>NZ_LRML01000001.1 GCF_001647285.1 Rufibacter roseus
CCCGCGTGCATCTGGCTCAGGTTCTGCCCTCCGCCGGCGTCGGTGCAGGCCTCCGTGCCCGTGCCGCTCTCGCCGTTGTAGCTCTCCGCCTCTATGTGTTTGTGTGTAGTTGGGGACGGGGGGGGAGGTGAACAAGTTGTTGTGCCAAGGCTGTTTTTAAGCGCAGTCACGTAAGCGCCGGCAAACTTATTTCTCCAGGTATCGTCCAGAAGCTTTGTCGCATCTGGTGAATCAACGAAGCCAATTTCGTTTAGTACGCCAACGGCATTATTACTAGCCAAAACCCCTAAATGAAATATATAGGAGGCGTCTTCTACAGAGCGACGGTTTATCCAGCTGCCCCCTGCAGCCATCCGGTCCTGTACTTCTCTTGAAAACTTGCTGTTGGCGGTTGAGCTTGAAGTGCTCCTGTCACACCAAAAGGTTTCGGTCCCGCTTCCTCCTCCTGCATTACAATGGATGCTTATGAACCGGTCTGCCCCCCAGCTGTTTGACATGTCTCTGCGCTGAGATAGTGAAATCCAACCGTTCCGGGTGGTTCTTGTCATTCTTACCGTCCAGCCTGTGCACTGGCTGTTTAGTTGGTCTCTAAGTTTTAGTCCAACTGCAAGGGCTGTCGCTATCTCAGTTTCGGTACGTCCATCAGGGTTACTGCCATCTGAAGCGTACCCGTGTCCTGGATCTATTACTATTACCTGCCCAAAAACATTGATTGTGAAAAGAATTAAGCAAACAGACAATGCTGTTTTCAAAAGTATGTTCTGTATATGTGTAGTCATGATGTTACCTGTTAAATTTTAAATCCGCTACATAGATTTTGCCTGATTTCTCATCAGAGAAAGTGATTCTCTTTCCATCAGGTGATACATCAGCCCACATTTCTATTTTATCAGGAGTGTTGGTAAGCTTAGTTTTAGCATTTGTTTGTATGGCTACATGATAAAGCTCAGAGCCAGATATGGTATGGCCGTCCTTGGTTTCATCTTCAAAAGTGAGTATTCCGCTGCCATCTGGGAGCCAGCTAGTAGGCAAGCCAATTCCTAGTTTTTTTCGTTTTGCGTTTCCGTGTATGGAATACAGATACATGTTGGCGCCCTCGTTTACAATCACATTTTTCCCGTCCGGCGAAACTAAGGGGCTGTAAAATTGACCATCTTCTGGGGTGATGATCCAAGGCTCGCCTTCTCCTTCTCGGGCCTCTAGTTTGAGTGTTTCAGGATTGATATATACTTTTAATGAAGGGTTTTTCTTTGAAGTGAAGGTGCGATTAGCTTTTGTAGAAGTGGTTTCTGTTAATATGCGTTCTCTGCCGCCTTTTATATTAATGCTTTTTTCAAAGAGTGTTCCAGGGCCGGTGAGAGCAGCTTTTTTTTCGTAGAAGATCACGCCCTTGCCGTCTGGGGTCCACCTGGCCTTGTACCCGATTCCCTGCCCGGATTTTATTTTTTGCACATTGCTTTTCCCTGCAACTTCTTTAATGTAAAGTGCATCATTATGATGGTCTGTAAACAGAAGTTTCTGGCCATCTGGTGACCATACCGGGCTACTGTATTCATTTTCGCCGGTAGTTATCTCCCGGATATTTTGCAGAACCGGCTTCTGGGCTGGCGGACTCACACTGCCTGTCAGAAAGGTCAGTCCGGTTAAACAGCATAGGGTAGTCTTTAAATTCATAGTAGGTATTGTTTGGTGGAAAATTAGAAGGCCAAAAAAGTAATAGCAGAGTTGCCGGTGCCGTTTTGCACCGCTCTGCGTTTCACTAAAAAAGTACCCTGGGGGCTAATCTCCGGCAATGCTTTTATGTGCTACAGATATGCCACCATTGCCAATGGCATACCCCAGGGAGCGCTTTACCCTGTTTCCGCTGCTCTTGCCCTAAGACCGTGTTGCAAATGGCCTATAGAAAGAAGGTAGTTATCTATTTGATTTGTATTGCTTGAAGTATAATTGATAGAACTTTCTATGTGCACCTCAACTGGTAGCTCAGTAAATTCTTCAAAGACGCAGCTTTAGGGAAAGGAGGAGTGGCTTTTTTTGGTTCTCCTTTGCGGAATCTCGATATGTGAAGGAAAAAATTAGGTAGTAAAATCTTTATTACTAGCAAGGTTGTGTTGTCTGCTTTAAACATAGTTAGCTTCATATTTAATAATGTTTATAGTTTAAAGAGACGCAGGAATAAACACGCCTTCCTAGTTTTTATTAAGATTAGTAATCATTGAATATTAATATTTACAACCTAAACAAATTGTTAAAGATAGCCTTTGGTGTGCTCTAGCACATTTAATAAACTTTTATTTGTGTTCGTGCACCTTTGAATAGCTGTGTAACAAATATCTATAGGTTATATCCAAATGTAGATGGGTCGGTTACTGACGGAAAGGAAACTCTGTATAAAATCTTAACTAGAACAATTTTGTATATGTATATAAATTTTCTAATTAATATGATTTAATGTATATAATTTATAAGTATATACATAAATATTTAATTTGAAATTCTAGTTCAAATTGTTTGACTTAAGTTGTAAGGATGAATTAACAGCTCAAAATAAAATTATTAGTTCATTGTAATTTTATTTCGTGTGTCTTCATTGGTTGAATAGGTTTATGTATTCGCTTTGGAGTTTAGTAACAAACAAAAAAGACTAAAATAACTATTTTCATATCTCTTTTAATGCTAAAACAGATATGAAGGGCAAATTTTTGTACCGTTGCTCTTCATTTATTAGAAGAAGTAGAGTCTGTAAATTGCTTGTAAGATTACAACAAGCTAAGCCATCATCATTGGGTTTGGCAAATTATGGCTTCCTCAGCAAGAGGTAAGAGGAGCGTAAATGGCAGGAGCGTAATAAAAAACTAATTAAGATCATCTGCATTTAGTACCAAGTCTGCCCCTGCAGGGATTAGCCTCTAAATATTGGTTTAACAAACAGTATGTGGAAGGCTCAGGCAATAACAGCGGCTTGGAAAGGGTAAAGTACTGAAGTGTAGTGCCTATTTGTATCGCTGAGGCGAAGGTCTTACTTTGATAAGGTAGGCTAAATATAGAACCATTAAACCATGTTTACAGGCTTCTCTAGTAGAGTCTTGAGCTGAATATTAATGCCGTGGTTTTGCCACAATAGCAATTTGTGAGTGTTTTGCAGGTTGTGTTTTGCTAGGTCTTTGGAGGTGGGTGTATTTTTTTATAAAAAATAAAATTCTGACCGTGGGTCATTCTGGTTTCATTTCTCCTTTCTCTATTTAAGTAGACTTATTTAGCATTTTGTATGATAAAACAATGCTGTCTCAATACTCTATGGATAAAAGGCCAAGCTACTGCAGTTGGGCTTTAGCCTTGAATGGGAATGCCTTGTTTACTGGGAAACCTACCTAATGCCAAACCTGAAAAGACAGAGTAGAGAGTGGGAGCAAAAGGCAGCGACGAGAGATGGTGTACCGCTTTCAAATTTGGCATGATGCCCAATTTGCCGGCTGTTGCTTACTGCTAGAAATGCAAGGAAAGGAGGGTTTTAATAACCCCCTCCAACAGTTAAGAAAATGTCATTCATGTCAGAGGGTAGCGTAGTAAATACAGGTGTTTGGTTTCCTTTGAGCTTCAAGAGTCAGGAAATCTTGACCTGCAAAAATGTCTAAATAATTAGGCCACTTTCTTTAAGAATGAAAAAGGTTAAGCCAAACCCCCTAGGCTCACCTAAAAAATCATATAGTAAGTTCAAAGGAGTTGGCCAATATGTCAGCTGCTTCCACCAAAGGGCATTTTTTAATTAAACAACCAATCTATCACGTCTAACATACAAGCTTATGAGAGGAAAATTACTCCTGCTGTTTCTGATGTTGCTGTCAAGCATGACTGCCCAGAGCCAGGCGCTTCGAACCATGTTCTTGGATTTTGGTCCGAATGACGGCACTAACGGCAATATTACGGCCAGCCCAGATGGCAATGGAAATTATTGGAACAACATTCTAAACGTTACCGGAGAATCGGACATTTTTAACCTGGTGGACAAGCAGAACCAGTCAACCGGTATTTCTGTGAAAGTAGTGTCTGGTTTCCTGACCAACGGCATCCGGAACGGTGGGCTACTGTCTCCTTCGGCCACACTGCTAGGGGAATATGCCGTAGCTACTGCTACTCAAGATTACTTTTTCGTGGAGAATGCCAGCGGCTTGGGCCGGCTTAGAATGAGCGGTTTTGACGCGAACAAGCGTTACGTATTCCACTTCTTCGGAACTCGGGATGCTACTGATGCCCGCGTGAGTCAATACAAACTCACAGGGAAAACTGTCAGTACATCTTCACTTCAGACCTCTGGTACCGCCATTGGTACCCCCGTGAACGGGAATAACTACAACGGTAACAACAATGCCATTGCAAAATCAGATACTCTGCAGGCAGATGCCAACGGAGTCATCCACTTTGAACTTACCAGAACCACAGGAAACTTTGGGTACCTCGGTCTGATGAAAATAGAGGAGTTTAACTTGCTGGTTCAGCCCAAGTACACACTAGAGAATTCCGGCTTTGAGATGGGAGATCTCACCTCCTGGACAGCCTCTAGTGCTGGTGCCACAGTAGTGGGAAGTCCGGCGCATGCAGGAAACCACGCAGCAAAACTTACAGGCGGCACAGTCTCATTGGCGCAAACACTAGACTACCAGAGCGGCAATGGGTATAAACTTAGCGGTTACTTTTACCATGCTGCGGCAGATGCACTTCAAGGCAACCAATCGGCCTATCTGGAAATATCTTACTACAACCAGGAGATGCAACTTCTGGGCAGCTCTAAGTCAGATTCGCTGATAGTGTCATCCTCTACCGGTAATTGGCTGAAAAAAGAAGTTATGGCTCCTGTGCCGGCGGGTACCGCCTTCCTGAAGGGTGCTGTCGTATGGCGCAACCCCACTGCCGGTACTACCGGCAGCGTATATTTTGATGACCTGGCTCTAGAGACGTATCAACCTGTGTCTATGGCACCTATTTATATAGATTTTGGGCCTAATGACCAGAATAATGGTAACCATACTCCCAGCCCAGATGCCAACGGACATTACTGGAACAATGCTGTTAACAACACTGCCAATGCTTTAACACTGTATGATAAAGAAAATGTACCTACGCAGCTGAAACTTCATGTAGTAGGTGGTTTCCTGACGAATGGGATTCACCACGGAGGACTGACGGCGCCAGAAGCTTCTTTATTAGGTGCCGAATACGCTATTGCCACGGCTACTCAAGATTATTTTTATGTGGAAGGCAATGGGGTGACTGGGAAACTACGCCTAACCGGACTTGACCCTGCCAAGCGTTATGCTTTCCACCTGTTCGGAAGTCGCCAAACCTCTGAAAACCGCGTTACCCAATACACCCTCACTGGTTTAAACAAAAGCGTTGTGACGTTGCAGACCTCTGGTAATGGAGTTGGAGCTAACAACTACCCAGGTAACAATAACAAAATTGCCGTCTCTGATACCCTGCACGTTGATGCTTCCGGCACCATTACATTAGACATTATCAAAACAGTAGGTTCTTTCGCCTATCTCGGTCTAATGAAGGTGGAGGTGCTTAACGCTGACCCAACTAAAAGATATGTTCTGGAGAATACAGGCTTTGAGCGCGGCGACTTGTCTTCATGGACCACAACTCTACAAAACTCTACCTCTATAACCGTTGTTTCTACCCGCAGCCATGCAGGAACCTACGCAGCCAAACTTACAGGCAGTAGTGTAGCACTAGAGCAGCAGGTTAATTATCTAGACGGGCAGCATTTCAAACTGAGCGGCTACTTTTATCAGGCTGAAGAGCAACCCCTGCAAGCTGGACAGTCGGCTTCCCTTAAGTTGGGGTACTATGACAAAGGTGGACAGTTGCTTGATGAAACAACCTCTCCATTGTTTACAGCCTCTTCAACAGCCGGTGCTTGGGCTAAATTAGAGGTTGCCGGTGCGGTACCGGCCAATACAGCTTTCATTAAGGGAAGCGTTATTTGGAGCAATACTGCAGACGCAGCGGGAGGTGAGGTTTTCTTTGATAATCTAACTCTGAAAGTGTACGAGCCGCTGAATGACCTGAAGATTGTTTATTTTGGTTCTTCAGTCCCTAATGGAACTGGCGCTACCAACAATGTAGGTTACACCAGCCTCTATTCTAATATTCTCCGCGAACGGAGCACGCAGCAAGTGGGTCTTAATTGGCAAACAGCCAACATTTCAGTGCCAGGTGATAATACCGTAAAGGTGTTGAATCGGTGGGAATCTGATCTGGTTCCTCAGAAAGCTAAATACGTAGTGTATGCGCTGGCTTTGGGCAACGAAGGTATACATGAATTTGGGCAGCCGCGCTTTGACCAGTTCAAAACCAATATGCAGAAGCTTATTCAGCAAGCCCGTGACAGCGGTATGGTGCCAGTAGTTACTAATAATTACACCCGTAACGACTATAATGCAACCGACTATGCTTTCATTCAGCAGATGAACAACCTGATTCATTCCTGGGATGTGCCTAGTGTGAACTTGCTGGGAGCGATAGATGACGGTGCAGGCCGTTGGGCCACCGGATACTGGAGCGATGCGCTGCACCCTAATGATGCGGGGCATGCTGAAATGGCATACACATTGGTTCCTTCACTCTTTGATGCCCTGGCTGCAAACAAGCCCCAGCCCAAGAAAGTAGACGGTTCTTACATTTCGCTAGCTTCTACTTCTGCGGCAGGGAGCAAGTCTGTAGTATTTACGCCTGAAAACGTAGTGCATTCCTTTACCACCACTGTAGGGTTTAAGGCCTCAGGCGCCCAGACGTTGGTGCAAGTAAAGGAGGCCGGCGGCGGCACTGGTCTAATTTCTACCGATGCCAATGGCAAGGTAACCTATACCTCTCCAAAAACTGGCAGCGTGGTTAGTACTACTAATGTAAATGATGGCAAATGGCATAAGATCACCCTTACTCATTATTATGCCCGCGGTGAGACCATTCTTTACGTTGACAGTGTGAAAGCAGGCAGCGTGGCTGAGAAATTAGTACCTACCCAGTTGAGCCTCGGTAGCATTGATGAGCGTCAGCAAGCCATGTTCAGAAACTGGTCATTCCACCGTGCAGGCATGACCCAAGAGGAAGTGTACCGCCTAGTGGCAGATAGTGTGCTGAAATCCAGCTTAGAGTTATATGCTCCTTTGGACGGAGATTTGGTAAGCGTTTCTGATTCTTTGGTTAACCTGGCACAAAGCTTGAACACCCTCAGCATTGTATCTAACCCTTTAGGAACAGGCACAAACTTGGAGCAAGGCTCTAACTTGAAGTTATATCCAAACCCAGCAGTAGGAGAGGTGATGTTGTCATCAGGCAAGGACATTGAAGGTGGCCAAGTGCTGATTTATGACATGGTAGGCAAACGGGTATTTACCGGAGAAGTGCGCCAAAGCAAGATTAACGTTTCTGGCCTGGCGCCTGGTATATATTCGCTCACTCTCCATAATAAAGGTTTGGCGCTTCATTCTCGCTTAATGGTGCAGAAGGGGAAGTAGTAGTCGCAAACCAATCCAAGAAGGTTAAAAGGAGTAGCTTTTATAGTGAGGTTGTTTACTCCTTTAACTTCTAGTCTTTTGAAAAGCTTAGAACCGCCAACATTGGAACTATTCAATCTTGGTGGTTCTAAGCTTTTTTGTAAAAGGCAGTTTCTGTTTTTGAGCTGTTTTTCAAAAAGTAGCTCAAAAACGATAAAACAACTGATTGCTCTGAATGAACGCTTCCTGAGTATGAACATGACAAGCTCTAAATACATTCGTAGTAAACGTAAATCAGTTTGTAACCTCTGATCGAAAGCATGATTTTGTTGTTCATGAGTTGAGGCTGTATTTAGGGGTTTAGAATAGGTCTATTCTAAACATGTGGCAATTCTCTTCCTTATCAAAATATAGTGTATTAGCTGTGCTCTTGCTCTATTTACAGACTTACTTTACTATTTGAGAGTTAAATAAGATCTGGAAATCCTTGTCTAAATAAATATTAATCCTAAATTTGTAGGTATGTATATACATATCGGTTTGGTGTGTGTTTTTTAACAGAGTATTTGGGGCCCACTACATCTGTGGGGATATTTACTAATTCTTATTCTCATGGATTATAACACTGAAAAGGGAAACTCACTGCAGAACACTATGACAGAAACGGCAGCAATTCTAGAAGATAGTTCAGCTAAAACTTCTATCTCTTCTTATACAGATTTCCGGAAATCTACTCAGTATATGTTGCCGCTGGAGAAAGGTGGGGATGTTAACGGGTATGATGTATTTCCTTCTTTCAAAATTGAAGATGGAAAAATAGCCTCTGGCTTTGAATCCTTGGCAGATTGGCTGAGTAACCACAAGCAGGTGATCCTAGATGGCGATCCTGGAGTTTGCTGGAACGATTTTACTAAACGTCTGGCCCAAGTGCTGAAAAACAAGAATGTTCAGGTTGAGCTAATCAATATTGAGACTGCCTTAAAACCGGAGGAGCAAGTGAATGGAATGATCTCTCCATATCTGGGAGGGGATGACCCAATCTTTGGAAAAGTGTTTGAAGGAAGCCTGGTAGACTTTTTCGACAAGGAAAAACTTGACGCAATTCAACCAGCACAAGAGGGATTGACTATTCTTTATGGTACGGGTGCTGCCTTGGTGAACTGGGGCAGTCCGGTTGTATTTTTAGAAGTGCCGAAAAACGAAGTGCAGTATCGTTCCAGAGCAGGAGTAGTGCGTAATATAGGTGAGTTAAAACCAGCCTCTCCCAAGCAGCAATACAAACGATTCTACTTTGTAGACTGGGTTATCATGAACAAGCACAAAAAAGAATGGTTGCCCAAGGTTTCTGTGGTAGTAGACGAGCAAAGGGGAGCAGATATCACTTGGATATTAGGCGAGGATCTACGAAACGCTTTAAAAGTGGCCTCTGAAAATGTCTTCCGGGCCCGGCCATGGTTTGAGGCTGGAGCATGGGGAGGAGATTGGATTAAAGACCATATTCAAGGTGTCACGCCAGATGTGCCAAATTATGCCTGGTCTTTTGAGCTTATTACCCCAGAAAACGGCATTGTGTTTGAAAGTGACAAAAAGCTTCTTGAAGTAAGCTTTGCCAACCTAATGCACTATGACAACAAAGCCATACTAGGCAAGGCGGCAGAGCGCTTTAAAGATGAATTCCCTATCAGGTTTGACTTTTTAGATACATATAGTGGAGGGAATCTTTCGGTACAGTGCCACCCCACCAATGAGTACATTAAAGAGAACTTTGGGGAGAACTTTACGCAGGATGAGACCTATTACATCTTAGATGCTGAGCCAGATGCTAAAGTATACCTGGGCTTTCAGGAGAATATAGATAAAGAGAACTTTAAAACTGTGCTGGAGAAAAGCGCGGCAGAAAAGCAGCCTATTGAGGTAGAAGATTTTGTGCAGGTATTTTCCGCCAAAAAACACGACCTGTTCCTGATTCCGAACGGAACAGTACACTGCTCTGGCATAGACAACATGGTGCTGGAAATAAGCAGCACGCCATACATCTATACCTTTAAAATGTATGATTGGGTTAGGTTAGACTTAGACGGGAACCCACGCCCCCTGAACATTGATAGAGCTTTTGAGAACCTGAACTTTGACCTGAAGGGTGATAAAGTGACGGAGGAACTCATCTCCAAGCAAACCATAATGGAGGCTGGGGCTGACTGGCAATTAATTAATCTTTCTACGCACCCAGAGCATTTTTATGCTGTTCACCGCTTCGAGTTCGAAACAGAAGTGCACGCTAAAACAGAAGGCCAGTGCCATATCTTGAGCTTAGTGGAGGGAAGCAGCATTATAGTTAAGACAGGTGACGTAGAGCAGCAAGTAAGCTATGCGGAAACATTTGTAATTCCTGCCGCTGCAAAGGCCTACACATTAATAAACAAGGGGCAATCTAAGGCTAAAGTAGTGAAGGCCTTTGTGAAAGATGAAAGCTGTTGATACAATAGGCTATCTCTTGGGTAGATATTTTAGTCTATTTCAGGAGATAGCCTTATAGGTGCGCTTATGCCAAGTGCTGCCTTAAAGCTTTCGTTCTAACTCTTTGCTCCCACTACACCAACTATGTTTCAAACAAAATCATTCTATTTGTTCGCCATTACCATAGTAGCCACCATGGGGGGGCTGTTGTTTGGTTTTGATATGGCGGTTATCTCAGGAGTATTACCTTTTGTGAAAGACCAATTTTCACTGTCAGCAGCAGAAGAAGGTTGGTTTGTCTCTTCTGCCTTGGTGGGTTGTATTATAGGAGTAGCATTTTCTGGGGAATTAAGCGATAGGCTGGGGCGTAAGGTAATGCTGGTGATTTCGGCAATACTATTCTTGTTGTCCGCCATTGGGACAGCCGGAGCCTCCTCTTTTACCTTTTTAATACTTGCCCGAATGCTAGGCGGAATAGGGGTTGGGGTGGCGTCAAATGTGGCGCCTTTGTATATTTCAGAGATTGCACCTGCTGCCGTAAGAGGTAGGTTAGTGACCTTCTATCAGTTAGCTATAACGGTAGGTATTTTAGCAGCTTACCTTACCAATGCCGGTTTATTGAATGTTTCTCTGGCATACGGAGCAACGGGGTTGGGAAACCTAATAGACTATGTAGTGCTGGAAGAGGTCTGGCGCGGTATGTTCGGATTGGAGGCTATTCCGGCCATATTGTTCTTGTTAGGCTTGCTGTTCGTGCCCGAAAGCCCACGGTGGTTAATTCAGAAAAATAGAATTGAGGAAGGAACACAGGTTCTTGCCAAAATTAGCAGCCAGGCCGAGGCGCAGGAAGACGTTTCAAATATCATAAAGACCTCAAACCAAGAAACTGGCTCTTATAAAGAACTCTTTTCAAAGAGACTGAGGAAGCCTTTGATGATTGGTCTGCTACTGCCTATCTTCTCACAGTTCAGTGGTATAAATGCGGTTATATATTATGGGCCAAGAATTCTAAATGATGCCGGCATTGATTTGAGCAATGCGTTACTAGGGCAAATCGTTTTTGGTTTAGCCAATCTAGTTTTCACGTTAATTGCTATTTGGAAGGTAGATAAATTAGGCCGCCGGCCCCTTTACCTGGTGGGTTCAATTGGTGCGGCTTTAAGTTTAATATTCACCGGCTTTAGTTTTTATACCGGGAGCACCGGTTTCTTCCTGCTGCTATCCATCATAGTATTTCTGGCCTGTTTTGCTTTCTCAATTGGCCCTCTGAAGTTTGTAATTGCGGCAGAAATATTTCCGAATAAAATAAGGGGAAGAGCCATGGCGCTAAGTATCATGGCCATGTGGGTAGCCGATACCATAGTGGGTCAGATTACCCCAATTCTTTTAGCTTCTGCAGGTGCCGCTGTTACCTTCTGGTTTTTTGCAGCATTTTGTATTTGTGCCTTTTGGGTTGTCTTGAAAATGGTGCCAGAAACAAAAGGAAAATCTTTAGAGGAAATACAGGGAATGTGGGCAAGGAATTAGGTACTCCTACACTACATCAGTCTAACGCTTTGCCCCTTTCTAGTTTCTTTTTAAAGGAACTGAACCAGTGGTTTAAGATAGTGCTACAGAAACCTAGATTAAAGTGCTGAAAACCTTCTTGTACGCATGTATGGTGCAAACAGCTTGACCAAATTTTGAGCGTGAGCCAGGCATGAAGACAAAGGGGCAGGCGCTTCTTTTAAAATATAAGTAAATACCAATTATCCGATCTCATGAACATACGAAACTCCATTTTAAAATCAGCTTTGTTTGTTACACTCCTTGGTTTAGGCTCCTGTGCCACAACTAAGAATGACAGTGATGCAACTAGCCAAAAAGATGTCCTTAGTTACGTTGATCCCAATATAGGTACTGCTCATAGTCGCTGGTTTTTCTATACCCCGGCGGCGGTGCCTTACGGTATGGCCAAATTAGCTCCTTCTACCAATGGATCTTACGGAAATAACGATGGCTGGGAAGCCGTAGGCTATGATACCCGCCATACTTCAATTGAGGGATTTGTGCATTTCCATGAGTGGCAGGTGGGCGGAATAAGTTTTATGCCAACGGCCGGAGAGCTAAAAGTAAAACCCGGCCAACTGGAAAGCAGCGCTAGCGGCTACCGGTCTGAGTTTGACCGAAAAAACGAAGTGGCGCAACCAGGCTACTACAAAGTTTTGTTGGATGAGCATAACATTACAGCTGAGCTGACCGCTACCAAACGAGTTGGGTTTCACCGGTATACTTTCCCGCAAAACGAGCAGTCAAGAATTATTCTGGACATAGGAAACGTGCAAGGTGAAAGCGGTTGGATTACAGATGCTTCCGTTAAAATGATTGATGACACTCATTTTGAGGGCTTTGTGGAGACGTATCCGAAATATGTCAAAAAATACGACCCCGAAGGAAAGGTATTTATGTATTTCTACGGCGAAGTCAGCAAGAAACCTCTGCGGGTAGGTTCGTTCACAGAAAAAGGAATAGAGGCTTCTTCAAGAGCAGCCCAGGGCAAAGGAGCCGGTTTATTCTTGGAATACAACACCAAAGATCAAGAAGCCATTGAAATAAAAGTAGGTCTATCATATACGTCTACACAAAATGCCAAACTAAACTTGACCACTGAGGCTGAAAAGTTGTCATTTGATAAAGCCAAAGAACTGGCTCAAAAAGACTGGCGCCAAGAGTTAAGCAAGTTGCAGGTAGAAGGCCCTAATGAAAAGGATAAAATCAAGTTTTATACCGGTTTATACCATGCATTATTAGGCCGCGGCGTGGCCAGCGATGTGAATGGCTCTTTCCCTCGGCATGACGGCACCATTGGCCAATTGCCCCGCGACGCGAAAGGAAACTTCAGCTATAACTTCATGAACACTGATGCTATCTGGGGTGGCTACTGGAACATTACGCAATTGTGGACTTTAGCATACCCGCAGCATTACAATGATTTTGTGCATACCCAATTGCAGGTGTACAAAGAAAGAGGATGGTTTGGTGACGGGATAGCCAATAGCAATTTCGTATCTGGCGTAGGCACCAATATGGTAGGTTTAGCCGTAGCGGCAGCGTACAATGCCGGTATCAGAGATTATGACACAGAGCTTGCCTATAAAGCAGTGTATGAAAATGAAATGGGCTATAAAAACAGGAAAGAAGGCTCTGGTAAAATGGATACCAAAGCATTTGTAGAGCGTGGCTACAGCCCGTTTATTGGCGGCGGCAACGTATTCATCACTGATTCTACCGGGTCCACTTTTTCAGCTTCCCATACCATGGAATATGCCTTTAGTGCCTACGCGGCAGCCCAAATGGCAAAATCGATGGGTAAAACAGAGGACTACCAAAAGTTAATGAAGTATGCAGACGGCTGGAAAAATCTGTTCAATCCGGAAACAAAACTTATTCATCCAAAAAACATCAATGGCAATTTTATAACGCCATTTGACCCGTATCAAGCCTGGAGAGGGTTTCAGGAAGGGAATGCCATCCAATATACTTTTTTTGTGCCTCATAACCCAGAAGCCTTGATTTCTGCCGTTGGCAAAGAAGAGTTCAATACCAGGCTGGATAATATCTTTACAGAGTCTCAGAAAAACGCCTTCGGGGGCGGTAAAACCATTGATGCTTTTGCGGGTATAAATGCCCTTTACAACCAAGGAAACCAGCCTAACCTGCATATCAGCTGGTTATTTAACTTTTCTGGTAAACCTTGGCTCACCCAAAAATGGACGAGAGCCATCTGCAATGAGTTCTATGGTACAGAGGGTGTGCATGGCTACGGCTACGGACAAGATGAGGACCAGGGTCAGTTAGGATCTTGGTACGTAATGGCGTCACTGGGTCTGTTTGATGTAAAAGGCTTCACTGATGAAAGACCAATCATTCAAATAGGCAGCCCTTTGTTTGACAAAGCCACTATCACGTTAGGTAACAAAAAGAAGCTGGTTATTGAGACACAAAACAACTCGGCTGATAACGTGTACATACAATCTGCTTCTTTCAATGGCAAACCGTTGAACAATTGCTGGCTGTATTTAGATGAGTTGATGAAAGGTGGTAAGCTTGAATTTGTGATGGGGAACCAGCCAAATAAAGCTTGGGGAGTTGCGGTTCCGCCTACTGCCGCAAATTAGCGAGACAGCACACATAAGGAAGTCTTATAAATTTCCATTTTGAATGGGAATACTAACTGATGTGTTGAACAATACTATTCGACTTGAAGCCTCTCTTATCTGTTTTTGGCCTGTTTTAGCTAAAACAGACCAAAAACAGATAAATGTCGGTAGAGTGCTATTGTGTGGCTATTGTAATATTGTAAGCTTTGGTGCGTGTTTTACTAGGCTACATGCTTAGATTCTCTGAAATGAAATCTTTGCTCTTGGTAGTACATGCTTCCTGAGGTGCTTCTATTTTAGCGGCTCATTAGATGAGTACAAAGTATTAAAGCTCCTTTGCCGCAACATTTATTTGCTGAAAATAATAGGGAGAGCTTGAATAGATAAGTTTGTCACCTAGTCTAGTTCCTGGGCTTTCATAATATAATCCTTAACTCAAAAGACCTGTTTTAGGGCTGTTTTCTGAAAAACAGGCCTAAAACAGGTCTTTTGAGTTAAGGGCAATCCCCAAGCCTCCTTATGTAAGGCTTTAAGTGATTACTATCATTTTCTCAAAAATTGAGCTCTTATAAGTATTGAGATTTTCATAAATAAAATTAAAGCCTAAAATTTCCATTTTTAAATAAATGTACATATGTTTGTACATACTGAAATAGAAAGATATCAACCTAAACACCAGCGGGTGTTCTTAAGGCTGGCATAGATGAGGGAGTGGCAGGGTTTAGACTACACTTCTTTAAAACAGCATTTGATTCTGTATTGATGCTTACAAACAGCTCAAATGACCTAACCCCTAGATACAATTGAGTTACAGTTGCTGCTAATAATAAGCATTGTCTGGCAAAGTTATTTTGAGCCAGTGCTAAGATTTATAAGGATTCTTTACCAAAACAAACCACATCAATCTATATGTTAAAACCATTACATAAGATATCTCTACTTGTCTCAAGTCTCATGTTGGTAGGGGTTTGCAATCCTGCACAGGCAAACGAGATCACTACCAGCAATGAAAATTCGGTAGATATGCCGCGGCCCCCCAAAGCCGAGGTTTCAATAGGCTCTAGGCAAACTGCGCAAGTGGTAACGGTAACCGGAAAAGTGACTGATGATAAAGGCGAGGCATTGCCGGGGGTGGCCGTTGTTCTGAAAGGTACCAGCATAGGCGCCTCTACGGACGTTGAGGGTAATTACTCACTGTCTTTTGCCAGCGGCAAAACTTTAGTGTTCTCTTACATAGGCTACCAAACACAGGAAGTAGCCATTAATGGAAGATCGGTGGTTAACCTAACGCTTGCCACAGATAATCAAGCGCTTGAAGAAGTGGTGGTAGTAGGGTACGGTACGCAAAAGAAAGTAAACCTGACGGGTGCGGTAAGTACCGTCAATTCAGAAGTGCTTGAAAACAGGCCTGTGGTAAACGCTGTGGAGGCTTTGCAAGGCACCGCACCAGGTTTAATCATTCAGCAAAACTCCAGTGAGCCCGGTTCTGGTTTAAGTATAAACATTAGAGGAATGGGAACTATAGGAAGCACAGGTCCGCTGATTATTGTGGATGGCATCCCGAGTTCTATTGACAATATCAACCCTAATGACATTGAAAGCATATCTGTGCTAAAAGACGCGGCTTCAGCAGCAATTTACGGTTCAAGGGCTGCCAGCGGGGTTATTTTGGTGACTACTAAAAGAGGCGAAAGAGATGCCAAGCCCAAAATAGAATTCACCAGTATAATAGGAAATCAGAGCCCTACCATCTTATCAAAGCCTGTGAACTCTTGGGAATATGCAGAACTTAGAAACGAAGCGCTGGTTAATTCGGGGTTACAGCCTCAATTTACCCCAGAACAGATCCGCAATTTTAAAGAGAACGGTCCAAACACGAATTGGTTAAAAGAAATTTTCAGGGAAAATGCGCTTCAGCAAAACCACAGTTTAGGTATAACTGGCGGTAATAAATCCACTTCTTATTTTCTTTCTGCGGGTTACGTGCAGCAGGAGAGTCAATTCAAAGGTCCGGATTTTGGTTTGAAGAGATACAACACCAGGTTAAATATAACTACGGATGTAAATGACAGGATCAGGGTTGGTGGAGTCATTGCTTTTAGCCGGACAGATACGAAGGAACATGCTTACTGGACAGAGTGGTTAATTGAACCTGCCACTCGAATGCCCACTATTTACAGCCCTGTTGATGCGAACGGTAACTATACCCTAGTGAGTGGAAGTAATTCAAATTCATTGGCAAGGCTTGAGAAAGGCGGGGAACGTAACTTTTCAAATGACGCCTTAACGGGGAATTTAAACGGCGAGCTGAAAATTGTAGATGGGCTGAAATTACGGGGCATTTTTGGCGGCGACCTAAAAACGAACATGGGTGATGAGTTTAGGAAATCCATTGACTATGCGCCATACGCTGGGGGGGGAGACATTCAGAATTCTGTAGCCAGTAACTTCAGTAGAACCCTGTTGTTGAATTCACAGTTGATGGCTGACTATGAGAAAAGTTTCGATAAGCATTACCTCAAAGCATTGTTAGGCTTTTCACAGGAAAACAACACCTACAGAGGAACTGGAGTGAGAAGATTGGATGTGCCAGGGAACGATTTTGGGGTGATCAGCAATGGAGCCACTACAGATGATAATGGCACTTTCGGGAACGGTAATGAGTGGTCATTGACTTCTTATTTCGGTAGATTGAATTACTCTTTTGAAGATAAATATTTATTTGAGGCCAACTTCAGGTATGACGGTTCTTCGCGTTTCGCACCTGAAAACAGATGGGGATTCTTTCCTTCTGTTTCTGCCGGTTGGCGCATTATGCAGGAGCCTTTTATGGAGGGTATGCTAGAGGCAGTAAGTGATCTTAAAATCAGGGCTTCCTATGGTGAGCTAGGAAATCAGGAGATTGGCATTTATCCATATTTAAGTACAGTTGGCAGCGTTACTCCAGCTTATTCTTTTGGGAACCAAGCCGCTACCGGGGCTTATTTCACTGAAGCGAATAGAAACGTTAGATGGGAAACAGCGGCTATGTTTAATGTTGGTGTAGATGGTGCTCTGTTTAACGGTAAGCTTACCTTCGGGCTTGATTATTTTGACAAAAGAACTAGAGACATTCTATTGCTTCTGCCAATACCTGATGCGTATGGGGGTAATTGGACTTATCAAAATGCCGGCCACGTAAGAAACAGAGGCTATGAAATAGCACTTGGCTGGAACCAGACTATCTCGTCCTTCTCGCACAGCTTCAATGCTTTTCTATCGGATAGTAAAAATGAAGTGACAGATTTCAAAGGGCAGGAAAATATTTATGGATTTGATGTCAATACTATTGACAGAGAAGGAGAATCTATCCGGTCATACTATGGTTACAAGTGGGATGGCTTCTTCCAAAACCAGGGGGAGATTGACAATGGTCCCAAGCCTACTTTCTCGGCCCAGGTTAAACCAGGAGACATCAGGTACAAAGACCAAAACGGTGATGGCCTTATAGATGAAGCAGATCGGGTAATATTAGGTGATCCTTTCCCCCGCTATACCTACTCTTTCACCTATGCAGCACAGTTCAAAGGGTTTGATGTAAACGTTTTCTTTCAAGGGGTAGGAAAAAGGAGTGCCTGGATTAGAGGCGAAGCCACAGAAGCTTTCCATAACAACAACGAAGGTCCTGTTATGAATTTCCACCTTGACAGATGGACTCCTAGCAATCCAAACGCTACATATCCACGCCTGACGGTAGGGTCAGAATCAGTAAACAACGCGGCAAAATCTGACTTCTGGATTGAGGATGCTGCTTACCTGAGGCTAAAGAACCTGCAAGTGGGCTACACCCTGCCCGCTACCATCACTCAGAGAATAGGGGTTGCTAAATGCCGGTTCTTTTTTACGAGCCAAAACCTCTTGACCTTCAGTAAACTCAGATCTGGTTACGACCCAGAAGTATTCAATGGAAATTCCCAAAGTGGCAGAGTGTACCCTGTAGCAAAGGTGAATGCCTTGGGATTGAACTTAACTTTTTAGTACCTGAACTTTAGATAAGAAACGTGAAAGATATGTTAAGAAAGATAATAGTGCTGCTGTTCATTGGCCTGATAAGTCAATCTTGTAAGGAACTGGACCTTGCCCCTTGGGACCGGCCATCTGATCTAACTTTTTGGCAGACGAAAGAAGACGCGGTAAATGCAGTAACTGCCTGCTATGGGGACCTCTACAACGCAGAAACCTATATTTTTAATGAGTCATTGTCAGATAATGCCTATACAAAGTCAAATAACGGCAACCTGGTAAGAGATATCGCAAATGGAAACTATGACGCTTCCAATCCTTTGTTGCAACAGGTATGGGCTAACCGGTATGCCGGCATAAGGAGGTGTAATCAGGTTTTAGCGAACATAGACCGAGTAGCAGAATTAGACCCAAGCCTAAAAGAGCGGTTACGGGCCGAAGCTCGGTTTCTCCGTGCGTTCCACTACTTTGTTTTAGTGAACCATTTTGGCGGCGTTCCCTTAATTGAAAATGTGATCACCATAGATGAATCCAGGAATGTGGTAAGGGCATCCCGTGAGACCATCGTTAATTTTATTCATCAGGAACTTGATCTGGCATATCAAAATTTGCCGGTAAACACGGCCTATGCCGAAACTGACATTGGCCGTGCCACCAAAGGGGCGGCATTGGCCCTGAAAGCCAGAATGTATTTGTATGATAGTAACTGGCCTAAAGTGGTAGAGACCACAGAAATTTTGATGAACGGAACGGCAGCGGGTACTTATTCTTTGTTCCCAAGTTATGCGGGCTTGTTTAAAATGAGTAATGAAAACAATCAGGAGGTGATTTTTGATGTGCAGTTCATGCCCATCAGGAGAACCCACAGAATTCAATATTTCCTGATTCCGCCAACGGAAGGGGGCTATGCCGCCATTTCACCCTCCCAGGAGTTAGTGGATAGCTACCTCACTATCAACGGTAGGGTCATTTCTGAAAATGGCTCGGGCTGGAATGAGAATACCCCGTATCAGAACCGTGACCCCAGATTAAGAGCAACTATTGTTTATGATGGTTACCCTTGGGTAAGAGCAGATGGAACCACCACTACCATCAATACCAGACCCGGTAGCGGCGCCAACAGCATTGGGTACTCTTCTAACACAACTCCCACTGGCTATTATGTAGCAAAGTATTTTGATCCTACTGCTCAAAATCTGGTGAATTCAGGCCTTAACTTAATACTGATCAGGTATGCAGATGTTCTGTTAATGCACGCAGAGGCAAAGAATGAATTAGGTCAATTCAACCAGGATGTATGGAATAAGACCATCAGAAGACTGAGAGAAAGAGCAGGCTTCACTGATCCTAATGCCTTGATGTTTCCTAGTAATTTAGGTCAAGCTGGCTTGCGAGATATTATTAGAAGGGAAAGAAGAGTGGAGTTGGCATTTGAGGGATTGCGCTATTATGATATTAAGCGCTGGCAGATAGCTGATGAAGTGTTGAACGGATGGTTACACGGAATGAAAACCAATAACTCTAGTGAGGATAACGGATACGAACGGGTGGATTTACGCAGATTTGATCCGGCTAAACATTATCTGTGGCCAATACCACAAAGTGAGAGAGATAGAACCAATAATCTAGAGCAGAATCCGAATTGGTAATTTCAAAACAATCATTTTACTGATAGATAGTCATGAGAATAAATAAAATAAAGTATTTCCTGTCAATGGCTCTGGCTTTCTTTTGCCTTTTGAGCTGTGAAAAGGAGTATGTGTTTACAGATGAGTTATCTGCCCCAACTACTTTAAATGGGCCTGTTGACAATTACTTTGTTAAAATTGAGCCTTCCAGTAGTGCCTCATTAAATTTGTCTTGGGAGCCAGGTAAGGCCAAAGATGGCGGACTTGTTTTATACGAAGTAATATTTGATGAAGAAGGAGGTGACTTCTCTCAGCCAGTTCTAACGTTTCTGTCTGATAACAAAGGCGTTTCTCCTCAGCTTACTTTATCGCATAAGAATTTAAACAAGATTGCGAATGCGGCAGGTATTCAGGCGTTAACTACTGGGAAAGTTAAATGGACGGTGGCTGCTAGCAAAGGCGCTAATGTGGCAAAAACAACTATGTTCAGAACCCTGAGTTTAGAACGCCCTATGGGGTTTGCTGAAATACCAACTGAAGTTTACTTAACTGGTACTGCAACAGAAGGAGGCACAGAGATTAGCAACAGCCTTCCGTTAAAAATGATAGAAGAAGGAGTATTTGAGATATATACCTCCCTTAAGCCTGGAAGCTATCAGTTGATAAATAAAAAAGATGCGAGTGCTACTAAATTCTTCATTGAAAACAACATCATCAAAGAAGGAGATCAGGGCACGGATGTTACTGGCTCAGAGAAAGTCTACCGGCTCACCTTTGATTTCAATAGCGCCACAAGTACTGCTGTTGAAATCAAAGCCATGGAGATTTATATGTCTGCCTACAACACCACTATAGGCAGTCTTCAATATGCAGGTAACAGTACCTGGACTGCCAGTCAGGTACCTGTTGTGTTTTATCCGTTTTCATGGGGAAGAGACGAGCGGTATAAGTTTAAAATAACTACCTCAGAAGGTGTAGAATATTGGGGCAGCCAGAATGTGAACAACGTAACTCCTGTGGGTGCACCTGCTTCTTATTTTTACTTAATCCCTGTCACTTCGGCGCAATGGGATAATACTTATAAATTCAATCCGGCGGCAGATAATAATAAAGTAAATGTGGAGGTTTCTTTCAAAGCAAATGGAAACTACACACATAAAGTAACAACATTATGATGAAGAATTTGAATAAGTGGGGTTTGTCAATTATCATGGTATTTCTGTTTGCTTGTTGTACAGAAAAAGTAGGAGGAGATTTTGTAGATCCTAGTCCTGACGGCTCTGGAAATGGCGGTGGCGGTAACCCTTTGTATGACGCCAAAACTTACAAAGAGAAATCAAAAGCAGTCTTTGACCATATAATTAAGCACTATTCCGTAAACGGGACCAACTATTTTTTAGAAAATTATCCTAAGCAGGGAGGAGATAGACCTGTGGCTTATTTTTGGTCACATTCCACTCTTTTCACCGGAGCAATTTGGCAGTTGGCATTAGGTTATAATGACCCATCCATTCAAAAAGTCATTAATGGCCTAGATGAGTATTGGGATGTTAACAGAACCCCTTTTGCCTTTCAGTCTTACCCGAATGAGTTTGGCGGAGGGGACCGCTTTTATGATGACAACGCCATAGCAGGCCTTGATGATGTTCTAGCCTATGAAGTCACGAACCAGCCCAGCTTTTTAAGAAGGGCTGAAGATGCCTTGGCCTTTGATATGTCAGGGGAATCTATGGATCAAGGCGGCGGAATATTCTGGAGTGAGCAGCTTAGGTTAAATAACCCAGGAAACCCTAATACGGTTAAGGCTGCTAATGCTACTGCCTTGTCTGCATTACTGGCTCTAAAGCTATATAAGATTACAAACAAACCTCAATACCTTGAGTTTGCGCAAAGGATCTATACTTGGAACAAAAACAAGTTGCAAGATCCGGCAGATAAGAACTACTGGAATGATGTGCACGCGGTAACCGGTGTTATAAACAAAATGAAATGGGCATATAATAGCGGTGCCATGATCTCAAATGCAGTACTGCTCTATGAAATAACGGGTAATGTGGAGCATTTGAATGAAGCAAAGTCAGTGGCCCGGGCTTCTTATAATCATTTCACGCATGACGTGCCAGGTGTAGGCAAGTTCTTTCCGTCACATGACCCGTATTTCACCATGCATTTGCTGAGGGGGTATCTAGATTTATATGAGGTGGATAAAAATCCGGAATATATAAATACTCTTATTATGAATGTAGACTACGCCTGGAAATCAGCTAGAAACAGTGCAGGATTCTTTTTGGAGGACTGGTCTGGTAAGACAAGAGGCAGAGAAGCGTGGTTGATTAACCAAACCTGCATGGTGGAAATATATGCTCTAATTTCCGATTTCAAAAGAGAATAGGCAACCTAGATGCAGAATTTTCTAAAATAAACAGAAGGCTCATCTAAAGTGCCAGCTTAAAAAAGAATTCCTGTTTTAGGCTTGTTTCTCAGAAAACAGGCCTAAAACAGGAATTCTTTTTTATTGGGGAGTAATAGATTAGGCCTTAGTTTCACTAAGTGGTCACCACATCGCGCGGCTTAGGTTTATGAACAAGTACAGCCTGTTTTATTTAGGATTACCTCACAGATTCAAACCTGAATAAAGCTTATACTTGCGTTCTTCTACTCTCAACAGTATAAACAAAACTGTCAGCTTTGTAAAAGCCTAAGTTGTATTCAAGGGGGCGTTCACCTTGGTCATATACAAAACGCTTTCTGAACAAGACAGGCTCTCCTATTTTCATTTCTAATTTCTTGGCAATGAAACTATCTGCACCTTTAGCAGTGATTTCTTCCTTAGACAATTGGGCTATAATAGAATAGTCACTTTCCAATATTTCATATAAAGGGCGCTTGAAGTCTTCTTCTCCTGTTAAACCAACTCTAGGGTGAAAATAAGAGACGAAATAAACGAATGGGCCTTCCTCTCTTCCCCTAAGCCTTTCGAGTTTCAATACTTTTCGCTCGGCAGTTATTTCAAAAAAGTTGGCAATATTTTCATCTGGAAGAACCCAGCTTACATGGAGCTCAAAGTTTCTGATAGGAATTCCCCTGGCTTTCATTTCTTGTGAAAAGCTCAGCCAGTTTTGAGATTTTGAGCTGACGGAAGGCGTAGCCACTCTTGTGCCGACACCCTTCTTTCTTATGAGAAGTCCCTCATATACAAGTTTATTAATTGCTTGCCGCAGTGTGGTTCTTGATATAGCTAAGTGCTTTGACAACTCTATTTCATTAGGCAACAATTTCCCGTTTTTGTAGATCGGATCCTCTATAAGCTCGCGGAGCAAGTATTCTACCTGTATGTGCAACGGAATAGGATTTCTTCTATCAAGAGTAAGATTCATAGCAATTAAATAAAATAAGCTTGAGGAAGTACAGTAATAAATGTGCTAATACTGGAAATCTTCAAGGTAAAGGAACCGCCTCATTTGAGGTGTCTTCAAAACAAATATACAAAAGCCATTCTTATATATAATGACACTGAGGCTGTTTAGAGCTTCTTGTTTTCCAGTGTAGGAGGTACTTGTCTGGAGTCATTTCTCCGGTTAAGCTAACGTTTTGAAGCTGTTTTTCTTAAAACAGCTTCAAAACGTTAGCTCCCTTTCCTGAAAAGCTACTGCAGAAAGATGCGTAGGCCTAAGGCATTAAAGAAAACCCAATTCGACTTCAAGAAAAAAGCAGGGTTGATACAATGATCAACCCTGCTTCAAATAAGTTATATAACTGTAAAAGTCTATTCAGTTACAAAGCAATGTATATTCATTCTATAGAAGAATAAGTCTCTTTTGCAGTTCTTGCCCTGCATCAGATACTCTCAGTATGTACAATCCTTTCTCAACTTTTGACAAATCAAGAGCTGTGGAATTTGACAATTCACCAGCTAGAACTAAGCTTCCTGTGCTTGAATACAGTTTATAGTGGCCAGTGCTACCTGATTGCATCTTAATTTGAACTATGCCCTGCGAAGGATTTGGCCACACAGTAACACGTTGGTCTAATTCTTCTTTGCTTGATGTCGTGGTGCTAGGTATCCAAGTTGTTCCAGTTCCTCTTGTTCCATCATGGGTACTTACAACATCATTGATCACCGTTCCTTCTCCTTCATCCAATTTCCAATTAGCCACCAGGCCTGTTGGTGTACTGGTTAAGAAATTATTTATATTGGCCTCGATTTCTTCTTGGGTGCGGGCCACATTCCAAAGTCGTACATCACTCATTTTGCCTGAAATTCTCCGGCCTGGCCACGTAGCATCATCTCCAAAATAGAGCTCCTGTGGAGAAGCCATCATTGGAGTTGTAATAGTCTTTTCTCCATTTGGTACTCCATTCAAATATAACCTCATCTGCGTGCCAGTGTAGACAGCAGCCACATGGGTCCATGTATCAGCAGCTACAGTGTTAGTTGAATTAAGGGTTTGCCAACTTTCACCATCACCAATAACAAATTGCATGGTTCTATCTCCTTCTAAACGAAGGGTATACCCACTTTCAGGTGGTGTATTATTGTCTGTAGCTTCGGCATTGGAAAGAATGGTGCCGATATTACTCATATTTACCCAAAATTCAACGGTGAAATTTTGAGGCGAGAGGGCAGGCGAGGTAGGAATGCTAACATAACTATTAGCGTTACCGGCATCAAATGCTAAAACAGTTCGATTAGTAGGCTGAGCTTGTAGATTTGCCAGTGAAGCAAAAGTTAAAATTGCGCTCAAGAGAAGTAAAGTAAAGTTTTTCTTCATAAAAAATTTGTTTTTAAGGATTGTAGAAAATTGTAATTGAACTTTGAGATGAGCAATGCTTTTCAATAGAATCAGCTTTTACACAAAACTTATCAAGAATTAATCAATTCAAGAATCATAATTTAAAATGGCTAAAACCTTTTAGCTAATTAAAGCGAAAATCTCATATTGAGCATAAACAAATAGTTTATAAAAAACTGAATTTACTAAAATTGAAATACGCAAATAGTTTGTTAGCTAAATGTATAAATATGTTTATACATAAAAACAAAATAATTTATGTATTTTAAAAAAACGGTAAATCTTAATTATGCTAAACTACTTCCCTCAATAAATAATTTTGAAGGTTTGAAATTTGTTAGTCAATTTTAGGCAGAGAGTATTCCCACTTAATCTTATTTAATATTGGGAGACTCTAGGTACAAGTAGATTTTATAATGCGTAAAGAAAGTTTTTATTTTTAAGAATTAAAAGTAAAAACAATAATTTTATGTAAAAATTTCACATAATTAGAAGCAAAACGATTAACTGATGGGAAAATCGCAATTGCTAAAGAAGGAAATTAGGTTGGAAAGAGGCTGATAACTTTTCTAAAAGCCAGCCCCGTGGGTTCCATTTTCAGGAGTTTTCAGAGATTGCACCTGTTTATCTCCGATGAAGGTCATTAAACCTTCTTCAAACCAAAGTTTGTTGTCCCTATTTAATTTTGCTACTAGGGTCTGTTTTCAGCGATATAAATAGGAGTTCAGTGAGAATTGCTTTAACGAGCCGTTAATGTGCTCCCTGCTTACTATCAGTTCCGGCAAGACGAATTTCGTACAATCAATTGAGTGGGAAGAATCACTTCTGAAGGATCATTTTCTTCAAGGTTGCTTTCAAGCTTTTTTAAGATAATATCTATTAATTTCTTAGAGATTTCTTCCACGGGTTGGGAGATAGCGGTTATTGTTGGCTGATATAATTTAAAGAAGTCCAAATCATCAAATGCGACAGCACTTATGTCCGCAGGAATTTTTAGGTTGATGGTGTTGATGGCATCAATTCCCCTGGTGGCTAGGTAATTTGTCGAAAACAGAACTGCATCTATAATAGGATGTTCATTTATATAGGAGGCAATACTGCTTACGTGTTGATTATAAGGAGATGCATAGTTTACTTTATGCACATATGAATTAAGATTATGCTCTTTTATAACTTGATTATACCCATCAAGTCTATCCTTCATTTGCGTTTGTTGGGAATCCAGCGTTATGAAGGCAATGTTTAGGTATCCTTGATCTATTAGATGTTTAACCCCATTTACAGTAGCATCAAAATTATCAATCATTACATAATTTGTAAGTAGCCCCGGAATTAAACGGTCAAAAAGTACCACAGGTATTTTGTCATCCAAGAGAGATTGTATGTCTTCTTTGATGCCTTCTGGGGGGGAAATGATATACCCGTCAATATTCCTTTCTCGGAACATCTTTATAAGTTCTCGGGTTTTCTCGGGCTTATTCTCTGTACTGCAATAGATGATTTTGTACCCTTGGTCAAATGCGTTTTCTTCAATTTGCCGGGCAATACTAGAGAAGAAGGCATTGGATATGTCCTCCACCATCAAGCAGATAATTTTTGACTTTCCGGTCCTGAGGCTTCGGGCAATCTGATTTGGCTTATAATCAAGCTCCTCCACAAGCCTCAGAACACGGTCAGTTACCAGGTTGCTTATGCGCTTCTCCTTTGCTTTTCCATTGAGGATAAAAGAGACGGTAGTGATGGAAATATTGAGTTGTTGAGCAATGTCTTTGATGGAAAGCCTCTTTTTCATTCTCTAGGTTAATTAAAATAAACACTTTTTCTAAGCGTAAACCTCTTAAAAGGGCCATGAAAAGAAGAGGTGCTATGATAGTTTGCCTGTAAAGAGGGATTCTCTTTTGAGGCGTCTGCAGGGGGACTTAAATAAGGCTAAAACTAATATAAAAATGTTTACGCTGTTTTTTTAGAGAGATGAAAAATTTATAGTAGTTGAGAATATTCATATTATTTAAAGTGGATTGTTTACTACCCAATCATCTATAATACCACCGAGAGTAGTGGAAGAGAGACAAAGTTGTCCTGGTTACTTCCTTGAATAATGGTTTAATAATAAAAATGCCTTTCTCAGTATCTTGATTTGAAATTTCATATTCATAGATCTTTCAGCATCCATAGCACTTAATAACCTAAAAAAACAGCAAGAGAATATTCTCCGCCTTCATTCTTGGCTCTGCCAAGCTTTGCCTCTACGGTAAGGTTGTCTTTTTGTTAAAAAAGAAAATATTTTTTAGAAGTTCTTGTTTTTTAAAAAAAACCTATGTTCTTTTATGATATTATTAATGGGATAAGGATTGCTAAGCTTTCTATTGCCATTATTTCCAAGCCTTTTTTGTAGAAGCAGTTTTAAGCTTTTTAAAAATATCTTATTGACGGAGGCTTTTGGAGATTACTGAAAGGTATAAAAAACCATTTAAGTGCTTTTCAAAGGTTCTGTGCTTTATTTTCCGCTTTCCTCATTGCTTTATCAAAGCAGTGGTTTTTCTATATAAAGCTTTATTTTTTTTATTCTTTAACCACGAATAGTACTAGAATAAAAATTTGCTAAATCGTTTTTTCTAATTGGAGGGAATGCATTGCAATTTTGCCATTTTCTGTTGTTTAAAAGGGTTCTAAGCTAACGATAAGCTGATGAGCCAAAGGTTAAAGTGATAAATAATTACTGTGCAAATTCATTGTTCGCAATATTTCCATGAAATAAACAAGTTAGTTGTGCGGCAATAAAGGATACTGTGCGGCAATAAAGGATACTTTGTTTTTAAGCTAAAACGTTTTAACAAACTTTTATCATAAGAACTAGTTGGTCAAATGAATAAAAAAGATGGCTAAAAAGCATGTGTAGAGGACTAGAAGCCTTTATGCCATCCCATTTTGAAAAAAGGACAAAAGAAATACTCAAATAAAATAGACTATATGAAACGAGATTTACCACTTAAGTTCCTTTTCAGTAATTACACCAAGAAGAACCGTGAGCTTTGGCTAAAGGTTTTTCTAGCAGGGTTCTGCTTTGTAATTACAGGAGGTCCCGTTCTGGCAGATGGAGAAAAGGCCAAAGTAAAGTCTACTAGCCTGCGCATAAATCCAAAACGAGCCAATGAAACTCATTCTGTCTATGTGTTTCAGGTAAAAGGCAGGGTGATTGATAGCAAAGGCGAAGCCTTGATAGGCGCCTCCATAAGCATAAAGGGAACTTCTCTGGGAACTACGACCGATTCTGAAGGTAATTATACCTTAAATGCCCCCGATGAGAATAGTATTCTAGTGATCTCCTACTTAGGGTACCTTACACAGGAAATTTCTATCAATGGGAAAGCTAATATTAACGTGACTTTAGCCGAAGACCAGACAAAAGTGGACGAGGTCGTGGTGGTTGCCTATGGTACTCAACGTAAAATAAGTAATGTGGGTGCCCAGTCATCGGTCTCCGTAAAAGAGTTAGACCAGCCGGTAGCTAATATCAGTACTATGTTAGCTGGTCGTGTGGCCGGTGTAACAGGTGTTCAGCGTTCTGGCCAACCTGGTTATGACGGAGCTGACATCTGGATTAGAGGTATTGCCTCATTAAGCGGTTCTAGTGCTCCGCTAGTTTTGGTAGACGGGGTGGAACGGTCTATGAATAACATTGATCCTCAAGATGTTGAATCTTTTACTATCTTAAAAGATGCCTCTGCCACAGCCGTATATGGTGTTAGGGGAGCTAACGGGGTAATCCTTATCATGACAAAAAGAGGGGAGGAAGGCAAACCACGGGTAACCTTTGATTACAACCAGGGCATTACAGAGTTTACCAAGGTTCCTAAATTGATAGGTGGTGTAGATTATATGAATCTTGCAAATGAAGCAATCTATACTAGACGTATTCCCGGGGAAGATGTTCCTGTTCCCAGATATAGCCAAGAAATAATTGATAGAACCGCAAGCGGAGAAGATCCCTTTGTCTACCCAGATGTAAATTGGTTAGATGAGGTATTTGAAGACTATGGTCAAAACCGCAATGCTAACTTAAATGTTAGCGGCGGCTCTCCGCAGGCAAGATATTATGTCTCTTTGGGGTATTATGATGAGACGGGTTTGTTCAATACAGATGCCATCGCGCAATACAATGCCACTACACGGTTTACCAGATATAATGTGACCTCAAATGTGGTGCTAGACTTGACTAAATCAACCAAAGTTGACTTGGGAATTCAAGGCTATATAGCTACCGGGAATTATCCTGCTGAGAACGCAGCAACAATCTATAGTGCAGCTCTGGAAATAAGTCCTATAGAATATCCTGTTATGTACCCCGGAGGGCTAGTGCCAGGTAGAAGTTCAAACGGAGGGCAGCGGAATCCTTATGCAGATGCCGCTCTGAGAGGGTACCAGAATGAAAATAAAAACCAACTTTTCTCCAATCTTAGGTTGACTCAGGAACTAGGTGTTGTTACGGAAGGTCTTTCAGCAACCGCTATGTTTGCCTTTGATGCTTTCAACCAACATTATATCAGAAGAAGCAAGCGGGAAGATACTTGGATTGTAGACCCAGCCAACCCAAGAAACCCTGACGGAACGCTGAATCTAGGCACTGCTCCCACTTTTTCAGGACAGAACTTTTTGGCCTATGGCCGTGAAAACGGAGGAAACAGAAGATTTTACATGGAGGGCGCCTTAAATTATGATAGATCTTTTGGCAAACACAGAATCAGTGGATTAGTGTTGGGTAACCGGTCAGATTATTCTAATGCCTTTGCAAACAACTTTCAAGAATCCATCCCTTTCCGGACTGAAGGTATTGCCGGCCGTGGTACGTATTCATTTGATGACAGGTATTTTGCCGAAGTAAATATTGGGTACAATGGCTCTGAAAACTTTGATCCAAATAAAAGGTACGGCTTCTTTCCAGCCTTTGGGGTAGGTTGGGTTGTATCAAATGAAAAGTTCTTTGAGCCCTTGGCCAATACTATCAATTTCTTAAAGTTAAGATACTCGGATGGTAAAGTGGGTTCTGATTCCGGCGCCGGTAGATTTGCTTACATGAGTAATGTGGACGGTGGCCGTGGCTACACGTTTGGCAGAAACAGAGGGGGCATAGGTGGCATAGTTGAGCTAACATATGGCGTAGCTGTTACCTGGGTAGAAGCACGTAAGCAAGACGTTGGCATTGAAATAAATGCCTTCAACAGCAGCTTAGGAATTATTTTTGACGTTTTCAAAGACCGCAGAGAAGGAGCTTTTGTTACAAGAGGAGATGTGCCTGCTTATGTAGGATTAACGTCAATTCCTTCTGGAAACCTAGGGATTGTAGAGAACAAGGGGTTTGACGGTACAATCATCTATGATAAAAACATAGGCGATTTCTCCATGGGCTTTAGAGGTACATTCTCTTATAACAGAAATAAAATCATAGAAAATGACCAGGCACCACAACTTTATCCTTGGTTAGAAAGAAGAGGGGCGCCTCTATTAGCAAGTTGGGGCTATACCGCTGAAGGACTATACAGTTATGAGGACGATGTGAACGGTGATGGATTCATTACGCCAGATGATGGGGACCAATATCCGGTTCAGTTTGGCAGAGTTCAACCTGGCGATATCAAATTCAAAGATTTGAATGGAGATGGCCGCATTGATGCCAATGATATTTCCCAAATAGGCCAAGGCGATGTGCCTGCTCTTACCTATGGTTTTGGGACAAGCTTAGGCTATAAAGGATTAGATATCAGTATGTTTTTCCAAGGGCAAGCCGAGGCAGATATAGTACTGGAAGGACGAAGCATCAGAGCATTTAGCGGTGATGGCGGCGGTGAAAACTTATATGCCATAGCCTTAGACCGCTGGACCGAAGAGAACCCCAATCCTGATGCTTTTTATCCAAGATTGTCCTACGGCTCTGGTGCTAACGGCAGCAGCAACAACAACCAATTTAGTAGTTGGTGGGTGAAAGAGATTGATTTCCTAAGATTGAAAACTGCTGAAATTGGGTACACTATTCCAAGCGAAGTTTCTGGAAAAATAGGAATTGGGAATGCCCGTGTTTATCTAAGAGGAGTGAACCTGTTAACCTTCAGCAATTTCAAATTGTGGGATCCTGAGTTGCTTACCAGAAATGGAGCAAGATACCCTAATATTTCAGTCTATTCCTTAGGCTTTAACCTCCAATTCTAATTCTCAGAAAATGAAAAAGATAAAATCAATAATACTTGTAGGCTTGCTTACAAGTCTGAACTTCTCTTGCAACGATGATTTCCTGGATCAGGTCCCAGATGACCGCTTAACACTAGAATCTACTTTTAAGAACAGGAATACAGTAGAGCAATACTTGGCCAACGTGTATTCTCAGATTCCAGATGATTTTAGTCAAAGAAATTTGGGTGGCGATGGAAACGTGGGTCCTTGGTTGGCCGCTTCTGATGAAGCAGAATATGTATGGGGCTTTGTAGGGAGTAACTCGGTTAACATTGGTGCTTGGGATCCAACTTCTGGCTTTGTCAATTCCATTTGGTCTAATTTCTACAGAGGCATCAGAAGAGCTAATGTGTTTATAGAAAACGCAGATCAATGCACTGACTGTGGAGCTGATGGAGAAATTGTAAAACGATATAAAGCTGAAGCCAGAGCGTTAAGAGGCTTGTATTACTACTACCTCATGCGGCTATACGGTCCGGTAGTGTTAGTCGGAAATGAGTCTATTCCGGTAGATGCCCCTACTGACGAATTAAAGAAGCCAAGAAATACCTTTGATGAGTGTGTGGCATACGTGGTGGCTGAACTTAACGCGGCAGCGGCAGATCTCCCTGCCGTAGCTTCAGAGCAAAATTATGGTCGCATGACTAAGTCTTATGCAGAAGCTATAAAGTCTCAGGTGTTATTGTTGGCTGCCAGTCCGTTATTCAATGGTAACACAGATTATGCCTCATTAGTTGGGCCAGATGGAAAGCAGTTGATCAACCAGCAATATGACGTCAATAAATGGAAATTAGCTGCTGATGCGGCCAAAGCCTTTATTGATGTTTACGTACCGGGCACTTATGATTTGTATAGAAAAAATAACGCCCAAGGTCAGTTTGATCCTTACCTCTCCACCCGTGATGTGTTTCTTGATGAGTGGAACAAGGAAATTATCTATGCTAGAGTAGACGCGGGTGTCAACCCTAGGCAATATGAAATGACCCCTTTTCATGCAGGATCACAGGCAGAAGCAAAAGGTTCTGGTGGCTTAGGCGCAACCCAACATATTGTAGATGCTTATTTCACTGCCAACGGAAGGTCAATTGATGATCCACTGTCTGGGTACAAATCATCTGGTTTTTCAAACTTCAGGGCTCCTAATGATACAGAAGCCAGACAAGTGTACAATCAGTGGGTTAATAGAGAGCCACGGTTTTATGTAGGTATCACTTATGATAACAGCCTCTGGTTGAATAGAAATACCGGAAATATTGTAACCAGAACATGGTTTAATGGCAATTCCGGTGTGAATTCTGGAGGGGGGAATGATTATACCCCTACTGGTTATATTGTAAGGAAAAACATGGCCACTGGCGACTGGCGCAATAATGGTAGGTCTTATGTAATGCTCCGTTTGGCAGAGATCTATTTAAATTATGCAGAAGCCTTGAATGAATATAACCCCGGTCATCCTGATATTCTTAAATATGTCAACCTCATCAGAAGCCGAGCTGGTATTCCAGAATATGGTTCTGCTGACCTGGAGGCACCTAGTGGTCAGGCCGCTGTAAGAGAAGCCATCTGGAAAGAGCGCAGAGTAGAACTTGCTTTTGAAAACGTGCGGTATTTCGATGCACGGAGATGGAAAATTGCCGAAACGGCTTTCGACGGTCCTACTTATGGACTTAATATTCGGGCCAACGACATTAATAATTTCTATGACAAAGTAGCATTTGAGACTCGGGTTTTTAACAAAAGGCACTATCTGTGGCCCATTCCTCAAAGTGAGATGAACATAAATCAGCAACTGGTGCAAAACACCGGCTGGTAACTGGAAGGCTAAGTTCAGGAAGTAATGAATTTCTGAACTTAGCCATCATTAACGTCTTAAAATTCTACAATTATCCTCAGATTTTTCATGTGTTCTTAAATAATCATATATGAAACAAAAATTACAATTCGTAAGGATGGTTTTCTGTACAATGCTATTTATTAGCGTATTACATAAAGCCACTGCGCAGGATGATCTCACGGCAAATGGAGGAGTTTTGACCGTATTACAAGAAAATGACGGTGGGCAAACTTCCAGAGAAGGTTCATCTAAAGTTATTGATAATGATGCCAGTACAAAGTTTTTGTCGCACTGGCCAGATGCGCAGTGGTTACAGTTCCAATTAACCGAACCAGCTGCAGTTGGAGCCTATTCCCTTACTTCAGCAGATGATGCGCCAGAACGTGATCCTAAGGATTGGAAACTGGAAGGGTCAAACAATGGGACCACTTGGGTAGAACTTGACTCACGCACAGAAGAGCTGTTTACAGAGCGTTTCCAAACAAAAACATACCATATAAGTAATACAACGCCCTACGCATACTATCGCTTCAATATCTCAGCTTTAAATGGTGCGGGCACTTTCCAAATGGCTGAATGGCGGCTCTTTGAGGCAGTCAAAAATCCTGATATTACCGCTAGAGGTGGTACTTTGACCGTATTACAGGAAAATGATGGAGGGCGAGGAGCCGGGGAGGGATCGCCGAAGGTAATTGATAATAACCCAGGCTCAAAGTTTCTTTCGCACTGGCCAGGTTCACAGTGGCTGCGTCTTCAGTTGAACGCACCTGCTATAGTGGGAACCTATACGCTGGTTTCAGGTAACGATGCTCCGGAGAGGGACCCCAAAAACTGGACACTGGAGGGATCAAACAATGGTAATGACTGGACTGTGCTTGATACGCGCACGGGAGAGACTTTCTCTCAGCGGATTCAAGCAAAGAGCTACGCCATCACGAATACAACTCCTTATGCGTACTACCGCCTCAATATCTCAGCTCTGAATGGGAGCGGCACTTTCCAGCTGGGAGAGTGGCGACTCTTTGAAGGTGATGCAATTGTAGCGCCAACAGCGTTGAACGCATTAGCTTCCGCTGGTGATGAAGTTTATTTGTCATGGACTGACTTAAGTGCAAATGAAACTGGATTTGAAGTGGAGCGCTCTGTGGATGGCACAAATTTCACACCAATAGCCACAGTAGCGGCTAATACAAATATTTATTTTGATAGAGGCCTAACCCAGAATACAAACTATTACTACCGGGTCAGGACTATTGGAGCCGAGATGAATTCAAGCTATTCTGTTATGAGTAGTACCAGAACACTAAATTATAGTGGTGCTTTGGTTGATTTGACAGACAACGGAGGCAAACTGACAGTTTCTAAAGAAAATACAAACCAGTTAAATGAAAACTCCACAAAACTGATTGACAATAGTTTTCAAACCAAGTTTTTGGCCGGGGGTATTCCATCGCCGGTAAAATTATGGGTGCAGTATGAATCTTCTACGTCATCAGATATTGTTACTAAATATACCATAGTTTCAGGAAATGACGCCCCTGAGAGAGATGCTAAAAACTGGACATTTCAAGGGTCGGTTAACGGAACAGATTGGACAGTCCTTGATACGCGGGTAAACCAAATTTTTGCCGGTCGTAACTTTGAAAGGTCTTTTTCCTTCTCCAACAATAGGCCATTCAAATATTACAAGTTAGATATAACGGCCAACAATGGCTCAGGTGATGCCGTCCAGATTTCTGAACTCCAAATCTGGGGAATTCCTCAGAATGCCCCAGCCGTACCCGGCAATTTAAGGCTTACCAACCCAACAGAAAGTACACTTACCCTTAATTGGAACGATGTGGCCAGCGAGACAGGGTATGAGATCTGGCGTTCAACAGACGGCACTGCTTTCACCAGGTTGAATGCAGTTGCTGCCGGTACCACCACTTTTACAGATACCAATCTGGGTGTACTAGCCACTTACCATTACCGGGTAAGGGCAATGAGTGCTTCTGGTAATTCTATTTTCTCACCCACTGTCACCGGAACTACTTTGTATGATGAGAGATTGCCTTTGCCAGCAGAGAATCTAGTGGCCACTTCCTTGTCAGAAAACCAGGTGAAATTAGACTGGACAGATCGTGCTGAAAACGAAACCGGGTTTCAGATTGAGCGGTCTACCAACGGGACCTCATATGCATTAATCCAAACCGTAGACGCTGATGTAGCCACTTATACAGACGAAGGACTTAAACTAGCCACTCGATATTATTACAGAGTAAGGCCTATTAATGAGTACAGCCAATCATCAGGAATCAGTGCGCCATATTCTCCTGTGGCTGAAGCCATTACCAATGGCTCCAACCAAGCACCTGCTATGGCTGAAATAGCTGATCAGAGAAGCTGTAATGTGGTAGACGCCTACACAATTCCTTTAGAGGGTTTAGTTTCAGAGCCAGGTCAGAATTTAACGCTTTCTGTTTCCACCAACAGAAGTGCACTCTTCAGTGAATTGTCAGTAAGTGCTGTTGAGAACGGAAAAGCAACTTTAACCTACAAACTGGTGGATGGTCAACCCGGTGAAGCCACTGTGACAGTGACCGTGAAGGATGATGGCGGCACTTTAAATAATGGCACTGATACTTTTGCCAGGACTTTCAAGATCACTTCCTATGAACTGAATATGAGCATTTCCGCAGACCGCAACGGGAAAGTGCCAAGAGGCGAGACTATCCAATTAACGGTGGAAAGTGAGCCAGGATATACCTACACTTGGGCAGATGGGCCCGGTATTGTCAGTGGCCAAAATAGTAATGTATTGACTGTCAAACCAACCCAGGGGTATGTCTATAAAGTAACCGGCAGCACAGCCGAAGGTTGTACGAGAGAAGTTGAGTTTACGGTGCTAGTAGAGGGTGGCGTTGGGTTAGAGGCCAATAACATTCTAACGCCTAATGGAGATGGTAAAAACGATGTGTGGGTAATCTGGAACATCAATACCTTCCCCGGAAATAAGATTAAAGTTTTTGATACTGCTGGAAGAGTGGTGTTTGAAGCAGAGAATTATGCCAATGACTGGAATGGTACCTACCAAGGGTCCTCGTTAGCTCACGGAGTTTATTACTATGTGATTGACTTAGGTTCTGGTATTCCTCCGGCAAAGGGAGCCTTAACTATTATCCGCGATTAAAACTTTAAGCGTTATGAAAAAGATATATAACATGAAAAAAGGTCTGCCTTTCTTTCTCCTTCTCTTCTGCTGCGTGTCTCTGGTAAGGCAGGGTGTCGCCCAAATTAACCCTTTGAAGGCAATTTATTTTCAGAATCAATATCTGGCAAATCCGGCAATGGCGGGTTTAAAAGAGGGGCTTAGGTTAAACTTGCATTACCGCAACCAGTGGGGGAGTATTCCTGAGGCTCCTGCCACAGAGGCTATAACGGCTGATTATAGCCTTAATAGTACAGTAGGGCTTGGCCTCAATCTAGGGCAAACCAGAGAAGGAGTAATGAAGAGATCTAGAGCCATGGCGACCTACTCTTATCACCTTCCTCTAAACGAAGGAAACCGTAAATTGCATTTCGGATTGTCAGCAGGGATAGTGAATGAGCAGATCGATATGGATGAAGTGGTAGGCGATGCGGATGATAACACTGTGACGCGATTCAACGACCAGAAACCTTATTTTGAGGGTGAAGTAGGAGTTGCCTATACGGATGATAAACTCACGGTTCAAGGTTCATTTCCCAATATCAGAGCTTTCCTAGATAAGAGCCTAAATGAGAGTAATACCATCAACCGTTCTACCTACTTTGCTGCTGCCAGTTATAGAATAACCCTCGGATCGGGTGTTGGGGTAGAGCCTAAAGTCGTCTATCGGGGAGTGAAAGGGTTTGATGACCTCATTGATGCAGGTGCTAACCTGACCTTTGTTGATAATCAATTCAATTTGTTTGGTATGTACCACAGCTCTAAGAATGTTACCTTCGGTTTTGGTGCGGACGTTAAAAGGAAATTAGCCCTCACCGGAATGTATACCACCGGCTCTTCGGCTATGAATAGCCTTGAGGGGGTGAAGGGTAGTTTTGAACTCGGCCTCAGGGTGTCACTCTGGAGCGCGCAATAGTTTCCTGTTATTTTACATCTAAATCTAATTAGTCCCGAAAAATAATTGTCCCCAATACTCGGTTCTTTAGACCGTGTATTGGGGACTCTAGTGGGATCATACCTAATATTCCAAATAAGCCATTGGGCTACAGCAAAGCTTAATTTTAATGAAAAAAATCTTTATCTGCATTTTAGTAAGCCTACCTCTTTTTGTAACTGGCCAAAAGAAGAACAATTCCACGTTTGAACCTGCAGAGTTGGTCAACCCGCTCATGGGCACGGACTCTAAGCCTGAGCTCTCCACCGGCAACACCTACCCGGCGGTGGCCGTTCCCTGGGGCATGAACCTGTGGACGCCGCAGACCGGCACCATGGGCCACGGCTGGGCCTACACCTACGACGCTGACAGGATCAGGGGCTTTAAGCAGACCCACCAGCCCTCTCCCTGGATGAATGACTACGGCCAGTTCGTAATCATGCCCGTGACGGGCAAAATGCGCTTCGACCAAGACGCCCGGGCCAGCTGGTTCTCCCATAAGTCAGAGACCGCCAAGCCCTACTACTACGGCGTCTACCTAGCCGACCATGACGTGACGGCGGAGCTTACCCCCACGGAGCGCGCCGCCCAGTTCCGGTTCACCTACCCCAAGTCCGACAGTTCCTTCATCATAATCGATGCGCTGGACAACGGCTCTTATGTAAAGGTACTGCCCGCGGAAGGGAAGATCATTGGCTACACCACCAAGCACGCCCGGGGGCCGCTGAAGGAGTTCAAAAACCACTTCGTCATTTACGTGGACAAGCCCATCGCCCTAGCCAGGACTTTCAGAGGTAAAAACTTGGCAGAGAAAGGAACATTGGAATTAACCTCTGACCACTCGGGCGCGGTGATCGGCTTCAAGACGACCAAGGGGGAGAAGGTAAACCTGAAAGTCGCCTCGTCCTTCATCAGCCTAGAGCAAGCAGAGCTAAACCTGAAACGCGAACTGGCGCAGGATGATTTTGAAGCCACCAAAGAAAAAGCACGCCGTCTGTGGAACACTACTTTGGGCAAGATAAAAGTGGAAGGCGGCACGGACGAGCAGCTGCGCACGTTCTACTCCTGCCTGTACCGAACGCTGTTCTTCCCCCACAAGATGTACGAGGTAAACGCCCAGAACAAAGTAGTGCACTACAGCCCCCACACCGGCAAGGTGCACGACGGCTACCGCTTCGCCGGTACTGGCTTTTGGGACACGTTCCGGGCACTGTACCCCTTCCTGAACCTGATGTACCCTAGCATCAACCGCGAGATGCAGGCCGGCTTGGTCAATGATTACCTAGAGGGAGGCTGGCTCCCAGAGTGGTCCAGCCCCGGCTACGCCGATATCATGGTGGGCAACAACTCAGCCTCGGTGGTGGCGGACGCCTACATCAAAGGATTACGCGGGTATGATATTGAGAAGCTCTACGAGGCCCTGTTGCACGGCGCCAACAATGAAGGGCCCATCACCGCCATTGGGCGCAAGGGCGCGGAGTACTACAACAGGCTGGGGTACGTGCCCTACGACGTAAAAATCAACGAGAACGCCGCCCGCACCCTGGAGTACGCCTACGACGACTTCACTATTTACCAACTGGCCAAGGCGCTGAACAAGCCTCAGGCTGAGATTGACCTGTACGCCAAACGCAGTCAGAACTACCGTAACTTGTTCGATCCCTCTACAGGCCTGATGCGCGGGAAGAACCAGGACGGCACCTTCCAGGCCCCGTTCAACCCCTTCAAGTGGGGGGACGCCTTCACCGAGGGCAACAGCTGGCACTACAGCTGGTCCGTCTTCCATGACGTGCAGGGGCTGGTGAATTTAATGGGCGGCAAAGAGAACTTCGTCAAGAAGCTGGACTCGGTGTTCTCGCTGCCTCCAATCTATGACGAGAGCTACTACGGCAGCGTAATTCACGAGATCAGGGAGATGCAGATCGCCGACATGGGCCAATACGCGCACGGCAACCAGCCCATCCAGCACATGATCTACCTCTACAACTACGCCGGCGCGCCCTGGAAGGCACAGTACTGGATACGCGAGACCATGGACCGTATGTACAAGCCTACCCCGGACGGCTACATCGGCGACGAGGACAACGGGCAAACCTCGGCTTGGTACGTATTCTCAGCCATGGGCTTCTACCCCGTCACGCCCGGCACCACCCAGTACGTGCTGGGCGCTCCGCTCTTCCCCAAAATGACTCTGGAGCTGGAGAATGGGGAGAAGGTGGTGATAGAGGCGCCCAACAACAGCGACAAGAACCGCTATGTGCAGTCGCTCAAGCTCAACGGCAAAACCTATGAGCGAAACTGGCTGGACCATTTCGACTTGATGAAAGGCGCGAAACTGAAGTTCCAGATGGGATCAGAGCCGAATAGACAAAGAGGTGTAGAGCAAAGTGCTTACCCCTATTCTTTCTCTAAACCATAATCTGTCACTCAGGGCGGGAAAGGATAGGTAGGATTAATTTGTTTCTTGTTGATCCTTCCTTAAACCTTTCATGAGAATGGTTGGGGCAGCTCTCTTCGGGAGAGATTTGATAACTATTAAGTATTGCAGAAGGAAATATGGGTAAGTCGGGAAAGCGTATTAATGCCGTGTTTGTGGCTTTTACGAGGTAAAATTTATCATTCATGAATCATTCAAAAGTAGTGGGCATAGATGTAGGAGGTTCGCATATCTCTGCTGCCCTTGTGGATATGGAAAAGAGTGTCCTTGTTTTAGGGAGCCATGTCCGAAAGGAAATTAATACCCAAGGTACCGTTGCCGAAATCATCGAGAACTGGTGTGAAGTCATACAACAGGCTCAGAAGTTTGACGGTGCTTCTTCTGGTAAAATAGGGATTGCCATGCCTGGGCCATTTGACTATCAAAACGGAATTTCCCTTATCAAAGGCCAGAATAAATACGACATTCTCTACAAACTGAATATAAAGGAATTGTTGGCGGAGAAACTCCTGATAAAAGCAGAGGACATAAGGTTCCTGAACGATGCGGAATGCTTCCTGCAAGGCGAGGTATTCTGCGGTGCCGCGCAAGGAGTGGAACATGTCCTTGGGCTGACCTTAGGAACCGGTTTGGGTTCCGCCTGGAGCCGCCATGGAATAGTAGAGGATGCGGATTTATGGGATTCACCATTTAAGGAAGGAATCGCTGAGGATTACTTGTCTACGCGTTGGTTTGTGAACAGGTTTTTTGAACTCACTGGCCACAAGGTAAACGGAGTTAAAGAACTGTCGCACCTTGCGCTACAAAGCCAAACAGCCCAAGCCGTTTTTGATGAATTTGGCCGCAATTTAGCCGGATTCATTCAGACAGTGGTACAGCCTCTTGATACAGTTATGGTGGTAATAGGTGGTAATATTTCCAAAGCGTATCACTTGTTTTCCAAGGAGTTGGAGAAGTGTTTGAACGCCGCTGCTTTGTCCATCTCTATTCGGGTAGCCGAGCTGGGTGAGGAGTCGGCATTGATTGGGGCGGCTAGTTCCTGGAAAGGAAGCTTGTTTGAAAAAGTGGAAGCCTAATGTTATGAGTAAAATAAAGTGACATAGCTTCAAACAATGTTGTACTTACAATCCCCCTACTGTTATATGAAACGTTTCCTGATAGGTTCCTTGCTAGCTATTAGCTTATTTTCCGCTGGATGTGCCTCCAGATTTAGCCAGGAGAAAAACATAGACCGCATTGATGATTGGTCTTACATTGGAAAATATTTAAGTAAAGATTCAATCACCAGAGGTCCTTACACGCTCATTTTCTACAACCGGGACAAAGCCTTCGCCCAGCAAGGAGACCAGATCAAAAACCGGATGATTGATACGTTTTTTGAGGTGTACCCGAAAGAAGCAGCCCGGTTCAACCCTGAGGCAACCAGAAAAGTTATCTTTGTTATTGATCCTGCTTACAAAGGCGTTGCAGCGGCAAGTGATGGTATCATTAGGTATAGTCCGCTTTGGATGCTTCAGAACCCAGGAGATATTGATGTGGTCACGCATGAGGCCTTCCATTTGGTGCAGGCTTACAGAAATGGGGCCGGGCCAGGGTGGCTTACCGAAGGCATTACCGATTATGTCCGCTACACATACGGGGTGGATAATGCTGGCGGAGGTTGGTCATTAACTCCTTTTAAGCCAGAGCACCACTATACCAACAGTTACCGCATTACCGGCCGTTTTCTAGTGTGGTTGGAAAAAAACAGAAATCCAACCATAGTTGACAGCTTAGATGCAGCTTTGCGAAACCAGAAATATTCCCCTGAGATTTGGATGAAATTGACTGGTAACACAGTAGATGAACTATGGCAGCAATACGCCATGAACCCGGCGCTGTAGCCAGAGACTAAACCCTAAAATAGGAGGTTTAGAAAGCGGCAGGATTTGTAAGTAGCTTGAAAATATTGATGGTTGTGCTGCTGTTGAAAACAATTTCCTTTTCAACCCCAAAAATTTAGAATGAGGCTTTTAACTTTTTGTCTTTCTGTTTTCCTCTTCTGCTCCTGCTCTGTTCAAAAGATGGAGAAGGTCGTTCGGTTTTCTGGGTCCAATACTGGGGATTCACCAAAAGCAGAACTGGTAAATGTTTTTCTGGGATCCTCCGGAGATCATGGGCAATTATCTCCGGCGGCCTCCTATCCATTCAGCATGATGAGCATTGGTCCACAGACTTATCCCACTACTCATATGGGGTATGAGTATCTTGCTAAAACGTTTTTAGGTTTCACTATGAACCGTTTTGAGGGGGTTGGATGTGAGGGAAGCGGAGGAAATATTCTCATAAAACCTTTTTTGGGGAAGTCTCCACATGAAACAACGCTCACTAAAATCTCCGAAGACGCAAGTCCAGGATTTTACCGGGTAGGTTTCTCTAATAGAATCACAGCAGAGGTTGCTGTCTACAAAAAAGCTGGTTTGCAACGGTTCTATTTTCCGGAGGGGGAGAAGGGTGTTTACCTGGACCTGAGCCATGCCTTTGTGAACAGGTTCGTGGCGGAGGAACATGTACTGGAAGGCTCCTCCGTGAATGGGTGGGTTGAATCAAAGACTACCTGTGGTGCAGGAACATATCGTCTGTACTACTACCTCAGGTTTAGGCAACCAGTACATTGGTCACATAAAGAAAAGCATAAGTTGATAGCCATCCTGCCTGCGGACCAAAAGGTTGCTGAGGTTGAAATTGGGTTTTCATCGGTGGATGTTCCCTATGCTAAGGCCTCACTGGAAACCGGCTCTTTTGAAGAGATTAAAAATAAAAGTGCTCAGGACTGGAATAAGATGCTGGGGCAGATTCAAGTGAAAGGTGCTCCGGAAAGGGAGAAGCTGTTTTATTCTTTGCTGTACCGTACTTTACAATCGCCTTATGTTGTATCAGAGAAGGACGGTACCTTCCGGGCAACCGATGGCTCGCTTCAGTCCTCCGCGGCAGCGGTGTACAACGGTTGGTCTATTTGGGATAACTACAAGACACAGCTTCCCTTGCTGTCACTGGCGTATCCTGATCAATTTCAAAACATTGCCACGTCCATTGCCAATCTGTACCGGTACGGCAAGAAAGATTACGCCACCGCACACGAGCCTTCCAATACTGTGCGGACAGAACATGCCGGTGTAGCGCTCCTTGATGCTTACCGGAAAGGATACACCTTAGACTTTGAAGGCATCAGAGACTCTCTGGTGCAGGAGGTAGACAAGCTGGACTTTGGGCGCCCGGACAAAGCTTTGGAATCATCTTATGATACGTGGGCATTGTCCCAGATTTTGGCTGAAATCAATCATAAGGACCTAAGTCAGAAATACCTGGCAAAAGCAATGGAATACAAAAACTATTGGATAAAAGACTTTAAAGACCTGACGCGCCATGATGTGGACCGCATGTCCGTCCGGGGCATGTATCAGGGAACTGTTTGGCAATATAGATGGTCAGTTCCTTTTGATGTAAAAGGCCTTATCCATTTAACAGGGGGAGACGAGGCTTTTGTGCAGCAATTAGATGAATTCTTCGGGAGGGATTTGTTCAACCGAGCTAATGAGCCGGATTTGCACGTGCCATCCATGTACAATGCCTCAAAGGAACCTTGGAAAGCCCAGGGGTGGATGCATAAACTAGCAGTAGACACTGTAGTGCAGCATTATTTCAACGACAACAGCAGAGGAATAGGTTCTTACATTGGGCCCATCTTCAAAAACCAGCCAGCTGCTTATCTCAGGACCATGGATGACGATGCCGGTGCCATGTCCTCCTGGTTTGTTTTCGCGGCGACTGGCATTTATCCTGCCGCCATTGGTTGGCCTGTATATTACCTGCATGTTCCTTTGTTTGAATCAGTGGAGTTTAAATGGCCAGATGGGAAGAACTTTTCCATTGAAGTCCAAGGCCATACGGCAAACTCCTGTTATGTAAAAGAGGCATTTCTGAACGGAAAGAAACTAAGCCGTAACTGGCTTACCCACGAGGAGATTGCCAGGGGCGGAAACCTGAGAATAGTGGCCTCGGAAACCCCTGAAAAAACATGGGGAGTGGAAAACAGATGGGTGTCCACGATAGATAAATAGAATGAAACTGATTGGCACGGGCTCCCAGGTAGCGCAGTCCGTCCTTTAAGTTACGATAAAAGCGCTGGTTCACCAGAAGTTTTCAAATATGAGGCTGCAAACTTCAAGGGGCGGCTTCTTTCAACCTGAATTCGCATATGCTTATTTTACTTTACCATAAAAACAGATGAAATTTAGACCCCTTCTCATTTTCTCGCTTTGGCTTTGCTGCTCATCGCTCTTTGCCGGTACCCCTGACTTGGTGCAATATGTGAATACATTGCAGGGCACCAATTCATCCTTCGAACTAACCCGCGGAAACACTTATCCCACCACTGCATTGCCGTTTGCGATGCATACCTGGACTCCTCAAACCGGGAAGAATGGCGATGGCTGGAAGTACCAATATGCAAAGAACACGATCAGAGGATTCCAGCAGGCTCACCAGTGCAGCTCCTGGTCCAATGACTATGCGGTGTTTTCCCTAATGCCAGTGACGGGTACGTTAGTAGTAAATGAAGACAAGAGAGCTACCAAGTTCAGCCATGCCAACGAGGTAGGAAAACCCCACTACTACAAAGTTAAATTAGATAATAATATTACTACAGAGATGTCTCCTACCGAGCGCGGAGTGCACGCCCGCTTTTCTTTTCCTCGCTCTAAGGGATCCTATATCGTTTTAGATGGGTATACTGGCGCAAGCATGGTGAAGATCATCCCCAAAGAGCGAAAGATTATTGGATATGTGCATAACGGACGAGGCTTGAAGGATAACTTCAAAAGTTACTTTGTGATTGTCTTTGACAAACCCTTCATTAGCCAGGGTACATGGGAAAATAAGGAAGACAAAATCTCTGAAGGTGCCTTGATGGGAGAAGGAAAAGGAATTGGAGCGTATGTGCAGTTCAAAGACGGCGAGACAGTGCAGGCGAAAGTTGCCTCTTCTTACATTAGCCCTGAGCAGGCTGAGCTGACCTTAGCCAGGGAACTTGGCAAATTCAAAAAGTTGGAAGAGACCAAAGCCGCCGCTGGGGAAGTTTGGAATAAGCACCTGAGCAGAGTGATGGTAGAGGGCGGTACGGAGGAAGAGAAAGCCACTTTCTATTCCTGCTTTTTCCGGGCCAGCCTGTTTTCACGCAAGTTCTTTGAATACGGCAAAAACGGACAGCCTTACTACTTTAGCCCATATGACGGGAAGGTTCATGACGGCTATATGTACACTGATACTGGCTTCTGGGATACGTTCCGGGCGCAGTTTCCGCTTAATTCCATCCTGCACCCTACCATGCACGGACAGTACATGGTAGCCTTGTTGGATGCAAAGGATCAGTGTGGGTGGCTTCCTTCCTGGTCTTTTCCTGGGGAGGCCGGCAGTATGATCGGGAATCACGCCATCTCCCTGCTGACCGATGCCTGGGTTAAAGGGATTCGCACCTTCGATCCCAAAAGAGCCCTGGAAGCGTACCATCATGAAGCCACCAACAAAGGTCCTTGGGGCCCCGCCAACGGCCGAGAAGGCTGGAAAGACTACTACACGCTGGGGTATGTTTCCATGCCGCGGCATGGCGAAGCGACGGCCAAAACGCTGGAATATGCCTATGATGATTTTTGCGGCTACCAATTAGCCAAACTAACGGACCAACCTTTCTATGAGCGGGTTTTTGCCAAGCAAATGTACAATTACAAAAACGTGTATGACTCCACTACCGGTTTCATGCGCGGCAGACTGGCGAACGGCGAATGGTTGCCAAATTTTGACCCGGTTGAATGGGGAGGTCCTTATACGGAAGGCAACGCGTGGCATTGGCAATGGTCGGTTTTTCAGGATGTGCAGGGCTTGATTAACCTAATGGGTGGCGAGAAACGGTTTACCGCCAAACTAGATTCTGTGTTTAGTGTGCCTAATACTGTGAAAGTAGGGACTTATGGAAGGATGATCCATGAAATGACTGAGATGGTGATGGCCAATATGGGGCAGTACGCCCACGGCAACCAACCCATACAACACATGCCGTATCTCTACAACTACGGCGGCGAGCCTTGGAAATCTCAGCAGAAAGTGCGCATGGTCATGGACCGGCTATACAACTCAACTGAGAACGGCTATCCAGGTGATGAAGATCAAGGCCAGACATCCTCCTGGTACGTGCTAAGCGCTTTAGGAATCTACAGCGTTTGCCCAGGCACCGACCAATATGTGATTGGGAGCCCGGTTTTTCAAAAAGCCACCGTCACCCTGGAGAACGGCAAGAAGTTCACCGTGGAGGCCAAGAATAACAGCAAGCAGAATGTGTATATCCAATCGGCTACGCTTAACGGCAAACCATATGAGCACAACTATATCCAGCACGCAGACATTGTAGCCGGCGGAACTCTAAGCTTTGTAATGGGAGACAAGCCAGCTTTGAATAGAGGCATCAAAGAGGAAAACAAACCTTTCTCTTTATCCGCCGCAGGCGGAAATAAGGAAACAGGATTGGGCGGAAAGTAAACTGAGATGTGGAACCAGATTCAGGTTTCCTGTTTTCGGCCTGATTTTCTAAAAGCAGGCGAAAACAGGAAAAATTGAAACGGCGGAAAGAAACACTTGTCTGGCAGTATCAGGTATTTAAAATGTAAAGTCAACCACATGAAAAAGTTAAATTATTTCTCATTGTCAGTAGTGGTGCTGCTATTTCTAGGTTGCGGAAGCGATAAAGAAGAGGAGGAGGTAACCCCTACTAAACCCGTGGAAGCGGCCTCTTTTACAGCGGCCGATGTTGATACCGCTTATGATGCGTTTAACACCCATTTTTATAATCCAGAGGCAAAGCTGTACTACAGTACCACTGCCAAGACGGGATTGGGAGCCATCTGGACCCAGGCTATTTATTGGGATATTGCCATGGATGCCTACAACCGCACCAAAGAAGCCAGTCAGTTGACCATGGTCAATGATATGTACCAGGGCGGGTTTCAGGAGTACGACGGCTACAATTGGAACAACACCCGTGAATGGTTTATCTATGATGACATGATGTGGTGGATTATCTCGTTGGCCAGAGCCCATGGCATTACCGGCAACCAGGTTTATCTTGATAAGTCCAAAGAAGGGTTTGAAAACGTTTGGAGCAGATCCTATGATCCAGTAAACGGGGGCATGTTCTGGAATTTTGCCAAAGACGGTAAGAACGCCTGTATCAATTACCCCACAGTTATTGCCGCCATGGAGCTGTACAACATCACCAAAGATGAGCAGTACCTAGACAAAGCAAAGAACATTTACGCCTGGTCAAGAGCCAATCTTTTCAGCAACGGCCGCATAGCAGACAACATCAACGTAGCCCGGGGCAACGTTGGCTGGAGTGATTATACCTACAACCAGGGCACCGCCATCGGCGCGGCCGTGATGCTGTACAAAGCCACCGGCACTGAGTCTTACCTGAACGATGCCAAGATGGCTGCTGACTATACCAGGCAGAAGATGAGTGACGCCAAAGGTATTCTTCCCGCAGAGGGTGACTGGAATGAGCAGGGTGTTCTGAAAGCCATCTTTGGGCGCTATATCATGATGCTCATCAAAGACGCAGGTCAGACCCAATACTTACCCTGGATTCAGGACAACATCGCGCTGGCTTGGAAAAACCGCGATAAAACGCGGGATCTCACTTTTAGAGATTATCGGGTTCCAGCCCCTGCCGGCACCATTCAGTCTTATGAGGCCAGCAGTGTAGTAGGCATGATGCAGGTAACCCCGCCAACCAAATAGCTTAAGCTTCTTTAGGTTTTCTGCAAAGGCGGCTTTGACAAATTTTCTTTGGTTTTTACTTCCTGTTTTTGCTGTTTTTCTAAAAACAGGCCAAAAACAGGAAGTAAAAAATGCGGAAGGCAGTGGTAAAAGTGTCTGCCAATCAAATCCCAAGGGTTTAACAGCCTTATTTTCAACGCTCATTTAACGCAATGCTTATGGTCCTGAAAACAAGAGTAGCTTTATTTCTGAGTGGTATCCTGTTACTGGGGTGGAGTAGCTATGGCCAGCAAAAAGGCCCCAAGCCTGATGGTGAAAAAACCGCTTTCCAGATAGCAGATGCTTGGGCAGCCGACTATGACGTGCGCTCTGACGTGGCCATTGTTTATGGTATTCATGATGCGGGCGGTGATTTTGAGGGCCGCGTGAAAAGCTGGCGTGACAAAGGCTACAAAGTACATTTTATGACGGGCATTGCCTGGGGCGAATACCAGGACTACTTTACCGGGAACTATGACGGAAAAACCCACTGGGAAGATGGCCAGGTCATGAAAAACGGCGAAACCATTTGGCACGGCAAAGACGTGCCGTACGTGGTTCCCTCGGCTACTTATCTCACTTATATGAAGGGGCTGGTGAAAAGAGCAATTGATGCCGGCGTATCCGCCGTGCACTTAGAAGAGCCGGAGTTCTGGGCCCGCGCCGGCTATGGCCCTTCTTTCAAAAAGGAATGGGAAAAACAGTACGGTTTCCCCTGGATGGCGCAGGACGAATCACCTGAGGCTACTTATCTGTCTTCAAAGCTTAAATATCAGCTCTATTTCAATGCATTGAAAGAAGTATTTGCCTATGTGCGGTCATACAGCCAAAGCAAAGGAGTCACCGTCAAGTGTTATGTTCCCACCCACTCACTCATCAACTATTCCTCCTGGGCGATTGTAAGTCCGGAAGCCAGTCTGGCAAATCTGGAGGGAATGGACGGTTACATTGCCCAAGTTTGGACCGGCACATCCCGGGAGCCCATCCACTTTAATGGTGTCTTAAAGGAGCGCGTTTTTGAGAATGCTTTTCTGGAGTATGGATCCATGGTGTCCATGACGGCACCTACCGGCCGGAAGATGTTCTTCCTCACTGATCCTATTGAAGACCGGCGAAAAACCTGGGACGACTACAAGCGAAATTATGAGGCGACTTTCACGGCGCAGCTGCTGTACCCCACGGTGGCGTCTTATGAGGTAATGCCTTGGCCTAAAAGAATCTATCTGGGTAAGTTCAAGATGGAGAACAGCGATGCTGCGATACCCATCCCCAGAACCTACGCCACCCAAATGCAGGTCATGGTGAATTCCCTAAATAACATGCCCCTGTCTTCAAACGAGGTGAGTGGAACAAAAGGAATTGATATCCTGCTGGCTAATTCCATGATGTTTCAGCGGTTCCCTACGCATAAAGGCTATGAGGATCCGCAGCTTTCTAACTTCTACGGCATGGTAATGCCGCTCCTGAAAAAAGGCATTCCGGTAGGTACGGTTCACATGGAAAACCTGGGGCTAGACCAAACCCTAAAAAATACCAAAGTACTGATCATGAGCTACGCCAACATGAAACCCATGTCACCAGTATCACATGAGAATTTAGCTAAATGGGTTAAAAATGGGGGAGTGTTGGTGTATGTGGGTCGTGACCAGGACCCTTTTCAAACCGTGAAAGAATGGTGGAACACAGACGGCAAAACCTACAAAGCGCCATCAGAGCACCTCTTTGAGCAACTGGGCATTTCGGAGGCCCCGGGCAAACAAAGCTACCCTGTGGGAAAAGGCAAAGTGTATATTGTCCGTCGTGATCCAAAAGAGTTGGTGTTGCAGCCTGGTCAGGATTCTGAATTTCTCTCACTGGTGCAAAACGCCTACGAAACGGATGCGAAGGCCGGAAAAGTAACTCTTAAAAACCATTTTTACCTTCAACGGGGACCCTATGACATTGCTGCGGTTTTAGACGAAAGCGTAGGTGATGCTCCCTTAAGGATACCCGGGCCGGTGGTTGACCTGTTTAATCCGGAGTTGCCTGTGCTTTCAGAAAAAATTGTGAAGCCGGGGCAGCAAGCTTACCTGTACAACCTTACCCGCCTGAAAAGCAGAAAAGAACCCGCCGTGCTTTGTGCAGCCTCAAGGGTGTACGAAGAGAAAAAAGGAAAGAGGTCTTACTCCTTTCTGACAAAAAGTCCTTCTAATACCAGAAACGCTATGAGGATGGTGCTTCCGGCAGAACCAAAGAACATCACCTTGACAGATGCCAATGGCCAGGAATTATCAGATATAAAAACCGATTGGCACAAGGAGACTAAGACCTATCTGGTACAGTTTGAAAATGACAGCAAAGGCATCAGGGTACAGGTGAATTGGTAAGTAAACCTGTTAAAGAAGACTCAATTGATATTTAATCTAACGTTATAGCTGCTTTATGAAAAAATTTAGTCTGTTATTATTCCTGGTATGGTTGCCCCAGGTAATGCTGAACGCTCAAAACCTGAGAGCCCCTGCGTATCCTTTGATCACCCATAACACCTACTTCAGTGTTTGGTCGTTTGGTGATGAATTGGCAAAAGCACCAACCAGGCATTGGACTGGCCAGGAGGCAGCCCTTACCGGAATGGTGAAGGTAGACGGGCAAGTATACCGTTTCTTAGGCAAGGAGTCAAAGGCATACCAGACAGTGGTGGCTGCCGCCGATGAAAAGCCATATTCCTTCACGTATACAGAAAGCGTACCCGATGCCGGTTGGATGAATCCCCAGTTTGAAACAGTTGCCTGGAAGACCGGTCCCGCCCCTTTTGGCGATGATAAAGGCCAGGTCAAAACCATGTGGGAGAGCGGCAATTTATGGGTGCGGAGAACTTTCTCGCTGGAGGACGCCGATAAGGAAAACTTATACTTAAAGCTACGCCACGACGACAACATAGAGGTTTACCTTAACGGTGAGGAAATCTACCGCCATTCTGGCTGGACCCATAAATATGACTATATTCCCATCCCTGCCAACGTCGCTAAAAAATTGAAAAAAGATGGTAACGTATTGGCCATTCACGTAGCCAATTCCGCTGGGGGGCGCTGGTTAGATGCGGGCCTGGTGCGGGAAGAAAACTCCAAAGCCTACGCCAAAGTAACTCCGGCTGTGCAGAAAAGCGTGCAACTCAACGCCACCCAAACCATCTACCAATTTACCTGCGGAAAAGTAGATGTGACGGCTACTTTCACCTCTCCGCTCTTGCTGAACAACCTGGATGTGCTGGCGCGCCCGGTAACCTATGTTGCCGTCAAAACGAAATCGAATGATAAAGCAACGCATGATGTGCAGTTGTACTTGGGCGTCTCCTCAGACCTGGCTGTTAATACGCCAGACCAAGAAGTTATAAGCGATGAATACACGGCAGAAAAACTATCTATTCTTAAAACCGGTACCAAAGAGCAACCCATGCTCCAGAAGAAGGGAGATAATATACGCATTGACTGGGGGTACCTGTATGTAGCCGTTCCGGCTAGTGCCAAAGCCATTCAATATGTGTCTCCAGTGGGCAGAGAAATAACGCCGTTTATTTCGGCCTCGGCCGGTAATCCGCAGAACACACAGGAAGGAAGAAGCCTGGTGTTGAGTAGCATCGTGCCGTTAGGCAAGGTAGGAGCCACAGCCAAAGAGCAGGTCTTTCTGCTGGGTTATGATGAATTGTATTCCGTGCAGTACTTCAAACAGAACCTTAAGCCATGGTGGAAAAACAATGCCTCCGCTACCATTGAAAAAGAACTGGCGCAGGCTTCTGCCGACTACAGCAAAATCATGCAGCAATGCCAGTCGTTTGACAAGCAGATGTACCAGGATGCCGAAAAAGCGGGCGGAAAACAATACGCAGATTTGTGTGAGTTAGCATATCGGCAGGCCATTTCGGCTCATACACTGGTGAAGAGCCCACAGGGGGAAATCTTGTTTTTGTCTAAGGAAAACTTTAGCAATGGTTCCATCGGGACGGTGGACGTAACCTATCCTTCTGCGCCATTGTTTCTAGTTTACAACCCAGACTTGCTCAAAGGCATGTTAAACGGAATTTTCTATTACAGCGAAAGTGGTCAGTGGAAAAAGCCTTTCCCGGCACATGACTTGGGAACGTACCCCATTGCCAACGGCCAGACATACGGCGAGGACATGCCCGTGGAAGAAGCGGGCAATATGCTCATCCTTACCGCGGCTATCGCGAAGGCAGAAGGCAACGCCGAATACGCCAAGAAACACTGGAAAACCCTGACCACTTGGGCTGAATTCCTGAAGAAAAGCGGTTTCGACCCAGAAAATCAACTCTCCACGGATGACTTTGCCGGACACCTGGCCCGCAATGCAAACCTTTCAGTAAAAGCTATTGAAGCCCTTGCGGCTTACGGTATGATGGCAGGTATGCTGGGCGAAGCCGATGTAGCAAAACAGTACAAAGAAGTTGCCAAAGAGATGGCGCAGAATTGGATGAAACTCGCCGATGACGGCGACCATTATACCCTGGCGTTTGAGAAACCAGGAACCTGGAGCCAGAAATACAACCTTGCCTGGGACACCATCCTGGATTTGAACATTTTTCCGGAAAGCGTCCGGAAAAAAGAAGTGAGTTATTACCTCAAGAAGCAAGGCAAGTACGGGCTTCCGTTGGATAGCCGCAAAACTTACACAAAATCTGACTGGATTGTCTGGACCGCCACCTTAGCAGATAACGCCCAGGATTTCAAAGCTATTATCGCACCAGTATGGAAGTACGCAAACGAAACTTCCTTCAGAATCCCAATCAGTGACTGGCACGAGACCACCAATGCTGACGTTCCTAACTTCCGGGCCCGCTCTGTAGTAGGTGGTTACTTCATGAAAGTGCTGGAAAACAAGATGGAAGAGAAGGAAGTCAAGTTAGGGTCCAGGTAAATTTAATTTTCAGATTACAGGCCATTGCAGAAGCCAGAATTTCCGGTAACCTCATGTGCCTGGAACCTGAATTAATCGCTCAAGTTTTAATTAATATTGAAGCCATTGGAAAAGAAAGTGGTGGTATGGCTAATCTGGTGCAGTTCTAGTATTTTTCTGGGTTGCCGGACAGAAGGGAAGGAGAACACCTTTCCGGTTGCTACTTCAACCAATTCAGAAGTAGTGAAAGAAGCAGCTTCCCTGGCATCGGATCCATCTGAAATGGTTTGGATACAGGGCGGTTCTTTTCAGATGGGCTCACGTGACCCTTCGGCTGTTGATGCGCAACCCATTCATGAAGTAAGGTTAAATGGTTTTTGGATGGACGAGCATGAGGTGACCAATGCTGAATTTGCCAGGTTTGTAGCGGCTACAGGGTACAAAACCGTGGCTGAGCGGCCGCTGGACCCAGCAGATTTTCCTGGAGTACCTGCTGAGAACCTAAGAGCAGGTTCTGCCGTGTTTATGCCTCCTTCGCAGGAGGTGTCCTTCCATAATCCGCTTCAATGGTGGCAATTTGTACCCGGAGCAAGTTGGCAGCACCCGGAAGGAGCTAGCAGTTCCATAAAAGGAAGGGAAACGATGCCGGTTGTGCATGTAAGCTATGAAGATGCAACAGCTTACGCTAATTGGGCAGGAAAGCGCTTGCCTACCGAAGCGGAATGGGAATTTGCGGCGCAGGGCGGTAAAGGGAATCAGATGTACTACTGGGGAAGCGAACTGAAACCAAATGGAAAATGGCCTGCCAACATTTTTCAGGGCCAGTTTCCTCATGCCAATACCGCTGATGATGGCTTTCTGGGGGCAGCTCCTGTAAAAACCTTCCCTGCCAACCCTTTTGGGTTATATGATATGGAGGGGAATGTTTGGGAATGGTGCTCAGATTTTTACCAACCGGATTACTATCTGAACAGCCCTCAGGACAATCCCAAAGGGCCAGAAAACAGTTTTGATCCGGAAGAGCCTACCGCCGTGAAACGGGTGCAGCGCGGAGGCTCTTTTCTGTGCAGTGACCAGTATTGTACCCGGTACAGGGCTGGCAGCAGGGGCAAAGGAGAAGTATCCAGTGCCTCCAGCAATTTAGGGTTCAGGTGCGTGAAAGAAGGTCAACCACCACACTAGAGACTATAAGAAAGAATACCCGTTCTGGCGTGAAGCATCTGGTATTTGCCTCTTCGATTAGATTTAAAATCATAGAATTTAGATATTATGAAATACTATTTACTTTCAGCAATAATGGTGCTCATGGCCACAGTGGGAGGCACAGCAGGGTTAGGTCAAAAAAAAGACAACCGCCCAAACATTGTGGTCATTATGGCAGATGACCTGGGCTATTCTGATCTGGGTTGCTATGGGGGCGAAATTCAAACGCCTGCTCTGGACAAACTAGCTAAAAACGGCGTGAGATTTACGCAGTTCTACAATACCTCCCGCTGCTGCCCTTCCAGAGCCTCTCTCCTGACTGGGCTTTACCCGCATGAGGCGGGCGTAGGTGCCATGACATTTGATAACAGGCTGCCGGGTTACCGGGGCTATCTTACTGAAAACACGGTGACTTTGGCCGAGGTGCTGAAAAGCGCAGGATATAACACGGGTATGGTAGGCAAGTGGCATGTTTCCCAGACTGAGGAACTGAAAAAAGATGAGCAGCTGAAATGGTTGGCACACCAAACTCAATATCCTGCCTTCTCCCCGCTAGGCCAATACCCGGCAAATAGGGGATTTGATAAATTCTACGGCAATATTTGGGGGGTGGTAGACTACTTTGACCCCTTTAGTTTGGTGAACGGTACCAGGCCGGTAAAATCAGTTCCTAAGGACTATTACCATACCGTTGCCATTGGAGATACCGCCGTGGCTTACATAGAAGATTTCTCAAAGCAAGATAAACCATTCTTCCTGTACGTTGCTCACACAGCACCCCATTGGCCGCTGCAAGCTCTGCCAGAGGATATCAAAAAGTATAAAAACACCTATAAAGCAGGGTGGGAGGCCATTAGGAAAAGCCGATATGAAAGGCTGTTAGAGCTGGGGCTTTTCCAGAAGGAGAATACTGTCTTGTCGCCCTTCATGTTTCCAGAGAAAAATTGGGATAATAATCCTGATAAGGGATTTGATGCCAGAGCCATGGCTGTCCATGCGGCCATGGTGGACCGTATGGACCAAACGATAGGAAAACTTATTGAAAAGCTGGAAGAAAAGGGAAAACTAGAGAATACCCTCCTCCTTTTCCTATCTGACAATGGGGCAAGCAGTGAGCGCCCTTCTGAGTATGGTCCCGGCTTTGACAGAGCGGGAAGCACCCGCGATGGAAGGGAGGTTTTGTTTCCGGTAAAGAAAAAGCATTTGCCCGGTCCACAAACCGTGCATGCAGGCATTGGTCCTGAGTGGGCGCATGTGGCCAACACACCTTTCAGATATTATAAAGCCCGAGTTTACGAAGGAGGAATTGCCACTCCCCTGATTGTGCATTGGCCCCTGAAAATTAAAAGTGGAGGAGATATCACCAATTACCCAGGGCACGTGATGGATATCATGGCCACTTGTCTGGAAGCTTCGGGCGCAGTTTATCCTTCCACTTTTGCCGGTAGGCCCATCACGCCCATGCAGGGCAAAAGCTTCTTACCTACAGTGGCAGGAAATAAACAAAAAGGCCATTCAGTTATTTTCTGGGAGCATTTTGGGGCTGGTGCTCTCAGGCAGGGAGATTGGAAGCTGGTCAGGCTGGATGCCAATGATACCTGGAAGCTTTACAACCTGGCAGTAGACAGGACAGAGTTGCAGAATCTATCTGAGAGATACCCCCAGAAAGTGCAGGAGCTTTCCCAGACCTGGCAGAAGATGGCTTATGAGACAAAGGCTTTGCCTGCCCCATGATTCAATGTTCTAGTGGGGAGGAATTTTGGGTGTTTACCACTGGGAGGCTTTTAATGATGACTACCCAAATCATTGTAAAACTGTGAGTGAAGCTTGCCAAGAAATTAGAATTTATGACTAACAGAACACTTCTCTCGTTGTTCCTGCTGTTACTTATTTTTTCATTGCCAGCTATGGTACTAGCACAAGTAAAATCTAGGCAAAAAAATACAGCGACAAAACAAAGGGAAATAACACTAACAAATGTGAAACAAGTTGCCAGACTTACGGGGAGCCCGTTAAACGGGGAAACATTTCCTAGCCCAAATAGCACGGCTAAAGATTACGACGTAGGAGGAACGGATTTGGGCATCTTTTGGACAATGGACAGCTCACGTGTGGGAATCTTTTTTGGAGATACAAACGGAAGAGACTTCATAGCCGGAAAAGGAGGAGGGAATGGAAGCAATTGGCGTTCTAATGTTCTTGCTTTTTCCAATGATGTTGATTTGGAGGATGGATTAACCATTTCAAGTATGGCACTTGATACTAATGGTAAGGCAAGAGAAATATGTGCAGGTGCAAAAAATAACCCTGGGAAGTATAATACCTCAATTCCAACAGCCGCTATAAGGGCTGCAGGTGTAGATTATGTGCATTACATGAATATTTATGAATGGGCCGGAGGTAATGGAAAATGGCTCACTAACTTTTCCTCTCTATATGCTTCTTATGATCAAGGGAAAACTTGGGAGAGAAAAGAGCAAATTACCTTCAAGCCGGAAAGTAAATTCTCACAAGTCTGCTATGCGAAAAGGGATGGGATTGTTTACATGATCGGTACACAAGCAGGAAGGGGGAGTGCGGCCTTTTTAGCCCGGTTTAAGGAGAAGGATATAGAGGAAATCGGAAAATATGAATACTGGAATGGCGACTCAAAACAATGGGTAAGGAATAAGGAGCACGCTGCAACGGCTGTCATCCCAGGCCCGGTTGGAGAAGCTTCCTTGATTTATCATGAAAAGTACGAAAGGTGGATAATTGCCTATAGTTATGACGCTGCCTATGATCCTAAAATAGGAAAGAAGATGCATGCAGTGGTTTATCGGGATGCAAAGGAATTAAACGGTAACTGGAGTGACCTAAAAATCCTTGCCTCAGAAAAGGACTATCCTGGGTTATATTCTCCTTATTTTCATCCCTTAAAGAATCATGGAGATAAGCTTTATTTCACTATGTCATTATGGGATCCATACAATGTTTTCTTAATGTCAACAGAGGTAAAAATCCAACCATAAGGTATCATAGAATTGAAGAACTGAGTGGAGATTGATTACAGAAGTCATAAAATTAGATATGGTAAAGAATTGGTACCTAAACTGCACGAAACGGTTTGCTTGGGCGGGAGCACCACAAAATGCTGGAAATACTGAAAGATTTGGATAGAAGGGGAGTCTTCATCTATATAAGCAACGTGGGTCGCACCTTACCAAACAAAAACCACGGCAGTCTTTTCACCACTAAGTTAAAATTGGGAAATGGCAACCGCTTATTGGCTGATAACCCAAATTTAGAAGTACATACCAGTTCGCTTACCTGACCTGAAGAATTAAGATTTGCAATTTTCATTTTCTAACTAATTTCTATTAAATGATTCCTTACCAAACCAAACAGGTGTTTATGAAAGCGCAAATATTTTGCGGTTTGCTTCTATTCCTCATGTGTACTTTACGTCTACAAGCGCAGCAACTCGTAGATATCTCCCACTTCAATAAACGTAACGGGGTTAAGGTGCTGGTAGAAGGTAAGCTGATAGAAGTTAAATGGCCTGCTGGTAAGGATAGAAAGGGAAGGTTAGTACTTAATCTGGAAAAGAGCAAACCCTTGTTTAAAACCATGGGGCTGGAATTAAATGCTGATTTTAAAGAAATTGCCGCTGGACTAGATCCTGCATTCATTCTTACGGTAGGTAAAAGGACCCTGGACCCAAAAAGCGGAGGATGGGATGTGTTTTTTGATAGAGTTCCTCAGAAGCCTTTTAAAACTCAATTGGTAGCTTTTGACAAGCGTTCTGCAAGCGTAACTACTTCCGGCGCTCACACCATTATCCGTATTTCGGATATGCAGGCGAACTCATTTAAGGGGGCGCTTGAAATAACCTTATACAATGGCAGCCCCTTATTTAATGTAGCGGCTGTTATGGCTACAGAAGTTGATTCTACCGCTATTCTGTATGACGCCGGTCTGGTAAGCGAAAAACAGGTTTGGCAAAATATCTCCTGGTCCAACGTAAAGAATGTGCTTCAAACTACTAAGGTTGTGCACGAAACTCCTGCGATAGACCAGGAGGTAAAGTACCGCACCATCATCGGGCAAAGTAATGGCGGGAGCCTTGCCTTATTTCCTCCGCCGCACCAATATTTCTACCCCCTGGACGAGGCTTTTAATCTAAAATTCACCTGGTGGGGCCAGAAGTATGGGGGCAGGATGCCTGGCTTTGGAATAGGTATTCGCCAAGATCCCTTGGGGGACAGGCGGTTTGTTCCCTGGTTCAACGCCCCCCCTAACACAAATCAGCGCCTGAATTTTTTCTGCTTGCTGGATACTGGCAGTCCTGCAGGAATCTTAGAGGAAGTGAAGAAATTTACCCACGGCGACTCCTATCTCCCGCTTCCGGGATATAAAACCATGGCCAGCCACTTCCACAATGAATTTATTATGGATGTGGTACTAAAGGGTTTGCCTGTGCCAGAGAAGCCTGAATTTAAAGAGGTATTTGAAAAGGCCGGAGTGAATATTGTTCATCTGGGTGAGTTTCACGGACCGGGACATCCTAAGGGGCCGGATGAAGAACGATTGAGAGAGCTGCACGCACTTCACGAACAGTGTGCCCGACTTTCTGACAGTAATTTCCTTTTACTGCCGGGGGAGGAGCCCAACAACTTTTATGGCGGCCACTGGGTAAGTTTTTTTCCAAAACCAGTTAATTGGATTATGTCAAGAAAGCCAGATATGCCTTTTGTTTCAGAGCATCCCAAGTATGGGAAAGTATATCGGATTGGGAATAAAGACGAAATGCTGAAATTACTAGAACTGGAAAACGGTCTGGCCTGGACCGCACATGCCAGAACAAAGGCCTCTACGGGGTATCCTGATGTCTATAAGGAAGAGGATTTTTTTAAATCCGACACCTATATGGGAGCAGCTTGGAAAGCTATTCCGGCAGATCTTTCTCTGCCTACTTTAAGCAAGCGTGTCCTTAACCTGCTTGACGATATGTCAAACTGGGGATTAAAAAAGCATGTGATAGCAGAGAGCGATATTTTTACTATTACGGAGCAAAACGAAATGTACGCCCATTTAAATGTCAATTATCTGCAACTTGATAAACTTCCTGACTTTGAAGATGGTTGGCAACCGGTGCTTGATGCGATGCGCCAAGGGAAGTTCTTTGTCTCAACCGGAGAGGTTTTGTTACCAGTGTTTACCGTAAATGGCAAAAAGTCCGGTGATACGGCTAAACTTTCTTCTTCTGGTAAGACAAAAATCGTCCTTTCAGCGGACTGGACCTTCCCTTTAAATTTCGCGGAGATTGTTTCTGGTGACGGCAAGAATGTTTACCGGGAGCGGATACAATTGAACAACACCACGGCGTTCGGGAAAAAGCAGTTTAAATTTACGGCTAATCTAAAAAACCGGAAATGGGTAAGGCTTGAGTTGTGGGACATTGCGGCAAATGGTGCCTTTACGCAACAGGTTTGGCTGGAGTAGCTGTTTAATTATGTTCAATTTTATAACATACAGAAGAATACCTTCTACCAAAACGATTAAAATATTCCACCTATACCGTCGCTTATATACTGATGGCTCTCTGTAAACTAATATTTTTGACTGTGGTATACAATGTATGATTGCCTAAGGAGAGATAGGAAATCTTTTTAAGAGCAAATATGAACAGCCTCAGTTTAACTCAGAAGGCATTTATGGAATAAATTTCTCTTCAGATCCACCATTTCTTATTCCATCATACATTGTATATCACCACCTGACAGAAGTAAAGATTTCAGGCTTCATGCTAACTTACCCAGTTGTATTTCAAAACGCAGCTAAATCATCTTAAAAGCACACATATTTTAGAATGGCGAATTAAATAAAAAATATTTTATGGATGAAAATTTAAAATAATTTCATATAATTACAGTGCAAAAGTTCTAAAAATGAAAAAAACACAATTGTTGGAGGGGGAGGCTGAGCTTTGGGATAAATTCAGAGCGGGTGAAGAAGAGGCTTTTGCACAAATTTTTTCTGTCTTTTCTGATACTCTATTTAGTTACGGTTGCCGATTACATTCTGACAAAGAATTAGTAAAGGATTGTCTGCAAGATCTTTTTGTAACTATTTGGAACAGGCGCCATGTGTTGGGCCCTACTACTTCTATTAAGTTTTACCTATTTAGAGCCATACGGAGAGATATAGCAGTCAAAGTAAAAGAAGCGACAAGAGTTTCTGTTTATAAAGAATCTGCAGATTCGGCAAAAGTGGAAACTCCTTCAGAGCATAAATTAATTGAGGCTGAAGATGAAAAACATTTACATGTTCTTTTAGAGCGGGCAGTGGGGCAATTGTCAGAGCGGCAAAAAGAAGCTATTTATCTCCGTTTTTATCAAAACATGGAGTTTGCGGATATAGCTACTTTGTTAGAGATCACACCTAGGGCTGTGTATAAACTTATCTATAGAGCGATTGATATCCTCCAGAAAAGCTTTCACAGTGTTCCCGTTAGCTCTACAACTTCTACCTTTGTTTTTCAGAGTTTTAATGAGCACTTCAAGTTTGGCAATCAAGAGCTGCATCTTGGGGCATTGCTTCACATATTTATCATAAGCGGGACTACGTTCTTCCTTTAGCAGGCAAGTGAGTAGAAGCTCAATTATATTCCTTTAACAGCTCATTTTCAGTAAAGTAAGTCCCCATTGCTATTGTGGCAGTATTGCCACAATAGCAATGGGGACTTACTTTTTAGCTCTTTTCTTTAAAAAAAGAAATTTGTAATGCATGCGGTTTGAAAAAAGATTAAAAATAAATCAAATCTCATGGGTCACTTTGGTTTGATCTCTCCTTTCTTATAATAGAATAGCTTACCTATATTTTTGATGGAAAGACACTACCGGACCTTGCACGATTTTGTGCTAGACCCAAGCTTCTGCAATTGGGTGTTAGGTCGAGAAGATGATGACACACTTTACTGGCAGGCCTACAAAACAGAAAATCCAGATAAAGTTGAACAAATAGAGCAGGCTAAAGCCTTGGTGCTGGCCATGGTTAGCCAAGACAACAAAACATTGCTTCCTGCTGAGAAAGCAGTGGTATGGGGAGAGATCCAACATAGAATTAGTACTTCAGAAAGTTCTGAAATAGAGACGTCTGCTCTTGTTAGAAAAATTAATCCTATTTGGAGTAAGGCTTTAAGATTGGCTGCAAGCTTTGTTGGCATTATAATGCTAAGTGTAGCCATATATTATATGGTGGTGAAGGAGCAGGGTGAGACGGTACAGTATGCCACCATTTACGGTCAAGTGAAAAGGGTTTTACTTCCTGATGGCTCAGAAGTAATCTTGAATGCTAATTCCACTTTGAGCTTTAAAAAGCCTTGGAATTCAGAATCAACAAGAGAGGTAGAGCTAAAAGGGGAAGCCTTTTTTAAGGTGAGCCGTCAGGCAAACAATCAAAAGTTCAAAGTAAAGCTACAGGATAACGTCAGCATTGAAGTACTAGGTACTCAGTTTACTGCAACGCAAAGATCGCATGTCAGCAGAGTAGTGTTGAAAGAGGGAAAAGTGAACTTCTCAATTACCAATGATATTCTGCACGGTTTATTTACGGAAACAATAAAGCAGGAAACCCTGAAACCAGGTGAACTAGCCGCATGGAACGGGCAAAGCGGTTCCCAAGCCGAGATAGAAAAAAGAACCCCAGCACATCTTGAGGTATTCGAAGCATTCCAGCACAATAAACTCATGTTTGCTGATGCCTCTTTAATGGAGGTGGCGCGGGTTTTAGAAGATGTGTACGGGTTTGAGGTGACTTTTTCTAACAATGATTTGATGAAAAGGCGATACACTGGTTCTGTTCCACATGATAAAGTGGAGGTACTTTTTATCGCATTAGAGAAGTTGTTTGATCTGGAAATTATTCAAGCAGGTAATCAGCTGGAAATTAAAAAGGCCTTGATGTAGAGCAACTAATTAATTGTATGATACAACCTTTACTAACTACAAAACACTCAGTTTAATATGGTAAAATCCTTTAGCAAACCAAATATGCTGATACCTGTGCTGCTATTCATAGGCTTGCAGGTATCTGCTCAGCCAGTGGCTTCTGTCCGTGGGGCAGCCCCAAGCAGCTTTGTGATAAGAGAGCAAAAAACAGTTTCTCTTTCTAAAGTAATAAAGGAGATTGGAGACTATTACAAGGTCAATTTCAATTATGATAGTGACTTGTTCTCTAAAATCAAGACAGAGGCAAGTGTACTAAAGCCTATCAGTGGCAATGTGAACCAAGATTTAGAGCGCGTACTGAAACCTTATAACCTGAGAGCAGAAAAGGTAGATAAGAACACGTATGTCATCATCCCGATTGGGCCACAAGCACCGGCCCCTACATCTTCACTCATAGAAACAAATCAGCTAAAGGCAGATATTACCGTTACCGGAGAAGTGAAAGATGCGCAAGGATTTGGATTGCCTGGCGTGTCTGTTGTCTTGAAAGGGGTAGTAGGAGTTGGAGCTAGTACTGATGTTAATGGAAGGTACTCCATTAACTTACCTAGTGGCCAGGAGAATGGAACGCTAGTATTTTCTTACATCGGGTATAAAACACAAGAAGTTCCTGTTAATAGTAGATCTACCATCAGCATCACTTTAGAAGAAGATGGCCAAGCGTTAAGCGAAGTGGTTGTTGTAGGCTATGGTACCCAAAGACGAGTTAGCGTAGTTGGAGCTGTTGATCAGGTAACATCTGAGGTGTTAGTAGGAAAGCCAGCAATGAATGTAACGCAGGCATTACAGGGAGCTTCCCCAAACCTTATTATCCAACAAAGAAGTTACGAGCCAGGCCAGTCTCCTAATATTAATATAAGAGGTATCAGTACCATAAATGGGAATGGGCCTCTCATAGTAATTGATGGAATTATTGGCGGTGATATCAACCTATTAAATCCTAATGACATTGAAAGCGTTTCTGTTTTAAAAGATGCAGGAAGTGCGGCTATTTACGGCTCAAGGGCTGCCAACGGTGTAATCTTGGTTACTACCAAAAAAGGTAAGAAAAATACTCGTCCTGCTGTTACTTATAATGCTTTAGTAGGTATACAAGAGCCTAGGGTATTATATAAACCAGTAAAGGGATATGAAAATGCCCTTCTTAGAAGCCAGGCCGCTGTTAACGCAGGCTTGCCTCCCATATACGGCCCAGATGATATTAGAAGGATTCAAGAACAGGGAGATAATGAATGGTTTCTAAATACCATCCTTCAAAACGCGCTGCAGCAGTCTCATAATGTCTCAGTTTCTGGTGGGGGTGAAAATTCTACTTACCTGGTGTCTGCCGGGGTTGCAGATCAAAGAAGTAATTTAGTAGGCCCTGATTATGGACACACACGGTATAATTACCGGCTAAATCTTTCTAACGAGTACGGTAAGTTTAAGCTAACTAGTATTCTTGCTTACACGCGTAGTCAAATCAAAGACCACTCTAATTCAACCCAATTCCTGATTGTTGACGCAGGGAGAGTACCTACTTACTATCAGCTTAAAGATGAGCAAGGGCGGTATTTGACAAATGATGTTCTATCTGAATATAACCCGTTAGGAGTATTAGAACAAGGGGGGTACCGTAAATATGACAATGACAATATATTGGGTAACATCAATGCAGAGTATGAATTAACTGACTTCTTAAAGGTTAGGGGAGTTTTTGGGGGTAGTGTAACCTCAAACAATCACTTTGCCAGAACAATACAGGTTGATTATTTCCCTAGTGGTACTTATGGAGCAAACCGTAATACCAATGATGAGAGCAGCAGGCACATCTCGTTGAACACTCAGTTACTAGCAGAATTTAACAAAACTTTCAATCAAGATCATATTACAAATGTTTTAGTGGGTGTTGCCAATGAATCTAACACCAGCCGGGGTATTGGCTTATTTAGAACTAACACTGATCCTGAGTTAGGTACTCCAGTAACTGAAACCGTTATTGGTACTGGTTCTTATAACTCCCATGAAAGATTAGTAGAAAGTGCTTTGAACTCTGTCTTCGGTAGAGTGTCTTATTCTTTCAGAGACAAATACTTTGGAGAGTTTAATTTTAGATATGATGGATCTTCTAAATTCAGAAGTACCAACAGATGGGGCTTCTTTCCATCAATTTCAGCAGGTTACCGCATTAGTGAAGAAAACTTTTTATCAGGGTATAGAGATAGAATAGGAGACCTTAAGTTGAGAGGGTCTTATGGTATTCTTGGGAACCAGGCTGTAGGAGACTACCAATATCTGAGCACCTATTTTACCTTTCAAAACGCTTACGGCTTTAATAATGTAGGGGTTGGGGGTACAGGATTTACCTTTGCCAACCAAGATATCAGATGGGAAAAGGGAGCAACACTCAACTTTGGGGTAGATGCGAGCTTCTTAAATAATGCCTTAACCCTATCTCTAGACTATTTTGATAAGACCACCAGTGACATGTTGGTGCCGCCTATTATTCCTGCGCTTTTTGGTGCCAGCCTGCAAGACTATAATGCCGGTAAGTTTAATAACAGAGGCTGGGAAATTAACTTAAACTACCGCGTCTCCCACTCAATATTTGACCATTCATTCTCATTTAACCTTGGGGACTCTAAAAACAAAGTAGTCTTTATTGAAGGAGGGGAAGTGTTGGGTCGTGCAGATGAGATGCAAAGAATACGCAGAGACGGATTGCCTTATAATTCATACGTTGGGTTTCTTCGGGACGGTTACTTTCAGAACCTTGAAGAAATTGAAAGAGGACCTAAGCCAGCTGGTTTAAACTTATCTCCAGGTGATAACAGATATGTTGATGCAAACGGTGATAATGTCATTGATAATAATGACTTGTTTGTTTTAGGCAACCCTTTCCCACGCTATACATTTGGAGCTACCTATAACTTGAGAGTGAAAGGATTTGACCTGACCCTTTTCTTCCAAGGAGTTGGCAAGAGAAGTACATTCATAAGAGGTGAATTGGTAGAGCCATTCCATTTCAATTATTCTCAGGTAATGTATCAGCACCAATTAGATTTCTGGACTCCTCAGAACCCGAATGCCAGGTATCCAAGGCTGGCGGCTGCAGGTAGCCAATCTGTAGAAAATAATTTCAGAAGAGGTTCTGACATGTATATCTATGATGCTTCCTATGTAAGACTGAAAAACTTGCAAGTAGGCTATACTCTTCCTGCTACTCTTATAAATAAAGTAGGTTTGAAGTCAATGAGAGCCTATTTCTCTGGTCAAAACTTGTATACCCTCTCTAAGTTGAAATTCTTAGATCCTGAGATCACAGAGTTTGATAATAACCTTAGAAACAGCGGAGCAAATAGTGGTAGAGCGTACCCTACCCCAGTGTATTATGGCTTTGGTCTTGACGTTACTTTCTAAATTGATTAAACACATGAATAAGTTTTCAAAATTAGCTATCTACGTAGTGGGGGTTCTGTCAATCTCCCTCACGGCATGTAATAATGATTTAGATTTATATCCAGAAAGTCGTTTTACAGATGCTAACTATTGGACTACAACTGAAAAGGCATTGAGTGTACTTAACACTGCCTATTCTCAGATGTACCGTAGTGATTATTATTTCTATAATGAAGGCATGTCTGATAATGCCTATAATGGAAGGGGAGACCAAAACGGAGTAGCTTCTCTGGCAGCAGGTTCATATGATCCTTCACTTGGCCGAATAAGCGATGAGTGGGGTTACCATTATGCCGGTATTAAAACTTGTCACATTTTTTTAGAAAATGTTGACAGAGTAGCAAGTATGGATCCTGCTTTGAAAGAAAGAATGAAAGCAGAGGCAAGATTCATCAGAGCTTTTCATTATTTCTACTTAATGACATGGTATGGAAGTGTGCCACTTTTCGAACGTGATCTTACAGTTGAAGAGGCAAAAACAATTTCTAGAACGCCGCGTCCGTTAGTACTTGACTTTGTGTTAAATGAATTAACCCAGATAGCGGATATCTTACCGGTCAACACGGCATATGCTGCCGCAGATAAAGGAAGAATCACCAAAGGCGCAGCCATTGCTCTTAAAGCCAGAACATTATTGTATGAAGGGCGGTGGCAGGATGTGATAAATACTTGTGAGCTGCTCTTAAATAACGCTAACGGAACTTATAGCTTGTTCCCATCTTATAACGGGTTGTTTCTGCCTCAGAATGAAAACAACAATGAAGTTATTTTAGACCTGCAGTTTGTTCCTCAGTTTAGGGCTTATAATCATTTCTTTGATATAGCACCTCTGGCTGTTGGTGCTAGGTTAAATAATCTTGCTCCTACCCAAGAATTAGTTGACAGTTACTTGACATTAAATGGTAAAAGAATACGGGAAACAGGATCAGGCTATGATGAAAGTAATCCTTATACTAATCGTGATCCTAGGCTTGCGGCCACTATTGTTTATCATAATTATAGGTGGACTAAACCAGATGGCTCGGTAGTTACTATTTATACCAAACCAGGAACGGACCCTTCTAGTGCCAAACCGGATGAGTACAGACCAGGAGGAGTTAGTTCACCTACTGGTTACTACTTCAGAAAGTATTATGATCCTGCATCGGGGCCTAACTTTTTGTCAGGGTTGAATTTGATTCTGATTCGTTATGCGGATGTTTTATTAATGTACGCTGAAGCCAAACATGAGCTTGGGCAAATGAACGAAGCAGTTTGGAACCAAACAATTAGACCTATTCGTGCCCGTGCTGGTTTCACGGATCCGGCAGCGTTAAACTATCCAGCCCTAGGGGATCAGGAAATGAGAAGTCTCATTAGAAATGAACGCCGCATTGAATTAGCCCTTGAAAATAAACGCATTTTCGACATCAGAAGATGGGAAATTGCTGAGGATGTTTTGAATGGTTGGGCGCATGGCGCTCAGTTCGGACCTGCTGCCGTTGATAACGGGTACATCAGAGTTAATCAAAGAACTTTTGACCCAAGCAAACATTATCTGTGGCCTATTCCTCGGACTGAAAGAGCCTTAAATCCGAATTTATCTCAGAACCCCAATTGGTAACATATTAAACTTTAACCTTCTAGCAATTTACATATGAAAAACTTACATATTCTCCGGTTATGTACCTGGGTAGCGGCTCTGTTCTTATTTGCAAGCTGTGAAGATGACAAAGAGCTTGACCACACGCAGGTGACAGAGGTGACAAACTTATATACACCTGAAAACAATAAGTTTATCAAACTAGAGCCGGCTACAGGCAGCGCTGTATTCGAATGGGCTCCTGCCAAAGCCGAAGACAATGGATTAGTATTTTATGAGGTGGTTTTTGACGAAGAGACAGGAGACTTTTCTGATCCTCTTTACATCATAGAATCAGATAACAATGGAATGAGCACTTCCTTGACCATGAGCTATGGCACATTAAACCAAGTGGCTAAAATGGCAGGTATTGCTTCTCAGGAAATAGGAAAAGTGAAATGGACAGTTTTTTCCTCAAAAGGCATTAATGTTAAAAAACCTTCTATTTCCTATATGCTAGAGTTGGAACGGCCTGCAGGTTTCTCCGAAATACCATCTGCACTATTCTTAACAGGGTCTGCTACAGAAGCTGGGGAGACGGTAAGTGAAGCTATTCCTTTTAAACAGACAAGGCCGGGTGAGTTCGAAATCTATACCGCGTTAAAGGCTGGTACTTACAAATTCATTTCTAGCACTACTGGTACTCCTTTAACTTTCTCTATTCAAGATGGCAAAATGGTAGAGGGGGGCGCAACTACAGTAACCGGAGATCAGAAAGTTTACCGCATCCGCTTAAATTTAAATAATGCCACTGCTGAATTCACAGAGATTAAATCTTTGGGTCTGTGGTTTTCTGCAGAGAACAAGATTTGGTATGAATTGCCTTATACAGGAAAAGGTACTTGGGAAATCAAGAACGCTCCGGTAGAGTTTTTCCAAGAGAGCTGGGGTCGTGATGAGCGTTATAAATTCAGATTTACAGTGGTTAATGAGGCTGGGCAAGAATCAATGGAATGGTATGGCAGCCAAAATAGAGACAATAGCCGACCAACTGCCAGTACCCAACCAACTTATTGGTATATGGTTCCGGTAGATAACTCACGGTACGATTTCGCTTTCAAATTTAACGCAGATGCAGACCGCAAAAATGCTGATATCAAAGTTATTTTTAGCGGGACATCACCCTATACGCATTCAGTTACAGTGAAATAGTTACTGGCTCACCTCCAGCTTCAATCAATTAAAAGATTTGAAGCTGGAGGTGAGCATCACTTTTAAATTTTCATTTTATGAAAAAGTTGGTTTTAAGAGGATTTCTATATTTTAACCTAGTGGCCTTAATGGCCACGTTTAGCGCTTGTGAAGAAGATCCCTTTCCGTTATATGACCGGCAGTCTGCTGTTGTAGATTACAACTGGGCAGCAACCGCAGACTCTTTGCAAGACAAAACAAACAGTACCTTTCTTTCTGCTGATGGAAAATATTTCGTGCAGAATAATACTGGCAATGCAAGCTTCAACTACTGGTGGAACGCTCATGTCTTAGATATCATGGTGGATGCTTATATCCGTACAAATGATCCAGTGTATGTGCAAAGAATGAAGTTTCTGTTAAATGGTATCAGAGACAAGAACGGCGGACGTTTGCAGAATGAATACTATGATGATATGGAATGGTTGGCCTTATCAAGCCTAAGGGCGTATGAGGCAACGCAGGATCAAGCTTTCTTAGACGCCACATTGCTTCTTTGGCAGGATATTAAAACAGGCTTAAATGATAATCAGGGGGGAGGTATTGCCTGGAGAAAGTCACAGCTAGATTATAAAAACACTCCAGCTAATGCCCCTGCTATCATACTTGCAGCAAGGCTGTACCAGATGCGAAATAATCAGCAAGATTTAGACTTAGCAAAAAGTCTATACACTTGGCTTAAATCTACGTTGGTTGATCCGGCAACTGGTATTGTGTGGGACGGCATTAATAGAACAGGTAACGGGCAAATTGACAAGAGCTGGATATTTACTTACAATCAAGGCGTTTTTATTGGGGCTGCCCAGGAATTATACAAAGCTACTAGCGAACAGGCCTACCTGACTGATGCGGTACGTACGGCCAATGTTGTCCTTAACAGTCCTGATCTATCACCGGGTGGTATTCTTAAAAGTGAAAACCAAGGTGACGGCGGGTTATTCAAAGGTATTCTCGTGAGATACCTGACAAATTTAATTTTAGAGCCTAACGTGTCACAGTCAGATAAAACTAAATTTATCAATTTCCTGAAGTACAACGGACAAACTCTATACTCGAAAGGCATCCGGAGACCTTCATTGATGATAAGCCCTGATTGGAGAAGTATGCCTGGGGAGTCTACTGATTTAGCTACCCAACTATCTGGTGTAATGCTAATAGAAGCGCTAGCGAAGTTAGATGCATTAAACCTATTAGATTAAACCATAAGTCACACTTTATGAGGGAGCAATAGAGCATGAAATAGGCTCTATTGCCCTACCTCTTCTTGCCTGAATTTTTTAAAACGTACAAACAAAATGAACAGACGTACTTTTCTGCAAAGCACTGCGCTCGTTGGCACAGGTATGCTTATAATCCCTTTATCAATAGCTTCCACTCCAAATACTTATCCAACCGTACGCATTCCGGCCGCTAAGCGCAATTTTAAAAGCAAATCCATTGACAAGGCCATCAATGAATTCCAGAAGAATGTAAAAGATAAAGAGCTGGGCTGGTTGTTTGAAAATTGTTTCCCAAGCACTCTGGATACTACCGTTACTTTTAAAACTGAAAATGGCGAGCCTTACACCTATGTCATAACAGGTGACATAGATGCCATGTGGCTGCGGGATAGCTCGGCTCAGGTTTGGCCGTACCTGAAGTTCGTAAATAAAGACGAACCGTTAAAACAACTTATTGCCGGGGTTATCAATCAGCAGACGAAGTCAATTTTAAAAGACCCTTATGCCAACGCATTTTACGGTGATGAATCTAAAGTAGGGGAGTGGAAATCTGACCACACAGACATGCAACCTGGGGTGCACGAGCGCAAATGGGAAATAGATTCTTTATGCTATCCCATCAGGTTGGCATACCAGTACTGGAAAACTACCGGAGATACAAAGCCTTTTGATGCGGATTGGCAGAAAGCCATAAAGCTGACGTTGAAGACATTCAGAGAGCAGCAACGCAAAGAGGACCTGGGGCCATACAAATTCCAGAGAACTACTCCTTTTGCCACAGATACTCTGTCAATGGGAGGCTATGGAAATCCGGTAAAACCGGTCGGGCTGATTTGTTCGGCATTCAGACCCAGTGACGATGCAACCGTCTATTCGTTTTTAATTCCTTCTAACTTCTTTGCAGTTGTCAGCTTACGCGAAGGTGCAGAAATGATAGAGAAAATAGCGAAAGATGCGTCTACCGCTAAAGACATGCGAGCGCTGGCCTCTGAAGTTGATGCCGCCCTTAAAGAGCACGCAATTATTGATCATCCTAAGCACGGGAAGCTTTACGCCTACGAAGTAGACGGGTTTGGCTCCTATTATTTAATGGATGACGCTAATGTGCCGAGTCTCTTGTCTTTGCCATATCTAGGGGCAGTAAGCACTTCTGATCCTATCTACCAAAATACAAGAAAGTTTATCTTATCTGAAAACAACCCATTCTTCTATAAAGGCACAGCCGGAGAAGGAATTGGAGGGCCACACGTAGGCAGAGATATGGTTTGGCCAATGGCGATCATTATGCGCGCATTAACCAGCACCAGCGATCAGGAAATCAAGACTTGTATCAACATGCTGAAGAACACCCACGGTGGAACAGGCTTTATGCACGAGACTTTCCATAAAAATGATCCTAAGAATTTCACCCGTGCATGGTTTGCCTGGGCGAATACCTTATTCGGAGAGTTGCTTTGGCAGACCTATGAAGAGAAGCCTAAGCTTCTTGCCTAAGATCAAATATTGACGCACCATCTCAAGAATGCTGAACTTGCTACTAACATTTCAGCTGCTCTTGGCTAGTGCTTATAATTTCAGATTACTATTCCCTGCTTCATTCAATAGGTGAAGCAGGGAATAGTAAAGTATTTGCTTTTATAAAATCTTGTTGTGCCTACTGAATGACTTCCGGGCTACCAGTCATTCGTGCTTTATCACGGCTGCCTCTTTTTAGTGAAAGCAAGTACTATTTAACCTTTCAAGCATCAATGAATTTTTTTAAATCCACCTTTCTTGCTCTGATAATATTGTCGGTTTTCTCTTGTGCAAAACCGATAAACCAATCAGAAAAAGCTTCTAACACTAGTGAGGTTTCTACGAGTGGGCATACCAAATATGTGAATACGTTCATAGGTACGGCTCCTTTGTTAGACCCCAAAGTGATCGGATATACTCCCCCTAAAAACTGGAGGGTTTGGGCAGGGCTTGTTTACCCTGGTAGTTCGCTTCCTAACGCCATGGTACAGCTAAGCCCCATGACGGAATATGGCTCAGGAGCGGGATATGAGTATGAAGACACGCTTATTCATGCCTTTACCCATACCAACAAAGGGCACTGGAACCTGTGTAATATTCCTGTATTGCCTGTTACAGGATCTACCAAAGGCAAAGATGCCTTTTCCTCAGGCTTCTCCCATGACCAGGAAAGTGCCTCTCCTGGTTTTTACAGCGTAATGCTGAAAGATTACCAAATTCAAGTTAACCTTACGTCAACTCTAAGAAGCGGCTTTCACCAGTACATCTATCCCTCAAACAAAGAGCGCAGCATTGTCTTTGATTTGGCAAAAGCTAACAACAGGGTAAGAGTTTGGAGCATTGAGCAGGTCGGCACACAAGCTGTGCAAGGGCACCAGGATGTGGGGGAGAAAATCTACTTCTATGCCCAGCTAACTACAGAATTAAGCAGCCTGGAAAAGAGAGAAGAAGGCAAAAGAACAGGAGTAGCTATCCTGCACCTCAAAGATGGAGGAAGCCCAACTGTTGAAATGAAAATAGGCCTTTCTTTTGTCAGTGTAGAAAACGCAAGGCAGAACCTGGAAAGCGAAATTGGGAATAAAAGCTTTAACACCATCAGAAGCCAAGCCAATACCACTTGGGAAAATTTGCTTTCCAAGATTCAGGTAAAGGGCGGCACACAGAAGCAGAAGGAATTACTTTATACCTCCTTGTACCGGTCTTTATTATGGCCGGCTTTACGCAGCGACACCAACGGCGAATATACAGATGCCAGAGGTAACACCGCTAAAGCTGATTTTAACTATTATACGGAGCCTTCTTTGTGGGATACCTACCGAAATAAGGATGTGCTGTTAGGGTTGGTTTCACCCCAGGTTGCCCTAGACGTCATTAAGTCCATGAAAGATGTAGGAGACAAAACGGGCGCTATTCCAACTTTCTTCCATGGTGATCATGGCGCATCGTCAATTGCTGGAGCCTACTTAAGAGGTATTGATGATTTTGATGTCAAAGCTACGTACCAGCTGTTGCTGAAAAATGCGAATGCTGAAAATAAGGCAAGACCATACGGTGCGGAATACATCCAAAAAGGGTATATCTCAGACCCGGATATTCCCAATCCGCATGTGGAAACAAAGGCAAAGGCCGGCGTGTCAAAAACCCTGGAATATGCCTATGACGATTACTCGCTTGCCCAGATGGCTAAAAAATTAGGCGACACCACTAATTACCGGATATTGATGGCGAGATCAAAGAACTATAAAAATATGTTTGATCCCTCTACCCGGTTCATGCGCGGCAGATTAGACAATGGGCAGTGGATAAAACCATTTAATCCGCAGTATCCTTACTACGAGTACATGTACCGGGAAGCCAATGCCTGGCAAGTTTCTTTCTTCGCCCCGCACGATATGGCCGGTTTAATAGAGTTGTACGGCGGACCTAAAGGATTTGAGTCAAAACTAGATTCACTTTTCACCGTGCCCTGGAACCCCAATCATATTGCCAGAAACATATCTAGTTTCATTGGTCAATATTGTCACGGGAACCAGCCAGACCACGAAGCTCCATACTCTTATTACTTCATAAACAAGCCAGAGAAATCACAGAAGATCTTGGATCATATCATGCAAAACCTGTACGGCATAGGTGAGCATGGTTTAGCTTTGTCAGGCATGGATGATGCAGGAGAAATGTCAGCTTGGTATGTCTTGAATGCCATAGGTTTATACACGTTTTCAGCAACTGATCCTGAATATTTAGTCACCGTCCCGCTTTTTGATGAAGTGCGGTGGTCTAGGGACAACGGCAAAGAATTGGTGATTAAAAAGTCAGGAAAAGACCGAGAATTGAAATCTATTTTAGTCAACGGCCAAGCCCAGAAAGGCTATTTCATCTCGCATGACCTGTTCAAGAATGGCGGTGCCGTAACAGTAGTTACAGGCAATTAATTTTAAAGGAAAATCGCAACTAAACTTGATGCATACCTTTCTGTTTTCAGGCTGTTTTTACAAAAACAGCCTGAAAACAGAAATTCATTTTACAGAGGCTTTAGGCAGCGAATGAGTACTTCGGTAAAAGGCATCAGGAATCAGTCTTTGGCCTCTTTTTGAAAAAATAGGTCAAAAACAGTTCAAACAAATACAAACAGAAAGTAGAGGAGCAACCTAAGATGGTAAGACACAGTTTTTTTACGATCTTCTTTTTATGGGTGTCTGTGGCGGTGCAGGCGCAGCAGTACAGCCTTCTTTCCCCAGATAAAAAAACAGAAATCAGACTGACTGTTTCAGACAGCATTTACTATGAGGTTAGCACAGACGGCAAAAAGCTGGTAAATGCATCGGCAATACACTTGGGCACAGATTTCAACCAAAAAGTAAACTGGAAGGTAAAGAAAACCAACAAGCGGTCTGTCAACCAGGTGTTGCACCCAGTAGTGTGGCAAAAAGGAAAAGAGGTGCCAGATACCTTTAATGAGCTGAGCCTGACTTTTGCCAACAACCTGGCCCTAGAGTGGCGTGCCTTTGACAATGGCGTAGCCTGGCGGTGGATTGTTGACAAGAAAGGCCCCTATAAAATAACCAGTGAGGTAGCATCCTTCAAGTTCAATCAAGCGGAAAAAGCTTGGTACCCGCAGGAAGATGGCTTCTTCTCCCACAATGAACGCGCCTACCTCCAATTAGCCCCAGACAGCATCAGTGCCAAGCAACTAGCTAGCCTACCTGCTCTTTTCAGTGTGCAGAACATGCGGGTATTGCTAACTGAAGCAGACCTGCTGAATTATGCCGGCATGTGGTTAAGAGGAAATGGCTCTGGCGGAGTGAAGGGTGTTTTTCCTAATTACCCTAAGCAGACCAAATTAAACGGTGATAGAAATGTACTGGTAACAGAACGTGAGGATTTCATCGCTAAAATGACCAATATCCAATCGCTCCCCTGGCGAATCATCATGATTGCCCGCAATGATGCCGAACTGCTGGTCAACCAACTGGTGTACCAGTTGGCCAGCCCCTCAAAAGGAGACTTCAGTTGGGTAAAGCCAGGAAAAGTGCAGTGGGACTGGTGGAACGACAACAACATTACCGGAGTAGATTTTAGAGCGGGAATAAACAACGACACCTACAAGTACTACATAGATTTTGCGGCCAAGTTTGGGATAGAGTACGTGATTCTGGATGAAGGCTGGAGTGACACCAGAGATTTATTGAAGCAGATGCCTGGTATTAACATACAGGAACTCTCTGACTATGCTCACCAGAAGAATGTAAATTTGGTGTTATGGGCTAACTGGTTGGCACTGGACGGAGATAAAATGGAGCCAACTTTAGACCAATTTGCCAAGTGGGGCATTAAGGGAATAAAGGTTGATTTCATGCAGCGCGATGATCAGGAAATGGTGAATTACTACACCAGGGTATCAGAAGCTGCAGCCAAAAGAAAAATGCTGGTAGACTTTCATGGAGCCTATAAACCTACTGGCCTTTATCGCACCTATCCCAATGTGATCACCTATGAGGGCGTCTTAGGCCTGGAGCAGAACAAAGGAAGCGATAAAGTAGACCCAGAGCACAATGTCACCATCCCGTTTATCAGAATGGTGGCCGGACCAATGGATTACACCCCGGGCGCTATGCTGAATGCCCAGAAAAATATGTGGAAGCCGTTCTGGTCAAAACCCATGAGCTTGGGAACAAGGGTGCATCAATTAGCTATGTATGTGGTGTATGAGAGCCCGCTGCAAATGCTGTCAGACAACCCTACGCATTACTACAGGGAGCCCGAAGCCATGGAGTTCCTAAGCCAGGTTCCAACAGAATGGGAGCAAACTATACCGTTGCAGGCCAGGGTGGGTGACTATGTGCTTATGGCCAGAAAAGCCAAAAGCGGAGATTGGTATGTAGGTGGCATGACCGATTGGTCTCCACGTGATTTGAGCTTTGATTTATCTTTTTTAGGAGAGGGAAACTATACCATGCAGGTCTGGAAAGACGGAATAAACGCCGACCGCAATGCCGAGGACTTTAAAATGGAAAAGGTAACAGTCTCTAAAAGCTCATCTGTCACTGCCAATTTGGCCAAAGGCGGCGGGTGGGTTGCGCGCATCAGTAAAAAATAAAAGAAGGGGGTGGGTGTAAAGCCCTGCCCGTTGCTTTAACAAGTTTGAAATTTATACTTTATGAGTCAATCAACAGTAGTAGGCGTTGATGTAGGAGGAACCCATATTTCTGCCGCCCTGGTCAATATAGAAACAAGCTCTTTAGTGGCAGAAAGCTACGTGCGCAAAGATATAGACGCCCAGAGTACCGTTACCCAAATTATTAATGACTGGTGCGAGGCCATTCAGCAAACCCAAGGGTATGATGGCAGCTCTTCAAGTAAAATTGGCATTGCCATGCCCGGTCCGTTTGATTACGAAAAGGGTATTTCTCTCATGAAAGGCCAGAATAAATATGACATCCTGTATAACTCAAATGTAAAGGAGTTACTGGCAGAAAAGCTGCAATTGCCGGTAGAGAATATCCGGTTCCTGAACGACGCGAAATGTTACCTTATGGGTGAGGTATTCTGCGGTGCTGCGCAAGGCCAAAGGCAAGTGCTGGGGTTAACGTTAGGTACTGGTTTAGGCTCTGCCTGGTACCACCACGGAGAAGTAACAGATGCTGATCTCTGGTACTCACCTTTTAAAGAGAGTATTGCGGAGGAGTATTTGGCTACCCGCTGGTTCGTGAACCGCTTTCATGAGCTTACCGGTGAGCAACTCAAAGGCGCGAAGGAAATAGCGGAATTAGCCGCCCAGAAGGAAGTGGCGCAACAGGTATTTCAAGAATTCGGGAAAAACCTGGGGCAGTTCATAGAACAGGCAGTAACACATAAGCCTGCCGACTTTGTAGTGATTGGCGGCAATATCTCTAAAGCCTATCCACTTTTTTCTAAGGAGTTGGAGCACCAGTTGCAAAAAGCAGGTTTGGCAATTGCTATTCGTGTAGCTGAGTTGGGCGAGAAGTCTGCCCTCATAGGCGCGGCAAGCTCTTGGCGAGAAAGCCTGCTCCAGGAACAGGAAGAAGTATAAGATCGGGTCCTTAAGTAGGTGTTGTATCAGCAAGAAGTGAAAGAAAATATTTCTGTTTTAAGCTTATTTTCTGAAAAACTGGTCAAAAACAGAAATACCTGACTTCCTGCCGGCTTTTTAAAATGAATGAGGCAGGTCTCCTTACCACTTGGCTCAAATGCATCTCCATAAAACTCAACTTACATCTTCTCTGCTATTATGAAAAGAATCAGTTTGTTTTTGTTCTTAGTTTGGTTGCCTCAATTGGTGCTCAAAGCGCAAGAACTCAGAGCCCCCGCTTATCCATTAATCACCCATAACACCTATTTCAATGTCTGGTCTTTCGGCGATAAACTAGCTGAAGTACCCACCACTCACTGGTCAGGGCAAGACGCTTCCTTAATTGGTTTGGTGAAGGTAAACGGGAAAGTATATCGCTTCCTCGGTAAAGAAGCAAAAACCTTCCGTACAGTTCTGGCAGCCTCTGATGAACAACCCTACTCGGTTGCCTACACTGAAACAGCCCCAGCAACCGGTTGGATGAACCCGCAGTTCAATGCTGCATCCTGGAAAACCGGGGCCGCTCCGTTCGGAGATGACAAAGCCCGCGCCAAAACAGCCTGGAACAGCAAAGACCTGTGGGTAAGAAGAACATTTTCGTTTAATGAAGCCAATACTGAAAAACTTTATCTAAAGCTAAGCCACGATGACGACGTGGAAGTATATCTGAACGGAGAAGAAATCTATCGGTATACTGGCTGGAGCCATCCCTTTCAATACCATCCCATCCCAGCTGCCATCGCCAAGAAACTGAAAAAAGAAGGCAATGTATTGGCCATACATGTAGCCAATACTGCTGGTGGCCAGTCGTTAGATGCCGGACTGGCGCGCGAAGTAACCTCTACGGCTTACGAGAAGATAACTCCAGCAGTGCAGAAAAGTGTGCAGTTGAACGCCACCCAAACCATTTACCAGTTCACTTGCGGACAAGTTGATGTTACCGCCACCTTCACCTCACCCTTGCTATTGAACAATCTTGATGTATTGGCCCGCCCGGTGAGCTATGTGACTGTTGCAGCCAAATCAAATGATAAGGCTACCCATGACGTGCAGCTATACTTGGGCGCTTCTTCTACACTAGCCGTAAACAAACCTGAACAGGAAGTGGCTAGCCAGGAATACACCGCAGAAAAGCTGTCTATTCTGAAGATGGGTACTGTGGCGCAGCCCATGTTCCTGGAGAAGGGCGAGAAAGAGCGCATAGACTGGGGCTATTTCTATGTAGCCGTGCCCGCTGCCGCCAAAGCCACTCAGTACGTTTCAGAAGCAGGCAAAGAACTGGCCCCGTTTCTCTCTACCACTGCGGGCAATCCTGAAAACACCAAGCAGGGGAAAAACCTAGTATTGAGCACCATTGTGCCCTTGGGTAAAGTTGGGGCGAGCGCTAAGGAGCAGGTATTTCTTTTAGGGTATGATGAACTGTACTCGGTGCAGTATTTTAACCAGAACCTAAAGCCCTGGTGGAAGAACGGTGCAGGTGCCACCATAGAAAAACAACTAGGACAGGCAGCGGCAGATTATCCTAAAATCATTCAGCAGTGCCAGGCCTTTGACAAGAAAATGTACCAAGACGCTCTGCAAGCCGGAGGTAAGGAATACGCAGATTTGTGTGAATTGGCCTACCGCCAGGCCATAGCTGCCCATACGCTGGTGAAAAGCCCAAGCGGTGAAACCTTATTTCTCTCAAAAGAGAACTTCAGCGGTGGGTTCATAGGAACGGTAGATGTGACCTATCCATCAGCGCCTCTATTTTTGCTTTACAACCCTGAGCTGGTGAAAGGCATGCTAAACGGTATTTTCTACTACAGTGAAAGCGGGAAGTGGAAGAAACCGTACCCTGCGCATGATTTAGGCAACTATCCTTTTGCCAACGGACAAACCTACGGCGAGGACATGCCAGTAGAGGAAGCTGGCAATATGCTGATTCTTACCGCAGCCATTGCTAAAGTAGAAGGCAACGCAGAGTACGCCAAAAAGCATTGGGAAACCTTGACCACTTGGGCCGAATTCCTGAAGAAGAGTGGGTTTGACCCTGAAAACCAACTTTCCACCGATGACTTTGCCGGCCACTTGGCCAGAAACGCTAATTTGTCTATCAAGGCCATTGAAGCTTTAGGTGCCTATGGCATGCTGGCGGACATGTTGGATAAACCAGACATTGCCAAACAGTACACGGCCGTGGCCAAAGAGATGGTGCAGCAATGGATGAAGCTAGCCAAAGACAAAGACCACTATACCCTTGCCTTTGAAAAGGAGGGAACCTGGAGCCAGAAATACAACCTCGCCTGGGATACTATTTTAGATCTGAATCTCTTCCCTGCCTCCGTGCGGGAAACAGAAATGAAGTATTATCTTACCAAGCAAGGATCTTATGGCCTTCCGCTAGATAGCCGCAAGACCTACACAAAATCTGACTGGATCATCTGGACCGCCACTCTGGCAGATAACTCTAATGACTTTAAAGCTATTGTTTCGCCGGTCTGGAAATACGCGAACGAAACATCTTCCAGAGTTCCTCTCAGTGACTGGCACGAAACTACCGATGGCAAAAAGACTGGTTTCCAGGCACGGTCAGTGGTGGGTGGCTACTTTATGAAACTGCTGAAAGATAAGCTAGACGAGAAGCCTTTACCTAAAGCTAAGGCCAAATAGAACTTTTGCTAATTTTATATAAACCCAAGTTGATCTAAAAAGACTTTTAAACATCACTACCTTAAACTTATTACTGGCTAATGTTAAAAATAGCAAGAATACTCTTTACATGTAAGGAGCGAACCGTAGCGGTAATCGCCTGTATGGCTATGTCTGCCATGGCTCATGGTCAAACTGCCGTTCTTCCCCTTCAAGATCTGACTTCGTTCCAGAACCCCGGTAAATCATGGCAGATTGCAGGAAATGTCTCTGCTGATCTTTCTGATGAGAACGAGTTTAATGTGGGCAAGGGAACCGGGGTGCTGGTGAACATGCCAAGCAGAAGAAACAAGGGGCAGGATTTGCTTACAACCTTCGAACATGGCGATGTAGACCTTGAACTTGACTTTATGATGGCCAAGGGCTCTAACTCCGGCATTTACCTGCAAGGCCGGTACGAGGTGCAATTGCTGGATGCCTGGGGTTCTACCCACCGCTCGGCTGCTAGTCTCGGGGGCATTTACGAGCGTTGGGACGAAAGCCGGCCGGAAGGGCAGAAAGGATATCAAGGCTATGCTCCCCGGCAAAACGTAGGGCGCGCACCAGGCCTCTGGCAGCATCTTAAAATTTCTTTTCAGGCTCCACGGTTTGACGCCAGCGGCAAAAAGACAGAGAATGCCAGAATAATGAGAATTGAACTGAATGGAGTAATCATTCAGGAAGATGTAGAGTTGTTCGGGCCTACCCGGGGAAGCATCAGCAATGAAGAGAAAGCTACCGGACCTCTTCGGTTTCAGGGAGATCACGGGGCAGTGGCTTTTCGGAATATAAAAGTAAACCAGTACAGCAAGCCGCGTCCGGAACTTAAAAATCTGACTTATAAAATCTATCAGGGAAGGTATGAGAAGCAGCCGCAATATGATAGCATCCCGCCCGAGGCAGAAGGTCCCCAAGGAACCTCCAATATTCTGACCTCCAACTTAGAGGCAGGTACAAAGCAATACCTGATCAGGTACAACGGCACCTTGGTAGTAAAAGAACCAGGAGAGTATACGTTCAACATTCTTGCCCGCGGCGGTTCTGGTTCAATTAAAGTAAATAGTCAGGACGTAGTGCCTTACAGATCGTGGGAGGGGAAAGGCACTGTTACCTTACCTGCCGGTGAAGTACCGTTTGAGTTATTGTATTCAAAATACATGGATTGGGAACGTCCGGTTTTGGCGCTGCGGGTAAGCGGGCCGGGGGTACGGGAGTTTCTGATCAGCGAAAGAGACTTGTCTCCCGATGTGGAAGCCGATCCTATTATAGTGTCTGCCCAGGAGCGGCCGGTGTTGCGGAGTTTTATGGACCTGCCCGGCCAGTACAGGGTCACGCACGCCGCATCGGTGGGTAGTCCAAATCAATTGCATTACACCTATGACTTAGACCACGGCACCTTGATACAGCTCTGGCGCGGCGACTTCCTGGACGCCACGCCCATGTGGCACGAGCGCGGCGACGGTTCTTCCCGCCCTTTAGGCTCAGTACAACGCTTTGGAAAGCCTACCATTACCTTGGCCACTCTAGCCAGTGATCAGGCAGCCTGGGCCACCGACACTACCGGTACCACTTTTATTCCGAAGGGATATAGCCTAGACCAGAATTCTGAACCCACCTTCAGGTACCAGATTTACGGAGCTACTGTGCAAGACGCCATCCGGGTCATTGAAAACGGAAAAGGCCTGCAGCGCGAACTGAATATCCAAAACCCGGCCTCTGGGTTATACGCACGTGTAGTAGAAGCAGAAAAAATTGAGGACGCAGGCAAAGGCATGTATCTGATAAATGATAAAGCCTATTACCTGCGCCTGGATGACCTGGCCGGAGCCAAACCTATTATCAGAACAGTAAGTGGCCGTCAGGAGCTCATCGTACCGGTGCGTTCTAAATTGACATATACTATTCTTTATTGATTTCTAAAGCTAACAACCGATGCAAAAAATAGGAAAGAGAATATGGCAGCAGGTGCTTTTAGCCGGAGCCTTGTTTGCAGGATTGGGCACAGAGGCAAAAGCGCAGGAGTCGCCTAAAGAAGAAGACTTTTTCAAGATCATGCGTGTTCCGTCACCAGAAGGCACCCTGCTGGAAGTAGGAGGTTTGGTGGTATTGCCTAATGGAAACTTAGGAATATCTACTCGGCGCGGAGATGTTTTCATTGTGGAGAACCCTACCAGTTCTAAACCGCACTTTAGAAAATTTGCCTCTGGGCTGCATGAGATTCTGGGCTTGGCTTATAAAAATGGATCTCTGTACTGCGCGCAACGCGGCGAACTCACTAAACTTACCGATACCAATAATGACGGCAAAGCGGATATGTATGAAACCGTATATGCCTGGCCTTTATCGGGTAATTACCATGAGTACAGCTTCGGCCCTAAAATAGCTCCGGACGGTTCTTTCTTTGTGACAACCAACATTGGTTTCACCACTCCTTGGTGGGAAGGCAGAAGCATAGTGCCCTGGCGCGGCTGGACTTTGCATATCACTGAAGACGGCAAAATGGAGCCTTGGGCAGCCGGCATGCGCTCTCCCGCCGGCTTGGGCATGATAGACGGTGAATTTTTCTACACTGAAAACCAGGGAGACTGGGTAGGCTCTGGTGGTTTGTGGCACCTGAAAAAAGGAGCCTTTGCCGGGCACCCCGCCGGCCTGAAGTGGGCAGATCAGCCAAATTCACCGGTAAAAATCACCCAATCACAAGTATACTCCATTGTTGATCCGCGTGACCAGAAGAACGAGAAAGGAGAATACGTTAAACCAGAGAATATCCCTAATGAACCGGTAGTCACCTTATCTGACGTGAAAAAGAAACTTCCGGGTATTCAATTGCCGGCCGTGTGGCTTCCGCACGGAATTTTAGGGGTTTCTAACACTGAGATTCTGGAAATACCGAAAGACCATTTCGGGCCGTTTGAGGGGCAGTATCTGGTAGGAGACCAGGGGCAAAGCAAGATCATGCGTGTAGTACTGGAGAAGGTAAATGGAGAATACCAGGGCGTAGCCTTTGACTTCCGGAGCGGTTTTCAGTCAGGAGTTTTGCGCATGGCCTGGGCGCAAGATAAATCACTGTTTGTAGGTGAAACCGCCCGCGGGTGGGGAGCCGCCGGCGAGGCTAGCGAAGGATTGCAGCGCCTGGTCTGGAATAACAGGATTCCGTTTGAGATGACTACCGTAAAAGCCATGCCCGACGGGTTTGAGGTAGCCTTTACCACCCCCATTGACAAAAAATCAGCGGAAGATCTGGCCTCTTATGCGGTAGAGAGTTTCAGCTACAAATACCATCCGGTGTACGGAAGCCCAATTGTCAACAGAAAGAAATTGCCGATAAAAGGCGTGAAGGTATCAGAAAATGGCATGAACCTACGGTTAGTGGTAGAGGAACTGCGCGAAGGCTACATTCACCATATTCAACTGGAAGGAGTGCGGGCTAAAGAAAACGCTTATACCCTGGTGCACCCAGATGCCTACTACACGCTTAACCATATTCCGGCCGGCGCCAAGCTTTCTTTGAAAGAGACCAGCACCAGAAATTCTGCGGCGGCACCTAAGCCAAATGCGGCAAAAGCGAAAACACCAGCTGCGAAGGCTAAGGCTAACAGCAATGTTCCTGCTAAGGCTCCTGCACCAAAAGCCAAGCCTGACAATGTTGTGTTTACCTTCAATGATGTAAAGCCCCTGTTAACCAGAAACACATGTTTGGCTTGCCACAACACTGAAAAGAAAATGGTAGGTCCTTCTTTTAAAGACATTGCCAAACGCAAGTACACGAATCAGCAGATAGTAGAACTAATTCATAATCCTAAACCAGAAAACTGGCCAGGTTATACCCCTATGCCTCCTATGCCGCAGGTTCCCCAAAGCGAAGCCCTTAAAATTGCCGCCTGGATTAACACCTTGAGGTAAGAAGCCTGAAAATTTTTTTGAATGGCTTCTGGTTGGCGTTTCAACTTGCTGAACGCATGGTAAAAGCTTTCTGTTTTGGGCTGTTTTTTTGTAAACAGCCCCAAAACAGAAAGCACTACCGTGTATTTGCCTCTTGTAGGCCAGATATCTAACTCTTCATACAGACTCTTAAAATAATTCATTGCTGAATGCAGCCGCACTTAAAAGCGAGAAAATCTTTATGAATAGAAAACTAACTTTTACCTGGACCTTGGCATTTGTAGCTGCCGGGTTTCTGACCCAGGAAGCTGCCTTTGCCCAAGAGGTGCCAAAGCCAGCTAAAATGACCCCAGAGATGACCGAATTTTGGGAACCGGAGCCACGCGTAGTAACCCCCGGGGTAAACAATGCCGCCCCTTCAGACGCAATTGTGCTATTCAACGGCAAAGATTTATCAGAATGGAAAGCCAAATCAGACGGCGGAGAGGCTAAATGGACACTTAAAAATGGAGCCTTTACCGTGGGCAAAGGAGATATCACCACCAAAAAAGAATTCGGTGATTTTCAGTTGCACATAGAATGGAGCGCTCCAGACGAGGTAAAAGGCAGCAGCCAGGGGCGCGGCAACAGCGGTATTTTCCTTCAGGATAGGTACGAGGTGCAAATACTAGATTCGTACCAAAACCGCACCTACGCCAATGGCCAAGCCGCCAGTGTTTACAAACAGCATCCCCCGCTGGTGAACGCCATGCGCAAACCTACTGAGTGGAACGTGTATGACATCATTTATACGGCACCCCGCTTCAAAGAAGACGGCTCTCTTTTTTCACCGGCCCGTGTTACGGTGTTGCACAACGGAGTGGTAGTACAAAACAATGTTGAAATAAAAGGCCCCACCGAATACATTGGGCTGCCGCAGTACAAAGCTCATGGAAAGGCCCCCATTAGCTTACAGGACCATGGTGACTTAATAAGTTACCGCAATATCTGGATCAGGGAATTATAAACTGAAGTGCCAGTAGCTTCTGTGACGGCATCGGTTAAAAACCTTAATGCTATATCACCACTCTTAGCCAGCTAACTCGCGTTTCTGTTTTTGACCTGTTTTTAGAAAATGGGGTCAAAAACAAACCTGACGGGGCAAGGGCTGACATCAAAAATTAAGACAACCCAATAAAGCTTTAACCAAAAACAAGATTACCAAAATGACTACTACTGAAAAAGAAACACTTTTTAAGGACATTGAAAAGAAATTACAGCAGCAGGGCTTTGAGATCTCTAACAAAGACATGACCCGGCCCTGGGGCGGTTTCTTTGTGATAAAGGAAGACCAGGCTCAGCAATTCGCCGATATCTTTTTCGATGGAATGGCCATTGAAGATTTAAAAATATCAGGCAAACTTAGCCCTAAAATATTGGTTGTTGCCCCTGAGAAAAGACTATCTTGGCAGTACCACCACCGCCGGGCAGAAATCTGGAAAGTAGTAGACGGCAAGGTTGGCGTTGTAGTGAGTGACACCGACGAGGAAGGTGAGGTAAAAGAACTGGAACCGGGCAGCCTTATCACGTTACAGCAAGGTGAACGCCACCGGCTGGTAGGTTTAAGCGGTTGGGGCGTTCTGGCCGAGATATGGCAGCACACAGACATTCACATGCCCTCAGATGAAGATGATATTGTACGGGTACAAGACGATTTCGGGAGGTAAAGCATCCTCGGTTCAATAAGCTTTCTTTATAGACTGGCTTATTGCCATTTTGATTCATCAAGGCAATGCCCCATGAAGCAAATAACAGAGACCTCTCGAACAGCCTTACCGCAACCGCTACTGAAAAGTAAGATCTCATTCACAGGGATTGTATAGGTGGTTGAATTCGTTTTCGTTACCTCTCTTTTTATGCTCTGGGGCATTGCCATATCCATGAGCTACGTGCTGAAAAAGAGCTTTTAAACCTGCTTCGGGTAGCTAAGGCTCCGTCAGGGTTTGTGCAGATCTCTTACACCTGTGGTGCAGAACTTAGCACTAGTATAAATTACAAAGGGTTTTTATGGTTGAGGAGTTTTCTGGGCTTCATAACCTCGGGAAAACCAGCATCCACTGCTTAAACTGCAAAGCGACATTAAACTTTTTTTCTAGCTATGAAATCTATTCTAATCACCGCCTTCTGTGCTATCTTTTTCACACAGGCATTTGCTCAACAGAAAGTTAGAATTGCTATAGCAGGACTTAGCCACGGGCACGTAGACTGGTTCTTCAACAGATCAGATAAAACTGATATTACTTTGGTAGGGATCTATGAGCCAAATAAGGAATTAGCGGAGAAATACGCTAAGAAATATAAAATTAACCCACGCCTTTTTTTTACCGATCTTGCTACAATGCTTGATAAAGTAAAACCAGATGCAGTCTCTGCCTTTGGAGCTACTAATGAGCACATTGCTGTTGTACGGGCGTGTGCTCCAAGAAAAATACATGTAATGGTAGAAAAGCCGCTTGCTACTACCTTGGCAGACGCAAAAGAAATACAGTCTCTGGCTCAGGCAAATGGCATTCATGTGTTGACAAACTTTGAGACATCTTGGTATGCTAGTAACCAGTATGTTAATAATCTGGTGGAAGAGGGCAAGCTAGGGGAAATTCGCAAAGTAGTAGTCAATAGTGGGCACCAAGGACCTAAAGAAATCAACGTGAGTGATGAGTTTTTTGAGATACTGACAGATCCAGAGAAAAACGGAGCCGGGGCCTTGATGGATTTCGGCTGTTACGGCGCTAATTTAATGACGTGGCTGATGAAGGGAGAAAGACCTATTTCCGTAACCGCGGTAATCCATCAGAATAAGCCAGGCATTTATAAAAAGGTAGACGATGAAGCATCTATCATATTGCAGTACCCCAAAGCCCAATGTATTATCCAAGGTTCTTGGAACTGGCCATTCTCCAGGAAGGATATGGAAGTATATGGAACAAAAGCTTACGCCATTGCGGTTGACGCAACCACCGTACACCAACGGCTGGCAGAAAATTCTCCTGAAGAAGCCATGAAGATAGCACCTCGCCCTGATCCCTATACTGATCCTTTTGCTTTATTTGCCTCTGTGGTAAGTGGGAAATTAACTCTAGGTAAAAACGACTTATATAACTTGCCTATTAATGTTACAGTTGTTGAAATACTAACGGCGGCCAAACAATCTGCAGCATTGAATAAAACTATATTTTTAAAATAACCTCTATAAGTCTTAAATGAAGGAACAATGCATAAGAGAATAAGCTGGTTTTCTCTTATGAACCCCAATTCATTGCGAAATAAGGGTATCAAGATTGTATTCCGGAGGCCACCTATAAGGCGAAGACTCAAAGCTTATGCAAGCAAAAAGCCACTTACAAGTTTTATCTCGTAAGTGGCTTTTCTTGTTGCTCCCCCTCTTGGGCTCGAACCAAGGACCCCATGATTAACAGTCATGTGCTCTAACCGACTGAGCTAAGGAGGAGTGTTATTCGTTGCCGTAGCGTTGAATAGTGATGCAAAAGTAATGGGCTGCCTGTGATTACGCAAGTGTTCCTCAAGAAAAATTTTAGTCTTTTTAGTAAAACGCTGAAAATGAAAGGAGAAATTTTTTCGTTTTTGCCCTCTTTTCGAAAAAATAGCTCTAAAACAGCTTTTTACTTTTGAGTAGGATACTCATAAAACCCGCGTCCGGTTTTGCGGCCGTGGTGCCCGGCATCCACTTTTTGCTGTTGCCAGCGGCTGGGTCTGAACTTAGGGTCTTGGTGAAAGGCCTCAAACATGGCGCTGGTCACCGAGAAATTGGTATCTACGCCAATCAAATCCATGAGCTGGAAAGGACCCATTTTAAATCCGCTGGCCTGTAGCAGGCGGTCAATGCTTTCATGGCTAGCTACGTTTTCTTCCAGCAGTTTCAGGCTCTCTACGTAAAAATGACGAGCCACCCGGTTCACAATAAAGCCAGGGGCGTCTTGGGCAATAACCGGCGTTTTGCCCAATCTCAGCGCCAGTTCTTTCATGAGCTGCGTTACTTCTGGGGCGGTGGCGGCTCCTGAAATTACTTCCACCAGTTTCATGATGGTAGCCGGGTTGAAAAAGTGAAGTCCTACCACACGCTCGGGGCCCTGCACCTTGGCCGCAATGCGGGTAATAGGCAGCGAGGAGGTGTTGGAGGCTAAAATTGTGCTTGGCTTGTTCTGTTGCGCTACCTCATTTAAGATGCTATGCTTCACATCCAGCCGCTCCACTACGGCCTCAATCACCACCTCAGCCCGTAGCTGCAGCACATCTTTAGTGAAAGTAATTCTGTCAAGTATCTCCTCTTGCTCCTGTGAAGAGATTTTTCCTTTGTCCGCCAGCTTCGCCAAAGAAGCCATGGTAGTGGTTTCCGCCTTCTCCAACACGGTGGCATTGATGTCATACAAGATGGTGGTGAAACCAGATTGGGCACATAATTGGGCAATGCCCTGACCCATGGTGCCAGCTCCAATTACTGCTATTGTTTCAATGTCTTGAAGAGTCATTTATTAATGTGCTGATGTGCTAGTTGATTTGGGAATTTGAAGATGTGGAAATTTGAGAATGGCAATATTGTGGCCTAGTTTTCTTGTGGTACTACCTAAACTCGAGAACGGTAATGTGACTATAAACGTTTTCGGCCTGCTTTTTGAAAAACAGGCCGAAAACAGCAAATTTGTGTAGAGCGTCTAAATTGTACCAATTTCTGAATTAAAGACAAACTAGCACATTAAGAAATTAGCACATTGTCAAACCGCCTCAAACTGACGCAAAAAGCGGGCGTCGTTCTCGGTGAATAGGCGAAGGTCTTTGATCTGGTATTTGAGCATGGTAATGCGCTCAATGCCCATGCCGAAGGCGAAACCGGAGAACTCTTTAGAGTCGATACCGCAGTTTTCCAGCACCTGTGGGTCAACCATACCGCTACCGCCAATCTCTACCCAGCCGCTGCCCTTGCAGATGTTGCAGCCCGTGCCTTTGCAGATGTGGCAGGTGATGTCAATCTCGGCGCTGGGCTCAGTGAAGGGGAAGAACGACGGCCGGAACCGGATCTGCGTGTCAGGGCCAAACAGCTCCTTCACGAAGTAATATAAGGTGTCTTTCAAGTCTTTGAAGCTTACGCCCCGGTCCACAAACAGACCCTCTACCTGATGGAACACGCAATGCGCACGCGCCGAGATAGCCTCATTCCGGAATACGCGTCCCGGCGACAAGGTACGAATAGGCGGTTTCTGGTGCTCCATCACGCGCACCTGTACGCTGCTGGTGTGGGTGCGTAGCAACATGTCTGGGTTTTTGCTCAGGAAAAAGGTGTCCTGCATGTCGCGGGCGGGGTGGTTCTCGGGGAAATTCAGCGCAGAGAAGTTATGCCAGTCGTCTTCCATCTCCGGCCCCTCAGACACATTGAAACCAATACGCTCAAAAATACGGATGATCTGCTCCCGCACGCGGGCCAGCGGGTGGCGGGTGCCCAAGGTGTTAGGCACGGGCGGCAAGGTGAAATCTAAACCAGACAGAGCATCGGGCGTGGCGTTCTGCTCCAAGGCTTCCTGCGCAGCGTCAAACTTCTGCTGTGCCAGTTGCTTCAGTTGGTTTAGTTCCTGGCCCACCTGCTTGCGCTGCTCCGGTGCCACGGTTTTCATCTCGTCAAACAAAGCGGCAATCTGGCCTTTCCGGCTTACATAGGTGTTCTTGAAGGCCTCCAGTTGCTCCTTGTTCTCTATAGTATAGGCCTCTACCTCTTGGGTCAGGCGTTTAATATTCTCGAATAGCATAGGGCAAAGATAGCAATTAACGAAATACGGCACACCTACCTACTCGTGCAGCAGCTATGGCTAAATGTTTTGAGGCTGTTTTTCCCAAAACAGCCTCAAAACAAAATATTCAGGCACTGAAATTACCAGTTCAGAAGGCTTTTTAGCGGTTTGGTCAGATTTAACATTTGGTATTGTCTTAAGTCAGGTAGTTTTCCTTTCATAAATATAGCTTTGCTACTATATATCCTTTTACGGTATACAGATTATCAATGAGTTAAATTTACTCGGAAACTTTGGAAACATGAAAAGTTTCCATGCGTTTGCGCCCGATTTAGCTAATGAACATGGAGACAAAAGAGAGGATCATGAAAGAAGCCCTAACACTTTTCTTTAAAAGAGGGGTGAAAGCGGTTTCCATGGATGATGTGGCGGCGCACCTAGGCGTGTCTAAAAAAACCATCTATAAGTGGTTTGTGAACAAAGACGAGCTGGTGTTTGAGAGCATACAAGAATATGTGCAGGCCATGGAGCAGACGTGCTGCGGTACTATTGAAGGAGCTAATAATGCACTGGAAGCCTTGTTTCAGATTTTAGAAATGGTGAGAGGGCTTATGCGTGAGGTGCACCCCAGCATTTTCTATGACCTACAGAAATATCATGCTAAAGCCTGGCAGCTGTGGCTAGACCATAAAAATGGTTTCTTCCTACAACAGACCAAAGAGAACATACAGCGGGGCATAGAAGAGAAACTGTTTCGGCAAGACGTGGACGTGGAAATTGTAAGCCGCTTAAGGTTGGCTGAGGTAGAGTTAGGCTTTAATTCAGAAGTGTATCCGGTTGCCCAATTTGACTTGCAACAGGTGCAGATAGCCCTGCTGGAACATTTTCTGTTCGGCATTGCCACCATCAAGGGCCATAAACTAATAAATCAATACAAACAGATTACAGAAGAAGAATAACAATTATTATGAAAAAGAACATGAAGGCGGGCTGGCTTCTGGTCGGCTGGCTTCTGGGAGTAAGTTTGCATTCCCAAACTGTACAGGCGCAGCAAGCGCAGGCATTGTCGCTGGAGCAGGCCATACAATATGCCCTGGAAAACCAGGCGGCTGTGCAAAATGCCAAAATAGATGTGGAGTCTGCCAAAGCCCGAGTGGGGGAGGTGCGTTCCATTGGGCTCCCTCAGGTGAACGCCGCTGTAGATTATAGCAATAACCTGGCTATTCAGCGGGTGTTCTTACCAGCCGTGTTTATAGGTGACCAAACACCTGGTGCAGTCATAGCGGCTCCATTCGGTACAAAGCACACTAACACTTTGTCTTTGACTGGTAGCCAACTGCTGTTTGACGGTTCATATCTTCTGGGCTTAAAAGCTGCTCAGGTGTATACCCAACTATCTGAAAAAAGCCTAAAGCAAACCAAAGTACAGGTAGCTGATGCCGTAACCCGCGCCTATTATACCATCTTAATCACCGATGCGCGTGCGGCGCTGGTTGACCAGAACTTAGTTAGGCTGGATTCTATGCTGCGTGAAACCCGCATCATGAACGAGAATGGCTTTGTAGAGAAAATAGATGTAGACCGGTTGGTGGTAACCAGAAACAACCTGCAGTCTGAGCGTGACAAGCTAAAGAGCTTGCAGGAGCTAGGTTACAACCTGCTCAAGTTTCAAATGGGCATGCCACAGGCGCAGCCTCTGGTACTCACCAGCACCATACAAGAAGCCATTATCGCTACGGAAGATGAACTGGAAGAGATGAACTACGCCAACCGGGTAGAATACTCTATTCTTCAAACCAATAAAGAACTGGCAACCCTTGATCTGCGCAATAAACGTGCTGGCTACCTGCCAAGGTTGGTATTAACAGGCCGCTACGGCGGTAACACCGCCAGCAATGAGTTCGGAGACCTGTTCAAAGGAAGTGATTACTACCAGTTCGCTTCATTTGGCCTTGGGCTGCAGATTCCTGTGTTTGACGGGCTAGCCAAAAAATACCAGATACAGCAAAGCAAATTAGCCCTGCAGAAGGTAGACATTGGGTTTAAGGAGTTGGAGCAGGCTATTGATCTACAGGTGGCACAGGCGGTTACCAACCTGAAGAATGCCAGAATTCAACTAGATGCCCAGCAGCGGAACAGAGCTTTAGCCCTGGAAGTGCTGCGGGTGGCAAAAATTAAGTACCGTGAAGGAGTGGGCTCCAGTATTGAAGTGTTGAATGCTGAAACTGCGCTGAAAGAAGCTGAAACCAACTACTCCAATGCGCTCTATGACCTGATTATTTCACAGGTAGACTTACGCTTAGCCAAGGGTACTTTAGTCACCCAATAAATCAATTCACAGATACTAATAGAAATCATTTTTGAATACATGAAAAAGCAAATAATTGCAGCCTTTGTTATCATGGCTGTACTGTCCGCCTGCGGCGAAAAAGATAAACAAGCCCAACTGGCCGAACTGAAAAAAGAGCAAGCCGAGCTGTCCGGCAAAATTGCCAAACTGGAAGCTGAGCTGGAAAAAGAAGGCAAGGGTCCTAAAGTAAACACCGTGCCTGTATCAGTAGTAACGGTTCAGCCTGAAACATTCCGCCATTACCTGGAAGTGCAAGGCCGCGCAGATTTCAATCAGAACGTAAATGTGAGTGCCAAGGTGCCGGGTGTACTGACCAGTGTGCGCGTAGACCGTGGTGACCAGGTACGCAAAGGCCAGGTGCTGGCCACTATTGACGCCAGCGTGCTGGACCAGCAGATAGCAGCCCTTCGGCCTAATCTGGATTTGGCCCGCACCGTTTACCAAAAGCAGAAGAACCTCTGGGATCAGAAAATAGGCACCGAAATACAGTACCTGCAAGCCAAGAATAACGTGGAAAGCCTGGAACGCCAGATAGCTACCATGCAGGAAAACCGCGCCCAATATACCGTTACCGCTCCAATTACCGGTCAGGTAGACGAGGTGGTGCCTAAAGCAGGAGAGGCAGTTTCTCCGGGCATAGGCATTATCAGAATTGTGAATGCCAACAGCGGCAAAGTAGTAGCCGAAGTGTCAGAGGCATATGCCAATCAGATCAAGAAGGGCGACCAGGCTAAAATCTTCTTCCCAGATCTGAATCAAGAGGTAAACTCAACGGTGCAAGTGGTGAGCAGCCAGATTAACCCATCTAACCGCTCATTTATGGTGGAGTTTGGCTTAAGCGCAGCTGAGCAACAGAAAATAAATTTACGCCCTAACATGGTAGCCGTGGTGCGCATACAAGACTACGTGAAAGAAAACGCCATTACCCTGCCGCTAGATCTGGTGCAGAAAGATGAGCAAGGCAGCTTTGTGTACGTGGTAGAGCAGAAAGACGGACAACGGGTGGCCGCCAAACGCAACATTACCACTGGCACTTCTTACGGAGGCAAAGTGGAAGTACTTAGCGGCTTGAATGCAAATGACCAGGTGATCAGTGCTGGTGCCCAAAACCTGAACCCTGGACAGGCGGTGAGTTTCTAGATGATACTATTTCTATTGAGTGGTCTGCCTTCCTTTTTCAAGAGGGCAGACCACTCTAAAAATGCCATGTAATGGAACAGAACTTTAAAATCAAAGGATTCAAGCCGACCAGTTGGTCGATTGATAACAAAACCAGTATCTACATCATCACCCTCATTATTTCTATTGCGGGTATACTGGCTTATAATAAACTACAGAAAGAGAACTTCCCGGACATTGTTATTCCTACCATGGTAGTAACCACCATTCATCCGGGTACCTCTCCTTCAGACATGGAGAATCTGGTCACCAGGCCAATTGAGAAAGAGATAAAATCTTTGAATGGGGTGAAGCGGGTAAAGTCTACCTCTATGCAGGACTTCTCTCTTATAACCGTGGAGTTCAACACCGATGTGGAGGTGGAAGTGGCCAAGCAACGGGTGAAAGACGCCGTTGACAAGGCCGAGCCTGAACTACCCACTGACCTGGACCAGGCGCCTAACGTGCAGGAGATTGCCTTTTCTGAAATGCCTATCATGTACGTGAACCTGTCGGGGAATTTCAGTGCCGAGAAACTGAAACAATTTGCCGAAGACTTACAGGACCGCATGGAGGCCCTGCCTGAGATTACCCGCGTTGATATTGTAGGTGCGCTGGAGCAGGAAGTGCAGGTAAACCTGGACATGTACAAAATGCAGGTGGCCAGAGTCACCTTTGCCGATGTAGAGCGGGCCATTGCCTCTGAGAACGTAAACATTTCGGGTGGTACTGTGCCGGTAGGTAACATGAAACGCGCCCTGCGCATTGTAGGTGAATTCAACAACCCCGCTGAAATTGGAGACATAGTAGTAAAGTCACTGAACGGCGGCAACATTTACCTGCGCGACGTAGCTCAGGTAATAGACACTTTTGAGGAGCGAGAGAGCTTTGCCCGCCTGGACAACCAGCCGGTAATAACTCTGAACGTGGTAAAACGAAGTGGCGAAAACCTGATTGATGCCTCAGACAAAATTAACGCACTCATTGAGGAGGCTCACGGCACCAGTCTGCCTGAAAGCCTTAAAATTACCGTTACCGGTGACCAGTCTACCAGCACCCGCCACACGCTTAATGACCTGATCAACACCATTATCATTGGTTTTATTCTGGTAACCCTGATCCTCATGTTTTTTATGGGAACCACCAATGCCTTGTTTGTGGGGCTGTCGGTGCCTATATCTATGTTCATCGCGTTTTTGATTATGCCTATCATGGGCTTCTCGCTGAACATGATTGTGTTGTTCTCGTTCCTGCTGGCTTTGGGTATAGTGGTAGATGACGCCATTGTGGTGATTGAAAACACGCACCGTATCTTTCATGAGACCAACTGGAGCATTACTAAATCTGCGAAAGTGGCGGCTGGGGAGGTATTCTTACCTGTGTTGGCAGGTACGCTTACCACGGTGGCGCCGTTCTTACCTTTGGCTTTTTGGCCGGGCATTGTAGGTGAGTTCATGTTCTTCTTGCCTATCACGCTCATCTTAACCTTAATGGCCTCATTGCTGGTGGCCTTTATCATTAACCCGGTTTTTGCTGCCAGCTTCATGCGCCGCGAGGCTAATCCAGAGGGTGAGCGCAAGAACTTCAGGCTTTCCATGGTCATCATGGGCGGCCTGGCCTTGTTAAGCTTTGCCATCGGCTGGACTGGTATAGGCAGCCTGGTGTTGGTGCTCATGGTGTTTGTGGCCCTGAACAAGTTCGTTTTTACCGGCTGGATCAATGCATTTCAGAATAGAGTGTTACCGGCTTTCATGAACCGCTATGAGCGCCTGCTCCGCTGGATGCTAGCTGGTTACCGTCCGTTTGGAGTAATTGGCTTTATCGTGTTCCTGTTGATTGTATCGGTGGCGGTTACGGGTATACGGCAGCCTAAAGTAGTGTTCTTCCCGAACGGTGATCCTAACTTCATCTACACTTACATCACCATGCCGGTGGGTACCGACCAAACCGTAACCGACTCCGTGACTAAGATTGTGGAGCGACGGGTGTTTAATGTTCTCGGTCAGGATAACCCTAACGTAGAGTCAGTCATTGCCAACGTGGCTGTAGGCGCAGGTGACCCAAGGTCAGGTAGCCGGCAGGCTGAGTCGAACAAAGGCCGGGTAACGGTTGCTTTTGTGGAGTACCAGTACCGGCAAGATGGCATTAGCACTGCTAAGTACTTAGACGAGGTCAGGGAAGCGGTGAAAAACATACCCGGGGCCGAGATCACCGTGGAGCAGGAGCAGAATGGTCCGCCGGTAGGTAAGCCCATTCTGGTAGAGATTGCCGGTGAAGACTGGAATGGCCTTATAACACTATCTAAGCAGGTTGAGAATTATCTTGACTCATTGCAGATTGCCGGGGTAGAAGACCTGCGCACTGATTTAGAAGATAAAAACCCTGAAATCACTATTGAAATTGACCGGGTACGGGCCAACCGTGAGGGATTAAGTACGGCTCAAATAGGAATGGAGCTACGCACGGCCATCTTCGGGAAAGAAGCTTCAAAGTACAAAGTAGACGAAGAAGAGTACCCTATCCAAATCAGGCTGGCCGAGCAGTACCGTAAGAACATTGACCAGCTCATGGGCATGATGCTCACCTTCAGAGATGCATCTGGCCAAGTGCGGCAGGTACCGGTGTCGGCGGTGGCTAACGTAAGGTATTCCACTACCTACGGCGGTATCCGGCGCAAGAACCTGAAGCGGGTAATCACGCTTTCGTCTAACGTGTTGGGAGGTTTCAATGCCAACGAAGTGGTGGGCAACATCCAGACGGCCCTTGATCGGTTCCCTACGGCAGAAGGCTACGAGATCAGAATGGGTGGTGAGCAGGAAGACCAGAAAGAAAGTATGGAATTTTTATCGCTGGCAGGGTTGGCTTCTATGTGTTTGATTTTCTTGATTTTAGTAATACAATTCAACTCTGTTTCTAAGACTTTGATAATTTTATCAGAAGTTATTTTCTCAGTCATAGGGGTATTGCTCGGTTTCTCTGTCTTTAATATGGATATCTCCATAGTGATGACCGGAATCGGGATCATTGCACTGGCAGGTATAGTGGTGAAGAACGGTATTTTGTTAGTTGAATTCACCGATGTGCTGTACGAGAAGCAGGGAATGGAGCTGAAAGAGGCAATTGTGCTGGCCGGAAAGACACGTTTAAGTCCGGTAATGCTCACGGCCACCGCCACCATTCTGGGCTTGATTCCGTTGGCCATTGGCTTGAACTTTAACTTCTTTACCTTGTTTACCGAGTTTGACCCGCACTTCTTTTTGGGCGGTGAGAACGTGACCTTCTGGGGGCCGCTGGCTTGGACCATTATCTTCGGATTAGCCTTCGCCACGTTCCTGACACTGTTAGTAGTACCAATGATGTACCTGGTCAATGAGAATATCAAACGCCGGGTATTTGCTAAAAAGAGAAAGAAAGAGCCTGTTTTAGTAGGCTGAGAGAGAAGTAGAATTATTTAGTATTACGTATATGATGACCGCACATGTACCCTCTATCACCAAAGAGGTTGTAAAAATTATTAGTAAGACCAAGGAGATCAAGCCGTCTCGTCTCCGGGTTTCTTCTAACCTAAGCAAAGAGTTTGGGTTTGATACAGTGGATGTAGTGGATATCATTCTTGAAGTAGAGAAAAGCTTCAAGATTGTAATTCCAGATGAAGTGCCTTTGAATACCGTGGGTGATTTTGTGACCTATGTGTCTACCCACACCATGCGTCAGGCAAGCTAAACCATTTTTAATTGCTCATTTTTTTGACCTCGAAAGGCAAGGGAATTTTTCCCTTGCCTTTCTTTCGTTTTTGGCCAGTGGGTTGTTGGCCTTTTTATTTGGCGCGGGCTGTTTAGCTGTTTTAGCCTCTTTTTTTGAAAAAGAAGCCTAAAAGAGCGAAACCATTGAAATGTTTAGCAGAAAGTACCCAATTCACAAACCTTACCCGCAGGTTTACAGTAAATGCTCTTTGTAAATGCCTGTACCCTGTCTTTACCAGTTCTTGGTGCAAAGAGGGGCTAACTCCTTTTAACAGGTGAAATAATAGTGTGATGACGGATACAGAAGATAAAATGCATGGCTCTATTTTCGTTTTACTTAAACGATTTGTAGAGCATAACTATGACCATAGCACTTGGGTAAAGTTACTGGAAGCAGCTGGCATTGAGCATGACGCTTACCAGATGCGAGATTTCTACCCCACCAGAGAAATTTATGCTATTGTTAATGTGGCCTCCGAAGCAACAGGTGTGTCTGCCTATGAGTTAATGGAAAAGTACGGGGAGTTTCTGGTGCCGGACTTGTTAATGATTTACAGCAAATACATAGACCCCACCTGGCGTACCTATGAAATGCTGGAAAATACAGAGGCGGCCATGCATGGCGCTGTGCGCCGTGAAGACAACCGCTCTGACCCGCCTGTGTTATTGGTGACCAGAAAAGGATCTAAGCAGCTCATAGTAGATTATTACTCTAAACGCAAAATGGCTTCGGTGGCTGTGGGCATTATCAGGGGTATTGCCAAGTATTATAATGAAAGTGACAAGGTAACTGTAACTCCTCTAACAGCCCCTGATGAGGAGAGGGTGCAGATAAGTGTAGATTTTAAATAACTACCCAACCAGAACATTTTATTCCTTATCCTGTTTCTCTTTCACCTGAGTGGGTAAAGTTATACAGTGAGCTGAGGTTGCTAGATTGGCAATAAAATAATAGTTTAGCCCAGTTTAGATTTCCTTCAGAAGCACCCTAACCAAAAGCTATGGAATTCTTCGATTATTTTGACAATGTTCCGGAGAACATTGTTATCGTTTCGCCGGAGTTTAAAATTTTGGCAGCAACCAAGAGGTATCTTGCCACCACCATGCGAACTCGGGAGGAAATAATTGGAAAAATCTTCTTAAAAGAAGTCTACCAAGATCCGCAATTCTCTTTTGAGGAAAATCCGGTAATTCTGTCCATAAAAAAAGCCATTGAATCAAAGCAGGTAGATTATTTGGATGTACTGCGGTATGATCTGGAAAAACCAGCGGCAGAAGGAGGAGGCTATGATACCCGTTACTGGGAAGCATCGCACACGCCGGTGTTGGATGATGCCGGTAACGTAAAGTATGTCATACAGAATACTCAAGACGTGACCGAGCGGGAGCTAGCCAGAAAAGCGAGAAGAGCCAGTGAAGAGAAATTTAAATTTCTGACCGATGCCGTTCCTCAGCTTATTCACACCGCTGAGGCAAACGGCGCCTGCACCTATGTAAACCGGCGTTGGTTAGATTACACCGGACTTACTTTAAATGAATTCCTGGATAATGGCTGGCATAAGGTAGTGCACCCAGATGACATACACTCTGTGGTGGAGCGGCAGAAAGAGGCTATTTATGAACATGAGGAGTTTCAGGCGGAACTTAGGTTCAAAAACAAAGACGGAAACTACCGCTGGCACTTAGTTAGGAGCATGCCCATGAAAGATGAAAATGGGCAAGTGGTTATGCGGGTAGGTAGCGCTTATGACATACACGGTACCAAGCAAATGGTGCAGGAACTGCTGGAGTCTAACGAGCAAATGTCAGCTTTGTCTGATCAGGTGCAACAGGCTTATCAGAGAGCAGAAGAACAGCGCTTGACACTGGAGCGGCTTATCATGCAGGCACCGGCAATCTTTGCCATTCTGAAAGGCCCAGAGCATACATTTGACCTGGTGAACCCACACTACCAGCGGCTCTTCCCAAATAGAAAATTACTAGGCAAAACAGTGGCGGAGGCGGTGCCGGAAGTAGTTGAGCAAGGTTTTATCCAGATTCTGGACAATGTTTTTAATACACGCGTTCCTTTTGTGGCAAATGAAATAGGTATTAAGCTAGATTGGCAAAATAACGGACAAGTGACAGAAGCTTTCTTTACTACTACTTACCAGCCTCTTGTTGAAAATAAACAGGTAACTGGAATAATTGCCTTTGGGTACGAAGTAACCGACAAGGTGAAGCTAAGACAGGAATTAGAACAGCTAAAAGGAACTAAAGTGTAGGGGCTTTTAATAAAGATAAGAACAACAGTAGCTCATTACGAATGAACCAGGCGCAGATAGATTTTCAGCAGTTAAGGATTAAACACATTCTGTTTAAGTCTAAAGTGCGTTCTGTGCTTTACGGGGGAACCTATGACGCTAATTTCTTCTCAAACCATGGCCCAGTCAATGTTTGGTTTAATTCTGTTGGCTTATCAAAGTACCGTGACCTGCCTGAAATGCAGAGCCTTCTGCAGGTACATCAAGAGTTGAATTCCACCACCAACCTATTAATTAGCCGATACCAAAGCGGCAAAATTGAACAGGCGCATGAAGGCTTAAGTAAAATTGATGAGCTTTCTGAAAAATTTCTAGATCTGTTGGCTAAGCTTGAGGGTAAATAACCGTATATGTGTCACGCCCTCTAGCAAAAAAAAACACATTACCGTAAAGCGCTTGCTCCTGATTAAAAGCTTTAAATTAACATAGCTGTTTTTGGTCTGTTTTAAAGAAAACGAGCTTAAAACGCCTCTGGTCAATATACCTGTAAGCGGTACGCCTTTAACTGCCGATCCAAGCCACGGGCATCGCCACTTATTTTGTCTAGTAAGGCCCAGAAACGAGGTCCATGGTTTTTCTCTACGGTATGCGCCAGCTCATGTAAAATAACATAATCGCACAGATGCTCAGGAAGTCGCATGAGGTGCAGATTCAGATTGATGTTATTAATAGCAGAACAGCTTCCCCAGCGGGTTTTGGCGTTTTTGATGACTACTTTATTGAACCTGAAACCAAACTTCTGAGCATAGAAGGACACCTGCTGCGGCAAATATCGCTTTGCCTCTAATCTGAGCGTATGTTCAACGGCATCTCTGACGTAAGCCTGTACCTCTGGGTGCGCATGGCCCAAATCTTCAGGATACCATACCGTCAACTTCCCTTCTTTTAAGTTGCTTTTAAGGGAGCGGAGGGAGTGAGGCTGTAACAGTAACTGGTGATAGCGGGTGCTGAACTCCTGCTCTGGAGAAAATAATGTTTTTTTATGCTGTTCCTGTTGTTGTGATGTCAAGTGTTTCTGAATCCAGGAAGCTTTTTCTTGCACAAAAGCAACTGCCTGCTCTAGCGTAGCTCGTTTGGGTAATGTAACTCTAACGCCTTGTTCCGGCCTTATGCTTATCCTTACATATTTGGCTGTGGCGCTAGGCACAAAACGAACTTTTCCAACGCCTTGTATCTCCTTCTCTAAAATCCCGTTTGGCCGGGCACTTTTCTTCCGCTCCATATTTTATCAGACGCAAGATGCATGGCACAAGAGGTTAATTGGTGAATAATCCTGTACCAGCTACTTTTTACTTGGTTCTGTAAAGATACCGCGTTCGGCGCACTTTTCAAGTATGGTATAAGGTGGCACGAGATACAAAAAAAGGCACCTCCTAAGACGTGCCTTTTTTGAAGAAGATTAATAGCAAGTGATTCTGTGTTTTACAACATGTGTCTACAGTCTGACGCTACCGTACGTTGCCGCCGTGGTTGGTATCAAAGCTATTGGAGCTGGGTACGCGGGTACTGTCAGTGGTAGAGGCACGAACGCTAGGCTCACCATAACCGCTGCCAATGCCGTCTTGATTAGGAAGCGCGTCTGGGGTGGCAGTAGGATCTTGCTCCTGCAGGGGTACTTCACCATTAAAATGCGCCACATCCTGACTGCTATTCTGCGGAGGAATGACACCACCGGTTGATCCTTGGGCACCGGAAGAGTTATTACCTATCTGCATATTACCGGCCTCGGGTGAGGCATAACCGGCTGGACCAGATGAGCCCACTGCTCCGGTTGAAGGAGCAGTTTCATGGCCGGTGCCGTATTGTCCGGTTGCTTCGTTTCCATACTTCGGTGTTTGGCCAGAAATATCAACCGCTGCCGCAGTATTGGCTGGCTCAGCGCTCTCGGCAGTTTGCCGAGCAGCAGGAGCCGTTGCTTCCCATTCCTGAAACTTGTCCATCTCTTCCTTAATGCTGGTCATAAACCAAGCCAGCAACGCCGCGTCATCTAAAAGGCCAATGACCGGTAACCAATCAGGTACTAAGTCAATAGGCGATAGGAAATAGATAATCACGGCTATGCCCATCACCAGGGTGCTGGTAGGTATGCCGGTGTATTCTTTAGAGATGGCTGCTTTTATAAGCCTAGATAAAATAGACAGGCTATGAAGGGCCTCGCCGGCAATGGTGCCGAAATCTTTCCGTTCACTGGCTTTCTTGTAGGCATCGTTTAGTAGTTGTTTTACGCGGAGGGGTTGCTTTATATACTCTTCGGCGCTCTTTACAAAACGTTTAAAGAAAGAAGATTCAGATACATGCTTCTTATTTTGTTCCTGGTTTTCCATGACGAATTTTAAATGTTGGGCAGGTTGTAGTACTAATTATGTGCCGCGACAGCCAAACAAATGACTATCTATTGTGCTGAGAAGTCTGTTCTTTGAAAGGAGTGGCAGTAGCCAGGCTGGCATACTTTCTATACTTATTTTGCCTGAAATAGTTTGACAGAGGCGCTGTAAAGATAGCGTTTTTGATATGTTTTATCAAAAACGGCTCTAAAAGGTGCGATGCCTAAAAAAGCAAAAGCCTGCTCTTAAAAAAGAGCAGGCTTTTGCTTTTTGATAGGTCAGTGCAGAACTAGTTAACCCTACCAGCTGCGTAAAAATTTCTTTTATAATAAGGAGAGTGCAGAGAGTTGATCATGACTCCACCATTTGTAGCTGAGTGAATGAATTTGCCATCTTTCAAATAGATACCCACGTGATAGATTGGTTTACCAGGGCCACGGCGGAAGAAGACCAAATCTCCGGTTTCCATTTTGTTTCTAGCCACGCGGCTTACATCATGAAACATTGAGCGGGAACTGCGGCTTAGAGTAATACCATACACCTCTTTATACACCCGAGTCACAAAGCCGGAACAGTCTGTACCTTTTTGAGTACTGCCGCCAGCACGGTAAGGAGTACCAATCCAATCGGCCACGGTTTCCAGAAGGTCTTTGTCTTCGTGGTATTCTAATTTAAGGCCAAGGGTCTGGGAGTAGTATTTGTAGAAAAGAGAGTCTTTGTAGGAGACAGAGTTTTCTCTAAGTTCTTTTTTGGCTGCAACAGAGGTAGAGTTGTTGGGGCCGTTGCTGAGCCCATTGTTTTCAAGAGCCCACTCTTGAATTAATTCTTCCTGGGTCAGAGTAGCCTCTTCAGGCGCGTTGGATGCTGCCGGGGCTTCGTAGAAGAAAGATAAAAATGCTGCCCCAAGGGCTAATGCAGACAAGATGTAAGCTTTCATCATCTGTTTTAATGGTGAAACATCGGGCTGTACCGGCTGCAGCAGACGGCCCGCGGCTCTTCCAACTGTAGTGCCCAAGGGCAACAATAAAACAGGAAGAAAGCCTTTTTACAGCATCCCACAGTTTTTGTAAACTATGAATGCTATTTCAAAGGTAAATAGTAAACCTTTGAAAAACAAACTCGTATAAGGCGCATTTTCTTGCGCTAGGCTTTGAACGGATAAAAAATCAGATGAGGAAGTAGCAATACAGGCTCATGCGCCGTATAAAAGCTAAAGAGAAAATGATGGAGCCCTTAGAGAAAAACTTGAAAATAGTTGAGCGTTCTCCCTTTGCTCGCATAGCCCGTTGGGTACTTAAGAGCACAAACGTAGCCATGGTGCTGGGCAAAAGTATACACCTAAGCGGAGTATCCAAAGAAAATTTCCTTAAAAATAAACCTTGGGTTGCGCATGAACTCTGTCACGTGCGTCAGTTTCAAGAACATGGCTATCTTAAGTTTCTTTGGCTGTATTTAATTGAATCTATAAAAGTAGGCTATTACAACAACAAGTTTGAAGTGGAAGCCCGGCAGGCGGGAACCAAAGAGAGTTTTCATGAGTAAGCTAAGCCTCATCAGCAGAAAGAGGTTTAGCAATTGCTTCCTCTTTTCTCTATTGTCCTTGTTTTTGACCTGCTTTTCTGAAATGACGCCATAAGGAGTTTGTGCAATGCGTTGGAGATGCAAAGTGTTGCGTCTCTACGTTCCTAAAGATTGGATGACGGGGAATGTAACCTATATAAACCCACTTTCTCACTTTCTCCTCACAATTCCTCCTTAGCGCTTCTTGCGGGAGCGGGCAACGCAGTGCCAAGGGCACGCAGGCGCTTAGCGGGAGCACGAGGCACAGGTTCTAGTTAGCAGTAGCCACCGTTACTATGGAACTTCGCACCTCTGCCAGGTGGTAAATTTACTGAAGCCCCTCCTGTCTGAGCGGCAGCGAGTCAGGGGCTTCTTGTTTCTTTTGGTTACTTTTCTCATCAAGGAGAAAAGTGACAAACCTAAGCAGGGAGAGAAGAAAGCTAGAGGTTTAGCAAGAGAGGCAATGGGAGCAAATGCTCATTAAGTTGTTGGTGAGAACACGCAACAACGGCAGAGGGTAAAGCGATGGAGGAGGCAATATCTCTGGCAGGAGTAATAGTTTTCTTTAGATCCTTCGGCTAGCGCTCAGGATGACCGCAAAAGAAAAAGAACAGGAATGCGTGGACCGGCAGGTGTAAACATCCCCCTTCGCCCCCTTCAAAGGGGGATTATCTGCAATGCGAAGTGAATGCTATAATCTTTTGAATCAAGTGAGTGCCAACAAGTTTTGAGGAACTATGTCTTCCCTGAAATAGCTAACCCCACTCTTGCATAAAATTAAAGTCCGTTTTGGAGCTGTTTTTCAGAAATCAGCTCAAAACGGACTTTTAAAGTAAGAACATAGAATATCAGCTATTCCCCCGCCACTTGATAGTACAGCCAATGGCTTTAGTAGAGTTTTGTGACACTGGCTGACCAGCTATAAGATTATCAAGCGCAGCCTCTACATACTTCTTCTGTACTTTTTCCGGATCGCCTGAATTATCATCTATGGCGCCAATATAAGCCACTTTCAGTTCGTTGCCCGGGGTGCGGGTCAATAGGTAGACGTGCGGAGTGCGAGTGGCGCCGTAAAGTTTAGCTATCTCTTGCGTTTCATCATGCAGGTAGGCAAACGGAAACTTCTTCTGCTTGGCACGTTTCTGCATTTCCTGAAAAGAATCACCTGGTGAAAGGTCTACATCATTAGGGTTAATGGCTACCACCGGATATCCTTTGGCGGCATATTTCTGATGCAGTTGTACTAGGCGGTCTTCGTACAGTTTGGCATACGGACACGTGTTGCAGGTGAAAGTGACAATAAAACCCTTAGCGGCTTTAAGACTGCCTAAACTCACCATTTGGCCATTGACGTTCTTTAGCTTAAAATCAGCGGCGGTGTCACCAACTTCATACCCTTTGTCGTTAGCGACAAAAGCAGAGCTGAGCAGGGCAATAACACCCAAGAAAAACAAAAGGTAAAACGGTCTTCTCATAGAATTATTGATTTAATTTGAATTTCTGGTCTAAATATTCTTGCAGCATTTCTGGGGTCATGGGTTTTTCTACAAGAAAGCGCTGCTTCTGGGCGCCGTTCACAAAAATGGTGGCAGGTATTGCGCCGCTCCACTCTGGGTCCACCGCGTTGACAAGGTAGTTTTGGTCAGGTTCATCTAAAAGAAAAACAGTGCTCTTCAGCTTTCTGCGTGCCACAAAAGGCTCTACTTTCTTTTGTAGATCTTTCACAAAATCTATGCTTACCAAAACCACTTTAACGGGCTGTTGGGCGTATTGCTGATTAAGCGCCTCAAAATGGGGTAGCTCCTCTACGCAGGGTTTGCACCAGGTGGCCCAAAAGTTTATGATGTAAGTGGTATCTGAGGTGGAGTTTAAGTATTTCTGCAGGTGGGCCAGCTTGACGGCAGGAACTTGTTGGTTTTGAGCCAAGGCGGTGCCAGCTGCTAAAGAGCAGAAGAACAATAAAATAGAAGCTACTTTTCTGCGGATTTCCATACGGGCGGAAGGAAGAAGTAAGTTCTGAAGTCAACCGCAGCACCTGTTTTTACTCTTTCAGCCACACAGAAATCAGATGTTCGTTAACCATCACTAATGTAACGTTTTTTTAGATGGCGAAGTACAACTAAGTACATATTTAACATTAATTAACAAGAAGATGTCACAGAAATTGAGCGGCAAAAAGATTGCCATTTTAGTTGAGAAAGGATTTGAGCAAGTAGAACTAGAGAAGCCAAAGCAGGCGCTGGAAGAAGCCGGAGCCGAAACACATATCATCTCGCCCCAGTCAGGCTCTGTGAAAGCTTGGGACATGAAAGATTGGGGCAAAGAGTTCACTGTTGACAAAGAGCTAGACCAGGCCAATGCCTCAGATTACCACGGGCTTCTCTTGCCAGGCGGTGTTATGAACCCTGACTATTTGCGTGCAAACGAGAAAGCTGTTGCCTTTGTGCGCTCCTTTGTGGAAAGCGGAAAGCCAATTGCCGCCATTTGCCACGGCCCTTGGACCCTGATTGAAGCAGGTGCCGTGAAAGGCAGAAAGATGACCAGCTGGCCGTCGCTGAAAACCGATTTGGCTAACGCCGGTGCCGATTGGGTAGACCAGGAGGTAGTAACAGACCAAGGCATTGTCACGAGCCGAAACCCTGATGATATTCCGGCCTTCAATAAGAAAATGATTGAAGAGTTTGCCGAAGGAAAGCATGACCGGGATTAAAATTGGACTTTAGAAGACAAATTAGATAAGGCGGAGAATAATTCTCCGCCTTTTTTTGTGGCATCCATAGTGGCGGTTTGTTTTCAGGCTGTTTTTTGAAAAACAGCCTGAAAACAAACGAAGTCGGAAGGTAGGTTAGTGTGGTAAAAGAAAATGGGTGCCCCTGAACGGAAGCACCCAAAAACCTAAACCCTTTATTAAACTCTTCTTTAGAACCCTACGCCAATGTAAAGCTGAAAGTTTCCTGTTTTGATATCATTAAAGGCGCGGTTAGTGGCATCGGCGGAAGATTCAAACTTGCCAAGATCTGCTAAGCTCAAATAATAGCGAGCACCTAAGCGGAAGATGCTTAGCCGGGCTTCCAGACCCGCAGCCCCACCGTAGTCAAAGCTGTTGAAGTCTGAAGTGGCAATCTCCCTGCCTTCCTGCTTCGCAGACATCATCACGCCTACCTGCGGCCCTACATGAAAGCTTACGTTGTCGGTGAAGTTCATGACCGCCAATACCGGTACCTCCAAATAATCGAATCTCATATCTCCTTGGTCAGCTTTTGACTGTCTTCTGGAGTACAGAATTTCTGGCTGTACTGAAAAGAAGTTACCGAGGCTGAACTGAGAATAGGCTCCCACGTGCCAACTGGTGGCTGATTTCAAACCAGAGAAAGCATTGGTGCCATCGCCACGTAAGTTGTTGTACAAAACCCCTGCTTTAATACCAAACCCATTATTGTCACGGGTGGCAACGGGGCCATCTTCGCCGCTCTCACTATGGTTAATGACTCCTCGGTTAAAAACGCGTTCCTGAGCCGTTGCGGCCCCGAACATGAGCGTAGATATAATTAGTAAACACAATTTTTTCATAGCTGGAATAAATTAGGTAATCAAAAAGTAAGCCTGCGGTTCATTGCCAGAGGCTAAGTGATTATACTTTCTGTAGTACAGAATGTTGCAGCGGTTTGGGCATGGCAATGGCAGATGGGCGTATCTTTGCCAAAGTATAGTGTAGGGCAGTGCCTGTTTTAAATGGCGCTGGTATACTTCTCTTTTTTTTCTGCTGATTTGAACGACATGCTGAAAATAGCCTGGTCTAAAGAATATGCTCATTCCTTACCTGAAGGGCACCGTTTTCCTATGCTTAAATACGAGTTGCTGCCCGAGCAGCTGCTGTATGAAGGCACGGTAACTTCTGAGAATTTCTTTCAACCCGAGCCACTCACTTCAGCCCAGATTGTGCGGGTGCATGACCAGGTATATTGGCGACGGCTGCGGGCATTGGAGCTGACGCCGTCTGAAATAAGAAAAACTGGTTTCCCTCTCTCGGCGGAGCTGGTAGACCGGGAGGTGATGATTATGGGTGGTACCGTGCAGGCAGCCGAGTTTGCACTGGAGTTTGGGGCAGCCATGAATATTGCCGGCGGCACCCATCATGCATTTACCAACAGGGGAGAGGGTTTCTGCCTGCTCAATGATATTGCACTGGGGGCCCAGCATCTTTTAGACCTGCAAAAGGTGAAGCAGGTACTGGTGGTAGATTTAGACGTACACCAGGGCAACGGTACCGCCCAAATTTTTGAGCATGAGCCGCGGGTGTTTACCTTCAGCATGCACGGCGGCAACAACTATCCCTTACACAAAGAAACCTCAGACCTGGATGTGCCCTTGCCAGATGGAATAGATGATGCCGGTTATCTGAAGTTGTTGCAGCAGCATTTGCCCCGCCTTATGGATCAAGTGCAGCCTGATTTTGTGTTTTTTCAGAGCGGGGTAGACGTGTTGGCCACTGATAAGTTAGGCAAACTGTCGCTCACGCATGCCGGTTGCCGCGAAAGGGATTACGTGGTGCTGGATATGTGCCGTAGAAACGGAGTACCTGTGTGCGCCAGCATGGGCGGCGGCTATTCAGTACGCATTGCAGATATTGTAGAGGCGCATGCTAACACCTTCAGGTTGGTGCAGCAGTTGTTCTTTTAGGCTTAATTAAGGTGTTGCACCGACTGTTAAGTAAAACTTCAGTCGCGGGATTTGAGTTTGGTGCCGGGAGTCCGGAAGTAATGGACAGCACGCTTAAGAGATAGGTAGATGATAGGAACCAGCAGCAGTACCAGCAAGAGGTAAATCATCACTTTTACCACCTTCAGAAAAAGACTGATGACTATGGCAGATAATAAAACGGAGGCTACAAAAAGAAGCCAAAATTGAACGGTACTTTTACTGGAACTTCGGCCCATGGGGGTAACATTGGTAATACAATAAGTCCGTTGCCGCTAAATAGATATTCTTGCGGACAAGCTGCTTTTCTTTCTCAGAACTAATAAGGTTCTGGTCTCATTGCAGAAAAGCATACTTTAAGTTACGAAAATTTTTAAGAGGAAAAAGTGTTTTTGAGCTACTTTTCTAAAAACGGGCCAAAAACGAGCAGCCACCTAAACGCCCATTTCCAGTGCAAACGGTACTGCTGAACTGATGCCTGTTTTAAAATTTCCTGCCAATCTTTTTTGCTGAATGCCCGCAACACCGACAGCGGTGCATCATTTTTAACCAGGTATGATTTTGAAAAAGCCCGAGTCAGGCTTTTGATAGAATAATACGCCAGTGGGTGCCGGTGCAAATCGTTTACAAGAACTGCTATTCGTGCCTGCTGCCGTAGTTGGCTTAGTAATCGCACCATTGCTTCAGAGGTAAAGTGGTGCAGAAAAAGGCTGCAGATAATAATGTCATACTTTTGGGCGGCAAACTCAGGCGAGAAAACATCTGCTTGCTGAAAAGAGATCTCCGGATATTCCTGACAGTACTTGGTGCCGTAGGTTACCATGAAGGCATTGGCATCTACACCTGTTAACTCTACTTTGATGTTTTTGCTTCGGGCCCATTGCGCCACCATTTTGAGAGTATCGCCGCCGCCGCTGCCCAAGTCAGCTATTTTTAGGCTGTTTTTCTGAAAAGAGGCCGAAAACGGGTGAGCCAAGATCTGGTTCAGCCCCTGCCTCACTACCTCATGCCCACCCAGCCACCGGTTAATGAATTCCAGCTCCTTCAGGTTTTGCCGAAGATCCTCACCCGTGAGCGAAAGATCATCCATTAACTCAAGATCTGTAGACCGCTGATTAAACATGGTGTACTGATAAAAGCATAGATTCTAAGGTGAGCCCGGGGCCAAAGGCAAAGCTCAGTACTGGCGCGCCGTGCTTTTCGGCCTTTGCCTCTTTCCAAAGCGACTTCAGCACAAACAGCACCGTAGCCGATGACATGTTCCCGTATTGCCGGAGCACTTCATACGCATGTCTGTTCTTGTCTTTAGAGATACCTAAGGCCTGTTCAATTACCTCCAGTATTTTGCGTCCGCCGGGGTGTATGGCAAAAAGATTCAGTTCAGATAACTGCAGGTTGAGTTTCTGCAAAAGCGTGGTAGTGAGCTGACCAATACCCTGCTTAATGAGCGAGGGCACGTAAGAAGACAGGGTCATCTCAAATCCGAAATCATTGATGTGCCAGGCCATTTCTTTTTCACCTGAGGGAGCTAAATCGCAATGAAATGCATCTAGCTGCAGGGAGAGAGCGGACAGCGGTTCAGAACTCACCACTACGGAGGCTGCACCATCGGCGAACAAAGCATTTGAGACCAGGTGGTCATGCTCAGGCCTATTTTGAAAGTGTAAAGTGCACAGTTCGGTACAGACAATTAGCACCCGCGCATTAGGCGTTGAGCGGCAAATATGATCAGCCACTTTCAAGGCATTGAAAGCAGCATAACAGCCCATGAAATTGATGCAGGTGCGCTGCACTTGCGGAGACAACTGTAGTGCATTCACCAGTTCAATGTCTAACCCAGGGGCATACATGCCGGTGCAGCTAACCGTAATGAGGTGCGTGATATGTGCTGGATTTAAGTCAGGCAATTGGCTGAGGCAGTCTTGAACAGCTGCTTCTGAGAGCGGAAGCGCCATTTTTTGATAGGCCTCCATTCGGTCTCCTACAGTAGGGAAGGGGCTCAGGTCTGGGGTATTCGGGTAAAACTCAAATTCTCCGTTTTCACGGCCATAATCTGGCAAAACGGTGTGCCGCTGCTCAATGCCCGACACGCGGTACAATGCCTTTAATTTCCGCGCCTCAGCTGCGTCAAGTTGAAGAGCACCCGCCATAAAGTCGGCAATTTCTTGCTGCGGAATTGCATGCGGTGGATTGGCCGTGCCTATGGCGCAGAGGTAACTCTTCATATTTTAATATAAGCAAAATAGTAGCAAGATGTTTTGATTGCTGCAAAAGATAGGTGCTGATGAGTACATACTCCATTGAGCGGCCTCGGGTTTAGTATAGCACCTGTTTACCGAAAGACTGTGGAAAAGCAGTTCAGGCATTAATACTGACGCTTTAGGGCTGTTTTCCAGAAAATAGCCCTAAAACGATTCACTTTCTGTTTGAGGCTAAGGCCAAAACAATAAAAGTAACTGCTATGATAGAAGTGCCTAAAATGGTTGCCCGTGGGTGCGCCGCATGATAGCACGTACTGCCGCTGGTAATTGACCTAAACCTGCCACTGCCAGTTCTGATAAAACGGGGTGTCCGAACAGTTTCTGCACCGCTCTGCCTGTACGTAACCTGGCTCCAAACTGGTATTTCCATGCGTGGGTGTAATTAGCCTCTAGCTCTTTTCGTGTTTGCTCTCCGTTCAAAAACAGCAGTACTTGTTCAGACAGCAGTTTGGCCGAGTGAATGGCCATGGCCATGCCGTTGCCGCAGAGGGGAGTGATAAGGCCTGCCGCATCACCGCACATAAGAATATGGTTTTCTACACAAGTTTTGGACGCAAAAGAAATTTCATTGATAACCTCAGGCTGTGTATACAAGTGTTCACTAGTAGTCAATATTTCCTTTAGAAAGGGGTTTTTGCTTAATATTTTTTCTTCCATTGCCGCAATGGTTCCGCTCTTTTTCAGGTTTTGGCGAGTGGTCAGATAGCAAAAGCAGTATTTATCTTCCTCAATGGCCGAGATGCCCGCATACCCGTCAGCAAAATTATGGAGGGCAATGACGTTTTTGGGGAATTTGGTGCGCAGGTGATATTTCACACCCAGATAAGGAGAGCGCTCTTCAAAGAAAGTACGGTTGAGCCGGCGGTCTAAAGTACTTCGTTTGCCATACGCACCAACCACTATAGGGGCTTCTATACACTGGCCATCTGACAGGTTGACTTGAAAGCTGCCGTTGTCAAATTCTACATTAGAGACAGAAACCTGTTGCCTGAATATAACTCTTCGTGTGAGGGCTAATTTGTATAAATAATAGTCAAGTTGGTACCTGCTCACGCCAAAGCCCCCCAGATCCAGCGGTGCCATCAGAGTTCGCCCGCTGGGGGATGACAACATGAAATGATCAATTTGGGCAGGAGCAAGTGCGGCTATGTCAACGCCTAAACTTTTTAAGAAAGGCAATACCTCATTAGAAATATATTCACCACACACTTTGTGGAAGGGATAACTTTTCCTTTCCACTAGTGTTACCTCAACGTCTTGGCTTGATAATTGCAAAGCTGTAACCAGGCCTGCTAAACCACCACCAATGATCACAGCCTTGCGGTTTTTTATATGTTGCAATAGGTTTATTTGTTTTGTGCAATAAATTTATTTACTTTTAAGGTAAAACCTTTGTTTTATATTAAAAAATACAAAACCAATTTTTATTGTACTGCGTTATTCTAAGGTATGAAGTGCAGTAGCACCTAATTTATTGTTCCTCTTTCTATAACCATTAATATATGAAGAAAACTATACTATTATTTTTTCTTAGCCTCACCTTACTTGATTTGTCTGCACAGATCAGGTCTACTCCGCCAATGCCGGCAGAGCCAAGAAATGAGGCTAAACAAGATACGGAAGACCGGTCGGTAACGGTATATCCCAACCCCTCCAGCGGAGTGATTACCATTTCGTTAGAAGGCTTTGAAGGCAAACGTACAGACCTGCGTATCATGAACGTGATTGGCAATGTGGTGTACCGCGAAGTTCTGCAGGATCCTGCCGGGCGCGTCTCTAAAACCTTAGACCTGAACAAGCTTACCAAAGGTTTGTACTACGTGAAGCTTGAAACGCAAACATACAGTGAGGTAAGAAAGGTGATTTTACGCTGAAAACTCACCTGTTGAAGTTATAGAAAGGCAAAACCTATTTAGGTTTTGCCTTTTTTTGTTAAACGGCATCTTGTTCCTGTTTTTCATCTGTTTTCAGAAAAACAGATGAAAAACAGGCTAGTGCTTTTGCCTAGAGAATTTGAATACTGATTGCTCAGTCAGCAGGCCTCCGGTAAGAGTAAAAGAATGATGATGGAAGGTGATAATGCTTAGTGGCCTCGGCGGGAATCGAACCCACATCTAAAGTTTAGGAAACTTCTATTCTATCCGTTGAACTACAAGGCCCTGGGTGTTTCTACAAAATGCCCAATGTGGTGCTGCACTATTTGAGTGGGCAAATATATGTTAAAAGGGAGCAACACACAAAGTAGAGTTATTACTCAGGTATGCGCAGCGCGAATGGGAAGTGCTTTATGAATCACCTTGCAAGGCATTCAATATTTCGTCGGGATTAGCTGGCTTCTGTAAAAAGTCAACCACCAGTGGGTAAGCTTTGCTTCTGTCTTTATCTGCCTTGCGAATGGAAGAAGAAAGAATGTATACCCTGCATTTATTTCTAAAGTCAGGCTGGTGCTGAGCCAGTTCATCTAACAGCTCCCAACCGTCCATGATAGGCATAGAAAGGTCTACAAACAAAACATCAGGGTATTCGGCTTCGCTGAGAGAGTTTATTTTTTCTAACACTTCATGGGCAGAGAGAAAAGTACTGATGTCGAGATTGTTGTCGAGCTTGTTTAGTAAACTCCCCAGTAAAAAATTGCTTACATGGTCATCATCAACCAAAAATACCTTCATTGTTGTGGTAAATAAATTTGAACTGTTGTGCCTTTGTCGGCCTCGCTGGTAATCTGAAGCCTGCCGCCCATTGCCTCTACCTGTTGCTTGGCAAGATAAAGGCCAATGCCGCGGCCCTCTTGCTGGGTATGAAAACGTTTATAAAGCTTAAAAAGGTTATTGCTTTCTTTGGCTGAGTCGAAACCAATTCCGTTATCGCTGAAGGTGAGAATAGATTCTGCCTCTGTATTGCCCGTAAACGCCACATTTATTTCCAAGCTGCGGGAAGATGAGCGGAACTTGAAAGAATTAGAGAGTAACTGGTGAAAAATGCTGTAGAGATAAGCTCTGTTTGCTTTCACGGCTAGCCCCTTAGGAAGATCAATGCTGACAATAGTGTCATGATTTTGAAGCCATTCAGTAAAGGGAGACAACGCCTGATCTAAAACTTGTTCCACCTCTACTCTTTCTACCTCTACATTCCCTCTATTTTCTCTAATATTCAGAATGTTGTTCATGTCTCGGAGCACCTCATCTAGTTTGTAAGCGCTTTGCTTTAGGTAAGTGAGTGAACGGTTATAGACGTCTGAATTTTTATCTGCACCTATAATCATGTCTACCAGCCCCATGATATTGGCTCCGTGCTGGCGCAGAACATGAGAAACAATATAAGTAAATTGCTGCAGGTCGTTGTTTTTGCGGTAAAGGTCATCGGCCAGCCTGGACAGTTCCAGTTCTGAGGTTTTCAGGGAGGTTATCTCAGTCTGAATCTCTATATACCGTACTAGAGTACCTTCTTGGTCAAATGCAGGGGAAATTTCTACGTTTAGCCAAATCTCTTCTCCGTTTTTCTTTAAATTTTGAATGTCAAATGAAATAGGCTCACCACTTAGAAGCTTAGCCTCCAGAGCCAGGAACTTACTCTTGTCGGTTTTAGGGCCGTGAAGTAGCTCTGATGGTTCCTTGCCTACTGCTTCTGCCATTTCATAACCAAAGAGGCGAGTAAAGCCTTCGTTTACCCATTCCATTTTCCAGTTACTGTCGGCAATGATTACTCCGTTGTTGGTTTTACTGGCAACTAGAGACAGTTTCTCCAGCTCCTGCCGTACCCTAATCATCTCGGTTATGTCAGACTGTATGGCAATGTATCTTTCTACTTTGCCGCCCTCACCAAAAATTGGGTTCAATTGTACGGAGAACCATACGTCACTTCCATCTTTTCTGGTGTTGAGAATTTCAAAAGTGGAAGGTTTCCCGAGGAATAGCTGTTCATGAATATGTCTATTAATCTCAGGGTCTGTGTGCTTACTGCTAAGTAACTCGTAAGGAGTTTTGCCTAAAGCCTCGTCAAAGCTGTAGCCTGTTAGCGCGGTAAAACCTTCATTAACATACTCAATCTTTCCCTCTTGGCCAGCAATGATTACACCATTAGTGGTGTTTTTGGCTACCAGTGACAGTCTCTCTATTTCCCTCTGTGTTCTTACACTCTCAGTTATGTCTTTTTGAATGGCAATAAACTTGTTAAGTTCACCATTTTCATCAAATACAGGGGTGATGTCCATGGCAAACCACAGCTTCTCCCCAGATTTCCGGTAGTTAATAATTTCAGTGCTAAAAGGCACTCGCTTATTCAGCATTTCCCTTATATACTCTAACGTGCCTGAGTCAGTCTCCTCTCCCTGTAGCAGCGATCCAGGCTTCCTTCCTTTCAAGTCGGCAAGGGTGTAACCAGTTAGTTGGGTAAAGCTTTCGTTTATCCATTCAGTTCTTCCGTCGGCATCGGTAATGACCACGCCATGCGCAGTTTTGCTTGCTACTAATGACAGCTTTTCTATTTCCCGCTGCGCCTCTACCTGCGCCGTAACGTCATCAAAATAAATTGAGAGTCCTTCTTTAGATGAGTATGCTTTGACCTTTAGCCATTTGCTATGTTTTTTTAGGTAAGCTGTAAAGTTGACGGTACTATTTGTTTCAAAGGCTTGATGGTAGTAGGCATAAAATTCACCGCCTACCTCCTCAGGAAAAATGTCCCAAATGTTCAGCCCGATATGTCTTTTTATGTCTAGAGGCAGCAGCCTTTCCGCTTCTTTGTTAAGGTAAGTAATTCGCCAATCTCTGTCTACGGTTACAAACCCGTCGGTAATACTATTAAGTATGTTGTTGAGTTTTTCAGCCTGTTTCTGGGCAGCCTCGTAGGCACACACCATAGGAGTGATGTCCCTTGCCACAGTTTGTACGCCTATAATTTTGCCGTTAGAGTGGATTGGGTATTTTATAGTGTCATATATCTTTATTTTCCCTGTTTCGGTTTCTATCTCCACATCACCTCTCATGATGCTGCCTTCCAAAACACTTCGCAGAGTGATATCTGCGGTTTTTGCCAAATAAGATGGAAAGAAAGAGGAGGCGCGGGAGTTTACCGCCTCTTCTCTTGTAACTAAGAAGGCATCACAGAAGCTCTGGTTAACATCAGTAATCAATCCTTCGGAGCTCTCCATAAAGAACACGTCTTTGCTGTGTTCAAACAGCGCCTTATATTTTTGCTCGCTTTCCTCCAATTTGCTCCAACCAAGTCTAAGTCCAGTAACATCTCGGCCAATGGCGTAAATTAAACTGTCTTCTGCTGATAGTGAGGCAGACCATTGTACATGGACAATCTGGTTGTCTTTTCGGAAAAAGCGGTTCTCAAAATTACTTAGTCTCTTGCCGGCCTCCATGTCACTGATGGCTTTTTGGGTGAGGCTAAGGTCGTCTGTATAAAGGAATTTGGTGTAGTGGTGCCCAATTAACTCTCCGCTGGAATACCCCAGAACGGATTCGCTGGCATCATTAACGTGCTGGAAATTTCCTTCCTTGTCAAAAGTACAGAGCAGATCACAGGAATGATACGCAAGCTTACCCCAAACTGCTGCATTTATATCTTTCCTCAAAACTTTGATTCTTTAGTAAAAGTCAATCTTCAAAAGTACAAAAATCAAAATGGTAAAAGGTTGTATTATTTTAAGTAAGTAGTTGTATTACTGTATTATCTGCTACGATTTATATAAGTGTTTAGTTAATAATTTTAAACTTAAAAGAAATTTATGATGATAAAAGGTTAATGGAATAATTTGCGGGATAGCGTTTTTAATCTTTGTTGCCACTTTAATGAGATAAACGAGAGCTGAACTTTACTATAGAGAGAGTTGCCTAAAGCGAAATAGAATTTAAAATTTGCTTAACTAAATTTTAGTGGTTGCAAGTTGTAGCGTAAAGATTTTATTAATACCCAGTTTAATAAATGATCTAATCTGCTTAAGCATAATTTAAAAGAGACTCATGTTATTTTATAAATAAAGCAGATAATAAATTGTTTCTGTTTTATGGCTTTTATTCGATTTATAACCAAATAAAAAAATGATAAATTTTGTCTCATGTTAGGTAAACAACGTATTGTCTATATATTTGCATAAGCATTTTAATAAATGAATTAATTAAACTAACCCAATACTATGAGAGAGCAACTTAAAAGTAAGCTTGACAAAATGCAGATGGAAGTAATCCGTGACTGCCAAAACGTTGAAGATGTACAATTAATGCTAGGCATTTTTAGCCAAATGAATGAGGCCTTAAATCAAATACCAGATTCAATGGGTAAGCCTAAAGGTGCTAAAAGAGGTCGTAAGCCTAAAAATGCCGAAGCTAATTCATAATTATAGCATTTGATAAATGGTTTGAGGGAGTGGCTTTATAAAAAAGCCACTCCCTCTTTTTTTGTGGTGCGTCTTAATCATTAATTGAAATTCAACTGAAGCGTTGATAATTACATGGAGGAAGCAGGCTTCAGCCGCTATTGTAGCACAAATAGATGGAAACAGCTTCTCTTTCTGGAGCAATGTGAGGTGCAAAAGCAGGAAGTTCAAATTTATTTTATACATCTGCCCAAAGTGAGCAAAGGAATGGCCATTGTTCACGTATAAAACCCCATGTGAACTCTGCGTTGCTTATCACTGACGTAGTGACTAGCCCGTAAGCTTTAAATAGCATAATCTTGTTTCATGGAGTCAACAGTGACTAATCCTTCTTTACTGCCCCATAATGCTGATGATTCGCAGCCTGCCTTGCTGTTTATTCCGGATATTAGCGGCTTTACCCGTTTCATGCATGAAAACGGGGTGCAGTACAGTCGTAACCTGATCGCTGATTTGTTGGAGATCATCATTGAAGCCAACATCCTCAACATGGAGCTCTGCGAAATACAAGGAGATGCCATTTTGTTTTATAAGTTGGGGTCACCGCCTGCTATAGAAGAAATTGTAAGCCAGTGCAAGCAAATTTTTCTTGATTTTCAGAATTACCTGCGCATTATGGACCGCGATAAATTTTTACCTGGTCCGCAGCTTTCAGAAAATAGGCTTACTCTTAAAATAATAGTGCACTACGGTCGCATCAGCATTACTCAGATCAGAGATTACATTAAGCTCATGGGCACCGATGTAATTAAAGCGCACCGCTTACTGAAGAACAGTATTGAAGGGTCAGAATATGTGCTCTTGACAGAGGGGTACCTGAAAACCCAAAAGCCTGAGGCTATTGCCCAAAGTTTTGCATGGTCTCAGCTAAAAGAAGGGGTAAACCAATATGAGCATGTGGGGGAGGTGCGCTACAAATACTGTTTTCTGACACCGCTAAGGTTATTGCTAACTGACCCCGAGGAGGAGCATACACGGCAACAGTACCCAAATACTTTCACTATTAAAACAAAGGTAGAAGCACCCATGGAGCTGGTGTTGCGGGTCATAAAAAATTACCGGCTCAAGCCAAAGTGGTTGCATCGGGTAAAAAGTGTGCGCTTTGACACTCGTAAAATAAACCGTATAGGTACCAATTACCTCTGTGAAATGGAAAAAGGGGGGATTATTGAAATACAAACGTTACAGATGCGTGAGACCGCTGATAAAGTGGAGTACATTGAGAAGATTGCTAATTTCAAGATGTTCCCTAATGCGCTGCTTTTCTTCTATTTACATGCAGCCGGTAAGCAGACGAACTTAGTGCTTGAATTTCACTACAGCCGCGTGTCAGTGGGTGATTATTTTTATGATTTCTTTGGCCGTAAGCAAATAAAAGGTTTTATGAAAACATCGCTATTGCGGTTAAAAGATTTATGCGAGCAGCTTAATAAAAAGAAAGAGTAGAAAATTACTGCTACTGTATAAAACTAAAATCATGTAATGCAAAAGGCTGTGGATTTCCACAGCCCTTTTGCATTACATGATGGAGATATACTAACGTGAAATAGCAACCACAAAAGACACCACCGTTAAAATAATGCCTATCATAAAAATAGTATAGGAAATACGTAGCAATCGGTACTTTTTACTTAGAACATCTCCCAAGTAATAAATATCGGTAATCATGTTGTTGTACAGCGAGCTTTTGTCGCGCATGATGTCATGCATACCAGCCTGAAAATCTTCTAGCGGAATTTTAGTAAAGTTTCCGAAGAACAGCAGGTTAATGCGTCTGCTCTTTAACTTATTTGGTTTTAGTCGGAAACTGGTTACCTCAGGCTGCGCTGAAATAATGGCAGAAATAACGGAAGCAAGTGTAGTGGCCAGCAGTATACCCACCGGTATCATCAAGATAGGGTTGCGCGTAAATTCAGCACCAATGATAGAAGACTTGGTACCTAAATAAGTAATGATAATAGACATGATAATGGCGTTGAGGCTAATCATCATGTTTGCTTTGTTATCAGCAATGGCACTTAAACTAATGTGGTTGTCATAAGTGCTTTTAAACATGGTTTCTATACCACGTTTAGGCTGTGCCAGTGTTTCGCGCTTTTGTTTCTCCTTCTTCTTTTTCTTTTTAGTAAGGTCAAGTAAGTGGTTGCGCTGTTCTTGAATATTTGCGCTTAACTGCTTTGAGTATTTGGCCTGAGCCGGCTGCGACCTGAAACTAACAGACAGCAGAAAGTCCAGCTGGTATTGGGCCCATTCCAAATCAGAGAAGGTGCGGTCCAGGTAAATCTCCCACTCCACCCGTAGTAGCTCGGCGGTAGCGAAGAAGGTTTCTTTGCCAATGTTGGCAATGTCGGCGTCAACTAAAATATCTTCCAGCAGATGGTGCGTCAGTTGACCATGCTTGGTAGCCATGATGCAACGCGAAACTTGGTTAATTTTATCTTCGGGGTATTTTTCTTCTTTCAGAAAAGCCGTGGCAATCTCAATGCTTTCGTCTTCGTGGTTTTCATAGGTGCTGATATAACCCGTATCATGAAACCAGGCTGCCAACAACAATACTTCCATCTCCTCTTCGGGTAGCTGGTAGGCCTCTGCTAATTGGCGCGCCTCTTTCACCACTTCAAACGTATGCTTGTAGTTGTGATAGACTAGTTTCTTAGACAGCTTCTCTTTGAAAAGCGCAAACACATAATTGCCCGCTTTTCTGATGAGGTCTTCTTTTTCCATAAATAAAGTAGGAGCGGTAAGGCCCGTAGCGCTTGTTCACAAGAACAAGAGTGGTTACATCAGTTATAGTTGAATCCAAAGGTTTACAACGCTAAAAGTGCCTGCAAGGTTAGCTTCATCTTTTTGCGTTTTTCATCTGTTTCTATAAAAACAAGCCTAAAACAGCTGTCCATAATGTTGAGCCATAATGGTTCAAGTACATAACTCATTGGCTTTTATACAAGTTAGGTTTTAGTTGAATTTTGTATGACCTCATTTGGCTTATCTGCCGTACCTGTTTTAGAGCTTTTTTTGAAAAATTAGCTCAAAATACATGTATGAACTGTTGAAGAGGTAGGGCGCAAGATCAGTAGGTGTAATGCTGCCGCTAAACTTCAAAATGGTGGAATTGAATGACCTTCCGCACATGAAAGAAAGGTGTATCAGCCGAATTATTGAAGTCGGGATTTAAACAAGAGAGGGTGGTGATGGAGCTGATAGGCATAACCTGATAACCCAAACAAGGTAGCTTACGTCTTAGGCAGCATAGATATATAGAATTAGAACAGTATTTAACGGTAGGGTTTTCATCCTAGGGATGATATACACGTATAACTACCAATTTACTGGCCCAGTTGCATTAGAATCTGAAAACCAAATGCGAAAAGCTAAGATCGCTTTGCCATTCTTTACATGAAAAAAAAGTACTCCTTCCTTCTACTTCCGTTGGTGTTGTTCTGCTTTCTACAAAGCTGTAGCAGTTCTAAGCCATATTATGCTCCTCCTGCTCTAAACTGGCAGCAGACTACCCCCCAAGATTCTTCTGAACTTACCTACAGCGTCTTCCTGATTGGCGATGCCGGTGCACCTGTAACGGATAAGCCCGACCCTACGCTTATGCTGCTCAGGTCTCAGATTGAAGTGGCTGGTGAAAACAGCGCTGTGGTGTTTCTGGGGGATAATATTTACCACAACGGCTTGCCCGAGCCCAATGCGTATGATCGCAAAACGGCCGAGGAACGCATGACGACCCAGTTGAATGTGCTCAAGGGCTACAAAGGCGAAAAATACATGATACCCGGAAACCATGACTGGGGCGGGGGCAGTGGCTCACCAGACGGCTGGAACGCTGTAATCAGAGAAGAGCGCTTTGTAGAAGAATACCTTGCCGACAGTAATATAGTGGTAGGTACTGACTTCTTTGTGCCGGGTAATGGATGCCCTGGACCATTTGAGGTGCGTATTGCAGATGATATTGTTTTGATTGCGCTAGACTCGCACTGGTGGCTGCACCCTTATGATAAGCCATATGGTGATGACAACATCTGCGGAGTGGTGAACGAAGTAGACATGCTAGTACAGTTGGAAGATGTCATTGACAAAAACAAAGACAAAAACATAGTAGTGGTGGCACACCACCCGCTCTTTAGTAATGGTATACACGGGGGATATTTTAACCTAGTAGACCATTTGTTTCCGCTTACTATTATTCGGAAGTGGTGGGCTCTGCCTTTGCCTATCATTGGTTCTATTTACCCGTTGTCGCGCAAATACGGCGGAATTGCCCAAGATATTCCGCACCCTAGCTATCAGGCTTACATCAAAGGCTTACTTGGTGTCTTTGAGAAGTATGACAACATCATTTACGCGGCAGGCCATGAGCACAACCTGCAGTATTTTAAAATGGGCAAGCTACCCCAGATAGTAAGCGGTTCAGGCTGTAAAACCCAACACGTATCAGATGGCGGAGACGCTGTTTTTGCCCAAAAGATTCAAGGTTTTGCCAGAGTGAACTATTACCGGAACGGTGAGGCTTGGGTTGAGTATTGGGCAGCTGACCCAAATGTGGAAGGCGGTTCTTTATTGTTGTTCCGTACCCCTATGTATACCAAAGCCAAGGTGAAAGAAGAAGAGCTGGCACAGGTAGACATAGATTACACTGACAGCACGGTTGTGGTGCCTGCCAATCCGCGTTATGCTGCCGGTAACTTAAAGCAAGGATTCCTAGGCAAACACTACCGGGCCGAGTGGCTAACGCCAGTTAAAATGCCGGTAATAGACTTAGGCGAGGAAAAGGGAGGCTTAGTGCCTTACAAAAAAGGCGGAGGCAAGCAAACCACCACTTTGAAGTTGCGAAACGAAGAAGGGCGTCAGTACTCGCTCCGTTCCGTTAATAAAGATCCAACCAGTGTACTGCCAGAAGAGTTGCAGGAAACCTTTGCCCGTGATTTGTTGCAAGACCAGATATCAGCACAGCATCCGTATGGTGCAGTGGTGGCAGCTAGCTTGGCAGGGCCGGCTGGGGTGCTGCACTCCAACCCTAAATTAGTGTATGTGCCTAATGACCCGCGCCTGCGTCAGTACCTTGATGAGTTTGGAAGCACCGTGGCTTTCTTTGAGGAAGACGCAGACGAAGATCATTCAGATGTAGCCAGCTTGGGCAACGCCACCAATTTAGTAGGTACCGAGAAAGTATTGGAGCGCAAGCGCAATGACCATGACAACCGAGTGGATGAGGTGGAATTTGCCCGTGCCCGCCTGCTAGACATGCTCATTGGTGACTGGGACCGCCACGAGGGCCAATGGAGGTGGGCCGAAACCAAGTTTGGAGACGACAGCCGTCTGTTCAGACCAGTGCCCGAAGACCGTGATGTGGCTTTTTTCAAAGCTGACGGTCTGGTGCCATGGCTTGCTAGTCGGCGGTGGGCAATCCGTAATTTTCAAAACTTTGGCTATGACTATAGTGATTATAAAGGGCTAAACCTGACTGCGCTCACCTCAGACCGCACGTTTTTGTCAAGCGTTACCCGCGGTCAGTGGGTTAAAGTAGCCAATGACATACAAGCAGCACTAACAGATTCAGTTATAGCAGATGCTGTGCGCCAAATGCCACCAGAAGTGTATCCGCTTTCAGGGCCAGAGATTGTTGCAAAGTTGAAATCTAGAAGAGACAAACTGGTGCAGGTGGCTGAGAAGTACTACACTCACCTGGCTGAGGCTGTAGATGTGACAGGAAGTGATAAGCGCGAAAAGTTTGAGGTTATCCGGATCAACGATAAAGAGACGGAGGTAACCATGCGCAAAATCAACAAAGAAGGAGAAGTTAGCCGAATCTTATACCAGCGCCGCTTTTTCAAAAATGAAACCGAAGAAATAAGGCTTTACGGGCTTGGCGGCGATGATATTTTTGAGGTAAACGGAACGGTAGATGACGGTATCATGATCCGAATAATTGGCGGGGAAGGAAATGACACCATTATTGATAGATCGGTGGTGAAAGGTTGGGGAGCCAAAACGAAAGTGTATGATAACTCAGAGGAAGAGAACGTGATCTCATGGGGGCCTGAAACGGAAGACAAAACCCAGCCTTTTAGAGAAGTAAACCTATATGACCGCGACAATTACAAACTATCTTACTTCGGGCCCCGCCTGTCTGTAGAATTCAACGTAGACGATGGCTTGTTTTTAGGTGGCGGAGTAATGTACCGGAATCATAAGTTCAGAAAAGAGCCATTTGCCTCAGAACATTATTTAAGGGCTAACTACGCCTTTGCCACCAGCGCTTACAACATACGGTATGACGCTGAATTCAAGCAGGTATTCAACGACAAACTGGACATTGGTTTAAAAGCAGCCGTGTTTGGACCACAGTACCAAATAAATTTCTTTGGACTAGGTAACGAAACCGAAATGACCGAAGATGTTGAATATTATAGAGTTCGGCTTTCCCGCGTTTTGTTTTCACCAACTATCAATACCGGCTACTCCAGATACGTAAGGGTGGGCATTGGCCCGTACTATGACCAGTACAGGGTGCAGCACTGGCCTGGGCATTTCGTAGATGACTACTTTGGCGAAGAAGTTTTCGGGACTGATAGATTTACCGGTGTAAGAGCCTTTGTTAATCTGCAGGCGGTAAGTACCCCGGTTAATCCGCGCATTGGTTTAAAGTGGCTGAACGAGTTTACCTATAACCATCAGTTGAACGGTGAGAAGACCAACTTTGGCAGGGTGGGTTCTGAATTTATCTTCTACATAGGACCGCGCCTTCCATTTCAGTTAACCTTGGCAGCCCGGTTTGGGGGAGCGCATAATTTCGGTGATTTTCCATTCTACCTGGCCAATACATTGGGTGGTCTCAGCAACCTGAGGGGTTACCGCCGTACCCGTTTTGCCGGGCGCAGCACCTTGTATCAGAACACAGAGCTACGGCTTGAGCTGTTCAGGTTCAACATGTACCTGTTCCCAGGTAAGTTTGGTATCATGGGGCTGGTAGACCACGGCCGTGTTTGGGCTGACGGAGAGACATCAGACAAAATACACCGTGGCGTAGGTGGCGGTATTTGGGTTGATATTCTAAAACAGGCGGTGATCAATGCCACATACTCTAAGGGAGAAGACGAAAACGTGTTTAATCTCAATTTTGGGTTCTTGTTCTAGACCGCAAAGTTTTATTGGAAGCAACAGGTGCGATATGAAGAAAATTTTAGCAGCATTAATTTGTATTGTTTGCGGAAGCGGACAGGAGACAGTTTTAGCGCAAGGTCTTTTCACCGATTCAATCAGGGCGGCCCAGGCAGCCGTTAGCCCCAAAGAATTGGCGAACCCCTCAGTAATTGGCATGGGCAAGAGCAGAGGAGTGGTGGTGCGCTATGAGTCACAGCCGCGCTTTGGGTTAAAGTCTACCGGAATGCGTGAAGGGATAAAAGACGCTGAGGTAGGTGTACTTAGAGGTAACCAATTTGAGTTCAAAGCTTACGCCCCCGTTTGGAACAGGCCACACCTGAAAATAATTTTAGGTGGAGGTTATCAGATTGAAGAGTTTAACTTCAAAGATCCGGCGGTGCTGCAGTACCCTCTTTATCGCACACTGGAGGATAAAGACTTGCGCTCGCTCAACGGACAAATTCTGTTCTTGCGCCCAATAAATGACAGAAACTACTTAGTCTTCAGATTGAAAGGTGAGTTGAACGGAGATTATGGAAAACACTCTGACATCAGCTTTAGCCGGTACATGAGAACTTCCATGGAAGCTATTTACGGCTGGAAGAAAAGTCCGTTCCTTTCTTACGGTATTGGTGTGCAGCTAGGGTACAACTTTGGGCGCCAGACCATTTACCCGGCCTTGCTTTACAACCGTACCTTTAACGACCGGTGGGGAGTAGAAGCTATTTTCCCTGCTAATGTCACCTTCCGGAGAAACCTTTCAGAGAAATCATTTCTGTACATGGGCTACCGTATAGAGGGGGCTACTTACAACATTGGTATGGAAGAGCATGAACCCTATAATCAATTTGAAACAATTGAATTGCGGAAGTCTGAAATCAGGGGCCGGCTGCGGTGGGACCGTGAAATCTACGACTTTTTGTGGTTTGGCGTTGAAACAGGCTACCGCTACAACCACCGGTTTAACGTATACAACGGCCGTGACAGAAAGGGAGTGCCTCTCATTGAAAACCACATAAAAGATGCTGTTTTCTTTAATGTGGAAGTGTTTCTGGTGCCACCCCGCCGTTTCTTAAAACAATAAGCTGAAACATGTTTTCAAGCTGTTTTTGCGAAAACAGCCTAATAACGGAAAGGGCTTTCTCTTATGAGAAGGCCCTTTCCGTTTTATCAGTAAGTGTCTTTTGCCTTTGCCTACTTTTTAATTTCCATTTCAAAAAATGAAAATAAGAAGACCTCTGGTTCTAATTACTGTCCTCAGAGGCAGTTCGACGTACATCTGAAGCTTGGTCATTTAAATAGGCATAGATAGCATACTGAGCCCGTGTTGAGGTAGAAGGATTATCTGAAACCCAATATTTGTTGTCGGTGGTACGGGCTTTTTGGTTGTCTTGCAACTGAATATTAATAATGTGCCTGATCTCTTTCTGCAGCTCCGGGATGTAAAGCGGGAAACCAACTTCAACCCGACGGCTGAGGTTACGGTTCATCCAATCAGCAGAGGCAATGAAAGTTTTCTCATCGCCACCGTTGCCGAAAATATACACCCGGCCATGTTCCAGGTAACGGTCTACAATACTACGTACGGTAATATTTTCACTTATGCCAGGCACGCCTGGTACAAGGCAGCAAATGCCTCTCACCAGCATCTCAATCTTCACTCCGGCTTGGCTGGCTTCATACAATTGCTGAATCATGCGCCGGTCTTGCAGAGCGTTAATCTTGATGATCATGTAAGCTGGTTTCCCTTCCTGCGCCAAACGCATTTCATTTTGAATAAGCGCTTCAAAGCCGCTGCGCAGGTTGAAAGGTGACACCAACAGATGCTCAAAGTTATACTCATGGCTTTGGTCAACCAGAAAGTTAAACACGTGTGCCAGTTCGTTGGTGAGGCGCTCGTCAGTAGTGAAAAAGGCGTGGTCGGTGTAGATTTTAGAAGTCTGCTCGTTGTAGTTACCGGTACTCAAATAAGCATACTGCACTGCCTTGCTGCCTTCCTGACGGGTGACTAAACCTATTTTGCTGTGCACCTTTAGGTCTGGCACTCCATAAATAACGTTGGCACCAGCTTTCTCCAGTTTATTACCCCAGAAAATATTTGATTCTTCGTCAAAACGAGCTTTCAACTCTACCACCACCGTTACCAATTTCCCGTGTTCCGCGGCTCTGATCAAGGCCTTGGCAACTTTAGATTTACTGGCTACTCGGTACAGCGTCACACTAATGCTGGTAACAGCTGGGTCATCGGCGGCTTCTTCAAAGAAGCGCAGCACATGATCGAATTTCTGGTAGGGGTAATGCACCAAAAACTCCTTCTCCTTCATGGCAGCCAAAATACTGGTCGCATTTTCCAGTTCTGGGTGAGGTAGCTGTGGGTGCGGCTCATAATAAAGCTCCGGCATGTCAAACTTCGGGAAGCTGAAAAAGTCGCGGAAGTTGTGGTACCGGCTGCCCACTACCAGCTCGTCTTTTGAAAGCCCAATGCGATCTAAAAGGGCCTGTAGTAGGTTTCCAGGAGTTTCAGGGTCGTATAACAAGCGGCTAGGGCGGCCTTTCTCCCTCTTCTTCAGGCTCTTTCTGATTTTAGCCATCAAGTTGCCCGAAACCTCCTCTTCTATATCTAATTCGGCGTCTCTGGAAAGTTTTACCGCATAGGCTTCTACGTGGGCAAAACCTGGGAAAAGCTCCGCAAGCCCCACTCTTATCACGTCGTCTAGCATGATGACGTAGTGCTCACCCTGCTCAACGGGCAGTTCCACAAACCGCGAGCCGTGCTTCTGGGTTGGCACCTCTAAGATAGCATGCTGCTCTTGTTTGTCTTCGTGCGGCACCAACTTAACCATGAGGTACACAGTCTGGTCTTTCAGAAACAAAGGGCTGGGGTTAGAGCTGAAAATAATAGGCACCAAAAGAGGCTTTACCTGGCGACGGAAGTAATCAAGTGCCATCAGGCGTTGCCCGTCATGGCACTCCTGCTCGTTAATTAAGTGAATGTGCTCTTTGCGTAGTTCAGGCAACAGCTCATTTCTGAACACTTGCCCAAACTCTTTCTGCTGACGAGTAACTTCTTCTAAAATTTCATCAAGCTCCTGAGCCGGATCTCTTCTCAGTTTCTCGCGGGTCTTCTTTTTTAGCTTTACTAATCGGCGCATGGTAGCTACCCGCACCTTAAAGTATTCATCTAAGTTAGAAGAGAAAATGGCCAAAAAGTTGAGGCGCTCCAGTAGAGGAACCCTTGGGTCTTTGGCTTCTTGCAGCACCCGGTAATTAAAGGCAAGCCAGCTTAGCTCACGGCTTAGCAGGGGCATGTTCTGTTCCTGAGAATCTGAGTCTGTGAGGTTATCTTGGTCAGGTATGTTTTTTGCAGTCATGGTGGTCTTGAAAATGTGTTTCGCCTACAGATAGGCCATGGCTAGCGGTACTTCTTTGGGTAATCCAAAAAGTGGAGATTGCCATTTTCTGCCGAGACTTGTCCCCAATAAGTTACGTCAAATTGAATGGCCGCCAAACCGCTGGTGGGCAGGTTCGCAATGCTCTTGTCTGGAGAATACATATTGGCCACCTCCGTAAAAGTGGGGTTGTGGCCTACCAGCATTACGTGTGAATATTCATCGGGCAGCAACTGTACAAACTGAAGCAAGGCAGTAGGGGTGATGTGGTACAGCTCTTCCTGCACCCCAATTTTTTCAGGATCAAACCCTAGTTCTTTGGCCATTAAGGTAGCAGTGGAAAGGGCTCTCACCGCTGAGCTGGAGATAATTAAATCAACATTTACCTTGCGTTCAATCAATTCCTGGGCAATCAAAGGAACGTCTTTCCGTCCTCTTTTCTTAAGAGGGCGGTCATGGTCGCTGAGTTCCTCAAATTTCCAGCTCGACTTGGCGTGTCTTAATAAATATAGCGTCTTCATGTAAATTTTCTAACAGGAAAAGCCACAAAGACGATCAGGTCAGAGTGGCTTTTGTCTTTACTGAAAGCGCCCCTAAATGGTTGTGCTTCGCTTGGTTTTGTTCAAATATACCTTTCGCTCAAAGGGTGTTCCGCTAAACAAAGCATTGCTGACTGCTTGTAGTTTTTGCTGTGATAAAGCCGCAGCCACCAAACGGAGATCAGCAGGAATACTTTGATGAAATCTGCGGTGTTAGAAGGACTGTTCTTGTTATGGTTATGCCTTAAAAAAAAGGAAAGAGGTGCTGTCAAATAGACTGGCACCTCTTCTTTGTTTTTCATGGAATGTTTTTGGGCTAATTTTCAAAAATTAGCTTAAAAACGGCTGTATAACCTGCTGCTATTCCTGCGGCGGCGCATTGTTAGGATAGCGCTCAAAATGAATTCTGGAAACATGTTCCAGCAAAACGCGCCTCAGTTCATCTATGTTGGTTTTGTTGGCCGCCGAGATAAACACAGCCGGAGTATGCTCACGGGCCATGTACGAAGAGCCTAATTCGGCAATGTCTGGGCGGGCATCGGGGTGTTCTTCACGCAGCTCCTGCTCTCGCTGCTCCATGTACAAATCAGTTTTGTTGAATACCAGAATCACCGGTTTTTCAGCCGACTGTATGTCTTTCAGCGTCTCGTTCACCACGGCAATATGTTCTTCAAACGAAGGGTGAGATACATCTACCACGTGCAGCAGCAGGTCCGACTCTCTGATTTCATCTAGCGTAGACTTAAAGCTTTCTATCAGTTTGGTGGGGAGTTTCCGGATGAACCCTACCGTGTCAGAAAGCAGGAACGGAATGTTATCTATTACCACCTTGCGCACCGTGGCATCTACCGTTGCAAACAACTTGTTCTCGGCAAACACATCTGATTTAGAGAGCAGGTTCATGAGCGTTGATTTACCTACGTTGGTATAGCCCACTAAAGATACACGCACTATACCCGAGCGTGACTTGCGCTGCTCATAGTTCTGTTTGTCAAACTTCTCCAGCTTCTCTTTCAGCAACGTGATTTTATCACGGACAATCCGGCGGTCAGTCTCGATTTCGGTTTCACCGGGACCACGCATGGCCACGCCCCCACCTTTCTGCCGGCTTAAGTGAGTCCACATGTTGGTCAGGCGAGGAAGTAAGTAGCGGTACTGGGCTAGTTCTACCTGCGCCCGGGCAGTGGCCGTCTGGGCACGAAGCGCGAAAATATCCAGAATCAGTAAGCTGCGGTCAATGATTTTCACCTCCAGCTCACGCTCAAGGTTTCGTACCTGAGAAGGGGAGAGATCATCATCGAAAATGACCATGTCTACTTTATGCTCTTTCACATAAGCGGTAATTTCCTCCAGTTTGCCTTTGCCTACATAGGTGCGCATGTCTGGCTTATCCAGCTTCTGGATAAAGCGCTTTAAGGTTTTAGCGCCTACGGTTTCGGTTAGAAACGCCAGCTCATCCAGATACTCTTTCGTTTTCTCGTCGGTTTGGCGCCAGGCAGGTACGGCCACTAATACAGCGGTTTCCTGTTCTTTGGCCGTTACGTGCAGTTGGTTTCTCATCTATTATAATTAATGAACAATGATTAATGAATAATGAACAATGGGCAATGAACTATAATTATTGATTAAATGGAAATTACTGTTTTTAGCCTCCTTTTCAGAAAACAGGCTGAAAACAGCTCCCCATAAAAACTAGGAGACTCAGAATAATCATTAGTCATTAATCATTGCTCATTAACAACGTGTATTGTGCCAGGGCTTCTATTTCCTGCTCCGTTAACTGTGATCGGTAGCCGGGCATTAAACCGCTGCCATTGGCAATGACTTCTTTCCTTTCTTGGGCAGAGAGTTCACTTTGCTGTAAGTTGGAAGCGCCGCCTGTACCTTTCTGTCCGTCTTCTCCATGGCAGGTAGCACAAACTTGGCTGTAAATAGCTTTGGTGTTGGCTAGCTGGGTGTCTTCCATTTCTGACAGTATAGGGTTGCCTGCCGCCTTTGAGGTAGGTGCTTCTGCAGAAAGCGAAGTTTCTTGTAGCCTTGCCGCAGCCTCTCTTTTATCAGGACGCATTTTTAAACTTTTAGTTTCGGCCACCCCGTACACGTACAGAAAAATCAGCAGACTTACTCCAGCCAGTATCTTGCTGTGTTTCTTGATGCCTACAATAGCCAATGGAATGGCTGCCAGCACCAGCAGAATCTTTACCCCTAGCCATGTTGGCCAAGAGCCGTTGTAGCTGAAGGCCAACCAGGCGCCAGTCACCAAAATCAGAAGGCCAAAAACTATGTCCAGCATTTTTGTATAAGAACGAGCCTTATCTAGCGCTGTAGACTTATTCATAAACAACAATGCCACTTTGTACAAGAAAAGCAGCAGAAACAGTATAACCACTAACAGGTGTGAATGTAAGAGAGGGGTGGTCATTGATAAATAAAGTTTGTTGTAAGCTGTGGCAACGCAAAGAAAGTACAAAGGTGCCGAAATTTGCAGTAAGACCTACAGTTTCTGCGTATTGCTAGAGGTTTAGAGTAAACGCTGTTATCTTTGTACTATACTTTCCCCTTCGCTCATGCGCATTGCCATTGTAATCAATAAATCCTGGAACATTTTCAATTTTAGGCTCAGTCTGGTGAAAGCTTTACTTCATGCCGGCCATGAAGTAGTAGCCATTGCTCCTGAAGATGCCTACTCGGCTAAGCTTGTTGCCGAAGGTTGTGGATTTGTACCGCTCACCATGGAAAGCAAAGGCACCAACCCAGTAAAGGACATGCTGCTGATCCGGGATTTCTACAAGGCCTACAAAAAGGTAAAGCCCGATGTGATTTTGCAATACACTATAAAGCCCAACATTTATGGAAGCATAGCCGCCAAAATGGCCGGCATTCCTACCATCAATAATGTGTCGGGTTTAGGGACAGTGTTTATTGTGCAAAACCTGGTGTCAAAAATTGCGATGGCCTTATACAAATTCTCATTCCAGTTTCCTGCCAAAGTTTTTTTCCAGAACAATGATGATAAGCAGCTTTTCTTAGAGCGTAAGCTGGTGCGGGAAGAAATAACAGAAGTGATTCCAGGGTCCGGTATAGACACCAAGAGTTTTCAGCCTGCGGCAGCATTCAAACGGCAAGAACCCTTTGTTTTTCTGATGGTGTCAAGGGCGCTTTATGAGAAAGGACTGGTGGAGTACGTAGAGGCCAGCAAAATACTGAAGGCAAAGTACCCAAATGTGCGCGTGCAGCTATTAGGTGCCATTGATGAGGAAGGCAATATCGGGATTAAGCGATCATTGGTAGAACAGTGGGCGCAGGAGGGGTGGTTAGAGTACCTTGGTACTTCTGATGACGTAGCCAGTGTAGTGCATGGCGCAGACTGCGTAGTGCTGCCCTCTTACCGCGAAGGCACGCCCCGTACCCTGCTAGAAGCAGCTGCCCTAGGGAAACCTATTGTAACGACCAATGTGCCCGGTTGTAAAGAAACTGTGGTAGATGGCTATAATGGTTATCTTTGTGAGGTGCGTAACGGTGCCGATTTAGCTGCTAAAATGGAGCAGGTATACTTGTTGCCGGAGCTGCAACTGCAGACCATGGGCCAGAACAGCCGCCAATTGGCCGAAGATAAGTTTGACGAGAAGTACGTAATTGACCGCTATTTTGCGGCTATAGAAGAGGCAACAAAATAATAATTGAATTAGTGATTGAGTGAATAAGATTCCTCAAGCACTCATTCGCTCATTAAAAAGATATGCAAATAAAGAACTATCCATTAGCAGATGTGGTGGAAATTACCCCTCGGGTTTTCGCCGATGAACGCGGGGCCTTTTTAGAAACCTTTAGCGCAAAAGAATATGCTGGGATAGGGATAACACACAATTTCATGCAGGACAATCTTTCAGTTTCTAAAAAAGACGTCTTGCGTGGGCTTCATTTTCAGAAGCCTCCTTTTGCACAGGCTAAAATCGTGAGCGTCGTGGTAGGTAAAGCACAAGATGTTGTTGTGGATATTAGAAGAGGCTCTCCAACCTATGGACAGTATGCTACTTGCATACTAGAGGCTGAGAAACGGAACCAACTTTTTGTGCCAGTAGGGTTTGCCCATGGGTTTGTGGCTCTGGAAGAAGGTACCATCTTTACCTACAAATGCAGCAACTATTACAACAAAGAGTCTGAAGGAGGCTTGCTTTGGAATGATCCGGCTTTGGGAATTGACTGGGGCATTGAAAACCCGCTGGTTTCTGAGAAAGATGAAGTTCTGCCCACCTTGGCTGAATTTGAATCTCCTTTTTAAAAGGAATAAAAAACAAGAAAGCCTCCCAAGTTTAACTTCAGACTTAGGAGGCTTTCTTGCTTTTCACCTGTTTTTCTAAAAATAAGCCAAAAACAGATGGCTTTATAGTAGATCCACCACTGTCTCTAAACCAATGCCTCTAGAGCCCTTCACCAGTACATGGCTGTCGCGGATGGGGTGGTCTTTAATCCATTGCATGAGAGCGCTTTTCTCAGCAAAATAGCGGAATTCAGGATGCTCCTCCGCGGCGTAGCGCATCTCTTTCCCGCAGATAAAAACTTCTGAGAAGCCTAAGCCAGCTATCTGATTTCCCAATAGTTTATGTTCTGCCTCACTTTCCTGGCCCATTTCCAGCATATCACCTAGAATAACCACCTTACGGTCTCCGGCCATTTGAGCGAAGTTTGCAACGGCCGCAGCCATAGAGCTAGGGTTGGCATTGTAAGCATCAAGTAAGATAGTGTTAGTGTCTTTCTGGACTATCTGAGAGCGGTTGTTTACTGGAGCGTAACCTGCAATAGCGGCGTTAATTTCTTCATGCGGAACCCCAAAATACTGACCAATGCAAGCAGCAGCGGCCATGTTTTCGAAATTATAAGAGCCCATGAGGTGCGTGTGTACTTCTTCGCCGTTGGCGGCACGGTAAATCACTTGTGGGGCGACTTGCAGTAATTCAGCAGAATAATCATCCTGAGGTTGATAATACGTGACTTTATTGGCTAGTCTGCGTACCATGCGCATGAGGTGATCGTTAGAAGTATTGACGAACACTATGCCATTGGTTTTATCTAAGTGCAGGTAAAGTTCACTTTTGGCGCGGGCCACACCCTCTAAGCTGCCGAAGCCTTCTAAGTGCGCCTTGCCAATGTTGGTGATGATGCCATGTGTAGGCAGTGAGTAAGAGCAGAGTTCGGCTATGTCACCGGGGTGGTTGGCACCCATTTCAATAATGGCCAACTCGTGTTCAGGGTGTATGCTTAACAAGGTAAGCGGCACCCCAATGTGGTTGTTCAGGTTGCCTTTGGTGCAGAGCACATTGAACCTACGGCTTAACACAGCATTGATGAGTTCTTTGGTAGTGGTTTTGCCGTTAGAACCCGTGATACCGATAAACGGAATAGAGAGTTGCTGCCGGTGGTGCAGCGCTAAAGCCTGTAAAGATTTTAAAGTGTCTGTAACCTGAATAATATTGGGGCCTGTTACCTCTGGATCTTGTACCACAGCATAGCGGGCACCTTTGTCAAGAGCCTGCTGGGCAAATTGGCTGCCTTTGAAGTTAGGGCCGTCTAAGGCAAAAAAGAGGGTGTTATCTTGCTCCGCTCTGGAATCAGTGCTTACTTTCCGGCATTCCAGGTATTTCTGGTAAAGGTGCTGAAGGGGCTCCATCATATTAAAAATGGTTTAAAGTCTTATCTGAATAAATAAAGAATGAACCGTGCAATAAAGGTACTAGCCTTTTTTACAAGTTGTTTAGCCATAACGGCGCAATCTGTTCTTGGCCAAAAACTCATCCGGTTTCAGGAAGTACAAGGACCAGAAGTCTTGGTACAAGGGCAAACCTTGCCGCAGCCTTGGATTGGGGGCTTAAACAGCCCCCAGTTTTCAGCCATTGACTTAAACTTAGACGGGCAAGACGATCTGTTTGTTTTTGACCGAAGTTCCCAACGTATCATCACCTTTCTGGCAGTACAACGCAACGGGCAGTGGGGCTACCAACATGCGCCACAGTTTGAAGCTGCTTTTCCAACGGACCTTCGGATGTTTGCCTTATTGCGCGATTATAACAATGACGGAGACCCAGATATATTCACGGCTACCAATCAGGGTATAATGGTTTATAAAAACATTTCTGCCACAGTAGGTAAGCTCGCGTTTGATCTGGCTTACCCCATTTTATATTTTAATACGGATGCAAATTTATTAGTTGGGTCAGAAGATTTACCAGCCATTGCAGATATGGATGGTGACGGAGATTTAGATATTCTGACGTGGGAGTGGTCTGGCGGTATTAAACTTGAGTATTTTCAGAATCAAAGGGAAGAGCTGGGTTTGCCAAGTCATGAGTTGAAGTTCACCAAAACAAGCAATTGGTGGGGGCAGGTTACCCGTTGCGTGGGCTCCTGTAACAACTACAGATTCAATGACCACTGTCCCTCTTCGCATCACATAGGTGGCTCCAGCGTTTTGCCGTTAGATGTTGACGGCAACGGAGTGTTAGATATAGTGGTAGGCCACGACGACTGCCCAGATTTGGTGAGCTTGATGAATACCGGAACTAATTTGTTGCCTAAGATTACAAGTGCCCAATACAACCTTCCGCCCGACATTGCAGGCAAACATTTCAGCGTTTTTCCGGCGGCTTATTATTTAGATGTCACGTTTGACGGTGTTCCTGACTTAGTAGTGGCGCCTAATGCCACTGCCAATTCTCACCAAAACGTGGACTTAGGTACTTCTACATGGTTTTTTGCTAATACCGGAACTGCTGCTCAACCTCGTTTTGAAAGTGCAAAACAGCCCTTCCTGCAAAACCAGATGATAGATGTGGGGGAGGGAGCGGCTCCAGCTTTAGGAAATCTCTTAGGCTCTGGTAACCCAGACCTGCTGATAGGCAATACCGCAGTTCTGAAAAACAACAGGTACGCTGCTTCCCTGGCGTTGTATAAAAATGTTATCATCTCCGGAAAGCCCACCCTGCAGTTAGTAGAAAGCGATTATCTTGGTTTGTCAGAACAACTGCTACTGAACCTGAAGCCCCAACTGATAGACCTCAATGCTGATGGTGCCACTGATTTGGTGTACAGTGCCTACAATCAAAATACAACAAGAGTGGAGTTGAAATACCTGCTGAACCAAGCATCTGCAGGTCAGCCAGCGCAATTTACGCTTGCCTCTGCAGTGCCCATGACGGGGGTGCTGTTCTTCAGGGGTGACACTCCTTATCTGTTTGACATTGATCAGGACGGTACCTTTGATTTATTAGTAGGTCGTGCCTCCGGAGCGCTGCAATATTACCGGAACAGCGGCAGTTCAACCGCACCAACCTGGGAACTGGTATCTGAGGGCTTGGGAGGCATAGTGGCAAACGGGGAGCGCCGTAGGTTGCAGATAGCCGTCTCTGATTTGAACCAAGACAACCAGCCAAATTTACTCACCTCAGATGACAGTGGGCAGCTGCGGCTCTACCCTAATTTCATGGAAAACATCTCTGGTACTTTTCAGGCTGAAGAAGATGTGCTCTGGCAGCCTTTCTATCAGAAATACTCACCGCTTCGCTTAGGAGTGGGCATGGCCTTAGCCACTGGAGATTTCTATAACAGTGGCACACCGGCAGTACTTGTTGGTACCCATACCGGCGGAATCCGTTACTTCCAGGTCAACTCAGGCCCGTTGGGAGCTAAAGAACCAAGCCAATGGTCAGAAAATGTGCAGGTGTACCCTAATCCGGCGCAAGACTTTGTTCAATTGGTTACAGAGAAGCCTGCTGCCTTTACCCTGCATAATTTAGCTGGAGTAAAAGTAGCCGAGGGGAACACCAAAGCTCAAAAAGTGCAGCAGCTAGACACTCAGCACTTGCCAGCAGGGCTCTACTTGCTTCGGTTCATTTCCAGCAACGGGCAAACTACTACCCACAAATTAGTGATTCAGCGGTAGGCCAACCAAGAACTCTGGTTTAATCTGTAAGGGTGAAGTTGTCTGCGTCTATGTTCCAGGGGAGCTTTTCACGAGTTTCCTCCAGGTGTTCTTTTGATAAAACAACGGTGGTTACTGCTTCTTCGTGTTCGTGGTGCGTCAGTTCTTCGCCTAATAGGTTATAGCAAGAGGTGTCGCCGGCGTAGAGGTGGCCGTTCCCATCGGTGCCTACTCGGTTCACGCCAATGCTGTACGCTAAATTCTCTATGGCACGGGCGCGGAGCAGTGTTTGCCACGCCAAGCGGCGTTTGTTGGGCCAGCTGGCAATGTAGATAACCACATCATAAGTAATGGGTGTGTTGCGGGAGAAAACCGGGAAGCGCAAATCATAGCATACCAACGGGCAGATGCGCCAGCCTTTCAACTCAACAATCAGCCGTTCTTTGCCGGGGCTATAGGTTTCACACTCGCCGGCCATTCTGAAGAGGTGGCGTTTGTCATACTTTTCAAAGGTGCCATCGGGGCGCATCCAGATGAGTCGGTTATAATAGTTGCCTTGGTCTTTGATGATGAGGCTGCCCATCACTACAGATTTTTGCGCCTGTGCCATTTTCCGCATCCAAGCTACGGTTTCGCCGTTCATTTCTTCAGCCAAGGCAGGGGCGTCCATACTAAAGCCAGTAGAAAACATTTCTGGTAGCACAATAAGATCTGTTTCGGGCAGCAGGAGCATCTTTTCTTCGAACATTGCTCTATTGGCGGCAACATTATGCCAGTGTAAATCAGACTGAATCAAAGAAACGCGTAGGTCCATTATGTGAAATCTATGTTAAGAATTTGCAATACCTGTAGGTGACAAGGTAACTTACACGCAGGAATTACTTATAAAGATACTTAATCTGTATACACCAATCATTTCTGAATGGATTACCAAAAGAAAAAAATAGCCATTGACATGGATGAAGTCATGGCTGACCCTATCGCTAAATTTATTGATTTGTATAATCGTGATTGCGGCTTGGAACTGACACTTGAGCATTTGCACGGCAAAGAAATATACGAAGCCGTACCCCAAGAGCACGCTGACAAAGTGTGGACATATATAAACGAAGAGGGCTTCTTCCGTGATTTAAAAGTAATGCCAGACAGTCAGGAAGTGATTAAGGCGCTGCAGGAAAAATATGAAGTATTTATAGTAAGCGCGGGCATGGAATTCCGTAACTCACTCATAGACAAATTCGATTGGCTGCACGACCATTTCCCGTTCATAAGCTGGAAGAACTATGTTCTCTGTGGTGATAAAAGTATAATTGGCGCCGACATCATGATAGATGACCGCCCCAAAAACCTGCGTCCTTTCAGCGGAGAGCGCAAATTACTCTTCACTTCCCCGCATAACGTGCATCTGACGGAGTTCGAGCGGGTAAGCACTTGGAAAGAGGTGGCCGACAAATTGCTGTAGTCAAGACTGGTTTTCGGCCTGTTTTCTTTAAAACAGGCCAAAAACAGGGATGAATGGCAGTATTACGAGTAGATTTCTACTCTTGGAAACAAAGGTCAAGTTAAACCCACTCAGAACTCAAGACTCAGAACTCAGAACTTTTTACAATTTGCACAATCGCTCCGCCGCCGCTTGTAAGGTTTCTTCTTTTTTGGCAAAGCAGAAGCGCACAAGGCGGTGGTCCGTTTGGTCATGGTAAAAAACCGACACCGGAATAACTGCCACGCCTGCCTCTTTGGTGAGCCACTGAGCAAATTCTACCTCTGGTAAATCTGAGATTTGATTGTAGCGGGCCAGCTGGAAATAAGTACCGGCGCACGGAATCAACTCAAACTTGCTTGGCTTTAGCAGTTCGGCAAACAGATCTCTCTTTTGCTGGTAAAACTGGGGCAAGGTGAGGTAAGGCTCTGGGTTCTCAAGATATTGACCAATGGCTTGCTGAAAAGGAGTGGCCGTGCAGAAAGTCAGGTACTGGTGTATTTTGCGAAACTCAGTCGTCAAGGCAGGTGGCGCTATGCAATAGCCCACTTTCCAGCCAGTAGTGTGGAAGGTTTTTCCGAAAGAGGAAATCACAAAGGCTCTTTCCGCCAGTTCCGGCTCAGTTAACAAGCTCAGATGCTTTTTCCCGTCAAAGACCATGTGCTCATACACCTCATCGCTGATGATGAGGAACGGGTGCTCCTGCGTCAGCTCTTTTAGAAATTGCAAATCTGATGGAGTCAATATTGCGCCAGAAGGGTTGTGCGGAGAGTTGAGAATGAGTAGCCGGGTTTTAGACGAAAGCTTATCTTTTACTTTCTGCCAATCTATGGCAAACTCCGGAAAAGTAAGTGGCACAAAAACAGGTACACCGCCGTTCAAATCAATAGCCGGCACATAAGAGTCGTAGCTGGGCTCCAGAATAATCACTTCATCACCAGGTCTGACTACGGCAGAAATGGCGGCAAAAAGAGCCTCGGTAGCGCCTGACGTAACAGTTATTTGTGTGTCTGCATTGGCTGTGTAACCATAGAGCTGCTCTGTCTTTTTACTGATTTGCTGCCGGAGCAGGGGCAAGCCGGAGCTGGGGGCATATTGGTTATAGCCGTTTTGCATAGCTTGGTTTGCCAGATCCAGTAGTTCTGGCGCGCAGCCAAAATCAGGAAAGCCCTGCGATAAGTTGATAGCCCCATGCTCCTGTGCCAGCTGGCTCATGGTAGTGAAAATGGTGGCGCCTATGTTTGGTAACTTACTTTGCAGCAAAGGTGGTGTCATGTGTTTTCAGCCTGTTTTCGTGAAAATAGCTAAAAAACGCTTCTACAGTTTTCCCTTCTGCAAAATCAGTGAGAATCTTTACCAAGGGTGATGGCCACCATCTCTTGTAAAGCAGGTACCACTTCCAGTTCAAACCACGGGTGCCGCTTAAACCAGGCAATGTTTCTGGGAGATGGGTGGGGTAGAGGCAGGTAGGTTGGAAGATAATCTCGCCAAGCCTGCACTGTTTCAGTTAAGTTTCCTTTGGCTCGGTTTCCTAAGAAAGCCCGCTGCGCATAATTGCCTACCAGCAGGGTAAATTGAATATTATGCAATAGCTGCAAAAGTTGCTGGTGCCAATGAATGGCGCATTCTGGGCGAGGTGGCAAATCACCGGAAGTTCCGGTGCCCGGATAGCAAAAGCCTAAAGGCATGTTGGCTACTTGACTCTCGTTGTAAAATTCATCTGGAGAGAGACCCAGCCACTGCCGTAGCCGTTTGCCGCTCTGGTCGTCCCATGGTATACCTGACGCATGTACTTTGGCACCCGGTGCCTGACCTATCACAAGCAAGCGGGCAGAGTCTGAAGCCCGCACAATGGGTCTGGGGCCGTGGGGAAGTGACGTGGCGCAGATTTGGCAGGCTCTGATTTGGGTTAGTAGCTCTTCAAGCATGTATGGTGGCAGATGTGTATGTTGTTTTAAGCCTGTTTTCTGAAAAAGAGCCCTAAAACAGATTGGTGTTAAAACGAAGAAGCCGGAACGTAAAGTTCCGGCTTCTTCGTGTCTGCCCTTCCTCCCTTAAGGTTGTAAAGAAGGATTAATGGCATCATGGTCTTGTCTCACAGGCGGAAGGGCTCGCTGTAACAACAGCGCTGTTGCCACACCTGTAAGAACAATGGCTATCAAAATGGCTTTCATAGCTTAGTAGTTTAAAGGATTAGTAGTACCGTGGGTTCCGGCCATCGGAGTAAAAGAAGCTGTCGTCTCCGGAATCGGTCTCGTCTGACCATCTGGGGCCGCTCTCGTAGCCCCGGTCGCGGCGCGAACGGTACTCATAGTCATTTCTGTTGCCGCCGCGGTAGTTACTGTCGTGGCGGTTGCTACGGTCTCTGTCATTGTTGTCGCTGCTGTCGCGGTGCCACATGTTCTGTGCGCCATGCTTCAGATCATGCCATGCATCGCGTATACCGGCGCCCATGTCATCTAAAATGTCACCTTTGTCCCGGTCAGCCCGGCGTCCGGTGTCATCCGTATAGCGGCGTTCTTCATACCAGGTGTGGTTGCCAGAACCATAACGGTAATCATCATCTTTATAACGGCTGCGCGACCCAGGGTATTCATTATAAGGGTTCTGGCTTGGGTTAGGCAGGTCTTTCTTCACGCCACGGTCATCCATATAGGCTCCGCGGTAGTAGTTCTCGTTAGAGTCATCCATGCGGCGCTGCGGTGAAACTCTTTCAGAATGGATGTGGTCGTTGCCGTAACCGTTTCCATAAGAATCCTGGCGGGCATTGTAGTTGCCCCGTCCGTCGCCGTAAGGCGCAAAGTGAGAGTTGCTGCTGTGCTGGTTAGAGGAGTGATTCTGGCTACCAGAATTGTGCTGGCGGTTAGCAGAAGTGTTGTCCTCAAAACGGGTATGCGCTGAGCTGTGGCCACGGCCGTCGCCGTAGTTCAGGTTATTAGGGCTGCGGTATGTGCTGTATTCCCGCACGCCGTAATGCTTGTCATGGCTGCCGCCCCAGTCTGCGTTGCTGGTGCGCTGGTGCGTGTCCTCTGGGAAGTGACTGCGGCTTTGGTTGCTGTAGCCTGTATGGAAGTTGTTGCCCATGTTCCACTGAGGATTGTGCGAATGGTTGTCAGAATTTTGGTTTCTGTTATCTCGCTCTTGGTCGCGGTTATACAAGTCACGGCCAACGCGGTGGTTTTCTTCCTGACGGTCTTGGTCAGGTCCTGTCCAGTTTCTCTGATTATTCTGCATGTTAGTATAGGTTAAAATGTCAGTAATTAGCAGTCTATAAAAAGACTTTCTAATAGAATGTACGGTAGCCTAGGCAGAGGGTTAAGCAGGCAGATTTCTGAAGCCTTTCTGCAGAAGAATTTTTTGGGAAACTTGAGAAAATGAGAGAGGGTGGCAGCAACTTTTCAGGTACGAAACAGTAATAGGAGATACACCACTTACTGCTTACTTTATGAAAAGATATCTACCTCTGTTAGGCATATTCCTGCTCTTCTTTCTGGTAGTGTCAGGATTTGCCCGGGCGGAAAAGACTCAGCAAAGTCTTACCGTTCATGAACTATTCGTTTCTGGTAGTCAATTCTCAGATGAGCCAGATAACACATGAGAAACTGTTTTATTAACTGAAATTTTATCCTATAAATGTTCTGCCACAGGTGTAGTGCAGAAATCAACAAGACCTAAAAGCAGAAAGGCCAGCCTGATACTTCAGGCTGGCCTTTCTGCTTAAGTGCTGATTAAGAAAAGTGCTCTTGCAGAATTTCACGCACGTGGGCTTCCTGCAAGGGCTTTGAAATATGGCGCTGTACGGTGCTGTACTGTTTAAGTCGCTCTAAATCATAAAAGCTGGCGGAGGAGGTGAGCATCATCACCACTATGCCTTGCTTTAGGTGATCTGGTAGCTGGTGGTAAGTTTCAAGAAACTCAAAGCCATCCATCACCGGCATTTTTATATCAAGAAACATAAGATCAGGCAGAGGCAACTCGCTGGCCGCGCGATCATCTAGAAACTGAAGCGCTTCTTCTCCGTTGGTGACTATTTCAATTTCCTCGGCAATCTGCATGCGTTCCAGCAGGCGCTTGTTCAGGTAATTGGTAGTATCATCGTCGTCAACAAGCAATATCAGGTTTAGTTTGTCCATGGGTAAAGGTAATGCTATATCGCTTAATAACTTTCTTTAAAATAAACAGTGAAGGTGGTGCCATGACCTTCCTGGCTCTGTACGGTAATATGCCCCCCGTTTTTCTGCAATATACGGTTGATAATGTAAAGCCCTAAACCGGAGCCTGCCACATGGTTGTGAAAACGTTTGAACATCTGGAACATCTTAGGGCCATGCCTTTCCATGTTCATGCCCATGCCATTGTCTTGTACGGTTAATATTACGTAATCACCCTCTTTATGGGTACTTATATTCACTACCGGAGTGCGGGCTTCTGATCGGTATTTTACCGAGTTGCTGATTAAGTTATAAAAAATACTTTTAAGGTTTACGCGGGAGAAGGTAAGGGTTGGCACCTGTGTGAAATCAACATTGATTTTAGCGTCAGAAGCCTGAATCATGTCTTGAATACTGAGTTTTACCTCCTCAACTAGTTCAGTAAGCTGTACTTTCTCACGGTTAGCGTTTATGTTCTTCTGTACTTTCACTATTTCAGACAAATCTGAAATAGTGGCGTTAATCTGCTGCAGTGACTTATCAAACATGCCAATAAGTAGTTCCGCATCTGAGTCATGAAACGTGACGTTTTTAATCAGCTCATGGAAAATGCCAGCCATATTGATAATGGGCAGCTTCAGGTCATGCGAGGCAGTGTACACAAAGCTGTCTAAATCCTCATTAATGGTGTGGAGTTCTTTGTTTGTCTCAGCCAAAAGCTCCTCATTACGTTTTTGCTCTTCAATATCGGTACAGGTGCCAAACCAACGTACAATATTCCCCTCCTGGTCAAGAATGGGAAGGGCTCGAGCCAGGAACCAACGCCACTCACCGTCAGAGGCGCGTTTAAAACGGTACTCTATCTGGTAGGGTTTGCCTGTCATCAATGACTCTTGCCAACGGTTGGCCGCCCTTGTCTGGTCATCGGGGTGTAGTAGGTTTTTCCACATCTGTGTTCCTTTGCTAGCCTCTAAATCATAACCAGTAAATTCAACCCATTTTTTGTTGAAGTAGTCATGAAAGCCATTAGGGTCTGATGTCCAGACAAGTTGTGGCATACTTTCCGCCAGGAACTGGAACTGTTCTGTACTTTCCTGTAGCGCCATCTGCGCCTCTTTCTGCTCTTGTATATCTGTTTGAGAACCTACCCACATGATAATTTCACCATTGGAGCCTCTGACAGGAACACACCGCATCAAAAACCAGCGGTAGTCTACATTTTCATTGGGTCGCCACCGGTTTTCAATGGTAAACTTCTCGCCAGTACGTAAGGACTTCTTCCAGCCGGAAAGCGTTTTCTCTATGTCATCAGGGTGAATGAAATCTTCCCAGCCCCAATAGGAGAGGGTGTCGCGGGTGCCGCCCAGAAATTCATACCATTGTTGGCTGTAATAAGTCACATAACCATCTGGCTGAGTGGTAAAGGTCATGTGTGGCATGGCATCCATTACCTGGGTGAGGCGGTCATGTGAGGCTTTGAGTTCTGCCGTGAGACTCTCTGCCTGTTGTTTGGCAATAACCTGCTCGGTTACTTCAACTATTAGAATCATTACACCTTCAACAGTGGTGTCGGCATTGAAGAGAGGCTGATAAATAAAGTCAAAATACCCCAGTTCCAGCTCTCCATTTCCTTTGCGGTCAAGGTAAGCGGGCTGCTCATACCCCCGGTGCAGTTTTCCGTTAGTATATACGTCTTCCAGTATTTCAAAAAAACCTTGGTCCTTTAGTTCTGGAAGGGCTTCTTTGAAAGGTTTGCCTACTATGTCGCGGCCCCCTACCAGCAACTTAAACTGCGGAGTGGCAAAATCACCTACCCAATCTTCCCCTTTGATGACGGCAAACTGTACCGGCGCCTGTGCCAGCATGCGCTGCACATACTCGTCGCGGTCAAGCAGATGTTGCTGAATGTCTTTCTGCTCCTGAATATCGGTGTCTACCCCAATCCAGGCTTGTATATTCCCTTGCTCATCGTGCAGGGGGGTAGCCCGCATGGTAAACCACCGATACTGCCCGTCAGATGCCCGCTTCAGCCTGGCTTCATTTACATATTCTTTACCAGTGGCAAGCGCCCGTGACCATCTCTCAATAGTGAATGCAAGGTCTTCTGGATGTACTATTCCGTCCCAGCCATCATCTGGGCCGGTGTTGCCGGTGTAGGCGTACCAAGCTTTGTTGTAGTAATAGATATAGCCATCGGCGTGGGCAACCCAGGCTATCTCGGGTATCCCTTCCAGCAGTGCCTTCACATGCTGCTCACTGGCTCTTATTTCAGCGGCGTACCTGTTTTTTTCTGTGATATCTACCATAGCCCCAATCATGCGGATTGGGGAGCCGTTATTGTCTCGGGCTATTATACCCCGGTCAAAGATGTCGGCATAAGTACCGTCTGCTTTCCTGAATCGGTAATCGTCTTGCCAATTAATGCCACCGTTGTCAATTACGTGGTGTATGCTGAGAACTACACGCTCTGCGTCATCTGGGTGAATACGGCCGTACCAGGAGTTGATGTCATGCTCAATGTCTTCTTGTTTGTAGCCAAAGGTGACCTTGAACCCTTCGTTCCACCAAATACTGTCGTCTTTCAAGTTCCAATCCCAGATGACATCATTGGTTGCTTTGGCTAACAGCTGAAACCGCTCCAGATTTTCTTTGGCCAGCCGTTCATGTTTCTGCTGCCGATCAATGTCTACCAAAGTGCCCAGCATGCGGTAGGGCTTGCCTTCGTCATCGTACAGAATGTAGCCATGGTCCATAACCTGGGTGTAGGTGCCGTCCGCTTTCTGAAACCGATACTTTCCAGTCCAAACTTTTTCCTGCTGATTAACAGCTTTGTTCAGGCTGTCGCGTAATTTTTTATACTCCTCCGGGTGAACTCGCTCGTCCCACAGCGAAGGCGACTCACCGGCATCTGATACGGAGTAGCCAAAGATTTTTTCAAAGCTTTTGCCCCAGTAGAACTTCTGGCTCTTGATGTCATAGTCCCAGGAAACACCGCCTGAGGCCTCTACAAAAGACTGCAGGTTGCCCGTAGCTATTTCCTGTTCCTGCCTTTGCTTCTGCAGTTGCGTGATGTCTTCTACCTGATGAATAAGGTACAATACCTCGCCTGCTGAATCTAGTACCGGTGAGTTGAGGGGTTGCCAGTATTTTTCTTCAAACTCAGTTTCCTGCGCTGTTGCTTTGGTGACGTCATACCGTTGAGGAGCCATTTTATGCGGTACGCGGTTGTCTCTGGCATACTCAAGCGACTGCTTCAGGTTAAGCACTCCGTTTGCCTGCGGTAGGTCAGGATTATCTGGGAAGGCATCAAACAGGTACTTACCTATTATAGACCTGTCTTTTAAGGTAGATTGCAGGTAGGCTTCGCTGGCCTCAAGAATAATGAAATCTGGAGAAAGCACAAGGTACAGCCCTGGCAGCGCCCTGAAGATCACTTGAAGATCAAGGGCAGTGGCAGGTTCTGTAGAGGCGTTCATGCTCGGAGAATTCATTCAGTTGGGCAAAGGGGCCTAAGCTCCCATGTTGCTATATTAGGGTAATGAACATAACTGCTGTTTTAGGGCTGTTTTCAATAAAACAACCCTAAAACAGCAGTTATGTCTGCATGTCTTCAAACACAGCTTTGGCCGCCTCCAAGGTAGATATATCCTCAACAATCACAATGAGTTTGTCTTTGGCCTCTTTCAACCTAGAACGGCGTGGGTGCTGCTGCACGTACTGCAAAATGCGGCTAAAGGTTTCAGATTGAAAGAAAGATTCATTGTTCTGGCTTGGTATATACCCTTTTAACGTCTCTTTCTTCAAAGTGAGTTTTTCAAAACCGAGGCGGCAGGCTTCCCAGCGCATTTTTACAATGGCCACCAGTTGCTCCACTTCCGGCGGCATAGGGCCGAAGCGGTCTACCATGCCCGCCACCAGTTTCTCCAGGCTCTCCAGGTCTTTCACGCTGTCTAGCTTGCTGTACATTTGCAGGCGTTCAGAAATGTTGCTGATGTAGGAGTCTGGAATCAGAATTTCAAGATCGGTCTCCACTGAGCATTCCCGCAGAGGCTCCACCAGCTTTTCCAGTTCCAGTTCTTTGAAGAATAAATCGCGGAACTCTGTTTCTTTCAGCTCCTGAACGGCCTCGTCCAGAATCTGGTGGTAGGCTTCAAAACCGAGGTCATTGATAAAGCCGCTCTGCTCACCCCCCAGCATATTGCCCGCGCCCCGTATGTCCAGATCACGCATGGCAATCTTGAAGCCTTCACCCAAGTCAGAGAATTCTTCCAGAGTGCTCAGGCGTTTACGAGCATCGGACGGTAGTCCGGAAACGGGTGGCGTTAATAAATAGCAGTAGGCTTTCTTGTTAGAGCGGCCCACGCGCCCACGCATCTGGTGCAAGTCACTTAGCCCGAACATATGCGCCCGGTTAATGATAATAGTGTTGGCGTTGGGTATGTCTAACCCACTTTCAATGATGTTGGTACTGACCAGCACGTCGTATTCGCCCTCTACAAAGCGCATCATGCGTTTTTCCAGCTCCTCGGGGTCCATTTGGCCGTGGGCGTAGGTTACCTTGGCATCGGGCACCAGCTTCAGAATTAGGTTGGTCATTTCCTCAATGTCTGAAATGCGGTTGTGCACGAAGAAGACCTGCCCTTTGCGTTTGAGCTCATGCGCTACGGCATCTCTAATCAGGGCATCATCAAACACATGTAGTTCCGTTTGTACGGGTTGGCGGTTGGGTGGCGGCGTTGCAATGACAGAAAGGTCACGGGCACCCATCAGCGAAAAGTGCAGCGTACGCGGAATAGGGGTGGCGGTGAGGGTGAGGGTGTCTACGTTGACTTTTATTTCCTTAAGCCGGTCTTTCGTCTTTACCCCAAATTTTTGCTCCTCGTCAATAATCAACAAGCCCAGGTTTTTAAACTTAACATCTTTGCTGGCGATGCGGTGCGTGCCAATGAGAATGTCGGTTTTGCCTTCGGCCAGGCGGCCCAAAGTTTCTTTTATCTGTTTGGTTGTTTTAAAGCGGTTTATGTATTCTACATTCACCGGAAACGCCTCTAAACGATCTCTGAACGTTTTGTAATGCTGCATGGCCAGAATTGTGGTAGGCACCAGCACTGCTACCTGCTTGCCGTCACAGGCGGCTTTAAAGGCGGCGCGTATGGCTACCTCTGTTTTCCCGAAACCCACATCGCCGCAAACCAGCCGGTCCATGGGGTGAGGCTGTTCCATGTCAGCTTTCACGTCTTCGGTGGCCTTGCCTTGGTCTGGGGTGTCTTCATAGATAAACGACGATTCCAGCTCGGCTTGCAGGAAGCCATCTTTGCTGAAGGCGTAACCGGGGGCTTTCTTGCGTTTGGCGTACAGTTTGATAAGCTCGGCAGCAATGTCTTTTACCTTGCTTTTGACACGCTTTTTCTTGTTTTCCCACTCCGGCGAGCCCAGTTTGCTCATAGTAGGCGGCGTGCCTTCTTTGCCCGTGTACTTGCTGATCTTGTGCAGGGAGTGAATGCTCACGTACAGCAGATCATCATCACGGTAAATGAGACGGATAGCTTCCTGCATGCGACCGCCTACTTCCACTTTCTCCAGCCCCGCAAAACGGCCAATGCCGTAGTCCATGTGCGTGACGTAGTCGCCAGGCTTTAGGGTGCGGAGCTCCTTTAAAGTAAGAGCTTTTGACTTAGAATAGCCTTCTTTGGTTTTATGCTTGTAAAAGCGCTCAAACAGCTGGTGATCTGTATAGCACACCAGTTTTACTTGGTCGTCCACAAACCCTTCGCGCAGAGCCAGCATAAGGTGATGGAACCGCACGTCGTGGTCTAACTCATCAAAAATGGTTCTCAACCTGTCTGCCTGACGCGGAGATTCAGCAGCTATGACGTTGACAAAGCCGTTGTTCTGGTTCTCGTGCAGGTTAGTGACCAGCCGCTGAAAGTCTTTGTTGAACGATGGCTGTGGGTGCGACTGAAACGGCACCACCTCGGCATTTTTGAAGTTAAACCGCTTGCCGAACTCTACCAGTGTAAACGCCTCCAGCCTTTTTTTGAAGGCTTTGCCGCTCTCAAAAAGATCTTCGGGTTTAGAGACAATCTGAACGCCCGCGCTGCCTTCCAGCATCTCCAGAAAAGATTGCTCGGCTTTTTCGTAAGATTCACCTATTACCTCCACGGTCTGCCGGTAATCTTTCACCCAGATTTTGCTGTCTTCCGGAATAAAATCAAGGAAAGATTCACGGGTTTCCTGCAGCAGCTTGGTCTGCACGTTAGGGATGATGGAAATCTGTTTTTTCTGCTCTACACTCAGCTGCGTGTTAGGGTCAAATGTTCTTATGCTTTCAATCTCATCACCAAACAACTCTAGGCGGTACGGCAAATCATTGGCATAAGAATATACATCTATAATGCCGCCGCGAACAGCAAACTGGCCTGCCTCATACACAAAGTCTGTGCGTTCAAAATCATAGCTGTTGAGAACCTCGGTCAGGAAGTTTACATCCAGTTTCTCGCCTACTTTTGCGCCTAAGGTATTGGCCACCAAAGATCTTTTGTTGATGACTTTCTCGGTGAGCGCCTCAGGGTACGTCACTATCATAGCGCCGGCACCCGCACGGTTATTCAGTCTGTTGAGTACCTCGGCGCGGAGCAGAATGTTCGCATTTTCGGTATGGTCAAACTGATAGGCGCGCTTGTAGGAACTAGGAAATAACAGTACCTCCTGTTGGTCTTCCAGCAAGTTGGATAGGTCGCTGTAGAAATAGGCGGCCTCTTCACGGTCATGTAAGATGAATAAGTGCGTGCCGGCTTGCAAGGTCTGTAGGGCAGAGGCCACCACGGCATCTTGGCTGCCTACCAAACCTTTCAGCTGTATATGTTTCGGTTCAGAAGCCTGCAGGTGCTGGCCTACCGTCTGCACAACGGGGTCTTGGCGGTACAGGTCTAAAAATTGAGTTGCTTTCAAAGGTAAATCTTTTCAGGATTATCAGAGGCAAAGCTAGCCATTCTCTCTGGTTACTGAAACTTGTTATCCGTTGCTCGTTATTCGTTATTCGAGTGGGAAAGATTCCTTTTTGCTACTGTTTTTTGGAAAACAAAGGAAAAACAGAAGAATACATGCACAGTAGCCTTCGCGGTGCTTTGCTGACATGCGAGTGTGTCAGCCATCACCATTAGCCAACATAAAATCTATTGATTGGCAGCGGGCTGTTTATAGCTGGATAAGTCACGGAAGTAACTTTCGCGCCATAGAGGGAGAGTAGGTTCTAAAGCCTTGAACAACTAAACACTAATTTCGAATAACGAACAACGAAACCTACTCCTTCAGCTTCCCTTCCATCTTTTCTTTAAACTTCTCCAGCTTGGGTTTAGACACGGCGCGCATGTAGGGGTTGTTAGGGTTGTGGCGGTAAAAATCCTGGTGCTCTTCCTCGGCGGGGTAAAACTCTGTAAGCGGGGCTACCTGCGTTACAATTGGCGCCTGGAAAGCGCGGGTGGCATTTAGCTTTTTGAGGTACGCATCTATCTGCGCCTTTTGCTGAGGTGTGCTATAGAAGATAGCCGAACGGTATTGGGTTCCAACATCAGGACCTTGGCGGTTAAGCGTGGTGGGGTCGTGGGCGGCAAAAAAAGCCTCTAGTAGCGTGTTGTAAGAAACAACGGTGCTGTCATAGTAAATCTGCACCGCCTCTGCGTGGCCAGTGGTACCGGTGCTTACTTCCTCATATGTAGGGTTAGCGGTATGGCCGCCGGTGTAGCCCGAAATTACCTCATGCACGCCTTTTAGCTTTTCGGCGGCCTCTTCGGTACACCAGAAACACCCGCCGGCAAAAGTGGCCACAGCTAAATTTTCTTTTTTTGCGGAGGCTGGTAATTGCGTGACCGCTTTCTCAGCTGGTGCCGTTTGCGTGCTGCTTTGGCTCTGGGCGCAGGAGGCAATGCCCAGCAACAGAAGTAGGCTATATGTTAGAAGTCTCATAATGTCTTGTATGTAATAAACTGGTATAAGTAAAACTGATAAGGTAGGGCAATAGTTTCTGAAGATTCAGGTAACATTTTCTGCTGCAGGCCGCTAAAACGGATAGTGCTTAATAATTGAAACCGCTAACCTAAAGAAATAAAACTATGTCAGAATCAGCGAAAACTACCACCAACCACGATGAAATCAAAAAATGGGCCGAAGCCCGCGACGGCAAGCCAGCCACAGTAAAAGGCACCGGAGACGGAGATGAGGCAGGGTTGCTCCGTATTAACTTCCCGGGCTACGCCGAAGACAACCTGGAGGACATTAGCTGGGATGAGTTTTTTGAGAGGTTTGAAGAAAAGAAGCTGGCGTTCCTGTACCAGGACGAAAAAGACAGTCGCTTCAATAAATTGGTGAACAGGGACTAAGGGTTCTTTATGAAGGGTAGGAGCGTTTTGGGGCTGTTTTTCAGAAAGCAAACCCAAAATGCTCTTTGTTATTATTAGCGAAGATGATAAAAATCAGCTTAAATTATTTGGACTAATTCTAAACAGAGCCTACATTTGTAGTGTTGATTTAGAAATACCAAGTAGAATACCCCAATGCCTACGCCTACCAACCTGCACGAACTGTTCCGCACCGCCTTTGGTGCCGTTTACCAATGTAACCGCTACAACTGTTATTTCGTGGAATTTGCCGGCGGTATTTCTCCTTTCAAGGTAGCCGATTTTCTGGACCTGAAACAGCACGTTGATGCTATCAACGTTGCCGAAATGGCTAAGAACCCGGCCCGCGCTGCTGACGTGTACGTTTTGATGCCCAACCGCTCTGAGCGCTGCTTCGTGCTGACACTGACCGAGGTGCTTCGGTTTCAGGAGCTGTTGCAGGGTGCTAAGGCCATGATGGCGTTAAATAGTATTTTGCATGAGTGCCTGTACAGCCCCGCTTACTGCTAATCTTCCCTTTTTCTGTATTTAGACTGAATCTGTATTACCCTTTCCGTTGGGTGCAGATAAACAATTAATGTCTTTTACCGGTATATTTGAATTGGAGGTGCCCCTGAAAGCACTTCTGAAAAACCGATAAAAGCATGAAAGATTTATTGAGAATGCGTACCTCTCTTTCTGAAGAAATAGAGACGCTCTTAAACGAACAGATAAAAGTAGAGGCCCACTCCTCAGCCACATATTTAGCCATGTCTAGCTGGTGCAACCGTCAGGGTTTTGACGTAAGCGCCGATTACTTCATGAAGCAGAGCCACGAGGAGCGCGAGCACATGCTCAAGCTTTTCAACTACGTGAGCGATTTAGGCGGCCACGCCATCTCACCGGAAGTGGTGAACATTCCGCAGGAGTATGACTCGTTCCGTGATGTATTTGAGAAAGCCTTGCAGCAGGAGATTTTCGTGACCCAGCAGTTTAACCGCCTGGCCGACCACTGCATGAAAGCCAAAGACTTTGTGACCTTTAACTTCCTGCAGTGGTTCTTGCAAGAGCAGGTAGAAGAAGAGTATGTTGCCCGTCGTGCCCTTGAGCTATTTGATGTGATTGGCGAAGAAGGCACCGGCCGCTACGAGATTGACAAAGCCATTCGTAAGATCAGCTATGATAACGGTGGTGACGAATAAAACCAATCTAGAATAGAAACAAAAATCCCGCAGTCTGGTAAAGGCTGCGGGATTTTTTTATGCGTTGCGTTGTAAGATCTGTTCTTGAAAAGCCTGTAGAATCTGGGAGTCGGTCATGTCATGCAGCCAGAGGTTCTGGGGCTGAAAGCAGAAGATGGGGCCATGCTTGCAGCGGTCAGTGCACTCAGTCTTAATAATCTCGACCTCGTCTTTCATGCCATTCATCTTCAGCTGCTCGCGCATCATCTTTCTTATGTCTTTGCCGCCCCGCTTCTGGCACTTGCTGCCGGAGCAGGCATAGATAACCTGGAGGGGTGCTTTTATATTATCCTTGCTCATAGGTCTGTGGTTGGGTCCTTTCTTCTCTTGTACGGCAGAAGTAGCCTTTGGCTAACACACTTTAGGCTGTTCTCTCTGTTTTGGGTGTGATTTTCTGAAAACAGGTGAAAAACAGCTTAATCCGCGGGTGCCTCCTGCTCTTCTCTTTTCAGTTTTACGATCTGGTAAATGAACAAGGCAGTACCTAAACCAATGAGTGCATAAGATAGCCAGGCAAGCCAGTCGTACTTTTCTTGCTTTATGGTTTCTTCACCGGTGAAGAATATTTTGTCTTTGGCAGGCGAAGATAAACCGTACAGGGTGCGCGTGCCTCCGCTGTTCATTGGGTTCTCCCGTTTGTTGTACTGTACTTGCAGGCGGTCACCGGGCTTTATCTGGTTTTTGAAGGCAGCGGTGTCAAAGTTGGCCATTTGGTGTTGGGGTAACATCAGCAACTCAGTGAATTCACGCAGCCATATGCCGTAAGCTTTTTCTCCGGCTTCATTTTTTTTAAAAGAGTAATTGGTGAGGGTGCCTTCTTTGGTAACCAAGTCTTTCTCATAGCGGGCTCCGCCGCTTAAATCTTTCACAAAAATGAGGACTAACCCCACCACAATAAGAACGGTGGCAAATACAAAGCGTCCCATTTTAGAAGAAGAGGGAAGCAGGTTTACCCCTGTTGAGTGTTTCCGGCGTTGGGCCATAGTATCTGTTATGTAAAAAATATTGGTCTAAAAGTATAAAAACTCTAACGAACCCAGAAGAGTTCGATGTGAATGTGTGATGTAGCAGTAAAAAGACTGCGGCTGTTTTGGGTCTGTTTTTCCAAAAACAGGCCCCAAACAGCCGCTTTAATGATTAGTTGTGGTTACGTAAAACAGTTACCGTACAATTTCAACCCACCCTTTGGCTGAATTACCTTCAGTGTCTTTGAGCAGGTAGAAGTAAGTTCCTTCAGAGAGGGAGCCGCCATCCCAATTTTGCCTGTAATTAGCTTCCCGGTGTACCTCTTTCCCCCAGCGGTTGTAAAGAACAAACTCAGTTGGCAAGCAACTGAACCTCTGGAAAAATACATCGTTCAGCCCATCTCCGTTAGGTGTAATGATATTGGGGATTCCATTGGGAGCTACGTTTATTTGGGTTACCTCCCGCTGATCTTGGCAGCCGGTGCTGTAGGTGGTGGTTAGCATTACTTTGTAGGTGCCTGGTTGAGTATACGTGTGCTTAGGCTCTACTTCTGTTGATTGACTGCCGTCGCCGAAATCCCATACAAAACTAGTGGCACCGGTGGTGGCGTTAGAGAAGGTGGCGTTAAACGGAGCGTATCCTGTCACCTCAGGGTTGTTGAAGCAAAGCTCATTGGCCAGAGCCACATTAATGTTGGGAAGGGGAGCCACTGCCACATATTTGCTGGCCGAAGCTGTACATAAACCATTGCTGGAGGTGGTAGTGTAGGTTACCATAGAAGGACCAACAAACCCGGTGGGTGGCGTAAAGATTCCCTCTGGTGTAATATGAAGTCCAGACCATTTTCCACCCGCCGGTTCTCCCCTAAGCTGAAACGGAGTAGTGGTTCCTAAGCAAATAAGGGTATCAGGAGAGAGTCTTACAATGGGGGGAGGTATAACCTCAATTCTCTGCTGTACCAGTTTTGAGCAAGGCAGATTAGAGGCATAACTGATAAAGGCAAAGAAAGAAAACCCCACTCTGTTTGGGTAAAAAGTAGCAGTTCCATTTCCGTGATCTTCTACTCCTTGGCCATAAAAATAGGAATTAGGTTCTGAGCCCTGCAAGGTAATAGGACTCGCATCCATACAAATCTGAGGGGGCAATGTGGTAAAAGTTAACTCTCGGTTAGGAATCACCTCTACTATTATTTCGTCTGATGAAGGACAGGGGCCGCTGGAGGTATAGGTAAGGGTCTTTTTGCCCGCCATTCCAGGAGAGGCGGAGAAAAAGAACTGGTTATTTTCTTTGATGACTCCTTCCCCGCTCCAGTTGCCACCCCCCGGAAAACCAAACAATTGAATTCGGCCCTGGTCTGTACATATAGTACGGTCATCTCCGGCACGTACAGTGACAGTAGGAGACACCTGAACCTGCTTTGAAACAAAAGAACAATTACCTTCTCCTTCGCGGCTGTAGGTAATGGTGTGGGTGCCTGGTCCGGCAAGGGCGGGGTTGAATACGTTGCCTACTATACCGGGCCCCTTGAACGTGCCTTCTGAGGGAGTACCCACCAAAGTAACTGGTTCAGCTCCCTGACATACAACCGGCTCTAACCCACTAAAAGAATATTCTACCTTGGGAACAACTGTAATGGTACGGGAACTGGAGCGGGTACAGGTACCAGTGGCATGAACGGTATAGGTGAGGGTGTGGTCGCCTAACATACTGAGGGTGGGGACAAAATAATAGCGGCCGTTTCTTATTTCCACGCCTGTGCCGGTCCAAACGCCCCCCGCAGGGCTACCTGTTAGTAAAAGCGGGCCAGCTTCTACGCAAAGAGGCATACTGGGGCCTGCTCCTGCATTAGAGACTTCAAAGTTGAACTTGAACGCTGCATTGTTGCAGCGAGTGTGGTTTTCACGTGAAAAGTAGTGTGCCCCGGGAGGTACCGGAAAGTCGTTAGGGCCGCTGCAGCCACCGCAAACCGCCTGATAGATTACACCTTTCTTATCAAATCGGCTGGTTCCGCCATCTACGTGTTCACCGGAAAGTGAAGTACTTTGGCGGCCACCATAGAAGGTGGCATATTGTAATTCAAGGGCTCCGGCACTTAACTGCATTAAATAGAAATCGCTTCCGTCGGTGGTGCTTTGCAGCGCATCTGGAGTGACGGGCAAATTAGTAGTGTACCCATTGCCGTAGCTGTCAACGTTGGCCCTTCCTCCCCAGCCGCTTATGTAAATGCGCTCACAGTCATCTACTAAAAAGGCCGTGGGTGATATGTCTATGTTAAAGGTGCCTGAACCGAATACCGTAGAAAAAACCGTTGAACTTAGGTCTGGAGTGAGTTTGTGAATGAACTGACGGCTGTTAGGTTTGCTGTACACGCCCGCAGAAACAGGGTAGTTGCCCATGGTTTGCCCATACAAGTAGACATTGGAACTGGGGTCTAGCTGTAAAAAGTAGGCTTGGTCATAGGCAGCGGTGCCTATAAACGTAGCAGCCAGAACTTTGTCTCCGGTACTGGATAATTTTATCACAAAGCCATCTACTGAGCCAGATGATGTTGGGTGCAACCCTCCGGCAGTACCAGGTAGAGTGGTGCTGGTGGTGCCACCAGCCACGTATACATTACGATCTTTATCTAATTGAATGGAATAGGCGGCATCCGCTCCTGAACCACCATAATAGGTGCTCCAAATTAATTTATCTAAGGAGGGGGAAAGCTTGCAGATAACAGCGTTGTTTAAGCCACCGTTCGGTTGGTTGCTGAGACCGCCTATGGTTGGGAAATCACCGGAAGAACTGCTGGAGGCCAGGTAAATATTGCCATCTGTATCTGTAATAATATCTCCCCTAAACTGATCTCCGTAATTTTTCACCAACGGATTGCTGGGTATTGACCGGAACCGATCAAGTAAACCGTCGTTGTCACCTCCGCCTAGGTACGTAGAAGCCAATAAGGTGCTGCCGTCTTGGCTTAAGATGGTAACGGCAATGTCTGAGCCTTGGGTATAATGAGGATTGCCGGATTGGAAGCCAAGAGGACTGATGTTGGGCCCGCCCCCAAAGCTTCGGTCAAAGGCGGTTGCGCTGGTAGGAAAGTCTCTTGAGCCCACGCTAGACAAAATTACCAGCTCGTCTTTGGCATTTACTACCATGCTATGAGGCGCTTCTGTATTATCTCCCCCCAGGTAAGTGGCATACAGCCGAGCGGCCGGACCGGTTACATTGGTTTTATACTTGATGATAGCAATATCAATGGCGCCGTTGAAAGAAGTTTCATAGGCGCCTAGAGATACTGGGTAGCCTGTGCTAAAAGCTATGCCACCAGAATACATGTTGCCTTGGCTGTCATAGGTGGCAGTAAAGCCCCAGTTGATAGCAGTAGAGCCCGTGAACGAGGAAAATTCTACAACAGGGTCAATAATTAATTCTTTCTTTTTATCATACCCTTCCGGGAAAGAAAAGCGAAGGGTCTGGCCTTTTAACTGGTACGTGCAAGGCACATTTATCCGCTGCCCGTTCTCTATCTGGTAGGCAACCGGCCGGTGTTCGGTTACTTTGCCCACGGAAGTCTCAATGACGAGATGGCCATCTACTAATTTCAACTGGCTGGCACCTTCATATTTAATTTTTATCTGGCTAGGGGAGGAGCCTGCGGCGAGGTAGAGGTCATATTTAAGTTTGCCAGCTTGTTCATATAAAGCCATGTCTACCCCTTGGTACAGGTCTTTGTACAGAACTTTTCTAAACCCTTTCGCCCCTGCACCCCATTTTTTAGAGTCGTTGCCTATGAAATAATTTCTTATGCCAAAAGTACCTTCTGACCCTTGTGGTGTGGTGGACCTGTTGGCTCCCTCAAAAGAGACAGAATATGCATGCGTTAGCAGTTGCCCTGAAGCAGCTTTTGCATTGGCCTGGCCTATAGATGGCGCAGGGTTATGAGCAGAAGGCCGGGGTGTGGGGTCATGCAAAACTTGAACGAACCTGGTAGATTCAAGAAACATTTTACCGGCCGGGGTCTCGGCGGCGAAATGAACCTGGGCTGGCCATTGCCCTTTATTCTCCACAAACTCTAACGACAAAAGCTCGTCAGGTGCGTTTACTACCGCAGTGGGTGCTTCTAAGGCGGTAATAGCTTCGGGGGCCGAGAGCAGGGTAGGCCTATCTTGAAAGAAAAGAAAAAGAGACCAGAAGGCCGAAACGAAAAGTAGCATGGAGGTGGGGCACAGTATCAGTTAGCTGTTGACTAAAATAAACTAATTTATAATAGAAATCAGCCAAAACTTACTTTTAATAAGGCTGCCACTCCTTTAAAGTGATTTAGAAAGGTTTGAATTACCGTATAAAGTCAGTACAGACGGAGTTATTCTAGGATAAGTACAGACGGAGTTATTCTAGGATAAAAAAGAATAGGCTGGCGCTGTTTTTAGCTTGTTTTCCTGAAAATAAGCTAAAAACAGCGCCAGCCTACATTGGGTTGAGGAAGAACGGCCTACCTGACAATTTCCACCCAGCCTTTTGCTGTTTTGCCTTCGGTGTCAGTGAGAATATAAAAATAAGTGCCCTCAGACAAGACTCCTCCGTCCCAGTTTTGGTTATATTCTTTTTCGCGGTATAGCTCTTTGCCCCAGCGATTGTAAACCACCAGTTCTGTAGGCAGGCAGCTAAAGTTTTGTACAAAGGTATCATTCTTGCCATCGCCGTTTGGGGTAATGATGTTGGGTACAAAACTTTCGGTTACCACCACCTGGGCAACTTCTTGCTGAATCTCACAGCCGTTGCCATACATAGCAGTAAGCAGCACCTTATAAGTGCCGGGTTTGGTGTACAGGTGACGTGGAGTTTGTTCCTCTGAGGTTTCGCCATCACCAAAGTCCCAGACATAGCCGGTGGCGTTGGTAGTGGTGTTGGTGAAAGACGCATTGAAAGGAGCAAAGCCGGAAATGGTGGAAATATTTGGGCAAGGATTGGCTAACGCGGCCTGAATAATAGGCACGGGTGCCACCTGCACCCGGCGGGTAGCAGTAGCTATACAAGGTGTCGCTATAGAATAGGTAAGTTCCACCGAGCCTGTAAAGTTGGCCGGAGGCGTAAATGTGCCATCTGCTGTTACGTGTTGCCCTGACCAGGTACCGCCGGTAAAATTGGCCTTAAGCTGGAAAGGAGTTGTGCTGCCAGGGCATAGCACGGTATCTGGGCCAAGGTTTAACAAAGGAATATACACAGTTACCTCTTTTGTGATTTCACCACAAATACCGTTCTGGCCAGTGTTTTTGTAAATAATAGTGTGCTTGCCTATTCCGGCTACAGAAGGAATGAAGGTGTTGCCCACTACTCCTTTGCCAGAGAATGTTCCGCCCGCAGGCTGAGCTTCCATTAAAACGGGTTCTGACGAATTAGAGCAAAATTCATTGGCGGCCATGGTGATAGTATGCTCCGTGGGAGGTTCTACCGTCAGAACCATGGTGCTATTGCGGGAGCAGGCCCCTGTACCAGTTACGGTATAAGTCAGCACATGATTACCTACTAATTCCGGCATGGTATTAAACCAGTACACGCCATTGCTCACCGATACGCCAGTGCCTGACCAGACTCCGCCAGCCGGAAACCCTTCCAGACGGAGTGGGTCACCGTTAAAGCAAACTTTTTTGTCTTCTCCGGCATCGGCAGAAAGCTCCTCCACAAAATCAAATTTAAAGGCGGCGTTATTACAGTTTGGACTAGGATTGGTTTTGGAAAAGTAATTAGCGCCAGGTGGCATAGGAAAGTTAGACTTCCGTTGGCAACCTCCGCAAACTGCTTGATAAACGAAGCCTCGTTTGTCAAACCGGCTGGTGCCACCATCTACGTGTTCAGTACTACCTCCAGTTACGCCTTGGTCGCCGCCATAAAAAGTAGCGTACAGCAACTCTGAGGCATTCGTGCCAAGCTGCATCAGATAAAAATCACCGCCGTCGGTAGTAGTTTGTAACGCGTTGCTGGTTGCTGGTAAGCCAAAGGTGTTACCGTTATTATAAGAAGTTGCGTTGGAGCCACCCCCCCAGCCAGAGACATAGATACGCTGACAGTCATCTACCAAGAACGCACTGGGTGAAATGTCAACGGTATTTCTGCCTGCCCCGAACACGGTAGAGAAGACAGAGGTAGCTAAGTTGGCGCTTAATTTATGTATGAATTGGCGCCCATTGGCATTGCGGTAAGTACCGTTGGTAACTGGGTAATTCCCCAGAGTTTGGCCAAAAAGATACACGTCTCCAATGGCGTCGAGCTGTAAAAAGTAGACCTGATCATAGTTGGTGGTGCCCAAATATGAAGTAGCCAGTACTCCATTGCCCGCAGAGTTAATCTTAGCCACGAAACCGTCAACGTTGCCGCTCAATGATTTTTGGTAGCCCAAGTTACTGCCGGGTAAAGTGGCACTGGTGGTGCCTCCAGCTACAAAAACGTTGTAATCTTTGTCTACCTGAATAGAGTAGGCGGCATCTAAGCCACTGCCTCCAAAATAGTTGCTCCAGACAATATTGCTAAGGTCAGGTGATAACTTGGTGATGATGGCATCATAAGGTCCGCCGTTAGACTGAGACCGAAATCCATTTTTGGCCGGGAAATCAGTGGACATGGTGTTTGAGGCTATGTACACGTTTCCAGCAGGGTCAGTCACAATATCGCCACGATATTGGTCTCCATAGTTCTTCACCAAAGAAAGACCTATGCCGCTCGGGAAAGCCATTATGCCATCATTTTCGGTGCCGCCCAAAAAGGTGGAGGCAATCATTTGCTCCCCATTTTTGCTAAGCCTGGTGACAATTAAGTCAGATCCGCCATTATAAGAGGGATTGCCCGAGCCACCCAAGGGAGTAATAGGCGTTCCGCCCTTAAAGCTTCGGCTGAAAGCGTTGGCAGACGTGGGGTAGTCATTAGAACCGGTGGTGCCCAAAATCAGAAGTTCATCGTCTTGGTTTACAACCAAGCTATGCGGTGTATCGGTTTGGCTGCCGCCCAGGTAGGTGGCATATAACCGGGAAGCTGTACCGCTTACCTGGGTGTTATATTTGATGATGCTAATGTCCCAGGCTCCATTATGGGTCATCATAAACGCTCCTAAAGAAACCGGAAAACCTACATTATCCACAATGCCCCCTGAGTACATGTTGCCTTCGCTGTCGTGGGTGGCGGTGAATCCCCAGTTGTCAGCAAATGAGCCGGAGAAAGTTGAAAATACAATTACCGGATCAATGACCAGTGGCAGCTCTGTGCTATACCCTTCGGGAAAAGCAAATGAAAGAGTTTCCCCTTTCAGCACATACTGGCAGGGCACAATCTGCCGCTGCCCGTTCACTACCTGAAAAGCCACCGGCCGTTGCTCTGTCACTGTTCCCACTGATGTTTCAATGAGAAGATTGCCCTCTTTCAAAGAAAGCCGGGTGGCGCCTTTGTACTTCAATTTTATTTGTGCCGGGGAGGTGCCGGGGGCAACGTGTAAATCATATTTAAGATTTCCGTTTTGCTCGTATAGAGCCATGTCTACGCCTTGGTAAAGGCTTTTATACTGCACCTGCCTATACCCCTTAGCGCCGCTGCCCCATTTTTTAGGGTCTTTGCCCAAGTAGTAATTTCTTACGCCCGGAGTGATTTCTTGCCCTTGAGTAAGCGAGTGAACGTTTGCTCCCTCAAAAGAAACAGAATAAGCATGAGCTTTTGCTTTGCCAGTGTCGGCTGATTTTGCGGTGGGTTGGGTTGTGCCAGAGTCATGATTGTGAGCCTTGGCCTTTGCGGCGGGGTCTTGTAGCACATACAAAAAACCTGTGGGTTCCAGAAACATGCGTCCGGATGGTATTTCAGCAGAGAACTTTACCTGTGCCGGCCATTGCCCCTTGTTTTCCACAAACTCAAGGGAACGGTCATCATGTACACTGACAGGAGCAGGCATTGACACTGTAGAGGCAGGCAGGGGCTTGGTAGTTGGTACAGGGGCTCCGGTAAAAAGCTGGAGTATGGACCAGTAGGCTGAAATGAAAAAAAGTGTAACAGTAAGGCGCATCGTCAGAAAAAAAACTTCCGACTAAATTAAATTAAATTTGATTATAAATCAGCTTTTTAACACGCCTCCTGTTCTTATTCAGCTTAAGATTTTGATGGAAAGGTTAATTTCTGTTGGAATTGATAGTCTTACCAGCCCATGCGTTCTTTTAATGACATGATGTGGGCCAAATGATGCCTACCGTGCCAGGCATAGAGGCCAGCTGCCTGAAAAAGATAAATTTCTCCGCCCTCAGGGTGCACAAAGGTGCGGTGCCACTGCTCAAACGTAAGCGATTGCAGTAACATGGTCCATCGTTCGTGCAAAGGAGCTAATAGCTGTAAAGAAACAGCGGGGTCAGCAGTACAGGCATCAGGTAATTGCGCCCAGCCAGTTTCATCATAGGGCTTTATGATAGGGCGCTCCTCGGTTAACGCCAACCTAAACCTAATATAGCTGTTCATGTGGCTGTCTGGCAGGTGATGAACTACCTGGCGTAAGGTCCACCCGCTGGGGCGGTAGGGTGTGTCAAGTTGCTCTTCTGATAAACCAGAGACAGCATCTACTAATTGAGCAGGTAAGTCTTCAATAGCTGCCATGGCTTCTTTAACTATTTTAGATTGAAAAACAGTAGGTAGCTCATAACGGCCCACCGGAAAGCGGAGCTGTTCAATAGTGAGGGTAGGTGTTTCCATGACTGCGGGAAATTTTCTTAATAGGATGTAAACTTGGCAACTCAAATTTTGCTTTCTGGCTGATTTTTAAAAAATGGCCGGAAAACAGGAGAAGGATTTACTAAAGAGGGGGTACACACCAAACGGTACTAGCCATCTAAAGTTGCGGATTAAATACGGTCTTTTTGATAGAGTTTTGACTTAAGAGCTGCAATGGCCTTTGTCAGATGAAATCTAAATTTTGAATAAGCTCTACTGTTTTTGATTTAGTTTTCGTAAAACAGGCAAAAAACAAGACAGAATGCCTGAACTACCTGAAGTTGAAACTTTCCGTCGCTTTATAGAAGAAACCAGCCTGGGGCAGGCCATATCCGAGGTAGAGGTGCAAGACCCCAAACGTCAGCTTCTGTTAGATCTGGATGAGTTCAGGCGCGCTTTAATTGGGAATATGTTCACAGGAAGCCAGCGGCTGGGGAAGCAGTTGTTTTTGTTTACTGAGAAAGGGCAGGTGGTGACTATTCATTTCGGAATGACCGGCGATGTGGCGTATTTTAAAGATGAAGCTGATACGCCAAGGTTTGCCCGTACTATGTTTCACTTTCAAAATGGTTTTAAGCTAGCCATTCTGGATTCCCGTAAGTTTGGCCGAATAGGTATAACAGAAAGTGTAGAAGTCTTCCGGAAGCAAAAAAAGCTGGGACCTGATGCTCTTACAATCACCTCCCAAGAGTTGGCTATAGGCTTGACGCGGAAAAAGGCACCCATTAAAGCTCTTTTGTTAGATCAGCGCATTGCCCCAGGGATAGGAAACTGGATTGCCGATGAGGTTTTATTTCAGGCTGGCTTGCATCCGGAACGCCCCGCTGGTTCTTTGGTAGGTAAAGAAGTGGAGCTGTTGGCAGAAAAAATAAGAGATGTGCTGAAAACAGCTATAGAAGCGGAAGCCGTTTACCGGAACTTCCCGGCCCATTACCTCATCCATGCCCGAGAGTGGGATACTGCTCCCGCCGCAGCTTCAGCCGATGCGCATTTACATTGCCCGCACTGCGCATCAAATATTCAGAAAGATTATGTGGGCGGAAGGGCTACCTATTTCTGCTCCAGTTGCCAGGTGTAATTAGCTGTATTGGCTTCTTGTATTCTTCTGGTTAATTCTCTGTTTTAGGGCTATTTTCTTAAAAACACGTCAAAAACGACTAGTGGCGTAGAGGCTCGCAGATCCTCTAGACGCTACAAAGTCTTTTGAACAGACGCTATTCATGAGCAACAATCAACCAGCAACAACCAACAATTAAAAAGGATACCCAATTGCCAGGTTCAGCACCCCAGAGCCAAAGAGGCCACTGGTGGGGCGGTCGGCGTAATTAGGATCACGGAGAGGGTAAGCCAGGTCTAGACGGATAACAAAGAACTGCACGTCAATGCGTAAGCCGGCACCGGCACCTACAGCCAGTTCATTCAGGAAGTTGCCGCTGAATTGTCCGCCGGGGCGGTCTGGGTCTTCATTTACAAGCCAGATGTTACCGGCATCCACAAATACAGCTCCTTTCAGGTACGGGTCCATGAGCGGGAACCTGAACTCAGCGTTACCCTCCAGCCTGATGTCACCCACTTGGTCAAAGAAGGAGAAAGCGGGCGCCACTCCGCCTTCACGGGTGACGGAGGTGGGGTCATAGGTTCCCGGTCCAATGCTACGAGCCGCAAACGCCCTGATGCTGTTAGGGCCACCTGCCCCGTATTGCTTGATATACGGCAACACTCTGGAGTTACCGTAGGGTAAGCCATAACCGCCAATAAAGCGCGTGGCTAATACCAGCTTATCAGTAATGTTAAAGTAGTAGCGTGTTTCTAAATCGGTCTTTACGTACTGCGAGATGGCCTGCCCATTCAAGGTGTTAGGAAAGTCAGGATCAGCGGGGCGGCCATTCTTTACTCTGAAAATAAGTCCCCACAATCCGCCCGACATGTCAAGCCCTGGGCTGATGTAGAACTGGTGTTTTTTGCCTGCCACGCCTTGTGAGTTGTACACAAACCGGTAATTTCCCCCAATAATGAACTGCTGGTCAAAGCTTCGGGCCAGAAATGGTCTGTCTTCCAGAATCTTTTCAAACTCTGGGGTCACGCTGCCTAACCTGGAGAGCTGCACCTGCACGGGGTTGATGTAAATTTGAGTAGTAGCCCTTTGCCGCCAGTTGTAGCCGTACTCAAACGTGAATGAGTTCTGCTGGAAAAACTCCCGCCGGTCAATAAACCGGAAACCAAGCATAAACCTGGTACGGGGTTGGTACATACTATTAGATATTCTGATGTCGAATGGTGAAATAATGCGCGGAATGTGCATTTCGGCATCGGCTCCAAGTTCAAAAGAAGTTAGGTTACTTGAGCGCTCAGGGGCTCCGCCTCCAGATTGCGATTCAATAGAGCCTATCAGGTTGAGCATCAATAGTTCGGCACCCCTCAAAGCATTTCGGTTTCTGAAGTTAATCCTGATGCCGGGCCCTGCGTAGCCATTCGACTTGGTAACCATGAGCACCTCGGCCTGCAGTGACTTTTTCTTGGCTTGGGTAAGCAGAATGTCTGCGTTCAGCAAGCCATTTCGGCCAACAGAATCAAGGGGCGTGAACCTTACTTCGGCAAACTTGAAAGTGCCCAAATCCATGAGGCGGTTGATGGTCTGCAAATGTTTCTTGCGGCTGTAATAGTCATCATTGGTAATAAATACCGCGTTTAGAATTGCCCTTGCCTTAAAGGTCTCCTCATCTGGGTAATACTTATAGTTTTCATACTGAACTGGCGGAGCCTGAGGGTCAAGGGTGTCACCAGAAGCGAAGTCAGAGTAAATAGTTACCTGGTTATAGCGGTACGGAATGAGAGCTTTGTTAGGTGCTTCGCGTTTAATGCGCACATACACATCTACCTTGTTGTTTTGGGTACTGTCTACGTGGAATACCAGGTAATTCTCGTCAAAGAAAAAGTAGCCTTCTTCTTTTAAGACTTCGTTTATTCTCAGCCGCTCGGCAATAAGGGTCTGTAGATTATAAGGGTCGCCCACTTTTAGCAGTGAGTTAGGCTCAGTGGCTCTTATTCGTTCAGAAATACTGTCCTGTTCCTGCGGGAATTGTATCTTCTGGATGGTATACTGCTTTTGTACAGTGGCCGTATAATGTACACTAGCCATTTTCTTTTTGCTGGTGCTGTCTACCTCATAGGCAATGGCAGGGTTAAAATAACCCAGGTTGTAGAGCCGGTTTGCCATTTGACCCTGTACTTTCTCTGGATAAGCTTCGCTGAGTAAAACCGGCGGTTGACCCAGTCTGGTTTTAATCCATTTGGCAATGCCTTTGTTTTCTTTGTTTCCGCCAAAGGCATTGTAGATCCAGAGTTTAGGGCGCATGCCTAGAAAAGAGGAGTTAGGTTGCGGCCGAATGGCCTCCTGGAGTTCCCCTTCCAGGTCTTTGGTGGCCGTTTCAGGATATTCAGATTTCACCGTGATGTCGCCGCCAATGTAGAGGTAATCACCCTGGGGCACACTCTTGGTGCTGCTGCACCCTGCCAATGAGAAAAGAACAAGCAGAATCAGCCCTAAGAGTGCAGGAGAGGAGGTGCGCAAAATATGGGTAAAGTGTATGGTCATTATTTTACTTTTCCGGTGTTTTTGAAAAGCTCAGACAGGTTGTCGTACTCTTTCTGGTAAATAAGCGTCAGGCCTGTTCTCATGAGCTGCCCGTCTAAGAAGCCTTCGTAGCTGTTCTGGCGGAAAACCCGCATCCGCAGGCGCCCGTCTGGCGTGATGGAATATTCCACAGAGACATCGCCGGCAAACCCACTGGCATTTGCCGTCGCACCTTGGTCACTGCCCTCCAAGTCAAAGTTTTTGCCGAAACGTATAGTTAACCTGTCATTCAGCAACTGTTGCTGTAGGGCCACGTTAAGTTGGGTGCGGTTCTCGGCTTCGCCGGTAGAATAGTCTTCATAAGAGTTAACCCCTAAATCAAGGCCAAGTCCGCCCAGGTATTTTCCGGTGAGGGCGTTAAGCTGGTCTGTGAGCACCCCGCTGGCACTGCCGCGCAGGGCGCCGCCAAGGCCGCCGCCGCCAGAGCTGGCCAATGGGTCAGGCGCCATAAACCTGCCCAGTACCAAAAGCGAGAATACTTGTTTGGTGCGTTCAGATTCCTGGGTAGGTTGGCTTAACTGCTCTAGTCGGGCCTCAATGTCGCCCTCACCACGGGCCTCGTCTTCTAACTCTATGTTGAAAGAGATGGCAGGGTTCATGAGCTCTCCTTTCATGTTCAGGTGTACCTCAAACGGTAACTTCTGCTTGTATTGGTCCGGCACTTCGGAGAGTTGCGAAGCCATGAGTTCATACGGGGCCGCATCTACATTGTAAATAGCCGTAATGTTGGCGTCAGCGTCAAACATGTCTCCGTTCCAGACAATGTAGCTTTCCGGCGAAATCTCAAACCGGCGCTCTACCAGTTCATATAAACTCATCTCATAAGCTCCCTCTGTCACATCAAAGCGGCCAGTCAGGGTAATATCTTCGTTTACGTCATACCCCACATTAAGGGTGGAATTGCCTCGCACAGTTAGGTGATCACCGGCGTTGGCGTCTACAATTACCGTTATAGGTACATCGTCAGTAATGCTCAAGGTCATGGTCAGGTCAATGCCCTGTACTACTGCGTCTACCGTATCTATTTCTTTCTGCCGACCCAGGAAGCGGTTGCGGGTACTGTCAACATCTACAAAAACAACTATGCCTTCCCTGCTCGGGGTAACAGGCTCATCGGGCATTACATACGTGAAGTTAGAGTTAGGCCCAACGGTAACGGTGGTATTGATGATGGGCACATTCAGGTCGCCGGTAATGCGGGTGTCGCTGTCTACATATACAGTGCCGTAATACAGCGAATTGTCAGCTGCTGTGCTGTTGATCGCCAAAAAGTCATCGGTAGTGGCGCGCAGGTCAAACCGGTAGTCAAGGAAGTTGGTAGTCAGAATTTGTCCGTTGATCACGGCTTGGTTGCCCAGAGAGTCCAGCAGCGCAAACTCATCGAACCGGATGCCCTGGTTATTGATGGTTAGGCGCTCATCTGGTACGCGGTATACAGAGTTGAGCATGGCTACGTTGAAGGCGGCGTCATTAAACCTTAGATCGCCTGCCACGCTGGGGTTTTCCATAGTGCCCCTAATCGCAACCGAGCCTAATATGGCACCGCTCATATCTTTGAGCATGCCATAGGTGAAAGGCTGAACACTGGCCAGGTTGAACTGCTCAAAGTTCACGTCAAAAGACATAGGCTGATCTCCAGTGGCCAAATAATAACCGCCTAAAGTAACGTTGTTGCCGTTGCCGGTTAGGGCGGCGGTTACTTCGTAGCGGCTGCCACCAGCATTTCTGGCATCAAGGGTCAGGTCACCCACCGGCATGTTCTGGTATTTAAAGTTGGCCAGATTCATATCTGCCGTAAAGGTCAAATCGCCTGTGGGGTCAGTGATGGTGGCTTGTCCGTTCAAAGTACCGTCTATCAGGCTGTCTTGCTGCATAATGGCGCGGGCGAAGTACCCTACATCAATGTTCTGCAGGTTCACGCTGAGCGGTGAGGTGCGGCTGTTGGGGTTCTGGCTCTGCAGGTTAATGGCCATGGGCCCATTGGAGAGATTCAGATTGTTTGCCACCATGGCACCTGACTCTGTAAAATAGCGGATAAAATTATCAGGCGTTACCTGCCAAGGGTCTCGGTTGAGTAGCAGGTCTGGAGCCAAGCTGATCTCAAAGCCTCCGGCTATCTGCTGGAGGCGCAGCCCAATATGCGATTCGTCTTCTCCGGCTTCACTTACATTGGCAGCCCGCAAGGCCACCACGTTGTCTTGCACGTTGCCGCTCAAGACAATGTTATTAGCCCTAAAGGAAGTGTCTTGCCTGATTTGGTTGGCCCTGATGTTGTAGTTCAGCTGGTCAGGGTTAGAGTCTACGGCCAGTGCAATAGAATCTAACCGGAAGCCGCTGTAGCGCATCCTCGGAATTTGCCCTACTATCTGCAGGTTAGCAGTTCTGCTGTCATATGAGCCATATAATGTATCTAGCCGAAGCCGGTCGAGGCCTGGAACAAAGGCGGTGAGCACCCTTGGCTTGTGTAAGTCTAAACCAAAGGTAAACTGCTGGGGCCGGTCAGGCGTTTGGAAAGGGTCACCATCCAGGTCATAGTACCGGTCAATGTGCGCCATGAGCACGGGTGCCAATTCACCCAACGGGATGTTGCCGTCTAAGAAGCCCGTCAAAACATCTGAGTTGATGCGTAACTCTGTTTGGCCTGGCCGCTGGGCCAGCGTCACGTTTAACGTGTCAAATTCAATGAGCTGGTTGTTAGTGGTAATGGCTGCATCAGTAGCCGAGATGGTGGCATCCAAAGTGTTAATATTGGCCCCGTTGATGTCTACTTTTATATCGCCGCGCAACCGGAGGTCTTCAGGGTACAGGTTTAGTGCCTGAAAATCTATGGAGCGGATGTTAGTGTTCAGGTTTACTACCGGCTCTTCGCCTCTTAAGTTAATGGTGCCATTGATGTCAAAATCCAGGTTTTCGTCTTGGGTGCTGGTGGCGTTAACGGCATAACTGTTACGGTTGGCGTCTACATCAAAGGCAATGCCTTGGTAGTTATAGCCGTTGTATTCCAGACTTTGCACCGTTCCCTCAATGTTGGCAACCATATTTTCTGGTGTAATGCCCGTGCCGTCAATATTGGCTACCAAGGTGGCCCGGCCCAAGGTAGTATCTTGCAGCAGCCTGCCTAAATCAAACCTGATCAGCCGAACGGTACCGTCTATCTGCTCCTGGCCCGGTGCTCTGCCTGGCTCCATGTCAATTTTGGCTATGGCGTTGCCGAAGGTGGTACGAAGAGTGGCATCTACATCAAACGCGGTCATGGAGCCGCTGAAAGAACCTTCTAAGTCAATAGAGGGCGGTAAGGTAATATTGGCTGGCAGGGTACCCGCCGGAAGCAATGATTTTATATCAGCGGCGGTAGTGTGCAGGCGGTTCACCTGTACGTTGGCAAAAAGATTGTCTACGTTAGGCAAGCCTCTAATGCGGCCGCTAGCGGCCAGTTCGGTGTTGCGCCACCCGCTTACGCGCAGGTTACTGATGAGCAGGTTGTCCATGCGCCCGTTCACGGAGCCGTTCAGCCGGACGGTTTGGTTCAGGTTTCCTGCAATAGGAGGTTGGTTTGCCAAGGCCGGCTGCAAAAGTGCAATGTCCTCAAAACCGATGTACGTGTTTTCAAAGTCGGCGTTCAGCGTGAGTTTGCTAAGATCTTCGGCGGCTGTTTCTAAAGACGGATATCCTACTCTGATGTGGCGGGCAATGCGGCTGTTTCCGGTTTTCAGCACCAGGTCGTTCAGCTCGGTCTGCACTGAGTCAAACACAATGCCGGCGGTAAACCGCTCTATTTCAAAGCCGCTTTGCTCCTGAAAACTCAGTTGGTTTAATTGGGCTGTAGTGCTGTTGTTGCTGAAGTAGAGGTCTTGCAGCTGTATGTTAAGGTTCCGGGCCAGCAGGTAGTTAGGGTCTAAGCCTTTGGGCTGCTTAGGCGCGTCATAATTAGTAAAAGATGCATCTACCTCAGTTACGTTCAGTTTGTCTAGCCGCACCACCCAGTTCACGGTTTGTCCGGTAGACTTTTCTACAGACTTCTCCAGTGCCTCAATTACTTTTTTGGGGTTCACCACGCGGTACTCAGCGGGCAGGTCGGCGTTGTGGCCGTACGCGAGCACGCTGTTGTGCAGCTCCAGCGTGTTCAGGTCAATGCGGGTTTCCTCCAGATTAATATCCTGCGCATCTAAGCGCGCGGTACCAATGTTGGCGTCAATGTACTGGCGCGACACCCCGTTCCGGTACTTCAGCTTTACCCGGTCTAAGGCCACGTTCTTCAGCCCAAACTGCATGGTCAGGGGCGTTTCCTCTTCAGTGTCTGGCGGCACTTTGGTTTGCACCATGTCTACCCAGGTATCTTTCAGGGCAATGTCTCCAATGCGATAGATTTCTTTTTCCAGGTCCAGCTCATCCATGCCCACATTCAGGTTGCCTACGCGGGTACGCACGTTCTGGCCGTTTACCTCGTCTTTATAGGTCAGGTAGATGTTCTGTAAATCAATGGAGCCAATGTCATAGGTAAAGCCAGCACTGGTGGTGTCAACGGCGGCAGTGTCAGCGGGCGTGGCAAAGGCTTCTAAAATGTAGTTAAAGTTAAAGGCGCTGTCGGGCAGGGTGCGTTCAATGTGGGCAGTGGCGTTGCGCAACTCCAATGACGATAAACCTACTTTAGACTGAATAAGCCCAAAGATGTCAAGATTGGCCGCCAAATGCTCCGAGTACCAGAGCGTATCGCCTTGCCGGTCTTCCAGGTACACGTTTTCCAGCAGTAGGTCTTTACGTAGGTCGCTCCGGAACTTGCCAATTTCCACCTTAGTGCCAATCTTGTTCTCTAGCCAGTTTTCCGCTTTCTGGGTGGCAAAATCCTGTACAGCCGGAATCAGAAGTGCCACCCAAATCAGCACCACCAGAAACAGAATAGAGCCAATTATCCAGAGGATGACTGACAGCGTTTTGAGCGTATATTTTTTAAGAGTATGCGTAGACAAAATCTCTATATAGTATTATGATAAGATGATACTTGTACTCAAGAGAGAGAACAGTGGTTACATTAGAAACAGCCAGTTCAGAAGAAGGTTAACTGTTTTTGACCTCCTTTTAGAAAAACAGGCCAAAAACAGCCTTACAAGCGAAGTGTGTCTAAAATATACTTAGCTGCCTTGCTTGCGTATGGGGTAGAAAACAGCAGTGCCTCTCATGCGCCCATATTCCTCTACCAAGCCCCAACCTTCTGATTCTGCCCTCACCCAAGAGCGTCGCCAACTGCTGCGCCGGATTCAGCATGCTTTAGAAGGACCCATGATTTTTCTGGGTTTTGTGTGGCTGGTGCTGTTGGTGGTAGAGTTTATCAGGGGCTTGGGGCCGGTGCTGGAGTTGGTGAACTATTGTATCTGGGGAATTTTCATACTGGACTTTCTGCTGAGGTTTTTTCTGGCTCCAGAGAAGGCACTGTTCCTGAAAGAAAATTGGCTCACGGCTATTTCACTCGTGGTGCCTGCCTTGCGGATATTTAGGTTAGCCCGGTTCTGGCGCGTGTTCCGTACGGTGCGGGCGGTGCGGGGTATTCGGCTGGTGCGGGTGCTAAGTTCCCTAAACCGGGGTATGAAAAGCTTGGGAGCCACCATGGGGCGGCGGGGCTTCGGCTATATGATGGCCTTGACGCTGGCGGTGCTGCTGGCGGGTTCAGCAGGTATGTACGCTTTTGAAAAAGAAGCCGATAACGGTTTAGCCACCTACGGGGAAGCCCTGTGGTGGACCGCCATGATTTTGATTTCATTGGGCAGCGAATATTGGCCACAAACGCCCGAGGGGAGGGCTCTTTGCTTCGTGCTGGCCCTGTACGGTTTTGCGGTGTTTGGGTACTTTACAGCTTTACTGGCTAGTTTCTTTTTAGACCGAGACGCCGCCAGCAAAGAAACCGAAATAGCCGGAGCCAGCCAATTGGCACAGTTGCACCAAGAGGTAAGAGAACTAAAAGAAACGCTGTTGACTACGCTGGCCCAGCAAAATCAGCCTAAAGGCTCTGATGGTAATACCTCTGCAAATGGGGGAAAGGAAGACTGAGAGCAGTTGTTGTAGCTCTGCAAAAGATGGGGGGAGAGCTGTTTTTGGTCTGATTTTCTAAAAACAGGCCAAAAACAACTTTAAACAAGGTTAATAAAGCGGCTTGCGCATCTGATAGTGCTGTACCTCTCCGAAGAGAAGGTGCGTGGGGTGTTCTTCGGTGAACCCGTTACGCTTGTAGAAGTTTTTGGCGTACTCACGGGCCTGCACAATTAACTCTTTGGCTCCCAATTTACGCGCTTCTTCTTCCACGGCCTGCAATAATCTACGGCCTACCTGCTTGTTCTGGTATTTAGGGCCAACCGCCAGAAAGCGCAACTGAGCCTCGGTGTCAGATTCCATGTGTACGCGGCACCCCCCCATAATTTCACCAGAATCTTCATTGATGGCCATTAAATGTACGGCGGTGTCGTCGTCTTCCATGCGCTCACTGCCAAGAGGCTGGTGCCAGGGGCGCCGTAACATTTCGTAGCGTAAGCGGTAATATTGTTCAAACTCGTGAAAAGTCGATGGTTTTATAATCTGCATGACTGCGTAATTAATCTCAATTCTTTAAAATCGCCTAAATCTACTAAGTTTGTTTCTCATAAAGCAACCAAAGTAGGTACTATATACTATCCTTTTACCTTAAATTTTTGTTATGCCCTCATTTGACATTGTAAGCAAAGTAGATCCCCAGACCTTAGACAACGCCATAAATACGGTAAAGAAGGAGATTCAGACACGCTATGACTTCCGTGACACCAAAGGCTCTGTAGAGTTAGACAAAAAGTCTAATGTGGTGCACATCACCACAGAGAACGACATGCGCCTGCGTCAGATTGAAGACATTATCTTGAGCAAAATAGTAAAGCAGCAGATAGACGCCACCGCCCTTGACTTCAGCAACGAAGCCCAACCCAGCGGGCCTATGGTCAAGAAAGATGTGAAGGTTCGGGCCGGTATTGACAAAGAAGACGCCAAAAAAATTGTAAAGCTCATCAAAGATAGCAAGCTAAAAGTTACCCCGGCCATAATGGATGACCAGGTACGCGTTACCGGCAAAAAGATAGATGATTTACAAGATGTTATAGCCATGCTGCGCGGTGCCGAACTAGGTTTTCCGGTACAGTTCGTGAACATGAAATCTTAGGCTGCTTGGTTTGGCTTGCATCAGTTCTTTTGTTCACCACCCATGGGCCTAACTAAGTAGTACAAGCTGCGTTTAATTGCTTTATCTTGCTGCGCTATAGCTACTACTTATTATAACCTAAAACTATGTTTGAAGTCTTTTCTAGCCCTGATGTTTGGCTAAGCTTGCTCACTCTTACCTTTATGGAGGTGGTGTTGGGTATAGACAATATTGTCTTTATCTCTATTGTGGTGTCGCGGCTGCCAAAAGAGCAGCAGGCGAAAGGACGCACCATAGGACTCATGCTGGCGCTGGTGTTCCGGATTATTCTGCTGTCTTTTATCAGCTACATAGTAAACGCCAACCAACCGCTCTTTACCTGGAACCTGTTCTGGCTAGATGAGCCGTTTGCCGTTTCATGGCGCGACATCATTCTGTTTGGCGGAGGCTTGTTCCTGCTGGCCAAAAGCACTACCGAAATCCATAACAAACTGGAAGGCGAAGAAGAGAGCCATGGCCCATCTGGCGGTACGGCTACCATGGGTAAAATTCTGATTCAGATTATCATGGTAGACATTGTCTTCTCTTTTGACTCTATTTTAACCGCGGTAGGCTTGGTAGACCACATAAGTGTCATGATTGTGGCCGTGGTCATCTCAATGGGTATCATGCTGGCGTTCGCCAAAGTGGTGAGTGATTTTGTGAACAACCACCCAACCGTGAAAATGCTGGCCCTTTCGTTCCTGATTCTGATTGGGGTGATGCTCATGGTAGAGGCTCTGCACGCGCATATTCCTAAGGGCTACATCTATTTCGCCATGTTCTTCTCATTGGTAGTAGAGATGCTGAACATGAAGCTCCGCAAGAAAACACAGCCAGTGCAACTGCGCCAAAGCGACATTGTGGAAACTGACAGCAGCCCGAATTCGACTATGTAATTTCTTACCAATATTTTGAGTTATGAAAAGAGCGGAAACCGTTTTAACGGTTTCCGCTCTTTTTTTACCCCTCCTATAACTGCGAAAGAAGCTGGTTTTGCTCTATATTCAAAAAATAGAGCCTAAAGCTCAGTTTTAGGCAAAGTGAATGTCAAAGTCTGGAGGAAGTCTATAATGTTAGGTATCAATACTTAGTTGTGAAATATTTTAATTAACCTATTTCAATATTGAAAATAAATTATTTTATTAGACATGAAAAATAGCTTTTAGAGCAGTTCTTGAAAGGGAGATAGGGCGCTACTTGTAGTGGCCAAGGGGGAGATTCTCTAATTGGGGCTTTATTTGAATATGAGTACTATTCTTAGCTTCTCACATATAACGAACTAACACTTTTTTACCCTTATCTCCTTTTTATGAAAAAACTTTACTCCCCAGATTCTTCACGGGTGGTGGTAGGATCTTTACTGCCTAACCTAAAAAAAATGGCCCTGCCGCTTATGGTGGCCTTACTCTCTGCTGGCTCTGCCCTTAGTCAGGATTTTGCCGATCATTTGGTGATTAGTGAGGTGTCAGGTGGCGGCGGGAATCCAGATGCTCCCTACAACTCAGATTATATTGAACTTTATAACCCCACGTCCGCTGACATCAGTATCAACGATTGGTCGGTGCAATATTCCCCTGCAGACGGAACTTCTTGGTCTGCCACTCCACTTACCGGCACTGTAAAGTCTAAAGGGTACTTTCTTATTAAGTTATACACAGGTAACGGCTTGGCAGATTTGCCTCATTTTGATTTGCAAGGTGGTACTTCCATTGCTTCTTTGCGTGGGAAAGTAGTGTTGGTTAACACCACTACTCCTGTGGAAGGAGCTAATCCTGAGGGGGCGCATATTATTGATAAGGTTGGTTGGGGCCAAACAGGTACAGCGGCTACTGGGTTTGAGGGAATGCCTGCCCCAACGTCTAATACTACCTCGGTGCTGGAAAGAAAAGCCTTTGCCACTTCCACCGCTGAATCTATGGGACCTAATGGGGAAGACGTTAACCAAGGCAACGGGTATGACTCTAATAACAATAATCAAGATTTCGTAATTACTGGAACGCCAAGTCCTCAATACTCTGGCTCACCTACTGAATCACCTACAGTGGCGAGTGCAGGTGAAGAATTAGCAGGGGCCGGATTACCTAAAAGTTTTGTTCTTTCTGCCGTGTTTCCTAATCCTGTGCAGGCAGAGGGTACAATAAAATTTGGCTTGCCAAAGGCATCTGCCGTGCAATTCATGCTGTACTCTGCGGCTGGCGCAAAAGTTCAGGAGAAAAAACTAGGCACTTTTGCAGCAGGTTATCATGAGGTAAAGGCTTTCTCGGTGACTGAAAACAAATTGGCCCCTGGTGCCTACATACTGCGCCTGACTTCAAACAGCGGCACAGTATCAGAACGGGTAGTGATCACAAGATAATGATGAAGGCTTGCCTGCTAATAATGAGATCAGGAAGGCACCACCACCCGCTTTAAGATAACAAGGTGCCTCTAGAGTACATCGAGAGGCACCTTGTTGGAATAGGTCATGAATTTTTAGTTTTGCCTTTTGTCTGTTAGCTGGGTGTCAAAGTTTTAACTGCTCTTTCAAAAAAATAAGCTAAGTTTAGCAGTGGGAATGCTGCATACTTATAAATAGGCAAAGAAGTGAAACTTGCGCCAGCCATCAGGAACGGATAAGGCAGCAAAGTTCCGAATGCTTATGTCTTCTCTGATAATAAAAGCTCCAATTGCATATACCTTTTCAACAACCATAACTCTTACTTTTTAACCTTAATTCTTTATGCTAAAACTTTACCAGCAGAGTTTTGACAGTGCTGCTCTAAGGGCTGTTCTGCCTAAACTGAAACAGATCCTTTTCCTGCTAATTTTTGCTCTTTGTTTCTCAGGAATGGCAAACGGGCAAATGGCCAATCATGTAGTAATAAGTGAGGTGTATGGCGGCGGCGGAAACAATGGAGCAACTTTTAAAAATGACTTCATTGAGTTGTATAATCCTACTGATGCTCCCGTAAGTCTGAATGGTTGGTCAGTGCAGTATGCGTCTGCAACAGGAACTACATGGAACAATAAAGTAAACTTACCTGATGTTACTATTCCGGCTAAAGGCTTTTACCTGATAAAGGGTGCAGCAGGTACTGGAACTACAATGCCAGATTTGCCGGCTTTTGATCTTGAAACCAACATTAACTTAGCTGGTAGTAACGGTAAAGTAGCTTTGGTAAGTAGCACCACTGAATTGACAGGAGCCAATCCTACTAGTACTACCATTATAGATCTAGTAGGTTACGGTACTGTTAATGGCTATGAAGGAACGGGAGCTGCGCCAGCTGCTTCTAACTCCACGTCTGTTGAGAGAAAAGCAAACAGCACTTCTACAACCACTTCTATGGCAGCCGGTGGTGATGACGCTAAAAAAGGCAATGGCTTTGACAGCAATAACAACAACGCTGATTTTATTGTGTCAAGCACGCCTACGCCCCAGCATTTGGGTTCCGGTACTGAGCCAGCTATTATTCGCGTAGTAATTAGCGAGGTATACGGTGGTGGCGGAAACGTTGGTGCACCATATAAAAGTGACTTTGTTGAGCTGTATAACCCAACCAATCAAGCTATTGATTTAACGGGTTGGTCTATTCAGGAAGCAGATGCCACTGGTTCAAACTGGGCTAAGACAAATTTGCCAGCTAAATCTATTCCAGCAAAAGGTTATTTCCTGTTCAGGGGAGCCACCGGAGATGGTGAAGCAGATCTTCCAACTGCTGATGACAGCCATAACGGGCTTAGTATTTCTGCATTAGGCGGTAAAGTGGTATTGGTGAAAAACAATACTTTAGTTACTGGCAACAACCCTACCGGTGATCATATAGTTGATAAAATAGGTTGGGGTACGGCCAACGATTTTGAAACAGCTGCTGGTCCAGCCACTTCTATCTCTACCTCTATAGAAAGAAAAGCTACCAACACCTCTACCCGAGCATCTATGGCTGCGGGCGGAACAGACTATGAAAGAGGCAACGGGTTTGACAGCAATGACAACAGCTTTGACTTTGTAATATCCAGTGTGCCCAATCCGCAGAATATGAGTTCTTCTATTGAAGAGCCTGCCGCTTTGGTGCCTGTTGTTGTGCCTACTTTGAATACTGCGGTTGTAGAGGATGTAAATGCCAAAACGGCTACTTTAGGTGGTGATGTAACCCTGAATGGTGGTGCAAAAGTTACTGAAAGAGGCGTTGTTTACGTAGCTAGTGCCACAGCCGTAGAACCTACCATAGGTACAGCCGGCCATATACAAGACGCCAATAGCTCTGCCGGGGAAGGTGCATTCACTGAAGTGATTTCTGGTCTGACACCAAATACAAAATATTATGTTCGGGCGTATGCTGTCAATTCAGCGGGTACTTCTTATGGGCAGGTAGAAGAATTTACCACTACCGTTGCCAGTGCTAACGCCAACCTGGCCGGACTGCAGATTAGCTCAGGTACATTCAACCCTGCTTTTGATCCGGCTACTACCAGCTATGCCGTTGCAGTGAATCACTACACCACATTGGTTAGTTTTATTCCAGTTCTGGAAGATGACAATGCCACCATCACGATCAATGGCACAGCGGTCTCAAACGGAGCAACTTCTGCCCCTGTGAATTTAGCAGTTGGAGACAACACCATTACTGTGGTAGTGACAGCAGAAGATGGCACCACTACACAATCTTATGCTATTAATGTTAACCGCCCGGCATCCGATGAAACCGGAGGAATAGCCAATCATGTGGTGATCAGTGAGGTGTCAGGAGGAGGCGCAAACACACCCTCTCCTTATAAAGAAGACTACATAGAGCTGTACAACCCTACTTCTGCAGATGTGGTGCTTGATGATTGGTCTTTGCAATTCTCGACCCAAACCGGAACCACCTGGACCAAACTCCCGCTTAGCGGCACGATTAAGCCTAAAAGCTATTTCTTGTTAGTAGGTGCCACCGGTAACGGCGGAGCTTCTGTGCCTTACGCTGATATTATCAACACTTCCTTAAGTACCGCTGCTTTAAGAGGTAAAGTAGTGTTGGTCAGCAATAACGAAACAGTTACTGGCGCCAACCCAACCGGTGCACACATTGTAGACAAAGTTGGTTGGGGTAATGACGGAGCTAACAGGGCTACAGGGTATGAGGGTGCTCCCGCCCCAGTGGCTACTACTACAGGTGCCGTTGAGAGAAAAGCTACTGCCTCGTCAACTGTAGAAACTATGGCTGCAGGTGGAGCTGATGCCCGCAAAGGCAACGGTTTTGACAGCGATGTAAACAGCTTTGACTTTATGATCGCTACCACTCAAAACCCACAATATTCCGGTTCTGCTACGGAAGGCCTGGAAATACCAACGGTAGTCAGCGCAACGGCAACTGCTGTAGCCAGTAACAGCGCCACCTTAGGTGGAAACGTTACTGAGGCGGGTGCTTCTGACGTAACAGAAAGAGGAGTAGTGTACATGGCTAGTTCCTCGGCTGCTGTTCCATTTATAGGAACTACCGGCGCTGTGAAAGCAGCGCATGACCAAAATGGAGCCGGTGAATTCTCGGCGCAGATAGCAGGTCTGAACAGCATGACCACCTATTACGCCAGAGCATATGCCATCAATGCGGCTGGTACCGCCTACGGCGATGTCTTCTCCTTCACCACCCCGGCCTCTACAAATGCCAGCCTTTCTGGCTTGGCGTTAAGTTCCGGAAAACTTTCTCCTGCGTTTGATGCGGCAACCCTGAGCTACAGCGCTTCTGTTTCTTCGGCTACCACTTCTATTATGATTACGCCTACCGTGGCCGATGCTGGCGCTTCTGTTACCATAAATGGCCAAAGTGTGGCCAGCGGCAGCGCTTCTAGTGAAATTGCCCTGAAGTCTGGTGCCAATGCAATTGATGTGGTAGTTACCGCTCAAGATGGTACTACTACCAGCACCTACACCATTAGGGTGAACAGAGCGCTGACAGATCACTTAGTGATAAGTGAAGTATACGGAGGAGCCGGTAACGCTGGCGCTCTTTACTCTTCAGACTATGTAGAGCTGTACAACCCTACTGATCAGGATATAGTAATGGAAAACTGGTCTATTCAATATGCGGGCTCTACCAGCTCTTCATGGGCGGTGCATACTATTTCTGGTACTGTTAAAGCCAAGGGTTACTTCCTGGTGAAAGAATTAGGTAGCTCAGGTGCTTCAGCCATTCCAACGCCAGATGCCTCTGGTTCATTAAACATATCAGGTTTTAGAGGAAAAATATTGTTGGCGAACAACAACACTGCCGTTACCGGAGCCAATCCAACTGATGCTCAGATTGTTGATTTACTTGGCTGGGGTGAGGCGAACGCCGCGGGTACAGTCGGTGCCGCCAATGGTTATGAAACGTTCCGTGCGCCTAATACAAATGAGTTGACTGCCCTTGAAAGAAAAGCTAACAACTATTCAACAGCTGCTACCATGGCAGCAGGTGGTGCAGATGAGCTCAAAGGCAATGGCTTTGACAGCAACGACAATAGCTTTGACTTTGTACTGTCTACACCAAACCCTCAGAATTCTAGCTCGGCTACAGAAGAAATGTCCAGCGAGATGATGGCACCGGTGGCTCCAACTGTAACCACTGCCACTGCCAGCAACATAACGGGTGTGGGTGCTACCTTAGGTGGAGATGTGACCGCTAACGGCGGAGCGAAAGTTACGGAGCGTGGTGTGGTCTACGTGGCCAGTGAAACAGCTGTAGAACCAACCATAGGTACTGATGGTCATGTGAAAGATAGCTTTACCACCGGAGGTTCAGGTGTGTTCTCTGAAACCATTTCAGGGCTTGCCTTCAACACCAAATACTATGTAAGAGCGTATGCCATGAATGAAGTGGGTACATCTTACGGAGCGGTACAAGAGTTTACTACTGCTGCGGCCTCTACTAATGCTGATTTAGCCAACCTGACCATTAGCGCCGGTACTCTTACTCCTGATTTTGATGCGGCTACTTTGTCCTACACAGCTACGGTGCCATTTTCAACTACTTCTTTAACGGTAACGCCTACTTTAGCCGATGCCAATGCGCAGGTTACGGTAAATGGCTCACCTTTAACGGGAGCCACCGGTTCAGCTGACGTTCCGTTGGTCGTTGGAGACAATACCATTACCATTGTGGTTACGGCACAAGACGGTGCTACAACTAAAACCTACACCGTGGCGGTAAATAGAGCTGCGGCCTCTACCAATGCAGCGCTTTCTGGGTTGGCTCTGAGTGCCGGAACTTTAACTCCAGCTTTTGATGCCGCTACCATGAACTACACCGCATCTGTAGCCAATAGTGTTACTTCAATGACAGTAACCCCAACCGTAGCCGACGAGACTGCAACCGTTACGGTTAACGGTACTGCCGTTGCCAGCGGAAGCGCCTCTGGCAACATAGACTTGGCTGTAGGCGAAAATACCATCACTACTGTGGTAACAGCACAAGACGGTACAACCGTAAATACGTACACGGTAGTAGTGAACAGAGCGTCTTTAACTTCTATTAGTGGTAATTTTGGCACTCCAGCCGTGTTCGTGCTGACCTCGGTTTACCCTAACCCAATGGCAACTGAAGGTGCCGTTAAATTTGGTTTGGCCAAGCCTTCTGCTGTTCAGCTGGAAGTGTTCTCGTTGAACGGCGTAAAAGTGTTGTCAAAAGACCTAGGCACCTTTGCGGCCGGAAGCCATGACGTTACCTGGTTCTCCCCTGAAAACTCTTCAACGTTGGCTCCGGGTGTATACGTACTTCGCCTGGTGTCTAACAGCGGAACTGTTTCTAAGCGCTTTGTAGTAACTAGATAATTGAACGTGCAAGATTTTTGCACTAACCTGCTTCAAAAGCTCCTGGCATTGCCAGGAGCTTTTTTTTGTGTGTCTTGCCTAAACGGTCTGCTATTTTCATTCTGTTGCCATTTGGCAGGGAGGCCTCATGAAAAGTATAAATAGATAAGAAAGACGTTTTAGCCTAGTTTTTCTGAAAACAGGGCTAAAACGAGTGCCTTGTACAGGTAAACTTCAGGAAAGAGTTGTAGCAATGGTTTGGCAGGAAGCATAGAATTAATAATTTTAGATTTTCCGGCTCAGGAGTGGCAGGCTGTATGGCTTTGAGCCTTCCTGTAGCGGGTTCACTAACAATTGTAAAACTCTTTTCAACTAACACCGCCATGAACAACCCCATCTGGATAATGACCTCAGCTTTTGACCAATTAACCTTAGACGAAGTAATTGTAAAAGCAAAGGAAGTAGGAGTGCAGGGGCTGGATGTGTGCGTGTTCAGAAAAGACGGCACCCGCGATGACTTTGTAGCCACCCACCTGAATTATGAGAGTTTTGAGCCGGAAGATGCAAAGGCGCTGTTGGAGAAATTCAACCAAAACCGTCTGAGACTATCATTGGGAGCGTTTGACAACCTGATTGGGGGAGACCCGGCAGAACGCGTGAAAAACCAGAACCACCTGCTCAGGCTCATTCGGATGGCGCACCTCTTGGGCGGCGATGCCAATGATGTAAAGGTAGGCACCTTTGTAGGCTACAACCATGACCTCGGAAACCAAGAAAACGGCTTCCAGAAAAATCTGGAAGAGTACGCCCGCATCTTTACCCCTATCATAAAATATGCGGAAGATTTAGGCGTGACCGTGCTGTATGAGAATTGCCCCATGGAAGGCTGGCGTTCCGCTGGCTATACCGGTACATTCAACAATCTTCCTGGCGTGCTGGCGGCGCGTAAACTTATGTACCAGCTTATTCCCAGCAAAGCCCACGGCGAAATCTACGACCCATCACATGACGTTTGGCAGCATGTAGACCCAAGTCAGGTAATTCAGCACACAGACATGGGGCGCCTGCACCGCATACACGTAAAAGGCACCCGCAACGGAAACAATGTGTACTGGGGCAACATGTACCCCTTGCAAAAAGTAGATTCCCAGTTGGCGCAAAATGCCGGAGTACCCACCGCACAGCACGAGTGGGACCGTCATAACTATGAGGCAATGCTACCCGGTTTCGGAGGTTCTGACAGCATGGATTGGAGGGCCTTTGTGAATACCTTAAAGCAAAAAGGCTTTACCGGCCCCTTTGAAATTGAAAATGAAGCCAGCCTGTCAAAAGGAACCGGTAACATGGGTGCTATCATGCAAGGCTACAAGGCTACCACCCTTAATCTGGCGCCCATGCTATGGGAGCTTACCCAAGACGGCTACCAGTATCCAGAAAACGGATTTCAGGAGTTAAAGCAGGAGGTGGTAAAAGATACTCCGTTGGTTACCATGCAAGACTTAGGTGTGAAAGAGTAACGGCTTCTCACTTTACTGAGTCTCATTTTCCCGAAGCCCCTGTTTCTGGCCTGTTTTCTTAAAAACAGCAGAAACAGGAGCTTCGGAAATTATAGCTTGCACTCAGGCCTCATTTCTTTTCTGCTTCTCCACTTGCAGAACAGCTAATAGTCTGTCTGTAGTGAAGGGCATCCCTTAAGAAGAAGAAATGCAGGAAAGGTAGAGCTACACTCGCCTACGTTATCTCTAAGCCTAACGCCTATAAGAACCCTTTTAGAATAAAGCGGCAAAACTTTATTAATTCTCTCATAAAGCCTGCTGTTTAAGAAAGGTGGTTTGCTTTTCAGGATTTAAAAAATTATTATTAAAAGTCTTTTCTGTTGCTATCCTTTTAACAAAGGCAGAGAAGAAAGGTCTAATGTTGGCATTGCGGCATTTTACTTTCCTAAAACCAAACCTGAAAACCCTTATACTACTAAGCTAACAAAAGCATATGGCCGATAATCATTACGATGCAATTGTCATTGGTTCCGGAATTTCTGGTGGCTGGGCCGCCAAAGAATTAACCGAAAAAGGACTAAAGACAATAATGCTGGAACGCGGCAGAAACATAGAGCACATCAAAGACTATGTGAACGCGAGCAAGGCTCCATGGGAATTTCCCCACCGTGGAGGCCGTACCCAGGAAATGATAGAGAACTACCCTGTTCTAAAGCGCGATTACCCGCTGAATGAAATGAACCTGGAATATTGGGTAAACGAAAAAGAAAGCCCTTACACAGAGTCCAAAAGGTTTGACTGGTACCGCGGCTACCACGTGGGGGGGCGCTCACTTATGTGGGGCCGGCAAAGCTACCGGCTCTCTGATCTAGATTTTGAAGCCAACGCCAAAGACGGTATAGCTGTTGATTGGCCCATCCGCTACAAAGACCTGGAGCCATGGTACAGCTACGTTGAAAAGTTCTCGGGCATTAGCGGCTCTAAAGAAAACATTCCGCATTTGCCAGACGGTGACTTTCTGCCCCCAATGGAGATGAACTGCGTGGAGAAAGATGTGGCTGCCCGTATTAAAGCCCACTACAAAGGCAACCGGCATATGATTATTGGTAGGGTAGCCAACCTCACGGCACCTCACCACGACCGCGTTAATTGCCAGTATAGAAGCAAGTGCTGGTTGGGTTGTCCGTTTGGCGCCTATTTCAGCACCCAGTCTGCTACGTTGCCGGCGGCTATGGCTACCGGAAACCTCACGCTGCGGCCTTTCTCTATTGTGACGAAGATCTTGTATGACAAAGACACCAAGAAAGCCACAGGTGTAGAGGTACTTGACGCTGAAACAAACCAGACGTACGAGTACTTCGCCAAAGTAGTCTTCCTGAACGCCTCTACCTTGAACTCCACCTGGGTACTCATGAACTCAGCCACCGATGTGTGGGAGGGAGGCTTGGGCAGCAGCAGCGGGCAACTAGGCCATAACCTCATGGACCACCACTTCAGAACCGGCGCCAGCGGTACCATGGAAGGCTACGAAGACAAATATTATTTCGGCCGCCGGCCTAACGGTATTTATATACCGCGTTTCCGGAACGTGAACGGTGACAAGCGTGACTACATCAGGGGCTTCGGTTACCAAGGCAGCGCCAGCCGCTCTAACTGGGGCCGCGAAATTGCTGAAATGAACATTGGTGGCGAATTGAAAGATGCCCTCAGCGAGCCGGGCGAATGGCGAATGGGCATCAATGCGTTTGGTGAAACCCTTCCGTACCACGAGAACTTTGTGCGCCTTGACAAAAATAAGAAAGACAAATGGGGGCTGCCGGTGCTGGATATCAGCTGTGAGATAAAAGAAAACGAGTTCAAGATGCGCAAAGACATGGCTGAAGACGCAAAAGAAATGTTGGAAATAGCCGGTTTTAAAGACGTGTCTACCTTTGACTCGGGCTACGCCATGGGGCAGGGTATCCATGAAATGGGCACCGCTCGTATGGGGCGTGATCCGAAAAGCTCAGTGCTGAACAAACATAATCAAGTGTGGGATGCGCCCAACTTGTACGTGACAGACGGTTCGGCCATGACTTCGGCAGGCTGCCAGAATCCTTCACTTACATACATGGCCCTTACAGCGCGCGCCGTTGATCACGCGGTAGGTGAGCTGAAAAGAATGAACATCTGATATCTTACCTTTCAAGCATTATTTTTATTTCACAATTACAATGGCCGAAGAAGATAAAAAGAGCCTTCCGGAAAACGGTGCCAGAAGAAAGTTTCTAAAAGCGGGCGCTTTAGCGGCGGCAGGGTTCATGATTGTGCCCCGCCACGTATTGGGTGGTCCGGGCTTTTTAGCTCCTAGTGACCGATTAATCATTGCCGGCGTAGGCGTTGGTGGCAAGGGTGAAAGCGACATCAAGAGCTTTTATGACAGCGGCAAAGCCGACATAGCGTTTCTCTGTGACGTAGACGATAGTCGTGCCGCCAATTCTAGAAAGCGGTTCCCGAAGGCCAAGTATTACAGAGACTGGCGCGAGATGTTTGACAAAGAGCACAAGAACTTTGATGCCGTGTCCGTCTCCACCCCAGACCATAACCACGCCATCACCACCCTGGCGGCCATGCAGCTGGGCAAGCACGTGTATGTGCAGAAACCGCTCACGCATGATATTTATGAGGCCCGCCTGCTCACCGATGCGGCAAAACGCTACAAAGTAGTAACGCAAATGGGCAACCAGGGCGCCTCCGGCGATGGAGTGCGGCAACTGCGGGAGTGGTATGACGCCGGCATTATCGGTGACGTACACACCATCTACTCCTGGACCAATCGGCCGGTGTGGCCTCAGGGCATTCCGTGGCCAACTGCCAAAGCCGAAGTGCCGAAAGACCTGGATTGGGACCTGTGGCTAGGTACCGCCCCTTATAAAGAATACGTGTCAAAACTGGTGCCTTTCAACTGGCGCGGCTGGTGGGACTACGGCACCGGCGCCCTAGGTGACATGGGCTGCCACTTAATTGAAGCGCCTTTCAGCGTGCTGAATCTCAAATACGCCACTGATGTACAAGCCAGCGTGGGCAGCGTGTACGTAGATGAATTCAAACGGGGTTATTTCCCTGAAAGTTGCCCGCCATCTAGCCACGTTACCCTTACCTTCCCGAAGACAAACAAAACCAAAGGCCCTGTTACCCTACACTGGATGGACGGGGGCATACAACCGGTTCGGCCAGAAGAATTAGGTCCGAATGAGCTGTTTGGCGATGGTGGCAACGGTACTCTGTTCGTGGGCACCAAAGGCAAGATGATGTGCAGTACCTACGGAGCCAACCCAAGACTATTGCCTACTTCGCGTACCGAGCAGGTAAACGTGAAACAAAAATTTGCCCGCGTACCCGGCGGAGCTGGCGGGCACTACGCCCAGTGGGTAGAGGCCGGTATTGCCGGTCACGGTAAAAAAGAAGTCAGTGCCCCCTTTGAAATTGCCGGTCCGCTTACCGAGGCTTTGCTCATGGCCAACCTCGCCATTAGAGGCATTGATGTGCAGCGGCCCAAAGCAGATGGCAGTGGTTTTGACTACCCAGGCCGCAACATTAAATTGATGTGGGACAACCAAAACATGCGGGTCACCAATTTTGATGAAGTAAACCAATTTGTCAAGCGTGAGTACCGCAAAGGCTGGACTCTTGGGGCTTAACGGAAAGAGCTTTGAAGAAGAATCTGAAGCAACTAACGGATAGAGAAATTATGGCAGAAATGCCTAAACCAAAATAACATGAACAGACGAGAAGCAATTGCCGCTGTAGGCTGGATATTGGGCGGTACCATGATCGGGGCCGAGCTCTTAGTATCCTGCACCTCCTCCTCCTCAGCTAAGGTAAATGACCTGTTTAATCAAGATCAGGTGACTTTTCTAGATGAGGTAGGCGAAACTATATTGCCCGCCACCAGCACCCCTGGGGCTAAAGCTGCTGAAATTGGCAGTTTTATGGCCGTTATGGTGCAAGACTGCTATACCAAAGAAGACCAGAAAATCTTCATGAAAGGCATAGACCAGCTGGACGAAGCGAGTAAGAAGAAATTCAATAAGGGTTTCTTAAAAGCTACGCCCCAAGAGCGCACCGCTCTGCTTACCCAGCTAGATAAAGAGCAGAAAGAGCACCAGTTAAACAAGAAAGAAGGCGAACCGAACCATTATTTCCGGATGATGAAAGAGCTGACCATGCTGGGCTTTTTTACCTCAGAAGTAGGTCAGACGCAGGCGCTTCGTTACGTGGAGGTGCCAGGCAAGTATGAAGCCTGTATTCCATACAAAAAAGGAGACAGAGCCTGGGCGTAAGTAAGGAAGAGTGTTTTTCCTCCAAACATTGAGATATTATCTGTTTTAGGCCTATTTTTCAGAAATTAAATCCAAAACAGACACTACCGGTTAGTCTGAACCACTCTGTCGGGGAGTTGTAATCCCCGTTGCGGGCTAATTCAGAAAGCGACTGCATGGGGATTAATAAGTCCCCGACAGAAAACTTCCAGACTGGTAAATCTGGAAGAGCGAAATGGGAATCACTCTGGCGCAGTGGCATAGATATTTGCAGGTCTGTAACACAATGCGAGGTGTACTAACTAGTGTCACAGCGATGGCAGTGTTTTGGAACTGTTTTTATAATTAATAAGCGCAAAACAGAAATAAGTTATTACTGAAAGAAAAGTCTGCTACACCAAACTTTCTTCTTAAGAGGGGCGGGTTCGGCTTTTTGACAATACTGCATACATAAAACATGAAAAGAAAATTACGGATGGGCATGATTGGGGGCGGCAAAGGCGCCTTCATTGGGGCCATCCACAGAATAGCCGCCACCATGGACGGAGCCATTGAGCTGGTTTGTGGTGCCCTTAGTACCAACCCCGAAAACGCGCAACAGAGCGGACGGGAATTGTTTCTGCCCGAGCACCGGGTTTACAACAGCTATGAGGAGATGCTGGAGAAAGAAAGCGCTCTGCCGGAAGGCGAGCGGATGGACTTCGTGAGCATTGTAACGCCCAACCACGTGCACTTAGACCCGGCCCTGAAGGCGCTTGACAAAGGCTTTCATGTGGTGATTGAAAAACCAATGGCCTTCACCTTAGAAGAGGCCAGGCAATTACAGCAGAAAGTACAGGAAACTGGTTTGTTGCTCTTGCTCACCCACACCTACGCAGGTTACCCCATGGTAAAGCAGGCGCGGCAAATGGTGCAGGCAGGGGAGCTGGGCAAAATCAGAAAAGTGCTGGTAGAATACACCCAAGGCTGGCTCAGCAGGCTGTCTGAACAAGAGGGCAACGCCCAAGCTGCCTGGCGCACCGACCCCAGCAAGTCCGGCAAAAGCGGCTGCATGGGCGATATTGGAACACACGCCGCCCACTTGGCAGAATACATTTCTGGGCAAAAGATACAGCAGGTGTGCGCGCAACTGAATACCGTGGTAGAAGGCCGCGCGTTAGACGACGACGGTAACGTGCTGCTTCGGTTCAACGAGGGCGCCACCGGTGTGTTAACGGCAAGCCAGGTGATGGCCGGTGAGGAAAATGGCCTGAAAATACGCGTGTACGGCGAAGACGGAGGTTTGGAGTGGGCGCAGCAGGAGCCTAATACCCTGGTGGTGAAATGGCTGGACAAACCTACCCAACTTCTACGGACCGGAACCGGCGGACTTACGTCTTACGCACAGCACAATACCCGCACGCCCGGTGGCCACCCCGAAGGGTATATTGAGGCCTTCGCCAATCTGTACCGCAATTTTGCCTTAACGCTTTCTGCTAGGTTAGAAGGAACCACACCGTCTGAAGAGGCACTTGATTTTCCTTCGGTTGAAGACGGTGTACGCGGCATGGCCTTTATAGACACCGTGGTAGCCAGCAGCGCCAGCGCTGAGAAATGGACAGATTTTGTGGTTTGATTTTTAACTAACATCATCTGTTTTTGGCCTGTTTTTCTGAAAACGGATCAAAAACATCAACAGAAATAAGAAAGGCACTAAAAGAAAACCACTTACCAATTACCTCTTACACAAATCATGAAAAAATTAGCACTCCTTTTTAGCTGCTGCGCCCTCATGGCAGCTTGCAACAGTAAGTCTTCTACAAACGAATATGACAAATACTACGAAAGCCAGGACAAAGACTCTACCAGTTCTGCCCAGCTAAGTGCGGCCACCCGTCAGCCCGCCGATGTAGACACCAATGTTATGAATATTGGCACTGACCGCACCGCCGGAACCACCGCCCTGCCTGATGCCGACAAAGGCGCCAAGTTAGTGGCCCAGTCTGACTGTACCGCCTGCCACCGTAACGACCAGAAATTAGTAGGGCCGGCCTATGAGGCCGTAGCTCAAAAGTATGAGGTGAACGAAAAAACACTGGATTATCTGGCTGAGAAAATTATTAAAGGAGGCAAAGGTGTATGGGGCGAGATTCCTATGACCCCTCACCCAAATATGAGCGAAGAAGACGCCAAAGCCATGGCTCAATATGTAATGTCTCTTAAAAAATAATTGAAACTGATGTTGATCCAAAGAATATTACCCGTGCTATCATTGGCGGCACTTTTGTCCTGCCAGTCCTCACAAACTGGAAACACCATGTCAAACGCACAAACCAATGCCAAGAGCTCTGACTGGAAGCCCTTGTTCGATGGCAAAACCACCAACGGCTGGCACAGCTACGGAAAGGAAACCGCCGGCAAAGCCTGGAAAGCGGAAGACGGCATGCTGCGTCTGGACGCCTCGGCCAAGAAAGACTGGCAAACCAATGAAGGCGGTGACATTGTCACCGAAGAAAGCTATGAAGATTTCCACCTGAAGCTAGACTGGAAAATAGCCCAGAACGGCAACAGCGGCATTATCATCTATGTGCAGGATGAGCCAGCCAAATACCAGTACGTGTGGCAGACTGGCCCTGAAATTCAGGTGTTGGACAACGACGGCCACCCAGATGCCAAAATCCACAAGCACCGCGCCGGAGACCTGTACGATCTGGTAGCCAGCAGCCCTGAAACCGTAAAGCCTGCCGGGCAATGGAACCGGGTGGAAATCATCAGCCAGAACGGAAAGTTGGAGGTTGTGCAGAACGGCCAAAAGGTGCTCACCACCACCATGTGGGACGATAACTGGCGGAACATGATTGCGGGCAGCAAATTCTCTCAGATGCCTGGTTTCGGTACGTTTAAATCGGGTAAGATTGCCCTGCAAGACCACGGTGATGATGTGTGGTTCAAGAACATCATGATCAAACGACTGTAGTTTTGTTTTAGGCTTGGTTTTTAGAAATCCTGCCAAAATCAGAAAGCATCAGAAACGACTGCCGATAGGAGGCACTTGTATGTCAGCTTGCCTGCTTCAAGTTTAGCGACAGCGTAACTTGGAGCCAACATTGCGGCAAGTTTTCAACTTGCGTGACAAGGCAGGTGCATTACTAAAGTTGAAAACTTTCACCATAGGAGCCACAAGTTACGCTGTTGCTAAACTTGCGGCAGAAGAAAAGAGGTGGATGGGCTGCTCTTCTGTTTTTAGCTTGTTTTCTTTAAAGTAGGCTGAAAACAGGATTTAGCGTTTTTGCAGAACTTTTGCTCCTAATAACGAACAACAAACCTTACAACTAACAAACAAACCATGAATACCCTTACCCGCACCAAATTATCAGCCATGATGTTCCTGGAGTTTTTCATCTGGGGAGCGTGGTTTGTCACCCTCGGCACGTTCCTGGGCAATAACCTGAAAGCCTCTGAGCTAGAGACCGCCAGTGTGTTCTCCACCCAGTCGTTCGGGGCCATCATCGCGCCTTTTATTATAGGGCTCATTGCTGACAAATACTTTAATGCGGAGCGGATTCTTGGGATTCTGCATTTGGTGGGCGCCTTTTTGATGTACCAGATGTACAATTCTAATGATGTGAGTACTTTTTACCCGTATGTGCTCGCGTACATGATTGCCTACATGCCTACCTTGGCCTTGGTAAACTCTGTTTCGTTCCGGCAAATGAAGAACCCCGAGAAAGAATTTTCGGTGATCAGAGTGTGGGGTACCATTGGCTGGATTGCGGCAGGTTTATCTATCAGCTATATTTTTCATTGGGATTCTGCCGAGGGCATTGGGCAGGGCATGCTCCGGAACACGTTCATGATGGCCGGTGTGGCCTCTCTCATACTGGGTATTTACAGTTTTATGTTGCCTAAAACGCCACCGGTTAAAAATGACGGCAAAAGCAATTCCATTTCTGAGATTCTAGGGCTAGACGCCATAAAGCTCTTAAAGAACAAAAATTTCCTGATTTTCTTTTTGGCTTCGGTACTGATCTGTATTCCGCTGGCTTTTTACTACCAGAACGCTAACCCCTTCCTGACCGACATCGGTTTGGACAACCCTACCGGTAAAATGACCATTGGGCAAATCTCAGAGGTGTTGTTCCTGTTGCTGCTTCCGGTGTTCTTCTCCAAATACGGCTTTAAGAAGACCATTCTGGTGGGCATGGTGGCCTGGGCGCTGCGGTACGTGCTGTTTGCCTATGGCAACGCGGGGGAACTGTCGTTCATGCTGATTATCGGCATTGCCCTGCACGGCATTTGCTATGACTTCTTCTTTGTGTCTGGCCAGATTTACACCGATGCCCGGGCAGGGGAGAAGTACAAGAGTTCTGCGCAAGGTTTAGTGACACTGGCCACCTACGGCGTGGGTATGTTAATTGGGTTCTGGGTAGCCGGTTATATAGGCGAGTACTACAGAGGCTTGGGCGGAGAAAATATTTGGCAGAGCATTTGGCTGGTGCCGGCTGGCATTGCGGCTGCGGTAGCGCTGCTGTTCTTGTTAACGTTCAAAGATGAGAAAGACCCCAACAAAGAAGTACCTGCTTTTGAGCCCGAAACTGATAAAGCCCCGGCAATTACCAGCTTACCCTAAACTAGAATTCTCATGAAAAACGTAAGCCAAAGAAGAACTGCCCTGAAAGGTTTATTGGCCGGTGCCGCGGCAGTGGCTACTACCGGCGGCATCTCTAGTTTTGCCTCTGAGAAAAAAGAACCTGCCTACATGCTCAAAGGAAATATAAACCACTCTGTTTGTCGCTGGTGCCTCAATGATATGCCAATGGAGGAACTGTGCAAAGCGGCTAAAGAATTAGGCTTAAAAGGAATTGATCTGGTAGGCCCTAAAGACTGGCCTATGTTGCAGAAGTACGGTCTGGTTTCTACTATGTGCAATGGCGCCGAGATCAGCCTGACCGAAGGGTTTAACCATCCGCAGTACCACGCCAAGCTCCAGAAAAATTATTCTGAAATGATTCCGTTGGTTTCCAAGGCCGGGTACACCAACCTGATCTGCTTTAGCGGCAACCGCAATGGGCTAGATGATGAAACCGGCTTGAAGAATTGTGTGGAAGGTTTAAAAAAGCTACTTCCGCTGGCGGAAAAACATAAGGTGGTGTTGGTGATGGAACTGCTGAACAGCAAGATAGACCATAAAGACTACCAATGCGACCACACCGCCTGGGGCGTGGAGCTTGCTAAACGCTTGGGGTCTGAAAACTTCAAGCTGCTCTATGATATCTACCACATGCAGATTGATGAAGGAGATGTCATCAGAACCATCCGTGACAACCACGCCTACATTGCCCACTACCACACCGCAGGGGTGCCAGGCCGCCATGAGATAGATGACTCTCAGGAGTTGAATTATCCGGCTATTATGCGTGCCATCAAAGAAACAGGGTTCAAAGGATACGTGGCGCAGGAGTTCATCGCTAAGGCCAAAGATAAATTAGGCTCCATAAAACAGGCTGTCCAGATTTGTGATGTCTGATTTTCGGCCATAATAAGCCATTAATACTCATCCTTCTACTTATCAATATAAAATGAAGAACAGAAGAAACTTCTTACAGCAACTCGGTTTACTATCTGCGGGGGTGGCCTTTGCGCCTGCAATACTTACTTCCTGTGATTCCTCCACGCAGAAGAACACAGAAGCTGGTGAAAACGCAGGAGGTACCGCTACCACCACTGCTACTACAGGCACTATCAAAGACATTGGCTTACAGCTGTACACCTTACGCGAACTGTTGCCCCACAACATAAAAGATGTGGTTAGAAAGGTAGCCGAGGCAGGGTACAATGATGTAGAAACCTATGGGTACAGTGTAAAAGATGGCTACTGGGGATTAGACCCTAAACAGTTCAAAGAGCTTCTTTCTGCCAATAACATAGTATCTAGTAGCGGGCACTATGATTTTGCCCAATTCATGACAGATGGTAACCCAGACATAGTAAAGCGGTACACTGAAGCCGGTAAAACCATTGGGCAAACGTATATAACAGTGCCCTGGCTGGCAGAAGAATTGCGCAACAGCCTAGACGACTACAAACACATTGCACAGCGACTGAACAACGCCGGGCAGCTTTGCCAAGAGGCTGGGCTGAAATTAGCCTACCACAACCATGACTTTGAGTTTACTCCATACGGTAATACATCTGGCTTTGAAGTGCTCCTGCAAGAAACTGACCCTGCCTTAGTGAACTTTGAGGCTGATCTGTACTGGATAGTAAGAGCGGGTCACCAGCCGGTAGATATCTTCCAGAAAAACCAGGGGCGTTTTGTGATGTGGCACGTGAAAGACATGGACAACAACAGTCCAGATCTGAATACCGAGATAGGGGCAGGAAGCATAGACTACCAAAGCATATTTGACAAAGCGGAAGTGTCTGGCGTAGACCGCATTTTTGTGGAGCAGGAAAACTTTGCCGCTAACATGGACCCATTCCAAAGCATCAAGCAAAGCCACAGTTTTGTCAAAGACTCATTGTTGGCATAATGAATTGCTGGAGCTAAAGAAACCCATAGGCTCCTACATATCATGAAAAATGACGGGCTGTTTTGTGCTGTTTCTAAGAAAACAGCACCAAAACAGCCCGTCATTTTTCATGATATGAATTTCTACTAACTGAGTGCTGACAAACCGCTTTGCGATAAACTAAACTCCCACATTGTGCTTATTTCTGAAGAGGGTTCAGCAATAAAAAGCAAAAAACATGAAGCCGGTAAGAAAAATGAATGCTTGATGGTTCAGATGAATGTTGGGATGTCCATAGTCATGAGGATTGTCTAATAATTATATTTATGTTTTAGGTTTGTTTTTTGAAAACCAGACCTGAAACAGCCGCAGAAAGGCAGGGCCTGTAGAGAGGGTTCTGTTTTTTTTGTTTATGTAAGTAGTTGGTGTAAAGAAAGATGAGGTGGTATGTGAGCTAGTTTATGAGCGTTTTTTGAGGAAGAATAATATTGCCAAGAAAGCAGCTTAATCCGTTGCGAAAGAAGTTTCATTTTGTGTATATACTTCAACTTTCTGAAGTTATTCTTACCTTCACTACTTCAACACACAAACATCACCCACACTAAACCTTTATTTCATGAAGCAGCCATTTGCCAGCCGTTCCCACCGCTGGAAAAAATCTGTGTTCCTGCTTTGCGCCCTAGGTTTATTTTCTGAGCCGATGATGGCGCAGGAGGTACCGGCCGCAAAGAAAGACGCTCCTAAGAAAGAGGAGAAAAAAGACCTGCCCCTGGAGGCGGGCCGTAAAATCGATATTAAAACCAATGAGGGTTCGTGGCTGGCGCTAGACGTACACCCAGACGGAAGTAAGTTAATCTTCAGTATGCTGGGCGACCTTTACCTATTGCCAATTTCTGGTGGTAAAGCCGAGCAACTGACAGAAGGTATGGCCTTGGACGTGCAGCCTCGTTTCAGCCCTAATGGTAAGTCTATTGTGTTCATTTCTGACCGCGATGGTGCTGACAACGTGTGGGTGATGGATCTGACTACAAAGAAGCCCCGCCAGATAAGCAAAAGCAAAAACGAAAACTTTCAGGCCGCCGAGTGGACGCCCGATGGTGAGTACCTGGTGGTGTCTAAGGGCCGCCGTAACCTGAAGTTGCACTTGTACCATAAAGACAGTGGCAGCGGCATGGAGCTGATCAAGACGCCAGAGAACCTGAAAACGGTGGAGCCGGCGTTTGGTAAGGATGGCCGCTACATCTGGTTCGCCCGCCGCACCGGTGCCTGGAACTACAACGCCCAGTTGCCCCAGTACCAGTTGGCCACCCTTGACCGCGAAACCGGCGAGACAGAAACCAGAACCGCCCGCTACGGCTCGGCCTTTTCACCCACGCTTTCTTCTGACGGCAACTGGCTAGTGTACGGTACGCGCTACAACAACCAAACCGGACTGGTGCTTCAGAACCTGAAATCAGGCGATGAGAAATGGCTGGCCTACCCGGTGCAACGCGATGAGCAGGAGTCCATTGCGCCGCTGGGCGTGTTGCCGGCCATGTCGTTTATGCCAGATAACAAAGAAGTGGTGGCCTCTTACGGTGGTAAAATCTACCGCATTCCCGTAGCCGGTGGTGCCGCCAAAGAAATTCCGTTTGAAGTAGAAACCCAGATTGCCATCGGCCCGAAGCTGGATTTTAAATATCCCATCACCGATGAAAAGACCATGAAAGTGACCCAAATAAGGGACGCTACTGTGTCGCCGGATGGCAAGTGGATGGCTTTCACGGCACTAGACCGCCTGTACGTATCAGCTTACCCGAACGGCAAGCCAAAACGCGTAACGAACCATGACTTCACCGAGGCTCAGCCTGCCTGGTCACCAGACGGGAAAAGCCTGGTGTTTGTGACCTGGCACGAGAAAACCGGCGGAGCCATCTACAAAGTAGCCGCCAACGGGAAAGGTAAGCCAGAGAAACTGACCGTAGAGAATTCTGTTTTTCAGGAGCCGGTGTGGTCGCCTAAGGGAGACAAAATCGTATTCATCAAAGGCTCCGCCCAGACCTACCGCGAATCGGCTGGGCCGGGTGCATTTGCTTCGCGCCAAACCATTAATTGGATTCCGGCCAAAGGCGGTGCCAGCACCTTTGTAACCAAAGCTAACTTGGGTGCCAACCCGCACTTTGTACAAGGCGATGACCGCATCTACCTCTACAGCTCTTCAGACGGATTGATTTCTATACGGTGGGATGGTACCGATAAGAAGCCGTACGTGAAAGTGAAAGGCATCACCACGTTTGGTACCCACGCCGACATGCTGGAGGAGGAGATGAGTCACAACCACCACTTGAACGAACGTGAGCCGCAGATGCAGGCCTCAACCGCCACTACCGTGATCAAAGCCCCTAAAGGCGACAAAGCTCTGGCCCTGATCAACAACGAGATTTACGTAGTGACCATCCCGTTTGTGGGCGGCGAAACGCCAACCATTTCCGTAGCCGATGTAGCTTCGTCTCAATTCCCGAGTTGGAAACTGACCGACATTGGCGGGCAATTCCCAAGCTGGTCTGCTGACGGAAAAACCGTTTTCTGGTCAATCGGGAACGCTTTCTTCGCCTACAATCTAGACCAAGCCTTCGCCAAGAAAAGAGAGCTAGAGGCGCTGGAGGAAAAGAAGAAAGAAACCAAACCTGACACCGAGGCCAAGAAAGACAGCACCGGTGCCAAAGAGGCTGTAAAGATTGAAGGCTACAAACCAATTGAAACCAGAATAGCCATTGAGGTGCCGCGTGACATTCCGCAGGGAACTATCTTGCTGCAGGGGGGGCGCATCATTACCATGAACGGTGATGAAGTGATTGAAAACGGGGACATACTCATTGAGAACAACCGCATCAAAGCCGTGGGAGCCACCGGTACTTTGGAAGCTGGCAACGCCACCGTGGTAGATGTGAATGGCAAAACCATTACGCCAGGCTTTATTGATACTCACGCGCACATGTGGCCGCGTTGGGGCGTTCACTCCAATCAAGTCTGGATTTACGCTGCAAACCTGGCCTACGGCGTCACCACCACCCGCGACCCACAGACCGCCACTACCGATGTTTTGACTTACTCTGACATGGTCGAAACGGGTAAGATGATTGGCCCGCGTGTGTACTCTACCGGCCCTGGAGTTGGTTATTGGTCTTACAACCTCAAGAGCCTGGATCATGCCAAGAGCGTGCTGAAGCAGTATTCTGAATACTACAACACCAAGACAATCAAGATGTACTTGGTGGGTAACCGCCAGCACCGGCAGTGGATCATTATGGCCGCCAAGGAGCAGGGACTGATGCCTACTACTGAAGGAGGTCTTGATTTCAAACTAAACCTGACGGAGGTACTGGATGGCTACCCAGGCCATGAGCATTCGTACCCGGTGTACCCGCTTTACAAAGACTTCGTGGAGTTTGTGTCGCAGTCGCAGATTGCGTACACGCCAACGCTGCTGGTGTCTTACGGCGGACCATGGGCTGAGAATTACTATTATGCCACCGAAGATCTGGCGAACGATAAAAAGCTGAATTACTTCACACCTAAGGTGGAGTTAGATGAGAAGTCGCGCCGCAGACCAGGCTGGTTCATGAAAGAAGAGCACATCTTTGACAAACACGCTGAATTTGTAAATAACTTGGTGAAAGCCGGTGGTCTGGCTGGAGTAGGTTCACACGGTCAGCTGCAGGGCTTAGGCTTCCATTGGGAGCTATGGTCTATGCAGGCGGGCGGCATGAGCACGTTAGACGCCTTGAAGACCGCTACCATTTTGGGTGCCAAATCGCTTGGCTTAGATGGTGACTTAGGTTCTATTCAGAACGGCAAACTGGCTGATCTGGTCATCATGGACCAAAACCCGCTGGAAAACATCCGCAACACCAATACGGTGAAGTACGTGGTGCGCAATGGTCGCTTATATGATGCCAATACCTTAGATGAACTGGCTCCAACTAAAAAGAAAGCCCCAGACTTTGACTGGCACAGTGCCATGCCAATTGGCGTGCCTGGTATTCAGGAGTAAGTAGAGAACACAGAAGCCGTCTCTGTTTTAGACTTGTTTTCGCGAAAACAGGCCTAAAACAGAGACGGCTTTTGCAATATGGCGCAATATGGCGCAAGCGTCCGCTTGTGTCCACACGCATTCCTGATCTACATTGCGTGTGGAGTGCCTGGGGTGTAGGAGTAATAATGGGAAACACTGCTTCTGTTTTAGGCTTTATTTTTCAAAAACAGGTTTGAAACAGAAGCAGCCCTTTACCTTCAATGCCACGGAAGTAACTACCGCGCCATAGAAGGCAATGTGTATAGGCACAAGCGGACGCTTGCGCCATTCTTAACCATACTAAATAAGAAACAGCCATAAAAAGAATAGGGCTCCTGTTTTCAGGAGCCCTATTCTTTTTATCATTGAGTTACCAGATTATTTCTCTGCTTTCTCGTTGATAGAATTCTTCGCTAGCTTGTTCAGCAACGTATCGGTTTTCTTTTCCTCGCTTAAGGTCTGGCCTAAAATTTCAGCGGCTTCTTTGTGGCCCAGACGCTCGGCAAAGTGAGCGGCAGTACCGTAACCGGCAATTTCATAATGCTCAATGCGTTGGGCAGAGGCAATTAAGTTCGCATCTCTTACTTCAGGCGTAGCTTTTTCGTCAATGGCTTCCTGGCCTTCTTCAATCAAGCCTTCCATAGCCTTACACTTCATGCGGCCAGGGCTGATGCCTAAAATCTCGCACACCTTTTCAAGGCGGGCTTTATGCTCTTTGGTTTCCTCTAAGTGATTCTCAAATGCCTTTTTCAATTTGGCGTCTTCTGTATTACGTGCCATTTTAGGCAGGGCGTCTATCAACTGCTTTTCAGCGCTGTACAAATCTTTTAGCTGGTGCTCCAGCAAGTCGTCTAAGCTTTTTAGTTTGGCCATAGTGGTATATGTATATCTGTGAATATTCTTCTACTCACGCTATACGAGGCCTTGCTTTTTGGGTTGAAGAAATTAGATAAATGATGAAGCAATAAAAGCTTACCAAAGGGGGAGATATAAGGAAGGTAATATTAGTGCTAGGATCTGTTAAAAATTATAAAAAAAGAATGTTTTCCAGATACAGAAGATCTGGTTAGGTGACTGTTTTGGCTGAAAGAGGAAACCTTTTGATGGAAATGAGAAGATTAACCGCAAACAAAAGCCCCGCTATCAAAACAACAGGGCTTTATGAAATCTATACTTAAACAGAAAAAATTATTTGGCCACTATCTATACCTTATTTTTTATGGGAAAACAGCCATGGCAACAGCCTGGGCTCGGCAAATGTAGCATCCCAGCTGTTATGGTTGGCATTGGGGTAAAGGGTATGCTTAACCTCTTTGGCACCAATCTCATGTAATTTAGAAACTACCCTAGAAGATAAATGAGGTTCCACAATGTCATCTTTGCCCCCGTGAAAGACCCAGAGCGGTACTTTTTTGTATTTCTTGGCATTGCCCACGTTGTCTCCGCCACAAATGACAAAGGCGGCGGCAAAGGTTTTCGGCTCGCGCCGCAATAACTCAAAGGTGCCCATGCCACCCATGGAGAGACCACCTACATACATTCTGTTTTTGTCAGTATACTTTTCAGAGCGAGTTTGCTTTACCAGTTCCTGCAAGAGCTGCATAGGAGGCATAGGGTCACAGCCGGTGAGGAAGTTGAAGTGTCGCTTACCCCCTGGTTCTGTCACTATGTTCACGTTTGACCAATAGCTGTCTTTGGGGCACTGCGGAAAAATAACTATGGCTGGAAACTGCTGCCTTATACTGTCTCGCAGAAATAATTTGCCGCCGTGAGCCAACTGTGATTCGTTGTTGCTGCCCCGTTCCCCAGCTCCATGCAGAAAGAAAAGAACGGGGTATTTTTTATTGGCATCAAAATTCTGGGGGTACAGTATGCGGTAGCGGAGGGTGTCTGCCCCAAAAATAAACTGCTTATGTTCAAATTGAGCTAAGTCCTGAGCCTGGCTGTTAGAGTATGCCATGCTCAGCAGGAATAGCCACAGATAAGAAAATTTTGTAAGCGTATTGGTTCTAAATAGAAACATAAAGACTAGTTAACTAAAGAGCTTCGTTTTCGGTCTGTTTTTGCAAAAGCAAGCCGAAAACGAAGCTACTAAAAGATATTTATTTCACTAAAGTGAAAGAGGCTTTCTGCACATCACGGGAGTTAGTGCCAACATATACATTGAATTCTCCTGGTTCTGCTACGTAGTTCATGTTGATGTCATGGAACTTCAAATCATCCTCAGAAAGGGTAAAGGTGACGGTTTGGGTTTCGCCTTTCTTCAGGAAAATCTTCTTGAAGTTCTTCAGTTCCTTTACCGGTCTTGACACAGAGCCCACCAAATCCTGCACGTACAGCTGCACTACTTCTTCACCGTCAAAGTTACCGGTGTTTTTCACCTGTACCGTTACCTCAATGGTTCCGCCTGGTCTTAACGTGTTGCTGTTTAAGGTAGGGGCGGTGTAAGAAAAGTTGGTATAGCTTAAGCCAAATCCGAAAGGATATAATGGATCATTAGGCACATCTAAATAGCGGGATTTATACTTGTCCAACATTTCGCCACCATATGGGCGGCCCGTGGTTTTATGGCTGTAGTAGATAGGCACCTGCCCTACCACCTGCGGGAACGTAGCCGTGATTTTGCCAGATGGGTTGTAATTCCCAAAGAGAACATCGGCAATGGCGTTACCGCCTTCAGTACCGGCAAACCAGGTTTCCAGAATGGCATCTGCGTTATCATTTTCCCACTTCAGGGCCAATGGGCGACCGTTCATTAATACCACTACCAGCGGTTTACCAGTGGCTTTTAAGGCTTTCAACAGCTCCAACTGATGACCAGGCAGGGTAATATCTGCGCGGCTAGAGGCTTCACCGGTCATGCCTTGTGATTCGCCTACCACGGCTACTACCACATCAGCTTTGCGGGCCACCTGTACGGCTTCACGAATCATTGCCTCCGGAGTACGTTTGTCAATCTCCAGCATTCCGCCGTGCGCGTTGAGGCGCTTGAGCATGAGCGTGTCGCTGGCAATGTTCGCGCCTTTGGCGTAGGTGATTTTTACGTTAGGAGCCACATTTCTAATGCCTTGTTCCACGCTCACCGCCTGTTTCCAGTCGCCGGCGCCGTTCCAGTTGCCTAACTGGTCAATCTGGCTTTTTACCAGCGGGCCAACTAAGGCAATAGAACCAGTTTTTTTGAGTGGAAGCGTCTGGTTCTGGTTTTTCAACAGCACCATAGTGCGGCGGGCAATGTCACGGGCGGCATCGCGGTACTCTTTCTTAAGTAATGTTTCTTTGGCGCGTTGTTCGTTGGCGTAGCGGAAAGGATCTTCGAACAGACCCAACTTGTACTTGCCCTCCAGAATACGGCGGCAGGCAATGTTAATTTGCTCTTCGGTTACTTTGCCGTCTTTTACCAGCTGGTTCAGGTGTTGCAGGAACACCTCGCCCACCATGTCCATGTCAATACCGGCGTCAAGGGCTACTTTGGCAACCTCATATTCATTTTTACCCATACCGTGCGGTATCAGCTCATTGATAGCGGTGTAATCGGTTACCACAAAGCCATCAAAGCCCCATTGCTTGCGCAGCAGATCAGTCATGAGCCATTTGTTGCCCGTGGCGGGTATGCCGTTAATGTCGTTGAAAGAAGACATGACACTGGCGGCTCCTGCATCCAGAGCAGCTTTGTAAGGGGGGAGGTACTCATCAAACATGCGGCGGTCGCTCATGTCAGTGGTGTTGTAGTCACGACCAGCTTCAGCGGCACCATATAATGCGAAGTGTTTTACGCAGGCCATTACAGTATTGTAGGCTGTAAGGTCAGAGCCCTGGTACCCGTGCACCATGGCTTTTGCTATTTGAGAAGTTAACCAGGTGTCTTCGCCAGAACCTTCAGAAATACGACCCCAGCGGGCATCACGGGCAACGTCTACCATGGGCGAGAAAACCCAGTTCAGGCCGTCAGCCGAGGCCTCATCAGCGGAAATACGGGCGCTGCGTTCAATGGCGCCTAAGTCCCAGCTGGCGGCAAGACCAAGCGGCATGGGGAAAATGGTACGGTGTCCATGGATTACGTCATACCCGAAAAGCAACGGGATTTTTAACCGCGATTGGTTGAGCGCCTTCTCCTGCAGCTTGCGCACCGCAATAGGTGTGAAGGTGTTAAAAACACCGCCTACCAGGCCTTTGGTGATTTTCTCGTCTACGTTCTCGCTTACCACTGGGCCTGTTACGGTGAAGCCCACTGACACCAGGTTCAGCTGTCCTATTTTTTCCTCTAGCGTCATTTTTGCCATCAGGTCATCTATAAAGGCGTCCATCTTGGGGTCCCGTGGCTTTGCGGCGTTCTGAGCTCCAGCTTCTGGCTGACTTTTTACAGTTTCAGTAGGTGTTGCCTGGGGTTTCTGTGGGTTCATTTGCGTGCAGCTTCCACTTATAAGCAAAACCAGGGCGAGGGTAATATTTCTCATTTTTATGCGTGTTTTGTGTCGGTGTTTAATTCTGATATTATTGGAGCAGAGAGTACTGCCCTTCTGCTGAGAGAGCTTTTTCTGTTTTAGACCTGTTTTTCTAAAAACTAGCTTAAAACGCAGCCTCTCATTTTGATTCTATGATGCTACTTCTCTCAGATATACCATTTTCATTGATAGATTCTATCTGGAAGTAGTAAGGCAAGTCTTTGTCCATTCCTTTAAAATAGTACTCGCCGCTGCCGTGCACCATAATGGCATTGTAGAGCTTGTCTGGCGCAATGCCCACGTAAATGTTGTAGGCGTACGAGTCTGGCGACTGTGACCACTTGAGCCAGGCGCTGCGTTTGTCTTTCTCGGTGCGCAACACCACCAGATTATCAACAGGCTTGGGTTTGCTGCCCATTCCATTGCCAAACACCCTGAACCCGCTGATTGCAAACTTGCCGGTGGGCATATGAATGTTTTCCAGCTTGAGGTAGCGCGTTTTAACCGGCTCTTTCAGCTCTATGTAGTCATGCGGTACATCGGTTTGGTTCTTGCTTTTGTCTACCAGCACTTTCCACTTTTTACCGTCTGTGGAGTGGTAGATTTTGTATTGGTGGTAGGTGTTGGTTTGTTTGCCTAGAAATTCAGCATCTTGGTCTGCGTAGTTCAGTTGGATGGCGTGAACGGTGCTTAAGGCGCCTAAATCTGTTTGAATCCATTCACCTTTGTTTCCGGTGGCAGCGCTCCAGTAGGTTTTAATGCTTTCGTCTACCGCATAATTAGGGGCGTAAGCGGCCAGGGTAGAAGAGACCATTACAGGTTTGTTGTAGTTCAGGAGCATCCAGCCAGTGAAGCGGCTCTTCAGGTGGTCAGCCGGGCCATTGGGCAGGTAGTGTGGGTAATCGCCAAAGGTGGTATTACTGTACAGCACGCCGTCTTTGTCAAATCCCGCAGGCCATACGCCTAAACGCCGCTCAAAATTGTTCTTCACCGAAATGACCATGGTAGATACATGCCACCAGTTATTCCACTGGTCCTGAAAGGTGTTGCCGTGGCCCGCTCCCCGGGCAAAGCCGCCTGGTTTGTATGCGAACGGGTTGTGCGGTTGCGGCTTAAAGGGGCCTAAGGGGTGTTCGCTTACCTGCACACCATCGGCGTAGCCGCTGAACTCAGTGCCGGGGGCTCCATACTGCAGGTAGTATTTGCCGTTGTGCTTGGTTACCCAGGCACCTTCCATGAACGGATCCAGAAAGGTGTTGTCTAAATATTCGCCAAAGCGCTGCCAGCCAAACTTTTCATGGTTCAAGTGAATAAGCTCTTTCTTTTCGCCGATTGGTTTGAATGTCTTGCGGTCAATCTCAATGCCGTAGAGCGGGTTCACGTTGCTGCTGCCCCAGTAGAGGTACAGGCGGCCGTCATCATCCAGAAAAAAAGCCGGATCCCAGGCACCCACTTCAAAAGGCTCTACGGCTTCCTTCCAGTCGTTTCCTTTGGGGTTGGTGCTCATCCAGAGTGGGAAGTTCTTGTCATGCGTAGACCCGAAGACCAGCATGGTGTCACCCATCACAAACACGGCGGGCGCGCAGAGGTCATCATAGACCTTGTGGTGCGGCTTCAGGAACGACTTGGATACGAAGTTCCAGTTATATAAATCGCTGCTCCACCAGTAACCCCATTGGTTTGTGGAGAAGAGGTAATAATCACCTTTGTAGGTCACAATGACAGGGTCTGCGGTGGCGCGGTGCTTCCCAGACTGCGTAAAGTCAGGGATGGGCGTGTAGCCGTAGTCCAGATTCATGGGATTGCAGTAGGTCAGCTGCTTTTGCTGCGCCTGTGCCATATACCCGATGAACAGGAAGAAAAGGAAAAGTTTTAATCTCATTTTGCTGCCTCCGCGGGTATTTTGTCGCTTTTGAAATTCAGTTTTCTGAGTCCATTCTGCACGTCTTTGTTTGACATGAACAGTTTCCAGAGAAGGCCGGTGCGGTAGTTTTCTATCATGACAATGATAGGACCCTGGTCTATGGCCAAATAGGAGTTGGCGTACCAGTTATGGTGCTCGCTGAACGCATCTACAAAGCCGTACTCGCCCCAGATTTTATCGCCCAGGTTGTTGTAGAAATGCTTGAGCGCCTGCATAGAATACTCAGGAGTGTAGGGGAAAGCAGACAGGGCAGCGGTAGGAGTGATCACGCCTAAATCCTCGGTAGGGGAGTGGGCAGCGTAGCCGCGGTAGCTATCTGAGGCGGTGAGCCCCCAGCTATTTGGGCCGTAGCCTTTGTATTGCTTGGGGTTGTCTATACAATAAGCACGGTTAATAAGGGTGTGGTTTCTGTTCTGCTCCCAATAATCAGCATAATTGTCTTTTAGGCCGCGTGGATCTAAGCCCAGAAAAGAGTAATGGGAGAAGAAGAGTGGCCCGCCGTAGTCAAAGCCCAGCGGCAGCTTTATGTCATAAAACTCCCGATCATTCCGGAAGTGATTGCTGTTGGCCCAGCCTTGGTGGTACACCTGTGGTGAAATGGAGTAGCGCGGTGAGGAGGCAGCTAATACATAGGTAATAAGACATTCATTAAAGCCTCTTATCTGGTGGTTCATGCTCCAGCCGTTGTTAGGGCTCCAGTGCCAGTACAGCACGTTCTGGTTGTCTTTCGTGTGCCAGTTCCATTCAATCCCATCCCAAAGCCACTGTATCTTGTTGCGAAGCTGGTTTTCAGTATTATTATTGTTAGTGAAGTATTGCTTGGCGCAGAGCAGCCCCTGAAACAGAAAAGACGTTTCTACTAAATCGCCGCCGTCATCTTTGGGGCTGAAACGGATGACTTTGCCGGTTTCACCGTTAAGCCAATGAGGGAATACGCCATGAAACATATCGGCTTTCCAGAGGAAATTCACAATTTTAAGTACCCTTTCAGATGCCTGTTCACGGGTAATCCAACCTCTTTCCGCAGCCACTATAATGGCCATCACCCCAAAACCAGTGCCACCGGTGGTCACTACTTCATTGCCATAGTCAAAGGAGGTGTTGCTGCGTTCCCTTGCCATGCCGCTTACCGGGTGACCGAAATCCCAGAAATACTTGAACGTCTGCTTCTGCACCAGATCCAGCAATTGCTCATCTGTTAAATTCTGTGGGCGTTTTACGGCGCTTTTCTTTTGGGCAACGGCTGAGGTGAAAAGGCAGAGGAATAGAAGGAAGTATATGAAAGATTGCTTCATGGTTTAGTAGGCATTAAATTGAAAAAGCCGCCTGTTCTCTTTGGGGTATTTCAGGTAAGAAGGTGGTCTGTCAGAAGCTTTTGCTTCAGATAGAAACAGGATTAAGAAAAAAGGGGTTGAGTATAAAATGTTTAGAAACAAGATGTTTCGGGGCTGTTTTCATAAGAGCAGCCCCGAAACATACTTTTGTTGTTCTTATTTCTCTGAGTTGTACATGGCCTGCACTTCGGCACCCGTCAGAGCTGTGTGGAAAATACGGATCTCGTCTAAGCTTCCTTTGAAGTGGTTAGCTGTTGGGAAGCTGTAGCCGCCCCAAGGCTCTGTTGCCCACATGGTGCCTCCTCTTGATTGGTTGAACCCAAACGCTAATTTGTCTTCCACTTCTGTGCTTCCGCTGAACTTAAGACCTTTCATAGTCTTTAACTTTTCACCGTCAGGCAGTAACGTGAAGTTGTCTTTTTCCATAAGTTCTCCGTTCACGTAGAGGAACCTAGATTTTGTGGCACCATTCACCACGAAAGTAATATGTGCCCACTTGTCTTTGATTAAGGCAGATAATCCGCCGGCGTTAGTTAAATCTTTCTCGGTTTCAATGGCTGCCCAGCCTCCGTTAGTTCCGGTTTTACCGTCTCCGTTGAAAGAAAAGTCATTCGCTCCGGTGCTACCATCTGCCCACTCATATTGAGCGGCAATTTTAATGGAGTTATAGCTTTTTGGTACTTCAATTCCCAAGCCTTGGAAAGCACCCAGACCCATCACAAAGTGGTCTCTGTCACCATTGTCAGAATTAAGTTTCATCCAGAAACTCAAGGTGAAGTTGTTTGCATTCAGTAACTGGCTTCCGTTGGCGATCTCAATGATGGATGTAGAACCGTTAAACACTGCCGCTTTGTTAGCTTGGTTTTTTCTGTCTGGGCCATAGGTAATGTCAATACTGGCGGCAGGGTTGAAGTTGCCTACTATGGCATTAGTGTTTCCGTCAAAAGACCAGTGTGCCAACGTGCCAACCAGGGGTGCGGTACCAGCAGTAGTGAAGTTCTTTGTCTTGGTGGCTAATGTTTGCCCGTCAGAAGATTTAATGGATCCTAAAGTCAACGTGTAGGCGGTACCGGCGGTAAGGGCTGCATTAGGTGTTAACGTAACCTCTGAACCGCTCACTGCTATAGCAGCAGGTACACTTGTGGTTTCACCCTGCTTGGTAAGCGTTACAGTAGTGTTTGTTGCAGAGGTGGCGTCTACATTGGTAGAGAAAGTAGCTTTGATAGCTGCATCAGTAGGCACATCAGTAACTGCAGTAGTAGTGTTGAGGTCTACCGTTCCGGCCATCAAAGACTTTAGCTCAAATTTGGTAGGTTCTGCTGCATCGTCATCGCCGCAGGCGGTAAAAGAAATAAGCGCTATGGCTGCCAGCCATACACTCCAACGATTTAGTTTGTTTTTCATGTGTGCGTTTTAATTTAATGGGTAACTATTATTGAGTGAGAATTTCAGGAACTGTCATCTTGAACTTGAAGTAATCCGGCAAAGGGCTCAGGTGAAAAGAGTCCTTTGCCGGAGGTATTTTACTGAAGTAAAATTCTGGAGGTGGTGGTGCCTTTGGCCGTTTGCACTTTCAAAAGGTACAGCCCTTTGCCCAAGCCTGAGGCATCAATTTGCTGCACTCCTGTTTTGGCAAAATCTTTCTCCAGCACCTTTTGGCCAGAAGCAGTAATAAGCGTGATCTTTTGAATGGTGCTACCGTCTTTGGTGGCAATGTTCAACAGCCCTGAGGTAGGGTTAGGGTAAACGCTGTAGTTCGCATTTCTTTCTTTTGATATTCCTAGCGGATCATTATTGATGATGGCTTGGTCAATATTCATACCTACCACGCGGTCAAACAAGATACGGTGCGCCAGGTTATTCATGTGCACGCCATCGCCGCTGTTGTAGATGGTTTTCATTTGGTTTGTTTCATCTGGGAAGCCGGTCCAGAAGTCAATGGTGTTGTCGCCAAATTTGTCTCTGGTTGCCTGCACCATGTCTACCTGAATCTGAATTTTGGTTTGGTCGCCGCTGAAGTTTCTAGGCTGGGTGGTGGTGACGTATAGAGGCACGTTGGCATCAGTAGCTAACTGGGCTATGGTATTGTAGTTGCCCATTTGAGTCTGCACTGAATACCCTTGGGCTGCATCATTAGACGGCATGTTAATGATTATGGCGTTAGGGTTGTAAGAAAGAGCCTTGGTAATGTTGTTCTGCGGGTTGTTGTCTGGCAAAATGCTAAAAGTGGTATATCCGCCCACAGCCAAATTCACTACGTTAAAGTCTGTGCTTTTTTGAGTAAGGTAAGTTCTGTACCGCCACACCCAGGCACTGTCTTGTACGGTAGGGCCAGCACCTGCCGCAGTGGAAGAACCTAATACTACAATAGTATAGTCTTTTCCGTTGTCTGCCCTAATGGTAAATGGATTGTTGCTCACATCTGAAACGGTGGCGTCATCATGGTCTTTGATGCGCACTATGGCTTGGTTTGTAAGGGTAGATGGAACTGTCCAGGTATACTTTTTATTTATCGCGGCTATTGAAGAGGCAATTGGAGACCAGCTGGTTCCATTGTCTGTGGAGTATTCCAAATCGGCGGAGATAATATTTTCACTCTGCCAGCTAACGGTTACCTGCTTTCCGGCTTCCCAGCTTTCATTGCCATTTGGAGAAAGAAGTTTTACTGATTTTGGACCAGCGGTAGAAGAGGTGTTTAAATAGGTTATTCTGATTACTCCCAAGTAGTAATAACCATCTGCGTTCGTATTATTGTCGCCAGTGGTGGCAATAACCGTGATGGTTCCGTCATCGGCAGGCATCATGTTGCTTACCCGCACAAAATATCCTTTAGGCCCAGCTGGGTTAGAGGCTACTACCTGAGTGGTTTTTCCGGTAACAGTATATTTGGTTTCACGGTTAGCATTAGCTACAGGATCTACCCTGTTGGCAAAAATGGCAAAGCTGTAAGCTGTCTGAGGGTTGAGGTTAGAGAAGGTTACTCCACCCGTTGGCTCAAAGCCACCTACCGCAGATCTTTTACTCCCGAAGAAGCTGTCTGAAGAAGCATTGTACGGAATCCGTAGGGAATCATCGGCAGCGGCGCCAGCTGTGTTGCTACCATCATTAAAAGCATCTGTAACGGCCACAGCAATGTTTGAATTGACACCTTGGTAGTTGACAAGGTTTGCCACAGCACCAGCTTTAGAATCAGTTACGTTGTTCCAACCTCCCGTTGAAAGCCTGGTACCGTTACCAAAGTCAATGTTGATGGTGTCTTTTGTGCCTTGAGCAGAAGCGCTAATATCAAAAGAGTACTGAAATAAAGTTACTAGCAAGAGCGCCAGGAACTTTGGGCAGAATAGGTTGAGTAAATTTTTTCGCATGGTAGAAATTGTTAGTTAGTTTCTGAAGTGATTAAAGCTTATGCTAAAGAATTCTCAGGCATAAGAGCAAAAAGGTTTAATGGAGAAAAACGGTGAGCTCTTTATTGACAGTGCTGTTTTTAAGCCGGAGGCGATACGTGGCTGGAGAAAGATTTTTACCAAAATTGGCTGTATGCAACCCGTTGGCTTTGTTTTCATCTTTCCATACCGTTTCAACCACGGTGCCGTCTCCTTTCTCCACAGTTAGGGTGAGACCTTGTTCGTTTTGCACGCTTACCGCTATCTGATAGGCATCATAGTCAGGGTGCTTTAACAGGTCAACCAAATTGGCTTGTACCTCAACTATAGCCAGCGGGAATCCGGTCTCATAGTTTGGCTTGGAGATATTCGCTTTCGCCAAGCCGGTTTGTATTTCCGGTAAATCGGTGAACAGAGACCATAGCAGACCACTGCGGTAATTCTCAATCATGGTAACAATAGGCCCCTGGTCAATGGCGAGGTATTGCGTGCCAACCCAACTTTTGTCTTTGTTATAGGCGTCATAAGGACCGTAAGGGCCAATCATGGTATTGCCTAAGTTTTTGTACAGGTACCGAAGCACCTGCATAGAGAAGTAAGGTGTGTAAGGGAAGGAGGAAAGAGCCGCCGTTGGTGTTACGGTGCCGTTGTCATTGGTAGGGCTGTGCGCTGTGTAACCATTGTACGTGTCTGAAGCCGTTAAGCCCCAAAGACTGGCAAAGTAACCGTAATTTTTAGGGGCGGTGTTGATGCTGTATGACCTGTTGATGAGCGTGTGGATGACATTCTGCCTCCAGTAGTTAGCATACTGGTCTTGCAGCTGACGTGGGTCTAAACTGATAAACGAGTAATGGGCAAAAAACAACGGGCCGCCAAACGCAGGGCCTAGGGGTAATCTATATCCTTCATATGTGTTGCCGTTCACAAAGCTTCCGTTCCGGGTCCAGGAGTTTTGGTATACCGCAGGAGCAATAGGATGGGTAGGGGAGGCAAGCGCCAACACATAGGGAATAAGACCCTCATTCCAACCACTAATAGGCATGTTCATATCCCAGCCGAAGTTGGGGCTCCAGTGCCAATACAGTTTGTTGTCGCCTCTAGAAGCATACCAGTCCCACTCCACTGTCTCCCAAAGGTGAGTGATCTTGTTACGCAGCTCCGTTTCTTTAGCGTCTGATCCGTTAAAGTAGGCCCGGGCCGTGAGCAACCCGTTTACCAAGAACGCAGTTTCAATGACGTCACCGCCGTTGTCTTTGGCGCTGAACGCAATTACTTTGCCTGTGTTGCCGTTGAGCCAATGGCTCCAAACTCCATGAAACCGGTCAGCAGTAGTCAGGAAGTTGGTGATTTTAAGTAATCTGTCTACTGCTTGAGTGCGAGTGATGAAATTGCGATGGGTACCTACAATAATAGCCTGAATGCCAAAGCCGGTTCCGCCACTGGTAACCAAATCGCCGGAAGTGGTTCTTTCCCTTGCCATTCCTGAGGTAGGGTGGGCAAAGTCCCAGAAGTAGTTGAACGTCTGCTGTTGCACCTGGTCCAATAACTTTTTGTCCTCTACCGTGGAGGTTGGCGGAATAGGTTCTGGGTCAGGCGTAGGATCTTCTTTCTCTTTGCAGCCTAGGGTATATTCCATGCAAAAGAGGGTGATTAGCAAAAGCGGGAGGCGTTTCAACAATTCCATCATAAGCTCCGGTTACTGGTTTGTAAAAGTTGTATTTGGTAAACTAAAGAAAGTAAGCACCCAGTCCCACTCTGAAAGAGGGGCGGTTTAGGGCTGTTTTTCTGAAAACAGGTCAAAAACAGCAGCTTCAGGGTATAGCTTTTTCTTGTGCGGTATGGGGTGCGACAGGCAGAAAGTTTCTTTCAACCTGCCGCACTTCAACCATTAGTAGTTTGGGTTCTGAGTTAATACTCCAGCAGATTTATCTATTTCTCCTTGTGGAATAGGCATTAATTCATGTTTGCCTGTCACAAAGTTTTTGCCGGCAGCGCGTAGTACTTCCCCGGCTATGCCCCAGCGCACCAGGTCATAAAAGCGTTCGTGCTCCATGGCCAGTTCTATGCGGCGTTCGTGCCGTATGATATCTCGTAACGCGGCTTGGTTGCGCTCAGTGATTCTTGGCAGAATGGCTGCGTTGCTACCGCGGGCGCGGGCTCTTACCATCTCCAGATACATTAAAGCATCGTCTGTGTTGGCGGCTCCGCCCAATTCATTTGCTGCCTCTGCGGCCATAAGCACTACGTCTGCATAACGCAGAATACGAATGTTCACCCACATGCCTTGTCTGTTGTTGGCTTCTACTCTGATCTTAGGGTCAGTATAAACCTTCTGGTTATAGCGCTCATTTGGCACTGATGCTGGAATAACTTCACCATAGGGAGTGATTTCGCCTCTGAACAAAATAGTGGCATCCCTTCTAGGGTCATTTGCTTCATAGGCATTAGCCAGAAGCTGTGAAGGAACATTAAAGCCCCAGCCCAAATCCATGTCGCCGGATCCTCTAACCCCTTGCACCTGGGCATATTGGGTGCCGAAACGGTTGGTTTGGGTATAGACAGCTTGAATTTCAAAAACTGATTCAGGACCATTTTCTTTTGCTTCAGTGAAAATCTGGTTGTATGGCGTGCTTAGGTTATACATGCCAGAGTTTATGACAGCTTTTGCGCTGGCCAGGGCGCTGGACCATTTCTGCTGGTACAGATACACTTTGGCCAGCATGCCCTGAGCGGCATAGCTATTAGGTCTGCCAGGGAATTCCGGGCCCCAGGTAGTAGGCAAATTCATGGCGGCAAACTGCAGATCCTGTTCAATGAAGTTATATACTTCTGCTTTAGATGACTGTGGAATGTTAAAGTTATCGCCTTCTTTGAAAACCCGGTCTACAATAGGAACGCGGCCATACGTTCTAACTAAATTGAAATACAGATAGCCTCTTACAAACCTGGCCTCAGCCTGTGATCTGACATAATCTTCAGGACTGATGGAATTTTTAAATTCTTCTGCCTGCTGCAGCACAATATTGGTTTTGCTTATGGCAGTGTAATGTGATCTGTAAAAGTCTGTGATCAAGCCATTGTTGGGCAGAACAGTGAAGTTATCTAACGCTAATTGATCAGCGGCGTCAGCGGGTGTGCTGCCTTTGTCTGCATCATCAGAGGTAATGCTGGTAATACCTACAAATGCGAAGGCATGAACACCCCAAGCCCGTAGGTCTGAATACATGCCATACACATATTGTGTTAAACCTCCGGCAGGATACGTTTCAGTAGTAAACCTACCTTGTGGCTGCCGATCCAGAAAATCATCACAGGAAAGAGTTGTAAGCGAAAGAGTGCCTAGTAGGGCAATGGAAGTATATTTTGCTATGTTTTTCATGGGAATTAGAAGTTAATGTTAACGCCTCCGGTAAAGATGGTAGGAACAGGGTAAGTGCCGTTGTCTACGCCAAAGCTCAATGTGCCGCCGCCCACTTCAGGCGAATAGCCAGTAGCGTTTGTGAAAGTTTTCAGGTTTTGGGCATTTACATAAATTTTAGCGCCTTTCATGCGAAGTTTTGCTAAAAGATCTGCACCAAGGCTGTAACCAAGCGTTAAGTTTCTGATCCGGAAGTAATCTCCTTTTTCAAGGAAGTAGTTAGACGGCAGAAAGTTTTGAGCACGGGTGTTGTCTAAGATGGGCTCAAAATTGGAGGTACCCGGACCGGTCCAGCGGTCAAGTCTTCTGGCTTCGTAGTTTAGAATAGAGAAGTTTTGGGCAATTCTGTTGTTATAGATATAATTACCAGCCACACCCTGTACATCTATACCTAGTTCAAAGCCTTTATAAGTCAGGTTGATGGAAGCGCCATACGTAAGGTCTGGGGTAGGAGAGCCAAGGTAAGTACGGTCTTTATCATTAAACACACCGTCACCGTTCACGTCTTTGAAACGTATGTCACCAGGTTTAGCTGTGGCTGCCTGCAATGAATTAGATACTTCTTCAGGAGTTTGGAAGATGCCATCATGCACATAGCCGTAAAAAGAGCCTACAGGGTTACCGGCAGATGTTCTGGAGTTTGCTTCAATTAACTCATAGCCAGTATCTCCAATAGAAAGAACCTCATTGTGGATGGTGGTCAGGTTAGCACTTACGCTGTAACCAAATTCTGAGATGTTGTCACGCCAGGTGGCTGTAAATTCAAAGCCGCGGTTCAAGATGTCACCTGCGTTCAGGAAAGTTCTGTCAATACCCACAGTACCTAAGCTAGGAACTAACGTGAGTATGTCTGAAGACTTCCGGTTGTAGTAATCGGTTTCAATGGTAAGTCTGTTGTTGAAATGGTTGAGCTCTATACCCGCGTCAAAGCCTTCAATAACTTCCCAGCGAATACCTGGGTTAGGTACATAGGCTGGTACTGCGGCCGGATAAACTCTATCTCCAAACACGGCAGAAACCCCTGTATTCAATGTTGGGTAAGTAACATACCGGTTCCCGATGCTCTGATTCCCCTGTCTACCCCAAGACGCCTTCAGCTTTAAGAAGTCAATAAAGTTCTGGTTCTGCATGAAGCTTTCTTCAGTGATCACCCAACCCAAGCCTATTGCCGGGAAATTGTCAAACTGGTTGTCGGGGCCAAACCTTGATGTTCCATCTCTTCGCAAAGACACGTTTAGCAAATATTTGTCTGCAAAAGAATAGTTAATCCGGAAGAAAGCAGAGGCCAATGCTTCCTCACTACCCCCGCCTCCGTTACGCTGTGTTTCCAGGTCGTTGCTGATGCCCAAGAACCATAGATCTGGATTATTAGGGATAGGGGCAGTAATGCCTTGTACTGAGCCGTTTAAATGATCATCTCCTCTGTATTGGGCAGTTGCTCCTAGCAAAACAGTGACATCATGCTTGTCAAAATTTCTGTTATAGGTAAGGGTGTGGTCTTGCTGCCAGCTGGTAAAAGTGCTTTTGTTTTGCCGTACCCCACTTATGTTGTTAAACTGAGCTCTTTGGTCTCCAAATCCTATGGAATAGATAGGGGTGTAGCCACGTTCTTGGTTAAAGCCCAGGTCAGTGTAGAAAGTGGAGCGCCAGGTGAAGTTCTTTAAGAATTTCACTTCAGCGAAAGCTGAACCCAACAGACGGTACCCATTGCTGATAACCGTGCCTTTGTTTATTTCCATGAAAGCCACAGGGTTGGCAACTTGTGCTCTTTGAAAAGACGGTCCAGAGTTGAAGACTCCGGTCTCATGGTAAGGATTATACACTGGAGCTGCCCATAGCGAACCTAAGATATTGCCAGTGGCTGGGGTGCGGTCCCAGCGGAATAGGCTTATGTCACCTCCCACTTTTACGTGTTCGTTTACTTTAAATTCATCGCGTAAGTGGGCCGTGTATCTTTTGTATGAGTCATATTTTACCAAACCCTCCTGGTTGAAATAGCTTAAGCTAAAGCTGGCTGAGTTCCGCTCGGTACCTGAAGTGATACTAATACTGTTGTTGCTGATAAAGGCATTTTCACGCAGAATCTGGTCTTGCCAATCAGTATCGGCAGTGTAGCCGTTAAAATCGAAATCAAAGGGTGACTGCCCCAGGTTGGAAAGCTGTTCGTTGTACAGCTGCCGGAATTGAGGGCCATTGGCCAATTTGATCTTTTGCCCTACCCGCTGCACGCCAGCGTAGCTGTTAAAATTGATGTTGGTTTGGCCTTCTTTTGCTCTTTTGGTAGTTATAATGACTACGCCATTTGCTCCCTGTAAACCGAAGATTGCCAGAGAAGAAGCGTCTTTCAAAATCTCCATTGAAGCAATGTCGTTGGGGTTTAGGAAGTCAATATTGTTGGTGAAAATTCCGTCTACCACATATAAAGGCTCTAGCCCATTAATAGAGCCAACCCCTCTTATTCTGATACTGGGTGCTGATCCGGGAGAACCGTTATTGGTAATTAATACCCCGGCCGCCTTGCCTTGAATGGCATTAAGAGCGTTGGGCACAGGCACATCTTCAAATTCTTCGGCTTTCAAAGAGACAATTGAACCCGTTACATCTCTTTTTTCCTGGGTGCCGTAGCCAATCACCACCACTTGCTCCAATGTCTGAGCATCTGACTGTAATTGGATGTTTAACAGGTTTCTTCCGTTCACAGCTATCTCTTGAGACAAATAACCAATGTAGCTTATTACTAGTGTGCCGTTTGCTGGAACATTAGAAAGTGAATATTGTCCGTTTACATCGGTTTGGGTACCGGTAGTAGCGCCTTTCACTTGGACGCTGGCTCCAATAAGAGGCTCAGAGGTAGTGCCCCCTGTTACTTTGCCACTTACTGTTAACGTCTCCTGAGCATAAAGAGAGGGTAACAGTAAAAGGTTAATGAGTAATAATAGTAGTGGTCTCTTCATTGTAGGAATAGGTTAGTGGTGATGCCCTTTATGTGGGCCGGTTGTGTCTTCAAAACTGCCGACTTATTTTCAATAATCTTAAAAAATGACCTATACATGGCTACATCAAATGCAATAATGTTAATTTAAGATAAAAGAAAGGCCTAATTTGTTGAATAGAGTGAGATTGCTGCAGGTGGTTTTACAAATTTGTCAATTAACAGTTATGGGCTATTTTACCTGTTTGTGTGGTAATGTTGAGGTGAAATAAAGGAGCTTGATAAGAGATGTGAGGTGCAAAGCATTGCACTTCGGCAATGCTATCTAGCAGATTTGGCTTTAAAAGTAGCTTTTAGGATGGATCGTCTGTCTTTGTTTATTAAAAGTCATTTATGTTGTAGGCGCAGAATTGAAACTATAGCCAGCAGATTTGTGTGGGGTATAGAATAACAGCATGTAGATTGAAAGCTGAAAAGGAAAAGTACAAGAATTGTTAAATGCGTTGGCTGTCTCTTTTTATGGCGGGATTTGCTTTATGTATAGGATGGGCCAGCGGGGAATGACTCTGTTTGATACCACTTATAGTGGCCGTTTTTTATTTAATGGTGGCCAAAATTTAGGTACAGAGAATTTTTGTCGTTTAGGTCTGTTTTCTATAAAACAGACCTAAACGACAAAGCCTACATTTCCATCAGAAATTCTACCAGATTCTTTTCATGGTCTAGGTTAAGCTTCTTCCTGAGGCGGTAACGACTTATTTCTACACTTCTGACAGTAATATTCAAAAGGGAAGCAATCTCTTTGCTGTTCATGTTCAGGCGTAGATAGGCGCAAAGTTTAAGGTCTTTAGGGGTAAGATCTGGGTGTAAGGCTTTAAGTTTCTTGAAGTAGTTTTCATGAGCCTCATTAAAACTGCTTTCAAACAAGTTCCAGTCATAGTCGTTGTCAAGTCCTTCGTCTATCACTTTCTGGAGCTTTTTCAGTTGCTCAGGAGAAAGTTTCTTGCCCGTAGCGTCTTTGAGCTGCAGAATCTCGGCTCGTATACCCTCTAACAATTCATTTTTAGAAACTATACTTAAAGCAGAATTAGCCAGTTCTCTACTTTTAGATGCCAATTCATTTTCCAGCTGCTCATTCCGGAGCTTTACCAATTTCTGTTCGTTGATCAAAGCTTCCCGCCTCAGAACTTCTTCTTTCTCCTGCTCTATTTTTAATCGGTACCGCTCTTTGTCTTTTTGAAGCTTACGCTGGTACAAATATTTGAAAAGATAAAGAAGCAAGAAGCCCACTAAAATGTAGCCTATAGCTGCCCAATAGGTTGCATACCAAGGCGGACCAACCACAAAGTTGAATTCAGTTACCGGAGAGTCTGCTTCGTTCTCAATTCTAGCTCTTACCAGAAAGGTATAGTCTCCTTGTGGCAGATTAGTGAATTCTTTTTGGGTGGCATGCGTCCAGTCTGACCACTCTTTAGAATAACCCTTTAGAAAATATTGAAACTTAGGGCGTAGCTGGCTGTAGTAGGGCAGTGAATAAGCAAAGCTGATGTTGTTTTTGCGGTAGGGAAGCTCAATTCTGTGAGAGCTAAGCTCTGTAAGAATGGAATTATCTTCAGAGTTTTGCTGCACCTTTCGGATGAGCACCGGTGGAATAATTCTTTTTTTAGATGGTTGAGCATCTGCGTTATATACTACAAAGCCTTCATCTATACTAATCAGATAGATAGAATTACTAATTCTGCTGATGTTCTCATAGTGCTGCACCATACGGCCGTTTAGCATGATAAACGGGTTCGCGTTGACTTTCACAGTGCCTGCCTGAGGAATGCTTACAAGGGCTACTTTGCCGTGGTTGATAAACCAGTAGTTGTTTCCTGCCGCTTTTATGATTCTATTGGAAGAGGCAAATTGACCTAGCTTCTTATTTAGTTCAGTATATTTAGAAAAAGAATCACTGATGGCGTCATACACATAAAAACCAGCGTCTGAGGTAAACACAATGCGTCCGTCGAGCCGGAAAGTATTGATGTGATATTCCTCCGGAAGACCTTGTTGCTGGTTGTACAGTTTCATCTGCTCTACCTGCTTAAGATCTTGGCTTAGGGCTAGCTTATACAGGCCTTTGTATGCATGACTTACCCATATATGACCGTTGTTGTCTTGCTCCACATATCTTGATGGTTCCCCAAACCCTTCCAGCTTATGAGATAAGACCCAATTGCCTGCTGTATCTTTTTTGTATAGCACTAAACCTGTATAGGTGCCCTGAATGAGCATGTTACTATGTGAGCCCAGTTTCTTGAGCGTCCAACCTCCCTTGAAATCAGAAATTTTAAGTATCTGGTTTCCGGTTACCCTAAAAGTACCCTCATTGTGTCCGCACAGAAGCTGCCCATCCAGTAAGATTAACTCCCACACCTGGCCTTGTGATCCCTCTATGATTTTGAAGTCTAAAGATTGGTAACTTTGGCTGCCTTGGGAAGGCCAGTCGCTATAAAATAAGCCTTGATTAGTTCCTAAATATATCTTTCCATCATGGATGATGCTGGAATAAACTGTTCCGAATTTTCCGGTTTTATCAAAGTAGAAATAAAAAGGGGAGTTCACCTCAATACGGTCAATGCCATTATCTAACCCTGCCCAAAGGTTTTGTTCCTGGTCTGAATAAAGGCTTAATACTGTATTATTTTGCAAGCCGCTCGCCTTGTTAATGCGGTGCACAATATTGCCCTGCTGGTCAAGAATCACAATTCCGCTCAAAATGGTGCCAAAGGCAAAAAAACCATTTGGCAGTGTCACCCCGTTGTTTAGCTGGTTGGCTATCAAGAAATTGTTTGCCTTATTCGCCCATGGTGTAATGGTAGTGCCATTATAAAGGAAAAGACCACTTTTAGCGGTTCCGATCAAGTAACTGCTGTCTTGAAAGGGGATAACTGAAAGTACTCCTTCATTCCCTAAAAACTCACTACCAGGTATAAGAGAGAGTTTGTCTTTTTTTAGCTCATATAGACCTTTGGCAATAACCTCCACAAAGTAGCGGTTACCTGCTTTTAAGAGAAAGAGAAGGGTGTGTTCGCCTTTAACTACTTGCACTTTCCCTTGCTCATAAATGTAAATGGCCGAAAATGACTGAAAAATTACACGGTCATCTTCCACGTATATTTTCCAGATTTCATCTTTTAGCTCTTGGTTTTTAGGAACCAGCGGAATGAGTGAATGGTAAACAAACCGGCCTTGATTATTGTAGCCCCAGTAGCCAAATTCGCCAAAGCCCCCCGCATACACCCTGTTCTGCTTTTTATCTGAAGCTACAGCACGTACTATAACTTTGTTTGGCATTTTGTAGAGCTGCCAGAAATGCCCGTCAAATGCGAGAAGTCCGTCAGAGTTGCCATAATACATTACTTTGTTAGGGCCCTCGGTGATAGACCAGTTTTGGTTACCAGCCTGATGCACCAGTTTAGAGTAATTCTGTACGAAAGGAAAGCTAAAGTCTTGCGCTACTTGAGACCAAGCCCCAGAGGAAGAAAAAATCCACAGCAGCAACCCTGTTACCCAAAACCTTCCTTTCGCGTGCATGTTAAATTTAATCAACCGAGTTTTAACTTAGTTCTAAGCAGTATGTTATGTTTAAAGGCTGCTTTGAATATTTTGAGGGCAATAAAGTTAAAGATAAAATAACACTTGCCATTATTTAGTCTTCCGTTTCATTAGAAACGTGATTGCTTTTAGCCCTCAGGCAAATATATCACACAAACTAAGACTGTTAGCAGAAGTAGATTCAGTAGAGAATTAGATTTTTCAGTAGGTACTGCGTAGGTGGGTATAATAATAACAGTTAGGTCAAGAGTTGAAGCAAAATAGAGATATTTAATCACTTTAAGCAGGAGTCTCTGCTGCTGTCTGAGTAGTAAATGTTAGAATAATAAGCTCGATAAACAGGAAATTAGAAGGGCCTGATCACAAAGCTATAGCTTGATGATCAGGCCCTTCTATTATTCTTATCTATGCTAGGGGCAAACGGTCTGAAAAGATATGTTACAACCTCATCCTTTGGCTAGATAGTATACTTAGTAACCTTCAGTAAAAAAACTGATTATACTTCCTGCTCGTGCATAACCTTTAGTGGAATAGAATCCATGCGCTATTACCGTACTTCTTTCTCAGGATTGGCAATGCTTTTAAAACATCTTCTTTGTTTTCAAAGTCAGCTACTGAAAGTCTGTAAATTTTTGGGCTATCAACAGGAACAATAATTTTGATTTTGTCGCTTAAACGTGATAACTCACTGAATTTTCTGGTAGCTCCCTCTAATTTAGCAAATCCGCCCACTATAACATAGTACCGTTTTGCTTTAGTTCTAATGATGCGGCTTGCTGTGTTTGAAGCGGCTACTTCGCTTTCTGTAGCTCCATCAGGTATGGGTTGAGCAGTAGCTCTGCGGTTTTCCTGGTGCTCAGCTTTTGTTTTCGCATTCGGAATCTTTAGCCTTGTTTCACCATAGCCAACAGTTAATATTTTACTTTCATCTATACCATTCAAAGCAACATATACCTTGGCGGCCTCTGCTCTTATTTCAGAAAGTGCTTTATTATAGCTGGCTGTGCCACGGCTATCAGTGTGCGCACTAAGCTCTACTGTTCTTTCAGGGTTTCTTTTTAAAAAACTCACCAGCTTATCTAATCGTTTGGCTGCATCTGGTCTGATATGAGCTTTGTTGAAATCATAATTTATCTCCAATTTTATTGCATCAGCAAGGGCTGAAGGAACTTGTTGTCCTTGCGGTTTAAGGGAGAGGTTGAGCTGGTCATTAGAGGAGATCTCATCAATTTCCTGAGGGTCAAGTATGAGGAGAGCATCTAGAAAGCCTCCTTTACTTCCTCGTATGCTGTAGTGTTTGTTTTGTAAAAGTGTTATTGTGGCAGAGCCATTTTCTTTGACTGTATAAGATTTCCTTTTACCTGTGCCCAAATCTGTTAACTCAATTATACCGCTAAGTGGTCTTCTGTCTCCATCTTGAAACAGGGCCACCTGTACTTTTCTGTTCCCCTTTTGGATAGCAGTGTTTGGCATTTCTACCCGTATGGTGTCAAGGTTGTTGTACCGGAAATAATCAGCTTTGGTAAGCTTGATTTCACCTGCTTCATACCCTTTTTTGCTTAGGGAAAGCCTATCAACTTCACCGAAATTCCAGGTAAAGACGGCGGGAGCGTTTTGTAGCATAGTGGTGCTAACGGGTGCTGTAGCTGAACTTGCCTCAAGCTGTACACCTGCCAAAGGTTTTCCCTTGCGGTCTACAGGAAGTAGTACCACTTGCTTTGTTCTATTAATCTTGAATGCATACAGATCATCATAGGCTGACTTATAATTTGTGTTATAGTAGCCACTGTCTCCTTTAATGATCAATCCGAAGTCATCGCCGGGTGAATTGAGCGGATAGCTCATGGGGGTAACCTGCCCAAATTGGTTGCCGAGCTGTGGTGCATAAAAAATATCTAAGCCACCTAAACCAGGATGTCCATCTGAGGCAAAATACAGAGTGCCCTTATCATCGATAAAAGGGAACATTTCGTTGCCGGATGTATTAATTTGTGAGCCAAGATTGGTAGGTGTCTGCCACTGCCCGTTTACTTTCACTGTTTTGTATAAGTCAGTACCGCCAAATCCGCCTGGCATGTCAGATACAAAGTATAAGGTTTCGCTACCTGCCAAAGCCGGGTGACCGTACGAAAACCCTTCTGCCCCTAATTGCAAAGCTTCAATCTTTTGCCACTTCCCGTCTACAAAAACTGCAGTGTACACCTTCAAATGATTTGTGGCATTTGGGCGAGAACCGTTTTTTTGTTGGCTACTGCTTCTGGTAAAATAGACGGTGTCTTTAGTTTCGTTAAAGGAGAGGGGACCTTCGTGGTATTTTGAGTTTAGCTCAGGGCTGAAAGGAACTGGGGCGCTGCTTCCAGATTGGGCGTAAAACAAGTCAATGAATCTTGCATAATTGTTGTCTTGTTTGTTCGCATTCTCTTTGCTGCCTCGTGCAGAGCTAAATACAATTCCGTTGTGGTAAAAAGCAGGGCTAAAATCTGAATAAGCAGAATTGAAAGGGACTTTGCTTACTTCGTATAATAAAGAATCTTCATAGAAGGAATGTATGTTCTGGTACGCCTGCTGCCACTTGATACTTTCTTCATCGTTCTGCGCAACTGCTTTTTGGTACAACTGCTCAGCCTCGGCATGGCGGTTGTTCATTGCCAAAAGCGCAGCTAACTCTTTGTATTGCTTATTATCGGTTATAGGGGCTTCAAGTGCTTTGTTTAGCCAGTAGTTTACTTGTGCAGTATTCCCTAATCTTGCATAAGATTGTACGAGTTTGATGATAACCGTTGTGTTGTTTGGTTGAGATTTGAGTATTTTCTCATAAGCGCTTGCTGCGGCAGGAAAGTCATAAGTTTCATAGTATTTATCGGCCTTGGCGGTTTGATTTGTTTGTCCAACTGCTGAGCCGGCTAATAGCAGTAACAAGGGTAACACGTAACGTTTTTTCATGCTGGTGCTTTCATCCCACCCACTGGGGTAGAGTATACTGTCTTGTTCTTTTTATGTTGATAGTTAAAATAATCTTGGCGAAACATAGCGCCGACCTGCAGAAAGCATGTCAAACCTAAGCATGAGCTCGTGAGTGTTAGCGGTGTAGCGGCTCAGTTCAGACATAGGTAGGTCATAGGCATAGCCTACCCTGAATTGTTTTGAAAGCTGCATTTCCACTAAACCTACTAAGGAATTATTTGTACGATAAGATGCTCCTAAACCCAGAAAATTATGTAGCCACACATTCGTGTTCAGGTCAACCTGTACGGGAGCCCCTTCGGTGAATTTTACTATGGTAGACGGCTTAATTTTTACTTTTTTATTTAATGTAAATACATAACCGGTACTTAGAAAATAGTGCCGGGCATAATCTGGAAACGCTGCTTCTTCAGCGCCTAAGCCAGTTATTTTAGACTTAACCAGATCTGGGACAGAAATGCCTGCATAAAAATTGTCAGTGTGATAGTACATGCCGGTACCAAAGTTGAACACAAGAAAATTCTGTATCTCGTTGAATTGAGCATCTGTTCTGCCCTGAGGGTTTAAAGCAACCTGGGTATAATCTGCACGAAGTCGGGTGAGCCCCGCTTGCAAACCCATTGACAGTACACCTGAGGCCATCTTAATTCTGAAGGCATACACGCCATTTGCGTTCAAGGTATTTGTTACCCCTATTTTGTCGTTTACAACAGAAAATCCAACGCCCACCTGATCATTTTGTACAGGGGCATGCAGTGAAAAAGTTTGAGTTACAGGTGCGCCTTCTAGCCCTGCCCACTGGTTTCTATAGAGCGCGGCTACGCTAAGGCCTTGGCTGCTTCCGGCGTAAGCAGGGTTTAAGATAAGGCCGTTAAACATGTACTGTGAGTACATAGCCTCTTGCTGGGCCAGGGCAGCAGCTGACGTCATGGTCAGGAAGCCTGCAAGAAAACAAAGTTTAAGGAAAATACTTTTCATACGGTATTATAATTATCAGCTTAGGCGGCAGGAAAACTAACTTGCCCGCCACCTAAACTGTATTTATTTATCTTCTTTTGATGATGAGTGAGTGAGCTCTTGGTTTTTCGCCGTTGTTCAGGTCTATGATATAGAAGTAGGTGCCATCTGGAAGTTTATTCCCCAGCACAACTCCTTTGTTTGCCACTCCATTCCAATCATTTTTATAGAGGCTGTTCTCATAAACTATGTCTCCCCACCGGTTAAACACTTTTAGAGAAACCCTCAACTGTTCGGCACCATAGATTACAAACACATCATTGTCGCCATCACCATCTGGGGAGAATCCTTCAGGAATGAATACCAGGCTTTGTTTTACTTGAATAGTAGCAGTTGCCTGCGCACATAATGCCGGATTGCCGTTGTCGCACACTTCGTAGGTAAAGCTATCTTCACCATCATAGCCTTTATCAGGAGTATAGGTGAAGTTGCCGTTCTCTTGTATTACAATACTTCCGTTGAGCGGCTGACGTATCAGAGTAGTCTTCACTCGTAATTCGTCTCCATCTGGATCTGTATCGTTCAAGAGTACATTAGCGGTAAGCTTTTCGTGGTTGTTGACGGTATAAGTGTCATTAACAGCAACAGGTGCTCGGTTAGGTGGTATAAGCGGAGTGAACACCACACTTGCCGTATTACTGATAGGGGCTCCATTTACTGTTCCGCTGATTAGGGCTACGCCGTCTATTGTTCCGGAAGTAAGCACAGCGGAATAAGTTCCATTGTTGTTGTCAGTAACAGCGCCTAAAGTACCTAAGGTAGTAGACAGTACTACCGTGTGTCCGCCTGTGGTAATCTCGTTGCCTTGTGCATCAAATAAGGCCACAGTTATAACAGAAGTACTAGTGCCATTTGCAGGTATGGATGGTTCTGAGGCAGCTATGGTAGATGTTGCGCCACTTGCACTTCCTACAACAAATGTTACAACAGGTTTGGTCTGTAGCTCTTGTGTGGCAACCTGTGCAGTTATGGTAGCAGTGCCAACCCTAGTAGATGTAAGGGTGGTGGTGTAATTTCCGTTCCCATTATTGGTTACTGTTCCGATGGTACCAAAACTGGTGGAAATTGTAACAGGGTCATTTGTGATGAAGTCCTTGCCATCAGTGTCTTTTAGTTTGACGGTAATAATAGAAGCACTTACTCCGTCGGCTACTACTATGGTAGGGCTTGCTTCAACCGTTGATAATTGCAAACTAAGAACAGGTACTGGAAGCGGCACAAACTCCACAGATGCCTTGTCAGGTACAGGCGTACCACCATAGCTAGCGGTGATCTCTACGGTTGCGCCCACGTTTCTTGCTGGTACTGTCGCCTCAAAAATGCCTGTACCGGCAGCAGTTACTGTAACTGCGGTGCCATCTAAGAAGATACTCACCTCAGAGACGTCTACGTTCAGCAGGTTACCTGTATAGTCCCTGAAAGTAACAGTTGCGGTAGAGGTGCTCACGCCGTCGGCGTCTAACCGCTCGGGGTTAGCTGTGACGGTGGCGGTCTGTAGGTTTACTACCGGCACAAACTCTACGGCTGCCTTGCTATTAACTAAGGCGTTCTGATATGTAGCGGTTATTTCCACCAGTTCGGCCACGGTTCTGGCCGGTACGGTGGCCTCAAACACTCCTTTCCCTCTTTCCTGCAGCCCTTCCAGCGCCGCTCCCTTCGCGAGAAGCTGCACGTCGGAGGCCTCCACGCCGAAGGCGTTCCCCGCGTAGTCAAAGAATTCCACCCTGGCGGTGGCGGTGCTGGTGCCATCTGCCGCCACGGTGGTTGGGTTCGCTGACACCACGGTCGCGGTAAGGTTCAGGGCAGGGATGAACTCCACGGACGCCTTGTCGGTGACAGGCGCTCCGCCGTAGCTGGCGGTGACCTCAACGGTCGCGGCCACGGTTCTTGCCGGCACCGTCGCCACGAAGGTGCCCGTGCCGGCAGCGGTTGCGGTTACCTCCGTGCCGTCTAAGAAGAGCTTCAGCTCCGAGGCATTCACATTTATCAGGTTGCCTGCGTAGTCCCTAAATACAATAGTAGCGGTAGAGATGCTTACGCCGTCCGCGTTGACCTGCGTAGGGATGGCTGTGATGGTGGTGGCCATAATGTTCAATGCCGGCACGAACTCTACGTTGGCTCTGCTGTTGACTAAAGTATTTTGATACTTAGCGGTTACCTCCACCACCTCGGCTGTTGTTCTGGCAGGCACCGTTGCCTCGAATGCCCCGTTGCCTACTGGGGCAAACGTCACGGCGGTGTTGTTTAGCAGCAGCTCCACATCAGCGGGGGCAACCTCCATGCTGCTGCCAGCATAGTCAAAGAACTGCACCCTGGCGGTGGCGGTGCTGGTGCCGTCGGCGTTCACCCTGGCAGGTGAGGCGCTTACCAAGGTGGCGAGGGGGTTAACTGTACGAACGAACTCAACGGATGCCTTGTCTGTAACCAATGTTCCGTTGTAGCTGGCCGTTATCTCCACCACTTCGGCCACTGTTCTGGCTGGCACCGTCGCTTCATACGTTCCGTTTCCTTTGTCTTGTAGCCCTGCCAATACTAAACCATCGGCAAGTAAAGATACGTTGGCGGCGTCTATAGCCATGGGGTTGCCTGCGTAGTCTCTGAAAACTACCTGTGCGGTAGAGGTGCTCTCCCCATCGGCGTTGACGGTGGCAGGTGTAGCGGTCACTTGGCTGGCGGAAAGGTTGATGGTCCGGATGAACTGAACCTCTGCTTTGTCGCTTACGGCAGTTCCGTTGTAGCTGGCGGTTACCTCCACCAGTTCGGCCACTGTTCTGGCAGGTATAGTGGCCTCAAACACTCCTTTCCCTGTTTCCTGCAGCCCTGCCAGCGCCGCCCCCTTCGCGAGAAGCTGCACGCCGGAGGCCTCCACGCCGAAGGCGTTGCCCGCGTAGTCGAAGAACTCCACCCTGGCGGTGGCGGTGCTGGTGCCGTCGGCCGCCACGGTGGCCGGGCTCGCGGAGACCACGGTCGCGGTAAGGTTCAGGGCAGGAACGAACTCCACGGACGCCTTGTCGGTGACAGGCGCCCCGCTGTAGCTGGCGGTGACTTCAACGGTTGCGGTCACGATCCTGGCCGGCACCGTCGCCTCAAATATGCCTGTGCCTGCTGAGGTTACCGTTGCTTCCGCGCCGTCTAAGAAAATCTTCACCTCTGAGGCAGTCACGTTCATCAGGTTACCTGCATAGTCCTTGAAGGTGACAGTTGCAGTAGAGGTGCTCACTCCGTCAGCGTCCACTAGAGCGGGGTTAGCCGTGATGGTCGTGGCCTCTAAATTCAATGTTGGGATGAATTCTACAGTAGCATTGTTATTAACTAATGTATTCTGGTACTTGGCGGTTACCTCCACCACCTCGGCAACGGTTCTGGCAGGCACTGTCGCTTCAAATACCCCGTTGCCAATAGAAATAAATGTGACAGCAGTGTTGTTTAGAAGCAGAGTAACATCAGCAGAAGCAACCTCAATGTTGTTGCCCGCATAATCTTTGAAGGTAACCCGTGCGGTAGAGGTACTTGTGCCATCTGCATTTACTCTGGCAGGTGTGGCGCTTATTACTGTGGCAAGTGGGTTAACAGCTCTTATAAACTCAACTAATGCACTTCCATTCAGTAAATCACCATCATATTTCCCTCTTACCTCAACTATCTCAGCCACTGTTCTGGCTGGCACAACGGTGGTGAATTTTCCTGTTGAGCCGCCTGGAGTTAAAGTAGCTGAAGCACCATTCAGGAGAAGCTCTACTTTTGCGATGTCTACACTGATAGGGTTGTTTGCATAGTCTTTAAACTGAATAGAAGCCGTTGATGTACTGCTGCCGTCGGCATTTACTACAGTGGGCGACGCAGAAATTTCTGTAGCGGCTAAATTAACAACTGGAATAAATTGTACTTCCGCTTTGTCTGGAAGAGTATTTCCATTAAACTTAGCTGTCACCTCTACTGTTTCTGCGACAGTGCGTGCTGGAACGGTGGCTGTATAGATGCCTGGTGAGCTCAATACAGCTGTCACAGCTACGTCGTTCAACAGTATAGTCACATATGTAGAATTGACTGCTATAGGGTTGCCGGCATAATCTTTAAACTCTAGTTTAACTGAAGCGGTACTGGTGCCATCTGCATGTACTACAGCTGGAGTAGCCGTTATTTGAGTGGCAGCCAAATTTACTATAGCTATAAATTCTACTGTGGCTTTATCATCTATAAGGGTCCCGTCATATCTTGCTGTTATTTCCACCAGTTCAGCAACTGTTCTGGCAGGTACCACTGCTTCATAAACGCCATTGCCTTTGTCTACTAAGCCCGCTAATGCTACACCTTTTTCTAGTAAGGTAAGTTTTGCCGCGTCTACAGAAATGCTGTTGCCTGCATAGTCTTTGAAAGATACTCTGGCTATAGAGATGCTTGTTCCATCTGCCTGTACCGTAGTTGGTATGGCAGACACAATAGTAACGGCTAAGTTAGGAGCTGCGATGAATTCTACAGATGCTTTATCTGTGATTTCAGTTCCGTCATACATGGCTGTCACTTCTACCACCTCGGCAACAGTTCTAGCTGGAACGGTTGCTTCAAATACACCAATGCCATTGGCAGTTGCCGTAGCGACAACCCCATTTAACATTACCACTAGTTTAGTAGGGTCTACATTGATTGAATTGCCCGCATAGTCTCTGAACCGCACGGTAGCAAGAGAGGTACTGGTGCCATTGGCAAAAAGTGTGGTAGGGTTAGCTGTTATAGTAGTGGCGGAAAGTTTCAGGGCTGGAGTCAAAGTAACTTCAGCTACATTGGTAAATGCTCTGCCATTAAGAGTAGCGGAAATCTGTGCAATGCCAGCTACAGTGCCGGCTGTAAAAGTAGCTGTGTAGGTTCCGTTGCCAGCATATTCTGCATTAGTTACAGTGCCTTTGTCTGTTGCTATAAGTAGTGTACAGGCGTCTGTGTCAATGTCAGTTCCAAATTCATCTTTTAGCTGTACTCTAACTATAGTATTGCTGGTGCCATCAGCTGCCAGCGTATTCTCATCAGTGGTGATGGTAGACTTCTCTAAAGAAACTACCGTGATTTTTACCGGATCACTCACTAAATCGGTACAAGGCCCGCTAGATACTATTCTTCTGTAGTACGTAGTGGATGTGACAGCTCCCGGAGTGTAGTTCTTAGAGGTGACCGCTGGCAGGATATCTGTGAAGGTTGCTCCATTGTCGGTACTTTTCTGCCATTTGAAGGTGTAGGTGTTATCACCGCCATCAGGGGTAGAACCTAGTATCTCGCCAACATTGCCCGGGCCGCAAAGTAGGGTAGTTGCTGGTGCGGTTAACTTATTGTTCTCTAAAGCAGGGAGAAGGGTAATAGTAACAGTAGAGCTGTAATGGTCACAGTTGCCGTTATTTACCAGCCTTCTGTAAGTAGTGGTTTGAGAAAGAGTTTTTGGTGTATAATTGGCAGAAACTGCGCCGTCAATATCTTGGAAATTGGTGCCATCTAAGCTGCTCTGCCACTGATAACGGACAAAAGATACATCTGTATTTCCCTGTAATTCAGAAGGGTTCCCATAGACACAGAAAGAGGACTGACCGTTGTAGGAGATTGTATTAATGATGGCCGGAAGTATAGTTATCTGTACTGAGGCACTGGCGCTTTCTTCAGTGCAGGCGCCGTCAGTTGCTATTCTTCTGTAATAGGTGGTAGTGGAAACTAACCCCGGGGTGTAATCTTTGTTAACGGCGTTAGTAATATCTACCCAGGTTATATTGTCACTACTCTTTTGCCATTGGTATACATAATTTCCACCTCCGCCAGTAGGGGTAGAGCCAGTGAGGGGGCTTACTTGTTCCGCACCGCAAAAAAGAGATTCCCCTCCAGAAATACTGATGGTGTTGCCAACTATCTCCGGATTTAAAATAACCGCTACCTGTTCAGATAAGGGTAATGCACAGTTGAAACCCTGTACATATGGGATTTTGGAAACTACAACTCTTAAGTTGAGCAGGGTATTAGGAACAGTAGAAGAAAACGGTTCCGTAGCTTTTAATATGATGTCCTCGCCTGTACCCAATCTGGAGGTGCTGATTGGGGTGGTTTCATGGTAAAGCTGGTAAATCATGAAAGGCTCAGATGCCTTTACTGTTACCTCTGGAATTGTGCCCGGGCAAAGAATAAGATTAGTAGGAGTAATCGTTTTGTCTACTGGAGGGGCGCATCTTATTTCAATATTTGCAGGAAGGTGAGCGCTTTCGCAGCCGTTAGGTGCGGTGTAGGTGACCGTTAGTGTAGCTCCTGCAAAAAGTCGGAAATCGTTCGGGAAGTTTTCTTGATTGACTGACCATACTCCTCCAGCCAACGTGCCTGAGCCAATAAATATCTCATTTAAGTACAGGCTTACTGTTCCACTTCCTGCCGGACCTGTTCCAGAGATAGTGGTAGCACTTTCTGATATGTATCTTTCAGAAGTGGCTGGGTCTGTTAAACTATTGACGGTAAAGCCGACATTACTTGAAATAGCCTTGACTTGTACTATTACTGAGGGGTTACTTTCTGCTTTGCCAGGGGCGGTGGCTCTGGCAGTCAGTTGAGTGCCGGGTGCAAGGGAGAGTCCTGAAACAGACCATTTGCCTTCTGCATCGGTAGTGGTAATGGCTATAGGAACAATAGCTGAGCCAGCGAATAGTTTAATAATTGTTCCGGCAATTTCTGACGAAGTACCTGTAACTATGCTGGTAGTGCCGCAATAGGTGCCGGTTATACCAGGTGCTACAGAAACAGGTATTGCAACTGTTATCTGGGCAGTTTCTGGAGATTGGCATTTACCGTTTTCTATGGCAAAGGCTGAAATCAGTTCTAAGCCAGTTAAACCAAGAGAAGCCGTTGGGACAGACCAGTTGCCAGCAGCATCAGCTGTTGTTAGGGCTTTTTCAGAACCGTTAATTTTAAGAATTACCTGCGCATTAGGGGCTGCGGTACCAGTAATGGTTCTGGATTGAGTAGTGATGGGACTGTTGATGGTAGGAGTGCCAGATTCAGTGCTAACGTTAACGCAATAGAAGGCTGAGTTTGATGTACAGCCTGCTACTGTAATGGTTGCCCGGTATACTCCTGCCTGTAGGTTTTGTGCTCCAGAGCATATATTTGTTCTGTCTCCTAACCCCCCCTCTGGGCAAAAGTAATAAGTACCTGCAGAAACAGGTACATTGGTTAGCATTACCTGGTCGCCAAAGTACAAAGACAACAAGCCAGCGACAGGTACATTGATCGTGACATATTTGTTGCTGTTTCCGTTTGAGCCACTAATGACAGGAGCTGCTGGGTTTACGCATACTTGCCCAACAAATACTCCGCTACAGTTGCTTTCTGATTCAGCTTTGCCCGCGGCTTTTGCAGAGGCTGTAATCTCGTCTCCTACAGATAAACCAGAAACTGAAAGAGCCCAGGTTCCGCTGGCAGATACAATGGCTTTGTTTTCTAGGGGAGTACCGTTTTTATAGACCGTGACAATGGTTCCGGCAGCTTCTGTAGAAGTACCGGTAATACTTGTTGAGGTGATCAGTATAGGTGCATTGATGGAAGGGCAAAGGGTTCTGGCGTTAATGCCCGTGTTATTGTCTCGTGGTGAGGTTGGGTTATAGTTTTCAATGAAGTCCTCAAATAATTTGTCATAGTTACCAACGTACTTTCTGTCATCTACTCCGCCTACATCTGACTTCGCATTGTTGCCGGTAGATGCATGTGGGTTCATGACCGTTAAGGCTACCATTCTTAGCTTAGTGTCTACTGGTAGACCAAAATCAGACCACGGCATGTAAAAGTCATAGAAGTAGTCAAAATCGCCACATTCTTCAGTAAACGCAATAGACTTTTGTGTATGCGCTTCATAGTCTTTATTGACTATAAGCGAAGGGGTGGTGGTGCCGTCAATGTTGTAAAGTGAAACCCCATGGTTTGTCCTAAGCACCAGTTCCATTTCAAAACCTGGGTTGCCGGCAATAGCGTTAGGATCAGCATTTGGTCCTGTAAATCCAAATTTCTGATCAATATCGATCAGCACACTGTATCCTTTTGAATTAGGGGAAGATTTGTTGAGTCGGAAGCGTGCCAGGAAGTTAATGCCATCAAAGTAGAACATGACCGGATCTCCCATGCCAGAATCTACCATGTCTGTGAAGCCGCAGCCAGCTCCTCTTAAGGGGTCTTGATTAGGCTCATTTTCCAAAATAGGAATAGCCTTGTAGTCTATCTCGCTTTCTCCTCTGTCGTTGTTTTGATACCCAAGAGTGTTTTGAGAGGAGTAACCATCTCCATTTGGGTCTAAAACTGCTCTGCCAGCGGTGGTAGAGGCTGGTTTATAAATTAAACCTTTGGTTTGACCAAATGACAAAAAGGAGAATAAGAGTAAAAAAGGTAACAGGTAAAAGTTCTTCATTCAACTAAAATGGAGGTGAAAGCTAAATTCCTTGATTATGAAAAAGGGTCTTCGCAAAAGTTTTCAAATAGGACGTACTACTCCTGTTTGAAAGCTACAGTGAAAGAAGATATTCGATAAACCCTATATTTAAAATAGGGCCGACGAATTACTGCTTTTAAAGAAAAAGGTGATTCGCGTTTCCATATTTTAAAATAAATATTGCCGCCTAAGCAGCTGTACTACTTAAAATGTACTTCGGGGGATTTATAAAAAGGGGGGACACAAAGATAATACACTTTCTCTTACTCACTTACATTATTTTTATAATTGATTAGACTTTTATGTTGTTAGAAACGTTGGGCTTTTCCGGTAACCATCCCTTTTGGTCTTTTTTAGGGGGTAATTCACTTGCTCTAACAATTTGGATTAAGGTTTCTCTTTCATCTAAATTTTCAAGTTGTTGTACCAGCTAATGATTAAATAGATTTAAGTCACTACAAAGACTCTAGGAGCATTGAAAGCGGTTGGTGTATGTTGAGTGCGAAGATTTCATATGCACATAGCGGGAGGGTGTATTAATATTCTATCAATAAATCTTAGAAAAGAGGAGTGTGTATTAAGAACTTTTTGTTATTTTTAATTAAACACTAAAAAATTAATGTTTTGTATTGGGCAATTGGTGATCAAATGAAAGTACTATCCAGAAGTTTTTTAGCCATAGTGTTTTTAGTTGTTGCCAATATTTTAGTGTCATGTAACACCAAGCAGGAGGTTAAAGAAGTTTCCATTGGGTTTGCTCAATGTACCGAAGGCGATGCTTGGCGAAAAACAATGCGTAGGGAGATAGAGCGAGAGGCGTCATTCCATCCTGAAATTATGCTTAGTATCAAAGACGCTAAAAACAACAGTGCTACCCAAATAAAACAAATCAAAGAATTTATAAGAGAAGGAGTGGATTTATTGATAGTCTCTCCCAATGAATCTGAGCCGATTGCGCCAGTAATAGAAGAGGCTTTTGAGAAAGGGATTCCTGTAATCTTGGTAGACCGAAAAGTTAATTCAAAGCTTTATAGTGCCTACGTAGGGGCAGATAATTACCAGATTGGGAAGCTGGCTGGTGAGTATATAGCAAACTTATTGAACGGCAGCGGAAAGATCATAGAAGTTTGGGGATTAGAGGGCTCTTCTCCTGCTATTGAGCGGCATAGAGGGTTTGTAGAAGCTATTTCCAAATACCCCTTAATTAGTATAGTGGCAGAGGTAAAAGGCGAATGGGAAAAAGAAGTAGCAAAAAAACGTTTCCCTCTCATTTTTGAAAAGAATCCGGATGCAGATTTAGTTTTTGCTCATAATGATATGATGGCACTAGGTGCTTATGAGAGCTTTGCAGACAAAAATGTACGAGACCGCTTAAAGTTTACCGGGTTTGACGGGTTGGGTGGAGCGAATGGCGGTCTGCAATTTGTGAAAGACGGAAGATTAGACGCAACTTTCCTTTATCCAACGGGTGGTGAGGAAATCATGCAGTTGGCTTTTAATATTCTAAACCATAAGGCCTACAAGAAAGAAACCCTCCTGGGTACAACCGTAATTGATGGGCGTAATGTGCACATCATGAAGCAGCAGGCTGACAAAATTCTGAAACAGGAAGAAAGTATTAAGCGTCAGCAAGCCAAGGTGAAGGAGCAAATAAAAATATATAACAACCAACGCACCCTGCTCTATGTGTTGGTATTTTGCCTTGTAAGTATAGTCATATTGGGGGCGTTAGCTTTGCATTCTTTAAAGGCCAAGCAAGAGGCAAACAAAGCGCTTCTGGCTAAAAACGAGGAAATACTAAGCCAGCGTAATGAGATTGAAGCCATGGCTCAACAAGCTGCAAAAGCTACTGAAGCAAAGCTGAAGTTTTTCACGAACATCTCCCATGAATTCCGTACTCCTCTGACTCTGATTTTGGGGCCGGTGGAAGATGCTTTGCAAAGCAATATCTCTATTGGCTTGAAGAAAGACATGCTTTTGGTTAGACAAAATGCTTTGCGTTTGCTGAAGTTGGTTAACCAACTGATGGATTTTAGAAAAGTAGAGCGCAAAAAAATGCGGCTTCAGGCAACAGAGAGTGATTTGGTTGGATTTGTGAGAGATGTAGTTTTTTCTTTTGACCGTTTAGCCCGTAAACGCCAGATTCAACTACGGTTTAAAACTGACCTTAAAGAAGCTAAGGTGTATTTTGACCGTGATAAGTTAGACAAAGTGCTCTTCAATCTTTTGTCTAATGCCTTTAAGTTCACCAAGGACAAAGGCCGCATTACCATATCTGTAGAGCTTTCTGATAATAAAGATTATGCTGTTGTCTCTGTAGAAGATAATGGAAAAGGAATGTCTGCGAACCAACTAGCGCATGCCTTTGACCGATTCTATACCGCAGAAGACAGCAGTAATTTTGGAACAGGGCTTGGTTTAGCTTTATCAAAGGAGTTTGTCAAGTTGCATCAGGGAGAAATCTCTGTAACGAGCAAGGAGTGGGAAGGTACACGGTTTATCATTGCCCTGCCGTTGGGTGCTGCACATTTACAGGCAGAACAAATCATAAACGAGGCAAGCCTGCAAGACCGGCAGGCACCGCTAATGGCAGGTGTGTTAGATGCAGATCAGGAGTGGACCCAGGAGGAATTTACTGGAGAGACAGAGGCATTGAAGGATCATGTAGTGCTTGTAATAGAGGACAATAGAGAACTGAGGGAGTTTTTAGTGACTCGGTTGCAGAATGATTTTACTGTCATTGATGCTCCCCAGGGTGCCTTTGGGCTGCAGCAGGCCCTGGAACATGTACCTGATCTGATAATTTGCGATGTGTCGCTTCCGCAGAAAAACGGATATGAAATTACAACTGCCCTTAAGCAAGACATTAGAACCTCACATATCCCCATCGTGTTGCTTACAGCCAAGGATGCTTTGGAGAATAAAATTAACGGAGTACAGGCAGGTGCAGACTTGTATGTCACAAAGCCGTTCAGCTTTCTCTATCTGCTGGAACGGGTAAAAGGCTTAATCAGGAACCGTGAGCTGCTGAAGGTTTACTATAACAGTGCCATTGCCATTGATCATAAAGTTACTGCTACTGCTCCCAAACAATTAGATAAGAAGTTTATAAATGACCTGACAGCGCTGGTGGAGAAAAACCTACAGAATCCTGAGTTAAGTGCCAATGATGTAGCTGCTGCATTAGGAATGTCAAGGGTGCACGTCTATCGTAAAATGAAAGCCCTCATAGGCCGCTCTCTAAACGACTTCGTGGTAGATGCCCGTTTAAAGAAGGCTCGGCATTTATTGCTGAATAGCCAGTTAAACATTTCAGAAGTAGCCTATGAAGTTGGCTTTTCTTCTCCAACTTATTTCTCTACCGCTTTTAAAAACCATTTTAACATGAGCCCTTCTGAATTTAAAGCCACCCGTATGGTTCAGGTAAAGAGTTTAGCTTAATCTCTGCTTTTACGCTTTAAATCAGAAGGGTATGAGCAGTATCTGTTTTTGGCTTGTTTTTGGAAAAATAAGCTAAAAACAGAGTTTTCCTTATTTGAAAAGGAAAGCCTTTCTTCCTTCTTTTCATACAAGACACCCTTCTTAATGCCACCATCTGTTATTCAACCAGAGGTGTGGCGATCACAGCAAATATTATTGTACAATACAAGAAGACCATCTGTGAGTGGTACTGAACCGTGCATGTATCAATATTAAAAATCAGGATACAATATTAAATGATCTGGTAGTGGTGTTTCTTAATTTATAGTTGATTAACAGCTGCTTACGGAGGAATTTAGTCTATGTATCAATTTAGAGTTTATTTGAGACCCAACTAAAGTTGCAAACTGGGCAGAACCTCTAGTTTTGAGAAAATCTTTAATACATGGTAAGTAAAAAAGTTTTCTTCTGGTCCATTGTGGTAGCATTGGGCGGGTTCTTGTTTGGGTTTGATACCGCAGTAATATCCGGAGCCGAGAGGGCTGTGCAGGAGTTGTGGCAACTAAATGTGTTTGAGCACGGGTTGACCGTGGCCATTGCCTTAATTGGTACGGTAGTTGGCTCGTTGACAGGTGGTATTCCCTCAGATAAGTTTGGTCGCAAAAACACTCTTTTCGGAATAGCAGTTCTTTATTTATTATCTGCAATAGGTACTGCTCTTGCCCCAGACTGGATAACTTTTCTCATTTTCCGTTTCTTAGGCGGTGTTGGTGTAGGGGTTTCTTCTGTGGCTGCGCCATTATATATTTCTGAGATATCTCCGGCTAAATCAAGAGGTAAGTTGGTGGCTTTGTTTCAGTTCAATATTGTGTTTGGTATTTTGATAGCTTATCTGTCTAATTACCTATTTGCTGGAACTGGAGAGCATGATTGGCGCTGGATGCTGGGGGTTCAGGCTTTCCCTTCACTTGTTTTCTTAGTTGCCATTCTGTTTGTGCCGGAAAGTCCTAGGTGGTTGCTTCTCTATTGTACCGGTAAGGAAGAGGAGGCTAAAAAAACATTAGAAATAGCCAACCCGGGGGCAGACGCAGGCGAAATGGTTACTGATATTCTAGTGTCAGCCCATAACGCGGAAACAGATGGCAAAAGAGCCTCTCTTTTTTCTAAGAAATATTCCTTACCCATTACGCTGGCAGTCTTATTTGCCTTTTTCAATCAAGTGTCAGGTATCAATGCCATCATTTACTATGCGCCACGCATTTTTGAAATGGTAGGGCTGGGGCAAGATTCAGCTTTGCTCTCTTCTGCCGGAATAGGATTGGTCAATTTCCTTTTCACATTACTTGCCATGAATGTCATTGATCGTTTTGGAAGACGGACGCTTATGCTCATTGGCAGCATAGGACTAATATTGACGTTGGGCTTGGTAGCTAAAGCATTTTACCTTCAGGAGTTCAACAGTATGACCGTGCCTATTTATCTGTTTGTGTACATCGCGTTCTTCGCCTTTTCACAGGGTGCTGTTATTTGGGTGTTCATATCTGAAATTTTTCCAAACCAAGTACGCGCAAGCGGACAAGCGCTAGGCAGTTTTACCCACTGGATCATGGCGGCGGCTATAGCTTTTAGTTTCCCTTACATATCTGAGACGTTAGGAGGGGGCAATACTTTTATGATTTTCACTGGAATGATGGTACTGCAACTTCTCTTTGTATGGCGCCTTATGCCTGAGACAAAGGGATCTTCGCTGGAAAACATAGAGCAAAAGGTAGTTTACCATTAATAGAGTAAAAGATGGATCAGAAAATAATATGTTTTGGGGAAATGTTGTGGGATGTGCTGCCCACCGGGAAGTTACCTGGTGGGGCACCCATGAACGTAGCCATTCATCTGCATCATAATGGTTTTGAACCCTTGGTTATAAGCCGTATTGGGCAAGATGACATGGGGAGCGAGCTAACTGCTTTTGTGGAGGCGCATAATATTACTACTCACTATGTGCAAAAAGACAATAGTTATAGAACCGGTGTTGTCAATGCAAATGTATCAGATCGTAATGAAGTCACTTATGAGATTGTAGAGCCCGTTGCTTGGGATTTTATAGAGTATGAAAAGGAGGCGGAACGCACAGTATCTCTAAGTGAATTGTTTATTTACGGCAGTCTGGCTGCCCGAAGTTCTATTTCACGCAATACCCTATTCCGCTTCCTCCCCCTGGCTAGCCGTAAAGTTTTTGACGTCAATTTCAGGGCTCCTTTCTATTCACCTGAGTTGATAAAAATATTATTAAGGTTTGCAGATATTGTAAAGATGAACCACCAGGAATTGCTGGAGATTTCCAATTGGCTGGGTATGGGCGGAAGTATGGCCGATCAGATGGAGGCGATCAAGGACAAGTTTGGGATGGAGTTGGTAATAGTAACTAGGGGCGAAAATGGAGCTGCGGCTTTGTCAAATGAAGGATTCTTTGAACATGAAGGGTATAAAGTGGAAGTAGAAGATACCATTGGAAGTGGCGATGCTTTTTTGGCTACTTATCTTACAAACTACCTGCGGCAAAAGCCAACTAACCTCACACTAGAAAGAGCTTGTCTGATTGGTGCCTACGTGGCCACCCAAAAAGGAGCAACCCCTACTTATGCGCCTGAGAAGATAACGTCTCTTTCTCTCTAAATAAAATTTTTATTTCTAGTTTTTTACATTCAAAAGCTGAAGTTTGTTTTGGACCTGTTTTTCAGAAAATGCGCCTAAAACAGACGTTGCTATAACTTTATGAGTATAAGAGTTTTAATAAGCTTAATGGCAGTCTGTTTTTTTGTTAGCGGATGTGCTTCTACCAAATCTTCGGAACAAACAATTAACACTGAGCAACACCGGCCACAGTTTCATTTCTCTCCTCCATCTAATTGGATGAACGACCCCAATGGAATGGTGTACTACCAAGGCGAGTACCATTTGTTTTACCAGTATCACCCTAAAGGTAATACTTGGGGACCTATGCACTGGGGGCATGCGGTTACCAAAGACTTAGTGCATTGGGAGCATTTACCCATAGCGCTTTATCCTGACAGCTTAGGGATGATTTTTTCTGGAAGTGCGGTGGTAGACCATGGAAATACATCTGGCCTAGGCACAAAAGAAAACCCTGCCATGGTAGCCATCTTCACGAGCGCCGGCAAAAAGCAGCAACAAAGCATTGCCTTCAGTATAGACAGAGGTCGCACCTGGAGTAAATATGAAGGTAATCCTGTTTTGGAGAATCAGGGAATAGATGATTTTAGAGACCCAAAGGTGATGTGGCTGGAAAAGGAAAAGAAATGGATCATGACCTTGGCAGTAGCAGACCATATCAGCTTTTACTCTTCTCCCAATCTAAAAGAGTGGCGCCATGAAAGCGATTTCGGTGCTGATATTGGGGGGCATGGTGGCGTTTGGGAATGTCCTGACCTTTTTAAAATGCCTGTGGCGGGAACAAAGCAGGATAAATGGGTGCTGCTGGTAAGCATAAACCCAGGCGGTCCAAACGGAGGGTCTGCCACACAATATTTTGTTGGTGATTTCAATGGGAAGGAGCTTGTGTTAGATGAGCAGTTTCAGCAGCAGCTTTCCATCACTACGCATGTTCCTTCCGGGAAGGTGTTTGCCAGCTTTGACGGTAAGGAGTTTGGAGGGTGGAGAACCGAGGGTAGTGCCTTCGGAAATGCCCCAGTAGCAGGAACACTGCCTAATCAGCATAAGGTTATGGGGTATTTCGGCCAAGGGCTGGTGAATAGTTACCATCAAGGTGATCAGGCAACAGGTAAGTTGACTTCCCCTGAATTCGAAATTGACTCTGATTATATAAATATGCTGGTGGGCGGGGGAAGACACCCTGAAGGAACAGGTGTACGGCTGTTGGTAGGTGGTGAGGTAGTGCGTAAGGCTACCGGTAACAACACAGAGTCTTTAAATTGGTTGTCTTGGAACACTAAAGAATTGAAAGGGAAAAAGGCAAGAATAGAAGTTTTTGATAATGTGACAGGCGGTTGGGGACACATTTTGGTGGACCAGATCATTCTATCGGCAGAACCTGCGAAGGAAAGAAAGGAAGCTTTCTGGCTAGACTACGGACCAGATAATTACGCGGGTGTTACATGGGCCAATGTGCCGGATTCTGATGGGCGCAGGCTTTTTTTAGGGTGGATGAGCAATTGGCTGTACGCTAACAATGTTCCAACCACCATTTGGCGTAGTGCCATGACGGTGCCGCGTGAGCTTTCTTTGCAACAAACACAGGAGGGGATAAGGCTAGTGAACCTCCCTGTAAAAGAGCTGCAAAAGCTACGGAGCCGCTCCATTACCATAAAGCAAGAAACAGTCAATGGTACAATAGATTTGAGTCAGCTCTACGGTTTGGGCACCCCATTACTAGAACTGGATCTGCACCTGAATGTAAGCCAGGCACAAAGGTTTGAGCTGAAGTTTGCAAACACAAAAGGAGAGTATTTAAGTGTTGGTTATTCCATTGAAAATCAAGAATTATATATAGATAGGAGCAATGCTGGCAAAATTGGTTTTAGCGATAGCTTCCCTGGTAGGCACAGCGCTCCCCTTAAAGTAGAGAACGGAGAACTGAAGTTGCAAATTTTATTGGATGTCTCTTCCATAGAGGTTTTTGCAAATGGAGGGAAAACAGCTATGACAGAGATATTCTTCCCTAACGAAGACTTCACCAAAACAGAAGTGATTTCTACCGGCACTACAGAAATCAAAAAGGGAAAGATTTACACGCTTAAATCAGTTTGGAAGCAAAATTAAGGGAGAGATTCCTTTTAGAAATAGCTCCATTTTAGAAACAATAATTCGTCTGCTACAATGAAACGAATACTTTTATCTGCTTTTGTTTTCTGTTTAACGGTTTCAGCTTACAGTCAGAATAAAACGGAGCCTACTCCTCAGTGGCGGCCCTCCTACCATTTTTCAGCCCCTACAAATTGGATCAATGACCCCAATGGCCTGATATATGTGAATGGCGTGTATCATCTGTATTTTCAGCACAACCCCTTTGAGAATAAATGGGGCCACATGAGTTGGGGTCATGCCACCAGCAAAGACCTTATACATTGGCAAAACTTGCCCGTTGCCATACCAGAGGTGATCAACGGCGATACTACTACCTGGATATTTTCGGGTAGTATGGTGCGGGATAAAGACAATACAAGCGGTTTTTGTGAAGATGACAACTGTCTGGTAGCAGTGTATACCGCTGATCAGCCAAACCAGAAGAAAGAATCACAGTTCATAGCTTACAGCAACGACGGAGGGTTGTCTTTTACTAATTATAAAGGTAACCCAGTGATAGACCTGAACCGGCATGATTTCAGGGATCCGAATGTCTTTTGGCATGAGTCCACCCAAAAGTGGGTGATGGCGGTAGCTTTGCCAGCTTCGTTTAAAGTAAGGTTTTATAGTTCCAGTGATTTAAAAGATTGGCAGATGCTTAGTGACTTCGGTCCAGAAGGATATGCGACACATGTTTGGGAGTGTCCATTCTTGGTTCAATTACCTGTGGATGGGAATAAGAACAAAAAGAAGTGGGTCTTGTTTGTTTCTTCTGGTGGACCTACGGGAAGTCCTTTTATGCAATATTACATAGGTGATTTTGATGGAAAAGAATTTAAAAATGACAATCCTAGTAACAAACTCCTGACCCTAGACCATGGTGATTCTTTTTACGCCGCCATTCCGTGGAATGATGTGCCCAACCAGAAATCAACCTACATAGGGTGGATGGTTCCTCAAGATCAACAAACATACCCATGGAGAGGTAACATGTCTATTCCCAGAGACTTAAGTTTGAAAACTACTAAAGATGGTGTGCGGGTATACCAGGAACCAGCGTCAATTATTAGCGCTACTACTTTGAAGACTTTTCCTAAAAAGACAAAGTTTTCAGGAATAAAGACCTTGAACAACGGAGAAGTGGTCATCAATGAAGAAAGCACCTTCCGAAACAACTCTAATTGGATTGAGGCAGAAATTGACCTTGGCTCTGCTGATATAGTTGGTTTTAAAATTGCGCAGCAGAAAGGGGAACAGGGGCAAGTCGTTCAGGAAACAGTGGTTGGATATGATTTGGACAAGGGGCAGTTGTACGTGGACAGGAGTAAATCTGGTAGCGGGAAAATTGCTGAAAATAAAGTAATCCAAACGGCAAGTTTGCAGCCTGTGAATGGTAAAATTAAGCTTCAGATCTTAGTTGATAATTCAACACTGGAAGTTTTTGCTAATAATGGTGAGGTAGTGATAAGTACTTTGATTTTCCCAGACAAAGAGTCTAATGCGATAGCGGTGTTTGCCAACGGTGGAACAGCCAAAGTGAAGAAGCTAACTTTGTATAACTTATCAGAAGATCAACAGCCTAAATAGCAGAATTGTATCAGTTGCCCTGTGTTTATTGAGTTCTATAGGACTTCACGCCATAGCCTTAGTTGCTATTGAATTGCCAATAATTTTATTGAAAGTGTAAAATAGACCCTAGGCAGAAAATAATTGTTAAAATTATTGCAATAATTAATCGATTAACTATATATTTACAATGTGATGCTACTTTAGAAGGGTATCAATAGTTTTAAATATGTAGTTTAGGCGATTTGCTGGAGAGGTTTTAGCTAATCGATTAAGTTATTTACAGGCACGTTGGCTTCAAGAGTCATAGTAGAGATTACAATGGGCATGACTTCTGAATGAAAGCTGGAGGAGTTTTTTTGCTAATATTTTGTCAGATTATACTCTAAAAGTGGCTTTGGAATGTGTCAAAACACCTATTGACTTAACCCTGTTGCTTATAGCTAACTATGCAGTAATTGTTTATCTGGCAAGCCTTCTAATGGCTTGTGGAGAGCAGAGTTTGCTGGCTGATCCTACTACAATGGTTGCCAATGTAGGAAAGGGCTATAGTCATGTTTACCCAAAAATAATCAGTGTTAACTAATAAAAATAATCATTACCCCATTCTAATGAAAGAAGAAAACAACCGCCGTTCCTTTTTAAAAAACTTGGGTGTAGGTGGTTTGGCAGCTGTTGCCTTGCCTGGTTCCTTACTCTCCACTCCAGCTGTTGCTGAAGCTTCTAATGCTAAGAGAGAGGAAGATAAGAAGAGCAATGCTTCAACGGTGAAAAAGCGGAGCCGGCAATACAATGCTCCCTACACTAATGAATACTTAAATAGAGTGGCCTTTCCTATAGGAGGTATGGGAGCCGGTATGTTCTGTTTGGAGGGAACGGGGGCTATTTCTAATATGTCCATCCGGCATAAACCTGAACTTTTTCATGAGCCAAACGCTTTTGCTGCCATTGCGGTTAAAGGAGTTGAAAAAGGGGCTAAGGTTATTGAGGGTCCAGTTCCTGAATGGAAGATTTTTGGGCAGCGGGGCAGTGGTAACGGCGGCCACGGAGCTACTTACGGACTTCCTCGTTTCAGCAATGTGGAGTTTGTGGCACGTTTCCCGTTTGCTAGTCTTTCCTTCAAAGACAGTGATATGCCTTTGGAGGTGCAAATGACAGGATGGAGCCCTTTTACTCCCGGAGACGAGGATAATTCAAGTCTTCCTGTGGCTGGCTTTGAGTATACTTTCAAAAATAAAGGTAGCAAGGCGGTAGAAGCAGTCTTTTCCTACAATACAAGAAATTTTGTTGTTCAGCATGACAATGGAAAGGCCTCTATCGGGAAAATTCAAAACGGATTTGTTCTTTCTCAGGCAGGAAATAAAGAGCGACCGCAAGGTAAAGCTGACTTTGCTATTTTCACTGATGACGCAGAAACAGTTGTAGATCATTGCTGGTTTAGGGGAGGCTGGTTTGATCCGTTAACAATGGTCTGGAACACCATCAAAGAGGGGAATGTAAAATCAACTGAACCAGTGGATAGAGACGCTCCAGGTGCTTCCTTATTTGTGCCTTTTTCCTTGAATCCCGGACAGGAAAAGACAGTAAAGGTGATGATGTCTTGGTATGTGCCAGATTCTGATTTGCGTTTCGGAGACAGGTTTGAAGGGGCTGGCTCTTGCATGACAGCTGCTGATTTGGGAATAGACAATACCAAAAGCAGCAATTCTCCTACCTACAAGCCTTGGTATTCCAGTAAGTTTAATAATGTGCATGAAGTTGCCAATTTCTGGCGTAGCAATTATAGTGAACTCCATAAAAAATCTACTGCCTTCAAAGACGCTTTTTATGCCAGCACATTGCCTGCTGAAGTTACGGAGGCCGTCGCCGCTAACTTAACTATTCTTAAATCTTCTACGGTAATGCGGCAGTACGATGGAAGGCTTTGGGCATGGGAAGGGTGTAGTGATGACTGGGGCTGCTGCCATGGTTCGTGTACGCACGTGTGGAATTATGCCCAAGCGGTTCCCCACCTTTTTCCTCGAATGGAAAGAAGCCTTCGGCATACAGAGTTTTGCGAAAACCAGAACGGCGACGGTCATCAGGCTTTTAGGGCAAACTTGCCTATTTCTCCTCTTAAACATGATTTCCATGCCGCTGCCGATGGGCAATTGGGTGGTATCATGAAGGTGTACAGAGATTGGCGCATCAGTGGGGATTCTAATTGGCTTAAGAAAATGTATCCAATGGTGAAAACCAGTATGGATTATAGCATCCGTACCTGGGACCCGAAAGAAAAGGGTGTTGTGGAAGAGCCACATCACAACACCTATGATATTGAATTCTGGGGACCTAACGGCATGATCACGAGCTTCTATCTGGGAGCTTTAAACGCCACCGCAGAAATGGGGAAGTTCCTGAAGCAAGACGTTAAGAAATATTCCAAGCTTTACGAAAAAGGTAAAGGGTATATGGAAGACAAACTATATAATGGGGAGTACTTTATTCAAGACATACAATGGACTGGACTAAACGCGCCAGATCCAGTACAAGCGCAATCATTCCATACGCAATACACAGAGGAAGCGAAAGAGGTATTAAAGAAAGAAGGTCCTAAATACCAATATGGTACTGGGTGTCTTTCTGACGGGGTTTTAGGAAGTTGGATGGCGAGAATGAGCGGACTAGAGGAACCAGTAAATGCTCAGAAAACCAAAAGCCATCTTATGGCAGTGCATAAATACAACCTGAAAGATGACCTTAGTGATCACGTAAACCCTCAGCGCCCTACCTATGCAATGGGTAATGAAGGAGGACTGCTTCTGTGCTCTTGGCCAAAAGGCGGAATGCTCTCACTACCATTTGTTTACAGCAATGAGGTGTGGACTGGAATTGAGTATCAGGTGGCGTCTCATTTAATGTTGCACGGTCAAGTAAAGGAAGGCTTAGATATTGTGCAAGCTTGCCGTGATCGCTATGACGGTCGCATCCGGAATCCTTTCAATGAATATGAGTGCGGAAGCTGGTATGCCAGAGCAATGTCTAGCTACGGCATGTTACAGGGTTTGACAGGTGTCAGGTATGATGCCGTAGACCAGACGCTTTACATAGATTCTAAGGTTGGTGATTTTACTTCATTTGTGTCAACAGAAAACGGATTTGGTACGGTAACCTTAAAAGATGGAAAACCTACTTTATCTGTAGCTCATGGGAAAATTCCTGTTAAAAAAGTGTTAGTGTCAGGTAAGAAAACAAAGCTGTCATAGACATACAAAAGAGGAGGAATTGCACCTATTACTTTGGTGCATTTCCCTGCTTCTTTTATAAAAACACTCTCCCTTTTAAAGTGCCGGATAAACTAATATAGCAGCTGTTTATAGGTATCAATTTTGTTATAAAAATTATATTAAATTTTGAGTGATAGTTGCATAAGTGAAAGGCTTGAAAAGTTGTTTGATCTTGGTATAGCGGGATCTTGCTGCCACGTATTGGACTCTTGTCGGTTAAATAACAATTAAGGTATAACTTTTTAGGAGTTTTTATGCTCAGGTTAGTTCATGTTCTCTTAGCAGCAATAAAACATATAATTAATTTTCAAATTATTTGCTTTAGTCATTAACTTGAATTATTCGTCTTAAAAAATAATGGCAATTATTTTGTGATTATTTTAAAGATGATTACATTTAAAGAATCAACTGTTCTCAGTTTTATAAATAATTACAAGTATAGAGTTGGTAGTTTATAGGTTTTAAAATTATCTATTGCGAACCGTTAATTCGACAGTATATCACTCAGTGATATTTTTTTACCCAATAAGATTAATCGTTTAACTAACAGTTGTGAGGTGAAGGGTTGTCGGCAGTTGGCTGAAAAGATATAGAAGTATTAAATTCCATGTATTGTGTTGATCAAGCAGAGTTCTACTGCTTAACTACTGTCTAAATTTCTAGTGTGACTAAGTGTTGGTTCTAAGTTAGTTGGATGTATCATTTTCGAAAGAAATGTTACATAGTGTTAGATGAAGTACATGGTGTGCGGTGGTTAAAGTGTTGGTTTGCAGTGTTTTATATTGTAGATGTCTGTGTATCAAAATAAAGGTATTTTGATATTCTGATGGAGGTTATATGAAGGCGTTCCCTCTACATTTGAGAATATGGACTGTAAGTCAGATTCAAGATTGAAGGCCAAATGTGGGATGGATTGAATAGATAACACAAGCAATGAGTCAGCTTAGTCTTTAATATTTTTCCCTATACATATTGATTTGTTTCTGTCCTAAATACTAACCCTATACTGTCTTTTATTTATGAAACACATGTACAATAAACTTATTGCCCGAATAAGTAGGAGGCTATTAGCCTTCTTAATGCTATCCCCTTTGGGGGTAGCTGGTGCTTACGCTACAGAAATTTCACTAGAGGGCAAGGTGGAAGTTGAATCTGAGTGGCATGCTACCGGTGAGGGCACCTTAGATCCTGTCAAAGTAACAGGACAGGTCACTGATGAAAAAGGGGCACCTATGCCAGGTGTTACGGTGCTGATAAAGGGCACTACTAATGCAACTGCTACAGATGTAGACGGTAGCTTTACTCTTTCAGTAGAAGATAAGGATGCAGTTTTAGTCGTTTCTATGATAGGATATGAGGCGCAAGAGGTTCGCATAGGTGCAAACGCTGTGAGAAACCAAGCAGTTATGAACATAAGCCTGCGCCCAGATCAGAAAGCCTTGGAAGAAGTAGTGGTAGTGGGGTTTGGAACACAGAAAAAAGTCTCAGTAACCGGATCAATTTCAACCGTTTCTACCAAGGAATTATTAATGACGGCAAACCCTTCTTTGTCTAATGCAATAGGCGGCCGTTTGCCGGGTATTGTAACAAGGCAAACATCTGGAGAGCCGGGTTTTGATGCTGCTCAGGTATTTATTCGGGGTCTTGGTACTTGGACTGGTGCCCGCGGGCCATTGGTTCTGGTAGATGGAGTTGAAAGGGACCTAAACAGTATTAACACGCAGGAAATTGAAAGCTTCTCCATGCTAAAAGATGCTTCTGCTACAGCAGTTTATGGCGTAAGGGGTGCCAATGGGGTTATTCTAATTACAACCAAAAGAGGTGTAAAAGGAAAACCAAAGGTAATCTTTAGAACAGAATCTGCCATGCTTACAGCAATGCGTCTGCCAGACTATATAAATGGGCCAGAATACGCTAATTTGATAAATGAGTCACTCATCAATGAAGGGAAAGCACCACGTTTTACCGAGGCTGAGATAGAAAAATTTAGAACGGGATCTGATCCATATTTGTACCCTAATGTAGACTGGGTAGATGAAGTGCTAAAAAAGAACACCTTTCAGACAATTAACAACTTAAGTGTTACCGGCGGAGGTGATATTGCAAGGTATTATGTCAATGTAGGGTATACGGTGCAGAATGGTATTTATAAAGAAGATGAAGACTATTCTTATAGAACAAATGCCCAAAGTAAGCGCTACAACTTCAGATCAAATATAGATCTTACCCTGTCAAAAAGTTTAACAATGGAGCTGGGTGTAGGGGGGATTATCCGCCATAATAATTTCCCGGGTACCTCAGCAGCTGGAATATTCAATGCTTTGAGAATTATTTCCCCCATTCAATACCCTGTCTACAATCCTGATGGTTCACTTGGAGGAGGGGCAGCATGGTTAGGTGAAAATCCCTATGGGCAAGCAACGCAGTCTGGCTATACCTTACATGACCAGAACACCATACAAGGTACTTTCGGCTCAAGATGGGATTTGTCTAAACTTGTTACGCCAGGGCTATCTGTTCAAGGTAGATTTGCATATGATCACTTTTACGCAAACACCACCGAGCGCAGAAAGAACTATGAGTTAAGGCAATACACAGGAAAAGACGCCCAAGGCAATGACTTGTATAATACCATTAGAGAAGAGTCTCCTTTAGGGTACATTAACTCCAGCGGTGCCAACAGAGCAGTATATACTGAAGCTGCCATAAACTATGAGAGAAATTTTGGAAAACATGCCGTCACAGCTTTAGCTTTATTTAACCGTAGAGAAGGAATTGATCTGACTGCCCCTAACTCCACTGCTAATTTGCCTTTTAGACGTGAGGGTTTAGCAGGCCGCTTAACTTACGGTTTTGATGAAAGATATCTGCTAGAATTCAATGCAGGTTATAATGGTTCTGAAAATTTCCCCAAAGGGAAGCGGTATGGTTTCTTCCCATCAATATCAGCAGGCTGGATTGTATCAGGAGAAAAATTCTGGAATGTTGATTTTGTGAACCATTTAAAATTCCGTGCATCGCATGGGCAAGTGGGGAATGATCAAATAGGTCCAAGGTTTATCTTCAACACAACTGTAAACCGCCAGGGGCAAAGCTACTTATTTGGAGAGAACATGGCTTTTTTCCAGGGGTATGATGAGGCTCTGATAGGAAACCCCAATGTTACCTGGGAGGTCTCTACTAAAACAAACGTAGGCATGGACCTGGAGTTTTTCAATGGGAAAATCACATTACAGGTTGATGCCTTCAAAGAAAAGAGGGAGAATATTCTTATTCAAAGAGGTGATGTGCCACGTGTTTCTGGAATATACCCTTGGATAATACCTTTCGCCAATCTTGGCAAAGTAGATAACAAAGGGATAGACGGTCAACTCATTGTTAGAAACTCCACTCAGAGCGGGTTCTACTACTCCTTCAATAGCAACTTTACTTTTGCCCGGAATAAAATCATTAAAAATGATGAGCCTACTCCTTTGTATCCTTATATGGCTAGAGAAGGACAGCGTATTGACCAGCCTTTTGGTTTGATCTCCCTTGGGTTGTTCAGAGATTTAGAAGATATAGCCAATAGCCCAAAGCAAACTTTTATGGAGATTGTAAGGCCCGGTGATATCAAGTATAAAGATGTGAATGGAGATGGTATAATAGATACGTATGATCAAGTTGCCATTGGTGACCCGAGAACTCCTGAAATTATGTATGGATTTGGAGGAACTGTAGGATACAAAGCATTTGAGATAAGTGCATTCTTCACAGGAGTAGCGAACACCAGCCTTTTTATAGATGGCCCATCTATGTATGCTTTTCAATTAGGCATGGGTAGCTATAATGTCTTAAGAGAATACTATGATAACCGCTGGACTCCGGAAAATCCTAATGCAAGGTATCCGGGTGTCATCACTTCAGAAAACAGAAATAACTACCGGACAAGCACCCACTATCTGCAAGATGCCAGCTACTTAAGATTTAAAAATGCTGAGATAGCCTATAACGTGCCTAAGGTGTTATTAGACAGATTCAGGATAGATCAAACCAGAATTTTTGTAAACGGAACCAATCTATACACCTGGGACAAGATCAAGGTGATAGATCCGGAGTCTAACTACGGTACGGGTGGTTATCCTTTACAGCGAGCTCTGAATTTTGGTGTGCAGGTAACATTTTAGTGAGAAAGAAAAACATTTGTGGTTATGAAAAATAAGTTAATATCACTGGCGCTGTCTGCATTGTTGCTTATAAGCATGTCATGCGAGCAAGACTTTTTAGATAAAGGGCCTGAAGAAGATTTAACAATAGATAAGGTGTTTGCTGAAAGGGCTTATGCAGAGAACTTTTTAACATCAGCATATTTTAATCTGCCTGAGATGTTGAACCCAGCAGATGCGCACGCCAGGAACCCATTTACAGGTGCCTCTGATGAAATGGAAATAACATTCCAGGGAGCGATTTCTCATCAATTGAATTCAGGTGCTTGGAACTCTGATTATGGAATGCCTGATTTCTGGGGCTTTAACTATGAAGGCATTAGAAAGCTAAATATCTTCCTAGAAAACGTGCACAAGGTACCTGTAGAAGCAAGAGTTTTTGAAGAAAAAGAAAGGCAAATATGGATTGGGGAAGCTACTTTTTTAAGAGCTTTCTATCATTTTCTAATTATGCGCGTGCATGGTCCTATTCCTATCATGGATCATTCTTTGGAAGTAGATGCAGACTTTGACGCTATTAGACGGCGCCCTCTCTCAGAGGTAGTAGACTTCATAGTGAAGGAATGTGATAAAGCGGCTCAGCTTTTACCAATGAGACCAGTAGGTACTGATGGTAATTACTCTCCGGCAAAGCTTGGAAGAGCCACAAAGGCGGCAGCATTAGCTCTTAAAGCCCGCGTTCTTCTTTATGCAGCAAGCCCTTTGTACAATCAAGAAGTGCCTCAAGAGTTTAAAAGCCTTCAGAACAGTGACGGCACCGCCCTCTTTCCACAATCATACGATCCGCAGAAGTGGACATTAGCAGCACAGGCGGCAAAAGAAGCCATTGATGCAGTAGAAGGAGCAGGCTTTAGACTATATCGCTCTGCAGATAATGATCCAGTAAAAAGTCATACGGAGCTCTTCTTAAGGAACTGGAACGAAGAAGTTCTTTTTGCGCGTAACCTAGGCTTCTATGGCCATTTTGAGAGACAAGGTAATGCACTAAGCCACGGTGGGTTCTCTATTCTAAGCCCTACTCAAGAGCATGTAGATGCTTACCAAATGGCTAATGGAGAATCGCCAATTTTGGGGTATAATTTTAACGGATCCCCTATCATCAATGCTTCATCAGGTTATACTGAACAAGGCTTTACAAGCTCAGCACACCCTAAGGGGTACCATCCATCTGACATTAGCATGATGTATGTAAACAGAGAGCCTAGATTCTATGCTTACATCAGCTACAGCGGCTCTATGTGGAAAGGCAGAAGATTAGAGTTCTGGAACACCGGCATAGACGGTAGATCAAGAGGAGGTTCTGACTATTCTATTTCAGGTTACCTCATGAGAAAGAATATAGATCCGAATTCTATTACGTTTCAAAACAGATTTGCTCTGCGCACCTGGATCTTCTTTAGAGTAGGCGAACTATACCTAAATTATGCAGAGGCGTTGAACGAGGCACAAGGGCCAGTGGCTGATGTGTATGAGTATGTAAACAGAATTAGAGAACGTGCTGGCTTGCCTAACCTTCCTGCAGGATTATCCAAAGATCAAATGCGCGAAAAAATACGATTAGAAAGAAGGATAGAGCTTTCTTTTGAGACGCACAGGTATTTTGATACCCGCAGATGGAAAATTGCTGAAAACATAGATAATGAGCCTATTCACGGCATGAACATTCTAGCAGGCACTAGTTTGAAAGACCCTGCATTCTATAACAGAGTAGTTATTGAAAACAGAGTATTCCAGGCTCCTAAACACTATCTGTGGCCGTTGCAAATTTCAGAGATCAACAAAAATTTTGAACTCGTGCAAAACCCTGGTTGGTAGTCCAATTCTGTAACAACTTTTTTGTGAGGAGGTGCGTTTTGAGCCTCGTTTTCAAAAAATAAGCCTAAAATGGCTAAGCATTAAGAAGCACAGCCATTCTAAATTGAAAGTGCATTAAAGCTGATGAAAAAGCTTTAATGCACTTCTTTTACAATTAACTCTTAAAAGATGAAACTGTTTTTGATAGGTGGTTTTTTAGGTAGCGGCAAAACAACTGCTATACAGCAAGCATGTATGCAAATGATACGTAAGGGCCAAAAAGTAGGAGTGATAACCAATGACCAAGGGGAGCAGTTGGTAGACAGTGCGTTCTTAAGAGGTTCAAATGTTCCAACTTTAGAAGTTACCAACGGTTGCTTCTGTTGTAATTATGAGCAGTTTGAAAACCATGTTCAAACCGTTAAAGCCTTGCATCAGGCAGATTATATTTTCGCTGAGTCTGTGGGGTCATGCACAGATTTAATTGCTACCATTGTAAAACCCTTAGCTCACTTTTATCCAGAAATTGAGACCTTAGTTACTGTTTTTGCTGATGCCCGAGTGTTGCCAACGTTAACACAGCTCTCAAGGCTTTTTGCTGATAGCGTTTCATATATCTACAAAAAGCAATTAGAGGAAGCCGATGTGCTGGTGCTGAGCAAAGTTGATCTGATAAGTGAAAAACAGCTGCTGGAGCTAAAGCAATTAGTGGCAAGTCGATATCCTGATAAGATAGTATTGTATCAAAATTCATTAGACAGTGATAGTGTGCAGTCGTGGGTTAATATTCTAATGGATATAGAGCCAGAGAAAAATAGAACTACACTTGAATTAGATTATGACACATATGGGGCAGGTGAAGCTTTATTGGCATGGCTTGACCAAGAGTTGGAGATCATTGATTCTAATAATGATGCTACCAGCGTAGCTTATACTCTGATCAATGGTATCTATAAAGAAATAAAGGAGCAGGCTTTGCCAGTGGGGCACCTTAAGTTTTTGCTGGATGATGGAGTGCAGCCTGAAAAAATTAGTTTTACCGCTGTAACAGAGCCAGATTTTGCACGTGCTGGTCATCATACTAAAACAAAAAAGATTTATGTTTTAATCAATGCACGATTGCAGACAGGGCCTGATCAATTGGAGGCATTGGTAAATGATGCCATAAGAAAGCTTCAAGTTGAAACTGGCATTCAAGTACTAGTTAAAAAGAAATCTTCCTTTCAGCCTGGTTACCCAGTTCCAACCCATCGTTATGAATCTACTATGGTAGGTTAATGCCATTGTAGATCAGGTATTTTTAGTGTTCAGTTCTTTTTCATTTCTTACTATTTTCTAAATGCAGGTGGCTAACGGACTAGTGGTTTCCATCAGGTACAAAATGCAGAACAGCAAAGGCGAGGTACTAGAAGACACCACGGCTGGAGATCCAGTGGAGTACATCCACGGGACCGGCAGCATTTTGCCCGAGTTAGAGGCTAATTTAGTAGGGTTACGAGTTGGTGATAAAAAATCTGTTTCTGTTTCAGAAGAACAGGGATTTGTGGGGGTAGATGATGCATTTGTCTTAGATGTAGATGTAGTAGATATGCGTCTGGCCACAGCAGAGGAGCTGGAAGTAGGGCAACTGATTCAAAAAGTAAAGCAACAAGACTGCGGCCCCGAGGGGTGCTGCTAGTACTTTGGTTTTCTTCAAAAAAGAGACTCTTACAACCATATTTAAATTAAAAAACATTCAGAGTATGTTACAGAAGCTTTTTACAGCCATTCTACTTATAGTGCTTTCTATTTCTCAGTTGCAGGCTCAGGAACTCATGGGCCTTACCCAAATGAGAGATAATGTAAAATCAAAAAGGGTCAGTAGTTATGATAGAAGCGGGGGCAATAACGACCGCTTTGAAAACATTCCTGACGGAGAAAAAAGAACAGTTTTTGACGTGAAGGGAGCTGGAATCATCAACCATATTTGGATCACCATTGCTCCAGGGCCAGATCATCTGAATAGGAATGACATTATCATCAGAATGTATTGGGATGGCAACCAATATCCGTCAGTAGAGTCTCCTATTGGCCCTTTCTTCGGGCAAGGCTGGAATGAATCATATAACTATGCTTCATTGCCTTTAGCCGCAGGACCAGTAGATGGAAGTGGCTTGGTAAGCTATTTTGCTATGCCATTTGCTAAAGGAGCCAGAATAGAAATTGAAAATCAGACTGGTAGAAAAATTGATGCCTTTTATTATTATGTAGACTATGTAGAAATGCCCAGTTTGCCAAAGGGCACCGGTAGGTTCCACGCATGGTACAACAGAGAACTGACAGAGGCACTGCCAAACGGCGAAAATGAATGGGGAACCTTAGGCCCCCAAGGCGAGAACAAATCAGGTAAAAATAACTATCTCATTGCTGATATAAAGGGGAAGGGTCACTTTGTGGGGGTAAACTATTACGTGCACTCACCAACGCCAATGTGGTATGGTGAAGGAGATGACATGATATTTATTGACGGGGCGGCTGAACCTACCTTGAATGGTACGGGTACTGAAGACTACTTTAACACTGCTTGGTGCCCTAAAGATGTTTATGCCCATCCTTATTACGGCTATGCCCGGGTAAATAATGATATTGGCTGGTTAGGGCGTACGCATGTGTATCGGTTTCACATAGCAGATCCTCTGTATTTCAATAAGTCTATGAAGTTTACCATTGAGCATGGTCATGACAACGCCCTTACGCTTGATTTAGCTAGCGTAGCGTACTGGTACCAGAGTGAAGCCGCTAGAATCCCTGCCATTCCAGGCAAAGATGAGCGAAAGTTCATGCCTTTTATTGGACCTGTAGAGATGCACAAATGGCGGCATGAGTGGAGGAAAAACAAAGGTGGAGACAGTAAGCTATGGGGTAATTAGTAGCCGCCTCAATAGCTGAATAATACATAGTTTTAATAGTAAGCCCTATGAGCCAGAAACAGCTCGGGTGCTAAAATGATATGCGCAATAATTAGATGAAGAGTATAGGCTGCCGCAATAGATTCAAACACCTGTTTACTGTAGTAGCCTTAGTAGTTCTGCACTTTTCACCAATTTATTTGTTGGAGGGATTTGCTCAAGTTCAATCTAAGAGTGAGGGAAACAGAATCACATTGGCTGACCCGACTATCTTTTTCCATGAAGGGGTATATTACTTATATGGAACGGTAGAAGGCAACGTGAATGAGGGGTTTGAGGTGTATTCTTCAAAGGACTTAAAAGAATGGGAAGGACCATTAGGAGTAAAAGATGGTTTTGCCTTGGTGAAAGAAGATGTATTTGGCGATAAGGGCTTTTGGGCGCCACAAGTTTTTTTCTACAACAACAGGTTCTACATGTCCTACACGGCAAATGAACAGATTGCTTTAGCAGAGAGTGAAAGCCCATTAGGGCCGTTTGTACAGGGCGTGAAGAAACCTTTGGAGGCACCCGTCAGGCAAATTGATTCTCATGTTTTTATTGATGAAAATGGCAAAAAATACTTGTACCATGTGCGTCTTGACAAAGGGAACAGAATATTTGTGGCAGAGTTAAATGATGATTTTTCTGGCATAAAGGACGAGACCCTGCAGGAGTGTATAGTAGCAAACGAACAATGGGAGAATACAGCCAATGCGAATTGGCCTGTAGCCGAAGGCCCCACAGTTTTAAAGCACAAAAACTTCTACTACTTGACATACTCCGCAAACGATTTCAGAAACCCTGATTATGCAGTAGGCTACGCTGTTAGCAAAAGCCCGTTAGGACCTTGGGTGAAAGTGAAGGAAAATCCAATTCTGAGCAAGAATAATCTTGGCCCGAACGGAACTGGGCATGGAGATCTTTTTAAAGGGAAAAACAGTCAACTCTTCTATGTCTTCCACACCCACCAATCTACTACAGCAGTGGGTCCCAGAATGACAGCTATAGTAAAAGCTAGCTTTGCCAAACCTGAAAGTGAAAAAAAGTCAACTAAGCTGAAATTAGACCTGAAAAGCTTTTATTACCTAAAGAAGAAGTAAAAGCAAACTTGGTTCTTGTTATTCCTTTTAAAATAAAAAAGCCCCTGTCGCTTTTTGGCAACAGGGGGCTTCTGTTTGTGGAGATGCAGGGATTCGAACCCTGGTCCAGACAAGGAAACTCAGGCGCTTTCTACATGTTTAGTTTTGATTAGATTGTTGGGTGGCTTCAGGCCCAAAACTCGCCTAAGAAGACACCTTAGATGCTTTAGTTTCATGCAGGCCCCGCACCTTGGCCTACACTAGAACGGCATTACGATGCCCTGTAACCAGCTCCTACCGTTCCGAGGGGCTGCAGGACAATGGCAATTGCTTAGTACCTAGACTAGGCAGCCATGGCGTAGTTAGACTCGCCAGATAATTGTTCGGTCAGTTCTGATTAACGGGAAATACTGCCAACTCCCGACATGCTTACACCCAGCTTGCACAAGCTGTCAATTCCGGTCATCCCCAATTGTGAAAGAACTCCTGCGGCCTTTTACGGCCGAGGCCTACAAAAGTAACCAAATTATAGACAAAAACCAGTGAAAGAAAGTTTCCTGTTTTAGGGCTGTTTTAGCCAAAACAGCCCTAAAACAGGATTATAGAAATGATTTTAACTCACTTAGGCAGTTAACTACGTAAGTAGGGCGCATACGAGGCTTCTTACGCTCTGGATTGAAAAATACTGCATCAATGCCTGCATTCATGGCTCCTAAAATGTCAGCCTCAAGGCTGTCGCCAATCATGAGGCTCTCTTGGGCAGTAACACCAGCGCGCTCTAAGGCGTGCTGGAAAATACGCTTGTCTGGCTTGGTGCAATTAATACATTCAGAGGTAATGACCTCAGAGAAATACGCGTCAAGGCCTGAAGACTTCATTTTAATGTACTGCACGTCTTTGAACCCATTGGTGATAATGTGCAGCACGTACTTTTCTTTCAGGTAATCCAGCACCTCATAGGTAAAGGGGAATACTGCCGATTTAGTGGGGCAAATATCTGTAAAGGCCTTTCCTAAACCCTCTGGTACATCAGCCTCGGCTACACCTAACCCGGTAAGGCACTTGACAAAGCGGTTTTCACGGAGTTCGTGTTGAGTGATTTTGCCTTGGTGGTAAAGATCCCATAGGCGTTGGTTCACGAAGCTATATTTTTTGTAGAAAGACTCACGGGTAAAGCCGCCTAATTCCTGCAACTTGAAATGGTCATACAAGTGATAGAGAGTTTCCTCTGAATTCTTCTCAAAGTCCCACAAGGTATGATCCAAGTCGAAAAAGAGGTGGCGGTAAGTTTTAGTTTTATTCATAAAGTACGCGTACTGCAACAGTAGAACGGCAATTAGCACAGGCGAGTTCTTGTGTCTATACTACAACTGTGGGTTTGGCGATTGTTTGACGACTCTGGCGGTAAGTCTTATCACCCATTTATGCAAAGGTAATTCCAGAAAGCGATAACCTGCTACTGAAAAAAGAGCCAAAAGTAGCAGCACTCCAAGCTTGTTTTGCCAAACATGGAAATACAGAAGATCAAAACCAAATGTATAATGAACAAGGTAAAAGAAGTATGAACTCTTCCCTAGCTCTTGGCTTATTTTAGTGCTTAATATTTTAGAGAGCAGAGTCTTTTCTTTAGCTAGCCCCAAAATTAATCCACCTATAAAAATCGGGATTAAGAAATGGTTTACTCCATAGGCAAAGAAAAATATCCAAGAGAACCTCTCCTCCAAAGCCCATAGAAACGGTAGCAGAAACATACAAGCCAAAAAGCCAGCGATACCTATATAAGTGCAAAAAATAATTCTTTTAGTAAGTAGGTGCGGAGATGCTCTATGCCATGGCTGCAGTTGCTGGGCAATCCAGATGCCTACATAAAACTCAAAGCATCTGCCAAAGAAAGTTATGTATAAAAGAAAGTCGAGGGTAGGAACCAGCTGGATAGGCCAAGGGAGTTGTCCTACGGCTAGAATGGCAAAGCCAAATAAAAAGGTAATTGCCCATATCCTAAGGAGTCCTAGCCTTGTCCAATTAGCTAGAGCAAAAGGGGCTACAGCATAGAATACTACAATAGAAGTCAAAGACCAACCTACGCCAATGCCGCTAAACGTATATTGAGGAAACAGACCCTGCGCAATTAAAAAGTTAATACCCCAAGACTCTAATCTAAAGTCTTGCCTGAAAACAAGGGCTACTATTGTGCACAGCAAGTACAAGGGGTATAGTCTAAATAGACGCTGCAGAAAGAAAGGTAACCAATCTGTCTTACCTTCACCTATATAATTGTTGATGTATTTATGCGCTATCAGAAAGCCACTTAACACAAAAAACAACCTGAAAAAACCTCCGATATATGGTGTTTCTGGCATGGCATGGTGCAGAAATACCATATAAGCTGCCAAGGCTCTAAACCCTGTCAGAGCCGGGAAATACTGTATTCTATTAGTTGTCGATAAACCAATCATGTATACCTTGTTTTCAGGCAGCTATTTTATGTCTTTGTGCTGTGCAGTTTCTGCCGAGAGCTCAACAATTTCGGTTTTGTGCTTATTGGTTGGCTTACTCGATGCAATTTGCTCTTTTAGGTTAGCATTGTCACCAAAATAGAGAGCACTGCTGCTTTAAAGTTATTATAGGTGTTTTCAGGTACTAAAATTAGTTTAAAAGTTTTCTTAAAGCGCAGATACAAGTGGTAATAACGCCCTTGCTGTAGCCATACGTATTTGTTAGAGTTATACAGGTGTCATCAAAGGTGGTGAAATGTTAGTAGAGATGTAAATTCCCTTAGGCAAAAATCTGGACAATATTGGAAATTTAATCTTCTCTTTCCGCTGATCAACTGCCGGCATGTTCTGGAGCACAGTAAAGGTTTCAATTGCTACTCTAAAACCAAACAGCTTGGCAAGTATTGTAAATTTAGGTTTACGCTCTGCTCTTTTATGTGCAGTTCAAGACTCTTTCTTCTGTTGTATCTTATCTCCGTCTGGTGCACAGAGCCATCTGCTCACTGGAAATAACCTTGCTCAAAACCTTTTACTTAGGCGGTAGATATTTGAGTATAAGTTGATAATAGACAGGTAATTAATCTAATAAGTTTGATAATGGAGTAAATAGAACCTAATTAAAAGTATATTGAAAAGTGCAGATTTAAACTTGTAATGAAACAAAGCAATATGTTTTTTAAGATGTTTTCTACTTGAAATTATTTAACATTTATGAAGAGTGGAAAACGCTGATAATAAAGCCTGTTTTTCCTTGAGTTTGGAAAAAAAAGAGAAGCGACTTTATTGATTTATTCCGGTAAAATGGCGGTGTTGCAGGCGGTTAATGGCGAGCTCACGGTTAGAATAAAGAGTTTGGTACACTTCTTGGTCACGGTAGAGCTGGGGGTCTTTTTCCAAGTAGCCTATCATTTGCTGTAAGAAGTCCATCATTTCATCTTTGATATAATAAAATGCCCACTGATCGTGTTTACGAAATGAGACAAGTCCGGCGTTTTTCAAATAGATGAGGTGGCGGGAGGTTTTGGTTTGGGTAAAGTCAAGCACCAGCTCCAGGTCTGCAATGCAAAGCTCCTTGTTGCGCAGCAGTAAATGCAGTATTCTGATTCTGGAGCCGTCGCCCAGGGCTTTGAATACTTGCTCCCCAAAACTGACGTTGAAATTTTTAAGCCTCATGCGGTATACCTTCGTAATTAATTTATGGCTTACTGCGGCACAAAGTACCATAAAAAGCCTATACTTGTAAACGAACTTACTTATGAGAACGCTATATTTTAATTCTTCGCATTTGGCAGATGGTTTCAAGAATGCTTTTCTGCGGCTGAGCTTAGTTGTTGTCCTGTTGATAGGGCTTGGCTTTTCCACGGCTTACGGGCAGGGGGGGCGTAAGGTGATACAATTAACGGGGGTGGTGACGGCCGGTGATAGCTTGCTAGGCTTGGCGGGAGCCAGTGTGTATATTCCCAAAGCTGGACGAGGCACCAGTACTAATGAATACGGATTTTTCTCTTTGCCTGTGTTGGCCGGTGACAGCGTGGTATTCAGCTCCATTGGTTTCGCCAAGCAGTCGCTGGTTATTCCGCAGAACTTTGAGCGGGACAGTTACTCTGTAATCATAGAAATGTTAGAAGACCCAACCATGCTGCCCGAGATAAGAGTATTCCCATACGCTACGTTCCGTGATTTTACCCAAGCCGTGCTGGCCATGAAAATGCCAGATGATGGCATAGACCGACAAAGGGCTATGAGCGAGCAGATTATAAAGCAGATGTTTGAAAATACGCCTATGGATGCCAATGCAAACCACAGGCAGTACATGAACCTGCAGAATAACCAAATGATGCGCCGGGGTGGGTATAACCCGCAGGCTAATAACCCACTGCTCAATCCATTTGCCTGGTATCAGGTAATTCAGTCAATCAAGCGTGGAGATTTAAAGAAGAAAGAGTGATGCTACTGTATAGCCGCTGCAACAAGAGAAAGGCCGGTCTGTTTATAGACCGGCCTTTCTCTTGTTGCAGCGTTTTAAGGGTGTTTTTCAGAAAACGGAGTAAAATTGAATCCGCTCTGAATAGCCTTGGCGCTAGCTCAAAAGACCTAGCAGCGTCTCCAAGACCTGCTAGTGTCTGTGGCAGTAGCTCTTGCTTTGGTTGTGGTTGATAATCTACAACTAGAGGCTTTGCCTGTGTTCATAAAGCGCTGTAGCAAAACCATGCATGAAAAGAAAACACTGTTAGCTTTTATTCCTTTAGGTAAGTTGCATTCATCAACTGCCGCTGGCGCAGACACTAGCAGGTCTGGAGACGCTGCTAGGTCTTTTGCGCAGACGCTTCAGCCAAGTCATGCATAATAAAGCCCTCAAGGTTGCCAAACCTTGAGGGCTTTATCTTTAGATTCTGTTTTCGGCTTGTTTTCCTAAAAGCAGACCTAAAACATTATGGGAGTTTTATTGACGTTGCGGCTGCATTGGGTTAGGAGTTATTCCCCTTTGCCGCTGTTTGAACAGCTCAAAACGGCTGGGCTGCGCGCGTTGCGGGTAGGCATTATTATCCATTTGGATGTCGGCAGTTTCCTGGAAAGGGTCAAGCATAAAACTCACCACTGGCTTCTCTGTCACAAACACCTTGGTAACTTCCTGCTCATTGTAACGCCAGATCTCGGCCGGAATGCGAACAATCTCAGTGCTGCCGTCTTCAAAAGTCATTTGCATGACTACCGGCATGACTAATCCACCATGGTTCCGGATGCCTACCTCATAAAAGTTCAGTCCTTTTTCCAGAAAAGCGCGCTCTTCAGGGGTTAAACTTTGCAGGTACTTCTGATACTTAGCACGGCTCTGTTCTGTCACCGCCAACGGATCATAGGTGTTGTAGAAGTCATTGAGCTCCGGCTTTACGTCTACCAGCGTTTTCTCAATACTCTGCAGGTTGCGCTGCTGAGACAAGCTCTTAGGCTCGGCATTGATTTCAGAACGGCGGCGGGCGTTTTCTACGTCAGGGTTTTGGCTGTCAATGGAGTACCAGCGTACGCTGCTAATGGCTTGGTCTACGTGATCGGTGGTGTAGAACCAGCCGCGCCAGAACCAATCTAAATCAGTGCCTGAGGCATCTTCCATAGTGCGGAAGAAATCTGCGGGCATAGGGTGTTTAAACGCCCAGCGGCGGGCATATTCTTTAAAAGCATAGTCAAACAACTCACGACCCAGCACCGTCTCGCGAAGGATGTTCAAGGCAGTAGCAGGCTTTCCGTAGGCATTGTTACCAAGTTGCGTGATAGACTCTGAATTGGTCATGATAGGCTGCTGCATGCTTTTGTCCATTTTCATGTACTCTACCATGTTGCGGGGCTCACCACGGCGCGACGGATAATCACGCTGCCATTCCTGCTCAGCCAGGTACTGCACAAAGGTATTCAAGCCTTCATCCATCCAGGTCCACTGGCGCTCATCTGAGTTAATGATCATCGGGAAGAAGTTGTGCCCCACTTCGTGGATGATAACCGAGATCATGCCGTATTTGGTGCGCTCGGTGTAAGTGCCATCAGCCTCAGGGCGGCCACCGTTGAACGAGATCATAGGGTATTCCATGCCACCTACTGCACCGTGTACGGAAATGGCTACTGGGTATGGGTAGTCAATGGTGAACCTTGAGTACACTTTTAGAGTGTGTGCCACTACTTCAGTAGAATACTGTCCCCAAAGCGGGTTTCCTTCTTTAGGGTAGTAGCTCATAGCCAACGTGTTTTTGCCAGCCACATTCACGTTCATGGCATCCCAGATAAATTTACGGGAGCTGGCCCAAGCGAAGTCACGCACATTTTTAGCGGAATATACCCAGGTTTTCTTGCCTTTTGCTTTGTTTTTCTCGGCTTGCTCAGCCTCGGCTTGGGTTACAATTAGCACCGGTTTGTTTGACTTCATGGCTTGGGCCATGCGGTTGCGCTGGGTGCTGGTCATGACCTGATTTGCGTTCTGAAGTTCACCAGTTGAAGCCACTATATGGTCAGACGGAACGGTAATGCTCACGTTGTAATCCCCGAAAGGAAGTGCGAACTCGCCGGTGCCTAAGAACTGCTTGTGTTGCCAGCCGTTTACATCATCATACACCGCCATGCGAGGGAACCACTGCGCCATCTGGTATTCATAGTTACCGTCTTCAGGGAAGTACTCATAACCGCCGCGGCCGCCGGTTTTGCGTTGGTCGTTGATGTTGTTGAACCAGTCAATGCTGAACTTCACGCTCTGCTTTGGCTTTAGAGGCTGGGGCAGGTCAATGCGCATCATAGTGTAGTTGATCACGTGATGGAGTGGTTTACCATTGGCGTCTTTCACGGCTTTAATCTTGTAGCCACCGTCAAAGGTTTGCTCAGCCAACGCCTCGGCAGCCTCAAAGGTAGGGTTCTGCGGAATGCGGTTGGTCTGAGTCAGATTCGTCATCGACTTTTTGTCGTAGATGTTCTGGTCAAGCTGCACCCAAAGGTAGGTAAGTACGTCTGGCGAGAGGTTGGTGTAAGTAATTGTTTCTGAACCAGTAACAGACTGATTATTATCATTCAGCTCCACTTTGATGTTGTAATCGGCGCGTTGTTGCCAGTACTCATGACCAGGGGCTCCCGAGGCTGTGCGGTACACATTGGGTGTAGGAAGTTCCTGCCCCAATTGCCGGAATTTAGATTTATCGGTGTTTTCCTGCGCCATAGATGACCCTGCCAATGATAGCAGCAGCCCCAGGGCAAAAAAGGATTTCTTCATTATAGAAAGGTAAAAGTTGTAGTTTGGGTGAAAATGCAATTTCGCTAATAATGCCGAAAGTACAAAGCAAGCAGTAAGGCTGCTTTACTTTTGTACTCTTTCAAGGTCTTCGCCGAACGTTTCTCTAATGTCTTTGCGCATGTCGCGCATCATACTCAAAATGCGTAGGCCAATAGGGGAAAGAACGAGCCCAAGTAGAATTAGCCGATAATATCCGGCCCACCAGAAATAGATTGGAAGAAGCAGAAACCCGATGCCTACACTTACCCCGAAAAGGAGTGTCAGGTAACTGGCAGCACGGGCAAGGTTGTACCACCACTTCTGTTGAAAAGCCAGCGTACGCTTGATATAGGCAGCATGGTCTTTCTCTGCTTGCAACCGGGCGCGTTTGATGGCCACCCTTGCCCAAGCTTCATAATCTTTTGGGTTAGTAGGAGGGTGATACACATATTGATATTTCTCCCAGTCCAGCTCTTCCTGTGTTTTAGTGGGGGTGGCGGCGGTGTATGCAACCGGAGGAGCGGTGCCTAGGGTCTGGTATTTCTGCAGGTATTCATAGGCCGCCTGAACACGAAGGAACATGTCATGAGCGCCAGGCTGCTGGTTCCGGTCTGGGTGATACTGGAGAACCAGTTTACGGTACGCCTGCCGTATCTGAGCCATGTCGGCACCAAAAGGCACTTGGAGTACTTGGTAAGATTCTGCCAACATGGGAGTAAGGTAAAAGAAACGTAACAGTTGATGTACGTTCTTGTTTTAGGCACGTTTTCTAAAAAACAGCCGAAAAACCCTGCTCAAAAATCATCAGCAGGGCAATGGCACCGGCCGCACTGCTCACGCTTATAACCCAGTCACGTTTTTTGATAGGGAGAATGCCAGTGAATAGCAGGTTCACTAATAGTACAATCAACACAATAAGGAGTTGCCCTAGCTCAATACCCACGTTGAAAGCAAAAAGCTCTAGCACAATGTTTTTTCCTGGGCCCAGCAAAGACTTTAAATAGTTAGAGAAGCCCATGCCATGGATCAAACCAAAGGCCAGGGCAAAAAAGTTATTCATAGACCAGAAGCCCATGCCCTTTTGCTTTCCTTTATTAGCCTGGGTGAAGTTAAACAAGCAGGTAAGTAAGATAGTGACCGGAATAAGAAATTCAATCAGCGATGTCTTAAACTTTACCACCTCAAACACAGCTAATGCCAGCGTGATAGAGTGCCCAATGGTGAAGCTGGTGACCAGGGCAATGACACGGCGCCACTCACTGGCTGAGTAAACGGCGCACATAGCCAAGACAAACAGCATGTGATCGTAGGCTTCCAGATTGAAAATGTGGTGAAAGCCTATCTGCAGGTAATTAAAGAAAACAGAGGACACAGGGTTGTAGTTGTATAGATGGAATAGTTGACAAATTTAGGAAATGCTGTTGCTCCTGCAAGTAAAGGAAGACAGGTTTCTGTTTTCATCCTGTTTTCAGAAAAGCAGGCTCAAAACGCCTTGACTTCATTTCCTCTCCTTGGGGAGAGGGCTAGGGTGAGGGGCAAACGGCGGCTACAGAGCAAAAGCCTTTGAATATCATAGACACCAGCCTCAACTCCCAGAATAGCCGCTTTTATTGCTTGAACCGTATTCCCCCCTCATCCTAACCTTCTCCTTAGGGGAGAAGGGACTCCGCTGATGCATTTTGGAGCTGTTTTCAGAAAATGAGGCCGAAAACAGGAATGGTAGGATACGCATTTCTATAGGTAAGCCCACAAAAAAAACCGCCGAAGAATTCTCCGGCGGCTTCACAACTTTTAATCACTCAAAAACTTATCTGTCAATAGGCAGATCAATGTCCACGTTGATAAACTTGATGTTGCCGTCCTCCAGTACTGCTTCCACTACCGCGTCTTTGCGGATGTCACCAGACAAGATAGCCTTGGACAGTTCGTTCAGGACGCGGCGTTGCAGCACACGCTTCAACGGACGGGCACCGAACTGTGGATCGTAGCCTTCGTTGCCCAGGAAGTCCAGTACTTCGTCGGTGGCTTCCAGACGGATGCCGGTGTCTTCCAGACGCTCCTGGATGTGACGGAACTGAATATCCACAATCTTCCGGATCTCTCTGGAACTCAACGGACGGAACATAATCAGCTCATCAATCCGGTTCAGGAACTCAGGCCGCAGGGTTTTCTTCAGCACCTCAAATACCTCGTCACGGGTCCGGTCAATGGTTGGCTCCGGGTTCAGCTCATCTAGGTGCTGGAAGTTTTCCTGAATGATATGCGCCCCAATGTTAGACGTCATGATGATGATGGTGTTCTTGAAGTTTGCTACCCGACCTTTGTTATCGGTCAAACGGCCATCATCCAGCACTTGCAGCAAGATGTTGAATACATCTGGGTGTGCTTTCTCAATCTCGTCCAGCAGTACCACAGAGTACGGCTTCCTTCGGACGGCTTCGGTCAGCTGACCACCTTCGTCGTAGCCCACGTATCCTGGAGGAGCTCCCACCAGACGGCTCACGGCATGGCGTTCTTGGTACTCACTCATATCAATCCGTACCATGGCGTTCTCGTCGTTGAACAGGAAGTCGGCCAGGGCCTTGGCAAGCTCGGTTTTACCCACCCCAGTAGTACCCAGGAAGATAAACGAACCGATTGGGCGTTTAGGGTCTTGCAACCCGGCCCGGCTGCGGCGCACGGCATCAGAAATAGCGGCAATGGCTTCCTCCTGACCGGCTACGCGGCGGCCTAGCTCGGCTTCCAGATGCAACAGCTTTTCGCGGTCGCTTTGCAGCATTTTGTTTACAGGTACCCCAGTCCATTTAGCTACTACTTCGGCAATGTCCTCAGAGGTAACTTCCTCCTGCAACATGTGGTCGCCGTCTTGCTGCTCCTGCACTTGCTGCTGTAATTCTTTCAGCTTGGCTTCGGCTTCCTGGATTTTACCGTAGCGCAGCTCAGCTACTCTACCGTAATCACCAGCCCGCTCAGCTTGCTCGGCTTCCAAACGATATTGCTCAATGGCTTCTTTCTGCTTCTGGATGCCTTCAATGACCAGTTTCTCGCTCTGCCACTTAGCACGCAAGGCGTCACGGATTTCGCTCAAATCAGCGATCTCTTTGGAAAGCAGGTTCTCTTTCTCTTTGTCATTCTCCCGGCGGATGGCTTCGCGCTCAATCTCCAGCTGCATGATTTTGCGCTGTACCTCGTCCAACTCAACCGGCAGAGAATCAATCTCAATGCGCAGTTTGGAAGCTGCCTCGTCAATTAAGTCGATGGCTTTGTCGGGCAAGAAACGGTCAGAGATGTAGCGGCTGGACAGTTCCACAGAAGCAATGATCGCATCATCTTTAATGCGTACCCCGTGGTGCAACTCGTACTTCTCTTTGATACCGCGCAAGATGGAAATAGCATCCGGAATGCTCGGTTCGTCAACCGTTACCGCCTGGAACCGGCGCTCCATGGCCTTGTCTTTCTCAAAGTACTTCTGATATTCTTTGAGCGTAGTAGCACCAATGGCATGCAACTCACCACGGGCTAAGGCTGGTTTGAGCAAGTTCGCAGCGTCCATAGCGCTATCGCCACCGGCACCGGCACCAATCAAGGTGTGGATCTCGTCAATGAAGAGCACAATATCTCCTTCAGAGTCTACCACTTCTTTAATAACCGCTTTCAAGCGTTCCTCAAATTCGCCTTTGTATTTGGCACCTGCTACCAACAGACCCATGTCCAGACTCATGATGGTCTTGGACTTCAGGTTTTCGGGCACGTCACCAGACACAATGCGTTGGGCCAAACCTTCCACAATGGCGGTTTTACCCACACCCGGCTCACCTAACAGAATAGGGTTATTTTTGGTACGCCGGCTCAGAATCTGCAGCACACGGCGGATTTCCTCGTCACGGCCAATCACTGGGTCAATCTTACCTAAGCGAGCCTGCTCGTTTAAGTCAATGGCATAGCGCTTAAGCGAATTGTATTTCGCCTCAGCGTTCTGGTCGGTTACTTTAGAGTCGCCGCGCAATTCTTTAATAGCCGCTTTCAGACCTTTCTCGGTGATACCGGAATCCTTCATGAGCGTCGCCACTTTATCACGGCCTGCCAGTAAGCCCAGAAGCAAATGTTCAATGGCCACGTACTCATCGCCGAACTCTTTCAGGTAAGAGTTGGCTTTTTGTAATGCCGCCGCTGCGTCATTGCCCAAGTAGGGGCTCCCACCCGTTACCACTGGATAAGCTTTCACAATCTCGTCCAAGCGGGTGTTAAATTGATTCACGTTCACCCCCAGTTTCTTCAGGTAGAAACTGGTCACGTTCTCGTCCGTCTGCAGAATTCCCTTCAGCAAGTGCCCCGTCTCGATGGCCTGCTGCTGGTTGCCGCCGGCAATCTCGGTTGCCTTCTGTACGGCTTCCTGCGATTTGATGGTATAATTATTAAAGTTCATGGCTCTATATCGTTCTTTTGAAGTTCCCTATTTTTCTACGGGCATAGAGCAAATGAGGTACCGATGCGTTTTTACCCTATTTTTCGGAAATTATGTCAGAAACAGGATTGATGTTATTTAACATGATGTGACAATGTGGCTGCTATTGCAAGTGTGACGGAGGTAATGTAGGAACCACGCATTTAGTACTAAGTATAGATGGTAAAGTTAAGGGAGGAGTAAAGTGCCTACCTGCGGCCTTCTGGTGTGATTTTGAAGTGACCATCAATCAGTTCATCTCTATGGCGTGGAAGTAATTTCTACGCCATAGTGAATAGTTTTTCTGTTCTTGTTGCTCTTTTATGAAGAATTTATTCCTCGTCCGGCAAGTGTCTCTGCCGCCTATCTCAGCTTCTGCATCAAACTATGTAGCATTGAAAAGATCTCCCGCAGTTCGGCAATATCAAGAATGGCTTCGTCTTTGGAGAAGGTAAGAACGGTTTCTGGGCCTTCTTCGTCGGCGTCTTCGTGTAGTTTCAACTCGCAATTCTTATGCTTGAGCAGGGTAGGGTGAATAGCAGGGTCGGAGAGGAGGCGCTTCATCTCTTCAGGCTGGTTTGTTTTGATGATGAAGGCATCGTCAATGTCTTTAACACCCAGCTCCACGTCTTCCATACCGAAGAACTTGCCGAGTTCATCTATAAACCCTTGCTCATGCAAAGCAAAACGAAGTGTCACGTTCTCAGGAACTGGGGCCATAAAGGTGGTAGTGGAAATGCCTCCTTCAAAGCCGCCGCCTAAATCAAGATCAGTATCGAAGTAAATCTGGGCATCTGGTAGTTTTATTAAGGCCGAATAGCTAAGTAGCTCTTTCTGACTGGCCATGTCAAAGGCAATCTTTTGCCAAACTTCGTCTTCTGTAGCGCCGGTAAAAGTTTTTATAGATTCCATGAGTGAGAATAAAGAATACAATGTGCAAGTAAAAGCAAAGCCCTTAAGGCTGCTTTTACCTGAACGCATGGTGGCGGTGTTAGGTTAAGGCTTGTATAAGCACGATCAAGTAGTATGATGGGAAACTTATTGTGCAACAGAGGCTTATTGAGGAGCTTGCGCCATTATTTCTGAACTTCTGCTTTGTACACTTCGGCGTAGTGGTCGGCTAAGCGGGTAGGCTCAGGGAGCTTGTGTTTGAGAGCAGTTTGCAATGCTATATTAGTGGCTGTCTCTAAATCAATCAGGTGGCCGGGTGACACAAACACTGGTTTTACCTTGTCTTTCGTGCGAACGACGTTGCCAATGAGTTCATTTTTGTGGGTGAGAGGCGTGAGGCTGCCCTTAGTGATTGCTGGTTCTTCAAACTTTCCTGTGAGTACCTTTTTGGCCACGCCCATGGTGGGTTTATTTAGCAACACGCCTAAATGAGAGGCAATGCCCAGGCGGCGCGGGTGCGAAATTCCGTGCCCATCCACCATGATCAGGTCGGGTGTATGTTGTAGCTTTCCGTAGGCCTGTACTAAATTGGGCGCTTCCCGAAACGCCAGAAACCCTGGGATATAAGGAAGTTCCACTGGCCCGTAATGCCACACACTCTCTACTAACTCAAGTTCAGGGTATTTCAGCACCACAAATACAGAAAGAATATTCTCGCCAATAAAGGAAGAATCACAGCCGGCCAATAGCTTTAATTCAAAGTCGGGTTCTTGAATCTTGACCTGTTGGCGCATGCTCTCCTGCTGATGGGTGAGTACCCTCACAATCTGCGGGTCTGGTGGAGGAAGGTGCTGGGGCCAGGCCATTTTTGGAGTCTTGAGTCTTGAGTCGCGAGTTTGGGTGTTTTAAGCCTGTTTTCTTAAAAACAGGCTTAAAACAGTTTGTGTTTGTACGGAGGATGCTTGAGTTGAGATGCTTTACGGCGGTGATCGAATATTATATTCTTTTCCACTATTACTAAAATGGTGGTAGAAGGACTTTGAGAATTCCTTTTTGGGCTAGCGCAGGGGCAGGTCGAGCCTTGTCCGTACAAGGGAAAGTTGCAAACAAAAGCCGCTCCTGTAAAGAAGCGGCTTTTGTTTATAAAGTCCATTCAAATAAAAACCTTTAGGTCTTATATCTTACATCTTATGTCCTGTGTCCTGATCAAGCACTACACGGAGCCATGAGGTTAATGAAAAGTACTTTCCACTGGCCATTTACCTGACCAAAATAGAATTTATAGCCGCTGCCGGTATGCAGTACCGACTTAGAAATTAAAGGTAAGGTTTTGTCTATGCGTTCGTTCTCGGCTTCAGGCAGGCTAGCGAATTGGTGAATACGGGCCTCTTGAAATTCTGAGCCATCTGCCACAAAACAGCCCTTTTGGGTATACATATCACTGTCTCCTTGGCAGTTTACTTTGGGTAATGTTTTAACCTCTTTCAGGTTGCAGCTTTTTATTTCCTCTCTAATGCTGAAAAACGGTTTGTTGAAATTAGAAAGCCTGTGCTTAGAAATGTCTTTGATGTGGTAAAAGTTAGGCATAGTGCCCGTGGTTTCAATGGTGTAGAGCCCGCGCTGGGCGTCTATCAATTGGTTAAAGCCCGCAGCATCCTGGCGCTGAATAATGTTCATGAAATTCTGGAAGAAAGTCTCGAAGCTGGCGTTGCTGGTTTTCTTTACCACTTCCTCCTGCACAGCATTGAGCGTGTCTTTGGCCATTACTTCGGCCTGCCGTTGCTGCTCCTGCCTGGAAGGGGTGGTGCTGGTAGCGGGCTGGCTAACGGTGGAGACGGTATCTGAGGCGGTTGTGTTGCCCTGGGTGTTGGTCTGGGGCTGGCAACCCAACATTAGCAGCATGCTAAGGCTTAAGAGGGAAAGAGATTTCTTCATATTGCTATATTACATCAGCTTTCCGAAAAAGGAAAGTGTCTACAGTTTCTTTACCCCTTCTACACGCACAATGTTTAATAAAGAAATAAGGGTAGAGAAACTGTAGAAATTATAGAGTAGGTACTGGAACTGGCGAGGCTTCTTTTTTAAAGGAAACACTGAAGGTGCTGCCTTCACCCAGTGTGCTTTCTACTTTGATTTTCCCTCCCGCATTGTCCACTATCCTCTTTACCATGTAAAGCCCAACGCCAGTGCCTTCTACATGGTCATGGAAACGCCTGAACATAGAGAACAACTTTTCCTGCTGTGCTGTGCTTAATCCTAAACCGTTATCTTGTACCGTGAGCACCAGGTTTTCTTCTTCGGTGTGGCAACGGATCGCTATCCTGGGTATCCGGTCAGGGTGGCGATATTTAATGGCATTGGAAAGCAGATTGTACACAATGCTCCGCAGGTTTTTCTCAGAGAAAGAAATGGACAAAGCTGTTTCTACGTCTACTTCTATTTGGGCACCAGACTTTACAATGGTTTTGTGCAGGTCCAGCTTTACCTCTTCTACCATTTGAGCCAAATCTACTAGTATTTTCTGCTGGCTGTTTTCTTTCTGTAGCTTTGTTATTTCAGTAAGGCTGGAAATAGTCTTCTTGAAGCGCTCAATAGAGCCCTGCATCATTTTGGCAAGGCTGTCAACCTCTTTTTGCTGAAGGGTTTCCTGCGGAAGTTCCCTCAACAGTTCGTCTAAGAGCATCTCAATATTAGTAATGGGGGCTTTCAAATCATGCGAAGCGGCATAGATAAAATTATCCAGGTCTATGTTAGTATGGGTAAGGCGTTTGTTTGCAATGCCCAGGTCTTTGTTTACTCTTCTTAGTTCCTCGTTTGCCTTTGCTGCCTCTAAAGCCATGGCTTTAGCTTCTTGGGCGCTTCTTTCCGCTTTTTTGCGTGATTCTACCTGGTCGGTTACATCCATGACCATGGCATAGAATCCTTCTACTTTGCCGTTCTGCACATCTGGTACAAAGCTGGTTTTGGTGTGCCGGGTAAAGCCATCGCGGTAGGGCATAGTAGCTTCATAATCTACTTTTTCTCCTGCCAGTGTCCTTGTCATGTACCCTTTTACAGTATCATAAGCTTTTTCGCCCAACACATCTTTAGCTCTTTTGCCAATCAAGTCTGTAGTTTTCATCGGGAACCATGTTTCATAGGCTTTGTTCGTAAACTGGTACCTTTCTTCTTTGTCTAAATAAGAAATAAGTACCGGCAAAGAATCAGTGATAAGCCGCAGCTGCCTGGCGCTGTCTTCTACGGCTTTACGTGCTTGCACCTGGTCGGTCACTTCATAGGCAAACACCATTACACCATCTATCTCTCCCTGGCTGTTATACCGGGCTTGATAGGTGAAGTTCCAATATATTTCTTCCAGTGAGCCTCCCTGGTGGCGAGCCAGCATTACCGGCAGTTCGCTGGCTACGTAGGTTTCTCCAGTGCGGTACACGTTTTGCAAAAGATCGGGAATGGGAGTGCCCTCAAGTTCAGGTAAGGCCACCATTAGCGGCTTATTGAGCAACTCTCTGCCCGGGAAGATCTTTTGGTACACCGGGTTAATGAGTTGGTAGGTAAGTTCTGGGCCGTCTAGTATGCAAATAGCGGTGGGCGCCTGCATGAACATGTCCTTCAGCCGGTTCCATTGCATTTCAGCGGAAGCCTTAGCCGATTCCAATTCTTTGGTGCGTACTGCTACCCTTTCCTCCAGACTGCGGTTGAGTGCTTGCAGAGTTTCAGCACTTTTCTCAACCTGCTGGCGGTTGTTTACAAACTCCGTTACATCCAAGGCAAAGATCAAGATACCGTTTACCTGGCCATTGGCATCATAAAGAGCCTGGTAGATAAAGTTCCAGTAGATGTCTTCAACGGGTTGGTCTTGGTAACGTGCCACCGGAATCAGAATCTCTTTTCCTTCAAACGTTTCTCCGGTAGTGTACACATTTTGCATGATATCATACACCACCTGCTCCCTTAGTTCAGGGAGCGCCTCAAATAATGGGAGCCCCTTTAGTTTACGACCGGGGAACAGCTGCTGGTATGAACTGTTCAGAACTTTGAATACAAGCTCAGGGCCTTCCAGCATGGCCATGGCAGCTGGTGCCTGTTCAAATAGCCGCTCTAACCGGTAGCGCTGCAATTCAGCTTCGGTTAAGGCTGCTTTTTCCCGTTCAATGCTTTTGTTTAATTGTTGTTTGGCTTTCTCGCTTTCGGTTACATTTTTAGTTTCATGTATGATATGGCTTAAATTCCCCTGGGCGTCGTGCACTGGTGTATTAATGGTTTCCCAGTAGCGCTCCAAAAACTGGCCCGGGTGGGCAGGGTCGGGGATGTCATATTGAAAGATATCTATCTGATGGGGCTGGCCAGTGGAAAGCACCTGATCAAAAGAAGCTTTCAACTTCCAAGAGGGAGACTTTTCCTGCAACTCTGGGTTATCTGGAAATACATCGAAAACGTGCCTGCCAATGATTTCTTTGCGTACCGTTAGTGTTTCACGTAAGTAGGCATCTGTGGCTGCCAGAATAGTTAGTTTTGATGACAAAACCAGAACCAAGCCAGATTGTGATTCAAATATCTTGTGGTACGGCAACGTGTCATTCAAAGTAGAATGATCAAGGGCAGCGTCAGGATTAGTAACCATAAATGAAAGAGTAGCGAAAGAGGGCTCCTGTATACGTGAAACTTCTAATTAAGATGCCTGCTTTGGCTGTTGCCTGAATAACGTCATAATATATAGTGATCAGTATATTGTAAGGAATAAGGTGTATATAAACAACTGTCTTTTAAAGCTGTTTTTGTGAAAACAGGCCAAAAACAGCTTCTGTGTTTTCTATTGTGAGTAGCAGCAATGATTTCATGAACAGATAAGAGGCTTTAGGGGCTAGCCTGTATGAAAAAGAGCCTTATATTTGCCGTATAAGCCTGTGGTTACAGACCACCTTTGGCCTGAACCGTTTGTAAAGGAGCTGTTCTGGCGCTCACCTTAAACCAAATGAACCAAATGACAAAAGCGAACAAAATCATTTATACCATCACTGACGAGGCCCCGGCCTTGGCTACCCAATCGTTCCTGCCCATTGTAAAGGCTTTCACCAAGGCGGCTGGCATTGAGGTAGAAACCAGAGACATCTCGTTGGCAGGCCGTATTTTGGCGACCTTCCCAGAGAACCTCACCGAAGCGCAAAAGCAAGCCGATGACCTGGCGGAGCTAGGCGAGTTAGCCAAAACCCCAGAAGCCAATATCATAAAATTACCTAACATCTCGGCTTCTATTCCGCAGCTGACCGCGGCTATTAAAGAGTTGCAGGGACAGGGGTATGACATCCCTGATTATCCGGCTTCGCCGCAGAATGAAGCTGAGCAGGAAATCAAAGCCCGTTACGGTAAAGTATTGGGTAGCGCCGTGAACCCGGTGTTGCGCGAAGGTAACTCTGACCGTCGCGTGGCTGATGCCGTGAAGCAGTACGCCAAGAAGAACCCGCACTCTATGGGTGCCTGGTCTTCAGACTCTAAATCACACGTGGCGCACATGGATGGCGGCGATTTTTACGGTTCTGAGCAGTCTGTAGTGGTTGACGAAGCCACCAGTGTAAAAATTGAGTTTGTAGGAGCCGATGGTTCTACCAAAACTTTGAAAGAAAACATTGCGCTGAAAGCAGGGGAGGTGATTGATTCTTCGGTAATGAGCAAGAAAGCCCTGCGTGCGTTCTTTGAGAAAGAGATTGCCGAGGCCAAAGCGTCTGGAATTCTGTTGTCGTTGCACCTGAAAGCCACCATGATGAAGGTGTCTGACCCTATCATGTTCGGTCATGCCGTAACCGTATTCTTCAAAGACGTGTTTGAGAAGCATGCCGAGGCGCTGAAAGAAGCCGGTGTTGACCCGAACAACGGTCTGGGCGACGTGTACAACAAAATCCAGAAGCTGTCTGCTGACAAGCGCGAAGCCATTGAGGCTGATTTGAAAGCTGCGTTGCAAGATGGTCCGGCTCTGGCCATGGTTGATTCAGACAAAGGCATTACCAACCTGCACTTCCCGAACGACGTGATCATTGACGCGTCTATGCCAGCCGCTATCAGAACCTCCGGTAAGATGTGGGGCGCTGATGGCAAGCCGCACGATACCAAGTTTATGATTCCGGATCGCTCTTATGCCGGTATTTATAAAGAAGTGATTAACTTCTGCAAAGAGAACGGTGCGTTTGATCCTAAAACCATGGGTACCGTGCCAAACATAGGTCTGATGGCCCAAAAAGCCGAAGAATATGGTTCGCATGACAAAACTTTCCAGATGACAGAGGCGGGTACTGTGCGCGTGGTTGACGCTAACGGCAACGCCTTAATGGAGCAGAAAGTAGAGGAAGGCGATATCTTCAGAATGTGCCAGACCAAAGACCTGCCTATTCAGGACTGGGTGAAGCTGGCCGTAACCCGCGCCCGCATTACCGGTGCTCCGGCAATTTTCTGGTTAGACCCGCAGCGCGCGCATGATGCCAACCTAATCAAGAAAGTAGAAAAGTACCTGCAAGACCACGACACCAACGGCCTGGAAGTAAAAATCATGTCTCCGGTAGAAGCCATGCGGTACTCTTGCGAGCGTGCCAAAGCCGGTAAAGACACTATCTCGGTAACTGGTAACGTACTGCGTGACTACTTAACTGACTTGTTCCCGATTCTGGAACTGGGTACCAGCGCCAAAATGCTTTCTATTGTTCCGTTGCTAAACGGTGGCGGACTGTTTGAAACCGGTGCCGGCGGATCTGCGCCTAAACACGTGCAGCAGTTTTCCGAAGAGAACTACCTACGTTGGGATTCTTTGGGCGAGTTCTTAGCTTTGGCGGTTTCTCTGGAAGATTTGGCCTACAAAACTAAAAACGAGAAAGCTGAAGCTTTAGCAGAAGCCTTGAACAAAGCCAACGCCGAGTTTCTGGATAAAGACAAGTCTCCGGCCCGTAAAGTAGGTGGCATAGACAACCGTGGAAGCCACTTCTACCTGGCGCTGTACTGGGCTCAGGCCTTAGCTGAGCAAACGAAAAACCAGGAACTGAAAGACCGTTTCTCTGACCTGGCTAAAGCCTTAACCGAGAACGAAGAAAAGATTGTACAGGAGCAAATTGCCGCCCAAGGCAAACCCGTAGATATGGGCGGTTACTTCCACCCAGACTTCGGGAAAGTGGCTGAAGCCATGCGGCCAAGTGCTACTTTGAATTCTTACATTGATCAGTTCTAAGAGGAACTGAGAATTGAAACAAAAAGGCCGCTTGAGAATTATCTCGAGCGGCCTTTTTGTTTTGGATATTAAATATAAGGACAGTAATTTGTTGGCATTTATTAGCGTGCTTTTTCAACTATCAAGAACAAAAGTGATGATGTGAAATCCTTTTTAATTCGTGAATGGTCATAATTCTCAAAATATTGAGACACCAAATCTTTTTGTCAGCAGACTATCAAGTTGTTTGAGGTCTGACATTAAATCTAAATGGTTTTGCGATGGTACTAATTCAGACTTATTCTTCTGTAACAGCTTTTTCAATTCCATCATTTTAAAGTAAAACGATTGGGAACGTAGTTCAACCCGTAGTAGCGCTAACTTGTTTTCAATGGCGCTCTTTTGTTGTTTCAACACGTTGACTATTTCAATAGCCGAATCAAAGTCCAACTCCTTTTGCTCGACGGATTTTAAGAGTCCGCACTCAAAATTGGCGCATTGTTTCGGCCTCTTAGAATAAATGGTGCAACCATCACAGTAGTTGTTACAGGGTTGAAGGAAAAAACCTTCACCATTTGTATTTTCAACATCCATTAATTCTCTCATTGCAGGCAACTCTTCCCGACCGAGCTGTACAAAACCAATCAAGGTGCCGTCACAACAGGACCCACAAGACAAACAGATATTTGTAGATTCACTCATGTTTTCTAAAAGTAGACCAAAAACAGAGAAGGAGCAACCAATGGCTGCTCCTTCTCTGTTTTTACGAAAGCTTTCTGGCTACTAATTCACTGCCAGCTGAGATGCCTTCTTTTTGTGTGCCATGAGCAGAAGCAAACAAAACAGAACCCCAGTAAATGCCAGGGCCGCACCAACGTACTCAGGTGATGCATACCCGAAACCAGCGGCAATGGGCAAGCCGCCTAAAAAGGCCCCTAACGCGTTGCCCATGTTAGAGGTGGCCTGTAAAAGCGAGGAAGCCAGCATTTCTGCCCCTTTGGCCTGCTGTACAATCAGCATTTGCATGGGTGCTATCACGCCAAACCCAATGGCGCCTGTTAAAAAGGTCATTATTAGCGCGGTGGGTTTGTACTGTGCCAGCACCACCGTAAGCAAAAGTGCGGCCACCATGCACAAAAGCAAAGTGGTAGTGGTAAGTAAGGGTGAAAAACGGTCTGCCAAACGGCCTCCTATAATATTGCCCACTACCATTCCCAAACCGGCCACCACCATAATAATGGTCATGCTGTTGGGGCTAAAGCCAGCCACCTCCGTCATTAAAGGGGAAATGTAGCTGATCCAGGCAAACATGCCGCCCGTGCCAATGGCAGAAATACCAATGATAAACCACAATTCCTTGTGCTTGAAAATATTCAGACTTTTCAGGAAACTAGTTTCTGATTCTGATTTCACGTGGGGCATCCAAAATTTCACGGCCAGAGCGGCTGCCACAGCTACTAAAGCAATGAGCGCAAATGAATAGCGCCAGGTATAATGGTGGCCAATGAATGTCCCTAAAGGCACCCCCAATATATTGGCTAGCGTTAAGCCGGCAAACATAACAGAGACGGCCCTGGCCTCTCTGCCTGATTGGGCCAATTTGCTGGCTACCACGGCACCAATGCCAAAAAAAGCTCCGTGCGGTAGCCCCGCCAGAAAACGGGTGGCCATGAGTAGCGGGTAACTGCTCACCAAGCCAAACAGCCCGTTGAAAACCGCTACCATTAGCATTAATCCGATTAACACCTTCTTGGGAGGAAGGTTAGCCGTCAGGCCAACCATAAGCGGGGCCCCAATAACCACCCCCAAGGCATAGATAGAGATCAAATGCCCCGCCTCGGGAATGGATATGCCCAATGCATGAGACATATCAGCCAGAATTCCCATCATCAGGAACTCTGTCATGCCAATACTGAAACCACCCAGTAAAAGGGAGATCAAGCTTAATTTTATAAAAGAGGTATTATTTGTACTTTTCATGTAAGCGTTGAAATAAGGACCTGTTGCGTAAGTAGGTCCGTTTGTGTCTATCCTTTAGAGAGGAATAGGAGAAGAAATAGATAGAATGATATGTTTGTGCTGGTGCAAAGGTAGATAATATGGTTTTAATAAGAGTTAATCAACTGGTATGGTTCACTATACCACCAGCTGCAGTGACCCGTACAGCATAAATAAATTGTAATGAATTGGTGAGGCGAGAAAAGTAGGTGAAAGAAAGTTGTTTGAACAATATAGGAGAGAAAGCGGGTTTAACGTTTTGGTTAGTTTTCCAAAAAGCAGCTGTAAAACAGAAATGGGCAGCCAATCAGCTGCCCATCTCAAAAAATAGTAAATGGTATTTAGCCACCAAAAGGCAAACAGCTCCTGTAACAGAAGTTAGTTTGATGTGTAGTTTTATGAAAATTGCTGTCTATGGCCGTTGTGGTGAAACAAAAAGTCATCGGCTGGGCCTAGTAAATACCCTTAATAATGGTGTGAGAACTATTTAGGCAGGTTGAATAAGGGTTTAGTGTATATACAACAGCAACTCTGTCGTAGTCCCCGGAAAGGTAATAGGGCTTTGGTAGCGGAACCCTAGCTTTTCTAAAAGCTTTATGGACCTTTGGTTCTCCGGCAAAGTAATAGCAGAAAGAGTCGGTATGGCCAAATCAGACTTTGCATACACCATGGTGGCCTTGGCTGCTTCAAAGGCGAAGCCTTGACCCGTGTATTCTTGCAGAAAGGCAAACCCCAAGTCTGGATGTTCTAAGGTATCTCTACGGACAATTCCACACATGCCAATAGAACGGGAGTTGTCTTTCAGCTGTACCAACCAAAGGCCGTAGCCGTTTTGTCCGTAACTTTTTATTGGCCCGTTGGCAAGGTAACTCTCTGCCTGTTCCTCTGTTTTAATATTTCTGTCACCAATAAACTGCAGCCAGCCAGGGCTGTTCAATAAATTTATGATGAAACCAGTGTCTTGGAGAGTAAATTCCCTCAGTATCAATCTGTCAGTCTCTATGATGCAGGGCATTGATTTGGTTGTGAAGGAGGTGGTTGGAATAGGAAATTAGAAGCTAAATACTGCAGATAAACTACAGAACTCTGGCTAGGACTTTTTGCACCTGAACAGAACCTTAGAGTTATAGTTATTGGCTTTCTGCGGCGTTTTGGACCTGATTTCGGTAAAGTAGGCCCAAAACACCACTACATGAATGCTGTGCTTAGAAAGGGCTTTTTTCTAGTGTTGCTCCTGCAGGCAATTTGAAGAGGGAGTCTGCCAATTTCATGGGCTTAACCTCTGTAGCCACAGATTCAATCACAAAAAGCTCACTATCCACCACCATTTTTAAAGGCACAGCATTGGCCTTTTCTAAGAAGGCGTACCAATTGCCATAATTATGGTTCAAAAACAGCTTGGCATCTACTGGTAATTTTTGGCTGAAATAATATTTTTCTACATAGCCAGAGGCAAGGGTGAGGGTTAGCTCATCGCAGGAGTAGCCAGAAATGGTAGTAGCTCCTTTCTTTATCTCAGCCTTTACCACTTCTTCCTGCGCCTTTGTAGCATCTGTGTAATACACTGAAGAAGTATTGGACATTTTGCTGTATACCACCGTGTCTTGACTAGGGTACAATTGCCATTGAACCAATGATCCGTTCAGCAAAGATTTATAATTCCCGCCCTTCATAAAGTACTCCTGAGTATTGCCCATCATTTCAGAGAGTTGCTCACTAGTCAGGTTGGGAGTTTTGCTTTTATACGTTACCTGATAAGTAATCTTACCCTCAAAGCTTTGGGCAAATGCGGTAAAAGTCAACAGCATGACTAGAATAGCTGCCGATAAGGTTCTTTTCATAATAAAGGGTATTGAGAATTAAAATATAGTTTTCTAAAGATATATTGAAATAAAAGAAGGAACAACTGCAGGCTGTTCCTTTTAATTTACATTTTACTTCGGCAACTTATCTATACACCATCTTTGATGTAGCCTTTTTTTTAGGCGTGCATTTGAGAACTTCTTGATGCTGACGTTTTCTTACCGGTAATAGTAGAAATTGCCTGTTCTTCTGCGCAGTCTGCTAATGAAGTACTTTAGGCTTCTAAAGATAATTCCAGGAAGTTAACTGAGTGGGGTAGCAGTTCTACTGAAGTAACTGCGCCCTTCAAAGCTTTGCTCACGCTCCTGACAGTATTGGGGTTTTGCACGGTGTTAATAGCCGTCATGTCTTTGGTATAGAGGGTGTGTAGGGTGCCGCTTTTGGCAAGCTTTTGTCCGGCTACGTCTAGTTTCACCCGTACCGGTTTATTTTTTTCCAGGTTCAGGAGAGACAGCACCAGTTTCTTACCATCTGGGCTTACTGTAGCAGACACGTCTAGTCTGGGTGCCGTTACCGTGGGCGGCTCAATTCTATACCCGGGCGACTGGGAGAGGGTAGTGGTAAACGTGTTGCATTTAACATCTGCTTTCACCGCCACCTGCTCCATAACAGTAGAGAAAAGCCTGTACACATCAAACGTGGCCGACTTTAAAACCCCATTATCCAGCACCATAATAGGGGCGTGGGCATTGAGCAGGAACACGTAATTGGTCATGGTTACGCGGGAGGCGTTGCGAAGGCAGGCGTTGAAGATCCCGGCAACAAAAAGGGCGTCTACTATGTTGCGGGGGCTGTTGCGTAGCAGTTTGTCTTTGTTTAGGTGGCGGTCATTCCACTCTTCCAGACAGATCTGGATGGGTTCTTTGCGGTTACTGGTTTTCTCATAGGCTTCCAGCGTCCCTTCTATTTCTTTTATCTCCTTTTCAAAGAAAAAGGGGGTAGCTACCAACTGGTCAAAATCGTCTTTCCCTTCCAGGAAGTTTCGGTGGCCGTAGAGGTGAATAGTCATCCAGTCCATGTACTCGCCGCTGTGTTTCAGCACCGTCTCGTTCCACTCAGGCTCGGTAAAGCCCACGCCCACATATTTAATGGAAGGGTCTACGTTCCGCATAAAAAGCCCGTATTGTTGGGCCATGCGACCATATTGTTCGGCGGTATAATGGCCCACCTGCCACGGCCCGAAGTGCTCGTTGCCCAGGCCCCAAATTTTCACCGGTGGCATGTCTTTTTTATTTTTGCAATAGGCCACCCACTCGCAGGCTTCTTCAATGGTGCCGTTGCCCATGTTAGCGGTTATGAACGGCTCGCAGTCCAGCTTTTTGCACAGGGCCATGTATTCATCGGTGCCGAACTGGTTGCTTTCCATCTCAGACCACACCACGCTGAACTTCTCGGGCCTTTTCTCTCTGGGCCCAATGCCGTCTTTCCAGTGGTAATAACTCACAAAGTTGCCCCCGGGCCACCGCAAGGTGTGGGCGCCGCCCATGTCTTTGATAGCCTGTATCACATCTAACCGCAAGCCCAGGTCATCTGACAAAGGAGATTTAGGGTCAAAGATGCCTTTGTACACCACATTCTCCACGTGTTCCAGAAAATGGCCGTACACTTTTTTGTCCACCCGACCAATTTCCCGCTTAGGGTGCACCAAAACAGAAGCTTCGGCATATTCTTCTGGCCGGAAAATAAAAGAGGGGCCTACCACAGACGTAACCGCCAACCCTGCTGACAGCTTTACAAATTCACGACGTTCCATTTTTGTTTCCTAGTCATAACAAGAAACCTCCCTAGTTCTTTCAATCGAAGTGTTCTTGTACTTTACAGATAGATTATTTTCTAAAGTACTAATTATTCTGACGAGGTCTACTGGTTTTGTCTATTTTTTATTTTGTAAGGTAGATAAATCTTTTTTAGAAGGTAATAGCGATAGTTAAATAGTTTGCTCGAGCACTATAAAAATGGTCAGCTAATAATTTGGTGGCGCCTGCAAGTGGATGGCTATAGTTTATCAAACATAATAAGTGCGGTTATTTGTTATTGAATATGGAAAAGGTATTGCATTAATTTAAGTTCTAGTCAATGAAGTGGCAAGATCAATGCTGTGGTAGAAAACATTCGTTTAACCGTCTCAAGCATTTACTCAATTATTTATTATTTCACAGATTCTGTTTTTGGCTTCTTTTTAACAAAACAGCTTAAAAACAAAAAAGGAGCAACGTTACAGCTGCTCCTTTCCCTAAACTCTGATTACTAATCACAAACAACTATATCAATACCCAAACAGCTCCTTCAACGTCAGCTTTTTTACAGTGCCGTAATTGGCTAATTCTTTGAAGTTGAGCCTATCTTTTGAGCCTATCACCAGAATTGCCTGATTCTGCTCTTTTATATGCTGTTTATGGAAAGCTTGAATCTGCTCAAAGGTAAGGGCGCCTAAACTTTCATAGATATCACGGCGGATGTCGTGGTCAATGCCCAGTTTGCGGGCGCTCTCATAGCTCATTAGTATACCTGACTTGTTAATGCGTTCCGTAGCAATGCTGTTGCGGACTGATGCTTTGGCATTTTCAAAGTTGGCTTGGGCAGTTGGTAAATCATTCAGAAGACCTTGCATGCCGGCCATTGCCTCGGGTAGTTTGTCGGCTTGTGTGCCAATATAGGAAACCACATAATTTGCACGGCCTTGCTTATTGGCAATGCTGTAGCGCGAACTGGCGGAGTAAGCCAGCGCCCTTGATTCGCGTAGCTCCTGGAAAACGATAGCGCCCATACCGCCGTCAAAATACTCATTGTACAAGCGGGCAACCGGCACCAGCTTGGGGTCATAATTGACAGATTTAGACAGGAAAATCAGCTCCGCCTGTACCATGTCATAGTCGGTCCAGTACACCATTGGCTTCTTGATGGAGAGCTCATTAAACGCTTTTTGATCAGGCACTGGTTTTAACAAGGCTGGTACTTGATGACCCGTGTTCAGGGTAGTGGTAATAGCCTGTAGCGGTCTTGGCCCATAGTACAGCACATGGTGCTGGTAAGATGGTATGTCTTTGATGATAGTCAGCAGTTCCTGTGGCTTTACTTTCTTGAGCTCCTTCGCCGATAGAATATTCGTGAAAGGGTTCTTAGGTCCGTACTTGGCGTAATTGACCATGGCCACCCCATGAATAATGTTCTTGTCTTGCTTCGCATTTTCGCGGTCTTTTAAAATGCCGTCTACTAAATCTTCCAGCGCCTTTTTGTCTGCTTTAGGGTTTTGCAGCAGGCTTTCAAACAGCTGTAAGCCTTGTTCTAGGTTGGTATCAAGTCCGCTGAGGTACACATATACTTGCTCCTGACCTGAACTCACGCCAAAGTTGCAGCCAATCTTAAAAAACTCTTTTTGCAGTTCTTCAGCGGTGTACTTGTCGGTGCCCAGGTACTGTAGGTAGTCAACGGCCAAGCCAATTTTTGGGTCATGGTTCGTGCCCATTTCCACCACGTAGTACAGGTTGAACAGGCCATTCTCTTGGTTGCGGGTGTAGTAAACTGGAATGCCAGATTTCAGTCTGCCTTCCTGCAGGTCTTTCTTGTAATCAACAAACTGCGGTTCCAGATCGGTAGACGGTACGCTAGCCACTAATTTGTAGTAGTCAGATTGGGCATCGCGGTTGGCGGGTACCGGCGTGATAGTCGGTTTTTCTACTTTCTGGGCAGTGGGGTCTTGACCAGTACGTTTGTATACAATTGCGTAATTGTTGCCGTAGTAGCGGTTCGCCACTTCCACCACATCTTGCTTAGTGATTTGCTCAAATGCTTCTTCGCGTTTCAGGTACTCGGCCCAATCCATTTGGGCAATAAAAGCGTCTACAAATGCGGTGGCGCGGGCGGCGTTGCTTTCGTAGCTCTGCATTTTGGCAATCTTATTCTTATTGACGATAGCCGGAATCAACCAATCTTCAAACTTGCCCTTCTTCACCAACTCAATTTGCTGCAACAGTAGGTTTTTTACCTGGTCCAGGGTCTGACCTTCGCGCGGACTGCCACTCAGGAAGTGTGCGCTGTAGTCGTTGTAGATTTCGGCGAAGGAACCGGCTCCCAGCGCCGCCTGCTTCTGGTTAATGTTCAGGTCAATTAATCCAGCCTGGCCGTTGCTCAGAATTTCATTGATCATGCGCAGTACCAACGCGTCTTTTGATTTTACCCCCGGAAAGCGGTATGCCATCAACAGCATTTCAGCCTCTGGCCCGTACACTTCCCGCACCACCGGAGAGGTGATAGGTTTCTCCTGCGGGGCATTGTACTCCGGCTCCGGGCCTTTCTCCCAACGTCCGAAGTGCTCATCAATCAATCGAATGGTCTCGTCAAATTCCAAGTCGCCGCTCATGGCAATGGCCATGTTGTTGGGCACGTAGTACTTCTCAAAGTACTTCTTAATTTCTGTGATAGACGGGTTTTTAAGATGCTCCACGGTGCCAATAGTGGTTTGGGTACCGTACTGGTGCGTAGGCCACAGCGCCGCGAAAGCCGCCTCAAAGGCCTTGTTGTTGTCAGAGTCCAGTGACCGGTTCTTCTCTTCATACACGGCCTCCAGCTCAGTATGGAACAAGCGCGGAATCATGACGCCCAAGCGCTCGGCCTCTAACATAGCCCACTTCTCTAGTTGGTTGCTGGGGATATCGCCGTAGTAGATGGTTTGCTCAACCCAGGTGCTGGCGTTGGAGCCCTTCATGCCCATGGCTGCCACTAGTTTGTCATACTCATTCGGTACGGCATAAGTGGCCGCCACGCCCGAAATAGAATCTATCTGGTGATAGGTTTTCTTGCGCAGTTCTGGGTCTTTTTGGGTGCGGTACAGCTCATACAGCGCCTCAATCTTGGCTAATTCCTGCTGCTCTTTCTCCCAGTTGGTGGTGCCCAAACGGGTAGAGCCTTTAAAAGCCATGTGCTCCAGGTAATGTGCCAAACCAGTGGCATCGGCGGGGTCATTCTTGCTGCCGGCGCGAACCGCAATGTAGGTCTGAATTCTAGGAGCTGTTTTATACTGGGAAAGATATACCTTCAGGCCGTTATCTAGAGTGTAAATGCGGGTTTTGAGCGGATCGTTAGGTACGGTGGTGTAGGTGAATTCTTTTTTGGCAGTAGGTGCGGTAGCCGTTGTCTCAGTGGGTGCCGCGGTTTGGGATGGCGTGCTGGTTTTGCACTGGGCAAACAGCACCGAGCCTATCAGGGAAAGTAGAAGGATTCTTTTCTTCACTGCTTTGTTGGGTTGTGGGTTCTATTCAAATATAGCGAATGATTGTATTTGATGTTGATTTTCTAACTGTTGTGTGAAAGGTGGTGGTGTTAGAAGTAATAAGCGTTTTCGGCCTGTTTTTCAATAATCTGCTTTAAAACGTATCAATGCTTTCAACCTATTTTTGTAGGAACTCCCCCTTTGAAGGGGGCGAAGGGGGATGTTTACACTTTCAAACTGTCGTATTCCTGATCCCTCTCTTTTGCGGTCATCCCTCTTTCGCGGTCGTCCTGAGCGCTAGCCGAAGGATCTAACGAAGACTTTTGCACCCACCGCCACCTTATCACCCGCCGTTGTTGCGTGTTCTCACCAACAACCTAAAAAGCTTTTGCACCCACAATCGCTTCTGCCTCATCTCAAGCTGCATCTCTCCTTGCTAGGGTTTGTCACTTTTCTCCTTGATGAGAAAAGTAACCAAAAGAATCAAGAAGCCCCAGACTCGCTGCCGCTCAGACAAAAGGGGCTTCATTAAATTTACCACCTGGCCAGCGTGCACTGTTTCATAGCACCGGCGGCTACTGCTGAGTTGAACCTGTGCCTCGTGCTCCCGCTAAGCGCCTACGTGCCCTTGGCACTGCGTTGCCCGCTCCCGCAGGAAACGCTAAGGAGGGTTTGGTCTTAGGTTACTTCTTTTTGACTCAAGACTCGCGACTCAGAACTCAGGACTCAGAATTTATAAGAGGCCCGCTCAATAATCTCGAAGTGTCTTCAAGACCTGCAGGTGTCTGCGGCAGTAGCGTTTTACTAAGAGAATGGATCCAATGGGCGAGTTTTATCTACTGCTGAAATTCCTAGTCGCTCAGCTAGCAGCTTTAGGGTAGATAGGGCATCTTCAGAGTTGTCGGTTCTTAGCTCGTAATCGGCGTGTTCTGAATCTGAGAAAAGGCTGATGGTGTACCAGGTTACCAGTGGGGCGGGCTTATGGTCGTGTTGATGTGCATGATCATGGCCATGGTCATGGTTATGGGCGGAACCGAGGTTGGAGGTGAGTACCACGCGCTCAAAGGCAGGCAAAGGAGCCCATTCGCCTGTTTTTATTCCGAACATACTCAGGTACTCGCGCACGCGGCGGCGCTTGAAGTCAATCTGGAAACCATGGTAGGTACTTTGGAAGAGAATGCCCAGCAAGAACAATACCGCTCCAACCGAGATCATTTGAACTTTGTCTGCCCCAGACCACAAAGGGGAGGCCCCCAGAATGATGCCTGCCGGTAAAAGCACGTAGCCTAAGAAACGGAGGCTGCCAAAAAAAGCATCGGTTTTGCGGTTGAAGAGGTGGCTCATGATGGGGTGGTATAAATGAAAAAACCTGTACGGGAAGATAGGGCGTACAGGTTTTGAGGGGCTTCGGTTTAAAAGTCAGTGTCCAGGCCTAACCTAGTTTTCAAGTCTTTCAACACAGGGTACATCTCCGACAGGTAATTGTATTTATCTTGGGTGGTGTACAGCTTACGGCCATTTTCCTGCTGTACCACGTCAATATGCACTTGCAGACGGTTATGGCCTAAGCCTTGCCGCAGATACATCAGAAACTCTGGTTTGAAGCTATTGAACTCAGCCACCTGTACGTCGTTTTCCACGTGTAGGTGAACTTCTGCTTTTTCAGCGTCAAAGGTCCATTCGCGGTTCAGGATTGTGTATTCCAATGTGCGATCAGTGTTCCTTACCTGATTTACGTAGGCTTGCCACAGCTGCCGCAACCGCTGCTCGTTGATAGTGGGCAAGGAGCCCGGTACGTAATTTTCAGTTTCCTCTTCCAGTACTTCCACCGCCGGTGCTGCCTTGGCCGCCACTTGCTCTTCAATGTTTTTCAGGCTAGGCAGTTTTGAAAGCTTCCGACCAGACAGGGGAGAGGCTGCTGCCCTTGAAGGAGCAGCCGGAGCTGTTGCCGCCGCTGGTGCCGGGGCTTGTTTCGCCACGGAAGGAACCGGAGATGGTGCCTCAGCAGGATAGGTGTCAAATACCGGCTCTTGGCCCGCATCCATGTCGGCGGGGGCAGTGTTGTGGTGCGTTTCTGCGCCGTTTTTCTGAAAGCTACCTGAAACTGGCTGCCCCGAAGAGGCAGGTTCTGGTGCAGAAACAGGAGCCGATGATGTGCCCAGGGCAGGAGTCGAACCAGCTGATGCCTGATGGGCTACGCCGGAACTTCCATTAATTTTTTTTTTGACGTCTCCGTTTAAAGAGACGTCTGAGGCCAGTTGCAGAGCGTGGGGCAGATGCGCCAGCTTCATGAGCAGAAGTTCTACATGGAGCCGCTGGTTTTTCGCTGACTTAAAGTTCTGGTCACAGGTGCCTACCAGGTTCAGACCAGACAAAAGAAAACTAAGGCTTGCCTCCTGCGACTGCTTCGCGTACTGCGCCTTGATATTCTCAGATACCTGTAGCAGTTGCACCGTAACAGTGTCTTTGCACACCAGTAGGCTACGGAAGTGTTCGCCAATGCCCAGTATGAAGTTATGGGAGTCAAATCCGTTTTTCAGGATTTCATCATATAAAAGCAACGCGCCGCTCAGGTTCTGGGTGAGCAGAAAATCAGTGAGGCGGAAGTAATAGTCATAGTCCAGGATGTGCAGGTTCTGCACCGTGGCTTTGTAGGTGAGGTGGTTTCCGGAGAAGGTCACCATCTGATCAAAGATCGACAAAGCATCACGCAAGGCGCCGTCGGCTTTCTGGGCAATCAGGTGCAGGGCATCGGCATCGGCTTTAATTTCCTCTTTGGTAGCAATGCGGTCCAGGTGCTGCACCATGTCTTCAATGCGGATACGGTTGAAGTCGAAAATCTGGCAGCGCGATAGAATGGTAGGGATGATCTTGTGGCGCTCCGTAGTAGCCAGAATGAAAATGGCATAGGCCGGCGGCTCCTCCAGAGTCTTTAGAAAGGCATTGAAGGCCGAGTTGGAGAGCATGTGCACCTCATCTATGATGTAGATTTTGTACTTGCCCGTCTGCGGCGCATAACGCACCTGCTCCACCAGATTCCGGATGTCTTCCACTGAGTTGTTAGACGCCGCATCTAGCTCGTGCACGTTGAATGAGCTGTTGTTGTTGAAGCTCTTGCAGCTGTCGCACACGTTGCAGGCCTCTACCTCAGGGGTAATGTTCTGGCAGTTGATGGTCTTGGCCAGAATACGGGCGCAGGTTGTTTTACCTACCCCTCTAGGGCCGCAGAACAAGAAGGCCTGCGCCAAATGGTTGCTGCTGATTGCGTTTTTTAAGGTAGTGGTAATATGGTGCTGCCCCACCACACTGTCAAAGGTGGTCGGGCGGTATTTACGGGCCGATACAACAAAATTCTCCATCGCTCTACAAAGTTAATCTATTCTGATTCGAATGTGCAACGGAAAAAAGGAGCTGCCTGAAGGTTCTTTGATTTGTGCAATGACGGTGGAGTTTTGGGCCTGTTTTTCCAAAAACAGGCCCAAAACAGGAAAACGTAATTAGTTGCCGATGGTATAATGCACCCCAAGCAGCAAGCTAGTGGAGTTGTTTTTGTGAAGATAGTCGCTCGGATGAATGTTGTTTAACCCATAATTATGCCGCACTTCTGCGCTAACATCCAGTTTAGGAGCTAACGCTTTGCTATAGCCTACGCCTCCGGAGAGGCCAAAATCGTGTTTATGCTTGTTAGAAGCTCCATCTGAATTGCCGGCGTCTGAAGTAGCCGTTTCGTTCAGAAGCAAGCCACCATACGAACCCGCGTTTAGAAAAAATCCTGTTTCGGGAATATCTACACCTAACAGTACCGGAAGCGTGAGGTAATGGAAATGGAAGTGGTAAATCGGAGATGAAACTACGGCTGGGTCATTGATCACCAGGCCGTTTGGCTCAAATGAGTACCCTTTGTTTTCATAGAGCAAATCAGACTTCAGAAACAGCAGACCGAAGTTGTAGCGCAGTGAAATACCGGCTGCTCCTCTAAAATCACTTTTTATGTCATTCCCCTTTCTATCATCCCGAATGAAAACATGGCTTGGGCCTGCTACCACTCCAATTTGAAACGTGTTCGGCTCTGATTGGGCTGAGCAGAAAGTGCCTGCAGAATAGAAAAATAAAAGTGTCAGGATTAAATTTTTCACGTAATAATAGGGAGCCATTTTTAAAAGTAGTAAAAATAGGGTTTAAGACCTGCTTACCTAAACGGCCATTTTACCAGACTCACCTGCCCCATGGCGTCTTTCTCATACACCGCCAGCGCATGCTGCTGAAATTTGGGTTCAAAATTCTGCTCTCCCGGATACACCTCTTCCGGCACCGGTTTTCCTTTCAGGAAAAAGTACACCTTGGTGTTGCCATACTTGGTGTGGGGCATGTAATCACCGTAAGCCTGCATCTGGTCCCAGAGCGTGTCTGCCACAGTAACGGCGTATATGCGCTTGATAGGGCCAGTGTTGTTTTCGTTGCGGTACATGGCCACTTCCTCAAAGTCTCCTGTTAGATCTTGCACGCCAGGTTGGGTGAGTGAGTCAGAGATAAACCAGATAACCAGTCCGGCAAAAGCTGCCGCCAGCACATATTTTATTTTTTTTCCAGACATAATCAAGTCGTCAATTGTTAGCAGCCCCAAACTTACACAAGTAGCGGTAAAGCGCAGTAGTAAAGATTGGGGCATTTTACGCTTGTTTTCCTGAAAATAGGGCAGAAACAATATTTTGCCTGCACTTCTTTTACAACCTTACTGCTGCAGATAACATTTTTCTAAGGATTCAGTAAATGCTATACCTACAGTCTCTTCATTTTAGGTGACCCTGCGGTATCTTTTAAAAGGGAGAGGGTAGGGGCTATTCTTTTGATTGGCTTTTCTCTTAAATTTTCGAACAAGAATTACTATGGAACTGGACGATATGGCCCCTGAGGTGGCCCAGGAATTTTATCCGCAGGCACTGAGAATGCTGCATGACAGCGGATTGCCCTTTATGATGGGCGGCGGCTTTGCGCTACGCCAATACACCGGCATGCAACGTGCCATGAAAGATATGGATGTATTCTGCACCGCCGGAGACTGCCCGCGTCTGCTCAAATTGTTTGCCGATGAAGGGTTTGAGACTGAATTAGTAGATGCCCGCTGGCTGGCTAAAGCCTATAAAGAAGGCAAGTATGTAGACTTTATCTTCAACAACCCCGGCAGTTTTACCCCTGTAAACGAAAAATGGTACCGTCATGCCACCGAGGGCGTAGAGTTTGGAGTGCCGGTTAAATATATTTCCGCCGAGGATCTGTTTAAGTGCAAAATCTATGTGCAGAACCGTGAACGCTATGACGGCTCAGATCTGAACCACCTGATTTTACGCTACGGCGACAAGATGAACTGGCGACGGGTATTTGAGACCTTGCAGCACCACTGGCACCTGCTGCTAGCCCAGTTCCTGCTGTTCCAGTTTGTATACCCTTCTGAACGCAACATTATTCCCAGAGACATTTTTGATGAACTCTTACTACGTGCCAAAGAACAGTTCGACATGCCACCTCCTACTGAGAAAGTGTGCCGCGGCTTGCTGTTTGACCAAACCCAATATGCCCCAGCCGTGACCGAGTGGGGGTTCAAAGCTATAACCAGCGTGACTATTTAGTTATTAGTTGGTCGTTATTAGTTGCTCGTTTTTGTAAAGAAAACGGCGTCTAAATAATCAACAATCAATAATTAACACTATAAAATGGAACAACAACAGCCCTATGCCAACCCGCAGCCTTTGTCGTCTTTACAGCCGGTTGCGCAACAGCAACAGCAGCTTTCTGATCAGCCGGTAAAACCACAGGAGCCAGCAAAACCCTTCAGAATTGCCGCTGTGGGTGACATTCACGTACGCGAAACGGACAAAGGCAAGTGGGTTGAGTTTTTCAAGGCCGCCTCACAGCAGGCAGATGTTTTATTGCTTTGCGGAGACCTCACTGACCATGGTTACGCAGTAGAAGCCGAAGTGCTCTGCGAGGAGATGAAAGCATGTACCATTCCGGTGATTTGTGTGTTGGGCAACCATGACCATGATAAAAACGAGCATCAAGCCATCAGAAAAGCGTTAGTCAGTGACAACGTGCATTTTCTGGATGGCGATTCTCTGGTGATTGGCAACGTGGGTTTTGCCGGAGTAAAAGGTTATGGCGGAGGATTCGACCAGCACATGCTCTCTATGTTTGGCGAGGCCGAAAACAAAGCCTTTGTACAAACCGCCGTAGACGAGGCTCTCAAGTTAGAAAGCGCCCTTTCTCGTTTAGACACCGAGCACCCGGAGGTAAAAAAAATCGCCATAATGCACTATGCTCCCGTGAAAGCCACCGTAGAGGGAGAGCCTGAGGCTATATATCCGTTCTTGGGCTGTTCAAGGTTGGCGGAGCCGTTGAACAGACAAAATGTACTGGCCTGTTTTCATGGTCATGCGCATGTGGGAACACTGGAAGGTGCTACCTCTAAAGGAGTTAAAGTTTTCAATGTAGCCAAACCCATTCTGCAGAAGGCAGGCCTAGCCTTGCCGTTTTTTATTTTTGAGGTGTAATGTTTCAAAAGAGAGGGGCAGTTTGGTGTTGTATTGCGGTAGTTGCGCTAGCGTAGAATTCTGCTTGAGCCAGTTATAGATTCTCTGCTGATAAACCTGTGTTGGCTAATAATGCAACCTAAGAGGTTGAAATAGAAGGAGCGTTTTTGGCTTGTTTTTCCGAAAACAGGTGCAAAACACCTTCTCCGTTAGCTTAGATGCAGGCTACCGCTTGTTAGCTTTTTTATTTGAAAGCCCTACCTTTGTTCTATTGCCTTTTTGAATCTAAACCTACCAAAGAAATATGGCCAACGCATTTTTTAATGTTCCCCTTCCGGTGAACGAGCCCGTGAAGAGCTACGCTCCGGGTAGCAAAGAGAGAGAAGAACTGAAGAAAACATACCATGAACTGCGCGAGCAGCAGTTGGATATACCCATGTACATTGGCAGCGAGGAGGTGCGCACCAATAACAAACAACCTTTTACTCCGCCACATGATCACCAGCGTGTAATTGCCCATTACCACTACGGCGATGCCTCCCACGTGGAACAAGCCATTGATGCGGCCTTGGCAGCAAGAGAACAATGGGCAGCAATGCCATGGGAGAGTCGTGCCGCCATTTTCCTGAAAGCCGCCGATTTATTAGCTGGCCCTTTCAGAGCCAGAATGAATGCTGCCACCATGCTGGGCCAGTCTAAAAACGCTTTTCAAGCTGAGATTGACGCTGCCTGTGAGATGATAGATTTTTTCCGGTTCAATGTGAAGTACATGACCGAGATCTACAAAATGCAGCCTGAGTCATTGCCCGGAATGTGGAACCGCCTGGAGCACCGCCCTCTGGAAGGGTTTGTGTTTGCGCTTACTCCTTTCAACTTTACATCTATTGCTGCTAACCTGCCTGCCGCCCCAGCTTTAATGGGTAACGTGGTTGTTTGGAAGCCAGCCAACACCCAGATCTATTCTGCCAAGGTGATCATGGAGCTGTTCAAAGCCGCTGGTTTACCTGATGGTGTCATCAATCTGGTGTATGTAGACGGCCCTACTGCCGGAGACGTGGTTTTCAAAAACCGCCATTTTGCGGGCATTCATTTTACCGGCAGCACTGGCGTGTTCAACCACATCTGGAAAACCATTGGCGAGCACCTGAACACCTACCGGAACTACCCACGCATTGTCGGCGAAACCGGTGGTAAAGACTTTATTGTCGCGCATAAATCAGCAAATGCCAAAGAAGTGGCCGTAGCCATTAGCCGTGGTGCCTTTGAGTACCAGGGACAGAAGTGCTCTGCCGCCTCAAGAGCCTACATTCCAAGCAACATCTGGGAAGAGGTGAAAGGTTACGTGGTGGAAGATTTGAAATCGTTCAAAATGGGTGACCCAGAGGATTTCAGCAACTTCGTGAACGCTGTCATTGACGAGAAATCATTTGATAAATTAGCCCGCTACATTGATGCCGCCAAGAAGGATGACTCAGTAGAGATTATTGCCGGCGGCAACTATGACAAGAGTAAGGGTTATTTCATTGAGCCTACCATTATTGTGGCGCAGGACCCGCAGTATGTGACCATGTGCGAAGAGCTTTTCGGACCGGTGCTAACGCTGCATGTGTATGACGCCGATAAATTTGAGGAGACACTGGAAATGGTAGATGAAACTTCGCCATACGGACTTACCGGAGCTATTTTCTCTAATGACCGTTACGCCATTGAGGTAGCCACTAAAAAGCTTTCTCACGCAGCCGGTAACTTCTATATCAATGACAAGCCTACCGGAGCTGTGGTAGGGCAGCAGCCGTTTGGCGGCTCCCGTGCATCAGGTACCAATGACAAAGCCGGGTCTATGCTGAACCTGCTCCGTTGGACTACCGCCCGTACCATTAAAGAAACCTTCGTGCCGCCGGTAGATTACCGCTACCCGTTCTTGCAGCAAGACTAGGCCGGTACAGAAACAGCGTTTTAGCACTGCTTTTCATAAAACAGCCCCAAAACGGATTCCGTTTTGGGGCTGTTCTGGTTTTAGGCATATTTTTGAAAAAGAAGCCTAAAACGAGTTATTGCAGCTTAGTTAACTACTACGCGGCGTACTACCTTACCGTAGTCAGGAGTTTCGAAATGGAAGAAGTAAATACCTGGGGCTAAACCAGTGGTAGAAATAGATTCACCTGCTTTTTTAGCAGCAGGGCGAATTACTTTTCCATCTAGAGCGTGCACCGCTACGGTTCTGTATTCAAAATTAGCTTTAAGCTCGTTGCCGTTGGTGGGGTTAGGGTATACAATTACGATGTAATCCATTTCTTCCTCAGTCAGGCCCAGCGGTGCCTCACAAATGTTGCCTACCTCTGTTCTAATGAGTCGGTTAGGATTTGTGGGGCTGGTGAATAGGTAGTTATAGAGGGCATTGCCAGGGCAAGCGGTGGCACAAGGACCTTCACGGTGGCCTATAATGGTTGGAATACGATTTTGTGGTTTTGTGGCAGTGGGAGTGTTTGGGTGCAAATCTGTGCCGTTAATGTCTATGTTATCCTTTTTCGCCTTCCACTTAATCAACTTGTAGAGAGATTCTAAAGCCTTGGCGCTGGGTAACACGTTTGTGAAATCGCCCATGATGCAAATGCCCATGCTATTTGAGTTCATAGCGCACAAATGAGCGCCCATGATATAATCTGAGGTAAAAGATGTGCCAGGCTTTACTTCTCTACCTTGAAAGATAGAGCCTTCTGGGCCAATGAGGTAATTATAGCCAATGTCTCCCCAGCCGTTTGTGTTACGGTGCAGCAGGTAGTACTGCCGTATAGTGGTCACTGCCTGCTCATAGGTGCTAATGTTGGCTGATGCGCCGTGGTGTACGGCTATATTTTCTGTTTTAGTATAAGTGGTTCCCCAAGTAGGCTCTGCCAAACCTGCTCGCCAAACCGAGGTAGGAATCACGTCAAAGGTACAATCACCATCGCCGGTACGCAGGGCCGCCGTTTTCCGTTCTGGTATTTTTATGTTGCCTGTGCTGAAAAAATCAAATGAAATCTGGCCCTTAATGCTGCCGCTGTAAAAGCTTACGGTTTCTTGTTTAGAGGGCAACGAAGCCAGCGCCACAATTATGTCAGAGTGTTCGTCGGCTTTCAGCTTCACGGTGTCTTTGCCTACTAGCAGGTAGCTGTTGTCAAACACGCAAGATTCGCATTTTATACCCACAGCATCTGCTGAGAAAGCTTCCAGTTGGTAAGACTGATTAGGGGAGACGTTCAGCTCAGTTTCTCCGGCAAGACCGTTTTGTGCCAGAGCAGGCACTGAGAAGGTAATCAGTGACAGAGAGAGGAGCGAGTAAAGTTTTTTCATGTTGGTTAGGTGGTGATATAAGTTGAAGTGAAAATAACTATAGTAAAAAAACAAGGAGCCCGACATGGTAAAAGCGGGCTCCTTGTATTGATTTGTTATGAATAAGGTTCTGTTAGTTGATGACAACCCTTCTTACTACTCTGCCATAATCTGGCGTATCAAAATGTAAAAAGTAAATGCCTTTGGCCAAGTCTGAGGTAGAAATACTTTCACCGGACTTTTTAGTGGCAGGCCGAATTACTTTTCCATCTAGAGCGTGCACCGCTACGGTTCTGTATTCAAAGTTAGCTTTAAGCTCGCTGCCATTGGTGGGGTTAGGGTATACTACCACAATCTGGTTCATTTCTTCATTAGTAAAACCAAGCGGGACCTCGCAAACATTCCCCACCTCATTGCGAATAGGGCGGTCAGGGTGATTGGCTGGGCTAATAAAATGGTTTTTGTAGAAGAGCTCTCCAGGGCAAGTGGTAGAGCAAGGTCCCTCGCGGTGACCAATCAATCTTGGAATATTATTTTGTGTTCTATTTGGGTCAGCAGGGTGTAAAACTCTGGAATCAAGATCGATGTTGCTTTTTTCGGCTTTCCATTTGATCAGCTTGTACAAAGATTCTAAAGCTTTGGCTGTGGGCATCTGATTGGAATAATCTCCAATCATGCAAATACCCATAGTGTTAGTATTCATTGCACAAAGGTGAGCTCCAATTATTTCATCAGAGTCTCTGGTTTGCCAACTTAATTTCTCTCTTCCCAAAAAGATGGTACCGTCTGGGCCAATCAGGTAGTTGTAGCCAATATCAGACCAACCGTTACCTCCATTAGCTTTTGGGGTAGTGTGGTAAGTATAATAACTCCTTAAAACGCGCAAAGATTCCTCGTAAGTGGGGGCGGTATTAGCTGAGGCGCCATGGTGCACCGCAATTACATTGGTAGTGGAAAAGCCTGGTGTATAGCTTGGCTGATTTAAGCCGGCTCTCCAAACAGATGGCGGTACTACTTCAAAAGAACAGTTACCGTCTCCGGTGCGCAAGGTCACCCCTTTCTTGGCAATGGGTTTAGTAGGCGTGCCATTCATAAAATTAAGGCTTAAGTCGCCTTTAATCGTGCCGCTATAAAAAGTAACTGTTTTCTGCTTGGAGGGCAGAAACACCAGCGCCGCCATGTCAGCGTGAGCATCTTGCGTTACTTTTACTGTGTCTTGCCCCACTACAAAATAGGCTTGTTCCATTACACAAGACTCGCATTTTAAGCCAACAGCTTCTGCCGAGTTAGCCTCAACTTGATAAGAGTTTGCAGGTTGAACTGCTATAGTGGTGGATTTTACCACCCCTTGCTGGGAATAGGCCGCTCCGGTAAAACCGAAAAAAGCTAGCAATGTTAAAAGTGATGGTATATGTTTAGTCATGTTGGTTTGATATAAAGGTGCTAAGGTTGTGTGGGTTATGATAGCGGCTGAGCCTTGATCATAAAAATGTAAGGGAGAAGCTACAAGTAAAGTTCATATAGGGGGCATAAAACTTCAAAACCAATACTTTGTCATGTGCAGTCAATGTCTGGCCTTGAGTGGCGGCCAATTGAGCGTAGCAGTTATTTTTGATTATAATTTGAAAGGATTAATTACATAATAATTTTATTTATTATCAATAGTTTAGCCCTTATTTATTTTCAGTTGAGTCTGTATCAACTTCTGAGTTAAGTAGTGTTCAATGGCTAAGCAGAAATTTTAAATTTAAGTATATTCTATAGTAGACTACTAACTTCTGTTAAACAAAAAGCTGCGGAGTTTTTGCCCTGCTTTTCAGAAAAGTAGGGCCAAAACACCGCAGCTTTCGGGTGATGTTATTTCTTCGCTTTTAAGTTACCTTCAAAAGGGTTAGAAGGTAAACAACTTAAGGCCTATACATATATGTTGTGCTCCAGAGCAAACATCTTTTGTCTTACCAATAGGCAAGCGCCAATAACTCCCGCTTGTTCTCCTAAGGCAGATATTCTGATTTGAGTATCATTGTTTACCAGACTCAGAGAGTACTTGTTGATGGCGCTCTTAATGGGCAGGAGAATGTAATCTTCAGTAGAAGATAGGCTGCCCCCAAGAATTATCAGCTCAGGATTGAAAATGTTAATGAGCAAGGCAATGCCCTTGCCAATCTTTTTGCCCACTTTGGCAATCAACTCAATTGCTAGCACGTCATCGTTCTGCGCGGCCGCGATGATGTCATCCAGTTTCAGGTCTTCCAACTCCCCGTCTTTCAGATCAATTAGAGTAGAAGCACCGGCCTGCAACCGTTCCTTGAACATTTTGATCAGGGCCCAGCCTGAAGCCTCTGTTTCCAGGCAGCCTTTCTTGCCGCATTTACAGATAATTTCGTTCTGGAAAACCGGAATGTGGCCAAACTCACCAGAGTACCCTGACTTGCCGTAGTAGAGTTGGTTGTTAATCATAACACCCATACCAATTCCATAGTCAAGGTTCAGGAACAATACATCTTTCTCTTTTTCTACTACGCCAGAACAGAACTCGCCGTAGGCCATGGCGCGCGAATCATTTTCAAGAAACACCTTTATACCCACGTGCTCTTCTATAATCTTGCTGAGCGGGTCATCATTAAAATGGAATACATTGTAGTTATACCCTTTGGCGTAGTTGATACGGCCGTAAAGGTTAATGCCTATGCCCAATATTTTAGACTTAGGCACCGGAAGCTCCTCAATAAATTTGGTGATAATGGCGCAAAGCTCCTCTAGTGACTCTTCAGAGTTGCTAAGGCGGTAAGGGTAATTATTTATGTTGCTAATCAGGTTCTTCTGAAAATCCGTCAGACCTATATTGATGTGGTGGGTTTTGACATCAATACCCAAGAAAAAGCCTGAGTCAGGTACTAAGCCATATACATTTGGTTTACGCCCCCCGGTAGAGTCAACTTTACCATGGTCCTGTACCAAGCCCTCACTAATTAAATCGTTTAAAATGCTGGTGATTTTAGGAACGCTTAAATTGAGTTCTTTGCCCAGTTCTGCAATAGTTGCGTTGCCTATGTTGGCAAAATAAGATATAACCTTCTTCTTAAGATTTACATTTTTAAACGCTACCCCAGGCGGAATGTCGCTGTTAATTTCCTCTATGAAGGTTTTAGCCTTTTTTGTTTTTTTTGCGAGGGCTTCAGTCATAAATTTAATTAGTATGATTTTATAGTTACGCAATTATAAAACTTTTTAAATAAAATCAAGATGAATGACTAAAAAAAATAAAAAATAGGCGTGGTTGAGTAGAGTGTTTATATTGATTGGAAAGGCTGCAGGTTGAATTATTAAAAAGTTATTTGCTAATAGAAGGAGAGCTATGATCTATTATCGCTTTACTTATCAAGCCCAAAACTGAAAGGTGTAATATCTAATTGGGGCTGCAGCAGGTCAAAGAACATTTCTTTTTGATGGCACAAAAGGACGCCCTCGTTCATGAATATGTTGGCAGAAGAATTTAAGATTAGGGGCTTGAGAAGCTCCGTATATGATCTTACTGTACAGTATTTCGTAAGAGGAAACAAAACCAAAATTTATGAATAACAGACCATCGCCGCCAATAGATGAACGCCTGAAATGGGTGGATTCTGTCTCCCGATTATTAGATAATCAGTTCCGCCTGCCTGGTACTAAGTTTCGCTTTGGGTTGGATCCTATAATAGGTTTAATACCGGTGGTAGGTGATCTCGGTTCATTTGCCATGTCAGGCGTATTGGTTATGACCATGGCAAAACATGGCGCCAGTCGCTATTTAGTTTTGCGGATGTTGTTCAATATCTTCCTTGATGCAGTAATTGGGGCAATCCCTATAATAGGCTGGATTTTTGACTTTACCTACAAAGCGAATCAGCGTAATATGAACCTGCTGCGCCGTCACTACCAAGAGGGCAAATACCAAGGAAAGGGTACTGGTTTTATGGTTGGAGTGTTGGTGGCTTTTCTACTGTTGTTTGCTCTACTCATATACGTGGTCTGGAAATTAGTTGAACTTTTATGGGGCTGGGCTTCTTCCATGTGGTAAGAAGCGCCATCTTTATGGTAAGGTTCTTGAAACAATTTTATTAGCACCTTAAAATAGGTAGTCTTTATCTCTGTAGCAGTCTTTTCTCCCCTGGGTGCAGATTTTTACTCTACGTTGGTATTGCCTTTGCTATTGTGAGCAGGGTAAACTGCTCTGCATGCTAATTCAGTACATTTACCTTGTACTCAACTTTTATATTGTTCTTCAGTTCTTAGCCCTGAGCTTATCTAACTCATTTTTCTTTTGCAACTAACGCCTCATGGAGGAACTTCTTTCGGAAAGTTCTTTCATGAGCGTTAGTTTTATTATATCATTAGATCTGCTTATAATTTAAAAAAGAGACGATCTGTTAATTTAAAATTTAAAAAGAATATCTAAATTTTAATTTTATTTAATAAGAAATTTATTCTATATTTATTCCGCCTATTGGTAAGAGCTATAGGTGAAAGCGTGCAACCAACATACCATCTGTTATTTCCTCCTTATGAAAAAACTGTCTCAACTGCTTCTCTTGTTAACTGTGAGTGGGTTTGCGTATGGCCAATCTTTAGACCCAAAACTCAACCAAGCTTTACTGCAAACAAAGCAAGGATCTATTGTGGAACTTCCTGGGTTTCTAAAACAGAATTTCCCTTCTATTGAATACCATAAAATAGTACAGCCAGGGCCGCAGTATCTTATTTCTGACGATCCAGAATACATTAGAGTACCTGAAGCCATTGCTTTTCAAGAGCCGGTGCAGCCTGGCGCAGTACGGCTTTATGTGTACAATGTGAATGGGGTGCAAGAGCCATCTAAAATTGACCGTAAAATCACAGCAGTCATTAAGAATACCGGAACTTCTGATATGCACTTGCGCATGCTCAAGTATTCTTCGCAGAAGCCTACCACAAACTACTTCAAATCAGGTAAAGAGGGTCTGGCTGATTATTTTGCCTCTAAGCCGGAAGAAAAAATAAGAACCATTAAACCCGGTCAGGCTATTGCCATAGATGAAAAGTTGGAAAAGAACGTTGTGAAATATGACGAGCTGGTGCATGGTTTCTATGAATTTGTCATTGATCAGCCTGGTCAGGTGAGCGTGATCCAAACAGATTTAAAAACCTCTGGCCCTGCAGCCTTGAAAAGAATAAAAGACGTGTTGCCGCCTAAAGGGCATAGTGGAGCTGGGCGTGGTGTATTTGGCGTGAGCAACTACCGCGTTTTGACTGACACCATACTTGATACTAAAAACGGTGCCGCCGAGTTAATTTTGGCGGATGGCAAGAAGGATCCATGGGTGCAGGGCTACGAAAGCTCCAGAGGCGAAGTGGCAAGTTTGGCTGGGAACTACGGAGTGATGTATGAAGTGGAGTTGAAGTGGAAAAGCACTGACAGCAAAGGTTTAGCGCTAGTGACTTGGAACTCCCGCGCCGATGATAACAAATGGTGCGGTGGAATGGCCACTACCATGGTCATGGACAAAGGTAAATATGAAGGCGGTATTGTTCAGTTGCCTAGTGACCGACTAAATACTAAAAAAGACCCTGAAGCTATTCTTATACAGATTTATCCGCCAGCTCCAAACGGAGAGGTGCAAACCATTAAATTCACTTATTCACCTCCTGGAGCATCTTGCTTGCCTACGCCGCTCATTTTTGTGCCGGTAGACATGAAGTAACGCAAAGTATTGATACAATAGAGGCTCTGCCTAATGAAGCATACAACGTCTATTCAAATTCTGCTGGCCTTCTTGCTGTTTGCGTATTCCGCCACGGAAGGAAAACAAAAGGAAGCCCAGGTAAACGTAAAAGCAGCCGCTAGCCCTGAGAAAATAGAATGGCACCCAGTGAACAAGTTTGGCATCCGGGGCTTAGGCTGGCAAGAATTGCAAGAAACCTTTACCCGTCTGCCTGCCAAAGCCCAAGGAGTAGTTTCTCCTGCGGTTTGGAAACTTAGCCAACACTCTGCGGGTCTTTACGTGCAGTTTGCCACTAACTCAACTACCATTAAGGTGAAATGGAGTGTTCGGGCCAACAACAGTTTCAGCCACATGGCGCCAACAGTTGTGAAAGGGGTAGACCTTTACGCCAGAGAGGGGCAGAACTGGCGCTGGGTTGGAGTGGGTAAGCCATCAGGCAAAAAGAACGAAGATGAAATTGCGACCAATTTGCCCTCGGGGCAGAAGGAGTTCATGCTTTATTTGCCTCTCTATGATGGAGTAGATTCAGTGGCTATTGGGGTAGAAAACGGTTCAACCATCAGTGGTTTGACGGAGCCTCAGAAGAAACCTATCGTTTTTTACGGAACCTCCATTACCCAAGGAGCCTGCGCGTCTCGTCCGGGAATGGCGTACCCTGCTATCATTGGGCGCTGCCTTAACCGTGAAACCGTCAATCTAGGATTCTCCGGAAATGGCAAAATGGATGAGGGAATGGCGAATCTGCTGACGGAGTTAGATCCTGCTTTGTTTGTGTTAGACTGCTTACCGAATTTGCAACCAGAGGAAGTGCTTCCCCGCACTTTGGCCGTGGTGAGAATGCTGCGGGCCGCTAAGCCGAATACGCCTATTCTATTAGTAGAAAATATAAACTATGCTCATAGTTGGGCAAACCAAAGGGTATCAAACTTAGTGCAGACTAAGAACAAGCACCTACAGCAGGCTTATAAAGAGTTACAGTCAGAAGGAGTAAAGAACCTCTTCTACCTTGACAACAAAAACCTGATGGTGTCCAGCGGAGAGGGAACGGTAGATGGTATTCATTTAACCGATTTGGGATTCGCCCACTTAGCTAATGAGTTAGCGAAAGAAATAAAAAGAATAGATAAAAAAGTAAAGCTGCCATAGGTGCTTTTCCGCTGTTTTGGGGCTGTTTTTAGAAAAATAGCCCCAAAACAGCGGGATTCAGTTCCAATTAAATCTTTAACCCTTCACCATGAAACAACTAACATTCATTACAGCCATAAGCTTCTATATCCTGTTTTTGGTTTCGCCAGCGTTGGCTCAAAAACCAGATAATTCCGCTATTTGGGAAAAGGAGATACAAGCTTTTGAAAAATTAGACAGCGCTAACATGCCAGCCCCTGGCGGCATTGTTTTTACAGGTAGCTCTTCCATTAGAGGCTGGCGCAGTTTACCGCAAGATTTTCCTGATTATCCTATCATCATGCGTGGGTTCGGAGGATCCCGGATAAATGATGCTACCTTTTACTTCGACCGCATTGTCAAGAAATACCAGCCCAAGCAAGTATTTCTTTATTCTGGAGACAACGACATAGCCAGTGGCAAAAATGCTGAGATGACTTTTGAGCAGTTCAAGGCATTTGCCAAGAAAATGAAGAAGGAGCTGCCAAAGGCGGAGTTGGTATATCTGTCTATTAAACCCAGCCTAGCCCGGTGGAACCTATACCCTGAAATGGAGAAGGCCAACAAAAAGATCAAGCGCTATGCCTTTTGGCACTCAAATGTAAAATTTGTAGATGTTAGTTCTGCCATGTTGGGTTCAGACGGAAAACCAAAGCCAGAATTGTTTGTGGGCGATGGTTTGCATATGACCCCTGCGGGCTATGAGTTGTGGAGGCAAATTGTACAACCGTATCTGCGCAAATAGAAACTATGGTAAAAGGCCTGCTGCATAAGAAGGGGTTAGGCGCGTGGGCGATAATGATACTTTGCTGGGCCATGGGCTGTTCCTCCTCTACACAAGTTCTGCAAGATGATGCATGGGTGGGGAATGCCTTAAAGCTGATTCCACAACCCCGCCAAATGCAGCAGGGCAAGGGCACATTTCTCCTGAATGCCCAAACCTGCATTCATATTGAGAAAGAGAGCTCTGCTGAGGTTCTAAACACAGCTCAGTTTTTGGCGCAGGCTCTACAAGAGGCAACCTCCTTGGGGTTGGAGGTAAAGCAACAGGAGGCTACACCTGCCAACACCATTCTTTTAAAAATTAACCCGTTGCTTGCCGTTGGGTCTGAAGGTTATGTGCTCTCTGTGCAACCAACAGGTGTGGTAGCCGAGGCCATCAGCCCACAAGGGTTGTTTTGGGCGGTACAAACCTTGCGGCAAATGGTGTTGCTTCAGAGTGCAGATTTTCAGAATGGCCAATTAACTAACATTAAGCTCCCAGTGGTGGAGATTCAGGATGCCCCAAGTTTTGGCTGGCGAGGCCTTATGCTAGATGTGAGCCGGCATTTTCTTTCCAAAGAGATCTTAAAGCGCTACATAGACCACATATCTTTTTACAAACTCAACACGCTGCACTTGCACCTGTCCGATGACCAAGGGTGGCGCTTGGAAATTCCGGCTTATCCAAATTTGACGACGGTGGGTGCTTGGCGGAAAGAGCCAGACGGGAGTCGTCATGGAGGCTATTACACTGCCTCTGACATACAGGAGCTGGTGGCTTATGCGCAGGTGCGCCAAGTAACTTTGATTCCGGAAATTGATGTGCCAGGGCATACTCAAGCCATACTGGCGGCATATCCTGAATTAAGCTGCACTGGCGGTCCTTTTGCCGTTTCTAACAAGGCAGGGGTGCATCCGGATATTTTATGTGCCGGCAATGAGAAAACCTACACGTTTCTTTCTGATGTCTTTGCGGAAGTAGCGGCTCTTTTCCCAGGGCAGTATTTGCACATTGGCGGTGACGAGGCGCCTAAGCAAAGGTGGAAGACCTGTGCTAAATGCCAACAACTCATGAAACGCCAGGGGCTGGCTAATGAAGAGGAGTTGCAGGGATACTTCACCCAAAGAATAGTAAACCTGTTGCAGCAGAACCGCAAAAAAGCAGTTGCTTGGGACGAGGTAATGCAAGGAGGGGTAGACACAGGCGCCGTGATTCAAGCATGGCATGGAGTTGATGCAGTTAAAGAAGCTGTGGAAAAAGGAGCAAAGGTGGTGGTTTCACCACGTAGTAGCTTTTACTTTGATTTGAACAGCGGCATTACCACCACTGAGAAAGTGTATGCTACCCCTGTTGTGCCAACAAGCCTCCCAGAAGCTGGGACGAAATTAGTGCTTGGTGCTGAAGCTGCCCTCTGGACGGAAGAAACACCAGAAAATAAAGTAGATGCCATGGTATTCCCACGTCTTTTGGCTTTTGCCGAAAATGTGTGGACAGAAAGTCATGGGCGGCCTTATCCGGAGTTTCAGTCCCGCTTACAAACTCATTATGGCTACTTAGAGAAATGGGGCGTGCGCTATGGGTTTGAAGAAATGCCGGTTAAAGTAAAGCCGTCTTATGTGGTTGATAGTAATCAGTTTGAGGTGATGTTGCAGCCGAGTTTGCCAAATGTGCAGTTGCATTACACACTAGACGGAACCGTTCCTACTCTACACGCTCCGGTTTATACTGGTAAACCAATACAATTTTCTTCCTCAGCTACCTTGAAAGTTGTGCCTTTCAAAGGGCAGCAACCATGGCATGCCCCAGTTGAAGCAGTTTTTGTGAGGCACCAGGCGTTGCACAAAAAGTCGGAATTGGAAAATCCTTACCATGCTTCCTACTCGGGCGGTGGTGCATTGGCGCTCACTGACGGTATTTTAGGCGATGAGGACTATAGAAAAGGTTTCTGGCAAGGCTTTGAAAAAGAAGATCTGGAGGTGGTCATTGATTTAGGCCAAGAGGAAATGGTAAAAGAAGTGGCCACCAGATTTCTGCAAGACGCAAATTCGTGGATTTTTCTTCCAACTTTAGTTGAGCTGTGGGTAGCGGGGGAGAGCAAGGAGTTCAAAAGAATGTCTGTGGCCACGCATCAGGTACCAATGCTGCAGGAGAAAGCAGTGGTGAAAGCTTTCTCACTGAAAGGAGGAAATGACAAAGTAAGATACATAAAAGTAAAAGCCAAAAACGTGGGAGTTTGTCCTCCTGGACACCCTGGGGCCGGAGGGGCTGCCTTTCTGATGGCTGATGAAATTATTGTAAAGTAGAAGATATGAAAAAACACACCGCATTACTCGCCCTCATATTGTTGTTGTTGCCATTTTTGGAGGTAAACGCCCAAGAGCTAAGAGGCATTTGGCTAGCTAGAAGTTCTTTTACCAGCAAAGCTAAAATTGCCTCACAAATGGACAGTCTGGCGGCTGCGAATTTCAATGTGGTCTATGTGAATGTCTGGAGCAGGGGGTACCCTTTGTGGCAAAGCAATGTGTTTAAGCAGCATACAGGCGTAGCCATTGACCCCACCTATAGCGGCCGTGATATTTTGGCCGAAGCAATTGCCGAAGGACACAGGGTAGGGCTTCATGTAGAAGCTTGGTTTGAATACGGTTTCGTGGCTGGGTATGCGCCTGGGGGAACTACATCTAAAGGCCCTATTTTTGAGGCACACCCTGACTGGGTGGCTCGTACGCAGGAAGGAGTTGAGAAGGATGGCAGTAACTTTTATTGGATGGTGCAAAGCCACCCGGATGTGCAGGATTTTCTGATTGATTTGGCGCTTGAAATAGTGAAGAACTATGATGTAGATGGTATAGAGATGGACCGTATCCGGTACTCTAGCAAAGCCTATGGTTATGACCCCTATACGGTAAATTTGTATAAGAGCGAGCACAATGGGGCAGACCCACCTGCAGACGGAGCTGATGCCAACTGGATGAGGTGGCGCGCTGATAAGATCAATCTTTTTGTGGCAAAGTTATATGATGCTATAAAAGCTGAAAACCCTAAAGTAAATGTATCTAGTGCGCCAAGCCAAATGGGATCATCTACTTACACCGCCTATGAAAACCTACTCCAAGACTGGAAGTGGTGGATCAGCAACAATAAGGTAGACAACCTGCAGATGCAGAGTTATAGCTCAAATATCAATACTTACCAGAACTGGAATAACTACACCAAGAACTCTATTAGTAACTATGAGCGTATCTATCCTTCGTTTGCAGTAAATCCGGGGTCTACTAATCTAACACCCCAGGAAGTGATAGATTATTATAATGTGACTATAGCGCAAGGGTTCAACGGGGCTGCTATGTGGTTTTATGATGATCTGGTGGGTAAATTCCATTATCTGCGGCAGAACAGGTTTACAACAGCCATGCATCCGCCTTATGCCTCGGCAGATTGGCGAGAACATAAAAGCATTACCACTCATGAAAATTCAGCTGATGTAGTAAAAACCGGCTCCTGGGCTACCAGCAGCTCTGACGGATATCAGGGAAAAAGTATTTATGGGGGAGTAAATGGTGCCGCCGCTGCTATAGAGTACTTTTTCAATGTGCCGGCCAATGCCTATTATGAAGTTTATGTTTATAATATTGCTGCCTCTAATAGAACAGCCAATGCAACTTATCAAGTTATTGACCATGCCGGTCTCTCAACTGAAAAGACATTAGACCAAACAAATGCTCGGTTAGCGGGTTGGAACAAGTTAGGTGATTTCTATCTTACCCAAGGCCGTCATAAAGTTATAAGGCTCACGAATGAGAATGTGGAAGCCGGCAAATATATAAGTGCCGATGCGATCATGATCATCCGTAACCGACGCTTAGATTCTTCCTCACCTCTGGGTGCCGGTAACCTTATTGAGGGGCAAGAGGAAGGGATGAATATATTCCCCAATCCTTCTGGCAGAAGTTTCAAAATTACTTTCTCTACCAACTCTAAAAAAGTGGAGAACATTTCTTTGGTAGAATTAAATGGCAGAGCAGTTTCTATTTCTTCTTCTGCTTTTAATGCGCAAACGCAGGTGTTGTCCCTTGCATCTTCTAACCTGAAGCCAGGAGTATATATATTACTGGTTCGGCGGGAGGGCGTAGTGTACAAAAGAAGAGTGATTATCCAATAAACTCCCCGATACTTATTAGCTACTGTTTTTAATAGGTTGCGACTTCGGTAAAGAAGCTGCTTTGGTAAGAGCGAGAGTTCTGCCAAGGTGCTTTTTGCATTTTAGCAGCGCCTTCTCAAGCAGGTAGAATGTTTTATAAATAATAATCTATTAAAAGTTTTGAAATTTATTTAATTAGAATAAATTTATATCAAATATTAAAGCTCATTTTACCTAAACTATTTAAAAACATGAATAAAACTCTACTCAATTTTAAAAAGCTAGTAGGAGTAAGCGCGCTTATGTTGTTAGTGCAGGCAGGGTACGCCCAAATGACATGGACAAAACCTGCTAATCTAAACACAGGTCTACCCGCATCAGTAGAAGTGTTTACTTCTACCACTCCAATAGTGGAAGGCGTACCTACCAAGGCGTACTATACAATTGCCGATCTAACTGACCAGCAATTAGAGCTTAAGGTTGCCTATGACTCTGATGTTAAAACTCCTAGTCAGTTTTTGGCAGCAGAAACTAGGGAGCCTGCTTACGTGGCGCTGAATGCCGGTTTCTTCGCAGGTGCTGCTCCTTTAAGCCTGGTGGTGCAAAATGGAGCTATCATTGCGCCTAATATCAGAAACTTCAACCGTGAATATAGTGGCACTCCAACTCCGTATTATCCTACCAGAAGCGCCTTTGGAATACTGCCTAACAATGAATTGGATGTAGCCTGGATCTACAATGTAGGCCCGGGAAATATTATGTATAGCTATCCTTCGCCTAGCCCCAATATTGAGGGAGAGGAGCCTCAGGCGCAGCCTACTGCAACTTTTCCATCCGGTGGAACGCTGTGGAACCCTGTAACTGCGGTAGGAGGAGCCCCTGTTTTGGTGCAGAATGGGGTAAAGCAGATAACAGATGCCCATGAACTCATCAAAGTAGATAACACCTCGCGCCGTGCCCGTACGGCCATAGGGTACACTGCAGATAAAAAAGTAATCATGTTAGTAGTAGAGGGTGGTAATGCCGGTGAAAGCGAAGGGGTGACTTTAAGTGAATTGGCTGATATAATGGTAAGTTTGGGTGCTGTGGAAGCCATGAACCTAGACGGAGGAGGATCTTCTGCCATGGTGGTAAAGGGTACGGGTACTATTAGGCCTTCAGATGCAGAAGGCAGAGAGCGTGCTATGCCAACCGCTATTATATTAAAGCAACGTGCTCCAGAGCCAATCATCTTTGATACAGAAATGACAGACAAGTATTTTGAAAGAGGTGGAAACTGGCGGAATACAGGCAACGCTGGTTATTATGGAGCCTCTCCGGCTCGTATTGTAGAGGTAGGGGGAACTGGTAGCAAAGTTGCTAAGTTTATTTTTTCCGGAATAGAGCCTGGTCAATACGAAGTAAGTACCTGGACAGTAGCTGCAAGTAACCGCTCAAAAGATACACCATTCACTTTTTACCACAATGGGGTGGCTCAGCCAGTAATTAGGGTTGACCAATCAGACGCGGCCATTAATTCAAAGTTTAAATTGTTGGGAACTTTTAATCTCACTGCAAATGATTCATTGGTAATTACCGATGCCGCTACAATGGCTTCTACTACCACCTTTATAACCGCTGACGCCATCAAACTACAGAAAGTAGGAACTCTCTCTTCCTCAAAAGCAGATGTATTGGCTCGCAGTGTGAATGTGTATCCGGTGCCAACCAGTGGCTTGCTTACTGTTAATGTGCCAGATGCTTTGCGTAAGCAGGGAAGCGTGTATGTAGTGAATTTAATTGGTGCAACTGTAGTGAAGAAACAAAACATAGCGTCTAATTCTGTGGGATTAGATTTAGGTTCCGTGCCTGCCGGCATATACCTGGTAGTGCTGGAATCTCCTGAGGGCAAGGTGGTGAAGCGTGTGGTGAAGAACTAATCTCAATTAATTTACATTGCTAGGGCTCCTGTTTTAGGGCTGTTTTCTTAAAAACAGCCCTAAAACAGGAGCCCTACTTTATTTTGAACTGGTATATGTTATATCTGGTCTAAGGTGAGCAGTCTGCTGCGCACTAAGAGGCACGCTCCAATCACGCCTGCCTGCTCGCCAAGTTTAGATACCTTAAGCTGCGTATCAGTATTGACAAGACTAAGGGAATATTTGTTTATAGCGCTTTTTATTGGTAACAAGATGTACTCTTCAGTAGAAGAAAGACTGCCCCCCAATATTACCAATTCCGGATTGAAGATATTGATCAAAAGAGCAATGCCTTTGCCAATCTTTTCGCCAATTTGGGCAATCAGTTCAATAGCCAAGATATCATCGTTGTGGGCTGCTCTGATGATGTCTTCTAATTTAAGATCTTCAGGCTTTATGTTTTCTCGGGTAATGAGGGTAGAGGTGCCGGCCTGTAGGCTTTCTTTGAACATTTCAACCAATGCCCAGCCAGAAGCCTCTGTTTCCAGGCAGCCTTTCTTGCCGCATTTACAGATAATTTCGTTCTGGAAAATAGGAATGTGGCCAAACTCCCCAGAGTAACCTGACTTGCCGTAGTACAATTGGCTGTCTATCATCATGCCCATGCCGATACCGTAGTCCAAGTTGAGGAACAGTACATCTTTTTCGCCGTTCACCACGCCAGCGCAAAACTCACCATAGGCCATGGCTCTGGAGTCATTCTCCAGAAACACCTTTATGCCTACTTCTGACTCAATAATTTTGCTTAGCGGATCTTCGTAAAAGTGAAAAAAACTGTAACTGTAACCTTTGGCATAGTTAATCCGGCCAGACAGGTTAATGCCAATGCCTAATATCTTTTCACGGGGAATGGTGAGTTTGTTGATGAAATTTTTAATAATCTGGCAGAGTTCCCGTAAGGATTCTTCATTATTGGTTAAGCGGTAGGGGTATTGCTCAAAGCTACTGGCCAAATTTTTTTGAAAATCAGCCAAGCCAATGTTGATGTGGTGCTTTTTAACATCAATACCCAAAAAGAAACCAGATTCTGGGGCCAAACCATAGACATTAGGCTTTCGCCCACCTGTGGAGTCTACTTTGCCATGGTCCTGCACTAATCCATCTTGAATAAGTTCATTCACCAGACTAGTAACTTTGGGTATGCTTAAGCTAAGTTCTTTCCCTATTTCAGCAATGGTGGCATTTCCAACATTAGCAAAATAAGAAATAACTTTCTTTTTGAGATTCACATTTTTATAAGCCACACCAGTGGCGTTTTCGCTGTTTATATCTGTAAAAAAGTTAGTTGTCATTTTTTTTTCAGTATGGTATTTAGGAGGATGATGCATTCAATAGAGTTAGTTCAAATTTATTCTTTTTTAAAAATCTTTTAATGGAAACTGCTGCATATTATAAAAGTTAAGCTGCTTTTATATTTGATATAGCTTAAATCAAAGAGTGAGTTAAGTAATTCAAAAAATTGTATAAGTAAGTTAGACCTCCTAAACAGTGTGATTAAGCCCTTACATTGGTATATCAATATGAGAGTCTCTACTACCTGTAGATATGAATTCCTTAAAATCAATGTAAGGCTAACTGTAGACTGGTGAAGATCATTCTATCTTATAATCTCAAAAGACTAATAGGTAGTTTGGTGTTGATTATCGAAGAGGGCAAAAAAATGCCTTATCTATAAGAAGGTTTCCTATTCTTATTGACTCAGTCATAAAAGTTATTAAAATACAAGCCATTACTGGAAGTTTATGAATAAGCAAACTCCTAAAACCTTACAATTAGTTAGCTAAGGCAGGATAGGAGGCTATTGGAACTGACCTTTCTTGATTAGGCATCTACACAACAGAGTCAACTTCCCCTTCTTTCATCTCTAAAATTTCAGTGCTTACAGCAGTTGGGGTGCTTTCAAGATAAAAAGTATCATTTCTTTTGAAGGAACGGATGTCTTTTTTAAAAACTTAATAAAAATAATTAATAATTTCTTGTTGTTTTTAAAGGTTATTGCTACTTTAGTGTTGAACAATAATTTAATATGGCATTGATTAAAAAGAGCTGCTTTTTTCTTCTGTTTTGGCTGGTAGCAGCCAAAGTTCCGGCTATTGCCCAAACAGTCAAAACTGAACTATTGATCATAGGAGGTGGAGCCAGTGGTACTACTGCCGGGGTGCAGGCTGCCCGCATGGGCACCAACGTATTGATTATTGAAGAAACCCAATGGCTAGGAGGTATGCTTACCTCAGCAGGTGTGTCAGCCATTGATGGCAACCACCAGATGCCCTCTGGCCTGTGGGGAGAGTTCCGGCAAAAGCTTTACAACTATTATGGCGGACCGGCTGCAGTAGAAACTGGTTGGGTAAGCAATACACTTTTTGAACCGTCTGTGGGCAATAAATTGCTGAAAGAGCTAGCTCAGGAAAAGAATCTGACCATTTGGTACAATACCAAGTGGGAAGACCTCAAAAAAACTGAATATGGCTGGAAAGTAACCGTTCGGCAAGGCAAAAAAAAGAGAGCTGTTGAGGCCAAATTGATTATAGATGCTACTGAACTGGGTGATGTGATGGCCAAGGCTGGAGCCACCTATGACATTGGCATGGACAGCCGATATGAAACCGGTGAGGAGTTTGCGCCTGAAAAAGCCAATGACATCATCCAAGACATGACCTATGTAGTGGTATTGAAAGATTACGGAAAAGGGAAAGACAAAACCATTAAAAAGCCTGCCGGATACAACCCTAAGGAATTTGACTGCGCCTGTGACGTGTCTGACCCAGCTGCTGATGGAGGCCCAAATGAGAACTGTCTTGAAATGATGGGCTACGGTAAATTGCCGAATAACAAATACATGATAAACTGGCCAAAATGCGGAAATGATATCTACCTAAACATTATAGAAAAATCTCCGGAAGAGCGGGCGGAGGCTTTGAAAGAAGCCAAGCTTCATACGCTCCGTTTTCTGTATTACCTGCAGACAGAGCTTGGGTTTAAAAACCTAGGCATCGCAGATGATGAATTCCCTACCGCTGACAAGCTGCCAATGATTCCGTACCACCGTGAATCAAGACGGGTAGACGGTTTAGCCCGGTTTGCCCTGCAGCATGTAGCTAAACCATTTGACCAGAAAGAAGCTTACTACCGTACCGGTATTGCCGTGGGCGATTATACCATTGACCACCATCACCTTAAAAACCCGGAGGCGCCAGATATTGATTTCGTAAAAATAAAGGTACCTTCTTACAATGTTCCATTGGGTTCCCTTATACCTAAGGGAGTGGAAGACTTGATAGTGGCAGAAAAGAGTATTAGCGTCACCAATATTGTGAATGGAGCCACGCGCCTACAGCCGGTTGTTTTAGGCATAGGCCAGGCTGCAGGTGCTTTAGCTGGTGTTGCCTTGAAGAACAATGTAGAGCCCCGTGAAGTGAGCATCAGAGAAGTGCAGCAGGTTTTGCTTGATTCTAAGGCTTACTTGATGCCTTATATAGATGTGAAACCCCAAGATCCGCACTTTCAGGCTATACAGCGCATTGGTGCCACCGGCATATTGAAAGGAGTAGGCTTGCCATATAAATGGGCAAACCAAACGTGGTTTTACCCTGAGCGCCCCATTAGTGAATATGAGCTGGTGTCGGGTCTTAAACTTTACTATGAAGAATTAAAAGCTTTTCAGGCTTCGGGTCAGAACCTGACTCTTAAAGTTTTTGCTGAAGTGCTAAGTGCCATTGATCCAGCTCTGACTTATGAAAAGGTTGCGGCAGAATGGGTAAAGTTACAATTAGGAGAACAAGCAGCGCCAGAGGTAGAGTTGAATAGGAGGCAGGCGGCGGTAATGGTAGACCAGCTGCTGAATCCGTTTGCCAAACCTGTTGATTTTAACGGTCAACTGCTTTGATACCTTTTTATTACGCTTCCAAAATTTCATTCTCACTAAATCCTCACTAAACCTATGACAAAGCTTTTACAAATGGCTAGGCAGCAACTCAGGTTGTGCTCATTAGCTCTTCTACTGGTCATGCTCGCGTGTTGGCAAAACACGGTGCTAGCTCAGGCGCAAACAATAAAAGGAAAGGTCACTGACAATGCCGGGGAGGCATTGCCAGGTGTTTCTGTGGTAATCAAAGGAACCACTTCGGGTACCTCAACAGATATCAACGGAGAATTCCAAATTCCAGTTTCTGCAGGGGCAAACACATTGGTATTTAGTTACATTGGGTATGAATCCCAGGAGTTGAGTGCGCAGGCCGGAAGTGAAATTTCAGTAAAGCTGCAAAATTCAGCCAGTGCTATAGATGAGGTGTTGGTAGTGGGGTACGGTACTCAGAAAAGAACCACCATGACTGGTTCTGTAGCTCAGATTGGGAACAAGGAGATCACACAGGCACCTCCAATGAACCTCTCCAACGTGTTAGCGGGTCGTTTACCTGGTTTGGTGGCGGTGCAGAACTCCGGTAGACCTGGGGCAGATAATTCTGCCTTATTGGTTAGGGGGTTAAGTACCACCAATGGAGCTGCCCAAGGACCTCTGATTATTGTAGATGGCGTCCCTAGAGATAACTTCCAAAACCTTGATCCTAGTGAAGTGGAAACTATCTCTATTCTGAAAGACGCTTCGGCAGCGGTGTATGGGGTGCAGGCCTCAAACGGGGTGATTTTGATCACGACCAAGCGTGGTAAAGTAGGTAAACCTGCTATTACTTATAACACTTCATTTGCCTTAAACTCAAATACCAGATTCCCTAAGTTCCTGAATGGCCCTGATTATATGCAGTGGATCAAGAGAGGGGAGGAAATGGATAATGATTATCTGATGAACACTGGCGGAGATCCACTTCCGCTTACCTACACAGAAGATCAGATTCAGGCATTAAGAAATGGTACCCACACCGCCGATTTCGGAAACACAGACTGGGTAGGTGACTTAGTGGACAACGTTTCTACTTCACAATACCACAACGTTTCTATAAGCGGGGGAACAGATAAAATGAGGTATTTTACCAGCCTGGGGTACTTTGACCAAAATGGGGTGGTAAAGAACACCAATTTTACCCGTTACAATTTCAGAACTAACCTGGATGTGACTTTCAATGATTATCTCTCTTCCATCATCACGTTGGGCGCGCGCCGTGAGGACAGAGAGAACCCAGGGGTTGTGGCAGACAACTCTGTTTGGATGAGCCCCTTTTACCAAGCGGTAAGAGCATTGCCCAACATTCCGGCTACCTATGATGGTCTTCCTGCTGCGGGTTGGAGAAGTGGTGGTGGGGTAAACCCAATTGCCGCAGTTGAAAATTCTGGTTTTCAAAGATCTGAGACCGACGTTTTCCAAACTAACCTTTCTCTCGTTTTCAAGGTTCCTGGTGTAAAAGGGCTGGAAATGAAGGTACAGGGAGCCTATGATAAGATTCTGACAGAGTCTAAGAATTGGCTCACTCCCTACTATTTGTCTACCAGACAAATAACAAATACTGGTTTTGTGTGGAGCAGAAGTTTAGCTCCTACTGCCACTACCACTGTGCTGTCTCAGGGGTACACACAAAGAAGCCACACCATGTTCCAACCAAGTATTAACTATTCTACTACCGTTGGTAACGACCATACCGTTTCTGCTTTGTTATTATACGAATTCAGCCAGTTTGAAAATAAGAATATGACGGCTGGGGCAAGAAACTTCCCTTTGACCAATATACCGGAACTAAATTTTGGAGGATCGGCAACAGAAGATTTCGTTCGTCCGGGTGGTGCATCTTCGCTAACGTCTAGAGGTGGCTATGTTACAAGGTTGAACTATGGGTTTCAAGGAAAGTATTTACTTGAATTCTCTGCCCGTTATGATGAATCCAGTAACTTCCCAAAACATAATAGAGCCGGATTCTTCCCTGGAGCATCAGTGGGTTGGGTAGTAAGTAATGAACCCTTTTTTAAAGATTTCTCTTCTTCCGTTAACTTCTTAAAGCTTAGAGGCTCTTACGGAAAAGTAGGAAATGACAGAGCTTCAAACTCTTTTGCCTACCTGAATACTTTCGCTTTAACAACTGCTCCAGTTGTAGTAATAGGGGGTAAGCCAATTGCTGCACTTTACACAGGTAGCCCCGCCAACCTGAATTTGACTTGGGAAACTACTACCATATCTAACGTTGGGTTAGAAACTTCCTTCTGGAGAGGCTTATTAGATGTAGAGGTAGATTTCTTTTACAAGGTGACCCGTGACATCCTTCAGGGAGTGTCAGGTATCTATCCTCCATCAATTGGAGGTTTCTTCCCAAGTACGAATAATTCAGCGGTGGTTGACAATAGAGGGGTAGACTTACAGATTAGACACCGTAATTCTATCAATAAATTTAGCTACGGGGTTACCGGTAACTTCAACTACGCAAAGAACAGAATTCTGGAATATGATCAAGCCGCCAATATTGCTGAATGGCAAAATCAAATTGGCAGGCCAATGGGCGGGAAGTACGGTTTTATTTCTGAAGGTCTTTTCCAATCATGGGAAGAAGTTAACAACTGGGCAAGTTCTCCCAGCGGACAAGCTGCTCCAGGGTTTGTTAAGTACAGAGATTTGAACGGAGATGGTCAGATCAACGCCAGTGACCAAACCTATATAGGGCTTAGCAATGTGCCAGAGATAATGTATGGCTTAAACTTAGATGCCCAGTACGGACCTTTTGACTTTTCTGCCTTGTTTCAGGGGGCAGCCAGAAGAGATGTGGCTTTGGGCGGTACGTATGAAGGAGCCGCTGGGGTATCAGGGGTGGCAGATAATACACCGTTTACCCGCTCTTTCTATAACCTAGGGAACTCACCTTATTACATAGTAGAGAATTCCTGGACTCCAGAAAACCCAGGTGCCTATTATCCAAGATTACAGGCTAACAGAAGCGGAGCGCCAAATCACAATGGCCACCCCAACTCTCATTTTGTGGTAGATGGATCTTACCTGCGTCTTAAGTCTGTACAAGTAGGGTACAGTATTAACAAAGCCTTCCTGAATAAGCTAAAAGTAGAGCAGTGGAGGTTCTATGTTGCTGGCTCTAACATTTTCACCATCTCAGATGACCGTCTGAAGTACCTTGATCCGGAAATGCCAAACGTGAGCAATGGTTTCTATCCGCAGCAAAGAGTAGTGACAGTAGGTACTAACATAACTTTCTAGAAAATCATGAAGCGAATATATTCAACTTTAAAATGTCTGTTAGTAGGTGGACTACTGGTAGCCTCCCAAGGCTGTGAAATAGACTTGGAGTTAGACGATAGATACACTGAACTGACAATCTATCAGAATCCGGAAAGCATTGACTTGTACATGGCGGGCATGTACAATGAGTTTCACACATTTAAGTTCGGGCAATTCCCTATTGGGTATGACAATGCCACAGATGGCTTGACAGACATAATGAAATACACTTCCTCTGCAGAGGGAAATGGAAGTGTGAACAGACTAGCCTTTGAGCCGCAGCGGGTAAGTGCAGCAAGCCCTAACTTTAATTACTGGAATTCTGGTTATAACCGCATACGCAGGCTCAATGAGCTAATGTATGGTATCAATAACTATGCAGACGGGCTTACTGCGGAACAGAAAACGCTTTATGAGGCAGAAGCAAGGTTTATCAGGGGGTATGTGTATTTCTGGTTGGTAAAGCTTCACGGAAGCGTGGTTTTATTACCTGAGCTTACATCAGAGCCAAATAACCCAAGGGCAAGTGAAGAGGAAAGTTGGAATTTTGTACTGGCAGATTTTGCTTTTGCTGCAGAGCATTTGCCTACCAAGGCTGAGGGTGGTGCTGCTTGGAGAGGACGGGCCACAAAAGATGCTGCCTATGCCTTAATGGCCAGAGCGGCCTTGTATGCTGGCTCTATTGCCGAATATGATAATAAGCAGTTTAACAATGACCCATTAACTGGTGTTCCTGCTGCCAAAAAGAACGAATATTACCAAATAGCTGCCGATGCGGCCGGTGAGGTAATGAAAATGGGGTACAGCCTTCCTAAGGATTTTACCGGCATGTTCACCAACCCTAATAACAGTGAGGCCATTTTCTCAGTAGATTACCAACGCCCAGGGGTGACCCACACCTATGACAGCAGATTCTCTCCGCCCGTTGCCGCCGCAAGTAACCGAGCTGAGGGTGTACCTACCGCGGAGCTGGTAGAGGAGTTTGAAATGGCCAATGGGGAAGAGTTCTCCTGGTCTAATCCAGCCCATGCCGCTGCCCCATATGCTAATCGGGATCCAAGATTTTATGGTACCGTTCTTTACAATGGTGCCGTTTGGCAAGGACGAACCCTTGAAACATTTGTAGGCGGAAATGTAGGTTTTGTAGAGTATGGCACAGATGCTAACCCAAGTAATACAGTTACTGGCTACTATGTACGCAAATATTTAGATCCAACCAATACCACTTTCGCCCAAAATAGATCTGCCCAATCTTGGATGGTGATACGCTACGCTGAAGTGCTACTTATCTATGCAGAGGCGCAGTTGAAACTCGGCAACTTATCTGAGGCTAGAAATGCTATCAATCAGGTAAGAGGAAGAGCAGACTTGCCAAATACCCAAGCCCAGACGGCAGCTGACCTCATGGAGGCCATAGAACATGAGCGTATTGTAGAGTTAGCGTTTGAAGGACATAGGTACTGGGATCTACGCCGCTGGAGAAAAGCCCACACAGTTCTTAACAACCTGCGCGTGCATGGTGATAAAATCACTAAAAACGCTGCTGGAGACTTACAATATCAGAGAGTAGATGCTGACAAGCAGGACCGCAGATTCTTGTCTCAGATGTATTACATCCCGCTTCCGCAGGGAGAAATTGCAAATAACCGGGCATTAACCCAAATACAAGGTTGGTAACATCTAAACTGTTTGAAATGAAAAGAAATTTCTATAGCTATACTGTGTTTCTTTTTAGCCTGCTGTTTCTAGCGGGCTGTGAGACACCAGAGCCTTTTGAAAATAATGATAACAACCAGTTGTCAGATATTTGGCTCACCATTCCAGGGCAGAAAGATGCTCGCTTTAATGGCACCTACAGTGCTAACGGAGAAACGATCACTTTTGAAATACCCCATTTCTTCCCAGCTGAATCTGATAATCAGGTGGACCTGAAAAATTTGGTTTTAAGAGCCAATATTCCGGTAGATGCCAGAATCAGCCCTGCCTTGGGTAATCCAATGGATCTGACCGAACCAATTAAAATTGACATTGCCTCGGGTACAGGGGCGGTGAAATCTTACTGGGTAGAAGTAAAAAAAGTAGCAGACCTATCAGTAAAAACTGTAAGCATAGAAGTAGATGGTCAAGAAATCAATGGATTTGAACGCAATGGCGAACTGATTTTCTATGTGGTTCCTGGGGTAGATGTGTCTAATGCTACTTTGAACATAGGAATTAGTCGTCACTCCACTTCTTCACTTCCTTCTGGTTCAAAAATAGATTTGACAAATCCGGTTCCGGTAACCATTACAGGTGTAGATGGCACTACCAAAACCTATACACTCATGGCGGTGCCTCCGCAGAAGTTAAATTACGGTATTGGTATCACTAGAAAGCTATTTATTAAAATAGGATCAGAAATAGGTGGTTTTGGCGCGCATACAGAAACAAGCATGTCTGTTAGTGGAGATCACCTAATAATTGGCACAAACACCACTCCGTCAAGATACCGCATTCTTAACAGATTCACTGGCGCGCTTGTAGGGGATATGACTATGCCAAGTGCCTCTTTCCGCTCTTTCTCTATGGTAAGTGATGAAGAAGGACATATCATTGGCTCTTCTTACACCCCTAAGAACTCAAACTTCCTGATCTATAAATGGGACAATGCCATGGATCAGACACCTGAGCTGCTTATTACTTATAAAAATGAGTCTAATGCAGCAACAGACGGAGCGCTTGGCAGAAGGTTGAGTGTGTATGGCAACCTGAATACTAATGCAGTGATCATGGCCACTGAGTCTAGAAACCCGGTGATTCTGAAGTGGGTAGTAACTGGCGGACAGTTGGTGAGCCAGACTCCAGAGAAAATCACTTACGGTGACCCAATAGGTGCCTGGCCATTCGTCTCAGATGCACAGCCTATTTCGGCTTCTCCTAATACAGACTTCTTCTTGAATTATGCCAGTGAGATAGCTTTAGTAAGCGGTACTACCGGCAGACGTATCTCAGCAATTCCTAATACCCCAGCCCTGGTAGGTGTGTTCCACATGCCAATAGATTACTTTGAGTTTAATAACGCTAAGTATATTGGAATAGCAGAATATCTAACCTCCACACTGGATCAGGCAAGAATTGCAGTTTTTGATGTAACAGACCCAGCCAATATTAATGGTGCATCCGCAGCAACAAAGGTGTTTACTTCAGATCAGGTTTCTGGTACCGCAAACCCTAACGGTACGGCTGACATTGAGGTAATGGTATCTCCGGACGGTGAAAAAGCTTGGGCCTATCTGTTACTCACCAACGGTGGTATCATTGGCTATGAACTAACCAATTATGATCCTAATTAAGAAACATAATTAGAAGCTGGCAAAAACTATCAGTACAGGTGTTTGAACAGACTCACCTGTACTGATAGCCTTTGGGTGTGGTAAGAATGGGTGGGGTCTTTTAAGTGGTTCAATAATTTTAAATGCAGATGATGATGTTCAATAAAATCAAGTACTTTCTTCTAGCAAGCTGCCTTTTTCTGGCAGCCTGTGAAAGCAGTCCAGAAGAGGAGGTAACTCCTAAACCTGAGCCAGAGGTTCCTGTTGAAGAAAAAGACAAGGAAGTGTTAGTATGGATTGAGGCAAGGGCCAATATATTTGGGACTTATGGTAAATTCAATAAAACTGAAACCATCTTGGAAGTGCTTGATTCTCTGCAAAACGTTGGGGTAACAGGGATGGTGGTTGATGTAAAAGGAATTAATGGATATACTATATACCCAAGCACCATAGCTCGCCAATTAACCACTTTAGAGGGTCGTACTCTGCCACAGGAAGTTGATTATCTAGATTATTTAATTACTGAAGGGCACAAGCGGAATCTGAAAGTATATGCTTCAGTAGGCGTATTTGTGGAAGGTGACAATTATAGAAAACTAGGGAAAGTGTTTGACGACCCTACCTTCAAAAATGTTTACCAGAACATCGTCTGTGATGTAAACGGTAACCGGGTTCCTATCACTTCTACAGGAGCCAATGGCTTTGTAAACCCGGCCCGCCCAGAGGTACAGGCTTATGAGCAGAGCATAGTAAAAGAAGTAGTAAGCCGGTACAACATTGACGGAATCATGCTGGATTACTGCCGCTATAATGACATAAACGGTGACTTTTCAGATTTCAGTAAAGAAAAGTTTATTGAATTCTTAGAGCAAAAGTTCCAGGACAACATGGCCAAAGCAATGGTTTTCCCTACTGACATAGTTTCTTCATGGAGAACCACCAGCGGACAAGTAGTGCCTGCCTCTACTGGTAAGTACTATAAAAAATGGCTCATGTTTAGAGCTAAAACCATCTACGACTTTGTGAAAAGTACCAAAGAAGAGGTGAAGAAAATCAAGCCAAATATCAAGTTCGGGGCCTATGTGGGTTCTTGGTACACCAGCTACTATCAGGTAGGGGTGAATTGGGCCAGCAAGACGTATGACCCATTTAATGACCCCACTATACGGTTTGACTGGGCTTATCCAGGGTACAATGACTATGGATACGGTGATGAACTGGATCTACTCATGACGGGCAACTACTTTAAATATGTAAAGCTGGCAGATGTTCCTTCCGCCACAAACCAATACCACTGGTGGAGTATAGAAGGGTCTTTGAATGCTGGTAAATATCTTACGAAGGGTAAAGTGCCGCTCTTAGGAAGCATTGATATGGGCAACGTTACTTGGGACAAGAAAGAAGACATCACCCGCGCCATTCAGCATATCATCCAAAACTCAGACGGAATAATGCTTTTTGATGTCTGCCATGTATATGCGCCCCAATGGAACCAGTTTAAGGAGCCACTATGGGAAGAAATCAAAGAAGGAATCGGGAAGAAGTAAGTATAACCATACCCCTCAATTAATTTGTTCCCCCTGCCTTTCATGGTGTGGAGATGGGCAAAGACAGGAATTCCTTCTCTGTGTGACCCGTGTGGGCATTACCCAACCAATTTAAATAGAATCACAGTTTCCCCTAATACATAATCTTAAATGAACAAGCCTACCCTTCCTGTACTTGTACTTCTGCTGGCGCTATTTTCTATGTGCGGCAGACCAAATACCGTCTCCTCTACTGCCGGAAGTACTCAGAAACAGACGACACAGAAACGGAACCTCCTTTATTTTGACGCTACGGCAAATTTTAAGCGTTTTGCTTACCAAGATTCCATAAAATACTATTTGGCCAAGTCTAAAGATGCCGGCGTAACCGACGTGATTGTTGATGTAAAACCAATTACCGGGGAAGTGCTTTACCCTAGTAAAATAGCTCCAGTAATGAACGAGTGGTCTGGATTTACCAAGCCAGGGGGCTTTGACTTACTTACCGTGTTCATTGAGGAGGCGCATAAGCTAGGGATGACGGTGCATGCCTCTACCAACACCTTTGTGGCTGGCCATAACTATTTTGACCGTGGTGTTGTGTACAATGATCCTACAAAAAAGCATTGGCAATCATTGAATTACCTGCCCAAGGGTATGACTCCTATTACCCAGATCAAAACCAAATACTCGGCCATGACAAACCCTGCCTTGCCAGAGGTGCGGCAGTATGAGTTGTCTGTCTTAAAAGAATTAATCACCATGTACCCTAAGCTTGACGGCATTGTGCTGGACCGTGTTCGGTATGATGGCATAGAGGCAGATTTCTCTGAGGCATCCCGAAAAATGTTTGAGCAGTACATCGGGCAGAAGGTGACGAACTTCCCCGCAGATATCTACACCTATTCCACCACTGCCAAAAACAAAGACGGCAAGCCCGAGCGCGTACGGGGGCCATTGTTCAATCAATGGATTGAGTGGCGGGCCAAGGTTATCCATGATTTTATCTATGAGGCCAGGGCAGAACTGAAGAAAATCAATCCGAATCTGATCTTCGGTGATTATACCGGTTCCTGGTATCCTACTTACTATGAGGTAGGGGTGAACTGGGCCAGCAAAGAATATGACCCTTCAGAGAAGTTTGACTGGGCCTCCAAGAACTACAAGAACTTCGGCTATGCCGAAGCCCTGGATCTGTACACTACCGGCAGCTACTACTTTGAGGTAGAGAAGAAAGAGGCCAAAAACATAGACCCCAATACCGTGAACAGAACGGAGGCCGGCCAGGACAAAGGCACGGATGACTGGTACACCGTAGAAGGCTCCGCTGAAATGGCCATGAAAATTACCAAAGGTAAGGTGCCAGTTTATGCCGGGATTTATGTAGAACAATATGAAGATGACCGCGAACAGTTTGTGAAAGCCTTGAAAATGTGCCGGGCCAAGTCAGACGGGGCTATGGTCTTTGACATTGTGCACGTGATCAATAAGGGCTGGTGGAATGAACTGAAAAGAGGCCTTACAGAATAGAAAAGTTGTTTTGGGGCTGTTTTTCTAAAAACAGCCCCAAAACAGAATACAAACAAGCTCAGAGTAGGAGATAAAGAGAGACCTCAAAAAGCATGACCGTAGTAACATCACAGGTTTTGGAAGCCGCCCCGGTAGAGGTGCAGAAGCATTTGGCTTCTGTAACTGCACCTGCGCGCGCGTTCGGACTAGATGCTTTACGCGGGCTGGCCATTATAGGAATGGTGTTTTCCGGGGTGTTTCCGCATGAAAGCCCATGGCCGGGGTGGATGTTCCATGCCCAGGTAGGGCCTCCGGATTTTACCTATACCCCAACCGTACCGGGCATTACCTGGGTAGACCTGGTGTTTCCGTTTTTCCTGTTCTCCATGGGGGCTGCCTTTCCGTTGGCCATGAGCCGAAAAATTGGTCAGGGGCAAACGGGCGAGGTTCTCCTGAATGTTCTAAAGCGGGGAGCGTTGCTGGTCTTTTTCGCAATTGTCATACGCAATCTGAACTGGTTTGGTTTGCAGGGGCCTGGCTGGGTAAACCAACTGACCTCACTGATCACTTTTGCATGCTTTTTTCTGGTATTCATGCGGTTCACTTCGCTAAAAGGGAGCCAGGAAGTGCTGGTAAAGTTGATTGGCTTTATAGTGATAGCTGGATTGGTATGGGCGCATGATAGCTTCACCGCTTTTGAATTCTCCAAAAGTAACAACGACATCATTATAGTGGTATTGGCGAATATGGCGGTGGTTGGCTCTGTAATATGGTTGCTTACCCGCGGAAATATTCTTCTCAGAATGGGCGTGTTGGCTTTGTTTGCCGCCGTTTGGCTTACCCATGAAATAGAAGGCAGCTGGACAAGTGCCATCTATAACTTTCACCCGTCCCTGAATTGGATGTATCAGTTTAGGTTTCTGAAGTATTTGTGCATAGTGCTACCCGGTTCAATATTGGGTGACCTGATGCTTAAGTACAGAACCGTTGGTGAAACCACTGGAAAAGGCTCCATTTCTAAGCTGTTACTGGGTAGCCTTTGTTTGGCATTGGTCATCATAAACTTGTACGGGCTGTACACACGCCAGATTTACCTCACGCTGGCCGTAGATGCTGTGCTTTGCCTGGTAGGTTTTTGCTTATTGCACAAAACCATTACGAAGCAAGAACAACTGTGGCGACAGGTCTTTGGATGGGGCGTGTTTCTGTTGTGGCTGGGGTTAGCGTTTGAGCCTCTTGAAGGCGGTATCAAAAAAGACCCTTCCTCCTTCAGTTATTGGTTTCTGACTTCTGGGCTGGCGTTCTTCACTTATATTCTTTGCGATATTCTTTCCCAACGTTTCCATAAAAATCTGTTCTGGAAATCCATTATTCAAAGTGGGCAGAACCCCATGGTGGCCTATGTGGGCACAGCCTTTTTGGTGTCACCGCTGTTGGCGCTCACCCACTTTTCTGAGGTGCTGGAAACTCTGCGTGAAATTAATGTTTACCTGGGTATTGTCAAGGCCTTTGTCATTGCCGGGTTGGTAGTGGCAGTAACGGTCTACACTACCCGAAAGGGGTGGTTCTGGCGTACCTGATTTTATTACGATTACAAATAATACGAACACAAACAGATTGCTTTAAAATAATAGAATGAGTTTAAGCGGATTAGACATCGGCATCATCATCGCCTATATAGTGGGCATTTTGGGTATTGGCTTTTATATCTCCAAAAGAGCCTCTAAAGACATGCAAAGCTACTTTTTAGGTGGCAACACCATGAAGTGGTACTACTTGGGTCTAAGCAACGCCTCAGGTATGTTTGACGTGTCGGGCACTATGTGGACTGTTATGATCCTGTTTGTCTACGGCCTCAAAAGCGCCTGGATTCCATGGCTGTGGCCAGTGTGGAACCAGGTATTCATCTTCGTGTTTCTTGCCATCTGGATGCGCCGCTCCAAAGTAATGACGGGCGCGCAGTGGATCACCTTCCGCTTCGGCGACGGCAAAGGCGCCAAGCTCTCACACATCATTATTGTGGCCTTCGCCATCATAAGTGTGTTAGGGTTTATTGCCTACTTTTTTGAAGGAATAGGTAAACTGTGTACCATCATTCTGCCCTGGGACCTGAGCTTTACCATTGGCGAATGGGCTGTTTCTTCTGAACGCGGCTATGCGCTGTTGATCTGCCTGATCACTACCATTTACACCGTGAAAGGCGGTATGTACAGCGTGGTGGCCACCGAGATTCTTCAGTTTATTATCATGACCATCTCTTGCTTCGTGATTGGCTACGTAGCCTATACCTCGGTAACCGGCGAACAGATCAGCGCGGCTATTCCACCCGGCTGGAAAGACCTCACCTTCGGCTGGACATTGGACATGGACTGGAGCCAAACCGCTTTCCCGGCGGTCAACCAGAAACTGGAAACCGATGGCTTCAGCCTGTTCGGAGCTCTGTTCATGATGATGCTTTTCAAAGGCATATTTGCTTCTATTGCCGGCCCGGTGCCGTCTTATGACATGCAGCGGGTGCTGGCGGCGCGTACTCCTTCAGAGGCGGCCAAAATGAGTTTCACCACTATTTGGGTAATGTATATTCCGCGCTATTTAATGGTGGCAGGCTTTGCGGTGCTGGCGCTGGTTTATCTGGTGCCGGAGATCAGTGGCATGGGGGCTAACATGGACTTTGAGCAAATTCTGCCGCTGGCCATTAACAAGTTTGTACCAAATGGTTTCAGAGGCTTATTGTTGGCCGGTCTTTTGGCCGCTTTCATGGGTACATTCTCAGCCTTTGTCAATTCGGCCCCGGCGTATATTGTGAATGACATTTACAAGAAGTACATCAACCCCAACGCCTCTGACAAAAAGTATGTCCGGATGAGTATTGTTTCGTCCATCCTGTTGGTAATAGCGGGTATCATCTTCGGGTTTAACGCTGGTTCTTTGAACAAGCTTACGCTCTGGATTACCTCGGCCCTGTACGGTGGCTACGTGGCGGCCAACTTCCTGAAATGGGTGTGGTGGCGCTTCACCGGCTATGGCTATTTCTACGGCATGCTCTTCGGGTTAATTGCCTCCACCATTAAGCTGTTCGTGTTCCCGGAGATTGTAGACATCTATGTGTTCCCTATCATCTTCGCCTTTTCGCTGGCCGGTTGCATGATCGGGACCTACATGAGCCCGCTGCCTAACCGCGAGGCCGTGAAAAACTATTACCGCGAAACTCGTCCCTGGGGTTTCTGGGGCCCTATCAAGCGTGAGGTGATGGCTGAGAACCCTGACTTTGTGCCCAACCAACACGCCGGCCGTGACTGGACCAATATTGTAGTAGGCATTGCCTGGCAGTTCTCACAAGTCGTGATTCCGATCTATTTCATGATCAGAGAAAATTACTACGCTTTAGGCTGGTCTATAGTGCTGTTGATTACCACGATTATTCTTAAGAAGAACTGGTGGGATAAGCTAGAGGAATCAGATGTGGAGCCTACGTATGAGAAAGATAGAAAAGAGAAGCTGGTAAAAGTAGGCTAACTGATGATCAGGAAGAAAAACCTATTCATGCTCTTAATAGCCGTGCTCCTTTTTAGTGGCATGGCTTGGGCGCAGGAAGCCGCCAAGATTGACAGTAGCTATGCCAACTCGCATTACCGCATGCGGCTGGATTTTTTCAGGCAAATGCCCAACCTGAAAAAGGAAATTGTCTTTCTGGGCAACAGCATTACCGAGGCGGGAGAGTGGCAGGAGCTGGTGCCATGCAAACCGGTAGTCAACCGCGGCATTAGTGGCGACGTGACGTGGGGAGTTTTAGCCCGGTTAGACGAAGTGTTGGCCTCTAAACCAGCCAAGATTTTCTTGCTTATTGGAGTAAATGATTTAAAGCGAGGAATATCAACTGAAATCATTTCAGCTAACCACCGGAGAATTCTGGCGCAAATAGAGCGGTATTCACCCAAAACCAAAGTGATTCTGCAGAGTGTGCTGCCAGTAAACGAAGATATGCTGGCTATAAACTATAAGAACATTAATAATGCTCTAATAGTGGAATTGAACAAACGGCTTCAGGTATTGGCAGGGGAGTATGGAAATGTAACCTTCATTAACCTGCATCCAACTTTTGCTGATAGTACCGGGCAATTAGAAAAAGGATTGTCAACTGATGGGCTGCACCTTAAAACGGTGGCCTACATAAAATGGGTAGAGTACCTGAGAAAAGAAAAGGTTCTGTAAGCCGTTTTTGGTGTGTTTTCTGAAAAACAGGCACAAAACAGGAATAGAGAAAAAAGCTTGGACTCGGCCCATCAGTAGACTTGGAGTGGCTAAAAAAGAAATACGTGTTTTCAGGCTGTTTTCCTGAAAATAGCCTGAAAACAGAAATTGAGATAGATGAGATTACTACGTAAAGTGTGTAAACAAATGCTGAAAGGTAGCCTGGCGGTGCTTGGGGGCATGTTGTGGACTTTCACTGGTTTTGCCCAAACGGCCAAGCTAGACAGCAACTATGTGAACCCCCACTATGAAATGCGGTTGAAGGAGTTCAGCGCGCAGCCCATTCCTAAAAACGCCGTTGTGTTTTTAGGCAACAGCATTACGGCGCGCGGCAAATGGGCCGAGTTACTGCCCGGTATGCCCGTGGTCAACCGCGGCATCGGCGGTGACATTACGCATGGTGTTCTGGCCCGTTTAGATGACATCTTAGCGGCCAAGCCGAAGAAGATTTTCCTTCTCATCGGTATCAATGATTTGTCGCGCCGGTTCCCGGAAGAAGTCATCATGCAGAAATATGAGCAACTGGTGCAGCGCGTAAAACAGAAATCGCCTAAGACTAAGCTGTACGTGCAGAGCGTGTTGCCGCTGTTAGATGATATGCTGCAACCCGCGTACCTCAAAAACCTAAACCCGGCCGTGACCAGCCTTAACACAAAGCTACAGGCCTTTGCCAAAAAACATAAGCTCACCTACATTAACCTGCACCCGGTCTTTGCAGATGCCAGCGGCCAGCTTAAGAAAGAGTACTCGTTAGACGGCATTCACGTCACCGATGCGGCGTACCCGGTGTGGGTGCAGTACTTAAAAGATAAAAAATACCTGTAAACAGAAATTGAAACTTAAGAGAACTGCACTGGCCAGTGACTCTTTTTGAATACATACCCATGCAAATAACCGGAACCTTTATAGACGAAATCTCCCATGATATTCCGCACCAGAACTGGGGGCGCGAAGAGTGGGACCGTGATTTCGGGTACATGAAAGCCGTAGGCATTGACACCGTTATCATGATCAGGAGCGGCTACCGCCGGTTCATCACGTACCCGTCGCAGTATTTACAGAAGAATTACGGGTGCTATGAACCACCGGTAGACTTAGTGCAGATGTACCTGGAATTAGCCGAGAAGCATGGCCTCAAATTTTACTTCGGGCTATATGACAGCGGGCACTATTGGGACACCGGCAACCTGCAAGACGAAATTGACGCCAACCGCTTTGTGATTGACGAAGTGTGGCAGAAATACGGCCATTTCAAAAGCTTTGGCGGCTGGTACCTGAGCATGGAAATCAGCCGTAAAACCAAGGGCGCCACCGAGGCATTTAGAACCCTGGGGCAACAGTGCAAAGACGTGAGCGGCGGCTTGCCTACGTTCATTTCGCCCTGGATAGACGGTAAAAAAGCCGTGATGGCAGCCACGTCGCAATTGTCTAAAGAAGACGCGGTTTCGTTGCGCCAACACGAAGAGGAGTGGAGCGAAATCTTCTCGGGCCTGCACGGTTCAGTAGACGCCGTGGCGTTCCAGGACGGGCACATTGACTACCATGAACTGGAAGACTTTTTCGGCATCAATAAAAAAATGGCCGACAAGTTTGGCCTGCAGTGCTGGACCAACGCCGAGAGCTTTGACCGCGACATGCCCATCAAGTTCTTGCCCATCAAGTTCGAGAAACTAAGGTTGAAGTTAGAGGCCGCCCGTAAGGCAGGATATGATAAAGCCATAACGTTTGAGTTTTCACATTTCATGAGTCCGCAGAGTGCGTACCTGCAGGCGGGCCATTTGTATAACAGGTATAAAGAGTATTTACAGAGCTTACGCTAATCACATATTTTATGAACCATTATTCTACGCTGTACAAGCAGGAGTTGTTAGAGAATGTTATTCCGTTCTGGATGAAGCATTCCAAGGATGAAGAGCATGGCGGTTTTTATACTTGCTTAGACCAATTCGGGAAGGTGTTTGACACCGATAAGTTTATTTGGCTACAGGGCCGTGAAACATGGATGTTCTCCATGCTGTATGACAAGGTAGCGCCCAAGCAAGAATGGTTAGACATGGCCGTGCACGGCGCCGATTTTTTAAAGAAACATGGCCGTGACGCTGAAGGCAATTTCTATTTCTCCCTTACCAAGCAGGGCCAGCCGCTTGTTCAGCCCTACAACATTTTCTCAGACTGCTTTGCAGCCATGGGCTTTGGTGCCCTCTACAAAGTAAAGCCAGAAGATGAGTACGCAGACATAGCCCGCAAGACATTCCAGAATATCCTTAACCGTCGCGAAAACCCTAAAGGCAAGTATAGCAAGGCCTACCCAGGCACGCGTAATCTGCGCAACTTCTCACTGCCCATGATCCTGAGCAACCTGTCTTTGGAGATGGAGCACCTGCTTGACAAAAGTCTGGTAGATTCGCTCATGCAGGAGATCATACATGAGGTAATGGAGGTATTTTACCATGAAGAGAGCGGCCTGATTCTGGAGAATGTTTACGAAGACGGCTCCTTTGCTGATTGTTTTGAGGGCCGACTGCTCAACCCTGGCCACATTATTGAAGCCATGTGGTTTATCATGGATCTGGCAGTGCGCCTGAAAGATCAAGCTCTGATCAACAGAACGGTAGAAATTGCCCTGCGCACCCTTGAATCTGGCTGGGACAATGAGTTTGGCGGTATTTTGTACTTCCAAGACATTAAAGGCCATCCGGTTCAGCAATTGGAGTGGGATCAGAAGCTATGGTGGGTACACGTAGAGGCATTGGTATGTATGGCAAAAGCCTACGCCGTTACCGGTGATGAGCGTTGCCAGCGGTGGTTTGAGAAGCTACATGACTATACTTGGAACCACTTCAGAGATGACCAGTACAGTGAATGGTTCGGTTACCTGAACCGCCGCGGCGAAGTGCTGCTCCCCTTGAAAGGCGGTAAGTGGAAAGGCTGTTTCCATGTGCCTCGTGCTTTGTACCAAGTGTACAGTACTCTGGAAAATTGTAAGATGGAGGTAGCTCAAGCTGAAAAGTTAGGCGCCAGATAATATTTCCTGAAGAACGCCTGCGCTGACTCCTAGATAAAATAAGGGTTTAGGTGCAGGCGTTTTTTTATTGCCGCGATTTTGGCTTGTTTTTACAAAAACAGGTGAAAAACATATAAAAAGCTGCTCTTTCTGTTGTCTTTCCCTTTCTTTACTTCCCAGCCAAGCTAAACAAAACATATGATTTCATTTTTTGTATCTGTAATTGCCCTGGTGGTGGGTTACATGGTTTACTCAAAGGTGGTAGAGCGAATTTTTGGGGCAGACGTTCACCGGCCCACTCCCGCCCTTACCATGGCAGACGGCATGGATTACGTAGCCATGCCTCAATGGAAAATTTTCCTGATCCAGTTTCTGAACATAGCAGGTCTGGGGCCAATTTTCGGGGCGGTAGCCGGAGCTATGTGGGGGCCATCTGCTTTCCTCTGGATTGTGCTGGGTTCTATTTTTGCCGGAGGAGTGCATGACTACTTTTCTGGTATGCTCTCTGTTCGTAACGGAGGCGAAAGTATTACCGAAACCACTGGGCGTTATCTGGGCGGCTTCATGAAACAGTTCATGCGGGTGTTTACAATTATCCTGCTGGTAATGCTGGGAGCTGTATTTATTATAGGGCCAGCCAAGATTTTAGATGGTATGATGCAGGGTGTTGGCAGTGTGTCTATGTGGGTCTGGATCATCTTTGCGTACTATGTGCTCTCCACCGTATTGCCCATTGATAAAGTGATAGGTAAGCTGTATCCGGTGTTTGGGGTGGCGCTTTTATTTATGGCGTTGGGCATTTCAGTGATTATGATTTCCAGAGGGCTGGCAATACCGGAAATAACTTGGGACAATCTTACAAACCAACACAGCAGCCCTGAAAAATTCCCGCTTTTCCCCATGTTGTTTGTGACCGTGGCCTGTGGTGCCATCTCTGGTTTCCACTCCTCTCAGTCGCCAATGATGGCCCGGTGTATCACCAATGAACGCCAGGGCAGACCCGTATTTTTTGGTGCCATGGTGACCGAAGGGGTGGTAGCTTTAATATGGGCTGCAATCAGTATGAGTTTCTTCGGGAGCGTGGGAGGTTTAAACGAGGCCATGACTGAACATGGTGGCAACGCAGCTTGGGCCGTAAGCGAGATTTCTAATTCACTTTTGGGTAAAGTGGGCGGTGTTCTGGCGCTCTTAGGTGTAGTGGCTGCCCCTATTACCTCCGGCGATACTGCTTTCCGTAGTGCCCGCCTTATCGTGGCTGATTTCATGAAGTCAAACCAAGGGCCGTTAAAGAATCGTCTGCTCATCAGCATTCCATTATTTGCGGCGGGCTATGGATTAACCCTCATTGACTTTGCCGTGGTGTGGCGCTATTTCGCCTGGACAAACCAGTCTTTGGCTACCATAGTGCTGTGGGTGATTACCGCTTTTCTGATGAAAGAAAGAAAGTCATATTGGGTTACCCTGGTGCCGGCTGTTTTTATGACGGCCGTGGCTACTTCTTACATTCTGGTGGCTCCGGAAGGCTTCCAACTATCCACTGAAATTGCCTATACGGCGGGAGTGGGCACTGCGCTGGCGTTGCTGCTCTTTACCTTGTACAAAGCCTCTGCCAGAAAACGGGAGCCAGAAAAAGAGCTGGTAAAGTAAAGGCAGGTTTATTCGTGCTGTTTTAGGCTTGTTTTTACAAAAACAGGCCTAAAACAGCTGCTCCTTCTAATTTTTTTTCCACTAGATTCTTAGCTGGGTTTTCAAAAAGTAAAGCCTTCAAGATGAGGTTTCTTGTACCCCCCTCACTTCTAATAGCCGAGTTTTACAGAAGTGACACCGCCACATGTAATTATTCCCCGACACTTTTAATCTCTTCAGTAAAACCCTTACCGTTTACCGCTCAAAATGATCTCAATTCCTCCTTATTTCAAAAATACAGTTCTGGGTATGGTAGCGCTTACCACCATAGGCTGTAAAAGTAGTATCTCTTCAGAAGTTTCTAGCCAAGGCGGGGAAACCGCTAGTCTTACTAATGAAGTGCCGCCTGCCGCCACTATCCCCTGTTTCCCTGGCGCTTATTACAGAAAAGTAGTCAGTAGCTTTGACGATTGGACGGGCATAACTGGCATAGTGGTGTTAGGCCACCCTACCACCGACCCCAACAGGCTAGATTCACAGCGGAACAACCTGCCACTAGATAACTTCTCTATTTATATGGGAGGCAACGCCGGCGGCCATTACGAGGTAGATGCGGGTATGACCTGGACCTTTTCAGTGGACAAGGCCACCGGGAATACCAGTAAAGAGCGGATAGCCTGGCGTCCCTTCTGGCGTACCAAAGTCTGGAGCAATCCGCCTAATGTAGAGCAATACACATGGCATCCTGGCGATACCATCCAAATGACCGTGAAAATGGTAGCTCCTCAGAAGTTACGCATGATTATTGCCGATGCAGGTGCCCAGCCATTTAAAAAGTTTGAGGTAGATTTTGACGCCGAAGGCTTTACTGCTGAACAGCCGCGCCAGTTTAAGCGTGTTAATGCCATTGACCAAGTAAGAAATGAAGGCAAGCCGGTGCAGCCCACAGCGGCCAGAGTGACGGGTGGTGAGTGGTTGTTTACCTCTCTTTTTAAAGGTGACCAGGAACTACACATGAACCAAGCCCGCTATACCGATATGCGCTGCCCAGATGCCGATAACATTAAGGTGACTACCACGGCCAATGCTCAGAAAGGCGGCGAGAAAATTGACATTATGGGAAAACAGTAAGGGTTACAATATTAAAGCGGAAGGGCAGGTTGAGATTCTCAACCTGCCCTTCCGCTTTAATAGGTATCTAAATTAACTATGGTAAAACAGTTACCTCCACTTCTTTTACCACCGTCTTCTGTCCGTTAATGTGTACATTAGAAGCCACAAAAGTGGCGGTGTAGGTGCCTGGAGCACTATAGGCATAGCTGTGGGTTGGTTTGCTAAGCGTATATTCCTTTATAGGGGTTCCGCGGTCCGGGCTAACTTTATTTGGGTTCAGGGGCTTTGATATAGCCCATTCTTCTGACGCCTCTAAGGTTGAAAAAGGGTTAAAGTATACCAATGTAGAAGTGTAAACCCATTTGCTGGCAGGGTTTAAAAAATCTACACTTGTCCACCCGGCGGTAGTTAACGTTGCCACGGGTGCGGTAGATCCATTCTCAAAAGAATTTGTAACGTTAAATGCGTGAATTCTCCAGGTGCGTTGGGTAGGAGATGTGCCTGCAGGTTTTTCCCCAACATATTTGAAGGCTAAATAAATTGGTTTTCCACTCACCAACAGGTCTGTTATGTCTTTTTTACCAGAATTTACAATGGGGCCAAGTCCGGAGCCCGTGCTCCAGGTAAACCGGTCACTAATATCTACCCATGTGGCCTTAGCCACTTCTTCAGGGGTATAAGTGCCTGAGAAGTCTGTGGAGGCAACTAAACGAAGGTTGTTTACCTGGGTACCGTACAGTACTTGGTTTATAAATTCCAGCTCTAACTTGCCACCAGTCAGTTCTGTTCTCTCGCGGTTCTTATATTCATTGCCATTTTCGCCGGAGTAAAACGTGATAATATCCGGGTCACCCGAAAAACTGAAGCGTGCTGAATCTCCTATTTGTACTTCTGCATCAACTACAGATACATTAAAGTTGGGAGCTTCCACTTCTTGGTCTTCGCAGGAGCTAAGTATGCCTAAGAGCAGGAGCAGGTACAGGTATTTTGCTTTCATTGTGGTAATTTTTACAAATGATTCAATCATAACAACTGAAGAATATTACCAGCCAGGGTTATTCTGGGTGATACTGCTGTTCAAGCTTAATTCCCGTAACGGGATGGGGAGCAGTAAATTTCGTTCTGAGGTATTGATAGCGGCTTTTAGTGCAGCTGCTTTAAGTGAAGCGTCAAACGGATCTGCGGTTACTTCCATTTGAACGTTTCTCATTCTAACTAAGTACTCGCCCCACCGTACCAGGTCAAACTTACGCAACCCTTCTGAGAAAAGCTCTTTGGAGCGCTCGTCCATAATGGCTAAGCGCATGGCTGACACATCAAGGTCTTTAAGATCGTACTCTTCTACGTTTGTAGCCCCTGGCCTTAATTTACCAAATGCTCTACGTCTTACCAAGTTAATGGCTTCATGCGCCAGGGGAGTTGGGCCATTAACTTCATTTTCAGCCTCAGCAATCATGAGCAAGACATCAGCAAAACGGAGAATAGGGAAATTAATGGAGGTAGTGTTCAATGCTTTAGGCTGAGCCGTTTCATACTCTCTTCTCCACTTGGCATTTTTACGGTTATAGATCTGAGTGGAGGTGTACCTTCTTTTGGCTGTACCTGCATTGCTGACATAGGTATAAGGGGCAATGTTCCAGTCGCGGCGGGTGTCAGGGGTATAAAGTATTTTAAACGGGTTGACTGAGCCATCGGCATTGATGCTGTCAATGGTGAAGGCAGGTAGGTATAAATCAAAATGGCTCTTTAGTACATTTATGATAGAATAGCTATAGCCAATTTCTTCATTAGAGGTGCCAAGCCCGTTGGTGTTTCCCAGGTTGCCTTCTTCGTCTACTCGCCCAGAGGGACCTTTATTATATTCAACTTCCCAAATCACTTCCTTCAAATCATACACGTCTCTTGCCTGGTTGATGAAGATGTTCGCATAATTTGGGTTTAGGCTATGGCCAGCGCCATTGTCACGCACTTTAAGAGCCCAATTTAATGCCTCTGCATATTTAGATTTGTCGTTTAGGGGTTCGCCTGCCATTTTTAAATATACCCGGGCTAAGATACCCTGCACCACAGATTTTGTAACACGGCTATTAAAGCTGTAAGCGGTAATAGGGTTAACCATTGCTTCTGCTTCCTCCATTTCTTTGGTGATGAAGGCAAATATCTCCTTGGCTGGGGTACGCGGAATATTGACATCGTTTACAGAGGAAGTAGGTTCTGTTCTGAAAGGAACATCTCCCCAATAAGTGACCAGCAGAAAATAGTAGTAAGCCCGCAAGAATTTTGCCTCACCGCGTACCACTGTTTTTTTCTCTTGGCTCATGTCTGCCTTGTCTAGGTTGGCCAGCAGCACATTGGCTCTGTTGATGCCGTCGTATAGGTTGTCCCACAGAGCGGCCACTTTTACATCAGAGGCATCATAGTTATTGAATGACATATCTACCTGTACCCAGGAACGCATATCAAAAACCTGATCTGCCACATCTGAGTCAAACCACAGAATTCTTGAATACATTCTGCCTAAAGGATCATAGACTCCATTTAAGACAGTATTTATATCGCTCTCATTCCGGAAATAATTACCTGGTGAAATAAAGTCTGATGGTGTTGTTTCAAGAAAGTCCTGACAGGAGAATAAGCCTGCGGAAATGAAGAATAAAGTGCTATAAAGAAACTTTTTCATGATTTTCTAAAATAACTTAAAACGTTACGTTTACACCTAAGGTAGTAGTTCTGGCCCTTGGGTAGGCTGAGTAGTCAAAGCCTGGGGTTAGGGCTCCGGGTCTAACAGAAACCTCTGGGTCATAGCCGGTGTAATTTGTCCAGGTGTAGAGGTTCTGAGCAGCTACATACACTTTCAAGGTATTAATCTTAATTCGCTCCGTAAGGTGCCTTGGAATAGTATAGGTCAACTGGGTCGTTTTGAATCTGAGGAAAGAACCATCTTCCACAAAGCGGGAAGAGTAGCTGGTAATACCGGTTTGTCCGTTTGCCCTTGGAATATTTGACTCAGAGTTCTCGGGGGTCCACCTGTCAGCAAAGGTGGCAAACTGGTTCATGCCATAGCGCCATCCAGATTCCAGATAAACCCTGTTTGCATTGATAATATCGTTTCCGTAAGACCACTGGAAGAACAGGTGCAGGTCAAACCCTTTGTAGGAGAAGTTGTTGGACAAGCCCCCAAAATGCACAGGGTTAGGGTCGCCTATAACGGTTTTGTCTGTAATGCTGATGATGCCGTCGCCGTTAATGTCTTTGTATTTAATATCGCCGGGTCTGATGTTAGCTCTCGGAGCACCATTGGTAGGTACTGTTTCTTTTAACACATAGGCGCCGGAAGGAGACATGTCAAAATCTTCATAATGGTAGACGCCATCCCAAATTAAACCATAGATCTGGGCCACAGGTTCATTCAATTTTGCCACATAAGCCGGTATGTCCTGCCAGGCGTAATCAAACGGGATCAAGGAGAAGATTCTTTCTTCATTCTGGGCTAAAGCCAGTACTCTGCTTCTATTGAAAGTAATGTTAAAATCCGTGCTCCAGGTAAACTCTTTTCCTCTTATGGGTTCAAAGCCTAGCGCTAATTCAACACCTTGGTTTCTGGTTTTACCCACGTTCTTGAGGCCGCGGCTGTATCCGGTTGAAGTAGGAAGATTAGCGTAGAGCAGAAGATCAAAGGTGGTCTTACGATAAAAGTCTACTGTCACAGACAAGCGGTGGTTAAAAAACGCAAGGTCTACACCAAAGTCTGTAGCCTCAGTGCTTTCCCATCTAAGATCCTCATTGCCTAAGTCGCTGGCGTAGCTACCTACGTTTGGTGTGTTGTTGAAATAGTAGCCGGCATTTTGCGGTAAGGTAATTTTAGGCAAGTAGGCAAAATCACCAACCCTGTTATTACCCGTAATACCCCAGCTGGCTCTTAATTTAGCAGTAGAAACAAAGGGCAGACTTTTCATGAATTCTTCATCATCTAACCTCCATGAAACTGCCGTTGACGGGAAATAGCTCCACCTGTTGTTCTTGCTGAATTTAGAGGAACCGTCTGCCCTAAATGAAGCGGTTAAAAAGTACTTTGATTTGTAATTGTAATTTACACGGCCTAAAAACGAACTCATGGTCCATTCTGAGGAACTTGAACTGATGGAGTTAGGAACTCCCTCATTCAAACCGCTTAAGCCCAAGTTATCATTTGGGAGCTGAATGGCGTATGCCCCAAAACCAGAGCTCTTGCTACCCTGTGAGGTAAAGCCTGCCACTGCATTGACTAAATGGTCTGTAGCAAAACGCTTAATATAGGTAAGGGTGTTCTCGTTTGTCCAGGTGTTCGATTTAAAAGTAGTGATGCCGCCGTTTACTCTGTTGTTGAATTGGGCGCTTAAGGTGTTGGGGCCGTTAAAGATATTGTACTCTCTGTTGCTCCGGGTAACGCCTCCTGTCACTTTCAAGGTAAGTTCTTTTAGGACCTTGTATTCTAAGTACCCATTGCCTATCAGTGTTTCAAAATTGTTGTCCCTTATTTCATTGTTAACCGTCATGACAGGGTTAAATGTGTGGTTGTCACTTCTGTCCTGGTCTGTTTCGGCATTTTCTAAAAGGTCTAACGGATTAAGTGTTGGGTCACCGGTAACAGGTCTGAAGGCCCAAACATTGAAGAGTAGGTTTGATTGGGCAGAACCTGCATTGGCAGAAGAGGGGGTGCCGTAGGTTTTGTAGGTGGAGAAGGTTGTGTTTACACCTGCTTTCAGTTTGCTGGATATTTCCTGGTCAAGGGTTAATCTTGTTTGGAAGCGATTAAAACCAGATCTGATCATGATGCCTTCCTGATCCATGTAAGAGGCCGAAACACTGTAAAGGGTTTTATCAGAGCCGCCACGCAACGCCAATGAATGGTTTTGGATGGGTGCTACACGCATTACCTGGTCTTCCCAGTTAAAACCTTTCCGGTTCCTGTAATCTTCTATGGTTAAATCTTCGCCGTTTGGTCCACGGTTCTCTAAGAAAAGACTGGTGGTTCGGGAGGGAGATAGTTCATACTGTAGTTTAACATACTCATAGGGGCTGAGTACTTCCATTCTTTTACGGCTCTCCTGTAAGCCATAATAGCCATTGTACGTAATGACAGGGTCACCTTTGCGACCGCGCTTGGTGGTAATAAGCACTACGCCATTAGCGCCACGGGCGCCGTAGATAGCCGTGGCAGAGGCGTCTTTTAAAATATCAATTGACTCAATCTCTTCAGGGTTGATGGCATTTGCAAAAGCGTCTTCACTAGGGAAGCCATCTATCACGTATAACGGAGAGTTGTCTTGAGTAAGAGAGTTGGCCCCCCTGATAATAATGCTGATGGGAGAACCGGGTTGGCCTTCTGAAGAAGTCACTTGAACCCCTGCTACCCTTCCCGCCAGTGCCTCGTCAAAGGATTTTACGGGAGCCTTGACCAGATCTTCCATGGCAACTGACCCAATAGCACCGGTTACGTCAGCCCTTCTGGCCTCGCCATAGCCAATGTTTACTACCTTTATTTCCTCCAGGGTCTGGGCGTCTTCAGACATCTTTACATTATAGACCGTGGCATTGGTAACTTTAACCTCGCGGGTGGTATACCCAATGTAGGTAAATACTAATGTGCCTGAAGCCTCTGGTAGGGTTAGGCTGAAAATTCCTTTTTCATTGGTAGAGGTAGCAATGGTTGTGCCTTTTAATGACACCGTTACCCCTGGCAGTGGCTCTCCAGAAGCTGACGTTACTTTACCAGTGATTTCAGTAGCTACACGGGCAGCCAGTGAGCCTTTGTTATGTTCAGAAACCCAAGAGTTAATGGCTCTGGAAGAGATATTAGTACCCTCTTTGGCAGGCGAAGCCGTGGCACTGACCATAGAACAGCCTAGTGCGAAGCAGAGAAGCGTTAGCTGTAGTTTGTGTAGTTTGTTTTTCATAAGTAAGAAAGAACGGTTTCTGGATGTGTCATAACCCATAGACAATATAGTGATGCAGTCAATGCTGAATGAAGCAGGTGGCACGAATGACCATAGTAAAAGCTGTTTTCTTCAAACTCTATTACAGGAGTTATAAGCGAGAAACGGGAAAGTAAAGGCTGTTTCCAAAGGAAGACACTCTTCAGGCTCTTAACTGGTGCGTTATATAATTAAAACTAAAGATGCTTTAATTGATTTGTTAAATATATGTAACTTTCATTTTAAATAAAATTAAAATGTTAAAAATCTTATTAATTAATGCTTTATAAGAAAAGCATGTATTTCTAACACTGCATCAGAAGATTGTGTAACTCCTTTTGCAGTTTTGCGAATTTCAGGTGCGCCATTCTTGAGCGGTTGCTGTAGCAAGCGCTAATATCTAACTTGCCCACATGAAACCTCTTTCTGTCTTTAACTGGAGCGGCGGCAAAGACTCTGCGCTTGCCTTGTATAGGGTGCAACAGCAGCAGAAATGGCAGCTGCACAGTCTGTTCACCACCCTGAGCCAAGCCCACCAAAGAGTAACCATGCACGGAGTACGCGAAGAACTGATGCGTGCGCAGGCAGAAGCATTGTCTTTGCCTTGGAAGCCCGTTTTCCTGCCTGAGAATGCCAGCATGAGTGAGTACAATGAGACGATGGCTGAGGCGTGGGCAAACTTTAAATCTGAAGGAGTAACGAATGCGCATTTCGGAGATATTTATCTGGAGGACTTGCGGAAATATAGAGAGGGGCAACTAAAGGAAGTAGGTGTGACGGCAGAGCTCCCGCTGTGGGGAGATTCGCCGGAGCGCTTGTTGCAGGAATTTTGGCAAGCAGGCTTTAAAGCAAAAGTTGTGTGCGTAAACGGGAAACATTTAGATTCCTCCTTTGTGGGAAGAGAATTGGATGATGCGTTTATTCAGGGGCTACCTGCCCCCGTTGACCCCTGCGGCGAAAACGGGGAGTATCATTCTTTTGTGTATGATGGCCCAAACTTCAAACAGCCAGTGCCCGTGCAGGTAGGGGAGGTGGTGTATAAAAGCTATGCCCCAGTTACTGAAAATACAGAAGATAATTGCTTTGCCTCGGCCCCGCCGGCCTATGATACAGGCTTCTGGTTCTGTGATTTGCTCTTAGTTTAGCCTGATTCCTTGTGTTGTTTTTGGCTTGTTTTTCAGAAAACAGGCTAAAAATGCGTAGCTTCCTACGTTATTCCAGAGCCGTATGCTGTATTTCCTGCTAAAAACCCTTTTTCAGATTGCCCTGCGCGTGTTTTTCAGGCGCTTTACGGTGGACAACCGACATTTTCTTCAAGCGGATGGGCCGTTGATCGTGGTATCTAACCACCCCAACACGCTCATGGACCCTGTGGTCACGGCTTCGCTCATGAAGCAGAAAATCCACTTTCTGGCCAAAAGCAGTTTCTTCAAACCCGGTATTCAGGCATGGCTTTTCCATCAGTTGTTCATGATACCCGTGTACCGCCGCGAAGACGTGGGAGCCAGCGGCACTGCCCAAAATGACGCCACTTTTGCCAAGTGCTATGAATTTTTGGGCAAGGGAGGCACGCTCATGGTTTTTCCGGAAGGCAACAGTTTTATGCAGCGCCGCCTGCGCCCGCTTAAAACCGGTACCGCGCGTATTGCCTTAGGCGCCGAGGCGCAGAATAATTTTGAGCTGGGGCTGCGCATTTTGCCCGTGGGGCTCAATTATTCTGACCCGTCCAGGTTCAGGAGTGAGGTTTTTGTGAACGTTGGCGAACCCATTGCCGTGAAAGATTTTGAGGCTGCCTTTGCTGAAGATCCGTTCAAAACGGCCCATGCGCTCACAGACCATCTGAAAGATCGCCTGCAGGATCTGGTGATTCATACCGAGACCGACGAAGAAGATGCCCTGGCCAGGCAGGTAGAGGCTGTTTACCAAGACAAGCTGGTGAAGGAGCTAGATTTAGCAGATTCTGAGCCCAAAGAGAAGTTTTTGATCACAAAGGGAATTGTGCAGAGCATCAAATATTTTGAAGCCAAAGACCCGCAGCGTGTGCACGCCCTCACAGCAGAACTGCAAGACTACTTGCAGCACCTCAGCAGTTTAGGTTTGGCCCCTGACGGAGTCAGAAATGCTCCCAAACGAAGCCGTGTGGCGTGGGGTACGGTAGAAACTATATTGTATTTGGTGCTTGGTTTGCCTTTTTACCTGTTCGGAGTAATTCATAATTATCTGCCTTATCTGCTGCCCTCCAAAATTGCGAGGGCTCTCACCAAAGACGTAGAGTTTTACGCGCCCATGATGATGACCATTGGTATGTTTACCTTCCCTATGTTCTATGCGCTGATTGGCTTTGGAGTACATGCCTGGCTAGGGTTGTCTGGCTGGGCTTTGGTGGGGTATATAATGGCGTTGCCCATCACCGGTTTCTTCGTGCTGCATTATTGGCACCGCATTGAGGTAGCACGCCGGCATTGGATTTTCTTTTCATTGTTTTACCGCCGCTCCACCGTGCTGCAACAATTACTGCAGCAGCGAACTAATTTAATACAGGCCTTAGAGGCCGCTAGAGCGGATTTTTTGGCCTCTTTTCCAGAAAATAACCCTAAAACAGAAGCAGTGAGATAGAGAAAGATGGCAGTATTGTTGTAAGTGATAAACAACAGATATTGAACAATTCCGGCAGAGGCTCTGTTAGCGAATCAAGACAGCCTAATACGGGTGCTCTACAAGAAGGTTACATAATTTCTTACAGATATGCGTTTTTCCTCTTTAATTCTCCTACTCCTTTGCTTTGTTGGCTTCTCTTGCCAGACTTCTGATATTGAAGAAGAAATTGCCGCCATTCCTCTTCCAGATTCTGCCAAGTACTTAGCGCTCGGTGATTCTTATACCATAGGGCAGGGCGTTTCGTCTAATCAAACGTGGCCAATGCACCTTTCAAATCAACTAAGCCAAGGCGGAGTAGGGGTGGGTGAGCCGCTTATTATTGCCCAAACCGGTTGGACTACCGGTGACTTGCTGAGACAGTTGAAGAACATGAGCCTGCCTAATGATTATAGCATGGTCTCTCTGCAGATTGGAGTCAATAATCAATACCAGGGACGTAGCATTGAAGAGTTCCGCCGTGAATTCAGGGCGCTGCTAACCGTTAGTAAGAACCATGCGCAGAACAATGCAAAAAATGTGCTGGTGCTTACCATTCCAGATTGGGGAGCAACACCCTTTGCCGCAAGCCAAAACAAAACGCAAATAAGTGTGCAGATTAAACAGTTTAATGATGTTATATATGACGAATCCGGTAAAATGGGCATAGCCGTAGGTAATGTGAACGATCTGTCGCTGCAAGCAAGTACAACGCCAACCTTACTGGCCTCAGATGGCCTGCACTACAGTGGTAGCATGTATGAGAAGTGGGCTGAGCGGGTTCTTCCTTTAGCCAAAACTATTCTGGCGGATTAATTTCAGAATAAGCTCATAAAAATTTTGAGGAAAAAGGCCATGGAAAGAGGTTTTCATGGCCTTTTTTATGTTCTGGCTTAAATTTTTTTTGTGCCGCAGAACAAATTGGAACGGAATGTGTAATAGCAGTTGTAGCCGCCTCAGTAGCGGTTATGTAACACTAAACAGTTGGACGTATGAAGTTGAGAAAAAACTATTTAACGGCGCTACTAGCCCCCGCTCTGGTAGCCATGGCAATGATGCCCGCCCCTGCGCAGGTTAACTCCGCAGCCAACTTATCTAAAGATACGATCGCAATGGAGACAGGCACTGAAACTCCGGTAAGACGCGAGACCCTGTCTGGAATAGATCTGTACCCCCTGAAAAAGACCGATAATGTTTTCATGCTTTCTTTTCAGCAAGATCTGAAGGAAGACGGTGTGCTTGAATTCAAAAACGCATCGGGCAAGGTGTTATTTACCAAACCTGTCACTGCCGGTGATCATACACTAGCCCCACCTATGAGGCTTGGGAAATTAGGGGCAGGTATCTACTTAGTAGAAGTAAAGACGCCCACCACGGTATATTGGAAAAAATTACGCGTTCGGCTGTAAGTAAGCTTTTGCCAAGCCAAAGATTTATAAACAGAAAGCTCTGCTTTGTTTACAAGGCAGGGCTTTCTGTTTATAGACAGGATATTTTCGTGTGGTTGAAGCAGTAAGTTACCATGTGAAATGAAGCACTACCAGCTCAGATAAACCATCGTCACTATCTGTCACCGCTACGGCCTCTACCAAGCCATCAGTATCTTTTAAGATGCAGATAGACTCAATTTTGCCTTTGTAGGGCATTCCGGTTTTATCAGTGATAGGTACTACCACCGTGGGGTTGCTCAGGGGGCCTCCGGGGAGGCGGTGGGCGTGAATCCAACCTACCATGCTGCCGTATACTTCCCCATCAAGTACGGCGTTGGGTGTTTCTTCGGCGGAGGCGGTAAATAGAAGGCGGCCTCTCAAAGCAGAAGTAACCCCAGAAAAGCCGGTACTGATATTCTCCAGCTCAGGTAGCGCAAACGGTTTAATCTCCATTGGTGCAGGGGCTGCTGCTCTGCCCAATAGAAAAGGGGTAAGGCTGTGCAGGCTGTAGGTTATCAATACATTCTGACCGCCTGGCGCGAACCGTTGCAACAGATACACATATTCTTCGTCGGCTGCCAATCCTTCAATATTCAATAGAGCCTTGCCTACTACTTTCTGGTCTTTTGCCAGTTGTCCGTACAGCTCTTGCAGAGGTACCTGAATTGGCTTGCCGGGTCCTGTACGGTTCACAGGCACCAGAAAACCTATGTTTCGCTTTTCGGTTGAGCCGGAGCCAATGATAAACAGGAAATGCTGCCCCTCTAACTCCAAGGAGGTGATGGCTTCAAAATCTGGCTTCATTGGTTTAGGAATCCGCCCCTGGCTCATAGAAGTAGTAGCCGTTAAGGTGGTTTTGTTTACGATTTTGAACTCTTCGTCTAGCGTGAACAGGTAAGGAGAGTCATCGCCTATGACGTAGTAGCGATTGCCTATTTTCTCAATGCCTGAGGCTGATGGTATGCCCTCTAGCGTCATCTTCTCTTGAATAACAGCCTTGGGTGGGGACGGAGAAGATTCTGATGGGGTTTGGCAGGCGGAGAAAAAGGCAGTCATGGAGATAAAAATACTGAACTGTACCAGAGCGTATAATCTTTGCATAATGGAAAGAACCGTTGGTTCAGTTCCTATAAACGTGCCCCAGCAGAATTTTGCCGAAAATACAGCGAACTATCTGATGCGTTTTTAACCTATTTTCTGAAAATAAGCTCTAAAACAGCCTTATACCAATGCCAGTTCTTCCAGCACCTGACGCGCCCTGATACAGCTGGCTTCCTTGTCTTTTATTTCCAGCATAATGTCCACGTCCAGCCCGTTGAGGTGGCCTATAAACTCCCGAAACAAGTCAGTGTCTATGCTGGTCACGTGCTTGCCTTTTCGCTCTCCCGGCGATTGGGAACTGTAGTCCATCATGAGCACACCGTCTTGCGTGGGGTGCCAGGTTCCTGCCGCCAGTTGTAAAGCTTCGGCCATAGACTCACCGTGGTTCAGGCATTCGTGGTGAAAATTATCGAACAAAATAGGAATGCCCGTCTCGGCGTTAAGCTCCAGGCAATCGCGGAGACTGTAGAGGCGGTCATCGTTCTCTACCACCAGCCTTGCCTTTACCGCCTCGGGCAGCATGGTGTGGTACGTGTGAATAAATCGTTTGAGCGCGGCCGGTTTGTCGCCGTACACGCCGCCGGCATGAATCTGGAGTTTAGCCGTAGAATCGAGCCCCATCAAGTCCATTACGCTGCCCTGGTAAATAAGCTCATTGATGCTGTTGCGCACAATGCGTTCATCTGGTGAGTTGAGCACAACAAACTGGTCAGGGTGCATGGAAATACGCATGTCGTGCCTTTTAATGAAATCACCTAGGCGGCGAAACGTCATTTTGAAGTGCTCCTGCCAATTGTAGTTGCAAACTTCGTGCGAGGCAAACGGCACCAAGCCAGAACTCATCCTGAAGAACAGAAAGCCATGCTCCAGGTTGTACTCCAGAATACGGCGCAGGCAGGCCAGGTTCTTCTCCACCATTTGCACTAGCTTTTCGTCTGAATAAGACGCTAGCCTAAACGTGCCTGACGAGCTGCAGTCCAGAGATTCATTTACGCAAGGATAGCCAATTTTCATGTTCTTCGGGTTTAGGTGAGGTAAACCAGCGGGGCGGCCAAAGGTTTAGGGTTTTATAAACGAATGAGGTGAGGGAGAGTTTAGGAGTGGCTGAAAGTGTTTTAGGGCTGTTTTTGTGAAAACAGCCTCAAAACAATAGTCATTCTGCAACAGGAGACCTCGCAGTGTCTCCAAGACCTGCGAGCGTCTGTGCCAGTAGCCATTGCTTATTTTAAGACTCAAGACTCAGAGCTCACGACTCAGAACTCCTATTTCACCTCCACTTCTTTTGCCGCCTCTCTTCCGAAGAAAGTTGGGAAATACATCAGTTCTGCCCTGGCTGGGTTTAAGGTGTAGGTGCCTTTGTAGCGGGGAAGGAGCTTAATGGTAAAGGTATAGTGGCCTTTGCTCAGGTGATTGGAGAAAATGCTCACTTTGTTCCGGAAGTACTCACGGTGAGCTTCGTTTGGTCCCCAAGTGGACTTGCTGTCATAAGTGCAGCCCGCCGGAATGGGCACTTCAATCATCACGAAAGAGGCATCGGCTTTTACTTCTACCTCCACTACCAGATCAACCGGTTTGCCGGCGTCTAAGGCAGCCTTGGCTTGTGTAAAGTTTGCAAAGGAAGTGCGCACAACAAAGTCTTTCTCTACCCGCGTTGGTTGGGCTACCCACTCATTTTGGTACGCGGTGAGGTACAGCGGCAGCGACCCCTGCTTGCGGAGCGTGAGTGGTTGAGTTGGCGTAAAGGTAGTGTCTGCTGGGAAGCGGCTGAGAGTGGTGTTCAGGTCTCCGGTTAATACCAGCGCGTTTTCGGGCGTGGAGCTATTGTCCTGCATTACATCGGGCAGGAGCGTTTCTAGAATTCTGGCTGATTCATAGGTGTTGCGCCAGTGACCAGTTTTACGCTCGCTGAGGAGGTAAGCCAGTATCTGGCGCAGTTCCTGCTCGTGGCCGCCGGCGGCTTTCAGAATGTCATACGCCAGCAAGGTGTTGGAGATGTGGTTGTTGATGAGATTACTTTTCTCTTCGCCCCAGAACAAGCCGCCTTGCATGGTTCGCTGGCGGTGCTTCTGGAGGGTGTCTAGCGGGGCAGGAAGTTTCAGCTGTTGCCGGAGGCGGGTTAAGCGAAGCTGCTCTTCCAGCGTTAGTTCTGTCTGCTTCTCTAGTTTAGAAACGTAAGCCGGAAAATCTACTTTAGCTTCCAGCTGCTGCAGTATCTCCAGAGCTCTGACTTTGTCCTGTGCGTCTTTCTTTTCTAGTTCGTAGGTCAGGTACTCTATCAGCTGTGGTTTTTTGAAGCTGGTGTTGTAGCCATCTGCTTGAGCCATGACCAGAGCCTCGGTGACATGGTGGCTTATCCAGATATAGGCGGGGCCGGTGGCCCACCAGCTCCAGGTACCGTCTTGCTTCTGAGTCTTCTCCAGAAACTTTATAAGGCGACGCACCATGCGGTCATGTTCAAACGGCTGCCCTAGGTTTTCCCGTATGCGTTTCTCCCACAACAGTCCAATCAACTTAGAGGCAGCTTGCTCATTGCACCAGTACTCGTAGCGGTGCAGGTAGTCAATTTCATTGAGCATTACCTGTAGCAGATTGTCTTGCGCGTAGAAATGCACCGGGCCTTTGGCCGGGTCAAATGTAAGGGTGACGGTGGTGTCTGAGTGTAAATTTAAAAATTGGCCCTGCCGCTCTACCACGCCTTTTTTATACACGCCAATATGCCGCCGCTCGCCGTCAGAGAAACCGTTGCCTTGCCGAAGCATGAACATGAGCTCCACCGAATCTGGCGCTACGGCTGGCGCCTGAATCATAAAAGTATCTGCATAAACTCTGTCTAGTTTTAACTGCTGCTCACGTAGGGTGCTACCGTTAAAGGCGAATGTAGTCTTAACCGCAGCGGTGTCTGGAAAATAATTCACAGCCTTGCCGATGATCTGTGCTTTGTCTCCCTCAATCAAGAAGCGGGGGCCACTGAGCGTGGCCATCATGGCTTTGAAAGAACGGATTTCGGTGCTGGTCTGGCCGCTGCGTTTATTTCCGTCCATAGCCAAGACATTCGCTTTCCAGCTCGTGACATCACCTGGAAAAGTGACTGGGAAAGTGGCTTTACCTTGCTTGTCGGTGGTGAGGCGGGGCTGCCAGAAAGCGTAGTCAGAGAAATAGCTGCGGATAGAATTGGCAGGGTCTGTGTCGCCGGTTTGTGCTAAGGCCTGCTCTGCCTGCTCTTTTCCTTTTTGGGTGGTGATGATGATGACACCGTTGGCACCAGCCGCCCCATAAATTGCGGTGGCAGCTGCATCTTTCAGCACAGAGACAGATGCCAAATCATTTGGCTTTAAGTCATCTAAGTTACCGCTGAAAGGCACACCATCTACAATAAGAAGCGGTTGTTTAGTAGCATCAATAGAAGAAATTCCCCTGATGTTGATATTAGCGCCCGGCTGACCAACTGCTACACCTGCTACGGTGCCGCTTAGGTTTACTGTAGTAATAGAGCCGGTCAAGGACTTTCTTTCTACAGTTCCATATCCCACCACCACTACTTCTTGTAAAGCCATAACATCGGCCATTAATTTTGCATGAATGGCGCTTTTCCCCTGAATGGCTACTTCATGAGGCATGTAGCCGATGTAAGAAAAAACTAGGGTGCCGTTGGCGGGGGCGTTTATAGTGTACTGCCCCGAAAGGTCAGTGGCGGCACCAATAGTGGTTCCTTTTAAAACAACAGTTACACCGGGCAGGGCTTCTCTGGTTTCGGCGTCTGTCACGGTGCCTATAATAGTGTGGTTATAAAGGCCTGCGCCACTGGTTAGAGGGGTGACTTTGGGTGGTGCAATAGGTTTCGGTTTCTGAGCTTCTAAGACCATGGCTTTAGTGGCTAGTATTTTCTGCTGTACCAGCTTTGTTAGTGCCCGGCTTTGTACATCAGCGTCCTTTAATTGGGCAGAAGAGAAGTTTATATGTAGCACTCCGTCGGCCTGAATGGCAACCTGCGTAGAAAGCTGCTTTTCATCCGGGAAAATGAGGAGGAAACGGTACGTGCCAGGCATGAGGTGAGAGACGGAGCGGGTATCCCCTCTAAAAATCTTAACTGAATCTGTGGGCTGCTGCGGCTGGTACAAAAAAGCATATGTTGGCGCCTGTTTGAACGTCGAGTCTAACTGCCAGGACAGCCGACCTAAGCCTTGAGCTGAGGTATGACGACTGGTGGGGTAAGAAACCTCATTAAGCCACCTGAGTTCGTCCTGCGCCAGCCATAGTTTTCTTAGAGTAGAATCGGTTAATAGAGTTTGTGTGAAATCTGCCGGGGTAAGCTTATCTTTTGAGTAGCGGGAAAGGTAGACATGGTCTGGCAGTGTCTGTTTTTCACGCATTTTCAGCAAACAAGGCTCAAAACGGTGGGTATAATTAGGCTCCGGAACAAACCCAGTGGTGAAGTTGCCCAAGTGGCGGAAGTACAGACTGTCGGGGCGAAAAGGGCCCGCCAATAAAGTAGGATAGCGTTGGGTTCTGGAAGTATTGGTTCGGTAGTAGTCAGGGCGGGCTGGTAAAAGCTGTACCCGGTTTCCTTGGTGCAGATAGATTATTCCGCCGTAAAAATTCTGTTCTACCGGCAGTAAGTAATTACTCAAATTCTTGCGCTCCTGAGTTGAAAGCTGATGCTTCTCAGCATTCGCCCGCCACTGGTACATTTTATTTTGGTCAACGCTCAAAACCAGCTTCTGCTTGGCCATAAAGAAAACGCTGTCCAGCGTAATCAGGTATTGGTCTGTGCGGAGTTTAATGGTGTGGTAGCCGCTGTCGGCAGGGAAGGAGTAGGCGGGTTTTACATCGGTGCCAGAGAAATAAACGGGCACTTCATCTACATACACCACATGCACGTCAGCTACTCTTCCTGAGTCTACCACAAAAGGGGCAAATTGGGTGAGGCTGTCGGGGGCGGGGCTATAATTGGTGAAAAAGCCCGTGGGTGGGTATAGGAGTTGGTAATACGCCAAAGTGTCCAGACCCATTTCACGGCTCCAGTGTTCCCAGTTCAGTTTCTGCTCTTCCCTGGTTTTAATGTTGTCTAGCTTGAACTTGCTCCGGGCTTTTCTGCCTTTGTAATAGCCAAAGAAAGGTACTGTGGGTGGCGAGGTATTTTTGAATTTAGACGTGATGGCATAGGCGGTGAGGTCTACTTTTGGAGCGGGTTTGCCCTTGGCATCGGTTACTGCTACCGTTACTTGCGTCTGCTGCCCCGGATACACCGTTGGGGGCACCATAACAGCCACGTCCAATTCTTTTTCACGGTACGGATTGCCATATTCTTCCTGCTTCACCTCACCAGCCCAAACGTATTGCAGCGACACATGATAAGTTTCATCGCCCTGAAGTTTGCGGGTAAAAGACCACTGGGCTGTGGTGTCTTGGCCACGGGCAATGAGGTTGTTTTTGCGGTACACAAAATACCAGAACGGCAGCTTTCTGGGGTTCTGCAGAGAGAAATAAATAGAGTCTTGGCTGCGGTCAGCCATGAAATTTATGTTGGCGCCTTTGTCTGCCGCATTCAAAGCTGTCAGTAATTCCCCCGACCGTAGTTCATAGATGCTGGCGTAAGGGTGCAGCGGGAATTTAGTGGGTAGCGTTACCTTTTTTTCCTGAAGCCTTTGCCCTTCTTTGTTAAGTAATGTAAGAACAGCCTCTTTCGTTACTGTTGAATCTCCTTCCAAATAATTGGCTTTCAAGCTGTCTTGCAGAAGGGAGAGTTGCAGCTGTCCTTTTTGGTAGAGATAAATGCCACTTACATTTTTGGTGCTGCGCTCATTGCTGGAGTTCAGGAAAGCGGCATGAATTTGATATTTCATGCTGGCTTTCGGGAAGATGCTGGGCGGCAAGTCAAGGGTGGTTTCACCGGTGGCGTTTAGAGGCTGGGAATGCGTCCAGAGAGTATCTGGTACAAAAACGGAGGCTTGGTCTGTCTTGATTACTTGTGAGCTGAGCACCGTTAACTCCACCCGTGCATCTGGCAAGTTGAGGCCGTTGGCATCTTTCCCCTGCATGATAACCTGATTGGTTTTGCCGGTAGTATGTTCCTGGTGTTTCAGCCGGAGCTCGAAGTTGTTCTCTTTTAGTTCATACTCCTCATACCGGAATGAGCCGTCCATTACCTCCAGGTCATACCATTTCCGCTCCTGCTCCAGATTCAGGTAAACATAGCTATCCAGCTTTAGTTGCAGAGAATCATGTAGCACAAAGGAGCCCTCATAGGCGCCAGGTCGGTATGGAGTAAGTCGGCCTACTATTTTGGTTTTTTCGGAGGTGTAAATGGAGGCAACAAGCGGCTTCTTGTAAAGCTTGTTGTTGTTTTTCTTCAGGATGAAAGCTTTATAGCGCACGGTGTCGCCAGGTTGGTACATGGGCTTGTTGAAGATCAGAAACCCTTTGTACTTCTCATCGCCTTCACGTTTGTAATCATCCTCAAATAGGGAGAAAACGGTGCGCACCACGCCTGTGGGTTCATGGTTGTCTAAGCTCCTGATAATATCCTGAAAAGGCTTGTAGAGGTAGTAAACCGGCACGTAATACAGAATCTTCCGGTAGAGTGGGGGAGTTTGCGAATTTCGGTCTAGGGGTTGGTAAAAGGTGAAGCCTTGGTGCTCCACTGCCAGTAGCCCTTCTTTCTTGGCTTTGGCCAGGCGGTAGGTTTGGGTAGCCTTGTCAAAAGGAATTCTTTTCTTTTTCACCCACACGTTGGCGTCAGAAATCAGATTGCCCTGGCTGTCATGTACCACCACAGCCAAATCTATTTGGTTCTGCAGAAGCTTCATTTCCAGATTGCTCTGCGAGCGCAATTCAAATACCAGTTCAGGGCCCGAGGCATAAGTGAAAAGGTAATGCCCCTGTGCTAGCGGTTTAGAATATATTTGATGCGTGGGGAACGAATCAATTGCCGTATGGAAATAGCTCTGCTTTGTCGCCTGCACACCCTTCTTATACAGGGTCTTCGCCTCAGCGTCGGTAATTTTATAGACGTAAGTGAAGTAGCTGGTGGTGCGGCTGTTCGCCAAATTTTGCTGACCATAGGCGCTAAAGGCAAAGAACAGGCAGCATGAAAGCAGGAGCAGTTGAAAGGGCAGGCGGCGGGGCAGGGGCATGGCAAAGGTTGTTTAACAGTTTAAGATAGCAAGAATAAGCTGATTCCCAAGAAAGCGGTGGGCTTGCGTTTTAAGGCTGATTCTCAGAAAATAAGTCTAAAACGCCTTTGTCAACAATAGATGCAACTTGCATGCTTATTCCATATTCTTCTTTTGGATGGGCAGCAAAAAAGCCTATTTTTGCGTACAGTTTTTAAACAGACCGTTCATCTTTCACATAATCCACTACACATGAGTGTTTTAGTAAATAAAGATTCCAAAGTGATTGTGCAGGGCTTCACTGGCTCAGAGGGTTCTTTCCACGCACAGCAAATGATTGAATATGGCACCAACGTGGTAGGTGGTGTAACTCCGGGCAAAGGTGGTTCTACCCACTTAGACCGTCCGGTGTTCAATACCGTAGCCGAGGCCGTTGAAAAGGCTGGCGCTAACGTGTCTATCATTTTCGTGCCGCCGGCGTTTGCCGCTGATGCCATTATGGAAGCCGCCGATGCCGGTATTAAAGTAATTGTGGCCATTACCGAAGGTATTCCGGTGAAAGACATGGTTGCTGCTAAAAACTACATCAAAAACAAGTCAGTAACCTTAATTGGACCAAACTGTCCAGGTGTGATCACGCCAGGTGAGGCTAAAGTAGGTATCATGCCAGGTTTCGTATTTAAGCCAGGTAGAATTGGCATCGTGTCTAAATCAGGTACGTTGACCTATGAGGCCGCTGACCAAATTGTGAAAGCCGGTTTGGGTATTTCTACCGCTATTGGTATTGGTGGTGACCCTATCATTGGTACGCCAACCAAAAACGCAGTGGAGCTGTTGATGGAAGACCCAGAGACCGACGCCATTGTCATGATTGGTGAGATTGGTGGTAACTACGAGGCCGTTGCTGCTGAGTACATCAAATCAACCGGTAACAAAAAGCCAGTAGTTGGTTTCATTGCTGGCCAGACCGCTCCGGCCGGACGCAGAATGGGCCACGCCGGTGCTATCATTGGCGGAGCCGATGATACCGCTGCCGCTAAAATGCGCATCATGCGCGAGAACGGTATTCATGTGGTAGATTCTCCAGCTGAGATTGGTGAAACTATGGTAAGAGTACTGAAAGGCGAAGCTGCTAACGCATAAGCTTAGCATACCAGATAAATAGAAAAGGCTGCCCTGCAAAGGGCAGCCTTTTCTATTTAGTGCATATTCTTTACGAAGAGGTAATTTTAAAGTAAATATAAGGTAATATACAGAAGATAGCTTTGTAAGAGATTAAGTAGTTAAGCTCTAAAGCTATAGCCCTTGTACCCGATAAAGGATATTCTTGCGCCATCGCCGCCCATTTCTCTCCCCTTGCTACAGCAGTTTCAGCACTCTGCCGGAGGACGCTTACTGCTGCATCTGCTTAAGCTCACGCAGATTGATGCTCTTTTTAAGAGAAACGAAGCACTACATGGTCTTGATTTTGTAAGTGCCTTGCTGCAGCAACTAGGTATTACGTATACTCTTGACGCTAAAGAGCTGTCAAATTTACCTGCCTCTGGCTCCTTCATTGTGGTGGCGAACCATCCTTACGGCGCTTTAGACGGTTTGCTGTTGCTGGAGATTTTGAAACAGCGCAGACCAGACGCCAAGCTAATGGCCAATGACCTGCTTGCCTCTATCCCTAATCTGGCCCCCGTTTTCTTACCTGTAAATCCATTTGACGCTAAAGCCAAAAAAAATATATCAGGCATGCGACAGGCGCTGGAGCATGTGCAGGCAGGCAGTCCGTTGGGCATTTTTCCGGCCGGTGAAGTTTCTACCTGGCAAATGGAAACCCAAAAGATTGTGGACCGGCCATGGTCTCCTTCTATTGGAAAATTGCTGGCAAAGGCCAATGTTCCGGTGGTCCCTATTCATTTCAGTGGGCACAACAGCCTAGCTTTTCAGCTCATGAGTTTGGTGCACCCCAAGTTGCAGACTGCCCGGTTGCCCGCGGAGCTGTTAAACAAAAAAGGCCATCATGTGCAAATCAGGATAGGCAGACAGATTAAAACCCAAGAACTTCTGGCAATCCCAAAGTCAGAGCTGCTTGCCTTTGTGCGGGCTAAAACATACTCTTTGGCGGTGCTTCCGGTCAGCCGCAAAGCAGAGGCCATAGAAGAACCGGCTATTGCCCCAGAAACTGACCCGCAAGCAATATGGCAGGAAATACAGCAGTTGCCGGCGCACCGTAAAATTGTGAGTCATCTGCAGTATGATGTTTTTTTGGCCAGGGCTGCCCAAATTCCGCAGGCGTTGCGTGAAATTGGGCGGCTTCGGGAAATAACGTTCAGGCAAGTGGGCGAGGGAACCCGACAGCCTCTGGATTTAGACCAATATGACCACCACTACCAACATCTCTTTCTGTATGATAGGGAGGCGCGCCAGATTGTAGGGGCGTACCGGGTGGGCAGAGGCAAGGAGATTTGGAAGAAACAAGGCAAGAGGGGGTTCTACCTGCACTCACTCTTCAAAATCAAGAAAGAGCTTACCCCGCTCCTGAAACAGTCGTTGGAGCTGGGGCGGTCTTTTGTCAGGCCAGAATACCAGCGCAAGAACCTGCCCCTGCTGTTGCTATGGAAAGGGTTGAGTCTCTATCTGGAACAGAGGCCTGAGTGTAAATATTTAATTGGACCAGTGAGCATAAGCAGCTATTTTAGTAACCTCTCACAGTCATTGATTGTGCGGTTTATCAAAGACCATTACTTTGACCACAGCCTTGCCTGCTTTGTTAAACCCAGAAAAGCATTTAAAGCCAAGCTTCAACTAACAGACCATGTGCATCTGCTCTCCCAAACGCAGGAACTGCAAAGCCTAGACATACTAATTAAGGAGATTGAGCCACAGCACACGGGTGTACCGCCTCTTCTTAAGAAGTACCTCATGCAGAATGCGCGCATCATTGGGTTTAACATTGATCCGCTGTTCTCAGATTCCCTGGACGGCTTTATGGTCATGAATGTGAACGACCTTCCAAACGCTACTCAGGAGTTGTTTGATCGGGTAGATGGCCATAAACAAACATCATAGCTGAAGATGGGATGTTTTTAATCCTTCTTCCATCATACTTTGGTTAGTTTACTTCCAGATCATTCTTGCTCGGTAACTTAGGGAAGGGCGCATGTGGCTCGGTCTGGTACCAGTAAGAAACGGTGGCTATGTCTGATTTCTGCGGCAAATAAGGCCTAGGGCGCCCACGGTAACCTAAATCCTGCACGATAACTTTTAAGTCTTTCTCAAACCGAATAGGATCCAATATGTGCCAGCGGTACATTCCGAAACGTTGTTGAGATTTGTATAAGCCATCTGGCCTGATTACCTGGTGCAAACCGGCATACGCGGTGGAGTACTCCTCATATTGTTTTGTGGCTTTGTTCTCAAAATTGTAGGAGCCGTTGAAATAATCCTCAGTGCCAGTGCCTACAATGGTGGCGAAATCTTTGTCGCCATCCATATAGAATTTCATCTCACCTTCGCCCCACCAGCCATTGTTGTTGGCCCCGAAAGCCATGTAGGTCCCTACATAATGTCCTTTGCCTTTGATACCATCTACTAACGTGTGCAGTGAGTTGGTAGTGGGGTTGCTCCGGCGGAATTGAGCATGAAAATAACCTTCATCCTCAGGTATGTCTGTAAGAACGTAGTTCACCTGGTAATACAGGCGCATTTCCGCATCAGTATTGGTGTTTTCCATCGTAATTTTACACTTTTTACGGAAGGGCATTTTCCAATAGCTGTTAAAGGAACTGCCGGGGTTTACAGTTATGGCCAGTGAATTCAACGGGGCATACACTCCCCAGCCCATGCCAAAGAAGTCGCCAACCGGTACTTCTACTGAGGGATCCTTTTCATCATCCCAGTAAATGCGCATAATGGTGTAGCGCCAGTTGCCGGTAGGAGTCATCCAGATTTGCTGAATGGCGCCGGGGCCTTCCATCTCGGCTATGGTAAGGGTTTCCCCAGCTTTTATGATGACGTAGGGGTTTACTTTCCAGCCTTGGCCTAATTCTGAGGCGTTGACAGCAGCATTGGCGACGTTACGTTTGCCCTTGTCTTTTACCGGATCAGCCATGCCACCTTTGCCTTTTGCACCCGTGAAGTTTTCTGGGCTAATGGAGCGGGTTTTGGCATCTGATAACTTGGAAAGATTGCCCATGTTCAGGTCTAAGCCATTGAACTTGCCTTTGTTCTGGGCTTGGGCAAAGGTGAACAGGAAGATGGAAATTAGGGTAAAGATTATTTTTCTCATGAGTATTCATTTGAGGTTGAAGGTTCTTTAATCAGATTAAATTCTTAGAAAACAGTCCATCTATGTTGGCCTGTGCAGGGGGGATAGCTTGCTGTTTTGATGCTGTTTTGTAGAAAATAGCCCTACAATAGCTTTTCAAAGCAATAAGAGAAACTGTTACAGGTTCCTCAGCAAAGTAATTGTTGAAAATAAAAGCCTATTATGGTTACTCTTAGCCTTTTCAAGAAAGCTTAGCTTTCTTGCCAGACACTAACACCTTCTTCACCGGAATGCTGCCGTAAGCTACTTGCAGTGACGGCTTGCCTCCTTTTAAAGTAACTGTACCAAAGCCTTTCTCGGTAGAAATGAAAGAGGTGAAATCGCCTACTTTGGAGTCTATGTGCAGAGTGCCGTCTACGGCGTCAAACCGAACGCCGGTAAGACTCTCTAAGAAACCGTAGCTGGCTTGGGCTCTGCCATACCAGTGGCCGCATTCGTACTCGTTGAAAGGATTTCTTACCTTACCATCATACCGGTCACGGCAGGTTCTCACTATTTCCAGACCTTTGTCTACCTGCCCGTGTAACATTAGATGCGATGCTACTTGGTACTCAATACCGGTCCAGACTTCGTCGCTGTACACAAAAGGCAGAGACAACTTACCTCCCTTGGGCCAGGTACAGATCAGGAGTCCGCCCTCGTTGCCCGCGGCATAGGTTGGACGTTGTGGATTGGCATGCTCAGTAAGGTCTTTCTTAAGGTTGTATTTATGCACCGCCAGTAAGTGGCTTTGGGTTTTATGAGGGTCAACGGGCTCTTCTAACGCGCACATGCGAGCTATCCAACCACCTAAAATGCCGTCAGACAAACAACCCGTGCCGTATTGGTACTTGGGTCCTTCTTGTTGAAGCAAGGCCAATGCCTCTTCAGAGTAGCCGCCGCCGATTGATATTTCAGAGGCTTTCACCGGGTCCGGAGCTTTTAGGCCTGTCCACTTAATTTTCTGGATGAAATATTCCCCGTCGTACAGTTCGGTTTCAATGTATTTCTTGCCCTGGGCGTAGAGCTTTTTGTATTCTGATACATCCTGCTTCAGGGCTTTCCCCATTTCTACCATAGCTTGTAGCGCACCCAGGTAAAAACTGGTAATCATACCATTGGGTCCCCAGAACTCTATGTCATAAGTGTTGTGGTGAGGCTCTTCTATAATGCCTGCGCGCCGCGGGTCCCAAGTGTCAATGCACCAGTCAAGGCTGGTTTTCACCATGGGGTACATCTTTTTCAACCAAGTGGTATCTCCGCTGATGCGCCACTCGCGGTGCACTTTCATGATGGTTCCAAGCTGACCGTCGGCGGCGGCGTGGAAATCATGCACCAACGGGGTAATAGGCAGGTTTGCCCGGAAGCCCTGGTGGCCGTCGGCGTTTTGGTTTTCGCAAAACTCAGTGTGGCGCAGGCTTCGCTCCAGAGAAGGGAAGAGATGCGGAATGGCCTGTGCGTAGTTCCAGACGTGGGTACAGCTACCTGCGCAACAGCCTTTTACATCGGTGCAGCCTTCCCAGTTCCAGAGGCGCCCGTCATACTGCCGCAGAACGGTAGGTGACTTGATAATGGTAAGGTTTGCCGCCACGGCCTCAATGACTTCAGGAGGCAGGGTGCTGGAATAAAACGCATCACGGAAGAGACCCGATTTCTGACGTAGGTCCTGATAGTTGGATAGCCAGTAGTTAACTACCTCGTCTACGTTTTTAAACTTACTGCTGTACCAAGGTTTGTAGGTTTTGCTGTCATAGCTCTTCGTATTCTCCAGGTCTTTCTGGTCTGGGGTAATACAGTTGCTGGCCGTGGCTTCACTTTCTTCGCCTATTTTACCAAAACGCACATCAGAATTTGGCATGTACCAAGCCATCATAACCTTTACGGTTTTTTCTTCACCCGGCTTCAGCCTGAAAGGTACATACAGAGAGGCGCCCGGCGCACCAGACTCAACTGGTTCAACAGCTTTTACATTGCCTTCTTTGATGTTGTTCCAGGCCATAGACAGGGGATCCCACCAGCCACCCCGAAACCATGTGTGGTCTACCACGGTGCTAGCCTCATCTGTATAAATAGCGAAGTTGCTCTGTAGGTGCGGTTGCTTTTTGGTGCCATTCTGAGCTAGTAAAAAGCCATTCTTCATTTTCTTGATCATGCCCAGCGGAGAAGTTTTCTTTACGCTGGCCTTAGGATCTTGCACTACAAAGTTGCGGGCGTTATAAGAAAATACGGCCTCTATGGCTTCTTTGCTTTGGTTCGTGAACTTGTATTCCAGCGCGCCTACCGGTAGGCTAGAGTTATCTTCATCAGTTGGAATAAACGGGCTCCAGCCTGTTAGCTGCACTTTAACGGGAACAGCTTCATCTGCCAGGTTTATAATGCCGAAAGGAAATTGGGCAACGAATTCAACCTGATTGAACCGTGGTAAACCGTAAATGGCACCACCCGAGCCATTGGCATTATTAGGTTGTCCAAAAAGCTTCCACTCCGGAACCGGCCCTTCTATCACTCGGGCAACATTTTTCTCACCTTTTATGGTAATGGCCCCAAACATGGTAGGTTCATGAAACATGTTTGGCTTATTATGGACTGACATATGCGAAATGGCGCCGCCGCCCTCCAAACAAAACATGCCCGCCCCAATGCCCCCAATTGGGAAAGCCACTCGTCGCAGGTTTTCGCCGGTATAGGGAGTATTGTACTTGCGGCCGTTTCTCTCTTTCTCTTTGCCAGCCTCTTTTGTTTGCGCGGCTTTATTATTTGTCTCACTCTGGCCAAGACCTGGGTTAGCGAGCAAAGTGGTAGGAAGTATGGTTGCCCCAATTCCTCCAATTCCTACTTGCTTTAGAAACGACCTACGGTTATTATTTTTTTTCATGCTACTTGAATTTAGATTCAGCAAGAATCTTGTACAGAAAGCTCTTGGCCTCGTTTTTTTTCTGGGGGTAAAATTTCTTCAGGTGGATTATTTAAGTTTCTTTCAATCATTAAGCTCTCTTGCCGCAGTCTCTGTTTAGCAACGCTACTATGGCTAAGAGCAAACTTTAAAAAATACTCTTACTTAAAGGGCTATTTTAAGACATCTAAAAATGTAGATGCCAAAGTCTCAACCGAGATAGATCTTGTTTAATCGATTAACTTAAATTATAGGTTTTCCTGAAGCTTTGTTTGGTGCTTATTAGAATGAAAACTGAGGATATGTTTTAGAGCTGTTTTGGTAAAATTTGCCCCAAAACAATACTTTCCTGAGTGGTCATTCCTGCCGGAGCTTATTTAAGATAATTACCTTTCTTTAACACCTCTGCCCATTTCTGGTAACCTTCAAGGGTTAAGTGCAGACCGTCGTGTGTGTATTCTTTGATCAGACGTTTCTCACTGTCCAGAAAGTGTGGGTGCAGGTCTATCAGCGTAACATTCTCTCGGGTTGCCAATTCTCTGAGCCCGCGGTTCACAAAAGCAATGTGCTCGTCTTTGTTGTAGTGGTTCTTGAACTTGTCAAAGGTGTTGTTTGTAGGTAACAGCGTTTGCAGGTAAATTTTAGTTTTGGGAGATCCCGCTTTGATTCGCGAAACCATTTTCTGGAAATTATCTAAGATAACCTGATCTGGGATATTTCGCGAAATGTCATTGACGCCAATCAGAATAAACACTTTGGCGGGTTGGCCTTCAATTACTTCATCTAGCCGCTCTAACACGCCAAATGTTATGTCACCGGAAATACCACGGTTTCTGGCGTTAGGCAGTTGCAGAAGTTCGCTCCAATCAGTGCCTGCGGTAATGCTGTTCCCCAAGAAAATAATGTCTTTGGTAGAGTTAGGGAAAAATTTGAACTGGTTTACTTTCAGATCATAGGCCGATGGACGGTAGGTGCTGTCCCACTTGGCAGTTTGAGTTTGGGCTTGAGCCGATGAAATAAGTGCCGTAAGCGCAAATAGAAAGGCTATTTTAATTTTTTTCATGGGTGCTGTTGTTTGCTTGTTTGAGATTATTGTTTCAGGCCTGTTTTTGAAAAAGTAAGCCAGAAACAGGTAACCATGTCTATTTCAATTGCTGGAACAGGTTGGGGTAGTCTGAGATAATGCCGTCTACGCCCATTTCTTTCAGGCGCTCCATGTCTTCAAGGGTATTCACAGTCCAAGGAATTACTTTGATGTTTTGCAGGTGGCATTTCTGGAGCAATTCTGGAGTCACCAATTTGTAGTTGGGGCTGTAAATGGTGGGGGTATAGCCTAGTTGCTGCAAGTTTTCTTCAAAAGATTTCTTGTTATCTACCAGCAGGGCGGTGCGCACCTGCGGATATTTCTGGTGCAGAACCTGTAACGTGCGCGGGTCAAAGGACTGGATAGTGACGTAAGGAACGATTTTTTTCTCTTCCACCACCTCCCTGAGCATGGCCACAAAGGCATCGGGGGCTGGGTGTAATTTGTTGTCTCCGGCGGGCTTAGACTTGGTTTCTATGTTATAGAAAACCTGGGGCAGGTTCTTTGCTCTTAGGTAAGACTGTACTGAGTCAATCAGTTCTGCCAGCCTGGGAATATAGGTCTTGACCTGCTGCTGCTCCGGAAAGTTCTTGTATGGTTTAGTTCCTAGCTCAAAATCCCGCACCTGGTCATAATTCATTTGGTAAACTACGTGTTTCTTTGCATCTTCTTTGGCTATCTCTTGGCCGTTAGGCAGCCGCGCGTAGTTAGCGTTAATGTGTGGGTCATGGGTCACCACCACCTGGTCATCTCTGGTGATGTGGGTGTCCATCTCAAGGGTAGTTACCCCTACGTCTAAGGCCATACGCATGGCGGGTATGCTGTTCTCTGGCAGAAGCCCACGCGCGCCGCGGTGCCCCTGGGTGTCAAAAGTGGGTAAATCTGGCATGTTCTGTTGCGCTATATTCTTGCTGCTTTTACAGCCTGCCAGCAGAGTAGCACTGAGAAGTATAGCGGTAAGTGCTTTGTTCATGGATTTTCTCTACTTCTAAAGGGTGAAATATGAGTTATAGGCGTTCAGGTAATTTTGCTTAACCAGGTTAACCTGCCGTACTTTCATACTTATTGCCGAAACGATCGGTGGCTACTACTTTAATTTGTTTTACCTCTGGTTTCACATGTCCTGTAAACAAATGCTCCGTTCGGGAAGGCTCGGCAAAGGGCCGGCGGGTTGGTAATTGATCACCACGCATGGTGCGTACGGCAACTGGGTCAAATCCTTTGTTGTTTTCCAATGCGCCCATGTAATTGCCGTCAGCATACCATTCTACTTTCCAAGCCGGGTCCCAATTCCACACATTAGCAATAAATCGTTTCTGGTCTGTGAGCTGTTGGACGTCAATGCTTAGCTGGTGCGATGGATCATGACCGGTAGATTTGTAGTACCACTTCAGTTGGTTGCCGTCTACCTGGTACACACCATAGCCATTAGGGGTTCCGTCTGTACAGATAGGGCCTGTCCACCAGGCACCGCTTACGGTGCCGTGTACGTGTTCAAATATTCCTTCTCTGGCTGTATTGTAATTAGTATGGGTGTGGCCCGTCATAATGTGTACCTGATAACCCTGCAACAGCGAATACAATTCTTCATTATTCTTTACCCTTGCAACCGGAATATGGGCGCATAAAATAATTAGCTTGTTTTTTGAAACATGCTTTAGGTCTTCTTTGAGCCAGTCTAACTGCTGCGCCGTAATAAAACCATCGTACTCTCTTTCTTTGCCCAGGTACCGCACATCATCCAGCACAACATAGTGTGCCTTGCCCCGGTTGAATGAGTAATAGGTTGGGCCAAACACTTTCTGGAAGGTAATGTCTGAGGTCTCGTCTCCTCCTTGTCGGTAGTCCATGTCATGATTGCCGAGCGCTTGAAAAAACGGTATGCCCATGGCCGCTACCGCTTTATTGTACTGCGGAAAAAGCCGGTGGTTGTCCCATACTAAGTCACCCACGCCAATGCCATGTACCAGTGCGTCAGGCCCCATATTTTGCACCAGTTTCTGCACATCTGGCACAGAATGCTGCATCATTAAGGCTACATCTTGTTTGTTCTTTACTTGTGGATCTGCCCAAATGATAAACGAGTGCTGACTGTCATCTTTTGAAAGGGGTACCAAGTCAAAGTCATAATGATTGTCTTTGTCAGGGATAAGCGGAAGGTAGTGTTTGGCAACGCCATTTTCAGTAGGGAAAGCATAGCCTGAGGGGACTGATACAAAAACAAAATTGGCCTTTGGGTTGCAGGGAAGTTTGAAACGCCCCCGTTTGTTTGTTGTCACGACTGCAGAACCATCTGAGACGATTACATTTGCCAGTTTTTTACCCTGCGCCTGTACAGTTCCGCTGATAGTTCTTTTTACTTTTTTGCTCTGAGCTAAAACCCCAGGCCCGGCCATAATTAGGCCTCCGGAAAAGATGAACAAGCTCTGGAGGAAAAATCTTCTTTTCATTTTACTTAAGCGAGGGTGCTTGTTATAACTTCTATATTGCTGTTTGCCTTCTGTTTTTGGCATGCTTTTTTAAAAACAAGCCAAAAACAGAAAACATAATATCATTTTATAGGCCTATGGTGCACGAGTAATATCGGTCTACCCGTGGTAAAAGAAGTAGCTGATATAAGAAAGACTACTCCGTCTACTAGTTTGCCCTTGATATTCAGTTCTGTTTTAGGCCTACTTTTAATAAAACAGTTCTATAACAGAATTTGACCGCATGCCCTACTTAAAGGCATTTGTAAATGTTTATGCAGGCGGTTATTGAAGGGCATACTGGTTTGCCAACAAAGGTTTATATTTCTGATAGAGGCTTCTGGCTTCTTCTATTGAATTACCTTTAGTCTGATCAGAGTAGGGCTCATGACTATTCACCCATTGCCATTCCCAGTCCTTTATTTTTTTATCAAACTCCTTTTGATCCATGGGTTTGCCCTGTGCCATTGAGGTGTTGACATAGTCAAAAAACTGGCTCCAACGGGGCTTGTAAAAGCCGGTTAGCATACCAGACCATTGCCGGCACGAGTAATCATGCAGCCTGCTGTCTTTGTCTCCCCAGAGGGTAATCAGGTTGCGGGCGTTTTTCTCGTACAAATCTTTCTCTGCTTGATTTTTTCCCCATGCTTTGGCAGAGTTAAGCCAGCGGCCCAAAAGAAACTGGTGGTGCGTGGCCAATAGCCGGTCCATGTCTTCTATCACCGCCAAGAACTGCTGACTCCGCTTTCTAAATGCGGCAGTGTCTTCTCTTTGGTAATCCATGGCAAACTGCTGTTGCAAGGTGTCGGCATAATTAGCCAGTACCTGGCGGGTTACATCTACCAAGTCATACCTGAAACCCTCACTGTTCTTCAAGTCCTTAGAGGCGGCTAATAATCCTTCCCAGGCTGGAATCAAATCGGCAGGGCGGTACGCTTTGTCTGTGTCGGTCCAGCGGTTTTTCTTGTTAAAGGTAGGTCTGCCGGTTATAATAGACTCTGGCCCGCCAGATTTTATAGCTCCATCGTACACGGTGTGGCGCAATATTTCCCACGCTTTTTCTGCGGATGCATTTTGCTGGCCATAACGCCTTTGAACATAATTTGGGAGCCAGGTATCCAAACTGATGGGAGTGCTGCGCCAAACGTTTTCCAGCATGAGTTCATACATGACCGGGTTTTGCTCAATAGCTTCGGGCGTTAGCCCTATGCCTACCATGTTTCTGGAGCTGGGGTCTTGCAAAGCAGTGGCCGGACCGTTGGCAACGCTGTTCATGCGGCCGTACATGCTCACATTTCCGCCAAAGTTGTGAAGCATGCACCATATCCAGGGTTTGCCGTAGTAGGCATCGGTTCTGCTCCATACAGGTTTACTCTCGCTGTACAGGTCCAGTACTATCATTTTGTCATTAGGTACGGCATTGAGCAAGGCCTGTATCTGGGTAGGCTGCCAGAATTTAGCGGAGTAGGAGAACATCCAGCCCTGCATAATCCAGGTGGCTTTTGGGTCTACCGAGGCCATAGACTGGTACACTTTCTTACTGATGTCGTTCAGGTAAGTAGAATCATTGGTGGGCGGGGTGTTCTCATTGAAAGTGTCGGCTGAGTAGTAATGGTCTGTGCCGAAGGTATTGATTTCCTCCTGCAGGAATTCTTTCCCTACAGTTGTGAACATAGGGTCATCAGGGTCAAGAATATATACTTCGTCAAAGCCTTGCCACCGGGTTTTCTTTAGTTTGGCCTCAGGGAATTTGTCTTTGAAAGCGGGGGGGACGTGTCCGGTAAAAGCGGGTAGGATAGGGGTCATGCCTAAAGCGCGCTCCTGCTCCAGAATCTTTTTCTGCAGTTCTTCATGGCTTTTCATAAAGCTTTGGGGCAGCGGACCGCCCCAGCCATCAAGGTTGCCCATCCAGAACCAGTTAAAATAGGCGGGGCCGCTGTAAAAACTAGCTAAGTCTTTGTCTGTAAAGCCCAGTTTTTTGTAGACCCGGTCCCAGATGGCGTTTTGTCCGGTTACGGCCAAAGGCATGTTAATGCCGTTCATGGCCATCCAGTCAATCTCTTTCTGCCACCGCTCCCAGTCCCACCAGCTCATGGTGTAGTTGAAGGTGCAGTAATTAAGGTAGTACCGGTATTTGTAAGGGGAGACTTTTCTGTCTTTTTGCGTTACCGCAGGCAGTTTTTTAGGCAGGTTAAGAGTAGAGCCGTTCCAGGAAATATGGGAATTGGTGTACGTTTTCAGGTAATGATTTAACGCACTGGCTACTGACACGCCATTATTGCCACGCAGTACAATCTTTCCTCTTTTGCCCTCCACTTCAAACACATCATTTTCACCATCACTGGGAATAATTGCTACCTGAAACTGATTGGCATGTTTGGGGAGCACACGTTTGATTAAGGCATAGGCCGCTTTCTCCTGCGCATCAAGAACTGCCTTGCCGGAACCTGTATTGCCGGCTATAGCGCCTTGCATGGCACATAGAATTGCAATCAAATAGAGGGAGTATTTATATATTATTTTCATTGTTCGGTAGTAATGGCAGTTATATGTATAGTAAACCTAAGCCTTGAATCCTGTTTTTGCGCTGATTTCCAAAAAGGAGCTTCAAAACGCGGGCAACTAAAGATTGTTAAGTAATTATCTCCTGCTTTACCGTACCATACCCGGAAGCTTTTTCATTTGGTCATAGTAGCTCATGAAAGAATCAAAGAACGTAGCGTGGTTCTTGAACAAGAGCATGACCTCATTATTGTAATAAACGGCATTGCCGGTGTAGTTGTGGGTGCCAGTAATCAGTAAGGTAGATTGCTCTCCGTTCAGCTTACCTTTAATGAGCATGAACTTGGCGTGGTTGTTAATCTTGCGCTGGTTAGAGAGAGTCAGGTTGTATATTTTAACGTAGGCACCCTGCTGATGTAAATCATCGAGCGCGGATATAATCTCTGGTGCGGCTGTGCTTTTGGCTATTACCTCTACGGTAGCACCCTGCTCATGCAGGCTTTTTAATTTTTGTACTACGTTTATGCGGGCGGCAGTCCAGTCAGACATGCCAACCCTTATCAAGGCCGAAGAAGGCTCGGTGATTTGGTTTAAGATATCAATGATGGGGTCTGTGCCGTAATTTCTGCCGTTTCTTCTTTTAGGGAAAAAGTAAGCAGTAAGACCGGCAGCAGGGTCTTCAAACTCCCTGTACTCAAAATTCTTCATACCGCTGGAGGCTTTTGCCTTCATGTCATTCCAATAAGTAAGATAGGCGTCGTAAAGCCCCGGGTTAGAAAGTACGGTAGCTTCCTGAATCTTCTTTGAATCGCCTTCAGTAAAATTGTGCGAGGTCTGAAATACAATCTTCTCCGCTTTCCCGTCTGGTGTCTTGAGTTCAGAGAAAATCACGAATTTGTTGTGGTTAATAGAAGTATTGCCGGCATCATTGTCTACCACTACCACCTCTGAGTTTGGTTTGATAAAGCTCCTGAGTTCTGAAATAGTAGGCGCATTCTCAGCCTGGGTTTCGGCTCGGCTCATGTCTACCATTAGGTGCAGATTTACGCCCCGGTCGCTGGCTCTTCTTAAGGCGCTGATGACTCCTTCATGGGTAAAACCAAATATGCTAAGGTGCAGAGAAGATGCTTCAGGAGATGCGTCTATCATGGAAATCAACCTGTCCATGATTACAGGAGAAGCAACTGAATTACCAATATGGGTTAACTGGGTGAAAATAAGGTCATTCACCGACGACTCCAGGGGAATGGTAGTGTCGTTTTTAGGGGGAGTTTCTTCTGTTTTACAGCTAGAAAAAGCGAGGAGAAACAGAAGAAATAAAAATTTTGTCTTAAACATAATGGCGTTAAAGATGTAGACTGCATGAATTAAGTCATAAACAGTACTTTTTAAACCAATACCATTTTGGCTTAATTTTTAGGAAATAAGCCAAAACTGTAAATAGAGTGGCAAGAAGATAGTTTTAACTTGCCTGCAACGGAACCGATATAGGTACTTAAGTTACCTAATCAATTAAGGGGTCATTTAATCCAGAGATGAAGCAAGGAAAACTCTGCTTCATCTCTGGAAATTGAAAGAACATGTTCAACGCTGCAGCCTCTGAGGGGAACAGCCGTTAAACAGTTTTTAATTTTGGTATATGGCAAAGTCATCTAAGCCTAATCGACCATTATCTACTGTTGCCGAGTTTCTACCTAAGCCTAATTTAAGGACTCTGAACCTAACTGGGCCAGTAACATCCATCAAGAATACAGCTGTTTTTTCTACTTTGCTGGCATCTGAAATAGTAGGTCCAATTTGGGTCCAGGTACTTCCCTGGTCCTGTGAGAACTCTAATCTCCAGGTACTGGACGCGTCGTTATAATAAGAGCCGTATAGCATAGTTACTTTAGACGCTCCATTCGGGACATCAAAAAGCATTTCAACATAGGTGTCATAGTCCAATTGCTGTTGCATTCTGACTCCTTGCTCTCCTGTGAATCTATCACGACCAGCAGTGTTGCCAATGATGGCTTGATACAGTTTCCAAGGGCCGGTGCTAAATTCTACGGTGTTGTCCCAGATTCCTCTGTCTCCGTTGACCATGTTGTAGCTTGGCTTTGTTGTTTGAGGAATGCCCTCAAAACTTTCCGGGAAACCTGGATATATAGGTCCGCTTGGATCTTGTACGTCTGTTATATTTCTTACCCAAAGTTGTGCCTCTGGACCATTTGCACCGTCTCTCTTTATTACCGGTATGCCGGTGTAAGAGGCGCTGGCATATACCCTGCGGTTGGCAAAGGCAGCGGTTGGCTCTGTGTGCAAAATGGCTGTATTTGCTCCGCCGTCTGTTAGAGTTTTATCGCCGCTAAAAGTGGTAGAAGCTGTAGGGGTAGGCGTTACGTTACCGGCCACTAGCTTCACCAATGTGCCCTCATACAACTCAGGTCTGGTAACCAACTGTTCAAGGCTTACCTCCCGCAGGTGCACTTTTGCATTTTCAGATACTTTCACCACTCTATCCGTAGATAATCCGGTAATCTGCAAAACACCGTTGCGCTGCGTAAGGGTAGACCCTGTCAAGTTTACCACCACTGAGTCGCCTACCTTAAAAGCTGATGTGTTTCCTCCTTCCAGATTAAGGGAAATACCTCTGATCTGGCCTCTTCTGTGGCTTTGAACAACTATGTTGTTATTTCCACCCGGGACATTCTGACCCGCAGGATCAGAAATGACTACCCCTAAAATTTGCTGAGCACCCATTAACTGATCTGTGCTAAGGGCTACATCATTCCCTTTATACATAGCCCGTATATCTTCCAGTGAAATATAAGGGCTAGGTGTGCCAATGGCATTGTTTACGTCCTCTTCCAAACAACTGGTAAAAGCCAGAGCACTCAACAAGAGGCTCAATAGCGTGAATATTTTATTTTTCATGATTTCTTATTAAAAAATCTAAACTTATGAATTAGGCTAACCCGTTATTCTTGCCACCAAACTTTGGTGTTTATGTTGTCTGGCCCTTGGTCTGCTACCGCAGCCCGGTAGTTTTCCTGGTTTAGAGTCTGCACAAACAGTGGGTAGTTTAAACGCGCTGGCATTACGCCTCCATTTTGAAGTCCCGGCCCTTTTGGTAGAACAGGGTGTCCTGTCCTGCGGAATTCAAACCACTGCTGAAAGTCTGTGAAAAACAAAGTGTAATACTTCTGCAGATGGATTTGCTCTAGTTTGGTTTCAAAGTCTTGGTTTTCGTTCCATTTTACCTCAGCCTTTTCCAAGTAATTGTCTGGCACGGGAACTTCCCAAAAGGTAATAGCGCTGGTAACACCGTTTTCATAGTAGGTTTTAGGGTCTCCGGAAATGAAGCCTCTCAGGGCTGCCTCTGCCAGAATGAACTGCAGCTCAGCGTAATTCAGAATATTGCCTAACCGTGGCTCAGTGGCCAAAGCTGGAAGGTATCTTGACTGAGCTTCTGGTACGTTGGTGACAGGGTAGCCGCTTGGTATTCCTGAATAGAAACTTTCCCAAACGGTTGCCCACAGCGGCAGCCTAGGATCTTCCCATTGCAACAAGTTGTTCACGAAAAACTGACTTAGAGAAGAAGAACCGTTAAAGTCAAAGGCCCGCCAGGTATGAAAAGTAGACTGGTAAGGAACAGCGCCCGTGAACATGAGAACTGCTGATTCCATATTAGAGGCCATGATGGGGTATTCGGCTGGTTTTTCCTGTACAATTTCCCTTATTTTTTCTGCGGCTGTTTTTCCACCGGCAATAGGTTCTGATTTACCAGAAACTCTTAAGAGAAGACGCAAATACAGAGAGTTGCCGAATTTGCGCCAAAGGGCTACGTTGCCTTTGTACAAAGGGTCTTTCTCTGACTGCACCGCTGTTAGGTTACTGCTTCTTTTTAATAATGCGTTGGCAGAGTCTAATTTCCGGAATAGGTCAGCATAGATTACCTCCTGCTTGTCAAACTTAGGCATATACTGCCCAGTCTTACCCTGAATGGCCTCTGTGTAAGGTACATCACCATAGGTATCTGTAATCAATGAATTCACCCAAGCATCCAGAATCAGAGAAATTCCCATAAAGGCGGTACTACCTGTTTCTTCAGCTCCTACGTACATGTCTCTGATGTTGGTCAACTGCATGTACCAGTTGGTCCACATGTAGTCAGCTTCGGCGGTTCTAATTACGTAGCGGTGAATTTCATCTGAATTTACCGTGGTAACGTGCACCTGCATAAGTTCGTTGGTGAGACGCATAGCCCGGTCCAGATTTCTTTTCACTATGTCTGTGATGGCGGGTGCCAGCAAATTCTCAGGTAACGCTCTGGCACTTTGGTTGGGGTTTTCGTTCATTTCCTCAAACCCCTCGGTGCAGGAGAAAGCAAGTCCTAAGCAACAAGTAATCAGAAGGCTTAGGCTGAATATCTTTATTCTTTTCATTTTCTTTACTTTAAGTCTTTTGTCTAAATACCAATGGTAAGGTTAATGCCCATGGTTCTGGTAGCCGGGAACTGCCCTAATTCAAAACCAGCGTCAATGGTACCGTTGTTCATAGTTCCGAATTCAGGGTCAAAGGCTGGCCAGTAGCTGAATATGAAAAGGTCTCTGCCGTATACCCCAATAGAAGCTTTCTGTAGCTTAAACCTTTTTACAACATTTGTTGGTAAGTTATAGTCAAGGCGTGTTTCACGTAATTTTATAAAGTCTGTGCTGAACAGGTTGCCTTCTACATTGTCACGGCCAAAATGCGCAGTATAATAGGTCCAGGCATGTTCCGCAATGACATCGTTTGGTCTGTAACTCCCATCTGGTGTGCGAATAACCCCATTGCCTATTATACCGTTATAACGACCTGGTACTGTTTTTTGCAACTTGCCTCCCTCAGCCAATACAGCATGTGTCAAAGAATATGCTTTGGCGCCAAATTGCGCGTCGAACAAAATGTTCATGCTAAACTGCTTGTACCGGAACTGGTTCCCCAAGCTAGCTCTCCATTTTGGCATGGCATTACCTAAAAGAATCATTTCATCTCCTAACAGAGGGTAGCCATCTTCATAAATGATTTGTCCATCTGGAGCCCGAAGGTAACCTCTCCCGTAAATGTCACCCATGGTGCCACCTGGTCTTGCTTCCACTGATCCACGACCACCTGGTCCTCTTTGCAGCTGATAGGTAAGTAGGCTGTCTGCCAGTTCCACCACCTTATTGCGGTTGGCAGTGAATGTGCCAAAAATGTCCCAGCTGAAGCCTTGCCCGTTTCTGAAAGGTGCAGCATTAGCTTGAATCTCGATACCTTGGTTTTGCACCTCGCCTGCATTTAAAGTTGCATATCTGTATCCAGAGGAAGGATCAATAGGCACGGGTAAGATTTGGTCAAAGGTTCTGCTGCGGTATAAAGAGACATCTAAGCCTACTCTTCTATTGAAAAACCTTAGGTCAGCGCCCACTTCAAAACTTTGGGTGTTCATGAAGTTCAGGTTAGGGTTGGCAATAGTGCTGGGGTTAGACAAACCTCCTGGAAAACCTTGTTCGGTGGCGTAGGTAAAAGATGTCTGGTAAGGTCTTGTAGAACCACTTCCTACTGCGGCCACTGATCCTCTTAATTTTACAAAAGAGACAGCCTCTGGCAATGGAATTAATTCAGAAATGATAGTGCTAACACTTACAGACGGGTAGAAGAAGCCTAACTCTTTGTCCATACCTGGAGTAGCCAACGTACTAGCCCAGTCTTGTCTGGCTGTCAGGTCTAAGAAAAGCCATTCGTTGTATCCAAAGGTGGCAAGGCCGTAGATACTATTTACCGCAAATTCTGCGCGGTACGGGTAGGCTAGGGGCACCACGGCACTGTTGGCGAATGTGAAGATGTTAGGGTAAGACAGCTGATCTGCCCTGAGTTCATCTCTGTTATAACGATTCGTCATTCTGCTACCACCCACTGAAACACTAAAGTCAAATCTGTCCCCGACTTCACGTCCATATCTTAATAGGAAGTCACTGGTAGTTTCTTGAGAGAAGATGTTCTGGGTACGGTACATCCCCTGTTTAAATTTCTCAGTGTCCATTGGCCGTTGCTGTGAACGAGATTCATATGAATAGTCAAGAGCAGTGCGGATCATCAAGCTCAGGTTCTTTGTGAAGTCATAGGTGGCTTGTACATTACCAGTAATGGAGTGCCGGTTAGACCTGTTAATCATTTCATTAGCAATCAGGTAAGGGTTGTCTACCAAGCTGCTGAACGGGTAATTTTGCACAACGCCTTCCATGCCAGGCTGCCAATATTGTTTCAGCCAGTTAAGGTCGGCATTAGGCACCTGGAACATGAGCCAATACATAAGCGATTGGTTGTTGTAGCCAGTAGAGGGCAGATTGTCTGCGTACTTGTTTGTATAGTTGATCTTTGTGCCTATTCTCAGCTTATCTGTTACTTTCTGGTTAACAGACAATGCAACGGTATTACGGTTGTACCCGGTGTTTGGAATAATCCAGGAATTCTGAAGATTGGTATAAGAGAAGCGAGCCGTGGTGCGGTCGGTACCGCCGTCAAGCGTGATACTGTTGGTAAAGGTTTTGCCAGTCTGGAAAAAATCTTCCCGGTTGTTCTTGTAGGGTACCCACGGCGTTCTGACAGCCCCGGTAGTACGTGTTTCCGGATCATACTGGTAGAACATTTGGCCATCAAACTTAGGCCCCCATGCAGAACTGGTGCTCCGGGTACTGGGGCCGTCTTCCGTGTTCAGGAAAGAGTAGTAATTAGCACCGTTTAAACCCTGGCCATATTCGTACTGGTAATCTGGCCAGCGTGAAATGGTTTCAAAGGCAGTGTTAGAATTAATGGTTACCCCAATACCTCTGTCACGGGATGTACCTGACTTGGTGGTAATGATGATGGCTCCATTCGCGCCACGGGCACCATATAACGCCGTTGCACCAGGGCCTTTCAACACACTTACACTTTCTATGTCCTCAGGGTTGATGTCATTGAGACCAGTTCCGAAATCTACGGGAGACTCACTCTGCAAATAAGCAGAGCTACCAGTACCAGTTTGGCGTGAAGTACCACCTAACACCACACCGTCTACTACTATCAGCGCCTCGCTTTGTCCTCCTAAATCATTTTCACCCCTCAGTATTATCCTGTTTGAGCCGCTAGGCCCGCCGCCAGACTTAATTAAGTTTAGGCCTGCTACTCTACCAGCTAAGGCATCAGACCAGTTGTTAGGCAAAGCATTCGTCAATTCATCACCTTGCACTTCAGTTACGGCATAACCCAATGCTTTTTCTTCCCGCTCAATACCCAAGGCAGTTACTACCACTTCAGAAAGTTGCTGATTATCCTGTGACATGGTGATGGTCACGTTTGCCTCATTCTGAGTGAAAGATCTTCTGAGAGACGAGAAACCTACAAAGGAGAAAACAACTTCTGCTCCTTTGGGCACTTCTATAGAGAAGGTTCCGTCGCTGTTAGTGGCTCCTAAAGCTATTCGATTAGCTGTAATTACCACACCAGGCATACTTCCCATTTCAGCCGAGGTGACAGTACCAGAGATCCGAACTTTTTCAGTTTGCTGAGAAACCTGCGCTACATACCCGGCGGGACTTGCGAGCATTTCTGAGCCAAGGAGCAGGAGACAGGAGCTAAGTAAAATACCTCTCCCCAGGCTGTACCTGCGTGGCAGTAATTGTAAAAATGTTTTCATATAAAGATAGGGTTAGTGGTTTCGCTAAATTTAATGGTGAAGGTTACTGAACATTGAGATATTGCTTCTCGCGCTTCCAGGTAAGGGCAGAAAAACCAATGGCCAAAAGGCAGGCGGCAACCAGCATGCTAAATCCACCGTCCCAACCCCAGGCGTCTACAATAAAGCCCATGGCAATGTTGGCAAATAATGCACCGCCCAGATACCCGAACAAACCTGTTAAACCTGCTGCGGTACCCGCTGCTTTTTTAGGGACAAGATCTAGTGCCTGCACGCCTATAAGCATGACTGGGCCGTAGATTAAAAAGCCGATAGCTACTAAGGCTAAGTTGTCTATCCAGAGGTTACCTGCCGGGTTCTTCCAGTACACCAGCACGGCTACCAGAACTAAAGCCATATAGATTATAGTGGCAGGAGCTCTACGACCCTTGAACACCTTGTCACTAATCCAGCCGCAAAGTAGAGTTCCTGGTATGCCGGCATATTCGTAAGCGAAGTACGCCCAACCCGTTTCTTTTACAGAAAAGCCTTTCGCTTCTTCTAAATAAGTAGGTGCCCAATCTAAAATTCCATAACGAACCAGATAGACAAAGGCATTGGCAAAAGCAATGTACCAGAGTACTCTGTTGTTGAATACAAAATTGAAGAATATCTGCCGTGCAGTGAGTTCCTGCTCGTGCTGTTCAGAATAATCTTTTGGATAATCGTTTCTGTACTTTTCAATAGCTGGCAACCCACATGATTGAGGAGTGTCACGAACAAGCAGGTAGACAATGGCCGCTACACCAACTGCAATCATGCCTGGGAAATAGAATTTACTTTGCCAGGTACCAAATATGGCTACAGCGGCAATGGTTAAAGGACCCACTAGTCCGCCACCGATGTTGTGCGCCACGTTCCAGATAGACATTTTGGTGCCTCGTTCCTTAGTAGAGAACCAGTGTACCATTACCCTACCGCAAGGCGGCCAACCCATGCCTTGAAACCAACCGTTCAGGAACAGGAGCGCAAACATGATCAAAATGGAACTGGTGGCCCAAGTTGCCACCCCCATCAGAATAGTGGTAAGGGCAGAAAGCAACAGACCAACGCTCAAAAAAATACGGGCATTGCTGCGGTCTGATAAGCTGCCCATTAAGAACTTGCTCAGCCCGTAAGCAATAGACACCCCAGACAAGGCAAAGCCAAGGTCAGCCTTTGAAAATCCTTGGGCAATCAGATCTGGCATGACCATTGAAAAGTTCTTCCGAACCAAATAATAGCCTGCATACCCAATGAAAATACCCATGAACACCTGCAGGCGAAGCCTTTTGTATTCTGGGTCAATTCGCTGCACGGGTAGTTCCTCTTTATGCGGAGGGGGCGAAAAGAGGTTTTTCCTTGACTTTCCGTTAACGGATGTAGACTGTTTATTCAATACTTTCACAGGGGGAGGACTTGAAATGGTGTGGGTGAGTTTTTAAATTTTTTGTCAAAAGTAGCCGCGTATATGCTTTTGTTGCGCATTGTTAGAAAGACTTTACAAAAGCTTAATCTTTGGGCTGTAATAGTCGCTTTAGGTGCCATGGCTGTGATTTATTGCAGAAATAGATATAAACATGCAGCAGTGCTTGCACCGAAAATGGGCCCCACTATCGGCACCCAAGCATACCGCCAGTCGCTATGGCATTTATTCTTTATTGGCACCAAGCTATGCACTATGCGTGGTCCTAAATCGCGTGCGGGGTTAATAGCATAACCAGTAGTTCCACCAAGTGATAAACCAATTCCCCAGACTAGAAATGTCACTGGCAGCGCTCCTAAAGACCCCATGCCTATAGGTGTTTTCTCGTCGCCCATTTCCGGGTTTGTGATGTAAAGGATAACAAAAATCAAAACAAAGGTGCCTACTGCTTCACTGAAGAAGTTTGACACTGGGTGCCGAATAGCTGGGCCTGTGCTAAAGACAGCCAAATGCAACTGGGGGTCTTCGGTAGAGTCGAAATGTGGTCTATATAGAAGCCAAACAAGAAGGGCTCCTGTAATGGCTCCTATTAGCTGTGCTAAAACATACCAGCCAACTAGGCTCCACTCAAATTTCCCTACAATGGCTAATCCTATGCTGACTGCCGGATTGAGGTGAGCGCCACTATAAGGGCCTGCAATGACCACACCAGCAAAAACAGAGAGAGCCCAACCGGTTGTAATGACAATCCAACCGCTATTGTGTCCTTTGGTGCCCTTCAGCACTACGTTGGCCACAACGCCTCCTCCTAATAAGATCAGGAACAAAGTACCTATAACTTCGGCAGTAAATGCTGACATAAGATCTTATGTTAAAGAAGTTACAGTTTCTGCTTTACTATCTTCCGCCCATACCTTAGCGGCTCTTACGGCTCTTTCCCAACCCTCTACTAGCACCTCGGTTGGAAATTCATGGTTGGCTTTGAAGCTTTTCTTGATTTCCCATTGCTCCTGTATTTCTTCCACGTTCTCCCAGAAGCCAGTGGCAAGCCCGGCAAGATAGGCGGCTCCAATGGCGGTCACTTCGGTTATAGCAGGCTGTACTACAGAGGCATTAAGAATGTCCGCCTGAAATTGCATGAGAAGGTTGTTTTCTGTCGCTCCTCCGTCTACTCGCAGTTCTTTTATGGATATGCCAGAATCGGCCTCCATGGCTTTTAAAACTTCTCTGGTTTGGAAGGCGATACTCTCCAGGGCGGCTCTTGCAAGATGAGCAGATGTTGTGCCACGGGTCATGCCCACTATGGTGCCACGGGCATGCTGGTTCCAATGCGGCGCACCTAACCCGGCAAATGCAGGTACCATGTAAACACCCTCGCTACTGGTTGCCTTCTGGGCAAGCTCCTCTACCTGGGCGGAGTGGGAGATAATACCAAGGCCATCGCGGAGCCATTGAACCACTGCCCCGGCTATAAAGATGCTGCCTTCTAAGGCGTATTGGATCTGGTCTCCTATTTTCCAGGCAATGGTGGTGACTAGTTTGTTTGTGGAAAGAATAGGTTTCTCGCCAATGTTCATTAGCATGAAGCAACCGGTGCCGTAGGTGTTTTTCACCATGCCTGGCTTTGTACACATTTGCCCAAACAGCGCGGCGTGTTGATCTCCTGCAATACCCGCAATGGGAATTGAGGTGGCAAACAATGAGCCGGAAGTCTCGCCTACTATTTCGCTGGAAGACTTTACTTGGGGCAGCATGCTGTGGGGTATATCAAAAAGAGACAGCAAATCATTATCCCAATCTAAAGTGTGAATGTTATAGAGAAGTGTGCGAGACGCGTTAGTGACATCTGTTGCGTGTACTTTCCCTCTGGTCAAGTTCCAGATAAGCCAAGAGTCTATTGTCCCGAAAGCCAGCTGGCCTTCGTCTGCCTTTTCTCTGGCACCGGGTACATTTTCCAGCATCCACTTAATTTTAGTGGCTGAAAAGTAGGCATCTATCACCAAACCAGTTTTCTGCTGTATCATGTCTTCCAGGCCTTGTGCCTTTAGGCTGTCACAGTAGGAGGCGGTGCGGCGGTCTTGCCAGACAATGGCGTTGCAGATAGCTGATCCGGTTCTGCGGTCCCAGACCACTGTAGTTTCCCGTTGATTTGTGATGCCTATAGCGGCAATGTCTTCTGCCCTTAAGCCAGCCTTAGAGACAGCCTCTGCGGCAACTCCAACCTGAGTTGACCATATTTCACTGGAATCATGCTCTACCCAACCAGGTTCAGGGTAAATTTGAGTGAATTCTTTCTGTGCTAGCGATACAATATTTCCTTGTTTGTTAAAAACTATTGCACGAGAGCTTGTGGTGCCTTGGTCAAAAGAGAGTATATATTTAGCCATAGTTTCTGATGGTTATCTGAAGGATGGTGCCATTGAATGTTCAGGTGATAATGGTGTTAATAAATAGCGGGAGGCAAGAGAGAAAAAAGCCTTGGTCTGCTGCTGTTGCCATTCATGGCCATGACGTAACTCCTGTGCCATAAGCCTTGCCACTTCAGGAACCATTTCTATGGCAGCCTTGGCATCTAAGAACAAGATTCTCATTCTTCTGGCTAAGACATCCTCTACAGTTCTGGCCATTTCATTCTGAACAGACCAAACTACTTCTGCAGCTATGTTAGGGAACCGCGCATGTAAAGGCTTAGCTAATTCTGGAAATTCAGTGGCAAGTTTAAGTATAGAGGCCTTGTCAGACCCATAAATGTCTAAATATTCAGAGTATTCCTGCGGAGCCGCGTATCCATGAATTTTAAGGTTGGAGGTAATGCAGTTTTTTTTAGGCAGAAGTCCAATTTCAATGGCTTTGTCTACTGTGTCCTGCGCCATTTTCCGGTAAGTGGTCCATTTGCCTCCGGTAATTGTCAAGAGGCCCGAAGAGTCTACCAGAAGTTTGTGGCTTCTGGAAATCTCTTTGGTGCTGTTCGTGTCCTTTTTAGGGGCTGCTAGCGGACGCAAGCCGGCAAAAACACTTAAAACATCTGCCTTGCCGGGTTTGCGCACCAAGTATTTGCCAGCGGTCTCTAAAATAAAATCTATTTCCTGATCTAGTGGTCTTGGTTCTAAGCTGCTTTGGTCAAGAGGAGTGTCGGTAGTGCCTACCAGAAGGTGCTGGTGCCAGGGTACTATAAATAGAACCCGTCCATCTGGAGTTTTGGGAATCATTAAGGCATGGTTGCCCTCTAAAAAAGAACTATCGAGCACCACGTGCACCCCCTGGCTTGGCCTTACCAATGGCTGCTGCTCTGGCGCATTCATCTGCAGGATCTCATCAACAAAAACGCCTGTGGCATTTACTACTGTTTTTGATGGTAGCAGATACTCCTTCCCCGATTCTAAATCCATTGCTTTCACCCCATTAACTTTGCCCTGTGCATCTTTCAAAAGATCCACTACAGGCATGTAATTGATTAGGGCACCGCCCTGCTCGGCACAGGTTTGGGCAAGGTTTAGGGCGAGCCGGGCATCGTCAAACTGGCCGTCAAAGTATTGAACGCCACCTTTTAGCCCCGCGGACTGTATGTTAGGCAATAGTTTAGCTACTTTTTTACCAGACAAAACAGAGGTTTTGTCTAAGCGGTACTTGCCAGCCATTAGATCATAGACCGTTAGCCCCACTCCATACAATAGTTCGTTCCACCAGCTGTAGTTAGGTATCACAAAAGACTGTATGTTTACCAGGTGAGGCGCATTCTGCAGTAAAAGCCCTCTTTCATAAAGAGCCTCATATACTAACTTTATGTCCCCCTGAGCCAAATAACGGACACCTCCATGTACTAATTTGGTACTCCTGCTGGAGGTTCCTTTTGCATAGTCTGCCTGTTCTAGCAGTAAGGTCTTAAAGCCTCTTGAAGCTGCATCCAGCGCTACTCCCAGTCCTGTGGCGCCGCCGCCAATTACAATCATGTCCCATGGAGTGTCATGGTTTTTAACTTGCTCTAAGAACGATTCTCTGTTGAAATGTAAAATTTTGCGTTCTTTTTGTTTCACTTGTGTTGTAATTTATATAAAGTGCTTTCATATGCTTCCGTATTAAAAGTATGTTAGTTATTTATTAAAACCAAAAGAAATAAAATAATTTTATTATATGGTACATGAGTTTTTTTGAAAGAATGGCAATATCTTAAGTTGGCTGAAAGTAAAGCGTGCTACATTAGTTTGTTTTCCATTCTTCCAGATAAAGAAGGTGATTCAGTCTGTCAAGCATAAGCAAGCATTGGTATTTTAAACAAAACTAAATATTTATGGGGAGCCTCATTTTTGCATAATATTATCTGAAGAACAGGGTTATATCTATAGAATGAAAGCAGCTATACATTGTGGTGTAGCCAATAGGTGGTGTTGCAGGTAAGTTTATTTTGGGTGCTGATTTATTTAGGCGGTTTGGATTTAGTAAGAAAGAATTAAATATTGTATATAAATGGCTGAATATTACAAGTTGTTTCGTTTTATTGTTAATTACTTGATGTGTCACCAATGATAAATTTAACCGAAAGGCATCAGCATATAATAAATAAGCTCCAGCAGAAAGGGCAGGTGGCAGTAATAGATTTGTGTGATGAGTTAAGGGTATCATCTGTTACTATCAGAAAAGACCTGAAGCTGTTAGAAGATAAGGGGTTGCTGTTTAGGACGCATGGGGGGGCTACCCAATATAACCCTTACACAATTGACTTGCCTGTAAATGAGAAGGAGAATTTACAGGCAAGTGAAAAGAACCGTATAGCGCTGGCAGCGGCAGGTTTGATAGAGCCAAATGATTCTATTTTGATTGCTTCTGGTACTACCGTGCTGGCGCTGGCCAAACTTATTCAACCAAGTTTACTTAAAAACCTTACAGTCATAACTTCGGCTTTAAATGTTGCTCTTGAGTTGCTTCACCACCCTGAGGTAGAGGTAATTCAGTTAGGCGGCATTTTAAGAAGAAGCTCCTCTTCTGTAACTGGTCCTTATGCTGAAAGTGTATTGGCTGATTTCTCCTGCAGCAAGTTGTTTTTGGGTGTGGATGGAATTGACTTGGAGTTTGGTTTAACCACAACCAACGTGATGGAAGCACATTTGAACAGACAAATGATCAATATTTCACAGAAAGCCATTGTGTTGGCAGATTCCTCTAAGTTTGGGAAACGGGGCTTTGGGAAAATTTGTGGCTTTGATGAAATTGACCAGATTATTACAGATAAAGGAATTTCAGACCACACCTTTAAAAGTTTACAAGGAATGGGGGTAAAAGTAACGATTGTTTAAAGGCTGACTTCTCACAACTTTACATTTCTCGTTTTATGGCTATTTTCTTAAAATCAGCCATAAAACGCCATTACTTTATCTTCACTACCCGCACGGGGTTCCGCTCGCGCAGCCCGTCTGGCAAGTGAGAAAGTATTTCCTCGCGGAGAGACTCAATCATCTTTTTCTTCAGGAAACTCCGGTGCACCACCAAGCTCACCTCACGCAGTGGCTGTGGTTCAGCAAACGGGCGTATCACCGCTTTTTTATTCTGAGGCAAGTCTAGCACAGAGAGCTCCGGCAGCAGCGTCATGCCGCTCTGGGTTTCCACAATGCGCTTAAGGGTTTCTAATGAGCCGCTCTCATAGTCCAGATGCATGTTTTTAGAGCTCTTGGCGCGGTTGCATAGTTGCAGTACCTGGCTACGGAAACAGTGGCCCTCGTTCAGTAGCCACAGGTCTGAAGAGTCAATATTGTCTGGAGTAATTTCCTTTTGCTCCGCCAGCGGGTGGTCTTGGTGCAGGTAGCCAACAAAAGCTTCGTAAAAGAGAGGTATCTCAAAAATAGATTTGTCTTGCAGAGGAGTTACCAGCAAGCCCACATCAATCAACTCCAGGCGTAGCTTTTCTACAATACTGCTGGTTACCATTTCCTGTATGGTAACATGTACTTGCGGGTACTTCTTGATAAAATCAGTAATAAAGAGCGGGATAAGGTATGGAGCTAGGGTAGGGATGACTCCTACACGCAATTCACCACTCACACCATCTCGCTGCACCTGAACAATCTCCTCTATCTTTTTGAATTCGGCTACGGCAATCCGAGCTTGGGTGATGACTTCTTTTCCCAATTCAGTTGGTCGTACCGGCACCCGGCTACGGTCAAACAGCTGCACCCCCAGCTCCTCTTCCATTTTCTGGAGCTGCATACTAAGAGTTGGCTGGGTAACAAAGCACTTTTCAGCGGCAGTTGCAAAGTGCCGGTAAGTGTCTACAGCCAGTAAATACTCTAATTGGGTGATTGTCATTTATATAATCTAAAAAAGAGAGTAACAGCGCTTATGGGAGATTGTTTTTAAGGCAAATTTCCATGTAAGATTAGGTATAAATATTATACAATTAAAATATAAAGCTTAGTTTTTCTTCATAAGTATATGATAATAAATTGATTATATAGAGAACGTATATATGATAGTTTTAAGCTATATACTCATAGTATTTATTAATTTGATCTATAAAACCGTTTCCCTCACCTTTGTCGTAAGGTTAGACAATAGTAATTGTCACACCAACTAATCTTAAAAACTATGGAAACGACAAACCAATTGGGCTTGGAGCGTAAAGACACCAAAGAGCTGGCTGTAAAACTGAATGAGTTACTGGCCAATTACCATGTGTACTACCAAAACCTCAGAGCCTTCCACTGGAACATAAAAGGCCCAAACTTCTTCCAGTTGCACGAAAAGTTTGAAGAACTCTATACGGCGGCCATCGAGAAAATCGATGAAATAGCCGAGCGAATTTTAACCCTTCGCCATACCCCGCTGCACAGCTTCTCTGAGTATTTGCAACACTCTTCTATCAAAGAAGCTCATAATCTTACTTCAGATCAGGAAACAGTAAGTACCACTGTTCAAAACATTGGACAAATTATTCAGCTGGAGCGTGAGGTATTGACTTTGGCATCTGACTTAGATGATGAAGGCACACAAGGCTTGATCTCAGATGACCTGAACACACTGGAGAAAACGCTTTGGATGCTAAATGCCTTCTTAGCCAAATAAACAGCGCCAGCCCTACTGAACCCTTTGTTAATTTTTTACTAGCTATATATTTATCATGTACCAAAACCGAGTATTATCTGTTGGGGCAGAGTTCCCTGCCTTTTCTAAAAAAGCTGTTGTGTCTTTAGAAAAAGACCAAGAGTTTAGAACCATCACCGAGCAAGAGCACCGCGCCAAAGACCAGTGGTTGGTGATGTTCTGGTGGCCTAAGGATTTCACCTTTGTTTGCCCTACTGAAATTGCCGAGTTCAACAAAAACTACGACGAGTTCCGTGACCGTGATGCCCAATTGATTGGTGCCTCTACCGATTCAGAGTTCGTGCACGCCGCCTGGCGCCGCGACCACGATGATCTGCGTGGCCTTCGTTTCCCGATGCTGGCTGACACTTCAAAGTCTTTAGCCGAAGAACTTGGCATCCTAGACGCCGAAGAAAAAGTAGCGTACCGTGTTACTTATATTGTTGATCCACAAGGTATCATTCAGTGGGTGAGCGTGAACGGCTTAAGCGTAGGCCGTAACGTGGCCGAAGTACTACGCGTGCTGGACGCCCTGCAAACTGATGAGCTGTGCCCTTGTAACTGGAAAAAAGGCGAAGCTACCTTATCCGCATAAATTTCAACCTGAAGAATTTGTTTTAAAGGGAGTTTGCGACGGGCCGGGAGCTACTGACAGAGGTTTCCGGCCCTCGCAAACAAATTAGCTGCTGATTACTCGTTCTTAGTTTTCGAGGGAAAAGCGATCAGGTATTTTAAGCTTTAAGAAAGGCTGATGGAGAAAAGATCCTTTTCCAAGCTGGTGTTTTTTGCCAACAGAAGAAGAAAGTTTACCTCCTGTTATTAGCCTGTTTTTCAAAAAGTAGTCCTAAAACAGCTGCCGTAAATTTCTTTATTCCCAGACTCGCGACTCAGAACTCAAGTCTCAGAGACTCTTTTCTGGCGTGCCCCTAAAGGGTCGGGCTATCCGCTGCAAGTCCTCGGGCTACGTGCCTTGCCCTGTGGGCTTTCCGCTGCTATCCCTCACGCACAACTACTCCAAGTGCAGATTCTCTGACAGGCTTAATAACTAATTCTCCTTTCTACAAAACATTCAACCATCAACAATAAGCAATTAATATCATGCTTTCTGTAATACAAGAGACCCAACAAGATTTCCTGAAAGACCTTGGCCTTTCTGACCATAACTTCGCCCGTTTAGACCAATTGGTGCAAGGCGAGTCAAAGTACCTGAAGGACCTGCGCATCAACCTTAAAACGTCGCTGCAGGCAGAAACCCTGACCCTGAAAGAGGCTTATTTAGTTGCCTTATCAGCAGCGGTGAATGAAGAGAACAACGCCCTCACTAATGCTTTCCGCGAACTGGCAGCCGCCAACGGAGCCTCTGAAGCCGAGTTGGCCGAGGCCGTAGCAGTTACCTCACTGCTGAGCACGAACAACATCCTGTACCGTTTCAAACACTTCATGCACACCGACTTTTATGAGTCGGCTCCGGCAAAAGTGAAAATGAACATCATGATGAACCCAGTGGGTGGTAAAGAGTTCTTCGAGTTGGTAAGTTTGGCCATCTCCGCCATCAACGGCTGTGAGCGCTGCGTTACCTCTCACGAGGATTCGGTACGTAAACTTGGTGCCTCTGAGCAGCGTATTTTTGATGCCGTGCGCATTGCTGCCGTGGTGGTGGGTGTGAGCAAAGTTATCCGTTAAGCTTCTTCACTTTTATATAATACATCCCACTGCCGTGAAAGCGGCAGTGGGCCAAGAAACCGCGAGAGCTGAAAAGCTTTCGCGGTTTTCTTTTATTATCTGTATTGACTTGTTTTTGAAAAGCAGGCCGGAAACACTGGTAGGTCTGAAAAACACCACAACGTATTTTCAGCAAGCGTTTATGGCCGGTCTGCTGGTTGCTGTAAAAGCCTTTTAATTGTGCATTTGCTACTCCAGTAGAAACTCCCCCTTTGAAGGGGGCAGGGGGATGTTTACACCAGCCGGATTCGGCATGCCAGATAATATAATGTACGGACAGGGCTTGACCTGTCCGCTGCGGTGGCCGCCGCATTACATTCTGCTATAAGATGTCTTCGTTAGATCCCTCGTCGCCGCTCGGGATGACCGAACAAGAGGCTATCTAGCCCTGCCCCTCCAAATAGGTTATCAGCAATGCGTGGACACTCCTTTGTAAACATCCCCTTTCGCCCCCTTCAAAGGGGGAGTATCTGGAATGCGTGCGGACACAAGCGGACGCTTGCGCCAGATGAAACCAGAACAGAAGTTTCCCCTAAGCTTAAAATAAAAACGCCTTCCACTTTTCAGCAGAAGGCGTTTTAGGCTTATTATTCAGAAATTAGTTCGAAAACGGAACTGAAAACAAACAACTAGTGATGAATAACTATCGATGAAACTTACTTGGCGTAAGCCACCGAGCGCATTTCCCTAATCACGGTGATTTTAATCTGGCCAGGGTACTGCATTTCTTTCTCAATCTTCTGCGAGATGTCGAAAGACAGCTGGGAGGCGCGTTCGTCGGTGACGTTGTCGGCGTCTACCATCACGCGGAGCTCACGGCCGGCTTGAATGGCGTAACACTGATTCACGCCTTCAAAGGAGTGAGCAGTTTCTTCCAGTTCCTTCAGACGCTTGATGTAAGACTCCATGATCTCGCGGCGGGCACCAGGGCGGGAGCCGGAGATAGCATCGCATGACTGGATGATTGGCGAAATCATAGCGGTCATCTCAATCTCATCGTGGTGAGCACCGATGGCGTTGCACACGTCTGGGTGCTCTTTGTACTTCTGGGCCAGCTGCATGCCAATAATGGCGTGTGGCAATTCTGGTTCTTCTGTGGTTACTTTTCCAATGTCGTGGAGTAAGCCGGCACGTTTGGCGTGCTTTACGTTTAGGCCAAGTTCAGCGGCCATGGTGGCGCAAAGATTGGCTACTTCACGAGAGTGCTGCAGCAAGTTCTGACCGTACGAAGAACGGAAGCGCATGCGGCCTACCATTCTAATCAGTTCTGGGTGCAGACCGTGAATGCCTAAGTCAATGGCGGTACGCTCACCAATCTCGATGATTTCCTCGTCAATGCTTTTCTTCGTTTTGGCCACCACTTCCTCAATGCGGGCTGGATGAATACGTCCGTCAGCTACTAAACGGTGCAGAGAGAGGCGGGCAATCTCACGTCTAACGGGGTCAAAACCAGAAATGATGATGGCTTCTGGAGTGTCATCCACAATAATTTCAACGCCAGTAGCAGCTTCCAAAGCACGGATGTTACGGCCTTCACGACCGATGATCTTACCTTTAATGTCGTCTGACTCAATGTTGAAGATGGACACGCAGTTCTCAATAGCGTGTTCAGCGGCGGTGCGCTGAATGGTCTCAATCACTACCTTTTTGGCTTCTTTCGTAGCGGTGAGTTTGGCCTCGGCCACAATGTCTTTGATGTAAGAAGAGGCGCGGGTAGAGGCTTCAGATTTCAGGTTCTCCACCAGTTGCTCACGGGCTTCTTCTGCGCTTAAGTTGGCAATGCGCTCCAGACGGCTCAGAATCTCGTGGTGGTCTTTTTCAACCTTGGCCAGCTTATCTTTGTATTGGGCCTCCAGGTCTTCTTTGCGCTTGTTAAAGCCTTCCAGCTGCTGGTTTAGTTTGTTCTGAAGCGAATCGGTTTCCTGCTCTTTTTTCTTCAGGTCTTCCTGCTGCTTGGCCACCAGTTGCTCACGCTGCTTTACCTTGTTCTCATTCTGGATGATGATGTTTTTCTTATGGTTGGCCTGCTCCTCGTGCTCAGCTTTCAGCTTAAGGAAATGTTCCTTAGCTTCCAGCATTTTTTCTTTCTTCTGGCTTTCTGCTTTTGCTTCCGCTTCGCGGATGATGAGTTTGGCGCGCTCGTTGGCTTGTTCTTCCTGCTCTTTAAAGAGCTTCATCAGCAGCACCCGCCCGACATAGAAACCTATGCCAGCGCCTACTACCGCTGCTAAAATGATATAAATAGTCATGACTATAACGTTAAAGGGTTCTGTTATAGCAATGACACTTAGCCAGTGGATAGGGTTATCCGAGCTGCAGAGAAGAGAGCAATTGATTCAGCGAAGAGAGTTTCTGCTCCAACGTAAGTTGGGTCTGTACGGCGTCGTCTTCCGTCTTTATCTTATCGGCGGCGGTTTCAAGGGCAATCATGGCCAGCAAATCTTGCTTGTCATGTATGCCAAACTGCTCCCTGAATAAACGGATGCGTTCGTTCAGGTACTTACCCGCTTGCCGTAGCCTTTCTTCCTCGTCCTCGTTTACCCGCATCGGATACTCGCGGTCGGCTATCTTGATTCGTATAGATAACTCACTCATTTCCAGATGCTGTATTGTGCTGCCGTGGCGCGTTGGTCTGTTATCAGGTTGCAGTGCGATGTACTACAGGTGTAAAAATGCCGCATCTCAATCCTAAGGTTCTTTATTGTAAAAAAGCGTGTAATCACGCGTAAAGAGAGAACAAATAACATTCGCAACCAGACAGCCCGTTCTCCTATTCCCTTAAATAAGCGATGCACTTGTCGATTTCTCTCAGGTACTCGTTTATTTTCAGCTTCAGTTCCGTTGAACTGGTAGTGTCTACTGCTATGGTTTGTACAATTTTACTAATATTATCTTGATTCTGAAAATTTTTTATCTCAGAGTCTTTTTCCTGAATGACCTGTTGCAAACGCTCAATTTCGCGGTGAGCGGCCTGTAGCTGTTCCTGCCCAGCCTGGTATTTCTGTACCAGTTGGTGTACTTTGCCCTCAATGGACTGTATCTGCTGAAGGTAGCTTTGGTTAGGCATTTTACTTCCGGATTACGGCTCCTAATTGGTGCTCAAACTGTTGCATCAACCGGTTCATGGTTGAATCAATTACCTTGTCGGTCAGGGTCTGGCTTTTGTCTTGCAGCGTGAAACTGATGGCAATGGCTTTTTTACCACTTTCAATTTTATCGCCCTCATACACGTCAAACACGTTCACGTCTTGCAATAATTTTCTTTCCACGCGCTGAGCCACTTGCTTTATCTGGTCAAAGGTAACGGTTTTGTCCAGCACCAGACTCAGGTCACGGCGCACCTCAGGGAACTTAGATAATTCCTCAAACACCAGCTTGTCTTTGTAGTTGCGTAGCAGGTAATCCCAATTGAGCTCTGCGTACCACACTTGCTCTTTCACGTCAACCTGTTTGCACACGCTGTCTTTCAGCAAGCCTACATGGCCTAGCGTGACATCGCCCTTCTGGTAAACCACGCCACCGGCCAAGTAAGGGTGTTCACTTGGTTTGGTGGTATAGTTAGGCTGGCGGCAAAGCGTAAGCACTTGCTGTATCTGACCTGCCAAATCATGGAAAGAACCTTTGCTAGTGGCTTGTTGCCAGCTTTCAGAAGCTTTGTTGCCAGTCAGGAACAGAGCAAGATAGTTGTTCTCTTTGAATTTTTCGCCGTCTTTGCGGTATACTTTACCAATTTCAAAAACCTTCAGGTCACGCTGGCGGCGGTTAATGTTGTGGCGCAGAACTTCCAGTCCTGAGTACACCAGAGTTAAGCGCATAGCGTCAAGGTCCTCAGAGTTGTAGTTCAAAATAGGTACCAGTTCTGACGGCGTGTTTCCTTCAGAGTCTTTGTAGTAGTTGGAGTTCGTGAGCGAGTTGGTAATCATCTCCAAATACCCATTGGCCGCCAGAGAATCCGCTATGCGCTTGGTGATTACCTCAGGGTCTGGGTTCGGGAACTGTGCCAAGTAGCTGGCCGCCAAATTCTCGCTCAGCGTAATGTTGTTGTAGCCATAGATACGCAGCACTTCCTCCACCACATCAGCCTCACGGGTCACGTCAACTTTGTAAGGTGGCACGGTCAGCAGCAAACCTTCTGCCGTTTCCTCGGCCACTTCAATGCCCAAGTCTGTCAGAATTTCTTTGATTCTGTCTTCACCGATGTTTTGGCCAATCAGTTGGTTTATTCTGGCGTAGCTCACCTGAATTTGGGTAGGCTCTACCGGAGTAGGGTACACGTCTACAATTTCAGAAGAAATCTCGCCACCGGCTACTTCCTGTATAAGAAGGGCAGCCCGCTTAAGAGCTGTGATGACCATGTTAGGGTCAGTGCCGCGCTCAAAACGGAACGAAGAATCAGTTTTAATGCCGTGCGTCTGGCTTGTTTTTCTGATGCCGGCAGGGGAGAAGTAAGCGCTCTCGATGAAAATGTTCTGCGTTTCTTCGGTTACTCCTGAGTTCAAGCCTCCGAAAACACCCGCTAACACCATCGGCTCCTCTGCGTTGCTGATGGTCAAGTCTTCCGCACGAAGCGTCCGCTCCACACTGTCAAGCGTGGTGAATTTAGCGCCTTCGGCAGCATTCTTCACAATGATTTTGCCGCCCTTGATTTTGGCAGCGTCAAAAGCATGCAGCGGTTGGCCCAGCTCGTGCAACACGTAATTTGTAACATCCACCACGTTGTTGATAGGCGACAGGCCAATGGCGCGTAAACGCTGCTGCAACCACTTTGGTGACTCCTGCACTTTCACTCCAGAAACCGTTACTCCGGCATAGCGCGGGCAAGCCTCTACGTTTTCAATCTCCACTGAAATAGGCAGGTTGGTATTGGCAACCTTGAAGCCGCTCAGGTCGGGCAGTTGGTAAGGCGTTTTAAGTAGGGCCTGCAGGTCACGCGCCACGCCCAAATGCGAAGCGGCGTCGGCGCGGTTCGGGGTGAGGCCAATTTCAAACACTTCATCTGAGGCCAAGCCGAAGTACTGTGCAGCCGGAGTACCGTTGGGTAAATCCGTGTCCAACACCATGATGCCGCCGTGGTCGGTGCCAAGGCCAATCTCATCTTCGGCGCAAATCATACCCTCCGATACGGCTCCTCTGATCTTTGACTTTTTGATTTGGAAAGGTTCACCGCCTGCTGGGTACAAAGTGGCTCCCACGGTAGCCACCACTACTTTTTGACCGGCTGCCACATTAGGGGCACCACAGACAATGTGTTTCGGGTCGCCTTCGCCTATGTCAACGGTGGTTACACTTAGTTTGTCGGCATCGGGGTGTTTGGCGCAGGTGAGTACCTCGCCAATGACCATGCCTTTCAGGCCGCCGGGTACAACCTCTACGGTGTCAATGCCTTCTACCTCCAAGCCGGCATCAGTGAGGAGTTTGCCAACTTCCTGGGCGGGTTTATTGATAGATATTAAAGTCTTGAGCCAATCAAGTGATATGCGCATGGTATTGTGTTCTCTGTTTATGACGGGTGCAGCCACGCCGCACCACCAGCCGTTTTCGGGCTACAATTTTCAAAATTACCAAAAACTGGTAAACATGGAATAAAATGTTTTTGGAGTCGTGAGTTCTGAGTCGCGAGTTTTGAGTCAGCATGTTATTTTGCCTTTCTGGTTGAAGTTGCTGCGTTCTGAATGGCAACTGGCAAAAGCGCTCGCAGGTCTGGAAGACACTGCGAGTTCATTGGAGCTTGCTAGGCTTTACTTCTTCTGACTCGGGACTCAGGACTCGCGACTCAAGACTTGCCAAGTTTCACTTGGCATAATTCTTCTCGCCTGCAGGAATTTTCACCTTTAGCCGGTTTTCAGCCGGGGGCATGGGGCAGGCGAAATCAGGATTGTAAGCGCAGAACGGGTTGTAGGCTCTGTTAAAATCCAGTACAATATTGCTGCCGTTTGGAATGGCGTCTAAATAGCGGCCACCGCCGTAGGTCTCGAAGCCATTGGTTTGGTCGGTGAACGGAATGAAAAGCGAATCTGAGGTGGTGCCGGCTTTTTGGTAAAGGGTGAGGGTGTGCTCCTGGCCTTCAAGTTCAAAGGTGGCTTTGCCTTTCACGTAGTAAGGTTCCTGCGTGCCAGTAGTCATGGGCATTGCTACTGGCTCCGGCCGCTCTTCGGCCTTGAAGTCAGCAGTTATTTCATAGTCGCGGGATGGGGTGTAATAATTCAAGCCTCTGAAGGTGCGACGGATGGAGTCTGGCAGCGGAGAATTGGTGACGCTATGGAAGTTCAGGTCTTTGTTTTCCCGAAACCTCTGAACAGCTTGTACATAGCTCTCATCGTTGAAGAACAGGTCTTTGACCAAATAACCGAAGATGAGCAGCACGCCCAGAATGATGATGTATTTTATTCCTTTCATGAACTAAGGCAGGTTGAGCGCGCAAGTTCGGAAAGAAAAGTGGAAACCTCCACTTCCCAAGTATGAAGTGATTCTAAAGTTACGTTTTGGGCTTGTTTTCTTAAAAAGAGGTCAAAAACAGAAAAGGCAGCCACTTTTTAGTGACTGCTTTTTCTGTTAAACAATCAACAACCAGCAATCAACTATTCCTAAAGAAGGTCTTCATCAGCAAAGCTGTAATAGCTGCTGTCCGTAAAAATTAAATGATCCAAAATTGGCAGATCTAACACTTTTCCGGCCTCCTGCAGCTTTTTGGTTAGAGAAATATCAGCGGCGCTAGGTTTTAACTGTCCCGATGGGTGGTTGTGTACCAGAATGATGGCACTGGCCAAATTCTCCAGAGCGTGCTTGAAAATCAGCTTCGGGTCGGCCACGGTGCCGGCCACCCCGCCGCTGCTGATCTGGATCTTCTTCATGATGGTGTTGGCGCGGTTGAGCAAGATAATCCAAAACTCCTCGTGCGGCAAATCCAGTAAATGCGGACGGATGTACTCGTAAATGTCGGTGGAGCAGGTGATGCGGGTTTTTACGGTGGGGGCGGCTTCTTTGCGTCTTCGGCCCAGTTCCAGCGCGGCCACAATAGAAATGGCTTTGGCCTCGCCAATACCTTTATGCTTCTGCAGTTCCTTTACTGTAAGGCGGGCTAGGGCGTTTAGGTCGTTGTCTACGGCCTGTAAAATCAACTTTGCCACATCTACCGCACTCAACTTGGCGGTGCCGGAGCCTATGAGAATACCAATCAATTCGGCATCTGAGAGGGCGGCGCGGCCTTTAAGCAGGAGTTTTTCGCGGGGGCGGTCTTCTTCGGCCCATGATTTGATAGAGAGAGGGGCGGCGGCGTACACGGTAGACATGTGTTTTAAGCTTCTTTTTCTGAAATCAATCTGAAATTGCCAATAGAATTCTAAAGCCGAAGAAATAGTTCAGCGGTGGGTAACGATTTACCGTAAACCCTTCGTTGTAGCGACATATATTTGCCGCATTTTAATGCTTTATAAGACCTATGGTTCGTTTGATCATTACCCTACTGCTGGTATTTCTAATTGATCTTTATGTTTTCCAAGCCGTGCGCACTGTGTCTGAGGGACTCACCTCAGGAGGAAAAAAGGCGGTTTATGTCATTTACTGGGCAATCAGCCTCTTTACCCTTGGCACCCTATTGCTGGCACTGCTAACTAGAGGTTCGGCACCTAATCCTGCCCGCATGCAGGTGGCCAATGTGCTGTTCATCTTGTTTATCTCTAAGTTGGTGGTGGTGCTGTTTCTGCTCCTGGATGACCTGGTGCGGCTTACGCAGTGGCTGTCAAACAACTTTAGGGGGGCAGAAAAGGAGAAGTTTGACCTTTCAAGGCACAAGTTCATGAGCCAGCTGGCTTTGGTGATGGGCGCTATTCCGTTGGGCACGCTTATTTGGGGAATGGTACGTGGTGCCTATGCTTACCAGGTGAAAAAAGTGACGCTGAAATTTCCGAACCTGCCTCAAGCGTTTGACGGGTTCAGAATGCTGCAGATTACCGATATGCACGCTGGAAGTTTCCATTCTGCGGAGCCTCTTAAAGAAGCGGTGGCGCTGATTAATAAACAGGCAGCCGATGTGGTGGTGTTTACCGGCGACATGGTGAACAACCTGGCCTCTGAGGTAGAACCGTACGTTGATGTTCTGGCTCAGGTGAAGGCCCCTAACGGCGTGTACTCTATTTTAGGAAACCATGACTACGGCGATTACGTGGAGTGGCCCAGCCCGGACGCGCAGCTTCAAAACATTCAAACGCTAATACAGCACCAGCGCCGGGCTGGCTGGAAAGTGCTTTTAAATGAGCACCAGGTGCTGGAGCGAAATGGGCAGAAAATTGCAATTCTTGGAGTGGAGAATTGGGGCGCGCAAATGCGGTTTCCTAAATACGGTAAATTGGGCAAAGCCTATGCCGGTACTGAAGAACTGCCATTCAAAGTGTTGTTGTCACATGACCCCTCACACTGGGACGGCGAAGTGAACGTGAAATACCCTGACATTGACCTTACCCTCTCTGGCCACACCCATGGCATGCAGTTTGGGGTAAACATTCCGGGTTTTAAATGGAGTCCCGTGCAATATGTATACAAACAATGGGCTGGGCTGTATAAAAAAGGAAGGCAGCACCTGTACGTGAACGTGGGGCTGGGCTTTTTGGGCTATCACGGGCGCGTGGGCTTTTTGCCGGAAATAACTGTGTTCGAGTTTAAGCGCAGTTAAACCTAAACTTCAAAATTTTAAAACTTATTTTGTGAGACAGTGCAAAAGCTGTTTCAGGGCTGTTTTTACGAAATTAGCCCTGAAACAGCTTTTTTTAATTCAATTGGGTAAATATGTGAATGATAGTTTTGTTTAGGATGTGTTAGATAAGTGCAATAATGAAGTAACCTGAGGTTTTGCTGAGCGTACAATGAGGGGCTTGGCCAATGTGGCATAAGCATATTTTTAAACTGACATCTGAAAAATATGAAAAAGCAATTTTTGATGCTGATGGCAGCTGGGGCTTTAGTGTTCTCCGCTTGCCGCGAAGACGCAGGCACCACCAGAGAAACCAACGAAAACGACAGCAGCACTCCAGACAACGCCGCTGGGCCTAGCGACAACACCACTTCTTCTTTAAAGGAATATAACTTTGACGAAGAATACCGCGACAGGGCTAACCGTATGGTTAGCCAAGTGTCGCAGGATCTTGATTTAGATACTTCAGCGCAAGCCCGTCTGCGGACAGTGTACTATAACCGAGCACGGCAGATAGACGAATTGGAAACCCGTTTCAGCAGCACCAACCGTAGCGGTGGTTTTGCCGCAGATAGCGGTGACATGACAATAGGGGCTGATGCATCAATGGATGCCAATATGAATGCTACTGGGGCTACGGCAAGTTACCCTGACAACTACTACAATGAGTTGGAAAGCATTAACAGCACCGTAGACACTGAGGTGAGAGGTTTTTTAACTTCAGATCAATTTAAACTTTACCAGGCAAACCGTCAGAAATATTACGAGGCAGACATGAAGTTTAAAGCCGAGAACGGTGGAAAATTGAAAATTGATGGTGAGGAAGCAAAACTTAAAACCGATGACGTGAAGATAAAGCGTGAAGGGGATGAGTATAAATACAAATCAGATGATGTTAAGATCAAGCGCGAAGGCGACGAGTCAAAGCTGAAAACAGATGATCTTAAAATAAAGAAGGAAGGCGATGAGATGAAAATCAAGACCGATAATTCTAAAATAAAAGTCGAGAATTAACCGTTCTCTGATTAATTTTGAAAGGCTTGCCCGTTAGAAAGGCAAGCCTTTTCTTTTGTAGCATCAAGATGTGCTTTTCGGCGTATGGCAAAACAGTTTCGGTATCTTTTTTTCCTGTGGGCATTGGTGGGGGCGGTGTTTGGTGTAAAGGCTCAGACGCCGGGGCACATGCTCTGGGTGAGCGGCCAGGTGCTGCAGGAAAAAGATAAGACACCTATAGCCGGCGTTTCTGTGTACCGCAAAAGCACTGGTGAAGGCCTAGCTACTGATGAGCAGGGCCGGTTCCGGATTCAAATGCCTTCTTCAGACACATTGGTGTTCCGTTTTTTAGGGTATAAGCAAAAGTACTATGTGCCCTCCTTGCGCAGTGTAACCGAGCTGCGGGTAAATATTCTATTGGAGGAAGAAAGTGTGCAGCTTAAAGAGGTAAAGGTGTCACCCATGGCCAGCGCAGAAAAAGTAGACCGGGTGCTTCGGAACATGAAGCCCCGCCCTGAGCCGCCCAAGCCCCGCATCAATCCGACGGTGCCCATCATCATTATTCCAGAGGGGCCGCCAGAGCCTATCAATCCTATCTTAAATCCGCTTAGTTTCCTGTATGAGCAGTTCTCTAAAGAAGGGCGGCAGCGTAGCCGCATAGCCCAACTTATTGCAGAACGGGAGCGGCAGAAAGCGCTAGAGCGCATAATGCTGCAACAAGACTCTATTCGTCAGGCCCGCATCCGGTATAACCGCTTTTTTAGAGACACCACCAGCTTTTATGACCCCAGCTGGGCTCCAAACATCCGTTAGGCGAATATTTTTGGTTACCTTTGTCCTTGATTCTCAGAATCAGTACGTATAGATTTATTTTATTTTAAAACAGAAGGTGAGTGACTTATTTTGGCATTCCCTCTGTTGGTCAATTATTCATTCTGTCTTTAAAATATGCACTTGAACAATATCATTGAAGCCATTGGTAACACGCCGCTTGTAAAACTGAATAGCGTTACCCAAGGTGTCAAGGCCACTGTGCTGGCCAAAGTAGAATACTTTAACCCAGGCAACTCGGTGAAAGACCGTATGGCGCTGCGCATGATTGAAGACGCTGAGAAGGCTGGAATTTTGAAACCTGGCGGAACCATTATTGAAGGAACCTCCGGTAACACGGGCATGGGTTTGGCGTTGGCAGCTATTGCTAAAGGTTATAAGTGTATTTTCACTATGTCTGACAAGCAGAGCCAGGAGAAGATTGATATTCTGAAAGCGGTTGGCGCTGAAGTACGGGTTTGTCCTACTGACGTTGCGCCAGAGCACCCAGATTCTTACTACTCAGTGGCCAAGCGCCTGAACCAGGAAATCCCGAACTCGTTTTACCCAAACCAGTACGACAACCTTTCTAACACCGCGGCTCATTATGACACCACTGGTCCTGAAATCTGGCAACAGACCGACGGTAAAATCACCTGCTTCGCGGCGGGCGTGGGTACCGGCGGAACTATCTGCGGTATCACCAAATTCCTGAAAGAGCAGAACAAAGAGCTGATGTCTGTGGGTATTGACACCTATGGCTCTGTTTTCAAGAAGTACAAAGAGACCGGTATTTTTGACGAGAACGAGATTTACCCTTACAAAACCGAGGGTATTGGCGAAGACATTCTCCCCAAGAACGTAGACTTCAGCCTCATTGACACCTTTATTAAAGTAAGCGACAAAGACGGAGCCGTTATGACCCGCCGGTTAGCCAAGGAAGAAGGACTGTTTGTAGGTTGGTCTAGCGGCTCAGCGGTTTACGGGGCACTGGAGTATGCCAAAGAGCACTTAACCGAAAATGACGTGATGGTAATTGTACTTCCAGACCACGGCACCCGCTACCTGGGCAAAATCTACAACGACAACTGGATGCGCGAGCAAGGCTACATTGACTAAAAGACAGCTTTAAGATTATATAAAGCGGCTAACTGGAGAAATCTAGTCAGCCGCTTTTTGTTTTAGGCCTGTTTCAGGAGAATAAGGCTGAAAATGAAATTTGCTTGTTTATAGTGCAACGTATGGCAATTGGTCATGGCGCAAGCGTCCGCTTGTGTCCGTACGCATTGCGGAAATAAACTGTCTTCAGGCTTATCCTGTCTGCAGCGGCTTTACCCTCCGCCGTTGTTGGTGTTATCAACAACAACTAAAAACTGCCCCAACTCAAATAAGCGTAAGGACACAAGCGGACGCTTGCGCCATTAAAAGAGCCGAGTCAGTAGTGGACCTCTAAAACTCGTACTTCAGGAAGATGTGCACTACCACACTAACACCGGCCAAAAGCAAACCAATGCCAATCATTTTCTCTGAGGTATGCTGGCTAGACTGATCTTCCTTCTTTAAAAATCGACCTAACATAGCCCCTACAGCAAAAGCCAGCATTAGGGGTAGGCTTTTGCGCCAGTCAATGTGGCCTAGCCAATAGTGCGATGAAATGCCCGAGAGGCTGGTAACTACTAAAATGAAAAGCGAAGTGGAAATGGCAATTTGGGAGGGAATTTTAAAAGCCCTGATCATGATAGGGGTTTGCAAAAATCCGCCGCCTATCCCGAACAATCCCGCCAATGTACCCGTGCAGAGCCCGAAAAAAGCCATTAGGCTTCCGTTTAACCTGTACGCTTTGTGCTTGGTATGGAATTTACGGATGAAGGAGGTGGGCATGCGGTTGAGGCGGTACATCATGCCTTGCTTGCGCTTCTGCTTTTTCTTGTATGTGGCCAGCATGTAAATTCCGGTGGCAATCACGAACAACGCAAAAAACGCCTGCATTTGCAGCACCGGTATATATGCCACCAGAAAGGCTCCAATCACTGTGCCTATCATGGAAGGTAGCTGCAGCAGCGAGGCTACCACATAATCAATGCTTTTTTCGCGGTAGTTAAAGATGGAAGAAATTAGGGCAGAGGGGAGCAACGCGCACATAGCCGACCCAATGGCCAGCTCGATCGGGAATTGAAAGAAGATGATGAGGATTGGCACCATGAACACTCCACCGCCGAAACCTATCATAGTGCCAAAGGCACTGACAATAACTCCGGCAAAAAAAATGAGTATCTCGGTTAGCAAGGTGAATGCTTTAATTAAGACTACAAAGTACGTAATTGAAGACCATGGGTATATAGAAAGTTTCAGCCTTACTCCAACCTCTCTTTATAGTGAAGATGGCTCTCCACTTCACACGTTTTGGAGCTATTTTTCAGAAACTAGGCCTAAAACAGTCTTGCCTGCCGCAAGTTTAGCGCCAGCGTAACTTGTGGCTACCAATGGCGCCAGTTTGTAACTGGCTAAGTGCATTGTCATAGAGTAGCTATCTGCACAGCGAAGGGAGTCAGAGGCTGCCTATCATTGTTAGTTGGCAATCTTTATACTCTCAACAGTACAAGAATATACCGTTACTCCCAAATGCCTCAACCCTAACCACTAATCACTAACAACTTAGTTTACTCTCGCACCAGCACATCTACAAACTGAAAGTTCTGTCCGTCAAATAAACCTTTATCAGAGAGCTTAAGGGCAGGAATCACTAGCAGGGCCATGAACGAAAGCGTCATGAAAGGGGAGATGAGGGTGCTGCCCATTTCTTTGGCGGTGCGGTCTAACTTAGCATATTGGTCGGCTACCCAATATCCATCCTCGGCAGACATAATACCAGCAACGGGCAGAGGCAGCACTTCTTCGGTGTCTTCATACACCGCTGAAATTCCGCCTTTGGCTTCAATCAAGAGGTTGACGGCACGGCACAGGCTTTCATCGTCACAACCCACGGCTATGATGTTGTGCGAGTCATGACCCACGCTAGAGGCAATGGCTCCGCGGTTCAGCCCGAAGTTCTTGATGAACGCAATGGCAGGTTCAGTATTTTGGTAGCGGTTCACTACGGCCATCTTTAATACATCCTGCGCCACATCACTCACCACATTGCCATTTTCAATTTTTGGGTCTAATAATAGTGTGCCTGTAATCAATTGCCCGTCATAAGGTTCAATTACCCTGATTTTATTGGCCTCCTGAGCCGGTAGCTTGAATTGTTGCACAGTTTTGGGTTCGGCGTGGAAGTTGTTGATCACTTCACTGGGAGTGAATTCAATTTGAGTTTTCCCGTCTATTGCCACGAGTTGCCCGTTAATATAGGTCTTCAGGATGTTGAAGTTCTCTGGGTTGTCAATGACAATGAAATCGGCGGGGTCTTTTTCCTGCAGTAGGCCCACCTCCAGTTTGTAATGCTGTACCGGATTCACACAGGCAGCCTGCAGCACGTGGAACAGGTCATGGCCTTTGGCTAAAGCGCGTTTCACCAGTTCGTTGATGTGGCTTTCCACCAAGTTGTCAGGGTGCTTATCATCTGAGCAGAACATAATGCGGTCAGGGAATTCGGAAAGCAGCTCAATCAAGGCTTCAAAGTTTTTGGCGGCACTGCCTTCCCGTATCAAGATTTTCATGCCGGCGGCCAGTTTGTCGCGCGCTTCCTCGGCGGTGAAGCATTCGTGGTCGGTGGTCATGCCAGCGGCGGTGTAGGAGAAAGCCTGCTCGCCCCGCAGGCCAGGGGCGTGGCCATCAATCTGTTTATCAAACTTTTGGGCGAGGGTAATTTTCTGCATCACCAGCTCGTCGCCGTTCAGCACGCCGGGCCAGTTCATCATTTCGGCTAAATACTTCACCTCAGGCCGCAGAAACAGCTCTTCAATGTCTTCGGGAGTGATTTCAGCGCCAGCGGTTTCAAAAGATGTGGCGGGCACGCAGGAGGGAGCCCCGAAGAAAAACTTGAAAGGGACTTTCTGCCCATTCTCCAGCATGTATTCCACCCCCTTCAGTCCAAGTACGTTGCCAATTTCGTGCGGGTCAGATACGGTGGCCACGGTACCGTGCGGTACGGCCAGGCGGGCAAATTCAGAGGGCACCAGCATAGAACTTTCTACGTGCACATGCGCGTCTATGAACCCAGGCAAGATAAAATGTGTTTCGGCCACAGATTCCCGGGTAATCTTCATGATTTGGCCATCGGCAATTTCCAGCGTGCCCTGGAAAATTTCTTTGTTGAGAATATCAATGATGTTGCCGCTTATTTTGAAGAATCGGGGAGTAGTCATGGGTTGTTTTTGCGCTGTTTTGAGAAAAATAGGCCCGAAACACACACCAGAAGAAATTCAGGTGGCGTTCCGATAGATAACGTGTATCTTTGCAGTCAAAGTTAATGGTTTTGAGAAAGTTTTTTTCCCTTGGGTTAGTATGGTGCCTTTTGCTGGGAACAGTAAGCCCAGCTTGTACCCAAAAATCAACCTCATTGAGCAAGAAGACCAAAAGTTACCAGCGCAAAATGCGCTCTGGTAAGGGAATTCCTTGCCCAACCAAAGATTGCTAATTCAAACTTACCCTTAGGCACTGGTATGAAGAAGATTGTAGTGGCTCTTGACGGGCACTCTTCGTGCGGTAAAAGCACAACCGCCAAAAAAGTGGCACAAGAACTGGGCTACGCCTACATAGACACCGGCGCCATGTACCGGGCTGTTACCCTCTATTTTCTGGAGCATTACATAGACCTCACCAACCCTAAAAAGGTACAGGAGGCGCTAGATAACATAGAAGTTACCTTCCACCGGAATGCTAAAACAGCTCGTAACGAAGTATTTCTGAACGGACTCAATGTTGAAGATGAAATCCGGAAGATGTACATCTCTAACAAGGTGAGCGAAGTGAGCGTGCTGGCTCCTGTGCGCCATGCCATGGTTGCCGAACAGAAGAAGATGGGCAAGCGCCGCGGTATAGTCATGGACGGCCGCGACATTGGAACCGCTGTTTTCCCTGATGCAGAGGTAAAAGTATTCATGACCGCCGATGTAGAGACCCGCGCCAAGCGCCGTCAGGAAGAATTGCTGGAGAAAGGGCAGCTGGTGCCGTATGACGAGATTGTGGAGAACCTGCAGAAACGGGACCACATAGACTCTACCCGTGAAGAAAGCCCTCTTCGCCGTGCCGAAGATGCCCATTTGTTAGACACCTCGCATATTACTATAGACGAACAGGTAGACTTTGTGCTGGATTTAGTGCACTCGGCGCTTCTGCAGGAAGAAATGAACAATGGTTAATGATTAATCATTGTACAGGAATCATAAAGAAGTAAAATAGGTTGTACACTATAGAAAAAGGTACAGTTTTTGTGTTTCCTTCGTTCTACAGTATCAATGGTTTCTGATTTCCAGTCATGAATCATTGCTTATTAATCATTGCATAAATGAACGTAACCATAGACCAAAATTCAGGCTACTGCTTCGGGGTAGAATTTGCCATACAAATGGCAGAAGATGAGCTGGAGGAAGTGGCAGAGCTTTATTGCTTAGGTGACATTGTGCACAATAGCATGGAAGTACAGCGTCTGTACAACAAAGGTCTCCGGATTATTGACCGTGAGCAGCTGCAGGAACTGCACGACTGTAAGGTACTCATCAGAGCCCACGGCGAACCACCTGAAACCTATCAGACTGCGCTTAAAAACAACCTGGAGTTGATAGATGCCTCGTGCCCTGTAGTGCTGAAGCTGCAGAACCGCGTGAAGCACGCCTATGACTCTACCAAAGTTAAAAACGGCCAAATTGTGCTGTATGGGCAACAAGGTCATGCCGAGGTCATAGGTTTAGCAGGTCAGACGGGCAATGAAGCCATTGTTATTACTACTGAGGAAGATTTAGATAAACTAGATTATACTCGCCCTATTACGCTTTTCAGCCAAACCACCAAGAGCACCAAAGGCTTCTATAAAATGAAGGAGCTGATTGAAGAGCGAGTGGCCGCCGCCAAAGCAACAGGGCAGCAGGTAGAGGAGCTGGATGCCAACGACAGCATCTGCCGTCAAGTATCTAACCGTGAGCCGCAGTTAGAGAAGTTTGCAGCACAGCATGATGTGTTGGTGTTTGTGAGCGGTAAGAAAAGCTCTAACGGCAAAGCACTTTATGCGGTGTGCCAACGGGTGAATCCGCAAAGCTATTTCGTAGAAAATGCCGAGGAGCTGGACATGGAATGGTTTAAAGATGCTGCCTCTGTGGGCATTTGCGGGGCTACCTCTACGCCAATGTGGCTTATGCAACAAGTAGCAGATGCCATACAGGCTAACCAGTTGGTGGAGGCGTGATCACAACAAAATATTTAAGATTTAGTATATTTAAAAGCCCCGCCTACCGGGGCTTTTCTTCTATCTGTCCTGTCTATGAAACGCTTTTTTAGATACTTCCTGAACGGTTTTTTGATCATGGCTCCTATCACCTTAACGGTGTACATTATTGTGGCCATCATCAACTGGTTAGACGAACTATTCTTTCTGGAATATCCGGGCCTTGGGCTGTTGGTGATTGTGCTGCTAACTACCGTGGTAGGTTTTATTGGTTCGTCCTTTCTGGTGAAACCTTTCTTCGTGCTTACAGAGCGTATCTTGAACCGCTTACCCCTGGTGAGCATGATTTACTCTTCACTGAAAGATCTTTTTGATGCCTTTGTGGGTGAAAATCAAAAATTCAACCAACCTGTGCTGGTGAAAATGACGCAGTACAAAGATGTTTATAAACTAGGCTTCGTGACGCAACTTTCTATGGATGCCGTGAACCTGCCTGATAAAGTGGCCGTCTATTTCCCACACTCCTACAACTTCTCTGGTGAACTCTTCTTGATTGACCGTGAAAATGTGACGTACCTGGAGATTCCGAGCAGCGAGGTTATGAAGTTTGTGGTATCTGGCGGTGTCTCTAAACTATAGTTCATAAAGCGAAAATTTTAAATCTGTAAATAGTAAAGCTGTTTTAAGCCTGTTTTATACAAAGCAGTCCTAAAACAGCTTTATTGTTTTTAATAAAAATTAAATAGTGGCGGAAGCCTAAGCAGAAAGGCTTATATTAGGGCAACATTTAATATTCGGATAGAAGTTGTCTCAACTTGCTGTATGTCCTATTCATCATTTAAGACCACAAATAATAGCTTTCATGAAATACGTTCTTGCTACCCTTGTTACGGTTTTAACTTTCTTTTTTGCCGGTTCATGTCAGAGCCAAACTAAAAAGCAGCCCCAAACTCAAAATCAGAAGAAAACCGATGCTCAGCAGCTAGACGCAAAAGACCTTAGATTAACCTGGGAAGTTGTGGAGGAAAAGTACCAGGGGAAAAACCAGACACTCTCAGCACTGACCATTAAAAACAACGGCAAAAAAGCTTTGCCGGCCCAAGGTTGGACATTGTATTTCCATGGCTCGCCATCTTTTAAACCAAAGGCAGGAGAGGGCGCGCCAGTAAAAACGGAGCATATCAGCGGTGACTACTTAAAGATGGTGCCTACAGCTAATTTTAAAGGTTTGGCCGCAGGAGCTTCACAAAGCATAGAGTTTGTATCGGCTGGGCTGGTAATCAATCCGTTTAGGGCACCTCAGGATTTTTATTTGGTATGGGACCAGGATAAAACAAAAGGCTACCCCATAGCGCTTGAGGTTCAAAGACCCAATCATACCAAAATTGATTGGCTAACACCGCAGGACATTTACAGCCAGAACCAAGTAATTAAAGATATACCGGCGGAGAAACTAACAAAAATCTTCCCAACGCCAGCCGAATACCAAGAAACAGGTCAAATATTTACCCTGACTCAGACCGTTCCGGTAGTGGCGGACAAAGCTTTTCAGAGGGAGGCAGATTTGCTGGCGTCTCACTTAGGTACCATTTTTGGGCAGAAACCAGCGGTGAAGGCAACAGGCACTGGCAAAGCCATAAAACTACAGCAAAGAGCAGGCATGGGCCCCGAAGCCTATGAATTAACCGTGACACCGCAGGAGGTAGTAATTTCAGCTACCACTCCGGCTGGTGCTTTTTATGGAACACAGTCATTGAAAACTTTACTTCCGCCTTCGGCCTTGGCCAAGAGACAAAATTCTGTACATGTACCGGGCGTGCAGGTGAAAGACAATCCCCGTTTTGGGCACCGAGCCTACATGATGGATGTGGCGCGAAACTTTCAGGAGAAGAAACAAGTGCTGAAAGTCTTGGATTTAATGGCGCTGTACAAAATAAACGTTTTCCACTTCCACTTTAGTGATGACGAGGGGTGGCGACTGGAAATACCGGGCTTACCCGAACTGACGCAAGTAGGAGGCCGCCGTGGCCATACCCTGGATGAGAATGAGTTTTTAGCGCCCGCCTATGGTTCCGGGCCAGAGGTAGACAAACTCAGCGGAAGTGGTTTCTACACCCGCGCAGATTTTGTGGAGATTTTGAAGTATGCCCGTGATCGCCACATTAAAGTAATTCCAGAGATTGAGACGCCTGGCCATGCCCGCGCTGCCGTTAAGGCCATGGATGCTCGGTACGCGCGTCTTTTGAAAGAAGGCAAAAAGACCGAAGCCGAGCAGTACCTGTTACGTGATCCGCAAGACAAATCAGTTTACCGTTCCGTGCAGAACTTCAATGACAACGTGATGAACGTGGCGTTGCCCTCTACCTATAATTTTCTGGAGAAAGTGACCGATGAGCTGCTGAGTATGTACAAAGAGGCCGGTGCGCCTATTGAAACCATTCATTTTGGCGGTGATGAAGTTCCGGCAGGAGTTTGGGAAAGATCTCCGGCGGTGCAGGAGCTGATAGCCTCAAACTCAAAAGTGAACAACATAGATGATTTGTGGTACTATTACTTCGGGAAGGTGATAGACATGCTAAAGCAGCGGAACCTTTACCTGTCTGGCTGGGAAGAAGTGGGACTGACCAAGGTTCGTAAAAATGGGCGATTAAGTTATGTGGCAAACCCAGATTTTGTGAAGGATAACGTGCATGTAGACATCTGGAATAACCGGGGCGAAAACATTGATTTGCCTTACCGCATGGCCAATGCAGGCTACAAAGTAGTCTTGACTAACGTGTCCCATTTTTACATGGATTTAGCCTACCAGAAATCATATGATGAACTAGGCCACAACTGGGGCGGTTATTTAGATGTGGACAAGCCGTTCAGCTTTATTCCGTTTGACTACATGAAGAGCATGCGCGTAAACGAGAACAATGATCCTATTTCTCCTTCAGTGTTTGCCAACAAGGAACAGCTCAAGCCAGAGGCTCGCGCTAATATTGTAGGTTTACAGGCTCCCCTGTGGAGTGAAATGGTAAAGACCCCTGAGCGGTTGGAATACATGTTGCTGCCAAAGCTGCTAGGCTTAGCCGAAAGAGCCTGGGCCCCAGATCCTGCTTGGGCAACGGACCCTGAGTCTGCACAGAGCAAAGCAGCCTATGCGCAGGCGTGGTCAGAGTTTACCAACGTGCTGGGCAAGCGGGAACTTCCGCGCCTAAGTCATTATGCTGGTGGTTTCAAGTACCGAATTCCAACTGTGGGTACCAAGGTAGAGAACGGTAAGGTGGTGGCTAATATACAATTGCCGGGCTTTACTGTGCGATACACCACAGACGGTTCTGAGCCAACTTCCAAAAGCAAAGTTTACTCCGGCCCTATCAGCGAGAAAGGTACCGTAAAGTTGAAGGTGTTTGATGCCGCGGGTAGAGGAAGTAGGGTAACTACTGTGCAGAATAAATAGATTTTACAAGGTGAATAAACACAAAAAGCGTTTTAGGCCTGTTTAAAGAAAAACAAGTCTAAAACGCTTTTTGTATTTATAATCAGCAATTAGTGGGGATAAGGAATTTACCTATTATTTTATTTGTCTCCCTGTTTTTGCAAATGGTCAACGTTAGCAATGCCTAAACCCGCTAAAACCCGTGTTTGTACCGTTAGCGCCCCAATTAAGCGCACCTCCGGCTGGGGCCATTTCCTAATTAAAGTCGGGATGGCCAGAATGCCAGCTTCTTCAGCCTTGTCTGGGTCTTCCTGTATATCAATTATCTCAAGCTGGTAATCACCAGGGAAGTATTTTTTGAGGATAGCATTTAAATTTTCTTCAGCACCCACTGAGGTGGCGCTGTTTCTATTTATAAAGAGTTGTATCCAATAATTTGTCATTGTCATTTGTTCTAGGTGCTTCGCATTTTTCTTTCGTCCATTCTAAGTTTCTACAAGTTCTTTGCTAGGCAACTATAGGGTTGTTGGAGAGCAGGCCGCTTATGCCTGTAATAGGTGCTCCAATTCGCATTCCTTTTTCATCTATTAGAATTCTGCGGATAGAAGCGTCATGTCTGGAGCCGCGCATTTTAAGCACAGTGATGCTTCGTTGCATTTCTCCGGTCAATTCTACATATCTTAATAGAATAATAGTGTCTGTAATGGTGGCAATGTCTCCTTCGGTGACAGTGGCGCCGCCAGTAAGCATGTGTGTGGTGGCGGTAAACATAGAAGTGATTCCCTCGTGCTTCAGAAAGCTGGTGAGCGCTACCACAAACTCCTGAAATCCTCTTTCTGTTGGGTTGCGGGTCAGTGCTGAAATACTGTCAATGGCCACGCGATCTGGCTTAAATTCATTAACAAGATCTTGAATGTTAATGAGGTGATCTTCCAGTGAGCAAACCTCTGGGTAAAGAGAAACTACCTTCAGAAAACCATCTGCCTCCTGTTGTTCCAGATCTTGTCCCCAACCTTTGGCATTCCTGAAAATCTGTTCCTTGCTTTCTTCAAAGGCCAGGAGCAGACAGCGCTGTTTCTTCTCTGTGCCGCCATTCATGAAGTTTGCAGCCAGCAAGGTTTTGCCAGCTCCGGTAGCCCCTGAAACGAGCACGATAGATCCTTTGAAGAAGCCGCCGCCGCACATCTGATCCAGTTCGGCCACCCCGGAGGTAGTGCGCTCGCTTGATGAGTGTTGGGTGAGCCTCATGGCAGAAATTGGCACAATCACTATCGCTTTCATGGGCACAATGGTAAAAGGGTTTTCGCCCTTCACGTGGTTGCTGCCTCTGAACTTGAGAATTTCAATGGTGCGTCGGCGTCTTTCATTCACCAGCACGTTGCGCAGAATCATAACATTATCGGTCAAAAACTCTTCAACCCCGTACCGTGAAATGGCTCCGTATTCTTCAGTGCGTTCAGTGGTGATAATGGCCGTGGTTTTCATGCGCCTAAGCGTCATACTCACCTTAGACATTTCTTGCCGGATGATGTTGTGCTCCGGAAAGTGAGTGAAAATGCTGCCGATAGAATCAATGACCACCCGCTGCGCTTCGTTTTTTGTGATAGCTCTTTCTAAGCGAACTCTAAAAGCGCTCAAGTCGAATTCGCCCACAGTAATGACGTCTTCTTCTTTGGCAGAGCCGTCTACAAACGTCCATTTTCCATCAGCTTCCCAGCGGTCAATGTCCCAGCCGAAACCCTTCAGGTCGTTTCTGATATCATCTACTTGTTCTTCAAAGGTGACAAATACTCCGTTCTGGTTGAACAGAAGAATGCCCATGGCCAAGAACTGGGCCCCGAACAATGTTTTGGCACTGCCAGAACTGCCGGCTAATAAGGTAGTCCGGCCAACAGGCAAACCGCCGGCTGAAATAAGGTCAAAAGCAGCAATACCTGTTTTTAATTTGGGAATGCTCATAAAGGTGAATTCTAAAAGGTGAAGGGCAGGCCATAAGGTACCAAACCCAAAAGTGTGAGAGGCTAATTGATTCCAGTGTCAGGAGAAACAGAAGCGGTAAGGGAACGTCAAAAAAGAGAGGCAAAAGGAGTTATAGGGCCTCGCAGAGATTGGTGTTAAGTAAAGATACGGATTCTTTTGTCATTAAACTAACTAAATCTTAGAAAAGGTCAAAAAATATTAAATTAAAATTTAGATGTGTGTATGAACTGTTTTAATTTGATAGATAAAAATGCTATTAGGGGCAATGAGTCATTAATATTTAATCTAAATGGGTGAAATAGCTTGATATTTAATCTGTAGCCTGTTTTAGGTTAGGCAAACTTTTCCCTTTTAACCTAAAAATGTTCTTCAACTGAAGCTAAGTGTAAATAGACTGGAAGTTGGGTGCGGAAATTGTTTGCCTAAATAAAATAATAATATTGATTAGTCTAGGTGATTCTCCGTATCACTTAAAATGGTAGAAAATATATATCCCGCAGGTACAATCGTATTTGCTATGAATAACCCAAGTCAGAGATTGGTGGTAAGACGCTACGTCAAACGTGTGTACTACTGCATCATTCAGCAGCAGCTTGGTCAGAAAGAGTTAGTCTTTTATAAAAGAGAACTAGGTAGCGATACGGCTTTGCCTGCTGCTGTAGAATAGATTTGCTTTCAGGAGAATAGGTAAGTGCGAAGATTACAAAGGCGTTTTAGGGCTACTTTTTAGAAAGTAGCCCTAAAACGCCTTTGCTTGCGCCACGTACACCTAAACCGCTAACTTGCACTGTTTACTAAACACTAATTACTGATAACTGATAAAGTGCCCATCATTCAATTACATTCATCTAAACTGCATTACCGTGTGTTAGGCAAAGGCCCCAAGGCTATGCTTGCATTTCATGGGTACGGGCAGGAGAGTAGCTATTTTGAAGGCATGTCGCGGGTGCTAAATCCTGACTATACAGTGTATGCGGTAGACCTTTTCTTCCATGGCAAAAGTACCCTCAGTAAAAAGGATATTCCGCTAAGCAAAAAGAAGCTTCAAGATTTTGTGCAGTCCCTGCTGGAGAAGGAGCAAATAGATAAGTTTTCAGTGATGGCGTTCAGTATGGGCGGTAAGTTCGCGCTCACGGTTTTAGAAAAATTCCATAGCCGTATAGAATGCCTATATCTCATTGCACCAGATGGCATTAAGACGCACCTGCTATACAGCTTAGCCACCTACCCAGGTTGGCTGCAGGGGCTTTTCAAACGGATCGTGTTGCGGCCTACTCGCTTTTTCAAAACTATTAGCTGGCTGGAGCGCAAACGTTGGGTAGATACAAGCTTGGTGAAGTTTGCCAACTGGCAAATGAATTCACCTCAGAAGCGCTTTCGTGTGTATCGCAGTTGGACCGGCTTCAGCAAGTTAACCTTTGATACTCGCCAAATTGTGCGCCTTCTGAATCAGAGTAATATTCATGTTGCGGTCTTTCTAGGGAAGTATGATCAAATCATTTCCCAGAAAAGACTTGAAACTTTTCTTAAAGCCTTGAAGCAACATAAATTAGTGGTGTTAGAGACAGGTCATAGCTACTTGTTGCAAGATGTAGCCTCTTGGCTGCGTAAGAATCACCAACATTTAACCCACTAGAGATTTTACAGGGCAGGCACATATTAAATAAAATAATGTGCCCGCTCTGTGAAATAGAAAGCTTTTAGTATAAAGCTGGAAATAAATCGAAACATCTTTGAAGCAGGTGCGTTATAAAGCCTGCTTCAGGTGATTAAGGCCTCGGGTAATACGACCAGCAAAGTAAACACCAATCAGAACATTTGCTGTTATTCCTAAATATTCATAATTAAAAAAAGAATACAGCATACACGGGAAACCAACAGAGTAAAAAAAGATACGAAGGGCGGTGGAAAGCTTGGCAGGAAACATGAAATTTAAAGTAATTGGTACAAATGTCAAGTAGTCTCCTTACTTGTACAAGAGATTTTATTGACTGAGCTTTTTAATGATTTGCTGGATTTCGAATACTTATTGATCACCTGTGGCATAGGCTAACTTTGATTGATGGTGTACTTTTATTTAAAGGTTTATCTTAGGTAGAAGCCGAGCCTGGGGGTGGCACGTTTATAGTATTCTACCTCATGGGCAATGCCCTGTTGAAGTCATTGGCTAATAATAGTCTGAGGTCTAAGCAAAAGTCGGAGACCGTATGGCCACCAAATTAAGGCAGTATCTTCCATTCTCCTAATATCTGTCTACACAACGCCTTGCAAACCTCTCATTTCTTTCAGGTCGGACAAAATTTCAGAACTTACCTTCCATTGTGCCCGTAACCCAAATTTAAATATTCTATTCGATCTGCTACAAATTTAAAGAGTTTATTTCATCTTATTTATAATAAATAGGATATAAATTTATTCTGAATTGACTTAATATTAACATAATATCATCTTTCACAAAAATTATAAGTAAGGTTAAAGATATTATGTAAAATATTAATATTTATATATTTGTTTTTTGCTTGTGACACAGACACGAAACCGTATGACACATACTACTAGAGTTCTAGTTGCCTTATTCTTAAGCAGCATGTTTGCCTGCTCTTCTAATAATGACAAACCAAATGCAGAAAGGGAAGGGGAAATATCGTCCTCTACCTCAAATGATACCCTCACTGAAAACGTAACAGAGCAACCCGCTACAGACCCCGATTTAGATAAGATTGTACTGCCAGACGGGTTTCAAATCAGCTACTTCGCCCGTGACGTTACCAATGCCCGCTCTATGGCTCTGGCTCCAGATGGTACTTTATATGTGGGCACGCGGCAGGAAGGAAATGTGTATGCGCTACCAGACCGGAACAAAGACGGCAAAGCTGATGAGGTCATTACCTTGACCAAAGGCCTGAACATGCCCAACGGCGTGGCCTTGCGCGACGGAAATTTATATGTGGCCGAAGTAAACCGTATTCTGCGCTACGACAACATTGCCCAGAACCTGAAGAACCCGCCGCAACCCAAGGTGATTTATGACAAGTTTCCGGAAGAAAAACACCATGGCTGGAAATACATTGCCTTTGGGCCCGATGGTAAGTTATATGTACCAGTGGGGGCGCCCTGTAACATCTGCCTTAGCAAAGATCCAGTGTTCGCCTCTATCACCCGCATGAACCCCGATGGCTCTGGTTTGGAAATTTTTGCCAATGGCGTACGCAACACGGTAGGCTTTGACTGGCACCCCCAAACAAACGAATTGTGGTTTACCGACAATGGTCGCGACATGATGGGAGACAATACTCCTGCCGATGAGCTGAACCGTGCTCCTAAAAAAGGCATGCACTTTGGCTACCCGTTCTGCCACGCCGGTGAAGTGCTGGATCCTGAGTTCGGGAAAGGAAAAAACTGTGCAGATTACGTGGCTCCGGTACAGAAGCTGAATCCGCACGGAGGCACCTTGGGCATGGAATTCTACACTGGCAACATGTTCCCTGAAAACTATAAAAATCAAATTTTTATTGCCGAACACGGTTCCTGGAACCGTTCTGAGAAAATTGGCTACCGTGTGAGTTTGGTAAGGACAGATGCTCAAGGCAGAACCAGCTTTGTCCCTTTTGCCGCAGGTTGGCTGGAGGGCCAGAAAGAGTGGGGCAGGCCGGTAGACGTGGAAATGATGCCAGATGGATCGCTGCTAATTTCTGACGACATGAACGACGCTATTTACCGCATTACCTACACCGGCAAAAAGTAATTTCTTTTTTAGCTTATTTTTCTCAAATTGAGCAGAAAACATGTCTGGGCAAATTGCCTGAGTGCTTTTAAACTGCAAAATGAGATCAAAATCAATTGGCGCTGTATTCGTGCTGGCACTAGTTGCGGTGGTGTTCTTCTTCTGGAAAGCCAACGACCACCAAGAGTGCTCTACCGTGTCTACTACTGAAATAGACAGCAACGGCTGTACTACCGTGGTAGAAACACACGTATGCCATGAGCGGTTTAATATTTAGTTTTCAAAAATTTAAGCCCCGCACCATGCTGTTTTTGGTCTGAATTCTGGAAAACAGGCCTGAAGCAGCATTTAGGTATTTCAATTTCTGAACATGAAGGAAAGCTCAGAGAAACTGATCATCGGTCGCCGCGAAATGGTTGACTTCCCGGAGTTGGAACTGTATGAGATAGAGGCCAAAGTAGACACTGGCGCCTATACGTCGGCCATTCACTGCAACAACATTAGAGAAGTGGATTTACCAGACGGACAGCGGGCCATCCACTTTGAACTGCTGGACGAAGGGCACCCAGCCTACAACCATAAAGCTTTTGAATTCAAAGACTTTACCGTCCGTAATATAAAAAGTTCGTTCGGCGATGTGCAGGAACGCTACATTATCCGTACTAAGGTAATCATTCACGGGCAGGCGGTAGAGTCTGAATTTTCCCTCTCTGACCGCAGCGATTTAAAGTATCCGGTATTACTGGGCCGCGTGCTCCTCCGGAGGCGCTTTATAGTGGATGTGTCGAAGAAAAATCTTTCTTTAAAGGCAAAAAACAAAGCCAAGAAAAGAAATTAACCCAACAACTGCTCTTATGAAAATTGCGATTCTTTCTCGCAACCCTAGATTATATTCCACCCGCCGGTTGGTAGAAGCGGCCCAGGAACGCGGTCATGAGGCCGTGGTGCTTGACCACCTGCGCTGTGACCTGGTCATGGAAAAAGGCGACCCCCACATTCTCTACAAAGGCGAACTACTCACAGGTATTGACGCCGTTATTCCGCGCATTGGTGCTTCGGTGACGTTCTATGGAACAGCTGTGGTGCGGCAGTTTGAGATGATGAAGGTGAAAAGTGTGGTAGCCAGCCAATCTATTGTGCGCTCCAGAGACAAACTACGCAGCCTGCAGATTATGGCACGCGCCGGACTGGGTATGCCCAAAACCGCTTTCACAAACTACTCCAAAGAAGTAAAAGAACTGATAAAAGAAGTAGGTGGCGCACCTTTGGTGATTAAATTACTAGAAGGTACCCAAGGCTTGGGCGTGGTATTGGCTGAAACCCAAAAAGCCGCCGAATCAGTAATTGAAGCTTTTCATAACCTGAAGGCCAGAATTATTGTGCAGGAATTCATAGCCGAAAGCAAGGGAGCCGACATACGTGTGTTTGTGGTGAACGGCGAAGTGGTAGGCGCCATGAAGCGTCAGGGAAAAGAAGGCGAGTTTCGCTCTAATTTACACCGCGGCGGCAGTGCCAGCTTAATCAAATTGACCCGGGCCGAGAAAGCCGCCGCTTTAATGGCTGCTAAATCTTTGGGACTTGACGTGGCCGGGGTAGACATGCTGCAATCCAAGCGCGGTCCGCTCATTCTGGAAGTGAATTCCTCGCCTGGTTTGGAAGGTATAGAGAAAGCTACACAAACCAACATTGCCGGAAAGATTATTGAATACACCGAGTTACTCGTGACTAAAGGCAAGCCTAAAAAGTCGAAATCTAAAAGTACCCCTGATGGCGGAGATGACCATCAATGACATATCCATTGCGCCCGGAGATAAGAAGCTCATTAGGCTGAATATTTCGCGGCTGCCCAGCGGTACTGAAATAGACATACCTATTCACGTGTTCAGAGCCGAAGAGCCAGGGCCGGTACTGCTGCTCATGGCCGGTATGCACGGCGATGAAGTGAACGGCGTGGAACTAATCCGGCGCATGATCAGGCGGGAAATGCTGCATCCGCTCAAAGGCACTGTTCTGGCCATTCCTGTTTTGAATATCTATGGCTTTTTGAACTTCTCCAGAGAAGTGCCTGACGGGAAAGACGTAAACCGCAGCTTCCCGGGCAATCCAAAAGGGTCTTTAGCCAGCCGTGTAGCCGCCCGGTTCACCAAAGAAATACTTCCGTTGGTTGACTATGGTATTGATTTTCATACGGGTGGGCGAAGCAAGTGTAATTTTCCGCAGGTGCGTTGCAGATTGGAAGATGGTGAAAGCGAAACCTTAGCGAAAGCATTTGGAGCCCCTTTTATTCTAAACTCGAATTACCGCCCAGGTTCCTTACGCAAAGAAGCCGCTAGCCAAGGCAAAACCATTATTGTGTATGAAACGGGCGAATCTTTGAGGTTTGATGAAACCGGGATTAACATGGCCATGGAAGGCACACACCGCGTGATGCAGTATTTAGGTATGCTAGAAAATGCTGTGCCCGTTTCACACCCACCCATCATCTGCCAAAGCACCACCTGGATTAGAGCCCGCCGGGCAGGCTTGTTCCGTAGCTTCGTGAAAAACGGACAGTCTATAAGCCGTGGTCAGCAAGTAGGTGCCGTCTCAGATCCGTACGGCTACGCCACCCACCCCATCACCTCACATGTGAGCGGCTACGTCATCGGTCTCAACAACATGCCCGTTGTCAACCAAGGCGACGCCATTTTGCATATTGGGTATTAATTCTCTTGATTCTTGCTGCTGTTTTTGGCCTGTTTTCTGAAAAGGAGGCCAAAAACGCCCACTCAAATGACACAGCAGCGTCTTGTAGAATTACTAGTGTCGGTTCTACTATTTATCTCCCTTCTTAGCGCTTCCTGCGGGAGCGGGCAACGCAGAAGCCGAAGGCGCCGAGGCGCTTAGCGGACGCACGAGACACAGGTTCTAGTTAGCAGTAGCCACTTTCGCTATGAAACTACGCACTTCTGCCAAGTGGTAAATTTACTGAAGCCCTTACTGTTTGAGCGGCAGCGAGTTTAAGGGCTTCTTGATTCTTTTGGTTAGGTTGAACATCAAGGAGAAAAGTGAAAACCCCGGCAGAAAGAGAGGCAGCTAGAGATTAAGGAGCAGCAGTTGTGGGAGCAAAAGTCATTAAGTTGTTGGAGAGAACACGCAACAACGGCGGAGTGTAAAGCGAAAGAAGGGGCAATAGTCTTCGTTAGATCCCTCGGCGATGCTCGGGATGACCGGCAAAAGAACAGAAGGATCAGCAATGCGTGGACCGGCAGATGTCAACATTCCCCTTCGCCCCTTTCAGAAGGGGAGTATCTGGAATGTGTGCTCGTGAAATGATCCTTGGGTTTAACTACAAATTCGTCTAAACAGACAATAAAAACTCTCTGCAGAATTATTTCAACCAAGCGTAGGGGTAAATGGCAGTCTGCCTGTTTTGTAAAAGATTAAGTTGTAAGTTCTTCCCCAGACCTGCGCTTAAGATACACAATCTTCAAATTCCTTTATTGATGTCCTTCTTCTTTCTGAAAGGCGAAACAGGCAAAAAACTTCGTCTGCTGGTCCTGCTGGGCTTTGCTTTGGTGTGGTTACCAATGGCAAGTTATGCTCAGAAATTTACCCTCAGTGGCTACGTGCGTGATGCCAAAACCGGCGAAAATTTAATTGGGGTAGCCATTCTGAATTCCATCACTGGCCAGGGTACTGCCACCAATGCCTATGGGTTCTACAGCATTACTGTGCCCAAAGACTCGCTCAAGTTGGTATTCTCGTACGTGGGCTATGAGCGTAGCACTATGTCAGTTTTTCTGAACAAAGACATGGAGCAGAATGTGTTGTTGACGCCTGCCTCTACCCAGCTAGAAGCCGTGGAGATTGTGAACACCCGCGAAGAAGATGTGCGTGAGACTACCCGCATGAGCACTATAAATATGAGCGTGGCCCAAATAAAATCAGTGCCAGCCCTTTTTGGGGAGGTTGACGTGCTCAAAGTATTGCAGTTGCTGCCGGGGGTGCAGTCGGGTGGGGAAGGAACCAGCGGCTTTTACGTGCGCGGCGGCGGACCAGACCAGAACCTGATTTTATTAGACGGAACGCCTGTGTACAACGCTTCGCACTTGTTCGGGTTCTTCTCAGTATTTAATGCCGAAGCTTTGAACAACGTGGAATTGGTAAAAGGCGGGTTTCCGGCTCGTTACGGTGGAAGGTTGTCTAGTGTGCTGGACATCAGCATGAAGGAAGGCAACATGAACGAAGTAGACGGCGAAGGCTCTATTGGGTTGATTGCTTCCAGGTTGACTGTGGGTGGACCTATAAAAAAAGATGTGGCTTCCTTTATCTTCTCTGGCCGCCGTACTTATATAGACATACTGGCCAGGCCGTTCATGAACAAAGAAGAAGGCGTGGCCGGCTATTATTTCTATGACCTTAACGGCAAGCTGAACTGGAAGGTAAGTCCCAAAGACCGCCTGTACCTGAGCGCATACACGGGCTACGATGAGTTTTACAATAAAATGGAAGACAATGGTTCTGGGCGGCAAAACAGCAGGGCCGGATTGGGCTGGGGTAACCTGACATCTGCCTTCCGCTGGAACCGCATCATCAACCAGCGCCTGTTCCTGAACACGCACCTCACCTACACCAAGTATCAGTTTGACATTAGCAGCGAGGAAGAAAGCACCTACCAAGGCGACCGCTATGATTATCGACTCAAATACCTCTCTAACATCCGTGACCTGAGCGCCAAACTAGATTTCGACTTCATCCCTAACCTGAACCATTACATCCGGTTTGGAGGGCAGTATGTGCATCATCAGTTTCAACCCGGTGCGTTGCAGGTGCGCAGCAATTCTGACGGCGAAGCCGATAATCTGGATGTGAACACAAAGAAAACAAATGCGCAGGAAGTGGGGGTGTATATAGAAGATGATGTGCGCCTTTCGGAGCGGGTAAAGGTAAACTTAGGCGTGAGGGCCAATGGCTTTGGCGTGAACGGCGAGTTCTATTCCTCTATTGAGCCAAGAGCCTCGGTGCGGTTTATTGCTACCGATAAGCTGAGCCTGAAAGCTTCTTACGCCAACATGACGCAGTTCATTCACCTGCTCACCAACAGCGGTATTGGCCTGCCCACCGACCTTTGGGTGCCATCCACTGAAAAAATAAAGCCGCAGCGTTCGAACCAAGTAGCCATTGGTGCCACCCGCACCATTGCCGATGATAAAGTAGAGTTCAGCGTGGAAGCTTATTACAAGACCATGCACAACCTGATTGAGTACAAAGAAGGAGCCTCGTTTATAGGAATATCCAGCAACTGGGACACCAAAGTAACCACCGGTAAAGGAGATGCTTATGGTCTGGAGTTCTTCCTGCACAAGAAAGTAGGCCGCACTAACGGCTGGATTGGCTACACACTGGCTTGGTCTAACCGCCAGTTCGCGGAGCTGAACCAAGGCAAAGAATTCCCTTACCGCTATGACCGCCGCCATGATTTTGAGGTAGTGGTGATTCACCAGCTAAAACCAAACCTGTCGCTCTCTGCTACCTGGGTGTACGGTACCGGTAACTCCATCACGCTGCCTGAGGCCAGATATGTAGTAGGAGAGGCATTCCCAGATGGTTATACCGGCACCCAAACGTACAGTGACTATGGCTCCCGTAACGGCTACCGTATGGCCGCCTACCACCGCGCCGACATCAGCCTGAGCCATACCAAAAAGAAGAGCTGGGGTGAAGTAGTGAACAACATCAGTTTCTATAATGCCTACAACCGTAAGAATCCCTATTACATCTACCTCCAAAGTGGTTATGACGGAGAACCGGGCAAGTTCAAGCAGATCAGTTTGTTCCCAATTCTACCGTCTGTTAGCAAAACCTTTAAGTTTTAATTTTATGTTACATCGTGTTTTTGCCCTGCTTTCTGGAAAACAGCCCCAAAACAGCTTGAGATCTTTGGTGCTGGGTGGCCTATTGGCGGCTTCTGTTCTGCAAAGTTGCGAGACCGTGGTTGAGATAGATATTGAACCGCACACCCCTAAACTAGCCCTTCAGTACAACCTACATAATGAGATAACTGACCAAAGCCTGTTTGTAGGCCGTAGCCAAAGTGTCTTGTCTGGCAATGATCTTTGGCGCAACGGCAGCGTACAAAATGCCACCGTTACTATCAAAGACGGAAATGGAAATCTGCAACAGAGCTTTGTCTTCAAACCTCACGCCGACGACCCCAAGATTGGCAACTACAAACCTGCTAATTCTTTTACACCCGTACCTGGGCAAAACTACACCCTCTCGGTGAGTGCACCTGGGTTTGAGACTGTACAGGGAACTTTGACCATGCCTGTCCCGGTGCCTGTTTCAACAGCTTCCTTCACACCAGATTCCCGCAACGGAGAATTTGTTCTGTCTGGTTTATTGCGCATTCAGTTCAACGACCTGCCCAACCAGCAGAATTACTACCGCTTGCACATTAAACTGTTAGACCAAAACGGAAACCAGGTAGGCTACTTTATACAGGTAGAGGAAGACGGAGACATATTTGGGGAGGAAGTGGAGAAAGTGAGGCTATACCAAGTGTTCGACGATGGCTGGGCCAACAACGGTACTATTTCATTCTTGGGTAAAGTAGAGGCGTACGTAGGAAACATGGAGCCTGTAGAAATGGAAGTAACCTTAGAACACATTACCCGTGATTTGTTTCTGTATGAGCGCTCCCGCGAAAATTATGAAGAGGACAATCCTTTTGCGGAACCACTCAACTTACATAGCAACTTGCAAAACGGCTACGGAAGCTTTGGCGGCATAACTGTCAGCAAGTACAAGATTGCTCTGTAGAATTCATCTCTGATTTTTAAAAGACTCTGTTTTAGGCCTGATTTTTAAAAATCAGCTAAAACAGAGTCTTTTCGTTTATGCTTCTCTGAAGTTAGCCCAAATGAAGGAGCCTACCCCCGCCCCTCTGAGGAGGTGGCGGTGTTAAGTTCTCACTATAAGAGTTTGCTCTTCCGGATTTGCAATCCGGAAGAGGGTACTAAGGAGATTTGCAATCCCCGTTGCTGCGCCTTTGAACAGCACAAGCCACGGATTGTAAATCCCAAACAGCGGAGAATTTAACGGCTCTACCTCCTCGGAGGTGTAAGTTATTTTTGCTGATGGTATACAACTAAAAAGCCTCACCAGTATAAGCACCAGTGAGGCTTTTTGTATTCTGTTTTAGGGCTGTTTTTGGAAAAACAGCCCTAAAAGATAGCTCGCGCCACCGCAGCGGTTGCTTCAGATTTACTCATGGTGTAGAAGTGCAGGCACGGCACACCAAACTCCACTAATTCTTTACACTGCTGAATAGTCCACTCAATGCCTACTTGTTTCACATCTGCTGGTGTTTTAGCAGCTTCAACGGCGGCCACTAAATCTTCGGGCAAATCAATGTTGAAGTACCGCGGCAACACGTTCAGCTGAGTTCTGGTAGTCAGCGGCTTCAGACCTGGTATGATAGGAACTTTTATCCCAATTGCGCGGCAGGCTTTGACAAAATCACAGAATTTTTCATTGTCAAAAAACATCTGTGTAATGATGTATTCTGCACCCAAATCTACTTTGTGCTTCAGGTGTTTCAAGTCAGTGGTCAGGTTGGGCGCGTCAATGTGCTTCTCTGGATATCCGGCCACGCCAATGCAGAAGTCGGTCGGCACAGGGTTGGCCATGTCTTCATCTAAATAAATGCCTTTGTTCAGCTGTACTACCTGCTGAATCAGGTCAGAAGCGTGGGCGTGGCCATCTTTATGTGGCCGAAAGCCAGGCTCTGTTTTTACGGCATCTCCGCGCAGCAAAAGCACGTTGTCAATGCCCAAAAAGTTCAGGTCCATCAATGCGTTCTCGGTTTCCTCTTTGCTGAAGCCGCCGCAGATGATATGTGGCACTGCATCTACATGGTACTTGTTCATGATAGCGGAACAAATACCCACGGTACCTGGCCGTTTTCTAATAGTTATTTTTTCCAGCAGCCCGTTCTCCCGTTCTTTGAACACGTACTCCTCACGGTGGTAGGTCACGTTGATGAACGGTGGCTTGAACTCCATTAGCGGGTCAATGCCTTCGTAGATAGACTGGATGCTGGTGCCTTTTACCGGCGGAAGTATCTCAAAAGAGAAAAGGGTTTTAGTAGCGTTCTGTAAGTGCTCGGTAACTTTCATTTTTGTTAATGAACAATGATTAATGAACAATGATTAAAATGAAATGAGCAATGATTAAAAGGAGGTGTTAATCATTACTCATTGTTCATTAATCATTAATAATTCAAATTAGGTGACAGCCAGCGCTCCACTTCCTCCAGGGGCATGCCTTTGCGCTGGGCGTAATCGGTTACCTGGTCTTTCTCAATTTTTCCCAGCCCGAAGTACCTAGATTGCTTATGTGCGAAATACATACCAGACACCGCTGCGGTGGGGTACATGGCCAAACTTTCAGTTAAGGTAATGCCAGTGTTTTTCTCCACGTCCAAGAGCTGGAAAAGCGTAGTTTTCTCAGTGTGGTCTGGGCAGGCCGGATACCCTGGCGCCGGACGGATTCCCTGGTATTTCTCCTTGATTAGTTCTTCATTGGAGAGGCTTTCTTCCGGTTCATAAGCCCAGATTTCCTTGCGAACAATCTCGTGCAGCTTTTCCGCGAAGGCTTCTGCCAAACGGTCTGCCAGAGCTTTGGCCATAATGCTTTGGTAATCGTCATGGTCAGCTTCAAACTGTTTTACCAGTTCATCTAAGCCTATGCCCGCCGTTACCGCGAAACCTCCGGTGTAATCTGCCAGACCGGTTTCCTTAGGAGCCACAAAATCGGCTAGGGCTAGGTTAGGCACTTTTGGGCCTTTCTGGCCTTGTTGGCGTAGGGTGCGGAAGTACGTTAACACCTCAGTGCGCTGCTCATCGGTGTAGATTTCCACGTCATCATAGCCTATGCTGTTGGCTGGGAACAATCCAACCACACCGTTAGCGGTGAGCAGCTTCTCGTCTACAATTCGCTTAAGCAGGGCTTGAGCATCGTTATAAAGCTTAGTAGCCTCTGCTCCAATAACTTCATCATTCAGAAGTTTAGGGAAACGACCATGCAATTCCCAGGCTTGGAAGAAAGGTGTCCAATCAATGTACGGCACCAGTTCCTCCAGTGGGAAATTCTGGAACACCTGCACACCTTGCTTAGCAGGTGTGTATACATCTTCCGATTTCCATTCAATAGGCAGCCTATTAGCACGCGCCTCAGCTATAGGTAAATATTTCTTTTCCTTCTGGCGGCTCAGGTAGCCTTCGCGCATGTCATCATATTCAGCCCTAATGTCTTGAGCAAATTTCTCTTTGTTATCAGGGCTCAGCAAATTGCCTACTACAGGAACACTGCGCGAAGCATCTAGTACGTGCACCACGGTACCATTATAGGACGGCGCTACTTTCACGGCGGTGTGCGCGCGGGAGGTGGTGGCACCACCAATGAGCAACGGAATGTTGAAGTTCTGCCGCTCCATTTCCCGGGCTACGTGCACCATTTCGTCTAATGATGGAGTAATCAAACCGCTAAGGCCAATCACGTCCACATTGTGCTCACGGGCTGCATCCAGAATTTTATCGGCGGGAGTCATTACGCCCAGGTCAATTACCTCGTAGTTGTTGCAGGCCAGTACTACACCTACAATATTTTTCCCGATGTCGTGTACGTCACCTTTCACCGTGGCCATCAGGATTTTCCCATTGGTCTGGCGGGTAGAAACATCACCGGCGGCAGCGGCGCGTAGTTTCTCTTCCTCAATGTAAGGCAATAAATAGGCCACGGCCTTTTTCATCACGCGGGCGCTTTTCACTACCTGCGGCAAGAACATTTTGCCTTCGCCAAACAGGTCACCCACCACGTTCATGCCGTCCATGAGCGGACCTTCAATCACTTCCAGCGGCTTGCTGTATAGGTGGCGGGCTTCTTCCACGTCTTGGTCAATGTATTCCACAAGGCCTTTCACTAGCGCATGGGTTAACCGCTTTTGAACCGGTTCCTGTCGCCAGGCTTCATCCCGCACTACTTCTTTGCCCTTGTTTTTCACCGTCTCGGCAAACTCCACCAAACGCTCTGTAGCATCTGGGCGGCGGTTCAGCAATACGTCTTCCACGCGCTCCAGCAGGTCTTTCGGAATTTCCTCGTAGACCTCCAGCATACCGGCGTTCACAATACCCATGTCCAGACCAGCCTTTATGGCGTAGTACAGGAACACAGAGTGCATGGCCTCCCGAACAGGGTCATTTCCCCGGAACGAGAAGGAGATGTTGCTCACGCCACCGCTTACTTTGGCTCCTGGCAGGTTTTCTTTTATCCAGCGGGTGGCGTTGATAAAGTCAACGGCGTAGTTGTTGTGCTCCTCCATACCCGTCGCCACGGTCAGTATGTTCGGATCGAAGATGATGTCTTCGGCGGGGAAGCCAACTTCTTTGGTCAGAATGTTATAGGCTCGCTCACAGATTTGAATGCGGCGCTCATAGTTGTCGGCCTGACCTTCCTCGTCAAATGCCATTACCACCACGGCGGCTCCGTAGCTGCGCACTTTGCGGGCGCGCTCTTTAAATGCCTCTTCGCCTTCTTTAAGCGAGATAGAGTTCACAATGGCTTTTCCCTGCACGCACTTCAGGCCTGCTTCGATCACGCTCCACTTTGAGGAGTCAATCATGATGGGCACCCTAGCAATGTCTGGCTCTGAGGCGATCAGGTTCAGGAAAGTGGTCATGGCGGCCTCACTGTCCAGCATGCCTTCATCCATGTTCACGTCAATAATCTGGGCGCCGTTCTCTACTTGTCCGCGCGCAATAGCCAGTGCTTCTTCGTATTGCTCGTTCAAAATTAACCGAGCGAATTTCTTGGAGCCGGTCACGTTGGTGCGCTCGCCAATGTTCACGAAGTTAGAGCCTTCGTACACCGTCAGCGGCTCCAGACCAGAGTACGTAGGAACGGCTGGTAACTGCGGCAACGGACGCGGCGGGTACTCTTTGGCTACTTCGGCAATGGCCTTAATGTGCGGCGGCGTAGTACCGCAGCAACCGCCCACAATGTTCACAAAGTTGTTCTCCAGAAAGTCACGAATGTGCTGCGCCATCTGCTCCGGCGTCTCGTCATATGCCCCAAAGGCATTTGGCAGACCGGCATTGGGGTACGCACTGATGTGAAACTTAGAGGCCTTGCTCAAACTCTGCAAGTGCGGGCGCAGCTGTTTGGCACCCAAGGCACAGTTAAAGCCCACACTCAACAGCGGCATGTGCGATACTGAGTACAAGAAGGCTTCCACGGTCTGGCCAGATAAAGTCCGGCCACTGGCATCGGTAATAGTACCAGACACCATGAGCGGAAGGCGCTTACCGGTTTGCTGGCTGTATTGGTCAATGGCGAACAAAGCCGCCTTGGCATTCAATGTATCAAAAATGGTCTCCACGAGCAGCAAGTCCACTCCGCCATCTACCAGGCCGCGAATTTGTTCTGTGTATGCTTCTACCAACTCGTCATACGTAATGGCGCGGTAGCCGGGGTTGTTCACGTCTGGTGATAAGGACGCAGTACGGTTGGTGGGGCCAATAGCACCCGCCACAAAGCGCGGCTTGTCTGGCGTTCTGGCGGTCCATTCGTCGGCGGCTTCGCGGGCAAGACGAGCTGATTCGTAGTTCATTTCATACACCCATTCCTGCATGTCGTAGTCGGCCATGGCAATGGAGGTGCCGCTGAAGGTGTTGGTTTCAGCTATGTCGGCGCCTGCCTCAAAGTAGAGGCTATGAATTTCTTTGATGATGTGCGGCTGGGTGAGGGAGAGCAGATCATTGTTGCCCTTCACATCCAGGTGATAGTCCTTGAACCGCTCGCCACGGTAGTCGGCCTCGGTGAGGTTATACCGCTGAATCATGGTGCCCATGGCACCGTCTAAAACTAAAATTCTCTTCTGTACTTCTTCCTCTATGCGGGTCATCTTCTTGTATTCCATACCATCTGGTGTAATGGCTTTTCAAGAAAGTCAGAGGAAAGTGGCGGGTAGGCGTGCAGGAATAACCGTCACTTATCTCCCCCGGCGCATAGGTGCAGCGGGTAGGAAGTAGCACCCAACTGAATTGGGTTGCTAAGACATCACAGGGCCTAATCCCTCCGTCTTTCTTGATAAGCATCTGCAAAGGTACGCGGTGAAGTTGGATTGTGCAAACGGTGGAATTGTTAAGGGTTTAATGCTGATTGTTGAGTTGGTAGTGCGGATGTTTTCGGTGTGTTTTCTGAAAAGCAGGTCAAAAACAGGAAGGCATAAGGTGGTCAAAAAAGCAGTTGACATTCATTGGTTTAGTAGGCTAGACATTTAAGAATATATCGAATTGATTTATTTTTTATAACTCAAGTTATTGAAATATAGGTGATTGAGTGGTGCTCTGTAGAACAGTAACCTTGCGTTAACAATGGGGTAATATCTGTTCTTTTTCTTTGTGCTCAAAGATTATTGAGTTTGCTTATGAAGTTTCAGGGGTATACAGATGAGATGCTGTTGGTGCTGATACAGAGCTCAGATGAAGATGCATTCTCTGAACTGTACCAGCGCTTTTGGCAACAGCTGTACGCTAGCGCTCTAAGAAGGATGAGTAGCGAGGATGATGCAAAAGATATTGTCCAGGAGCTGTTCGTAAAGATTTGGACCAGGCGTGCCACCATTCCTGAAGACGCCAAAGCCGCAGAGTATTTATTCACCGCGCTACGCTACCGGATTATCAACTATCTGCAGGCAGACCAGGTGCGGCTGAAATATGCCAATGCCCAATTGGCCGAGCAGGAGGTTTCAACAGTGTCGCTGGCGGAGTCTGGTTTGGCGCTGGAAGAATTAGAGACCCTTATTCTGGAGGCAGTGGAAGAGATGCCTGACCGGATGCAGGAAGTTTTCCTGCTTAGCTACCGCAAAGGCTTTACGCCAAAAGAAATTGCGGCGCAACTTTCACTTTCTGTTCAGACGGTGAAAAACTACCTTTCCAACGCACGTGTCCTGCTCAAAAGCAGATTAGCCCATCAAAATCCGGAATTATACGCACATGTTATTTTAATGTTTTCCAGTCTGGCTTTTTCTTAACACAAGGTTAATCAAAATCTAAGGTACGCTGGGGCGGGTTAGCTGATGTATAGGTAAACACCCCTACATACAGTGGACCTGAAACAACAGCAAGAGTTACTAAGGAAATACCAGGCAGGAACAGCTACTCCTAAAGAAATGGAGTGGGTAGAGAAATGGTACAATGCCTTTGACTCCTTAGGACCTTCTTCCGCCGAAAAAAACATTACCCCTGCAGATGGGGAGGTAATGCACGCGGCAATTCTAAAAGAAGTTAGAAAAGGTAAAGTATTACAACTATGGCAGCGGGTAGCTAGTGTAGCGGCGGTGTTTGTACTCATGCTACTGGGGGCTTACTATCAGCTTTATAGTGATAACGCGTCACCAGCTTACAGTTACATCACTTCAGAAAAGGGGCAACATCTAAAAGTGGTGCTGCCAGATAGCTCCACTCTTTGGCTGAACGAACAAACCAAGATTAAGTATGTTCTTAATCAGTTCGGCAAAGCAAACCGTGAAATCTGGCTGGAAAGCGGAGAGGCCTACTTTGATGTAAAACGCAACGAGCTCCTACCTTTTATCGTGCATTCGGGTCCTCTGCAAACCAAGGTTTTAGGTACTGCCTTTAACATAAAGAGGTCTGACAGCTATCCTGAAATACAGGTGAGCGTGACCAGAGGCAAAGTGCAGGTAAATTCTGCTGCAGCCACGCTGGCTCTGCTCAACAAAGGAAAGCAGATAAATTATGATACCCTCACGACCGAACACACCCTAACCTACATCAATCCCGACTACGCCACCGCCTGGCAAACACCTGAGGTCAATTTAGAGAGAGTAACTTTTCATGAGCTGGCCCAAGCTTATTACAGCCTCTATAACATTAGGCTGGCAGCGGGAAGAAAGGAAATAGAAAAGTTTAAATACACCCTTACGCTTGATAAAGAATTATCAGGAGAGACAGCCCTTGCCATAATTGCCGCCATTCATCAATTAAAACACAGAAAAGAAAATGGAAAAGTAGTCTTGTACTAGAAAGAAAAAGCAACCGCTGTTAGTACCAGTAACAGCGGTTGGAGAAGGTTTATACTGCCCAAGGCAGTAGGTTATCAGTCTAAGATAAGTTTCACCATCCCATTAACAAAGATATGAAAAGAAGGTTACGAACGGTCATCAAATTGCCGTCAGCAATTCTCATTACTACCCTGTTGCTTTCAGTGGTGCTTGGCGCGCCGGGTTATGCCCATGAGCAGCAGAAAAACGGTAGCATTCACCGCAGCATCACTATTTCTTTCCAAAAGGAAACGCTGGAGTCAGCTATCAGAAAAATAAAAAAACAAACGGGGGTCTTGTTCGCTTATGACCCGGAGACACTTCATCTGGAGAAGCTCTATACGCCGGTTGTATCGTTTAAAGATTCCCCGGTGAGCCAGGTGCTGGATAAGCTATTATCTCCCCACCAGATTGGCTACCATGAGGTGAGTAACACAATTGTGTTGCAGAAACTGGCGGAGCCGGCAAAAGAACAATCAAAAGCCCAGCAGGAAAGAAGAGTAACCGGCCAAGTGACCGATGAAAATGGCGAGCCACTTACGGGGGTAACCGTGGTGCTGAAAGGCACTACCAGAGGGACATCTACTGATGTAGAGGGGCGGTTCACCTTGTCAATTCCTAACGGAGCGGCAACTTTAGTTTTTTCCTATCTGGGCTATTTATCTCAGGAAGTAGCCAGTGCCAGTGGAGAGATTATTAACATAAAAATGCAGGTAGATAATCAGGCATTAAGCGAAGTGGTGGTTGTAGGCTATGGTACGCAGAAGAAAATCCATTCAACTGGCGCTCTAAGTACATTAGAGATGAGTACGAAGGCTAATCAGCCTATTACTGATGCCAGCCAGGCCTTACACGGAGTGCCAGGGTTATGGGTAAATCAGGCGGGCTCACAGCCTGGACAAGACGGAGCTACCATCCGGATCAGGGGCATAGGTACGCTTAATAACAGTGATCCACTGGTATTACTAGATGGCATAGAATACCCTATTAGTGAGATAAACCCTAATGATATAGAAAGCATTACTGTGCTTAAAGATGCTTCAGCGGCTATTTATGGCTCAAGAGCAGCCAATGGAGTCATTCTGATTAAATCAAAAATGGGGAGGGTAGGTGAAAATAATATTACCTATAGCACCTCATTTGGTATTCAAAGACCCACTAAGTTACCTGATGTTTTAACTGATCCTATCCAGTACATGCAGATGAGGAATCAGGCGGTTCTTAATGAGGGAAAATTGATAGGTGACTATAGCGATGACCAAATAGAAGAATACCGGAACGGGATGAGAACAGATCCTATTGTTTATCCTGCCTCAGATTGGTTTGACTTGGTATTAGAGGATGGGTTTATTCAGCAACACAACCTTGCCTTTAGAGGCGGTGTGGATAAAACCCAATATAATATTTCCTTAGGGTACATGGATCAGAAAGGCATTTTTATCGCGAATGATAAGGCCAATCGCTACTCCCTGGATATGAAATTAAGCACTCAGATAACTGATAGGTTAAAAGTAGGAGGAAGTGTTACCGGAAATTTACGTCAGTTCCATGAACCAGGCTACGGCGCGAGTACGGTCATGAGTGTGATCATGCGAGGGCTGCCCATCTTTACCGACACTTTAGCAAATGGCACCTACGGAAACACTTGGCTGGCTACACCAGGAAGAAATAACATAGAGAACCCCAGAATGGAAGTGCAGGAAGGAACAATCTTTCGCCAAAACCAGCGGTTCCTCGTGAAAGTCTTTTCTGAATATAAACTTCCTTTTGATCTAATCTACAATGTGGATGCAGGTTATGATAAACATGATAGATTCAGCAAGGATTTTATCCCCCAGATGTACACGTACAATCCTAAGACAGGAGAGGAAAGAGCATTTAACGGATCAGCACCCCGGGTTCGTGACTGGAGTTCAAACCACCTTAACTTAACGTTATACCACACCCTGAACTGGAGCCGCCAGTTTGGAGGGAATCACAGCTTTGCAGCCATGGTTGGCTCCAGTTATGTAGGGTTTGACAATAGGAGTTTTGACGCTTATACGGAGGGTTTCTTTGATAACCAATTAACTGATCTGAATGCAGGGTCAACGAATCAGGTGGTTAGAGGGCAATCCACTAAAGATAGATTACTCTCCTACTTTGGCCGGGTGAACTATGCTTTCAGAGATAAATACCTGTTGGAAATAACGTCAAGATATGATGGTTCTTCTCGCTTTGCCCCGGCTAACAGATGGAGTTATTTTCCTGCCATATCAACCGGTTGGAACATCCACCAGGAGAATTTCCTTCAAAACATTCACCAGATTAACCTATTGAAGCTAAGGGCATCATGGGGTAAGATGGGCAATCAGTCTGTACCCTTGTACAGCTACCTAAGCACGGTTAACACAGGTTCATCCTATCAATATGCCTTCGGAAACACTATTCAACCAGGTGCTGCCATTACCAATTATAATGACCCTGATATTTCATGGGAATCCACTACCTCTTACAATGCTGGACTAGATGTAATGTTATGGAACGGTAAAATAGGGATGACAGCTGATGTATTCAAAAGGAGAACATCTGGTATTTTAAGACCAGTTGGTATTCCTGCCCAAATAGGAAATTTGGGAGGGCCGCAAAAGAATATTGGGGTAGTTGATAATACAGGGTATGAAGTGACACTAACCCACCGCAATACCGTTGGCAAGTTTAGCTATGACGTCATGGCTAGTATTAACTATGTCAAAAACGAAGTAGTTGATTTGAATGGGGAGACCATCATTAGTGGCCGCCGCATCATAAAGGAAGGGTATCCTATAGATTCATATTATCTCTTACAGGCAAATGGTTATTACCAGAACCAAGAAGAAATAGATTACAGTGCTACCGTCAGCAATGCAGTTAAACCAGGTTATATCAAGTATCGTGATTTAAACCGTGATGGAAAGATTGACGGAGATGACAGGGTAATCACAGGTAAATCTATGCCAGACTATACGTTTAGCTTTGGCATAAACTTGAATTATAACAGATTCAGTCTCAACTCTTATTTTCAGGGAGTAAGTGGCATAAGCATTTACCCTACCGCTAATCTTGCTTTTCCTTTTAACAATGGAGCTGGTATTACCCGCGATTGGATTGGAAATACCTGGACCCCGGAAAATCCTAACGCCAGATATCCTCTTTTAACCACTGCTACAGGGGCAACCGAAAATTTCCAGAATTCTACCTTCTGGTTAAGAGATGCTTCTTACCTGCGTCTGCAGAATATTCAATTAAGTTACTCCTTGCCTGATCAACTGTTGGCTAAAATCAAGATAAAGAAGTTGGCACTATTCGTCAATGGACAGAACCTTGTAACCTGGACTGATTTCAAGTTATGGGATCCTGAGCAAGATATCAAAGCAGATAACCTTTATGATTATCCAATGATGAAGACGCTTAGCACAGGTTTAAATGTAACGTTTTAATCAACTTCAACTGAAAAAATGAAAAGATATCTCTATACAGCTTTAGTAGCGTTTACCTTAAGCTCCTGTGGTGATTTGCTAGATACCGAACCTACAGACCGCTACACAATTGAAAATTTTTGGGTATCTGAGAAAGGTACCATAGGGGCACTGACAGCTTGCTACAACAGCCTGACCAAAACCGGCACATTTGGGGGTACAGCCACCGTATTGTGGGAAGAAACAGCCACCCCAAACGCCTATAATTATGACAACTCTGCCGGGTTCAATGTTATTGCGCTGGGTACCCATACGTCAGCCACTAACTCCGCTATCATCAACGCCAGATGGAATGATGCTTATGGCGGCATAGGGCGGTGCAATACGTTCATAGCCAGGGTAGACAATTCTCCCTTAGATGATAACCTGAAGAGCAGGATGAAAGCAGAGGCAAAGTTTCTTCGGGCGCTGTATTATAATCTGCTTACCACTTATTACGGGGCTGTTCCCTTGGTCTTGGATGAGCCAAATATTTCCCAGGGAAACCTACCGCGCGCTCCCAGAGAAGAAGTAGTTCAGCAGATACTGAAAGACTTGAATGAAGCGGCAGATGTGTTGCCAACCAGATATACCTCTGCTACAGATGTAGGGCGTGCTACCAAAGGTGCTGCCCTAGCCCTTAAAGCCAGAATTCTGTTATTTGAGGCAAGTCCACTTGTTAATACAGGAGGTAACACTGACAAATGGGCTCAGGCGGCAAACGCTGCCAAAGCAGTAATGGAATTGCAGGGTACGGGTTACGCTTTATTCCCAGACTACCGCGCCTTATTTCTGCAAGAAAATGAAAACAGCAGCGAATCTATATTTGATGTGCAGTTCAAAGCTCCCCAGTATGGAACTGGTTTTGATGTAGTCTTGAGGCAATACAACACCGTAGCCCCTCTTCGGGATCTTGTAGATGCCTATTGGATGAAAGACGGAAAAACAAAGGAAGAATCTACTCTCTACAACCCTGCAACTCCTTATGCTAACCGTGATCCTAGGCTGGACCAGACTATAGTTTACCCGGGGGCAATGTTCAGGGGAGCAACTACAAGTACCAGCACTTATGTTAATACCGGTTATACACAAAAGAAATACAGCATTTATGATAGGGAATCCAACAATAATTTGCCGTCAGTATCTGAGACAAATTATATGGTTCTCCGCTATGCAGATGTCTTATTAATGTATGCCGAGGCTCAAAATGAAGCATTGGGTTCGCCTGATCAAAGTATTTATGATGCCTTACATGCTGTCCGTAGAAGAGCTGGACTGAACCCTTGGCAATTACCATCAGGGCTCAGCAAATCAGAAATGAGGAATATCATTAGAAGAGAACGTCGCTTAGAATTAGCGGGCGAAGGTCTCTATTATACTGATATCCGCCGCTGGAGAATTGCCGAGACAGTGATGAATGGGCCTATTTACAATCATGCCGGAAACCCGATCTTGGTTCGGTCATTCAATCCTCAGCGGGATTATTGGTGGCCTATCACTGACCGCCAGCTTGAGTTAAACCCTGCCCTTGAGCAAAATCCAAATTATTAATTCATGTTCAACAGCAGGTTTTTTATGCATTGCCTTAATAGTAAATACTTAACAGTGATGAGAAGGCTGTTTCTTATAGTTGCCTTGCCTATGGTCTTCTTCAGTTGTGAAAAAGATGAAATAGAGCAGCCTAAAGTGCCTGAAGAACCTAAGGCTCCGGTAGAGCAGATACGTGTAGATGACTGTGAAAAATGTATTGTGCTGGCAGAGCAATTAAAAAACAGAGTTGCCATAGTTGACTTGAATTCCAAGAACATTATCTGGGAGTGGAAAGCAGCGGAGTCTAATGTTCTGACACCCCACTTGTCATGGTTTAACTTGCCAGATGAAGCTAAACCTGTGTATGGTGGCAAGTACATTTTGCTGACAGCTTCTGGTGGTGGCGTAGCCTTGGTGCGTATAAAAGACAAGAAGACCTTGTTTTACGCAAATGTAGGCGGCAATCCCCATTCGGCTGAACTGCTCCCCGACGGGAACATTGTAACTTCTTCCAGCACGGGCAATAAACTCACCTTGTTCAAAGTAGACACGCTCACTTATCCTGATCAAGGATACAGAAGGACCATGTTTATTGAAGATGGGCATAATGTGGTATGGGACAGGCAGCGGCAAAGATTATGGGCTACTTCTAATTCTACGCTTAAAGCTTATACCTATAACAACAGTTGCAGCCAGCCAGGTTTAACCGAAGTTACGTCAATTGCCGTGCCGGGCCCGGGAACTCATCCGCATGATCTTTTCCCGGTGTATGGGGAAGATGCCCTTTGGATGTCTACTACCACCAATGTCTACAAATTCAATATTACGGCAGCAAGTTTTTCGTTGCACCCTACCCCTTTACAACGGGCCATTAAAAGCATTTCTTCTGGCCCTCCAGGTTGGCCTATCCTTTTAATGCAGCCAAAGCTCCAGTACTGGTCAGATGAGGTAAAAGATGAACACGGAAGAAGAGTATTTCAGCAGAACGACCTAAAGATTTATAAAGCCCGGTGGTTGGTTAATAACAATTTTAGTTACCCAGAGAATCATATGATTCGGCAATGTGACTAAGAATTTCAGATAACCCCTGAAGAAGAGTTTCAATTTTTCAACAGAATAAAATCTACTAAAATGATAGCCTTAAAAAAGAAAATTAAAGCTGCCTTTACCTTTTTTGCATTAGCAGTATTCACCCTGTCATGCAATGATGATGCAGATATCTGGGAAGACGATAACCTGGAAACGTCTGCTAATTTAGAGATAATGCTCAAGGGGAAAGAAAACCATGATGTGCTGGCCGATGTGAAAGTGAATGTATTTGCCAAGCCAAAAGGGAGTGAAGACTTTGCATTAGTTTATGCTGGAACCACAGATGAGGAAGGAAGAATTGAAGTAAAAAATTTACAAGTCCCTAATATCGTCAGGCTCGAGATGGCTGATACGAAATATCCTTCGGGTGACCCAGTGATTGCTAAAATTCTAGGGCAGAAGTCAGCTTCTATGGAGTTGCAGATCAATACCCTGTGGCAGCCACAATCTATAATGGACCGGACAGGCTGGGAAGTGATAGATTTTAGCAGTATGCACAAAACATCAAATGCAACGGCTAATCTTCCGGGCAATGTTCTGTTAGATAATACCTCCATTTGGCATAGTAATTACGCCGGAGGAGCCACGCCATATCCTCATTGGTTAGTGATAGATATGAAAGAAGCAAAGACCATGCATGGTTATGCCTTAAAGCAGCGCGCATCTAATAATGGACCAATCAAAGGGCTTGAGTTTTATGTGAGTGATGATAATGTGAATTGGGAAAAAGTGGTGGCCACAGAGATACCCCTTACCAATCCCGGAGAATGGCACACCATCAAGCTTCAGCAGCCTGCCAAAGGCAGATACATAAAGTTTGTGGCAACCTCTCCGCATCTTCCTACGGCGCAATTTATTAATCTAGAGCAGCTTGGCGTTTATTAGCATGGTTTATCTCAAATATAACCGCTTAACAAGCTTAGCATGGTTCTTCATGCTAAGCTTGTTAAGCCTAAAGGGGGTGGCGCAGAAAACCAAACCAATGGAGTATTTGGTTTGTGGTGATAGCAAAGTCTTGATCGTAGATTATAACCTAACAAAAGACAGTATTCCGGCAATTTCCTGGAGTTGGGATGCCCATAACGCCACTGACCTTCCTGAAGACTACCGGCATAAATTTTTTGAGACAATAGATGATTGTAAAGCCTACCAGAAAGGACGTATCATACTTATCTCTTCTTCTTCCGGTGGGTTTGCTTTGATCAATAAGGCAGATAAAAAAGTGCTTTACTACGGTTTTGTTCCCAACGCACATTCTATAGAAATGCTGCCCGGAAACATTATAGCGGTGGCAGGTTCAACTGCAAAAAATGGAAACAGTGTAGAACTTTTCAAACTTGACCAACCTGGTAAGGCCGTTTACAAAGACAGCCTGTACTCGGGGCATGGCGTGGTTTGGCATAAAAAGCAGAAGAAATTATACGCCCTCGGCTATGATGAGCTCCGGAAGTATAGTCTTGTAAATGGGGAAACAGGTGCTTCTCTAAAATTAGATAAGTCATGGAAATTGCCCAGTACCGGAGGCCATGATCTGCAACTAGATCCCTCAGAAGAAAAGCTACTTGTAACCGATACCCGTACCGTTTGGGAATTTGAGCTGAAGAATTCCAGCTTTACTGAATTCTCTCCTTTGCAGGGCATGAAAAATGTTAAAAGTGTTGGCAAGCACCCGGTAAGCAAGCAACTGATTTATACCAAAGCTGAGGAGAGCTGGTGGACTTACCATGTCAATTTTATGGATCCTAACCAATGTGCTGCTTTCCCTGATATGCGGGTCTATAAGGCAAGGTGGATTTCCTACGAATAATTAGAATCCAGCAGTTGAGTATTAAGATTGAAGCGATGAAAAGAAGAGATTTCTTTAAAAATACCACCCTTGCTACAGCAGGCGCAGCCTTGCTCCCAACTTTGGGATTTGGCCATTCCATGGACAAAAAAGCAGGCAAGACGGCGAAGAACATTATTTTTTTGGTGAGTGACGGCATGAGCACCGGAACCTTAAACATGGCCAACCTTCTCCTTCACCGGAAAGAGGGAAGAAAAAGCCGGTGGGTTTCACTATATGAAGAGAACAAAGCAGTCCGCGCTTTAATGGATACAGCTTCGGCAAACTCTCTGGTGACTGATTCTGGGGCAGCTAGTTCTGCCTGGGGTGGAGGTGTACGCGTAAATAACGGTTCCATCAACGTTAATCCAGATGGCTCAAGTAATAAGCCAATACTCCAGAAATTTAAAGCGGCCGGAAAAGCAGTGGGGTGTGTCACTACCGTTCCTATCACCCATGCCACACCAGCCGGCTTTTGCATTGCCACCAAATCCAGAGATGACCAGGAAGGAATCGCCCGCCAGTACCTAACGCTGAAGTTTGATGTTATGATGGGCGGAGGAACAGAATTTTTTACATCTAACAAGAGAAAGGACAAAGCCGATTTATTTAGAGAATATTCTCAACAAGGTTACAGCGTGGTTAGGACCCGGAAAGAGATGATGGCTACGTCTCCCTCTGTCGGAACCCCAATCTTGGGCGTATTCCATGACAATGCATTACCCTATACTCTGGATAGAGCGCAGGATAAGCATCTGCAGGAAACAATGCCCACCCTTGCCGAAATGACCAGTCAGGCTATCAAGCATTTAAAAAACAACAAAAAAGGCTTTGTCTTACAAGTAGAGGCCGGAAAGGTAGATTGGGCCGCCCATGCCAATGATATTGGTGGGTTGTTATATGACCAAATTGCTTTTGACGATGCCATTGGGGTTGCGTTAGACTTTGCTGAAAAGGACAAAGAGACTCTGGTTATAATTACTACAGATCATGGCAACGCTAACCCGGGCTTATACTCAAATGAAAAAGCAGATGAAAACTTTGATAAGATCCAGAAATTCAAGCATACAAATGATTGGATACTAACCGGCATCAGCAGAGATTCCAGCCTTAAGCAACTAATAGAAAGGGTAGAAGCTGCCCAAAGTATTGCCATTACCTCTGATGAAGCTCAGATTCTTTTAAAACATATAAGAGCACTTGATGAAACCGGTATCTATAACCCCAAGAAGTTACCATTTAGTCAACTGGCACAAATACAGTATAATTATACTTCTGTTGGGTGGGGATCCATCCATCATTCTGCTGACTACGTAGAGCTAGCCATGGTTGGGCCGGGTAGTGAGCTTTTAAAACCATTTGTCAAGAATGTTGAACTTCATAAAATAATGTTGCAGGCCTGCGGTGTGGTCTCATGATAAAGCTTTTTGCGGACATGAGGCTAAGAAAATACCGCTCTCCTTTTTTTTAATTTTAATTGGTGCGTAAAGTGAAATTTAAAAAAGCACTGCTACACTTCTGAAAAGCAGAGGGCGAGGCTATTTATTTAGTAGCCTCGCCCTTTTAAATTAACTACAATGAAACTATGCTTCTGTAACAGTCTTTCCAGAGGTGGTAGCGGTGCTTTTGGTTTCTACCGTGCTTACATATCTCCAGTCAGCTGCAGCGTTATTGTTAGAAAAGGTGGCCATGACATAACCTCTTTGCGACGCATTCAGATAATTAAGGTCATCTACAAGTAAAGTAAACGCCTGCTCTACCCCGGCTAAAACTTGCGGTGATTTCCCGAAGATGGCTTCAAAACCCGGTGAGGAAACAGAGGCGGTGGCGAACTCGGCGCCTACTTCGTTTCCTGCGGCATTGGTCAAGCTGCCGTACCAAGCGTTATGGGTGTCTCCGGCCAATGAAATAAGCTTTTTGCCGGTGGCGGCGGCAAACACCATTTCTCTTTCTACCGGATAGCCATCCCAGGCATCAAGGTTGTACGGTAACACGGTCTCCACGCGCGCTCTTTCTTGTGGGGTCACCGTTGGGTCTCCCTGCTGAATTCTGGCTTTTATGGTAGCCAGCTGCGTGACCAATGTGTTAAACTGGAGCAACAGTTCTGGCGTGGCGCTGCCCGCGGCAATCTGGGCTGTCATCAATAATAATTCAGCCGGAATAAAAATTTTGCTCATTAACACCTGGCTTCCGAGCACCTGCCATTTAGCCGTACTGGTTTGTAGCTTGTTGCTTAGCCATGTTCTTTGCTCCGTACCCAGAAGCGTTCTGGAAGGGTTTTGCCAGGCGGCCAGAAATGCGGGTGCGTTTAGGCCGGTAGAAGTAAAATAGTTGGCATAGTCAATCTGCTTGTCCCTGCCTATAATGCGGGTATCCAGCATCATTAAGTTCACGATACCGGCAATTTCAAAGTTCCGGTAGATTTTGGCATTGTCCGTTACCCGGGCTGGTAAGTACTCATGCCACACCTGCAGGGCCGCCATTTTACGGGTGTTGTAGTCGCCCTCGTTTGGCTGGTGGTTTTCCGCGCCGTCTTTGTACGCGTCGTTCGTGATTTCATGGTCATCCCACACGCAAATAAAAGGCTTTAACTGGTGAGCTCTCTGCAGTTGCTCATCACTTCTATACTGCCGGTACCGGGCTCTGTAATCTTCCAGAGCTATAATTTCTCCGGCGGGTTTATGCTCGCGGCCCAGGGCTGCGGTTTGGGCTGTTGTGCCGTAACCACCTACTCCGTACTCGTAAATATAGTCGCCTAGGTGCACCACCACGTCTGCGTTTGAGTCAGCCACTGCCCCATACACGTTGAACAGACCCGCCTGAAAGTTGGCGCAGGACACCACCGCCAGTTTCACCTCGGTGGCTTCTCCGGGTTTGGGTAACGTTTTGGTTTCACCTGTTACAGAGGCGGCACCTGTTTTCTCGTTCCTAAAACGGTAGTAGTATTTGGTATTGGATGTCAGGTTGCTTACATCTACATGAACAGTGTTGTCGCTGGCGGCATCAATCTCCACCGATTCGCTCACTACCACCCTCGAGAAACTTGCATCAGTGGCCACATCAAGCAGAATAACGGGTTTGCCGGTTTCATTGGAAGCAGGTGTGTAGCGGGTCCAAAGAATTACTTTGTCTTGGGTAGGGTCAAAGCTGGCTACTCCTTCAAAGAATCCATACTCCCCAGTGGGTGCGGCACCTGCATCATCATCGGTAGAGCAGCCAACAAGAAAAGAAGGCAACAGGGCGACACCGGTAGCAGCAACAACGGAGTTGCGCAGAAAGCTTCTACGGCTCAAAGAGGTTAATTGGGTATGCTTTTTCATGTTAGGGTTTAATGAGACCCTAATTTATTATGGAGAATCAGCAAACCTTCAGTGCTGCGTGTAATGCTTTTATTATAGTTTTAGTCTAATTGTTATCTGAAAATTACGGGCTTCTGTTTTAGGGCTGTTTTTCTAAAAGCAGCCCTAAAACAGAAGCTTCAAAAATAGAAAAAGCCTGCACGAGGCAGGCTTTTCAAGTAGGTTTGGGGAAGCATTAGAAAATGTACCGGATGGTCAGAGCTCCATCTGGAAACAAGAAGAGACCGTCTTGGTTGACATCGATAAATGGCTTAAAATCAAGGCCTACCGAAATCGGAATCTCCGTAATCTGATATTCCAAACCTACAATTCCGTCTATACCCACCGTAGTGAGTTGGTCATGGTATGAGTCATGATAATATTTGTGGCCGCGTTTGTAGTAGTGGCGTCCGGCAAAGGAGCCAATGTGAGCACCTACGCCATAAAACCATTGCAGGTTCTGTATGCCCAGGGCATCAGCGTGAATTTCATACAGCCCGGTTAGCTGAAATCCTCTTCTGCCAAAGCTAGTGCCTAGAATTCCTTCAATGGCTCTGCTATTGCCCATGTAGTACTTGCCAGTAATGCCGGAGGTATAACCTCCAAGCCGAACACCCAAACCAAATTCCTGTGCTTTGGCGGTTCCAAAGCTAAGACTCAGCAGTACCAAGCCCAGCCCAAAAATAACACTCTTGTTTTTCATAGTAAAAAGATTCTTTGCTTTTGTGCATGTTTCATACCGGTTTTCATGTAAAACCGCAGCAGAACACGCTGTAGAGACAGTTGTTTCGTTCCTTGCCCCTACAAAACTGCTAAGAATCTGTTATTATTTTACCGACTCTGAAAAAAATAGAGCCGGAACCTGACAAGGCTGCTCCTTGCTTTAGTAGCTGCAATTTAGCTATTTTTTGTAAGACTGCAGGTAGGCTTCTTTGCCAGTACGCTGCCCCACCAACCTAAAAAAGCTGATTTTCTGCTCTTTATCTTTTTTTAAAGCTTTGGCAAACGGGTCTTTCTGTCGTGGGTTTTTCTCGGCATCCTGCACATATTGCTCCCTGATCAGGTCTGCGGCGGGCAAGTGTTCAGCTACGGTAATGTGCACTAAGCCTGTCTTTTCCCAAAGCTTTCGCCACCACGGCACCGAATGAATGAAGTACCAGTAGGCTTGAAAATCTTCCTGCAGAAAATCAGGTACCTGGTCCAGCGTCTCAATTTCCTCTTTAAAGCAAACATCAACAATGCCAATATAGCCTTCGGGTTTCAGGAAACGGCAGATGTAGGGCAGGTACTTGTCGTCGGTGCCGAAGTAGGTGTAGGAGTCAATAACCAGCACTACGTCGAAGAATTCCTCTGGAAAAGGCAGGGCCCGGGCATCGGCTTGAATGGCGAATACATGGTCTTCTAGTTTTTCTTCCTGTACACGGCGGTAGTTGCTGGTGGCAGAAATGGCATCATCTACGGCCCAAACCTGTACCCCAAACTCTTTGGCCAGAAAAATGGAGCTGGCTGCCTTGCCGCAACCCAAATCCAGCACGCGCATGCCTTTCTTCAGCGGGATTTGCGAGGTGATACTTTCTAAGTTAAACAGCACGTTCTCACCCATAGAATGCTCTCGCACCCAATTAGGGTCATATTGTACACTCCGGGGGAAATGCTGTTTGATTTGAGGAGGTGCTGCGGACATGGTGGAATTTTGTTTGGAGGCTGTACGGTTCTGATGGGTGTAGGGTTGAAGGGGAGTAGCCGAGGAATTGAGTTTAATCTCATAAGCAATGCTTCCCTTTTCTCTCGGTCATCCTGATCGCTAGCCGAAGGATCTAACGAAGATTTTACAAGACTAGCGTTTATATTCAGCCACAGCAGCGGGCTGGTTAACCCTTTTCCGTACGCTTCTCCTAAGATCTTAACAGCCTTGAAAACCAAAGCCTAGTTTTATGCGCTTTACCCACCGGCGTTATTGCGTGTTCTCACGGACAACTAAAACCGGACATGCCTTACCCTTTCTTTCCGCTGCCGAGCTGGCGTGGGTTCTGTTGATCCAAGGTCTCACAAGACAGTCTTCTCCGTTTCTCTGGCTCTGTGCGCTCACGGCCGCGAGGCCCCGCCCTGTGGATTCGCACTGCCCTTTTCACTAGACCTTCGGTCTTGCCGCTGCCGCGGCACTGCTCAAAGCGAGGCGCTCATCCCCACGGCTGGTAACGGTTCCAATCCTGCTGGTTGTGCTGCTCTTGAACTGTGGCTGTTGCTTTCTACTTCTGTAGTTCCTGGGTAGAGACACTCGCGCTGCGCGCATCAATATTTTATTTGGTAGAAACAAAGGGTAGAGCTCAAATATTGTAAGGCTTATTTCTCAAAATAGATTTCAAAGACGTTTTCGGGCTGACTTTCAAAAAAAGAGCCTAAAACGCAAAGACTTTGCAAGCTTAAAAATGGCTGTGAGTTTTATTTGCACCGCGGAACCGTCTGCTCAAAAGATCACGTAGCGTCCGGAGGACCTGCGAGCATCTCTGCCCATAAACGTTTTAAGCCTCTTTTCCCAAAAACAAGCCTAAAACGCAAAATCAACAATCAGCAAATAACAATCAACAATTAATGAAGCTGCTGCATCTGCTCAGAGGAGTGGACCAGCACACCGCCGCCGTCTTGTTTGGCGGCTTCTAGCATGGCTTTGGCAACAGTTTTGGCTTCTATGGCGCGGTAAGGTTTTAGAGGACCCTGCATCAGAAAGCCAAACACTTTCGCAAAACCTGCCGCTACCTTTTCGCCTAAGCGAAACTCTTGACGGTCGCCCAGCAGGAGCGAGGGCTGGAAAATATGCACGGCGGTAAAGGGCATGGCTTTCACGGTCTCCTCCATTTCACCCTTCACACGGTTGTAGAAGATGCGTGACTGGGCATCGGCACCCAAGGCAGACACTACCAGAAACTGCGTGGCAAAATGAGAGGCGGTTAGCTTGGCCAGCTTCATGACATAGGTGTAATCTACTTTGTAGAAGTTTTCTTTGGAACCGGCTTTTTTGATGGTGGTACCCAGGCAGCAAAACACATCGTCGGCTACCAGGCTGTGGCGGTGCTTCTCCAGGTGGTCAAAGTCTACTATCAGTTGCTGCAGTTTGGGGTGCTGTACTGGCAATGGTGAACGGCCCATGGCAATTACTCTGCTGTACCTGGGGCTTTGCAGCAGCAACTGGAGGCAATGGCTGCCTACCAGCCCGCTGGCACCGGCAATAAGCGCAACTTTAGCAGAGACCATGGTTCTGGGGTGTGGTTCGTTAAGACTTTAACACTTTTCTGATTTCCTGGTAATCTAAATAATATAAAACCTTAACGGAGAAACTGTTCAATTGTTTGGCTTGTAGCGTGTTGCCTAAATTAAGGAAATAATTGGTGCGTTCAGGTATAAGGCTGTCATAGATAGCATTTTTCCACACTACGCTCAACTCGCTGCCGGGCGCGAAACGCCAGCTGTACACCAAGTCAATATTAAAGGCATTGAAGTTGCGGTTAGCGGCCCAGGAGGAGGCAGGGGTGTACTCCAGCGGACTTAAATTGCCGTCAGACAGAAGTTGGTAATACTCAAGGAACCGAGCATCGGACCAGTAGTGGCGCATGTTCAGGTTGAGCACCGTGCGGGCATTGAAAATATAGGTGCCCGTAAGTGTATTGTTGACGGTATGTACAGTGCGGTTGCCGAAGAAAATGCTGTCTTGCCGCCCGGTGCCCGCATACCCAAAGGAGCGTAAATTTTGGCTGTAGTTGACACCGTACACCACTTGCATATTGTCGTTTACGCGCAGTCGGGGGCTCAAGCCCACCCAGTAATCGGTTTGGTCATATTCGGGGGAACGGTAAAAGCCACCGTTCAAGTCAACGGCAAACTTCTTACGGTAATCGGTGGAGATGTAGCCGTTTACCTCGCCGCCAGCCGGTGCCCTGAATTTGCGGTTAGGCACCCCGTCTGCGTAGGAGCGGGGCTCAAAATAATCGTAATTATTCGTAGGCAGCCAAACGAGCGAGTAGCCGAAGGAAAGAAATTTCTTGGTGGTGGCGTTGGTCTGCAGGTAATACACCACTCGGCTGAAAGAAAATGGTTTGTAGAGCATTCGGTGCTCCACACCAATTGAGTTATAAAGGCTGTTCAGCTTCCAGAAAGGTTTATAGATGTTGTACCTGAGGCTTACTTCGTTCTCCATAACGTTGTTATTGGAGAGGTAGCCCAGATCATTGATGTCATAGGTGTGCGTTTCGGTGCTGTGATTCAGCCTGAACTGAAAATTACCGCTGGTTTTGCCGAAGCTGGCGTAATAGGCATGGCCCAACTCTACTTTGTCTTCTCCTTCGGGTACTTCGTTTTTGTGGTAGCGTTGGCTCAGGTTGCCGGTCAGGTTGAGCGTGTAGGAGTTCTTTTTATTAGTGAGTTTGGTCATGAAACCTGTCACATTGGCATTGTAAAAACCGCGGCTCCGGGTCACATTGGTGTTGGTAAGCGTTACGTACGAGCTGTTGGGCAAGCTCTGGTCCAGCACCAGCACATTGTAATTGGTGGCGGGGTCGGTGAGGATTTCGAACTCCTCATTGGTGGTGCCGCTACGGAGAGTGGCGAAGGTGTTTCGGGTAACAGCGTTAAAAACCCCAATGCCCAAGCCTTGATTTGTTCTGCCTGAAACTTTAGTGGCATTGATGAGGCTGGTTCTTTCCGGATTTTCCACCACTACGGCACCCTCGCCGTAGCGAGACCTGTCATATTCTAAATTGTAATAGTTGATGGGCTGAGCACCAATGCGGCGGGAGTAGAAAAGTCCTGCTTTGTTGAAGAGCTCGGTTCCTTCTGTGAAAAATTGCCGGTTTTCGTCAAAACGCACTTCAAACGGAGAAAGGTTGAGCACCTGCGCGTCTGACTGGGTTTGTCCGAAATCCGGTACCAAGGTCATGTCTAAGGTAAACGCGTCGTTGATGCCGTACTTAATGTCCATGCCGCCGTTGAGAGTGGTGGTGAGGTTTTTCTTACCTTCCTGGTTGTGCGGGAAGTGGTCGGCGTAGGCCGATAGGTAAGGCATGAGCGACAGCCGTAGCGGCGCTTTCAAACCAGTTATTCCTTCGGCTATGCCGAATTGATTGATCCAACCCTGTAAGGCGGGGTCTACAAAGTTCCAGAACGAAGCCTCGCGGTAGCGGCGGGTGGAGCGCCAGAAATTGATGCCCCACTTCTGCACGTCCTGCTTCGGGAAACGGATGGCCGAATACGGTATTTTGAATTCTACTGACCAACCTTGGTCATGCCGCGCCACCACGCTTTCCCAGACCGCGTTCCAGGCAAAGTCTTCGCCGTTGCTCGTTGACTTGAAATCGGTTTGCACCCCAGCGGCGGAAACTTCAAAACCAAAGGCGTTTTGCTTATCAAAATAGGTATCAAAGTACACCCCAAACATATCAGTGTTAACCTGGCCTCCATCGCGCTGGCTTAGCTGGGTGAGCACAGAGTCTGGCGCGGTGTCATACAGCATGGCGCCTACGTACACGGCTTCATCGTCATACAGCAAACGCACTTCGGTACGCTGCCGTGAAGGTGCTCCACTCATGGGTTCGGTTTGAATAAAGTCAGTGGCCGGCGTGGCCTGTTGCCAAACCTGTTCGGTGGGCAAACCATCTAACTTAGGCGGGGTTGCGGTTCTGACGGCAATTACCGTTTTCTTTGGTGCGGTGGCACCTTGCTGCGCAAAAGAGGTGCTAAGGCTGCCTAACAAGAAGGCAACAAGCAAAAGGTGTTTCATAAAAGGGGTGAGCCGCTTTGTAATTGGCTAAAATCAGGAAGCAGGGATAAGTTGAATTCCCTCTGGCTGCAGCTGCACCACCCCTTGCTTGTACAAAGCCCCAATGGCTTTTTTGAAGGTTTTCTTGCTCATGCCCAAGGTCTGGTAAATTTTCTCTGGCTCGCTTTTGTCAGTGAGCGGGAGAAAACCGTTTTTGTCAGCTTTCAGGCGTTGCAGAATGGTGTCGGCGGCGTGTTCTATTTCGCCGTAGCCCTGCTTTTGCAGGCTTACGTCCAGCTTGTCGTCTTCGCGTACTTTCTTCACGAAGCCTTGGGTAAACTCACCCGGCTGCAGCGGCCTGAAGACCTCGTTGCGGTACAGCATTCCCAAATAACTGTTGTTCACAATCACTTGGTAGCCCAGTGCCTTCTCCGGACCAATTAGCAGATTCACTTTATCGCCTTCTTGCAGTTTAATAGGCTCGTAGCTCAAGAACGGCGCCAGTTTGGTAGAGCCTACAATGCGGTCTGAGTTTTCGTCTAAGTAGAGGTATACCAGCGCCCATTGGCCAGTATGCAGGTCTTCGTGCTGATTAGACAGGGGCACCAGCAAATCTTTCTCCAGGCCCCAGTCCATAAACGCCCCGAAGTTGGTGACATCTTTCACTTGTAGGCAGGCAAACTGGTCTACCTTGGCCTTGGGTTCCAGGGTGGTGGCAATGATCCGGTCTTCCGAATCGCGGTATACAAACACACTGATCATGTCGCCAATGGCGGTACCTTCCGGAACATACTTGCGGGGCAGCAGAATATCTCCGTCGTCAGAGCCCAAATATAGGCCGTGTTCCACATCGCGGAGAACTTCCAGATAGTTATAATCGCCAAGGTTGAGCATAAGGTGCAGCGTTTGTGTATTCTACGGCAAAGGTAGAAAATCTATACGGCACCTTGATTAATGAGCAATGATTAATGTTTTGGAGCTGTTTTTAGGAAAAGAGGCCGAAAATAGGTTTGATTTGAACGGTTGGCTCTGTTGAGGTACGCCCGGAACGGATTTTCTGCAGGTTCATTGGGAGTTGGAGGTCAGCAGACTCAAAGCAGCGGAATACTATAGTTTATTATAGTTTTATACAGGGTTTCCTGCAAGTTTTTCAAAACTAGAATATGAATTAAGCAATGGGGTTTGCTAAAATGGCCGAAAGGAAATTGCTGTTTGAAGTCTTCCGCAGGAGGACTGCAAACTTAAAATGAAGCAGCAGGAACTCCGTTCCGAACCAAAAGGAAGAACAGTATTTCTGCGAAGCAGCTAGCATCACTCCTGTTTCCGGCCTGTTTCCCAAAAACAGACCGGAAACTGAAGAAAAATTTTCCGTATTAATTTCTATGCAGGCGGGCTATCAAATACGAAACCAGCAGGAAATTCATTTCCTGACTTTTGCCGTGGTGGAGTGGGTAGATGTGTTCACGCGGAGGGAGTATGCTGAGGTGGTGGTGGAAAGTCTGCGGTTCTGCCAAAAAGAAAAAGGACTGTTGCTGTATGGCTGGTGCCTAATGTCTAATCATCTGCACCTGATTGCCGCTGCCCAGGAAGGATTCGCCTTGTCTGACATTCTGCGCGATTTTAAGAAATTCACGTCTTCTTCAATCATTAAAGCCATCGAAAACAACCCGCAGGAGAGCCGCAGAAATTGGATGCTCTGGATTTTCAGGTCGGCCGGGAAGAAGAATGGCAAGAATACACAGTATCAGTTTTGGCGGCAAGACAATCATCCCATTGAGCTGCTCTCAAATAAGTTCAAGGAAGAAAAGCTGCAATACATGCACCAGAATCCGGTAGTGGCCGGTTTGGTAGCGGAGCCAGAGCATTACTTGTACTCCAGCGCGCTAGATTATGCCGGCGGAGAAGGTATGTTGCCGGTGTCTTTGCTGTAGCCGGCAGGAAGTCGAAGACTTCCATTTCTATTTTAAGTTTGGAGTCACCCTTCGGAAGACTCCAAACAGCGGGAGAATGGTGAAATTTATTGTTATTCAAGCATAGGAAAAGAGCCTTGGTCTACAAACTTCAACTTACCATCTTCATAACGATATACCCAAACAATTCTTCCTATTACAACTGGTGGCATTGGTGGAGTATTTTTATTTTTCAGCAAGCTTTGTTTTAAAGGATAATTAATTGAATCATTTTTAGCTTCTGCAAAACATTGAAACTGCTTCGACTTCCCCGTTTCCACTTTGAAAAAAGGCTCTAGAATTTCGCCAAAAACAAAAACGTTTGAATTATTTGAATTAAAATACCCTAGCGGCTTATCTTTCTTATTGCTTAGATAAGTACCAAAAGTGCTTTTCTCGAATAAAGCGAAACTCACTTCATACTGATTTCCCTCCCTATTAATCTTAATAAGGTACACAGTTTTAACTGGCACAAAAGTACCTTGTTGTGCTACCATTTGAATACTGTCAACAATATTAATTAATTGCTCATTTTTAATTGAAAGTTTATTTATTAGATTGCTAGATTGGGTTCCACACTTCAAAGCCGTCAATCCAAAAGGTAGGAAAACGAATAATAAAAACTTAATTTTTAATTTCATAAAGTGATTCTATTTTAAAGTTGGTTTGTGGTTATAGGTGTAAATTATAACCCCCGCTGTTTGAAGTCTACCAAAAGGTAACCCAAACTCCCCATAAACCAACCCGCACTCTATTCCGGCCAAACCACAACAACGCCAGCTATACAACCCAAACCTGTTTTAGCCCTACTTTCCCCCCCGCTGTTTGGAGTCTTCCAAAGGGCGACTCCAAACTAATAGTGAATCAGCAGGAACTCCGTTCCGGCCAATCCGCAACAACGCCAGCTACACAACCAAAACCGTTTTAGCCCTCTTTTCGCAAAAAAGCTCTAAAACGCCTCCTACCAATACTGAGATTTAGAGAACACGCCTTGCTTGTTAAACAGGGTGAGTCCCAGCATGATTTCATGGCTTCCGGTGCTTACGGTGTTTAGGGCGGAGGTAGTGAGGTCGTAGGCGTAGCCGAGGTGCATCTTGTTTTTCCAGTGGAAGCCTGCTGATGCGGTGACTGCGTCATTGTGTCGGTATGAGCCACCTAGCCACAGGAACTGGCGCAGGTACAGTTTAGCATTTACATCAAAAGACAAGGCCGTAGGGTCAGCGTATTTCACCACTACCGATGGAATAAAGTTGACATCTCTGGAGATAATGATACGGTAACCAGCGTGCCCATAAAAGTGGCGCTGCTGCTGGGCAGGTACCTCTGGGTCAGAGGTGCGGAAGGTATAGGGAGCCGGCAACACTTGCGCAAAAGAAACGCCCGCAAAAAAACGGGTGTCATAGGCCACCAAACCCACCGATAGGTTAGGCCTAATGCGGTGGTAACTTTCTTCGTTCACCACAGGGTCACTTGGGTCTATGAAACTGATCTGGTCGCGGTTGAGACCGTATTGGGTAATGCCGGCCGCTACGCCAGCGGCCAGTTTCATGGTGCCGGTTACGGGCAGGTGGTAGGCGTAGGTAGCCTGCACATCGGTGCGTTTCATTCCGCCAGCTTGGTCAACCTGCACCAATAGCCCAAGGCCATGGTTGGCTGGTATCTGCTGCGTAGTGTTGCGGTGGAACGGCCGCCAGTTATTCAGGTACTTAGACCGTTTGGGCTGCGGTTGCTGATGGTAAGACGAAGGCGGGTTCACATAATCTAAGCGGGCAATAGGCATGTGGGCACTCAGGTAAAAAGACTCTGGCGCGCCTTCCAACCCTGACCATTGGTTGCGGTAGCCGGTGCGTAAATCCAGATAGTTATCTACACCCGTTACCGCTGGGTTGAGCAGCAGCGGGTTCAGCATATAATTGCTGTAATGCGGTATTTGCTGCGCCCAGCCCAAGTAAGAGGCCAACACCAGGCAAACGAGAAGGAAGTTTTTCTTCATAGCCATGGTTTATCTTAATATGGTAACGGAGCCCGAGAATTTAGCCCTGCCGTTCTGTGGATCAATAATGTAGTAGTAAGCGCCAACGGGTAAATCTTTGCCGTTTCGTTTGCCATCCCAAGGAGTAGGGTAGCCGGTGGAAGTGTAAATCAACTCACCCCAACGGTTAAAGATTTCTACCCGCACGTTCGGATACTCCTCCACGCCTTCAATCACCCACGTGTCATTCACAAAATCTCGGTTTGGCGAAAATGCCTTGGGTATGTTCAGCCGTTTCATGACTTGCACTACCACGCTATCTACTGCATTGCAGCCTTCTGCAGAGGTTGCGGTCAGGTAATAGGTTGTTGTTTCCATGGGTGAGGCAATGGGGTTGGCAATGGCAGGGTCGCTTAATCCCGTAGCCGGAGACCATAAGAGCGTACCTTCGCCGCTTCCGCTTAAAGCAATATTCTCGCCCTGAACAATGGTGCCTCCCTCACCGGCCTCTACCAAAGGAGTAGTGGTGACGGTGATGTCTTGCATGGCTATTTGGGTACATCCGTTCGCCGCGGTGGCAACAAGGGTTACTGAGTAACTGCCAGTTTGGGTGTATGTATGGGTTGGGCTGGTGTCAGTAGAGGTAGTGCCGTCGCCAAAAGTCCATAAAAAGGAGAGAGGGGCGCTGCCATTATCAGTTGATGTATTAATGAACTTAACCGGCTGGCCAGTACAGGCAGCAGAGGGGATGATAGCACCAGTAGAAGGGCTGGGAAGAACTTCAATAGATTTGGTGATGACGTCGGTGCAGATAATTCCGGACCAAACCCGCAATGTTACCTGATAAGTGCCCGCTGCCTCATAATGATGCTGCGGATTTTGCTCAGTGGAGCTGGTGCCGTCTCCAAAGTCCCATTGCCACCGTACTATTTTACCAAACTGCACCTGGCTGGCATCTTGAAACGAAACAGACTCCTGCTGACAGAAAGAAGAAGCAGAAAAATTAGCTACGGGAGTAGCACCATTGACAGTGTAGGTGGTGGAGAGACTGTCGCTGCAGCCTTTGTCAGAGGTAACCACCAATTTTACCTCGTAGTTGCCCACTGAGGCGTACTGGTGCCGCGGATGCTGGTCAGTGGAAGTTCCGCCATCGCCAAAATCCCACTTATAAGTTAGAGTACCAGAGGAAATAGTGGAAGTATTCTGAAATACAGCTTCGTCGCGTACGCAAATGTCTGGTAATACAAAGCTTACCACCGGTTTAGGATTCACCGTTATGTTGGTGAGTACAGAATCGGCGCAGCCGCCGGCGTTTATAGCTTTTAACTTTACCAGATAAGTGCCGGGGGCGGCGTAGGTGTGGCTGGGATTTCGGGCAGTACTTCGGGCAGTGCCGTCGCCAAAGTCCCATTGCCACCTGATAGTGCTTCCATTAGGTACTGGGGTGCTGTTCTGGAAAGTAGCGGCCATGCCACAGGCAACAGGCACAGTAAAACTGGGTTTGGGCGGATCGGTAACGACCACAGATTTTGTGATGTCGTTTACACAAAGTGCCTCCGTGACCACAGACAAACGAACCGTATAGGTGCCGGGCGTTTTATATAAATGAGCAGGGTGCTGTTCCGTAGACATGGTGCCATCACCAAAATCCCAGAGCCAGCCCGTTACTACCTCACGGGCATTTAAGCGGGTTTCATTTGTAAAACGGGTGCTGTCATTGGTACACGGACTGACAAACGAAAAATTAGCTATCGGGGTGTCATGCACTTCTAATTCAATATATGTTGAATCTTTTGAATTACAGTCTATTGCGTTGGCTTTGGTGGTAACCAGTGAAATGGTATAGGTGCCGGCGTTGGCGAATTTGTGAGAGGGGTTCTGATCTGTGGAAGTGCTCCCGTCTCCGAAATACCACTTCCAGGCCAGTGGTTGGTAAGCTGCAAACCCCCTGAACCGCAGATTCCGTCCATCGCAGATACTATCAGAAAGCACCGTTATGTTCTGGTTCAGGTTAGTAACGTTAGCCCCCGCCGAATAGGCATAGGATTCGTATTCGGCAAAACCATAGGCCATGGCGTTAAAACCGCTGTCTGCTGTTAGGGTGTGATTACCTCCTGCCACTTGGTTTTGGGAGTAGGCATAAGTTGTGTTTTGCGGAACTGTGAGGAACGGCACTTTGCGGCCATCAAGTCTAAAAGTGGCCGTGTCCTGCGCCTTCATGGTTACGTTGATAAAATGGCTTGAAATCTGGAAGTAGGGCGAGGAGTAAAGCGTGATATCTTTCAGGGTCTGCTCTACCGGGTTAATCAACACCATGTCGGGGTCACTGAGTACATCATCACAGTGCTGGCTTTTGGTGTACTGGGTTACCTGTACTGGTTTATCCGCTGAAATGTAGTTGGTGCCAGTATTTTCAAACTCATGGAATTGCCCTTTGTTGCGCGTAACGGTGGTGTTGTTAATAGTGATGGCTGTATTGTCTTCAGATGCAAGAACTCTGTAAATCTCACTTGAATTCCGGCTGGCAAAAGGCGCCGTCACAAAGTTTTTTCCCCAGGCAGTGATGGGGTATAGCTGTTGGTACAGATTGTCACCACTGGCTCTGAACGGACAGTTGAACGGCTGCGGAATGTAGGTGTAGGAACTTCCTGAAAAAACAGCAATCCGTTTGCAGGAAGCGTCAGAACCTGAGCTCACAGACTCAATTTTTGAGCCTGTTAAATCTTGGTAGGAACGCACTTGGTACACCTCGCCCCGCATGAGCGGCCTGGTGGGCGAAAACGTTCTACCGGCAGGATTTCCAGACAGGGTGGGAGCCGTGGGAGTGATTTCCACTACGGTATTGTCTTCCAGCGCCACCACCATAAACTGCGAGGTAGAGGTTCTGGGGTTAGAATCTAAATAGGTTTGATTATAGTTGATAGAGTAATAAGACCTACCTAACGTAGGCGTGGGCAGCACCAACGTAGCCCCAGATTTAGTTTGGTGATAAATGTGGGAGTACACCACCACCGGATGCAAAGAAGTAACATGAATGGCTTTTTTCTCAATCACTTCACTTGAACCTACATAAGCCAAAGTTGGTGATACTGAAATTACCGTGACCAAATTAGCTTTTACTTCATAAGATGTGGCTGCCCCGCTACCTACCGTAACTGAAACGGTGGTGTTCACATCTGAAGTAACGTAGAGGTTCATTCTAGATACCCCATTCTGAGGATTAACTACCTCATTTTCAATGTGAGCCATGTATCCAATCCAGAAGTCCCGACCTTTGTTTGATGTATTTTGTGCTGCTGCCAAAGCAGAGAAAGCCAAGAGCAGGCAAAAAGACAAAATGAACTTAAGGTAATAGAAAGGTTTCACAGGAGACAGGCTAAGATGGACCACATTCACTCCTCAACAGAAAGCCGCAAGAAGAAAACAAGCTGCGCGGGAGCTATGGCAAAATAGTAATTTTAACCAATAGATTAGCAGTTATTTCAGTAATTTGCAGTAGCAGGTCTTTTGCAGTTGCGCCAGGAAATGCAGGTGCAGTTACCAAGTTGATCGGTCCAGTCTGTTTTCGACCTCTTTTCTGAAAATCAGATCAAAAACAAACAGTGGCTTATCTGAACTCAGTTACCAGTGGTTGAGTAAACCGCAGATCATTGAAATCATAATACTGTCTACCCGTCTGGAACAGTTTAAGATCCTGTAGGTTATTCAGGTGCGGTACCCGCGGGTAATACCCTAAAAGCACTTGTATGGTGTTGAACGGCAGGTATTCGTTCCGGAACCGTAGGCCTGCCCCGTAGCCTTGGTACGGTTTTGTCTTGAAGGGAGAGCCGTTTGGCCTATCCGTGATCCAGGCAATGTCTGCAAAGCCTATGAGGGCCAGCCGGAAGCCAAACAGGGTAAGCGGGGTGAAGAAGTTGGTTTCATAATTCAACACAAACTTACGGTAACCCCGTATGGAGCCTGAACTGAAGCCTCTTATTCCTTGGTCGTTGTCAATGTTCAGGGCAAATAAATCGGGGCGGGTAAGCCCCAAAGTGGTTCTGTTCCAGAGAAACTGACGCCAGCGCCAGTTTCCAAAGCGATACAGGGGCGTGAAGTAAAGACCCTCTGCGGTTAGCACACCCTGTTCCCATGCATCTTTGTATCGGTAGCTGCCATACTCCAGACCGCCGTAGAGATAGCCAAAGTTAGGGCGGTACTTCCCAAAGGCGCCCTTTGCCCCTAAATACAGCCTGTTCTTCTGTGAGCCATCTTCATAGCCGGCGGTAACGGCTAAAAGGTTTCCGGCCGGAATATCCTCCGTTCGCCCAAACCCGAACAGGTATTGGTCTTTATAATAGCGCCGGAAGCTGTGCCCAAAGCCAGCCAAGTACAACCGCGCGCTCTGTATGGTAGGCAGACTGGTGCCCTGTGTGTACTTTACATTCATGAAGCGCCCCGCGGCAATCAGTCGGCTGGGATTGTCAGCCGCTAAATCATATGATTTCATGCCGAAGGCCCTGCCCACCCAAATGTCCTGTATATTATAGTCTAATGGGGTAAACGTCATTTCCTCTCCTGGCTCAGGAGGCCCGTCTACATAATAGTTAGGTTGTAAGGTCTGGTACCAACCAGCCGTGGCGCCACCAGCATATTTGGTGTTGGTAGAGAAGAAATCGCGCCGGAAACCAATACTCTCTTGCTTGTAATAGTAGGTGTTATGGTACACCACTTCTGCTGAAATGTAACTTCTTGAAATGTTCTCAATAAAGTAACTTCCCTGAAACTGCCAGGGTTGAGGTTCATTCAAGCCAAAGCGATAAGTAGTTCTAATCTGGTGACCCACGCCCATGAAATTAATGTCGCGTAATGACAGGCGGGTGCCCGAGGTACTTGCCGAACCTGACCCGCTGATGCTGAACACATCTCTGGTAATGATCACAATGTCTATGCTGTCGCGGGTGGAAGTGGAGTCATTGACAAGAATGCGGGCATCAAGAATATAGTCGGTCTGCCGCAAAAGGCGCTCTGACTCTGACAAAGCCAAAGGCTCTAGTAATTCGCCTTCTTTAAACAAAAGCGTATTGCTGATTCTGCCTTTCTTGGTACGCATGTGCAGCGCGTTCCCCAAGTTCTCCCACGGGTCATTAGGCACTTTTGAGGTGTCGTTCATGGAGTACCCGAAAGGCTCCAGCCGCTTGTAATATATTTTTCTGACTACTTTATAATTATGCTGCTCATGGTCTTGCGGTAATATTTCGGTGTCTAAAGGACCACCCGTTGTTCTGGGCTTAAATATGATCAGTTCCCTGACCAATCTACCGAAAATAGTTTTCTTCTGGCTTATCCGTCTTAGGGTTTGAAGAAACTTCTTTGGGTCGGTGGTGTCACGGGCAAGGGTATCAGCTGGTGGTTTAATTTGGGCTGGGTGAGTAGTGGGCGGTTCAGTCTGTGCCACCGCTACAAAAGAGCAGAAGCAGAGCAATAGCCCCAGCAGGGGCGGAAGAAGAAATCGCCCAATATGCTCTTTATATGCGTTTGCTGCTGTCATGCCCTATGCTCCGTCCCTACAAATACGGCAAAATTCTGATACTAAAATATAAGCCAGTGCTAATGCTATTAAAATTAGTCTTTAAGATGCCTGCTTGAATTAAAATATACTAAAAATATTAGTTTTTAAGCCAGATACTTACTACCTTGCTAACGCATTCAGAACTAAAATTAGCATAGCAGATGTCCACTCCTTTACTAGAAAAGCTAAGTATACTAGCCGATTCTGCTAAGTATGATGTCTCTTGCTCTTCTAGCGGAGGTAAGCGCAAAAACGAGAACAAAGGTTTAGGCAACGCCGAAGGAATGGGTATTTGCCACAGCTATACGGAAGACGGCCGTTGCGTTTCACTGCTGAAGATTCTGCTCACCAACTTCTGCATATTTGACTGCGCCTACTGCGTGTCACGCAAGAGCAACGATGTAAAGCGGGCAGCTTTCACGGTGCAAGAAGTGGTAGACCTGACCATAAACTTTTACCGCCGCAACTACATTGAAGGGTTGTTTCTGAGCTCTGGCATTTTCAAGAATGCAGACTATACCATGGAACGGTTAGTGCGTGTGGCCAAGAAACTGCGCCAGGAGCACAAGTTCAACGGCTATATACACCTGAAAACTATACCGGGCGCCAGTGAGGAACTGATAAAAGAAGCCGGATTGTATGCCGACAGGCTGAGTGTAAACATTGAACTGCCTTCTGAGCAGAGCCTGCAGACCTTGGCTCCTGAAAAGAATTTCAAAGACGTGCTCACGCCAATGGGCAATATAAAAGATCAGCTGGTACAGGTGAAAGAGGAGAAGAAATTGTTTAAATCTACTCCTGCCTTTGCCCCGGCTGGTCAGAGCACACAATTAATTGTGGGTGCCTCCGGCGAAAACGACCGTCAAATTCTAACCTTGGCCAGCGGCCTTTATCAGAATTACGAGTTAAAGCGTGTGTATTACTCAGGCTATGTGACCGTAACCACTGATTCCCGTTTACCGCTGATCAGCACACCGCCTATCATTAGAGAGAACCGTTTGTACCAGGCCGACTGGTTGGTACGCCTGTACGGTTTCAAAGTAAACGAACTTCTAGACGAGCAACAGCCGCACCTGGATCTGCAGGTAGATCCAAAATTGGCGTGGGCCTTGCGCAATCGTCAAGTGTTTCCTCTTGAAATCAATACCGCTGATTATGAAATGATTGTCCGGGTGCCGGGCATTGGCTTGAAATCAGCTAAGAAAATAGTGGCGGCTCGCCGCTTTGCCCACTTAACCTGGGAGCATTTGCGCCAGATAGGAGTGGTGCTGAAACGGGCCAAATACTTTGTTACCTGCGGGGGACGCAGTTTGGAGACGAGAGAATGGGACGAAGAAGCTATCCGGAGAAGAATTCTTTTCGGCGAAAAGGGTGGCCGCGCCAGTTTGTGGGGCAGCCAGCTCGATTTGTTTCAGCAGGCTGGCTGAACAGCCGGAATCTGAAATACAGTACTAAACCATTTAGAAAAAGAATCGTTTTTATTCATACTCAAACCTTTACCACTATGAAAAATGTAACTAGCCGCCAAACTGTCGCTCCGGTTTCTTTCCGTTGCAAATTGAGTACGTTGGTGCCTTACCTTCGTCAATTGTCGGCTCAGCGCCAGGCAGCAGCTATGCAGCCCCGCATGTCCAATATCCGCATCGCCTCTTAAGTTTAAACGTTAGACGAAGCTTTACAGAAGTGGAAGGTAGGCTCTGCTATCTAACTTTTCTGTGTTTCTTGAAATTTACCTGCTCAAATGCATTTTTACACTTACGACGGATCTTTTGAAGGTTTATTGACCGTTGTGTTTGAGGTATTTGAACGAAAAGCTTGGCCTAGCCAGATAGGAAAAGAAGGAGAAGCACCTGCAGGTCTCTTTGCCCAGCATTATTACATACCAACAGACGAAGCTAAAGCCACGCGGGTGTGGCAAGGTTTAGGAAAGAAACTTTCTAAGTCTGCTTGGGAAAACGTGTACAAGGCTTATCTCTGGGAGCAGCCAGGGTTTGAGATGCTAATTTTCCAGTTTGTACAGCTTGTATTTACATCAAAGCAAGAGGGAATAGAAGAGAACTTTGCTGAGCCATGTGTGCAGAAAATGGCGCAAGTAGGCAAACAAATGTTTCGGGAAGCCCACCGCATGGAAGCATTCATTCGTTTTCAGCGCACCCAAGATGGTTTGTACGTTGCTCCCATCAGTCCAGATTTCAATGTGCTGCCTCTGGTCATTCCTCATTTTGAAAAGCGCTACGCTGACCAGCCCTGGCTCATTTACGATGTGCGACGCCAGTACGGTGCCTATCATGACAAAGAGCAAGTGCAGTTGGTATCATTAGAAAATGCGCCACAAGGCCTCCGGAAAGGACAGTTATCCCAGGAAATTTTAACTGAAGTAGAGCCTTTGTATCAGCAACTGTGGCAGGCCTATTTTGACCACGTGAACATACCCGAGCGTAAAAACAAAAAATTGCACCAGCGGCACATGCCCAAACGCTACTGGAAATACCTCACTGAAAAGCAGCCCCGTCTGCAAACTCACCAGCCCATTCAAAACAAACAAGTACCAGGGCACCAGTTCCGGTTAGGTGGGTAGAGAATTTCTAGTTTTGGCCTCTTTTTCAAAAACGAGCTGAAAAACATTCTTTTTTTGCTGTGACAATTTCCCGCAGAGTCTGCCATTGCTAGGGATATTTAACTACCTCTTCTAATCTGCAAGTGCTAAGCCAAGGATGAAGAGTGGCGTGTCTGCAAACCTCAAATGGTAATCTGTGGTATTATTGGCAAAGGATTATCAAATGGCGGAAACTACACCACAAACTATCTGGACAGTGGGGCATTCAACTCACCCCATGGAAGATTTCTTGGCCGCTCTTCTTTCATTTCAGATTGAGGTTTTGGTGGATGTGCGGCGCTATCCGGGGTCAAAGAAATACCCTCAGTACAATGTAAAAGCGCTGCAAACGGCATTAGAAGAAGTTGGAATTGCCTACAGGCCGGCACTGGAATTGGGCGGCCGCAGAAAACCAAAACCAGATTCAAAAAACACTGTCTGGAAAAGCGAATCGTTTAGAGGGTATGCAGATTACTCTGAGACAATGGAGTTCAAAAATGCTTTGACCAAATTAAAAGAGCTGGCGGAAGTGAAACGTGTTGCCTATATGTGTTGAAGCTGTTTGGTGGCGTTGTCACCGCGCCAATATTTCAGATGTTTTGAAAGAGCAGGGGTGGCAGGTGCAGCACATCATGAAAGAAGGAGCCGCTTCAGAGCATCCTTTTACCTCAGCGTACTTGGCCACGCATGCAAAGCAGAACTTACCTCGTCTATTCCAACAGCCACAAAAGAGGCTCTAAAAAAGATAAAACACCGCATAAAGTAATGGGCAGACAATAACTAAAAACGTTTTTGACCTCCTTTTCAGAAATGAGGCCAAAAACAGTATATTTGCTCTTCCATTGACGCACCGGCAGTTTTGGGTACCTCTTCAAATAAAAAGAATATTGTGATTTTTGCTTCCGGCTCCGGAAGCAATGCCCAGCGTCTGCTGGAGCAGTTTGAGCACCATCCGCACATACAGGTGGTGGCGCTTTTCTCTAACAACCCAGAAGCCTTTGCCCTGCAGCGTGCCCAAAAGTTTGGTGTGCCTACCGCAGTGTTTGACCGGCCCATGCTCCGCGAGGGGAAAGTGCTGGAACTGCTGTTGCCGTATAAACCTGATTTGATTGTGCTGGCTGGTTTTCTGTGGCTCTTGCCCGCTAGTTTTGTACAAGCCTTCCCTGATAAAATCATCAACATACACCCATCTTTGTTGCCCAAGTTCGGGGGCAAGGGCATGCACGGGCAGCACGTGCACCAAGCGGTAATAGATGCGAAGGAGGCCGAGACAGGTATTACCATTCACTACGTGAACGAGCATTATGATGAAGGTGCGCCTATTTACCAGGAACGTTGCCCCGTTGAGCCCAATGACACCTGTGAAACGCTTTCGGCACGGGTGTTGACCCTGGAGCACCGGCACCTTCCCAGAGTGGTGGAAGAACTCCTGCTGTCTGAGAAAAACAGTTCTAAAACACCGGCTGCCTAAGCCAACACCAAGATGAAGCGACTGACACGGCCTTTTCTTCTGCTCTTATTGCTGCTGACGTGTCACCTGCGGGTTTTTTCTCAGGCCAAAATTCCACTGGAAGTTTACGTAGCTAACCTAAAAGCTATACATGTTGAGAGTCAAGGAAAGCCTTGCCGTTTTCTTTGTGACACCGGTGGAGGTGAAACCATTGTGTCTCAGGAAGTGGCGGGTGTTAAAACAACGGATACTGCAGGAGAGGAAGAATTGCCGAAGGTGCCTTTGGTGGTAGTATCTAATAAGACCTATGTGGCTCCTGTGCGGATGAAGGAAATACTGTACGATGGCGCGCTCAATTTTGACTTCATCCACGAGAATGTGTATTACCTGGACCTGAAGCGGCTTGAGGTTTGGAGGAAGTAGCTTTGAATTTTTAGAACCCAATCATTCTTAACCCATATGAATTCTGTTAAAATAAAATCTGCCCTTATCTCGGTGTACTACAAAGACGGTTTGGAGCCGCTGGTACGTGAGTTGCAGAAGCAAGGCGTCACCTTTTACTCCACCGGCGGTACTCAAACCTTTCTTGAGGGCCTTGGTGCTGACGTAGTGGCCGTTGACAAGGTGACAGACTATCCCTCTATTTTCGGGGGGCGCGTAAAAACCCTGCACCCTAAAATTTTCGGGGGGATTTTGCATCGTCGAAACCACGAGCAAGACCAGCAGGAGGTACAGCAATTTGAAATTCCGGCCATTGATCTGGTGATTGTGGACCTTTATCCTTTTGAGGAGACAGTGGCCGCCGGAGCCTCAGAGGAGGATACTATCGAGAAAATAGACATTGGAGGTATTTCTCTTATTCGTGCTGCAGCAAAGAACTTTCAGGATGTGTTGATTGTGTCTTCGCGTGAACAATACGGTGAGGTGGTGGAACTGCTTCAGGCCAAAGAAGGTAGCACTGACCTGACCGACCGTAAACGTTTTGCAGCCAAGGCCTTTGACGTTTCCTCACATTATGATACCCACATCTTCCGTTATCTAAGCCAAGAGCAGGAGTTAGCCCCGGCATTTAAACAAAGTGAGCGCCAAAGCCAGACGCTGCGCTACGGCGAGAACCCACACCAAAACGGCACGTTCTACGGCAATTTAGAAGAGCTGTTTGATAAACTGAATGGCAAAGAGTTGTCTTACAACAACCTGGTAGATGTTGACGCCGCCGTATTGCTCATGGAAGAATTCTCTGAGCAACCAGCCGTGGCCATTTTAAAGCACACCAATGCCTGCGGAGTAGCCGTAGCTGATTCTCTGAACCAAGCCTACCTGAATGCACTGGCCTGCGACCCAGTATCAGCGTTTGGTGGAGTAATCATCACCAACAAAACCGTTGATTTGGCTACCGCCGAAGAACTGAACAAACTATTTTTTGAAGTTCTGATAGCCCCAGCGTATGATCAAGATGCTCTTGACTTGCTGAAAGGCAAGAAAAACCGAATTTTGCTTCGCCAAAAGCCTTTTCAGTTGCCAAACAAGCTGTTCAAAACGTTGTTGAACGGTGTAATTGAGCAAGATAAAGACGCTGCCACTGAAACCGCAGCTGATTTTAAAACGGTTACCGACCGTGCTCCAAGCCAAGAAGAGGTGGAAGGATTGGAATTTGCCTTAAAAGTCTGCAAGCACACCAAGTCTAACACCATTGTTTTGGCCAAGGGCAATCAATTGTTGGCCAGTGGAGTAGGGCAGACGTCAAGAGTAGATGCTTTGCGTCAAGCTATTGAGAAGGCCAAAAGCTTTGGGTTCAATCTACAAGGTTCAGTAATGGCTTCTGATGCTTTCTTCCCGTTCCCAGATTGTGTGGAAATAGCCGCTGAAGCTGGAATTACCGCTGTGGTACAGCCTGGTGGATCAATTAAGGACCAAGATTCAATTGACGCTTGCAACGCCCGTAACATGGCCATGGTTATGACCGGAGTGCGTCACTTCAAACACTAATTCTCACCTATATTGATTACTATAAGCCCCAGCCGCCTCGTGTGGCTGGGGCTTCTGTTTTAAGCTTGTTTTTAGAAAAACAGCTTAAAAACGAGTTTGGCGTTAGCCTGATGTGCTCATCAAATCTGAGGATGAAACAAGTTCTCTGAGCAGGAAGTGAAGCGGAGGTTTACCTATTGTACCCATCCCTCCTGAATGAGTTCTGAGTCTTGAGTCGCGAGTCCTGAGTCAAAAGAAGTAATTAAAGACCACACTTTCCTTAGCCCATCCTGCGGGAGCGGGCAACGCAGTGCCAAGGGCACGCAGGCGCTTAGCGGGAGCAAGTAATGCAGGTTCAAGTCAGCAGTAGCCGCCTTTGCTATGGAACTTCGCACGCTGGCCAGGTGGTAAATTTAATGAAGCCCCTTTTGTCTGAGCGGCAGCGAGTCAGGGGCTTCTTGATTCTTTTGGTTACTTTTCTCATCAAGGAGAAAAGTGACAAACCTAAGCAGAATGAGAAGCAGCTAGAGGTGAGTGAGCAGCGGTTGTGAGAGCAAAAGCCGTAGAGGTTGTCCGTGAGAACACGCAACAACGGCAGGCGGTAAAGCGGGGGTGGGAGTGATAATTCTGTTAGAAGGACAGCGTCTTCGTTAGATCCTTCGGCTGCGCTCAGGATGACCACAAAAGAGTAGGATTAGAAATGCATGGACTCCTGTGTAAACATCCCCTTCGCCCCTTTAAAGTGGGAGTGTCAAAAATGTATGACGTTGCTGGGGTATATGCAGAATGAAAACTTGTTGCAAACATCAATGATAGACACTGCTGATGCTTGCTGTTTTTAACTTACTTTCAGAAAAATAGCTTAAAAACAGAACTGCTTTTGCGTCAACAGAAATTATTAGCGGGAAATACTTAATTTTGCGAGGAAGTAGTACCTTGTAAAGAATTTATTTTTCAATAATATAGTACTCGCTCAGCAGAGTGCAATAAAGATACCCAATGGGATTATTCAATTTTTTCACTGCCGATATTGCGATTGATTTGGGTACAGCCAATACCCTTATCATTCATAACGATAAAATAGTTGTAGACGAGCCCTCCATCATTGCCATTGACCGCACTACGAATAAAGTATTAGCCGTAGGGCGTGAGGCCATGCAGATGCACGAGAAAACCCACGAGAACATTAAGACCATCCGTCCTTTAAAAGATGGTGTGATCGCTGACTTTACCGCGGCCGAGCAAATGATCAGGGGCATGATCAAGATGATAGACAAGGGAAAGAAACGTTTGTTTCAGCCATCTTATCGCATGGTTATTTGTATTCCGTCGGGTATTACCGAGGTGGAGAAGCGTGCGGTAAAAGACTCTGCCGAGCACGCCGATGCCCGTGAGGTATGGATGATTCAGGAGCCAATGGCCGCAGCCATTGGTATTGGCATTGACGTAGAGCAACCCGTGGGTACCATGGTGGTAGACATAGGGGGTGGTACAACAGAAATTGCCGTAATCGCTCTTTCAGGAATTGTCTGCGACCAATCTATCCGCGTGGCGGGAGATGTTTTTAACAAAGATATTCTGGACCACATGCGCCGCCAGCACAACCTGCTGATTGGTGAGCGTTCCGCGGAAAAAATCAAAATTGAGGTAGGGGCGGTGCTGACTGAACTTGACAACCCTCCTGCTGACTTTGAAATCCGTGGCCGTGACTTGATGACCGGAATCCCGAAGGTGATCAAAGTAACTTATCAGGAAATTGCCATTGCTCTTGATAAATCAGTGTCTAAAATTGAAGAGGCTGTTCTGAAAGCCCTGGAAATTGCCCCGCCAGAATTGTCTGCCGATATCTATGATAACGGAATTCACCTGATTGGTGGAGGTGCCTTGCTTAGAGGGCTTGACAAACGGTTGGCTGCCAAAACAAAATTGCCCATTCATATTGCCGAAGACCCATTGAGAGCCGTGGTGCGGGGTACCGGTGCGGCGGTGAAAAATATTGAAGGTTTCCGAAATGTGCTATTGAGCTAGTAAAGGCGAGCGCCCATGCGGAAACTTTTTATTTTTATCTTCCGGATAAGGGCTTTTCTGGTGTTCCTGCTGCTAGAGGGTTTGTCTTTGTACTTGCTCTACCGAAGCAACAACTACCACAATGCCGCCTTTTACCAGTCTTCTAACTACTATGTGGGGCGGGTGCTGGAGTTCCAAAACGAAGTAGAGGATTATTTTAACCTTAACTCTGTTAACCGGTCTTTGGCTCAGGAAAACGCCCAGTTGCGGGCGCAGCTAACCCAGTTTCAGCGCCGGCAGTTAGATGATACCTTGGGTTCGGTAATGGATTCTACTTTCATTGCCACCGACTCATTGCCGGCCATGGTGTACACCTACAGGCCGGCGCGTGTCATCAATAATTCTGTGAGGCGATTGAATAACCACTTAACGCTCAATATTGGTACCCAAGACGGAGTGCAACCCGGTATGGGGGTGATTACCTCTGATGGTGTTGTGGGCAGGGTGAAAGCCGTCTCCAGAAATTACGCCACCGTTACCTCCTTGCTGCATTCGCAGACTCTGGTGTCTGTACAGTTGAAGCGCAATAACACCTTTGGTACCATTAAATGGGACACCCGCAACCCCAGCACGGCTAGTCTGCACTATATTACGCTAAGTGAGAAAGTGATGAAGGGAGACACGGTGGTTACGTCTGGGTTTGGGGGCATATATCCGCAAGGCATCATGGTAGGTCGAGTAATAGATGTGCGCCGGGAGCTAGACAAGAGTTTCTTCACCATTACTGTTCAACTAGCCGTTGATTTTGAAAAGCTCGCCTACGTGTACGTGGTAGAAAACAAAAATCAGGCAGAGCTGGATTCACTTAAAGTAGCCTCCGGCATAACAGAAGAAGATGAATAGTTTCCGGTTTGTCCATCTTGTACAGTTTGTGCTGCTCATGAGCCTGCAGGTTTTGCTCATGCGTAACCTGGTGCTCTGGCAAACTGGTTTTTGCTTTGTATACGTGGGGTTTATTCTGTTTCTGCCTATTGACATTGATAAGATCCTGCTGCTGGTTCTGGGCTTTATCTCAGGCATTACCATAGACTTGTTTTATGATACTGCCGGGGTGCATGCTGCCGCTACTGTGTTGGTAGCCTATTTGCGGCCATCTATGCTTAAAATACTCACCCCCCGCGATGGCTATGAAGTGACCGACACCCCTGCGCTACCTTCTATGGGTTGGCGTTGGTACCTGACCTATAGCGTTGTATTGCTGTTTGCGCACCACTTCACGCTATTTTTTCTGGAGCTCAATGGATTTAAATTGATTGGTTTTACGTTGGCCAAGATAATTGCCAGTACCCTGTTCACCGGAACTGTGCTGGTGATTCTGCAAATGTTATTTTTTGAAAAGAGGGCAAGAGGTTTTAGATGAAGTACTTAGAAGACCGCAAATACGTTATCCAGGCAATTTTCATAGCTATTGGTGCGGTTTATCTGATTAAACTTTTCTTTATACAGGTATTAGACGACAGCTATAAAACCGCTGCTGAAAACAATGCCATGCGTCGGATTATACAATACCCTTTTCGGGGGTTGGTGTATGACCGCGACGGTAAGTTGCTGGTGGAAAACACTCCGGTGTATGACCTGATGGTGGTGCCCAAAGAGGCGCGGGAGATTGACACCCTCAAGTTCTGCCGTTTGGTAGACATTACCCTGGAAGAGTACCGCGAGAAAATCAAAGCGGCCAAAACCTACTCCTACGTAAAATCATCTCCTTTTCTGCAGCGTCTCACAAACCATGAGTTTGCCGCTATTCAAGATAACCTGGTTGATTTTCCGGGGTTTTACATCAATGCCCGTACGGTTCGGGGCTATCCGCACCAAAGTTTATCACATGCTCTGGGTTATATTGGTGAGATAAGCCCCCGCCAGCTGGAAGACACCTCTTATCGAGGTTATCGCCAGGGTGACTACTTAGGAGTAAGTGGTTTAGAGCGCCAGTATGAGAAGTTCCTCATGGGCAAGCGCGGCGTGAAGTTCAGAATGGTGAATGTAAACGGCATAGAGAAAGGAGCTTTCAAAGATGGAGCTTATGATACCCTTTCGGTGGCTGGGCAGAACTTGGTAAGCACAATTGACTTAGAGCTGCAGAAGTACGCGGAGAAAATGATGGAAGGGAAAGTGGGCAGTATTGTGGCCATAGAGCCTAAAACCGGTGAAGTTCTGACGCTGGTGTCTGCTCCGTATTATGACCCATCATTGCTAACTGGTAAGGAGTTGGGTAACAATTACATGAAACTGCTGAACGACCCAGTAAAGCCGCTGTTCAACCGCCCACTAATGGCCACCTACCCGCCGGGCTCTATCTTTAAATTGGCGCAGGCGCTCATTGCTATGCAGGAGGGAACTCTTACCCCCAACACCGGCTATCCGTGCAACTGGTCATTGGTTAAATGTTCGCACCGCCACGCGCATCCGTCTAACCTTGGTATTGCCATAGAACAGTCTTGCAACCCTTATTTCTATCAAGTATTCCGGTCTGTGGTAAACAAAGGACGGTCACGGAATGTGTACCAAGATGCTAAGCTAGGTTTGGATATCTGGAACAACCATATCAAAAGCTTTGGTTTTGCCTCACAGTTGGGAATTGACTTGCCTAACGAAAAGAGAGGGTTGATGCCCAATGCAGCTTTCTATGATAAAATATATGGCGCCAACGGTTGGAAGTTCCCAACTATTTATTCTGTTAGTATAGGCCAGGGAGAGACAGGGGTAACGCCGCTGCAAATGGCGAACTTTGCTGCTATTCTGGCCAACCGCGGGTTTTATTACACGCCGCACATTGTCAGATCTGTGGGTGAGAAAGGCAAACCACTGCCAGAATATTCGGTGAAGCACTATACATCAGTAGATCCCAAACATTTTCCGCCAGTTGTAGAGGGCATGCAGCGCGTGGTGGAGAGCGGTACTGCTCGTTATGCCAGACTTAATCATATTGGAGTAGTGTTGGCCGGGAAAACCGGTACGGTGCAGAACCCGCATGGTAAAGACCACTCGGTGTTTATTGCCTTCGCCCCGAAGGACGACCCTAAGATAGCCATTGCCGTGTACGTAGAGAATGCTGGTAGCGGGGCCATTGCCGCGGCGCCTATGGCTAGTTTAATTGTTGAAAAATATCTTACCGATACTATTACCACCGCCAACCGCAAGCGCTGGGAGGCAGATATGATCAGTGGGGCATTCTACAAGTGGGGAAACTAGTTATTACATAATGCGCAACACGTTTAACATTACCCGCAACATAGACTGGATTACCATTGGCATTTACGCGTTAATGGTCACTATTGGGTGGATTAATATTTACGCCGCTGTCTACAACCCTGAGGAAGTGAAAAGTATGTTTGACTTTTCATTGAATTCTGGCAAACAGCTGTTCTGGATAGGCACCTCCGGCATCATTATCGTTATTCTGTTTGTGATTGACTACAAGGCCTATGATTCTCTAGCCTATGTCATTTACTGGTTTGTGATTCTGGTGCTGCTAGGCACATTGCTGTTGGCCTCACCCATAAAAGGGTCCCGTTCTTGGTTAGTGATTACAGAAACCATACGGTTACAGCCCGCAGAGTTTGCCAAGTTTGCCACGGCTCTGGCGGTGTCTAAGTTCATGAGCAGTATAAATTTACAGCAGCAGAACTGGAAAGACCAGGCGAAACTTGCCGCCCTTACGTTGTTGCCGCCGGCCATTATCATTCTTCAGAATGAAACTGGTTCTGCCTTGGTATTTGCCGCTTTTACATTGGCTTTCTTCAGAGAAGGTATGTCGCCGCTGATTCTGATTATAGGTGCTGCTGGTGTGGCTATATTTATTCTGACCCTTATAATTCCGCAGTGGTACCTCACGGGTATTTTTACAGTGCTCATGGGGGCTTACCTGTGGTTTAACTTTTATAAAGTAAAACGCTACTTGTTTAGCTTCATAGGAGTATGGGCCGTGATAGTGGCCATGATTTTCAGTGTGAATTATTTCATTGAAGAAGTGCTTCAAACGCACCAACAGAACCGAATCAAAGTATTGGTAGACCCAGAAATTGACCCGCAGGGGGTTGGCTGGAACGTGCGGCAGTCTAAGATTGCTATTGGTTCTGGAGGCTTCCAGGGCAAGGGCTTTCTGGAGGGTACTCAAACAAAATTCAACTTCGTTCCGGAACAAAGTACCGACTTTATTTTCTGTACTGTAGGGGAGGAGCACGGTTGGATTGGCAGTTTGATTCTGATTTCTCTGTTTGTAGGGCTTTTGCTCCGAATTGTTTTCATAGCGGAGCGGCAACGGTCAGTTTTCGGGCGTACGTACGGGTATTGCGTGGCCTCTATTATCTTCTTCCATTTTCTGGTGAACATAGGCATGACCATTGGTCTGGCCCCGGTTGTGGGAATTCCGTTGCCTTTCTTTAGTTATGGCGGCTCCTCTCTCTGGTCTTTCACCATTTTGCTCTTTATTTTACTGGCAATTGATGCGCACCGCAAACTAGATTTGAGACGGTAGGGGCTTTCAGTTAACAGTTATTAGTAAACAGGAATCAGTGACAGGCGTTTTAGGGTTGTTTTTGAAAAGTAGGTCTAAAATGTAAAGAAGCATGATCAAATGACCTAGCAGTGTCTTCCAGACCTGCTAGTGTCTGCGCCATTAGCCTACGTAGAAGTAAAAGTACCTTTGTAGCGACAAGAGCTAATTTCAGCCTTGGTGCAAGCACGTAACGCATCTCCAAACTATTAAACTTAAGCAGAATTTTTCAGAAGTAGAGTTGGAGCATAACCACTGCTAAAGATACAGACATTAGCAGGTCTGCAAGACACTGCTAGGTCTTTGAGTATGCGCTGATATTGCCTCGCCTGTAAATTTCATTTTATAACTTAATAAGCCGGCTTTTAGCATTAGCCTCTACTAGGTAGCAAAATTCTCTTCCTCAGAGGAGTTGAGTTTGCTTCTGCTGAATAACAAAAACGCCAGCCCTTTCTACAAAGGCTGCGTTTTTGCTATGTTTTCTGAAAATCAGGTCAAAAACAGGTTATGCGTATTTTCTTTCAATAAGCTTGGTGAGCTTTTGCACGTGGTCTTCCTTACGAGCCCAGTTATACTTGCTGCCCACCTCTTGCAACAGGTAGTTCTTGGCCGCGTCAGCACTGTCAAAAGTGTCTAACGTTTTGATGGCTTCGTGATAAGACATGTTATCGCCGTCAAATAACTCATTTATGAAAGAGAAGCGTTGGTTAATAGAGATGGCATCACGCAGCGAGCCTATTTTCTGGTCTTGCTGACGGTCAGCGAGAGAGGCGTTGGCGGGTTGTTTTAACCGCTCATTCAAGGTTGGTTTTTGCTCCGTCTGAAAACGCTCATTCAGCTTTGGTTCATTTGAAATCACTGGTCTGAAGAAAGGAGCAGATTCAGTACTGGAAACGGCAGATCCGTTAGATCCGTACGTAGCCGGCGGGGTAACAGGAGGAGTAGCCAGAGCCGGAGCCGGAGTGGGTTCTGCGGGGGCAGGGGCAATAACCGTAGGTTGAGGTAAAAGCTCTGCCGCTGTAACAGGCTGTAGCTCATTGAATCTAGAAACCAATTCTTCCAGGCTGGTGCGCTCTTGCTCGTTTAGTTGTAAAAATTGCTCTAAACGGGAGGTAATACTGGTGCGCTCAAGGCTATCATCAGAAAGGGTATCCAGGAAGCGGCGGTATAAGTCTTTGTCAATGTCCTGGTATTTCAGGGTTTCATGCAGTTTGGCAACAGAAAGCTCATCAAGCCGCAGAAACTTCTCCTCAAACACCGCTACGGGGTCAAGAGTTGCTCTGAACGTATCTTGAATTGCCTTCAGGAGCAAGGGCTCAAAATGAGGACGCCTGATAGAGATTTTCCGAGAAAGCACGTTCATGAACTGTACCAAAGCATCTTTTACCTCAGGGTGTTCAAAATCAAAGTACGGGCTGCGCAGGTTAGCCATTTCATGGTTCCAGAGCGTGAGCAACTCTCGGATCATGTACAAGTTCACCTGTTTTACAGGGGTAAAAGAAATCAATTGCTGGGCAGTGACCGTCTCGTGTTGGAGATAGTGGTCTTGGCTAAGGCGCTGGGCCAGCTCTTGGCTGTACTGCCCAAGTTTAGTTTGATTATATTTGTCTTTCATCTGGAAGCGAAGCATAAGCCCGTAAATATAAAGAATAATGCCTGAATTAACCGTGCGGAATCTGGGAGATTTAAAGGTAAATGTAGAGGCCGGTCAATCTATTTTAGCGGCGCTGCAAGCCGTAGGCCAAGACTGGATGCACGCCTGCGGCGCCAAGGGCCGCTGCACAACCTGCAGAATTATTGTGCTGCAAGGTCAGGAGAATCTGGCGCCGGATACTGCTGCTGAGCTACGGTTTCGGAATAACGGAAGGCTTAAACCAAACGAGCGACTTATCTGTCAGGCCCAGATGACAGGACCTGTGGTAGGTCGGGTACCTGATCAAACAAAGCTTCCGCACCTGAGTTATAATGGGTGAAGGATTGAATGAGTGATTGAGTGAATATGGAAGCGGACTTTGAGGTGGAAATATTATATGTCTCTGATAAACAGCGGGAAGAATAACTTTGTGGAAAAGTTGTGCATTAGAGAAGCGCCAGAGCCAAGTATCTTAGTGGTGTGTTCTGGCTGAAAAGCATTCACACATTCACTCAATCACACATTCACTCATTAAATATGTTCATAGAGCCCCGGGTAGGAAACCGTCAGCAGGCCCAAAAGCGCGGTTGGATAGAAGTGATTTGCGGATCTATGTTCTCCGGCAAAACAGAGGAATTAATTAGGAGGCTTAACCGAGCCAAAATTGCCAAACAGCGCGTAGAGATTTTCAAGCCCGCCATAGATACCCGTTACCATGACGAAGACGTGGTCTCCCACAATGCCACCGCCATCCGATCCACCCCCGTTCAGTTTGCCAACGACATGCTGCTCTTGGGCAGTGGCTGCGATGTGTTAGGCGTAGACGAGGCCCAGTTTTTCGACGATGCCATTACCGAGGTGTGTGTGCAACTGGCCAACAATGGCGTGCGCGTGATTGTGGCTGGCCTAGACATGGACTTTCAGGGTAAACCTTTCGGTCCTATGCCTGCGCTCCTGAGTGTGGCCGAGTACGTGACCAAAGTACACGCCGTTTGCGTACAATGCGGCGAAATTGCCTCTTATTCTTACCGCAACGCCGTCTCCAAAGAGAAAGTTTTGCTGGGCGAAACCGATAGTTACGAAGCCCGCTGCCGCCATTGCTTTGTGGAAGGCATGAAAGGGAAAATTTAGTTCTGAGTCAGTAGTATTGAATGGATTTTAGCATAGGGCATCTATAGCTTCATTGTTGTGGAAATAGATTGGGAAAGCTTACTTGAAGGGCTAATCCTCTTTCTGATAGGTCTGATGTCTTTTGTCATGTGGTTCTCAGACAAAGACAAGAAGAGCAGGTATCGGTTTTCTTATGGAAACGTGCAACTTATTTCTGCTGGGTTGATGGGAATTGGCTTTGGACTTTACTTTCTCTTGAAGGCGTTATAAGCACTGTTTTAGAGCTGTTTTTGGGAAAGTGAGCAAAAACGGAAAGAACTAGCGGCCTATCAAAATTAAGCATGAGAAAGGATGACATAATAAGTTTCAAAGCCCTTGTTTCAGCTATCATGCTGCTTATTTGTTCAAGCTGTCTGGTTTCAAACCATGAGTTTATTCCAATAACAGCTAAAAGCAAGGCTGAACCCATAGTGCAGGGTGATGGATACGCCTTTGAATGCTATGCTCCAGCTTATTTAGAAGATAGGCTTATCATTGAGTTTAAATCCCAATTTCAGAAAAATGGGGTGAGGATTAAGGAGGTCGTTCCACATCTACCTGATAAGAAAAGCCAACCTCAAGCTGTTTCAACCAAGCCCTATTATTTTCATATTCAAGATGTTAAAAAAGCAAAGCGGCTCACTGTTGTAGTTGCTTATTTTGCGGTAGAAGGTGATTCAGTTACTGTGAAGCAAACTCATGAATTGAGAAAAGTAAAAGACAGATATTTTACAATTCATTAAGTGCTAGCGGCAATCTGATTAGGGTTATAGCAGAGCACAGCTTGTTACCTTTCTTGCATTTTTGTAAACCATAGAAACACAATTACGTTTTCATAGTTTATATCACATAAACTTAAAACGTATAAAACTATGGCAACAGCACAAGATTTAAAAAACAAAGCAGACAACGCCAACCCAGAACATAAAGAAGGGCCAGTGGCCAGAACCATTGAGGAGTATACCGCCAAATTGCCTTCAGACCTGTTCTTATGGGCAGCTTTAGGCTCAATGGCCGTATCAGCTACTTTGAAAATCATGAAGAAAGACGAAGAAGCTTTGTTCGTGGGTCAGTGGCCAGCACCATTTTTGCTGCTTGGCTTGTACAACAAAGTAGTAAAAGTAAAAGGCCACGAAGGAGAGAAAGAAGGCGGCAGCCGTCCTTAATTTCCTTTCATTGGCATGAAGACGAAAAGGAGAGAGGCTACACGCTTCTCTCCTTTCTGTTTTTAGGCCCTTTTTTCAAAAACATGCCGGAAACGGCAAAGCATTTTCCGTATAGCAAAAGCTACCAACCACCAACGCTGCCATGGCTACTGTAGAAAACAACATCACCATTTTTGGCGAAGAGATTATTGACCAAAGCGCTATCGACCAGATAAAACGTTGCGTGTCAGAAGAAGACATTGGTGTGCTCACCGCCGATGCCCACTACGGTTATAACCACCCAATTGGCGGGGCGGTGGCGTACAAGAAACATGTGTCGCTGTCGGGGGTGGGGTTTGATATTGGCTGCGGAAACAAAGCAGTGCGTACCAATGTGCTGGCGCAAGACGTGAAAATTGCCCGCGTCATGGACCAGATCGTGAAGAACATCGGCTTCGGGGTAGGCAGGCCAAATCCTAAGCGGGTAGACCATCCGGTTATAGACCATATCGCCAAGGCTGAATTCAAACCCCAACGGGAATTAAGAAAACTAGCTGCGGAGCAACTAGGCACCGTAGGCAGCGGCAACCATTTCATTGATTTGTTTGAAGACGAAGAAGGCTATCTCTGGATTGGCGTGCATTTCGGATCAAGGGGCTTCGGGCATAAAACCGCTTCGGGCTTTATTTCGCTTTCACAGGGGCTGGGTTTCACTGACAAAGCCAAAGAAAGCGCTATGGATGGCCCACCCATTTTGTTCGATATCAATTCTGAAATAGGTCAAGATTACATTGCTGCCATGGCCTTGGCAGGTGAATACGCCTACGCCGGGCGCGATGTGGTAGTAGACTACGTGCTGGAGATTTTAGGCGCCCAGGCCACAGAAACCGTACACAACCACCACAACTTTGCATGGTTTGAGCGGCACCAAGGCGAGGATTACTGGGTTGTGCGCAAGGGCTGCACTCCTGCTTTCCCTGGGCAGAAAGGCTTTATTGGAGCAAACATGTTTGATAACTCCGTCATTATTGAAGGCGTGGAAAGCGAGCTATCGGTGCTGGGGCTGTATTCTACCGTACATGGTGCTGGAAGAGTGTTGAGCCGCCGAGCCGCAGCCGGAAAAACAAAATGGATACGAGACGCTAAGGGCGTAAAACGTAAAACGGTGGTAAAACCAGGCATTGTTGATTTTGACGCCGTTCAAGCCCGCATGAAAGCCAAAGGCATTGAACTGCGCGGAGCCGGCGCCGATGAAGCCCCCGAAGCCTACAAGAAACTGGAAGACGTGCTAAAATACCAAGGCAATACTATCCGGGTGCTGCATACTCTAAAGCCATTGGGTGTAGCTATGGCCGGAGATGATGTGTATGACCCGTATAAGGAGTAGCTTTTATCGTTGCTCGTTACTTGTTGTTCGTTATTCGAAATATAATTTGACGGACAAACAAAATTCACTAACCACTCTATAAAAGATCATTTTTGGCCTGCTTTCCAGAAAATAGGCCAAAAATGATCATCGAATAACCATTAACTAAATTGAGTCCATTGGAACAAAGGGAGACCTGCCGCTTTCGCCGGAGCCAACAGTGCGGGTAACTGGCAGACAGTGCGGGTAGTTTTGCTGCACAAAAGTAATAAGCTTTTCCCGAACCCAGCAGCGGAGGTCATAGGCGTTGCCAGAATCGGTGGCACTGACCAGAATCCTTATTTCCAAGGTGCGCTCTTTTGACTCAGTTACCTGCAATATGCCCACGCGGCCGTCCCATAGTTTAGTTTCTGGCAGTATACGATTTAACTCCTGGCGCAGTTCTTCCAGCGGAGCGGTATAATCCAAATAGATAAATACCGTACCTAAGAGCTCAGTGGTGGTGCGGGACCAGTTCTGGAAAGGCTTTTCAATAAAATAGTTCAGGGGCAGTACCAGGCGGCGCTGGTCCCAGATGCGCAGTACCACATATGTTAAGGTGATTTCTTCCACCCGGCCCCATTCGTTTTCTACCACCAGCACATCGTCAATTCTGATGGGTTGGGTGAACGCAATCTGGAAGCCAGCCAACAGGTTAGCTAATGACCTTTGCGCCGCAAAACCCACTATAACCCCTAGAATACCCGCTGAGGTAATCAAACCAGTTCCAATTTTACGTACCGTCGGGAAGCTCATTAAAATTAGAGCAACGGTAAAGAACACAATGAAGATGATGACCAACCTCTTTATGAACTGCAACTGAGTGAACAGTTTTCGCTCTCTTAAGTTGTCTGCCTTGTCTAGTTGGTATTTCTGGCGGATTCTGCTTTGTGCCACGTAAACCCAACCTACCAGCAGCCAAGCAAAGGAGGAAGTAAGTGAAATTTCCACAATACGGCGCAATACCTCAAAAGGTCTGGGAGATAATGGTATTAACGGTAGCACCGTAGATAAAATCAAAAGAGGCAAGAAATTGGAAAGCGGGCGGCTCAGGTGTTTGATGATAGACTTAACCAACGGAGCAGGAAAGCGGTTGCTATATAGTGTTAAAAACTTGAAAAGCAGCCACTTCAAAACTGTTCCAAAGAGCAAGGCCCCAATGACAACCCCAAAACCCTGTAAAACCAACGGAAAATTCTCTTGTACTAACTCTGTTATTTTCTCAATCATTATTCTTGAAAAAAAGCAAACGCAAGTTTTAGACTACTTGTGTCACCCATTAAATGTTTCCTGCAACGCAAAGGCACAGGATAGGGTAAACATTTTAATATATAACTTATCTAATATTTACCAACCTAAACTGTCATTTTTGAGTAAATAATCAGATATTGAAACAACTGAGATGAAATCAGCTAAGCGCTGGTCCAGTAGAATCTTTGAGTTCTAAGGAAGCATCTCAATATTTAAAATCCAATTTTTTTTTAAACATACTATTCCGAAAAAACAATGCCCAAAACCATTATCATATCTAACCGACTTCCCATTAAAGTACAGCGTACCGAAGAAGGGTTAGCATACGAGACAAGCGAGGGAGGGTTAGCCACCGGACTAGGCTCTATTTACAAAGAAGGCGATAACATCTGGATTGGCTGGCCAGGCACTTATTTTGATGACGAAGCTGAGCAGCAGCAAGTGCGCAAAGACCTGTCTAACCAAAGCATGAGGCCAGTTTTTTTGACCGAGGCTGAAATCAGAGATTTTTATGAAGGCTTCAGCAACGAGACCCTGTGGCCAACTTTTCACTATTTTACTCAGTACGCCATTTACGAAAGCGAATTCTGGGAGGCGTATGAAAGCGTAAACTTCAAATTCTGCAAAGCCGTAATGGAGAACGCCGAGCCCGGCGACACCATTTGGGTGCACGACTACCAACTGCTGCTGCTGCCCTCGTTGATTAGAAAGGAGCTACCTGACAGCAGCATCGGATTTTTCCAGCACATCCCGTTCCCTTCTTATGAGGTGTTCCGGCTTCTGCCATGGCGAGAGCAGATATTGAAAGGAATGCTGGGCTCTGACCTGATCGGTTTCCATACCTATGATGATGCCCGCCACTTCCTCAGCGCCGTAAGCCGAATCGTAGGTTTGAACTCATCTCAGGGTGTAATTGACAACGGGTTCCGCAGTATCATGGTAGATGCCTTCCCGATGGGCATTGACTATGAAAAATATGCCTCTATGGCAGCCTCAGAAGGTACCATTGCTAAAAAAGAAGAATACCGCCACGCTTTACCTGAGCAAAAAATTATTTTGTCTATAGACCGCTTAGACTATTCTAAAGGAATTCCGCAGCGGTTACTGGCCTATGAGCTGTTTCTGAAAGAGAATCCAGAGTTCCATGGAAGGGTTACCCTCTCTATGGTAGTGGTTCCCTCACGTGATCAGGTGGAGCAGTACAAAGAACTCAAGGAAACCATAGATGAATTAGTGGGCCGCATCAACAGCTCCTACCGTACCATCACTTGGAACCCCATTCAGTATTTTTACCGCTCGTTCCCGCTAGAAGATCTCTCGGCCATGTACTCTATCGCTGATATTGCCTTGGTGACCCCAATGCGTGACGGCATGAATTTAGTTTGCAAAGAGTATATAGCCAGCAAGCTAGATAAAAAAGGCGTTTTGATTTTAAGTGAAATGGCCGGCGCCTCACGTGAACTGGCAGATGCGGTGCTCATCAACCCTAATGACCTGGGGCAAATGGTGCAAGCCATCCGCACGTCACTACTTATGTCTGAGGAAGAACAAATGCTGCGCATGGACCACATGCAGGACATTGTGCGGCGCTACAATATTCACCACTGGGTGAAAATTTTCATGAACCGATTAGAATTTATTAAAATGAAGCAACTCTCCATGGCCACCGAATACCTGTCTCAAGAAGAAAGCAATTTGCTGGTGAACAGTTTTCGGCAGGCGAACCAGCGTATGCTGTTTTTAGATTATGATGGCACGCTTACCTCTTTTACCAAAGATCCTACCAAAGCCTTTCCCGATGCAGAGCTGCTTTCTACGTTAGAGTGCCTGATCAGTGACCCCAAAAACAGAGTGGTAATTGTGAGCGGCCGCGACCGGAACACCCTGCAAAAGTGGCTGGGTCATTTATCGGTTGATTTTATTGCCGAACATGGCGTTTGGTTTAAAGAGCGAAACGGTGAGTGGGAGATGTCTCAGAACTTGTCTGACAGCTGGAAAGAAGAAGTGCGCCCCGTTATGGAGCTGCACGTAAGCCGAACCCCGGGTTCCTTTGTTGAGGAAAAAGATTACTCATTGGTGTGGCACTACCGCAAAGTAGACCGTACCCTGGCCGAGCTGCGTGCCCGTGAACTCAGCAACTACCTCATGTTCATGGCCTCTAACATCAACCTGCAGGTAATGGAAGGCGACAAAATTGTGGAGGTAAAGAACATTGAAATAAATAAAGGCATTGGCAGTACCAAATGGATGGAAAGACATCCGCACGATTTTATCCTCTGCATTGGCGACGACCGTACCGACGAAGACATGTTCCGGGTTATGCCCGAAGATGCTTTCACCATCAAAGTAGGCAGTGAACGTTCACTTGCCCGCTTCAGCCTAGATAACTCCAAAGAAGTTCGCAAACTGCTCAAGTCTCTTTGTTAGATTGTTGATTGTTTATTGAAGATTGTTTTTATCAGGAATCCCTGTGAAGATTAGATCCTTCTCAGGGATTCCTGTTTTTAGCCTACTTTCTGAAAACCAAACCAAAAACGCCTGCTCAAAAGACCTCTCAGTGTCTCCAAGACCTGCGAGTGTCTGTGCCAGTAGCTTTTGCCGTAAGTATGAAATCAATAGTAGGAGGAAAAGCTTTAGCGGATCAAAAGAATCCACCCCCGTCTCTCCAAGGAGGGGAGCTATCTGCACGAGAATTAAGCTCTGAATCGCGAGTCATTTAAAACAGTCCTAATTGTCACTACAAAACAACACCCTCCTTAGCGTTTCATGCGGGAGCGGGCAACGCAGTGCCAAAGGCACGCAGGCGCTTAGCGGGAGCACGAGGTACAGGTTCAAGTCAGCAGTATCCGCCGAGACTATGGAACAGCGCACATTAGCCAAGTGGTAAATTAACTGAAGCCCCTCCTGTCAGAGCGGCAGCGAGTCAGGGGCTTCTTGATTCTTTTGGTTACTTTTCTCATCAAGGAGAAAAGTGACAAACCTCGGCAGAAAGAAACGCAGCTAGAGGTTTAGCAAGAAAGGCAGTGGGAGCAAAAGCTGTTTAGGTTGTCCGTGAGAACACACAACAACGGCGGAGGGTAAAGCGGGGGTGGAGGCAAAATCTAGGCAGAAGCAAAAGTCTTCGTTAGATCCTTCGGCTAGCGCTCAGGATGACCGCAAAAGAGTAAGATCAGGAATGCGTGGACCGGCAGGTGTAAACATCCCCCTTCGCCCCCTTTAAAGGGGGAATATCTGGAATGTGTGCGGACACAAGCGGACGCTAGCGCCAGTGAATGATTTCTTGTGTTTTAACCTGTTTTTTTAATCATTGCTAAAACACAAAGTAAAAGGCTCACCAATCTGGTGAGCCTTTCCTTTTATCAGGTCTAATCTTCCTTACAAGAACGAAGGAACATCCAGGCGTTTTGAAATACGATAGGCAGCGTTGAGCAGCCCCACGTGACTGTATGCCTGCGGGAAGTTACCCCACTGGCTACCGTCTTTAGAGTCCACGTCTTCACTTAGGAGCCCCAGGTGATTAGTATATTGTAGAATATTTTCAAATTCATGGATGGCCTCATCTACACGACCTACACAGGCCAGGGCCTCAATGTACCAGAATGCGCAGATCAGGAAGGTGCTTTGCGGCACGCCAAAATCATCGGCATGTTTGTAACGATAGAAAAGGCCTTCCGGCGTTTTCAGCTCACGTTCCATGGCGGCTAAGTGCGTTTTTGCGCGCTCTGAAGCCGGATCTAAGTAGTGCATCATGATCAGCTGCAGTGTGCTGGCGTCCATGTGGTTTTTGCCGATGGCTTGCGTGTACACCCCTTGGGCTGGGTCAAAGCATTCTTCAATCTTGGCTGCAGCCTGACCCATCAACTGTGAGGCCAGCTGTCCCAACTGTTCATCACCCATGTAGCGGGCGGCGCTGCGGGCCGCGGCGGCTCCTGCCCAATGGAACAGGTAGGTATAGCAGTGGTATTGCGCAAAGTCACGGAACTCCCACAGACCCGCATCGGGCTCATTCATGGTCTGCTGAATCTTGTACAGCGTCTTATAAATGAGTTTCTGAGATTCAATGCGTTCGCTGTCGTTGAAGCGGCGGTCTACGTAAAGCGGCAACAGAGCTACCAGAATCTGACCGTATACATCGTTCTGAATGTGGGTGTAGGCATCGTTTCCAATCCGGACAGGCTTGTTGCCTAAATATCCGTCAAGGTCCAGTTCTAATTCAGTGAGTTTACTTTGCGCGCTGATAGAATACAGCGGCTGGTAGCGCTCAGTGTCTTTGGCCGTAATGTTGGCAATGAAGTGGAAGTAGCGCTCCATTTCTTCAAAGTGGCCAATGTTGTTGAACGCGTTCAGAATATAATAAGTGTCACGCATCCAGCAGAAGCGGTAATCCCAGTTACGGCCGCTGCCTGGGTGCTCCGGTAAGCTGGTAGTAGGCGAGGCAATAATGGCTCCGGTGTCTTCGTACTGGTGAATCTTGAGAGCCAAAGCACTTCTGATCACCTGTTCCTGGAAAAAATTGCTGATGCTGGTGTTCTTTACCCACATGCGCCAGTAGCGGGTGGTCTGGCTCAGGAACTCCTCAGCGGTGCTTTCTAAACGGGCCTCTAGCGGAGCGCCATAGGTAAGCACCAGATAAATAGTCTCATTCAAGACAAAATGCTCGTCTTCCAGAATGTAGCTGAGCGATGCGTTAGTGGTAAGGCGCACTTCTTCGTCAAGTCCCCGGAAAGAGATGTGGTTGCTGCTGCGCCGACGAGACAATTCTAGCTGTCCGTAATTGCCCACAGGGCGGCAGGTTACCTTAATTCGCGGTGAACCGGCCAGGGGCTCTACTTTTCTGATGAGCATGAGCGGCTTATAGTACCGTTGGTGCTGCCTGAAACGCGGAGCAAAATCAGTTACACGGTAAGTACCTTCTTCAGAGGAGATTTCAGTGCAGAGAATATTCGTATTCTCTACATAATATTGGTTTGAGGTGAAATGCTCCGCGTCGGGCTTTATGGAGTACTCGCCACCTTTCTGCCGGTCCATCATAGGGCCAAACACAAAAGAGCTGTCAAAGCGGGGCCAGCAGAGCCATTCAATGTTGGTGTCTTTGTGAATAAGGGCAAGATAGGCGCAATTGCCAATCAAACCCATGTCATAAGTATGTTTTGCCATACGGTTTCTACGGTATCAAGATTGCCAGAAGATGTCTGAACTTACATGTACCGTATTACACGTATAGAGGTTTCCTGATTTTTACTCAGGCAGAAGAATAGCTGCTGTTTTAGGGCAGTTTTCCTGAAATCAGGCCCAAAACAAAGTACAGTAGCTGTTTTCTTCCCTTGCTCGTTAAAGGTATTTTTTGTGAGTAGAACAGTTTGTTGCAGAAGCAGGCTTGCGTACTTTAGGAAGAGTAACGTTGCAAAAATTTAAAGTAGTTGCCCCAACCGGTTAGGTATGGCTGAGTAAGTTCTGCAACGAAGTGGAAACAGTTGCAAAGTCAGGTCTACATAGTGTTTCTGTCTGCAGGCAGTCTTGCCTGAGTTGTTGAAGAGCAGAAACAGCGGCATAAAGTTCCTCTTCAGGAGCTAGATGTGTGAGTAAATCATCTAGAAAATAGCCAAAGGCTCTCACTTCTATTCTTTCTAAGGCCGCGGCTTGGGCAGAAGTTGTGGTGCGGTAAATAGTGGCTGCTCCAAAATCGCCGAAGAGCGAGTGACCGGCATCGTTTATGAGGGTGTTGTGGGCGTACAGGTCGCCGTGCATAATGCAGCGGGCGTGCAGGTGTGCGGCGGCAGAGGCAATGCCTGCACTTATGGAGATGACTTCTTTTAAAGAGAAAGTAGTGCCAATTGGAAAGGTGTCACGGGTGCAGGTCTCAAAGCTTGGTGAGCCGCCTAAGTTGAGGTAGCCTGCAGGAATCAGCTCAAACACCAAACCCTGCTTCTGCTCTGGGTGCTGGCTTATTTTCCCAAGTGCCTGCACCAGATTTGGATGGGCCCCCGCGGCTAAACTGGCCTGCATTTCATCTTGCGGCAGTCCGTCGCTGGTTACCTCACCTTTGAAAATTTTCACCGCCACTTCCTGTGTTAGCTTTTCTGAGACGGATTTGATCCAGCGCGCTTTAGAAATTACACCTGAGGCGCCTTCGCCTAGCTGTTCTTCTAGCTCTAGGTCAGCCCAGTTTATTTCTACAAGGTCTTCTTTTAATTCGGTAGGGGCGCTGCAGGGGTTTCCGGAGAAGGCCAGCCAAGACAGGCGAGGAAGAGAAAGTAACCACTGGGGGAATTGCTCTATCTGGTTAGCAGATATTCTGAGCAGTTCCAGGTTTTGGCAATTAGCCATTTCTGCCGGAAGCATTTTTAGTTTGTTACCCGCCAGCATCAACTTCTGAATGCGGGAGCATTTTCCAATGGAGGTTGGTAAAGCCTCTATTTGGTTATCGGTGAGAATAAGCCAGCGGGTGTTTAAGGGAATAGCGCCTTCCGGAATGGTTCTGATTTTACACGCCTTAAAGCCAATCATTTCCAAAGCCGGACATTTGCCTAAAACAGCCGGAAATTCTACAAAGTTATTGTTCGAGAAAAAGGCAATCTTTAGCTTTTTGAGCTGCACAAACCACTCAGGCAGGTCTGTAAGTTGATTACCAGAAACATCCAGCAATTCTAAGGTGTCTGCTAGCTCTAAAATTTCCTCCGGTAGCTTAGTTAGTCCGCAAGAGAGTTTGAGTGTTTTAGTGCCTGATAACTGCCCTGACTGTAGTTGGTGTAGCGTGTGCATGAAGCCTATAGAAGATGAAGCCGCAAAGCTACGCATTGCAACTCAGGGCATAGGCGCCTTTTGTAAAGAAGGTGCTGTCAAAATATTTATCAGAATGAATCCTAGTTTTTTGTCTTGACTGGGAACAATTTCCTGTTTTCAACCTGTTTTTTAAAAATCAGAGGGAAAATGAAAACTCAGTTGTTGTGAAAGCGTTAAACCTTTAGTGTAATCTTTAACAGAACGTTAACTAACAGGTGTTTGTGCTGTCAAATTTCTAGTTTAAATCTCTACTAATTTGATAGGAAAACTTGATTTGTAAAAAATGGTGCCTATCTTTGCACCATCTTAATTAACAGCCAGAAAAAAGACTAACATGGTCTACTCTTCTTACATAATGCGAATGCGCTTCTGCTGTTGCAGCACCTGCTGCTGTTGTTGCTAGTACCTCTGGCTTCAACAAATTTCTGTTTTTTGCCCTTAGTGGCACTCTTAAATCAAATTTCTTACTACGTATTTTCTTGCCATGGCCTCTTCTAAACAAGAGCATGTGTCTCAATTGATACAAGAGACAGAAGGCTTAACCATAGATCAAACTTTCGCGTTGCTGCTGAGCCGTTACCCCGGTGAAGTGACGTTCTCATCAAGCTTCAGTTTTGAAGATCAGGTGATCACGCACCAAATTCTGGAGAATAATTTCCCCATCAGCATCTTCACGCTAGATACTGGCCGCCTGTTCCCAGAGACTTACTCCGTCTGGAACAAGACCAACGATGCCTATAACACCCGCATCAAGGCCTATTATCCTAAAGCTGATCTGATTGAAGACTATGTGACGGATAGAGGCCCTAATGCTTTCTATGAGTCGGTGCAGAACCGCAAAGACTGCTGCTTCATCAGAAAAGTGGAGCCTCTGAAACGGGCACTGGCAGGGCAGGCCATCTGGATTACCGGCCTTCGGGCTGAGCATTCTCAGGGTCGTGGCGATTTGCCTAAGTTTGAGTGGGACGAGGGAAACCAGTTGATCAAGTTTCACCCGGTGCTGCATTGGACAACTGATGAGGTAAGGGCTTTTGTGAAGCAACACAACATTCCTTACAACCACCTGCACGACAAAGGCTTTATCAGTATTGGCTGTGCGCCGTGTACCAGAGCCATTCAGCCGGGTGAAGATTTCAGAGCCGGCCGCTGGTGGTGGGAAGACAGCAGCAAAAAAGAGTGTGGTTTGCACGTAACGGAGTCAGTAGCTCCAGAAGTAGCTTCTTAAATTAAGTATAGATAGTAACACCGAGTATGGGTTCATATAAATTAGATTACCTAGATCAGTTAGAATCAGAGGCGATTCACATTTTTAGAGAGGTTGCGGGTCAGTTTGAGCGTCCGGCTTTGTTGTTCTCCGGCGGAAAAGATTCTATTGTGCTGGTGCATCTGGCATTGAAAGCCTTTAGACCTGGCAAATTCCCTTTCCCGCTGGTACACGTAGATACCGGTCATAACTTTCAGGAAGCCCTTGATTTCAGAGATTACCTGGCCAACAAACTGGGTGAGAAGCTGATTGTGCGCAAGGTAGAAGATACCATTAAAGCCAAAGGCCTTACTGAGCAAAAAGGTAAACTGCCTAGCCGTAACGGTTTGCAGACTTACACGCTTCTAGACACCATTGAAGAGTTTGAGTTTGACGCCTGCATTGGCGGTGCCCGCCGTGACGAGGAGAAAGCCCGCGCCAAAGAGCGTATCTTCTCCGTGCGTGACGAGTTCGGCTCTTGGGATCCTAAGTTGCAGCGCCCTGAGTTGTGGAACACCTACAACGGAAAGATAAACAAAGGCGAAAACGTGCGCGTGTTCCCTATCAGTAACTGGACTGAGCTGGATATCTGGAACTACATCCGCCGCGAGAAAATTGAGCTGCCTTCTATCTACTTTGCCCATGAGCGCGAGGTGCTGGAGTTTGATGGTCGTTTGGTGGCCACGAATGAATTCATCCAGCTAATCGATACTGATGTAGTGAGCCGCAAAGTAGTACGTTACCGTACTGTGGGCGACATGACCTGTACCGCCGCTGTTGAGTCTACCGCTTCAACCTTAGACGACATCATCAACGAAATCATTGCTACTAACACCAGCGAGCGTGGACAAACCCGCATTGACGACCGCGTGTCAGAAGCCGCCATGGAAGACCGCAAGAAGAACGGGTATTTCTAAGACATTAGACACAAGATTTAAGACACAGGATTTTTTATCACCCTAATCTTACCTCTTTTGTCATCCTGAAAAGATCTCGGTAGCGAACGGTAATAGCAATTGCTAAAAAGCTTTTCTAGTACGCCCACAAGATCTTTCCAAGATGACAAAAGAGAGAAGAGATGAAAGGAATGGAAACCTGAATCAATAAAATATCAAAGAGTACTTCAGACAGGAGCCCAAACGTGTTTTCCGCCTGTTTTTCTAAAAACAGCACCAAAAACAACTCTGGACTCAGAACTCAAGACTCAGAACTACTTCAAAATGGATATTCTAAGATTTTTAACCGCCGGTAGCGTAGACGATGGCAAAAGTACCCTGATTGGTCGCTTGTTGTATGACAGCAAATCCATCATGGTGGACCAGCTGGAAGCCATTGAGCGAAGCACCAAGAACAAGGAAGAAGGCAAAGTAGATTTGGCTTTGCTGACCGATGGTTTACGGGCCGAGCGGGAGCAGGGCATCACCATAGACGTGGCCTACAAATACTTCTCTACGCCGAAGCGCAAGTTTATCATTGCCGATACTCCGGGGCACATTCAGTACACCCGTAACATGGTGACCGGCGCGTCTAACTCAGACTTGGCCATTATCTTGATTGATGCCCGCCACGGGGTGGTAGAGCAAACTCGTCGTCACTCCATTATTGTGTCATTGCTGAACCTGCCGCACGTGGTAGTAGCCGTGAATAAAATGGACCTGGTGGAGTTCTCACAAGATGTATACAACAATATTGTGATTGAGTATGCCCAGGTAGCTAAGTCATTAGGCCTGAAAAACGTAACCTTCATTCCTATCAGTGCCTTGAACGGCGACAATATTGTCGACAAATCATCGGCTATGCCTTGGTACGAGGGTGAGTCTTTGTTAGGAGTTCTGGAGACGGTAGAAGTACATGAAGACATTAACCTGACCGAGGGACGTTTCCCGGTGCAGTACGTGATTCGCCCTCAGACTGATGAACTGCATGATTACCGTGGCTACGCTGGTAAAATCATCAGCGGTATCTACAAAAAAGGTGATAAGGTCGTGGTACAGCCATCGGGTGTGGAGAGTACTATTTCTGCCGTGGAAGTAGCCGGAGAAGAAGTAGAAGAAGCTTTCGCGCCGCAAAGCGTGGTGCTGCACTTAGCCGATGACGTGGACATTAGCCGCGGCGACGTGATTGTTAAGCAAGACGCGCCGGTACAGGTGGCCCAGGAGTTTGAAGTGGTACTGTGCTGGATGAGTAACACTCCGCTGTTACCCCGTAACAAGTACTTGCTGCAAATCAACAGCCGCACCGTGCGGGCCGTGGTAAAAGAACTGCACTACAAACTGAATGTGAACACACTGGAGAAAGAGCTTTCTCCGGTTTCAGCAGGCCTGAACGATGTGGTGAAAGCTGTGATCAAAACAGCTTCGCCCGTGGTGTTTGACACTTACCAAAAGCTGAGAGCTAACGGCGGCGCCATCTTAATTGACGAAACCAGCAACGTAACCGTAGGCGCCTGTATGATTACCACAGAAGCGAAAGAAAAGCCTTTTTGGCCTGAAATTTAAAAAACAGGCTGAAAACGGAAAGTAAAGTTTGTTTCTGCCTTTGGATAAACTGCTTTGCCTCTTGGCGTTTCTCCCTTTTGCCATCCTGAAAGGACCTTGTGGGCGAACTAGGAAAGCATCAGTTTAATTTAAAAATGTCACTTCTTCGTCCCCCTTTGGAGGGGGTAGGGGGAGGACAAAGCCGGTGGAGGAATTAAAAGCCTCAATCATATAAAGAAATAATGAACCCTAAACCGCTCTTCCGGATTTGTAATCCGGAAGTACCGTACTCGTCGGATTTGCAATCCGACACGCATAGCTGATAAAATAGTTAGCAATGCAAAAGGGATTAAAAATCCCCAGCTACCCAAGTTCGGGATTGCAAATCCCGAACAGCAAAAGAAAGAACACAGCATTAATCAAATGAACCCAGCACAAACAGCAGCCAAAGTAATCATAGCAGGCGCCGGTCCCGGTGACCCTGATTTGGTTACCGTGAAGACGGTGAAAGCCTTGCGCTGGGCCGAAGTGATTTTGGTGGACCGGCTAGTGAGCGAGGAGATTCTGGAAAGCTATGCCTCACCCAATGCCGAGATTGTGTACGTGGGCAAGCAGTGCCGCAAAGAGGGCACCACGCCTCAGGCTACTATAAACGAGCTGCTACTGGAGTATGCGCTGCTTGGCAAAAAAGTGCTCAGGTTGAAAGGCGGAGATGTCTCCATCTTCTCCAACGTGCTGGACGAGCTGCAGACCCTGGTAAAGCACGAGATTGCCTACGAAATCATTCCGGGCATTACGGCAGCCTTGGGGGCGGCGGCGTACGCGGGCATTCCGCTTACGGCCCGTCAGCATTCTACGGCAGTTCGCTTCCTTACCTTTTACACCTACAGCAAACTCACCGAGGAGTATTGGCAGGAGCTGGCCCAGACCGAAGACACGCTGGTATTTTACATGAGCAGTGAGCGCCTGGGCGAGGTGGTTGAGAAACTGACCCGCCATGGCATCTCTGAAGAGAAGCAGCTGGCAGTAGTGGAGCAGGCTACTACGCCGTTGCAGCACGTGCAGACCAGCAGCTTGTACGACTACCAAAAGAACCTGGGTGACAAAACGTTTGTCTCGCCCAGCCTCGTGATTATTGGCAAAGTGGTGCACCTGCACCAGCAATATAAGTGGTTCACAAACAACCCAACCAGAGAACATTACTTCAAGCCTATTTCTGAACAAGTAGGTTTGGTACTTCAATAATTTTTCAAAGCGATGTTAGCAGAAGTTAAGTTAAAGACCCTACAGGAACTGGTAAGTCAGTCATCTAAAGAAGACCTGATTTGGATGAGCGGCTACTTGGCCGGCCTTGCGGCGCACCAGAGCGGCACTGTCGCTGCGCCAGCAGTGGCTGAGGCCGCAAAGCCCGCCGTGGGGCGCATTACCATTGCCTACGGCACCGAGACCGGCAACTCCAAGCGCGTGGCTACTGACTTGGCTAGCAAAGCGAAGAAAACCGGCATCAACGCCAAAGTAGTCAACCTGGACCAGTACCGGGTGACAGACCTGGAAAAGGAAGAATACTTCCTAACCGTGATCAGCACGCAGGGCGAGGGAGATCCACCAGCGGGTGCCCAGAAGTTCTATGATTACGTGCACCAAACCGATAAGCAGTTGCCAAAGCTGAAATACAGCGTACTGGCTCTGGGGGACACCTCATACCCGCTGTTCTGCAAAGCCGGTGAAGACGTAGACGCCCAGCTGAAGCGTTTAGGCGGCAGCCCACTGGTGCCTATCCAGAAGTGCGATGTTGATTACGAAGACGAGGCCAATGCCTGGTTCCAGAACGTAATGCAAACCCTGACCAGCGCCGGTTCTTCTGCAGCAGCTGCACCAACTGCCGCGCCAGCTGCAGCTAAAAAAACGGGCAAGAAAATCTACTCCGGTACCATTCTCACCAACATTATTTTGAATGATGTTGGCTCCAATAAAAAAACGCACCACATAGAAATAGAGGCCGAAGACTTGGCCTACGAGCCCGGCGATGCTTTGGGTGTGGTGCCTAAAAACAGACCAGCCACGGTAGAGGCCATCCTGAAAATAACCGGCATCTCAGCCGAGGAGAAGCTGACGCACCGCAACAGCGAGGCCACGGTGCAGGAGCTGCTGCAGGACAAGCTGAACATCACTTACCTGCCGGAGCGCGTGGTGAAGAAATACGCCGAGGTGGTGGAGCAAGACATTCCGGCTACCCGCATTGATTTGCTGGACCTGTTGAGAATCTATCCAGTCAAAGACGCGGCTCAGTTCAGAGAAGTGCTGCAAGTGCTGGAGCCCATTGCGCCCAGGCTTTATTCAATCTCTTCGTCTCTGGAGGCCCATTCCGGTGAAATACACGTGACCGTGGCGCGGGACGAGTTCAGAATAAACGAAGAACTGCTTTGCGGCCACTGCTCAGATTACCTGTCAGAGCTGCCCGAGGGAACTGCCGTGGAATTCTATATCCACAAGAACAGCCAATTCAAGTTACCGGCCGCTGATAAAGATGTGATCATGATCGGACCGGGTACGGGCGTGGCGCCGTTCCGCTCATTCCTGGCCGAGCGTGACGCCGTGGGTGCCGATGGCCGCAACTGGCTCTTCTTCGGAGACCAGCACTTTGTAACCGACTTCCTGTACCAAACTGAGATACAGAGCTGGTTTGAGACGGGCGTATTGACCAAGTTCAACGCAGCTTTCTCAAGAGACCAAAAGGAGAAAGTGTACGTGCAGCACAAAATGCTGGAGAACGCCAAAGACTTCTACGAGTGGCTGAACTCAGGAGCCTACGTGTACGTGTGCGGTGCCAAAGAACCTATGAGCGTGGACGTGGAGAACACCCTGCTGCAGATCATTGGCCTGGGTGCCGGCTCAAGCCCTGAAGAAGCTGCCGTTTACCTAGAGCAGCTGAAAGAGGAGGGCCGTTACCTGAAAGATGTGTATTAAGTAATTATACTCTTCTCCGCTTTGTCATCCTGAAAGGATCTTGTGAGCGAACTAGAAAAGCGGAGATGTAGTGTTTTGCACGCATTTCGTCCCCCTTTGAAGGGGGTAGGGGATAAAACAAAAGCACCTGTTTTAGGCTTGTTTTCTGAAAAATAGCCCCGAAACAGAATATAAAAATAGAACAGGAGAGATCCTGCCCAACATATTAAGACCAGTTCACATGTCAACTGAGAAACAGAACCTGTCGCCGGTAGAGCGCATCAAAGAAACAAGCCAAGGGTTACGGGGAACATTAAAAGACAGCCTGAAAGACGAAATCACCGGCGCCATCCGCGAGGATGATACCAACTTGGTGAAGTTTCACGGCATGTACATGCAAGACGACCGCGATCGCCGCGAGGAAAGAGCTGCCAAAAAACTGGAGCGCCTTTATTCGTTCATGATCCGGTTGCGCCTGCCAGGTGGTTTCCTGACTCCGGAGCAGTGGGTGGCTACGCACCACATTGCCGGCGAGAATTCTACGGGCGTGATCAAAATCACCACGCGCCAGACGCTGCAGTTGCACGGCATTGTGAAGTCGAAGACCAAGCCTACCATTAAGGCGTTCAACCAGGTGGGGCTGGATTCTATTGCTGCCTGCGGCGATGTGAACCGCAACGTGGTGGCCACGGCCAATCCGCTGGAGTCGCCGTTGCACGAGCGCATTTACCAGTACGCCGACCGCATCAGCGAATACCTGCTGCCCAAAACCCGCTCGTATTATGATGTGTGGCTGGACGAGGAGAAAATCTACGACAAAGTAGAAGAGGAAGATCCGCTGTACCAAGACCGGTACCTGCCCCGCAAGTTTAAGATAGGTTTGGTGATTCCGCCCAATAATGATTCTGACGTTTTTGCGCAGGATTTGGGCTTAATTGCCATCATTGAGAACAACGAGCTGAAAGGCTTTAACATCGCCGTAGGCGGAGGACTTTCCTTCACCCACGGTAACCCTGATACCTACGCACGTCTGGCCTCTATTCTTGGGTTTGTGAGCACCGAGGAGTCTGATGAAAAGCTGTTTAAAACAGTTTATGAGGTGCTGACCGTACAGCGCGATTTCGGGAACCGGTCTGACCGCAAACGCGCCCGCGTGAAATACACCATTGACAACCTGACCGTTGAGGGTTACCGGAAAGAGCTGGAAAGCCGCATCGGGTTCGAGCTGGAAGAGGCTCGTCCGTACCAGTTGACCACTCGCAAAGATCACTACGGATGGGTGCAGACCGATAATGGGGCCTGGCATTACACCGTGTTTGTGGAGAACGGTCGCGTGCTGGATCTGGAGAACGGAGCCGCACTGAAAACCGCCCTCTTAGAGGTAGCCGAAACGGGCAAAGCCAACTTTAGGTTTACTTGTAACCAAAACGTGATCCTGAGCGATATCACCCCAGAGGATAAAGCTTTAATTGAGCAGATTCTGGTGAAGCACAATGTGATTCCGCACACTGAGGCTGCCTCTCTGCTACGTAAGAATGCCATGGCCTGTGTGGCGCTTCCTACCTGTCCACTGGCCCTGGCCGAAGCCCAGCGGTATCTGCCGGAGCTCATCACTAAGGTAGATGAAGTAGTAGCGAAACACGACCTGCAAGACGAGGAAATCATCATTAGAATGACCGGTTGCCCCAACGGCTGCGGCCGTTCGGTACTGTCAGAGATTGGCTTTATTGGTACCGCTCCCGGTCACTACAACCTCAACCTGGGCGGTGATCATGAGGGCGAGCGCCTGAACAGAATTTACAGAGAGAACATCGACGAAGCCACTATTCTACAGGAGCTTGATCTGGCATTCGCCAACTTCAAAGAGAACCGTCTGGCGGGCGAACGCTTCGGTGATTTCGCTAACCGCGTGCTGCTGAACTAAATCTTACCCCCAGCCACGGAGAATTCTGAAAAGCGTTTTGAGCCTGTTTTACAAAAAGCAGGCTCAAAACATAGTAACACAGCAGCGCATTAATTTTGCTAGCTCAGGTCTACAGAACGTTTAGCGCTAGGGGGCAAGAAGCTTCTGTCTTGCTCAATCATACTGATAAAAGAACAATCATCAATCAACAATCAGCCATTCTAAAATGCCTGCTGCCGCTGTAATTAAAGAGCAAAATGAGCTGTTTCCGGTTTTCCTGAAACTGGAGCACCTGCGTGTGCTGGTGGTGGGCGGCGGCAACGTGGGACTGGAGAAATTGACGGCGCTGCTGCAAAACTCTCCTACTATAACTATAAAAGTTGTGGCTATACAGTTCAACGAGGCGGTGCTGCAACTGGCTCTGAACCACGACAACATTTCGCTGGTGCCCAAAGCGTTCAACCCGGAAGATGTGGCTGGTTCTGATATAGTCATAGTGGCCGTAAATGACCGTGAGGCTAGCCGCGCTATCAGTCTAGAGGCCAAACGGCAGGGCAAACTGGTAAACGTAGCTGACACTCCTGACCTCTGCGATTTCTACCTGAGCTCAGTAGTGCGCAAGGGCAACCTGAAAATTGCCATCTCTACCAACGGCAAGTCACCTACCATGGCCAAGCGCCTGAAAGAGACTTTTAATGAGGTGCTGCCCGATGAGCTAGATCAGGTGCTGGACAATCTGCAGCAAATCCGGAACCGCCTGAAAGGTGATTTCGCCTCCAAAGTGACCCAACTAAATGATATTACCAAAGTGTTAGTGACCTCTGCCCCAGAAAAGAAAAAGGCAGCAAAGAAAAAGCAATCTGTTCTTTTTTATGCTTTTCTGGCTGTTGTCTTCACCTTGTTGGGTGTAGTACTCTCTTCTTTTGCGCCTGTGCAGGAAGTTTTGGTGCAGGCCCAGGAATACGGAAAGTCCATTGACAAACTGTTTTACTGGATGATCTTGGCCGGTTTTGTGGCCCAAATGGTAGATGGAGCCTTGGGTATGGGCTACGGCGTTACCAGCACCACCATTCTCATGTCATTGGGCGTGAACTTGCCGGCCATCAGCGGGAGTATCCATACCGCTGAAGTTTTTTCCAGCGGGGCTTCGGGCTACAGCCACTACAAGTATGGCAATGTAAACAAGAAGCTGTTCAAGGTGCTGCTCATTCCAGGGGTGATTGGGGCTATTCTGGGCGCGTATTTGCTAAGTGTGGTGGGCGAGGAGTACGGTAGTTCTGTGCGCCCTTTCTTAGCGAGTTATACGCTTGTGTTGGGGGCTAGAATTTTCTACGCAGCCTTCCGGAAAACCAAAGCCCGTAAAAAGATTAAAAAAGCAGGCTGGCTAGCTGGCGCTGGTGGATTCTTAGATTCCTTTGGCGGCGGCGGTTGGGGACCATTGGTGGCTAGTACTCTTATTTCAAAAGGCCGTACTCCGCGCTTCGTGATAGGATCGGTTAGCATCACTGAGTTTTTTGTGGCTCTGGCTAGTTCCCTAACTTTCTTTGTAATGCTCGGATTGAGCCACTTACATATCATTCTGGGCCTGGTGATAGGAGGTGTTATTGCGGCTCCCATAGCTGCCCGCCTGGCTGGTAAATTACCTGTGAAAACTATGTTCATAGCAGTAGGTTCGCTGGTGATCATCTGGAGCCTCAGGATTCTGCTGAAAGCGGTAGGCCTGTTTTAATTTCACACTGAGTATCTCACCCATATTGATGTTGGTCTGTCTGTTTGTTTTGAGGCTGCTTTTTCCAAAACAGCTCCAAAACAAACAGATGACGTTTTAACTATTTCTTTACCGCGCACCAATAAGAAGATTTGTAACTTAGGGGCAATTGTATACCAAAGGCTCCTGCGTACCTATGTATAATCTTCTCTCTCTTCGGCGGTTCTTCTGCTTTCTACTGTTTGTCTGCCTTTTTGTAACCGTGGGCGTTGCCCAGGCCCAAACTCTTAAAATTGCAACCTACAACATCAGGTATGATGAAAAGCGCGATACTGCAAATGCCTGGGTTAACCGCTTGCCGTACATAACTGATTTAATTCAGTTTCATGAGCTGGATATTGTGGGCACGCAGGAGGGGCTGCACCACCAGCTGCAGGATTTAGATAAGGCTCTGGAGAAGTATGCCTATATAGGTGCTGGCCGCGATGACGGAAAAGAGAAAGGGGAGTTTGCCGCCATCTTTTACCGGAAAGACAAATTTCAGCTGCTGGAATCGGGCACGTTCTGGCTATCGCCCACACCCGAAAAGCCCAGCAAGGGTTGGGATGCTGCCTTGAACAGAGTCTGTACCTGGGGACACTTTAAAAATAAAACTACTGGTAAAAGCTTTTTGGTGTACAACATCCACTTTGATCATCGTGGGATAGAGGCCCGAAAAGAAAGCTCCAAGCAACTGTTAGCGTTGATTAAGGCAAAGGCTGTTAAAACACCTGTGGTGCTGATGGGTGATTTCAACTTCGACCAGAACCACGAGAACTATGCGCTGCTGAATCAGTCTGTCCTTGTGAAGGACGCCTTTGACTTGGCTCCGATTAAGTTTGCCCCTAAGGGCACATTCAATGGCTTTGACGTGACCCGTAACTCAGACCAGCGCATTGACCACATCTTCTTGACCCAGCAGTTTCAGGTGAAGAAATACGGTATTCTCACTTATACCTACGGCTCTGGCAAACTGCCCTCAGACCATTATCCGGTGGTGGTGGAGCTGGCATTAAAAGGCAAGTAGGGACAGGTCGCGACCTGTCCTGATGCGGTTGCCGGAACCAATCTCCTCTCAGCTGGGGAAGAGAGCCTATGGAATCTTTCCATAGCTGGGGCAGTCTTCTGCGCCAAAAACTTTGGTCAGGACGCCACCTGTCCCTACACTAAAAAGCTTAAACAGACAGAAACTTGCCTGAAACGGAATTACGTTTCTCTACCTCGGCCAACCAACTGGTGAAGTGTCTGGAGATTTCCTCGCCCTCAATAATGAACCCGTCGTGCCCGTAGTTGGAGTCAATTTCCACGTAAGTAGAATTAGGGAGGTGCTGGGCCAGAAACTGCTGCTCCTGTACGGGGCACAGAATATCACTGCTGATACCGATGACGAGCGTTTTCTGGGCTATTTTTTCCAAAACAGCCTCTAAACGTCCGCCCCTGCCCCGAGCAAGGTGATGGCTGTCCAGTGCTTTGGTCAGGAACCAATAGCTGTAGGCATTGAAGCGGGCCACCAACTTATCTCCCTGGTAATTGAGGTAAGACGAGACGCGGTAATTGTCCAGCTTCTCCGGGTCAGGATCGGTCTGGTTTTGGGCCAGGATCTGGTAATTGCGGTAAGTGAGTATACCCAAGGCACGGGCTGCCTTTAAGCCTTTGCTACCGGCGGCAGGGCTAGGTTCGCCCCAGGTGCCATCTGCTTCCAGCATGAGGCGTTGCGTGGTATGAATACCTATGCCCCAAGTGCTTTCTGCGGCGGAGGTAGCCAACAGGAAAAGGTTCTCTGCCACATCAGGTTCGGTATAGGCCCATTCCAGAACCTGATAGCCGCCACAGCTGCCGCCTCCCAGGATATGGATTTTCTCCAACCCCAAATGTTCGCGCAACAACTTATGCGCTTTCACCATATCTCTGATGGTTACCTGCGGGAAGGTATTGTAATAAGGCTGTTGGGTCTCGGGGTTTATGCTCAGGGGGCCGGTGCTGCCGTAGCAGGAGCCCAAAATGTTGGCGCAGACAATGAAATGTTTTTCAGGGTCTATGACTTTACTTTCCCCCACTATACCGTCCCACCAGTCCAGCACATTGGAATTAGCAGTTAGGGCATGGCAAATCCAGACCACATTGCTTTTCTTTGCGTTCAGTTGCCCAAACGTGTGGTAAGCAATAGTAATTTCTGGAAGTGTTTGCCCCCCCTCTAATAAAAAAGGCTGGGTATATTGAAAATAATTCATGTAGTACCTTTATCTTTTGCAAAGTAAATAGCTAGAGGCGTAAAACCGTAATAAAAATGATAAGAATTGAGATGAACCGCGTGGGTGGCGACTATGGCTTCGAGGCCAGAGACGCCAACGGACATGTGATAGGTACCGATACCAGCCCCGAAAGCGGCGGCCAAAACTTTGGCGTACGCCCTATGCAAATGCTGTTGATGGCTTTAGGCGGCTGCAGCGGTATAGATGTGGTGATGATTTTAAAGAAGCAACGGCAGGAGTTGTTGGGCTTCAAGATGGACATATCCGGCGAACGCGAATCTGGCAAAGAGCCATCGCTCTGGAAGCAGGTACACGTGGTGTTTGAACTGCAAGGCAACATTGACCCCGCCAAAGCCGAACGCGCCTGTGAGCTGTCAATGGAGAAATACTGTTCCGTAGCCGAGACCTTACGCAGAGCCGGTGCGGAGATTACTTGGGAAGTGAGAATCACAGAGTGATTTAGTCCTGAGTTCTGAGTCGCGAGTCTTGAATCATTTAAATTAAATAAAGACCACATCCTCCTCCTTGGCGTTTCCTGCGGGAGCGGGCAACGTAGTGCCAAGGGCACGCAGGCGCTTAGCGGAAGCACGAGACGCAGGTTCTAGTTAGTAGTAGCCACAGAAGCTATGGAACAGCGCACGGTGGCCAGGTGGTAAATTTAATGAAGCCCTTACTGTTTGAGCGGCAGCGAGTTTAAGGGCTTCTTGATTCTTTTGGTTACTTTTCTCATCAAGGAGAAAAGTGACAAACCTAAGCAAGGAGAGAGGCAGACTGGAATAAGACAGAAGCAGTGGTGGGAGCAGAAGGCATTATAGGTTGTCCGTGAGAACACACAACAACGGCGGGGGGTACAGCGGGAGTAAAAGTGCTGGTAGAAGAAATGCGTCTTCGTTAGATCCTTCGGCAGGCTCAGGATGACCGCAAAAGAGAGGAATCAGGAAAGAGTGGATCTACTCGTGTAAACATCCCCCTTCGCCCCCTTCAAAGGGGGAGTATCTTCTTTTGTAAGGGAGGGACAGAAAATAAAGTTGATGAGCAATTGATAGCACATCAGCACCTTGAAAAAAATTAGCACATTAACATTATGGAATACAACCCGCTTACCCAAGCTATTAGAATACAAACGGAACGCACCAGTGAGATGGAGCACTCCACGCCCATGTTCCTGACCAGCAGCTTTATGTTTGAGAACGCCGAGGACATGCGTGCGGCCTTCGCCGATGAAACAGATGACAATATTTACAGCCGCTTCAGCAACCCAACCGTGCAGGAGTTTACGGATAAAATGTGTGCCTTAGAGGGAGCGGAGGCTGGGCATGCCACGGCCTCGGGCATGAGCGCGGTGTTCGCTTCTTTTATGGCGCTGCTCAAGAAAGGCGACCACTTGTTGGCTTGTAACTCCATCTTCGGGAGCACGCATACCATCATCACGAAGTATTTGCCCAAGTACGGCATTGAGTACACGTACGTGGCGGCAGACAAGCCCGAGGAGTGGGAGGCGGCCATTAAGCCTAACACCAAAATGTTTTACCTCGAAACGCCTACCAATCCCGGACTAGATATCATTGACCTGGAGGCGGCCGGTAAGCTGACTAAAAAGCATAACCTCATCCTGAACGTAGACAACTGCTTCGCCACGCCGGTGAACCAGCGCCCTATAGAATATGGTGCCGACATTGTGGTGCACTCCGCCACCAAATGGATTGACGGGCAAGGCCGCGTGTTGGGCGGTGTGGTAGTGGGCAAGAAAGAACTGGTAAAGGAGATTTTCCTGTTCTGCCGCAGCTCCGGCCCTGCGTTATCACCCTTCAATGCTTGGGTGCTGAGCAAGAGCCTGGAGACGTTGGATGTGCGCATGGAGCGTCACGCCAAAAATGCGCTGGGGCTAGCCACCAAACTGCAAGACCACGCTAAGCTGAACTGGGTGAAATATCCGTTCCTGCCTACGCACCCCAGCGTGGAGATAGCTAAGAAACAGATGAAGAACGGCGGCGGGCTTTTCTGCTTTGAGCTGAAAGGCGGCTTGGAGAGCGGCCGTAAGTTCCTGGACAGCCTGCAGCTGATGTCGCTCACCGCTAACTTGGGAGACACCCGCAGTATCGCCTCGCACCCCGCTAGCACCACCCATGCCAAACTTACCGAAGAAGAGCGCCAAGCTGTCGGTATTACTCCCGGCCTAATTCGTATTTCTGTAGGCCTTGAGTACGCTGATGATATTCTGAACGATATTCTGCAGGCGCTGGAGAAGTGCTAAAGGGGTAGTTAATAATGATTAGTGGTTAGTTTTTAGAGATTGGAAAAGTAAGGGCACCTTATGTGACTTTCCCTACCGCGGTGGTTAAACATTACAAAGGTTGTTCCTTCAACATAAAAGGCTGTTTTTAATCTGTTTTTTATAAAACAGGTTAAAAACAGCCTTTTCTCTAAACACTAAACACTACCAACTAAACACTGAAATCAAAAGCTATTCTGAATACTATTGTATAAGCCTTTGGTGCTCCAGTAGCCGCTGGCTATTATGCGCCGGATGGTAAAAAGTGGATCTTGCTCGTCTCGTTTGGTGGCTAAGATAAAGGCAGCATCAAACCCTCTCTTTTTTAGCTCCGGTATGGCAGGCGGGTTCCAGAGCCCGAACGGGTAAGCGAAGTACTTTACCGGCTGACCAGTTATGGCCTGCAGTTGCTGCGTGGGCTTCTCAATCTGCCGTACCCAGTCTTTTCCCTGATACTTCTTCACGTTGTGGTGGTCATAAGTGTGCGAGCCAATGACGTGCCCTTGGTCTGACAGTTCTTTTATTTGTTCTTTAGTCATGTAGTTGGGCCGGCCAATGGAAACGGTCATGATAAAGAACACGCCTTTGAAACCATATTTGTCCAGCTCAGGCTTGGCAACGGTGTACTGATCCAGTTTGGTGTCATCAAAGGTGAGCATGATAGGCTTAGAGGGTAGGGGAGTGCCTTTCACCAGGTAAGCCATGAGTTGGTCGGGCAGAATGGTGTGGTAGCCGCTGTCGGCCAGCATTTTCATCTGGGCTATGAACTCCTCGGGCTTCACAATGTAGTCTTTTCCCACTTTGCCGTCTTTGGCAGTCCACTCCCTGATCTGGTGGTAACACAGAATAGGCACCTGCTTACGGGCCAGCACCGTTGCCGCAGTTACGTTGGCTAAATCAGCAGTGGTAAGGGAAACTGGTGCTTCGGGGCCAGGCTCTGGAGCGGGCGTAGCTTCTTCAGGGGGCGCAGCAGCGGTAGTAGCCTCAGAAGAAGCTACCTTGGCGGCTTGGGCTTCGGTCTGGTCTGAGGAGGAACAGGAAGAAAAGCTGAAACTAAATGCGGCAACCAACAGTGGTGCTGCCCAACGGCGGAAATTCATGTACTGCGAAAGATAAAGGGTAGTAAGAGACAGAGAAGTTTTCCCTGCATCTAATCTACTGAAAAACAGATTACCGTATGTCAGTTTTCGGCCTGATTTTTTAAAAATAGCCCTAAAACAAAAAGGGCCTCACATGTTAGTGAGGCCCTTTCATGAGGACTGATGTATATTAAAACTTAAGCAAGTTTCACATTTACAGCGTTCAAACCTTTGCGGCCTTCTTTCAGCTCAAAAGTTACGTCATCGTTTTCTCTGATTTCGTCAACCAAATTAGTTACGTGTACGAAATACTCTTCGTTTGTTTCTGCGTCTTTAATGAAACCAAAACCTTTGGAATCGTTAAAGAATTTTACTTTACCGTTTTTCATTATGTGATGTTAATAGATAGTCAAAGGTACAGGAATAAACCATATGGCCTACACTTTCCATAATATTTATTTTAAAATATAGGTAAAAAAAAGCCTTGTAACCTGCTGTTAATCAGTATTAATTCAAATAAAAACTGAGTTATGCGGTATTTCTCTGTTATTAAATCCGTATTTGTTCAGGGAAAAGGCGCAGCGGCAAAAGACCCTTTTCTGAGTTATTTTCGGACCGGCTCAAGCCTTTTTTGTAAGTTTAAGGCAGACGCAAACCAGAGGTAATGATTGAAAGCAAAGACAAAATTTTTAAAGTAGGACTTATTGGGTATGGTATGGCGGGGCAGGTTTTCCATGGTCCGTTCATTCATAGTGTAGAGGGGCTGGAGCTAACCAGAATCCGGGAATCAAGAGCGCCCAATATTGCCTTAGCTCAAAGCCGGTACCCAAACGCCACCTTCACTGCCCAGGTAGAAGACATATTTTCTGATCCGCAGATTGACTTGGTGGTAGTGGCTACGCCGAATGCATCGCACTACGAACTTTCCAAAAGAGCCTTGGAGGCCGGCAAGCACGTGGTGGTGGAGAAGCCCTTCACTGCCACTTCAGCCCAGGCAGATGAGCTGATTCAATTGGCGCAGGAAAAGGGCAGAGTACTGACTGTGTACCACAACCGCCGCTGGGACAGTGATTTCAAAACTGTACAGAAAATAGTGAAGGGTGAGGTGCTGGGGAAACTGGTGGAATACAAAGCCCACTTTGATCGCTTTCGGCCGGCGCTGCGCGAAAACACCTGGAAAGAAGAAGACGCTCCCGGCTCCGGTATTGTCTTCGATTTAGGTTCGCACCTCATTGACCAGGCGCTGGTGCTGTTTGGGTTGCCACAGGAAGTCTCCGCAGATGTGCGGGTGCAGCGGCCGAATAGTCAGATTGCAGATAAATTTGAAGCCACTTTGTATTATGACAACCTCACCGTCACTTTATCGGCTGGATTGTTGGTGCGCGAACTTAGCCCCCGCTACACCTTGCACGGCGACAAAGGTTCGTTTTTAAAGTACGGCATGGATGTGCAGGAAGAAGCTCTTAAGAACGGCCAATTCCCAGACCAGAACCCGAGTTGGGGCGTAGAGCCGGAGAGTATGTATGGTAACTTAAATACAGAACTACAAGGCCTGCATTTTGAGGGAAAAATTGAAAGCGAGCGCGGCGACTACCGTGACTACTACCGGAATGTGTATGAAGCAATTTCTGGGCAAGGGGCGCTGGCAGTAAAGCCTGAACAAGCCCGAAATGTGATAAAGGTGGTGGAGTTAATCATGCAGAGCAGCCAAGAGAAAAAGAGAGTAGTTTTCCAATAACTGTTTTAGGCTTGTTTTTCTAAAAACAGGTCTAAAACAAGGCAATGGCCTCAGATTAGCCACGTTGTTCATGTGAGTAATGTGGTGTATCTGAGGCCATTGCTTTGTTGAAGAATATAATCTGCCCTAGGCAATTTATTCCTGAAAAATACTACCTAAAAAGAAAGGAGTAGTGTCTTTGTTAGTTATGCAGGCATTGGGGAATGAGGTATGCTTAACTTTAAGAAAAACAGGTTATTAAAAAATATTAAAAATATTTTCTATCTGGGTGTATAAAGAGTTGGTTCTGTAGAAAATTATATGAACTTGCGGAATAATTATTAAAAGTCAAAAGTAATGGCCAGAGGCTTTTTCTTGCTTTTGGTAGTCTCAGGGCTCATGCTCATATCAGAGGCTGCCAACTCCCAGGCAAGTAGTACCCCAGCGGTTCCCCCAGCAGACTCCTCTCAAATATCACTTCAGCCTATTGCTGCGCTTTACCATGCTGCCATGGGGCAGCAGGCCCATGTGTTTAATGGCAGCGAGTATTTTGGCTACACGCTACGCACCAAAGGGCACCAGTTCTTCGGTTCAGATGTCTGGGCAGATGCCGTAGTTACCTATGATGGTATTGCCTACAGCGGCATTCCATTCATGTATGACATTGTCAACCAAGCCTTGATAGTGGTACGTCCCGACGAGAAAGGCACTCCCATCAAAACTCAGATCGATGCCAGTAGAGTGAGCCAGTTTACACTGCAAGGGCATAGGTTTATGAAAGTAAATAAGGCTGAGAATTTGGCATCTGGGTTCTACGAGGTGTTGTACAGCGGCAACGTGCAGGTCTTGGCCCGCCGCGAAAAGACTTCTCTGAAGCAGAACGCAGAAATTTCCTTTTCAGATAAAAATACTTATTACATCCTCAAAGACGGACAATACCATCAGGTTAAAAGCAAAGGTTCGGTGCTGAAGGTGTTGTCTGACCAGAAAGCCGAACTGAACAAAAGCCTGAAAGAGCGCTCCATCAGTTTCGGGCAGAACCGTGAGTTGGCGTTGGTGACCATGGCGCAGGTGTACGACTCCTTAACGAAAGGACAATGAGAAAGTACGCGTTACTATGCCTGATGCTGGCCCTGCTAGTATTACCATTCACTTCAGTATTTGCCCAAACATCAGCTACCCAAACAGTTTCTGGTAGTTTCTCAAAAATCTCTTTTGAGCAGTTTGTGAAACAAGTGGAGGCCCAGACAACCTATCGTTTCTATTTCAACCCTGCCCAGACCGATAGCCTGACCGTTTCTTTAGAAGCAAACCAGCAGCCTTTGCCAACAGTACTGGAGCAGTTGTTCAGAAACACTGACTATCGCTTTGCCATTGATGGGGAGCAGCGGGTTTTCGTTACAAAAGGTGCTCCTTTGCAGGCGAAACTTCCGGCTGATTTTCTGAATGTAGAAGGCGAGGATTCCGGAGATGAGGTGATTCCGGGCTATATTTCCGGAAACAGGCAAAAAACGCAAGCGGTGGGGTCTGAGACCAAACTATATGAAATCGGCATCAAGACGAATAAAATCACTCCCGGCAATGCCACGTTGAGAGGTACTGTACGTGATGCAGCTTCTGGTGAGCCTGTGATTGGTGCGGTGGTCATGATTGAAAACCCACTCACGGCCACCAATACCGATGAGAACGGAAATTACGCCATTAGCTTACCCAAAGGCCGGCATACCCTGAAGATTAGGAGTGTGGGAATGCGCGAGACCAAGCGCCAACTAATGCTTTACTCAGACGGCAGACTGTCGGTAGACCTGATCAGCAGCATTGTGTCGTTGAATGAGGTGTTGGTGAAAGGCAACCGCGACCGTAACGTAGCGAGTACCGCCATGGGCGTGGAGAAACTGGGTATAAGTACCATCAAGCAAGTACCCACGGCCTTCGGCGAAGCCGATGTGCTGAAAGTGGTGCTGACGCTGCCCGGGGTGAAGTCAGTAGGCGAGAGCTCTACCGGTCTGAACGTGCGGGGCGGTGCCACTGACCAAAACCTGATTCTGCTGAACGATGCCACCATTTTTAACCCTTCGCACCTGTTCGGGTTTTTCTCAGCTTTCAACCCAGATGTGGTGAAGGGTATAGAGCTGTACAAGAGTACTATTCCGGCTAAATACGGCGGCAGACTGGCTTCGGTGCTGGATATTTCTACCCGTGAGGGCAACAAGCAAAAGTTTGCCGGAGCCGGTGGAATCGGTCTTATTGCCAGTCGCCTGATGCTGGAGGGGCCAATCGTCAAAGACAAAACTTCGTTTTTGATTGGCGGCAGGGCTTCGTATTCTGATTGGCTCCTGGCGCAACTGCCTAACGAAAACCTAAGCCGAAGCAAAGCCTCTTTCTATGACCTGAACCTGGGCCTTAACCATACCATTAATGAGAACAACACCCTCAGTTTAACTGGCTACTTCAGCAACGATAATTTTAAACTGGCCAGTGATACGCTCTACAAGTATCAGAATCAGAGTTTAGTAGCTAAATGGGGGCATGCCTTCACAGATAAACTGTACAATGTGCTGACAGCTTCTTACAGCGGCTACAACTACAATGTAACCAGCGATAAAAATGAGGTGAACGCTTATGAGTTAGCTTATGACCAAAAGCAAGTCAGCATGAAAACTGGCTTCACGTACAACTACAACCACCAGCACACGGTGGAGTTTGGTGGCAGCACAATGCTACACCAGATGAGCCCTGGTTCTTATAAACCTTTAGGCGAAGAGTCATTGGTGATTCCTGACGAGGTGGAGCAGGAGCAGGGGCTGGAGAGCGCTTTGTACCTGAGTGACACCTATGAGGTTTCACCCCGCTTTTCGGTGTCGGTTGGTTTGCGTTATTCCTTTTTCCAGTACTTGGGTAGTAAAAGCGTAACTACCTATGCCGAGGGAGTGCCGAAAGATGAAACAACGGAGATTGAGACCAGAGAATTTGGTGCCGGAGATGTTATCAAAACTTATCACGGACCAGAGTACAGGGCATCAGCCAGGTTCAGTTTTACAGAAAGCTTCTCAGTGAAAGCCGGATATAACCGCACCCGCCAATATCTGCACATGCTCACCAACACCGCCATGATTTCGCCTACTGATATCTGGAAACTAAGTGATTCGCACATTCAGCCGCAGATAGGTGACCAGGTGTCACTAGGTTTGTTCAAGAACTTCAAGAACAACACCGTAGAGGCGAGTGTGGAGGTGTACCACAAAACCATGCAGAACATGCTGGACTACAAGAGCGGAGCGCAGTTGCTGCTCAACCACCACATTGAAACCGATGTGATCAACTCCAAAGGCAAAGCATATGGCATAGAAACCATGCTCCGTAAGCAGGAAGGCAAACTCAACGGCTGGCTAAGCTACACCTATTCGCGTTCTTTGCTGCAAAGTAATGGTGCGGAGTATGAGCAGAAAATAAATGAAGGAGCCTTCTACCCCAGCAACTTTGACCAGCCGCACAATTTAACCATGGTGGGTAACTACCGCTTTAGCCGCCGAATTAGCACCTCTCTCAATTTTGTGTACAGCACGGGTCGCCCTATCACGCTGCCCTTGTCTATTTATGAAGTGGGCGGCGGCAAACGGATTTACTACTCAGACCGCAACCAATTCCGAGTGCCCGATTATTACCGTGTAGATTTCTCTTTGAACCTGGAAGGTGGTCATAAGGCCAAAAAGCTGGCGCACAGCTCCTGGACACTGGCAGTGTACAACCTGACGGGTCGCAGGAACCCTTATTCCATCTATTTTAAATCAGAAGAAGGCGTGATTAAAGGCTACAAGATGTCAGTTTTTGGCCGCCCTATTCCAACTGTCACTTATAATTTTAAATTCTGATGAAACGTTTCTGCCTGAATGTATGGCTTTGCCTGAGCCTGTGGGCTATGGCCAGCTGTGTGGAGGAATATGAGCTGCCAGAAACCGCCAACGGAGAAGGTTTACTGGTGGTAGACGGAGGGATGAACGTGGAGGAGGGTACTGCCCAGGTGAAGCTGACCCGTAGCCAAAGCTTAGCGGATAAAACGCCCCCTAAACCTGAAACAGGAGCCAATGTTTGGATTGAGTACGGCCAGGGCGCTAAAATAAATCTGACGGGCAACAGCAGCGGTATGTACTCGGCCAACGGACTTTCTCTGGACTATGGTACTAAGTATAAGCTCCGCATCAAAACCAAAGTGGGCAAAGAATACGCTTCTACCGAAGTGTCTACCGTTAAAACTCCGCCTATTGATGAGATCACTTGGGATGTGGAAGGCGAGAATGTGAATATTAGAGTAACCACCCATGACCCTACCAACGCCGCCAGATACTACCGCTGGGAGTTTGAAGACACGTACGAGTACAGCGTCCCCTATTTTACGCGCTACATTCTGGATGAAAACGGAAAGCTTAAAGTACGCACTGAATCTGACAGTACCTATCAGAACTGCTGGAAATATGGTGCATCTTCAAACATTCTGGTAGGCTCTACCACTCAGCTAGAGAATGCCGTGGTGAACAAAGTAAGAATTGCCACCATTAACGGTAACTCTCAGAAGCTAAGCATGCGGTACAGCATGTTAGTAAAACAGCACGCTATTAGCCGTGAAGAACACCAATACTGGCAAATTTTGAGAAAAAACACCGAAGAAGTAGGCTCACTCTTTGATGCGCAGCCATCGGAAATAAAAGGAAATGTTAGCAACCTGAACGACCCTAATGAGCCGGTGCTTGGGTATTTTAGTGTCCGCTCTGTTACCACTAAACGCTTTTTCCTTAGCAAAGCTCAACTGGCACAGTGGAATTTCAGGTTCCAGAAAGACTGTCCATTTATAAAGGTGCCCATTTCAGCTGATGGTGTTATTGATTCAGGCTTTTTGTACAGCTTTGTTCATGCCAGATATGTAGTAGTAGACTGGAAAGATGAATTTGAAGATAATCCGGCTAAGGCTCCGAACAACCCGTGGATGCTTTCTTTTAGTTGCTCAGATTGCCGTGAGATGGGCGGTACCGGCAAGAAACCTGCATTTTGGTAAAACCTGTAACATGAGGTATAATTTATTCAGAAGAGTTTTGCCCCTGTTAGGGCTTTGCCTTCTACTTTCTTTCCGGGGCCAAAGTCAATCTGAGGGTGCTAAGGCACTAGCCCAAAGTGTTAGCACCTACTCGCAACTACACCTGCAGGAAAAAGTCTACCTGCACACCGACCGCTCTTCTTATCTGGCGGGCGAAACCATGTGGTTTAAAGTGTACAAAGTAGACGCCATGCATCACCAGCCGGTTGAACTGAGCAAGGTGGTGTATGTAGAGCTGCTGAACAACGAGCAAGTGCCTATGGCGCAGGCTAAAATTGACGTAGAAGCTGGAACCGGAAATGGCTATCTGGAGCTGCCTACTTCGCTGAATTCTGGTAATTATGTTTTACGAGCCTATACCAACTGGATGAAGAACGCCGGCGAAGGGTTCTTTTTTGAGAAACCTCTCTCTATTGTCAACACTTTCAAGAAGTTGAATGCGCAGAAGGTGGAGCCATCAGTGGAGTATGATATTCAGTTCTTCCCGGAAGGCGGGCAATTGGTAAATGGTCTGCAAAGCAAAGTGGCGTTTAAGGCGGTAGACAAAACAGGTCAGGGCGGCAGCTTTGTAGGGACTGTGATAGACCAGAAGAATGATACGGTGGCCAGGTTCTATACGTACAAGTTTGGTATAGGTAGCTTTCTGTTTACCCCAGCCTCCGGCAGTACCTACCGTGCTATCTTTAAAGGTCCCAACGGACAAATTTTCACCCGCTCCTTACCCACCGCGCAGGAGATAGGCACTGTAATGCAGGTAACCAACACCGAGCCAGAGCAGGTGCGGGTGAATGTGCAGACAAAAGGTACTGGAACGCAGCGGGTGTATCTGCTGGTGCATTCGCGGCAAGATGCCAAGTTGGCTCAAGCTGCTTCAGTAGATGCAAATGGCCAAGCCGTCTTTACCTTGGCTAAAGAGATATTGGGAGAAGGTATTTCTCACTTCACGGTCTTTAATGACCAGCGCCAGCCAGTGAGCGAACGGTTGTATTTTAAACGCCCGCAGCAACAGACATTTCATTTAAAAGCTACCACAGCACAGCGGCAATATTCACCACGTACCGAGGTAAATGTAGAGGTACAGGCGCAGGATTTCAAAGGAGCTCCAGCACTGGCAAATTTATCCATGGCGGTGTATCGGTTAGATTCTCTTCAGACCCCGGAGGCCGAGGATATACTTAGCTACCTTTTCCTAAGCTCAGACTTAAAAGGGCAGGTGGAGAATCCGCAGTATTACGTGTCTTCTCCTAGTCTTGATGTAGAAACGGCCACAGATAATCTAATGCTCACCCACGGCTGGCGGCGCTTTACCTGGCAAGATGTGCTGCAACCATCTTTCGCCCAAGTAGCCCATCTGCCCGAAATTGGAGGTCATTTAGTATTGGCGAAAGTAATGAACCGCCAGACAGGACAGCCTGCGCAAAATGTGCTTACATATTTATCGGCTCCATCTTTAAAAGTAGCGCTGTACGGGTCGCGGTCTGATGCCAACGGTAGAGTGCTCTACGACGTGAAAGACTTTTACGGCACCCGTGATTTAGTACTGCAAACTGATACCCGCCAAGACAGCACGTACCAGTTTGAAATCATTGACCCGTTCTCTACAGAACCTCCGGTGCTAAGGCCACAACCTTTACAGTTTCAGCCTTCGTTGCTTCATAAACTGGGGTCAAACAACATTCATTTACAGGTGCAGAGCTATCATACTCCTCCTTCGGCGTATAGCTTTACCGGTCCTGTTTTAGATAGTGTCGCTTTCTATGGTCAACCAGACAGGCAGTTTTTGTTAGATGAATTTACCCGCTTCCCGCTAGTAGAAGATGTGCTGCGGGAGTACGTGCCAAATGTACAGGTTCGTAAGCGGGGTAAAAGATTTCAGTTTGCGGTGGTAGACCAGTTCCGGAAAGAATCTTATCGTGAAGAGCCGCTGGTGCTGCTAGATGGGGTGCCTATTTTCAACACAGACTCCATCATGACCTATGACCCTAAAAACATTCGGAAGCTTGATGTGGTAGCGAGAAAATACTACTTGGGGCCAATGGCCTTTCATGGCATTGTCTCGTTCAGCACCTATGCCGGTAACCTAAAAGGATTTCCGGTAGATCCTAGAGCTTTACTAGTAGAATACCAAGGCCTGCAGATGCACCGTGAATTCTACAGCCCTGTCTACGAAACCCAAGAGCAGCAAAATAGCCGAATACCTGATTTGCGAACGCTCTTGCACTGGGAGCCTTATGTGCAGACAGGAGACGATGGCAAGAAGCAGGTACGCTTTTTCTCTTCAGACCAGAAGGGGCGTTATCAGGTAGTACTGCAAGGCATCACTAATGACGGAAAAGCAGGAAGTGCCACGTATCAGTTCTCGGTTCAGTAGTTTTAAAATTTGTTCTGAACGGCAAAGCCAGCGGAGAGTACCCGCTGGCTTTGCCGTTTCTTGCCTGTTTTTGAAAAAGGAGACCGAAAACAGTCTCAATAAGATCAGCCTCATCTGCCTATGCTACCCAGAAAGGCAATGAGGGATGTTCACATCTGCGGGTCATGGTGTTTCTAATCCTAAACAGGTTTATTGTGAATACACTAACAAGGGCAGCAGTTATTGTAATTTCACCAAGACTATATAGCTTACAGTAAAAGAAGAATAAGGATAATAGTCACATGGCCATGAAGAAAATAGGATCGTTATTATTTTTTCTTTCTCTTTTTGTTTGCTCAGTGCAGGCTCAAGATTTGCTTGTTTATGAGAGCGAATCGAAATTGGTGTGGGCAGACTTCAAAGGGGAGCCTCCAAAATTTGATTCAGCAGGAGCAAGAATCTCTACAACCATTCAAATGAAAGCTGGCAAAGTAAATATTTGGACAGGGAGTACAACCTATTCAGCCTGGGGAATTATGTTTCCAAGGCATTCATGGGTGAAGAAAGAATATAAAGATGATTACACGCTGAACCATGAACAACTACATTTCGATATTTCAGAACTAGTGGCCAAACGCTTAAAAATCTTTATAAATCAGCAAAAAGTCAATTCTGGTAAAAAGGTGGCCACCGAAATTTTTAACAGATATTAAAAAATGTTATTTGACCTTCAAGATCAGTATGATTTAGAAACCTCGGGAGCAAATAAGAAAGATAAGCAGGCGGAATGGGATAAAAAGATTCGAGATGAATTAAAGGAGTTGGAGGAGTACGCACTAAGAGGGAAGAAGCGCTAAATATCTGTTTCTGATATTTAAGTCAATCTGAAGTAAGAATAAAAGCTTGTTTTTAGCCTCATTTTTTCAAAAACAGCTCCAAAACACCCATAAACAAAATAGCCCGACCATTTGGTCGGGCTATTTTGTTTATGGAAATTACTAAGAATTAACCTTGAGAGTTTCCGTAGCGCTTGCGCTCGTTCTCATCTAAATAAATCTTACGCATTCTAATGCTCTTTGGCGTTACTTCCAGTAATTCATCCTTCTGGATGTATTCCATGGCTTCTTCCAGCGAGAATTGTTTTTTAGGTACAATCTTCACGTTGTTGTCAGAGCCTGAAGCACGCATGTTGGTCAGCTGCTTTCCTTTCTGAATGTTTACGGTCAGGTCGTTCTGGCGAGAGTGCTCTCCAATTACCTGGCCCATGTACACATCCTCACCTGGATCAACAAAGAATACACCGCGGTCCTGCAATTTATCAATAGAATAAGCAGTACCAGGACCCGTCTCCATAGAGATCAATGAACCGTTGATACGACCTGGGATAGCACCTTTGAACGGCTCATAGCTTACAAAGCGGTGGTTCATGATAGCTTCACCGGCAGTAGCTGTCAACACGTTGTTACGAAGGCCAATCAAACCACGCGCTGGAATGTTAAATTCCAAATGCTGCAAGTCACCTTTCGGCTCCATAATAGTCAGGTCACCTTTACGCTGTGTTACCAGTTCAATCACCTTACCGGCAGATTCTTCCGGAACGTCCACTACCAGGTGCTCAACCGGCTCGTATTTCTGTCCGTCAATTTCTTTGAAGATTACCTGCGGCTGGCCTACCTGTAATTCGTAGCCCTCGCGGCGCATGGTTTCAATTAAAACTGACAAGTGAAGGATACCACGTCCGTACACCAAGAAGGTGTCTTCTTTGTCGGTTTCATCCACTCTTAGAGCTAGGTTTTTCTCCATCTCTTTGAACAAGCGGTCACGCAGGTGACGAGATGTTACAAATTTGCCCTCTTTCCCGAAGAAAGGAGAGTTATTGATGGTGAACAACATGTTCATGGTAGGCTCATCAATGGCGATGCGCTCCAATGGCTCTGGGTTTTCAAAATCGGCAAGCGTATCGCCAATCTCGAAACCTTCAATACCGGTTACGGCGCAGATCTCGCCAGCAGAAACAGACTCTACCTTTACGCGGCCCAAGCCTTCAAAAACCTGAAGTTCTTTGATTCTTACTTTCTTGATAGAGCCATCACGCTTGCAAAGGCTCATTTGGGCACCTTCTTTCAATGTTCCGCGTTTTACACGGCCAATGGCGATACGGCCCACAAAAGAAGAGTAATCTAATGAAGTAATTTGCATCTGCGGTGTTCCTTCTTCTGAAGGAGCCGGAGGAATTACGTCAATGATGGCGTCTAACAACGGAATGATGTTGTCAGTTGGTTTCTGCCAGTCAGTGCTCATCCAGCCATGCTTGCTGGAACCATAGATGGTCACGAAGTCTAACTGTTCTTCGGTAGCATCAAGGTTGAACATCAGGTCGAACACCATTTCGTGTACTTCGTCCGGACGGCAGTTTTCTTTGTCTACTTTGTTTACTACCACAATTGGCTTAAGGCCTAAAGAGATAGCTTTTCCTAGCACGAAGCGGGTCTGTGGCATAGGGCCTTCAAAGGCATCTACCAGCAAAAGAACGCCGTCGGCCATTTTCAAAACGCGCTCAACTTCACCTCCGAAGTCAGCGTGACCAGGGGTGTCAATGATGTTGATTTTAACGTCTTTGTAACGCACCGATACGTTTTTAGAAACGATGGTGATGCCGCGTTCTCTTTCCAGGTCATTGTTATCCAGGATAAGGTCGTCGAACTGTTGGTGCGCGTCAAATATCTTTGAGGCGTGGATGATTTTGTCTACCAGCGTGGTTTTACCGTGGTCCACGTGGGCAATAATCGCGATGTTGCGGATACTTTGCATTCAGAGGTTGTTTTCAGCCCGCAAAGGTAGGGTTTTTCTTATGCTTTTCTATGTTAAATAATAAAAAAGCCTTGAACCCAATAACTTACGGTCATTTTATTGTGAAGGGCTAACAGAAAGCCCCTTAGCTAAGTTCCTAAACCGCATTTTCACAACGCTGATGTAGGTGGAAAACGAAGTGACAGACGCGGCTTTTGGTAGGAGAGCAGCTAATATAGATGGCGTTTAAGCAAAAAACTCTAGCCGTTTTAGAGCCGCTTTTTGAAAAACGGCTCTAAAACGGCTAGAGAGTTATAACTCAAGAAGGTGAAAATGTAAACTACATCTGATCAGGAGAGGAAGCCGTGTTCTGCCCAAGCCACTTATAGCCTTTCGTTTTCTTAATTCTGAAGCCCAGCATCAACTCATGTGAGCCAGCGCTATGGTGTCTTAGTGGTGATACTGTAATGTCATAAGAGTAAGAAAATTGGTACTGTTCCTTAAACTGCAAGCCAACTAGTCCTACCAACGCGTCTTGGGTGCGGTAAGAAACAGCTGTCCACACGTGGTCATCATAGGCAGTACGGCGTCGTTTGGTAAAGTAGTAGGTGCCCTTCATGTTCAGGTCTGCCTGCAACGGGGCTGGCCCCGCATACTTGAGCAAGACGGAGGGAGTGAGGGTAATGTTTCTTCTCACATCAAAGTTGTAGCCACCCGACATAAACAAATGTTTAGAAAGATAACTTGCGGCATCAGCGTTTTCGGCACTAACATATTTGTTGTCCAGGAGCTGAAAAAGGGAAATACCCACATAAAACCTGTTGCTGTGTAAATAGGTGCCCACGCTTAAGTCAGGCACGAAGGCATTTAATACTCCATTTCTGGTGACAGGATCAATACCATTAGAATTATCTGCCATTACTACTTTGTTGGGATCAAACCGGAACTGCTGAAACCCCGCAAAAACACCCGATGAAAAATAGATTTCCCGGTTCAGGGGAATGTGGTAGGCATAAGACAAGAGAGCAGCGGTGCGGGTGGTGGGGCCGGTGTTGTCAGTATACGCGTAGCCGCCCGCGCCGTGGTATGCCTGAACGCCTCTCCTGCCTTTCTTGCGTTGGTTTTGGAACAGGGCTGTTTCTGCGCTTAGGTAAAAAGTTTTAGGGGCTCCTTCAAATCCTACCCATTGGTTTCGGAACCCAGCCTTTAGGTTCAGGTCTTTCTCAAAGCCTGCCACCGCCGGATTAACAAGATAATAATTGGTCATGTACTGGCTGTACAAGGGCTGCTGTTGGGCTGTTGCCATAAGGCTACACAGCAGAAGTAAAATGATTGATATATACTTTTTCATAAGATGCGGTTAAGGTGTTTTGAGAAAAAACTAGCGCATTATGGTTATTGACTTCTTAAGCAGGGGTTGGGCGTTCCCCAGATCAATGGTGCAGTAGTAGGTGCCATTTGGCAACGGCTGGCCATTGTAAGTTCCGTCCCATGGTTTCCTATATCCCTTCGATTCAAACACTGGGCTTCCCCAGCGGTTGTACACTGTGATTTTGCAGTTAGGGTATAGGGTGGAGATATTCTTGATTTCCCACAGGTCATTCAAACCATCACCGTTTGGAGAGAAACCGGTAGGGATTTCAAAGTCTTGGCTGGCTTCAATAGTGAAGTTGACCTCAGTAGTACAACCGTTTTTGTCTTTCACCACTAGCAGGTGGGTACCTTCACTCAGGTTGTGAAAGACAGAGTCAGTGGTAAATCTTCCCTTGTCTAGCTGGTAGGTGTAAGGAGCGGTACCGCCGCCAACAAAAGTAACCGCAGCGCTGCCTGTTGAGCTGGCGGCAACGGTATTAGATAAGGCGGTTACTTTTACTTGAATAGGCTTAGGCTCTTTGATCTCTACTGTGCCAAGGTTAACTGTACACTCTGGAGAGAATCTGACAAGAACCTGATAACTGCCGCCTGCCAAGTTTGTAAACACAGAATCTTTCAGGAAAGTACGGCCGTTGTCAATGCTGAATTCTGCTTTGCCTTCTCCGCCTTTGGTAGTTACTGAAATGGAACCATTGGCCTGACCTGAGCAGAGTGCATCCTGCACTAAAGCTATTTTGCTTTCTACTTTCTTGATCAGAACCGAGGTGGAGTAGGTGCAGTTATTGGCGTCTTTCACCGTTAGTTGGTAGGTGCCAGGTGCCAACCCAGTAAGGGTAGCTGAAGCAGAGAAACGAGTGCCGTCTGTGGAGTACGTGTAAGGAGCAGTGCCGCCAGTTACTTCTTTCACAACTACCTGGCCGGTGGTCTGGCTGCAGCCTGCTGCCTGGGTAGTGAAGATTACTCCCGTGATGGCGGAGCTGTTGCCAAGGTTAATTTCCTTTGTCTTCACACAACCCGCGGCATCTTTTACAGTTACCACATGCTTGCCTGAGGCCAACCTAGTGAACTCTGGGTTAGTCTGGAAGTTACTGCCATCAATACTGAAGGTGTAAGGACTTCGGCCGCCGCTTATCTGACTAACTATGATAGTGCCATTGTTAGTCCCGCAAGTGGCGTCTGTGTTGGTCAAGGTGAAGCTTTCCGCTCCCCCGCTGCCTTTCACTTCATGGCTTTGGGTGAAGGTACAACCTGCTGCATCTTTGATGGTGATGGTATAGTTGCCAGTACCTAAGTTGCTAAATACCGCAGCAGATTGGAAGCTAATTCCGTTGATGCTGTAGGCAAGTGGAAGTGTACCACCCGTTACAGATTCTACGTTGATAGATCCGTTGTTCTGGGCGCAGTTAGCTGAAACAGAAGAAAGTGTTGCCTTCGTTATTTTGTTTTCTGTTACAGTTACACTAGAGGTAAACACACAGCCATTCGCATCTTTCACGAACACCTGATAGGCCTGCGGCGAAAGAACTGTGAAGGTGCTGGAGGTTTGGTAGCTGACTCCATCAAGAGAATAAGCATAAGGCGCCTTGCCGCCGGTAGTGGAAGTTACTTTGAAAGATCCTTTCTCAGAGCAAGTAGCCGGTGTGGTTGAAGTGGTAATAGCGGTGACACCTGCCAAGTTGGAAACAGACACTTCCTTGGTGATGGTACATCCGCTGGCGTCTTTCACGGTAAGGGTATGAAGTCCCTCCGCTACCTCATTAAATGTGGTTTGGCTTTGGAAAGCTGCTCCGTTAAGTGAGTAAATGAAGGGTGCTGTGCCACCACTTATTTCTCCAATACTGATGCTGCCATTGCGGTTGCCACAGGTGGAGGCAGTAGTGGTGTAAGCGAAATCAGTTGGTCCGCTAATACTTTCTACTTCAATGGATTTAGAGTAAGTGCAGCCGTTGGAATCCTTCACTACAATGGTATAGGAGCCGGCTGTCAGCGCCGTGAAGGTGCCGGTTTCTTGGAAATTAACGCCGTCTTTGCTGTAGGTATAAGGTGCTACGCCCGCGACCACATTGGTTACAGTAATTTGCCCGTTGGCCTGTCCGCAGGAGGAGGACAGTTGAGTTAGCGTAATATCTGTTGGCCCTTCAGTACCTGATATAGTGACTTCAGTTGAGTATGTGCAGCCATTGGCATCTTTCACGGTAATGGCGTATGCGCCTGCTGTAAGGCCACTATAGAAAGCACTTGATTGGAAGTTGACCCCGTCTTTGCTGTAGGTGTAAGGGGCTGTGCCGCCAATAACCGCTGTTACCGTTACCGTTCCGTTGCTGTTGTTGCAGGTAGTACCAGTAACCGCCGCGGCCACGCTTTCTATGCCCTTCAAATCTTTTACCTGCACCTGGTCTGCAAACTCACATCCTTTGGCATCTAGCACGGTCACTTTGTAAGTGCCTGCAGAAAGATTGTCAAAAGAGGCTGAAGAGGTGAATGTAGATCCGTCTATTGAATATTTATAAGGGGCGGTGCCTCCATTGATGGTGGTTATACTAATGCTGCCGTTGCCATTGCCACAGGTAGAAGGTGCTACGGAGGTGGTGAAAGCAGACGGAGCCGTTTTAGCGACAGTAGCTACTTCCGTGGTTAAACACCCGTTTGCGTCTTGAACAGTTACACTGTAGGTGCCAGAAGCAAGACCTGTAAAGGAAGCGCTACTCTGGAAAGAAAGACCATCAAGAGAATAGGCATAAGGGGCAGAGCCTCCGCTTACCTCTTTCACTGTAATGGCACCATCTCTGTCAGAACAGCTGGCAGGAGTGGTGTCTACTGTTGCCGCAGTAGGTCCGGCCAAGTCTTGCAGAAGCATCTCTTTAGAGAAGGTGCATCCGTTGCCGTCTTTCACTGATAAAGTGTGTGTGCCAGCTTGTAAGGCGGGAAAGGAAGTAGAGTGTTGGAAGGGTCCTCCGTTAATGCTGTAGGTGTAAGGAGCAACGCCTCCGGTTACTAATTCTACCGTTAAACTTCCGTTGTTCCCCCCGCAAGTAGAAGGTTGGGTGCTGACGGTAATACCAGTAGGTCCAGTGACATCAGTTACAGTTACGGTTTCTGCATAAGTGCAACCATTGGCATCGCGCACGGTCACCACATGTTTTCCGGCAGTTACCGCGGTAAAGGTGGTTTCGTCCTTGAACTCTTTACCGTCTAAAGAGAAGGTAAATGGTGCTGTTCCGCCCTTCACTGTAGTTACCATTACGGTGCCGTTGTTGCTTCCGCAGGTAGCAGTAGTGCTCGCCAGTTCTAAACCAGCAGGGCTCGCAATGTCATTTACTGAAGCCTGTTTGGAAAAGGTGCAGCCGTTGGCATCTTTAACCGTGATGGTGTAGGTGCCTGCAGTTAAGGCAGTAAATACAATAGCATCCTGAAAGACAGAACCGTTAATGCTGTACGTGTACGGAGCAGTGCCTCCTGTTACAGTAGCTACCTGAAGCTGTCCATTAGCAGATCCGCACGTGCTTGCTTGTGCAGAGACAATAAAGTCAGTAGGGCCAGCCTTGTCTTCTATTACCACCACCTCAGTTGACATGCAGCCAGTGGAGTCTTTTACGGTAATAGAATACGTTGCCGCAGTGAGTGCCGTGAACGTAGCAGAAGTTTGAAAGTGAACGCCGTCTATGCTGAATGAATAAGGAGCAGTGCCGCCTCTTGTTTCAGCGATTGTTATTTTGCCGTTGCTGTTTCCGCAGGTGCTTGGTACTACCGTTGCGGTGAAAGCTGGTCCGGCAACATTGTTGACAGCAACTGCCTTTGAATAGGTGCAGCCATTCGCATCTTTCACTGTGATGATATGCGAGCCTGCGCTCAGATTCTGAAAAGTAGCAGAAGCTTGGAAGCGCTGTCCATCTTGGCTATAAGTATATGGTCCAGTTCCTCCAGTAACCGAAAGAATGGTGATTGTTCCGTCACTGTTTCCGCACCTTGTTTCGGTGGTGGAAACAGTAAATGCCGTTGGTGCATTTTGCCCAACTCTTACCCCCGATGCAAACTGACAACCATTGGCATCTTTCACCGTGACGGTGTACAAGCCTGCTGCCAATCCTGAGAACGAACCGCTCTCCTGATAAGTGGAGCCATTGATAGAGTAGGTAAAAGGAGCAGTTCCGCCGGTTACATTGCTTACCGTAATACTGCCGTCGCTGTTGGTGCAGTTAGCAGGTTGGGCAGCAGTTGTCATTGTGGTTGGTCCGGCAATGTTTGAAACTTCTGCTTTCTGCGTGTAGGTGCAACCGTTGGCGTCTTTCACATAAACTTGGTAGGTATTGGCTGCAAGTGCCGTGAAAGTGACAGATGTCTGAAAGTTTACGCCATCTATGCTATAGGTGTATGGTGCTGTGCCGCCGTTCACTCCGTTTACAGTGATGCCGCCATTGGCACCGCCGCAGGTAGAAGGAGAGCTTGTAAGAGTTAAGGCAGCAGGTCCAGTCACATATTCCACTTCTGCTGTTTGGCTAAAGGTACAGCCATTGGCATCTTTCACGGTAAGGGTGTAGGTGTTGGCAGCCAAAGCTGAGAAAGAAGCAGATGATTGGAACTGGACACCATCTACACTATAGCTGAACGGAGCGGTTCCTCCCGTTACTTCTCTTACTTCAAGCTGTCCGTTGGTGCCGCAGATGGCAGGTTTAGACGCTATTCTAACTTCAGTTGGACCGGCAATGTCTTCCAGTAACACCTGCTTCACAAAAGAACATCCGTTAGCGTCTTTCACGGTTACAGTAAAAGTGCCTGAACGTAACCCAGTAAATGTGGAAGAATTTTGAAAGACAGTTCCGTTGAGGGAGTAGGTGAAAGGAACCGTGCCGCCGTCAACGTTGCGAATGGAAATACTGCCGTTGCTATTGCCACAGGTTGACGCCTGTACTGAAGAGGTGAAATCTTGTGGGCCAGGGGTGTTGGTAATCTGAATTTGGCCAGCAAAAGTACAGCCATTGGCATCTTTTACTGTGATAGTGTAAGTGCTCGCTACCAAGCCAGTAAGAGTGGCAGAAGATTGGAAGTTTTTACCATCAAGGCTATACGAATAAGGGCTCGTGCCACCAGTTATATTTAGAATGGTAATACTTCCATTGCTATTGCCGCAAGTAGAGGCTACCGTTGTAGCGTCAAAAGCAGTAGGAATGTTCTTAGAAACTTTAACAGAGGCGGTGACGAGGCATCCGTTGGTGTCTTTAGCAGTTACTGTGTACGTGCCACTTGAAAGTGCTGTAAAGCGGTTGTATTCCTGAAAAGTAACTCCATCCAGAGAATAAACAAAAGGAGCAGTGCCTCCTGTTACAGTATCAACGATAATGCTGCCGTCATTGTCAGCACAGGTGGCCGGAGAAGAACTGGCTGTTACTGCTGCCGGACCATTGATGTTGTTGATGACAAATGACTTGTTAAAGGTACATCCGTTCGCATCTTTCACAAACAAGGTATGGGTGCCTGCAGCTAAAGCGGTAAAAGTAGGAGAGGGTTGGAAGTTCACTCCGTCTCTGCTGTAGCTATAAGGGGCAGTTCCACCTGTTATTTTGGTTAGGGTAAGGGCACCGTTGCTGTTTCCGCAGATAGAAGCGCTTATTTCAGCGGTCAGGTCAGTAGGTCCGGCTACGTTGGTAACGGTAGCTTTTTTAGTGAAGACACAACCGTTTGCGTCTTTCACAGTGACAGTATGTTCTCCGGCCGTAATAGGGGCAAAGGCAGTACTGCTTTGGAAAGAGCCACCATTTAGTGCAAATGAATAAGGAGCTACTCCACCGGTTACTCCTCTTACGGTGATGGTGCCGTTGCTGGCGCCGCAGGTAGAAGCTGCCGTTGCCAACGCCAGATCAGTTGGCCCGTAAATATTTTCTAGTTGCACTTCTTTGTTGAAAGTACAGCCGTTGGCGTCTTTGACGGTGATGGTGTGGTTGCCTGCGGGTAAAGATGTAAAGGCTGCAGAGTTTTGGAAAGCAGCGCCGTTTATGCTGTAAGTGTATGGGCTAGTGCCTCCCGCTACTGAGCTGATGTTAATGCTGCCATTGCTACTGCCGCAGGTAGAGGAAGATACTGCCAACGTTAGATCAGAAGGTCCGGCAATGTCTTTTACCTCTATTTCCTCTGATGATAAGCAGCCTTTGGTATCTTTTACCATGATCAGGTACACACCCGCGCCCACTGTCATGAATGTGGCAGATGATTGGAAATTAGTACCGTCTATGCTATAGAGATAAGGAGCGGTGCCTCCTGTTACTCCTTTTACTGTAATGGCTCCATTGGTATTGCCGCAGGTGCTGGCAGTAGCTGTAACCGTAAACGCAGGCCCAGCAGTGTTGCTCACCGATACGCCTTTGCTGTAAGTGCAGCCCTTCGCATCCCGAACACTGATGGTGTGTGTGCCAGCTAATAAACCAGTAAATGTAGAGTTGCTTTGGAAGACACCGCCATCAATGCTGTACTGATAGGGAGCGGTGCCACCGGTAACAGTTCCAACAGTGATGGTTCCATCATTGCGCCCGCAAGAAGTTTCAGTGGTGGAGAACGTAAAGGCAGTTGGCACATTTTGCCCTACCGTTACTTGTGTAGAAACAAGGCATCCATTGGCATCTTTGGCGGTGATGGTGTATGTGCCTGAAGATATACCTGCATAAATGATTTCTGTCTGAAAGTTTGTATTGCCTATGGAGTAGGTGTAAGGAGCAGTGCCGCCTGTCACGCCGGAGATTGAAATACTTCCGTCGTTATTTAAACAGCTGGCAGAACTAGAAACTGCTGTGATAGCTGATGGGCCTGGAACATCTCGTACGGCAACCTGCTGAGCAAATGTGCAGGCATTGGCATCTTTAACATAAATGGTATAGGTGCCAGCAGCCAGTTCAGTAAAGGTGGCGGAAGCTTGGAAATTTACCCCGTCTTTACTGTAGCTGTAAGGCGCTGTGCCACCCGTAACGCTATTCACGCTCAAGGCACCGTTGCTTCTTCCGCAAGAGGAGGAAACAGTGGTGGAAGCCAGTGCGGTTGGGCCAGACAGGTTTTCTACTCTTACTTTCTTTGTAAAGGAACAGCCATTCGCATCTTTTACTGTAACAGTGTGCTCTCCTGCCGGAACTCCCGTATAGGTGGCATTCGTTTGGAATTCTTGTCCGTTGAGCGAGTAGGTGTAGGGTGCCATTCCTCCGCTTACCCCTTCCACTTTGATAGACCCGTTGCTGGCACCGCAGGTGGAAGCTTGGTTTGACATAGCAATGTCACGTGGCCCAGCCTGATCTGTTACCTCAATGGTTTTCGAAAAGAGGCAGCCATTGGCATCTTTCACCAAGATAGAATATGTGCCGGCGATGAGGTTCTCAAAGGTGGCTGAAGCCTGAAACTGAACTCCGTCTTTGCTATAGGTAAAGGGAGCAGTTCCGCCATTGACAGATTCAATCATCACCCTGCCGTTACTGGCGCCGCAAGTTGAGGCAACGACAGTGGATTCTACACCTTGAGGGCCTGCCACATCTTCAATAACAACTAATTTTGTATATGTGCAACCGTTGGCGTCTTTAATTGCCACTGTGTGCTGGCCTGCCTGTAACTGATTGAATGTAGCGGAAGTTTGATAGTTCGTTCCGTCAAGGCTATAGGTATAAGGAGAAGTTCCGCCTGTTACCTCTGTTACTGTTAGCGCTGCATTGCTGTAACCACAGGTAGAAGAGCTGGTGGAAACATTTGCCTCAGTAGGGCCAGCTACATTGTTTAAAACTACTGATTTAGTAAACGTACAGCCTTTTGCATCTTTCACCGTGATGGTGTAGGTGCCGGCGGCTAGACTGCTGAAAGTGCTGGAGGCTTGAAAATTTATGCCGTCTTGGCTGTAGTAATAAGGAGCCGTGCCTCCGGTAACTGAAACAACAGTAAAAGTGCCATTGTTGCGGCCACAGGTAGATGCTACTGTAGAAGTGGTAAAGCCGGTAGGTACGTTCTTTTTAACAACAACAGCCGTGGTAACTAAACAACCGTTGGCATCTTTTGCAGTAACGGTGTAGTTGCCGGAAGCAAGGACTGTAAAAGCGGTTCCGGTTTGGAAAGCAGTACCATCTATGGAATAGGAATAAGGAGCAGAGCCACCCGTTACTCCTGTCACTTTTATTTCCCCGTCATTGTTCAGGCAGCTGGCAGATGCAGTAGAGGCCGTTACTGCTGTTGGGCCAGCTATGTCAGATAACCTTACTTCTTTGGCATAAACACAACCGTTGGCGTCTTTCACAGTGAACATGTAAGATCCTGCTTTTAGGGAAGTGAAAGTGGCAGAAGCCTGAAAGTGGATGCCATCTTTGCTGTAACTAAAAGGAGCTGTCCCGCCAGAAACATTACCGATGTTAATGGAGCCATTGTTGCCGCCGCAGGTTGATGGAGTGAGGCTGGCGGTAAAACCCGATGGCCCTGCCACGTCCCTAACAGAAACCTGGCGGGTAATGGTACAGCCGTTCGCATCTTTTACGGTGACAGTATAAGTGCCCGCAGACAGACCTGCTAAAGTAGCCGATGCCTGAAAAGTAGTGCCATTGGTGCTGTAGGAGTAAGGGGCTGTGCCACCTATTACAGACGTGACGGTAACGCTTCCATTACTGGAGCCACAGGTAGATGAAGCGGCTGTTAAACTTATCTCAGTAGGGCCTGCAATGTTCTCCAGTAAAACTGTTTTAACAAAAGTACACCCATTGGCGTCCTTGATAGTTAGTAAATGTTGCCCAGCGGATAACCCGGAAAAAGAAGCAGAGCTTTGAAAGGCAGCTCCGTTTAGACTGTAGGTATATGGTGCCGTTCCGCCAGTGACGCTAGCTACTGCTATAGTTCCGTTTTTGGTTCCGCAAGTAGTGGCTTTAGTAGTGAGGGCAGCGTCTGAAGGGCCAGCAATATTGTTAACTGTAAAAGCCTTGGAGAAACTACAGCCGTTGGTGTCTCTGACAGTAATAGAATAAGTGCCTGCTGCTAAAGCCTGGAAAGAGGAAGCTGTCTGGAATGCTCCTCCGTTCAAACTATAGGTATAGGGCGCAGTACCACCAGTAGCGGCAATGCTTAGCGTTCCGTTGCTGTTTCCGCAAGTAGAAGACGTAATGGAGGCAGTGAGGTCAGAAGGACCAGCTATGTTACCAATGACTATGGAGCGGGAGGTGATACAACCGTTCGCATCTTTCACTGTGATCGTATAAGTGCCGGCGGCAAGCGCTGTGAAAGTGCCCGTCTCCTGAAAAGAAACGCCGTCCTTACTGTAGGTGAAAGGTGCAGTTCCGCCTGTCACTGAGGTGACGGTGATGCCGCCATTGCTAGCGCCACAGGTGCTGGAAGAAGTGTTGAAAGCGAAGGTAGTGGGACCTGGTGCACTGCCCACCACTACTGTTTTGGTGAAGAGGCAGCCGTTCGCATCTTTCACTGTAATAGTATAAGACCCAGAGGCTACTCCGGAAAAAGTATTAGTGCTTTGGAAAGTTACGCCGTCTTTGCTGTAAGTAAAGGGTGCCTGGCCATTTATAACGTTAGAAACAGTAATGCTTCCGTTGCTGTTGCCGCAAGTAGTACTGGTGGTGGAAGTGGTAAAACCGGTAGGGCCCGAAATATTTTGTAAAATATACGTGTTGCTGTACACGCAGCCATTGGCGTCTTTCACGCTGATGGAGTAGGTGCCAGCAGAAAGAGCGGTATAACTAGTGGCACTTTTGAATTCTGAGCCATTCAAGCTGTACAAATAAGGAGCTCGTCCTCCGGTAACACCATTTATTTGCAGTGAACCATTGCTGTTACCACAGGTAGAAGGGGTGGAGGTGATTGTAACAGCTGATGGGCCTGCTTCCTCGCTTACTGTAAATGATTTCTGAATTGAGCATCCTTTCGCATCGGTAGCGGTCACTGTATAAGTGCCGGCAGCTTTGTTTGAAACAGTAGCAGTGGTTTCGCCGGTGTTCCATTGATAGGTGATAGGCGCCTGCCCTCCTGTAGTTGCAGCTGTGATGGTGGCCGTAGAGCCTGCGCAAATAACTGCTGGGCCTGTGAAGGTAAGGTTAAATTGGTAAAAGGAAATCAGTACTTCATCTGAAATAGGGGAGCAGGTGCCGTTGACAGTGGTTGTGAGGGTAAGTTTTACCTTGCCTGCCGCCAATTCACTGGCAGTAGGGGTGTAGGTGGCGTTCAATGAAGTGTTATTTGGGGAGAAAGAACCTGCACCCCCACTCCAGATGCCGCCAGTGGCAGCCGTAACAGAACCTGTTAACGACACTGGGCTTGTGGTACAAATTAATTGGTCTGGACCTGCATTCACTGACAAATCTGTGACAACCGTAACAGAAGCCTCAAACTTTTTACAGTTAGGGTAGTTTTCAGTTCTAACTTCGAGAAAATATTCACCTACCGTAGGAGCTATATAGTTTTTTGTAGTGGCCAATAGCTGCCCACTTTTATTTGTCCAGAAGTAGCTGAAGTTTCCGCTGCCGCCAGTAACATTTCCGGTTAACTCAACGCCTGTTGAGCCGGGGCAAATAATGGCAGGGGTGGGGCTGATAGAAACTATTGGGGCAGGGAAAAAGTAAACCCGCACCGTGTCACAAAAAGGGAGATCTGAGCAGGGTGAAGCTACTGAACTACCGCACACCACGTAGTCAACAAACGCAGGAGCGTTGTCGTCTGGGGTTATGGTTGGGGTAGCGCAACCTGAGGTGCAACTCAAATACTTGTTGTAGGCACCGCCGCCTGTTATATCTGTCCAGGTGATGGATGCTTCTTCAAACGCTATGGGAGCCTGTAAAACAGAAGAACATCCACCTGAAATTTTTACGTCTGGGACAGGAGTAAAAGCGGCAATGGACTTTACCTGAAAGCTATTACTGGCACCGCCAGGCATGCAAATGGTGAGCACATGGGGGCCAACACCAGATACGCAGATGGGTTGCCCTACTGGTACGGGTGGTCCGCAATCTATCTGATAGGCCATGGCGCCGGAAGGTACTGGTCCGCCCGTAATGCTGAACTCCAGCCCTCCCGCATTTTTGTCAAGGGTTATGTTGAACTGAATGCAGTTTTCGTTGCCTTTAGCGCCACAAATGCTGCCATTGCGGCTTAGATCTCCTGAATTCCAGATGCCATTGGGTTGACCTGTAAGGTTAACTTCATGTACCGGTACACTGTTCCCTTGCGCATGCAATTGCAATGGAGCCATATAAAGCATCCAAAGTAGGAGGAGAGGAAATGCGTAAGTTATTTTTTGAGTAAAGGTTCTTTCCATATGCGAAGAGTTTTTGATCCTGTTCAAATCTGTAATGAGGTGCGCTGAAAGATTACCATTCAAGGCTGAGCGCGCGTAGTAGAATCAGGTGGAGCCGCTTCTGAATTAATTCTTCTGTTGCTAAAGTTGACTTATAGACTAAGCAAACTCGGGGGTGTTTGAGAATAGTCATATTTGTTCAAGATAAAATTTTATAACAAACAGTTAAATTGTATTATTTATAATAAGTCATGTAACTATAATGATTTATAGAGATAACTTGATATTTGATTAGTTATATAAATTATGTTATCATAGTATTTGTAGTTATAAATTTGTCTTATAATATAGGCTATAAACACTGTTTTTAAGTCTTATTTGCCTGTTTCTGATAAATATAAGTACTAATTTAAATATAGACCTATATATTTTATTAAATTTATTTAGCACCCATTGCTCTTATGTTAAATAAGAAAAAACTTAGAAAGAGGCTTATTGGTTAATGGTGTGGGTTCTTTGATAAGTTATGTAAAGTACAATGAAATGTAAAAGGGTTAAGTAAAAGGATAAGAGTAAGTTGGGTGTAGTTTTTTTGACAGAGGGAAGTAGAGGGCAAATAAAAAGGCGGATTTTTAACTTCGGGAAAAAGATACTTAACCAAAGTGTATTAAGCTCTACAATTCTCTGCCAGAAGCTTACAATTAAAAAAGACCTGAACAGAAGAAACGATTTAAACTGAATTTCGTATGATTTCTTCCCTGCTGATTCTTTAATGGAAAACTAGCGTAAGTTTTAGGTGGTGAAGAACTTTTTTGGATGCCAACTGGAATCCTTTATATTTAATACTTCATTCCTAAACATCTGCTAATTGGCAGGTCTACTACCTAACCTATTCCACCTATTCCTATGCCCATTAATCAAGAAAAAATTCAGTGGCTTAAAAAGGAGCTTCAACCGTACCGCAAAGAGTTGATGGAGCACCCGCTGTATGAAAACCTGTATGATCTGGCTGACCTTCGGGTGTTCATGGAGCATCATGTTTTTGCGGTCTGGGACTTTATGAGCCTGCTCAAAAGCCTGCAGCGCTACCTTACCTGCGTAGAAGTTCCCTGGACCCCCCACGGAAACCCCGCCAACCGCCGCTTGATTAATGAGATTGTGCTGGAAGAGGAAACCGATGTAGATGTTGATGGGCAGCCAATCAGCCATTTTGAATTGTACATGAGGGCTATGGAGGAATGTGGTGCCAACACAAAACTTATGCATGATTTTATGGATGGGTTGCAGCATGGCAAAGCCGTTTATACGCAACTGGAGAATCTGCCAGTTCCGGCATCGGTGCAGGACTTTGTAAAGCATACCTTCCAAATCATACAAAGTGGGCAGCCGCACCGTATTGCTGCCGCCTTCACTTTTGGCCGTGAAGACGTAATTCCTGATATGTTCCGGTGTCTGGTTGGTGACATTGGCCGCCGTTACCCTGGCACGTTAGATACTTTCCAGTATTACATGGACCGCCACATTCAGCTAGACGATGAGGTGCATTCCCCGCTGGCCATGCAAATGGTGTCTGTTTTGTGCGGAGACGATGAGCAGAAATGGCAGGAATGCCGCGAAGAGGCGGTAGCCTGCCACAAAATGCGCCTGCACCTTTGGGATAGTATACTGGCTAGTTTTCAACGTAGAGCCGCAAGTTAAATCTTTTGCCATAGTCTTGTCGTACTGTAGAGGCACAGACCTTAACACGACAGACTATGGATAACCTGAGCTCAAACAGCGAGAACATTGAAAATACTGGCTACCTCATCTTAAAAGCCTTCAAAGCCAAAGGCACCCAGGCAGAGGAAGTATTAGCCTGGACTGATATTTACCCGTTTCTACATAAGGAAGACGAGAACTACCACTATAAAGACGTGCAAAAGCGCGCCGAAGAGCACTTGCGGAACCAAGGCTATGCTACTCCAGACCCTGCCGGCCTGCGCCTGACCCCTGTCGGGTACCAGGCAGTACAGGAGCTTGATGATAAGGACTTAACACAAGGTTCACATACTGAATAAGCACGGTCATGGAAACGTTTTGGAGGAGTTTTGGGAAAAAGGGGCGGAAAACGTTTAGCACGATTTTTTGCTGTGTAGCGGTAGGTGTGGGTGCTGCCTGTACCTCGTCAAGAGACAATCCGGCGTTGGAAGAAACTGCACCCGTGCGTGTGTATAGAGCCACGCCTACGGTAGAGCAAATGAACCAGCAGTCTAGTACCGTCAACCGGAAAATAAACATAGAGGCCCAACCGCACGATGCGGCCATGCGCCCACCGGGTGAACGGACCCAGCGGGTATTGCCGAACCGTCAGCCTTTGTACGTTGACACCGTGAGTACCCGCCGCCCCCGCCCTGACACAACAAGACGTGAGTAAACGGGCGTTTTTAGCCTGTTTTTTAAAAAGTAGCCTTAAAACAGAAGCCATCTGTCATCAGTAATAATTGATGGCAGATGGCTTCTTTGCTTGGCAGGAATTTGTTAATGCTGCCATCTTGAATAGGTAGAGCAGTACTACAGCAGCCGTTGTGAATACTTCAGAGGCATCAAACGAATCTTTCAAAACATCATCTTCCAAAGCGGGAAAGTCAATAAGGCATTAGTTGTTTCTGGCCTCTTTTTACAAAAACAGCCTGAAAACGCTTTCATGATATCAAAGCGAGCTAAAGCCAAAGCTGTCTGCAATTCGCTATATTTGCGTTTTAAAGAAACAACATGGCTGAGACTACTTATCCAAAAAGATATACCATTACCGCGGCGCTTCCGTACGCCAACGGCCCCGTACACATTGGCCATTTGGCTGGTGTATACATTCCCGCCGATATTTATGCCCGTTACCTGCGTTCGCGCGGGCGTGATGTCAAGTTTGTGTGCGGGTCAGATGAGCATGGTGTTCCTATTACCATTCGGGCCAAGAAAGAGGGCATAACGCCGCAGCAGGCTGTAGACAAGTACCACGAGTTGATCAAGAACTCTTTCGCAGATTTCAATATCTCCTTTGATATCTACTCACGCACTTCGTCTAAAACACACGCTGAGGTTGCCTCTGGTTTCTTTAAGAAACTCTACGAGGAGGGCAAGTTCATAGAGCAGACCACCCAGCAGTATTATGATGAGAAGGCGCAGCAGTTTTTGGCCGATCGCTACATTGTAGGCACTTGCCCCAAGTGCGGCAACGAGAATGCTTACGGCGACCAGTGCGAGAGCTGTGGTACTTCACTCAATGCCACCGATCTGATCAACCCTAAAAGCACCCTGAGCGGTGAGCCACCCGTGATGCGTGAAACCAAGCACTGGTATTTGCCACTGAATGAATACGAGGCTTGGCTACGCGAATGGATTGTGGAAGGGCATAAAAGCGACTGGAAAACGAACGTGTACGGCCAGTGCAAAAGCTGGATTGACCAAGGCCTGCAGCCTCGTGCCGTAACCCGAGATCTGGACTGGGGCGTGCCCGTTCCGGTGGAAGGTGCCGAGGGTAAAGTATTATACGTGTGGTTCGATGCGCCTATCGGATACATTTCCGCCACCAAAGACCTGACTCCTGACTGGGAAACCTATTGGAAAGACAAAGATTCTAAGTTGGTGCACTTCATCGGCAAAGACAATATTGTGTTCCACTGCATCATTTTCCCGGCCATGCTCAAGGCCCACGGAGATTATGTGCTGCCAGACAACGTGCCAGCCAATGAATTCCTGAACCTGGAAGGCGACAAAATCTCTACCTCTCGTAACTGGGCGGTGTGGCTGCACGAGTACATGCAGGATCTGCCCGGTAAAGCCGATGTGTTACGCTACGTGCTGTGTGCCAACGCGCCAGAAACCAAAGACAACGACTTCACCTGGAAAGATTACCAAGCCCGTAATAACAATGAGTTGCTGGCCATTTTCGGTAACTTCATAAACCGGGCGGTGGTGCTTACCCACAAATACTACAACGGCGCTGTTCCGCAGCGTGGGGAGTTAACCGACTTTGATCAGGAAGTGCTGCAGCAATTAGCAGGCTTCCCTGAGAAGATTGCAGCCTCACTAGAGCAATACCGTTTCAAAGAAGCATTGGGTGAACTCATGAACCTGGCTCGCCTCGGTAACAAGTATTTGGCAGACACTGAGCCCTGGAAATTGATTAAAACCGATGCCTCGCGTGTAGAAACCATAATGAACATTGCGCTGCAGATTTCGGCTAGCCTGACCATTTTGTCTGAGCCGTTCCTGCCGCAGACTGCCCAGAAGTTGGCGAACATGCTGCAGTATACCCCTGGCAAATGGGACGTGGCCGGTTCAGTAGATTTGCTGCCTGCTGGTCACACTATTGGTGAAGCTGCTCTGTTATTTGAGAAAATAGAGGACGCGGTAATTGATGCTCAGGTTCAGAAGTTGCTGGATACCAAAAAAGCAAACGAGCTTGCTAATGCTGTAGCCGCGCCAGCCAAAGAAAACATCTCTTTTGAGGATTTCTCTAAAATAGACATCCGGATTGGTACCATCTTGGAAGCTGAGAAAGTAGCCAAAACCAAAAAGCTTCTGAAGCTGAAAGTAGATACCGGCATTGACCAACGCACCATTGTGAGCGGTATTGCCGAATACTTTACTCCGGAGGAAATTATTGGGCAGCAGGTAAGCGTGCTGGTGAATCTGGCGCCGCGCGAGATCAAAGGAATTGAAAGCCAAGGCATGCTGCTCATGGCCGAAAACGCCGATGGTTCCCTTGCTTTCATGCAGCCTTCAAAACCTATTGTAAACGGAGGGGGAGTTTCTTAGTCAATTAGGAATTGAGAATTAGGAATTAATAATTCAAATGCGTTTTGAGGCTGTTTTGGCTAAAACTGCCCCAGAACCGCAATAAAGCAGACGCTCTCCACAACATTTGGAGAGGCGTCTGCTTTTATATACTTGCCTTACCTTTCCATCTGAAACCGGAAAGGTATGCTGTACCGCATCTTGACTGGTCTGCCATTAACTACAGCTGGGGCCCAAGCCGGATAATCGGCCATTTTCTCGATAGCTTTCTTGTGGAAATTGGAGCCTGGGCGGTTCAGGGGGATAAATTCAACCAGCTTTCCTTCTTCGTTGACAATAAAGCTAATATATACTACCCCTTCTTTGCCAAGTATACCCGCTAAGCCAGGGTACTGCACAGTGGTGGCCAAATGTGTCGTGAAATGAGCCATCCCTTCTTTCGGCATGGCCATTTTATCAGCATACACATAAATTGTGTCTTTCTGCTTTAGCCGGACTGAGTAACCTGCTACCATGATGGAGTCTTTGTAGAGGTAGTAAACCTTCTCAGTATTATTATTACTAAAAGTATGGTTAGATCCTGTTCCATTTTCAAGAAGCGGGGTGTTGTCGCGGCTCCAAAGCTGTCCGATTCTTACAGTAAATCCCCTCGCATAGAGTTCCTCTTCCAAGTTGCCTTTGGCATTATAGGTAGAAAAAGTGCCTGATAATTGAGGAAAGTATTCCCTTTTGTTAGTTTCTAAGCCTGTGTGCCAAGTCTTTGTGTACCAGATATAGGCATCTGCCTGGTCAAAAGAGCGGGTGCCTTTTATAAATCCCTTCCGCTCTAATTTCCCATTACCATAGTCCTCTATTCTGATACCGGTATCTTCTAGATAGTAAACCCTTTTGTTAGGGGTCTGCTTTTTTTCATGGGTCTGAAAATTTCTGGAAAAGTATCTTTCCTCTTGAGCGAAAGAGGTGAGGGAAAAGAGAAAAAAGAGCGTAAAAAGCAGAAGGCGCATCCAGAAAGATATTTTGAATATACTAATAAGATTTAGTAGCTATAATTGGTAGTAAGCCTCTAATCATCATCACGGAGGCTGAACTGATGCTGCAGGTCTTTCGGGAAAAGGGCAGGGCGTTGGGTGATCTCATGGTAGCAGATAGCGTCTTGGGCGTAGTAGTGAATCACCATGCTTTTACGCGTTGCTTCTGGGTCAAGAATAGGGCAGCCGCCATGTAGCAGGTTGGCGTGCCACACAAAAGCATCGCCTTTCTTGGCATAAAATATTTTTTGCTCCAGCTGGTTTTCCTCAATCACTTGCCCAATCTTTTTCTCATAGCTGGGGTACGCATCGTCGCCAATCCGGAAGAAAGAGCCGCCATTGTCAAACTGTGGGTTGAGCACGTAGGGCAGTTTATGGCTGCCGGGGTAATAGAACAACGGACCGTTATCTGAAGTGATATCTTCCAACGCTATCCAGACAGCAATGAGGTTGCCCAGCGGATAGGTGGTCATGTGAATGGTGTCTGAATGCGCTTTCTGCTCGCTGCCTTTCAAAAAATTGATGGTCTGGAACGGTATCACCTTTTTGCCCAGAATAAATTCCAGCACCTTTACCAAGTCTGAGTTAAACACCACTTCCTTGATCTTCTCAGACTGCCGGAAAGCGAACATGATTTTGCGGTTGGTGTAGTTAAAATCCACCAGCCTGCTCTGCAGCATGTCGTCAATTTCTTGGTTGATGCCATCAACCGTTTCTTCTGAGAAAAATTTATCTAACATCAAGTAGCCATTATTGGGCCACTCTTGAATCTGCTCCCGCACTTGGTCAGGAAAAGCTGAAAGCTCAGGAGTACTCTGCAGTTTCTGAAGCGCGTTAGGTTGGTCTAGCCACGGCGAAGGCTGAGGCGGGAGGCTTGCAAAATCAGTGCTGGAAATAGGAGCGAAGACTGGTTTCTTCACCCCAAATTTGCGGTAAAGCGGCTTGTTATGTTGTAGTTGGCTAAGGTGTAACAGATTGTTGGCAACATAAACGGCTTTCAACGTCCGCAGAAACCCTGTGTATTTTTGGAGCAGCTTTTTCATAATCCGGAAAGAGAACGAAAGATAAGCTTTTTAAAACAGCCGCGCTTCTGTTTTAGGAGTGAAAAAGTGACTCAATTACCGTACCCGCAGCACAATTTTGCCAATGTGCTGACTGCTTTCCATGAGCGTATGTGCTTGGGCGGCTTCAGTTAGTGGGAATGTTTTGTACAGTATTGGCTTGAATTTTTCATCTTCTAGTAGTGGCCAAACGTGCTTCAGAATATCCGCGGTGAGGGAAGCTTTGAAGTCACCATCTCTGGGGCGCAGGGTGCTGCCCGTAATAGTGAGCCGCTTCTGCATCACCTGCAGTGCGTTGAATTCTCCTTTGGCGCCGTGCATGGCATTGATAAACACCAGGCGCCCGTCGGGCTTGAGCAGGTTCAGGTTCTTGGGAATATATTCGCCGCCCACCATGTCCAAAATAACGTCTACACCTTCCTCCTTCAGGACTTCCTCAAAATCTTCGGTTTTGTAATTGATGCAGCGCTCTGCACCCAAGACTTCACAGGCGGCGCATTTCTCCTGGCTGCCTGCCGTGGCAAAAACGCGGGCTCCTAGGGCGGCGGCTAGTTGAATAGCGGTAATGCCTATGCCGCTGCTGCCACCGTGCACCAAAAGTGTTTCGCCAGCCTTAAGCTGACCGCGCTGAAAAACATTGTGCCACACGGTGAAAACCGTCTCAGGCAGAGAGGCGGCTTCTTCAAAGCTCCAGCCGTGGGGCAGAGGCAGGCAGTGACGGGCGTCAACCACAGCGTATTCGGCATAACCACCGCCGGGCAGAAGAGCACATATGGCATCACCGGTTTTCCATTGGCTCACGGCATCACCACAGGCTTCTACTACTCCGGCAATCTCAAGACCTGGAATATCAGAGGGGGCACCGGCAGGAGCGGGATAGCGGCCTTTGCGCTGGGCCACATCAGGCCGGTTAATGCCGGCGGCATACACTTTTACAAGTACCTGGTGTGCCTCTGGGGAAGGTGTTGGCCGCTCCTGAATCTGTAGCACCTCTGGCTCACCGGGAGCTGTGATCACAACTGCTTTCATCTTGTCAGAATTCTTAATGAGATAGTTGTAGAAAGAAAAGGCTGTTTTAGGCCTGCTTTTTGAAAAACAAGCCTAAAACAGCACTGGCATAAGTAATGTAACTACTTGTTTCCGAATTGAGGAAACGCCGGAATGGCCTTTACAAAAACCGGTTGCGATACCTCGGTGGAATGGCCGGTGTAAGTCAGTTTTCCGGAGTTAGTGTCCACTTTGTAAGTAGTGATGTTGTTAGATCGCTGGTTGCCACTAACATGGTTTTGCCGCTAGGGGAAAACCCGAAATTACGTGGCCAATTTCCTTCGGTGCCAATGTGCTGTACTAGGCTTAGTTTGTTTGTATTTTGGTCAATGGCGAATACTACAATGCTGTTGTGTCCGCGGTTAGAGCCGTACACAAAACGCCCGTCTTTAGAGACATGCACATCGGCGCAGAAACTCTCACCTGTAAAGCCTTCTGGCAGCGTAGAGACGGTATGATTCTCTGTAAACGTGCCATTTTCTGAGTTGTAGGTAAGCGCCACCATGGTAGAGTTTAGCTCATTGATCAGGTACGCGTACTTCTTATTCGGGTGAAATACCAGATGCCTTGGCCCGGCTCCGGCCTTGGTGCTGTAGGCTATTTTAGGGGTACGGGTCAATTCGGTGTGGTCTGCTTCCAGCGCGTAGGCATACACTTTATCCACACCCAGATCTACTGCCAAGGCGAATTTGTTGTTGGGGTCTGGAATAATGCAGTGGGCGTGTGCGGCGTCTTGCTGTTTTTTTGGGCCAGAACCTTGGTGCTGGTCTGAGGCGGTGGTGACGCCCAGGCTGCCGTCTTCTTTTAACAAGTTGGCTACCACGTTGCCTCCCACATAATTAGCTACCAACACTACCTTGTTTCTGTGGTCAAGGCTGATGTAGCAAGGGGCGCCGCCGTGGCTTGGCTGCTCGTTCAATTTGGTGAGGTTGCCGGTTTGCTGGTCTACCGCAAAAGCGCTGATAAAGCCGCTCTTCTGACCTTGGTATTCGGTGGTTTCATTGACGGCATACAAATGCTTTCGGTCAGCGTCTAATGCCAAGAAAGAAGGATTCTCGCCCCCTTTTATGCCTAAAACTTTGGTCAATTCGCCAGTTTTCTCATTCAAAGAGAATGCAAAAATGCTTTCAGCGTCTGGTTTTGCATAAGTGCCTACGTACACCATCTGTTCTTTGGTTGGTTCATTCTTTTTAACGGAAGTACAGGCGGCAAGGGTTATGCCCAGAAAAAGAAGAAACAGATTTAATGCTTTCATGATGTAGAGGTTTACCAATGTTTGAAGATGCCAAAAAGAATTGAAACGCTGGGTTGTTTTAAGCTAGTTTTTTGAAAACCAGCCTTAAAACAAGTCATTTATTACGCTCAGAAGGAGCGGGTTGCAGTAGGTAAGAAGGCAAACTTATGCCTGCAGCCGCTGTATGACCATATAAAACCCAACGGCCCCTACCAGACAAAGCGCTACTCCACCCCACCATAACGTCTCAAACCCGAACTGGGCAATAGTAGAGGTGCCTACATATGGTCCAATTATATGGGCAGCGGAATAGGACAGGCTGTAGAGCCCCATATAAGACCCACGGTTCTTCGGGCCTGACCGCTGCACCGTGAGCGTGCTCATAAACGGCATGGCGAAGATCTCAGAGAGGCTCATGAGCAAAACAGACAGCACCAGCACAATAAACCCTTCTGCCAGGTTTAACAATGCAAACGCCAAAGCCAACAGTAACAGCCCAGTTACCAGCATTTTCCAGAGCGCGAATTTTTCTCCAAACAGATACACCAATATCATTTCCAGCAGGAAAACCACTAAGCCGTTAAACGCTAATAAAGCACCAATCTGAAGCTCTGACAGCTGGTAAACCTGCCGCCAATAAAGGGGCATGGTGGAGAAAAACTGGAAAAAAGCCACGGCATAAAGGCAGCACAGCACCACAAATAAAATAAACAAACCGTCTTTGTAGGGCGAACGGGAGTCACCTATGGTAGGTGGAGGTGCCGTGGCGGTGGAAGTAGGTGTATTTCCTTTTCGGTTCCGGAAGTAGAAGTAGAAGATAACCCCCGCGCCCAGACAGGTAAAACCATCGGCCATGAACAGGAACTGATAAGAAACCGAAGCCAATAATCCACCCAAGGCAGGGCCTAGGGAAAAGCCCAAGTTAATGGCCATCCGGTTCAACGAAAACGCTCTGGTGACATTCTCTGGCCGGGCGTAGGAACTTACTGAGGAGGCATTGGCTGGACGGAGGCATTCGGTGAGCACACTTAAGATGAAAATACCCCCGGCAAACAATTCAAACCGCTGCAGGGGCAGCATCACAAAAAACCATGCTCCGCCAAATATCAGACTAAAGAGCTGCACTTTAAAATGTCCGATGCGGTCAGTGAGCCAGCCGCCCAGAAAGGTGCCGCACATAGAACCCGCGCCAAACAAACTAAGCAAAATACCTGTCTGTTTTAAGGTGAAACCTAAAGATTCGGTCAGGTACACACTCAGGAAAGGCACCACCATGGCCCCGCTCCGGTTAATGAACATAACCGCCGCCAGCAACCAAGCCTCTTTAGAGAGACCGCCAAACGCGTTTCGGTACAAAAGGAAAATCCGGTTCATGAGAGACAATTGCGGCGCAAATGTAGAGAAATGTGTTGAACAGGAAACCAGCTACCGCTAGAAAAACCAAGTCCCGCTGTTTTGGGCTGTTTTCTGGAAAACAGCCCCAAAACAGCGGGACTTGGCAGTGCTGAGAAGATATTACTTGTTAAAGAAGTTCATGGTTCGTTCCAGGCCAATGGCTCCAAAAGAAATACACATCTCACCTGCTTTCTCAATGTGCGTGGATAAATCAATCTTCTCGTCTTCAGAGAAGGGACTGAGCACATAGTCTACCTGCCGGCCTTTAGAAAACTGCGCATCTACCCCAAAACGAAGGCGAGGGTATTCATTGGTGCCCAGGGTTTGTTCAATGTGCTTGAGGCCGTTGTGCCCGCCGGCGCTGCCTTTGGCGCGCATTCGCAGTTTGCCATAGGGCAGAGCTAAGTCATCTGTGATAACCAGCATTTGTTCCGCCGGAATTTTCAGAACGCTCAGCCAGTGCGCTACCGCTTTTCCGCTTAGGTTCATAAAAGTGGTAGGCTTCACCAAGGTGAAATGACGGCCTTTGGTTTTGAATTCCGTCACGAACGAATGGCGGCCTGTATCAAAAGAAGCTCCATGTTGTTTGGCTAAATGGTCTAATACCATAAACCCGATGTTGTGGCGCGTATCTGCATATTCAGGCCCAATGTTCCCAAGGCCTACAAGTAAATATTTCATATTAGGAGGAGTGTCGTCAGCGGGCACAGATTGTCTGGTGCCACCTAACCAACTCATTAAACTTTTAAGCATTTGGCAAATTTAGTGATTAGTGATTAGTGATTAATGTTTAGTAAAGGCAAGTGGATTTTTTCAATCTAAACACTAACAACTAAACACCATCAACTAATCACTACCAACCTACACCGCTGCCAGGCCTTTTTCTAAATCCTTAATAATTTCATCGGCGTCTTCAATGCCAACAGACAGGCGAACTACACCCACCGTAATGCCCATTTTCTCTTGCATTTCTTTAGACAGGCCTCGGTGCGACGTACCTAGCGGATAAGAGATAGACGTGGTCACTCCAGCCAGTGAAGGAGAGAAAGGAACTTGAGATAAGCCCCGCATGAAACGGTTCACAGCTTCAGTATCATCTGTAATACGGAAAGAAAGCATGCCTCCGTACAGGCCTTTGCCTTGCTGCGTAGCCAAATCGTACTGTGGGTGTTGCTCTAGACCGGGGTAAAATACTTCCTGCACCTTGGGGTGATTTTGTAGCCATTTCGCTACAGCCAGCGCGTTGCTAGAGTGTTCCCGAACCCGCAGCTTTAAGGTTTTAAGTCCGCGTACGGCTAACCAGCTTTCAAACGGACTCAGGTTTAAGCCCCATGTGCGCATAATTTGGGAAGCGCGGGTAACATCTTCTGGAGTAGAGGCCACCACCACGCCAGCGGTCACATCACTGTGCCCCGACAAATATTTGGTGACACTGTGGATTACCAGGTCAGCACCCAACGTCAAAGGATTGGTGATGATAGGAGTTGCAAATGTATTGTCAATAATTAGTTTGATGCCGTGGTTTTGGCAGGTCTGTGCCAGTTGGCGTAAATCCATCACCATCATCATGGGGTTGCTGATGGTTTCGGCTAAAAGCAACTTTGTGTTTTCGCGCACATAGCCTTCCAGAGAAAAGATATCATCTGTAGGCACAAAAGAAACCTCTATGCCCATGTGGGTGAGTTCCTGCGAGAGGAGAGAGGAGGAGCCGCCGTAGATTTCCTCGGCGCACAACACATGGTCACCAGCCTTAGCATACACCAATACCGCCGTCAAGATAGCCGACATGCCGGAAGAGGTGACTACTGCCCCGTGCCCTTGCTCCAGTTTGTTTACTTCTTGTGCGAGTTCCTCGGTGTTTGGGTTGCCGTAGCGTGTGTACATGTAATGCTGGCCCGGCTCCTGGAAATAAGCTTCCAGCGCATTTAAATCTTCAAACGTGAAAACAGAGGTCTGATAAATTGGGGTGACTTTGGGTGATATAGACACGGCGTGGTGAATTTGGAAGTAAGAATTAAGAGTCAAGAAGCGGCTTTAGGCAAGCTTTATTCTCAATGGTATAAATGCTTCAGAAAGGTAAGAAGAATGCCTATAATATTAGAAGCTTGTGCTAGGTATTCTTTGTCAGGATTATGAATGAAAATGGATTCTACAGAACCTAAGGCTACTGTTTTTGAGCTGCTTTTAGAAAATAAGCCTAAAACAGAATCAAGCACATGGTGGAGTAGAGACTTTTTTGGAAACTAAGGAAGTTTACAGACTTCAGCTTGCTAACTGTTCAAATGAAGAAGAGTCTTTGTTTTCGCCTTTTTTTATCACGGAAACAGTGCCATCGGTTTCTAAGACAATGGCATCTACCTCTTCTAAGCTGTTCAATTTATTCTTTCTGACACTAGCCAGCAAAGATTCTTTTCTGATTCTCTCTTTGCGCATGTTCTTCTCCAGAAACTGGTTGTGGTAGTACAGCAGGGTAGGCTCTGACGTGATAAAACGCGAAAACAGTTTTGACCTTTTCTGTAGAAAAGATATGATGAATTGCAGCGAAACCAAGAGTGCAAAAGTGGTCAGTGCTTCGGCAATAGATACTTGCTTAGCAGTGAGAATACGCCCGAAGGCCGAGCCCATGGCTACCGTCACTATAAAGTCAAAAGCGTTCATGCTGGCTAGGGTGCGCTTACCTGAAATGCGGAGCAGCAGGACAATGCCAAAGTAGGTAATGCTACCCACCACCAGTATTCTTAGCAGCGGCTCCCAGCCGTTCCAGAAAAAAATTACTTTATCCATGAGTTCAGTTTTAAGCAGGCCACTCCCAAGCCCCATTCTGGGTCAGGCCTAGCAACAGTTTTCTGCGGTCTTTTAACTTTTCCTCCAGCTTATGGTGAAACTCCTGCTCTGGTACTGTGGGCAGTCCCTTGTTAGTGAGCTTCACAAGTTTGGGAGCTTCAGGTGTTTCTTTAGCAGCAGTTATAAAGGCTGACTGCACTGTTTGCAGAAACGTGCTGATGGAGTTTCTGGTAGAAGCTAAAATGGTTTGGGCCGGCTGATGTTCTTCCTTGATTCCGAACTCAATAAGGGTAAGCGCGTCATCTAAGATAGTAATGGCCACATCCTGCGATTTTTGATAATCGGCGGCATGGTAGTAGTGTAAGATAGGAAAAGCCATGTGCTGCTCATCTAGCACCGCCAACTGCCCCGAGAGGGAGTTGAGCTGAAGTTCAATGGCGCCAAAGTCTTTGCCGTTCCACTGCTTCAACACAAACTCTTCCGCTGATTGGCCAATGCTGGTGACCTGGCTGGCGAAAGCTCTCTTGTTCACCACCGCTGATACCACCTGTAGAACATATGTAATGGACAAGGTAACCAAAGCCATACCCGTGAGGCCAACCAAAGAACTCAGGAGCTGCCAGCCATCTTCCTTGGGCATAAAGTCTCCGTTGCCAATGGTGAACATGCAGTAAGCAACGTACCACATGGCATCAGATAAATCTGGGGGTGACCCGTCTTTCGCATCGATAGAACTTTGGTCAGCATAAAAAACAAGGCTCCAGCCTAGCCACAATAAGACAATCCAGAAGATCACTGTTAAGAACAGAATGAAAGGGCCAGCTAAACTGAGGGCTTTATGACTTTTTGAACTGATGACCGCCCGCATTCCTTTCCAAACTCCTGACGTAAGTCGGCCTGTTATTGGAGCGGAGTTGCCGTCAACCCAGATGGTAGTCCAAAGGCCTTCAACCAAAGCTATAATGAGAAGGAGTATGCCTGTAATGAGTAGAACTGTATTCATAAGTATGTAGTGTCTCCTTTACAAAACGGGAAGAGCAGGCTATTTGTTAAAGTCAGGTGTTCAACTACCTTAGTTCTAGACTCTACAAGTCCTTTAATTAGAAGGTAGAAGAGCAGAAAAAAGAAAGGCGTTTTGGTGCTGTTTTTTGAAGAACAGTCTCAAAACAGCTATAAAAGCGAAAGCCCACTTCCTTTACAGGAAAGCGGGCTTTCATTATGAAAAACAGGAAAAGTCTTAGGCGGTAACGGCTTCGGCCAAAACGATAATTTTGTTGTTCTGCACTTCTACTACGCCCCCGTCAATGTTGAAGAAAACTTGAGCTCCAGTAGTAGGCGTGATTTTCACCGTTCCGTTGCCCAAAGCACTAATCAATGGCGCGTGGTTATTTAAAACCTCAAAGCCCCCGTTAATGCCCGGAAACTGAGCCGACGTCACGTCGCCTTCATACACTCTTTTATCTGGGGTGATGATCTCTAAATACATTTCTTAGGAGTTCTGAGTTCTGAGTCTTGAGTCTTGAGTCAACATCTTAAAGAGACCCAGAATTCTTAACTTAGAATGAATGAAAACTATATTGATTCTGAGCCTTAAGCTCTGAATTTAAATCTTTTACAGACTCAAGACTCAGAACTCAAAGTTTACTTTGCTTCGGCCAACATTTTCTGTCCTTTGGCAACGGCGTCTTCAATGGTACCAACCAAGTTGAAGGCGGCCTCAGGCAGGTTGTCGTGCTTACCGTCCATGATCTCGTTGAAACCGCGGATGGTGTCTTTAATGTCAACCAACACACCTTTCAAGCCGGTGAACTGCTCGGCTACGTGGAATGGCTGAGACAAGAAACGCTGCACACGACGCGCTCTGTGTACAACTAATTTATCTTCTTCAGATAATTCGTCCATACCCAAGATAGCGATGATGTCTTGCAATTCTTTGTAACGCTGTAAGATCTCTTTCACGCGCTGGGCTGTGTTGTAGTGCTCGTCGCCTACAATGTCAGCAGTCAAGATACGTGAGGTAGAATCCAGAGGGTCTACCGCAGGGTAGATACCAAGCTCAGAGATTTTACGGGAAAGTACAGTCGTAGCATCTAAGTGAGCGAAAGTGGTTGCTGGCGCAGGGTCAGTCAAGTCATCCGCAGGTACGTAAACGGCCTGTACAGAAGTAATGGAACCACGCTTAGTAGACGTGATACGCTCTTGCATGGCACCCATCTCCGTAGCCAAAGTTGGCTGGTAACCCACCGCAGACGGCATACGACCCAAAAGAGCCGATACCTCAGAACCTGCCTGGGTGAAACGGAAGATGTTGTCAATAAAGAAAAGGATATCACGACCAGCACCAGTACCATCACCGTCACGGAAAGATTCCGCAATGGTAAGGCCAGACAAAGCCACACGGGCACGAGCCCCAGGAGGCTCGTTCATCTGACCGAACACGAAGGTAGCTTTAGAATCTTGCAACGCAGCGGTATCTACTTTAGATAGATCCCATCCGCCGTGCTCCATAGACTCCATGAACTCATCGCCGTATTTCACGATGCCAGACTCAATCATCTCGCGAAGTAAGTCATTTCCCTCACGGGTACGCTCACCTACACCGGCAAATACAGAAAGACCACCGTGGCCTTTTGCAATGTTGTTGATCAATTCCTGGATCAATACAGTTTTACCTACCCCGGCACCACCGAATAAACCAATTTTACCACCTTTAGAATATGGCTCAATCAGGTCAATTACTTTGATACCAGTGTAAAGAACTTCAGAAGAAGTAGAAAGGTCTTCAAACTTAGGGGCGTTGCGGTGAATAGGCAGATCCACTGGGCTTTGTGGCTGCGGAATACCGTCAATGGCCTCGCCAATTACGTTGAAAAGACGGCCTAACACGCCATCGCCGGTAGGCATTGAGATAGGAGCCGCTAAATCGGTTACTTCCATGCCGCGGGTCAAACCCTCGGTTGCGTCCATCGCAATAGTACGTACCCGGTCTTCGCCTAAGTGCTGCTGAGTCTCCAGTACCACGCGGGCACCGTTCTCTTTCACCACTACCAGAGCGTCCATGATGTTGGGCAACTTAGAATTCTCACCCGCAAAGCTTACGTCCACCACGGGACCGATCACCTGGGCAATTCTGCCAATATTCGCCATTTGGTTGGTTTATAATTATTTATAAAGATACTCACTTCTTTCAGGCTGCAAAACTACGGCATTCTGCTCTGATTTCCATAGAAGAACCAAAAAAGTTTTGTGCAGAAAGAAGCCAATATCTTTAGTGTTGATATTCCGGCGGTAGAGGGGTGTGGCACAGGCTGTTTTAAGTTTCTTTTCTGAAAAAGAGGCCAAAAACAGCGGTAGGCGAAAGAAGTAGAACTTCTTATTATATAAGTGTGGGCAAAGGCCAGAAATAAATTTAAGCTGCTGAAGAATCTTCTGTAGCAAGTTCGGTGGGTTCACCTAAAAAATACATAGCCCGTTCCCACTCATACTCACTGCGCAGGTGAATGAAGATGTGGCTGCCGTGGCGCACCATCCGCACGTCATCTAATACTTGAGTCAGGCGCTCGTCATGGGCTGGCAACGTTTGGGTATACACCGGCGAGGCAGAGCGGAAATAGATCCACAGAGAGACAGCAGAGGAGGTTTTCATTTTGTTAGCTGTTAAGGGTGCGTTTAAACAAAGCTGATATCCATTTGGTCCGGAAGATATTGAAGAGACTCATCTTAGGGCTCTCAAACAGGATTGGGGTGTAATGCTCTGTGAAGCGTTCAATATGAATGGCTTCCTTTTTGGTGGCTTTTCTCCGGATAATGCCCCTAAACCGTAGGTGCCTGCTGCTCTTGCCAACCAAAGGGAAGTGGTGGCGTAGTTGGCGAAGTTCACTTTTATCGCTTATCCGCAGGGCTACGTCTTCGCCACAGGGCATTAGGGTCATGCTGCTTTTTAGCCAATCTAAAAGCCGGTCGTCTTCTGCCAATTCAATTTTACCTATTGGTTCTTTTGACTTGAAATAGACATACAAGGTTATTCTTTTAACAGGAGCGCGCATGGCAAACGGTGTAAAGCATTAGACCTGAAACAAGTCTACGAAATCACAGCCAAGGAATCTACTGTTAGCCAAAGCCTTAACTAAAACATAAAGCGCCGGAAACATGGTGGTAACCTAAAGGTAACATTGTGGCTGTTTTAGGGCTGATTTTCTAAAAACAGGCTAAAAACATAAGAGATGCAGGCCAAAGCAACACCAGCGGGGCAAAGGCTGGAGGGAAAATAGAATTTGCCAACCGATTGATTCCCAAGAAAATTAGCGACGCAACTTCTGAAAACCGTGTGGCGGCAAGTGAGGTGTTCTAGACGGCAACTAACGCCAAAAACAGCTATGGCACCGCGCTGGTGCCCTTTCTGGAATATTTTTTCAGAAAATTTTTGTTCTGATTACTTGCGGTGAATAAAATCTTTCCTACCTTTGCATCACCAAACGACAACAACGTTGTCTAAGGGAAATTGTCCGATGGTGTAACTGGCAACACGTCTGATTTTGGTTCAGAAGAGTCCAGGTTCGAAACCTGGTCGGACAACTTAGAAAAGCCTCTCAGAGAAATCTGAGAGGCTTTTTTGCTTTTGGCCTAATGCTGCCTTTCCTCAAGCCTTCTTCTCTCAGCCGTGTGTTAAATGTGTTTTTAGGCTGTTTTTCTAAAAACAGGTGCAAAACCTAGCCATCTTAAAGGTTCTGGTGCCATGGCAATAGTCCCTTGAAAAATTCCGCTATATTGCCGTAAAGGCTCGGGTCTTGAATAGTTGCCGTTTTGACTGAAAACCTGTCCTCCTGGAAAGATAGCTTGAGTATTGCATGAAACTTACTTCTCTCAAAACATTCGTCGCGCTCGAAACGCGGTTGCTTCTGTTGCTGCTGTCTGGTGTGTTCTTGCTGGCAAGCTGCAAAAGAGACAGCCTGTCTGCCTCGGGAACAACCCAGCATTCAACAGCAGTGGCTGATAGTGCAGCTGCAGATGTTGAAAAGGAAGCTTCTGTTGTAGCGTCAGTGTCAGCTTCAGGGCAAAAGGCTGCGGTAGAAAAGGCATTTTCAGGTCCGCTTTCTTCCAACGGTAAAGTGTTCACTCCCAAAGGTGAAATCCGGTTCCTGATCATTTTTGCAGGGTTCAATAGTGCGGAAGGAAGGGCGCCAATGGATTTATGGTCTGCCGATTCCACCCATATTCTAAACATATTTGATGCCGAGCGGGGTGGTGACCCTGCCAGCATGTTTTATAGCGACAATAAGCAGTTTGGAGTAGTAGGGCAGCCAGCAAATAAATCCATTTCTAATTACCTGTATGAAATGTCAGGGGGTAAGTTAAAAGTGACTGCCGATGTTTTCAAGAACCCATTGACAGGTAAAGCCGAGCGGATTAACATTAGCCCCCAGAACCTGCGCAATTGGGAGCAAGCAAACCGCAGGGTATTGGAGCAGATTAAAGAACGTTTCGATGGTAAGTTCAACTGGGGGAGGTATGATCAGAGGACAAATTACCCTAATTACCGGTTTGATAACAGCGCCAGCGGACCAGACGGTGAGCCAGATTATGTCATCATTGTGTACCGAAACAACAATAAAATAGGAAGCCTGCCCACCAACTTCCATGCTTCCTCCAGGTTGAGTGGCGCAGGTGACTTGAAAATTAGAGGCACGGGCAATAAAATGTATTCCTTCGGAAAAGGAGCCGGGTTTACTTATGCCAAAGGTTTCTACTTTGAGCCTAGCCTTTTTATTCATGAGTTGGCGCACGAACTGTTTGACTGTCCCCATTATTTTGCCGCCAATTATGTCACCTGGAACAGGTTCTTTTTGAGCAACGGAATAGGCATGATGAAGCACGGGGAACTCACCTCAAGCTGTAATGCCTGGGAAGCGTGGTATTTAGGATGGCTAAATTTGAAACCATCTTATGATATTACGCCAGCAAGAGTGCCTCAAAAACCCATTGTAGTGCGTGATTACCTGACATACAGAGAACCTATTCGGGTAGCAATACCGCATACTAATCCTGTTCAGCACCTCTGGATAGAGAACCGACAACGCGTACACCTCTTCGATGAGCGTTCTACCTACCACAAAGACAACCTAGGCAATATAATCCCCGAGCCTCCTGCTGGTCTTTATTTATATGTAGAAGACATGGCTCCTACCCGCGAAAACCCAGAGCCACTGGTGTACAAACGCAATAACAGTATGAGGTTACTTCATGCTGCCGGCAACTATGACTACACCGTGCAGAAAATAGCTGCCGAAGAAAGAATTTGGTGTAATCTGGTAGGTGAACTGTCGCCATTGCAGGTTACAAACCCTATGAGCGGCACCAACGACATTAGCGTGGTGCCCGGCGACTATACTACTTATAAAAAGGTGCCCAACTGCAGTGCGGAGTTCTTAGCTGGACCAAATAATATAATTGAGTACAACAGTTCCAACATGAACACCGGCAAACTTGAGCATGTGACGGTCCTGAAAAAAGGTGCAAATTTTACTTACGGCTGGTGGGGTGCCTATGACCCGAAGGTGCCGGGCTCTACCAGTGTGGCATTTAACCAAGTGGGGCAAGGGGCGGGGCTTTCTTATAACCCGCCCATACTGCCGCTTCAGGAGTACCATTCCTCTTCCCCTAATCCCGGTCTTTCACCGATTTACCTGAACGGACTTTCGGTAAAAATAGTGGGCAAAAGAGCCGACACTGGTGGCAAAAAAGCCGGAGAGGAATATTTGGTAGAAGTGAGGTATAACAATGTAGACATCAGCGTTAATCAGCGGTTTACCGGAAATATTGTACAGCAGAAGGTGCCCGATACGCCTCACGGGTATGACATAAATTTAAAAAAAGGCATTACCCTTACTATTGATAAAAGCGGAACAGCCAACAGACATCTTCCTACCCCGTCTAAAGAATTTATCAATCCCACGTCTTACACTGTTGAAGAGGGCAGTATTTCTCATCAGGAAAGAAATTCTGCAGTTGTGGTTACCAATGGCAGCACCTTCACGGTGAGAAATGGGGCCAGTGTTGTTTTGGAAGAAGGAGCCTCTTTTGATGTAAAAGCGGGAAGTTCCTTAGTGGTTGAGCCTGAGGCTAAGTTTTCATTAGGAGCTGCAGGAGTTCTCACCATTCATCATGGTGCTGTGCGGCTAGATAAAAATAGCCACGGCCTTTTCCTGGAAAAGAACAGCAAAGTAAGGGTGCAAGAAAATGGGCAGTTAGTGCTGGCTGGTAACCTGAAAGCAGCGCCGGGTGGTTCAGTGGAGTTGATGGTAGAGAGAGGAGGGGTGCTGGAACTCAGAAACGCCCAGGCAGTGAACTACAGAATAACCATACGGCCAGGGGGCAGACTAGTCATTCCGGCAGTAGCTAACATAAGCTTAAGTTCCTATGGGAAAATAAATGTAGAAAAAGGAGGAAAGATCTGCCTGCACCCATCAGCTAAGGTGACAGGGGCAAATGCAAAGAACTTGGCTTATAATTCAGATTCTCTCATTAAAGGAGGGTGTTTATGATTTGCCAAATTTTAGTTGCCTGCCTGTCAGTCAAGGGAACGGTTATCCTAAACTTTTAGCGGAACAACTTTCCTGCGGCAATTAGAATTGGCCAATGGTGCGGCAAGGGCTTTAATCTTTATTGTATATTTCCATTCAAAATAATTTTAACTACAAACACCAAACTAATTCTTCATGATGATTTTGTTCCGAAAGACAGTTCCGGCGTTCCTGCTGGCTTCGCTAATGTATGCAAGCGCCTGTACCCAAAACAGCAACCAAGAACAAGCCGATTCTTCTAAGACAGAAACTGCTGAAGGGCAGCAAGCCCAGCTCCCCGATGCCTCTAAATTTCAATCTACTATAGATGAAAAGCAGACGGACCTGTACGTGCTAAAGAATAAAAACAATGCACAGGCCGCCATAACCAACTACGGCGGCAGAGTGGTGAGCCTGCTAGTGCCAGACAAAAATGGTAAGTTGACAGATGTAGTGGTGGGGTCAGGCAGCGTGAAAGAGTTTGCCCAAGGGGCAGACACCTTCTTTGGGGCTGTTGTTGGACGCTACGGCAACCGTATTGCCAAAGGCAAGTTTACCTTGAATGGCAAAGAATATACTTTGGCTACCAATAATGGCGCAAATCATTTGCACGGCGGCAACAAAGGATTTTCACGTGTAGTCTGGAATGCCAACAAAATTGATGACCAGACCTTGGAGTTGACGTATCTTTCTAAAGACATGGAAGAAGGGTATCCTGGGAATTTAAATGTGAAATTGACTTATACCCTCACTGATGAAAACGAACTGAAAATTAACTACCAGGCCACAACTGATAAACCAACCATTGTAAACTTGACCAACCATACTTATTTCAACTTAAACGGAGAGGGCAGTGGAGATATTCTGGGGCACCAGCTGCAAATAAATGCAGACAAATACAATCCAGTAGATTCTACTTTGATTCCTACGGGCATTGAGCCAGTGGCCAATACTCCATTTGATTTCAAGCAGGCCACTACCATTGGCGCCAGAATAGAAAACCAGAACCAGCAGCTACAGTATGGCAAAGGCTATGACCACAACTTTGTTTTAAACCGCAGCGCCCAGGATGACATGTTCCATGCCGCCACTGTGGTTGGTGAAAAGAGCGGTATCAAAATGGATATTTACACCCAAGAACCTGGCCTGCAGTTTTACAGCGGTAACTTCATGGACGCAACGCACACACTTAAGTCAGGGGCGAAAGATGAGTTTAGAACAGCTTTCTGCCTGGAGACCCAGCATTTCCCTGATTCCCCAAACCAGTCTTCTTTTCCTAGCACAGTGCTTAAGCCAGGAGAAACTTATAATACCACTTCGGTATACAAGTTCTCTGTGAAATAGACATTCTAATATCACGCCTGCCCATGGGTAGGCGTGATATTTTATATGACTCTTATCTATAAGCCTTATAAGTTTAATAAAGGTTTAACCGGTGTAGAGATAGAATTCAGACTCTTGTTGGGAAACATCTTTATAATATGAGCTATATTTTTGGTCACTTCGTTTGAGCCTTAAGAAATAAGGAGTAATTTTGCGGCTCCATTTAGCAACCTCGCCTACTCCATGAGCCCTACGGTTAAAATCTTCTCCGGAACTGCCTCCCGGTATTTTGCTGAACAAGTAGCTGCTTCTTATGGTCTGCCTTTGGGAGACTTAACCATTCAGCGCTTCTCAGACGGTGAAATTTCAGTTCATTTCAATGAGTCTGTGCGCGGGTGCGAGGTGTTCCTGATCCAGTCTACTTTCCCGCCTTCTGAGAACCTTATGGAACTCATGCTGATGGTAGACGCGGCTAAGCGTGCTTCGGCGCATAAAGTAATTGTGGTTATGCCCTACTACGGATATGCCCGCCAGGACCGCAAAGACAAGCCACGGGTTTCTATTGGGGCTAAGGTAATGGCTAATGCCATTCAGTGCGTAGGAGCCGACCGCTTGATGACATGTGACCTGCATGCTGGTCAGATTCAGGGCTTCTTTGATATTCCGGTGGATCATTTAGATGGTTCGGCCATATTTGTGCCTTACCTGCGCAGCCTTGACTTGGGGCAGGATCTGATTTTCGCCTCGCCAGACGTAGGAGGGGTGGTAAGAACCAGAAGCTTCGCCAAAATATTTGGGGTAGAGATGGTTGTTTGTGATAAGCACCGGAAACGCGCCAATGAAATTGCCTCTATGCAGGTAATAGGTGATGTAGAAGGTATGGACGTGGTATTGGTAGACGACTTGGTAGATACTGCTGGAACCATCACCAAAGCCGCTGAGCTGTTGAAAGAGAAAGGTGCCAAAAGTGTACGAGCTATCGCCACTCACGGAGTTTTGTCAGGCCCAGCTTACGAGCGAATAGAAAATTCAGTTTTAGAGGAATTGGTTATCTCAAACACTATTCCGTTGCGCAAAGAGAGCTCTAAAATAAAGGTTCTAACCTTCTCTGATCTTTTCGCCAGAGCCATCAGCAACGTGGTAACGCATGATTCTATCAGCTCACTGTTCATCTAAGAGCTGTAAAATATATCTGGAGTGAACTAAACAGAGGCGAAAGTCATTGTTGAATCGCTCCTAAAAGAGTTTTTATTTTTTATTTTTTAACTATTTTTTATGCAAAGCTTAGAGATTATAGGGTTTAAAAGAGCAAATCTCGGTAAATCCGAAGCTAAGGCGCTTCGTGATGAAGCTCAAGTTCCATGTGTGTTATACGGTGGCGCAGAGCAAATTCACTTTTCTGCCCCAGCCATTCTGTTCCGTCCGTTGGTATACACTCCAGATGTGTATCAAGTAGACTTGAACATTGAAGGAACACACTACAAGGCGATCATGCAAGACCTGCAGTTCCACCCAGTGAACGAGCAACTCCTGCACGTGGATTTCTTGTTGTTGCAAGACGATAAAGAAGTGAAAGTTGATGTGCCTGTACGTTTCGTAGGTACTTCTCCGGGTGTGATTGCCGGTGGTAAACTGGTGACTAAACTGCGTAAACTACGCGTGAAGGCTCTTCCTGCTAACCTGCCAGATTCTATTGCAGTAGACATTTCTGAACTGGAATTAGGTAAGTCTATCAAAGTAAACAAAATCGCACCAGCCGACTACACTATCTTGACCAACGGTCTTGCTCCTGTAGCTACGGTAACTATCCCAAGAGCGCTGAAGAGTGCTCAGGCCGAAGAGAAAAAAGGTGGCAAGAAATAAGCGCTGCTTTTTCAACCTTTCTAAAAATCCTGTTCTGCTACACGCGGGGCAGGATTTTTTATTTACCTCCGTTTTAGGACTGTTTTGGAGAAATGAAGCCTAAAACACATAAGGTGAAATTTTCCAATAATCAGTTTTAAAACGCATTTAAGATACCTCCCTTTGAAGGGGCGAGGGGAATGTTTATACCTGCCGGTACATGCATTTTTGATACTCCCCTCTTTGGAAAGGCGGGGGCAAGTTCCACTCATTCTGTATCTTCCATGGTCATCCTGGGCACTAGCCGAAGGATCTAACGAAGATGTACCATTGTAGGCAGCAATGTATTAGCCACCGCAATGGACAGGTCGCGACCTGTCCGTACATTTTTCCGCTCCCGAGCTTTAGTAGCAACTGCTTATCCAAGGCCTCACAGGACAGCCTTCTCCGTCTCTTTGGCGCTGAGCGCTCACGGCCGCGAGGCCCTGCCCTGTGGATTCGCACTGCCCTTTTCACTAGACCTTCGGTCTTGCCGCTGCCGCGGCACCGCTCAAAGCGAGGCGCTCACCCCCACGGCTGGTATCAGTTCCAATTCTGCTGCCTGTGATTTTCCTGATTTGAAGTTATTGGTTTATTATTTCTGTAGTTCCTTGGTAGAGTTACCCGCGATGCGCGCATCACCTTTTATTTGGTATAGAGATAGGAGCTTCCTAATATATTTCATTAGTGAACCATGTTTTTGACTTTTTTTCAGGAAATCAGGCCAAAAACGCTTTTGAAATAACGTCGGCAATACGTTCTTGATCTGTTAATGAAAGTGCGGAACCGGAGGGGAGGCAGAGGCCGCGGGCAAATAGGTCTTCGCTCACTTCGCCGCCAAAGCTTTCAGCGCCTTGGAACAATGGTTGCCGGTGCATTGGTTGCCAGAGCCTGCGGACTTCAATGTTCTCCTTTAAAAGAGCTAGCCGCAGATCTTCAGGAGAGATTTTGCTGCCCTTCTTGGTGGTGAAGCAGGAAAGCCAGCGGTTTGAGAAAAAACCTTTTGGTTCCTCATGCCACTCTATCTCTTCTATGTTTTGCAGCAGGTTCTTGTAATTGTTGAATATAGCACGGCGCTGCTCAATTCTTTCTTCTAATACCTGCAGCTGACCGCGACCAATACCGGCACTGATGTTGCTAAGCCCGTAATTAAAGCCAACGGTGCTGTGGTGATAAAAAGGCTTATCATCTTTAGCCTGCTGAGCCAGCCATTTTGCCTTTTTCACTAATTGATTGTCAGCTGAGATCAACGCTCCGCCGCCTGAGGTGGTGATTATCTTATTTCCGTTGAAGGAGAAGGCTCCAATTGCACCAAAAGTACCCAGCAATTGACCATGGAAACGAGAGCCAAGCGCCTCAGCAGTGTCTTCAATGATGGGCACACCGTAATGCTGGGTAATTTCAACTATCTCTCTCATTTTGGCAGGCATACCGTACAGGTGCACTAACATGAGAGCTTTCGGAAGTTTGCCTTTTTGTTTTCGGTCTATAAGAGCTTTTTCTAAGGTGAGAGGGCAGAGGTTCCAGGTGTTGGGCTCACTATCTATAAATACGGGTGTGGCCCCTACATATAAGATTGGATTGGCGCTGGCAACAAAGGTGAAGGTAGAGCAGAAGACTTCATCTCCGGAGCCTACGCCTAACGCAAGCAAGGCCAGGTGCAACGCGGCCGTGCCCGAAGACAAAGCTGCCGCAGCAGGAGCCTGTAAATACTGAGCCAGTTCTGTTTCAAAACCATCTACATTGGCGCCTGCGGTGGTAATCCAGTTCTGGTCAAAAGCCTCCTGTACGTACCGCTGCTCCTGGCCGCCCATGTGCGGGGGCGAGAGATAGATAAAGTCTTGAGACTGGCTCATGCGCTCTGGGTGGTAACTCGGGCTGGCACACCCACTGCAGTACAGTAACTGGGTAAATCTTGCGTGACTACGGCGCCTGCGCCAATAGTGGTGAAAGCTCCTACTTTACGGTTTTGTAAAATGGTGCTGTTGGTGCCACCGTAGACTCCTTTGCCCAAAACTACGCCGCCGCTTACCGCTACCTGTGGCATAAGAGAGCAGAAATCATGAAGAACGGCATCATGGCCAACGGTGCAGGATAGATTCAGGAAAACGTGCTGACCCAGCGTTACATTGGTGGTAAGAATACAATTCTGGCAGATTATGGTGCCGGCGCCGAAGGTGTTGCCCTGATACTCTTCATTGGCTACGGAAGGGTGCACTAGCACCGGAAACATGAGCAGAGGGTTGAACAGGCGTTTCACCACATCGGCTTTAGCAGTAGGGTTGCCAATGCCAATGGCCACGTGCACCGGAAACTGGGCATTGTTCAGGTCTCGCACTGTGCCCAGGTAAGGCAAGTGATTGGGCAATTGCTCTGGTTCGGCATCGTCATAAAAGCCGGTAACTTCCCATTGGGGCGAAACCGTATTTAATTGGTGAAGTAGCATCAGAACTTCGCGGCCTAAGCCGCCTGTACCTACTATCACTATTTTTTTTAAACTCATGTCTGATTTGATGAACCGGTAAAACGCTCCATGGTGGCCGTGCCTGGCGCCGAAACTCCTTCTGGTTTGAACAAATGGCGTACGGTGCGCCAGAGAATGTACAGGTCTAGCTTAAACGAAACATGCTCCACGTACCACACATCAAAGGTAAACTTTTCTTCCCATTTGAGAAGATTCCGGCCATTCACCTGCGCCCAGCCTGTTATACCCGGTTTTACGAGGTGCCGGCGCGCTTGTTCAGGAGAGTACAGCGGCAAGTAGTCCATGAGCAGCGGCCTTGGGCCCACAAAGCTCATGTCGCCGCGCAACACGTTTAAAAGCTGGGGCAGTTCATCTAAAGAAGTGCGGCGGATCAACTTGCCAATAGTGGTGAGCCGTTCTGCATCTGGTAAAAGCTCCCCATGTATGTCAAGTTTATCCGTCATGGTTCTGAATTTGTAGAACGTAAACGGCTTTCCATGCAGCCCGGGCCGCTGCTGCCGGAACAGAATGCGCCCTTTCAGACTGAACCACAATACTGCCGCCACCAACACCATCAGGGGCCAGAGCAACAGCAAGGTAGCGCTGCCCAAAGAAATATCAAAAAGGCGTTTCCCGTGGGGTTGGTACATGAACAGTTTCCAGTAATTAGTTATCAGTAAACAGTGACAGTTTTTGATTACTGAGCCTAAATATGGAGTGAAATTAGAAAATTACCGCGCCTTAGAAGCTTTAAAATAATTATCTATGAAGGTTTCTTGTGACAGTGCGTGCGCAAGAGCCAAGTCAATATTTTTGGCGAAGGAGGTAATGTCTTTCCGTTGTTTCCATTGGGCAGCCGTTATCTGACTTTTGGCAGACTTCAGGTTCTCCACCGAACTCGTGAGTATCCGCTTTACCTCCGCTTCTCCTTTTTTAGAAAGCAGGCGGTTGTTTTTGTAATGAATAAATTCGTTAAGCAAATCAATGCCTTGGTTATAGGTGTTAGTGATGGCGTTGTAACGCTCTATTTCAACACCCTGCTTTAGGTGCTGGAGGTGCTCAGCCAAAAATGGATGTTCTGCGCCGTGGGCTTCCATGCGGCGGGCGGTGCTCTCTAAGCGGCGGTAGTCATCTTCTGCCTCGTACGCCTTTAAAGTGTCGGTGAACTGGAAGAAAGGCTTGCGAGGCGTAGCCGGGGAAATACCAGCATCAAATTCCTTGCTTTTAATGGGCGAAAGCGAGAACTGCCAGAGCGGGTCAAACGGGTAATGTGACTGAATCATGTCAGAAGGTGCTACCATGAAATGCTTTTCGGTAGGCTTTTTGACAAATTTATTGGCCTGTACAAAACCAGCTCCCCAAGTGGGGTCGAAGAGGTACCACTTGCCGTCTATCTGGGCAGCGCACCAAGCATGCCTGAGGTAATCTACCTGACCAAATTGTTTCGTGTAGCCACCTACAAAATAAGCTTTCACGCCGGCCCGGTTGCAAAGCTCCTGAAATACCTCGGCATAGCCCTGGCAAAGCGCCTTGCGGGTACGCAGGGTCTGGTCAATAAAATTCTGACCTTTTCTAAGGAGCATGTTGCCGTTCAGACTGGCTACATCATATGCCACATTATTGGCCAGCCACATATACGCCGCCCTGACCCGGTCTTGCGGCGTCTGGAAATGACGGTTTATATAAGCCGAAAGTTGTTCAATAGTTTGTGTCTCCTGCGCCGGAATTTGCAGCACCTTTTGGTCTACCTGGGCAAACGGCGAAGTAGCCTGGGCGGCAAGTTGTAGCGGAAGAACAGAAATGAGTAAAATATATATTAGAACTCGCATGTAAAGGCAAGAATAAATTCAGATGTATAACGATAAACAAGTAACTGGTAGTGAGTCAGCGGGCGTTTTAAGCTTATTTTTTGAAAATCAACCTAAAAACGTGCTGCTTCAGTATTGATTGAACAACAAGAAGATAGCTGAAGGTTCGGGCGGAAGAGGCGAATATGAAGGAACCTGCTAAATTTGCACCCATGATTCAATTTCCGAACGCAAAGATTAATCTGGGTCTTCAGTTGGTGGAGAAACGGCCAGACGGCTTCCATAACCTGGTATCTTGTTTTTACCCGGTAGGCTGGTCTGATGCCTTGGAAATTCTACCTGCTAACGACGAGCCTTCGTTTACCTTGTCTGGACTTCCTGTACCCGGGGAGCCAAAGCAAAACCTTTGTTGGAAAGCGTATGAATTGTTGCGGAAGGAATACCAGTTGCCACCCATTAAAATGCACCTGCACAAGGTCATACCTATGGGCGCGGGTTTGGGAGGCGGCTCCGCCGATGCCGCTTTCACGCTCAAGATTCTGAACAGCACCTTTGACCTAGGTTTATCAGACGAGATTCTTCAGAATTACGCCCGCCAGTTAGGCAGCGACTGTGCCTTCTTCGTTAAAAACGAACCGGTGCTGGCAGTAGAGAAAGGTGATGTGTTTGAAGAAATCAATCTGGACCTGAAAGGGTGGCACATTGTGCTAGTGTACCCCAACTTGGCTATTAGCACCGCTGAGGCTTACGCGGGGGTAGTGCCACGCACTCCTGAAAAAGATTTAAGATCGCTACTGAAGCAGGACCCGATAACCTGGAAAAATGAAGTGGTGAATGACTTTGAGCTGAGCCTCTTCCCCAAATACCCGGTGCTGGGAGAGTTAAAGGAACAGTTGTACCAAATGGGAGCGGTGTGCGCATCTATGTCTGGTTCCGGCTCTACCGTTTTCGGCCTGTTTTCCGGAAATCAGCCCGAAAACGTGAGTTTCCCAGCAGAATACTCAGTTTGGCAGGGCACTCTTTAGCTTGCGCTGCCGGCGGTTGATCAGCGCTTCCAGAATTGGGTGCAGGAATACACTGAATAGAATGATAGCCGCCCCGTAGTAAAAGCCCGCCGACATTCTTTCGCCTTCTTTGAAAATGAAGAAAGCCAGCAGAATTCCATATACAGGCTCTAAGTTCACCGTCAGGTTCATGGTGTAGGCGCTGAATTTCTGCATGAGGCGTACGGCAGCGGTGTAGGCATAGAACGTGCAGACAATGGTTAGAATTCCTATCCAAAGCACATCTGATGTGTTTACCCCTAACTGAAGCTCGCCATTTTCTGACAACCAAAGTTGATAAAAGGGCAGGAACAGCGTAGTAGCCAGCCAGGCACCGGCCATCTCATAGCAGGTAATGGTGGTGGCAGGCAGCCGTTTGGTGAGGCCACTGTTGATGATGGTAAAGCAAGAAGCCAAAAACGCAGAAGCCACGGCCATAAAAATACCCAGGGCATGGTCAAACTCAAATCGGAAGATAATGTAAAGCCCCACCATTATGAGAACGGCCAAGGCCACCTCATGAGGCTTAATTTTCTTGTTTGTGAAGATGGGTTCCAGAATAGAAGTCCAGAGGCTGGCGGTAGACAATCCCGCCAAGCAGATTGACACCGAAGATACCCGGGCAGAGGCGAAAAACAGAATCCAGTGCCCGGCAATCAGAAAGCCTACACTCGCAATTTTAATGATTTCTGCCCGCCCAATATTGAATGGCTGCTTCCGGTATTTGATCAAAACTGCCAGCGCAAGAGCTGTGAACAGGGTGCGGTAGAACACCAACTCCACCGCCGGAATTGAAATAAGCTTGCCTAAAATAGCGGTGAATCCCCACAGCAGAATAATGAAGTGAAGCTCAAAAAAGTCTTTAAAACGAGGTGCTTCCAAGTGAGAATGAGTAATGAACAATGAAGAAGGAGCAATTAAGTTTCTGTGTTGTTTTAGGCCTGTTTTTGTGAAATCAAGCCTAAAACAGGAGTAACTAATTGTTGATTTTCTGGCGCAAGCGGACGCTTGCGCCAGAAGAGATCAGTCAATGAACAATCAGCAATAGACAATCAGCAATCAACCATTACCGAGGTACCGTTTTGTACAGGAATATACCAATGCCGGAGAATACAATGAGCGGAATCCAGGCGGCAAACATGGGGTGAATACCGCCTACCGAGGCTAGGCTCCGGCTCATCATCACGAAGATAATAAACACGAAGGCCAGCACGAATCCGAGTGCTATCTGCAGGCCGACGCCTCCTCGTACCTTCCTGGAACTCAGAATCACGCCAATAATGGTAAGCACGGTAATGGCAAAAGGGTAACTCATGCGCTCGTACTTTTCAGTCATGTACATTTCCACATCCGTGGCGCCACGTAAGATTTTCTCATCTATGAGTGCGTTTAGCTCTGCATTGGTGAGGGTTTCTTTCAGGCGGTAGGTACTGGCAAAATCTTTGGGCAGCATGTTGAGCGTGGTGTCAACCGCTCCGCCATGTTGAATGGTCTCTTTATCGCCGTTAAAGGTGCGCAGGGTGTAGCTGTCCATGTGCCACTTTTGTTTGGTACTGTCCCAGCGAATGCTCTCAGAAGTCAATTTGCTCAGCAGCTCCTGTTTTCTGATTTTTTCCAGCGTAAACTTATAGCCCACATTGGCGTGGTTGTTATAGCTTTCCAGGTAAGCATAAGTTTCTGGCCCAATACGGAAATGCACATTTCGCCCCTCAAACGTGTAAGGGTTCTTTACATACTTAATCTCAAAAGCAACGCGTGTTTTGTTGGCAGTAGGAATAACATACGAAGCGAAAAAGAAGATAAGTATCCCGATGATGATAGACCCGATGATGTAAGGCACCAGCATCCGTTTAAAAGAGACACCACTGCTCAGAATAGCCACAATTTCCGTACGTGTGGCAAGCTTTGCCGTCACAAACACCGTAGCAATAAACACCGTGATAGGGCTCAGCATGTTGATGTAATGCGGAATCATGTTCATGTAATAATCGAACACAATGATCTTCACGGGGAGGTTGTGCTGAATGAAATCATCATTCTTCTCTACAAAGTCAATCACGCAGATTACCGCAATCAGAATGATCACCACAAACACGAACGTGGTCAGGAACTTCTGGAGAATATATTTATCTAAAAGCTTCACACTGTTTAATTATGAATTAAAAATTAGAAATTAGAAATGACTTCTGATTTCTAAGACAACTGAAAAAGGAGCATCCCCAATTTCTAATTCATAATTTCTAATTTCTAATTAAAGTCTGGTCATTAACTTTTTCACCATTTCGTCTTTCCAGGTGCGGAAGGTGCCGGCTAAGATTTGCTCTCTGGCCTGACCCACGAGCCACAGGAAGAACGTGAGGTTGTGCACGCTGGCAATCTGGGCACCCAGCATTTCGGTGGCGTGCATGAGGTGGCGCAGATAAGCCTTGCTGTAAAACGAGCTCACGTAGCCACCCAACTCAGCATCAATTGGCGAGAAATCTTCTTTCCAGCGCTCATTTCTGATGTTGATGATCCCTTGAGTAGTGAAAAGCATGCCGTTTCTGGCATTTCTGGTCGGCAATACGCAGTCAAACATGTCTACGCCCAAGGCAATGTTCTCTAGAATGTTGGCTGGCGTGCCCACACCCATGAGGTAACGCGGTTTGTCGGCGGGCAGTATGTCACATACCAGTTCCGTCATTTCGTACATCATCTCGGCGGGCTCGCCCACGCTTAAGCCACCAATGGCGTTGCCCGGTCTTCCTTTACTGGCAATGGTCTCGGCAGACTGTATGCGCAAGTCTTTGTAGGTGCTGCCCTGCACAATTGGGAAGAGGGTTTGCTCATAGCCGTAATGTCCTTCAGTAGCGTCAAAACGGTCAATGCAACGCTGCAGCCAACGGTGGGTACGCTCCATTGAATTCTTTGCGTACTTATAGTCGCAAGGGTAAGGGGTGCACTCGTCAAAAGCCATGATAATATCGGCCCCAATCACGCGCTGGGTGTCCATCACATTCTCAGGAGTGAACAGGTGCCTAGAGCCGTCAATATGGGAGCGGAATTTCACGCCCTCTTCCACAATCTTGCGGGTGCCGGAAAGGGAGAAAACCTGATAGCCGCCGCTATCGGTCAAGATAGGTTTGTCCCAGCCGTTAAATTTGTGCAATCCGCCAGCTTTACCCAGCACATCCAGTCCTGGTCTCAAGTATAAGTGATAGGTGTTACCTAAAATGATTTGGGCCTGAATGTCGTCGTGCAGCTCGCGCTGGTGCACGGCTTTTACGGTGCCGGCAGTGCCTACCGGCATAAAAATAGGGGTTTGTATGGTGCCATGCGCCGTGGTAAGAACGCCGGCGCGGGCTTTGGAAGCGGGATCTTTCGCTACTAAATCAAAAGTCATGTACAACAGGTAAAGTGCCGGAGAAATCTACCTTTTAGTTCTTGTGCGGCAGAAGGTTGGCATTTTTGCCAAAGCCACTCTTTCTCCAAACCACAAAGATACAGATTGCCCTGCGGATAACCGCCACGCATCAAAATTTGTGCTACATTTGGTTCAACATTCAAGTCTGTAAAAATGCAATAAATGAAAACGTATGTTAAAGTTGTAAGCTTATGGTTGGCACTGGTTTTTACTGGCTCATGTGGGGGGAAGGAAAACCTAGAGAGGGAGGCAAATCTAGCCTCTGAAACTTCCATTGCCGGTGAGGCAGCCATGGAAGGCGACGCTGGCTCCGCTTCAGGTAGTCTGACTTCAACTGAACCGGTCTCTGATGCCACTGCTGATAAGAAAGCGCAGAAAACTCAGATTGTGAATGCATCTGTGCCTTTAGAAAAGCTTTTTCATGCCTGGGTGAGTGATTTAAATGACCCGCATGCTACTTTTGATTTAACAAAAGATGGTCTGTTTGTGGTAGACTATGACGGCGACGGAAACATGCCTTACCTGTTGAAAGGAGATTCATTGATAGTTTACTATGATTACGGAACGGAGAGAAGCCGAATAAAAAAATTGACGAATGACAGCCTTGTACTTAGCATGAACGGGTATGAAGTAGCCTATGTGAGGTGGAGAAATTAATCCTACTTCAGGTTATCTTTACAGCCAAACTATTCCCTTCCTTTTAATCTTTTTTGCTTGTTTTCAGATTTACCCATTTTAGCTCAATATTTGCCATTAAGTCTGCTCGGGCTTATAGTGCTGATTCAGTTTTTTTATGAGTTTTATTATTTTCTGCCGCTCGCTTTCTATAAAGATCCAGCGCCAGCACGGGCAGAAGATCTGCCGCCGCTGTCTATTTTGGTGGCCGCCCATAATGAAGTAAAGAACCTGCAGGAACTGTTGCCAATGCTGGTACAGCAAGAGTATCCGGCGCCTTTTGAAATTATCATCATAGATGACCGCTCCTGGGACGGCACCCACGTGCTGGTGAAGGAGTACATGCTGGAGCACCCGCAGGTTAAGTTGGTGCGGGTAAAAGAAGAGGCGCGGTACATGAGCCATAAAAAAGTGGCGTTGTTTCTGGGCATAAAAGCGGCACAGAATGAGCACCTACTGTTCACAGACGCTGACTGCAGACCTGTTTCTGCCCAATGGGCGCAACGAATGGCCGCAGGATTTTCAGCAGGTGGGGATATCATTTTGGGCGTTTCTCCGTATATGCGTATATATGGATTCTTAAATCATTTAATCCGTTTTGAAACCTTCTTGACGGCAATGCAGTATCTGTCGTTTGCCAAGAAGGGGAGAGCGTACATGGGAGTGGGCCGAAACTTAGCCTACACCAAAACCACGTTCTTACGGAATAAAGGTTTTGCCAGCCATATCAGATCTGTAGGCGGTGATGATGACTTGTTTGTGCAGGAAGCCGCCAAACATTCTGCCGTTCAGATTGTCATTGAGAAAGACGCGCAAACAGAAAGTGCCCCCGAGACGCGGTGGCTCAGCTGGTGGAAACAAAAAAGAAGACATTTAGCCGCCGGAAGGCACTATAAGAAAAAAGCACAGTTCAGAATCGGACTTTTTGTCCTGTCTAACATACTGTTTTATGTAATATCAGGAGTTCTTTTGGGGGTTCAGTACCAATTGCACTGGGTTGGCGTTATTATTGGAGTGAGGTATGTGGCACTATATTGCACATATCTGCCAGTAGCCCGCCGGTTACATGACCCACTTAAATGGTGGCTGTTGCCTGTACTGGAACTGGGGTATTACCTCAATTATATAGGGATTGGAATCTCTGTTCTAACGACTAAAAAGGTAAGATGGAAGTAAACAAGCAATTCTCCGCGAAAGCGAAACACGATTTTAAACTGATTCAGTCGGCCGTGGAAGATGGGGATGAGAAGGCATATGCAGAGCTGATGCAGATATACAAAAAGCCGGTTTATCACGTGGTGCTCAAGATGGTGCGTAACGCCGATGACGCCGAAGACCTCACCATCGAAGCTTTTGCGAAAGCCTTCCGTAACCTGCACAAGTTCAACCCCGAGTATGCCTTCAGTACCTGGCTTTTCCGTATCGCCACGAACAACTGCATCGACTTCATCCGGAAGAACAAGATCAAAACGATGAGCATTGACTCCGCCATCAAGATTGACAACGGCGACGAGATCACCATCGACTTTAAAGACAACAACCTGAACCCGCAGGAGACGGCTATCAAAAACCAGAAAATCGAGATCATGCAGTACATCGTGAGCAAACTGCCTGATAAGTACCAGCGCCTCGTGACCCTCCGTTATTTTGATGAACTCTCCTATGAAGAAATAGCCACTGAATTGAGTGCCCCGCTAGGAACCGTAAAAGCCCAGCTTCACCGCGCCCGCGAGTTGCTCTATGACATGGTGAAAAATAAGAAACACTTGATTTAGATGTTAGACGTTGGATATTAGATTTTAGACACAAGACGTCAGACCTAAAACACCAGAAGCAGCCCGAGGGCTGCTTCTGGTGTTTTAGGTCTGTTTTTGCGACATTAAGCCGAAAACGCTGTTCAGGTGTTCTCCAGTTGCCAAGGCGATAGTGCATGCTCTAGCAGATTCCCCCCTTTGAAGGGGGCGAAGGGGGATGTATACAGGAGAGACACGTATTGCTGATCTGTAGGGGCGTATAGCATACGCCCTGCTTAGTTATTGATGATGTTCTATTGCAGGCGGAACACGTTGGCCACCGCAGCGGAAAGGTAAAGCCCTGTCCGTAAACAGAAATGGTTGGAACACCATGCCCGGCAGGTGTAAACATCCCCCCTTCGCCCCCTTCAAAGGGGAAGTCTGCTTATAATAGGCGTAAAAGGAGAAGCTTTAAATATAAAATCGTTTTCAGCCTAAATTTTAGAAAACAACGCAAAAACGCACCTCCTGCACTTACTTCAAAACTCAAGACTCAGAACTCGAGACTCAGGACTCTTTTAATTATCTTTGAGCCTATGAACGCGAACTCCGTCGATATTCTTCTCCAATATTTTCCAGATCTCACTCCTGAGCAACAGCAGCAGTTTTCGCAGCTGGTGGAGTTGTACGGGGAATGGAACTCCAAAATCAATGTCATCTCCCGCAAAGACATGGACAACCTGATGGTGAACCATATTCTGCACTCGCTGGGCATTGCCAAAGTGGTACAGTTCCCGGCGGGTACCAGCGTAATGGACGTGGGAACGGGCGGCGGATTGCCAGGGTTGCCATTAGCCATTCTGTTCCCCGAGGTGAAGTTTCATTTGGTAGATTCCATTGGCAAGAAGATTCACGTGGTGCAGGAGATTGCGCACGAGCTGAAATTACATAATGTGAAAGCCAGCCATACCCGCGCTGAGCAGGTGCATGAGAAGTATGACTATATAGTGAGTCGTGCGGTGGCCAGATTGGCTACTTTCTACCAGTGGATTCAGTTTAGCTTCAAGAAAGAGAGCGTGCCGGAGCAAGGGCTGTATTATCTGAAAGGCGGTGATTTAGAAGAAGAACTAGCCGAGGCAGGGCTGGTGCATGAGGTATTTGAACTGAACAGTTACTTCAACGAAGAGTTCTTTGAAACCAAGAAAGTGGTGTTCGTGCCCCAGCACCCAACGGCGTAAATCTATTTTTGGCCTGTTTTCTGGAAAACTGTCTTAAAACGCATTATCGCTGTCCCTTCTCCTTAGGGGAGAAGGTTAGGATGAGGGGAAACTACGGTTCAAGCTGTAAAAGCAGCTATTCAAGGTAAGTTTAACAGCCTGAATTAGGCAAGAGGTATTGCTTCATAGCAAATGGTTGTCCCCTAACCCTCTACTCGAGGGAGAGGGGATACCGCTTTTCTGTTTTCAGCCTAATTTCTGAAAAACAGACTGAAAAGAGCTAGGGCCATAAAAGAGAAGCCGCTCCAGTAGTGGGGCGGCTTCTGCTTTTATAGATACTGTTCAGTAAAAATTTGCGCTGATGGAGCAGAGTTAAAAGCCAATCTTCTTTCTGGAGCCTGCTGTTTCAAAAGCTTTGTCTTCATAATTGAAGATGTCAGCGAGCGACATGTCTGTGTCGGTAGTGGTGTGACCTAATGTTTGCAATAGCTTATTTGTTTTTTCTGATGAAAGAGGCTTGAACTCATAATTAGCAATCAAACGACCTTTCCGGAGCAAAGCTTTGTCAACTCTGTCAATATTGGTGTTGAAGGTGCAGATAATTTTAATGTTCAAATAGTCACTGAAAAGCCCGTCAGTTAATTGCAGAATGGTAGAGGCCACGGAGTTCTCATGAATGTTCTCTCTAGTGGTTATTACTTTTTCGGCATCTTCTATGACTAAAATAGAGTTCCTGTTCTTCAACAAGAACGAGATGAAGTCAGGGTTCAATAAATCCTTTACAAATTCATTTTGCACAAATATGAAATTGTGCTCATGGAAACGTGAAAGTAGGTGCTTAATATAGGAAGTCTTTCCGGTGCCAGGCGCTCCATGCAGCAGAATCAGGCCAGATCTTTCCTGTTCCAGGGAGTTTTCTATGATGCTGTTTATCTCCTGAAAGTCATCATTATAATGTTCTTCTATGTTTACCTGTAGAAACTCACTCTTGACATCCTCGGTGTCAAAATGCTTTGAATCATAAGTGAGAACTTTAAACGTAGGAGCCTTATTAGTGCCAAATTCAACACGCAAGGTTTTATTCAAAGAGATTACCTCTTGCTCCAAATTCAAATCTGTTGCATCATACAAGAATTCAACGTAGAGTTCATTGTTGTTCAGAGAAACCCAAATAAGTAAAGCCTTGGCTGTACTTTTCAATAGGTACTGGTAGGGATAATCTTTTGAAGAGTCTGAATCTTTGTCATCTTCTGTGCTCCAGTTCTTGAAAACCTCCACTAGCTTATTTTTTTCAAAGTCAAGGGAGGTAACTACCTGTTCCATTGATTCTTTACTTGCCTTGAGGGCTGTTTCAAAACTTAAACTAGAAGGTAACTTATCAAAACAGATGATAAAATATCGGGTCCGGCCGAAGTCATTGTAATCATCAAATGCATCTATCAAATGGGGCATTTCTCTTTTTTATTTAATCTTAAATACTGCAGTAGTTAAAATGTAAGCAACTCTAAAGGAATGATAGTTTATCCATGCTTCTTGAACGAATGCTGGGAGAAAAAAGAGGAGATGAGTTTCCCCTAAACACTAACAACCATATACTACTTCACCAACGTCACCTTCTCAATCTTATCGCCAATCTCCAGTTGATGCACCACATCCATGCCTTTTATTACATGGGCGAAGATGCTGTAGCGGCCGTCTAGGTGCGGGGTGGGGGAGTGGGTGATGAACCATTGCACGCTTTCGGTGTCTTTGCCGGCACTGGCCATGCCTAAGGTGCCTTCCAGGTAGTGCAGGTTCGGGAATTCTGAGCGGATAGCGTAGTCTGAGCTGCCCCAGCCGTCGCCACGCGGGTCGCCGCCCTGTACCACAAAGTTGGGCACCACACGGTGAAAATTCTTGCCATCATAGAAGCCTTTCTTCACCAACTCCACAAAATTGGCTACTGAGCCGGGGGCATCCTCTACGTACAATTGAAGGGTTATATCGCCTTTTGATGTACGGAGCAAAGCTTTCTGGTCTTTAGAGAGGCTGTTCACCGTTGCCCAATTGATAGGGTGCGAGAAGGGTGTTTTGGCTACCGGACTTTCTGGTTTTCCTTCTAAATAATCAATGGTTTTCTGCAGCTCAATGTGGGTTTCCACATCGCGGGGTAGGGTGAGTTTGTCGCGGGCTTGGGTCAGGAAAGATTTGTCTGGAAATGAGAATCTCATGCCTAGGTCCGGATTACGAATAGCTCCAGCCCCGATGCCCACTAAAGCCACGTCGCCAGACTCTACGGCTCGTTTAAAAATATTGCTGAATTCTGCGGCGTTGGCTTGATTAAAGTCTTTCCGGCCCCTGATAGAAGCCAAGGTTTCTAGTCCGGTGGTGCCGATAACCGGGTCTTTGGCAGTGAATACCTGCTCTTGAATGAACTTGAACTGGTTCTGGTCTTTGCTCAAAGCCGTAAGAAGAGCGGCTTTTTCATAAGGGTCTTTACTAGTAGTATATCGCTGCTGTATCTGTTGGGCAACCGCACTTTTTTGAGCAGAGGGGGCTGTTGCCAAAGCGGCTCCAAAAAGAGCAGCTCTCACACGCCACTTTGACTGCTTGTTAGCTTCCTCTAATAATCTACCCGATTCTGAAGCAGGAGCTTTGGCCGTTAAATATTCAGCGGCAGCCAGTGCCACGTGCGGGTGTTTGTCTGAAAGTGCAGCAAAGGCAGCGTCTTTCACCTGGGCATACGCTAAATTGTGCAGCGGACGTACGGCATTTACCCGCACCCGGTAATCAGTATCGTTGCGCAGTACCTGGGTTATGACAGGGGCAACTCCGCTGGTATCAGTCATTTTACCTAAGGCCAGCACTGCGGCCATGCGTACGTGGGCACTAGGGTCTTGCCGCACCACAGTGAACAATGGCTGTTTCAGGGCACTAACATCTAAGTTAGGCGTACGACCTAAAAAATGAGCGGCCCCTAGTCGGGTGGCTTCATCTTTGGCACTCAATAAATTGCTGGCTTTCTTTAAAGCGGCACCATAATTCAGTTTCCGTTGGCCAGCCCGGTATAACGCCCACGCTTGTCCTCGTTGAAGTTCAGAGTCACCAGATGAAATCATAGATAACATGTCCAGACCTCGTTGAGTAGCTACTTTTCCCCAGACTTCCAGTATTTCAGCCCGAACTGCAGGATTGGTGATAGAGCCGTACGCTGCTATCAAAGCTTGTTCTGCCGACGATTTTCCTATTTGACCAAGCGCATAGGCAGCGGCTTTCTGTACTTCGGCCTCTGGGTCTTGCAGTAACGGAGTCAAGGCAGAAACAGCGGCAGTGTCCTGCACTGAGGCAAATGCTAAGGCAGCTTCACGACGGTACATAGCCTCAGGGCGCTGCAGAAAAGGCAGTAGGCCTTCAGTTTTGCGCTCGTCTTGCAAGGTGTAGATGTTGCGGATGGTGGCGTCTGAGAATTTGTTGCCAGTACCGGAGCTGCTTTTCTGACCAGGTTGGCTACAGGCAGCCGCTATCAAGAGTAGCGCAGCGGCACTGCGGAATCTTTTTTTCATAGAGTTGGAATTCAAAAACGGAAGATACGAATTTTGTTTTTCGTTATCCGTTAATCGTTGTTCGTTATGCAATGTCACAAGTTTTGAAGCACTTATTGTGAGGGGGCGAATGTGCGGATCTTTGTGTTGCGTTCATTACTGATTAGCGGGTGCAGGAGTTGCGTTTTTAGCTTGTTTTCCTGAAAACAGGTCAAAAGGACATCTGTCTTTGTAGGCTTGGGCAAACTTTCAGACCTTTGCGGCTTCTGTTTTATATAAGAATGTCCTCAGCTACTCCCCAGGTCTATACGCTGCAATTCTGGTTGCTTTGCCTTAGCTCCTTCTTGTTCTTTGCCAGCTTTAACATGCTCATTCCCGAGCTGCCCAGTTACCTGACGCGCCTGGGTGGCGAAGAATACAAAGGCTTAATCATTGGTTTGTTTGCCATTACCGCCTGCATCTCCAGACCCTTCAGCGGAAAGCTCGCCGATACCTGGGGCCGAATGCCCGTTATGTATTTTGGTGTGTTGGTGTGCGTGGTATGCGGACTGCTGTACCCCGTGTTTACTACAGTCTTCGGATTTTTGCTTTTGCGCCTGCTGCACGGTTTTTCCACGGGTTTCACACCCACAGGCAACTCTGCCTACATAGCCGATGTGGTGCCGTTGTCACGCAGGGGCGAGGCTATTGGAATCTTTGGTTTGGCGGGAAGTTTGGGCATGGCCGCCGGCCCGGCGTTAGGGGGTGAGTTAGGTAAGTTTATGTCCATACAGTACCTGTTCGTAGGATCGGCAGGGCTGGCGTTGCTGTCGGTGCTGGTGTTGTCGGGTATGAGGGAGACCTTGCCTCGTCCGCAGCGTTTCAGTTTACGGCTGCTAAGGGTGCGCCGCCATGAGATTTTCGAGCCCAATGTACTGCCTCCCTTCATTGTCATGCTGCTCAATATCTTTTGTTTTGGCGCGGTACTTACTCTTGCTCCTGATTTCAGTGAGCACCTGCAGATGGGCAACAAAGGACTCTTTTTTACTTTCTTCACGGTTTCCTCGCTAGGTATCCGGTTTTTAGCCGGTCGCGCCTCTGATAAATATGGTAGGGTACGGGTGTTAAAGGTTTCTTCAGTGATATTAGTGATTTCTATGGTCACGCTGGCTACGGCTACAACTAAGTTTCAATTCTTAGTTGCGGCCATTTTGTTTGGCGTGGGTTCGGGCATGAACTCACCTACGTTGTACGCCTGGTGCATTGACCTGAGCCACCCCCAGAACCGGGGACGTGCCATGGCCACTATTTATATTGCATTGGAAACCGGTATTGGCATGGGCGCTTTTGTATCGGGATGGTTGTACGGTAATGATGCTTCTACGCTTCCTTATCCGTTTTGGGCCGCAGCCGGGCTTTGTGCATTGGCATTTCTTTATCTGGTTTTTGGGAATCACAGCAAGTATAGGTCTCTGGAGAAGGCTGGGTAGGTGCTGTTTTAAGGCTGCTTTCTGAAAAATAGGCCGAAAACAGTTTTAGGAATGCGTGGACCGGCAGGTGTAAACATCCCCCTTCGCCCCCTTCAAAGGGGGGAATATCTCCAAGAGTAGCAATGGGTATGGACAAACGCTTGATGAGGAAGTGCGTTTTTGGCCTGTTTTCTGAAAAATTAGCCTAAAATGGTAGCTCAATAGACTTCACAGCGTCTTCAAGACCTGCGAGCGTCTGTGCCAATAAGCGGGGAATTGGAGAATTTTGAGGCTTTTGTTTCATAGTTACCGTGCCCCTAACCCTAACCCTCTCCCTTGGGGAGAGAGAATGGCGCTTTCCAATTATCGGCCTCTTTTTCTAAAAGTAGGTCTAAAATGTTTACGTGAGTGGTTTGTTTTGATCCTTCACATTAAAACAATCAACAATCAGCAACCAACAATCAGTTACAAATACCCCTTTGCCTGCAGCCGGAACAACTCAGCGTATCTGTCGCCTTTGGCAATGAGTTCTTCATGTGAGCCCATTTCCACGAACTGACCGTTCTCGATCACTAGAATTCTGTCGGCCATTCTAACGGTGCTGAAGCGGTGGGAGATGAGCACGGCAGTTTTGCCTTGGGTGAGCTCAGAGAATCGCTGAAATACCTCGTGTTCGGCACGGGCATCCAGGGCGGCGGTTGGCTCGTCCAGAATCAGGAGCTGAGCGTCACGCATGTAGGCACGGCCCAAAGCTATTTTTTGCCACTCTCCGCCAGATAAATCTACACCTTTGCTGAACCGGCGACCAATGATTTGGTCATAACCTTCGGGCAGTTTGGAAATAACCGTATCTGCCAGGCTTTGTTGCGCCGAAGATTCAATGCGGGGGCGGTTTTCCTTCTCGTCAATGCGGCCAATGGCGATGTTGGTGCCCGCGGTCATCTGAAAACGGACGAAGTCCTGGAAAATAACCCCTATTTCGCGACGCAAGTCTTCTGGGTTATACTCTCGCAGGTCTACTCCGTCTAATAAAATACGGCCTTCGGTGGGGTCGTAGAGGCGGGAGAGGAGTTTGACAAGGGTAGTTTTGCCGGCACCGTTTTCACCAACCAAAGCCAGTTTTTCACCGGCTCTAAGTGTGAAGTTAAGGTTCCGGATGGCCCATTTTTCAGTGTTACGGTATTTGAAGCCTACGTTTTCAAACGTAAAGCCGTGCAGAATAGGGCGCGGGAATGTAGGAGCCGAAGCTTGCCGCTGTATTCTAGGTTGCAGGTTAAAAAAGTCGAAAAAGTCCTGCAGGTACAGCGATCCCTCGGCCACACTGGTGAACCTATTCAATACAGCCTCCAGCAGACCCCGCATGCGCATAAAAGAGCCGGCCAAAAAAGTGAGCTGGCCAATGGAAACTACGCCAGCGGCGGTTTGCAGAATAAGATAAACATAGGCGCCATAGTAACCCGCGCTTCCGAGCGAGGCAAACACGCTTCCCCAAGCGGCCCGGCGGGTAGACAACTTTTTGTTATCGAGGTAAAATTTAGAAGATAATTCCCGGAAGCGGTTCACCAGAAAACCAGAAAGACCAAATATTTTCACTTCTTTGGCAGTATCATCGCTGGCACCGGTTTGGCGGAGGTAGTCCAGCTCACGGCGCTCAGGTGTCCAGCCATGCACCAGCGAATAGCTTCTTTCGTTGAAATGTGATTCGCCCAAAAAAGCTGGCAGCACGGCTATAAACAGTAACAGCAGCAGCCAAGGGTTAAAAGCTGCCAGACCCACTGCTAAAATCACCATGGTCAATATATCCTGCAGCTGCCCCAGCACCTGACTCATGAGCACGGTTCGGCTGAGGGTTTGGCGGCGGGCGCGCTCCAGTTTGTCATAGAAAGCTGAGTCCTCGAACTGGTCAAGGTCTAGCTCGGCGGCGTGCTCCATGAGTTTTATAGAAGACTGATTCGCAAATAAATCGCCCAGCAGCCCATCAATTAGGGCAATGCCCCGGTTCAATACATCTGAGACAACGGCCAACCCAAACTCTACGGCCACCAGCGTAAGAAGGTAGTTGGTGGAGCCGCCGGTGGTTTGGGTAAGGCGTACCACCTCGTCAATTATCAGTTGCCCCACATACAGTATTGCCAGCGGAATACCCGCCCGCAGTGCCCGCAGCACCACGTTGACCAAAGCCATACGGGGGTTGGTTTGCCACACCATCTTCAGGAAGGGCGGCAAATGCTTTAGGGCACTCACTCTCTCTTGTACTGAAAGAGCTGGCTGCCCCAGTTTAGGAGGCTTTTTGCCAAAGAAGTTAGACCAAATTGCCATAGGCGTGAAGTTACACAAAGCTTGTTAGTACGGAAGAGATGGGCTTGAGATGCAGACACTCTTTTTGGTCTGTTTTAAAGAAAATAGGTCGAAAACGTATAGTTGTGGTGCCTTAACGAGAGTTGGTTTAGCAAAGGGTATCAGGTTTTCTGTGTTATTACAGCCATGGTGTATAGCTTTGCAACCTATTTGCGTACGTACTTTTATGGAAGAATCTTTTTTACAGAAACTGTGGGGGTTGCACCAGCAAAACCAGCTCCGGATCCCTACTGGGTTGCTCTGCCAGTTTCTGAACAGGTTGCTGCAAATGTTGTTTCCGCCGTTGGCCGAGCAGCCCTTTAAAAGCGCACAGGCACTGGGGCAGGAGGCCAGTTTTCTGGAGCAGGAACTGGAAAAATTATTGGAAGGGGTGCAGCATATCAGTCCGTTTTCCGCCTCCGAGACCGTAAACCACTTTATAAAACAATTGCCCTGGTTACACGAGCAGCTCCTTGCCGATGCTCATTTTATCATGCAGGAAGACCCGGCCGCCCGCCACGTAGAAGAGGTAATGCGTTCTTACCCAGGGTTCTATGCCATTGCCGTTTACCGTATTGCGCACGTGCTGTACCAGGCAGGAGTTCCGTTGCTGCCGCGCATTCTCACCGAATCTGCCCATGACCGGACGGGTATTGACATTCACCCAGGCGCCAGCATTGATTTTCCGTTTTGCATTGACCACGGCACCGGCATTGTCATTGGCGAAACCACGGTCATTGGCAAATACGTGAAGCTGTACCAAGGCGTGACTCTGGGCGCATTGAGCGTGGCCAAACATATGCAAGATCTGAAACGGCACCCTACGCTGGAAGACCACGTCATTATTTACGCCGGGGCTACTATACTAGGAGGCAGTACTACCATTGGTGCGCGCAGTATCATTGGCGGAAATGTGTGGCTTACGGAAAGTGTCCCGCCCTTTTCAAGGCTCTATCATAGAGCCCAGATTAAGGTAAGTCGTTCTGAAGCCCCTGAAGACATTCTTGATTTCTCTATATAGTTTCATCAACGATTACGGTAGCTGACTAAAAAGAATTTTAATCTTTGGCTAAGTCTACTAACTTTATTGACTTGACGGAGTAACATCTACTTGTTTTACCATTTGAGAGCAGTTTTTTAGCAACTGCCTCTTCACTAGCAACAGTCTTTTTATAATATGAAAGCAGAAAACGTTTTACAGACCATCGGCAACACGCCAGTAGTGCGGATTAACCGCTTGTTCGGTGCTGATGCCCAAGTGTACATGAAGTTGGAGCGGGCCAACCCAGGCGGAAGCATCAAAGACCGTATTGCCTTGTCTATGATCGAAGACGCCGAGAAACGCGGTATCTTAAAAGAAAACAGCCGCATCATAGAGCCTACTTCAGGAAACACCGGTGTGGGTTTGGCCATGGTGGCTGCAGTGAAAGGATACTCCCTTACACTGGTTATGCCCGAATCAATGTCAATTGAGCGCCGCCGCCTGATGGCCGCCTACGGTGCTCAATTAGAACTCACTCCGCGTGAGAAAGGCATGAAAGGTGCCATTGAGCGCGCACATGAACTGGCTGACCAAGATGAGAATGCCTGGATACCTATGCAGTTCGATAACGAAGCCAACACCAAAATTCACGTTGAAACCACCGCGCAGGAAGTACTGGCAGATTTCCCTGACGGGCTGGATTATTTGATCACTGGCGTTGGTACCGGTGGCCATATTACAGGTGTGGGCAAAGTACTGAAAGAGAAATTCCCGAACCTGAAGGTGTTTGCCGTTGAGCCTACGCTGTCACCGGTATTAAGTGGCGGAGCTCCGGGCCCGCACCCAATCCAAGGGATTGGTGCCGGTTTTGTGCCTTCTATTTTAGACACAGAGGTTTTAGACGGTGTAATTCAGGTGGCTCCACCAGATGCATTTGAGTATACCCGCCGCGCTGCCAAAGAAGAAGGACTTTTCATTGGTGTTTCTTCTGGATCATCATTGGCGGCCGTTGCCCAAAAACTGGCGGAGGTTGAGAAAGGAGCCCGTGTGTTAACTTTCTGCTATGACACCGGTGAGCGGTACCTTTCAGTGGAAGGACTGTTTGTTTAAGCCCCCACAAAACAATTTACTGCAAAAGAAAAGCCGCCCCTGCTCAGTGCAGAGGCGCTCTTTTGCAGTAAAGTCATCTTAAAGAGCCTGTTTTGTTAAATGCTCATACGGCTGGGCTGTTTTTAAGCTGATTTTTGAAAAATGGGCTCAAAACAAGCTTCTGCTGTTTACCTGTTAGGGCTTGAGCTCAGCAGGCAGAGACAAAACATCTATATGCCATACCACAGGAAGGAGATAATATACTGCCAGAGTCAGAACCACTACAGAAATTAGGTTCAGTACAAAGCCTGTTCTGATCATGTCCTGCATTTTTATAAAGCCGGAACCAAAGACAATGGCATTGGGTGGCGTGGCCACGGGCAACATAAAGGCGCAAGAGGAGGCCATACAAGCAGCCACCATAGGTCCGAATGGGTGAATGTCAATAGCCAGAGCCAGAGAGGAAAGCACAGGCAGCATCATGGTGGCAGTGGCAGTGTTGGAGGTGATTTCGGTTAAGAAGTTGATAACCGCAATAATTGTCAGGAAAATGAGCAGCACGCTTACGCCTTGGAGCAGGGTCATTTTGGTACCAATCCAGGCAGCTAGTCCTGAGTCTTTAAAGCCTAAGGCAATGGCCAAGCCGCCGCCAAACAGCAGCAATATTCCCCACGGAATCTTCTCGGCAATACTCCAGTCTAACAGTTTCTCTTTGTTTTGGGTAGAAGAGGCCGGAATCAGAAACAGCAAGATAGCACCAAACATGGCAATCATACTGTCGTCTAGTTCCGGAAAGAACCTGTTCAATACAAAAGTTCGGGTTAACCAAGCCAGGGCTGTAAAGGCAAACACAGCCAACACCCACTTCTCCTCCGTTGAAATGCGTCCCAATATTGCTAACTGAGATTCTATTTCTGCTTTACCGTTTTGGCTCTTCTCATTGTGAAGCGGAAAAGACACCCGCACCAGATAAAACCAGCATATAAACAAAAGCACAAAGGTTACAGGAACTCCTAATAGCATCCACTGCAAAAAAGAAATTTCCATCTGGAATTGCTGCCCTACTACCGCTACCAGAATGGCATTGGCCGGAGTACCCACAAGCGTGGCTAAACCGCCTATGGAAGCAGAGTAGGCAATGCCCAGCATCAAGGCTTTCCCAAATTTATTGCCAGCGCTGATAGGGCCTTCCCCAGAAAAGCTGGTCAACTGCATGGTGATAGAAACGCCAATAGGAAGCATCATCATGGCAGTGGCTGTGTTGGAAATCCACATAGAAAGAAAGGCCGTAGCCAGCATAAACCCAAGTACTATCTTCCTTTGGTTTGTGCCCACTAAATGAATGATGTTGAGTGCTATGCGTTTGTGCAGGTTCCATTTCTCCATGGCAATGGCCACAATAAAGCCGCCCAAGAACAGGAAAATGATGGGGTTACCATACTGGGAGGTAGTTTGATTTAATCCTAAAGCGCCGGAAAGAGGGAATATCACAATTGGCAGCAAGGAGGTAGCCGGTATTGGAATTGGTTCTGTTATCCACCAGGTAGAAATCCAGGCAGTACAAGCCAAAACTGCCAATGCCTCTGCAGTCATACCTTCGGGCAGGCTCAGGTTTATAATAAGTAAGAACAGGGCAGGGCCAAGCAGCAGGGACAGGGTGTTACGGAAAGAGGAAGCCTTGAAGGTGGTTGAATTCATGTAGAGGATGGAGCGCTGTTAGTTTAGGGCACAAGTTAGCCCAACAATTGGAAAAAGCACAACAGCCGGTAACGTAGGCAAGAACTTACAACGCTCAGTTCCTAAAGGGCATAAACAGAAAAGGCCCACTTAGTAGTGGGCCTTTTGATGTGGAGAATATCGGAGTCGAACCGATGACCTCTTGCATGCCATGCAAGCGCTCTAGCCAGCTGAGCTAATCCCCCGTGGTTTTGATGATGCAAAAGTAATAGAGAATTCTTTTCCTGCCAAATTTTCTAAAAGCAATAGTTTAAATAAAATTGATGCAAAGAAGTAAACGACTTATAGTGAAGGAGTAAGAGGTGATGTTTAAGTTAAAAACAAAGGCGAAACATTTGTTTCGCCTTTGTTTTGTAAATAATAAATGAGGCACTTAGTTGAAGATATAGCGTAAGCCAACCTGACCAGTCCATCTTGAACCACCAATAGGCTCATCAGAGATATTGTATGGTTGAGCACCATCTCTTAATGAGAATTTGTAAACTGGAGTGTTTCCTTCAAAACGGGCTAAATCAAGAACCTGGAAGTTGTTGTCCCAATAAGAGCCGGTAAATCCGCTTCTCTCGCCCCAGTTCTTATTGATAAGGTTGCCTACGTTAAGAACATCAAGAGAAAGCTGTAGCGTGTTACGTTTTCCACCAACGTTCACGAAAAGGTCCTGAATAATTTTCAGGTCGAATTGGTGAGTGAAAGGAGTTCTTGCGGCATTTCTCTCGGCGTATTCTCCTCTACGCTCTCTTAAGTACTCCTGTGATTCAATGAAATTGTTTAACTGAGTCCACTGGGTTGCTTGTTGCTCAGGAGTTCCGTCAAATTGAATTTCACTTGCATTTCTGGGAATGTACATTAAGCTGAACTGGTTGCTGGCAGAAGTACCCAAAACTGAACGGTTTAGATCTCCTCTCACTAAGTAGGAATAGCCAGGGCCTGATTGACCAGTGTAGAATAAGGTAACTGAAGTACCCAAAAAACCTAAGTATTCTTTTCTGTAAGACACAGCACCTACTATTCTGCTACCAACATTGTAAGGAGAGAAGCCTAACTCAACATTGTTTGAGCCATTCACAGAAGCAACTCTGTAATAGTTAGAGTGGTTTTGTGAAGAAGTGCCAGGGAATAAATCTTTTGACTCTGTATAAGAGTAAGCAAGAGATGCATAGAAGCCGCTCTCAAAAGTTTTTTGCAATTGAGCAGTAGCAGTCCAAGAGTATCCTTCGTTAACATTGTCAATATAAACCACCTCATCATACTGGGTCAATCTTTTTCTGGCCGGAATTGAAGCCGGATAAAGTAATCTGTTGTCTGCGCCAGCCAACGTCTCAGATGGATTCACCAAGTTGATGTTCGTAAATCTGAACGAATTGATATTCTTAGAATACAGGAATTCAGCTGTTCCTACAAAACCAAACGGAAGCTGCTGGTCAATAGCAATATTTGATCTGGCTATTTGTGGAAGTTTGAAATCATTGTCAATCACAGTGATTACTCCACCTGGACCTGAAGCTGAAGCTTTTTTAGGTTGTCCGTTCGGGTCTGCAATGAATTGAACATCAGCAGGAGCACCAGTGGCAGTGTTTATACGGTTCTGGTCTAAAAGAACACCAGACTGGGTGAAGGCACCGCCAGCCCACACAAACGGAAATCTAGAGGTAAATACCCCGGTACCACCTCTTACCTGTGTGCTTCTGTCACCGGTTACATCCCAGTTAAAACCTACTCTAGGAGACCACATAAGGGCAGCCTTAGGCATTCTGTTGGTTTTAACGTTGTATTGCTGGGCCAGAACTGAATTGTTGAAATCTGTATTTTCTAGTGGTTTGTCAAGGTAAAGCGGAATGTCTAAACGCATACCACCAGTTAATTTCAGGTTGTCCGTTATCTGGAACTCATCCTGAGCATAGAATCCTATTTGCATAGCTTTGAACTTGGCGCCTTCTCTAGGGTCACTTGTTCTGCTGTATTGGTAAACTAAGCTGTTGGCCAATCCTAGGTTCCAGTTTTCAATAGCGGTTCTGGCAGGAGTAGTACCGGCGGCAGGAGAATCACCGAACTGGTAATCACCGAATGCCTGTCCAATAAAGGCATTGTACATGCTGTAAAGCTCATTGTGGGTACCAAAGGTGAACGTGTGCTTGCCAGCAAATACAGATAAGTTATCTGTTAAGGTAAAAATATCTTGGTCTAATTGGTTTACAGTAGAGAATGCTTCTGTACCAAGGTTTACCGTTCTGCTGCCAGACATTCTAATGGTAACTCTAGGAAACGCAGCACCTGGAGCGGTTCTTGGTTCTCTTACTCTGGTGTAGCCAGCTATGAAGTTATTAGAGATAGTGTTTGAAAAACGGCTGTTTAATTCTATAACTCCTGAGTTGGTTGTGCTTTCTCTTAAAATGGCACCATTAGAAAACGTTACCGTTCTGGCAGATCTGCTCAACTGGGTAGTTTCACCAAATGTATAGCTGTAGCGGGCAGTTAGTTTATGAATGTCAGAAAGGTTCCAGTCTAAACGGGCAAAGAACTTCTCTGATGAGCCAGTTTCTTCCTGATTGATAAAGCTTCCTGGGTCGTAACCCAGTTCTCTTGCTCTTGTCGCAATTGTTTCTAGCTCTGCTACAGTAAACTCTGAGCCAGCCTGACCTGGTGCGAAACTTAATGGAGTAACACGCTCGGTTTTCTCAGCATTTAAAAAGAAGAACAACTTGTCTTTGATGATAGGTCCACCAACTCTTAAGCCATATTGCTTGTCAGTGAATTCATTATATTTTAGTCTTTCCTGACCCTCAGAAAGCAACCCTACAGGGGTTTTACCCGCCAAGTCTTCATTTCTGAAGAAGTAGTAAGCCGAGCCTGTAAATTCATTGGTACCAGATCTGGTTACGGCAGAAATACCACCGCCGGCAAAGCCACCTAATCGTACATCAAATGGGGCAATTTGAACACTGAATTGCTCAATGGCGTCTAGTGAAATAGGCGAGGTGCCGGTGCTACCCCCATTGGTGCCCGTGTCAGAAAGACCAAAAACGTCATTGCTTACAGCTCCATCTATGGTTAACTGGTTAAATCTGTTGTTGATACCAGCTATAGAAATCGCGCTTCCCTTTATATCTGCCTGAGGGGTTAAACGCACAAAGTCATTTATACCACGGGTTACTGTAGGTAAAGTAGCAATCTGCTCGTTAGAAATAGTAGTGGCTGCTCCTGTTCTGTCTGAGTTGAGGATTGCATTGCGGCTACCTACCACTTGAACCTCATTCAGGCCAACTGCCCCTGAGGATAAAGTGAAGTCGACAATCAAGTTTTGGCCGAGAACCAATCTAAGGCCTTCTTTTCGTTGTTCTTGATAACCCACATAAGAAGTGGTTACGGAATAAGGTCCGCCCACCCGCATGTTCTGGAAATTATAGCGGCCGTTAGCATCTGTGCTGGCAGCATACTGGGTGTTAGTTGGAGTGTGTACCGCCACAACAGTAGCGCCTACCAGCCCTGCTCCGGTGTCGTCAGTAACTACTCCACTCATGGAGGCGGTGGTTGATCCCTGGCCCCAGCTAAGGTGCACAGGCAAACACATCGCCACAATCAGCATTAATCGTGTAAATAGGTTTTTCATAAAAGGGTTTGAATTTTTGCCAAAAGTAAGGCGGCTAAATGGAATAAGAAGAAGGGCTGTTGTTAAGTTAGCGTTAAGAATGCAGGGTAGTTTGAAGGAAAAGGGTATTCTTTAAAAAGGAAATTATTGAGTAGTTTCAAGATTTGTTTGAATAATAATGGAGAGAAGTGGAGATGGGTTTTATAGGAAAATAAAGAAGGGATATTTTTCTAATAGTATAATGACAAAAGAAAGGGAATAATGGCTTGTTGAATTGTTGATTTCTTGTAATTCTGTTGCAAAAAGAATAAAAAAGAGGCTATAGAAGTAGGAATAACACTATATAATAAGTTTGTTGTTGTGCCTCTATAAGCTGCTGATACGGAGTGGCTTTGTTTATATAATTTTAAACAAGACAGATTATATTCTGTAAATTCATTCTTACCTTTGCGGCAAAGAACAACCATTCAAATATGAAAAACTTTTTACAACGGAAACTATATTATATAGTTGCCCTGATGCTTCTGGTTAGCTCTTCTGCTTTGGCACAGAGAACGGTTAGAGGTAAAGTTATTGATGCTGTAACACAGGAAGCTTTGCCGGGGGCAACAGTTACTGTGAAAGGCGGGTCTGAAGCAGTAGCTACTGGTGTTGACGGAACATTTGGCATTGATGTAAATGCTGAAAACCCTACACTAGTAGTAAATTACATTGGGTACAACCAAAAAGAAGTGGCTGTATCTGGTTCTAATGCCGGAACTATTAGATTGCAGGCTACTGAAAACAGCATTAGTGAGGTTGTAATTACCGGAGCCAGCTATGCTATTGATAGACAGACTCCAGTGGCCATGTCTACCATTACCAGTGATGTAATCATTGAGAAAGTGAGCCAGCAGGAGTTTCCTGAACTGTTGAAGTCTACACCAGGTGTTTACGCCACCCGCGGTACTGGCGGTGGTTACGGTGATGCCAGAATCAACATGCGTGGATTCCAAAGTGCAAACATTGCAGTATTGATCAACGGTATTCCGGTTAATGACATGGAAAGTGGCCGGGTTTTCTGGTCTAACTGGGCTGGTTTAACAGATGTAACCAGATCAATGCAGACCCAGAGAGGTTTAGGAGCCTCTAAAGTGGCTGTTCCATCAATTGGTGGTACTATCAACATTTTAACAAGAACTACAGATGCCAAGCAAGGTGGGTTTATCTCACAATCTATTGGTAACAACAACTTCAACAAAACAGCTTTCTCGCTTTCTTCTGGCTTAACAGAGAACGGCTGGGCTTTTTCTATTGCCGGTTCACGTAACACAGGTGATGGTTGGTTTGAAGGATTGGCTTATGAGGCCTATACCTACTTCTTCAACATCTCTAAAATCATTAACGAGAAACACACTTTATCTTTAACCGGATTTGGTGCTCCACAGGAACACGGTTCAAGATTTGAGCGTGAGGGTATTCAATACTACAGAAATGCCCCACAAGGCAGACGCTTTAACCCTAACTGGGGTATTTTGAACGGAGAAAACAAAACTATCAGCGGTAACTTTTACCACAAGCCGCAGGTTTCATTGAACCACTACTGGACTATTGATGAAACCTCTTCTGTTTCAACAGCTCTTTACGGTTCAATTGGCCGGGGTGGAAACGAGTTCCCTAACAATGCTAACTTATTCTTAGGAACAAGAACAGGGGGAAGATATTCTCCAGTCGATATCAATGCATTGGTAGATATGAACGTAGCCTCGCCAGACGGTAATGCAGTTGCTTATTTGCAGTCTAACAGAAACGACCATATCTGGACAGGTGTTTTAAGTACTTATCAAAAAAGAGTTGGTGATAATCTTGAACTACTTGGAGGCTTAGACTTAAGATATTACAGAGGTATTCACTACAACTCAGTTCGTAATTTATTAGGTGCTGAGTATGTATTAGATAGATACACCGGAGGTAGAGGGGACATCAACAATCCTTTGAACATGGCCAGAACAGGTGATAAAATTCAGTTTGACTGGGATGGTATTGTAAACTGGGGTGGTGGATTCTTGCAGGCTGAGTACAAGACTGGTCCTTTGGCTGCCTTTGTTTCTTTGGCTGCTTCTAACACCTCTTACCAAAGAGTTGACCGTTTCAGATACTTAGCTGATGATCCCAACCGCACCAGCGAAAAAGTAAATTTCTTTGGCTACCAAACAAAAGGTGGAGCTAACTACAACCTGACCGAGAACCACAATGTGTTCGCAAACGTGGGTTATTTCACTAAAGCACCTTTCTTTACTACTGTTTTCCCAGGCCGTGATTTCTCTGCGAACCAAAACGTGCCTAACGCAGATGCCGAGAACGAAAAAATTCTTAGCTATGAGTTAGGATACGGATACAGAAGCTCAGTTTTCAACGCGAACGTTAACTTATACAGAACTACCTGGAAAGACAGAACATTGTCTAGAAACTTTACTGGACAAGATGGTAACCCTGTATTCGTAAACTTACTAGGTGTGAACGCCTTGCACCAAGGAGTTGAAGTTGACTTCAGATATGAGCCAATCAGAAGAGTAACTCTTACTGGTATGTTATCTGTAGGTGACTGGACTTGGTTGAACAACGTAAACGAAGTGGTAGTTGAAAGCTCTAACCTGAGCAGCGAGCAAATTATTGGTCCATTCAATATTGCCGGACTTAAAGTAGGTGATGCTCCTCAAACAACTGCTGCCCTTGGTTTAGACTTTAGATTCATAGAGGATTTCAAAATAGGAGTTGACTATAACTATTATGCTAACTTCTCTTCTGACTTCAACCCTATAAACTTACCAAGCAACAGAGCGTCCGCTACTTGGAAAGTGCCTAACTATTCACTCTTAGACCTGAATGCAGTGTTTAAGTTTAAGTTTGCAGGCTTAAATGCCTCTTTGATCGGAAACGTAAACAACGTGTTTGACACAGAATACATTTCAGACGCGCTTGGCAACTTTGACAGAGAAACTGGTGTTAGCACAGCAGGAAACGCTTCTGTTTATTATGGAATCGGAAGAACCTGGAGCACTACTTTAAGAATCAACTTTTAATTAAGGTAAAATGAAAAAAGTATTTTATTTATTCTGTTCTCTCCTGGTCGCATTGACTTCATGCGATGAGCCTCTGGAAGAAGTTTATGAGGCCTTGGACAGTACTCCTGCCGCCAGAAGAACTATGTCTATTACCTTAACACCGTCTAACTACGAGTCGTTGAGAGGTAAGACCGGAGTTCCTTCTTATGTAAACACAGACAAGTATTTTATTTCTGAGCAGCAAGCCGGAGACCTTCTCCCTCTCTTCTTGAACGCCTCTTATCCTCACCTTAATGACAGAGACGCCATTGATGTGACCTATAACTTGGCTGCTCCTGCTACGGTAACAGAAAGGGAATCCTACACGGTTACTGATGATGATTATGCAACAGGTGGTTCACGTTTCAAAAACTTTGATTCTCCAGGTCAAATAGAAACATTCTTGAACGCTAAATATCCTGTTGCCAAGGAAGGGCGTTTAGTTACCTTGACTTATACCTGGTACAACGCGAACACTAGCCCAACCAGCCGCACGGTAACAGATTCATTCTTTTACGCAAACGGTTCGTGGCACAATACCTATGTTGTTTCTGAGGCTGAGTACGCTTCTGTAGAACGTAGCCGTAACAATGCCTTTGCCGCAGGAGATGAGAAAACTTTGATTCCTGCTGCCGTGAATAAGTTCTTAAAGGATAATATCATTGGAGCTCAAGTGGGTGACTTACAATATGTAAGCTACATGGTACGCTACAGCTCTTCCTCTACTTTAATGGAAGTAATGCCTTTGTTTTTTAACGGTACAAATTGGGTAAAAACAACTCCTGCAACTCTTGCTTTTGTTAAAAGACAAGGTGCCTGGGTGGCAGACCCAATCATTAGGTATGTACTTACTACCAGCGATTACACTTGGATTGGTGACAACCCTAACATTGCTACGGAAGGAAAAAGAAATAACTTAAAGCAGTTTAATAATTTCTATCAGAGATTTGCTGACAATGCAAACTACTGGACCCAAGCTGAGATAATTTCTGCCCTTAGTGCTTTGTTGAAGCACAGATTCCCTGGTGCTCAGGAAGGTCAGAAGTATGAAGTTACCTACATCGTGCATACAGGACCTACCGGCCCGGCTACAGTTGTTTTGCAAATGGTAAACGGCGAATTTGTAGTTGCGCAATAAAATATAAGCCAATAGCCTGGCTTTCTTTTAAACTCCCCATTAAGGATGTCCTTGATGGGGAGTTTTTATTTGTAGCTCCATTCCTGATGCCCTCAATCCTGTGCCACTTCAGCTGGCTTGCATCACAGACAGGGTGTTTGGCGAATATAATGTTTATTAAATTAGACCGTGGGCAGAAAGGCTATGAGAGACTAACCGGGAAGGGGATAGTGTTTGTATCCAGTAGTTAATTCTAAGTGGAAGGGGAGTATAATAGGAACGTTCGGCTGCAGGATACAAAGCCATACGGTTTTCTGTACTTAAAATACACCGCTGTATTATTTTCTAGCCCTTTCTTAAGTCTCCTGACTTTTACCTATGCATCACGAGTTCGTTTGGAGTGGAGTTGGTGAATAGATTCTTCCCCTAGTAACACATAGAGTTGAAAGTGCCCAGCTATATCAAAGAGAGTCATGCACGTAAAGGAAGTTATTGTGCAACTAAGCCCTAGAAGTTATATCCTTTAAGTTTCTATTGAGCCTATTCAATAGAGCTTAGCAGTTAGCCTATAGGGGTTAAAGAATACTGCTGCCATAATATAGCAGTTTGCAATTGCCTTTTCCTTAATAGAAAGATTAGATGTTCGGCCTAACCGCTTTCACAAAGATCTTCTGGTAATAAGGAGCGAAAAGGTTGTCTTCGGTGACGCCTAACGTAGTAGAGGCATGTATAAAGTAAATCTCTTTCTCGTCTTTTACATCAGTGACCATGCCCACGTGGGTAATATTATTGGTGCTGCGGGTTGAACTGAAAAAAACTAAATCGCCAGCCTGAAGCTTTCTGGTAGGCACCGGAACCCCAAACTCACTCTGTTCTGATGAAGTACGTGGTAATTGTACATTTATGGCCATGAAAGAGGTGCAAAGCAAACCAGAACAATCCATGCCTATACGGGTAGTACCGCCAAACTTATAAGGCGTGCCACGGTAAGAACGTGCCGTGGAAATTACAGTTTCAATCTCTTTGCTTGGAAGTACACCAAGGTTACGGGTGCGCCTAACTCTGTTGTTCTGAGCAATCTTCTTTTTCTCTTCTCTGTTCAACAGACCAGATTGTATGGCCAAGCGCCGTTGCTGCCGTTCTGTCTTTTTAAGTTCCGCAATCTCTTGGGCAGAACGGTAAGGTTCGCCAGGTTTGCTGAAGGTGGAATAGGCAGATTTACCGCAGGCGCCTAATATAAACATTAGACCCACCAGTATCAGAAAAGAGGAGTTAGACAGATGGTTCACGGCTACAGAATTTAATCAGGTTTGAAGGGTAAAGATAAAATTTTAACCTCTCTTTTAAAATGAGTCTCGGCTGTAAATGCCTAAAAATTCATCTAAAAAATAATTTTGCTTAAAGCAATACTTTAAGTTCGCCTATTGCGTTTTTTATCTTTATGTAGTCGTAAGATTTACTATCTGAAATTCTGATAAATAAAGCAATGGGTCTGTTTTTAGCCTGATTTTTAAAAAAAGAGCTCTAAAATAGACTAACCTTGAAAGCTTTTTTACACCTCCTTATTGAAGGAAAAAGTGATCAACTCATCTGTGACCTAAAGAATGTTTAGAGATTGCTTTGCAAAAACTCAACGGCACGGCGCTCAGAATAGTACAGCCCCTTCAGAAAACTTTCAGAAAACCCCACATGCCCCCCTTGCTGCAGTACCTCAAGGTACAGGTACTTACTCTTTCGGGCCTGTTCTACCGGAAAGCACTCAGGCGATAGAAAAGGATCGTTTTTGGAGTTCACCAATAGGGTAGGTATTCGAATCTTGTGCAAATGATTCACAGAGCTGCAGCGCTCATAGTAGTCTAATGCATTCTTAAACCCATGGAAAGGGGCGGTATAACGATCATCGAACTGTTGGAAGGTTCTTATTTGCTCGTAGCCTTCTAAATCTATGGTAAAATGTTTTGCTTTATGCTGTAGCTTCTGGTGCAGGGTTTTCAGGAAGCGCTTCATGTAAATTCTATTCTGCGGCTTTGCCAATTGAACGCAGGCGCTTTCCATGTGGCAGGGTACAGAAAATACAGCCGCTTTTTGCACCTGTGGTGGCACTTGCTGGCTCCATTGCGATAGATAGTTCAAAATAAGGTTGCCACCCATGCTAAAGCCCACTAGAAACACCTTTTTATATGCTTTATTGGCTAAAGCGTGCCGCACAACCAAATCAAGGTCTTCCACTGCCCCCATGTGGTAAGACCTGAGCAGTAAATTAGGCTCACCGCTACAACTTCTGAAATTCCAAGCTAACACGTCCCAGCCAACTTTTTTCATAGCCAAGGCCATGCCTTTTATGTAGGGTCGGTGCGAGTCGCCTTCAAGGCCATGGCAAAGAATGACCACCGTGTCTGCTGCGCCTGTAGCGGACCAGTCTAAATCCAGAAAATCTCCGTCAAGGGTAGAAATGCGCTCTCTGGTGTAGGGGAGAGGTGTATTGAATCTGAGTTTGCTGGGGAGAATGGTTTGCAAGTGCCCGTTGAACATGTAAAAGGGCGGGCGATATTCTGGCGTTGGTAATAAGGGCATTAAAGAGTTGCTTGATTGAGCAGTTCAAAAATAACATTTTCAAGCCAAGATGGCAAAAAGGAGGGGTAATGTAATAGTTAAATTGTATTTTTAGATTCGTCGGGTGGAAAAGGGTGTTCGGCGTTTGCCGGAAGCGGTAGGGCTAAAATTTGAAAAGCAGAGGGCAAGGCTGCTTAAATTTGTAGAGTAGATTTAATTTAACTCTTTCAAACAATGCTGTCTCAAGAGAAAGATACGCAGGATGAGCACCTAATTAAAGGGGCTCAAGCGCAGCAGGAAGTAAATGCAGGTGATGTAGGCGGGTTTCAGACTGGTGAACAGCTGGAAAAGTCTTCCTTTGCCAGATTGGCACAACTGAAGGCCCTGTACCGTCAGAAGCTAGGGTTTGACCCAACTTTAAAGTTTGCTTAAGCAGCTAAACATTTCTAAAGAAAATTAATCCGCTCTGTCTTTGAACCCTTAAAGGCCGCCAGTCACCCTTCTGGCGGCCTTTTTTTATGCACCAGCCCTAAAACAGAAAGGCACCATAATAGGTGCCTTTTC
>NZ_LRML01000010.1 GCF_001647285.1 Rufibacter roseus
CCTCTCTTTTTATAGGTGGTTCACCTAAGCTTATTTCATGGCTTTTAACTCTTTCAAACCATCAATCGCCGATACGTTGGCTGGGTCTAAAGCTTTTACTGCTTCCCAGTGCTTGGTTGCATTGGCTTTGTCTTTCTTCAAGAAATAGTAGTAGGCTAAATAGTTGTTAGCAACAATCAGTTCCTTCTTATACTTCTCTTGATCAGCTGAAGCCACTTCTATGAATTTCTCATAGTGAGGTTTAGCTAAACCTTCTTTAGTATCAGGGTCTAGGTTAGAATTCACTCTTGCTCTCCATAAATGGCCGTAGGCATAGGTAGGATTGCTGGTAGTGATTAGAGCATAAATGCTATCAGCTGTTTGATAGTCATCATTTAACTCGTGGGCAAAGCCGTAGTAGAACAAATCAGTATTTGTTGGAGGCGTAGTGGCAAACTTAGCTTTGTACGCTTCTATGGCTTTAGGATAGTCTTTTACCGCTAAATACTGTTTGGTTAAAAGGTCATCGTACAACGTGTTCTTAGGGTCAAGAGCTTTGGCCTTTGTGATGACAGCAATAGCTTCTTGCGGCTTTTTGTTTTCTACTAATATGTTTGCGTAGTACTCGTAGTCAGAAGGTATTCTTTTTGACTCATCATACTTCTCAAAGTATTTAGTCATTGCCTGCAATGCTTTTTCATTCTGCTTTGTATCAAAATATGTGTAAGCAAGCAAACGGTTCATGGCTATGTTGTCTGGGTCAGCTTTCAACACACTTTGAATCTCGCTCATTGCCTTGTCATACTCCTTTGTCAGGTAAAGGATTGAGGCGTATTTAGCGCGAGTAGCTGGCGTATTTTCAGCCAAAGACACATATTTTTTGATATACTCAGCACTCTTAGGGAATTGCTCAGCTCTGTAATACAGTTCAGCAAGTTCTAAGTAAGTAGGTGCAAAGTTAGGATTGGCAGCTATAGCAGCTTCTAAATTTTCATTAGCAGCTTTAAAGTTACGTGACTGCACGTACAAACGACCCTTTTTGTAATAAGCTTCGGCATTTTTGCTATCTAGGTTAATGGCTTTGTCATAGTTAGCCATGGCCTTGCCGCCGTCTACATTCTTATTGTTCAGATAGGCGTCACCTAACAATAAGTAAGCTTTAGCGTTTTTAGAATCTTTGGCTACCGCATCTTCCAATACTTTGATAGCATAAGTTAGGTCTTTGATTTCCTGATTTAGATAGGCTTCACCAATCTTCACCATTAAATCAGCGTCTTTGCCTTTTGACTTTTTAATAGCCTGATCAAAAAGCTGCTGAGCTTCAGAAAGCTTGTTCTGTTTTAAGGCGGCTATGCCTTGGCTTACCAACGCTTCCGCGTCACTTTTTTGGTCTGCCAGGGCTGAATATACTAGGGGAGATTTTGCAGCTACTAGAAATTCTACTTCACTAGAACGCAGCCCACCTGTTGCGTGTGCTGAGATTCCAGCAGTCGAAAAGAAGGCGGCTGCTAAAACTCCATACGTTTTCCAGTTCTTAATCATTGGTTATGGTTGTTAATGGTAGTAAAACTTGTTAAAATCTTATTCTGGTCTTAGCCCTATCAGCCTAACAGGCATAGATGCCGGCACTAAACCAGACTTTAAAATAATTCTTTGGCCTTTATCGCCAGTTACAAAAGATGCAAAACCTGTGCCAAGTCCTGCACGTGCTTCTTTGCTTATTATAAAAACCTCTCTTCGCAATGGATAAGTTCCTTGAAAGAGATAGGCTTGGTATGGCTGAACAAAATCATCTGGTGAAGTGGGGTTGCTTTTAGCACTTACTCCAACCACATTTATCTTTTTTAGAAAATTAGTTGCAGTACTGTCATCACGGTCACTAATCCAGTTTACTCCAATCACTCCTATAGCATTGCGGTTCTGAGCCACATAGTCTACCAGGCTGCTGTTAGATTTTGAGGCATAAACGTTTGCTGGCAGAGGTTGGTTATGGTTGATAGAGTCAACAATGTATCTGGAGGTGCTAGAGTTGCTGTTATCAAACACAATGGTGATGGGTGCATCAGGAGATTTCGGATCTAATTGATTCCATTTTGTCACCTTACCGGTGAAAATCTCCTGCAGCTGCTGTACTGTGAGGGTGGTGTCTCTATTTTCCTTGTGAACAATCAACGCTACTCCGTCTACGGCTATTTTGGTGGCTCTGGGAGTAAGCTTCTGTTTTGCCAGTTCCTCTGTTTCCTGTTGGGTGAGCTGACGGGTTAAAACGGCAAATCGAATAGTGTCATTCAATAAATCCTGCACAACCTGTCCTTCTGGCTTATAGCCTGCCTCAATGCTCGCGTTCTTATAGATATTCTCAAACGTATGCACCTGAGACTCAAAAATAGGGGCAAACGTTTCATCAACGCTAATTCTAATATGCCCTGCAGTTGGTGTGTCTACTACTCTGCCAGATTGGTTGCAGGCAGAGAATATTAGTATGGTGCAGGCTGCTAAAAGGCAGCTATATAGTGTAGGAACTTTAATCATTTCGCCTATTTTTTTTAAAATATTGTTGATAAGTTCTTACAAATCTAATAAAACCATAGAAAAGGAGCATTCCGCCTATTATAATTTTATACTGCTTTGGCAACGTCAACTGGTTTTCGCCTGCTAATAATACGTACAAACCAAAGCAAAAGTATATAAGCACTATAAACAGAGAGATATACTTCATGACGCTATTTTGCTGTTCTTTGGGGCGGCGTGGTTCGGGTCTTCTAGAGTAACTCATGATATATGTGGCTTGGGGTAATCAATTGCTCCTATTCAGTAGACAGAGCAGGAGCAGATAAGAAAAAAACTCCGGAGACGGACCTTCTTTGAACGTCTATCTCCGGAGTTTTAAATAAAGTCAATGAGCTTACTTGATCACGATACGGTAAGGTACTGTGTATTTTACAGATACTTTACGACCATTCTGCTCACCAGGATTCCATTTTGGCATGCTCTTGATAACCCGGATAGCTTCTTCATCTAAGCCATAACCAAGTTTCTTAAGCACCTCAATGTTGCTGATTTCACCAGTAGGACCAACTACGAAAGAAAGTACTACTGTTCCTTCAGCACCGGCACGCTGCGCAGCAGACGGAATCCGGAATTTATCGCTGAGGTATTTGAACATGGCTGCTTGTCCACCAGGGAACTCAGGCATTTTCTCTACCGCAATGTAAACTTTTGGCTCTTCAAAAACTTCCTGTACTGGACCAACCGGACCTTTACCACCTTCAATACCTTCTAGGGTAGGTGGTGCAGTTGGGTCACCTTTTACAGTTTCTGTTCCAGCATCAGTTTTCTGAAGCTCTTTTACATCCGGAATCTCTTCCTTCACCACTTCTTCGTCCTTCTTCACTACCGGCGGGGTAAACTTTACAGTTGACCGTACGGGCGGTGGTGGTGGTGGTGCGTCTGGTGGTGGTGGTGGCGGTGGAACAATTTTCTCTACGGAAGGCGGCGCTGCTAAGTCTACCACCTTTACCACTGGAGCTTTTATAACTTTTTCTTCGTCTTTGAACAAGCTTTGAATTAAAGGAATGCTCAAGCCTAAAACAAAAAGTACAATGGCTGCAATGGTTGCTCGCGTTACGTGCTTATTATAAAGCTTGCGGAGCATGTAAGCACCATACTCTTTGTTACGGCCTTCAAAGACCATATCATCCAAAGAGGCGGTGGCTAAATATTTACTATCCATTTGCTATTCTCCTCCTTCTGCTTTTCTAAGTAAACCAGCGTCTGCGTTGTCAAGTTTCACCACAGCATATTTCTGTGTACCGGTAATGCTCATCTCGTCAAGAATATCAACAAGATTTTTGTATGTAGAGGTTTCATCCGCTTTTATAAGCACAACCAGGTTAGGGTTGGCACGGGTAGATTCTACTAACGTCTTTCTGATGCCGTTGGCTGACCAATCACTTTCTTCTACTTCAGGAATAGCGCCAACATTAGGCTGGTGCAAGCCACGGTAATAGAAAATACGGTTGTCTCCTCCAAGCAAAACAGTAAAAGCATTTGATGCTTTCAATTCATTTTGCTGGTCTTCTGTCTTTGGCTTCACCGGCATGTTGATTTCCATAACCTGCGGTTTGGCCAGTGTAGTGGTCATAACGAAGAAGGTAAGCAGTAGAAAGCCTAAGTCTACCAGTGGGGTCATGTCCACTTTGGTAGAGGCTTTTTTGGCCCGTTTTTTACCTCCTTCGTCGCCGCCTTGCGGTTGTATTTCTGCCATTTTCTTATCCTTTCGTTATAGGTTACGAGGTTTCGCTTCCATGTCTGTTACAAGATTAAAACGGTTGATGTTTTTATCTTGTAAGATGTCAATTACACGACCAGCAACTGGATAACCTGCACTTCCGTCTCCTTTGATGGCTACTACAGACTGTGGATTAGCATAACGGGCTTGCAATACCCAATCACCTAATTCATTTCTGGCAGAATCAATAGGAATACCCGGCTGCTGGAATCTTTTCTGTTCTTCGGCGCTCAGGTTCAAAAACGATTTAAGCTGCGAAATAGGAACTCCAAAGGAGCCAAGCGTAGCAAAAACTTGTCTTTCTTCTTCTGTGAAACCCACTCCATACTTAGAACTGATATTGTCTATCAGTCTCAGTTTAGTTTTTTTGTCGTCTACTCCAAAGAATACCCGCTCATCGTTACCAATACTAATAGTAATAACGTTAGCGTCTGGCATTTTGATTTCAGAGACCGAAGACGGCGTATCCACCACCAGCACTTCCTCTGGTGCGAACTTCGAAATAAGCATGAAGAACGTTACCAGAAGGAATGCCAAATCCACCATAGGAGTCATGTCCAGGGATGGAGAGGTTCTATGTATTTTTACTTTAGGCATTTTAATTTCCTTCTAACAAGGTTCAATTAAACAGTTCTGTTGTTGTCAGTGTGCTGAGCAGCATATGTTTGGATGATGCTGTAAGAAGCCTCATCAATGCTGTAAGTCAACGCGTCTATTTTGCTTGTAAAGAAGTTATAAGCAATAATAGCGATAGCAGATCCAGTTACACCAAGAGCCGTGTTGATCAAGGCCTCAGAGATACCGTTTGCCAGCTGAGTTGCATCTGGAGCACCAGTTGCAGTTGCAAGGGCCGCGAATGCCTTAACCATACCCAATACTGTACCAATAAGACCTACCAGAGTAGAAACTGAGGCAATAGTAGATATGATTACCAGGTTTTTCTCAAGAATTGGCAATTCAAGGGCGGTAGCTTCTTCAATTTCTTTCTGAATAGCCAATATACGCTGATCCTTAGTCATGCCATGCTCGTTGTGCATTTCCTGGTACTTCAGCAAACCAGCTTTTACCACATTGCCTACTGATCCTTTTTGCTGATCACAGATAGCAATAGCGCCGTTTACATCACCCACGTTCATTTTCTGGCGTACGCTGCGTACAAACGCCTCTAAGCCTTTGCTTCCTTTTGCTTTGCTGATAGTTAAATAACGCTCAATAGAGAACGTGATAACCAAAATGTTAATAGCAATAAGAATAGGTACAATAAATCCACCTTTGTAAACCTGACCCAAATAGTTGCCTGGTAGTGGGTGGTTAGCGTTGTCATTGCCTTCAAAGTTGGCGGGGTTACCCAAAATAAACATATAAATCAAAACAGCGGCTATAAGGGCCACCGGAATTACGATGCTTGCAAACATTGAGCCTGCTTTGCCTTCTTTCTTTACTGGTGTTGCAGATGCAGGTGCACTCTTTTTTTCCATCGGTTCTAAAAATTTAGGTTTAGTTGTTGTGTTTGTTGTAAAAAAATAAATGGTTAAAAACTTAAATGCTCATTTTGTAAAGATAATTCCATTTTGGGACTAGCCACCTGATTTTATTTTTACACTTTATGAGCAACGTAAATACAAGCCTAGGGATTTAAACGCATAAAATCAAATTTCATCTTAAAATTCATTAGAAAACTTTAATTAGATATTGATATAGTTTAAAATTTACTAATTCATAGTTTTTTGGCTTCATTCCAGTAGGCATCCATTTCTGCCAATGTCATCTCCTGTAAATTCTTGCCGTCTCTGCTGGAAGCCTGCTCCAAATATTGAAATCTTTTTATGAATTTCAAGTTTGTTTTTTCAAGCGCCTCTTCTGGGTTTAAATCCAGAAAGCGGGCAAAATTGATCAAACAGAAGAGTACATCGCCTAGTTCATCGGTGGCTTTTGCTTTGTCTTCTGCTGTCAATTCAGACTTATTGAATTCTGCTTTAAATTCACTTAGCTCTTCTTCTACCTTTTCCCATACCTGTGATTGGTTCTCCCAATCAAATCCAACACCGCGGGCCTTTTCCTGAATGCGCATGGCTTTCACTAAAGAGGGGAGTGAAGCAGGAACGCCTGCCAGTACAGATTTATTGCCTTCTCTTAACTTCAGGCTTTCCCAATTTTTTTTAACTTCTTCCTCCGTGTCAGCTTTGGCTTCTCCGTATATATGCGGGTGCCGGAAAATCAGTTTGTCGCACTGCGCATTCAATACATCTGCTAAGTCAAAAGCACCTTGTTCTGCCGCTATCTTGGCGTAGAAAGTAAGGTGCAGCATGACATCGCCCAGTTCTTTCTTTATCTCGGGTAAATCTTCCTTTAAAATAGCGTCAGAAAGCTCATAGGTTTCCTCAATGGTGAGGTGACGCAGGCTGGCCATGGTTTGCTTTCGGTCCCAAGGGCACTTTTCGCGCAACTCGTCCAGAATGTCCAGCAGCCGGTTAAAAGCTTCCAGTTGTGCTTTCCGGGGCTGGGGGGCTGCTGATTGGTTTTCCATTATGCAAAGATAAAGGGAATGTTAGTAAATCGATTGCATAGTTTCTTTTCTTAATAAATTGGTAACAACAGTCTTGGTGTTTTTACCTCTAATTCTATTCACTAAGATTCTTTTTACGTAGTGGTGGAAGAGTGGCAAACCACCCTTTGTTGCAATATATCATCCTGTTTTTACTAGTTTTGTGTGATTAAAGAGAAGAAGCGTGGCATTAATAAAGTCTATTTCCGGAATTAGAGGTACTATTGGAGGTGAAGCTGGTCAAGGGCTTACCCCTGTAGATGTAGTAAAATTTACAGCCGCTTTTGGCTCTTGGGTGCAGCAAACCACCAACATCAATACTATAGTAATTGGTCGTGATGCCCGCCTTTCTGGCGAGATGGTAAGCCGTTTGGTGGCGGCCACCCTGCAGGGCCTTGGCATTGATGTGATTGACCTTGGTTTGTCTACCACCCCAACGGTAGAGATGGCGGTACCTGCAAAAAAAGCAGGCGGTGGTATTATTCTCACGGCCAGCCATAACCCAAAGCAGTGGAATGCTTTAAAGCTCCTGAACCAACACGGTGAATTTATCAATGATGCCGAGGGTAAACTGGTACTGGAGATTGCTGAGCAGGAGTCTTTTCAGTTTGCCGAGGTGAATAAACTAGGCAAATACAGACAGTCAGACAAGTTTCTGAAGAAGCATATAAAAGCCATTCTTGATTTGCCTTTGGTAGATGTGGAGGCCATAAAAGCCGCCAATTTTAAAGTAGTGGTAGACGCCGTGAACTCCAGCGGAGGTTTTGCGGTACCTATGCTTCTGGAAGAATTGGGCGTGAGCCAAATAGAGAAATTATACTGCGAGCCCGACGGTAATTTTGCCCATAACCCTGAGCCACTGCCTGAAAATTTAGGCGAGATTGCCCGCGTAATGGAGAAAGGCAGCTTCGATTTAGGTATTGTGGTTGACCCAGACGTAGACCGCCTTGCCTTGGTGAACGAAGATGGCAGCATGTTTGGTGAAGAGTACACCTTGGTTGCTGTAGCCGACTATGTGTTGAAAAACAATCCTGGCAATACCGTGTCTAACCTTTCTTCTACTCGTGCGCTGCGCGATGTGACAGAGAAAGCCGGCGGCACCTACTATGCCTCGGCGGTAGGAGAGGTGAACGTGGTAAACATGATGAAAGCCCAGAACGCAGTCATTGGCGGCGAGGGCAACGGAGGTATTATTTACCCAGAGCTGCACTACGGACGTGATGCCTTGGTGGGCATTGCCCTGTTCCTGTCGCATTTGGCTAAATCTGGCCTGCGCATGTCTACCTTGCGTTCTAAATACCCTAGCTACTACATCTCAAAAAATAAAATTGAATTAACGCAGGGCATTGATGTAGACGCCATTCTGGAGAAGGTGCAGAAGCAGTATGCCAAGCAGCCTATCAATACCATTGACGGGGTTAAGATTGAGTTTGACAAAGAGTGGGTGCACCTGCGCAAATCTAACACAGAGCCAATCATCCGTATTTATGCTGAGTCAGACAGCCTCTCTACCGCTGACCATTTGGCTAATAAAATCATTGGAGACATCAAGGAAATAATTTCCGATAAATCAGAATAGTTGATTCTTCCTGATCACTTAAGAATTCTGTTTTAGGGCTACTTTTATAAAAGTAGCCCTAAAACAGAATTTCTTTTTAAAGCCACGCCATACTAAAGCGGTTGACGGAAAATAACTTAATTTTGAACCCGAATCTGCTCAGATAAATCTGAAAGCTATGAACCGTATCTGTTTCACCTGTTGTTGTTGTAAAAACTAAGATTTCCATGCGTGTATATTTAGACAATGCGGCCACCACCCCGCTAGACAAAGAAGTTTTTGAGGTTATGGCTCCCTTTATGCTGGAGCACTACGGAAACCCCTCTTCCATACACGCACACGGCAGGCAGGTACGAGCGGCCATAGAAGGCGCCCGAAAAACAGTGGCAGGCCTGGTGAATGCCTCGCCCTCTGAAATTTTCTTTACCTCTGGCGGTACCGAGGCCGATAACCTGGCTATTATCAGCACCATCCGGAGCCTTGGTTTGAAGCACGCCATCACTTCGCCTTTGGAGCACCACGCGGTGCTGCATTCTTTGGAAGTGCTGGAGAAAAACGGTGAAATTGAGCTGGCCCTACTCAAGGTAGATAGCAAAGGCGTACTTGATTTAGAGCATCTGGAAGAGACGCTGGCTAATCAGCCGCGTACGTTTGTCTCTATCATGCACGCCAACAATGAAATTGGTAACCTCAATGACATCCAAACCATAGCCGATATCTGCAAGAAACATAATGCGGTTTTCCACTCAGACACGGTGCAGACCATGGGCCACTACCGCCACGATGTGCAGCAACTAGGTTTGAACTTCTTGGTAGGCTCGGCGCATAAATTCCATGGGCCCAAAGGCGTTGGTTTTATCTATGTAGATTCCTCAAATAAAATTCATCCGTTAATTCAGGGTGGTTCTCAGGAGCGTAACATGAGGGGCGGCACCGAGAACGTGTACGGTATCATTGGCTTGGCCAAAGCCCTGGAGATAGCCTATCGCGACATGGATGAGCACCAACAGCACATCCAAAGTTTGAAAGACCGCATGCTTCATCAGCTGCGCGAGCAAATTGAAGATGTGCAGTTCAATGGCCTTTCCGCCGAAGCCGATAAGAGTCTTTACACCGTGCTAAACGTGTGTTTGCCGGCCTCAGAGATAAACGAAATGCTCCTCTTTAACCTAGACATTCAGAAAATCTCTGCCTCGGGCGGGAGCGCCTGCACCAGCGGCGTAGACTTAGGGTCTCACGTGCTGCGTGCTGTGGGCTCAGACATGAACCGCGGCAATGTGCGCTTCTCGTTCAGCAAGTACAACACCCCTGAAGAAATTGATTATACCGTGGCTGCTTTGGCTAAACTTTACCAGAAAGAAACGGCCTAATATTTTATCAGAATTATAGTGACAATTCCCCTTGAACCATGGCTTCAGCAAACGGCGCTGGAGCTGGAAAACCGTTCTCAGTTATACAAAGAGCAGGAGCTTAAAAACTATTTCGTGCCTTTCCTCCGGAATCTGCTGACTAAGCTTCCCTCACTACCCGCCTCTGACCAGGAGCTTGTCAGCCTGCAGCAGAAAATTGAGGAATTGGTAAGTTTGATACCGCCCACGTACGATGTGAAAAGCAAGGAATACCGAGTGTACCTGAGTAAAGTAGATTCTCTGAAAAGCAAACTGAAGGAGCGCTTCAAATTGGTAAGGAAGGGACATTATAAAACTATCTGGCTTCCGCTTGGTATTGCCATTGGATTGCCCTGGGGAGCAGCATTCAAAAACATTGCTATGGGTATTCCCATTGGGCTTTGTTTGGGGTTGTTTATAGGTAGCTACCTAGACAGCAAAGCCGAAAAAGAAGGCCGCGTCATTTAATCTACTACTGTTGATGATTAGTAAAGAAAGCCTGTTTTGCTGTTTTTAGAAAAACAGCCCCAAAACAGGCTTTTTAGTTGCCGGTGTAGCTGAATATCAAGGAGTCTCGTAGTAGCTTTGCAAAATAGTTAGTTTAGAAATGGCAGACATTGGCAAAAACCTACAACGGGCAGCCGCATATTTAACCCAAGGCGATTTAGTCGCCATACCCACTGAAACCGTGTATGGTTTAGCAGCCAACGCCTTTGATGAGGCTGCCGTGGTCAAGATATTTGAGGCGAAGCAGCGCCCGGCGTTTGACCCGCTCATTGTGCACACACATTCCATAGAGGAAGTCACTAACATTGCGCGCGAAGTACCTGATGTAGCCTACCAGCTAGCTGAAAAGTTTATGCCTGGGCCCCTCACGCTCATTTTGCCCAAAGCCGAACGCATTCCGTTGCTCGTTACCTCCGGCCACAACAGTGTGGGCGTACGCATACCTCGGCACCCGCTCACGCTGGAGCTGCTGCGTCAATTGCCTTTCCCGCTGGCGGCCCCCAGTGCCAATCCTTTCGGGTACGTAAGCCCTACTTCTGCGCAGCATGTGCAAGACCAGTTAGGAGGGCGGCTACCTTATATTTTAGACGGCGGTGAGTGCCAGATAGGGCTGGAATCTACCATTCTGCGGTTAAATGGAGATGAGGTGGAAGTGTTGCGCTTAGGCGGTTTGGCGCTGGAGGAATTGGCCGAGGTGATACAGGTATCTGAAGCAAAAATCAGGACGTCATCTTCAAACCCGACTGCCCCCGGCATGCTCAGCAGCCACTACGCCCCCCGTAGAAGAGTGCTGCTCGGGAGCATTGAAACCGACTTGCCTAATTTTGATGCCGCACGCGTAGGTATTATTTCCTTGCAGAAGCTGTTCCCATCAGTGCCGCTGGAACATCAAATCCAACTTTCCGCCACCGGTAATGTAAACGAAGCTGCCAAAAACCTCTTCTCCGCCCTCCGCTACTTAGATAGTCAAAACATAGACTTCATTCTTGCGGAACCTATGCCCAAACAAGGCCTGGGCCGCGCCATCAACGACCGGCTGCAACGGGCAAGTTTTCAGGCAGAAGAATAAAGCTTCTGGTCTAAACCTATGTTGAAAACTTCAGCCCCAGATACATCGTCGCAGTTCCTTCTCCCTCAGGGAGAAGGTTAGGATGAGGGGCAGTTTTTCAGAAAAGAAGCTAAAAGCGCCTGCTCAAAAGACCTAGCAGTGTCTTCCAGACCTGCTAGTGTCTGTGCCCAAAGCTTTTTTGCGCTCTTTTTGAAAAAGTAGGCCAAAAACGAAAGCGCCAGCTCTTTATAGAGCTGCGCTTTATCATTATATAAACTTCAGCTTATAGGTTCTTCAGCACGAAGTCAGTCATTTTAGTGAACAGGTGGATACTGGTGTTGCCGCCGCTAATGCCATGATGCCGGTTAGGGTAGTAGGCACTGTCAAAAGGTTTATTCGCTTTTACCAAGGCATTTACCATTTCAATGGAATTTTGGAAGTGCACATTATCATCACCGGTGCCGTGAATGAGCAGGTACTTGCCACGCAGCCTGTCGGCAAAGAATACCGGTGAATTCTGGTCATACCCATCAGGGTTTTCCTGTGGCGTTTTCAGGAAACGCTCGGTGTAAATGGTGTCATAGAAGCGCCAGTTGGTCACCGGAGCCACCGCAATAGCGGCTTTGAACACATCGGCTCCTTTGGTAATGGCCAGTGAACTCATGTAGCCCCCGAAGCTCCAGCCCCAGATACCAATACGGTCTTTGTCTACAAACGGTAAACCACCTAAATGTTTGGCGCCTTCAATCTGGTCTATGGTTTCATAATGCCCCAAGTTGCCGTAGGTTAATTTTTTGAAGTCTGAGCCACGGCCACCGGTGCCACGGTTGTCAATAACGGCAATAATGTAGCCTTGCTGCGTGAGGTAGCTGTGCCATAAGTAGTTGCGGCCACCCCAGCTGTCTACCACCTGCTGGCTGCCCGGGCCGCCGTACAGGAACATCAAAACCGGGTACTTCTTGTTCGGGTCAAAATCAACGGGTTTAATGGTGTAGCCGTTCAGGGTCACATCGTCTTTGGTCTTAAACTGGAAGAATTCAGCCTTCGGAATGCTGTAGTTCGTCAATGTGGTTTTAAGCCGCTCATTTTGCTCCAGCACTTTCACCTGCTTGCCGGCAGCGGTATATAAACTTACTGTTACCGGGGTGTTGATGGTGCTGTGGTAATCTATGAAATAGCTGTAGTCGCGGCTCATGTTGATAGAGTGCGAGCCTTTGGCTGGGGTAAGATTTTTCTTCCCTTTACCGTTCAGCTTGATGCTGTACAGGTGTCGCTCCAGCGGTGATACCTCAGTGGAGGAGTAGTACACCAAGCCATTTTTCTCGTCTACGCCATAGAAGTTGTCAACCTCCCAGTTGCCCTTGGTGATTTGGCGCACCAGTTTGCCGTTCAAATCATACAGGTACAGGTGCTTAAAGCCGTCTCTCTCTGAGCTGAACACAAACTGTTTGCCGTTTTTCAGGTAAGTAAGGTCATCATTAATGTCTACATAGGCTTTGTCTTTATCCGTTAGAACCACTTTGCTTTGTCCGGTTTTAGAATCGGCGTGCAGAATCTCCAGCGTGTTCTGCAGGCGGTTCATGCGGCGGATAGACAGTAGGTTAGGTGTGTTGGTCCAGTTGATGCGCGGAATGTACTGGTCGTTCTCCGGCCCAACGTCCATTTTGGTTGATTTTCCAGTTTTTAGGTCGAAAACGGAAATAGAGACAATGGCATTTTTTTCACCGGCTTTCGGGTATTTGAATTTGTAGTCCTGCGGATAAAGCGGACCCCACACTTGCATGTTATATTCGGGTACTTGGCTCTCGTCAAAGGTGTAGTAGGCAATTTGCGTACCGTCCGGCGACCAAAAGAACGCCTGCGCGAACCCGAATTCCTCTTCATACACCCAATCGGTGGAGCCGTTGATGATGAAGTTCCACTTGCCGTCAGTAGTAATCTGGCGCTCCTGCATGGTGGCCATGTCTACATAGAACAGGTTGTTGTCACGCACAAATGCCACAAACTTGTTATCAGGCGAGAAGGTAGCGTAGCTCTGTTTACCGCCTTGGCTCAGCTTCTGCAGTTTTTGGTTTTCACGGTCGTACACGTAGAAATGGCCTTTGCTGCTGCGGCGGTAGATAGGCTCATGCTCGGTTTCAAATAAGATTTTGGTTTCGTCTCCGCTGAAGCCGAAGTCATCATAATCCAAAATCTTGTCGTTGATTTTTAGGGCATCGCCTTTTAAAATGATGCTGTGTGTTTGCCCGCTGCGTACGTCTACCTGCACAATGTCCACGGCTTTGGTGGCTTGGTCAGCCACTTGAGAGGAGTAGAATTGGCCGTCTCGCATCCAGTTGACGCCGTACACCGAGCGCGCCTGAAACGTGCCCTTTCTAAAGATATCGTCTAAGGTGAATTCCTGTTTTTGCTGGGCTTGTGCGCCTCCTGCCAAAGCAAGGCAGAATACCGCCCACAGCAGACGGTTAAATGTATGTTTCATTTGTTTGTTAAGAAGTTCGTAGCCTTAAAAATAGGCAAATTATTTAAGAATGGCAGAAGGGAACAAGCGTTCGTTTTTGATTGTCGGTTGTTTGTTGTTGATTGTTTAGGGAAGAGGGAGGTTGTGCTTAGAGTTAGCGCCAGCGCTCTACGCTCAAGAGGACAGCCAATCTCCAGATTGGCGTTGGACGAATTACGTGGCAAGGATGGACACCTATAGAAACTGCTGTTGGCATAGACACTAGCAGGTCTGAAAGACACTGCTAGGCCTTTTGAGCAGGTGTTTTTGAGCTATTTTCTGGAAAAGAGGCTTAAAACGCATTTATACGAATATCAAATTGTTTTCTATTCTTAGAAGCCGTTTAGAATTTTCTTATAAAGGACTGGCGCAAGCGTCCGCTTGTGCCTTAAAAAGAGCTTCTGTTTCTGGACTGTTTTTATAAAAGTAGCCCAAAAACGTCGCACAAGCGGACGCTTGCGCCATGTAAACGCAATAAAATAAACCTGAAATGAATGCTTTAAACAGGTTCTTAGATAACAATCAACAATCAGCAACCAACAATCAAAACAACAACTAATAATCAAAGTTTTACGCACACGTTCTGCGGCTCGGTGAAAAACCGCAGTACTTCCCAACCACCTTCACGGCCCACGCCACTTTGTTTCATGCCACCGAAGGGAGTGCGCAAATCGCGGAGGAGCCATGTGTTCACCCACACAATGCCCGATTGCAAAGAATGTGCTACGCGGTGGGCGCGGGTAAGGTCTTGGGTCCAGACGGAGGCGGCAAGGCCATAGTCAGTGTAATTGGCGAAGTGAACGGCTTCTTCCTCAGAATCAAAAGGTCTTAGCGTGACCACTGGTCCAAAGATTTCTTCAGTGTTGGTGCGGCAGGAGTGGGAGAGACTTTCGAATACAGTTGGCTGCAGAAAATACCCGTTAGCGCAGCGGCCTTCCATCCGCACGCGTTCGCCACCGGTGAGCAAGGTGCCACCTTCTTCTTTGGCCAATGCAATGTAGTTCATTACTTTCTGCAGGTGTTGTTCTGAGACCAAAGCGCCTAGTTTAGTGTCAACTGCTAAAGGGTCACCCACTTGCAAGTTCCTTACTTTCTCCAGAAAAGCAGTTTTAAATTTCTCATATAGTGGGCGTTCTACCAGAATGCGGGAGCCACACAGGCAGATTTGCCCTTGGTTTGCGAAAGCAGCCCGAACAGCGGTGTCTACTGTTTTTTCAAAGTCGCAGTCGGCAAATATGATGGTGGCGTTTTTGCCTCCTAACTCAAGTGACAGTTTCTTGAACATAGGAGCAGCTACCTGCGCAATGGCTTTACCGGTTTGGGTGCCGCCGGTAAAGGAGATGGCTTTGACTTCTGGGTGTGCCACCATAGCTGCGCCCACTTTGGGGCCGGTGCCGTGCACAATGTTCAGTACCCCCGCCGGAAGACTAGCTTCCACGCAAAGTTCCGCCAGCAGATGGGCCGTGTACGGAGTTATTTCAGAGGGCTTGGCCACCACGCAATTTCCGGCGGCCAGGGCCGGCGCAATCTTCCAGGTAAATAAATAAAGCGGGAGGTTCCACGGGGAAATGCACGCCACCACGCCCAACGGTCTGCGCACGGTGTAGTTCACCGCCACCCCCTCCATAAAGTGCGACTCAGACGCGAAATGCTGAATGCCCGTTCCGAAAAAATGCAGGTTACTGCTGGCGCGGGGAATGTCTATTGTCTTGGCGAGTTGCAGGGGCTTGCCATTGTCAGTGGTCTCGGCTTCAGCCAAACGATCTAGATTCTGGTCAATCAGCTCCGAGAGCCGCATCAGGTGACGACCCCGCTTTTCCGCCGGCAGCACAGACCAAGACGGGAATGCCGCCTGTGCCGCTTCCACCGCCGCCTGCACATCCCGCTCATCAGAATCAGGTATCTGAGAGAAAACCCCGCCCGTGGCTGGATTTATGTTTGGCAAATATGTACCAGAGGCAGGCGGGGAGAAGGTGCCGTTGATGTAGTTCTGGAGGTGCAGCATAAAGGATGCTAAAAGTTAGACGCTGGATGTAAGACACAAGACTCAGGACTCGCTACTCAGAACTCAAGACTCTTCTAAAGGTTTCCGGTCCGGCCGCCGTCTACGGGTATGTTGACGCCGTTGATGTAGCCTGCCGCCGGGGAAGCCAGAAAAGCCGCCGCGGCCGCTACCTCGTGAGGCTCCGCGAAACGGTTGGCCGGAATGCCCGCCAATATTTCCTGCTCTACTTCCTCTCTAGAGAGTCCGGTCTTCTGCATTTTGCTTTCAATCAGGGCATGGTGCCGTGCCGTGACCGTGGCGCCAGGCAAAACGTTGTTCACTGTAATGCCAAAGGGAGCAAGCTCAAAAGACAAAGTTTTCGCCCAGTTGGCTACGGCGCCTCTTATGGTGTTAGACACGCCCAAACCTTTAATGGGCTGCTTCACCGAAGTAGAAATAATGTTGATGATGCGCCCGTATTCTGCTTTTTTCATATATGGCACCACCGCCTGCGCCAGAATATGGTTACAGATGAGGTGGGCGGCGAAAGCTTTCTCAAACTCATCAACGGCGGCGTCTATGGCTGGCCCGCCTGCCGGTCCGCCAGTGTTGTTAACCAGAATATGCACCTGCCCAACCTCTTGTAAATGTTTTTCCACCTGTTCCTGCACCTCCTGCGGACGGGTAAAGTCTGCCACCAGGTACTTGTGTAACTGTCCGCTGGAAACATCTAGCTGAAGCAGGCTTTTCTGGAGGCGTTCTTCACTGCGGGCAACTAAAGTAACGGTGGCACCTAATTGAGCTAGTTCTAAGGCAACGGCTTGTCCAATGCCTTGGGAGCTGCCGCACACAATGGCGTGCTTGTGCTGTAAGTTTAAATCCATTATAGAAATGTTCTGAGTCTTGAGTTCTGAATTCTGAGTGGTTAAAATAGGGAATTGTGCGTTGATATCCTGCTTTTCGAGCTGGTCACTTTAAACCGGACTTGAGACAATTATGATAAATGAGTACTGACAAAAACAATCAACTATCAACAATCAGCAATTATAAAGGTGTTTTTAATCTGTTTTTCAGAAATTAGGCTGAAAACAGAAATTACCTTTTCGCAGAAGGTTTCGTACCTTGGGACGTCCCTGTGCCTAAATCAGGAAATACAAGACTATTCAATTTTACCGTCATGGCCTTACAACCCGCTTTTAACTTTAAACAATGGATAGAGGAACACCGCCACCTGCTTAAGCCACCAGTAGGTAACCAGCAGGTGTATAAAGACAATAAAGATTTTATAGTGATGGTGGTAGGTGGCCCTAATTCGCGTAAAGATTACCACGTGAACAACGGCGAGGAGTTCTTTTACCAGCTAGAAGGCGACATAGTGCTGAAGGTAATTGACGAGGGCGAGTTTAAAGACATTGAAATCAAAGAAGGAAGTATTTTCCTGCTGCCGCCCAACGTGCCCCACTCCCCGCGCCGTGGCCCCAACACCGTAGGGCTGGTGATGGAGCGCTACCGCGATGAGACCGAGTTAGACGGTTTTCAGTGGTACTGCGAAAACTGCAACAATAAATTATACGAAGAGCATATTCCGGTGTCAGACATTGTAGGGCAGTTACCCGTAGTAATGAATAAGTTCTGGGCTTCAGAAGAGCTGCGTACCTGCAATACCTGCGGCGAAGTTTTGGAGAAGCCGGTGGTGGCACAGTAGATGCAACACCACCATGATAGTTCTTTATAAAGTAGTACCTTGCCAAGGTAAGGTCAATTAAAAATTTTTATGATAGTTAGAGAGGAGCTGCCTGGGCTAAAGGTGGAGATAGACGAAAAATCATCAGTTATCATACTACATTGGTCAAATAAATTCACTGTTGAGGAGTTTAGGCAGGCATGTTTGTGGTGTTTGGAAAGAGTAACTGCTTTAAAGATCAAGTTTTGGCTAGCAGACTCTTCTAACATTGCAAGGCTTGAAACTGAAAATCAAAAGTGGACAAGCGGGTTTCTGTTGCCTAAACTTTCAGAGGTGGGGTTGAAAAAAATGGCTTTAGTGATTCCGGAAGATCTTTATAGCCATTTGGCCATTTCTACCATTATTGTAGAGGCAAAAGATAATATTCAATTTGACACCCATTACTTTGTGAAAGTAGAAGAAGCGTTGGCCTGGCTGAAATGAAGCCTGTAGAGTAAATCATAGTTTTTCTGATAGAAACTAAAACATCAGAGGTTCTTACCTTGCTTTAACGAATGATTATATCTAATAAATTATTGCACCTCGACTATGACCCTTCTATTGACGTTCTGTTTGTAGAATGGCCAGACTTCAACAACTACTCCCTTGCTGAACTACACTATACTTTAGAATCATTAGTGGAGACAATACGAAGTTATGATATAAAGAACTTATTAGTTGATGCAACAAAAACTGTGGTGGCCATAGACCAAGGAGACTATGAGGAGATATCAGGTAAGTTTGCCCAGAACCTGCTCACCACCCGTTTGCAAAAACTGGCACGACTTGTGAGTGATAGCTCCGTAAGGGAAAGACATGTGGAAAATTTCAAGAAGAAGTCTAACTTTAGTTTTGAGTTAGAGTCGTTTAGTACCAAAGAAGAGGCATTGGCCTGGATTAGAGATAGGGAAGTCATCTCATAAAAAACTCTGCAACCGTTATTGCTGTTGCTTGTAATTTCAGATAATGATAGTGAAAGAATTTCCATTCCTGCGCATTGATGTAAACGAAAAAACGTCTGTGATCACCATGGATTGGTCAGGCTCGTTTACGTCTGCCCAGTTCAGGGAGGCGGTGACCTATTGCATGGATGTGGTAGCCGAAAAAAAACTCAAATATTGGCTGGCTAACTCCAGTCTTATAGGTGAAATTCAGCCTGCCGACCAAAAATGGACAAGTGAAACGTTGCTTCCCCGGCTATCTGAGTTAGGCGTTAGGAAAGTTGCCTTGGTTATACCCGAAGACTTAGACAGCCATTTAGCCATAACCACCATCATGGTGCGGGGTAAGGAAAAGTCTACTTTTGAAAGCCACTATTTCGTGAAAAAAGAAGAAGCCTTGGCCTGGTTTAAATCATGAGCCAGGCTTTTAACTGATATCTACCTTTCCGAGCAATTTTCTGCCTCTGTACCAACAAAGCGGAACCACATAAATCATGCTCATGCCCAATATCAGCGGTGGAACCTGTTTTTACCACGCCGATGTTGCCAAAGAAATAGCCTGCTGTTGACATTTTTGCCCTCCCCAATCGCTATTGTCTAGAGATAATTCTGCGGGGCAGGGTTTGTTAACATCAAATGAAAAAGTGCGGCGGCTAAGGTGCTTTGAATAAGTTGTTCAAAGATGATCAAAGAAACACTGGCAATTGAGGCACTTAACCCACTAATAAGGCGTTACCATACCAGAGCTTCAGCAAAATTTGCTCGGCTACATTCTTCTAAAAGGCCTTTTCCTTTAAAAGAAGAGGTATTCTAGACGAAAGAACCGAAAGCAATCTATGATCATCTCACATAAAATATTGCATCTAGAGTACGATCCTACCCGGGATATACTGTTTGTAGAGTGGCCTAACTTTAACCAGTATGCTCTGCCTGAGCTGCACTACATTTTAGACAGTTTAGTAGAAACCATCCGGAATTACGATATCTCAAACCTGCTGGTAGATGCCCGTAACACAGTAGTGGCCATAAATACCCAGCAGTATGAGGAAATCTCTGGCCAGTTTGCCAAAGCATTAGTCTCCACAAGGCTTAAGAAGCTGGCAAGAATAGTGACAGACAGCACTGTGCGGGAAAAGCAGGTGCAGAACTTTGGAAAGCAAGCCAACTTCTCGTTTGAGATACAAAGCTTTGCTTCTCAAGAGGAAGCCATGGCTTGGTTTGACTTCGAATAGACACAAAGAAATGCTTTGGGTTATTTATAGCCCACAATATAAAAGCGAGCCACCTTAATAAAGGTGGGCCTCGCTTTTATATTGTGGGTGTTTTTAGGCTTGTTTCTAAAAATCAGGCTAAAAACGCTTTATTCCGCTTCTTGGTCTTCTTTCATATTGTGAAAGACAGCTTGTACGTCATCATCTTCCTCTAAGCGGTCAAGCAGTTTCATCATGTCTTCCTGCTGCTCTGGTGTCAGTTCTTTTAAGACAGTTGGGTAGCGTTGTAGCTCAGAGCTTTTTACGTTGAGTCCACGCTCTTCTAATGCTTTCTGCATAGCACCGAAGTCAGTGAAAGAGGTCTGAATAATGATTTCGTTTTCTTCTTCGTCTTTGTCAATGCTCTCCAGGCCAAAATCAATCAGGTCCAGCTCCAGTTCTTCCATGTCCAGACCTTCGGCATCTAAGTGGAAAACGCCTTTGCGCTCAAAGATAAAGTCAAACTGGCCGGTGCGGCCTAACTCGCCGCCGGTGCGGTTAAAGTGCATGCGCACGTTGGCCACGGTACGGTTCACGTTATCGGTGGCGGTTTCTACCAATACCGCTACGCCATGGGGGCCGTAACCTTCATATACTACTTCAGAATAATCGGCTTCCTCTTTGCCTTGAGCACGTTTTATGGCGGCCTCTACGCGGTCTTTGGGCATGTTAACCCCTTTGGCGTTCTGGATGCACACGCGCAGACGGGCGTTAGAGTCGGGGTCTGGGCCTCCGGATTTAACGGCCATCACAATCTCTTTCCCTATGCGGGTGAACTGCTTGGACATCATGTCCCAGCGTTTCATTTTCCGGGCTTTCCGGAACTCAAATGCTCTTCCCATGCGGTTTTATCTAAAACGATTAACGCAAATATCGGGAAAAACGGCGGATGCCCCAACAGGGTTTGATTCCTTCTGCAGAATTTTATTCCTTGGAACAGAGCAGAAAAAGAAGGTGTGGAAATTTCGGAAGACAGCCCAAGACCAGTTACAATTATCCTGGATTCTACAAGCTACTGGCGCAAGCATCTGCATGTGTCTGCACGCATTGTGCCATCTGTTTTTGCTTTATCCGCCGTCGTTCCGCTGCCCTTGTTGGTGTTATCACCAACAAGTAAAACTGCGAATCAAGCTGTAACATTGTCTTTTCTTTCAACTGCCTAGTAGTGCTGATAAAGTAGCATTATTACCATTTGGGCTGTTTTTTCGCTTATTTGTAATAATACTAACAAGGGCAGAAAAGGGGTGGAGCCATATGGATTGCCTCTAATCAGATACGCGTTCAGACACAAGCGGACGCTTGCGCCAGTAATCAAAATGGGTGTGGCCAATAGAAATCAGGCGTGAAGATAAAAGGAAGAAATGCGGCTCCTCTCATTTCTAATTTCTCAAACGTGTTCAGCCAGATAATCCTCTAGCCGTAGCTTTCCTTTCACTGGAGCTACGCAGTCAGATTGGGTTACATTTACAAAAAACGAGGCTTTTTCGTAGAGAGATCTGTTGACCAGCCACACCAAGGGTAACACCGATGCTGCCACCCAATACGGAATTATCTTTACTTTTCCCCAGCGTTTTACACTTTTGCCAACCAGCTTCACCAATTCCAATCGTGAGTAAGAAACTGGTCCTCCTAGTTCAATAATTGTTTCGGGTTGGGTGAGGGAGGCAACGCATGCTTCTGCTACCTCATGCTCATGAATTGGGTTAGTGAGGCAGTCGCCGGGGCCTACAGAAGCTAACTTGCCTTTGCGGGCCATGGGTAGCAAATTAAGAAAGGCAGAAAAGAGAGCCGGTGGTTTTACAATAGTGGCCGGAATGTCACTTTGTTGCAGTGCTTGAGCAAAGTCTTCATGTGCCTTAAAATAGGCTACGTTTAGGTGCTTTTCCCCACTGAAAGCAGCTACATATACAAATTTCTTCACTTTCCCGTAGGCCTGAGCCAGGTGCAGAATGTTCAGGTTGCCCTTGAAGTCAACCTCATGAAAAGTGGTTTTGCTACGGTCAGAAAGGCTCAGGCTTTTACCCAATGCCGAGATAATATAGGAAACTCCCTCAAGCAAGGAAGGGCTGAGGGTGGCGGCGTTGGTAGGGTCACAAATCACCACCTCATCCACCGACGGCTTGAGCTGCTCGGCTTTCAAGGCCGTACGGGCCGTGGCACGTACATGGTATTTCTGTTGCCTAAGCACCTCCAGAATACAGGAGCCCAGGCAGCCGGTGCCGCCTAATACAAGTACAGTTTCCATAAGATTATAGAATAATGCGGGGGAACAGAATTCTGCAAACCTAATCTACTGCTTTTTAGCTTTTTATCAAACTATTCAAGAATGAATTAGAAAAAACTTATTGAATAGAAGTTATGCTTGCATATTAGTTAATACAATAGCTGCTGTGGGATAATAATTTTTATTGCTTCTGGGGGAGAAAGTGCAGAGCTTCCGGCTTTAAAAAAGTACTGTATGAACAGGTGCAAAAAATCAGGAACTAAAAAGCTGTTTTGGGCTTATTTTTCATAAAATAGGCTCAAAACAGCTTTGCAGAAGGTGTAATCTAATTTTCGGGTGGCAATAGCTGCCCTTCGCCATTGGCAACAATGGTGGCGACGGCGGCATCACCGGTTACGTTGATAATGGTGCGACACATATCTAAGAGGCGGTCAACGGCAAAAATAAGTGCAATTCCCTCAATAGGAATGTTGGCTTGTTGCAGCACTATTACCAGCATAACTGTTCCGGCTCCGGGAACGGCGGCAGTACCTATAGAGGCCAGCGTGGCGGTAAGCACAATACCTAACTGTGCCGCCAAATCTAACTGCATACCAAAGGCCTGGGCAATGAATACCGCCGCTACTGCCTGATAAAGGCTGGTGCCGTCCATGTTCACGGTGGCGCCCAAAGGCAACACAAAACTGGCCACCTCTTTAGAAACGCCCAAATTTTTCTCTGCGCACTCCATGGTGACCGGTAGGGTAGCGGCGCTGGAACTGGTGGAGAATGCCAGCATGTGCGCCGGAAACATACCTCGCAAAAAAGTACCGTAAGATTGTTTGGTAAACAGAGAAACTGCTAGCGGATACACAATAAACATCATGGCGGCTAAACCTGCTATCACCACAACCGAATAATATCCAAGCACTGCCAGTAATTCTACTGCCTGACCCGGGCTATCTCCGGCAAAGTCTACCACCAAACCAGCCAGCAAGGCAAACACACCAATAGGCGAAAAGCGCATAATCAGATCCACCATTTTCAGGATCACTTCATTGGTGCCATCAAAAAAGGCAAAAACCGGCGCGGCTCGGTCGGGCGGAATCATGACCAAGGCAATCCCGAACAGCAAGGCAAAAAAGATGATTTGCAGCATTTGGGTGTTGTTAGTCAAGGAGCCGAAAATATTGGTAGGCACCATGTCTTCCAGAAACCGCAATGGCCCCGCTTCCTGCACTTGCTGGGCGGTTTGGGCACGTTCATTCGCAGTAGAGGCAAACTGCTCTTTAAACTCGTTTCGTTTTTCCTCAGAGAAAGAGTGGCCAGGTTTAAAAACATTCACGAACACTAACCCAATGGAAACAGCAATAACTGTAGTGGTAAGATAAATGGCCACCGCTTTAGTGCCAATGCGCGAGAGTTTAGAAACATCGCTCAGGCTAGAGACACCCTGAATCAAAGAAACCAATACCAGCGGTACGGCTATGAGTTTAAGTAAATTAAGGAAGATGGTGCCAAAGGGCTTTATCCAGTCTAAGGTGAAATCATTTAGGCCTAAGACGCTTGCCAGTAAGCCCCAAATCACGCCCAAAGCCATGCCAATTAGAATCTTCCAGTGTAATGCCATTTTCCTCATAGTTCGAAATATATGGAAAATAGCCGCAAACTTTGTAAGATAGCTGCTAAAACCTGCTGTGCGTCTCCTGAGTCTCTTTTAGAAATCTAAGAGCGGGCTGTCTGCTTTTTCCTTTATTCGGTGAAAAGCAGGGGAGCCCCCACTCTCTGTTTTGGGCAAGTTTTTAAAAACTAGGCCGAAAACAGGCGCCAGAATTTATGGGCAGTAGGCGCTAACTTCAATCTCCACCAGTAGTGCTGGGTCAATCAATGCTTTCACTTCCACCATGGTGGTGGCTGGTCTTATCTGCCCGAAGAATTCGCCGTGGGCGCGGCCAATTTCCTCCCACTGGCTGATGTCGGTCACAAACATGCGGGTGCGCGTAACATGCTCTAAACTGGCTCCGGCTTCCTGCAGTACCTTCTCTATTTTCTGCAGAATACACTTGGTTTGAGCATAGGCATCTCCAGCGCCAACTACTTGGCCATTTTCTACGGCAGTAGTGCCGGCTACTTCAATGATGGGCCCTACTTTTACGGCTCTGGAATAACCTACAGTGCCCTCCCAAGGGGCGCCTGACGAGAAAAGCTGACGGTTTGGTGCAGACATAGCAAGAGTGAAAAAAAATGTACGGCAATAGTACTTAGCTGCGAAGAACTTTCCTGCGCCTGTTGATAAAAATTTTTCACAAAACTGTATGAGCTGATAGAAATCCGTTTTAGGCTTACTTTCTTAAAAAGAGGGCGAAAACAGAAAAGGCGGCTAGCGGTTAATTAATTATTACTTCTGCCGGCTGCATAAAAAGAACCGTAACAAGTGGGTAGATTTTCTTATTTTGAGCCTCGGTTACTACTGTTTGTTCGTATAGTCCTCATGAATCTGCCGCTTAAGATAGACATCCACACGCACATCTTGCCTGAGAAATGGCCAGACTTGCAGGAACGATACGGGTACGGCGGCTTTATACGGCTGGAGCACCACAAGCCCTGCTGCGCCCGCATGATGAAAGACGACCGCTTTTTCCGTGAGATTCAGAGTAACAGCTGGGACCCGCAGGTGCGCATGCACGATTGCGACCAACATGGGGTGCAGGTACAGGTGCTGAGTACAGTGCCGGTCATGTTCAGCTACTGGGCCAAGCCCGAGCACACCTGGGACCTCTCCAAAATTCTGAACGACCATATTGCTGGCGTAGTAGCTGATTTTCCGCACCGCTTTGTGGGGTTGGGCACTTTGCCTATGCAAGACACTGATCTGGCAATAAAGGAGCTGGAGCGCTGCATGAAAGAACTGGGGCTGGCAGGCGTACAGATAGGCTCCAACATCAATGACACCAACCTAGACGACCCCTCGTTGTTTCCAATTTTTGAGGCGGCCCAAGATTTAGGAGCCAGCATTTTTGTGCATCCCTGGGATATGATAGGCGAAAAGAAAATGCGGAAATTCTGGCTGCCTTGGCTTGTTGGTATGCCAGCTGAAACCTCCCGTGCCATCTGTTCGCTAATTTTTGGCGGAGTGCTGCGCCGTCTGCCCAACCTGCGCCTGGCCTTTGCTCACGGGGGCGGTTCCTTCCCGTTTACGTTGGGTCGTATTCAGCATGGCTTTGATGTACGTCCTGATTTGTGCGCCGTAGACAATCCTGTTGCCCCGGAAGAGTACATTGGCAAGTTCTGGATTGACTCCCTTGTACACTGCCCCAACACCCTTGATTTTGTGGTGAAGCAGTTTGGCGCCGACAAGGTGGCACTGGGTTCTGATTATCCGTTCCCGTTGGGAGAGCTTGAGCCAGGCAAACTGATCGAATCAATGGATTACTCGCCTGAATTGAAGGAAATGCTGCTGAGCGGTTCGGCACTGGGGTGGTTAGGTATGGAGAAGGAGCGGTTTATGCACCATTATTTATCGGCTCACGAGTCAAAAAAAAAGTAACAACTAAAAAATAATTTTTCTGCCGTGGCAGAAGCAACTTACTACAGAATGTCTTTCCAAAATACCCTTGCCTACGCACAAGAAAGAGACCATGATGATGCCCTTCGCTACTACCGCGAACATTTTCACATACCTAAGCACCAAGGCAAAGACACCGTGTACCTCTGCGGAAATTCTTTAGGTCTGCAGCCCAAAGCCGCAAGAGCGGCAATAGAGGAAGAAATGGAGAAATGGGCTGAACTAGGCGTGGAAGGTCATTTTAAAGGCGATGATCCTTGGTTTACCTTCCATAAAACACTGGCAGAACCTACCGCCAAGCTGGTAGGAGCCAAACCCAGTGAAGTGGTAGTTATGAACCAACTCACCGTGAACCTGCACCTCATGCTTGTTTCTTTTTACAGGCCGCAGGGCAGGCGCTATAAAATCTTAACCGAGGCCGGTGCTTTTCCCTCAGACCAATATGCCCTGGAAACGCAGGTGAAATTCCATGGCTACACTCCCGAAGACGCCATTATTGAAGTAACTCCGCGTGCTGGTGAGCAGACTTGGCGCACTGAAGATATTCTGCAAACCATCAGGGACAACGGCGATGAAATTGCGCTGGTGCTCATGAGCGGCGTGCATTACTATACTGGGCAAGTATTTGACATGGCCGCCATCACCCAGGCTGCGCATGAGGTAGGGGCTGTCTGCGGGTTTGATTTAGCGCATGCCGCCGGTAATGTGGTGTTGCGCCTGCATGATTGGGATGTGGATTTTGCCGTTTGGTGTACCTATAAATATCTAAATTCCGGCCCTGGTGGCACCTCCGGGGTATTCGTGCACGAGCGTCATTCCAACAAACCTGACCTGCCACGCTTCGCTGGTTGGTGGGGGTATGACCAGGAAGAGCGCTTCCAGATGAAGAAAGGCTTTATTCCCATGGCTGGGGCTGATGGCTGGCAACTATCCAACTCCCAAATACTGCCCATGGCCGTACACCGCGCCTCTTTGCAGATGTTCGATGAAGCGGGCATGGAGGCGTTACGCGCCAAGAGCGAGGGCTTAACAGGTTATCTGGAGTTCCTGATTAATAGCTTGAATCAGCCCAAAGAAGATCTGGAGATAATTACTCCATCTGAACCTTCGGCACGTGGCTGTCAGTTGTCCTTGCTGGTGAACCGTAACGGGAGGCAGCTGTTTGAAACCCTTATGGCTAACGGCTTTATTTTAGATTGGCGCGAGCCCAATGTCATTAGAGTAGCGCCAACGCCGCTCTACAACACTTTTGAAGATGTATACCGCTTCGGGCAATTTTTAGAAGCGCATTTTAGAAGATAAAAGATCTTGTTTTAGGCTTGTTTTCTGAAAAACAGGCCTAAAACAGTGCCCTTAGTTCTTATTTTGATTCGTTTGGAAGTTGAATGGCCGGCGGTTCTTGATAAGGTTCTCCGCTGTCTTGGTAAAAGCGGGTGGTAGGGTAGGCGAACTTAATGTCAGGGGCTGCCAAAAACTGGGTAAGCGTATCTTCCCAGATCAGGTTCTCGCTTTCGCGGCGGCGGGTAAGGGCGCAGAGGTACCGCACGGTAAATTGCACGCCCCGTTCTGCTACCTTGGTATACACCTTGGTGTTGAAATCCTTGTAGAAAATAAGATGCTCCTGCGATTCCCGGAGCACCATGCGTTTGGTGTCTTCGTTAAGCTGTTCGGCATGCTTTTGCCCTATCGCGGTAAGAATTTCTTTGGCTTTGCGCCAATTGCTTTCTAACGTGACGTGCACCTGCAGCTCGTGCCAGAGAAAAGGGAAACCGTAGTTGTAGTTTACCTGTGTTCTGGTGAAAACATGGCTATTCGGTATATGCACTACGTGACCCGTGGGCTGTTCAGAGTCAACGCCAGTACCCAGTTCATTCAAGGTAAATTGGAAAAGGGTGATGTCAATCACATCTCCGGTGTGGTCGCTGATTTTTATTCTGTCACCAATTCGGAACGGACGCTTCCAGAGCAGGTAAATCCAGCCGAACATGTTTAGGATTGGTTCTCTTAGTGCAACCACCAAACCCACTGAAAGTAGCCCCAAGTACGTGGCAATGGAAAAGATGCCGCCAAACCAGATGTTCGTCAGTAAAATGATGCCCAAGCCGGTAATAACGTAGTTCGTAGACTTTTTCCATTGGTAAAGCTTACGCGAATCTGGCTGCCATTTGAATACAATGCGGAGCAAGAACCGGCTAATGCCCCACAGGCAAGCCAGCACCACTACAGAGGAAATAAGGTTTTCCTGCATTGTTGTAGAAAACCCTAAGTTATGTTCAACCCAACGTTGTATCTTAAGCATAAAGTAACTTATAGGTAGCTATGTAAGAACCTGAACCTGTTAAAGCTTTTACCTAATGTAGTAATTATCAGAACGACTGGCACAGCTGAATGATTTTATGAGTGTTTTAGGCGTGCTTTTTGAAAAACAGCCTCAAAACAGAGCTCTATTTAGAAGAGAGAGAGCCGCTAGCCAAGTGCAGAAGGTTAACTCGCAATCTCTCCATCTCGGGTGGCCTCCAATTGTTTAATCCGCCAGGGGCTGCCCACAATCCAGACAATGTCGCCGTTTTCAAATGAAAGCCCTGAGTCAGGGTTCAGAATTCTTTTGCCGTTTTTCTCTATACCTACAATCAGCCCTTTGGTTTTCTCGCGCACGCCAGATTCCAGAATGGTTTTATGTAATAGCGGTGAGCCCTTAGAAACCACCATCTTCTGAAGTTTAATTTCCTCTTTCGCCTCGTCAGGTGCAGAATCAGGGCTTGGGCTTTCAATAAATACTCTGAAGGCCTCCACCTGCTCTTCAAAACCGAAGACATACAGCTTATCCCCTGGAAATATGTGCTCTTGCCGGGTGGGTGGCATGATGGTGCGTTTACCTCGTTCAATCACAGCCACGTTAATACCAAACTTTTCCCGTATCTGCAGTTCCGCTAAGGTTCTGCCAACCACTGCAGATTCTGGCTGTACCTCAAAGCTGGTAAGATGTACGTTCCAGGGAGTAAGGGTGTGGTGTCTTTTTTCCGCCTCATTGATCTCGCGTGCGTTTAAGTTAGACATGAACCGGTTCTCAATGCGGGTGTAGAACTGCTGAATTCGGCGGGAGAAGATGATCATGGCGGCAATAATGACCAAGCCCGCCACAATGGCCACCTGTATTGAGAAGAACCTGTCTAGCAAGAAGGTGATAAACATAATGGAGATGGCAATCTTAGAAAATTCCATGACCAAGATGAGACTTCGGTAATTCCTGTTAGCCCAAATGCGGCCCTGCGCCTCTTTTTGCGGGTGATGCAAGGCCAAGGCCCACAGAAACGGAGCCATGCCCAGCAAAGTAACAGTGGCGGTGGCCACGTCGGCTAATTGGTCATGGCCAATCAAGTTGGTCATGAACGGATCTAGAAATTGTGCCGATAGCAATACCATGGCAATGATGAGCACCGAGTACACCACCAGGTTGATCACGTACCCTTTTAGTACCAGCTGCCAATCTGAGGTAGTGGCAATGGTTTGTGCGCCGGAGCTATATTCATTTAAGGAGGCTCTCCAGCGGGAGGGTAGAATCTTTTCAATGGTGTTGCTGAGCGGATCAGACAGTTTGATCATGTAGGGTGTTGTGAACGTAGTAATAGCCGACACCGCCACCGCCACTGGGTATAAAAACTCAGAGGTAACGTTCAGTGTGAGCCCCAACGTAGCAATGATAAACGAGAATTCCCCAATCTGGGATACGCTCATGCCAGACTTGACTGAAGTTTTCACGCCTTGCCCGGCCACTAACCCCCCGCCCGTGATACTTACCACCTTGCCTATGATGGTCACTAGGGTGATAATGACAATTGGGCCGGCATAAGTGAGAATGATAGACGGATTGATGAGCATGCCTACTGACACAAAGAAGATGGCTCCAAACAAATCTTTCACGGAGGCCACCAAATGTTCTATCTTCTCGGCTTTAGTAGTTTCCGCCAGTATAGAACCCATAATGAAGGCTCCCAACGCCGGCGAAAAACCTACCTGTGCGGCCAGAATCACCATGAGCAGACAAAGCGCCAGAGACACAATCAGCAGCGTTTCGTCGTTCATCAGCTTACTGGCTTTTCTAAGAAAAGTGGGGATGAGGAAGATGCCGCCCAAAAACCAGACTACCAGAAAAAACGCCAGTTTCAGGACTGCCTGCAGCATTTCAGTGCCCGCAAACTGCTGGCTTACGGCCAAAGTAGAAAGTAAGACCAAGAGCAAAATAGCCACCAGGTCTTCCACAATCAGAATACCAAAGACCAAGCCCGCAAAACGCTGCGTTTTTACCCCCAGCTCGTCAAACGCCCTGATGATGATGGTGGTAGAGGAGATAGACAATATTCCGCCCAAAAATATGCTGTCCATGGTAGACCAGCCCAATAATTTGCCTGTCAAGTAACCCAGCACCAGCATGATGACCACTTCAAACAGAGCCATGATAGAGGAGGCGCCGCCCACCTTCACCAGCTTTTTGAACGAGAATTCAAGACCCAGGCTGAACAGCAGGAAGATAACCCCAATCTCAGCCCAAATGGTTATGTTTTCGGTTTCTATGACAGTAGGCAGTAGATCAAAATGAGGTCCTACCAGCAGACCTGCAATAATATACCCCAGCACCAGCGGCTGTTTCAGCCTTTTGAAAATAAGTGTGATCAACCCCGCCGCCGCCAGAATGAGCCCTAGGTCAATGATTAAATGTGGTAAGTGTGTCATTTATAAAATGAAGTTCTCTTTAGGTACGAAGGAGACAAAAGTGTGAAGGCAGATTTCTGCTGTGGCTAATTGCAGCATGAAAGATAAATTTCAAGCCTGCTTTGAACGGCACAAGCAAAGGCAATTACCATAGAAATTCCTCCGCAATCACAAACAGCAGGAAAGATAAGAGTAGCATTGTGCTGTAAATTAATAAAGCAAAGACTCGGCTTTTCTTGCCGTAATACCAAAACAACGCCTTTCTCGGGAAGAAAAGCCCGAGCAATATGCCAAAAATAGCGATCCACGAAAATGTTATAGCAATAGATTTCATCAGGAAAAACTTATAAGATAAAACCTGAACTTAGCCTAAAAGGCACCATTTGTCAGTGGCGTCCGGTCACGTATAGCTTATATCAGTGAGAAAATCCCTCTGATATGTTCAGGAGTAAAAATGAAAAAGTAGCCTCAGAGGAACTTATGGTATTCCCGTAATGGGCAGATGTGCCTACTTGCAAAGAAGCTAAAGATAAGAGAGACTGATTGGTGACGAATCCCTAGGGAGCGTTAGGCTGTAGAATAACAGCGAAAATCTGAGCCAGAATTCCAACCTCCGCGAAATAAAGCACTTCTTCCGGAAGCTTCTCGTCAGCTGGTTTGGCAAACAACAGATAGGCAATAAGCTGCTGCCCTAAGGTTTGCTGCGAAACAGTAACCAGTGAGGAGGAAGGTTTGGCATCAACAAAGGCATGTACAGCCGGTTTCTTAAAAGTATAAGAATGGGCACTGGCAGATGCTTGAGCCTGAGGAGTTGTGTTGTCGGTAGCAGAATGCAGCAGGAAGTGATATACCTCCACCTCCTGACCAGGCAAGGTCAGAGCCCACAGCAGCATCACCCACATTAAGGTGGCTTTACAACAGGTACCTACAATATTTCTGGCAGCGGACATCACTATTTACAAAAGAAACACCTTTAGTTTTAAAAGGCAAACCAACACGCTATGCCCAAGCTTTGGGCCAGCAGTATAGTGGCGGAGTTACAGACGCTAAGCTACGGTAACAGGTGCGCTAGTAAATAGTGCTTTAGCTTTGCTTTAAGCCGTAAGTTGCGGTTTTCCGTATGTAGGCTGGTAAAATTACTAGTGTCTCACTGCCCTTAGGTTGGGCATTCATCCTGCTATGGATTTATACCTGATAATTTTTATAATCATTGGAGCGGCCGCTTTGGCAATGGCTTGGCTTCCGACCTGGCTAGAGAGGTTTTCCTTTTCTTACAGCATTTTGTTTGTAGTGGTAGGTTTGCTGCTATACCTGCTGCCAATTAATTTGCCGGAACCAGACCCGCTGCGCGAAAACGAGATTGTAGTGCGGCTTTCAGAATTCTGCGTGATAGTGACCCTCATGGGCACAGGAATCAAGATTAACCGGCGTTTTTCGCTCAAGAACTGGTCAGTGCCCTTCAGGCTGGTGAGCTGGACCATGCTCATTTGTATAGGAGCTATGGTGATGATGGGCTGGTGGGTATTAGGTTTGTCATTGGCTTCGGCACTGCTGCTGGGGGCTGCCATGGCGCCTACAGATCCGGTTTTGGCCGCCGATGTGCAGGTAGGTCCGCCCAGCGATGAGGTGGAAGACCACGCCCGCTTCTCCCTCACCGCTGAAGCCGGACTGAATGATGGAATGGCTTTCCCGTTCACTTGGTTGGCCGTTGCGGTGGCGCTGCAAGGCACAGATCCCAGTAACTGGCTTGGTGAATGGCTTTGGTATGATCTGCTGTACCGAATTGTAGTAGGAGTGGGAGTAGGATACCTGATGGGGCGCTTATTAGCGTATTTGGTGTTCCGGCTGCCCAAGAAAAGCCACTTCCCCGAAACACATGATGGATTTGTGGCCATTTCTGCCACTCTTTTAGTGTACGGCTTAACAGAAATGGTGCACGGCTACGGCTTCATGGCGGTGTTTTTCACGGGCCTTACCATTAAGAACTATGAAAAAAACTACGATTACCACCGAGAGCTGCACGATTTTACCGATCAGATTGAACGGATGGTGGTGGTAGTGATTCTGATCTTGTTCGGAGGCAGCTTGGCCAGAGGTCTGCTAGATTCTCTTACCTGGCAAGGAGCAGCGGTGGGCATAGGCTTGCTGTTGGTAGTAAGGCCATTGGCAGGCATGGTAGCCTTGTGGGGCACCAAAATTTCTTTCACAGAGAAATGGGTGATCAGCTTTTTCGGGATTAGGGGAATTGGCTCCATCTTTTATTTATCGTTTGGCCTGGAGCAAGCTCATTTTGCTGAGCCAGACGAGATTTGGGCGGTAGCGGGGTTCATTATTCTGCTGTCTATTGTGATGCATGGTGTGCTAGCCACTCCGGCCATGGAATATATGGATAGGCGCCTCAATACCAATAAACAGGCATAAGGTGCTTATTTGATACTGATATTTTCTACAGTGAATCTTTCTCCGCATTTCCGTCTGCAACACCAGCGTCATCTGCTACACATGCCGCAGGCAGAGGTATACTTAGTCGAAAATTTTTTGTCTGGCGCAGAGGCTGAGCTTTTAAAACAGAATTTGTTAAACCAGGCAGGGTGGCGGCAGGAAAAGTTAAAGATGTTCGGGAAAGAAGTGGAGCAGCCTCGCCTGACAGCTTGGTACGCCGATGCCGGCAAAGCCTACACCTACTCCGGCCTCACCTGGGAACCGCAGCCTTGGCTGCCGGCGCTAAGTCAGCTCAGGCAGAAACTAGAGAAAACAACGGGTGCACAATTTAACAGTGTGTTGCTGAACCTGTACCGGCACGGGCAAGACAGCATGGGCTGGCACGCCGATAATGAACCGGAGCTGGGGCAGAATCCTATCATTGCCTCCATCAGCTTGGGCCAACCGCGGGTTTTCGCCTTCAAGCATAATCAGCAACCTGAGTTAAAACTGCGTTTGTCTCTGGAGTCTGGTAGCTTGTTGTTGATGGCCGGCAGCACGCAGCACTTCTGGAAGCACCAGCTCCCCAAGTCTGCTAAACTTATGGAGCCTAGGATTAACCTTACTTTCAGGTTTATCTACTGATAGTGTTTGGAAATAGCGGTGCCACGTAAGCCATGATCAAGGCTGTAAAAATTTCAGTGTCACCTCAATCCTCTTGAAAATGACCTCGTATAAAAGGGGACAAGCTTAATAAAATGATACGGAAATATTTAAATCGTCTGATGTGCTCTGCCAAGGGTACCGAACAGGAGCACTCCCTGGATGAGATGATTTTATTCTATGGAGTCCTGTTTATAGGGTTTTATCTGCTCTTTCTCGCCTTTATCTTGTGATCAACTGCCGTTATCTTATTCCAAAAACCAATTACCTGTTTTAATTAGCTACACATTACTTACAGTTCTAACAATCAAACAAAGCTGTCTGGTAATTTCCGGTGAGCTTAGCCTCGTGTACTAAGAGCCACTTCTTTCGCCAAAGGCCGCCAGCGTAACCAACCATTTGGCCTTGAGCACCAATAATGCGGTGGCACGGAACCAGTACCAGCCAAGGGTTTGCCCCGTTGGCGGCTCCCACCGCTCGCATGGCTCCGGCGTTTCCCAGCCGTTTGGCTAAACCCAAATAGTGGTCGGTGCGGCCTACTGGTATCTGTTGCAGTGCCTGCCATACCTGCTGCTGAAAAGGTGTGCCTAAGGGCTGCAAGGGCAAGTCAAACATAAGCCGCTCCCCATCAAAATATTCCTGCACTTGCCGTGCTGCCTGCTGTAAACAGGCAGGCGGGGAAGAACTGTCTGTTTCTGGCCCGTTTTCCGGAAAAGAGGCTGAAAACAAAAACTCCTGTGAAGAAGTGAGCCGCATGGTGCCTATTGGCGTAGGCATGTGCAACACAAAAAGAGCCTCTTGAGCAGACATGGTGAGTGTTTTTCAGGAAATTTAACCAAGATTTAGCCAACTTGCCGCAGAAGCCTGTAATTTTCGGCAGATTTCAGCTAAAGTAGCCGCTCGTATGTAGGCGGCGCAGCATATAGGAGGTCGTAACCCCAATGCTGTGAAATGGCGTAACCTCCTACCATGGAAAACAAAACCCAACTTAGTGTCATGGGCGGTGGCTTAGTAGGCTGCCTGCTGTCTTTATACTTGGCTAAGCAAGGCTATCCGGTTGCTGTGTATGAACGCAGGCCAGACTTGCGCCGAGCTGATTTAGCCGGTGGGCGTTCCATTAACTTGGCACTAAGCGATAGGGGCTGGCGGGCACTGGAAACTATTGGTATTTCCGAAGACATTAAAAAGGTAGCCATACCTATGTACCGGCGAGTGATGCATGACACACAGGGGCATCTTTCTTTTCAGCCTTATGGTCAGGAAGGGCAGGCCATATATTCTGTCTCCCGCGGCGGGCTGAACCGCGCCTTGTTAGATTTAGCCGAGGCCGAGCCCAGCATATCCTTGAATTTTGAACAGCAGCTGCTGGAAGTAGAGGTGAGCAGCAACAAAGTTTCAATGCTAGATGTAGCTGCTAACAAAGAGTACCAAGTGCAGCCAGATGTTATTTTTGCCGCGGACGGCGCTTACTCTATGGTGCGTCTTTCTTTGCAGAAAACAGACCGGTTCAACTATGAGCAAAGTTACCTTGACTACGGCTATAAAGAGCTAACTATTCCTCCCAACGCTGACGGTAGCTGGCAGCTGGAGAAAAATGCACTGCACATATGGCCCCGCGGGCAGTACATGATGATTGCCCTGCCCAATATAGATGGCTCTTTTACCTGCACACTTTTTTTCCCGTTTGAGGGAGATCTGTCATTTGCCTCACTTAAGGCGCCTGAGCAATTGAGGGAGTTTTTTCAGGAGGTGTTTCCAGACGCGGTGCCGCTAATGCCAGATTTGGAGCAGGAATTTTTCGAGAACCCCACAGGCTCGCTGGTAACGGTTAAGTGCTTGCCCTGGCGCCACAAGGGCAAGATTTTATTGGTAGGAGATGCCGCTCATGCCATAGTGCCTTTTTACGGGCAGGGCATGAACGCAGGTTTTGAAGACTGCACCGTGCTGCGGGGCTTACTGCAAGAGCACGAGCATGATTGGGATACCATCTTCAAAACTTTCCAAGACCTGCGCAAACCCAATACCGATGCCATCGCCGACCTGGCCGTGTACAACTTTATTGAGATGCGCGACAAAGTGGCTGATCCCAGGTTCCTGCTTCAGAAGAAAATAGAGGCTCAAATTACCGCACAATTCCCTGATGCCTGGCTTCCTTTGTATTCTATGGTCACCTTTTCTCCGGATTTACCGTATGCGCAGGCATTGGCCAACGGAAAGCGGCAGGAGGAGATGATGAATGAGCTTATGCAGTACATTCAGTCTGAAGCCGATTACCACAAACCAGAGGTGCAAGAGTATCTGCAGCGCCACCTGGGCAAGGGTTCTATTTAATCCTGGTGGCAAATACAGGCGGTGTAATTGTCTTCTACCCCAATGACTGGCTTAGCATTCTATTCAGTTGGTTGTTCTATTTGAAAAGCATAAATGATTTTCACCAGACTTAAAGATTACTACCTGGCGCTGGGCTCCTTTATTTTGGTGCTCAGTATAACTGTTTATGCCTACTACGTATCCAAAGAAAGCGACAAGATACAGGATACCAAAACGTTTGAGATCCGGACGGTGCAAATGAAATCTGCGCTGGAGCGCCGTATGGGGCACTACCTGCAGATTCTGCGAGGAGTAAAAGGACTTTTTGCCGCTTCAGACACTGTTACCCGGCAAGATTTCAGAAGGTATTTAGAAGCCTTGGCCATTGAAAAGAATTACCCGGGTATACAGGGCATTGGCTTTGCCATCATGCTAACCCCAGAGGAAGTGCCTGCTCTGGAGGAAAGATTAAAAAATGACGGATTCCCGAATTTCTCAGTAAGGCCAGCCGGTATGCGGCCTGAGTTTTCGTCTATCATTTTTCTGGAACCCATGGATGTGCTCAACAAGAGGGCACATGGCTTTGACATGTTCAATGAACCAACCCGCAGGCAAGCCATGGAGGCCGCCCGTGATTTTAATGAGCCAGCCATGACCGCGAAACTGCAGCTGGTGCAGGAAAGCGGAAAGAATGTGCAGGCTGGGCTTTTGATTTATATGCCTGTGTATTATGGCGGCGATGACCCTAAAGATGTAGGTGAGCGCCGCCGCTTACTCAAAGGCTTTGTCTACGCTCCCTTCAGGGCCGTAGATCTAATGACCAGCACCATAGGTAGCGACTACAGTGATATTGGCATTACTATTTATGATGGCAAAGAAGCAAAACCAGAGAACTTACTCTATACGTCAGATACTACTTCCCAAAACCTAGATTCCAGCGGAAAAGATCTCTTTGAAAAAGATGTAGTACGAATTGCAGGCCGCACCTGGACGCTTGAGTTTAGGCCGCACCGCGCGTTCTCAAATCAGAACGGGTTAGATGAACATAACCTTATTTTGTTAGCCGGTGGGGTAATCAGCTTGCTCATCTTCTTTGTGGTGTGGTCATTGCAGCGTTACCTGCAGTCTACGCAGCTCACTGATCTTATCACCAAGAACACCACCGCTGGTTTGTTCATGTTAGATGGCAGGGGATATTGTACGTTCCAGAACCCAGCCGCAGAGCGTATGTTAGGCTACACAACTGATGATCTCCGGCAAAGGCCGCTGCATGAGCTGGTGCATAGGCGAAAGGAGGCAGGAGAACTAACCCCTAGCCTGGCATCATCACAATCATACAAGTTTGAAGACAACTTTATTTGCCGCGATGGCAACACTATACCGGTGGCGTGTGCCATCAGGCAGGTGAAGCAGGGGGGTGAAGTAGTGGGCCAGATTCTGGAGGTTAGAAATGTAGTGGAAGAGAAGAAAGCCCAGCAGGCCCTGCTGGAAAGTGAGGCACGCTTCCGGAACATGGCTGACAGCGCCCCGGTAATGATCTGGATCACCGATAAAAACAGCAACTGTACCTATGTCAACCGGCAGTGGATTAAGTTTACAGGGGCCACTCTAGAAGAAAATCTGGGCAAAGGCTGGTTTAAATTTATACATCCTGATGATCAGAAATTGGCCACTGATGTGTACAACCAAGCATCTAAAAACAAAGAAGAGTTCAAAGTAGAATACCGCCTTTGCCGTGAAAACAAAGAATACAGGGGCATGGTGACCACCGGAATTCCAAGGTTCAACCCTGAGGGAGAGTTTTTAGGCTACATAGGCTCCGTCATTGACATTAGTGACCGCATTGAAATGGAGCAAAAGCTGAAGCAAAGCGCAGCTACCCTGCAGAAGATCTTTATGCAGGTACCTGCCATTGTGGGCTTGGTGCGGACTAAAGATTTGGTGTACACGTTGGTAAACTCCTACCTGAGCAGCCTGTATAACGGAAACGCAAAAGTAGGCGAAAAAGCTACTGATTCATTCCCTGAGTCACAGAGAGAACAGTATGCGGCCGTTATTCAGCAGATAAAGGAAACTCGCGAGCCATTCATAGGCAAAGAGGTACCTGTGTATTTTGATGAATCTGAAGGTGAGCGTGAAAAAGTAAGGTACTTCAACATTGTATACGAACCTATTATAGACGACCGGGGAGAAGTTGAATCAGTTCTCACCTTTGCGGTAGAAGTAACGGAGCAGGTGCAAAGCCGAGAGAAACTCTCGCATATTAACGAAGAGCTGAACCGCAAGAACAAGGAGCTCCTACGCATTAATAATGATCTGGACAGCTTCGTGTACACGGCCTCACATGACCTGCGCTCACCACTGGCCAACCTAGAGGGACTTACCACCGCCCTGCTGGAAAATGCCGAAGAAAAAGCTGGCGACGAAGAAGACCAGGAACTGCTGAACATGGTAGCGGCTTCCATAACAAAACTGAAAGGCACAATTCATGACCTGACAGAAATTACCAAGGTGCAGAAAGACCTGGAGACACAGGCCGAGGAGCTGAGCTTTGAACAGGTGTTGGAGAGCGTAAAAGATGATATTAGTGGTATGCTCCAAGAATCAGAAGCAGAATTAATTACTTCTTTTGAGGTGCCTAAGCTGAAATATGCCCGCAGAAACTTACGCAGCATCTTGTACAACCTGGTGTCAAACGCAGTGAAGTACCGTGACCCTGAGCGGCGGTTACAGATTAATGTCAGTACTCAACGGCAAAACGGCTGTATTGTGCTCACGGTGCAAGACAACGGTTTGGGTATAAGAGAAGACCAGCAGCAGAAGTTGTTTACCATGTTCCGTCGCTTCCACTCACACGTAGAGGGTACTGGTATTGGGCTTTACATAGTGAAGCGCATCATTGAGAACAACGGTGGCCGCATTGAGGTGCAAAGCGAAACCGGGCGAGGAAGTACCTTTACGGTGTACTTTAAAGAAGAATAGCCTATTAAAAGCCTTGCATTTAAGATAACAACAGAGTCTTCTGCTCCTAATGTATAGTAGGCAGAAGACTCTGTTGTTTTAGACTTGGTTTCAGTAAAACAGGCCTAAAACAGACTGTTATATCAGAGATTGATTAGAAAAACTAAACGGAATTTGAGCGGTAAGTCACTTCATTTAGCCTCAATTATTGAATCAAAGGAACCAGCGCCTCCGGGTCTATTTTCTGCATCATCTGCTGTACCTGCTGAGGCGTAAATCTGCCGTTTACCTGCAGCATCATAAAAGAACTCCCTATGTTGCGGTGCCCTACAATTTCCTGCACCATACCATTCTCTTGCCGCATTCTGAACTGAAGCGATTCCTGGGAGTTTTGCAGAACGGGTACCGCGGCGTAGTTGCTCTTCTGCAAGATCTGGTCTAGTTCCTGTGTCAAACCATTTTCCAGTAAGCGTGCCGACCTTCGATTAGTAGGCGCAAAGGTTAACACTCTTATGGAAGTAACATTCGCCAGCGCCGCCTGCAGAGTAGTATCAGCGTCTTTTGAGAGGAAGCGGGTAACTAAACCTACGGGAAGGCTAGTGCCTTTAAAGCCTGCTTCATTGCGGTATTTCTGATAAAATTCTGTAGTGGTTTGCGCAGGAGGCAAATTGCGGGTGCTGCTACAGGCCTGTATGACTATAAAAGAAATCAGTGCCAAAAAATAAATAAAAGGCCTGTTGCTTTGAGGTCTAGTATGAGTGAAGGTGTGTTGCATCTGCATAATATTATTGTGTTTTAGGCCTTGTTTACGCAAAACAGGTCTAAAACGCTACACCCGCCTTTCTTACTAGTAATTCAGCTATTGCTTAGTTACTGCGGAAGGTCTTTATACACCTCGGGCCTGTGTACCTGCATAAACATTTCTGGTTTTGTAAGCGGCGTGAAGCCAAATTGTGAATAGAGTTCATGCGCATCGGCGGTGGCCAGCATCCAGCGGCGCAGGCGTAGCAGCGCTGGGTGTGCCATAATAGACTTCATCATCCATTTCGAAAGTCCTTGCCCGCGGTGCTGTTCCAGTACAAAAACATCGCATACATAAGCAAAAGTGGTGTAGTCGGTAATGAGGCGCGCAAAAGCAATCTGCTGCCCTTCATGGTAAATTCCTACACACATAGAATGTTCTATGGCTTGCGCTACAATACTTTTGGGTATCGCCTTAGACCAGTACGACTCCGTCAGAAAACCATGAATGTTCTCTAACTGCAGCAAGTCTTTGTCGAAGCTAAGGAGATAGCCTTGAGCATTAGTTTCTGGGGGAGGATGAGGGAGCATAGGCTAGGACTGTGTTTTGGCTCTAATTTCTGAAAAACAGGCGGAAAACGTGCCGAAAAATTATAATGCCTTTTTGCTGGTGCAGAGGAACAGAGATAATTTATACTGTCAGGTTATACTGGCGCTGAGCAAATCTTTGGAAAAGACGCGCTAAGCCATCGGGTTGGCCTACAAGTTGAGCAAACCAAAACGTGCGGGTCAGGTGAAAATCTTCAGGCTGCAATGCCACCAGGGTGCCCGCAGCTACTTCCTGTTTGATAGAGTGCGCCGAAAGAAGCGCCACACAATCTGAATGCAACAGAAATGATTTAATGGTTTCTGAGGAGCCTAAATACAGAACTACATTCAGGTCGGGCAGGCGCAGGTGGTGCGCGTGCATGGCTTCCTCAATTACTTCTAAGGTGCCGGATCCTCTTTCACGAAGAACCAAGGGCTGTTTCACCAGCTCTTTAAAGGTGATACTGCCTTGCAGAGTGAGCGTGTGGCCAGAACGTACCACGGGCAGCAGTTCATCTGGAATGAAAGGAGTGTACTGCAACTCGCGCCGCTGGCTGGAGCCTTCTACAATGCCCAAATCAATATCCTGGTGCAGGAGAGCCTGCTCAATGGTTTCAGTGTTTCCGTTCAGCAACGAGAGCCTCACGTGTGGGTACCGCTGGTAAAAAGCCGAAAGCAAGGGGGCAATGACATATTGGGCAATGGTAGTACTGGCGCCCAGCCGCAGGTTTCCGCCCACCTCGTCTTTCAAACGACCCAGGGCAAACTGCATTTCCTGTTGCAGGGCGTGGGCGCGGTCTACAAATGTAAGCAAGGTCTCACCCGCCGATGTTAGCTGAATACTGTTCCCCTTGCGCAGAAAGAGCCGCTGACCCACTTCAGCCTCTAATTCCTGAATACGCTTGGTGGCAGCGGGTTGGGTAATAAACAGCTCGCCTGCCGCCTTGGTAAAACTAAGGTGTTTGGCAACGCTTCTAAAGACAATCCATCTGAAATCGAGCATAGGGCAAAGAAAGCCGCAAGATGTAAGATTTCAGACACAAGACACAATTTTTTGTTTAAGGCAAACTTGCCCAATGAAGAGTTTTGTCTTCGGGTATGGTGGAAGATACTAAACAGAAAGAGCCAGCAAACGCTGGCTCTTTCTGTTTAATTATACTGTCAAAAACTAAGAATTCTTGGCTTTAGCGGCTTCTTTCTTCTCTTTGGCTTTCGCCTTGGCGGCCTCCGCTTTTTCTTTGGCGGCTAATTTTTGGGCGGCAGCTTTCTCTTTGGCTAAACGGGCCTTTTCTCTGGCAGCGGCCTCACGGGCTTCGTCTCTTTCGTCTTGAGCCGCATCTTTGGCTTTCTGCTTTTCTTTGGCTGCTAATGCCTTGGCTTTAGCGGCTTCTTTTTTCTCTTTCTCTTTTTCTTTAGCGAGGGCGGCTTTTTCTTTAGTGGCTAACTTTTTAGCCGCTTCTTTTTCTTTGGCGGCTAATTTTTGGGCGGCAGCCTTCTCTTTGGCTGCGTCTGCTTTGGCTTTGTCAGCAGCCTTCTTGTCAGCCGCTTTCTGCTTGGCTAGCTCCTTGCGCTCCTGTTCTTTTTCCTTTGATGATTGGGCTTGGGCGGTACCTACCGCAAGCGCCAGCACTACTAATAGTGTGGTAAAAATTTTCTGCATAATCTTTGAAGTTTGTTGACCTGTTATGGTAATAAAAGTAGGAGTATTTAAAGAATAAAAATCCTATATTCTAATAAATATTTTTTACGAGTCTTTGTTAAAGACTTATAATTCAAAAAGATGGTTGATTTAGGCCTGTTTTCTGAAAAATAGCCTTAAAACAGAACCGCCCCGCTACCAAATGGTAACAGGGCGGCTCGTAAATTATATCGGCGAAGGCCGAATTAATTAGAAGGAAGAAAAAAAATCACTCATTCACTCCCTCACACATTCACGCATTAAATTAAAATTCTGCGCTCTTCGGGAAACGTGGGAAAGGAATTACGTCTCTGATGTTGCCCATGCCCGTCACGAACAGCAGCAAACGTTCAAAACCTAACCCGAAACCGCTGTGAGGCACGGTACCGAAACGGCGGGTGTCTAAGAACCACCACATCTCTTTCTCCGGAACACCCATTTCACGCATGCGGGTCACTAACTTGTCATAGCTTTCCTCACGCTGTGAGCCGCCAATGATCTCACCAATGCCCGGGAACAGCACGTCCATGGCGCGAACGGTTTTGCCGTCGTCGTTCAACTTCATGTAGAAAGACTTTATTTCTTTAGGGTAATTGGTCAGAATAACTGGCTTCTTGAAGTGCTTCTCTACCAGATAACGCTCGTGCTCGCTTTGCAAGTCAGTGCCCCAATCTACTTTATACTCAAACTTCTGCTTGGCGCCTTGCAAAATCTCCACGGCCTCGGTATAAGTCAGGCGCTGAAAATCATTGCTTACCACAAACTGCAGGCGGTTGAGCAGTTCTTTGTCGTACATGTCGTTCAGGAACTGCAGGTCTTCGGCGCAGTTGTCCAGAGCGTACTGTACCAGGTATTTCAGGAATTCCTCGGCCAAGTCCATGTTGTCTTCCAGCTCATAGAAAGCCATCTCTGGCTCAATCATCCAGAATTCGGCTAAGTGTCGGCTAGTGTTAGAGTTCTCGGCGCGGAAAGTTGGTCCAAACGTGTAAATCTCAGACAAAGCCATGGCCAACACCTCACCCTCTAGCTGACCAGACACGGTCAGGTTAGAAGAACGCCCGAAGAAGTCTTCAGAGAAATCTACCTCACCGTTCTCCGTCTTAGGTGGGTTCTCAGGATCCAATGTGGTTACTCTGAACATTTCACCGGCACCCTCAGCGTCTGAGGCGGTAATTACCGGCGTGTGTACATAAAAGAAGCCTTTGTCATTGAAGAACTGGTGCACGGCAAATGCCATGGCATGTCTTAATCTGAACACGGCGCCAAAGGTGTTGGTGCGCGGACGCAGGTGCGCAATCTCACGCAGGAACTCCAGCGAGTGTCCTTTTTTCTGTAGCGGATACGTTTCTGGGTCAGCCACACCAAGTACCTCAATGGTTTTGGCCTGAATTTCTACCGTCTGTCCTTTGCCTTGGCTTTCCACCAAAGTACCCACCACTGAAACGCTGGCTCCGGTGGCTACGTCTTTCAAAGCCTCTTCGGTGAAAGCCGTCATATCGGCTACTACCTGAATATTATTTATAGTGGAGCCGTCATTCACGGCAATAAACGTCACATATTTGTTGCCGCGCTTGGTGCGCACCCAACCTTTTACCAACACTTCCTGGCTTTCGGCAGGCGTCTGGAGCAATGCTTTTACTTTCGTTCGTTTCATGTTCATTCTCGTATCGAGTAGCAAGTATCGAGTAGCACGTACTTTTACCTTTGCAAAAGTAAGGAGCAAGTAGCAAAAAAATTAATTTAAAAGAAGAGACTTATTTTGAGTTGGCTGATAAGCTAATATCTGGCGTAAGCGTCCGCTTGTGTCCGCACGCATTCCTGATTTAGAGCTGTTTTTGGAAAAGTAGCCCTAAAACGTGGGACACAAGCGGACGCTTGCGCCAGAAGGGAAGCTAACTTCAATAATTTTCTAATTGTAAAGCGTCTTGCTACTTGATACCAAATACTTGCTACCTCGCGCCGCGCGCGATTAACCTTTTTTGTAAAGCAGTAGTAAAAAACCATAACTTTGGCCTGTCCGCGCTTTTAGGACTGGTTTTACCCTATGCAGAGACTCGACTTAAAACAGCTGCTTTCGCAGAAGCTTTCGCCCCAGCAGATTCAGTTCATCAAGCTGTTGCAGGTTCCTACCGCTGAGTTGGAAGCCCGCATCAAAGAAGAACTGGAGATAAACCCTGCCCTGGAAGAAGGCGATGCCGCCGATGAACCTGTACAGGATGATACTCCGGAGTCTGACGACGACTTTGATAATACCGAAGACGATTACGGTGACGAAGAAATACGCCGCGACGACGATGAGGTAAACATTGAAGACTATATTAACGACGACGAGATAGCCGGCTACAAAATGCAGGGCGACGGCCCGGGAGAAGAGGAAGAACGCGAAATGCCCATTGCCTACACCGGCTCCCTCACAGATTCGCTCATGGACCAGCTGGGTTTCCTGAACCTGGACGAGAAACAGATGGCTATTGGCGAACAGCTGATCGGTTCCATAGACCAAGACGGTTACATAAGGCGGGAGCTGCAGGCTATTTCAAATGACTTGGCTTTCTCGCAGAACATAGACGCCAGCATTGAAGAGGTTGAAGACGTGCTGCGCCGCATACAGGCCTTTGACCCACCAGGCATTGCCGCCCGTGACCTGCAGGAGTGCCTTTTGCTGCAATTGGAACGCCGCGACCCAGACGAAGTGATTGAAGTAGCCGAACAAATCATCCAAGACACGTTTGACGAATTCACCAAGAAGCATTACGCCCGCATTCAGCAGAAGCTGGAGCTGGAAGACCATGAGCTCAAAGCGGCCATTGACCTTATTCTGAAGCTGAACCCCAAGCCCGGCGGAACCGGCGGAGCCAACCGGGTGCAGTACGTGATTCCAGACTTCATTATCACGAACGAAGACGGTCAGCTGCAGCTCTCTTTGAACGCCCGTAACGCGCCAGACCTACGCATTAGCCGCTCATATTCCGAGATGTTCGATGCCTATGACAAGAGCGCCAAGAATGACAAAAAGCTGAAGGAAACGGTGACCTTCGTGAAGCAGAAGCTAGACGCCGCCAAATGGTTTATAGATGCCATAAAACAGCGGCAAAATACGCTGCTGCGCACCATGGAGTCTATCATGCGCCGCCAGTACGAATATTTTCTGGAGGGTGATGAGAGTAAACTCAGACCCATGATTCTGAAAGACATTGCCGAAGACATTGGCATGGACATTTCTACCGTGAGCCGCGTCGCCAACAGCAAAAGCGTTCAAACAGAGTTTGGTATTATCCCGCTCAAGTTCTTCTTCTCAGAAGGCATTGCCACCGACGCCGGCGAAGACGCCAGCAGCCGCGAGGTAAAAGCCATCTTGAAAGACATCATTGACAAGGAGAATAAGCGTAAGCCGCTCTCTGACGATAAAATAGAAAAGATGCTCAACGAGAAAGGCTACAACATTGCCCGCCGCACTGTAGCCAAATACCGTGAGCAGCTGAACATACCCGTAGCCCGCCTGCGCAAAGAACTTTAGTTAATGATTAATGAACAATGAGTAATGATTAATAGCGATTGTTTGAATTAGAAAGGCCTTTTTTTTAAGTAATGTGAGCAGTGGATATATTCCCCTTTGATCATTGTTCATTAATCATTAATCATTAAAAAAACGTGAATCTCCGCCTCGCGTCGGCTTTATCAGTGGTCTTTCATCCGCTGCTGTTGCCCTCGTATCTCTTTCTGCTAATACTGTATTACTTACCGCCAGAGGCAGTTTCTTTGCCGTTGGAAGCCCGTTGGTACGTGTTGCTGATGGTGTTTTTGACTACGTTTCTGTTGCCGACTTTAGGCACGCTGCTCATGCGTCAGGCCAAGGTGGTGAAATCTATGACCATGGAAGAGCGCGAGGACCGGCGTTGGCCTTTTCTGTTGGCGGCTGCTTGCTACACGGTTACAACATTCCTTTTCTTCAAGCAACCCTACCTCGACCGGATTTTCTTCGTGGTGATGGGGTTGATTACAGCTACTGTTTATCTGGCGCTGGTAATAAACCAATTCTGGAAAATAAGTGCCCACTCCATAGGCTTGGGCGGTGGGCTGGGGATACTGCTGCTGTTGCATGGCTGGCTGCCCGAGCCCGTACTTGTGTACCCAATTGTTGCTTGCCTAGTCGTGAGTGGAGCCGTGTTGTCAGCAAGGTTAGCTTTAGGCGCACACACAGAAAATCAAGTGTATATAGGTTATTTCCTGGGATTCATGATAGGCATCAGCCTGTGGGGATTTGCGTTTTAGGCTTGTTTTTGAGAAAAGAGGGCGAAAACGCATTAGCTTGTCCCTTCTCCCTGAGGGAGAAGGTTAGGATGAGGGGAAAGGAAGTTTAAATAGTAGAACCGCTGGAGAAGCAGAAGTAAACAGTAATGGCTACCGCTACCGGCACAGACACTGGCAGGTTTGAAAAACACTGCCAGGTCTTTTGAGCTAACGGTAATTCTTATTTCGAATAACGACCAACGAATAACCAATAACCAATAACGAAACCTTACTCCCCCTTAAACACTGGCTTTCGCTTCTCGTTAAACGCAGCCACACCCTCACGGTAGTCAGCAGAGGAGCCGGCAATTTCCTGGCAGTAGGCTTCGTACTCCAGCATTTCATCAAGGCTGGATTCAAAAGATTTATTCAGCATCTTCTTCATGAGGCCAATGGCTTTGGTGGGGGCATTGGCGTAGCGTTCGGCTATTTGCTGTACGGCGGTATTAAGTTCCTCAGGGGCTACCACTTGGTTCACCAGGCCCAGTTGCAAAGCTTCATCGGCTTTTACTTTGCTGCCCAGCGTGCTTAACTCAAAGGCTTTGCGCATACCTACCAAGCGGGGCAGAAAGAAAGACGAGCCGGAATCCAACACCAGACCCACATTCACGAAAACCTCAATCAGACTGGCTTCAGAACTGGCTACAATATAGTCGCAGGCGAGGGCAAGAGAGCAACCGGCACCAGCAGCTACACCATTCAGGCGGCAGATGATAGGTTTAGGTAGCTCCCGCATGGCTTTGATGATAGGGTTATAACGCTTGTGCAGACTGTCCGCAAGAGATCTTTTTTCGGCACCTGCTATGGCTTTCAAATCTTGACCGGAGCAGAAGGCGTGTCCGGCTCCGGTTAAAATAACCACCCGCACAGCAGCATCACGTGTTACCTGTTTCAGGGCGTCTTGCAGTTCGTAGCTTTGCTGGTCGTTGAACGCATTGAAAACATCGGGACGGTTGAGGGTGATGGTGGCTACGCCGTTGGCCACGCTATATAGTAGGCTTTGTTCAGACATCGTTTTAAAGTTAATTTTTGAAAAACAGGGTCAAAACGCCCGTTAGGTTTCTTCCAAAAGTAAAGATTTGCAACCGTAGTGACAAGGCTGGCGTGATTGTTGTCTCTTGCGTTGGCAGAAAAGCCAGTTTTCCCGATATTGTAGTTTTAAGCGTCATACATGAGAGGTACATATAAAAGTGCGGGTTTGCTTTGGGTGGTCTGGATGACTTGCTTTCTAGTACTGCCCCAAAATGGGGTGGCTCAGAATAAAGAATCAGTAGAAACTATTTCACAGGACTTTATTAAGTTTCTAGCTACCCAAAATGGCAGAGTTAACAGGGTAGACAAAGTGGTGCTGCCCTGGAAGCGAAGTGAAATTTACCTAAACGACTCGCTGTGGTCTATTGTGAATCTAACAGACAATAACCGAGTATTGGCGCGAACCGGATTTTATGGCGCCGGTCCTTTGCTTAAATATGACCATGGTTTTACCGCTCAAGAATTTAACTACATAAAAACTCAGCTTGCAAAGCAGGAAAAGCAGGAGTGGAGCCAAGAAGATTTTCAGGATTCAGTTATTGTGCTTCCAGACAAAGGATTGGGAACCGCGTCTTACTATGCGTACTCCATGCCTCTGGTGTTCCCAAACAAAAAGCTGGTGTTGGTGAAACGGTATTACCATTCAGAAAAGCGGGGCAGCCGGTGGTCAGCTGTGGAAGTGTACCGTATAGTCAAGCCCGGTCAGTACAAATTGGCCAACACGTATTTGCGCACTGATATTTAGCGCCGCATCTTGTACCGTAGGGGTCTAGTAATTTCCGGTCAGCTTCTTACCTTTACTACCTTATACAACACATACTACTACCCTAATCAATGAACAAAGCTTTTACTCTTTTGCTAGGTGCCGCCTTTTTGGCGATGCCCGCATTTGCCCAGCAGCAGGCCGAGCCGTTAGACGCGGCCATTGTGGAGAAAATCCGCAAAGAAGGGCTGGAAAACTCGCAGGTAATGGAACTTGCCTTCTACCTGACCGATGTTAACGGTCCGCGCCTGTCTGGTTCTACCGGACTGGCCAAAGCCAACCAGTGGACCAAAGACAAACTGGTTTCCTGGGGATTGACCAACGCTAAAATAGACCCTTGGGGTACGTTTGGTAAAGGCTGGGAAGTAGAGAAATCTTACCTGGCGCTCACCAAACCTTACTACCAGCCCATGATTGCCTCGCCCAAAGCCTGGACTCCGGGCACCAATGGCTTGGTAAAAGGCGATGTGGTTTTAGTAAAAGCTTCCACTGAAGAAGACCTTGCCCAATATGCAGGTAAGCTGAAAGGCAAAATTGTGATGATGGAAGTAACCAACCCCATCAAAACTAAATTTGAGGCAGACGCTAACCGTTACACAGATGAGCAACTGCAGAAGTTGGCCGCCCCCGTACAGCCTTCTACCCGTGGCCCCATTTCTGAAGAGCAGATGGCCGCTTACCGCGCCCGCCGCGCTTTGGCTCAGAAAATGACAGAGATGTTCAAAAATGAAGGCGCAGCCGCTGTATTTAGCGGAAGAGGCGGTTCTCACGGCACCTTCTTCACCAGCAACGGCGCCTCTTACGCCTCTGATGCGCAGCCGGTGCTGCCGGAATTTGAAGTAGCCATGGAAGACTTAGCCCGCATGAGCCGTCTGTTGAAAGCTGGCATACCCGTGCAGGTGGAAATGGAAAGTAAAACCCGCTTCCTAACCGAAGATCCGCAAGGCTACAATGTGATTGCTGAAATTCCGGGCACTGACAAGAAATTGAAGGCGGAAGTAGTGATGCTGGGCGGACACATTGACTCTTGGCACGCCGCCACTGGCGCTACCGACAACGCCGCTGGTGTAGCCGTAATGATGGAAGCCGTTCGTATCATTAAAGCCCTAAACCTGAAACCGAAGCGTACCATCCGGATTGCCTTGTGGGGTGGCGAGGAGCAAGGTTTGTTCGGGTCTCGCGGTTATGTGAAAAAAACTTTTGCTGACCCGCAGGACATGAAGCTGTTACCAGAGCATGGTAAAGTATCAGCCTATTATAACTTAGACAACGGTACTGGTAAAATCAGAGGTATCTACACCCAAGGCAATGAGGCCGTTGCCCCGTTATTTCAGGAGTGGCTGAAGCCTTTCCATGATTTAGGCGCCACTACCGTGACCACTCGCAATACCGGCGGCACCGACCACCAGTCATTTGATGCCGTGGGCATACCTGGTTTCCAGTTCATTCAAGATGAAATTGACTATGACACCCGTACCCACCACACCAACATGGACACCTACGACCGCCTGCAGGCAGACGACCTGAAACAAGCGGCAGTGATTGTGGCCAACTTTGTGTACCAGAGCGCCAACCGCAAAGATAAATTACCTCGCAAAGAGTTACCAAAGCCAAGAGCAGCCCGTTCGTAAGCTATTCTAGAGAAAAGAAAACGGCCTTCGCCCCAATTATTCCGGGCGAGGGCCGTTTTCTTTTTAAAATAATTTAATTTTGTACGCAGCCCAATCTTCTTAGCTCAAGTAACGATAGAAAAATGGGCAGGTGTTTTCGGCTCATTTTAAGTAAAACAGGTCTAAAACAGAAACCCACGCTATGTTCGCTATGGCGCGGAAGTTATTTCCGTGACTTACGAACATAGAAAGGGACTTTCATCGCTAACTGAAAAGAGAGCTCGGGAGGGAGGGTTAGAGTGTGTCATCCAGCTTCTCGCAGTCACATAATATTATGCACAGGGGCAGAATAGCTTTTAATCTTAGGGGGCTAGTTCGTTAAGAAACGCTGTCCTTTCCACACAAAACAAAAAAATATGAATAACAGAATCTTTTCCCTCGCAGCGGTAGTGCTTTGGTTTTTCGTGGGCAGCTGTATGGCGCAGCAGACTATTGGAGTAAATGCTATTGTTCCTAAACCAGTTTCTGCCATTGCCACTGGTAAAGCGCCAGTAGCCATTTCAACGCAAACAGTAATTGTGGCAGATGGTGCTTTTCAACAACAGGCGGTGTACTTGCAAGAGCTATTGCAAAAGCAGCTAGGCTATACTTTAAAAGTAGTGAACAGCCCAAAACAAGCAGGAAACGCTACTCAAATTCTTCTTCAGCAAGACCCGGCAGCAGCGCCCACCGCAGAAATGTATGTGTTGGAAGCGGCTGGCAAGAAGTTAAGCATAAAAGCAAAAGATGTGCCAGGCGTGGTGCATGGCATCCAAACCTTACTGCAGTTGTTGCCGCTGCAGAAGCAGAAAGGTGCTGCGCAGGTAGCGGCGGTGCAAATAAAAGATTACCCACGCTTCGGCTATAGAGGTATGCATTTAGACGTGAGCCGCCATATTTTTCCGGTGGAGTTCATCAAGAAATATATTGACTATTTGGCGTTCCATAAGTTCAACACTTTTCACTGGCACCTCACCGATGACCAAGGCTGGCGACTGGAAGTAAAAAGCTACCCTAAACTGAACACGGTGGCCGCTTACCGAAATTTAACCTTGATAGGCCACTTCAAAGACACGCCTGCCCGCTACGACTCTACCCGTTACGGCGGTGTATACACGCAGGCCGAGGTAAAAGACATTATTAAGTACGCTGCTGTTCGTGGCATTACCATCATTCCAGAAATTGACATACCAGGCCATAGCCGAGCTATAATTGCCGCTTACCCTGAGTTCAGCACCCGTCCAGATACTACCTGGCAAGTAGCCAATACTTGGGGCATGTACAACCGCCAAAACAACGTACTGGCTCCTAATCCGGCTACATTTAAGTTTCTTGAAACTATTTTTAATGAAGTGGCAGATCTGTTCCCTTCAGAATACATACATATTGGCGGCGACGAAACAAGTAAAATGTGGTGGAAAGCCAGCCCCAGCGCCCAAGCTTTTATGAAAGCAAATGGCCTGAAAGATGAGAAGGAGCTGCAGACCTACTTTATTAAGTTCGTAGCTAATAAACTAGAGAAAAAGGGCAAGAAGATTATTGGCTGGCACGAGATTATGGAAGGGAAACTGGACACCACAGCCGTGGTGATGGTGTGGGCCGGCGAAAAGCAAGCCGTAGAGGCAGCCAAGAAACAACACCGCATCATCATGACCCCAGGCAAACCTTTCTACTTTGATGCCTACCAGTCAAAAGACCCTAAAGACAGTTTGGCCATACACGGCTACAACCCGCTAGATGCCGTGTATAATTACAACCCAGTGCCTGCTGAGCTGAAAACGTTGAACCTGGAGAAATACATTTGGGGTGGGCAGGGTAACGTCTGGACAGAGTACATGGAATACCCCAGCAAAGTAGAGTACATGGTGTTCCCGCGCATGACGGCCCTGAGCGAAACCCTCTGGACACCGCTGGAAAAGAAAGATTACGCAGACTTCAAGCGGAGGCTGAAGCAGTACATTATCCCGCGTTACCAGTACTGGGGCGCAGGCTATTTCAAGAACTTCGAGCAGTGGACTATTGATAAGCAGTAAATAGCGCAAGCTTTGCTTTATAGTTTCTTAACTGTTTTCCGTTTTGGGTCTGTTTTCATAAAAACAGGCCCAAAACGTTTTAAGGCCTTGGGGCTACAACTCTATTCTGTATCTTTACTAACATCCTTATTTTTAACGTATGACTACCCGTTCCTCTAACATGCTGCTGAACTTCATGTTGGTGATCTCGTTCCTGATTATGATGTGGCGTCTGGAAGACTCTAACATACTGGTGACCCTGTTGTCATTCCTGGGCTTTATGATGTTTGTAATCCTGAAGATTTTGATAACACTCCGTCAAAAAAAAGGGGATCCGCCTAAATAGCCTCTACTGACAAGGAGCATGTTCTATTTTTTCATTCTAATTGCCGATAGATGGAATCTTTCTTTTTAAACCTGTCGCCTTCTACCTCAAATCAACCAGCAGTGGCCCGTATGTATTTGGCCATGGCGGTGGTGTTCTTTTGCTTGGGCGGGTACGGAGTGTTTAAAGAATACACTGCCGGAGAAAGAGACTTAGTGCAGTACATTCTGCCCTTGCTGCAAATGGCTATTGCCATAGCCTACCTGTTTATTTCTATAAAGAGAAGGAAGGCTGGCGGAACCAGGTATGTGCAGGTAACTGAGGAACGTTTAGAACTGAAACTGATGCCCAACCAAGCTCCGCTCACGCTGCTTTGGGACACCATTAGCCTGCTGCGCGTGCAGCATGACCGGCTTATTTACCGTCTGTCCTCCGGCCAAACCGGTGAAATAACTTTTGATACCATACCCGAAGAATTCGAGGACGCGGTACGCAACGCCATTCGGGAGGCTGGCCGCAAGAAAGGCGTAAGCCTGTGAGTTTTTGATTTGATTTCCGGAAAACAGGTATAAAACAGAAAGCGGTGGCTCCAGAGCCACCGCTTTCTGTTTTATACCTCATCAGTTTCTGTTGCTGGCTGTCAAGCTGCTGAGGTGCTGCAAAACGGCTGTTATGAACCCTGCCTCCGTTGAGCCGTAAAAAAGAGAACTACACTAGTACGCCATCAGTACAAAATCTAACTATGAAAAACTATCTATCCACTTTATGCTGCTCTGCTGCTCTTCTTTTTATGACCAGCTGTGGCGGTTCTTCTGATTCTACTTCTGTTGATGCCGCAGGTAAACACAACGAGAACCTGCTGGAAAGCACCGGTAAGTCAGAGAAGGCAGGTTGGTTTGTTGCCGAGACCGCCAGTAGCAATTTATACCTGCAGGAAATGGGCCGCCTGGCCAGCAGTAAGGCTACTGATCCGCAAATCAAAGAATTTGGCCAGGTGTTGCTAAGCCACCATGAGCAACTAAATAACCAGTTAAAGCAAATATCAGATCTCAAGAATCTCATGACTCCTAGCAGCATGGGCAACAATCATCAGAAAGCATTCAACCAGACACTAGAGCAAACGGGTCAGGAATTTGACAAAGCGTTCATAGAGAAAGTGGAGAAAGAGCATGAAGACCTGATAGAGAAATTTCAAGAGTTCACAGAAGATGGGGCTGATGCAGAATATAAAAACTTCGCCTCGCAGGCGCTGCCAACTCTTCAGGCACACCAGAAAAGGGCGCAGGCGTTGAAAGATGCTCAGCCATAACCTTAACCCTCATTACGCTTAAGTAAAGCTGATCTGAAAAGACTGAATTAGAACGTTAAAACTTCTCTACACCATGAAATATATTTTGATAATAGGCCTGGCTTTGGGAATAAGCAGCATGAGTTGCCAAAGAGCCAGTACTTTCACACCCTCGGTAGACACTGCGGCCAATGCCTCTGTTACGCCTGAAAGAGAGCAACAATTACCCACCAGTACAGGTGTGGTAAACGGCAGAGCGCTTACTGACCCGGTGTTTATAATGGAGGCTGCCAGCAACAGCCTACTACAAATTTCCTTAGGCCGAACGGCGCTTGAAAAAGCAACTAATGCTGAAGTAAAGAAATTCGCTCAAATGATGATAGACCATCATTCTAAAGAAGACTCAGAACTTAAAGCCATCGCCTCTGAAATAGGAACTAACCTAACTCTGACGTTGCTGCCCCAGCACCAACGCGTGGTAGATAAACTTTCAGAATTGCACGGAAAGAAGTTTGAAGAAGAGTACATGGAAGAAATGGAAGCGATTCATGAGCAGCAGGTAGCCACGTATGAAGTGATGAGCAACAGTGCTCAAACTGTTCGGGTAAAGGCCTACGCCATCAGAATGCTACCCCTGCTGCGTACTCATTTGTTTGAAGCAGACCGCGTAGAAGATATAGTTGACTAACCGCCTATTGCATCAGAAGAAGATATCTAATGGTGCTTACTATAAACAAATATAGAACAAGCCCGAAACGCCCTCGTATATCATAGCAGGAACTATGAATAAAATAACAATGAAAAAAACAACTTTAGTAATGATGGCTGGCGCTTTGATCTTTGGCGCTGCATGTACTGGTACTACCACAGAAGGTACTACCACCACAACTGCTGAAACGACAACTGATGCCACAGCTGGCAGTGCTACAAGCCCTGGGGCCGCTGTTGCCGGATCTTCAAATCCTAACGCAACAGCCACTGGCACGGGTACAGTAGGAGGGGCGGATGATGTAACGTCTGTGACAAACTTAAATGACCCAACATTTTTAGTTACTGCGGCTAGTGCCAACATGCTTGAAATTGAGGCAGGCAGACTGGCAGTGCAAAATGCCGCTAACGCAGAGGTGAAACGCTATGGGCAGATGATGATTGATCACCATACTGCCGCCAGCAAAGAGTTGATGACCGTGGCGCGTCAGCTGAATACTGAAATACCAAACGTGTTGCTGGCGCCTCACCAAGCAATGCTTGATAAGGTGAAAGGTAAAACAGGAACCGCATTTGATGAAGATTACATGGACATGATGGAGGCCAGTCATAAAATGACCATTGCTATGTTTGAGGCAAAGTCTAATAATGCTGAAAACCAAGCAGTAAAAGCCTTCGCTACTAAAACGTTACCTACTTTGCGCGCTCACCTAGAGGCTGCAGACCGCCTGGAAGGCACGGTGGACTAAAACACTGGAAATATTTTTTACTGAGGGAGCCAATTGTGCGTATAGCATAATTGGCTCTGCTTTTAGTAGAGAAGTTCTGAACATTATGAGCGGAAGAAGCGCCTAAACAAATGCCTTTTTTTAGTGCGGAGAATAGCTTCTATATTTGCAGCTCTAACTACAACCGACTAAGATTTTAAATACATAGCCATGAAAAAACTGATGCCTTTCTTTGCAGCCAGTGCCCTTTTCTTAGGAGCTGCCTGTAATACCTATACTTCTACTACTGATCCAGATGATCACGGCAGTGGCTGGGGATTGACTGGAGACCAAAAAGCCACCGGGCACACTTCTAGCCGCCCGGTTGCGGAGGCGAACAACAACGCCACCTTTGAGAATGCTAGTACGGTAGCGGGCAGAGACACAACTGTAAATACGCCGCAGCCAGAGGCAGACAATAAAACCAAAACAAAAGGATCACAGACTCCACAAGGAGTGGAAGAATAAGCTTATTCGGCTACTTTATTGAGCTGAGAAGAACAGAGCTATTTTAACAGAACCGCCCTTGCTGCTTTGGCTGCAAGGGCGGTTCTGATTTAGGGCTGAATTCCTGAAAACAGGGCAGAAACGCTACTCTGCTTTCTTCTTTCTTCCGGCTTGTTTCTTTTCTTTAGGGGCAGAATCAGCGGCTGGTGTGTCTTCTTTCTTTTTACGCCCGCGCTTCTTTGGTGCCACCTCTGGAGCCTCTTCCTCTTCTGCCGGTTCTTCCACGGCTGGGGCCGGAGCATCTACATAGTGGCTGGTGCTTAACTCCTCTTTCAGGAACCGGGCGGTGTAGCCTATTGTAGATTCTGCCACTTCCTCTGGGGTGCCTTGCGCTACTATAGTGCCACCTCCGGCACCACCCTCTGGCCCAATGTCAATGATATGGTCAGCAATCTTGATCAGGTCCATGTTGTGCTCAATCACCAATACGCTATTGCCCTTGTCTACCAGGCGGTTTAACACATCGTTCAGGTGCTCAATGTCCTGGAAGTGCAGACCGGTGGTGGGCTCATCCATAATGTAAAGCGTGCGGCCGGTATCTTTCTTAGATAGCTCCGTGGCCAGCTTCACGCGCTGCGCCTCGCCACCAGAAAGGGTAGTGGCCTGCTGACCCAAAGTGATGTAACCCAAACCAACATCATTCAGCGTTTTGATTTTGCGCAAGATGCGGGGTTGGTACTCAAAGAACTCCACGGCATGCTCCACAGTCATGTCCAGCACATCAGTAATAGACTTGCCTTTAAAGCGAACTTCCAGCGTTTCACGGTTGTAGCGTTTGCCTTTGCAGGTTTCGCAGGGCACGTACACGTCTGGCATAAAGTTCATCTCAATGGTTCTGATGCCGGCTCCCTCACAAGTCTCACAGCGGCCTCCTTTCACGTTAAATGAGAACCTGCCTGCCGCGTAGCCTCTAATTTTCGCCTCTGGCATAGACGCAAACAAAGCTCTGATTTCAGTGAACACACCGGTATACGTAGCGGGGTTAGAGCGGGGCGTACGGCCAATGGGGCTTTGATCCACCTCAATCACCTTATCAATGTGCTCCAGACCCTCTATGGCTTTGAACGGAAGTGGCTCCCGCTTGGCATTGAAGAAGTGCTTGTTCAGGATAGGGTACAGCGTGTCATGAATGAGTGACGATTTACCGCTGCCCGACACACCCGTCACGCACAGGAGTTTGCCCAACGGCAGCTCCAGCGTCACGTTTTTCAGGTTATGACCGGTGGCTCCGCGTAAAATCAAACTCTTTCCGTTGCCTGGTCGCTTCTGTTTGCGCACCGGAATGCCCCGGCGGTTACTCAGGAAATCGGCGGTGGTGGTGCCGCTTTCCATCATTTCTTTTGGTGTACCGGCCGTTACTACCTGACCACCATGCACACCCGCACCCGGACCTATGTCCACCACGTAGTCGGCGTTCAGGATCATGTCTTTGTCGTGCTCCACCACCACTACACTGTTGCCCAGGTCACGCAGGTCTTGCAGGGCCTTGATGAGCTTCTCGTTGTCGCGTTGGTGCAGACCAATGCTTGGTTCATCCATGATGTACAACACGCCTACCAGCTGCGTACCAATCTGCGTGGCCAGCCTGATGCGTTGGCTCTCGCCCCCGGAAAGGGTGCGTACCGAGCGGTGCAGGTGCAGGTACTCCAGCCCCACGTCTACTAAGAAACCAATCCGCTTCCGGATTTCCTTGAGCAGCTCGCGGGCGATGAGGTTTTGACGTTCGCTCAGGCGTTCTTCCAGATTAGCCATCCAACCGGCCAGCTCAGCAATGTCCATTTCGGCCAGCTGACCGATGTGCTTGTTGTCCAGTTTAAAGTGCAGCGATTCTTTTTTCAGGCGATAGCCTTCACACTCGGGGCAGGTGCTCTGGGTGGTGTATTCCTGAATCCAGTTCCGAACGTTCTCAGAGTCAGACTCCAGTTGCTTCTTCAAAAAGCTCATGACGCCCTCAAAGATGAACGGCTCACGCTTGCCCTTGGGGTCTTCCTCTTCAAAGCCGTAGAGCAACTGGTTCCAGGCTTCTTGCGGAATGTCAGAAATAGGAGCGGTTAAGCTGGTTTTATGTCGCTTGAGCAAGGCCGTAATCTGGGAGAAGATCCAGATGTCACGGTACTCGCCCAGCGGCGCAATACCACCCCGGCTGATGCTCACGCTGCGGTCCGGCACAATAGATTCCTCGGTCAGTTCCTCAATCTCGCCCAAACCGTTACACACCGGACAGGCTCCGTAAGGGGAGTTGAATGAGAAGGTATTTGGAGCCGGATCGTCATAAGCGATACCCGTGGCCGGATCCATTAAATGGCGAGAGTAGAACTGGGTTATGTTGGTATCTACATCCAGGGCCAGGGCGGTGCCTTTGCCATGCTGCAATGCGTTCTGGATAGAGGTTGACAAACGGTAACGGTCTTCTATGCTCGGTACCAGCTTGTCTATCACAATTTCAATGTCGTGGATTTTGTAGCGGTCTACCTGCATCTTGGGCGTGAGCTCTACCAGTTCCCCGTCAATACGGGCCCTGATGAAGCCCATCTTCCGGATCTGCTCAAACAGCTCGCGGTAATGGCCTTTCCGACCCTTTACTACGGGCGCCAGAATCATGGTGCGCTTGCCGCTGAAATGCTCCAGTATATGGCTCACAATCTGGTCATCAGACTGCTTCATCATCTTCTCACCCGTCACGTAGCTGAATGCTTCGGCGGTACGGGCGTAGAGCAGGCGCAGGAAATCGTAAATCTCGGTGATGGTGCCCACGGTGGAGCGGGGGTTGCGCGAGGTGGTTTTCTGCTCAATGGAAATAACCGGCGACAGGCCCTCAATCTTGTCTACCTCGGGCCGTTCCAGGCCGCCCAAAAAAGAGCGGGCGTAGGCCGAGAATGTCTCCATGTACCGGCGCTGGCCCTCGGCGTAAATGGTATCAAAAGCCAGTGAAGATTTTCCGCTACCCGAAATACCGGTAAAGACTACCAGCTCGTTGCGCGGAATTTTAATGCTGATGTTTTTGAGGTTGTGCTCGCGGGCTCCGTACACTTCAATAAAGGGTACATCCGCGGTTAGGTTATTATTAGCTACAGGCGTAGCGTCAGTATCTTTTACAGACATCCGTAATCAGTTCAATTTAAACAGCAAAGGTAGGTATTTGCTCGCTAGAAAAGCAGCGGCAAACCCATCTCTTCTTAACCGATTTCAGGGCAGAATAGTTTGGGTAGAGGGAGAATGTTTTTAGATGTTTGGTGGTGGTTTGTTGTGGGTGTTTTGAGGCTGTTTTTGGAAAAGGAGGCCGGAAACGCTTTTGGCACAGACGCTCGCAGGTCCTCCGGACGCTACGAGGTCTTTTGAGATACGGCTATTTCTTTGGAGCTCAGATAAGCAGGTCTCATACTTTTTTCATTCCCTCTTCTCCCTCTCTCTCCTCTTTTGTCATCCTGAAAGGATCTTGTGGGCGTACTAGGGAAGTGGTGGCTATTATCTATTAATAGGTGGTGGAGGAGGAGGTGCATCTGGCGGCGGAGGTGGCACGGCCATGAAATCATCAAAATCAAGATTAGAAAGAATTCGCCCTAGAATACTGTCTTCTTTTAAATTGACTTGAGTTTGAAAGGCATGAGTTTTTGCACTGGAATCAACAATGGCTTTTACCACCATATTTAAATCCTGAAAAGCCTGCTGATGGTGAAAAGCCAAGGCTTTGGTAAGAGTGTCTGATTGGAGGAAAACTAAATAGGAATTTCCACAATATAAGGTTCCTTCTTCATAAGGAGGAATATGATTGCCGGACGGGAAAATCATGAAACCTTGAAACCAGCTTAAAATTTTAGGATTCTTGCTTAGTCCATAAACCCGGCCAGATAACTGTGATCTTGTCGTGTAAATAGCTGTGTCGTAATGCGTGACTCTTTCATAAATTACAATACTATCATTTTCTAAATCAATAAAAAGGTACTTAGCGATGCCATGACCTTTGTTTTGTTCATTGGCAGAGTCAGTGTAGCCAAGAGTAATCAAAGTAATGCTTTTTTCTACCGTATGCTCTGTATTGCCCTTCATGCCACAACTGTAAAAGCTGCTACACCATGAAATCACTAACCAGATTTTTATTAAACGGATAGCCATAACAATTACTATAAAGCAAACCTCACCGGAATCACATACATTGTAGGAACGGCTTTCCCTTGGCACTTTCCCGGAATCCAGAGCGGCATGAGGCTTAGAACTCGTAGTACTTCCAGATTGGCTGGTTCAAAGAGGCTTTTCAGAATTTTGGCATTGGTTAATTTTCCATCAGGTTCTACTACAAAAGATGTCACTACAAATCCTTCATAGCAGCCTCTTGTGTTAGAGGGATATCTTATATTTTTAGAAATAAATTTAAACATTTCAGAAAGCCCGCCCGGAAAGCTGGGCATGCTATCCACTTGTGTGTATACCTGCCGGTTGGTAAGGGAGTCCAGGGTGGAGGTACATTTTGCCGGAGCGGTTTGTCCAAACACTTCTGAACCCAAGCTCAAAAGGTAGAAGGAAATGCAAGTCCAGAACAGGAGGGAAGAAAGGCGCATAGGTTCAAGATAGCTAAAACTCCTTAGCTTTACTAACTTCCTGTTTTCGGCCTGCTTTTCAAAAAATAAGCTAAAAAATAGGAAGCGGACATAGCGGCTAACAGCATGATAAACCCATAGATACGGTAGTTACCGCACTACCTCTACCCAGCCTTTTAGGGTGCGCCCTTCTTGGTTGTGCTGCAAATAATAAAGGTACGTGCCCTCGCTAAAACCCTCCGCGGCCCAATTATTCTGATAATGGTCTGTTTGGTATTGAACTTTGCCCCACCGGTCATAAAGGGTCAGTTGCCATTTTTCGCCAGTGGTTCCAGCGTTAGGTTTAAGGAGCCCGTGGATGAAGAAGGTATCATTGACGCCATCGCCGTTCGGCGTAATAATGTTGGGAACGAATAAACCCGCCACGCAATTTTTGAAGTTGACCGTAATGGCATCGGTCTGGCTGCAGTGCTGCAAAGAAGCCGTGACACGGTATGTGCCAGGTTCCTTGATAGCGTAGGTAGGACCGGTAGAGCCGTCTTGCCAGAGGTAGGTGACATTGGGCAGAGCTTGGCCCACGGTTAAAACATCTCCTGAACAGAGTGTGGTATCAGAGCCCAGCTCAATGGAAGGTGGCGTTAAATAGTAAACTAGAATCTCGTCTCTACCGGTGCAGCCCAAAGCATTAGTGACTTCAACCCAATAGGTACCAGGTTCAGAAACCATGAAGATGGGTTGGGTAGAGCCGTCCTGCCATTTGTAAGTAGCATCAGATTGGAAAGCATTTAAAGCCAGTGTCTGTCCTAGGCAGAGCGTGGTGTCGTTGCCTAAGTTAACAGTAGGCGGTGGAGTAAAAATGACGTTCACCTCGTCTCGGGAAGTGCAGCCATTAATGGTTATTTCCTGCCAATACGTACCACTCTGCTTCGGGAAAAAGCCGGCATTGGTAGAGCCGTCTTGCCAGCGGTAGGTAGCGCCTGGCAGAGTATGGCTACCCAGAAATAACACTTCTCCTTCGCACAGCTGACGGTCAGGGCCCAGATCTATGTCTGGCAGAGGAATGAACCCTATGGTTATGGCGTCTGTACTGGAGCAGCCTGACTGGTTAGTAACGGTGACCTCATAGGTGCCGGGCTCGGTCACGGTAAAAGTAGGGTTGGTAGAGCCGTCTTGCCAGATGTATGTTACATTGGGGAGCGTTACATCCAGCAACAAAGTTTGACCCTGGCAAAGCTCTCGATTTGGACCTAGCTCAAGAGCAGGAACGGGCAGTAAGGAGACCACAACTTCATCTCTGGAAGTACAGCCGTTGGCATTGAAAACATCCACCCAGTAAGTGCCTGCCACCCCCACGGTAATAGTGGGTGAAGTGCTGCCGTTGCTCCAGCGGTACGTAGCACCTGGCGTGGTGGCATCTAACACTGTTCTACTACCGGGGCAAATAAATTTGTCTGGGCCAAGGTTGACAACGGGCACCGGCAGAATGGTCACGGCTATGGAATGTTCCTCCACCTTGTCAGCAAATGTGCGGGTGAGTTTTACCGTGTAAGTACCCGGTGCGGTAAAAACATGTGTGGTTGAAAGGGAAGTAGAAGAATTAGCTGAACCAGAGGTCGGGTCACCAAAATCCCAGCGGACAGAAAGAGGGCTTTGGCTAGCGGATGTTTCATGGAAGGTAAATTGAGTCTCGTCCCCGAAGCAGGTGTTAGAGAAGGTAATGCCATTAGCAGGGCTAGAAAAAAAACTCTGGACATAGGAAGGAAGCCCCAAAGTAGAAATGCCCCCGGCCAAATTGACATTTCTTGCCAAGTAAATACTTGCAGTCCCTTTTTCGTTAGGTTTTTCAATAACTCCTAACCCAGTGGGACCGGCCGCATAAATTTTATGGTCCGGACCAAGCTGAAGTGCGTATATGGCATTCGCTCTTAGGGAAGTAGCCGTTGCGGAAATGGCCTCGGCAGTGCCGGCGGTTATATCTAGTTGTATAATATCAAAGTTGCTGCGTTCAGATACATAAAGTTTAGTGCCGTCAGGAGAAAACTCGGCCCCATAGCCCTTGGGCACCGAGGAAATGTTGCGCCTGTTGGAGAGTTGGCCCGTGGCTGGGTCGAAATCATAAAGGTCTACCGAAACCGTGGAAGAAACAGCCACTTTTTTGCCGTCTAAAGAAAACCTAATGTGCCCAGCCGCATTTTCACCATTGTTCCCTGGGTTGTAAACTGGCCCGATGCTGCTGATAACCGGCGTAGCAATTGGCCCGGCAGATGTAAGCAAAAAGGCTATAAAGTGATTCGTGCCCAATTCATGGGCTAGAACCCAGATGTCACGTCCGTTGGCATGTAAGGTGGCCGCCATCATCTCCGTTGTGGGCGCTTGCAGCAACTCGTTTTTAGTGACCACTTCGCCCAAACCATTTTGCCTGCTTAAATCTACCACAGAATACCGCAAGCCGTTGGGCCGTCCTTGATAATCTTGGGTAAAAACGTGGTATGAATGCGTCTTGCCCGGGGTGGGGGCAATGATAACTGCTTGGGTGGTGGAGGGATGCCCAAAAAGTCCAGTGCCGTTCTCCATGACCTGGTGATTCTTGTTCCAGATGGTAAGGCCGTCTGAATAGAAAAGCAAGTTACCGTTGGCATCAGAAATGGAAGCGCTTCCTTCGTCTGTTGATAATTTCCCGTCAGTTAATGGAGTGGGTGGCGATGTGTTGAAATTAAGACCAGCGTTTCTGCCAAAGTACCAGTTGTTGTTGTATCGCTGCGCCTGCGCACCATAGAAAGAAAGTTGCATGGCGACAAAGGCCAAAAACCAAAAAGAAAGAAGGTTCAGACGAGAAGTCATAAGTTAGAACCGCCAGGGTGACAGCTAAAATAACGATATTAAAATAATTTAAGCAATAGAAAATGAACAGATTAGGGTAAGGATCTTCAGGTCATATTCTTCGGGTGATGATAAAGAAAAGTCTTGAAAATATGTCTGCCGTGGTACTGATGCACAACAGGAGCTGAGCCTGAATTCCTGTTTTTGATCTGTTTTTTTAAAAGAAGGCTGAAAACAGTTTAAGTAATCAGTTGGGGGTGGTGTAACTTGAGGATACAATCTAAACCGCAAAAAAAGAAAGTGAAATTGTGCACGAATGTGGCAAGTACCCTCCATTCCAGTGAGGGGCGCGCTAAATCGCATTTATAAAATATTGAATTCTTGTCTCGTTCAGATATTCCCCCACCTTTAAGGGCGGGTTAAACAGCTTTAACGAAAAGTGCTTTAATTAGAGACTACGCCTCTAGCAGCACAAATAAATTAGATTTTAAGCTACAGTTACCGCCCCACTTCTACCCAACCTTTGAACTCCCTGCCGTCTTTGTTATGGCGCAGATGGTAGAAATACACTCCCTCACTTATTCCCTGAGCATCCCAGTCGTTCAGGTAGTTTTTGTTTTCATAGAGTCGCTTGCCCCAGCGGTCAAAAATGGTGAGTTCCCACCTTTCGCCTCTTTCCTCAAGGGTTGTAGAAATGAGTCCCATGATAAAGAACGCATCATTGAGACCGTCGCCGTTGGGAGTAATGATGTTAGGGATGAACAGCCCGCCCACACAGACCTTGAACTTAACGGTGATGGCATCGGTCTGGCTACAGTGCTGCAGTGAGGCGGTGAGACGGTAGGTACCGGGTTTCTTTATGGTGATAGTGGACTGGGTGGAGCCGTCTTGCCAGAGGTAGGTGACGCCGGGCAATACCTGCCCCACCACTAAGCTGTCGCCGTAGCAGAGGGTGGTGTCATTGCCTAGTTCTATGGTGGGCGGGGTGAGGTAATGCACTTTTACCTCGTCTCGGGTGGTGCAGTTGAACTCGTTGGTGACCTCCACCCAGTAGGTGCCGGCACTGCTCACTGTGAAGTTTGGTTCCGTACTGCCGTCTGGCCATCTGTAGGTGGCGTTGGGGCGGGAGACATCCAGCAACAGGGTCTGACCTTCGCAGAGGGTGGTGTCGCGGCCAAGGTTCACCAAGGGCAGCGGGTTAAATGTCACGTTGACCTCGTCTCGGGCGGAGCAGCCGTTTATGGTCACCTCCTGCCAATAGGTGCCGCTGGCGGTGGGGGAGAAGGTGGCGTTGGTAGAGCCGTCTTGCCAGAGATAGGTGGCGTTAGGCTGCGCACTACCCAACACTAAAGGCTCACCGGAGCACAGCACACGGTCTGAGCCAAGGTTGACCGCGGGCAAGGGCTTATAGGACACCTCCAAGGCATCGGTTGAAGAGCAGCCGTCGGCGTTGGTGACGGTCACTTGATACCGACCAGCGGTTGTGACGGTATAGGTGGGGCTTGTGCTGCCATCTTGCCAAAGGTAACTTACTCCTGTAGTAGTGGCGTCTAAAACCAACGTTTCTCCTGCGCAAAGCTGGCGATCTGGTCCTAATTCTACCTGAGGTACGGGTAAAAGCGTGACAACAACTTCATCACGGGCGGTACAGCCACCGGCAGTGACTTCAACCCAGTAGGTGCCGGGTTGGCTTACCTGTAGCGTGGCCTGAGTGCTGCCGTTGCTCCATCTGTAGGCGGTGGCGTTAGGAAGGGTGGCATCTAAAATGGTGCTACTGCCAGGGCAAATAGCTCTGTCGGCTCCTAAATCTACCGCAGGCAAAGGTTTGATAACTATTGTAGAACTGTACTCTTCCAGGGTAGTTTCAACCGTGCGTGTAAGCTTTACGGTGTAGGTACCGGGTGCGGAGAATTTGTGCGAAGGGGCCAGTAGAGTAGACGTGTTGTCAGGCCCTGAGGCAGGATCACCAAAGTCCCACACCACAGAAACTGGTACTGTTAAGGGAGGTGCGTTTAACGAGAAGCGCGTGTTTTCACCAAAGCAGAGGTTTGAGAACTGTAGAGAATAATCATAGTTGAAGAAGCTCTGCACAAACACCGGAAGGCCGCACATGCTCAATCCGTCTCCTAAGAACAGGCCGCGGTCGGTGTAGCGGCAGGCTATGCCTAAGGCATTGGGGTTTTCAATTACTCCTAAATGCTGGCTGGTAGGTCGGGCTACGTATATCTTCAGGTCGGGACCTACCTGTAAGCTACCGCCCACGTACCGGGTGGCGCCATCTTGCCCAATGCGTGAGATTAATGTGGCCGATGCGGCAACTTGTGCCGGAGAGCCTGCTTTTAGATCTACCTGAAACAGTTCAGTGTTGCCACTGGTGGTAATGTATAATTTAGAGCCATCTGGTGAAAACTCTACTCCGTACCCTCTTACTATTTGAGTTACCTTAATGGGGTTAGACACTTGACCGGTGGCAGGGTCAAAATCATATACCTCGGCCCCAATAGCAAACGAAGCGACGGCCAGTCTTCTTCCGTCCGTTGCTACTTTCATGCAGCCAATGGCGTTTGAGCCACTGTTGTCTGCTGTATGAATTTGTCCGGTTTGGCTAATGACAGGCTGTGCTGAAATACCCTGTGCCGAGATTAAGAAAGCCCTGAAGGAATTGTTGCCGTAATCATGGGCTATTACCCAAATGTCGGTGCCGTTGGCATGCCGCACTGCGGTTAGCATCTCAGAGACTGGTTCTGAAAGAAATATGTTTTTCTCTGTTACCTGACCCATGCCCGCCTGCAGTGTCATGTCAACGACAGAGTACCTAAGTCCATTGGCTCGGGCGTTGTTATCGTTCGTGAAAATATAGTAGCGCTGGCTATTACCAGGTGCCGGTATGGCTACTGCCGCCTGCGCGGTAGACCCGTTGCCCATCAGGCCGGTTCCGTTTGCCATGACCTCGTGCTGGCGGTTCCAGACGGTGAGGCCATCGGTATAAAAAAGCAGATTACCATCATTATCTGAAATAGTGGCACAGCCTTCAGAGGTGTTCATGGCGCTGTTTTGCAAAGGAACGGGGCTGCCCGAGGAGAAGTCAAGGCCTGCGTGATTACCGAAGTACCAAATAGCACTTTGTTTCTGGGCCAATGCCTGAAAAGCAAAAAGCCATAAGAATGCAAACCCACCTAACAGACGAAGCCGCCAAGATGGAAAAAGAGAAGCTCGCAAGAGAACCTAGTAAATTGTGATGGATGGGGAACACAAATTTACTGAATTGGACTTCAGATTAGCAATAGATTGGTGGTTTTCAATTTATTACAAATACGTTTTTGAATGCTGTTTTTGCCCTGTTTTCTGAAAAGGAGGGTAAAAACAGAAAAAGAGCCTATAGTTGCTTTATTCCGTTTTGATCTGCCCAGCGGGCTAATATTCCCCAGCCGTTTGCGGTAGATGCCAAAGCCAGCAGCATTGTGTTCTTTCCTTTCTTTAAGGGTAAAAAAACGGCAGTAGTTTGAAGCTGCTTGTCTATGTCTCCTCTAAAGGTTCGCCCTTTCGCCCTGAAGCTATTATCGCCGGAGAAGAGAGGCGCCTCATTCAGGAAGATTTGGATCTTGTTGGAATAGTCAAAGAACAGCTGTTTGGTTTGATCATGGTCAGAAAACACCTCCACCTTTAGCCACACAAATTCTTCTGTGGCGTTCTGGTGATTGGGTTCTGCCTTTCTCAGAAAGTGGGCGTCTAGATTCAATAAGCCCGACGGTTCTGGTGTGAGCTCTTTCCAAGAAACCTTAGATAACAATGGCTGGGGAAAAGCAGGAGCGTTTGGATCTGGAACTGTTTGTGCCGGCGAAACCTGCCAGCGCATAATGGTATTAGCTGGGGCGGTAACCGTTGCAACAGCAGAAGCCAAGGCTGTTTCAGGCAGCGGAGTGAATTGGAAGTTGTTGAAATAAGCCCCTCCAATGGCTTTTACTCCAAATTGCCCCGAAGACTGACCATTGAGTTTCAGATCAGGGATAACCAGAGTGGGCTGCGTAGCATCATTAACGTACACCGTGGCTGAATCTCCTTGTACCACCACTTTCAGATGAGTCCAAGAACTTAAATCAAAAGTGGAAGTAGCCTGAAATTCGGGGTACAGAACCCACGAGGTGCTGTTTTGGTGTACGGGCGAGTACTGCAGTGCATCGGGTTGCCCCGATTTATGCAGCCGAAGGTACACTTCTTCATAGGTGCCCTGGCCGTTGTGCCGGAAAACCAAACCAGCGAATCCGTTGCCGTTGTCATCGGCTATGTCTACTTCTAAAATGCCGTTCTGTAGCTTTTCACTACCCAGCAGGGCCACTCCCTTTTCAAGAAAAAGGCATTCTTCCCCTTTAAAATGCACCATGCCCGCGTTGCCTGCCGGTAGCTGCCAGCCAGAAGGTATAAAATCTCTTATGTGGTTGGCGGCGGCTGTGCTTACTATTGCCCAAACCATTAAAACCACTGCCCCTACTTTTACTTTCATCTCTTGCTTGCTCTTCATGTGAAACAGACAATGCAAAGGTGGAAGAAGTGGAGAACTGGAAACAGGTCGTTTTTAAAGAGAATATGGTCATTTTGCTACGCATGGGCAGCTGACTGCTCTCGATAGCTTTTAGGAGTAAGGCCGGTGCCTGACCGGAAGAAACGGTTAAAGTTGGCGGTGTCTGAAAAGTGCAGGGAAAAGGCAATTTCAGCCACTGTTTTGGAAGTATACAAAAGCTCACGCTTAGCCTCCAGTAGCAACCGGCCTTTGATGAGTGAAGAGGCCGTGGTGCCGAAATAGCGGCGTGTCATTTCATTTAGCTGCACGGGGGTAATGTGCAGCAGATCAGCGTACTCCTGTACCTGGTGGTGCTGCCGGAAGTGGGCTTCCAGCAACTTCCGGAAAGAGTAAATGAGGTGGTTGCCCTCGGTGTCGGCAACAGTTCGGTGCTGCTGGGCGTACAGGCGGTTCAGCCAAACCAGCATCTGGTAAAACAAGGCCCTGATCATGTGCGGACTGTCGTTTTGCAAATGCCGGAACTCCTGCTCAATCGCCTCAAGGTGCTGGGTTAGCTGCTGAAATTCTGCTGCCGAGGTGCACAGCGCATTGGGTCTGGCTTGATTATGGAAGAACTCGAAGCGGTGCAAAAACAGCGGATCATTGAAAAAAGCCGTGGTGAAGCCTTCTTCAAAGAAAAGAGTGTAGCCTTGCACGGGGCTGATGGTTTGCCAGCGACGTACTTGGCCAGGGGTGGTGAAAATAATTTTGCCCGGTTGTAAGTCGTGTTGTACCTGATCTAAACTAAACGTGCCGCTTCCATGTGTAACAAAAAGAATGTCATAGAAAGCTAGCGTATGCGGTGTTTGGTCAAGTACAAAGTTCTGCAGGCTTTCTACCCGTCCCACGTCTAGCAGCAGCTCCGGTCCGTATTTGTTCCGGAGAAATTGAAAGTGCTGTATGTCTTGAGGCTGAGGCATGTTCGCCGTTGAAAATATACAGCAAGATAAGTAGTACCGGCAAAATAATAAGGTTTTGCCACTGCGAGATTACGTTTTAGGGCTATTTTTCAAAAAGGAGGCTGAAAACGCGGGCTTCGGATATGTGCTTAGGCTTTTTATGAAATCCAGAGCATAACGGACTTCCTGATTTCCCATTTTTCTCCAGACTTTTCAAGGTGCAGTACTTCGCCAACGCCACATCTGCTGCCGCACATAAATTCATAGTATAACCATGCTTTCGTTTTATTGTAGTTGAAGGCAGCTTTTGAAAATTGCACCCTTATTGTTTCGCAGGTTGAACTGTTTTGGCCTAATGAATCTATGGGTGCTACTTTAAATGTGCAGGATTGAAAATCTTTAGCTGTGAAATCAGTCTGCATCGTCTTGAAACTGTCTAAATGGCTTAAATTCCATTCAGATATATTAAACTCTAAAGATTGTTGTAGTCTATGGTTCAGGTTGTCATTAGGTCGTTTAGTTGCCATGCTTTTAAATACATGAGAACCCCTCCATGCAGTATCTAAATACACAGTGCACCATTGTGCAGGATTATTGAAAGTTTTATGTTGAGCTTTGGCAAGTTCTGAATTGATTCTGGCTATTTCTTTTTTCAAACTGGCAGAATCTGCAGTGTTTTCATTAAAGGTGGTGTCAAAAGGAACATCCTTTAAATGATCGCCCAAATAATAATTGTAGAAACTAGTCTCCACCAGTTCAATGAGAGCATCATTATAAATTCTGAGCGTGGGATTATCGGTTTGGTAGACACACTCTTTTCTTACCTCCAACGGTTCTTGTTGGGTTGGTTGGCAACCAACTAATGTCAAAAGAAACAGTAGCAGGAGAAGAATGTTTTTCATTATATCCTTTGAGTTCTTTGCTTTCTCAAGCTACCATTTTCTTCTTAATATTTAGGAGTGGGAAGGGCGTTTTTCTGAAAGCTTTCCAGATGAATTGCCTATGGTAGAAAGTTTTCCCTGCTTCATGCGCTTGGGGCCATACCAGAGCCAAAAACCAGTGATGGTGAAAATAAGTAAGGCTATGCCCATTACGGTGCTGTAGGTCAACTTCAGAAAACCGCCGTCTAAGTCGAAAATTTTATCCAGAATGGAGCCGTCGTGCAGGTTTTCTATAAAGTCGGAGCGGCGGGTTTCTATGTGCAGTAGTTGGCCGGTGGCGCCGTCTAGCTGCACGCCTAGGTATTTTTCCTTGAAGAGAAATTTTACAGATCCCTTGTCAGGGCGCATGTCAATGCGGTCTAAGGTTAACTGTTCTTGCGGCCCCAGAGAGTCTTGAACGGCTTGGAAGGCAAGGGTGGTGAGGCTGTCTGCCGGTAGCCAGTCTTGTAGGTTGGTGGAGGTGCCGGAGTGCGTTTTAGCTAGAATAATACCGCCAGAATGTTTCTTCCAGCCCAGCAGCAGCCCTGTAACAGAAATAAAGAAAAAGAAGACAAACAGCAGTACCCCAGTAATACGGTGTACTTTTCGGAAATCGCGAAGCACACGCGCCTGCCGCTGTCTTTTGGTGGTGTCGGTCACGAAAAATGAAATGGATGTATTAGAATAAACTCTGTTTTTGCCAAGTTAGTGTCTTCTAGAAGTTTCTTTGTCTGTAGCAGCACTTTTTTACTGTGCCTGACTGAGCTGTAAAAACAAAAGAGCCCAGAAATGTTTCCGGGCTCTTTTTCTGAAAACAGGCCATAAACAGCCTTTCTTCTCTTGCTTAGAAGTTTGGAGAAAGCAGGTATTTGCTGTAGAAATCATCAATGACTTTCACGGCATCGGTGGCGTTGTCTACAATGTGTACCAGGTCCAGATCTTCTGGGCTGATGTTGCTTTCCTGTGTCAGCATTACATCTTTGATCCAGTCAAACAGGCCGCCCCAGTAAGACTTGCCTACCAGAATAATTGGGAATTGCCCAATTTTTTTGGTCTGGATCAGCGTAATGGCTTCAAATAATTCGTCTAAGGTGCCAAAGCCGCCCGGCATAACAATAAAGCCCTGGGCGTACTTCACAAACATTACCTTGCGAACAAAGAAGTAGTCAAAGTTAATGAGTTTGTCAGAGTCAATGTAAATGTTGTTGAACTGCTCAAACGGCAAATGGATGTTCAGACCCACAGAGCGGCCGCCCTCAGAATGAGCCCCCTTGTTACCCGCCTCCATGATACCAGGTCCGCCCCCAGTAATAACACCGTAGCCGTGGCGCACCAGTTTGGCGGCAATTTCTTCGGCCATTTTGTAGTAAGGGTTCTCTGCTTTGGTTCTGGCCGAGCCAAAAATGCTTACGCACGGACCAATTTTGGCCATTTTCTCAAAACCTTCCACAAACTCAGACATCACTTTGAAGATCTGCCATGAGTCGGCGATCTTAATTTCGTTCCAGTTTTTGTTCGTGAAAGCCTCGCGTATGCGTTTGTCATCTTCAGTGAGCAGAGGCGCTTCTTCCTGGGCTTTTTTCTTTGCCTCGGCTAAAGATTCTGCTTTATTGTCGTTGGCATTGGGTTGAACAATGGTTCTGCCGCTGCCAGCATTAGATACCTCGTCTTGTAGCTTTGTTTTACTGTCTTTTCTCAGCTTCGTCATATCTCATCTTTGAAATTAGCCTATTTTACCATACGTGTTTTGGAAAACAGGGGCGTCAATATAGGAATAGATTTTAGTATCTAGATATTAGATACTGGATTTTATAATAAGGGAATAGGGTTTGCCGATAAACGTTATCTTTTAGCTCCGTTAGATATGTTAGTCCTATAAGTAGAACATTGATAAAATCTTGCTAGTAATGTCTGACTACAAACGTCTATTTTGACCTGATAGCAATTACAGGATCTAAGTGGGCGGCAATAACAGCGGGTATAATACCCGACAGCACCCCAATCACCACCGATACGCCAAGCCCCAGCAGAATGTTGCCCGGCGTAAGGATAATCTCCAACGAGCCCATGGGAATAAAGGTTATCAATGAAACGAGCAAAATGCCCACGCCCCCGCCAATGAGGCTCAGGAAAACGCTCTCAAACAGGAACTGGAACAGAATGAAAAAGTTTTTTGCGCCTAATGATTTTTGAATGCCAATGATGTTGGTGCGCTCTTTCACTGACACAAACATGATGTTGGCAATGCCAAAACCCCCAATCAAAATAGAGAAGCCCCCAATAATGGCGCCGGCAAAACCAATAATGCCAAACATATCGCTAATGGCGTCGGCCATCATTTCAGAGCGGTTTACGGCAAAGTTGTCTTCTTCATAAGGCTTCAGACCCCTGATGGTGCGCATCTTGCCTTTTACCTCGTACTCCAGGTTTTGCAGCCCGGCATCTTCGGCTTTGCCTTTAATCATGAGCACAGGCTGTATTCCCCGCGGGCCGCTGGCAAACATCTTCCCGAAGGCGCCATACGGCACATAGGCGTTTTTGTCATTAGTAGGCATACCCTCAAATAAGCCAGCGCCCTGCTTCTCCATAATGCCAATCACGGTGAATTTCTGGCCCCTGATCCGGATATCGCCCCCTAATGGGTTGCTATGGGGAAACAAGTTTTCAGCCACCTCGGCCCCAATAATAATGACGTTGCGTGAGCCATCTACCTCCTGTTGGGTGAAATAACGACCTTCTTCAATGGGTACTTCGGCCACTTTGTTGAAGTCCATTGACACACCCTGTAGCATAATGCCACTCATGCTGTTGTTTTGGTGCTTAAAGGTATTGCCCCCGCGGCGGGCTACAATGGCCACACCCTCGGCATTTTCTAAGTTTTCGTACAGGTATTTGTACTCACGCACCGTTGCGGGTGGGCGCTGGGCAAACTTCCACCATGGTATGTTGCTGCCGTCGCTGAAAATCCAGGGGTACCGTTCCACGTACATAATGCGCTCCCCCACAAAGCTCATGCTCTGGCGTATGCTACGCTCCAGAGAATCTACAATGGTAAATACCGAGATAATGGCAAAAATACCCACGGTTACGCCCAACAACGAAAGAATAGTGCGCAACAGGTTTGATTTAAGCGCCTGCATGGCAAAGACAAAGCTCTCGTATATCAGGCGTAAATAAACCATAGAGAATGAGCGAAATATATTAGGGAGGAGTATGGGTTTGGTTGCTGCTAAACACACCAGGTGCAACTGGTTCTTTATCAGTCGTTCAAAGACGGGATTTATTACATCAAGACCTGGGCAGACTATAGAAAATAGCTATACCTACACATATTTGGGCTGAAAGTAAGATAAATTCACCTAAACTGCCTACCTTTGCCCTCTATTTCTGGAAATATTTTAATACCGTAATATTAAATATGAAATTATCCGAGTTCAAGTTTGACCTGCCAATTGAGTTAATGGCTAGCCATCCGGCCCAAAACCGTGATGAAGCACGCATGATGGTAGTGCACCGCGACAGCGGTAAAATTGAGCACAAAATCTTCAAAGATGTCATTCATTACTTTGATGAAGGTGATGTAATGGTGTCTAACAACACAAAGGTGTTCCCTGCCCGCCTGTACGGCAACAAAGAGAAAACCGGTGCTAAAATTGAGGTGTTCTTGCTGCGCGAGCTAGACCAACGCATTCACCTGTGGGATGTATTGGTAGACCCTGCCCGTAAAATAAGAGTAGGTAACAAACTTTACTTCGGCGAGAGCGATCTGGTAGCAGAAGTGATTGACAACACTACTTCCAGAGGCCGTACCATCAAATTTTTATTTGACGGTTCTGACGAGGACTTTTACAAAACCATACATGATCTGGGCGAAACGCCGCTGCCTAAGTACATTAAGCGCGAGCCGGAGCCAGAAGATCAGGAGCGTTACCAAACAGTTTACGCAGAGGTAACTGGTGCCGTGGCGGCGCCAACCGCAGGTCTGCACTTCACCAAAGAGGTATTAAAGCGTCTTGAACTGAAAGGAGTAGACGTTTCTCCTATTACCCTGCACGTAGGGTTAGGTACTTTCCGCCAGGTAGACGTAGAAGACCTGACCAAGCACAAAATGGATTCTGAGCAGTTCTTTGTGCCGGAAGAAACGAGTAAAATAGTAAACCGTGCGCTTGACGCTAAAAGACGCGTTTGCGCCATCGGAACCACTACTATGCGTGCGTTGGAGTCATCTGTGTCGGCCAACAGCCGCTTGAAGCCTAACGAAGGCTGGACTGATCGGTTCATCTTCCCTCCGTATGACTTTAAAATTGCCAACAGCCTGATCACGAACTTCCACATGCCGGAATCTACCCTGCTCATGATGGCAGCTGCCTTTGGTGGATATGACCTGATTATGGAAGCGTACCAAACCGCTATCAAAGAGAAATACCGCTTCTTTAGCTACGGTGATGTTATGCTGATTCTGTAAGTTGCATCTTCCTAAAACAAAAAGCCCCGCCGGAAAAACTGGCGGGGCTTTTTGTTTTAGGCCTGTTTTCTGAAAAAGAAGCCTAAAACAATAACTTGATTATTGCAACCTGATCAGAACCAACGGTTTAAATTTTTCAGTAGTTTGGGGCGCATTTTGTAAAAACAGCTCATAAACGCATACGCCATGCAAGGCCCAAATCTAAACACGGTTTATCCGCTGCCTCATCATCACAAGTTGGTGTTCCTGAAAAACATCATTAAAAATCCGCTAATTGAGATTGGAGACTTTACTTATTATGATGATCTGGAAGACCCTCTGAACTTTGAGAAGAATGTTCTTTACCATTTCGATTTTTTAGGAGACAAACTCATTATAGGAAAGTTTTGTGCTCTGGCCTCTGGGGTGCGGTTTATCATGAACGGCGGCAACCACGAAACAAAGCCTGTGTCTACCTATCCTTTCGGTATATTCGGAAATGGCTGGGAGAAAGTGATGGAAGGTGTTGAGCTACACGAGAAATATCCTTCTAAAGGAGACACAGTAGTAGGGCATGACGTCTGGATTGGGTTAGAGGCGGTGATCATGCCGGGCGTGAAAGTTGGTAATGGAGCCGTCATCGCGACAAAGTCTGTAGTGACCAAAGACGTACCCGACTATGCCGTGGTGGCCGGTAATCCGGCACAGGTGGTAAAGATGCGCTTCAGCCCAGAGCAGGTTCAGACGCTGTTGAACGTGGCATGGTGGCATTGGCCTGTTGAGAAGATAACCGAGCACCTGCAATTAATAAATTCCTCAGATGTGGAGGGGTTGGCAGAGGTGGCGCAAATGCTGTAGCAGGCGGTTAGGATTGTTTGAAAACCAATGGTTTATACTTGTTTTCTTTCAAAAAATTATTTGTAGCCCAAAACTGATTTTATTGAAATAATCCTAACTTTATAAAATAAACTTGTTTGTAGAGCTGGCCGCGCCGTAAAAAAGGGAGTACCATGCCTGAGGAACTTACAAGCATTTTATGTGAATCTGATGGCTTAGATAATGTGTTGAATGGGAGCGAATAACGAAAACAGCCCTACGCAGCAGCGGAGTGAAGAACAATGGAGGCAGCACAGTACCGAAGGTCATTTACCTTCTGTGGGTACTCCCGCTACTACATTTTCTTCTTCAGCTGATAATGCTGTGTCTACCCCTGATCAGGAACTAGAGCAGGCTCGCCAGGCTTTGCAAAGCATGCGTCAGGAGTTGGCAACGGTGCGGCAGGAGTTGGAAGAAGCCCGCAGGCAGATTAATCTTTTTTCTGTTGGCGGATCTGCCTTTGCTAGTACAGAAGAGCTTACCGAGTTTAGGCGTGTGCAAGAGCTGGAACGCTTAGGCAAAGAAGTACTGGAAAAAACCACTACGCCAGGCAGTACTTTAGAAGAAATCATTTCCTTTTACTTAGCAGGTATTGAGAAGATCCATGAAGGCATGATATGCTCTTGCATGCGCCTTGAGGGAAGTCAACTGTTCATGATTGCCGCACCTAGTTTGCCTGCTCCTTTTGCCTCGGCAGTAAATGGAGCTACCATAGGCAGGGCAGCAGGTTCTTGCGGTACAGCGGCTTATTTTGGCGAAAAAGTAATTGCCACTGATATTGCGCAAGATGAGAGGTGGCAGCATGTAAAAGAGCTTGCCCTTTCTTGTGGGTTGAAAGCTAGCTGGGCGTTTCCCATCATGCGCGCCAACAAATCAGTACTGGGTACCCTTTCAGTCTATTACAACCAGCCCAAAGCACCAACTCCAGAAGAAGAAGCCTCTTTAGAAAGTGTGAGTAGCCTGCTGCAGCTTATTTTGGAAAATAAATTAGCTGACCAAGCATTGCGTGAAAGCAACGAGCGGTTCAATCTGGCCGCCGCCGCCACTAATGATGCCATCTATGACTGGGCCATTCCTTCTGATGAAATGCGCTGGGGTGAAGGCTTTGAAAGAATGTTCGGGTTGGGGCGTACCAAAGAAAACTCATCTTTGGAGGCCTGGAAGAAAAGATTGCACCCAGAAGACCGTGAAAAAGTAGTAGCCTCATTAGCAGCCACTTTAGAAGATCCTGACAAAGACCATTGGGGCATGGAATACCGCATCATCAAAGCCGATGGCAATTGCAAACATGTTTCTGAGCGTGGATTTATAGTACGAAACGAGAACCGTAAAGCTATAAGAATGGTAGGGGCTTTGCAGGATGTAACAGAGCAAAAGTTAGCAGAAGAAGAGCTCCGTAAACTTTCTGTTATTGCCAAAGAAACCATTAACGGTGTAATTATACTGGAGCCCGATTTTAAAGTGCAGTGGGTAAACCATTCATTTACTAAAATCACAGGTTATACGCTAGATGAAGTGCAAGGCTCACCTCCTGGTCAATTTCTGAATGGCGAGGAAACTGACCGAGCCGTCATGCAGTACATTAGGCAGCAACTGGAAAGAAAGCATCCGTTTGAGTGTGAGCTGTTGCAATATGCCAAGTCCGGCCGAAAGTGCTGGATCAGATTACAGGTGCAGCCCCTCTTTGATGACCAAGGGCAGGTAAAAAATTTCTTTGCCCTGCTCACTGATATAACGCAGGAAAAGAAAGAGGAGCAACAGCTAAAACTGCTGGAGTCTGTCATTAAAAACGCTCATGAGGCTATTGCGGTAAGCAAGGTGTTCCCAAAGTCGAAGCTTAGGCCCAGAACTATATTCTGCAACAAGGCCTACCTTGATCTGACAGGCTATTTAGCAGAGGAAGTGATAGCCAAACAGCCCTTGCTGCTTAGCGGGCCAGAAACAGATATGGCTGCCCTGCAAGTACTGGAGCAAGCCATACAAGATACCCGAGCACATGAAACAGAACTGCTGGGGTACAAGAAATCTGGAGAGAAATTCTGGGCACATGTTTCACTGATTCCCATATTCAACAAGCAGAACCAAATCACCCACTGGCTTACCATGATGCGCGATATTTCCGCGCGCAAAGTATATGAACGGGAGCGGGAGCTTCTCATCTCTGAGCTTTCACAGAACAACGCAGATCTAAAGCAGTATTCATTTATTGCCTCGCATAATCTGAGGGCGCCCCTCTCTAACCTCAAAGGAATTGTCAACTTGATTGACATGGACAAAATGCCCGATGGTCAAAACAAGTTGCTGATAGAGAAATTCAAAGAATCTACTTTGCAGCTCAGCACTGTAATTGATGATTTGTTGGACGTGCTGGTGATCCGGAATGGGGTGGAAGTAAAGAAAGAGCGGGTACACCTGCAAGATGCCTTTGAAAAAGTAAAGGCTTCAGTAGAGGAGCTATTGAAAGAAACAGGTGCCACCCTAGAGACCGATTTTTCTGCGGTGCCGGAAGTAGAATACAACCCAGGGTACATGCACAGTATCTTGCTGAACCTGCTCACAAACGCTATCAAGTACCGCTCGCCAGACCGGAAGTTGCAAATAGTAGTGAAAGCAGTGGATTTGCAGGGACGACCCGCGCTGCAGTTTTCTGATAATGGCCTTGGTGTTGACCTTAGTCGTTTCAGAGAACGTATTTTCGGATTATACCAGCGTTTCCACAAACACAAAGACAGCAAAGGCATGGGGCTGTACATTGCGCAGTCTCAGGCGAAAGCCATGGGCGGACTGCTGCTGGTAGACAGTGAAGTGAACGTGGGTACTACTTTTACCCTGTTGTTTTAGTTGGTGCCAAGGTAATTCTTGTGATACGTTTTCGCCTTGGTTTTTGAAAAGTAGGGGTAAAACAGGGTTGCCTGCAGGCAGAGCTAACTGTAACTTGCAACGGAATGTCAGTAACAGATTTTAAAAAATACGCCATTATAGTAGCCGGTGGTTCAGGTAGCCGCATGCAGGCAGCTATGCCCAAGCAGTATCTGCCAATTGCCGGAGAACCGGTGCTTATGCACACCATCCGTAAATTTGCTGACTATGATGCGGCCATTGATGTTGTGGTGGTTTTGCCCGCTCACGAAATAGAAGCCTGGCAAGGGCTTTGTGCTGAACATGGCTTTGTATTACCCCATCAGATTGTAGCCGGCGGCGATACCCGGTTTCAGTCGGTGCAGAATGGGCTGGCTGCTCTTTTTCATGCTGATGAAGGTGTAGTGGCCGTGCATGACGGTGTCAGGCCGTTTGTAGATGCTGCTATTCTGGACAGTGCTTATCAAATGGCTCATGCAGAAGGTAGCGCAGTGGTAGCTGTCTCGCTAAAAGACTCACTAAGGAAAGTGACTGGGGGCAAAGGTGGCAAGTCTAAAGCTGTTGACCGATCAGCATTCCGATTAGTGCAAACTCCACAGTGCTTCCGGCTGCCTTTGTTGCGCCGCGCGTACGAGCAAGAGGAAATTCCTTTGTTCACCGATGATGCCTCTGTAGTAGAACGGTTCGGGCATCGTATACATCTGGTAGAGGGCAATTACCGCAACATCAAACTCACCACCCCGGAAGATCTTGTATTGGCTGAGGCATTTTTGAGAAAGCTGAAATAAGTTATTGGTGGGGAAGCATTTGCATACATATCTGATCCTGAATTCCAGAACCACAATTTCCTGATACTCCCTTTGAAAGGGCAGGTGAAGTTTACTCCTGCCAACTCACGCATTCCTAGTCTTTCTCTTAACGGTCATCCTGAGCCTGTCGAAGGATCTAACGAAGACTCTTTCTCTAGTTTCAGCTTTACCACTTGCCGTTGTTGCGAGTTATCATCAACAACTACAACTAAACTTTGTTCCTGCTCCCGATTTTCATAGCCCCCGCATATCCATGGTCTCACAAGACAGCCCTCTCCGTCTCTTTGGCTCCGTGCGCTCACGGCCGCGAGGCCCCGCCGGGTGGATTCGCACTGCCCTTTTCACTAGACCTTCGGTCTTGCCGCTAGCGCGGCACCGCTCAAAGCGAGGTGCTCATCCCCACGGCTGGTATCAGTTCCAATTCTGCCCCATGTGTTGCTCTTGAACTATGGCTGATAGTTTTCTATTAATGCAGTCCCTGGGTAGTGTCACTCGCGCTGCGCGCATCACTTTTTAGATACTTGCTGGAATGATGCTTATTGAGTGATTGCTTAAAAAACTTAAGGCAATGGATTCTCTAAAAGCTGTTGATGTGCCAAAACAGTTTCTAGCGACAAGGGTTCCAGAGTAGGCTGGGGGTGAGAAAGGTTGAGCAGGTAGCCTTGAAGAGGAAGCAAGTTGAGCAGGTCATGTGTAATGCAGAGAACCGTTTGTTGCTGTTTTTTTACCCAACTGGCCATTAAATCGAATACGCGCTTCTTGTGGTACACATCTAACTGTTGCGTGGGTTCGTCAAGTAGCACCAAGGGTGTGTTCTGGAGCATGAGCTGGGCCAGCCAAACAAGCTGCTGCTCTCCGCCAGACAAATCAGTGAAGGTGCGGTTGCTCAGGTGAGATATCTGAAGATGGTGCAGCACGGAATCTGCCTGAGCATAATCTGCAGAGGTGTAATGGTCTAGCAGTTTCTTATGCCGGAAAAGTCCCATCACCACCAACTCACGCACTAGCACCGGAAAAGCTACATTGTTTTTCTGCGGAAGGTAGGAAAGAGTTTTGGCAATGGCCCCCGTGCGCTGCGGCAAGCGCTGCCCCTGTACTAGAACCTGCCCCTGGTATGGGATCTGACCAGTCAGGGCTTTCAAAAAGGTAGATTTGCCGCTGCCGTTGTGCCCAATAATGGCTACAAATGAAGGCTCGGGAACTAAAAAAGAAAGGTTGCGGATTAACACGCGCTCTGCGTACCCCGCAACCAGTTCTTTTATTTCTAAAACGGAATCTTTCAATGAGTAATGATTAATGAACAATGATCAATAAAGCAATTATGCATTTTTGTTTAATCATTACTCATTGCTCATTAATCATTAATATTCGTCCTCGTTAAACATGAAGTCTTCTTTGGTAGGATAGTCTGGCCAAACTTCTTCAATGCTCTCATACGGCTGTCCGTCATCCTCCAGAGCCTGTAGGTTCTCTACTACCTCCATAGGGGCGCCAGAGCGGATAGAGTAGTCAATCAATTCATCTTTGGTAGCTGGCCATGGCGCATCTTCCAGGTAAGAGGCAAGTTCTAGTGTCCAATACATAGTAGTAAATCTCCTTAGTTAAGTATATCTGTTGCTAATAGTTTGCAAATCGGTGCAACGGCCTGCAAAAATAAAATTTTGTGTGAGAATTCAAACACTAAATTTTTAATGTTTTAGGCCCCTGCTAATGCAACAACACAACGCGTAAGGGCTGAAATTGTTTGCGTGAAGTGTATATTTTTTTATTTGTGACGGGCTGGTGTTTCTCCGTCTCCGGTGTTAAACAAAAAGTGAATTCCTAACTGCAAGCCTACCACCATGTTCTGGCGCAGCACATAATAATCAGGGTCTACAGGGCTTCTCTGTGACTCTGAATCTCTTATGTTCACAAAGTTGTAGTGGTAGCGGATATTGGCCGTTAGGTACGTGGCTGAGTTAAGGGAATATTCCACCCCTGTGCCCAGGGCTATACCTAAGTCATATTTATTAAAGCCGCCAATAGGTGTACCGCTGTTGTTTCTGTTGCGCTCAGCTTCATCAGTGGTAGCTAGCACATATGTGCCTGCATTTATAGGAATTGGAGAGCCGTTACGGTCATAAGTGGCATCGCGGGAAAAACGGTTTTCTTCGCGGCCTTTTTGCAGGATGCTCAGCTGCGGCCCTACATGGAAGTTAAAGCGAAGCCTACCCGTGGTGGTGTACTTGAAGAGCACCGGAATATTCCAGTACACCAAGTCAATTTCCTTTTCGCCTGTCTTGTCTCCGTTGTCATCTACAAAGTCAAAATTCTCGCCTTGCTTAGAGCGAATCAACTCTACCTGAAAGTTGTGGTTCTCATTGAACTTATAACCGGCTACAACTCCGAACGGAGCCCACTTGGTAGTAAACTTGTGCCGGTAGTTTACATCCTCATACTGTTCATCATTGATGATCCAGGTATTTTGGTATTGGGTGGTCACGCCAATGTACGGCCCTTTAATGCTTTGAGCCTGCATAGCGAGAGGAAGCAGAAGAAGCAGGGGTAAAAAGTATTTTTTCATAGCGTAAGCTTTAATGACCGTTTAGTAATACTATCGGCTTACGCATGTTTTTTTGAGGGGTTATGCTCTGGTTGCGTCGGTTATAGGTAGGTAAGGTGATGCCGCCAGTAATTTAATGGGTAGTAGAGGGCCAGGTGAAGAGTGCAGAGAGGTTTAATAACAAAAATGGCTTTAGCCTCTTGTAAAGAAGGCTAAAGCCATTGTAGGTTTTGCCGCAAAACAGGGCACCTATTGCATTGGTTTAGGCGTCTTTCTGCACTCCGTGCTTTGCTTTGAGCAGTTCAATCAGTTCAGTTTTGGTTCTGATTTTGCGGTTGAAGTTTTTGATTTTGCCTTCCAGCATGGTACGGAACGTCTCATTGCTGGGGTTAGGGTTCAGGCGGCCCAAATTAGTTTCCAGCACTTCCAGCTCTTGCTTGTCATGCTTTATGAAGTCGCGCAAGGCGTTGATGCGGGCGTGCAGCTGGTCATTAGGGCCGTCTTTGCCTTCGGGCAACGGACGCTTGCGCATATAGTGTTCCAGACTGCTTAATTCAAATATTTTATCGCAGGCAACCAGAAAGCTTTCCCACACAGCGTCAGACTCCTCTTGCTTTACGGGCCCCACTTTCTTCCAGGCGGCTTGAAGTTCTTTGGCCTTAGAAACAGCCACCTGAACCGGCTCGTTCAGCAAATCATCGGCTTGGGCTACCAGAGACTTTTTCTTCTCCAGGTTTTCCTCCAGGTACTTTTCCTTTGATTCAGTTTTCTGGCTGTTAATATGTTTTTTCAAGCGCTCAAAAAAGTGGTTGTTGGCTGCCCTGAAGCTGTTCCATAAATCGTTGGACAATTTGCGAGGTAGGGTGCCGCCAATTTCTTTCCACTGGTTTTGCAGGTCCTTCAGCTTTTTGCTCGTTTCTTCCCACTCCTCAGAATTCTTGAGGGCTTCTGATTGGGAGATCAAGGCTCTGTATTTGTCAACAGTCCGGGACAGCATGTCCTTCTTGTCTTGGAAGAATTCTTTTTTACGGGTAAAGAAAACCTCCACGGCCGCTTTAAAACGCTCTTCCAGTTCTTCCGTCAAATTTTTGTCTACAGGGCCGGTTTTAATCCAAGTCTGGCGAAGCTCCTTTAGTTTTTCAGTTGTCTCTGGCCAGTCAATGCTGTCTTGCAGGGCTTCGGCCTGCTGAATTAAGGTAATTTTAGTGGAGAGGTTTTTATTACGGTTACGGGCAATGGCCTCTTTGATTTCTTCCTCGGCGGCGGTAAGGCGGGTGTGCAGGGCCTCAAAATCGCCAATGGCGTCATATTTCTCAATCTGCTCTTTCAGGTGCAGTACCTTCATCAGAAAAGAGCCCTTGTTTTCAGACGTTTCAATTTTCTCCAGTAAGGCGTCTACTTTTTGGCGGAAGTTTTCAAAACGGTTCGCGAAGTACAGCAACGACTCTTCGGGCACTTCTTTCACTTCACCTACTTGGCGGGCAGGGTAGTGCATAAAAGGCTTTAACCAAACCTGGTTTCCTTCTACGTAGCCGTACTTGTGCGCCTCCTCAGACAAATCTTTGGTTTCCATCTACTGGATAATTAACTGAAAAATGTAAAGTCTATTTTTTCACAAGTTTATGAATTAAAGCCAATTTTCATAACCCCGCACCGCCAAATTTACGATATTTGCACACTTTGGCGGCTATGCCTGTAAAACTGACTTCTGCTTTCATACTGATTTGAGGAGGCAAGGGTTATATAGCGTTTTTGGACTGTTTTTCAGAAAAGAGGCCATAAACGCTTTACTGCCAACACGCTCTGAACCTAAGACAACTGTAACACTGCACTATGAGCAACGAAACTATCATCTTTTCTATGGCTGGGGTAAGCAAGATTTACCCACCGCAGAAACAAGTACTAAAAAACATTTATCTCTCTTTTTTCTACGGCGCCAAAATAGGCGTGCTGGGCCTCAACGGCTCTGGTAAATCTTCTTTGCTGAAGGTAATTGCCGGCGTTGACAAACAGTACCAAGGCGATGTAGCATTCTCGCCAGGCTATAGCGTGGGGTATCTGGAGCAGGAGCCGCAGCTGGATCCTACCAAAACCGTGATGGAAATTGTGCAGGAAGGCGCGGCCGAAACGGTAGCGCTTCTAAAGGAATTTGAAGAAATAAACGAAGCCTTTGCTGACCCAGACGCCGATTTTGACAAGTTACTTGCCCGCCAGGGCGAAGTACAGGAAAAGCTGGACCACCTGGGTGCATGGGATCTGGACAGCAAGCTGGAGCGTGCCATGGATGCTCTGCGCACCCCGCCGGGCGAAGCCATAGTTGGCAACCTGTCGGGTGGTGAGAAGCGCCGCGTGGCCCTGTGCCGCCTGCTGTTGCAAGAGCCGGATGTGTTGCTACTAGATGAGCCTACCAACCACTTAGACGCTGAGTCTGTGCTGTGGCTGGAGCAGCACCTTCAGCAGTACAAAGGCACCGTGATTGCCGTTACCCACGACCGTTACTTCCTTGACAACGTAGCTGGCTGGATTCTAGAACTGGACCGTGGCGAAGGCATTCCGTGGAAAGGAAATTACTCAAGCTGGTTAGAGCAGAAAGCCGAGCGTTTAGCCAAAGAGGAGAAAACCGAAAGCAAGCGCCAAAAGACCTTACAGCGCGAGTTGGAGTGGGCCCGCATGAGCCCGAAAGCCCGTCAGGCAAAGTCGAAAGCACGTTTAGGCAATTATGAGAAAATGGCCTCTGAGGAAGCCAAAGAGAAAGAGCAGAAACTGGAGCTCTTCATTCCGGACGGGCCACGATTAGGTAACGTAGTGATTGAGGCAGAAGGCCTGAGCAAAGCATTTGGTGATAAACTGCTGTTTGAAGACTTGACATTCAATCTGCCGCCGGCGGGTATTGTGGGTATTATTGGGCCAAACGGTGCTGGTAAATCTACCTTGTTCCGCCTTATCACGGGTCGCGAAAAGGCAGATGCCGGTACCATCAATGTAGGCCCAACTGTGGAAGTAGCGTACGTTGATCAGCAGCACGAAAGCTTAGACCCGAACAAGAGCGTGTTTGAAACCATCTCTGGTGGCACTGAAACCATGATGTTGGCCGGCCGTCAGGTGAATGCTCGTGCCTACGTAAGCAAGTTCAACTTCAGCGGCGGCGACCAGGAGAAGAAAGTGGGTGTGCTGTCTGGCGGTGAGCGCAACCGCGTGCACCTGGCCATGACTTTAAAGCAAGGTGCCAACCTGTTGTTATTGGATGAGCCTACAAACGACTTGGACGTAAACGCCATCCGTGCACTGGAAGACGCGCTGGAAAACTTCGCCGGTTGCGCCGTAGTCATCAGCCACGACCGCTGGTTCTTAGATAGAATTGCCACGCACATCTTAGCCTTTGAGGGCGATAGCCAGGTGGTTTGGTTTGAAGGAAACTTCTCTGACTACGAAGAAGCCAAAAAGAAACGCCTGGGTGATGTGGAGCCGAAGCGTATCCGTTATAAAAAGCTGATGGACTAGCGCCTGCTTTTGACCAGTTTTTAGAAAAAGAGCCCGGAAACGTAAGTTTCCGGGCTCTTTTTATTGGAGATGGTGAGGCTGTTGTGCTTGTTGGTGATAACACCAACAAGGGCAGAGTGCGTAGAGAGAAGAGAGAGTAAAAGGGAACACTTCTCTACCAAAGCCATCTATGGCAAAAGCTTCCTAAACCAAGTCAACCTTTTCCCAAGAAGAAAGCAGTAGTTTTATCACCATAAAAATGATTTTTGAAACCTTGAAATGAAATACCTCTTAGCCATTCTGCTTCTCTGCCTCAGTTTTGTGGGGCAATTGCAGGCTCAAACACCAGCTCCAAAGCTTACTACCTGGCAAGACATCAGCAACTTGCCAGCTCCCACTTCGGGTAAAAAGATATTCTATGGCTCAGACTCATTGCAGTTTGGGGAACTGCGGTTGCCAGAGGGGAAAGGGCCGTTTCCGGTGGTGGTAGTGATACACGGCGGCTGCTGGTTAAATCAGTTCAATTATCAGTACATGAACCACATGAGCGCGGCGTTGACTAAAGCGGGGTACGCTACCTGGAACATAGAATTCAGACGTGTGGGAGACGAGGGCGGAGGCTGGCCGAGCACTTTTTTAGATGTGGCAAAAAGCATAGATCATGTGCGGGAATTGGCAAAGCAGTTTGACTTGGACAAGAAGAAGGTAGCGGTAGTGGGGCATTCAGCCGGAGGGCATTTGGCTTTGTGGGCGGCAACCCGTCAGAAGTTGCCCCGCACTAACCCGCTGTACATTAAAAATCCGATGAAGATAAAAGGAGTAGTGTCGTTGGCGGGCATTACAGACCTGTACACGTACAGCCAGGAAAAAGGCAGTTGCAATTCAGCAGTGAAGTCTCTTATGGGCGGTTTGCCGGCAGATGTGCCAGACAGATATGCGGAAGGCTCTCCTAAGGGAAATATCCCCATGAATATGCCGGTAAAGTTGGTGCAAGGCGAACTAGACCCAATTGTGCCGGTAAGTCAGGCCGAAACTCTTGCTAATTATTCTTCTAATAGAAAGTATTTAGTGAAATTGGTTCTGCTGCCTAATGCCGGACATTTTGATTTGGTGGCACCTACCTCACCTGCCTGGTTAGCGGTGAAAGGTGCAGTTAGAGAAGTGTTATATTAGTCTCAGGAGTAAAATAACACCAACTCTGCGTTGATTATAGGGCAGCCAACCTAGGCGGCTCTTCATTTTTAACATCCAATTTTGGGTTGATTCCGTTTCTTAATAGGAGAAAGGAACAGAAAATCAAAAGAAATAGAGATGTTGAAAATGATTAGAAGAAGTTTGAAAGTGAATGTATGCCTGTTTATTTTATCCATAGCCACAATAGTAGGTTGCGCGCCTACTACCCAAGTGACAGGTACTTGGGTTAGCCCCGAAACAGCAGGAAAGACCTATGGTCAGGTAATTGTGGCAGCACTCACTGAAAACGCAGTAGCCCAGCAGACCATAGAAAGCAGCTTGCAGAAGCAATTGCAACAGCGGGGTATTACAGCCACTAAAAGCATTGATATGTTTTCGCCGGATGTAATGCGAAATGCCGGAACCAACCCAGACGCTTTGCTGGAGAGAATAAAAAGTAACCGGCACGATGCCATACTTACGGTGGCCGTGGTAGACACCGAAGTGGAGCAGCACTATTTGCCTAGCCCCAGCCCTTATTCGCCAATGGCGCGGTTCAGGTGGTACGACAGTTTTAGAGGGTATTATGGGCATATGTCGCCAACTGTATATAACCCGGGTTATTACCGTGAAGACAAAACTTATTTTCTAGAATCGAATTTATATGATGCTGATTCAGAGAAGCTGCTGTGGTCAGCGCAATCGCAGTCTACCAATCCGCTCGGGCTGGAACGGCTGGCGGAAACATTTGCGGAAGAAACCGTAAGGCAAATGCGAAGAGATAAACTGATCAGGTAATTTTGCAAAAAGTAAAAAAAAGTTTAGAACCTGTTTTTACCAAAAGAGCCCGGAAACTTATGTTTCCGGGCTCTTTTGGTTTACATTAGACGTAAGACACAAGAAAAGTCTTGTGTCTTACGTCTAATGTCTTGTATCTAAAATTTTACTGCTTTTTAGCTTGCAGGTCCATTTCAATGTTAACGGTTTCAGAGATAAACTTATCGCCTAAGGTTTTGTCGTTGCCGTAGTTCATTTTCCACTCGCGGCGGTCAATGTCAAAGTTGGCTTTAGCCTTAAGGGAGTTTTCATCCTGCTCAACGCGAGCCGGGAAAGTGATGTTCTTTGTCTCGCCCTTCAGGGTAAAGTTACCGCTCACGTTAAAGTTAGCGCCTTCTACAAGAGAGGTATCGCCTTCAGATGGTTTATAAGGGGCAACGTTGGTGATTTCAAATTTGGCGGTGCCAAAGTTATCGGCATCAAAGAAGTCGCCGCTCATTAAGTGCGGACGTAATTTAGTGTCAATCATTTCACCTTCTTCTTCCATATCCATAGAGGTGATGTCAATCACAAAGTTGCCTCCGGTAATTTGGTTGCCTTCTACTGATACAGTGCCAGAAGCAAGTTTAAACGTGCCTGGGTGGTTCTTGCCCACACCATGCCCAGTAAAACGTATTTTAGAGTTGGCAGTGTCTACCGTAAAGGTCTGGCCTGCTGCGTCGGCGGCTTGTTGGGCATCGGTAATAGTGGCACTATCGCCTTTAGGCGCTTCGTTACAAGAAGCAACAGCCAGAGCGGTAGCAAACGCGAAGCAGGTGGTTTTTAAAAAGGTGAATTTCATAGCGTGTTAAGGTTTGTTAAATAATGTATCTACACGAATTAAGTGAAATGAAATATAGTTTACAACGATAGCCAGCAATATTAGTTGAATTTAATGTTTGACAGCTTGATCAAAATTGCCTCCTGTATTGAAAAAACATGGCTAAAACCTTCGCATGCATTAAAAGTTCAGGCATGTGCTGCCTCACAATTTTGAAAAGTTTATTCAGCCGAAACCTGTTCAGGCTCGGGAGAAACTGAGCCTATTGGGTTAAATGGGTACAGTATGATCAGACAGAAAAGGGTAGTAGCGCCCAACTCCAGCAACTCCGCATTTTTGCCCGACGGACATAAGCCAATTAACACAAACAGCAGAAGGAAAGAAATAATTTGGTAAACTCGGGGGACTGGCACTGCCCAACTGTTTGCCAATGATCTAACCCATTGTTTTTTGCGGTAAAGCCACGGGAACACTAACAAGTAAAAGGCTATTGCTACGGTTAAAAGCTGTGAGAAAATAAGTTTATTCACCTTCACGCCATCTACCACCATGTTGTGCAGGTTCATTTCTTGCTGAGCATTATAGGTTTTGAAAAAAGAGGAGCTCTGGATGTTGAAGATGCGTTGTCCCCAGCTAATTTCTTCGCCTAAGGCAAATAAACTGAACAGGGCAATAAATACAGTGCTGGCTATCATTTTGCCGCTGAGGGAGCCCCTCCTATAAATTATTCTTACAAGGCAGGCTATGGAAACCACCGCCAAGGGTAATACCGTAAGCCATTCAATTAGCCCGTCTTCTACGGTGTACACATCTTCAAACCACTCTTTATCTGCGTAAGCTGAAATCACGCCTATGCTCACCAAGCTAAACATGAGTAGCAGAGAGAGTTTTTCGGGCAATGAAAGAAGAGAAAAGCTTTTTGTTTTAAATAAGTTGCCAACGTAGCTAGGCGCGGAGGGAGAGGAGGAAAAATAACCCATAGGAATAGTAGTTAAGATGCTGCTTAAGTGCCACCAATCACTAGGTTAACGAAGAAATACTATATATGGTCTATAATATCTTTACATGAAGCAAAATTGGGTATTTCAGATTGCTTGATGCTTAACGGTTAAGATGAAATCTTTTGTGAGAGCTACAGCATTATTGGAAGTAATGCCAAGACAAGCGCTATTACAGAACCCAAGATTCAATGATGAAATTACCAAAAAGGAAAAGGCGTTTTCGGGGTGTTTTCCCGAAAACGCCTACAAAACAGATCGGCTGAAATAGGGCCAGCAGATCGGACAGAATTAATTAAATACGCGGCCGTTCACCTTCTTAGCCTTGCGGTTGTTTTTAGATTTAGTTTTAGAATCTGCTTCTACCGGAGCAGCCGGAGTTTCTACCTTGGCTACAATTGGAGCACCGTCTGGGTCAAGCTCCACCACTTCATAGCCTAATTTCTCAAGGCCAGGTTTGATAGTGGCTTTGTCTCCTACCAGCATGATGCTCATTTTCTCTACCTGAAGGTGTTTCTTCGCTAGTGCGTTGATCTCCTCTTTGGTGATGTTCTGCAGGATCTCATTTTGCTTGGCCACATAATCAGGCTCCAGGTTGTAGCGCAGCATGTTGTTCAGGAACGAAGCCTTCTGGAACGAAGTCTCGTAACGGCGGGCATCTGACTGCCCAATGGCGCTCTTCATAAAGGCCAATTCCTCGTCAGTGATTCCTTCTTCTCTGAACCGCTTGATCTCCTTCATGAACTCTACCACGGCGCTGTCAGACACGTTAGAACGCACACCGGCATAAGCCGTGTAAGGACCGGCAGACTCAGTGCCGGAGAAGTATGAACCGGCTCCGTAGGTGTAGCCTTTGTCTTCGCGCAGGTTCAGGTTGATACGGCTATTGAAAGCGCCACCCAACACATAGTTCATTAAACCAGCTTTGTAGTACTCGCCAGTGGCGTCATACGGCATGGCCATGTAACCGATTCTGATTTCAGACTGAGCCGCTTTCTCTTTGTCTACAATAAACAGTTTAGTTTTGTCTATGGCAGCCAATTTAGCCTCGGCAGGCATGGTGACTTGCTTAGGAGACCAATTGTTCAAAAATGCCAGCTTAGGCATAATCTGGTTCTGCTCCACGTCGCCCACAATTACCAGGTTAGTCACGCTTGGCGAGAAGTAAGTCTTGTAGAACTTCTTCACGTCGTCCAGCGTGATGCTTTCAACGGTTTGTATAGTGCCCACTACCGGTATGGCCTGAATATGGCCTTCGCCGTAAAGCACTTTGTTGTACACGTTGTTGGCAATAACTGTAGGCTGGGTGCTCTGGTTTTTGATGGCCTCCAAACGCTGCTTTTTCAGGCGGTCAAAATCTTCCTGAGAGAAGCGTGGGTGGAACATACGCTCCTCCAACAAGGCCAATGTGGCGTCTAAGTTTTTGATCTGAGACTGAACCGACACGGTCATGCTCTCTGAGCCGCTTCCAAATGAAATAGAAGAACCTAATTTCTCAAGTTTGGTGCTGATTTCCTCGGCTGTGAATTTCTCCGAATCCTCGTTCAGCATAGAAGCCATAAGGGACGCGATACCCGCTTTTGAAGGATCATGCGCCTCTAACTTATGCCCGCCTTGTAGCGAGAAGAACAAGGTAACTGTAGGGATTTCATCGTTTTTAGTACCAATTACTTTGATGCCGTTGGCCAGGTTCTGCTTCCAGAACGGAGGCACATTGATAGTAGGGTTGGCACCTGGGGCCGGACGCTTGCTGCGGTCAAAGGTATCTTTTGCCTTGTTGTATTTCAGGCCGGCGTACTGATCGGCTGGGGCTTTGTAGCCAGCTTTGTCAATGGTGTAGTTGTCTTTGGCGGCCACCATTTCAGGTTTTCCTTTTGGTACCACGCTTAAGATAACCGCTTTCTTGCCCTGAATATACTTTCTGTACACCCGCATAACATCGTCTTTGGTGACAGCGCGGTGAGCCTGTAACTGCTTGGTTAGGAAGTTAGGGTTGCCGGTGAACGTTTGGTAAGAGGCAAGGGTAGAGGTTTTGCCGCTCACGCTGGAAAGGCTGTTGATAATGCCAGCTTCGTAAGACGCTTTGAAACGCTCCAGGTCATCATCGGTGACGCCTCTTTTCTCAAATTCTACCAGTGCGTTGCGTAGCTCTTTTTCCATGTCAGCCAAGGTGTGGCCCGGCAGTGGAAGTGCGGTTAACGTAAATTCACCAGCTAATTCTGAGCAAGGGTGCCCGGCGTTAGCCTGAACTGCTTTTTGTGCTTTGGTCAGGTTTTGGTAAAGAATAGAAGTTTTGCCACCGCCGATAATCTCAGCCAGTACATCTAACGGAACCTCATCTGGGTGATAGTTAGGCACGGTAGGAAATACCATCTGAATAAGCGGGAAGCGGATATTGTCTTCATAAGACACATAGCGGTCTTGGGTTAGCACCGGTGCCGGCAGCTTCATGTTTTTCACCTCAGGCCCGCGCGGAATAGATCCGAAGTATTTCTCGGCCAGCTTCACTACTTGCTCAGGAGTTACGTCACCGCCCACGGTTAAGGTGGCGTTGTTTGGTCCGTACCAACGCAGGAAGAAGTTCTTCAGATCGTTTACGTCTACGCGGTTCAGGTCTTCAATGTAACCAATCACATCCCATGAATAGGGGTGGCCATAAGGGTACAGCGTACGGTAAATGGTTTCACGGGCTTGGCCGTAAGGCTGATTGTCTACGCTCTGTCCGCGCTCGTTTTTCACGGTTTCGCGCTGCACCTCAAATTTCTTCTGGGTAACGGCGTCCAGCAGGAAGCCCATGCGGTCAGCCTCCAGCCACAGCGCGGTCTCCAGCTGGTTTCTAGGCACAGTCTCAAAATAGTTGGTGCGGTCGCGGTTGGTGGTTCCGTTCAGCGTTCCGCCTGACTCAGACACAATCTTGAAGTGCTCCTCGTCGGCCACGTTGTCTGAGCCCTGGAACATCATGTGCTCAAAGAAGTGGGCGAAGCCAGATTTGCCAATTTCCTCGCGGGCGGAGCCCACGTGGTAGGTCACGTCAACATGCACAATAGGGTCAGAATGGTCTTCGTGCACCACCACGGTAAGCCCGTTGGGCAGCACGTATTTCTCGTACGGGATCATCAACTCTGATCCCTTGCGGGTCACTTTCTCTACCAGCTGAGTTTGCCCCGGCTTCGCTTTAGAAGTGGCGGTAGTGGTAGTTTTCTTTGCTGGAGTAGCCTTTTTCTGGGCCTGCACTTCTGCCTGCGCCAACAGAGCGGCAGCCAGCAAGAAGGCCATTGTGCTCTTTTTTGCCATAAAGGGTTAGTTAAGGTGTAAAGGGTGTGTGGCATTAGTATGCCTCTGTGCCTGTTTATTACAAAAGCACAGGAAATAATTTATTTAAAAATAAAGTAATTTTTGAATATCATGCCTTTTGCTCCTAAAAGCATTGTACTAAAATAATTTGGTGCAGCTAACTTACCGGGTGCGTTTTTAGGCTGTTTCTTGAAAAACTAGCCTGAAACACAAATTCATTCAAATAAAACAAAAGTTACATTCTAGCTGCTCTAATAGAAATGTTAATGTTTGTTAAAGTTTGATTTAAGGTTCAATTAAATAGAATAATATTGATAATCTTTCCTACCTTAAATTTCATAAATAAAGCTCTTCATCTATCACCTCTACATGAAACAGTTTTTCCGCTTTGCCTTTTTGGCTGCCTTCTTTTTAATGTTCCATAATGCGTTTGCCCAAAAAGGTGAGGTGAAAGGTGTGTTAATGGATGCGGCTCATAAAGAGCCCTTAGGCTACGCCACTATTGCGGTATATACCGCCCAAGACACCACGTTGGTAACTTTCAGGGTGAGCGATGAAAAAGGAGGATTCAAGGTGCCCAATCTAGCTCTGGACCGGCAACTGCGGTTAGTGATTACCATGACCGGTTTTCAAGTGTTCCGGAAGGAGTTTACCCTAACCGCAGAGCAGCCGGCGCTGGATCTGGGGCAGATAAATATGGAGCAGGCCGACCATTTGTTGCAAGAGGTGCTCATTACTGCTGAGATTCCGCCCATCATTGTGCGGCAAGACACGCTGGAGTTCAACGCTAATTCTTTTAAAACGCTGCCAACCGCACTGGTAGAAGATCTCTTGAAGAAACTGCCTGGGGTAAATGTAGACGCCTCTGGTAACATTACGGTGCAGGGTAAGCCAGTAAACCGCATATTAGTAGACGGAAAAGAATTCTTCGGCAGTGATCCAAAAATTGCAAGCCAGAACCTGCCGGCCAACGTGATAGACAAAGTGCAGGTAGTCAATGACCCCGATGCTCTGCGACGCGATCCAGACATGCCAGTGTCTGAAATACCACAGGTCATTAACCTGAAGCTGAAGAAAGGAATAAAGCAAGGTGCCTTCGGTAAAATGTACGCCGGTGGCGGAACAAATGATAGGTTTGAAGCCGGAGGAATTTTGAACATCTTCAGAGACACCACGCAGTTGAGTGTGCTAGGCTACGCCAATAACCTAAACCGCTCTGGCTTTGGCATGGATGACATCAGGCGCATTGGCGGCTTTGACCGTAGTGGCATTAACTCCATGATGATGATGTATGACGGCGGGTTTGCCATCAACGGCATTTCCTTTGGGGGACTAGGCAGCGGCATACAGACCTCTACCGGAGGGGGCGGTAATTTCAACACCTTGTTCAAAAACGGCTTAAAATTGAACCTGCAGTACTTTTATGGGGGCGTTGATTCTGATTTGCGGCAGGTGGTGAATACGGCACAAACAGTGGGCTCTGAAGACATACTCGCCTCGCGCCGGGTGAACATACAAGATAACTTTGACCGTGGACACCGCATTGGCGGCAGGCTAGACTGGAAGTTAGATTCTTTAACAGATTTAAGCATCAGGCCTGGGATCAACTTCGGGCGCAAAGGTTCCAGACAATTCAATGAACAAAGCACCCTTCGTAACTACGAAAACCTGATCAACGAGAGCGACATGAACCAGCATGTGGCCAGCAACAATTTATCTTATTCAAGCACTATCTCATTTAACCGAAGTTTCCGGAAGAAGGGGCGAAGTCTGTCTTACTACGGTGATTTTGAATATTCTACCTTTGGGCAAGACCAGGTTACCAATGCTCTGAACCAGTTCTTTGAGCCTACCCCCAGAACCACGCTCTTAAACCAGTTGCGAGATAACGACCGCCAAAGCTTTAACATGGCCAGCACCTTGTCTTATAATGAGCCCTTCAGTAAAACGCTGAGTGGCGTGGTGCGGCTAAACTCCAGAAGGTTTGACGATGAAGACCGGCTGAACACCTATGACCGAGCAGAAGAAGGAGAGCCTTATGACCAGCTGGTGCCGGAATTGTCTAATCAACTGGACCGTACGGGCTGGCGCAATTACCTGAATGTGGGGCTGAAATGGAAGCTGAAAGACCTGACCGTGCAGCCAGGTATTCAGTTTACCAAGCTAGACATTAAAAACCAATACAAAGATTTACCGACTATTCCGCAAAATCTATTCTTCGTGTTCCCTTCTATGGTAGTAAACTGGAAAGGGCTGAACCTGTCGTACAACGTGCACCTGCGCGAGCCCGATGCCACTGATTTGCAGGCAGTGCAAGACAATACCAACCCGTTGATTGTACAGTACGGTAACCCAAATTTGGTGCCCGCAGAGTCTCACTCCATTAGCATGAACTACCGGAAGTTTGATTCAAAACGCTCTATGAACTACTGGGCGTACGTAAGCGGTAGCATCAACAACAACGCCATTACCAGAGCCCGAACCTTTGATGGCAACGGCGTGCAAACCTTCAGACCCGTTAACACCGACGGTAACTGGAGCTTCTACGGAAATGGTTCTGTCAACAAAGACTACAAGTATGACGGCAACCGACAGTTTTCATTAGGCCTGTCGGGCTTCATGAACTATACCAAGACACTTATTCTGCTGAACAACATAAGAAGCTATGGCCAAACGTTTAGCATAACTCCGCGTCTGGAAAGCCGCATGAACCTGAACGACAAGTTTGAGCTTAGCCAGTCGCTTTCATTGGGTATTAGACAGAGCGCGTATGAAGATGAGTCTTTCAGAGACCTAAACTACCACACCCGCAGTTCAGAGTCTGGCGTAGTAGTGCGGTTGCCAAAAAAACTGGTGTGGGAGGCCAACCTATCCTACAACTATAACTCCAATACCGCACCTGGCTTGCGCAAGAGCTATAGCCGCTTGAATTTGGGAGTGACCTATGTTTTCTTGAAAGATGACCGTGGCCAACTGAAGCTGTTTGTGTATGACGCCCTTGACCAAAACCTGAGCGCCTACCGCTCTATCCGCGAGAACATGATCGAGGACTTCCAGACTACGGTGCTCACCCGCTACGCCATGCTTTCCTTTACCTATAATATCCGCAACTTCGGGGGCAAGGTGGGCAGCACCAGTAACAACTCATTCTTCAGATTCTAGCCAGTTATAGTTTGCTGTTTTTGACCTGTTTTTTAAAAAAGAGCCTGAAAATGAAAATTTCAGGCTCTTTTAGTTTCTGAGGCTGAGTAAGGAGCCAACAGTTTCTCTTGTTTTAAGCTGACTAATTCCTGTTATTGTACATCAACTCAAGTATGGTTCTTGCGTATCTGTCAGATTGTAATTGAATATTCCCCTATTGCTATGTCTAACACCCCATCTGCTAATTCCAGCTCAGACTCATTAAATATTTTTCAGGGAGGAGGAGAGATGGGGGCCCTCATGCGGTCTTATGACTGGGAATCACACCCACTGGGTAATCCTTCTGGTTGGCCTCATAGCTTGAAATCAAATGTGCGCCTGCTGCTGAACTCGGGTTTCCCCATGTTTATCTGGTGGTCAAAAGAATTATATTCTTTTCACAATGACGCCTATCTGCCAGCTTTGGGAACCAAGCACCCGTCGGCGCTGGGCACGCCTGCCAGAGAAGTATGGGCCGAAATCTGGGAGGAGATAGGGAATATTGCACATAGCATCATGAACGGGGGCGAGCCTTTTTATGCTGAAGGGCTGAAGCTATTTCTGAGAAGGCAAGGCTTTGCGGAGGAAACTTACTGGACCTTTTCTTACAGCCCCGCTTTTAACGATGCCGGTGAAGTAGACGGAGTGTTCTGTGCATGCCACGAAGTAACCAGCACCATTTTAGGTCAGCGAAGGCTTACAACCCTTAGAGAGATATCAGACATGATGTCACAGGTGCAGGTGCTGGAAGAGGCTTGCCAAAGCATTTGCGCTATACTGAACCAGAACCAGAGCGATGTGCCGTTCAGCCAAATTTACCTGCTCAATTCTTCCGGAACGGAGGCTAGGTTGTTGGGGGCATCTGGTGTGCTGGCAGAGAAGGCAGTTTCGGTGGTGCCCCTCACCAGTGAGGGGGCAGTGGGGCAGTGGCCACTGAAAAGGGTGTATGACTCAAAGCAGATGCAGGTGGTGAAGCACCTAGAGGGGGCTTTTGCGCCATCGGAAGGGCAACTTGAGCAAGCACAGGTTAAGCAGGCGGTCATTTTACCCATTCTTCGGCCAGGCCATGATCAGGTACTAGGCTTTTTTGTGGCTGGCATCAGTGAATTCCTCTCCTATGACATTGGCTACCAAAACTTCCATGAACTTATAGTTGGCCAGGTAGCCACCACCATTGCCAGTATAGAAAGCAAAGAACAGGCTGCGCGGCAGCAGCAAGAGTTGCTTAATCTGTTTCAGCAGGCACCCGTGGCCATTTGTGTTCTTAGAGGCAGTAACCATGTGATAGAACTAGCCAACCCAGGTATATGTGAGCTTTGGGGTAAAACCTTGGAAGATGTTCTGGGAAAACCAGTGCTGGAAGCTCTTCCGGAAGTGAAAGACCAAGGAATCAAAGAACTGCTAGACAGTGTTTTCTATACTGGTGTGCCCTACGTGAATAATGAGTTGCCCGTGATACTGGAGCGTAACGGCAAAATGGAGACGGTGTATTTCAATTTCGTGTATCAGCCTATGCGCGACCGTTGGGGCAACATTACTGGTATTATAGCTGTAGCAGTAGGCGTGAACGAGCAAGTAGAAGCCCGTCATGAAATTGAAAGCATGAATACTGAATTACGGGCTATAAATGCTGATTTAGATAATTTTGTGTATTCCGCCTCTCATGACTTGAAAGCCCCAATCTCTAACATTGAGGGTTTAATGGAGACGCTGGTTGAGTTCCTGCCCAAGGAGATACAACAGCAGGATGCGGTGCAAGAGGTATTGAGCATGATTACCGCTTCCGTGGGCCGTTTTAAACGTGCCGTTGCCGATCTTACTGAGGTAGCCAAAATACAACGTGAAGCTGGGGAAGACGTAGCGTCAATTGATTTAGCTGAAGTAGTAGAAGACGTGCAGCTTGATTTCAAAAATATGATTCAAGCTTCCAATGCCCAAATAACCACCACTTTCGCCCCAGACTCTACTGTTAAGTTTTCAGCAAAAAATGTGCGTAGCATTGTATACAATCTATTTAGCAACGCGCTCAAATACCGGGCAAATGACCGTACCCCTACTATAGAGATCACAACAGAGCACGAGCCAAAATATGTGGTACTCACCGTAGCGGATAATGGCTTGGGCATACGACCAGAAGAACAGCACAAAATTTTTTCTATGTTCAAGCGCCTGCATGACCACGTAGAAGGCACGGGTATTGGTCTTTATATTGTAAAGCGTATCATTGAAAACGCCGGAGGCAAGATTGAAGTAGAGAGCCAGGAAGGAGTTGGTACTACGTTCAAGGTTTATTTTAAGCGCTAAGCTACCTTTGGTAGTCAGTCCTTGCAATTAGTCAGAGTGTACCTCCAGTAGCTATACAAAACTGATCCTGCTCCTTCTCAACAATTGATATTTTTAACTGTTGTGAATAGCCAAAGCCTCAATGAGGCTTATTAGAAAGTGCAGGGGGTGCATTTACCCTTCGTCACACATTCCTGATACTCCCCCTTTGAAGGGGGCGAAGGGGGATGTTTACACCAGCAGATCCACGCATTCCAGATCCTTCTTTCAAGGTCGTCCTGAGCGCTAGCCGAAGGATCTAACGAAGACTTTTGCTCCTGCTTCCGCTTTACCACTTGCCGTTGTTGTATATTCTCACAGACAACCAAAGCTAAGTAACCCATTCCTCTTTTTTCCCGCTCCCGAATTTCATAGCCGCTGCTGATCCAAGGCCTCACATTCAGCCCTCTCCGTCTCTTTGGCTCCGTGCGCTCACGGCCGCGAGGCCCCGCCCTGTGGATTCGCACTGCCCTTTTCACTTGACCTTTGGTCTTGCCTTACGGCACCGCTCAAAGCGAGGCGCTCATCCCCACGGCTGGTATCAGTTCCAGTTCTGCTACTTGTGATGCTTTTGAACAGCTATCATTAGGTTTCTGCTTCTGCTATTCTATCCAAAAGTCACTCGCGCTGCGCGCATCTTATTTGATAGATGCTACTAATTAGTCTGTGAAGTGTTTGATTGCCTAGTTTGACTACTTATGATAATGTGTAATTAGAGGTGAAAATATGTGTGTTGTAATCATGGATTAAAATACTTATTTGGGTCTAATTGTGAGGATATGTTGAGATTGTATAAATTTAAATAAACTAATATGGTGCAGCTTTTGTTGATATAATAGCGTATATCATATATAGGTCATTTTTGAAAAATTTAAACAAATTAATTCTGCTTTAATCTGATGAATAGCTGTAGGTTTACTTAAATAAGGTGAATTTTAGCAATTTTCAGTATAAAATAGACATAATTGACTGATATTCCTAGATATAATTATCAATAAATTAAAGACTAAAGCAGGAATTGTAATTCTGCTTTAACACCTGAATAATCTCTTAATTTTCAAACAATAAACACGTACTATGCTGTATACCCTGAAAAGAACTGATGAATATAATTCAATGGCGAAACAAGTAATCAACTATGTGGAGAAATCTGGCTATGAAGATGTGAAAGCTGATTTTTCTGGATATGACAGTCCTGCTGCGCTGACTATGGTAAGCCAAGGTATTACCCTTACTCCAGACTTCACCGCCAAGAGAGGCGATAGCAAATATTACTTTGAGTTAGTGGTGAAAACCAACGATGACAAAGAAAACAGTACTCTCGTGAGCAAGTGGAAAGCTTTAGAGTCTATTGCCAAAATGAAGGGCGGTAGCCTGAACCTTTTTGTACCACACGGTAGCTATAAGTTTGCCACCTCTCTGTTGAAAGACTATAACATAGAGGCAGACTTAATCAAAATGTCTGACCTTTAAATAAAGATACCCCCAGAGAAAAGCCGTTTTGCGCTGGTTTTACGAAACCATGCCGCAAAACGGCTTTTTTTTAATCTGTTCACGGAAGGAGTATGTGCGGTACAGAAAAGTAATTCTCAGTCCCAGATCTCGTTTTTAGCGGTAAGTAATATTGGAGCCTTGTCGGTTACTATAATGGTGTGTTCATGTTGGGCTACGAAGCCGCCTTTGTTACCTACCAGAGTCCAGCCGTCTTTTAAAGTATGGGCTAAAGTAGAGTGGGTGGAGATGAACGTTTCAATGGCCACCACCGAGTTTTTCTTGAAGCGGGTGCGGTTAAACTTATTGTAACAATTCAAGATTTCTTCCGGGGCTTCATGTAGGCTTCTGCCCACACCGTGCCCTGCCAAATTCCTGATCACTTTGTAGCCCGCTTTCTGGGCTTCCGACTCAATCAATCTGCCAATCTCAGCCACCTTTACCCCGTCTTTAATCTGGCCAATGGCTTTACACAGAATTTCTTTAGATGCCTGTACCAAGGGCTGGTAAGAGTGCACATCTGACCCCAACACAAAAGAACCGCCATTGTCTGACCAAAAACCATTCAACTCCGCTGAAACATCAATATTCACTAAATCACCTTCCTGTAGAATCTTCTTAGCTGACGGTACACCATGCGCTATTTCCTGGTTCACGCTAATGCAAGTCCAGCCCGGGAAACCATAGGCAGTGCGCGGAGCCGATTTTGCGCCTAGCTTTCGCAGAATTTGTCCGCCGTAGTCATCCAGTTGTTTGGTGGAGAGGCCGGGGCGCGCAAAGGCGCGCATTTCTTTCAGGGTAAGCGCCACCGCCTCACTTACGGCCTGCATGCCTACTAGTTCTGATTCTTTGGAGATGGACATAGCACTGGTGAATTTGTTTAGACTTAAAGGTACCTTCCTTTTTGATGAAGGAAAGTGTATGCAGCTATTATTCTGCCCGGTTGTACCACAACTGCACCAGTCCTGATTTAAACGTGCTGCTGTGGGTGAGGGTCAAGTTCTGCTCTGGCCTGCCGTCCTGGAACAGTCTGATGCCGCTGCCCAGCAGGTGTGGGATAATTGAGATGATCAGTTGGTCAATGAGGTTTTCTTTTAGCAGCGCACTGACCACCTCGCCGCCGCCATCGCAGTAAATGTTTTTGCCCTGCTGTTGTTTTAAGCTGGAGATAAGCTCTGTCAGACTTCCGCCGTAAAATTCCACGTTCTCGTCTTGGCCCGTTTTGCTCTTAGAAAGCACGTAGCATTTTTTATCTTTGTGCGGAAACTCGGACATGCCAAATGACAGTACTTTGTCATACGTTCTTCGGCCCCAGATAAGCGTATCTACGGTATGTTGAAAAGCATGATAGCCGTAGTCCTCGCCGGGCTCTTCTACTTTTGAAAGGAAGTCAATGTTGTCGTCTTCTTTGGCAATGTAGCCATCTAAGCTCATGGCAATGTACAGAACTACTTTTCTAGGCATAGCTTTAGATTTGTTTAGTTTATAGAAGTCAGATTCTGCTTTTGAGAGAAAGGTTGCGTGGGTAAAGATAAAATTATATTCTGTTGTACGGACTGGTCGCGACATGTCCTATGCGGTGGCTGCTGGTTTAGCTTCTGCTACTGTTGTCATCGTTAAATTCCTCGGCGCTGATAGGGAATATTGAATAGGGCAGGCATATTGCTTCGTTGCAAAGGTTTTATCTCGGGCCAGCGTCTTTGGACAGGTCACGACCTGTCCGTACCATCAGCAATGCGTGGAGTCTCCTTTGTAAACATCCCCCTTCGCCCCGTTAAAAAGGGGAGTATCTGGAAGGCGTGCTTTATTGTTTGACGCGTTTTAGCCCTGATTATCCAAAAACAGCCCTGAAACACTCTTCTCCACCTACCGGAATAGCCCCAGCAAATCCTTTTTAGAAAGCGACTTCAAAATTGCAGAATCAGTCTTAATCAAGTCGCTGGCGAGTTCTTTTTTGGTGGCTTGTAGCTGCAGAATCTTTTCTTCCACGGTGTCGGGGCAAATGAGGCGGACGGCGACTACGGGCTTCTGCTGACCAATGCGGTGACTGCGGTCTATGGCTTGATTTTCGGCGGCGGGGTTCCACCACGGGTCAACCAGATACACATAGTCGGCGGCGGTTAAATTGAGGCCCACGCCTCCTGCTTTCAAGCTAATCAAAAACACCCGCACGTTGGGGTTATTTTGGAAATTCTCTACCCGCGCGGCTCGGTTTCTGGTTTGGCCGGTGAGGTACTCAAAGCAGATGCCCCGCGCCTGTAGCTCGGGTTTAATCAAATCCAGCATGCTCACGAACTGCGAGAACACCAGAATCTTGTGCTGCCTAGATTTGTTCTCAATCTGCTCCAGCAGCGTCTCAATTTTGGCCGAGGGGTGATCGAATCCTTCGGCATCGGGAAGCAGGGCGGGGGAGTTGCAGAGCTGCCGAAGTTTTGTGAGGCCGGTGAGTACGTGCATGCCTTGTTTGGCCAACTCATCGTCGCTTTTGCCCTCCAGGTAATCGCGCAGTTCTTTCTCATAGGCATCATACACGGCGCGTTGCTCTGGGGGCATTTCGCAATAAATCACCATCTCGGTTTTTTCTGGTAACTCAGGAGCTACCTGCTGTTTCGTGCGCCGCAAAATGAACGGACTAATCTTTTTCTGCAGTTGCTGGGCTTTTCTGAAGTCATCGAATTTGTCAATCGGCATGGAGTAGATGTCCTTGAAGTGCTGTTTGCTGCCTAGCAGGCCGGGGCAGGCAAACGAGAGTTGCCCGTACAAATCATAGGTATTGTTCTCCAGCGGCGTTCCCGTGAGTACCAGCTTATTTCTGCTCTGCAGCAGTCGCGCCGCTTTGTACCGCTGGCTTTCCGGATTTTTAATGGCCTGCGACTCATCCAGCACAATGTAGTTGAACGGGAACTCCTTTAGCCGACGAGCCTCGGTGAGCAAGGTGCCATAGGTGGTCAACACAATATCATAGTCGTGGAAGTCTGGTTTTTCTTTGGTGCGTTGGGCGCCGTGTAAAGTGTACATGCGCAGCGACGGGGCAAACTTCTGAACTTCGGCCTGCCAGTTGAATAGCAGCGAGGTAGGCACCACCACCAGATTGGTGTTCTGGCCCAGCTTCTGCCGCTGGAGCAGGAGAAGCGCAATTACCTGCACCGTTTTTCCCAAGCCCATGTCGTCCGCCAAGCAGCCGCCGAAATTAAATTCATCCAGAAAGTTCAGCCAGTTCAGTCCCTGGTGCTGGTAAGGCCGCAGCGTAGTGTTCAAGCCGGAGGGCACCTCAACAGGCGTGATTTCCTCAAACTTGGAGAACTTGGCTCTGAATTTGGCAATTTCCTCTTTCACCGGCTGGGTCAGTACCTCTTCTTCATACAGCTCCTCTACATCAGAGAAGTTGGTTTTAGGGGTGCGAATGCTGTCTTCCACGGCCTCGCCATAGCGGAAATAGCGCGATAGTTTCTCCAGCCATTCCTGCGGAAGAATACCTTGCGTGCCATCATCCAGAGCCACGTAGCGGGTCTTGTTTTTTACCGCCTTATGCAGCTCCTTTAACTTCGCTTTTTGCTTGCCAAACCTGATATCCAAGTTTGTGTCAAACCAGTTGATGCCGCTGTGCACGCTCAGGGTAACAGTAGCTTTGTGTGAGTTGCGCCGGTTTCCTTTCAGGTCGTTAAAGCCCAGAATAGTAATGTCCTGTTTGCGCCATTCTTCAAAAGCATCCAGAAACCAGCTCTCGTCCAGAAACCGTTCTTTGTGGAGGTAAAAATCGAGGCGGGGCAGTTGGCCTTCAAAGTCGGGGTGCTGGCGCATAATTTCCGATACCAGCTGGAGCTCCAGCTCACTGTCGCGGGAGATGGAGAAAGCCTTGCCTTTGGAGTCGGTGGCGTAGAGTTGCTTTTTAGACAGCACCGGAATCTCCAACTCGCCGCCGTACCGCATCACGGGCAAGAGGTACACATAGCTGGCGGTTTCGGAGAGGTAGAGAATTTTCTCGCGGCGCTGGTCAAACCCCTGCTCGGCCAATTGGCTTTTGGTGGCGGGCTTAAGGTAAGAATATGTTATCTGGATGTTCTGCTCCAGGTTAGCCAGAATGCTCTCCTGAAACTCAGCGTATTTAGAAGTATGAATAAGCAGGCGGTTGCTGTTCTTCCGGAAGAAGTCAATCACGCGCAGCGTATCGGGCTGGTCGGGCAGGTACAGCGTGTTGCCCACGTGAACGAAGTACTGGTATTTGAGATACAGCTGGTGCAGGGCGTGCGCCTTGCCGTCAATCACCAATTCCCCAGAAATTTCATAGAAACTCTGCTGCCGGTGCACGGTCAACTGCAAGTCTGTCTTTAGCCGCTGCACCTGCACCGGCACCACTGAGGCGGCGTTCACTTTCTCCGAGGCCTGCGTGTTATGAATATAAAAGTCCAGCCCCTGCGGATTGCGCACCAGTGCCTGTAAGCCTGCAAAGTCTTGTTCGGGGTTTCCGCCGTCATAGTTGTTCTGAAAGCGGGCGATGCCAGAGAAGAACTTCAGCTCCTCGGGGCTTTCCAGGAGCCAGACCAAATCGAGAGGCTTTACCGGAGTGAACGGGTTCTTCGGTTTGCCTTCCTTGGTGAAAGGCGCCTGAAACAGCTCTACCGTAAACTGGTCGTAATACCGGTGTTTGCCCAGCACCACCATCAGCTTAGAAGCGGCTTGGTCCGTTGCAGTTGTTAGCGAACTGTAGCGTTCAGGTTTAGGCAAAATCTGCTCCTGCAATTGGGCGGTGATGGCTGGGGTAACGGGGAAAATCTCTTTCTCCCGTGGCGTAATCTCCACAAAGCTTCCCTTATAGCTCAGCTGAAACAGGGCATCTAAGTTAGGTTCGTGCTGCAGACCGTAATCTTTGGCCACTGCCCGTATTTTTTCGTGCCGAAGAGGAGCGTCAAAGAAAAGGCGGAGGTGGCGGCGGTTGAGCAGGTTCAGAAGCACTTGGGCCTGATGTACACACAGCTTAGTTTTAGGAACTGCACATGAGCAGGAGACCACCAATGCCGTCGGCAGCTGTTGTACCCGCACGTGCGCAGCGCCCGCCTCATGTGGTGTGGAGAGCACAAAAGCCGCAAAGTCTACGTCAATAATCTCAGGTTGAATCTCAGAGAAGCCATTGGCAGATGTTTCTACGTGCTCCAGGCTTTGCCGAAGAACCAGTGAATAGCTTAGGTCAGGCAGCTGGAGGTTCGGGAAAAGGTAGTCGTGCGGAAAAGGATTGGCTGCACCTTTGTTGTCTTGTCGTTCAAACCAATTCCCGTTGCTCATGTACTTTTCAGCTTCAACTCTTTGTGAAGTAAAATTAAGAAATTAACGGGAGGCAAAATCTTCGTTTCTGTTTTTAAGCTAGTTTCTGAAAAATAGGTCGAAAACAGGTTGTGTAGAGACAGCCCAACAATAGTTTTCTCTTTATCAAAACCAATGTTGTTTGGAGTCTTCTAAAGGGCGATTTCAAAATTATTATGAGAATGGAAGTCTCTGACTTCCTGCCTGCCACAAAGTAAAAGCAGACGAAAAGTTTAGCAGTTGTTTCATAGAAATTCATCTGCCACTTTTTCGGAACGGAGTTCCTGCTGATTCATTATACGTTTGGAGTCGCCCTTCGGAAGACTCCAAACAGCGGGGGGATTGTGTAGGGACAGGTCGCGACCTGTCCGCTTCGGTTGCCGTCACCTTATACTGTTGCTGTTCGGGATTGATAAATCCGAAAGAGCGGTTATCTTTCCAGCCAATTGCACGTTAAGAGAGCCCTATGGGAACTGTAGCATTTATTTTGTTTGTAACGGTGGGCGTGCTGATTTTTTACCGTTGGGCCACCCGCAAAACCCGTCGCCGGAAAAAGGTGCTGGCGCAGGAGTTTCCGGTGGAATGGCGAAAAGTTTTAACCGATAGAGTCGGCTTTTACCACACCCTCAAAACCGAGGAAGAAAAGCGCCGCTTCGAGAAAATGATTCAGCTGTTTTTAGCGGAGAAGCGGATTACAGGCATTGAAGTAAGGATAGATGATACCATAAAAGTGTTGGTGGCGGCCAGTGCCATCATTCCTATTTTCGGGTTTGAAGATTGGGAATATCCTCATTTAGGGGAGGTGCTGGTGTTTCCTGGCAGCCTGGAACGCTACAAGCACGAAGACAGCGAGGCGGTATCAGAAGTATTAGGCCGGGTAAACCCGTTCCAGAATGCCCATTACGTCACCCTCTCCAAACCTGCCCTTGAACGTGGTTTCAATGACATGGCCGACCGGCAGAACGTGGGTATTCATGAATTCGCGCACATGCTAGACCAGGCCGACGGCGAGATTGACGGTCAGCCCAAAGCCTATCTGCCCGAAGAACTATACCAGCCTTGGCAGGAAATGATGTACCGCAAAATAAAACAAATCAAGCGCGGCGAGTCAGACATCAATCCGTACGGGGCCACCAATGAGGCCGAGTTCTTCGCCGTAGCCACCGAGTATTTCTTTGAAAAACCGAAGCAGCTGGCAGAGAAGCACCCAGGCTTGTACAAAATGCTCACGCAGGTGTTTCAGCAGAACCCTAAAAGAACTTTCGGGCTTAACTTCAGAGAACTGCTAAACCCCTACGGCAAACGCTTGGGCCGCAATGAGCCCTGCCCCTGCGGCAGCGGACAGAAGTACAAGAACTGCTGCCTGCAAAAGAAGACGGCGGCTTAAATCTTCACCGTTTTCCAGCGGCCTTTCTTGAACAGCCACCAGCTGATAACGGAGTGGAAGGAGTGGCAGAACGCAATGGTGATGAAGATACCGGTGATACCCAGGTTCCAGTACAGCGCCAAAAGGTAAGCCAACGGAATTTCAATAAGCCAGAGCACGAACACGTTGATCCAGGCCGGAGTTTTGGTGTCGCCGGCACCGTTGAACGCTTGTACCATCACCATGCCTAAGCCGAAGAAGATATAGCCCAGCGTAATAATCTTCAGGCCTTCAGAGGCAATGGCCACTACTTCAGGGTCTGGGGTGAAGAAGCTGGCCAAGTGTTTTCCGAAGAGGAAGAAAGCTGCAGTGGCTAACCCAAGGAATATCATGTTGTAGCGAGCTGTGAGCCAGACGGAGATCTCAGCGCGGCGCGGTTTATTCGCTCCTAAATTCTGCCCCACCAGCGTAGCCGCCGCCGAAGACAGTCCCCAGGCGGGTAAGAGGGTGAACATGATAACCCGGAAAGCAATGGTATAACCTGCCAACGCGTTGCTCCCGAACTCGGCGGTTATGCGGGTCAGGAAAATCCAGCTGGCGGTTTCAATCATGAACTGTCCCATGCCCCCCGCTGATATCCGCAGAATCTTCATCACCGTCTTCCACTTCAGTTTCAGATTCTCTGTGGTGATTTTGAGTACGTGCTTGCCGTTAAACAAATGGTAGAGCTGGTACACCACGCCAATGCTACGGCCAATGGTAGTAGCCCAGGCGGCTCCCGCCAGTCCTAAACCTTCAATAGAGCCAATCCCGAAAATAAGCAGCGGGTCCAAGACAATGTTTATTCCGTTGGAAATCCAGAGGGCACGCATGGCCAGGTGTGGTTGCCCAGCTCCCCTAAAAGCTCCGTTAATCAGGAACAGCAGAATAATGGCCAGGTTTCCGGCGAAGATGATACGCGCATAAGAAAGGCCAATGGATATGACTTCTTCAGAAGCTCCCATCAGGCGCAGAATATCATCGGCCCAGATAAACGTTACGGCTCCCATGGCAATGGCCAGCACCGCCCCCGTTGCCAACAACTGAAACGTGGTACTTCCGGCTTGTTTGACTTTCTTTTCGCCAATTCGGCGCGCCACCATGGCCGTGCCCGCCATACTAATACCCATGCCTACCGAGTAGATAATCATGAGAACCGACTCTGTTAAGCCCACGGTTGCCAATGCCGCCGAACCCAATCGTCCTACAAAGAATATATCTACAATGGCAAACAGAGACTCCATGAGCATTTCCAGAATCATGGGCGTAGCCAGCAGCACAATTGATTTTTTGAGGCTGAGACGTGTGTAATCCTGCTCCTGCCCTTTAATGGCAGACCAGATAAGAGGCAGAAGTTCTGTGCGCGAACTCATAGTTTTTGAAGTAGATGGAATTGGGTGTGCTAAGCTACAAAAAGCGGCGGTTTATCTACTAGAGTCAGTAACAGCGTGTTCAGTTGCATGGGTGCTCCTGAATTCAGAATTAAAATCAAACTTTTACAAGAAAGCTGTTTTAGCGTTTCAAACCTCTGGCGCCAGCATTTACTTGTTCCGCCCAGGCTGCGTTGTTTTGTCTGTTTTAGGCCTGTTTTTGAAAAAGTAGCCTCAAAACAGCGGCGCATGCAGAACCGTTCGCTTGGAAGTAGCAAGCATTTCTATCACACAAAAGTGTGGAAAAGCAGCTTCAAGAAAAGGAGTGGGAAAGGATAAAGGTGCTATTTCTTTCTTCGCTTCTTCTGTTCTTCTGCTGGCGTAAACCTAACAGGAATGGTATAAGTTACATTTACTTTGCGGTTCCCCTGCATGCTTGGGGTGAATTCTAACAATTGCACTACCCGTAGCACCTCCTGATCTGCCCATTCTGATAAGCTTTTCACAATCTTTGGGTTTGTGACAGCGCCTGTGGTGTCTATGACGAAAGTGGCCACCACCATGCCCTCTAGGTCTGCTTGAGGTGATTGTGTCATGTTATCCTTTATGAACTTTATCAACCCAGCCATGCCACCGTGCTTGTATTCAGGCAACTTTTCCACAACTCCTAGGAAAATTTTCTCATCAGTATGGGATTCAGGTAAGTCAGGGGGTGGTGGGGGTACTTGTGCTTTCAGCTCATTCGCCAGAGAGGTGAAGCCAAGGGTGAGCAGTATTCCGGCAGCCATTCGTTTAAATGAAGAGGAAGCGGGCTGTGGAGCTGTGGCCAACTGCGACTGACGGAACCGACCACATATCTCACCCCCAGATTCCAGCGCCGCCTGCAAATCTTCTTGGCATTTCTGGGTAAAGTCAATTACAGTGGTGTGGCAGCTCAAGCACTTTTTGCCGTTGTGGCACGGCTGCATGTGGTCCCAGCTTTTGTCACAGGCAAAGGCTAGGTGCACGTTCTTGATAGGGTTTTTGTCTGTCATGGGTGCCGTGCCAGAAGCATATTATAAACCGTTCCTTTTTCTGAACCGCTACCACAGAAGGTGGTAGTTTATTAAAATTACCAAAAAACGCGGGAAAGACAAGTGCTTCTGTTTTAGAGCCGCTTTTGTAAAAACAGACCTAAAATAAGCTTTGGAAAGGAAGGGAGCCTTTTGCCCTGGCAACAGGCGCAACAACCTTTCCAGTGGAATTTAGATTTAGCCGGAACACTTCCTTGAGTTTGTGAGTATCAGGTTGGGAAGAACGAGCAGAAAACGGCTAGAGTATTTTGGGCTCAAATACCAGCTGAAGGCTATAGTACAAACAAAAAGACTATGAACTTACAAAACATAAAACAAACTGTTCTGGTAACCGGCGCCAGCTCGGGTATTGGGCAAGGCATTGCCATCGCTTTTGGGCAGCAGGGCGCCAACGTAATCATTAATTACCACAGCGACGAAGAAGGGGCTTTGCACACCCTGAACCAAGTGGAAGAGGGCGGCGGCAAAGGATTTATCTGTCAGGCTGATGTTGGGAAAGAGGAAGAGGTGGCACGTTTGTTTGAGGCTGCGGTAGAGGCTTACGGTACGGTAGACGTGGTTATCAATAACGCGGGCATACAGAGAGACAGCTCTTTTTCAGAAATGACCTTAGACCAGTGGAACAAGGTGTTGAGCACTAACCTCACCGGTCATTTCCTATGCGCCCGTGAGGCCATCAAGATTTTTGAGAAAAAAAGCGCCGCCGGCCCAGAAGATAAAGCCAAAGGAAACCTTATTTTCATAAGCTCGGTGCACGACATTATTCCCTGGGCAGGTCATGTAAACTATGCCTCGTCTAAAGGCGGAATTTTAATGCTGATGAAGTCATTGGCGCTGGAAGTGGCTCCTAAGAAAATAAGAGTAAACGGAATTTCGCCCGGTGCCATTGCCACTGATATTAATGATGAGGTCTGGAAAGACGATGCCAAACGCAAAGAGCTCCTGAAGCTCATCCCGTACCAGCGCATAGGCCAGCCCGAAGATGTGGCCAAAGTGGCGGTGTGGCTAGCCTCGCCAGACAGTGACTATATTACCGGTACCACCATTTACGTAGACGGCGGCATGACCCTTTATCCGGGGTTCGTGGATAATGGGTGAGAGTGCCAATGTGGGGACAGACTTTCTTATTTAGCTTTTCTCATTTCGGGGGCATGGCCAAATCAACTTTTGACGAAATAAGTTAAAATATGTACGGGCGGGGCAGTGGAATTAACACCCTACGCTGGTATGGCTGGCCACTGCTTGTAACAGTTGGCCCTTTGGTGCCGAGGTGGAAAGGAAGAGGGTGGGAATAATGGCGTTGTAGTGGTTAGATGTGTCAATTAGAAAATCAGGTACGGTATCGCCATCAAGATCACCCACAAATAAGATGTTGATCATGTCATCATCAAAGTACTTTTCGTCTACCAGCAGCTGCGTTATCTTCTGGCCATTTTTGTTGGCGGTGAGGTACAGCTTATAATCAGACACAATAAACCAGTCGCTGGAAGGGCTTTCCCGTTCTTTTTTGCCGGTGGCGTGGAGGAGGTAAGAAGTACCCTTAAAGGTGAACGACACCTTTTCGCCAGGTAGAATCTCTGTTTTAGACAAGGCCACTGCTTCTACGCGCGGTTGTTTATGGCAGGCAGACCGGTGATCAGAACCAGAGAGCTGTCTTGGTTAGGGGAGGAAACCTCCCAGCCAGATTTGATGCTCTCATTGTCATCTACCAAAGGGTCATGAGAGCGAGTGGTTTTGATAGTGGTTTGCTGCAGATAGTAGCCGTTTCTGCCCTTAAACAGCCCGTACCATTTTTCCTGAGTGGCATTGGGCCACACTTCATCTTCGTGGAAGAAACCCTCCGTTAAGAGTTTACCTGGGCCTGACGGAGCGGCTGGGGCCTCTTCATCTGACGCAACTAAAGTGTCTGCTAACAGTTGCGGCACCTGGCTAACAGGCGTAGTTGGTGGGGTGGCAACTGTTTCTGCAACAGAGGCAGGAGTGTTACCTTATTCATTCGCTTTCTGTGAGCAAGCAGACAGAAACAACGTAGAACACAAGAAGAGCGTCGAGGTGTATTTCATAAAATCTGAAAGAAGCATCTATAGAGGCTTAACCCCGTTGGCTGAGCTCTTTCTTTGCAGCGCCAGCCGCAGACTGAACAAAGACAGCAGAAGGGTAACCGGGGTGAAAATCAGTTTCTCCCACGCATTCGCCGAGGCCAGGTTGCCCAGCGTGTTTAGTAGAAACAGCGCCACCATAGCCCACAGCACTCCTTTCAGAAAGAACTGATTGGGGTTGAAGTTGAAAAGACCGGCATAGGTGCCCACGGCCCAAATCATGAATACGTTTATGCTGATGGAAAAAGCCTCGAAACCCAGCATTTGCTCGTGGGTTTCTAACCGGCCTCCCCACACTATGTTGAACGGAATAACACCCGTAACAATGAGCAGGTGAAAGACAACCATTGCCGAAAGAATGGTGACAATACCATAAGCGGAGATTTTAGCAGAATTCATGGTTAGAGCTGAGTTGGCAGTACAAGTTGCTGAAAATACAGGAGTGGGGGCGGCTTCTGGAGGAACTCCGGCAAATATAGCAGGATTCCCGTTTTTGACCTGTTTTCTGAAAATAAAGGGTAAAACAGCCTCGGGGCCTCTGTCATCTTTGGGGGTTGTCGAATTTTAAACAAGAAAAGAGCCTGTCTACACCTTTTCTATGAAAAGAAAACTGTAGACAGGCTCTTGGTTTCTAGGGAGGATGGTGCTACACCACTATACCACCTTATTTTTTGATTAGGCGGGTCGTGTGTCTGAGTCCGTTTTCTCCTTGAATCACGATGAAATACAAGCCTGGCCTGATGCCTTTCAGATCTAAAGACTGATTGGTGGTTCCTTTCTTCAGCAGAACTCCTGTGGTACTGTAGAGAGAGAACTCCTGTTGCTTTTTCCAGGTCACCATCACCTCCCGGTCTGCAGGGTTCGGATAAACTTTAACGGCCAGCTCATCCGTGTCCTTCACCCCTAAAGGGCCTTCCCCATTGTAGACCACACTCATAAAATAGAGGTTCGTCGTGGAGCCTTTGGTAATCTGGTGCGAGCCAGCCGGAAGCGTCATTGTCAGTTTGCCTGCGCTTATGGTCTGGTCAGTTCCATTCACTTTTATGGTTCCGCTAAAGCCGGTGTTAAATACCAGCGTGAGAGTGGCCTCTTTTGTGGTGGTAAAGGAAATAGACGTGGAAGATTCAATTTTCAGGCACTGCGTCAGGGTTAAGCCGTTGTAATTGACTGTGCCTTTTGAGTCTGACAGGTTGCCGTTGATGGTGTAGAACGTACTTGTTTTACCAGCCAAGGTGAAATTATGCACCATGTCGCCTTCAGAAACGCCACTGCCGTCGCCGTTTCCGTCACCATTGTCCTCTCCGTCTCCGTTACCGCCAGTAGAAGGGACGGTGTCTCCTTGCACAGAAACTAGGCTGGTTCTGTAATTCACCAGCGCCGCTTTCAAGCCTGGGTTCACCGCCGAGGAGGCATCATCTACCGCATTGTTAAACGTCCATTTAAAGTCGCCGCCGTTCACGCGTCCTGCATATTGTTTAACCTTGTCTCTGGCTTCCTCAGGGCTGTCTGGGGTGTAGGAATACATGACATTGGCATTGGTGTCAAAGTTGTTGTAGGTGTTACTTCCGTAAGCCGATACAATAGAGCTGCTGATGGTTTCATCTCTCGTGGCGGCTACGTAGGCATCAAAATCTATGGTGGAGTTGGGGAAACCCTCTGCGCCATAAGGCACAAAACGCTGCTGCCCGGTCATGTAGTTGTTGAACGCCTTGATGGTGCCTCCGTCTTCCTTGGAAAAGGTGGCCATGTTGTTATAGTCGTTTGTCTTTTTGCTCTCGCTGTACACATCTGACCCCTGCATGGAAGTAAGCATAGGATATTTGCAGTTCCGGAAGTAGTTGCCCTCTACAAACACAGACGAACCCATGGTTGAACCTACGCCATACTTTGAATTGCCGTCATAGTAGTTGTTGTACACGTGCGCCGAGTAGAAACGGACGCGTGGGTGGCGGGAATCTGAATGGTCGTACCAGTTATGGTGGAACGTGATGAACAAGCCATCGGTGGTACTCTCGCTTAAACCAACCAAGTTGCTTTTCCCGGCATCCCAGAAATGGTTATAGGAGAACGTGATGTAAGTAGACCTTTTAGCGTCCAAAGCCCCGTCTCCTTTGGCTTGGTCTGCGTCGCCTCCGGCATCACCGTAAAAGAAATCAATGTGGTGTATCCAAATGTACTCATTGTCTTGCTGCAGGCCTATGTTATCTCCTTCTGAGCTGTTACAGTTCATAGAGCCTAGGTTGCGAACCTCCACGTTAGAGGCATTCTTGATCCGGATTCCCCAGCCATCGGCTACGGCATCGTCTCCCACGCCCTCCAGAGTGATGTAGCTAGCGGCAGAGTTGTTGTTCTCAATCACTATATCTCCGTTGTGCATCACGTCTAGGTCAGTGATCTGCCCAACCAGACGGATGATCAATGGGCGCGCATCTCTTCCCTTTTTGAAACCATCCAGAATCGTCTGCAGGCCCACGCAAGGGTTTGCGTTTGCCCCGGTAACATCAAGAGAAATAGTGTTCTTGGTATTTTCAGTAATGTACAGGATAACGGCATTGTCTTTTACGGTGCCATCTGCTTTGTAAGCGCCTGGTACCCGTCCGTTGCTGAAAGCAAAGCCTGTGCGATCATGCGGCAACACGGTAAGCGGATTTGTGGCTGTGGCGGCACCCTCAGTTCCTGAGATCACAGGCTTGATGGAAAGGGTGTAGGTGCCAGCTTTTAGACCCAACACATCGGCCCGGAGATACGAGCCATAGTTCCGGATAAGCTGGTTGTCAATTTTCTTATCAGTAATGCCCTCGCCGCTGTAGTACACGTTGTAGCTATCGGCATTGGCGGCGGGTTCCCACTTCACGTACGCCGACTCCAGCCAGCCGGCAGATTCTGTAATGGTAAGAGACTGCGCCCACACAAACACGGGGGACAGTAGTAAGAGAAGCGTAAAGATGTGTTTCATTTTTATAAAGTAAGTTAGGATGGCAGGCGAGGGTACAGTCAATTGCTTTGCTAATTCATTTGCGCAATCGATTGTACAAGTAAATATAGTTTTATTATTTCCAATTTAGCTCACATTTTTATGAAAATATTTTAATGTCATCTGCTAGCACTTTACCTAAAATATCAAATTTCTACTGTTAGATGCCAAAAAGGGGACTTTGCTCTTTGCTTAGAGAGGTATCAACAAAGCTTGGGAAGGAGCAGGATGAAAAGAGGGATGAGGGAAAAGGCCTACTCAGGTTAGAAATTAAGTTTGGGCTCGAGGCTCAGATAATTTTTCAGTTCAAGCATTTGAGCGAGCCGTTTTAAAAGTAGGCATGTTGACTACTGGCCTGTGCCTTATTTAGGACGCGATGGTTCCTTTCTTGATGTAGCCCTAAGGATGCAATGAGTTTGCTATGAATATTTTACCAAGCGATAGCGAGCCAACTTAGTATAGATGTGATCCTCCTGTGCGTTCACTTTGAATAGAGGGTTTGCTGATGTTAAACCAAGATAGAAGGCTAGGCGCTCAGGAAGTAAATTTAATTTGAATGTTACGCCTAATGGTGCTAAAATATAGTTTTTAGCACTTTTGGGAAAAGAAGACCTAAAAGAGAAATATGGCAATCGTTTGCGCAGCTTAAAGTGTAACTGATAGTTATTGCGGTGGCAGTTTTTCAAGGGAAATAAAAAGCGCCCCATTGGTTTAGCCAGCGGGGCGCTTTTGCTTGAAGCTTTGCGTAAAATATAATACTGTTTTAAGGCTCCTTTTCGGAAAATAGGCCGAAAATAGGGAATAAGCAGAGGCAGTATGATTTATTAATTACTGCCGAGGCCGGTGCCCGTGAACTTCGCGGCGCAAATTCTGGATTTCCACCTTGTTGTTGTAGTTATCAACCATGCTGCTGGTCAGGAATAAGTCTACGAGCCAACCAACGCCCAGCAACTGCCCTGTGAGCAGGTACAGTATACCTGAGCCTATCTTGCCCAGGTAGAACCGGTGCATAGACAACCAACCCAGAAAGAACCACAAGAGATACGCTGCCAGTTTTGATTTCATATGGATTGGGTGTAGTAATTGTCTATCAGATAATACATTGGAGCATTACAATCCGTTTTTCTCTGATTTCTGCTAGTGTAGTACACTCACTCATGTTCTGAAACGGTGAGCGTGAGTGGGGAGAAGTTAAGTGTGTTTCTTAAGGCCGAGGTTTTTGTTTCTGATTAGCGAGATCCACTATTTCCGTAATTCGTTTTTGCCGGGTTTCGGGGCGTTTGGCCAGCACCAGCCCCTGCAACAGAACTTTTCTGGCGGATTTGCTTAGGCGCAGGAAAAAGTCTTTCGCCGTTGGGTGCGTGGCAAAGGCCGCCTCCAGATCTTCCGGAATGACTAATTCTTCCACGCTGTCTAAGAGATTCCAGGAGCCGTTTTGCTGGGCAGTTTCTATGATTTGTAGGCCGGCGGCGGTCATGCGGCCGTCTGCTATAAGCTGTTGCACCTTGGCTTTGTTAATTTTGGACCAGGTGCTCTTAGGTTTGCGTTTGCTGAAAAATTGGTGCGCTTTTTCTTCGTCTATCTTTACTTTCTTGCTGTCTATCCACCCATAGCAGAGGGCTTCCTCCACGGCCTCGGCCCAGGTGATGGTGCTTTTGCCTGATTTTTTGGTGTAGAAAATAAGCCATACCGCCTGGCTGGAAAGGTGGTTTGTTTCTAACCACTTTCGCCAGGCGGCACGGTTTGCCGGATAAAAGATTTCTACTTCTTTTTGCTGCATTTATTTGACTACGGTGGCTTCCAGTTCTACGGTCAAGGTAGCGAAAAGTCCTTTTATCTCCAGCAGGGTAGTGGCCTGCTGAATGCCGTGCTTCTGCAGGAACGGCACGTACACATCCATGCAGGTCATGAAAAATTCCTGGGTAGAGGTGGTGTACACGTTCAGCCGTACAATGTTCTTGCATTCATAGCCCGATTCGCTGATCAGGAGCTCCAGGTTGGCGATGGTCTGCAGGAGCTGCGACCGCATGTCAGAGGTGCTGGGGATGCCGTTAGCGTCCAGGGCTACCTGTCCCGAACAGTACAGCGTGCCGGTTACGTTTTTTACTTCCACCGCTTGTGCCGAGTTGGTGTTCCTGCCCCAGGCCCAGGGGTCTACTGTGTGCTTTTCCATTTCTTTGTGGTTTTAAAGTTTACTCTGCAAAGGTGGAGCGGCCTGGTGACAGCGGTATGTCAGGGGTACAATAAGCGCTTAATGGTATTGATCAAAATATTCCTGCAGGGTCATGTGGTGAGGAGTGAACTTCTCTGGAAGCACCTTCAGTAGCGTGATTCTGTCTAACCGGAAATATCTGAACTGGGTGCGTAACCGGCACCAGGCAATGAGCAGCCAATTCTCAGTGGTGCTCACCAAAGCAAAGGGCTCTATGGTGCGGCTGGTGGCGGTGCCTTGCTCGTTGGTGTACTCTATGTGTGCCAGGTAAAAGTTGGTAAGGGCATTCTGCAGCTGCGAGAGGTGGTTGCTGTTCCGGTCTCGGGTAAGGTTCTGCTCAAAGCGAGTCCGGTCGGCTAGCAGGTTAGCTTTGTCTTTTTCGGCGGGCCGGAGCACGGCTTTTATTTTGTCAATGGCCTCAGTGTAATCTTTAATGAATGAGGAGTCTTTATTCTTCAGCACCAGTTGCTCGGCCAAAATCAAGGCGTTGGCCTGGCTTTCGGAAAACATGACCGGCGGAATTCTGTACCCTTCCAACAAGGTATAGCCTTTGCCGTTTTCGGTGACAATTGGCACACCTGCCTGCTCCAAAGCCCGCATGTCGCGGTAAATGGTTCTGACGCTTACCCTGAACTTCTCTGCCAGATCAGGCGCCGTGGTGAGCCGCTTGGTTTGCAGCTGCGTCAGAATAGCCGTCAGGCGAGAGAGCCGGGTGGTGTCCTTGTCGTTCATTTGTCTGTCTGCCCTATTTTTCAGGAATGCAAGATGGTTGAATGTCTGGTAGAAAAGAAGGGATTAGTGCTTTGGTTAATTTCTTCTCCATAGAAAAGCATTAGAAACGAAAAGTTGTTTTTAGCCTGTTTTAAGAAAAACAGGCTAAAAACAACTCGTATTTGGGATAGTTTATATTTATCAACCTGAAGGTAAGTCTTCCCTGATCCCTTGGTAAGAAGTGTAGTGTCTGCTGTTATAAACGAATTCTTTTAGAAAAAACAGTTTACTTCACTAGAACCGGTTTATTGTACTCAATCTGCCCGTACTTGCCGTTGAAGAAATCACGGTAGGCCAGAGCAATTTCAGCTTTGCTGTTCATCACAAAAGGACCTTCGGCTACAATTGGTTCTGCGTAACGTTCGCCCCCGAAGAGAATCACATCAATGGCGGTCTCCTGCGGATTTGTGATTTCTACGGAGCCCTCAGAGCGGTCAAACTCCACAAACTCGTTGGCGGTGTGCTCGGTGCCGTTTAGTTGCGCATTGCCAGCCAACAAGAAGGCAGCGTACTCTACCCCAGCACTCGTTTCTTGCTTGAATGTTTGGCCAGGCTCCAGGTGCAGGTGATACAGGAACTGCTCAGAATAGCTGGGAATAGGCGAGGCCAGTTCTTCATAGCTGCCGGCAATGACCTTGATCCAACCTTTGCCATTTTCTAACATCTTTTGCGGAACCTCTGCGGCCTGTACAGCTAAATATGCAGGAGCTTCGGCTTTGTGTTGGCTGGGCAGGTTGATCCAGAACTGCATGGCGTGGGTGAGGCCAGTGGTTTCCGCTGGGTTGGGGTTTAGGGTTTCGTCATGGATAACACCATTGCCCGCTTTCATCCATTGAATGCCGCCGCTGGTTACTTTGGCGTGGTGGCCGGCACTGTCAAAATGCTCGCCTTTGCCGTGTAGTAGGTAGGTGAGGGTGGCAATGCCGCGGTGCGGATGCGCGCCCGTACCAGTTTGCATTCTGCTTTCAGTAGGCGCATGTACTTTGGGTGTAATATGGTCCAGGAACACAAACGGACCCACAGCCTGGGCGTAGCGGTTAGGCAGCATGCGGTAAATGAGGAGGTCTCCAATATCGGCGCGTTGGCCGCGGGTAGAAAAGCTTACGTTCTTTTTCATGGCTATGTCTTTTTAGCGTGGCGTCCTGGGGCTGATGATCATCGCCGGCAGGAACAATACAAAGGTGCAGCCCAACCCCGCCTGAACACGATGACCTAGGGTAAAAAAAGACGTTGACAAATGTCAACGTGTGCAGCAAGTATCAGGTAGCAACATCAATGATGGCAAGTACAAGAGAAAGCTCCCTACAAATTAGGTGTTAACGTAAATGCAGGCTGCCGTAATCCCGCAATTCCCCTCTTGGGAGGGGTAGGGGTGGGTTCACTTCTGTGAGCAGCGCTATTTGGGTAAAACCTGTTTCTAACCTGTTTTCGTCAAAACAAGCCGAAAACAAAAAAAAGCTACCCCTTGCACGCAAGACACCGTTAATGCACCTGCTGCTTGCGTATGCGGCTGAGGGTTTCTTTGGTGATGCCCAAGTACGAGGCAATAAGGTGTTGTGGAAACCGCTGCACAAATTCCGGGTGGCACTCAACAAACTCCGCGTAGCGTTTCTCGGCGGAGAAGCTGATGGCGGCATTGATGCGGCGTTGTGTAGCCATGGAGTGGCGGTCGTCCATTCGCCGGGCCATCTGCAGGAGGGTAGGCACCTCTTCATACAGTTGTAGCAAATCTGCTTTTTCAATGACCAGCAGTTGGGTGTCTTCCCAAGCATCTATATTGTACAAAGAAGGCGTGAGCATGAGAAAGCTTTCCCGGTCACCAACCCACCAGTTTTCTACCGCAAACTGCACCACGTGTTCGGTGCCCTTTTCATCTACGCTGTACTGCCGCATAGCCCCGCTTACCACAAAAGCCATGTAGCGGCTAATATCTCCCTCCTGCAACAGGTACTGCTTCTTCCGCAGCTTCTTCGGGTGGAAGGCCTCTTGCACCAGCGCCTGCTCCTGCTGGGTGAGCGGGGTTTGGGTGTAGTGGGTGATGTAGGTGAAGAGGGATGAGTGCATGGTTGAAAAAGAATACAAAAGAGGAAGCAGGAGGCTCTGAAAAGCCTTATCGATTCATATTATTTAACTTTTATCAGACTAGATCTATTTCTAATGAATAGAGTTAGAATATTCTATTGTGGTCGCTACTCGTCTCCTGTTCAATAATTACTTAAATTATATGGGTGTAACAGCTGAGTTGAATGAAGTCCCCTGTATTATGTCTGATTCGGTCCCTAAATCTTGAGTTTCACTACTATATTTAACCCAGTCATATATACTTAAAATTTTTCTATAATCTGTAGTCGGATTTGAGGATGTTTCTCGAAGATAACTTTCAGTTAATTCTAATGGTATATTCCGGTAGAAAGTGTTCCAGATAATAGAACTGGTTTTGTATGATGAAGGAATAGTCTCGTCTGCTAAAATATCGGTCACAGTAATGTGTGTTTTTTGTGAAGCCGGTTTTATATTTTTAAGACATTCATCAATGTTCTTTACTTGTTGCTCTTTTAGTTTTTCTATCGACTGAATTTGTGAATTTATTTTACTAAAACCGAAGATTGGAAAATATTGAGCAGCTTGAATTTTATATTTATCTATTAAAAATAAGATTTGATAGTTAGATTCATCTATAATTTTAAAGTAATTGGAAAGTAGTTCAGCTGAAGTTTCATAATGGTAACTAATGGTTTTCGTTGAGCCAATTGCTAATATTTTATCACCATTCCTCAAAGTGTCTAAATCCTCTGTTATGCTAACTTTAATTTCACCCCCAGCATAAATTTCTTTCACTACATTTTGAACTTTCCTAACATCTAAGGCAGTAACAGGTAAATGAATGTTAGAAATTGAGTTGTAAAGTTTTGAGTAATTATCAGTTTTAACCTTATTAATTTGAATTGTGAGCCCTTCATTTAAAACTATATCATGCTCACTTATTATGTCATTGTCATCCCCAGGGCTATATTCCACGAGTAAAAAATTACTTTTAATTTTAGACGCTGATTCTGAATTATGTTCAACATAAGAAAAAATAGTTCTTAATATTTTCTTTATGTTGTCATCACCTACATTATATCCTAGAAATATTATGGGGTTGTGGATAAAGAGAGAGAGTAGTTGTGCTCTAATTAGTTCGTATTTTTCATCGAATCCTTTATAATCTTCTTCAGTTATAATTATTTTATCTGGCTATTGGTGACATCCATGTATTTTATATACCGAACCATAAGGGTTGCTTAATAGTATATTATTGCCTACAAGTTTATTGAATTCAAAAAAATTTTCTATTAGGGAATCATAGTTTGTTGTAATGATTGAGCCTATGTTTTTTCTTATTTTTCTTAACTCTTTTAAGTCTTCTTTTTTTTCTTCTTTAAACATTAAAGAAGAAAAAATTTCTGCAATATAAATCTTGAACCTGCTTAAGTTTTTTCCATTCTGCATATTTTCATAAAAAATGTCATTAATGCGCTCGAACTTACCCCGTCTATCATCTTGTAGTTGTTCATTAAAGTCTTTTTCTAGTATCGACGCTATTTTTAAAAAGTCAAACTTATTGTTATGGAAGCACTTTGATTTGATGTCTAGATAGTATTCATCATTTTCTTTTAAATCAAAAGAAATTTTTTTTAATAGCCCATCCCAAGTATAGGAGTTGTCAAGATATCTTAAGCTAATACCAATACCAATAAATAGAATAGGATGATTTTTATATCTTGAGATGAATTCTTCTATTTTCATATGATTTATAAATCTGTTGCTAGACAATGTTTAATTTGTAAATATATGCATCTAATATAGGATTTATTTTATTATTAAAAATATTAATTTCTGTTAATAGGTTTATGAGCTATTTTAGTCATTGTTTAACATTTTGCACTCATTCCTGCATACTAACATGACTCATGCACTCGTTCTCCTTCACTATCAGTATACCGTGATAAATGAATTCAAGCAGTAGGCATTCCGGTGATTTCCCTCTTCGGGCAGTACCTCACACACAATCCTATCAGGCTGAGCCTACAAATTCAAAAACAAAAAAGGTGCTCATCCGCCTCTCCAGGCAGATAAACACCTCTCCCAATCCTGACCAAACAGGAAACGCTAAACTTCCCCCGCTAAACTTCCACCTCAAACCCCACCGATTGGCTTACCTCCACCCACTGCGCAAACTCCTGCCCCAGGCTGTCCAGTTTAGCGGTGGCCATGTCATAGGCGTCTGAACCTAAGAGCAAGTGCACGGGTGGGTTTTCAGAAGTGGCGGTTTGGATGAGGGCGGCGGCTACTTTCTCGGGGTCGCCAGGTTGGTTGCCGTTAATCTGCTCCTGGTGCAGGGTCTGCATTTCACGGGCGTTGGCGTACTCGGCCATAGGAGACTGCGGCGTGACCAGTGAGCTTTCGGTTAAGAAGTTCGTGCGGATGTAACCCGGCATGACCACCGTTACCTTGATGTTGAACGGTTCTACCTCCACGGCCAGTGCTTCGGTGAAACCGTTCACGGCAAACTTGGTGGCGCAGTAAACCCCGAAGCCCGGGAAGTTTCCGTTCATGCCCCCAATGGACGAAATGTTGAAAATGTGGCCGCTGTTTTGGCGGCGCAGGTACGGCAGCGCTTTCCGGATCACGTTCAATGCCCCGAAGACGTTCACCTCAAAATTCTTCCTTGCCTCCTGGTCTGTGAGTTCTTCCAGGCTGCCCAAAAGGCCGTAGCCCGCGTTGTTCACCACCACGTCTACCCGCCCGAAGGTTTCCACGGTTTTGGCCAGGGCCTGCGCCACGCTTTCCTCGTTTGTCAAGTCCATAGCCAAAGGCAGAAACTGATTTGTAGAAAAAGCAACGGCTTGAGGGAGCTGTTTCACGCTACGGGAGGTGGCGGCCACCGCATGCCCTTGCTGCAACAGCTGGCGGGTGAGAGATAGGCCAATGCCTTTAGAGGCGCCGGTAATGAACCACACTTTTTTGGTTTGATTTTCCATGGTTTCCAAGGTTTTAAGTTTCGAGCATGTTTGCATTTGTCTTTTGCGCTGCAAAACGGCATATAAAGAACCTGCCTTCGTGCTTTTTTCTCACCATAGCGCTGCTATGCTGCTCAAAAACCACATCGGCAGAACCTTTCTCTGCCATTTTTCGCTAGCAAAATCAAAATGTAAACAAGCTCTTAAAACAAAGGTAGGGCAGGGGCGGACGGCGGTGTTTGCGCCTATCAAACCATCACTTGCAAAAATCAAACATGCCGGAACTGCGAGGGCGGCAACGAGGTGTGCTTCTTGAAGAAATTATTGAAATGCGCGGGTTCTTCAAAGCCCAGGCTGTAGCCAATCTCCGAGATGTTCCAGTCAGTGTGCTTGAGCAGAGCCATGGCCTCGCTCACTAGTCGCGACGAAATAAGCTCCGTAGTGGTTTTGCCAGTGGTTTTCTTGATGGCGCGGTTCAGGTGGTTCACGTGCACTGCCAGCTGCTCGGCAAAGTCTTTGGCTGATCGCAGCTGGAACCGCTGGCCAGGTGATTCAATCGGGAACTGGCGCTCCAGCAACTCACTGAACACGGCGGTAATACGGGCATTGGCATCTGGGTGTTCATACAGTACTTCGGCCGGTTGGCTCTTCAGGGCGAAGTGCGTCATCTCGGTCACGTAATTGCGCAGCAGGTCGTACTTATACAGGTAGTCAGAACTGATCTCCGACAGCATCTTCTCAAAAATTGCCGTCACCTGTTGCTCCTGCTCCTCATTTAAAGGGTAAAACGGTTTTCCGCCCAAGGCGAACATAGGCAAATCCTGCAGGCTTCCCCGTATCTTCTCAGTGAAAAAAGCCTCCGTGAAAATGCAGAAATACCCGCTGGGCTCCCCAGAAACCGCCTCCCAAGTGTACGGCACCTGCGGATTGAAAAACATGAGCGTTGTGCCTTTTACCTCCACGCTTCTGTCAGCGTAATGGTACCGGAAGTGCCCCCTGATCAGGGAGATTTTGTAGAAATCGCGGCGGCTGTAATTGGCGGGGGTAAGGGCGCAATCTTCTAGCCGGAATACATTAAAATGCCCAAGGTCTTTCTTCAGGTTTTCGGGAAGTCCCTTGAATTTGTGCTGGTAAAATTCTTCTAAAGTCTCTGTAGGTGCCATGATGGAAGATAGGTGATTTCAGGGGATCTGTTTGTTATGTTTTCGGCCTGTTTTCTGAAAAGCAGACCGAAAACTCTTTTCTAGGTCAGTCCTTTTCTCAAATATTGTGCACGCATTTCGTCCCCCTTTGAAGGCTCGGGATGATTACTCGTGCAGATTAGGTATTCCCGAGAATCGTTTTCTTGCTCTTTTAGTAGTTGTTATTGGTTCTTCTGATGCCCTTGTCATCCCCCTACCCCCTTCAAAGGGGGACGATCGGGTATCGTCATATTAGTAAACTTGCCGAAGGGAATGAGCCGCACTTGCCTACGCTGCTTAGAAAGGCACGGATTTGCTTCCGCGCCATAGAGGGCAGCGCATTTGATCAACAAGAGCCGCGGATTGCAAATCCGCAGGTATTTAAGTTCGGGATTGCAAATCCCGAACAGCTTGTCCAAACAGCTGGGGCTCGAGCAGCTTATTATTCTGAAGTTCTGTTTTTAACCTGCTTTCAAGAAACTAGTGCTTCTCTAATTTAATTCTTAGAAGAATCGAACAGGAGTTCAGACTGACTTTTCTTATCCTCTTACAATTTCTAATTCTTAATTTCTAATTTTTAATTTGAAAGAGCACCAGCCCCAAAACAGTAAACTACTGCTCTTCCCGATATAGCACCATTCCGGCGTGGTAGAGAATGCCGTCTTTGAAATCACCGTCGGCGGTGAAGCCGGTGTCATCTTGGTAGTCTATGTGGTCTCCGGTGAGGGTATAAGAGCCTTGGTAGGCGCTTTGGCGGGAGCCGCGGGCTTCGTCGTAGCGGCCGTTGGGCAGCAATTCGTGCCGAATGTAACCGTCGGCGGTGACCCACATGCCCACGTAGGGGTGTGCTTCTTCTTTCATAATCTTGTCTTTAATTGCCTGGCGAGAATGAATTCTTTCCGTATTTCCTGATTACAAAAGTAGAAGGAGAGAAGGCGAAGGTGTTTGCCTGTATCAAACCATTGCTTGCAAAATTCAAACAATCGGGGCGGGGGAGAAGAGTAGTTCTAAAGCACTGGGCTCTGTAAAAGTCATTTCTGATTTGGGCCTGTTTTACCAAAATCAGGCCCAAATCAGATTTCTGCTGCTAATTAGGGTCGGTTATTTGGCTCAGTACACTTGATAAATAGATCTGGAAGCCTAAGTTAAGGGTAATGCCGGTTAACCCTCTGCTTTGAAAAGTATTAGAGGACAAATTAGCCTTGTCATAATTGAGCATCAATTCAATGCCCACGTGCTCATTCAAGAACTGGGTAACACCCGCCCCGAAACCGTAACTGAAATATCCTTCAGCGTCAGGCCTGTTCATATAGTTATAATCATCGTTGAAATTAGTTCCTACTCGGTTGTACCCCGCGCGTCCCTCCAGTAACAGTTTAGTAGGCGAAGAGCCAAAGTAGCCTCTAACAAAAGGCGTAAGGCCAATGGTGTAGAGTTTATAATAATCAGTGGTAGAATAAGCCACCGGAATGCCTGTGCCCAGAGCAATGTTATCTGCCACAAAGGTGCCAAAGCGCGGGGTTAACGAAAGAGCGGTGGTGTTGTCTGGGCCTTCAGTGTCAATGTAAAGGCTGCCGGAACCGCCAATAAGCCTTGCGCCTTTTTCTGTTTGGGCCTGTGCCGAAGCAATGAGGCAAGAAAAGAGAAAGATGGTGAAAAAGACCTTTTTCATGTGAAGATGGAATAATTAGATAGATAAAATAAGGAAGCTAAAGAAATTCCTTTTGGTCTAGGGAGCCAGTACAGCCTGCTTTACCCCTGCACCGCAATCTTCAACACCACTTTACGCACCACTTCCTGCGTAGCCAGAGGGGCATGCACATCATTGGGGAAGAAGATGGTGAAAAAGCCCGCCGGTACGTCAAACCAACTGGTAGGCTTCACGTCGAAGAAATAGACATCGCGCTCGGCAGAGTAGGGCTCTATGGAAGTGCCGCAGGAAGAAAGGTCTTGCCAGCCCATGTGATCAGTTCCCCGCACAATATACTGGATGTCAATGTACCGCTGGTGCGCTTCCATTTTAGCGTCTGCCTTGGCTACACCAGGCCCTTCAGAGAGAATGGCAAAAAGATCATCGCCGGCTAGTTCTATCTTGCCGGTGGGTAAATTCTGAAGATCTGCTTCTTGTAGAAACTGAAAGGCTTGCTTGAACAGTGGGTGCAGTGCGTAGTAGCGAGCGGCGTGTTGCAGAGAGTCTAAAACCATAAGTCTTTTTTGTAAAGGAAAGGCGAGAAAGCGTTGGTGAAAACTGCTGTTAACGCAAGCTAGTATACTTAAAACCACCCAAAGCTTCTGCTGAGTAGGTTGGTAAATTGCACCATTTTAGGCCAATTACCAAAGAGTAACATCTATTGTTTAAGAAGCAGAGGCTGTTTACTTCTCTTCGCATTGGTTAAATCTGCTGCCATGCATTTTCCTGAAGGAGTACTTTCCACTGCTAATCACGAGAGAATCTAAAGGATTGGCTTCATTGTACAGGGTGCCGGAGAAGGTACCTTGAATGCCTGTTAAAGCAACAGAACCAGAAATAGGGTGGAAGGCGGCTACGGTGACCCAAAAGTTTGCTTTATCACTTCTGTTAACGTAGCGCCGTGAAGGTTCACCAGGTTTGTTTTGGTTATAGATCACAAAGGAGTCAAAGTTTTGTTTATAGGTGCCGGTAAGGGGGTAGGTGCCTGTATTGGTCACGTTCATGAACTGAATCAGCAAAACATCCTCACTTCTATAATCAGCCAAGCCCTGTGGGTCTTTATACGCCCAGATGGTATAAAATGGAATCTCGCCTTGTGCTCGTACAAGCCCCGATTGGTCCAGGGAGAACGTGCGGCTGCAGGCATCTTGTTCTCTCTGACCTGGTACCCATTCCTGATTTCCTATTTTCATGCTGAAGGTGTTCAGGGGCAGGCTTGCTTCTCTAACTGGCGTTCCTTCATCATCTGAGGTGCAACTACTAACCGCTAGCAGTAGTATTGCCAGTGCCAGAGAACTAACCCTCATGCTTAAAGTCTTTGTTTTGGTGGGAGTTATTCGTTTTTCCATGGGGGTAGAATAAAGGTATGACACGTTGTTCTCTGGTGTGTATTTAAGGGGGTGGGTACACGGTAGTCTCCACCTTAAGCGTTGTTCTATGCGCAAGGCATCAACACGCTTAAGGTAGATAAATTTTCTCATTTTCAGGATGCTACGCTAATTTATCTGCGTTGGTGCCTGCATATGAAAAAATAATTTGCAAGGGCTATAACAAATAAAAAGTTCAAGCCTTCGGCAGGATTGATACAGGAAAAATGGCTGCTAGCGAAAGAAAGGTAAAAGAACAGAACCGGTTGGGCAGAGCCAAAGATAAATCTCTTCTACGGCCTCTTTGCCAAAAACATACTTTAAAGATGGCAACAGGTATTTCCATTAATTTATAAGCCAGGCGGGCAACCCAGGTACTTTGGCTTGGCCGTGTTCAAATATGAAAAGAAACAACCAAAGTGCAGCTGCTGTCGTTAATGACCTAATGCGCTTTCCGGAAATATCTGGATAACGTTGTTCGACCTCCCGCTCTTTTTACCACCGAGTGGTGGGGACAATTTAATTTTTCAACCCAATTCTTACCTTCAGATCAAATGCCTATGCGCAGAGTGTTACTGCTGCTTTGCTGTACTTTTATGTTTGCCCAAGCCATGGGTCAGTCATCTCCCTTGGAGGCGTATTGGCAAGATGGGCTCAAGTTCCGGAGCAAAGACACCTTGTACCGGTTCTCGGTAGGCGGCAGGCTGCACTATGACTTGGCGTACTCTGGCCAGTCTGAAGAGTTGGGAAGTCGTTTTGAGCATAAAAGAACTCAGGTAGAAGTGCGACGGGCCCGGATTTCGCTAGAAGGAAATATCAGGAAAGAGCTGGCGTATGAATTTGAGGTTACCTTTGGCGAGGACATAGAATTTGCCGACATGTACGTGGCTTTTCTGCAGGTGCCTTTGGTGGAGCGGCTTACCGTAGGGCATTTCCGGGAGCCTTTCGGGCTGGAGGAGTTAACCAGCAGCAATGCTATTGTGTTCATGGAACGCGCGCTTACCAGTACTTTTGGCCCCGACCGCAATACTGGTATCATGGTGCAGAAGCCGTTTTGGCAAGAGCGGCTGCGGGGTTACGTGGGAGTGTTCCGGATTACCGATGACCTAGGCAATGACCGCCAAGGGCTGGGGGACCACTCGTTCACTACCCGCTGGGCCTTTGCCCCCGTGGTGGCAGACCATAACCAGGTGCTGCACCTGGGCTTAGCCTTTAACCGCATTGCCCCAGACACCGGTAACTATCGTATTAGTACAAACAACGAAGTCAACACCAGCCCCGATTACCTTGACACGGGCGTGCTGAAAGGTGTGGAAAACGTGAACCAACTGGGTACTGAACTGGGCTTTACCCGTGGCCGCTGGCTTCTGCAGGGCGAGTGGATACAGTCTTTCACAAAGTTTTCAAATCAGGCTCCAGATGGTTTGGCCAACGCCAAACACCGGTACCAGAGTTTTTACCTGCTCACCTCGTTCTTCCTGAAAGGAGGGGCACGGGTTTACAGCAAAGGCTCCAACAGATTTAATCCAGTGCTGCAGCCCCGGCACCCGGGTCAAGATGATTTTGGGGGAGCATGGGAGGCTGGTTTGCGGTATTCGTACCTTGACCTCCGCGATTCACGCCAGCCCCTACACACCCTGCACAATGTTACCGCGGGCCTAACCTGGTACTACAACACCAATACCCGGGTCATGATGAATTATGTGCACTCTCTCTTTAACCAAGGCGCACGAGCCAACACGCTACAGGGCCGGTTGCAGTTTACGTTTTAAAAATTTAATAGGAGGCGGGAGGAAAAAATCTATAACGTCAACAAACAAAAAGAGCCCGAAAACAACGTTTTCGGGCTCTTTCCCTAAAATCAAGTCAAAAACAGCTTCTGGCTTCAAAGCCTCAACTATTCCTAATTCCTAATTCCTAATTCTCAATTGGCCAAAGGCCTTACGCTGTCACCAGTTCTTTCAGTTCGCTTACCACTTTGGTCATGGAAGCCTTGGCATCGCCGAAGAGCATGAGGCAGTTCGGGTAACCGAAGAGCTCGTTCTCAATACCGGCGTAACCAGCCGCCATACCACGCTTGCAGACAATAACGGTACGGGCTTTATCAGCGTTTAGTACCGGCATGCCGTAGATTGGGCTGCCAGGGTTAGTGCGGGCCGCAGGGTTTACTACGTCGTTCGCGCCAATGATAAGGCAGATGTCGGTATTGGCAAACTCGTCGTTAATGTGGTCCATCTCAATAAGCTTGTCATACGGAATGTTAGCCTCGGCCAAAAGTACGTTCATGTGACCAGGCATACGCCCCGCCACCGGGTGAATGGCGAATTTCACGCTGGTGCCGCGTTTCTCCAGCAGGTCCGTCAGTTCACGCACTACGTGCTGGGCCTGCGCTACTGCCATACCGTAACCCGGTACAATAATCACGCTGCTGGCTGAGTCAAACAACATAGCGCTTTCTTCTACGCCTACTTCTTTCACCACAATGTCTTCTCCACCACCCGTAGAAGCTGCACCACTGGTCTGCCCAAACCCGCCTAGCAATACGTTCACCAAAGAGCGGTTCATGGCCTTACACATGATTTGGGTAAGAATAATACCCGAGGCCCCTACCAACGCGCCCGTGATAATGAGCACCTGGTTGTTCAGCACGAAACCCGTGGCGCAGGCGGCAATACCTGAGTAAGAGTTCAGGAGGGAAATCACCACCGGCATATCGGCCCCGCCGATAGGAATTACCGTAAGTACGCCTAGTAGCAGCGCAATGGCCATTACGGCCAGCATCCAGAGCTCAAAATTAGGGTCTAACACTACCATGGCACTAAACGCCAGCGCGCCCAGAAACAGCAAGGCATTCAGGGCGTGTTGCCCGCCAAACGTAATGGCGCGGCCGTTGATCAGCCCTTTTAGCTTTCCGAAAGCCACTAACGAGCCGGTAAAGGTCACTGCTCCAATAATGATACTGATCACCACCGTCACGGCCACCACCGCCGGCATGGTAAGCCCTGCCTCGTGCGCCTGGCGCCAGTACTCAGAGGCAGCCACCAGAACAGAGGATGCCCCCCCGAAACCATTGAAAATAGCCACCATTTCGGGCATAGAGGTCATCTCCACGCGGCGGGCGGCAAACAACCCAATGGCTGAGCCAATGAGAATGGTCACGAAAATTTCGGTGAAGCTCAGTACCTGGCTGTTCAGAAGCGTAGCCAGCACCGCAATAAACATGGCCACTGCAGAAAGCGTGTTGCCCTTGCGGGCCGTGGCCGTTTTACCCAGCATCTTGATGCCCATGATAAACAGCACCGAAGCTACCAGATAGGCAATTTTTATAAGTAAATCTTTATCCATGGTCGTGCGGCTTATTTTCTCTTCTTAAACATTTTGAGCATGCGGTCGGTCACCACGTAACCACCCACCACATTGAGCGTGGCCAGCAAAAGGGCGCCTATGCCCAACCATTTGCTCACGCTGCTGTCCATGGGCCCTGCGGCCACAATGGCGCCCACAATGGTAATGCCCGAAATGGCGTTAGACCCCGACATCAGGGGCGTGTGCAGCGTAGGCGGCACCTTTGAAATAAGCTCAAACCCCACAAAGCTGGCCAGTACCAGCACGTAGAGGAGCACTAAAAGCGTTTCTGCGTTCATTTCTTTATTGTTGATTGTTCAATTGTTGGTTGTTCTTTTTCTCTGGTAATTGTTGATCGGCGATGCCAAGCAAGCAGTTGGCCAGATTGTTTTAGGCTTGTTTTTCTGTAAACACGTCAAAAACGAAATCCTAAACTTTCAGATACTCCCCCTTTGAAGGGGGCAGGGGGATGTTTCCACCAGTAGATCCGCGCATTCCTGATTCTGTAGAGACCAGGCACCGCCTTGTCTCTCTGCGTTTGCCGCCGTTTCACCAAGGGCGAAGAACCAGCCCTGCGTAAATCTCTGCCTTGCATTTAAAAGTAAGGAATTGTCAGCAATGCGTGGGAGACAAGGCGGTGCCTGGTCTCTACATCTGCAAAGGAAATCCGCGCAATCCCCTAATCCTTTAAATAGAAGTTTACACCGCCTTGGCCAGAATATCCTTCGTGAATTGGTGTACCAGCTCTCCCTGGTGGGTGATGAGCGAGCCTTTGGTCACTTCTTCGTCCATTTCCCACTTGAAGCCGTCTTTGGTGGCCAGGTGCAACAGCAGTGTGCTGATGTTCTTGGCATAAAGCTCGCTGGCGTTTACAGAGACCATGGCGGGCAAGTTGGCTTCGCCGATGATGGTGACGCCGTGCTTCACTACCGTTTTGTTGAACTCTGAGAGGGCGCAGTTGCCGCCAGATTCCACGGCCATGTCCACAATTACTGATCCGGGGCGCATGCTCTGCACCATTTCCTCGGTGACCAGGAGCGGGGCTTTTTTGCCAATCACCAGCGCGGTGGTAATGACAATGTCGGCCTCGGCAATATGCTTGGAGATAAGTTCTTTCTGCTTCTGCAGGTACTCCGCCGACACTTCTTTGGCGTAGCCACCCTCAGTTTTCACACCTTCGGCCTGCACTTCCAGGAAGCGACCGCCCAAAGATTCTACCTGCTCTTTGGTTTCAGGACGAACATCAGTTACTTCTACCACTGCACCTAAGCGTTTGGCGGTGGCCACAGCCTGCAAGCCCGCCACACCTGCTCCGAAAATAAGCACTTTGGCTGGGGTAATGGTACCGGCGGCCGTCATCATAAGCGGGAAAATCTTGCCTAAGGCATTGGCACCCAAGAGTACCGATTTATAGCCCGCCAGGTTAGCCTGTGAGCTAAGGGCATCCATCTTTTGGGCACGGGAAATGCGTGGTACGGCATCCATGGCAAAAGCCGAAATGCGCTTCTTCTCTAATGTGCTCACCAGCTCCGGCACCGTGTAGGCATAGAGGAAAGAGATGAGGGCACTGCCTTCACGTAACATGGCGGCTTCTTCCAGCGTAGGGGCATTCACTTTCAACAGCACGTCGGCATCGGCCAGCATGGCGGCTTTGTCTGGGAATATAATGGCCCCAGCCTGCTCATAGGCGCTGTCATAAAAGCCTGTAGCCTCGCCAGCCCCACTTTCTACGCCGCATGTAAAGCCTGCTTTGGTGAGCGACTTCACCACGTCCGGTGTCAGGGCAACCCGCCGCTCCGGCACTTTGGTCTCTTTAATTACAGCTAATTTCAAGGGTTTGTATTGTTTGTTTTGAAAATTTCAACAGAATTAGCAGGTAATAATCAATTTGCCAAGACTTTTGTAAAATAATTGTAAAAAACAAATGTTTGGCAGGCGGTGAGCGAAGGGGGATTAGGAAGTAAAAGTTAAGAATTGTTTGGGATGATTCCTAATTCAGCAGGGAAGGAGGTTTCCGTTCTGTTTTGAGGCTGTTTAATGAAAAACAAGCCAAAAACATTAAGTGAATACTGCGGCTGTGCGTATTTCTGATATCTCCCCTTTGAAGGGGACGAAAGGGGAGGTTTACTCCTGCCGGCCCACACATTCTAGTTTTACATTATCGCGGTCATCCTGAGCGCTAGCCGAAGGATCTAACGAAGACTTTTGCTCTTACTTTCGCTTTACCACCTGCCGTTGTTGTGTGTTCTCACGGACAACTAGTCCTGCTTCTGCCTAAGTTCGTTCATTTTTCCGCTTCCGAGCTGGCGTAGGTTCTGCTTTTCCAAGGTCTTACAAGACAGCCCTCTCCGTTTCTCTGGCTCCGTGCGCTCATGGCCGCGAGGCCCCGCCCTGTGGATTCGCACTGCCCTTTTCACTAGACCTTCGGTCTTGCCGCTGGCGCGGCACCGCTCAAAGCGAGGCGCTCATCCCCACGGCTGGTAACAGTTCCAGTTCTGCTAGCAGTGCAGTTCTTGAAGTGTGGTTGTTGGTTTTCTATTGCTGCAGTTCCTGGGAAGAGGCACTCGCGCTCCGCGCATCACCTTTTTCATTTTTTTCTTGAATGTAAAATCCAGACGCTGCCTTGTCTCCCTTGCATTTCTGATGCGCTATTTCGCCATATCAAAAGACCTAGCAGTGTCTTGCAGACCTGCGAGCCTCTGTGTTAGGTGCCTTGGCTATTGAAATGATGGTGCAGTAACAGCGGCCAGCGCCTTAATTCTGTTAGCCGAGGCTTCCATCAAAGCATATTCTGTTGGCAGAGGAGTACCGCCCATGAACAGGTCTTCTCGACGGTACTGCATTTGGCTTTCCCTTCTGTCTCTGGCAGAGGCATGTATTTCGCGTACGCCGGTTTCTTGAATAAGCTGGTGAATATTTTGTTCATTGATGCCGCCGCCAGGCATGATAATCAGTTGCTCTCCCACAGTTTTTTGAAGCTCCGCTATCAGTTGGGCGCCTTCTGGGGCAGTGGCCTGTTGGCCAGAGGTTAACAGGCGTTGTACTCCCAAAGCTAGCAAGTCATCTAGCGCCTTAAAAGGGTCAGGAGTAAGATCAAAGGCACGGTGGAAGGTGACGCTGAGCGGGTACGCCAGCTGCATCAGTTCTTGGATGCGAGGTATGTCTATGTTTCCGTCGGGTAGCAGAACACCAAGTACCACGCCATCAACGCCTAGCTCTTTGGCTACTGCTATGTCTTTTTTCATGACGGCAAACTCTAAGGGCGTGTACAGGAAATCGCCTCGGCGCGGCCGGATGAGTACGTGCAGCGGAATGTGCAGGTGCTGGCGGCAGAGCTGTATCATGCCAGCGCTGGGCGTGGTGCCGCCTTCTACCAAGTTGTCACACAGTTCTACTCTGGCTGCGCCTGCTTCTTGTGCGGTAATGGCGCTCTGCACCGAGTCAATGCAAACTTCCAGCAGCACAGGGTTCTGGGGCATGGCTACAGTTTGTGTTTGGCGTCAAACAGTTTATTTGTGTTGTTGTCGCGTACAGCATAGTTGAAGCCGCGCTGAATGCAGTAGCCTCCGTACTCGCCCTGCTTATTGATGGCAATAAAGCCCACCTGCAGGTCTTTCACGTTTTTCTGCTTCTGCATAATCCGCTCTACCGCTAGCTGACAGGCTTTTTCCGGTGAATGCCCCTGCCGCATGAGTTCTACCACCAAATGGCTGCCCACCATTCTGATCACTGCTTCGCCTAAACCAGTTGCCGTGGCGGCACCTACTTCGTTGTCTACAAACAAACCGGCCCCAATTATAGGGGAATCGCCCACGCGGCCTTTCATTTTGAAAGATGCGCCGCTGGTAGTGCAGGCTCCGGCTAAGTTTCCATGGCTGTCTAATGCTAAGAGGCCAATAGTGTCATGGTTTTCAATGTTGATGACTGGCTGGTATTTAGATTCCTTGAGCCAGTTTTTCCAGTCGCGCTCTGACTCTGGCGTAAGCAAATTCTCTTTCTGAAAGCCTTTTGACATGGCAAACTGTAATGCCCCGTCGCCCACCAGCATGACGTGCGGGGTGTCTTCCATTACCTTACGAGCTACAGAGATTGGGTGCTTGATGTGCTGCAGATACGCCACCGAACCGCAGTTGCTGTCTTTGTCCATGATGCAGGCATCTAAGGTCACGTTGCCTTCACGGTCTGGGTAGCCGCCGTAACCAACTGTGCGTACCTTGGGGTCACCTTCTGGCACACGCACACCGGCCTCCACGGCATCTAGCGCGTGTCCACCTTTTGATAAAATTTCCCAGGCGGCGTCGTTGGCGGGCATGCCGTGGTCCCAGGTGGAAATAACCAATGGCTTGTTTACTTTGCCTTTCTGTATGCTGCCCGAGAATGCTTTATGGATAGGGAATAACCCGCTGACAAAGGCGGTGCCTAATGCCGAAAGCCGGAGAAAATGGCGTCTGCTTTTCATGATTTTTTGGAATATCGTTTATATAAGAGGCAGCTGCAAATCCTTTTATGGTAAAGTATAAAGAATGGCGCAAGGGTCCGCTTGTGTCCGCACGTATTGTTAGAGGCCAGATCAGCAGCTCTGCTTGTTGGTGATAACACCAACAAGGGCCGAACGGCTATATTCTTTTTAAGGAATTGCAGGAGCTGTTTTTGGCCTAGTTTAAGAAAACAAAGCCTAAAACAGCTTCTGCTCAGCCGTATGAGGGAGCAAGTTTCTATCTATTTCTTTCCGACTTCTGCTTCTTTCTCCCAACCCTCTGGACGGCGCCAACGGTTAGGGGCAGCTGGCTCAGGCTTCAGTTCCACAGCTTTTGTTTTTAACAGCTCCAAAGCCACGGCTACGGCGCGTTCCAGCTGAGGGTCTTTGCCGGCAATGACATCGGCTGGTTTATTCAATACCTCAATGTCTGGGGCTACGCCTTCACCTTCCACGGCCCATTCCCCGTTGACATCCACGAAACCACCCCGCGGTGCTACCATGCGGCCACCGTCTATGAACGGAGGTGTGTCCCAGGTGCCTACCAGACCGCCCCAAGTGCGGGTGCCCACAATAGGGCCGATCTCCATTTTGCGGAACAGGTACGGCAATAAGTCACCGCCAGAACCGGCCATTTCGTTTACAATCATCACCTTCGGTCCCCAAATACCTGACATTGGTGTGGTGAAAGGCCTGTGGTCGCCTACTTTGCTGTTGAAGTAGCCATGCAGTTCGCGGGCCATGATGTCAACCATGTAATCGGCGGCGGAACCACCTCCGTTGTTGCGTTCGTCAATTACAGCACCCTGCTTGTCTTGCTGGCCAAAGTAGTAGCGGTTAAACGAGGTGTAACCAGCTTGTCCGGTGTTAGGCACGTAAACGTACGCCAGTTTTCCGCCAGAGAGTTGGTCTACTTTCTGCCGGTTTCCTTCTATCCAGGCAATGCGGCGTAAGCCTGATTCATTGGCTACGGGTACTACCGTTACTAAACGGGAGCCATCCATGCTGGGCTTGCTGTTGATACGAAGTACCGTTTGTCTGTCTGCGGTAGCCTCAAAGAACTGGTACAGGTTTTCAGTTGCCTTTACAGGCTGACCGTTCACTTCCAGAATGTAGTCGCCGGTGTTGATGTTGAGGCCCGGAGCACGGAGTGGTGCGCGCAGATCTGGATTCCAGGACTCGCCGTTGTAAATTTTGTTGATGCGGTACAAGCCGTTGTTGACTTCATAATCAGCACCCAGCAAACCAACCGGCACCCGTTTTACATCGGGGAAATCTCCGCCTGAGGTGTAGGAGTGGCCCACTGAAATTTCGCCTCCCAAAATGTCAATGAGATAGTGTAACTCAGAACGGTGGCGTACATGCTCCAACCACGGGCTGTACCATTCATAAATCTTATCCCAGGGGGCGCCGTGGGTATTGTCTACATACAGGAAGTCTCGCTGATAGCGCCAGCCTTCTCTGAAGATTTGTTTCCACTCGGCGGCGGGGTCAATCTTTACTTTCAGGTCTGACACTTTCAGCCTGCCGTCACCAGGTTTAGGGGTGTTGGCGGTGCTCACAATGCTCCAGCTAGACCCACTTCGGTACAACAGGTTTTTGCGGTCGAAGGAGACAGAGGCGTCGTTTACCTTTGTCAGGAACTCAGTAGCCTTTGTGTCTTTCAAGCTGTATTTGTGCAGGGTTTCGCCTTGCTGGTTCTGGATAGACTCCATGTAAAACACCTGACCCTCGGGGCCGGGCAGTAAGCCAGTATAGTTACGATCCGGCACTTGAATAGGAAGAATACGCTGGCTTAGCCCATCCATATCTATTTTTACGGTAACAGCAGGCTTCACTACTTTCGCTTCGCCCTTTTGCCCGCTCTTGGTGCGGGGCGCTTCCTGCTGCTTTTTACCTGATGTTGATTGCTGTTCTGATGCTTTCTGGGAATCGGTGTTTTGTGCTTGCGCCTGTTCTTCATCGCTGCGCGGCAGTAACGGCGATGGCGTGTCTTTAGACAGCACAACCATGTAAAGACTGCGGGTAACGGGATGATCAAAGCTACTCATATCTAGCCAGCCGGTATTTAGACCAAAGTTGGTACTGGCCAGAAAATACAGGTACTTGCCGCTCTCGTCCCATACTGGTGAAAGGGCATCGGCCATGTTATCTGTTAGCTGCAGGGTTTTGCCGGTTTCTACATTGTGCACTTTTACCGCCTTAAACTGGTTGGGCAGCAGTTTGGTGTAGGCAATCCATTTGCTATCCGGTGACCACACCGGGTTCATGGTGCGGTCTGGGTGTGCGTAGCCCTCGGTGTCGGCTTTCTTTATTTTGCCAGATGCCACCTCTACGTACCACAGGTTGTAATCAGTATCGGTAAACGCTATGTATTTGTTGTTAGGTGACCACTCAGGGCGGAAGAAGAACGTGGGGTTTGGAATGGCGATGGCTCTAGGCTTAGTAAGCCCTTCCTGATCGCCAATCATGAGCTGGTACTCGCCGGTGGCATCAGAAAACCAGGCAATCTTTGAGCCATCGGGTGACCAAGTAGGGTAGCGGTCTGCGGCGCCGGGCGTGTGGGTAATGTTACGCCAATCGCCTTCTTCTTTTGGCACGGTAAAAACCTCACCCCTTGATTCAAAAAGAGCGCGTTTGCCGCCGGGGCTCAATGAGGCATGAATAAGTTGGGTAGGGGAAATATCTGCCCAGCGCGGACGGGCCCAATCAAAGTCGCCGCGTACTTCTATGGTAAGCTGTTGGGTCTGGTTCGTTATGGGGTTGAGCAAATGCAGGTAGCCGCCTTGCTCGTACACTACCATGCCCGCGCCGGCATCCAAATTCTTGGTATCGAACTGTTTGTGGAAGGTGTGCTGCTTCAGCTCATTGGTTTTGGGGTTGAAAGACCAGACGTTGTTGGCATAGTCGCGCTCAGACAGAAAGTACACCACGCCATCCATCCAAACAGGGTTGGTGTGCCGCTCACGGTCAGTTTGTGGTGTCTGCTTGAGGCTGAAGTTTTCCATGTCTACAATCCAGATGGGTTGTGCTTGTCCGCCGCGGTAGTTGCGCCACTCAGGGTCCCAGAAGAAAATGGGCTGGTAGGCCACATACTTGCCATCCTCAGACAACTCACCATTGGCGGCCTGCGGAATTTTAAGTGCCTCTGGAATACCTTGGGTAATGGAAACGGTGTAAAATTTAGAGTCGGTTGTGGGTTGGCCTTCCCGTCCAGAGACAAATAAAACGGATTTACTATCTGGTGTCCAACCGTTAACGGCATCGTTGCCGGGGTGCCAGGTAAGGCGCTTAGGTTGGCCACCTTCTACCGGAATCACATATACATCGGTATTTCCGTCGTATTGGCCAGTAAAGGCCAACCACTTGCCATCCGGTGAAAAATGCGGACTGGTTTCAGCCCCCTCATTGGAAGTTAACCTTCGGGCAAAGCCGAGGTTGGTAGTGCCAGCTTTACGGTCTGCTATCCAAACATCATTAGCATAGACAAAAGCGATGTGGTTCTCACTGATGGTGGGTTGCCGGAGTAGCCGCGTGCCCTGTGCCTGAACGGCAGCGGGAAGCGCACACAAGGCGCTGCCTAGGGCGGCTATTTGCAAGATCTTTTTGAAGAGCATAGGGTTCATATGTTTCGTAGGCCTAAAATAGGAATTAGTTTTGGATAACCTTAGGTGCGGGAATAGTGCACCTAAGGTGCTTGGGCTGGTATAGTAGATTTGTAGGGACAGGGCTCGGCCTGGCTGTTGCGGTGGCCGCCGCTTTACATTCTGTTATAGGATGTATTCGTTAGATCCCCCTGCGTTGCTTATAATTACCGAAAAAGGAGTTGCTTACCCCCGTCTCCCCGAGCTTCATCTTGTAGGAAAAATCAAATTGCTACTTCTAATGGCGCGGAAGTTACTTCCGTGACGAACAAACGCAAAAGCCGCAAGTCACGGAGATAACTTCCGCGCATAATTAGCGCCATATTGGTAGTGCTTTCCACTCTTTTTTTAAAATACGCTTTCAACGAAGCAGTTATCCGGAATGCATGGATACTCCTGTGAATACATTCCCTTCAAAGGGTGAATATCAGAGATTCGTTGAAATGGAATGTGTTTGTTAGAATTTTTTAATCAATTTGAAGCGTTCCCTCCAGCACAATCTGAGCTTGGCTGCGCACTTCTAAAGTGTGTTCGTCAATAAGCGTGAGGTGCAAATGGCCTCCTCTGGCTGAGAGTTGATAGGCAGTCATTTCAGTTTTCTGAAGCCTGTCTGCCCAATACTTTGCCAGTACACTATGCGCAGAGCCGGTAACCGGATCCTCGTTGATGCCTACCCAAGGCCAGAAGCAGCGGGAGTAAAAATCAAATTCAGAATCAGTAGATTTTGTGGTTACTGCTAAACCGTTAACTGAACTGGTGGACTGCAGTAATTGACTGAAGTCTGGTTTGATTTGCTCTAATATCTCTCTAGTAGGTACTTCGAGCACCAGCATCTTTATGTCCTCAGAAAAGTAAAGAGCTAAAGGGGTAACCAAGCCCAGTGCCGTGTACAGATTTGGCAAAGGTGGGTGTGGCTGGTAGTCATACAAAGGGAACCGCATAGAAATATACTCCTCCTCTTTGATTGCCTGCAGCACCAGGTTATGATGTGTCACAAAGGTCACTTTCTCCAATTTGCGTTTGTCTAGCACCAGCTTGGCGGAGGCTAAGGTGGCGTGTCCGCAAAAAGCAATTTCTACCGTGGGCGTAAAATAGCGGATGGAAAAATTGCTTTCGTCTTGGGGAGAAGGCACCAGAAAAGCCGTCTCTGAGAGGTTAAGCTCTGCCGCTATAGCCAGCATTTGACTTTCGGTTAAAGGTTTTTCCAGCAGACAGACTCCCGCCGGGTTGCCTTTGAAAGCCTCTTCCGAAAAGGCATCTATGATATAGGTCTTTATTTTCATGTGGATTACCGATAGGACAGCACGGGCACTCCTTAAATGTTCGGTAATTTAGGCAATAAAGCAGGAATGGGAAAGTACGTCTGTTTTTGTGCTACTTTTAGAAAATCAGGGCAAAAACAACCTTAGAAATTTGAAAGGCTTTTAGGGATTGGCTCGGCTATTCCTCCGGCAGTAAATGGCTCGTAAAGCCTTGCTGTTTTAGTATTTCAAATGCCTCCCATACTTTCTCCGGAATTTCCTGGTACGCCTGAAAGCCTTTTTGAGGGTACACCTTTATCCGCTGTAAGTCGCCCAGCATAATATGGATGACCTGTTCTACCGAAACTTCTTCATTAGGATAGTCTGTGAAACTAATTTGAGGTGAGGTAACCATAAAGTTTATTTTCGGCCCTGGCCATTGCTGTAGAAACGTGGCGTAGGTTCGGCGTTCCATGTAGGGTTTCTGCACCAGAATAAGACTATCAACGGGAATGTTTCTTTGTTGCAGCAACTGGTGAGAAAAGGCGATGTTCTCCCCAGTGTTCGTAGACTTATTTTCTATTAGAATCTTTTCTTTAGGTACGCCCTTGTCTATGGCTATTTGCGCAAATTTTTCAGCCTCGGTTTGGGTCCAGTTGCCCTCAGTGAGCCTACCGTAGCCACCAGAGAAAAGCAGTGAAGGAGCATAACCCTGCAGAAACAATTCAGCACCTCGTTCGGCCACGCGTAAATCATGGCTGCCCAATACCAAAATAGCGCTGGCCGGCTTGAGGGAGTGGTGCAGTTGGTGGTAATTCCAGATGCGTTGAGCTAAGGCTGTGGTTTCAGGGGATAAAGACATTTGAAAGAGTTCTGACTCGGAAAAGATAGGGAAGCATTTACTGCCTCATACTTATTGGTAACTGTTTACTGTTTGCTGTTCATTGTTGCAAGCGCATCTTTGCAATACTCGTCACCTAACTGAGCGCCTAATTTATAGTAGTAAAGACCTTTGTTCTTATCAGGCTTTTTGTCAAAAGTACCCTTGTACCAAATGTCAGCTAATCGCCGGATAGAGAGAATCTCTTGGTTAGCGGCTCCGTATTCATAGAGCTCAATGGCTTTATTTGTATTCAGCGGGACATCTTGCAGGCTAAAGTTGTACATTTCAGCTAGTTGGTAATAAGCTTCTTTGTTGCCCTGTTTGATTTCTGTCAAGTAATGCTGTATGGTTTCCCAGGCTTTGTCTTCAGGTTTTACTTCCTGAGCAATTTGGTTGAAGTTGTAGGCGGGGGTGGTCATCTGGACGGTGTCGGTGCGCACATTTGACTTTTTCAGGTGCACCTCATTATCGGTTAACATGACGTAGCGTTGGTTGTTACCCACCAGAACCAGTGTGTCAGTTGAGTAGCGATCCATCTGTAATACGTTTGTGTTGTAAAGTTTAATGATGTTATGGCTGCCCTGAATGATAATTACGTCATGGCTGTTGTTAAAATAGGCCGCATTTTCACTCACAATGTCTACTAGATTATTGCTGCCGTTAAAGATAACCTGATCTCCTGATCTAGTGGAAGAGGAACCTGCCGACCCTTTAGTGGTGACTTTGACAACATTGTTCTGGTCTTGGTTTGAGCTCGCAGTTTGGGTTGATTTGCAGCCAGCTAATAAGACGAGAAGGAGCAGATAGTAATGTGGCTTCATGGTAAAGGCGAGTAAAAGGAAAGATACAGTACCTACTGTTTTCTGGTAGAGCCTTGGTTAATTTTTAGTTACAGTTATTTTTTTGTTCACCAAGTATTTACAGTTTGGGTCAATGCCGTCAAAGGTATAAGTCCAGGTTTGGTTATTTTGAGTGGTTGCCACAATCTGGTATTTGCCTTCTACCTTTTTTAAAGAACAGCTTTGCACCAGTGGGGTGTCAAAAATCATACAGTTTGAGGCGTCGGTTTTAGAATGCTTTTTGTTCGCTAGTTGATTTGCGAAATCAAAGTACTGTGTTTTATCAATGGTATAAGGAGTGAATTCTTTCTGACTTTGTTCATCGGCAGTGTTCATATGAACAAAGTTCTGGTACGGAATAAGTACCCCACCTTTCACAGTAAACGATGTCTCAATAAGGTTGACAATTGTCTTATCGGTAAATGAATTGACTTTGATGTTGTTTGGGACAAAGTCTATGCCTGTGTTGGTGGGTGTGGTATGCCAGTCAAACAAGCCTAAAGGGTTAACCTCAATGCCAGGGCTCAAGCATTCAAAGGTGCGTTTCCAGGTATTAGTGTTTTTATCTTTCTTTAGCAGAATTATGCTTGGGTGCTCGCGGTAGTGAGGCACCAAAACAATTACTTGTAAGTCATCTACTATAGGCAACACCTGCTGAATTTCTGCAGTGTACTTTGTTGAAATTAGCAAGTCGTCAGCTACATGCTGCAGTTGTTCTTTTGTTAGTTGTTGGGCTTGGGCAGGAGCAACCAAGCACCACGTGGCGAGGCAAATTATGAAAGTAATTCGAATCATGGCTCAATTTACAGAACTACTGCTAACATTACCATTCTTATAGATGTCTTGCTATGATCTTAGGTAAAAGACCGTTTGCCCTTTTGCTATTAATTACCTCTTTCCTACTGTTGCCTGTTCGTAGTTGGGCTTGTACATGTGCTTACAGTAAAGATTTTATACAGGAGGGGCAAGCGGATGGTTTTGTTTTTGAGGCAAGTTTTGAATGTGCGCTGGAAGAAAAGGATCTGGTAGGATTAATAAAACACAATATTTATGTGTTGAAGGTACATAGATACTGGGGCAAATCTTTTGGTCAGCAATATGTAGTGGCCGCGGCAGATGTATTTTCTTCTTGCAGTGTATCTGGAATTGAAAACGGGAAAAAGTTTGTGATCGCCTCTAAGCCCAATGAACTTAAGTTGTTTCCCATTCATATGTGCAATACCTATCCCTCTGATAGCTTTCCTGATAGTATGTTTCAGACACATGCATCTGAAGTTGTTTTGCCCAACGCCCAGAATGAAAGCTCTCATTCCTCGCCCTGTAACTACCTGCAAGAAAAGAAAAGTAATTTCGATACTATTTACACAGAAAGGGAAACTGCTCTTAGGCAAGCGGGTTGGTACAAGTTGCTATTCCAGGGCATTATTCTGCTTTTAGGAATGTCAGGGCTTTACATAATCGTCAGTAAAAATACCACTCACTTGTTGGCCATGCTGTTACAGAAAGTAGCGCTTTCCTCTAGTATCGCACTACTTCTCATGTTGGTGCTATTATGGGCAACAAAAGACAAGTTAACTGTAACACAGCTTCGCACCGAATCTTTTGGGGTAAACAGGTATCTGCTAGTGAATTTGTTTGTGGCTGTCGCATTGGTACTTTTTTCTCTTCCTGCCGTCTTAACCAGGCGTTATAATTCATTAAAAAACAGAAGTTGGTTATTGCCAATTTTTCTGCTGTTACCTGCCCTACTTTGGCTTTTTCTTGTGGTGCGGTGGATTACTGACTTTGAATTTTCTTTTTCAGGACTGGCGCTAAATTTTCAATTCTTGGCTCTGCCGTTTTTCTACTTTATTGGAGTAGGTTGGTACCTGTTTACTAACCCCTCAAATAGTAAGTAGTAGATCCCTCACGTCTCATTACTGCTGTGCTTTTATCTTTATGTTACTACCAAAAGCTATAAAGCAAAAGCGATGGCAAGAAGAATCCTATGCCAGTTAAGCTTATAAAAACAGAAGTTGTGTTTTTGAAGTCATTTTAAAAAAACGAGCCTAAAAACGTTCTGTTAGTTGCGAAATGCAAAATTGAAGCATCTTTTTTATCAGTTTTTTGCAAAAGTGGTAGCTTCTCTAATAATTAGTGTCTATTTTACATTTTAAAATCAGCTAACCTCGTTTGCCTATGAAAACAATCTTTACTTTTCTAATAGTGGCGGTTCTGGCAGGAGCCGTTTCTTTTATTTCTGCCAAGGAAGAACAGTATACTTATCCGTTCCAAAACCCATCTTTGACCATAGAAGTCCGGGTAAATGATTTGGTGTCGCGGCTTACACTGGAAGAAAAGGTGGCGCAGATGCTCAATTCTGCTCCAGCCATCGAAAGACTAGGCATTCCGAGCTACGATTGGTGGAACGAGGTGCTGCACGGAGTGGCCCGCACACCTTACAAAGTAACGGTGTACCCGCAGGCCATTGGCATGGCCGCCACCTTTGATACTACCTCTCTAGAGGTAATGGCAGACTACTCCGCTCTAGAGGGAAGAGCCATCTACAACAAAGCCATTGCCGAGGGTAAATCAGGGCAACGCTATGTAGGTCTCACGTACTGGACGCCTAACATCAATATTTTCCGGGACCCGCGCTGGGGCAGAGGACAGGAAACCTACGGTGAAGACCCGTTTCTGACCGCCATGCTAGGCCGAGCTTTTGTACGCGGTTTACAGGGCGATGACCCAAAATACCTGAAAGCGGCGGCCTGTGCCAAGCACTACGCCGTGCACAGCGGTCCGGAGCCGGAGCGCCACGTGTTCAATGCCGTGCCGTCTGACTATGATTTATGGGATACCTATCTGCCTGCCTTTGAGGAGCTGGTGGTAAATGCCAAAGTAGCCGGGGTCATGTGTGCCTACAACGCCTTTAAAGGCCAGCCCTGCTGCGGCTCCGATCAACTCATGAACGACATACTACGCAACCAGTGGAAGTTCACCGGCTACGTGACCTCTGACTGCTGGGCCATTGACGACTTCTTCAAAAACCACAAAACCCACCCTGACGCCGCTTCTGCCTCTGCTGATGCCGTGATGCATGGCACCGACATTGACTGCGGTACCGACGCCTATAAAGCTCTGGTGCAGGCCGTGAAAAACGGACAGATCACGGAGCGTATGATAGATGTGTCAGTGAAGAGGTTGTTCACCATCCGGTTCCGGTTGGGTATGTTTGATCCGGTGGCCATGGTGAAATATGCACAGACACCGGTAAGTGTGCTGGAAAGTGCGCCACACAAAGCGCACTCGCTCAAAATGGCTCAGCAGAGCATGGTGCTTCTGAAGAATGAAAAGAACACGCTGCCCCTGCGCAAGAACCTGAAAAAGATAGCCGTAGTGGGTCCTAATGCTGACAATGCCATTGCCGTGCTTGGTAACTACAACGGTACCCCATCTGAGATTGTGACGGCGCTGGAGGGCATAAAGCGTAAAGTAGGCCCGGGTACGCAGGTGGTGTATGAGCAAGCCATTACGTTCACCAAAGACACCCTGCTGGCTTACACCAACATTATCCCGCAACTCAGCTTCAACGGCAAGCCGGGTGTACAGGCCGAGTACTTCAACAACAAAGAACTGACAGGCCAACCCGTTGCCGTTCGTCAGGAAAACAATGTAGACCATAACTGGCAGGAAGGCGAGACTGTGGTAGGCGCTATGAAAGCCTATAATTTCTCGGCCCGCTACACCACAGATTTCACCGCCAACGAAACCGGCTCCATCACCTTTGAAGTAGAAGGCGATGATGGCTATAGACTTTTAGTAGACGGCAAGGAACAACTCAACGCCTGGAGCCGGAACAGATGGGGAGCTAAGAACTTTAAGCTAGCCACGGAGAAAGGAAAGAAGTACCGCCTGGTTCTGGAGTACTACCAAGCCGAAGGCAAGGCCTCTATTCAACTACGGGCTGGCAACTTCGCTAAAACCAATTTCAAAGCCTTGGCCAGACGCGTGAAAGATGCTGATGCCATCATTTTTGTAGGCGGCATCTCTCCGCAGTTGGAAGGAGAGGAAATGCCTGTAGATGAGCCAGGTTTTAACGGTGGCGACCGCACCTCCATCTTACTCCCCAAAGTACAGACCGATTTGATGAATGCCCTGAAATCCACAGGCAAGCCAGTGGTGTTTGTGATGATGACCGGCAGCGCCATTGCTATTCCGTGGGAGGCGGAGAATGTTCCGGCTATTGTGAATGCTTGGTACGCGGGGCAATCGGCGGGCACGGCTATTGCCGATGTGCTGTTCGGCGATCATAATCCGGCTGGCCGTTTACCGGTTACTTTCTACCGCAGCGATAATGACCTGCCGCCTTTCGGTGACTATTCCATGGAAAACCGCACGTACCGTTATTTTAAAGGCCAGCCTCTGTACGGCTTCGGCCATGGCCTGAGCTATACCACTTTTGCGTATGATCAGCTGAGCGTGCCAGCCAATGCGCAGTTACACGCTCCGGTTCCGGTGAGCGTACGGGTAACCAACACTGGCAAAATGGACGGGGAAGAAGTTGTGCAGTTGTACATCTCTCAGCAGGTGCCCGGCTTTAAAACACCTATCAGAGCCATGAAGGGATTCCAGCGTATTTCGCTTAAAAAAGGCGAAAGCAAAGTGGTAAAATTTAAACTTCGTCCGCAGGATCTCACCGTCATTGACAAAGACGGTAGCGCCGAATACGTGCCGGGCACTGTGACCATTAGCGTAGGAGGAGGCCAGCCCGATGCTCAAACTAAAAAGGCCAGAAAAACAGTAGAAGGTGTAGTGGCACTTAAGTAAAGGAACTGGTTACGTCACTACAGAGCAAAGCTTTGAATAAGCCAGCGTTTTAGGCTTGTTTTTGAAAATCAGCTCAAAAACGTAAGCTGACAGAAAAAGCACTGGAAACAGAAGAGGCACCTGCATTTGCAGGTGCCTCTTCTGCTTCCAGTGCTGTCAAATATTTTAGTTGCACTCACCGTCTACGGTGCAGAAGCCTTCGCTGCCGGCACTTAAATCAACGGGCTTTTCTTCTTCCCACACTTTGTCCAATACTTGCTGGAATAGCTCAGTAGGTTGGGCGCCAGATACAGCATATTTGCTGTTGAACACGAAGAATGGTACACCGCGGGCACCAACTTGTGCTGCTTCGTATTGGTCTTGCTGAACTTCGGCTTTATAGGCATCAGATTGTAACACGTTTCTAGCTTCGGTACCGTCTAAACCAACTTCTTCGGCTAGCTGCACCAAAACGTCATGGTTGCCTATGTCTTTGCCCTCGGTATAGTAAGCGGCAAACAAACGCTCTTTCATCTGGTCTTGCAATTTGTGCTCCTTGGCCAGGTGAAGCAAGCGGTGCGCATCCATGGTGTTGTTGATGATGGCCTTGTCGAAATCATAGGTTAACCCTACTTCCTTGGCAACGCCCGCCATGTAATCATTCATCTGCTTTCCTTCGGCGGTGGAGGTTCCTTTGCGTTTGCCCAGGTACTCATGCACCGATTGGCCAGCTACTGGTTGTAGATCAGGGTCTAACTGAAAACTACGCCACACTATCTCTACTTTATCCTTAGGGCCGAAGGTTTCCAAGGCTTTCTCAAACTTACGCTTACCAATGTAGCAGAACGGACAAACCACATCAGACCATATTTCAACTTTCATAGTAATCTCTTTTAAAAATGAAGGAGGCTCTCAATGCCACTTGCAAAGCTACACGCTTCGCCTCAATTTATATGTACCTACAACAGTTTAGGTGGCATGAATGTTCCTTCCCTTCTTGTGAGTAGGTAAACAAACAAGGCACAGCTGAAGGCTTTCAGTACGTAAGCCTGCCACAGATTTATCTATCTTGTTGTTTTCAGTACGTGCCGTCTAAGAATGCGAAGGCTACAGTTGAACAGTGTCTGCGCCTGAGGTATTATTAGATTCTGAAGATAAATCTAGCGAGTCTAGCCCGCCGTCTGCTCCGTCTACCATGTCTTCTGTGACGGTGTTGCCAGTGGTTTCTGCAGGCTTTTGGTCTCCGCAGGAAGTAAGAGTAAACATGGCAGCAAGTAAAAGGAATGCAAAAAAGTTGGCTGTGTTTTTCATAGTGGTAAAATGTTGGTATAGGGCAGAATATACTGCGTGTAGCAAAAAGCGACAGTGTATGTTACGTGATTTTGCTTTAACAGGATGAGGAGCCATATTCTGCGCCTATGCCTGGCCTACAGCTTGGGTAAGCCACAAGACAAACGTTTTAGGGCTGATTTTCTAAAATCAGCCCTAAAACGCCTCGCCGCTTAAGGCACAATTTATTTTTTGCCGGTGTAGGCCACACGATAGATGACTCCGTTGTCATCATCAGAGAACAGCAGAGAGCCGTCGGGGTGTTGGGCAATTCCGCAGGGGCGGCCAAACTGCGCTTTGTTATTGTTGGTTAAAAAGCCGGTAATAAATTCCTCAATCTGCGTGGGCTGACCGTTCTGAAATTTTACTCGCACCAGATTGTACCCTACGGCCTCTTGGCGGTTCCAGGAGCCGTGCATTGTGGCAATGGCATCTCCTTGGTATTCTTTCGGAAACTGTGAGCCGGTGTAGAAAACCATACCCAGCGGTGCCGCGTGTGCTTTGTACATGAGTTCCGGGTTCTTCGCCTTTTTAGCGTATTCGGCCCAAGTCATGTTCTTGGGTTCATCAGCTTTGTTGGGCTTTCCGTTTTCATAGACATAAGGCCAGCCATAGTCTGCCCCGTCTTCCAGTTTGTTAAATTCTTCTTTAGATACTTCATCGCCTAGCCAGTCTATGCCATGGTCAAAACCATACAAGACTTTGGTCTGTGGGTGCCAGTCAAACCCTATGGTGTTGCGCAAGCCCTTGGCAAAAATGCGGCGGTTTTTGCCGTCAGCATCGGCCTGAAGCATCGTGGCGTTTAAGTCGCTGGTTTCCTCACAGGCATTGCAGGTGCTCCCCACACTGATATAAAGTTTTCCGTCAGGGCCAAAGGCCAGGGTGCGATTGTTGTGCTGACCACCCTCTGGCAAACCATCCATGATTTCTTTTAATGAACCAAAGGTGCCATCTTTGTTGATCTCGGTGGTGTAAACCTTATTTACGGTAATGAGGTAAGCCTTGCCATCTCTGAGAGCAATGCCGTGCATGTTCTCCTTCTGCGCCACTACTTTGGTGACCTCTGCTTTGCCGTCTTTGTTTTTATCTTGCAGCATGGTAACCGTGCCGGCATCGCGGCTAGTTACGTACACCGTGCCGTCTGGGGCAATGGCCAGCATGCGGGGCTTACCCAAATTTTCAGCGAACTTTGTGACGGTAAAACCTGCCGGGGCCTTCAGTTGACGTACGTTGGCATCTGTAGGAGCCAGCAACGCAGGTTTAAAAATATGACCTTGCACGCTTTCAGAAATAGCTTCTTTTTTAACCTGAGCAGCTACAGGCAGCGCCAGAAATACTGTCAAGAACAGCTGAAGAACGGTAGATGAGATACTTTTTTTCATTTTTTCACAGTTTGGGTGGGGCAGTATGCGTATGGAAGGTGACACTGCCGCCATGTTTAATTTATACCTCTTTGTAAAACTGATTTACTTCTGCTTTGTTTCAGACTGCGGTGGCAGCCTCCTCCGAATCAAATCTTCTTTGCTACACATTTACTCATGAAATACCTTTTTGCGTTTTTGCTTTTTGGCCTTATGTTTTCCGCAGATGCCCAGATAATTGTAAAGGGCCAGGTGCTGGACACGAAAACCAGAAGACCATTGGAGGCCGCCGTGCTCAGCCTCACTAACGGACAAAGCATAGCCGTAACCGATGCAGCCGGGAGATTCTCTGTGGAGTTGCCCAGTGCGGTAGATAGTCTGATTGTATCCCGTTCCCTAACCCATAAAACCTTAAAAATAGCCTTGCGCAGGCAGGAACTGGTGGTACTGCTGGAGCCATTGGCCGTAAATCTGCAGGAAGTGGTGGTGACAGGCTATGAAACCCGCAGACCTTTGCTTCAAACTGCCGGTGCCATAGGGTTGCTTTCTACCCGAGAGTTAGAGCGTTTCCCGCAGACCACACTGGTACCAGCGCTTAACACCTTGCCTGGGGTGCGCATGGAGGAAAGGGCCACCGCCAGCTACCGGATCTCCATTAGGGGAAGCAGCCTGCGGGCGCCATACGGAGTGCGGAACGTAAAGATGTACCTGAATGAGATTCCGCTGTTAGAGGCCAACGGAACCATTCCTTTGAACACGCTAGATGCCGCTACCATTGGCAACGTTGAAGTGATAAAAGGCCCCGCGGGAAGCGTGTACGGAGCCGGCACGGGTGGCACTATTCTGCTGGAAACGGTAAAGCCTGAGGAAAGCAGTGTGATGGCAGGCGGCTTGGTGGGTTCTTATGGATTGCGCCGTTATACCGCTGCCGCCAGTGTGGCCAGTGAAAAATCAAACCTGCTGCTGCGCTACGACAATCAGACGTTAGATGGCTACCGTGAACAAAGTGCCATGGACAGAAAAACCTTGTTGCTATCAGGGCAGTTCACGCCAACAGAGAAGCAGAGCCTCTCCTTCCATGCCTTGTATTCTGATTTGTTTTATGAACTGCCTGGCGCGCTCACCCATGAGCAGTTTGAAGCGAACCCGCGGGCGGCAAGGCAACTAAACAAAGACCAAAATGCCACACTCCACGTGGAAGGACTGAACCTGGGCCTGGTGCATAATTACCAGTTCAACGAACGCTGGAGCAACACCACCTCTTTGTTCGGGAACTTCAGTTTTCTGGATCACCCTTTCGTGACCGATTATGAACGGAACCTGAACCAGAGTTTTGGCGGCCGTACCCGCACCACTTATCGTACCGATCTGGCAGGTTTGCCCATGCGCTTTACGGTAGGGGCAGAGGGGCATCAGCGGTTTGTAAATGCCCGGCAGTACGTGAACAATGCCGGTACTCCCGGTGCTTTAAATATTGATGATGAAGTAACCATCAAAGAAGGGTTCATTTTTGGGCAGGCCGAAGTAGACTTGCCAGCCAATTTCCTGCTGACGCTGGGTGCCAGTCTGAATAGTTTGCGTTATGAGATAGCCCGAGTTTCTGATGCCGCTACCAATCCAAACTTTAAGCAGAATCGCAGCATTGACGCGCAATTTTCGCCTCGGGTGGGACTGGTGAAGGTGGTATCGCCCACTTTGTCAGTACACACCAGTGTGAGCGCAGGATTCTCTCCGCCAACCGAGGCAGAAATCAGACCTTCAGATGGCAGCATTAATACAGATCTGCAGCCGGAGCGAGGTTTGAATTATGAAGTGGGCTTGCGCGGAAATCTGTTGAACCAGCGTTTTACCTATGATTTAGTGGGGTTCTGGTTTACCCTGGAGGAAACAATCGTGAGCCGCACCACTTCTTCAGGAGTGGCGGTATTTGATAATGCCGGCGAAACAAAGCAGCAAGGGGTAGAGCTGGCGCTAGGATACGCTATTGTGCAGAAGCCGGAGCAGCCGCTGAGTTTACTGAAAGTTTGGGGCGCTTATACCTATAATCGTTTCCTGTTTCAGGAGTATCGGCAAAACGAGAATGATTTCACAGGTAACCGCCTCCCGGGCACCGCGCCTCATGTAGCTGTTGCAGGTTTAGATGTAGATACCAAGCCAGGCTTTTACCTCAATGCCACCGCTAACTATTCAGATGAAATTCCGCTGAACAACCAGAACACCGTGTACGCTGACGCTTACTTTATTGTGGGAGCCCGCTCTGGGTTCCGGCGTACTTTTCAGGGGAAGTGGCATGTAGATGTGTACGGCGGAATAGACAATGCCACTGACCGAGTGTATAGCTTGGGCAATGATTTAAATGGCTTCGGGAACCGATACTTTCAGGCTGCGCCCGCCCGTAATTTCTACGCAGGGGTTCAACTGAGGAAAAGCTTTTAAGTGTTTTAGCCTTACTTTCTGAAAAACAGCCCCAAAACGTTCAGGTTCAAAACGACATTCGCTGCCCTGTAGCATTAGGCATGTGGAGTAGGCGCATGTGTTCAATTCAACAGATTGAAGAGTTTAAACCTATTCAGGTAATGAAATTAAAAACAGATTGGATGAAGTGGATACTGGGCGAAAGGGAGGTGTTGATCTCGACGAGAAAAGAGAGAGATGAATTAAGATCAGACCCAAGTGGGCAGGCAGATGTTTACGTTTTTTGTTGAAGAACAAATTCTCGTTCACCCGATACATGCTGGTACAAAGCCTGCACAAAGCCTGATTCTGGATGTACCCAATACGTGACTTTTACCTTGCCTATAGGGCTCTCATCTAAAGCAATCATTTTACGGCACTTAGAGTATTTGCTTTTGCCGATTTTCAGATCTTCGGCGCCAACGTAGGTGAGCACCCGCCTAATAGAGTAGGAAGGGCCAGGATGTAACGTGCCAGCGGTTAAACCTTTGACCAGCTGATTCTTCTCCTTGCCCTCCTCCATCATCCAGTCAACTTCTAACGGAAGGGTATAGGAAGTGAAGTCATGCTGGTAAATAGATGGAAATGCCAGGGTGTACGCATGTTCATCGGCGGTGAGTTGAGCTGGTATTTGCTCCGGAATGCTGTCAGTTGACCAATGTCCTGCCAACGAAAGGCTGTAGTAGGTATGCTCCTGCTCTTCTTCATAATCTGTGGCGGATGAGTCCTTCACAAAAAGAGTGACCGTATCGGTAGAGAATATTGTGCCGCTGGAATCTTTGGCCGTTAACAGGTATGGGTAATTTTTGCCTGGTTTAAACAGGTATAAAGAATCTTCTTGTTCTGTTTCGGGGCTACTCCCGCAGGCTGAAAGCAACAGCAACATGCACAGGGCAAGCTGCGGCAATAAAGAGTTGTGGCGTAGTATGTGCGCTATATTTTTTATCAAAAATGCAGGATTCAAAATCAGAGAAGCTAGACTTGCAGAGAGTTACAAGTTCGGCTTAAAATAAGTGAAAAGAGGGCAGTTTCAAAACCGACTCTTTGTTGCCATAGGCCTTGAGGCTTACGTAAAAGGGTAGTCATTTTGTTGCCTAAATTGTTTTAATACCTGTTTTCACAGAAGTTTATTTGCCCTGCATTGTTGAAAGGGCATTCTTGCTTTACCTGAAGTAGAAAGAACTAGAGATGCATTAACTCAGCAGCAGAAGGTAGATGCTCTTGATGCGGTACAAAAGTTTCAATTTTCCTAAAACCACCTTGCTTAAGAAATCTTCTAAAATCTTTTTTAGCTGGGTTTGCTGTCAGCTCCTCTTTCAGCTTGTTCACAAGCTCAAGCTGTTGGAGATGGGCTGAATCATTTGAGATGTTACGAGTAGTGCCAGTTATGAAGAGTGAAAAATAAAAAAGGCGTTTTCGGGCTGATTTCCCGAAAACGCCTTTAAAACGGATACGCTGATAATACCAGCTGCTCCTGATTGAGCTTAGTTAAACACGCGGCCGTTTACTTTCTTAGCCTTGCGGTTGTTTTTAGATTTAGTTTTAGAATCTGCTTCTACCGGAGCAGCCGGAGTTTCTACCTTGGCTACAATTGGAGCACCGTCTGGGTCAAGCTCCACTACTTCATAACCCAATTTTTCCAACTTTGGTTTGATAGAAGCTTTGTCGCCTACCAGCATAATGCTCATGTTGTCAACCGGCAGATACTTTTTGGCAAGGGCGTTGATTTCCTCTTTGGTGATGTTCTGCAGAATCTCGTTCTGCTTGGCCACATAGTCAGGCTCCAGGTTGTAGCGCAGCATGTTGTTCAGGAACGATGCTTTCTGAAACGAGGTCTCATAACGGCGGGCATCTGACTGCCCGATGGCGCTTTTCATAAAGGCCAGCTCCTCGTCGGTGATTCCATCTTCTCTGAAACGCTTGATCTCTTTCATAAACTCAATCACTGATAAATCAGAGGCATCGGAACGGACGCCGGCAGAGGCGGTGAATGGACCAACTTCCTCAGTACCGGAGAAGCCGGAGCGGGCGCCGTAGGTGTAGCCTTTGTCTTCGCGCAGGTTCAGATTAATTCGGCTGTTAAAAGCTCCGCCCAACACGTAGTTCATCAAAGAGGCTTTGTAGTATTCGCCGGTGGCATCATACGGCAAGGCCATGTAGCCTATGCGTATTTCAGACTGGGCCGCTTTCTCTTTGTCTACAATAAAGATTTTGGTTTTGTCGATGCCTTTAATTTTGGCAACGGCAGGCATGTTCACCGGCTTAGGCGCCCACTTGTTCAAGAACGCCAGCTTCGGCATAATCTGCTGCTGCTCCACGTCGCCTACTATCACCAAGTTGGTCACGCTTGGAGAGAAGTAGTTCTGATAGAATTTCTTCACGTCATCCAAAGAAATATTCTCTACCGTTTTCACCGTTCCAATGTCCGGAATGGCCTGAATGTGGCCTTCGCCATAAAGCATTTTGCTGTACACGTTGTTGGCCACCACCGTAGGTTGTGTGCTTTGGTTGGCAATAGCCTCAATACGCTGCTTTTTCAGGCGGTCGAAATCATCTTGGGAGAACTTAGGCTTAAACATGCGCTCCTCCAATAGAGCTAGAGTAGCATCCAGGTTTTTAACCGGACTTTGCACTGATACGGTCATGCTCTCAGAGCCACTGCCAAAAGATACAGAGGCACCTAATTTCTCCAGCTGCGCACTAATTTCCTCAGAAGTGTATTTTTCAGAATCTTCATTGAGCATGGCCGCCGTCAGAGAAGCGAGACCGGCCTTAGAAGGGTCATGTGCCTCCAGTTTGTGTCCGCCTTGTAAGGTGAACAGCATGGTAACGGTTGGCACCTCGTCGTTTTTGGTACCAATCACTTTTATGCCGTTGGCCAGGTTCTGCTTCCAGAACGGAGGAACGGTAATGGTAGGGTTAGGGCCTGCAGCCGGTTTTTTACTACGGTCAAAGTTGTCTTGCGCTTTTACATATTTCAGTCCGGCGTACTGATCAGTAGGGGCTTTGTAGCCAGATTTGTCAACGGTGTAATTGTCTTTAGCGGCCACCATTTCAGGCTTGCCCTTCGGTACCACGCTCAAGACAACGGCTTTTTTTCCTTTGATGTACTGGTTGTACACTCTCTTGACATCGTCTTTGGTTACGGCCTGAATGGCTTTTAGCTCCTTGCTCAGATAGTTAGGATTACCCGTGAAGGTCTGGTAAGCAGCCAACGTTGAAGTTTTACCACTCACGCTGGACATACGGTTGATAAAGCTGGCCTCAGCAGACGCCTTAAATCGCTCCAGGTCTTCATCGGTCACGCCTTTCTTCTCAAACTCGGCTAACGCATTGCGCAGTTCTTTCTCCATTTCGGCCAGTGTCTGGTTCGGGAAGGTGCGGGCCATAAGGGTGAATTCACCTGCCAATTCAGAGGTAGAATGGTAAGAGCCGGCTTGGTTGGCTTTCTGGGTTTTTACCAGGTTCTGGTAGATGATGGAGGTTCTGCCACCGCCAATTATACGAGATAATACATCCAACGCGGCCTCGTCTGGGTGATACGCTGGTACGGTGGGCAGGGTCATCTGCACCATCGGGAAGCGGATGTTGTCTTCGTAAGAAATGTAGCGGTCTTGGGTAAGCACCGGAGCCGGCAGCTTCATGTCTTTCACCTCAGGTCCGCGCGGAATAGAGCCGAAGTATTTTTCAGCCAGTTTCACCACTTGCTCAGGCGTGACGTCTCCGCCTACGGTTAAGGTGGCGTTGTTTGGTCCGTACCAGCGCAGGAAGAAGTTCTTCAGGTCGTTTACGTCCACGCGGTTCAGGTCTTCAATATACCCGATGGTGGTCCAAGAATACGGGTGACCGTACGGATAAAGAGCGGCGCTTACTTTTTCATAGACTAAGCCGTAAGGGGCGTTGTCGTACCGCTGTCCGCGCTCGTTTTTCACGGTTTCGCGCTGCACCTCAAATTTCTGTTGGGTTACGGCATCCAGCAGGAAGCCCATACGGTCAGCCTCCAGCCACAGCGCCGTCTCCAGCTGGTTTGAAGGCACAGTCTCGAAGTAGTTGGTTCTATCGCGGTTGGTGGTTCCGTTCAATGTACCGCCCGACTCTGACACAATCTTGAAGTGCTCCTCGTCGGCCACGTTGTCTGAGCCCTGGAACATCATGTGCTCAAAAAAGTGCGCGAAGCCAGATTTGCCTACCTCTTCACGGGCGGAGCCTACATGGTAGGTCACGTCAACGTGCACAATAGGGTCAGAATGGTCTTCGTGCACCACCACGGTAAGGCCGTTGGGCAGCACGTATTTCTCGTACGGAATGACTAGCTCGCCATTCTTGCGGGTCACTTTTTCTACCAGTTGTGTTTTGTTAGCCTGTGCCTTGGTAGCAGTGGCTGTTTTTTTTGTTGGTGCTGCCTTTTTCTGGGCCTGTACTTCCGCTTGTGAAAACATTGCGGCGGCCAGCAAGAAAGCCATGGTGCTCTTCTTTGACATATTGTGGTTTGTTTAGTTTGAGGAAAAGAGGGTTGCTCTGTTTAGAAACGGGTTAAGAATCCTACTTCCTATTCAAAAGTAGTCTGTTAACCTGAGTCAGAAGTTCTAACTGCTACTAGTAAAGTTATCAGAAATAAAAATACAACAAAAAGGCTAACGTTTGTTTATTTTTCTTAAAGTATTGAAAATCTTTCTGTTGAATGCTTTGATGTTCGTCTTTTAGGCGAGGTTTTCTTAAAACAGCCCGAAAACAGAAATGGTTCTGGCAAAATCAAAGGTGCCACGAAGCGGCTAGGATTACTCCTCATTTTACCCTTCTCCCTCAGGGATAAAGGAAAAGGCCTATTGCGAATTTAACCTGTTTTCTGAAAAAACAGGTTAAAA
>NZ_LRML01000011.1 GCF_001647285.1 Rufibacter roseus
TCAAGAGGTAGCACCAACGGCGGCCCCGGGTGAAAAACCCCAGCGCCCAAAGGGCCGCCTGAACCGCATGGAAACCCCACTGACACAGACTAACTCAGATCCAATACTCCTATCAGATTTTCTTGAACTTGATTGACTGTAATTCAAGAGGAGAAATAACAGAAAAGCTACTCATTTGAGTGGCTTTTCTGTTTTATACTACTTTCAGCTACACCCCTCTTCTTCATTTGTCGCAACTTAAACACCTCAAAGCTCTACTCTTTTAAAAGAGACTTAGCCTGATAATACAAATTGAAGCGTTGGCAGCCGTATCTTTGACGCAAATTCTTACCCTTAGAACTACTTAGATGTTATATAGCTTCACCAATGATTACAGCGAAGGCTGCCACCCTAACATTCTTCAAAGATTGACAGAAACCAATTTTACCCAACAAGCGGGGTATGGCAACGATCAATTTACTCTGGAGGCTGTAGCGGCCATCAAAACGCTTTGTCAGAAACCAGAGGTTGAGGTGCATTTGGTGGCGGGCGGCACGCTGGCGAATCTTATCATTTTAGGAGCCTTCCTAAAATCATATGAATCTGTGATTGCGGCCGAGACAGGACATATAAATAATCATGAGGCGGGTGCCATTGAAGCTACTGGGCATAAGATTGAAACGGTTCCCACCCCAGATGGGAAACTGACGCCTGCTACTATTCAACCATTGCTGAACAAGTTTCCAGAGTTTCATACGGTTAAACCTCGCATAGTATATATCTCTAATTCCACCGAGATCGGCACCATTTATACAAAACAAGAACTCACCGATCTCTCCACTTTCTGCAAGCAAAACAACCTGCTTCTGTTCATGGATGGGGCAAGGTTGGCTATGGCCTTATCGGCACCAACTAATGATGTAAGTTTAGCAGATGTGGCCTCTCTTACCGATATCTTCTATTTAGGAGCTACCAAGTGCGGAGGATTGATTGGCGAAGCCATTATTATTACCGACCCGAGCCTGCAAAAAGATTTCAAGTACTACATCAAACAACGCGGGGCGCTCATGGCCAAAGGAAGGCTCTTCGGAATGCAGTTCGCCGAGTTACTACGCCATAACCTCATGTTTGAACTGGCTGCCCATGCGAACCAAATGGCGCAAAAAATAGCCACCCAACTGCAGGAACTAGGTTTTACTTTCTTGACCCCAGCCCAATCAAACCAAATTTTCCCTATTCTGCCAGACACCCTTATTGCTGAATTAAGTAAAAACTACGGCTTTTTTGTATGGAAAAAAATGCCTGAAAACAAATCGGCGGTTAGACTGATCACCTCCTGGGCCACGCCCGAAGAAAAAGTAGACCAATTTTTACAGGAGGTGAAAGTACTTTCTGAGAAACAAAACTAAAACTGAACACCGCTTGCTGTTTTAGGTCTTATTTTCAGAAAACAGCCCTAAAACAGCAAGCATTCTTTATTTCTGCCTACTGTTGCCTTCTTGGGTGAAGAGGACAACCTATGTTCTTATCTCAATTACTGTAGAATCATTCTAAATAACTTGGCATTTTAAAATCTATACCCTAATATTGAATCATTATTTAGATTAAGTCTAATTACAAGTCAACGACTTGTTTAGCGATATGGAAGTACTTTCCCCGCGGCACTTTACACAATTCACTATTTCCTTTCAGATAAGGATTTTTTTCTTCATTTGCCTACTTCTAGCTCTTCCCTTTGCCGGGCAAGCGCAAAAAAAAGAAGCAATCTCTGGGAAGGTCATAGATACTGGAAGTAATGCCATAGAATTTGCCAACGTATATTTAAAAGGAACCGAAGCCGCTACACAGACCAAGGCTGACGGTACTTTCACACTTTCTGCTCCTTCCGGTGATTATGAGCTTGTCATCTCGTTTGTAGGATACTCTACCAAAACTACCCCAATACAGATAGCAGCCGGGCGTACCACTAATTTGGGCACCATAGTTCTGTCAGAAAACCAGAAAATAAGCGAGGTGGTGGTTACCGGGAAAACCCAAGGAACCATTGTTAAAGAAGAAGGCTTCAATGTGACCGTTCTGGATGCTAAAAAGCTTTACAGCACCTCCGCCGACCTTAACCAAGCCTTAAACAGAACTACTGGCATTAGAGTGCGCGAAGACGGAGGCGTGGGATCCAACTTCAGCTTCTCCCTGAACGGATTCACCGGCAGGCAGGTCAAGTTTTTCCTGGACGGTATTCCCATGGATAATTTCGGATCATCTTTAACGCTCAACAACTTACCTGTCACTATGGCAGAACGGGTAGAAGTATATAAAGGCGTTCTTCCTATTCATTTGGGGGCTGATGCCTTAGGCGGGGCGGTTAATATTGTCACGCGGGCCAACCCCAACTTTCTTGATTTTTCCTATGGCCTTGGATCCTTTAATACCCACAAGGCCTCTGTGAACGGAGCATTTACCAATCCTGATAATGGACTCACTTTCCGGGCGAATGCGTTCTACAACTATTCAGACAATAACTATAAAGTGGAGGTGCAGCCAATCAACTTCAGCACGGGTCAACGGGAAGAGGCGCGGGAAGTTGAGCGTTTTCATGATAAGTACAAATCGGGTACTCTCCAATTAGAAGGGGGTGTTTCCGGAAAGAAATACGCAGACTTGCTCTTGGTGGGAGTGATTGCATCAGGAAATGAAAAGGATATTCAGACAGGTGTAACCATGGAGCAGGTTTTTGGCGCCCGCACTTCCCGTTCCTCGTCTGTAATCCCTACGGTAAAATACCGGAAAACGAACCTTCTTGTAGAGGGACTTGACCTGAGTTTGTACAGCGCCTATAACATGACGCAGTTCAGGCTCATTGACACTACGCGTGCACAGTACAACTGGCTTCAAGAGACTAAGCCCACCAGTACAGCTGAACAAAACCGTACACAACTAAAGAACAAAGACAACGAAGGCTTGACCACGGCTAACCTTAGCTACGCGATTAACCCTGTTCACTCTCTTTCTTTCAACTATGTATTTTCTGATTTTGAGCGAAAATCAAGTGACGTGGAAGATCCTGAGAACGTGACATACCAGTTCCCCCAGTCCTTGAAAAAGCAGGTAATGGGCTTTGCTTGGCAAATGAACAAGCATCGGTTTAATGCTACGGCGTTCTCAAAGCTTTACCTATTAGATGCAAGTTCCTTTGAACGGGTTTTAGACGGAACGGGCACCGGTTATTACGCACCTACCCAGACCAATACCAATAACGTAGGCTATGGTTTGGCTGCAGCCGGCTTTATTTTGCCTCAATTTCAACTGAAGGCCTCTTACGAACATACCTATCGCCTTCCTGAAGCCATAGAACTACTGGGCGATGGATTGTACTACCGGGGAAACCCTGACCTTGTACCTGAGAACAGTGACAATATAAACGTAGGAGTTAACTACTCCTTCAAGATCCGCACAGATCACCAAATTGCAGTAGAGGCAAATTATATCTATCGGAAATCAGGTAATTATATCCGCCCAGACCAGAGACAAACCCAGCCAATTGACCGGCAATACATTAATGTTGGAAATGTGAACACCAACGGTGCAGAAACTGACTTCAGATACTCCTGGAAGAACAAGTTCCAGCTTGGTTTAAACCTTACCTATCAAAACATCATTGACAAGCAGGAATCCTTTACCAGTACAAATGAAACCGGCACTACCGTTTATAGAAACTGGGGCTATGATCACCGCCTCCCCAATACACCTTACCTTTTCGGGAACGCGGAAGTAGGGTATTCCTTCACTGACCTGGGCACAAAAGACAATGTACTCACCTTCAATTACAGCCTCAATTATGTGGAAGAGTATTACTTCACGCCACATCATTTGGGGTCTAATAACCAAGATGTGATTCCGCGCCAGCTAGCCCACAATGCTATGATTAATTACACGCAGCAGAATGGCAAATACGGTTTATCTCTGGAGTGCCGGAACCTGACCGACAATAAGCTCTTTGATAATTTTAAGCTTCAGAAGCCTGGTCGCTCTTTCTTCTTAAGAGTCAGATACTTTATCAATAAATAAGAATCTCCAACCAATAATTAACTTAATGAAGTCTATGTTAAAACAATTAGCCAAGATCAGCTTATTTGCGGGAGTAGTGTTTACTGCTTTCTCTTGTGATGATAAAGATGACCCCACCCCCGCTGCTGAAACGGATAAAGTATATGCCTTAGGTGTAGGCGTGACCACATCTACAGCTACCACTAACTATGTGGTACAAACTGGCGACCTCATGAACGGCACCATCTCCCTGACCGGAAACGGCCTGTTGCAGGAAGGATACCGTGATTACGCTTTCGGCGGCGGCAATTTCTATAGCATAGGCGGGTTGGGCGTAACAGACGTGAACACTATCAGCCTGAATGCCTCTAATCAGTTGACCACCAAAACGGGGCTTACGTTTGAAATGGCCAACAATGAATTTATTGATGTGGACGGCACGGGCAAAACCATGGTAGGAGTATCTATGCCCGCTAACCCCACCGCTGGACTAAACGCCAAGTTCTACACAGTAGATGTTGCTTCCAATACTATTACCAACAGAGCGGAAGTACCTATGAACGACATTCACCCCAGTAATCAAGACTGGCTGTTCCATACCGGAATGCAGGTAAGAGGCAACCAATTGTTCCAGACATTTTACCCAGTAAACCATACTACTTACGCTACAGCTAATACAGACACCTGTTACGTTGCCATTTACAGCTACCCGGGTTTTGCATTGCAGAAAGTGATTAAAGATACCCGCACAGGACCAGCGGGAGCGTTTAACACCCGTTCAGGTATTTTTGAAACCGAGAACGGCGACCTCTATACAGTTTCCAACAGCAGCTACTCAAACGGTTACAGCCAATCAACTAAACCAGCTGGTATCTTAAGAATTGCCGCCGGAAGCACTGAGTTTGATCAAAACTATTTCTTCAACACAGACACCGCGCCTAACGGAGGTAAGATTGCTCACGCAATTTACATAGGCAATAACAAGCTGTTTGCCGCAATAACTGTGGTGCCACCCACTCTTGACGACCGGTGGTCTGACAAGAACCTTCGACTTGCCATTGTGGATCTTTCTGCCAAAACTATTACTCGGGTAGCCAATGCGCCTGTTTTCACAGGTAATGGGGGCAGAAGCTTTGCAGCCCTAGTAGACGGGGACAAAGTATATACTGCCATAGCTGCTGATGGGGTAGTAAACATTTACCAAACAGACATAGCCACTGCTACAGCCACTAAAGGGGCTGAGGTACAAGGTTCCTTCTTAGGAGGTATTGCAAGACTAAAATAAAACTAATACCACAGCTTCAGCATTGCCTGCTGAGGCTGGTGTTTTTTTACTTTTTAATTCTGGTACAACATGAAAGGCAAGAAAAGGAACAACCCAAGCATACTTAGACGCATCAATGATTGGCTTCACCTTTGGCTGGGTCTGGCGTCAGGGATTGTGGTGTTTATTGTCAGCATTACAGGTTGCTTTTATGCCTTTCAGCAGGAAATCAAAGATGCCATAGAGCCTTGGCGTTTTGTGGAGGTGCAAGAGAAAAGCTTTGTGCCGCCCAGCCAGCTATTAGACACTGCTATGGCGTACATGCCCGGTGCAAAGCCAACTGGCCTCACTTACAGTAACCGAGAGAGCGCCGCCGCGGTGGGCTTCAGCAGCTTTGAGAACGGAAAGCGCAGCTTTACAGCTATCTTCCTGAACCCATACACCGGAGAGTTCCTGCAGAAACAGCAATCCATAGGCACTGGGAAATTCGACTTTTTCAGGTTCATTATTGATGGGCACCGCGCCCTCTGGCTGCCTTATAACATTGGCCGTCCAATTGTGGGGGTTTGCACGCTCATCTTTCTGGTGCTGCTCATTACTGGCTTGATCATGTGGTGGCCCAAGAAATGGAACAAGTCTAACCGCGACAAGAGTTTTAAAATTAAGTGGAAAGGCAGCTTTAAAAGGGTCAATTATGACCTTCACAACGTGCTCGGTTTCTACAGCCTACTTCTTGCTTTAGCACTGGGCGTTACTGGCTTAGTCTGGAGCTTTAAGTGGTTTGAAGAGGGCCTTTACTATGTAACTTCTGGCGGAAAAGAAATGCCAGAGCACCACCACCCGCATTCTGATACTACCAAAGCAGGTTTACTAGCCAATAACACCGTTTCTGCCCTTGACCAGGCTTGGTATAAAACTGTGGCAGTAGAGCCTAACGCGCAAGGCTGGTATATGACTCCTATTTTGGAAGACAAGGAAGACGCCATTGAAATCATAGCTTATCAAGACCACGGCTCCTGGTACAACCGCAACGAATATTTCTACGACCAATACACGTTAGAGCTTTTTAGGGTGCAAGGCGACCGGTATGCCGAAGCAAGTTTTGCCGACCAGTTGTCTTTGCTCAATTATGATATCCACGTTGGCGCCGTTTGGGGCTTGCCGGGCAAGGTTTTGGCCTTCTTTATCAGCTTAATTTGCGCTAGCCTACCTATTACCGGGTTTTTGGTGTGGTGGAATAAAAAGAAGAAAACTAAAAAGAAACTAAACTCATCTAAAACGCCTACGCCTAAAAACGCGGCAACCATTACGGCCTAGCGTTCTTCCTACTATTTCTGTTGCCTTCCCTACTGTATTTAATTGCTGACACTTTGGTGTTTTAGCCCTGTTTTTCAAAAATCAGGGCTAAAATAAAAAATAAGCAAACGGTCAATCCTACAGAGGCCTTCCACAGATCTGAGCAAGTTGTGAGGAAGGCTCTTCTGCTTCTCTTAAACATGAAGTAGTTTAAAGTTACTGTTAAACTTCTGTCTCTAACATTCATTCCCTTCCGTTTTGTGCAGACATAAATGAACACCTCCAGTCAATGTACGATGACAACCATTGAAGCGAAGTGGCACAGTTTTTCTCATTTGATATAGGGAATAATAAGCCAAGCCTGTTTATTCTTTCAAACTCAGCAACGGCTTCTATTTTGTCCTGTTAACCATTTCTTTTTCTACTAAGCCGCCTTTGATACATTAGTACAGTTTTTTTAACTATTTACCAGGATACCATTGGCGCCATTTAATTTTCTTTTGCATCTAATTAAAAATAAAGCACTTAACAAGATCAAAAGTCATTCCCCAACTTCTGCTCTTGTGTTCAATATTACCATACAAACAATTAAGAACAATACTATATTAGATTAATACCATAATCATATTTAACATATTTCATAATTCAACCATCACAAACACTTGCACTTATCCAATATAATATAAAACGTTTTATAAAATTCACAGAAGTAGCTTTTGCAGTTAACATTTAAATAACACGCCCTTATAACTCATTTTAATTATTTTTTTCTTTTAATTAAAATTTTTCATCAAATTTGATCAAGATTCATACTTAAACTAAATTGCACTAAGCAATATTTTTAGTATGTTTCTGAAGGCAACCCCTAGAACCCCCTAATGCCTGCTGCATGAAAAAAATTCTACTTCTCTGGATAGTTTTAATTCTTTCCCCTTTCGCTGGTACCGCTCAGTTTACCCCGGCCACACTAGGCAAAGCTTCTTCTTTTACGGTACTGTCGGGCACAGGAGTGCATAATGCTGGCGACACAAAGATCAATGGCAACGTTGGCGTATCTCCCGGAAACGGCTTTACAGGCTTTCCTCCTGGCATTGTCAACGGAGCTACAGTTATTAACCAGCCTGCTGCTGCCGAGGCACAGCATGACTTGGCAGCAACCTATACCCAGGCAGCCAGTGAAACTCCTACACAAATTCTGACTGGCCAAAATTTAGGCGGACTTACTCTTCAGCCAGGGGTATACAGATTTGAAGGAAATGCCGACCTTAACGGCACATTGACGCTTGACAACAACGGAGACCCAAATGCCCTATTTATCTTTCAGGTAAATGGCGACTTGCAAGTAGGGAGCAATGCGCGGGTAGCTCTTCTGGAACAGGCTCAACCCAGAATCAGAAATATCTTTTGGCAAGTATCAGACTCTGCAAGACTTGGCAGCGGCAGTACCTTCAGAGGAACTATTATGGCTCAGCAGGCTATCACCGCCAATACCGGGGCAACTGTTTATGGACGTCTGCTTTCTATAAATGAGGCAGTTAACTTAACTAACAATATCATCACTATTCCTACAGATTTATCGGTTACTATTACAAAAAGCGCCGGCAACACTGATGGCAACTACTTTATTGGCGAAACAGTTACCTATACCATTACCGCACAAAATGCCGGCCCCATAGGCGAAACCAATGTGCGGGTCACTGTGCTAAACTCAGGCTTATCTTTTATCAGCGCCAGTGCCCCTGCCGGCTCTACGTTTGACTCCTCAACCTCACAATGGAGCATCAACAATTTTGCCGCCGGAGCCACGGCCACCCTTGAAATAAAAGCGCAGATCAATAGCAATGCCACGGCCATATTGGTCAACAATGTCACCATATTAGGCGATGGTCTGGATGAAATAAGAGGAAACAATGAAAATTCTGTTTCTATCTGCGTGGCTCCTTCTGACCCGGGGACTATTTCAGGTCCAGCTTCTGTTTGTGTAGGCAAGGAAGTTACCTACAGCGTTATTCCAACCAACGTTGCCTCGCAGTATAACTGGACAGTACCTTCTGGTTGGCAGATTGTAAGCAACCCCAGTGCCCCTAGCATTACAGTAGTTGCGGGTTTACAGGAAGGTGAAATAACAGTTACTGCCCAAAATGTATGCAGTGTCAGTGACCCAAGCACAAAGCAAATTGCTACGTCTTCAGCTCCCCCTCCGGCACCAGGCCCTATCACTTCTAACGTAGCATTCAACAACCCCTGCGCCGGAAGCGAAGACATTACCTTCAGTATTGAACCTGTAAGTTCCGCAAACTCTTATGTTTGGACAGTACCCGATGGCTGGCAAATATTGTCAGGGGCAAATACTACTTCCATTACCGTGCGGGTAGGCAGTACTGCTGGCAATGTAGAAGTAAAAGCCTTAAATGCTTGCGGCCCCAGCGCCCCAAGCACCTTACAGGTAGTGCCCTCTACTACCCCGCCTACTGAACCAGACGGCATTTCAGGCAACACTACCCCCTGCGTTGGGGAAACCGTAACGTACATAGTCACCGGAGAAACTGGCGCAACTTATTTTAACTGGAAATTCCCAGAAAGTTGGAAGATCACCAAAGGAGACAGCACCAACACAGTTCAGGTATTGGTAGGCAGCACAGCTGGAAACGTTGTGGTAACAGCCATCAACGGCTGCGGCACCAGCAGCGCTTCTTTAACTCTTGCGCCTATGACTACTCTCACCCCTAGTGATATTAATGGCACCCTGGCTCCTTGCGCATCTAATGAAGGCATGGTGTACACCTACAGTGTGGCAGAAACGCAAGGAATATCAAGTTACTTCTGGCGTGTATCTGGCAACCTGACCATCATGGAAGGCCAAGGCACAGCCTCTATCAAGGTTAAAGTGACTACCAGCGTTACATCGGGCAATATTGTTGTAAGCGCCTTAAACAACTGCGGCCAGAGCGCTGAAAAAAGCATAACGGTAGTACCTATCACTAAGCCAAACCGTCCTTTGGCCATAACCGCTTCCACTCCGAAGCCTTGTGCCGGCGAAGAAAACCTGGTTTACTCTATTGACCCCGTTGCCGGCGCTACAAGTTACGTGTGGACCCTGCCGGCTGATTGGATTATCATGGGCCCAGCAGATGGCACCACTATTACAGTAAAAGCAGGCAGCACAGCAGGCAACATAACAGTAGCCGCCGTGAATAGCTGCGGAGCCGGTCCAGAAAGAACATTAGCGGTAACTCCCTCTTTAGATGTACCTACTGCTCCGTTGTCTATTACGGGCACAGCCAATCCTTGCGCAGGCGACCTGAGTGTGAGCTACTCTGTGGCAGAAGTGGTTTCTGCCACAGGCTATGTTTGGGAAGTACCAGCCGGTTGGACCATTACCAGCGGAGCTGGAACGTCTAACATTCAAGTAACCATTGGCAGCGCCAGTGGCCAGATACGGGTAACCGCTAAAAACAACTGCGGCAACAGCACTGCTGCCGTGTTAGAGGTAGCCCCTTCTACAGCACCTGCCCCGGCACCCGGATCTATAACGGGGAGCACTCCTTCTCCTTGCGTAAATGAGGAAAATCTAACTTATTCAATTGACGCCGTTAAAGGAGCTCAAAGCTATGAGTGGACGGTAACCGGCGACTGGATTATTACGGGTGGCAACGGCACCACCTCTATTGAGGTAAAGGCTGGTACAGGATCAGGCACCATCACCGTCAGAGCCAAGAATGGCTGTGGCTTGAGCGATGCCAGCAGCCTGACAGTACAACCCGCTACTGGTGCACCTCTTGCTCCGGTGGCAATCAATGGCAGAGCGGCAGTTTGTACAAATGAAGACAATTTAACCTACTCCATCAGTCCGGTAGCTGGCGCCACCAATTATACATGGCTTATCTCCAGCGCAGACTGGTCAATCATTCAAGGCCAAGGAACCACTTCCGTTCAGGTAAAAGCCGGCGTAAACCCTGCTGAGATTTCTGTGATTGCTAAAAATAACTGTGGAGTCAGTGAGGCATTTGTTCTGGCGGTTCAAACCAGCAACGCATTACCTGCCACTCCCGGACCAATTACTGGCAATAACAACCTATGCGCCGGGAATACAAATGTAAGGTTTAGCATTGCTCCGGTAGAAGGTGCTATTTCCTATGTTTGGTCAGTACCTAGCAGCTGGTCTTATACTCAGTCTACTGACGGCACTTCCATACAAGTTACAGTTGGCAATACCAGCGGCAAGGTAAGGGTAAAAGCAGTAAACGGTTGTGGTGAAAGCGCTGAAAGCGAGTTTAATGTTACACCAACACTTACGCCTCCGGCTACTCCAGGAAGTATCTTGGCTGGCTCAGCCGCTGTCTGCGCCTCAGAAGAAGGTGTTACCTATCTGGTTCCCCCAGTGACCGGCGCCAGCACGTACAGCTGGACCGTACCAAACGATTGGGAAATCACCGGAGGGCAAGGCACCAATATCATCACCGTTACAGTAGGAAAGTCAGTTGGTCAGATCACAGTGACAGCCTTCAACAACTGCGGAGCCAGCTCGGCCAGCACCCTTACTGTGAATCCTTCAGTTATTCCGGAAGCACCTGTTGCAATAAATGGTGAGAAGTTGCCGTGTGCGGGAAGCTCTGAAAATAAATATTCTGTAACTGAGGTTTCTGGCGCTACTGCGTATGAATGGACTGTTCCGGAAGGCTGGACTATCACCTCTGGTGCAGGAACAGCCTCTATTACTGTAATGGCTGGTAATACCGGAGGAAACATTACCGTAAAGGCAAATAACCACTGCGGCAGCAGCGCCGCCACCACATTACCAGTATCTGTTTCTACCACCGCTCCACCGGCACCACTGGCCATCTCTGGAAGTAACAGCGTATGCTCCGGTGCCACCAGCCTTGAATACAGCGTTGATGATGTTGACAATACCTCCACCTATATTTGGTCTCTACCTGCCGGCTGGTTGATTACTTCTGGCCAAGGCACTTCCCGCATAATGGTAGAACCGAGCAACAGCCCGGGTACTATTTCTGTGATGGCGCAAAATGGCTGCGGCATTAGCGCAGCCAGTATTTTGACAGTTACGGTTACCGGCCAAATGCCCTCTACTCCAAATAACATAACCGGACCTACTCAGGCCTGTGCCAATGCGCAGGAAGTTGTGTATAGCGTGGGTGCCGTGAGCGGGGCCACTGCCTATGAATGGGCTGTTCCGGAAGGCTGGGAAATCACCTCTGGTCAAGGCTCTGCTACCATTAAAGTGACTACCGGAACCTCAGGAGGCGCAATCAGCGTGAAAGCCGAAAACGGTTGTGGCATCAGCCAAGCAAAAACCATAGCTGTTACCACCATCAACGCACCCGAACAGCCGCAACTGATCAACGGACTGGCACACCAATGCGTCAACACTACAGGTGTTGTTTATTCCATAGAAGCTGTTGCAGGTGCAGACACCTATACCTGGTCAGTACCTGAAGACTGGAAAATCACCCAAGGCCAAGGCACCACCTCCATTACTGTAACCGTTGGGAACAAATCTGGAGACATAAAGGTGTTTGCTGAGAACAAGTGCGGAATCAGCAATACCATTACCTTGGCTGTTACCTCTTCTACTACTCCTTCACCGGCTCCGGGACCCATTAGAGGGGCAGTTGGTTTGGTATGTAAAAACCAGGAAAGACTAGTTTTCTCAGTTGACCCTGTCAGCTCCGCAAACTCTTACCTATGGGATGTGCCCGAGGGATGGCAAATAACTTCCGGACAAGGCACTACCTCTATCACTGTAAGAGCAGGCACAACTTCCGGATCTATCTCCATAAAAGGAGTGAATGGCTGCGGGGAAAGTGAAGCCAACTACTTAGCGGTAAACATCAGTGAAGCCACTTCTGTACAGCTAGGTGCCATTGAAGGTGAAACAAGCTTCTGCGCTACCCAATCTGGCTTACGCTATCAGGTTCCACCAATTGCAGGCGCTACAAACTACACCTGGACGCTACCTGCTGGTTGGGAAATCACCTCCGGCAAAGGAACCAACTCTATAACCGTAACGGCCGGAACGCAAACCGGCACTATAAGTGTGGTTGCCTCTAATGATTGCTCTAGCAGCCAAGCTCAGACTCTGGCACTTGTACCTAATGCCATGCCTGAGACACCCGCCTCCATCATGGACACCAGCAGCCCTTGCGGCGGACTTTCTTTCACCGTTAGTCCTTCCGTTAATGCTATTTCTTACACCTGGGAAGTACCCCAAGGCTGGACTATCATCAGCGGGCAGGGAACCACCTCAATACAAATAAAAGCCCCAGAAGGCAGCAAACCAGGGGTTGTGGGTGTAAGCGCGAATAGTGAAAATTGCTCAAGTCCTTACACATTCATTACCGCTGACCCAGCCATGGCTGAGGGTGAACTGGAATTCGCCAACGCTTTGACACCGAACGGAGACAACATCAACGATACCTGGAAAATCAGAAACATAGAGAATTACAAGGAGAATGATTTGGTCATCTTGAACCGGTGGGGCACCGAAGTGTATCGCCAAAAAGGATACCACAATAACTGGAACGGAGGAGAGCTAAGCGGTGGCACTTATTTCTATGTACTGAACGTGAAAACGTGCGACGGCTTCTTAAGATCATATAAAGGTTATGTAATGATTGTCCGGTAAACCAGAAAAAAGATTTAGAAATGAAGAAGATTTTATTCCCCCTGCTTTTTTTCTGGGCATTTACCGCCACCGCCCAGCAAAGCGCCTATTATACACAGTACATCTTCAATGGCCTGATTATAAATCCGGCCTATGCGGGCAGTAAAGGAGTGTTGAATATTAGTGGCATGCACCGGAGCCAGTGGAGTGGTTTAGAGGGCGCCCCTACTACACAAACAATTGCCTTAGATGGCGCTGTTCTTAACCAAAGAATTGGTCTTGGGCTGCAGGTAATGAATGATGTGCTTGGGGCGCAGGGCCAGAAAAGTGCCTTGGCCAGCGCCGCTGTACGCATTAATGTAGGGGCATCGGCCCGATTGGCATTAGGCTTAGCTGGCGGGGTTTCCCAATACTATGTTGATGGTACCAAATTACACCTACTAGATCCAGAGCAAGACCAGGCAATTCCTCTTTCAAAAGAAAGAAATTTTCTGCCAGATACTAAAGCGGGACTATTTTTTAACACAGAACGGTTCTTCTTGGGTTTGTCTGCTTTTAACTTAATCTCCTTCAAGAATGAGTTTACCTACACACCGGTACGTCACTTCTTTCTTACTTCTGGCTATGTTTTTCATATAAATGAAATGCTCAAGTTTAAACCAAGCTTTCTGCTGAAAGAAGACTTCAAGAGCCCCACTAACCTAGACCTGAACGCTTTCTTGCTAATTGGCGACAGGATTTGGGTTGGCGGAACCTACCGGAAAGCGTTAAGATTGTTCAACCCTGAAAGGTATAGAGGACAAGGCCTTGATACCAACAATGCATGGGCCCTGATGACAGAACTGTACCTAACCCCGAAGATCAAAATAGGTTATGCGCACGACATGACGTTGAACAGCCTGCAGGGCTATGCCAGCCATGAGCTGTCAGTGGGATTCTATTTTTTCAAAAAAGAAGCAACCCCCTCTTTAACCATTCGCCATTTTTAGACCTTACCCAACTACATGAGCTGCAAGAGAACCCCTAAATCTTTAGCTATATTACTTTTAGTGCTGTTTACACAAATCGCCTTAGGTCAAAAAGGACAGAAGCTGGCCGATTTACATTATCAAAAGAAGGAGTATGCTCTGGCCATTAAAGCTTATAAAGATGTGCTTAAAACGCAGCAGCCATCTTTAGAAGTAGTCACCAAACTTGCGGATGCCTACCGACAACTCAACAACCCTCAGGATGCTGAGTTTTGGTATGCCCAAATGTTGGCATTCCCGAATTACGACCCACAGCACCTAAAACATTTCGCTGACATGGCACGCATGAACGGCGACTTTAAAAAAGCGAAGAACCTGTACCTCACTTACGCTGAAAAAGTACCTTCTGCTCAACATGAGGCTATGAACCTGATCGCCACGTCTGAAAATGCTCAACTCTGGATGGCTCAACCTCAACCGTATGCGGTAGAAAAGCATCCTCAACTCAACTCAGAAAATTCTGATTTTAGCCCCGCCTTTTATCAAGAAGGAATTGTCTTCACCTCAGACCGGTACGGGAATGATAAAAAGCGGAAAGTGTCTGCCTTTACAGGAAAGCCTTATTCAGCTTTGTACTACAGCAAAAAAGAGGATTCTGGTTTTAGCTCAGCAGTACCTTTACCAGCCCCTATCCACAACGATGTACAGAACGGTTCAGCTGTCTTTTCTCCAGACGGCAATACTATCTATTTTACTCGTATCAATCATGTAAAGCAAAAGAAAAAAAAGGTAAATACTGATCCTTTCAGCTGGACCAAATTCTCCTCTACGCCAAATTATATTAATCGGCTGGAGCTATTTATCTCACAGAAACAAGCCAATGGCTGGAGTAAACCTAAACCATTCCCATACAACAATCCCAGCCTATATTCAATTGGGCACCCGGCTTTATCAGTAACCGGTGATACTTTGTATTTTGCTTCAGACATGCCCGGCAGCCTTGGCGAATCTGATATCTTTTTTTCTGTAAAGCAGCATAACAACGCTTGGTCTGCACCAACTAATTTAGGTCAGCAGGTTAATACCGAGGGCAAAGAGGTTTTCCCAGTCATTTCACCCTCCGGAAAACTTTACTTTTCATCTAATGGCCACAAGGGAATGGGAGGACTGGATATCTTTTCAGCGAATGGCTCCGGTGTTATTTGGAGCCAAGCAAAAAACCTGAGATACCCGTTAAACTCACCAGCTGATGACTTTGGTATTTTGTTCGAAAAGGCTGGCGACTCTGGTTATCTTTCATCTAACCGTGGAAGTACTGACGGCACCGATGATATTTTTTCTTTTAAGTACGCTCCCATACCATGCCATCTTTCAGGTATAGCTCTGGAAAAGGCAGAAATAAAGCCAGGACTCTTTAAAGACGTACCAGTAGCCAATGTTAAGATAAGCCTTTACAAAGAAGGTGATACTGTGCCTGTCATTACATATTCTAATGCAGCCGGACAGTTCACATTTGCCATTTTTGACGGCGTCGGATACAAAGTGAGAGCAACTAAAACAGGTTACCTCAATAGAACTGCCACTATTACACCTGCCTGTGAATCAACCGTAGATATGGTAAAACTAGGCATGGTGCTTAACCGCAACACCCTAAATACTCCTATTCTTGTTGAGAACATCTATTACGACCTAGACAAATACGACATTAGACCAGATGCCGCTTTAGAACTTGACAAGCTGGTACAGACGCTGAATGACAACCCGAATATCAACATAGAGCTAAGCTCCCACACAGATAGTCGCCAAACCCGATCGTATAACAACCTCCTTTCACAAATGCGCGCCCAGGCAGCCGTAGATTACATTGTATCCAAAGGCGTTGACCGCTCCAGAATTTCAGCAAAAGGCTATGGAGAAACCCGCTTGCTCAACCGGTGCGCAGACGGCGTAGCTTGTTCAGAAGAAGAACACCAGCTCAACCGCAGAACTGAGTTTAAGATTCTGAAGATAGAGTAGGTTTTGCCTGAAAAATGAACACAGGTTTTTTTTTCAGGCGTTAATTTTTCTGTTAGAAGTTTCAGCTTACGTACCTGTTTTAAAGCTGTTTTGGGAAAATCAGGCTTAAAACAGGTGTCCCCTGCTACTCATAGCCACAGGGTACCGCAAGACTACTTTAGTGGGTTCTTTTTAGAGTGTTTTTCTATAAGCAAAATCAACCTAATAGCGCAAGTCTTCCGGCTGTTTTAGAGCTGTTTTTGGAAAAACAGCTCTAAAACAGCCTTATAATAAGTATAAACCTAATGGTTGTGCCCAGCCATTGGGCTTGTTCCTTTTTTCAGCACGTATTCGCTGTACAAGAGGTATGCACCGGTAACCACTACCGTATCATTAGGTTTCAGGCCATTTTCTATGGCAACCTGATTTGCACTTTCCTCGCCTAAAGTTACCATTCTAGAAGTAAAGGTATTTTCAGCAGTCTTTACCCAAACGTGTGCCCCCTGCGCATCTCGAACTACTGCATCCAGCGGAAGCACCATCGCTTTCTGACTATCTGAGGCAGAGGGTAATGCAATAGAAGCCTGCGTACCGGGGATGAGGCGTCCCTGCGGATTAGACAGGGCTGCCCGCGCCACCACTATCTGGCTGTTCTGCCTAAACTCTGGGTTGATGAAAGATATTTTGGTCTTGATTGCCTCTTGCACACCAGGCACGCGTACTTCAACGGGTGTGCCAATCTGTACCTGGCTGGCTTCGGAGGCATATAGCTCCGCCTCTACCCAAATGGTATTCAACCGGTTGATGCGGTACAGCAGGGCTCCTTCAGCTACATACATACCTTCAGCGGAGGCTATTTCCGTTACCGTGCCAGCTGCCTGAGCCAGAAAAGTGATGCGGGCGTCTAATTTGCGCGAGCGGGCTATGCGGGTTATCTGCCCCTTGGACAGCCCCATGAGCAGCAGCTTTTGCTTAGCGGCCTCTAAAATAGAGGCAAACTGTTGCTCTTTCGGGAAGGCCTGCACCTGATCCAGTGCCAGCAGGTATTCCTGCTCCAGCGTGAGCAAAGATTCGCTGTAGAGGTCGTACAAAGGCTGCCCTTCCCGGATAAATTGCCCCGTTTCTTTCACGTACAGTTTTTCTATTCGGCCATCTGCACGGCTGCTTATCACATCTGCCTGCGTTTGGTCAACCACCAACCGACCATTTAATACAGTACTGCTGCCTACCTGCCCCCCCTGCACAGGCTGAACCTGTATGTTGCCTAGCTTTATTTGTGTATCAGAGAGCATGAGGCTGGCCTCACTGCTTTCTGCAGTTTGTTTTTGTACGGGCACTAAATCCATGCCGCAGATGGGGCATGAGCCGGGGCCTTTCTGTACAATCTGCGGGTGCATGGGGCAGGTATAAGTAACATTGGCAGCCTCTTCCACACCGTGGCCATGTTCGGCTTCTCCCCCACAGGCAACCAAAGCAGTAGCTATCAGCAGCAGTAAGAGACGGTTAAAAATTCTTTTCATCTGTTGTTTTCTTCTACCCTGATAAAACTTTCGCTGTCTACCAGGAATTGCGCATTGCTTGCTATGTCGTCTTCCACCCTCAGGCCTGACACCACCTCTACTAATCCATCGGCATGCTGCCCTACTTCCACTCTTTTGGGTCTGAACACTCCTTTTACTCTAAGGAAGGCAACGGAGGTAGCACCTCCCAAATCTAGCAGCGCCTCTTGGGGTATCCATAAGGCAGTGCCGGTACTGAAGCTCGTTTTGCCAGTGACCAGCTGACCAATAATGGTTAGTTTATCCTGTGCAGGCAGGGCTGCTCTTATCCGCGCAAAGTTCTCCCCTGCCTCAAACACGGGTTCTATGAGGTTTATTTGTGATGTCACTGGTTCGTTAGGCAATTGATTGAAAGTAATGGACACTGGCATTCCCTTCTGCAACTGACTCGCTTGATTTGGCGGTACGTTGAACTGCGCCCACACCTGTGATGCATCTATTACTTTTAAAAGCGACTGGCCATTAGTCACGTACATGCCCTCCCGTAAGGCAAATTCTCCGCCCGGAGACGTGGCAGTGGCACCTCCTGCACCGCCCGTGGCTCTGCCAGAACTTGATGCACCACCGCTCATACCCGCCATTCCTCCGCCGCCAGCTGCTGCATTACCTGCTGTAGGTGCTGAATTGGGAAGAGCGCTCACCTCTGGGTCAACCACGTAGCCGGAGTAAGGGCTGTACACGGTAAATGTATAAGAAGCTTTCCCGCTTCGGATGACTTGGTTTATCTGGGCTTCCGTAGCGCCTAACAGTCTGAGTTTTTGTTTAGCTCCACTGATTAATGCCGTGTGGTCAGGGTCGTTCTGCAACAGGTAAAGCAGTTCTTTCTGGGCCGTCACCAGTTCAGGGCTGTAGATATCATAGAGTTTCTGCCCTTTGCGCACTGGCTGGAAGTTGAACTGCACGTACAGCTTTTCAATACGCCCCCCAAACCTCGCCGGAATAATGTACTGCCTGCGGGTATCATAGACTACCACACCACTCATGGTGATTTCCTGCTGCATTTGTTTCTGCACAGGCTTGACTGTCCGGACAGAAGAAACCACCGTTTGATTTGCCGGCTCTAGCAGATAATTCAGGTCTGAAGTGTAATTTACCACTGGCGCGTCTTCTGCCTTAGTAGGCACCAGGTGCATGCCACAGATAGGGCAATCTGCAGGTTTATCGCTAACTATCTGCGGGTGCATAGGGCAGGTGTATTCTACGCCTGCTTCAGTGGCACTTTCTTCTCCCGCATGCTCTTGGCAGGCGGTAAAGGAAAAAGGAAGCAGCAATATCAACAGCCCTAAAATTCTATTTCTCCAGTTCCTTTTCATAATTCACCACTATCAGGTACAGCTGCTGCAGGTTGTTGAGGTATTCCATTTGTGCCATGTTCCAGGCTTCCCAGGCATCTACTACCAAGGGCAAGGCACCGGTGTTCTGCTCGTAGCTAAGCAAGGTTGTTTCATAGTTTCGGCGCAGGGCCGGAATAATTTTGGTTTCATAATTCTGCACTTGAGTTCGCTTGGCCTGGAGCTCTACGGCCATGCTACGCACCATGCCTACCGCTTCATTTAATAAACCCTCGCGCCCACGTTGCATGCCTTGAATTTCTAAATCTATAGCTTTCGCATTGGCCTTATACATCTTAGAAGCCCAGGGCGCAATAGGAATAGATACCATTCCCATGAGCGAGAACATTCGGGGCATCATATCCGCCCGAGGCACCATACCTTCTAAACGCACTCCAAAGTCTGGTTTGCGTTGCAGGTTCTCGAGGCGCAGGTTCAATTGCATGGATTCTATGCTACGGTCCAACCGGCGGATATCACTTCGGGAAGCACTTAAATCTACAGTATCTATGACGGCAATAGGCTCCGGCACTTTTACCAGGGGCACTACGGCGAATTTAAAGTCAGGCGGCAGGTTCATGAGCGTGTTCAGCTGAATGTTTTTCATGGCCATCTCGCCCTTCGTCATCACCAGCATGTTTTCAATCTCGCCTATCCGCCCTTCCACTTTATAAATACTGCCCAGCGAGCTTTGGTTATAGGGGTAGCGCACCTTGGCCAGCTTGAGCATGAACTCCATAATTCGTTGACTCTCGCGGAGCACCTGCATTTTCCTTTCCAGCACTACCCACTGATAATATGCTGTCTTGGCTTGCGCCCTTAGTTGGTTGTATTGGTAATCGCGCCCGGCCTCTTCCATACCGGCTCTGGAGAGTTGATATGCCTCCCGCGCTTTCAATTTAGCGGGATTGGTAATTTGCTGCTCCGCCGATACCATAAACATACCTTTATCCCCCGGGTCCATTACTTTCTGCCCGGGGTACGGGTACATAAACACGCCGCCACCCACCATAGGCGCCATTTGGCTTCGGGCACCTTCGGCCATGGCATTCTGGGCCAACGCCCGGTACTGATTCTCCAGCAGCATGGGGTTGTTCTGGTCAATGAGCATCAGGACAGAATCCAGTGATAACACCGGCCCCCGCGCCTGCACTTGCAGCGAGTCTTGCGCTCTTGCTACAGAACTTATGAACAGCAGAAGCGCTAAGAAGTATAGTTTAGTGCTTGACATCGTAAATTTCTATTTTGCCGTGTTTCTTCAGTTCGTACTCTTTGGTCATCTCAAACACCACGGGCGTTACCAGCAGAATGTGAATGGAAGAAGTCAGCACCCCTCCAATCAAAGGCAGCACAATGGGCAGCATGACATCAGTACCCACACCCGTTGCCCAAAGCACCGGAATCAGCCCGAACAATGACACCGACACCGTCATGATTTTAGGCCGAAGACGCTTAGCAGAACCCATGAACACATATTCCCGGATGTCTTTTTTGGTGATGGTCTGGCTGGAGTTTCCTTTGTCAGCGACCAGTTGGTTCATGGCCTCGTTGAGGTACACCACCATCACCATAGCTGTTTCCACGGCTAACCCGAACAAGGCAATAAAGCCAATCGCCACCGCCACCGACAAATTGATGCCGTAGAAGTACACAATAAAAACGCCGCCAATGAGCGCAAACGGAATGGTGATCAGGTTAAGGAGCGCCTCCTTGAAAGATTTAAACGAGAAGTACAAAATCAGGAAGATGATGAGCAGCACCAGCGGAATAATGAGCTTCAGGGTTTGGTTAGCCCGTATCTGATTTTCCCATTGCCCACTCCACTCCAGATGGTACCCGTTCGGGATGCCCGTTACCTGCTGGTTGATGGTTTCAATAGCCTCTTGAACGGTACTGCCCAAATCCCGGTCGCGCACGTTGAACAGCACCGCCCCACGCAGCTGTGCGTTTTCTGAGGTAATCATGGGCGGACCGTCTGCAAACTGCACGTTGGCTACCGCCGAGAGCGGCACAGTACCTCCTGCGCTGGCTTGCAGCGGAATGCGGCGAATGCGGTCTAAACTGTTGCGGTACTCTTGGGCCAGACGCAGATTAATGGAGAACCGCTGCCGCCCCTCAATGGTGTTACCAATGGGCATACTGCCCAGAGCAGATTCCACCACGGCGTTTACATCATCAACCGATAAACCGTAGCGCCCCAATTGGTCCCGCTTCACGTCTATCTCTAGGTATTTACCTCCGGTGACCGGTTCAATATAAAGGTCTTTCACACCCTCTACCCCTTGCAAGGCCTGCCGCACCTTCTCAGACACCACGGCAATGGAATCTAGGTTCTGACCATAGACTTTCACGCCCACATCAGTTCTTATGCCGGTGGCCAACATGTTAATGCGATTGATGATGGGTTGAGTCCAGCCGTTGATAACGCCGGGAATCTGCAGCTTCTGGTCCAGCTCGGCTATGATATCGGCCTTAGTCAAACCTTCCCGCCACTCACTCTCCGGCTTCAGCTGAATAATGGTTTCTATCATGCTGATGGGCGAGTTATCTGTGGCCGTACTGGCCCGGCCGGCCTTACCCAACACCTGCTCCACCTCGGGCACCGACATAATGATTTTATCTTGCACCTGCAGGATGCGTTTGGCCTCTGAATTGGAAATATCAGGCAGGGTTACCGGCATGAACAAAATGGAGCGCTCATCTAGCGGCGGCATAAACTCGGTACCCAAACGCATGAGCATGGGTATGGAAATAAGCAGAGCCAGAAGGTTCAGCCCGATGGTGGTTTTGCGCCACTCCAAACACCACCGCAGCACAGGACCATACACTTTGCCCAAACCCCGGTTAATGGGGTTGCTGCTCTCAGGCTTGAACTTGCCTTTCAGGAACAGCGACACCAGCACTGGCGTCACGGTGATAGCCACAAAGGCATCGACAATTAGAATAAAAGTTTTTGTCCAAGCCAGAGGACTGAACAGGCGTCCCTCCTGGCCTGTGAGCAGGAACACCGGTAGGAATGAGGTGATAATGATCACGGTGCTCCAGAAAACGCTGGGCCCTACTTGCTTTGAGGCTTTCTCGATGATGTTTAAACGCGTCTGCTTATCCATGGCTTTCCTCCGTGTGTTGGGCCTCGGCCAAGTGCCTGTAAGCGTTTTCTACCATCACAATGGCATCATCTACAATTACCCCAATAGAGAGGGCAATACCGGTAAGCGACATAATATTAGATGAAATATCAAAGGCGTTGAGCAAGATAAAGCCAATAGCCACCGAGAGCGGCAATTGAATGATGATGATGAGCGCGCTGCGCCAGTGGAACAGAAACAGGAACACAATGACGGAAGCCACAATCATTTCTTCAATAAGCGTACCCCGCACCGAGTCAACCGCCTCATTGATTAGGCCGCTGCGGTCATAGACTATGTTAAACTTCATGCCCTTGGGCAACCCCGCCGCTACCTCGTTCATCTTCTCTTTCACGTTTTCAATGACCTCCGCTGCGTTCTCGCCATAGCGCATAACCACTATGCCGCCCACTGCCTCACCCTCTCCGTTAATGTCAAAAATACCTAGGCGGCTTTCGCCGGTCATTTGTACTGTGGCCACATCTTTTACCTGAACTGGAATGGTATTTTGGGTAAGGATAGGAATACTTTCAATCTCTTCGGCAGACTGTAAGTAGCCTGTGGTTTTAACTATGTAGCCAATGTCGCTCATCTCAAACTTGCTGCCTCCGCTCTCGTTGTTGTTGGTACGCACCGCCGCCATTACCTGCGGCACCGTAATATTGAAATAGGCCAGCCTGTTGGGGTCAAGCGTGATTTGGTACTGCTTCTGAAATCCCCCAAACGAAGCAATCTCACTGACGCCCGGCACGTTCTGCAGCGCAAACTTCACATACCAGTCCTGCACGGCCCGCTGCTCACCCAAATCAAGCCCTGGGGCATCCAGAGTATACCAGAGAATATGACCCACGCCCGTTCCTTCTGGCCCAATGGTGGGCACCGCCCCCTCGGGCAGCAACCGGTTAGCCGAAGCCAGCCGCTCCGACACTCTTTCCCGCGCCCAGTACACATCGGCGTCATCTTCAAAAATGACATAGATGAAACTCATGCCAAACATAGACACGCCCCGCACATATTTCACCTGGGGCATGCCTTGCAAGTTGGTCACCAGTGGGTACGTCACCTGGTCTTCTATAATCTGAGGACTGCGGCCCATCCACTCCGTAAACACGATGACCTGATTCTCAGAAAGGTCAGGGATGGCGTCTACCTTGTTGGTGCTGACGGAGTATAACCCCCACCCGAACAGCCCTGCCGCAATGAGCAGCACCACCAGCCGGTTGCGCAGCGAAAAAGAAATAAGTTTGCCAATCATAAAAAGAAGGGAAGAAACTCTCCGGGCTGTTTTTGGCTCATTTTTCAGAAAACAGGCCAAAAACAGCAGTAGTGGTATCTATTGAACCGGAAGAGTCAAATGAACAGTCTACTGTTAGTGCTGGTCACCGGCTTCATGCTGATGCTGGGCTGTTGAATCCTGGCTTGCGCCTGCTTCCACTTTTTCCAGGAACATGCCGCACTTAGGGCACTTACCAGGCTCATTGCTTACTACTTCGGGGTGCATAGGGCAAGTATACGTTACCCCGGCCACCTGCTCCGTTGTTCCGGCCTGCTCAGTGGTAGTTGCATTTTGCTCGGTTCCGCCGCTATTGCAGGCAGTAAAAAGAGTTAGCCCAAAAAAAGCCACAGCAACGTTTAATTTGATTTTTTTCATTTGAGTATGATTAATAAGATGAATGATTCTTGTACAGATTTCACAGCCAGAACTACCGTTCCTCTTACGCAACAGCAACCAGCTTGAGAAAAGAATAAAAACTGATTTTAGTAAGTACCAGCATGCGTATTGGCGCAAAAACAGATAAGGGGCGCAGAAATAGCTATAGCTGCGCACCGATTGCTAGCCACACGGACACCATTATACAGAAGCCCAAGAACAGGCTAATAAAATCTAAATTAGAAAGGTTTGGTACAAGATTCCGAGGTGCCTGCCAGACATGGGCGGTGGCATTGGAACAGAAGGGAATTTATGAGAGAAGGTACGCGCCTTTGGAAAAACAGAAACAGAACTGGTGGCATAGACCTGCTTTGGCTCGTGTTTTGCAATTTGCTGCGTAGGAGCGTTGAAGTTAACTTGTGTAGCCGCACCGCGTAGCATGACGCAGGTAACGTCACTGCAGTTTTTTTTCGTGGTTTCTGCCTTTTTACCACAGCAGCAAGAAGGTTCTCCAAAGAAGCTGATGGAGGTTGCACCCTTGCCGCCGGCGCACTGCTTCACGCTCACTCTAAAACCAGTAGTCCCCAGTAACAGGGCCACAACTAAGGTGATGTGAATAAATTTCTGCAGTGCTTTCATTTGGCGCGAAATAATAGCTAGCGGGCTGATTTAGTCAAAAGCTTTGGTGGCTACTTTGGTAGAACGGCTACAAAGGTAAATATGTTGCCAAGCTAATATGTTATACAATCTTCAGGTTTTGTTATACAACTTTACATTTACCAGAAGCATTGAAACTGTAAGTTCCTGATTCATACCTCACTCATTTCTCAGGCTACTGCTGCGGCTACTCCCTTCTCTCCTTTCATTTTGCACACCTCAATAATGCAATTAAAATAAGCATGCCTTTTTAAAAATTTAATCGATTCCCCCATTGCCTGAATACAAGTATCTACATATATTACGCTTCTGTATTTTTTATAAATTTTATTTATTAATCTAATAACATCTTTAATAAAAGAATGAATAATCCTCGGCACCCAGAATTGCAGCGCCAGATAGATGAGAAAATTGCCGCCATTGCAGCTGTTGCAGACCAACTACCAGGTGTAGTGATTATCCATGATATTCAAAGAAACTTTTCTGTTGAATACATGTCCCCTAATGGGTTAGCTTCCCTTGGAGTTACGCTAGAACAATTAAAGGAAGTAGGTGCTGATTTCTATCTGGAGTTCTTTCACCCCAGTGATGACTCTCAATCTAATCCTTCAAAGTTGGCTGCAGGTCTGTTTGAACGAAATGACCCGCAAGAAATAATCTCGTTTTTTGAGCAAGTTAAATTCAGGGGAGTGGACGGCTGGCACTGGCACTTAACCACCATGAAAATTTTATTGCAAGATGAAGAAGGTCTGCCTCTGCTAACTATTTCCATAGCAATTTTAGTAGACCCTAAGCATCATATTACACCAAAGGTGGCTAGGCTTCTGGAAGAAAACACATTTCTACGTAACAACTATCAGCGCTTCGCTACATTAGGAGGACGTGAGCAAGAAATTTTGAGACTGGTGGCATTAGGGAAAAGCTCAGTGGAGATAGGCCAGGAGCTAAATATTTCTGAGAAAACCGTCAATACCCACCGGCGCAACATCAAGTCTAAGTTAGAGGCTCACACAAATTTTGAGTTGTCACAGTACGCGTTGGCGTTTGACTTGATCTAAAATCTCTTCTTACTGTTTTAGGCCTGTTTTTCAGAAAACAAGCCTAAAACAGTAAGTTTACAGCATGCCCCTTGCCTTGAACTCAAGGTATTTGTTGATGGCATTTACAGTTAATTTTTCCGGTGGCGTCAGAATGGATTGAATGCCGTGGCGGCTAAACTCCTTTACAATCTGCCTCTTTTCAAAAGCGAACTTCTCCGCGATGGCTTTCAGACAAATGGCTTCCAGACTATCAGCGGGTTTATCCAATAGCTCACGGGTTTCAGTGTTTTCAAAAAATACTACCAGCAGTAAATGGTGCTTGGCTAGTTTGCGAAGGTACGGCAGTTGGCGCTGTGCACCATTTAGGGTTTCGAAATTTGTGAACAGCAACAGCAGGCTCCGCTGCTTTATTTTAGACCGAACGGTTACATATAGGCGTTCAAAGTCAGATTCCAGAAAGCGGGTCTTTTGGTTGTAGAGCAGCTCCAGGATTTTCTGCAATTGTGAAGAACGTCTTTCAGCGGGTAGCACAGAACCTAAGGTCTCAGAGAAAGTGATGATGCCTGCCTTGTCTTCTTTCTTCAGCGCCACATTACTCAGCACCAAAGAAGCATTGATGGCGTAGTCCAGCAGACTCAATTCAGCAAAGGGCATTTCCATGACGCGGCCTTTGTCTATCACGCAATACACTTGCTGTGATTTCTCTTCCTGGTAGTGGTTCACCATCAGGTCGACTCTGCGGGCGGTGGCTTTCCAATTGATGGTGCGTTGGTCATCGCCGGCCACGTAATTGCGGATTTGCTCAAATTCAGAGCTATGCCCCACCCTTCTGATGCGCTTGATACCCAGCTCGGTCAGCTTCTGCGAAGCCGCTAACAATTCATATTGCCGCATTTGTATGAACGACGGATACACTGGCACCAACTGCCCCTGCCCAAACTTGTAGCGCTTCTTCACGACCTGAAAAGGCCCAGTTACCAGCACATTGATGGCCCCAAACGAATATACTCCCCGCTGCGTGGGTCTCAGGGAGTACTCAATGACTTTAGTTTCGTCCTTCGGTACCCGTACCCTGAAGGTAGCATCACGCTTCTGAAACTGGAACGGCAGTTCCTCCATCACCTCCGCCGAAATGTCAAAAGGATAATGGTTCTCCAGGTAGATATATACTGGGTTCTCGCTGCCGTTCGAGAGCTTCTCCTGCATGCTTCGGCTAGCCACCACTCCGTTTTTACGTTGAAATACCGTAGCCATGTCTATGAGCACAAACAGTACCAGCACCCCAAAAAAGATCTTGACCACAAACAGAATGGCCGGCAGGAAAAAGCCGAGCACAAACAGCCCCACCACCGCCGAGATAGCGTAGTAGAAGAACCGGGTGAAATAAAGGCTGCGGAGAAATGACACGGGAGCTGCGCTCAATTAAAAATTAGAAATTATGAATTAAAAATGCGGGGGTACTGCAAAGCTTTACGCTTCAAGTAGAAGAAGCACTGCTCTTCCATACCTGCTCTTTCGGATTTATTAATCCGGAAGTTCTCTGTCGGGGATTTCCTAATCCCCGTGCCTCCATCGGAAGACGTGAAGGGGATTTATTTATCTCCAACAGAGTGGTTCGGGATTGGTAAATCCCGAACAGCGTAAAAAGGTAAATTCATTACCTCGGCACCTCTATTTTCTGGATAATTTGCTTGATGACATCATCTGGCGTGGCTCCCTCCATTTCTTTTTCTGGGGTCAATTGAATACGGTGCCGCAACACGGGGTGCGCCAGTTCCTGCACATCTTCAGGAGTCACGAAATTGCGATTACGTACTGCCGCCAGCGCCTTGGCACTTGACAGCAATGCCAGCGAGGCGCGGGGCGAAGCCCCTAAATAAAGTGCTTTATTGGCTCTAGTCTGCACGATAATACTGGCAATGTACTCCAGCACCTTTGGGTCTACATGTACATTCTTCACTTGTTGGCGCAGCTGCACTATCTTACCAGAAGTAAGCACTGGCTGTATCTCATCTAATTCCCGCTGCAGGCTTGGGCGCTGGTGATGAATTTCCAGAATAGAAACTTCTTCCTGCAAAGAAGGATATCCCACCAAAATCTTGAACATGAATCGGTCAAGCTGAGCTTCAGGCAAGCGGTACGTTCCCTCCTGTTCAATTGGGTTTTGAGTGGCCAGCACCACAAATGGATCAGCCATGGTGTATTCTTTACCGTCATGGGTGATCTGCCCTTCTTCCATTACCTCAAACAACGAAGCCTGTGTTTTGGCGGGGGCACGGTTAATCTCATCTATGAGGACAATGCTGGAGAAGATGGGGCCTTTCTTGAAGTCAAAAGTAGCCGTGCCCGGATGAAACACGGAAGTACCCAGCACATCAGACGGCATCAAGTCAGGGGTGAACTGAATACGGTTAAAGGCCACATCTACCGTACGGGCAATCAATTTAGCCGTAAGTGTTTTGGCAATGCCCGGCACGCCTTCAATCAGCACGTGTCCATCGGCTAGCAGCGCCACTAACAGTAAGTCAATAAACTGCTCCTGCCCAATAATCCTCTTTCTGAGTTCGTCTTTTATTTGCTGTACGGCGGTGTGCAGTTCAGAAAAATCGGCCTGCGGTTCCAGCCCTAACACGGTTTCTTCTATTTGATCCATATCTTTTGTTTATCAGCTAGCCAGCCGGTAAAAATCTTCTAATTTCTTATTCAGGTTCCAGAGCGTATGCTCTTCTATACTGTCTGTATTTCGTATGTAGTGAATGAGGTTGAACAGCTCCCCTACTTCTTTGGACTCTACTCCTGATTTTTTCGAAACCCGCTCCTGAAATTCATGGTCCAGCACGTTGGTGCTCTCGTAGTAACGCAGGCGCAGGTACTCTAAAAAATAGTTTATTTTCTTTTGCGCAATAACCTGGTGGTCGCGGTAATTGTAGTAGAGGTTTCCCACTACCTGCACAAACTCCAAGGTAGTGTTTCGGGGCTTTTCCTGCACGGGAATAATGCGCTGGGTGCGCTTGCTTTCAAATACTACAAACAGCAACAAACCGCAGAGCGAAATATAGTATGCCCAAGACAACGCATCATTTGCTAAGATCACCCTAAAGATGGAATTTTCACCTAATGGCCCCTGGTTTTGGTACTCGTCCCACCAGACCTGACGAACAGGTAAATGCGAAAGGGCCGTGGCCGCATACTGTGCTTTGTTGCTGTTGATAACATAGTAGTTGCTGAAAGCCAGCGGCACCGTACTTACATAGATATTACCCTTGCCCAACGGAGCTCGCACGAAATTCACACCACCCTCCGCGTTCTTGCCTAAGACTTCTAAGTCAGAAACAGAATCTGGCTTGATGGTAATATTTGCCTTTTCCCAATCGAATTTGTACGCAACTTTTTTCTTTAACTGAGGGTGCAGGAACACCAGCTCCAAAGAATCTTTTTCTGTTTTAGGCGTATGCCCTGTTGAAAAGTTGAGGGTGTCTTTCAGGTAGTCTTCAAAATAATGAGCGCCTATAAACACGTTGTTGCCTTGGTGCACGAAATCCAAAAGGGTATTCATATCAAGGGAATCAGCCTCAAAAGCCTGATCTATGAAAACGTAGTTGGCTTCTTCATACACATACTCCTCTTCTTCCTCCTCTACTTCCAGAAGGTTTTCCTCCAGTTGGTTTACAATAGGCAAGCGCACCTGACTTACTGATTCACCTTTGAACAGATCCGGCAGCAGTTGGTACAGCACGTAAGTGCCGTATGGTATTTTATCTTTGTTAGAAAGGCTTTGGGTCCAGTCTACTGGTTTGGGCCGGTAGTACTCTACCAATACAAAAGCGGCAAACAGCAGGGCTAGCATCACCGCATATTTCCGGTATCCGCTCATGCCTTTGCTTTTATTGACCTGTTAAACTCTTGAATTGATTGCCTTACCGCCGCAAAACTTTCCTCATTTAACGCTGAGCCACCGTACCACACGTACTCAAACAACTGAGTTATGTGTGCAAAGGGACGCTGCAACGGGTTGTTCTGCAGTTCGGTGACGTAGGTACGGTTAGTTTTACTAGGGGTCCACTTGATCAATTCAAGATCAGTGAGCACTTTCAGCATGTTCAAATAGTACAGCCTGATGGCCCGTCGGTAATCTCCCTGCGTTTCTGCTTCTTCAATCAGAGACTGAAAATTCAGCTCGTGAATATCCTCGGTATAGGTTTCATAGGGTATCACTACTTTAGAAGTCTTTCGGCCAAAAAGCCCCACAAAATCTATCTGCAGTAGTTTTATGATAACAAAAACTGTAATGCCAATCAGAAATATGTAGGTGACATAGTTCCAGTTTGAGTCTGAAGTATCTTCTTTACTGCTCCCGAGCAAGCTGTTTAGCCACTGCCCTACTTTCCGCCAAAAACGCTCCCAGGCGGTGAGGTCAGGCCGGACGTCCTGGTAATACTTGAAGTCTTCGCTTTCCTGCAAAGACTTTAACTTTTCCGGATTTATTTGACGCACCTCTAAAGGCTGATGCTGATTGGCCGCAGCAGTACTATCTGGCAATGCCGCAGCAAATGAATGCTGTGGCAACGCCCAAAACATCAGCAAAAAAAGAAAAGGTAAATAGAGCCGCACCTGCTTAAATCTCATCTTGTTCTGTAGCAGGGTACAGCGGTTGCCGTTGCCCAATTTGATTTACTTTTTCCAGCAGCCCTACGCCATCTTTAATCTCTACCAGAGTAAAATACTGAAAGGCTAGAGCCACAGTGGTAATAACGTACAGCAACAGGTTCACAATAGATGAAAATGTACTGGCCGCAATAAAAACCATATCGTTCGTTCCGCCTGGCAAGTGGAAGATTCTGAGTACATACACTACCATGGAGGGTAGTGAAGCCACAAAAGCTATCAGTGCCTGTATAAGGCCAATAACTAAAATATAGCCGAAAGTTGGCCACCAGTTCCCCTTCATTAGGTAAAAGCAACGCTCTACGGCATCAATAAAGCCTAAGTCTTCGCGTACCATTACTATAATAAAAATAGACAGCACCACTGAAAGGTAAATACCTGGCACTATCAAAAGTAGCATTCCTAAGGCCACCATGATCACCACTGCAACCGAAGAATAGAACACCGCGACGGCCTGGCTCTTTACCACCTCCCACACATCAGTCACCTCAATGGGGCCTTCATAGTCCATGCGCAGCACCAGGTAAGAATATACCGTTAGGCTTAGCATGACAAAAGCCATCAAAGAGAAGAACATAGTAGCCAGGTAGTGTACATTGCCCACCATCATGCTGAAGGAGTCAAAGGCGCCATACTCTCCGTTGAGCGCCTGCAGCTGACTGCTTTGGAACAAACCCGAGAAAATACCCGCCAGCAAGGCAAAAGGGGCAGCAATAAAAAGAATGCACCGTGAGAGTGGCGCAAAATTTTGCCTGATGAACCCAAACGTGGCGTTTATTTTCTGGCCAAAATCGCGCTCAACTCTAAAATCAATGGGTTGGGGTTTGGTTTTCATTCCGGGCATGTAACCTGATGGGATAATAAATAAAGTAAAAGATAATAAATAAAGCTGACCCAATGATAATAAACAGGCTTAGGTAGAGCGGCATTTGCGTATAGCGGGTCACAAAACCCTCTAAAAACCCGGCCATGATAAAGATAGGCACCAGCCCCACCACAATCTTCAGCCCTTGTTTAGCGCCACGTTTAAAAGACTCTAACCTCGAGTAGGTTTTAGGAAACAGAAGACTGTTACCCATCACAAAACCGGCACACCCAGCAATGACAATAGCTGATATTTCAAGGGTACCGTGAATCCAGATGGTAAGGGCTGAGGTAGCCAACAGCCCCTGCTTGTAAAAGAAATATTGAAAGGCCCCTAACATTACCCCGTTTTGCAGCAGTACCCAAAAAGTACCCACTGAAAACAGCAAACCCAACACAAAAGCCGTGAAAGACACGTAAATGTTGTTAAAGGTTATCCGGAGGAACATGTAGGTGGCATCAGGGTCTTTGTAAATGGCCATTGGATCACCGCTCCGGATATTATCCAAGGTTTTGTTCACGTAAGAATCACCTAGAATGAGCCGCACAAATGTGTCATCATAAGCTGCCGACAAAGCCCCGATAAAGCAGGCAGCCGCAAATATCAGGAAGGAGTAAAACAGCTGCCGGTGGTGGTGGTAGAACAGCAAAGGCAACTCCTCTTTCCAGAAAAGAAAGAAGCGGTTCCGCTGTTCTTTTTTATTCTTGTAGATAGCCTGGTGCACTCTGCCCGTCAGCCCGTTCAGGTAATCGGTTACTTCTGACTCAGGGTAAAAGGTACGGGCATACGAAAGATCATCGGTTAACTCTATAAACCGATTGGCCAGCTCATCTGGGTTAGACGTTGGTTCACTGGCGTACTGCTTCCACTTAGCGGTGTTTTGTTTGATAAAAGCGGCTTCGCGCATGAACCTTCCTTTTGTTTCCTCTCAAATATATTTAACTTAGGCTACTTATTAAAGTAGTTACTGCTTAAAAATGAATACAATTAAGGTTAGAACCACCCAGAATGTGGAGGTTGAATATGCCATTGCCAGTGTGGGAGACAGAATTCTGGCGTATCTGGTTGATGGGGCGGTATTGGTAGGATGGTTCATTCTTATAGGAATTGTAGCCAGCACCTTCACTTTTCTTGAGTCAGCGGGAGAAGCCATTCTTATTTTCCTGCTTTTCCTGCCGGTACCTTTTTATCACTTGTGCAGCGAAATTTTTATGAACGGCCAAAGCCTAGGCAAAAGGGCCCTTGATATAAAGGTGGTGAAAATGTCTGGCCACTCCCCCTCTGTTGGCGATTACCTGTTGCGCTGGATTCTGCGCATTATTGATTCCGGCATTGTGGCTGTTATAACCATTGCCATTAACGGCAAAGGTCAGCGCCTGGGTGATTTGGCAGCTGGCACCACAGTCATCAAAACCCACATGGTGCGCCGCCGCAGACCTTTTCAGGTAAAAATAGAGGATGACTACCAGATCCAGTTTCCGGAAGTAACTCAACTTACCGACAAAGACATGGCTCTGATGCGCCAGCTACTTTATAAAGCCATTGAGCACCGCAACGAAGTCCTTCTGGAACGTATAGCCCAACGCGCCAAAGAAGTGATGGGTGTAGAAACCAACCTTACTGACCGCGAGTTTCTGAAGACCGTCATCAAAGATTACCAGCATGCAATGGCTGGGGTGGAAGCAGAAGCATAGCGTTTTAGGCTCGTTTCTCAGAAAACAGCCCTAAAACACATAGACCGCTGTTATCAGTTTTTGCACAGCCAATACTCATAGCGGCTTCTCTAGCTTCTTTTAACTACACTCCATTGATGCCCCTGCTCCCGCTGAGGGGAATTTTGCCTAGGAGCAGGCATGATTATGACTATTATACACAAGGTTTGTTCTTAACCCTCAACCTTATTTCTTCATTTAAATTTAGCGGAGAAGGCCTGCCGCATTCAAGTGCGGCAGGCCTTCTCCGTTTTCTGTTTATGGGCTACTTTTCTGAAATCAGCCTAAAAACAGAGTTACCTTTCCTACTCTATTCTCTTAGTTGCTTTGATTCTTTAGAGTGAACCACTCAAAGCTGGCGTTGCCGCTGGCGGTGCCTTTTGCTACTAGCCCTACGCGTACGGCTCTATCCCACGGCGGCAAAAAGGCTCCGCTTATGGCTTGGCCGCTGTTCAGGGTATTCCAGGTGGTTCCATCTGCACTCCAGGCAAACTGCAGTTGGTCACCCTTGGCTGCTGTAAGCCTTAGTTGCAACACATCTTGGGCCGGAGCAGCAGCTTTACCCAATATTTCCGTTTTACCTCCTTTGGTGATCCACAGCTGTATTTCATTACCTCTGACAGACACTCCTACCGCATTGCCAGGGTCTCCTACGGCGGCAAGACCGGCCGCTACTCCAGAAGATGTCTGTTTCTGATTGATGGCAGCAGTGGCAGTATAGTTAGCTTTCAGAGTCCGTTGGGCCAGCACGTTCCCAATCTTGTCCGGCGATGCCTGCAACGCTAACCTACCGTTGTTTCCGGTTTGCACAGAATAAGTTGGCATCGTCTCCACGAACCACTGCCAGCTTTCAGGCAACTTAGAAGATGTGAATTCCTCCCGCACATCCAACGCCTCATTACCATTTGCGTTATGTGGAGCCAGGGCGGTTACCGCAGGAGAGTTTACTTTAAAGGCAGGCCATCCGTCTGCTCCCCATAAGATTTCATCTAGCAAGCCCTGACGCCCGGCATAAACACTGCTGTTAGTGCTGTAGGCATGGTACAGGAAATAGTCTCGGCCTTGCGGATCTGACACGACCGTACCGTGTCCAGGGCACTTCCACGTTTCATTCTTCTTCATGATAGGGTTACCAGGATGTTTTTCCCAAGGCCCCCGTAAGTTTTTCGCTCTGGCCACACCCACGCCGTAGGTGCATTCCCTGCCGCAGCAGGCGTCACCCGCGTAAAACATGTAATAATACCCGTCGCGTTTCACCAAAGCCGGGCCTTCTACCAGACCTCCCTCCCAAGTTCCTCTTTCATTGCGGAAGAGCTCAAATTTCTCGCCCAGCAAAGCAGTTCTTTCCTCGTTCATGCGCTGGCCCCAGAGCGGAGTAGGTTTGCCCACGCTGTTGGCGTCTTCTTTCCAGATTAGGTACAGCTCACCCTTCTCATCTCTGATGGGGAAACCGTCAATTGAACCAACCTCTTGGCACACTATGGGGCCATGGTCGGTGTAAGGTCCAGTGGCGTTAGTGGCACTGGCTATACCCACACATAGGTTACCGCCTTTCTTTTTGGCGGTGTAGTAGATGTAATATTTGCCGTTATCGTATGAAATTTCAGGAGCCCAAAAATGAGCCTCGGCCCAGTCTGGCAGCTTGTTTGGGAACACATGCCCTACCGTCTCCCAATCTACCAAGTTCTTGGAGTGCAGAATAGGAAACAGAGGCGCCCATTCAGAAGAGGTAGCCGTGGCCCAGTAGTCATCCCCCACCCGTACCGCTGATGGGTCTGCATAATCGCCAGGCATCACCGGATTGGTATAGGTAACTGTTTGGGCAGATGCCGCGGGCGCAGGGGAAGTTCCTTGGTTGGCGGTACCTTTGTTCACGTTGCAGGAAAAGGTCAGGAGACCTACCACCGCAACGGTTAAGGAAAATATATTTTTTTTCATAGGAGAAAGGAATTCTTAGTCAGGTATTATTTCTGAACGGAAAACTTGTAGACGCTGCTGGTCTCGTAGGTCTCTCCCGGCCGCAACACGGTAGAAGGGAAATCCGGCTGGTTAGGGGAGTTCGGGAAGTGCTGTGTCTCCAGACAGAAAGCTGTTCTATACTCATCTTTGCTTCCGCCTTTGAAGGTGTTCTTGCTCTGCATGAAATTACCACTGTAGAACTGCAAACCCGGCTCGGCTGTTGACACCTCCAAAATGATTCCGCTCTTGTCGCCCTGTACGGTGGCCGCTTTGGTAAGCCCGTTGCCCTGCCCCTCGTTCAACACATAGTTGTGGTCATAGCCGGCCCCATTTTTCAGTTGCTCGTTTTGCTCATTAATTCTGGACCCTATGGCGGTAGGCTTACGGAAGTCGAAAGGAGTGCCTGCCACCGGAACAATTTTACCAGTTGGTATCAAGGTGGCGTCTATTGGAGTGTACGTGTCGGCGTTGATCTCCATTACATGGTTTAAGATGGTACCGCTGCCCTCGCCGTTCAGGTTGAAGAAGGCATGGTTGGTCAGGTTTACTACGGTGGCCTTGTCGGTAGTGGCTTGGTACTGCATCTTCACCTCATTATCATCAGTTAAAGTGTAGGTGACTTTTGCCTGCAGGTTACCGGGGAAACCCTGTTCCATGTCTTTGGAAAGATAGGTAAACACAATAGTTTGCCCGTCAGTCTGCTCCGCCTGCCACATAACTGCCTGAAAGCCCATTTTACCGCCGTGAAGCGTATTGATGTCATTGTTGATAGGCAGGTTGTACTCTTGCCCGTCCAGAGAAAACTTGCCTTTTGCAATACGGTTCCCGAACCGGCCAATGGTAGCGCCAAAATAAGGTTCAGTTGAGTTTTCATAGGCCTCTGCACTAGGCAGGCCCACCACCACATCCGTCATCTCGCCATTTTTGTCGGGCATCACGAAACTCACCCAGCGCCCACCGTAGTTTGTGAACGTTGCCGTGACATTGTTCTTGTTTTTCAGCGTGTACAGCCGCGCCTCTGTGCCGTCTTTGATTTTGCCGAACGGCTCACCCTCTGTGTTTACAGCTCCGGCCCTTTCAGCGGTGACTACTTGAGTCTCGGCTTCCGGCTTCGCAGAACAGCCTACCAAGCCCGCAGCGGAAATACTCAGCAGGGAGAGAGACAGGAGGATCTGCCGTATGTTTCTTTTTTTCATAGAGAGGTAATGATGAAATAGTGAATGGATGAATCAATGGGCAATTGTACTATTTGACCCAGACGGTAACGGAATGGGCACCCCAGCCGGAACAGGTTCTCCAAACTGAGGGTAGCCGTTTATTGTCCAGGTGAATTTTTGGGCTCTGATATTGCGCTGCCAACCCGGAGTGGCAGATTTCTTGGCATGGTACAGAATCCAGTCTTCCGTATTGTCCGGTGATTTGGTAAACGAGCAATGCCCTACCCCCAGAACCTGATCTGTTCCCTGAAAAACAGGGCCGTCAGATTTCTTCCAGTTTTTGGATTGCATAGGATCCATTAGAGTATCTGCCAGAGTTAGCTGCCCCAAACGGTATTCTTTCAGCCATGATTCACGGGTGGAGTAGATGACAAAAGCCTTCTCGTTCTTCTTCAGTATCTGTGGTCCCTCGTTTAGGTCTAGCTCTCCGCCTGTCTCCCATGTTTCAGTTGGTGAAGAAATTTTAACTCGGTTGGAGCTGATGGTGTAGGGGTTGCTCATTCTGGCGATAAACAGATGCTGTTTGGTTTTATCAGTTAAGGCGTTTTCCTCCCAGCCAGACCACACCGCGTACAGCTGCCCGTTCAGGTAAAAAGGAGAAAGATCTATAGCCCATTTCACGGAAGAGGAATCATCCATATTATCGCCGGTATACAACATCCCCCTGTCTCTGTAAGGGCCGAAGGGACTGTTAGTGGTAGACTCCAAGACCCCTGATCGCTGGTGTATGTAAGGCCCGCCCCTGACTTTGCCGGCTGTGTAGTAAATGTACCACTTGCCCTGCAGGTAATGTATTTCCGGCGCCCAAATGTTGTGCGCGTTCCAACCCTCCTCAGGGGCGCTCCACACCTGCACTCGCTTACCTAGTTGGGTTAACGTAGAAGATTTTGACACATAGATGCCTCCTCTACCCGCTCCGCAGGAGTAGTACACACTATCCATCTTGAGAACCCAAGGGTCTGCACCTTCCGCAATGGGGTTAGTAAAAAAACGTGAGGAGTCAACGGCAACAGCCTGGGCATCTGGAGAAGTCACTGGCACAGTCTGCTGCTTGCAAGACCACAGCCAAACCTGGCATGCAAGAGCTACCCAATAGAACGTACCTGATACCTTCATTCCTAATGATTTGATGTACTCAACATTGTTCAACTTTAGCACACGGTCATCGTTGAGTTTTTTGTTATTAGAACTACCCTTCAAATAAGTTTTAGAAACTTGATTTTAATTTGCGTCTGTTTTGCACCCACTTTTTAAAAAACAGGCGCAAAACAGACGTAAAGTATATTATGATGTACTTTCACTTCCCAATGACTAATCCAACTGGAAGTACAAAGTAGTTCCCCTATAGCACCTGCTGATATCCTAAAGGTGCAAAGCGTTAGAAACCACAATTCTGTTCAGTTCATTAAAATCAGACTAATAATTCAATTTCCGTTTCTGGCTTGATTTCTGAAAACCGGGTCAAAAACGGAAAATAAATACTTGTGCAGAGTCTAACGAACTGCCACTCATGCAGCCACTGAGAACCTCATAAATTTGCCCTAAATTTTTAAAAGTGGAGCAAAAACAACTCTGCTAAAAAGAAAGAAGCAAAGCCATATTGGCTCCGCTTCAGTTTTCTACACAAACAAAAAATTAATTTACTTCCCGCTCGTTTTTAGACGGCAACTTAGGGAACGGAGCATGCGGCTCTGTCTGGTACCAGTACACCACTGAGCTTATGTCTGATTGCTGAGGCAGGTAACGGTGTTCACTGCGCCAGCCCAGGTCTTGAATGGTTACCCTTAAATCTTTGTCGAAACGGATAGGATCCATGATATGCCAGCGGTACATTCCAAAACGCTGCTGTGCGCTATACAAACCATCTGGTCTTATTACCTGGTGTAAACCAGCATAAGCGGTAGAATAAGGTTCATATTGCCGGGTTCTCTTATTCTCAAAGTTGTATGAACCCAGGAAGTAGTCTTCTGCCCCAGTACCGTTTATGGTTGGCCAATCTTTATCACCGTCCATGTAAAACTTGATTTCGCCTTCGCCCCACCAGCCGTTGTTGTTCACGCCCCAGGCTATATAAGTACCCACATAGTGGCCTTTCCCTTTTATACCATCAATCAGCGTGTACAGAGACCCTTTTGTTGGATTGCTACGGCGAAACTGCGCATGGAAATAAGCAGCATCATCAGGTACTTGCGTCAAAGTGTAATCAACTTGGTAGAACAGGTTCATTCTGTCTGAATTGGTATTCTCCATCGTGATTTTACATTTCTTCCGGAAGGGCATTACCCAGTAAGAGTTAAATGCGCTGCCCGGGTTTACCTGCACAGGAAGCGAGTTCAGAGGAGCATATTCACCCCAACCCATTCCGAAGAAATCACCTACAGGCACTTCAATAGAAGGCTCTTTCTCATCATCCCAATAAACACGCAAGATAGAGTAGCGCCAGTTTCCGGTTGGGGTCATCCAGATGTGCTGAATGGCGCCTGGCCCTTCAATCTCAGCCAAGGTCACAGTTTGTCCACCTTCTATCCAAACAAAAGGATTTACTTTCCAACCAACACCTAATTCTCGGGCCTGATGCCCATGCACCCCTTTTTCAAGAGGCGTCATTCCGCCTTTGCCTTTGCCACCAGTAATGTTCTCTGGGCTTATAGAACGGGTTTCAGCATTAGACAAGCGGTACAGATTTCCCATGTTCATTTCAAGACCAGAGAAATTACCGACCTTCTGCGCGTAGGCGCTAAATGTAAAGAGGACTACAGCTAATAATGTAAGCAGGTTTTTCATTAGAGTTACTTTGGTTTTGGTAAATTTCATTGTTTGAACAGCCTCAGAAAAGGCATAACCCTCTCTTCAACAGATGCAGGCACCTGTTCTAAATCATGCTAGCAGGAGACTTGCTGCCATACCGTACCATGACAGCATGAACAGCAATCCTACAATTAACTAGAGGCAGTTATCTATTTTATTTCGCCAGAGGGTCTGGAAATTTTGGTTCCTACTTTAACAGGCTCTCCAAAGTGTGGGGTTCCGTCTGCATTCCAGGTAATTTTCTGGATGCGTGGACTTCGATTATTACCACATCCTTGACCGCTGGCCATGTTGGCGTGGTAAATTATCCAATCTTCAGTTCCGTCCGGAGATTTAAAGAAGCCATTATGGCCAGGGCCATACGCATTATTTTCACCCTTGGTAGAAAGAACAGGAGTGGCAGTTTTAACCCAGTCAGTTGGGTTCATTGGATTACCGTTGTCTTTGAGGGTTAGCATACCCAAGGCATAGTGGTCGGTCCAGCAACCGCTGGCTGAGAACACCATGAAAACTTTTCCATCTTTATTCTTGATTACTTCAGGCCCTTCATTCACTAGTCCGTTCCGCTCCCAATTATAAGTGGGCTGTGAAATCATAACCCGCTCTCCTTCTATTGTCCAAGGATTACTCATTCGGGCAATATAGATTTGTTGATTACCTGAATTGCTGGAGCTAGCCGTTCTCCAGCCAGACCAAATGAAATACATTTGATCTTCATGCGTAAAGACAGATCCGTCTATTGCCCACAAATCAGTTGGGTCAGAAATTTTACCTTTAAAGGTCCAAGTACCCGCCAATGGGTTTTCATTAGTATTTTCCAACACATACATTCTGTGGTTGGCGTCATCCCCGTCATCTGCCGCAAAGTAGATATACCACTTGTTATTAAGCCTATGTATTTCAGGCGCCCATATATTTTTGGAATAAGGGCCGGTGCTGGGCGGAGTCCATACTGTGACAGGGCTTGCTTTAGACAGTTGGCTTATATATTGGGTCCGGTAAATACCTATTCTGTTGCCCAGGGTATGGGTGTAATAATAGAAATTGCCATGATGCACTACCCACGGATCTGGCCCGCTTGGCAAGAGCGGATTAGTGAAAGTAGGATCCTGTTCTGTAGGCGGCGTTGCAGGCCCACTAGTTTGGTTATCATCACTTCCACATCCTAAAATGAATAGGACGGCAAAAAGATGTAGAAACAAAAAATTCTTGAACAACTTCATAAGCGGCATTTCATATCTTACCTCTGAAATGGATAGCAGAATTACCCTTTAGAGGGTTAGACTTCATGTGAGTGTACTTGACTACTAATCAAGGCACAAGAAATATTATTAATCTTGATTCTTTAGCAATTTAATAATAGTTAATCGTTTAAACAAGCTGTTTCTTAGCTCTACCTTTTAATTTTTCCTTCCTTCATAAAAATTTCACTATGCCCGTCACTAAAGTTTCGGGTAGTCACTGCCAGAACAGTGTTTTCATCTTTCAGGAACAAAGAGTTATAGTAGGCACCTTCAGACGAAGGCAGGTTGGGCCAAGGATATGAAATGTTAGTGAAATTTTTTGCCACACTATTTCCCACCAATACCAGCATAGTTGTTTTCTTCCAGTCTGGAATACTTCTTCCGCCTGCATCTTGCACCGAAAGTATGGTCTCTCCCGTTGGCAACTGAATAATATAAGGAGCGCCTCCCCAGATGTTTTCAGTGGTTGCCAACCATCTTCTACCGTTTTCAAGAGAAGCCGGAGCTTTGTATTCCCATTTCGCATCAAGTGAAGACCAGATTATCCAGGGAGATTTAGCTCCTTTTACCTGTTCAATGGGGAATACTATGCCTTTGTTGTTGTTCAACACTAAGGGTACTGGCATACCGTCGCGCATGTTGGTGGTGTAGGCAACACGCCTAGGTGATCTCCAGGTGTTTCCATTATCTGTAGAATGCACCATCAATATCTCTTGTTGCTCAGCCGTAGAACCAGGCCCATTCCAGAATCTGGCCTCACTGGCATAAAACAACTCTATTTCTCCACTTGGAAGCTGAATCATGGCTGGCTCCCAAGAGCGGCCCCTTGCCACAATTTTGGGTGGGCCAAATGTCCACCCGCGGTCGGTGCTCATTCTTATCTGAACATTAGAATGGGCGTTGTCATCTGGCCTACCTCTTCCGGCGTAAGCCAACATGACTGATCCATCTTTGAGGACTAATAACTCAGGGTTAGCGAATCCATAATAATCCGGATGATCATCTGCCACTATGGTTTCAGCGGGAGACCAAGTAACTCCATTATCAATACTTCTTCTAATGGCAATATTATCCCACACATTGTTGATGGGACCAAAATGATATGTAAGAAGTAGCGTGTCTCCTTTTACACGATGTATGCGCGGGTATTCTGCAAAATATACTTCATGTGATAATTTTGTAGCCGTGTTACTCCACTCGATGGTTAACGAAGGTCTGGAATTATCCTGCTCCGGATAATCGTCTTCATGAGCCTGTGATGGCGGTGCTGGTGCCGGATCTTCCTTGTCGCTTTTACAAGCGGAAAAGGAAAGCAATCCCGCCACTATAAACCAGAATGGTAATTTCTTAAAGTTCATCATGCTACTACTTTACTTTATTCGATATTCCCAACTTCTCTTTACAATCTTTTAAGGCTCTAGTTAATAAAGCCGCATTATGCATTACTCCAGCTTTCATCTCCTGATTAACCTACTCAGGCACAAGAGGAACTACTTCTACCTAGTTAAGAGATCTTCAAAGACCACACAAAAACTCTTGTTCTTATAAAAAAGAAGAAGCTGGAAAGTTCCTCCACAGGGTACCCTCCAGCTTCTCTTTATATTACTGCACTACAATTCTGCGGGTCTCAACAGAACCTTGATTATCTGTTACTTGCATTACATAAATACCAGGTGTCAACTGCAACTGCGCTGCGCCGCTTGCTGATGTTTCTGTCACAAAGCGTCCGTCAATAGCGTTAACACGCACGTGGTAATTTTTGCCGTTTTCAAACTTAACGTTCACCAAACCTTGTGAAGGGTTAGGATAAACCGCCATTTCAAACTTAGCTCTGGCATCTTTTGCGCCCAACACGCCGCCTGCCACAGAGAAGCTTTTTTTAGCGAACTGAGATCCAACATACGCATTGTCAATGGCCTGTACACCCCAACGGTACTTACCTTCTGGCAGCCCCTTTAAGGTCCAGCTTCTGTTAAGAGCTACATTTCCCATCTTTTGCATCATCAGCTTACCAGTGGTAGTGTCTGCCATAGCATAAGAAAAGTGTCTTCCGTCTGGGCCCACCACAAATAAGTTATAGCTTAATGAGTTTTGTGATGTCTTATCATCAGTGGCAGCATCCCAAGTGAAAGTAATGTCGCCGTTTGATCCTAAAGATGCTCTCAAGTTAGCAGGCATACTCGGAGCAGCATTTGTGGTAGTAGTTGGGTTCTTCACAATTAAGCTCACATTTCTGGCGAAGGCACTTCCTGCTCCATTGTAGTTATTGCCAGAGAAACCGGTCATAATTAAATCCAGATCACCGTCATTATCTGTATCGGCTACTTCTATAGCACTTTCAGATACCCCTGGAATTTTCGCATTATCTGCATGGGGAGTAAAAGTACCATTGTTGTTCAGATAGATATCGGTTGCCTGGCGCCCTTGGTTGTGGCTCCATCCAGTTACTATAATATCAAGGTCACCGTCGTTATCCCAGTCAGCAAACCTTGAGCCATCGCCCAAGCTAATTTGACGGTAATCCATAAAAATGGCGGCCTCCACAAAAGTACCGTTGTCATTTCTGTAGAGACGGTAGATATTGTCATTGTCTTCCCCAGAACCTAACCAGCCGTCTCCGTTCAGCAAAATATCTAAATCTCCGTCGCTGTCATAGTCACCCCACGAGTACGAGCCGTTCCCTTTAGGCTGTAAGCCCAGATTGCGTTCAGTGAACACGCCACTTCCGTTGTTTTCCAATACTCTGGAATAACGAACAGTATTAGGCAGGTTAGCATCATTAGCCGCCATCATGAACAAATCCAGATCTCCGTCTAAATCGTAGTCAATAGCCTCTACTATAGGTTCCCAAAGGTCAAAAGCATCGAATTGAGCCGACTCAGTAAATCCGCCCTGTTTGTTATTGAAGAATATTTTAGACTTGCCACCTTGTTTGTTTCCAAACAGGAAGATGTCTTGGTACCCATCATTATTCAAATCTGCCAACCCTACAGACGGAGACATTTGAGGAAGCGTCACGCCTGTAAAAGCAGTAAACACACCAGCAGCATTTGAAGTGAAAATATTTGTGTAAGGGTTTATATTATTAGGCTCATGAATACCGGCTTGCGCTAAATCAGGCAGACCATCGCCGTTTATATCACCCCAGCTGTAGGACACGTGCTTAGAACCCATAAAAATAGATTCAGCAGGCACAAAATTGCCACTCCCGTCATTCATAAGCAGCATAACTGTTGTATTATGCCCTCCAATTAGTAAATCTATATGGCCATCTCTGTTAACATCAATGGCAGAGATGTCACCATGTTGCACCTCTAATTCTAAATTCTGAATGGTGAACCCTTGCGCAAAGGCAGCCGCAGAACCAAATAGTCCCAAGCTAAGCAATAGTAATTTTCTTTTCATAAGTATTGGGTTAAAGGTTATTTAAGAATAAGGCTTAGCTATGGAGCCATGGGCCCCATAGCTATTATTTACTACCAGTTTGGGTTTTGCTCTATGTTTGGATTGATGTCTACGTCACGTTGCGGTATTGGAAGCAGCTCATGCTTACCCACTTCAAACCGAGCGAAGGCTGGATCTCTGTTAGCCAACTGCGGGCCTAAATCTCCCCATCTGGCCAAATCATTCCATCTGTGTCCTTCTCCAGCAAGTTCTGTAATCCGCTCATGCTTGATCTGCTCTAAGAATGCAGTTTGTGACAGATTGGGCTTCACGTCAGTAAGTCTTGCCAGGCCTGCTCTTTGCCTCACCCTGTCTACATACTGATATGCGTCAGTGGTTCTCCCTACCGCATTTAATGCTTCAGCATACATCAACAGCACATCGGCATACCGAATATAGCGCCAGTTGTTAGGTGAGCGGAAGCCCTCTGTGTTCTGAGTAGCATCGTTCAGGAACTTCCGGAACCAAACCCGGCTCCGGAAAGGGTGGTTGATGTTATATCTGATTGCCCAAGCCTGACCATATACTCTTGAAAATAAAGGCCCGCGCACGTCAGTGGAATCATACAGATAAGTTGCCTCCAATCTCGGGTCTCTCTGATTATTGACAGTTCTTTCTTTCAAAAACTCTCTGGTTCCCCATCTTAGCGCTTCCGCATCTTCAAAACCAGCAGGCGGCGGCGAGAAAAACTTGGCAATAGAGGTACCATAGTTCTGATCTGGTGTTGCAATATCATTGTCTGTGGTTTCAACCGGGTTAATGGCAAACTGAATTTCAAAAACAGATTCTCTGTTGTTTTCAGTTGTGCTCAAAAAGTTATCACGGTAGTTAGGCACTAAGCTGTAGATATTCCTGCCCTCTCCTTCAACTAACCACTGCAAAGGCGTTAGCGCCTCATCATACTTTCCATCTTGCATGTAGACCTTCGCCAACAAAGCATTTGCGGCACCTTTTGTAGCACGCCCCATATCAGCCGGATTGGCATAGGTGGCAGGCAATGCCGCCGCCGCCTCAGTAAGGTCTTTCTGCACCTGTGCCCACACCTGCTCCTGAGTAGCCTGCTCCGGCACGTCTTCTGGCGATGGTGTCTTAAGCAAGATTGGAACATTACCCCACAAACTAGCTAACTGGTAATAGAAGAGGCCTCTCAGAAATTTGGCCTCGCCCAGCAGCTGTTGCTTTTTGGTCTCGTCCATCTGAATGCTTGGTACATTGTCTAAAACCTGATTTGCACGGTTTATGCCCACATACAGTTCATGCCATAGAGTGGCAGTTTCCCACAAGTTATAGTTAGGCTGAATAAACTTGTCAATAGCGTTTGCCAATGCAGGGTTTGGGCTGTAGCTAGCTCCTAGGTCAGACCTAATAATGGTAAGAAAAGGCAACAGTCTAGAGAAGCCTGGCCGGTGAAAGGTACTGTAGACAGCATTTACCCCTTGCTGGGCGTGTTGGGCATTTTGCCAAAACACCGCAGTAGTTGGTCGGTTAGGGTTATCAATATCTAGATCAGTTTCACAGCTTGAAACTGCCAAACCAGCCGCTAAAAGAGAATATATAAATAACTTTTTCATGTAACTCTAATTAAGGGTTCTTATTAAAATCCGCACTGAATTCCAAAAGAGAAGATTCTGCTGGCTGGCCAGTTTCCTGAATCAAAACCTCTGTCCAAAATTCCGCTACCTACCACGTCCGGATCTAAACCACTGTATTTGGTGAAGGTGATTAAGTTCTGACCGCTTACAAAAATGCGTGCTGTTCCGAACCCAATTCGTGAAAGAGCAGCCTTAGGTAATGCATAGCCAACTTCAAGATTCCGAACTCTAACGTATGAGCCGTTTTCTAACCAACGGTCACTTGAGAAGGCGTTATTGAGAGCAATAGCCGGATCTCCTTCCTCTAAACCCAAGCGGGGGTCAGTGGTGTTGGTATTGTCTTCTCTCCAAGGATTGATGTCACGTCTGAAGTTGTTCAATTGGTAACTATCCAGATCTCTTCTCACCCCATTGTATATTTTATTACCGAACACCCCTACCAGCTGCAAGTTCACGCTGAAATTCTTGTAAGAGGCGTTGAACTGGGCACCAGTTTGCAAAGTAGGCCATGGAGATCCACCCACGTAGGTACGGTCACCATCTTCCGTGATACGACCATCATCATTGATGTCTACAAATCTGATATCACCTGGTCTGGCATCTGGCTGAATGATGGTACCCTGAGAATTTACGTGCGCATACACCTCATCATAGTTCTGGAAGATACCAGCGGTTTTCATAACGTACCACTCTCCCAACGGCCTTCCCACTTCACTACGGGTAAGGCCTGTAGAAATATAGTTCTGAACACGACCGCGGTTGCCTAAATCCAATACCTCATTCTTAATGGTAGTGGCATTTACAGAAACATCCCATTTCAATGCTCTTTCACTGTTACGGTAAGTTGCCCCAAACTCAAAGCCCCTGTTTCTGATAGAGGCGGCATTTACCGGTGGGTCGCCTTCTAGGTTACCTAAGTACAGCGCTATGGGCAGGTTTACCAATACATCTCTTGATTCAGAGTTATAGGCGTTAAATTCCAGGGTAAGCTTGTTGTTGAACAAACCAGCGTCAAAACCTAAGTTCTGCACAATCCGGCTTTCCCATCTTAAGTCTGGGTTTGTCAGTCTTGCCTGATAGGCACCTATACCAATTATCTCAGAACCGTTAGGTCCAAAAACAGCTCTAGGGTTGCTGTTCAGGTAACCAATGTAATCCCATGAGCCCAATGTATTGATACCAAGCGTACCATAAGAGGCATTAATCTTTAGGTTATTTACCCATTCCACATTAAAAAACTCTTCTTCACTCAAGCGCCACGCGGCAGAGAATGACGGGAAGAAACCTGTTCTATAGGCCTCCCCAAACCTTGAGTCTTGATCAACACGGGCAGTAACGGTAAACAGGTAGCGGTCTTTCAACACATAATTCACCCGTCCTAAATACCCAAGGTTTCTGAAGTTATTGATCACGTCGCCGCTAACTGCAGCAGCACCACCGGCAGAATTAATAGTAGTGTAATATTGCCCATCTACCACCTGCAGGAAAGTACGCCCGGCTGTAGCACCCTCATGATGTATTGTCTGCTGAGTCACCCCAACAACCCCATCAATATGATGCACCCCAAAGTCTTTTGTAAAATTTAAGGTGTGGTCAAACTTAGTGTTCAAGAATCTACCGCGGGCTTCATCAACTCTGGTTGAGTCTGAATTTTGGTTATAGCGCCAGTCGCCACGTTTTCTGATAGTTCTGGTGTGGTCAAAGCTTACTTCTAGACCTGCATCAAATTTATATGTAAGCCAATCTGCCACTTTCACTTCCACGAACCCGTTACCAATCAACTTGGCAAAGTTGTCTCTTGTTCTCCACAGCTCATTTACTGCTATTGAATTCCATGCATACGTCTCAGCGTTTGCGTTTCCTATACCAAAACCACGAGGATTGTTACCGCCTACTCCAATATAAGAATCACTGCGCACCGGAATGACAGGCAACATTCTAGGAATGTCATAGAAAGGATTCCCACCTGCCGGTCTTTCCTGGACAGTATTGGTTAGGAGAAGGTTTTCTCCGAAAGAAACTCTACCTCTTTTGCTTCGGGTGTTAATCCGCAAGCTACCTCTCTCAAAGTCGTGGCCAATCAATACCCCTTTGTTAGAGAAGAAGCTTCCTGACACCATATAAGTGCTGGTCTCAGAGCCACCTGAAACATTCAGGTTATAATCCTGCATGTTCCCTAACTGAAAAGCTTCTTCCTGCCAATCAGTATCAATAGACGGATCAAACTCATCGCTTACGCTTGGAGGGGCTGGCAGACCGGCATTTTCAAACTGCACTCTTTGCAGAGCCGCAAACTCTGAAGCATTCATCAGGTCCCAGCGCTTTGGTATCTGCTGAATACCATATTTCGCAGAGAACTCAACCTTGGCAGGGCCCTCACGACCTTGCTTTGTTGTAATAATAATTACCCCGTTACCGGCCCTGGAACCATAGATTGCCGCAGCCGAGGCGTCCTTTAATATCTGAATAGATTCAATGTCATTCGTGTTAACGGTAGTATTGGCATCAGACAACATACCATCAATCACATACAAGGGCGCCGTGTTTCTAAAACTTGCCGCGCCTCTAATTTCAATAGCAGCCCCCTGCCCTGGCCTTCCAGTTGTTCTCACCGTTACTCCAGGCGATAGGCCTTGTATAGACTCTGCAACGGTTGTAGCAGATACTCGGCTTGCTTGCTCTGTGTCTACCACAGCCACTGCACCAGTAAGATCTCTCTTTCTTACCGTCTGGTACCCGATCACCACCACCTCATTTAATGTTTGCTCGTCCGCCTGAAGAACAGCATTCACCACGGACTGACCAGCAATAGGCACCTCCAGAGGCGTATACCCCACATAAGAGAAGACAAGCGTACCGTTCTCTTGATTTTCTGCCAGGTTAATCAAGTAATTCCCGCTAACATCTGTAGAAGCACCGTTTGTGGTTCCCTTCACCAATACAGTTACGCCTGGCAAAGGTTCACCACCTGCACTTGTCACTTTTCCGGTCAAGTTTCGCTGCTGCGCAAAAACCTCTTGCACCAGAGTGCTCAGCATTAGAAAAGTAAGCCCCAAAAGCACCCTTCTCCAATTGTTGCTCTCTAGGCGGCACGTTGAAGCACCTTGCCGCAATTCAATAGGTAACTTTTTTTTCATGTAATATAGGTTTGGGATTATGTAAAAGTATTTCAGAATTAAGCCTTGGTCCTCTGGCTACTAATCATTAACCAACCACTTCCATCTTTCTTTAACCTCTATTCCACATGCAGACAAAACCGTCAATAAGCCACAAGGTTAGTTAAGCGATTAACAACAGCAAACTTAAGATTTTTTTTCAGAACACAAGCAGTTTTATAAAATTTTCATAATTTACCAGAAGTTATCAGGTGTGTGATTATTAAAAAATCACTAACAAGCCGCACGAACAAATTTTCTCCAACAGAAAAATATACAATACATAATAGCATCAAATAGAACTATTAGTACAAGACAAATTAAATATTATGCTGAATTTCAATAATTTAGCAATATCAATATCTATAAAATAGCTAAAGAAGTTTGTTCGCATCAACTGAACAACTGTTATACATCTAGAAAGTTTAAACTAAATACTCTGGCAAAACAGGGGCTCATTTGCCATTAACCTTGCATTTAGCATACTGTCATACAACACATAACATATTAATTAATAGCTTTTTAATAAACAACCAAAAAAGATAATTAAGATTTAAATTGTATATTTAATCGATTAAGCATAGTTTAGCTTAATAAACGCTTAACATTAAGTTACACAGGCCGAGGAGTTGCGAAATATTCACATATGAGAAATAAGGTATCTTTAAAAGACATAGCACAGAAAGTGGGAGTTTCTACCGCTGCAGTATCCTATGCTCTTAACAAGGAGAAAGAAGGAAAAGTGAGTGATGAAATGGCCGCCAAAATCAGGGCTACAGCAAAAGAACTCAACTACCAACCAAACCAAATTGCAAAAAGCTTAAAGATTGGGCGCACCAATACCTTAGGTTTAATTATTGCCGATGTTTCTAACCCATTCTTTGCCACCATTGCCCGAGTGGTAGAAGATGAGGCGAAAGCACATGGCTACACAGTAGTTTTTGGCAGCTCAGACGAAAAAGCAGAACGGTCATGGGACCTAATTAATGTTTTAGCAAATAGACAGGTGGATGGATTAATCATTGCCCCGTCAGAAGCCTCAGAAGACCAAATACTATATTTAAAGGAGCAGAAGATACCTTTTGTTCTAATAGATAGATATTACCCTGACATACCATCCAGCTTTGTTGTTCTTGATAATTACAAAGCTGCTTATGACGCCGTGTTTCACCTCATTGAAAATGGCAGAAAAAGGGTAGGCATGTTAGCCTACAAAACAAACCTGTATCATATGCAGGAGAGAAAAAGAGGGTACCAGGAAGCTCTTCAGGCAGCAGAGCTTCCAGTAGGCAAAAGCCTTTTGAAGGAAGTAAAGCATGATGACACCAAGAACGGGGTAAAAGCTGCCATAGATGCTATGCTTGCTTCTCCAGAAGGACTTGACGCCCTATTCTTTGCCACCAACACCCTGGCAATACATGGTCTGAAATATATTGACAGCTTAAATCTTAAAGTTCCAACTGATCTAGCCATTGTCAGTTTTGATGAGGGTGAGGCATTTGACTTTTACTACTGCCCTTTAACCCACATAAAACAACCAGTAGATGAAATTGGCAAAGAGGCGGTCCAGCTCCTACTAGATCAAATGTCTAGCTCCAACGGCAGAATAGGACAGATTCATTTTGAGCCTGAACTAATAATACGCCAGTCTAGCGGAGCTTAAAAACTGAAATCTCTAAAAAAGATCTTGTTGCTTTAATGTTTTAATCGATTAACTGCAATACCTATCAATCCCCACCATTGTGCTCCATACTTTTTTAAGCTTCTCCACCGAGTTAATTGCAAAACAATACATATGAAAAAAACTCCCCTTTTAATCCTTCTTCTAGCTATGAGCCTACAGGCATGCCAAACCAACGAGAGTAAAACCCAAGAACAGTCAACAGCCTCTCAGCAGAGTACTGAAGGCTCTTTTGGGTATGACTTAAATTTCCTGAAGAGCAAAGACGACAGCCTTGTTGTACTTAAAAGCGCAGATGGATCTAGCCAGGTGATTGTATCTGCTAAATACCAAGGGAAAGTATTTACCTCTACCGCAGAAGGCATAGATGGTAGAAGCTTTGGCTGGATTAACTATGAGGCTTTTGATGCCCCTATTGACCCACACATGAATGCCTACGGCGGAGAGAACAGATTATGGCTTGGTCCTGAAGGAGGTAAGTTCTCTATCTTTTTCAGACCGAACGCTAAAATGGTTTTTGACAACTGGGCTACACCGGCTGCCATTGACACAGAACGTTGGCAAGTACTTTCCAGTGGACAAGACAAGGTTTCAATGCAAAAAGAAACCTCTATTCAGAACTACTTAGGCACCACCCTGAACACTAAAATCAAACGTGATGTACAGATACTAACCAGTGCTGAAATTGAGAGCATGCTGGGAGTGGGCGCAGGCGAAGGAGTAAAAGTGGTTGGTTTTAAAACCAACAATGCTATCACCAACACAGGTGACAAAGCCTGGACAAAAGAAACAGGAGCTCCCTGTATCTGGATTCTTGACATGTTCAACCCTGCCAACGGCACCGTAATTGTGGTTCCTTTCAATGAGCAGGCTACCGGCAAAGTAGCTACCACCGATTATTTTGGGGAGATACCAGAAGACCGCATTAAGTACAATAACGGGATTTTGTATTTTAAAGCAGACGGTAAATCAAGAGGCAAATTAGGCTTGGCCCCAGAGAGAGCAAAACCTATTGCCGGCAGCTATGACCCTACCAACAATGTGCTAACCGTTACAAAATTTGATGTAGACAACAATGGCGTTTATCTCAACCAAGAATGGACCACGGCAAAAGATCCACTAAAAGGTGATGCTGTCAATGCATACAATGATGGTCCTCTGGAAGATGGAAGCCAAATGGGTCCTTTCTATGAAATTGAAAGCGTTTCACCGGCAGCGTTCCTTCAGCCTGGCCAAACACTTACCCATAACCACAGCGTTTTCCACTTTACCGGTGACAAAGCCGCATTAGATCAAATTGCGCAGAAGATTTTTGGTGTCTCCCTGGAAACCATTCAAAATACATTTCAAAAGTAAGAAGCATAGTCAAGTTGAGACTAGCTGTTGAACAAAGACAAATGAAAGAAGCAAAAGAAGAATATCCAAGAATAGGCATCAGACCTATTATAGACGGCCGATTGGGCGGCGTGCGTGAGTCATTGGAAGAAACCACCATGAACATGGCTCGCAACGTAGCAGCGTTGTTTGAGCGTGAATTGAAATATCCAGACGGCACCCCAGTACAATGTGTAATTGCTGACTCCACCATTGGTGGTGTAAAAGAAGCAGCCGACTGTGCTAAAAAGTTTGAGAGAGAAAATGTAGGAGTTTCTTTGTCAGTTACCCCCTGCTGGTGCTACGGCACTGAAACCATAGACATGAACCCTCATCTGCCTAAGGCAATTTGGGGCTTTAACGGAACCGAAAGACCTGGTGCAGTTTATCTGGCCGCGGCACTTGCCGGGCACAACCAAAAGGGTTTACCAGCCTTTGGGATATACGGCAAAGACGTTCAGGATGTAGGCGATCTTTATGTACCGGAAGATGTAAAGTCTAAGCTTTTAAGCTTTGCCAGAGCAGGTCTGGCCGTAGCCATCATGCGCGGAAAATCATACCTAAGCATTGGCTCAGTTTCAATGGGTATTGCCGGATCTATTGTAGATGCTGATTTCTTTCAGAACTACCTGGGCATGCGCAATGAGTATGTTGATTCTACAGAGGTGTTGAGAAGAATTGAGCATAATATTTTTGATCAGGAAGAATATGCCAAAGCTATTGCCTGGACAAAAGAGAACTGTAAAGAAGGAGAAGACTTTAACCCAGCGGAAAAGCAGAGCACCAGAGAGCAAAAAGACCAAGATTGGGAGTTCGTGGTGAAAATGACCCTAATTATTCGGGATCTGATGATTGGCAACGAGAAGTTGGCAGAGATGGGATTTGGAGAAGAGGCTTTTGGTCACAATGCCATAGCGTCAGGCTTCCAAGGCCAGCGCCAGTGGACAGACTTTTTACCGAACGGAGACTTTCCAGAAGCAATCTTGAACTCCTCTTTTGACTGGAACGGAATCAGGGCACCCTTCATGGTAGCCACTGAAAACGACTCGCTGAACGGCGTGCCTATGTTGTTCGGTCACCTGCTCACCAATACGGCTCAGATCTTTGCCGATGTAAGAACTTATTGGAGCCCTGAAGCGGTAGAACGCGTTTCCGGCTGGAAACCAACTGATCAGGCTGCCAACGGATTCATCCACCTGATCAACTCGGGCTCCTGCACCTTAGACGGCACCGGCCAACAATCGCGTGACGGCCAGCCTGCCATGAAGCCTTTCTGGGAGATTAGTGAAGAAGAAGCTCAAGCCTGTTTAAACGCTACCACTTGGTACCCTGCCAACAATGGCTACTTCAGAGGGGGCGGCTATTCTTCTAAGTTTTTGACTAAAGGTGGCATGCCCGTCACCATGAGCCGGATTAACCTGATCAAAGGCCAAGGCCCCGTGTTGCAGATAGCGGAAGGTTATACCATTGATATTCCGGAGAATGTACACCAGATATTAGATGAGCGCACTGACAGAACCTGGCCTACCACTTGGTTTGTGCCAAAACTAACCGGTCAGGGAGCCTTCAGAGATGTGTATTCTGTAATGGCCAACTGGGGCTCTAACCATGGCTCTATCAGCTACGGACACGTAGGCTCAGATCTAATCACGCTTGCCTCTATGCTCCGGATTCCGGTTTGTATGCACAATGTGGAAGATGAGCGTATTTTCAGGCCTTCTGCCTGGAGCGCCTTTGGCATGGACCCAGAAGGTTCAGACTACCGTGCCTGCCAAACCTATGGCCCTGTCTATAAATAGATTTTCATTCCACTCAATGCGCAGGCAGTTGCAAATTTTAGTTAGTTAACTGCCTGCGCATTTAACTAACACGCTGCACACTTTAATTTTTGATTTCTGTTTTAAGCCTAAATTTTCAAAAACAGGTCTGAAACACAGCTTTTAAGTCTACTCTCTTTGCACTCCTTACTATTCTAAACAAACGCATGTAAACCAGCCTACCGGCACCACCAAACTCAAACAAGCAAGAACAATGGCGAAGGATTTTAGAAGTTCCATGATCAAGTCGGCCAACCTATGGCCTTTTATTCTTATCACTAGCCTTTTCTTCTTCTGGGGGTTGGCTAATAACATGACCGATACGCTGCTGGCAGCTTTTAAGCGAATCATGAGCATGACTGATTTCCAGACCTCCTGGATTCAGTTAGCCTTTTATGGTTCTTATTTTTGCCTGGCTTTGCCAGCCGCCATCATCATCAAAAAGTACACTTACAAATCGGGGGTATTATTGGGGCTGGGGCTTTTCATTTTAGGTGCTTTGCTGTTTTACCCAGCAAGCCAATCTATGGATTACGCCCACTTCCTGATTGCCTTGTTCATTCTGGCAGGTGGCTTATCTATTCTGGAAACCGCGGCCAATCCGTTTGTGTTTGCCATGGGCTCGGAAGAAACCGGAACCAGACGCTTGAATCTGGCCCAGTCATTCAACCCAATCGGCTCTATGACGGGCGTACTGCTCAGCAAGCTGTTCATTTTGTCGCAACTGAATAAAGCCAGTGCTGAAGAAAGAGCAGACATGACAGCTGAGCAGCTACAGACCATTCAATCAGACGAACTCTCGTCAGTAATGGGTCCTTATGTAGGTGTAGCCGTTGTGCTGGTACTTTTAGGAATACTGATCAAGACCACTAAAATGCCTGAAATGAAAGATGAAGGTAGATTAGACCTGGGGGCAACTTTTAAAAGGCTTCTGAAAAAGCCGACATATGTGTGGAGCGTAATTGCGCAGTTCATTTATGTAGGGGTGCAGATCTGTGTATGGTCTTTTACGATCAGATACGTAATGGAACAGCTCAGCCTGAACGAAGACGACTCTTCTAACTATTACCTGGTTTCTCTGATCTTATTTGCCAGCTGCCGGTTTATTTTCACAGGCTTGATGAAATACATCAGACCAAGAATATTACTGCTGTTCTCCGCTATTGCGGCTGTGGCATTTACCTTGATAGTTATTTATGGTAGCGGGCATTTAGGTGTTTATGCTTTAATAGGTATTTCAGGTTGCATGTCCTTAATGTTCCCTACCATTTATGGCCTAGGCATGCGTGGTGTAGGCAAAGACACTAAGATAGCCGGATCGGGTATGATTATGGCAATTTTAGGAGGCGCCATTTTGCCTGTTTTTCAAGGGCAGATGTCAGATTCAACCCAAAGCATTTCGCTTTCTTTTTATATCCCATTATTCTGCTTCGCCTTTATTGCCTTATATGCGCTATTTGGTGCTAAGCTGGATAAATCAGCTGATTACGGAACAGAAAACGAAGTATTGGAAAAAGAGCCATTAACAAAAGCGGTAATCTAAAGTCTGTTTAACCTGAGGTTTGATACAAGTAGAAATCTGTTAAACAATTATTTTCTGTCTTATTGTGCCATCTGCCGCGGGCATACTTTTACCAAATTTGACAATATCATGAGCGAAGATAAATATGTGATTGGGGTTGATTACGGAACCGACTCAGTACGGTCTGTTATTGTGCATGCCAGTACCGGTAAAGAGGTAGCGGCAGCCACGTTTGTTTACCCACGCTGGAAAAAAGGGCTGTACTGCAACGCCGCTAAAAACCAATTCAGACAGCACCCATCTGATTATATAGAGGGGCTGGAACAAACTGTTAAGCAGTGCCTGCAACAAGTAGATGCTGCCGTAAGGGCTGGCATTAAGGCTTTGTCAGTAGACACTACTGGTTCTACGCCGGTAGCTGTGAATGAGGCAGGTGTTCCTTTAGCGCTTCTTCCAGAGTTCAGCGAGAACCCCAATGCCATGTTTGTGCTTTGGAAAGACCACACTGCCGTAAAAGAGGCGGCTGAAATAAACGCTCATGCGGAACAATTTGAGAAGAACTACCTGCAGTATGTGGGTGGCATTTATTCCTCTGAATGGTTCTGGGCTAAAATGCTTCATGTGCTACGGCAAGATGAACAAGTCAGAAACGCCTGCTATACCTGGGTAGAACATAGCGATTGGATTCCTTTTCTATTGACCGGGGGCACAAAGTCCTCAGAAATCAAAAGAAACGTTTGTGCTGCGGGCCATAAAGGATTATGGTCAGCTGACTTTGGTGGCTTTCCGCCGGAAGAGTTCTTTGCCACGCTTGACCCAGTGCTGGCAGGACAAGCCAACCGCCTGAGCAACCAAACCTATGCCGCAGACGCACCTGCCGGACAAATTAGTCAGGAATGGGCAGAGCGGCTTGGTTTGCCACAGGATATGCTCATTGGCATAGGCGCCATAGATGCGCACATGGGAGCCGTAGGCGGTCAGATAGAACCTTATCATTTACTCAAGGTGATGGGCACTTCAACCTGCGATATGATTGTTGCGCCTGCCGAATCATTTGAAGACACGCTGGTAAAAGGAATCTGCGGCCAAGTGAATGGCTCCATCATTCCTGGCATGATAGGCATGGAGGCCGGTCAGTCTGCCTTCGGTGATGCGTTTGCCTGGTTCAAGGACTTGATAGCGTGGCCCCTACAGCACCTTTTATCTAACTCTACCCTTATTGATTCTGCCACAGCCAAAGCTCTAGTGCAGGAGACTTCAGACAAGATCCTTTCTGAGTTAAGTAAGCTGGCGGCCCAACTACCTGTAGAAACTGAGAGCGAACTGGCCGTGGATTGGCTAAATGGCAGACGTACTCCCGATGCCGACCAAACCTTAAAAGCAGCTTTCAAAGGCCTGAGTTTAAGTTCAGACGCCCCAAGTATGTTTAAAGCGCTAGTGGAAGCTACCTGCTTTGGCGCCCGCAGAATTGCTGACCGATTTGTAGAGCAAGGCGTTCCGGTGAAAGGAGTTATTGGAATTGGCGGCGTAGCAAAGAAGTCACCTTTTGTGATGCAAACCATGGCCGATGTGTTGGGTATGCCTATCAAAATACACGAGTCTGAGCAGACTTGCGCGTTAGGAGCCGCCATGTTTGCCGCTACAGTAGCTGGATTATACCCCAATGTTCAGGCTGCCATGGAAAAAATGGGCGGTGGGTTTGATCAAGTCTACACCCCAGAACCACAAAAAGCTGAAGTATATACCCTCCGCTACCAAAAGTATTTGGAGTACTGTAAGTTCATAGAGTTTGGGAACACTGCTTTGAAGGAAACCCAAGAAAATTTGGTTGGTGCTGTTTAATCAGAGGAAGAGGCCCTAAGTCTACAGTTGAAAGCCTTCAAGTTGGCAGATAGATGCCATCTTCTTTATATTTTAAATAAAACTCTCTGTTGCTAGAAATCCTGCTGCTAGACTTTGCAGCGTTATAGGAACAGAGAGTTTTTAACATTCATCTATCATTAGCCCCTCTGTTTCGCAATCGATTACGCAAACTATAACTCTCTTCTATTAGAAAACCCGCAGAACCCGCCATTCTTATCTTTGAATATTTTCCAAAATTTGCAGCGCTAGTTTATCAAATAGATTCTATCATAAACCAGCATCAGCAGTGAATTTTAAATTTATTAACCCCTGAACAAGACGCCCCCTTGCTCTTCTCTAAAATAATCTTCTATATTTACGTAATCGATTACGTAAACTATGGGGCGAACTACTATTCATGACATAGCGAAGGAGCTGAATACGACAGCTGCCACGGTATCGCGGGCGCTGAATGATCATCCTTCTATCAGCGCGGCCATGAAAGAGATTGTGCGGAAGACTGCCCACCAGCTAAACTACCAACAAAACCGGATTGCCTCTTCCTTACGCTCTGGCAAAACCTTTGTGATTGGAGTTGTGATTCCGAGTGCAGACATCAGTTTTTTTGGCTCGGTAATCCATGGCATTGAAATGGTAGCTAAAACCCACGGCTACAATGTCATCCTTTTCCAAACAAATGAGCGGTATGAAGATGAAGTACAGGGCATACAAACCCTATTGCAGTCTAATGTAGATGGAATTATTGCTTCTATCACTAAAGAAACCTCCAACTTTGACCATTTTCTGGAAGTAAAAAGACGGGGAATTCCGCTTATTCTGTTTGATAGAGCCACCGACGAACTGGGTGTTTCTACGGTAGTAATTGATGATTACAAAGGTGCTTTTATGGCTACGGAACACTTGCTCCAGCAGGGTTACACCCGTATTGCGCATATTGCGGGTCCCTCCCATATCAAGATCTTCCATGAGCGCCTGCGAGGGTACGTGGATGCATTGGCTGCCCACCACATCAAAATAGACGAAGACCTGATCACTTATGGCAAAGTGTCCATTGAGTCTGGCAGAACCTGCACTCAGCAACTGCTCCAGCTCCAGAAAAACCGACCCGATGCCATCTTTGCGGTAGAAGATTTCACGGCTCTTGGAGCCATGGAAGCTATCAAAGAAAGCCAATGGAACCGCCCTGGGCAGATTGGGTTAGTTGGCTTTGCGAACGAAGCCTTCAGCGCCTACATCACCCCTAGCCTTACCACCATTGACCAACAGACAGCTCTAATGGGGCAAGAAGCCGCCAAACTTCTCATGGATCAGCAGCAGGCAGAGCAACATCATGAAAAAAGCCCGCAGAAAATAGTGCTGGAGCCTCTCTTGATTCAGCGTCAGTCGTCTATGCGGCGGCAGACCAAACAGAAAACAGCCTCTTAATTTCATTAAACTAACTCTAAACAAACTAACAAACCTGAAACACTTTTAAGCTATGGGACTACATACCATTGACTATGCCATCTTCCTGCTATACTTCCTGATTGTCTCGGGGTACGGCTACTGGATTTACAAGCGCAAGCAAAGCGCCACCCTTGACTCTAAAGAATTCTTTCTGGCCGAGGGCTCGCTGACCTGGTGGGCCATTGGGGCCTCGCTCATTGCCTCCAACATTTCCGCAGAGCAGTTCATTGGTATGTCGGGTTCTGGTTTTGCCATGGGTCTGGCCATTGCCAGTTATGAATGGATGGCAGCTGCCACCCTTATCATAGTGGCGGTTTTCTTTATTCCTATCTACCTCAAGAACAAGATTTACACCATGCCGCAGTTCCTGTCGCAGCGGTACAACAATGGCGTAAGTACCATTATGGCCGTGTTTTGGCTGCTAGTGTACGTGTTCGTGAACCTTTCCTCTATTCTGTACCTGGGCGCGCTGGCCATTGTCACCATTACCGGAATTGAGTTTTACACCTGTATGGTGGGCATGGCTATCTTCGCCATCTTTATTACCCTGGGCGGCATGAAAGTAATTGGCTACACAGATGTGATTCAGGTGTTCGTGCTGGTGCTGGGAGGCTTGGCCACTACCTACCTGGCTTTGGATTTGGTGTCTACCCAATTGGGCGGCACCGGCGTTTGGGACGGACTTACTATGCTGCATTCAGAAGCCACGGACCACTTTAGCATGATTCTTTCTGAAGGCGAGTTGATGATACCGGACGGCGAGGGCGGTACCCGTGACGCCTACATGGACTTACCTGGTTTATCTGTAATTATCGGCTCAATGTGGATTATCAACCTGAGCTACTGGGGCTGTAACCAGTACATTACACAGCGCGCTTTGGGTGCCGACCTGCAAACTGCCCGCAGCGGTCTGTTGTTTGCTGCATTCTTGAAACTGTTGATGCCCATTATTGTGGTGTTGCCCGGTATTGCCGCCTACGTGTTGTTCCAGAACGGTCTTTTCCAAACCGAGATGACCAATGAGTTGGGGCACGTGAAACCTGACCACGCTTATCCGGTGCTGCTGGAACTGCTGCCTATTGGTTTGAGAGGACTTTCGTTTGCAGCACTTACCGCTGCCATTGTAGCCTCACTGGCCGGTAAAGCCAACAGCGTCTCCACCATCTTCACCTTAGACATTTACCAGAAATTCTTCAACAAAACCGCCTCTGAGAGAAAACTGGTAAGCGTGGGCCGCTGGGCCGTGGTAGTGTCTTTTGTCATTGCCGTGCTGGTGGCGCCCCAGTTGCGTAAACTAGACCAGGCATTCCAGTACATTCAGGAATATACCGGCTTTATCTCTCCGGGCGTGTTCGCCATCTTTATCCTGGGCTTCTTCTGGAAACGCACCACGTCTGCGGCTGCCTTAACCGCCGCCATTCTGACTATACCGCTGTCTACGTTCCTGAAATTCCAGTTCGCCGAGATTCCGTTCATTAACCGTATGGGTATTGTGTTTGTGGTACTGGCCGTGCTGATGGTGATCATCAGTTTACTAGATTCCAAAAGCAAGAACAACCCCAAAGGCTTGGAAATCGACGCCAGTATGTTCAAACCTACCACATCCTTTACGGTGGGCTCCATTATTATCTGCGGCATTCTGGCCGCGCTTTATACCATGTTCTGGTAACAGACTATCAAATGTTGGGCAGATGCGTTATAGTTACTGACGCATCTGCCCACAACCTATTATTCTTCAAATAAAAGCTGACACTATGGTTCAAGATATCGTAGATAAATTCAAGCAATTATATAATCAGGAACCCGTGGTGGTGCGCTCGCCGGGCCGGGTGAACCTAATTGGTGAACATACTGACTACAACAACGGCTTTGTGCTTCCGGCGGCCGTGAACAAGGAAATTTACTTCGCCATTGCCCCCAACGGCACTGACAACATGCGCGTCTATGCCTTTGATTTGCAGGAGCAGGCAACATTTGACTTAAACCAGGTGGCGCGGCAGAAAATTGGTTGGGCGAACTATCTGCTGGGCGTGGTGGCTCAGTTTCAGAAAGCGGGCCATGCGGTGAAAGGTTTTAACCTGGTGTTTGGTGGCAATGTACCTATGGGGGCTGGCATGTCATCCTCGGCGGCCGTGGAATGTGGCTTGGCCTATGCCCTTAATTACCTGTTCGCATTTAATATTGAGAAATTCACGTTGGTGAAGATGGCGCAGAAAGCCGAGCACGAGTTTGCAGGTGTTATGTGCGGCATCATGGATCAGTTTGCCAGCATGTTTGGCAAACACAATCACGTGGTAAAGCTAGACTGCCGTTCTTTGGAGTATCAATACTACCCGTTCAACATTGAGGATTACCGTATTGTGCTCTGTGACACGCAGGTAAAACACTCACTGGCCTCCAGCGAGTACAACACCCGCCGCAAAGAATGCGAGACCGGCGTAGCAATCTTACAGAAGCATTACCTGCAGGTCAAAAGCCTGCGCGATGTCACCCTTGAGATGCTCACCCGCCACCAACACGAATTTGACCCAGTAGTATACAAGCGCTGCCGGTATGTGGTAGAGGAAAACTTACGCGTGGAAGAAGCCTGTTCAGATCTGGAGCAGGGCAATTTAGAAGCGTTCGGTCAGAAGATGTACGCCTCGCACCAAGGCCTGCAGCATGACTACGAGGTAAGCTGCCCTGAGCTGGATTTCTTAGCTGACGCTGCCAAACAATCTGGCGCTGCTTTAGGAGCCCGTATGATGGGCGGCGGATTTGGCGGCTGCACCATTAATCTGGTAAAACTGGAAAGGCTAGATGATTTCACAGCCCGGATGTCCGAGGCCTACCAGAAACATTTCGGAATTACCTTAAAAACCTACGTAGCCCAGATTGTAGACGGCAGCAGTCTGGTTTCCACTGATTTTTCAAAAACCAGCCTATAAACAGAACGTAATCTGGCCGCTCTTGCACCTGCAAAGCGGCCATTTTTGTAATTGATATTGCTACTCACTTATTCAATCACCCACTCATTCACTCATTCACCATGAGCACCTTTGATTTAACCGACCACTCTCACCGAAGATATAATTCCCTTACCGGCGAATGGGTGCTGGTATCGCCGCATCGCTCTAAAAGACCATGGCAGGGGCAACAGGAAGAAACCCAGCGGGAGCAGAGGCCTGAGTACGACCCTAGTTGCTACCTCTGCCCTACTAACACCCGCGCCAACGGAGAGACAAATCCTGACTATGACGCCACCTTTGTGTTTGTGAATGATTTTGCGGCACTGCAAGCTGATTCGCCCAGCGGCTCTTTCTCTAAAGGAGGCTTACTCAAAGCCGAAAGCGAAAGAGGTATCTGCAAAGTAATCTGCTTCTCACCCCGCCATGACCTCACCTTGTCTGACATGGCAGTTGAAGACATAAAAAAAGTGATAGACCTGTGGCAAAAAGAGTATCTGGAGCTGGGAGCGTTAGAGTACATCAACTACGTGCAGATTTTTGAGAACAAAGGGCAAGTAATGGGCAGCAGCAATCCGCACCCGCACGGCCAGATTTGGGCTCAAAGCTCCGTACCGGTAGAACCCGCCAAAGAAATGGCCCAGCAGGCTGCTTATTACAGAGAAAACGGCCGCAGCCTTTTAGCCGATTATCTACAGCTTGAGCTAGAGGAAAAGTCGCGGGTAGTACTGGAGAATGAGCACTTTGCGGCGCTGGTTCCTTTTTGGGCTGTTTGGCCTTTTGAAACCATCATCATCAGTAAGCGGCATTTCCAGCACCTGGGGCAGATCTCAGAGGATGAAAAAGTAGCTTATGCAAAGATTATGAAGCAGCTCTCGGCGGTGTATGACAGCCTTTTTCAAACCAGCTTCCCCTATTCCGCCGGACTGCACCAAAGCCCCACCGACGGGCAGGAGCACCCGGAGTGGCACTTCCACATGCACTTCTACCCGCCCTTGCTGCGTTCCGCCACGGTGAAAAAGTTTATGGTGGGCTATGAAATGATGGGCAACCCTCAGCGTGATATTACTCCTGAAAGCGCCGCCGAACGGCTGCGGAGTTTGGCGTAAAAGACTGTTTTAGGCCTGCTTTTCTAAAAACAGGCCTAAAACAGTTTATGCCTGCGCCGGTTCTGGTGCCTCATCTGTTCCAGCAGGTTTGTCATCAATAATTCCTAGGCGTTTGGCGCGTTTCTTCCACTTCTCCTTAGCCCAATGCTGTAAATCTTCTACTTCGTCGTATTCATCGGTAATCTCAAGGCCCAGCAGCGTTTCAATTATGTCTTCCATAGTGACCAAACCTGCCGTTCCACCGTACTCGTCTACTACCAAGGCAATGTGTTCTTTGGTGTCCATGAGGCGGGTGAATAACTCAGGCACGGGCATGGTCATAGTCACGGGCTGAATAGGCCGTTTTATTTCGCCCAAGAGCAACTCGCCTTTTTGCTCAATAAGGGTTTGCAGCACCAGGTCTTTGAGCACGTAGCCTGTTATATGGTCAATGTTTTCTGCAAAGACCGGAATTCTGGAAAACCGTAAATTAGGAGAGTGGTTATAAAACTCGGCAACTGTCTGATTTTGCGGGGCCGTTCTGATGACGGTGCGGGGGGTCATGATGTGATGCGCCAAAATCTTATTAAACCGGAGCACGTTGCTAATCACCCTTGACTCGTCTTGGTGCAATACTCCCTCTTGGGTGCCCAGCTCGGCCATGGCGGTAAAATCTGCCCTGCTCAACACACTTTTGCTTTTTTCCTGCTTTAGCCGTTTTGTGATAAACTGCGAAAAAAGAATAACTGGGTACAAAGGCGAGTAAATCAGTATTTTAAGGGTACGCACCGTAAAAGGTGTCAGCGATTGCCAGTAATTGGCGCCCAGTGTTTTGGGTATAATCTCGGTCAGGATGAGGATTATAATGGTTAAAATTACTGACACTATTGTCAGGGCTTCTTCTCCCCAAATAAGTTGAGCCTGCGCCCCCACGCCTGCCGCGCCAATGGTGTGCGCAAAAGTGTTTAGGGTGAGGATAGCTGCAAGCGGGCGGTCAATGTTGTCTTTGAACTTCTGAATGTCTTGGCCCAGTGCTGGATTCTTTTTCCCGATGATGCTGGCGTGGGACGGCGTGATGCTCAACAGCGAGGCTTCCAGTAAAGAACACAAAAAGGAGAAAAACAACGCTATAGCTAAATACAGTAATAATAGCCCCATGGGAATGACAGAAATTTAACAAACTTAAAAGTAACAGCCTGCGTGCGCCGGTAAATATAACGTACACAGTTTAGAAAAAGTCATGCTAAATAAGAACAACTGAATTACATCAACTTTTAGGGAGTATTGAAGCGAAGTAAATTTGTCTCCGACTTCACTACCTGCCTTTTATTCTTATAGGTATAAAAAAAAGCTGCTCCGGGTGGGGAGCAGCTTTCCTGGGAAATGGTATCTCTAAAACTGTGCCTCATCGGCACTGGGGCCGTAGCTGCCGGGAATGGGCACATTGAGCAGCCGCAGGTACACGCCTAACTGCGCCCGGTGGTGTATTATCTGGCTGATGGACATGCGCAGCACCTCGTATTTGCTAGAAGTCATGTAAACGGTGTCGCCTTCACGAAGGGTCCAGAGATCATTTAACTGGTCATCAGCCCCGTGCGCGAAATGGTGGCGGCCATCATCCATCATGCGCTCAAAGTAGTTCAGCAGTTCCTCAGTATTATTGACAACCTCTGGCTGGTACGGATTGTTGGCGAAATCGAGCTCAGAGGTGGTGAGGGTCATACCAACCCAACTCGGAAGCTCTGCTATATGCGCGGCTAGCCTTCTCATGGTCATGCTCTTCTCATGGGGCTGCCAGTCGTACTTATCATCTGGAATGCGCTCCAGCATTTTACGGGTGGTTTGGGCTTCCTGCTCCAGCTCTTTGGCCAGCAGGTCAATAATAGTGGTGGTGGATGTTGCTACTTCTGACATAGTTTTAGTTATTAAGTGATGGAGCAAAGAAAAACGGCTCCACTGACAACCCTATGGCAGTGCAATATTCCTGATGATGATTTATTTAAGATTTTTTTATCTGCCGGTCTAAAGGAGAAAGCCTACCCGTTTTTGGCCTGTTTTCTGAAAACCAGCCAAAAAACACTTGGTGTCAGCGTTAGTAGTTTACTGGCAAGAGCTTCATGTAATCACTTAGCGGCATGTGCTCCGGCTTCTGGAATGAAAGACTTGTATTTTTGAGGGTGAGAATGCGCGACACTCTGAAATCGCGGTAGTCTTGCCGTTGGTGGCACCAGGCAATCATGTGCCAGCTGAACGCATAAAATACTAGCCCAATAGGTTCTACCAAGCGCTTGCTCACCTCTTCCTGCTTGTTTTTGTAGCCCAACTCCAGCAGACATTTGCTTGAAATAGCGCCTTGAATTACCGTCAGGAACTCGTAGTCGTTGTTCACGCAGGCCGGCAGCTGCAGCTTTATATTCTGGTGCAGGCTTTCCAGCTGGTCTTTCTGGCTGCCCCGCAGCACTGCCTTTACCTTATCTAACGCCGCTGAGTAGTGGTTTTTGATGGATTTATCAGCAAAGCCGAAGACCATGGCCTCCATGAGCAACAGAGCGTTGGCTTCTTCGGTGGTGAAAGATACGGGCGGCAGGAAATAGCCCTGTACCACAAAATAGCCTTTGTGCGGCTCAAACCCGACAGGCACGCCCTGCTCCCCCAGCGCCTTTATGTCGCGGTACACTGTCCGGATGCTGATGCTGAACGCTTCCGCTATTTTCTCGGCGGTAATGTATTTTTTTGACTGCAGCAGGGTCAGGATTCCAAAGAGTCTGTCTATACGGTTCATGGCTTCAGGTTTAGCATGAGATACTGCAAGATGCTGCAAATCCGTCAATGAAGCTATACTTAAACCTTATTCAGAAGAGTCAAGCTTTTCTTGTTTCACCAATTCTGTACGGATGGGGCTGGTAGGCATGTATGTGCTGGTATGCTCTTCCATTATGCGCTTTGTTTTGGAGTAACGGTGAAAGCCCCAAACGGCAACTAAAATGCCAACAGGAATGGTGGCTACACCAATCCAGACGTAGACAGGGTCATCCCAGAAAAGCTTAATGAAAGTAAGGCCAGCCACCAACAAGCCAAAGGCGCTGCGCATGTAAGACATGAGGGTGCGCTCGTTGGCCAGCTTGGTTCTGTCCATGGCCAGTTTGTCACGCACCTCCAAATTCTGCTTTTCCTGAACTTCTAAGCCTTCTTTAATACGTTCTTTTGCCTGTCTGGAAAAAATATTTCGAATTCCCATGCAGGCTTTTACGAGGCCAAGCTGCTAAAAGTAACTACATTGGGCAACTTTATGTCATAAGCCAAAATAAGCTTCAACTCTGATTGGTGGCTGTTTCTGGCTTGATTTCTGAAAAGCAGGCCAAAAACAGCCAAGGATTTTTATTTGACAACGGGCTCCACTTCTTTAACGGCCACAGGGTGCCGGAAGCAGATGACCCCGAATAAGGCGGCGAAAATGGCATAAATACTGATCAGGGGCAGGTATTCAACAGGCAAGGCTTTTATCAAAGCCATAGCACCCACAAAAAAGTGCAGAAAATTGCCCATGGCTAACGGACGAGCATATATCCCTCCTATTAACACCCGCCTTGACATCCAATTTAGAATACCAAAACCTAAGTACAGAGACCCCATGAGCTGCAGCAACAAAGCATATATTCCTACGGCCGGAGCTCCTAGGTATTGTAAGATCTCATGGGGCAGAAATGAAGCAGCCATTCCAATAGCACCCATCACCAGAGCACTACCTGCTAATACCCATCTGGTATTCATAATTTAAATTGTCTGAACTAATTCAACATTGGCTTCTGCGGAAATTTAGGCAAAACCGATTTCGAAGCAAAAATGAGTATTTGGATAACTAAACCCAAACAAATGATCAACACCAACTCAAATTGGGTAAGAATGGTAGAACCGGCAATTATTTCCTTTGACTTCTCGTTCAGGCGCTTTCCTTCCGCCACTTGAATTTTTGATAGCTGCTCTAAATTGCCGGCGGCCACACTGTACTGGGCATCCATTAGCTGTTTGCCATGAGCCATCTCTACCTCTACAGCCTCGTTCTGCAGATAGCTCAACTCAAGTCTGCTAATCTCTGACATGTTACGCTTAAAGGCGGCAAACCTTACAGACTCCGCTTCCGTCAGTTCTGTTTTACCATAATCTAGGATTAAGGCGTTAATGGCAGTGTTATGATGAATTAGTTGATTATATAATTTTGAATAATCTCCTTGGTTACTGCAGTTGTCAACCAACATCTTTTTGCTGTACAGGTGGTTTGATAGCTGAAAGATATAACTCTCTACCAACAATCGGTCTTCATATACGGCGGCAAAAGAATTTCCAAGCTGGCTCACATTTTTACTGTCAATCAAGTTCTTGGCGAGCACCAACACCATTACCAAGGCCAGCAAAACTGCCACCTTGGTTTTCCTTCTCAAACTGTAGGCCCATTTCATACCATTAGATTTTAGAGTGATGAGGGTTTCAGCGACAAGTGCAAACATGAACAGAGCAGCCACTCCTCTTCTATGAAGTAACGGATTAATTCGCTATAAAACAATAAGATACAGAAACAAATACCCAATGCTTCTGAATGAACAGGTATTTTCATTTTTTGGCCAATGCACAATCTTCACCATACTTCTAAAGCGGCGCCTTCACCTATGACAATAGGATGCCCTTGCCTCCTCCAGGCTTTATGAGCGGCGAAGACTTACCTCAGCTTCAAAAACACTAGTCTTCAGCTTCCTGTTCAGGAGCTCATTCAACCTTTTTGCTCAAATAAGAGTATTAAAAAAACACAATAGATCTGATTATCAGATTCAACACCTTGACTTTAAACCTACAACTATGAAAAACTTACAAGGATACTTTTTCGCTTTAATGATGGTCATGATGGTCATGATGAGCAGCTGCGACCTGATAGGAGGAATTTTCAAAGCCGGCATGTGGACTGCCTTGATCCTTATTATCTTGGTGGTGCTGCTAGTAGTGTGGCTTTTTAGAAAGATAAGACGCTAGCGTTTTAGGCTTGATTTAGCTGAAACAGCTCAAAAACAGAAGGGGCCGCAAATTGCGGCCCCTTCTGTTTTTGAGCGTAAACTCTTCTATAATAAGACCAGTCTTAGCGTGGCTTGTTTATCAGCGTAATTCACTTTCACAAAATACACACCTGCCTGCTGAAGGCTTAAATCTAATGCTATAGGGGCACCTGCCTCAACCTGCACCTGCTGGCGCAGAACTTCTTGCCCGTTACTGCGGAATACGGTGACAGAGGCTTCACCTTCTATCAGGTAAGGAGCCCGTAAATATACCAGTCCTTCAGAAGGGTTGGGGTAGAGCTCAAGGGCTCCGGCCACACCTTTACCGTTATAGCCTACCGCTACCACTTTTGAATAAGAAGTATCACCGTTGAAATCTGTCTGCTTTAACCGGTAATATATGGTTTGAGCAAGGCTTGTGGTAATAGAGGACTGGTACCGATTCTCTACGACACTGTTTCCTGCACCTACTATTTTATCTCCTACTTCTCTAAACAGTTTTCCGTCTAGGCTTTGCTCAACCTGAAAGAACTCATTGTCTTTTTCAGAAGCTGTAGCCCACTCAAACGTCACTTTTCCACCATTGCGTTTTGCATTGAAGTAAAGTAATTCTACTGGTAGCGGCTCAGGGGCTGGGGCTTTTGAAGACATTATTGCATAAGGCGAAAATGACATATTTCCAGTGCGGGTTATACTATACATCCCGTTCGCTTCGGTCGCTTTTTGCTTAGTTGTTGTATCCCAAGCGCCATTTTCATAGTGAGCAATAAACACACTGTCTTTTTTAAATCCTCTGAGGGTGTCAGTGGCGTTCCAGAAAAGGGTAATATTCATGTTAGAGCCACCCTTTACACCTTCTTCAATCAACCAAGTTTTGTTTACCACAGACGAGTCAATAGTAGAACCTTGAGGAACATCATTCAAGTAAGAGGTATAGACTTTATCAATTACACGAACACTGAAGTCATCTTCAGTTCCACTAGCAAGATTTAGCTCAATAGGTGTATAACCAGACGCATTTCCTACTGGAATGAATGCTTTCCCACCTGGCTTTAATCTTACCTTCACTTTACCATTGCCCAACACTTGGATATAACTGGTGGCATTATACTCTGCAAACTTGGTGGGGTCTTCCATGATAAGGTCATGCTCACCTAAATCTAGCTTTCCGCCATTTTTGATTCTTAAGTTGCCTTTGACAATAGTGTTTTTTGTCAGCTTTTTTACGCCTCCATTGATTTGCAAATTACCATACGTTTCTGTAGAAATAACAGTAGGTGCAGCTCCATACTCTATGGTACTGGTAGAAGACACAGTTCCCAGCGTTGGCAGCGTACTATTTTCTATGTAAAGCGTCGCGTTTGCGCCTACATCAATGGTACCATTAAGCGCAGCTGTAGTTGGAATGGTTAAGTTCAAGCCAGACCCTAACACAAACTTGCTGCCAGTAGGCAAAGTAACACTTGACGTTAGTACAGCATAAGATTTGTCTATGATGTAAGTTGTATTTGCAGCTGGAAAAGGATCTGGATGGACAACTCCATTTCTATTCACCCATCTGGTTTTCACACCAATATTAAATGGGCCTGTTTCATTATGAGCAAGGGTACTTAGAAAATAAGTATTAGTAGTTGAGGAACTAGCTGTTCCTGCTGAGATTGCCACATTGTCAATTCCTACTCTATTCTTATTGTTTTCCTGTACCTCAGACCATCTAATAATTAATTCTTGATTTGCTCCTAAAGAAAGACCCACTAGACCAACCATGGTTCTAGTATCATTAACTGAATTTCCATCCATGGTAATGTTATTACCTCCTTGCCCTCTCTCAGGCATTGTACCTAAATCAGAGACTACAGTCCAACCAGTAGAATTCAGGTCAACAGTTCCTCCGCTTGGAATAACCTTATAAGAAAATGAAATTTGCCTTGGAGTTTTAGTATTGTACCATAGCTCAGCAGAATAACTAACAACAAAGTTAGATATACTGCTGCCAGAAGCATTTTTCAAATGCAAACCAATGTAACCAGTACCAGTATTGCCCGCTACTATTCCTATGGCTCTATCTGTATTATTAACAGCCCCATAGCTTTTAATCCCATTTGTAAAATCATCGCCAATGGTAGCAACTACATTTGTAAGCGCTGTTCCATTTGACGATTGCACATACCATCCTGCCAAAGTAGAGTTATTAACCCAAGCACCAGCTGTTAGCGTGTTAAAATCTTGGGCGTACTCGTACTGCTGGGAAGTAATAGAAACTTGAGCTTTCACTGTAAAAGAAAGCAAAAGAAATAAGCATAATACCCCCAAAATGCGATAAGAAAAGTACAGAATTTTCATAATATTAAAATAATCTTTTGGGCTGCTTGGGGGTTAGCAGACTTGACACTTTGGATACGACACAAAATTAGACAATTAAATAAACAATTCATCTAATTTTGAAATATAACTATTTACAGATAGACTATATATTACCCCAAGAACTAAGGGTAATTTCCTTGAAAAATTTGATTTTTTATGAATCTTATCCTGCAAATTGGCTATAACTAGCTAATTAACAACCCAATAGAAATACAACTTGTTAATATGTTTGAAATCTTCAGACATCAATTTATTATACAACATTTGCTTAATATATAAATATTTATACGTTTTATTAAAAGATTTATACAATTATTTACTTAATTATTTTTTTTATTATATTCTACAATTCTAGATTTTCCCAATAAAATACAAGGCATATATACTTAGCCTCAACTTTTCAAAATAGTTGGTTACCAACAACTTAAGTTTTAGCTCTCTTTATCTCACCAGAATAGCAAGAAAGTGCAGAGGCAAAGCCACAGCAGGCTACGTATTAATTTTAATAGCGTTTATCTCCATTTGCCCCTGAAGAAAATGGAAGGGCAGGTGTTTGTGAGCTAGATAAGCTACTTAGTTTACTACCACAAGAAAGGCTTCAAAGGCAACAGTAGGGGCGGCCAACCCTTTGAACAGGGCACAAAAAAAAGGGCCAGAAGGCCCTTTCTTTCCATGATTATATAATTTATCTTTTCCGCTCAGGCATGGTACCCAAAACCCAGTCCCACAGAGGAGATGACACGCCATACGCCCGCTCAGGGTCTTTGTAATGGTGAATACTGTGGTGAATCCAGAGGGTCTTTAAAAAGTTTTTAGGTGGGGCATAGGCATGCACCGCGTAGTGCACAAACAGGTACAGGGCATAACCAAACAAGAAACCCGCCACTATGCCAAAGACCATGGTTCCAAAGATTAGTTTAAACACGAAAAAGAAAAAAGAGGCTATAAACAGACTCACAATAGGCGGCATGGCCAAACGAGTTTTGTCTTTCGGGTAGTCGTGGTGGTTGCCATGGAAGGTATACTGTATGTTCCGCTTTAACTCATTAGTGGGTGCCATATGAAAAATATACCGGTGCGCCATGTATTCAACCAGCGAAAAAATCAACCAACCTGCCAAGAACAGGCCAAGGGCTGAAAGCACATCCAGAAAACCATAGCGGAACCCGTAGATCAACAAACCGGTAGCTATCAACAGGAAAATAGAAATTGGAATGGCAATATGGGTATGCGTTAAACGCTCCAGCACCGGATTTTTAAAAATGGTGGCCGATCCTTTGTGATTCGGTTTCATAGTGGTAAAAAAGTATTAGATGAAACGTTCTCTCCTTAAAAACACGCAAAAATAACTAAATTTCTGACAGCCTGGGCCCAGAAATTAGCAAACAGCTCTTATTTGCCGATATAGCTCCACAGCTACAGCTTCAACAGATTGCCTGTCTACCTCTTGCACTAACGTTGCCATCTGGTAAAATCTTTCACGCTGAGCTAAAGTTTCGGCTAAATAACTATGCAGCTCTTCAGATGATTTATTGCGCAGCAGCGGACGAACCTGCAGATCCAGCTCGGTAAGCCTAGCTGCTAATTCAGCTACTGATACCTTTAAGTAAACCGCCAGGCCACTCTCTATCATATAGGTCATATTATCATGAAAACAAGGCGCCCCACCGCCGGTGGCCAAAACTACACCACCATTTGTTTTAGCCACACTCCGTAAGGCCCGGGCTTCGGCCTCTCTAAAATACGTTTGACCTTTCTGTTTAAAGATTTGGGCAACACTGCTTCCCTCCTGCTCCTCCAGCAGTGTGTCAAGGTCCAGAAACGAATAATTTAACCGCTCCGCCAGCACCTTACCCACACTAGACTTGCCACAGCCTGGCATACCTACCAAGAAAATAGTGCCCATCGCGCTCTTTGGTTGGACTGTTGATGAGGAAGACATATTGAAATGCAAAGGTGTAATTAATGAAAAAAATAGATGGCGTGACCTCTGTTTCAGCGCTGTTTTCTTCAAAACTGGCTAAAAACAGAAGGCACGCCACGTACCAATAGGTTATTTCAGCTTATTCTGCACTTCTTCTACCGTGGGCAAATCATTGTAATGCCATTTGCCTACTACCACGCCATTCTGCAGTAACAGCACCCCTGGGTTAGAGCGTATCATTGTTTTAAGCACAGTGGCATCAGCGAAGAAGTAGGGAGCGGCTAGGTTCACTTCATGCCGGAACACGTCAAACTCCTGGCTGCTACTAGAGGTGAGAACTACTGGTACTACTTTGGGGCTCTGGCTCTTCTCTAAGCCTGCCAGCAAATTATTTATTTCTGGATAGATCTCAGGCTCTGTTTTGCTGACGTTGTGTACCACTATCAGCAGCCGGTTTCCCAGAAACATTTCCTGCGTAAAGTCCCCCATGTCATTCCAGACGTTGAAGTCAGATATTTTTGGACCGTCTTCAGGATTTTGAGCCACCATTTCTTTGAACTTGTAGCTCTTGTCTGTGGGGAATTGATCAAAGGTGTATTCCTTCCCGTCTTTCTCCATAATGTACTGGTACCGCATTGGCGCCGAGGCTTTCATGAGCTTTGGAATATTGTTCCCGACTTTGTAGACCCTGAAATCAAAATACGGCAGGTGCTGATAAGCATACACTCCAATGGCCACTGACAGAAGAACGGCCAGAGCTACCACCACACCACCTGTTTTGGAGCTGATTTTCCGAAACGGGGCCAAAAACCGCTGAGTAAACAACAGAACCAGAATGAGCACCAGCAGCACCACATCTTTGCTGAATGACTGCCAGGGCGTCAGTTTTATAAAATCTCCGAAGCAGCCACAGTCGGTTACTTTGTTGTAATACGCTGAGTAAAAGGTCAGGAACGTAAAGAACAGCGTCAGGAAAAAGAGCAGCCACAGTACCAGCCTCACCCGCCAACGCACCAGCAGCGCCACCCCCAGCACCACTTCCAAAGAACTTAAGAAAATGGAGAGGTACAGCGCGTAAGGCTTAAACGCCTGAAAAACCAAAGAGAAATCAGCGGAGAACACCTCAAAATACTCCTCAAGCTTTATGGCAGTACCAACAGGGTCATTGAGCTTGATCAGGCCTGAAAAAATGAACAGACCGCCCACTACCAGCCAGGCAATTCGGTTAAGCACCAGTTTAAACATGGTTGGGATAGTTTAGCTTGATCAGGCAGAAAACGGCATAGTTGAGCATGTCTCGGTAATTCGCCTCCACCCCCTCAGACACCAATGTTTTGCCCTCATTGTTTTCAATCTGCTTCGTGCGGTAAATCTTCATCAAAATAAGGTCGGTCATGGACTCAACGCGCATGCTGCGCCAGGCTTCGCCGTAGTCATGGTTCTTGTCTTCCTGTAAAGCCTGAGTCTTCCGTATCTCCTCCTGGTACAGCTCCCTCACCCGCTCTACTGACAGCGCCTGCTCCTCTTCACCTTGGGCAATGAGCTGCTCCTGCATAAGGGCAATGACGCAATAATTCACAATGGCCACAAACTCAGAGGTAATGTCATCCTGTATTTTTTGGGTGCCTTTCTCCTGAATAGACCTGATGCGCTGGGCTTTGATAAAAATCTGGTCAGTGATAGAGGGCAGCCTTAAGATGCGCCAGGCCGTACCATAGTCCTGTGTTTTTTGCAAAAAAAGCTTCTGGCAAGCCTCTATTACGCGGGTGTATTCTTGTGCGGTTTGGTGAATCAAGTTTTTAGTTTTACTTTTATAGAAATTGTGAGATTAGCCTAATTGAACGCGAAAGATACACTTTTTGCAAAAAATCACCCTTAACTGCCGCGGCAGATTAGTCCTGTTGGAGCAGCCTAAGGTAATGGGCATCTTAAATCTCACCCCAGATTCGTTCTACCCGGGCAGCCGGTTACAGAGCGTAGACCAAGCTCTGAAACAAGCTGAAAAAATGCTCTCAGAGGGAGCTACTTTTCTGGATATTGGCGGCTATTCTACCCGCCCGGGTGCAGAGGAAATTACCGAACAGGAAGAGCTGAATCGCGTATTACCGGTTATACAGGCATTGGCAAGGGAATTTCCTGAGGCGCTGCTTTCCATAGATACCTTCAGGGCCCGCGTGGCAGAGGCTACCGTTCAAAGCGGAGCCCATCTGGTGAACGACGTATCTGGTGGCACACTGGATGAGGCTATGTTTGAAACCGTAGGCAAGCTGGGTGTGCCGTACGTACTCATGCACATGCGTGGAACCCCGCAAACCATGGCTAGCCAGAACGAGTACCCCAATGGTGTGATAGACGAGCTTATTGGCTTTTTTGGGGAGCGGGTGGCGCAACTGAGAAAATCCGGGGTAAAAGACATTGTACTGGACCCAGGCTTTGGCTTCGCAAAAAATGTGGCGCAGAATTATGAACTGTTACGCCACTTAACCGAGCTGCAAGTGCTTGAGCTACCGCTACTAATAGGGCTTTCCAGAAAATCAATGACCTATAAACCCTTGCAGGTTGGTCCCGAAGAAGCTTTAACCGGTACAATTGCCGCAAATACCTTGGCGTTATGGCATGGAGCCGACATTTTACGCGTACATGACGTAAAGGAGGCGGTACATACCATTGAGATTATAAAAAGAGTAAGACAGCGTGATTAACTTATTTTCCATCGGGTTCTTAGACATAGCCTGGCTAGACATTGTGGATGTTTTGCTGGTGACGGTACTATTGTACCAGCTCTACAAGCTCCTGACGGGAAGTGTTGCGCTGAAAATTTTCCTGGGGCTGCTTTCAGTGTACTTATTATACCTGATTGTACGGGCCGCCGGCATGGAACTGCTCACTATTATTCTGGGGCAGTTTATGGGCGTGGGTGTATTGGCTGCTATCATTGTCTTTCAGCCCGAAATACGCCGATTCCTGCTCATGATCGGGAAAACAACCGCCTTTAACAACGACCGCCTTTTCAGGGGTTTTCCGTGGCGCCGCACCGATACTCAAGACCGCTTGTCCATCACGCCCTTTATTGAAGCCGCAAAGTCACTGGCTGGCAAAAACACAGGCGCCTTGATAGTGTTTGCCAAAAGCTCCGAGCTCCGCTACTTTGCCGAGTCTGGCGATGCCATTGACGCCATTGTAAGCAAGCGCCTTCTCATCTCCATCTTCAATAAAAATAGCCCCTTGCACGACGGTGCCGTTATCATACAAGGCAACCGCATTAAAGCCGCCCGCTGTATTTTGCCTGTAACAGAGAGCAATGATGTGCCCGCTTCTATGGGCCTTCGTCACCGCGCTGCCATTGGCCTTACGGAGGTCACCGACAGCGTAGTACTGGTTGTATCAGAAGAAACCGGCCAGATTGCCATTGTACGCAACGGCGAAGTCTACCGCAACCTCTCCGCCGCTGACCTCCGCTCTAAACTCAACCACTTCCTTTTCGACATAGAGCCGAAGGTGGTAGAGAAAGTAGCTGCGGCGTAGCTGCAATGATCATTTAGCAGTAAACAGTGGTCTGTTAAAAGTTATTGGTTATTAACTATAAACATTAAGTGCTCGGCCTTTCTTTGGCGCAAGCGTCCGCTTGTGTCCGTATGCATTCCTAATCTGGTAACGTTGGACACAAGCGGACGCTTGCGCCAGAGAAATCTGTTTTTTAGGTTATTTCTCGGCAATTCCTAGAACAGAGCCTCCAGTTCCTTCACTGTAAAAGCCTTTTGCCGGTTCTTTAGTTGTTGCTTTACTTTCTTCACTTCCTCAGCCTGCACGGCACTTGCTTTGTTTTGCCAGGACTTTCGGATAAAGCTCAGCAGCTGCGCCACCTCTTCTTCAGACAAAGCCTTGTTATACCCAATGCCAGGCATGTCACCGTTTATTTCCGGAGCTTGGTATAAACGTCCCTTCACCTGTATGGGGCCGGTCAAACCATACAATACAATGGCAATTAATCGGTTCTTCTCCCCTGTTACCCATTCAGATTGATTAAGTGGAGGGGCCAGTGATTTCACACCACTGCCGTCGGCACCGTGGCAAGTTTGGCAGGAGGTGGCATATATTGCTGCTCCTTTAGAGAACTGTTGCAATATTTCTTTTTTGTTTCTGCTTGCCTGCGCCTGCCTTTTTTCAGAGACTATCCTCTGAAGCTGCCGGTGAATGGCCAGTGAAGTATCTGGAGTATGTGACAGCACCTTTTGCTGGAATGCTTCTTCACGCCCTGACAAGCTACTGATCACAGCATCTGCCACATATTTATTAGTGGCATGCTTACTTACCATAAGCCCTAATAATTCATGGGCGGCCGCTTGATCAAAAGACTGTAGGTGATGCGCTAGAAAAGCCACGTAAGGCACGGCCAAACTATCATTGCTTTGGGCTATCTCTTTGAGCTTTGGCAAAAACCGGTTGTAATTATTTTTACTTAAAATAGAAGGCAATACACTTAAGGCATGAACTCTTACAGGCACAATTTGATGCTGCATTAGTCTTTCCACATCTTGCGCTTCTAGCGCTCCTAGCCCCTCCAAAGTCCAGAGGGCATGAGTCACTAGGAACGGATTTCTGGACTCTTTTGTCGCTTGTCGTAGGACTGGTATTGCTTCTTCTGCACGGCTGTCTATGAGCCGTTGCTGCGCATTGTCCCGCACCCATCCGTTTCTATGACCAAGTAACTTTACCAGCTTTTCAGGTTCTGCGGGCAAGGTTACCTTCTTAGGCTCTGCGTTTTTAGGCACAACTTTATAAATACGTCCTGAAAGCAACGGCTGTGTGAGTTGGCGGCGGGCAATCTCCTTCTTTAAGTAAGGAGTCAGATAGGTTTTGTGCTGTATGATTCCGCGGTACATGTCTACCACCACCAAACTGCCATCGGGGGCATTGTACAAGCTTACTGGCCTGAAACGTTCATCTACGCTTGCCATAAATTCTTTGTCTTGGTAAGCCTGATTTCCACTGGTCACGTAGCCATTCTTGTGCAGAATATTACGTTTGATGAGGTTTGCCGCTGGTTCCGCCACAAATATATTATCCGCAAATTCCTTCCCAAACAAGCTTCCGCGATATACCAAGGGTGAACTAGCCGCAGTAAAATTCACTAACCGAAGACTGTCATCTAGAACGCCTTCTAGGTAGCCTCTGTTTACTCCCGTGGTTGGCCTGACGGGGTACACCCTATTATCGGCTACAATTTCCTCGTTGAATCCAGCCACCAATTTTTGATTCTGATTGAATGCTCCAAAGCCCGGCAGAAAGTAATCTCCCAGCACATTCGTGGAGTTGTTGTTGTAGTATAGTCTACCCTCGTTGTCTTGCGAGATCCCCCACTGCCCCCTGTAGTGCGTCTGTTCTTTCAGCCACTTCTGCCCCACTTTCCGGTAACGTTTGTTAGTCTTGGCGCTGTAAATCCAATTATCCAATGCCCGCAGAAGACCATTAGGTTGATGCTCCACATTACCGCCTACGGCATAGGCAGAGTCTACCAACGTTTTTTTGCCGGGCTTGTCTTGATCTATTTCATAAAACCAAAGGCTCGGAGGCTCGGCAACTAAAATACCTCCGTCAATCAGGCAGATAGCCCTAGGCATTTGCAGGGAGTCAAGAAACACTTTGCGGGTATCAGCTACTCCATCAGCGTTCAGGTCTTCCAGAATAACGATTTTCCCGGAAGGCAAATCTTCCCCGGCCCCGGTAGTGTCTGGCATATAGCCGGTCATTTCCACCACCCACATGCGGCCCTTGTGATCAAAGGACAAAGCAACGGGCGCACTTACCAAAGGCTCACTAGCCACCAATTTCACCTCAAAGCCATCGGCGACCTGCATGAGGCCAATAGATTCTTCCGGAGAAACTACGGGTGAAGACTCCAGACTGAAATCAGCAGGCGAAACTTGTTGCTCTTCTGGAGAGATGTTACTTTGGCACGTTAAAAAAGAACCTGTTATGAACAGCAACAGGAATACAACACTCGTTTTTCTCATTCTAGAACTCAACTCAGAGGCTCTCCTGTTTTTGCCCTCTTTTCTGCATTTCAGGCGAAAAACGCTTTAACCCTTTTAAAAAGGGCTTTAGCTAATAACCACCTCTTGCTTAGCGGCGTCAAACGTGACCCGTTTTCCAGTTTGCATGGCTACGCGGGTCATAATGTTAGCCACAGAGTGATTATAGCCGGCTTTCACCGATGCGTTTGGCGTTTTACGGCTCCGAACGCATTCCATCCAGTTGCGCATGTGCAATGAGGTCATTGGGTCTCCACCGGTATTCGCGCCAGTTGCCACTTTCATGTTAGCTGCCAAAGTGTAATCAGCCAGCAAATTAGGCTGCAGCCCCATGTCATTGGCCATATTTCTGGTTAAGCCTCCTTCTGAGGTTATTTTGTTCGTGTCTAGGTTCAGCATGCCGCCGTTGGAGTAATACAGCTCTTTCACGCCTCCAGCGGAGTTACTGAAACGGGAAGAATACACCACCTGAAAGCCTTTTGTTGGATCATTCTCTGGCCCGTACTCAAACACCGCCGTAAGGGTATCTGGGTTTTCACGACCGTCATGCCACATGTAAATACCGCCGTTGGCTACCACGCTTCTGGGGTGCTCCAGATCTGTAAACCAATGCACGGTATCAATCTGGTGCGACATCCATTGCCCGGGTATGCCCGAAGAATACGGCCAAAACAACCTATATTCCAAAAATTTACGGGGATCCCAAGCTACCTTAGGGCGATCCATCAGAAAACGATCCCAGTCCGTGTCTTCTTTCCTGATTTGGCTTACCAGGTCAGGTCTTCTCCAGCGGCCGGGCTGGTTCACGTTCCAGGTCATTTCCACCATTTTGATATCACCAAACTTGCCCGACTTAATGTATTCATTTGCGGCTATGTAGTTAGGCGCACTCCGGCGCTGAGAACCTATCTGCACAATTTTACCGGTTTCATTCACGGCTTTAAGTAGGGCCCGGGCATCTTCCATGGTTTCTGCCATAGGCTTCTCCAGGTACACGTCTTTGCCATTCCGCACCGCCTCTACTCCCATCAGGGCATGCTGGAAATCAGCAGTACTGATAATCACGGCGTCTATGTTTTTGTTTCCGTACAGTTCATCATTGTTGCGGTACTTCTTTATCTTAGATCCCTGTTTTTCCCTTACAAAAGCTTCTCCCTCATCGCGGCGGCGGTTCCAGATGTCTGACACACCTACAAATTCAAAATTCATTTCTTTGGCGTGGTTCATAAACGACGGATACAAGGAATGTTTGAACCTGTCAGAGAACCCAATGATTCCTACCTGCACCCGGTCATTGGCCCCTAGTATTCTGCCGTAGCTTTTGGCGCTCATTCCCATCAAAGACAAGCCCACCGTACCTAAAACTGCTTTTTTTATAAAATTGCGCCGATTGTTCAAATCTGTATGTTCCATGTGGTGTTTGTTGCGTTTGGTGTTAATAACTGTTGAGGGTAAAATGAAATCTGATTAGTTCTACTACTTCAGCTCCCTGATTTTTATGCTTCTGAACGAGACGTTGTTTCCGTGGTCCTGCAGCAGCAGGTGCCCTTTTTCTGCTTCCCCAAAGTTTTCCCAGTTCTTGTATTTGCTGATGGCCACCAGATCTCGGAATGCCTGAGACCCTCTTTTATATTCCAGCACTTTAATGCCGTTCAGCCAATGTTCTACTGTGTTGTCTGGTTTTACTCTCAGGAGGGCGTGGTTCCATTGTCCCACTGGTTTTATAAAGCGTGGGTTCTTCTCTGAAGTCATAAGATCATACAAAGACGCCAAGGTACGGTTTCCGTCTCTGCCCATCTTGGCGTCGGGATGTTTGGCGTCATCTAACAGTTGGTACTCCAGGCCAATGGCGGAACCCCTGCCTACCTTCTCCTTTTCGGTGACGAAGTATTTAATGCCGCTGTTGGCTCCTTCGGTCAGTTTGAAATCAAGCTGTAGTTCAAAGGCGCTAAACTCTTTTTCAGTGACAATGTCTCCCCCGTTCACTGATTCCCCTCCGCCCGACTCCAGCACTTGCAGCTCGCCGTCTTTTACTTGCCAGCCACCTTTGGGGAATTCATTTTGGTGGGCACCTCGCCAGCCATTGGTGGTTTTCCCGTCCCAGAGCAGGCTCCACCCTTGGGCTTTCTCCTGCTCCGTAAGCGTGTTGGGCACCAGATTTACCACAAAAGCGTTATGGCCTGGCCTAGGTGCTAGATCAGTTGTTTTAATGCGGATGTTCCGCCACCTTATTTCCTTACCGGCATCTTCTGATTTCCCGATGGAGTGTACCTGCAAGGCAATTATGCCCTGCGGTGTCATGGCGTCTACTACAGATGCTACTGGTACACCATTTACCCAGGTATTAATTTTATCACCTATGGCTTCAATGCGGGCTTTGTTCCATTCTCCTTTTCTGAAAGCAGATTGAGCATTCGGGTTCAGGGAAAGCGGGTACAGCCAATCTCTTCTTGCTTCGTCATAAATTCCGCCGGTCCATTTTCGGTCAGAGGGGTCTAGCTCAAACTGATACCCATGCACGCGGCCGTTCATAATGGCAGGGTCTGAAATACTTCTGAACTGCACGCCACTGTTAAGATCATTGTTCAGCAGCACCTCAAACTCCAGAATGAAGTCGCCATAGATTTTATCAGCGGCAAGAAAGCTGTTAGGCGAGTTCATCACCGTAGTACCCACTATGGCCCCGTCTTCTACCCGGTAAGTTGCATTTCCGTTTACCTGCTTCCAGCCTGTTAAATCTTTCCCGTTGAAGAGCATTGTCCAGCCTTTTTCGGATGGGGCATTCTCACTATTCACAAGCTCCTGCTTTTGCGCCACTTGCCCCGAAGGCGTACAGGCAAAAGAAAACAGGCCAAGCACCAACGGGAAATATATTTTCTTCATCTTTTAACTATTTAGAAAGAACATAAGCTATTGGATTTGCTGCCGTTCAAGCTTTTGCCTTCCGTTAGCCCACTTCATCTTTAAATATAAAAATTACTTTAGATAAATCGATTTGTTAACAGCATGCTTTTTAGTTAGCACTCAATATTAAAACAGCATGGCCATGATTAGCTCCTGACTTTCATTCTGGCGGATCTTGTAGTTTACCGGAGGCTGTTTTACCCCTTCTTTTTAAAAAAACAGGCTTAAAACAAAGACAAAAGCCCCCAGAACGCAGGGCAAATCCTGAAAACTTTGTACCTTATTGCGCAAAACCTTACCTGTATCATGCGTCTCCTCCGTCATCTACTGCCTGCAGTCCTGCTTGTGCTCATTTGCGTTGCCGCCATCGCTCAGAAACCCATTAAAGAAAAAACCGATACTAAGCTTCAGCAAAAGCTGGAGGCATTAGTAAAGGAGTTTGACGGTGAAGTGGGTATTTATGTGCGGCATTTGAAAACGGGCAAAGCAGTAGCCATTAACGCCGACACGCTCTTCCCCACCGCCAGCATGATTAAGGTTCCGATTATGGTGGCCATGTTTGATAAAATTGAACGCGGGGAAATCAACCCCAATGCTCAGCTCCGTTACCGCGACTCGCTCTACTATGCCGGCGAAGATATTGTGGGCAACTTCAAGGACAGTGCGGTAGTGGCTTTAGGCAAGGTTCAGATGCTGAGCATTACCACCTCTGACAATACCGGTAGTTTGTGGCTACAACAGTTGGCGGGCGGCGGCACAGCCATAAACGCGTGGCTGGAGAAAAATGGCTTTGAAAAGACTCGCATGAACTCACGTACGCCCGGCCGAAGAAAAAACTGGGAGCAATACGGTTGGGGACAAACTACTCCCCGCGAAATGGCTAACCTAGTGACCATGATCAGAGAAGGCAAAGCCGTGAGCCCAGCCGCCAGCGAACGCATGTACCGCAACTTGGGCAGAATTTACTACGACTCCTACGCCCTTTCGAAAATTCCGCCCTACGTGCATACCGCCTCTAAGTCAGGTGCGGTCAATCAATCAAAGTCTGAGGTTGTATTAGTGAATGCCCCTAACGGAGATTATGTGTTTTGCATCATCACTAAAAACCAGAAGGACGAGCGTTGGGCTCCAGACAATGCTGGGGCTGTGCTAATTCAGAAAGTATCAGAAACGCTATGGAAGCATTTTGAACCAAAGTCAAATTGGGAGCCAGCACCCGGCATAGAGAAGTACTCGAATTTATATTAATAAAGATGCTGGGGCTTGAGGAGACAGAAAAAATAAAATTGGTAGAATTCCCTGCCGGCATAAAATTTAAGTACCCATGGCGTAAATATCAGGCTCGGGTGCTCCATGAACTAGACCAACACCTGGAGAACGGTCACCTGCACGTGATTGCTCCACCCGGCTCAGGCAAAACCATTTTAGGGCTGGAGGTGATGCTGCGGCTCAACAAACCCACCCTAATTTTAGCCCCCACACTAGCCATCCGGAACCAGTGGGTTCAACGATTCTGTGATTTATTCTTGCAAGCTGGGCAGGCACCAGACTGGATCTCCAGAGACATTCGGCAGCCCTTATTCTTAACCGTCACCACTTATCAGTCTTTACACGCCGTCTGCCAAATTTCTAAATCAGAAGCGGAGTTTAATCTTTCCGCCGAGGAGCAGGATGAAGAGGAAAAACTGACGGAAGTCTCAGTTAACACAAACGCTAATTTGCAGGAGATTGTACGGCTGTTGCAAGCTCAAGGTGTAAACACCATTGTGGTAGACGAGGCCCACCACCTGAAAAATGAATGGTGGAAAACTCTTACGCAGGTAAAAAAGCAACTCAACCCTACAATTGTCGGGCTCACAGCCACGCCGCCCTATGATGTCACTCCCCTGGAATGGGCACGCTATTCCGAATTGAGTGGCCCGGTAGACGCAGAGATTTTTGTACCGGAGCTAGTGGCCGAAGGAGATTTATGCCCGCATCAGGACTTTGTCTTTTTCTCGGCGCCCACCATTGAGGAGAAAAAGAAAATTTTGGATTTCCGGAGCAAAGTGCAGAAACTGTTTGAAGAGCTGCAGCAAGACGAAACCCTGATTGAAGCCCTTACCCAGCATCCCATCATGCAGCAGCCTCTGGAGCAACTGGAGTGGATCTACACCAACCTGAAAACCTATTCCGCCACGCTTATCTTTCTGCACGCAGTTGGCCGCGAGATTTCCCCGACCCACCTGGAAGTAATCGGCGATGCCGAATATGCTGTTCCAGGTCTCAACTATGAGTGGATGGAAGAAGTGCTATGCTTTTACCTGTTCAAAGATCCGGCGGCCTTTCTGCAGTATGAAGAACACCAGGAGCACCTGCAAAACAAGCTGAAACGATATAGTGCTTTAGAAAACAGACAGCTGAGCTTGCGGCATAGCCGAAAGGTACATACCTCTTTAGGCTCTAGCCTGAGCAAATTGCAGAGCATTGAAAAAATTGTAGCCCATGAGCACGCTTTGCTGCAAGAAAACCTCCGGTTGGTCATCCTGACTGACTACATCCGGAAAGAACTTTTACACCCACAGGGGCATGTACAGCCGCTGAATAAAATGGGAGCCATGCCGGTGTTTGAGCAACTCAGACGCCACTCCCCTTCGCCCTACAAGATGGGCGTACTGACTGGTTCAGTTGTGATACTACCAACGGCAGCCTTGCCCCAACTACAGAAATTATCACTCGCCGAAGGTGTAGAAACCCTTACCAGCTCTCCCCTTCTGTATGACCCTTCATTTACGGTTATTCAGCAGACGGCTCAGGTAAAGCATGTGTTGGTGCACCTGATTACGCAGTTGTTTCAGGCTGGGGAAATAGAAATTCTGATAGGCACTAAATCATTGCTCGGAGAAGGCTGGGATGCTCCGTGCATCAACTCTCTTATTCTGGCCAGTTTTGTTGGCTCTTTTGTTTCTTCAAACCAAATGCGCGGCCGGGCTATCAGGGCACAGGCAGGCAATGCCGCTAAAACCGGCAATATCTGGCATTTGGTTTGTCTGGACCCCACAGATACACGAGGCGGCGGTGACATTGATTTGCTCAAGCGCCGGTTTAAAGGTTTTGTAGGCATATCTTTCCATGAAGAGATAACGCTTGAGAACGGCACCGCCCGCCTTAACTTACCTGACCAATTTACGGGGCCCGACCATCTGAAAGCTATCAATGCCCACATGCTGTCTTGCGCCCAGCAACGGCACACCTTGCTTGAGCGGTGGAATCAAGCACTGGAGAAAGGAGCCACGCTGGTAGAGGAAATTAAAATCCCTTTCCAAAAAGAGCGCAACTACAAAGCCGACAAACGCCTGTACTTTGATAAAACCATTAAATATGCGGTAGGTGAACTGTTCTTCGGACTGGTCATGCTTAGCGAGTGGCTGTTAGGCTACTTTGCCCGTGCTGTCCGCAGCATCAGATCTTTGCAGGACCTTTATTACCTGTTTTTCGCTTTTTTAGGCTTGGGCATGGTTTTCTGCGGCAGGCAAATTTACCTTACCTTGCGGGTATACCTCAAGTACCGGGACATTGCCAAAGATTTTCAACCTATTGGGGAGGCGCTATTGGTTTCACTTTCCAAAGCGGGGCTACTGCAAACGCCACTTTCTCAATTACAGGTGCTTTCATATGTAGACGAGTACGGAGCCGTTTATTGCCATTTACAAGGCGGCACTACCTTTGAACGGTCTTACTTCATTAAAGCCCTTTCTGAAATGGTAGGCCCCATAGATAACCCACGCTACGTTATGCTGCGGCAGAACAAGTTCCTGAAAATTTTACTGCAGAAAGACTATCATTCCGTGCCAGAGGCTATTGGTAGAAACAAAGCATTGGCTGAATTTCTAGCTCAGGAGTGGAGGCAAAAGGTAGGAGACTGTGAACTCATCTTCACCCGCAACCTGGAAGGCCGAAAGCTTTTACTTAAAGCCCGCATGCACTCTTTGGCTTCTGAGTTTGAAGACAAAACAGAACAGCTGAACCAATGGAGGTAAGAGGTTAATGCTGTTTTAGGCTTCTTTTTCAGAAAACAGGCTAAAAACAGTACTTCTATTCTCAGCTTAAACTCTACTCCTGCGTATAGGGCTTTTCAGGCAAACACTTCAACAATATGTCTTCTGGTTTTCTCCCGCTTTTCCCTAGCTTGGTTCAGGTGTTGGACAATTACACTGTGCTCGATTTTGAGACTACCGGTGTGAGTGGCAGCAAAGGACAAGTTATAGAGATTGGCGCGCTGAAAGGTGCAGGGGCAAAAGTTACGGCTCGGTTTCATGCGCTAATTAAATTACAAGGGGAACTGCCGCCTAAGATTACAGAAATCACGGGCATAACGGCAACAGACCTAGAAAACGGCATAGACGAGCGCTCTGCCTTCACCATTTTACAGGAGTTTATTGGTGACAGTGTGGTAGTTGCCCATAATGCTCCCTTTGATTTAGGCTTTCTGTACAACACCTACCGTAGGTTAAAACTGAAGCCCACACAGCACCCCTTCCTAGATACCCTCTCGGTATGCCGCCTGCGTCAGCCATCGCCCCGCAGCCTGCAGGCCATGTGCCAAACCTATGGCATTAAACACTCCCACTGGCACCGTGCCTTGCCTGACGCCACCGCTACCTTGTATTTACTGCATAAGCTGCACGAAGAAGCTTCTATTGACCCTTTTCTAAACAAAATAGTGGTAAACCCTAAATATGGCTCGCCCAAGTTGCTCCCTCCTTTTGCCGAAATAATTTCTCCGCCTGATTCCCCTTACACCAGATCTTCTCTTTCTAGTTCATAAAACATAACCCACCCCGGAAGTGGAATAAGATCAACCGGAATAATATTTTTTAAATATTACCAGAACACCAGTAGCTTCTTTCTAAGGTTCAACTTTCGTATAAATCGGTGTTTAAAATCAGTATTAAATCAATAATCCTAATTCCCTTAGCCTCGTTTGATAAACCAACGGAGTAATCACACCATCAACACTTTATGATTATTCCGTCAAACTGTTTATGAAACCAAAAGAAGGAATGTGATGAAGAAGATACAGTTGATTTGGTTTGTCTTACTGAGCCTTAGCTTTTTGGCCTGCTCCCCCACAGATGACGCCCTGGATGAAGTGAATCAGGACGCTGGTTTCTTAACCAAAGGAATTCACCCCCTGCAGAATACATCTGACTTAGATGTGCTTATCAATGACATTGGCAACAGCCAGTATGTGCTGCTGGGAGAAGCCTCGCACGGCACCGCTGAATACTATGAATGGCGGGCAGAAATCTCAAAGCGCCTGATACAAGAAAAAGGCTTTAACCTAATTGCCGTGGAGGGCGACTGGCCAGCCACGTACACTTTAAACCAATACATACAGGGGCAGCAAGGAAGCAGCGCCAACCAAGTGCTACAAGCCTACCAACGCTGGCCTACCTGGATGTGGGCGAACCAGGAAGTAGCCTCACTGGCGGAATGGCTGCGCCAGTATAACGCCAACCAAGGGCAAAACAACAAAGTAGGTTTTTACGGTATGGATGTGTACAGCCTCTGGGAGTCTTTAGACGCCTTGAGAGCATACCTAGAGCAAGCCAACCCGGAAGCTGCCCAGTTGGCTCGCAACGCCCAAGCTTGCCTGGCGCCTTACAACCGTGACGAACAACTGTATGCACAGGCAACAGCTCAAGGCAGATCTTGTGCAGATCAATTGCAACAACTTTATGCTGCTGTTCAGGCACATCGGCAAAGCCGACCACCCGGAGATGAAGCAGCTTTTAATGCTGAACAGAATGCTCTGGCCGCGGTAAACGCAGAACGGTATTATTACCAAATGGTAAGGAGCGGATCAGCCTCCTGGAACCTCCGCGACCGGCACATGCAGGAAACCGTTAACCGTCTGGTCAGCCACCGTGGCGACAACGCCAAAATTATTATCTGGGCCCATAACACCCACGTTGGTGACGCCCGCTATACTGATATGGTCCAAACCGGTGAAGTAAACATTGGCCAACTCCTTAGAGAACAGCATGCCAACGCAGGGGTTTACCTAGTAGGCTTCGGCTCTTATGAAGGACAGGTAATTGCCTCAAGCCGCTGGGGTGGCAGCACCCAGGTAATGCCCGTACCTGCCGCCACGGCCAACAGCTGGGAAGCGCTTCTGCACCAACACAGCCCTACAAATAAACTGTTGCTGATGGAAGAACTGCAAGACATTCCTGAAGCTATGAAAACCCGAGGCCACCGCGCCATTGGGGTTACGTACAACCCTTCCTCTGAACGAGGCAATTATGTTCCTACTGTTTTACCGATGCGGTATGACGCCTTTCTGTTCATAGATAGAACTACCGCTTTGCATCCGTTGCAGGGCATGTAATTGTAAAACCAGAACTCTCATAAAAACAGCAAGGGGGCTAGTATCTAGCCCCCTTGCTGTTTTTATAAATATTAGAGCAAAGGAGCCTTGTCATCATCCTTCGCTGCAGTGCTGATTTTATTTTAGTCTAGAACCTTAACGCTCTTGGCCACATCATTGCCTTCATCGTCTTTCTCTACCTCAAACTCTACTCTATCCCCTACACGTAACTCATTGAAATCTGCATCAATGACATTAGAGAAGTGGAAGAACAGGTTGTTTGGCGGGAATTTGATAAAGCCGTAGCCGTTTTTAAGGCTCATGATCTCACCTTCTCCCACGTCTGGCAATGGCACATCGCTTGTTGTAGTAGTCCGTTTCTGGTCAGGCTGCACAAATAATCGGTTGATGGCTGAATCATTACGGGCAATGCGCTGGTCAATCATACTGTGCATGGCCAACGGATAGGTTACCTCACCCAACAAATCTTGCGACGGCCGCGTTGTCATCCGCTGCCCGTTGTCGGTGGTATATTCAAATTCCCAGGTTAAGGCCATGACACGGGTACCCAAAGCATTTAATTTGCGCACCAACGGCACATAATCTCCGTCTGAAGAGATAAGCACCAGCACATCAAACTTTTTGTAAAAAGCCTGCTCAAACGCTTCAAGCGCCAACCAAACGTCAATACCGCGTTCCTGCTTATACCCTTCTGGTGTAGTCCGCACCGGTAGGTAATGAGTTGTTACGCCTTCTGACATCAAAATGTCGTCGAATACCCGATCCCAGTACAGGGTGTCGCCGCGCTGGCTGGCATCATATGCGTTTAACCGGCCTCTGAAGTAGTGGGCATCCACTATTTTGCACAGGCGCGGGTCCATGTTCTCTTCTTCGGCCACTTGGTCACGAATAAATTCGTGCAACCCCGAGATACTAATCCGGCGTTTGCGTTGGTGCCCGTATGCATAGTAATTACTTACCTGCAGGAAGTAATTACCGTCATAGAAGACGCCAATTCTAACTAGTTTTTCTTGCATTTGTCTATGGTTGTTTGTCTGTCTCTTTATAACAAAGTGGGCAGCCAATAGCAAGAAGCGGAAAGAGAAGGAGGTATTTCTAGAGACGGAGCAATTGAATTTTAAAAAAATTAATTCTGGTATTTCTTAGTCTACTAATTCCTAATCTAAGTACTTCTTCCTGAACAATTGATTGCCCACGTACTTTATAAATTCAATCTATAATATCCGCTCTCAGCCGTAATTGTTTTATGTATTTCTGCTTCGTTTAATATGAAAACGATAGGCTCGGGGAAAGCCCCTTCTAAGAAAAGCAGTTCAATTTTGGTAAGCGCGGCGTAAAAATAGAGAATAAGATAGCTTACTACAAGTCTCTCTTAACAATTATATAACGTATTTTGAGCAGCAGTATTTCTACATAATCATCTGTTTTAGACCTATTTTTAGAAAGGAGAGCTAAAACGAATTACTTTATAATATTCTTGGGCAAAACGCGCATTAATAGATTTATTGCAAAACTACACTATACACATTCCCTCCCCCTGGCCATGCCACCTCCAACACCAGCCTATCACCTGGCCGCGCTATGTCAAAGCGAGTATTATCCTCTTCTGCCGTTGTTGTACCTGTTTGGCTTTGGTTCTTAAACCATGCTCCAAAGTCAAAATTTTTAAGGTGAGCCGCACTTTCAAATTTCTGTACCTTTATTGGCCTATAGCCCCTTACCAAGTATACCGTTACCTGTAGCCCATTCTCAACAGGCACCTTTATTTCAATACTTTTTCCAAGCGCAGCTAATTTTACAGAGCTTTTTTGGTCAGCCTTTTTGCCGTTGATCAATAAGACCGCCTCCGCATTCTCCTGAGCCAGACAAGCACCAGAACCCGCTGAAAGCAAGCAAATTAAGAGCGTAAAAAAGGACAGAGAAAAGAATGTTTTAAGGTTCATACGCACTACTTTTTCAAGTAAGGTAGTTATAATTACTCAGATAAGGACTGCAGCTGTACAAGCGTCTACTGTTGCACCTTACAGAAAGCTTTTATTTGTTCTAGGTTATAGCAAAAAAGAGGTTAATACTACAAGATTGCTCCTACCCTACTAACTTGATAAGTTTTTGGTTAACCTTAAATGTGATCTCTACTATTTCAGGCAAAGATTAACGGTGCCTGATTTACCGTTTTTGAAAATAACTTCCATGGCAATTCTATCTCCTGATCTCGCAGCCATAGCCTTTGGGTCAATGGAGGAATTGGTTTTGCCGTTAGTACCGGTTAGTGCCCAAGCTGCCAGATCTAGCTTCTGGAAATCTTTAATTTCATTGTAGCTCATTACTTTTAATGGCATTACACCTCGCACATGATAAACATTTATTTTTTCAACTTCCTCTGAGGTGCTAAATGAGGCCGCTCCCTTCAAATCTTTTATTCTGTGGCATTCTTTCTGATTGACTACTTTACCATTTAAGGTAAACGCAACAACAATGGGTTCTTCCTGGGCCATGGCCTCTACGCCAGCAAAAAGGAAGAACATAGCCAATAGGGCAGCCACTCCGGCTTTTATTTTCTTTTTCATATATCTTTTTTATTTGAATATAGCGTTTCCTAAGTAATATCTATATTGTTCCACTTACTTATTTTTAGAAATAAATTACTGATCAACAGCATAGTACCACCACCCATCTAAATTAAAAACGCCTCTACCAGATATGGTAGAGGCGTTTTTCCTCTGGTTTAAAAAAACAGGCCAAAAACAGCACTAGCTCTTCAGCACACCCAGCTCTCTGCCTACCTCTACAAAAGCATTGATGGCGCGGTCAATCTGTTCCTGCGTGTGTTCCGCCGAAAGCTGTACTCTTATACGGGCCGCGCCTTTGGCCACCACCGGATAGTAGAAGCCAATCACATAAATTCCTTTCTCCAGCATTTTAGCCGCGAACTCCTGTGCCAAGGTAGCCTCATACAGCATGACCGGCACAATTGGGTGCACGCCCGGGCGAATATCAAACCCAGCCTCGGTCATTTTTTCCCTGAAGTACTTGGTGTTCCATTCTAAGCGGTCACGCAGCTCAGTGGTAGAGCTTAACAGATCCAGCACGGCCAATGATCCGCCCACAATGGCCGGAGCCAGTGAGTTAGAGAACAGGTACGGGCGCGAGCGTTGCCGCAGCATGTCAATAATTTCTTTTTTACCGGTAGTAAATCCGCCCATGGCGCCGCCCAACGCTTTACCCAACGTGCCGGTGATGATATCTACACGGTCCATTACGTTGTGGTACTCATGCGTACCGCGGCCAGTCTTGCCTATAAAGCCGGTAGAGTGCGATTCATCTACCATTACCAGTGCTTTGTATTGATCTGCCAAATCGCAGATTTTGTTTAGCTGGGCAATGGTGCCGTCCATAGAAAAAGAACCGTCGGTGACAATGATGCGGTGCTTGGCATTTTGGCTTTCCTGCAGTTTCGCCTCCAGGTCGGCCATGTCATTGTGCAGGTAGCGGAAGCGCTGGGCTTTACACAAACGCACTCCGTCAATGATAGAGGCATGGTTCAGGGCATCTGAAATAATGGCACTTTGCTCATCAAACAATGGCTCAAACACGCCACCATTCGCATCAAAGGCTGCGGCGTATAAAATAGTGTCTTCGGTGCCTAAAAATTCCGCCAGCTTTTGCTCCAACTGCTTATGGATGTCTTGGGTACCACAGATGAACCGCACTGAACTCATGCCGTAGCCATGGGTATCAATGGTTCGTTTGGCGGCCTCAGTAACCGCAGGGTGTGAAGAAAGACCCAAGTAATTATTGGCGCAGAAGTTCAGCACCTCACCTGTTTGCTGGGTTTTAATGGCAGCATGTTGCGGGGTGGTGATAATGCGCTCCTTTTTATACAATCCGTTCGCTTTTATTTCGGCTAGCTGTTGCTCCAGGTCGGGTTTTAAGGTTTCGTACATATCTCTGTAGTTATTCGTTTCAATCTATATGTTTGATAAAAGTCAATTAATGTATTAGCTGCAATTACTTCAACATGGGCAGGAATTATTCCGCTTATCCGCTCCTTCGTCAGGAAGGATCTTGAAAACCAGACTTAAGCCTGTTCTTTTTTTCCTGAAGTACACAAAAAAAGTGGCATTCTCATCAGTTTCAAGAAGCCACTTCGGCTAACTAAAAAACTAATTATCTGCTCCTATTTCTGCCCGCTGAAAGAACTGTTTGGGTGCATTTGCGCGTATAGTTCATTCCAACGCCCAAAACAGCAGCAACCCTTCACCTGAAGGGGTGCTCTCATCACAGGTCTTTCTCGTCTTGGATATAAACTACCATAGATGCTTTCAAAAATGATTCTACGGAAGAACTTACCCAGACAGATACAAAAGCCCCTAGGGCGCCTATATTTTTGGAGACGCGTAAAACTAACGTACATTTGTTTTTATAACAAGACCTTGCATGATTACCTCTACCTCTGATACCATTTTAGTTATTGGCGCCTGCGGCCAGTTAGGCTCTGAACTAACCCTTGAGTTGCGCAAAATATATGGCAATGCCAACGTAATAGCCGCCGATATACAATTCCCGAAACAAGCAGATTTGCGGGAATCTGGCCCTTTTGAAATAATTGATGTGCTTACACCCCAGCACCTCTCTGAGTTAGCCAGCCGCTATAAATTCACGCAGATCTACCACCTAGCTGCCATTCTTTCTGCTACGGGTGAAAAGAACCCTAAGTTTGCTTGGCGGCTGAACATGGATGGCCTCTTCAATGTACTTGATTTTGCGCTGGAGCAGGGAGTAAAAAAAGTGTATTGGCCTTCTTCCATTGCAGTTTTCGGACCTAACACACCTCGCTTAAATACTCCGCAGCACACCATCATGGACCCTAACACAGTGTACGGCATTAGTAAACAGGCCGGAGAGCGGTGGTGCAATTATTACTTTGACAAATACGGACTGGATGTACGTAGCCTTCGCTACCCTGGCCTGATTGGCTACAAAGCATTGCCCGGAGGTGGTACCACAGATTACGCCGTGGATATTTTCCATCAGGCATTGGCCAAGGGCACTTACAAGTGCTTTTTGAGTGCGCACACGCGCCTGCCTATGATGTACATGCCCGATGCTATAAAAGCCACTCTTGATTTAATGCATGCCCCCGCTGAACAAATAAAAGAGCGGTCATCTTATAACCTGGCGGCCATGAGTTTCACGCCTGAGGAAATAGCCACCAGCATACAGCGCCACTTCCCCGATTTCACCATTACCTATGACCCAGATGCCCGTCAGCAGATTGCCGACTCATGGCCACAAACCATTGACGACAGTGTTGCCCGTCAGCATTGGGGCTGGAGCCCTTCCTATGACCTGGACAGCATGACCGACGACATGTTGCTGCACCTGCGCCGGATAAACAACTAGAGGAGTCGCGAGTTCTGAGTCCTGAGTCGCGAGTCTGGAAAAAGGTTTGGTTTAGCACAGCTTTTGAGTTCAAGGCATTAAACGGCCAGCGGCCCAGGCACTGCGTTTAAAAATCCGCAGTGCCTGGGCCGCTGGCCGTTTCAGCGTGAGCAACGTAAGCACGTATTGTTTTGGGGCTGTTTTTCTAAAAACAGCAAACAATAGACACCGACTCAATACTCGCGACTCAGAACTCAAAACTCTAAAAGATGATTGTAAATGCACATGAAAAGGGGTGGGAGATTATTTACCAGCAGGCGCATGCGCTGCTGGCAGCTGAGATAGGTTTTACATGGCTGCCCGACAAACGCCCGCTTTACTTTATGCAGACACTTGCTGCCATTGCCCAGCACGATGACGGGCAGAAAGACTGGACTGGCAAATATGCTTTGACTCCGGCCGGGGCACCCGCCAATTTCACACAACTCCCTTTTTGCCTTGAACAGGCTCAGCAAGTCATGAAAGAAGCACGCTTTCAGGGCCGTTGGCGCTGCCTGTTAACCAGCATGCATCTTTCTTTTTTATATGAAGAGCTTAGGGGCCAAAAACAACTGTGGGACGAGTTTCTAGACCAACAGCTAGCTGATCAGAAAAAATGGCGGCAACAAATGCGTATTAGTAAAGAACAGGCGCAATACGCGTATGACTTTATGCAATGGTGTGACCGTCTCTCCCTGATTCTCTGCCGCAACGAGCTGCCCGAAATGGAGCGTGCCCTGGAAATAAGCCACGGCCCCGACAAAATCAGATATGAGGTAAAGCAACTGCAAAACGGAACTGTGGCGGTACACCCCTGGCCTTTTGCTCAAAATTCATTTACGCTAGAGGTAGAGGCCCGGTACCTGACCCAACTACAGTTTACCAATGACCATGAACTAGCCCAAGCCATGTGGCAGGCACCGGTGTTCCGGAAAGCATGGAATATAGAAAAAGGTTAATAAACGCATAGGGGAATCAGACGGAACAGCTGTCATTAAAAGACATCAAACATTCCATTTCAACAATTTAATCCCTTTACATGCTTAAAAAATCTTTTTCTGTGTTGGCTCTGGCAATGGCCTTGGCTTTTCCTGCTTTTTCACAAACCAGCGGTACTGGTTTTAAACCCCAGACCGGCGACATTACCACCGAGGTGCAACTGAGCCTGTTCACAGAGAGCAGCACCATTAGATTAAACCAAATTAGAGGCCGCTATTTCCTAAGCCCTACTTCCGCCTTCCGCCTGGGTTTAACACTTAACTCAGAAAACTATAAGGAGAACGATATAGAACGCAACTATACCAATTTGGGCATTTCACCCGGCATTGAAAAGCACTTCGCCGGCACTGATCGCCTTTCGCCTTACATAGGGGCCCAGCTTAACGTCAACAAAGCCTGGTATGGGGAAGAAGGTCCTAACTACGAAGTAGAGAACGGCCATAGCAACGGTGGACAAGCTTTTGTGGGCTTAGGCTTAGGTGCCGTAGCGGGGGCAGATTTTTACGTGGCGCCGCGCCTATACCTGGGCGTTGAGTTTGGCTATGGCTTTTATTACAACAGCTACAGCAAATCTGAAAGAATTGTGAACGGCAACACCTCTACAGTAAGAGCAGAAAGCAGCTCGTTTGGACTGAGAGAAAACGTGCAATCTGGCATACGGGTGGGGTTTGCTTTTTAACTTCTTAACTGCCGGGCCTATTTGGTCCGGCAGTATCATGTGTGCTAACCTCTGCGGCTTCTGCACGTTAGTATAGGTTGGTACAACCTAAATATAAGAATGGCCCTTCATACTTCTTCAGATAGCGAGCTGCGAAACATCATTTTTGCAAAAGACCGGGTAATTGTCATGTTCAATGATGTTGAATGTGAAATCTGCAAAACACTCCTGCCAGCTTTTGAGAAGTTCTCTAATAATCCATCTTTCAAGGATATTACTTTTTTACACATGGATGCCGCTGAGAACCCGGTTTCCAGCAAAGAAGTAAAGTTAACCGGCACCCCTTTCTTTGCCACTTACTACAAGGGCACTCTTCGTGACTGTGGTTTGTTGTCTAGTGAGGAGAAGGTAAGAAGACTGCTTGACACGCTGCTGGGCTACAAAGATTAAGCGTTTTTGAGCTGATTTCAGAAAAAGAGCACCAAAACAGTTGTACCTTCTGCCTGCTTCACGGGTCATTATTTACCTTTACAGCATGCGCGTATATTTCCGGTTTCTGCTTTTCTGTATGCTGGCCCTCTTGGGCCTGACATTGCCTTTCTCCTGCCAGAAATCCACCACTCTATCAAGCCTGTCATCTATTGCTCCGGCTAACTTTCATCCGCTGCCCGCGCGGCGGCTTTCTACGGTTACCTTACCTATCACCGTGCCTACATCTGTACTGGAGCAACAACTGAATGCTCAAATTAGCGGGGTGCTGTACCAAGACGATGACATGGAGGCTGATGACCTGGCCGTGAAAGTTACTAAGGCGGGGCCACTTAGGCTGCGGGCAGAACATAGCAAGCTGTATGTAGAAGTACCCCTGCGGGTGTGGGCTAAAGGCCGATGGCAATGGAATGCCTGCGAGTGGTGTAAAAAGCTACAGAAAACCGAGGAAACAGAGTTTGATATGGTGGTACGTACCGAAAGCCGCCTGCAGGTAATGCCCGACTATACGTTAAAAAGCTATACCAACGGAGACTTTGCGTGGGGAGACCGGAAACCTACCCTTTCGCTAGGCCCTTTGCGCATCAATCTGGCTCCCTTTATTGAACCACGGCTGCGGGGGCAGCTAAGTCCCCTTTTGCTGCAGATGGACCGTGAACTGGAGCGGCGTGTTAACCTGAAAGCGTATGTGCAAGAGGCCTGGCAACAGCTGCAGCAGCCGTTAGAGCTTAGCAAAGACTACGGCGCCTGGCTTGCCATTGACCCGCAGGCCATTAGAATTACACCGCTGGAACTACAGAATAATCAGCTGCGCCTTCAGATAGGCATAGACGCCTTTTTGGGCGTAACCAGTGGTCAAAAGCCCAAAACACTCGTAAAGCCGCAACTTCCAAATTTTTCTCCGGCCCGCACGCTGCCCCAGGAAGCCAGCATTGAAGTAGCCACTGATGTGCCGTACCAGCAGTTGACTTTGTTACTTAGGAAAGAAATACAGCATAAGACGTTCCATTTTGAAGAAGGCAAACACCAACTAACCGTGCATGACTTGGCAGTGGCTGGCTCGGGCAGTCAGTTACGTTTAGAGCTTGAGGTGAGTGGTGTGGCTAAATCTGGGTTTATCACTAAAAAGTTTCAGGGGAAAGTGCATTTAGCAGGCACCCCGTACTTTGACGCACCCACTCAAAGCCTGAAGGTGCGTGGGCTAGATTTTGAGGTACAAACGCAAGACCAGTTAGTCAATACAGCAGACTGGCTTTTGCACAACAAATTCAGAAACCAACTAGAGGCACAATTTACGGTACCAGTGAAAGAGCAACTGGCTAGCCTTCGGAAATCTCTCAGCAACGGCTTAACAGAAAATCGCCTACATGAAAATGTAATTCTCAGAGGCTCACTACTATCCTTTGAACCAGATACCATTTTAGTGACACCAGCTGGTATACGGGCTCTGTTTCTGGCATCGGGCAGATTGGCGGTTGCGGTGCAATGATGGATTGAGTAAGTAATTAAAATGCTTTTGTTTTGGGGCTCATTTTGAGAAATCAGCCCCAAAACAGTTTTCCCTTCACTCGAAGACCGTTCATTCAGCTATTTATGTCTTCATTTTCCCGATTACCCACCTTCTAAATTCACTCCTTCACACATTCACACCTTCACTCATTAATTTAACCAAAGGCAGGTATTCGCGTATCTTGAGAATCTACTCATTACTATATAGCAAATAACTGGCCTATGGCTAAATATTCTACTAAAGGCATATTTAAACTGATCAAGAACTCTGCCTCAGAGTTTATGGCTAACAACTCACTGAGGCTGGCGGCGGCTCTTTCCTACAATACCATCTTCTCTTTACCTCCACTCCTGTTCATAGTAGTAAGTGCCGCTGGTTACTTTTTCGGAGAGGAGGCTGTAAGTGGTCAGCTTTACACTCAGATAAGAGAAGTGGTGGGCGAAGAAGCAGCCGGGCAGGTACAAGAGCTCCTCAAAAACGTGCACTTGGAAGGTTCGAGCACCTGGGCCACCTTGATTGGGGTTGGTACTCTGATTTTTGCCAGCACTACCATTTTCGTTACGCTGCAAGAGTCTCTGAACCAGGTCTGGAATCTTAAGACAAACCCTAAGAACGGTATACTAAAACTGGTGAAAGACCGGCTTATGTCATTTGGTCTCATCTTAAGCATCTCGTTTCTGTTGCTAGTCAGTTTGGTTCTGACTGCCGTTTTGGGCGTGTTTACAGATTATCTGAAGCAGTTACTCCCAGGCATAGCGGTGTTCTTCATTTATTTGCTCAACATACTGGTGTCATTAAGTTTTATCACCTTGTTGTTTGCCCTTATCTACCGGTACCTGCCAGACGCTATCATCCGGTGGCGCGATGTATGGGTGGGCGCGTTTGTAACGGCTTTTCTGTTTGTGTTAGGCAAATTTCTGATTGGCTGGTATTTGGGCCAAAGCAACGTGGACAGCACCTATGGAGCCGCTGGCTCTGTGGTTATTCTACTGTCTTGGGTCTACTACTCTTCTTTGATTGTATTCTTTGGCGCTGAGCTAACCCAAGAGTATGCCGATACTTACGGACAACCTATCAGGCCTAACCATAACTCCGTACGCATTGAGGTGCGCGAAGTGCCCCATGAAGAATCTGATGATGCCAAAGAAGGTCGCCCTCCAGCTGAGGGTCGGTTTAGAAAAGGATAGTGTGTTTTAGCCTTATTTTACGAAAAACAGCCTGAAAACAGCCTTCTCATTAAGAAGATGTATTCAGGCTGTTGCTATCTTTGCGGCTCATTCTTCTTGTATGGCCGCGGGCATCAAATACCTGGAGCTTTGGGTTTATAACCTTATGCGCTCCGTTTCCTTTTACCAAAGCTTATTTCGGCTTTTAGGCTGGAGTAAGCTCAATGAGTATTTTCTCGCCGCTGCTTCCCGTAACTCTCATCAGCTTGAAAAGCCCAATTCAATGGGGTGCCTTCTTGTTGAATTCAGTTACTCTGATCAATTTATTTTAAAAGTGGCGCTTGCCACTCAACAAAACTTTGCACCTGACGAAAAGCAGGAATAGTCTAAATTATCTTGTGCCCATAAACGTGATGCGGCTGCTCTCTGAGCACCTACATAGGTTAGCGGTATGAGAATAAACATCAGGCCAATAGGGGTGATAGCAATTCTCGCTTGTCTTGTTAAAAGATAATAAAATCTATCAAAAGAACAGCAGCCAAAATCTCTGTTTTACCGTATTATAAGTACCAATCCAAGAATTTCATTTTCTATATATAATATTTCTGTGCGGGTATGCGGCGGCTTGTAGTGCTTTTCTTTCTTTTGCCTATATGGGTACACGGTGGCTGCCAAAGCAAGCAGGATGCCGATACGCCACGTGTAGCTGTAGCCGCCTTCAGCCCAAAAGCTAGTGCTCCTCCAAAAGCCACTTATCCGCGTAACTTTAACAATACGGCTAGCATGACCGCTTTTTATGAGCGGTCTGCAGTGTTGGAAGAAGAGCACCCCGAGATTAGAAAAGCATCTGATTTTATTGCTAATCCATTTCTACCTGTGGCAGACCCATCGCTGCAGCAGTATCTGGCGCAAATAAAAACACGCTGCGCGCTAATGAAGGACCCCATTACCAACACGCATAACGCCCGCTACATTGACACCCTGTTTCAGCTGAGTTTCGACTCCAGTATGGTGGAACTGTACTACCCCATGTACACCAAACGGTTTCTGCTATCTTTTGCCGACATCAAAAGCGCAAATCTTCCGCTAAAGAACGGCATAAAAGTAGGTACCACCCGCCATGAGCTGTTACAAAAGCTTCAGAACTACAAGCTCTTCATCAAAGAAGACAAGAACATGGTAGAAGTCTGCGACTTTGAGCGTAATTCATGGCTCCGCTTCCAGTTAAGCAAAGGCAAAGTGAGCAGCATTCAGTATGAAGGCTACGTGGACTAAAACTGGGAACAGTTATCAGGGAACAGTTATCAGTAAGTAGATAACAGGGAATAAGCAGCCCTGATGTGCAAAGTTCCTCTGAGCTTTTCTCTGCCCTAACGCAGATGTTTTCTTTTGCCTGTCACCCAGCACACGCAACCTGTTTTAGGCCTGATTTTCTAAAAACACACCTAAAACGCCCTTTCTCTTCATAACTATTCTCCATTCCTAATTCTTAATTCCTAATTTCACTAAATGAATCTGGAAGTAAGACAAACCAAAGACGGCTCTACCACTCTTTTTGTACCTGAACTAAACGAGCATTACCATTCTGTGCACGGGGCATTGCAAGAATCTCTGCACGTATTTATTAAGATGGGCTTAGAGGCCACTTTGGCCCGTGTACCGCAAGCGCGTGTTTTGGAGGTTGGCTTTGGCACTGGATTGAATGCCCTACTAACGCTACAGCACAGTTTAGTTAACAAGGCCACCGTACATTATGATACCTTAGAAAAATATCCGCTTTCAGCGGAAGTAGTGGATCAGTTGCACTTTGAGCGCTTTATCCTCAACCCAGAGCTGTTAGACTACTTCAAGCCATTGCACACTGCCCCTTGGGAAGAAACAATAACCATTACGCCACACTTTCACCTAAGAAAGCTTGAGGCAGATCTGGAAACCTTCCCCCCTGCCCCCGGCAGCTATGATGTCATTTATTTTGATGCCTTTGCGCCAGAGAAACAACCCCACCTTTGGACAGATACCGTTTTCCAGAAGATGTACGACTGCCTGGCCCCCGGCGGCGCCTTGGTCACCTACTGCGCCAAAGGCAGCTTCAAGCGCAGCCTGAAAGCGGCAGGTTTTACCGTTGAAGCACTACCCGGCCCTCCGGGTAAACGTGAAATGACCAGAGGGGTGAAATAAAGCCAATAGAATAACTAAAATTATACCTCAAATTTTTTGCCATATAATTCCCTAAATGAAAAAAAGCATACTCCTCTTTCTTCTACTTTCCTTTTGCTCGTTGCTTTTACAGGCTCAGTCTAATTTTAAACCCGCTTTATTGGTTACTTCTACCGGAGACACACTCAAGGGCTTTGTAGACTACCGTGAATGGCTCCGCACCCCCACTGAGTTCACTTTTAAAGCCGAAGGAGTAAATGCCTCTGAACAAAAATTCACTCCTGCCAATACTCAACATTTACAGATAACAGGTCTTGAGACTTTTCAAAGTGCTGTGATCAGAATGTCTATGGCCCCGGTAGATTTAAATTCTAACTTCCGTGGCTCAGATACTACCACCCAGGTTGCGGCCGTCTTTCTAAATTTGATTACATCAGGGCCTCGGCTTTCCTTTTTTTCTTATAAAGACAGAATTAAAACCCGTTTTTACATAAAAGAAAGTAATAAGGCTACTCCGCCTCACGAATTGAAGTATAGAAAATATTATGCTGAGGGAGACGCCAACCGTACAGTTACAGAGACTCTATTCCGGAACCAACTTTGGGACATTGCCTTACAGCACCATATACCTATGGAAAAGTTTCAGCGGAAAGCAATGGCCGCAAAGTATACAGAAAAGGATATTCTAGAATTAGTACATTTGATCAATGGCACCGAACCTGCTTTGAAAACAGCAAGATATACAGAAGACCTTTCAAGAGTAAGGTTTTTGGCTGGCATTTGGGGAGCAAGAACCTCTTTTACTATGGTAGAGCATAGCGGCTTTGGGAAAGAAGCAGACTATTCTACCTCTTATGCCCCCTTGGTATCTGTTGGTTTAGATGTATTTGCCAATCCCATCACCCAAAAGCTTTTAATTAGAACCGAACTGTCTTATACCCAAACCAAGTTTAACGCTACAGGCCTAACTTCCGCTCCTGGCTCCAGATATAGCTATCATTCAAATTATAAATTGTCTCAGCGGTCGATTTCTTTAAACCCGCAGGCGCTCTACCATTTATACAATTCACCTAACTTTAAATTTTATGTGGCCGGCGGAGTAATTGGAACATTTGCTCAATACTCTGGTGATGTAATTTTCAAAAAGGATATGAGGGATGGGGAAGAGATATCTTCTTATAAAGTAGAGAACTACTTAAAACCCAACAAAATTTTAGTTTCCTATACTGCCCGAATTGGGGTAGTAGCATTAAAAAGGTTAGACTTCTCTGCCCTTTATACCACATTTGATATTACCCAACAAAGGCAGCCCTTTGTAACGCAAACCGTGGCAATTGGTGCTAGTTACCTTATTAGCAAATAGCCTGTTTCATTATTTACCTTACAGTACGAGCTATACAAGCAGTCCTGCCTTTACCAAGGGAGAACTGCTTGTTCATACACTATTATTAACGGGTTATTTTGTATCTTCATCTTTCCAAACAACACACATCCCTTTACATGAGATTATTATTCTTCCTAGGGGCCTTTTTGTTGGCCAGCCTGGGACTGCAGGCCCAACAGGGTCAATCCACCAAGGCCAACTACCAACTGGCCTCGCGCTTTTCTCCTAAAAAACTAGAGAAACTCATCTTCACTACTAACCTAGACCCACACTGGCTGAAGCACTCAGACCGGTTTTGGTACCAGTACGAGACCTCAGACGGCAAGAAATGGGTTATTGTTGACCCGGTAGCCAAGTCAAAGCAGGCACTCTTCAACAACGATCAGCTGGCCGCCGAAATCACCAAAATTGTCCGCGACCCATTTGACGGGCAGCACCTGCCCCTGGAGAACCTTAAGTTCACAGACGACGAAAAGAGCATTCAGTTTGAAGTGAAAAGCACCATTGAGCAGGTAAAAAAAGACCGTTTGGATAAAAAAGCGGCTGATTCACTGGAGAAGAAAACTTTCTACTTCCAATACAACCTGGGCACCCGCCAATTAACTGAACTAAAAGATTACCAGAAGCCAAAGCAAAAGCCGCGGTGGGCATCTATCTCACCTGACCAAAAGTTTGTAGTCTTCGCCAAGGAGCATAACCTCTATTGGATGGACCGCGAAAACTACGAGAAGGCCCTGAAAAACGAAAAAGACTCTACCATTGTGGAGCACCAGTTCACTCAAGATGGCGTGGAGCATTACACCTACGGCGACAACAACGGTGAAACGAACGTAGAGCGCGAGAAAAACAAGAAAAACCGCAAGCCAGCCTTCATTATGTGGTCGCCGGACAGCAAGCACTTTGTCATGACCCGCACCGACGCCCGCAAAGTGAAAGACCTTTGGGTACTGCACAATACTGCGGCTGGCCGCCCGGCGCTTGAAACCTATAAGTACCATATGCCCGGCGAGAAAGAAGCGCCTATCAGAGAGCTGCTGCTGTTCAACTTCACCGACAAAACCTCCCGCAAAATAAACGCTGCCGCTTTCAAAGACCAGGAGATTTCCGTTTGGCCAGCCCCACCTTTGCAAAGCAGCCGCGACGATGAGTTCCGCGCCAGCCTGTGGCACGGCACCAAAGACAAAGTATACTTCACCCGCACCAGCCGCGACCTCAAGAAGATTGACGTGTGCGTACTGGATGTAGCCTCTGGCACCGTGAAGCCCTTGATAGATGAGCGTTTCAACACCTACGTAGAGGTAAACCGCGTAGGCTTGGTGAACGGCGGCAATGAGTTAATTCATTGGTCAGAGCGCGACGGGTGGGGGCACTTCTATCTCTATGACGGCAACGGCAAATTAAAAAACCAGATCACCTCCGGCCCTTACCACTGCGAAGACATTGTGGGCATTGACGAAAAAGCGCGGGTGCTTTACTTTACTGCCAACGGCCGCGAAGCCAAGGAAGACCCTTACTACATGCACCTCTACCGCGTGAATTTTGACGGTTCCGGACTGAAGCTGCTCAACCCCGGCAACTTTGACCACAACGTGAGCATGAACGACAGCCGCAAGTTCTTCGTGAATACTTCTAGCCGCGTGAACACGGTTCCAAAATCAGTGCTGTACAATAGCGCCGGCAAAAAAGTGATGGACTTAGAGACTGCTGATTTAAGCCGCCTCATGACTACCGGCTATAAGTTCCCAGAGCCGTTCAAGGTGAAAGCCGATGATGGCGTGACCGACCTCTACGGCGTCATGTACAAGCCCTTCGACTTTGACTCAACCAAACGTTACCCAGTTATTGCCTATGTTTACCCTGGCCCACAGACAGAGGCGGTGAACAAATCCTTCGGCCGCAGCATGGACCGCATTGACCGCTTGGCGCAGCTGGGCTTTATTGTAGTGACCGTGGGTAACCGCGGCGGCCACCCTGCCCGCTCTAAATGGTACCACACCTATGGCTACGGCAACCTGCGTGATTATGGCTTAGCAGATAAGAAAGCTACCATTGAGCAACTCGCAGACCGCCATAACTTCATTGACATTGAAAGAATAGGAATTACCGGCCACTCGGGCGGTGGGTTTATGTCTACCGCGGCCATGCTGGTGTATCCAGATTTCTTTAAAGTAGCCGTGTCTGGGGCCGGTAACCATGAGAACAACATCTACAACCGCTGGTGGTCTGAAAAGCACCACGGCGTAAAAGAGGTCATCACCGCTAAAGGCGACACCACGTTCCAGTACGCTATCGAGAAAAACCCAGATCTGGCCAAGAACCTGAAAGGGAACCTGCTGCTGGTGACTGGCGACGTAGACAACAACGTTCACCCCGCCAATACCATCAGAATGGCAGACGCCTTAATCAAAGCCAACAAGCGCTTTGATTTCATGCTAATGCCTGGCCAGCGCCACGGCTTCGGCCCCATGACCGAGTATTTCTTCTGGATGATGGGTGACTATTTCAGCAAACACCTGCTAGGCGATTATTCACAGCCGGTAGATATCAAAGAGATTAACCGTGAAATTGAGCTGACCGATAAAAAGTCCTCTTCCGGCAGAACTTCCAGACCAGAATAAGTAACGGTCTTGTTTCAACAACAGCCCCGATGGAAATCCATCGGGGCTGTTTGCTTATTGATGTTTTCGGCCTGTTTTTGAAAAATGAGGCCGAAAATGTATCAGATTGCGCACGCCTTACTTTCATGCCCTTTTTCAGTTAGCTAGCTCTGGGTTTTTGTATCTTGCGGCCTAACCACCTCCAGCCATGAAAGACTTTAAAAAATATTATACCATACCGGCTACCCCTGAAGAAGTATACATAGCCCTCACCAACCCCATCACCCTTCAAATCTGGACCGGAGACGAGGCAGAAATGTCTACTGAACCTGGCTCTGAGTTTTCGCTTTGGGAAGGCAACATTGTAGGTAAAAATCTGGAGTTTGAGGAAGGCAAGAAAATAGTGCAGCAGTGGTACTTTGAAGGAGAGCCAGAAGAGTCTATTGTCACCATAAAGCTCCACCCGCACAAGCAAGGCTGCTCTATGGAAGTAAAACAAACTAACATACCCGATGAGGCTTACCAAGATATTGCAGAGGGCTGGGAGGAAAGTTACGCCGGTTCCCTAATCGCTTTTTTTGAGGAGCAGTAATCTTACATGTTTCAAGCCTGTTTTTACGAAAATGGACTGAAAAGGCAAAACAAAAAGGCCTCCAGAATCTGGAGGCCTTTTTGTTTAACACTACTGCGGCAGTACCTATTCAACTCTTAACCAGAAAGAACGCACAACATTCAGGTTATTTTGATTAAGTACTTCCGTATCTACCTTCACGTTTGTACCTGTTGGCGCTTGAGGCACGGTATAAGATACAATCAAAGTATCGGTGCGATCAGTCTTTGAAAAAGCAGGCACGTAAGGATACGTTTTTACCTTAGTGCGTGTACCAGCGCCCACCGTTTCATACACATTGATCTCTTTTATAGGAGATTCAGAGAAAAACTGTAGTTCATACCTCAGCTCTGTACCCGGCGCAAACTTATTGGTATTGGCGTTATTGGCCGTAGAAAAGTTAGTGTTGGTAGCTAGGTTCCGTAACTCGTTGCCACTTACAGGCGCACTTCCCACTCCAGTAGGCGTGGTATTATCTGCTATGAAATCTGGCTCATCATAGCAGGCCGTTAATGAAAACGCACTAAAGGCTATAAGACTTAAATATAATGTTATCTTTTTCATGACTTCTTTGAATAAATATTATTGGTCCCACCACATTTTCTCAGCCAGACCTTTGGTCACTTTGCTTACTTCCTCAGAGTTACGGGCGCCCTCTGACTCTGGGTAAAGCACCCGGCGGATAAACTGACCGTTCAATGCAGGATTGTGCTCTGCCGGCAGCTCCATGGTAGGGTAAATGTTTGTAGAATAATCATAACGGCGTACATCTACCCACGCTTCAGGGTTTAGGTAAAGCGCTATGAGCTTTTCTTTCATGATCAACTCCAATGTCAGGTTTCCAGCACCTACCGCTACCTTAGGATCGTTCAAGTAAGCATTCATTTCAGCGGTAGGCACGCCTAATCTTTCCATGTGTGCTTTGATGCCGGCTAAATAGGCCGCATACGCTTCTGCAGTGCTTCCCCGTGATGTTCTGGTGCCACCGTTCGCAATAAAGCGAGCCTCAGCTTCAATGAACTTCATTTCGCTGTATGTTACCATAAGCACCGGTGAACCTTGTTTGGCATAGAAAGTATTGGCCGTAATGTTAGTGTTTCCACCAGAACCTTGACCATTTCTGTAACCGGCGTAATTAGCAGTGCTGGTGCCTTTGTCTGCCAGATACGGCAAGCGCGGATCAACCAGGCCTGAATAGGCCACGCCGTTCATGAGGTTAATGAGTGTCTGCGACGGAGCCACAATAAAGTTACCGGTAGTGGTACCAATAGCCACACCACGGTGCCAAGGGTTCAGGTTTCTGTCGTTGTACATTACCAGCATGTCATCTGCGTTGCCAGTGAAAGCCTGCGCCACAGAGGCAAGCGCTTGGTTAGCAGCAGCTGCTCCGTTCTTTTCTACCAGGTGGATAGCGTAACGCGCCTTCAAGGCATTGGCAGCTTTTACCCATTTGCTGATGTTCCCACCGTAGATAATATCATCTCCGGCCGGTCTAACAGTAGACGTAGGTTTTTGCAGTTCTACCAGTGCCTCATCTAACAGTCTGTTGATGGTGCCATACAGTTGCTCTTGCTGGTCATAAGAGGGCGTTAACTCCTGTGGCCCCTGAAAAGCTTCTGAGAAAGGAACCGCTCCCCACGTATCGGTGAGCAAACCCAAGTTTAAAGCCTGCAACACTTTTACAATGCCCACATAATGGGCAGAGCCTTCCGCAGAGGCTTGTTCTACCAATAAATTGGCGTTATTCAGGCTGTTCAGGTAGATCGTATTCCAGGCAGTATTGATTCGGGCATCAATGTGCCTGTCAAATAACTGAGGACCTGAAGTATAGGCCGCTAACTGTTGGGCAAAAAGGCTGGTGTAAAGACCCAGTTGATAGTGGGCATCTCCCGTGGAGACTTGTATGGGTGTAAGCAATGCATCTGAACTTACCGCAGAAGCCCGTGTAGGATCATCATTTACATCCAGAAAAGAATCACAGCCTGCCAAGGGAAGCAAGGCCAGTAATCCTATGGAAATATATCGTTTAGAAAATTGTAACATGTTCAAATCTAGATTAAAGGGTAATGTTCAAACCAAAGGCATAACTTCTAACAGCAGGAATGCCGTAGCCAGTATATCCAAGCGCATTGCTACCAGATCCGTACGTAGGAGTCTCAGGATCAAAGCCTTCAAAAGGAGTAATCAGAAATAAGTTGTTACCTGTAAGGCTTACCCGCGCGCTCTTGAATGGCGTTTTCCCAATTAAGCTACCCGGCAATGTGTATGACAGCTGGGCATTTCTTAAACGCACCCATGAAGCATCTTGTAAAAGCACATCAGCGGCATCATTGTAGCTACCTCCGTTCCGGTAGAAAGCCTCATCTAAAATAACTGGTATAGTGTTCGGCTCTCCGTTGGCATTCACTCCTTTGAAGATCAACTGCTGGTATCTGTTCTCGGTTCTGATGTCAATACCATTCCGGATACGGTTACGCATACTTACATCATACACATCTCCACCCTGACGAATGTCAATCAAAGCAGACAAAGTCAAACCTTTCCAGGTGATAACGTTGGTAATACCACCTTGCCAGTCTGGCAGCGCGTTACCTACTTTCACCAATGGTGCAGCTGGACTTAGAATTGGCAGGCCGTTAGTGCCAATGATTAACTGGCCTTGCTCATTACGCTGAAATACGCGGCCATACAAGTCACCGGCAGAGCCACCCACCACAAGTTTGTTCATGATGCGGTCATCTTGGAAGATGATTTCGCTCACAGCCTCATTGATGGAAAGAACTTCGCTGCGGTTGCGCGACCAGTTCACCACTACTTCCCAAGTAAAGTCGTTTGTTTTAACAGGAGTACCGCTTACTAATAACTCAATACCAGTATTCTGTATTTCTCCGGCATTGCTGGTGTAGTTGGTGATACCAGAGGTGACACTGGTTGGAATAGCCAAAATCTGATCGCTACTGTTTGACCGGTAGTACGTAGCGTCTACTGAGATTCTGCCCTGCAGGAACTGCAACTCAGTACCAAACTCTATTGAAGAAGTAGTTTCAGGACGCAGGTTAGGGTCACCTTGGTTTGTGCTCACTACAAAGCCGTTTCTGTTCCCGAACGGAAAGCCAGAAGCTGCTCCATAATAAGTACCTACCCGGTAAGGCTGGGTGTCCTTCCCTACCTCTGCCCAAGAAGCTCTTATTTTACCGTAATTCAGAATCTTGTTGTCACTCAGGTTAAGCGGCTCGGTAAATATAAAGCTGGTGCTCACGGATGGATAGAAGAATGACCGGTTCTCTTTTGGCAACGTAGAAGTCCAATCGTTACGACCCGTCACGTTCAGGAACAACATGTTCTTATAGTCCAACTTGGCATCAAAAAAGGCTCCAATTAGTCTTCTTTCACTTATACCGTTTGAAGTGAAAATATTTGCCGTGTTTGAAAGGTGGTAGAACAACGGAACCGTAAAACGCTCTCCACGGGTGTTCAGAATATCTGAATATTGGTTTTCTACAGAGTTACCAATCATTAAGCTACCTCTCAGATCTTCTGAAAAGTCATGCTCAGCGGTTAAGAAAGCGTTGGATGTTATTTCGCGGTAGTTTACGCGCTCTTCCACCAAAAAGCCTCCGGTACCGGCAGCAATATCTAAAGTAGGTGCTCCTTGGAAAATAGGCCCTGGCACTAAACGCTGACGGTTGTCGCTGTACACGTCGGCACCAATTTTATAGCTAAACTTTAACCAATGGGTGAAGTCGTAGTTAAGCCCAACATTACCGAGCACACGGTTCACATCGTCTTTCAACGTACTATGTTCAGCCAAATAGCGTGGGTTATCAATTACACCTGGCGAGTACACTTTCATGGTACCGTCAGGATTCATATAATCATTCACATCAAAAGTAGTAGTGTGATAAGTCAAGGCAGACATGATGCCTTTGTCGCCTGAGGCAGCTTTATTACCACCAGACTGGCTGTAGCTCACTGAACCAGTTATGCCAAACTTAGGAGACACATTTACAGCACCACCCAATTTTACCGTGGTACGTGCCCAATCTGAGTTCGGCACTATCCCCTCTTGGTTGAAATGGGAAAGAGAGGTGTGGAAGGTAGCTTTATCACTTCCCCCTGACACGCTTAAATTATTGTCAAAACGGGTACCGGTCTGAAAGAAGTCCTTGAAGTTATCATAGAAAGGCTCATCGGTAATAGGTGGGCCAAAGGTTTGGAAACGGTTTGGAGCACCGGCAGCAGTCCAACGCAATCTTCCACTTAAACCTTCTCTGTAGCGCGTCTGGTAACGCGGAGTTTTGTTTATATTGTCAATACCAAAATTAGAGCTGAAGTTTACAGTAGTAGCCCCAGCCTTTCCTTTTTTGGTGGTGATAATGATTACACCATTGGCTGCTCTTAGACCGTAAAGAGCGGTAGCTGCTGCTCCTTTAAGCACGGTCATGCTCTCCACATCTTCTGGGTTTATGTCTGCGGCCCGGTTCGTGAAAGCAAATTGCTCTGAGCTGTTCACAGCATTGGAACCTGCACTTGGCAATTGGTTACCGGCAATAGTCTCGTTGCTGATAGGAATACCGTCTACTACAAACAGAGGCTGGTTGTTAGCCCCCGGATTCAAGGAGTTGATCCCCCTGATTTGGATACGGGAACCAGCTCCAGGCGTACCACCGGTACCTAATACTTGAACCCCTGCTACACGCCCTTGCAGAGCATTGACCACATTTGGGTTCTGTGTTCTGGCAATTTCCTCTGCGCCTACTTCCTGCACAGCATACCCCAGCGATTTCTTTTCCTGCTCCCTACCAAAGGCTGTTACTACCACTTCATTCAGTAGCTGCACATCTGGCTTTAGAGAGACATTGATGTTAGAGCGACCGTTTATGGGTACCTCTTGCGCAGTAAAGCCAATAAAAGAAACCACCAGCGTGCCTCCCGTTGCTGGAGCAGCTATGCTATAGTTTCCATCAGCATCGGTGTTGGTACCAACGGTAGTACCTTTCACCACAACGCTGGCTCCTATTACCGGAGTACCATCAGAGGCGGATAAGACCCTACCGGTAATCTGCCGGTCTTGGGCTGCCAGTTGATTAATACCACAGAGGGTAAAAACCACCATCAGCAAAATGTAAATTTTCTTCATGTGTAAAATTGGTTGTTTGTAAATAGGAATAAGAAAGAACAGACTAAAACTTTAATTTTCTCAGGGAATACCAGTTGAAAAATAACACCAAAAAAGCGCTTAAACAACAGACATAGCTACTTTTTAGCTATTTCATTGACTTATCCACCAAAATAAAAGGTAAACTAAATTTTAAAGCCAATACATTTTAAATTTATTTATAGTGTATTACTGTTTTTTATATTATTTTAATATAGACACCTAAATCATTGATCAAGTTTTAGAGAATATCTAATTTACCTATGGTTGCAGGCAAGAATCTAAGCAGCGAAAAGGGTAATCAATAGTGATAGTTCTATAAAAAAAGAGAGGCCGGTAAAACCGGCCTCTCTTTTTATGTTAAAATATTATTGGTCTTACTGATCCCACCAAAGCTTGTCAGACAACGCACCTACTGCAGGAACATTAGCACCGTTTCTACTTATTTCATCAGTTGGGTAAGCAACCCTTCTAATGAATGTTGGAAGAACAACATTGGCTGGAAGTGTGAAATCTTTATACTGATAGTCAAACCGGCGAGCATCATTCCAAGCTTCAGGATTCAAATAGGTAGCAACGTACTTTTCCTTGAAGATCAGAGCTAGGGTAAGATTACTGGCTCCCACTGCCACCGATGGATGGGTCATATAAGCCTCTTTGTCAGTAGCAGATACTTGAAGTCGGTCCATGCTAGCCCTTATTCCCTCTAAATAAGCTGTATATGCTCTGTTACGATCATTTGCCCTTAGAGCGGCTTCTGCCTCAATAAATTTCACTTCGGCATAGGTAGCTAAATATATAGGGGATTCATCTCCAGTAAGGGGAGAAGTTCTGGAAATATAGCTTTCATCCTTTACTGTACTGCTGGCTGGCCCTACGTTTCCGGCACCGTTAGGTGTACCTTTATAGGTATTGGTTACAGTAGCGGTGGCAATCTTTGGAAGCCGTGGGTCTACTATGTCGTAGGTTGTACCGTTAAGGTGGTCAATAAACTGCTCAGACAGCCATCCGCCCAACAGGTTCCCCTCATTTGAAAGAGAAACACCGGCCCAATAATTCCGCAAAGGAAACACATTCATACCGGCATCATCTGCATTGCTGGTAAAGGAGTTGTCTACCGCCGCCAACACCTCCGCAGGCGCATACGAAGAAGTCTTGCTCACTTTGTTTAGCTGACGCGCCTTGAGAGCATAGGCAAACTTAAGCCACTTGGTACGGTCTCCGCCATAAATTAAATCACTGGCTGGGGCAAGTTTAACCGGGGCATCAGTCTTAGAAAGCTCTGTAATAGCTTCGTTCAAGAGAGACAGGCTCTCTGCATACAAATCTTGCTGAGAATCATACTTGGGTGTTAAAGTACTTAAGTTAAAGGCCTGCGAATACGGGGCATCTCCAAATAAGTCTGTCACCATAGTTAGGTGGTATGACAACAGCACGTTGGCCACGCCTAAATACTCACTGGAGTTTTGGGCCATGGCTTTTTGCCGCATGTCATAGATGTCGGCCATGGCCAGGTAAAGAGAGTTCCAGGTACCTGAGTAATTAGCTACATCATAAGTATCTGTAGTGGCAGACGGTGATGGACTAGCCAGGTACTGTACAAAATAAGAGGTTATGTTAGACACATTGTATGTACTGGCTCCCGCTTTCTGAGTAGCTGTGGCCAACAAGGCAGATAAAGCTGGGTCAGTTACCTGATTTGGGTTTTCACTCAGGTTAAAGTAATCATCGCATCCTTGCAATCCCAAGGCCCCAATAAGCGCCACTGGAAGTATCAATCTATATATTCTTTTCATATTGTTTACAATTAGAAACCAACGTTAAGGGTAAAAAAGAAGCTTCTAACAGCCGGATAGGTAAAGCCTGAGAAGCCATCTACGTTGCTTCCGCTGTTGGTTCCGCTTGTTTCTGGGTCATACCCATAATAGTCGGTTGACAGCCATAGGTTGTTACCCGTAGCAGAAACTGAGGCATTCTTGATAAAGTTTTTAGGTAGCCATACCGAAGGCAGATCATAGTTTAAGGTAAGGGTACGTAATCTTACCCAAGAAGCATCTTGCACAAATTCTTCTGATACTGTTCTATGAACGTTACGGTAATAGCCATTGCCATAGTCAACGCCGTCTGGTCCCATGCCTTGGCCTAACCAAACACGCTTGGTATTAGGAGTACCATCTGCCAACACACCTTCAAATACAACAAAATCGTTACGGTTAGCCGTGTAGTCCGCTTTACCGAAAGCAGAATAGAAGTTCTCTAGCTGGTTGTATTTGTCTTGACCTATACGGGCATCGAACAAGGTAGTAAGACTTAGGCTTTTGTACCGGAAAGTGTTGGTAAAGCCCCCGATCCAGTCTGGCTGGGTGTTACCTAAAATCTTTTGGCTGCTAGCCGGTGCAATAACCGGGAAACCATTTGCACCAATAATCATTGGCTTAGAAGTGTCAGTGAATAATGGATCTTCTGTTTCATTGCCATAGTAACGCAGGTAATGCGACCCATAAATATTTCCGTAAGGCTGGCCTGGCACTAATTTCATTGTAACCGTTGCTCTTCCGTAGCCAAACTGCGAGCCCATTGGAATCTCAGTCAAACCTTCTCTCAGGCTCACGACTTTGTTTCTATTGGCCGAGAAAATGAGTTTGCTTTCCCATGAGAAATTTTCTTTTTGAATTGGGGTGGCATTCAAAACAATTTCCACTCCCTTATTTCTCATACTACCCGCGTTTACGGCTGCTCTTAAATAACCTGTGGTATTGGTTACATCAATATTGATGATTTGATCCTCACTTAAAGAGTAGTAGTAGGTAAAGTCAAACCCTAAGCGCCCGTTCAGGAACCTCATCTCCAAACCAGACTCATATGTATTGGTAAACTCAGGCTTTAAGTTTGGATCACCTAACACAGCACCTCTGGTGAAGCCAGTATATCCAGAAGGCAGGCCGCTGTATGACGTGTAGCCAGTAGAGGTTGAATAAGGCAAGGCATCTTTACCCACTTTGGCGTAAGACAGCCTAAGCTTTCCGTATCTGATAAATTCAGGCAACTCAAACTGCTCTGTAAACACATACCCTAAACTTACTGATGGGTAGAAGAATGAATTGTTAGGGCTAAGCAAGGAAGATGTTTTATCATTTCTTCCGGTAAGGGTAAGGTATAAATAGTCTTTGTAATCTAACGTTGCCTCCCCAAATAATCCCATCAATCTATAGTCGGTATTAGTTTGTGTAGCACTTATGATTTTAGCATTACGCAAGCTGAACCAGTCAAACACAGTAAGTTCCCGACCTGAAACACCAACATCTTTGGTGCTTCTGTCATACAAGTCATGGCCTAAGCGCAGAGTGGCTTTCAGATCACTGGTAAAATTGTGGGTTAAAGTAGCAACAAAGGTGGAGTTGATAGCTCTGAAGTTTGAATTGTATTCATTTACATAACCTAAGCCATTGTCATAGTTTGCTTCACCAGGTATGCCACGCAAACCAGGAGCAGTTCCAACTCTGTTATCAGTGTAGGTGTCAACCCCTACTCTATAGTTAAAGTCTAACCAACTAGTTGGGGTGTAACCAAAAGTAAGCCCACCAATAAAGCGGTTCACATTATCTTTCAAACGGTTAGTAGCAGCCCCAAAGAGCGGGTTGTCGTTTCCACCGTGTGTCAACATAGTACCGTCTGGATTTTGGTAATCTCTGATATCCCAACGATCTGTGAAGTAGGCAAGGCTCTCACCGAAACGGTCAGCGTTATAGCGATAACCTCCAGAATTGATAAAGTTGAAGTTTGCGCCTGTTTTAAACTTCTCACTTATCTTCACTTCTGTGTTCAAACGGGCTGAAAAGTTTTTATAGTCAGTGAAGGGTAACACTCCTTCATGATTAAGATAAGACAGGGAAGAAAGAAACGTTATTTTATCCGTTCCGCCAGAAAAGGAAAGTGAGTTCCGGGACTGTTTTCCAGTACGGTACGCATTTTCCATGTTGTTGTACAACTGCTCTGGGTGAGTTGGATCAATCTCACGCGCCTCAGCAACAGAAGGTCCCCATGCCGGCCAAAAGCTGGTAGGGTCATATTCTCCTAGGTAGCCTTGGGTAAAGTTACGCTGAATGGCAGGAAATTTATTTACGTTTTCAAAGCCATAGCTGCTGGTAAAGTTTACTCGCAACGCTCCTTCACGGCCTTTTTTAGTGGTGATCACCACTACCCCGTTGGCACCCCTTAAACCATACAGGGCAGTTGCTGCCCCGCCTTTTAATATGTTAATGCTGGCAATATCATCTGGGTTGATATCGGCTGCACGGTTGCTCATTCCTCTTAATTCAGCGCCTGCTCCGTAAGTAGAGGTTGAGTTGTCCATCAAAACACCATCAATCACAAATAGAGGCTCATTTGACCTTCCTACATCAATAGAGTTTACACCTCTAATTCTGATGCTGGTACCTTGCCCTGGGGCGCCCCCTGTACTTGAAATTTGAGCACCAGCTACTTGACCTTGCAAGGCATTTAATACGTTGGGCTGCCGGCTTCTGGAAATATCTTCTGAATCTACTTCCTGCGTTGCATACCCCAAAGCTCTTTTCTCTCTCGAAATACCAAGAGCTGTCACTACTACTTCCCCGAGCTGCTGATTGTCCGGAGCCAAGGCAACATTGACTGAATTCTGGCTTCCAACTGAAACCTCTCTGGTTGTATAACCTAAATAACTTATTACCAAGGTAGCCGCATTATCAGGCACTTGTAGTCTAAAGTTCCCGTTAGCATCTGTAGAAGTTCCGTTAGTGGTTCCTTTGACCACCACACTTACGCCTGGCAAGCCACTGCCATCATCAGATGCAGTTACTCTACCGCTGACTTCTCGTTGCTGCGCATACGAAATGCCCAGCGTAGAAATCAACATCAGTAAAAGGAGTAATGTTTTTTTCATGCTTTGTTTGTAGTTAATTGGTGAAAATAAAGAATGGGACAGGTGGCCTAATGGCCATATAAATGGTTTGTGTGGAGAATTATAAATATTATTTGCGGTATCTCCTACTATAGCTCCTTAAAAAATGAATAAAAACTTAAAGGATCAGTAACTTTTGAATAAAATTGACATAATACAGAGGCTTTACTTATAAAATTTAAATCCTTCTAAAGCTATAAGTCATTCAATAATACAAACCCTTCAACTCTTACAGACCCATATTATACATAACTGATTAACAGAACATTATAAAATTTATCTTTATCTATGCACACTGTGACTGCACTTTGCTACAGACAATATTTATAGGCATTGAGATGAGGAGCATTTGCCTCATTGTTCAGAAAGGACAATAGATTGGGAGAAAGCCACGACAACATGGCCTATTTTGATCAGCTGAACAAATAGAACAGTGACAAACGAAAAAAATCAGGAAACGGGAAAATAAATCTACTGCTGCAATACCCTCAGCAACACTTTACTCTTCCTCATTGAAGAACCACACCTTCTCTGGGGTGATGACGGCATCTAAAAGTAAATCTTTAGAAGAGACATCATCAATGCGCTCAATAGGTGGCTCAAAAGCCAGCCCGAGTTTTAGGCTTGTTTTTGGTAAAAGAGCCAGAAAACGGTCATAGAATCCTTTGCCGTAGCCAACCCGATGGCCTTGTAAATCATAGGCCAGCAGCGGCACCAGCACCACGTCTATTTCAGATTCAGGCACCGGCAAAGCGTTTATTGGCTCTGGAATTCCCCAGCGGTTAATGACTAGTTCAGTATCATGCTGCAGCAGAAAATGTGTCATGGAAAAATCTGCCGGATTTGAGACCGAGACAGCTACCTGCACCTGCGGATGCTCTACCCGTAGCTTTTCGATAATCTGCCAGGTGTCTACCTCTCGGTTCTGGGGGATGGGCAAAAATGCATGGATGGTTTGCCCCGCCTGGGGCGGAAATTCCTGCAGGAGAAGTTCCGCAATTCTCTGGCTAGCCAGCTGCACCTCTTCTGCGCCTAGCTGACGCCGGCGCGTTAAATACGTTTTCCGAAGTTCAGCTTTCAGAGCCATACTACTCTTCCTGCAAAATGGTGAAACTATGAACAAAAGGCTCAAACGCCGCTACTAGCGACGAAATGAACTGAGGATTATTGGTCTGGTAAGTTAGCAAATTATCAACCCGTTCTTGCAACACACCGGTAGGGAACAACTTTTCTTTAAGGTTGGCTAGCTGATTGTAGGCGGTGTCATTTTTACTTTCAATCGCTTTATTCAGCTTCTTCTCCAGCATTTGCAGGCTATTCAGAGATTTCTGAGTTTCTGCTCCAACGGCTTTCACCAAAGTAGGATCTATGTTTTGCGCCATTTCCTCTACTTGCTTGAATGCGTGCTCTATTACCTGCCGCTGCTGTTCCAGATTTACTTCATCTTGGTTTAACAGTTCAGCCAGTCGCTTTTTCAGCTCTGGCAACTCTTTGAACATCTCAGCAACAGTAAAACCCAATTTCTCTAAGCGCTGGGCATTGGGTTTGGTGACATAAAGCGCCGAGTTCCGCAGCATAACCACCGGATAAGGTACGTCAAAGGCCGTAAACATATCTTTCAGCTGGAACCAGTAGGCCACTTCAGCCCCGCCTCCTATATAGGCCAGATTTGGTAGCACCAGCTCCTGGTACAGCGGCCTGAGCACCACGTTGGGGCTGAAGCGTTCCGGGTATTCGTCTACCATGCGCAGTATTTCCTCCTGTGAATACTGCAGGCCCGCATTCAACACTTTGTACTGCTCATCTTCCAGCACAATGCGCTCACGTAGGTTCTCGCCCAGAAAAAACAGGTTGATTTCACGCACCATTACCTGAGGCTTGTAATGTTTCTCCAGAGCAGCGTTGGTTTGAGTAACAGCCTTGTAGCTTATCTGCTCGGTCAGTTCCCGCTTTACCACTGGGGCAAACGTCTGCTTCAGCGCATGGCTGTCGCCGTCCAGGCACACGAGGCCATGCTCCCCAAACAGGCTGTTCACGATTTTACGTGTGGCCTCAGCTAGGGTAGCACTATGTATATAAGCATCTTCAAATAACTCATAATGCTCAGGCAAGGCATCGAAAAGTTCATTTAGACCATCGGTAGACATACGACCTACGGCTCCTTCGGCCTCATGCTCCCACTCATACTTCTTCCCGAATAAATGAAAGTGGTTTACTTCGGCAAAGTCATGGTCTTCGGTGGCCATCCAGTACACGGGCACGAACTTTTGCGCTGGGTACGCCTGCTGCAGTTCACGAGCGGTGTTGATGGCAGTTACAATTTTGTAGATGAAGTAAAGCGGACCAGTGAAAAGATTGAGCTGATGCCCTGTGGTAATGGTAAAGGTCTGCCCTTGCGCCAAGGCATCAATATTTGCCTGCACTGCCTCCGGTATTTCCACACCTTCATACTGTTTTTTCAGCTCTTCTACCAGCACCTGACGCTGCGCCTGCGGAAAGTTCCGCTTCTCTATAGCCTCTGAAAATGAGCTGATTTCTGGGAAGTAGGCGTAAAACGGCTTCAGTTTACTATCTCTATTGAGGTAGTCTAGCACAAGGGAAGAAAAGGCACCAGTGGTGCTATAGTCAATACAGGAAATTTTCATACAAGAGGTAGCAGCTTTTGGCCCGCTTACCATACAAAGGTAAAATCTATTTTTACAATTCTACCTGATGTACGGCTCAGAGCTCCTGTAGGATGGTGTAGTGCAGGAAACTGCATTTCAAATTGTTGATTGATAATTGCTGATTGCTGTTTTTCTCTTGCACAAATTAAAACTTACATTACTAACCTATTATAAAAAAAGGCCTCACAGGTTTTAGTACCTGTGAGGCCTCAACCTCTTTTCTATTTTAAGCCTAGTTTTCTTAAAACAAGCCGAAAACAGACTTAGATGCTTAATGAATCTGCGGCTAGCGTATGTTTATTTTCTTGGCCACCAGGCAAAACCACTTCACCGTAAAGATCAAAGTCAGAAGAATCAGTGATTTTCACGTGGGCGAAATCCCCTAAACGCACATAGTTGGTGGAAGCCGGCACCAGTACTTCGTTGTCTACCTCAGGTGAGTCATACTGGGTACGGCCCACGAAGTAGCCGCTTTCTTTGCGGTCAAACAATACTTTGTACGTCTGCCCTACTTTCTCCTCGTTCATTTCCATGGAAATGCCTTGCTGAAGCTCCATAATGGCATCGGCACGCTCCTGCTTCACCTCGTCTGGCACGTTGTCTACTAAGGTATGAGAGTGGGTGTTTTCTTCGTGGCTATAGGTAAAGATGCCTAAACGATCGAAGCGGGTTTCTTCCACCCAACGGTACATTTCCTCAAAATCCTGCTGCGTCTCGCCGGGGTGACCGGCAATCAGCGTGGTTCTCAACGCAATATCTGGCACGCGCTGACGGATGGTGTCTACCAGCTCCAGCGTACGACGCTTAGAAATTCCGCGGCGCATAGTCTTGAGCATGTTATCAGAGATGTGCTGCAGCGGCATGTCCAGGTACTTGCAGATATTCTCCCGCTCCACCATTACGTCCAGTGCATCCATAGGAAACTGGCTTGGGTAAGCGTACTGCATTCTAATCCACTCAATGCCGTTCACGTCAGAAAGACGTTGTAACAGCTCGGCCAGCTTACGCTCACCATAGTGCTGCAATCCATAATAAGTTAAATCCTGGGCAATGAGAATAAGCTCTTTAGTACCCATGTTGGCCAAACGGGTAGCTTCCTGCACCAGACTATCCATTGGGCGGTCTACGTGCTTGCCGCGCATCAACGGGATAGCGCAAAACGAGCAAGGACGGTTACAGCCTTCAGCAATTTTAAAATAAGCGTAGTGCTTAGGCGTGGTAATCAAACGCTCGCCAATCAGCTCATGCTTATAATCAGCCTCCAACGTTTTCAGCAGCTGTGGTAACTCCAAAGTACCAAAGTATGCGTCAACCTGCGGAATTTCGGCCTCCAAAGAATCTTTGTAACGCTGCGAAAGGCAACCGGTTACGTACAGTTTATCTATGTTGCCCGCCTCTTTTTCATCGGCGTAGCGAAGAATGGTGTCAATAGACTCCTGCTTGGCATTGTCAATAAAGCCACAGGTGTTTACTATGATAATGTTGGCGTCATCTTTCTCTGAGTCGTGGGCCACGTCAAATTCATTGGCCTTTAGTTGGCCCATGAGCACTTCAGAGTCTACTAGGTTCTTGGAGCAACCCAGCGTGATAACATTGTATTTGTCTTTTTTAAGCGATCTTACTTTCACGTGCCTGTCTTAATGGGAACTTGTTATGCTGAGCAACAACAAAACCATGCAAATTGGTTTACTGTGCCCAAAATAAAAGCCATTCTGTTGCCTGCGCCGCTTTTCAGCCAGAACGCAGCCCCAAAATGGCTTTTGCTAATTTCTATTTCTTCGAAAACAAAGAATCTACAAACTCGCGCTTGTCAAACACCTGCAGGTCTTCAACGCGCTCGCCTACGCCAATGTATTTCACCGGAATTTTGAACTCATCTGAAATACCAATGATTACTCCGCCCTTAGCGGTACCGTCTAATTTAGTAACGGCCAGAGAAGTCACCTCAGTGGCTTTAGTAAACTCACGGGCTTGTATAACAGCATTCTGACCGGTGCTTCCGTCTAATACCAACAACACTTCCTGCGGGGCATCTTCAATGACTTTCTGCATGACGCGCTTTATTTTAGACAGCTCATTCATAAGGCCCACTTTGGTGTGCAAACGTCCAGCGGTGTCAATAATTACCACATCAGCGCCCATTTCCACGCCTTTTTTTACAGCGTCATAAGCAACAGAGGCTGGGTCTGTATTCATGCCGTGGTCAATCACCGGGATGCCCACGCGGTCGCCCCAGATTTTGAGCTGGTCAACAGCGGCGGCTCTAAACGTATCTCCGGCACCCAACACTACTTTCTTACCGGCTTTGTGAAACTGCGAGGCTAGCTTACCAATAGTAGTAGTTTTACCTACTCCGTTCACGCCCACCACCATGATCACGTAAGGCTGACCATTGGTATTTGGAAGACTGAAATCTGCCGCTACGCCGCTTTTGTTCTCCTCCATCAGGTCCATGATCTCTTCGCGCAAGATACGGTCCAGGTCAGAGGTGCCTACGTATTTGTCGCGGGCTACGCGCTTTTCAATGCGATCAATGATTTTAACGGTGGTTCCAATTCCTACATCGGCATGCACAAGCACAGTCTCTAACTCATCTAGCACTTCCTCATCTACCTTAGACTTACCCGCCACCGCTTTGCTAAGCTGATCGAAGAAGCTGGTTTTGGTTTTCTCAAGGCCTTTGTCCAGAGATTCCTTTTTTTCTTTGTTGAAGAGACCGAAAAGTGCCATAGCTGTATTGTGTGCTACTGGATGTAAGAATTATTGAAAAGGGGTGAATACCAAAAAAGTCCCGCGTATGGAGGGACTTTTACAGGTATATCAGAATGCGATATCGGCAATTATTTTTTCAGGGCGTCCTGTACTTGATCCACAGGCACCATTTCTTCTCTGAAGGTGTAAGCACCAGTCTTAGGAGACTTAACCGCTTTAATTACCTTCGCCCAGTCTTTACCGGTAGCGGTTTTCAGGGTTGCAACTACTTTCTTAGCCATGGTTATTTAATTTCTTTATGTACAGTTACTTTCTTCATGAAGGGGTTGTACTTCTTCATCTCCAAACGCTCTGGAGTGTTCTTTCTGTTTTTGGTAGTGATATACCGAGACATGCCAGGTACGCTGGAGTTTTTCTGCTCAGTGCACTCCAAAATCACCTGAACTCTATTGCCTTTAGCTTTCTTTGCCATCGCGAAGTTGATTTTTTATTTAGGACTGCAAATATACAGCCTTAGTTATTGAATTACAAACAGGTTGCTACTTTTTTATGTTAGTATTAAGTATTGCGTATCAAGTAGCACGACAAAGGTAGTTATAAATCCTATTTTCGGCCTGTTTTCAAGAAAACTGCCCAAAAACAGAAGCCCTAATCTTTATACATGCTACCTGATACTTGCTACTGTCACTTCAGTTCCGGCAGTTTGAAGTTATCCAGCGGACTTGGTTTAGCCATAGTAGCTTCAATTTCTTTCACAGTCCGAGGTGCGGCGGCAGATAGATTCTCCCAGCCTTTCTCGGTGATCAGCACATCGTCTTCAATTCTTACGCCAATCCCCCACCACTTTTTATCGCACGGGCTGCCTTCCGGAATGTAAATACCAGGCTCCACAGTTATAACAGTGTTTGGCTTGAAAGGGCCGTAGGTGCCGCGGTCATGCACATCAAGCCCTAGGTAATGCGACACACCATGCATGGTGTACTTACGCGCCTCCTCTGCACTTTTAATGATGCCTAGCTTAATCAGACCATCGGCCATTATTTTTTGGGCTGTGGCATTGGGCGCATTGAACGCGTTACCTACTTTGCACTCTTTGAAAGCAGCCTCTTGCGCCGCGTATACCAGTTCATAAATCTGCTTCTGCTCTGGCGTGAACTTACCGTTCGCCGGAATGGTGCGGGTAACGTCGGCGGTGTAGCCATGGTACTCGGCGCCCAAATCCATCAGCACCAAATCTTTGCCCAGCTTAGGCTTGTCGTTCTCCACGTAATGCAGAATGCACCCGTTATTCCCGGCTCCTACAATGCTGGGGTAGCCTTCATACTCAGCACCGTATTTCTTATAGACAAACTCATGAATTCCCTGCACCTCCGTCTCAGACATGTTTGGGTGCATGGCTTTCATCACCTCCACCTGCCCTATGGCCGACATGTAAATGGCTTTGCGCAGCAGCTTTAATTCTTCAGGAGTCTTTATCTCCCGCATTTCGCTCAGTACATTGCCTAAGGTTGAAGCATCTAGCTTCTCTTTGGGCATGTTAGCCATCAAGGCTGCTCTGGCAGGGGCGTCTTTGGCCTCAACATAGCTTTTCAGGAAGGAGTTACTAGCCAAGGCAGGATTAGCAGCCATTTGCCGCTTTACTTGTGCCTGCACCCGCTCCCCCATCTGGGCGTCATAGGTTTTTATGGCCGAATACAATTGCAGGTGGCTTAGGTCTTGATGAGGCACTAAGCCCACCTTCTGCCTAAACTGTGCTACCAGGTCATGTAAATCGGCTTGGTCTCTGGGGTCATTGCGCAGGTCGTGAGGTAAGTCCAGAATCAGGATTTGTTCTAGCGCAGCGGTGTCTAACTGAAAATTGGCAAAAGCGGTGGCCGGTAAGGCATGCGTAATACCCAAGTGTTGCTTCGCTCCTTCTTCGCCTAAACGCCTTCCGGTCCAGGACTCTGCTTGCGGATTGCGGGGCTGGGCGAACAGAATCTCCTCGGTGGCCACGCCGTTGATCAGCTGCTGGTCAGAAAACACCAACAGCACAGCGTTGGGTTCGCGGTAGCCGGTAAGGTAGTAGAAGTATGGGTGCTGGTGAAAGTGGAAATCTACGTCGTTGGCTCTGTTCCGGAGCGGGTTAGAAAAAAGAACGGCAACGGAGTTGGCCGGCAGCTTTTGCCGCAGGGCCTCTCTCCGTTGCCGGTGAAATTCTTTATCCAAAAAATCCGAAGGTTTGTCGGGGCCGGTGCTTTGTGCGGCCACCCCTAGCGGAAGCGACACAAATAGAATAAACCAAAGGTGTCGCAGGGTGCTCATGGCAGAGGATTAGTAAACGATGTAGCCTTCTTCTTTGGCTTTCTTCAATACAGAAGAGATACCGTTTTTAGTGATGTTGCGCAGAGCAGACGTAGAAACTTTCAAAGTAACCCAAGCATCTTCTTCAGGAATGTAGAAACGCTTCTTCTGCAAGTTCGGGTAGAACTTACGCTTTGTTTTATTGTTGGCGTGCGATACGCGGTTACCTACCTGCGTTCTTTTACCGGTTAAATCACAAACTCGTGCCATTGTATCGTTAGATTCGTTTATTACAAAAGGGATGCAAATATCCGCAAAAAGATGTGTAATGTCAAACACACCTTCTAAAATTTTTCTTTAATTCCTTCTGAAAAAGCCTTTTACCCGCTTTTGCCTCTATCTTTCCCTTATTCTCTGGCCTCTGTACTGGCTTCTTTCTTGAATCCGTAGGGGCAATGTTTGCATCCGCTCCGGCAGCAATAACCTCTTCTTTTGTGGTATTGCTCGGTAAAAACCATCAGGCCTTGGTCATTATAATAATAGTCGCCGGGCTGTAGCGGCAGCGGTTTTGCAGGCATGGCGCAAAGATAAGAGGTTGTTTTGTGGCGTAAAAGAGAAGTATACAACTTCAGAATGTCTCTCGCTTTAATTGCAGGTGGCCTTTCTTTATGAAGCTCGAAGGAAAATGTTTACACCTGCCGATCCACGCATTCCCGATACACCTTCCTAGAAGGGTTCCTCGCAATCTGCATCTTCCATGGTTATCCTTAGCGCTAGCCGAAGGATCTAACGAAGACAATCTATGGTGATGGAGACACAGCATCAGCAATGAGCAGTCAAACCCCGTGCCTTTTCTGTAAGAATCACCGCTTTACTCTCCGCTGTTGTTTCGTGTTCTCACCGACAACCACAACTGCTTCTGCCTTTGGAAATTCTTTTCCTGCTGCCGATTTCCATTGCCACTTCTACTCCAAGGCCTCACAAGACAGCCTTCTCCGTGGCACTGGCTCTGAGCGCTCACGGCCGCGAGGCCCGCCCTGTGGATTCGCACTGCCCTTTTCACTAGACCTTCAGTCTTGCCGCTAGCGCGGCACCGTTCAAAGCGAGGCGCTCATCCCCACGGCTGGTAACAGTTCCAATTCTGCGGCTTGTGTTGCTGTTGAATTTTGGCTGTTAGTTTACTATTTCGGTAGTTCCTGGATAGAGTCTCTCGCGCTGTGCGCATCACCTTTTTCTACCTATACATTTTGTTTTAGGGCTGCTTTTTCAAAAATTAAGCTAAAACAGTAGGTTCTTTCCACTCATGGCTTCCTTCCCCTTGAGTTGCTAAGGCATTGCACGGAAATTTTTACCTTTATCTCAAAATACAGATTATTCGTATTGAATTTTACTTGGGGAGCCGCTCCCCTTCATTCTAAACTACTGCAACTATGAATACCTCCACCATTACCTCCAGCCAGGAAGCCATTGCCTTAGAAGATAAATACGGAGCGCATAATTACCATCCGCTGCCGGTAGTGCTGAACCGCGGCGAAGGCGTTTTCTTGTGGGACGTGGAAGGCAAACGGTATTATGATTTCCTGTCGGCGTACAGCGCGGTGAACCAAGGGCACTGCCACCCGCGCATTATTGGCGCACTCACCCAGCAGGCGCAGCAGCTCACGCTTACCTCTCGGGCCTTTTATAATGACAAGCTTGGGCCAGCTGAGAAATACCTGTCAGAGCTGTTTGGTTATGACAAGGCCCTGTTAATGAACTCCGGGGCCGAAGCCGTGGAGACGGCCATTAAATTAGCGCGCAAGTGGGGCTATCAGACCAAAGCCATTCCGCCGCATGAAGCTGAAATTATTGTAGCCGAACACAACTTCCACGGCCGCACCACCGGTATCATCTCCTTCAGCACCGACCCTAGCAGCACTACCGGTTTCGGACCATACATGCCGGGCTACAAAGTAGTGCCTTATGACAATCTGGAGGCGCTGGAGCAGGCCCTGAAAGACAACATACACGTTTGCGCCTTTCTGGTAGAACCAATTCAGGGCGAGGCGGGAGTGGTAGTGCCCTCTGAAGGCTATCTGACCAAGGCGAAGGCGCTGTGCGAGCAGTATAATGTACTGCTGATCGTAGACGAAATCCAAACGGGGATAGGCCGCACCGGCAAACTATTGGCATCAGAGTACGAAGCCATAAAACCAGACATATTGATTCTGGGAAAAGCCCTCTCGGGCGGAGTGTTACCAGTCTCAGCGGCCTTGGCCAACGATGAGGTGATGCTGTGCATCCAGCCGGGTGAACATGGCTCTACGTTTGGCGGCAATCCTTTGGCCTGCGCCGTAGCCGTAGCCGCACTGGAAGTGATCAAAGATGAAAAGCTGACGGAAAACGCGCAACGCTTAGGAGAGATTTTCCGCAGCCGCATGAACCAACTGAAAGAGAAGCACCCGGAACTGGTGAGTTTAGTACGCGGCCGCGGCTTGTTGAACGCCGTCATCATCAAACCTACACCTGATGGCCGCACCGCCTGGGATGTGTGCGTGAGACTGATGGAGAACGGCCTCTTGGCCAAGCCCACCCACGGCGATATTATCCGCTTCGCACCGCCGCTGGTGATGACCGAAGAGCAACTGCACGAGTGCTGCGATATTATTGCCAAAACGCTGGAGGAGTTTTAATTCTTCCCAATGATAAAATAGAAGAACCGTTCCACCTCCTTGGGCGGTTTTTCTATTTTAGGCCTGTTTTCCATAAAATAAGCCTAAAACAGAAAGCCTACCATTGTAGCCGACCATGTTTAATTAGAATGGTTTACTTTTGCCCAACAAGCTATCCAAAAGGCAATCGGCTTTTTCAGCTGGTTTTACACTTTTTAAGGAGCTTTGATGTTTTGAAACCTGAGTGCCGATGTGCTAATCTCTTTCCGGCCTCTGCCTAACTTATAATTATCTACTATGAATCATTTAACCCGCCGCCCCCGCCGCAACCGTAAATCTGAAGCTATCCGGAGCATGGTGCAGGAAAACCAGGTGGCCGTGCAAGACCTTATTTTCCCGGTGTTCATGATGGAGGGAGATAACCTGGCTGTGGAAATCACCTCTATGCCGGGCATTTACCGCTACTCACCAGACCGCCTGCTGGAAGAAATTGCTTCTTGCGTGGAATTGGGCATTAAAACCTTTGCCCCCTTCCCACAGATAGAAGAAGCTAAGAAAGACCGCTTCGCCTCTGAAAGCAAAAACCCAGAAGGCCTGTACCTGCGCACCATCTCTGAAATCAAACTCAATTTTCCGGATGTGGTGCTCATGACTGACGTGGCCATGGACCCTTACAGTTCTGACGGACACGACGGCATTGTAGACAACGGTGAAATCATCAATGATGCTACCCTGGAAGTGTTAGGGCAAATGGCTTTAGCGCAGGCGCAGGCCGGCGCCGATATCATAGGCCCCTCTGATATGATGGACGGCCGTGTAGCCCACATTAGGCAGGTGCTGGACAAACATGCTTTTTACAACGTGTCCATCATGAGCTACACCGCTAAATACGCCAGTGGTTTCTACGGCCCCTTCCGCGATGCCCTTGACTCTGCCCCTAAGCATGGCGACAAGAAAACCTACCAGATGAACCCCGCCAACAGCCGCGAAGCTTTAATTGAAGCGGAGCTGGACACCCAAGAAGGCGCCGATTTCCTGATGGTCAAGCCTGCTTTGTCTTATTTAGATGTGATTAAGACCCTGAAAGACAACACCAACTTACCTATAGCGGCTTATAACGTAAGCGGTGAATACGCCATGGTGAAAGCCGCCGCCCAAAACGGCTGGTTAGACAACGACCGAATTATGCAGGAGGTACTGCTAAGCATGAAACGTGCCGGCGCTGACATTATTCTAACCTACTTTGCGAAGGAATTTGCGCAGTTAATGAAACGGTAAACCTTCGTTTTAGGGCTGATTTTCAGAAAACGGCCCAAAAACAGCCACAAAAAAAAGCGGGAGCCTTCAATAAGGCTCCCGCTTTTTTTTGTGGCTGTTTTAGACTTACCTCACATATAAAGTACGGCCCGTGTAGTTTTTACCATCTACTGATAACTGGTACAGATAGGTACCGGTAGGCATTACCTGCCCATTACTTCCTTTTCCGGCCCAAGATACTTTGTGCTGACCAGCAGACAACTTATCATTTACAAGCGTTGTTACCAGTCGCCCAGTTAGATCAAAGACTTGCAGCTTTACCTGGGCTGCCTTCTGCAGGTTGAACGGAATGGTAGTGACAGATCCCTGGCGGAAAGGGTTAGGATAGCTTTGCCCCAGAACCTGGTTCGTAGCTTTTGCCACTTCTTCTTTTGTAGCCAGGGGCTCTGAATAACGGCGGCTATACACACCGTTGCCATGGGTACCCACCAGCACCTGATTATCAGTGGTGCGGCTAATTACCATGTCTACCGGCACTTGCCCAATGGTAGTATTTCCTTCGCGTACCCAAACGGTGCTCATGCCGCTGAGCTCAGTGGTGGCATATAAACCAGTACTGGTACCAACAAAATATTTAGTGCCTCCTCCGCTTTCGGGCAAGATGGAAGCCCAACGGGTAGATGGCCCATTACCGGTGCCATTCGTGAATTGCTCCAGGTTACCGCCAACCGGTGTCCATGAATTTCCACCGTTGGTGGTGTAAAACAGGCTTTGCACCCTATAGTTTGTAAACACCACCAATGCTTTATTGGCATCTCTTGGGTCTATGGCAATACAGCTGATATTGGCGTTGCTTGGGAAGTTGCTGCCCGTAACATCTAATTTTACAGGTGCGGTAGCTAGCCCGTCTGTAATTTTATAAAGCTTCCCGCCTCTGGTTCCGAAATACACCAAATTAGCTGGGCTATTACTTACTGACACAGCAGAGATCACCTCAGAGGTTCCTAATGTAGCAATTACATCCCAGCCTATACTTGATTGTGTGCCACCGGTAGGCAGCTGCCTAATATCTTTGTTTCTCCAAAGGGTATCTCCTGCAGGCAAATAAATGGTGTATTCATTATTTGGATCTATTGTGTATGGGTTCACAAATAAATAACCTGTGGCCTTAGGAGGATCAATTCTGGAGTAGTTCACATATTCACCTTCGTCATCAAAAATCAATCTGTATACTGTACCGTTCTGCACAGAAACCAACATTGAGTGAGTTGTAACAGCTGCAAAAGCACCATCTCCCCCCAACTGCTCATACCAAATGGTTTGCTCATCAATATCATCTACTGCCCAGCTTCCGTTATCCTGCATACCGCCAACAACCAAATCATCGGTGGTATTTAGGTCCATGGCCACAGTATAGAACTGAGTAGTTAAGTACCCATTGTTTAAAGACTCCCAATCTACTGAAGATTGGGTAATGTCTGCTGTGTAGCTTAAGCCTCCGTCATGCGCTGAAACAGCTCTTCTAGGGTTTGACGGATAAAATACTACTTCATGCTGATCTGGGTGGTGGTCAGGATACAAGGCAAAATCAGCGTGGCTAGGATTATAGCCCCCAATTTTACGGGTACCTGCAGAGGAAGAAAATCCGTTAGGAGAAAAATACAGGTTGGTACCCCCTAAAATTACCTGGAATGCATTATCTGGCTTTACTTTCACCACCATGTTATACCCGCCCTGTAGGTTCAGGTCTCCTGACCTACCGCCCAACATAGGCAAATTCTGAGTTAAGTTAGTCCAGACACCACCCTCTCCGGCTCCTGTGCCAGATACATACTCGTATTTCCAAAGATTGGCGTTAGCTACAGAACCTGTGGCAGTAGTGTATACTAAAAAATAAACAACATTCTCGTTAGAAGGAGCAATGTCAAGCACAATGCGTCCATAGGTGGCTGGAAAGTTAGAAGGTGTGATATTAGCCCAGGTAACTCCATCAACTGAACGGAATATTCCTTTTGTCTGTGAAGCTCCTCCCCCGCCAGTCTGGCTTAAGGCAGCATATTTCACACCGCTTTTTTCCGCAATGTCTATATCAGTATAATATGGGTTGGTGCTGTAAAACGACAAATCATCAGTTCCTAACACCGGGAACCAAGTGGCACCACCATCGGTAGAGCGCTGAATACCCCCCACGGTTGCCGCGTACACTTCATCTTGGGTAGGGTTGATAGGATCAGTGGCTATGCGGTGGACAAACTGAAATACCTTGTTGAAGGTAGACACATCAGAAGTGGTGGTATACGGCAATGGGTTCCAGGTTACGCCGTTATCAATTGACTTGTAAATTCCGTTACCGTGGTAGAAAGCACCCGGCTTTGAGGCCGAATTACCTAGTATCTCTCCGGTACCGTAATACCATACATTGCCTTTTCCGGTACGTCTATCCTGAGCCACAGTTGTCACGCTGTGAATCATGTTCGGGTCAGTTACTTTAGTCCAGGAACTACCTGCGTTTGTACTACGCCACATGCCTCCGGATACCCCGCCGGCCAGAATAATATTTTCGTTATTCTTGTCTAGCGCCAGCGCCCGGGTACGCCCACCTACATTATAAGGCCCTCGGCGTGACCAGAAATACTGGTTATACTGCGCAAAGGGCTCTTTCTGGCGCAGTACCTGCTCTACCGTAGGTAGCTTGGCAGAGTAAGCTAACTCCAATTGCCGTATTCCTTCTGGTATTCTACCTGTTGCAGGATCTTTAAGCCTTTCTATTTCATAGTTGAGCCGGCCGAACGGATCATCTTTGGCCCCAATAGCTCCCTGTTTATGCAGACGCTCCGCCCGGGCAACTCTTGAGACTTCTATAAGCCCATTCCGTGAGAAATGCGATCGCTGTTCGGTTAGTGCGGGCAGCAAGGCTGCCAAATAAAGTATTGCTCCAAAGACTAAAAGCAAAATGCCCGACACTAAGAATTGCCGATGCCAGTTTGAGCGTATCATGTACTTAAATTAAAAAATAAAAAAATGCCTGTTTATCATCCAATCTAACAGAAACTTAGCCTGGCCTACAGAAGAAACTCCTGCATCTGCCTTCGCTTAATCTCTTTTGCTTCTTTTTCTTCTTTCAGATCTTTGTAGTCTTTTCAGACAATTACTTCTGAAACTCATAGCGGCTAACGGTATAAAAAGTGGCTCCAACTAAGGGGCTTTGTACTTCTGCCACCAACGTATCACCTTTTACCACCTCCCGCTTTCCATTACTGGCAGCCATGGTCATAGGAAAGTAGACCTCCACCTGCTGCCCATTGGTTATAGGGTCTGTGAATGCTGCCCCAAATCCTTGCACCTGCACTACTCTTGCTTTAGCACGGCAAGAACTAGCACTACACGGGTCACCTTCTATCTCTTTACCTGAAGCCAACTTCTCTTCTATAGCTAATATTACCCGCGCATGGCCTACCGGCACAGGTTCTTGAAGTACAATTTGAGGTTTTTGTTTTAACACTTTTCTGGGCACGGCCGCTTGGCTATTACTCTCATTCTTCTCGCCGGAGTCATTCATGCGCTTACAGCCAATTCCGGCAGATAAAGTTAAAATAAATATGAACCCGCCTATGTAAAACAAATAATAGCGTAAAAAACAAATATACTGATTAACAGCGCCTTTACCGAACATACAAAAAAGTAATTTATGCAGTAGAGCCTATTGCACTATTCCATCTAAAGCAACAAATACAGCAACTCTGTTTCTATTATACGGTATAGAGTGAAAGGATCTAACTTTATCTATATATATTTATGAAAACTTTAATGCTACGCCTTCCCTTTCTCTGGCTAGCCCTCCTTTTCATCATAGCACTGCCGTCGTGTGACTTATTTGAATATCACCCATACTCTGGAAATCTAAAGTTTAAAAACCTGACGGCCGAGAACGTGGCTAAAATAAAGGCTCTTGAATCTTACTACGCAGACAAACCATCGTTCCAGTTCGCGTTTATCTCAGACACCCAAGGCTTTTTTGCTGAAACTGAGGATCTAGTACAAGACATCAACCGCCGAAACGTTGCTTTTGTTCTACACGGCGGAGATTTAACAAATTATGCCTTTACCGATGAGTTTGAGCGCATGCACCGTGCCTTAGCCAAGCTGCAGGCCCCGTATGTGACAGTCATTGGCAACCATGATTGCTTAGGGGATGGCGCTAAAATTTACCGGAACATGTATGGCCCCTTGAACCACACTTTTACCTTCAACCAGAACAAATTCATTTTTCTAAACACCAATTTTCTAGAGCTAAACTCTGATGCCGTGCCTGATACAAACTGGCTTGAGGAAGAGTTAGAGTCTGCGCCAGAAAATATAAACAAAATAGTGGTCTCTCATGTTCCGCCTAATGATGCCGTTGCTAACAAAGAAAAAGAGCAAGCCATAGCCGAGCTTTTGAGGCAGCACAAGGTACTTTTAGCATTGAATGGCCACATACACCGCTACCGTGCCGAGCAAACATATGATGATGGGGTTTGGTATGTTTCATCTGCCTCTGCTGACAAGCGTGGTTATGTGATGGTAACGGTAACCGGAGACAAAGCTTCTTTTGAAAATATTGATTTTTAAGATCTATGCGGCTGTCCTATATCCCTTACCTTGCCTTGACACTGGCTCTTTCGTTTCAAGCTCTGGCGCAAGAAAAGCCTGACAAAGCTGACCGGCCAAAGAACAACTGGTACGCACCTGACTATTTGGTGGTGCAGCACGCCGGTTTAATAGGCATTTTAGCAGCTGGGGCAGGCTATGACTTTGGCCGCCATGACCGCACCAACGTTGAGCTGATGTATGGGTTCTCCCCCAACTACGGCATCAAGAACACCAACCACACGTTTACCACCCGGCTTTACTACCAGTCTCACCCAAAGCCTTTGTATGGGGGCTTTGAGATGAGCTGGCTGAAAACTGGCGTAGGCATCAGCATGACCATTGGCGAACAATTTGAAACGTTCTTCCCACAATACTATCCTGAAGGATATTATATCTGGCCTACTGCCACTAGAATTTTACCCTTTGTGGGCTCCTCTTTAGGAAAAGAATTCAAAGGCAGCGTCCGCCCCTTGTATGGTGAGTTTTATTGGGAGCTCGGCTCCAGTGAGGTAATGATCATTGACAAGCTACGTAACAAGGGAATTGCCGTCACTGATATTCTGAACCTGGCCGTTGGGCTACGCTTAAAAATATAGCATGTTTTCGGGCTACTTTTGAGAAAACAGCCCTTAAACAAGGCTAGCGTTATACCCTTTTTAGGTTTCCTCGGTCAGAACTGCCATTTTTGCGAAAGCCTCTTCTGCTCTGCTTTAACTGATATGAGTTTTTTACACCTAAAATCGTTGCACATTATTTTTGTGGTGACCTGGTTTGCCGGGTTGTTTTACATTGTGCGCCTGTTTGTGTATTACGCCGAGACAGAGCAAAAACCTGAGCCGGAAAAAAGCATCCTCCAGAAGCAGTTTGCCCTCATGCAGAAAAGGCTCTGGTACGGCATTACCTGGCCCAGTGCCGTGCTAACGGTTTTCATGGGGCTCAGCCTGCTGCAGTATTACACCCCAATACCTACTTGGCTCTGGATAAAACTAGGTTTCGTAGCTGGCTTACTAGCTTATCACTTGTATTGCCACCGCATTTTTCAGCAACACCAGAAAGGTTTGGTTCGGCAAAGCTCCACTACATTGCGCATCTGGAACGAAATAGCCACACTGTTTCTGGTAAGCATTGTCTTTTTGGTAGTGCTTAAAAATGGCTTAGATGCCACTTGGGGAGTTCTCTGGTTTATTGGGCTATCAGTTGCGCTGATGGTGGCCATTATGCTGTATAAAAAAGTAAGACGGGGGTAAAAAAACCATCAAACCTACAAAAAAGAAACGGCCCCTGTGGGGCCGGCTCTCCAAACAAACAACCAATAAAAATCTTATATACCAAACAGGCCTATTTTAAAGCGGCCATCACTCTGTCATATTCATATTTCAAGCTTACCTTTTTAATGCCCCCTCTGTCAAGAGCCTGATCTTACGTCCGTTTTCATCAGGGTTGATGAGGATGGTTTGACCACTCTTACCCTTGCGGGAGAAAGTACCTTTCATGACTTTGATGTTCTCAGAGTCTGAGGATGACGTAGTGACCGTAATTTGATTAGCAGTTTTTTTGGAAAAAGAAGACTGTGCCTGTACCGGAAAGCCAACAGTAGTGACACCAAAAGCTAACATAGAAGCAAGTAGAAAAGTACGCATAGCAACAGAATTATGGGTGGCAAATGTTTTTCTTTCAAGCTCAGGCTCTTTATCTAAAGACAACCGGCCAAACGAAGAGTTGCACCAAAGTTCTAAGCTCCGGCATATTTTCTTATACAATGCCCATGCCACATCTACAACACATTTACAATCAGAATATTAACACTAAATACTCATAACAAAAATGTCCACTCTCGGACAGTAATTCTCCGAAAGTGGACAGTACAATTGCTGTTTTAGACTTGTTTCTGGAAAAAGAACCCTAAAACAGAAGTTCAAAAAATAAATTATATGAGTTGCACATGCAGGAGCGTTTAATCTTCTTCCCGCTCCAACAATAACACGGCACTTTGAGACACAATAAAATATTTCTCACCTAGATAGTTTATTTCAATAGCATCGCGCTGCAGATAAATAGCCAGATCTCCTTCGTGAGCCTGTAGTGGAATATACCGCACTGACTCCTTTTCTTCGGCATTCCAGATTTCATCATCTAATCCATAATCTGCTGGAATAGGATAACCAGGGCCTACTTTCATTACATAGCCTTCTTGCACCTTCTCTTTCTCCTGCACGCCAGGCGGCAGAAATAACCCGCTCTTGGTCTGCTCTTTCTGTGACTTTGGTTTGATCAGCAGTCGGTCACCAACTACAATCAGCTTCTGCAATTTGCTTTGGGGCGTTTCTCTATTTTTAGGCATTGTCTTTCAGTTGAAATATCAACGGCAAAGATAAAAAGTGGGCAGGACTGGGGAAAGCATGAAAATTAGAAGAGGTTGTTTTAGAGCTGTTTTTGGAAAAAGAGGCGGAAAATAAATAACTCCCGCAAGTTTAGCGCAGCGTAACTAGCGGGAGCAATGGCGGAAGTTTATAAACTTCCTTCTTATTCAATTAAAATCACCTCCACCAGACCTTTAAGACCGATATAGTCACGTGCGCTGCTGTAAAGGTAATGCTCTGGCTCATCAACCCACCCTGCAACTACTGGGTTCTGATGCAGGTAATTCAGCCGCTGTTCTATCATTTCATTACTCACCAACTCAATAGGGTGGTTAGACTGCTGCCAAAATTGGTACTTAGTGTTGTTCGGGTTTCGTCTGCCTTCCCGCTCAAACATCCACAGCATCCAAGCACGCCTGCTTTCTTTAGCGCTTTCCTCAATGGCTTTAGTGATTTCTTTGGAAGTGTGGCGTTTCAGGTCTCGGAGTATGTTTTCGATTTTCTCTTTGGTAGTGCCAATAATTAAATGCGCATGATTGCTCATCAGACACCAAGCGTATACCTCCAAACCTTTGTGCTGTATGCAATACTTAAGACTATCAACAAAAATATCTTTGTATGCCCTCCTGGTGAAAACATCAATCCAATTAACCGTAGCGAAAGAGACAAAATAGAGGCTTTGCTGATTTCTTATTTTGTAGCTGCGGCTCATACAGACAGTGTTGGTAAGTTTATAAACTTACCTCTTGGCTTCCCACAAGTTACGCTACCGCTAAACTTGCGGGAGAAAAACTATCTATCGCAAGTTTAGCGGTAGCGTAACTTGTGGTGGGGATGGCGGAAGTATTAAACTTTCTTTTTACTTCATCTCATTTTCAGCCTATTCCACAAACCCGAGCCAAAAACATTAATCCATCATATCAGCCGGTCTGGGGTTAGTACCTCCAATATCTGGGTTCCAACTCATGGGGTAGTTCTCGTCCAGGAACTCCAAAGCATCAACCGTTAGGTACAGCGGCTTGAACGTGTCAATCATCACGGCCAGCTCATGCGTTTCTTTTTTCCCGATGCTGGCTTCTACGGTGCCGGGGTGCGGGCCGTGTGGAAGGCCGCTGGGGTGAATGGTAAACGAGCCGATGTCCACTCCTTTCCGAGACATGAAGTTGCCCTCTACATAATACAGAATCTCATCTGAGTCTACGTTAGAGTGGTTGTAGGGCGCCGGAATAGAAAGCGGGTGGTAATCGAACAGACGTGGCACGAAAGAGCACACCACAAAGCCTTCGGTCTGGAAAGTCTGGTGCACGGGAGGCGGCTGATGGATGCGACCGGTAATAGGCTCAAAGTTATGAATGGAGAAGGCGTAGGGGTAGAAATAGCCGTCCCAGCCCACTACATCCAGCGGGGAAAAATCATAGTGGTACTGGTGCAGGAAACCTTCTTTCTTGATCTGAACGAGATAATCGCCGGGGGCGTCTTCTATGATCAATTCATGCGGCGGACGTAGGTCACGCTCACAATAGGGGCTGTGCTCCAGCAGTTGCCCAAAGTGATTTCTATACCGCCGCACAGTTTCAACAGGGCTGAAGCTCTCGGTGATGAGCAGACGCACAGGGCCCTCATTCCATTTCCACTGGTGAATGATGGTGCGCGGAATGACTACGTAGTCGCCGGCTTGCACTTTCAACCTGCCCATCTGCGATCGCAGTTCACCGGAACCTTCATGTATGAACACAATTTCATCGGCTAAGGCGTTTTTATAGAAATAGTCCATCTGGCGCTGGCGAGGCAGGCAAATAGAAATAGTACAGTCTTTGTTCATGAGCACCGTTTTGCGGGCACTCAGGTAATCTTCACCAGTAGATTCACCCCTGAACGGACGCAGGTGGTAGGGGGCCAGCGGCACATTAGACTTCACCGGGCCGTACAGTACCGGTTCTCCAATGCGGGTTATTCTGGTGGGCGCGTGCTGGTGGTAAAGCAAAGAAGACACCCCGGAAAACCCCAGCGTGCCTACCAGCTGCTCATGATACAAACTGCCATCTGGCTTCCGGAACTGCGTGTGCCGCTTGTGCGGAATATCACCTAACCTGTAGTAGTATGCCATTGGTCAATGCGTGAATGAGTGATTGTTTCAATGAGTGAATCCTGAATAGGCAAATGACTTTACCCTATTTTCAGGCTGTTTATAATAAAACAGGGCTAAAACGACTACGGCCTGAGCCAAAAGAAAGATAAATAAAAAAGCGCAACAGGGTAACTTCCTGTTGCGCTTTTCTCATGTTATTTACCTAAGCTGATTTGGGCGGCTCGGTCAAAAAGACCTAAGGCTCGCTGAAACTCAGGGTCTATCTCGTTCAGCACCGGGAAGAATCCTTCGGCTTCAAAACGGCTCCGGGCTATGTATGCTTTTAAGCTGTTCTTAATGGTTTTCTGAGAACGTTTCAGTTGCTCATCTACTACTTTTATATCAGCCCGTTTGGCTTGCTTCAGCAGCGACTGCATCATGGCGTCGGTTATTCTGAAGTTGGCCTGAAAATCTTCTAATGTCATTTTCTCCAGTTGCTTCTGGTTGTCGCGGTAGTAGTTCATAGCATATTCACGGAGTACGTTTTTGCGGTACAAATCCGTTAGAAGCTCTGTATTTTCAGTAGTATCACGCGGCACGAACACATCTGGCATGATACCTCCGCCACCGTACACTATACGCCCGCTGCTGGTTTCATACTTTAATGAGTCATTAAACTGAATGCTGTCTTTGCTGAAGAACTCACCATGCTTGTAGCGGTTCATGATGTCCATGCTGTATGATTCTGAGTTATTCGGGTCATACGGTTTCTGGATTGAGCGACCGCTAGGGGTATAGTACCGGCTGATAGTCAGGCGTAGTTCAGAGCCGTCAGACAAATTAACAGGCATCTGCACCAACCCTTTTCCGAACGAACGGCGGCCTACAATCAAGGCACGGTCATGGTCTTGCAAGGCACCCGCTAAAATCTCAGAAGCAGAGGCACTTCCCTCATTAATCAAGACAATTACCGGACCTGTTTCAAAGTCTCCCTTGGCTTTGGCATAGTAATCCGCGTCAAATTTGGATCCTTTTCCATCAGTATACACTAGTTTTTTGCTGCCTGAGATAAACTCATCGGCCATACGGGTGGCATGGTCTAAATAACCGCCGGGGTTGTCGCGTAAGTCAAGAATCAGGCGTTTCATGCCTTTCTTCTTCAGGTCGCCTAACTTGGCTTTAAACTCAGGATAAGTGCCGTTTGAGAACCTACTTACTTTTATGTAACCAGTCTGCTCATCTACCATGTAACCGGCATCTACTGACACAGAAGGAATCTTTTTACGAGTAACCGTGAATTGCAGTGGCTTGTTCTCGTTGCGGCGTAAAACAGTCAAGTCAACCTTTGACCCTTTAGGCCCACGGAGCTTTTTAAAGACTGTTTCGTTTGTAAGGGTGTTACCGGCAATGCTCTCGCCGTCAACTTTAATGATTTTGTCCCCGGCCTGAATACCCGCCTGCTCAGACGGGCCACCGCTGATAGGGGCAATCACATACAAGGTATCTCTGAAGATATTGAACTCTACGCCAATGCCGTCAAAGTCGCTTTCAAGGTAAGAACGCGCCATGGCTACTTCCTTAGCTGGTATGTAGGAAGAATGCGGGTCCAGCTTCTCCAGCATTTTGTTAATGGCATATTCAGACAGTTCTTCTGTATTGACGGTGTCTACATAATCACGGTCAATGTAACTGAGCACCTCTCTGAACTTGAGGTAACCGCGCGCGGTACCTTGCGGGTTATAGGAACTAGGTTGGAACAGAGTTGCACCTAACAACACTCCCAACGCTACGGCTAGGCCTAGAAACAAAGGCAGCCGAACGTGAAAAGGGCTGTTCACTATTTTTTTATCTGTTTTATTTTCTTCCATAGAAATGGTTGGCTTTACTTAAAGAGCTCCGCCTCATGCAGCACGATTAATTAAAGGGAAATCTCTCTGAGGCTTTCCCTTATAATACAAATAAGGTGCCAGTAAAGTTGCCTACTCCCCTACAGGTTTTACCCGTTCACTATTGAGAATCAGAGGGCAAGGCTTTGCTCATGCTTCAGCCTTGCCCTCAACTTGCCAGCCTAAAAACTAGCCGTTGCCATTCATGCGGTTCGCCATTTTCTGAAGTTCCCGAGCGTACACCTGACGGTACTTTCCGTTGCGGCTGGCAGTGTCGGCGCTGGCTTCTATTGGTCTTGCTTGCACCCTGGCGGCAGTTGCCATAGCTACCTTGGCAATTTTATCTTGTGGCCAATAATCTTTCAAGGCTCTCAAGCTCTTATAGATCAACTCTGAATCTTCTGACTTAGCCTCTACCAAATGGTCTGTGTAAAAGCCAATGGCCTGCAGCATTCCGGTGTTGCCCGGGTCTTGGTAATAGTGGTGGAACAGCTCATTACGGAGCATTTCGTTGGCGGCCAACTGTTGCAGCACAAAATAGTAATCTTTCTGCTCATTCTGCAGCAACACCCCTTTTATGTCGGCATGTTTATCGGCCCAGTTCTCGTTGTCTTTATGTTCTGCCGCAATCTTCTCTATTTCTTCAAACGGATTTGGCTTTACGCCAGCTGGTGGGGTAAGATCAGTATATTTAGAGTTCTTTGGGTATGTGATCTCAAAGAGAGGCTCTTTGGGAGCGGCTTCTGCGGCCTGTTCAGTTGCTGATTCTGCTTGGCCCATTTCATTTACGTTTTCCTGGGCCGCTTTGTCACGCAGCATCTGCTCACAAGAGAAAAGGCTGGTTGAACCCAGCACCAAAGAACATAGAACAACTTTTCGAGAAAGAGAATTAATCATAACCGGAGTATACTTAAATGATAGTTACTGCTTGCCTCTGACCAGACAAAGCATTTTCTTTAACTGATAAAGATAGCAACACAATAATCCGACACACGCTAAAGCTACTGATTTTTTTCTGCCGGTGCCGCCATCTTCTTTAAAACCCGCGCATATACCTGCCGGTGGTAGCCAATGGTGGTGGCGGTATCGGCGCCAGATGTTACCGGCTTTGCCTGCACCCGCTGGGCTGTTATTTGGGCGGCCTGTGCTATCTGCTTCTGGGGCCAATAGTCTTTCAGAGCCCGTAGGCACATATAAATCAATTTGGCATCTTCAGATTTCGCCTCCAGCAGCTGCTGCGTGTAAAACCCTATGGCCTGCAACATTCCCTCTGAGGTAGGGTCTTGGTAGTAGTGGTGGAACAGTTCGTTGCGGAGCATTTCATTGGCGGCCAACTGCTGTAGCACCGCATAATACGGTTTGTTTTGGTGCGCCTCCAGCAACAGCCGCATGTCTGTATCTTTACCGGCCCAATTTGGGTTATTGGCGTTATACATGCTAATCTGCTGCACCTGCTGAAACGGATCAGGCTGAGTAGAATCTGGCCAGGCTAAATCTTGATAGGGGGAACCAGCCGGATAGGTAATCTCAAAGGTAGGCTCCTGCACTTGTGTGGCGGGCACCACGGCAGCATTAACCATATATTGCTCTTGCCGCTCCGCGTCTTTCTTTTCCTCACTGGCAAGCCTCCACTGCACTACCAGTGTAGCCAAGCCCAGTGAAATCATGAAGTAATCAAAGTTCAATGTATTTCTCATGTGAGACTATAGATTGCCGCCCTTGCCCATACTCAACACCAGGCCACCCGTTTTTGTTCTGGCAACCATAAGCTAAAGCAATATGCGTTTTTCGCTTGATTTTAGAAAACCAGCTCCAAAACACTTTTAGTTAACGCTCCTGCTCCCGTTCCTCGTGTTCTCCAGTCTGATATACCGGTTTTTGGGTTTCCAGCTGCTGTCGTTGCTCTGGGGTGAGAGGTACTATGTTGCGCAAATCAGGTTGACCGGCGTTCACCCAGGCGGTGAACCAGTAACTGGCCACCATGTGCGTGGCCAAGCGCACCTGCCGCTCCACCTGACCATACAATCCCCTATGATATGCTTGGCTGAACTCACGGGAATATACCCGTACTGTAGTTGCTCCTCTTTCTTCTAAACTGTACTTTTTATCGTCTGAGAAAGCCTGGGTGAGTTGTTTCTCTAGCGAAAACACTGAATCGAGCGCCGCATGTGAACGGGCTACAATATCCCAGGCAGTACGGCCGGGGTTCTGCAGGTACTGCGGCGGCCCCAGAAAAAAGTCATACTCCTGACTCCAAAGCTCTGGCAACCGGCTTTCCCACAACCCGTGTATGCCGCGCTGCCCTGTAAACTGGCCGTTGTAGTTGCGGGTGGTGTGCAAGGGAACACAGGCATCGGCTACATAATGCCCCAGCTCCGCCGATAACCGCAAGATACGCGGTACGTCGTGGTGCTTGAAAGCTTCCGTTAATTGATACTGCACAAAATTGATATGCCAGGGCACAATGCCGTGGCGTTGCAGCGTATCAAGCGTAAACTGCTGCACCGCGTCTTCCCAGCGGCGCGGAAGTTTGTACAAAGCACTGTCTCCGTACACGTCCAGGTCAATAAAATGGCGCGGCCCTTCCTCTGGCACGGCGTAGCGGCGTTTGTCTGGGGCGACGGCTTGCTCGGTGATGTAAGGCAGGTGCTGCTTGTAAAAACCTATCATCTCGGGCGGAAGAGTGAACACCGCCTGCCTGTTAATACGCTGGTGCGCGTAGAAGCCCCACCCTAAGGCGGTGTAGGCTAAGAGGAAAAGCAAAGGAAGGAACAGCCAAATTCTTCGCATACAATTATGTACGTAATTTGAGGCTGGAGCGCATGCTGTTTTCGGGCTGATTTTTTAAAACTAGGCCTGAAACAGGAGCTGGTTACCCTTGCAGCACCTATCTGCCAAGCGCAAAGAGTAGCAAGAATTGAAAGCACAGGAGCCATCACCAGCTTTTGTCTTCCTCATCTATAGAAGAAAATTAATTTCCCTCTGAAAATTTATTCATAGGCAAGCAACGTTTAGAACTACGCCGGCATTCTTACTTTTGAACACCCATACTAGAGCCCGTTTCATTTGAAAGAAGAGCAGCTTATTCGCCAATGCAGGCAAGGCGACGGAAAAGCCCAAAAGCAGTTGTATGAAGCCTACGCTACTCCTATGTTTCGGATTTGCTGCCGCTACCTGAAAGACCAGCATGAAGCCGAAGACGCGCTTTTGAAAGGCTTTCAGAAGGTATTCACCAACCTGCAAGGCTTTGAGTATAGAACTGATAAAGACTTAGCTGGCTGGATCAAAAGAATTGTAGTGAATGAATGCCTGATGGTTCTCCGGAAGGCAAACAATTTCCATCTCAGTTCTCTTTCAGAAGACTTGCCAATACTAGTAGAAGAAGATATCTACAGCACCCTGTCTGCCGAAGATATTTACGGATTAATTTTAGAGCTCCCGAACGGCTACCGCACCGTGTTTAACCTGTACGTGATAGAAGGGTACAGCCACAAAGAGATAGCCGAGCAGTTACAGATAAGCGAATTAACCTCACGGTCGCAGTTGAGCAAAGCCAAAGCCATGCTCCGGAATTTATTAACCAAAAACCAGTTGAATTTTGCAGTCTGACAACTTAGAAAATTTATTCAGGGAGAAAGTAGAGGAGCTGCAACACACGCCCCCTCCCCAATTTAACTGGACTCCGGAAAAGAGCTGGGAGAAGCTAGCGCCCGCGCTACAACCCAAACCTCGGAAACTGAACAGAGGATTTTATTGGGGCGTGGCCGCAGGATTAGTACTAGCTTTAGCAGCCGGACTGTCTCTCTTCCGTTTATCAGAAATAGAGCCAGTGCAGACCATTGCTGTTACCACTGTTCCAGCGCAGCAGCAAATAAAGCCAAGTTCCCTTAGGGCGAAGTTAAGCCAGCAGCCGGAAATTCCCTCCACACCTGAGAATTCTGTTATTCCTGCTCAAGCAACAACTCCTACTTCACGCACAAAAGCCTTTGTTGCATCCCAAAAAACAGAAAAAACGACATCTTCTGTTTCAGAAAATGCGCCGACTCTTCCGGAACAGCAGCAGACGTTTTTACCTGTTCCTGAACCTGTTACCTTGTCAGCTACTCCTGCGGCTGAAAGCAAAACTTCCTCTATTAAAATTACGGTGGTATTGGGCGCAAAAACATTGGCGCAGCAGGAAGCTTTAGCAATGGGGGCAACATCTGATACACCAGATTTGCAGACCCCGCAGAAAAAAAGGAAACTGCGCCTCCGCATTCAGAAACCAGAACCTGTTTCACCTGACCAATATCAACTGGCCACTACCAAACCGTCTTTGCCTGCTATAGGCACCCGCATAAAACTTTAACCAACCTTACATTTTACCTCTATGCTACACCGAAATTTATTATCGGCAGGAATGCTATTGCTTTGTCTTTTCTGCAACGCCGCCTTAGCCCAAACCCAGATCAGGAAGAACCCAGCCAGCCCCACCGACTCAATTGTGGTGGAACTACCGCACAATATCAAAATGATTTTAGTGCTGGATGATCTCAATAAGCTGAACCTGCTGGAGAAAACCAGCCTTGACTCCTTAGTGAAGACGTTGAACACACAGCTCAAAGAAAGCAACGGCATTGCCCCTGCCACAAGCACCCCGGCCCAGCAAGTCATTACCGAGTCAACAGACACCACCAAGTCAACTGATCAGCTGGTAATCTGGGCGAGCGTGGGTGCGGGTTTGATACGACAGGATTTTGTGCCCCAGTTCTCACCTGGTCTGGAAGTGCGCCTAAAAGACAAAGCCTATTTCGTGAACTATGACATGAACTTCTTCTTTGACCGCACTCCTGAGAACAAGCACCGTATGCACGTTAATTCCTTTGTAGACGTGGGTTTCGGGTTTCGGAAGTTTGCCCCGTTCGGCATCAATAATTCCGGAGAAACGGAAAATTTCAGGCGAATATCAGTGGGCTACCTGGTGCAGTCGAACGGTGGGTATTTTGAGAAGAACACCTTTCGGTTGTCTTATTCTTACCCCATCCTGAACAACATGATTAAAGTCATGCCGCAGCTGTACATCACTAATAACTTGAAAACCTTCTTCCCGGGGGTGAGCCTGCGGTTTTAAGTAAAAGCTTTTTTATATCTTCCGGTGAACCTGCAATAAAGAATGGGCAGTTGTGTGGCTCCTTTGACTCATAGCCGCCCGTTTTTCTTTGCCTTTTGGTAATCTTCTTTTTTGAAAATCTTTATGCCGAAATAGTTAGGCTGCGTGTATGTTAATAAACGAAATACATGCTCATCTTTCACAAAATCAAAATAAGCATCAACATACTCTGGCTGCTCCGTTTTATCCGGTGCGTCTGTTACCATCTCACTTTGTTCCTCTACTTTCTTTCTGATTTTATAGAAGGCTGGGCTACCGGATGCGTTGTAAAGAATCCGGTTGGGACTGGTGGGGTTGTAGTAGAAAATAAGCCAAGCGGTGGCGTTTGCACCCTGTGGTGAAAAAGCCCAGACTGCTTTCCCCATTGTTTCCTCTGTGGGAGCAGAGTCTGAGCTTGTGGTCCAACCTTTCTTTTGCAGGTAATTTGCTACCTCATGCTTCTCCATTTGCTGTAGCTTCAACAGCTGATTGTATTTCAGTTTTTGGGCTTGGCCGGAAAAGGAAAGCAGCAGAAGTATCAGGGAAAGGATGAACTGTTTCATGGCAATGCTTTTCTGAAGTTACAAACCAAGATAGAGAAAAACAGCCAGCGCATCAACAATACCATATTCCCGTTTTCAGCCTCTTTTCTCAAAAACAACCCTAAAACGCAAAAACCTCACAGGTCTCTGTAGACCTATGAGGTTTCACAAAAGTTAGCGGTAACCGCTGCTTACCGCTTGCCTAACCCGGCGAACTTCATTCTGTAGTCAGCGTCCACATCACCTTTGCTGATTTTGGTGAGTTTGCCTTTGAGCAGGCGCTTTTTCAAGCCAGAAAGGTGGTCGGTGAACAAGATGCCTTCAATGTGGTCGTACTCGTGCTGAATGACGCGGGCGGTGAGATCGTCGAAGGCATCTTCGTGCTGCACCCAGTTTTCGTCATAGTACCGGATCCGGATGTTTTCCTGGCGCCAGACTTCCTCGCGCACACCGGGTATGCTCAGGCAGCCTTCGTCAAAGCCCCACTCCTCGCCAGATTCTTCTACCATAACGGGGTTGATGAACGCTTTCTTCACGCCTTTGTCTTCTTCGCCTTCTTCCATAAATGGCTTTGAGTCAATCACGAACAACCTGATGCTTTTGCCAATTTGAGGAGCGGCCAAGCCAACGCCATGGGCGTGGTACATGGTCTCGAACATGTCTTCAATGAGCTTGTTCAGCTCCGGATAATCCTGCGGAATATCCTGGGCTTTGGTGCGAAGTACGGGGTCACCGTAGGCAACTATAGGGTAAATCATAAGTATTGTCTGCTCTCTAAATAACTCTGTAAAATAATGGTGGCGCTCACACGGTCCACAGTGGCCTTGTCGGCGCGGGCTTTCTTTTTCAGTCCGGCGTCTATCATGGTCTGAAACGCCATCCGCGAGGTAAAGCGTTCATCATGGGTGACTACTTTTATGTGGGGGAACTGCTTTTGCAGCTTCCTGACAAAGCCTACCACGTGCTGGGTGTTGTTGGTGGCGTTGCCGTCTAAATGCACGGGCATGCCTACTACAAACACGTCTATCTCCTCTTTCTGCGTGTACTCTATCAAAAAAGCCAACACGTTCTGGCTGTGTACGGTGTCTAAGGGCGAGGCAATGAGCTGCAACGGGTCTGTTACCGCAATGCCTACCCTTTTCACCCCGTAATCTATGGCCAGTATTCGCCCCATCTTTTCTGTTTTAGCTGTGTTTTACGGAAATCAGGCCGAAAACGCTTCTCCGCGCCAGCATCGGCGGTAGCCGAATACCTTCCCGGGAACACAAAGTTACAGCATTATTCCGGAAACTGCCGCGCTGCACCGGTTGCCGCTTTTGTAGGCAGCGGCTTTTGCGTAACTTACCCGGCAGAACTTATTGCCTACCTATGACTTTCAGCCCTATTCACCGGATTTCTTTCCGGATTCTTTTCGTATTGCTGCTCCTTTTGGTTTCTGCAGCCTCTTCTTTTGCCCAAGCCGATTTAAAGAAATTAGACGCCTACTACCAACGGGCGCTCAAAGATTGGAACGTGCCGGGCATGGCCATTGCCATTGTAAAAAACGACAAAGTGGTGTTTGCCAAAGGCTACGGGGTTTTGAACGGGCAGAAAGGCGGCAAAGTAGATGAGAATACTGTCTTCGGGATAGCGTCTAACTCTAAAGCGTACACTGCCGCCGCGCTGGCCCTTCTGGTAGACGAGGGCAAGCTGAAGTGGGACGATAAGGTGACCAAATACCTGCCTTACCTGCAGCTCTACAACCCCTACGTCACTCAGGAACTGAACATAAAAGATCTTTTGAGCCACCGTGTGGGCTTGGAAACGTTCTCCGGCGATTTACTCTGGTACAACACCACCTACAGCCGCCGCGAAATATTGGAACGTGCGCGTTTTCTACAGCCCACCTTTGGCTTTAGAGACGGCTATGGTTACTCTAACCTCATGTTTATTGCCGCCGGCGAAGTGATTGAGGCCATTTCCGGCAAAACCTGGGAATCGTTTATTCAGGAGCGCTTCTTCGGGCCGTTGGGAATGAACCGGTCCTACACCAGTGTAAACCAGCTGAAAGGTGTAGCCAATGTAGCCACCCCGCACGGCAATGACGCTAACGGAAACCCAGTGCCTACTGTCATTACCGCTTGGGATAGCTGGAACCCCGCAGCCGGTATTTTTACCAGTGTAAACCAGCATGCCCAATGGATGCGCCTTCAGCTAAACCAGGGCACGTACAACGGCAGCCGTATTATCTCAGAAAACGCCAGCCACACCATGTGGGCCATGGAGAACCCGTTCCCCATTGCCCCTCAGGCCCAAGCCATGAACCCCAGCATCCATTTTTCAGGTGCTGGTTTAGGCTGGATGCTCAATGATTATCAGGGACGCAAAATTGTAGCCCACGGTGGCGGCCACGAAGGCATGAACAGCCGCACCGTGCTGGTGCCAGAGGAGAAGCTAGGCATTATTATTCTCACCAACAGCATGACCAGCATTACCGGCCCTTTGGCCAACTACACCATTGACCAATATTTAGGCATCAAGAAAGGGAGAGACTGGAGCCAGTTCAGCCTTGACCTGATTAAAAAAGCCCGTGCCGAACAGAAAATTACCGACAGTCAAAAAGAAAAGGAGACTGCATTTTCTCCTACTCGTCCACTGCAGGAATATGTGGGCACCTACCGCAGCCAGTTATATGGCGATGCCACTGTTGCCCTGCAAAACGGAAAGCTGGTGTTGAACCTGCTTCCGGCGCCAGCGTTGGGTGGTGAACTTTCTCCCTGGAAAGCAGATATTTTTAACCTGAACTGGAAAACCCAATTCGCGCTGCTCACCCCCACCAACGTACGCTTCCTGCCCGGCCCCGACGGCTCCATTTCCCAAATGCGCCTGGACGCCAGCAATCCCGACTTCCACTTCTCCGAGCTGGAGTTTGAGCGGGTGAAGGAGTAGCCTTTTCGTTCATTGTTGTTCGTTATTCCATCAACAGTAGTTCCCGTAGCTGGACAGATACACTCACAGGTCTGCATAACACAGGAAGGCCTATTGCGAATTTAACCTGTTTTTCA
>NZ_LRML01000012.1 GCF_001647285.1 Rufibacter roseus
GATTTCTTAAAATCAGGCCCAAAACAGACGTCGGATTTTATTTATAAAAAACCTACTCCGCCACTTACTGTAACGTGAAGGTTCTTAGCAGACTACTTCTTTTGAAGCTTGGGTAAACGGAATACGCTTTTCTTCCCCGCAGGGGAGATCATGTAGGCTTGACGCAACTGCTGAAGCCTTTGCAGAGACTCCTGCAGGTAGCTGTCACCTGACGGAAGAAACGTGTTGTTCTTTAGTAAATCTTCGATGGGCTTGCCGGCCACTTTCTTTTTAACTGCAGTGTCCATTTCTCAATTTGTTAGAGATACAGATTACAAGTATATACATTCATTCCCTAAACTCCGACAGCAACATTAACAAAATATTAATGTGCCATGACTTTCTTAAATTTGTTATACCGCAAGAATCTTAATATGTTTACTCTAATTAAAGATTTTTGTTATGAATCCACTACTAGGTTTCTTATTTTTCTTTTTAGGCCTGCTGGCTTCCCTGGTAACGTGGCTATTGAGCCTCATCTTTGGGTAGCCTCCCCCCCCCTCTTTCGTTCGTTTTCTAGAGAATACAGGGTCTAATATTTGCATTAGGTCTTTGACAGTCTCTTCTTGCCCTTTCTTAAAAAAAATGCGTTTACCTTAGCACCTCTCCGGCTTTGTTGCGTTTGAACAGCTGGTACGGTTACTAATTCTTTACGCATGCCCCAACCCTCGGCAACATCTTCCATCCGCCTGATGGCCTATATGCTTTTATTGGCGTTAGTGCTCTTAGGCGTGAAGTTTGGTGCTTTTTTTCTTACCCGATCAAATGCCATTCTAACGGATGCCCTGGAATCCATCATCAACTTTGTGACCGGTGGGGTAGCGCTGTACAGTGTGTATCTGGCGGCCAAACCCAAAGACCAGGACCACCCGTATGGCCATGGGAAAATAGAATTTCTGTCTTCAGGTTTAGAGGGCACCTTAATTGCTATAGCCGGAATAGGCATTATTGGTAAATCTGTCTACAACCTGGTTTACCCGCAGACTATTGCAAGAATTGACACGGGTATGTACCTTACGTTCTTGACAGGGGGAGCCAACTATCTTGCCGGCCGGTACCTGGTGCGGCATGGCACCCGCCACAGCTCCGTTACCCTCATCGCCAACGGCAAGCACCTGCTCTCTGACGCCTATTCCAGCCTTGGCCTTATCATTGGCCTTGCGTGCATCTACTTTACCGATCTGCTCTGGTTAGACTCTGTGGTGGCCATTATATTCGGCTCCTTCATTACCTACACCGGCTACGGACTGGTACGCAACTCAATTTCCGGCGTGATGGACGAGGCCGACCACCAGCTCATTGAGCGGATTATACAGGTACTGAACCAGCGCCGCCGCCAGAACTGGATTGACCTGCACAACATGCGCGTGATCAAGTACGGCAGCCACCTGCACATAGACTGCCATCTAACCTTGCCTTGGTATTTCAACCTGCAGGAGTCTCACAAAGAGGTAGAGCTGTTTCAGGAAACCATTGAGGAAGAACTGGGCGATGTGGTGGAACTCTTCGTTCACCTGGACCCCTGCCTGCCCCCGCTGAGTTGCCGGCTCTGCACCAAGTCAGACTGCAAAGTAAGGGAACATGTGTTTGTAGACCGGGTAGAATGGACCTTAAGTAACGTAATTGTAAACGAAAAGCACGCCCTTTAACAGCTTAGCAAACGGCCTTTATCTTGAATGCAGCCCTTTTGTTTCAGGCTTAATTTCAGAAATTCAGGCTAAAAACAGCTGCCTATTTATTCTGATTTATTTGTTTGTCCTGTCCCTTTTGGCAACCAGATATCTGCTAGTATTGGGTAATGATCTGACAAATTCTGACGGATAGTTCGGTAGCCGCTGCTGGAGAATTCCGGAGAATGCAACAGGTAATCTATGCGTAAAATTGGGTACAGCCCATTGTACGTATTACCTACTCCCCAACCGGTTTTCACAAAGGCATCTTCTAAGCCTTTGCTAATTTTATTATACGTGAAGGAAGCTGGCGGATCATTGAAGTCACCGCAAATAATGACAGGGTACGGAGAGTTCTTGATATGTTCCGCTACTTTTTCCACCTGCCGTGCCCGCTTTATAGCGCCCACCTGCAACCGCCTGATGATGTTTCTGGAGGCAGCAATTTTCTCATCGCTTGAAGGGACAGCCCCCGGGTTTTCCAGAAATTCATAGTCTTCCCGCTTAAACCGGTTCGACTGAAAATGCACGTTATACACCCTCACCGTATCCTGCCCCACCAGTAGATCAGTGTAAATGCAGAGGTTGTTAGTTTCTTCGTTAAATAGTATATTTCCTTTATGCACGATTGGGTAAACACTGAACGTGGCTATTCCCCAGTGATCGGTTTTGCGGAGAGTTTCTGTATAGGCCACGTGATTGTTTTTAGCCCGCTGCAATACTATAAGCGTGTCAAGGTTATTACGCCCCGCTTTCTTAGAAGTGTAAAACTCCTGAAAGCACACAATGTCTGGTGACTCTTCCTGCACCATCTTAAATATCTTTTCGCGGGTGCGAGGGTTTCCGCTCCACCTGTACAAATCGAAAAGACGGGCATTGAAACTGAGCACCCGCATCTGTTCCGCCTGCTCCGGCAACTCGTCTGCCAAGAGGTTCATTTGGAGCTGGGTTTTCAGGTTGTCAAAGCTTATAAGCACCGCAAACATTGATATAAAAATTGCCCGGCTTTTGACCAGTAACCAGTACAGAATAAAGAGCAGGTTCAGGAACAGTAGCGCTGGAAAAGTCAAGGCTACCAGACTGGCTACCCAAAAGAAGGAAGGGTTAATGTAAGAGGAGAAATGAGAGAGCACCAAAGCCACCGCAGCTCCTATATTCAGAAACACGATGAGTTTAAACAAGAAGCTTCTTTTGATTTTATTTCCGTGCACGCGCTCAAATATAGCAAGGATCTCCCCGCCTATAAAGATACAAATGAAGATTTTGTTTGGCTGCAAAAGAGGCTAAAAGTATACTCTTCAAAAACCAGCTAAATTTCATAAGCTGCCTCTAACCTTGTGCCATAAGGCTCGTATACTCCTTCACACGTCTTTTGTTCCGGCAGCACCTGCTATTTGAGTTGGAGCAAGTCAAAACACCTCTACTTTTTATTTAAGTAATAAGCTATATTAATTTGGCTTACTTGAATTTATTTGTTTCTAGCGCATCTTTCCTTTCACCCGTGGAACATTGTTTCCCCCACTAATCTCTGATGCAAACCTTCATTTCCTGAATGCCCTAAATTTGTCACAACCACTATTCCCTTACCAGGCTCACCAAGTACTGCCTCTTACTCTTGCATATTGCATTTCACCCGCTCATAAGCTACCTAAGCCTATCAATAATAATTTTACATCTATACTGACATACTGACATCCATTGATTTTTACCGAATATCCTATTTTAACTGAGTCAATCAATTAGAATCTTATACTTCAAGTATCACTTCACCACAGACTTCTTGTATCTTGTACTGAATATTTCATAAACAATGCGTAATAGCTGCTTTAGAAGATGGTGAGCTGCTTGCCTGTTCTGGGAGTAAAGGCGGTTAAATCATAGGGAGGCATTTCTCTTCCGGCAAAATGCTTGCGGTAAGCCACCTGGAACAGCGCCTTGATTGTTTCAGCCCACTTCCCCTCCCCTGTCATGCGTCTTCCAAACTGACTGTCGTTTAAAGAACCCCCATGGCAAGCCTTGATCTGGTTCAGAACTTTGGCCGCTCTGTCGGGGTATGCTTTATGAATCCAGTCTTCAAAAGTCTCGGCAATGGCCCCGTTAAGACGAACAATGGTATACGCCGCCGACAGGGCTCCCGCCTGAGCTGAAGCCTCCAGAATAGCGGGCACCTCATGATCATTTAAGCCTGGTATAATTGGAGCCACCATCACGTTTACCGGAATACCCGCCTCTGACAAAGCCCGCACCACCGCCAGTCTTTTGGCACCAGTAGCGGTGCGCGGTTCCAGCTTTTGCCTCACCGATTCTTGCAAAGAAGTGATAGAGATGTTCACGTGTACCAGCCGGTGGCGGTGCAGTTCCTGCAGCAGATCCAGGTCGCGTAAAACAAGGGCGTTTTTAGTGATGACGCTTACAGGGTGGCGGTACTGCAGCAGCACTTCCAGCAGCTGACGGGTAATCTTTTTCTTAGCCTCAATGGGTTGATAGCAATCTGTGTTGCCCGACAACATGATAGGCCTTACCACCCACTTCGGGTTCTCTAACTGAGCCTTCAGCACGTCTGCCGCATTCTCTTTGATGATGATCTTCTGCTCAAAATCTATACCGGCTCCTAGCCCCCAGTAGGCATGGGTATTGCGGGCGTAACAGTAAACGCAGCCATGCTCGCAACCTTGGTACGGATTCATAGAATAGGACAAACCTAAGTCAGGCGATGTGACTTCATTCACGATCTTTTTCGGGAATTCCTGAAAAAATTGCGTGGCCGTCTTCTGCTCCCATGGCTCGTCAAGCCCCTCCAGATGCTCTAATACATACTCATTCTTGAGATAGGGATTTGTTGGGTTGAACTGTGCTCCTCGTCCCTTCACCAAATCACTTTCCTGCCAAGGCCGCTTTGCTTTCGTTCCTTCCGTATGCTTATTTTCCATAGCTAAATATATTAGCTTAAAATAAACCAAGCAACTAGATAAGCTAATAAATTTAGTAAGATGTTAATCCCATATTTGCATTACAGTATCAACCCAAAACTTAGACAAACAATCATTCACTCTACCAATTCCAGAAGGCGCAACTATAAAACAGCTCTATTTCCAATACCCCATAACTTTAAAACATGCTTGTCATTTATACTGAATTTTCTAATTCCACTTTAAATTACAGAAAAATTATACCCCCTATTTTTTCAGAAATCGTAAGAGCATAGACGAGATGAATTGTTTCACCTTAACAACACCTAACTATGAAAATTCTGAAATTGAAATTAGCAGCTTCTTGTTTATTTGCCGCGACCTTTATGTTCACGGCCTGCGGAGACAGTACTGGTACCACCGCCGACAACCCAACCGTTGACAACAGCATTGGTGGAGATGGTTACAGCAGCACTGTTGAAATGCATGGCTCCGGCAATAACCACGGTGGAACAGCCGGCACCCACGGTGCCACGACTGGCTCAACTACTGACACAACCAGAGCTTCTGGAACGACGAATGGAGCTACTGGAACGAACAGACAGAACTCAGGAACAAATGGCACAACTGGAGGCACTAACGCTGGCACCGGCACCAACAATAACAACAACAACACTACAATCACCACCGATGGAACCAGTGGTGGCACAACAGGAACTACCGGCAATACCAACGGCATGTAGTAGTATAACTAACAAAAGAAAAGGGAGCGAATAAATTCGCTCCCTTTTCTTTTGTTAGACATGTTAAATAAGCCGCTTTATCACTGACATGACTTTAGCTGCTCCCTTACCTCACCAATGCTTACCTTCTGTTTTGGTGATCCGAACTCATTATGCAGATAGTTGATGATGTTAGTGATGTCAGTCTCCGTTAGAGCCGCATTGCCGGGCATAGGCTGATTATACACCACTCCGTTCACCTCTACTGGGCCACTCATACCATTCCGGATAATACAGGCTAATTCACTCCTGTTCTTGTCAGAAAAATCTGAGTTGGCCAAGGGCGGAATGATACCACGCAAGCCTTCTCCGTTTTCAAGATGGCAGCTGGCACAATGGCGGCCGTAAAGAAGCTTGCCCTCTTCTCCCCTTTCGGTGAAGCAGCCTATGAGCAGCAGCCCTACCCACACCAAGGCCAGTACATTACTTTTTGCCTTGCCCATTCTTATTCTTTTGTTCAGCCAAAAGCAGCTCCATGTCCTGCATTAGTCGATCTACGTCTTCTTCATCCAAACCATGATAGTGCCCCCTGATTCGGCGTTGCTCATCTATGAGCAAGAAGCCATCTGTGTGCTCAAATCCGCCAGGTACACTTTCGTCTTGCATGGCAGTAACGAAATAGTGTTTCTGGGCCAGGTCCATAATGGAGTCTCGGTCGCCGGTAAGAAAATGCCAGGTGTCACTTTTCACCCCAAGCCGATCAGCATAGTCACGCAGCACCGCTACGGTGTCATGACGGGGATCAATGGAATGTGAGAGCAACGCCACATTAGGGTTTCCTTTAAACTTCTCGTATACCCGCAACATCTGGCTCTTCATTTTAGGGCAGATGGAAGGACAAGAAGTAAAAAAGAAATCGGCTACGTAAATTTTACCCTCTACCGTTTTGGGAGTTACCCATTGGCTGTCCTGGTCTAGGAAGGCAAAATCAGGGATGGTATGATAAATAGTATCTACTACGGGTTTCCCTTCCACCATTTTCACATCTGGCGTGCGCGGCCCTAAAATGGGCAGTTGCCGCTCTTGCGGCTCTGAGGTGCAAGCACTAAAAATTGCTAAGCCGAATGCGGCATACACTAGTAACTTCTTCATTTTACTTAAGCTGCGCTTTTAAATCTTGGGCATGCTGCAGACTCTGCTCAATGTTTTGCTGCACTTTCTCCATTTTCTCCTTTTCCTGCTGAAGGTAGGGCACCGCCTCAGCAGGCTGCTTCAGGTCAGGGGCTTTGTAATTCCGCATCCACTGCATCATTTGCTCATCGGCCTCCGCTAGTTGGGCAATACCTGCATCAAACTTCTGCTGTAGCAAGGTATCATCTGCCAATAAAGAATCTTTCAGTGCGGCGAGTTCTTTCCGTGAATTATAAAGGTCTCCCATGTTGGCCATAACCGAATCATGTAAGGCTATTACTTCAGTCTCTAGCTCCTTGGCCATTTGTTCCTCAGAGGGCGCACAGCCAGCCAATGCCAACAGGCACACCACCAAGGAAGTTATGCTATTTCTCATTTATATATAGGTTCTAAAAATTCTGCCACAAAGGTAGAACCTGTGCCCATAGAACGCACTTTAATCTTGAAGATTATGCGTACTTAACTTTTGAGCCTTCTGCTTTCACTACAGAACCTGCCGTGCTATTGACACCGCCACTGTTTTAGAGCTATTTTCATAAAAAGAGGCCGAAAACAGAAAAGCCGCCTACAATGTTGCAGGCGGCTTTTCTGTTTTTTTTTAAATAGCTGGTTACCAACTAAAGTCTTCGCGAGAAGGCGGTGTGGAACCCTGGTTACGCACGTGCCCGCTCATGGGGTCATAGCGGCGGTTGCGGCCTTCTTCGGTTCTGTAATCACGGTCATTGCCCCAGCTCAGAGAGCCGGCCTCATTGCCGTAGTTCTCGCTATGCATTCCTTCATTTTGTTGGTCGTAATGCTGGCGTCTTGGCTCATTCCAGTTTCCTATACCCGAATTTCCTGTTGCCCCGTTGCGGTCATACAGGCTTCCCATGTAAGAATCGCCACCCATGTTGTTACCATACTGGCCACGGTTGTACTGCGACTGGGTGTTGTCGTAGATTTCGTACTGGCTGTCATCGCCGCGGCGAGATACGTCGTTAGTTCCGAAACTGTACACTGCTCCGTTTGAACCGGCTCTGTCGGCTGGCTCCCAGCCGCGGGTGCTATCTGAGCCTTGGGTGCCGTAACGGCCAGAGCCGTCGTACTGCTCGCGCTCTCCTTCTGCAAAGCTATTGTGGTCACGGTACGCGCCGTACACCTGGCGATTTACCTGCTGACGGTCATCGCGGCCGTGCCCGCTGGCCCACTGGCTTCCGTCTGACGATCCTTGGTGTGAACCGTTTCTTGAGGAGCCCCAGCCCTGGGCACCGCCAAAGCTACCCATGTTGCCGTGGTTGCGGGCAGCGCTGCGCAACCCGTTGTTACTCTCGCTGGGGAACACGTTGGGGTTGTCAAAGCGCTCGCCCTGGCGGTCTCTGTCACGGCCATAGTCGGGGCTGTTGCTGCTGAAGTTAGCCCTACGATCCTGGTCTGAGCCGTAGTAGTCACGGCTGCGGTAATCGTTGCGGATATCGTTATCGTTAAAATCATTTCTCCTGTTCAAGCGGTCGTACTCTCCTCCACGATAATCATCCTGACGATACGCTCCGCGGTATTGATCTTCATCGGAACGACGACCTTGGTTCCGGTCGCGCCCGTAGTCCTGATTCTGCTGATTTCTATTCATGAGATTAGGTGTTAAGTTAGAGTTAAACACTCTTTCTTAACGATAGCAACTGCATTTCGGTTTTTCGCCTGTTTTCCGGAAACTAAAGCCAGACTGGAAACCAGGGGCCCTTTGGCGGCAATTGCTACTTCGTTCTCAGGTTGTTCGCGTTGCTGCCGTCCAGTTTCCAGGCATCTTCTTCGTTTTCGGCTCCAATGTTTCCTACCTCTTTGCTGCCTTCGGGGGCTGGGTCAAAATAGTCGGTTTCCTGAGCCTGGATTTTACTTCCGCCCCGGTCTGGTTTGGCTATTTCCTCGCCGGTTGACTGATGCCCCTCGTTGGGAGTTGGATTTTCATCGGGCAAGCGTTTGCTTTCGTCTGCGTTGGTAATGTTATCGTTTTCAATTGGCATGATCTTCTGCATTTAAAGTTTCGGCAACCAACTCAGTTGCTTTCTCCTTTGTACGCGCGCGCCTGATTTTGTTTATTACGAAATAATGAAGAAGGGTCTGTTTTAGGGCTGTTTTCTCAAAAACAGCCCTAAAACAGACCCTTCTATCAAGGCTTGCCTCTGATTAGTTTTCGCTGAAAGGCTCCAGCTTTATTTTCTCAATCATGAGGTATTTTTTGAATTCATGCAGCATGCGGGCCATCTCCCGGTCCTGCTCCTCCATTTGCCCTTTCTCTGTGTCAGCAGATTCAATAGCGGCTTTTAACTGCTCCAGGCTTACCGCCATATGATCCCTGGCGCCTTGAGCCCTCTCCCGCAGATCTCCTTCCAGCGCATCACTCTGCATGTTTGCGTCTAGCTCCTGCAGACAAACCTCCAGAAACGGAATCATATCCCAAGGATTATTGGGCCGGTTCCACGTGAATTCAATGTTGCAGCGGCGGCACTTGTATCGGTTCATTTTCCAGCCTCTTTCATTGGTTGCCACCCCCACTTTCTTGAGCATGTCTGCTTTAGAGCAGGTGGGGCACTGGGCATGGTCTTCAATTATTCCCTTCAGGGTTTCATGCTTTTCCAGCACTTGTTGCCGGAAGGCGGCATGGTTGTATATTTTCTCGGTGAGGCGCTCACAAGCGGCATTCAAATCTTCATGTTCCTGGGTAAGTGCGCCCTCCTGGGCCAAACGCTCCCCGCGGCTTTTGAAGAAATTTATCAACTTGATCACTTCTCTTTCATTCTCTGTTAATTGCTGCTTCATGTAGAATGGCTGCTTATTGGTATACAAAGATAAGCAAAAAAAGAGGGCACCGGGGTTAGAAAGCATCCTTTAGCGACCACACCGCCGGTGAAACGCAGCATTTGGCGTGCTTAAGTAGAATGCAGGCAAAAAAAAGAAGCCTCTTCAAACGTTACCGTTTGAAGAGGCTTTTGAAAATAGGGGCAAGCGAGGCAATTGTCATTAGGTTCTGTAGCATATCCCCCAATAAGCACCAGATCTTTTGACGCTTCTACCGAGGCAGAAGTGCCCCGCCGCTCCTTTATGTCTTGTTCAGCAAACTTGTTCTGCTGTTTTAATAAGTCAAAGGTAATAGGTATTTTTTCTACTGCATTTGATTTTCGGTGAGCGAGAGATGTTTCCAGATGAATAACCCCTTTAGCGGGATGAACCAATTCACTCTCCCCATTAAATCTCCTTCTTACTCTCCTTACATTTTCAAACTTTCGCTCAAAAATCTCTTGCGCCTATAACAGCTTTACAACTAAAAGGTTCAGAGAACACAAACTTACAAAGTATAAACAGCTGCCTCAAGCCTCCTGAAAAAATGAATTTTCAGTTCTTTTTGCAGCAGCACTGCCCACCTTGCGTTGCACAATATTAAAACAAATATATAAAATAGCAAATACTAGATTTTACCTATTCAACAAATTATAAAAATATTCATATTTACAGCTATCATATTTTTTTATAATTTTAACATTGTATTTGAACCAAACTTTGATACATCAATGTTAAGCCCTCAAAATACGGTCAATTAGCATAACTTTTCTTATTTATCAGAAACTTATGCCCAGCATTAAAAATTGACCATATAAACACACAATGCAATTTATAATTTCTATGAAAAACATATACTACCCTAGTCCTAATGTTTTACTTCGGCCATCTTCCATTCTGTAAAGTAAGGCCAAAAGCAAACTTTTAACATTTACACTTCTTTATTTTATCCAGATGCGCTCCCCCCACGCAAACAATTCATTCTGGATGAAAGGCAACAAGCCAGATGTTATTCTGCCTTGGCACATTTTATCAACTAATTGATAGACAACACCTAGCAACAATTCTTTACGGCACCATGGCGCCTAGAAACAAATTTTATTACCTGCTAACGTTCCTGCTTTTCTGGAGCGTCACTTCTTACGCACAAACTTGCCCAAACACTCCAGACCCCACACTGGAAGATGCCAATGGCGGTAATTTCATTCAATGTAGTTCCGCGTTAGGGGGGCAGAGTTTCAATCTGGAGGTGACCAACAACTCCTCCACCAAGGAAACCAATCTTGAATACACCATTGACTGGGGAGACGGGACCACAGAAACATTTCCTGCTTCTTTCACCGGTGCCAGCCACACTTATTTGGCCCAGTCAAAGTTTGATCTGGTTTTTACTGTAAAAGGAGCCGAAGGATGTGTTGAAAGCAAAGTGTATCATGTATACAACGGCACTAACCCCAGGTTCGGCTTACAGAACCCAGGTGGTTCTTCTGGCTGCGTGGGCTCAACGTTTGTGTTTGCGGTAACCGGAACAGACAACAACTCCCCCAACACCACATATAAGATCTGGTTTGATGACGGGTCTGACACTTTATATTTCACCCAAAACAACATTCCCAAGTACATCACCAAAAAGTTTGACAAAGGATCTACGGGCAAGCCAGACGGTTTTACTATGTTCGGGGAGGCCATTGACTGTAAAACCTCTACCGCCACAATAGGCAGTATTAGAATTTCAGTTCCGCCAGTAGCCGATTTTAAAGTAAACCCCGGAAACACCGTCTGCACCAACTCAGCAGTTACGCTAATTGACAAATCAACAGGTGGCTACAATAGCGACAACCCTGCCAACAGCGATGCCTACCGCCGTATCTGGTCTGTTTCACCGGCCACCGGCTGGAGTTATGCCTCAGGCTCTTCGTCTTCTTCAGAAAAACCTGTTCTTCATTTCAACACGGCCGGCAAGTATGAAGTGACGCTGACAGTACGACCACTAGGCAGCAACCCTTCCTGTACTGAAAACATTGCCAAACAAACTATCATAGTTGAAGACCCTACTCAAGCGGCTTTCACTCTACAGCCTGAGAGCTTTTGTTTGCCTAGCCGAGTGGCTACCAAAAACACCACTCCGGGAGAAAATATTCAATACAAATGGTCTGTGCTTCCGGCAGAAGGCGTAACTTTTGAATCTGGTACTGCAACTGATGCCGAACCAGTTATCCTTTTCTCGAAATCAGGAAACTATAAAGTTACCTTATCTGCTACCAACTCCTGCGGCACTACTACCGCCACCGAAGAGATTGTTATCAAGGCCAATCCTACCATAACTTTACCCGCTACCGCAGCGTTCTGCGGTCCGCAAACATTAACTTACTCAGCTTCTTCTCCGGCTGTAGCTCCTGTTTATAACGACGAAAGCAGCACCATTACCCGCTACCAGTGGACGCTATCTGGTGGTGACGGTGTGCAATTTGCCGAGGCCGACATGGCAACCGAAGCCCACCCTACTATCTTATTCACCAAAAGCGGTGTGTATCAGCTTCAGGTACAAGCCTGGAATGAGTGTGGCGTCTCTACTGCCGCTACCCAAACCGTTACCATTCATGAGTTGCCTCTTGTACAGTCCGTAGAGCCCGTGATGATCTGCGAAGGTGGCACTGCCACCTTAACCGCCGTAGGCAATGGCGCCTCTTACCGTTGGTTTGCCTCTGCCACCTCTACAAAAGTGCTATCTACGGAAGCTGTATTCACTACCCCAGTTCTTAAAGCCACCACTTCCTATTTTGTTGAGGCAGTTTCAGAAAACCAATGCTTCAGCTCTACCCGCACCGAGGTAGTGGTAACTGTACAGCCTTTGCCTGCCACTCCGGCAGTAACAAACCTTACCGTTTGTACCGGCACCAGAACTGTGCTCAGTACCTCGGTAGCAGATGCTCAAATTGAGTGGTTCACCTCCTCTACCGGCGGCACTCCTTTCTTTGTAGGTAACACCCTTGACACGTTGCTTTCTGCAACCACTACCTTTTATGTAGGCAGCCGGTCAGACATAGGCAATTGCGCATCCTCTGCCCGCGCTTCCGTTATGGTAACAGTAGAAAAACCTATTTCTAATAACACCATTACTACCCTAAGCTACGGGCTGTGTATTGGCAGCACAACAAAAGAGATAGCAGCCACCAAACCAACTGGCGGATCTGGCACTCCTAAATACCAGTGGCAACGCAGCACCGATGGCGTAAACTTCCAAGACATGGAGGGAATGACAGGTCAAAACTTACCTGCCACTACCCTGCTTGAAACCACCTGGTTCCGGAGAAGTGTGCGCCTGGGTGCTTGTTCTGAAGCAACGCAGCCAATCAAAATCTCTGCCGTACCGCTCATCACTAATAATGTTATACAAGCCGACCCTCAGCCTATTTGCGCGGGCACTGTACCTCCGGCCATTACTGCCACTCAACCAGAAGGAGGAGATGGTTCAGAACCTGTATTTGTATGGGAAAGCAGCACTAGCAAAAACGGCACTTACAAAGCCGCCAAAGGAACAGGCAGCTTAACCTCTTTTCAACCAGAGGCTTTGTCAGCCAACACGTGGTTCCACCGCAAAGTTATTATCAATGGCTGCGAGAGCATTTCAGAGGCAGTAGAAATCAAGGTTAACCCACTTTCTTTACCTCCAACCGCTAAAGGTGTGACCATTTGTAGCGGCAGCACAGCCTCTTTGACTGCCACCGCTCCAAGCGGACCCTACACCTGGCACGACGCCCCCGTGAACGGCAACTTATTGCACACTGGCAACACTTTCATCACCCAGCCGCTCATCAACAACACCGACAGCCCTATTACTTTCACCTTTTATGTGCAATCTGAGGCAACCGGTGGCTGTACCGTGGAGAGAACAGCGGTGCGAGTTGTAGTGGAACCACCTATCAGAAACAACACCATTGAAGAAGTAGCCACCATTTGCGCTGGCACCTCGGCAGGTACCATTAAAGGCTCAGTACCAACAGGTGGCTCAGGCACCCCTAAATACGTGTGGGAATTCAGCACTGATACCGAACATGCAGATGTAAACAGCAAAGTCTTTAAACTAGCCACTGCGGCTAGCAAAAACAGCCAAAGCTACGAGGCAGGCGTTCTGCAAACCACTACCTGGTTCAGGAGAAAAGTGACTTTGGGCAAGTGCGTGGAGTACAGCAACGTTATTAAAATAGAAGTAACACCAGGGCTGGCAAATAACATCTTACCGGCCAACACTGAATTCTGCGAAGGTACCACCGCTCCGCTTTTACAAGAAGTAGCAGGCAAATCTGTGACCGGCGGCGACCCAGCAGAAGGTATTACTTACAAGTGGCTCATGAGCACCACCGGCGCCAACAGCGGCTTTGAAGAGGCACCAGGCGCGAACACTGCTGCTACGTATCAGCCCGAGAACCTTAGCGCCCCCACTACCTGGTTTAAGAGAGTGGCCATTTCAGGGGGCTGTTCTTTACCAAGCAACGCTATTGCTGTTCACATTATTCCGCTACCTGCTTTACCAGTAGTGAAAGCAGCAGAGATAACTGTTTGCCAAGGCGCCTCAGCTAAACTAGAAGTCTCACCAGTGTCAGGAATCTCCTACCAGTGGTTTGACCAAAGCGGAAATTCTATTGGCACCACGCCAGCAGTGACCGTTTCCAGCCAGAACATTGCAGACGCAACCACCTATACCTTTTATGTAGAAGCACGGTCTGGCAAAGGATGCTTCGCTTTAGAGAGGGTGCCGGTAAAAGTCACCGTATTGCCAGCCATTAGCGCTACAGTAGCAAGCGGAATTCAGACTGTTTGCTACGGATCGGCCCCAACTATGCCTTTAACCGCTACGGCTCCAACGGGCGGCACAGGAAAATATTCTTATCGCTGGGAATTTACCACTGATTTAAATAAACCATTCAGTCCGATTGGCGCTGCCGACACATTAGAAAGTTATTTACCAGGCCCATTAACTCAGGCCACCTATTACCGCAGAGTAGTGATTTCTGGCAACTGTGAAAGCCAGTCATCTGTGGTGCAGGTTTCTGTTGATGCACCAATCATAAATACCATTGCCATATCTGGTGGCAACGGCGAAGTCTGCTACAACCTTCAGCCAGCCATCTCTTTAGGTGGACGGGCCTCAGGAGGAGATGGTAAACTATATAAGTATCTGTGGGAATTCCGCACGAGCCCGAACCAGCCGTACAAGCGCACTTCTGCTTCAGACACACTGGCCACCTTTACTCCCGGACCCATCACTCAGGACACCTGGTTTAGAAGAGTAGTAACCTCTGGCGCTTGTACACTGGAATCAAATGTCATTTACCTGCACGTGAACCCAGTACCTGAAGCCCCATTGGCACAAGGCACCACCACCTGCGTTGGCAGCACGGCAAGCTTAAGCGCTACCGGAAACGGTGTCATTCAGTGGCTAGATGCCCAGGGGAAAGTATTGCACAAAGGTTCTTCCGGCTCAGTTTTCAGAACTCCGGTTCTTACCGAGACTACCACCTTCTACGCCCAGGTGATAAGCGATGCCCAGTGTGCCAGCACGCTTACCGCCGTTACAGTAGAAGTAGAGCAGAAGGTGACGAATAACTTCATTGAACCAGTAGAGGCCGTTTGCTTTGAGTCTGCGCCTGCTCTTTTAATAGGCAGCAACCCTAAGGGGGGCAGCGGGAAATACACCTACCAGTGGTACATCAGAACTAAGTACAAAAATTACGAGCCTATACCTAACGCAACACAGGCAAACCACCAGCACGGCATCTTAACAGAAACGGTTTGGTTTAAGCGGGGCGTTACATCTGGCACTTGTGATGAAGTATTAAGCCCTGAAGTAGAGGTAAAAGTGAACATTCCAGTAGCCGCAGGAAGCAACTACGTGAAAGCCGCACAATTCATTCCGGCCAATACTGCGCCGCGCGAGTTAGTGGGCAGCCAGATTGTTGATGGCAACCAGTATACCTATCAGTGGCACTACAAAACCGATGAAATGGCAGATTACAAAGCTATTGAAGGTGCAACTGGCATCAACTATCAGCCAGGGGAGTTAACTAAAACCACTTATTTCAGACGCCAGGTAATCATTAGCGGTTGCTTTGACTACTCGGTCCCTGTTAAAATTACGGTGGTAAGCGGCTTTGCTGACAATACCATTTCCGGAGGAGGCCAGGTGTGTTACAATGAGCCAACCAATCTAATATTAACTGGTAACCAACCTACCTATGACGCACAGGATGTGACCTACTACTGGGAAAGCAAAACCAAAAACAGAGACTACATCACCCTTACTGGCGCAGCTGCCCGCGAGAGAGACTATAAAGTTCCTGCTTTAACTGAGACCACCATCTTCCGGAGAAAGGCGGTTCTGCATGGCATCACCACCGTCTCTAATGAAATAGAGGTGATCGTGCTGGTTCCTATTACTTTCAATAACATTACCTCGCCAGAGCAAACCGTCTGCGTAGGCAGCGCACCTACAACTTTAGTAGGCTCTACGCCTAAGGGAGGTGCTGGCAGCAACTTCAGATATTTGTGGGAAAGCTCCACCAACCCCACATCAGGTTTCACCACTGCTCCTGGAGTAAGTTCTGAGAAAGACTACACCCCATCTGCTCTGCTCCGAGACACCTGGTTTAGAAGAAGAGTTATTTCCGGCAATTGCTTAAGCGAACCTAGCGCAGCCGTGAAAGTAACCACCACTCCGTTACCTAAGCCGCCAGTGGCTGCCAACGTGTTTTCTTGCGCCGGCAACACTGCTACCTTAGAGGCTACTGCTGTAGCACCTACTATTGAGTGGTATGACCAGCCACTGGGAGGCAAGCTGTTACACACAGGCACTACCTTTACCACGCCAGTACTGCATAAAACCACTACCTATTATATACAAACCGTAGCGCAGAGCTGCGCCAGTGAAAGAGTAGCGGTTACGGTAGACATTCCGGCACCAACGGCTGATGCGGGGGCTGATGTAACCATTGCCAGAGGAAAGTTTGCGGAACTGCAGGCCATTGGTGGAGTTAGCTACAGCTGGTCACCGAGCCAGGGATTGAATAATGATAAAATAGCCAACCCAGTGGCCAAACCAACCCAAACACAGCTTTACACCGTGACAGTGACCACTGCCGATGGCTGTACATCAACCGACCAAGTTCTGGTGAAGGTCATGCAACCAGTAGAAATCCCGAACGGCTTTACCCCGAACGGAGACAACATGAACGAAACTTGGGAGATTCCGGACCTACTGGACTACCCTAATTGCCAGGTACAGGTCTTCAACCGCTGGGGAAGTAAAATATTTGAATCAAGGGGCTACAACACCGCCTGGGATGGTCGCCACAACGGCCAACCGCTTCCGGCTGCCACTTACTATTATATCATAAGATTAAGCGGCCAAGAAGAGCCGATCACCGGTAACGTAACTATTATTAAGTAAGCAATAATGAAGAAGCTTGCACACCTTGTGGCCTTTCTGGTGCTGTTAACCCCAGCCATGGCCCAGCAAAAACCGCAGTACAGCCAATATTTGTTTAACAACTACCTGCTGAACCCTGCTCTTTCAGGCATAGAAAATTACACTGATGTTCGTATGGGTACCCGCAGACAATGGGTAGGCATAGAAGGCGCACCTGTCACATATTATGTCAGTGGACACACTTCTCTGGGCATGAGTGACCGCAACAGACCCCTTGGCCAGACAGGCAAAGGGTTTATACCCAAAACTCCTGTTATAGGTAACCGGAACACCAAATTCCATAAATCACGCCCACACCATGGCTTTGGAGCCATGGCTCAGGTTGACAGAACTGGTCCTTTAAGCAATACCAGCCTTAACGCAACCTACGCCTACCACCACCCTCTCTCAAAACGGATCAACATGTCAGTTGGGGTGTCTAGCGGATTAGTACAAACTAGACTTGACGGCAATGCCATTCACCTCAGAAACGAAGGAGACCCTGCGTTACAGCATGGCCGTTTATCTCAGACTAACTTTGACTTAGGCCTAGGCACCTGGATTTACTCAGACAATTTCTATGTAGGCTTTTCTGCTGCCCAACTTCTTACCGAGAAAATGGCTAAAAACGAAAACAGCGCCATAGCAAAGCAAGGGCTCCAGCCACATTACTTCGCCACCTCCGGGGTACGGTTACGCGTACGGTACGACTTGTCGCTTGAACCATCTGTCATGGTGAAAGTAGCAGCACCGAGCCCGGTTTCAGTAGACCTTAACTTAAAAGCTACTTACGCCAACCGGATATGGGCTGGAATTTCTTACCGACATAAAGACGCAGTAGCAGCTCTGGCCGGAATAAATTTAAATTACATATTAGATATGGGATACTCTTACGATCTTACTACCTCAGAACTTAGCACCGCCAGCGCCGGAAGCCACGAATTAATCTTAGGTATCAAATTACAAAACAAAGGGCGCCTCCTGTGCCCCCAGTGGCTTTGGTAGGCTAACACCTACAGCTACATATAAATCGCCCGTTTCAGGTTTGTTTTTAAAAAAGCAGGCCTGAAACGGGCGATTTATTTTTACCAGACCCTGTTCCCGTTGAAAGAACCCTCTCGTTTAACTTACCACAGCACAGACAATTATCTTACCCCTCCTCCTCCCTTTTCAGCAATTACTCAACCCAACTAATGGGACTACATTCCATCTATTATTTTAACTATCACTAGCCAAACATTATAGAGAACCCCACAACAACCCATTATTAAAACCAAATATATTGCAAACCTATTATATCAAAACACCAAAACAATATATTTAAGTTTTCCAATACTGTTTTTATATTAATAATTGTATTATTCAAACATTATAGTTATAAAATAATAACAAAATAGCGTTTAAGCGCATTTTACCAAAACTATGATTAGACAAAGCCGTTAAATCTAATAAATCAAGTTATTTGATTTTACTAAGACCTAGAACAAAACACTACCTTAAAAGCATCTTTTTTAAAAAACTAAAGTACAAATGCACTATGAAAAACTTTACTCTTACCCTGTACTTCTTATTAGCACTTGCAGTAAGTGCCGTAGCCCAAAATACTCCTCAAAACCCAGCTATGGAGAAGGCTACAACAGACCTTACCAGATTAATGGCAGAGAGCATGGCTCTAAATGAAGTTGACTATATCAAACTGAAAGCCATCAACACTGAAAGACTAACCTTAACCACAGAAGTTGAAAAACTTTACGCCGATGACGAAGTGATGCTCAATAGCCGCCTTCAAGAAATTGAGGAGGAATATGAGGAGAAAGTCTTCAAAATACTGAATAGCCGCCAAGTGGCTGCTTACGCGGAATTCAAACAACGTCCTGAAGCTAACTTTACAACGCTGACCCAAAAAATAAAAGGGCAATAGCTATAAAAACTTTACCTGAGCAATCCCCCAAAAGCGGAAGAGGGCCCCAATACTTGGGGCCTTTTTCTTTTTCACCCAACTGGCGCTGTAATAAAGTCTATACAATACAGCCGTATTGACGCGCTATAATAATCAGGCAGAGTTATTCAGTAGCTGCGGAAAATGCTACCTTTGCCCAGTTGCCATAAATCATTTATCAAAGCCCCTATCTATACAGACAGCTTTTTTGCTGTTGCTCATTTTTTACCTCTTCAAGCGCTAAATGCGTATAGACAATGAATATTTATGGGCAGCAGAACACGCTTTTAGTATAAACAACCGCCTATGGAATGGTCTAAAATATACAACCCCAAGCAGATGAACTCCTTCCAGTTCGTTGCCCTCACGGGAATTATCATGTCTGCTTTGGCACATGTACTGCTACACTTGTGGGGAAAAGAAGTTGAATCGTTCAATTACTTATATCTGTGCTGGGGAGTTCTTTTCATATTTGGCACCGTCCAGAACTTACGCCACGACCCAAGTGATGACGATCACCATCATCACCACCACCATTAAAGATGATCTGTTCAAAGAACTGCAGTAGCGTTTTGCCTGCGTTTTCTGCAAAACAGGCCTAAAACAACTCTCTTCTCTTACCTTTTCTTGCGTAGCCCGTGGTCTTCTTTTAATTTCATGGCCTATATATGCTATATGACCAGAGAAGAAGCTACTGATATTTTACACCAATACACTAAGAGCGAAAGTCTTTTGCGCCATGCCCGCACCGTTGAGTTGGTCATGAGGGCTTACGCTCAGCAACAAAATCAAGATCCGGAGCTGTGGGGTAACACTGGCCTCTTGCACGACGCAGATTATGAAGCCTACCCTGAGCAGCACCCGCAGGTAATTGTAAACCTACTAAAGGAAAAAGGCGAACCTGAAATGGCTCACGCTATTTCGGGGCACTACAGCCATTGGGGTGTTCCGCACGAAAGTCTGCTAGACAAGGCACTACTTGGCTGTGATGAGATTACCGGCTTTGTAGTAGCCTGTGCACAGGTCCGGCCACAGCGCCTGGAAGGCTTAGAAGCTAAATCTGTACTTAAGAAATTGAAGCAAGCCAGCTTTGCCGCATCTGTAGACCGTGGCGAAGTAAAGTTAGGCGCAGAGTTACTTGAAGTAGACCTAGCCCAGCATATTGATTTCATTATTAAGACGCTACAGCCGCACGCCCAGGAACTGAACCTGAACCCAGTACCCTCAGGAGGGGATTAACGCCCCTTCTTTGAGAAACCGCATAAGGTTCTTCCGTTGTTTTAGCCTTACTTTTCGTAAAAGACGTCTAAAACAACTGGAGGCTTCAATTTTCAAGGAGTTATACCTAATAGCTCCACTTATATTCCTTAAATGGCAGAACCAGAAGAAGACTATACTGAAGACTATTACCACGCTTACTTTGGGCAAAGTGCAGATTATTACCTGCGCAAGCTGGAGCAGTACCAGAATGGCCGAAAATTCACTTTTAACCTTGGAGCATTTTTCTTTTCTATGCTCTGGATGCTATACCGCAAAATGTTTATTCCGGCTCTGGTATACCTTGGCTTGGTAATAGCACAGGGCATGATCATTGTTTCCCTTACAGAACGAAGCATTATAACCAAAGAAACCGCCTTGTACATTGACCGTGGCATGACCTTAGTATGGGGCATTGTGGTTGGCTTTTTGGGCAATTACCTCTACCTGCGGCAAGCCGAAACCAAAGTTAACCGCCTGAAAAGAACCAGCCTTAGTCCACAGGAACGGGTAGATCGGCTGCACCAGATGGGGGGCACAACCTATATGCCTCACATTCTGCTGGCCCTCATTCTATTGATGAGTGTTCTGTTCAACAGGTAACTCAAAGTTTATAGTGCAAAGAAACGTGAGCGGCGTGTGGCACAGAATCGGGTAAACCAAGGAATCAGCTTTAAACAAATCATTTGAGGTTGGTTTTTCCGTATAGAGAAGAAACCGAAGGCCTGAGCAGGGTTTTCGGCATCTTCATTTCAGACATTAGCACGGAAAAATGCGCTCACCCAAACGCTACTTCAGAAATACAAAGGCTCCTGTACCATCTCACCAGACATCAACCCGAAGGGTAGTGACCAAAAGCCACGAGGTCACCACCTCCAGAAAGAGGGTCGTCATTGGCAAAAGGCAGCGCCGGTTACGGCAAGGTTCCGCGGTAAAGGGAGCTGAAAACCGATTAAAAGGCTTCAGGCAAGCCTCGGTATTGGCTGTGGCCATTACGGGTTTTATTCTCATGCTTATCTCTCCTAGCGAGGCCGGGCTTGGTTTTCAAGACGACACCACGCTGCAGGAGACGGAAGTAGTGGTGGTTGATACGCTTTCTGACTCTCTAGACTCCGCCGCGGTAGATTCCCTGGCGCTGCAGGCGCCACAGTCAAGTCAGGAAGCCACCGATGAAGCCCTCAGCGCCATTCAGAACCTCTGGAACAGCTTTTTTTACAACCTGCCTAAAATATTGATAGCCCTTGGAGCACTGTTGCTTGCCTGGCTTATTGTAAGGTTGGTAAAAACGCTGCTTCGGAAAAGCATAGGGCACTGGCATAGCTCCGGGGCCATTATTACCCTCATTACTATTTCCATCTGGCTTTTGGCAATTGGTATAACAGTCAGTATTGTGGCCGGAGATATCAGAGCGTTGGTTGGCTCTTTTGGCTTGATCGGTTTGGCATTGTCATGGTCGTTGCAAACACCTATTGAAAGCTTCACGGGTTGGCTGCTCAACTCTTTTCAGGGGTACTACCGGGTAGGCGACCGCATTAGGGTAGGCGAAGTGTTCGGAGATGTGTACCGCATAGACTTTTTGACCACGACCGTCTGGGAAATTGGCGCCCCCTATGCCCCGGGCTTTGTGCAGGCAGAGCAGCCTACCGGCCGTATGGTCACGTTTCCGAACAATGAAATCTTGTCTGGCACCGTCATCAACCTCACCGGCGACTTCCCCTATGTCTGGGATGAATTATCCGTGGCCGTAGCCAACGAATCTAATTTAAAAATTGCGGCTGATGTAATAGAAAACGTAGCTTCAGATTTATTAGGGAACTATATGATGGAACCCGCCCGTCAATATGGCAAGCTGCTGGAACGTGTGGGAATCTCTGACTCCGTTTCGGAAAAGCCCCAGGTATTTGTTTCTCTGGAAGATTCCTGGACAAATATCACCACCCGCTATTTAGTGGGTGCGCGTGAAAGAAGAAAGTGGAAAAGCGACCTGACTTTTAAAATCACCCAAGAGCTGAACAAACCTGAGTACACAGGCATTATCATACCCGTTTACCCAAGGCAACAGGTTCAGTTTATCAATCCTGAGGGTGCCCCTGTTACCGTCTCTTCCTTTAAAACCCCTGAACCTGGCACAGGCAAAATTGAGGGAGAGGATTAGTGAAGTAGCTTTCATTGCCAAGGAGAGGATGGTCGCTCTGTAAGCTTGGGGGCGCAGTGTGAGTGATTCGTGGCGGAGAATCACTCGCACAGAAACTCAGCCCCTTACGAGACATGACTTTGGAACCCCTTGCTTAGACCTGCGCTACTTTGAACGGTTTAACTTCAACTTGTTCCCAAACCTTCTGCAGAATGTATGGCTCCTGGTCAAGGTAGTTCTGCAGGTCAGCCTCTTGCTCAAACTGCATGACCATGGTAGAACCTATCATCTTGTCTTCAGAACTTAAATGAGCACCACCTAAGATGAAGTTGCCATTTTCTTTCAGCTTTTTCACCCCCTCTAAATGCGCAGGCCGGGCTGCCATTCTACGATCTAAGGCACCTGCATCGGTATAATCTATGCCAGTAATCAGATATTGTTTCATAGTATTCAGAAGATTCAGTTAAGCCGTAAAGGTACTAGTTAGGCACCAAACCATTCCACTAAAAACGCTCCTGATTCTTGCGAAGCTGCTTTGGAGCCATTTTTCCAAAAACTGCCCTAAAACACAATTTTTAGAAACTGAAGCAGAAAGCAGCCTGACGCCACACAATTTATTGACATGAAATAAGCTTCTCCCGCTGATTTCTTGTAAAGAACTTAATTACGAGCTAGAAAATAGCTCCAATTCTATTACAAAAGTTTGTCGCTAGTACTCCTTTCAAAATGCCAGAAGTAAGAAATTTGAACTAGTAAAGACTTGGTGCAATCTGTAGAGACTGTCTTCTATTTTTCATCTTTAGCTCAAACATTGGCTACATTTTCTTTTTTTACCTCAGCACATTAAACCTTTGAGGCCTAGCGTTATCTAAAAGCAGGAGTTAAAGCTTAGGAAGTGGCGGAGGTAGTGCGGCTTAACTCTTTACCAAACGTCTTTTACCTGTAAACTCAACAGGCACATGGCCTGAAGGCATTAATGAAGAAACTTTTCCTCCTGAGCATTTTTGCGCTTTTAGTCTGTTTTTCCTCCACAATTGCCGCTTCAGGGGCCAACACTTCTGTATCTTTTACTAAGCGAAGTCAACATAATTCTACTACAGTAACAGGCGTGGTGCAAGATACCACCAGCAAACAAGCAGTAGGCTTTGCCACCGTGGCGCTGCAAGACAAGGAGGGCAAAAACCTGACCGGCACCTCTGCCGATGAAAATGGGAAATTCAGTTTGCCGCAAGTAGCACCGGGCAAATACAACCTCGCCATCAGTTTTATTGGGTATCAAACTAAAATTTACCCTATTACGGTTTCTAGTGGCGCAACCACTTTAAACGTAGGTACCATTTTATTAGAAACCGACAGCAAGAAACTGGAAGAGGTAGTGGTTACCGGTGAAAAAGACCTGGTGCAGGAAACCGATGACGGGCTGGTGTACAACGCCGAAAACGACATCACAAACATTGGAGGCACAGCCGCCGATGTGCTGAAAAAAGTACCGCAGCTCTCTGTTGATTTAGACGGAAACGTAGAGCTGAGGGGCAGTAACAAAGTACGCATACTTATTAACGGCAAACCTTCCTCTATTTTAGGCGACAATTTGGCTGAGGCGCTGGAGCAGATTCCGTCTGACATGATCAAAAGTGTTGAGGTAATTACCAGCCCCTCCGCAAAGTATGACGCCGAGGGCAGTGCCGGGGTAGTGAACATCATCACGAAGCAAAGCAATCTGGAAGGCATGACCGGATCTGTAACGGCCACCACCGGTAACCGCGCCAATAGGCTGAACACTCACCTGAATGTCCGCAAGAAAGGACTGGGTGTGAGAGCCAGCGTGGGCGGCAATTTCAACGACCGCTTCGGCGATTCTGAATCAGAGCAGCAGTATTTTATGGAGGAAGATCAGGTGCTTTATGCCTCAAAACAAATAAGACAGACCAGCACTTTTGACAACACCGGCCGCTCACTGTTTTCTCAGCTGGGCGCTGACTATGACTTCAATGAGAAGAACAACCTGAGCGCCAACATGCGGGTAAACCGCTCCGGCAGCCTGAACGAGCGCATCTTGAACTCTATTGAAACAAACGCCGATGGAGCTCTGATCCGGCAGTACAACCGCAACATAGACAATGTGGGCCAATCGCGCAGCGTTGACCTGAATGTGCGCCACAAAAAGAAATTCCATAAGGAAGACCAGGAGCTGGAACTGATGGCTATTTACAACACAAACCAGCGCAACAGCGACTACAGCCTTGACCAACAGAACGCCGATGGTGTAATTGATTACCTGGAGCGGAACGACAACCACGGCACAAACCGAGAAATGGTCTTTCAGGCTGACTACTCTCACCCGTTTGACAAGTGGGGGCATCTGGAAGTAGGCAGCAAGGCGGTACTCCGCTCCTCGGCCAGCAACTACCAGTTCTCTTCGGCACGGTCACCAGAAGCACCGTTGGAGGTAAACCCGGCCCGGTCTAATGTGTTCAACTATGATCAGGATGTGTACTCCTCCTACTTCTCGTACCGTTACCGCCTAGATAAGAAATATGTGCTGCGGTTGGGCGGGCGCTATGAGTACACCAACGTTCACGGTCATTTTGCCACCACGGGTTCTACCATTGACCGACCGTTCAGCAACTTTATGCCCAACATCATGTTCCTGCGCAATTTCGAGAACAACCAGCGCATCAGAATCAGTTACTCCACCCGTATACACCGGCCCGGCATTTGGCAGTTAAACCCTTACCGCAACGAAAGCAACCGCATCAACATCAGGTACGGCAACCCCGAGCTGGAATCTGAGCTGACGCACAACACTGACCTTAGCTACAGCTGGTTTATCAAGCGCACCAGCGTATCGGCTTCGGCGTATTGGCGGCAAACGAACAATGACATTGGGCACTACCAGCTTCCGGTGGTAGAGAACGGTGACACCATTCAGCACACTACTTACCGCAACCTGGGCAAAAACGCCTCTTACGGCACCAACCTCTCCCTGAACACCCGATTTCTGGAGAAAGGGCAGTTTGGCGCCAACTTCAACATTTTCTACAACGACCTGCTCATTGACAACGGAACCACCACACTGCGCCGCTCCGGGTTTATGTACAACATGAGCTCCAATGCTTCTTACCGTTTCCAGAAGGAGTTCAGCGTACAGGCGGCTGGCTCATATAATTCTGGGCGCATGTCGTTGCAAAGCAAAAGCACCCCCTTCTACTCGTACAGCATGGGGCTACGCAAACAGTTCATGAACCGGAAAGCCAGCCTTAGCCTGAACGTGGAGAATTTTCTGTTCAGCAACAACACCATTCAAACCACGGTGCGTAACCCAAACTCGGTGAACAGCAACTTCAACAACAACTACAACCGCATTGTGCGCCTGAGCTTTAACTTCCGGTTCGGCAAAATGGAATTCAAGTCTGACAAAGTGTTGAAGAAACTGGTAGACGAGCCTGAGCAGAAAAGAGGCTGAGTTTTGGGGCTGTTTTAGACCTGAATTTCTAAAACCAAGCCTAAAACAGGAAAAATGAGCGGGTGTTACGCCAGCTTTGCTGGGCTTACGTAAGAAGTTGTACTTTTACACCCAACTTGAACCTGCTTTATGACCAACAACGACATCATGAAAAAGCTGCGCGTGGCCCTGCAACTGCGCGATGACGACATAATCAACATTCTGAAGCTGGTGGATTTCAACGTGACCAAAAGTGAATTAGGCGCTATATTCCGGAAAGAAGACCACCCCAACTATAAACCCTGCGGAGACCAACTGCTGCGTAACTTCCTGAATGGCCTTGTCATACACATGCGCGGCACCCCAGAAGAAAAGAAAGCCGCACCAGCCAAAAAACCGTACCGCAAGACTAATTGATAGTTGATTGTTTGTTGCTGATTGTTTTTTGGCATCTATTTGAGCGACTGACTTTTCATAATTTTGTTGTGCGTAGAGTTAGCGTAGCGCTCTACGCACCTACCGTACAGCCAATCTCCCGATTGGCATTTTTAAATTTTCAATAGACTTTGGCAGATCTCAAAGGCAAGCTGCAGTAGCACGGGAAAAAAGGCTTTTCTGGCTTGTCCCAAGATCCTTTTGGAGGGCAAAAAGAGAAGGTTTTTTCAGCCTTGCCTTCGTCTTTATTGACTCCTATTACAGAATAACAACCCAAACATAGCAAGAATAGAATAATTCATTAAATTCATGTGTTCAATGACTTAACACATGAAACACGCCTTCATTCTGCTCCTTTTAGCAGGCCTACTCACCGCCGATAGTTTCAAAGATCAACAACTGAAGCACGAACGGGTGCAAACGGCATATCAGGAAAAAAAGGCCGGGGCAGAGCGGCTGCTGAAAAGCAAATCCCTTTCTTTGAACACGCTGCAGCTGTACATGAGGGCTTTCAAGCAGGAAGAAGTGCTGGAGGTGTGGGCTAAAAACAAAACCGATCAGAACTACCAGTTGCTGATTACTTACCCCTTCTGCTCCATGTCAGGCACGCTGGGGCCTAAACGCCAGGAAGGGGACTTACAAATTCCAGAAGGCTATTACTTCATAGACCGCTTTAATCCCCAGAGTAATTTCTACCTCTCGTTGGGCATTAATTACCCCAATGCCGCCGATAAGATCAAAGGCAAAGGCCGTTTGGGCGGTGACATCTTTATTCACGGAGCCTGCGTGACCATTGGCTGCATCACCATCACCGATGACAAAATAAAGGAGGTGTACCTGCTGGCGGCGGAGGCTTTTAACAACGGGCAAACCAAAATTCCGGTGCATATTTTTCCGGCACGTTACAGCACAACGGCCTATACCCAGCTACAACAGGAGTACGCTAACAAGAAACCTTTGCTCTCGTTTTGGGAGAACCTGAAAGGTGGGTACACCTATTTCGAGAAAAATAAAAAGCTGCCGACGGTACAGGTTAACGCTGCTGGCAATTATGTTTTCAGGTAAGATCTTCTAAAAAAAGACAAAATGAACAGTCCTACTATTCCCGCTGGCTACCAGGCCGTAATGCCGTACCTGATCGTACCCAAAGCCTCGCAGCTTATAGATTTCCTGCACAAGGTGTTTGGGGCGGAGGAAAAAATGAAGCACCTACGTGAAGACGGTTTGATCATGCATGCTGAAGTGACCATTAGCGGCAGCACGCTTATGATTGCCGAAGCCACAGACGAATGGACTGCCCAGCCTGCAGGTCTCTTCCTATACGTACCCAACGCCGACGAGGCGTATCAGAAGGCGCTGGCGGAAGGCGCTACCTCAGTACTGGAACTCCGCGATCAGGAATACGGCCGCAGCGGCGGCGTGAAAGACTTTTGTGGCAACACCTGGTGGATCACGTCAGTAAGGTAAGGCACTCGGTAGCTCCGCCCTCCCCTATAAGTGCTACTTCCGCTCTAAGAAGAAATTGTTTTTGGCTTACTTTTCTTAAAACAGGCCAAAAACAGTGTAAAGCAATTTATATTTTTAGGAATTCCATTCCACGCAATTCTTTAAATCCTCTTTATATTCCTTAAACAAGAAGACGGGGTGGATGAATTCTGTGTGAAACTGCGTCAGCTTTTTCTGTAGTTCAGAATTTTGAGGAACCTGCGTGGTGAGTATTGAACCATTGGCGTTGAACACAATGATATCTGATTGCACGTACCACTTTAATTCACTGTTAGTGATCAACCAAAAAACTTGATTGTTATCGTCCCAATCAATGGCCTTTATCTTGCTCCAGTCTTGGTGCAGGCATTTAAACACCTTACAAAGAAATTCAACGAACTCTTTTTCGGAATGACAATTAACTGACAAATCACCCATTGAAGTTTCACATTCAGTATAAATACGTACAAATTTAGTATAAATACCAAAAAGGTAAATCTAAAGGGCTCTACAAATTCATACAATTGATCATTAAACGAAGTATACATAATGCTGGCAGCAAAACTATAGATTGAACCTCAGAGCTTTGCCCCAGCACTTAGCTCTAAATTTAGGCACGCTCAGTTGCTTCGCTGCTGTTTATGCCCTAGTTTTCTGAAAACAAGACTAAAACGCCCGCCCATGTGGACCTGCCCCACCTGCACCCAATCTTTTCTGCGCACGCACCAGTCCCACTCCTGCCTAGACAAAACCGAGGCTGATTTTTTGCGCGGCAAATCTGAGGTGACGGTGAGCCTGTACCACCACTTTCTGGCGCAGTACCGCACCATTGGCGACTATAAAATTCACCCCGCCAAAACCATGATCTCGCTGGCCAAGAACACACGCTTCTGCTCCATATTTCAGTTCGGAAGAAACTTTCTGGACGTGTGCCTGCCTCTGAACCAAGTTTATGACAACACGCTCTGCTTCCACAAAATAGGGCATCTTGGCGATAAGCTCACAAACCACTACGTGCGGTTTTATGATAAAGAAGATCTGAATGAGGAGGTGCTGTTTTATATGCGCATGGCATATGAGCAGGATGCGGAGAAGGGCTTGAGAAGATAGCTAAATAATAGAAGACCATAATTCTTACAACTATGGCGCGGAAGTTACTTCCGTGCCTTCCACAGTTAGTGTATGTAGAGCCAATTAGCTAGCTATGAGCGAAAAGTACAAAGCTAAAAATCCTGAAGGAATCTATTTTGTCACCTTTGCGGTAGTTCAGTGGGTTGATGTATTTACACGGCGGGAGTATAAAGACATACTTGTTGAAAGCCTGCGCTACTGCCAACAGAAAAAAGGGTTGATCATCTATGCATGGTGCATCATGACCAATCACTTGCACTTAGCGTTAGGCACAGATGGTGGCATGGCATTGGCAGACATAATTCGTGATTTCAAGAAATACACCTCAGTGGCATTGGTACGGGCTATTCAGGAGAACATACAGGAGAGCAGAAAAGACTGGATGTTATCCATCTTAAAGGAAGCCGCAGCAGGAAGCTCCAAACATCTGAAATACCAGTTTTGGCAGAACCAATACCACCCAGTGGAGTTGACCAATAATGATCAGCAGCAACGGTGCTTAGACTACATTCATCAGAATCCGGTAGCGACTGGAATTGTAAGCGAGGCGGAAGCTTATGTCTTTAGTAGTGCCACTGACTACGCAGGCGGTAAAGGACTAATAGCAGTATCTTTTATAGAATGACAAAAGGCACGGAAGTAACTTCCGCGCCATAGTAATAAGAGTCTGGCTTAGTAGGGTTCTTCTACTCAAGCCAGACTCTTTCTACTTTCTTATATTTCTACCATGGGTATAATCTTAGTTTAACGAAACAGATTTCAAATCATAGCTCATGGCAGTATTGATCAGTTGCTCAGCGTGAGCGTAAATGTCATCTAGGCTTTGCAGCTCATGTCGTGATTCTTTCTTTAATTCATCAAAGAGAGTAATTGATTTCTTCGCTCCTTCCAAATTCAGCCTACAAATGGGTTTACGGTTATTATCGTCTAATAAAACTCCAAAATAACTTTGGGTATCACGATGATAAATACGGCTGGCGTCTATACTTCCTCTAAGAATGGAGCGAACAATATAGAAGGCTTCTTTTTCCATTTCAGTAGTAGTCACTTTATTGGCCGGTTCAGGATTAGCTGGATGAACGGTTTTTTCGTCTTCTACTCTTGTTTGCACAAAGTTTCTGTCTTCTTCAGAGGCAAGAGCTGATTTAAGTCTGTCGCTTATCATTTCACTTATAAGCCCATTGATAGACTTTTTCACGAGCCCCGTATATTGTTCCAGTACTTTAGCAGTCATAGCCCCAGATACTATTTGGCGAGCAAAATGCTTTACAAACACATCCGTGGGGTTTGCCATTTCCTCCAACATGATGCGCTTAATCTCTTTAGCATATTTAAGCTCTGTGGCTGAACTTAAAATATTCTCTACGCTAAACTGGGCTTTGTGGTATTTCTTCAGTTCAAAGATAGCCTGCTCGCTTACTTCTGTAATGTTGAACTCCCAAAACGGTTTGTCATCCATTTTGTTCGGCTCTACTAAGTCTGTGTAAAACCTATAAACTACACCATTAGTCAGAATGCCAAAACGGGCTGAGGTGACGTGAAAATATCTATGTAACTGCGAATTGTGCACATCAAGCTTTTCTTTCCAATGTTTGCATTCAATGATGATTGACGCAGCTCCGTCTTTGAAAATGCAATAATCAACTTTCTCTCCTTTCTTTATACCTATATCAGCTATGAATTCAGGAACTACTTCCATTGGGTTAAAAACATCATATCCTAATGCTGAAATGAATGGCATGACGAAAGCCATTTTAGTGGCCTCTTCAGTATGAATCGAATCTTGCATACGCGAGACTTTCTCGCCCAATGCCTTTATAATGTCCTGAAAATCCATAGTTGTATTGTTTAGGTTAATAAAAATTTATCTATATAAAAAAAGGTAAATATTTATTTTTGAATATCCTAAGAAATATGAGATTTATACTTGCTAATTGATCACTAATCACAAATCACTATTGACCTAAAATACAAGATGTTAATAAAGCTGTCCTCCCGCCCCCTCCTCAACTCCACCACCGTTTTCACTCTCACTTTACTGGTGCTAGGAATGACCGTTTTAGGAGTTTACCTATTCGGGCTTGGTCGGCACCATACATTTTTCCAGAACTCGCTGCTTTCCACTACGCTGCTTTCAGTTGTATTCTTTGCCTTTGTGTGTTCTGGTCTATACCGGGGCGTGAAGCTCAGAGATACCTTGGGCAGAGTCACAGACAAAATTCCGTTCAGGCGAAAGAATAAGAACAGTGGGCAAAGCAGCAGCAACCTAATAGATGTGTCTGGATTATTACCCTCCTTCTCCAAGAGCAGCTCTACAGACTCTGGTGGTGGTGGGAGCAGCTTTGACTTTGGAGACTTTGGAGACGGAGAGGGTTTTGTAGCGGTTATTGTAGGTGTGTTAGCCTGGGTAGCGGCAGCCGTGGTGCTGAGCGTGGTGCTGTTCTTGTTTGGTGAAGTGTTGCTGGTGGCAATATTCGCTTTTATAGCCATGCTGTACTGGATCTTCTTCAGAGCACTGCGCCTGGTGTTTCGGCACAGCCACCAAACCAAAGGTAAATTCTTTTCCAGCATTGGCTACGGACTACTCTACACCGTACTCTACAATAGCTGGATTTACGCCATTTTTCTGCTGGTGGAGTATTGGCGTGGTTAAATGGGTTTTTAGCCTGTTTTTCTGAAACCAAGGCCAAAACAATTACTATCTCGCTTTCTGGTAAAATTATTGTAATCTGGAACACCATATAAACAGAAAAGGTGGGCGTTTGCCCACCTTTTTGTTTATATGGTGTTTAGTACTTAAGCGGCTGTATTACGCTGCAGAAGAGACAATAAACGTAGCAAGTCTTCTTCATACTCTTCTATCTCTCTTAGTCCAGTACGCGCTTCTTCAATTTTACCTTTTCGGTACAAACTGATCAGTTCGCTGGCCTTTCTTGTAAAGGCCATGTTAAGCTTTTCCAGTTCTCTTACCTCAGCATTGTTACTTAATTTTTGCAGAGCTTCACTGTACAACCATTTACCAAAGGCATTTTCACGGGGAGAAAGAACAGCATCGTCTAAATCCCCGCCGTACAGAATAGCCCGCAGCTTTGACTTGAATAAAATAAATTTTATTCGGGCCTGCTGAATGTCAAATTGCTCAAGGTTCACCTGGGTATATAGCATAAATGGGGGTTGTGTATAGGCAACACAAATACTGGTGAACTGGTTTACTTTGAAGAATTTTCTTTATTTTCTTGTAGCTTTTGCTTGGCTTCTACAAGGTCGGTTACTTCAAAGGCAAAGGTAACAATGCCTACTATTTTTCCATCTTCTTTAAAAGCCTGGTATACAAAATTATAGTAGGTGTCAATCATCTCGCCGGTGCCGTGTCTGTCAATCTTAGCCAAAAGCTCTTTTCCAATAAATGGCTCACCGGTTTTGTACACGTTGTCTAGCAAATCAAAGAAGCCCTGCGCTTTCAGCTCAGGCCATGCTTCTTCTACCGTTTTGCCTAAGAACTCACGGCCGGGGGCTAATTTCTGGTAATTGGGGTTCACTAGTTCATACACATGCTCTGGGCCCCGCTGTATGGCAATAAGCGCGGGCGCCTCCATAAACAGGTCATGCAACATCTGCCGTTGGGTCTCTACTTGTAATGAAGCTGCTACCTCACGGTCAAAAGAGGCCGCCAGTTCTTCATTGGTTGAAACTAACTCTTCTACCAATGACTTCTGTTCATGATAGTCAGTGGTGCTTCCCACCCACATAATTACCTCGCCTTTCTCATTCAAACGAGGAAGGCCTTTGGTTAAATGCCATCTGTACTTGCCGTCTGCGCGGCGTACGCGGTACTCTACCTGGTAATCTGTTTTAGATTCTACTGCTTTGCGCCAGGCGGCACTTGCTTTTTCTCTATCATCGGGGTGCACTATCTCAATCCAGCCATACCCGTAGAGTTCCTCCATAGAAAGCCCAGAATACTCTACCCACTTCTGGTTGTAATAGTCACAGTAACCGTCTGGCCGGGTGGTCCAGAACATCTGCGGCAGAGACTCGGCCATAAACCTGAACTTCTCCTCGCTTTCACGCAGTGCTTTTTCTGAGGCGACTTCTTCGGTCAGGTCTTTTACCTCAATAACTGTAGACACCGGCACACCGTTTTCAAATATGGGGCTGGCGGCACAACTCACTGGAAAAAACGTTCCGTCCTTCCGGATGAACATATCTTTATGAGCCCGCACATTGTTGTTGGTAGGTAACGCCCTGTCAATGGGGCAATCTTCCATAGGGTAAGGGCTACCGTCTGGGTGATGGTGGTGTATGAAGTAATGCAACGGTTTATCCTGCACTTCAGCTAGTGAAAACCCTGTCATTTTCTCAGCGGCGGGGTTCATAAAAGTGCAAAACCCTTTATCATTCATCATGAAAAGGGCTACCGTTGCGTTATCAGTAATGGTGTTTGTTATCTTAAGCTGATTTTCAAGAGCTTTTTCTACCTCTTTTAGATTTGTATTCTCTTGAGCGAAGGCTTGATCCATTGAATTACTTTTTATTTAACACTCACTGTAGCTGATTGAGTAAAGTTAGAATAAACTTAACTAGTACGGAGGTTATTCTTGAATTATTTTCATGCGGCACTGAAATACCCAGCTACTATAAGAAGAACACCTGCTGAACTGGCTAAAATTTTCTTTATTAATAGACAACTATATACAACGCTACACTACTGGTTTTGGCGCTAACGTAATATTTGGTTTTTTGTTTGAACCAAATAATCAAACGAACACTTATCCTACGCCTTGGTCATTTCAACAAATGTTATTAGCTCAAAAAAATAAAAGCTGAAGCATGCGGCTTCGGCGCAGCATTGTTGTTTTTAGCTTCCTTTTCAGAAAACAGGCCGAAAACAGAAACTTGCATTTCTTCACTAAACCCGCTTCCTTTGCAAAATATTTCGGCATTCAAAATGACGCTACACCAGCTTACGTTTTATAAGTACTCAGCCTACTCTACCTATTGCAAAATAGCCGTAGCCTGGGAAAACTATGCCTGATTTGAAATAATAACACCTTTCAATACAGAAGCCCAGGTTCACGGACCTGGGCTTTCTTGCTTTTTGCCCAGCCGTGTCTTGCGCCTCCAACTACATTTTTTCTCAAAATCACTTTTACAAAATGGACGCAACCGCACAAGTACAACTTCTAAAAGAAAACGTAGAGATTTTTCTACCAGACAACGCCTTAGAGGAAAAACTGGCTCTGGCTGAAAAAGAAAACCGGAAGCTGATCATCAAGCTGGGCTTTGACCCCACCGCCCCAGACCTGCACCTGGGCCACGCGGTGGTACTCAAGAAACTCCGGCAGTTTCAGGAGCTGGGACACACCATTGTCATTATTATTGGTGATTTCACGGCCCGCATTGGTGACCCTACCGGCAAAAATAAATCGAGGCCGCCGCTGAGTTCGGAGCAAGTAAAGGTAAACGCGCAGACGTACGTGAACCAGCTCTCCAAAATTCTGGACGTAAGCAAATGCGTGATCAGGTACAACTCAGAATGGTTGGGCGCCATGGACATGACTGCGGCTATTTCGCTGCTGTCTCAGGTGACCTTAGCCCAGATCATGCAGCGCACTGATTTCAACAACCGCTTTACCAGCGGTCTGCCCATTTCTCTGCATGAACTGGTGTACCCGCTGCTGCAGGGTTTTGACTCTTCAGTTATACACGCAGACATTGAAATGGGCGGAACCGATCAATTGTTTAATTGCTCCATGGGCCGCCAAATGCAGGAAAGCGCTGGCAGCACCGGGCAAGCAGTAGTATGCATGCCCTTGCTCAGGGGAATAGATGGATCTGCCAAAATGAGCAAGTCTGAAGGCAACATTGTAGGTCTCACTGACCATCCCAACGAAATGTTCGGTAAAATTATGTCAATTCCAGACGCGCTGCTGCCTGAGTACCTGCACCTCACTACTGACTTCAGCAAGTCTGAAAAGCAGGAACTGTTAGACAGACTGCAACAGGGCGAAAACCCGATGAACATAAAGAAACTGGTAGGGTTGAACGTAGTTACCCAATACCACAGCACAGATGAGGCGCAGCAGGCTCAAGACTTTTTCCAGAACCAGTTTCAGAACAAGCGCTTTGATGAGAAAGAATTCATTACTGTTTCTTTGGTCACCCTTGGTTTAGGCATTTCTGAAAACCTGCGGCTGATTGACCTGTGCAAAGGCCTTAAACCTGAAGAAAGCCGGTCTAACCTGAAAAAGTTAATAGAAGCCGGTAGCGTGACAGTGAATGGCCTAAAAGTAACCTATGCCCAAAGTAGCTTAGAACCCAGCAGCTTCCCAGTAAAAGTACGTATTGGAAAAAGGGGCTTTTTTGAGGTTCTTTCCTAAGTACCCTTTCAAAGCAAATTAAGCTTCTGTTTTAAAGCTGTTTTTCTTAAAACGGCTCTAAAACAGAAGCTTACACATATGTCACCTATGCTCCTATCAGCGTACAAGTTGACCAATAATCAAATCAGCTCCACAAGCCATTTCTAAATCATTGATTATTTTCATGTAACTGCATATCCTTTCTTCCTGAATTGCGTAGGTGCACTTGATTTAAGACTGCATGTGGCATTACTTGCCTGTTCGTAAAGTGTTGGGTAAATAGGCCGCATTTAGCCAGAAGCCTGAAATACATCTTCTATAAAATCATTGTAAGATAAATGTTTCATTACAGTGGAAAAAGTTCAACCAGCACCGTCCGCTTATCATCAACCTATGACCCAAGAACTTCGCAATATATTTGACAAGGTTTTTTTAACGATTACCGAGGATCATGAAAACCGCTGGGTTTTTGTCGACTGGTCGGGGTATTTAACAGAAGAAAATATAAAGGCTGGCGCCTTGGCTTACACCAAAGTCATTAAAGACACTGGGTTTAGCTGCGTACTAAATGACACTACCAAGGTAGTAGGTAGTTGGGACCACTCTCTAGACTGGGTGGTGAACGAATGGAGCGTGCAGGCCGCGGCTGCCGGAGTGAGGCACTTTGCCATGGTGACCGCCCCAGAGACCTTTGCTCAGACTTCGGCCGAGAACTTCTACTCTAACGTAAAAGCCTTCAAGATTAATGTTTTTGATAATCTGGAAGAGGCAAGCCGTTGGCTCAGAAAGTATTCCCTTCATAATGGTTCCAGTTTAATTTAGGTAAGGCAACAAAATGGAAGAGCAGATAGAACTTAAAAAGGTCTTTGGTGACGTTTTTTTCAGAGCCGGCAGAAAAGAAGACAAATCCATTCTGTATGCCTATTGGTACGGAGTGCAGAGTGAAGAGACCGTGAAAGACGGCGGTTACAAAATGTTGAGCTTAATCAAAGAAAAGCCTTATAACAAACTCATGAACAGTAATGAGCATGTCATAGGCTCATGGGACATGGCCTTGGAATGGGCCGAAAATGAATGGGCACCCGCTATGCGGAAAGCCGGTCTGCGCTATTTGGCTTACGTAGTACCCGCCAGTATTTTCGCCACCCTCACCGTTGAATCTTTGATTCAGCGCATTGATGACGAATTTGAGATAAGAACCTTCAAAAGCGAAGAGCAAGCCGAACAATGGCTAATGTCTGTTTAAGACAGAGCCCTCGGCATTGAAGTTTTAGTTATAGCACTTTATAAACCTGATCCTGTTTTGGGGCTGTTTTCATGAAAGCAGGCCTAAAACAGGACCCGGTTTTTTTCTAGATATTCTGCTTCTTCAGCTCCCCTACCGCATGGTCTACCGCACGGGCCGTTAAAGCCATGTACGTGAGCGATGGGTTTTGAGTGGAGGTGGAGGTCATGCAAGCGCCGTCTGTTACGTACACATTGGGGCAAGCGTGCAGCTGGTTGTATTTGTTCAGCAGCGAGGTCTTAGGGTCATTGCCCATGCGTACGCCACCCATTTCGTGTATATCCAGCCCCGGGGCCTGCTTTGAATCTGATTTATGAATGTTAGTAAAGCCTGCCTTGGTGAACATTTCCTCCATCTGGGTCAGGTAATCGGCTACCATCTTCTCGTCATTGTCATCATAGCCAATGGAGATGTTCAGAAGCGGTATACCCCAGGCGTCTTTCTGGTCTTTGCTCAAACTCAACTGACTTTCTTCCTTCGGAATTGTTTCGCCCATCATGTGCGATTGTACTTCCCAGTTGCCTAACCTTGGGTTTAGGAGCTGTTTTTTCAATTCTACACCAAAACCAGAAGTATCTTCCACCAAACCCCGCTGGGCATTGAAACCTGCTGCGTAGCCACGCAAAAAGTCTGTTTCCTGGCGGTGCAGGTTCCGGAAGCGCGGGATATAGCCACCGCCGGCAGGGTTACGGCCATCGGTGGTGAACTCCTGAAGTCCCTCATATTCCGCCCTTATTCTGGCTCTGTAGTTATGGAAGGCCACGTACTTGCCCAGCAAACCATTGTCATTGCCCAATCCATTCGGGAAACGGGACGAGGTGGAGTTGAGCAGAATCTGGTTTGTGTTGAAAGCCGAGGCGTTTACAAAAATAACCGGCGCGTAATACTCTGTTGCTTCTTTAGTTTGGGCGTTAATTACCCGCACGCCCGTGGCTTTTCCGGCCTGCTCGTCATACAGCACTGATTCCACCACCGAATGCGGCAGCAGCGTCAGGTTACCAGTTCTTTCAGCCCATGGCAGTGTAGAAGCATTGCTGCTGAAATAGCCCCCAAACGGACAGCCGCGCTGGCAAAGCGTTCGGTTCTGGCACTGCGCCCGGCCCTGGTCAAAATGTATTTGGTTAGGCTTTGACAAGTGCGCGCAGCGGGCACTGATGACATGCCGGTTGCCATAGTTCTTTCTGAGCGACTGGCTGAAATAATTCTCAACGCTGTTCAGCGGGTAAGCTGGCAGAAAATCACCGTCTGGCAATTCAGGCAGACCGTCGGTATTTCCGGAGATACCGGCAAATTTTTCTACGTGGCTGTACCACGGTGCCAGATCTTTGTACCTGATAGGCCAGTCTACCGCAAAACCATCTCGCGCAGGGCCTTCAAAGTCGAAGTCGCTCCAGCGTTGGGTTTGCCGAGCCCATAGCAACGACTTACCGCCTACCTGCTGGCCGCGTATCCAGTCAAATGGCTTTTCCTGCACATAGGGCTGCTCCTCGTCCTTCACAAAAAAATGCATGGCATCTTCCCGGAACGCGTAGCAGCGGCTCACCACTGGGTTTTTCTCCCGTATTTCATGCGGCACCTCTCCCCTATGCTCAAATTCATAGGGCATTTTATTTGTGGTGGGGTAATCTATGTTGTGCTTTACATCGCGGCCACGTTCCAGCACCAAGGTTTTCAGGCCTTTCTCAGTGAATTCCTTGGCTGCCCAACCGCCACTTATGCCTGAACCTATGACAATGGCGTCATACGTGCGCTGCTTTTTACTTTCTGTATTCAAATTGGCCATGGCTTAGCTTATTGAGGCGGTGGTTACTGGGTGCACTGCCACGTATCGGCTGGGTACTAACTCATACTTGCGAAGCTTGGTCATGACCAGTTCTGAATTAAGATACCCTTTAATGGTTTGTTTTTTCAAAATAGAATAAAAGGCCAGCACCTCTTCAGGTGCTTTCCCGGCGTTTACTTCAGCAATCAATCTCTGCCGTTGCTCCGGAGTGGCTTCTTGAAAAGAGTTTCCTAACTGCTTTTTGGTTATTTTCTGGAAAACCTCCATTCCACGCATAAAATCTTTCTGTTCTTTGGGGGAGTAGCAATCATCTACCATGTCCAGCGTGAACAGGTGCAGACCCAGGTCTTTGGCTCCGGGTGTTTCTGTGGCCGGAAGAAGAACTTCTACCACCTCAGCGAGCAGTTTTTCCTGCGTCTGGCTCACCTCCAGGTGCCGGAGCGGAATGGATGCTCTTCCGTCTTCCATCACGCAAGACGGCACCACAATTAGCCCTCCGGTTAAAATAAGAATGCCTTTTACAGCGGAACGCCTATCCATATTTTCCCCTTATGTACATGTCAAGTTAATCACCAGGGCAAGATTAGCCCGTGGCGGAACCACTATGTTACAAAATTTTTAAGATATATGCTAGACTTAACCGCTTTACTTACTGATTCGCATTATTTCAGTAGCATAAATAAAGGAATTGTAAAACTACTTCCTACGCCTTCTGTAATTCAGGAAGAAGTAAAAACTGTCTGTTTTAGCCCTATTTTTAGAAATACAGGTTTAAAACGCTGTTTCATGTCAAGCGGCTCAATGGGTTATTTGCTATTTCTGAACAGGCTCCTTTTGCCAGAATTCATCATTCAAATCTTCCAGCACTTTTTCATCAAATCCGGGAGGTTGGCCGAATTTATTCTTTTTGTGATCTCCCTCCCAGAACAATAAAACCAGCATAAAAAAAGGAATTAGCTGTAACCAACCTGAGGTGCCCATATCATGGCTTCGTTTTGCACCTTGAGCTAGAATAAACCACAGAAAGGGTACGTTCAGGGCCAGCACTAGCACAATTTCCAGTGAGTCTGTGGCAGACGACAAATAGTTTTGGAGGTTGGTTAGAGGATGAAAACCCAGCACAATGACACTACCTCCAGACTCAGTAAGGTACGTGAGCAATACCCCGAACAAGAAGAAGACAAGGTAAGACAGTCCGTACTCTAACCTTCTTATTCTGCCGGAAAAAGAGAAAGGATTTCTGAACATGCTGGGCTTGCTGATTTTGCTTCTTCTTCTAAAGTACTTCTATTCCTCTGAAAAGTCAAGCCGCAGCGGTAAGCAGATTTAACGGTTAACAATCGCAGGTAAAGTCGCGGCTGTTGTAACTGTCAGATGCCACGTCGCCTATTTTTACCAATTGGTCAAACAGAACTTCCTGCCCAGTTACCAGCTCCAGCGTCAAGGCCCCATCTTTCTCCTCCACTTTTTTTATCATGGTGGTGACGGTGAGGTACTCATGCAGTTCGGTGCGGTACTGTATTTTCAGGAATTTCTTTTTCTGTACGGCCTCGTTTACTGCCGCTACTAGTCTCTCGTCCATAGCCATAAAATTAACTGATATGCTTACCTATACGGCTGGAGCGTTTTAGGTTTGTTTTCCGGAAAGCAGGCCCAAAACGCTACCGGCTCCGGCGCAGTTTGGCATCAAAGGAATACTGATTCCAATCTGACACAAACAGCAGCAGCCCCGCCAGGTACAGGCCGTACATCATTTGCACAAATACGTTCTGCCATTCCTCTAAAAGGCACGAGCCGAAAATAAGAGCCAGCACCACCAGGGCACCGGCTATTAAGCTCTGGCGGGTGAAAAGGCCAAGCACCAGCAACAACCCAATGACCAATTCGGCAACAGGCAAGAAGTAGCTAAAAGGCTGCACCAAAGCCGTGGGCAGCATAGAATCCTGGAACAGCCCCACCATCCAGCTGCTGAATTTGTCAAGCTTTGGCAACCGAACCAGCCCGTGCCCAAAAAAACTCAATGCTATAGGCAGACGGGCAAACAGAAAGGCTAGTGAGGCATTCTTCATGCTAAAAAGGGTAAGTGTTTGGGGGCTCTTTTTCTTAAAATAGATGATAAACAGCTTTTCCTTTTGACCTCTACTCCCCTGCAACCTGCCGCAGCACTTCCACCACTCCGTTTTGGGTGTTGCTTTTGGCTCTGAGCTTAGCGGCCTGTTTTATGTCTTCATGCGCGTTTTCCATGGCATAAGAGAAGTGGGCATGGTCCATCATTTTGAGGTCATTCAAATAATCACCGAACACCATGGTTTGCTCCGGCGTTATGCCGAATTTCTTCTGCACGGCCTGCAGGGCAACACCCTTATTCGCTTCTCTGTGGCAGATGTCCAGCCAGATTTTACCCGAAACAGTTACCTGCAAGTGCGTTCTTTCTTCCTGAAAGTAGGTGTTGCTGTTACTTTCAGATCCGGCTAAATCACAGATGGCAATTTTAAGAAACTCATCATCGGTTATTTGTAACAGATCCTCTACCACCTGCACCTCGTCATAGTAAAGCTTTACCTGGTCCATAAACTCCTGCGCGGTATTATCTACATAAGCCGTTTTCTTGCCACAGAGCACAATGTAAACGCCGGGTACTGTTCGGGCTTTCTGCAGAAGCTGCTGGGTTGTTTCCAGCGGCATGGCCTGCACCAAAATCTCTTCCCCTTGAAAAGCGGTATAACTTCCGTTTTCGGCCATGAACACAATGTCATTCTTGATAGGCTCAAACAGGTTCAGCAAGTTGTAGTACTGCCTTCCGCTGGCGGCGGCAAACAGAATCCCCTTGGCTTTGAGCGCCTCATAAACAGGATAGAAATCGGGACTAAGTTGGTGCTGGGGGTCCAGCAGGGTGCCGTCCATGTCGGAGGCTATGAGTTTTATGTTTGAAAAATCCATTGAATACATTTAGAGAAGTTAGCCAGGCTATTCGCCACGCCAAGCTCCAGTAGAAACTAAAGCCACTTTTTCCGCTTGAAGTACCACAAAAACGCCATGGAAGAAAGCAGCATGAGCACCAAGGCAAAAGGGTAACCAAACCGCCACCGCAGCTCCGGCATAAAATCGAAGTTCATGCCGTAAATGCTGGCAATAAGCGTGGGCGGCATGAACACCACCGTTACCACGGTAAATATTTTGATAACTTGGTTCTGCTCAATGTTCACCAAACCCAGAAACGTGTTCTGCAGGTACTCTAGCCGCTCAAAACTGAACTGGGTATGTTGCAAAAGGGAGCCAATGTCTTTGATGACAATGCGCAGCCTGTCCTTCTCGGGCTCTTCTACTATAAAAGACCGCAGCAGCGAAGACACCAGCCTTTGCTTATCTACAATGCTCTCGCGAATTTGAATGGTGTTTTCCTGCAGTTCTGAAATACGCAGCAGCACTTCCTCTTCAATTGACTTTTCCTTTACCAGCCGCTTGCTTACAAGGTTGGTTTTGCGGGTGAGGAGCTCAATAAAGTCGGCATCGTTGTCAATCTGGGTTTCCAGGAGCAAAAGCCAAATCTGGATGGCCTTAATGGTGGTTCCCTTGAAAGTCTTCATCTTGCGTACCGTTTCCCCAAACGACTTCATTTCAGTGCGGCGCAGGGTAAACAATACATCGTCTTTGAGTATGAAGGAAACCTGGCGGGTAATGTAGCCGCCGTCTTGGTGCATCACAAAAGCTGCGTTGGCCTCCAGTAAGCTATCGTCTTCATAATAGCGCGAACTGCTCTCAATCTCGGCGGCCTCCTGCGGGGTAAAGAACTCAATACCGAACTCTTCCTCTACCCGACGCATCTCATGGTCTGAGGGTGCCTGCAGGTCTACCCAAATGATACGCCCCTTCTCCTCTCCGTCAAAGTCATCTGGGTTTTTCTCCCAATGAAGTTCGTCTTTTCTTAAGTAGAAATTTCTGATCATGTCGCTCTTGGTGTTGCCCTGTCAGTCCTCTTCTTCGGCTGTTGCCCTTTTCCTCTGCAAACCTACTAATTAAATCTTTGATTGCGGGCAGCCCCGTTTGTTCAAAGAATAGGCTATGTATGGCTACGCCATTTGCTCTAACTACTCAACATACCGTTAGGTTTTGTGTGCTGGCAATCTTTATCAAAGAAAATGCCCTCCGCAGCTCTCTTTACCACCTCGTAAACTTGCACGATCTTCTGATTATCCAATTTTAATATGGTTTTAATATAAATTATACTGATTTTAATACAACTAGCTGTTGATTTAGCCCGTATTCCTAACATTAGCTTTACTGGTTTACTCTCTTTCACCATAATTCCTGTGCTATCTCCAGCACGTAATGCGCCTTTTCTTCACACACCAAACCAATTGACTCATGGATCACAACGAGAAAAAAAATGACAAGCCTCAAACTACCTTTGACCCTGACAAGGTAGATGAAAACAGCAAAAACCAGCAATTGGAAGCCTTTCGGGAAGACCCAAAGGAGCAGTATTACACCACCAACCAAGGCCTGCGCATCAGCGATACCGACAACTCCCTCACCGCCGGTGACCGTGGGCCTACGCTTCTGGAAGATTTTCACCTGAGGGAGAAGATGACCCACTTTGACCATGAGTCTATTCCGGAGCGCATAGTACACGCCCGCGGCTCTGGCGCCCACGGCTATTTCCAGGCCTATGATGATTCCATGAAAAAATACACCAAGGCCAAGTTCCTAACCGAGCCTAACCGCCGTACACCCGTGTTTGTACGGTTTTCTACCGTGGTTGGCTCCCGTGGCTCCGCTGACACCGTGCGTGACGTGCGCGGCTTCGCCACCAAATTCTACACTGCTGAGGGTAACTATGATCTGGTAGGCAACAACATGCCACCCTTCTTTATTCAGGATGGAATCAAGTTCCCGGACTTAGTGCACTCTATTAAGCCCGAGCCGCACAATGAAATGCCCCAAGCCTCGGCGGCGCACGATAATTTCTGGGACTTTGCCTCGCTCATGCCCGAAAGCACTCACATGCTCATGTGGGTTCTCTCTGACCGAGCTATTCCGCGCAGCTTTAGAATGATGGAGGGCTTTGGCGTGCACACGTTCCGGTTTATCAACGAGGAAGGCAAAGGCCGTTTTGTCAAGCTCCACTGGCGACCCATGTTGGGGGTAAAATCTCTGGTGTGGGACGAGGCCCAGAAGCTGGCCGGAAAAGATGCCGACTGGCTCCGCCGCGACCTATGGGAAGCCATTGAAGAAGGAAATTACCCTGAATTTGAATTAGGTGTGCAGATTGTGGAAGAAGAAGATGAGCACGCGTTCGCCTTCGATTTACTAGACCCAACAAAGTTAATCCCAGAAGAATTGGTACCCATCACACCCATCGGTAAAATGGTGCTCAACCGCAACCCAGACAACTTCTTCGCCGAGACCGAGCAGGTTGCATTTCACCCGGGCAATCTGGTTCCGGGCATTGACGTGACCAATGACCCATTGCTGCAGGGCCGCCTGTTCTCTTACCTAGATACCCAGTTAAACCGTTTCCACAGCTCCAATTTTGTGGAGGTGCCTATCAACCGACCAGTGGTACCGGTTCACAATGTAAACGGGGCCGGCTTCATGCGCCACACCATCAACAAAGGAAAAGTGAACTATACCCCTAACTCCCTGGGCGGCGGATGCCCCATGATGGCACCGGAAAAAATGGGCGGCTATGTGCATTACATGGAAAAAGTGGAAGGTCACAAAATCAGGAAACGGAGCGAAAGCTTTGATGACCACTACAGCCAAGCCACGCTCTTCTGGAACTCCATGACTGAAACTGAGAAAAAGCATATTGTCAGTGCCTTACATTTTGAGCTGGGCAAAGTGGAAACGTTGGCGGTGCGCGAGCGGATGGTGCACAACCTGGCCCACGTAGATCTGGATCTTGCGGCCATGGTGGCCGAGGGCATAGGCGTTGAAGTTCCAACGGGTTCAGTGGCTGAAAAGGTAAAAAGCACCCTCGCCTCGTTCAAAGAAAAACTCTCCTCCAAAAAAATGGTAGATGAGTCGCCGGCGCTGAGCCAGGAAAAAGGCAAAAAGAAAACCGTAGCCACCTTAAAAATAGCCGTTTTGGCGGACCACGGTGTGGATGCGGAGCAGGTAATGCAGATCAAAGAAGCTCTGAAGGCCGAGGGCGTGGAAGCTAAAATCGTCTCCAAGTTCTTCGGTAAACTGAAAGGGAAGAACGGAAATGAGCTGGAGGTTGATAAAAACCACGTTACCACTGCTTCAATCATGTTTGATGCTGTTCTTATTCCAGCGGGAAAAGAAAGTGTGGAGGCCATGAAAAAACAAGGCGATGCCCTACATTTTGTGAATGAGGCTTTCAAGCACTGCAAAACCATTGCGGCCCTAGGCGAGGGCATTGAGTTGCTGCAGTCCTCCCACATTCAGGGTGTAGACTTTGTGCAGCCAGAAGCCAGCAGCGTTACCACCAGCAAAGGAGTGGTAACGGCCGGCACCGGCGCTGATGTCAAAAGCTTCGTGAGCAGTTTCCTGGAAAGCCTGGGCGAGTACCGCCACTGGGAACGCGAAGAAAAAGCCATGATACCGGCCTAATTCCAGCTTCTTCTGCTAATCTAAAGAAAATCCCCACTAGAGATTTGGTGGGGATTTCTGTTATTATCCGAAATGAAAATAAACTAATCAGCAGTTTTCTACACTAGTTAGCTTCTGTTGTTCTCAGAAAATCATAGAAGAGGCTCCGCCGCAGGCAAACTTTATACAAGAGAAGCTGTTTTTGGGCTATTTTTAATAATGCAGCTCCAAAACAGCTTCTCTTGCATTTTACCCCAGCCTTGTTTTAGGAAACCGCTGACCTATCAGAATAAACACCTAATTGTCATGTCCTCACTAACCAAGATTTCCTAGATGCGTTTGCTGAAAAGGGACTTTATTCGCCACATCACCTAAAACTTTACCAAGATGAAAAAGGGGCTGAAGATTCTACTGACGGTACTGCTGGTCATTCTGGTAGCTGGCGTATTAGTATTTGCCCTCACTCCCACCCGTAAACTGGTCTCGTTTTTCGCCCCAGAGATTGACAACCTGCGCGTGACCGATGTGAAGCTGGACGAACAGAACGCTACCATGCAAATGTTGGCCGAAGTGAAACCATCTCTGTTATCGGGCTTTGTGGACAGCGTGGCCTATGATTTCAGGCTGTACGGCATCAGCATCGCCAAAGGGAAAAAGACATTTTCTAAAGCTGAACAGAAAGGTCAAACCCAAGTCCTCAAGCTCCCCGTTACCATGAACCATAACGTTACCCGTGAACTGGTGCGGCGGCAGGTAAAAGAGGGTGGCAAGGTGCAGGCGCATATTGACGCGTATACTGACATGCCGCTCTTCGGCCGGCAGAAACTTGACATAGACCAAGACCTTGAAATGATTATTCCGGCCCTGCCCGGCCAAGAATTGGTAGACGTGAAGATTACTGATTTTGGGCTGGACAACATGGAGATGCTTATGACCATGGTTATTGACAACCCAAACCACTTTGATTTTTACGTTCGGCGCTATGACATAAAAATGAAGCTGAAAGATTACGTTTTCACCTCCGGAAAATTGAAGAAAGATTACCTTATTAAAGCGCAGAGCAAAACCCCTGTGCAAGTGGTAGCCACCTCAGACGTAAAGAACCCAATCAAGACTACCTTTAAAACCATCTTCGGGGACAAAGATTGGCCTTACCACATGACCATGCATTCTGTGATAGAGCCTAAAAGTGAGGTGGTGGGCACTGTTGAAATGAGCGGAGAAAAAACTGGTTCCGTCAACATTAAGCAGCAACTAAAAAAGATCAAAGAAACCAAAAAAGCCAAAGAAGAGGCCGAGGAAAAAAAAGAGGAGCAGCAGAAGAACTGAGTTAGTGATTTGTTTTTGGCCTGTTTTTCTAAAAACAGCTCCAAAACACTTTTATTCCGCCACCTCTAGCTTATAACCGCGCCCGTGCACTGTGGTAATTTTCACGTTGGAGTCTGGCTGTAGATACTTGCGCAAACGCGAGATAAACACGTCTAAACTTCGGCCTACAAAATAACCGTCGTCTTGCCACAGTCGCTGTAGAATTTCTTCGCGGCGCAATAGTTGATGAGGGTTCTGCGCAAACAGCCGTAACAGTTCAGCTTCTCTATCAGTGAGCGTGTGGGTCTGACCATTTACGTGCAGCTGCAGGTTCTTGAATTCTAAGGTAGAGGCTCCAATTCTGAACATATCCTCTGCCGGTTGAACAGCTGAAGAGGCAGAGGCAGCATCTACTTGGCGGGTGGTGCGCCGTAAAATTGCCTTTACCCGGTACACCAGTTCCTCCAACCCGAAGGGCTTGGTCAGGTAATCATCACATCCCAATTCAAAGCCTTGCAATCTATCCGTTTTCATGGCTTTGGCAGTCAGAAACATGAAGGGTACCTGTGCTTTTTTTTTCCGTAGTTCCTGCGCCAGAGAAAAACCATCTAGCCTGGGCAACATCACGTCCAGTACGCAAAGGTCATACGTTTCCCCTGTCGCCGCCGCTAACCCAGCTTCCCCGTCCGTGCACAGAGTCACAGCATAGCCAGCGCTCTCCAAGCCGTCCTGCAGCAGGAAACCAAGATTTGGGTCGTCTTCTACAATGAGGATGTGCGGCATTTTGTTAGACTATAGATATTAGACGTTAGATTCTAGATTTTGGTAGATTAGTGTAGTGTCTTGTACTGCAAAGAAAGTTATTTTCTGGCGCAAGCGTCCGCTTGAGTCCGCACGTATTACTACTCTGCATAGTTGGCACAAGCGGACGCTTGCGCCATAGAAAAAATTAAAGAGTTAAAACGTAAACATTGCAAACAACCTTAGCGCTTATCAATGGTTTAATTCACCACTACAAAATCAGCAATGTCTTTCTCCTGCCCGTTCACAATAAGTGACACGCGGTGCGGACCGGTGTAGTACTTGCGGGTAGTAATATATTTGAAGCTCTGCTTGCGCGTGATGGCCACCTTCTCTACCGGCGCGTACTCCCGCTCACTTATCTTAAACACCTTCCGCGCCAATGATTTGTTCGCCTTCTGATAATACACGCCATACTCCAGCCGTACCTTCTGCGGAAGGTCTGAGGTATTTTGTAGCACGAACGAGAATAGCAAGTCTTTACCCAACGACACCTCGGGCGTGAGCACTTTAAAGTCTTGTAGTGCCAACTGTGCATCTCCTTCATACCCGAAGTACTTCAGCACCTCCGTATGCCCCTGTTTCAGTAAGGTACGGCAGCCGTGTTTTACCACCCAATCCGCTTCCGGCGTTTGGCCTTTCCACTGGGCCAGCAGTTCCAGTACCAGCTCCGGATTGTCTTTGGAAATATCGTTCAAGTTGTTGGCTACACTTCGGCGCACAAACTCAAAAGGGTCGTTCTTCAGGTTTTCCAGAATGGGTAGAATGGGCGACGGATTTTTCTTCAGGAACGGCAGCGCCATGGCCCACGGCAATCTAGGCCGGCAACCTTCGCTGGCAAACCGTCTTACCGCATGGTGCTCATGCTTAGACCACGCCAGCATCTGCGCCATCATCTGTTCTGGGTACTTGAGAAGAAACGGCCGCACCGCAAATTCACAGCTGATGAACTGGGTAATCTGTTCCATGGCCATGGTAGACGTTTCCAAATCATCCAGCCCGTACAGCTCCACATAATCCGGAAAGAACATGAACTCCACATGCCGTACTGGAAACTGCTCTGCCTTCAGTTGGTTTATGGACTGCAAAATGAGCCGCACCGCTTCCGGAAATTCTTGCGGCAGAAAATGGTGTAGCACCTGCGCCGTATGCCGCATACGCTCCTTCAGTTCTTTCGCTTCCCAGCCCTCCGCAAAGATTTGCCGCTTGAATTCTACCGGGTCAACAGTTGGCACTACCTTCTGCAGTACTTTAGTGAAGCCGTCAAAAAATTGCGGAGAGTATACTTCTTTAAGAGGGGTTGGCATGGTGCGGGTTTCTGTTTTGAGGCTAATTTTCAACTATTTTATATAAATCAATCCGCTAGTTCTTTGAAGATAGCTTCCCGATTAACTGTGTCTAGTTCAATAGAAAAAAATGTACGCCCCTCCTTTCCCTGAAAGAGATAACCATCTTCTGAATCTAACCATTCTCCACTAACACCATTGTAACTCTCTGAGCCAGCTTTTAAGATGCTACTTTTCGCTTTTACTGGATCGTAATATTTTGACTTATGTATACTTTTGATCAATTGAGTAGTACTTGCCGGAGTAAGTCCGATTTTATATATAATGGCATAATCTTGCCACATATCTTGGTACTCATCCTGTATAATTTGAATGTCTGTAGGAATAATTATATCTGCAGCTGTTTGAAATCTATTTTTACTAGGGGTTCTACCCCAATCGCAACTACAAAATAATATTAGAGCACTTATCAATAATATATTATTCGCATTCATTTCAAGATAGCTTAATGTTATTTTAAATCCTCAATTGGATTGATGATAAAGTTAAGCGTATTCAGCTAATCTTTATCTCACCGGCAGCACCAATCTAAAACACGTTCCCTGCTGCTCGGCGCTCTCAACCGTCACTTGCCCGTGGTGCGCGTCCATGATGGCTTTTACATAGCTCAACCCTAAGCCGAAACCCTTCACGTCATGCACGTTGCCGGTGGGCACGCGGTAAAACTTGTCAAACAAAAACTTCTGGAATTCTTTCTTGATACCGATGCCATGGTCGCGGATGCTGATGAGAATACCTTGCTCCACGTCTTGGGTGCTCACTTCAATCTTCGGGGCCTGCGGCGAATATTTCTCGGCGTTGTCCAGCAAACTGTACAGCGCATTGGCCACGTGCAGGCTGTCGGCGTGCACCAACGACTGGGTGGCCTGTAGATCTAACCTAAGCTGACCAGAACGCTGCTGCAAACGCGGCGACAGGTTCTCTGAGGTTTGCTGCAAAAGAGCGTGCAGGTCAACCGCTTCTTTCTTCAGGGCCAGCTCCCGGCTTTCCATGGTAGCCATCTGAAGTACCCGCTCCACCTGCGCCCGCAGCCTTTCGTTTTCAGAATGAATCAGGTCGTGGTAACGGGTGAGCCTTTCAGCGGGCAAGGTTTCGGCGCGTTTGCGCAGTACCTCGCTGGCCAGTCCGATATTGGTAATAGGGGTTTGCAGTTCGTGGGTGAGGTTGTTGATGAAATCTGTCTTGAGTTCGGCTAACCGCTTCTCGCGCAGAATCTGAATCATGGTGTAGGCGAAGAACAGCACCACCAGCAGCAAGGCACCGGTGCTGTACCACCAGAACTCCATTTCCTTCAGAATAAACGAGGTTTTGGAGGGAAACACCACTGCCAGATTGTACATCGGCACTGCCCCTTCATTCTCATGACGTATCACTGTTTGAGGCTCTTTGGCGGAGGAAATTTGCTGCGTAGCAGGCACAAACTGGCCAAACATGAGCGTATCATCCAGACTGTTGTACAAACCGAATTCATACGGTTCCTGCAGTTTCCGTCGACCCAGTTCTTGTTGTAGCAGCGCCGCGGCCACGGTTGGGTCTACCGGCGCGTTCAGTTCGGCCACGAAGAAATTAGAAGCTACTTGCTGAATGGGCTTGGCAGAGGCCGTTTGCCCCAGCTGGGTCAGCAGTTGGTCGGCCACATTGGTCAGGGCCACCTGCACGCTGTGGTTGAACTCCCGTTCCTGCACATTGTAGGCTTTGGTGAGCCACACCAGTTGCGCGCCCAGCAAGGCCATCAGCGAAACGCTGGCCAGCACCAGAATGATTTGGATTTTCCGTCTGCTCATGGGTTAAAAGTACGGATTTTCTCCCTCTGCGCCACCGCATTAACATCTCATTAACATCTTTTTACAAACCATTAACCTAGGTGCTTGACAGAAGCCGGTATGTTTGCAAAGGAGAAGGAGTTAGCAAAGGAAATTGCTTTCATTGTTGTCTTCCGGATTTGCGAACCCTTGCTCTTTCGGATTTGCAATCCGGAAGTATTTAACTGGGGATTTGCAATCCCCTTCGCAATTCTAGCTGCCTCCTTTGTGCGGATTACAAATCCGCAGTTACCCAAATTCGGGATTGCAAATCCCGAACAGCAATTTATATAGAGAACCAAGAACTGTAAGTACAGCGCTGACAACTATGAGTACCATCATTAAAGCACCTAGCAAACCAGTTTTACAACCACATTTCCTATTCACCAAACGCCAGTTCATGCCGCTGCTCCTTGGCATTGGTATCATTGCACTTGGGTTTGTCCTGATGGCTTCTGACGCGCACCCGCAGGGTTACGGCTTTCAGGGGCTCACGCTGGGGCCGTTGCTGGTGGTAGTGGGGTTGGCGCTTCCGTTTTGGGGCATTTTCAGGAAAAACAGGCCAGAAACGCATCCGCAGGACTCCCCTCTCCCAGCAAAAGTAAAAGTAACGGTTTCTCCGGCATGGCGCGCATTTCAAAAGCTTGATACTTTAACCGGCTGGTTTGTTGGTTTAGTGGCGCTGGGAGTGTATGTGCTGACGCTGGAGCCCAGCACCAGCTTCTGGGACACGGGCGAGTTCATTGCAGCGGCTTATAAACTACAGGTGCCGCATCCGCCAGGGGCACCGCTCTTTTTGCTCATCGGGCGACTGTTCACGTTGTTCAGTTTCGGTGATACATCACAAGTGGCGTGGTGGATGAACTTTCTGTCGGCGTTGAGTAGCGCGGGAACGGTGCTGTTTCTGTTCTGGAGCATTACGCTGCTGGCGCAACGGCTAATGTCCATTTCGGCCGAAGGCCCTACTCCTGCCCAACGCATTTTGCTAATAGCCAGCGGGGCGGTGGGTGCGTTGGCCTTTGCGTTTACAGATTCATTCTGGTTTAGTGCGGTAGAGGCCGAAGTCTATGGCATGTCGTCGTTTTTTACGGCCATTGTGGTGTGGGCGGCGCTGAAGTGGCAGGAACAGGCAGACGCTCCGGAGGCCGACCGTTGGCTCTTGTTTCTGGCGTATCTGGTGGGGCTTTCCATTGGTGTGCACCTGCTCAATCTGGTGGCGCTTCCGGCGTTGGCGCTGCTGGTGTATTTCAAGAAATACAAACTAACAAAGGGTGGCGTGGTGGCAGCCTTGGCCATTGGCGGGGCGCTGGTGCTGGCGGTGATGGAGGGTGTCATTACGGGGCTTCCGTCCATAGCAGGCGCGTTTGAGGTGTTCTTCGTGAACAGCATAGGCTTGCCTTTTGGCAGCGGCGCGGTGGTGTTCTTGCTCTTGCTGGCAGGAGCTATTGTGTACGGACTGCGCTGGGCGAAGCAGCATCAGAAGCCGCTGTTGCACACTTCACTGGTGGCACTGGTACTGGTGTTGGTGGGCTATTCTTCTTACCTGATGGTGCCTATACGGTCTGGCTTTAATCCGCCTATTGACGAAAACAATCCTGAGAATATTCTCTCCTTCGTGAGTTACCTAAAACGCGAGCAGTACGGCTCAAGGCCGCTGCTGTTCGGGCCGCAGTTCCCTGCCCAGGCGCAGAGCTACGAGAACACCGGTAAGGTATACGCGCCGCAGAACGGCAAATATGTGGTGGTAGACCAGAAGTTTGAGAGTGTGTACGATGGCAAAGACAAAACCCTGCTCCCCCGCCTGTACTCAGACCAGCCGGTGCACCTGCGGGCGTACCAGCAGTGGGTGGACGTACAGGCGGGCCAGAAACCTAGCTTCGGGCAGAACCTGAGTTTCCTGTGGAAATACCAGCTGGGCCACATGTACTGGCGGTATTTCGGGTGGAATTTCATTGGCCGCGAAAGCGAAGTGCAGGGCGCGGGGGTGCTATGGCCTTGGAAACAAAAACAAGACGTACCCGAGCCAATGGCCAGCAGCAAGTACCGGAACCAGTTCTTCCAGCTCCCCTTCCTGTTAGGTGTTTTGGGGCTGATTTTCCAATTTCGGCGCCAAAACAGAGATGCGTGGGTAGTGGCGCTTTTATTCTTTTTCACGGGCATAGCCATTGTGCTGTACCTGAACCAACCGCCTATTGAACCCCGCGAGCGGGACTACACTTTTGCGGGCTCGTACTATGCCTTCAGCATCTGGATTGGTTTAGGCGTTCTGGCTCTCGCCGAAGGATTACGCAAGTTCCTGAAATCAGCGGTTCCGACAGCGGTGATAGCCACCGTTCTGGCATTCTCAGTTCCTATCATACTCTTAGCCGAAGGCTATGACGACCACGACCGTTCTAACCGCTACCACGCTCTCCTATCCGCTAAAAACTTGTTAAGTTCTGTGGCGCCCAATGCCATCTTGTTCACTAACGGCGACAACGACACGTTTCCGCTGTGGTACGCGCAGAAAGTGGAGGGCTTTAGAACCGATGTGCGGGTGCTGGTAATGACTTACCTCAACACCGATTGGTACGTGGAACAGGCCATGCGGCAGGTGAACACCTCAGCACCGCTGCCCACCACATTAGAACCGTCGCACTACGCCTTCAGCAAAAACAATTACCTGCCGTACATGGCCAACCCCAGCGTGCAAGACAGCGGCATGGACTTAAACCAGTACATGGACTTGCTAAAACAGAACCATCCGGCGCTGCAGGTGCAAACTCAGGACGGCCGAACACTCAGTGTACTGCCCACCAAAAAGCTAAGCCTTCGGGTAGACAGAAACGCAGTCCTGCAAAATGGAACAGTCTCTTCTGAAAGAGCGAATCAGGTTCCGGAGGTAATGAACTGGGAAGTAACGGCTGGGGCATTGGAGAAAAAGCACCTCTTCATGCTCGATGTTCTGGCTGCAAACCAATGGGAACGACCTATCTACTTCGCCAGCACCGGCTCTGAAACGGCTGAACTGGGTCTGCAGCCGTTCCTGCAGTTAGAAGGGCAAGCGCTTCGGTTGGTGCCCGCCCGAAACCCAGACCCTAAGGCTCCCTTTTATGTAGACCGCGCCCGCACCCAAGAAAGCCTATTAAAGAATTTCCAGTACACCGGCTTGGCCGAAGATGACCATCCGTATGAGGAAAATTTCACCACGCAGATAGTGCCGGTGTACCGGAGCAATTTTGCGGAGCTGGCCTCAGCGCATTTACAAGCCGGAGACACTGCCCAAGCCCGCCACGTTTTGATTAAAGCCCTGGAACTCATGCCCGACAAAGGCGCACCGCACAACTATGAAAGCACCAGCCTGGTGCTGCCCCTCGCCCAAGCCGGACTGACCAAAGAAGCCCGAGACTTGACAAACCTGTTGTCAAACCGTTTTGCCTCACAGCTGAATTATTACCGCACGCAACCTGCTCACTTCTTCAGAGAGCGCCAGCTGAACTTGTACGGGCTGCAGAACTTAGTACAAGCCGCCTACGCTGGTGGTTTGCCAGAAGCGAAGAAGCTGGAGGAGGTGTTTATGAGGGAGTATGGTTTAATTGGGAATTAGGAAATGGGAATTAACGTAAACTAGGGAGTTGCAACTGCCAAAGACTTCGCCTCTACGCCTTTGCAGAGATTCTCCCCTTGAGGGGAGCGAAGAGGGGTGTTTACAGCTGCCGGTCCACGCATTGCCTACAATTGTTCCATGCTATCTAGGATTCAATCCTTCAGGAAATGATTTATCGACAATGCGTGCTCTCCTTTGTAAACACCCCTCTTTATCTCCCCTCAAGGGGAGAATCTGCCTTTTGCTGGCGTCTTTCTGTTTCCGAATTTACTTTGATAGAGAATAAGGAATTGTCAAGTGTATTATATTCTCTCTTGTCATCCTGAAAGTTACTTGTGGGAAAGCTGTAATAAGGTTTGCTATTGCAGCTAGTTTCTTCTGAAGGTACCTGTTTTGGAGCTGATTTTGGAAAAACAGGCTAGAAACGGCAATGGCGCAGACCTGCTAGTGTCTGTGCCAATACCGTTTACCAAACCTGCTACCTCGTAAAAATAGAATCAGGCCTCGCTTTTCCTTCTTCTACCGCAGGCAAGGAGAGCAACGGCAATACGCTGTCGTGCGCAAGGCGCTCGGTAGTACTGGTATGGAACAGATTCTCCAGGTAAGAGCGGTGCTGCTTGGCCACGATCAACATATCGGCGTTTTTACTTTGGGCGTATTCTTCAATGCTACGCGCCAAATCACCACTGAAGATTCTGGCGAATTTAAACGTGGGCGCCTGCAGTTCCATTTTCTGGGAGAACACAAGCCAGCGATCCTCGTCTTTCTGTTCGCCTTCATGCTCCTGCACATACAGAACCGTTACTTCGGCTCCGAAAGTATTAGCAATGGTGGTTAACTCCTCTATGTGCCACTGTACTTCATGGTGTGGGTCGGCAGCGAAAACAATCTTTTTGAGGCCGGTGTAGTTGCTGTGACGCGGAACAGCCAAAACAGGGCAGGGTGCTTTGTCCATAATGTAGCCGGTGTTGGTGCCAATCCAGCGGTCAAGAGAAGACTGGGCACCTTTGGTGCCCATTACCACTAACCCAACTGGGTTTTGCTCCAGGTAATCCAGAATAACATCGGTGCCTACTCCTCTTAGAAAAACAGCCTCCACCAGCTGGTCGGGCGCCACTGAACGACGAACTTCTGATACTATATCATTCAGCCTTCTCTCCTCGTCCCGCAGTCGTTCTTCATCCATCTCCACTGTGGCAGGATTGTATATATTAGGGTCTGACCAAGCTAATCCGGAGGCCGTGACAGAAGTACCCATGGTGGAGGCATTTAATTGGCCGGCATGCACAAAAACCAACTTCGCTTCCAGCGCTTGGGCTAGCTCTATAGCATACGTGGTGGCGTGGCGGGCTTCGTCTGAAAAGTCAGTTAGAACGGCTATTGTTTTCATCATAGTAGTAGGCATTTAAGGTTGGCTCAGTATTTCTAATGTTTTACTCAAACAGACCAGATATAGTTGCTTTAGTATATTTACCTCAACCATGCATGTCTGATACTCCCCCTTTTGAAGGGGGCGAGGGGAATGTTTACACAAGGAGAGCTAAACATTGTTGGTCCTACTCCTTTGTGGTCATCCCGAGCAAAGCCGAGGGACCTAACGAAGACACTCAGGAGCAAGAGAAAATAAGACAGCCACCGCAGTGGGACAGGTCGCGATCTGTCCGTACATTTTCTTTGAATGGAACAGCTAGAGTTTTTTAATATGGAATCTGGAACGCCTGCAAAAGATGCTCTTCCAGGTCTGGGAGTTGGGAGAAGCCGCGGGAGATGAGCCGAGGCCCTGCGGGATGTTCTAGGTAGACGCTTGGTAGAGTGGTCACACCCAGATTTTCCACGAACTGGAATTCCTGTTCGGTCTGCCGGTAGATTTCCTCGGTTTCAAAGAGAGCCAAAAACAGATTCTCAGAAATGCCGAATGGCTTTACCACCTGCACCAGCACCTGTGGATTACTGATATCCAGACCATCGGCGTAGAAAGCGGAATGCAGGGCGCGGAGCACCTCCAATGTTAAATTAGGCCGCAGGTTCCGTACTGTGAGCAGAGCCCTGCAGGCGGGCTCGGTATCATAGTAAATTTCTTTTTTCAGGAAGAAGGAATAGTCAAAAGGCAGGTGTGATTTCTCCTGGGCCCGGTGCCAGCTTACCGCCAGTTTGTCTGACTCTTCAGAAGTGAGCGGCTCTTGCGCGTACGGCCGAAGCCCTCCCACCAGCACCTGCACCGACAGCCTGCCGTACCAAAGAGCCCGAAGCCGCCGAATGATGGGCGTAAACCCGTAACACCAGGCGCACATGGGATCTGTTACATACAGCAGTTTAGGATTATCTGGCAGGTTTTGCATTGGCTCCATCTTTGGTCTAAAGTCTTTTACTGAATACTCCGACACAAAGGTTCAGCACCTAAGTTAAATTTTCAGATGTAGTGGCTAGTTGAAAGCTTCATTTTTGGCCTCTTTTTCAGAAATCAGGCCCAAAACAGCGCCTCTATTGGTAAATCATTTTCACGGTCATGCCACCATCTATTATCAGGCTCTGGCCGGTAATGAAGCCTGCTTGGTCAGAGCAAAGAAACAGAGCGGCCTCAGCCACATCTTCCGGCACCCCAACCCTGCCCACCGGGTGCTGGGCTTTGTCTTCTTCGCTGTGCTCTGGCTCATAACGTTTACTATTTTTCTCCCACGGCCCGGTTTCAATCCAGCCGGGGCTGATGGCGTTTACCCGTATCTTAGGCCCCAGACTTACCGCCAGCGAATGCGTGAGCGCCTCCAGCCCGCCTTTGGAGGCCGAGTAGGCAAACGTATCGGGCTCCGACATGAAAGCGCGGGTAGAGCTAATGTTCAACACAGCGGGGTGTGCGGCTTTCTGCAGAAGCGGCAACGCATATTTGGTGCATAGCATAGGGCCGCGCAGGTTTACGTTCAGCACCTGGTCAAATTCTGCCATCGGCAATTCAGCCAAAGGCTTTCGGGCGGGCGAGGCTATTCCGGCATTGTTGATGAGCGCGTCCAGCTGGTTGTATTTCTGCTCTATTGCAGCCATTAATTGCTTCACCTGGTCTTCCTCGGCTACATCGCAAGGCAGAAACTCCGCCTGCAGGTGCTGCTCTTCCAGACGAACTATTGCCTCTTTACCTGCTTCAGCGTCAACATCTGATATAATAACCTTTGCCCCGGCTTGTGCGAAGGCCTGAGCCATTCCTAATCCTATGCCCTGGGCACCTCCGGTAATCAGAACAACTTTAGAAGAGTAATAAGCTGCTGACATGAGACTGAGTAGTTGAATGTTGATTTATGTGAACGGCAGAGGTAGTGGCGGAGATTCATCTTCTTCTCACTTCACCTTTGCTAACGAAAGTATTTCAAACTAGCTACTCAACGGTATGAGCTGTTTTTAGGCTGTTTTTCGAAAATTAGGCTAAAAACACCATAACCTCGACGTCGCTGTTCGGGATTTATAAATCCCACTTTGCCTCAAGTAGCCTGTGGCTTACGGATAATGCTATAAAAGTGATAAGGGCAGCAAATACTACTTCCGCGGCTTTTCCGTTCAATGGCGCAACAACGGGGATTACAAATCCCCTGTATACCCGCTTCCGGATTGCAAATCCGGAAGAGCAAGAAGTAAGTAAAGCAAGTTATATCCAGTAGAGCAGGTGAAAGTCCTGAATTCAAGTACCGCCCCTCCTACCTTTTCAGATTCATCGCGTTTAATGTAGGTATACCCTTGAATGCCTTTCTACCAAACCTGAAAAATAAACCTATGAAGACAACTTCTATCTGGCGGCAAGATGCCGAAGCTACGCATTACCCTACTTTACACGAAGAAATTGAAGCCGACGTGGCCATTATTGGCGGCGGTATTACCGGTATCACCACGGCGCATCTTTTGGCCTCCGCCGGCAAGCGGGTGGTCGTGCTGGAAGCTTTGCAAGTAGCCGAAAGTACCACGGGCTATTCCACCGGAAACCTCTATTCTTACGTAGGCGAGTACCTGCAGAAACTCAAAACCAAGTACGACCAGGAAACGGTGAGCAGAGTGATGGCTTCCAGAGCTTCGGCGGTTGATATGATTGAGAGCTTGACGAACAAATTCTCCATCGACTGCCACTTCAAACGGATTCCATTTTACCTGACCACCGAGCACGCCGAAGAAGACGAATTCATCCGCAACGAGTTTGAGATAGCCCAGGCCGCAGGCACTCCCGCGCATTTTGACACCACTTCGCCCCTGCCTTTTCCCATCGGTTCCGCGTTCAGGCTAGACCACCAGGCGCAGTTCAACCCCATGGTGTATGTAAAAAGCCTCGCCCGCCACACGGCTGGGCCTAACTGCCAGATTTTCGAGAACAGCAAAGTATTGAAGGTAGACGAAGGCGATACCCATGTGGTACACACCCAGCACGGAAAGGTGCGGGCCAAGCAGGTAGTGCACGCCACCCATACGCCCAAGGGCATTTGGTTTCTGCATACGCTGCTGGGGCCTTACCGCGAGTATGCGCTGGGCGTGAAACTAAACCAGCCCTACCCCGAAGGCACCTACTGGAACTACCACGCCATGCACCACCACTCGCTGCGCACCTACACCAACGACCAAGGCGAGCACTTCCTGCTTGTTCTGGGTGAGTCGCACAAGGTGGGGCACAAAGAAAACAACCAGGAGAACTTCCAGAAGCTGGAGCAGTACGTGCGGGAGCGGTTCGATGTAAAATCTGTTGAATACCGTTGGGGTGCCCAGCAATACAAACCCGCCGACGGTCTGCCCTACATTGGTCAGCGCGACAAAGATTCCGGCATTTACGTGGGCACCGGTTACGCCGCCGATGGCCTCACCTACGGCACCCTGGCCGCCATGGTCATCAGCGACCTCATATTGGGCAAGGAAAATCCATACGCCGATATGTACTCCCCTAACCGGCACAACCCCATGAAGTCGGCTGGCAAGTTCATGAAGGAGAACACCGATGTGATGATGCAGCTCATTAAGGACCTGCCGTACCGCAGTCAGGTAGAAAAGCTAGATGAAATTCCGGTGGGTGAAGGTAAAAACGTAGAGATAGACGGCAAGAACTATGGCGCCTACCGCGACCACTCCGGCCACTTGCACGTAGTGTCTGCCATGTGTACCCACATGGGCTGCGTGGTGCACTGGAATAAATCAGAGACCAGCTGGGATTGCCCCTGCCACGGCAGCCGCTTCGACTTTGAGGGCAAAGTACTCGAAGGCCCCGCCTACTACAACCTCTCCAAAATGGAAGGCAAGCCCAGCACCGTGAACAGGTTCAAGAAACTATCCTCGGCGGTTTTCTTTGCCGGTACCGCCTTGGCCGGAGCTTATTTTATCAGAAAGGCTTTGAAAAAGTAGGTCGTTCTTCTAATCAAATACTACTCTAACCTGGCGCAAGCGTCCGCTTGAGTCCACACGTTTATTTCAGCAATGCGTTCGGACACAAGCGCGCTTGCCATAAAAAAAAAATTATTAATGCGGCTACAGAATGACACCCGTTTTCAGCCTAGTTTCAAAAAAACAGCTCCAAATCGCCCTCCTCTTTTACTTCAGCAGATTATACCGCACTCCCAGAAAGCCCCTGATGCCCTGCAACGAGGCGTAGTTGTAGCTGGGGTCAAAAGTGTAGCCGTGCGGGTTCGTGATGGGGTCATCAACGGTGCGGTCAAAGGGGTCGAAGGGGCGCATGATGGGGTTTTGGGGCACGAAGTTGAGCAGGTTCTTCACTCCTCCGAATACCTCCAGCCCGTTACTCATTTTCTTGGTTAGTTGCACGTTCATGATGGTAAACCAGGGCGAATATTCAAAACGGTAATCATAGGGAAGAATAGGCAAGCGCATAGGGCCGGTCCAGGTGCCGTTCAGGTCTACGGTAAGTTGCGCCGGGAAAGTGTAGCTGGCGGAGTAGGTACCGGACCATTCCGGCGCGTGCAGCTGCACCACTTTCGCCAGCGGCCCCTCGCCTGCCGCCCGTTTCTGGTACACCTGCATATACGTGACGCCGGCCGCTATTTTCAGGGGAATGTAGAACGAGAATTCTGTATTGGCCGAAATGCCTTTAGACACCGCATGCCCCTGCAGGTTGGCGTAAATGATTTTCTGCGGGTCGGTGTCAAAGTCACCTATGATTTTATTGCTGAATCGAGAGTAAAAACCCGTTACATCTACGGTGAGCAGAAACGGTTCCAGCGGTGCCTGCCACAGGTAGTTCAAATTGGTATTGATGGACTGCTCTGGCTCCAATCTCTCCGTAATGACTACCTCACGGGCTCCGGTGAGGGCGGCGTGGTCTTCGGTGAACAGGCTTACTACGCGGTAGCCCGTCCCGAAGCTGGCCCTGATGGCGTGCTGCGGCCCCGGCGTCCATTTGTAGGCCACTCTCGGCGACTGGATGTGCCCGTGCCGTTTGTCATAGTCATAGCGGTAGCCCAGCAGCAGTTTGTGTTTCTCCGTGAGCGTCCACTCATCCTGCACGAAAAGCCCGGGCAAAGGCGTGGTGACCGGTTGGTTCTGCGGTTGAGCAGCATCTGCCGTGGCTGTGGCGGGGGTGTTGTCATCGTACCAGGTGTACCGGAACGAGCTGCCCAAGAGCAGGCTGTGGCGGGCGTTCAGTTGCTTGTCCCAGTACAGCTGCCCGAAACCCACCAGCTGGTCGGCATGGAAAGGCGTGGTGCCGTAGAACGAATTCTGCTGGTGCCGGTTCAAAGAAAACTGCGATATGATGCGCTCCCGCACCGGCAGCTGGTACAGCCCGATCAGTTCCCAGCGTTTGGTATAGATGCTTTCGCCGTAGACCTGGTCTGAGCCGCGGTGCTCTTTGCCCCAGTTCATTTGCCCGCCCCAGCGATCTTCGTACACGTACCGCGCCGCCACGCTGGCCTGCCGGTTTTCGGGCCGAACAAAATCATACTTGTTGAACACCGACACACGGCTCTGCAGCGTCATATCGGTAAAGCCATCGTGGTTGCGGTCTTCGGGGTTTTGGTAGTGGAAGTAGTTGACGCCTATCAAGGCGTGCGCGCTTCCGGCCTTGAACTTCAGCCCCACGTCTGAACTGACCTCGCCCCACGAGGTACCGAAAACCTCAGCGCTCACCTTTGGGGCTTTCAGCGGACTTTTGGTGATGACGTTGATGATGCCGCCCATCGCCTCCGACCCGTACAAAGACGCCGCCGGTCCCTTCACCACCTCAATGCGCTCCACCAAACTGTTCGGGATTCCGCTCAGGCCATACACCGACGAAAGGCTGCTGACAATGGGCATTCCGTCTATCAGAATTAGCGTGTACGCCCCTTCCATGCCGTTGATGTGGATGTCGCCGGTGTTGCACACGTTACAGTTGAGCTGCGGCTGCACCCCGTTTATCTGTCCCACGGCCTCAAACAGACTGGGCGTCGGGTTCTTCCGGAAAAACGCAGGCGCATACACCTCCACCGGCACCGGACTCTCCAGCCGGCTCATCTCCTTCATGGTGCCCGTTACCACCACCTCCTGCAGTTTGCCGGCTGTGGGTTTTAAATTCACCTGAAAGTTTGTTTTGCCCGACTGCAGCGGAAGGGTGTCGTTTTGGTACCCCAGAAAAGAAACCACCAACTGACCAGAAGCAAGATTATGCGGAACAGAGAGTTTGAATTTCCCTTTCTCATCGGCCATGGCACCTAGGGTGGAGTTCAGAACGCTGATGTTGCAGAACCCTAACGGCTCCCGAGTCTGCGCGTCTTTCACTGTTCCAGAAATAGTTGTTTGTTGGGCAGCAACAGTAAAAGTGAGCAAAGAAGCCAGCAGGAGGAGTAGTTGTTTTCGCATGCTCAAAATTGAATTACTATTTTTAGACAAACCTAAAAATAAAATACGACACAACACTACTTATGTTTAGACACCTTTTATTCCTTTCTTCTTTCATTCGATATTTTGATTCAGCGGCAGCAGTTGGCACAGACACTAGCAGGACTTGGAGTAGTTCTGAGTCCTGAGTTCTGAGTCACGAGTCACGAGTCGCGAGTCTCAAAAAAGAATAGAAACCATTCCCACCTTAGCGTCTCCTGCGGGAGCGGGCAACGCAGAAGCCGTAGGCGCCGAGGCGCTTAGCGGGAGCACGAGATACAGGTTCAAGTTAGCAGTAGCCACTTCCGCTATGGAACAGCGCACATGGGCCAGGTGGTAAATTAACTGAAGCCATTACTGTTTGAGCGGCAGCGAGTTTAAGGGCTTCTTGATTCTTTTGGTTACTTTTCTCATCAAGGAGAAAAGTGACAAACCTAAGCAGGGAGAGACATACCTAGAGGTTTAGCAACAAAGGCAGTGGGAGCAGAGGCTTTTTAGGTTGTTGGTGATAACACACAACAACGGCAGGCGGTAAAGCGGTGGTGGAAGGAAAATAACTGGTAGAAGGACTGCTTCTTCGTTAGATCCCTCGGCGATGCTCGGGATGACCGCAAAAGAGAAGGATCGACAACGCGTGGACCGGCAGGTGTAAACACCCCCTTCGCCCCCTTCAAAGGGGGAGTATCAACAATGCGTGCGGACACAAGCGGACGCTTGCGCCAGAGAAAATTGCCTGAGTAAATCCACTGAAAAGATAAAACCCGTTTTCAGCCTGTTTTCCATAAAACAGCCCGAAAACGGGTTTCCAAAAACTTTCACCAAAACGCTTACTTCTTCTTATTCTTCTTCCCTTTCTTCTGATTCTCAAACTCCTCCACCTCACGCAGCAAACTCTTCAAATCTGGCTTTACCTCCGCAGAGAAGTCAATGGTACTGGTGTAATCTTCCTTATTGATTTCTAGGACTTTGATGGGCTTGCCCAAGTATTCCTCAATCACGTCCAGAATGGGTTTTTCCTCGGGGGCACAGAACGAGACCGATTTGCCTTTCTGGGTGCCGCGGCCGGTGCGGCCTACGCGGTGCACGTAGTTTTCGGGCACGTCGGGAAGGTCATAGTTGACTACGTACTCTACGCTTGGTATGTCAATGCCGCGGGAGCTCACGTCAGTGGCGATGAGCACTTTCACGTCGCCGCGCTTGAAGCGGTTGAGCGAGTTGAGGCGGTCTTTCTGGTCTTTGTCGCCGTGCAGGGTTTCGGTGATAATGCCCACGCGCTCCATGGCGTTGTGCACGCGTTCGGCCCGCACTTTGGTGCGCACGAACACCAGTATTTTGCTGCCCTCGTTCTCTTTCACCACGCGCTCCAGAAAGTAGCGTTTGTCGTCCATGCCCACGTACGCCACGCTGTGGTCCACGTTCTTAGACACGGGGTCTTTGGGCGAAATCTGGATACGGATGGGCTTGGTCACGAGCGAGTACGCCAGGTCTTTGATGTGCTCATTGATGGTAGCCGAGAAGAACAGCGTCTGCCGCTTGCGGGGCAGGTGGCGCAGCACGTCGCGGATGTCTTTGATGAAGCCCAAGTCCAGCATGTGGTCGGCCTCGTCCAAAATGAGCATTTCTACGCGCTCCAGCCGGATGTGGCCCTGGCTCACGAGGTCAAACATGCGGCCGGGCGTGGCCACCAGCACGTCTATGCCGTCTTGCAATTTCTCTATCTGGGGCGCCTGCTCCACCCCGCCAAACACGGTCATGGTCTCTACGCGGGTGTGCTTGCCCAGCGTGTGGAACACCTCGGTAATCTGGATGGCCAGCTCGCGGGTGGGCACCATGACCAGGCACTTGATGCCGTCTTGCCGGCCGTACTGCTTGCGCTCATGCAGCAGGTGCAGCACGGGTATGGCAAACGCGGCGGTCTTGCCCGTGCCCGTCTGCGCGATGGCCAGCACGTCTTCGCCCTTCAAGATGGGCGGAATAGCCTTAAACTGGATATCGGTGGGTTTCTTGAAGCCCAGTTTGTCCAGGGCTTTCTTGATGGCGGGGTTGATATGGTAATCCTCGAATTTCATGGGCGCAATGGTTCCGGCCAGCGGCCGAGGTGGTGGCGGTTCTCCCCTTTTACGGTTCCCCCGCCGAAACTTCTACAAAGGTGCGATTTCTTTCTGGGTTTTGCAGGCGGAGGCGGTGGTTTTGCACTTCGGGGCTGTTTTTGGGGAAAGAAGTTGTAAACAAGATGAAATTTTATATATTGTATCTCGAAAATAATATATAATATTATCAAGGCTTATTTATTTCTTATTTTTAAAAACTGCACCGACCTCATTTGAGGTTATGTAAAAAAATTGAACCGGTGCATTATTTACGCGTTGGCAGCTACTTTAATAAGTTTGAAATGACAAAATTAACATTCACAACAGCAGAAAAACTAAACTTAAAAACTCATCCTGACTTTAATGAAATATGGTTGCAAGATAGGATTGCAGAGAACCCTCAAATAATTGGATTAGGAGAATTAGAGCTTATTGACAGAGAAAGAAAACAACATAAATCTGGTCGGCTCGACCTTTTACTTGCAGATTTTGAAAATAATGCCAGATATGAAGTTGAGCTCCAACTTGGGCAAACTGATGAAAGTCACATTATTCGCTGCATTGAATATTGGGATGTTGAAAAAAGGCGTTATCCTCAATACGACCATTGTGGAGTTTTGATAGCTGAAGATATAACTAGTAGGTTTCTAAATGTTTTAGGCCTTTTTAATGGGCACATACCTCTAATAATAATTCAAATAACAGCATTAAAAGTAGGTGGTAACATTGTTCTAAACTTTACAAAAGTTATGGACAGGTTTGCGTTAAGAAATGATGATATAGTTGAAAGTAAATTAGCAGAAACTGATAGAAATTATTGGAACAATAGGTCAACTCCTAAAAATGTTGAAATAGTTGACAAGCTTTTAGAAATTATAAATGAAAAAGCAGAACCCAAGTTAAAGCTCAATTACAACAAATATTACATAGGCCTGTCTGACGGGTATAAATCAAGAAATTTTATTCATTTTAAGCCAAAAAAGCAGTTTACAAACGTTCTGGCCGAAATTGAAAATCCTGATGAATGGATTCAAAAATTAGAAGATGAGGGAGTATCAGCAGTAGTCAGAGACAAATGGTTGCGTTTTGCAGTAACAACTCAAAATTTTGACAAGAAGAAAAAAATCGTAACTGATTTAATTCAATCCGCAGTTGAATTATATAATAAAGATTAGAAAAGATTCAAATCAACTACATATAAATGTAAACTTCGGATAATTACTGAACGTTATTCACACAAGACCCTACTTTAAATATTAACTTGTGGAAAGAAAAACACTTAAATTTCTAAGACTATTAATCCCTGGTCTTGCTTTGATTCTTGCATTCCTTCCTCTCCTTTTCCAAATGGGTATTAAATACAAAATTGGTGAAGAATGGCTTGCCTACAGTCTTTTAACAATTCCTGCACTTGTTCTTGGAGCAGTTTATAATATGCTTAATACTAGATTCTTCATAACAAATTACTCCCATCGAAAAATAGATTTAAATATAACAAGTTCCTTACTAAAAATCTACAACAAGGAACTCACTCAAGAGCAAATTAATTTTTTAAAGCAAAAAAGACTTAAGCATATATTTTACAAAATCATAGACAATGATGCTTCGCTTACTGCAAAAAGTCAATTAGTATACTCTAATGGAATCTTATGGACTTCTACTGCCGATGTGTTCTTGATTTCAATCTTTGCCTCTCTTATATACTTAGGAATTGGTGTACCCACAAAAAATACAAGTATTTGGATGACTGGTATTTTGTTAGCAGGAATAGGGCTTTTATCATTCTCATTACATATCTTAACTATATTTAAACATTTTAACCTTTCCAATGATCAACTTGAATATATAGAGACGCACTATATCAAAACTTTAAAAGAAAAAATTGATGAAATTTTGCAATAACTGTTTAACTCCAGATCTTGCAAAGGATCAAAACTCCATTAATATTATTAAGCAAGAATACTTAAAAGATGATTGCCCATGGTTTCTAGGATATAGCGGAGGGAAAGATTCTTCAGCACTATTAAAGCTAGTGATTATTGCATTGTCTGAATTAAATTCTTTTCATAAAGAAATCACGGTTATCTATTGTGATACAGGAGTCGAAAACCCTGTAATTACTAAATATGTGTACCAAACCTTTGAAAGTCTTAAGGCGGAATGTACTGGTTTAGGATTACCTATAAAATATATAATCGCTATACCCAAATTAGACGACAGGTTCTTTGTTAAAGTAATCGGAAGAGGATACCCTACTCCAACTAATATTTTCAGATGGTGTACAGACAAATTAAGAATAAATCCTGTAAAGCAAATTATTGACAGTTACCCAAAAGCAACAGTATTGCTGGGAATTCGCAAGGGTGAAAGTGAACAACGGGATAGAGCTATATCTAAACACTCAAAGACAGAGTATTATTTAACTCAATCAGGATCTAAAAAAAACCAAATATTCAGTCCAATAATATATCATTCCATAAAAGATGTTTGGTCAACTCTAAAATTCAATAGTTTACCAAAAAGCATAGATACACAAAAACTTGGAGAACTGTATAAAGACGCAGGCTCAGAGTGCCCTGTTTACAGGGAACTTCCAGGTAAATCCTGCCGCAGCAGTAGATTTGGTTGCTGGACTTGTACAGTTGTAAGAAAAGATAAATCAATATCAAAAATGATTGAAAATGGGTATTCTCAATTAACCCATTTGCATGAATTTAGAAATTGGGTAGCAGAGTTCAGAGATAATCCCAAATATAGGTGTAACCAAAGAAGAAATGGACAAAAAGGTTTAGGCCCCATAACATTGGAAGGGCGGAAAATTATTTTGGAAAAATTATTAGAAGTTGAATCAAAATCTAACACTGTCTTAATTCAAAAGGAAGAATTAGTTAGGATAAAAGAATTGTGGCAAAAAGATATAGACAACCCTAATTATATTGAAAATACGCCTTTTAACAATGTTTTTAGTACATAGTACTCTTCGGCTGCTAAGACACCACACACGAATCCCTTATCTTACCATCTACAACTAAAAATGAAACCCCTCCTCCTCACCCTCTTCCTCCTCACTACCACCACCCTCGGTTTTACCCAAGGGCTCACCAGCGCGCAGATAGACGAGCTGGCGCAGCGCACCCTACAGGCGTTCAACGTGCCGGGCATTGCGGTGGGCGTGGTGAAAGACGGGAAAGTGGTGCACGCGGCAGGCTACGGAGTGCGGAGTTTGAACAGCCGCGAGAAAACCGATGCGCACACGCGCTTCGGGATAGCCTCTAACACCAAGGCGTTCACGGCCACGGCGCTGGGCATTCTGGTAGACGAGGGCAAACTGACCTGGGACGACAAGGTGCAGGACTATATTCCGGAGTTCAAGCTGTACAACCCCTACGTGACCGAGGAATTCACCATCCGGGACCTGCTCACCCACCGCAGCGGCCTGGGGCTGGGCGCCGGTGACCTTATGCTCTGGCCAGACTCCAACAGCTTCACCCTCAAAGACATTATCTACAACCTGCGCCACCTTAAGCCCACCTCCAGCTTCCGGAGCCAATATGACTATGACAACAACTTCTACATTGTGGCCGGCGAAGTGGTGGCCCGCGTCACCGGAAAAAGCTGGGACCAATTTGTGGAGGAACGCATTCTGCAGCCCCTGGGCATGCGTGAATCTGCGGCCAGTTATGAGCGCCTGAAAGACCAGACCAACGTGATAGACGGCCACGCCATGGTAGAGGGCAAAGTGCGCGTGGTGCAGCGCCATAGCTCTGAGATAGACCACGCCGCCGGAAGCATTTACTCCAGCGTGGCAGATTTAAGCAAGTGGGTACTCATGCACCTGAACCACGGCCAATACGGAAACGGGCAGCGGCTTATCTCTGAAACCGTGCACGAAGAACTCTGGACGCCGCAGACCATTATTCCGGTGCGCCACCCCGGCAACTACAACTCGCATTTCGCGGCCTACGGCCTGGGCTTTTTTGTGTCAGACGCCAAAGGCTACAAGCAACTGAGCCACACCGGCGGGCTGGAAGGCATGGTCACGCAAATCACCATGCTGCCGGAGCTGAACCTGGGCATTATTGTCCTGACGAACCAGCAGGAAGGCGGCGCGTTCCGGGCTATTACTGACCAAATAAAGGACAGCTACTTTCACATGTCCGGCACCGACCGCGTGGCCCAGTACGCCAAAGCCCGCGCCGAGGCCCTGGCCGAAGCCGGAAACGAGACCGATGCTATCTGGAAGCAAGTGGCCGCCATGCAGAAGCAGCAGAAAAAGAAACCCGACTACAGCGCTTTTCTGGGCACCTACCGAGACCCTTGGCTGGGCGAGGTGACCATTTCCCTGAAGAACGGCCAGCTCTGGTTCGATGCTAAGAAGTCGCCCAAACTCACCGGTCAACTGTTCGCCTACAAAGGCACCACCTACGTTGTAAAATGGAAACACCGCAGCATGGACGCCGACGCCTTCGTGAATTTCTCCCTTGATTTTGAGGGCCGCGCCCAAGGCATTACCATGGCCCCCATCTCCCCGCTCACCGATTTCAGCTATGATTTTCAGGATTTGAATTTCACGCGGGTGCAAGAGCCGAAGGCAAATAAGTAAACAGGTTTTCGGGTAAATCAACTACTTACTGGCAAGTACAAAAGTAACACAAGCTTGCTTTAATATATTGTAATACAGTTATTTACGACCAAACAACTTACTACCAAAAGTAATGTTTTTGTAAATTTACTTTTTACCAGCCATGGGCTGCCGCATACTTTCGTGCTGTAATCAAAATTTAACACAGCTCACATGCGCAAATTATGTTACCTAGTGGCTCTTTTCATGGCCACTGCCTTTTTTCCTGCTATAGGGCAAGACACAACCGCTATTGTCACCACATTAAAGCAAGATTCCAGCATACTTGTAGCACCCACTGGAGACTTCCCTACCTTAGCCCGCCGCTATACACCCAATCCTTTTCTGGTGCACACAAAAACGGACCTACTTCCTCCCCTAACCGATTCAATACCGGTTGTCCTGATTCCGGAACCCGAGGGGAAGAAGTTCAAAAACGTGTTAGGCGAGGCACTATTGGCAGAATCTATGATTTTACTCGTAAGCACACCTGCTTTTGCCAAAAACGGAGCCTATTGGTCGGCTGCCAGCTATCATGTCATGTCCCTAGGGGCGTTCAACGGGGGAAAGACATCTGAAAACAACCTCACTCGTCTTGTCACCTTCGGCTTGCTCAACGCCTTTGCCGCCCATCACTATTTTGTAAAACCCACCTCTGGCGCACCGGTATTCTGGAGAAATGTGGTGGGTTTGAACGCCGTTGCTTTTACTTCTCTCTTGGTAGACAAGACCATCAGCCACAAGAAAAAACGAAGCCTCTCCAAAACTTAACCCTTGTGGTGCGCTACGTCATGGCCCATACTTTCTTGAGACCTGTGTTTTCGATTTATTTTCTGAAAAACAGGCCGAAAACGTACCTTTACAGAAGTGTGCCTTGGGTTAGAGGTTTTTACATTGAAAAACTTCTCACGCTAAAAGATGTACCTCACCGTTGCCGGGTCAGCTAATGGCCTAGGGCATAACCGAAACTGGTAAAACAGAAGTATGGAGACGATTCCCCCAGAAATAAGAACCGTTGACGTAACCCGCTACGTCACACCCCTCCGCGAAGGAGGCTCTTTGCCGGCCATTGTAGAAGCCGATGATGATTTTCTGTACGTCATTAAATTCAGAGGTGCCGGTCAAGGCGTGAAAGCGCTTATTGCCGAACTGGTAGCCGGTGAACTGGCTCGAGCGTTGGGCTTCAGAGTACCCGAAATTGTCTTCGCCAACTTAGATGAAGCCTTCGGCCGCACCGAACCCGACGAGGAAATACAGGATCTGCTTCGTTTCAGCGAAGGGCTTAATCTGGGTCTGCATTACCTGTCTGGTGCCATCACGTTTGATGCGCTGGTGAATTCAGTTGATGCCGCTCTGGCTTCTAAAATTGTGTGGCTAGACTGCCTCATCACGAACGTAGACCGCACCCCGCGCAACACCAACATGCTCATGTGGCACAAAGAGCTCTGGCTTATTGACCACGGCGCAGCTTTCTATTTCCACCATTCCTGGAACAACATTGAAGAACAAGGCAAGAAGCCGTTTCCGCAGGTAAAAGACCACGTGCTGCTGCCCAAAGCATCTGAGTTAGAAGCCGCCGATGCCGAAGCCAAGAAAATACTCACACCTGAGCGGGTAGAAGCCATTGTCTCCCTAATTCCGGACGACTGGCTTTTAAAAGATGCCCCTTTTGAGACTTTTCAGGAGCACCGCCAGGCTTACCTGAACTTTTTACTTACCCGATTGGCCCATTCAGAAACCTTTGTCAAAGAAGCGCAACATGCAAGAAAAGCACTTATTTGAGTACGCCGTCATTCGGGTTGTGCCCCGGGTGGAGCGCGAGGAGTTTCTGAACGTGGGCGTGATTCTGTTCTGCTCTTCCAAAGGCTTTCTGAAAACCCTATACCATTTGCCGCAGGAACGATTGCAGGCTTTCTCCAAAGAGGTAGACCTTAAAGAGCTAGAAGAACGCCTGCAGGCATTTGAGCGTATATGTGCCGGGCGCAGCCAAGGCGGCGTGATTGGGCAATTCGCCATTGCCAGCAGGTTCCGGTGGTTGGCGGCCAACCGCAGCACCATTGTGCAAACCTCGCCTATACACCCCGGCCTCTGCCAAGATCCTGAAGAGAAGCTTCGGCAGCTTTTTGAGCAGTTGGTGTTATAATTAGGCTGTTTTACGGCTGGTTTTGGAAAATCACGCCTAAAACAGAAGGCTGTTTTTGTAGGATTCGGAAATGATTTCCCAACACTTTTAGTAGGCAGTATTTAAGTAAATTGCCTGACCACTACTTGAACTTTATACCTAAGCTATGAAAATAAGAAAGGCTGTGATTACCGCAGCGGCACGCGGCGAAAGATTGTACCCCGTAGCTGATACCGTACAGAAAGCCATGCTTCCGGTTATTGATGTGGACGGACTGACCAAACCAGCTATCCAGATTATTGCGGAAGAAGCCTTTGCCAGTGGCATTGAAGAAATTGCGGTTATTTGCGCCCCCGGCGATGGCCCTCGTTACCAAGAAGCTTTTGCCTCTTTAAGGAACAACTTGCTAGAGTCTTTCGCGAACACAGACTGGGCCCAGAAAGAGGCTGACAAAATAGACACCCTCAGAAGCAGAGTACAGTTTATTGAGCAAACCGAACCACTGGGTTACGGCCACGCCGTTTACCTAGCCCGCGACTTTGTAGCCAATGAGCCTTTCTTGTTACTGTTGGGTGACCACTTGTATGTGTCTTATGACCCTACTCAGCGCTGTGCAGCACAATTAATCAATCTTGCGCTGGAGCAAGAATGCGGCGCCTCGGCTGTGAACCCTACCATTGAACACCAGATTCACCGCTACGGCACCTTAACGGGTAAACACTTGCCTAACCAAAAAGGCGTTTACCAGATTGAGAAAATCATTGAAAAGCCCTCTGTCAGCACCGCTGAACTAGAGTTGCAAACTTCAGGATTACGGGCGGGTTATTACCTCTGCTTCTTCGGAATGCATGCGCTCCCTCCTACTGTGTTCCAGATTCTCCAGACACAAGTTGACAGCGGAAGCCATAACATTCAACTTACCCCCGCCATACAAGAACTCGCCTCTACCGATAAATATCTTGCCCTTGAAGTAAAAGGAAACCGCTACGACCTGAGCAAAAAGCAGGGCTTACTACAGGCACAGATTGCTTTAGGATTGGCCGGACAAGCCCATGACGAAACCCTCACTACCATGGTAGAACTTTTAGCCGAAGCAAACCAGCGTAACGCAAAGTAAAATCTGCAGGAATATTTCCTGTTCTCTCAGGCTTTCAAGATTGATAAAACCGGCAGATGAACATATTCATACAAACCATCACGTCTACTGACCCCACGCAAAGAGACAGGTCCTTTTACGAGTTGAGCCGTAGCCTCTCCTCAAAGGAGCTATACCGAGCACTGCGTGAGTTAGACGATTTCCGCAAAGCAACTCCCAACTTATATGACAAAGTAAGGGCTATTCTGTTTCTGTTTGCCGGCTACCGGTTCTTTTTAATGGAAGCGACAGACACTCCGGCCACGGGCAAAATACCATATGCCGGCTTTGAAGATCTGCTGGCCAGAAGGTTTGAGCAGGCCATTGCTACCTTTCTAAAGGAAATAGATGCCACCGGCCCCAACGCTGCCCTCTTCAGTGGTTTAGCCGAAAGTTACCACCACCTGTCTTTCCAGATTCTGGCCGACCAGGTGCGAAAGAGTGTGCGCTCCAGCAAAGGCAATCAGTGGATGTTCCGGGTGGGCCATCAGGAAGAGCACCCCATCAAAATTCATCCGCAGTTACTGCAAAGACAGGAAGGCTCCCTCTTCTATCCTCTCTTAGAAGAAAAAACCTCTGTCCGGATGGACCTAACCCACAGCGGCTGGTCAGATATTTTCTTCCTAGGCATGGACTATCCAGAGGGTGCCCGTGTCTTGAACATTTCTATTGATCTGGGAGTGTTTGGCCGCGACAAAGACATAAAACCTCCGCTACAGTCTTACGTGCGGGTCATTCAGGAGCCAGTGCTACGGCTTACCAGCATAGACCTGAACACCACCAAAGACATCACGGAACTAGATGATCTTTTCAACTTCGGGAACGACTATTTAAGTTTAGTGAAAGCGGGTGTGATTGCCTCAAGTTTGATACCACCTTCTTTTGAAGGCACAAACCAATCTCTACCAGAAATTTTGGCTCGTATTGTGGCACCGGGTATGGGTATTGAATTGGTTACCAAAGTAAACGATATTCCGAAAGGCTCCCGCTTTGCGGTATCTACCAATTTATTGGGTTCTATCATTAGCTTGTTGATGCGGGCAACTGGTCAAACCAAGAACCTGGTGGGCAGCCTGGAAGAAAGTGAGCGACGGTTGGTAGCCTCCAGAGCTATCTTAGGCGAATGGATTGGCGGCTCCGGCGGAGGCTGGCAAGACTCTGGAGGCGTATGGCCAGGCATCAAAGCCATACAAGGCACCATTGCCCAACCCGGCGACCCTGAACACGGCATTAGCCGTGGCACCCTGCTACCAAAACACAGGGTGCTGAGAGGCGAAGATCTGCACCCAGAGATGGACAACAGACTTATGAACTCGCTGGTGCTCATGCACGGCGGCATGGCCTCTAACGTAGGGCCAATTCTGGAAATGGTAACTGAGAAGTACCTGCTCCGCGGCGAAAAAGAATGGGATGCCCGCCAGAAAACCAACCAAGTTTTTGAAAACATTTTAGCGGCTTTAAAAGAAGGAGACATCCAGAAGTTGGCCGTCAACACGGCTTATAATTTTGAGCATCCCATTAAGACCATTATCCCTTGGGCTTCCACCCACTTTACAGAAGAAATTATCAGGAAAGCCAAGAAAGCGTTTGGTGATAATTATTTAGGCTTCCTGATGCTGGGCGGCATGTCTGGGGGCGGCATGGGCATGTTCGTGGCTCCTGAAAAGTACGAAGAGTACAAGCTGCGGGTACTGGAAATCTTACAGACCACAAAGAGTGAACTATCGGCTTCTTTACCGTTCGCCATGGAGCCGATTGTATACAACTGGAGCATTAATCACAAAGGCTCTTGGTCTTATTTGCACGAGGGATCAGACGCCATGATGCCAGAGCAATATTACGGCATACACGTTTCTGACCTGGTGAAGAAAGATCCGCAGTCCATTAACTACATCCGCCGGGCTGAGATAGACTTCTACACCACCAAATGCAGTCAAGACAATATAGCCTACCCGCTCCTGCGCACCATTGTCAGCAACCTGTTCAACGTATCAGACCCGTCTTCGCAAGGCAGCCGCAGTGCCGAAAATGAAAAAGCAGACCGTATAAAAAAAGAGAACGGCTTTGATTACATTCAGCATGAAGAAATAAGAGAACAGCTACAGAAAGGTAACATTGGCCTCTCCAGAAACAGATTGCCCAACGAGACTACCATTGAAGTCGTGCAGCCTCCAGACATTGCGTCACTGGCAGAACTAAATAAGTTTATTCCTGCGGGTGAGGAAGCTATAGGTGCATGTAAAGTAGCGGTTCTGAGTTTAGCCGCCGGAGTAGGTAGCCGCTGGACCAAAGGAGCCGGTGTGATTAAAGCTCTGAATCCGTTTGTAGAAATTGAAGGAGTACACCGTAGCTTTCTGGAGATACATATAGCCAAAACCAAAGCGGTTGCCTCTAAATATGGCGCGGTGATTCCGCACGTGGTAGCCACCAGTTATCTCACCCACGGCCCCATTCTGCACCAGTTACAGCAGACCAACAACTATGGCTACAATGGCCCTGTTTACCTATCGCCGGGGCGCTCTATTGGCCAGCGGTTTGTGCCCATGGAGCGTGACTTGCGGTTCTTATGGGAGGAAATGCCTCAGGAAACCCTGAACGAGAACAAACAAAAGGTGCGTGAAGCCAGCCGCAGAGCCTTGATTAACTGGGCGAAGTCGAAGGGAGAAGGCACAGACTACGTGGATAACATTGCCTCACAGCGCTTTTCGCCGCTGGGTCACTGGTATGAGGTCTCTAACCTGATCCGGAACGGGGTGTTGGCACAGATGCTGGAAGAGAATCCGCAGCTAGAAACACTGATGCTGCATAACATAGACACCTTAGGGGCAGACGTGAATCCGGCCGCTCTTGGGTATCATTTACAATCTGGCAATGTTCTCACCTTCGAAGTAGTCCCACGTAGGATTGAAGACCGTGGCGGTGGATTAGCTAGAGTAAACGGAAAACTCAGACTGCTGGAAGGGCTGGCCCAGCCTCGGGAAGAAGACGTGCTGAACCTGAGTTATTATAACACCATGACCACTTGGATTCAGATTGATCCGCTGCTGGCCCTGTTCGGGTTAACCCGTGCTGATTTGAGGCGCGAAGATGCTGTGTTGGCCAAGGCCGTCAGAAGTGTGGCGCACCGCATGCCCACATATGTCACCATTAAAGAAGTAAAATTCCGTTGGGGCCATGCGCAGGAAGATATTTACCCAGTTGCCCAAATTGAAAAGCTGTGGAGCGACATGTCTGCCTTGCCAGATGTACCCTGCGGATACATTGCCGTACCTCGTCAGCGCGGGCAGCAAATGAAAGATCCAGCACAGTTAGATGCCTGGGACATTGACGGTAGCAAAGACTATATTATTTCATTGGGCAACTTCTAACGTTACATTAGCTTAGCCAACACAAAAAAGCTCCTGAACGGAGGCTTTTTTGTGTACAGATATTATTTAAACGCGATTTCCCACTGCCGCTTCCTCACATTATTTCTTCGACAAAATGAACACACATCCCTTTCTTTTGTCATCCTGAAAGGATCTTGGCGGCCAACTGCCGTAGCGGAGAGTAAGTGCTTTTCTTGCTTGCTCACAAGACCTTTCCAAGATGACAGAGGTGTAATTTTATTTGCCTATTTACTTTTCTTGAGCCGGTGAATGCCTTATTTGAACAAGACGAATATTTAATATATTCACCACCTGAACTATTGCCTTTCCTATGCGGCGCTTGACGAAACTCTCTCAGTTGGTCCTCCTAACAGTCACCTTTGCTTCGGTATTTTCCTCCTGCCAGTTGGGACGGTTTGTTTTCTACAATTTCGCTGACATCACGGATCATAAAATCTTCCCTGCAAGACCTTTGACCGCGAGCCCTCAGCCTTTTACCTTTTATGCGGCTAAAAACCCAAGGGCCCCAAAAGTGTTGACCGTTGGGGGGAATCGCGAAGTAGTTTTTGATGACTACCTAGCCAGCAACGAATCGGTCGCTTTCCTGATCATCCAAAACGACACCATACAGTATGAAAAGTACTTTAACGGGTATGAGCAGTCATCAGTGGTGGCGTCTTTTTCTATGGCCAAATCGGTGACTTCCATGCTCATTGGCTGCGCCATTGCTGACGGTTTGATAAAATCAGTAGACGAACCTATCACCAATTACCTGCCTGAGTTGAAAGACAACGGATTAGACAATGTGACTATTCTGCACCTGCTGCAGATGACCTCGGGCATTGAATTCAACGAAAGCTACGTGAACCCCTTCGGAGATGCCGCCAGCTTTTACTACGGCCGTCACCTGCGCAAATACATGGCCAACATGAAGCCGGAAGTGCCGCCGGGGCAAAGGTACCAGTATACCAGTGGGAACACCCAGCTGCTGGGCGGCGTGCTGGAGAAAGCACTCAAGGGGAAGACCATTACGCAGTACCTGCAGGAGAAAATCTGGACGCCCCTGCAAATGGAGTACGACGCCAGCTGGAGCCTTGACAAGTCTAAAGACGGTCTGGAGAAAACCTTCTGCTGCCTCAATGCCCGCGCCCGCGACTTCGCCAAACTAGGCCGTCTGTACCTTAATGAAGGCAACTGGAACGGGCAGCAACTGGTGCCTGCGGAGTGGGTAAAAGAATCTACCAAAGTAGACACAAGCCAGGGCAGCGCCAGCCATTACCAATACCAGTGGTGGTTACCCAGCCAAGAGGGTGATTACATGGCACAGGGAATTCTGGGGCAGTATGTGTATGTGAATCCAGCCAAAAACCTGATCATTGTGCGGTTGGGCAAAGACTACGGCAAAGCCAGCTGGCAAACCATTTTCAGAACGTTGGCCAAAAACTACTAGCCTTTGTTTTAGGCCTGCTTTTTAAAAATCAGCCCTAAAACAGAAAAAAATTAAAAGCACTTGTCCAAAATAAGAGACCGTAGTTGTCTTAGCTGCATACTTAACCTAAACCCTTTCTTATGAAAAAATTCATGCTCTTGCTTTACGACAACGTAGAGACTTTACAGGAAATGTCGGCTGAGGAAATGCAGCAACTGGTGCAGGCGCACATGCAATGGACCGAGAAACTTGCTCAGGCCGGTCATCTAGAGGGTGGAGACGGTCTAGAAGAAACAGGCGCCTACATTAAGGGCAAAAATGCTTTGGTGACAGACGGCCCTTTTGTTGAAACAAAAGAACTTATTGGCGGCTTTTACCTGATTACAGCCGAAAGTCTGGAACAGGCAGTAGAAATTGCCAAGGAATGTCCTTGTCACCAGTGGGGCGGCACCACCGAGGTTAGACCTATCATGGATTATGCCGCACCAACCGTCTGAAACTTTTTCTGAACATCTCTTCCGAGAAACTTACGGAGAGGTGTTCTCTGTTTTATTCAGAAAGTACGGACCTGCCCACCAATCAGACTTGGAAGACGCTTTGCAGGATGCTTTTTACACAGCGCTCAAAACATGGCCATTGTCGGGCTCTCCAGATAATCCGAAAGCGTGGCTGTTACAGGTAACCCAGAACAAACTGCTCAACACTTTAAAACAAGCAGGCCGTAGAGCCCGCCCCCTCTCCTGTGCAAGCGCAGAGGCTATGTTTGAACAGGCTACGGAACCTGACACCGAAGACAGTCAGCTTCGGCTGTTGTTCGCTTTGTGCCAGCCGACTTTGTCGCCGTCGGCACAGATTATGTTTGCTTTGAAGTACCTGGGAGGATTTGGGGTACAGGAGATTGCGCAAGGGTTACAGCAAAGCAAAGAAGCCGTGTACAAAAGCCTGCAGCGCAGCAAAAGCTTCTTTCAACAACTGCCCCCTCATTTTTTGGAAGTGCCTGTTCAGCATAATGCACAGCGGCTGCCATGGGTGCTTAAATCCATTTACCTGCTTTTCAACGAAGGCTACGACACCGCCTCCGGCAATTCCCTTCTCAACCATGACATTTGTCTGGAAGCTGTACGGCTGACCAAACTGCTCGTAAATCCCTTCGGCGAACAGGCGCCCGAAGTGCACCACCTGCTGGCCCTGCTGTATTTCCAATGCGCCAGATTTGCAGCCCGTACGCAGTCAGACGGTGCTTTCGTTCCGCTTTCAGAGCAAGATCGTAACCTTTGGGACCGCAAACTGATGACGCTTGGCTTCAGGCACCTTCATCAAACTTTCCCAGCACAAGGTAACGCTTACTACACCCAAGCCTGCATTGCCGGACTGCACCTTACCGCCCCCACCTATGCCCAAACCGACTGGGCTGGTATTCTGCGGCTATATAACATTCTGGTGCAGCAGGAGCCTTCTTCTTTTGTAGTTCAAATAAACCGAGCGGTAGCGCTGGCCCATTGCCAAGGACCTACTTCGGCCATTGCACTATTACAGCAGCTTCCGCAGGAAGCTCATAACTATTACCTCTACCACACCGCCCTAGCCCACTTGTACACGCAGACCGGCCAACTCACTGAAGCCACGGCCTGCTACCAAAAAGCCTTAGCTCTGCCTCTTTCACCGGCTCACCAGAAAGTCATTCAGAATAAATTAGCCGCCTTGGCTCCAGCGGTGGTTAAACCTGAACCAACATCTGTTCCTATCTTTCTTCCCTAGTATTGCGTTAGGTACTTTTGATCACTACCTCCTACTTCTAAAAGAATGGAAAAAGAATTTATCTGCTTCGGGGAAATGCTATGGGACATGTTACCTACGGGCAAAATGCCGGGCGGCGCTCCTATGAACGTAGCCATACATCTGGCTTATGCCGGCCGAAAAGCATCGGTCATTAGTCGGGTGGGGCACGATAACCTTGGGATGGAACTGGTTTCTTTTCTGCAGGAAAAAGAAGTTGACACTTAATTTGTACAGTCAGACCAGGAGCAGCCTACCGGAGTAGTGCAGGTAAATGTGGAGAATAAATCAGAAGTCACTTATGACATTGTAGCCCCAGTGGCTTGGGATTTTATAGAGGCAGAGGAAGATGTAATAAAGGCTATCCGAGGCTCAGAAGCCTTTATTTTCGGTACGCTGGCCGCGAGACAAGAAACATCACGCAACTCGCTTTTAAGGTTGCTGGAGTTGGTACCCTACAAGATTCTGGACGTGAACTTCCGCCCGCCGTTTGTAGACCAACACATAACCCTACAGCTCCTGCACCACGCTCAGCTCGTGAAAATGAACCATCATGAACTAGCGCAGATCAGCTCCTGGTTCGGCACTGCTCAAAATGAGAAAGAAGCCATGCGTCTGTTGCAGCAGAAATTCAAATTAGAAACGGTAGTGGTTACCCGAGGGGCGAATGGTGCCGTGGTGCTGCACAATGACGCCTTTACCGAGCATGCCGGTTACAGCGTAGAAGTGGAAGATACCATTGGCAGCGGCGATGCTTTTTTAGTCACCTTCCTACGCATTTTCTTGCAGAACGGCTCCGTAGCTGAGGCCTTAGACAATGCCTGCTTGATGGGGGCTTTGGTGGCCACGCACCAAGGGGCAACCCCTAAAATCTCTCCTTCTGAAATAGCCGCTTTAAGAGAGACAAAAGCCAGTTAAGTTTTGCGTTTTTTGCCTCTTTTTGAGAAATCAGGGCTAAAACAAGTCCTGCTCACTTTCAACAATGCTATTCTTCTTGAAGCCTGACATAGTATTCTTTGGCACGGGTAGCCTCTTGCTGGGCCTCTTCTTTCTTTCCTAGCTTCTGTAGAATAGCGGCGCGGTATTGGTGACTTTGCCTAGCCAAATATGAGTCTGGAAAAGAACGAACAGAACGGGTAAACAACTCATAGGCCTGCCGAAGAGCGGTAGTATCCGTTTCATTTTTCAGTAGCTTCTCCCCTTCCTCAAAATCTTGTCGCCAGCGGCGGGCGGTTTCGTTCATGCGTTCAGCTTCCTGAGCCGCTCTGAACGGCGGCAACTCCACTATAGACTTTTTGGGCTGAATGGCTGGAACAGGTTTACTGAAAAAAGCCTCTAGAGCGGCTACATAAGCCAAGGCTTCTTTCCGGTTATGGCTTTCTTGTTTCAGACGTTCTTCCTCAGTGGGGTTGGTAAAGAAAGATGCTTCTGCTATGACTCCTGGAATTCCGTAGGTATCGCGCAACACCTTGGCACCCGCCGTCGGGAAAATAGTATGGTCTGACACCACACTCACCGGAGTAGCTTTGGGGTAAAAGTTTTGAACCAAGGCTTGTCCCACATGTTTCGCTAGCACCACGCTGCCCACATTTTCAGAAGCCGATCCGTGGAAGTAAATAATGGGGAAGTTGACCGTTGAGTCTGCGGTGGCATTATGGTGAATGGAAAGAAATACCTCCGCTTTATTTTCTTTGGCCAATTTCACCCTATCATCAAACGGAACGTTGATATCTGCAGTGCGTGTCATAAGCACTTTGGCTCCTTTTTCCTCCAGCATTTTCTGCAGCAGCAAAGCCACCCGCAAGTTGATCCATTCTTCTCGTTCGCCGGTGGGCCCAACCCTGTAGCTATCTATTTGGGCGGTGCCTCCATGTCCGGCATCTAAACAAATGACTCTACCGGCTAAAGTACCCTTTTCTTGTTTTGGAGCAGAAGTGCAAGCCGCCAAACTTAGGAAAAGAACAAACCACAGGTACAAATTTATCTTCATTTGGAGCAGACGGGATTAATGAAGGAATATTCAAAGAACAGATGAAAACTATTTGATCAATTTTGGATCTACGTAGGTACCGTAACGGGTGGCATTGCCTAAACGCCAAAAGTAATTGTACAGCACCTCGGACACCTCTTCCATGATCTTTTCTGCTTTCCCGCTTTGCTTGTAGCTTTCCATAATGGCGATGGCGTATGGCCGCTCCGGCAATAGTACTATGGCCCACTCTGTTGATACCCCGTTCAAGATGCCGGGTTTGAAAGCCAGTGGTACATGCTGAGGAATTCCAGCGGATAACCTGCTGGTTTGTCTGTCGGTTTTGAGAAGGATGGAAAGTATTTCTTGGGAAGTGGCTTTATTTAAAAACTCGCCTTTGTAAAGCATCTGCAGCATTTTAGCGGCATCGGCAGGGGTAGAAATATTTTCTTCTCCGCGTCCGGAAGCCGCGGCTTGTATCATCTTGCGCTGCACCCTTGTCTGTTTGAGCCCCATGTTTTGCATCGTTTTATTGATGTTCTGCATCCCCACCAAATCAATGAGTGCATTGGTGGCGGTATTTTCACTAAGCGCAATCATAAGCACGGCCAGGTTTCTGATGCTGAAAGAGGAAGTATCTACTAAATCTTTGATGATGCCGGTGCCTCCCACCACAGTAGCCGGTTCAATGGACAGAACATCAGTTAAGGCAAACTTTCCTTCCTGAGCTTGCTTATAGACCTCTAGTAGAATAGGAACCTTAATGGCGCTGGCCTGCGGAAACTGGACATCTTGGTTAAAGCTGAATGTTTCACCAGATGTTAAATCTACGGCCACCAGTCCTGTAACTGCCGGCGAGGCATCTATCATTTCTCTGAGTTGAGCTTCGGTCTTTAGCCGAAGAACCTGTTGAGGCGATTGTTGCGCGTGGGTGTACATAGAATTGGTCAGGAACAAGAAACACAGGAACGGAAATAGTAGCTTTTTCATAGAGGCAGGCATCTCATTGGCTTCTTTTCAGAAAAGAGGAACTCTAAGGTAGCGCTTACCCCCAGAACTTCAAATTACATGCTACCAGTTGACCAGCCTATTAAGACTCAATTGAAAGCCTCTACCACACCCAAGGCCATTAGGCTTGTTGGTGAAAACACACAACAAAGGCGGACGGCAAAGCTTTAGTGACGGTGAGCTTTAGCCACAGATTACCTACCACATCAGCCCTTGTTGGTGTTATCACCAACAAGCAAAGCTGCTGTTTTAGGTCTGCAGTAATTACAAAACGGCACCTATACAAAAATGAAAGGCCAGCTTGCGCTGGCCTTTCTGCTTTCACCTTAACTACTAAAATCACTTAGCTTTTCTGCTCTTGCTTTCTTTCGCCACCTCTTTTTGAGTAGCCTTTCTTCTTGCCTCTGTGCTCGCCATTGCCTTTGTTCTGACGGTCGGCTTGATACTGGGCATATTGCTCAGGAGTAAGGATGCTTTTTAACTCGTTGTTGTATTGCTCGTGTCTGGCTTTCATGGCCTCACGTTGCTGCTGGCTGATCTCCTGGCCTTGGCCGCGCTTGCCACGTAGGGCAGCCATTTCTCTGCCTTGCTTTTCGTGAAGGGCTTTGATTTTAGTTTGCTGAGAAGCGGAGAGATTATACTTTTTAGTCATCATCTCAGCTCTTTTAGCAGCTCTTTCTTCGGGGCTTTTGGCTTGACGGTCGCCTTTGCCTTGTCCGGCTCGCTCAGTGCGTGGCTTTCTGTCTTTCTGCGGAGTGGTTTGGGCAAATGTGGTACCGGTTACCATGGCTCCAAGGGCGATCATTGCAACTAACTTTTTCATCTTGTTATCTTTTTGAGGGTTTGTTTTCAAGTCTTTGTTACTAAGCTCCAGAACTTTTCTAGCTTAGTTGCTATGCTTTATTCAAACCACGTGCCAAAAAATAAAACCAACCTCCCCAATCTCAATTAACCACATCAATATTCTATGCACCAAGTATTTACAAATTTAAAAAAAAGAGTTTCCTGCCCTTATTGGTGTTATCACCAACAAGCACAATGGCTTTTAAAATGGTAGTAGCGGGACTTTGTCTGCATTGATAAGCTATTGAAGGAAAAGCAAAGATTACCGCTTTGTCTGCAGTTTTACTTGTTGGTGATAACACCAACAAGGGCAGGGGCCTGAATAAAACTATACACTTCAGGGCTTAGCCTGACGGAAACTGTGAGAACACCAACTATTGCAGCGGCTTTCCTGAATTTGAGAGATTTTCTAAGCAGGTTCCACCTTCTTAATGTTTTTCTCAACAGATTCTAACTTAAAACTGATCAAGCTACTGTTCCTAGATCTGTTTTAGGCCTGATTTTTCTCAAACAGGCCTAAAACAGAAACCGCTCAAACTTATTTCATGAGAACTGGTACCACTTTCTCCCCGAACACTTCAATAAATTGCTCTTGTTTCGTGTTCACATTATGTAAGTCTATGTCACTGAAACCAAGGTCAATGTAGCTCTGTAGCCACTCCAGGTGCTGCTCCGGTTCCGGCGACACATGTACGAATTCTCTTATTTCTTCAGGTTTCACAAACTTAGCGGCCTGCTCAAACTGTTCTGGCAAACGCAAGTCGGCTAGCATGGCACTGCCGAAAACATTTGTTTTCCACTGTTCATGCGCACCAAGTAGCGCCTCCTGGTCTGTTTTGGCATAAGAAAGCTGCACCTTTATTTTCATGGGCTTGTTTTCACCTCCGTTCGTTTTCCAGGCATCCACCACTTTCCGTAGTTTGTCCAGCGGTTGTGAAATGGTAATTAGCCCATCAGCCCAGCTGGCTGCCCAGGCAGCTGTTTCTGAGGTAATGGCGGCGGCCACCAATTGTATATCTTTTTTAGGACGTGTGTAGAGCGTGGCTTCTTCTACCGTTATCAGGCCATGGTGGTTCACGGTTTCCCCTTTCCAAAGGGCTCTTATAATGTCCACGCATTCTTTCAGGCGGTCATTTCTCTCTGGTTTAGATGGCCAGCGCATACCCGTAATGGCTTCATTCATGGCTTGCCCGCTGCCTACGGTCAGGAAAAACCGGCCCGGGAACATCTCGTCTAATGTAGCCGCCGCTTGGGCAATGATGGCCGGATGATACCGATACGCAGGACAGTTCACCACTCCATACCGCAGGCTGGTCGCGCTCATGGCGGCTCCTAACCAAGACCAGGCAAAACCAGAGTGACTCTGCTGGTTGCTCCAGGGGTGAAAATGGTCTGAGGAAATGGCAAAGGCAAACCCTGCCTCTTCTGCTCTTTTTGCCAATTGAAGCAATTTACTTGGCGCAAACTGCTCATGTGAAATATGGTATCCTACGTTTATCATAATGTTTTTCTCCACTTGTCAATTTCTCTCAGCAATGCACCGCCTCAGACCAATCCTCTTTCCCACATCGGTCACACGACTTGGTTGTACTTTGCTTTTGCATGAGTTTGCCGCAACTAGTACAGGCTAGTTTTTCTGCGGCTCTTGGTTGGCTCTCTTGCAGCTCAGGGTCCATGTTTGGGATCAAGGACAAACCGTCTCTTTCCTCTGGAAACTGCAGAATGCTGAAAGAACCATTCGCCTCTAGGTATACCCGTTTCACTTTACCAAGGTTAAAAATCCCTTCATGCCGTAGCTGGGCGAACATGCGTTCCTGCGTTACCCGAGTTGTTTCCATTGCCTCTAAGTTCAGACAACCATCCTCTACCAGAATATCTAGGTCATCCATCACCTTCTGCTCAAAATCAGAGCTTTGGGTGCCTCGCCAGGCAATGAAACGCTGAATGGTTACTACCACTGCCGCAATAATGACTACTGGCAAAAGGCCTTTGGTAGGGTCTTGCAGAGACACCCCAATGGAGGCCGCCAATGAAACCAAAGCGGCCATTTCGGTACGGCCTAACATGCCAGCCATCCGTTTGCCCATTGCCCGCATAGACACCATAAGCACCAGGTACATAAAAGCTATCCTGATGACGACCTCCAGCATGAAGCTACCGGGCACTTCACCTAAAAAGATGCGGCCCCAATCGGTTATTTGTATTTCTTCCGGGTTCATTTTTTGTCGGTAACGGCAGGCACCCACTCATCGCAACTACACGTGGGGCATGAATGCTTATCTTGATTTATATTTTCGAGCAGAGTACCACAGCGGACACAGGCTATTTTTTCCTGGGCATGGCTTTGGGCCTCTAGCAAGTTTTTGTCTTTTATGGGTAAGACAGAGAGGCCAGGCTTGGAATCTGGTTGCCGTATAACTGAAAACAACCCGCAGGCTTCCATGTATAGCCGCTTTACCTGCCCTAAGTGCATGATATTGTGGGTCCTGAGCGCTGAAAACACCTGCTCTTTAGAAAGATGGCTTTTCTCCATTTCCTCTATTTGCAGTACCCCATTACGGACTATGATAGAATGATGCCCATGGGTGATCATTTCGGCTTTTCTTGATTTAACCGTAAGCCAGGTTAATCCCCGTTGAAAAACAAGAGCGCAAACCAGAATAATGATGCCTTGCAAAATGCCACGTTCCGGAATTTGCATGGGTACCGCCACAATAGCTCCTAGTGTGAGCATGACGGCCAATTCAGAAATGGTAAGCTGCGCGTTCATGCGCTTGCCTAAAAGACGAAGCACCACAAGCAGCACTGCAAAAATCACCAGAGACCTCAGCAGCACTTCTAGCATAAATTCGGCAGGGGCATTGCCGAAGAGCAGGCGCTGCCAGTCTCCCAGATATATCTCTTCCTTTTTCATACCTCCTCGAATACGAGTATCTCCTGCAAAAGAGTTATCTTGAGGGGGATGAATTAATACGGTTAATGAAAAGGTATCATACCTGAGAGTAAGTACGGAGCATGAAGGTTGCCCCTTTTAATACTACATCATCATACATTATCTCCTTCGGAATAAGTTGAAAACAATGCGATAGTACTTTGTGGCCAAAGAGGAATATCTCTTTTTGCAGCAAGTGCACAATGGCAATTCAGAGGAGAGGCTAATAAAAGAAATGAAAAAGGACTGCCTTGGAAAAGCACTGGATACAATCTATGGGAATTATCCCTTCCGCTAAAGTTGCACCGGTTTAGAATCTAGCTGCCACCTTTACAGCACACCTATAATTCAGGGCAATAAAAAACCCCTTCCAGATGAACTAGAAGGGGTTTAGAAGTGATCCCGCTGGGATTCGAACCCAGGACCCATACATTAAAAGTGTATTGCTCTACCAGCTGAGCTACAGAATCTTTTTACTACCTTTGCTTATAAGGGCGTTACCCTCAATTGCGATGCAAAAGTAAAGTCTCTTTCACTAAATGCCAAACATTTTCCGCAAATTCTGTTCGCTTTTTTGCGTACTCTGGTTTGGAATAGCCCAACCTGTTCTGTCTCAATCCGCTACAGATCGCTTAACAACTGCTGATTCTCTCTATACGCAACACCAATACACCAATGCTTTGCGCATATACGAGCAGTTGCTTGACCAGGAACAGGTGTATACCCCGCAAATGCTTTTAAAGATGGCCTACATTCACGAGGGCCTTCAACAATACACGCAGTCTATGAAGTACCTGCAACTGTATTACAGCAAGCACCCAAGCCGTTCTGTATTACGGAAAATGGAGGAAGTAGGTCTTGAGCAGCAACTGGAAGGCTATACCTATACCGACTGGGACTTTTTCAAAACACAGTTCTACAAGTACTACACCCAAATTTTAAACGGGTTAGTTTTTTTAGCCGCCTTGGGCTTGTTTATTATGCTGCTGCGCTGGCGAAAGAAATTGTATATAAGGCCTTATACCAAGGTGATCTTTTTTGTGTACTTGGTCTTTATTTTCTATTTCGCCAACTTCTTAACCTTGGGCAAACAAGGTATTATTCAAAGCACCAATGTGCCTATCATGGCTGGCCCATCGGCGGGAGCCGCTCTAATTGCGTCGGTAGGCATAGGGCACAAAGTAGACATTTTGGGGGAAGAGGATATTTGGTACCGCATTGAGTGGAATGACCAAACTGCCTATATCCGGAAAAACAATCTGCTACTTCTCCCCCATCCGTTAAATAATTAGGAATTAAGAATTAGGAATTAGGGAGTTTGTCAGCCTTATATTTTGGAAGGCATTATCAGCTATTGCTTTCTTATTCCAATCCTTCCGACACAGAGGTTCCTCAAGTTTTGTTTTAGGCCTCTTTTTTTGGAAGTAGCTCTGAAACAGAAACTACTTGAACGGGGAATTAGGTTCTTTCTTCATCTGGTTGTACACCAGTTTATCTGTCAGGCCTGGCAGGAATTTACCTAGCAACACCGCCAGTTTACCTTGTGTGGTGAGCACAAGATCTCGTTTGCGTTTGCGGGTGGCTTCCAGAATTCTCTCGGCTACTTCCTCAGCGGTCATCATCTTGCCCTCATTCCGCGGCGACTCTCCCTGCTGGCTACCGTCGGCGGCCAAGGCGGTATTGCGGATGTTGGAAGAGGTAAAACCGGGGCAGGCTACCATGACATGTATGCCCTGGTGCAGCGTTTCGGTACGGAGCGCGCCCAGGAAACCCTGCATGGCAAATTTTGAGGCAGAATAGCCCGTGCGCCCTGGCAAACCTTGATAACCAGCAATGGACGACACACCAATAACAGAACCTTTAGCCTCCAATATATACGGCAGCGCAAATTTGGTGCAGTACACAGTGCCCCAGAAGTTAATGTCCATCAGTTGACGTATCACCTCCAGATCCACATCTTGAAACAGTGCCCGCATGCTTATGCCCGCGTTGTTCAACATCACATCAATCCGGCCATATTTGGCCACGGTTTGCTCAATTAATATACGGCAGTCTTCTTCTTTGCTCACATCGCCGGGCACGGCTAAATATTCTATTCCCGCGCTCTGCAGCTCCTGCCCTACTTCCTGCAGTTTTTGGCTGTTGCGGCCGTTAATGACAATTTTACCACCGGCCTTCCCAAACGAAAAGGCACACGCCCGCCCAATACCTGATGACCCGCCGGTTATGATGATGACTTTATCTTTCATTTTCTCTTTGCTACTTTAAGGCCCTAAGGACCTTTGCAAAGCTACAAGAACTTTTTGGTTGGTATTACTCTGGCAGGAGAAGACGGCTTTATGATGCGTTTGTTATGACTGTAAGGCACTGACTTCCCAGACAAGTCTTCTACAGCTAACAGTCATCCTGAGCGCAGCCGAAGGATCTAACGGGTATTACAAGTAGAGAAAAGCAAGTCTCTTTCAGCGGCTCAAACTTTCCTTTACGCATCCATTAACACAGACTGAATGAGTTAAAACTTCTTCGTTAGATCCTTCGGCTGCGCTCAGGATGACCGTGGCACGAGCTGTTTTCAACTTGTTTTCTTGAAAATAGCTCCAAACAGCATTCAACCTTATTGGTTACTGTGCAGAGTTTTCTTTGTATTTTTGCGGCACTGTGAGAAAATTCAAGAAGAAAAAACATAAATACGAAGAGATACTCCAACTGCGGGTAGAGGAAATGGCTGCTGAGGGCAAGTGCCTTGGCCGCCACGACAACATGGTGGTGTTTATCTCTGACGTGGCACCCGGCGACGTGGTGGACGTGCGGGTGACGAAGAAGCGGAAGAATTACCTGGAGGCGGTGCCTATTCATTTTCATGAGCGGTCAGACCTACGCGTAGAGCCGTTCTGTGAGCACTTTGGCGTGTGCGGCGGCTGTAAGTGGCAACACATCAGCTATGACACCCAGCTGCACTTTAAGCAGAAGCAGGTAAATGACAACGTGGAGCGCATTGGCAAGATCAAAGGCCACGAGATGCTGCCTATTCTACCATCGGACCGCATTAGTTTTTACCGGAACAAGCTGGAATACACATTCTCTGACTACGGCTGGCTGACCAAAAAACAGATTGATAGCGGACAAGATGTAGACCGCCGCGCACTAGGCTTCCATATTCCGCTGCGTTTCGATAAGATAGTGGACGTGCAGCATTGCTATCTGCAACCCTTGCCAAGCAATGAGATACGACTAGCGGTAAAGAACTACGCCCGCGAAAATAACCTACCATTCTTTGACTTGGTGAAGCAGGAAGGCTACCTCCGCAACCTCATCATTAGAACCGCCAATACCGGCGACCTGATGGTGATAGTGCAGGTTTTCCAGGACAGGCCGGAGTGGCTACACCCGCTGCTGGATTTCCTACTGCAGGAGTTCCCGCAGATCACCTCTTTGCAGTACGTGGTCAACAACAAAGGCAACGAGACTTTCCATGACCTGAACGTGGTGTGCTACCACGGCGAACCGTACATTCATGAGCAAATGGAGGGGCTGCGTTTCAGAGTGGGGCCGAAATCATTCTACCAGACCAACTCTGAGCAGGCGTATAACCTGTACAAATTGGCCAGAGAATTTGCGCTGCTGAATGGTACCGAATCTGTGTATGACCTGTATACAGGCGCGGGCACCATTGCTAACTTTGTGGCCCGGAACTGCGCGCAGGTGGTAGGAATTGAGTATGTGGCCAGTGCCATTGAAGACGCCAAAATCAATTCGCAGATAAACGACATCACCAACACCCATTTTTACGCTGGAGATATGCGCGAGGTGCTGAATGATGAATTGTTCGCGAAACACGGTCGACCGGATGTTATTATCACTGACCCGCCCCGCGCCGGCATGCACCCCGATGTAGTGGCCAAATTGCTGGAGGTGAAAGCAAACCGCATTGTATATGTGAGCTGTAACCCCGCCACCCAAGCCCGTGACCTGGAGATGCTGGCTGAGCTGTATGACGTGGTGAAAATTCAGCCCGTAGATATGTTCCCGCAGACCTACCACGTAGAAAGCGTGGCGCTGTTGGCATTAAAAGCTTCACCCACAACTCCTCTCTAGTAGAGAGCTGAGTTCCGATGATGCGTTTTTAGCCTGTTTTACAGAAAACAAGCCAAAACGAACCTGATATTAAATTTTGTACGTGCTACTTGATACTTGCTACCATTATGCAGAACGACCCAGAACTGAACGGTAAATACCTAGGCACCATCACCAAGGACTTTGTGCAGGTGTCTGATACTTTGAAAGAAGCATCTTACCAGATTAGAAAGCGGGAGATTTCAAAGTACCCCATTTTCGTTTTCTCTCGGGAGATAACTAAAATAGGTGGTTTGTTGATTGCCGCTGAGGAGCGTGATTTGGAATGGAATATCAACGCTTCCTACCTCGATGACTTTGTGGGGCGGCAGTTAGTGCAAGCTGATAAAGTAGAGGAATTCCACCACGCCTACCGCGATCCAGATGAGTATTGCTGCCTCTTCGTGATAGACCGCGACTTCATGAACTTCGTTTTTGTGCCGTATCCAGAAGACTAATCTGATTGCTGGTTGTTGATTGTTGATTGTTTTTCTTTCAGGCAATAGCAGTCAGCCTCTAAAACAATATCACTTGCTCCTAAGACCTAGCAGTATCTTACAGACCTGCTAGTGTCTGTGCCAGTAGCTTTTTCCTGAACAGCAAGCTCGCCTATATATAGGCTTTTAGCTTACAGTGATTTTTATAAACAAGAAAGGCAGGAGTTTCTCCTGCCTTTCTTGTTTATGTTTACCAAAAGAACGCGAGCCAGATCATAAATACTGCCCATAAGCCTAGTGCTGCCACTCCTGCCCATTGTATGCCCCAGCCAATAGCTTTTGGAACTGGAACTACTGAATACCTCTGAAGTAGTTTGCCCAACACATAAAACCCAACTATCATCAGGTACAACCCCCAGGGGTGTGCAGCTAATTGCAGTGCTTCCAAAGCCAAAAACTGCAACCCAACTGCCGCAAACAGAGACAGTAGTCTTACCAGACCTAGTGACATTCTAACTAAAATGATTCCAGCCTTGTGCTTTAATAGGGAAGGTATTGCCGCTTGGAGTTACGAGTCGCACGCCTTCGCCGGCATCCGTAATATTCCCGATAATAGTAATATCTGGGTGGTTACGGATTTTGTCAAAGTCAGCCATCTTCACGGTGAAAAGCAGTTCATAGTCTTCGCCACCGTTCAAGATGCACATGACAGGGTCTAACTTAAATTCTTCGGCTGTCTCTAGAGTTTGCTGGTCGGCAGGGAGTTTGTCTTGATAAATAGCGGCACCCACGCGGCTCTGGGAGCAGATGTGCAGCAATTCAGAACCCAATCCGTCAGATATGTCTATCATGGAAGTTGGGTGCACGCCCAGTTCCCTTAGCTCATGAATTACATCCATGCGGGCCTCTGGCTTCAGTTGGCGGCCTACCACGTAATCTTTGCCTTCCAATTCAGGTTGGGTTTCAGGGTCAGCCAGAAAAGCAGCCTTTTCACGCTCCAGCAGCTGCAGGCCTAAATAAGCGCCGCCTAAATCACCTGTTACGCAAATGAGATCATTAATACTGGCGGTACTGCGCAATACAGCTTTGCCTTTCTCTACCTCGCCTAAAGCAGTAATACTAATAACCAATCCACCCCTAGAGGCAGTGGTATCTCCTCCCACCAAGTCAACTTTGTAGTTCTCGCAGGCCAGGCGCATGCCGGCATATAGCTCCTCCAGTGCCTCTACGGTATAGCGTGCGCCCACCGCTAAACTCACCACAATCTGGGTAGGTGTGGCATTCATGGCGGCTATGTCAGAAACATTTACAGCCACGGCTTTATATCCCAAATGCTTGAGCGGGCAAAACGTTAGGTCAAAATGAACGTTTTCTACCAACATGTCAGAGGTCACCACAATTTGTTTTTGCCCCGGCTCTAGCACAGCGGCATCATCTCCTATGCCTACCACCGTAGAAGAATTCTGCAGCTCTATGTTTTCCTGCAACCTGCGTATCAAACCAAATTCCCCAAGTGAATCGAGTGAAGTATATTCAGACATGACTATATTCGTTAAATAAATTTTAAAGCTTTTCCCTTACTAATGAACGTTTAATATGTTTTAAGTCTATTTTTAGGAAAACTTGCTAAAAATCGTTTGGGTTACCCCGAGTAGTTGAAACGCAAAGATAGCTTTTTCTGCGGCGCTTGTCATGAGCCCGTAAGAACATAATAACTGAATAAACTTTTATTTGCTAACGAGCGTTAGCTTTTGTAGATTTGAATATTAACTTTACCACTATGTCGCGCAAAGAACAAATTGACCAAGTCGCCACTACCCTGTTCAAATCAAGAGGATTTGCCGCCACCACCATGCGGGACCTCGCCCTTGAGTTAGGAATTGAAGCTGGGAGCTTGTATTCCCACATCAAATCAAAGGAAGACATTCTGCAAAGAGTGTGTTTTAGAATGGCAGACGAGTTTAACGCAGCCTTTGACGAAGTGAAAAGCCAAGATGTGCCAGCCGGTGAAAAGCTCAGATTAGCCATTGCCGCCCACGTTCGCGTATTAACGAAGAACCCGCCGGCAGCTGGCGTGTTCCTGAACGAGTGGCGCCATTTGAGCGAGCCTTCTTTAAGCCAGTTCAATGGCATGCGTCATGCTTATGAAGAAAGCTTCAGAGAGATTGTACGGGAAGGCATTGCTACCGGTGAGTTCAAAGTAAACGATGAAAAATTTGTGGTGCTAACGTTGCTCTCTAGCCTTAACTGGCTCCACATGTGGTATAAACCCGAAGGGAAAATGAGCCCAGATGATATTGCCGAGTTCCTCTCGAACTTGCTATTGAACGGGCTCAAGAATTTTTGAGAACCCAAAACGAATTAAATTATGTACGGAGGAGGAAACGTTTTCGAGGCGACCAAATTTGATGATTTGGAGCAGGAAGACCCAGTGAAGTTAGCCGAGTTTGAGGCCCGTATTGCCAGAGGTGAAAAAATAGAACCCTCTGACTGGATGCCGCAACTTTACCGCAAGCAGCTCATCAGAATGATTGAGCAGCACGCCCACTCCGAAATTATTGGCGCCTTGCCAGAAGGCACCTGGATTACCCGCGCCCCCGGCTTCCGCCGTAAACTGGCTCAAATGGCCAAGGTGCAGGACGAGGTGGGTCACGCGCAGCTGCTATATAGCGCTGCCGAAACTTTGGGTAAAACGCGTGAGCAAATGCTCACCGACCTCATTAACGGCAAAAGCAAGTATTCCAACGTATTCAATTACCCGGCCTTTACCTGGGCCGACTCTAATATTATTTCCTGGCTTATTGACGCCGGTGCCATTGTAAACCAAATGGCTAACGCCAAAGGCAGCTACGGCCCCTACTGTCGCGCCTTAGACAGAATCTGCGCCGAAGAGGCCTTCCACCTGAAATACGGGCATGATGCTGTGGTGCACATGGCGACTGGCTCGCCTATTCAGCGCAAAATGATTCAGGAGGCCCTTAACCGTTGGTGGCCACCTATCATGACTTTCTTCGGGCCGTCAGACAAAATGAGCATGCACACAGAAACGCTCATGCGCTGGAAAGTAAAAATGGCCTCTAACGATGCTTGCCGTCAGCAGTTCCTGGACATGTACGTGCCCAAGATTTGGGAATTGGGCCTCACCGTACCAGACCCGAAGCTTCGTAAGAACGAAGAAGGCGTGTGGGAATATACTGAACCAGATTGGGATGAATTCAAACGCGTGATCAACGGTGATGGCCCCTGCAACGCCGAGCGCCTGGCCGTACGCCGTACCGCAGAAGAACGCGGAGCTTGGGTAAGGCGCGCACTTTTGGCGCCAAAAGCTACTTACGTAAGGCCACTGGCTTAAGTGCGCCAAAAGCGCGCAAGTCCTGAGTTTTGAGTCATGAGTTTGCCTCTTGGTTTAGAAGTTGGGACATTACTCCTAAAGTGGCATCTGCAAAATACAAAAATTATTAAACCTTCTGACTCAAGACTCGCGACTCAGAACTCAGGACCAACCAGCATGTCAATTGAATCTTTAGATCCGCGGGTAACGCGGCTGCAAATTGAACCGGAACCAAATCCGTTGCCCAAGCCGGCGCTGGATCAGCTCATTACGTTTGAAGTCTTCCACCAGAAGAAAGAAGGGCTACCTTTTACGTATGTAGGTCCTGTGCACGCCGCCGACGAGGAGATAGCATTTCTGTTTGCAAAGGAGCAGTACAGCCGCCGCGCCATGTGCTCCGGCATGTGGATTGCCAGTACCGAGCATGTGTTTGTTTCTGGCTACGCCGATGACAGCACTTCTGTATATGATACCATGCCTTCAGTGTATGTAACACCAGAGGGTCCAGAGCAGTCTTATGAAATTTTTCACCTGAAGAAACGTGGTAAAGCCCATCAGCACGTGTGTACTGTTACCGCCCGGTCTTCTGAGCATGCCCTGGAAGTAGCACGGCAAACGCTAAACCCAGCGCCGCCCGTTGTGAGTGTATGGATAATACCCAGTATACATGTTCTGCGCCAGGAAGAAGACAGAGACATGTGGGCCACTACCCCAGAGAAGAAGTATCGTGAAGCCATAGCTTACCGCGTGCAAGATAAGATTGACCGTTTTAAAGCCGAACAAAAAGCATAAGCTGCCATGCTAGAAAACGCCATCAAAGACCTGCTTTATAAAATTGCCGATGACCAACTTATTCTGGGGCACCGCAACTCTGAGTGGACCGGCTTTGGACCTATGCTGGAAGAAGACATTGCATTCTCTAGCATGGCTCAAGATAAACTGGGCCATAGCCTTGCCTTCTACACGCTTCTACACCAAATGGGTGAGGGCGACCCAGACACCGTGGCTTTTATGCGCAACGCAGACCAGTTCCACAACAGCCAGTTAGTAGAGCTACCTATTGGCGAATATGACTTCAGCCTCATTCGCCATTTTTTGTATGACAACGCGGAAATTCTTCGTTTTGAGTCTTTAAGCCAATCAACCAACGAGGAGATCGCTAAAATAGCCACCAAATTAAAGGGCGAAGTAAGGTACCACGTGTTGCACGCTAACACGCTTGTAAAACAATTGGGCAGCGCCACGCAAGAAAGTATCAGCCGCCTGCAACAGTCTTTGGAGTATGCTTTACCGTTTGCTCTGGGAATTTTTGAGCCCTCCAAGCACGAGCAGGAACTGATTGATGCCGGTATCTACTCTGGCGAAGCTGCGTTGCAAAACCAATGGCTAGAGCGTATTTCGGCAGTTTTAGAAAAAACACACCTAAAACTCCCCGAGATTGCTAACCTACAGCCAGTGTACGGCGGCCGCTACGGGCAGCACACTGAACACCTACAGCCCCTGCTTGATGAAATGGCCGAAGTATTTAAGATTGACCCAACAGCTGAGTGGTAAATTGATTGTTTAGTGATTAGTTATTCGGTTTCAGTTTGAAGGCATTACAGGAAAGTATTATGGCGCAAGCGTCCGCTTGTGTCTATCGGTTCCTGTTCAGCTGTCCGTGCGGACACAAGCGACGCTTGCGCCATTTAGAATTCACAACATTCTTCCCAAAAATCAGTTCAACACACTAATCACTACAAATTAAGCTCAAACAACTAAACCACCCATGCTTACTCCTGAACATATCCGTGATTTCTTAGACGAGGTGAAAGACCCTGAGATTCCGGTATTGTCTCTGAATGACTTGGGAGTGATCACTGGAATTGAGGTGGCCGAAGACGGGTTTGTAACGGTACGCATGACTCCTACGTTTGCAGGTTGTCCGGCCATGGAGTACATGCGGGCAGAAGTAGAGCAAAGCTTAAAGCGTCATGGTGTGCAGGCATTTACGGTGCAAATGAGTTTCAGCGAGCCTTGGAATTCGAACAAGATTAGTGAAAAAGGTCGCAAGGCATTGAAAGAATTTGGTCTGGCCCCGCCGCAACCTTACCAAGGTATTTTGGTTCTGGATATTCTGGAGTATGCCGAATGCCCCAACTGCCACAGTACAAACACTGAAATGCGCACGCCCTTCGGGCCAACGCTTTGCCGCTCTATGCACTTCTGCCTTAATTGCCGGCAATTATTTGAACAGTTTAAGCCGTTATAGACCATGATGAAAAATATATACTCTATCGCATTTGCGCTGTTGGTAGCGTTAAGTGTCATGAGTTGCTCCAAAGATTCAGGCAAGTCAGGCAAATTGGCGCGCCCTATCTCTAACCAGGAGCTACAGAAACAGCTTATTACTCTTTCTGATACCCTCTCCAGTAAGTGGCAGGTCATGGTTGCCAGCGATAGCATGAAAACCCAGCAGATGGAAGAACTGTTAGGCTCCATTCCTCCTAATTCTATCTCTGCCCAAGAACGTGCTAATTTACAAAAAGCAATCCGTAGGCTGCCCACCCTGCGCTACGACCGCCGCACCATGCGTGATTCAGACATGATTGATTACTATGACCACGCGCATGACTCGGTATGGAATGCTTTACAGGCTTATCTGCCTCCTGCAGAAGTAGAAACCGGAAACGCTTTGATTGACTCACTGCGAAATCAAATTAAAGAGCACCATAATGAGGTTGTTTTCTACCGGGCCCGCTATGACATGAAGGCAAAGGAGATGAACACCCTGCTCCGCCGTTACCGCAAACGCCTTCCTAAACTAGGCAAACCTTATGATACACTGCAGCCCGCTCCCCTTTTCCAGTGGGTAGAGAAGAATGAGGTTGAGCCGGTGGAGGAGGAATAGCCCTTTAAAGCAGAGAGTTTGCGAAGCATTGAAGGTGCTTTTAAGTATTCAAGGCTCTATCAAAGTACAGATGCGTTTTCACGCTAGTTTTCGAAAAACAGGCCAAAAAGGGAAGAGCCGACGAATTATAATTCGGCGGCTCTTCCCTTTTAATAAGCTGAAACTAAAACAATTTCTACTATTTCAGTTTCTCAAGTTCATCTTTAATGAAATCTACAAGTGACTGGATATACTCGCTGGAGAAGTCAAACCGAATACCGGCGGCGGCATAGATTTCGCCAATAGTGGCGGTGTAGCCTAGGCTCAGAGCATTCTTATACCCCTCAAGAGCTGAGGCAGGCTCCTCTTTGAAGCGTTTCCAAACAGCTACGGCTCCTAGCTGAGCCATGGCGTATTCAATGTAGTAGAAAGGTACTTCGTAGAGGTGCAGCTGTTTCTGCCAGATGTACGGCTTCAGGTGCTCTAATCCGCTCCAGTCTACCTCATGCAGGTTGAACTCCTCAAAAATACGCACCCAGTTCTGGTGTCTTTCTTCAACGGTATGTTCAGGGTTTTCATACACCCAGTGCTGAAATTTATCAATAGTAGCTACCCATGGAAAAGTTTCCAAAACCCCCTCCAAATGCTGCCGCTTCGCCCGCACTAAATCTTCTTGGTTAGAGAAGAAAATGTCCCAATGATCAAGGGTCAGCAGCTCCATAGACATAGAAGCCAACTCCGCCACTTCTGACGGTGGATGTTTAGATGAATTCAACGGCAGGTCTCTGGTCAGGAACGAATGAACCGCATGTCCGCCTTCGTGCAGCAGGGTCACCACATCACGCAGCGAGGAAGTTGCATTCATGAAAATGAACGGAACGCCAATTTCGTCTAACGGATAGTTATACCCGCCCGGAGCTTTCCCTTTGCGGCTTTCCAAGTCTAAATGCCCCATTTCGCGCATAGTCACCAGACAGTCACCTAAGAAAGAATCAAGGCGGTAGAAGCATTCAATGGTTTTCTCCAACAACTCCTCACCCGTTTGGAAAGGCTCAAGCGGAGGAAGCTGGCTAGGATCAACTTCTAAATCCCAAGGGCGAAGCGTGTCTACCCCCAGTAACTCCTTATGCTCTCGATCAATCTGGCTTATGACAGGAACAACTTTTTCTCTGATAGCCTGATGGAATGCAAATGTGTCCTCCGGACGATAGTCAAAGCGTCCCAAGGCAGCAAACATATAGTCTCTGAAGTTATCGAAACCGGCATTCTTGGCCACTTGGTGGCGCAACTGTATCAGCTCAGTAAACAGCTCGTCAAGCTTTTCTTTGTCCTGAAGGCGGCGTTCCTGAATGGCGCGGTAAGCCTCTTCCCTAACGGCGCGGTCTGTTTTCTTCAGTCGGTCTGCGGCGCGTTGCAGGGTCATTTCCTCGCCGTCTAACGTTACCATCATGGCACCGGCTATGGCTCCGTATTGCTGCTGCTTTGTACTGATTTCAGTCTGCAGCGGAATATTCTCCTCGCGGAACAGTTCAATGGCTCTCTTTACGCCGCGCAGGTAAATGAAGAATCGTTCAGAATCTAACCCCTCGACGTACGGCGACTCTACCAACTTCCGGTTAAATGCATCATCATAAGGCGAGGCCTTGGGCTCAATTTCAGTCACGAAAAACTGAAACGCCTCTGTTAGTGCCTCATCCTGGGTGTCGCAGGTCATCCGGATATAACGCCAAGCCAGGTTCTCTGACAAAACGCTTTCCAGCTCACTCCGGTCAGAGATCCACTTCTCCAACTCTTTCTGAGAGTTGATGGGCCGGTTCTTGAGCTCTTCAAATATTGGCTCTAACGAAGCCCAGTCCTTTACCTCAAAATCTGCCGGAAGGTAAGCCCGGGGCTTTGCTTTTGGCAAGGCCAACGTTTTGGGGGTATTTTCCATAAAATAGGTCAAAAACGGTTAGCCGATTTCAATCACCACATCGGCAGTTAGCGGGTGACCAACGCAGTTTAATACGTAGCCTTGGTCAATTTCAGAGTCTGAGAGACCTTCACGCTCATCTAAATGCACGCGGCCACTCAAACATTTGCCACGGCAAGCGGTACATAAACCAGCCTGGCAAGAATAAGGTAAATCTATATCGGCCTTCAGGCCAGCCTCTAAAATGGTTTCATCAGGCTTTACCTCCACCTGATATTCATCACCTTCATAAATAATAGTGACGGTACGGGTAATGATTTCGTCAGATTCCTCGGCCGACACATCTGCGCCGTGGTCTTCAACGGTAGTTGGGGCGGTAAAGCTTTCTTTGAATACTTGGCTAGACGGCACGCGCATAAACTGCAGCGCATCACGCACTTCGTTCATCATGCCCTCAGGTCCGCACATATAATAGCTTTCCTGCGTGTAACCAGGCACTTTCAGGTTCTCCAGCAATTGCAGCACCATGGTGCGGTCTAGCAGGCCAATATTCTCCTGTGGTTCCGTTGCATCGGCTATGGCCTCGTTGAAAACATGAATGATCTTCAAGCGGTCTGGATATTGCTTCTCCAGTTTTGACAACGCATTTTTGAAGATGACACAGTTCAGGTCTCGGTTACCGTAAATAAGGGTAATTCGGCTCTGAGGCTCATGCTTCAGTATGCTTTGCGTCATGGACATGAGCGGCGTGATTCCGCTGCCACCGCCAAAAAAGAAAAGGTGACGCTTCAGGTTAGCATCGGCTTTCACGTTGAAGTTCCCCAATGGGGCCATCACCTCTATCTCCTGCCCTACCTTCACGTTATCGGCAATGTAGTTAGACACCAATCCGCCCTCTACCCGCTTAATGGTAACGGAGAAATAAGGGTCTTCCGGAATGCTGCAAAGGGAGTAAGAACGGCGTACTTTTTTACCGTCTATCGGGATGATCAGGGTCAAGAACTGACCTGGAATGTATGATATTTTGTTTTTCTCTGGATGTTCTAAATGAAGGGTGATAGCATCAGCTGTTTCTTGCGTAATGTCCGCTACCTTCATGTTGTAATAGGCGTTGCTCATAGTTTAGGGTAAGTAGAACAGATGCAGTTAATCTAGTCTAAACTGATTTTAAACCGGAAAGTTACGATATTTAGGTTTCCAGCCGGTACGCAACCTAAAAAAAACTATCGGGCGTTAGCTTTTTACTGTAAATTGCTTTCCTGACTTACCTTTAGAATTTCTGTTTTTGGCCTCTTTTATGAAAAACGCCTCCAAAATAGCGCAGGTACTTGCCTCCAATGCTTCCTCTTTTGCACCTATTTTAGACCAAGACTTGAATGCCCCAGATGTAGCTCGTCTGGACTTTTCTGCCAGTAACCCTGCCCTGCTGCATGCTGACCTGAAAGACACGCCAGCCTTTGAGGAAGTTGTGCAACAGATGCTGCAAAAACAGAATGCCACTATAGGCGTGGGGGGTTATTTTGAAAATAGGGTCATCTACCGCCGTAGCGAACATTTTGATGGAGCAGCCGAAGCCAGGTCTATTCATCTGGGAGTAGACATCTGGGCTCCGGCTCACGTGCCCATTTACGCACCTCTGGCAGGTACTGTGCACAGTTTCCAAGACAACAACAACTTTGGCGACTACGGCCCCACCATTATTCTTGAGCACGAGTTGGAGGGTGAGCGGTTTTACACTTTGTATGGTCACCTGAGTCGCGCCTCTTTGGCTGGTTTGGAAGCAGGAAAGTCTTTTGAGGCCGGACAGCAGGTAGCCACCATGGGCCCTTACCCAGAGAACGGCGATTGGCCTCCGCATCTGCATTTCCAACTGATGACTGACATGCTGGGCAAACATGGCGATTTCCCAGGTGTCTGCGCGCCTTCTGAGGAAGCTTTTTACCGACAGATTTGCTTAGATCCAAATTTGGTTCTAAACTCAGAGAAGCTGCAGTAATATGAGTGAGAATGTAAAGCTGCTCCTTTTATATGTAGCCATTTGTCTGGTAATTGTGGCGCGGGTGGCTGTAGAGAAAAACGGGTATACAACTCCAGACTCTGTTCATTACATCAATGCTGCTCAATCGATAGTTGATAAAGGAACATTATATTACGAGGACAATGATGAAGTGCAGTTTTTTTCACTTTGGCCAGCAGGTTATCCCTTGTCCATAGCTTTTGTTCATTTTGTTACCGACTTCTCACTCCTGTGGTGCTCAAAAATTGTAAACTTGCTATGGCTGTTGCTTGCATTTTTTATAATAAAAAAGAATTATCCCGCTCATGCCACTTGGGTTGCCCTAGTCTTCTGCGCCAACTCCATGTTAGAGAATTTTTCCTATACATGGTCAGAGGGTGGCTTCATGGTTTGTCTGCTTTGGTTTTGTTTAGAGGCTTATAAACTAGCAACAGACCAGAGATCATCTACTATGAGAATTGTAAAGGTAATAGGTGCAGGCATCCTTGTTTTCTTGTACCGTTACGTTGGAGGTTTTGTACTGGCCCTGATATCCCTTCTAGGTATTTGGACTATCACTCAAAAAAAATATAAAAGGGTAATCTACTTGTGCTTTGCTGGTTTGCTGATTGCAGGGGGCATTGTAGCATATTTTTCATTCATCAGTGCGAACACAGGACATTATTCAGGAGCTACCAGAGTGTCACCTGATGAGACTGTCTCCTTTCTACTCACTAAATTATTTCAAGCACAGTTGAATGAGTTTTTACTAATCCGTAAAATTTCTTTTGTTTCCTTTGACCCATTAGCATTTCTGCTACTCCTCTTTCAGGTATTGCTTATAAGCATTAGTTTCTACAGAATGAAAAATATCAATGAATGGCGCACCATTATTGCTGTTCGTTCGTCAGATTCCAAACCACTTTTTTTAGCACTTTCAGCACTTATTTATTGGTCAATTATTGTTGTACTAAGACTTTTTATAATGAAGTTTGATGTATTTGACTTTAGAATACTTGCCCCTGCTAGTTTATTATTACTGTTAGCCCTGCATATGTATCTTGCAGATTCATCACGAATTATCCTATTAAAAAAAATACAAGTGCCAATTAGCATAATTTATTTATTGGCACTGGCACATGGTTTATACAAGAAAAATCTATTTGAACTGCTTCTTGGGTAAACTCAACTGCTATTAGCTTAACCCCACCTCCTATGTTAGACACTGACTTTATTTTTACTCGCATTCAAGATTTTGCCCTCTTGTACGGCATCCGGATTCTAATAGCTCTTTTTATACTAATCATAGGGTTATGGCTCATTAACCGCATCACAACCCTTGTTTACAATGTGATGACCCGGCGGAATATGGATCCCTCCTTGCGGCCCTTCCTTCGGAACGTGTTGAAGGTACTGTTAATGGTTTTGCTCATAATTGTGGTAATAGGCCAGGTGGGGTTGGAGGTAACTTCATTTATCGCACTGCTCGGTTCTGCTGGTTTGGCCATTGGTTTGGCGTTGCAGGGTAGCCTCTCAAACTTTGCGGGTGGTGTGTTACTACTTACTGTTAAGCCTTTTAAAGTAGGCGACTTTATAGAAACACAGGGGCAGAAAGGCACAGTGAGTGTTATCAATATTTTCAACACCGTTATTCGTACCGGTGACAACAAGCACATTTACTTTCCGAACGGCCCATTGGCTTCAGCGGTAATTATTAATTACGATGCCCAACAAACCCGGCGCGTTGACATGGCGTTTACAGTAGACTATGGAAACAATCTGGCGCAGGTAAAAAACATATTGTTAGAAACTGCTTTGGCAGACCCAAGAGTGATGAAAGAACCAGCCCCAACTGCTGGTATTAGCATGTTAAACGAGCAATCGGTTACTCTTTACCTTCGGGCTTGGTGTGAAAGACCAAACTACTGGCCACTGTTTGAATCACTTGTTGAAAAGGCGAAAGACAGATTGGTAGCGGAGAAAGTTACCCTGCCATACACTCGTCAGGAAATAAGAACAACCTCTGGTTCATCTCCTTATACAAGCACGCCGCAGCAATAAAGTGTATTAGGGCTGATTTTAAAAATACAGTCCTAATACACTAATTTTTCACTCAGTCAAACTTAATTGATTTCACTGGACTGATTCTGGAAATCAGGAGTGTGGGGAGCATGACTGAAATCATGGTGAGTATTAAGGTCAGCGCATTGATACCTACCCAGATCTTCCAACTCCAGTAGATCGGAACGGTTTCCATGTAATAATTCTCGGGATCTAACGGAATCAAATGAAAGTAGTCTTGTACAGCACAGAAAAACAAGGCCAACAAATTTCCTCCTATCAGTCCTTCAATCGTCAGACGCAACCCACGGTGCAGGAAAATACTGCGGATCTGCCCATTCGTGGCTCCCATGGCTTTTAAGGCTCCTATCATGTTAGTGCGTTCCAAAATCATGATAAACAGCGTAGAAACCATATTGAACGTGGCTACGAACATGATCAAGATCAGAAAAATAATGACGTTCCTTTTCAGCAACTCCAGCCAATCAAAAAGCTGCGCATAAGTATCCGTGATCTTTTCCAGCTGTAGATCATAATTCATTTTATCAAAAACCTGGTTAGCTACTGTGTCTATTTGGTTGAAGTCTTTGAGCAAAATTTCAAACCCGCCCACCAAGGTGTCTGGCCACTGGTTCAAATCTCTGATCTGCTGCAAATCACCCATTACGTACACGTTATCAAACTCCTCAAGGCCAGTTTTAAAGATACCAGCCACCTCAAAACGGCGCATGCGGGGCGGGTTCTGTATAAAATAAAACATAACCCTATCGCCTACGGCCAATCTTAATTTGTCAGCCATAAGCTGGCTCATCATAATTTGGTTGGAGGCCGCCGAATCAGAAAATTCCATGACAGCCCCGGAAGTAAGATTACGTTCCATTCCCCTAAAATCATAGGTAGAATCTACTCCCTTCAGTACTACACCTAATACTTCCTCATCTGTTTTGATGATGGCTGTTTTACGGGCGAAAGGTTGCAACTTTGCCACACCTGGTATAGAGCCATATTTTTCTAAGCCAGTAGTGGTGCCCATAGGGTACCCTTCAAATGAATTGTTGGTGTCAAATTTGCTTATTTGAAGGTGTCCGCCAAAGCTGAAGATCTTTGACTGAATCTCATGACGGAATCCTTCCAGTATGGCAAAAGACACAATCATGATAGCAATGCCCAGACCTACGCTGAACTTTGCTATTTTTGTGACCGATGCCGTAAATGAGTCTGAACGGGCTCCAGCCAAGCGGCTGGCAATGTATCTGGAAAGGTTCACTGCTTCAATTTTGTGCTTAAAGATAAGTTATTATCTGTTCTTAATTTTAATCTATGTTATCAACCTTCCTCCGCTCGGCTGTGCTGTGCATCACACTTGCCGCTTGTAAACCTTCTGGAGTGGCGCCGGTTACTACTAACCTAACAGCTACTTCCTCCATCACCTCAAATGCATCTGCTCAGTCCACACCACAGGTTGCTCCCCTGCTAACGGGTGCAGAACAGACAGAGTTGTATATACCGTATCTGCAAGGTAAGCGCGTGGGCATGGTTGTAAATCAGACCTCCACCATTGGCAAAACACATTTGGTAGATACGCTACTAAGCCGAGGTATTAAAATCACTATGATTTTTGCGCCTGAACATGGCTTTAGAGGTGATGCCGACGCTGGTGCTCATATTAGCAATTCGGTAGATTCAAAAACAGGTCTGCCCATTTTGTCTCTGTACGGAAAAAACAAGAAGCCCTCTCCGGAGATGATGAAAGACGTAGATGTCATGCTTTTTGACATTCAGGATGTGGGGGTAAGGTTCTACACCTATAGCAGTACCATGCATTATGTAATGGAAGCATGCGCAGAACAAAATAAACCTATGCTGCTTCTTGACAGGCCAAACCCCATTGGCTACCTGATTGACGGCCCTATGCTGGAACCAGAGTTAAAGTCGTTCGTTGGCATGAATACTATTCCCATTGCCCACGGCCTCACGCTAGGTGAATACGCAAAAATGATTAACGGAGAAAAGTGGTTAAATAATGGTGTGCAGGCAGAAGTGAAGATTATTCCGGTAAAGAATTATGACCACAGCATGTTTTACTCTTTGCCCATCAAGCCTTCACCAAACTTGCCTAACGACCAAAGCATTAAACTGTACCCTTTCCTTTGTCTGTTTGAAGGAACAACCGTAAGCCAGGGCCGAGGCACTTTAATGCCGTTTCAAGTAATTGGTGCTCCTTATTACCCTGACAAGTCGTTTTCTTTTACCCCAAAACCCATACCTGGTATGTCTATGGATCCGCCCTATAAAGGGCAGGTCTGCTACGGGCATGATTTGCGCAATATAGAATTAGAAGAACCTTTCACTTTAAAGTACCTGCTGGAATATTATAAAGCTTCTGGGCAAGGTGAGAAGTTCTTCAACAACTTCTTCAAAAGTCTGGCTGGTACAGATAAGCTACAGAAGCAGGTAATGGCCGGCATGACAGAAAAAGAAATTGTTGCCTCTTGGCAGCCTGGCTTGAATGCCTACAAAAAAATGCGCCAGCAGTATCTCCTTTACCCAGAATCTAAGTAAAATGCAGAAAGAAGACCTTCGGATCATTTTTATGGGCACACCTGATTTTGCCGTGCCCGCGCTAGAAGCTCTGCTGCACAACAGCTATAAAGTAGTAGCCGTCATTACTGCGCCTGACAAGCCTTCTGGCAGAGGCCTGAAGCTAGTGCACTCTCCTGTGAAAGAAGTAGCCTTACAGCACAACCTATCAGTATTACAACCCACTAATCTTAAAGATCCGGTTTTTCAGGAAGAGTTAAGAAGCTTTAATGCCACCCTTCAGGTAATTGTGGCCTTCAGAATGCTTCCTGAAGCCGTATGGAACATGCCGCCATTAGGTTCTTTAAACATTCATGCCTCACTCCTGCCCCATTACAGAGGAGCGGCCCCTATCAATTGGGCTATCATCAATGGAGACAAAGAAACTGGCGTAACCTCCTTCTTTCTTCAGCATGAAATAGATACGGGTGATATTATTCTGCAAAAAAAGGTAGTCATTGACCACGATGATAATTTTGGTACGCTCTATGAGAAGCTGAAACATGCCGGCGCTGAGTTGCTTGTTGACACAGTTAATGCTATTGTAGAAGAACGTACCCAGCCTTTCCCGCAACCGCAACTCGAGGAACCGCTTAAAACGGCACCAAAAATATTCAAACAGACCTGCGAGATAAACACCCATCAGACGGCTGACCAAGTCCATAATTTTGTTAGAGGATTGTCGCCTTACCCAGCGGCATGGCTGGTTTTAGATGGCAAAACCTTCAAAATTTTTAAAGGCCATGCATCAGAAACAACATTAGGTAAAGAATCTGGCACCTACTCCACCGATAATAAAACTTATCTTCACCTAAACTGCGGAGAAGGCACCACCTACTCAATTGAGGAACTTCAAATGGAAGGAAAAAAGCGTATGGGTGTGCAGGAGTTTTTAAGAGGATTTAATTTTCAGAATTCCCAATGATAGCCTTAGTAGTAGCTATAGCAGAGAACAGAGTAATAGGAAAAGACAATCAGCTTATCTGGCATTTGCCCGAAGACTTAAAACACTTTAAACGCCTTACCATGGGTCACCCTATGGTAATGGGCCGTAAAACGTTTGAGGCAATTGGTAAGCCACTGCCTGGTCGTACCTCAGTTATCATCTCTAGTCAGCCTGACTACAAAGCACCTGGCGGATGTATAGTAGTTGGATCCATTGAAGATGCGTTGAAAACTGGTTTGGCTATAGATGAGCATGTAATGGTTGTGGGTGGAGGCGAGGTCTATCGTCAAACCCTTCCTTATGCAGAAGTAGTGTACCTGACACTGGTGCATGAGTCCTTTGACGGTGATGTATTTTTCCCTGACCTAGACCCTGACACATGGGAAGTAACAGAACAAGAAGAACACCCAGCCGATGAACGGCATGCATATCCTTATACATTCTTAACTTTCCGTAGGAGGGTGGGTTTTAGCCAAAATTAGGTTCAATCGAGCTTGTATAGTTATCGCTTTGAATTTTCTAACCTATGAAGTATTTGATAATTTAATTACTTTTTAGTGAGAATATCTATTTTTCGAGCACTTTCACCTTTCTATCCGTTAATCTCCTTCCAACCCCTACGAAAGGCCTCTCAAAGAAATAATAAAACAAATTACTTACCCCAAAAGCCATAATTACATATAGCACAAATAAATATCTGATTTTCAAATTCAGACCCGCATTGTTCAGTTTAATAAGAAGCATAAAACATATAGGGTGCAATAAGTAAATTGAATATGACACCTTACCTATATTTGACAATGGAAGGTGTACCCAATTAGGCAATTTCCATGGCACATTATATACAGTAAAACAGATAATACAAGAACAGATAACAAGAAATATTCTTTCCCAACCTTGAATTATCTTTATCAAATCTCCAGACACTGGATAAAAAAATAAACCTATCACACCAAGCAATAAAAATAACTTTAGAGTTCCATTACTTATCACAGCATTGTTCTTCAAGGTGCTTAATCCCATAAAAACTCCAAAAACGAACAACATTATATGATTCAAAGGATTCACGTACTCCCCCCATTGAACATGCAGTGTAGACAAGGCATCAAATACAAAAAAAGTATAGTAAAAATTTACGAGAACAAGACTAGTGGTTAAGGTAAAAAAGAGTGGCCTATTTTTTTTAAACAAAATTATAAGCAGCGGGAATAAGCTATAGAACACTAACTCATTTCCAATAGACCATGTTACTAAGCCTATGTATTTAGTTGGATCAACAAAACCAAAAAGTCCTGTTAAACTTAAAAACAGATGAGAGTTGGAGTAAACACTTCTTGCATCTAGCAGTAAGGTTAATAGCATACTAACCCAAAGCAAAGGATAAATTCTAAAAAAACGCCTGATAAAAAAAGAACTAATGGATGACGATGTGAAAGACAAGCTATTCTTATAAACTAAACAGAGAGTCATACCGCTTATAATATAGAAGATAGAAACCCCATAAACTCCTATTCTACCAAAAAAAGTCTCAGCTCCATAAAGATCTGATACCCAAATAAGGTAATGATAGATCATGATCATAAAAGCCATCATTCCTCGTAGATAGTCTAAAGAATGTACCCGAGGGCCCTCTTCTTTATTTCCTACAAAAGACCTCATCTTGTTTAGGTAGTCCATAGTCACAAAATCACGTTAAGCTGTGATCCATGTTAATTTAAATTCATTTTTAGTTTATAATCTGCAAAAATTGGCAACTAAACTCTCCCCCCTTTTTACCTTCACCTTTGAAATATTGAATATTAAGCATCAAGATTTATCTCTTATAGTAACTCTGAAACTTGCTTTGAAGGAATATTTCCTCTATCATCTACTATAATCTAGCTGCATTACAAATGACGTTGAAATAGAAAAAGGCTACAAGTATTTGTAGCCTTTTTCTATTTCAACGTCATAAGACGCACAATTAGACAACTTATCTCAGAATATAAACTTTGCCATATTCCTTTTGGAAAGCTTTATCTCCTTTTGTTGATCTATGCTTCATTTCATCCTGACCATTATCCATTATCACTCGGTATAAGTAAACACCATTGGCTAATCTATCCCCAAATTCGTCTGTACCATCCCAAGCAAATTCAGTCACATTATTACCTATTTTAATAGGACCTAATTCCTGTTTCTGAATTTCTCTAATCACTTTTCCTGTAACAGTCATAATTTGGAGCCTCATATTCTCTGGAACAGTGGTACCAGTCAAAGTAAACACAAATCTAGTTTTAGAGGAAAAAGGATTCGGGTATGGATAGAAGTTTGTAATGCTTGACTCGTTGATCACCTTAAAGTTGATACTGAAACGCTCGGTACCAGCTCTTTGTCCCAAAGCATCCTCACCCTGCACTTCTAAAGTATATTCTCCGTCTTCTAATTGTGGCTGATACTCGACGCGGAAGTCGTTTTTATCATCAGCAGGAAACCATTTTACTCTTGAATCACTGCTCACATTTATTTCCTCGAAATCACCTCCTTCTTTCTTCAAATATACTTTTACAGAGGCTGGATCTGTAATAGGAATCTTATTTGTATTATCCTTTAACACCATGTTAATCACAGGCCTAGGAGACACTATATCACCATCAAGAATCCTGTTTCCATCAAAAACAATATCCAAGGTCGGAGGCATTCCTACATATTGCCCAACGGTAAAAGGGACCTCCAGCACATTATTAAGGTAATTCTGCTCCGGTAATGTCTCTGGAATTCCTCTAGGATTTACCGTTACCCGTAACCTATTATTCCCCTTCATCTTTAAAGTAGAGAATGCATGAGTGAAATATAAAAGCTCCTCCTTTTGCAAAGGTTTTACCTTAAACGATTTTTGCTCTTTGCCCCCATTTTCTAAAAATACCACAGCCTCAACAGTCAAAGAGTCATTAAAACTATTGCTGCTAATGTTATGGAAAGCAAATTGTAAATTTAATTGTCCGTTTGTTGCCTGTTCAGAAAGAGTCTCTAATTGATACTTATCTAAGCCTACCAAATCTGGACGCATCAATCCTTCTGGTACTCCCTCAAACAGTACCGTCCAATAATTTAACTTAGGTGCTGAACGTTGCACTTCATCTTTTAAGATTAATTTTAATTTTAGATAAGGAAAAGTTGTTGCATTTACACTAGAAATATCAAAATCAGTAGCTTTGACATCTCTCCAAAGCACAATCTCCTCTTGATTATTATTCACGCCAACAATATCTAATTGATATGAGTCTGAATCTTCTAAATCTAATTGAAGTTGTAAGGATTGCCATTTATTTGCGGGACCTATAAGAGAAGAAGTCAATGTGCCTTGCCCCACTTTAGAAATGACCTCTTTCTCCATACTTATGGTCTGCAAGTTTGCGGGCGTTGGGTCAGTATCAGAGGGGCCTACTTCAACTGCAGTTCCAGGCACAGAGCCCTTACGACCAACAATAGCAAACGGCTCACCTGTTTTAAGTTTATCTATCAAAGAAGATCCTATGTTTCTAAAGGCCTCTTTCAAACTTTCTGGGAAAGTAGTGAAAGGTACATTGTACATACTTAGCATAGCAACATGATAACCTTCTGGAATAGCTCTCAAAAACTCTTCCAACTTAGTTCTATCAGCTGCGGTTGTTAGATTTCCAAAATGGTATACAAATTTTGGTTCTGTCCCACAAATTCTTCCTAAACCGGCTGGCATACCAAGAAATGGTTCTAGTGTCTTATCGTTCAAGACAATAGCCATGAAATTTGCACTACGCCCAGCACAATCTGCCTCAATAGTTTTAAAGTTATCTAAGAAAATTCCATACGGAGGATAACCAAAGGTGCCGCCGCCTCCAACACCTTTCAACTCAAAGATCCTGTACATGGGTGAGAAAGAAAGCTCTTCCTTCTCAGGATCATCAATCAAACTTTGCTTAACAGCCTTCTGTAATTGACCAATTCCTTTTTGCGACCATCCTGGTTGACTGTTTGGTATGTATCGGAAGGAGCTGCTAGCCCACACCAATTCCTCACCTGCTGCTGCCGTTTCATATCTAAGCCTCCAGAAGTACACCCCACTTTCAGGAAGGGTTACCTCCCACTCAGGCATCAAATCAGCCTGTACAACATTTATCTTCTTCCAAGGGCTATTAAAAGTATAAACAGTATCTATTTCAAAGTAATAGCCCCGCCGGCCAACCAACAAATCAGTGGAATGCCCAATTAGCTTCACTTTATTTTCGCTTATAATTGAATATTCCTTAGGACCAATGGCCAAAACTCCGCTTTTAGAGAAGAAATATTCTAATGTAGCTGTATTATTATTTTCTTCTAGCTCCTCAATGTCATTATTCGGGTCTAGTTTTACTTCAAATACATTAACCCCAAAGCCGTTGGTGGTTTTAGCTTCTAATTCAAGTTCAACAGTGTCTCTGTAATAAACTGCCTGTACTTCCTGTGGATCATATTCTATAGAAGTACCATTCTCCAGTTTACGGGTTACAGATATTTGAAACGGTTTATCATTTACTTTGCCAAGATTCCTTACGTCTACCTTCAACAGAAATTTTTCCGAGTTGGCGGTAACTTTTGTTGACCCATCTAATGAGTGCAAGCTTAAACCACCATCGGTTACAGTGTAATCTGCTTTATCAGGAGCAATTACATGTAAGGCCGGATCTGCCTGCAAAATCATTTGCATGTTCATGGCAATAGCATTATCCCCCTTTACTTTCTGCTCTGTAAGTTCAATTGCTCTTTTATGCTGAATACCTATTGGTTTTAAGAGATATTCTTCATTAGCGAAAGCGGTAGTATAAAAATTAGACGAATACACATTCATCAGTGACGGATATCCATAACTGACATGTGCTAAAAACCCTATGGTTCCTTTATTAGGTGTTAGAAGCCAGTCTTCGCCAAAGGAACGTTGTGTAGTAAAAATATTACCCGCATTACATCCGTTCATAAGAAGCATAGGGTACTTATTTTCATTATTGTACCCATTTACTACATCTGAAACCCTACCAATATCTAAATCAGAAACTGTTCCAGAACTGTGTCCAAAGAAGGTTATCAAAGACAATCCATTATTTAGTTCCCTTGCAATATTTACTGTCTCTAAGCCCCCGGTAGAACTTCTTATGACGGATTTAACATTAGCACCCAACCATTTGTCTTCAATGATACGTTCATAGCTCCTCATGTAAGACAAAATAGTATTCTGCTCACTTCCATGGCTACCTATTAGGTGTAGAATGTTTTTACGCCAATCCAAATTCTGGGGCAGCGCCTCATGTGTTTTTACCTTATCAAGATAGGCTAATACTTCTGCGGCAGTATTGGCAGGCACCCTTCCGGTAGCTACTTTAGGGGCATAATTGCCTTTCTCCCAATCAGCAGTAAAGAAAATATCTGAACCAGGAGTACCGCCAGTTGGAACTAAGTCTTTGTAAGCTAATGAATTCGGATTTTTTCTTACATTAACATTATCCGCCTCTAAACCTTTACCCAATAGAAGCAGGTATTCTGGCTTGCCGTTTGCCATCATATACTTCATATATCTTCGTAAGGCTGCTGCAGATTTGTCACCGAAGAAGAACTGATTGTAAATCAAATCTACATCCATCACTAAAGTGTCATATCCTCCTCCAACACCTGAGGCTCTATAAGAGGCATAATCCTTTATTGGGTTAGTAGACGATGAAGTAGGTTGCATCAATACCTTATGTGAAATAATCAGATAATTGGCTTTATTACCAGCCAAATTCCTGAACTTCACTTCATGTGCAGCAGGTGGCACCAAATTGGCTCCTGACCATAAAATTGCTTTAGAAAAAGAGGGAGGAAAAACAAATCCTTTGTGCGCTCCATTTACCGTACCCTGAATGCGTTTAATATTGTCAACTGATGTAATATCATAAGCAATGGCATTTGCTGCAGTACTTCCTTCAAACAAATAGGATAAAGGCGAAGGCGAAGGCGAAGCATTGACAAATGGCAATTTATTAGTGGAAATAACATTACGCTGAGGATAGATAGTTTTAAAATAAAAAGCTCTATATCCATTAGTTGATTTCCGAGCAGTTACCCGTACAATCAATCTCCCATCACTAGCAAAGTCAGTGTGAGCTATAGTGAAAACTTGTTTTTTAGATTCATGATCAGCAAGTTGAATGGTACCCACTAATCTTTCTGCGCCTGTAGGAGGTTTAATAAATACGTCAACATCATTCGCGTCACCTACTCCAAAAATGGCTACCTCTAACTTTGGCGAGGGGCCACCAGCATGGGGATTAGTAACCATATTCGGTAGGGTAAAAGTCCAACCAGCGGTTAATCCTCCTGTGAACCCTTCACCCGCGTCCATCCATGACATATAATTCTCTCCGAACCTTCTTCCTCTAGAGTACAAGCCATTGTCAAAAAAGAAGTTTTCTTGCCAGTGCCAAGGCTCTGGATTTAAACTAGCCGGATCTTGTGCATAAGTATCCATCCTCTTGCCTGGAGCAGCAGACCAAGTTAAGAAGTAGGCCGCAGTGTCAGTATATAAGCTATAGTATGTATTAATATGATCTGCATCTGGATTCTTATATAATTCACGATCTAAGGCACCATCATTATGCTCTCCATAAAACTCGATAAAATCACCTGTGTCAAAAGAACCGTCTGCCTCACCAGAAACATGAATAGAAACTTCCTTACCTCTGCGGTAAAGCTGAAAGTTTCTAGGATCTACTCCTGAAATACCGGCTGCCTGCAAATAACCATGATCAAGACGATAAATACCTGTGGCAGGTACTTTGATCTTGTAATACTTCTGGTTGTAGTTTATCCACTCATTTCCGTAAATAAACTGCTGGCCAAATGATTGCTGCGCTTTACCGAACAGAACAGTCAGTAAAAGCAAGGCCAAGAAGTAAATTTTGCTAGGATAAATAGTTGTCTTCATAAAACTCGTACTCAAAATCAATCAAAACTATAGGCAACGGAAACTATTACAGAAGACATCTGGGAATTATCAGACACTTTTGAAAGTGCTAAGTCCAGCATCAAGCCATGGGCGGCAACGCCAATGCCAAAATTAGGCTGCACTTTCCAGCTTTTCTCACCACTAAAGTCTTCAAACTGTTGAAGGTTGTTCAAGCCCCCACGCAGAAAAACAGAATTGGCGTAGCCAAATTCTACCCCAACTCGTGGATCAATTGAAGCAAACTTGGAGGAAATCAAGGTATTTCTTTTCCCGTCAAAAGTGACATCTAAATCAGTGGCCACTAAGGCAGAAAACTTCTGACCCATTTGGAAAGAACGCCCTACACCTAACACAAGTCGGGGTAGGGTTATTTCAATACTGTTGGTGTTGAAGGAAGTCTCTTCCTGAAGGTAAGTATCTTCTAGCTCTTCAGCATTAAGTTTCCAGGCAGTAAAAGTGGTGGTAATGTCACGGGCCATCAACCCGAATTGCCAGTTACCGCGACGCAATTGGGCACCAGCATCAATTCCAAATCCCCAGGCATTGGCAAAATCACCTACGTTACGGTAAATAATTTTTGCATTAGCACCCAAAGTCAAGCCTTTAATTAAATTGCTCTGCCGGGCGTAAGAAGCCAGAAAAGCATAATCGGCTACTGAGAAAAACTCTATACTGTCATATTGTATAGCTCCATATTCGTTTTGGAGGCGTCTGGTATCAGCAATATCATCTACCCCAACTCTAATAACCGAAAAAGAAAGCGCGCTGCTGGAATCTAACTTTGCGGCATATGACCCAAAATCGTTTTTGATAATTCCAGCGAAGAGTTCTGAGTGCATGTATGAGGCATTGTGTTTATTTTTCAAGCCCACCAAACCCGCAGGGTTCCAGTAACCGGCAGTGGCATCGCGCACAATGGCTGACTGTACTCCGCCCATGCCTAATGCTCTAGCCCCAATACCAATGTTCATAAACTCATTGCTGTATTTTGGCGCAGAAACTTCTTGGGCATTACTTTCAGTCAAGCCCAGGCAAAAGATGCTTAGGGCCAAGAGAATAGATAATCGTTTAAACATAATGTACTTGTAACGAAATTATAATCCGTAATTATGATGTAAAGATAAAAGGCTTCTTCTAAATATCAGTATAGTCAATTCTATAAACATTACAATTATAAAATTTAATATAATCTAATGAAGTACTTAAGCCTAAATCTCAATACCACAGGCTCTTTTCACTTCTCAAATCACCAACACTAGCTCATAAAATATTCTGGCACAATATGTTTTAAGCCTATTTTCTCTAAAACAGCTCCCAAACGGAATTCTGCTGCAATGCTAAGGCATTGGCAAAAAGTTTAGTTCCAAATAAAGCCAAAGAAATTACAATTGAAGTCAGCTCAATCTAGAAAATACTGCAACAAAAAATAAATTTTAACAGTACCTTGTTTTACATAGTACCTTACAATATCTTTGCATCAATAATTCAGACTCACAGACCATGAAAGTAGAAAACACACAAGTGCAGATGCGGAAAGGGATTCTGGAGTACTGCATTCTGGAAATCATAGCCCGCGGTGAAGTCTATGCCTCTGATATGCTAGAGGAATTGACAGCCGCCAAGATGATAGTAGTGGAGGGGACGCTCTACCCACTGCTGACCAGACTGAAGAACGCCGGACTTTTAGACTACTCCTGGGTAGAATCTACCTCGGGGCCGCCCCGCAAGTATTACAAACTCACCGCCTCCGGCACCGAGTTTCTGGAACAGCTTCGCCTGACCTGGCAAGAACTGGTCGATTCCACCACCTTCATCATCAACCGCAAGAAATCCAATTAGTCATGAAAAAGAATATAAGTGTCAACTTGCAAGGCATGATCTTCCACGTGGAGGAAGATGGCTACGAGATGCTTAGCCAGTACCTTGCCGCCGTAAAGGCGTACTTCTCGTCTTATGAGGGACACGAAGAAATAGTGGCCGACATCGAATCACGCATCGCGGAGATCTTTTTCTCCAGATTGAACCCTGCCAAGCAGGTGATCACCCGTGAAGATGTGCAGGCCCTAATCGCCCAAATGGGTACCGTGGCCGATTTTGAATTGGTAGTTGAGCCTGAAGAGGCAGAGCCAACTGCTTCAGGAAGCACTCATAACTCAACGCCGCCACCTTTTACGGCAGAATCTTCTGAGCAGAAGCGCCTTTACCGCGACGTGAACCGGAAAGTTCTGGCTGGCGTAGCGGCCGGAATAGCCAACTACCTGCAAACAGACCCGCTCTGGATAAGACTGGCTTTTGTGTTCCTGGTGATAGGAATGCCTTTCTCTGGCGGAATTTCAGGGTTTGGCGTGCTCCTGTACATCGTCTGCTGGATTGCCTTGCCCAAAAGCGAAGTCTTACCTGAAATTCCGGTGCGCAAGCTTTTCCGAGACCCAGTTGATAAGAAGTTAGGCGGTGTGGCCAGCGGTATAGCTATTTACTTCGGCGCTGACGTTGCCATTATTCGGTTGCTTTTCCTGCTGTTATTCTTTTTTGGAATAGGGTTACTTGCCTATGTGGTACTGTGGATTGCAGTACCCGAGGCTAAGTCTATAACCGAGCGGGTGCAAATGCAGGGAAACCCCGTCACGCTCTCAAGCATTGAAGAATCTGTTAAAAACAACCTGAACATGAGAGACGCCAACGGACAAGAGAGCACCTTGGCTAAAGTCCTTTTGTTTCCGGTACGCTTAGTGTCACAGATTATTCAGGTATTATCTAAAATACTTAACCCCTTCCTAGCCTTTCTGATTACCATGGCACGTGTGCTGGCCGGCTTACTCATGATGGTCTTTGCCGGGGTGTTGATGGTGAGTTTTATGGTTGTCTTAACCGTTGGCTTAGGAATCATCAATCAACCTGAATTTGTACAGTTAGGAGAGATTCCGGCTTCGGCTTTCTTTAACGCCATACCTTCTTGGCTAGTGTGGGCAGGCTTTTTTGTTGGAATTATACCGGCTATTCTGCTCTTCTTGTTAGGCATTGGGTTACTGGCCCGGCGCTATTTATTACGGCCAACAGTGGGGTGGTCAATGTTAGGTATTTGGTTAATAGCGGTAGTGGCTCTTATTTCTGGCATTACCCTTACCACACGCTACTTCCAAGAAACCGGTGAGTATACAACTGAGCAGACTTTCCCCGCAAACACCAACACCATTATGTTCAATGTACGTGAGTCTTCACATGACTACGGCCACCGTATGAACTTAGAGCTGGAAGGCTACACTGGCAATGAAATCAAGATCATCAAAACATTTACTGCCCGAGGCTTAAACGAAGCAGACGCTATCAAAAACGCCAGAATGGTTTCTTACAAGGTGAATCAGCAGGATTCCACCCTGCGTTTTGATGATGCCTTCACTTTCAACGAGAATGCCATTTTCCGTGATCAGGACTTGAATGTGAAAGTATTGGTACCGGAGGGCAAAATGCTTCAGTTCTCCAGCGGTTTCGCAAACCATTTCAGCCATGACGTCACCAATGGGGAGTATTACTCTGAAGACCTGGAAACCAATACTTGGCAGATCAAGGATGGTCGTTTGGTATGCCTCACCTGCAGCGTGGTGGATTCCACCGCCAGACCATCTGGCGCTCGTACCGCTGCAGCCTTAGATGATGACTTGGCCATTTTGAAAGATGAATACTCCGGCATCTCAAAGATCTACAAAGTTCGTGAATTTAACGAAGTAGAAGCCGGCGGAGGCTATCACTTGCGTATTCGGTACTCACCACGCCACAACGTGAGAGTAACCGGTTCTGAAAAAGAGCTGGACAAACTGCAGGTGCGGGTTCAGAATGGAGTTCTAAAAGTGAAGCGCGACAATGATTTATTCAAGCTGTGGGGCAACAATTCTCGCCCAGTACTTATTGAGGTAGAAACCCCAGACTTGAGACTGGTAGACATTAGTGGTGCCGCAAAAGCTGAGATTTCTGGTTTCGCGCCAGACCAGTTCCAGCTAAAGCAGTCTGGTGCCAGCGAAGTAGCCATTAGCATTAGTACCAGTCGTTTAGAAGTTGATTTAAGCGGTGCCGCAAAAGTTACCATGAAAGGCCACGCTGATGATCTGAATGTAGACGGCAGCGGCGCCAGCGAGATCATAGCCGATAAAATGCAGGCACAACGTGCTTTCGTTGACCTAAGCGGCGCCAGCAGTGCAGTGGTAAACGTAAAAGAACACTTACGGGCCGAAGCCAGCGGAGCCAGCTCAATTGAATATGTGGGCGCGGTGCAGCAAGTAGATATGGATCAGTCTGGCGGCTCTAGCATAAACCGCCGAAGATAAGTGGCTACTTTAGCCTTGTTTTCCAGAAATAAGGCTAAAGCACAAAATTTCAAGAGCCCGCTTTTTACGGATTTCGAAGCGAGGTTTTTGTACAAGGAGGACGCGCCTTTGGCAAAGTCCTCCTTTCTTCCACCTTCGGTTAACTATTGAGGACCGGTTTAACTACATCAGTTTTCCACTGACAGACCCGGTCCTTATTTTCCCTCTCTGCTTCTTCACCTCTCCTTTACTCCTTTTTTGGGATTCACTTTTTTTTCTGACAGCCCTTAGTTCCTTCTACAGCGCCATCATTTATTTGAATCTTCTATCCATCTAACTATGAAATTTTCTTCAGCAAACACACTTCTAGTGACTTTCCTTTTGCTGGCAAACCATTCGTTTGCCCAAAACACACCTTCAAGTTGTGAGACAAAACTTAAGACTTATAAAGACTGGAAAGAGACTGCTCAGACTCAGTGGAGCCTTTTCCTGAAAAGCCAGAACTCAGGAAGCTTGCAGTATATAGGCGCTTTCCATTCCACAGACCCTACACATCAGCAATTTACCCAGATAAAAGAAGCGTGGAACCAGCAGAAACCCACGCTGGTATTTTTTGAAGGCCCTGACCGCGGCACTGCCGCCTCTGAGACAGAAACCATACAGAAATTGGGTGAATCAGGTTTTGTTCGCTATTTAGCAAAGGCCAACGGGGTTAAGACGCAGTCCCTAGAAATGTCTCCTCAACAAGAGATAGACCAGCTGGTAGCTTCAGGAAAATTCACCCCAGAGCAGGTCAAATTGTTTTTTGTCTTAAGGGAGGCCAGCCGGTTAAGAGACCGAAAGGGACTGAAGGGAGAGCAACTGACAGAGGCCGTGGCACAATTACTTGTCAAAGTGAACACCGTCATCAGAGGCTATGAGAAAGTAATACCAGATGTTCCGGCATTGCAGGAGGCATTCGGCAAATATTGGGCCTCGCCTGCCAACTGGCAAGAGGTCCCTGCTGCTTGGTTTGACCCTCTAGGAGACGGTCAGAAAACCGGAGGAAAATTCACGAATGAGATCAACCGCTTGAACAGCGAGCACCGGAACCTTCATATGTACAGGCTCCTTTCTGCTGCCGTGCTCAAGGGCGAACACGTTCTGGCGGTGGTAGGCCGGAACCACGTACCAATGCAGGCAGATGCGCTGCAATGTGCCTTAGGAATAAGCACACCTCAGACGAAAAAATAGTATCTGCGTTTTGTGCCTGTTTTGCGGAAAACAGGCACAAAACGCAGATACTATCACTTGTTACCTTTGTAAGGCTTTAAAAAGTTAGGCCACTGGAGTAAGCCCTAGCTTTTTTCCCTGCACCAGCAGGTAAGCAAAAGCTTCGTCATACTCATTCCTTATTTCGCCTTCCAGAATAGCTTCAGTGATAGCATTCTTCAGAATACCCACTTCTTTTGACGGCGAGATGCCGAAAGTTTTCATGATCAAGTCACCGGTTATAACTGGTTGGAACCTCCGTAACTGATCTTTCTCTTCCACCTCCTTCAATTTTTGCTCAACCCGCTCAAAGTTCTGCAGGTAACGCTTTACTTTATCGTGGTTTTTAGAGGTGATGTCTGCCTTGCAGAGTTGCATAAGCAGGTCTATATCATCGCCGGCTTCAAAGAGAAGACGCCGTATGGCTGAGTCTGTTACTGTTTCTTTTACCAGCGCAATTGGCCTTAGGTGCAAGCGTACTAACTTCTGTACCTGTTTCATGTGCTCGTTTAGGGGCAAGCGCAAATCGGCAAAAATTTTGGGAACCTGCCGCGCACCTTTGTCCTCGTGGCCATGAAAGGTCCAGCCAACTTTCTCATTATAGCGCTTCGTTTCGGGTTTGGCAATGTCGTGCAGAATGGCGGCCCAACGGAGCCAAAGGTCATCAGACACCTGCGCCACATTATCCAGCACCTGCAGGGTATGGTAAAAGTTATCTTTATGAGAGTTTTTGTTGATGGTATCCACCCCGTGCAGCTTTACCATCTTCGGGAAGATGAGGTGCAAAAGTCCCGTCTGAAACAGTAGCTTGAAGCCATAAGACGGAGTTTTAGACAAGACTATTTTGTTCAGTTCATCCGTTATCCGCTCCTGCGACACAATTTTTATCCGCTCCTTGTTTTCACCAATGGCATCAAATGTGTCTGGGTCTATGTCGAAATCCAATTGGCTGGCAAACCGAATGGCACGCATCATGCGCAAGGGGTCATCAGAAAAGGTGATGCCTGGCTCCAGCGGCGTTTTGATGTTTTTACGGCGGATGTCTTTCAACCCGTCAAACCGATCAATTAGCTGTCCATAACTGCCTTGGTTCAGGCTGATACCCATGGCGTTGATGGTAAAGTCACGGCGGTTCAGGTCGTCTTCCAACGTTCCCTGCTCCACCTCCGGCTTGCGGCTCTCCGCACGATATGACTCTTTCCGCGCCCCTACAAACTCCACTTCCCAACCATCATCGGTGCGCAACATGGCCGTACCGAAGTTTTTGAACACCGCTACTTTAGGCTTATTGGGCAATTTGTCTGCCACCCGCTGCGCCAGCTCAATGCCGTTGCCAATGCAGACCACGTCTATGTCTTTGGAAGGTCGCTTCAGCACCAGGTCCCGCACGAATCCACCAATCACGTACGCTTCTGTATTCAATTCTTTGGCGGCACTGGCCACAACGGCAAAAACAGGATGATCTGGAAGCGTTATGTCTGGGGTAGTCATGGGCAAACGTGTCTTAGCTCTCTATTAGAAGCAGCTCCGCCAAATGACGATGCGCTTGCATAGTCTGCAAAGGTAGCGGAACAGGTAGGCTTTGGCAAATGAACATGCCCCCCAGCTGTCTTCTATGGAGAGGGAAAGTTCTCTCTTGCGTTTTCGGCCTGTTTTTAAGAAAGTAGGCCAAAAACAGGAAAGGATAATTGCATTGACCGGCTAATGTCACAGACACTAGCAAGTTTGGGAAACACTGCGAGGTCTTTTGAGCGGACTTCTTTGCGAAAGCAACCAGCTTAATTTTTTAAGAACAGCCTGAAGAAGTAAAAGACTATTCCTTCTCCCCGAGGGAGAAGGCTAGGATGAGGGGCTGCAGTTGAAGAAGCAAGAGTAACTGCTACAAGAATGAGCCGCAGTAGATACCGCTACTGCCAATTACCCTATTTAGCACCTTTACTTCACCTAGTATACTTTAGGAAAGTACAGAGTAAAGCAAAATCTAGCAGAGACACTTCTCAACAAAACCAGACCTGATTCCCTCTCCTCCACAACAACCATTTACTCCACAGACCTTGATGCTTCCGAAGGACCTGCGAGGGTCTGTGCCACTAATGTTTTAGGCCTACTTTACCAAAAACAAGCCTAAAACGCACTATAACAGCTATTCTCGTATCTCCTGACACAGCTCTACCAGCACTCCGTTAGCGGTTTTGGGGTGCACGAAACATACCAATTTGTTGTCGGCGCCGCGTTTGGGAGCCTCATTTAACAGCTGGAACCCTTGGCTTCTAAGGCGCTCCATTTCAGCGTGAATGTCTTCTACCTCAAAGGCTATATGGTGAATGCCCTCCCCTTTCTTCTCTATAAACTTAGCTATGGCGCTATGCTCGGCAGTAGCCTCTAAAAGCTCAATTTTGGTGTTGCCTACTGAGAAAAAGGAAGTATTTACGGCTTCACTTTCCACTTTTTCTGCTTTATAAGGCTCTACACCTAATAATTTTTCAAACAATTGGTTTGCGTCTTGACAATTTTTCACGGCAATGCCGATATGTTCTACATGCATACTGGTTATTTAAAGATATTCTAAGTGATCTTTTTTATGTATTTTTGCGCCAACATCAAACTAACTGACAGAGAATTCTGTTTTTTAGATAAGTAAAACACTGACGAAGATGCTGAAATTACCGATTTATTTAGATAATAATGCCACTACGCCCATGGACCCACGGGTGTTGGAGGCTATGTTGCCCTATTTCACCAACCACTTCGGGAACGCTGCCTCCCGTAACCACCCATTTGGTTGGGCTGCCGAGGAAGCCGTTGACTACGCCCGTGAGCAAATTGCCGCGTTAATCAATTGCAACCCTAAAGAATTGATTTTCACCTCTGGTGCCACTGAGTCTGACAACCTGGCTATCAAAGGAGTGTTTGAGATGTATGCTTCTAAAGGGAACCATATCATCACAGCCACTACTGAGCACAAAGCAGTTTTAGATACTTGTAAGCACATTGAGAAACTGGGCGGACAGGTAACTTATCTTCAGGTAAACTCTGAAGGTTTAATTGACCTTAAAGAACTGGAAGCGGCCATCACCGACAAAACCATCTTGATTTCCATCATGTACGGAAACAACGAGGTGGGTGTGGTGCAGCCTATCAAAGAGATTGGACAGATTGCCAAGAAACATGGCGTGTTGTTCTTCTCAGATGCTACTCAGGCCGTAGGTAAAATTCCAGTAGACGTAGAAGCCGATGGTATCGACTTGATGGCTTTCTCAGGCCACAAAATGTACGGACCTAAAGGTGTGGGTGCTCTATATGTGCGCCGTAAAAACCCAAGGGTTAAAGTTACTGCCCAAATGGACGGTGGCGGACATGAGCGCGGTATGCGTTCCGGAACGCTGAACGTACCTGGTATTGTAGGTTTAGGCAAAGCCTGCGAAATCTGCCGTGTAGACATGGAGTCTGATACTAAGCGTATTGTGGCTATGCGTGACCGTTTGGAAAATGAGTTGCTGCAAGTAGAGGAGTCTTACCTGAACGGGCCTAAAAACCAGCGTTTACCGCACGTAACTAACATTTCCTTTAAATATGTAGAAGGCGAAGGCCTTATGATGGGTGTGAAAGATTTGGCTGTATCGTCTGGTTCGGCCTGTACTTCTGCCTCCCTGGAGCCTTCTTATGTATTGAAAGCAATGGGCATGAGCGATGACTTGGCGCACTCTTCATTACGTTTCGGTCTAAGCCGTTTCACTACTGAAGAAGAAATTGATTTCGCCATCAACCACGTGAAAGAGGCTGTTGCCAAACTACGTGAACTAAGTCCGCTTTGGGAAATGTTCAAAGAGGGTATAGACCTTGACTCTGTAGAGTGGGCAGAACACTAAGATTTCAATTAGAAATTAGGAATTAAAAATTAGAAATTTATCGCAAATCATTTAACTGCGTATATTCTAATAAGTTAACCTAATTTCTAATTCATAATTTCTAATTTTTAATTAACATAGAGCTATGGCTTATTCAGATAAAGTAATCGATCATTACAGCAACCCACGCAACGTAGGTACGCTGGACAAATCAAAAAATAACGTAGGTACCGGTTTAGTAGGTGCCCCTGAGTGTGGTGACGTAATGCGCCTGCAGATTGAAGTTGATGAGAACCAGGTAATCACTGATGCCAAGTTCAAAACCTTCGGCTGTGGTTCGGCAATTGCATCTTCTTCTTTGGCTACTGAGTGGTTAAAGGGCAAGACTGTAGATGAGGCTTTGGCTATTGATAATATGGAGATTGTGGAAGAATTGGCTTTACCGCCTGTTAAAATTCACTGCTCTGTTTTAGCCGAGGATGCCATCAAGTCTGCTATCAACGACTACCGCGTAAAGAACGGTTTAGAGCCATTGGTAGAAGCTAAATCGCACCACTAATCTAGACGCGGCGCAATGGAGGCATCTACCAATGTGCACGTAGAGAGCGCGCGGATTCAACGGCAAATTGAAGACCATTTGGGTCTGGAAGGAAGTCAGCTTTTGTTTGACTTCCGCCCCATGGAAGACCGAATGCGGCTTGATTTGATCACTGTGAACCCACGCCACCACCAGTCTTTTCTGTTCCACACGGTAACAGGTTATGACCGGATAGATGCACTCCGGAAGATGCTGGAGTACGTACGTCAGTCGCGCGACGAGGAGAGCTCCTTTACCATTCAGTGGGTGGCAAGGGGCGAACGGGAGTTAAACACTTCCTACTTTAGGGCGAAGAATATGTATGAAGCACTGGATAAATTATATTATGGGCGGGACATCAATACTATCACGGTTTTTAGTGTGGTGCTGAACCCAGTCTCTTAGAAAAAAGAAAGGAGGATACGCGTATGATTACCGTTTCTGATAAAGCAAAGGAAAAAGTAGAGAAGCTAAAGAAGGAGTCTAATATAGACGACAGCTTCCGTTTGAGAGCCTCTGTGGCTGGTGGCGGTTGCTCTGGCCTGTCTTACAAGCTTGACTTTGATGATGAGGTAAAGCCTATGGACCAGGAGTTTGAGGACAAAGGCGTAAAGGTAGTGGTAGACATGAAAAGCTTCCTTTACCTGGCCGGTACTGAGTTGGACTTTTCTGACGGCTTGAACGGCAAAGGCTTCTTCTTCAACAACCCTAACGCCAGCCGTACCTGCGGCTGCGGCGATAGTTTCTCGGTTTAGTTTTAGCTATTTCATAAAATAAAAAAGGCACCTCTAGAGGTGCCTTTTTTATTTTATGAGGTATGCATTGTTAAGTTGTTTTGAAGCCTCATTCAATAAAGATCCATTAAAAATAGCACCGAGCAGCTAGTGTACGTTTTCGGCCTCAATTCCTAAAAATAGGCTAAAAACAACCCATTTACAGTTCAGCCTCACTCGTTCACCGAGAAAACAGAGGCATTGATCTAATTTCGTTCCTAGTTCTGAACTGCCACACTTTTCCTTTAGTTAGCCTTGAAATATTTCAGATAACAGCCTCTGTACGAGGCATCAAAGGAATCACCCCTATGGTTCAGTTATTCATTAGACAAAAGAATTCACAGTACCCCATCATCAATAATTTGTTGTTTTGGGTTTTCGCTTTGTTGGCGAGTCATCAACTACAGGCACAAACAAATTTGGCATATCCCGGAGGTGAGTACAGAACAACATCTACCGGTACAGTAGGTCAATCTGCTGGCACAGCCAGCCTTGAAAAACTTACTACAGATGGCACTTGGGCACCCGCCTCTTACCCTCTTCCCTCAGATGCCACGCTGCACATTGCCCATAGTACTCACATTACCGGTACACTTACTCTCGCAAATCTAAATGTTGCCTCTGAAAGAGTGTTGACAGTTGCTTCCACTGGGCAGCTTACTACCTCAAACAGATTGACAGTAGCCCCTTCGGCAGAACTAAAACAAGTAGGCGCGGTAGAGTCATTAGGCCTTTTACAACTACAAGCTAACTCTAAACTATGGATACAGTCTTCTTCTTACCACGCAAACTCCACATTATGGTCTGGAGTAGAGGAAATTGATATTGACTCTGAAGTACAAGTAGAACAAGCCGCAGCCAACAGTGTACTTTTCAATCCGGCAAACCTAACACAGCAAGCCTATGGTTATGCCTTTGGCAAACTAACGGTCACTCCTGGCACCACTTCCAGCCAATGGCAACTCCTGAACGCCAGCAGTAATTTGGCTTACGCCGCCACTTTACAGACAGCCGGTACTTCTTCTATAACAGTAGCTGGTGGTAACACCACAGTTGCTTTTGGGCAGAGTTTGCATTTTGCGGGTGGCTCATTTTTTGTGCAAAATCAAAGCTCTGGCACCTCAACACTAACAGTGGCCGGAAACCTTACCTTACAGAACACTTTCCTCACGCTTAATCAAACCTCAAGTAGCGCCGCGATTACGTATATAGACCTACAAGGGAATTTACATACAAACTCTACCTCCACTATTACCAACAGTAGCACCGTCAGCACCAGTACTAGCGGAATACGCCTGAATGGCACCAGTTGGCAGGAACTTCAAGTAGCTGGACCTATCAACCATGTGTCAGTAGCGGTCAAGACAGGGGCTATGGCTCGTCTGAAGCAAAACTTGGTTCTTAACCCTTCCAATTCTGTTTACGCGGGTACTTTCACGGTTGAAAACGGATCAACCTTAGACTTTGGGACTGACGCCTCTGGCGTAGGGCACACCATTTCAGGGCAAGGATACTTCAGGCTAGACCAGGGAGGCACGCTTTATGTCACAAGTGCCCAAGGCATCAATGCCACTGGTGCAACCGGCAACGTTCAGGTGTCCGACAGCCGGAGAACCTTTAACCAAGTAGCCACTTTTGTTTACAATGCACAGGTGCCTCAGTTAACAGGTAATGCTTTTACCACTACTTCAAACGGTAAAATAATTATCATTGACAACCCTACCTCCGTTACCATTACCCACAGCACAGGCATTACCAGCAACACCGCCCTATCTGCACAGGGAGGCCGTCTGGAAATCCGTCAAGGTCGTTTAATTGGCACAGCCACAGCCGACATCTCCAGTTCTGGTAGACTTGTCATGAGCGGGGGAGTGTATCAGATCGGGATGCTGAACACTACAGTACCTCTGTTGACCGGCACCTATGAATTGACAGGGGGCTCCATTGAACTAGCCGGCGATGGTGAGCAGACCTTGAGAGGTAAAACCTATCATAGCGTAACAGTTGGGGGCTCTAATGCAGGAGGCACGGCCAAAACAATCTCCACCACCACTACCATCAACCAGAACCTTACCATTTTACCCAATGCTACATTTGATGTTGCCAATAAGACCTTGAGAGGAGACGGTGGCTTAACCATGACTGGTGGCTTGTTCCGTATTGGAAAAGCAAGCGGCACTTTGCCAGAATTAACTGGTAAAACAGAAGGATATATTTTAACAGGCGGCACCATTGAGTTGTATGGCACCGTGAACGGCCAAAGCCAATCCATCAGAGGTACGTTCGGAACTTCACAGAAAATAGTTTACCATCAATTGCTGTTGAGTGCCGCACAGGCCAATACTCTGAATGAATTAGGTAATCATTTACTAAGCGGAAACTTTGATGTAGCCGGCACTTTAACTGTACAATCGCCGGCGGTGCTGCAAATTGCCAGCAACAGAGCCATTGGCGGCAGCGGAAACTTCATTTTATCACCCGGCGCTACATTATTATATGGATCAGCGCAAGGTATAAAACTGAGCGGAACTGGTACATCAGATGGCAACATCAGGGTGAGTGGCAACCGCAGCTTTTCACCACAAGCCAACTATGGATTCATAGGTAACTCAGAAATGGTGACAGGAGACGGTTTACCTGCCCAAGTAGCTAATTTACTAGTGGCTAAACCTGCTCTGGGTGTTACCCTTACCAACTCAGTTACCGTTACTGGTACCTTCACCTATAAAAGCGGAGTGTTCAAAACTGAGGCACAAGAGTTGTTTTTAGCAAACGCTTCTTCCTCTTCTCTCCTATTGGCAGATCAAAGCCTGTACGTTCAGGGGAACCTAAGAAGGGCCGTAGGCAGTAGCGGCTCCTACTCTTTCCCCGTTGGTACTGCGAATGGGAAAAGGCAACTGGACCTCAACTCCAACGGATTGTCAGGCAATGGTTTCAACAGTATTGCCGTCAGCTTTATGCCCCTTACCAATCATCAAGACCGTGATTTGAATGTGATTGAAAATGGATATAGATATCTGCAGGTGGTGCCAGAGGGCGTGTGGCACGTATCGCCTAATGCCCAGCCTTCTGAAGGCAGCTATACCGCCATGGCATCGTTGCAGGGCTTCATGAACCTAACTGATAATCAATTCGCACTGTTGATAAGACCTCTTACCTCAGTATCTGGGAAAGATTGGACCACGGGCAACGGGGTTTTAGACGCACCCAACAAAGAAGGCCGCACCGTGGAGAGCGGGTTTGCCAAACGTAATTTTGTAGGACAATTTGGCCAAATGGGCATTGCCACCATGGAAGCCACCCTACCTGTAAGCTGGCTGTATGTTAAAGCAGAACCTACTACACAGGGGGTTGAGGTCAAGTGGGCAACTTCCATTGAATTGAATAATGAAAGATTTGAAGTGGAATACTCCTTTGATGGGAAAACCTTTGCCACCGCTGGCGTAGTGACTGGAAAAGGAAGCACGACCATAGCACAGCATTACACGTTCCGTCATACATTCTCCGCTTCTCAGGCAGTGTATTACCGCGTAAAGCAAATTGACTACGACGGCAAATTTGACTACAGCAAAACAGTTGTTGCCAAACCTACTACCTCCACTCTTCCAGCAATGAGTCTCTATCCCAACCCCAGCCAAGACTTATTGTTCTTGACTGGAGTAGCGCCTGCCGCCTCTGTTGAGATATTCAACATGCAAGGCAAAATGGTAGAAAAAGCCGCCGTATTAGCAGAAGAGTCAACACCCTATATACAAGTTAGGCATTTACCTGCTGGGCAGTACATTCTACAGATACGGCACGAAGGCTCTATCCACAGGCTAAGATTTGTAAAGTAGTAGAATTGTTTTCAGCTTACTTTCATAAAAACAGGTCAAAAACAGAAGGAGCGGTGCCATTGCCACCGCTCCTTCTGTTTAAATTACGTATGCTTTAATAGCACATATGCACATTAATTCATTAGCACATTAGTACGCTCTTCCTATATTGTTCTCCATATAGTTCACGAAGGCGCGGTTTACTACTTTAATACCTCCCGGCGTTGGATAGTTACCTGTGAAATACCAATCACCAACATGGTTAGGGCAAGCCTCGTGCAAACCTTCCACCGTCTGGAAGATAACTTCCACTTCCGCTTTTACGTCTGAGGCCTTTACAATCTCAGCCACTTTAGCACTTATTTCCTTCGCACTGAATTGGGCATACAGCTCCTGCACAAAGTTTACCTCCTTGGCAGCACCTGTTTGCAGTGCTTTCGTAGATTTCTGGTATACCTCCTGCAGTAGACTTTCCTTGCCTTGGTCTTTCAAGAGTCCAATCATCGCTCTAAAGGCCACAAACTCCTTCATACGTGACATGTCAATGCCATAACAGTCAGGGTAGCGTATTTGCGGTGCGCAGGAAACCACAATGATTTTCTTTGGCTCCAGGCGGTCCAGCATCCGGATAATACTTTTCTCCAGCGTAGTACCACGCACAATGGAGTCATCAATCACCACAACGGTATCGACTCCTTTTTTCACCACTCCGTAGGTAGTGTCATATACGTGCGCCACCAAGTCGTCACGAGAATTATCATCGGTGATAAACGTACGAAGCTTGGCGTCTTTGATTACCAGCTTCTCTATCCGAGGCTTGAACGACAGAAGATTATCTAACTTGGCATCGGTCAGGTCTCCTGCTTCAATGGCTTTCCGGCGGTAGCTGCGCAGATAGTCTTCCACGCCATCCATCATCCCCAGGAACGAAGTTTCGGCGGTGTTAGGTATGTAGGAGAAAACTGTGTTCTCTAAATCATAATTAACGGCTTCCAGAATAGTGGGGCACAGCAATTTGCCCAGCATCTTGCGCTCCTGGTAAATTTCAGGGTCGTTGCCGCGTGAGAAATAGATCCGCTCAAAGCTACAGCTCTTCTTTTCCAGCGCCGGTAGCACTTCTTTCTCTGCCGCCTCGCCGTTCTTTTCTACAATCAGGGCGTAACCAGGCGTAATTTCTTTGATTTGATCGTACTCTACCCCAAAGGCGGTTTTGATGGCAGGCTTTTCTGAGGCCACCACTACCACCTCATCGTCCATGTAATAATAAGCCGGACGAATGCCAGATGGATCACGCACCACAAAGGCAGCACCGTAGCCCGTCAATCCCGCCATGGCATAGCCCCCGTCAAAGTCTTTGCAGGCTCTGCGCAGTACACGCTGAAGGTCCAGGTGTTCTTCAATAAGGGCGGTGATTTCCTGGTTATTGTGGTCGGGCTTGAAATAATCGAAGAGGCGTTGGTTTTCCTCGTCTAAAAAGTGTCCTATTTTCTCTAGTACCGTAACGGTATCTATTTTCTGCTTGGGGTGCTGGCCTAAGTTAGTGAGCACATTGAAAAGCTCATCTACGTTGGTCATGTTGAAGTTACCGGCTACGGCTAGGCTCCTGTTTCGCCAGTTGTTTTCGCGCAGCATGGGGTGGCAATTGTCTACGCTGTTTTCGCCGTGGGTGCCGTAGCGGAGGTGACCTAAATACACATCGCCTAAGAAAGCGAGCCGATCACGCATGAAGGCCACATCTTGCGCCTGCTCGGGGTTCTTGCGTTTGTACTTATTGTACTTCTCGCTTATTCTCCCAAAAATATCGTCTATGGCTTTGGTTTTCACAGACCGGTAGCGGGCTATGTACTCTGTACCTGGATTGGCGGCAATTTTAATGCTGGCAAAACCTGCCCCGTCCTGGCCCCGGTTGTGCTGCTTCTCCATCAGGAGGTACATCTTCTGGATGCCGTACAGCGGAGTACCGTACTTTTCAGCATAATACTCCAAGGGCTTGCGAAGGCGGACCACGGCAATTCCGCACTCATGCTTTATAGCATCACTCATTATAAACTATTATTAGGTATGGAAAGCACGTTTTTTATGATTTCCAGAAGCCCTTCCGCCATAAGTAGCAAAGAAGAACTCCGGCACAAAGTACGGCTAAAAAAACGAAAGCTTCCAAGGGAAAAACCATTTTCTGTTGTGTTTCGTGCCCGTGAGGAAAAAGAAAACAAACCACGCCTAAAGGCAAGAGTGTTTTAGCCCTGTTTTCAGAATTTCAGCTCCAAAACAGCCTCTTCATGCTGCACTGTTGCCTACCTTTGCAGCCATGAACAAACAAGTAAAGGTGCACAGCGCCCTTTTTCTGGTAGCACTTATTTATGGCGCCAATTACAGTATTGCCAAAGAGATAATGCCCGAGTATGTAGGCCCTTTCGGGCTGATTGTGATTCGGGTGGTGAGTGCGGTGCTGGTATTTGGTGCTATTTCTTTATTCATTACCAAAGAGAAGGTAGAGAGCAAAGCTGACTGGGGTCGAATGGCACTGTGTGGGCTCTTCGGAATCACGCTGAACCAACTGTCTTTCTTTGCGGGTTTGAACCTGACTTCGCCTATCAATGCCTCGCTTATTCAAACGGTATCGCCGGTCATGGTGGTACTGCTGTCAGCGTTTCTTCTGAAGGAAAAACTGAAGGTAAACCGTATGCTGGGAATTCTATTGGCCGGATTAGGCGCTATGTTACTGATTTCGGGCAAAGACAGTGGCCAGGCGCAGGGCAACTGGCTAGGCGATTTACTTATTCTGTTCAATGCCGTCTGCTTTGGTGCTTTTCTGGTGCTGGTAAAACCGCTTATGGCCAAGTATCAGGCTATTACGGTGGTCAGTCGTATTTTTCTGATTGGCTCTATAGGCTCAATTCCGTTTGGCATTGAGCAAGTCACCAGCCCCGATTACAGCACCTTTCCTCTTTCCATTTGGGCAGCCATTGCATTTGTAGTCATAGGCATGACCATTCTGGCCTACCTGCTCAACATCTGGGCTATGAAGTTTGCCAGCCCGGCTTTGGTGGGCGTGTACATTTACCTGCAGCCCGTGTTTGCTATTCTGATCTCTGTATATTTCGGAAAAGATGTGTTTACGTGGCAGAAAGCTTTATATGCAGCCATGATTTTTGGAGGGGTGTACTTGGTAAGCAAACCTAAAAAGTCAACAGTCTAACTACTTTCTCCGTTAAAACTACTCCAACTGCGCACCAAAACTCTAAAAATGGGGTTTGGGTAAAAAACAGAGCACGCACCATGGCAGACGAAAATGTTTCTTTTGATGAAGATGCCCTCCACCACCTCTTTCTGTTGGTAGAAGCCCAAGACGCCACCTGTATGCTCAACGTGGCCGGTCATCCTTTACGCATAAGAGAAGTGGTTTACTCTATGGTAGAGAACGGCTGCCGGGTCAGCAAAGTCACTGCTGACCATTACAATACCTTTCTGTATGACAAAGAAGTAACAGAGATTTACGATTACCTCACTACCATTATTAAAGTTAAACACGTGCAGGCATAATCTTCTTCTGCCTATAATGCATCATAAATTGAAGCCCTGTTTTCGGGCTACTTTTCTTAAAGTAGCC
>NZ_LRML01000013.1 GCF_001647285.1 Rufibacter roseus
CGGTTTTAAAACCGCCGCCCTATCTGTATAGCTGAAAAGTATCCAACACCTACAAACCTACCTTTTATTATAGCCTTGTATTAGTTACTGTTTCTTTCTGTATATAACCATCCAGCAAACCCAATCACATACATCCAAGCTGTAATAAGAACAACTATGAAAGTCTTTTCGCCAAATATTTGTGTAGAATCTGCAGTCAAAAGCAAGGGATAAATTAGAAAAGCGACTAACACCAATGTTTTCTGAATTTTATGTCTCGATTGATAGCTAATTATAAATACACTGCTTAAAGCAAGTAAGTGTATCAAGCTAAAAAATGATTTTAGAATTTCTAGTGGGTTTATATCATATAAACTTGAGAGTAGTAATGGGGTGATAATCCAAGCTATTATGCCTGTTAACAAAGTTGCCTTTTTACCCATATTGTAGCTAACAAAAATATAATAGTTTATTCTCAGCTCTTAATCTAAAAGACTTGTTTTGGGCTTGTTTTCGTAAAACAGCCCCAGAACAAGATTTTTAGTTACTGCCTCTACAACAACTGGCTCAGCGCAATTTCAAAGGAAGTCTTGGCAATCTCTGTTTTCTGCGGATTGCGCTCATAAGCTTTCTCCAAGGCTTGGCGGATGGTGCGGGAAATGTCAGAGAAAATGGCTTCGTCGGTTATTTCCACGTCTTGCTCCATAAGGTAGGCAAACACGCGGGCCATGCCACAGTTGGCCACAAAGTCCGGAATCACAGACACGTGCCGGTCAGCAAATTCACCGGTAGGGCCGAAGAATATCTCAGGGTCTTTAAAGGGTACGTTGGCCCCGCAGGAAATAACTTCCAGGCCGCTGGCTTTCATGCGCTCTACCTGTTCTGTAGTTACTAATCTGGAAGCGGCGGCCGGTATAAAAATCTCAGCCTCTATACCCCAAATCTGGGTGTTCACTTCCTCAAACGAAAGCAAATTTTCAGCGGTGAGGGTGTTGCCGTGGCGGTTCAGGAACAGGTCTGTGATTTGGTCAAATGAGAACCCGTTGGTGTGGATAAGGCCACCGGCACGGTCAATGATGCCTACAATTTTCACTTCCTCGGCTGCCAGATAATAGGCTGCCGCCGCCCCCACATTTCCCCAGCCTTGAATAATGGCGCGCTTGCCTTTGAGCTGACCGCCCCAAATATCATAGTAGTGGCATACCGCTTTGGCCACGCCGTAACCGGTAATCATGTCGGCTACGGTGTATTTGCGGGCCAAGGAAGGCGAGTAGTTAATATCTTCCAGCACTTTGCTCACACCTTGGCGAAGCTGCCCCAGCTTGTTGATTTTCTGCGGCTCGGTGGCGTTGTAGTGGCCGTTCACAATGCCTTCCTGCGGGTGCCAGAGGCCGTATTCCTCGGTGATAGGAATTACTTCGTGAATCTCGTCTACGTTGAGGTCGCCGCCGGTACCGTAATAGTTTTTGAGCAGCGGGTACACCACGCGGTACCAACGTTCCAGCACGCCCTGTTTTCTGGGGTCAGAAGGGTCAAAGTTGATGCCTGACTTGGCTCCGCCGATGACTGGGCCAGAGACGGTAAACTTCACCTCCATGGTTTTGGCCAGAGATTCCACCTCGTTCTTGTCTAACCCAGCGCGCATGCGGGTTCCGCCGCCGGCTGCCCCGCCCCGCAATGAATTAATTACTACCCAACCTTCAGCCTCGGTTTCAGAATCTTTCCACTCAAAAACAATTTCTGGTCGCTTGTTCTCAAACTTGGTGAGTAGGTCTTTCATAGAGTTGGTCACGTTTTATTGGCTTATACGGCAAAGGTATAAAGAACTAGCGTTTGTTGAGGGTGTTCTCTTTTTCCGTAGAGACTAGGCACTGCCTTGTCTCCCACGCATTTTGGAAGAGAAGCAGAGGCAACTGTTTTTGGCGCCGACACTAGCAGGTCTGGGAGACAATGCTAAGTCTTTTGAGCAAGCATTTTACGGGGAAGCTAAGTGAAACTTCCTCTTCTGAAAGGTAGCAATTCTATTTTCGGCCTCCTTTTTGAAAAACGGGTCGAAAACAGCCATAGTTTACATCCAGTAAATGGCGCCGCCGCAATTATCATGCTTGGCACCGGTAACGCTTTTGAGACAGTTAGGTTCTTGCCGCCAGCGCAGCACACCCAGAAATGCGAAGATGAGGGCTTCTTTGAAATTTACCAGCTCCGGCTCAGGTACTACTACCTCATATTCGGGGCCTAAGTAGTGTCTTATTTGCTCCACCAAAAAAGAATTAAACGCCCCACCACCCGTGAGCAAAAGCTTCCCGTTTTTTATGTTGGAGTGCTGCCGTACTGACTGCGCAATTTGGTAACCGATGTGGTGGCAGGAGGTGTGCAGTTTGTCTTGTACTGAGGCGGAAAATTCTTGGAGCGTGGTTAAACTGTAGGCATCTGCCCACTCTTTTCCAATAGATTTTGGAAACGGAGCCGAGAAATAAGAAGGCTTGTTGAGCCGGTCGAACAGGTTTTGGTCAAATTTGCCTGACCGCGCCGCCTCGCCGTTTTTGTCATAGGGCATACCTAATTCTTCGGCCAGCGGGTTCAGCAGCATGTTGCAGCAGCTAATGTCAAAAGCGATTCTGGTATTGGGCCCTTCTTGCGAAATGTTGGAAATGCCGCCCAAGTTCAGGCAGAAATCGTATTCAGCGAACAGCAGCCGGTCGCCAATTGGGACCAACGGAGCGCCTTGACCGCCCAGGGCAATGTCAAGGGTGCGAAAGTCTGAGACAGTGGGTACGCCGGCCGCGGCCGCCAAATAAGCCCCGCTGCCTACCTGAAACGTAATGTGCAGCTGGGGCTGGTGAAAGATGGTATGCCCGTGAGAAGCCACAAAATCAACCTGCAGTTGGTGACGGTCAATGAAATTTTTTGTGAGTTCCCCTAAAAAGTGGCCATAGGCCCTGTCAGTGGCAATAATTTCAACAGCGCTTACTTCTGTCAGGCCCTGTAGGCGCTGCATCCATACATCTGAATATGGAACTGTTTCTGTATTAAGTATTTTATATATCCAATTGTGATTAATATACGTAAATCTGCAATAAGCCAAGTCAACTCCGTCTAACGAAGTGCCGGACATGATACCGATAACATGGTAAGTCGCCATGCGTTAAAGTAACATAATGTTCAGGTAGTAAGCAAAACGGATTGCCGGGCGGGTTTGAAGGGCGCGGTTGGCGCGTCTTATTGTAGTATGATTTTAGTGTGTCCTTATGAAAAGTTTATTATCCAGAGTGGAATCAAAGAAGATAGATAAGGCTGCGTCTATGCTGAAGGTGTTGGCGCACCCAAAAAGGTTGGCCATCGTGGATCTCCTGGGTAAGGAAGATAAAATGACTGTGACGGAGATCTATAACTACTTAGATCTGCCCCAGGCCATTGCCTCACAGCATTTGATCACGCTGAAAGACAAGGGCGTTCTCTCGTCTTTCAAGGTGGGCACCAAAATCTATTATTCCCTATCTATCCCTAAGCTGATTGATGTGATCGACTGTCTGGAGGAATGTTGCGGAGATCTGTAACTATCCTGCTTGCCTGTTCCCCCATCAAGTAAGTATCCCCCGGAACCGTTTCCAGCCTGTTTTCTGAAAAGTAGGCCAGAAACGGTTTTATTTTTTGTTCTATTCTTTGTACTTGAATACCAACACCGCCGGTACAGGCCGCTGACCATTTTTGTCTGAGGGCTTGATGGTGTCTTTGCCCTTGATATAAAGCGCACTGGAGCCGCCGCCGTCTAAATTCAATGCTTCGTGGCAGCCTAATTGCACCATGAGCTGTGCCAGTTGGTCAAGGGTTGCTCCTTCTGCCACGCCTTTGTTGCGACCTTCCACCATCAAAATTATAAGTTTCTGGTCTTGTGTATACCCCATGGCAGTTCGTGGGTGCGGACCTCTGAAGTAGGAGCCGCCGCGCTGTTCTTCTTCGGCGGTAATGTGTACCTGTCCCTTTTGTACCAGTACCGGACCTCCGCCTACAGCCACCTGAGGCTTCCAGCGTTTCATGCCTTTAACCGTTCGTTTAGAGGGTTCAGGTGCTGCTTGATTGTTCTCTATGGCCGCATAAGGAGAGGCCAGTTCCATGGTTTTCTGTCTCTTACCTAAATTATAGGCCCAAGCCACATCAGCGGTGCGGTTACGGAAGAAGCCAATAGCTCCAGTAGTAGGGTAGAGGGTGAGGGTGTCGGGGCCGTTTGGGTTCTTTTGCCTTACCGATGCCTGCGTAGCCAGCACCTTGCCGTTGTTCATGACCAAGTTGAGGTTGCTGTTGTCGGCAAAAGAAAAGAAAGTGGTGTTGACAACGGCTATCACGTTTCCCGCTTCCTGTTCATAATATTCTTTGGGGGTATACCGCTTTCCGTTGCCCACACGGGCAGCTATCTCTAGTTTGGGGTCTTTAAGGTCTGCTATCAGGTAATAGGCTTTGAACGGCTTTCCATCTAGGGAGTCAGTGGTGACGTAGACTTGTACCGATGGGGGTAGCCCCTGTTGGTGCTCAGTAGCAAGCGACCATTTTACTTGGCCCAACCCAGAGAATGATACAAAAAGGCAAAGAAGGGGGGGAAGCAGTTTTTTCATGCAGCCAATATAAACAGCCACCCTTAGTTATTGGCAGAAATATTGGTAAATGTTGTTCAGGGGCAAGGTTTACCACATGCCTTTGTCTGGATTGTCGCCGTCTGGTCTGGAGGAGCGGTAAAAGCCGTCTTTGTTGCTCAAGGGGGTTCCTTTGCCTTCCAGGTGGTTCTGCAGATCTTGGTTCATTTTCAGTTGGTCCAGCTCCAGAAACTCTTTCCAGCGAAGCTGGTGATTGAGGGTGAGGCACTCTACAATTTCCTCTAAATTTAAGCTGTTGCCTTCAGCAACTCTATTTTTTAGCTGCGGGTGCGACTCCAGCAGTTCCTTTATTTTCTGTTTGAAGTAAAGGTTCAGCTCCTGGTATTTTCCGGCATCAAATTCTTGCATGGTACAGGTGTTGGTGAAGTTTTTATACGTGTTTTAGAGATTCTCGGCTAAGGTAGGATTGGAACAAATAGGGTCGTCCAAGGTTTTTAAATCAACCGGTGCCCCTGAACAGAGCATTCTGTAGGGGCGTATGGCATACGCCCAAATGCCGCCGCCAACGCATTAAAGTATCGGGTAGGCAATGGCGTATTCAATGAATTAATCATGAGCATGGGTCGCCGTTTAGGGCGTATTCCATACGCCCTAAACTACGGATCTGCAATCCGTTTTCGGCTCCTTTTCCTGAAAACAAGCTGAAAACGGAAAAGCGGAATATTCTGTAAGGAATATTCCGCTTTTTATATGTCAGAATCAAAAAAAATCTAGTGTTGTGCCTCGGCAGACTGCTTCTCTAAATCGAATAAATCAGTGAGTACGTCTATCAATGTTTCGGCCTCACCGCGTTTGCAGGCGGCTTTCAATTGCAATACTGGCAGTTTTATGATTTTCTGCATCATAGACTTGGTTACCTCATCCATGTGCTTGGCTTCCTCGGCGCTCAGTTTTTTCATGTACCGGGCCATCTCCTCCTGACGGATGGTTTCCAGCGCATTTTTCAGTTTCTGGATGGTAGGTGACACGTTCATCTCCTTCGTCCAGTCCTCAAAACCGGCAATTGACTCGCTGATGATCTGCTTTACCTGTGGTACGGCCGCCAAGCGGCGCTCCAAGGCTTCAGAGGCTTTGTTCTGTATGGTGTCAATGTTGTACACCAGCACGCCCGGAATTTGCTCCACCTCCGGCTCTACGCTACGCGGTACGCTCAAGTCTATGAAAAACTTGTAGGTTAACACGTTCAGGCGGCTCACCATGTCGTGGGTGAAGAAAGGCTCATCGCGGGCTACGGAAGAAATGATCACATCGGCTTCCTTCATGCCTTCCACCAAATCCTCGAACGGTAAAACCTGCAGTCCGCATTCATCGGCTAAAAGCTGCGCTTTTGCTTTGGTGCGGTTAGAGATTTTTACGTTGGTATAGTCAGAATCCTGCAGGTGACGGCACACATCGGCACCAATTTCACCTAAGCCTACTACTAAAATCTTAGGGTTGGCAATATCGGCTACCAAGCTTTCTACCAGTTCAAGAGCAGCGTAAGAGGTAGAGGCGGCTCCGTCTCTAAAAGAAGTCTCTTGTACAACGCGCTTGTTCGTGAAGAAAATGGTGTGCAGCAAACGGTGCAGGAACGGGCCAGCGGCCTCAGAATCAACACTCCACTGATAGGCTTGCTTTACCTGGTTTGAGATTTGCATGTCGCCCACCACCTGTGCCTCTAAGCCCATGGCCACGTTGAACAGGTGTTGCACGGCGTCAGCGTGCTCATTAATAATGGTAAAGTAGTCAAGGTACTGGGAGATATTCTCCATCCCCTTACTAATACCCAACAGCTTTACTATCTCCTGGCTGAAGTCAGAGTCAGAGGTATAATAAACTTCCGTGCGGTTGCACGTAGAGAGTACAAGAATGTCAGTTGCCTGAATGAAATTTTTGAGCGTTTGCAGAAACTGTCGGCACGACCCCTCATCCAAGGCAATAAGCTCTCTTATGTCTAAGGGAGCTTTTCTATGTGAAAGACTGACGGCTCTAAAATTGTTAAGCATACGGCAGTGTAGAAATAGCTTGCAAAATTACTTTACTATCTGGTAAAAAGGAATAATATTTAGATGTTTATCTTATTTATACTCATTCCAAATTAAGGGGAATAGGAATGCCTATCCGTATATTGGCTCTTAAAAGCATCTTGCCCAGTATATAGTCCGTAGGTGGTTTTGCGTTGTTTACATCCATGATTCCAACTTCCATTTATTCTAAAAAGTCGCGGCTCAAGTTGCTCATCATGATCATTGCATTGGTGATTGGGGCTGCAACCGTTATTTATACCAACTTGCTGGTGGCCAAGTTATCTGAGCGTGAGCAGCAACTCATAGATCTGTATGCCAAGGGTTTGCGCTACATGGGCAACGCTGAGATTGACTCTGATAACCTGGTGTTTGTGCAAGAGGAAATCATTGATGCAAACCAAAGCGTGCCAGTAATTTTAACAGATGAACACGAAAACGCCCTCGCCTATAAAAACCTTGAAATCCCCGAAAAGATTTCAGAAAAGCGGAAAAAAGCCATGTTGCAGCGCGAAATAGCTAAGATGAAGGCGCAGCACCCACCCATTGAGGTTTCTTACCAAGATGATTTTAAGAACTATATATTCTACAAAGATTCTGAGCTGCTGACTCAGCTACGCTATTACCCCTATGTGCAACTTACAGTCATTGCCTGCCTGTTTGTGATTGCCTACTACGCCTTTAGTTACTCCCGCAAAGCCGAGCAGAACCGCGTGTGGGTAGGTTTAGCCAAAGAAACCGCTCACCAGTTGGGTACACCGCTTTCTTCTTTGATGGCATGGTTTGAGTACCTGAAAGCCAGCCCCAAGTTTGAAAACGAGCCCATTGTAGAAGAATTGGGCAAAGATGTGCGGCGGCTGGAGATCATCACCGAGCGTTTCTCCAACATCGGGTCTGTGCCAGTGCTCAAAGACGAGCCTATGCTGCGGGTGGTGGAAAATGCCATTGGCTATCTGCGTAATCGCGTATCGGCCAAAGTGGCCTTTACCATTGAAACTGACTTTGACCCCGATGCCACCGCCAAAGTAAATATTCCGCTGTTTGAGTGGGTGGTGGAGAATATCTGCAAAAATGCCGTAGACGCCATGGAAGGCAAGGGCAGTATTACCATACGTTTGTCTAAAGGCACGGCCAAAGACACCATGGCCATAGATATACAAGACACCGGTAAAGGCATACCCAAAGCTAAGCAGGAAGAGGTGTTTATGCCCGGCTACACCACTAAAAAGCGCGGTTGGGGTTTGGGTTTAGCCTTGGCCCGCAGAATTATTGAGAATTACCATGCAGGAAGGCTGTATGTGCGGTGGTCTGAGGTTGGGAAGGGTACTACGTTTAGAGTGGTGTTGAATAGATAGCCGAGTCCCCGGCCCCTCTCTAACTGAGGGGAGAGTTGTGGGTTTGTGTTTTGAATCTGTTTTTCGAAAAACAGGGCAGAAATGCTTGGTTTTGAAATAAAGCAGTTGCTCTTTGCAGATTCCCCCTTTGAAGGTGGCAAGGGGGATGTTTACACGAGTAGATCCACTCTTTCCTGATTCCTCTCATTTCCGGTCATCCTGAGCATTCTTGAGGCGAGAGCCGAAAAGAGCTAGCGTAGCTACCGAAGGATCTAACGAAGACTTTTGCCTCTACTTCCGCTTTACCCCCCGCTGTTATTGCGTGTTCTCATCAACAACCTGAATTGCTTTTGCTCCCACCACTGCTTATTACTTATTCCAGCCTGCCTCACTTTCTGCTGGGGTTTGTCACTTTTCTCCTTGATGAGAAAAGTAACCAAAAGAATCAAGAAGCCCTTAAACTCGCTGCCGCTCAAACAGTAAGGGCTTCATTAAATTTACCACCTGGCCACCGTGCGCTGTTCCATAGCTTCTGTGGCTACTACTAAATTGAACCTGCGTCTCGTGCTCCCGCTAAGCGCCTGCGTGCCCTTGGCACTGCGTTGCCCGCTCCCGCAGGATAGGCTAAGGAAGTGTGAAATTGTGAGGAATGAGGTGATAAGTAATTCTTGGTAAGGGAGACTCAAGCTCTGCGCATCACCTTTGGTTTTGAGCTAAGGTGCCGCTTTCTCTTCTATGCATGTCAATTTGCATTTTTGGCCTGTTTTTCAAAAACTAGCCTTGAAACGACTAACAGAAGAGATTCCTAAATTTAAAGAACATCCCGCGGGGAGTGTACCATTTGTATTGAACGACCATGCCGCCGATGGTACCCTGAAGAAAGGGAAATGGATCAGTTTCTTTAGTCAAAGTGAGGTGCAGGGGTTGATGTAATTGTAAGTCCGCCAACCGGTGCCGTTGAGTGACAAAGCCGGGGCTGGAAATAACTAGCCACTGAAGCTTAAGGGGTGCATTTTGGGAGATCGGTAGGCTGAAGTTTCCGAATAAATCAGGTTTTACTTCCAAGGTGTCATTGAGCCGGATGATAACCCGAGAAAGGTCTCCAGTCGGAGCGGTAATAGTTCCGCTGATGGTGCTGCTGTCTGGTGCAGGAGTGAGTGGTAGAACTTTGGCAGTTCTGGAAGGCAACAACTCTATATCTGAGCGGGTGGGTGTGGAAGCCTCTTGTGCCTCCGCTGATTTCAATCCAAGCCAGGCGGCAAACCCCAGCATTACTGTCCGGAGTGCTAATTTCTTCTTAGAACTAGTTGCGTGTTGCAGTTCCCTGTTCAGCTGGTCAGACCTGAAGTGGCCGCAGCCTTTGTGTTTGTTCTTCGCCAGCCACGTTAATACCTCTGCGTCGGTCATCGTTCTAAAATCCATCACCGTTTTCTGGCAGCTCTGGCAGAATTTTCCTTTGTCCGCTGGGGTCATGGCGTTCCAGTCTGCATGGCAGGGAGTAGGAACTGTAACGGTGAGGCGGCGGCTGAACATAAGGTTTGTGTGCTAAACTTAGTTTCCTGAAAAGAGGCCAGGCACGGTAAACCGGAAAAAATTTAATGTTTTATAGTAGAGGCCTACCGGAGAATACCATCTATAGTGGATAGCACCCATCAATACAGTCTCACCAAGAAGGGCAGTGGAATCTGATGCAAGAGAAATTTCCAAGCTTTGGTCTGAAGTTAGTTGGCTTAATTTTATCTCCTGGGTTTTATAGGCAATATAGGCTATAACAATAGTCTGTTCCTGTGCTTGTAGAGAGGCGGGGACTTCTAAAGAGAAGTTTCCTAATTCGTCAGTTGATGTCCCCAAAGCGGTTCCTTTTATAACTACTGACGCTCCAATAAGAGGAGAGTGATCTGTAGAATCTACTACCGTGCCCTTGATGATAAAAGGAGTGCCCGATGAAGGATTTTCTTCTGAAATAGTATTTGTCGTCTTTACAGCTTCAGCAGTACTTTCTTTAGACTTTGTTGATTGTGCTTCTGCTGCTGTGGTGCTTAACCATGTGGCAAAAGCCAAAGCAGCTGCCCGCCACGTCCAGTTACTTTGAGCGGGAGAAACAGCTTTTAATTCTTTCTCCAACTGGTCTCTCCTGAATCTTCCGCAGGTGCTGCCTTTTTGAACAGACATCCACTGCACTACTTCGGCATCTGTCATTCTGGTGAAATCCACCACTGTTTTAGCGCAGCTCTGGCAATGCCGTCCCTGCGCTTGGGGCGTCATCTCCTGCCATTTCTCCTGGCAGGGCTGGGGTATAGAAACGGTGATGCGGCGGCGGAACATAAGGTGGCGGTTTGTCTAAATATACGCAGTTCTCACGGGGTTCAGAATATTTTCCTTAACTTTTACCCTGAATTTTTATACCAAAGCTAACAAGTGAGTTCAAAAAGTCTTTTCCGCCGCAAGAGTTTAAGCAATGTAGTTCATACGCCACCCGCCGATGTGGCCACCCACGTGGGTACCATTGACGAGGGGCTGGAGCGCAACTTGACGGTCCGTGATTTAACCTCTCTGGGTATTGCCGCCATTATTGGGGCGGGTATTTTCAGTACCATCGGTAACGCCAGTTTTGAGGGCGGTCCGGCGGTGTCTATGCTGTTTGTTTTTACGGCTATTGCCTGTGCGTTTTCTGCCTTGTGCTATGCCCAATTTGCGGCTACTATTCCGGTTAGTGGTTCAGCTTACACATATGCTTATGCCTCATTTGGGGAATTAGCCGCCTGGATTATTGGCTGGGCACTCATTATGGAATACACAGTGGGTAACATTGTGGTGGCCATCTCTTGGAGTGACTATTTTACAGGACTAATGAGTGGCTTGGGATGGAACATTCCGGCGTGGCTTACCATGGGTACGCAGAGCGCTTATATTGGCTACAATGAAGTACTAGAGCTGCTGCAGGCTGGGCAACCGCTATCTGCGGCTAACCCGGCACAGTTGGAAGCATACAATACCTGGCTGGGAGCCCCTGATTTTATGGGAGGGAAGCTGGTGGTAGACCTGCCGGCATTCATGATTAACCTGGTTATTACGGCCTTGGTGTACGTGGGCATTAAAGAATCCAAAAATGCCTCTAACCTATTGGTGCTCCTGAAAATGTCAGTAGTGCTGGTGGTGATTGCCGTGGGTATTTTTTATGTGGACCCAGGCAACTGGAGCCCGTTTGCGCCCAATGGAGTGGGTGGGGTATTGAAAGGAGTTTCGGCGGTGTTCTTTGCGTATATAGGCTTTGATGCCATTAGCACCACTGCCGAAGAATGTAAAGACCCGCAGCGCGATTTGCCCCGCGCCATGATCTACGCCCTTATCATATGTACTATTCTGTATGTGATTATCACGCTGGTGCTCACAGGTATGGTGCCTTACACAGAGCTGGCCGTGGGTGACCCTCTGGCTTACGTGTTCACTAAAGTTGGCGTAGATTGGTTAGCCGGTGCCGTGGCCGTAAGTGCCATTTTCGCTATGGCATCGGTGCTGCTGGTGTTCCAAATTGGCCAGCCCCGTATCTGGATGGTAATGTCCCGCGACGGCCTGTTGCCGCCGGTTTTTTCTAAGGTGCATCCTCGCTTTAGAACGCCTTCTTTCTCCACTTTAGTTACAGGTTTTTTTGTGGGTGTACCCGCGTTGCTGCTGAACATGGACCTGGTGATTGACCTGACCAGTATTGGAACATTATTCGCGTTTGCGCTAGTGTGTGGTGGTATATTGATTATTGATCCACATGGCACATCAACTGCCAAGTTTAAAGTACCTTACCTGAACGGCCGGTACTGGGTGCCTGTGCTGTTGGCCTTGGGAGGTGTGTTGGTGCTTATGTACAACAGAGAGTCTGTAGATGAATTCTGGAGCGCTGTGGGCGGCAATGGTGGTTTTGAGGCTTTCCGCCATGAAATCCCTATGCTAGTTTTCCTGATTTCCTGCGTGGTTCTGGCGGTTGTTTCTTTTGTGAAAAGATTATCATTGTTACCGGTGCTGGGACTGCTGACAAATTTGTACCTAATGACGCAACTGGGAGTGAGTAATTGGCTGCTGTTTACCGTATGGCTGTTGATAGGTTTGGCTATTTACTTTGGCTACAGCTACAAAAACAGTAAGCTGGCAAAAACCGAAGATTGATTAGGTGTGAATTTATATTATTGAAAGAAAATAGAGCGCCAAAAAATAGTTTCAAATGGAAATGGCAGAAGTAGGTTTCTATACTGCTTTGTTATATCTTAGTATCACTATATAATAATGCTCCACAAGCTAACCGTCTGTTCAGGTGATCGAAAAAGCAGTTAAAGATGTAAACCTCCAGCTGACCTATCGGAAAGATATGCAGATTCTGTTTCTGCGGTGGACAGCTGGGGTAAAGGGTGATCAGCTGCGGAGAGGTTATCTGGAAGCGCTTGATTTTGCCAAAGAGCTAAATTCCAGCTTCTGGATGTTTGATCTTAGGGGCAGAGGCGGTGCATCTGCAGAAGATGAGCAGTGGATTTTGGAAGACTTCTTCCCGAAAGCTGATTTAGAGCTGGGTGGCCAAAACTCTTTTGCCTACCTGCTGTCGCCAAGTCATTACCTGTACATCAAAGACACCGTAGGCGAAGACCGCTTGGATATTTTTAGCGGTCCGTCAAAAATCAAAATATTCATGGCTGAAGCAGAGGCTGTGAAATGGCTTCTGGAGCAGAAAGAATTGATTTTGCTGCCTAAGAAATAGTCATCCTGATATTACTTAGCGCGGTTCACCAGCAACACCCCCGCCAGAATAACAGCCATGCCTACATAGTGCATCAGGTGAATCGTTTCGCCATCGGCCACGCCCCACATTAAAGCCACAATTGGCATTAAATACGTAGAGGTGCTGGCAAACAGCGTGTTGGTCATGTGGATGAGCTTATTGTAGAAAACCAGTCCAATGGCTGTGCTAAACACCGAAAGCAGAGAAATATACCCTAGCGCTTCCCACGCCTGAGGATTTGTGGCCAGCTTGTCAAAAGCTGGTGTAGTGCAGAGATAAACAAACGCAACGGGCCCTACTGTCAGCAAAGCCAGGCTTGCCATGGTCAGTGGTTTAATGCCAGAGAGGCAATGCTTGATAATGTTCAGGCTTCCGCCGTACAGCACCGTAGCCAACACCACATATAATCCATAGAAGGAGTTAGAAGAATTTTCTTGCGCACTTCCTGAGAAGATAAGAACCGCCGTTCCGCCAATTCCAATCAAAATACCGAGCACCCTTAGGGCCGTAATGCGCTGCTGAAAAAATACGGCTCCTATTATTAATGTAAAAAGCGCCGTGAGAGAGTTCAGTACTCCGGCCAGTCCACTTGCCAATTTTGTCTCAGCGTAAGCAAACAGGAACGCAGGAATTAAATTACCAATCAGTCCGCTCAACAGCAGAAACTTCCATTGGCCGGGCTTTGGGGCTTTCAATCCTTTCAAAGCAAACGGCAACAGAGCCAGCGTGGCAATGGTAATGCGCAGAGCACCCAGTTCATCAGAAGAAAAGACGGTTAATCCTTTTTTGATCAGAATAAAGGAGGTGCCCCAGATCAGCGAAAGTCCGCCTAAAATAAACCACGCCAGAGGTGGAGTAGAAGCAGGAGTAGAGGGAGCCGCTACAGCAGGAGAAATATTTGTTGACACAAAAAAGTTGTGAATAGGTGCTTTTGAATAGTGAATGTAATAGTGTGAAGTCTGTTTTCGGCCTGTTTTAAGAAAAACAAACCGAAAACAGACTATGTCAATAGTTGAAAACTAAATCCAAACCAGAGAAACTTACTTACAGCTCCGCGTACTCCATAGTGTTGGCAATTTCATCTAGAATGGCATAGATTTCAGCAGGGTCTTCGGTGGTGACCAATCGGGTGCGGTAGCTTTTTACGTTAGGCAGGCCGCGGAAGTAGTTGGCGTAGTGGCGGCGCATCTCAAAAATGCCCAAGCGCAGTCCTTTCCACTCCAAACTCTTGTCGAAGTGCATTTTGCACATGTCTATCCGTTCCTGAATGGTAGGCGGAGCCAGCAGTTCGCCAGTTTGCATGTAATGCTTAATCTCCCTGAAAATCCAAGGGTAGCCAATAGAGGCACGACCAACCATGATGCCGTCTACACCATACTTTTCTTTATAAGCCACTGCTTTCTCCGGAGTGTCAATATCACCGTTTCCGAAAATAGGGATCTGAATGCGCGGGTTTTCTTTGATCTTTCGGATGAGCGTCCAGTCTGCCTCTCCTTTGTACATCTGCACGCGGGTACGGCCGTGTACCGTCAAAGCTTTGATGCCAATATCCTGCAGTCGCTCGGCTACTTCCTCTACGTTTTTAGTAGAATCGTCCCAGCCCAAACGGGTTTTCACGGTCACCGGCAAGCCAAACGGCTCTACCGCTTTTACTATGGCCGAAGTCATGGCTACCATTTTGGGCACATCTCTCAAAAGAGCGGCACCAGCGCCTTTACAGGCCACATTTTTTACTGGGCAGCCGTAGTTGATGTCAATCAAATCAGGGCCCACTTGTGCTGAGATTACCGCTGATTCGCGCATGGCCTCTATCTCAGAGCCAAATATCTGAATGCCGATGGGGCGTTCATAGTCAAAGATATCCAACTTCTGGCGGCTCTTGGCGGCATCGCGGATGAGTCCTTCAGAAGAAATGAATTCTGTATACATTAAGTCGGCGCCGTTGGCCTTGCACACCGCTCTAAACGGAGGGTCGCTGACGTCTTCCATTGGGGCTAGCAGCAGCGGAAAGGCCGGAAGCTCCAGATTGCCGATTTTTACCACGTGTTTGTGTTTAAATATTTCGCGTAAATTTACCTCATTAAAACCACATCGCCTATATGAAAGGTTTCATGCCACAGCGTCTGCACCCACTTATGTCTATTTTACTGTTGATTGCTTTTGTGGCGATGGGGATGCTGATAGGCATGTTTGCGGCTACCGTTGCATTGAAATTGGGTTTTGGCTATAGCTTAGATCAGGTGGCGCAAATCATGCAAACGCCCACGGATTTTCCGGAGGGGCGCAACGCGTTGCTGATATACCAAGGTATTACCCACTTGTTTGGCTTTACCTTAAGCGCTTTGGTGTTAACCAAAATTACTTCAAGATTCCCTGAAAATTTTCTTTCGCCCAGGCCGTCGGTGCCACTGGGTTTACTGCTGCTGAGTGGTCTGCTGATTGTTTTGATCATGCCTGCCAACTCCTGGCTTATTGAATGGAACGCCAACTTTAAATTCCCTGATTTTTTAGAATGGTTTGAGAAGGGGGCTAAAGAAACGGAAGAGCGCCTGAAAGTGCTCACGCAATATCTTACTCAATTTGACAGCGTGGGCGCCATGCTGTTTGGGATTCTGATTATAGCGGTTCTGCCTGCCATTGGCGAAGAGCTGGTTTTTAGAGGGGTGCTGCAGCAAGAGTTAATCCGGTGGAGCAAGAACCACCATGTAGGTATATGGGTAGCCGGATTTTTGTTTGGTGCCATTCACATGCAATTCTACGGTTTCTTCCCGCGTATGGCATTGGGTGTGGTTTTAGGCTATCTCTATTTTTGGTCAGGTAACATTTGGGTACCCATTCTGGGGCACTTTATGAACAATGGATTTACAGTGCTTATGCTCTATTTGCAGCAACAAGGTGCCATTGAGATAGACGTGGAATCAACCGATGCTACCACCTGGCCTATCTCGCTGGCCTCGCTGTTGATTAGTGCGGCGGTTCTATATTTTTTAAGGAACACTTACCGGAGGCTTCCCTCCGTGCCAGAAGCAGGAAATCCTGTTTCTGATCCGTTTTTCCGAAATGAGCCCTAAAACACTTTTTTAAAGATGTTAGTAACTGGATGTTAGACATTAGGCATTTTGTTTTCCTTCCAGAATCTAATGTCTAACTAGTAACATCTAATATCCTTTTCATGGAGCAGACAAAGAAGCCGCTTAACAATTTTCAGCAACGCGTGCTGGCCGGAGTCATTGGGGGAGCCGTTTTCATTGGGGCTATTTATTTCAGCGTCTGGTCTTTCTTTCTGCTTTTTCTAGTGTTAACCATTCTGGGGCAGTTAGAGTTTTATCGCTTGCTTTCAGAAAAAGGTTATCATCCGCAGCGGTCGGTTGGGTTGCTTTTAGGAGTAGGGGCATATTTGGTGGGGTTTGCAGCGGAGTATGGCACCTTGGCGACTGAGTGGCTGTTTCTGATGCCGCCCATTGTACTGCTGGCCCTCATTGCCGAGCTCTACCGAAAGAAGGAGCTTCCTTTTGTGAATGTGGCGTTTACGTTGCTGGGCGTTTTTTATGTGGCTGCCCCTTTTGCGCTCCTGCACGTTTTGGCTTTTCAAACTGATCAATATAGCTGGCAGATTGTGCTGGGCGTCATGTTCCTGATCTGGTCTTCTGATTCAGGGGCCTACGCGGCGGGGAAAAGTTTTGGCAAGCATAAGCTGTTTCCGCGCATTTCACCGGGTAAAACCTGGGAGGGTTGGGCCGGTGGCTTGGTGCTGGCGGTGGTGGTGGCATGGGGGCTTTCCTTCTTCTTCCAAGACCTTTCTCTAGAACTTTGGCTGGGTATGGCCGTACTCATTGGAATATTTGGTGTATTGGGCGATTTAGTTGAATCTATGCTCAAACGCAGTTTGGGTGTGAAAGATTCGGGCACCTTAATTCCTGGCCATGGCGGTATATTGGACCGTTTTGATAGCTTAATTATGGTCATTCCTTTCCTGGTTGCTTTTCTGGAGTTAGTCCGTCTATAAATTATATTCAGAGCACAAACAATTGTTCGCTTTGTGTTGTGAAAATGATAATTTTGCGCCCTGTTTACACTCTGTAATTATTAATTTGTCAACATGGCAGCATATCAGAACAAAATGGCCTACAAAGAACCGGCACCTATCAAAGACAAAGAGAATCCCTTTGAGTCAATGATGTCCCGCTTTAATATTGCAGCGGAAGTACTGGGGTTAGATGAAGAGACGTATGAAGTGCTGAAATCTCCTACCCGTCAGGTTATTGTGCACTTGCCCGTGACCATGGACAATGGCAGCATTAGAGTGTTTGAAGGTTTCAGAGTAGTTCACTCCAATATACTGGGGCCGTCAAAAGGTGGAATTAGGTATGATAAAAACGTTTTTCTTGACGAGGTAAAAGCCTTGGCTGCCTGGATGACCTGGAAATGCGCCGTGGTAGATATACCCTACGGCGGTGCCAAAGGCGGTATTATCTGCGACCCGGCCAGCATGTCAGCCGGTGAGTTAGAGCGTTTAACCAGAGCCTACACCGTTTCTCTGATTGATACCTTCGGCCCTGACCAAGATATTCCGGCACCAGATATGGGTACTGGCCCTAGAGAAATGGCCTGGCTCATGGATGAATACTCTAAAACCAAGGGTATGACTGTAAACTCGGTTGTGACTGGTAAACCGCTGGTACTAGGAGGTTCTCTGGGTAGGGTAGAAGCCACTGGTCGCGGTGTAATGGTTTCGGCTATGGCCGCCATGGAAGTGCTGCACATGGACCCAACTAAATCAACGGCTGCCATTCAAGGCTTCGGGAATGTGGGCTCCTGGGCGGCCAAACTACTAGCCGAGCGGGGTGTGAAAATACTGGGCGTAAGCGATGTGAGCGGCGCCTACTGGAGTGACAACGGTATTGATATTGAGGCTGCCATTGAATATAAAAATGCGCATCAAGGTCGCTTAGAAGGTTTTGCCGGGGTAGAGCCCATCAGTAATGATGATCTGCTCACCGCCAAAGTAGATGTATTGGTGCCCGCTGCTGTAGAAGATGTGATCACGGCCCGTAACGCAGATAAAATTCAAGCTAAACTGATTGTGGAGGGAGCTAACGGGCCTACCTCTGCCAACGCTGATAAAATTATTAACGAAAAGGGTATTATGGTGGTGCCGGATATTTTGGCCAACTCCGGCGGGGTAACTGTTTCTTACTTTGAATGGGTGCAGAACAGGCTAGGCTACAAGTGGAGCCTTGACATGGTGACTGAGCGCTCTGACCGGATTATGACCGAAGCCTTTGTGAAAGTATATGCCACTTCTGTAAAATATGACGTGCCCATGCGTATTGCCGCTTACATAGTGGCCATTGATAAAGTAGCCCAAACCTACAAGTTCCGCGGCGGCTTTTAACGACCTGACTTACTTAAAATATCCGCCTTCCTTCTTTTTTTTAGAGGGAAGGCGGTTTTTTTTATATTTTTGCTTTATAAGCCGTAATAGCATAGATGAAAATTCATAAAGAAGGACGTAAGATTCTGTTTTTTACCCTGCTGGGGTTGCTGGTTGTGAACATGTTGCTGTACTACTTCAACAGTGAGCATGTCACCTTAAATCGTATTTTCTCTGCTGTATCGCTTATTGTTTTCTTGCTGATTCTGCAGTTCTTCCGGAGCCCTTACCGCAATTTGTTGCTGCACGAAGACTTGGTAGTAGCCCCCGCCGATGGAAAAGTAGTAGTGATAGAAGACGTGGAAGAGCCTGAGTACTTCAATGATACCCGCAAACAGATTTCCATCTTCATGTCACCCATTAACGTGCACATTACGCGTAACCCGGTGTCTGGCATTGTGAAGTATTTCAAATACCACCCTGGTAATTATCTGGTAGCATGGCACCCCAAAGCTAGCACCAAAAACGAGCGTACTACGGTAGTGGTAGAATCATTGGCCGGTCCGCAAGTGTTGTTTAGGCAGATTGCCGGTGCCATGGCCCGCCGTATTGTGTGGTACGTAACCGAGGGTGACGAAGTAAACCAGGGCGAGGAGTTCGGTTTCATCAAATTTGGCTCGCGTGTTGATATCTTTGTGCCCGTAGATACTGAGGTGAAAGTGCAGCTAGGCCAGAAAACCAAAGGCGGCCAAACGGTCATTGCCCAGCTGAAGACGGAGAACTCCGGTTCTTTCTTTGGGTAAACGCTGCGTGTTGTATCAAGTAGCAGGTATAAAGTAGCAATACTTTACTGAGTTGATATAAAAGAAGCTTCATCCGGTTTGGGTGAGGCTTCTTCTGTTTTAGACCTGTTTTCAGGAAAACAGGCTCAAAACGTATTCTAAAGTCATGCTACTTGATACGCACTACTTGATGCTAACTTAGAACCAGTTCTCCGCCAATTTCATCAGCTGCTCCAGGTACTTCTGGTCAACCTCGTCAAAATCATTGAGGCGGTCGCTGTCTACGTCCAGCACCATTTTCACCTCGCCATTTTTGAGAACCGGCACCACAATCTCAGACTTAGATTCGCTGCTACAGGCAATGTGGCCCGGAAAAGCCTCTACGTCCGGAACAATGATAGTTTCTTTACGGGTGTAGCAGGCACCGCAAACCCCTTTATGAAACGGAATGCGGGTACAGGCTACCGGACCCTGAAACGGCCCCAGCACTAGTTGGTCTTCTTTCACCAGATATGCCCCCACCCAAAAAAAGCCGAAGCTTTGTTTTAGAGCTGCCATCATGTTAGAAAGGTTTGCTACCAAATCGGTTTCTGGGGCTACCAATGCTTCTATTTGGGGGAGGAGGGCTCTGTATTTCTCTTCTTTGGAGAGAGTATTGTCAACAAATAAATTCTCGGCCATTTTATAAAGTGCTAATTTTTCAATGTGCTGATGTGCTAAATTGGTATGGAGTTTCAGCAAAAAAACTTTTAAGAACTACAAAGGTAAGGCTGAGAATTGGAGGGAACAATTTTAAGAAATAAGCCAAATAACTGTTCTAGTTGATTCAGGGCATACCGCTTTTAGGCATGTTTTTCTGAAAAGAGGCTCAAAACACATCTTCTTTAACTCTTTCTAAGTTAAGAGGGGTTGAGTGAGGCTCACACATTCCGGTAGAAAATGATCTCGTCATTACCTAGTGTGCCTCTGGAAATAACAGGCCTGCCGGAAAGCGTGGGAGCTTGCACACCTTCATGGAGGATAGTGGTTTTACTTTTCAGCACCCTGATCTCATCCCAAATGTTTTTCTGCAAAAAAGCCTCCAGTAACTTAGTTCCACCCTCCACCAGCACTGATTGCACATTCCGCTGGTACAAATCTTGAAGTAACTGCTCCAAAAAATCTTCCACTTGAGCTAATTTGACAAATTCAGTTTGAGCTAAGGAAGGCTTTTCCGCTAGCGTATAAATGAGCGTGGGGAGCGAGTCATCCAAAAGGTGGTGACTATCAGGGATTTGCAGCTTTTTGTCGATAGCAATTCTAAGTGGCGCTTGTCCTGGCCATTGGCGCACATTCAGTTTGGGGTTGTCAGACAGAGCGGTACGCGTGCCTATCATGATTGCTTGTTCTTCAGTGCGCCACTTATGTACCAGCTTATGGGCAGAGGGGCCGGAAATTTGGCAGGGCTGACAGTTAGGCAACGCAATAAATCCATCAGATGATTCGGCCCATTTTAAAACTAGATAAGGACGCTTCTTCTGCTGAAACGTGAAGAACCGACGGTTTAACTTTAGCCCCTCTTGTTCCAATACGCCAATATGTACTTTACATCCAGCATCGACCAGTTTTTGAATTCCTCTCCCCGCCACTAAGGGATTGGGGTCTGTATTGCAAATCACCACATCCCGCACACCCTTCTCAATGAGGAAATCAGCACAGGGAGGTGTTTTCCCGTAGTGAGAGCAAGGTTCTAGCGTAACATAAACTTTGCTGTGAGGCAGCAAATTTTGGTTCTGCACACTTGCAATGGCGTTTACTTCGGCATGGGGCTCTCCGTACCGTTTGTGCCAGCCTTCACCTATAATTTTGTTTTGGTGCACCACCACACAGCCCACCACTGGATTGGGTCGGGCAGTGCCTAGTCCTTGGCTCGCTAGATCCAGTGCCCGCCGCATAAATTTCTCATCTGTGCTCATGCCGGTTATTTACGCGCCTACAAAATTCCATGCCCGAATATCGTCTGTTTTTTCAGAAATTGCGCAAAACTGATATGAAGTACACCATTGGTAATTTATTAGAAAGTGTCTCTCTCCGGCTGGAGGCACTGTACGAGCAGCCAGAAGCCCGTACCATGGCGGAGTGGCTGCTGCAGCATGAGCTAGGAAAAGGGCGGATGGGGCTGTTTGAAGTACGTTCAAACATTGCCTCTGAAGGGCTGGTAACCAAAGTGGACACTTTTGTGGAGCGGTTACTTCAGCATGAACCATTGCAATATGTTATAGGTGAGGCCTCTTTCTACGGGCGGGACTTTATTGTTTCTCCGGCTGTGCTAATTCCCCGCCCTGAGACAGAGGAGTTAGTGCAGTTAATTATAAAGACGTATCAGAGTCAACCGGGAGTTGCTATTTTAGACATAGGAACTGGCAGTGGCTGTATACCTGTCACCTTGGCAGCTGAACTACCCCTGAGTACAGTTATAGGGCTAGATGTGTCTGCCGATGCTTTAACCATTGCCCGCCAAAATGCTAATAAATCAGGGCAAAAAGTAGAATGGCTGTGTCAGGATATATTAAAAGAGATCCCGGCTGTGGCTCCCAGTTCTTTAGACGTCATAGTGAGTAATCCACCCTATGTGCTGGAGCAGGAAAAGGAACTGATGCGGCAAAACGTATTAAATTTTGAACCGCACCTGGCTCTGTTCGTGCCTGATACTGACCCTTTGCTTTTCTACAGAAGAATAGCTGAAATAGCTCCTCAACTTTTAAAGAACGGGGGCAGACTTTTTTTTGAAATAAATGAAAGATATGCTGCCTCAACTGCTGATATTCTTCTTAGTAGGGGCTTTTGTCAAGTAGAGGTGATAAAAGATTTATACGGTAAAGAACGTATTCTGCAAGCAGTTTGGCAGTAAAACCAGCAACTAGATAAGAAGTTACAAAAGCTTTACCCTGAATTGTTATAAAATCATACCTTTGTGGTTCAATAATTTTTGTATCCTTTTTAGGAAATTGACCGTAAAGGCTCTGATTGTTTAGAAGCTGTTTTCTCAATGTCTGAATCCTCTGCCCAGTATTTTGCCCATGAATCCGCTGTAATCGACGACGGATGTAAAATAGGGGAGGGTACCAAAATCTGGCACTTCTCCCACATCATGCCTAATTGCGAGATCGGGAAGCGCTGCAATATCGGCCAAAACGTGGTTATTTCGCCTGGTGTGGTTCTAGGTGAGAATGTCAAAATTCAGAACAACGTATCTGTTTATAGCGGAGTCATTTGCGAAGATGATGTGTTTCTGGGTCCTTCCATGGTGTTTACCAATGTACTAAACCCGCGCAGCGCCATTAATCGCCGTGGCGAATATCAAAAGACTCTGGTGCAGAAAGGGGCAAGCATTGGCGCTAATGCCACTATTGTCTGTGGTCACACCATTGGGGCCTATGCCTTAATTGGTGCGGGTGCCGTGGTGACAAAAGACGTGCCTCCATACGCTTTGGTGTACGGAAACCCCTCCAAGCAGCACGGTTGGGTGAGCGAGGCAGGTCATAAATTAATTTTTGACGAAAATAATATGGCTGCCTGCCCCGAAACGGGTGAGAGGTATCGCCTGAGCAATAACTCTGTAACTAAAGCCTCCATTTAAAATAATAAAAACGTGTATCAGCAACTCTTGAACAAAGAAGCCAAACTGGCTGTGATAGGATTAGGATATGTAGGGCTCCCCATCGCATTGGAGTTCGCCAAGAAACTCAGCGTAATCGGCTTCGACATCAACGCAAAGCGGGTGGAGCAGATGAGAAACCACATTGACCCCAGCGGGGAGCTGGAGTCATCTGATTTCGAGGGTTGCGATATAACCTTCACCAATGATCTGGATGTGCTGCGGGAAGCTCGCTTTTTCGTGGTGGCGGTGCCTACCCCTATTGATAACTACGCCCTGCCGGACCTGAAGCCGCTCCTTTCCGCCTCCACTACCGTTGGCAAAGTGCTAAAGGAAGGTGACTACGTGGTGTATGAGTCAACCGTGTACCCGGGCTGTACCGAGGAGGACTGTATTCCAGTGCTGGAGCGTGAGTCAGGGCTGAAATTCCCGACTGATTTCAAAGTAGGTTACTCCCCTGAGCGCATCAATCCAGGAGATAAAGAGCACACTCTGACCAAAATCGTGAAAGTGGTGTCTGGCTGCGACGAAGAGTCCCTTGACGTAATTGCCAAAGTGTATGAAATGATCATCACTGCGGGCGTTCACAGGGCTTCCTCCATAAAGGTAGCCGAGGCCGCGAAAATTATTGAGAACACCCAGCGCGACGTGAACATTGCCCTGATGAACGAATTGTCCATCATATTTGACCGTATGAACATCAACACCTATGAGGTGCTGGAGGCATCGGGCACGAAGTGGAACTTCCTGAAGTTCTTCCCCGGTCTGGTGGGCGGCCACTGCATAGGCGTGGACCCATATTACCTCACCTACAAGGCGAAGGCTCTTGGCTACGACTCTAAAGTGATTCTGAGTGGCCGCACCATTAACGACGGTATGGGAGCTTACGTGGCCAGCAAGGCAATCAAGATGATGATCAAGGAAGGTGTGGCTATTTCCAAAGCAAAAGTGTTGGTGATGGGCGCCACCTTCAAGGAGAACGTGGAGGACATCAGAAACTCTAAAGTGGCCGATGTGATAAACGAGCTGAAGAGTTTCGGGGTGCAGGTGGACGTGGTGGACCCCTATGCCTCGTCTGAGGAGCTGGAGCACGAGTACGGCTTTGCCCTGACCGAGAACCCTACCAACGATTACGACGCTGTTGTAGTGGCAGTGAACCACAAAGACTACCTTGGCTTCAATGAGGAATACTTCAAAGGTATTTCCACCGACAGCCCAATTGTAATTGATTTGAAAGGCATTTACAGAGGCAAAATCAAATCCCTACCCTACTGGAGCCTGTAATTTGATAAATTGAAATGAGTAAAATTCTTGTAACTGGTGGCGCCGGATATATTGGCTCACATACTGTAATAGAGCTGGTGGAAGCTGGCTACACTCCTGTAATTGTAGATAACTTTTCTAACACTGATGAAAAGGTACTGCAGGGTATTTCCAGCATTCTGGGTAAAGAAGTAGCCTGCTATAGGGTTGATTGTACAGATGCTGCGGCGTTACAAGAAGTTTTTGCCAAAGAGGGAGGAATAGCTGGCGTTATTCACTTTGCCGCTTTCAAAGCCGTGGGTGAATCTGTGGCAGAGCCGTTGAAATATTATCACAATAACGTGGCCGGTCTGGTAACGCTATTGCAGGTGATGGAGAACAACAAAGTCAGCAATCTGGTTTTCTCTTCTTCCTGCACCGTATATGGTATTCCAGAGAATTTGCCAGTAACCGAGGAAACACCTACGCAGAAAGCGAACTCTCCGTACGGCAACACCAAGAAAATTGACGAGGAAATACTTAGAGACGTAGCAGATAGTGGCAACTATGGCATTAAAACCATTGCCCTACGGTACTTTAACCCAATTGGAGCACACGAATCGGCACTGATAGGCGAGCTACCTTTGGGCGTGCCAGCCAACTTAGTGCCTTTTATTACGCAAACCGCAGCTGGGATAAGAGAAAGCCTTACAGTGTATGGCACTGATTATGACACACCAGACGGCAGCTGCATCAGGGATTACGTGCATGTGGTGGATTTAGCGAAAGCGCATGTGGCGGCTATCAAACGCTTAGAGCAAGAGGAGGCAGCTGCCTATGAGGTATTCAATATTGGCACAGGTCAGGGGAGTACTGTTTTGGAGGTGATTAATGCTTTTGAATCTGCCACCGGACAAAAGTTAAATTATAAAATTGGCCCCCGCAGGGCAGGAGATGTTCCAAAGATTTATGCCGATGTCACTAAAGCTACGGAGGTACTAGGTTTTAAAACATCTTTATCTTTGGAAGAAAGTTTGGCTAGTTCTTGGGCTTGGCAAAAACAGTTAGAGACGAAATAAATAGAAATGAAAATTCTTATAACAGGAGGTGCCGGATTCATAGGCTCCCACGTGGTTCGGCTGTTTGTAACTAAATATCCAAACTATCAAATATTTAACTTGGATAAATTGACATATGCGGGCAATCTGCAGAACCTGACAGATATAGAAAATGCACCTAACTATACCTTCGTAAAAGGAGATATTACTGACCAAGCATTTATCAGCAACCTGTTTCAGGAGCAGAAGTTTGATGCGGTGATTCATTTGGCGGCGGAGTCGCATGTGGACAGATCAATCACTGACCCAATGGCATTTGTGTTTACTAACGTTATTGGAACTTGCTACCTGCTGCACGCGGCTAAAGAACTCTGGAAGTCTGACTTCAGCAATAAACTTTTTTATCACGTTTCCACCGATGAGGTATATGGTTCTTTAGGCGAGGAAGGCATGTTTACCGAGGAAACTAAGTATGACCCTCGCTCTCCATATTCTGCCTCAAAGGCCAGCTCTGACCATTTCGTGCGAGCTTACAATCACACCTACGGCATGCCGGTGAAGGTGTCTAACTGCTCGAACAACTACGGACCTAACCATTTCCCGGAGAAGCTGATTCCACTTGCGCTCAATAACATCAAGAATGAAAAGCCAGTGCCAGTGTATGGCAAAGGCGAGAATGTGCGTGACTGGCTGTACGTGATTGACCATGCGCGCGCCATTGATGACGTGTTCCACAAAGGCCAAGTGGGCGAGACCTATAATATTGGCGGCGTGAACGAGTGGCGGAATATTGACCTCATCCACCTGCTATGCGACATCATGGACCGAAAGTTAGGTCGTGAGGAAGGTGCCTCGCGCAAGCTAATCACTTTTGTGACAGACCGCGCCGGACATGATTTGCGCTACGCTATCGACTCCTCAAAAATCATGAACGAGTTGGGCTGGGAGCCGTCTGTTACCTTTGAGGAAGGATTGGAGAAAACAGTAGACTGGTACCTGCAAAACGAAGACTGGCTGCAGAACGTAACTTCTGGTAACTATCAAGAATACTACCAGAAACAATACTCTCAGTAATAACAAGAGTTAGCTGTGAATTTGGCCTGTTTTCTTAAAAACAGCAAATTCACAGCTAATAATTCCTAATTATTAATTAATCGTCGTGTATAATTCCCCTTTTCATAACAAACCGCTAGACAACACTGCATTTCTGATTACTGGCGGAGCGGGCTTCATTGGTTCCAACCTTGTGGAGTATTTGCTGAAGTACAACGCCAAGAAAGTGCGGGTGCTGGACAATTATTCCAACGGCTTTCATAAAAATTTGAAAGCTTTTCAAGATAATCCGGCTTTGGAAGTTATGGAGGGAGATATCAGAGACTTAGAAACTTGCAAGAAGGCCTGCGAGGGAATGGATATTGTGCTACACCAGGCTGCTCTCGGCTCTGTACCACGCAGCGTGAAGGACCCAGTGACTTCTAATGAGGTGAACGTAAGCGGTTTCGTGAATATGCTGATGGCAGCGAAAGAGCAGAGTGTGAAGCGCTTCGTTTACGCCGCCTCTTCCTCTACATACGGAGACAGCAAATCTTTGCCCAAGGTAGAAGATAAGATTGGCCGTCCGTTGTCACCGTACGCAGTGACTAAATATGTAAATGAGTTATATGCCGATGTATTTGGGAAGACTTACGGAATGGAAATCATTGGCTTGCGATATTTCAACATTTTCGGGCCGAGACAAGACCCAAACGGCGCGTATGCGGCGGTTATTCCTTTGTTTATTGATGCCGTGCTGAACAACCGAGGGCCTAGAATGAACGGTGACGGTGAGCATACTCGTGACTTCACCTTCGTAGAGAATTGCGTGGAGGCGAATATTCGGGCAGCATTGGTTGAAAATCCTGAGGCTATAAATCAAGTGTATAACATAGCGGTGGGAGACAGAACCTCCTTAAATGACCTGTTCAATATTCTGAAGGATGAAGCGGGTGTTGATGTGCAGGCCGAGTATGGGCCGGAGCGTCTTGGAGACATTCGGGATAGTTTGGCAGATATTTCTAAAGCTAGAAAACTATTAGGCTATAACCCGCAAATTAAAATACAGGAAGGGTTGCGTATCACCTTAGACTGGTTCCGGAACAACCAAGACTTCATCTATAACCAAAAGTAGAAGAACATGAAAGGAATTATCTTGGCAGGTGGCTCGGGCACCAGATTGCACCCCTTAACGCTGGCGGTTAGCAAACAGCTAATGCCGGTGTATGATAAACCTATGATTTATTACCCGCTTAGCACGCTTATGCTGGCTGGTATCAAAGATATTCTCATCATCTCCACGCCGCATGACCTTCCAATGTTTGAGCGACTGCTGGGCGATGGTAGCCAGATAGGCTGTTGCTTCAGCTATCAGGTGCAGGAGGTGCCGAATGGGCTGGCGCAGGCCTTCGTCTTAGGGGCGGATTTCGTGGGCAAGGACAAAGCCGCTTTGATTTTAGGCGACAACATCTTCTATGGCTCTGGCATGGGTGAACTGCTCCAAGCAAATAAAGATCCTGATGGAGGGGTGGTGTATGCATACCACGTGCAGGACCCGGAGCGCTACGGCGTGGTAGAGTTCGACGGGGACAACAAAGTTATATCCATTGAGGAGAAGCCGAAACAGCCCAAATCTAATTACGCGGTACCTGGGCTCTACTTCTACGACAATGACGTGGTTGACATCGCCAAGAATCTGAAGCCCAGCCCCAGAGGAGAGTATGAAATTACCGATGTGAATAAAGAGTATTTGAGAAGAGGCAAATTGAAAGTGGGTATTTTGAACCGCGGAACCGCTTGGTTGGACACTGGCACCATTCAGTCACTGATGCAGGCAGCCACGTTTGTGCAGGTGATTGAGGAGCGGCAGGGTCTCAAAATTGGAGCTATTGAAGAAGTAGCCTACCGAATGGGCTTCATCAATGCCGAGCAGTTGCAGAGGGTGGCTGAGCCATTGCGCAAGAGCGGGTATGGAGATTACTTGTTAAGCATCTTAAAGTAATATACTTAGCTTCTATACAAAAATAGCCTGAAAGCAGAACCAGCTTCTATTTTCGGACTATTTTTGTAAAATGAAGTCAAAAACAAGTTTACCCCGGAAACAGCAAACCTACTACTAGCCCTGTCAGAATAAGTAATGGAGCAGGAACTTTCGTCCAAAGCAATAGGGCAAAAGTAACTACCACCAAACCGAAATTGTAAGGCGTGTTTTCGATGGGGTGATACAGCATAATGGCCGCCGCGCAGACCAAACCCGAGCCCACAGCATTAATGCCTTCCAGAGAAGCTTGGATTACACGGAATTTGCGAAGTTCTCCCCAGAACCGAATCACAAAGAAAATTAAGAACGTACCCGGCAGAAAAATGGCAATGGTAGAGACAATGCCGCCAAGAATCTGACCGCCCCATCCATACTCCCGCATAGAAAGCGTTCCAATATAAGAACAGAAGGAGAACACCGGCCCCGGCAGCGCCTGCACCATGGCAAAGCCCGATAGAAATTCCTTTGAGCTGAGGTAACTTTTAAATACTACGAACTCAGTATACATGAGCGGAATCAGCACCTGACCGCCTCCAAAAATAAGGCTGCCGTTCCGGTAGAAGTTCTCAAACAACAAAACAGCTCTTAACTGTGTGTAGCGTCCCAGTAACGCCGCCGCCACCAACACTCCGGCAAAAAGAAGAAAGTTTGCCCACTCCACCCGCATTGGTTTCTTCTCTAGAATAGGTTGGCGTTTGAACCGAAAGGCAGTAAGGCTACCCCCAGCCAACAGCAGCGCCGGAAAAACCCAAGGCGACCGGAAGAAGTAGGAGAGAATGGCAGAAACCATTAAAATAAGAATTCCCAACTTAGTAGTGACCACCTTGGAGCTGATGCGGTACGCGGCAAAGGCCACAAAACCCACCGCCATAGGCTGAATAAAACGGGTAAAACCCAAAGGGGCGCCTTTATCTCCCAGAAAAGAAATCAAAAGGCCGGCGGCAATCATTATGAGGGCGGCGGGGGCAATCCAGACCAAAAGTGTGAGGTACGCCAGGTTTGGCCCACCTACTTTAAACCCGATGGCAGTAATGGTTTGGGTGGAGGTGGGGCCGGGCAGGATGTTGCAAAGGGCGTTGAGCTCCATAAGCTCCTTTTCGTTGATGAACCGCCTTTTCTCTACCAGCAGCCGCAACATCATGGCAATATGCGCCTGAGGCCCTCCAAACGCAGTAAGCGAAAGAGTGGCCACGTCTTTTAAGAAGATAATGTTCCGTGGGCGCAAGGGCTAAAAGTAAGAGGACGTTTTAGGCTAATTTTTAAAAATAAGCATAAAAACGAAAGGAGCCTCAAGAGCTTATTTAAATTTTAGGTTTGTAAGCGAAAGTAGTTAGAGTAAGGTTCTGACGAAGTGGTTTTTGAGCCTCGTAGCAGCGCTACGAAGGTGATAAAAGCACAAAGGCAGGTTCTTGCTATAACTACTTGCAGCGAAAAGCTAAAGTTTAAACAAGCTCTTAAAGAGCTCCTTTCTAAATTTCTGGAAAAACTTATTTTTTTAATCCAAGTTCCACTAGGCGCTCGTTCAAGAACTCGCCGGCGGTAATATCTGGGAACTGTTTCGGGTTTTGCTCATCAATACAACCTTCCAGGCAAGTCAAGTCCATCTCGGAGCGAGGGTGCATGAAGAACGGAATGGAGAAGCGGGAGGTATTCATCAGCTCACGCGGCGGGTTCACTACGCGGTGAATGGTAGACTTCAATTTGTTGTTGGTGTGGCGAGACAGCATGTCACCCACGTTTACAATCACCTGCTCGGGCAGGGCGGTAATCGGAATCCATTTACCGTCGCGGCGGAGAACTTGCAGGCCATCGGCAGAGGCGCCCATTAATAATGTAATTAGGTTGATATCACCGTGCTCGGCGGCACGTACGGCATCGGCGGGTACGGCATCTGGGTTTTCTATCGGGAAGTAATGGATAGGGCGAAGAATGCTGTTTCCGTTGTGCACTTTGGCATCGAAATAATCTTCAGACAAGCCTAGGTATATAGCCAAAGCTTTCAGCACCTGCTTGCCAGCAGCTTCCAGACGCTGATACGCCTCCAAGGCCACCTCTTTGAACTCAGGCACTTCTTCCGGCCAAACGTTGTCTGGGTACTCTTCTTTAATTGGGTCATTGTCGGTCACTTCCTGGCCTACGTGGTAGAACTCCTTCAGGTCGCCGGTGTTACGGCCCTTGGCGTGCTCTTTTCCTTTGCCTACGTAGCCGCGCTGGCCTGCTAAGCCCGGAATCTCATACTTCTGCTTCACCTCATCTGGCAGGGCGAAGAATTTTTTTATGGCGGCGTATAATCGCTCCGTTAGGTCATCGCTCAGGCCATGGTTTTTTATCGCCACAAACCCAATATTTTGGTGCGCATCGCCCATTGCCTTCACAAAGGCCGCTTTGCGCTCCGAGTCGCCAGACGTAAAATCAGCTAAGTCCAGCGAAGGGATTTCCTCCAATAATTTATCGTTCATAAACCTAAGTTGACGTGTTGTTTAATGCGTGTTGTAGTGGGCTGCAAGTTACGAATTTTCTATCTTTGAAACATTCTGTGCGTTCATACGAAAAACTAATACTATGAAAAACAAACACATCTCTTTACTTGCCGCTGTGGCGCTGCTGTTCTCAGCCGCCGCTTGTGACAGCAACCGTACCACCACTACCGAAGGAGAAGGAACCGACACCGCCGACCACGCGGCCATGGGCCACGATTCGGCTGGGGTGCAATACCAAGGCACCATGGGCACACCTATGGAAAAAGGTGGCCTGAAAGTTTATTCTTACAGCAACTCGGTTGATTTCCCTGATGCTAAGCTGGAGCAAACGGCTCCAGAGGAAAATGCCACGGTAGCCGCCGGTGAAGTGCCGTTTAAGTACACAGTTCAGAACTATGAACTGAGCAAGCAGACGCCAGACGCCGGCACGCATGAGCATGCCAATTCGGCCGAAGGCCAGCACATCCACAACATTGTGGACAACGAGCCTTACACCGCGCACTACACCCCAGAGTTCACCAAGAAAATGGAAAACGGCGAGCACGTGGTCCTGTCTTTCTTGTCACGGTCTTACCACGAGAGCATTAAACATCCAACTGCTTATACTTTGCGTGAAGTGAAAGTGGGCAACGGAGGCAAGACCATGGATTTCAAGAAAGACGATCAGCACTTGTTCTACAGCCGTCCTAAAGGCGAGTACAAAGGCGCCGATACCAAAAAAGTGATGTTGGATTTCTACCTAGTGAACACCACCCTCAGCCCCGACGGAAACAAAGTGCGCGCCACCATCAACGGCAATGAGTTCATTCTGGACCAGTGGCTACCGTACCTGATTGAGGGCTTGCCAATGGGTGAAAACACGTTCAAACTGGAGCTCATCAACAGCCAAGGCCAAGTAATTCCAGGGCCCTTCAATACCGTAACCCGTACCGTTACTTTGAAAGAATAGTTTATAAATTGCTGCACATAAGCAAAGAGCCGCTCTATCAGGAGCGGCTCTTTTTGTTTTTCAAATTTTATGTTTTGGAATCGTTTTCAAGAAAAGAGACCGAAAACACAAAACTACACAGGCCAATATAGGGGCAAGAGCTTTATAAATTGTCTTGGAATAAATGTAATTAATGTCAGAGGTGTGCGACTAATATTGAACATTCCTTCCTCCCTGGCACACCAGCAATTGTAGCGAAGAGTATAGCAAATATTCCTTTCAAAGAACGCCCACACATGCAGTTTGAGAAAATATTCAGAACTAAAACTGGCTATTGCCATGTGCTGCCGCAGAAAATAGCTTTCACCCGCGATGGCATTTTAGGCAACCTGACGGAGAAATCAACGGGTGCAAGGGTGGCCAACTTATTCGCCGTTTATGGCCTGATTGCCTTGTTTTTGCTGTACCAGGCCATTACCAGCTACCAAACGAACCATACGTTTCAGGCTACCTTCTTTGGGTTGCTGAGCGGGTATTTGTTTGTGGGCATCTTAAGGAGCCGGAATAATACGGCGGTGCAGAGCATTGCTCGAGAAAATATTCAGAAAGTAAAGTTCAAGAAAGCCACCAGCCTGTCGCGCGCTTATTTTGAAGTCTTTTATAAAGACGAAGAAAACCGTACCAAAAAACGACTGATTTTGCTGCCGGGCTCTGCGTCTGATGGTACCGAAGAAATAGATAGGGCCACAAAAATTTTCAAAGAGGAAAACCTGATAAAGTAGAGCCACTCTGAGGCAGAGATTTTTATTCAGAAGAATAAAAATCTCTGCCAAAGCAACCAAACCTAATTCTTCTGCATCTATCTCGGAAAGAAAGCTTTCCGAGGCACACAAATACTTTACCCGCTATCGCTCAAAACTATGATTCACCTGCAGGGCATCCACAAGTATTACACCATGGCGCAGAACAAGCTCCATGTGCTAAAAGGCATAGATTTGCACGTGCGCGAAGGTGAATTAGTGTCCATCATGGGTTCCTCGGGCTCGGGCAAATCTACGCTGCTCAACATACTGGGTATTCTGGATGATTACGACCAAGGCCAGTACACGCTGGCGGGGACTTCCATCAAAAACCTGTCGCAGACCAGGGCGGCACAGTACCGCAACCAGTTTCTGGGCTTCGTGTTTCAGAGCTTTAATTTGCTCACCTTCAAAAACGCCATGGAAAACGTGGCGCTGCCGCTGTACTACCAGAAAGTGGGCCGCAAAGAGCGCAACAAACTGGCGCTGGGGTACCTGGACCGCGTGGGGCTGAAAGATTGGGCCGAACACTCACCCAACGAAATGTCAGGTGGGCAACGGCAGCGTGTGGCCATTGCCCGGGCTCTTATCAGTCAACCGAAATTGATATTAGCCGATGAGCCCACTGGTGCCTTAGACACTAAGACTACTGAAGAGGTGATGGAGATATTCAAAGACGTGAACCGCCAGGGCATGACCGTGGTGATTGTGACGCACGAAAACGACATAGCCGCCCAAACCGACCGTGTTATCCGGCTCAAAGATGGTCTGATTCTGGACGATGGCTTGGGCAATAAATCTGAGGAATTTCTGACCAAAGTTGCTTATTCCCAAGCATAACTCCCGCAGCGTATGTTCGATATTGACAAATGGCAGGAGATTCTGGGCACCGTCCGGAAAAACAAACTAAGGACGTTTTTGACGGCTTTTGGGGTTTTCTGGGGCATTTTTATGCTGGTGCTTCTGCTGGGTGCGGGGCAAGGCCTGCAGAACGGCGTGTTCAACCGTTTCGGTGACGGAGCCAAGAACAGCATCTTCTTCTCAGGCGCTAAAACTTCCTTGGCCCACAAAGGGTTGAGCCCTGGCCGCCAAATTCAGCTATCTAATGAAGATTTGGCCACCATAGTACGCGAGGTGCCAGAAGTAAACATTGTTTCACCGCGTAACCGCTTGTGGGGCGAATACACCATCAACTACAAAACCGAAAACGGCTCTTACCAGGTTTTTGGCTCTATTCCAGAGTTTCTGGAGATGAACGGGGAACGTGTGAAATCTGGCCGGCTGCTAAACCAAAAGGATTTGGATGAGAAGCGCAAAGTAGTGGTGATTGGGGATAAAGTGCGCGAAGTGCTGTTCAAAGACAAGCCAGCCGTGGGGGAATACGTGAACATCAAGGGGATTCACTTTAAGGTAGTGGGCACCTTTACCGTGCGTGGCAACAACGGCGGCCGCCGCGAAGAACGTGCCTACATTCCGTTTAGCACGTTGCAAACTGCCTATAACCAGCCTAACCAGGTGCAGCTGATTGGTATGGTAGCCAAACCGGGAATAAAAGCCACCGTCATTGAAGAGAAAGTAAAGCATCTGCTGGCCCAGCGGCATAAATTTTCCCCCGAAGATGCCCAAGCTCTTCAAATCAACAATGGCGAGAAAGAGTACGAGCAGATGATGGGTCTTTTCAACGGCATTAACATCTTTGTGTGGATTGTGGGCATAGGTACGCTCATTGCTGGTATTGTGGGAGTGAGCAACATCATGCTCATCATCGTGAAAGAGCGCACCCGTGAAATTGGCGTACGCAAGGCTTTAGGCGCCACTCCGTTCTCAGTAGTAAGCCTGATTCTGCAGGAGTCCATTATTATTACGGCTTTATCTGGTTATTTAGGCCTGCTGGCGGGTGTTGGTCTGCTTGATTTGGTTCGCTACGCCATCGACTCATCTGGGGCGGAACTGCCTTTCTTCGCTAATCCGGGGGTACATCTGGGAGTAGCCGTCTCAGCCACAGTCTTGCTGGTGCTTGCCGGAGCTCTGGCTGGTCTAGTGCCCGCCCTGAAAGCAGCTAGAATTAAACCGATTGAAGCGTTGAGAGCAGACTGATTTTTAATTTGGAATTGAGAATTGTTTAGGAATATATATATAGTTACGCATTCCGTCCCCCTTTGAAGGGGGTAGGGGGATGACAAGATGGATAGAACAAGTAGAAGCTGTAGTTTAAAAACAGAGAGAATTGATTCTCGGGAGGATGTGCATCAGCAGAATAAAAAAATCAGCAATGTGTGGACCTGCTAGTGCAAACATCCCCCTTGGCCTCCTTCAAAGGGGGGGTATCAGAAAGGCACGGAAGTAACTTCCGCGCCATAGAATGTGATGTATAAGGAAAGAATGACTGTTTTTGACCTGATTTTCTGAAAACTGGACAAAAACAGATTAAATAAAATTCTTGACTCAGGACTCGCGACTCAAGACTCAGAACTCAAAAAATGATTGACATAGACAAATGGTCTGAGATTTACGCCACAGTGAAGAAACATAAGCTTCGGACGGCGCTGACGGCCTTTGGCGTATTCTGGGGTGTATTCATGCTGGTGCTGCTGTTGGGGGCCGGAAAGGGGCTGGAAAACGGTGTTACAAATGAATTCAACGTAGCCAAGAACGCCGTGTTCGTCTGGACGCAACGCACTAGCGTGCCGTACATGGGCCTGAAGCCGGGGCGTTTTGTAAACTTAGTGAATGAAGACGTAGAGGCCATTAAAAGCCAGCTTCCGGAGGTGGGGGTGGTGTCGCCGAGCAGCCAGCTGTGGGGCACTTTCACCGTGAGCCGTAACGATAAAAACTCATCGTTTACCGTGAATGGCGAATTTCCGGAGCTACTGTACGTAGAGCCGCTTTCCATCAGTAAAGGCAGGTTTTTGAACAAGCTTGACATTGACGAGAAACGCAAAGTCGCTATTATAGGGCCGCGGGTGCAAGTAGTTTTGTTTAAGCCCGAGGAAGACCCAATAGGCAAGTACATCAACATTAAAGGCAGCTATTTTCAGGTAGTGGGCGTGCACCAGCCGGTAGGTAAAAGCGAAGACATTGTGCAGGGGGCGCAGACCATTTTCATTCCGCACTCTACGCTGCAGCAGACTTTTAACCAGCAGAACCGCATTGGGCACCTGAAACTGATTCCGGTCCCCGGTGTGGCGGCGGTGGTAGTGGAAGACAAGGTAAAAGCCCTGTTGGCTCAGCGGCACAAAGTAGCCCCCTCAGACGTCAAGGCCTTTGGCTCAGCTAACATAGAGAAAGAGTTTCAGGAGATACAGGGATTGTTTACGGGCATTTCCAGCTTCAGCTGGTTTGTGAGTGTCATGACGCTTATTGCGGGCATCATTGGCGTGGGCAACATCATGCTCATTGTGGTGAAAGAACGCACGAAGGAAATTGGCATCCGGAAAGCAATGGGTGCCACGCCGCTTTCAGTCATTAGCCTGATTCTGCAGGAAAGCGTGGTCATTACAGCGCTGGCCGGTTACCTGGGCCTGATGGCCGGAACCGGTTTAATTGCCCTGATTGATTACCTGATGGTAAAAATGGGAGCCACAGGCGGCATGTTCGCCAATCCCGAGGTGGACCCGCAGGTAGGATTCATGGCCATCGCGCTGCTGGTGATTATGGGAGCTCTGGCCGGGCTGATTCCGGCTACCAAAGCCGCACGTGTGAATCCGGTGGAAGCACTTAAAGACGAATAAAACAGCACAGTAACATACCGTACATAAAACAAAATGAAAAAAGTATTCTTAGGTCTGTTCATCATTATCTTCTTAGCCGGAAGCGTCTGGATTGGACAGTACTTCTACAAAAAATCGACGACTGACCCGGTGGTATACAAAACCGAAAAGCCGTTTTACACCAACATTGTCAAGAAAACGGTGGCCACGGGTTCTATTGTGCCGCGCAAAGAAATCCAGATAAAGCCGCAGGTGTCAGGTATTGTGGAGGAGCTGTACGTAGAGGCGGGTCAGACGGTGAAGGCTGGGCAAATGATTGCCAAAATCAGGATTGTACCCAACATGGTGAGCGTGAACAATGCTGAGACCAGTGTGCAAACGGCTAAAATCGCTTTCAGCCAAGCCAAACAAGAGCTGGACCGCCAGAAGCAGTTATTTGAGCAAAAGGTCATAGCCGAACAGGAATACAACAAATTTCTGCTGGAATACAACCTCAAGAAAGAAGATTTAACCTCTGCCGAGAATAATTTACAGCTGGTGAAATCGGGAACCTCCAAGCGTACCGGCGGCTCTAACGTCATCTACTCCACCGTGGAGGGAATGGTGCTGGACGTGCCGGTAAAAGTGGGGGCCTCGGTGATTGAGCGCAACAACTTCAACGAAGGCACCACCATTGCCGCCGTAGCCGATATGAAAAGCCTCATTTTTGAAGGCAAGATTGATGAATCAGAGGTCGGCAAACTCCGCGAGGGCATGGATTTGAACCTGACCATTGGCGCCATCGAGAACAAAGTGTATAAGGCCCGTCTGGAGCACATCGCCCCAAAAGGCATATTGGAGGAAGGTGCCGTGAAGTTTCAGGTGAAAGCCCAAATTTTACTGGAGCCGGGTGATTTTCTGCGTGCCGGCTACAGCGCCAACGCCGACATTGTGTTGGACCAGAAAGAGAACGTGCTGGCTATAAAAGAAGGCCTGTTGCAGTTCGGGAAGAAAAGCAAAGACAGTGTGTTTGTGGAGGTGGAGACAGGGCCACAGCAGTTCCAGAAAAAGCTGGTGAAAACCGGATTATCTGACGGTATCAACATTCAGATTGTGGAAGGCCTGAAAGCCGAAGACAAAGTAAAAGTGACCGAAGCCGCCACGCCAGACAAGCAGTCATAAAGTAGGCATGAATGTAAAACAGCGTGGGCAGCCATTTTTGGCTGCCCACGCTGTTTTTTAGGCTGTTTTTCAGAAAACAGGCCAAAAACGCTTAACTTTCTGCTCTTGCACCGTATCTCTTTGCATGACTATGAAACACCTGGCAACCCTGTTAGAACTTCGCTTTAACCCTGAATTCAGTTTTGGCCCCGAGGGCAAACACGTGCGCGACGGCCTTTCCACCGTGCTGCGCACCGGTGATTATTTGTGGGTAAGCTGCGATGAACGTACCAAAGTGGAACGGCTCAAGAAGACCGGAGAGTACACCTATGCCGAGCACACCACCTTCGACCTGACCGAGTACCTGGAACTGCCCGACGGCAACAACTCAGAAATAGACATTGAAGGCATGGGCCGCGCCGGCGGCTATCTCTGGATTGTGGGCTCACACAGCCTGAAGCGCAGAAAGCCTAAAAGCAAAGATTCTATTGAAAAGCAGATCAACCGGCTGACCAAAGTAAAAAACGACCCTAACCGTTATCTGCTGGCCCGCATTCCGCTGGTAGAAAACCCAAAAACCGGAGAATTTACTCTTCAGAAATCCTGCCCTGACCCTGAAAACGGCGGCAAGACTTTGCGGGCTGCCCAGTTAGTAGGCACTTCCACCACAAACCAATTAATGGAAGCCGTGGCCAACGACCCGCACCTCAAAGATTTCCTGCCTATTCCGGGGAAAGACAACGGCTTTGACATTGAAGGACTGGCGCTGCACGAAAACCGAATATTTTTAGGCTTGCGCGGTCCGGTGCTGCGGGGCTGGGCCATGCTGTTGGAGTTGCAGGTAGAGGATGCGGAGCAGGAGGGGTATCTGCAGCTGGTGCCGGTAGAGGAAGATAAGCGGCTGTACAAAAAGCACTTCCTGCACATGAGCGGCAAAGGCGTACGCGAACTGCGCATCAAAGGCGATGATCTGTATTTCCTGGCCGGCCCCACTATGGATTTGGACGGAACTATTGCCGTATACCGCTGGCCCAACGCCATACCAAGAACTGCCAAGGGTGAGCAAGTGGTGCATAGAAAGGAGCTGGAGCATCTGTTTGACGTTCCGCACGGCAGCGGTATGACGAGCGGCCAAAACAAAGCCGAGGGTTTGGCTATTTATGATGATAACCACCTGCTCGTAGTCTTCGACAGCCCCTCTGCCTTGCGCAAACCTGAAGATGATGTGGTGTTGGCAGACTTGTACCGGATTAGCGGCGGAAAATAAGTCTCTGTTTTAGGCCTGTTTTTATAAAAATAAGCCGAAAATAGGCAGGAGTTGGAAAAGTAAATCAACGCATAGGGAATTATATTTCAAGCAAAATGAAAAAGGTGATTATGGCGCTTCTCCTGCTGATAATGGCAGTTGCTGCCACGTATGCGCTTTACCCAATATCTGCTAAACTGCCGAAGAACACTACCTTTGATCAGCTTGAGGTACTGAAGTCAGAGCGGAAACTTTTGGCATATTCCAAGGGCAAAGTCATCAGAAGCTACAACATTTCATTGGGCGCAAACCCAGAGGGGCACAAGCAGTACGAGGGCGACAACAAAACTCCCGAAGGCACCTACACCATCCACGACAAGAACCCGAACAGCGGCTACCATAAAAACCTGGGTGTTTCCTACCCCAACGTTCAGGACAAAGCGGCGGCCAAGAAGTTAGGTAAGTCGCCGGGTGGCGATATTAAAATTCATGGCCTTCGGAATGGTGTCGGCTTTATTGGAAGGCTGCACCGGTTCATGGATTGGACGCACGGCTGCCTAGCCGTCACCGATGCTGAGATAGACGAACTTTACGCCCATACACCAGTTGGCACGCCCATAGAAATTAAGCCGTAGACTAAGAACAACAGTAGGTGCGTTTTAAAGCTAGTTTCTGAAAAACAGCTCTAAAACAGCACCAGCACTCAAAGCCAATCCAATGAAAAAAGCAGCGTTTCTATTACTTCTGATGTGCTTGCTAATAGCTGAAGGCTTTGGACAAGTCAAAGGCACCGTTACCGACCAATCTACCGGCAAGCCGGTTTCCTTCGCCAATATTTGGGTGGAAGACCAAAGTATTGGCACCACTTCAAATGAGAAAGGGCAGTTTGAACTGAAAGCATCTTCGCTGGAAGGAAAAACGTTGATAGTATCTTGTTTGGGCTATGAACGGAAGTTGGTGCCTGTTACTGCCGCTCCACTTAAAATAGCCTTGAAACCCTCGGCCGTGTCATTGCGGGAGGTAACGGTAAAGCGGAACACCGCCCGCCGGAAAGCCGTCGTGAATCAGCTGGACAATGACACGCAACTGTGCTTCGGAAGCAACGGCACCCCCTGGATTATTGCGCAATACGTTCCTTACAAACCCACCTACAGTAACACTCCTTTTGTAGACGAGGTTGCCATGGTGACGTTGAGCAACCTCAGGAAAGCTCAGTTTAAAATAAGGTTATTGGAGGTGAAGGAGAACGGTGAGCCAGGCAATGATTTGCTGACCACACCTTTGCTGGTAACCGCACCCAAGGGTATTAAAACTCTGCGCGTCAACCTAAGCCAATATGATTTGCTCATGCCATCCAAAGGCTTCTTTATTGCCTTTGAATGGTTAATTATTCCAGATAACAAATATGAGCCGCGAGATGAAGAAACAGGAGAGAAGTTAAGCGAAACGTTCGTGTCTTATGAACCCAGCATCCGGACCTACAAAAAGTCGAGCCAAGTCCGCCACGGCTGGATTTACCACCAGGGCAAATGGCAAAGCACCGATAAAGTAGAAGAAGGAGATGCCATTGCCTCCGCCACTCCACATTTTCAGTTGACATTGAGTGATTGAGACTGATGCTTTTCTAATTTAATAGAATTTTCATGGCGCAAGCATCCGCTTGTGTCCGTTCGCATTGCAACGTTAGCCACCGCTGTTTCTCCAGGTACACCTGCGACCACAAGCGGACGCTTGCGCCAGTGGTTATTGCATCTTATTTAAAATTTCTCTCTGTTTTCGGCCTCCTTTTCTGAAAAGAAGCCAAAAACAGAAAGGGGCGCTCTGGAAATTTCCAGAGCCGCCCCTTTCCAATATAAAGTCTAGCGTCTAAAATCTAACGTCAAACTACTAACGTCCACTACCAATAGCAGGAGCCGCCTGAGCTTTTTCAGCTTTGGCTTTCTCCATGGCATCATACACCACTTGCATCACGTTGGTGCGGGTGTTCATGCGGCTGAGGGTGGGGTTCTCGCGGGTGGGGTTCACACGGTTAGACAAGAAGAGGTAGACAATGTCATTTACCGGGTCAACCCAAGAGTAAATGCCTGTGAAACCAGTGTGCCCGAAGCTTTCTGCCGGAGCGCTTGGCGCAGCATTGCCGTTCTGGCTGCCCGGCTTAGACGGACGGTCAAAGCCCAGGGCGCGGTAATTTTCAGGGCAGAACTGACACTTGCTGAACGTTTCCACCACGCCATCGGCAATGATGCGGCGGCCAGCGTACTCACCATCTTGCAGGTACATTTGCATGACTTTGGCCAAATCATTGGCGTTGCCGAACAAGCCTGCGTGTCCGCTCACACCACCCAGCATAGAAGCACCTTCGTCATGCACGGTGCCATGCAGCAGTTCTTTACGGAACAAAGAGTCATACTCCGTAGGGACAATGCGCGACAATGGATAGTGTTGGTAGGCGTTGAATGTGAGCGTATGGGCGCCTAGTGGTTTGTAAATGTTTTCCTTCAGGTACGTCTCAAATTCCTGGCCAGTGATATTCTCTACCACTTTAGGTGCCAGTATGAAAGACAAATCAGAATACACATAACCAGGCTTTTCGTTCAACGGTGACTTGAAGATGGCATCATACACGCAGTTTTTCAGGTCTTTGTGCATGTACAGATTCTGCGACACTTTGTAGGGGAACTTAGCCGAGGAATCTGGTGAGAACGTGTTGCGCTTAAACTTGCCATTTTTTTCGTTTACCATGTCTCTCCAGAACGGAATCCAGCTTTTCAGGCGGGCCTGGTGCGTGAGAATGTCTCTGAACTTAAGGTTCTCTTTGTTCGTGCCCTTGGCCCATGGCAGGTACTCGCCCAGCGTGCGGTCTACATCAAAACGTCCTTCGCCGTTCAACTTCATGTAAGCAGCCAGTGAGGTGGTGATTTTGGTTACGGAAGCTAAATCGTAGAGGTCTGTGTTCTGAACCGGGGTTTCATTCTCATAGGTGTGGTACCCGAACGATTTCTGGTAAATCACTTTACCATCTTTGGCTACCAACACCTGCGCGCCTGGGGTGGCTCTGGCTGCAATGGCGGCGTGAACCAGTGAATCAATGCCGGCTAAGTCTTTTGAGTTCAGACCAACAGATTCAGGTACAGAATAAGCCAAGCGTAAACCTCCTTCGGTTTTCAAACCATCGCCCATCCGGAAAGCGCTGGACACATTTACCGGAAGTTTGCCTTTGGCACCCACACCGCCAAAGATAATTTGAGCAGCTACATCCTGCGTCAACTCATTCTCTTGGTAAGTGGCCAACACACCGTGGGCTTTCTCAATATCTTCAAAGCGGGTGAGGCTGTACACGTTACCAAACACACTCACCACTGTTGGCTTAGAACGGATAAGGTCTTTCAGAAACAGGTTCATTTCAGCGGTAATACCAAACGTGCCGTTACCCGATGCCTTCAGTTGCAGTCTGTGCACGCCCACCAGCACCACGTTATAATCTTTCAGCTGGTCTTTGAGCTGCTGCAAATCAGCTATAGACGCGGTAGGAGGCAGAAAGAAGGTGTCTACCTTGGCGTACCTTGACAAGCTGCGCTGAAACTCGGTTTCGCGGCTGGTGCCTAAACTCAGAGCGGCAATCTTTAGCGTGTCAAGCGCCTTGAGGGGCAGCAAATTTCCTTTGTTGCGGAGCAGCGTGATGGAAGCCTCGGTGAGCTGACGATTAATGTAATCGGCGCGGGGGCTGTTCAGGTCTTCAATTAGGTGTTCGGTTTCGATTGGCTCCCATTTGTCAAGGCCTACCCACTGCTTAGCGGCCAATACCCGGCGTACGCGCTCGTCAATTTCGGCTTGGGTAATTTCTTTGTTGGCGATGGCTTTTTTTACTTCCTCAATGGTTGTTTTCACATCCATGGTGTTCAAAAGCACATCGTTGCCGGCTAAAAGGGCCTTCACGTCAACAATACCGGGCTTGTAGAATTTGGCTACGCCTTGCATGTTCAAGGCATCGGTAAAGACCAAACCTTTGAACTTCATCTCATCCTTCAGTAAATCATTCACAATGCTTTTGGAAAGGGTAGAGGCAAGGTTGGGTGTGTTGTCCAGCACCGGAATGTTCATGTGCGCCACCATCAAACTACCCAAACCATTTTTCATGAGTTGACGGAAAGGGTACAGCTCTGTAGAATCAAGTCTAAGTTTAGAGAAGTGTAGCACGGGCAGGCCGTAGTGCGAGTCAACGTTGGTGTCGCCGTGGCCGGGGAAGTGTTTGGCGTTGGCCAGAATGCGGTTGTCCTGCATGCCTTTCATGTAGGCGATGGACTTGCTGGTAACATTGTATTTGTCTTCCCCAAAGGAGCGGAACCCGATAACTGGGTTGTTGGCGTTGTTGTTGATGTCAATCACCGGCGCGAAGTTCACGTGAATGCCCAGGCGCTTGGCCTGTCGGGCAATCTCGGCACCCATGTCATAAATGAGGCTTTCGTCTTCAATGCCACCCAAAGCCATCTGGTACGGGAACTTTGTAGTGCTATCTAAACGCATGGCCAGACCCCACTCGGCATCAATGGTAATCATGAGCGGTACCTTGCTTTCGCGCTGGTAGCGGTTGGTCATGTGCGCCTGCCGCACCGGTCCGCCCTGAAAGAAAATCAGGCCACCCACCTTGTAGTTAGTAATGAGCCGACTGATGGAGTCAATGTGCACCTGATTCTTGTTGGAGTATACCGGAATCATAATCAACTGCGCAATCCGCTCTTCTGGCGTTAGCGAATTGAACACAGAGTCCACCCATTTAGAGGCCACTGGAGCCAAGAATGGCGGGTCGGTCTTCGGGTTGAAGGCAGCTACCGCGGCTTTCTTGGCCGGAGCTGCTTTTTTCTTGTTTCTTTTCTGCGCCTGCACCTGAAACGAGCCTATCAACAGGAGCAAAATTAAGAGGAGGGAGAGGTTACGGTATTTTTTCAAAGCAATCAGTATATATGGAAAGGGTGGTACTACTTGTTTAGGTGTTTCAGGGGTGCTTTTTGAAAAACAGCCTGAAAACGGGTGTTATTTATGTTCACGTTTCGTCCCCTTCAAAGGGGGACTTATCGGGAATGTTTGCTTTAATTCTTTTCAGCTTACACCACCGCACTGTTCAACAAACGAATAGTTCCGGCTGTGGCGTCTATTTCGGCTTCTACCCCTACTGGTGTTGTGAACTTATGAGATATGTGGCCTATCATGGCGCCGGAGTACACCGGTACTTTCAAGGGCTGCAAATGTTGTTCCAGAACCTCCTCTAGAGTAAGCGAACCGTAACCGCCACCGGGGCCGCAATCGGTGCACTTTCCAAACACCACGCCTTTCACCTGGTCTAGCACGCCTGCCAGTTTCAGTTGGGTGAGCATGCGGTCAACGCGGTACACTTTCTCGTTGGTGTCTTCCAGAAACAAGATGCTGTCTTTCCAGGTGGGCAGGTAGTCAGAACCGATTATGGCAGTAAGTACCGTTAAATTGCCACCTACCAATGTGCCACGGGCGGTGCCGGGGGTAATGGTGGTAATGCGGTCTTTGGTGATGGTTAGGTTATCGCCAATTTCCTTTGGGTTTTCAAAAGTGGCTGCTGCGGCATCAAACAACACCTGCTTAAAAGAATCTACTGAGAATTTATTCCAGGTGGCTGAACCTACTGGGCCATGAAACGTCACTAAACCCGTTTTGGCATAGATAGCATTTAAAAGCGCAGTAATGTCAGAGTAGCCAATGAGGGGTTTTGGGTTTTTCTGGATGGTTTTATAATCTAAAAGCGGCAGCAATCGGGCGCAGCCCCAACCGCCGTGTATGGCCAAAATGCCCTGCACACTTTTATCGGCGAACATAGCGTTCACGTCTGCTGCGCGGGCTTGGTCGGTACCGGCCAGAGACCCCATACGGTCAAATACATGCTTGCCCAGCTTCACTTTCAGCCCCAAAGCTTCCATGCTTTCTTTGGTGATTTGCACAGTTTCTTTGCTAAACGCCGCTCCGGCCGGGCAAATCAGACCCACTGTGTCGCCAGGTTTCAGGCGCGGAGGCAGAATTGTCTTTGGGCTCTTATTGGCGGTAGCCACAGGAGAAAAGCCCAGAAGGGGAACGGCAGCGGCTGCCAAAGAAAGCGAAGCCAGTACATCGCGACGGGAGCGAGAAATCATGTTTGCCTGTTTGTGGTAATGAGTGAGCGAAACAAAGCCTTAAATTACAGACTTTGTTTTTCAGTAACGGAAATTTTGTCAGATTTTTATTACAAAGCCGCAGGTTGTTCTTAAAAAAAATTAAATTTCAGGTATCTGGAGAATTGTGTCTGAAATCTTCAGGAATAAAAGATAAATCTTTTACTTACGCTTCCCAAACACTGCCAAACTATGCGAACCCTTATTCATCTGCGCCAGTGGTGCTTTTTACCTTTGCTGAGCCTGCTGCTGCTTACCGGTTGTACTACTTCTAAAAACACGCCTGCAGCCTCAGTTGCTACGCCTCCGCCATATGGCCCTGATGTGATAAAGCAGCGCCTGCTACAGTCAGACAGCATCAATAACCGTTTCATTGGCTTTGCGCTGTATGACCCTGAGCTAGGTAAAATGGTGGTAGAGCATAATGTTGATAAATATTTTGTGCCGGCGTCTAACACCAAACTATTCACGTTTTATGCGTGCTTGAAAATGCTGGGAGATTCTATTCCGGCGCTTAAGTACGTGGTGCGCGGCGACTCACTCATTTTCTGGGGCACCGGCGACCCTACCTTCACGCACATGGATTTGAAAAATCAGGTGGCGTATGATTTCCTGAAAAACCGCAAGGAGAAGCTGTTTTACATAGAAACGCCCATGGCTAGTACACCCTTCGCCAACAACTGGGGCTGGGACGATTACAACTATTATTACCAGCCCGAGCGGAGCCCGTTCCCGGTGCACGGCAACATTGTGAAATTTATGCGCAGAGGCGGAGCAGAACAGCCCATTTCCGTCACACCATCAATGTTCAAGAAAAATGTGGCGGTAGATTCCTCCAGCTCTCCTTTCAGAGATGGCTTTCGCCGGGCCTGGCGCACGAATGACTTCACCTACTTCCCGAAGCACGCTTCCGCTACTTTCTCAACAGAGGTGCCTTTTATCTCTTCGCCGGACCTGACCGTGCGTTTACTAGCTGATACTCTGAAAAAGAAGGTGACGCTTCTCAAACGGCCATTGCCCCAGAACGGCACTACCTTTTATGGCTTACCAAGTGACAGCGTGTACAAGCGCATGCTGCAAGTGAGTGATAACTTGTTTGCCGAGCAACTGATGGTTCTTTGTTCCGGCACCTTGTCTGACACTCTTTCGGTAGAAAAAGCTATTCGGCACGTAGTCAAAAATTATCTTTCTGATTTGCCCGATGCCCCTGTTTGGGTAGATGGCTCCGGTTTGTCTAGCATGAACATGTTTACGCCGCGCAGTATCATTGCCCTACTCCAGAAGCTGCAGCAAGAGCGGCCCAATGAGCAGCAGTTACTGCCCATGCTAGCCACTGGCGGCCGCCCCGGCACTTTCCGGAGCATCTACAAAGCCGAACCGCCTTTTGTGTTCGGGAAATCTGGAACGCTGGCGCACGTGCACAACCAAAGCGGCTTTATCCGGACTAAAAGCGGAAAGCTGCTGCTGTATAGCTTCATGAACAATAATTTCAAAGGCAGTTCTTCTGATGTAAGAAATGAAATGGTCCGCATTATGACTGAGGTGCACGAGAAATATTAGAATTTATTTTGAGCCTGTTTTTCAGAAATCAGGCCCAAAACAGAAATAACAGAGGCCGATGTTTTTGCAATGCGCAGCAAGAACATAGGCCTTTTAAATTTGGCTTAAGTAGAGGGGCAGAATAACATAAAACCTATTTGTCATCCTGAAAGGATCTTGTGGCCAGCTGTAGTTGAATTGACAAAGCAACCTTCTATTTAGTTTATAGGGCAAGCAGACGTTTGGCTACTATAAACTATGGCAGACCAGAAGTTTTAGATTGAACCTGCGGATTTCGTTGATTAGGCTTTCCCTAAAAAAAGATGTTCCTGTTTTCGGGTTGCTTTTTCAAAAACAGCCCGAAAGCAGGAACATGAGAACGGTAACTTGAAAGCTTAGTCTACCACTACTACCCGGTGGGTGTTACTTCCTTTGGAGGTGGTAACTGTTAAGAAGTATACGCCGGCAGCCAAACCATCAGTGCTGATAGTTCCGGAGGAGCTAAGAACTGGAGTGGGGAATTGGCGGCCCAGTGCATCACGTAGCGCTAAGGCCATAGGTACGCCGCTCATTTTGTTGCTGAAGGAAAGCTGCTGCCCCCGTTTCACTGGGTTAGGATAAGCTACGCTTTGGCCTTCTTCCAATTCATCTGAGGCAGATAACGGAGCTGGCGGGAATTTTTCGCGGAGCAGGTTGTTCAACTCAGGGTTCTCCGGTGTGTTATCGTAACCAAGAGCCCAGATGCCTATGCCGGCTAGATTTTTCTCATTGACCAGGTCATATTTCAGCCCTAAGCTTTCCGCATCATCATAAAACACCTGAAACCATTGGCCGCTGCTGTTTTGGTAGGTGTAATACGGCACTCCGCCTTCGTTGCTCCATTTACGGCCGTACTGAGCAGCTTCTTCTTTGGCTACATTATACAATCTGGAAGTGGAGGCGGATATGCTGTTTTGAGTAGCAGAGGGAACTGTCCCTTTTTCAGTGGCCCAGCGGCGGCCGTAGTAAGGCACGGCTAGGAAGAGCTGGTCAGGAGATACACCTTTGTTCAAATACCAGTTCACAGAGTAAGTGACATTCAATGTAGAACCCCAGTAAGTCCATGAGCTGGCTTTCAATGGGGCGACTGGTCCGGCCTTCTCTGATCCTGCATAATGATAGTCATAGCCCATAATCAGGAAATCATCTACGCTGGTCATTTGGTTTACCATAAACACTTCCGTCCACTGAATGGCAGGTAGGGCAATAGATACTCTTGAACCCGGTATCTCGGCATGAAAACGGTCACCCAACTCGTTCATGAACTTAGTGAGGCTGTCGCGCTGGGCTACGCCTACAGATTCAAAGTCAATGTTCACGCCATCGGCGTTGCGGGCTTTCACTAAAGTAATAAGCTGGTTGATCAGGTTTTTCTTGCTGCTTGGGCTGTTAAGCAGTTTGGCGTTATTGGAGTTTCCGAAGTTGGTAACCGTAAGCACTACCTTTGTGCCTGCCGCATGAGCAATGTCTACCAAATCAGTAGAAAGCCAGCTATGAATTGTGCTGTATCCGCCTGTGTTTGGGTTTACTTCATATGAGAAGTAGGCAATAGTGCTAATGTTGTTGTAGTCGTAGGTACGGTAAGCGGTTCCTAACCAATATGGGTGCCAACCAAACACTTTTTTTAAGAGAGGTTGCCCCGTTCTACGGTAAGTGCTGAAAGTAGCAGATGCTTTTTTGGTAGCTTCTGTGTCACGGCCTAATGCATGGTCATATTCTGCATCAGTCTTAAAATCTAGATGCCTGTATTGGGCTGCCTGTTCCTGGTGAACAGACTGGGCCTGCACAGAAGCGGCGGCTCCGCTTAGTAGCAGGCAAAGCAAAAATGATAAACGTAAAATTCTTTTCATGATAGTTAGGTTAGAGGCGGAGAGGTAATTATTGACAAATTATTAAAAAAAAATTACCAACTCCGCCATTAACCTTAAATTTTATTGATAAAGAGCAGCAGTGCGTAAGTCAAGTAAAGTAGCTTGCGAAGATATGCGCTTGGCTCTCAGAAAACGCTTAAGCTCAGGCTCATCAAAATTTGGAGCGGATGGATCCATGCTGCTGATACGTACCCGGCCAGCGGAATGAATGAACTCGTTGTTGCCAATCCACATACCCACGTGCACTACCCGCTCACCACGACCATCTTTGGCCGGTGAACCGAAGAACAGCAAATCGCCGGGGCGCATGTTCTGGAAACCATCTTTGGTATCAATCAGCTCACCCACGTGCACTTGCTGAGAGGCATCGCGGGGCAAGACCAGACCGTTCATGAAATAAACTGTTTTGGTAAAGCCGCTGCAGTCTACGCCTTTGAAAGAAGTACCGCCCCACAAGTAAGGCAAGCCCAGTAATTTCTTAGATGTTTCAACCAAATTCTGCTCAGTCGGCTGGCGGGTAGCAGCCCATTTTGCATATTTTTCCGCTTCTTTCTCTGAGACAAAAGCGGTACGGCCATCGGGAAACTCCACTTCAAAGAAGCCTTTCCCCTGATTTTTCACCACCATCACATCCCCATAAACTAAATCTGAAACTGTGGCGCTTTGTGTGGTAGGGGTAGCGTAAGCAAAACCGTATGGTTGGGTGTATAGCAATTTCTCACCAGCCTGCCATTTGGCAAAAGCCGCTTGATCCATAAGTTTAATGCCGCTGCCGTCTACCCAAGAAAGATAATGGTCAGGAGTCTGTACCAAGTACCAGCCGCTCTGTGCTTTCCAAACTTTCAAGGGAGTGCCCATGGTGGCTTGAGTGGCCAGTTCAGCGGGATGCTTAGGCTCTGAGCGTAAATTCGCCACCGACAATGTTACCACTGCCTGATGCTTGCCCTCCAGCTCTGCTTCCGGTAGCACCGCTATGCTGTCTTGGTAAGAAATGCCAGCGGTACGTAATCTCTCAAGCAATGCAGCCTTGGCTTGGGGCATATTGGTTTCACCGGTGAGCACGGCACCCTTGGCAGACACATTGAAAAGCGCTACTCTTTTATCGGGGGCAAACTGCTGGCGAACAGCCTCTACATGAGAGGTGGCGGCAGAAGAAGGGGCAGAAACGGCAGAAGTTGCCTCTGGGGTAGGCTTGCGTCCGGCGCAGGCCATCAGAAAGCTTAACAGTAGGAGGTAGGAGTTTTTTTTCATGGATAGTACAGGTCAGTGGGCCGAAATATATGGCTTTTGCGCTTTATTCTGAACAGGAGAATAGCAGAACTCGTTCCGCATGCTTATTTTAGGGAATGAATGAATTCAGAAAAGAAGCTGTTTTTGGCTCGTTTTTCAAAAATCAGCTTCTAAATAGTTTATTGTCTCTTGGGGTTTGCCTGGCGTTGTGGCAATGCGCTAAACCACCGCTTGCGCAGGAAAGCAAGCTGACAGGGCCGCAGGTAATAGAGGCTGTAGCACCGCTTGCGCCAGCAGACCGAGACGCTTTTGTACTGGAGCAATTGTTGAAAGAAGGGAATGGTCCAGATTTTCTGCGCCACACCAAACGCGTTCCTCTCGTTGCCCTTGGTCCGGAAGGTGACACATTGCGAGGCTACTGTTACGCTATTTTAGATTATTTGGCGGTTGGGGGTGATAATAATTTTGTGCGGATGCCTCTGCAGCCGCAATCTGCTCAGGCTGTTGCTCAGGCCTGGAGCTGTACATTGCCTACCCGTAAGGTGGTAGATGCCATTTATGCCGCCGCTGATCTAAAGCTGGAACCACGGCCACTGACCGAAAACCGTGACAGCGCCCTTACATTTCTGCAACACAACCAAATTATTCAGCAACAGCTAAAAGGAAAACATAAGGGAAAACTTATTGCAGGGCATAAAAAGGATGTTGTGCTCAGCCCGCGGTTACTAAATCCTGAAAACACTGATCGGGTGGCAATTTACGGTTGGCATAAAAAAGACGGTAAGCCTATTCAGCCGCTTTACTTGTGTCATCTGGCTTCGTACACAGACTACAGTCACGGTATAAGGCTGGTTTTAGACCGCTTTGAGGTGAATGGGCAAGTTTACACCATGCAGCAGCTTTTAGCAGACCCTATGTATAGCCGGTTAGTGTGCGACGAAGAAATTTGCGAGCCCGTGCGGTACTAATCTTCCTGTTTTTGGTCTGTTTTCAGGAAAACGGGCCGGAAATAGAAAGGCGGGTTCTTTATCTTTGTGGTTTACTTTTTCTGCTTTATGACCACTACTGCATCTGCTCCGGCTGTATCTATTATAGATTATACCCCCGCCCACGCCACCCACTTCCGTAGCCTGAACCAAGCCTGGATTGAGCGTTACTTTGAAATGGAAGAGCTGGATCACAAATCTTTGGGCGACCCAGACGGGTACATCATTAGCAAAGGAGGCCATATTTTCATGGCCGAATACAACAGTGAAGTTGTTGGCACCTGCGCTCTCATCAAAGTAAACGACATTACGTTTGAACTGGCTAAAATGGCCGTGACTGATAAAGTGCAGGGACTGAAAATAGGTAAACGTCTGGGCGAGGCGGCAATTCAAAAAGCGAAAGAGTTAGGGGCAGAGACTTTATTCCTGGTTTCTAACCGGCGGCTAGAAACAGCCCTGCATTTGTACCACAGGCTCGGGTTTGTGGAGGTGCCGGAAGACCTTCAGGAGTACAAACGCGCCGATATAAAAATGGAAATGTTTCTCAAGTAATGGCAAACTGTTCTCTGAAAGGTTGGGTGGCCGTGTTGCTGTTGGTTTTGCCATTGGGTGTATTTGGTCAGCGGATACAGATACTGGATAAAACCAATTTGCAGCCTTTAGCTGGTGTGCGGGTGGTAACCCTACCGGCGGGTGAGGGATTCTTGACCGATGCCAAGGGATTTGTTTCGGTAACAGGTTTAAATATGAACGATAGCCTCAGGTTTGATCGTTTCGATTACCAATCCAGAACGGTGGCCGTTTCACAGTTGAATACGTTGCAGAGCCGAATATTCTTAACAGAGCGCAGCTTTTCATTAGAAGAAGTGGTGGTGTCTGCGAGTAAGTTTGAGGAGAAGCGGGCCGATGTGCCGCAGCAAATTCAGGTGATCAAGGCGAAAGAACTGGCGTTCCAGAACAACCAAACCACCGCCGATGTGCTGCAGCAAACCGGACAGGTGCTGGTGCAGAAAAGCCAGGCTGGCGGCGGAAGCCCCATCATCAGGGGCTTTGAAGCAAATAAAGTGCTGATGGTAGTAGACGGCGTGCGGTTAAACAATGCCATTTACCGTGGCGGGCATTTGCAAAACGTAATCACCATTGATAATGCGGCGCTGGAGAAAGTGGAGGTGGTGTTCGGGCCTGGTTCTGTCGTGTATGGCTCCGATGCCCTTGGCGGCGTAGTGCATTTCTACACAAAGAACCCGGTACTCACTGACACCGCCGGCACGTTGGTAACCGGAAACGCCTTTACCCGCTACGCCACTGCCAACCATGAGAAAACAGGGCATGTGAATGTTTCGGTAGGCGGCCGCCGGTGGGGGAGTTTTACCAGCCTCACGTATTCTGATTTCAGTGACCTGCGGCAAGGAGCCAACCGTAATCCGTTTTACGGTGATTGGGGACTGCGGCCATTTTACGCCGAGCGGCAGAACGGGCAGGATATCATGGTGCCTAACGAGAATATCAATGTGCAGAAGCAAAGCGGCTACCGGCAGTATGATGTACTGCAGAAGGTGTTGTTCAAACCCTCGGCCACAACGTCTCACCTGCTCAACCTGCAATACTCCACCTCTTCCAATATTCCACGCTACGACCGCCTTTCTGAAATAAACGATCTAGGCCATCTCAACCATGCGCAGTGGTATTACGGGCCGCAGGAGCGCCTTTTGGCCGCCTATACATTTAATACGCAGGGCAGGGGCTGGTTAGAGAACCTGAGACTTACCGCCGCTTACCAGCACATTGAAGAATGTCGCCACAACCGTCGTTTCGGGAGAAGCTTGCTGCAGAACCGGTTTGAACAGGTAGACGTGTACACCTTCAACGTCGATGCCAGCCGCCTGCTAGGGGAGCACGAATTACGCTATGGCCTGGAAGGAACCTATAATGATGTCCGCTCCGCTGCCCACGGCACCGATCTAACTACCGGAGAGCAAGACCCCCTTGACACCCGCTATCCTGGGGGTGGCTCCTCTATGTACTCGGCGGCTGCCTATTTCACCCATACCTGGGAAATCTCTCCCCGCTGGATTTTTTCTGACGGCATCCGGTTAAGCCGCGTAGGCTTGCAGGCTGATTTCTCCAGTGACAAAACGTTCTTCCCATTTCCGTTTAGTGAGGTTGAGCAAAACAACACCGCCCTGAACGGCAACGTGGGTCTGGTCTTTCAGCCGGGGCAGGAGTGGCGCTTTACTGGCGTGCTTTCCTCGGGATTTAGAGCACCTAACATTGATGACCTCGGCAAAGTGTTTGAATCGGTGGCGGGTCAGTTGATTGTGCCTAACCCAGACCTGAAGCCGGAATACACTTACAATGCGGAACTATCGGTTGGGAAAACCATTGCGCAGCAGGTGCGGGTAGAAGGCACGGGCTTTTACACTTGGTACCGCAATGCCATCACCACACAACCTTTCGTGTTTCAGGGGCAGTCAGAAATTGAGTATAACGGCCAGCTAAGCAGAGTAACTGCCAATGTGAATGCAGGCAAAGCTTATGTCTACGGTTTCAGCGGCTCCCTCTCCGCTGATGTCACTCCCGCTTTCCGCCTCTCTTCCACGCTTACTTACACCTATGGCCGTATTCAGAGAGAGCCTGCCAATATTCCGCTAGACCATATACCACCTGTGTACGGCAAAACCAGCTTCTTCTTGACGTTACCCAAGTTTCGCTCTGAATTCTTTGTACAGTACAACGGCTGGAAGCGCCTGGAAGATTACAACCCTGTAGGCGAAGACAATCTGCAATACGCTACACCTGAAGGAGTACCGGCATGGTATACCCTCAATTTACGCACCGCCTACCAAGTGCATCCGCGGGTGCAGGTACAGGCTGCGCTGGAAAACATTTTAGACCAGTTTTACCGCGTGTACGCCTCGGGCATCAGTGCGCCCGGCCGTAATTTCATGCTTACCGTGCGAGGGAATTTTTAAAGAAGAAGAGCAGCATTTTCGGCCTGATTTTGAAAAAGTAGGTCTAAAATAGAAATTCAGCTACTACAGAGCCCTGAAGGCTAAGTAGGGAGATGTCATTTAATTGGCTGCCGTCTTTGAGGGGGCTGAAGGTACTTCAAAGCCTAGCTTCCACAGCATATTTCGGGCATCAGAGTTACCTTGCAAAGCAGCTTTTCGCCAGAGTGTAATTGCGGACATACTGCTTACCGGAATCCCTTTGCCGTAGTAGTACATATTGGCTAAATGATTTTGAGCGAAGGCGTTGTTTTGGTCGGCCGCTTTCTTGAACCACTGGGCAGCCTGCTGAAAGTCTTTTTCCACTCCTTTTCCCTCTAAGTAAAAGTAACCGAGCTGTGCTTGGGCTATGTGTTCTCCCTGGGCAGCGGCTTTCCTGAACCACTTTATGGCTGTCGGCATATCTTGCGGTACTTCAAAATCATTGTAGTAGATAAAACCTAATTGGGTTAGAGCTTTGCCTACGCCTTTGTTGCCGGCTACTTCAAACCATTTCAGGGCTTTCTTTAGGTCTTGCACATCAGGTAGGTTTGGGTCAGGGTAGAGGTAAGCGTTGTAGTGAAGATAAGCTAACCTCATGATGGCATCTGTGTTCCCTTTCTTAGCCAACTTCTGGTACCAAATGCTTGCCCATTCCTTGTCTTTTTCTACTCCTTTGCCCAGCTCAAACGCAAGCGCTAAGCTGTACTGAGATTTTTCAAGCTCGCGTTCAGCGCCCAGCATGTACATGTTAAACGCTTCTGCCTCGTTCTTTTTCACTCCCAAGCCATTTGCATACATATAGCCTAGGTTATGGATGGCTTTGGCGAAACCATCTTTGGCCGCTCTTTGAAACCAAGTGAAGGCGGCTTTCTCATCTTTTTTCACGCCCTGTCCTTTTTGGTAAGCCACGCCTACGTTGTATTCGGCGCTGGCATAGTCTTGCTGTGCGCCAATGCTGCTATAGTGAAAGGCTTTTTCATGATTTACTGGCAGGTTCATTAGTCCCTCACTATAAGCGGTGCCTAGGCGAGTGGCCCAGAAATATTGGTTGCTGTCGGCTCTGGCCTGTATGGCAGGTAGGGCTACTTGCTCCAGCGCATAGGCCTTTTTGACGTTCTTTTTAACGCCCAATCCTCCTCGGTATAATTGACCTAGCCCGTAGTTGGCTTTCACATCGCCGGCGGCCACGCCTTTGGTGTAGTTTTTAAAGGCGAGGTCATATTGTTTGGATACGTGCTCGCCATTCTGGTGCATTCTGCCTAAAAAGTAGAAGGCTTCTGGGTGGTTTTCAAGAGCAGCTTGGGTGAATTTTTCAAAGGCAATGGCAAATTGGCTGAGCCGATAAGCTTCTAAACCTTCTTCAAACGCAGTGGATTTTTTGGTTGCTGTTGCACTGGCTGCCGTAGAATCAGAGGAGAGTGTTTGTGCCTGTTGATCTGAATCAGTTTGAAAGCTTTTTAAATAGGTCTGCAGCTGTCCGGCTGTCACTGAGGAGAGCTTGCCGCTATAGAGTAAATAGCTGGCTGTGCCGGTTGCAACAAGAAGGAGACACAGGAGCAACAGCCACTTTGTGCGGCTCTTTTTCTTCTGCGTCTGAGAGGGTGGGTCTGTGTTTAGAGATGGGGCCACAGCTACTATTTTAGTTTTCCTTCTGGAGTAAGAATAAAACTACATCAACAGACTAATAACGGTAGGGCGATTGAAGGTAATATTAAATGAAGATACTATTTTAGGACGAGATACCTGAAGATTAAGTTTTTGTTTCTCTGTGTCTGACAGAAGCAGAGAAAACTGCATTGGAACAGTACTTACGAAAAATCCTGTTCTAACGCAGCTTTCCATTTATTCTACAGCAAAAGCAGCCAGAAAATGTGCAACGGATAAACTCTTATTGCACCTGTGTTTTATCTACCCTTGAAGGAGTTCTTTTGCCATCAACAAAATCTTTGGCGCCCATGGCAATGGCTTTGATCATGTTGGTCATATGGGCCAAATCAAGGCTTTCTACCTCATCGTCAACGGAGTGGTAGAGTTTGTCTTGGTCTATTTGCACCGAAGAAATGGTGTGAGCCGGTACGCCCAAGCGGGCTAAAGTGGCGTTATCTGAACGGTAGAACAGGTTTTGGCTGGGGTACGGGTCTGGGTGAAAACTGTAGGGTGTGCCTTTTACCGCCCCTTGCAGCAGCGGGCCAAAGTCTGACTTATCAAAGCCGGTGATGTAGGCGGTGTTAGGCCCGAACTTAGAGCCTTTGCCAATCATCTCAATGTTGAACATGGCTACAATTTCATCGGGGTTTAGTTGCTTAGAGAAATACTGCGATCCGTAGCCTCCAATTTCCTCGGCGGTGAAGGTTACAAAAATAAGCGTGCGCTCCGGTTTACGTTGTTTCTTGAAATGTTTAGCCAGCGTAATAACGGCAGTGGTACCAGAGGCATCGTCATCGGCACCGTTGGCAATAGAATCACCTTCCACCGGTTTTTGAATACCTATGTGATCATGATGGCCAGAGAAGACAACATATTCATTTTTGCGCTTGCCTGGTATCATGCCCGCCACGTTAGCCAAAGACATTTCTTCTACCTCGTTTTCAATCTCCACTTCAAAAGAGCGTACCTCCGTAAGCGGAGAGAGCACAAATACCATAGTAGGGCCTTTGCCTACCTCGGTTACAGGGCTTGCTTGCCTGAAGTAGTTGGCGTACCGGTTAAACATGCTTTGGTGCTTGGGGTGCACCATCACCAGAACGTCTTTCTGTTGCTGACGAGCTTTGTTGATGCCTTGTCTGAAATCATCGTTTTCGCCAATGAAGACAGGCTCTGGCGCATTTTCTTCCCACTCCACCTCACGGCTTGACGTGCTGTAGAAAAAGTTTTCCGGTGCTATTTCTTTTCCGTTGATCTCTACTTCGGCTTCCTGTGGTTTGAGCCGGAACATTTTGAACTCCTGCTTGAAATCAGAGTCACCGGGTAAGGGTTTCAGGCCTATTTTCTTGAATTCAGCAGAAATAAAATCTGCGGCTTTTTCTATGCCGGGAGTAAAGGTCTGGCGGCCCATCATGTCATCGGCGGCCAGTGTGCGGATAATACGCTCCACCTCTTTTTGCTGAATATGCTTTTGGGCAAAGCTGGGGGTAAATGGCAATACTGCCAAGCCAAGGAAAAGGGCTTTTTTCAAGATCATGGGTTTGTGTTTTAGGCTAGATGACTTGCGCGTGGCCTTTAGCTTTGCAGCAAAAGGGTTAACGTCTACTATTAGTCTCTTCAAAGTTAAAAATCTTACCATAAGTCTACGGGCTGTTTCGGTAAATTTCATGAAGGAGGGGTGGTAATGTATTTGAAAGAAAGAGTTTGCATCTGTTTTATGCCTGATTTCTGAAAAACAGGCTTAAAACAGAAGCAACATTAGTTTTCCCCTAAACATAATAAAGGCTTCTTATAGTGGTATCACCAATAATTGGAGTGGGTTTTAAGGGTTGGTATGGAGGTAGCTAAAAAATTGTAAAAAAAAATAGAAGTCTACGCAACCATTCAGGCTAATTCCCGATAGAATAGATTCCCCCTCTCTTGAGTAGTGGGCAGGATGGCGGGTTTTCAAAAGCCCGTGCCTGAAGAAACGATAATTATTAATTTTTAACTATTACAACTATGGAAAACAGAACCAATCAATCAGCTCAGGCTACTTCATACGATCAAGATTCAGCTAAAGACCAAATGACCCCTAATTCTAACGGACAAGGCGGCATGATGGACTCTATCACCGGAAAGCTGAGCAACATTCAGGTGCCAGATGCAGTGAAAAACATGCAGTTGCCGCAAGGAGTGAAAGATTTAGGAACTACAGTTTCTAGAAGCATTGGTAGCTTGACTACTACCCAAAAAGTAATTGGAGGTGCCGCTCTGGCGCTAGGTGCTACCTACTGGGCAGCAACCTCAAAAGGCTGGATGGGCATGGGAAAAGCTGCTAAAGCCAGAACTACCACAACTGGTACTAAAATCAAACGCGCATAAGCAGTTAAATTAACTGCCCTTAAAACAAAAAGAGCCAGACACAACAGTGTCGGCTCTTTTGTTTTAAGGGGGAATTATCTTCGGCCGCTTCGGTTACCGCCTGAAGACCGTCGGTCTCTGTTGCCGCCTCCGCCTTGGCTAGAGCCTTGAGCTTGGGCAGGCTGTCTGTTGCCTTGGCCGCCGCCGGTGCGGGGGCCACGTCTCTGGCTACCGCCGCTGTTGCCTCCGCCGGAGCGGACTTTGTCAGTGGCGCGGCCTCCGGCTATCGGTAATTTTTCCAGTTTGGCTTGAAACGGATGGTCCTTCTCCACCGGAATGGTTTGCTTGGTCAGGCGTTCAATATCGCGTAGGTAAGGCAGTTCGGTGTCATCACAGAAAGAAAGAGCTAATCCTTCGGCTCCGGCGCGGCCGGTACGGCCAATGCGGTGCACGTACGTTTCAGGCTCGTTGGGCAGGTCTACATTTATTACGTGGGTAAGGTCATCTACGTCAATGCCACGGGCGGCAATGTCGGTAGCCACCAACGCCTGCAGCTCATTGTTCTTGAATTGAGTAAGCGCCTTTACGCGGGTGCTCTGAGCCTTGTCGCCGTGAATAGATTGAGCCGAAATGCCTGCTCTAGATAAATCTTTGGCTATGCGGTCGGCGCCGTGTTTAGTACGGGAGAAAACTAACGCTCTTGAAATGCCTCCCTCTTTCAACAAGTGTTTTAGCAAAGCGCGTTTCTCCATTTTGTCAACGAAGTACACTTTCTGCTCAATTTTTTCAGCGGTACTTGAAACTGGCGTTACCTCTACATACACTGGGTCACGAAGTATGCTGCTAGACAGTTTCTGTATTTCCTGAGGCATGGTAGCTGAAAACAACAGGGTCTGGCGGTCTGTCGGTATCTTATCAATCACTTTGCGCACATCATGAATAAAGCCCATGTCCAGCATGCGGTCGGCCTCGTCCAAGATAAAGGTCTGAATGAATTTGAGCGAGAGCAGGCCTTGGTTCATTAAGTCCAACAAGCGTCCGGGCGTGGCTACCAAAATATCTACCCCTCGTTGTATCTTCTCTACCTGCGGCACCTGGCCCACACCTCCAAAAATGACGGTGTGCTTTAATTTGGTATGGCGGCCATAGGCTTCAATGCTTTCGCCAATTTGCAGGGCCAGTTCACGGGTTGGGGTTAAAATAAGAGCTCTGATGGCTTTGGCCGGCTGAGCCGGTCCAGCCTGGTGCAGCCGTTGAATTAGAGGCAAGCTGAAAGCGGCTGTTTTGCCGGTTCCGGTTTGGGCGCAGCCCAGCAAATCTTCGCCGTTCAATACGGGCGGAATAGCTTGTTCCTGAATAGGGGTTGGGTTGGTGTAACCTTCTTCTTGCAGTGCCTGCAGAATAGGTTCTATTAAATTAAGTTCTAAAAATGTCATTTTGATTTGTAACGGCCGACGTGTTTTTGGCCAGAAATGAAATGAGGACAATGGCGCCCTTGTCTATAAGACGCAAAGATAGGTAAAAAGATTCAGTCTGCGTTTTTAGCCTGTTTTGTTGAAACTAGCTAATAATCAGAATATAAGTACAAGCTGATCTGCTGAAAAGTAAACTTTCATCTCTAATTCCGTTTAATGAAAAGGAGCCGCTATTTAAGTAGCTGCTGTATAACTATGACAATAAGCAACCGAAACTATGGGCAAAGACAAAAAAGATAAAAAGAAAAAGAAGACCAAGAAAGTCTCAAAAAAGCGTTTGAGCAGGTGGTTGAGAGCCAGTCTTAGCGGTTTAGCTGGCGCTGTGGCGGTTACGGCCGTGCATGAAGCTGTGCGCAGGTTTTACCCCAAAGCACCCCGCATGGATATATTGGGCATGAGGGCCATCTCCAAAGGATTGCACTTGGCAGGCCAAACGCCACCTGAAAATGATAAACTACATACCTGGTCTTTAGTGGGTGATATCATCTCAAACAGCGTGTACTACAGCTTGGTGGGATCAGATAAAAAAGCCCTTTGGCGGGGCTCCTTGCTAGGTGCGGCTGCCGGCATAGGTGGTGTTTTACTGCCCGGCCCAATGGGCTTAGGCACCGCCCCCAGTAACCGCACCCGCGAAACACAGGCTTTGACCATTGGCTACTACTTTATGGCAGGCTTAGCAGCTGGAGTAGCAGCTAAGTGGCTACGTAAAGTGAAAGTGAAGAAGTAAAATTGCTCAATAATTTAAAAGCCTGTTTTAAGGTTGGTTTTAGAAAATCAGCCTTAAAACAGGCTTTTGCTTATGTTGGTGAGTTGTCAACTCTTTTTGCCAGAGCCGCTCTTGTTGCCACCACCATCTTGTTTGTTTACGGTAGCCCAAGCTCTTTTCTCGGCCTCTTCATGGCTTACGCCGCGCTTTTCAAAAAGATTTAATTAAGGTATTAGAAATAGAATGGTGCAAAAAAGGAAGAACACTTATAGCGTCCCTCCTTTTTTATAAATTAGGTGGTGTTATATTTTAGCGAGTAGAGTCAGGCGGCAAAGTTGTGTTGGTAGTATCAGTGGTAGTGCCGGTGGTGTTATCCATTGTGCCAGTTGTACCAGTAGTACCATTTTCAGTGCTCATGTCAGTGGTAGTGGTGTCAGTGGTTGACTCAGTGGATCCAGAGCATGAGGTTAAGGCTGATGCAGCAATAAAAGCAGCAGCAGCAAAAACATTGAACATTGTCTTTTTCATAGTTTTAACAGTTTTAGAAACTTTAATAAGTTTTCTTTTTAAGTTCATCTTTTACGACTAAGTTTTGAAAAGGTGCGCTACCGTTCAATAATTTCTTAAGGAATAAATACTGATTTTTAACTTGCACTTTTTCTTCTGCGTACAGCTCAAGAATTAGTTTAATACTTACTATGGCTACTGGGTCTGCCACTATACTTTTTGACGGGGTCTGTAATCTATGCAATGGCTTTGTGCAATTTGTCATAGAGCATGACCCGCATGGGTATTTTAAGTTTGCCGCGCTGCAGTCTGAGATAGGGCAGCAGACACTGCAGCAGCATAAAATGCCAACTCAGCAGTTCTCTTCCTTCCTGCTGCTGGAAAATGGCAAACTGTACACCAGATCCTCAGCGGCACTACGGGTTTTTAGACGCCTTAGCGGTGCTTGGCCATTGCTGTATGGCTTTATGATACTGCCTGCTTTTTTACGTGATGCTGTGTATGATCTGGTGGCAAGGAACCGCTACCGCTGGTTTGGTCAGCAGGAAAGCTGTATGCTGCCCACGCCTGAACTGAAAGCTCGTTTTTTGTAAAGCTTTCTTCAAGGGTACATCCTTTTCATAGGCTGGTGTGAATTAGCTTTATTCTCTACTTGCCCTATAGATATTTATAAGTACAAAATGCGCACTCTGCTGTTTTAGGGCTTGTTTTAAGAAACTGAGCCTAAAACAGGGGTTCCTTTTGCCGAAATACAGCCGTAAGTTTGTAAGTTTAACACAAACGATACTCTGTGAAGACAATAGAAAATATATTGGCTGAGGCCAGCGGCCTGGCTTGGGGAATGCCTTTGTTGATTTTGCTGATGGGGGGTGGCCTGTTCCTGATGCTGTACTGCCGGTTTGCTCCCTTCCGGCATTTAGGCCATTCCATTGAAATATTAAGTGGGAAATACCATGACCCCACTGCTCCTGGGCAAATCAGTCCGTTTCAAGCCATGGCGGGGGCGTTGGCGTCTACCATAGGCATGGGCAACATTAGCGGCGTGGCCGTGGGTATTGCCATGGGCGGACCTGGCGTGCTGTTCTGGATGTGGGTGAGCGCTCTGGTGGGTATGGCTACCAAGTTTTTCACCTGTACCCTCTCCGTCATGTACCGTGGCCGCAATGAGCGCGGCGAGGTAGAAGGTGGGCCCATGTACATGGTAACAGAAGGGCTCGGTCAGAAATGGAAACCGCTGTCTATTCTGTTGCCGCCGCCGGATTAATAGGTACTTTGCCGCTCTTCCAGTCTAACCAGCTGACCCAGATTGTGCGCGATGTTATTTTGAGACCCAGTGGCATGGTGGGCGAAGATGCCTTTGTGGCTAACTTGATCATGGGACTAGGCTTAGCATTGCCGGTGGCGGTGATCATGTTTGGTGGTCTTAAACGAATTGCCAAGGTGGCTACCAAACTGGTGCCGCTAATGGTGGTACTATACACTGGTTCAGTGCTGTACATCATCTTTTCCAATATAGGAGAGGTGCCGCACATGTTTGCTATGATCTTTGAAGATGCCTTTAGCGGAAATGCCGTGCTGGGCGGAGCCGTAATGCAGATCATCATATTAGGTGCCCGCCGGGCCTCTTTCTCTAATGAAGCCGGAATTGGTACCGCCGCCATGATGCATGGTGAATCACAGACGAATGAGCCGGTGCGCGAGGGGCTGGTAGCCATGCTGGAGCCATTTATTGACACCATAGTAGTCTGCACCATGACCGGCTTGGCCATTCTTATAACAGGCGTGTGGCAATCTGGAGATACCAATGGGGTAAGCATGACCGCCGCCGCCTTTGGTGAAGCTATGCCAGCCGTTGGTAAATACCTGCTGGTGTTGTGCGTATTTATTTTCGCGTTTACCTCATTGTTCTCTTATTGCTACTATGGCTCAAAGTGCTTTACCTACCTCTTCGGGTTCAAGTACAGCCGCGTGTATGACTATTTCTATATTTCCACCGTGGTTATTGGCGCGGTTATCACTCTGACGGCTATCATTAACCTAATAGATACCGCCTTTGCCTTAATGGCCGTGCCCACCATGGCTTGTGCTCTGTTGCTTTCACCTAAAGTTATGGCCGCCGCTCGAGATTATTTTGGCAGAATGAAAGCGGTGAACAGTAAACAGTGATCAGTAAACAGTAAACAATGATCAGTAAACAGTAAACAATGATCAGTAAACAGTAAATAGTGATCAGTAGCTAGAAAAACTACCAGTTAAACGAGTGTTTTGGATCTGATTTCTTGAAAATAGCCTTAAAACGTAAAAGGGCTGCTCCACCGGAGCAGCCCTTTATTATAACAGCACCATGCCGTCAACTAATCACTTATCACTGTTTACTAATTACTGTAAACTGACTACATGCTCAGGTACAGGTTGCGCTCGCCGTAAATCTTGGTGAAGTACTCATCCTGTAAATCATCAATGAAATAGATAGCCTCACCGGTAGACTTCATTTCTGGCCCCAGTTCTTTATTTACTTCCGGGAATTTGTTGTGTGAGAACACAGGTACTTTGATAGCGTAGCCTTCTAATTGTGGGTTAAAAGTGAAGTCAGTCACCTTTTTCTCGCCCAGCATTACCTTGGCCGCGTAGTTCACATAAGGTTCTTTGTAGGCCTTGGCAATGAACGGCACCGTGCGGCTGGCGCGTGGGTTAGCTTCAATGATGTACACAATCTCATTTTTGATAGCAAACTGAATGTTGATCAAGCCAACGGTATTCAGGGCCAGCGCAATTTTCTTCGTGTACTCCTCAATCTGCTTCATCACGTTCTCGCTCAGGTCAAACGGAGGCAATACAGCGTATGAGTCACCGGAGTGGATTCCGGCTGGTTCAATATGCTCCATAATGCCTAGAATGCGCACGTTCTCACCATCGCAAATAGCATCGGCTTCAGCCTCAATGGCGCGGTCCAGGAAATGGTCAAGAAGTACGTGGTTACCAGGGCTATCTTTCAAAATGTCCAGTACCTGCGCTTCCAATTCCTTCTCATTGATCACAATCTTCATGTTCTGGCCACCCAATACGTAGCTAGGGCGCACCAACAGCGGGAACTTCAGGTCTTTGCAAACTTCCAGCGCTTCCTCGGCAGACGTTACGCTTGCGAACGGTGGGTATGGAATGTCGTTTTCTTTCAGCAGGGTAGAGAAGGCTCCGCGGTCTTCGGCCAAATCAAGGCTCTCATAGGTAGTACCCATAATCTTGATGCCGTAGCGGGTCAGTTTTTCAGCCAGTTTCAGAGCGGTCTGTCCACCCAACTGCACAATCACGCCTTCTGGTTTCTCGTGCAGAATGATGTCATAGATGTGCTCCCAGAACACCGGCTCAAAATACAGCTTGTCAGAGATGTCAGAGTCTGTAGAAACGGTCTCAGGGTTGCAGTTGATCATGATGGTCTCGTAGCCGCACTCGCTGGCGGCCAGCACACCGTGTACACAAGAATAGTCAAACTCAATGCCCTGACCAATGCGGTTAGGGCCAGAGCCTAATACCACAACTTTTTTGCGGTCTGAGACAACGCTCTCGTTCTCGCCGTCAAAGGTGCTGTAGTAATAAGGCGTCACGGCCTCAAATTCAGCGGCGCAGGTGTCTACCATCTTAAACACACGCTTAATGCCCATGCTGGTGCGCTTTTCGTGCACTTCACTTTCTTTGCAACGCAGCAGGTAGGCAATCTGGCGGTCAGCAAAGCCTTTTACTTTGGCACTGCGCATCAGATCAGCCGGAATGCTGTCTATGGTGTGTTTCAGAATTTCGCGCTCGGTCAGTTCCAGCTCCTCAATCTGCTGCAGAAACCAAGGGTCAATTTTAGTTACTTTCTGAATAGTGCTGGTGGCAACGCCAAATTTCATGGCGTCTTTGATGGTGAACAGGCGGTCCCAGCTTGGGTTTGCCAGGCTGTACATGAGCTGGTCATAGTTGGTTTTCTCCTTGCCATCGGCGCCTAAGCCATTCCGCTTAATTTCTAAGCTTTGGCAAGCCTTCTGCAAGGCCTCCTGGAACGTACGTCCAATGCCCATCACTTCGCCCACAGATTTCATTTGCAAGCCCAGGCGCTTATTGGCTCCTTTGAACTTGTCAAAGTTCCAGCGTGGTATTTTCACAATCACGTAGTCCAGCGCGGGCTCAAAGAACGCCGAGGTGGTTTTGGTGATAGAGTTTTTCAGTTCATCTAAGTTATAGCCAATAGCCAATTTGGCGGCTACCTTGGCAATTGGGTAACCAGTCGCTTTAGAAGCCAACGCCGAAGAGCGGCTCACGCGCGGGTTAATCTCAATGGCAATGATGGTGTCATCTTCAGGGCTCACCGAGAACTGCACGTTACAGCCGCCGGCAAACTGGCCAATGCCGTTCATCATTTTAATTGCCAGGTCACGCATTTGCTGGTAAATGGTGTCTGGAAGCGTCATGGCCGGGGCAACGGTAATAGAGTCGCCGGTGTGAATACCCATTGGGTCAAAGTTCTCAATGGAGCAGATGATGATCACGTTTCCAAGATTATCACGCAGCAGCTCCAGTTCGTACTCTTTCCAGCCTAATATGCTTTGCTCTACTAATACTTCGTGCACCGGGCTGGCATGCAAACCACGGGTAAGGGCTTGGTCAAACTCTTCAGGCGTGTTCACAAAACCACCGCCGCTACCGCCCAGCGTGTATGACGGACGAATCACGAGCGGGAACCCGATTTCCTGCGCAATTTCCTTGCCTTCCAAGAATGAAGTGGCCGTGTTGCCTTTGCAGACGTTCACGCCCAGTTCAATCATTAACAGGCGGAATTTTTCACGATCTTCGGTAGTCTCAATGGCGTTGATGTCTACCCCAATGATTCTCACGCCGTATTTTTGCCAGATACCGGCTTTCTCGCAGTCAATAGCCAGGTTCAATGCAGTCTGACCGCCCATGGTAGGCAATACCGCATCAATCTGGTGCTTCTCCAAAATCTCTATGATCGACTTCTTCTCCAGCGGCTTCAGATAGACATTGTCCGCGGTGATAGAATCGGTCATGATAGTGGCGGGATTCGAGTTGATGAGGGTGACCTCAATCCCCTCCTCGCGCAAGGAGCGGGCGGCTTGAGAGCCGGAGTAGTCAAATTCACAGGCCTGCCCGATGACAATAGGACCGGAACCGATAATTAAGACTGACTTAATGGATTGATCTTTGGGCATTGCTAAAGAGGTATGTATAAATTGCCCAAAGTTAAGGCGGAAAGTTTAGAAATGTGGAAAAAAATTAAGGAAACCCTCAAATCCTTGAAAATATATTAGTTGACAACCGTTTCTTGCTAAAGTAGTTGAAGCCTTCAGGAGTAGCTTAAAAAAATGTTTAATGGCAGGAAGTGTAAAATAATTTGAACCTAACGTAGCCGTAGCCGTAGAACAAGGGTTTTAGTGTCCCCCAACGTGTAGAAGCCAATAAAACCTTGGGTGGATTCCGTTTTACAGTAATTCTTAGCTGTTACGGTTGACTAGGTTATTTGCGTAGTGTTAATGCCTGTTTCTCGTGAAAGTTACAAAAGGAGTTTCAGCTTGGGCAATCATATGAATTCAGAACTAGAAGTTGTTCACAAACAGCATACGGCATCTGGCGAGGTAGAAGACCAGTATCGATTACTTGTTGAGAGCGTATCTGACTACGCTATATTTATGCTTGACCCTACAGGCCACGTAACCACCTGGAACACCGGAGCCAAACGCATAAAGCAGTACCAGGCGGAAGAAATTATTGGCAAACACTTCTCTACATTTTATACCCCTGAGGCTAAAGCCACTGACTACCCATCTTATGAACTAAGAGAAGCACAAAGGCTGGGCAGGTTTGAAGACGAAGGCTGGCGGGTGAAGAAAGACGGTTCTGTCTTTTGGGCCAATGTGGTCATAACTCCTATTTATACAGAAGAAGGTGCTTTGTATGGCTTTTCAAAGGTGACCCGTGATCTTTCTGAGCGTAAAAAGGCCGAAGATGACTTGTTCAAAGCATATGAGAGCGTAAGGGAAAGCGAAGAGAAGTACCGGCTTTTAGTGGAAGGGGTAACCGATTACGCCATTTTTATGCTAAACCCTGCGGGGCATATAGCTACTTGGAATGCAGGTGCCAAGAAAATTAAAGGTTACAGCGCCGACGAAATCATTGGCAAGCATTTTTCTAAATTTTATAGCCGGGAATCTGTTTTGGAAGGTTTTCCGGACTATGAGCTGCGTGAGGCAAAAAGAGTAGGTAAGTTTGAAGACGAAGGCTGGCGGTACCGCAAAGACGGTTCCGCCTTCTGGGCCAACGTAGTAATCACAGCCATCTTCAATGAAAAGAAGGAACTGCTAGGGTTTACTAAAATTACCCGCGACCTTACCGATAAAAAGAAGCTGGAAGAACAGCTGTTCCGAACTAATCAGGACCTGAAAGAAAGCGAGGAAAGAAGCCGGATGCTGATTGATAGCGTGAAAGATTACGCCATCATTATGCTTAACCCCGAGGGTTTGGTAACCAGCTGGAACACAGGCGCCGAACGCATAAAAGGGTACAAAGCTTCAGACATTTTAGGCAAACACTTCTCTACGTTCTATGCCCGCGAAGCTATTGAAAGTGGCTTCCCGCAGTTTGAATTGGCAAAAGCCATAGAGAAAGGTCGCTTTGAAGACGAAGGCTGGCGCTTACGCAAAGACGGTACTGCTTTCTGGGCCAATGTAGTGCTGACGCCGGTCTACAATTCAGAAAACCGCCTGCTGGGCTTTGCCAAAATAACCCGTGACCTGACCGAGCGCCGCCGGAACGAAGAGCTTACCCAGAAAAATCAGGAACTAGTCCGGATAAACAACGACCTTGATACCTTTGTGTATACGGCGTCGCATGACTTGAAATTGCCCATCGTTAATCTGGAAGGATTGCTTTCAGCCCTTAAAGAAGACCTTGGAGAGGAGGCCGTGAAGCACCAGGAAATTCTGTCTATGATGGAAGGCTCTGCCAGTAACCTGAAAAGGGTGATTACTGATTTGGCCGATATTACCAAGCTCAAGCAAGATAGAGAGCGGGCAGAAGTAGTAGATCTGCCAGAAATGGTGGAGGAAGTAAAGAGCAGTCTCAGAGAGCTTATTTATTTAAGTAATGCCAAGGTAGAGATGGGCGACTTTTCCTTTGATAAGATGAAGTACTCCCGTAAAAACCTACGGAGTATTTTATATAATTTAATCTCAAATGCCATTAAATACGCTCACCCAGAAAGAGCGCCGCAGGTGCAGATCAGCACTTACAAAACAAAACTGGAAGAGTGCGTTTTATCTGTGGCAGACAACGGGCTGGGTATTCCTGACAACCAACGACACAAGATTTTCGGCATGTATAAAAGAGCCCACAACCACGTAGAGGGCTCGGGTATTGGTTTGTACCTGGTAAAAAGAATTCTGGAAAACTCCGGTGACAGAATATCTGTGGAGAGCGAGTTAGGAAGAGGATCTGTATTCAACGTGTATTTTACTCAGGATAGTCCGGGCGAATAGGTAAAAGAAGAGAAAGTTTCCTCAGCTGTTTTTGGCTTACTTTTAGAAAAACTGCTCCAAAACAAAAAAGGCCGCACTTACAGCGCGGCCCTTTTCTATATATAGAGTTGTGTGTTGTTCTGATTGCTTACGCGGCTGAAGTTTCAGCCAAGGTAGGGTAATCAGTATAACCCTTCTCTCCGGTGTTACTGTAGAAAGTGCTAGGGTCTGGCTGATTCAACTCGGCTCCTTTTGCATAACGTTCTACCAAGTCTGGGTTGGCAATAAACGGAACCCCGTATGCCACCAAATCAGCGTTTCCTTCTTCAATTATTTTGTTGCCACTTTCGCGGGTAAAGCCACCATTAATGATGAGCGTACCCTTGTATAAGGGGCGGAAATGCTTGGCTACTTCTTTTACCGCGAAAGGTAAATCAGCTACTTTGCTTGTGGCCTCAGTCAGGTGAAGGTAGGCCAGGTTGTAATCGTTTAGGCGCTGCACAATGAATTCAAACGTTGGCTTGGTTTCTTCGTCAACCACAATGCCGAACTGCTGGTGCATAGACGGATTCATGCGTACACCTACGCGGTTCAGGTCAATTTCCTCTTTCACGGCATCAAACACTTCAAACAGAATGCGGGCACGGTTTTCAGCTGAACCACCGTATTCATCGGTGCGCTGGTTAGAGCAAAGGCTGAAGAACTGGTGGAACAAATACCCGTTAGAGGCATGAATTTCAACTCCGTCAAAACCGGCGGCCACGGCGTTAGCGGCGGCTTTTCTGAAATCCTGTACAATGCCTTTTATTTCCTCTACTTCCAGGGCACGGGGTGTTACGGTGTCTTTGAAACCCTCTGGCGTGAAAGCTTTATCGTTGGGGTTGATGGCAGACGGCGCCACCGGCAGCTCTCCGTTATGGAAATCTGGGTGCGACATACGTCCCACGTGCCACAGCTGAGCAAAGATTTTTCCGCCTTTGGCGTGCACGGCATCGGCTACCTGCTTCCAGCCTTTTACCTGTGCGTCTGAATAAATGGCTGGTACATTGATATAGCCAATGCCCTGCGGATTTACTGGTGTTCCTTCTGAAATAATAAGGCCAGCGCTGGCGCGTTGAGCGTAATACTCTGCCACCAAAGGTGTGGCGGCATGCTCTTCGTTGGCAGCGCGGCTACGGGTCATTGGGGCCATCACCAGGCGGTTCTTCAGGTTTAACTCACCTTTCTGATATGGCTGCAACAGCGGTTGGTTTTCTATTTGGCTCATAGTTTTGTGTCTAAACATCAGTTGTATGTACAACTATATAAATAAAAAAATACTAAGCTTCTCGTTCTCTTAATTTGTCCATCAGCTCTCCAATGAGAGTAGCTTCTTCTGGGGCAATCTGCTTAAATCTGTCTTCCAGACCTTGAATGATCTTATCTGTTTCTTTCAGCAGTTCCAAGCCTTTCTCTGTGATGACAATATCTACCTGCCTGCGGTTATGCGAGCACTGGCACCGGGTAACCAAGCCTTTTTCAAGCAACTTGTCTACCAAACGGGTTGCATTGGAGTCGCGGTCCATCATGCGTTCCTGAATTAGGCCCAGTGTGGCAGGGTTGGGATATTGCCCCCTCAGAATACCTAGCACATTGTTCTGCTGCGAAGACAGCCCCAGTGGCTTCAGCTGACAGCTCAGTTCTTTCATCAACCAATTACCCGTAAACATCACGTTCACCATCATGCGGTGATAAGGGTTTTTGAAAGATTTTTGCTTTAACTCGTCTTCTAGTTTCATGGGCTATTAGCCGTTAGTGATGCAAATGTATGACTAACTATTGTATATACAAATGTTGTAGAGGTATAGTTTCACTTGCTGGTGGTTTCAGCCAAGAAACCACCAGCAAGTGAAACTATACCTCTACAACAAGTTCTGAGTCGCGAGTCCTGAGTCTTGAGTTGGAGCATGGGATTCGTTTTCTTCCGTTTTCCGCCTAATTTCTGAAAACCAGCCCTAAAACGCTCACATCATGCAGTTCTGCCGCAACAATAAAAGAACAACCCTCCCATTTCCCAGTCACTAATCACCGTTAACTAATTACTGTTTACTGCTTATTGGTAACTGTCAACTGATTCTCCAGCATACGGTTGTTGTACTGCTGAATGAAGGCTTTGAGCTTGTTCTCCATTGCAGTGCGTACGTCAGGTAGTTTGTCCTTCAGGTTTTCTTTAAGCAGTTTGTCTTCTTTGTAGTTGTAGAGTCCTAGGGTGTTGGTGCCGTCGAACTGCAAAAAGTAATCGCCCTCTATCCATTGATAGCCACCCTGAAAGCTGACCGCAAAATTGCCAGCCTGCGGGTTCAGCATGTTTTTCCCGAAGGAGAAATAAGGTTGGTCATAGCCCAGATAGCCCAGTACGGTAGGCATGATATCCAGCTGCTGCACCACGCGCTCCTGCTCAATGCCCCGGAAAGAAGAGTCGCCGGGGGCGAAGAAAAGAATAGGCACCTCAAAGTTTCCTAAGGCTGTTTGGTACTCAGGATAGTGGGCGTAGGTGGCGGAGTGGTCAGCGGTTATAACAAAAAGGGTGTTGTTGTACCAAGGTGCTTTGCTGGCCTGTTCAAAAAATTTGCGCAGCGCCATGTCTGTGTAGCCAATGGTCTCAAAAATTTGCAGAGGGCCCTTCTTGAATTTGCCTTGGTAGCGCTCGGGCAACTTGAATGGGTGGTGGGAAGAAGTGGTGAATACGGAACTCATGAACGGCTGCGGAAAAGTATTTAGCTTCTGAGCCATGAACTGTAGGAACTCCTCGTCCCAAATGCCCCACATGCCATCAAAATCTTCGGTATTGCCGTATTCGGTCATGCCGTAGTAATGCTCAATACCAATCAGGTTCATGTACGCATCAAAACCCATGGAGCCGTTGGGCGCACCATGGAAAAAAGAGGTATGGTAGCCATTCTGGTCAAGGTAGCGTGGCAGGCTGGGCAAGTTGTTGCTGACATATTGCGTAAGCACAAACGGCTCCTGTATACTAGGTATACTGGTCAGCACCGAGGGCAAGGCGTCAATAGACTTCCGGCCGTTGGCGAAAGACTTCCAGTACACCTTGCTGTGCAGCATGAGGGAGTCTATAAACGGAGCATAGCCGGTGTAGGTGCCATTGTCTAAGTGCTTGTTGTAATTTCCAATAGCCTCCTTTCCAAAGCTTTCCAGAATAATAACCACCACATTTTTAGGGGTGAAGTTGGCCGTATCTGGGGGTGTGTGGATAGGGCTATACAGCTGCGCCAACTGCTCTTCAGAAAAGTAATTTACCTTTTGGTAGCTGGTCTTGTTGAGCGTTCGAATAATGGAGAAAGGCGTGTTGAGCACTATGTACATTTCCTGGGGCCGCTCTACGTACTCTCCGGCGTTGCTAAGGGTGATAGGGCGGGTACTGTGCCGGAAACCGCCCCGCATGCCACCAATGCTAAGCCCGACAACAAGTGCCGCCAACGCCATGTTCCAGGGGTAATACAGCCAGGGGCTATAACTCGGAGCTTTCTCTAACGCTATGCGCTTGTAAGCCCATGCCATAAGTGCCACCAACCCAATCCAGATCAGAAGCACATACCAGAAATCTACCAGAAAGCTAGAAGCAAAACCGCCCCAATCCTCATTCGCGAACTCACGCACAACGCTGCCCGTGGTGCGGCGCAGGGTGAAGCGGTAATACACCAAATCTGCGCAGTTAAAGGCCAGGCCAATGGCATTGAATACCAAGAAAACCCATTTTACTACGTTCAGGTACACCGGGTGGTGCCGAAACCGGAAGGGCAACAACAGCAACGCCATGAACAGAAGGTTGGTGTACAGCACTGCCGCCAGGTCAAACCGGAGGCCGCCCCACATCATGTACAGCAGGTCTGAGAAGGAGGTCTCCGCAAAGAAGCTTTGGTTAAATAGATAGAAGAGTACCCGGCAGACGGTGTACATCAGCATGGCCAGGGCCAGACCCTTGAGCATAAACACGTGTACGCTTTGCCGTAGCCGCCGCAGTAAAAGAGCTATATTCATGAACTAAAGTAAAATTATGCAAAACTACTGAACCTGAAGGAGAAATCAGAAAATGCGTTTTAGGGCTAGTTTTCAGAAAGTAGGCCAAAAACAGGATTGGGAGTAGGGGTAAAGCAGAATATCTTTGTCAGAAAATAGCGTGAGCAAAAGCGGCCTAAATAAAGTTAGTCGGCTACTGCAAGAGGGTTCCGACTTTTGCTCCAGATACAAATTCTTCATTTAAAAGCTTAAGTATGCTTGGAGTTGTACACTTCTTTCGCCGCGGGCGATTTTTGGTTTTAATGTGTTTGGTAGGGTTGGCAAGCTGTACAGCGCCTCGTTCAGTCATCCACTCGGGTAGAGTAACACCACACGGGCAGTTTAAGGTAGGGGCAAACTTTGGCGGAAACGTGGCCACCGAGCCTATTAGCCAGCTGAAAGATATTACAGAGTCAGCCGTAGAAGCGCTGGCCAACCGAGACTCAGTGTATTACAATGAGCAGGTAAAGGTGGCCACCAAAGCAGCCATTGCTTATTCTCTGGACCCCGTTGGGCCTACGCTTGATTTTTACGTGCGCTATGGTCTATTGCCTCGGGTAGACGTGGGGTATAAATATGCTTCTGGGGTACATGTGTTAGATGCCATGTACCAGTTCATGGGTCCCACGGCCGGAGAAAGCAACAGCCCAAGCGGCAGTTGGTACGGCAGCGTGGGAGTGCAATACGCTGGTCAGAATTCTGATATACTGGATAAACTTTTCCTGACCAAACTAACCCCGGTGCTGGAGTTTACCGCCAAACGGAAAGATGTGCTGGTGCCCCTTGTGTTCAGCAAATCTTTTGGGGCCGATGAAGAAATAGGCAATATATCCTTCGGTGTAGCCTATAACCGTACCTTTTTGGAATATGGTCTTGAGCCGGGCAAACTGTACCGAAAAGTAGGCGGCGGCGATGCCATCAAGTTGGAAGGACTTACCCGCAAAAACAGCTTCGGCTCTTACGGGGTGTTCATCAATGCTAAAATTGGAACCCGCCGTATTTACCTGCTGCCGGCGCTGTCTATGTACTACCAGAATTACGGTACCTATGATTTACTGGAGAATGAGCAATACAGTTTCTCAGGCGTTACCTTGGTGCCATCGCTTGGAGTACAGATTGGGCTGGGCAAAGGAAAAGTAAACAGATAGATTGTGTTGTTTTAGGCCTCTTTTTCTGAAAACAGGCCTAAAACAGGAACTTTAGTAATAAGAGCCAGATGAGCGAGTGCTTGTCTGGCTATTCTTTTATGCTCAACCGCAGATAAGAAAACTCTTCCTCTTTCGGCTGACCTTCTAAGCCGTCAAACTGCGTCCTAGGCATTGTCTTCACAATGAGAGATTGTGCCGATTCCCAGGCTAGTTCAAAAGGCACCCAGTCTTTCGGCTCTAGCTGCAAGTGTTTTTCTACTGTAATTGATTTTCCCTTCGGAACCACTCGCCAAACCTGCACTCCGTTAGGAGCGGGCTCCATGTGCGTTGGAACAGATATATTCGCAAGAAACTTCAAATCAGGCGAGGGTATCGGTTCGGTCCAGGTTTCAGCCAGTATTTGGCCAGTCGCTTTGTGTATCAGGAAAGTTTTGTAATCTTCAAAGTAGAGGCCGGCTACCAAATACAGGTTCATGGCAGGGTGATGGCCCAAGTACTGAAATTCCTGCTGCTCTGGGTTATCGGTATTTAATAACGTGTCTTTGAAGGCTGGCATAGACTGCCACTTTCCGTTTATTTTTAACTGCAGCACGCCATTCGCTTTGCGCGCATCAGCGGGTTGTCTGCTAAACCCAGCGGTTTGCTTGGCCGCAGCTTTCTCAAAGTCAGCTTTAGTGGCTTGGGTTATTTGATGATGGCTGGAATAATTCTTACGATCTGCTGCATCTTGTTGGACGGCTGCTGCTGCCTGAGTGGCAGAGACGTCAGAAGTCTCAGTGTCTGAGGGAGTAGTATTTCCGCCGCAACTGATGGTGAGCAGAAGAATAGGAAGAAAGTAGGGCAGTTTCATGAGTGCGCACCCGTTTCTTTTCTCAACGTGGTTTTGTAGAGCTTAAGTATAGCGTAGGAGTTATATAGTTGAGATCTTATTTTTCATTGATTGCTCTATAGTTCAACTGCTACCGCTTGCCTTTCATGGCTAACGTCTGCTTTACACTGTCTGGGGCTGGATATAGAAACTGTCTGATCTCTTCTAGGTAACTCAAGCTGCCATTGGGTAGGTTGCTGAGCATAATAATGGCGCTGTGGTCTTTGGGGTTGCGCAGGAGATAGGTAGAGAAGCCGTGCCACAGACCGCCGTGGTATACCGCGGTGTCTCCGTTGGGCAGGGGCTTGATACGCCAGCCAAACCCGTAGTCTTCCTCCTGCTTCTTGAAAGGGCGCGAGCCAGTAAAGGCTTCCTGCAGAGTTTCCCGTTTCACCAGTTTTTGGGTGTACAGCGCCTGGTCCCACTTGTAAAGATCCTCCACGGTAGAGAAAATGCCTTTGTCGCCCAAAACGGTATCAAGGTAATCGGTGGTGCGTTTCTGGCGGTTGCGGGTGTGGCCGGTGGCAATTTTACCGGTGAGCGTGGCCATGTCTACGCTGTAGGTGAAGGTGTGGGTCATCTCTAGCGGCTCAAAAATGCGCTCCTGTAAAAACTTGGCAAAGGACATGCCCGAAACCTCTTCCACAATAGAAGCCAATAAACTGTACCCAGTGTTGCTGTAGTCAAACCTGACGTTGGGCTTGAAATAAGGCTTAGGCTGATGCGCGACCATCAGTTGCACGACGTCTTTGTTGGTGAGGGGCTTTTTGCGGTCGGGCCAGAGCTGGTCAGCGAAATAAGTATAGTTAGACAGGCCTGACTGGTGGGTAAGCAACGCCCGAATGGTAATGCCTTTGTAGGGAAAATTCTTCAGGTACTGCTGTACACTGTCGTCGTAGTTGAGCTCGCCCTCTTCCTGCAGCAGCATGATGGCCATGGCCGTGAACTGCTTAGAAACCGACGCCAGTTGGAAAGCCGTTTGCACGGTAACGGAGTCTTTACGGTAAAAATCAGCAAACCCGAAGGCGCCTTTGTAGATGACCTGATCATATTTGGTCACCAGCACCGTGCCGTTAAAGCCCCGCTTTTTCTTGAACTGTTTGAACAAAGAATCTAGCCGCAGCCCCAGCTTTTGGGCGCTGTCTGCCGTAAACCACGCAGGTACCGCTATCTCTTCTTTGCTGTCATCTTTCCACAGAGAGAACCGGTTCTTTTTACCAGTTTCCTGACAACCTACCAAAGACAGGCAGAGAACAGCCGCCGCAAAGCACCGGAACAAAAGGCAATAATTTTTAGGAAAGGCCATGCCGCTAATCAACTTCACAAATACAGGCTATAAAGATAAGCAGCCCTGCGGACATCTTAGCTGCACCAGAACTGAATTTACCTCTTCTGAGCCCTTATTTTTGTTTTGCGCCCGAGTCAGATTTTTGCTTCATCATTTTTTCGGCCCACTGAATAAAGTATTTAATGTTGGGGGCGCTGGTGTGGCCGCCGTCGTGCTGCCGCCAAGCCAATTCTCCGTCCAGCAGGCTTACATTTACCGCAGGCATTTTGGCTGTTTTGTAATCATGGCCTACGCCTAAATCTCTAGCGCCTAATAATTCAAAAGCGGGTCCGGCGGCAACGGTGGCCATGTAACTGCCCTGCTGGTCCAGCCACAAAGCATCACCTTGTTCCGGAATGCCGTAGCTGATGAAGGTGAGGCGTGGTGCGGCCAAGGCAATAAGCTGGTGGGCGTCTACCGGAATATCATTCGCGGTTTTTTCACCGAAGGTAGCCTCAGAAGCCCCGTATTTCAGGAAGTTGCCGGCCATCCAATGGTATTCATAGCTGCTGGTGAGGCTTTCCACGGCTTCGCCGAAGTTGCGGCGGTGCAGTTTGGCGCCACCCTCGCCCGAGGAGGCAATCAAGCCCATGTAAAAGCGCTGGTCAAAGGCCATGGTCACCAGCGCCGCTTTCCCGAAGCGCGATACACCTTCAATGCCCACGCGCTTGGCATCTACCGCCGGATCGGTCTCTAGATAATCTAAACCACGCGAGGCACCCCAAGCCCACGCGCGCAAGGCGCCCCAGTCTTCTGGTTGGCGGGGCTGCCCTTTGTTCACCAAACCAATAATGCCTTTGGTTAATCCTGCGCCATTGTCGGCTTGAATGCTGCCTGGCTCTATCAGCGCATAGCCCCAACCGGCAGACAACAGCTGAACGGGCGTAGGAGGGTCACCGGCAGCGGTAGGCCCTAAAGAAGGCGGAGCCTGTGCCGGAATGGGCATATAGGCGGGATATTGGTCAAACACTGCTTTCAGCGAAGGGTCTTGCTTTACCAGTAACTCTTTCATGGCGGCGTTAATCTTCTCCAGGCTTTCTTTGGGAGGTTGCGCCGGAGCGGGCAACGCACTCCGCCCGAACATCATGAGCACCGGTACCGGCCCTTTGGCGTTGGCAGGTGTTACCACCGTCATGTTGATGTTCACTTCCAGCAGCGGATAGCTTGAATTATCTACCTGCCCCACTAGTTGTTTGGCGTTCACGGGTATCCAGCCTACCATTTCGCGCTCGGAGACAACCGTTTTCCAAGTTACTTTAGGTACATTCTTAGGCACCCGACCAAACACCTCCCGCTCAAAATCTTCCACTATCTCGGGGCGTCGCTTGTTCCACCATAAGTCGGGCGTGGTTACCTTTTTGCCGTTTTTCAGGGTGAGCAGCTCGGGCAGGTTGGGGTAGGGATTTGCCTTGGCTTCATCATAATTGGCTGCGTTAGGTGCTTTCTCGTCTCCGCTGGGCCCCGGCCGAAGCGCTTTGATGCCCAACTGCTTCATCATGTGCTGGTGATCCTGCTCCGCGGTAAAGTTGACGGGGGCGGGGTGTTTAGCGGTGGAGGAATTTGCCTGTTGTGCGGAGGCAGAAGGAATGATAAAGATGACAACTAAGCAAAAATACCAATGGTAAAATCTATTAAGAGTAGAAAATCTATTCATTGCTTCCAAGAAAAAAGATTGGATGTAGTGGTAGCATGTTTTTGTCTTCGTCTGATAACTTATTGTAGAACTCTTGCCAGAGAGCAATAAAGTTGTCAATGTCTAATAGCCTTATATGGCGATGGCTTTCTCGTGCCGAGCGGTTGGCCTCAGAAGTGAAATAGCCAGAGGTAACGAAAAGGCCAATATCCCCATCTTTATTTAATAACCCCGTTAGGCTTCTGATATCATCAACTGGAATACTTGCATCAGGTCTGTGTTTAACTTGGACTTTTAATCTAGGAGTTGTAGCGCCAAGTGGATCATTGTAAGCAACAATGTCTAAGCCCCCATCTTTTCCTTTTGGTGAAATAAATGGGGTGTGATAGTTCATTGCCCTTAGCAATGCTGCAACCATGTCTTGAAATTCGTAAGGGTTTTTGCTCCGTATGAAATCTTTTATTCCAGAAAGAGCTTGATCTTCTAATAAATTGATGTTAGCCTTTTGAGTCTGAGTCTTATTTTCTTCAAGTTCAGTCGCTTCTTCAACTTCCTTGCCCTTCTTAGCTCTTGGATCTTTATTGTCAGCAAGCCAGTGCCGATAAAGTTGAGATGCAGTTTCCAGTAACTTTACAGGACCTAGTTTTATGGCTTTTTCTCCTTCTTCAGTTAGGTACCAGACTCCTTTATTTTTTCTCAGGAAGCCAGCCTTTATACAATCAATTGTATAGAAGTGTAGGAGAGATTCCCATCTTACATATCCTGTTTTTTCATAAACTTGCTTTTCCCATTCGGTAAAGTCTACGGTTTCTCTAATTCTTTCTATTACCAGTTTCCCAGGTAATTGTCCGCCTGCTTCTTTTAAGATGTTAAAAGTCGCAAAAATAGTAATAGCAGCTGAGCGTTTTGAAGGGGCTAAATTTTCTAATTCTTGATTCATTGCGTTTTGCGGCAGCTAAAGTTTAGCTTCTCTGGCTTTTTCAAGTTTGGTTTTGAATTTTTGAAGCTTTGATATTCCATCTGTTCGTCCAGTTTTTGCTATTTTAGTAAAGATAACAACTGCTGATTCTAAAACTCTTATTTCATCTTCAAGCCTGCCTTCCCTTTTATATATGATAGCTAATCTTTCATAAGGATGCGTTCCATCAAATTCTTCTTTAATATTTTCTTCATAAAGAAGCGCAGCTTTTTCTGATTGTTTACTTTTCTCAAATTCTTTCCCTTGGATATTGCGTAATGTTTGTTTGTCATGTCTATTCATGAATTCTTAAGATTTGATATAGATGGATTGGTCATTTAGCTATTGTAAGCTATCGAATATCCTGTACTTTGGCAACTGCAATATGTAAGAGAAGGTAATTCTAATGCATTCCCCGCCTCCTTTCCCAAAAACAGCCCCAAAACGCACCACTTTGTTTTATCCCCCCATATTCCTGAACTTTACCGCGTGAAACTTCTCCGCAAACTGTTGGTAAAGGCGCTCGGGTTCGAGGGCTATCTGCGTCTGGTCAGCCGCATGTACCTGATCATGGTGGGCGCTGGCCGTGGCGCTGACAAATACCCCGAGCTTTTCTTCCTGCGCAAGATCATCCGTCCGGGCTATACCTGTCTGGACATTGGCGCCAACTTAGGCTACTACTCCACCTTCCTGTCAAAACTGGCGGGGCCAACCGGTAAGGTGCTGGCCGTGGAGCCGGTACCGCTGTTCGGGCGTATCTGGGCCGAGAACGTGCGCGCCAGCGGAATAAATAACCTCACGCTGCTGCCTTATGCGCTGGGTGGCGAGAACACCACCATTGAAATGGGAACTCCGCTGCGCAACGGACTGGTGCACCACGGCATGACCAAAATAGCCTCGTCGGCCAACGAGGAATACGCCCAAACCTATCAGGTAGAAATGCGCGTGCCCGATGAGCTGTTCGCTGGTTTAGACCGTCTGGACTTTATCAAATGCGACGTGGAGGGTTATGAGCACCAGGTGTTCCAGCACCTGCAGGAAACTATAAAGAAGTTTAAGCCGTTGATTCAAACAGAGCTGAACGGTGCCGAGAACCGCCAGAAGGTAGTAGCTATTCTAACCAGTTTAGGCTACGGCGTGTACACGTTAACCGCCGGCCAAACGTTATCAGCCTGTGCGCCCCATGAAATTGACACCTATGAAGGGGGCGATTTTTATTTCAGACCAAACCCAACCGCCTAGTGAAGACTATATTAATCATTCTGGCCATTATGTTTCTGTTACGGTACCTCATGCCGTACATAATTCGGTTCTTGCTCAAAACTTTTGTGCAGAAACAGATGCGCAAAGCCCAGGAATACACCTACCAAGCCCAGCAACAGCAGCAATACCGGCAGCAAGGGCAACCCTTTCAGCAGCATGCAAAGCAGTCGCCACCCAACGGTAAAGTGCGGGTAGATTTTGTGCCCGGAGAGAAGCAGCAACCCAAAGACTTCCCCGGCGGCGAGTACGTTGATTATGAAGAAGTGAAATAAACTAAGTATCTTTCAAGCCCGATGCCCGCAGCGTCGGGCTTTTTGTTGCAATAAGTCAATCATGGCCACCTCTAAAATCGATTTCAACCGCCACGTGTTGCCGCACCTGCTGGTGCTTCTGTTTTTTGTGCTGCTGGTAGTAGCCTATTTCTCGCCTATTTTCTTTGATGGCAAAACCCTCATTCAGCATGATGTGGTGCAGTTTCAGGGGGGCGCCAAAGAAATAGCGGACTATCGGGCCAAAACCGGCGAAGAAGCCCTCTGGACGAACTCCATGTTCAGCGGTATGCCTGCCTACCTCATCAGTGTACAGTTCTCCGGTGATTTGTTCCGGTTTGTGCATGATATTTTCACGGCTGGTCTTCCACTGGTTGCGTCTAACATCTTTATTACGCTGCTGTGTGCCTACGTTATGTTTGTGGTCATGGGCCTCCGGCCGATGCTGGCGGTAGTGGGCGCCATTGCCTATACGTTTGTGTCTTACAACTTCGCCATTTTAGAGGCGGGGCATAATACCAAGTCATTAGCTATTGCTTACCTGCCGCTGGCGCTGGGGGGGCTGTGGTATACGTACCGCAAGAACATTTGGCTGGGCGCGGCGCTGTTCGCCTTTGGGTTAACCATGCACATCCGCATGAACCACCTCCAGATCACGTATTACCTGCTCTTTATCGTGCTCATTTTCGGGCTGGTGGAGCTGATCATGTGGGCCAAAGAAGGCAGAATAGCCGATTTCTTCAAGCGTACCCTCATTCTGGCCATAGGCGCGGCACTGGCGGCCGGTGTCAGCTTCGGGCGCATTTACACTACCGCCGAATATGGCAAGTACTCTATACGAGGTGCCTCAGAGTTAACCGAAGCTAACGGAACTACAAAGACCGATGTAGGCACTGGGCTTGACCGGGAGTATGCGTTCCAGTGGAGCTACGGCATCAGTGAAACCATGACCCTGCTGGTGCCTAACTTTTACGGCGGGGCAAGCCAAGGCCCTCTAGAGAAAGATTCAGAAACCTATAAAACGCTGGTAAGAAGCGGGGTGCCTGAAGGGCAACTTCAGAACGCCAGTATGCCGTTCTACTGGGGCGACCAATCGTTTGTAGGCGGTCCGGTATACATGGGCGCCATCATCTGCTTCTTGTTTGTGCTTGGGCTAATGGTTACCCCGCGCCGTCTCTGGATATGGTTGCTGAGCGCCACTATTCTGTCTTTCGTGCTGAGCTGGGGTAAGAATTTTGAGGCCTTCAATTACTTCATGTTTGACTATTTCCCGGGCTACAACAAGTTCAGGGCGGTGAGCATGGCGTTGGTGATTGCCCAAGTAACCATGGTGCTGTTGGCCGTGCTGGCGTTGTGCCGTGTCATACAGGACGAACTCATTGAAAACCTGCAGAAGAAAATACTCATAGCCTTAGGCGTAACCGGGGGGATCTGCTTGTTGCTAGTGCTCTTCAGCGGCATGTTTGATTACGTAGCCCCCGTAGACGAACAACTTGCCCAATACCAATATCCCGTAGACGCCATTCGGGCCGACCGTGAATCTATGCTCCGCGGAGATGCGCTGCGTTCCTTGATCTTCATTCTGTTGGCGGCCGGTGCATTGTACCTGTACACTAAACAAAAGCTTTCTTCTTTTGTGACTACAGCCGTAGTGGGTGCGCTTATCCTGATTGACCTCTGGACGGTAGACAAGCGTTACCTGAACAACAATGACTTTGAGAAGAACTATCAGGCTGGTTATTTCCAGCCTACTCCCGCTGATTTAGCCATTCTGCAAGACACCACCAATTACCGGGTGTACAACGTGGCGAATCCCTTCAACGATGCCCGTACCTCGTACTTTCACAAGTCCATTGGCGGGTATCACGGGGCCAAACTGCGCCGCTACCAAGATGTCATTGAGCATCATATTTCTCAGGGCAACATGGACGTGCTGAACATGCTCAACGCCAAATATGCCATCACCGGAAAGCAAGAGCAACCCGTGCAAATGATACCTGGTAACCTAGGCAATGCCTGGTTTATTCAAACTGTTCGTCCCGTTGACTCTCCAGATGAAGAACTGTCGGCGCTTAGTACTTTTGACCCTGCCACCGAGGCCATTGTTGATATTGAGAAGTTCCCGAACGTGAAGCCGCAAACCTATCCGGCCGAGGGTTCAAGCATTCAGCTCGTGAAGTATGAGCCGAACTACCTGAAGTACACCGCCAATGCCGCTCAAGCTGGCGTGGTGGTATTCTCTGAGATTTACTACAAAGACGGCTGGCAGGCTTATTTAAATGGTCAGCCGGTAGATCATTTTAGAGCGAACTACATCTTGCGCGCCATGGAAGTGCCCGCCGGACAGCACACCATTGAGTTTAGGTTTGAGCCGAAGGAGTACAGCTTGGGTAATACCGTCGCTTGGATTTCTTCTATTCTGCTGCTGATTGGCTTGGCCGGAGCCGTAGTATATGGTTTCCGCCATAAGCGCGAAGCAGTAAAGTAAATTGATTAGCCCTGTTTTAGGCTTGTTTTCTGAAAAAGAAGCCTAAAACAGGGCTTTTTTGTGTCCGTACCAGTCCATTTTATCAATGTCTAGCCCGCTCCAGTACATTACAGACCCACTACTTTCTGAAAAGGAGGTAGAGCTGGCGGTGCTGCGCGAGGATTTTATTCATCCCACCATTCCGGGGAACAAGTGGCGAAAGCTCAAGTACAACCTGCAGGCGGCGCAAGAGCAGCAGTGTGAGACATTGGTCACGTTTGGGGGAGCTTTCTCTAACCATATCGCCGCTGTAGCCGCCGCCGGACAGGAGTATGGCTTTGCCACCATGGGGTACATTAGAGGCGAGGAAACATTACCGCTCAACCCCACGCTACAGTACGCCGTCAGTTGCGGAATGCAGCTGCGCTACCTTTCCCGCTCAGATTACCGCCTGCGGCATGTGTCTAGTTTTCAGGCTGAAATTCTAAAAACAGCTCCAAAACCCTACCTGCTTCCCGAAGGCGGCACCAATCTGCTGGCGGTTAAAGGCTGCGCTGAAATTGTAACGGAATTGAATCAACCTTGGGATGTACTCTGCGTTGCTGCTGGCACGGGCGGCACGCTAGCCGGTGTAATAGCAGGGGCGGCAGGAAGAGGAAAAGTCTTGGGTTTTCCGGCATTAAAAGGCGGAGATTTTTTGAAAGCCGAAGTAGAACAACTGCTGCAGGCATACACCGGCCAGACTTTTACTAACTGGGAACTGCAGACGGATTACCACTTCGGAGGATACGCTAAGCATACGCCAGAGCTGCTCCATTTCATTCAAAATTTTCATGCTCGGCATGGCATTCTGTTGGACCCAGTGTACACAGGCAAGATGTTGTACGGTAATTTTGACTTGATCAGGAAAGGCTATTTCCCGCGGGGCACCAGAATCATTGCCGTTCATACCGGCGGCCAGCAAGGCTGGAGAGGCTATAAAGAACGCTATGGACTAGAGTGGCCAGAGGTATAACAGAGCTTTTCTGTTTTGGGGCTACTTTTCAGAAAACAAGCCAAAAACGGTGCATGAAACATTCGGCGCGGTTTTCGCTTATATAGAAGAAACCTGATTCTCTCTAATGCGATTACTCTTCGTTCTCCGAAAATTGATTCCGTGGCTATTGCTGTTTGTGGTGGTTTTCTTTGGCTGGCGCGCTTGCCAAGGCCCCATCAAAGATTTGCTGTTCCCAAAGCAAGAGCCTGTTGTTGAAGTGACCCACAATACCATTCTGGCTTCCATTGAGGAAATGGGCAAGCTGGAGCTGGTGCGCTTTAACTTTAAAGACGTGGTGGAATACAAAAAAGAAGTCTCCCGCTTTTTACCCGATTCCAAAGTTGCCTTGATTGTTGGCGGCGAGGCCGTGGGCTGTATTGACCTGCAGAAGCTTCAGCCCAGCGATTTGCAGTTTATCGGAGATTCTGTGCTGCATGTAAGTTTGCCCGCGCCTGAGATTTGCTACTACCGCATTGACCACACACAATCCAGAGTCTTCAGCAAAGAGAATACCTATTTCCAAGATGCCGATTTGGTAGATGAAGGCTATAAATACGCTGAAACCAACGTGCGCGAAGCTGCCCTGAACAGCGGGATCTTAAAACAAACCTCTATCAACGCCGAGAAAATTCTGAAGCCCATGCTGGAGAACATGACTGGCCGCAGGGTCTACCTCATGCCAAGGGAAACCATGGCCGCGCCGCCTGTACCGCAGAAACGGTAGAATTTTCGTTATTCATTGCTCGTTATTTGTTATTCGAGAAAAGGTCAGATCGCTTGCTCCAAAGAACCTCGCAGTGTCTCCAAGACCTGCGAGTGTCTGTGCCAGCAGCCGTCTTTATGATCAACAATGCGTGGACCGGCTTGTGTAAACATCCCCCTTCGCCCCCTTCAAAGGGGGAATTTGCAAGAGTATGAGGCAGTGCGTGTTTAATTAATCGTGTTTTGGGGCTACTATTCAGAAAACTAGTCAAAAACAGAACGTGGCTCATCTCCCAATTTTCCACATTAAGAAATTAGTACATCAGCACATTAAAGAATTAGCACATTAACCCATCCCCAACTCCCGCATCGCATCCTGAACCAAATCCATTTCATAGCCTTTGCTCTGTAAAAAGTATTGGATTTTCTGACGGCGGGCCAATGGGTTGCTTTCCTTCTCTGTGGCGTTTTTCTTTTCCAATAGGTGAAGCAGGTTCTCCCAGTATTGGTCGGGGTCAATTTCCTGCAGGCCTTTTCTGATACAGTAATCCGAGATGCCTTTGGCTTTGAGGCCTAGCTGAATTTTCCGGCGGCCCCAGCGCTTGAGTCCGTATTTGCCCCGCACGAAGGACTGGGCGTATCGTTCCTCGTCCAGCAGTTTTTCCTGCGTGAGCCGAATTATTACCTCGTCGGCCTCCTCCAAATCTAAACCATAGTCTAGCAGTTTGGCGCGCACCTCGTTCTGCGTACGCTCCTGATAAGCGCAATAAGAAGCAATTTTGGGTAAGGCTTCTTTAATGGTGTAGACTTTTTTCTTCTTCGGGCTGAACACAGGCAAATTTCTTTTAGACACAAGTCACAGGACGTAAGACGCAAGATTCTCTATTGAATAAAGAGACTGCACATACATTTGAAAGACAACTTCTGTGAAATTATTTCCTCCTGCTTCAGATTTGGAGATGAAAGTCTTGTGTCTTACGTCTTACATCTTGTGTCTATCCCATAACCAAAAGTAGCTAAAAACAGTTTGCCGTACAGTCTACAATAAGCAGGAAATATTGGCTTTTCTAATGCTTGCTGCTGATAAAACCCCGACCTTTGCACCCTCATTTTACCCAGAGTACCGCCATGACCAAAGGAGTGCAGTTCATGTTGCTTTCTACGCTTTTTTTCGCGCTCATGAACGTGTTTGTGAAGTTCCTGTCGCATTTGCCGCCTATGGAAGTGGTGCTGTTCCGGTCCATTATTTCGCTGGTGTTGAGTTACGGCATGATTCGCAAGGCGGGTATAAAGCCGTGGGGCAACCGGAAGTTGATTTTGGTAGGCCGTGGCTTGGCGGGCGGATTCTCGTTGCTCATGTACTACACCACCCTGCAGAACATACCGCTGGCGGGGGCGGTGACTATTCAGTATCTGGCGCCTATTTTTACGGCGTTGCTGGGTGTGTTCATTGCCAAAGAGAAGGTGGCGCCCTGGCAGTGGGTGTTTTTTCTGGTGTCGTTTGCCGGTGTGTTGGTGATTGAAGGCGTAGACACCCGTATTTCGCTGAAGTACTTGCTCATTGGCATAGGGAGTGCTTTTTTATCAGGGGTGGCGTATAATTCCGTTCGAAAACTAAGCGAGACGGAGCACCCCATGGTAATTGTTTTCTACTTTCCGCTGGTCTCGCTGCCGCTGTCACTGATGTTCTGCCTGGTCGATTGGGTGCCGCCGCGGCAGGAAGACTGGGTGTGGCTAATCTTGATTGGTTTGCTCACGCAGCTAGGGCAGTATTTCATGACGCGTTCTTACCAGGTAGAGAAGCTGGCGCGGGTGGCCAGCCTTAATTACGTGGGCATTCTGTACGCGCTGGGGCTGGGGTTCGTGTTCTTCAATGAATCGTTTCACGTCTATTCTTACCTGGGCATTGCGCTGGTGCTGCTGGGGGTGCTGCTGAACATGGAGTACAGCCGCCGCCTCCGGAAAAAGGAAGCCAGCGAAAGAACGAGCTAGGCGTTTTCGGCATCTTTTCAGAAAAATAGGCTAAAAACAGGTTGGGCTGCACAAAATAGTTTCTACTGAAAAAAAGTAAGGCTTTGATCAAACACCCACTGTTTCCTGTTCAGTAGTTATATTTATGCTGAAACCGGCGTGTTTGTCGTTATGCCATAAATCTTTACCCTTCGCGCTCTATGCCGTTTTGTACTTCCGCCTTCTCTTTGAAAAAATGCCTATTGCTCCTGTATTTCGGATTGTGGGCAACGGTTGCAAGCGCGGCGGTCTTAAAAGGAAAAGTAGCTGATGAGAAAGGCGAAGGGCTGGCGTTCGCTACGGTCTACCTGAAAGGTTCCACCGTGGGTTCTACTACCAATGAGCAGGGAAACTACCAGTTCAACGTAGAGCCGGGGGAGCATACGGTGGTATTTCAGTTTGTGGGGTACAAAACGCAGAGCAAAGAAATAAAGGTCACCGAAGATACTCAGGAGCTGGTGGTGAACATGATACTGGAGTCCGAGGTGTACGACCTGAACGAGGTGCGGGTGAGCCTCAGCGGCAAAGACCCCGCTTACGGCATCATGCAACAGGCCATTGCCAAGCGTAATTACCACCTGAAGGAAGTAGAGGCCTACACGGCGCAGGTGTACGTAAAGGGGCTGCAGCGGCTAATAAACGTGCCAAAGCGGGTGCTGGGCATCATGAAGGTGCCTGCGGGGCTGAAACCTGGTATTTTGTACCTCTCAGAGTCAGTGTCGGAGTTGAGTTTTATGCAGCCCAACAAATACCGCGAGCGGATGATTTCATCAAAAGTAAGTGGCAACAGCCGAACCTTCAGTTTCAACCAAGCCTCAGATTTCAGCCTTAACTTTTACCAGAACCTCATCAAAGCAAACGGCATCAACGAGCGCGGGTTTATTTCGCCGCTGGCCGCCAACGCCATGCTGTTTTACCGGTACGAGCTGGTGGGCAGCAGCCAGAATAACGGAAATCTGGTGCACCGCATCAAGGTGACGCCCATCCGCAAGCACGACCCAGTGTTCACCGGCTATATTTACATTGTAGAAGGCTCTTGGCGGCTGCACAGCCTGAACCTGTACGTCACCAAAAATCAGCAGATTGAGTTTGTAGACACCATACGGGTAACGCAGCAGTTCACGCCGGCACCGGGTAACGTGTGGGTGCTGCAGTCACAGAAATTTACTTTTGATTTAGAGGGCTACGGCTTTAAGGGTACTGGCTATTACATGGCCGTGTACAGCAAATACCGCATCAGGCCCGCTTCGTTTGTGCCGCAGTCCCCTGCACCAGCTACTCCGGCAGCTCCAGCTGAGGCAGAGAATCCTGTGGCCGTAGCCAAACCCGCCGCTCCTAAAAAACAGACCCGAAAAGAACGGAAAACCGAAAAACAGCAGTCTATTGCCCCAGACGGCGTACCCGAGCCGGAGTACTTCAAGAAGAAGGAAATCTTGCTCATAGAACCCAGTTCCAATTACCGTGACAGCGCCTATTGGGCCGAAATAAGACCAGTTCCTTTGACGGTGGAAGAGGTAGAAGACTATCGTGAAAAGGACAGTCTGCAGGTGATCAAAGAGTCTAAGCCTTACCGCGATTCATTAGACAAACTAAACAACAAACCCTCTTTCACCAATTTGTTCATAGGTGGCTATTCATACCGAGACTCTTATGAGCGTACCAGCTTCAACATAGAGCCCATTACCCGCATCTGGCAGTACAATACAGTGGAAGGGCTGGTGGCTAACTTGGGGTTGGGGTACAGAAAACGCTTTGAAGACCGCCGGAGCTACTCCATCACACCTACCATAAGGTACGGCTTCAAGAACAAGGAACTTCAGGCCAAAGTGGCGGCCAGTTATAATTTTGATTTGATTAAGCGCCGTTCTGTGGGGTTTGAAGGTGGCCGTTTTGTGAGTCAGTTTAACGCTGCAGAGCCTATTACGCCTTTCATCAACACCGTGTACACGCTGCTGATGGAGGAAAATTACCTGAAGCTTTACCAGAAAGAATACCTGCGCTTTACCCATAACCGGGAACTGGTAAACGGATTGTCGGCAAGTTTTATGGTAGATTATGCCCAGCGCCACATGATGCACAACCACACCAGCTACACCTGGCGAGACCGTGAGAACAAAGAATTTACACCAAACCAGCCTGTCAATGCTGAAGTAGAGAGTACCGCCTTCCCGCGCCACCAGGCGCTAACAACGGCGGTGTTGCTTTCCTATAGACCCGGTGCCGAATATATTTCGCACCCCGACCGGAAAATCAACTTAGGTTCCAAATGGCCAGTGCTGTCGCTCTATTACCGCAAGGGAATCTCAGGGCTGGGCTCTGATGTAGACTATGACTTTATGAGTTTTAGTGTGCGAGACGATTTACAGCTAGGATTGCTGGGCACCAGTAGTTACAATGTGAGCGTAGGAACGTTCTGGCGGAAAGAGCAGCTGTATTTCATGGATTTCCGGCATTTTGAGGGCAACCGCACTATCTTGGCTGGAAACTTCAGCGGTTTTCAGCTGCTCGATTATTACCGGTACAGCACCAAAGACACTTACGTAGAGGCGCATTATAACCACCATTTCAACGGCTTCATTCTGAACAAAATCCCGCTGCTGCGCAAGCTCAAGTGGCAGGAAGTGGGCAGCGTCAATTACCTGCATACCCATGCTGCCGGACATTATTTAGAATTGGGCGTAGGCATTGAGCACCTGTTCAAAGTAATTCGGGTAGATTTCTTTACCGGCTTTCAGGAGCGCCAGAAAATCAGCTCCGGCTTCAGAATTGGCTACGGGTTTTAGGCCTGTTTTTCGAAAAGTAGCCCCAAAACAGCTAACCAAATTTTGTTAAGGTTTCCTTATGCTGCAACTAAAAAAGATTCACCACATCGCTATCATCTGCTCAGATTACCCTGTGTCCAAAGCTTTTTATACCGAGGTGCTGGGCCTGACGCTGCAGCAGGAAGTATACCGCGAAGAGCGGCAGTCATACAAAGCAGACCTGGCCTTACACGGAAACTATGTGATAGAGCTCTTCTCGTTCCCCAATGTACCTGCTCGCCTGTCTTTCCCTGAGGCGGCTGGTTTGCGGCATCTGGCGTTTGCAGTAGAAAGCGTAGCCGCCGCCCATGAAGAACTTATGAAAGCTGGAGTAGAAGTGCAGGAAATCAGAACCGATGAGCATACCGGCAAGCGCTTCTTCTTTTTCTCAGACCCAGACGGACTGCCGCTGGAGATTTATGAAGAGTAGTTGTTGTCGTTGATCGTTATTCGTTATTCGATCAAAATAGAGGTGCAGCGGTAAAGCTTTCTACAGCTCGTACTTCACAGCAACTGCTCTTTTACCGCCCTTGGCCTCTCTTATTATTAGAGAAGATTTGAGTGGGCGTTATTAGCCTGTTTTTATGAAAACAAGCCAAAAACGCCCACTCAAAAGACCTAGCAGTGTCTCCCAGACCTGCTAGCGTCTGCGCCAACAGCTCTTGCCTCTCTCTGTACTCTCCCAAATAATCAACAACGAATAACTAATAACGAAAACCCAAAGGGGCTATAAAAGTGAAACCCGCAGCCAAAGACCGCGGGTTCACCCTTTCAAACAACCCTCTATAAAAAAATTACAAGGACAGAACAGACACCGTTACCTTTTTCTCCGGGGGAATGGAATCGGAAGTATTGGGGTAGGGCTGCACATCGCTAAGAATCAAGAAGTAATGCCTGTTGCCAAGCGCTACCTCCACAGTGTCCGCGGTACGGGAGCCGCGGTTGTCAGGAGCGGGTAAAGCGTCGCCCAGGTACAGGCGCTTAGCAGCACTGTTGCCCTGAGAGTCTTCTATCTGGAAATCGGCCACGGCCGAACCATATCTGATGCACATGGCGTTCATGGGGCAGCGGCTGTCATCAATTTTCTGCAGGCGCACGCGCAGACTTCCCACTTGCGTAGGTTGCTGCAGGGCAAGCGTGGCTTGTGTGGGAGAGGACAAAGCCATGGCTTCCTGTTCTTCAGAGGAAACCAGCTCTGGCCGGGAACACCCCAGTGAAAAGCCTAAGAAAAGTATTGAAAAGATGCTTCTGCTCATTTACTTAAAAAGCGGCTAATAGGTAGCGGCCTTTTAAGGAAGAGCACTAAAGCTGTGCAAAGGTTGCACGCCCTGAAAAAAATATTCAAAAAAGCTTATATAACAGCTGGGCGTGCCTTTTTGCCGATTGGCAGGTTGTACAGAATGACAGAAAGGAAAATAATCCCGTACGCCACTACCTTCTGCTGGCTGGCTACTTCACCAAAATAAAGAAAGGCCATGGTGAAGTTAATGATCGGGTTCAGGTACATGATGATGCCCACCGTGGCCGATTTCAACTCTTTCAGCGCATACAGGTTCAGAAACAAAGGGATTATTGTGAATAGCCAGCTCAAGATGAAAATATGCCCGAAGAAGTATCCAGTGACAGCCGGCGCCTCTGACCCCACAAACCAAGGGTAGCTGGGGCCAATGATGGAAAAAGCCAGGAGCAGCTGCAGCGTGAGCAGTACAATTTTATCATATTCTTTGAGTAACCGCTGCGTGATGAGGTAAAAAGCGTAGGATGTTGCAATAAGTAAACTGAAGAGCAGGTTATAAATTGAATCGGTGCCTAGAAGTAAACAGCTCATCAAGCTCAGTCCTACTGATAACCATTGGTTTAGCCGCAGTTGCTCGCGCAGCAAAACATAACCCAGTGCCGCCGTTAAAATAGGGCAGAGCAGGTAAGAGAAAGAACCAGTCTGAATGTCCACGTGGTTCACCACGTAAATAAACACCAGCCAATTAATGGTCAGCAAGCACCCTCCCAATAATGTAAACAGCACAAACCTTCTTTTCGCCAGCGGGGCTTGGCCTTTAAAAAGTTGCAGCGTTTCTTTCCATTGCTTCCGGCGGGTACTGAAAGAAAGTACCAGCAAGGTGAGTACCGATACTAATATGCGGAAATAGAGAATCTGGCTGCTGGGGTAGTCGGTAAGGGCTTTCAGCGGAAAGGGAATAAATCCCCAGATTAAAAAAGCACTGATGGCAGCGCCGTGGAAGCGGTTGAATTTCACCTGAATGCGTGTTAAAGCTGCAAAGGTAGGGTTTGTGTAGCTGTTGGCCTAACCCTTAAAGTATACCTATGCTAGGGTTGTTCCTCTGGAGTTGTATATTTGGTTATCGCTAGAAGTACATCATGCTTAACTTTAAAGAAATCGCCCAGATCACCAGAGGCACATTGGTTCAATGGAAAGACCATTATCCGCTGCAGCACCTGGTCACCGATAGCCGGAAGGTAGTCAACGCCAATTCCTCTTTATTTTTTGCCATAAAAGGAGAGTTCCACGACGGGCACCAGTACCTGCCGGAGCTATATGCTCAGGGTGTACGACAATTTATTGTAGAAGACGCCGACCATATTATGGATCTGTCGGCTTATCCAGAAGCTAATATTCTTCTGGTAAGCAACAGTATTGACGCGCTTCAATGTGTGGCCGGCCACCACCGCCGGCAGTTTACCTTGCCTGTGATAGGCATTACAGGTAGCAACGGCAAAACCATTGTGAAAGAGTGGCTGGCGCAACTGCTGAGCGTGACAGAGCGGGTGGTGAAAAGCCCCCGTAGTTATAATTCCCAGATTGGGGTGCCGCTTTCAGTGTGGCAAATAAACGAGAGCCATACCATAGGCGTGTTTGAGGCCGGTATTTCCCAACCCGATGAAATGCAGAAACTGGCGACGGTGGTGCAGCCTTCCATCGGTATTTTTACCAACCTTGGCTCGGCGCATGACGAAGGCTTTGAATCACAGGAACAGAAGCTGGAAGAAAAGCTGAAACTGTTTGAAGAAGTGAAGTGCCTGGTGTACTGCAAAGATCAGGTAGAAGTGCACCAAGCGGTGCAAGAGCATAAATTACCTCATTTCAATTGGAGTAAGAGTCATCAGCAGGCCGATGTGCAGATAGAGATTCTGCCCGCCCGCCAGCAGAAAACGCCAATCCAATTTCAGTACCTAAGAAAGAAATACGGATTAACCTTACCGTTTACTGACGAAGCCTCCCTCGAAAATGCGCTGCACTGCCTGACCGTGCTATTGTACCTTGGCGTGGAGCCTGATCAATTGGTCGTTCGGTTTGGTAGGTTGGTTCCGGTGGCCATGCGACTGGAACGCAAAGAGGCCATTAACGGCTGCTACGTCATTGATGATACTTATAATAATGATGTGGCGGGTCTGCGCATTGCCTTAGACGTATTAGCGCACCAATCGCGGCACGGCCGAAAAACGCTCATCTTGTCAGATCTCTTGGAGGCTGGGGTGGAAGAGGAGGCGCTGTACAGGCAAGTGGCGCAGGAGGTGTCCTCTCGAGGTGTTGACAGAGTCATTGGCATTGGCGATATTATCAGTCGGCATCAAGAACTTTTTCCGGCAGGCAGTGAGTTTTACCTGGGCACTGACTCCTTTCTGGGGCAGCTTCGACCGGAGACTTTTCGGCAAGAGACAATTCTGGTGAAAGGTGCCCGCGTGTTTGAGTTTGAGAAAATTGTGGCGGCGCTGCAGCAGCAGGTACATGGCACGGTGCTGGAAGTAAATCTAGATGCGCTGGTGCACAACCTCAACTACTACCGTTCTAAAGTGCCGGCCAGCACCAAAATTATGGTCATGGTAAAGGCTTTCGCCTACGGTGCGGGTTCTTATGAGATTGCCAACCTGCTGCAGTTCCACCGTGTAGATTATTTAGCTGTGGCGTACGCCGATGAAGGCATTGCCCTGCGCGAGCATGGAATTACGCTGCCGATCATGGTCATGAACCCCAGCCCCGACAGCTTCCTGAAAATGGAGCAGTTCAATTTGGAGCCAGAGATTTACTCACCCGATTTGCTGCACCGGTTTTTAGACTATTTTCCAGAAAACAGCGCCAAAACACCCCTCATCCACCTGAAGCTAGACACGGGCATGCACCGTCTCGGTTTTGATGTCGCTGAGTTGGAAGAAGCGTTGGAAGTTCTGGCGCAAGTGCCGCACGTGCGGGTGCAAAGCGTGTTCAGCCACTTGGCGGGCGCCGATGAGGCCTTATATAATGACTTTTCCCGAAGCCAAATGCAGCAGTTCACCCAAATGGCAGCGCGGGTAGAGGAGGTGTTGGGCTACAAAGTAATTAAGCATATTTTAAATTCAGCAGGCATTGTGCGCTTTGGGCAAGAAGCTGCTTTTGACATGGTGCGCTTGGGAATTGGCTTGTACGGAGTAGAATCATCGGGTACGGAGCAAAGCGGTCTGCTCACTGTGGGCCGTCTCAAAACCACCGTTTCCCAGGTAAAGCAAATCAAAGCGGGGGATACCGTGGGCTACAGCCGCAAAGGCATAGCAGAAACAGCCAAACAAACCGCCACCATTGCCATTGGTTACGCCGACGGCTACGACCGCCGCTTCAGCAATGGGATTGGTGAGGTGCTCATTAACGGTCACCGTGCGCCCATCATCGGCAACGTGTGCATGGACATGTGCATGGTAGATGTGACCGGTTTAGACGTAAGAGCCGGGGATGAAGTAGTGGTGTTTGGGGAAGGTCTGCCGCTGACAGAGTTGGCTACGCGTATTGGCACCATACCGTATGAATTGCTTACCAATGTCAGCACACGGGTAAAGCGGGTTTTCTACAATGAGTAGTGTTTTAGGCCTGTTTTTCTAAAAGCAGGCCTAAAATAGGAGCATAAAAAAAGCCCCGGCAAATGCTGGGGCTTTTCTGTAAAAAACATTATACTTTTTAGTTGCGGCTGTTTAACTTAGAAAGTAACCGCAGAATTTCTATGTACAGCCAGATCAAGGTAACGGTAAGGCCGAAGGCGGCATACCATTCCAGATATTTAGGAGCTCCGTAATTCACACCTTGCTCAATGGTGTCAAAATCCAGAATCAGGTTCATGGCGGCAATCACTACTACTAATAAGCTGAACAAAATACCGGCAATACCACTGCTGTGTATCAAAGCCATCTCCACGCCAAAGAATTGCAGCACCAAAGCCAGCATATAATAAGCAAAAATGCCAAAGGTAGCTGTGATGATAATAGACTTGAACCGCTCAGTGGCTCTAATGATGCGGGTGCTGTATAAAAGTAACATAACACCAAACACAGTAAAGGTCAGCAGCATTGCCTGTGAGGCAATACCAGGGAACCGAGCCTCTAGAATAGAGGAAATGCCGCCCAGGAACAAACCTTGTATAGCGCAGTAAATAGGTGCCACATAAGGAGCCAAGTGCTTCTTGAAGACAATCAGGAAAGCCAGACCAACACCCACCAGCGGAATAAAGATCAGAGACTCAAAAGGTAGGCCAAGGGCGCCAATAATGTTTCCTGACAATACCGCAAAGGTGAGCACAATAGCTAATAGTAAGGCTGACTTGCCAATGGTGCCGTTCAGGGTCATGACACGGCCATCAGACAATTCACCAGCACCCACTTGGGTGAAGGTTTCTTCTTTTAAAGTTGGGTTATTAGAAGTGAACAATGCCATGCTCTTTAAATTTTTAGTTTGAATAAAATTATATAAAAATCCCTTAGTACGCAATAGCTCTTAAAGAAGGAGGATTTTAATGGTAGTACTGGAACGAAAAGAATAGCAAAATAAAGGACAGCTTCCAATCCATTGCTCAACAAAGAACAAGAATTGCACCAACAAATTACTGGTATTACTGTTTGGCTACTGCGCATTACAAAAGTGTTATTGTTGTGCTAATTTATTGTTAATTAATTATGACTTATAAAAAAAAATAGCAAAAGTTTTTGATTTTATAAAATAAGGCGGCATCTTTAATACACTATTTGAAGCATGGGCAGCAAGGCATTTGTATTGGGGGAGGCATAAGACTGCTTAATATTTAGGTAGTGCATATGTAGTGGTGATGAGTGCTTGATCTGCCTGTGTTCATGTGTGGTAAGCTCACGCCAATAATAAGAAGGCATTGCGATAATTACTGAGAAAGAAAATCTTGCTTCTTGGCAAGAGTTGAAATAAAAAATTAGCTGCAGGTGATGAGGGGTTGGTGAGTTGCAGTAGAGCGTGTGGCTGAAGTAAGAGTTTTTACCCTACCGGCTGCTTAAGTGCAGAAAAGTCTAATGAGTTAGTTATTCAGTTGTGGTAGTTTTTACGGGCCACAGGTGAATGGAGCATTTTAATGAATTCAGGAACAGAAAAAACCACTAAAGCACACGTTGTATGAATAAAAAAATACTCTCAGGAAATAAGCAAGGCGCTCGCCAAGGTTATTCCTTATTGTTTTTAGCACTGCTTGCTGTTGCTCCGGTTGAGAGTTATGCAGTCAGTATGAAAACTGAAGCCTCGGGTTCTAAGGTTGCTACGCATTCTCTTGGAACCGTGAGGCAGAACGGACCAGTGACAGGAGTGGTAAGAGATGGGGAAGGGCAGCCGCTTATAGGGGCTACTGTTGTTATAAAGGGAACAACTACTGCCACCGTAACAGATGCGGCAGGGAATTTTGCCATAAATACTGCTGGAGTACCGCAGCCGGTGCTTTTGATCTCTTACATTGGTTTCCAGGATCAGGAGGTTGTGCTCGGAAACCGCACCAGGGTGGAAGTCTCTCTAAGGGTTGATGCCCGTGTAGTAGATGAAGTGGTGGTGGTAGGGTACGGAACCCAGAAAAAAGCCAACCTAACTGGCGCTGTGCACCAAATTGATGCAGAAGCTCTGGAAGACCGACCTATTACAAATGTTACTTCCGGTATGCAGGGGCTTATGCCTGGCGTTACCATTACCGGTGCTTCCGGTGCGCCAGGTAACAACGGCGGTACTATAAGAATACGTGGTATTGGTACTCTAGGAAATGCTACCCCTTTGGTTGTGATAGATGGAATTCCAAGTGGCACCTTGGATATTCTAAATCCAAATGATATTGAGACCATTACCGTACTCAAAGATGCAGCGTCTTCCTCAATTTACGGGGTAAGAGGTGCTAACGGGGTTATTTTGGTGACTACTAAAAAAGGTAAGTCGGGTAAGCCAACTATATCTTATAACTCCTATTTTGGAGTGCAGACGCCAACTGCTTTGCCTGAGTTCTTGGGCTCCCCCGACTATATGACCTTGCTCAATGAGGCTCAGGTGAACGCTGGCCGTAACCCAACCTATTCTCCAGAAGAAATTGAGATTGCCCGCAATGGTTCTGACCCTAACTACTATGCCAATACCAATTGGGTGAAAGAAATTTATAAAAGCTATGCACCGCAGTATAGCCAGAACTTAAGTATAAATGGGGGCGGAGACAATGTGAACTACGCTCTTTCTTACGGTTATCTGAAAGAGGGAGGTTTAGTAACCGGTGACGCTTTTGAGGCCAACCGACACAATGTGCGGGCCAAATTAAGTACCACTCTGGTCGATCGCCTTGATGTTGCTGCCAATTTGGGCTACATAGATAGAGCGTACTCTGGCGCCGCTTCTGGTACGGGCCCACTTTATTCAGCCCTTTCCATTAGGCCATTGGTTCCGGTACGCTTTACCACAGGTACTTGGGGCTACCATGGTGGGCAGAGTAACCCAATTGCCATGGCTACTGACGGAGGTTATAACAAATTCGGGTCACAGGAATTTACCGGTAACTTGAGCGCAAATTTAAAAATCATTGAAGGGCTTAATGTGAGAGGGCAGTATGGCGTCATTAGATCTAATTCTAAACGCGATATCTTCAACAAAACCATTAACTATTATAGCCCAGACCAATCAGTTACTGAACCTATCTATAGAACCGGCTACCCTAATTCTATTGACGCACGCGACTATACGAACCTGTACCAAACGTTTATTGGTACCGCTGAGTATGAAAAAAGAATTGCTGACCACAACTACGTGAAACTTTTGTTGGGGGTCTCTCAAGAAGAATCTATTGGTGATAACTTTGCCGCCACAAGAACAGACTTGGCCACCCAAGAAGTAGGGCACATCAACCTAGGTACCGATAACCAGCGCAACAGCGGCAGTGCATCCCAAAATGCCCTTCGTTCGGCTTTTGGTCGGTTAAACTACGGATTCAGAGACAAGTATCTGTTAGAATTAAACTTCCGCTACGATGGGTCTACCAGATTCGCGCGTGATGTGCGCTGGGATTTATTCTCTGCTGCTTCTATAGGTTGGGTGTTTACTGAGGAAAGCTTCTTTGAAGGACTCCAGAATGTAGTGAATTTCGGTAAAGTGCGGTTCTCTTACGGAACACAGGGGAATGATAGGGTTACTTTGCCAGGAGGTAGTGTCATTGATTTTGGATACATGGATATCCTAGGTACAGTGGCCACCATGCCCATAGGAAACCAAATAACTCTTGGTATGAGGCAAACTGGGGTGGGTAATGAAATATTGACTTGGGAGTCAGCTATTAAACGAAATGCAGGGTTTGATTTAGCATTTGCCAATAACCGCCTGAACATTACTGGTGACTACTTTATTAATGAAACAGCCGACATTCTTTTGGTTCTTCCGCAGCCAGCCCCTTTCGGGAATATATTCCCTCCACAAAACGCAGGTAGAGTAGAAAATAGAGGTTGGGAGTTGCAGGCAGGATGGAAAGACCGCAAAGGTGATTTTGACTATAGCTTTAATTTCAACATATCAGACGTAAGAAACAAGATTACCAGCCTGGGCGGTACCTTGGCTACCTACGGTGACCAGGTTCGTTTAATAGGCCACCCAATTGATGCATTTTATGGGTTAGTGGCCGATCGTCTGGCCCAGGAGTCTGATTTCTCCTACAAACCAGAATCTGGCACATTTGTAGCCGATTTCCCATACATTGCCGGTGACAGAATTGCGCCCGGTGACATTATCTACAAAGACCTGAACGGAGACGGGCAGATCACACTGGAAGGCGACCGGCAAGTAATTGGGAGTGCTATCCCGCGTTACACGTACGGTTTTAGAGGTGACGTAGCCTGGAAAGGGTTAGACTTCCGTTTCTTCCTGCAAGGGGTAGGAGATGTAGACGGTTACTTAATGGGTAATGCCCGGCACGCTTTTGCGGCCGAAAGTAACATGGCCCAAACCGTGCACTTAGACCGCTGGACACCAGACAACCCTGGAGCAAGCTACCCTAGGTTAGCATACCAATTGACGCATAACCAGCGCCTTTCTACTTATTGGCTAGAAGATGCTTCTTACCTACGCCTTAAAAATGTGCAACTAGGGTACACTTTGCCTGCCACTCTAACTGAAAGAATGCGGGTAAGCCGTCTGCGCATCTATGCCTCAGCTGACAATATATTCACCAAGACAGACTACTTCTATGGTTATGATCCAGAATCTCCTATCAGCAACGGAAACTTTTACCCGCAAGTGAAAACGTTTGTGTTGGGTGTAAACATCAATCTTAAGTAAGCAGTATCATGAAAAAGACAAAAATATATAGCCTGTTGTTAAGTGCGCTCTTGCTGGGGTCCTGTAACGATGACTTTCTGGAGCGTGCTCCTTTAGATGAAATTTCTAATGAAACCTTCTGGCAAACTGAAGATCAGTTGGTGTTGGCTGTAAATGCCCTCTATGCAAATGTGAAGGCTAAAAACACCGTTGATATGGAGAACATGGGGGATAACACCCTATGGCCTTCATCCACTGCTTACCAGCTCATTGGTAGCGGGAATTTCGGAAACGACCTAGCTACTCTAAATACTGAATATACCACCCAGTACGCGGGAGTACGCCAGGCTAATGCTTTTCTGGAAAATTACCATAGAGCCAATATAGATCCGGCGCGCAAAGAGGCGCTAGCCGCTGAGGTGCGGGTAATTAGAGCGCTAATGTACAGTTACCTCACCAATTTCTGGGGAGATGTACCTCTAGTAACCACAACCTTGACTTTAGATGAGGTTTTTGTGCCGCGTACACCTAAAGAGGAAGTAGTAGACTTTATTTTAGAAGACTTAGAAACAGCCGCTCAACATTTAAGCCCCACCATTCCAACCGGTGCTAATTTGGGGCGCATGAACAAAGGGGCTGCCTTGGCCCTGAAAGCTAGAATTGCCTTGTACAACGGCCGCTGGGAGGTTGCCGAGAAAGCTGCTAAGGATGTAATGGATATGGGTGTTTACTCATTGTTTACATCTGGTGACCCAAGCCGCAATTACTATGACTTATTTACCTATAAAGGGAAATTGTCAACAGGCAACAACAAAGAAACAATTATCGCTCGCCTGCATCTGGAGGATATTTCATACCACAACTTAAGTCGCGAGATTCAGGTACCAGACCAGGTAGTGCGCTGGAATCCTACTAAATCTTTGGTAGACAGTTATTTGATGGAGGATGGTTTGCCTATTGATAGGTCGCCGCTGTACAGCGTAAGCAAGTACGAAGATGTTTTTGAAAACCGCGATCCCCGCATGACCCAGACTATTTTGCAACCAGGAGCCGCCTGGGGCGGACGGTTGGATGGTCGTCCGGCCAATCAAAATCCTGACCCTTCTGTTTTCATGGTGCCTAAATTCACGTCAGACGGGCGTGGGGCCGTAACCGTTACAGGGTATTACTTTACTAAGTATGCGGAGCTCTCAACCGTTGGTATTGTGGGCCGGGATTACAATGATATCCACCTGTTGCGATATGCTGAAGTTTTATTGACGTATGCCGAGGCAAGGTTGGAGCAGGGCAAGCTGACCCAGGCAGACCTTGATATGACCATTAATCTGTTGCGCGACCGCGTAGGCATGAAGCACATGGATTTAAATGAGCTAGCGGCCAATGGTCTTGACGTACGCGAAGAGATCAGACGTGAACGCCGGGTAGAACTTGCCTTGGAAGGCCAACGCTATTTTGATATTAAGCGCTGGCAACAAGGTCATCTTTTGGCCGAGGACACAAAAGGAACCAATGTGAACTGGTTGTCTAACCCGGCCTCCGCCGCCAACCTTCGCAGAGACCCCCAAGGATTTATCATAGCCCTTTCCGGAAGATCCTTTGACCCGGCTAAGCACTATCTGTGGCCAATTCCGCTGTCACAGTTAGAAAGATTTCCTGGCTTAGGGCAGAACCCGAACTGGTAAAGAACATTTTCTATAATCTCTGCTTCCCGCCTAATAGAGCAGGAGGCAGATTTTGGAAAGAAAGACAGAACAACTGAAGGGTACCCTTCATGATACAAAGCTTTTGTAGGTAAGCATATGAAGACAGGAAATTGGAAAGCGACGGTATTCATTATGGTGATGGTCTTTTTTGCAGCCTGTGGAAAAGACGATGAGCCAGCACCTGTCACCCAGCCTGACACGCCTGAAGCTATTACTCCAGATGTAATGGTTATGACCTACAACATCCATTTAGGCAATCCACCGTCTGCTGGAAGTAAGCGAGACTTGCCCGCCATTGCCAGGGTAATCAATGAGGGTAAGCCGGATATGGTGGCGCTTCAGGAAGTAGACCGTTATACCGAGAGGTCTGGGAAAACTGTTCACCAAGCCAGAGAATTGGGTAAACTTACCAACATGTACAGCTTTTATGTAAAAGCCATGGATGTTTTTGGGGGCGGGGAATATGGGATCGCTATTCTCTCTAAATACCCTTTTATAGACACAGTAGGGTATGAACTGCCCGCAGACCCGCGGGTAGGTGGCGAAATGCGGAAACTGGCCGTTGCCCGGGTGGCATTGCCATCAGGCAAAGAAATAGTCTTTGCTTCCACCCATCTAGACCATAAAAGCGAGCAGAACCGCCTGTACCAGGGAGAACGAATTTTAAGGTATTTGAAAGGCGAAACCCGCCCAGTTATGCTTGCCGGAGATTTCAATGCATTACCCGGTAGTGCAACTGTTGACTTGTTTGACAACCAATATACCAGAACTTGCCGGCATACGTGCTCACCTACGTTTCCAGCTTATAATCCTAAGAGCGCCATTGATTTTATCATGTTCCGAAGCACTGATAAAATGAAAGTAGCCTCACATAAGATTATACTTGAATCTTACGCTTCAGACCACTTGCCTGTAGTGGCGGGTCTTAAACTAAATTGATACTGCAACAGAACTGTAAATCACCTTAATAAGAAACAAAATGAGAAACGTGAAAATACTTTTTATGTCTCTGTTAATGGGCCTCTCATTGTATGCCTGTAAAGACGATGACATGGTAGATATGGCGCCTCCGGGCGTAGATTTTAACTACACCCCCTCGTCGCCGGTAGAGGGCATTGAGATTCTCTTTTACTCTGATCCTACAGAAGGGTCAAGCCCTATTTCTGAATGGCATTGGGAGTTTGGAGATGCTAACAACTCTACCTCTAACAAGCGCAACCCTTACTTCACCTACACTACTGCCGGCACTTATACAGTAAAGTTAACGGTAAAGAACCAGGCAGGCGGTTCGTTTGAGGTTTCTAAAACTGTGGAGGTAGCGCCTCCGCCAAAAGAGTTGATTACTAATATTGTGTGGGAGTTCAACAACAACACAACCGTTAGCAAACTCAATGAAGGATCTAGCTCACCTGTAATTGGAGATGACGGAACCATTTATTATGTAGAAGGAAATGGAAGCCCGGTTAATACTAGTAAAGTAGTGGCAGTGACGGACAATGGGTCAACGGCAACTTTAAAATGGGCCACTGCTACAGCCAGTTATATTGCTAATGCCCCTTCTATTGGCCCAGATGGCCATATTTACGTTAATACGTGGCAAAACGCCAACATGGTCTATAAGCTCAATGGTGCTACGGGAGAAGTTATGTGGACTAAAGGTGGCAGGGGAGCCTCAAACACTACTCCTGCGGTTGATACACAAGGCAACATTTACCATGGTTCAAGGCTACAATCTTCAGATGGCGGTCTTTACTCCTGGAGCCCAACTGGTGATAAGCGTTGGCAAATTGTAAATCAAGGAGCCTTCTACACTGCACCCGTGCTCAGCAAAGATGAAACTACAGTATATGCCCTTAACACAAATGAAGGCAAGCTTTGGGCTGTAAATACCGCTGATGGAACCATGAAGTGGAGCGAATCTGTAGGTATGGGCAGCGGCACCCACGGTAGCTCCTTGTCAATGGGTGCTGATGGTACTATCTACTACACCACCAATGCTCACGTAGTGGCTATCACGGATAATGGTGCCACAGGTTCCGTTAAATGGTCTGCTGATGTTACCGGTGCCGCCCAATCTGGCGTAGTGATAGGCCCTAACGGAGACCTTTACACCGGTGCAGGTGCTGGATTAGTATCGCTTAATGCAGCTACTGGCGGGATTAATTGGACCTATCCTCTGTCTACAAATGAGAGTGTTCCGGCGGTAGATGTTGAAGGCAGAGTATACATTGGAGCTACAAACGGTAATTTAGTAGTAGTGAGCAAAGACGGTATTCTTCTGAAAGAAATTCAATTAGGAGATGGCGTTGTGAATTCACCTACTATTGCCAGTGACGGAACCGTTTATGTAGAGGCTCTTTCTGGGGCAAACATAAAGCTTTTCAAAATAGCGGTAGCGGAAAGTGGGCCAGCTAATTCTTACTGGCCAATGAAAGGAAGAAATGTGAAGAACACGGGTCAGAGCAAATAATCATTTTCCTTCAGCCTTCAATGCTTAAAAGCCTTTTATAACTAGCAGTATTTAATGAAAAATTTTCTTCATGGATTAGTAACAGGGGTCGCCATTTTGGTGGCCTCCTGTTCTCCGTCCGTTAATCAAACTTCTACAGGTGGTCAGGCTAGTACTGAGAGAGACAGCAGAACTCAGAACCCAGAAAAACTTCGGGTGCTTTGCTATAACATTCACTATGCTAATCCGCCAAGCAAGGAGAAAACATTTATTGATTTAGATGCCATTGCCAAAGTCATCAATGAGGCAAACCCAGATGTGGTGGCGTTGCAGGAAGTAGATGTAAACACAGGCCGCTCTGGCAAGATAAATGAGGCCAAGGAACTTGCTGCAAGAACAGGCATGAAAGCCTATTACTTTGGCAAAGCCATTGACCACGACGGTGGTGACTATGGGGTAGCTATTCTGTCTAAATATGACATGTTTGACACACGCACCTACCCCTTGCCCGATGACCGAAGCACTAATCCAGAGCCAAGGGTGTTGGCTACTGCCCGCATTAAAACCCCCAGTGGTTTTGAATTTATCTTTGCTTCTACTCACTTAGAAGTGCGTAGAGAAGAGAATAGGCTTATGCAAATGGAAGAAATAGGTAAAATAGTGAATGCTTCTTCTTTGCCAGTGGTCATAGCCGGTGATTTTAACGCCAGACCAGAAAGTGAAACCATCAAGAGGTTAGATGCTTTGTTTGCCCGTACCTGTAACCCTTGTGAGCCAACTATTCCGGTTATTAACCCCAATAGGACCATAGATTATATTGCCTATCGCCCGAAAGATAAATTTCAGGTAGTAGAGCATAAAGTCATTCAGGAAACATACGCTTCTGATCATTTACCTGTTTTTGCGGTACTACAGATTCAGCCAAAATAAGTAAATATAAAGCACATATTGACTTTGCTTCTCGTTTGACAAGAAGGGAAGAAGATTACATAAGAAGCCCCTGCAAAAGCAATGTTGCTTTTGCAGGGGCTTCTGCTTCAGGGTATAAGGTTTGAAGTGCGTTTTAGGCAAGATTTAGAAAAAGTAGCCTGAAAATGCAGCTGGTATAACATGTAGAGCTGGTGCAAAAAGCTCTTGCATGTAAATGTGATATTATTCAAGGCTTAGATTAAATTGGTGTCTCAGACCAAGAGAAACCATAGCAGTAGTGTGCAGCCAAAGGCTGTGATTCCTTGAAGTAGGGTAGCCATAGTATGGGCTCGGTAGGCATCTGCCACTCTTATGCCGCTGAATTGTGTTACCACCCAAAAATAACTATCATTTACATGGCTTACTGCCATTGCCCCAGCACCTATGGCCATTACTACCAAGGCCAAAGGAACTGCGCCATCAACGCCCGCCTGTGCAAGGGTAGGGGCAACAAGGGCAGAGGTAATGACGATGGCAGCTGTTGATGAGCCTTGGGCTGTTTTTAAAGCTGCGGCAATTAAGAAGGGAGCAAATAAAATAAAAGCCCCAGGTAAAGATCCGCCACTGGCCATGCCCTGTATAGTTTCTGAAATGGGTGTTGCTTTGATGACCGCTCCAAAAGCGCCGCCTGCCCCTGTTAACAATAAAATGATGGCAGAGTCTTTCAACCCTTCGCCAACCCAACCGGTAAGTGTTTCTTCATTCCACTTGGGGAATAGTGCAAAAGAAGCGAGTACACCTATCAAGAGGGCAACCACGGGCGAACCTATAAATAAAAGCACTTCTGAAAACTCATTTTGCCATTGCATATAGCTTATAACCGAGCCTAAACCTATTAAGACAATAGGCAGAAAGATAGGGGTGAACGCTTTTGCAGTGGAGGGGAGAGGGCCAAAATGTTCAGGCAGGTTAGCCTGGGGAGCATTTAAATTAGTTTCTTCTTGAGTGGAAGTGGAAGCAGCAACTTTGGTAGCCCAGAAATATCCCGCTAAGGTTGTCGGGATGGCCACAAGTAACCCTATTATAATCACTGTTCCCAAATAGTTGCTTGCCCCTAAGTTGCCTGCCGCGGCAATAGGTCCCGGAGTGGGCGGTACTAGCGTATGGGTGGCATACAAACCTGTTGCCAACGCAATAGACATAGAGGCCGAAGATACATTAGTCCGGTGGGCAAGTGATTTTCTCAGGCTGGACAAAATAACATAGGCGGAGTCACAGAAAACAGGAATACTAACTATCGCGCCAATCAAGGACATGGCCAGTTGCGGTCTCTTTTCACCTACAGTTTTGAGCACCACCTCGGCCATACGAAGCGCAGCCCCAGATTTTTCTAAAATCTTGCCAATTACGGTGCCAGCTACAATCACTATGCCTATGTAGCTCATTAGCCCACCAAAACCTTCGTTCACTGCTTTTGTCACTTCAGGCAAGGGAACTCCGGCGGTTATTCCTACTCCAAAGGCTGCCAAAAGCAAGCTTAAAAATGGATGAAGCTTGAATTTAGTGGTGGCTAACACAATAAATCCTACCCCTAAAAGAAGAATCAAATAAAGCACTGGGCCTTGAACCATAACTTAGTGAGGGTTTAGTTTTTGAATGAGGTGTGCAGAAGTAACCGAGCTACGTTGCGGGAGCAAGAAGACAAGTTTTGTTTAGCGTTTGCCATTGCTTCAGGTAAGGCAATGGGTGCCGGAACAGAGGAATGGCAGCTAGCGAAGAACTCAAGAAGCCGCTCATGGTTTTTCCCCAGACTGCCCGAAATTAAAATAGTGTTCTTGTGGTATTTCTTTGCAAGCTGAGCTATAAAGAAAGGAAGTTTTCCATACAAGGTTTGATAATCACTCTGCCCTTCTCCGGTGATAACCCAATCTGCAGATGCTATGAATTGCTCCAGCCCAGTGGCGGTGGCTATGATTTTGGCTCCAGGTTCTATTGATGCACCAATAGAGAGAAAAGCAAAACCTAAACCACCTGCGGCGCCGGCACCTGGTATCTCTTGCAGGGGCTTCTTTATGGCCCTCTCTACCAGATTGGCATAGTTCTGCATGCCTTGGTCTAAAAGCTCTACTTGCTCAGGGTTTGCGCCCTTCTGTGGCCCGTATACATAAGAAGCTCCCTCCGGGCCGCATAGCGGATTTTGCACATCACTGGCTACTTTAATGGTGCAGTCTTTTATTCTTGGGTCTAGCGTGGAAAAATCTATCTGAGTAATCAAACCTAGTGAGGCTCCAATGGGCTGAACAGAGGCTCCGCTCGCATCTTGAAAAGTGACGCCCAACGCCTGTAGCATGCCAAGGCCGCCATCGTTTGTGGCGCTTCCTCCTAAGCCTATTATAAAGTTCCGAAGCCCTCTCTCAATGGCTTCTAAAATTAACTCGCCAAGTCCGTAGGTAGTGGTAAGTAATGGGTTTCTTCTGTCATGGGGTACCATGGTGATTCCTGCTACAGCGGCGGTTTCTATAATAGCCGTTTGCTTGTCACCTAAAATTCCATAGCAGGTGGACATTGAGTTTCCTAGGGGACCGGTAGCGGTGGTGGCTATCTTTTCTCCGTTGGTGGCAAATAATAAAGTTTCAAGAGTGCCCTCGCCGCCATCGGCCATAGGAATTACCTTTATGTTGGCATCAGGTAGTTCTAATTGAAAAGCTTCTTGAATGGTAAGCCCCACCTCTTTTGCTGATAGGCTTCCTTTGAATGAATCAGGCGCTATTACTATTTGCATGAGTTACTGTTTGAGTTCCTGTTTATTTCCTTGTAATAAAGGCTTTATTAAGTCATAGTGAGTATATAACTAGTAAAATAAAATTTAACAATATGATAATATTTACTAAAAGAACCTTTAGTTAACAAAAAAAATAATAAAAGTTTTTGTGTTTTATCAGAAAATCCTCTAAATTTTGAATAAATAAGTTTCCAGCGCTTGGTTTAAGTCTTCGCTGCCCCTTAAAGCATAACATCATTAGTTTACAGGGAGCAGCCATTGAGTGAGGTGAACTATGCAGTTGTGGGTAATGTAAAGCTTATATGTTTAAAATTAGCTGGTTCAACTGGCGACAATGTTCTAGTATGTCAAGATTACTTTTAAGCTTATTTCTATTTGCCTCTATTCTGGCTGTTTCTTGTGATAAATCAGATACCACAGACCCTGTGCCGGAAGAAAAAAAAGATATTACTTCGTTGAAAGTAATGTCTTATAACATTCATTACGGCAATCCTCCCACTAGGCCAGGTGTAACAGATATAGAGGCAATTGTTAATGTTGTCAATGGAGATAAGCCTGATTTGCTGGCACTGCAGGAGGTAGATGTAAATACGACTCGTTCAGGTAGAATAAATATGGCGCAAGCAATTGCAAGTAGACTGCACATGCGGTACTATTTTGCAAAAGCCATAGATTATCAGGGTGGGGAATACGGGGTAGCCCTATTGTCTAAATACCCGCTCTCTGAAGCAAAGGTGCATAGGCTGCCAACCAAATCAGGGACCGGTGGGGAACCAAGAATTCTGGCAACAGCCAAAATCTCCTTGCCAGATGGCACTTTTATACGTTTCGGAAATACCCACCTAGATGCTCAGTCTGACCATACTAACAGGCTGCTGCAGATAGAGGAAATAGCAAGAGTTACTACTTCTGAAACTTTGCCCTTTATCATTGCCGGAGATTTTAATGCAGTGCCGGGAACAGAAGTGATCAATAAGCTTGATGCTCATTTCCAGCGAACTTGCCAAAACTGCGCCCCAACTATTCCTGCCTCTGCGCCTACCAGAGCTATAGACTTTATTGCGTATCGCCATCCTGCCAACAAGTTCAGTGTAGAGAGCCACAAAGTAATATACGAAACCTATGCCTCTGACCATAGACCCGTTGTGGCGGTTTTAAACATAGGTAAATAGCAACTATGAAATTTTGGGTTAAAAGTTCACTAATGGTACTGCTGTGGTCGGCGGTGGGGATGCTGGGTGCGTTTAGTATGCAGCGCCAAGATACACTCACGTTTGCAGTAGTGACAGATACGCACATTGGCAAATCAGGAAATAATTCTGGTTTAGCCACTATTGTGAAAGATATCAACCAAAGATCAGAGGTGAAGTTTGTGCTTCATGCCGGCGATGTCAGCGACTTTGGATACGACGACCAACTAAAGGAGGCAAAGCGGTTAATGGATGGCCTGAGCATGCCTTATTATATTGTGCCCGGAAACCATGATACAGGCTGGTCAGCAAGTGGCGGACTTATCTATGATCAACTCTGGAAAGAGCAAAAGTTTGTAGCAGATGTCAATGGCGTTCGTTTTATCGGGTTCAGTACAGGGCCATACGGGCGGATGTCAAGAGGGTACGTGCCATTGGACCAAATGCGCTGGTTAGACAGTTTAGTGAAGATAACTCCAAAACAGCAACCCGTTGTTTTTTTAAGTCACTATCCTTTAGATGCCGGCTTAAGTAACTACAATGAACTGATTGATAAGCTGCATCAGGTAAATACATTAGCCGTTTTTTGTGGACATGGCCATGTGAACAAGCTGTTTAACTATGACGGTATTCCGGGTATCATGACCAGAACCGCACAGGTGAGGTCAAGTACGCTGGCTTACAACGTGGTTCACTTAACAGCAGACTCAATCTTTGTAAAAATGGTAGAAGTAGGCAAGCCGGATGGTCAGTTCTGGGCCTCTTTGCCTAGGTCTGTAAAGAAAACAAGAACTAATGCGACGGCTAATATTTCTGACAGAACCCCAATTGCACCGGAGCAGAAGCAGGTGCAGGTGGTTTGGGAGCATCAAGATAAAGGTAACATAGTATCTACCCCTGCAGTTTGGAAAGGACAGATTCTTTTCGGAAACCTCTTAGGTGAGTTTAAGTCTATCAATCCTAAAAAAAACGAGCGTAACTGGTCTTTCAAAACAGGCCAGTCTATTTATGCTTCTCCGGAAGTAGTAGGCAACAGAGTGTTATTTGCCTCTGCAGACAGTGCCATTTACTGCCTGAATGCGAAAAACGGAAAATTGCTTTGGCGTGTGACAACCGGGGCGCCCATATTAGCTTCTCCAGTGGTAGAAAGCGGGCGTGTCTTCATAGGCGGCAGTGATGGTATTTTTAGAGCTATTGATCTGAAAACAGGAGAGCAATTATGGGCTTTTACAGAAATGGAAGGGTTTCCGGCAAGCAGAGCTACCGTAGCGGAAGGAAAAGTAGTATTTGGTACTTGGGGCAAGACCCTTTATGCCATAAATGCCAACAACGGATCTCTTGCTTGGAAGTGGCGCAACAATGAGTACAGCCATTATTATTCTCCGGCTATGTGTGTACCCGTTATTCAGAACGGCCACGTGTACATGGTAGCACCTGATGAAAAGCTGCGGGAGTTTGACTTGATGACTGGTGAGCATACCTTCGTGACCGACAGGTACCGGGTAAGGGAATCGCTTGGTGGTAACAATGCAGAAGACTTGCTTGTGGCAAAAACCATGCAAGATTCAGTAGTGGCCTGGAGTACAAAAGGTGCTAAGCCAGAAGTCCTGTTCAACATTGCTGCTGGTTTCGGAAATGATTTTTCAGCCTCTATGCCAGTATTTGATGGTACCACTGCCTTCTTCGGAACCACATTTGGGCGTGTGTACGCAGTAGATTTGGTTCAAAAGAAAATAAAATGGGCCTATCAGTTAAGCTATGACATGGTGAATACTATACGCCCCTTGGGTAAAGGTAGAGTTTTGGCCACTAGTGTAGACGGGAAGTCGGCTATTTTAAGAAGCGCCTCCAGTGAAGAGTAAGAATCTGTTTGCCTATAGCAGGAACTAGTAGTTGAGAGAATGGCAGGAAAGGCTAAAATTTCTCAATACAAATTGTACTTTTGTAAAAAAATAACATAAGTATTTGCAATTAAAGTAAAAAAGAATTTATTTTATAAAAGTTAAGGTATAGCTATATGAGCACATTACACCTAACAGATGCCGGCTTAGACAAGCTAAACTATATTGAAAAAAAGAAATATAGTCAGAAAATAAAGATTGTAAAGGAGCTGTATGTCAGAGGGCCCAGAACCAACGCCGAAATCTGTGCTGATTTCCGGATTAGTTCTCCTACCTCTATGGGTTTGATCAAAGAATTGATTGAAGAGGGGCTTGTTGAAAAGCGTGGGCAGGGGAAGTCAGAAGGAGGGAGGAGGCCAGATCTATACGGGCTGCGGGACCATTCGCTCTTTGTAGTTGGTATTTCAATTGGCCGGTTCAAGACCAGAATGGCCATTTTTGATAACAACAACAATAACATAACGGGCATACATACCTTCCCTGTAAAAGTAACAGATGGCTTGGCAGACATAGACCGCATTCATGAGTATGCCGAGGATTTGATTACGGGCTCTGGTTTAAACCGGGAGAAAATAATGGGTGTGGGTGTTACAATGCCAGGCCTTGTAGATGCCGCCGAAGGGAATAACTACTCCTACCTAAAATCAGCACCTGGTGCAGAATCTCTGCAAGACTTGCTGGCCGGTAAATTCGGGAAGCCAGTTTACATTCAGAATGATGTGAAAAGCATGGCCTTAGCCGAATACAGGTTTGGCCAGGCGCATGGCAAAAAAGATGTGCTAGTGCTGTCGCTGGATTGGGGTATTGGGCTGGGGATTATAATGGATGGCAAATTGATCAGCGGGAGTGCTGGCTTTGCCGGAGAAATTGGACACATACCGCTTAAACACGATGGGGCGCTTTGCTATTGTGGCAAAAGAGGCTGCTTAGAAACAGTGGCTTCTGGTATTGCCCTTGCCCGCATGGCAAAAGAAGGAATTAAATCTGGCCAAGACTCTCTGTTAAATGAGTTGTCAGACAAAGATATAGATAAGATTGAGCCGCAGTTGGTGATTGATGCCGCAAACCAGGGTGACCAGTATGCTATCAATATTCTGTCAGAAATGGGTATGAATTTAGGGAGAGGGGTTTCAATTCTGATTCAGCTCCTGAATCCTGAGTTAATTATTCTGGGCGGCCGAATAGCACAAGCAAACCAATACATTACCACCCCAATTCAGCAGTCTATAAACCAGTACTGCATGGCCCAGCTTAGAGAAAGAACAAAGATAGCTTTGTCACAGCTTGGGCTAGAGGCAGATGTATTAGGAGCGGTGGCCGTGGTGATGGAAAACATTTTTGAAGGGCTGTTAGATCAGGATAGTGACGCTACTGGTTCAAAGAGTTTATAAGGTGTCATAAAAAAAGAGAGCCAGCCTGTTTTTGACCTGTTTCTGGAAAAGGAGGCCTAAAACAGAAACAAAGTTTGCCAGCTCCAATTGTTTTACCCCCTGTGGGAGGTGCCTACTGTAAAGGTGCCGTCACATAAAACGAGAGTATTCCTACATAACGAACAGGCATATGCGTGTATCATATATCAGTTTCTTACTAGTGGTAATTTTAGGCATTTCAGCCTGTTCCAGCTCCTACCAAAACTCTGAAGATGCGACTTTAGTAGCTGAGCAGAATCAGCAGATTGAAGCAGCCCGCGGCGTGATAAAGCGCCTGATTGGGGACAAAGCGGATGATATTGCGCTAGAGCACATTCCTGCGCAGGATAGCCTAGACACATATGAAATTGAGGCTAAGAACGGCAAGCTGACTGTGCGGGGCAGTAGTTCAGTAGCTATTGCGTTTGGATTTCACCAATACCTCAAAAAAGCCACCAACAGTATGGTGAGCTGGAGCGGGAATCACCTGAACATACCCGCCCAGTGGCCAGACTACGCCAAACAACGGGCTACCTCGCCCTACAAATACCGCTACTTTTTAAACGTAGTCACCTACGGCTATACCACTCCTTATTGGGACTGGGAGCGCTGGCAGAAAGAAATTGACTGGATGGCTTTCCATGGCGTGAACATGCCGCTGGCCGTGGTAGGCAGTGAGGCCATTGCCGCCCGCGTCTGGAAGAAACTGGGCTTGACCGATACAGAAATTGGAGAGTTTTTTACTGGTCCGGCACATTTGCCCTGGCACCGCATGGGCAACATCAATAAGTGGGATGGCCCTATTCCGGAAGGTTGGCATGAAGGCCAGCTGAAGCTGCAGCATCAGATTCTGGGCAGAATGAAAGAGTTAGGTTTTGAGCCCATTGCTCCGGCGTTTGCTGGTTTTGTGCCGGAGGGCTTCAAGAAGAAACATCCGGAACTAAAGGTGAACGTGCTGAAATGGGGCGGATTTCCGGAGGAAAACAATGCTTACGTTTTGGCCCCAGATTCGCCTTTCTTCGAGAAAATTGGGAAGATGTTTGTAGAGGAGTGGGAGAAAGAGTTCGGCAAAAACAAACTCTACCTTTCTGACAGCTTCAACGAAATGGACGTGCCCGTACCCAAAGACGACCCTGAAGCCAAATATGAACTACTGGCCAGCTACGGGGAATCTATCTACAATTCCATAGCCGCCGGTAACCCTGATGCGGTGTGGGTAACCCAAGGTTGGACCTTCGGGTGGCAGTCTGAGTTCTGGGACAAGAAGACCCTGAGCGCCATGATGTCCAGAGTGCCCGATGACAAAATGATGATTCTGGACCTAGCAAACGAATACCCTAGCTTGGTATGGAATATTCCATCGGTGTGGAAAGAGCACGAAGGCTTTTACGGCAAGCAGTGGGTGTACAGCTATGTGCCCAACTTCGGGGGCAAAACGCCTTTCACTGGTGTGCTCTCCATGTATGCCTCGGGTGCCATTGAAGCTTTAAAGTCTCCATACAGTAATACCCTGGTTGGTTTTGGCTCAGCGCCAGAAGGCATAGAGAACAATGAGGTAGTATATGAGCTGCTTGCTGACATGGGCTGGGCACATGAAGAAATTAACCTGGACCAATGGTTAGAAGAATACAGCAAAGCCCGGTACGGCGGCTATCCAGAGAAAATGAAAACCGCCTGGAAACAACTGAACGAGTCGGTGTACAGCAGTTTTTCGCCTTACCCACGGTATGTGTGGCAAACTGTTGAGTATGATAACCGCCGGAAAGGCAGTGTGCACGCCAGCCCCCAATTCCTGCAAGGCATAGAAAACTTTTTGGCGGTTTCTGACCAGCTAAAAGGTAGTGTACTCTACCGCAACGATGCCATAGAAATGGCCATGCACTATTTGGGCATTAAAGCTGATGAGTACTACAAAAAAGCACTGGAGGCCAAGGCTAAGAACAATGCTGCTGCCATGAAAGAGGCCGGAGATAAAGCCATCAGCATTCTGCAAGATCTGGATCGTTTGCTGGCGTCGCATCCCACCAACCGCCTGCAGCCTTGGGTAGATTTTGCCCGCTCGCACGGAAAGAACACGGAGCAGAAAAACTATTACGAGTCCAATGCCAAACGCTTGATTACCACTTGGGGCGGAGTTAACGAAGACTATGCTGCCCGCATCTGGAGTGGCCTGATCAGAGACTACTACATCCCCCGCATTAAAATGAACCTGTACGAGCCTAAAGCAGATCTAAATGCTTGGGAGGAAGCCTGGATCAAAAAGCCCGGCGTGAGTAAAGTAACACCATTTGAGAACCCGCTGGCTAAGGCGAAAGAACTAGTGAATCAGCATAAATAGAAAAGTAGCAGTAGAAGGTTGACGTTTCTCTCTTGCTATTATTTATTGTCATCCTGTATGGATCTTGTGTGCGACCTAGAGGAGCTTTGAAGCTCACTCAATGCAGCATTCCAATAAGGTTCTTTTAGAATGACTTATGTACACTGTTTAACTGCATTAAAAGGCTGTTTTCGGCTTGTTTTTCAGAAAGTAAGCCAAAAACAGCCACCGTGTTACTTCGGCTGGAGGCGCACACTTTCCCTAATAGACATCTTCCAGCAGGAGGTGGGGAGGGGAATGATATTAGATAGAACACTTAGAATGAAGATAACTTTTCCATATCAAACATTTGGCGTAAAAGCTTTCCTGCTGGGGTTGGTCCTCTTGGTTGCAGGTTGTGCCCAGAAGAATTCTCCCGCTAGCTCGGCAACCACAACCGTGCCTGCTTCTGCCGTTGCCGCTACACCAGATACCAAGCCGGTGTATGACCTGATCAAACGGGTGGTGCCGCAGCACGCCGCCTCGTTTGTGGTGGAGTTCATTCCGCAGGAGGACGGCAAGGACGTGTACGAGGTGGAGAGCCGGGGCGGCAAGGTTGTGCTGCGCGGGAACAACGGCGTGTCGGTGGCCAGCGCCCTGAACCACTACCTCAAGCACTACACCCACAGCAGCATTACCTGGAACGGGAGCAACATCGTTATCCCGAATCCCATGCCGGCGGTGGCGCAGAAGGTGCGGAGCGTGAGCCCCTACAAGTACCGCTACTACCTCAACTACTGCACCTTCAACTACACCATGAGCTGGTGGGACTGGGAGCGCTGGCAGTGGGAGATCGACTGGATGGCAATGAACGGCATCAACATGCCGCTGGCCCTGACGGGGCAGAACGCCATCCACCGCCGGGTGTACAAGGGCATGGGCCTTACTGACCAAGATTTAGAGAGCTTCTTCAGCGGCCCGGCCTACTTCAGCTGGTTCTGGATGGGCAATCTCGACGCGTGGGGAGGCCCGCTGCCCGTGTCCTGGATGGAGAGCCACGAGGCCCTGCAGAAGCAGATCCTGGAGCGGGAGCGGGGGCTGGGCATGACGCCCATCCTGCCAGCCTTCACCGGACACGTGCCGCCGGCGTTCAAGCAGAAATTCCCCAACGCCAACCTGAAGAAAACCAGCTGGGACGAGATGTTCCCTGATGTATATTTGCTAGACCCCGACGACCCAATGTTTGTGGAGATCGGCAAAAAATTCATTGAAGAAACCATTGATACCTATGGCACTGACCATTTGTACACCTCAGATACCTTCAACGAGAACCGTCCACCGTCTAGTGACTCACTTTTCCTGAACAACATTAGCCAGAAAGTGTACCAGTCCATGGCGGCCGCTGACCCTAAGGCTACCTGGATCATGCAAGGCTGGCTGTTCCACTTTTCACGCGATTTCTGGAAAGCACCGCAAATACAGGCCATGCTCAACGCCGTGCCCGATGACAAAATGATCATTTTGGACTTGTGGAGCGAGAAAAACCCTATGTGGCTTAAAACCGAGGCCTACTACGGCAAGCCTTGGATTTGGAATATGCTGCACAACTTCGGCGGAAACGTAAATATGTACGGCCTCATGGATAGAATTGCCACCTGGCCAGCTCAAGCCCTCCACCACCCAGACCGTGGCAAACTAGTAGGCTTAGGCTTAACGCCCGAGGCCATTGAGCAGAACCCAGTGGTGTACGAACTCATGATGGAGAACGCCTGGCGCGATACCCCTATTGACTTGACCACCTGGCTCAGAGGCTACACCAGACGCCGCTACGGCAAAGAAAACGAAAACGCGAACAAAGCTTGGGAAATTCTGCGCCGCACTGTCTACGCCGACAGCGTAACCTCCGGTGGCCCAGAATCTATTGTAGCCGGTAGACCCACATTCAGCCGAAACACAGGCGGCGTGACTACTAATTTTACTTATAAACCGCTTGATCTGGTAACTGCCTGGGATCATTTGATGGCCGCTGCTGATGAATTAAAGAATACTGAGGGCTACCAGTTCGATGCCGTGGACCTTACCCGTCAGGTGCTGGCGAACCATGCCACAGTTATTCAACAGCGGTTTGCACAGGCCTACAAAGACAAAAACTTGACAGCCTTCAAAAAGCACAGTGCTGAGTTCATCACTCTGATAGAAGACATGGACAAGCTGCTGGCCACCCAGGAAGATTTTCTGCTGGGCCGTTGGCTGAATGCCTCTAAAAAATGGGGTACTACCGAAGCGGAGAAAAGGCTCTATGAGAAGAACGCCCGCAACCTCATTACCCTATGGGGCGACAAAGACAGCAAACTGCGCGAGTATTCAAACCGCCAATGGTCGGGGCTGCTGAATGGCTACTACAAAAAGCGCTGGCAACAGTACTTTGACTACGTAACGGGTCAAATGCAGAAAGGGCAAGAGATTGACCAAAAGGCCTTTGATGAAAGAATTAAAAACTGGGAATGGCAGTGGGTGAACAGCACCGAAAGTTACCCAGATGAAACAAAAGGAGACGCGGTAAGTGTTGCCAATGAAATGTACCTCAAATACAACGCCTCCATTAAGAATAGTCACAAGTAATAAATGAAATGGCCCAGCGTGCTTTAGATGGGTCTGGTTTAGCCTTAGAATATAAAGATTATGAACAGAAGAAATTTATTGAAGTCATTAGGCCTTTCTATTGGGGCTGCCGTCATCAGTACTGAAGCGTTGGCTAGCTTAGGTGACAATCGTTATTCTTATAAAATTCCGGAGAACCCTCTGTACAAGCCAATGGCCAAGCCGGTTACGGCTGTCTCAATTGGGGCGGGTAACCGAGGCTCAGTGTATGGCAACTTTGCTGCTAAATTTCCAGACCAGTTAAAAATTGTAGGCGTGGCTGAACCTATTGAGTTCCGTAACGACCGCCATGCCACAACTCATGATATTCCGGCTGAAAACCGCTTTATGACTTGGGAAGATGTATTTAAGCGCCCCAAGTTTGCGGATGCCGTTATCATTGCCACGCCAGATAATATGCACTATGAGCCTTGTATGAAAGCCTTGGCCATGGGGTATGACATTCTTCTTGAAAAACCCATAGCACCCACTGAAAAAGAGTGTCGCGACATTTTGGAATTGGCGCACAAAACAGGCCGGATTGTGGCTGTATGCCATGTGCTGCGTTATGCGCCGTATTTCGTGAAAATGAAGGAACTGATTGCCCAGGGCGCCATTGGCGAAGTAATTAGCGTGCAGCATTTTGAGCCTATTGAGCATACCCACATGGCTCACAGCTATGTGCGCGGAAACTGGCATAACTCCAAAGAAACCACGCCTATCATTCTGGCCAAGTCTTGCCATGACCTGGACATTATCAAGTGGGTGATCAATAAGCCCAGCAAGCAGATCATTGCTATGGGTGACCTGAAATGGTTCAGGAAAGAAAATGCTCCTGAAGGTAGTACCGCCCGCTGTACAGACGGTTGTAAAGTGGAGCGCGAATGTCCTTACTCAGCTATCAAAGAGTATCATGACAGACGCAGCCGTACCAAAGTGCTGGATTTGCCCGCTGACAAATCTAAACACAGCGAAGCCATTATGGATCGCCTGCGCACCACCAACTATGGGCGCTGCGTGTACCGCATGGAAAACGATCAGCCTGACCATTACATCACCAGCATTATGTTTGGAGACGGCGTAACGGCCAATTTCTCTATGGAAGCGTTCACCTCTTACCACGGCCGCCGAACCCGAGTAATGGGCTCTATGGGTGATATGGTAGGCGACATGGATGAGCTGGAGGTAACTGACTTCCGCACTCGTAAATCTGTTAAATTCATACCCAAAGCCGAAGACGTGGAAGGCTACAAAAACAGTGGTCACGGCGGCGGCGATTGGCTCATGGTAAGAGACTTTGTGCAGGCCGTAGCCCAACAAAATCCTAGCTTGCTAACCTCAACCATTGATGAGTCTATTGAAAGCCACATAATGGGCTTTATGGCCGAGGAAAGCAGAAAGAAAGGCAAAGTGATGAACATCAAAATGCCAAAGATACCAGCCTAAACAAGTATAAGGCAGTACGGATGCATACGTCGTTCTTGGTATAACTACTTAAAATAGCTGCTAAGTTTTAAAAGACCTCTGTTTTGGTCTGTTTTCTTAAAAACAGACCCAAAACAGAGGTCTTTGTTTGTCTTTACCCCTAAACATGCCCATCTTTTTGGAATAGAAGGGAACACCTTGTACCTTGCGGCTGTTTATAACGAGTCTAAATAAAGCAGCGGTAAGGTGCAGGCACAGCAGAAAAGCGTACGGGATTTGAAGATTGGGGAAAGCGGAGAAATTGCGTCCTTGTCAGACCCTGAAATGGCGCTGAAGTTGCTGGAAATGGGCTGTATACCTGGGGTGATGGTGAAATTAAACAGCCGCGCCCCATTAGGTGATCCCATTACCATTATTGTGAACGATTACACCCTCTCACTGCGTTTAGACGAAGCTGCTACTATTTTGTTAAAAGCTTAGTCTATGTCTGAAGTTCTTGCACCGGCTCCGGCCCCCGTTTCTTCCTCCGCCCCTGTAGGCACCGCCCGCAAAGTGGCTAAGATCGCGCTCATTGGAAATCCAAACTCCGGTAAGTCATCTTTGTTCAACCATTTAACAGGGCTTAACCAAAAGGTTGGTAATTTCCCGGGCGTAACGGTAGACAAGAAAACAGGCATCACGCACCTGACCCCAAGCCTGAAGGCGCAGGTAATAGACCTACCCGGCACTTACAGCCTTTACCCTAAATCACTGGATGAGAAGGTAATCATTGACCTGCTCCATGATAAAAAGGGAGAATCTTACCCTGATGTGTTGGTTATTACTGCTGATGCCTCTAACCTGAAGCGGAACCTGTTGCTGTTTACTCAGCTGGCAGATTTGAAGATTCCGGCGGTATTGGCCCTGAACATGATGGATGTGGCGGAGAAGCACGGTGTGAAAATTGACCTTGCGGAGTTGCAGCAGGAACTAGGGGTACCGGTTATTCCAGTAAATGCACGAAACGGCAGTGGTATTGCCGCTCTAAAAATTGTGCTGTCAGAGCAGGTAGAGCCGCCGAGGTCCAGCTTCTATGAAATTCCAGACGATTTGTTGGTGATGGTGCGCCAGATTAGGTACTACTTTGAATTGAGTAATGACTACCTGGCGCTTCATTATGCCCACCAATATTCTAAGCTGTCTTTCCTTTCAGAAGATGATAAAGAGTACATTGGTGATCTGGTAAAGAAATACGGCTTCAAATCGAACACCCTGCAGGCTGCCGAAACCATTTCGCGCTATACCAGCATCAATACTTTGCTGCTGGATGCCATGCGGGTCACCAAAGCTGAAAATAACGAGCAGTTCAGCAACAAAGTAGACCAGGTGCTCACGCACAAAGTGTTCGGATACCTGATTTTCTTCGGGGTGCTGTTCCTGATGTTTCAGGCCATATTCGCTTGGGCTAGTTACCCAATGGATCTGATTGACGGTGGGGTGGCCTCGCTGAACGCCTGGATTCATACGCTTGCTGAAGGCCCGCTGGTAGACTTGTTAACTGAAGGCGTATTGGCTGGTTTGGGCGGTGTGCTTATTTTCATTCCGCAAATTGCCCTGCTCTTTGCTTTCATTGCTATTCTGGAAGAAACCGGCTACATGGCCCGTGTCACGTTCCTGATGGATAAAATCATGCGTAAGTTCGGGTTGAACGGTAAAAGTGTGGTGCCCCTTATCTCTGGGGTGGCCTGTGCCGTACCCGCCATCATGGCCACACGTACCATTGAAAGCTGGAAAGATCGCCTGATTACTATTTTCGTGACGCCGCTCATGAGCTGCTCAGCGCGTCTGCCCATTTACGCTATCATGATTGGCTTGGTGGTGCCGGAAAAGTATTTCCTTGGTTTTCTGAGTTTGCAGGGGCTGGTGCTCATGGCTTTGTACCTAATAGGTTTTGTGGCGGCTATTGTGTCGGCGGCAATTCTGAAATGGGTGCTCAAAACCAAAGAGCGCAGCTACTTCATCATGGAGTTTCCTACCTACAAAATGCCCCGCTGGAAGAACGTAGGTCTCACCATTGTAGAAAAAAGCAAAGCCTTCGTGTTTCAGGCAGGTAAAGTGATTTTGGCTATCTCGGTTATTCTGTGGGTGATGTCGACATATGGCCCTGGAAATTCAATTGAACAAGCAGAAGCACGTGCCACGGCAGAGCTTACTACACTCAATTTAGAGGAGGCCGATGCCGAAGCCCATGTAGCGGGTCAAAAGTTGGAAGCATCTTATGCCGGTAAGTTTGGCAAATTCATAGAGCCTGCCATCCGACCGTTGGGGTATGACTGGAAAGTAGGTATTGCCCTGCTGACTTCTTTCGCTGCCCGTGAGGTATTTGTGGGTACCATTTCCACTATCTATAGCGTAGGTGATGCCGAAAACGAGGCTACCGTGAAAGAGAAGTTGATGGCGCAGAAAGACGCATCAGGCCAGCCTTTCTTCACCCCCGCCCGCGCCTTCTCGCTGTTGATTTTTTATGTATTTGCCATGCAATGCATGAGCACCCTCGCTGTGGTGTACCGCGAGACCAAAGGTTGGAAGTGGCCCATTCTGCAGTTAGTGTACATGACTGGTTTGGCTTATGTGTCGGCGTTTATCGTGTTCCGGTTGTTTTCATAGCCCCAGCTTCAGCTGAACTAATTTGAGAGCCTGCTGTTTTAGACCTGTTTTTAAGAAATCAGGCCTAAAACAGCAGGCTTTGTTTATATACGTCTCTTGAACTTTCTGCCCCTGCGTTTAGTTGATTATAAGGCGGTACGGTCACAGCTCTGCCAGAGTGAATTCCAAGATTTTTCTCCCGAAAATTTTCTTTACAAGAACTTAAAACGCTGAATATAGGCTATTGCTTGTGTTACAGATGATTTATTTGTACATTTGTGCGATTAAAGTGAAATGGAGGGGACGAGATAGTCCCCATTTTTATTTCTCACCCAAATCAGAAATGGCTTTAGAAGGAAAAATAATTGAGGGTTTTGCGCAGGAGGCTTTGCCGGAACCAGACCTATTTATTGTGTCCGTGCATGTGTCTGATACGCCAGTGAGACCAAAGGTGACTATTTTAGCTGACGGCGACCAGGGCATTACCATACAACAGTGCGCTCAGATAAGCCGCCGGGTATCTAAAAAAATAGAGGAACTATATGGTGAGGAGTTGGAGTATTCTCTGGAGGTGTCTTCTCCAGGTGTAGATTTTCCGCTGACTACCCCCCGGCAGTTCATCAAAAATGTAGGACGTAACATAAAGCTTACTTTTGAAGGCGGCGTAGAAAAACTAGGTGAGCTGCAGGAGGCCACCGAAGAAGGAATTTTATTTGCCGAAGAGGTAAAACAGAAACATAAGAAATCTTTGCTGGAGCCCGTAACAGTGCCTTACAGTGAGATTGTGAAAGCGCAGATTGTAATCTCTTTTAAATAAGACAAGACATGGATAGTTCAGTATTGATCGAATCGTTTGCGGAGTTCGCGAAGTTCAAGAACATTGACCGCCCTACCATGATGCGTATCTTGGAGGACGTGTTCCGCACCATGATCCGTAAGAAATGGTCTACTGATGAGAATTTTGACATCATCCTGAACGTAGAGAAAGGTGACCTTGAGATTTGGCGTAACCGCGAAATCGTGGACGATAACTCTGAGGACATTTGGGACGATGATAAAATCAGCCTTTCTGAGGCTCGTAAAATAGAACCAGACTTTGAGGTAGGTGAAGAAGTTTCTGAGCTGATCAAGCTTGAAGATTTCGGACGTCGGGCTGTATTGACCGCCCGCCAAACCCTGATCCAGCGCGTGAAAGACTTGGAGAAAGACCTGCTGTACCAAAAGTACAAAGATCAGGTGGGTGAGATTATTTCTGGTGAAGTGTACCAGGTATGGAACCGTGAAGTGTTGATTCTTGACTCAGAAGACAATGAGCTCCTGATTCCTAAAGCAGAGCAGATCCCCAAAGACCGTTACCGCAAAGGTGACGTGGTAAGAGCGGTGGTGCAGCGCGTTGAAATTATAAACGGTAACCCAAAAATCATTCTTTCTCGTACTTCTCCGCAGTTCCTGGAGCGTTTGTTTGAGAACGAGGTGCCCGAAATTTTTGATGGTTTGATCACCATTAAAAAAATTGTGCGTGAGCCAGGGGAGCGTGCCAAAGTAGCTGTAGAGTCTTATGACGACCGTATTGACCCAGTGGGTGCTTGCGTGGGTATGAAAGGTTCACGTATTCATACCATTGTGCGGGAGTTGGAGAACGAGAACATTGACGTGATCAACTACACCGACAACATGGAGCTGTATATTCAGCGGGCGTTGAGCCCTGCTAAGATCAGCAGCATCAAGATAAACGAAGAAACTGGCCGCGTATCTGTTTTCCTGAAGCCAGACCAAGTGTCTTTGGCAATTGGTAAGGGCGGCCAGAACATTAAGCTGGCCAGTAAACTGGTAGGCTTAGAAATAGATGTGTTCAGAGAAACTGAAGGTTTTGAAGAAGACATCGACCTAACCGAATTCTCAGATGAAATTGAGAGCTGGGTTATTGATGAACTGAAGCGCATAGGCTTAGACACAGCCCGCAGCGTTTTGGCCGTCAGCAAGGAAGATTTGGTGCGCCGTACAGAGCTCGAGGAAGAGACTGTAGAGGATTTGCTCAACATCATCCGCCAAGAGTTCGATACAGAAGAAAACAACTAGTGGGGCGCTTTACGGGCCGGGTTATTTGATCTGACCAGGGGGATGGGAGCCGTTTTCGGCCTGTTTTCCGGGAAGTAGGTCAAAAACGCGTGATTGCCAAGGCCACCCATCCTTTTAAAATAGAGATTGAGTAACCAGAACAGTAATACAAAAACAGCATATTTGAACATGTCAGAAGAAAGATCGATGAGGCTTAAACAGGTAGCAACCACTTTGAACATCAGTGTTTCCACCGTGGTGGAGTTCCTGGAGTCAAAAGGGGTTGATATCGATAATAGACCTACTTCAAAAATTACCCCGGAGCAGTTCAATATGCTGTCGAAAGAATTTGCTTCGTCTATGCAGGCTAAGGCTGAAGCGGCGGACTTGAGTTTGCCCGGTAAAAAGCCAACCGAACCGGAGCGTCCGGAGCCTAAAAAGGCACCTGAGCCGGAACCGGAGGTGTTTATTAAGTCTAATCAGGTAAGAACGCAGCCTGCAGAACCGGCTAAACCAGCAGCCGAGCCTGCGCCTCAGGCCCCGGCAGCCTCAGCGCCGGCCTCTGGTGCCACTTTACCGGGTATTAAAGTACTTGGCAAAATTGAGCTAGACGCAAAAGGTCGCCCAGTGCCACCTAAACCGGCTCCAGCTCCAGCCTCAACACCAGCTCCGGCACCGGCTCCAGCAGCAACACCAGCTCCTCAAGAGACGGTTAAGCCTGAAGAAGCCCCCGTTGCTGAAAAACCGACACCAGCCCCTGCTGCCCCAGCTCCAGAACCTAAGAAAGAAGAAGCTCCGGCTCCGCAAACACCAGCACCAGTACCAGCACCAGCGCCTGAGGCACCAATAGCCAAAGCAGAAGAAAAGCCAGCTGCTCCGGCCCAGCCGCAGCCAGCTCCAGCACCAGAGGCCAAAGCTCCAGAAGCAAAGGCACCAGAAGCCCCTTCTCCTGCTCCTGCCAAGCCCACCCCTCCGGTGGCCCCCCAGGCCGCAACAACGCCGTCTGCGCCTGCCACTCCTCCGGCTACGCCAAGCGCACCAGCTGAGCCAGCCGCCGAAGAGAACAAGCCTCAGGAAACTATCAAAGCTCAGGCTGATCAGTTGAAAGGCCTGACGGTGTTAGGTAAAATTGAACTACCAGTTAGCGGTGGCCGCGGTAAAGGTGGTAAGCCTGTCGCTTCCTCAGATGAGCGCCGCAGAGGCAACCAGCCAGGTGGCCAGGGTGGCGATAAAAAGAAACGCAAGCGCATTGAGGTGCCTAAGGGCGGAAACGCTCAAAGCGCCGCAGCCAATGCTGCTCAACAAAGTAGACCGGTAGTTCCGGCAAACAACCGCACTGGCGGACAAGGAGGCGGTAACCGTCCGGGCGGAGGCCCAGGTGGTCAAAGACCAGGCGGCGGGCAGCAACGCGGTGGCCAGCCAGCCCCACGTGCCGTAAAAGCCGAATTGACCGATAAGGAAATCCAGGATCAGATTAAGGCTACTTTGGCCCGCCTAAGCGGCGGTAAAGGCCAGGGAGGTAATCGTGCTAAGTATCGTCGTGAAAAACGTTCTGCCGTGGCCGATGCCGCTGATGAGCGCAGAATGCAGGAGCAAGCGGAATCTAAGATTCTGCGCGTAACTGAATTCGTGTCTGCGAATGACTTGGCCGCCCTTATGGACGTGAGCGTGAACGACGTGATCAAGACCTGTATGAACTTGGGCATGTTTGTGTCTATTAACCAGCGTCTTGATGCCGAAGCCATTACCATTATCGCCGATGAGTTTGGGTATGACGTACAGTTTGCCTCAACGGAAGAAGAAGAAAATACTGGTGTAGAAGAGGTAGACGCAGAAGAAGATCTGCAGCCACGGGCTCCAATTGTGACCATTATGGGTCACGTTGACCACGGTAAAACCTCATTGCTTGACTATATCCGTAATTCAAAGGTAACTGCCGGTGAAGCAGGGGGTATAACCCAGCACATTGGCGCCTACCAGGTAACTACAGATACTGGCAAGAACATCACCTTCCTTGATACCCCGGGTCACGAAGCCTTTACCGCCATGCGTGCCCGCGGTGCCAAAGTAACCGACGTGGTTATTATTGTGGTGGCCGCTGATGACAGCGTGATGCCGCAGACCAAAGAGGCTCTGAACCACGCACAGGCAGCAGGCTCTCCAATTGTAATTGCCATAAACAAAGTAGATAAGCCAACAGCCAACCCAGACAAAATCCGTGAGGAACTTGCCCAGTTAAACGTACTGGTGGAAGAGTGGGGTGGTAAATACCAAAGCCAGGAGATTTCGGCCAAAACCGGACAAGGTATTGACGAGCTATTGGAGAAAGTATTGTTAGAGGCTGAATTGTTAGACCTGAAAGCAAACCCAGACCGTCGTGCCGTGGGTACTGTGATTGAAGCTGCCTTGGACAAAGGCCGCGGATATGTGGCTACTGTTTTAGTGCAGACAGGTACCTTGAAAATTGGGGATGTGTTAGTAGCCGGATCGCATTATGGTCGTGTAAAAGCCATGAGTGACGTGTTGGGTCGCCGCCACAAGAAGGCAGGACCATCTGTTCCAATTCAGGTGTTAGGTATTGACGGTGCTCCGCAAGCCGGCGATAAGTTTATAGTGATGGAAACTGAGCGTGAAGCTCGTGAAATCGCGAATAACCGCCAGCAGTTGCAGCGTGAGCAAAGCATGCGTACCAAGAAACACATCACGCTTGATGAAATTGGACGTCGTTTGGCTATAGGTACCTTCAAGGAACTGAATGTAATTGTTCGTGGTGACGTGGATGGTTCAGTAGAAGCACTTTCTGACTCATTACTGAAACTGTCTACCGAAGAGGTGCAGGTGAATATCCTTTCAAAAGGAGTTGGTCAGATCTCCGAGTCAGACGTTCTTTTGGCTTCGGCATCAGATGCCATCATCATTGGTTTCCAGGTGCGTCCTTCGGCCAATGCGCGTAAGCTGGCAGAGCAGGAGCAGATTGACATCCGTCTGTACTCTATCATCTACAACGCCATCAATGAGCTGAAAGACGCCATGGAAGGTATGTTGGCACCAACAGTGCAAGAGGTGGTAACCGCTAACGTAGAGGTACGTGAGGTCTTCAAGATCACCAAAGTGGGTACCATTGCCGGCTGTATGGTCACAGACGGTACCATTACCCGTAACTCTAAAATTAGATTGGTGCGTGACGGTATAGTGGTTCACTCTGGTGAAATACTGGCCCTGAAGCGTTTCAAAGACGATGCCTCAGAAGTACGACAAGGCTACGAGTGTGGTATTAGTATCAAGAACTTCAATGACTTGCAGCAAGGCGATGTTATTGAAGCATATGAAGAAAGAGAAATCAAGCGTACTCTCTAAGAGAGCGGTTGTTTTAAAATAATAAAGCCCTTCCTTTAACAGAGGAAGGGCTTTTTGTTGTGGTTAAGTTTGCAGCGAATGTGTTTCCACTGCAGGATATTTGATCATCTTCATAAAGGTCTACACCTGTTGGTGGAAAACAGGTTCGTCTGTTTTAGAGGTGGTTTTGAAAAAGGAGCCAAAAAACAGAAAAATAAAAGAAGCCCCTCCATACTACTGGAGGGGCTTCTTTTTCAAATGTTAATATCCTTAGAAGAACAGGAATTTCCGCTTACGCTTCTTTACCCCCTCTTTATACATTTTGCCATTAGGGTTTTCCTGGTCCACTATCTTTTTTGACTTCTTTTTCTTCTTCTTTTCCGCATTTTTATTCGTATACGCCCTCATAGAAAAGCGTCCTTTCCCGCTTTCGTATTGGTTGTTAACCCCTGAGTAGGCAGAACCGGTTGAGTAGCCGTTTTGCTTTGCCTGCGTCATAGCCTGTTGACGGCTTAAAACAAACTGGCGCTCAGCATTTGGGCCACTTGGAGCAGCGCCTTTCACCAAGCCATCATGTCCTTTTACTTCTTTGGGAGCTCTTTTCTTCTTCTTAGACTTTTGAGCCGTAGCATGTGGCGAGCAAGAAATCAAAAGTGATAAGCTAAAGAGAAGAGTAAAATATTTGATCAGGCTTTTCATATAAAATCAAGATAACAAAAAGTAATGTAATTGATCAAACTACATTAATACTGCCAAGGTTCCAGTAAATTCTTGAGCAGAAGCGGAAAATTGAAAATTGCTAAGGGTGAAAAGTAGAATAATAACGCCTAGTCGTTTTGTTTAGTGTGGAGAGTGTCAAAACATTCTCTTCTATTTTCTTTGTTATATTTGCGCCTTTCGTTTCAAGATTTTCAAAGGGGGAGAAATTAAACTATGGCTAATTATAATAATCTGCTGCTGGAAAGCCGAGATGGAATATTGTTCATTACGGTAAACCGCCCAAGCAAGATGAACGCACTAAACATTGAAACCGTGAAAGAGTTACACACGGCCATGCAGGAAGTATATGATGATGATACGGTAAGGGGTGTGATCTTAACTGGAAGCGGCGAGAAAGCTTTTGTAGCCGGAGCTGACATTGCTGAAATTGCTGAGCTAAACGAAGTAAACGGGCGCCGCTTCTCTGAGCGGGGGCAAGATGTCTTTTCTATGATTGAGGAAAGCCCTAAGCCTGTTATTGCCGCCGTGAACGGTTTTGCCTTAGGTGGCGGGTGCGAATTAGCCATGGCCTGTCACATACGAGTGGCCAGCGACAATGCTAAATTTGGGCAGCCTGAGGTTAATTTGGGTTTGATACCAGGCTACGGAGGCACGCAGCGGCTTACCCAGCTAGTTGGGAAAGGCAAAGCCATGGAACTGATGATGACAGGTGATTTGATCTCGGCCGCTGAAGCAAAAGAATTAGGTTTGGCAAATCATGTGACGACACCTGAAGGCCTAACCTCTAAGTGCCTTGAGATTATGCAGAAAATTATTTCAAAGGCTCCATTGGCGGTAGGTATGATTGTAGACTGCGTAAACGCGTGGTATGATAAAGAAGAGCACGGTTATCAGACAGAAGCCAACTCTTTTAGTCGCTGCTGCGGATCAGAGGACTTCAAAGAAGGTACCTCGGCTTTTCTGGAAAAGCGTAAGCCGCAGTTCAGGGGCGTGTAAATCAAAGGATTGATTGCAATTTGTTGTTATACAAGAGAACCACCTACTCCCGTTTTCGGCTTGTTTTTGAAAAAGCGAGCTGTAA
>NZ_LRML01000014.1 GCF_001647285.1 Rufibacter roseus
TTTTTAGCCTGTTTTCAGAAAACAGGCTAAAAACGGGGCTCATTGCTTTAGGCAGCATAGGCTAATCCTCTTTTTCAACTTCATGGGTTTCTACTTTCACAGCATGTTCAACAGGTTTAATGCCTTGGTCGTGCGCTCTGGAATACACTTGGGTAAATTCGGCGCCCAAAAGAAAAATAATGGAAGTATAATACACCCACACCAGAATAAGAATCATGGAACTGGCGGCACCATAGCTGCTGGCAAGCGGATCGTACTGCAGGTAAATGTTCAACACGTATTTTCCTATCACAAACAAAATAGCTGTCACGGTGGCACCCACCCAGACGTTGGGCCACCTTATTTTAGCATCGGGCAGTACCTTGAAAATTGCAGCAAAAATGGCGATGCTGATCAGAACAGACACCAGAAAATTTCCAGCGGTGATCAAATAAACAGCCACCCCACTAAACTGACTCCTCAGATATTCATTAAGCACCCCCAATATCACCTCTATAGACAGTGATACCATCAGCAGGAAACCCAAGCTCACCACCATGGCCAGCGAAAGCACCCGGCTCAGAATCATGTTCAACCATGCTTTCTGGGGCTTCGCCTTCACCTCCCACATGGCATTGAGGGCATCTTGCAACGCCACAAAAACCGTGGTTGCAGTAAATATCATGGTAGATACTCCTATGATGGTACCTATAGTACTTGACGAAGATTGGCTGGCGTTCTCAATAATGCTCTGAATCTGCAGAGCGCTGTCTTGACCCACTACTCCCCCAATTTGCTTAACCACCTCACCCCGCACCGCATCTTGCCCAAAAGCAGACCCGGCAATTCTTATTAAGATGATAAGGAGGGCGGGCAGCGAAAAAATGGTGTAAAACCCAATGATAGCCGCATAGTCCAGGGGCTTGTCATCGGCAAATTCTTTGAAAGTTTTTTTGGTGAGTGACCAGGTAGAGGTTAAAAACTCAGTCATACTGTAAAGGAAGATCAGACAGAAAAGACTCTACAAAAGAATTAGCTTCCAGAATTATTGGTTGCTTCTGCGTTTTACCTCAGACTCCAACACCTTTAGTTCAGCTTCTGCCGCTTTCAACCTATTCTTTGCAGCTTTCTCACGCAGTTCTGCCTCTTTCGTGTTACTTTCTGCGTTTCTCACCTCTGCTCTCAGATTTTCTACGTGCTCACGCTGTGTTTTCACGGCCGGATCATTTGACACACTGCTGTTAAAAGCAGAGCAACTCACCATCAGCGGAAATCCTAGCATCAGTACACATGTCAATAATTTAATCTGTTTCAATGAATTCATATTTCAGGAAGAATAGTAAGAGCTTGTTTTTACGGGTAGCCGGAAGCATGGTTATTTGCGGTGATTCCACCACAGAAAATCTAATTATTTCCGGCAGGTCATTTTAAGCCTCATTTCAGGAAAACAGGCCCAAAAGAGAAAAGCGTGGGAAACGCAAAGTATTGCGCCTCCTCAAAATTCATTCTGTTCGTTTAATAGACTTAGCAGCGTTGCACGATTTGGCAGTGTCGGTGGAACCCTTAAGCCAACTGTTACAGATGCTTGCATAATGAACTAATTGGGAGTGTAACGGTTCGGCAGGTCCGTAGAGCGCTGGCGCAAAGGACAAGCACAACAGTAAAATTTCCCTATACAGCACCCCAGCTCCAAATGCTACCAAACAACTGATAGACAGAACAAAAAATTACATCTACTTCTCTGACAATATATAGGGAATTTGTATGTTTAAGAGAATATATACCACCTCTCTCTTCACCTCACATGAAGCTTTTCTATACTTCTTCTCCGCTCCGTGCTATTTGGCAGGGCCTGGGGCTTATTTGCCTTTTGCTTACGTTCAGTTGCCGGGGCAAAAGCGATGAACTGCGGCTAGAGCAGAAGAATTTTGAAGCGGAAATAGCGCAGGAGCAGAACCTGGTGTTCACTTTTGACAAAAAGCTGGTACCTGACTCTCTCCTGAACAGGTGGGACACGGTGCCGTACCTCACCTTCAGCCCCAAAGTAGAGGGGAAATTCAAATGGGCTTCACCTGATGAGTTGGTGTTTTCTCCGTCTAAGCCCTTCGCCCCCTCTACTGACTATAAAGCCAGCTTAACCGAGAACCTGTTAAAGCATTCAGAAGCAAAACTGAAGATTCCGGCGGGGCAGGATGTAAGTTTTCATACGGCCTACCTGGCGCTAGAGAAAGCCAAAGCGTTTTGGGTGCGCAACGAGAATAATCCTACTCAACTAGAGGCCAGCCTGCTTCTTGACTTTAACTACCCTGTGGCCTACGCCAAACTGCGCGAACTGCTCAGTGTGATCCAAAACAATACTCAGCTGCCGCTGGAGCTGGTGAGCAGCAACCGCGACCAACTCACCGTTAAAGTCAAGAATGTCAATCAGACTTCTGAGGCTGCGCTTCCGGTACAGTTGCGCATAAATCCGGGCCTATCTACTACCGGCAGCACTTACGCCACCAAACTACCCACTGAGCAGGAAGTGGTGCTGCCCAGTCGCAGACAGATGCAGGTAACCGAAGTGCTGCCGGCGCTGGAAGAAGGGCAGCAAAGCATTTATGTGTTCACCTCTCAGCCGATTACCAACGCCGATTTACAGAGCATTGTAACGTTGAATCCGCGGCGGGAATTTACGGTAGAGCGGCTGGAAAACGGCATGGTGCTACGAGGCGAGTTTGGAAGCAGTCAGAATTACACGTTGTTGGTGGCGGGTGAAATGGCAGGCGTGGTAGGCAAATCACTGGGGCAAACGTACCAGCATCCGGTCTCGTTTCAGAACAACCAGCCCAATCTGTCTTTTGTGAATCAGAAAAGTATTTACCTCAGCAGCCAGGGTGCCCGCAACATAGCCCTGAACATAGCCCAGGTGCCGCGCATAAAAGTGAGCATTGGCAAAGTGTATGAAAATAACATTTTGCGCTACCTGCAAGACGGTAAAATGTACGACGGCTATTATGACGAGGAAAACGAGGAATATTATTCTTTCTCCTCTTATGAAGTAGACGAATCTAATGGTCGAACCATCTTCGAGCGCGAGTATGAAACCAGTAGCCTATCTAAACAAGGTCAGAGCCACCTGCTCCACCTCGATCTGGCCGACCTTGATTTTGACAGCCAGTTCAAAGGCCTGTACGTGCTCAACGTCACCAGCACCGACAAGAACTGGATGAAGGACTCTAAAATTATTTCCGTGTCAGACATTGGGCTTATTTCAAAACAGGGACAAAACGAAGTACTGGTGTTTGCCAACTCCATTCTTAACGCCAAAGCCCTAGAGGGCGTCGAAATAAGGTTTATCAGCACCAACAACCAGATAGTGCACAAGGCTACTACCAACTCAGATGGCGTAGCCCGCTTTTCTGACATAGACAAAACCGCCCCTGATTTTAAAGTAGGCATGATCACCGCCCGCAAAGACCAGGACTTCAACTACCTGCCCTACAGGCAAACTCAGGTAAACACCTCCCGTTTTGATGTGGGCGGCAAACGTACCACGGCCACACCCTATGACGCTTTTATCTACGGCGACCGTGACCTGTACCGGCCCGGCGACACAGTACACGTGAACACCGTTGTGCGCACCCAAGACTGGAAAACTGTGGCCGGGCTGCCAATCAAAGTGAAACTGTTGTTACCTAACGGCAAAGAGTACCGCAGCCAGAAAGGCACGCTCAACAAAGAAGGCGCCCACAGTGCTACCTTCTATCTTCCCACTTCCGCCGTTACCGGCACCTATACGCTGGAAGTATACTCTGGCAATGACCTACTGCTGAACTCACAGAAAATTGGTGTGGAAGAATTCATGCCTGACCGCCTGAAAGTAACGGCCGTGCTGAACAAAATTGAGTTTAGAGCTGGAGAGCAACTACAGGTGAACATCAACGCTATGAATTTGTTTGGGCCACCCGCCTCTGGCAGGTCGTATGAGGTACAGCTGAGCCTGAAAAAGAAACCATTTGAACCAAAGGGCTTCGATGACTACAACTTCGACATCAAGACCTCTGGCGATGTGAGCATACAGAGCAACGTGCGGCAGGGCCAGACCGATGAGAAAGGAAATGCGCAGGAGCAATTCACCCTCAGCGACCATCAGGATGTAGGCCAGTTGGAAGGCACACTTTTCACCACTGTATTTGATGAAACCGGCCGACCCGTCAACCGGTTAAACCGCTTCACTGTCAATACTCAGAACGACTATTACGGCATTAGAAAATTTGACACTTACGTGAGTACCCGCCAACCTTTGCAGGTGCCGCTCATCGCCCTCACCCAAGACGGGAAGCCTACCCCTTCTACCGTGCGGGTGCAGTTGGTGCGGTACACCTATGAGTCGGTGATTGAGCGGTATTCAGAGAATTACGGGTATAATTCCCAGCGCAGAGAGAACATACTCATGAATGAGATTTTCGCCATTCCTGTAGGCGGAAAAGCCATTCAGTTTACGCCTATGGCCTCGGGAGAATACGAGCTGCGCGTGATGCGGCCGGGCGCCTACAATTACGTATCTCAACGGTTCTACGCCTACGGCTGGGGAGACACGGAGAGCACTTCCTTTGAAGTGAGCAATGAAGGCGAAGTAGAAATTTCCATGGACCAGGAAAGCTATGAAGTGGGCGACAAAGCCAAGCTCTTGTTCAAAGCACCGTTTGCGGGTAAAGTTCTGGTGACCGTAGAGCAGAACAAAGTCATGAGCTACCATTACCTGGAAACCGATAAAAAAGCCGCCTCGCTTTCGCTGCCAATAAAAGACGAGCACCTGCCCACGGTTTATGTTTCGGCTATAGCTATTCGGGAAATGAAAGACAACCAGCTGCCGCTCACCATTGCCCGTGGCTTCAAACCCATCAACGTCACCAAAAAATCAACTAAACTAGAGGTAGCCGTTATTGCCCCTGACCAAACCCGCTCTAAACGGGTGCAGCAGGTGAAGGTGAAAACCGAGCCCAACACTGAAATAACACTGGCGGTGGTAGATGAAGGCATTCTGCAAATGAAAGATTACCAAACCCCAGACCCGCACAGTTTCTTTTACCAGAAACGTGCCCTTGAAACCAGCACGTATGACTTATATCCCTTCCTGTTTCCTGAAATCAGTGGTCGCAGAAGCAGCGTGGGCGGCGACGGGTATGACCTGGAGAAAAGAATCAATCCGCTTACCTCTAAACGGGTAAAACTGGTGTCTATCTGGAGTGGTCACCTTAAAACCAACGGTAGCGGCGAAGCTACGGTGAACGTTAAAGTACCTGAGTTCTCCGGAGCCTTGCGGGTGATGGCGGTGGCTTACAAAGGCAACGCTTTCGGCTCCGCCGATAAAATTATGCGGGTGGCAGACCCAATTGTCATCAGTACCGCACTACCGCGTTTTGCCAGCCCTAAAGACACACTGTTGGTGCCGGTAACGGTGAGCAATACCACCTCCAAAAGAGCACCTGCCAGTAGCACCATTTCTGTTTCAGGACCTTTGAGGATAGTAGGTTCCAGCACTAAAACCACCACCATTAACGGCAACACTGAGAGCCAAATAACATACCAGATTGTGGCTTCTCCGGCCATTGGTCAGGCCAAAGTGGTGGTGGCTGTAAAAGCCATGGGCGAGCAGTTCAGCAACAGCACCGACATTTCAGTTCGTCCGGCCGCCCCTTTAACTAAAATAACGGAGGCGGGCTCAATGAAAAATGCCACTACTCTGGCCATCAACCCGAAACATGACTTTATACCCTCTTCGGTTGCTTCTAAGCTGGTGGTGAGCAGTTCACCTTTGGCGCAGTTCACCGACGACATTACATACCTGCTCCAATACCCCCACGGCTGCCTGGAGCAAACCACCTCCACCGCTTTTCCGCTGCTATACTATACTGATTTAGCCCGTACCCTGAATCAAGGAAGTAAAGCCCGCACCTTCAACCCTAATTTCCTGGTTCAGGAGGCAATCACTAAAATTGAGTTGATGCAGCAGTATGACGGCGGCTTTACCTACTGGCCCGGCGGTTCCCATACAGATTGGTGGAGCAGTGCCTATGCCACGCATTTCTTGTTGGAAGCTAATAAAGCTGGCTTTCCGGTTAGCTCAGAAGTGTTGGGCAGAGCTATGGAATACCTGCAGCGGATGGTGAAAACCAAAGCCACCGAAGAGTACAAGTACTACAACGCCAGCCGTAAACTGCAGAGCAAGCTCATTGCCGCACGTGAGACCATTTACTCGCTCTACGTGCTGGGGCTGGCCAACAAGCCCGATTGGCCTACCATGAACTTCTACAAAGCCAAGCCGGAGCAACTCTCCACCGACTCAAAGTACCTGCTGGCCAGCACCTATTCCCTGAACGGCAGTTACCAGAGCTTCAGTCAGGTCTTGCCCCGCTCTTTTGCCGGAGAAACTTCTGTCAGAGCCATGGATGGCAGCTTCTACTCGCCTGTGCGTGATATGGCCATTGCTTTGAATAGTTTGGTAGAGGCTAACCCAGAGCACCCGCAGGTGGGCACACTTTCAAGGCACCTATCGCAGGAACTGCGCAGCAAAAACTGGTACAACACCCAAGAGCGGGCTTTCGCCTTATTGGCCCTAGGCAAACTGGCTAGCCGCAGCAAAGGCAACCAAACCGTGCAGGCAGTGCAAAATGGTAAAGTGGTGGGGAAATATAACGGCAAAGACCTTACCCTGACAGACCAACTGAACAAAGGAGCAGTCAATCTAAAAAGTGCCGGCAACGGGACCCTTTACTACTTCTGGGAATTGGAAGGCATCAGCCAGAGCGGCGCCTATAAACAGGAAGACAGTCATCTGCAGGTGCGCAAAACTTTCTATGATCGCAACGGAGCGGTCATCACCAACCATACCTTTAAGCAAAACGACCTGGTGATTGTGCGGGTAGAGCTGCAGTCTTTGGATAACAGAACCGTGCCTAACGTAGCCATCACTGATTTACTACCCGCTGGATTTGAGATTGAGAACCCGCGCCTGATGACGTCGCGTGAATTCCAGTGGCTCCAGAACATGTCTCCTGCCGAGCCAGATCACATAGACATCCGCGACGACCGCATCAATCTATACACTACTGCCAAACCTAAACCACAGTACTTCTTTTATCAGGTTCGTGCCGTGAGCCCCGGTGTCTTTCAAATGGGGCCAATTGGCGCTGATGCCATGTACAATGCAGAATACCATTCTTACTACGGCGCAGGAACGGTCAGGGTAAATAGATGAAAGTTATTTGAGCAAGAAGACAAGGTAGGAATTTCGTTTTCGGGCTGTTTTCTCAATAGCAGCCCGAAAACAAATGAAGATGATTGATGGCAGGTGCGGCAGAAACTCTGCTTTCTCCTTCTATCAAAAAGATGTTTAGTCTTGGGAAATATATGAGTTTCAGGCTTCTTTTCAGGAAACCACGCCTAAAACAGCAATATCTTGAAGCTTGAAATGGTTAGGCTTTTTCTACTTCGCCAATGAAAACTGCCGAAGCCACTCCTCCGCTTCTGCCTTATCATCGAAGACTTTGGCCTCGAAAGATTTTAGGTTTGAGTAGAAAGTGGAAGCGGTAGACTCTGCAAATGTTTCTGGCGAAGTGATCAAAGCAAAATGCTTTAATCCCGCACGTGCCGCTCTAGGTGACCAGTCGTTCAGCACCCAACCTAAAGAATGATTCCAGCTACCTAAAATCAAACGGGTATCATTCAAGACACAACTATAGCCAACATCCGCCAGTGCTTTAGTATATGCTTCGGCACCAGTTTTGATGTTTTCTTCAGTTAAATACCCCATCCAGTTTACATGTACCCATTTGTTTTTTTTATCAACATCAATAGTGAGGTAAACGCGACCAAAAGGATTTCTTAGCTCTTGCATCATATCTTGTAAAAAAGCAAATCTATGCTAGAACTGCTTAACATAAAAGTGACTAAAATAGTTTGTGGCTATTTGTCGGGAGCCTGCAAAGTTTTAATAAAAATCAGAAGTAAAACCGCAAATGGAGTTTCTATCTATATATCAGCCTTTACCACAGGCTTGGGTTTACATAAATGGAAAAGCACTGTACTAAATACGTAAAAGAAATGGCTAAATGTTTTGGGGCTGATTTTTCTAAAACAGGTTCAAAACAAATTCATGAGCATCCATTTGAGAGGGAATTAGACCAACTCCCTCCTTCTTCTTATCTTTAAAATGAATTCATAGTCTTCTTTATTCCCGCACATGCCGCCTGCCAAAAGTTTTGACCCAAAGCTTCCATTTGTTTTTTTAAACAAACGGTGGCGGTTTTTATTAGCTGGCTTTCTGCTTCTCCCTGTTTTGCTGTTCATTCTGCTGAATTTAGCTTTCCCGCTAAAGGTAAATATTTCATTTTCACAGGTGATTACTGCCAAAGACGGAACGGTGATGAACGCCTTTTTGAGTGCAGATGAGAAATGGCGAATGCAGCTGGAGGAAGATGAAATAAACCCTGTTCTGAAGCAGGCGGTGCTACTGAAAGAGGACCGTTACTTTTATTATCATCCAGGGGTAAATCCGGTGGCGGTGGGCCGGGCGTTTATGAACAACCTGCTCCAGGGACGGAAAACCTCGGGAGCCTCTACCATCACCATGCAGGTGGCAAGGCTCCTGCACCCCCAGGAAAGAACTTACGGCAATAAGCTGGTGGAAATGTTCCGGGCGCTGCAGCTGGAGTGGCGGTACAGCAAAAACGAAATTCTGCAGTTGTACCTAAACCTGGTACCTTATGGTGGCAACATTGAAGGGGTAAAAGCGGCATCGGTGCTGTACTTCCATCAGTCTCCGAAACAATTGAGTCTGGCGCAAGCGGTCACCTTAACTGTAATTCCCAACAAGCCCTCCTCGCTGCGGATTGGGGTGCAAAATGCGCGCATAGTAGACTTTAGGAACAAATGGCTGCAGCGATACGCAGAACAGAGAGCATTTCCTGCGCAAGCCATTGAAGATGCCTTGGCAGAACCCCTGAATGCCGCAAGGTTAGACGCTCCGAAAATAGCCCCGCACTTTGCCTACCGCATGCGCCGCAAGTTCTCCCAGCAATCTAACATCAAAACCAACCTGAACCCGGCGGTACAGGAGAAAGTGCACCAGCTGGCATACAACTATATGCAGAAGATGAAGTTCCGGAACATCCACAATGCATCGGTACTGGTCCTCAACAATCAAACTATGGCCGTGGAAGCTTATCTTGGCTCCGCCGATTTCCATGATGATTTCCATGCGGGGCAGGTAGACGGGGTGCGGGCAGTACGGTCTCCGGGTAGTACGCTGAAGCCATTTCTCTACGCCACCGCTTTTGACAAAGGCCTCATTACTCCTAAAGCCGTAGTGACAGATGTGCCCATTGACTATTCTGGCTACCGCCCCGAAAACTACTACGGTACCTACAGCGGCAACGTAACCATTGAGCGGGCATTGGCTACTTCACTGAATATTCCGGCGGTAAAACTGCTGGACCAAATGGGCGTAGAGGCTTTTGTGCAGAAACTGCAACAGGCAGAATTCTCTGAAATGAAGCGCCGCGCCAGCAACATGGGCCTGTCCATGATCTTAGGGGGCTGTGGCACCACGCTGGAAGAACTCACCATGCTGTACGCGTCTTTTGCCAATCAGGGAAAACATGCGCCTGTCCGTTGGCTGCAGCAGGACACGGCGCGGCAAGAAAAGCAGTTATTAAGCCCAGCGTCGGCGTTTATGGTGAACCAGATCCTGACGCAGTTGCAGCGGCCAGATTTACCGCACAACTCCCAAAGCAGTGCCCATTTGCCTAAGATAGCTTGGAAAACCGGAACCTCTTACGGAAGAAAAGATGCCTGGAGCATTGGTTACAACAAGCAGTACACAATTGGCGTGTGGGTGGGCAATTTCTCTGGCGAGGGCGTACCTGAACTCAATGGAACTGATACCGCCACTCCTCTGCTTTTTGCGTTGTTCAACGCTATTGATTACAACAGCCCCAACCAATGGTACAAGGCTCCGCAAGGTGCCGCCTATCGGACTGTCTGCGCAGAAAGCGGCTTACCGGCAAACAACTTCTGCCAAGATCTGGTGCCAGATACTTACATTCCAGGCGTTTCAACTGTTCTTAAATGTTCGCACCTGAAAAAGGTGACGGTGTCTGTAGATGAAAAGTTTGCCTATTGTACCAGCTGCGAACCTGCCGCTGGTGTGAAACAGAAATGGTACCCTAACTACGCCCCTGAAATTGTCACCTTCTTTGCGGCGGAGCATCTGCCCTTCCAGAAGCTTCCGCCACACAACCCCAGCTGCCAGCGTATTTTTCAGGAATTTGCCCCGGTAATCACTTCACCAACCGCCAACATGGAATTTATTCTGGAGCGTGAAGAGCACCAGAAACTGATGCTGCATTGCAACACCATCAACGAAGTAAAAAAAGTGTATTGGTACGTGAACGACAAGTTCTTACAGTCAGCCGCGGCCAATGAGCGGGTCTTCTTTGAGCCTACTCAGGCGGGGCAGATCAAAATTTCCTGTACCGATGACCAAGGCCGCAATGCCAACACCTACATAAAGGTGCGGTTTATCAGGTAAAGAAAGTGAACTTTCTAGGCACAGGCCAGCTCAGAATCCTCTTTATGGGCAACCATAAGAGCAGCCTTAGGAAGCACTACAGAGAAGGTAGTTCCTTTTCCTTCCACGCTTTCCACTGAAATGGTGCCTCCCATGCTTTCCAATAGTTCTTTGCAGAGCATTAAGCCAAGGCCAGTGCCAACTTCCTGAGAAGTACCAAGGGTGGTAAACCGCACTTTGGTGAACAGTTTAGCTAAGTTTCTTTCTGATATTCCCTTGCCCGTATCTGATACTTTAATCACCAAGGCACCATTTTCCTCTTGGGCTTTCAGCGTCACTTTATCTCCAGGATAAGAGAACTTAACCGCATTCATGAGCAGGTTTCTGAACACGAAGGCCAATCGCTCTCTGTCGGCCAATACGGCTGCATTCTGCTCAATTTGATTTTCAAATAAGATATTTTTCTGCTCAGCTTTGTCCGTCACCAACTGCAGGCAATCTTCTACCAGATCAAATGCACTGATAGGTTTTATCTGCAGGGCGTCTTCCTCCATCTGATTTCCGGACCATACCAAAATATTATTCAGCATTTCCAGCACCACGTCTACGTCTTTGCTGAGCAGGCCAAAAATTCGCTTCATGTCTTGCTCAGACATAAGGTTTCCCTGCCCCAATTGCAGTACTCCTTGTATGGTGGTAAAAGGAGAACGCAAATCATGTGACACTATGGAAAATACTTTGCTTTTGAAGTGGTTATGCTTCTCTAGCAATTCATTCTGTTTTTGCAAAGCAATAGCCTGAAGCTGAATTTCTTCCTTCTGCCGAATGATTTCCTCGTTTTGGTTTTTTAATTGGTGGCTAACATTCTTCAGCTCATTGTTGGCAGCTTTTAAATGCTTTCTTCTTAAAACCAATTCAACCAGCACCATGAATGCCAGCACCAAAAAAGTGATACATAAGCCCAATACAACCCGTTGATGCTCTATTTTCACAAGTTGGCTTTCTTTCTCAGCCCTGAGCTTTTGTGTCTCTAAATCGCGCTTGTCATTTTCATAACGAGCTGTAATTTCTGCGGCTGCCCTATTTTGACTTTCTGCATCCAGTTTATCCTGATGTTCCAGATAAAGCGACTGGTATTTATAAGCTTGCGTAAAGTTTTGCTGCTCCTCATATATACTTTGCAACAGCTTGGCTGAGGCAGAAATCTTTTTGCTAGAGCCTGTTTGGGTAGCTATGTCCATACTCTTGAGAGCATACACCAACGCCTCTTTATAATTTTGCTCGGCAAGGTACGACTGGGCCAAAGTGCCAAAGGTCACAGGCATATTCATCTTATTCTGCACCTCAGCATCTAATTTAGCTGCCTTAAAAAGGTACTCACGGGCAGTGGCGGGCTGGTTCAGTTTAATGTACATTTCTCCAATATTCTGGAGAGTAATGGCATAAGACTGCTTATCAGACAAGGCATTAGGTATCTCGGCTGATTTGTAAAAGTACTTTAATGCTTTCTTATACTCGGTGTTATCAGCATGAAGGCTACCAATGTTATTGTAGACCTTGCTCAGCGCCAGATTATCTTTCGCTTTCTTTGCCAAATTTTCGGCAATGGCATAGTTCTCTAAAGCTCTTTTCTGATCTTTGGTCTTTTTGTTGAGCACGCCAAGTTTAGTGTAAGTAACCAGCAACTGCGTGGTATCCTTTGCTTTTAAACCCAACGTAAGGGCACGATAAAACAGCGCCAACGACTTGTCAAACTCGCCCAGTACTAAGTGCAAGTGACCCTGTTGGTTCAAGGCTGTTGCTAACCCAGAAAGTGAATTAATTTTAGTAGCCACCTTCTCAGCGGCTTTGGCATGCTGAGTGGCTTTAGGCACATCTGACAGAGCATATTGCTTACTGAGGGCGCAATGCAAAATGACTTTAGCTGAGTCAGAGGAGGATTTTGAAAGCGCTGCAGACAGGCTATCTATCTGCGACTGCTGTGCTAAAGACGCAAATGGATATAAAAAAATAAACAGTAAGAGTAATCTCATATACAATAAAGGGGGTACATAACTAGTGCCGGCTCATTGCTCTGCATCTTCTACAGCTCAACTTAGAGACAACAGCTCGCGGAAATTCATTCAATTTCCAGTTTATATTTTTTGCGCCTAAGTAACTGTAAATTAGTACAAGTTACTCAATTTCAGAAGGGAATTAAGAGGGGAGTATAAATTTAATTTATTTAATATATCCTCTCCATCCTTAGGATATACTTTTGACTGCTCCTACTGAAGGCTATTTGAAATTAAGCAAAGAAAAAGCACCCTTTTTCATGTCAAACATAATACTTTCAAAATACATGTATCTACATAAAAAGCTGTTTCAGGGCTCTTTTTTCAAAAAGAACCCTGAAACAGCTTTAACTAATATATAATGTTTCTTATATTAAATTAATCTCTGTTTTGACTCAGCAGGCTCATCGACTTTACCATATTTATAAACTCTACCCGATACCCTTCTTTATCTTTACTGCGAGCACCCTCGGCTAACTCCAGTACCAAAGGATATGAAGAAGCACCCTTGTGCTCTGAGTCACGGAGGAGCATTCCGAAACTGGCCACGGCCGCCGAGAACCGGAAGTTATCAGACGCTTGGGCAAAAGCAATTCCATTCTTTTGTACCACTTGCTGCAGTAGCTTGCTTTTGGCTCCATCGGGTTCTTTGTAACGCAACTTAATGGTCACCATCTCGTCTGGGTTCACCGCTTTGGTCGTGGCCTTCACCTCCTGGTACTTCAATTCATCTACCTTGGCCAACGTGGTAGATGAGGCCGCTCCTACGGGTATAATTTCATATAAAGCTGTTACGGTATGGCCAGAGCCTAGCTCGCCGGCGTCTTTTTTATCGTTGTTGAAGTCTTCGCTCTTCAACATGCGGTTTTCATACCCAATAAGCCGGTAAGCTTTCACCACGGCTGGATTGAACTCCAGCTGCAGTTTTACGTCTTTGGCTATGGTAAAAAGTGTACCACCAAACTCATTCACGAATACTTTCTTGGCTTCGAGCAGATTGTCAATGTAGGAGTAGTTGCCGTTGCCTTTGTCAGCCAGAGTTTCCATGCGCGAATCTTTGTAGTTGCCCATGCCAAAGCCCAGCACCGTCAGGAACACCCCTGATTCCCGCTTCTCCTCCACCAGCCGCTCCAGCTCTGAGGTGCTGGATACGCCCACGTTAAAATCACCGTCGGAGGCTAGTATAATGCGGTTGTTGCCGCCTTTCACGAAGTTCTTCTGGGCAAGTTGATAAGCCAGTTTGATTCCGGCTCCACCCGCGGTAGAGCCACCGGCTTGAAGCCGTTCTATGGCGGCGTAAATCTTTCCCTTTTCTGCACCGGAAGTTGGCTCCAGCACCTGACCCGCTGCTCCGGCGTACACCACTATGGCTACTTTGTCTTGGGGCCGCAGTTGCTCCACCAGCATCTTGAAGCCGGCTTTCACCAAAGGCAGCCGCTCTGGCGTATCCATAGAGCCTGATACATCTATCAGAAACACCAGATTAGAGGCCGGTAAGTTCTCCGTGGGGATTTCTTTGCCCTGTAGACCAATGTGCAGTAATTTGTTCTCTTTGTTCCAGGGACAGTCAGACAACTCCGTCACCACCGAGAACGGATGCTCCCCCTGCGGCTGCGGGTACTGGTAATTGAAGTAGTTGATCATCTCCTCTATGCGCACTGCGTCTTTGGGTGGCGTTTGGCCGTTGTGCAGAAAGCGGCGCAGGTTACTGTAAGAAGCGTTGTCTACGTCAATAGAAAAAGTAGAAAGCGGATTGTTCTTTGGCTCTAGAAAGGCATTGTCATGAATAGTAGTGTATTCTTCAGTATTATAATCTCCTATAACCTCCTGATCCCTTTTCACTACTGGTGGAGTAAATTTGACAGAACTTTTTATGCCGGCAACCCCTCTAATCAATATCTTTCCGCTTTTGGACTTGGTACCATAGCCGGTGACCACCACTTCTTCCAAAGCACGGCCGTCAACAGCTAGTTTTACGTTGATTTTGGTCTGCTTCCCTATCTTCACCTCCTGACTTTTGTAGCCAAGAAAGGTGAACACTAAAATATCACGCTGCGCTGGCACCGTGATAGAATAGGCCCCGTATTGGTCTGTGGCTACGGCAGTAGCAGTTCCTTTCACTTGCACAGTTACACCTGGCATTCTTTGACTAGATTGGGCATCGGTTACAGTTCCGGTAATGATTCTGTCTTGGGCCTGCAGCACAAACACCAGTAACATAAAGGCGATAGTTGAGATAAATTTTTTCATGGCTTTAGCGGTTGGTTTCCTGTTAGATGCAGCCTTAGCGCTAATTCCACACGGTGGTCATAAAAATTTTGAATCTTTTTTTACTTAAACAAAAGTTTTAAGAGATATAAGGAATTGTGTTTCTCAAGCATTTCTGTTTTCAGGCTGTTTTTAAGAAAACACCTCCAAAACAGAGGAGGCAAAAGAGAATTAGATTAGGCTGAAGAAAATTATGTAGCGACATCCGGTATATTCTATTTATTTTAGGAGTCTGTTAGCCAACTGCATCGCCAAATCTTTTAGAAGCCGTTTATCCGGATACCAGCCGTTCGGCCAATACTTCTAATGTTTAATTCATAATTTCCAATTTGGCTAAGCCAAACCATGTTTCTCAAACTCTTCTCCCGTGCAAAACCTCCCGATGACCTGGAGTTGGTACAGCAGTACCAGCAAACTGGTGACGTGGACTGCATAGGTACTTTGTTTGAGCGCCACACCGAGATGGTGTACCTTGTCTGCCGGAAGTACCTGAAAGTCGAAGAGGAAAGCCGCGACGCGGCCATGCAGATTTTCGAGAACCTGCTCACTTCCCTGAAAAAGCACGAGGTCACCAACTTTAAGAGCTGGCTCCACACTACCAGCAAGAACCACTGCCTTATGCTGCTGCGGTCGGCTAAAAACAAAACCACCCAGACCTTAGATGAAAAGTTGGTGCTGTCTGTGGAATCATCGGCTCATTTGCATCCTCCTAATGAAGAACAGCACGAACAGGAGCTACAACTTCTGGAACAAGGTTTGATAGAGCTAGGCACAGAGCAGCGTACTTGCCTGGAACTGTTTTACCTGCAACAGAAAAGTTACAAAGAGGTGGCCGACCTAACGGGGTGGGAGCTTAACAAAGTGAAAAGCTATATTCAAAACGGCAAACGAAACCTGAAACATTATCTGGAGAAAAATTATGAACAGCCCTAACCTAGGTACAGACTGGAGCCCGGAGGATCATCCTCCGCTGGGGCTGCTGCGGCAGTACCAAACGGGTGCGCTGTCTCCAGAGGCGGAACACAAGGTGGAGCGCCACCTGCTTTCTTGTGAGATGTGTTCAGATGTAGCCGAAGGGATGGCTTTGTCTTCTCCAGAAGTTACCCAAGCCGCCGTGACTGACATAAAAAGTAGGTTGCAGGCGCGGCTTGCCGAGCAGAAAAAAAGAGCAACACCTTTGTGGTTTGATTGGCGCGCCGCCGCTGCCATACTGGTGCTGCTTTGCTCGCTAGGCGTGGTGGTGTACCAGCAATACAGCCAACACCGTCTTAACGACACACTGGCTACTGAAACTGCACCTGTTCTCAAACCCGCAGAGCCACCAATGGCCATACTTGCCCCGGAAGTACCCACTTCTCCGTCTGAAAAACATGAAGCAGAAAAAAGCGTGGCAATTCTGAAACCCCTGGCACAACAGAAGCAGCAGGAAGTAGTCAGGTTCACTCCGCCGGTAGTCAAAAAGGATGAAGAAATTATGGCTGATGCAGTTCCTAAGAATCAAACACCTACTTCCAGCGGGTTTCTAGATCTGGCAGAGGAGGAGAACCTAAACCAAATTGAATCAACGGCACCGTTAAAAATCACCTCGGCTGGTCGTCTGACAGATTCTGCTTGGCAGTCAGACCAGAAGGCGATAGCCGTAAACAAGCTAGCCGCCGATGATGAGTCGCGGCAAAAAGCCAAAGCCAGTGCCCCTCCAAAAATCATGATCAGAGGCAACTCTTCATTAGCAGGCTCCACCGCCTCTGTTTCGGCAGCACCAATGATAGTGGGCAAAGTTGTTTCTACGGACGGCGGGGCCTTGCCTGGGGTAACCGTACAAATCAAAGGCACTGCCCAAGTCGTTTCCACCGACATAAATGGGCAGTTTCAGTTACCTCTGCCATCTGATAAACAGACGTTGGTGTTCAGCTACCTAGGTTTTATACCGAAGGAATTAGTAGTGAAAAATAACAGCAAACCACTGGAAGTCCAGCTACAATCTGATGACAGAGCATTGTCAGAAGTAGTGGTGGTGGGCTATGGCACGCAGACAAAAGCCGCAACGCCTGATGTGGTCATTGCCCCAAAACCAACGGGTGGCATGTTAGCTTTTAGAAAATACATAAAACAAAACCTTCGCTACCCTGAGGCAGACAAAGCCCAACAGGTGAAAGGACGAGTAGTAGTGGAGTTCACCGTTTCTAGATTTGGCAAAACTGAAAATCCACGGGTGGTAAAATCACTTAGCCCAACCGCCGATGCGGAAGCTCTACGGCTTATCAAAGAAGGGCCATCTTGGCAAGCAGGTACCACCAATGGGGTTCCGGCACCACAGCAAGTGAAAGTTGCCATTCGGTTTAAACTACCCTAAGTATTGTACGTTAAAGGTCAGAATGAAAATTTCCTTGCAGCAAACCTGGCATCAGCTCGCCGCGCACTTTTCCTCAGACAAAGCACTGATCCACCACCTTTGGAATGAACTGGAAACGGCATACTCTGCCACCTCCCGGCACTACCACACATTACAGCACCTACAGAACATGCTGCAATTGGCGCAGGAGCATGAAGCATCAATGCAGAGACCTTTGCTGGTGCAGTTCGCTATATTTTACCACGATGTGGTCTACAAAGCATCCCGCACTGACAATGAAGAGAAAAGCGCCGAGTTTGCCGGACTACGATTGCTCCAATTAGGCTTATCAGAAGAGCAGGTGCAACAGGTGCAGGAAATGATTCTCGCCACCAAAAAACATGAGGTTCATTCAAACCCAGATGTAAACCTGCTGCTAGACCTGGATCTTTCCATTCTGGCGAAAGATTGGGAAGCATATCAGCAATATTGCGGACAGATACGGAAAGAATACCGCCTCTACCCCGATTTCCTGTATCTGCCCGGACGTGAGAAAGTGCTGCTCCATTTTCTGGGGCAGGAGCAAATTTTCAAAACCCCACTTTTCAGAGATCTTTGGGAAGAGAAGGCGCGGAACAATCTGCAAAAAGAGCTGGAGACTTTGATCTAACTTCTCCTCCTCTACCGTACCATTCAGAACAAAAGACAAAGTTTGGCCATTTTTGCAAGACCTAATACACCATTTCAATTCTTTGAACAGTGCAGCTCGCTCGGCTACTCTTTTTCAGCCCCCCTTTACAAATAGCTGATTTTGGCCTACTTTTCCGAAAACAAGCCAAAAACAGCGTCATGAAAACCATTAGGTGGGGAATAATAGGCTGCGGAGATGTAACCGAGGTAAAAAGCGGACCAGCCTTTCAGAAAATAGATAACTCAGAACTGGTTGCCGTCATGCGCCGCAGCGCCGACAAAGCGCAGGACTATGCCCAACGGCACGGAGTATCAAAATGGTACAGCAACGCTTCTGATCTGATTCATGACCCCGAAGTAGACGCTGTGTACATTGCTACTCCACCAGATTCTCACCTGGAGTACACCCTGCAGGTGGCTTCTGCGGGCAAACCGGTGTATGTTGAAAAGCCGATGGCCTTGAACTACGCCCAGTGCCAGCAAATGATAGAGGCCTGTCAAGAGGCAAGCGTGCCCTTGTTTGTAGCTTATTACCGCCGGTGCCTACCCTCCTTTCTTAAGGTGAAGGAGTTGGTAGATAACGGTGCTATTGGTGAGATCAGGTTTGTGAACATCAGGCTTTTCCACCCGGTGCAGTCTAACCTTCAGCAAGACCAGCTGCCTTGGCGCGTGCAACCGGATATTGCCGGCGGGGGGTTATTTTATGATCTTGCTCCGCACCAGCTCGACTACCTAGACTTTCTTTTGGGGCCAATATCCACTGCCTCGGGACAAACCGCCAACCAAGCAGGCCTTTACCCCGCCGAGGACATTGTGACCGCCCATTTCTCTTTTAAGAGTGGTGTACTCGGCACCGGCACCTGGTGTTTTACGGTGCACCCTCAGCAGCATACCGATGTGATAGAAATAGTAGGCAGTAAAGGCCGCATCACCTTCCCTTCTTTTGCCCTTGAACCCGTAAAACTAGAAAATGAGCAAGGAACTCAGGAGTTCCTGCTTCCGCCCCCGCCCCACGTGCAGCAGCCGTTTATCCAGACCATAGTGGAGGAATTGACAGGCCAAGGCACCTGCCCCAGCACCGGAGAATCAGCTGCGCGCACTGCCTGGGTTATGGACCAAATCACGAAGTGATTTTAATTCTGCTCTTTTGTAGTACAATCAATTGCACAACCCTTTCTCCCCGCTATTCACGAAGTAGAAAAAGGAACTTAAGCTGCTCTAGCTTGTTAAAGTTAGTACCGCAAAGAAGTTGACGGCAAGTTAGTTTTATTGCAACCAAAGTGGTTTTTTATTTCGTACTTCTAAAAAAACGCATTTTAGGAAGAACGATTGGTTGAATTTTATCATTTTACTAGAATTTATAGGAAAGAATATTTTTTAGTACCTTGATTATTGATATATTGCGCAATCGATTGCATTTTCTATTATTTAGCTATGCTACATAGATTTTTAAAAATACATCCGAATGATAATGTGCTGGTAGCACTTACGGATCTGACACAGGGTGAAACTATCTCCTATGAGGGGAAGGATATTGTGCTGGTGGACAATGTGCAGGCAAAGCACAAGTTCGCCGAAAAACCACTTCACGTGGGCGAGGAGATTTTCATGTATGGCTCCTTGGTAGGCAAAGCGGTACAGGAGATTCCGGCCGGCGGCGTTCTTACTATCCACAACGTAAAGCACGAAGTACACGGGTTTGAGGGTAAAACCAAAACCACTGGCTGGAATGTACCAGATGTGTCGCGCTGGGCCAACAAAACCTTTATGGGGTACCACCGCGCCGACGGCCAAGTGGGTACCGGCAACTACTGGCTTGTTATTCCTTTGGTTTTCTGCGAGAACCGTAATGTAGATATCATTAAGCAGGCGTTTTTGGATGAGCTGGGTTTTGGACAGCGCGACCTCTATAAGGCTTATGTTTCTCAAATGGTGGACCTGTACCAGTCTGGTAACACTGAGGCCATTGAGACGCTTACTCTGCAGCGCACTGAAACGCTGGCAAAGAAGAGAATTTTTGATAATGTAGACGGAATCAAATTCCTGACGCACGAAGGGGGTTGCGGCGGTATCAGACAAGATTCTGATGCGCTTTGCGGTTTGTTAGCCGGCTATATCAACAACCCGAACGTGGCCGGCGCTACAGTGCTTAGCCTGGGCTGCCAAAACGCGCAGGTAAGTATATTGGAGAAGGCCATCCAAAAAATCAGTCCTAATTTCAATAAACCACTGGTCATACTGGAGCAGCAGAAAGAGGGCACCGAAACCGAGTTGCTTTCCCAGGCCATCCGGAAAACCTTCTTGGGACTGATTGAAGCGGATAAAAATATCCGCCAACCTGCTCCTTTGAGTAAATTGGTGATTGGCCTTGAGTGCGGTGGCTCTGATGGATTCTCTGGAATTTCTGCCAACCCTTCTATCGGACATACCTCTGATTTAGTAGTAGCCTTGGGTGGTAAATCGGTTCTGTCTGAGTTCCCTGAGCTTTGCGGTGTGGAGCAAGACCTGATAAACCGCTGCGTAGACAACCCCACCGCCGACCGCTTTGTGCACCTGATGCGCTCTTATGCCCGCGCTGCCGAAGCTGTTGGTTCCGGTTTTGACATGAACCCGAGCCCGGGCAACATCAAAGACGGGCTTATCACTGACGCTATCAAATCTGCCGGTGCGGCCAAAAAGGGAGGCACCTCCCCTATTGTGGACGTACTGGATTACCCAGAGTATATTACCAAACCAGGTCTAAACCTGTTGTGTACTCCAGGCAACGACGTAGAAAGCACCACCGCATTGGCTGGTTCTGGCTGTAACATTATTTTGTTTACTACTGGCTTAGGTACCCCTACCGGTAACCCAGTTACCCCGGTAATCAAAGTAGCTTCTAACTCTAAGTTAGCCGAACGGATGCCGGATATCATTGACGTGGACACTGGCGCTGTAATTGCCGGTGAGAAAACCATTGAAGAAATGGGCGAAGACATTCTTGACTTCATCATTGAAGTAGCCAGCGGCAACATCCAAACCAAAGCACAGATTTTAGGTCAGGATGATTTCATTCCGTGGAAAAGAGGTGTGTCTCTGTAACAACTCATTTAGCCAACTAACAAAAAAGGCTCCTTCAGCAGGAGCCTTTTTTGTTGGCACTACACCTCTGGCGCAAGCGTCCGCTTGTGTCCACAGGCACAACAAATACATTTGGACACAAGCGGACGCTTGCGCCAGATTGTAATAATAATTGTGTTATCGCCTCTAATACTGGCTTAGTTCTTTCTCTCTGGTACAACTGCTTTAGGCCAGAATGTAACAGATTGAATAATGCCGTTAAACCAAGAGCGCTGGTCCATACGGGTGCCGAGGGAAACTTTAGCTGAGGCTGGGATTGAGCGATACTCAATCTCACCCTGTGTTTCCAGTTCTCCGTTCACGTAACCTTTCAGCTGTTTGTCTTTGTACACCAATGTCATGGTAGCCCACTCTTCTACTGGGTGAGTCTTGGTTGAATCAATCAGTACCAAAGAGCCGTCTTCATGCCGAAGAAAAAAATCTGCGTACCACTGCTGACGGTTGTTCAGGCGCAGTTCCATCAATAAGCGTCTGGGGCCATCGGGGTGTTCCTGCAGGTGTAGAAAACGCTGCTCCACATTGGCAGGCCAGGCGTTGGCAGGCTTAAACACTACCTCAATAGTAAACTCCTCGGCTCCGGCCAATGGATTACCACTCACCAGCAAGCCATCATTTACCCCATCAAACTCAATTCCGAATTTATCCGGTGAAGACACAAGTTTAGGTTCACCTGAAACCGTGACGGAGTGACCGCCAATCTTCTCCAGAGATTTTAACTGCCAGGTTGCTTTCTTCACCGACGCGCAGGACGATAAGCAAAACGCCGCCAGCACTGCACAACTGAAGACTGCATTTTTAGTCTTCACCCAACTGTAGATCCACTCGCTCATTTCTGTACAATCCGGTTGGCCAAGTCCAATTTCATGTTCTTTATTTCCCGAAGAACAATTTGTGCCACCTCACGGGCGCCTAGTTCATTGAAGTGCGTATCGTCTACTTTTCCTTCAGGATAATTGGGGTGCTGTCCCGGTTCCAGGTGCATGAAAAGCAGCTTCGATTTGTCTTCACCGAACTGCTCCAGCAACTTTTGCGTGTGGCGGTCTAAATCTATAAAGGCTACTTTGTTTTGCTGCGCCACCGACCGTACAATGTCAGAATACACAGCGTGGGTTTCTGCTACCTTGCCCACTTCTGTGCTATCAAATTTGCGACGGGCCGCGGGAGTCAGTAACACCGGAACAGCTTTTTTAGCTCGGGTCTCTGCTATGAAACGATTTAGGTTCGCGCGGTACTGGTCTTGGGGAGTATAGCTTTTCTTTGTTTCCACCTCATCGTTATGCCCGAACTGAATAAACACGTAATCGCCTTCTTTCAAAGTTTTGGCTACGGGCTGCCAGCGGTTTTCCTCCAGAAAGGTGCGGGTGCTCCGGCCGTTTTTGGCGCGGTTGTCAATCTTTACACTCTCGTCAAAGAAATACACGAAAGGCATTCCCCAACCAGTTTCAGGATAAGCTTTGGTTTCCTTCACAGACATGGTGGAATCACCTATCAAATAAATTGTGATGGGCTTTTTCTGCACCATAAAAAAGGACATCAGAAATAAGCTGGCCAAGGCCAGAGCAAAAGGGGTGATCATTAACTTCTTCATACTTTTATTCAGATTTCTGTTTTAGCGCCGTTTTCTGAAAAACATACCTAGAACAGGGTTTAAAAATTAGGACTGAGCACTGCTGCAAGGGCTACTAATAGCGTGCCAGTAAACTTGAATCCGGCTTTACCGACAGAATATTACTCTTCCAACTCCACTTTCTTGCCGTTAATGGTCACGTTCTCAAAGTGAATGTTCCTGACATTTGAAAAACGGTAAGGAACTTTCACGCTGTCAATTTCCACGTTCACTAACCGCAGGTTCTGTACCGGCGACTGCTCATGCGCCTCCAGTAGCACGCCTACCCTTCCTCCGTTTTTCACTTTCATGTCCCGTACTTCAATGTTGCGAACGGTGGGCATAAACGGACCTGAATCTTCATAGAACATGTTCACCCGTATCACCGCTTCGGCCACCTGCCCAACTTCAATGTTGCGGAGGTACACGTTTTCAATCACGCCGCCCCGCATGGTGTTGGTTTTTATGCGAAGCGCACGGTCCAGTTCTGGGCTGTTCATGGTACAGTTCTCGGCGAAGATGTTGCGGGCCCCACCTGAAATCTCACTACCAATGACTACGCCACCGTGTCCGTTGGCCATTGAGCAGTTCTGAATGATAATGTTCTCAGCGGGCACATTGACGCGGCGGCCATCGGCGTTACGGCCTGACTTAATGGCAATGCAATCGTCTCCGGTGTTGAAGAAGCAATCTTTGATGAGCACGTTCTTGCTAGATTCTGGGTCACAGCCGTCGGAGTTTGGTCCCTGACTCTCTACGGTAACTTTCCGGATGGTCACGTTTGTGCAGAGCACTGGGTTCAGAATCCACATAGGTGAGTTGCGGATGGTGACGCCTTCTATCAAGACATTCTCGCAGCGGTAAGGCTGAACGAATTGGGGTCGCAGGTAATGGCCGGTTCCAAAATTTCGCTCGTCCACTGGCACGTTCTGCTCAGCCATTTCAAATAACTTCTGGCGGCTGCCCTGGCTGTTCTGGTGGGGCATTCCCTCCTGCCAACCATATTTCTTGCTACCCTTCCAGGTCCACCAATTCTCATTAGAAGCCTGCCCGTCTAGCGTTCCTTCGCCAGTAACGGCAATGTTTTTCTCCTCAAAGGCATAAATAAGGGGCGAATAGTTCATCAGCTCCACTCCTTCCCAACGGGTGAGCACCAGGGGCAAATAATCTTCAGGTTTAGTGGAGAAAAGCAGAGTGGCGCCTTTTTGCACATGCAGGTTCACGTTGCTTTTCAAGTATATGGGGCCAGTAAGAAATTTCCCGGCAGGCACCACCACTCTTCCACCGCCAGCGGCGTGGCAAGCTTCTATGGCCTGCTTTATAGCTTGGGAACAGTCAACAGTTCCGCCACTTTGGGCACCATAAGCAGTAATAAGAAAGTCCTTATCTGGAAAAGAAGGTGCTTCTATATGCTGCAGAATCTCTTCTACTTGTTCCCAAGGGTCTGCCACAGGTTCTGAGGAATTAGTTTGCATAGTAGTCTTACCACAGGCGGCCAACCATAAGAGAAAGCCAAAGCTTAGCAGGCGTGCAAAATATCGTTTTGGAGCCATTTTATAAAAATCAGGTCAAAAACAGAAAGCTCTGATGTGCCAAAGGATTGTCAGGCTTTTTCACAGAAACCAATCTTGGCACCACTTAAGCTTCCTTATCAGCGAGCATAGGTGTACCTCTCTTACAAAGCTGAAGCGCCAGTCCCCAAGGGTCGCGAAGCATGATAAGGTGAGAGCCATCTTCTAAATGTGCGTCTGACACCAATGTTGCTCCAGCAGCACATAGACGTTCCTTATCGGCAGTTGGGTTTTCTGATACATAAGCCAGGTGCACGAGCAGAGGGTTCATGCTCCGATAATCGGGTACTTCGTCAGCGGGGTTCAGGTAAATTTCCACCATAATGCGTCCGCTGTCATCGGCCAGGAAGGTGGTAAAAGGTGCCTCGGGCATCTGTCGCACCACGGTCATGCCCAGGTGTTCTACATACCAGGCGGCCATGGCAATGGGGTCTTCTACGTTCAGGGCAAAATGTTCTAATTTCATAGTTGGGTATGGTGTATGCGCCCGTTGCTTCTCTTTACTAAATCGGGCAAATCATAAAACTGTAACAGGCCTTGCACTACGTGCGAATACATGTCTTTCTGCAGGGGATTAGCCACAAAACTTTCGTAGGAGGCAATGGCGTTTTTGATGTTGGCTTTTGAAATGCGGTCGTCCAGAAATGTGGCGTGCGTTACTACTGGGCCATACGCTCCATCAGCAGTAATATGAACTGGCATCTTTGCCCACTGCTTCTGTGCCTTCAGGTAATCTAACACCGAAACAAGGTCTTGCACGCGCTGGGTTAACAATGGCTTCTTCAGATGCAGGCTCAGAATGGCATTGCGGTACTCACCGGACCAGTACTTTGATTCATTGAGCTTCGGGTCATCCTGACTCTCACCAAAACCACGGAGGTCTGCCAACACCAATACATTCCCTGCCTGCATCTCCTGCTGAATAAGGCTATCGGTTTTAAGCAAAGAAGCCATTCCTTCTTCGGCCAGTGCTATGGTTACCTTTCTAGGTTTTGCTTTTCCGGTGGGTGAATAAATGACTACGGGTACAGGCAATTCGCCTTGCCGCATGAGTATGCGTTTTTCTACGGTATAGTGCTGGTTATTGCTAGTTCCGCTTACCTCCGTGTAAACAGGGCTTGAATTCAGCTCAAGGCCAATAACCTCCTTTACCTGATCCCTTAGTATGTTCAGGTTTTTCTCAGCCATAAACGCTTGCCGCTGCGAAGCCAGTTGCTGAAACCTTGCATGGTTGAGCGACTGAACCGTTACCTCATTTGGGAAGGCCGTGTTTACCTGACCTGTGGAAGTAGCCAATAGTTTTTGCTCAGAGAGGGAACCTACCGCACCTTCCTGCACTGGCTTTGGGTCTTGGTACAACCATTTCCGGAACCAGGAAACTGCCGCCTCTCTCTTGGGTTTTGAGATGCCGTGCCCATCTGGCCAGATGAAAAGCTGCGCTTTTTCGGGTTGCTGCAAAGCGGTGTATACCTCCTTCAGCTCTTCAAAGCCTTTGAGTGTACCCCGGTGGTCTACAAAATCATTTTCTCCGGCCAAAATCAGCACTGGTTTGGGAGCGGCCGCAATTATAAAATCTGCCATTTCCAGACTGCCTTCGCCAGGCATGTATTGGCAGCCGTCTTGTGCCCCTGCCAACTCAATGTAGCGGGCGCGTTGGGTAAAATAGCTGGCCGGGGCCGCCACTTTAATGCGGTCATCATAGGCCAGCAGGTAAACGGCTTGTGTGCCGCCACCGGAGTTACCTATGGCTCCGAGTTTGGTTTTGTCTACTTCGGGTCTGGTTTCTAAGTAATCGAGCGCCCGCACATTGTCCCAGAGCATGTAAGCGGCTACGCTGGTGCCTACTAAATTAGCGCCGGCGTTCAGCAGCGTATGTTCGGTCGTGGCACCGCGGGTAAGGGACTTTCCGTTTTTATCGGTGAGTTGTACCCGCTCGCCCTGTGAAAAAGGGTCTACTGAAAGCACCACGAACCCGTTGGAGGCAAACAAGCGAGCAGTTTGCTGGTAGCTTTCGGTGGCTTTGGCGGTCATTTCGTGGCCGTTCATGAGCAGCACCGCTGGGAAAGGGCCTTTTCCCACTGGAATGTATAGGTTAGCCGTCACGTGGTGGTTAGGTCGGCTTTCGTACACCAGATTTTCAATGCGGTAGCCGTTCTGCTTTATTTGCCCGGTTACCTTTGCGTTTAGCGGCTGTTTTTCCGGAAACGGACCTAAAACATCTAAATATGCTTTTTTTACTTCCGCCTGATAGGCGCGCATTTTCTCAGCTGAGCCCAGAGCATCTTCTAATTTCTGCCGGCGTTGGTCATAGGCGGCATGCAGGTTCCGGACTAGATAGGCATTGTAAGTTGTTTTCGCTTTCCAAGTTAGCACCGGCCCCGGCGACTGCGCATATGCCGAAGGAGCACCTAAAAGAGTGGCTACGGCAACGCTTATGCTAGTTACTGTGCTTTTGAAAGACTTCTTTATTCCTATCATTCTAAACTTCTTCTCCTTCAATCTTTTGGTCGGGTGCTTTGCAGAGGTTGTATTGTGCTACAATAACAGAAAAAGACAGGAGCCAAAGGCTCATGTCTTTTTTTCTCTATCATGAAAGTACTCCTCTAAAATTCACCTTAACACTGTAGCCTATGGGGCAGCAATTAAAATATTTGCAGAACCAAACAGCTGCTCCACATCATTGCCTAACTTTCTGCCTGTTCATTTCTTCAATGAAAGCCACAAAGCGCAATCGATTGTCTTGCAGACATACTAAAAAGGCAACCTTATTGCCTTACGTTCACCTCAACCTTTCACTCAACTCTTCCTGTTTAAATCTCATCATAACTTTTGTAAAAAACAAATAAACACTTCTCTTCTGCAGCATGAGCTAAAGAGAAAAGACGCATTAAGAATATTTGAATTTGCAGAGCAATACCTTTTGCCTCAGCAGGTGCGATTTCATCAAGGACACATCACCCATCCTATCTATAAGACTTATAACTTTAACTAATTGGTCAGCCGTAGACGACGCAAAAAAACAGTCCCTGTTTCTGGTCTTCTTTTAGAAAAACAGGCCTAAAACAGGGACTGAATAAGTCAATGTAGGAAAGCTTACGGAGCTACCACCATTCTGCGGGTAGCATGGAAGCCGCCGGCAGTTAGACGGTAGAAGTACACACCACTTTTCAGTGATTGATTTAGTCTCACCTCATGGCTTCCGATGGTTTTAAATCCACTTTCCAGAGTAGCCACTTTCTTGCCCATGGCATCGAACACTTCAATGGTTACATGGCTAGCTTTTTTCAGTTCGTACTGAATGGTAGTGGCACCATAGAAAGGGTTCGGGAAGTTTTGACCTAAGCTGAATACTGCGTTACGAACTTCTTTCTTGCTTCCGGTAACGGTGTATTCCACAGGCTCTGGCATCCAGTCAAAACTGTAGCTTGGGTGCGTTTCTTTCGCGAAGATATTGGCGATAGTATGTTCGCCGGCTTCGGCTTCAGTCAGGGCACGGCTGATAGAGCTTCTGCTTGTCATGCTTGCACCGGGGCCACTGTTGTTGAACTCACCATACAAAGCAGGTGTCACGTTCCAGGTGTTCCAGCCGGCTGGGTTCAGGTTAGCTGGCAGGTGGGTGTTTATGAACACGGTTCTAGGGGCTGCCTGCCAAGGTCTGCCCAGGTAGAAACCATTGATGGCGTTGCCGTCAAAACCAACTTCTGGCGTAGTGACGGTTGAGTTCAGGAACACGAAGCCATGTAGGGTGTTGGCCTCAGTAGAAGCAGCGGTTATCACCCCGCCATTTCTGTTTACTCTCAACGTACAGTTGTCAAACACCACTGGTTGGCGCCCGAAGATAAAGTCAACGGAACCCTCAATATAGCAGTCTTTCATGTACACGCGCCCCACTGTTCTGCCGCCCCATGCGTAATAGGTGTCTTGGTAGCCTAAGATACGGCAATTGTAGAACGCCTGACGGTCGCCGTTGGTGCGCAAGGCAACCGCCTGCTGGCTACCTACTGACCCATCGTTCTGAACGGTGTTCTGAAAGGTCATGTTCACGGCAATGAAATCGTCTGGCTCAATAGCTACGCTGTAAGAATTGGCGGTACCCATATTATTCTTGCCGGCATAGTCATCATAGGTAATAATGGTAGTATTTGGATCTTCACCACGTAGGGTAACGTTTACCTTGTTGCGCTCCAGAATCACTTTCTCGTAATATGTTCCGGGTTTCACCATAATGGTATATTTACCGGTGTAGAAATCAGGAACGGCGTTGAAGGCAGCCTGAATGGTGGTATAATCACCGGTTCCATCCTTGGCTACCACTTTTGTAACATCTGGCGCCTGAGGCTGGGTAGTGAAGGTCAGTTCCGGACCATAGCCCGTTCCCTGACTGTTGGTGGCGTATGCCCGTACATGGTACGTTGTGTTAGCAGTTAAAGAATGCAAGAGGCTGGCGAAACTTCCTAAACCGGCACCGTCTTCTGATTTATTATCGGCAATGGTAGGCTCACCAGTGGTGTTCCAGACAATACCTCTGGCTGTCACTTCTGTTCCACCCCAAGCGGTTACGTTTCCTCCGCTTTGAGCAGTCTTGGTGAGTACGTTTGTAACAGCAGTGGTAGTAACGGTAGGCACTTTTAGTTCGGCCAGTGTGGTGAAGGACAATTGATCTCCGTAGGAGGTCCCCGCCGCGTTGGTGGCATACGCCCGCACATAATACAAGGTGTTTGGTGCAAGGCCTGTCATCTCGGCAGAGAATGTACCAGAACCTTCCCCAGCTGTGGCTTTACCACCTTCAATAGTTGGGTTTTCAGAAGTTCCGTACACTACCCCGCGGGAAGTCACCGGAGAACCTCCGTCAGAAGCCACATTGCCTCCGGCAGTAGCAGAAGTGGTGGATATGCGGGAAATAACTGTGTTGGTAGTGACGGTGGCAGGGTCTACGGTTACTCCCACTGCCTCGCCGGAAATGGTCATGTTGTAGATAGCCACCAGCTTGGCCCAGCCTTCAGCATTCTTGTTATGCGGGTAAATACGCACGTAGAATGTTTCACCGGAGTTAACTGTCTGGTTTAGGTCAGCACTGATAGGCTCTACTTTATTCCCCACCAAATCGCGGTCTTCAAACAAAACTGTTTTAGTGGCAAACGTTGGGTCTTTTGAGTAGTAGATGGCAGCCTTCAAGTTACTTGAGTACCAACCACCAATGTGCATTGCCACCTTCTTAACGGTAAACGTAGCCCCGGTTTTAGGAGACACCGCATATTGGAACCACAGGTTTTCAACTGGGTTTGGCTCCGCCTGCCAGTCTTGAGAGACGGTTTGGATGGCAGCCACACTTACTTCCTGATTAGTATCAGTGGTGGTAAGGTTGGTTTTGCCATAATACTTCATAGCATCACTGTAAGCGGGAGCTTGCCCAAGGAGGGCACCCGTTACAGAGTATGTTTGGTCGCTGTTCCAAACAATGCTGGAAGGAACGGCGGTCGCCTCTGTTTCACCCGAGATGATGACATCTTTCAACAAAATGTATTTACCGGTGGGCGGAGTGCTTTGATTGTGCACCCAAGGGTAGATGCGCAGGTACAGGCTGTCTCCTTCTTCCACTGCCACATTGATCTCTTTGGTGACCGTGGTCAAAGCATCTCGTGAAACGGCGTCATCGGCGAATCCGGTGCCCATTTCTACTAAGGTAGCGGTGGCAAACGAGGGGTCAGTAGAATAGAATACTTTGGCCCGCATGGCGCTTGTTCCCGCCGAGCCCAATTTATATGAGAGCCCCTTGACCACCAATTTATTGTTGGGGCTGGGAGTAATTGCGAATTGGGTATAGGTTCCGGTAGTGGTATCGGTTTGGGTGGCGGCCCAAGTGCCACCTGCTACTCTTACCCTCTGGATGCCTTCTACCCCGGAATAAGTGTTATAAGAGTGAATCTCCATTTTTCCGAAACGCTCTTTAGATCCCTGCACCTGCCCAGCGGTGGACACGGCATCGCCGGTTCCGCCCGAGGCGGGGTTAGTCAGCGGCCAGGTAACTGAACCTGTAGATGTTTGCGCTAGAACCCGCGCAGAGAATGAGCAAATCAGCAAAGCTAAGCCTAATAAGAAGTAAATTTTCTTCATAAGAGAGGGGTTTAATTAAAAAATACATGCACTTCTACTCTTGCCTTGCGGCGTTTTATTGTCTTTAAAGCACTAACTTCTCATAAAGCATTATTGCACTTTACTAATCTTGAATATTACAGCCAGGAAAACAGAACAAATTCCTACACCCAGCGAGCAGCTTCCCCAACTCCTCAATAGTTTTTGGGAGCTGTGCAACTATGAGCAATCGATTGCGCATAGAGAACTAAAAAAAAGGCTCTCTCCTGCCTTTGCCAAAAAATCGGATTATCTATCCTGTCTCTTGCTGTTCAAGATTTAAATATCTTAAAACAAGTTAATAATTACAAGCATTTTTTACTCTTTTATAAATCTTACATCTAATTATTGAAAAATCAGCAACTGAAAATACAAAATCATATCTGTCTTTAATTAAGCAGCTATACCCCTTTCCCCTTAGGCAATAAAAAAACAGCCCTTCCTCACCTGTACGTGAAAAAGGGCTGTTTAAAATCTACTGTGTCTACAGCGTCTAAACTAAATCATTTTTTCGCCGCTAACGTTTTCATGCCTTCAAAAACCAAGCGGGCAACTTCTTTTGCTCCCTCTGGCTGAAAGTGCGTGTTGTCTTTCTGCCCCTCTGGGTAGTTCTTATACTTACCGGCGGGCAGGTTCATAAAGTAATTGGCAGTCACGTACTCCTGTCCTTTCTCTGAGAAAGAGTCAATAGACAGTTGCTGCAAGTCTATCAGTTGCACGTTCAATTCACGGGCAACATCTTTCACCGCCTGCGGATACTCGCCATGAACATTGCCAATTCTGCCGTCTTTCCAGGGGTAGTTACGGGCCACCGGCGTCAGCAGCACTGGAATAGCCCTTTTCTGTCGGGTTTGGTTCACGAACAGGCGCAGGTATTCTTTGTAGCCCTGTATGTTGACGTAGCGCTCAGGCTTGTTCTCGGCGGCATCGTTATGACCAAACTGAATCATGACCACATCGTTTTTCTTTAAAGCGTTGTACACCTGCGCCCAACGGCCTTCCTCAAAAAAGGTGCGGGTACTGCGGCCGCCACGGGCTTTGTCTAGCACCACGGCGCTGTCTCCTTTAATCAGGTGCTTTAGTTTGGGCAAATTGTCTGACCGCAGGAACGGCTGAAACACCTGCCCCCACCCCATCACCGGATACCGCTTGTTCATGTAATCCTCGCCGTCATAGTCAGAATAATCGGCTACGGTGGAGTCACCTACCAAATACACGTGCACTATCTTCTTTTTAAATGAAATGAAAGACAATGCGGAAAGGCTACTCACTAAAAGTGCAATGGCAATGATTCTTCTGGTAAGCATGTTTTAGAGCTGTTTTTGAAAAAAGAGCATAAAAACAGCGCACCGGTCGGTGCGCTGTTTTTAGTTATTTTACTGATACGGCAGAGGCTTTCAAGTCTTTGCCTTTGTTTATTTGAGTATTAGCATTTTTAAAGTCCTTGCTATCCAGCTTTACGTTCTGGGTCAACGGGCCTAACACCCGCACTACCTGACCCTGGCCCTCTTTAAAGGTCAAGCCTTGCACGGTTATGTTCTTGCTGTTGAAGATGGTCAAGGCAGGACCTTGATCTGCCAATACTTTCACATTCTTCAGCTGAATGCCGTCTGAGTCAACTGCGGTAATTCCTTTTTTTGCTTTCAAGAAAGCGTTTTCAATTACCACGTTCTGAAGGTTCATCTCTGGAAGGCCTTGTAACGCCAGGGCTTCATCAGCGCCGGAAACGGTAATGTTTTTCATCCAGATGTTCTTGAACGAAGGGGTTTCTTCGGTAACAGGAACTGGCTTGGCTGCGGCTGGAGTACCTGAGCCACCTTGCTCAGCATCCATGGTAGGCGAATTACCGCCGTAAAACAGGTTAAAGCTGATGGCCTGAGTTGGAATGTTTATCATGTCAATGTTAGAGATCCAGATGTTCTCTACCAATCCTCCCCGGCCACGGGTACTCTTGAAACGCAAGCCTATGTCGGTGCCCATGAACGTACAGTTAGACACGTGGATGTTTCTGACCCCGCCGCTCATCTCAGAGCCTACCACAAAACCACCGTGACCATGGTATACCACGTTGTTCTTCACGATTACATTTTCGGTAGGGATGCCGCGGTCACGTCCGTCTTTGTCTTTCCCGGATTTAAAACAGATGGCATCATCGCCTACGTCAAAGGTATTGTTGTACACCAAAGCATTTTTGCAGGACTCCAGATCCAGACCATCACCGTTCTGTGAGTACCAAGGGTTACGCACGTTCAGGTTCCGGATGATGATGTCTTCACACATTAAAGGATGCAGGTTCCAGGCGGGCGAGTTTTGGAAAGTAGGCCCGTCTAACAACACGGTTTTGCAGTTAATAAAGCTCAATAAAACCGGACGAAGGTAATCTTTAACCGCTTCAAACTCGGCTTTGGTTTTGAAGTCAGGAACGTTGAAGTTGTTATTAACCTGGCCTTTTTTGGATTGGGCCGTTGGGTACCACATTTTGCCGTCATCGCTCAACACACCGGTTTTGGTCAGGTTTTTCCACTGGGCATCAGTCATTTTGCTTTTCTTCACAGGGCGCCAAGCATCACCGTTCCCGTCAAAAGTGCCTGAGCCGGTAATGGCAATATTGGTCAAATTCTTACCGGAGATAGGCGATTGGTTTCGCCAGGTGTTCAGCCCCTCAAAGCTGGTTTCAACCAGTTCATAGTCATTAAAATCTTTACTGAAGATGACCATTGAACCGGCCTCGGCGTGCAAATTCACATTGCTTTTCATCACAATAGGACCAGTATACCACAATCCGCGAGGGATTACCACGCGCCCTCCGCCATTGGCCGCCACATCGTTAATGGCTTGTTCAAAGGCTTTGGTGTTTTTAGTGATACCGTCGCCCACGGCTCCGTATTTAGTGATGCTCACGCTGTAATTGGGGAAGCTGGTTTCCTTTACGCGAGGCATGTCAAATTCAATGCCTTCATAAATAGAAGCTGGAACACCTTCTGACGTTTTTTCCTGAGCAACTGGCGCCGCGGTTGAGGCAGTAGCCGTGGCAGTGGACTGACGCTGGCAAGAAAAATGGAAGATACTGGCTACGCCCAAAGCCAGGAATAAGCGGTTATGAAACAAGAACTTTCTTTTCATTTGGTAATTTAGTTAGTCGGTGCTGTTTTAGGTCTGTTTTTAAAAAATAAGGCCGAAAACGGGTAATTCATTTATTTGGTGATTCTGAACCAATCTACATCGGCGAAGCCTGAGTCGTTAATCTTATCTTGGCGGGTTGCGAACAATCCAACTTTGGCTCCAATCCACCGGCCGGGAACAGCGGTAAAGGTGCTGCCCACATTCTGGAAGTTCTGCCCGTCTTGGCTGTAGCTGAACTGGCACTTGGCATCTTTGCCTACCTTCACCCGGAAATACACTTCATTGCCGTTCAGCTTCCCTATGATTTGCTCTTTCTCGGGAGTGCCTTTATCAGCTTTCAGGGCAGAAGCATAGGCAACGTACAATCCATCTGCTTTGCTCACCAACGACACGTGCGCATAATCAGCACCCATTACCAATAGCCCCACCCGCTCCGTTTGCAGCTTAGGGTTTGTAGTGAATTTCAGCTTGGTAGTGGCCGTGAAAGTTTCAGCCGGAAATTTCTGCAGCAACAGGTTAGGCACATCCCACAGGTTTTTCGCTCCTTCGGGCATTTGGTCGGTGTACAAACGCAATACACCGCGGTTGGTGGTAAACGCCCAGGTAGCTTTTGGGTTGGCGTGCCACTGCCACTGCAGCCCCAACGTGGGTTCATTGAACTCATCTGACTCCTGCGGATTTACTACCGGATAGGTACCTCCCACGTTCGGCTTTCTATGGGTCATCACGGGTTGCCCTTTGCCGTCACCATCTGAATCTTCGCCAATTACTGGCCAGTCGTTCACCCACTTCATAGGTTGCAAGTGTACCACCCGGCCATAAGCCTCTTTGTCCTGGAAATGGATAAACCAGTCTTCGCCGGTTTTAGTGTCTACCCACGCGCCCTGATGAGGACCATTGATGGCGGTGTTGCCCTGGTCCATCACAATTTTCTCTTCATAAGGACCATACACATTTTTAGAGCGAAGCACCAATTGCCAACCGGTAGCCACACCGCCCGCTGGGGCAAAAATATAATAATAGCCGTTGCGCTTGTAGAATTTAGGTCCCTCGACAGTTGGGTGGTTTTCGTGCCCGTCAAACACTATCACGCTTTCGTCCAGCACCTTTGTACCGTCTGGGGACAGTTTAGTGACGGCCAGTACGCTTTTTATACCTGCCCGGCTACCTGCCCAAGCATGCACTAAATAGGCTTTCCCGTTATCATCCCAGAGAGGGCAAGCGTCAATAAGTCCTTTTCCTTCTTTCACCAACACCGGTTTTTCCCAGTCTCCGGCGGGGTCTTTGGTTTTGACCATGTAAATTCCGAAGTCGGGGTCGCCCCAGTAAATGTAGAACTCGCCGTTGTGGTACCGAATAGCCGGAGCCCAAACGCCATTGCCATGCTGCGGTTTAGCGAAGTGGTCAAAAGGTAGTTGACGGTCTAAGGCATAGCCAATAATCTTCCAGTTTACCAGGTCTTTGGAGTGCAGAATTTGCAGGCCCGGAATGGCGTTGAAGCTGGATGAGGTCATGTAGTAATCATCGCCCACGCGGCACACGTCGGGGTCAGAATAATCGGCGTCAATGATTGGGTTTTGGTACGTGCCGTTGCCCAAATCTGACACCCACACCTTAGAGATTTCCCCAGCCAGTTGAGTTGTCGAGGCAACCGGAGAAGAAGACTGTTTTTCTGCCTGACAGGAGAACAATAAAAGTAATCCTGCGGTGTAAGATCTGAAGCGCATCATCTGTGTTCTTTTACTCTGTTTACTGTGACAGCCGATCTCTAAAACCGCTGCCCTTCCCGATTAGCTTATCACTATTTCGCCTTTTGACAATAAAATATATCATGCCGTTTTCGGCCTGCTTTTTAAAAAAATAGGTCAGAAACAGTTTTATTCTTTCACAAGCACGATTCTTTTTACCACTCGCTTCTGCCCTATCTTCAAAGCATAGAAATACATACCAGGTTTTAAAGCAGCGGCATTCCACTCAAAGGAATATTGCCCCGGCGAAAGCGGCTGATTAACTACGGTGGCTACTTCTTTTCCCGTTAAGTCAAACACTTTCAAGCTTACCGGTCCGGTTTGCTGGGTGCTGAAGGTAAAGGTGGTGTTATGGCTGAATGGGTTTGGATAAGCGTTTAGCGCAGAAGATTCTACTTCCTCTTTCGCTGATAACACCACACCCATAGGAGTTCTTCCGTTCAGGTATTGCTCTAAATTCGTGTAGCCATCGCCGTTGGCATCTTGGTTTCCATCGGCGGCGTTGTTCGGATTTAATCCGTACTGTGTTTCCCAGGCATCAGGCATGCCGTCGCCGTCAGTATCGGTGGGGGCAGGCAAAGAAGCTAATACAGGCCAGCCACCCACATCAGATTGAGAATCAATGATTCCGCGGTAACCGGTTTTAGAGCCATTGTAGGTGGCAGTACCGGTTCTTACTTCTTCAATTACTCTCAGATCTACGGCATCGCGTTTGTGGCTGGCTCCTACTTGCGCCAATACCGCCTCATAAGCTTGCTGGGCCGTGTGCTCGGTTTCCATGTGGTAGTCAATGGGTTGTTGCAACCGCACGTTAGCTCTCTGGGCCGAAGGAACAGCGCTATCATAATCTACTCCACCGTTCCAGTTGTTGGCGGTAACTGTAGCGTTGCCAGCCATAAAGTTACCGTCTATGTAAAATGTGCCGTAACCGGCGCCATAAGTGGCATCGCTTTCATAAGAAACCTGCAAAATTCTTCTGTTTTTGCTGGAAATGGTAGATGGTCCTGGCTTGTAGTAATTGTTGACGATGTTGTATTTCCCGTTTTCACCGCCGTACACGCTGTTGTCGCGCCAGTTGTAGATCACGTTGTTACGGAAGTCTACATGCTCGTTGGGGTGCGGGCCGTTGCTTACGCCAGAACGGTAACCGTTCAAACGCGGGTTACGGCTGTTGTGGTGGGCAATCAGGTTATGGTGAAAGGATGCTTTGTCGCCACCCCAGATGGCACCGTAACCGTGGTTGTTCTTCTCGTGGAAGGACTGGTTCAGGCTTTCTGAAAGAATGCACCACTGCATGGTGAAGTTCTGGTTGGCGTAGAAAGACGAAGTCTCATCAATTGACCAGCTCATGGAGCAATGGTCTATAATCACGTTTTTGCGGTACCGACCCCACAGGGCGTCTTGTTCATTCTGGCGCAAGTCACCCATTCTGAAACGCATGTACCGAATAATCACATTATCGGCGTTTACATTCATTTCGAAGTTTTGCAGGGTAATGCCGTCTCCGGGGGCGGTTTGCCCGGCAATGGTGAGGTCTCCGTTGGTAATATTAATGCGGGAGTTCAGCACAATATTACCCGATACCTCAAACACAATGGTTCTGGGTCCTGACTGCGCAATGGCCGCTCTTAAGCTTCCGGCGCCAGAGTCATTCAGGTTGGTAACTTTAATTACCCTTCCTCCACGCCCCCCGGTGGTGAAACGGCCAAAACCTTCAGCACCAGGGAACGCCAATTGCTGCGCCTGAGCGACTAGTTCTCCTCCAAGAATAACTAGAACTACCAATAATACTCGTAACAAATTACTCATACTCACTTCTGTTGATAGCTTCTCAGCCTGGTTAAAAATCTTGGTGTTTTGGACCTGTTTTCTGAAAAACGGCTCCAAAATGTCCTTTGTAGTTGTCTCTTCTGTGCCTTAAAAATGATTTTACAAAAGGCCTTCCTTTTATAAAATGATGAAAGTGGCTTACTCCAGCTATTTCCCTACCGAGGCAGCCGCTTCGGTAGTAAAGGGAACCCAATCCCCGAAAATATTTTTCAAGCTATAAGTCTTCGCTTCTTCGGCGGTCAGTTGCTTTGCCCACTTCACCCGTTTAGCCGGAGCCGCTCCCGGACCGGTGGAGTTGTACTCTGCATAAAAAGCGGTTTTCTCAGCGTCGGGTTTGTTCCAGTTATGCCAACCTTCGGGTTTGATATGCTGACCCAGATAACTGTTGATGAAAACGGTTTTAGCATAGGGTCTCCATGGGCGGCCCAAGTAGTAAGAATCAGCTGGGGCATCTCCGGTGAGGCGGCAGTTCAGGAAAACAAAACCGTAAGGCGCTCCTTCTAAAGTAGACGCTGCCGTTACGTAGCTTCCGCCTTTCTTGGAGAAGATTTCGCAGCCCTCAAAAACAGCGGTTGACCAGCCAAATATAAAATCAGTGGTGCCCTCTATGTAGCAGTTCTTGTAATACTGGCGGCTCTTTTCGCCGTGCGGATAAAGTGTATCTTGGTTTCCTAGAAAACGGCAGTTTTTAAAGGCAACTTTATCGCCATCAATTCTTACGGCTACTGCCTGCCCTACCGGGCCTGCAGAGTTCTCAAACGTGATGTTTTCGGCGGTGAAGTCGTCTCCGAAAATATAAAAGCTGGTAGAGCCGGTAGTTCCCATTTCCTCTCCAAACCGGTTCTTTTTGGCTGCATAGTCATCATGGGTCAGAATGGTTTTGGCCACGTCTTCACCAATAAAAGTGACCATGGTTTTTGAGGTAGGCAGCACCAGTTTCTCTTTATACACCCCATTTTTGATGTAAATGGTGGTGGTGTTCTTGCGGAAATCCGGCACAGCATTGATAGCTTCCTGCACCGTTTTAAACTGTCCGCTGCCGTCTTGCGCTACCACAAAATCATACTTCTGCGCCTGCACTGGCAACACTAGTACCCACAAGCACCAAAACAATAGTACACTTTGAATCTTCTTCAACACTATTAAGCCTATTTAGATGCCGACACCGTTTTGGCGCCGCCTTTGTTTAATTCCTCAAACTCAATAGATGCCATAATGAAAGGCGCTACGGCTTTAGGGTCATTGTCACGCTTTTCTTCATGAATGTAGTACTCGTAGGTTCCGTCGCGGTATGGGTTTCCGCCCAGACCAGCCACCGCGCACACCTGTGTGATGCTAATGGTGCCGTCAGCCTCTTTTCTGATAAGGTTATTCAAAATGCCACTGTAGCCTTTGCGGGCAGTTTGCATGTACTTCTGGTCTATATAGCCTTTCTTTGCCGCCTTCACCAAAAAGTAAGTGAACATGCTGGAGGCGGAGCCTTCTAGGTAATTGCCTTCGCGGCCGCCCTGGTCTACTACTTGCCACCAAAGGCCGGTGGCCGGGTCTTGGTATTGGGCAATGGCTTGTGCCATTTTCTGCGTTACACGCAGCACCTCATCACGTTCCGGGTGGTTTTCCGGAATGAAATCCAAGGCATCCACCAAGGCCATTGACAGCCAGCCCATGGCTCTGCCCCATACGTTAGGTGATAAACCTGTGAGTGGGTCAGCCCATTTCTGCTCACGGCTCTCATCCCAGCCATGGTAAAACAGTCCTTTTTTCTCGTCCCAGGTATTCTTGTCAATCAGGTAGATTTGTTTTACAGCCTCGTCGAACAGAGCTGGCTCGTTGTATGTTGCCCCGTATTCGGCTAGAAAAGGAGTGGCCATGTACAAGCCGTCCAGCCACATTTGGTGCGGGTAAATTTTCTTGTGCCAGAAACCACCTTCGGCGGTTCTTGGGTGGGTGCGCATTTGGTCGCGCAAATCATCCAGGGCAATTTTATATTTCTGCTGACCAGTTTCTTTATAGAGCGTAATCAGAAATTTGCCGGGGTTTACGCGGTCAATGTTGTAGTCTGATTTTTTGTAAGTCTTGATGGTACCATTTTCGGTAATCATGGTATCAGCGAAGGCTTTGATGTAGGTGAAGTACTTCTGGTCGCCGGTCTTTTTCCATACCCGCTCCAATGCACTGGCGAAAAGGCCTTGGGTATAGTCCCACTTCGGCGCCGGACGGAAATCAATCATCCAGCCTTGTGGGCTCCGTTTCATTTCAGAATCGGCCATCCACACCGACCACGGCTTTCCTGACGTAGAGGAAGGTATTGCGCTTTGGATTGCAGTTTGGCTGGAGCTGCACGCGCTCGTCAACACTAAAAGGGCTAGGGCTATATAGGAGGTAATCTTCTTCATTTGTTTTGTTTGGTTCAGGTAATAGGGGCGGTGCCATGAATGCAGGCACTGGTAGTTTGTGTTTTGGGTTTGTTTTAGCAAAAACAGACCCAAAACGGGTACGGTCATTTTATTGGTTTCCAGTTGTCATCACCGGCCAGTACTTTTTCAGGGGTGTATGCCTTGGCTTCTTTCTTTTTCAGTTGCTTTGACCATGCCACCCTTTGCTTTGGGTTGGCACCCAGTCCGGTAGATTTATATTCTGCGTAAAAGGTCGTTTTCTCGGCTTCAGGTTTTTTCCAGTTATGCCAGCCTTCGGGCCGGATGTGGTCACCCAGTTTGGCATGGAGGTAAACCGTTTTGGCATAAGGTCTCCAGGGCCTGCCCAAGTAAACCTTGGTGGCGGCTTCATTAGAAGTAAAGGTGCAGTTCAGGAACACAAACCCGTGTGGCTGTCCCTGTGGCGTAGAGGCGGCTGTGATGTAGGAATTCTTTTTAGAGTGAACGGTACAGTTCTCGAAAAAAGCGGTGGCCGGTCCGAAGATAAAATCGGTGGTGCCTTCAATGTAGCAGTTCAGGTAGTATTGGCGGCTGTTGTCTACGCCCGCATACAGGGTATCTTGGTCACTGATAATGCGGCAATTCTTAAACACGCAGCGGTCTGCCTCTACATGCAGCGCCACCGCCTGCCCAACAGGGCCCGCATTGTTCAAGAAGGTGATGTTTTCGGCCCGGAAGCCATTGCCCTGCACCAGCACCGTGTAAGAAGTGAAGGTGTTGATGTCTCCCTTACCGGAATAATCGTCCCACACAATCACGGTTTTCTCCCGGTCTTCGCCAATGAAAGACACATTTGTTTTCCAGGAAGAGATGACCAGCTTCTCGCGGTAGGTACCGTTTTTGATGTGTATTTCTATCCGGTTCTCCGGAAAAGCCGGAATGGCGTCTACCGCCGACTGAATGGTTGTATAGTCACCGCTACCGTCTTGCGCCACTACCAGCATTTTCTGCTGAGCCTGCGCCAAAAAACTGCACAATCCAATAACGGTTAATAAAAGCCACTTCATTCGGTTCCCTCCCCTACTTCACTAAACTGTTCAAATACACTTCTATGTTGGTATACTGCTTGTCAAGCGTATAAGCCGCTGCGTCTGCCGCTTGGGCAGGGTTTAATTTATGCTGCTTTTCCCACGCATCAGGCATACCGTCTTTGTCTGCATCTGCAGGAGCTGGCAAGGCCTTCAGTTCTGGCCATCCACCCACGTCTTTCTGAGAGTCTATGATGCCGTTGTTCTTTTTACCCGCGGTAGGGTTACCGCTGCGCACGTACGCTACTACGCGGGCATCAACTTCGTCTCTTTTCAGACTGGCACCGGCATTTTTCAGGACTATATCATATGCCTCCTGCGGAGATTGCAAGTTTACAGCGGCCACTTCAAAAGGATTTACCGCTCTGGTTGAATCTGGATGGTCGCACTGCACTCCTCCGGCCCAGTTGTTCTTAGTAATTTCAGGAAAACCTTCTACATAGTTTCCGTTCACATAGAACTTTCCGTAAGGCTGTGACGGGTTTACAATGCGGTCTTTTTTAGACGAGGTGGTAGCTGGCCCTGATTTATAGTAGTTGTTAATCATGTTGTAGCGGCCTTTTTCTCCCCCGTACACGTTGTTCTGTCCCCAATTAAAGATGACGTTGTTTGTGAAATCGACTAACTCGTCTGGTGAGTTCTGGGTTGAACTGGAACCACTAAATCTTGGAGTACGGCTGTTGTGGCTGGCAATTAAGTTATGGTGAAACGAGGCTCCCACGCCGCCCCAAATACCGCCGTACCCGTGCTCTCCTTTAGCATGTACCGATTGGTTCAGGCTTTCAGCAATGATGCTCCACTGCAACGTAAAATTATGGTTCCTATAGAAAGAGGCGCTTTCATCGGTGCCCCAGCTCATAGAGCAGTGATCCACAATAATGTTGTTTTTCCCTTTGTTAGCTCCTACCGCATCGGCTTGCTGAGCCGCCAGATCTCCCATTCTAAAACGCAGGTAACGCACAATCACATTATCAGCTTTTATGCTGACGGGGTAATTCTGCAGCGTTATCCCCTCGCCTGGGGCTGATTGGCCGGCAATAGTTACATTCCCGTTATTGATGTCTAAGGGAGATTGCAATTTGATGTTACCAGACACGGCAAACACAATAATGCGCGGCCCCTTCTTCTGAATGGCATCCCTTAAGCTTCCCTCTCCGTCATTGTTCAAGTTGGTCACCACTACCACCTGCCCGCCACGGCCGCCCGTAGTGTACTTCCCAAATCCTTCAGCCCCCGGAAAAGCCAAGGCCTTGCCAGCTTCTGATGGTGTTGCATCTGACTGAGGTGTAGTTGTGGCAGAAGCTGTTGTGGTAGAGGTTTTCTGCGCGCAACCTGTGAGGCTAAAAAGATGGAAAGCGGCCCCTAGCAAGGCTAGTTTTGAGAAGGCTGTATGTGAATGTAAGCTCATGTACTGGTTAAATTAAATGATTGTCCACCCTACAAGGTGGCTTTTTTGACCCTTCTTACCCTTTTTGCTGTTTTAGGCGTATTTTTGAAAAAAGGGTTCAAAACACCTTTCTTCAGTAAGTTCTACTGACTAATTTTTACCTGAACCGGGTTGGCCAGCTCCTCGGCAGTGTTCTGTATGTATTGCCGGAATTGTTCCTCGGTCTTGATGCCATTCGGCTCTAATTCCCAGGCTGCCAGAAAGTAGTATTGCAACTTCCCGTTGGTTGGCTTTAACTGAACCACATGGCTCAAGGGGTCTTCAGAAGAAAACGTGATGAAATCTTGGGGTCTGAAGAGAACGGCAATTCCAACATTATCTGGTGGCGTGTTAAGGCTTTGCTTACCGTAAGTATACATGTACCCGAAGCTTTTGCCTGCCTCTCCTTTGTCTGTGACCAGTTTGGCTGATTTATCATTCGTGAGGCCTGTGCTAAGGTTCTTCGGCTGCCCGCCTGTCACCCTTATTTGGTGGTTCGTTAAACGTGTACCAGCATGAATGCTCAGCTGTGACTGCACATTCAGTTTGTGCCCTGCTACCTGCCAGCCATAATAGTCCGTGACAATAGAGGAATATACCGGTCCGTTTTGGGCTATTTTGCTGTAGGTGCTGTCGGTTTTCTCTACCCGTATGGCTTTGCCTTTGTCAAACATAGCTAAGCTTCCCACGCCCAAAGCCTTGCCAACTTTGAGGATATCCATGCCCCAAGCCTGTTCTTTATGGTAAGAATCATAGCCATCTAGGCCCGCCTTTTGAAGCACCATTTCATCCGTTTTCTTCCCGAACACGTCAATGGCGTTTCTCCAGTCAAGGTAAAAGCGGTAACCCACCTTATCAGATTCCCAGCCCGGACCTTCATAACGCAGGTAGTAAGAATGGTCGGTCAATTCATCAGGCACCCGCAGCGAATCTATTTTCTGGAAATCGCCGCCAATGTACTTGCGGTTCTCCCAGCGGCCACCTACTTTTTTGGAAAGCTCAGCCTGCGTACGTTTTGGGTAACTTTTAGCGATTGTGCCACTGGTGTTGTAGCGTATCGTCAGGCTCCTGCTCTCACCGGCAGCCAATTGGTCTAACACAAGCACAATTCCGCGGTTCTCAGCGTCACGGGAATTGTACTGGCTTGGTACCTCCGTGTCGCCATCAAATACGGCAAATGCCTGCGGATTGAATGAGTTCAAGTTTTGCAGCGCTTCTTCCTGCAGCAAGACCATCACGTTCTCTCTGGTTCGGTTCAGCGGGTTCTTCACCTGTACCTTAAATGATTTCTGGAAATCACCGGAAACCTGCTCTGATGAGGCACAGCCCCAGAATGTAACGAATACGGCTGCTACAACCAGGTGCAGCAAATATTTTACTTTACTGTTCATCTTACTATTAACTGTGTCTGGTCTAGAGATGTCGGAAAACCTTTCTCACTCCTTCCATACCGTTTCTACAGATTCACCTACACCACTCAGCGCTGACGTGTATGGGCGAGGTAGACTTACCTCACCACACTTTAAATACTATTTCTTTTGTTCTTCAGTGATTGTTTTCACCAAGCTGTTGATGTACACCTCCACATTGTCATAAGCAGTGCTCAGATGTCTTCCGTTGGGCTCAGGCTTATTAGGGTCAAGCTTATGCGCTATTTCCCAGTCATCTGGCATACCGTCATTGTCTGTATCAACAGGTGCGGCGGTAGACTTCAGTTCTGGCCAACCTCCCACGTCTGACTGGCTATCAATCAAGCCATTGGTGCTGCCCCTTGATCCTGGGGCTGTGAACGATCTATTCTTTACATTTTCCACTATGCGCAGATCAACTGCATCACGTTTCAGGGAAGCGCCACTAAAAGCCAATACTTTCTCGTAGGCTTGTTCAGCAGTATGTTCTGTTGAAATTTGGTACTCAATAGGAGCCTGCAACCGCACGTTAGCTCTTTGCGCCAAAGGTATGCTGCTGTCGTAATCTACCCCACCATTCCAATTATCTGCCGTGACAGTGGCATTGTTGTGCATGTAATTTCCTGCTATATAAAAAGTACCATAGCCAGCCCCCCAGGTAGGGTTGCTTTCAAAAGATACTTGCATAATGCGTTTGTTTTTACTACTTGGCGTGGCCGGACCGGGTTTGTAGTAGTTATTAACCATGTTGTATTTCCCGTTCTCCCCGCCATAGGCACTGTTATTGCCCCAGTTGTAGATGACATTGTTTCGGAAATCAACGTGCTCGTCGGAGTACCGACCTCCGTTCATGCCGGAGCGCCCTCCTCCGTTAAACCTAGGGTTACGGCTGTCATGGTGGGCCAATAGGTTATGGTGGAAGGATGCTTTTTGGCCACCCCAGATACCGCCGTAGCCATGCGCTCCCTTATTATGCACCGAATTTCTCAGGCTCTCAGAGAGGATGGACCACTGCAGGGTAAAGTTTTCATTTGAATAAAAAGAAGCAGCCTCATCTGTTGACCAACTCATAGAGCAATGGTCAATAATTATATTTCTTTGGTAACGGCCCCACAAAGCATCTCCTTCGGCCTCACCGGTATCGCCCATTCTAAAACGGATATATCTGATAATGACATTATCAGCAGCGATTGTTACCGGGTAGTTTTTAATTGTGATTCCATCACCAGGCGCGGTTTGTCCCGCAATGGTAATGTTAGGATTGTTGATTTTGAGTTCTGAGCGAAGTTCGATATTCCCTGATATGTTAAACAAAATATATCTGGCTCCGGTCCTATTCACCGCATCTCTGAGGCTACCAATACCACTGTCGTTCAAATTGGTGACATAGTACACTTTACCACCACGTCCACCAGTAGCAACTTGCCCAAATCCATCTGCACCTGGGAATGCCTTTACTTCATCTACTGTTGGTGTTGGTCCTTCAGGTGAAATGTCTTCCGGCTGAGGATCTTTGTCTGAACCACTGCAATTTGCAAAGGCTAGGCAAATCGCTAATCCTACCACTTTTGCCAACTTCTTTTGATACTTCATAGGGGACTAAATTTTTAAAAAAAAGTAGAATAGGTACAGCTATGGTAGCTGTACCTATTCTAAATCAGATTGCACTTATCTCCATCTTGGGTCGCCAGCAGTATTTCTGCCAGGGAAGTTTTGATCTTTAAATCTGAAGTCTCCATTTTTAGGGTTTACCCACAGATTTAAAGCAGTGCCGTTATATGGAGTTAATCCGGAAATAGAGAAGTTGGTTGTTACGTAGTCAGAAGTGTTATAACTATTATTGACTGAAACGGTAGTAGTAGCACCTGCCCTAATACCTCTAATGGTCTGGTTATCTGCTTTTCCAGTTCCCAGAATCACATTCCTGAGTACTATTCCATCCGAAACATTATTAGATGTATTGTAATCTACTAAATACTGTCCGGCAATTGGAAGTTCATTGATAGTCAGGTTTTCCAGTAAAACAGAAGTGGAATTGTTTCGACTAACCACAAACTTTTCTGCCTTGTAAATAGTGGAGTTTCTAATGCTGATTTTTTCAACTTTAGAGGAAGCAACGTCTATGTTGATTACTCCATAACTTCCTATACTGTCAATAACACTGTTATTTACTCTGAAGTTATTGATAGTGGTAGGCTGAGATTGCAACCTTACTATTCCTCTGAATTTACTAGCTCTAACATTATCAAAAGAAACAGTATCAATGGCTGAAGCATTGTTTATGTTGAAGATATACCGTGAAGTTGCGTCATCACTTGACATAATCACATCTTTGAACACAATCTTTTCAATATTGCTCCCCGCTACTATATTGAAATTGCTTGTAAAGTAGATAGAAGCTAATTCTGGAACAGTTAAATCGCTACCACTGGTAATAGTAACTGATCTATCTAATAAAGTTGTAGAAGAAATAGTATAGGTAAAACCTCTTTTTAAGATAATAGTACTGCCGTTCGGAACTTGGGTAATGGTGTCTTCTAACACACCAGGTCTACCCTCAATTTCACGGAGGTCTATCAGAATACCAGACAATGGCTCTTTAGTTCTGAAAGTAGTACTTCCCCTGTTTCTGTTACCTGCCAAAATATCGGCTGTATATGTTGTACGTGACTCAAGACCAGTTACCGTTACCATTCCTTGGGCCTTTTGAGTAGGTGTAAGAGTTATTTCTCTTGTAGCCCCAGATTCTGAAGTAAGTACAATTCTTGTTAATTCTTCTCTAGACGTAAACCGAAGAATAACTGCGTTATCAGCAATATCTGTCCCTTTTACTGGGTTGTCTAAGAATAACTGAATTCCTCTAATCCTGAAACTGTTACTGGTTAACCATTTAGATTCACCGCCAGATGTCTCTGTAGCATTGGTTTTGATCCGGGCAAAATAAGTTTCTTTAACAGCGATGTCATCTTCCGTTAACACAATGTAAGTTGTATCAGTCACCCCTGAAAAAACAACTGGGGTTTCAAACAATGTGTCTTTAGCTACCTCTACGGTATAAGACACATTGCTTTCAACAGTATTAGGTGGTGTTTTCCAGCTTAACCGTACAGAAGATTCTCCGCTAGAGGAACTAATGATTCCACCGGGCTGAAACATCCGCATGGGGGCAAGATTTTCGTCGTCTTCTTTACAAGAAGCGAATCCTATAACCACAAGTGCCAGGACTAGGGATGGTAACTTGAGATATGTTGAAAAAAGATTTTTCATTTTTCTATCTGTTTTAATTTTTATCTACACTTACTGCCCTACACCAAAATCCTGCGTCAGTTTCGCATTCGAATTCAGAAACCTTGTTGGGAATGGAAGTAACTCTCTGTCATTTTCTCTGAATTGGCTTGCAAATATCCTGGTAGGGCTAGTAGCAAGTTGCTCAGACACCGACAGACCCCAGTTGACAGACGTGTACCCTTCTGGTGCAGATGTAGTTGGTGCAGGTTGGTACATAACAGATGCTATAGGGTTTCCTCCGCTTGCACCCAATAAGTCGAGTGTTTGCATCTCATGATGTGCGGTAGTACTCTCCCCTATTAGTGGTGTGGCTCTGTAGAAGACACGAGCAGGCACATTGGCATATCGACCAGTTTGATTACGCATTTCCACTAATTTCTCCCTTGTTTCCCGTATTACAGTAGACAACAAGTTCCAGCGGATCAAATCATACCTGCGCAGACCTTCCCCACCCAATTCAAGGTAACGCTCATTTACTATAGCCTTAAAGAATTCATCCTTGCCTGTTGGAGTAACCCCCATTCTGTCTCTCCACTCTGCCGAGTAAGCTCTTTTTCTTACTTCTTCAAAGGCTTGAATGGCAGGGCCTGTAGCTCCTCCACTTATCTCATTTTCTGCCTCAGCAAACATTAATAAAACATCAGCATAACGAATCATTGGCCAATCAATACCTGCATAGTTAGTACCAGCCCATTTGCTAGGATCTGCCCAGTATTTTCTGAATTTACCATGTCTCCAGGGGCTGATTACCTGTTTTACAGTTTCCGGACCTACAGCATTTACCTGAAAATAAGCTATGGTAACATCTCTTCTGGTATCAGCAATGGAATCAAATGCATAGAAATAAGTTGGAACAGCTTCTGCCAGGGTGTTGGCACCACCATATCTACCCGCTAAATGTCGTGGTCCAGCCTGTATTCCAAGTTTACTATCTGTACTCGCACTATTAGCATCTGCTCCTATCCGCCAGATAATTTCCCTTGTCTCATCCTGAATACCCGCTCCGTGTAACGCTCTGAATACATTCTCAAATGACGGATTCAGTCTATTATCTCCATGCTGGATGATATCCCAGCATTCATCTCTTGCTATCTGGTAGTACTTCTTATAGTCTGAGCGACGAGCCATCGCCTTTGGCTCTTTTCTAAGCGAATATCCACCCGCAGCTAATGCAATTCTTGCTCTTAAAGCTTTTACTGCCGCTTTTGTAACGCGAGTGACAGGATCATTAGATTCATTTCTCCAAGGCACCAGGTCCTGTGCTTCGAGCAAATCAGACAAAATCCTATCATATATGACATCACGGTCTGTTTTCTCTACAAACAGATTCTGAGTGTCACTTGCCGGTTCAAACATTGCCGGAGCATCGCCCCAGTTTCTTATAATTTCATAATAAAACTGCGCACGCAATGTAAGCGCTTCCCCAAGAAACTTACGCATAGTAGCTTGCTGCTGGGGTGTACCATTTGTATAAAGGGGCGATATCCGGATATTCTTGATAACTACATTCGCACGTTCTATACCTTCATACAGCTGCACAAGCGAGTTATAGATATCTGTATTTCCAGGGCCAACACCAAAATGGCCGAAGGCTGTACGGTTATCTTGGTCCCATTCCGCCAGAAAAGAGAAATCATCGGCAGAAGGAATATAGAAGGCCAGGCGGGCACCATAACCGAAATCTCCCATTAGTTTATTGTAGGTAGCTGTAAGGGCCGCCTCAGTAAATCTAACATTAGAAAATACTATCTCTTGCGAAGAGGTGGATGGGTTTACTACCTCCAGATAATCATTACAAGAGGTTACTGTTACCATACCACCCACTGTAACAGACAGCAGGACAGATTTTATTTTATTGAATTTCATCTCTTTAGTCTAATTAAAATGTCACATTAACACCGCCCAAAACAAAACGGCTACGCGGATATGCAGCATAGTCTACAGATGGCGTGAGCGGACCATACTGTCCTGTTCTTCTTGTGTTCGCTTCCGGGTCATACCCAGAATACTTGGTGAATGTATAGAGATTGTTTACAGTAGCATATATTCTCAACTTAGAGAATACTCTTGTTCTGGCAACAAGGCTTTCAGGAATAGAGTAGCCCAATGTCACGTTACTGATACGAAGGAAAGAGCCGTCTTCAATTGCGAAAGAGTGCAGGAAATAGTTACCTCTTGTAGGCGTCCAATACTGGGTATTCTCATTCATGGCTGCCAATGTTTGTGGGTCAGTCACTCTTTGCCCGTTATCATCATACCACTTCCAGCGGTCTCTCATAAAGCCCAGCACGTTGGCATTGTTCTGAGTATACATGCCAGAGAATTCTACTTTGTTTGCGTTGTAAACCTGGTTGCCGTAAGAGAAAACCATAAACACGCTAAAATCAAAGTTTTTAAAGGTTAATTGTTGATTGAAACCACCTATGAATTTAGGTAATGCACTACCTATGATAGTCCGGTCTGCTTCTGTAATCAGCATGCTTTCACCTTCAGTGGTCTTCATTAACTTCAAATCTCCGGGACGTGGGTAATTGCCACCAAGTACAGCTGACTGGCTATTCGGAACACCAGGCTTCAAGACAAAATTACTGCCATTCATCAGGAAGCTACCATCAGCATTTGTTTCGAAGTCTTCCACTCTATAGAATTTGTCCGGGTGGGTTACATATCCGTAAAACTGACCTACTGACTCTCCAACGGCTACTCTAAAGTCTGGGAAGGTATTTGCATTACCTAACCAACCAGAACCAACATTGTAATCAGGGTTTGGAGCACCAAATGAGTTATTACCTAAGCTTACAATGGTATTGCGGTTGAAGGCAATATTGAAATTGGCACTCCAAGTAAACGCTTGTTTATCAACAATCACCCCGTCTAACTGCAATTCAACCCCTTGGTTTCTAGTTTTACCTACGTTTTGCTGTTGTCTGGTGTAGCCGGCAGATTGTGGAATGTCAGCCTGAAGCAGAAGATCATTTGTAGAGTTCCTGTAAGCATCAATGGTAACGTTTACTCTGTTGTTGAATAAAGCAATGTCTAAACCTAGGTTTCTGGAAATAGTTGTTTCCCAGGTGAGGAATCTATTAGCCAATACACCCGCTTCAAAACCTGGAGTTATAGATCCATCCGCATATGAGTAGCCATTAGATGGTCCAAGCAGCGTTCTCCATTGGTCAGGGTCTATTCTGTTATTACCAACAGCCCCATAACTAGCCCTTAGTTTCAAATCATACAGCCAGCTTTTGGTTCCTTCCATAAAGGGTTCATCACCAATATGCCAGGCTAGAGCAACAGATGGAAAAATACCTACACGATTTTCAGGCGCGAATAAAGAAGAGGCATCTCTTCTAAGTGAGAAAGAAGCTCTATAACGGTCACGGAAGCTGTAATTAGCATTCGCAAACAATGAGAACAGCCTTTCTTCGAATTCACCAGCATTAGGACGGAAATCCTGAGGAATCAAACCAGGAGGTGTTGCCTGGCGCAAGCCAACAAACGCCTGCTCTACCGGTAAATCAGCAGGAATCCAACCAATGGTGGAAGACGTAGTCTCGGTGCGTCTTTGCCAGATCTCCTGCCCTACCAGTACATTCAAACTATGCTCTTCGGCAATCTTGGTTTTATATTGCAGCGTGTTTGAATTGGTAATAGTATGCGATCTACTGCCGGCAAACTGTACAAAAGCTGTTCTGTTTTCTAATGGTATAGAAGGATCTTGGTTGTTAAGGTCATTATTCCTTGCTATGGATGTAAGGGGTCCGTTATACCGCTTGTTCTCCCTATCAGTATAAGCTATACCAGCTACCGTTTTGAAAGACAAGTTCTTTATAAGGTCATAGCTGAACCAACCATTCAAGATTATATCGTTTCTATTGTCAAAACGAATTTCCTGACTTACAAGATCTAAGGGATTTACCAGGTTATTCCGACGTAACTCTTCCGGGTCAAGGTCTTCTATCTGATCATTCACCCCAGGAACTACAAAAGGGGCATATCTAACAGCATTTCTAAGCCTGTTATTACCAGCCTGTCCTTCTGATGACCCCACACCTTCAATTACCTGACGGCTTAAGCGAGTGGTAAGACCAGTTCTTAAACGGTCAGACACCTTATGGTCAAACTTAAAAGAGGCAAGCGTACGCGTAAAACCTGAATTAAGCATGATACCTTCCTCATCGGCGTGATTCAGGTTGAAATTAAAAGAAGTGGATTTAGAGCCGCCTGTTACACCTAAAATATGTGTCTGGCTTTTGGCATTGCGTCCAAATAATTCTTCCTGCCAGTCCCTGGCAGGCATATTTCTGTATATATCCAAATCTTCCCAACGGCCATAGCGATCTCTGAAAGTATTTCTTGCATCAGCTCCTCTCAGGTCATGCACCTCGTATTGATACAAGGCAAACTCATGCGGATTCAGAACATCCAGCTTATTAACAATGCTTCTTACACCAGCAAAGGCATTATACGTAATTTGGGTAGGCATTTCTTTACCACCTTTGGTAGTAATTACCACCACACCGTTGGCACCTCTTGCTCCATAAATGGAGGTGGAAGCTGCATCTTTCAATACGTCTATAGACTGTATCTCCTGCGGAGAAAGGAAGTTAAGGGCATTCTCTACCTGTATTCCGTCTACTATATATAATGGAGAGTTATCACCTGTGATAGAGGTACCCCCACGTACTCGGATCGAAATTTCAGCACCGGGTTGCCCCTCAGATGAAGTTACCTGCACACCAGCCAACCGTCCAGCCAATGCGTCACCTGCCGTACTTACCGGAATATCCTGCAACTGCTTGGCATTCACCGAAGAAACTGAACTGGTTAGCTCTTTTCTGGTTACAGTCTGGTATCCTACCACTACCACCTCGTCTATCAACTTAGCGTCTGAGGCCAGAGAAACGTTAACGGTAGTACGGCCATTGATGGCAACTTCTTGCGGCATAAAACCAATGTAGGAAAACACGAGCGTGCCCGCAGCAGAAGGAACAGAAAGCGTATAGTTTCCTTCAACATCTGTAGCGCTTGCTGTGGTCGTTCCTTTTAAAAGAACAGTCACCCCTGGCAGACCTTCACCCTTTTCATCGGTTACTTTTCCGGTAATGGTAACGCTTTGGGCGAAAGCACCTAAAACGGTAGCGAAGAGAAAAGGCAGCACCAGCAGGTACCGTATCTTCTTTAGTAAGGCTTGTTGCATAGGTAACAATTGGGTTTTGTTTATTAGTAATTAACTCTTTTACAATAATGGTGACAGCTATAATCTGAGCAACCGATTGCATATTTACCAATATTTAAAATTAATAACAAAAAAATAGCTGCTTTTTTTGACATATTTTTAAAATCAACCCTAACACACGCTCTCAATTAACATTTTCTCACAAATCTTTCTCATCTACAAGAATAGCTCAAAACCACTACAAATCCCCAGCAACACGTGCTTTATTGATAAATTTTCAAATTTTCATACATGCCTGCGCAAACGATTACATCTAAATACCTGAAAACTGACACCTTAAACACCAGCACTGCCTGTCTTGCGCAATTGTTGAACAACTCTACCTCATGCCTCTAGCCCCATCTGTCCTCGCGCCAAATACCCTTTCCTTACAACCAACTCCATTCTGCCCGCCCCTCCTCCAGCAATTCAGGTTAAAATTTATCCCTCTGCTGGTTTTCCTATTACCGAGTAGATTGGTGGCCTACAAAAAAGATTGCATTTACAGTTTTACCACCAATAAATACTAGATATTTCAACATAAGCCACTTCTCTGCCTATATTATATCAATACAAAAGAAGGATTAATGAGCTCTTAACAATACCACCCTGTTCACTACAGCTAAATTTCACTGTCATCTTTAAGCACCTTTAACTTTCCATTAATATTATACTCACTAACTTAGACCTTTTAACCTCTATTGCTCGCGGCACAATTCTCAGCAAGAATGACGGAAAGCAACTGGCTTATTAACCAAAAAACAAATCATTGCTTCTATACCAGCATACCCAAAGTTCAAACCCAAGACACCTTTAAGGGCAACCGATTGCATTTCTCACCTTATCCTCTCAGCACACATCATCTATTACCCATAATTGCTTTTTTTGCAAAAACTATCTACCTACAGGCTTTGTTTTGAATAATTTCCTCTCCTCAATATCCCTCATTTACCATTTTCATTTTGATCAAAATCAGAAAAATCTAAAGAAAACTTAAAAAAATGTGCAATAATATTTGCATTTTGCGCAACCGATTACATAATTTACACTATTGAACTATGAACACAACTCATTCTACTCGTCACGCTATCCATCCTGAGGATTTCAAGAGCTACGGCACTGAAAAACTACGGGAGCACTTCCTGATAGAGAATCTGTTTCAGAAAAATTCTGTACAGTTAGTATACACTTTATATGATCGGTTAATTGTGGGCGGCGTGAACCCCGTCGACCAATCGGTTAAACTAGAAACCTTCCCTACCCTTCGATCAGAGAATTTTCTGGATCGTAGAGAGTTGGGAATTATCAATGTAGCGTCTCCCAGCACTGTAACGGTAGACGGCGAAGTGATAGAAGTAGGCACCAAGGAAGCCTTATATGTGGGCAAGGGAGTGAAAGAAGTGATTTTCCACCCTGCTCCAAACGGCGAGACACGTTTCTACTTCAACTCGGCCCCTGCCCACCAAGCTTACCCAACTAAGAAAGTATCATTGGCAGAAGCAGAGACGGTAGAGTTAGGATCGCTGGAAAACTCAAACCACCGCACTATCCGCAAGGTGTTGATTAATGCAGTGGTAGATACCTGTCAGCTACAGATGGGGGTGACTGAATTGCAACCGGGTAGTGTCTGGAACACCATGCCTGCTCACACCCATGACCGCCGCATGGAGGCCTACTTCTATTTTGAGTTACCAGAAGACCAAGTGGTTTGCCACTTTTTAGGAGAACCTCAGGAGACCCGCCACATTTTCGTGAAAAACTATGAAGCGGTGCTTTCTCCACCATGGTCTATCCACAGCGGCGCAGGCACTTCTAACTATACCTTCATTTGGGGTATGGCCGGCGAAAACCTAGACTACAATGACATGGACAAATTCCCCATTACTGACCTTAAATAAGCAGGCATGTTGAACCTATTTGATTTAAGCGGAAAAGTTGCCTTGGTTACCGGTGCCACCCATGGGTTGGGCATGGCCATGGCTAAGGCCCTTGCTAAAGCCGGGGCCACATTAGTGGTGAACGGCAATACTCCGGCTAAAATGGAAAATGCCTTGGAGGCCTATGCGGCAGAAGGCATTCATGCCAAAGGTTATTTGTTTGATGTCACGAATGAAGCGCAGGCCAAAGAGCATGTAGAAACCATTGAACGTGAGGTAGGCCCCATTGCTATTTTAGTGAACAATGCCGGCATGATTAAACGCATTCCGGCTCTTGAAATGGAGGTGGAAGACTTCCGGAAGGTGCTGGATGTAGATTTGACAGGTCCTTTCATCATGTCCAAGCTGGTGGGCAAGTACATGGTGGAGCGCAGAGTAGGTAAAATCATCAATATCTGCTCTATGATGAGCGAGTTAGGTCGCAATACGGTATCGGCCTATGCCGCAGCCAAAGGTGGCTTGAAAATGCTGACACGCAATCTGGCCACTGAGTGGGCCAAGTACAATATACAAGTGAACGGAATAGGCCCTGGGTATTTTGCCACGGACCAGACGGCCCCTATTCGGGTAGATGGCCACCCGTTCAACGAATTCATTATTCACCGAACACCTGCCGGACGCTGGGGTGACCCAGACGATTTAGCCGGAGCCACCATATTTCTGGCCAGCAAGGCCAGTGACTTTGTGAATGGCCAGATTTTATATGTAGACGGAGGGATATTGGCAACAATCGGGAAACCGAGCAACGAGGAGTAAGCATTACATAAGGAGGATCACCAATGAAGAGCAATGAACCGGCACCCGTGGCACCAAGAAACAAGGTGACCATCCATGACATAGCTGAGAAGCTGAACATTACCGCTTCAACGGTTTCGAGGGCGTTAAACGATAACCCCAGAATCAGTGACGTGACCAAGAAGGCTGTTTTGAAAGCAGCCAAGCAACTCAACTACCAGCCCAACAATATTGCCGCTGCGCTTCGTAATGGCAAGAGTTATATTATTGGCATTATCATTCCTACCGCCGACCGCTCTTTCTTTGCCTCGGTAGTACGCGGAATTGAAGAGATAGCCAACAAACTCAACTATAAAGTCATTATCTCCCAGTCGTATGACAACTATGACAAGGAGGTACAGACGGTAGATGCGTTACTGAGTGCTCGGGTAGACGGTATCATTGCCTCCATAGGGAAGAATACGGAGAACTTTGACCACTTTAAAAGACCTCAGGAAAAAGGCATTCCGCTGGTGCTTTTTGACCGCACCACTGATGATCTGGAAGTAAGCCAGGTTATGATTGATGACTATTTAGGTGCCTACAAAGTAGTGGAACATCTCATTCAGCAGGGCTGCCGACGGATTGCCCACTTCACCAGCCCTAAAAAAGTGAGCATTTTCAAGGAGCGCCTTCGTGGGTATCTAGATGCCCTGCGTGATCATGAGATTCCGTTTGATGAATCGCTCGTGATTAAAAGCAATCTTCAGCTTGAAGATGGCCGGGAAAGCATGAAGCAACTGCTGAAATTAGAACAACGCCCAGACGCTGTATTTTCTGCCAGTGACTACGGAGCTATGGGGGCCATGCAGGTAGCAAAAGAGCAAGGCCTGAAAGTGCCGCAAGATATTGCGCTAGCAGGTTTCGGAAACGAACCTTTTACCTCTTTCTCTGACCCAGCCCTTACCACAGTAGACCAGTTCAGTCTTACCATGGGCCGCATTACGGCCGAGCTGTTTTTTGAGAATTTCAAGCAATCGGGAGACAATAAGTTAGTACCCCAAAAAACAGTACTTAAGCCGGAGCTAATTATTAGGGGATCCTCTTTAAAAGGAACTGGACCTAAGAAATAAACTCAGAACATAGATCCATCCGAACCTTCATACTTATTTCAGACACTCCAAATCAACGCATTATGCAACCTCTAAATAGACAAACCGCCAATATCACCGCCCTACGCCCGGTTAAAGTACTACAATTCGGAGAAGGAAACTTCCTGCGTGGGTTCGTGGATTGGATTGTTGACATCCTGAACGAAAAAACCGACTTCAACGGCTCCGTGGAATTGGTGCAGCCTATCAACCAAGGCATAGTGCACCTGATCAACAAGCAGGACGGTTTGTACCACGTATTATTAGAAGGCATCCAGGGGGGTGAGGCCACCCAGGAAACCCGTTTAATCACCTGCGTTTCCGGCGGATTGAACCCTTATGACGATTACCAGGCGTATTTACAGCGTGGTGAGAACCCAGAACTGGAATTCATCATCTCCAACACCACCGAGGCCGGTATTTGCTTTGAGGCAAATGACACCACGCCAGATACCATTCCTTCCAGCTTCCCGGGTAAACTGACCGCTTTGCTGTACCGCCGTTTCCAGCACTTCAATGGTGCCGCTGACAAAGCCTTGACCATTATTCCGTGCGAACTGATTGAGAAAAACGGTGAGAACCTGCGCAAAACAGTGTTGCAGTTTGCCCAACACTGGAACCTGCCCGAAGGTTTTGTAGCTTGGGTAGAAAATGACACTATCTTCTGCAACACATTGGTTGACCGCATAGTGCCGGGCTTCCCGAAAGACAACATCAAAGAGATTCAAGCGGAGATCGGATTTGAAGATAACCTGGTGGTGAAAGCGGAGCCTTTCCACCTATGGGTGATTGAGGCACCGGCTTCCGTAGCCGCTGCCTTCCCGACCGACCAAGCTGATTTACAAGTAAAATTTGTAGATGACCTTACTCCTTACCGCACCCGCAAAGTACGTATTCTGAACGGCGCCCACACCGCTCTGGTTCCGGTGGCTTATCTGCAAGGTTTACGCACGGTACGAGAATCAGTGGAAGACGAAAAAGCCGGCACGTTTATCCAAGAAGCCATTTTTGAGGAGATTATCCCCACGCTTGACCTTTCAAAAGAAGAGCTGGAACAGTTTGCCAACGACGTGATTGAGCGTTTCCAGAACCCGTTCATCCGCCACGAGTTGATGTCCATTGCGTTGAACTCCGTGTCTAAATACAAAGTGCGCGTTTTGCCTTCGGTTTTGGAATTTCAGGCCAGAAAGGGACAACTGCCCCAGCGCCTGTTGCGCTCTTTGGCCGCCCTCATTCTGTTCTACAAAGGCGAATTCAATGGTGAGCAAATTCCGTTGAACGACACCCAAGATGTTTTAGACGCTTTCAAAGCCGCCTGGTCTAAAGCTACTCCGGAAGAAACCGTAAACGCCATTCTTTCTAATCAGGACTTCTGGGATACCGACCTTACTCTGATTGAAGGTTTTGAGGCCACCGTTACTCAGGAACTGAAAGCTTTGCAGCAACAGGAAGTTCAGGTAGGCTAATCTTTCCAAAAACAGCGGCAATTTTTATAATGGTCGCTGTTTTTGACTTATTTTCACGAAATCATGCTTAAAACACAAAAGCTGTAAAAGCCTTTGTTGTTTCATTTCCCAATAAACGACTCAAAGTACATGTCATTTTTAGACGACAACTTCTTACTTCAGACCAAAACGGCCCAGAGACTTTACCATGAGCATGCCAAGAACATGCCCATTATTGACTACCACTGCCACCTGTCGCCGGAGGATATAGCTAACGACCGTAAATTCAACAACCTGACGCAAATCTGGTTGGAGGGCGACCACTACAAGTGGCGCGCCATGCGTACCAACGGTATACCCGAGCGGTTCTGCACCGGCGATGCGCCTGATTTTGATAAGTTTGAGAAGTGGGCGCAAACCGTGCCGTACACCATGCGCAACCCACTGTACCACTGGACGCACATGGAACTGAAGCGGCCTTTTGGTATTGAGAAAATATTAAAGCCAGAATCGGCTAAAGAAATTTACGAGCAAGCCACCGAAATGCTGCAAACCGACGCGTTCAGCGTGCGGGGCATTCTTAAAGCCATGAACGTAGAGATCATCTGCACGACTGATGATCCCGTTGACTCCCTGGAATACCACCAGAAAATTGCCGCCGATAACTTCGGCTTGAAAGTGTTGCCTACGTTCAGGGCAGATAAGGCCATGGCCATTGAAGACGCTGGTTTCTTGACCTATTTGCAGAAACTAGAGCAGGCTTCTGGTGTGTCTATCTCGTCTTACCAAGACCTGCAGGATGCCCTGAAACAGCGCCATGATTTCTTCCATGCCCAGGGCGGACGCTTATCTGACCACGGTCTGGAGACGATTTACGCCGAGGAATATACTGACGAAGAAATCAACGCTATATTCTCCAAAGCGCTACAAAAACAGGCGCTCAGCAAAGAAGAAGTGCTGAAATTCAAATCAGCTGTATTGGTGTTCCTGGCCTTAATGGATCATTCCAAAGGCTGGACGCAACAATTCCACTTGGGAGCGTTGCGTAACAACAACACCCGCATGATGCGCGAACTGGGCCCAGATACCGGGTTCGATTCCATCGGTGATTTTGACGTGGCCCGACCGCTGTCTAAATTCATGGACAAGCTGGACAATTCTGACCAGTTGGCCAAAACCATCCTGTACAACCTGAACCCAAGCCAGAACGAGCTGTATGCTACCATGATCGGCAACTTCAACGACGGCAGTACGCCGGGTAAAGTACAGTACGGATCTGCGTGGTGGTTCCTGGATCAGAAAGAAGGCATGGAGCGCCAAATGAATGCCTTGTCTAACATGGGCTTATTGAGCCGTTTCGTGGGTATGCTCACTGACTCCCGTTCCTTCCTTTCCTACCCACGCCACGAATATTTCAGAAGAATACTTTGCAACATGCTGGGCAACGACGTGGAGAACGGCGAATTACCGGCTTCTGAAATGGAATGGTTAGGCCAGATGGTGGAGAACATTTGCTATAACAACGCCAAGTCATACTTCAACTTCTAAGCTAGGGGCATGGGCAAAGTTTTATCCTTTGGAGAGTTATTATTGAGAATTTGCCCCGATATGAAAGGGCAATGGCTGGAAGAAAACCGCCTGCCTTTTTTTGTGGGTGGCGCCGAACTCAATGTGGCCACGGCGTTGGCCTTATGGGACGTGCCTTCTTCTTACATGACCGCGCTGCCTGACAATTTTATGTCTGAACAGCTGCTGGCATATATGCAAGATCGCCACATAGACACCAGCCGCATTTTACTGCAAGGTGACAGGGTTGGCCTCTATTACCTGCCCAAAGGCAAGGACTTGAAGAACGCCGGTGTTATCTATGACCGCGCCGGCTCTTCCTATGCTGGTTTAAAGCCACGTACCATTGACTGGGATACTGTTTTCGAGGATGTATCATGGTTCCATTTCAGCGCCATTTGCCCTGCTCTCACCCAACAAGTTGCCGACGTTTGTGCCGAAGCGCTGGAAGTAGCTAAAAGCAAAAACATCTTTGTGTCTCTGGACCTGAATTACCGAGCCAAGCTCTGGAAATACGGGAAAGATCCGGTAGAAATAATGCCCGCCCTGGCTCAATCATGTGACCTGATCATGGGAAATATCTGGGCAGCGCATAATATGTTAGGCATGCCTCTAGAAGAGGAACTGGTGCAGAACACCGAGAAAGAAAAGTTACTGCAGCATGCAAAACTTACTTCTGAGGCAATTTTAAAAGAGTTTCCGCGCTGCAAAACGGTAGCCAACACCTTTCGGTTCGACCACCAGCAGGGCATCCGCTACTACACCACACTCTACACACAAGGCGAATTAATCACGTCGCAGGAGTATGTGGTAGAGAAAATTCTGGACAAAGTAGGCAGCGGCGACTGCTTTATGGCTGGACTTTTATACGGATTTTATCACCAGCACTCTCCAGAGAAAACCTTGGAGTTTGCCACTGCGGCAGCCTTTAAAAAATTGTTTATCCCAAGCGACGCCACCACCAGCACGGTAGCCGAGATTGAACATACCATCACTGAATATGCCCAATAAAGAAACTGCCTTAAAAGCGATCACTGACCAAGGCTTACTCCCCCTTTTCTTTTATGAAGATGCCCAAGTAAGTCTTGAAATTATAAAAACGCTGTATGATGCCGGAATCAGAACCCTGGAGTACACGAATCGTGGCCCTGCAGCGTTAGAGAATTTCAGGTATCTGAAGTCTGAATTAGCTTCTTACTCAGATTTGCACCTAGGTATTGGCACCATCAAAACGGTGCAACAGGCTGAGGATTTCTTGAAAGCCGGCGCTGATTACATTGTAGCTCCAATTGTTGACCCTGCGGTTGGCAACAGAGTGCATGAAGCGGGCTTGCTTTGGATACCCGGCTGCTTTACCCCTACTGAAATTCATGTGGCTCAAACCGCACAGGCTGGGCTAATAAAGATTTTCCCAGCCAATATTGTAGGTCCGGCCTTTGTTTCTTCCATAAAAGAACTTTTCCCTGGCCAACTTTTCATGCCAACCGGCGGAGTGGAGATGGATGAGCAGAACATTAAAACTTGGTTTAAAGCAGGGGTTTGTGCCGTAGGGATGGGCAGTAAATTGATTAGCAAAGAAGTATTGGCTAACCGCCAGTACGATCAGTTGCGCACCCAAACCCAAGAAGCCCTGCGCCTGGTGAAGGCAAGCCAATCTTAACAGAACAACATGCACCAAACGAACAAACAAACAATAACTCAACGCCAACTAAAGCCCACCAAACTTCTGATGGCGTTGTTCATGCTAGGTACTTTCATTTTTGGCTCGTCTTGCAAAAAAATAAAAGACACCACTGAAATTAAACTGGCGCACGCGTTGGAGGTAACCCATCCTGTGCACTTGGCCATGCTGTTCATGGCTGAAAAGGTAAAGGAGAAATCAGGCGGAAAAATGGTGCTGGAGATTTACCCAAATGCCCAGTTAGGTAGTGAACGCGAGTGTCTGGAACTGCTCCAGATTGGCAGCTTAGGCATGACCAAAGTGTCAGCGGCCGTTTTGGAAAGTTTCTCTCCAAACTACAAGGTACTCAGCCTGCCTTACATATTTAAAACGAAAGAGCATTATTACCGCGTTTTGGAAAGCAGCATTGGCGACCAATTTTTAGCTGAGGGCGAAAAGTACTGGTTCAAGGGACTTACTTTCTATGACGCCGGAAGCCGCAGCTTTTACTCAACCAGAAAGCCGATCAACCGTCCGGAAGATTTGAAGGGAATGAACATTCGGGTACAGTTGAGCCCTACGGCCATTGCTATGATCAATGCTTTTGGTGGCGCAGCTACTCCAACAGCCTGGGGCGAGCTGTATACTGCCCTGCAGCAAGGCGTGGTAGACGGCGCTGAAAATAACCTGCCCAGCTTTTACCTTTCACGCCACTATGAGGTAAGTAAATACCTTTCTCTGAACGAGCATACCATGGTACCGGACGTACTGATGGTGAGCACCGTGGTGTGGGACCAACTGAACGATCAAGAGAAGAAGTGGCTTCAGGAAGCCGCTGACGAATCAGCGGTGGTGCAGCGGCAGCTATGGGCAAAGGCCGAGGCCGAAGCACTGGCAGCCGTGAAGAAAGCAGGTGTAGAGGTGAGTTACCCCGACAAAGAACCATTTTCTAAGCTAGTGGAGCCGCTTTATGAAACCTACAGAAATGAGCCGGAGGTGTATTCACTCATTAAAAGAATAGAAGCTGCCGAAAAAGCGCCCGCTCAATCTGAAGCTACTTCGCATACCTTATAAGCCACAGCCAGATGATTCGCAAAAAAATAGACAGCCTTCTGTTCGGACTTTTAGTCTTTCTCATGGCCTTCATGGTACTGAATGTACTGTGGCAGGTAGCCTCACGCTATGTACTACGGTCTCCCAGCTCCTTTACCGATGAACTGGCCCGCTTCCTCTTAATATGGGTGGGTTTATTGGGTTCTGCTTATGTAACCGGCAAAAAACTACACTTGGCCATCGACATCATTCCTTCCAAAATGACCGGAAAAGGCGCCAAAAACCTCAGTATTTTCATCAATATTCTGGTAGCGCTGTTTGCCCTGTTCGTGATGGTGTGGGGAGGGTTGAAACTGGTGTACATTACCCTAACCCTCAACCAAACTTCTGCCGCCCTTAACGTGCCATTGGGCTACGTGTACAGTGTTCTGCCATTAAGTGGCTTACTCATTATTTACTACAGCTTCATGAATTTGACGGAGAAGCGCAATGAGTCAGAAGTCATAGGCAAAGAAATGTTCTAGGCTCTCAGGCCTATCATAGATAATTAATTCCAAACCACCCGCTTACCCCGAACTAAAGACAAACTACATGGAATTTCTTGAAATTATAGTGCTGGTTGTCAGCTTCGTTATTCTGCTGGCTCTTGGCGTACCCATTGCTTTCTCTATTGGTATTTCCGCTTTGCTAACCATGCTGGTGAGCATTGCCCCTGAACCGGCTTTCACTACCATGGCCCAACGTATGGCCACCGGTCTTGATAGTTTCGCGTTGCTGGCCATTCCTTTTTTCATTTTGGCGGGTCAACTCATGAACCGAGGAGGCATAGCCAGTAGGCTCATTGACTTTGCGAAAGGTTTGGTTGGTACGTTACCAGGCGGTTTGGCGTACGTGAACGTGGTAGCCTGTATGCTCTTTGGGGCTATTTCTGGCTCAGCGGTGGCAGCAGCTTCTGCCATTGGCGGTATCATGAACCCACGAATGGTGAAAGAAGGCTACTCTAAACCATTCAGCGCCGCGGTAAACATCACTTCTGCCACCACGGGTATGATTATACCACCCAGCAACATCTTAATTGTATATTCATTGGCGAGTGGCGGTGTCTCTATTGCGGCACTTTTCGTGGCTGGTTACATTCCGGGTATTCTGCTGGGCCTTTCCATCATGATTGTAGCCGGCTTTATTGCCTGGAAAAACAAATATCCGGTCAGCGACCGCACTCCATTGCGCGTGGTTTTCAAGAAGTTTTTGGATGCTCTTCCCAGCCTGTTCCTGTTGTTCGTAATCATTGGTGGTATTATAGCGGGTATATTCACTGCCACTGAGGCATCTGCCATTGCCGTGCTGTACACCGTCATCCTGTCAATGGTCATTTATAAGGAAGTTAAAGTAGCAGACCTGCCTGACATTCTCATTAGCACAGTTATTACCACAGCCATAGTTATGCTGCTCATTGGTACTTCCATGGGTATGTCTTGGGTTATGTCTTACGAGAACATTCCGCAAGGCATGAGTGATGCTCTGCTTTCCATCAGTGACAATAAGATTGTCGTTCTCATCATCATCAACCTGATTCTTCTGTTTGTAGGAGTATTCATGGACATGACCCCGGCTGTACTTATCTTCACTCCTATCTTCTTACCAGTAGTGACGGCCTTGGGCGTAGACCCGGTTCATTTCGGTATCATGATGGTGATGAATCTTTGTATTGGTTTATGTACCCCACCGGTGGGCGGCGTGCTCTTTGTTGGGTGTGGTGTGGCAGGAGTAAGTATTAGCAAAGTGATCAAACCGCTGGTTCCCATGTTTATTGCTATGGTAGTGGCCCTGCTTTTGGTGACTTACATTCCGGAGCTTAGTACTTGGCTGCCTCGCCAGTTCGGCTTGTAGTTTCTTAACATCAGTATCTGTTTTAGGCCTGTTTTAAGAAAACCAAGTCTAAAACAGGAACACCTTGTATAGTTTTACAACAAAAAGGCCTTCTGCTTTGGCAGAAGGCCTTTTTGTTAGATTTATTTTATTTGCTCTAATAATGCTCTCTCTTACTGTTTTAGAACTGTTTTTGAAAAATGAGGCTTAAAACAACCAACCTCAGCAAAACTAAGGGGATGCATACCTTCAGCCCCTTTTATTTGAAATTTCATTTAAAATAGCGCAAATAATCAGAAAAAGCTTTAATAAAATCTTCAAAATGATTTACTTTTGGTAATCATGCAATCAACAGCAGCAACTAAACTGTTCTGAGGTTAATCTGTATACCAAGCACTATCAAACAACACATCAACATATGGATGGTTCTGCCAACAGCATCTTACAAACCTATGACAAACACGTAGGGCTCAAGTTTCAGTTATACAACAGCCTGTTCACTTCACTTCCCTTTCATAGGGTAGAAAAAACCGGGGTACTGCTGTCTATCTTTCTGTTACACTGTGAAGAAGGCTTTGCCAAAGAACAAAGTCCCACCGAAATTATTAACTCTTTTCTGCAGCAGTATACCCCCTACCGCACTGAGCAAGAGCAGACTGATCTGCTGTTCCGGTTTGTGCAGTATGCCGAGCGGCAAGTGGTATTATTTGATGCACTGGAAGACGCCGCTTTCCGCGACATTCATGACATGGCGGGCATAGGCACCTTGAAACACCTGGATGCCGAAGTGGTACAAACCAGAACGCAGGAACAACTGAAAGAGAAGCTGCAAGATTTTGCGGTGCGTCTGGTGCTTACGGCTCACCCTACCCAGTTCTACCCAAGTGAAGTGTTGGGCATCATCAATGATCTGTCAAAAGCCTTGCTGTCTGACAACACATCGCAGGTGAACGGCTACCTGAGGCAGTTGGGAAAAACGCCCTTCTTCAAGAACGAGAAGCCTACCCCGTATGACGAGGCAGTAAGCTTAATCTGGTACCTGGAGAACGTTTTTTACCAGGCGGCAGGTAAGATCATGACTTATCTCAAAACTCAATTCCCAGATGCGGTGCCCGAGCAACAGCCGCTTATTCGTTTCGGGTTCTGGCCTGGCGGAGACCGTGACGGTAATCCGTTTGTGAACGCGCAGATAACACGAAACGTGGCCGAAGCATTGCGGGGCAGCGTCATTAAGTGTTATTACCGCGATGTACGCACGCTTAAACGTCGTCTCACGTTCAAAGGAGTTTACCATGTACTGGCTGCGTTGGAAGAGAAACTGTACAACAACCTCTTTATACCGGGCCACAAGGCGGACATCACCAAAGAAGACATTCTGGCTCCGCTGCACCAAATCAAGCAAACGCTCATCAACGACCACGGAGGCCTTTTCCTGGATCTATTAGAAAACCTGTTGCGCAAAGTGGAGCTGTTCGGCCTATACTTCGCCTCTCTGGATATCCGGCAAGACAGCTCTGTACATACCGAGGCCTTGGAGTGCATTGCTGAAAAAACGGAGGCTCTGCCAAAGAATTATGCTCAGCTGACGGCGGAAGAGAAAATTGAAGTGTTGCTGAAAACCACTACCACCGTTGATCCTGCTGTGCTTGGCAATGAACTTTTGCAAGACACGCTTGAGTCAATGGTTTCTATGAAATCAATTCAGGACATAAACGGCCCCGACGGTTGTCACCGCTACATCATCAGCCATAGCACCAGTGCCTTAGATATAATGGAGGTGTATGGCTTATTCCTGCTCAGCGGCTGGCAGAAGAATGAGATAAGCGTTGACATTGTGCCGCTGTTTGAAACCATTGATGACCTCAAGAATGCGCGCGATGTGATGGAGGCTCTTTACCGAAACGAGGTATACCGGACACATTTACAGAAAAGAGGTAATATTCAGACCATCATGCTGGGCTTTTCTGACGGCACCAAAGATGGTGGTTACCTCATGGCCAACTGGAGCATCTACAAAGCCAAAGAAGAGCTTACCTATTTGGCCAAGCAGCACGACATTCAGGTTGTCTTTTTTGATGGACGTGGCGGACCGCCTGCACGGGGTGGCGGAAGAACGCACCAGTTTTACGCTTCTATGGGCTCAAACATTGCCAGCAAAGAAATTCAGCTGACCATACAGGGGCAAACTATCAGCTCTAACTTCGGTACCATTGATGCGGCACAGTATAATATGGAGCAGCTCATGCATGCCGGAATTCGGAACGCCTTGTTCACCGCCCGCGAAACCACCCTTACCAAAGATGAGGAGAACCTGATTCAGCTATTGTCTGACGAAAGCTACGGAGCATACAATACCCTTAAAAACCACCCTAATTTTCTGGAGTACCTCAACTACGCCAGCCCTTTGCGCTATTACGCCGAAGCCAACATTGGCAGCCGTCCCTCTAAACGCAAGCCAGGAAAACTAAACCTGAACGACCTGCGGGCAGTGCCTTACGTTGGCTCCTGGAGCCAGTTAAAGCAAAACCTGCCGGGTTACTATGGCGTGGGAACTGCCTTAGAGAAAATGGAAGCCGCAGGGCAGTGGGAGGCTGTTGAAAAGCTGTACCGCCGCTCTCTGTTCTTCAAAACGTTGCTGGACAACTGTGAGATGGCCATGACCAAGTGCTTCTTCCCGCTTACCGCCTTTTTAGCCAAGCACCCTAAATACGGGGAGCTCTGGAACATGATACATGATGAGTTTGAGCGCACAAAACGGTATGTACTCCGCCTAAGTGGTGCCACCCAACTCATGGAAGATAAACCGGTAAACCAGCTCTCCATCCAGATGCGCCAACGCATTGAGTTACCGCTGCTTACCATTCAGCAATACGCCCTCACCAAAATAAGAGAAGTAGAGGAGCAGCAAAGAGAGGATGGCAATAAAAAGACTTTTGAGAAAATGGTGATGCGCTGTTCTTTCGGAATCATCAACGCAGAGCGAAATTCAGCTTAGCACATACCCATAGACTTGAACTCCCGATTTGCGTGACAGCAGATCGGGAGTTTTGTTTTAGGCTTGTTTTTGGAAAAAGAAGCCTAAAACAGTAGGGACAGGTCGCGACTTGTCCGCTGCGGTGACAGCCGAGTTAGCGTCTGCTTTGGAACTTCTCCGCTAGATCCCTCAGAGATACCCGGTAAGAGTATTGAAAATTATTAATCAGAGAAAACTGAAGAACATGTTTATGGTGCCCTATGGCTCGGAGGTTACTTCAGTGACTAAAGGAAACTGCTAAGCAAGTCACGGAAGTAGCTTCCGCGCCATAGATAGAGCCATAGATTAGGAGTTCTTTGCTGTTTGGGAATTGAAATCCCTAACCTAATTATCAAGCGGATTTGCAATCTGATCTTCAGTGAACTGGGATTATAAATCCCAATATTACCTGCTTCCGGATTGCAAATCCGAAAGAGCAAACTCACTTTTGATAGTGTGAAATCAGCTACAAATCAGCTTTACCAAACTATGGAGCAACACCTTTAGTAGGCATTCTCTTTAGCACCAGTTTTGCACGGCTTGGTAGATGATGGAAGCGGCGAGTTTAGCTGTTTGCTGATCTCGGTCTAAAGAGGGGTTTAGCTCCACCACATCAAGTGTCAATACTTTGCCGCTAGCCATTATTTCTTTCAACAGAGAAACCACCACCTGTGGCTGAAGACCGAGAGCGGCGGGGGCACTGACACCAGGGGCATGAGCTACCGAAAAAACATCCAAATCTATGCTGATGTACAGTTCATCTACTTCTCCCAGAAAAGTGTTCACTTTCTCCCGCACTTGCTCAGAGACTCCAAACTGAAGATCATCGGCTAAGACGTAATCTGCCCCTACTTCTTCGGCTGTCTTGAAGAGCTGGCGGGTATTGCTCTGCTCCTGAATGCCCAGGCACAGGTAGCTAAATTTCTCGTCCTGCTCTTGGTACGCAATGGCTATCTGCCGGAAAGGAGTACCGGAACTACTTTGTGGAGAGGTGTTTCTCAAATCAAAATGTGCATCAAAATTGATGATGCCAAGACGCAAAGCATTGCCTAAAACGGGTTGTATGCCTAAATAATGACCATAAGCAGTTTCGTGGCCACCGCCCAGCACAATAGTACGGTATCCGCTAGTGAGAAGGGTTGTCACTTTCTTGCCTAATTGCTCCTGTGCCCGTTCCAGATGCTGGTCGGCACACAGCACGTCACCCGCGTCGTATAGGCTTAGTTCCCGGGGCAAATTCACCGCCATAGACGCCAATGCTTGTCGAATGGCGTCTGGTCCCTGGGCGGCTCCTATCCTACCCTGGTTCCGTCGCACGCCCTCATCACAACAGAAGCCCAGGAAGGCGTAACTGCCATGCCCAATAGGCAGCTCCTTACTCAGGTCCAAAGGTTTCACCACCTGGTGCCAACGCAGTCCTAAATCACCGTCAGCGGCATCTATGCGGCCTTTCCAGACAGTAGAAGAAGTAGGTTTATACATGTCAGAAAGATTTTAAAAGGCTGTTTATTTAGCTAACTTACATACCCTATTCTGCATTTGGCAGAATAACCGACCATACCACAAATTAAGCATGAATCTTTTCTATACGCTTCTGAAACAAGCCAAAGACGAAAATAAACCAGTTACGCTGCGCGAACAAGGTCCCGACGGTTCAAAATTCTACTTCGGTTACCTGTTGGACTACAATGACGATACCATTAGTGTACGTGCTATCACCTCACAGGGCTTGCCAAATGGTATTCTAATTTTAAAATCTTCTGATTTGTTTGGAGTAGACTTTGATGACATATACCTGCGCCGCCTGGAAATCAAAGAAGCGAACTTACGCAAACTGTACGCTGATACCACTGTGCCTGCCATGTTTCATATTGGCAACTGCAGCATAGAAGAAATTCTGGAGCAGGCTAAAAAAGAAGAACAGCTCATTTACCTGTCCTTGTACCAAGATATTGGGCTCTACGGTTTCATAAGAGAACTCACCGATTCCGAATTCCTGATGGAGGTCTACAACACCTCCGGCGAGTACGATGGCATGTCAGTCCATTTAATTGAGAACGTCAAGAACATCAACTGGGACGACGAAGACACCCGCATTGTCAGGATTCTTTGGGAAAAGCAGAAGGCAAACCGGTAGTGTAGGAGTTCAGCTGGCGTTTTAGCCTTACTTTTTAAAAAGCAGGGCTAAAACGCTCATCCTCCTTTTGATTTCTGCTCACATCGATCGTTTCCTGATCCAGGAAATCAGGCATTTCAATCATAGTACTCGCTTCCCTTCTTTCCAGATTATAGTGGGTTTTAGCTTGCCTTGGTGGTAGAGGATTTCTTGGTAAGTTTCAGCCGGGAAAGCAATCATATCTGCCAGTTGCCCTGTAGCTAACGTGCCGCGGTCGGTTAGGCGAAGTGCGTGTGCCGCCCGAAAAGTAATGCCGGCCAGTGTCTCGGCGATAGTTAATTTTTCTGCAGCACCTAGCAGCGCAGCCTGCACCAGTAAATCTCCCATGGGGGCTGAGCCTGGATTCCAATCAGAGGCAATGGCCACACATATTCCACCGTCTAACATCTTCCGGGCGGGGGCATAGTGCATTCCCAACCCCACTGATGCCCCAGGCAATACCACGCCCACTACTCCTGCTTCTGCCATCAATTCGATTTCCGGGACTCCGCTGGCCTCTAAATGATCAGCGCTGCAGGCTTTAACTTCTGCGGCGACTTTGCTGCCTCCGGTACTGAATTGATCAGCATGAACGGTCACAGCAAACCCCATGGCTTGGGCTTTCTGCAAATACGCCAGTGCCTCTGCCTCTGAAAAAGCAGTTTCTTCAATAAAAATATCAATTCGCTGTGCCAGCTGCTGCTCCCGCACTACCGGAAGTAACTCTTGCAGTAAATAATTTAGATACTCATGGGAACTGCCAAACTCAGGAGGGCACATGTGCGCGGCCAAACACGTGGGAATCAAATCCAGCGGCAACTCATTATCTGCCTCCTGAATGACCTGCAGCATTTTCAATTCGTCAGCCACCGTAAGGCCGTAGCCGCTCTTTACTTCGCAGGTGGTCACACCCTCTGAGAGGTGACGAAGAGCTCGTTTTTTCAGCAGCTGAACCAATTCTTCTCGAGTAGCCTGTCTTGTTTTCCGGACGGTGTCTAAGATTCCGCCCCCGCTGCGGGCAATCTCCAGATAGCTTTTACCGGACACCCTTAAGGAGTAGTCTCTGGCTCGTGAACCCGCAAAACAGATATGGGTATGCGCGTCGATCAAGCCTGGCATTAACACCATTGGCTGTTCTATCTCCTGCAAACTGTAACCCTGCCGCTTTGCTTCAGCTAAGAGGGTTTGGTAAGAATCAACTCTCTCAATTTTATCATTTTGCACCAGCACTCCGGCCTCTTCCTGCACCTCCAGTTGTTCATCAGACAAAGTGCCGTGCAATGGCAAGTTAGCCATGCTGAGTACTTGGGTGAAAGGGCCAATAAGTGTTTTTTTCGAGGCGTTGGAGGACATTTAACTATTAACTTATTTAATCACTACAAATTGAGTCCGAATTTCTCGGCGTTTGCTTGGGCTGATTCATAGCCGGCATCGGCGTGGCGGAAAATACCGAGCGCGGGATCGTTGTGGAGCACGCGACGCAGGCATCGCTCGGCTCGGTCAGTACCATCAGCCAATATGACCATGCCGGCGTGCTGCGAATAGCCAATGCCCACGCCACCACCATGGTGGAACGATACCCAGGTAGCGCCGCCACTGGTGTTGGCCATCAGGTTCAGGAGCGGCCAGTCAGATACCGCATCAGAACCATCTAGCATGCCCTCGGTTTCACGGTAGGGTGATGCCACAGAGCCACAGTCCAAATGGTCACGACCAATGACGATAGGGGCTTTTACTTTACCCTGCCGCACCAGTTGGTTAAACAGCAACCCGGCTTTTTCGCGCTCGCCCATACCCAGCCAGCAGATGCGGCACGGCAAGCCTTGAAAAGCCACTTTCTCCTGCGCCTGCTCCAGCCACTGAATCAAGTGCGTGTTTTCAGGGAACAATTCTTTCAGAGCTTCATCGGTTACTCGAATGTCTTCAGGGTCGCCGGAGAGGGCTGCCCAACGAAAAGGACCTTTGCCTTCGCAGAACAGTGGCCGCATGTATTCGGGTACAAAGCCTTGAATCTGGAAAGCATTAGGCTCCCCTCCCTGCTGGGCAAATTCGCGGAGGTTGTTGCCGTAGTCAAAGGTTTTGCTGCCCCGGCGCTGTAGCTCCAGCATGAAACTTACGTGGCGGGCCATGCTTTTCAGAGCTTTCTGGCGGTATTGCTCTGGGTCTTGACTCCGTAGTTGCCTGGCTTCTTCCAGAGAAAGTCCGTTGGGAACGTAGCCGTTTATTGGGTCGTGTGCTGAGGTTTGGTCGGTGAGAATATCTGGCGTTATGTTATCCTGCAGCAGCCTCTCCAGCACATCGCCCACGTCGCCTACTAAACCAACCGACAAAGCCTCTCCCCTCACTTTCGCCTTCAGTACCCACTGCTTCGCCTCCTCATAATCATAGGTCATTCTGTCAAGATAGCGGGTTTCCAGGCGTTTCTTGATGCGTTCGGGGTCTACATCTATTCCCAGAAAAGTAGCACCGGCCATAGTAGCGGCTAAAGGCTGGGCTCCGCCCATGCCACCCAAACCACCTGTCACCAGCAGGCGGTGCCGCAAATCACCGTTGAAGTGGATTCTGCCGCAAGCGGCAAAGGTTTCATACGTGCCTTGCAAAATACCCTGGGTGCCGATGTAAATCCAGGAACCGGCAGTCATTTGGCCGTACATCATAAGCCCACGCTTGCGCAGGTTGTTGAAGTGCTCCCAAGTAGCCCAATGCGGTACCAGATTGCTGTTGGCAATGAGCACGCGCGGTGCCTCAGGGTGGGTGCGCACCTTGCCCACCGGCTTTCCGCTTTGCACCAGCAGGCTTTCATCAGCTTCCAGCGTCAGGAGCAGCTCTACAATTTTTCGGGCGTCTTGCGGGGTGCGGGCGGCCTGCCCAATGCCACCGTACACCACCAGCTTCTCGGGGTCTTCGGCCACCTCGGCGGTAAGGTTGTTCAGGAACATCCGCAACGCAGCTTCGGCTTGCCAGTTTTTGGCATGCAGTTGCGGCCCGCGCGGCGGAATATATACCGGATGGTTGGCATAGGTTTGAATAATCTCCTCCACTGAAAGTGGAGAGGTAGGCTGAACGGCGGGTATGGTTTCCATTTTACAATTAAGAATTGAGAATAAGGAATAAAGAACGGAGAGGGTAAATCATTCTTTTAGCTTCTAGAGTTTCGTCATAAAGGAAAAAATGGTTTTTGTATGAGAAAGGAGAAGAACTACTGTAAGTTAGGAAAACCCATTGCAGAAGCAAAAGCTAATGAGCTGATTTCTGGCTGATTTTCTAAAAAAAGGCCTAAAACAAATCCTTCTAGCCTGCTCCGCTTTACACAGTCTATTAACGGTTTCTTCTCTCTTGGGTAAAACAATTCCTCTGTCTACCTTTAGGGTACAAAAAGAATGTAACATGAGAAGTAATTTCAGTGGTCTGTTTGTTGGCTCTTTCACCGCCTGGATGTTGATAGCGTTAATTGCCGGAGTACTGTATGGCTGCCCCCAATACCGCGTATACCAGCAGCGTATGGAAGGAGAGGCTGAATTGCAGCGCGCCACTGCCAACCGACAAATCAAAACCCTGGAAGCCAAAGCGGAGAAAGAATCTGCCCTTTTCAAAGGCGAGGCCGAAGTGATAAGAGCCACCAAAGCCGCGGAAGCCACTAATATTATTAAATCCAGCCTATCTGAAGAGTACCTGCGCTACCTCTGGATTCAGGGTCTGCACAGCGGCAACAACGATGTTATCTATTTACCTACCGAAGCCGGATTACCCATACTGGAAGCTAACCGTACCAGAAACCGACCTGGCACTACCGTTCCGGTTCCAAGTAAATAGTCTGAAATTTTCAAATAAAGAAGGAGAACCTTTCTACTTGCCCGCACTCTGACAAGTGCGGCATATATAGCGTTTCAGGCGTGTTTTCCGTAAAACACGCTGAAACGCTTTTATGGTATAGTTTGCAGTACTGTACACCCTCGTGCGCGTACTCACGTAAAACTCACCTAGAAAGACTACCTTTGCCTGATTCTATGGAAGAACAGAAAAACAATCCCTTACACGGCAAAACCCTTGAAATGATTCTGGTGCAGCTGGTAGATGAATATGGTTGGGAGGAGCTGGGAAACCGCATCAAAATCAACAGTTTCACCCACAACCCCAGTATCAAGTCCAGCCTCACGTTTTTACGTAAAACTCCTTGGGCACGTGAGAAGGTGGAGCGATTGTATCTGAAAACGTTTAAATAAATAGGGAGAGATCTTAACCCAGAGCATAGCGTAAGAAAAGCGGTGAATTGCCAAGTCAGCTTACTTCCATCCGCTCACTCACCCCATCACAAATTCACTCATTATAACTCTCATGTCAGCAGACGAAAACATACGGCTCAATAAATTCATCAGTGACTCGGGCTTTTGCTCGCGCCGCGAAGCCGACCAGTACATTGAAGAAGGACGCGTAAGTATCAACGGCAAAGACGCCAAGAAAGGCGCTACCGTAAAGCCCGGCGATAAAGTGGCGGTAGACGGAGAACCTATCCGGACAAAAAAACCGTCGGACCGTCCCATCTACATTGCGTTCAACAAGCCCAAAGGCATTACCACCACCACCGATTCTCAGGACAAGAAAAACATCATTGATTTCATTGGTTACCCCAAACGGATTTTCCCTATTGGGCGCCTTGACAACTCTTCAGAAGGGCTGATCTTTCTGACCAACGACGGAGACATTGTCAATAAAATTCTTCGGGCTGACAACAACCATGAAAAGGAGTACGTGGTGATGGTAGACAAACCAGTGACCGATGATTTTGTAAAGCAGATGAGCGGCGGGGTTCGCCTGTTTGAAGGCATTACCAAACCTGCCAAGGTGTACCAGCAAGGTGCCAAAGCGTTCCGTATTGTACTTACACAAGGGTGGAACCGCCAAATAAGACGCATGTGTGAAGCGCTGGGCTATAAAGTGGTTACGCTTAAGCGCGTGCGAATTATGAACGTGAAGCTGGAAGATTTACCGGTTGGCCACTGGCGCTACCTTACCATGGCCGAGATGAAAGAGATTAACGAGTTGCTGTATGGATCTTCCAAAACTGAAGAGGCCTCTGCAGGAGTCCGTGCCGCTAGCAAAGCCGGTAACAAAAGCGCTGAAGACGAGTATGAGCAACTGCTCAGCGAAGAAGAGTTTGGCGTGAAGGTGCATAGAGTAAAACCCACTACAACCGCACCAAGCCGTACTTCTGCTCCGCGTAACCCCAAAGCTCGGACAGAACGAAGCCCTAAAGCCAGTGCGGCAGGCAGTTCCTCCTCTAGCAGACCCGAACGCAAAAGCAAACCTGCTGCAGGCAAGAACCTGAAGAAGAAATCAGAGCACACCTCTAACCGCACAGAGCGGTCACCAAAAGGTAGCTCCACCACCCGCGGCTCAAAACCTGCCGGCGCCAGAGCCTCCAGACCAAGTGCTGATCAAAACGCCAAAAGAGGCACCCGCGGCAGAGGAAGAAAATAATATCATAGATATTTTTTTCTGAATTCAAGACTGAAAAAAGAATTACCTGAACCGCTCCTTTTATTAGAAGTGGCACTATATGACACAAAAATTCCCTAATTTCATTTTTTTGTATCTCACCATGTTTAAGAATAGAATGAAAAGCACCTTATTATTTCCTTTATTGCTATTATTAGCTACAATTTCTATCACCAGCTGTGACAAGTGCGATGGTGAAAACCCCAAGGCCAGAATCATCAACAATGGTACTAAAGAAGCAAGCGTACAGATAAAGACTTCGGGCGGGAACACTGAAAATTTAAACAATGTACCTGTTGGTCAGACTTCTGAGTATAGGAGCTATAATCCTGGCCATATAGTATTTACTGTTACTGTTGATAAAGTAGACTATGTAGAGGAAGTACACATGGACGAATGCCATGACTATAGCATCGCCATTGACAGGAACAATAACATATCCACCTCTACCATTGACCGGAACGATTAGCCTGCAGAACCCATCACCGTGGTTCCCTTTTCTGATTTAGATTGATAATTTTAATTCTAAATCTAAATAGTGCAGTAGAATAGAGAAGCTAAAGAAGCCCTTGTTTGGCACGTCTGTACATGTTGCCAACCGAAATAAGCGACAAAGTATAACATTCATGCCGCAACCCACCTACCAAGAAACCATTCTCCCAGAACTGCGGACCTGGCAGGAGGAAATGCTGCGCGACCCATCCTTACTGAACAAACTCAGTCGGAAGGTGCAAACCAAGCTGAACAGTTACATACCTGAAAAAATACACGCCGCCATTACGGCTACCATTAAGCAAATGATACGGGGTGTGTTGTTTGGGGCGAAGTATATAACGGCCAAACCTGCTCAACATTCCTCTTTAGAACTGACGGAGGCAATTGCGCGCGAGCGGATAGAATTTTACAAGAAAACAGCCGCGGCCGAAGGGGGTATTACCGGAGCCGGAGGCTTTCTACTGGGCTTGGCTGACTTTCCGCTGCTGCTGGGTATTAAACTCAAGATGCTGTTTGATATTGCCTCCCTTTACGGCCACTCCGTGGAAGATTACAGGGAGCGGGTGTACCTACTGCACATCTTCCAGCTGGCCTTTAGCGGGCAGCAGCACCGGCGCGAAGTATACCTGCAAATGGTGGACTGGGAAACGAAGAAAGATTTTTTGCCTGAAGACATACACCAGTTTGACTGGCGCAATTTCCAGCAGGAATACCGTGACTATATTGACCTCGCAAAAATGGCTCAGCTTATTCCGGTAGTGGGTGCGCCTATTGGGGCCGTGGTCAATTACCGTTTGCTAAATAAGCTAGGCATTTACGCCATGAATGCCTACCGCATGCGCTGGCGGGAGCAACAAATGCTTCCTGGCGGTATTCACTCCGCACCAGAAGCGTAAAGGAAGCTTGCTCCTGATTAACGCATTTCTGAACCTTCCTCCTTCTTTGGACAAGATCTGCCTTTAAAAGGCGTAAAGGGCACTTCTGCAACCATTCACCTGTATTACCGTTGCAAAGACATAGGTTCTTCTGAGGCTGTTGCTGCTGAACTACCTGTTTCAAACCTAATCTACACGCTATGAAAAAATATGCTTTATACAGCATGGTAACAGCTACCCTGCTATTTTTTAATTCCTGCGCCACCAATCCGGTAACGGGCAAACGTGAAGTGGCTTTGATGTCTGAAGAGCAGGAAATTGCCATGGGTCAGGAGTCTGACCCTCAAATTGTTGCTCAATTCGGGCTTTACCAGAACCCTACCCTGCAGCGCTTCATCCAGGAGAAAGGACAGGCCATGGCTGCTGTCTCGCACCGCCCTAACCTGAAATATGAATTTAAGATTGTAGACTCACCTGTGCTGAATGCCTTTGCCGTACCCGGCGGTTATGTGTATTTCACGCGCGGCATCATGGCTCACTTCAACAGCGAAGCACAATTTGCCGGCGTACTTGGTCACGAAATTGGGCACATTACCGCCCGCCACACCATTCAGCAGCAAAGCAAAGCTATTTTAACCCAAGGGGTGTTATTAGGTGGTATGATTGCTTTCCCAGAGCTGGGGGGGCAGTTTGGTGAGGCCGCCATGCAGGGAGCCAGCCTTTTGTTTTTGAAGTTCGGGCGTGACGCTGAACGCCAGTCAGATGAGCTGGGGGTGGAGTACTCTACTAAAATTGGCTATGATGCCGCCCACATGGCTGATTTTTTCCAGACCCTACAACGCCAGAGCTCGCAATCCGGAGCCGAAGAAATCCCTAGCTTTTTATCTACCCACCCCTCTCCCGCCGACCGCTATTCAACCGTGCAGCAACTGGCCGCGCAATGGAGACAAAAAGTACCAGGCACTCAATTAGAAGAAGGCCGTAACAGCTATCTCAGAATGATTGACGGCATTATCTACGGAGAAGACCCACGCCAGGGATTTGTAGAAAACCAAGTCTTTTACCACCCAGAGTTAAAGTTCCAGTTCCCTATACCTAACGGTTGGAGGTATCAGAACTCGCCGCAACAGGTACAAATGGCTCCCGCAGACGGTAAAGCACTTATGTTCCTGAGACTTGCCCAAGGAACAAGCTTGCAAGAGGCAGGTCAGCAATTCCTGCAGCAAAACGGACTGCAGGCGGTAGAATCAAAACAGGTAACGGTTAATGGCTTGCCAGCCTTAGCAATTATCGGGCAAATGGCTCCGCAGCAGCAACAACAGACCCAAAAGCAGCAACAGCAGCAAGAACCCATTGGCACGCTCACGTATTTGATACAGTACGGCGGCAACATCTATAACATTACCGGGGTAACCGCCGCCTCTACTTTCAATACCTATGCGCCGTCCTTCCAAAACACCATGCAGAGTTTCAGGCAACTGACAGATCAGGAAAAGATAAACCGCAAGCCAGAGGTGGTTCGAATAAAAACAGTAAACCAGAACGGTACGCTTTCTCAGGTTTTGCAGTCGTTCAACACCCCCACCAACAGGTTAGAAGAACTAGCTATACTAAACGGAATGCAGCTGTCTGAACAAGTACAGAAAGGCACTCTGATAAAAGTTGTAGAAAGATAAAATAGTACCTGCAGTACTAGCTGCATGAGCCCTAAAACGAGAAGGCCAGCTAATTTTTACGGACAGTTCCTGGGCCGGTTCACAACGGTAATTGTGCTGCTGTACCGTGTGGTAACCTATTACCTGTACCTTATTCTGGGATCTATCTTCTTGCCCCGCTGGGTGCTGCGCGTTTTTGGCGAGCACCCTGAGGATGAGGAATAACCGGTGCGTTTTCTGCTTGTTTTCCAAAAAACAGGCTGGAAACAGATTTTTTTTGACTTTGATTCGCTTAAGGCTTTCACCAGTTAAGTAGACCTGCTGCGACTTTTCCCGGAACGGAGTTCCTCCTGATTCATTTTTAGTTCGCAATCACCCTTCGGAAGATTACGGACAGCGCAATAAGTAGGAGTTTGCAGCAATTAATATTTAGCATTGCTTTCAAGAAAAACAGGTCAAAAAGGCAACTGCAGCGTCTTTTTATCTTACCAAGCGGCTCATTGAACACGACTCTCACAGAATTTACCTCCCTTCACATTAAAATTCTTTTACAAAGAACGGTTTTAGGATGGTTGAATCTGCGGTGTTTCGCAGGGGGAAAGCCATTAAACTATACCGGCACTACATTTCCGATTTGGCAAATTCCTTTGGGTAATTTTAGAGCTATATATCCCGAAGTATATTTAATTCCAAACCACAAAAATTGGTAAGTTGTATCTAAAAGGCACGGGCACTCCATTCTGCGATCCTGGCTTCCAACGGGGCATCTTTTTTATTACTCTTATCACTTCAGCATCAATACTTGGCGAGACAGGCTTCACAACTCTTACATCTTCTAACTCCCCCTTGGCTGTAATTATAAATGTAGTTTGTACTGTTTCTTTAAAATAATCTAACTTTTTAACTTCTCTTGGCACTCTGAACTTCTTGGATATAAACTTGAACATTTCTGCCGCACCGCCCGGAAATTCAGGCATCACCTCTTCAGGCTGTTCTACTTTGCTTTTTTCATTTCCCAACTTCTCAAACGTCTTCACCCCTGCCTCAACCCGCACCGGCAGTTTATTCTCTTTTGGAGGAATGGGGCAGGAATAGGCGGGGCTGTAGGCACAGTAAGGGTTGTAGGCTTTGTTGAAATCGATCCAAACGGTGTCGGCGCCCATGGGTATGGTAAAGTCAAGGTAACGGCCGGTAGCATAGGTTTCATGCCCTGTGGTAGCATCTGTGAAGGGGATGAACAGACAGTTCATGTACTTAGGTTGCCTGATCAGCTCCTGGTTCTGGTACACGTTCAGCTTGAGTAGCTGACCCTGCAGAGCAAAGTGCAACTCTCCATATTTCAGGTACTCAGGCAAACGGCCGGTGGTAGTGGCCATCTTGAAAATAGTTTCCTGCGGGGTGTGCACAAACCTAGCCTTCACCCGGTAGGCAGTATCTACCGGAAAGTAATCTAAACCAGCAAAAGAGGCTCTTACCTCTGCCGGCAGCGGTGATTTTTCACCGTATTTGAACAGGCTGTCTTCGCTGGCGCGGTGCCGGGCTATGTCTGCCATGTATTGCGTGTCCAAATTATTTTGACCTTGAGCCAAAACAGGAAGAAGGCAGCAGGTCAGGCCCACCAGCAGTTTCTTTATGTTCATCTTATTAATTATTTCAACTCCACTTCCTCATTTGCCAGAAGCAATAGCAACTACTTAGAAGCAATTTATGCACTTACCGTTTCTTTTACATACTTCAATAGTGATTGGGGAATACCTGTTTCAATAATATTCGTACTCGTATTTTTCTTTTTTAACAAGCTGCTTATTTTTACCATAGGTTGAAATCATGTGCACCAATCCATTGGTGTGGTATTTAAATAAAATTTTCTTCAACCTTCTTCCATCCTTGTCTACAACCTCCTGTTCTGACACTAGCCCCTCTGAGTTATACTGAAAATTAGTGGTGGTCACATTACCCTGATAGGCAGAGGCCTGAACTATTTGCCTCACCTGCTTTCCATTGTCCAAAACGATGCCCCTCTCTATAATGAATCTACCATAATTATCTACTGTCTGATGGACGTATTCATTTGTAGACGGATCATTCGAGCCTATGCTTGTAGATGTTTCAGCTACACCCATACCTTCGCCAGGAACCACAAACAAACTGAGCATTTTATTTACATGAGGATTTTGTACCCTTAAAGTATCTGACATATGCTTGACCAGTCTACTTGGATAGACATAGCTTGCAAATTTTACCCAACCAAGGCTGTCATACCCATACCAAATCTCAGCTACTTTGGAAGAATAATTATCATAGTTTTGGTGTTCCACCAAATAGCTTTGGAGGTAAGAAATTAAATAACCCCGCGCATCGTACTCGAAGCTTTCATGTGTTACGGCTGAAAGATTGTCAAATAAAGAACTCGAATACCTATAAGCCTTATGTTTTACAATTCTGCCAAGGGTATCAACTGTAGTTTCTTTCTCTAAATGGTAAGGCCTCATTTTAATGAGGCCAGGCAGGCTTACATATTTTCGCTGCACTTTTACCCGGTGCTGTTTCAAAAAGTCAGCCTTCAGCCGAACCTGTTCCCACGCAGGGTTAGGCAGTTGCCTTCCAGTTGTAGTATGAAAGGAACTGAGGAGCCAGAAGATGAGTATCAGAATCCTTTTATGCATGCACAAACCACAGAAGTAACACTTGAAATTGATTATCAAGATAAGAAAAACTGTCTACAGCTGGGCATTCTTTTTCTTACAAAAACAAAACGCCCCACCTTGCGGCGGGGCGTTTTTGGCTTATTTTCTAAAAAAGAGCTTAGAAACGCTCGTCAGCGCTAAAGAAGAAGTCTCCTTCAATCTGGGCGTTCTCATCTGAGTCTGAACCGTGCACGGCGTTGGCCTCAACAGACTTGGCATAGATTTTCCGGATGGTTCCTTCCTCGGCCTGGGCTGGGTTGGTGGCGCCAATCAACTTGCGGAAATCTAATACGGCATTGTCTTTCTCCAGAATCATGGCTACAATAGGCCCTGAACTCATGTAGTTAACTAAATCGCCGTAAAACGGACGCTCTTTGTGCACCTCGTAGAATTTACCGGCACGCTCTTCTGAAAGACGGGTCTTTTTCATGGCTACCACTCTAAAGCCAGCTTCTTCCATCATTTTAGTGATACCGCCAATGTGGTTGTCTTTCACGGCATCTGGTTTGATCATGGTGAACGTTACGTTTCCAGCCATTTTTCTTCTTTTTATAGGTATAAGTTTGAACTTGTGCCCGCAAAATTAATACAGTTTGGGCCAAAACCCATTGTCTACGTCAAAAATCCGGAGCGGTATGGCCAAGGCTCTGAATTAATTTGTTTTGTACCTTAATTCTTTAGAATTTTGCATCTTGTACCCGCTGTTTTTCAGGCGGACTTAGAGTATACAATGCAGCAAATTGAAGCGCTAAAGGAGCTCCTGGCCACTCCTAAAAAAGTCATGATTACCACGCATCACAAACCAGATGCTGATGCGTTAGGGTCATCGTTAGGCTTATCCGGCTACCTTAAGAAAAAAGGGCACCAAGTGCAGGTTATCACCCCTTCAGATTACCCGTCCTTCCTGAACTGGATGAGCGGGAACGATGAGGTATTGGTGTATAGCCCTAAGGTAGACAAGCAGGCTCAGGCAATCATTCAAGAAGCAGACGTGATCTTCTGCCTTGACTTTAACCACCTTGGCCGCATCAATGAGTTAGGCGCCTACATTGAGAAGGCAACTGCCACCAAAGTACTCATTGACCACCACCTACAGCCAGACACTTTCGCCGATATCATGTTCTCTGACACTAGCGCCGCAGCCACTGCTGAATTGGTGTTTGAGGTGATCCGTGATTTAGGCGATGAAAAACTCATAGATATTCCCATAGGAGAATGCCTATATGCGGGCATTGTCACTGATACCGGATCTTTCCGCCACGCCAGCACCACCCGCAATGTGCATTTGATCATTGCCGAGTTGTTGCAAACGGGCATAGACATCTGCAAAGTGCACCGCAACATCTATGACAGTTATTCTGAGACCAGATTACGGTTTTTGGGCTACGTGCTCAAAGACAAACTAACCGTGGTACGGGAATACAACACCGCATTTATCTCCGTTACGGCAGAGGAGCTGAAAGAATACAACTCCCAAACCGGCGATACCGAAGGCTTGGTGAATTTTGCACTTTCTATTGAGGGGGTTCGCTTTGCCGCCCTCTTTATTGACCGCACTGAGGCCGTGAAGATTTCTTTCCGGTCAGTAGGTGATATTTCAGTAAATGAGTTTGCTCGTCAGCATTTTAACGGCGGAGGCCACAAAAATGCAGCTGGCGGAATCTCTCATGTTTCACTGAACGAAACCGTTGAAAAATTTGTGAACCTATTACCGCTATACAAAGAACAATTAGCACAATAACCCTTTAAGACTTTATTTTAATTTAAAACCAATGTTTAAGAAATCTCTTTACCTGGTGCCGGCTCTGGCAGCAGTCTTGTTTTCATCTGCTTGCAAAAATTTGGGCAAAGATGAATTTGTAAAAGCTCCATCTGGGTTGGAGTATAAACTATACGCCCAAAACGCAGAAGGTAAATACGAACTGAAGGACCCAACCAAAGTTGATTCTGCCGCTTACAAAGAGAAGATTGGTAAAATCATGAGCTTTGAAATGGAGTACCGCAACAACAAAGACTCTTTGTTGTTCAGCACCCGTGAGAACGCCATGCCAATTCAGATCAAATTAATGGAGTCGCCTAACAAAGGCAGCATTGAAGAAGCTTTCTTGATGTTGAACGAAGGAGACAGCGCCGTTTTTAAAATCAACGCCGACACTCTATTTGCCAAAACTTTCAATACTCCATTGCCTCCGTTCATTGAGAAAGGCAGCTTCCTGACCTTCTTCGTGAAATCAACTAACCTGCAGACTGAGGAAGAAGCAATGGCTGACTATCCGAAGTTGATGGAGCGCCGCCAAAAGGAAATGGAAGCCCGTTCTGCCAAGCAAGGCCCTGAAGATGACAAGAAGATTCAGGAGTACATCAAAGAAAACAAACTTGATGCTAAGAAAACCGAGTCTGGCATTTACTATGTAATCACTCAGCCTGGTACCGGTGCTAACGCCAAAGACGGTGACACGGTGAGCGTGAAATACAAAGGCACCCTGTTGAGCGGAAAAGAGTTTGACTCTTCTGAGAGAAACGGTGGCCAGCCAATTGAATTCCCACTTGGCCAAAACAGAGTAATCAAGGGTTGGGAAGAAGGCATCAAGCAATTCAACAAAGGCAGCAAAGGCATTTTGTTGATTCCTTCGCCACAAGGCTACGGTGCCATGGCACAAGGCCCAGATCTTCCTGCTAACTCTGTTCTGCGCTTTGACGTGGAGTTAGTAGACATTAAATAATTATTTCATTTAAATTTTAGTTGTCATGCAACGGTTAGTAAGAAAAAGCAATTTTTGGCAATGGATACTGGCAGTTTGCTGCGTACTTACGGTTAGTTCATGCGCGGACAAAGACCCGTATGACCCTTATGCCAACTTTGACCATGCCGCCCAGGCGAAATGGGAAGATGAATTAATTCTGCAGTACCTGGAAACCCATAACATTACGGACTACACCCGCACCCCATCAGGTTTGTATTATGTCATACAAGAAGAGGGAACTGGAGCTAGGCCTGTGAAAGGCGATCAGGTAGAGGTAAATTATGTAGGCAGACTGGTGCAGAACAGCCGGAAATTTGACTCTTCTTATGACAGGGCAGAAACTTTTAAGTTTGTGCTAGGCATGAAGCAGGTAATAACAGGCTGGGATGAAGGAGTTCAACTGATGCGCAAAGGCGAAAAAGCCATGTTGCTGATTCCCTCGCGCTTAGCGTATGGCCTGTACGGCAGCGGCCAGGCTATTCCACCCAACTCCCCTATTATGTTTGAAGTACATTTGATCAGCTTCTAAAGCACCACTGCTGTAAAAGAAAAGGCCTCTGCAAAACAGAGGCCTTTTTCTTTTACAGAGGTTTACTAGTAAGAATTTGCCATTCTGGCAATACGAATAGCTTTGCACGTACCTTCTTACCAGTTAGCAGCGCTATTCATTCAGCACCTCTGACAGCACTGTCAGCGATTTAATGTCGCCCAATTGCCCCACGTGCAACTGAAAATACTTCACCAGTAAATGCAGCAGTTCTCTGCGCGCCTTACCGTTGGGCAACCGCACTTGCTCACCATTGGCCAGCAAATCTTGCAGAAACGGCTCCAGTTGTTGCAGTTGCATCAAGCTTGACCCCATTACTTTTACACCTCCTGCCTCAAAAGCCACCTGACTAATCACTTCCTCTGCTGCGGTAATCCCAAACCCAAGATAGCTAGCCAGCTGCACCAGAAACACCAGGTGAAAGTTTTCAAAATCACTTTCCTGCTGGTCAAAATACAGCATAGCATCATAGAGGAAGTTGAACAAGGGCCTGTTTTCTTCCTCCTCCTTTACTGACCTTGCCACTACCTCTGACAGAAACAGGAGCATACTGCTCTTCCGGATATCATAGGGTATAGATGAAAAAGGATAGCTGCACTTATACTCAGAGATGCGGGTAAGGCCACCCTTCCCGGATGGATACACCACCATTTCAAGCAAAGTAAAAGGCTGAAACAAGGCTATTCTTGAGGCGCTGCCTTTTTTGCGCACGCTATTGACCACGTAGCTCTGCAGCCCCAGCTCTTCGGTGTAAATGCGTACTATGATAGAAGACTCTCTAAACTTAATGAAGTTCAGGACGATGCCACGGGTTTTTACCAGCATACAGTCAGGTTTATTTCCTGAAATTTAGTGAAGCACAGCAGATATAGCACCCATTAGGTGCAGGACTATTGTACGGCAACTTTAGCCGTACAGGTTTGGGAGCCGTCAGCTGAGGTAGCCATTACCACATACACGCCCGGCTTAGCTTTGTTCCCATTGTAGTCACGCCCATTCCAAGCGAAGGTGCCTCCGTTGGCTTTACCTTCAAAAACCAATAATCCGGCTGTATCGGTAATCTTTACCCAGCCGTTGTTAGGCAATCCGTTGATGCCAATAGAACCCGTATAGCCTGCACGCACTGGGTTAGGAAACACCTGCAGGCAATCTTTGTTAACCACCTCTGAAAGTGTTGCTGCGCTTCTGTAAATGGCCACACCGGCACCAGTTGCTATGACTACATCTCCATTAGAATTGTTTATTCCTATGTCATTGATTTTATCTGATGGTAAAGGGCTATTCTTGGTAGTGAACGAATGAATTAACTCCTCCCCAGTTTCATTAAACAGCCATAGGCCTGTGTCTGTTCCTATCCATTTGCGGTTGCCTGCATCAACAGCTATGCTTCTCACAATCTGTCCATCCAGCAGGGGCCTTCTTTCATAAATAGGCAAATATGCGCCTGCAAAAGAAGAAGAGAAAACATCAGCAGAGCTGGAGAAAACAGCTACTCCACTACCAGTTCCTACCCAAACCTCACCGTTCTGATCCAGAGCCATGCTGTACACCTGAGCATTTGGCAAGCCTTCTGCTGCCCCTATATACTTAAACTTTCTGCCTTCACTGTCATACACTACTATTCCGGATGGGTTGGCATTGTTACTGATGGAAAGCCACTTATATCCTAATTCATCAATAAGAATTTGATCAAAGTTGGTTCCCCCACTGGTACCTGGCAGATAAGGTATGTTATATGACACCCATGTACCGTCTGGCTTCAACTCAAACAAACCAGGTTTATTGATAGCTCTGTTTCGGTTTACCACCCATAAACTTCCTTCGTCATCTGCTGCAAGGCTGGTTACCCGTACATAATCTCCAGCAACTGGCTCATCTGGCAAAGAGGAAACCAGTGGGCTGTTCAAATGATTGTATAACTTTACTTCCTCCAGTCCATTAAACTCTAGCAACCCGCCGCCATAACTGGCCAGATAAAATTTACCGGTTACCGGGTTTCTGGCAGCATCAACGAAATCACGCATATTATTAGGCATCTGCCCTCCGCTTAGGCGGTGAAAGCTTTCCCATTGACCATTTTGGAACTGATAAAAACCCCTGCTGGACCCGGTCTCACGATAAGACTGATTGTACCCCCCCGCTAATATGGTATACCGGCTTGGCTCTACATACACTCTGAAAGCATCTACATACCCCGGGCCATTTGGAGCAAATGCTTCTACTGAATTACCTGTAACTCTAACTAACCCATTTACCTGACTGGCAGCCCAGAGGCTGGTGCCTTCTGCAGGGATGGCCATTGCTAGATCTTGTAACAATTCGTCTACTACGCTTCTTACCTGACCGGCGGCAGTCACTTCAAACAGCTCATCTGGGCCAGTGATCACTAATCTGTTACCGTTGGTTTCCATTGCCCTAAACTCATTTTGCTGGGTAGAGAGGGCAGCCTGCTCCCACCGCATTCCGGTATATCGGTACAACCCGCTGTTATTTACACCGGCATATACATCGCCATTAAAAGCAGCAATGGTCATATATGCTTCAGCAGAATTTACTTGTGGCAGGCCATCTGCCGGACCAAAGCGACGCCAGCTCCTGAAATCAAGCAAATTGGCATTTGACAGACTGGCTCCCATCAAACCTTGTGAAGTAGCAATGTAAAGGCTGTCGTTGAGTACGGTAGAGGCATGAACCTGTACCAGTTGCCCCTGCGGGCCAAGGTTGCTGTAAGTATCTTTTATCTCATGCTTCACCAAATCTATCACCACCAAACCAAAGGAAGTAGAAAGGTATGCGCGTTTGTTGTGGGTGTACAGGTGAAAAGCCTTTTTTTCCCCTGGCATTGACTTCCGCAGCAATTCGGTCAAATTGATCACCCTGCCGTTTTGCACCAGGTCAAGATTGGTATTCTTGTACACCACTACCAATGTTTGGGAAAAGGGGTCATATTTTAGCGACTTGATTCCCATGTCAGAGAATCCGTCAATTCTAGAAAGGGTCTGGAGGGTGTTCTCTTGTTTTAAAAAGCGGAAAAGGCCGCCTTCAGTGGCTGTGTAAATAGAAGTGGGAGTTTCTGTGATTGCCACGGCCTGCTGGTTAGGCACATGAATTTGCCAAGACCCAATGGCCATGGAAGTTGTTTGAGCCTGGGCAACAACTGTAACGGCCATGCTCCACAATAAAACCAGTCTGGATATTACTTTTGAAAACTCCATATTCAAAATTACACAGATAAAGCCCGTTTTAGGCTCGTTTTCCTGAAAACAGGCCTAAAACGGCCACTACAGTACAAACATAGAACAGATTCCGGTAAGCATTATTGCTTTACATAGCCAGCTTAGCCGTGCGAAATCTCTCTTGCGGTCTGCATAGTACAGCTGCCACCACAGTACCAATGTTGGCAACACCACCGCCACAAATAAATACACCGCAAATAAGGTGTCATACAGCCGCTCTAGCACTACTACCCCAGTAAAGCTCAAGAAAATTACCAGCAGCACATAAAGTACCCATTTGGTCTTTAAAAGACCAAAAACTATAGGCAGGGTACGGCACCGGAAAGAGGCATCGCCCTGCTCATCTTCAATGTCTTTTATTATCTCACGGATAAGGGTAGTCAGAAAAGCAAAAACGCCATAGGCCCAAACGGCTTTAGAAGATTGACCAGCGGCCAAAGGAACCACCAGTACCATGGTGGCTGCCAGCAAGGCAATGGTAAAATTACCTACAAACGGTAACTTCTTGAACTGAGCAGAATAACCCCACAGCAGCATGGCGGTTCCAAACATCACCAAGCCAACCCGCCAACCCAGCACAATACCCAACGCCACCCCTACCACCGACAGGTACAAGTGAATGGCCATGGCTTTGCGACGGGTAAGCCCTTTGCCCACCACTATTCGGTCAGGTTTGTTTATCCGGTCTATCTTAAGGTCATAATAGTCATTAATGATATAGCCGGCGGCGGCAACGCAAAGAGTGGCCAACAAAAGCAAAATAAACCTGAAGGAAAATAACTGCCCTAGGCTGCGTTCTGGAAAAACCAGATAAGCGCGCACCAGCACCTGCGTCAGCAGCATGATGAGCAGGTTAGGAAACCGGATAAGGGACAGGAAACTCTTCACACAGTCAAAGGCAGCACCAAACAATGCGTAAGTTACGGTTTACAAGCCACAAATGAAAAAAGCCCCTAGAACAGGGGCTTTTAGAATGGGTACAAAATGAATATGAAGCGTAGAGGTGTTAGATTTTCTTCACGTTAACCGCGTTGATACCTTTTTTACCCTCTTTGGTGTCGAATTCAACTTTGTCGTGCTGCTGGATCTGGATTCCATTAAGGCCGGTGATGTGCACAAAGAAATCCTCGTTAGTGGTCTCTTCGGTAATAAAACCGTAGCCTTTGGATTCATTGAAGAATTTAACAGTTCCTGTTTTCATAAAAATTTAAAAAATGAGATAATGAATGATGTTGTAAATATATGATTATTAACTAAAAAACAAACTTTCTTTACAAAAATTAAAAAAACAAAATATTTAGCTCCAGAAATGCCTACCAGCGTCTCTGCAGCTTCATCACCATCTCAATTAATTCGCGGGCAGCACCCTTGCCGCCCTCTGCAGAGGCAACATACTGACTAATGTCACAAATGTCAATGGCGGCATCAGCGGGGCAAGCCGATATTCCCACATGCTGCATAACCTCCAGGTCAGGCATGTCATCTCCCATGAACACAACTGTCTCGGGGTCAATTCCGTGGAAGTAAATGTAGTTCTGAAACGTATCCAGTTTATTTTCAGAACCTAAGAAAATATCTTTTACGTCTAAAGACTCCAGACGCTTGCGCACCCCTGGCTCGTTTCGGCCCGAGATGATGGCTACGCGGTAGCCTTTCTTGAGGGCATGCCGAATGGCGTAGCCGTCTTTGATGTTGAAGGCCCGCGCCTGCTCTCCGGTAGAAAAGCACAGCAAGGTACCATCGGTTAATACTCCGTCCACGTCAAAAATGAACGTGGTAATGTGCCGGAAATCAGGAAGTGCCTGCATGGTTATTCAGCTATTTAAGAGCTTGATTGGATTTTATATTTTGGGCTGCAAATGACCCGGCCAAGAACCTGCGTTCGCCTTTTTCTCGCCCCATAGCGCTGCTATGCGTCTCCAAAAACGCTTCCGCAGAACCTTATCTTAACTATTTTCGCTGCCAAAAATAAAAGCCAAACGAGCTCTAAACAGAAGTCCGTTTCAGGCCTATTTTTAGAAAAACAGGCTTAAAACGGACTTCTGCTCGTGTAGATTATTATTGGTTATCGCGCCACTCATACACCCACTTGGCCTGGATCTGCTCCAGATGCCCCTCGGAAGCTTCTTCGCGCTTGCCCTCAAAATTAGGCAGAGACAGCACCCACTCCAGCAAATCAGTAAACCGAATGCGGTAGATTTTGTTCTCGGTGAACTCATCACCAAATTTTTCATAAAGCGCCATGGCTATGTCTTCATGGTCGCTCCACTTCATAGGGGGCTCGTATAGATTGCTCATTTTAATTATCAGTTAACAATGATCAGTAAACAATTAACAGTAAATCAGTAGCAGTAAAACAAGTAATATGAAACGGAAGCGAGCTGTACAAGATGCCCACTTTTGATTCTGATAGCTGTTTACTGATAACTGTCAACTGCCCTTAGTGTCCTAAGAAATCTTGCTTTGGTATGGTTACTACTAAATCTTGGTTACCCTGTACCACACATTGGCAAGCCAGTCGCGAGTTGATTCTTGGATCTACTGCGCGGTCAATATAATCTTCTTCTTTGTCAGAAATCTCTGGAAGATCGTCCATGCCGCTTTCAACATATACGTGGCAGGTACTGCAGCCACACACTCCGCCGCAGTTATGCTGCAGCTGTATGCCATTGTTCAGCGCTACGTCCAGCACCGATTCACCTTCTGCCCCCGTGTGGGTTTCGTCTGGCTTTCCGTCCTGGAACTTATATATAATATTAACTACTTTCATGCGTAATAAATTTAAGGTGCAAAGGTAGGCATACAGAGCCCCTAATCAAAACACCTACTACTACCATAGCAGATACCTTCTGTAACTGGATTTTACCTTATTCTCCTGAAAAAGGATCTAGGCCGGCGGTAGTTTGAATACTGTCTGTCAAAGTTTGGTAGAGGTCTTGGTACTGAGGCAGCGCGTTCAGCAACTGCAAGTGTGCCTGAATGGTAGAAACGTCTCCGCGTTGGGCCGGGCCAGTCTGCACTGCAAAGGGCGGATGTTCAAATGCTTTAGAGACTGTTTCCTGCACCAAAGGCTCCAGCAGATTCAGCGGCAGATCAGCGGCTTTGAGCACCTCCTGGGCTACGCCTAATAAATGATTTGTAAAATTACAGGCGAACACCGCCGCCAAATGCAACTGGCGCCGTTTCTCCCCCGGCATGGCCACTACTTGCTGACTGAGTTTCTGGGCCAGAAACCAAAGCTTCTGCTCCGCTTCCGGAGACGAGGCCTCCAGGCACAAGGGTACTTTCTGCCAGTCTACCTCTTTTTCTTTGCTGAAGGTTTGCAATGGGTAGAAAACACCGAAACTTCCGCCTGCCCTTGGCAGAGACAGCACCTCTAAAGGTTGCGTACCAGAGGTGTGCGCCACTATGGATTGGGTAGGGAATATAGCCTGCTCGGCCAACTGCGGCAGCACCTGGTCAGGCACCGCCATTAAATAAACATCAGCGGGTGGAGCAGCGGTAAAATCAAGAGAGCCTGTAGCTATTGTGTTGGCGGAACAGGCAGCCAACTTTTGGGCATTGGCTATTGTTCTGCTGTACACAAGAGCAATCTTAACTCCTGCCTTTTGCAAACCTCTCACCAGATGGCAAGCCACATTTCCGGCACCAACTATACCAACCGTCACTTCATTTTCCATGCCCGCTAAGTTACTGCTTTCCTACACAGGTTTACAAAGGCAAGTGCTAAAGCGCACATGAAGCTGTTTTGAGCCTATTTTCTGCAAAACAGGCCTAAAACAGCATCAACAAAAAAGCCTCAGAGAAAAAACTCTGAGGCTTTCAATAACTAAGTATGCAAGCTTAGGCTACCAGCTCACCCTTCTTAGGTTTTACTTTACCGGCAGTTCCTTTTGGTTTACCAGATGCGCTGTTTCTTTTACCGTCTTTGTAGTGGCGAACAATGGCCATTACAAATCCGAGGCTCATGACAAGGGTACCAATCCATAAGATACTGATAAACGGTTTCTCCATGGCCTTCAGAATGATGTAATCTTTCTGCGAAGCATTGATACCAATAGTGATTTCACCTTTTTCAGGGTCAAGGTTCATGAGCAGAATCCGCAGGCCTAAGTCTTCAATCTCTTCCGGCACCTGGCCTACCATTCGGTCTCTAATTGCATAGATAGGGTGAGCGTGGTACGTTCTTTTCTCGCCCAGCACTTTCATGTTAGCTTGTACTGCAACGTCACCCGCACCTAAGTTCAGAAGCATAGTGTCTTTTGCTGGCTCAATGCCGTGCAACACCGCCACGTAATCGTTAATGAAGATAGTGTCGCCAATCTGCACTTTATATTCTTTCAGCTCGCCCCAGTCCTTCGCTTCGTTCGGATCTGGAATGGTAGACACGTGCGTGTACAAATCTTTGGTGGCAAACATTTTCACGTCTGGCGAGGCCAAAAGCCCCATGTCTGGGTTTACCTGCGCCCGCGGGTATAGCACAAATGCCTCGTCTGTCTCACGGTTACGATACTCTACCTGGTAGTAAGTGTTTTCTGGATATACTTCTACCGTATCGCCGGGCTGAAACAAAACGTTTTCCCCGTCTTTGATTGGACCACGGGCAATGGCTTTATATTCATCTGCCAAACGGAAAAGCAATTCTTTATTTACATATTCTGGAACACCTTTCACTTCCAGGTATTGACCTGTGTAAGTTACTTTATAAGGGCCCATGTCAGTAGTAGTGTTACGCCAAAGTAGCACGTTGTCGCGGTTGATCTCGTCTCCAAACTCACGGGCATACACCATACCAGACATGTTCTGAGATATGATTTTTGAATAGCCCGAAGAGAACAGAACGCCCAACAGCATCATGGCTACTCCAATGTGCGCCACGGCGCCACCGGCAATAGACACCTTCTTGCGCAACACACCCAGCAAAATAGCCAGATTACTGAACACCGCATACAGAGAAGCCAGTAACAGCACTATGTAAGACGGGGTGTTTATTTTCTCAATGTAGCCTATTTTGCTCAGCAACAGAATTAAGCTTGTGAAGAGCAAGGTCAGAATAACCGGCACAATGAAGACAGAGGTCAGGCTTTCTTCTTTGCCCTGCTTCCGCCACCACAACAGCTGCCCGGTACCAGAAAGCAAGGCAATGCCTACCCCCATCCAGAGTTGGAATTTGGTGTAGTGCGCAATCTGATCAGCGGGCAGGGCAATATTGGTTTTTACGCCAATAAAGCCCATGAATGAGTTATAAACCGGAATAGACGTAGTGAACAACACCTGAAACGCGCCTAAACACAGTACTGCTGCCCCAATGAATACCCAGAACTCGCCTGAATAAGTGGCAATTTCTTTTTCTGTGGTAGGAATAAATTTCCAGCGGTACGCCAACAAACCAATGGCCAGCACAAAGAAAGCGGCCATGTACGTGAACAGCTGACCAGATAACCCTAAGTCAGTAAAGGAGTGCACGGAGGCGTTTCCTAAAATACCGCTTCGGGTCAGGAACGTGGCGTACAGCACCAACAGGAACGAAGCAATGAATAGGATGAAGGTAGCGCGCAGAGCAGATTTGCTCTTGCGGAAGGCCAACAATGTATGTATTGCCCCCACTAACACCAGCCATGGAATGTATACTGCATTTTCTACAGGATCCCAGTTCCAATAGCCCCCAAAATTCAGTGTTTCATAGGCCCAGTAGGCACCCATCATAATTCCTACACCTAATACCACAGCGGCAAATAAAGCCCAAGGCAACGCAGGTTTGGTCCAGGAGGAGAATTCTTTTTTCCAAAGGCCGGCAATGGCAAAAGCAAACGGCACCAACGTAGCGGCAAAGCCCAGGAACAGCACCGGTGGGTGAATCACCATCCAGTAGTTCTGCAAAAGCGGGTTCAGACCTGTACCATCTTCCGGAATGAAATTAGGATCCATTTTAAAGACAGGTGCCTCGGTCATGAAATCGCGCATGAGAATGAACGGAGAGGAACCTACTTTCAGGTCACCGATCACAATGCCCAAAATCATGGACGTCAGGAACAGCTGCACGAACGAGAAGACGGCCATTACCGGACTCTCCCACTTTTTGCCGTACTTCATGAGCACCAGGCCCAGCAGCGTATGCCAGAAAATCCAGAGAAGGAAGGAACCCTCCTGGCCTTCCCAGAAACAGGAAATCATATAATGCACCGGCAGGTGATTAGATGAGTGGCTCCAAGCGTAGTGGTATTCGTAGCGGTGCTCGTAAATTATGTTGAACAGCGCGAAAATAATGCTGAATACCGCCAGCGTGTGCACACTAAACGCTATTCGGGCCAATTTTTTCCAGGCATCGTGCTCGGGATCCAACACTGGCCGGTTAGCCGCAAAAAAGTAAGAGAGGGAAGAAACCAGTGCCGCTACAAACGCAACAATCACGCTTACGTGGCCCAGATCACCAATAAAAGTATTAACCATTTTTTGAGTCTTGAGTTCTGAGTCTCGAGTCTTGAGTCAGGAAAACTCAAAATCTAAACCGGAAACTCTTTTTTATGTAAACAATGACAAAGATGAGCGAAGAGGCAAGGCTTGGTGCTAGTTCAAGACGCTCAGCTCAAAAGCCTTGAGAAAGATACCTGTTTTGACTCAGGACTCGTGACTCAAGACTCGCGACTAAATTTAAAGGCTTGCCGTTTTTTCTACCTTCACCTCGTTCTCGGTGTATTTAGAAGGACATTTAAGCAGGATTTTATCGGCCACGAAAATCTCTTTCTGCATGCTGCCGGTAATAACTACCTGCTCAGAACGGTCAAAATCTTGCGGTTTGGGATTATAATACACTACCGTCTGCTCTACACGGTTGGTGTCTACCAGCACAAAAGAGAAATAGTTAGGGTCTAGCACCGGGTCATATTTCATACCTACAATGTGACCTTGCGCATCTTTCTTCAAGCGGCCCACAACGTGAACTTTAGTGTCATCACCTTCTTGGGCACGGGCTTTGGCCTCAGAGAAAGGCACATACACGCTGGCATCTGAAGCGGTAGACATCATAATGGAGATGGCCACGGCTATGACTAAAATCCCGATAATATGAATCCTTTTCATGGTACTAAAAACTAAAGGGGGTTTATTGCACGTTGAACAACGCTTACTTTAAATTAAATCCGAACCAGGGCTCTTTTCTTCAAATTCATCTTGTTACATCCTGTTTTTGCTGTTTTTATAAAAACAGCCCAAAAACAGGATTACTGCCGAAACTCCTTCTCCAGGCGGCTTACTTTTCTATCTAAATTAATCAGGTACACCAGCACGCCCAACAAAATACTCACCAGCACAGCCACCACAATGTAAATTTTCCCGTCCTGACGCATCACGTCGGCCATCTCCACATCTGGGTTGCTTTGTAAGGGAGTAGAAGAAGAAGAAGTTGTTTCAGCTGTTGTTTGTGCTATTACCGGAGCCGAGGTTCCCACTGCCCAAAACAAGAGCAGCGTTAAAATATATTTATACATTTTCATAGAGTTGTTGCTTTAAAACTTCCAGCCGCGCGCGTACGCTCACCATCCAAACCCCTAGCAGTGTCCAGCCAAGTACCGCCGGATAAAACACCGCCCGCAGGCGCGCATCTAAATCATAGGCGTTGAACCCTGGGTTTCCGCCGTTACCGGGGTGCAGAGAGTCAGTTAAGCGCGGCAAGATGAACAATAGCGGAATAAGCGCCGCAAACGCAAAAATATTGTAAATGGCGCTGATACGGGCTCTTTGCTGATGGTCCTGGAAAGAACCGCGCAGAATCAAATAGGCGAAGTAAATTAAAAGACCAATGGCCGCTCCGTTCTGCTTTGGGTCGTTGCTCCAGTATTCGCCCCAGGTGAATTTGGCCCATTCCATGCCGGTGACAATACCCAGCACACCAAACAAAATACCCACGTTGGCCGCCTGCACCGCCACAATATCATGCTTTACCAGCGGGTTGCGTAGGTACAGAATAGAGTACACCACTGACACCAGAAGAATCAAAATCATCCCGAACCACATAGGCACGTGAAAATACAGATTCCTGATGGTCTCATTCAAAATGGCCAGCCGCGGCACGTCCTGCAGCATACCCTTGGCTACTGTGTACAGCAACAGGGCAATCGTCAGCCATTTCCACCAAGAGAGTTTCATCTTCTTTTTTTGTTCTTTATTCTGAAGCCTGTTAAAGCTTCAATATTTATTTCTCTATCTTTTTTTTTCTAGCTCGCCCACAAGTTCCTTTCAGGATGACAGATGTGGAAAAAATTGAAAAAACAACAATCAACAACTAACAATCAACCATTCCTTTAACTGCGCCACAAATACGGGAACAGAATATAAGACACTGTGATCACAATCATGTTAATGGCCAGTAATGACATAGCTTCATCAAAGCTGGCCGAAGCGTCTAGACCGTCAATGGCGTTCTTTGACATCTTCATGAGCATGAGCAGCATAGGCACCATTACGGGGAAGCTCAACACTGCCATTAGGGTTCCGGTATTGGCCGCTTTGGCCGCAATGCCTGAAATCATAGTCAGCGAAGAGGCAAAACCTATTGCCCCCAGACAAATGGTAAGCAGAAACATGCCTACATCCTGCACCGGATTGCCTATCACTATGGCATAAAACGCAAAACAAAGCAGTGCCAGTATAAGCATGAGCGCGGCGTTATATAGCATCTTGGCTACAATTACACCCTGCGGACTCACTACGCTATAGTAGTAGAGCAACCGCCCGCGGCTCTCTTGGGCAAAACCTTTGGCTATGGCATTTACCGCCGTAAACAATAAAATTATCCAGTACAGCGCGTTCCAGACCGGCACTTCCAAGGCTCCAAAGCGTAAGCTGAAGCTGAGGTAGCAAATAAACACTGTGCTGCCAACGTACAGTAGCATGCCGTTAAAAGCATACTTCTGCCGCCATTCCAGCACAAAATCCTTTTGCATCAGGTATATAACCTCTTTCAGCAGCACTTTTTCTTCTTTTCGGCAAAGGTACAACACAAAAGAGTGCGGATGGATGATTTGCGTCAATATTCCCGACCAGACTAATGTTTTTGAGCATGTTTCGAGGAAAACTGGCCAAAAACGAAGCGGTTTCTTTTAGGAAAGTAAGGCAAATAACAAATACTTAAAATCTCAATAAAAGGAATTAATTACCCATTAAGACAGGCGCTTTAGTCTTGTTTTTTAAAGAGGCAAAATAAATGAAAACAAAAAAGCCCGCCAATTTGGCGGGCCCCTTGCAACGCGAGAGACTAATTCGCGCGCAAAGTGATTGGTCTATCATATTATCTCACCCATATTGATAGCCAACTTTTTTTGAAGATTTCTTTATAGGGATATAATTTTATTTTAGTTAACTAAATAAGTCAACCCAAAGGAGAAGGTTCTGCCGAGTTTATAAGAACTGTAGATGTATTCTGCGCCATTATACTCGTGGCTGTTCTTGTATTCTGGGTTCAGAATGTTCTCTGCAGCTACCTTAGCTGTAAAGTGCTGCCCAATCCGCTTTGACACCACCATGTTTACCATTGGTCGAGAACGCTCATAGATATTAGGCGTACCACCAATTGAGATAGCCGAAATTCTGTCGCCAAACACGTTATAGCTGGCGGTGGCGACTAAACCCAAAGGGTCGCTTTGGTAGCTTAAGCTGGCGTTTGCCACAAACGGAGACTGCCCGAACAAAGGTCTAGTTGATTCTGCATCAGGTCTCACCGCCCGTATCTGTTCTAATTCACGTTCAGAGATGCTTACAGTTGACTTTATAAGCGAAAGATTGGCGCTACCTACAAAGTTTTCAAGAGCCGGAGAGATAAAAGAGAACCGCTTGTTAACCTCAAACTCTAACCCGTATACCTTAGCGTTGTTCACATTCTGGATAAAGATTTCATTGTTCAGAGCCAAAGTATTGATGCTGCGCTCAATTGGGTTCTTAAAGTTTTTGTAAAAGGCACTCACACTTAGGAATTCCCCAACGTTAGGATACCACTCCCACCGAGCATCAAAATTGTCAATTTGGGTTCTTTTCAGGTTAGCGTTTCCGGTAAAAGCAGGCTCGCCCACAAAGTCAAAAGAAGTGTAAGGAGCAATTTCTCTGAAGTTAGGTCTTGCCAGGGTGCGGGAATAACCTAGGCGCAGATTGGTTTTTTCTGTCAGGCTATATGTAGTGTTAATAGAAGGTAACACATCTACCTGCTTCAACTCACCTGGATTCAAACTTTTATTAAAACTCTCAACATAGATATCAGTTACCTCAACACGGGCACCGGTCACTACACGCAGTTTCTCGTTCACAGGCAAATCAATCATTCCATAACCAGCGTAGATAGTCTCGTCGCCGTCATAGTTGTTGGTGCGCTGTGACCCGTCTTGCAGATATACTCCATAGCGGTAAAGACCATCGTTCTCAGGGTCACCAGGCTGAGAAACTACGCCTAAATTTTCTGGAGCGAAGAAATCTAAAATGCTGCCGTTGTAATCATACTCATTTGTGAAGCGGTAACGATAAATGTTTTCTCGAAAAGCTCTGTCTTTACGTAGGGCGGCTGCTCCAAACTTAGTCTTTGCCTCTAGGCCATTCCATATTTTGAAAGGAGTAGTAATGTTTACTTTTATATCTAAGTTTGTTTCATCTAAATCTCTGAAGAAACGGGCGGGCAAGGTATAAGCGGCTGGCTGAATACGATATGCAGTATCTGTGCCAGTCACAAAGTAGTCATTAGCGAAGAAGCGCAAGTCTGGTTCATCTTGCTGTGAGAGTGTGAAAGAACCTAACCAGTTGATGGTACTGTTCATGAAGCCTGGCAATAAGTGCTCTCCTTTTAGTTGGGCGCTGGATAAGGCGCGTTGGGTGTAGTGCAATGCTCTTGATTCAAAGATGGCGCGGTTATCATACACCCCCGAAGTTTCAGGAAAGATACCGTTAAGGTAACGGCTGGAGTTCTGTCCACTCTGGTTCCGGATAAGGTTCAGAGAGATTTTGTTGTTATTGTTGAACTTGAAGGAGAAGTTAGACAAAAAACCTAAAGAAACATCTTCTACTCCGCGCTCATCTTCTAACAAGCTTTCCACCAAAAGGCCTTCGGCGTCTTTGCTGGTCAGTTCCCACAGCCCAAAAGTGCCATTATTATAGTAAGAGAAAGATCGCTGATAAGAAAGACCCACTACGTAGCCGAACTGACGCCCGAATAATTCGGTCTGGTTACCTAATGAGAAAGAGTGGGAATGGTTTACTGGTGCTGTCGCTCTCACAGGTGCCATTTCCTGATTAAAGGCGTTAGTGGCTCTATCTATTTTCTCAGCTCTATCAGCATTAGTTGAGCTCTCGAAAGGAATTTCAAAGTTGATTTCTTCTGGTACGGCTCTGGTACCATCGTCAAAACCCAACCAGTCAGTTTTGCCTCTGTTTGAGCTTAAAAATTTACCGTTAAAAGTAGTTTGATCATTTACACCAATGGATGTTGAGAATTGGAGGGTAAATCTATCTGGGAAATCTTTGGTAGTGATATTGACAAACCCACCGGAAAAGCTACCTGGCATGTCGGGTGTAAAAGTCTTAGAGACGGTAAGGTTATCAAGCAGGTTGGCCGGGAAAAGGTCCATCTGCACAGTATTACGGTTGGGGTCTAGCCCAGGCACCTCGGCGCCGTTTAATGATGTCTTCACGTAGCGGTCCCCTAGACCACGTACATATACATATTTGCTTCCTTCAATAGAAAGTCCGGTAACCCGGGTTAAAGCAGCGGCAGCATCACTGTCTCCACTGCGAGAGAACTGTTCGGCAGATACACCATCCATTACGGTAGCCGATTTGCGCTGCATGTTGCGCAGGTTGTTTTCTGAATTTCGGATGGCTCTGCCTTCTACTACTACTTCCTGTAATTTTTCAGCGGCGGCACCCAATTGTACGTTTAGTACGGTTACTTCACCAGGTCTTACTACTACTCCGGTTAAAGTTTTTGTCTCGTAAGAAAGATAGGAGGCTACTACCTCATAGGTACCTGGCTTTACGTTGGTCAGGTTGAATTTACCATCCAAGTCGGTGGCGGCGGCGTAAGTTGTACCTTTCACCATAACAGTTGCCCCTATGAGCTCTTCACCGGTTTCACTGCTTTTAAGCTGCCCTCTGACAGTACCGCTTTGGGCAAAGGCTGTACTTATAATAAAGCACAGTAAGCCTAACAGGCTTAGTATTTTTCGTAACATAATATTAAGAGATTGGGTGAGAAAATCTTACAAAAAGAGTGAGTGCAGCCGCCGGTAAGTTTAGTCTTGGCAGCTGCACCCACTTAAGTGTTATTTCAGGTAACCTAATTTGTCAAGGTAAGTCCAGCCCTTCATCCAGTTGTTGGTACCATCAAATGCACCTACATAGTTAGCTGGGGTCCAAATGAAATTGTTGGTATTACTAGGTAAGGCACCAGCACCAGTTAAGGCAATGCTACCAGTAGGAAGCAGCGGGTTTAGACCTTTGTTGTTAGTTCTGCTTACGCCTCCAAACACATTATCAGAAGACACACGGTTGCCGTTGGCACTAGCCTCAAGATGTGTTAACAGGTAACCTTGATTAGCGGCTACACTAGTTATACCGGCAAAGGTGTTGTTGTTTACTTTAGCAAAGATGTTGTTTTTGAAATCTAGATCACCGGCCTCAAGTCTGGCGCGGCTGTCACCGATATTTGGATCAGTAAGGTCTTCCACCACAATACCACCGGTAAATTCAGCGAAGATGCTGTTACGGATTTTACCGCCAGCGTTGTCTACCAACATAACTGCGTTCTGGCCAGCTTTGTTTCCGCTACCAATGATAGTAGCGTTGTAGATGGTTGGAATAGAGAAAGGAGTTACGTCATCTGGATTTGATCCACCGTCAAATTCTCCACCTGTTCCACCTGAGTTGCTGTTGTAAATACCGAACCAAAATTGGTTATTACCTCTCCAGCCTTGGTCATAGTCAAACATATCGTCACCACAGAAGGCGGATACCAAGTATTTAGTATTTACAGTTCCGCCAAACCACTCAAATCCGTCGTCTTGGTTTGAGAAAACTTCTACGTACTCAATTTTAGTTCCTGAACCAACACCACCCATGGTCAGGCCGTTGATTTCATTATTAGCCCCAATTAGAGTGCCGGCGTGACGGATAGACACATATTTGAAGACACCTGAGTTGTCAGCATCATTGGTACCACCATAGATACCTCTAGTTTCTAAAGGAGAGATACCTTCAATAGAGGCTTCACCGCCAGTTCTATTGATAGTGGCTTTACCTAAAATAATTACACCACCCCAACGTCCGTTGGCATCTAAAGGCATATCATCTGTCCTGCTAAGGTCATCTTCCTCAGCAGTAAAAATGATTGGTTTTTCAGCAGTGCCTTCTGCCATAATCTTACCACCGCGAGCTACTACTAAAGCACTTGCTTCTTCTGCATCCCCCGGCATACCTTTGATCACAGTTCCTGGTTCAATAGTCAAAGTTTGGCCATCGTTCACGAACACCAAGCCATCTAATATATAAGTGTTGTTAGCAGTCCATTTAGTTGTACCCACACCTTGGGCGGAACTCGTGATTACAATTTCCTCACCTTGCTCTACCTGCTCGTCAATCGGATCATCATCATCACAAGAAGTGAACGACAGAACAGAACCTGCCATTAACAGTGAGAATAAGAATTTGTTCGTTTTTTTCATGTCTCAGTAATAAAAAAATAAGGGTTTATTCAGTGTCTTTAGGAGCATCTTTTTAGCTTCGCCTTATCAGAGCGGGCAAAAGGCAGACACCCCACAGCCTTCAATGTTTTTTTGTTTGAGACAAAAGTAGAGCTATGACTTTACCCTATAATTAACCATCCTTTAACCAATTGTTAAGTTTAGGCGACTAATGTTATCTCTAGGTTAATCAATTTGTAATATTTTGAATATCAAATAATTAAGTTTAATTTTAATACAAATGGTATATTAGAGGGAATATAAGGGTGATAGAATGGCTTTAGAAATAAAAAAAAGCCCTACCGCGTTTTAGATCTGTTTCCCGGAAACCAGAACTAAAATGCGGTAGGGCTTATCCAATAGTCAAAAAAAAGACACTCCAGAAGAGTGTCTTTTTAACCTAACTATATATGAAAAAAATCTGTTATTTTAACACTAAGGTATTAGACTTCGATATCTCATTCTGCAAAGAAAGATAGACCGTTTGCTGAGCTGGTTTCAATAAGTTTAAAAATCCTTCTTCAAACCTAGTATTAATTTGCTCCAGCAGTAGCTCCAGCTCAATACCTTTGGCTACTATATGTGCTTCCTCCACTTCTTGCTTTTTCATTTTCTCTAGACCTTTCAGTTTAATGTATTGCCCTTCAGACAAGGATAATACCTTAATCAACTGACGGTTTACCACAAGATTATTTTCTTTAGTAGCTGGTACTGAATGTGCGAAGGCTGCACCAACCATAGAAAGGGTAAGAACAAGGGCTAGAGTAAAGTTTTTCATGGGTAAAGCGTTTATTTCCTTTTTTGTTATCACAAAGGTATAGCTCAATTGCACCCTGTTTTTTAAGATTAGATAACTGCTTACCCCCGCTGGACAAATCCCCTTTTCTCCTCGACAAATTCTAGTAGCCGTCTACGAACTGTCCTAAATCCTCGGTGAATTATTAGAATCACCTGATACACTTACTCCCTCATCAGCCTAATCATGGACTTTTAGCTGATTATGGCCTCTTTTTTAGAAAACAGGGCAAAAACAAAGGGCAGCTGGTTAGGCTGCCCTTTGTTTTTCATGAAGTTAACTTTATTAGCTAATAGGCACTTTGCGAAGAATGGCTTCTACAAAGTCTTTGGTTTGCACATTGTCTGCCTCGGCCTCATAATTCAGAATAACACGGTGGCTCAACACGTCTGAGGCAATCTCTTTGATATCTTCTGGCAGCACATAATCCCGTTCATCAAAGAACGCCACGGCCTTAGCAGCCAGGTTCAAGGCAATGCTCGCCCTTGGCGATACACCAAACTGCAGGTATTGGGCAAAATCAGCCAGGTCATAGTCAGCGGGATGACGGGTGGCGAAGACTAATTCTATGATGTAGCGCTCCAGCGTTTCTGAAATCTGAACCTGGTTTATTTCGTTTCTGATGTCAAAGATATCTTGTTTGGTAAGCACTGTGTTCACAGTACTGTTATATGAGAGGTTTGACATACGCCGCATTACCTCCAGCTCATCGGCTTTAGAAAGATAATCAACGTAAACTTTCATCATGAACCGGTCTACTTGAGCTTCAGGCAGCGGATAAGTTCCTTCCTGCTCCACTGGATTTTGGGTTGCCAGCACCAGAAAAGGCAAATCTAAACGATAGGTCTTTTCGCCAATTGTCACCTGCTTCTCCTGCATGGCCTCCAGCAACGCGCTCTGCACTTTGGCAGGTGAGCGGTTTACTTCGTCTGCTAAGATCAGGTTAGCGAAAATAGGGCCTTTCTTTACTTCAAACGCACTGGAATTTTGGTTATAGATCATGGTGCCCACCAAATCAGAAGGCAGCAAATCTGGCGTAAACTGTATACGCTGAAAGTTGAGGTGAAGCACCTTGGCCAGGGTATTAATGGTAAGGGTTTTGGCCAAGCCAGGTACGCCTTCCAATAAAATATGTCCGTTGGTGAATAAACCAATGAGCAGGCGGTTAACCATATACTGTTGCCCTACCACCACCTTGCCCATCTCACGGAACACTTGCTTTATTTTAAGCTGGTGCTCCCGGATTTTCTCTTGGTATGTTAGTTCTTCCGTCTGCATTTCTTTGGGTTAAAAAACGAAGGTAGGCAATCTAGCTGATACTCGCCATGCTTACCACTTCTTAAACACGAAGAACACTGCCAGCACCAACAAAACAAATCCTACCACATGGTTCCACGCCAGGCGCTCTGATTTAAAGACATATACCGATACCAAAGTAAACACAGTCAGCGATATTACTTCTTGCAGTGTCTTCAGCTCGAAGAGCGAGAAAGGGCCACCGTTCCCTTGGAAGCCTATTTTGTTGGCCGGCACCTGGAATATATATTCAAAGAACGCCAAACCCCAGCTAATTAATATAACGCTCACCAGCCCCAGCTTCTGCAACCAGGTTATTTTCTTGAAATACAGGTGCCCATACCAGGCAAAAGTCATGAACAAGTTAGACAGGCTGAGCAACAAAATAGTATAGATTGGCTTCATACAGTAAATTTAAAAGAACTGGTAAGTTAACAGATACTTTCAATCCTTCTGATACCAAGGCACCTAACTTACCTATACCCAGCACCAGTAAATAGCTGCAGGCTTCTTCTACTTATTAGCCAGACAATGCAACATGTAAGCCCGAGCTCCTTCTTAACTATCACAAAATAATTACCCCCTCTCCTACCTACAGCAGGTTTTGACGCGCCCAACAAAGTTTAATCCTTACAAATACTATTTAACAACTATGCGCCGGCGTTATAACTGGTAGGGTGAACAGTTCAGGCATTCCTTTGAATTCTTTGAAAGCAGATGGTACGTCTATCTTCGCTATGCCAGATACAGACGGAGGCAGTTATAAAGATTTCATGGACATTGACGCTGACAATGATGGTATTCTGGACTTTCTTGAAGCTCAGGCTGCTTCTATAGGCAAAGTAGGGGAAGGAAAGCTGGCCTCTACCAAGCAGTTGGAGATAGGCGCAAACCAGCAGGTTGACCAAAGCAGTTGGCGGCCGGCTCTTACATAATGAGAGTAAGCGGAGCGGATTTCGAAAACACCACCAGGGTGGTCAAACAGTAGCAGAAACTACCTATATAAAAAGAGCGCGGCACCTGAGGGGTACCGCGCTCTTTTTATATAATCACAGGCGCCTATCCTGTTTTGGGACTGTTTTCCTGAAAACAGGCCCAAAACACGAATCTGTTTTCTACTCCTCGTCTTCCAAATAGTAATCACCCACGTGGCCTTCAGCAGACTCATCACTGAAACGGGTAATGTCTTTCATGAAATTGTCATGAATCTCTTTGATCTTAGGCGAGGCGCTTACGTGTCTTTTCAGGATTTTAGCAATCTGGCTGGCCTCCTCTAAATAGAACATGTCATCTACCACTTCATCTTTTTCTGAGTCAATCTGAAGCAGCTCGGCTTGCAGGTCCATCATGGCAGGGTCGTCCTCGCCATACATGATAAGAGTACCATGCAGCTTGCTAAGCATCTCGTTAAAAAGCTCTCCCTCGTACGGCAGGTTTACTTCCTCGTCATCGTCTAAGCCAACACTGCCCTTGCCGCCGCCAAGTTCATCGTCGTCATCGTCAAAAGAGAATTCGTCATCAAAATGGCTGTTGTTCAGATCGTCGTCGTCGTAGCCGTATTCGTCGTCGTAATTGGTGCGTGGTGCCATATCTTTGTCTGTTTTAGCTTCTAGTTAAATTGCCGCCCGAGGGTGCAGTTTCCGTTTTTACGCATCTAGGACCTAAAGTGGTTAGGAGATACACAAAACTTTTTGCTTAATATTTACCTATTGCGTTTTTGGCTTGTTTTCGCAAAAATAGCCGAAAAACGATACGCACCACCCTGACCCAAAAAATTTAACACAGCTCATCTGCACGGGCCAAACAGCGTATACCTTTAGAGCAACTATCGCTTTTTTATAATGAACACTTCGCCAGATATTTCTTCTTTACTCCACGCCCAAAAAGCATATTTCACGTCAGGCCATACCAAAGGCCTTGCGTTCAGAAAAAGCATGTTGCATAGGCTGGAGCAAGTAATACGGGCAGAAGAGCAAAATATTATCTCCGCACTGGCTTCTGATTTCGGAAAGCCTCCTTTTGAAACCTATGTCACTGAAATTGCCATTCTGCTTTCTGAGATTAAGTTTCTGCAAAAGCACCTGGGCAAGTGGATGAAGCCGAAAAAAGTTAAGGCCAGTTTGCTGAATTTCCCTTCCAAAGATGCCATTTACCCAGAACCTTACGGCGTGTCTCTGATTATCGGGGCCTGGAATTATCCGTTTCAGCTCACCTTATCACCTTTGCTCGGAGCCATGGCGGCTGGTTGTTGCGCAATACTGAAGCCTTCAGAACTTACGCCTGCCACCAGCCAGCTCATTGCCAGAATAGTGCAGCAGCATTTTCCGGCTGAGTACATAACCGTTGCCCAGGGAGGAGCTGATATAAGTCAGGCCTTGCTGGCACTGCCCTTTGACAAAATCTTTTTCACGGGAAGTGTACCTGTTGGCCGAATTGTAGCCCAAGCGGCAGCTAAGCAACTAATTCCGGTAACGTTGGAATTGGGCGGCAAAAGCCCGTGCATCATTGATCAAACTGCTGATTTAAAAATTACCGCCAAGCGGATTGTCTGGGGAAAATTTCTGAATGCCGGCCAAACCTGCGTAGCGCCAGACTATTTGCTGGTGCAGGAGAAAGTGGTGCAGCCACTGTTGGCCCAATTGCTAGAAGCCATTCATGAGTTTTACGGCCCTGACCCCGCCGCCAGCCCAGACTATGCCCGCATCATTAACCAAAAGCATTTCCAGCGGCTAACAAGTTTATTGCAAAAGGCAGAGGTGTACCATGGCGGGCAAGCCAATGCTGATCAACTCTACCTGGCGCCCACAATAGTGCAAAATGTTAGCTGGCAAGACCCAATCATGCAGGAAGAGATTTTTGGGCCAATTTTGCCGGTGCTGTCTTTTAAAAGCTTGCCGGAGGCTATTGCCGAAATAAAGGCCCGACCTAAGCCGTTGGCTCTTTACTTTTTCTCAAAAGATAAAACCGCACAACAGGTAGTGCTCACCCAAACCTCTTCTGGTGGGGTTTGCCTCAACGATACTATCTCTCATTTAGCCAACCCCCACCTGCCCTTTGGCGGCGTAGGCGAGAGTGGGCAAGGCAACTACCACGGCAAGGCCAGCTTTGAAGCTTTTTCTCATTTTAAAAGTGTGCTGAAAAAGCCTTTCTGGCCAGATTCCGCCTTGCGTTACGCTCCTTACGGAAACAAAATAAACTGGGTGAGAAAGGTGTTTAAGTGGCTGTAGAGCATAGATGGTTTTCTCACCAGAATCGATAGCTACGTCTAATACACATGCTTCTCCGGATTTGGGATCAGGTTCAGGAAGTCTTTGCTTGGGTTAAGGTATTTATTTTTATCTAAGGTAAAATAGTAGGCTCCCTTCTTAGAGCTCTCTTTTTCCTTCTCATCTAACCTGATCAGAATTCCGGCCGACAACACTTTCCGGCTGAAGTTACGCTTGTCAAAGCTGGTTTCATAGAGGCCTTCGTACAGCGCTTGCAGCTGCGGAAGGGTAAATTTTTCAGGGAGCAGCTCAAACAGAAGCGGGTGCATGGCTGCCTTGTACCGCAGGTACTTTTTTGCGGTGTCTACCATGTCATCATGGTCAAAGATTAGCTTGGGCTTGTCTTGCAGCAGAAACCAATCGGCGTTGTACTCATGGATGATCTGCTTTTCGTATTTATGAATGTCAATCAAAGCTACAAAAGCAACGGAAATGGTACGCTCCACTGGGTCACGGCCAGGTGCACTGAAGGTATGAATTTGATCTAGGTAAACGCCCTCCAGCCCAGTCAGTCTCTTCAGAATGCGCTGTGCTGCTTCCTCCACGGTTTCCTCCGCCCAAATAAAGCCCCCCATTAAGCTGTACTTGTCTTTCTCAGGGGCAAAGCTTTTTTGAGCTAGTAGTATTTTAAAATTGTTCCCGTCAAACCCAAAGATAATGCAGTCTACTGCTACCAGCATTCGGGTTTGCCCTTTGTAACTTCTGATTTTCAAAGCTGGAGAATTAGATGTGTAACTGGTTTATCAGAGCAAGAATCACGTTTTGAGGCTCTTTTCTGGAAAACAGCGCAAAAACAGGCCTTGCACATGTACCTTGAAATGGGTGAATTACCTCACCTTAATGCATACCTGATGCCAAGTTAAGAATTGTGCTGCACCTGAAAAAATGAAATGCAGTAGACCTCACACTTTCGCTGCCTTACTTTTGAACAGAGAACTTGTAAACAGTGGCCGTTTTATAGGTTTCGCCGGTTCTTAACACCGCTGAAGGGAAATGTGGTTTATTAGGCGAATCTGGAAACAGCTGTGTCTCTAGGCAGAAAGCCGTACGGCGTGCATCTTTAGCTCCGCTTTTCAGCGTGCGCTCCCCTCTCATAAAGTTGCCCGTGTATAGCTGCACCCCCGGCTCTTGCGTGAACACCTCCATCAGTATACCGCTTTGGTCGCCTAAGGCCGAGGCGGCAAAAGCCAATTCTTGCCGAGGCTCTTCTGCTAAAACAAAATTGTGGTCATATCCCTGGCCATGCTGCAGTTGCTCATGCTCCTGTTCAATTCGCTCTCCAATGGCAGTAGGCTGGGTAAAGTCAAATGGGGTGCCCGCCACAGGTGCCAGCTCACCAGTAGGTATAGAGGTTGCGTCTATGGGTGTAAATTGATCAGCCTTTATCTGGAGCACATGGTTCAGGATAGAGCCACTGCCTTCGCCGTTGAGGTTAAAATAAGCGTGGTTGGTGAGGTTGACTACGGTAGTCTTGTCTGTAGTGGCGGCATACTCAATGGTCAGTTCATTATTGTCTGTCAGAGTATAAACCACCATGACCGTCAACCCCCCCGGATAACCTTCCTCCATGCCTTGAGACACGTAACGCAGGCGCAGCGTCTGCTCGCTCAGCTGATCAGCCTCCCATACCACTCTGGAAAAGCCTTTGTCTCCGCCATGCAGATGATTGGGTGCGTTGTTGGTTGCCAGCCTGTATCCTTGCCCTTCCAGGGTAAACTTACCGTTGGCTATTCTGTTGGCGTAACGCCCTACCGTGGCGCCATAATATGAGTCTTCTCCTTCTGCAAAAGTTTGCACGTTATCATGCCCAATCACCACATCCACCAGCTTCCCGTTTTTATCAGGCACCCATAGCCCTACTAAGCGCCCGCCATAGTTGGTGATGGCTGCCTGTAAGTTGTTTTTGTTCTTCAGCACAAATAAATCTGTCCTCTTGCCGTCAATGGTCTGCTGAAAGTTTTCCCGCGCCGGGATGTTTGCCTCTGGAGTGCTCATGTGAAAGAGTGAATGGTTGAATGTGTGATTGAGTGATTGGGTAAAATTAAAAGGCTAAGCCATTTCATAACGCATAGGCTGCCACTATTCCGTCTTACGCCAAACCAAGCGCTGCGTTTCTGGGCTAAAATGGGAAAAACAAGCCAAAAACAGAAATCGCACCCCCACATATTCCAAATCACTTCATTGCTTCTCTTTACATGAATGTTGATTTACTTGTAATTACTGCTATGCATAACAACCTTAAATGTATGGACACTACTTAGAAGCAAAGAGAAATGGCGCGTGCAGCCCATAATTTTTGCAATTCCACACACCTTCTTTTTCTTTTAGAAAGAGTGTTTACCAGCGGAGCATAAGAAAAGAATTTAACGCTTTACAGCCTGCACTGGCTCCTGCGGCGGACTCACCAGTTTTGCAAGCGTCTCATTATACTTGGCGTGGGTGGTGCCCATCCATTCATCCCAATACCGGAAATACAACCCATAGTTACCTTTGAAGAACTTGTGGTGCATATTATGGTTCGTAGAAGTGTTCAGCCAGCGGCCCAGGCTACTGTTTACGAGCCAATGAGGGTAAATTTCATACCCCAGGTGCCCGTATACATTGTATACCGTCATAAAAAACAGAAACGCCACAATGGCCAGCGGGTGAATTGGAATAAGAAACGCCACTACAAAAATAATTCCGCCCTCTACTACTGCTTCTAAAGGAGAAAATGAAAATGCTGCCCAAGGCGAAGGATTCACTGATTTATGATGCGTAAGATGAAATGCTTTAAATAGTTTGGGATGATGCATGAGCCGGTGTGTCCAATAAAAATAAGCGTCATGAATCACCAGTGCCAGCACAATGCTAAAAGCAAAATAACCCCAACTGTATGCATGCACATCAGTATAAATTTGTGTGTAAGGCAGCACCCATTCCGCAGAAAGCACAACACCGTATGCCGCAAAAACCACGAAGGTGAAGAACGAGTACCCTACTTCACGCATATAATCTTTCCGCTTTGGAGAAAGCGCCTGAATTTTACGGCCTGCGAACTTCTTGGGCAACAGAATATAAAACACCAAAAAGGCAACACCGGCTATAAAAACATACCTTGCCGCTAGCACAGAATACAAAAGCCAAAATTGAGCATCCACAGGTAATTATATTTAAGGTTAATAGCCTCTCAAAATTATAACGCACCTACTACCCTCAAAAGTTTTCTTGCTTATACAGAACCAACCCTGCCCCATAATTTTCTATCGGGCTGGTCTTATAAAACTATATTTAACTTTATCATGCAAAACAGGTTGGCTTTAGGCTTTCTCAATAATGTGGAAGCTTTATTAGAATCAACCCACTAATTCCTGTTCTTCTTCACAAATGCTTTCAAAGTATTACTGATTTGGAGCCAATTTCTGTAAAAGAGGCCAAAAACGCCCCAAGTAAAATTCACTAGTTTTGGGCAACCTGTGGTTCATAAGCAAGCAGCGCTACGCATTTGAATGCACGCGTTTTAAGTATTACTGTTGCTATATATGAAGCTACACAGCAACTAGAAACTACTGCAACACATGGAAGTCTTGGGCTACATAGCGGCATTGATCATAGGCCTTTCGTTAGGACTGATTGGCGGCGGCGGCTCAATATTAACGGTGCCGGCGCTGGTGTATTTACTGGGCCTGAGCCCAGTAATCGCCACGGCCTACTCACTTTTTATTGTGGGTTTGACTAGTCTGGTAGGAAGCTACAAGTTTTACAAAAAAGGGCTGGTGAGCCTGAAGACTTCCCTGGTATTTGGACTACCCTCTATTGTGGCGGTGTACGCCACGCGGCGTTACATAGTGCCCGCCATTCCAGGCAGCATTTTTACCCTAGGCGACTTTGAAGTAACTAAGGGAATTTTGCTCATGCTGTTGTTTGCGGTACTAATGGTGTTTGCCTCCGTCAGTATGATTAGAAGAAACCCCAAACCCAAAGTAACCGCAGACGAAAACGCAGACACTGTTATCTTAGACCAAGGTACTGCATCAATAAGACAGGTTGAGCCGAAATTCAACTACGCCGGTATTCTAGCCGAGGGTGCCATTGTAGGCACTCTTACTGGTTTAGTGGGTGCGGGCGGTGGTTTTCTGATTATTCCGGCGTTGGTGCTTTTCTCAAAGTTAGACATGAAAATGGCCGTAGGCACCTCACTGCTCATTATTGCAGCCAAATCACTGCTAGGGTTTGTGGGCGATATCTTCAACTATGACATTGACTGGTCCTTTTTAGCTATCTTCTCGTCACTTTCTATTGCGGGAATTTTCATCGGCTCCTTTTTATCGGCTAAAATTCATGCCGATAAACTGAGAACTGGGTTTGGCTGGTTTGTACTGGTCATGGGCGTGTACATCATTGGCAAAGAGATTTTCTTTTAGAAAAGCTCCATAAACTTGTGTGACCATAAACAATGCCTGGGCTTTGCAGCTATGGTACCTTTGCATTAATAGAACTGAAATATACTGAACAGCTATGTTAGTAGAACAAATATATACCGGTTGCCTGGCACAGGGCGCTTATTACATTGAAAGCAACGGCGAAGCCGTCATCATTGACCCGCTGCGCGAAATACAGCCCTATTTGACCAAGGCTGAAAGTCGCGGTGCTAAAATTAAATACGTGCTGGAAACTCACTTCCACGCCGACTTTGTGAGTGGCCACGTTGATTTAGCCAAGGCAAGCGGCGCCCAAATTATATTCGGCCCCAACGCCAACCCCACGTACGAGTCTTACATTGCCCAAGACGGCGAAGAACTGAAAGTAGGCAACCTGACCATTAAGGTGCTGCATACCCCGGGGCACACCATGGAGTCTACTACCTACCTGCTTAAAAACGAAAGCGGCAAAGATTACGCCCTCTTCACCGGCGACACTCTTTTTATTGGAGATGTAGGCCGCCCTGATTTGGCTGCCAAGTCAGACCTGACGCGGGAGCAGTTGGCCGGCCACTTATATGATTCGCTCCGTACTAAGATTATGCCTTTAGCCGATGACGTGCTGGTGTACCCTGCCCACGGGGCCGGAAGCGCCTGCGGCAAGAACATGAGCAAAGAAACCTTTGACACGCTTGGTCATCAGAAAGAAACAAACTACGCCCTGCGCGCCACCATGACCAAAGAGGAGTTCATAGAAGAGGTAACCCATGGCCTCACCCCGCCGCCCAGTTACTTCCCGCTGAACGTAATGCTCAATAAGCAGGGCTATGACAGCATTTCTGAGGTGCTGGAGAAAGGTCTGCAGGCCTTAGAACCCGAGGCGTTTGAAACAGCAGCCAACGAAACCGGCGCCTTGGTGTTGGACACGCGACATCCTGAAACATTTGCCCAAGGCTTCATCCCGAACTCTATCAACATTGGTATTAATGGTGGTTTCGCGCCGTGGGTGGGCACTTTAATACCAGACATAAAGCAGCAGATTCTGCTCGTAACTGAGGAGGGCCGCGAGGAAGAAGTAGTAACTCGCCTGGCCCGCGTGGGCTACGACCATACCATCGGGTACTTGAAAGGCGGTTTTAAGGCATGGCAGCAAGCGGGCAAAGAAATGGATACCGTTGAATCTATTTCGCCGCAAGAATTTGAGCAGCGCTACAAGCAAAATCAGAAGCTGCCCGTAGTGGATGTGCGCAAGCCCAGTGAGTTTCAGGCGGAGCACATCACCACCGCCAGTAACGCCCCGCTCGACTACTTAAATGATCATCTGGCCGAGCTCCCGAAAAAAGAGACCATGTACCTGCACTGCGCAGGCGGCTACCGCTCCATGATTGCGGCTTCCATTCTGAAAGCACGTGGATTTGATAAAGTGGTAAACGTACAGCAAGGCTTCAAAGGAATTTCTGAGACATCGGTGCCCAGAACTGCTTTTGTTTGCCCCTCTACTTTATAGCGCATGCTGCTGCTGAAGAAACCTTGGAGCTGTTTTGAAGCTAGTAACAGTTATACTTTCAGGATTCGGCTTGAGGCAAGGCAGTCCCTGCCCCTACAGTTGTTGTATTATCTAAAATAATAGAGTTATGCTAGAAACACTTAGTGGGCCATGGCATTGGTTTGTTTCAGGGGCAGTAATTGCTCTGGTGCTGGTGCTGCTGCTATTTTTTGGGAAGTCGTTTGGCTTTTCCTCCAACCTCAGGGTTATTTGCGCGGCCTGCGGGGCCGGTAAGGTTAATTCGTTTTTTGACTTCAACTGGAAAGCACAAACCTGGAATCTACTGTTTCTGGTGGGGGCCATTCTAGGCGGATTTATTTCCACTACCTGGTTATCTGACGGCGAGCCAATACAAATATCGCAGGCCACAGTTCAAGATATTCAGGAGCTGGGATTTGCCGCCCCCCAGGATCTACAGCCACAGGAACTTTTCGGATCTGAGGCTTTATCTGACCTGAAGACGGTTTTGGTACTGCTGGTAGGTGGGCTGCTCATTGGCTTCGGCACCAGATACGCCGGCGGTTGCACCTCTGGCCACGCCATCAGCGGATTGTCAAACCTGCAGTTGCCCTCGCTCATTGCCGTCATTGGCTTTTTCATTGGCGGGCTCATCATGACATTCCTATTGCTACCTCTTATCTTTTAAATTACTTACTGGGCGCTACTTCACTACCCAAATCACCCATAGCCATGAAAGGACTGAAATACATTTTAACTGGCATTCTCTTCGGCATTGTGATGAGCAAATCAGAAGCCATTTCCTGGTACCGCATTCAGGAGATGTTCCGGTTCCAGGGCTTTCATATGTACGGCATCATCGGCACGGCCGTAATACTAGGCGTGACAGCGGTATGGCTCATCAAAAAATACAACCTCCGCGATTTTCAGGGTAATCCTATTCTGTTCAAGCCCAAAGAAAAATCAGTGCCGCGTTACCTGATTGGTGGCATTATCTTTGGGTTGGGCTGGGCCTTGGTGGGTGCCTGCCCCGGCCCCTTGTTTGTGAACATAGGTCATGGGTTTTGGCCAATTTTGATAGCCATTGTAGGGGCAGTGGCTGGTACATTTCTGTACGGCTTAGTTAGATCCCGTCTTCCGCATTAGACTAGCATTCTCTGTTTTGGGTCTGTTTTTCGGAAAACAAACCTAAAACAGAGGCTTCAGAGAAGTGGCTCTATCCACAATTCATAATTAAATAGGAGAAATCATGAGCAAACAGAGGTTCTCACTCAAGAACATACCGGGCTGGGTAATCATTTTAGCCGTATTTGGTCTATTATATGCCACTGGGCTACATACAGAGGCTATTGGGCAAGTGCAGCGCCTCCTACTAGCCTCCGGTTTTAAAAAAGCAGACATTCCAATGGCGGTTGAAACCAACACACCCGTTTCCTTTTCCAGCGCTATCTCCCCCCTTCCTGCTCCTAAAATGGTAGGTACTGGTTTTAAGATTACAGGGCTAGATGGAAAAACTGTCAATTTTGAGACTCTGAAAGGCAAAGTGATTTTTCTGAACGTTTGGGCTACTTGGTGCCCTCCGTGCGTGGCTGAAATGCCAAACATCCAAAGCCTCTACAACAAGTTATATTCAAACAAAATTGCGTTTGTGATGCTATCAGTTGACAGAGGCGGCATGGGCAAAGTCAAGAAGTATATCGAAAAGAAAGGCTATACCTTTCCGGTATACCTGCCCCACAGCAATTTCCCAGAGGAATTCCAGAGCCCCTCAATCCCCACCACCTATATTATTTCACCCGAAGGTAAAATAGTAGCCACTCAGGTAGGCATGGCGGCGTATGACACCAAAGAAATGCGTGAATACCTGCTGCAGCTTGCCAAGTAGCAGGGCACCTGTAAAAAATTATTCATTTCTGTATACTGAATGGCACACAGTTCAACCTGTGCTTTTCTTCTACCCAATAGTGCAGACAGGCTAAATACTTTTTTAAGTGACCAGCTATTCAAGGTGCTTTTTCCTTTGGTTATCAGGCAATTAAAAAAAGTGTCTCAGCCTCTCTTCAGCTGCTCATTAAGATTACAAGCAAATATTGCATTATATCCATAACTTTAAGTAAATATTAACAAAAGAGCAGGAACTAATATTTTTTTATTTAAAATTGAATAATTAACAGCAGCACAAATACGTCTCCCCCACCGTATTTCCGCTGAAGCTATGTTGTATGAAGGCGTAGTCTCTCCTCAAGAATGAGCAGAGGTTACCGTTTCTAATATATTACGGAAGGCATGCGTGGGTTCAAATCAGCTGAATATCTGTACTTTTTCATACTACTGCAACTTGCTAGCTTTACTGTTGCCTCAGCCGCTTCTGCCAACACACCTTGGTATGAGGCTGGCTATGTAACCCAAGTGTGGGACAATAAAAACGGGCTACCTCAGAATGCGGTTTTTGAAGTAAAGAAAGACAAGGCAGGCTTTATCTGGGCTGCCACGGAAGATGGATTAGTTCGGTTTGACGGGCATACGTTTGCAGTTTTCAATGAATCTACCCTTCCTGACCTCTCCTCTAGCATGTTTTATGCCATTGCTCCATCAAAAAATGGAGGTATATGGGCAGCCACTGACCATCAGTTGGTATACATAAGCCAGCATAAGACTACTGTTCTTGATGTCTCCACTAGTATTTTAAACACCCGTATCACAACATTGGCAGAAGATCCTGCCGGAAGAATTTGGGTAGGCACTGTTTCAGGCCACTTACTTTATGTTGAAAATGGCTCCGTTAAGCAGCCTAAATTCTGGAAATTAGCAGAAAAACGCTCTATTCAATCTATCTCTTCTGGCCCTAACGGTTTATTGGTTGGCACCAACGCAGGATTGTATCAACTAAACCACAAGACCCAACAGCCGCAGAACATTAAAGGGTACGAGGACAAGTACATCAGAACACTGGCTCATGCCCCAGACGGAACCATTTGGATTGGCACTAAAGAGCACGGTGTCTTTCACCTGGCAGGTTCTAAAGAAACAAACTACACTATGAAAGAAGGGCTACCAGAGCTCTTTATTACCGCGTTAGCCATTGCTCCTAATGGGCAAGTGTGGGCAGGAACCCTTACCTCTGGAGTGCACCAACTACAGGACGGAAAGTTTCAGCCTCTAATAGCGAATGGCTTACCCCCTGATGGGGTGCGAAGCATTTTGTTTACCGGCAGAGACATGCTCTGGTTGGGTACCGCCGCCTCTGGACTGGTACAGTTGAAACCAGCTCAGGTGCACATGCTGTCTCCCAGATTCAAGCTGGCCAGCGAAATTGTGCTGCCTATTTATCAGCACTCCTCCGGTGATGTATGGGTGGGGACCGCTGGTCAGGGTGTTACTAAAATCTCAAAAGGCAAGTCTTTGCATCTTAATCATAAGCAAGGCTTAGCATCTGATTTGATTCTGTCTATCGGTGGAACCAAAGATGCCGTATACATAGGCACTCCAAATGGTTTGAACCGGTTTAATTTACAAACAGGAAAAATAGACCAGCACTTCACCCAGGCAGACGGTTTGGCCAGTAATTTAGTACAGGCTATCCTGACTGATGCCAGCCAAACTGTATGGATTGCCACCCGCTCCGGTGGAATTCACACGCTTCATCCTGAAGGAAAAATTTCAAGCCTGCCTATACCTTCTTCTTTTTCTCAAACTGATTTCGTTAGCGCTTTTGAAGACCAACACCATAACAAGTGGTTTGGGAGCAGAGGTGCTGGCGCACTATGCATAACCCCTAGTGGAAAAATAACAGCATACCTTCCTAGCAAAGGTTTACCCGCCAATATCATTAATTGCTTTTACCAAGACAAAAGCGGCACCATCTGGTTAGGCACTGAAAAAGGATTGGTCTTCATTAACGGTCAAAAGTTCACTCTTATAAACAAGAAGAACGGTTTAGCCTTCAATGATATCTACCAGATCTTAGATGACGGTTTGGGTTCCGTTTGGCTTAGTGGAGCCTATGGCATTCAGAGAATAGCCACTTCTGATCTGGAGAAAGCGAAGTCAGGTAATTCTGGAAAAGAGACCATTCAGGCACAATTGTACAACCACGCTGATGGCATGCGTAATGCTGAAACCAACGGAGGAGTTTTTCCGGCAGGCACCAAAATGCAAGACGGCAGCCTATGGTTTCCTACAGTAGAAGGAATAGCGATAATAGACCCTGTTCAATTGAATGAAGCTCCTTACACAGCCAACATTCACATACAGACCATGCGTTTTGCCAATGAGTTGGTAGACTTGTCTAAAAACGTTTCACTTCCGCCTGGGGTTCATACCGTAGCAATTGACTACACCAGTATCAACTTCTACAGCCCCAATGAAATCAATTTCCACTACCGATTGAAAGAGGTTGACGAGGCATGGGAATTGGCAGGTCAAAGAAGAACTGCTTATTTCTCATCTTTAGAGCCCGGCAATTACACGTTTGAGGTAAAAGCAGAATTGAACGGCACCTGGTCTGAAACAAGGCAACTTCACTTTACTGTTGAGCCATTCTTCTACCAAACATTGTGGTTTAAATCTGCTTTACTCCTCCTGTTGTTCGTGGCTGGATATACTGCCAAGAAAGTACTGGCCCAGCACCAACAAGAAGCGAAACTTGTAGCGCTGGTAGAGGCACGCACCAAAGATCTACAAGTCAGCAACGACCGTTTTAGCCTAATAAACAAAGCCACTTCAGATGTAATCTGGGACTACGATCTTATACAACATGAAATGTATTGGGGAGAAAATCTCACCCGCCACTTTGGTTATTCTCCAGTGGACATCAAAAGTAACTTCAACTTATGGATGGATAACCTGCACCCCGAAGACTACCACAGAGTAACTGATACTTTTTTCAATGCTATTGCAGGAGATACCACTATCTGGTTTGCTGAATATCGTTTCCGGAAGGCGAATAATGAATTTGCCTACGTCAATGACCATGGCTACATTCTACGGGATCAATCTGGCAAAGCCGTTAGAATGCTAGGAGCCATGCAAGATGTCACCAAGCTAAAGGAAGAAGAAGAACGGCTGAGACTATTGGAGTCAGTTATCACCCATGCCAACGATGCGGTACTCATTACAGAAGCCGACCTGTTAAACGAACCGGGTCCTCGCATTATCTACGTTAATAAAGCGTTTACAGAAATGACGGGGTACTCTGCCTCAGAAGTCTTTGGCCAGTCGCCGCGGATGCTACAAGGCCCTAAAACCGACAGGCTTACGCTTAACCGGTTACGAAACGCTATTGAAAATGGCGAGGCTTGTGAAGTAGGCGTTATCAATTACCGAAAGAACGGAGAAGAGTTTTTTGTCAACATCAACATCTCTCCTATCACTGACAAGCAAGGGCACATCACTCATTTTATTTCTATTCAACGGGACTTCACCGAGCGACAAGAGTATCTGAAGGCCATTGAAATGCAAAACGCCCGCCTCCGCGAAATCACCTGGATCCAGAGCCATGTGGTTAGAGCCCCGTTGGCCCGTATTTTAGGCTTGATCAATTTATTACAAGACAATACTTCTCAGGTAGACCAACAGACGTTGTTCTCCTATATCAAATCCTCTAGCGTTGAACTTGACACCATCATAAAAGACATTGTCAGTAAAGCTGAAAGTGTGGATAAAGACCAGGAAGTACAGGAGGTGTAGATCTAAGCCGTAAACCTGTGTACCTGTACGATAAAGCTAGTTGGAGCAAAGAAGAAGTGATCTAGCCACATAGCAAACCAAGTCCTTTACTAAGCAACAAGGCATAAATGGAAAAAGGATAAACCAGTTCTAGAACTGGTTTATCCTTTTTCCATTTATGATTAACTATCAAACTTTTTTATTCATGGTTTGCTAACGCTACTGGAACTCCAGAGTTACCTTACCACCAGCCTGGCTGTATGCGCCACCCC
>NZ_LRML01000015.1 GCF_001647285.1 Rufibacter roseus
TTTAGGAAATTTTACGAAAGTCAGCAAAAACAGACGTCGGATTTTATTTATGCTCTTTAGGAAGGTCAATCAATCAGACCTTGCTGCAGTGCATATTTTATAAGGGTAGCCGTGTTTCTTGATTTCGTTTTTTCAATCAGGTGTTGGCGATGCGATTCAACGGTACGCTTGCTGGCAAAAATCTTGTCTGCTATCTCGGCGTTGGTATAGCCCTCGGCAATTAGTTTCAGAACCTCCATTTCGCGTTTAGACAGCTCTGGCGAAGCAACCTGCCCATTGCCGTTGCCTGAGCCATCACCGTTGTTGGTTCGGTTCAGCAGGTTTAAGGCTACTTCAGAACAGATATAGGGATTATTGTTGGCCACGGTTTTAACGGCATGCACCAGCTCTTCTTTTCCCGCCGATTTTAGTACAAAGCCATGAGCGCCCGCGTCACGCACTTTTTGCACGTAACTGTTCTGGTTGAGCATGGTTAGAACCAGCACTTTAATATCAGGGTGCTTTTTCTGCAGATGCTGCAGTGTCTCAAAACCGTCCATCACTGGCATGTTCAGGTCCAGCATGACTACATCTGGAGTGACTTGTTCCAGCAACTGCAGCAGTTGCTGCCCATTTTCCGCTTCGCCAACAATCTGAATAGACCGCTCAGTTTTCAGCAATGATTTCAAACCATCTCTTATGATAGTGTGATCATCTACAAGAATTAACTTTACCATGTATCTCCTGTCTCTTCGTTTTCATAAAATGTAACTGCCCTTCTAATTTGAAATAGTAAAGGTTTAGGCAATTTATAGATTTTTCAGGTAATGATGCCGTCAGAACTTGCTCTGGTGGCACTTTTGCTAGGAAACCTACCAAATAGGGTATTTATACTTTACGTATAATTCAGTATTTGTGACATCAAAAAGGTAAAATACTTGTGGTAACTTTGTAATAGCAGTAGATGTGCACATAGCTAAGAATAGCAGTAGCCATGTGTGTATACAGTAGGGTAGGAATAATAGCTGTACAATCTTCAGGATTTTATTCATCTTTACACAGCCATTGGTGTAGTTCTTATTCTCAACTTTAATGGTATATAGCAATATAAAAAGACGTTAAACTGGCTCTTTAGCCATTTAGTCTCTCTTTATATAATCACATTAAAGGTAGTAAAGAGCCTCTTTGAATTAAACCAGCCCAGAAGTAGAGTTGCATTACTATAAATATTTTTTTACTTTACTAAAAAAAGTCCATGAAGATTGTCATTGAAGAAGAGCCGCAGGCGTACATTCTGCGGCTTAGTGGGGAGTTGGATGCCTCTACTTGTTTAGAGCTGGATAGGGAGATAGAAATGGCTTTGTGCAAGCCCATAGAGCAACTATGGCTTGATTTTCAGGACTTGAAATACATTTCATCGGCTGGTTTAGGGGTTTTGATTTCCCACTTAGGAACATTTGAGGCCCGCCAGATCAACCTGGTTTTGTACGGAATGAGTGAGCAGGTAAGGAACGTTTTTGAGTTACTGGGCCTGCACGTCATCATGACCATAGTGCCCTCTAAACAAGACGCACCCTTGCAATTAAAATAAACATTTGGTTAAATTTTACGCTGGCAACTCAAAAATTTCTTTTAATGGTGTTTTAAAACATCATTTCTTTGAATGGCTTTAGATGTAACATAGTAAAGCCCGCTTATACCAACCATACAAACAAGCAACAACGCCAGTAGCCTATTAGCTGCTGGCGTTGTTGCTTGTTGCCTGACCAAATTGTATTTTGTGTAGCGGAACGGCCGCTGTTTTGGGCCTCTTTTTCTAAAGACAAGCCCAAAACAGCGGCCGTTCCTCCTTTAATTTATTTGATAAGCTCTACTGTGATAATGGTGCCTTCACCTATTACAGAGTGTATGTGCATAGTTCCTTTCAAGAGCTTTGCCTGGTTCTTAATAGTAGCCAAGCCCATTCCCTTAGAGAGTACTTTGTCAGTTAATTTCATTCCCTTGCCATTGTCTTCTACCCGCACCATAATCTTTGGTCCTTTGTCAGTTACCTGCACCAGCGCTTCGGTGGCGTTGGCGTGCTTCATCACGTTGTTGAGCAGTTCCTGCACCATGCGGTACAAATGAGTCTCTAACACATAATCAGTGGAAAGGTCAAAGCCGGTGACAACGCATTGTACGGTTAAGTATGGAGTGCTTAACCGTTGCGCCAGTTCTTTCAAGGCTGTTTTTAGCCCGAAGTCTTGCAGAGCCCTCGGTATGAGCTCATGGGCCAGGGAGCGGGTTTCTTTAATGGCATCTTCCAGAAAAGCAGAGATGCGGTGCAGCGGATCGCCGTTCTTGCCCTTGTAACTCGCCTCAAAGTTTTCTAAGTTTAGCTTAGCGGCGTACAGCAACTGGGCCAGGCTGTTGTGCAGGGCTTCGGCAATACGTTTACGCTCTTCTTCCTGAGCTGAGATAACGGCGTTGGCCACCGCTTTCTGTTTATCAAGCTTCGTCTTCGTCTCTTCTTTCTGACGCTTCTGTTGCAAGGTGACATCATGCAAAATAGCCAAGGCCCCAATCACTTCTTTTTCTGGATTGAAAAAGGGAACCAAATTAATTTCATATGATCGGTTATTGCCTAACACAGGAGATTGGTACGTGGTAATGCGTTCTCCATTCAACACTCTGGTAAGGTGGTGGCGTAAATAAGCCTGCTGCTCTTTCTGGAAAAGGGAGAGCAGCGGTTTACCCAGTACGTCCGCCTTTTTCTTGGCCATGATTTCTTCCATGGTTTTGTTCCAGGCGGTCACGTTCATGTCAGGGTCAAAGGCAAGAATACCGTCAATGCTGTTTTCCAGAAGGTTTTCAGAGAATTCTTTCTCGGTCAGCAGCTTTTCCTGCATCTCTTTTAGCTCGGTCACGTCCAGGCCAAAGGCAATGCCCATGTTGCGTTGGGGGTCCAGGAACCCGAAGTTCTGGAAATGGACTCTTTTTCCCTGATAAGGGAAGTGGGCCGAGAAGCTCTTCACTTGCCCCTCCAGAATATCAGAAATATTATCTTTCAGGAACGGAAACAAATCAAATACATTTTTTCCGTTCAGCTCATGGTCTTGCAGGCCAAGGCTACGCAAGCCTTTGCCTCTTGCCTCTACATAGTAGCCGTTTTGGTCAATTAGGGCCAGCACCATGGGTATGTTTTGCAGAATCTGGTTCAGGAGCATGGTTTGCCGTTGGGCTTCCACCTCGGCCTGTTTCTGGTGGGTTACATCCAGGCAAAAACCAATGGCCTCGCCCGTTAACGATTCCTGGAACAGGTACACTTGTTTGTACACCTGCCGCCCTTCAATATCAAACTCGGCTAAGGTGTTTATTTTATTCCCCTCCAGCGCTTTAGTAATATGGCGCTCCAGTTCATTGTGCACGGGGGCAAAGGTTTGGCCAATCATCTGGTGCTCCTGCAGGCCCAGGGCTTTTAGGCCCGCGCCTCTTGACTCGCGCACGTGGCCGTCTTTGCCGAAGCGCCAGAGCGTAACGGGCAGGTTCTGCAGAATGGCCGTCACCGTCTCGTTCAGTTGCCGTATCTCGCGTTCGGCCCGCAGCTTTTCAGTGATATCTTGCGCCGTGCCTACCAGTTGGGTGGGTTTGCCCGAGGCCCCGCGCTTGAACACGGTTTCGCGGAAGTAGATATTGCGCCAGCTGCCGTCTTTGGCCAACACCCGCACATGAGACTCCAGAAACACCCCGTCTTCTACTTCTTCAAAACGCTTTGGCCGGTCAAACAGCAGGTGGGCGTCTTCGGGGTGGTAGAGGGTGTCTAGTAAGTCGCGCGGGTGGTTTTTTATGTCGGCTTTGGAGTAACCCAGAAAGGCCAGAAAATCGCGGTTGTTGTAGATGTTGCGGTGCTGGAGCAGGTCTTCCACGTACAGGAAATCGGGCATGGCCTCGGCCATTTTCTTTAGCAGCAACTGGCTTTCCTGCAGTTTCTCGTTGGCAATGCGTTGTTGGGTTACGTCTTCAAAAGTGAGCACGAAGCCGTCTTCCAGTTTTACCGCCACGCAGTTCAACCAAAAGTCCTGCTCTTCTTTTTTGAAATGCGCAGTGAAAGTGGCGGGCAAGCCGTTCTCCACCACCTGCATAAACGTGGCTAAATGGCCTTCGGTCACGGTGCTGGGAAGTATGTCGGTCAGGCGGCTGCGGTGCAACTGCTCCAGCGTATGGTCCAGAAAAAGCTCGGCGGTACGGTTAAGCAAGAGCCACTCAAAATCAATGATGGTCCCCTCGCTGTTGCGCACGGCTTTAAACACCTGTATGGCATTGAGCGAGCTGTTGATGATGGCCGACAGCATGTTTTCTTTGTTAGAAAGCGCAATGTGGGCGGTTTTACGCTCGGTCACGTCTACAAAGGCAACGCGGCACTGGTCGGTATCATTCTCTCGCCGCAGCAATTGCCCTTCCAGCTGGGCATAAAAGACGGTGCCAATGTTGGTCAGTATCTGCAGCTCCACGGTTTGCACGGTCTCTGACAGCAATACTTTCCGGAAGAAGCCGTAATAGGCGTCAAGGCTGTCTGAATGAATGAACTGGCTGAAGCGGCGGGACTCCAGTTGCTCTCTTTTGGCGGAAAGCAACTGCATGCCTTTCTCATTGGCTTCTTCAATGATGCCATGCTCGTCTAGCGTCACATACCCGAAAGGGGAGTAGTGGTAGAGGTTCTGGTACTTGGCTTTGGTGACTTCCAGTTCCTGCGTGGCCTGTTGCAGCTGGTGGTTCTGCATTTCCAGCTCCACCTGGTGTATCTGTAGCTCCTGAATCAGCCGCCGTATCTCATGGTCGGGCATGTTCTGCACATCTTCCATGCTAACGGGTTTCTGCAGTTTTTGCGCCTCTTGCCGCAGCAGCGAAAAGTCATGGGCCATGCCATGGCGGAAATTCTTTTCTTCACTCATAGGAGAACGGGTTCAGGAATTTAAACAAGCTCTTGCAACAGCGGGAGGCGGCTACTTCTCAAAAACCTCCAGGGCCAACAATATTTTAAAGGGTTTGTTTTCGGTTTGCTCCACGCGGCGGGTGTTCAGAGTCATGCGGCGGTAGCCCAGTACCGGAAACTCGTGCTCCAGTTCTTCATTCTGAATTTCTATGCCTTCCAGCAGCACCTTGTTCATGAGTTCTTTGAGCGGCGGAATGTCCCATTGGCCATTGCCCAAATGGTACAGCCACTGGCCTTTCAGTTGCTCTGGTATAAGTTGAAACGCCTGGGCAAAGGCATTGCTGGCGCACTCTACCCGCAGCTGCCCGTCTAGTACCACCAGCGGCTGCTGAATAATGTCTATGATGTTGGCGGCGTACAGGCTGGTGGCGGCTACGCTGGCCTCCAGGTTCTTGAAGGTGGTGATGTTGGTGAACGTGACCACCGCGCCGTCTATAAAGTTGTCGGCGGTGCGGTAGGGGAGCACGCGCATAGAATACCACTGCTGCCCGTCTACGGTTTGCAGGTGCACTTCTTTGCTGCGTAGCCGGTCCAGTACCTCGCGCACGTCTTCGGCAATGTGCTGGTACTTCAGGTTGGAAGCAATGTGCGTGATGGAACGGCCAATATCGGCCCGAATCAGGTTGAAGATCTGTGTGGCCTGCGGCGTGAAATTCCTAATGTTGAGCTCGTTGTCCAGAAAGATGGTGGCAATCTCGGTGCTGTCCAACAGGTTCTTCATGTCGTTGTTGGAATTGGTCAGCTCCTCGGTCTTGGTCTGGTATTGGAGATTGATGGTCATGAGCTCCTCGTTCAGAGACTGCATTTCCTCTTTGTTTGTCATAGACTCCTCGTTGGTGCTCTGCAGTTCTTCGTTTGCGCTCTGCAGCTCCTCATTGGTAGATTTTAGCTCTTCTAAAGAGGAGTTCATTTCTTCAATGGTGGTTTGTAGGCGCTGCTTAGTGTACTGCAGCTCTTTCTCCAGCTCGGCAATGCGCGCGTCTTTCTGTGAGGCGTCTTCGGTGGTGGCTTTGCCGCCCCGCTTGGCTTTGGGCTTTGGCTTGGGCATGTCTTCAAATACCACCATCAGCATGCCCTGTAGCTGGGCGGGCTCTTTGATAGGAGTCACCGTCAGCCGTATGAAATGGTCGCCGTGGTCGGTTTTTACCTGCAGGTTTTCTACCGTGGCTGGCTCATGCAGCACACTGGCCCGGTTCACCAGATTATTCAGCTCAAAGGTGAGGCCCTCGCGGGCCATGTCGAACACGTTGAGGTTGGCTTGGCCCTGGGCGGGCTCCAGATACTTGCCGGTGCGGCCATGTATGTAAAAAATATCGCCTTTGGGGTTGACGATGACCGAGGGCGGGGCAAAATAATGCAGCATGACGCGCTGTACCAACTGGCTCATGTTGCCCTCTCTTTTAACGTGATTGGTGGGTTCTGGGTGTGGTTTCACGGTTTCAAAGGAAGTAAAGTTGAACGGAAACTCTACCAGGCGCGCCAGGGGAACGGCGGTTTCATTGCGGCGGGAAATTTTCCATTTAGAGTCAAGGGTGGTAAACATTTCAGGGAAGCCGGAAATGGTTTCAGAGGAGCCCAAAAAAAGCAGCCCGTGGGGGTTGAGCGAGTAGTGGAACACCGGAAAAAGCTTCTTCTGCAAATCTGAGGAAAGGTAGATGAGCAGGTTGCGGCAGGTGAGCAGGTCAAGCTTGGTAAAGGGCGCGTCGCGGTTTATGTTGTGCACGGCAAACACTACCATATCGCGCAGCTCTTTCTTGACGTGGTAGTGGTTTTCTACTTTGGTGAAGTACCGGCGCAGGCGCTCCGGCGAAATATCACCTGATATATTATCCAAATAATAGGCGGCGCGGGCGCGGTCAATGGCCTCGGGATCAATGTCGGTGGCAAAAATCTGTATTTTCAGGTGCAGGTTCAGTTTGTCAATGCATTCCTGTAGCAGAATGGCAATGGAGAATGCTTCTTCGCCGGTTGAGCAGCCCGCCACCCACACCCGCACATAATCGCCGTCTTTTTTGGTTTTGAGCAGCTCAGGCAGGTATTTCTCCTGCAGCAGGTAAAACGCCTCGGGGTCTCTAAAGAACTTGGTCACGCCAATGAGCAGCTCCTTGAACAGCATTTCCACCTCCTGCGGATTTTCATGCAGCAGCTGTACGTATTCAGAAAATTGGGCAATCTGGTGACTGTTCATACGCCGCTCAATGCGCCGAAAAATGGTGTTGCGCTTGTACAGCGAAAAGTCATGCCCAGTCTTGTTGCGGATGAGCGTGAAAATCTTCTGCAGCATTTGGCTGGACTTGTGCGCCTCTACCACGTGATTGCCTTTGATAGGCGGCATGTTGGCGTAGGCCACCAATTTCTCCGGCATGTTCTCCACGGGCAGCACGTGGTCTACAAACTCGGTTTTAATGGCGTTGCGGGGCATGGCATCAAAGCGGGCGGTGTGGGGGTCTTGCACCATCACCATGCCAAAGTTCTCCATAATCATTTTCACGCCCAGGGTACCGTCTGCGCCCATGCCCGAGAGCACAATGCCAATGGCGTGCTCGCGGCGGTTCACGGCCAGACTCTGGAAAAAGAAATCAATAGGCATGCGCTGGCCCTTGGGGTGCTCTGGGTCATGCAGCCGGAACAGGTTCCGCTCCAACGAGGTTTCTTTATTAGAGGGCACCACGTACACGTGGTCCGGCTCCACTTCCATGTTGTCCTGAATCTGCACCACGGGCAAGGAAGTATAGCGCTTGATTATTTCGGTCATCATGCCCTTGTGGGTGGGGTCAAGGTGCGGCACTACCACAAAGGCCATTCCGGTATTGGCTGGTAAATGCTGGAAAAACGTCTCAAACCCCTCTAAAGAGCCCGCCGAGCCACCCAAGCCCACTACCTGAAAATCAGTGTTGGGTTTGGTGGGGGGGATAATCTCTTTGGTAATTAAAAGACCGGGGTATTTGGCTGACGTGACTTTTTCGTCTGGTTCTGCATTCTCCATAAAGGCTTTACGTAATAGAAGGGCTTCCGTCTTTGGGGTGACTACATTCAGGCCTGGAAATTGGTTAGTTTTCTGCCCTCCCAGAAAACTGTTTCCTCTCTTTTCCTGAACTCTACAAGGTACAAAAATTACCGCAGAAACTTGTTAAATCAGGCTCTTACGCCCGTAAGAATCCGCATAAATACGGTGGGGTAGGAGGTATAAATTGGTATTTAAGTGGGCATTAACCCTACCTGCCTAGTCACCTCAGAAAGAACACTGGTTCAAGCGCAAGAAGTGTTCATTTCCGGTGCTTTCGTGTACCATAGAAACTGTTTCAGAGCGGCAGTAGAGAATGACACAGTCTTGTTCAGGCTTGGCGGTTATGGCATCGCAACTGCCAAGGCATAAAAAGAAGGGTTCAGATGGACTGTGCCCGCCGTTTGCGCGTATTAATTCAAATACCAACCCAACCTGCATGAAACTTCCGCACCACGACATAATAGTGATAGGTACCTCGGCCGGCGGCATGGCCGTCCTCTGTGATTTGCTGGAAAAATTACCCGGCGATTTGCCAGCTTCTATTTTTATTGTGCAACACCTGTCCCACGACTCCAACTCAGATATACTGGTAGAACGGCTGAGTAAAGTAACCGCCTTCAAATGCCAGGTGGCGCAGCACGAGCAAACCATTAAACAGGGCCACCTGTACTTTGTACCGCAAGACAAGCACCTGCTCCTGCAAAAGGGCAGGATGTTGGTGACCAAAGGCCCCCGCGAAAACCTGTTCCGCCCCGCCATTGACCCGCTTTTCCGTTCGGCGGCGGCCGCGTACGGTCCCCGTGTGATTGGTATTGTGCTCACCGGCATGCTGCAAGACGGCACCGTGGGCATGGAAATGATTAAGCGGAGCGGCGGTATTACCATGGTGCAGGCCCCCTCTGAAGCCGAATACCCCGACATGCCCCAGAGTGTGCTGAACGAGATAGAGGTAGACTACGTGGCCACCGTGGCCGAAATGGCCGATTTGCTGCCGGAGCTGGTTTTTGTGCCCGCCTCGGCCACCGCCGAAATTCCGGAGGACATTACTTATGAAGCCAGCATTGCCGAACGCTTGATGCTGGATTCCGGAAAAATTGAGGACACCGACCTGATGGGCCCGCGGTCGCCTTTTTCGTGCCCCAGTTGCGGCGGCGCGCTCTGGGAAGTAAACCAAGGGCACGTAAGACACTACCGCTGTCACGCCGGCCACGCCTTTACCCCTGAGGCCTACCTGAACGCCAATGTGGAGTCTGTGGAAGAGACGCTATGGGTGGCCTTGCGCATGCTGGAAGAGCGCCGCACCATGCTCAGTGCCATGGCCGAGCAAGACCGCCGCAAAGGCCACGCCCACTGGTCAGAGGCGCAGGAAGACCGCGCGAACGAACTCAAAATCCACATTGCCCGCATACGCCACCTGCTGCTCTCTAACGCCAACGCCAAACACCGCCACGACGGCCAGAGCGAAAGTGCTTAGGGAGTGGCGTTTTGGGTCTGTTTTTGGGAAATGGGGCCTAAAACAGGAAAGGCTAAAAGCAGCCGCTTATTTGCTTTTATAATCCGGATGTAGAAAGCACAGGAGAATCTCTCACACGCATGTTAGTTAATTCCTCCTATTGAAAGTAAGGGGTAACCTTTCCCAGTAGGTGAATTGGAAATCCGTTTCTTTCTAATGTTTTTATACCTAGTTTTTTCCGTAGAAATACAACCTCCTCTGAAAGACTCCGTTGAAATACATGCAGTTAAAAATTTGAAGGGAATGATGCGCGCGGAAGAAAAAGTGTTAAAGCAGATATATAAACTTGTAAAGGGAGATACCTCTCCTGTGCATTTGCCGGTGTCGGCGGAAATAGTAGGGGAAGTAACTAACCTACCGCTGGAGCGGGTGCTGGCGTGTTGTAAAGTACTGGAGAACCATGGCTTTTTAGTCAGCAGCAACGGCCTCACCGGGCCCCGGTTCTACATTACCAAAGCAGGCATGGCAGAAGCCCAAAAGCCTAACGTGTCGTTGTTTGTGCATGCGCCAGCCAACGGTTCAAGAAGACGGGTGTAAAACCATTTATTCTAAAAAAGATCTTTTCTCCTGTTTCGGGGCTGTTTTCTGAAAAACAGCCGAAACAGGAGTTTTTGTGTTAGCGGCGGGGATGCTCTTTTCGCCAACCCACCACCAGCAAGATAATCCAGACCGGATAGAAAGGACTCGCCACGGAGCCTAGGTAGGGGTCTGCCACAAAAGGCAGTACCAAAACCAGCAGCAGGTTCAGCACCAACCCAATAGCTCCTATCTTGTAATATACGTTCCAGTTCTTCATACGCGGCTACAGTCTTACTCTTTCTCATTCGGATAAAGGGGAGAAAGGTTGCTTAAAGGTATTTTTGGGCGATAAAGTGGCTGAAGAAGTTTGTAAGAATAGGTATTGGCCTGCTATAGAAAGGTGTGGCTATCGGCCCCTCCTAAACTAGGAGGGAAGTTCTCTGCAGCTGTGTTTTAGGAGAATGCTGATTCCTGAAAACCGTGGGAGACAAGGCAGTGCCTGATCCCTACAGAACCAATACCTCTTGCTCAAATGACCTGGCAGCGTCTGCACCAATGCAATGAACAGTGAACAGTAACCAGTGAGCAGTAAATAGTGAGCAGTGGCGCCAATCTGGAGATTGGCTGTCCGGCAGTGCGTAGAGCGCTGTCGCTAACTCTACGCACAACAACAATAACAACAACAACAACAACAACAACAACAACAACAAAAGAAAGAAAGAAAAGGAGATGCGCGTTAGCGCGAGTGACTCTACCCAGGAACTGCAGAAGCAGAAAACCAACAGCAGTATTTCAACAGCAACACAGGAAGCAGGATTGGAACTGTTACCAGGCGTGGGGATGAGCGCCTCGCTTTGAGCGGTGCCGCGCCAGCGGCAAGACCGAAGGTCTAGTAAAAAGGGCAGTGCGAATCCACAGGGCGGGGCCTCGCGGCCGTGAGCGCACGGAGCCAAAGAGACGGAGAAGGCAAAATGTGAGACCTTGGGTCAGCCACCACCACGCCAGCTCGGCAGCGGAAAAAAGATAATGTACGGACAGGTCGCGACCTGTCCTTTGCGTTGGCTAATACATTGTCGCCTGCAATGGAACATATTCGTTAGATCCCTCGGCGATACTCGGGATGACCACAAAAGAGAAGGATCAGGAATGCGTGGATCGGCTTGTGTAAACATCCCCCTTCGCCCCCTTCAAAGGGGGAGTATCAAATATGCGTCAGCAGCTTTTGACTTAGCTAAACTTAGGTTATTTAAAAGTGTAAAAGCAGCAGCTTCTACCTTTTATCCTTCCTTCTCCCAATTATCTTCGTCATCTGGCCAAACCGCCACATACATAGGAGCGTCTCCTTTTTTGCAGGCCCGGAACATAAGGCTGGTTTCAAAGCTGAATTCCACATTACCTTTGGGGTCCATGGCTATGAAGTTGCGGTCGCCATCTATGCGGTCTTTATACAGAGTCATGGCGGCTTTGCTGGCTTCTTGTAAAGACAGGCCCTTGTATTTCATATGGGCGTACACCTCATGGGCAGTGTTGGCGCGCATAATGCCTTCGCCATCGCCGGTGCAGGACACGGCACAGACGTCATTGTTGGCGTAGGTGCCAGAGCCAATGATAGGGGTGTCGCCTACACGACCCTGGTACTGGTTTACTAAACCGCCAGTGGAGGTGGCGGCGGCCAGATTGCCGGTTTTGTCTAGGGCCACGGCGCCCACGGTGTCTTTTCCTACCGTCTCTTCTTCTTTCTTTGCCTCTTTCAGCGCTTTCTCCTTTTCTTCGGTTTTAAAGTATTCCTCTGCCTTGAACGGTAAGTCATGGTCACGAGCAAAATCTTCCGCACCGGTGCCGCAGATAAGCACGTGCTTTGACTCTTGCATAATGGTCTTAGCCACGGTAATAGGGTTTTTTACGTGCTTTACCCCAGCCACGGCACCGGCTTGCATGGTTTTACCGTCCATAATACAGGCGTCAAACTCGTTGCTTTCATCTTTAGAGAGGCTGCCGCCCCTACCAGCGTTGAAGAGGGGATTGTTTTCCATGCTCCGGACGGCGGCCTCTACGGCATCTACGGCGCTGCCGCCGTCGTTCAGAATATGCCAGCCGGCCATGAGGGCGTTTTCCAGCCCCTGTTCATAGGCAGCCTGTTTTGAATCACTCAGTTCGTCGCGGCTCTTGTTCTCTGCGCCTCCGTGAATGGCAATTCCCCAGTTGTTTTCCATAGTGGTAGTGTTAGGTCGGTCTTTCTGTTGTCTCTCCTGATAAGGAGCGCTCCAATGTACGGACAGAGGGCTGGGTAGTTGAACGGATAAATACCAGTTTAGCCGGTGTTTCTACTGATTAATTTTTCTGGTAAAATGCTGCTTGGCTTATAGAGGATAGGCTTGCCACCACAAAAAGCAACTTTATCTGCTGATTGTAGTGCAGTAATAAGACCAGTTGAGGGAAAAAGCCGTGTTTTTCACCAGAATTTGCCGTGTTTTTTCCGGCACTTTCTGGCGCGGCAAAAGCGTATAATATAGAGCAAGCCTACAGCTGCCCAAAAGCCTACGCTGGCGCAACACAGGCTGCTAAAAATTATATTCTTAACGCAAACCATACAAACTTACTTATGATTCGGCACCCCAGACTAAACAAACAATGGCTGAAAGCAACTCACACTGAAAAGAGCAGAAAGCGGCGGGTAGGCTGGTTTTTTAGAGGGTGGATGCCTTGCCAGGAGTGCAAGAAATAAGGATAAGAGAAATTTTATACATATAAGGCGCAAGCCACACAGGCAGGAAAGGATATGCAGAAAATCATCACGGAGAAGATTGGCAGAAAAGTGATCATAGTGTTGCAGGGTGATGTAGATGCCTCAGATGCCAGGCTGAGCAGGCGCTTGCACCCAGTCCGGCAAGTAATTCAGGAGGTTCATGTTTGGATAGACTGTGCTGAGGTAAAGTGCATAAAATCCACGGCATTTGCCATTTTATAAACCAGCTGCTGCTCCTGAAAGAAGCCAACGTGCGTATTACGTTGCTGAACATGCCCCTACCGCAGCGGCAAATCCTGCGGATAATGGGCCTGGAGCCGCTTTTTACTTTTGTGCCAGACTTTGAAGAGGCGTATCAGTTGGTACAGGCCTCCTGAAAACCTGCCAGAGCAGTTGGATATCATTAAGAGAGAAAGGCAGAAGCTATGAAACTGGAACAATTTTCTGATTTAGATGAAGCATTGGCCTACCTGCGCCAGCACCACTACTTATACTCTTTTAAGTGCAGCAAACGCGGCTGGCGCTGTATCCAAACCAATGACACATTCTTTCCGGAGGAATTGAGCATAGACGCTTGCCACAGGTTCCGGCAATGCGGAGGCGCCCACACTGTGGCAGTACTTTATGCCGTGAGCACGCCCTGCGGTAAAAGAGGGCTAATCCTGGACAACTGCAGTACTTACGGCAACCCGCAGTTCGGCGATTTTCTGGTACGTATGAAGTTACAGCAGATGCTGCCGAGCAGGAAAAACGCCAGTTAGCACAAGCTCTGCCAACAACTCTTTGAGGCTACTCTGTATTTGGGGTAAATCCTGTTTTTGCCTTATTTTGAAGAAAACAGGCCCAAAACAGAATTTCATTCCTGAATTTGCGGCTTATTCAAACGGCACCATTTCTTTCCACAATCTGTCAAACTCCTGGCAATACGCTACAGCAGTATGCTTGTCTGAAGTGATCAGAATGTTCTCGTGGTTGTAGAGGGCTGCGCTGCGGGTCCAGTTGTAAGAGCCGGTGAGCACATGCCGGTTATCTGCAATGGCAAATTTATGGTGCATGTGGTTGTGGGTATTATCTACCCTTATCTCCAGCCCCGCGGCCGCCAAATCCCTAATATCAGAGCCCTTGTCATAGAGTTTCTCGTTGTCGGTAAGCAGCAGTACCTCTACGCCCCGCTCATATGCCTCCACAATGGCTTTTGAAATACGGTCATCAGAGATGGTGAACACGCAGATTTTCAAAGAGGCCTGTGCGCCTTTTATAAACTTCAGAATAGCTTGTAAGCATTCATCGCCGGGGCTAAAGAAAACACCTGTTTCAACGGTAGAAGTCCGGAACAACATAACTGTAGGGTATATTTTAGGGAAGAAGAGAAGAATTGCAACAATTTACAAGCAACAGAAGCAGACTGTAGTTAAAGCGTAGTCATTCAAGCATTTTTGCTGTTTCAGGGCTTATTTTCTAAAAACAGGCCTAAAACGCAATATGTAGTTGTCAGTCAATTAACTTCATTCTGTCATTAGTTTTCTCACCAGGCTTTCCAGTCGTGTGAGCCGCTCCTCAACCGAGGAAGGTGACTTTAGATACGTACTGTACATGCCGTCTACGTGCCAGATCTCCAGAATTTCATCTGCCGGAACGGTAAGGTGGTCGTAGTCTGGGTTATCAGCTTTGAGCAGGAGGTTGTTTTCTTCGGTAAGGCCCTGCAATCGGCGGGCGGTCAGTTTAGTTTGGGTAACTATTACATACACCTCATTTAGCTTCAGCTGACTTGCATCTAAGGGAGTGGCAGAGCAATAGAGAATATCACCGTGTCGAAGACCGTATTGCTGGTACTGCATTTCAGAACCGGTATGTTCAAAGGCGCGGTGCAGCATTTGGGGTTCACCTGGCAAAATGAGCGAGGGAAGGCCATTGATAAACTGTGTCTCTTGCCGCCGCACGAAATACTCTTCCTGCTGGTTAGCCATTACCAACGCGGCTCTATACACGGGGGCGGCTGTCTCCTCTGCTACTTTTATTAGCAGTTGTTCCTGCTCTTTATTTCTTTTAAAGATATCGAAACCGTATAAATCATTGACGGTTAGCTCTTTGGTGATAAGTAAATCAAGGCTTATGCCGAAATGACGGGCAATTTGCACCAACGTTTCAATTTTGGGTTCAGAGCGGCCCTCTTCATAGGCACCCACGCTAGGTCGCGCTAAATCAAAGAGTTGCGCAAAAGCAGCTTGGCTCAAATTCTTGACTGTCCTGATCTTCTTGATGTTCTTCCCGATGCTCGACATGAAAAATATTTTAAAAATATTTGTGCTACAATTTTGAGCTAATCTATTTTTTGTAGTATAATTGCCTTCGAATTCAGGGCAAGTTAAGAAGATATTTTGAAAATGGCTATAAGTATGAGCAGTAGCAGGCGTTTTGAAGAATTTGACTTGTGCCGGATGACAAGAAGAAAAGTAGATAGAGTGGTCAGGATTATGAGCAGTGGAACGGAGAGGGGAAATTAAGATTCCTTTTTTCTTGAGTGGTTTCAGAAGTTAAGCCAGGCAACAGACATTCAACACAAAGCATTCAACCATTGAGACCAGTTACTATGAAACCAGGCAGCAGATTATTTGATTTTGTTTCGCTCACTATCACTTACCTTGTTGTAAAGATAGGGCATGCCGCCCTGGGCTTTCAATATGACTTCTTTAGCAAAGAGATGTTCTCGGTTAACCTGCTTATAGATGTTTTATCTTGGGCGGTGGTGTACACGTTGGTCCGGTATCTTCTAAAAAAGATAGCCCCAAGCAAAGAATCCTACAGTTAAAACAAAGCGAACGCTGCCACTTTTATATTGAATCATAAATAGGATATGAAAAAAAACTACTTTCTGATAGTCAAAAATTATTTGCTGGAACTGGACTTTGAGATTACTCACCAAGACGAGCAAGATTGTGTGTTGGTAGTGGATAAAGAAAGTCTGGGCATTAAAAACCTGGTGCTGGGCTGCACAGACCCGCTCCTGATTATGGAGCAGTACCTGATGGAATTACCCCATGTAACGGTAGAAATTTGCCAAAACCTGCTCCAGAAAAACCGAGACATCATACACGGGGCTTTTGTACTGGATGAGAGCGGTCGCCGGCTCATTTTCCGGGACACCCTGCAAATGGCTAAGCTTGACCTGCACGAAATTGAAGCTTCTTTGAACTCCCTGGCGCTCTTGCTGAGCGAGTACTCTGACCAACTCATCAAATTCTCTAAAAACTAACCCTACCTACCATGAATATTCTGCAACGCATTCTAAAAATAGGCCAGGCCGAAGCGCATGCCGCGGTTAACCAGCTGGAAGACCCCATTAAACTGACGGAGCAAGGCATAAGAGACATGCGCGAAGATCTGGACAAGAGTCTTCTGGCGCTGGGCGAGGTAAAGGCCATGGCCATCAGGGCCCGGAACGAGGCAGAGGCGCACCGCCGGAAAGCCAGGGACTATGAAAACAAAGCTGTGCAGCTGTTGCAGCGGGCTCACCAAGGCGATTTAAATTCTGCCGAGGCTGACCGCTTGGCGGGTGAGGCCCTGGCCCGCAAGGAAGAGTGCAGCCAACTTTCTGCCGCCTCACAAAACGAACTGACCAGCTTTGAGAAAACGGTAGCGCAAATGGAGCAAAACGTGCAGGCCCTGAAAAGCACCATCAGTAAATGGGAAAACGAGCTGCGGGTGCTTAAGTCAAGGGTAACGGTGAGCAACGCCACCAAAACCATGAACAAGCAGCTGGCTCAGATAGATTCTTCCGGTACGGTGGCTCTGCTGGAGCGCATGAAGCAGAAAGTAGCGGTGGAGGAGTCCTTGGCAGAGTCTTACGGAGAAATGGTTCAGGAAAGCCGCTCCCTTGATCAGGAAATAGACCAGGCGCTGGATGTCAGCGCTGCCCAGAGATCAGCCCAAAGCGTGGCAGCCCTGAAAGCAAAGCTCGGTCTCATGCCAGAACCAGAGAAGCCCTCAGAACAGGAATAGCCAAATGCGTTTTAGGCCTGTTTTTCTGAAAACAAAGCCAAAAACAAGAATTGCGTGGTGGTTAATTTAGAAATCCGCTGTCCGCTCTTCCGGATTTGCAATCCGGGAGTTACTGCTCTGGGTTTTGAAATCTCAGTGCCGGCAGTTCCTGATTTGGTCACTGAAGGGGGTTGCAAATCCTGAACAGTAATAAAGGTTTTCTAGATACCAAAGGAAGCAAAACTGCTGGCCAAACAACTCGCTTACCACCCGTTTTAGGCCTGATTTTCACAAAACAGCTCTAAAACGAAAAGATCAGCAACTCTTAACTCATAACTTTTAACTCAAAACTCCTTTCAAGATGGGAAAAATAGGATTCATGTTATCTGCAGCGATTGGTATTTGGGTAATGACGGGTGGAAGTGGAGTAGACCAAGAGGTATTGGCGGTGTGGCCAATCTTTACAGAGGTAAAGATGACAGTGGCCTCTGTCAGCGCTGAAATGTGGCAGACTGTTCTGGTAGAACTGCTGCCTGCTAAGTGGATTCCATAAGGCAAGGGCGCCTTGCCTGTGAAAATTTTCAGCAAGAGCCCATAAATGTCTTTAGAAGTGTGTAGGAATTTGTAGATTTAGAAAGAGAAACAGATTGCGTATGGAAGAACTTTTACAAGCCGCCGTAGCCCCAGCCAATGTCTTTGCCACGGGCTTACTCATCTTCGTGATGCTGTATTGGGTAACTGTTATTCTGGGCGTGTTTGACATCAGTTCCTTTGATATTGAATTTGAAACCAATGTAAACACCGATACCGATGGCGTTTCATCTGTGGCTTGGCTGAACTCCGCGTTGGCTTTCTTTAACCTGGGCAAAGTGCCGCTCATGTTCTTCCTTACGTTCTTTGCGCTGCCTTATTGGGTGCTCTCGGTATCTGTAAACTATTTGTTAGGTACGCAGGATATTTGGCTGGGGCTTGTGCTTATTTTACCGCTCATGCTAGTGTGCCTGGTGCTCTCTAAATTTATGACCTGGCCCTTCGTGAAATTGTTTGACGCCATGGAAAAGGACGGAGAGTCAAATCAGGTGATCATTGGCCAGACCTGTACCATTCTACTGCCTGCCAATCACCAGCAAACTGGGCAGGCCTCAGTGCGCACCAAAGGATCTCCCTTGCTTCTGAATGTGAGAACAAGCCAGGGGCATCTGGTGCAGAAAGGCGATACCGCCCTGGTTATAGAATACCTACCTGAAACCAATCTTTATTTAATAGAACCTTATCAAACTCTTTAACCCTCTATTTTATGTTTGAAGCAATTACGCTTACCTCCACCGTGCTCATTGCGCTGGTGGTCTTTGGGGTCTTCGTCATCATCATAAAGATGTACCGGAAGGCCATTCAAGGCGAGGCACTGGTACGTACCGGTATGGGCGATACCAAAGTGTCTTTCTCCGGTATTTTCGTGGTGCCGATCATCCACAAACTGGAGATGATGGACATCACACTCAAAACCATTGTCATAGCGCGTACCGGGTCAGAAGGTCTGGTGTGTAAAGACAACATGCGGGCCGATATCAAGGTGAATTTCTTTGTGCGGGTAAACAAAACCGCCGAAGACGTGGTGCAGGTGGCCCAGAGCATTGGCTGTAAACGCGCCTCTGACCCTACCGCCCTAGAAAGCCTCTTTGATGCTAAGTTCTCTGAGGCCCTGAAAACGGTAGGCAAGCACTTTGATTTTGTGGAGCTGTACCAGAGCCGCGACGATTTCAAGCGCCAGATTCTGCAAACCATCGGCACCGACCTGAACGGCTACGTGCTAGACGACTGCGCCATTGACTACTTGGAGCAGACTCCGCTCAGCAGCCTGAACGAGAATAATATCTTAGACGCCGAGGGTATCAAGAAGATCATTGACCTCACCGCCCGGCAAAAAGTACAGGCCAACCTTATTGAGCGCGAGAAAGAAAAGACCATTAAGAAGCAAAATGTAGAGGCGCAGGAAACCATTCTGGAACTGGAGAAACAGCTAGCGGAGAACGAAGAAAAGCAGCGCCGCGAGATTGCCAGCATCAAAGCCAGAGAGGCCGCCGAGATTGAGAAAGTAACCCAGGAGCAGCGCATGATAGCCGAGCGGGCCCGCATTGCCACCGATGAAGAAGTACAGATTTCAGAGCAAAACCGTGACCGTCAGGTATTGGTAGCTGAGCGCAGTAAGCAACGCACCGATGCCGTAGAAACCGTTCGCGTGGAGCAAGCCAAAATGCTGGAAGAAAACGAAATGCAGCGCATTGTGGCATTGGCCCAAATTGAAAAGGAGAAGGCCATTGAGGAAGAGCGCAAAAATATTCAGGCTATCATCAAAGAGCGCGTGGTGGTAGAAAAGGCAGTGGTGGAAGAGGAAGAGAAAATCAAAGACACCAAAGCCTTGGCTGAAGCCGACCGGGTGAAAGCCGTCGCCATTAAAAATGCGGAGATGGAAGCCGAAGAAGCCTTGGTGAAAGAGATTAAGGGAGCCGAAGCTGCCCGTACTGCCGCTGAATTCAAGGCCAAGCAGATGCTCATTGATTCTGAAGCAGAAAAAGAAGCCTCATTGAACCGTGCCCAAGCTATAAAACTAATGGCCGAGGCCACCGCCGCCGAGGCTGCCGCCATAGGCCTCTCTGAAGCTCAGGTAATGGAAGCGAAAGCTGCCGCCCAGGAGAAAGTAGGCGAATCAGAAGCCGCCGTGATGGAAATGCAAGCCATTGCCACTGCCAAGGCAATCAAAGCCAAAGCCGAGGCCCAGGCCGAAGCTGATGAGAAATTAGGAATGGTAGCTGCCAAAGTAACGCAAGAGAAGGGTTTGGCCGACGCTTCTATTGTAGCCAACCTGGCTGCCGCCGAAGAGAAACGTGGTTTAGCCGAAGCCCGTGTGAGCGGCGAGAAGTTTGCCGTAGAAGCCAAAGGCATAGAAGAAAAAGCAGATGCCATGAAGAAGCTGGATGGCGTGGGCAAAGAGCACGAAGAATTCAAGCTCCGTCTGGAGAAAGACAAAGCCATTGAACTGGCCCACATTGACATCCAGAAAGAAATTGCCGCATCTCAGGCCTCTGTGATCGCTGAAGCGTTGAAAGCTGCTAAAATTGATATTGTAGGCGGTGAGACCATGTTCTTCGACCAGATTGTAGGCTCCATCACCAAAGGCAAGCAAGTAGACCGCCTGGTCACCAATAGCGAAGTGCTGGGCACCGTGAAAGACGCCTTCTTCCAGAAAGACGGCAACGGCCACATCGACTTCAAAGCCAACCTTCAGCGCTTCATCACGCAGTTCGGTATGGACACCGAAGATGTGCGCAATTTGAGCGTGTCTGCCCTGCTCCTGAAAATGATGCAGCAGAAAACGCTGGATGACGCCACCGCCAACACCCTGAAAGAACTAACTTCCACGGCTACTGCCTTAGGTTTGGGTGACAAGCCGGTATACACGCTGAACTAATTTCCTCAAAATTTCCTCTCTTCCGGTTCGGGAGAGAGGAAAGCAGGGGAAAGTTTTGGAGCTGTTTTTGAGAAAATAGGCTAAAAACGCAGTTGGCACAGACACTGGCAGGTCTATTGGGCAACCAGATATTCGTGGTGACTTTCTTCAAGAAGCACGCATTCCTGATACTCCCTCTTTGAAGGGGTAAGGCTGTTAAATTCTCACCATAAGAGGTTGCTCTTCCGGATTTGCAATCCGGAATCGGGTATCTAGGGGATTTGTAATCCCCGTTGCTGCGCCATAAAACGGAAAAGCCGCGGATTGCAAACCCGCAGATTGCAAACCCGCAGGATACTCAAGTTCGGGATTGCAAATCCCGAACAGCGGAGAACTTAACGGCCCTACCCTTTGAAGGGGGCGAAGGGGGATGTTTACACAGGAGTGTCCACGCATTCCAAACCCTGTTTCCGGGTAAAATTCAGAAAAGGAGACCTAAAACAGAAGAGAAACCACTTTTATTGGGACTCCCACGGTATTTTAAAGGGTAAATGAAAAAGACCGAGGTTTTGTCTTTCGCCCTTCAGGGGAAATCAGTAATTTTATTTTCACAGGTAAAATTTATTGACATTTATTCATTTGCGTATGAAAGCCTTAACCCTTTCTCTGATTTTTTGTGCTGTTGTGGTGACTTCGGGCTTGGCCCAGACGCAAACGGCTGCCCCCGCCCAAAACCGCTCTGCCTATACTTTGCAGCAGCAGTTTAACTCCATGAAGTTCAGTTCTTCGCCTTACAAAGAATTTGGCCATGATTATAGAGTAGTTCGGGAAAGCCGTTTGGAAGCTTTTCTGAAAAGCGTGCAGGATACCCTGAAAGTACGGGAACAAAGCATTAAGAACGCCGGCAAAGAAACCGCTGTGGCTCTGGAGAAAACACAGAAAGAACTGGAAGTCCAGAAAGCACAAGTACAGGCCCTGCAGCAGGACAATGCCAAAAAAGAGCAGCAGCTTCAGCAATTTGACCATGATATAAGCCACTTGTCGGTTCTGGGGCTGGACATGGACAAGCAGCTGTACGTGGTTATTAGCTTGGCAATTATTGTTGGCTTAGGTGCCATGGCTGCCGTTTTTGCCTTCATGTTCAAGAACAGCAACAGCGTTACCCAACAAAAAATCAAAGCTTACGAAGAATTAGACCAGGAACTGAAAGACTACAAAACAGCCTCACGTGAGCGCGAGATCAAGCTAAAGCGCGAAATGCAGTCCGAAGCCAACAAAGTAGAAGATCTGAAGCAGGAGCTGGCAGAGCTGCGCAAGCGCATGGCGGTGTAAGGAGCAAGCCGTTGTCACTTGAAAAGGGTTCAGATAGAAAACCGGCTAAAAACTGATGAAAAAGTACGCATTCCTGATACTCCCCCTTTGAAGGGGGCAGGGGGATGTTTACACAGGAGGGTACGCATTGTGTTAAATTTTTAAAGCTCCATATCGTCATTCTGGGCATTCTTGAGGCGAGAGCCAAAAAGAGCCAGCCTAGCTGCCGAGGAAACCTTCTCGTTTTCGGTGCTAGATTTTGATTAACAAATGTCATAAGCCAATGAAAAGCACAAGCCAAACCAAGTAGTAAACGGTGATAATGCCCTTCTTGTGAATTGGGAACGTAAGTTTCCTCGGCTACACTCGGAATGACCTTAAAAGTAATTGCAATGCGTGTCCTCCTGTGTAAACATCCCCCTTCGCCCCCTTCAAAGGGGGAGTATCGGGAATGCGAACCAAACGGAAAAAAGCATCATACATAACCAGAAAAGTACCTGACCTCGTAGCGTCCGAAGGACCTGCGAGCGTCTCCACCAACTGCGTTTCAAGCCTGTTTTCAGAAAAACAAGCCTAAAACAATACCGTTATCCCTCAAGTAGTCCCATTTCCTGCCATGAACCCAACATCTCCCTCAGCCTCAGAAACCACCCCTCCCGTTCAACTGGAAGGCGGCACCTATGAAGTCCTGCGCAACCGCTTAAGCAAAAGCGGGGGCGAACTGCGGGCATTGCTGGACCAGCTGAACCATGAGCGGAAAGAAGTCTTCGGGGCGATTGAGACGAAGTTGCTGGCTACGGAGCGGGTGACCACCGAGCACAACTGTGTGCCCTATGACATGGTGCCCGTGGGGGAACAGCTGTTGTTTGGGTACAATGTGCATTTGGGGCTGAAGACCGAGGTAGAGCTGAGCGATGTGTTCAGCGTGTACACCTATGAGAACCATCAGTTCCACCACCAGTCGCTGGAGCTGATTAATCACGCCACCTTTCAGGACGAATTTCAGAAGCTGTACAAGTACTACAAGAACACGCAGTTTGTGAAGTTCGCCGTGCAAGGCGTGCACCTGTTCATGGTGTTCCGCATTGGAAAAGGCTTAAATGACATCAAGACGTTTAAATGGGCGCTGCAGGCAGGCAAACTCACGTACTTAGACAATCGCTCCGACCACGAATACACCTTCCCCAATCAGCACGATTTCGCCTGGAAGCGGGTGACCCGCGAGGCGCACCGCCCAGGAAAGCACCCGCACATTTCAATTGAGGACAAGGTGTTCGTGGAAACAATCGGCGGGGATTTGACCATTAAAGTAGAGGATAACACCGAGTCGGGGCAGGGCATTTACGCGGAGCCCGTGGAGGACAAAGACCAGACGCTGGACGACTCGGAGCTGTACTACGCCCTCATCGGCAATTTGATTTTGCTAAAAATCAAGCCGTACCGCGAGAACAACTACCGCTACATTGTCTACAACGCCAAGCTGAAGGAGGCGCGCCGCATAGATGCCATCCAGGATTGCTGCGTGTTCCTGCCCGAAGACCAAGGCATCATCTACGCCTACGGCTACTACCTGCAGACGGGCGAGTTCAAGAGTTTCGACAACGGCCTGCAGGACATGCTGTTTGAGAAGCGCATCGCCTCGCCCAACGGCGAAGATTTCCTGTATGTCTTCTACAACAAGCAAAGCGGGGTGTACTTGCTGTTGAGCTACAACCTGATTACCCAGAAAATAGAAAGCCCCATTATCTGCCACGGCTACGCCATCTACGAAAATGGCGAACTGTGCTATTTTAGAGGTGACGAGGAACCCAAAAAGCACCACGCCCTCCAGATTTGGCAAACGCCGTACATTGGCTCCAACTACACTATTCCCGTCACCAAAGAGAGTTTCCTGTACAAAATAGGCAACAAGGAAATTGTGCGGGCCATGGCCGAGTGTACCGAGATTCTCACCTTGGTCAACAAGGAGGATTCCTACGACAACCTGTACCTGGACCTCATCAAGCTCACGACCGATTTGCTCGATAGCTATCACTGGCTGGATAAAAAGGAGACGTTTGAACTGGCGCAGCCTCTTGCGGCCATCCGCCAGACGGCCACCGCGGCGGTTGAGGAATTTGAGAAGGTCATCAGCATCAGGAGGAGCACCCAGGCCCAGGTGGAACAGGTACTCGGCACCGCCGATGCCTTGATTTCCCGCTTAAAGATGCAGAGCGCGGGCCACATCAACGACTACGTGAAGTCATTGGCCGAACTGCGCTCGGTGCGGGGCGAGGTCATTTCTTTGAAAGAACTGCGCTACGCCGATGTGGCGCGCATTGAAACGTACGAGGCACAGCTGCAGAGTTTCAGCCAGGACCTGGCGAACCAAACCGTTGACTTCTTGTTGAAGCCCGATGCGCTGGTGCCCTATGAACAACGCGTGGCCCAAATCACAGCAGGCATAGACCAGATTGGCAAAGTAGTGGAGGCCGATGCCACCGAAAAGGAAATCTCGGGCGTAAGTGCCGAGCTGGAGATGCTGATTGAGATTGTGAGCAACCTCAAGATTGAAGACGCGACCCAGACCACACGTATCGTAGATGCCATTTCTACTATCTACGCCTCGTTCAACAAAACCAAAGCTACCCTCAAACGCAAGAGGCAGGACTTGTTGAGCTCCGAAGGCCAGGCCGAGTTCAATGCCCAAATCAAGCTCATCAGCCAGAGCGTCATCAACTTTCTGGATGTGTGTGACACCCCCCAAAAGTGCGATGAGTACCTCACCAAACTCATGGTGCAACTGGAGGAACTGGAAGGCCGTTTCTCGGAGTTTGACGCCTTTTTAGAAATAATAGCCGATAAACGCGAGGAGATTTACAGCGCGTTTGAAAGCAAAAAAGTAGCGTTGCAGGAGGCCCGGAACAAACGCGCCACCACCCTACAACAGGCCGCCGACCGCATTCTGAAAGCCGTGCAGAGTCGCCTGAGCAAGCTAGGCACCGTGGCCGAAATCAACGGTTACTTCGCCTCTGATTTGATGATGGAGAAGGTGCGCACCACCGTGGAAGAGCTCCTGGCCATGGGCGACACCGTGAAAGCCGATTCCATCCAGAGCCGCCTGAAAACGCTGCGCGAAGACGCCGTGCGCCAACTCAAAGACAAGAGCGAGCTGTTCGTGGACGGGCAGAACGTGCTCAAGTTCGGCACGCACCACTTCACTGTAAACACCCAGCCGCTGGAACTCAGCATCGTGCACCGCGACGATGCCATGTACTACCATCTCACGGGCACCAGCTTCTTTGAAAAAATTACCGATGAACGTTTTGTGAGCTACCGCCCCGTGTGGGAGCAATCACTCATCTCGGAGAACAACCAGGTGTACCGCGCCGAGTACCTGGCCTTCCAGATTCTGCAGGCCGCGCAACAGGCGAAGAACGTGCCTTCTGCAGCCGAAGCTTCGGAAGGAAGCCTGCATTTGTTGACCCTGGACGAACTGCACAAGCTCCGCACCGAGGAGCTGACCACGTACGTGCAAAAGTTCATGGCCGTGCGCTTCAATGAGGGCTACCTCAAAGGCGTGCACGACCATGACGCGGCCCTGATTGTGAGCGCTCTGGTGCGCCTCTTCAAGACCGCCGACTTGCTCCGTTACCCCGCCATTGACCGCGCCGCCGCCCGTCTTTTTTGGGCTGTTTTCGCGAAAGAAGGCCAAAAACAGCTTTTCCATCACCAACTCAAAGGTGTGGGCGCCATCCTGCAGGTCTTCCCTGAGACACACCAGTTCGATGCCATTAAACAGGACTTGCAGCGCGAGCTCCAAGCCTTCCAACTAGAAACTGGTTTGCTACCCGAGGCCAATGCCGAAGCCGCTGGCGAATACCTGTTCTATGAATTAACCCGCGGCGACCATTTTATTTCCAGCGCTCAGGCGGCGGAACTGGTGCACGACTTCCACCAGTACCTCACCGAAAAGAAAGCCTGGAGCTTGTTTGAGTCTTCAGCCAAGGCGCTGGAGGAAAGCCAAATAGAGCGGTTTGAACTGATGCAACATTGGCTCAAGGCGTTCCTGACGCAAGCCAGCCGGACAGAGGATTTGGAATATGTACCCGAAGCTTCGGTGCTGTTGCTGTTAAAAGAATTGAAACCGACCCACCTGGTGCACGCCAACCTGCGCGAAACGCTGGCGGGAATGCAGGGCAGTCACCCGCTGTTGCAGGAACAGCAATATCCGTTGCATTTCCACCAGTTCCAGCAGAAACTAAGCCATTACGAAACCCACGTGGTGTCCCAGTACAAGGCCTTCCACACGCTCAAGCACCAGATGACGGTTTCGTTTGAGGAAGAACTGCGCTTACAAGAATTCAAGCCGCGGGTGATGTCCTCTTTCGTGCGGAACAAGCTGATTGACCAGGTGTATTTGCCGCTAATCGGCGCGAATCTGGCTAAGCAGATGGGCACCGCGGGCGAGACCAAGCGCACCGACCTTATGGGCATGTTGCTGTTGCTGTCGCCGCCGGGTTACGGCAAGACCACGCTCATGGAGTACATCGCCAACTGTTTGGGCATCATCTTTATGAAAATCAACGGCCCCGCCATTGGGCACCAAGTCACGGCGCTGGACCCTACGGAGGCCCCTAACGCCGCCGCCCGTGAGGAACTGGAGAAGCTGAACCTGTCCTTCGAGATGGGCGACAACGTCATGATTTACCTGGATGACATCCAGCACTGCAACCCCGAGTTCCTGCAGAAATTCATCTCGCTCTGCGATGCCCAGCGTAAGATTGAGGGTGTGTACAAGGGCCGCAGCCGTACCTATGATTTCCGGGGCAAGAAAGTGTGTGTGGTCATGGCCGGTAACCCCTACACCGAAACGGGCGACAAATTCCGCATCCCCGACATGCTCGCCAACCGCGCCGACATCTACAACCTTGGCGACATCATCGGTGATACAGAAGATGTGTTCAAGCTGAGTTACCTAGAGAACTCCCTCACCTCTAACGCAGTGCTGGCGAAACTGAGCACCAAGAGCCAGAAAGACGTGTACGCACTGGTGAAACTGGCCGAAACCGGTAACAGCGAAGGCATGGAACTAGAAGGCAACCACACCGCCGCCGAAATCAGCGAATACGTGACCGTGATTAAAAAGCTTTTGTCCATCAGAAACGTAATTCTAAAGGTGAACCTGGAGTACATCCGCTCCGCCGCCCAAGCCGACGAGTACCGCACCGAGCCTCCGTTCAAAATGCAGGGTTCGTACCGCAACATGAATAAGCTGGCCGAAAAGGTCATGCCCATCATGAACGACCAGGAACTGCACACGCTCATTTTGTCGCACTACCAATCAGAGTCCCAAACCCTGACCACGGGTGCCGAGGCCAACATGCTCAAGTTTAAACAGCTCATTGGTGTGGCCACCCCTGAGGAAAACCAGCGCTGGGAAGACATCAAAGCCGCCTTCGTGCGGAATAACAAGCTCAAAGGTTTTGGAGATGGTAACCAGGTAGGGCAGGTGCTGGCGCAGATGGAGAACATTTCAGAGGGATTGGCCGGGATTAAGCAGGTGTTGGGGGAGCGGAAGGTGGAGCAGGTATTACCTGCATCGGGTGGTCCGCTGGCTAATTAAAGGAGCAATTTAATTGAAGGTGAAAACGAGGTTTAGGTTGTTAACCATTGCATTCAGCATATTGATGCTGGCTGCTTTTGGGGCTGCTCCTTTTTACGTTTTTAAAAAAGCAATTGAAGAAGGCAAGTTAGAACTAAATGTTGCTACCGTGGCTGCGTTTGTTTTGCTGTTGTTGTTCCTAGGGGGAATCGCTGCAATAATGAAATGGGCTAAGGTAATTACAATTGATAAAGACAGACAATTGGTTACCATTCTTCATCCCTTTCTTCTTCAAAAAAGAATGTACAACTTCAATGAAATCTTAGGTTTTCAATGGGATTATGTGAGCGGGAAAGTCACCTATAAATTTTTGAAACTTAAAGCCTCTGATGGAAGAACTTTTCAGTTTCTGGATTTCGAGATGGCTAATTTCAGAGAAGTGGAAGGTTGGATTGCCCAACTCTTTGACCTGAGAGTAGGCAAGAGCTGGAAATTGGCAACGCCGAAGCAAAAAGCCTTTGAAGAGTTAAGAAGTAAGGAATTTGACATTGAACAGGCAGAAGATATTAGATGGTATCTCAGATTTTGTATAGTTGGCGCTGTAGTAAGTATAATAGTACATCTTTATGTGCTCTATGAAAGGGAACTCTCCATTAGTACAGGTAGTGCTATCTTTTTAGCTATCATTTTTGCTTTTACTGTTGGAGTGCTTATTAAGTACAAAGAAATTAACCGCATTCTTAATGAATAGGAGTGGATTGGCAAAGTGCTGCGCTAACTCTATTCAAAACAACAACTGTCGAAGTAGTGGCTAGAGCATAGCCAATTGTTTCAATTGATCCGCAAATCCTGCTCGCAAATAGTTGTGCGTAGAGTTAGCGCAGCGCTCTAAGCACTTACCGGATAGCCAATCTCCCGATTGGCGTTACTAGCAATCCTCAACTACTCAATCAGCACTACCGGCACCAGCCCTCTCAATCCGGCATAATCTCGGGCACTGCTGTACAGGTAATGCTCTGGTTCTTCCACCCAACCGTCTTTCATCGGATTCTGGTGGATATACTGGAGCTTTTGGTCTATAAAAGTATTGCAAAGCAATTCTTCTGCATGATTGCTTTGCTGCCAAAACTGGTAACTGGTGTTTCGGCTGTTGCTTTTGGCGGCGTAGGCAAATTTGTCCAGGAGCCATTCCTGTCGGCTTTCAAAACTACTTTCTTCTATGGTACGGATGATTTGCTGGGCTGTATACTTTTTCAGGTCACGCAGGATTGGGCTCTTTTGTTGAGATGATGAGGTGAACGTGACTGCTCATAAGGCACCAAGCGTGAACTTGTAGTCCTTTGTGTTGGATGCAGAACTTCAGGCTTTCCACGAATATTTCTTTGTATCTGGCTCTAATGAATACGTCTATCCAGAAAACTACCGAGAAGGTGACAAAGTACATGCCTTCTAAGTTCTGCATATGGTAGGGGCGGGGCTGTAGCATAGTAGGCTCGTTTGCTTAGTTCTACGTGTAACGCCAATCGGGAGATTGGCTGTCGGGCAGTGCGTAGAGTGCTGCGCTAACTCTACGCACAACTTCGAACCACCACCACCACCACCAACAACAACAACAACCTTTGATGGGGTGAATTACTTCATATTCAGGCTAATTACTCTTGGCTCTATTTTACCACTCCATAACTTTTTTCTATCTTACGGTACCAACCCTTACAAACACAATAAACTATGGAGTTAAACCACAAACTACTGCGGCAGTTTGAGCAGGAAGCAGCCAATACCAAAAAAATGCTGGAGCGCGTGCCTGAAGAACATTTTGACTGGAAGCCTCATGCTAAAAGCACCTCATTGAGAGATTTGGCGGCGCACGTGGCCGAGCTACCGGGCCTATTCATCACAAGGGCTATTCTGTCGGATGAGCATGATTTCAGCAAGGAAAAGTATGTGCCATTTAGTGGTACCACCCATGCGGAGCTGATGCAATTGTATGATAAAACGTATCAAGGGGCGGTAAAGGCTTTAAACGAAACTAATGTGGTGGAGATGGGGAAATCCTGGACGCTTCGCCACGGAGAACACGTAATCGTGTCTTTGCCCAAGCAAGCCATTATCCGGACTTTAGCTATGAACCACATCATTCACCACCGCGGACAGTTGAGCGTATATCTAAGACTGCTAGATGTACCAGTGCCGGGCATGTACGGGCCTTCAGCCGATGAAGGAATGAATATTTAAAAAATTCACTTTCTATAAATTCTGCAGAAGCCGTTTTTGACCTGTTTTACAGAAAATAGGCTAAAAACGGCTTCTGCCAGATTAAGTAAACTTCCAGCGCATTACATGAAAACACTTCTTCTTCTTTTCGTAGCAGGATTTTTATCCCTTACAAGCTTGGCACAAGACAAACCACTTGAAATTAATTTATACCCAGGTGAAATCCCCAACCAACTTCCGGGCACTGACGAAGAGAAGCTGGAGGTAAGGCCAAACAAAAGTCAAAGCATTACCAACGTAAGAAAGCCTACATTAACTGTTTTTCTGCCGGCTAAAGGAAAGGGCAACGGAACGGCAGTGGTAATATGCCCGGGCGGCGGCTACACCAAACTGGCTTTTAGCCACGAAGGAACTGATGTAGCCAGGAAATTTGCAGAGCAGGGAGTGGCAGCCTTCGTGTTAAAGTACCGCTTACCAGACTCGGCCGTGTCACCTCAGCCAGAGCTGGCTCCGTTGCAAGATGCCCAACAGGCACTTTTAACCGTTCGCAAACTTGCGAAGGAGTGGCAGGTGGACCCAAAGCGAGTGGGGATCATGGGCTTCTCGGCAGGTGGACATTTGGCCTCAACAGCTGGTACCCACTTTATGCGTGAGGCCATTCCTAACCCAGAAAAACTTTCATTGCGGCCAGATTTTATGGTGTTGGTATACCCCGTTATCAGCAGCGATACCACTATTACCCACCGAGGCTCTTTCAATTTGCTGCTGGGCAAGAAAGCGTCTGCTGACAAACGAAAGCAATTCTCTAATGACTTACAGGTAACACCTGATACACCGCCTACCTTTCTGGTACATGCCACAGATGACAAATCGGTTCCCGTGCAAAATAGCCTACTTTTTTACCAGGCGCTGCTCCAGCACAAAATTCCCGCTGAGCTGCATGTTTACCAAAATGGCGGTCACGGGTTTGGGCTGATCAATAAAACCACGCAAGATCTGTGGTTTGACCGCTGCCTCCATTGGATGGCCAGCAATAATCTGCTCCCGCAGGTAAAAAGTAAATAGGTTTTAGTTTCTATAAAATAAACTGAAGCATTCGTGTGGTGGAGTAGGTGCTGAGGTGCTCCATCAGATAAAACAGCTGCTGAAGCCAACTTAAAGTTGGAAACGTTCAAATATAGTAGTTGCCGAGGCCGTATAAGCTAATATTAGAAGCTGTTTTTCGGATTTCGGAATTAATACTTACGTAGAAAGCGTTACCTTGCCAAGATGTTATGGATTTGATTGGCGATTACCGTTGAGATAGCTCTATAGCCTTTTTCAACTTTAATTGTCACATATGGCCACACCAAAATTCATAGCGCCAGCTAATTCTTTTTATTCTGAATTAAAGCGCCGCACCAATGCCTATTTTGAAGAAATAGGTACACACCCCACCGGTAACTATAAACTATACACCAAAGCCGCCGTGTTGCTGAGCAGCATGGTGCTGCTGTACACTCACTTGGTATTCTTTACGCCTCCTGTTTGGTTGGCTCTGATAGAATGCATTGTAATGGGCGGCGTAACGGCTGCCATAGGGTTTAACGTGATGCACGACGGTGGCCACGGAAGCTTCAGTAAGAAGAAGTGGGTGAATGAACTAGCTGGCTTATCATTGAACATGCTAGGCGCGAACATCCACATGTGGACCACCAAGCACAACATCATTCACCACACCTACACTAATATTGATGGCGTAGACGATGACCTTGATGCCCGTCCTTTTCTTCGCCTGTGCGAAAACCAGGAACACCTGAAAATTCACCGCTACCAGCATTATTATTTCTGGGGTGCCTACTCTATGCTGTACATCTACTGGATATTCTTCACCGATTACGTGAAGTACTTCACCCAAAAGGTAGGTGACATTCCAATCAAAAAAATGAGCACCAAGGAGCACCTTTCTTTCTGGGGCTTTAAAGTGTTGCACTTTATGCTTTTTGTAGTGCTACCGATTTACACCGTTGGCTTTTTGCCTTGGTTAATAGGTTTTCTGGTGTACGGTATGTTTACCGGCTTGGTGTTGAGCATCGTTTTCCAGTTAGCGCACACAGTAGAACACGCCCATTTTCCTATGCCGGCTCAGCCTTCGAACAAAATAGAAGATGAGTGGGCATTGCACCAGCTTAAAACAACTGCCAACTTTGCTACCAAAAACAAGATTGTGTCTTGGTTAACGGGCGGACTGAACTTTCAGATTGAGCACCACTTGTTCCCCCGCATCTCGCACGTGCATTATCCTGAAATAAGTAAAATCATTAAAGAGGCTTGCGCCGAATTTGGGGTAGCGTACAACGAGTTTCCTAAAACCAGAACAGCCATACTTTCGCACATAGCGCATTTACGGCAACTGGCTTTGCAGCCAGTATTGCTGCAGCGGTAAACTTAAAAATAACAGAAAAGCCGTTTTGGGCCTGATTTTTTTAAATCAGCAAAACGGCTTTTCTGTTTCTCAGCTTCCTGGTCTTGCTATTCTACTTTCTGGCTTGCTGTATTTGTTGAACCAGTTCTTTGTCAGAGAGATTACTTAGCCAGTTTACTGGCACCTCTAGCCGCACGGTTTGGGCTTGGCCGCTGGGCGTGCACACCACGGTTACTTTGCCTTCATCCGTTTCAGCCAGCTCAGTGGCTTTGTCGGCTGCCTTGTCATTTAAGCCCGCATACGCCTGCACGCAGGTCCAGGTGAGGTTGTCTTGGTCGGTTACTTCCCGTTGGGTCATACTTTTCATGTAAAGTGAGCGTGAGTATTGTCTGAAAAGGTGTAACGCAATCCAGTGGCAAAAGGTAGGAGACTAAACAACAAAACCTGTTTCAGGACTGATTTTCTGAAAACAGGCCTGAAACAGGTTTTAAGTTTAAGTGCGGCTGAACTTAATTGTAGGTATTAAACTTGGCGAAAATATCAATGCTGATAAAGCGACCATTTTTCATTTCGCAGTCTACCATGGTGCCCTCATGAATGAAATTTAATTTACGCACCGCTTTTTTGCAGATGTCGTTGTCAGACTCCACCAGCCCCTCAATGCGGTGAAGGTTCAGTTGCTGAAAAGCGTAGTCGAAAATAAGGGGCATGGCCTCTGGCATGATGCCTTTTCCCCAGTACTCAGGCAAAAGCCAGAAACCAATCTCGGCTTTTCGGTGCTCTAGGCTCATGCTGCTCAGGCCGCCGCCGCCATAAAAGACTTGGTTATCTGGCGAGCAAACGGCCCACCAGATACCAGTTTGGTTCTGCTCGTTTTCCCAGAACCAGTCTAATTGCCGCTGGGTGTCTTCCAGGCTGGTGTAGTTGACGCCATAGTACTTGATCACGTCTGGGTGGGAAAGGCCCAGGAATACATTTTCTAGATCAGATTGTTTGAACTGGCGAAGTAACAGCCTTTCTGTTTTCAATTCAGGAAAAGCGGTGGCCTGTAGAATAGCGGATGCCTCCATGGTATAGGTGCTAAATATTTGCAGTCAGTAATTTAGCGAAATTTAGATTATGTCAGAATCTTAATCAACAAAGCTGAAAGCATTGATATAGCCCTGCATTTGCTGTAGAAACAGGTGCAGGTGGTAACCATCGGCTAGGGCGTGATGCAGGGCTACGCTCAGGGGCAGAGTTACTTTGTCTGGCAGCACCTCAAGCCGTCCGTACGCAATCTTAGGAATTCCCGCCTCCTGCGGGTTCACGGAAAAGGCATGCTCCATGCCGTTGAACTTAAACCAGGGCAAGGTGGTGAGATGTAGCAAATCAGCCCCTTGATAGCCGATAAACAGGTTCTTGCTCTCTTTGGCCTCATTAATAATTTGCCGGGCGTTGGAGCTGAACTCCAGCAGGGTTTCCTGGTAAGGCAAGCTTACAAAGGCAATGGTTTGGTTGTTTTTTAGAATGGTGGTAGAAAGGTCTAAGCCCTCATACAGCACCACCCCGTTGTTCTGCAGGCGTAGCCGGAAGTTCTCAACGGAGCGGGCAGCCTCTAAAGTCACGTACAGATACGCCAGAAATACCGATAGCTGGTGACGTTGGCAATAATGGTAAAGAGGGGTGATGTCTACCTCGGTGTGCACATTAAAGAATGGCTGCGTAAAAGTGCTAAAGAAGCGGAACTGCTCTTCACGGTCCCAACCCTCCAGGGCAATAGGTTGGTGGTTATACTTCGAAGTCATAAATTTCTATTCTTTTTTCAATGTCGCGGCGGTTCATTTGGGTCACCGCGGCCCCAGTTACTGTAATTAGGTTTTCTTCTTCTAGTTGAGCCAGTAAACGGTTCAGGTTACGTTGCGAGGTGCCCAGCAGCTCGGTCAGCAAAGCTTTGGTAATTTGCAGTTCGTTCAGCCGGGAGAGCTCGCGCAGCACAATAAGCAGGGTGTAGATGAGACGATTGGTGCTTTGGATAGAAGTCTGCAACGAGGTGTTGAGCAGCTTAGAGGCCATAGACCGGTGCACGAGCAGGTTGAAGTCTGGCTCCTGGGCCAGCATCTTCAGAAACTGCAGGGAGCTAATGTGGTAGAAGGTGCAGTTGGTGAGCGCCTGCACGGTGCAGAAGTAGGGCATGTGCATAATGGCTTCCACGTCGCCCTCTACCTCGCCGGGACCAAACACACCCAAGGTAAATGATTGGCCGGTGGCAGTAGTGCGCGTTACCTTTACCAGTCCGGAGGCAATAATAAATACCCCCTTCGGCGCAGCCCCCTGTTTTAACAGAACCTGTTGCGCCTGCGCGTGCACCTCTGTAATGTGGTACTGCGCCTGCAGAGCCGTATGCGCCTGCATGAACAAAGTAATTTTTGTTCGGTATTCGGTATAGAAATGCTCTTCCATGGCACAAACATACGCCATTGGCTCGGTGGCTGAAAGGACATTTGTCTGCTCTGAATTAATGACTTTAAAAATGAAAGGGTACATGCTCCTTGATGGTTATGAAAGGTAGAATTTTAACGCCCCAATACCTGCTTTCTCTGCCAAGGTAGTGCTTCATATAGGTAATATTGGCCGCTTAATAGCTTTTACTTTTATCTTCTATCGGTAATTTGTAAGTTAGAACTTGAACAAACCCAACCGCCTTATATGAAATACTATTTGTTGTACCTGCTACTGCTGATGATCTCTGTTGTGGCCGCAAAAGCCCAATCTTCACACATGCTGCAGTCGCCAGACGGCACAATCAAAGTAACGGTAAACCTGCAAAACAAAATCACCTACAGCGTTACCCACGGGTCAGATGAAGTACTGGCACCGTCGCCAATTTCTATGACGCTGGCCAACGGAGAGGTTTTGGGCGGTAAACCAAAACTGCAGAATGCCAGGAAAAATACGGTGAACCAAACCATTAAAGCTCCAATCTACAAAAGAGCTGAAGTAAAAGACCATTACAATGAACTGGTGCTGAACTTCAAGGGCGACTACAGGGTCATCTTCAGGGCGTACAACGATGGCGTGGCCTACCGGTTCGCTACTTCTAAAAAGAAAGATTTCGTGGTGCAAGACGAAGAAGTGGCTTACAATTTTCCCGCCGACCACAAAGCTTTAGTGCCCTACGTGAAACTGGAGAAAAAAACATCTACCGAGAAGAAGTCTACAATTGAATCTCAGTTCTGGAATTCATTTGAGAACGTTTACGCGCACTTGCCGCTTTCAGAAGTTGACCCTCAACGTATTGCCTTTCTGCCGCTGGCCGTGGAGGTGACATCCCAGAAAAAGGTAGTGATAACCGAAGCTGATTTGGAGAGCTACCCAGGCTTGTTTTTAACCAATAAAACTGGGAAAGCTTCGCTGAACAGCGTATTTGCTCCGTACCCGAAACGAATTGAGCAAGGCGGGCACAACAACCTGCAGCTGCTGGTAAAAGAGCGCGAGAACTTTATTGCCAAGGCCAAAGGCAGCAGAAGTTTCCCTTGGCGGGTAATGGTCATCTCGGCTCAGGACAAAGACCTCGCCGACAGTGACATGGTGTATAAGCTGGCAGCACCTAGCCAGGTGAAAGATGTGTCTTGGATCAATCCGGGTAAAGTGGCATGGGACTGGTGGAATGCCTGGAACATTGGCGGTGTGGATTTTAAATCTGGCATCAACAACGACACTTATAAATATTACATTGACTTCGCCTCAAACAACAAAATTGAGTACGTCATTCTGGACGAAGGCTGGAGTGTGAAAGGCGAAGCCGACATGCTGAAAGTAATACCTGAAATTAACCTGAAGGAGTTGGTAGATTACGCCAAGGAGCGCAACGTAGGTATCATTCTATGGGCAGGTTACCACGCCTTTGACCGCGATATGGAGAATTTGGCTAAGCACTACGCCAATATGGGCGTGAAGGGCTTTAAAGTAGATTTCATGGACCGCGATGACCAGCAGGCCGTAGATTTCTATTACCGTGCCGCCGAAGTAGGAGCCAAATACAACCTGCTCATTAACTTCCATGGGGCGTATAAGCCTACTGGCATGCACCGCACGTACCCTAACGTCATTAACTTTGAAGGAGTGCATGGGCTGGAGCAGATGAAGTGGTCTGACCCGGACGTGGACCAGGTGACTTATGACGTGACTATGCCTTACATCAGAATGCTGGCTGGCCCTATAGACTATACCCAAGGTGCCATGCGCAATGCCACCAAAGCAAATTACCGCCCCGTGTATTCAGAGCCTATGAGCCAAGGCACGCGCGCGCGTCAGCTGGCCATGTATGTGATCTTTGAATCGCCGCTGAACATGCTGGCCGACAGCCCCACCAATTACCTGAAAGAGCGCGAAAGCACCGCTTTTATCTCTTCCGTACCTGAAACCTGGGACAATACCGTAGCGCTTGACGGAAAAATAGGGGAACATATTGCCATTGCCCGCCGCAAGGGGAATGACTGGTACGTTGGTGCCATGACCAACTGGAGTGCCCGCGATATGGAACTGGACTTGTCGTTTTTAGGCGAAGGCAATTTTGTGGCAGAGGTTTTCAAAGATGGCATAAACGCCGACAAGATGGCCTCTGATTACAAACGAGAAACTGTTGACGTTCCGCAGAACCGCAAGCTCAAAATCTCTATGGCACCCGGTGGTGGCTACGTTGCCAGAATTTATAAGAAGTAGTTTTTTTGATTCTACCGAAGCAAAAGCAGCTATTGGGAATAACCCAGTTAGCTGCTTTTTTTTGTGTAGACACAGTAAATCGAAGTTTCCACATATCTGAAGCGCGTGGATTAACTATTGTCTCTGGCTAAAAGCTTTTCCTTTCTTTTTCGGTTATCCTGAGCGATGTCGAAGGATCTAACGGAGAGGCATATTAAAGAAAATACTGTTGCCTTTTGTCAAAATAGTAAAAGATTATTGTTCGTGACCTTTGTTACCTCATTTGAAGAAGTCTTCGTTAGATCCTTCGGCTTCGCTCAGGATGACAAAGTGATTATCTATGCTTTAAGCTGTTTTATCTAAAAACAGGCTTAAAAGCATAGATAATCAATGATATCACTGCCCAGCTAGGCTACGGCTCGTCCCCGCTGCGGCTGGGAAGGTGAAATGAGCCATTCTAACGCATCTTGGCTTGCATAAAAGAATTGCAGCTCATAACATACTTCTGAGGTCATCAGGCAACATTCTAAATTTCGGGCGTGATTAGGGTCTTTGGGCACGACCACCGCCAGCTGTCTTACTTCTTCGTCACAAAGAATTGGCGCTACCTGGTGCGAAAGCCATATCAGATCTTGAGGGGTAGGATTGCCTCTTTTGCTACTGTCTAGTATTACTTTTTTGACCCTATACTCATGCAGAAGTTTCAGAAAACCAAGGTGCCCTGTTGATATTTGGCAGGGGAAGGTTCCTGAACCCAAGTAAGTTGCAAAATTTTGTCTCGGGAATAGTGGCAGACGGTGTACAGCTGGTTCTGTTTAAGAATAACGGACTCGCGTTCCATAGCAGTAGTTATTTAGCTTATTCAATTTTGAGTAGACTTTAACTAAATAGAAGGCTGAAATAGGTATGATAGCTCCTGTTGCTTATTCTTAGAAGGAGTATATTTTAGTATATACTTTATTTAACAGAAAAGGTATGTATGAAGAGTAATTTTTGAGCCGACAAATAAACAAATGACATGAAGAAGTGATAAAATTAATGCCCCTTCAACCATGCTAAAGCAGCTTGTTCGTTATCAAACTCCTGAAACTGCATGTTAAAGGTTATTTCTTTATTTACCTCTTCAACCAGCTTATGGGTTCTGTCTTCCCTTACCATGTCATTGGAGGCTATTCGGGCTAGCTTTTCAACCCGGGTTGTCAACAGTTGTACCCCAAACTGGTGTACCACTTGCCGGTGGTCTTCTACCGGTACCTCTATTCTGTTGCCACGGCTGTCTATCAAGAATTTCTTGATATCATAGAACTTGAGTGTATCTATTACTTTCTTCAAGGAATGCATGATTTCTGACTTGGTCAGACCTGTAAGATCAGGCCACTTCATGGACAGTATATCTGTGGTAACATCATAATGTAACTCAACCAAACTATCTTTGAGCAGCAGCATAGGGTAGCGTTTTACTTAATAAGCAAATGAGGGCCGATTTGTTTAAGCTGTTGGAAATATTTTTTTTTAAAGGAATAGAAGCCTAATGTAACAGGTAAATCCCAATAATATTATTCTTACACAATATTTTAAATCTTTGTCTGTATGTTAACAATCTACCACAATAACCGCTGCAGTAAAAGCCGTGAAACTCTGGCACTTTTGCAGAGTAGCGGCCAACCACTTAAGGTAGTACATTACCTCACTGATACCCCTTCTGCCGAGGAGCTGCAAACTGTACTGGAAAAGTTAGGGCTTGGTCCGGAAGATATAATCAGGAAGGGCGAGAAGCTCTACAAAGAAGTTTACGCCGGGCAACACCTTACCCAACAGGAGTGGCTACAGGTGCTGGTGCAGAACCCAGTACTGATAGAGCGGCCCATAGTAGTGCACGGAAACAAGGCCGTAATAGGTCGCCCACCACAAAACGTACTGTCCATTCTCTGAACTAACAGGCAAATGCAGTGCAATTAAACAGCGAAATTGTATCACATTTTAGCTGCAGGCGGTATTCAACGGGTAAAAAGGTGGATTCAACGCGTTTTTAGAAGTGGGTTTTTTACTAACCGTTGATTTGTCCACTTTTATCTAGGTTAAACTACAGCTAATCTAAAATATAAATTGAGCTTAGTTTTTAGGGGCAACTTTGTGTCAACAATAACCCAAAAAAGCTTTGCCCCATGAAAACTTTAGTACTAGCCTTCGCACTTGCTCTTTCTTTTGCCGGTATATCTGTTGCAGGTTCTACCAGCAACTCTAACGCCGCCGCAGCCACTGCTTCTGCTCGTCAAATAGCTAATGCCTTAGAGTTGAATGAGGCCATGTACTTAAAAGTAAGAATTCTGGAGCTTAACAGAATTGAAGCCTTACAGCAAGGTGCTGCTGATGTAGATGTAATTAACGAAAACTATACAGTTGCTCTTCTGCAGATGCTTACCCCTACACAGCAAAAAGCCTACAGAGCTTTAACCGGAACCCAACTGGTAAAATATGCAACAAAATAAACGAAACACACTACCTTAAATCACTTAAAGACCCGCTTTCATAGAGCGGGTTTTTCTTTGTCTGAAGTTGATAAGTAGGTGGTTTTTTGCTGAGAATTTCAGCAATGTTTTGAAGAAATGCTTAGGGCAAAAAAATCCCTGTCTCTACCGAACAGGCCGAGACCAGGGATTGTTGTGGTAAACGAAAGCTTAAAGAGAGTTGAGCCAGGCCTTTACCTCATGCTCTGTTTTCCCTAGCTTTTGCTGGAGCTTGCCAATCCATTTGTCTTCCTGTCCCTCATCATAGGTCAGGTCGTCTTCGGTTAGGTCTGCGTAGGCCATTTTGATTTTGCCTTTCAGTTCGTTCCAGTTACCGCGGGTCCTATATTCTGCTTCGTCATTCATCTTCGTGTATGTATATGGTGAGATATAGGTATGTATTTATATACGCAGTAGCCAGTGCCGGAGTTGGGTGTACAAATACGGAAAAATCACGCCGTTACCTTTTAGACCTGATTTTCAAAAAGTAAGCCTAAAACAGATGGGCTAATTTACATACAAAACTACTGAAGCTCTAGCCCTTTCAGGTATTCTCGCAGCTGTTTAGGGTCTTGAAATTCTGTTATGCTGTACTGTAGCTGCTGAATCTCTTCCCTGATAGCATTTTTAGCTTTTCTGAATTTGGCTTCCATTTGTTTAGGGCTGCCACCGAAGTTGTTATAAAGACGACCTTCCGGACTGAAAAAGAAGTTGCTTTGTTCTTCCTGTAGTTCTCTTATCTGCTCTTTTAAAAGTTGAATGTAATAGGTGAGCTGTTCTTCTGGCACCTGGTCTAAATGCTGTTCCTGCTCATGCATAAACTCCATTTGCAGGCGCAGTAATTCATAAAAGTCGTCTTGGTTATACGCAATGGTCACTTTCTTCATGGCTTCCTCTTTCCAGATGCGGGCCGTAGGGTCCTGTTCTTTATCGGGGTGTAGCAGCTTTACCAAAGTGGTATAGAGTTTACGGGTGGCTTTGCTGATGCTCTGCAACTCCACCTTCATTTTTTCTTCCTTGGCCAACTGCGCTTTAGACTTTTGGCGGCTTGCCTGCTGCTGCTCGCGCTTTTGCTGTTCCTCCAGCATTTGTTTGTCTAGCCGGGCCTGAAGCGCCTCTAAACTATCCATGTCATCGTGCCCGAGTTCTATACCTAGCATTTTTTTGAGCGTTTGCTGCGCTTCTTCTCTGGCCTGGGCACTATTCTGCTGCGTTTCCTCTTTATAAGAAATCCGCACATATTTGTCGTGTAGCGTTTTTAGTTCTTCAATGCCGTTGTTTTTGAGCAGGGCGTGGGCAAGGTCTTTGATCAGGTGCGCCAGCTTCATTTTCTCCTGCTTAGGTAAAAAGTCCTGGTCAAAAGCCTCGTCAAGCATGTGTACATACCGTACCCGTTGCTGCACCAACTTCTGCACCAACGGGTGAATTTCTTTCTGCACTCTTGCTCGGGCTTCTTCCACAATGGTGTTCCGCTCCGCAATCTGAGCTTTTAAGGTGTCAATCTCAGTAATTCGGCTGTTAAACTGCTGCTGCAGCTGAGTAAGGCTAGAGGTTTCCTTCTGCTTAATTTGAGGGAGTTGGTTTTCTGGGGTAGAACTTTTCTTATCCATAACTGGGAAACGTATGAAATAGGCGGAATGGTAGGGGGCGCTTACCTAAGCTAGGTACTTTCTGATCTATAATGTGACTATTATAAACCAGATGCGGATGCTGAATTTTCATAAAAGCCAAAGCCACTCCTAGGTAAGGGGAGTGGCTTTGGCTTTGAAGGTCAATGGGTTTAAGCTTTCTCCGGAATTCGTTTTAAAGTCTCCAGTAAAAAGCCCCAGTACTTTTGAACTGAGCTTATCTGCACTTTTTCGTCAGGCGAATGGGCGCCCGTAATATTTGGGCCGAAGGATATCATTTCCATTTCTGGATAATGTGTGCCCAAAATTCCGCATTCCAAGCCAGCGTGGCAGGCGTTTACATGCGGCACGTCGTCAAATAGCTCACGGTATAGATTACTCATGGTTTTCACGATAGTGGAATCTGGATTAGGTGTCCAACCTGGGTAAGAGCCTTTGAACGTAACCTCGGCGCCAGTCAACTCAAACGTGCTTTGTATGGCTTGAGCTAAGTCATTTTTCTCAGTGTCTACTGAGGAACGGGTGAGGCATTGAATAGAGTAGGAGCCATCTTTCACCAACACACGGGCTAAGTTGTTTGACGTCTGCACCAGTCCCTCAATGGCAGGGCTCATCCGGTATATACCGTTGGGGCAGGCGTAGAGAACCCGTAACAACTGGTTCTGGAAATCAGAGGAAATAGAAACCTGAGGCAGGTCAATGACTTCCGACTTGATTTGGAGATTAGGGTCTGTTAAGGCATACTCAGCTTTGATGATTTCGGCCTGATTTTCCAAAAACTGCTCAAAAACATCGGCACGGGCCTCGGGTACGGCTATCTCGGCAAAAGACTCACGCGGAATAGCATTGCGAAGGCTGCCCCCGTCAATGCTGTACACACGGGCGTGCAGCTTATCGGCGGCCTGGTACAGCACACGGTTCATAAGTTTGTTGGCGTTCCCCCTACCCAAGTGAATGTCCATGCCCGAGTGGCCACCGGTAAGGCCGGTGAGGCTAAGGCGGTAACCTACAAAATCAAAAGGAATGTTTTCTTCATAATACACACCAGTGGCTGTGACATCAATGCCGCCAGCGCAACCAATGGTAAGTTCCCGGTCATCCTCGGTGTCTAGATTCAACAGAATAGAACCGCTGAGCAGGCCGCCTTTCAAGCCCATGGCACCGGTCATGCCGGTTTCTTCGTCAATAGTGAACAGGCACTCCAGCGGCGGGTGGGCAATATCTTGAGAAGTGAGCAGGGCCATCATGGTGGCTACTCCAATGCCATTGTCCGCACCGAGTGTAGTGCCTTTCGCTTTAACCCAGTCGCCGTCTACGTACATCTGTATTCCCTGGCTCAGGAAGTCAAAGTCAGTGTCGGCGTTTTTCTGGTGCACCATGTCTAAATGGCTTTGCAGTACCACGGTTTGCCGGTTCTCCATGCCCGGGCTGGCTGGCTTTTTTATGATGACGTTGCCTGCTTCGTCAGTAATTGTTTCAAAGCCTTGGCTGTTCCCGAAATCCTGCATGAATTTAATGATCCGCTCTTCTTTTTTAGAAGGTCTGGGAACAGAATTTAAGGCGGTAAAATGGCTCCAGAGGGATTTAGGTTCCAGTGATTGTACGTCTGCGCTCATATAAAATAACATGTGGTTTCAGGCCTGGGTAAGGCACGTTAAACCGTGGTGGGGGATATAATTCAGGATAAAGGTAATAAAGGTTTACGAGACCTAAGCGCGAAACAGCTATTGCTAAGCTGCTGTTTTCGGCCTGATTTTGCGAAAACAGACCTAAAACAACGGTTTTTCTAAAGAAGGCTGAGCTTTCCGAGTCGGGTGTTTTAAAACTACTTCTGTTATAAGAAGTAAAAGAGAATGATGAATCAACCGCACATTCAAATAATTAGTTGAACTATGGCAAAAGAAATGAAAGCAGCCTTTTATGAGGAGTTTGGTGGACCGGAAAAGATAAAAGTAGGCCAACTGGAGGTGCCTGAACTGAAAGAGGGAGAAGTGCTGGTGCGTATAAAAGCCGCCGGCGTGAATCCGGTAGATTATGTGGTGCGTGAGGGCTATTTAAAAGATATGATACCCACGCAGTTTCCGGCCATACCAGGTTGGGACGTGGCCGGCGTGGTAGAAGACCGCGCCTTTAGTGCCCGCCGCTTCAATGTTGGCGACGAAGTGTACGCCTACGCCCGCCGCCCTACCGTGCAGCACGGTACCTTCGCCGAATATATTGTGCTACCGGAGAGCTATCTGGCGCATAAGCCCAAGAACCTCAGCTTTGAAGAGGCAGCCGGTATTCCGCTGGTGGGGCTAACGGCGTACCAATCTATGTTTGATGTGGGTAACCTGCAGGCGGGGCAAACAGTGCTGATATTGGGTGCTTCAGGTGGTGTGGGAAGCCTAGGCATTCAGTTGGCCAAAGAGAAAGGAGTCACGGTCATTGGCGTAGCCAGCCAGAAAAATCATGCGTTCATGAAAGAACTGGGCGCCGACCACACCGTCACCTACAAGGACACTGACGTGGGCGCGGCGGTAAAGGAAATTTATCCAGACGGGGTTGATCTGATCTTTGACTGCGCCAGCGGCGAAACCCTGCAGCAAAGTTTGAAAGCCCTGAAATCTGGTGGTACTTTGGTTTCCATTCTAAACCACGGAGAGGACATAGACAAAAGCATAAACTTTCACTACTGGTTTGTGGAGCCTAATTCAACAGAGCTGGAGCATATCAGGGAAATAGCCGAGGCGGGTAAGCTAAAGGTACACGTGAGTGAGAAATATTCTTTAGATGATGCCTCCGAAGCTTTAAAGCAGATTGCCACGCACCACACAACAGGAAAAATTGTGGTGGTGCCGTAGTTCCTCAAGCCCAGAAAGAGGAGTTTTGCGCATATTTTTTGAAAAGCAGCCCCGAAATGCATTACAGTCATTCCCTCTCCCTTGGGGAGAGGGTTAGGGTGAGGGGGCAAACGGCAGCAACGAAGCAATTGCCGTTGAATATTCATAGACCAGCCTCATTTTCTTGAATAGCCGCTTTTACTATATGAACCGTATTTCCCCTCATCCTAACCTTCTCCCCAAGGGAGAAGGAACCCCGCTGAAGCGTTTTCAGGCTGATTTCTGAAAAACAGCGCAAGAATTAAAAGCTCTTGCAAGACCATACAGGTTTTTAAAACCTGTATGGTCTTTTTTATATCTTTAGATTTGCTAAAATTTATCTGTTAGCTAACCTCCATGAGAAAGTTTATTCTAATAGTTTTTTTACTCTGCCAGTTCTTTTCTTTCGGTCAAAAACCAAAGTTTGATTTGGTGCAGTGGGTGAACCCTATGATAGGCACGCACAAGATGGGCCATACGTATCCAGGAGCTACGGCCCCTTTTGGCATGGTGCAGCTCTCACCCGATACCGATACCATTCCGTACGCGGTGAACGGGAAGTACAACAAAGACGTGTACAAATACTGTGCGGGCTACCAGTACGATGACCCTACCATTGTTGGCTTCAGCCACACGCACTTCAGCGGCACCGGTCATTCTGACTTAGGCGATTTTCTGCTCATGCCCACTACCGGTAAACTGCAGCTGAACCCAGGCACTGAAACGCAGCCCGAGAAAGGCTATCGGTCTAAGTTCTTGCACGCCAATGAAAAAGCAGAGCCGGCTTATTACAGCGTGCTGCTGGACGACCACAACATTAAAGCCGAACTCACGGCCACTAACCGTGTGGGCATGCACCAGTACACTTTCCCAAAGTCTGACGAGGCGCACATCATTCTGGATTTGATGCACGGCATCTACAACTATGAAGACAAAAACGTCTGGACCTTCTTCCGGGTAGAAAATGACACCTTGGTGACTGGGTTTAGGCAAACCAATGGGTGGGCACGTACCCGAACTGTATATTTTGCCATGTCTTTTTCTAAGCCAATAGAGAGTTACGGAAACAAAGACTATGGCAAGGCGCAGGTGTATCGCGGTTTCTGGCGGAAGTTTGACCAGAGCAAAAACTTCCCAGAGATGGCAGGAGAGCAGCTACGGGCATACTTCAATTTTAAAACGGAGGAAGGGGAGAAGATAAAGGTGAAGTTCGCGCTTTCCCCTGTAAGTACTGAGGGGGCTCTGGCCAACATGCGCACTGAAATACCGCACTGGGATTTTGACCGTGTGAAGCAGGAGAGCCAGGCGCAGTGGAACCAGGAGCTGAGCAAGGTACGGGCCGTGCTGCCCACCAAAGATGACTACATCAATTTCTACACCGCTCTCTATCACACCTTCCTGGGCCCCACCACTTATATGGATGTTACCGGCCAGTACCGAGGTCTTGACCAAAATAACCACCAGGCCAACGGCTTCACCAACTACACCACGTTCTCCCTCTGGGACACCTACCGCGCCCTGCACCCTTGGTTTAATGTGGTGCAGCCCAAGCGCAACGCGGACATGATCAATTCCATGCTGGCGCACTATGACCAGAGCGTGCACCACATGCTGCCGGTGTGGTCGCACCACGCCAACGAGAACTGGTGCATGATTGGCTACCACAGCGTCTCCGTCATTGCCGATGCCATCATGAAAGGCACCTACACAGGTGACGCTAACCGTGCTTTGGATGCCTGCGTAGCCACCGCCCGCCAAGGCTACTATGATGGTCTGCAGTACTACATGCAATTGGGCTACGTACCCGAAGACAAGAACAGTTCTTCCGTTTCTAAAACTTTGGAGTACGCTTATGATGATTGGTGCATTGCTCAAGTGGCCAAGAAATTGAACCGCCAGGACGTATATCAAGAGTTTAGCCAACGTGCCCAGAACTGGAAAAATGTGTACGACAAGAGCATTGGCTACATGCGTCCTAAAATGAGCGATGGTACGTTCAAAAAGGAGTTCGATGTGCTGAGTACTCATAACCAAGGCTTCATTGAGGGCAACGCCTGGAACTACAGCCTTTACGTGCCGCAAGATCCGGCCGCTTTGATTCAGTCCATGGGCGGGAACAAGAAGTTCGTGCCCCACCTTGACTCGCTCTTCACCATGCACTTGCCCGATGAGTTCTTCGCAGATACGGAAGACATCACCCGCGAGGGTATTATAGGGAACTACGTGCACGGGAACGAGCCGGCTCACCACGCTGCTTACCTTTACAACTGGACAAACCAGCCCTGGAAAACGCAGGAGCGCGTGCGCATGATTCTGAAAAAGCAGTACCAATCCACGCCAGATGGCTTGGGCGGCAACGACGACTGCGGCCAGATGAGCGCCTGGTACCTGTTCAGCTCCCTCGGCTTTTATCCGGTCGCCCCTGGTTCTGAGCAATACGCTTTAGGCAGCCCTGCTGTCAAAGAAGCCACCATCAATCTGGAGAACGGCAAGACTTTTACCGTGGAAGCTAAAAACCAAAGCGATAAGAATGTGTTCGTGCAGAAGGTGGAGTTGAATAGTAAGCCGTTGACCCAACCGTTCCTGAACCATTCAGATTTGGCCAAAGGCGGGAAGCTGACGTTTTACATGAGCAGCAAACCAAGGAAGTAATTGATTGCTGATTGTTTGTTGTTGATTGTTTTATAAAGTTGTGCGTAGAGTTAGCGCAGCGCTCTACGCACTTGCTGGACAGCCAATCTTCTGATTGGCAAAACTGCAAAGGTAACGGCTACTGGCACAGACGCTCGCAGGTCCTCCGGACGCTACGAGGTCTTTTGAGCGGGCAGTTGTTCGTTTAGGCTACTGCATCTAATTTTATTTAACTACCTTGTTTTGAGCCTGTTTTTCAAAAACTAGCACAAAAACACCTCTGCAAATTTCTTAATCATCAAAATTAATAGAAGGAGTTACCCAAAGAACAATCAACAACTAACAATCAACAAACAAACAGATGGACCAGCGCATCATTAACCTCTTTGACGAGTACACCCACACGCCGCTCAGCCGGAAAGAGTTTATCAATAAGCTTACAAAGTTGACGGGCTCTTTGGCCATGGCCATGACGGTACTGCCGTTGCTGGAGAATAATTATGCCAGTGCCGCTACGGTAGATGACAAGGACCTGCTGACAGAAGAAATCACGTATTCTGGGGCGGAGGGTGTGGCTATGAAAGGGTTTCTGGCGCAGCCTAAAGGGAAGAAGAAGCTGGGCGCGGTATTGGTGATTCATGAAAACCGAGGGCTAAACCCGCACATAAAAGATGTTGCCAAGCGAGTGGCACAGGCAGGATTTCTAGCGTTGGCTCCAGATGCCTTGTCGCCGTTTGGCGGCACACCTGCAGATGAAGACGAAGCTCGTACCCTTATCTCCAAACTTTATACGCAACAGAACCTCACCAACTTTTTGAAAGGCTTAGAGTATTTGCGCACGCATAAAAACAGCAATGGTAACACCGGCTGCGTGGGTTTTTGCTGGGGCGGAGCCATGGCAGGACAGTTGGCGGTGCATTCGCCAGAGTTAGACGCTGCCGTGGCGTATTACGGTCGTCAGCCCAAGGCGGAGGATGTACCTAAGATCAAAGCGAAATTGCTGCTACATTATGGTGGACTGGATGAACGGGTAAACGCAGGTATTCCGGAGTTTGAGAAGGCACTGAAAGAGGCGGGCACCAAGTATCAGTTATATGTTTACGAGGGAGCCAACCACGCTTTCAACAATGATACCTCACCCACCAGATACAATGAGGCGGTGGCAAAACTGGCTTGGCAAAGAACCATAGCCCTTTTTGAACGAACGCTTCGGTAGCTAACCCGAATCTAATTTTGCGGTTGCGGATAGGATGCTGTAATTTCCCGTTTAAACAAAGAAATAAACTATGTCTTATACTCCCTCACCAAACCGTTACAGCCAAATGGAATACCGCCGTTGTGGCCGAAGCGGATTGAAATTGCCAGCCCTTTCGCTGGGGCTGTGGCATAACTTCGGGCATGTAGATGTGCTGGAGAATAGCCGACAAATCCTCCGTGATGCCTTTGATGCTGGTGTTACCCATTTTGACTTAGCCAACAATTATGGGCCGCCTCCCGGCTCTGCCGAAGAAAACTTCGGAAAGATTCTGAAAGAAGACTTCCGAGGCTACCGTGATGAGCTGATAATATCTACCAAAGCGGGTTATAAAATGTGGGAGGGGCCATATGGCGAGTGGGGTTCCAAAAAATACATGGTTTCCAGCCTTGATGCCAGCTTAAAGCGCATGAGCTTGGACTATGTTGATATTTTCTACCACCACCGTCCCGACCCAGACACGCCTTTGGAAGAAACCATGACGGCCCTTGACCTGATTGTGCGGCAGGGAAAGGCACTATATGTAGGTTTATCTAATTATGACGTGCCCGAAGCCACAAGAGCGCTGGAGATTCTAAAAGAACTGGGTACTCCTTGCCTTATCCATCAGCCGAAGTATTCTATGTTTGTGCGCTGGGTAGAAGACGGCCTGCTGGACTTGCTGGAGAAGGAGGGAGTGGGTTGCATTCCGTTCTCACCGCTGGCACAGGGCTTGCTCACAAACAAGTACTTGGGTGGAATACCGGAGAATTCACGTGCCGCTAAATCTCACGGCTTTTTACAGCGGGAAGACATAACCGCAGATAAGCTGGAGCAAATTCAACTGCTGAACGAGATGGCCGAGCAACGCGGACAGTCTCTGGCCCAGATGGCATTGGCATGGCTTCTGAAAGACCCACGCGTGACGTCAGTACTTATTGGCGCCAGCACACCTTCTCAATTGGCAGACTCCCTTAAATGCATGGACAATACCCAGTTCGGCACGGAAGAGTTAGACCGCATTGAGCAGATTTTAAAATAAATATAGTCTGCTGTTTTTGCCCTGAATTTAGAAAAAGAGGCCAAAAACGAAGAGCTGTAAGTGTACTCTTACAGCTCTTTTGTTAAATACTTTTTGCAAACTGAACAGGTGAATAATTTTTGAATTTCTCCTGAAAATGCTCCTATAACTCTTAAACATGAAACCGAGAATATGACTTCAACCAATAAGAAGGCAACAGTATTCTTCTTGCTTCTAGCATTCGTTTGTCTAGGCCTTCAGTTACAGGCTGTTGCAGCTCCTAAACCCGAATTCTACCAACTGAAGATTTACCATCTTAATAACCAAAAGCAGGAAGACCGGCTTGATGCGTTTTTAAAAGAGGCCTACTTGCCTGCCTTGCACAGAGCAGGCATCGCCAAAGTTGGGGTTTTCAAACCTGCCGAGGAGTTGGCAGAAAAGACAACCACACCTGCTAAAAAGTTAGTTTACGTGTTCATTCCCTTCAGGTCTTCTGAGCAGATGTTTCAGTTGGATTCTAAACTGCAGAAGGACAAACAGTTTCAATCTGCCGGAAAGGATTATTTAGAGGCGGCGCATAACAACCCAGTCTATGACCGGATGGAAGTAATTATGATGGAAGCTTTTGCAGGAAAGCCTGCTTTTTCAATGCCTAACTTGAAGTCAAATGCTGCTGATAGAGTCTATGAGTTACGGAGCTATGAAGCCGCCACTGAGAAACTCCACCAGAACAAAATTGACATGTTCAACAACGGGGAAATGGCCATTTTCGATAGACTGGGTTTCAACGCTGTTTTCTACGGTCAGGTAAAAGCCGGAAGTAAAATGCCTAACCTGCTATATATGACCACCTTTGAAAACAAAGCAGCCCGTGATGAAAAGTGGAAAGCATTTGGAGAAGACCCAACATGGAAGAAACTAAGCGCTATGTCAGAATACGCCAACAATTTTTTACGCGCCGATATTTATTTGCTTCGCCCCACGTCTTACTCTGATATTTAACCAGTCGCATTTTTAGCTTAATTTTGAAAATTCAGCCCTATAACGGAAACGGCTTCTTCATTTACTGAAGAAGCGTTTCCGTTTAGTAAAGTTACCCCTGCTCTTACTCTTGCTCTTTCGGATTTATCAATCCGAAAGTCCTCTGTCGGGGATTTCCTAATCCCCGTGCCCCATCAGAAGGCGCCAAGGGGATTGATAAATCCCCGACAGAATGGTTCAGGATTAGGAAATCCCGAACAGCGGCTTATTGTGTAGAATTTTCACCCTTACCTATTACTGTTGCCTGGAAAAAGAATAAGGGAAAGCACTTTCCTTTGTGCCTCTTTGCATATTTGGTTTCGGCCCCATCTCAAACTTCAGCTTACCACCTTTCATCAAATCAAAGTGATCTAGCCAATTGCGGTCATAGGTTTTGCCGTTGAACTTGAGCGATTGCACGTAGCGGTTCTCGTCGCTGTTCTTAGGGGCCTCAATGGTCAGCTTCTTGCCGTTTTCCAGAGTAACAGTCATTTTAGGAAAGAGTGGTGCGCCCAACACGTATTGGGTGGTGCCGGGGGTGACAGGGTAGAAACCTAAGGCACTGAACACATACCAAGCCGAGGTCTGGCCGTTGTCCTCATCGCCAATGTAGCCGTCTGGAGTGGGTTTATACATACGGTTCAAGGTTTCGCGCACCCAGTACTGCGCTTTCCAGGGGGCGCCAGCGTGGTTGTAGAGGTAAATCATGTGCTGGATGGGCTGGTTGCCGTGTGCGTACTGACCCATGTTGGCAATCTGCATTTCGCGTATTTCATGAATAACACTGCCGTAGTAGCTGTCATCGAATACCGGTGGCAGCGTAAACACCGAGTCCAACTTTTTTACGAAGTTCTCTTTGCCGCCCATCAAATCAATCAACCCCTGCACATCATGAAACACGCTCCAGCTATAGTGCCAGCTGTTGCCTTCGGTAAAGGCGTCGCCCCATTTGAAGGGGTTGAACGGAGATTGGAACGTGCCGTCTTGGTTTTTGCCGCGCATAAGGCCGGTGCTGGGGTCAAATAAGTGGCGGTAGTTCTGTCCGCGCTTGGCGTATAGATCAATCTCAGCCTGTGGTTTGTTCAGGGCTTTGGCCAGTTGGTAGATGGTGAAGTCATCATAGGAATACTCCAGGGTACGGGCGGCGTTCTCGTTGATTTTCACGTCATACGGAACGTAACCCAATTCTTTGTAATACTCTGCGCCCTTGCGTCCGATGGCGGAAATTGGCCCCTCGTTGTTGGCACCGTGCAACAGCGCCTCATACAGTTTTTCAATGTCATAGCCGCGTAGGCCTTTGATGTAAGCATCTGCCACTACCGAGGCCGAGTTGTTACCCACCATAATATCGGCATAGCCAGGGCTAGACCACTCGGGCAGCCAGCCGCCCTCCAGGTAATCATTCACCAGACCCGCCTGCATTTCTACGTTAATGCTTGGGTACAGGAAGTTCAGGAACGGGTACAGTGCCCGGAACGTGTCCCAGAAGCCGGTGCCGGCGAAGCGGTAGCCGTCATGTACTTTTCCGGTGTAAGGGCTATAATGCACTGCTTTGTTCTGGGCGTTCACCTCGTACATTTTGTGCGGGAAGAAGAGCGTGCGGTAAAGGCAGGAGTAGAAAGTCCGCTGCTGCTCATCGGTGCCGCCCTCTACTTTTATTTTGCCTAAGGTGGTGTTCCAGAGCTGGCGGGCCTTCTCTTTGGTAGCCTCAAAATTATCCTGTGCCAGTTCGCGCTTTAGGTTCAATTCGGCCTGCTCAAAGCTGATGAATGAAGAGGCAACTTTCAGGTTCACTTGCTCGCCGTCGTTTGTCTTGAACCCAATCACCGCGCCTGAGTGGTTAGAGGTGAGTTCTAGGGTGTCATTCCCAGTCAGGCTTTTGCCTCTGAAGGTGCGCGCAAGGGCAATTGGTTTGTCAACGTAAATAACGAAGTAATTCTTAAAGTCTTTTGGGTTAGAGCGGGCGGCGCGGGTGGTATAGCCTATAATCTTTTTTTCCTTCGGAATCACTTTAATGTAAGAGCCACGGTCTAAGGCGTCAATCACAATAAAGGAGCTGTCGGCTTTGGGGTAAGTGAATCGGAACTGGGCGGCGCGCTCGGTGGGGGTGAATTCGGCGGTCACGTCATGGTCGGCTAGGTACACGCTGTAATGATAAGGCTTTGCGACTTCAGATTTATGCGAAAACCAGCTGGCGCGACCATCCTGATCGAACCGCATTTTTCTGGTCACCGGCATAATGACAAACTGGCCGTAGTCGTTCATCCAGGGGCTGGGCTGGTGTGTTTGCTTGAAACCTCTTATTTTGTCGGCATCGTAGGTATACGCCCAGCCGTGGCCCATGGTGCCGGTTTGGGGCGTCCAGAGGTTCATTCCCCAGGGCACGGCTACGGCAGGGTAGGTGTTGCCGGTAGAAAGCTCTGGCTTAGAATCAGTACCCATGAGCGGGTTTACCAGTTCAGCGGGTTCAAAAGGAGCGTCTTTCTTTTTTTGAGCGGTGGCGGAAGAGAAGCAGAAAAAGGAGGTACAAAGGAAAAGACAGAGTCTCAGGCTATTCTTCATTTGTTTTCGGGCAGTTTTTAGAAAAGTAAGGCTAAAATAGAAAACTTCCTTTAGAGCCTCTTCAACTTTAAAACAATTGTGGCATCAGCGAAAGCTTTTTCCAGGAAAAAAAATTGGATTCACCTGTTTTAGACCTGTTTTATTGAAAACAGGTCTAAAACGAAGAAAGGCAGGATGTTCTCCTGCCTTTCTTCGTTTTTTAGATCTACATACATTATTTCTGCCGGTTGGTCTGGCTGGAAACATACTCTACAAAATCACCAACAGTGCGAAGGGGTACTTCGTCGGGAATGTTAATTTTAAAGATTTTCTCTAGTTCCCAAATAATACTCACCACATCAAAGGTATCGAAACCGAATTCTTTGTTGAGGTCAGCAGAAGTGCGAAGCCTGGAGGGCTTAATGGATTTTACGTTGCTGATTACTCTTAAAACCTTCTGGGCGACAGAAGGGGAAGTTGCGGGAATCATATCTGTAGAAAGTAAAGACTTTAATCAAATAAATGGTATTAGAAATTTTTAACCGAAGCACTTTGAAAGCCTTCAGATAAAAGAGCCGCAAAAGTACTCCGTCTGATCCGTATACCCAAGGGCAAGTGCAGTTTCATAAAGGAAAGTCAGAAAAGCGGGCACAAAATGCGCCCGCCTTTCTCATCATTCATGATCTCAGGTGGTGTGTTGTACTTATACTAAAGCCACATGGCCATGCTCTTCTTTCTTGGCTTCCAATTCAGCGGTTTCACGCTCCAGTTCTTCGGCGGTCTTGTCAATCAGCACAATCTCAGTTTGCTTGTCCCAGCCGAACTTGGCCAGTATGCGGTCAAAGCCGTAGTAAATAACTGGTACCACAATCAGGGTGAGGAACATAGAGGAACTCAAACCCCCGATCAAGGCCCAGGCCAGGCCATTCTTGGTGGCGCCTACGGAGCCGCCTGCCAAAGCAATCGGCAACATACCAAACACCATGGCCAGGGTGGTCATCAAAATAGGGCGGAAGCGGATGCGGACGGCTTCTATCAAGGCGTGTTTTACCTCGTGGCCTTCTTTCTTCATCTGGTTTGTAAAGTCTACCACCATAATGGCGTTCTTGGCTACCAGGCCAATCATCATGATAATCCCCAGAATGGAGAATATGCTCAAGTTTTGCGCGGCCAGGGCCAGGGCCAACAAAGCCCCAATAATAGCCAGCGGAATAGAGAACAATACTACCAGCGGGTACACATACGAGTCATACAGGGCCACCATAATCAGGTACACGAAGATGATGGAGGCCAGCAAGGCCAAGCCCAGCGTACCGAAACCTTCGCTTTGGTTCTTCAAGTCACCGGCGTAGTCAACGGTTACTCCGTTAGGTACTTTAATCTCAGCCATTCTTGCCTGAATCTCGGCACCCACTGAACCAGCCGGCCGGCCGATTACCTGCGAGTTCACGTTCACAGAAGTTACCCGGTTGGTACGTTCCAATTGCGACGGGCCGGTAGATTGTTTGATATTGGCAAACTGCGCCAACCGAATCAATTGCCCCTGACTGTTCACAAACGACATGTTGCTGATATCGGAAACGCTGCGGCGGTCAAACTCATCTAACCTAATGTTGATGTCGTAGTCCTGGGTGCCGGAGCGGAAAGTGGCGTTGTCGTCGCCGTTGAAGGCCATGCGCATGGTGGCGCCCACCATCTCCAGTGACAAGCCCAGGCTCGCCATTTTGGCCCGGTCAACTTCCACTTCAATTTCGGGGTTACCGCCTTCAACAGATACCTCCGCATCTACGGTACCGCCCACTTTCTCTATCTCACGCATTACTACTTGTGAGAAAGCCATCAGGGTATCTATATTTGGGCCGGAAAGCACCACCTGAATTGGAGCCTGGGAGTTTCCTACCATGCCTACCGGCACCGGGGTTACCTCCACATCGGGTAGTTTGCTTTCAATGTCGGCTTTGGCCTGGCGGCTGAATTTCTGGGTGCTGAACGCCCGCTTACTTACATCTACCAGCGTAACGGACAGCTCGGCTTTGTTGGCGGAGTTCTGCCCGGCTTGCGCCGATGCCGTGGTGCCCACCGTGGTAAACACTTTGTCTACTTCCGGGATAGACTGTAGGTATTGCTCTACCTGTTTGGTAGCGAAGTTTGTTTGCTCAACTGTGGCATTCTTAGGGAGTTCCAGCTGTAAGCTTACTTCGCCCCGGTCACCGGTCGGGATAAATTCAGAACCGATAAACCCAAGCGGAACAAGAGCAAAAGAGCCTACTAACAATAGGAATGTCACCGCCAGCGTGATGAACTTGTGGTTGAAAGCCCACTTCAGGGCACCAGTGAAACCGTCAATCACTCTATCCAGGAAACGCTCAAAGGAAAGAATAACGCGACCAAAGATGGTTTTATCTGACAGGTGCTCCAATTTAGAGAAGCGGCTAGCCAGAAGCGGAATAAGGGTAAAGGCCACGAAAAGTGAAATCATGGTGGCCACGGCCACTACCACAGCAAACTGCCGAAGAATATCTGACACCAGGCCCGTAGACAAGGCAATAGGGATGAACACCACCACAATTACCAAAGTAATGGAGGTAACGGTGGCACTGATTTCCTTAATACCATCATAAGCCGCCTGGGCCGGAGATTTACCCATTTCCATGTGGCGGTAAATGTTCTCAATCACCACAATGGCATCATCTACCAGAATACCAACTACCAGCGAAAGCGCCAGCAACGACATCAGGTTCAACGAGTAACCCAACAGGAACATCACAATAAACGTGGCCACCAAAGAGGCCGGAATGGAAATCATCACAATCACGGCGTTACGCAGCGAGTGCAGGAACAACAGCATAACAATGGCCACCAGCACAACAGCAATCATTAAGTCATGCAGTACCGAGTCGGCGGCCTCCATGGTGAAGGTGGAATTATCAGAGGCGATGTTGAATTTCAGGCCTTCGGCGGCGTACGTTTCTTCCAGTTGAGCCAGGGCTGCAAGAGTTTTCTCACTTACTTCCACGGCGTTGGCATCTGACTGTTTCTGAATGGTGATACCCACTGAGGCCGAGGAGTTGATGCGTGTGAGTACCTCAATGTCTTTCTGGGTGTCCTGCACTTCGGCTACATCAGAGAGGCGCACTATACCGTTCTGGTCTTCTTTGATAACCAGGTTCCGCATTTGGTCTAATGACTGGAACTTACCGGCTAACCTAATCTGGGTCTGGCCATTCTCGTCTTTGATTTTTCCGGTAGGGAAATCCAGGTTGGAGTTAGCTATTTTCTGTTGCACCTGCAGAATGGAAAGCCCATAAGCTTCGAGTTTGCTGCCGTCAATGTTTACCTTAATCTCACGCTCCTGGCCGCCCAGAATCTTGATGGCCGCCATGCCCGGTACTCTTGACAGTTCCGGCGTAATTTTGTCGTCAATCAGGTCGAAGAATTCGGTAGGGGCCATGTTGGCCGTGGCACCCATTCTAATGATGGGTAAGTCGTCCAGGTCAAATTTGTTCAGCGTGGGCGCCTCTACGCCATCTGGTAAGCGGGAAAGAATGGTGTTGATTTTCCGTTGGGCATCTTGCAAACTCAGGTCAACATCGGTGCCCTGGTTCAGATTGACCACAATCATGGAGAAGCTTTCCAAGGAGGTAGACTTCATCTCCTTCACGTTCTCCAGGCCGGAGAGCGCGTCTTCAATCTCTTTGGTTACGGAGTTTTCCACCTCGTTAGGGGAGGCACCCGGGTAAATGGCGGTTACCGTAATTACCGGCGGGTTGAATTTGGGCAACAGCTCGTAGTTCAGGGCACTGTAAGACACCACCCCCAACAGGGTAAGCACCGTAAAGACCACCACCACCAGGGTTGACCGCTGTATGGATATTTTGGTTATGTTCATGTTCTAGTACCTTCTGGTTAAAAGAATTTATTTCTGTTAAAGCGTTGTCACTTGAATACCTTCACGGAGGTTTATCTGTCCGCTTTGTACCACTTTCTCACCTGCCTGCACCCCTTCAATTATCTCTACCTGGTCTTGCATCACGGCGCCTACTTTCACTTTGCGCAGGGCGGCTTTCCCGTTCTGCACCACGTACACGCTAGGGTTCTGCACGCTGCCTACAATGGCCTGGCGGGGCAGCAACAGGGCGTCGCGCTGGTCGGCTACTTCAAAGAAGGCAGTGCCATACATACCGGCTTTCAAGTTATTGTTGGCGGCATTTTTCACCTCAATCTCCACGTCATATTTCAGGGTGGCATCAGATTGGGCGGCAATGGCGGTCACAGTACCCTCGTATTCAGTTCCGCCGCCGGCGTTGGCGTTTACCTTCACTTTGGTTCCTTTCTTCACCATCAGTACTTCGGCTTCAGAAACCTTTACTTTCAGCTTCAGGCGGTCAACGTTCACAATGTCATAGAGCTTGGTGCCCATGTTCAGGAAAGAACCTACTTCAATATACATCTCATTGATCTCGCCGCTGATGGGGGCTGTGATGCGGGTTTTGGCCAGACGCTGGCGGGCGGCTACTAGCTGGGCTTTCGTAGCATTCACGTTCAGGCGCACTTCTTCCAGCTGGCGTTTGGTGATGGCTTCGCCGGCGGCCAAGTTCTCAAAACGGCCCAGGTCTCTTTGGGCTTTTTCATAGTTAGCCTGGGCGGTGGCTACGTCGGCGGCCATGGTGTTGCTTTCCACCTGCACCAACAGTTCACCGGCTCTTACTTTGTCGCCTTTGCGTTTGAGCACCCGTTGCACCTGACCTGAGGTTTCAGACATCAGGGTGAGGCTTTGGATAGGCGCGAAGTTGCCCTGGGCGGTAAAGGAACGGTCTATTTTAGCTACTTTGGCCTCTGCCATAGACACCGGAATGGCTTCAGATTTCAGCTCTGAAACGGCCGCGTTGGTGGCCATTTCCTGCTTGTTCTTGTTCAAGGTATAGGCGGCGGCGCCGATAAGTAGAACCACTACGAGGATATAAAACAGTTTTTTCATTTTTTTAAAGTGTGCGGTGCGATTAGTTAAGAAGGTTTTTGATTTCGCCGCGGGCTCTGATGTAGTCCAGCTGGGCTATTTGATATTTAAGTTGTTCATTGTTTAAGTTGGTGCGGGCCTCTCGAAGGCTCACTTCGGTGCTCAGGACATCGGTAAGAGGAGCCAAGCCTTCTTTATACAACTCATTCGTGTTGCGGTACACTTCCTGGGCCAGCTCCACATTCCGCTCCTGGGCTTGAATGGAGGCAAGGCTGGCTTCCATCTGGCGGATGCTGTTGTTCAGGGCCATTTGAGTGTTGCGTGCTGCCAGGCTGATATCATAGTCTACTATGCGTACTTCGTTCTGCGCCTGTCTTATCTGGTTTCGTCGCTGGAAACCATCAAAGATGGGAATGTTCAGCTGCAGACCTACCGCCGCCGCCTGAAACCAAGGCTGGCTGCCGTCAAAGAAGTTGAACTGGTTACGCTGGGCATTGTAGTTCAATTGCCCGAAACCGCTTAACGTAGGGAAGTAGCCCGCCTGAATGTTCTTCACGTTCAGCTCGTTCAGGCGCTTCTGGGTAAGTAAAGTCTGGTAATCTACTCTTTGCGCTAATATGGCTTTGGCGTCTTCAACAGGAGGTACCAGAACGTTCAGGAGATTGGCAGTTGCTTCTGGAATCTCAATAGGCTCATCCATGGGCAGGCCCATAAAGAACTTGAGGCCGTTCAATTGCTGCTCATAGGTGGCGGCCAGGGTTTGGCGCTGATTTTCCAGGTTTATCTTGTTTACGGTTACCCGGTTGTATTCCACTTTGGTGGCCACGTCGTTGCGGTACTGCAAATCCAGTATTTTCTCCAATTGGTCCAGTCGGTTCAGGTTAGCCTCTATGTTCTTGAACTGCTCTTTGGTTTGCAGCAATTGCAGGTAAGAGGAGCCCACGTTGTAGAGCACGTCTTCCTCACTCATGCGGGTGCGCAGGGCGTAGAGGTCGCGGGTTGTGTTGGCAGCCTCCAGTCCTACAAAGAAAGACTTTCGGAAAATGAGCTGCTGCACTTCCAGACCGCCCTGGGCCGCGTACTTGGTCCCGAACCGTACCGGAACTAAAGTGCCCGGCTGACCGGCAATTTCACCGGGTAGCAGCTGAACAGGCAAGGAAGGGTTCATGGTAAAGCGGCCGTTGGCCGATAGCTGGGGCAGGCCGGAGCCTTGTGTTTCTTTGATTTTATACTCGGCGCTTTGCTCGTCTTGCAAGGCTTTTTTCACGTTCTCGTTGTTGGCTACGGCAAAGCGCAGGGCTTCCTGCAAGGTTAGTACCTTGCCCTGCGGCTGCGTTTGTGCATAGCTAAAGCTGGCTACCAATACCAGTAGAAAGCTCAGGAATAAGTGTTTTTTATTCACGGTTTTAGAATTATTATTTGGTTTGTAAAGTATTTTTTAGTTCTGAAAAATGAGAACTAAAATATTAAAAAAATTATGCTTTTCTTTCTTTTAGCCACTTTTCCATGAGCAAAGGCACCTGGCTTGACAGGTATTCCATAAACTCAAAGCGATCTTGCACCAGTTGGTTCATCTTTGGGTTGGCATCGCCGCGTAATTCATTGGCTTGTCTCATTAATTTGCTCATTGCTAAGATGCTGTTCATTTTAGAGATGACCTCTTCGTGCCAATTTTCCCGCAGGGCACTGAAATAGCGTTTCCGGTCGCCAGAAAAGGTAGTGTACTCAATAATGCGCACCTGTAGTAACAGGTTAAGCGCATTACTGGTCGCACTTTTGCTGATGCCCAATGTTTCAATAATTTCCTCAAAGCTCAGGTACTGCTTATCAGCCACAAACAACAACCCCATGATACGGCCCACTACCGGCGGAAAGCCCTGCTGCTCATGGTAGATGCCGATTTTTTCAATCAGCTGCTTCTGTTCTTGATTAAGGTTTACCACAGTGTTCTTCGTTCGTTTGGTGTTAGAACGTTACAAAGATAGATATTTGTTTCTTTAGTTCTTAACTTTAAGAACTAAATTTTTTTAATTATTTCGTCTATGAAATAGGTCGCTAAAATAGAAGGTTTTGCTGGCAAATGAAATAAAAGCGCGTTTTTAGACTGTTTTCCAAAAAATTGGCCATAAACAGCAATGAGCCGATCATGTAAGAACGGCTCATTGCTGTTAAGTGTAATAAATGTTTTTGTTGTTCAGCCGAAGATGGTATGGTAGCTGTTTTAGGGAATTTATCTGTTGTTGCGAACCGGCACTGGTATTGGTTGTAGTGTAGAGCCCCTCAACTTAGACACCAATTCTTTCAGTAGTTCGGCAAGTGTTATTTTTATTGTTGTAGACATGAGAGTTTCTAAGTAAGTCAAAGTTTAAAGTTAAACAAAAAAGTCAAAGCCTTGGCTAAAGGTTTCAACTAGGTACTACGTTGGCTGTCGTAATAATGACCTCACTAATAACGGAAATTTTTATAAAAACTTATGAATTGTTCCGGTACGGCTGCAAGATTCTCACGAGAATAGCCAAACAGCTGAGAAATGAAAAATCATCTTCTCCATTGTAAGGTATTTCTATGAGAGAGAACATTTGCTTGGGTTTAAAAATTCACTCAAAAAAATAGTAAAATTCAAATCGGTAAGTTATTGGTTTTACCCCGAGTTTCTTTGCTCATTCTACGGGAAATTATTAGATGTGACTAAGAGCTTATTCAAGCTTATATTAGATTCACAGTCATCATGATGTAACTAAATCTATAAGCAACGGTAGTTAGTAAATAGTTGTTTATAAGTAATTTGTGTTTGCAGTTGTAGATATATTATTCTTCTATAGTAGAAAATATATGTTTTGGCAAGATGTTTGGTTACTAAGAGATAAGTGACCTTACTATTTCTTTCGTTTCACCGTTAGGCTGAGTAGCTACATCTCCCGGACTATCAAGCTTAACACAGATAAGTAGTTATATGAAAACTTTTATGCAAAAGATTGGGGCTCTTGGCGTGATAGCGCTAATGGTCTTTAGCCTACTGAGCAGCAATCAGGCTCAGGCAGGTCCTCCGGGTGGGAGAGTTTCCTTCCAAGTGTTTTATGATGAACTGAGCCCTTACGGCCGCTGGATCAATGATCCTGATTACGGATACGTGTGGTCGCCAAGAGTGGAGATGGGGTTTCAGCCCTACGCTACCCGTGGCCACTGGGTCATGACCGAATACGGCAATACCTGGGTATCTGACTATGACTGGGGTTGGGCTCCGTTCCACTACGGCCGCTGGATGTACGATGATTTTTACGGCTGGCTTTGGGTTCCTGGCAATGAATGGGGACCGGCTTGGGTAGACTGGAGGCATAGCAACGGCTATTACGGCTGGGCGCCCATGGGGCCACGCGTTACCTACGTAGTGCCTGTAACCCGCTGGGTATTTGTGCCAGTCATGTACATAACCAGCCCACGCATTTACAGCTACTGTGTGCCGCGTACGCAGGTAGTGAACATCTACCACAATACCACCATCATCAATAACTATTACGAGCGCGATAACCGCAAATATGTTTACGGGCCCAGAACCCAGGATATTGAACGGGCCACCAACCGCAGAGTAGAAGTTCGTCGGTTAGAAAATGACAGCCGCCCAGGTAGAACAGCCGTTGCTGATAATTCTGTTCGTATTTACCGCCCTGAGGTAGAAACCAGAAGGAGAGAGGCTCCAGCCAGAGCTGAGGCAACTGATAGCCGTGCTACCCGTACCAGAGTGGCAAACTCTGTTGAATCTCCTAGCAGAACAGACCGTTCCAGCACTACTGGCAGAACACGTTTAACAGAATCGAACGAGGATATAACCAAAACTCGCACTTCTGAAAGCCGTGAAGAGTATGGCAGAAGCCGTACTGAGTCTGGCACTGAGACACCTAGCCGCGTAGTTAGAGAAAGAAGCACCCGTACCCAACCTGATGCAGATAATTCTGATACCTTCCGCCCACGCAGGAGCCAGGAAGCACCTGTTCAAACCGGAGGCGAAACGTATCCGGCAACAAGACAGCGGCAATACCCAGCTTCTACCTCACCAGCCACCACTGGTGACACTGACAGCTACGGGCGAAGAAGCAGAAGTGAAGCAGGTAGAACTGAAACCGCCAGATCAACTGAGACCCGCACGGGAACAATGGAGCGTCAGCAGCCGGTTCGGCAAAGCAGGCAGGAGGTAAGCCCAACACCAGCTCCGACTCAACGTCAGGTTACTCCACGGCAGGCACCGTTAAGGCAAGAGTCTTCCCCAGCCCGCAGCAGGGAAAGTAGCCGGGGCAGTAGAAATTAAGTTTAAATGCGATAATGAATGACGAAAAGCCGCACCTCTTTGAGGTGCGGCTTTTTTTGATGTTTTAGCCTTAGATTTTAAAAAGTGAGCAAAAAAGATGTAGTGGTCCTGAATGAAGGCTATAACTATTTAGGAGCATTACGCTGAGGTGATAATATTAAAATGCTTTATTAAGGCAAATGCAGTTGGTCTCTACCGAACATAATCACTTGAATGCTTAATTTAAGCACTGCTTGTTCATAGTACATAGCAGACAATCAGAACCAAAATTACAGTGAGGCCAATCAGTAGAGTAAGGGTTGCCAACTCTTTGGTTGAGAAATCATCTGCATCACCTTGCAGAGCAGAAGCTACATAATCCCTATTCAGGCTTTTCTTAGTATTTGATTTTTGTGCTACCCTTGAAAAGGGGAATGGCTTAAGAAGGAAAGACATACAGGTCGTTCTGATCTGGTTTTGTTGAATAGTTTGAGGGAATGCGAAATTTTAGAAAGCCTATTGACAAAAGGAATCATTATCAGCTGGGGGGAAGACTGATAGGGGGATGATTCCTTTCGTCAGTTGTCAATAGGTATGTAACAAATGTAGGTAGGTTTTGCTCTCTAAAGAAGGAAACTTTACGCAGTTCTGTAACATGTATTAAATACTATAAAATGCTTTTTATAAGCTTGTAAGGCTGTTTTGTGTTTCTTGAGTGTTAAAAATAGTAGAGTTTTGGCAGTGTTTGTAACATGAAAGAAATTTCAGATTGCCGCTGCCAGAGCGATAAAAAGAAGTTTAAGAGTGTTGAGCCGAGTTGTTTCTCCTGTTTTAGAGCTACTTTTTGAAAAATGGGCTTAAAGCAACAATTTCTATTTTGATAGAATGCGCAAATATTGAAGTAAGCATACCTCACTAAAGAGGGCAACAGCTGGAAAGCCTATGTGATGCTTCTATCAAAGTTTTATAGTTGATGTTTTGACTCATTCCAGTTATGTGATGCTTCTGTTTTTACCTCCATTTTCGAATAGGAGCGCCAAAACATAGTTAATTAAGTGGAAGTAAAAGAAAAGCCCCGCCTCACCAAATGGCAAAGACGGGGCTTAAAACAATGAAGGGAAAATGTAATCGTGTTACTTGACACGATTTACCTAATACTAAAACAACTGGTACTTCGACAGCTCTTTGCTCGGCAATTCTGATTCACCCATCAAGTAGATATCTATAGCTCTTGCGGCTTCACGTCCGTCAGAAATGGCCCAAACCACCAAAGACTGGCCACGGCAGGCGTCGCCGGCGGAGAAAACCCCAGGGACGTTGGTTTGCCAGTTGTCCAGCTTGAAGTTACCGCGGCGATCAAATTCAAACTTGAAGTTGGCCATGAAGGCATCGTGCTCCGGACGCTCGTAACCAATGGCAATCAGAGCCAGGTCGCAGGGCAGGATCTTTTCGCTGTTTGGTTTCTCAGTGTACTCACTTTGGTTTTTCCACTCCAGCTCCACTACCCGCAGTCCCTTCACGTTCCCGTTCTCATCGGCAATGAACTCTTTGTTCAGCCAGCCCCAGCTACGCTCGCAGCCTTCCTCATGTGACGAGGAAGAAGAGAACGTGGTGGGCCACTCTGGCCAAGGGTTAGTGGGGTGCCGTTCAGTGCTGGGCATGTAGCGGTATTGCAGCTGCGTGATTGATTTGGCAAACTGACGGTTGGCCGTACCTACGCAGTCAGACCCCGTGTCACCACCGCCAATCACTAGCACATGTTTCCCGAAGGCGTTGATGTCACTTTCCGGAGCAATTTGAGCACCGTCTACCCGGCGGTTCTGTAGACCCAAGTAGTCCATGGCGAAATGAATGCCTTTGAGGTGGTTACCCGGAATAGAAATGGCGCGGGGCTTGGTAGAGCCAATGGCCAGTAAAACCGCGTCATACTTGCGGTACAATTTTTTGAGGGTAGTTTCCTGCCCAATGTTGCGGTTGAATTTGAAGCGGATGCCTTCTTCTTCCAAAACAGCTAAGCGGCGGTCAATTACCCACTTCTCCAGTTTGAAATCCGGAATACCGTAGCGGAGCAAGCCGCCGGCTTTCTCGTCTTTTTCGTACACCGTTACCTTATGACCCGCTTGGTTCAGCTGAGCCGCAGCGGCCAACCCAGCTGGTCCGGAGCCTACAATGGCTACTTTTTTGCCGGTGCGGTAAGCAGGCTGTTGAGGTTTAACCAGACCAAGTTCAAAAGACTTTTCAGCTATTGATTTCTCAATGTGCTCAATAGCCACTGCTGGTTTGTTGATGGACAACACGCAGCTGCTCTCGCAAGGGGCGGGGCAAATGCGGCCGGTGAACTCAGGGAAGTTGTTGGTGCTGTACAACACTCTGATGGCCCGCTCCCAATCACCCTCAGAAACCGCATCGTTGAAATCCGGAATGAGGTTGCCCAGCGGACAGCCGTTGTGGCAGAAAGGAACGCCGCAGTCCATGCAGCGGGTAGCCTGTATTTTTGTTTTTTCCTCTGGAAAAGGAAGGTAGATCTCGTTAGAGTCGTTAACGCGTGCTTTCGGGTCGCGGGTACCAGGCAGTTCACGGTTATATTTTAAGAATCCATCTGGTTTTCCCATTACGCCAGTACTTTTTCGGTTTCAGTTTCTTTTACTTGCAGCGCCTTTTTCAGGTCGTGCGGCATCACTTTCAGGAAGTGCAGACGGTGCGTTTCCCAGTTGGTCAGGAATTCTTGTGCCAGTACGCTTCCGGTGTAAGTTAAGTGCTCCTGCAGCTTCTGCTCAATCCAGACAAGATCTTCCGCCTCTGGTGCTTCCAAGCCAACCATGTCTAAGTTACATTGCTCCACGTGGCTTGGGTCAGGGGCGTAGAGGTAAGCAATTCCGCCGCTCATACCTGCCGCAAAGTTCTTACCAATGGCACCCAATACCAGCACCTTTCCGCCGGTCATGTACTCACAGCCGTGGTCTCCTATGCCCTCCACTACGGCTTCGGCTCCTGAATTCCGCACGCAGAAACGCTCACCGGCCAAACCGTTGATATACACTTTACCCGAGGTAGCGCCGTAGAGCGCCACGTTGCCCGTAATGATGTTCTCATGCGCCAGGTACTGGCAATCCTGAAAAGGCTGAAGTATGATTTTCCCGCCAGAAAGTCCTTTGCCCAAATAGTCGTTGGCTTCGCCGCGCAGGCGGAAGGTAATACCCGGAGCCAAAAATGCCCCAAAGCTTTGCCCAGCCGAGCCGTAGAAAGTGGTGTTAAAAGTATCTTCCGGCAACCCATGCTTCCCGAAGTTCTTCGAGATTTCAAAAGATAACATGGTGCCCACCGAGCGGTCCACGTTGATGATGCGGTACTCTACATCTGTGTTGCCTTTCTTCAGGTCACGGATTAACTTTTTGTCCAGCACTTTGCTGATTTCGTGGTCTTGCTCAATCTGCTTGAACGTACCTACGTTTTTAGGAACATACTCCTGGTGCAAGATAGGAGACAGGTCCAGGTTCTTCAGTTTCCAGTGGTTCAGGTCGGTTCTGATTTTCAGAATCTGCGACTGGCCCACCATCTCGTTGACCGTCCGGAAGCCCAGTTGCGCCATAATCTGCCGCATTTCCATAGCCAGGAACGTGAACAGGTTTACCACATGGTCAGGGTCGCCGGTGAAGAGTTTGCGCAACTCAGGATCTTGCGTAGCCACACCTACCGGGCAGGTATTCAAATGACACTTGCGCATCATTATACAGCCTTCCACAATCAATGCGGCAGTAGCTACACCATATTCCTCGGCTCCTAACAAGGTGGCAACTACAAGGTCTTGTCCGGTTAATATCTTTCCGTCAGTTTGCAATGTTACCCTGCTCCGCAGGTTGTTCTTGATAAGTGTCTGGTGCGCCTCAGCTAAACCAATTTCCCAAGGCAGACCTGTGTGACGGATAGAGCTCAGCGGACTCGCGCCCGTTCCGCCATCGGCCCCAGAAATCATAATAGCGTCAGCTTTGGCCTTGGCCACACCCGAAGCAATGGTTCCTACGCCCGCTTCAGCCACTAACTTCACGTTGATTCGGGCTTTAGGGTTTGCGTTCTTCAGGTCGAAAATTAATTGCTTTAAATCTTCAATGGAGTAAATATCGTGGTGCGGAGGAGGTGAAATTAAGCCTACGCCTGGAGTAGAGCACCGCACACGGGCAATCCAATGATCTACTTTATGGCCGGGCAGCTGACCGCCCTCGCCAGGCTTAGCGCCCTGGGCAACCTTAATCTGGATTTCATCGGCGTTGGCCAAATAATGGCTGGTTACGCCAAAGCGGCCCGAGGCCACCTGCTTCACGCGTGATCGTTCAGAATCGCCGTTCGGGCGCTTGATGTAACGTGCTTCGTCTTCGCCGCCCTCGCCGCTGTTGCTCTTGCCGCCAATGCGGTTCATGGCAATGGCCAGTGTGCTGTGTGCCTCATAAGAAATAGAGCCGAAAGACATGGCACCCGTCGCAAAGCGCTTCATGATAGCCGAAACCGGCTCCACTTCCTCTAACGGTACCGACTGACGCTTACGGAACTCAAACAAGTTTCGGAGCGTGATCGTAGATTGATGGTGTTCCCGAATAGCCTTAGAGTACTCTTTGTACAACATAAAGTCATTCAGACGAGTCGATTTCTGCAGTAGGTGAATCACCTTTGGGGATAGCAGGTGCTCCTCACCGTCGCGGCGCCACTGGTAGAAACCGCCGGACTCCAGCAGGTTCTCCAGATCTGGGAACGCTGATTCGTGTTTTGTCAAGGCCTCACGCTCCAGGTCTTCGAAGTTCAAGCCTTCCAAGCGGTTCACGGTGCCTCTGAAGCATTTCTCAATCACTTCCTGCCCTAAGCCCAGAATCTCAAATATCTGAGAGCTCTGGTATGACTGCAGCGTGCTGATGCCCATCTTAGATAAGATCTTCAATAGGCCGTTATCTACTGCCTTAATAAAGTTCTGGAAGTAATAGGTATAGGGCTGGCTGTTGTCCAGTTTCTGCTGGTCATGTAAGCTTTTGATGTTGTCGTACACCAGGAACGGATATACGGCACTGGCACCATAGCCAACAATAGTGGCGAAATGGTGGGTCTCCCAAGCATCACCGGCTTCTACTACCAGACCCGCTTTGGTTCTGATGCGCTTCTCAATGAGGTGATGGTGTATGGCTCCAACCGCAAGCAATGACGGAATTGCCGCCCGCTGCTCCTGAATATTGCGGTTAGAGATAATCAATATTTTCTTGCCCGCGCGTACCGCAGCCTCAGCCTCGGCGCAGATGCGGTCTATTTCGCGCTGCAGGTTACCGGTCTCCCGGGTAGAGAACGTGGCGTCTATTTTTTCGTGTTCAAAGCCTTCTTCCTTCAGGAACACCAGTTTCTGGAATTCTACTGGATCCAATACCGGCTGCGAAATGTGCACCTGGCGGCTGTGGAGCTCCGTTTCATCCAGAATATTGCGGGACTCACCCAAGCGGGTGAACAAAGACATGACCAAACGCTCCCGAATAGAGTCAATAGGTGGGTTACTTACCTGCGCGAAGAACTGCTTGAAGTAGTTGGAAATATGCTGGCTCTGGCGCGATAAAACAGCTAACGGAGAATCAGAACCCATGCTTCCTACTGGCTCGTAGCCCGAGGCAGCCATTGGTTCCACAATCATCTTCAGGTCTTCACGAGTGTAGCCGTAGGCTTTTTGGCGCTGACGCAACTCCTCTGGGGTGCAAGGCTGCAACAGCACTTTAGGCTCAGGGCGAAGACGAAGTTTGATTCGGTTTTTCTGCAGCCACTCATAATATGGCTTGTCGTTGCACACCATTCCTTTGATTTCCTCATCCTCAAAAATGCGGTTTTGAGAAATGTCAGCGAGCAGCATTTTACCCGGCTGGAGGCGGCCCCGTTTGATCACATCTTTAGGGTCAACAGTCAAAGCACCGGCCTCAGAAGCCATGATCAAGCGTCCTGATTTTGTAACGCAATACCGTACCGGACGCAGTCCATTCCGGTCAAGCGTGGCGCCTATCTGGGTTCCATCGGTGAAGAAAAGAGCAGCGGGGCCATCCCAAGGCTCCATCATGGAAGCGTGGTATTTATAGAATGCCTTGCGGTAGGTATCCATGTGCGGATTGTCCTGCCAGGCCTCGGGTACCAGCATCATCATGACGTGTGGCAACGGACGTCCAGAAAGTGTCAACAGCTCTACCAAGGCGTCCAGATTAGCCGAATCAGAATCATCTGGATTGGTAATAGGAATGAGCCACTTCATCTCCTCCTCAGTGAACAGGGGAGAGGACATAAGGGCTTCCTTCGATTTCATTTTGTTCACGTTCCCCCGGATAGTGTTGATTTCACCGTTGTGCGCTATAAAACGGAACGGCTGCGCCAAACGCCAGTTCGGGAAAGTGTTAGTAGAGAAACGGGAGTGCACCACGGCTATGGCCGATTTAAATTCAGGGTGGCGCAGGTCGTGGTAGTATTTCTCGAGCTGATCTGTTTTCAGCTGGCCTTTATATATAATAGTGCGCGATGAGAAAGAGGCAATATAGAAAGTGCCGTTCTCGCCGCGTACGCTCTTATGGGTTTCGTTGCTGATGAGGTTGCGCAGCACAAACAGCTTGCGCTCCAGGTCTTCGCCTTTGATGCTGGGATCAACTGGCTGCACAAACACCTGCTCAATATACGGCTCCACCGCTTTGGCGCCGTGGCCGGGTACCTGGCCGTTTACTGGTACTAAACGGTAGCCAATGAGGCTCAGGCCTAGCTTCCGCAGACACGTGTTCAGAATTTTACGCGATTTCTCCCGCACCTCATACACGGCCGGAAAGAAAACCATGCCTACGCCGTAACTGCCTTCAGGGGGGAGGGTAATGGCAAACTCGGCTAATTCTTTTTTAAAAAATTCATGGGGTAGCTGCACTAATATGCCGGCTCCATCGCCCGTCTCGGGGTCACTGCCGGTAGCTCCGCGGTGTTCCATGTTCTTTAACATGGTCAGGGCATCTTTTACGGTGGCGTGGTTCTTCTGTCCGTCCAGATTTACTACACTGCCTACCCCGCAGGAGTCATGCTCTAGCTCGGGTGTATAGAGCCCTTTATTCAACTCATCGACCTGGTTCATGTACTATTTTGTCTTGTCCGTAGTAGGGTGAATGAGAAATATCGGAATAAATTTCATAATAAACAATTTAAAATAAATTAATAATATCAACAAAACGCTTGTTAGGTTGAGAATTTTATATTTATATTTTTTAATGTTGCGAAAATTTTAATAAGGCGGCTTGAGGATGGGATATAGATTTTTATTTTATTAAAAATTTGTCTTAAAAAAATCTTAAGTGGCTGACAGTCATTTTTCAAATAAAATTTCAGAATGATGCTTTTAAGGTGGGAATGTGACCAAAAGTGTAGGGTTGACAAAATGAAACCATGTTTTTGCGGAGAGTAGCCAAAAAAATGAGAGGAGGTTTAGAAGGGATTTGGGAGAGCGTTGAAATTTTGGCAGTCATTCCAAAACAGTAGAGACGCAATACGTTGCGTCTCCTTACCCGCTGAAGAACCGTTTAACGTGGAAACAATAAAAAGGCGTTTTCGGCCTGTTTTTCTGAAAACAAATCGAAAACGCCCTTGCAATGTAGTTATCAGCAATGCCTGAGGCGCAATACTTTGCGCCTCTACATAACTTTTTCCTTCGATCTTTCTAATAGGTACAGGAGAAAAATGGCCAAAAGATTGATTGTAACATATTGGTTTGTGCTGGCAGCGTTGAAGACAAACTGAAAGGAGGAAAGGGAGAATTTCAGATTCACTATCCAACTCTCCAGAAAATCAAGGCCCAAGCCAATTTTTACACCCGCCACGTAATTAAACGCGAAACTGCCAATGCCCAGGCTAAGCACCTGCAGCACTTGATTGATGATAGAGAGGGTGAGGTGCTTTCTTGCGTTTTGCAACAGCAGAATTCCGCATATAATTGAGAAGGAGTAAAGGAGGCAAGCTAACAATACAGCGAGCAGAGAAGAGTTTGCCTCGTTCTCCATCTTCAACCCAAGCCGTAACGCCAAACTGATGCCTATAGCACCGCCAACCACTTGGTACAGGGCGATTCCGTTAAGCAAGGTAAAGCCTGGGCGGGAGCCAGGATTAGGTGTTTTTTTAAAAAAGAACCGAGCAAGGGGCATGAGAAAATTATCTGAGTTAGATTAAAAAGCCCTGACTAAGGTAGTCAGGGCTTTTTAATTTGTATTGTTTTAAGGCTGTTTTTCAGAAATAAGACTTAAAACAGCTTTAGTTGTGGTCGTAATCAATGCCGTGGTTTTTGTCGCGAAGTTCCGCCAGGCCCTTTTTACCGTAAGCCACGCGGGTAATCACCACGTAAAGCACTGGTACTATAAAGATTGCCAGGAAGGTAGCGGCCAACATACCGCCAATTACTACCCAACCAATGGTCTGGCGTGACACGGCACCCGCACCCGAGGCCATGGCCAAAGGCACGACCCCCAAGATAAAGGCCAAAGAGGTCATGATGATGGGGCGAAGCCGCAGCTTTACGGCGGTAATGGTGGCCTCTATCAAATCCATGCCGCGGTCTACCCGCTCTTTGGCGAATTCCACAATCAGAATGGCGTTTTTGGCAGCCAGACCAATTAGAGTAATCATACCAATCTGTGCGTAGATGTTGTTGTCCAGTTTAGGCAGAAGCGTGAGCGCCAGAATTGCCCCGAACATACCCAATGGAATGGCAAACAGAATAGAGAACGGCACTGACCAGCTCTCGTACAGAGCCGCCAGCAAGAGCAGCACCAGAAGAATGGAAAGCGAGAAGATGTAGATGGTACTGTCACCGGCCGCCAACTCTTCACGGCTTAAGCCGGAGAAGTCATAGCCATAGCCTGCAGGCAATACCTCGGCGGCCACTTCTTGCAGGGCTTCCAGTGCCTGACCGCTACTGTAGCCCGGGGCGGCATTACCGCTTATCTCTACAGAACGGAACAGGTTGTAGTGCGAAATCACCGAGGCGTTTTCTACTACTTTATATGATACCAGCGCACTCAGAGGCACGGCTTCGCCTTGGCGGTTCATCACGTAATACTGATCCAGGGCTTTAATGTCCATGCGGTAAGCGGTGTCGGCTTGGGCTACTACCCTGAAGTTACGGCCGTAGCGGGTGAAGTCGTTGATGTAACGGCTACCCATGTAAGAAGACATGGTGCTGAATACATCGGTCAGCGACACTCCCAGTTTTTTCACTTTCTCGCGGTCTACATCAATGTGGTATCCGGGGGTTTTTGCAGTGAAGAAGCTGTAGGCCATGGCAATCTCAGGACGTTGGTTCGCGGAAGCCAAAAACTGGCCCATCACTCGTTCCATCTCCTTTACATCGCCAGCCATACGCTGCTGCAGCATAAAGCTGAAACCGCCCGACTGGCCCAAACCCGGAATAGCCGGTGGCGCCACTACCCGTACCGTCGCTTCTTTTATGCTGGCAAACCGTTGGTTCAGCGTGGCCATTACCCCCTGCAACTGCATAGACGGGTCTTTCCGCTCATCCCAAGGCTTCATCTGCACAAAGAAGGTACCGTTGTTTGATTTAAAGGAGAAGTTAATGGCATTCAAGCTGGCAATGGCCGTGTAGTTTTTGATAGCCGGAACGTCTCCCAAAATTTTACCCATTTCATCCAGCACCGCCTTGGTGCGGGTGGTAGAGGCGCCTTCGGGTAATTCAATGGCAATAAACAAACGGCCTTCATCTTCCGTTGGAATAAAGCCGGTAGGTTTCGTCTGGAACAGAAGTACCGTGCCGGCATAGATGCATATCAGCACAATAAGAGCCAGCGGCGCGGCTTTAATGGTTTTACGAACGCCTACGGAATACCTCTCTGTGGTGCGGTTAAACCAATTGTTGAACTTGTAGAAGAACTTGTTCAGGCCCCGTGAATTTTCGTTCACGTTCATTGGCCGCAGGAACAGAGAGCAAAGCGCTGGAGTCAGCGTCAACGCCACAAAAGCCGAAATTAGTACGGAGATGGCAATAGTGATGGCGAACTGCTGGTATAGACGACCTACAATGCCTGGAATGAAACCTACCGGAACAAATACCGCCGCCAGAATCAGGGCAATGGCAATCACAGGGGCCGAAATGTCTTTCATGGCCTTACGGGTAGCTTCCTTGGGTGAGAGCCGCTCGTGGTCAATGTAATGCTGCACCGCTTCCACCACCACAATGGCATCATCTACCACAATACCAATGGCCAACACAAACCCGAAGAGGGTAAGGGTGTTAATGGTAAAGTCCAGTGGAATGAAAAAGATAAATGTACCGATAATGGAAACCGGAATAGCCAGAATGGTTACCAGTGTGGCACGCCAGCTTTGCAGGAACAAGAAAACTACTATAATCACCAGAATTAGAGCTTCTATCAAGGTAGTGACCACCTCGTCAATAGAAACCTGCACTACCGTCACCGATTCAAAAGATACAATATAGTCTACGTCGGCGGGGAAAGATTTCTTTAATTCATCTAAGGTGTTGTACACCCCTTCGGCCGTTTCCAGGGCATTACTGCCAGGAGCTTGATACAGCAATAGCATAGCAGAAGGGTGCCCATTGATGGTGGAAGAGCGGCCGTAGTCAAACCTTCCGAAGTCAATACGAGCCACATCACGTAGGTACACCAGCGTACCATCCTGCGGATTGGTGCGCACAATCACATTCCCGAATTCTTCCTGTGTGGCTAAGCGCCCACTTACAGTGATAGGGTACTGGAAAGCTTGGGTATTGGCCTGTGGCATAGCACCCACCGTACCGGCAGCCACCTGCAGGTTTTGCTCTTGAATGGCGGCTACTACCTCGTTGGCACTTATGTTGTACTGGGCAAGTTTGTCAGGCTGCAACCAAAGGCGCATACTGAAATCCTGGCCCAAGGCATTAATGTCACCCACGCCGGGTACGCGCAACAAGGCGTCACGTACGTAAATGTTGGTGTAGTTATCGAGGTACTCAATGGAGTGGGTGCCCTTGGGTGAGTAGATACCAATCACCATCATAATGCTTGGGTTCCGCTTCCGTACCGTTACCCCTAAGCGGCGAACCTCTTCTGGTAAGCTGGGCTGGGCAATGCTGGCGCGGTTCTGCACATCCAAGGTGGCAATGTCAATGTCGGTGCCTACTTCAAAGGTCACGCTCATGTTCATCTGACCTGTACTGGTGTTTGTAGAGGTCATGTAAGCCATGCCCGGCGTACCGTTAATCTGTGTCTCGATAGGTGTGGCTACCGTCTGCTCCACCGTCTGGGCATCGGCCCCGGTGTAGTTCGCCGAAACCGATACCGTAGGAGGGGAGATATTCGGGTATTGGGTAACGGGCAGGTTCAACATAGACAGAACCCCCACCAACACAATCACTATGGAAATGACGATGGAGGTGACTGGCCGCCTTATAAAAATATCAGATATCATATTCTTCTGAGAAAACTCTTTTTATAAAATTGATTATTGTCTGGCTGCGGCTGGTGCGCCAGCAGGCTGCGGAGCGCCTACCTGTACTTTAGCCCCTTGGCGTAGCTTCTGAATTCCTTCTTCCACAATTACTTGTCCTGCCTCGAGGCCCTCTCGGGCTACAATCTTCTCCTGGAAACGTGTACCCAGTTTTACATTCTGCTGCACCACTGAATCTCCTTGCACTTTATAGACAAAGTATTCGCCTAATTGCTCGGTTACAGCTCTGTACGGTATGGTGATCTGCTGCCCCACATCTTGATTCAGCACATTTACAGAAACGGTCATACCTGCCACCAGCTGGCGCTGTGGGTTAGGGAAGCTGACCCGAACAGTGATAGTTCCGCTTTGCAGACCCACCGCGCGGTCAATAGCCTGTAGTTTTCCGGTGTGCGGGTAACGGGTACCATCAGAAAGGGTAAGAGTAAACAAAGAATCTGGCTGGTTTCCCTGCTTCAATCTTGCAAAGCGCGGGAGTTCCTGCTCGTTGATCACAAAGTCTACGCCGGTTGGTCCTTCGGATGAAATAGTATTTAGCAGCGTTTGGCCCGGGCTAACCTGTGAACCAACCCGCACCTGAGAAATGCCAATGGTACCGCTGAATGGCGCGGTAATAATAGAATAACCCAAGTCTGTGGCAGCACTAGAAACTTGTGCACGGGCTACAGAAACCTGGGCTCGGGCAGTTTCAACGTCGGCACGGGCATAATCTACACGTTGGCGGGCAATGGCGTCTTGCTGCAACAGGTTTTCATACCGCTGCAGGTCTTGCTGTACCCGGTTCAGGTTAGCTTGGGCACTGCGTAGGTTGGCCTGGGCCTGGTTGTAGGCAGCCTGGTATTTGGTACGGTCAATCTCGTAGAGCTTCTGGCCTTTGCTGACCTGCTGGCCGTCTTGTACAAAAATCTTGCTGATGTAGCCGCTCACCTGCGGCCTCAGTTCCACTTCATTGAGCGGTACTACCGTGCCGGGGTAACTGTCAGTGCCGACTACGTGCTCCTGTGTGACAGTGTAGGTGGTTACTGGCACCGGTGCATTCATAAAGTTCTGTTGGGGAGCCTCCTGCTTGCCACAGGAAACCAGCAAGGCCGCGGAAAAAGCTACTGCTGTAAATAATGATAAGTTTGATTTCATTATATAAGGTGATTTAAATCTATCAGATTAATTTACTTGAATGGTGCCCAAGGCTCTTTCCACATCCAGCTTGCTGGATAGCACATTGTATAAAGAATTGTAGTAGTTCACCTGAGCGGTGCGCAGGTCGTTTTCGGCCACTATCAAATCCAGGTATGTTTTAATGCCTTCGTTGTACTGCAGCTTGATGATATTGTACACCTCCTGGGCTATTTCCAGGTTGCTTTGCAAGGTGAGCCAATCGTTGTAGTCGCTTTTGTAATCGGCTAAGGCGGTTTGGTATTCCGTATTAATTCTGCGCTGCAGGTCTGCTCCGCAATGGTTAAGCGCTGCTCCTGTAGCTGCGAGATACGTAAGTTCTGTATTCTGCGTGTTCCCTGAAAAATAGGCATAGACACCTGCAAGCCGGTGGCGGAAGTAGGGTAGGACTGGCTGTACAAATCAGAGAGGTTGTTGTTAAAGTAAACGGGGTTATAATTGATAAACGCGGATGCCGTTGGCAACCAGCCCCACCGGTAGAACCGGGTATTTAGGTTTTGTAACTGTTGTTGCGTACGGAGCTGCTGAAACTCCACCCGGTTCACAAATGAAACCACTTGGGTGGTGTCTAATCGGATGTTCTGCTGCATTTTCTCATAGCTATGCGTCAGCTGCAGGTCAGCCTCTATGGGTAGCCCCATCAATTCTTTTAAAAATGCCGTTCTGGCCTTTATGTTTTCCTGTGCACGCTTCCGGTCTGCCCTGATACTGGCCAGTGTTATGCTGGCTCGTTGGTAATCGGTTTTATCAACTAAGCCCTGTTCATACTGGGCGCGGGCGTCTTGGTACTGCTTTTCCTGGCGGGCAATGTTGGCCTCCAGAATCTGGAGCTGCTCTTGGGTAAGTAAGACATTATAGAAAGCTTTGCTTACCTCTACCACAGTATTGATTTTGGTTTCTTTGGTGTTTTGGTCCAGTTGCAGGCGGGTAAAACGCGCGGCACGGGAAGCCAATACCAAATCATTGCTGTATAAGTTCTGGTTGGCCTGAAACAGCAAGTTGGAGTTGTAGTTCTGCCCCAGGGTCACCACATTATCCCCAAATACCGACTGCGGACGTCTGATATTATGGGTAAGGGCATATTGGGCAGAAATCTGAGGAAGCCAACCAGAAAGCTGGGCTCTGATCTGACGCTCTCCAATTTCCTCGTCAATCTGGGCTTGTTGAATTTCTGCCTGGTTTTCCAGCGCATAACTGATGCACTCTTGTAAGGTGAAGCTGCTGGGCGGCGGCGTGCCAGGGTTGGTCTGGGCCTGTAGCCCTACCGGTATCCCAAGGCTACCTATAAGCCCCAGCAGGAGTACTCGCATTCTTTTCATTGAATTTATTATAATGGTAAGGGGGAATTAATGGTTTTGGCGCACGCTATCCCATGCCATTAGGGCTAGCTGCTGCATTTCTGTTTCGCCTAAGGTTACTTTTCCGGCCAAGTGTATTTTAGCTGCTATTAAAATGTTGCTGTGAATCATAATGCCCATGAGCCGGCGGTCCATCTTGCGGAGAACTCCTGTTTCTATGCCTCGGTCTATAAACTGTACCACCTCATTTTGGAAGCATTCGTTCTGCTCTTGCGTGCACTGGCTATGGTAGGGAGAGTTGACGAACTGCTCAATAAAAAAGAGAGCGTCTGGGTTTGCTATATAAAATTTACAGCGGCTAATCCACCGGCTAAAGAACTGGTCTTTATAATCCATGTCTTCACGGTTGTCGCGCAACATAGCCTCCAATACCAAATTGGTGGTGTAGGTGTACAGCTCCAGGATCAGTGCATCTTTGCTGTCAAAATAATGGTAAATAGTACCAGCCGCCACGCCTGCCTTTTTGGCAACTAAACTCATGGGCGTGCCATGAAAGCCTTTTTCTTTGATGAGTTTAAGGGTACTGTTTAGGATGGCCTTTTTCTTTTCTGCTAATTTTTCCAACGCTTCTTCCTTTTCTGTCTATTGAACGTTCATTCGGTATGCAAAGGAACAGCAGAAGGCGTTGTAATCCAAAAAGAAAGGTAGTTTCTGAAATGATACTTACACTATGTCAGTGGTGCGTAATGGAGTAGAAATCTGCTCATTGCCAGCCAAAACAGCCGTTTTAGGGCTGTTTTTCAGAAAAGAAGCTGAAAACAGAAGTTCACCCGTTCAGCATAAAAAGATTTTACCAGTACTTCCTCTTCCAGACTTTAAACCAGCTCTTGTTGGCGGGGTACTTGCGGTGCGGCGTAATGTTATTGAAAACCAAGGCCACTGTAAATAAAATGAGCACCCCAGACAGCACGGGGCTGAGGACGTAGAAGTACCCTAGGTTTAAAATTTTCTCAGACCCTATGGTGGCAATGAGCGCCGTGGCACCTCCGGGCGGGTGTAAAGTCTTTGTTATCTGCATGAGCACTATGGCCAGCGAAACAGCCAAAGCCCCTGACAGCCAAAGCTGTTCCGGAAACAGCTTATGCACGGTTACGCCAACAATGGCACATAATATATGCCCACCAATCAAGTTGCGGGGCTGGGCCAGCGGACTGTTGATGAGGCCATAAACTAAAACTGAAGAAGCCCCGAAGGAGCCAATGAGGAAAAGATTATCTGTAGGAGCCAAATGATAGCTGTTCAGAAAGCCTAGCAAACCAATGCCTGCAAAGGAGCCCAAAAAAGTCCAGAGGTGTTCAATAGGATCAAGGAGAGTTTCTTTATAGAAAACATACCGGGCCATCCGGAAGTGTTTTCTCATTCTCTTTCTCATGTCAGAAACGAAAGCCTGTTGCAATTCCTGAAATAAGGGATAAAAGTAGGCTAAACTTGGGTTGATGAATGACTTACGAGCTTTGAAGGGCGTAAAGGTAGAACATTCCAAAGCAGAAAATCAAAGCCAGAAAACTGTTTTTATTTGTTTGCCTTACCTTTGCGGTTTGTATCAAGACCCGTTTAGATGAATTTTACGCTCAAAAGAAAAGCAGTTACCCTCCGAAACCAAATTAATTACCCCCTTCAGTTTAACCCTTTCGTTTTCAGTAAGCTTTTCTTCTTTTGGGCTTTAATTGGTATAGTAGGCGGTGTCATTGCCAGTGGTTACTGGATTGTGCTGGAAAGCATGATGCACTACCTGAGCCAAGTGCAGGGGCTTTATGTCATTTTGCTGATGGGAGGAGCCGGTTTTCTGGCCGGACTGATTATTCATTTTTTGGGCGATCCCGGTGAAATGGATCTGATTGTAAACAACATCCGGTTCAAGGGCGGCAGACTGGAGCCCAGAAACAACCCCTCCATGATACTTTCTTCGTTGCTATGCATCTCCAGCGGCGGTAGCGCAGGACCTGAGGCGCCGTTGGTGCAGGTGGTGGGTTCAACGGGTTCATGGCTGGCCAAAAAGTTTAAGTTCAAGGGCGAAGACGTGCGCTCGTTGAGTATTGCCGGTATGGCCGCCGCGTTTACGGCTTTGTTTGGGGCTCCTTTAGGTGGTAGTTTGTTTGCATTGGAGATTCTGCACCACAAGCACGTGGTGGAGTATTATCATGCGCTCATTCCGGCCTTTGTGGCCAGTTGCTCCAGCTTTGTTGTTTTTATTCTGCTCACGCACATTGGTATTGGGCCTACCTGGGTATTTCCTGTTTACTCCACCCCAGAATTAAATGATGTGTTCTACGCTATGCTTTATGCCCTGGCCGGAACAGCAGCTGGTTGGCTTTTCATCTTCACGATTCGGCAGTGCCGCGCCATCTTCAAAAGTATTAAGCTTCCTATTTACGCCAGCATGACATTGGGCGGATTGATAATTGGTGCTATCGCTTATTTCGTGCCCTTGTCAAGGTACTTCAGCCATGATGAGCTGAGCGTACTGCTGGAGCAGGAGTTTACCCTGCAGTTTTTGGTGGTGCTGATGTTGGCAAAGATTCTGGCTATTGCTTTTACCGTTACCTCAGGCTGGCGCGGCGGCTTTATCATTCCGTTGTTTTTTGTGGGAGCCACTGTGGGCATGATAGTGAACGCCGCTTTTCCGGGGCAGAATGTGGCTCTTATTCTGGTGAGTTGCATGGCGGCAATCAATGCCTGCGTAACCAGAACGCCTATTAGCACCACCATTTTGCTGGCAACGCTCACTGGTTTTCACCACTTTGTTCCTATAATGTTTGCCAGCCTCACGGGTTTCTTTCTGGCTCCTAAAACGCCGCTCATCAACGCACAGTTAGGAGTAAAAGAATAAGACTTGTTTTAGGCCTGTTTTCCAAAAAAGAGGCCCAAAACAAGTCTTGTTTTTAATTTCTGGTTCATAACCAATTATGAGTAGCCAACAGAAACAAGAATAGGATTTGCCACATTTCTAATTCTTAATTTAACGTTGCTCCAGAATGTGCTGCACAATTTTCTCGGCATGGTCGCGGGAATTCTCGATAAACCAAAGGTGAGTGTCCATGCCTCCGCAGACTACACCTGCCAGGTACAGACCGGGCTGGTTTGTTTCCATCGTCTCGGGGTTGTGCTGGGGGTATAATTTCTCGACTTCTGACAACTGCACGCCAAATTTCCGGAGCAGGTCAAAGTTGGGTTTATAGCCAGTGAGCGCCAACACGAAATCATTGGCTATGGTTATTTTGCCATTGGGGGTCTGAATGTCTATCTCGCCTTTTCTGATTTCGGTGATAGTGGAGTTAAAGTGAGCGTTGATGCTTCCTTCTTTGATGCGGTTTTCTATGTCTGGCTTCACCCAGTATTTCACCCGCCGCCCAATCTCAGGGCCGCGCACCACCATGGTTACCTCGGCACCTTTGCGGTAGGTTTCCAGCGCGGCATCTACGCTGGAATTGCTGGCCCCCACCACCACTACTTTCTGCAGGGCGTAGTAATGCGGGTCTTTGTAATAATGCGTTACGTGTGGCAGTTCCTCCCCCGGAATGTTCATGAGGGCAGGTAAATCATAAAATCCGGTGGAGATGATAACTTTTCTTGCTGAATAAGTGCCTTTGGACGTCTGCACCTGAAACCGTTCACCTGTTTTCTGCACCTGCAGCACCTCCTCAAACAGACGCACATTTAAGCTGAATTTGAGTGTAACGCGGCGGTAATACTCCAGCGCCTCGTTGCGGCGTGGCTTTGGGTTGTCAGAAATAAACGGCACCCCGCCAATCTCCAGCTTTTCGGAGGTGGAGAAGAACGTCATAGTGACTGGGTAATTGTACAGCGAGTTCACTAAGGCTCCTTTGTCAATGATCACATAAGTGAGGCCGGCCTTTTGCGCTTCAATGCCACAGGTTAAGCCGATGGGGCCAGCTCCAATGACCACTATATCTAATTCTGGGAAGGTATGCATGCTGCAAATCTACGGAAAGGGGTTGAGTGAGGGTGTATGCTTCATTCAAATAACATTTGCGGCTTAAGGCAACAGTATACCTGCCAATGCAAACCCTGCATGTAAAGGATGATGAAAGGGAACCACGATAGGGGAAGATAAACCTATCCCTATTAACCGCGTATTAAATATATAAACCTTACTATGTTTACTATGAAAAATTTACAAATACTTACTGCTTTTCTATTTCCTGTTTTCTTGTTCAGTTGCAGCGACACAGGCCAAAGAATTGAGAATGCAGATTCTGTATCGGAGATGGCAACGGTAGATACCGCAGTCTGGTTTGATGATGATCGTGTGTGGGAGAACGTTGATTTTGAAGGGCCAATCAGAGAGGAGCCGGAGTTGGCTGGTGCTGATGTTACCGTTCGGGGAAACGACACTGTCACGATATATCAAGCCAATGAAGATATTCTTTTTGATCTTGATAAAGCTCAGCTAAGAGATGCTGGCGTAGAAAAGCTTCAGAAGATTGCTGAAAATATTAAAAACACCACCAACGGACTGGGTAAGATCAGAGTAATGGGATTCACTGATTCTTTAGCCAGCAAAGCCTACAACCGAGACTTGGGTAGAGAGAGGGCGAAAGCGGTGGAAGACTGGTTGACTTCTAACGGTGGCTTTGACTCAAACAGAATCAGGGTCATATCAAAAGGAGAACAGAATCCGGTAGAAACGAATGCAACGGCAGAGGGCCGACAGCAAAACCGCCGGGTAGAGATAGTGGTAGTTAGAATGCCGCAATCTTCATAACAACCTAAACCCTGTCAATAAATAAAAACGCCGGAGAAATCTGGCGTTTTTGCTTTGGGGCTGCTTTATGAGGAAAAAACTCAAAACAAATCCTTCAGTAAATTACTATAATCCGTTTATTAGCACCACCCACCCTTTGCCAGAACTAAATGAACAAACAACTCAGGGAGCTTCAATTCTTTTTCTACAGCCAGAATTTCTCTGACGGAATAAGGGTCACCGTAGGGGTGCTATTGCCTGCTTTGCTCTTGAGCATGTTGGGGGAGCTGCAAATGGGGGTGACATTGTCTCTGGGAGCAGTTTGCGCCAGCTTAGCAGATTCACCGGGGCCGGTACTGCACAAGCGCAACGGCATGCTAGCCAGTGTTGCCTTATGTTCTGCGGTGGCGCTGGTGACCGGTTTCGCGCGTATGAACCCATGGGTCCTTGGCCTGGAAATTCTGGTTTTTAGCTTTTTATTTTCAATGCTGCTGGTGTACGGCATGCGGGCTTCATTTATTGGTTTAGGGGCTTTGCTGATCATGATTCTGACCCTGGACCGCGAACTGGAGCCCTGGCAGATACTTAGGGCCAGCGGGCTTGTAATGGCTGGTGGCGTGTGGTATATGCTGCTGAGTTTGCTCGTGTACCAGATATTGCCTTACCGCGCTGCGCAGCAGGCCTTGGGCGAGTGCATGAAAGAAGTAGCCGTCTTTCTGCGCCTGAAAGCCTCTTTCTACCGTGCCCATACAGATTTCAATACTGGGTATAGGAAGTTGATTGCACAGCAGGTTTTGGTAAGCGAGAAACAAGATGCCCTCCGCGAGTTGCTGTTTAAAACAAGGGTGGTAGTGAAAGAGTCTACCAATACTGGCAGAAAGTTGGTCATGACCTTTGTGGACCTGGTAGATCTATACGAGCAGATAACGGCCATTCATTATGACTATGCCGCCCTTCGTGAAAAATTTGGAGGGACGGGAGTGCTGGAGGAAATTGCCAATTTGATTGAGTTGTTGGCTGAAGGGTTAGACAACATAAGCTTTGCTATACAGGCGAATCACAGGCACAAGAACTTGGTAGAAATTTTGGTTCCGCTGGAGAAACTAAAGCAACACCTGGACGAGCTAGAGGGAGTAAAGGGTGAAGCCAGCATTCTGCCCCTGAAAAAGGTGTACCACAACATCAGGTTAATCGCCCAGCGATTGAAAGACATCAGGTCTTATTTTGGTTCTAACGCAACAGAGGAGTTACAGCGCAAGACCGAAAAGCTGGAGTTTAGTTTGTTTGTTTCCCGCCAGATCATTGACCCCAGATTATTCCTCAGTAACCTAACCTTTTCTTCTTCGGTTTTCCGCTTTTCGGTGAGGGTGGCGTTGGTGACGTTTTTTGCGTACGTGTTGACCAAACTATTCCCCTACGGGCACCACAGTTATTGGGTGTTGCTTACCGTAATCGTTATTTTGAAACCGGCCTTCAGCCTGACCAAGCAACGGAACTATGAACGGATAGTGGGCACTGTCATTGGCGGGGCTATTGGTTTGCTTGTGTTGTACCTTGTGCCAAACGAGACTGCCCAGTTCTTGTTCATGCTCGTGTTCATGACAGGCTTTTACAGCTTGCAAAGAACAAATTACGCATTAAGCGTAGTGCTGCTCACCCCCTTTGTGTTGATTGTGTTCAGTTTTTTAGGCGGTGGCGGATTAAGCATAGTGCAGGAGCGGGTAATTGACACGTTGGTGGGCAGTGCCATTGCATTTGCCGCCACATACTTTGTTTTTCCTACCTGGGAATCAGGTCAGGTGGACAAGTTTCTGTTAGGGGTACTTCGGGCAAACGAGAAATATCTACAAGTATTGGCGCAGGTATTGGCAGGTGATGAAGTGAAAGAAGTGCAATATAAACTCGCCCGGAAAGAGGTATATGTAAGTGCAGCTAACCTGTCGGCCGCTTTTCAGCGAATGACTGCCGAGCCCAGAAAGAAACAACTTAACAGCCAGGAAGTGTATCATTTCGTAGTGCTGAACCATATACTGACTTCCTTCATCGCCACTATCATCTCTACCCAGTTAAGGCAGGAGGTGAGGAAATATTCTCCCAGATTTCAAACTCTAATCAAACAAGCTTTGAAAGCGTTGGCAGAAGCCACCGACGTCATTGGTGCCTCTGCCATTAACCAACTTACCCATAATAAAAATGAAACCGCAAAGGTAGAGTCAGCAGATACATCACTAAATGCAGAGTCCCAACTTCTGGAAGAGCAATTGGCGTTCATTCAGAAAGTCAGCACTGATATCTTTAAAACTTGCGTTGCCATTGGAGATAAAAGGCCAAAGTAATAGCCTATTTTTTGGCATAAAATCTTTCTGTTTCTGGTACGTTTTCAGAAAAACAGCCTAAAAACAGAAAATGATTTGGAGATGTTCTCTAAAGTCTATATCTATGTAGGTACATTAAATGTTGGCGTGTGTTTTGAACCAACAAGTATACACTCCGTATCTAATCTTTTGATCAGTCTTAAACTTTAAACCAAATATAAACTATGGCAAATGTAAGATGGTTAGTAGACCCTACCCACAGCGAGGTACAGTTCAAAGTAAAGCACCTCATGATTACCACCGTAACAGGTTACTTTAAAACCTTCAACGTAGAGGTAGAAACTGAGAAAGAAGATGATTTCACTTCTGCTTCCAGCATTATTTTCACTGCCAACGTTGACTCTATTGACACCAACAACGAGCAGCGCGATACGCACCTAAAGTCTGCCGATTTCTTTGATGCCGAAAACCACGGTGAAATCCGTTTCGTGGGCAACCGCTATGAGAAAACCGGAGATGATAGCGCTAAGCTTCACGGTGATTTAACTATTAGAGGTACTACCAAGCCCGTAACCGTAAATGTTGAATTTGGAGGAATTGTGGTAGACCCATATGGCCAAACGAAAGCCGGGTTCACGGTTGAAGGTAAAATCAACCGCAAAGAATTCGGACTTACCTGGAGTGCCGTAACCGAAGCCGGTAGTGTGGTAGTAAGCGATGAAATTAAGCTACACGCCGAGATTCAGCTAGTGAAACAAGGGTAGTAAGATAGCCGCCCTAAAACAGAACCGGCTGCCTGTGTAACACAGGCAGCCGGTTCTGTTTTAGGCTTGTTTAGGATTAAACACACCTGAAACGTCTGTAAACAGTGCTCAACAATCTAAAGACTGGATTGTTCTGAGCTTTTTCAGATATGTTCAACTGAATTGAAACCAGTTCGTAAACCCATAAGCTTGTGTAGGAGCAAATGATTGTGAAGGAGAACTGCTAATTTACGAATGCGACCATACGCTTTAAATACTAATATATTACCCGAGAATGAGCCAAACAGGCTTAAAAAGCTTTACGAGTACCAAATTCTGGACAGTGGGGTAGAAGGGGAGGCCTCTGCCGAAACCGAGGGTACTTTCCGACATGTAGTTTCATTGGCAACACACCTGTTCAATATGCCAATTGCCCTGGTTTCTTTTGTAGACCGAGAGCGGGTGTGGTTTAAAGCAGGAGTGGGACTTGATGGTTTAAAAGAAGTAGAACGAGACATAAGTCTATGCTCACTGGCCATCATGAGCGAAGAGCCCACTGTGTTCTCAGATACCCTTGAGGAGCCTTGCCTGTTGGCGAACCCCTTGGTTGCCGGTGAATTGGGTTTCAGATTCTATGCTGCCGCACCCTTAAAAACCATTGACGGTTACAATTTAGGTTCAGTCTGTGTCATTGACCGTGTACCCAGAGAATTTTCAGAAGACAACCAGTTAACGCTTCAATACCTGGCAAAGCTAGTGATGGATGAACTGGAGCTTTGGAAGTTTAAGGTGAGTTCGCAAAAATAAAACACCTTCTCATGAATGGATTCTGTTCAGCAGCTGGATTAGAATAAGTTTGGTATTTGTGTTTTGGAGCTATTTTTCAAAATATAAAGCAAAACCAACTGCTTATTTTGTTTCTGAGAAGCTGATTTGAGAAAACGTAGCAAGGCAGTTAGGACCTTTAGGCGACTGTGCATAAAAGCCTGCTTGCATTTGCTCTGGCCGGTGGTAAACAAACTGCCGTAGCACAGTCCAGACCTTTTTGTCTGGGGAGTAGTAAAACACGAATATGTTACCTTTTCTAGTCATACGCAGGTAAACCTCTCGTTTATTGCCCACTTGGAAGTAACTGTCATCGGTTACAAAATCTCTTACCACCGACAACCCTAACACAGACTGCTCGCCAGTGTTCTGCAAGAGTACCTTTGCCCAATTGCCGCTGTCAGTCCAGAGTAGGAGGCCACCGCCATCATAGAGGTTTTGGTGGCTTGGGCTCACACGAACGCTTAAGTCAAAGTCCTTCTGAAGTGGAAACAGAATCATAGGCGCGTTACTTTTCCTGAATGCGCCGCTGGCGGGGTTATGTAAATCTGTTTCACCCGGGGCAAGCAGAGTAAAAGAGGTGGGGGAAACAATCTTGGCAAGAGCTGGCCCATTGTTAAGCTGGCACGGATACGGAATAGCCTCCACGGTAAAACCAACCGCCGTTGTGTTGGCAGATTTCTGAGCCAATAAGCAAGACGAGAAAGAAAGCCACAACACGAGGCAGAGCAGGAAAGGCGTCTTCATGAAGCAAAAGTGCTGATAATTATTTTCATCTCATGAACCATCCAAAAAAGCTTTCTTCCGGTGGGAATTTGTGTTTAGGCGCTGATTTCTGAAAAACAGGTTAAAAATAGAAGGTGACTGTTTCTATTCTGTTGCCTTATTGCTTTGTGTTATTAAAGAAGGCCTTGTTGACGGCAAATATGACTTCTGGTTCAGGTGCCAGATAGATTGCGCTAACTGATTTCAGTCACGGGTGCTTTCTCTAAAAAGTTTGGTAGCAAATTCCCAATTATATCATTCCAGCCAGCAACAAAATTCTGTTTGGCCAAGTCTGGGTTGCTCTTTGGGAATGTATCCAGCCCGGTATGGGTAAGACGTATTTTGGTATGAGCTTTGCCCTCTGCAAAGAGCTCAAACGTGACAAAGGAGATTCCTTCGTACCCTTGGTAGCGCCAGCTGTAGGCCAGCTTTTCGCCGGGTACCGCCTCGGTAACCTGGCACAGGTGCACGTAAATTCGGTCATCTGGCCCTCCCTCAAATTCAAATTCAAAGCCCACTTCTGGCTTAAACTCCCTTAGGTTAAAATACCATTCCTTCATCTTGTCTCTGTCAGAAATTGCTGCCCATACTTCTCCGGCAGGTGCTTGAATGGTGCGTTCAATTATGATAGGTGCCTGTTTCATGAATTTTAAGGATAATGATAGCTTAATTTAAACTACACTTTTATTGTTTCATTTGAAGGCTTGTTGTAGCTGATTCAAAATTATATTCCCGTTGGTGGGTTCTGTGGTTTTGGGCATAGCGTCTTCGTCTGGTTCAGGCTCTGGTTCAGAACTTTTAAGTTGTTCTCGCCTTTGTTTTACATGGGCGTACCGGCCATCAGCTCCTTTGCTTCCGGCAGAATTAAGTAGGGTTACTGAGTTTTTGCTTTTGGAATTGTTAAAGTTGATAATAAATCCTTCTGCACCATAGGTAAAGGCAATATCACCGCCGCTGCCTCCAATGCCTCCTTTTCCGGGAGGAGTTCCGTCTATGGCTGGTAATCCTGGAACCCGGTTTACAATAACCATGGGTTTTCCGTTGTGGTCAGTGGTGGTAATCTTTTCAATTTTATCTGGGGTTGCCGGAATATCTTTGATGCCGTCTTTCCCTTTGCGGCCATCTCCGCCACGGGCATCTATGGTTAAGCTTTCCAGAGAATTAAAATGAATGGTAATAGAAAGGTTTCCGCCTTCTTCACCATGAAAGCGGGAGCCGCCGCGTGAGCTTATCAAACATTTATCACCAATGATTGCCGTTTTCACAATCAATATACCCTGCCCTTTTGATGAAAACTTAAGCACAGCCTTGTCTTCCATAAACAGGGTATCTAAAATTAGCGAGTTGCTAGGACCTACCTCATATACTTCTTTCTTTTTGATGATTAGCGTTCTGGTTTGCTGTTGCCCCAAAGCGGTGACAGAAACTAACACAAATAGCAGGAGGCAGAAAATGGAGGCTACACGGTATGAAGTGCTGAATTTAAAGCGTGGCATTAACATGCAAAGGTTAACTAAAACAGCCTGTTCAATGACCCTTATGCCAAAGAATGCAGCTGAAGATATGTTAAATATACCAAACAAAATCTTCTTCAACCCATAGGGTAACCCTATTTCCTGAACTGAATTTTACCTGACCAGTAACTCTTGCGGTATATAGCTGGTCTTTAACCGAAAGATTAAGTTCATGATAGCTGCCGTAGTAGGTTATTTGATGCACTACCGCCGAAACACCAGATGTATTGTGCTCTGTCACCTTTAGGTTTTCAGGCCTTACAAACAAACTTTTCCCTGCTGAATTTTCCTTGAGGCTTTCTTTAAGCTGGGTGGCCAGGGAAGGGGGGAACAAATTGAATTTGCCGAACAAACTGGCTACATACTCATTGATAGGCGACTGGTAAATCTGTTCCGGCGTGCCTTGTTGCTGTATGTTACCGTCTCGCATTACCAGAATCTCATCTGCCCAAGAGAGGGTATCCAGTGGGTCATGCGAGATCAAAAGACAGGTAATGTCTAACTGTTCGCCCAAGTCCTGAATTACAGTCTTTAGTTCATTTTTATGTGCCGTGTCTAAGTTGGAGAAGGGCTCGTCTAGCAGTAAAAGTCTAGGGGAAGTGGTGAGTAAGCGGGTAAGGGCAATACGTTGTTTTTCACCGCCTGAAAGTTCATCTGTCCGGCGCTGCAGCAAGTGGCTTATTTGACAAATTTCATACAAATGCTCCGCCTCTTGGGCGGTGAGGGTGTTGGCATACCGCAGCGCCTGTTCTACCCGCAGAAACTCCGGCAATTCAAAATGCTGCGACAGGTACGCTATTTCTGGGTGACCAGCCACTAACTGCTCGGCAGGTCCAAAGACTCTGTCTCCTTCTAAAAAAACTTTTCCAGCATCTGGTTGAAGGAGGCCGGCAATAATTTTGAGCAGAGTACTCTTACCTGAACCTGTTTCGCCGGCTATGGCTATTTTCTGAAACTGCTCTTGCTGAAAACTGATGTTCTGTAAGATATCACCTTTCTGTTCTTTTTTACTGATACCGGCTACTTCTAAAAAATGCATGTAGAAAAGTGGAAGTTGTTCAATGAATTGAACAAAGGTAGCTAAGACTTGGCAATCCCTATTCTACATTATCAGTATTGGCACAGCTGTTTTGAGCCTTCTTTTAGAAAAACAGACCGAAAATGTATTTCTAAAACCGGCTTGTTTCAAAAATGTATGAACTTTTACGAAGAAATGTTTAATGGTCGTGTTCTTCGGGTTCAGGCAATTCGTTGGCAGCTTTAGGGAGCAGGGCAGTGGGCACTTTGGGGTAGGTATGGTGCAGGTGATGAAACGCGAAGGAGGAGATAATAGGTGTCCAGAATTGAGCGGCTTTCACCCCAGCCAAACGAGCTGGATTTCGGCTGGCCATTTTGTGTGGAATGTATGAGGCCCAGAGCGGCATGAGAGCGCTCAACACAAACGCCACTCCCCAATACACCAGCCCCACCACTGAACCTGTCAGGAGAAAAAGCACCACAAAGCTTATCAGGAGCAGAAGGGTGATGCCTGTCTCAAATAGTTGTTTGTTTTTGGTAGCAGGCGCAATACGTAAAGAGGCAAACCGGAGCATGAAGATGTGGTATGGCCCGTTCAGAAAAATTTCTTTCAACGTCCATTTGGCTGGCTCTCCTTCCGGGTCATCGTCAGAAAGGCATTGGCCGTGGTGGCGCAGGTGCGTCACTTTTAAAGCGTGGCCACTTTTAAGAAGAAGCAAGGCACTAAGGGTGACCAGTAGGCTATGGCTTTTCTTAGTAAGCCCCAAAGATTGGTGAATAGAGTCATGCAGCTGTACAAAGGCAGCCAGGCAGGTGCCAAAAGCAACCGGTATCGCCAGCCACCAGATCTGGTTCAATGCCAAAACCAGGTACAGCGCCAGTAAGACCCAAGGCCGTGCTATTTCAATTACTTGCTGTACCCGTGTTAGCTCGTATTGTCCCTTTGTTTTCTTTGTAGTCCACATACTAGCTGGTAAGAGGTTGTGCTTGAGTAAAGTTAGAAATTATTCGCGCATTTCCTCTCTTATGGGTTTGGCATAGTCTGGTATTTCTGAGGGAGCTAAATTTTTGAATTCAGCCTTAAAATAGCCCGTGTACCCGAAGAGTGTACCAAAATACTTGTTACGTACCTGAACGCTGATTCTAAACAAATCCTCCTGTGCATCATATGCTTCATTTACTTCGGCGTTGCCAGAAAACAGCTCCGGAAATTTGAAGGCTAAAGGTCCCTCGTAAAACCTTTGGTTACCTGAGAAAATGGTGAGGCTGCCGTTGGGGTTAACCTTCATGTCAATATCAACCGCCAGGTGTTGCCAGTTACCCAGGTAATCTATTATTCGTCCTTCCTGCTGGCTATAGATCATGGTGGCGTCAAAGCGCCTAAGCTTTGTTGGGAATTGGAATTTGCGAATCCAGGTGACGGTTTCACGGCCTGCCCTGTCTTGGTAAGCGTAATTTTCAATAGTGAACGGAACGTCTTTCCCAGTTTCCGGAAACATGATGTTGAGAAAAGTGCCCACGTATAGAAAGGGAAGGGTGTGCAGTCCGGCATTATAGATTCTCTCCATTTTTCCGGTACCTACCATGGCCTGTCTATTCTGGCTTGACATACTAAAACGCTTCTACAGCATGGGGTGCATTTTCTCGAAATCACTGCCTAAGTACAGTTGATAGATAGAGGCGCTCATGGTTGGTCAGGTTTTCTTTTGCAATTATTGGCGGATGGTACCAATGGGAGAATTTTGAGCACAATGATAGATAAGCCCACCGCGCCAGCACTGGTAGTAGCCGGATTGAAGGGAGCCAAGTATATAGCAGGTTGGGCAAAGAAAGCAATCACTCCTAATCCCAATAACGCGGTTATGTTCAGGTAGTGCAGAAGCCGCCAACGGCCGAAGAGCAGAAAGCCTAACCCAAAGATAATTTCAGCTATACCAGCTGCATAAACACCTTCTACTTCGTACCCTGTGAACATGCCTGAAGCAGTGAGCATGTCCAGTTCACCGGTTTCCATGTGCAGCAGCTTGGGTACAATGCCATGGTAAAGCCAGGTAAAGGCAATGAGCAGATTGGCTATAATCAGAAGTAAGCCGAGGATTTTGCTAATGCGTGGGTGTTGCCCTTGCTCCAGCCATTTCTTAAGGGCATCGAAGCTCCAGGCGGTGGCCCAGCCAATGAGCGGCCGGAAGAACAGCTTATCTATCAATTTCCCTACAATTCCGTGGCGGGTTTGGTAGTCATACCAGGTAAGAAACGTCACGCCATGATCGGTAGGAATATATTTCCAGTAACCGGAGCCCACCTTGATTAGAGAAATTTTCTCGTCTGACCAAAACTTAAGCGCCGATGTGCTTTCCCCGGTTTCCTTGCTGTGCGTACCAGTACTCTTGCCTTGGCCAGATATTTTCAAGCCAAACCCAATCTGTGTCTGGTACAGGAAGTGCTGTGGAGCGTCTGCTGTCTCTTTTGGCAAATACTCAATGGTGTTGAACCTTAGATCCCATTCCTGGTGCAGTTGAGGGTTTTGAGTGTACTCCCAAAGCTGTTCTAAAGAAGTCTGTATCTGTGATTCAACGTAAATGGGGTCTGTTTTCAAGTAAGGGCTAATTGGTTTATACAATTAAGATAGCAAAATCATAAGGTGGTTTCAGCCATATTGTTCAGAGTAATTTTGCCATCTGTAATTTTTCCTGCTTTGGCGTTTGGGTTACCGGAGCCTATATTGTCAACCATGCCCCTGCCGTAGGCGGTACCCGAGGTGCCATTCCGGCCGGGAACGCCCAGTCTTCCGGCGGAATTTTTTATAACGACCACATGATTTCCTTTAGTGTTGTTGAAGTTGATAATGAAGTCTGTGGTACTATAAGTTAAGGACACATCACCACCGCTTCCACCGACGCCGCCCATGGTGCCTGGAGTACCGCTGGTGGCCGGCCTGCCGGGGATAAATCTGGTTTTCAATACCCGTACATTATTCTCAATTACATAATAACGCTCCTCTCGGTCAGGAACACCATCAGAGCCGTTGGTACCGTGGGTGCCGTTTTTACCATCTCCACCACTGGCGTCAATGGTCAGGCTTTCCAACTCTTTAAATTCAATGGTAAGGGAAAGCGGGCCACCGTCTTCCCCGTGAAAACGGGTGCTTCCTTTTGAGCTAATCAGACAATTCTTACCAATGAAGGCATGCTTCACAATCAATATACCCTTCCCATGCGGCCAAAACCTAAGGGTTGATTTATCTTCCATAATAAGGGTATCCAAGATAAGCGAATTGGTTGGGCCCACCACAAAAAGATCTTTCTTTTTAATGACCAGAGTCTTCGACTTGAGCTGAGCTTGTACTACATTATTAGCTATGAATAATAGACTGACTAAGAGAAAGATAGATTTGGGCAGGCGCATATTTAGATATGATTTCTTTTATATGATGTTATTTAAAAAAGTCTTTTTACAATAAACTAAATATATGTCAATTAACGAAGAGAAAAGTGTGAAAGTGAAGTACGGCTTCTAAACTTTTGGACATAGTTTAGCTGCTAGAAGAGCTAATGTTATGGGTATAGCTTAATCAGAAGAGGAGGTGGAAAATGAAAGAAAGGAGAATCAGTGTAAGAATAGAATTTGTATAGGCGCATTTATCCTGTTTTAGATTCGGTTTTGAAAAAACAGCCTGAAAACAGAACTATTTCAACCGGCCAGCTTTCCGCCGCATGATCTCCTGCACCGGTATATTTTCTATCTTACTTTCCAGCCACGAGATAATATCAAGGTATAGGAAAGGGCGGCGTTCAAACGGATTCTCTGAGATGGCAATTAGTTTATCCTTCAGCTCCACAAAAGCATCACGAACTTTATTGGGAGCTATAGTGCCTGCCCTGCGCAGGAACTTGAAGATCTCTACCTGCATCTGCTGCTGGTTATCCATCTTGCCCAGGAAATGGTAGACGGTTCTTATCTGGTAGTCCAGCGTGTCGTCGTCGTAGCCGGCTTCGTAGTGGGCAATCAGGTTCAGAATGCGGGCAAAGCATTGCAGGTCTTCGCGCAGGCTGGTGTTGCGGTGATGGATAACCTTATTCAGGTATTCAATGGCTTTCTTGAAATCGCCGCTCCCAAAATAAAGGCTGGCAATTTTGTAGTAGAACACCAGCATGCGGTGCGGATCCAGTTGCGCCTGAAAGCCCTCCAGGTTCTTCAGTACCCCCGGAATAACCGCCAGCCCCTCGGTGAAATTGCCTGATAAAAAGTAGGCGTTGATTTTGTTTGTGTAGATGTACAGGAACAGCAGCGTGTCTACATTGGCGTTAGAACGGCGCTTGGGGTCTTTCTCAAACTCCTCCAGTTTCTGCAGTACCTGCATGAATTTAGAGTAGTACAGCAGGTTGTACAGCGAGTTGAGCAGGTTGTGCATGCCCTTGATGTACAGCATAGGGCGCCGCTCTTTCATGTGCGGGTACTCGTCAAACAGGTCTACCCACTTCTGCGCATAGCGGTAGCAGGCCTTGAAATCCTGAATCATGAGGTAGTACCACACGTTGGCCTGGTAGTAGTACAGTTTCTCGTAAAAGCTGGCCCCCTTTTGCTCAAACGGGGGCAGGTTCTCATTGAAGAAAGCAGTGATGTAATCGTAATCCTCCTGATTGCGGGCCAGTCCTACTTTTAGGTACAGCCCGTACAGCCGTAACGCCACATTGGAGAACTGGTGCATCTGGGCAATTTGATTTGACACCTCCGTGGCCTGCTGGGTCAGATCCTCGGCCCGGCCACTTAGGCTGCGGGTAATATATTGGCTCTCAATCAGCTTCTCAAAATCTATGGCCGTAAGGGCGATATGAGGTAACTCATACTCCAGCGCCGACACTTTTACTTTATCCAGCATTTTCAGGCTCTGCTGGTAAAACCCTTTATTATATAGCACCCGGGCGTAATCCAGCTGCTCGTGCAGCTGAATGTCCAGGTTGTGCGTGGCGTGGTAGGCCCTTAGGCTAGACAGCAGGTGCTTGTATAGGTTGTTCTTAAGGTTAGCCAGCTGCGCCTTTTTAATGCTAGGCACCTGTTTCAGAATCTTCTCCTCATTCAAGGTGTCCTGCTGCTCCAGGGCATCAAACAACTGCAGAAACTTTAGGTCATCAGTAGAGCCGCTTTTGTTGGAAAACAGCCTAAAGTGCCGTTTCTCTGAGGGCGTCAGGGATTTTATCAATTGAAATAGTGGGTCAATATTTTGGTTAGGCATTGTAAGAATTAAGCAGGTAAAATATTGATTTTCATATTGATACCTTTTTTAGTTGGGTGGTTAGAAATAGTGAGAGTGCTTGAAAAAGTTTTTTGATTCAGCAAAAGACCTTGCTCTTTTGTAATGAACAAGAATCCAAAGAAACGATGTCAGCTCAGAAGATACAAATATTTGATACCACGCTGCGCGACGGGGAACAGGTACCCGGGTGCAAATTGAACATGGATGAGAAGTTGGTAATAGCGCGGCAACTGGAGCTTCTGGGTGTAAACGTAATTGAGGCTGGCTTCCCTGTTTCCAGCCCCGGCGACTTTGAAGCGGTGCGTGCTATTGCTGCCCAAACCAAAGAGGCCACCGTATGCGGACTGACCCGCGCGGTGGAAAATGATATTAGAATAGCTGCAGAGGCGTTAAAACCAGCGCGTTACCCTAGAATCCACACCGGCATTGGTACCTCAGAATCACACGTAAAATTCAAGCTGCGCACTACTCAGGCTGATGTGGTAGAGCGCGCCGTTGCGGCGGTAAAGTTAGCAAAAAGTTACGTGGAAGACGTGGAATTCTACGCCGAAGACGCGGGCCGTACCGACAATGAGTTCCTGGCCATGGTGTGCGAGGCCGTAGTAAAGGCTGGTGCCACTGTTTTGAATATTCCAGATACGACTGGTTACTGCCTGCCTGAAGAATACGGAGCTAAAATTAAGTACCTGTACGAAAATGTGCGCGGAGTACAGAATGTAACCCTTTCTACGCACTGCCATAATGATCTGGGTTTAGCCACCGCCAACTCTATTGCTGGTGCTATTAACGGTGCCCGCCAGATAGAGTGTACTATCAACGGAGTAGGGGAGCGCGCCGGCAACACGGCCTTGGAGGAAGTCGTCATGATTCTTCGTCAGCACCCTTACCTGAATTTGGATACCAGCGTAAACACCCGCCTTTTGACGGAGACCTCTCATCTGGTATCGCACATGATGCGCATGCAGGTACAGCCGAACAAGGCCATTGTGGGCGCCAATGCTTTCTCACACAGCAGCGGAATTCACCAAGACGGCGTGATAAAGCACCGCGAGACCTATGAAATCATTGACCCGAAAGAAGTAGGCGCCGAGGATTCTTCTATTGTGTTAACTGCCCGTTCCGGACGTGCCGCTTTGGCGTACCGTTTGCAGAAAATAGGGTATGCGTTTGATAAAGAAACATTAGACAAGGCTTACGCCGGATTTCTGGCAGTAGCCGATAAAAAAAAAGAAGTAGTAGACGCAGATTTACACCAGTTGGTAGAGCAGGATAATTTAGTTTCTGCGAATTAGTATGGCAAAGACATTATTAGATAAAATTTGGGACGCACACGTTGTGAAGTCCATCCCCGGTGGCTTAGATGTATTTTACATCGACCGCCACTTAATACATGAAGTAACCAGCCCGCAGGCTTTTGATGAGATAGAGGCCCGTGGATTACCGCTGTTCCGCAAAGAGCAAATAGTAGCCACGGCTGACCATAACGTGCCTACCAAAAACCAGCACCTGCCCATTGAGGAGCCACTGTCTCGTTTTCAGGTAGACAAACTGACCGAAAACTGCGCCAAGCATAACATAGAATTGTACGGTCTTGGTCACCAGAACCAAGGCATCGTGCACGTAATGGGGCCGGAGCTGGGTATCACACAACCGGGCATGACCATTGTGTGCGGCGACAGTCACACCTCTACGCATGGTGCTTTCGGGGCTATTGCGTTTGGAATTGGTACGAGCCAGGTAGCGCAGGTTATGGCTTCTCAGTGCTTGCTGCTGAGCAAGCCAAAGAGCATGCGCATCACCGTAGATGGCGGTGTGAAACCGGGCGTAACGGCCAAAGACATCATCCTGTACGTGATTTCAAAGCTGGGCACCGGCGGAGCTACTGGATACTTTGTAGAGTACGCTGGCAGCGCGTTCCGTGCCCTGAGCATGGAGGGCCGCATGACCGTGTGTAACATGAGCATTGAGATGGGTGCCCGTGGCGGCATGATTGCCCCAGACCAAACCACCTTTGATTACCTGAACGGCCGCGAGTTTGCGCCAAAAGGAGAGAAGTGGGAGCAGGCTGTGGCGTATTGGTCAACCCTGTACACCGAAGAGGGAGCCACCTTTGATAAAGAGCTGTTCTTTGACGCGGCAGACATAGCACCAATGATAACGTTTGGTACCAACCCTGGCATGGGCATGGCGCTTAACGCGGTTATCCCTACTGATGTTCCGGCCAGCGAGCAGGCCAGCTACAGCAAATCGCTCAGCTACATGGGCTTTGCGCCGGGCGAGTCGCTGCTGGGCAAGGAGATTCAGTACGTGTTCATTGGGTCTTGCACCAACTCCCGCATAGAAGATTTGCGTCAGGTAGCCAAATATGTGCAGGGCAAGAAAAAGGCTGCGCACGTAGAGGCCATCATTGTGCCGGGCTCAAAGCAAGTAGAGAAACAAGCTATTGAAGAGGGCATTGACAAAGTATTAGCCGAGGCTGGGTTTGAGCTTCGGGAGCCGGGCTGCAGTGCCTGTCTGGCCATGAACGAAGACAAGATTCCGGCTGGTGCTTACTGCGTGTCAACTTCTAACCGCAATTTTGAGGGCCGTCAGGGACCAGGTTCCCGCACCTTGTTGGCCAGTCCGTTGGTAGCTGCCATTACGGCCGTGGAGGGAAAGATTGTGGACATTACCCAATACCTGAATTAATCAGATGGAAAAGTTTGAAGTACTTCGGTCAACAGCGGTTCCGTTGCCGATTGAGAACATAGATACCGACCAGATTATACCGGCCCGCTTTTTAAAGGCCACTTCGCGTGAGGGGTTCGGCGAGAATTTATTCCGTGACTGGCGCTTTGATAACACCGGTCAGCCAAAGGCAGATTTTGTCATGAACACTGGCCGCTACAGCGGAAGAATTCTGGTGGCAGGCAAAAACTTCGGGTGTGGCTCTAGCCGCGAGCATGCCGCCTGGGCCATTCATGATGCCGGCTTTAAAGTGGTAATCTCCAGCTTCTTCGCCGATATCTTCAAAGGCAATGCCCTGAACAATGGCTTGCTGCCGTTGCAGGTGAGCGATGAGGTGCTGGAAAGGTTGCTGAACCAAATTGAGCAAGACCCGCAGACTACGTTGGTGGTGAACCTGGTGAACCAGGAGTTGGAGGTGCCGGTGTGGGAGGAGAAGTTTTCCTTTGAAATTGACGCCTACAAAAAAGAGTGCATGATCAATGGCTATGACGACATTGATTTTTTAGTGAATCAGAAAGAAGCAATAGAACAATACGAAAGCAACAGACCATGGGCGTATTAACCAAAAGAATTGCCGTTTTACCCGGCGACGGAATCGGGCCCGAAGTATGTACCGAGGCCCTGAAAGTGCTAGAGGCGGTGTCTGAGCGTTTCGGACATCAATTTGAGCTAGATGTTCAACTCATGGGTGCCTGCGCTATTGACGCCACCGGCGACCCGTTGCCAGAGTCAACCCTGCAAGCTTGCTTTGAAGCTGATGCTATTCTGTTGGGTGCCATTGGTGACCCTAAATATGATAACAACCCTGCCGCCAAAGTACGTCCGGAGCAAGGTCTGTTGCGCCTGAGAAAGTCTTTAGGGTTGTTCGCCAACATTCGTCCGGTAACGGCTTATGATGTGCTGATTGAGCATTCTCCTCTGAAAGCTGACCGCATTGCGGGTGTAGACATGGTGATTTACCGTGAGCTGACCGGAGGTATCTACTTCGGAGAAAAAGGCCGCACCGCCGACGGAGCTTTTGACAACTGCTTCTATTCAAAAGAGGAGATTGTCCGCATCTCGCATCTGGCTTTTAAAGCCGCTACCACGCGCCGTAACAAGCTGACGCTGGTAGACAAAGCCAACGTGCTGGAGTCTAGCCGTCTGTGGCGTGAAGTGGTGCAGCAGATTGCACCGGAGTACCCATCCGTTGAGGTGGATTACCTGTTCGTGGACAACGCTGCCATGCAGATGATTTTGAATCCGAAGCAGTTTGACGTGATTCTGACCGAGAACATGTTCGGTGACATCATCTCAGATGAGGCCTCCGTGATTGCTGGTTCTTTGGGCTTGTTACCATCAGCCTCAGTAGGAGAGACCGCTGCTTTGTTTGAGCCTATACATGGTTCTTACCCGCAGGCCAAGGGCAAAGGCATTGCTAATCCAATTGCTACCATACTATCTGTTGGTATGATGCTGGAGCATTTTGAGTTGTACGATGAAGCGAACCTGGTGAAAGAAGCCGTGGATTATGCCCTGAAGAGAAACGTGCTGACACCGGAATTGAACAAGGAAAAACCGTTCACCACCGAGCAAGTGGGCTGCTTCATTGCTGATTACGTGCAGGAGGGCGGTGAGTGCTTTCGGCACTTGAAAAATTTAGAACTAGGACTGAGTACTATTATTTAAACATTCTGTTTTCAGCCTGTTTTCTAGAAAATAGGCCGAAAACGAGAAAATATTAAAGATGCGACAGCGGTCGGTCATTTACCTTATTGTCATTAGTCCTCTGCCGCAAGGTGGGTAGGAATGGTCCCATACAACCTTTTGGAGCCTTTCTGACCACCCGGTAGAAAGGCTCTTTTTTTACAACAACCAAGACTTTACAGCTTTACATACAATGGCTTTAAATAAATACAGCGGCATTTACACCAAAGACGACAGCTTGCCGGCCTCTCAGGCCATGCTGATTGGCTCAGGTGTGAAAGAAGAAGACCTGCGCAAACCGTTTGTGGGCATCTGCTCCACGGGGTTTGAGGGAAATACCTGCAACATGCACCTGAACGGCTTAGCCGACGCCGTGAAAATGGGCGTGCAAGCAAACGGCATGGTGGGGCTTCGGTTCAATACCATTGGCGTGAGCGATGGTATCACCAACGGCAACCCCGGTATGCGCTTTTCTTTGGTGAGCCGCGAGATAATTGCTGATTCCATTGAAGCCATGGCTGGTGCGCACTATTATGATGCAGTGGCCACTGTGGTAGGTTGTGATAAGAACATGCCGGGTGCATTAATCGCCATGGCCCGCTTGAACCGTCCGTCGCTCATGGTGTACGGCGGTACTATCAAAGGAGGCGAGTACAAAGGGCAGAAGCTGAATATTGTATCCTGCTTTGAGGCTTATGGTCAAAAGTTGAATGGTGCTATATCAGAAGAAGATTACAGAGGCATCATCCGGAATGCTTGTCCGGGTCCAGGTGCTTGTGGCGGTATGTACACGGCCAACACCATGGCTGCCGCTATTGAGACCTTAGGCATGAGTTTGCCTTTCTCTTCTTCTTCTACAGCGGTAAGCGCAGAGAAAAACCAGGAAGCGTTAGATACTGGTGCCTACATTCTGAACCTGTTGGAAAAAGACATTAAGCCAAGAGACATCTTAACCCGTGATGCGTTTGAGAATGCCTTGGTGATGATTACAGTACTAGGCGGCTCTACCAATGCCGTGCTGCACCTGATTGCCATCGCGCATGCTGCAGGGGTGCACTTGACTATGGAAGATTTCCAGGAGGTGAGTAACCGTGTGCCGGTACTCGCTGACCTGAAGCCAAGCGGAAAGTACCTCATGGAAGACCTTTCTGCCCTGGGCGGTGTACCGGCGGTGCAGAAGACCTTGTTAGAGGCCGGTCTGCTGAAAGGTGATTTATTGACCGTCACCGGAAAAACCCTTGCTGAAAACTTGGCCAATGTGAAGCCTTTGGGAGCCGAGCAGGACTTGTTAAGACCGCTTTCAAACCCAATCAAATCAGACGGACACATCCAGATTTTGTACGGTAACCTGGCTTCTAAAGGAGCCGTGGCCAAGATTTCCGGAAAAGAGGGTTTGCGTTTTGAAGGCCCCGCCAATGTGTTCAACTCAGAAGAAGAACTGAACGAGGGCATTGCTGCCGGGAAAATTTTACCGGGACAAGTAGTCGTCATCCGCTATGTGGGTCCAAAAGGAGGCCCGGGCATGCCGGAAATGCTGAAACCAACTTCCGCCATCATGGGAGCGGGTCTGGGCGATAAAGTAGCCTTGATTACCGATGGCCGCTTCTCAGGCGGTACCCACGGCTTTGTGATTGGCCACGTGAGCCCAGAAGCCTATGACGGAGGAACGATTGCTTTGGTAGAAAACGGCGACTGGATAGTGCTGGATGCCACTACCAACACCATAGACGTGCAACTAGACGAAGCAGAATTGGCCTTGCGCAGAAGCCAATGGCAGAAGCCAAAGCCGAATGTGCAGAGCGGAGTTTTGTTGAAATACATTAGAACAGTGAGTGATGCCAGCCACGGCTGCGTGACCGATTTAGCAGAAGATACCTATGTTAATGCAAGAGAAACAAGCCCCAGCCTTGCCTGAAACAGACACCATGATTAGCGGCAGCCAAGCGTTGCTGCACGCCTTGGTGGCAGAGGGTACTGACACCATCTTCGGGTATCCCGGCGGTGCCATCATGCCTATCTATGACGCGCTCTATGATTTCGAGGGAGACCTGAAACACGTGCTGGTGCGCCACGAGCAAGGCGGTATTCATGCTGGCCAAGGCTACGCCCGTTCCTCCGGAAAAGTGGGCGTGGTGTTCGCTACCAGCGGCCCCGGTGCGACTAATCTAGTGACTGGCCTTGCCGATGCGCAGATAGACAGTACGCCTCTGGTATGCATCACCGGCCAGGTGTTCGCGCACCTGCTGGGTACCGATGCTTTTCAGGAGGCTGATGTAATAGGCATTACCACACCGGTAACCAAGTGGAACTACCAGATTACCGATGCCACCGAGATTCCGGAAGTGCTGGCTAAGGCGTTCCATATTGCCCGCAGCGGCCGTCCTGGGCCAGTGTTGATTGATATTACCAAAAACGCGCAGCTGCAGAAGTTTGCGTTCAAAGGATATACCCCCTGCGAACACATCCGCAGTTATCGGCCAAAGCCGATTGTGCGGAAAGAGTACATAAAACAGGCGGCTGAGTTAATCAACAAAGCCAAGAAGCCTTTTGTACTGTGGGGACAGGGCGTGATGTTGGGTTCAGCAGAGCAGGAGTTCAAAGCTTTCTTGGAGAAAACCGGAATACCGGCAGCCTGGACCATTATGGGCGCGGGCGCGTTGCCAAGCGACCATCCGCAGAACGTGGGCATGCTGGGCATGCACGGCAACTACGGCCCCAATGTGATGACGAACGAGTGCGATGTGCTCATTGCCATTGGCATGCGTTTCGATGACCGCGTTACTGGCCGCTTAGACAAATATGCCAAGCAGGCGCAGGTCATTCACCTGGACATTGACCCTGCCGAAATTGATAAGAACGTGAAGACCACCGTGCCGGTATGGGGCGACTGCAAAGAAACCTTGCCGCTGCTTACCCAACTGGTGGAAACCAAAAAGCACACTGATTGGCTGGCCAAATTCCGGGAATTTGAGCAGAAAGAAATTGACGCTGTCATCCGCGAGGAGTTGTTTCCTACTACAGAGGAAATGACCATGGGCGAGGTGATTCAGCAACTGAACGAAATCACCAACGGTGAGGCCATCATAGTCACCGACGTGGGGCAGCACCAGATGGTTGCCTGCCGCTACGCCAAACTGAACCACACGCGCAGCAACATCACCAGCGGCGGTTTGGGTACCATGGGCTTCGCTTTACCGGCTGCCATTGGTGCTAAGTTCGGGGCGCTGGACAGGACCGTGGTAGCCGTGATTGGCGACGGTGGCGTGCAGATGACCATACAGGAATTGGGTACCATCATGCAGAGCGGCATTGACGTGAAAATTCTTATCCTGAACAACCAGTTCCTGGGTATGGTGCGCCAGTGGCAAGAGCTTTTCCATGAGCGCCGCTACTCGTTTGTAGACATCACTAGTCCAGATTATGTGACGGTGGCCAAAGGCTACGGCATACCGGGCCGCAGCGTGAACAAACGTGAGGAGTTACGGGCGGCGCTGGAGCAGATGCTCTCCAATCCTGGCTCTTTTCTACTGGAGGTGATGGTGACGAAAGAAAACAACGTGTTCCCGATGGTGCCGCAGGGCTGCAGCGTGAGCGAAATCAGATTGAAATAACCTTGCTAAACCGAGACGAACATGAGTGAGCAAGCGATAGAAAAACAAGAATACAACATCACGGTGTATACCGAGAACCAGATTGGTCTGCTGAACCGCATCGCCATGATTTTCTCGCGCCGCAAGATGAACATCCTGAGCCTGAACACCTCCCCGAGTGAGGTGGAGGGTATTCACCGCTTCAACATAGTGGTGCACGAGACGCAGGAAGTGGTAAGCAAAATTGCCCGCCAGATTGAGAAGCAGATTGAAGTGCTGAAAGTATACTTCAACACCAATGATGACGTGATTTGGCAGGAGATGGCGCTTTATAAAGTGCCTACCCAAGTCATCGCTGAGAAAGCCAAAGTGGAACGCCTACTCCGAGAAAACGGCGCCAGAGTAGTGGCTATTCGGTCTGATTATACCGTTTTCGAAACCACCGGGCACCGCGAGGAAACCGACAACCTGATAAAAGTACTGCAACCTTACGGACTCATTGAGTTCGTGCGGAGCGCCCGCGTGGCCATCATCAAAGACAGCGACGGATTCAATAGGAAACTGCGTGAGTTTGAGCGCATGGAGCCTGGTCATGAGGTAGTGGAGAACGAGTTCCTGAACAGCCGCGACAAGGTGTTCAGCATGTAATTTTAGTGAAAGTAAATGGCGCAAGCGTCCGCTTGTGTCCAAGAATTGAATCTGGTATGCGTGCGGACACAAGCGGACGCTTGCGCCTTAATAAAACCAGAAACAAAGTGAGAGTACGTTTTCAGCCTCTTTTCTGTAAAACAGGCCAGAAACAAGATTAGAAAAGAAACAATTAAACCTTTATTAGCTACAGTAAAATGGCAAAGATTAATTTCGGCGGTGTAGAAGAAACCGTTGTAACCCGCGATGAATATCCTTTGGCGAAAGCTCAGGAAACCCTTAAAGACGAAGTAATTGCGGTAATTGGCTACGGCGTGCAAGGCCCAGGCCAGGCGCTGAACATGCGCGACAATGGCTTTAAAGTAATTGTAGGCCAGCGTAAAGATTCAGCCTCTTGGGAGAAAGCCAAGCAAGATGGTTTTGTAGAGGGCGAGACTTTGTTCTCTATCGAGGAAGCCGTTGAGCGCGGTACCATCATCTGCAACCTACTGTCAGACGCCGGTCAGATTGCGGTTTGGCCAACTATCAAAGAAAGACTGAAGCCAGGAAACACCCTGTATTTCTCACACGGCTTCGGCATCACGTTCAAAGAGCAAACCAACATTGTTCCACCAGCCGATGTAGATGTGATTCTGGTAGCTCCTAAAGGTAGCGGTACCAGCTTGCGTCGTCTGTTCTTGGCAGGCAGCGGCTTGAACTCTTCTTTCGCGGTATTCCAGGATGCTACCGGTAAAGCCTATGAGAAAGCCATTGCCATGGGTATTGGCGTAGGTTCAGGTTACCTGTTCGAGACCGATTTCAAAAAAGAAGTGTACTCTGACCTTACCGGTGAGCGAGGTGTGTTGATGGGTGCCCTGGCTGGTATCATCGAGGCCCAGTACCAGGTGTTGCGTCAGCGCGGTCACTCGCCGTCTGAGGCCTTCAACGAGACGGTGGAAGAATTAACCCAGAGCTTGGTGCCACTGGTAGGCGAGAACGGTATGGACTGGATGTTCAGCAACTGCTCTGTGACTGCCCAGCGTGGTGCCCTTGACTGGAAAGGAAAGTTCCGTGAGGCTACTCTGCCGGTGTTGAACGAACTGTATGACAGCGTAGCTTCTGGTAAAGAGGCCGAGCGTACCATCCAGCGTGGTTCTACCCCAGGGTACCGTGCCGAACTGGAGGAAGAATTGAAAGAAGTTCGCGAGTCTGAATTGTGGCAAACTGGTGCCGTGGTTCGTAAACTGCGCTCTGGTAGATAAGCATTATTAAATCCTGGTTTGTTGTGCGTAGAGTGGCCGGAAGCGCTCTACGCACCGCCGGGGCCTCTCTTGCCCAAGTGGCAATAGTGGAAATTTGTTTTAGGCCTGTTTTCTAGAAAACAGGCCTAAAACAAAATAAGTCAAAAACTATGCAGAAAGATACCACCACGTTGGAGACTTCGGTCGCGTTAGGGAATGTAGAGAAAGCCGCCAAGAATCTGAAGGGAGTCATTTACAAGACGCCTCTCATGAAGAACCTGTGGCTATCGCAGACCTATGCCGCCGATATTCACCTAAAGCGCGAAGACCTGCAGGTTGTCCGTTCCTACAAAATTAGGGGAGCGTACAACAAAATGTCTACGCTGACCCAGGAGGAACGCGAGCGGGAAATTGTCTGCTCCAGCGCCGGCAACCACGCCCAGGGGGTGGCTTATGCCTGCCAGCTGCTGGGGGTGAAAGGCTATATCTTTATGCCCGCCCAAACTCCGGCCCAAAAGGTAAGCAAAGTCCGCCTTTTCGGTAAGGAATGGGTAGAGGTAGTGCTGGTAGGTGCTACCTACGATGATACTTTCAAAGCCGCCAAAGAATTCTGCGACGAGAGAGGCAGCACCTTTATTCCACCCTTTGATGACCTGGCTATTATTGAGGGCCAGGCCACTGTAGGTCTGGAAATTTTCAAAGACGCTGATTTCTCTATCGATTACCTGTTCATGCCCATTGGCGGCGGCGGATTGGCTTCTGGCGTGTCCAGCGTGTTCAAGCAATTGAGCCCCCAAACAAAGCTCATTGGCGTACAACCGGCGGGAGCTCCGTCCATGTACCAATCCATCAAGAATGACAAGCGCGAGGCCTTGGATAAGATTGATTCATTTGTAGACGGCGCGGCGGTGAAATGCCCGGGTGAGCTCACCTTTGAGATTTGCCGTGAGTTGCTGGACGAGGTGATTCTGGTGCCCGAGGGCCAGATCTGCGAAGACATCCTGAAGATGTACAACGAAGAGGGCGTGGTTTTGGAGCCAGCTGGTACGTTGACCATCTCGGCGTTAAAGTCTTTTGCCGAGGAAATCAAAGGCAAGAATGTGGTGTGCGTGGTAAGCGGCAGCAACAATGATATCACCCGCATGGAGGATATCAAGGAGCGCGCTTTGCAGCACCAGGGCCTGAAGCATTACTTCATGGTCACGTTTAACCAACAGCCCGGCGCGCTGCGCACGTTCGTGAACCGCGTGCTGCAACCCCAAGATGACATCATCCATTTCCAGTACATCAAGAAGAACAACAAAGAAAAGGGGCCGGTTTTCATTGGAGTAGAGGTGAAGCACCCGCAGGATGTAGAGGGTATCAAGCTCCGCATGCTGGAAGAGGGTTTCGCTTATGAATACCTCAACGGCAAGCAGGATTTCCTGAATATGTTCGTGTAAAAGTTAATTAGAGTACCTGTTTAGTTTTTGTTTAAGTTAGTGTTGTGTGTTGTGTAAATGCCCTGCTGCTGTAATAGGTGGTAGGGCATCACAGTTTTTAGCCAGACCATTTTTGGTCTGATTTTCTGAAATCAGACCAAAAACAGGATTTTAAAAATTCTACATCAGCCAAGGCCTAGTTCTTCTTTTGATGGTAAAAATATGATAGGGTAATAGCGTAGGGTGAACCAATGAGTCACCAGTAGTATTAGAAATCTCAAAAGAACTTTTTAAAATCTGAAGAATAAGCGTAAATTCCATTAAATCAATTAAATACTATGAAAACAGTAATGCTACTTATACTGGTATTTGGGGGGATAGTTAATGGTTTACAAGCGCAAGATTCCACTGCGGCATCGGGCAAACGAGTTTATCTTTTTGTTGGTGGTTCGGTTCCATTAACCTCTAGCCAAGCCCATATTAGCAATATGTATATAACAGCTAGGACAACAAAAAAACTAGATTTAGGGATTGGTTTATACGGCAGTTCCTTTGCAGATAGCGGTGTGTCAGAATTTGACTTAACCAAGAATCAAGAACCCAGGCATGAGGTTGCGGAATTTAATGTATCAGTGGGGAAAATTATAAATTTTCACAAAACAGGATTCTTGTCTTTGTTTGCCGGACCTTCTTTTGTGCAATACATAATGCCGCATAATTTTAGGTCGACCTATACCGGCGGTTGGAAAGGTTATGATAAATTTGAGTATGATACCCGCACGTATTATTTGCCAGGAATTTCTGCCCGGGCGGATGTGGTGATTTTACCTTTCCGTAATATGCTCCTTTCCAAGAAGGCGACAAGAAAGGTTGATTTTGGCGCCAGTGTGGGCGGCGTGGTAAACTACAACCGGAAATTGACATCTTGGGGTTTGAATCTTAATTTAGTACTAGGCATGTTTTAGCCTTCCTATGCCTAACTGACAACTAATGACAGACTGAGACTTAGGATAGAATTTTCTGTTTTCGGCCTATTTTTAAGAAAAAAGGCTGAAATCGCATGGGTTTGCGCCAATATTGGTAAATTAGTTGTTTGGGCAGGTGATGCCCTTCTTTTAAAGTTGATATGAGAAAAGTTTTTGCTGTTTTTGTAGGTCCTCTGTTGTGGTGCCTTTTTTCTTGCTCTGTTGCCATGGGCCAAAACCAAATCAAGCTGTCGGGATATTCTTTTTCTGCGTCTAACCCCGTGGTGGGCAAAATATTGGCGAGTGAAAAATTACCTAATGTAAAACTTAGCAGCAAAAGTGAGACTTTGTTTACGTTGGGCAAAGACAACACCATTCAGGTGAAAAAGAGCGCACTTCAAACTCCAGCCGATTTTCTGGAGCTGGTGCTGGTTTCGGAGAATGGTAAGACAGACACGTTCCATATTGTGAAGGATGAGTTTGTCTCAAACCGGGTCATTGCCCACCGTGGCGCCTGGAAAAACACCGGAGCCACCGAAAATTCCATTGCCGCTTTGCAACACGCCATAAAAATGGGCTGCACCGGCAGCGAGTTTGATATTCACATGTCCTCTGACTCAGTGTTGTTTGTACACCATGACCATGATATGAACGGGGTGCACCTAGAGAAAACTCCGGCAGCCGAGCTGGCTAAATTGAAATTGGCCAACGGAGAAAGCTTACCTACGTTGGAGGCTCACTTGCTGGAAGGCCTGAAGCAAAACAAAACCAAACTAATCCTGGAAATAAAGCCCTCATCCATCAGCAAAGAGCGCGGGCAGGCGCTGGCGCAGAAAGTGGTGGAGATGGTGCAGAAACACAAAGCCCAGGGCTGGGTTGACTACATCAGCTTTGATTACGATATTCTGAAGAAAGTACTGGAACTGGACCCTTATGCCCGTGTAGCGTACCTGGAGGGCAACAAAACTCCTGCAGAGCTGGCAAAAGATGGCTTTTTTGGATTAGACTATAACCAAGGGCACCTTCAGAAAAATCCTCACTGGATAGAGGAAGCACACCAATTGGGCCTTACCGTCAATGTTTGGACTGTCAATGACCCTAAAGTAATGGACTGGCTTCTGGAACGAAATGTCGATTTTATTACCACCAACGAGCCAGAGCTTCTACTGGAGAAGGTGAAAAAATAAACCCAATTAGCTCCCTTCTGTTTTAAGGCTGTTTTCTTAAAAATAGCCTTAAAACAGAAGCAGAGTACCCACTGCTGCAAGCCTAATCACCACATCAGAAAATTGTGTCATTTATGAAGTTGCCCCACGGCAACTTTGTCCACTTCTATCTATGCCCCCTTTTCTTTCCCTCCGCAATGTCTCTGCCCGCTACGCCAATCATACAGTATTGTCACAACTGAACTGGCAGGTGCAGAAGGGTGAGCAATGGGCAGTGGTAGGGGAGAGCGGATCTGGTAAAAGTAGTTTACTCAAAGCCATTGCAGGGCAAATTGGCCTGGCGCAGGGGCAGATTGATTACGGATTTTATCAGGAGTACCTGACAGAGTATCCGGAGCAGGATGCTTTTTTCTCTTTCCGTGATCTGGTGGCAGAGGTTGGGCAACGGCATGCGTTTAAAAACTTCTCCAGCAACAGCTCCAGCTTTTACTACCAACAACGCTACCACGCCACTGATTCAGAAGATGCCCCAATGGTAGGGCATTATCTGGCTGAAATCAGCTCTTCCTCAAGCCATGATTCGGTGTGGTCTGTGCAGAAAGTTGTGAGCATGTTTAAGTTAGAGGCTCTACTGAAAAAGCAGCTGATCAAACTATCAAACGGCGAGACCAAACGTCTGCTGCTGGCGTCTGCCTTGCTGAAAAACCCGAAGCTGCTGTTGCTAGACCAGCCGCTGACAGGTCTTGACACCCAAACCCGCTCTGATTTCGACCAGCTGATTACCCAAATTGTCAACTCAGGCATCACGGTGATCATGGCCACCTCGCACTTTGAAATCCCCACATCCGTGACCCATGTGGCCACTTTAACCAGTGGCAGAATAACGGCTACGTCTACTAAAGAAGCATTAGATCCTGTAAAGGCCGTTGCCTCGCCAGTCTTTCCAGATGTAGCAGAATTGAAAAGATTACTGACCGTGCATGGCCAAAAAAGCTATACTACCGTGCTGCATTTAAAAAATGTGTCGGTGGAGTACGGTGAGAAACAGATACTTCAAAACATAAATTGGAAGGTACGGCAAGGCGAACGGTGGGCGTTGCTGGGGCCGAACGGTGCCGGAAAAACAACTTTGCTTAGTTTGCTGAACGGCGATAATCCGCAGGCCTTCTCTAAAGATATTACGCTGTTTGACCGCAAGAGGGGCAGCGGCGAAACTATTTGGGACATCAAGAAGAAGATTGGTTTTGTATCGCCGGAATTATTTCAGTTTTTCCCGTACCAGAACAACTGTCTGCAGGTGGTAGAGTCTGGGCTATACGATACATTGGGATTGATCAAAACAAGCTATTCAGAAAACGTCGAGCTGGCCATGCGGTGGCTGAAACTGCTGAGTTTAGAAGAGTTGGCGGAAAAACCGTTGCGGCAGGTTTCTGCCAGCGCCCAACGTATTTGCCTATTGGCCCGCGCCCTCATTAAGAACCCTCCCCTTCTTATTTTAGACGAACCTTGCCAAGGCATGGATGCCCCACAACAGCACCGGTTCAAGCTACTGCTGGAAGCCATCTGTGCCTATAGCAACACCTCGCTCATTTACGTTTCCCATTACCCTCAGGAAATTCCGGCCTGCGTAACTAAAGTCTTGCAGTTGCAGAATGGCGTGGTGCAGGAACATGTATGAATTACAAGGGAATTCAGTAAATTTCCTCTTCAATCTACCTCTTCAGTTCTGCCATGAAAGCCCATTTTTATCAAAACCGCTTTGCTTTGTTGCTTTCTGGCTTGGGCTGGCTACTGATGGTGGTGTTAGTATGGAGCTTACCTGTTTCTTTTTGCGGATACCTGCAGAATGATTCTGACACAACCTTTTGGTACCTGTTGTCAGAGTCGGGTGGGGTGTACGGTACTACGGGTATAGCCGTTTTATTATGTCTATTGGCAGCCAAACCGCAGCAAGAACTCAAGCTGAAGGTTAAATCATTCGCGGCTGCTTTTGGCTTTTTAGTGGTTACCTTAGGCGGAATAGCTCTGCTTAATGAATACGGAATAAAGCCGCTTACCCACGTACCCCGACCAAGCCATCAGTTCTTGTTGGGTAAAGCAGAATTACAGGCCTCTCTCATCCATGAATTTTACCGTAAGGATGTGCCCGCCCGCCAAGATTACCTGAGAAATTATCTGCAGCAAAATCCGGAAAAGTGGGCAGACGTTTCGCCGCAGGTGTTGGCGCACTGGGTAAACGAGGCGGGGTACTCCTTTCCTTCGGGGCACTCTCAGAATGCTTTCATGCTGGGCTCTATGCTCACCATGTGGCTAGGGCTGCAACTACCCCGCAAAAGACGGCCGTGGTTGTTATTGCCGCTGGCTTGGGCGGTACTTGTGTGCTTGTCAAGAGTGGCGCTGGGCGTGCATTCAGAACTGGATGTGTCCTTGGGAGCTGGTTTGGGCTTGGTGCTGGCGTATCTTCTTTCCTTGTCTGGAGTGCTTCAGAAGGTTTTTAAGGTTGCTACCCATCCAGAAGATGCCACCCTTTAATTCAATCAGAAATAAATTTAGCTTTATCCTTATTAAATTATAAAATCAATGACATCTAACATTACATTCAACAACAACTATGAAACAGTTAATTGTAATTCTGATTTTCCTTATCGGTATTCCTAGTGCCAAAGCCCAAGATTCTGTTTTTATAGCTAAACCCCGCATCTATGGGCAGTTGGGAGTAATTTTCCCACTGCCTTACAAGGTAGTGCCAGCTGTAAATGTAGCAGTAGTACTAGAAACGAAAGAAAACTTAGCATTTGGGCTGAGATACTATGGGTACTCGTACAATCATGATGTTCCTGCATCTGATAATGTGTCAGAGAAGTATATTCCGGAGCATGTGTATGAGGAGGCCAATGTAAGTATCGGGAAGGTTTTGCCCCTGCAGAAGAATGCCTTCCTTACCCTTTCTGCCGGTCCGTCTTTTGTATATTATAAAATGCCCTACAATGTTAAGAAAGTACCCTCGCCTTCTAACAGCTGGGGCGGTTTTTTCAACTATTCAATTTATGAGTACGAGGTGATAAGGCATAATATGATTGGCGGTAGCCTGCGGGGCGATCTAGCGCTTTATCCTGGCAAAAAGGTGGGGTTGAATTTCGGAGGATTCTTCAGTTTTAATCAGCAAATGACGTTAGGTGGAGTAGATATTAGCTTGGTGATTGGGAAATCTTTACGTGAGTAGAGTAATAGATAGCATTAATAAAAATTCCATAGTAGGTTTGAGAGTAAGACAACCACGTTGGTTGCAAAGGAAGATTAGTTCATGAAAATTCTATACGGTGTGCCCGGCGAGGGCATGGGACACGCTACCCGCAGTAAAGTCATTCTTACGCATTTACTGGCGCAGGGACATGATGTGCAGGTAGTATCAAGTGCCAGGGCGTATCAATTTCTGAGCAAGGCCTTTCCGGGGCGGGTACACGAGATCAAAGGCTTCCATATTGCCTACCGAAACGCGGCGGTCTCTACCGTAAATACGGCGCTACTCACGCTAAAGACAGCACCGGCTAATCTGAAAATGAATTTTAACCGGTACCGTGAATTGATAGAGCGGTTCATGCCGGAGGTAGTCATTTCAGATTTTGAATCTTTTTCGTTTCTGTTTGCCAAGCACCACCGCCTGCCTGTGATCAGCATTGATAACATGCAGGTGATTAACAGATGCAAGCTAGACATACCTGCTTTGCCCGAATGGAAAAGCAGCTTTCAGGTTGCAAAGAATGTGGTGAAAGCCAAGGTACCTGGTGCGGCTCATTATTTGGTAGCCTCTTTCTTTCAGGCCGAGGTATGTAAAGACAACACTACTTTGGTGCCGCCCATTATTCGGGAAGAAATTCTGAAAGCCAAGTCCATTCAGGGAGAGCATATTTTGGTGTACCAATCCAGTGCCAACCAAAAGAACCTACTGGAAACCCTTCAGCAACTGCCACAGGAGACCTTCTATGTGTATGGGTTTAACAAAGAAGAGCAGCATGGCAATGTGCAACTCAAAGCCTTCAGTGAAGACGGATTTATACAGGATTTGGCCTCAGCCAAGGCGGTGGTAGCCAACGGTGGGTTCTCACTTTTAAGCGAGGCAGTGTACTTGCACAAACCTATTTGTTCCGTGCCTATTCCCAAGCAGTTTGAACAGTACCTGAACGCTGCTTATGTTGACAAGCTGGGCTACGGACGTTACTTCCCTGCTTTCACACCAAATGGCTTGAAAGCATTTCTGTATGATGTGCCTCAGTTCCAGCAGAACCTGGCCGGGTACAGCCAAAATGGGAATGAGTTACTGTTTCAGAAGATTGATAGGCAATTAGAAAAACTGTTTTAGGCTTGTTTTCTGTAAAACAGCTCCAAAATAGCACTAGCCTATTTGCCTGGTAGTTCTTCCAGGTGCACGTAGTATTTGGTAATGCGGTCCCACTGGTAATCCTGAAAACCAGCCCAGCCACCTTCTGAAATGAAGGTGTTCAGCAGGGCACGGTCACCGGCTTCATCTCCATGGTTGTTGATGGCTTCGTGGCGGCCAATTTCAAAGCCCATGATTTTGGTGCCGTCACGGTACACCCTGAACGTGCTGCTGGCTTCCTTCACGAAAAAGTGCTTGATCACTCCCTCTTCACCGGGCTCCGGTTGGGGTTTCTGGCTGGGGTGCACCACAAACTCCGCCACGTCTTCTTCCTCTGTTACTTTAGATATCAATACCCAGTTTTCAAAGGTAGTACCCGGCAAAATAATGAGCATGTAATCGCCCTCAGATGGCTTTGTAGCCGACGACTTCTGCCCCTGTGGCGTGTACAGCTGAAAGGTAGAATTCATGCCTTCCAGCTTAGACCAGTCATTTACGTTGAATAGCTTTTGCTTGCTGCGTTCAAACTCCCGTCGGGCAGTGGCTTCGTCAGGAAAGGTGTTCTCGTTCACGAAGAGCTTGTCTTTTGCCTCTTCGCCTTTTAAAACTTCCCACTCTTTTTTAACCTTATCTAGTATATCTGAAATGGCCATGGCTAATGTTGTTCGTTATCCGTTGCTCGTTATTCGTTTTTTAGAGCAAGAGGTTAGCAACACAGCCAATTTTATTTAGGCAAATGCAGGAAACAAAAAGGACGAGCTTCCCCGTCCTTCCTAATCTACTAAACACTAAACACTACAGCGCTACTTCACCGTAATCCCTTCCAGTACCGGCCGAATCTGGTTCGCTTGAGCCATCATCTCGTAAAGTTTTTCAGTATCCTTGTTGATCAGGCATTCATGGAAACGCTGCAGGTGCTTGATATACTCGCTTAAGGCGTGGCTTAAAAAATGGGCATTCTGTTCGAAAATGGGAGCCCACATGTCGGGTGAACTTTTAGCCAGACGCACGGTAGAGGCAAATCCAGAACCAGCCAGAGTGAAGATGTTTTTTTCGTCTTTCTCTACGTCTAATACCGTCAGGCCCAGCAGGAAAGAGCTCACGTGCGAGAGGTGTGAGATATAAGCCACATGTTTGTCGTGCTCGAGCGGCTGCATAAAAATGGTTTTCATGCCCAAGACTTCAAACACCGCCAAAGTAGTAGCAAGAGCATTTTCTGAAGATAGTTCCTTCTCACAGATAATGTTCATTTTGCCTTGGTATAGCCCTTTGTGAGCTGCGGTAGGGCCAGAGTTCTCGGTACCGGCAATAGGGTGAGCTGCTACATACTGGTGACGCTTGGGGTGGTGGCGCACGGCTTCGCACAGCTGGCCTTTGGTAGAGCCTAAATCAATGACCACGGCGTGTTCCGGCACCAGACTCAGCAGCTCCGGTAGCATTTTCTGAATGGCTGTTACCGGAATAGCCAGTACAATGATATCAGACAACGCAGCAGCCTCTGCCAACGGAAGAACCTGGTCTACAATGCCTAGTTCAACGGCTTTAGCCGCGTTATCCTGATTTTGTTCTACCCCAATAAACTGGTTGGCAAATCCGGCATCTCGTAAATCAACCGCCACAGAGCCGCCAATAAGGCCGGTACCAACAATAGAAATGGTTTTCATAAAAGTAAGCGTACAGCAATTGCCGGCAAGGTACTACAAATCTTGCTCTATGCGTAACGCTGGGCTGCGTTTGTAAGGAGGAGGGTAGAAATGGTGAGATCATATATCACCATAGTTTCTGGCTTACAACACCATGAACTCCTGGTACTCAGGGTGCCGGTTTGCGTATGCCTCGACCACTGGGCAGGAGGGAGTAAACTTCAGGTTATTCTCCTTTACATACCGTAGGGCCGTTTCCACTAGCTGGTCAGCAAGTCCTTGGTTACGGTAGTTTTCCGGAACAAAGGTGTAATCAAAGTCCAGAACATTATCTTCGGTGACGAAGTAGGTTAGTTCTGCTTCTTCCTGATCTAAAGAGGCGTAAAACCGTAAATCGTCTTGGTCGTGGGTAATTTGCAATTTCATGGTTGGCTTAGCTACGTGGTGATGTACATACGTAATGTTTTCAAGTATGATAAGATGGAGTTACTACAGAATTTGCTGTTTGATTAGTTTCCGTTGGTGGCGTTAAGCAACAGAAACCAATCTAGTGTTGTACAAGTACTCAAGATCTAACTCGTTTATAAGCAGCATTTCTTTATATGAATTACATTGATATACTAATTGCATTTATTGTTCTTTCCAGCATTTGGTCTGGTTGGCACCGTGGCTTTGTGCTGGGAATGCTGGACTTGGTAAGGTGGGTGGGGAGCTTGCTTATTGGTTTACGCCTGTACCCCAATATGGCCGAAGTGCTGGAAAAATTGGTAGACTGGAGCGCCACCTGGCTGTTGCCAATTTCCTTTTTTCTGGTAGTTCTAATTGCCAGTATCATGATTCAGAGTTTGGGCAACCTGATTCTGGAAAAGCTGTCTCCGGAAGTGCACCGGCACAAAAGCAATAAATTGTTAGGCCTTATTCCGGGCTTCTTAAGTGGTGTGGTCACAGCGGCCATTGTGGGGGTGCTGCTCATGGCTATTCCGTTTAAAGGCGGTCTAGAAGAAGAGGTGCAAAGCAGCGCGCTGGCGAATAGATTTGCTTCTTACGGTGAACGCGCCGAAATGGCCCTTGCTCCTGTTTTTGACAAGGCGGTGCAGCGTACCATGAATAAGCTCACCGTAAAACCTGGCTCCGATGAAATGATTCAACTGCCTTATAAGGTTGCTGACGCCAAGCCCCGCCCAGATCTGGAAGCTGAAATGCTGGAACTCATCAACCAGGAACGCGCAGCCGAAGGTCTAGAGCCGTTACAAGCCGATACTGCCTTAAGAAGGGTAGCCCGTTTGCACTCGCAAGATATGTTTGAACGGGGATACTTCTCACACTACACCCCCGAAGGCCTCAGTCCGTTTGACCGCATTCGGAGAGGGAAGGTGCCTTTTAGAGTGGCCGGCGAAAATTTGGCGTTGGCGCCCAGCCTTACTATTGCGCACGACGGATTAATGAATTCCCCCGGACACCGCGCTAATATCCTCAGAGACAAATTTGGACGAGTAGGCATAGGCATTTTGAGCGGCGGAGGCCGGCGATTGATGGTGACGCAGAAGTTCAAGAATTAAGGTTCTTTAAATTAAGAATTAGAAATCAGTTTGGTTTAAAGGAGTTCTGGGGCTTGTGGAAAGCGGAAATGCCATAGGCAGAGTGAGAAAACGTTGTATATTTTTGACCTGTTTTTTAAATATAAAGCCCTTACCCCCAGAATCTCAGAGAAAGCGCTGCGCTACGATTTAACGGTGCCTTTTGCCCGTTACGTGGCCTCATGAACCGCAATGACATTTCTTTCCCCTTCAAGCGGTACCAGATTCAGCCGGTGTGGCGGGCCGACCGTCCGCAGCGGGGCCGGTACCGGGAGTTCT
>NZ_LRML01000016.1 GCF_001647285.1 Rufibacter roseus
AATCATGCTACGGCCGACGGCCTAGCACGTTGTATTTTTATACGAGACCGTTGGCATTAGTTATAAAAAATATGAAAGTCTATTTTATAGCTCTTTTGCAATTCTTTCTTTTATTCCCTTTGCAAAGGGATAGAATTAAAATGCCAAAGGAATTCGAAAAACCAGAAAAATGGTTGGAGGCTGACAAAAGAGCTAGTTTAGGATATTTCCAAAAACCAAACCCCGAATTACAAACAATGGATTTGGCGAAAGTAATTTCTATCGTCAATTCGGAACGCGATTTGAAAAAGCTATTTTTAGCAAGAGATTGGTGCAGAGAGAATTATCAATTATGCTTCCCGATACTGATAGAGAAGCTTACTGATACTACATATGTCGGTTTAACGAATTTTATTGACCTAATGGTGCCTGGAAGAAATGAGAAATCATGGATTTATGGCCACGGTGGGGTTGTGAATGAGGACATATACATTAGGGCTGGCAGGGCCTCATATATCCTGAACCAAATAACAGGTGAGGACTTTGCTGTAGTAAGGGTAAAAACAGATTACAATATACTAAAGCAATTTAAAAAGGCTTGGAATGCTTATGTAAAAGCATTAAAGAAAAAATAACATCTGCCAACATTGTTTAAAATTATGCACCGGCCGACGGCCTAGCACACTTTTTACACGAGTCCGCTATGCAATAGTAATCATGAAGGTTCCTAAAGGTTGTCTAATTCCCATAGTTGTATTGGAGGTGCTTTTTGGAGCCCTTTATATATCAGGCTTAAATACTGAATATTACTATGCAGAATTGTCTAGTGGCAAAGAGAATTTAGTTTTAGTTAATGATGAAAATTTTAAATTAACGTTTGCTTTAAGTATAGATAAGGATACAGAGAGCTCAAAAGCTGGTTTAATATTAGCTGGGTTTACCCTGACAAGTGTTAATAATGACGTCAGAATTGATACAGCAGAAATTATGACTTTTAATTCTATTGGAGAGCCTTTAGAATTAGATAGTGTTTATGCCATTGATGGATTTTATAGTTGGAAGGAAGAGATGAATTATAAATCAAAATCTTTTCCCTTGCTTCCAGATAAATTCAAGACAGTCAGTAAAAGTATTGAAGCTTACTTTGTTTACAGTTGGCGCTTCAAGATAAACAAAATACATGTCGACACTGTGCAGGTAAAGGTTAATACCACAGTTAAATCTAAGAACAGAACTTATAGGATTGAAGAGACTTATCCCTTTGAATTGAAGTCAAGGATTTATTTTAGAAGTCCAATAAGAGCACATTAAAAACTACAGCATAGAACATTGTATAAACATCAGCTCCGCCGACGGCTGTCGCCGTCGTTTATACTAAGCGTTGATAATAATAAGCAAGTATGAAAAGAAGCCATCCATTCCTATTCATGTTAGCGATCATATTTGTGTTTAGCTCTTGTGATGGGCAGCTTACCTCCATCGACAGGGTTAGCTTTGACAACTTCTTCCCCAAGCCCAATAAAGATCTGTCTAAAATTATTGGAAACACTTTACTCTTGAAAAGCGGGTCAGATACAATATATCTTTCTATATCATCAGACAAGGATATAAATCTTATAACTGAGACGCTATCTGGCGACACTGTCTTCTACGGCAAAGTGAATAAGTTCAGGGGGTTGTACTACTTTAGTCAAGCTGTGAACGACACCTCTTATCTGATTCATGCTGTTAAAATTTCAGATAATTTAATCTATGGACTTACATCTGTTTTTCAGCAAACAGCTCTTATCGATGATGAAATAAGAAAAGGGAAGTTTCCCAAACTTGTAAAGTACATCCCCACGGACAGCAGCATTTTTATGCTAAGAACTGATAAGAGAGAGATGAGAAAGTTATATAGCAGCATAATAGGCACGATAAAACCTGACACAGTACTTCAGGATCAGCAAAAAGGAGGAGTTGAATTAGATGCAGTTGCTGCTAAAGAACAGATCATGGATGCGGAAGAATCAGAGCTCTTCTTCAAGGTATACCCAAACCCTGTCTCAGACTTTGTGAATGTAATGCTGCAAGAGCAAAACATAAATTACCAGCTTATTGACTTAAATGGAAAGACAATGGCTACAGGAATATTAAGCAAACAGACAAACAGAATTAGCACAGCAACGCTGACGAATGGCATCTACATATTAAACCTTACAGGTGCAGGTGGTAAAACAAAAGAATCTGTTAGAATAGTAAAGAATTAGTATTGTTAACCACACCTTTACCATAGCTACGCAATGGCAAAGCCAATCCGTTGGCAGAAATTTTAAATATGAACTTGAATATTGCATGCGGTATAAAATGGTTGAAATAATAGGTAGTTATAGATTTCTGATTATTGTAGCAACCTTGTTAATTACTACGTTGATAATCGAGTCTCCTTTTACATTTCGACATACAGAAGAACCACCTACACTTTTATATTTCGCAATATTATTTATTACTACAATTGTTTACCTTATCCCATCCGACAAATTAATAACTGCAGAAAAATTAATATTAAGTCTGTTTATCGTAAGCTTATCGATGCTTGGAGGATTATGGTTTACAAATTTTACTTTGGGAGCTCTCTATGGTTACGACGATTATTTTGGTTATCTTGAGTCGCCCGACCTTTTAGAAAGCTTTACATTTTATTTTACTTCTTCTTTATTAAGCATTGGGGCATTCTCAATTATCCTAAAATAGGAAACAAGCAATTAAAAAAACTTCTGCCAACAACGTGTGAACCTCACCTCGGCCGACGGCTTTGCACGCCTCATGCACGAGGCCGTTGGCACCAATTAAAAATTATGAAATGAAGTCTATTATTAGATTAATCTTCTTAAGCATAATTTGCACTTCTTGTATGTTTAAGGTTCCGTCCGATTTAAAGCAAAATTTTAAATATTGCTTTAATGGGGGAAACACTGGCTTGGACTCATTGATAAATTTACAGGGTTATTATACAATGGGATATATAAGTGGTAATTATCCCTATATTAAAAACAAAAATTATTATTCGAATAACATTTCTAAACGTCAATTTGATTACAATACCATCGAAAATATTGATACATTAGATATTCATTTAATGTTTTTTAAAGATGGCACCTTCCTATATAATTTTTTTTCAGGAAATCGTCAAAAGAGCATTTCTGAATATTTCAAATGGATTGTAGAAGCTGCCGATGAAAGAGAAAAGAATAGATTTTACAAAGGTTACCGTTGGGGTAGCTATATTGTATCTAATGATACTATTAAGGCTCAATGGTTCAATATACCAGGAAGTTTAAATGATTCTTGGTATAGTGGAGAAGTCTGGTTTCAAATACTCTCCAAAAATGAGTTGCAGGAAATAAATCATCCAAAAAGTATGGAGCAAAAAGAAAAAGCGAAAAAGGGAGGAATTGCTAGATTCAATTCACTTCCAGCCAGATTTACTCCAGTAGAAATATTACCCAATCCTGATGCCAAAATCAAAGAAGAGGAATGGTTTTGGTGCAAACCTACCAAAATATAATAAAATAACAGGTGCTAATCACACCTATACGGCAGCTAGGTCGCTGCATAGCCAAGTACTTGGGCAATATTGAAAAGAATTATGAAAAGCATTTTACCCCTTCTTGTATCTATTATTCTAATTGCTTCATGTTCTACCCAGAAAGAGCAGATAAACCTATTGCCAATGTATGGGCATGCGAAGAAGAAACCATATCAGTTGGAGGCTGATAAAGCTTTCCTTGAAAGGGTGGATAAAGAATTCAGTAATAGAAAAGAAGCATCTGAGCATTATTCAGAGCTTGCTTGGGGCTATTATGAAAAAGGCGATTTGGCGACTGCCATGAGGCGCTTTAATCAGGCATGGCTTCTTGACAGCCTTAACTGCCAACCTTATTGGGGATTCGGAAACATATATGGAATACAGGGTAAAGTTGAGGAGTCAATAGATTTCCTTAAAAAGGCAATGGAGCTAAACTGTACAAACCCAGGTATTCTTGAAGCCTTCACCTCCAATTGGCTTGAACTGTACGTAAGACGCAAGGACAACCAATACTTAGATAATGCAGAGAAGTCAATCAGTGAAAGTTTGAAATCAGACCCAACTAACGCCCGGATACTCTATCAGAAGGCTGAATACTTTTACCATCGGGAAAATTTCGACTCTGCATATGTGTATGCTGACAAAGCTATAAAAATTGACTCTTCTTCTGTTTCTTCTGAATTCATGCAAATTTTAAAGACTAAGAAGAAATAAAAGGTTTATTGGTAGTTAAAGTTAAGAAAAACATTGGCTAACGGCCTAGTGTAAAAGGCATCTTCGGCCGACGACCTTCGCCGCCGTTTACACTAGCGTTAGCCAAAACTGAAAAATGAAAAATTGGGAGAATATAAAAGACCATATGATTCGCCGCCTCCAAGGTCATATAAGGCTTGGCTTAACGACCTTGGACTGAACTGCGTTGGCAACTGCCCACCCGATGATGAGGTGTTTACTTTCGACGATTTCAGTTCAATACCAGAAGTAAAACTCTATAAAATCAAAGAAACTGACCTTTACGAATTCTGGAGACAATACGGTGATGTGTGGGGTGAAAGAAGGACTGTTGAGGAATGGCTTAACGACTTAGAACTTGAAATAATTGACCCGACAGAGGAAGAGTTAAAGGAATTAAATCTTTACCTGGGCTATGATGAATTTATGGATTGGGGAGCCGGGATTATTACAGGAAAAATGAAAAACCAGATTTCAATCTTATAGATTTCCTCTCAAACCTCTTTAAAAAGAAGTGAGGCAGAACTAAAAAGAAAACCTACCCCTAACACTGTTTAAACGCCAGCATCGGCCGACGGCCTCGTCCGCCGTTTAGCCAAGACATTGTACTTCACAAAAAACAACAAAATGATAGAAGGATTGCCTAACTGGGTTAATGTGTTGTTTCTGCTAACAGTGGTAGCAACAGTTGTGTTGTTCTATTATGCAAATGGTAAAAGAACAAAACTGCTTTTTGGTTTTATACTTTGGAGCGTCTTGCAATCTGTTTTAGCCATTAATGGTTTCTATCAAATCACTGACACGCTTCCTCCTAGATTTATTTTGGTGTTATTACCAGCCGCCATCATGATGGTGATAGGGCTTTTGCCTAAGTACCGTACTAAGCTGTTAAAAAATAGAAATAGAACCCTAAGCACTTTACTTCATACGGTAAGAGTACCAGTAGAAGTCGTTCTATTTTACCTCTTCATATATGGAATGGTACCAGAACTCATGACTTTTGAAGGAAGGAATTTTGATATAGCAGCTGGGTTAACAGCACCAATTGTAGGAGTTTTGATTTTTACAAAAAGAGCTAGTAACAAAATGCTGATTGCCTGGAATGCTTTTGCCTTATGCTTAGTACTTTTTATTCTATTCAATGGAATATTGTCATCAGAATTGCCTTTTCAGCAATTTGGTTTCGAGCAACCCAATAGAGCCATTAACTATTTCCCGTTCATCCTCCTTCCAGCTGTTGTGGTGCCTACTGTTGTTTATACCCATTTATCTGATTTGATAGCACTTTTAAGTGAAAGAACAACAGTTAACCACAAGGCACAGATTCTAAATTCTGCTACGCCTCGGTCATAGTCTGTTCTAATCCTGGCAACCTTTGCAAAACATGATTCGACCAACCCTCATCTTTATCATTTTAGCTTTTACTCTTTCCACCCTAACAGTACAGGCAGACAGTTGGGTTGACCCTAACTGGAAAGAAATGATTGACAGTTCAGATGTTATTGCTCTGGTGGAATATACCTCAAATGGAGACTTCAGAGCCAAGGCAAAACCTATAACTATTTATAAGGGCCAACTAAGCTCAGGGGAGATTTGGATTTCAGGTTTCAGTAACCGTTATGGGCCCATAGACAAAATGAGCATTGGTGATAAGTACATTGTATTTCTCAACTACAATAAACCCACTGACAGATCACTAGAATATTGGCAAGAACAAATAAAGGAAGAACCTGAATTGACTGCTTATTATGAAGCACTAAAAGCAGGAAACGCCTACTATGTTTGGTCACCAACGTCAGGAGACTTAAAGGTGGAAGGAGGCAAAGTACAGTACGACTTGCTCCAAACCTCATATTACAACAACCAGGAATTTTATCCACTTGCTGAATTCGAAGACTTTTTAAAGGCCACTACTAAGAAAAAGAGCGCAAAATTTCATAAAGAGATTTTAAAGAAAGTAAACGTTGATGCTACTAAAGACAATTCAGCACAGCATTTAATGATGCTGCACCTAACGTCATTCAAAACTTATCACCCAATCTTCCAGGTCATTGCAGACGAACAAAAACCAGAAGCATGCTACGCGCTGGCTCAGTTGCTTGGTGCTATAAAGGGTGAAAAATCACGAAACATACTCGTACAGCTTCTCCATAATAAGAACAGCATTGTTCAAGGAGAAGTGGTTAGACAACTTTCAAACCAAGACCCTTCCTTCATAGGGCCTATTCTTCTTGCTCATTTAGATTCAGCAGGTGAAGGCGGCATTTATCCTTCAAACCTGATGGATCCTGTCATGAACAGAGTAGATGGTGGTAAAATTGAAATTATAAAGACACTTGGTAAACTTAAATATAAACCAGCCGCTAAAGCATTATTGCCTTTACTTGAAACAGAAGATGCCCACCTTTTTGAATTAGTCGTCAACGTACTTATTGAATTAGGTAATAAAGACTTTGTCCCCTACATCAATGACCATCTAAAGAAAAGAACACCCTCTCTCCTATTTAAAATATGTCAACTAATTACTGACCATAACCTAACAGCATGTAAGCCGGCCTTAATGGAGTTCATTTCTAATCATAACCGGAATGACCACCCTAGCTATGAATACTCTATTTCATCTTTTATGGGCTTGGCTCACTTTGATGATCAAGAAACAAGAGACTTTCTGTTGAAAGACTTCGAAAATCTTCTGACTAACCAGGAAATAGAAAGTGGTAAACTAAATGATTGGATTAGAGAATACATTGAGACATTCAAAGACTTAAAAAGCACCGAAGCGAGACCCCTCATTTATAAATCCCTTTTTAAATGGTTTGGGTTTAACTATGACTTTGCACTACATCCTGAGTTATTCGAGATAAAAAGGAAGATTGAAAACTCAATAAGTCAAAAAGCCCAAGCTATCTTAAGCGGAAATGGAGTAGAGGAAATACAAACCATTGTTTTCATAAACAATACAGAAGAATTCGGCAAAAACTTCTCTCCCTCCTACTACCCTATTATTTTGATCAAACTAGATCGTACCGAACTGAACCCAGAAGGTAACAATGAAATATGGGCCGTACTTAAAAATGTACAGGAGAAATTAAGTAAGGAGTTAACTATTCCTATGGAGCAGATAAGTTCCAAGAGCGGTTCTTATATTCATAACCTTGATGACAGATTTGAGGGTCAAATAGACTGGTCTCCAATGAACATGTTCTACCAGTACGCCAAGGAGTTGCCGAACGAGAATGATCTACTGTTCTTGAAATCTCTAAAACAAAGTGGTTTCGCAAAGGACGACTTTGATAAAAAACAACTGGACAGGGCAATCAAAGAAATAGAAGTAAAACTTAAAAAATAAAAGTATAGGCTGGTAACAAAACCCAGAACATAAGACAGACTCCACCCTTCGTAAGTTTTAAGCCCGTATGGTTATCATAAATTTAAAAAATGGTTCCACAGTACATTATAGTTACAAAGGCAACTGTTTTAGACCTATTTTCATAAAATCAGGGCAAAAACAGTAGATAAATGCAAAGCAACTTAACTTACTAATATCATCTAATGTGTACTCCTCACATATATGGTAGATTACTAACTCTCCTTTAAATTGAAGCCGAAGAATTAACGTAAGCCGAGGCCTTCGCCGCCGTGAGTATGAATGCGCTGGTTTAAACTTTAAAAAATGATGAGGCTATTAGTACTAATATTTATTTCTCTATTAAGCCATGAAGCAGAGATACCCAAGGTAAAGACCAGGGTAATAAAGAATTTTTTCGTGGAAAACGGGAAGAAGAACCTTACTGCTGTTACGAAAGAGAAATACAACAGAAACGGGGATCTGGAGTATTATAGTATCTATAAATCCACTAATAAAAGATTTACGGAAGTATTCTTCATCAACAGCTACGACTCATTGAACAGAAGAATTAACATCAAGGAATTTGCCGTTGAAAATAAAGATACCGTTAGGAAAACAAACAGAATAATTAAATATTACCCTAACCATACTGTAGAAAAAGTCTATGGCGGGAACGGCGAACTTCTGTCCAGAGTAGAAAAGCTATTCTCTGATTCCACCTCTCTACTGATCGCTAAAATCAGCTTTTCATTAGTACCTATAGAACCTTTCAATTCAGAATGGATGGAAAGTGAAAAATACTACTATGATTCCTCCAGAAGGCTTATTAGAATTTCCCGAATACGTACATTAGGCGCAGACGGCAGAGAGCTGAAATACGAATACACCGACGAAGCGACAACCATCTGTAAGCAGTATAACAACAACGGAAAGCCGGAAGTAGTGACAACCACAGTAAAGGAACCCAGACAAAAATTAGAGTTAACCGAAGTCTATTCTGATACCGATACCACCAAAGCCGGAACCAGAACAACCTATAACGCCTACGGATTAATTGAATCTTCTCATAATTACCCAGACCAGAACCAAGGTTTTCATGCAGAATATTCTTACCTATACTTTAAATAAGGTTTTTTATGGATATGAGGTTATATGCAGGCTTCAATGCTGAAATCAACTACAGCAGAATCTAGATTTTCAGCCGGAATTGTCAGCTCCCGTTCTGAAGCTCCTCATCTTATCATCCACAAACCTGCTGTACCAATTCATTATAGTAGGAACAATTACAATAGGCTTTAAGCACATGGGGGAATTCGGAAGGGTACTTTTCTCAAAGAACTTCCCCTTGTAGTTTGATAGTAGGTTCAATTTTTCCAGCGTTTGATACTGTAGGCGTGCAACAATAATCTAAACTACCACAGAGAAAAAAGACATTATGAAATTAGGTGCATTTTCAATTAGTCTCAGTGTCAAGAATCTGGAGACATCACAGCAATTTTATGAGAACCTCGGATTCAAGGTTTCTGCTGGAAGTATGGAGCAGAATTACCTCATCATGAAAAATGGAAATGCTCTTGTGGGTCTGTTCCAGGGCATGTTTGAAGGAAACATTTTAACATTTAATCCAGGTTGGGATGAAAATGCCAAAAACACTGAAGAGTTTGATGATGTAAGAGATATTCAGCGGCAATTGAAAAAGAACGGAGTAGAATTATTGAGCGAAGCTGATATTGAAACCTCTGGACCTGACAGTTTCATGTTAACTGACCCAGACGGAAATGTTATTTTAATTGACCAACATCGGTAAGCATTACACAAACCAAACACCCTGCTGCCCCAACTATAATAATAGCAGTAACTTTAATTCCGGAGGTAAGTTGGCTAAGGGAGAAATTTACCTGTATAGCTTGTTGCTAAAAGGAAAGACTTTGTCAAAGCTTCACCTGTTTCAAATAGGAAAAGCAAAAGCTGGCAATACATTAGAAGTTTCCACAATTTCATTTATTCACAATATTTTATTAATTCAATCGCCCAACCACTAAATAGGATTCAACAGGCTTGACTCTTAATTAAACCACAAGTGAAAATATTAGTGTAAAATATTTTACTACCATTTTTCTGCTAAAATTTTATTCAATCATTGTTTGTCTCCCTCGGATAACCCATTCGGCATTTGGCTATCTCTCAACCTTACTACAAACGCATGGGTGTTACACCCCAATTCTATAAAATAAAATTTAGCTTTTCGCTGCATTGAAAAATGGTTTGAAGACGAAGAAAAGACCATGTATGCGTAACGTGCAAGGGCTTCGTAGTTTCTCTTTCTGTAATAGTTTAATGCGTCTGCACTCATACTTTGAGCAATTTCAGCCACACCATACCTTCTAAGTACACTTTCAGGAGGATGCCCTATCCTATCTTCTTCTTGCAATTGATTGGCAAAAGCATTCGCAGTATGCATGGTAGTTGTATCGAGCTTGACCACCACATCTACTCCTGCTTCTTTGCTCCTTTGCTCTTTCAGTACTTTAATGTACGCCTTATTGAGTTTAATTAGTTCTTCTTTGGAACAGGTATCGCATAAATTATCTTGGCTATTGATACCAATGTAAGAATTTTAAAGGGTAGAATACATTTAAACCTGACCATCTTTCAATTTCAAACTTTAGAATTCAATTTGTTAATCGACATACAGATGGCACCCAATCAATAATTCCTATAAATAAAAAAAGCCTCTTAAATGAGGGGCTTAGTCTTTGAAGGATATACAAATGCAAATAATCTATTGGCCCCTAAGCTCTTTGTTCTCCAATTCAAGTTGGGTTATACGCTGGTAGCTTTTAGCCAAGGTTTTTCTGGCAGCCAGCCTTATCTCTATTTCATCAACTACAATGGATGCCAGGTCTTCCAGCATCTGCATCTGCTCCCTGCTCAGGTAGCGTTGCTTTTTGTCTATGACACAGAAGGTTCCGAGATTATACCCCTCTTTTGTAGTAAGGGGCGCAGCAGCATAGAAGCGTAACCCGAACTCTCCGCAGACCAGTGGGTTCGTAAGGCAACGTGGGTCTTCTATTGCGTTCTCCACGAGATAGACCTCGTTAGAAAGGATGGCTGAGGCACATAGCCCTGGCTCTCGGTCAATCTGCTCCACCCCATCAATCCCGAACTTTGACTTGAACCATATCCTGTCATTGTCCACCAGACTGATGATGGCGATTGGCATGTTGAACATCTTGGAGGCCAATGCCGTGATGCGGTCAAACGCTCCGTCTGGAGGAGTGTCCAGTATTTCATACCGCCTAAGTGCGTCAAGCCTCTTTACCTCGTCTACTACCACTTTCATAAAGTTACTATAAAAATTCACAGGGCTTAGTAAAATTAACCTTTTTTACATAGAAAACCCATCTAAACTACAAATTTATCTCTTAGTAAAACTGCTATCTACAGTACAATGAGCAGACTTAAAGTAAATTAATCTTTCTTTATTAGAAATGTGCCAATTAGGCCAGAAGTCATATCGGCAGTACAAATATAAATTTGCTTTTCAGTAATGGCAATAATGAGGTGAATCTGGCTAACTAATATTTCAACACCAATTTACCCATGATTTTAGAACCACCAGTTTTTACCTTAAATCGTCTCAAGCCAGAATCTCCAATAAATCTCCATGGGAGAGTGGCTTCGGGAAATAGGAAATAGAAGTAATTTCATCAAACCATTCCATTTTCAAATACCTAAACCTCCTGCCTGTTCAAAGTTTAGATAGCCTTGGTAAATTAGGTTGACAAGAATAAGTAGTATCTATATACCGTGTGAGGCTGGAAGGTTCAAGTCAAGTGAGCATAGGTGTTAGCCTGTGTTCACTTGACTTACTTAGCTCTGACGTAACCGTATTCAAGGATGCCAGAGACAAACAGTGCCTTGTGACGAACCCTATGGTCACATGTGAACGGATTACAGTTTTACGGTGCCGCACCCTTGACCACGTCAAGAGGGTGCAACATCGGGGCTTTATGCATCGTGGATAAGGAACCGAGGGAGTTCACCGAATCAGACCAGAAGACGCTCGCAAGCCTCGCATCTTTCGTGATGGCAGAGATAGAGAATAATGCGTAGCTAGTCTTTCCTATACGGTTAATCTTCTATGGACAGAAGCCAAGCCTCCGCATCCGCCTCCTCCTTGAAAGTCCTTATCTCAAACTCTCCGTCAATCTTCTGAACCAGGGATTCTATGGTCATGGAGGCGTAGATGCTGGAAGGTACCACCTGAGCCAGAAAGCGGAGGCCGCCTTCTTTCATTTTGGGCGTCCACTCGTTCTGCGCCCAACCCAGAGCCATATCCCATGACCCTACCACCTCCTTGTTGCTGTTGAGCAGTTTGGCGTATGGCCTATCCGCCATCATCTCAAGGAATTTATAACCGCCCTCCATCACGGTCTCCACGGACTGCGCACCGAACCACCGTGCCTTTACAATGTCTCCGCCATGCACCCTCTCAGCCTCGAAGAACACGTCTCCGAACACTTTCTTCAACTTAACCTTCTGTTCCATATTTGACATTCTTTATTGAGGCCAGACGTTTAATTGCTCGCTTGCTGCTGGAGGAGCCAAGCTTTGGCATCCACCATGTTTTGGAAAACCCTCACCTCGAAAGCCCTTATCGAAGAGAAAAAATCGGAGGCGGTGGCCTCAGCGAACGACTCAGGGGTGGTTATGAGTGCGAAATACTGAACCCCAGACTCAGCTGCCCTTGGACTCCATTCATTCACGACCCAGTCAAGTGAGTGGTCCCACCCGCCTACCACATTACTGGTGTCGTTCAGCACGCATGAGTAACCAGATTCTTTCACGGCCTGTGTGTATGCCAATGCGCCAGACTTTATGTTGTCTTCCGTAAGATAGCCGAACCAGTCCGTATGGACCCACCTGTTCCTGTCGTCAACCGTGACGGTCAGAAATACCTTCCCGAAAACGTTCTTGTAATCACGTGTCATACTATGGCTCTATGGCAGTTTGCTCCAAACGCAAATATAACCAGAGCCTGCTTACGGTATATAGCGTAATAGGGATAAAATAAACTACGAATAAGATTTAAATCTTTAGTTTGGGCTTAGCCCCGTTGCCTCCTTCTTTGGAAATCTCCTGCTCGCTCTCTTTCACACCAAGGCAGTTACCTATTGGTTTGAGGCGCATAAATGGGTGTTGGCCTTAGCGACACAACGGATGGAGAAGAAGCGAAATGTCTGGCTAATGCATACAGCATTCATATTGCCGAATGATAAAAACCGTATTTACCCGAGCAAAACAGGTATTTATGCCCTGTACGAAATTACTTTAAAGGCGTAAAAATGGGCATGGCTTTCTTCTTTGACTACATCAAGAGGTTGGAAATCTCACAGTTAAACAAAGACCAGGCGAAACAGTGTCTTTTCTATATCAACTGCTTTGGACTGGAAAATGACAGGATTAAGGACGAATCATTTCCTATACGTGAGCAGGTTATAAAAAGACTCGAGCAACTCTACGAAGAAGACAACCAAACCCAATAATGTCGGGCGGCCTTGTTTGGCTTAGTACTGAACCTACTTGGCGACATCTAAACCTTCAGTCACCAGTTCTACCAGGTTTCTCAAAGCGGTACGCCCTATTTTCCCTTCACTGCAACAAGCAAGGGTATAAGTAACGAATTGGTTGGGCAAGGTGGACTATACGACCTTGCATTTCCCGAAGCTTGAGATATAGAAGCAAACTCTAACTTACGTAGGTTCACATTCCAAGATTCTGATTAGGCATGGCTCAGTCAGGGGCTTTGCCAAGAAAGTCACCCCGAAATTCTCCAAATCCTTCACCATCACATTATAGGTTGTCTTATTGCTATTGAGAACGACCTTGGTTTTAGTGAAGTCCACCATGCCCTGGCCAGCAAGCATCCTTGCAAATGTAAGGCCGTCCATTACTGGCATCTCAACGTCCGTGATGATGATATGGGGGAGGTTGTTGCTGAGCATGTCCATTTGCAGTAATCTCATTGCCTCCGCCCCGTTTGCAGCGGCCACAATTTCCGCTTCCCCGAGAAGTTTCTTAATCTTGCGCCTCATTATAAATAAATAGGTGCTGTCATCATCGACCAGCAGTATCCTTTTGGTAGCCGCCATTCATTTCCCAAACAGACCAAAGCTGTCTTTTCGATAAAACACATTTAATAGTATGGACAAGGTTCATGGATATACATTATGCCGCACACCATAAGTTCCTTTTTTTACTGTAGAAACGCCTGAAGGTAGCTTGAAATGCTATAAACCCAAGGGTATGGAATTCATTTTGCACTTGCCAGCCCACACTGCGAATCCTGTCCAGCCGATTGTCTTATACGGCTTTTATTTATTGGCAGCCACCCAATCTGGGCGGGTAGGCTCTAAGGGGGCCTGAAGAAATATCCGTATTAGCTATTACCTGAAGTACACCCTGAAGGTGGAGCCTTCGCCCAACGTACTATCCACCTCAATCTTCCCACCCATTTCCTCGACCATGTTCTTGACTATGAAGAGGCCAACACCTCTCCCTTCCACATCTTCCCGAAGCCTGGTGTATCGGTTGAAAATCAATTCTATTTTGTCTTGCTCTATCCCAATTCCATTGTCGCTGACGGAAAGCATGGTGAAGCCTTCGGATATCTCCGTCTTGATGCGTATCAGCGGTGACCTGTCTGGCGATTTGTACTTGATGGCGTTACTGAGAAGGTTGAAGACAATGCTCCTGACGTTCTTCCTGGGAAGGTGTATCTCCGATTTGTTTATCTCGGTTCCGAACACTGCGCCAGAAGCATCTATTTTGTCCTTTAGGGCGAGCAGGGAATCCTCTATCAGATTCTCGAAATTCACCCGCTCAGAGGCGTTGTCGAAGTCTCGGTCGGTTTCCTCCACCTCAGTCAGTTCCGCTATGGTTTTATCGAGATACTCTACCGACTTTCCCAACAGAACCAGAACCTGCTCTTTATCTTCCTGACTGGTGGATTTTTCCGTCAGTATATTTATCAGGCTACCCATGTTGCTGAGTGGCCCCCTCAAATCATGCGAGATGGTATACATGGCGTTACGATACCTCTTGTTAAGCTGCTCATACCCCTTCAGGGTCAGGATGCGGTCATTGATGTCTATGAAAGTGATAATGACACCGTTTGCCCTGTTCTCTTTTCTTATGATGTAGGGAAGGATGTTCATCTGGTACCACAGCTTGTCAGTGGTCTGAATCTCTTTTTCCAGACCAAGTTTGCTGTCAATCACCTCATGTATATTGTCTAAAATGGTGGGGAATCGGATGTTGTTTGCTACATCTTCTATATGCTTGCCGAGGTCACTGCTCGAGAGGCTGAACTGCGTCATGGCCGCAGGCGTGAACTTGCGCAGTATCATGTCGGCATCCACGAAAAGTTGAGGTATGATGGTGTTATTGAAGTAGTTCTCTAACTCTTCGTTTAGCTCAATAAGCTTTTCAATTTCGTTATTTCTTCCAGATGCTGTACCCATGAGCAGGATTCGTATAAATTAATTTTTTAAAGTTCATCAATTTTTAACAATTGAATCCTACATATATCTAAAGGACTTTGTTCACCTATGCTTTTCTCAACAATGAAATAACTCATTTATGTGCAAAAATGAGCTTATATTTTAAGAAAAGAAGGGGTTTCTACCATGTAAAGGCAATCAAACAGTTTATGCTTCATTCATTAGACCGAATTACATTTATTGTCCTTGCTAAGCTAATTTGGCATTGCTACATTATTGAACCGTAACACAAGTACATGGATGCTATACCCCGACCATATGAAATACAAATTGGCATTCCTACCCCACCTGAAGTTTGACGGGTTCAGGTGAGGCAGGAATATACCATCAAAGCGTACCTTGAAAGTATTTCGTTATGCCTCCTAAGCGATAGTCTCACGTATCTGGTCACAGACATTGACATTCCTGAAACTCCAAATATATCAAGGACACCCTCAGGTGGAAACCAACCCTATAGTGATAGTTTATCTATATGTAGGCATGCATCCATGAGTAATGGCCTGTACCTTGGCTATTACATTTAATATTAATTTTTTTGTAAACTTGACTTAGATATGATTCCCTAAAGGCCAATCGATTTATGTTTGGATGCTTTCCGCACTTAAGATTATTTGCCTGACTTCAACCTTTTGATGTGAGCTTTCATTTCTGCAATTCCCTTTTCTTGTGCCTTAATTATTTCCTCTTTCATTTTCCTTACCTCTGGGTCTTTTATATCTGCCCTTTCACTTGCGAGAATAGCTATCGAATGGTGCGGAATCATAGCTTTCATGTACAGCACATCACCAATTGGGGTTTGAGTCCTTGCCAAAGCTAAAGCACCTATAAACAACAACAGACTACCCAGAACAATAGCTATGTTCTTGTTCTTGTACATGTCCTTCATGAAGAAAAACATTATCACTGCCATTGCGGCAATACCTAAGCAAGCCATGTAAAACCATGTGAGACTGAAGGAAACATGGTCTATCTCGTAAGTGTTAAGGTACATTGTTATTGTACATTGCGATAAAGGAGCAAAGTAACATCAATACGAATTTCGTGTAGTTACTCTTACCTCCTTTGTGATGAGCCATTCCGTAGTTATTCTCCATTTCGTCTTTTATAAGGTTGTTGTGCTTATTTCACTTTCTATGCAGACAATTTCTGTATATACATAGACATACGATTATCTGTACTATTAGATAGTGCAACGTCTACTTTAATAGCAGGTCTAAGGAATAATCTTAAGAACATTATTTAGGCGTACAATACAAGAGCTTCGAAATTTCTAAGTCCATAGAATTTCACTGCGTCTTCACTCATACCTTTGGGAATTTCTGCCACACCACACTTTCTAAGGACACTAACAGGTGGATAGCTTATCCTGTCTCCTGCTTTTAACTCATAGGCAACAACAGCAGCAAACAGCTTAGACTTCCCTGTGAATTAGGTGTTCATATAACGAAGAAACACGGTATTTCGGGTTCAAATACGTATTTTCTTACATCCAGACAGTCCATTGGAAACTAAGAATCAATTCTTTATGTATTATTGAAATCTATCAAATAGGAATACCATGGTCCACCTCAGCGAGAAAGTACTGTCGTTTGTGAAAGGCGGCTATTTGCTGACTGACATACCTAAAATTGGGTCTACCTCAATCTCCATTCATCAAATTTGCAATGAGTTCACCGTTTTAACAACCTATGAGGAGCCACATATAGACAGGTACGTTTACTACTTCAGGAACGTCCAAAACCCTTACACCATCCTGAAGGTTGACTACAACCATGGTGTGTTAAAATCAATACTTGCCCCAGCTCATTTCTTTGAAGATGATTTCTTAGCCTATAATTGACAGGCAAGTTCTCGCTCAAACTTTCGTATCACAGCGTTTGACAACCAGCATTAGCAGGTGTTTCAGAATTAGGACAGGGAGCCAAATAAGGTTTGTTACTTTCTGAAGTACACCTTGAAGGTGGTTCCCTCACCCTCGGTGCTTTCCACTTGAATTTCCCCCCCCATGCCTTCCACCATGTTCTTGACTATGAATAACCCTATACCTGACCCCTCGATATCGTCTCTTAATCTGGTAAAACGGTCGAAAATCACCGACCTCTTATCATCTTCCATACCCATTCCGTTATCTTTCACTGTGAGCAAAATAGACTCTCCAACCTCCTCCGTTTTGATTTGGATTTCTGGTGACCTATCTGACGATTTATATTTGATAGCATTGCTGATAAGGTTGTAAATGATGCTTCTGATGTTCCTGCGGGAGAAACTAATCTCTGTTACATTTAGCTCACTGGTAATATTCGCTTTAGTTTCAGTTATCTTGTCTTTGAGTGATAGCTTTGCATCCTCTATCACATTGCCGAAGTTTACCCGCTCTGGTTCCTGGTCGAAACCTCTGTCATTCCCACCTATGTCCACAAGGTCGTCCACCGTCTCCTTTAGTTTTGATACTGCTAAGGTTAACATCTCTTCAACTTCTTTTATCACGGCCCCGTCACCGTTTGCTTCCCCGAGAATACTCACCAAACCCTCCATATTGGAAATGGGGCCTTTAATATCATGGTACAGTGCATGAATGACAACTTCATGGTTCCTGTTTAGCTTCTCATAGCTCTTTAGTGTCTGTATGCGGTCATTGATGTCAATGAAGGTGATGATAACACCATTGGTTCTGTTCTCTCTCCTGATTATATAGGGAAGGATGTTCATCTGGTACCATACTCGGTCGGTTGTCTGTATTTCCTTTTCCAGACTCACATTGCTTTCGATTACCTCATGTATGTTTTCAATGATAGTAGGGAACCTTATGTTATTGGAAACATCATCAATGTGCTTACCTAAGTCGCCTTCGGATAATTTGAAATGAGTCATGGCGGCAGGGGTGAACTTGCGGAGCTTCATGTCAGCATCCACGAAAAGCTGAGGAATGATGGTGTTGTTGAAGTAGTTCTCCAATTCCTCATTCAACTCAATCAGCTTCCCAATTTTATCTGCATTTCCAGGTGCCTTTCCCATGAGTATAAGTGTTTAAGAATATTGATTATTCCAAAGTAGTTACATAAATCTATGTGAATTTGTTTTACATTGATTACCCTCATAGGCCAGTTTAAAATTATTCGTAACCAGAGTAAAGACGAAAGGCAAGAAAAAGTATCATAGTTTAGGTAAGTTTTCTGGTAACTTGCATTCACATATTACAGAATGGAACCATGTGCGGAAGATACTCAGTATTATTCTGGAAGAAACGGTAGACAGGTCAAAGCACAGCACGATATTAAAAGTACATCAGCTTCTTATAGAAAATTTCGGCAGGAATAAGATAAAGGGGCGATCCAGGGTATTTATAGTGCCTGGCAGTTGAAACGGGATTTCAAGTCGCCCAACATACCACCAGTATAAGTAATTTGCGGATTGTATTTGTTTAATGAAATCAATTTTCAACTGCGGATTCTATTAGTTCAAAAACCTCCAAGTAGGATTTCTTCACAGAAAATATTTCAGCCATCTCTTTGTTAATTTTTGATGTATTATTTTCATTCAATCCCGATAGATATTTCTCCGTAACCTGCAATCCACCTACGTGACCTAAGGATTTACAATGTCATATACATCTACTCCATTCATAAGCATCAAGCTTGCGTATGAATGCCGACTAAGATGCGATTTCAATGTAATTTTCAACCCTGCCTTCTTTTGAAGCAACTTCAGATGCCTATCATAAACTAGTGACTTATTCTTCATCTTCTTATACTGGGCTTCTGTAACCTTAGAAAAGTCATTATTTTTAATATTCCTGAAATCAAAATCTCGCAAAAAGTCAAAAATAAATATTTCTCCATTCTTTGGTAGCATTGAAAACTGCATGATTTGCTCCTTATAGTTCTCAAATAAATGACTTTGGACACTCTCTACTTCTTTAGCTAAATCAAGTGAAATCGTCTCATTAACTATGGAATCAAAACCACCTCTGACACCTCTACTTTTTAAAACTTCTATTTTATAGTTATTTAGTCTCACCAATTCTTTTTCAATACCTTTTATAGTTCGCAAAGACTTAATACTTATCCTTTCAGCAAGTTTTTTAAATTCACAAATTAAAATATTTCATACAATATCATTTATATAAACACTAATGAAAGTGCCTGTCTTAAACCTTTTATATTCACTGTGATTACTCTTTATCATATTTCAGCGAAGCAACTGCAAGTCAGAAACCCGTATGCACTGTAAGAAAAGTTGTGCAAGAAATTTATTTCTAGTATCCCATATTTGCTCTCCCTCAAGAAGATAAAGTTTAAATATCTTAGATATTTCATCCTCACCCAATGCTACCTTGTTTACTTTAGTATTTTTAAATTCAAAGGAAGTAAACGGGTGGCGGAGAAAATCATAGAAGTTTTCACCTATCGCTTTGTCAAGCACTTGCCTTGTCAGCTTCAGGTAATGATTAGCTGAATTGGTTGACATTTTTAACAAGAAAAATCTATTAAGGTCATAAATGTATTTAGTATCCATATCACTAAACAAAATATTCACCTGTTTCCTATCCCTTTATAAAGGCTATTAACTTGTTTAAAACAGTTTGATACTTAATGCGGCTTCCATGATAGATTACTCTTGGTAAATACTCATTTTCGAAATAAGACAAAAATGACTCCTTACTTTTAAGTGTTGCCTTAAAACCTTCCTTGTCTGATAGGTTCTCAAAATCTTTAATCCGAGCGGATACTTCCTTATTTATTTCTACGTAATCTACCGCATCGGTTTTTCTGACTGTGCCAGACTTCTTATTCCACAGCTTAACAGGCAATTTGATTTTAAGTGAGTAATAAGTAGACTTTGACTCCACTGTTTTCCTAATAGCGTTTGTACCAACGCTATCCGTAGAATATTTTACCCGAAGCACTGCCTTGTAAGAAGTAGCATTATCATTACCTTTACTCTGAGTTTGTTGTAAGTTAATCAGTAAATAGTGACTTTGTATTTGGTGTAAAATAAAGTGTAAAATATTCTTTCAATTTTCAAGGCAAACCAAGAAGCACCAAATAAAGACAAAGCACTGATTATCAACAATAAACAAGACCCCTAGTTCAACGGTTAGAATAGCCCTTTCTATAACTTTTAAGAAGGTGTTTTAGGTGTGTTTTTGTGAAAACACACCTAAAACACCTTCTTAGCTTTTGATAGCTTCATTTCTTTGGTGTGCCCGGTGCAGTTCAATGTTTTGCCTGATAAGCTCGCGGCGGGCGTTCACCAATTGGTTATTTACCCGGCTCAGCTCTTCCAGTAATTCTATATGCTGCACATCGGGTTCCCATATTTTGGAAGGTTCTATCTGACCATTTACTATCTGAAAAGTGTCTGACTGAGCTACAGAGGCGGTAGACAAGAAAAGCCAAATTTCATCTGTAGTAAAAGTAGCTCCTAAGGTAAAAGCTTGGTCTTGCGGATAGTTTTTCAAGAAAATATCACCCATCAGCGCAGACTCCTGCGGGAACAGCTTCCACCACTGTCGTACTGTTTCAAGGCAGTCTGGCTCCAGTAAATCCGTGAACTGTTGGTCCAGCGCCAGGTTCGCTACATCAGGAAAATCTGTTTTCACCACCTCTACCACTTTTCCCGCCAAATTGCAGCGCCAAATAATTCCTTTTGTCTTTTTCTCCATTATTACTTCTTTACTTCTCCTGCGCCAAAAGATTCTGCGCCACTTGTAAGGCTTCCTGTGCATTGGTGCCGTAGCCATTGGCGCCTACTTCTTTCCAAAGGTTCTTCTCTGTATTAAACGGATAACCGCCCACTAGTATTTTTACCTGCTCCAGTCCCTTAGTTTCTTTTATGGCCTTTATGGTATCTTTCACGGCGGGCACATGAAAAGTCATGGTAGCAGAAAGCAGTACCAAATCTGGTTTTTGATCACGTATGGCACTTATGATAGCCGTTACCGGTACATTAGCCCCTAAATAATAGGTATCCCAGCCCTCCATTTCAAAAAAGTCACAAACCATACGCACCCCCAACTCATGCATATCGCCGGAAACACAGGTAGCAATCAGTTTTTGTCCGTTCCGCTCCGTCCCGAAAATGAGTGGGTAGAGCTGTGACATAATACTTTGAGTGATGGCCGTGCAGAAGTGCTCCTGAGCCACGCTTATTTTGTTTGTTTGCCACAGGCGACCAATCTTATGCTGTACCGGTTGAAAAACCTTCAGGTATATTTCCTTCACGGTCACGCCCTGGTTTACTTGCTCCAAAATAAGTTCTGTGGCGGCGGCCCGTTGCCCGGATAATAATAACTCCAGATACTGTTGGGCAACAGGTTCTAAGGGAGCCTCTGTCGTGACATACCTTATGTTATTGTTTTGTTCAAGCAGTTGCAACGCACCATTCAGGTGGTTGGCTACCCGCACGTATTGGTCAATGGGCAGGTTTTGGGCAACGGCCTCTTTCAAGGCAATGAGGTTAGCATGAAAATCCTGCACCGGCAACTGGCGGGTGGCCAACACCTGCTGTGCCCACAACACGTAATCGCTGAACAAGGCATCACTGTCACAGGCTACCGCTTCTATGAGGTAAGAAAGGTGGTAGCTGGTGTCTTGCAGGCACTTTTCTTTTCCTGCATCACGATAACGTTTTGCCAAATCCGGATTCTGATGAAACACCATTTTTGTGGCGCTTTCAGCCAATTTAGGAGACATGCGTTTTAACATGGCGGCCGTTTGTTTACTGGTGTCAGCCATGCTTTTCACTTAGTCTGCTATATGTTCAAAAAAACGCACTTTGGCAGAACGAGGCACCAGCTTCAATCCTTTAGGTATACCACTATGAGATTCATGGTACAAATGGCTGTGGTGCCACACTTTATAACTCTCCTCATCGGTCCACTGGGTAATAAGCCAGATTTCCTGCGGATTGTCAGTAGGCGAAATCACCTGCATCTTAATAAAGCCAGGAGCTTCGTTTACTAATTTAGGTCGGTTAAGAAAAGCTTCCTTAACGGCCTCCGCCATATCGTTGGCTATGGTAAATGTACTTAGGGCAATGAACATATAAGTGCATATAATGAAAAAACCGCCACCAGATGGACTTTAAAACATTTGATAAACATCAATATTTTGTTCTTCCGTCCAGCAAAGAGGGGTTTACCTAAAGCCAAGTTATCTTTCTTAAAGAGAAGCGCCAAGAAATTTCTGTCATTTATCAAGTAAATCTTTTCTCCTATATTTAATAAACTACAATACCTCAACAACTTACCTGTCCATTCATTTATTTAATCTGATTTTGAATTTTTAATTAAGAATTGATTGAACTGTTTTTCGCCTGTTTTACAAAAAGTAAGCTAAAAACGCCTTGGTCATAGGGTTGTAGCTGGTCTTTCTTTTATTTGGATCGAAGAATTACCCTGCCCGGAAAGCTTTAAAAAGTTGAGCAAGAATTACCCTTCTACAGGATTACCTCTGGCTGATGTCCCTCTTCAAATGAACTCAACCGTTCAGGCTGATTTCTATAAAAATATAATGACATACCTGCTTTATTAGAAGCCGCCTTTTCTTTATCTTGTATCAATTTATACCCAAAGCAAATTTCTTAGTATCAAAGGCTAACTCTCTTACCAATATTACCATGTACCAGCTATCGATGCTCCTTTTTTTACTACTTTCTTTTGTGGGTGTGGCACCAGAGAGAACCTATAAAGATTTAGTGGGCAAATGGGAAGGGGAAGACGGGAATGGCTTTCATACGGTTTTGCAGTTTATTGATAACCAGAAAGTAATTTTCACCGTGGAAGGTGAAGAAATGCCCGCCGCCACTTACAAAGCCGATTTCAGGAAAAACCCCATTTGGCTGGATATCATCAACGTGGTGGAAGATGAAGAAGAAATTCTGGAGGGTATTATTCAGTTTCAGGACAGAAACACCATCAAATACCAGGTTTTTCCGGACGGTGACGGTCCGAGAAAATTTGACACCTCAGACCCGGAGACAATTGTAGTGCTTAAAAGAAAAGGATAACCCTTTTGCTATATTTGTACAGCTGTACTTAAAACAATTGGCAGCTATTGTGCTTTATTTGTTTATTTGATTACCTCCTTCCACCCTTATTATCTGATTATCATTATTTGAACCAGCCTTTATGTCGCTTTTCAGCAGATGGGTTACATATTTTTTAGTACTGGTTTCAAGCGTGATGCCATTGTGCAGTTTCGGGTATTCTAACGGTGGTACCCCTATTAAAAGTGAGAAGCCACAGCCTGCCACTTCTTCCCTGCCTGACCCTTTTGACACTGCTTTCTTTCCTGAGATGTTGGCCGGTGACGATTCTTTGTCTTGTGTAGTGCCTTTTATTAGGGCAGGTAATTTAATTCTAATTAAAGCCACCGCTGACACAACCGAAGGTAATTTCATACTAGACACGGGTGCTCAGAACCTGGTATTGAATATTACTTATTTTCGTGACTACCCCACCATCCGGAACTCCACTGCTGAACGCACCAGCGTGAATGGCTCCTCAGCCTCAGTGGTGAAAACCATGGTAAAAAAACTAACCGTAGGAGATTTAATTTACCAGCGAAGCAGGGCTGACCTGATCAACCTGGGGCACATTGAAAATAGCAAAGGATTAAAGATTCTGGGCTTACTGGGCATGGACCTGTTCCGGCAATGCGAGATGATCATTGACTATGAGAAAAGCTTAATTTACTTCCACAGAGTGGGCAGAAAAGAATTTAAGACCTACCGTAACCGCTTATTAGAAGACACCTCGGCGCTGGCCAGCACCATTCCCTTTGAATTGATGGACAACCGCATAGTGGTGCGGAGCGAATTAGTGGGCAAAAAAGTGGATTTCATTATTGACAGCGGCGCCGAGACAAACCTGCTGGACAGCCGCCTACCTAATAAAATATTTGAGAATGTAACCATCACCGGAAGAGTGATGTTAGCCGGTACAGATAGCCGTAAAACAGAAGCTCTTCGGGGGAATTTACGGAACATTGTGTTCGGTACTTTGTCAATTGACCATTTACCGGTATTGGTAACCAACCTGGAGAAAACCTGTTTTTCTTATAACGGCTGTATAAACGGAGTGCTAGGCTTTGATTTTCTGACGGTGAACAGCAAAAAGATCGGGTTTAATTTTGTGAGACGAGAAATGTATATATTCAAATGAGGCAGCCCCTGAAAAATTTATTTGGTGTGGCGCGCTTCACTTTGGCCACCCTGTTGCTTTTTCTACTGATAACGGTAGGTGTCAGCGCACAAACACATGTCAAAAAATACACCGTTAAAAACGGCAAAATGTTTATTGAGCTCAGCAAAGATCTTACTGCCGCCGCGGTAGACAGCTTTATTGTTCAGTTTGATTTAAAAGATCTGGGGCTGAAGCATCTTTTCAAAAACCAATCACCTGATTCTCTTCAGCAACAAGGCTGGCAATTAGAGAAAAACACACCCGGCTTATATGTCATCAGTAAGCCGCTTATGGGTCTGGAGCATCTGGAGAACCCCGCTGAGAAAATAATGCTCACCGGCAAACAACCCGATTTTGAGAACTTCTTCCCGGCAGTGAATAGCAATGTACGGTTTGGGTACAACCGCTTTAAAAACAAGGCTCCTTTTGCGGTACAAGACTCTACCGTTACTTTTTACCTGCGCAATTATACCAAAGCCAACCAGGTGAAACTGGCAGGTAGCTTCAATAACTGGTCGCCTACTGCACAAAGCATGATTAAAACCGATAGTGGTTGGGTGGCACAGGTAAAACTAAAGCCGGGCAAGTACTGGTATAAATTTGTGGTAGATCACCAATGGGTGTTAGACGGTGACAACCAGATCAAAGAAAACGATGGCAGGGGCAATACAAACTCGGTTTTCTTTGTGCCCAACACGTTGTTCTCTTTACCCGGCTTTACCCAGGCTAAACGGGTGTACCTGGCGGGCAGCTTTAACAACTGGCGCGAAAAAGAGCTGTTGATGCAAAAGAAATCTGACGGCTGGGCTTTGCCCCTGTACCTGGCTGAAGGTACCCACACGTATAAATTCATAGCCGACGGGAACTGGCACCACGACAGAAACAATAAAGACAGCTACCCCGACGAATTTGGAGGAGTTAATTCAGTTAAAAGATTTGGCACCCCACAGATTTTCAGGCTTAACGGCTTTCCTAATGCCCGCACAGTCATTTTAGCTGGCTCGTTCAACAATTGGAGAGAAGATGAACTGTACCTGACCAATACCGCTACGGGTTGGGAAATACCTTATACCTTAGGCCCCGGTAACTATGAATACAAATTTAAAGTGGATGGGCAGTGGGTAAAAGACCCATTGAACCCGCTAACGGTAGAAAACTTCAACGGCAGCGGCAACTCCTACTTGATCATTCAGCCCAATTATACCTTCCGCCTGAAAGGGCACGGCAAAGCACGATCTGTTTATTTGGCCGGCGACTTCAACGGGTGGAGCCCTACTGCCTTGCCCATGAAGAAAGAAGGCGACGACTGGGTTTTCAGCGTGCACCTGCCCTTAGGCAAGAACCGTTATAAATTTGTGGTGGACGGAGAATGGATTATTGACCCCTCTAATAAATTGTGGGAACAGAACGAGCACCATACCGGCAACTCTATCCTCTGGATTGAATAATTTTTTCTGAAAGCAATTACCTGTTTTAGGCCTGCTTTTGAAAAAGCAGGCCTAAAACAGACTTTTTGAAACTTCCTGATTAGCGATTGATCAAAAAAACTGTTCATTTCTACTTAAGTTACAGCGGAAACCTGCATATTAGGTAGCAGAAATGCGGTACTCCTCTTCTTCTACTTTTTCTGTGGCACCTACTCATGGCTATACCTATATAAGAAGCGCCTGTTTTCTGGTTCTACTGCTGTTGTTGGGCTTTCATGCTCAGGCCCAAGATCCTTTTGCCAATTATATCTCCCAAGATTCCATTGATGCCTACGCACTTCGTACACCCAAAAACCTCACCCATTCCATTGAAACATTAACGCACCACCTGGTTTTTCCCTATGAAAGGGAGCAGGACAAGGTACGTAGCATCTACGCCTGGATAGTGGGTAACTTAAACTACGATCATAATTTGGCCAGAAAAGAAAAGAGGCCAAGAATTAAACCTCACCTTATACTTAGGTACCGGAGAGCCGTTTGTATAGGCTATGCAGATTTGTTTAACGCCATGTGTGCCCAGGCAGGCATAAAAAGCACCTGGGTAAGCGGCTACACCAGAGAATACAACTTCAAAAGCAAGAAACCCTTTTCTTGGTCTGAACACGCCTGGAATGCGGTAAACATTGAAGGTGAATGGTTCTTGCTAGACCCCACCTGGGAAAATAAAAGCATCCGAAAAACTAAGGTTGTACACCAGGGGAAAACGGTAGAACGAGTGAAGATCTCTGTTGGAGATCAATATTTCCTCACAAATCCGGAAGACTTTGTACTAGACCATCTCCCTGATAACCCGGTGTGGCAATTGCTTCCTTGCCCCCTCTCCCTATCTGATTTTCAAATGGGCCTGCCAAATGTAGAAGCACTCCTTTTACGCCCTGACACCTGCTATAATTATAACGACACGCTGGCTGCCCAAGAAAAGCTCAATCCTGCTTACCGGGAATTACTTTCGGGCTACACCGCCTATAGCTATAACCCAAAGAACCATGTAACATTGGGTTTGTCATTAATGAACTATGGCAGTCATTTGTCTCTGCTCAACAGCAAGAACAAAGATTTGGACTGGCTTGGGCGGCTGGAGCAGGAACAATTGGTGCTTTCTTATTACCAGCAGTCATTACCCCACTTGCGCAAGAGCAAGAGAAAGCACTTTTTGAAGGCCTGTAAAAAGAATATTAAGAGCTGCAAAAAAAGGCTGCACAGCTATAAGCAAAAAGCTAAAAAACAGCGGCAGATCATGGAAAAACAACGGCAGAAGGTTTAAACATCTGCCCTAAACCCATTACCTTTCTTGTTCACTAAGTCATATCTTTATGCGAATAGCCCTACTCTTTCTGGTTTGCTTTTTTCTTTGTGGTTGCTCTACACAAAATTTAAAAGGGAATTCCAAAAGCAGTCTTCCAAACATTCTGGTTTTTTACAAAACCACTGGCTATTATCACAAATCAATTCCTGAAGGGCTGAGAGCCATTCAAAAATTAGGTCAAGAAAATGGCTTTAAAGTAGACACCACTAAAAACGCCGCCTATTTCACACCTGATTCACTTGCCAAATACAAAGCGGTTGTTTTTTTGAGCACTACCCAAGATGTGCTCAACCCTGTTCAGCAAACAGCATTTGAAAAATACATACAGGCGGGTAACGGTTTTGTGGGGATTCATGCCGCTACAGACACGGAGTATGATTGGCCTTGGTACAATCAATTGGTAGGCGCTTATTTTGAAAGCCACCCTGAGGTACAGAACGCGACTGTAGTGGTGCAAGACAAATCTCATATATCTACCAGCTTCTTGCCTGACCGCTGGGACCGCCGTGACGAGTGGTACAACTTCAAGAGCATTAACCCCAATATTAAAGTGTTGGCCACCTTAGATGAAACCACTTACAAGGGGGGCAAGAACGGCCAGCAACACCCTATTATTTGGTACCATGAGTTTGATGGAGGCAGAGCCTTTTACACAGCCGGCGGCCATACAAATGAAAGCTTTCAGGAGCCCCTCTTTTTACAGCACCTTTTAGGAGGCATCAAATACGCCATTGGAAAATAACCCTTACAAAAAGAAAGAGCTGCTCTGTTATAAGGGCAGCTCTTTCTTTTTATGATAAAGTCCATTAAAGGATTCCTTTTCCGGGCATGGCTTTCACGTTCACATTATTTTTAGCGATCACATTGAGCAGAGTATCTGTTTTCTGCTCTTCTTCCAGGGTTGTTCTGAGCATGTCGGCAATCTCGGTAAAGCCTAGTTCCTCTGCAAGATAAGTGGCGGTACCGTAGCCGGAAATTTCATAGTGCTCTATCTTTTGGGCTCCGCAAATCAAAGAAGCATCCATTACCTCTGGCGTAGCGTCTTTGTGCATTACCTTCTCCCCTTCGGCTATCAAACCTTTCATACTAGGGTTACCGTCACCTTCAGGACTAATGCCAAGTTGAGCGGCAACTTTCTCCAGACGCTCTATCTGAACTTCTGTTTCTTTCAGGTGTTTGCTGAATGCCTCTTTCAGTTCTTTATTCTGCGCTTTCTCTATCATGCGTGGCAACCCCATCAAGATAAGCTTTTCACCACTGTATAAATTCTGCACCTCGTGACTTAGCAAGTCCTGCAGTGTTTTTAAATCGGCCATGGTTCGTATTTTAAAAGTTAAACATCTATTTCACCTCCTATGGTACGAGCGGGAGTGTTAGTAGTTAGTATCTGCCAGGCGGTTTTCAGTAATCAACATTTTAGAACAATACGTAAAGGCAGCGGGCTGTTTTGAAGCTGATTTCTGAAAATCAGTCCCAAAACAGCCCGCTAAGTCTGCAACAATGAAGGAAGCTTACAGAACCAGTACCTGTACTGTTTTAGCGGTACTGCCAGTGATAAGCTTGCACAAATACATACCTGGAGAAAGCTTGGCACCTTTGTCTGAAGTGAGAGTTTGCTGTAGTTGCTGGCTACCTGCTGCCTGACGGCCTAAAGAGCGGTTCACTACCAGGCGCCCAACCTGATCATACAGTTGTAAAGTCACTTCTGAAGAGGAAGCTAACGTGTACCTCACGTTCAGTAAGCCAGAAACAGTAGGGTTAGGGTACGCCACCATGCTTTCCACCAGTCCGCCCTTTTCTTCTTTTACCTTGGTCAATATTCCGTTGTCATTTAATCTGACAGAGGTATATAAACGAAGTTCACCTGGCTGCAGGGCAATGTTCTGGTTCACATTGTTTACAGTTACCTCCTGACCGGTTATGTAGTCATACCAAGTGCCAGTGCTCTGGAAGTTAGGGTTGATGTTGCCCGCGGTTACGCCAAAATTCCCCAGCACCGTTACATTCATGCTAGAATGGTTTAAGTGAATAGATTTAAGCGCACCAGATAAATTAAGGTTATAATCTGTTGTCTCGAAAGCTGGGTGATCAATGCGTAGTTTAATTAGCGCCAAGTACACATCATAGAGTTTTTTACGCTCCGGCACGGTGTAGTAATTCCACAAGATAGGCTTGTTTCCGGTGCGGCCGTTTTGATTGATTGGAATATCATATCCCAACTCTCCAAATTGCCAAATCATTTTAGGACCGGGTATGGTGAAGAAAAATCCGGCGGCTAACTGCATCCTTTCCAAGGCGGTGTTCAGGTTCTTTATGTTGTAACCGGTGGTGCTGTTACCGTACTGCAGTGCCTCTACCATTTGGCGTTCCTCATCATGGCTTTCCATGTAGCCTACCACATGCGGATGGCTCCAGCCACGTTGTTTATAGGAGATCCAGTTGAAGTTGGAGTTATTGGTATAGCCCAGAATAGCTTCTTTGTAGTTTGTGTGCAGGTTACCCCACAGCATCATTCCGTAATTAGCTAGAACTGTTTCTTCATCATTATTGGCAAAATGCTCCAGAATTACATACGCGTCATCATCTACTGACCAGATGTGGTCTGCCATGCGTTTTAGAATATCTATCCGGCTTTGGTCATATTGGGCCCAGGCATCCCAACTTCCTATCGTCTGCTTCTGAGTGAAGCCTTTAGAAAGGTCGAAACGGTAACCGTCTACTTTGTACTCCTGCAACCAGAATTCATTTACCCTGTCAATAAAGTACTTAGTGGCCGCACTCTCATGGTTGAAATCATGGCCTACGTTTGCCTCATGTTTAGGGGTGGGGTTAAACCAGGGGCTTTCAGGTGTTGTTTGGCCGGTAGCACTGTTGTAATACAGCTGCACCATAGGTGATTGCCCGTATGAATGGTTTAACACCATGTCTAATATCACCGCCATACCACGCGCATGGGCGGCATCAATAAACTGCTTCAGCTTCTGCTTTGTGCCATAGTATTTATCTGGAGCGAAGTAATAGGCGGGGTTATATCCCCAGCTTAAGTTGCCTTCAAACTCCTGCACCGGCATTAACTCTATGGCGTTCACTCCCAGCCGGCTCAAATAGTTCAGGGTGTCAATCATGGTCTGGTAATCATGCTTTTCTATAAAGTCACGTACCAACAGTTCATAAATGACCAAATCTGTTTTCTTGGGCTTATCAAAATTTGCCACTTGCCAAGTGTACTCTGGCTGACTTGTCTGAAATACCGTAACCATTCCGCTGGCTTTTCCGGTGGGGTAAGGCATCAGGTTAGGGTATGTTTCTGCAGAGATGTATCGGTCTTCATTAGGGTCCAGTACTTTTTCAGCGTAAGGATCTCCTATTCTTATGTTTTCATCTACCAGATACTGGTAAGCATATTCCTGCCCCGGAGTAAGATTATTAATCTGAACCCAAAATCGATTTCCATCGGGGGTTTTGTTCATAGGAGTGGCTCCTACTACCCAATTATTAAACCCACCCACTACATAAGCACTTTGCTTTCCGGGAGCATAAAGGTGAAGCAGTACACTGGTGGGGCTCAGGTAAGTGACGCCGTCTTTGGCATTGGCGGGCAAGGCCTCTACGGGCATAGGTGCCCGAACCACAAAAGTGAAAGAATCTGCCGTAATGGTGTTGTTCACCTCAGCTACCAGTTTCACTTTATTGGCACCGGTAGTGGTTGCGGTGACAGAACGTGTAATGATGGTGGCATTGGCTTCTTCCTGTACTTTTTCGCCGTTTATGTACAGCATTAGCTTTGCGCTGGCAGATGAGTTTCCCTGCACCTCCACCACTTGGTTCTGGTTCACAAACAGCCCATTCATGCCTACTGTAGGCTGTGAAAAAGAAACGTTAATGTTGCCGGTTTGGTAGATAGGAACCTGTATGTCTTTGCCCCCTGTATCTTTTCCCTCCCGGCTACCGTTAGAGTTCCGGAACACAAACATCAGAGCCTTGATTTCTTCATTGGCCGGTACGTTATAGTAAGTGCGGGGTGTTAGGGTGATCCGGTACATATTATTACCTAAAGGCTCCATTCTGGCTTTTTCAAGGTTTGTAGTCCACCCAGCTATCACATGCTTCCAATCAGACTCATTGGCGCTGTTGTTCGTTAATACACCAGTATGGGCGTAAATAGGAGGAGCCACATTGGCCAAACCACCGGTGCCTTTGGTAGCATCAAACGTAATAGTGACAGGCTCATCAGCGGTGGGGAAAGCCGGAGACCATGTGACCACCTGCGCCTGTACCGCCTGCACCAGAAACACCAGCAACAAGCCAAGCAAACGAAACGTAGTTTTCATACAATAGGCAAAGTTTATAAGGTAAAACAATCTGAAAGAATTGAAAACGAATTTACGAAATCGATTTCCTTAGCAATTTATTAATTATACCTTATTAACCAATGCCTTTTTTATCATTTTTACACCCATTTAAAATCTAACGCCTTACCAGTTGCACTGTGCTGCGTAGAAACGTAATTTACCCCAACTATATACTAGACCCATGCCTAAGACGAAGACTTCTCTCCCGCTTGTAACATCAGACTCTTGGCTTACCCCTTATGCCCCAAAGCTGGAGCAAAGGTTAAAAAGGTTTAAAGAGGTGCAGAAAGGCATAGTTAATGACGCCGGCAGTCTTTCTGATTATGCCTCATGGTACAAGCAAATGGGCCTTCATTATGAGCCAGAGAACAAAGGCTGGCGTTACCGTGAATGGGCTCCTGCCGCAAAGGCCCTTTTCCTCATCGGTGATTTCAACTTTTGGGATCGATCGCAACACCAGCTTACCAGAAATGAAGAGGGCATTTGGGAAATTTTCTTGCCTGAATCTGAGGTACAGATAAAACACGGCCACCGCTACAAAGTACATGTTATAGGAGCAGACAACTCAGCTAAAGACCGAGTGTCACCTTTTGTGTTCAGGGCAGTGCAAGACCCCCAAACTTATGATTTCTCGGGTCAGGTGTGGGCTCCGGAAGTGGAATTTGAGTGGACAGACCAGAAGTTCAGCGTTAAAAAAGTAAAGCACCCCCTTATTTACGAATGTCATGTGGGCATGGCCCAGGAAAAGCATGGTGTTGGAACATACCGTGAGTTTGCTGACCAGATTCTACCGCGCATAAAAGAGACAGGGTACAACTGCATTCAGCTAATGGCGCTGGCCGAGCACCCCTACTATGGTTCCTTTGGCTATCACGTGTCTAACTTCTTTGCCCCTACCTCACGTTTCGGCACTCCTGAAGACCTGAAATACATGATCAATGAGGCGCACCGCCTGGGTATTGCAGTGGTCATGGATTTGATACACGCCCATGCGGTAAAAAACGAAGCAGAGGGACTCGTGAATTTTGATGGCTCTAACGGGCAATACTTTCACGCTGGGCCGCGCGGCCACCACCCCGGCTGGGATTCTAAATTGTTCAACTACGGCGTGCCTGAGGTTCGCAGATTCTTACTTTCTAATGTTAAATACTGGCTCGAAGAGTTTCATATAGATGGTTTCCGATTTGATGGGGTTACTTCTATGTTGTACCACCACCACGGCGAAGGCGTCGCGTTTGACCATTATGACAAATACTTTGATGCCGGAGTAGACGAAGACGCTATTCTGTACATGCAGCTTGCCACCGACCTTTCTCATACATGCAAGGCCGGTTCTATTTTGATTGCAGAAGACATGAGCGGTATGCCTGGTCTGTGCCGACCAATAAAAGAAGGCGGAGTGGGCTTTGACTTCAGGTTGGGCATGGGAATACCTGATTACTGGATCAAGACCTTAAAGCACAAAAAAGACGAAGAGTGGAACCTGGATGAGTTCTGGCACGAGCTTACCAACCGCCGGCCTTTAGAGAAAACAGTTGCCTACGCTGAATCTCATGATCAATCCTTGGTGGGTGACAAGACCATTGCTTTCTGGCTCATGGACAAAGAGATGTATACCCACATGCGTACCAGTGACAAAAGTCTGATTATTGACCGCGGCATTGCCCTGCACAAAATGATCAGGCTGTTCACCATGGCTCTTGGGGGCGAAGCTTACCTCACCTTTATGGGCAACGAGTTTGGTCACCCAGAGTGGGTAGACTTTCCGCGTGAAGGAAACAATTGGAGCTACCAATATGCCCGCAGGCAATGGTCATTGGTAGATAACCCAGATTTACGCTACCGCCACTTGTGGCAGTTTGAAAAAGACATGTTAACTGTGGCCAAAAAACACAAGATGTTAGAAGGAGGAACAGCCCATAAACTGCACCAGGACAACCACAATAACGTAATAGTTTTTGAACGCGGAGGTCTGCTGTTTCTCTTCAATTTCCATGTTAGCCATTCAGTTCCTGACTATATTTTCCCTGTAGATCATGCAGGAACTTACCAAATAATTCTTTCCTCTGATTCACCTGAAACAGGCGGTCATAACCGAGTAGACACCTCTATTCTATACTTTACCCAACCTACAGCCTATGGCCCTAGAATGAGTATTTATTTACCAAACCGTTCAGCACTGGTGTTAGCCAGAAGAGACTGATAAATAATTCTGTTTTGCGCCTCTTTTGTAGAAAACAGGCGCAAAACAGAGAGGGATAATTTATAAATCTTCACTGACCTCCATTGGCGAAGAACAAGTAGTATGGACCAACAAAAAGGCTCCTTTATCAGAGGAGCCTTTTTGTTGGTATTGTTAATGGTACTATGATTGTTGTTAATCTATTACCCCATATAAAGCATCTAGTACCTTATCAGCGGTAGCATCCCAGGTCATTTCTTTGATGGCTTGCTGGTTTGCCTCAACTTTTTTCTTGCGGTATCTGCTGTCTTTCAGTAAGTGCAGAATCTCTTCAGCCATGGCATCCACGTCATGATAATCGGCCACACAGGCTTCTGGTAACACCTCACCGGCACCAGTTTGATTGCTGATAACTACGGGAAGACCGGCTTGTGTAGCCTCTAACACAGACAATCCGAAAGGCTCAGATAAAGCAGGCAGACAATACACCCCTGAATTCAGGAGGAGCTCCTCAGCTTGCTCAGGTGGTAAAAAACCGGTAAAGGTAACGGTTTTCTCTAGTCCTAACTTTTGGGCCTGCTGTTTTGCATCTTCCAAAAGAGGGCCATGGCCACCCATGACGAAATGAACATTACCGTCTTTACTTGCTACTTTTTTGGCTATTTTCAAGAACTGCAGAGGTCCTTTCTGTGAGACCATGCGGCCCAGAAAGGCAACTTGGTTGACAGCCGACTTGGCTGGTTCCTGAACTGTACAATCAGAGCAGCCGTTGTATACAACCTTTACCTTTTTAGCTGGAATTCCGTACCGTTTGACAATCATTTGGGCGGTTCTGTCGCTGACGGCTAAAACAAGATCTGCTTTTTCCATTGCCTTTACCTCCAGCTCATACACCCAACCCACTGGGTCTCCTGCCTGTCTGTCAAACGAAAGGCTGTGCACGTGCAGCACCAACGGAACTTTACGCTGGGTTTTGATTTCAATACCAGCCAAGAAAGTCATCCAGTCATGGGCATACACCACGTCTATTTCACGATGAGAAGCCAGACGGGCCGCATAGCGGGCGAATTGGATTACCTCAAAGTTCATGGTTCCTTTGGCCATAGAAGCCAAAGCAATTTCAGGGTTGGCTTTAGCACTAGGCGCAGACGGTGCCGATGCTTCTACCGCTTCTACTTCTTTGGTGATGATATCAGCCAGCTCCTCCTCCTCTTCAGGTGAGGCAACCGGGGCATTATCATAGGGTAATAAGTTAGCAGACACACGCAGTGTCTTGGCAAAACGCTCCAGATTTCTCTCAGCAGGAGCTTGTTGCACCTCCGCTAGGTCTATATCTTTTAGGCCAAACACTTCGGCATGTTTCTCTAAAGCCTTGTCTTGGGCTTGAGGCACAATCATTGTAAGGTCCACCTCTTTGGCCAAAGCCTTTGCTAAATGGAAGCAAGCTTTTCCAACTCCACCATTCAGAATCGGCTGGTCTTCCCAACCCAGCATTAGTACACGCAGTCTTTTCATTTTTTACTCAAAACTCCTTTATTCCAGATGCCACAATATAAGGCATAAACATATAAACGCAGCAATATCTGCAAATATAGTCAAGGGAAATCTATTTATTTTTGCTTCTTTGCCGCCAAGAGCAGCCACCAACGTAACTTTCAGTACTAATACAAGTTTCTAATGAATTAGTACGAAGACTTACTCCGCTTGCTGCCCAAACTTTTAATGACACTATGAACGAATCAATACAGGATAACAATTACATGATCAATGACCTGGGGGCGAAGCACGAAGAATACTTCGCGGGAACCGTTACTCAGGTTGAAAACGATAAAAATTTTGCGGTATTTACCTGTGACAACCATGTTGCCTTACGTGTAGAAGCCATAAACCAACATACAATACGCTTCAGATTTGCCACGAGCGCTGGCTTTGGCAGAGACTTCTCTTATGCTATTGCTCCGGACAGACTGCAGGAAAACGTAAAACTGAAAGTAAAGGAGCTGCACGACCATTACCGGTTAACGACCAAAGAACTTATCTGCACCATTACCAAAAAAGGACTGCGTTCCCGCATAGTAGACAAATCTGGCCAGGTGCTGTTAGAAGATGAAAAAGGGTTCCACTGGCAAGACCACAAAGATTACGGCGGCGAGATAGTGAAAATGAGCAAGCACGCCCGCCCCAGAGAATTCTACTATGGGTTAGGTGATAAAGCCGAAAACATGAACCTGCGGGGCAAGCGCTTCGAGAACTGGGGTGCCGACACGTATGGCTACACCAAAGGTTCTGACCCACTGTACAAGAACATTAATTTTTTTATGGGCCTGCACAACCGGCAGGCTTACGGTGTCTTCTTTGACAACACCTTCCGTTCCTTCTTTGATTTTGGCAGCGAACGCACAGAAATCACCAGCTTCTGGGCCCAAGGCGGTGTCATGGATTATTATTTCATTTACGGCCCTACCCTTACTGAGGTAGTACAGAAATACACACTTTTAACGGGTACTCCTGAGCTGCCACCGCTATGGTCGCTGGGGTACCACCAATGTAAATGGAGCTACTACCCAGAAAGTGTGGTAAATGACATCGCCAAAGGTTTCCGTGACCGTCAGATTCCGTGCGACGCCCTGTACCTGGACATTGACTACATGGAAGGATTTAGATGCTTCACCTGGTCTAAAAATTATTTCCCTGAGCCCAAGCGCATGGTGCAGGAACTAAAGGAGGACGGATTTAAGACTGTGGTGATCATTGACCCGGGCATCAAGATTGACCCGGACTACGAAGTGTTCCAGCAAGGCATAGAGAATGACTATTTCTGCCGTCGCGCTGATGGGCCGCTGTACAAAGGCACCGTTTGGCCTGGGCTCTGCCACTTCCCAGATTTTACCCGGCCAGATGTGCGCGAGTGGTGGACAGGTTTGTTTGAGGGGTTAATGGAAACGGGCATTGCAGGTGTTTGGAATGACATGAACGAACCCGCTGTGTTTGAAATTGGTACTTTCCCTAATGACGTACGTCACTCCTTTGACGGAGAACCTTGCAGCCACCGGAAAGCGCACAATATATACGGCATGCAAATGGCACGGGCAACTTATGAGGGAGTAAAGAAATTCGTGCACCCTAACCGTCCTTTCACCATTACCCGTTCTGGTTACGCTGGGGTGCAACGCTACGCCTCTGCCTGGACCGGCGATAACATAGCCTCTTGGGACCATTTATGGTTAGCCAATATTCAGTGCCAACGCTTGAGTATCTCTGGAATTTCATTTGTGGGCTCAGACATTGGGGGCTTTATTGAAACACCAGACGGTGAACTGTACATCCGGTGGTTGCAATTGGGTATTTTCCATCCTTTCTGCCGCACTCACTCCTCTGGTGACCACGGAGATCAGGAGCCATGGTCATTTGGGGAGCCGTATACATCTTTGGCCCGGCAGTTCATTGAATTGCGGTACCAATTACTTCCCTACATCTATACCACCTTCTGGCAATACGCCACCCACGGCACCCCAATGCTGCGTCCGCTGGCTTTGTTGGATCAGAACGACCCGGAGTGTTATTACCGTATGGCTGAGTTTTGCATGGGCGACCATGTACTGGTCTGCCCTATCACGCAACCGGGAGTAGACGGACGAATCATGTACCTGCCGCAAGGCGAGTGGTATGACTTCTGGACAGATAAATTGGAAACTGGTAAACAAGAGGTTTGGGCTGATGCTCCATTAAATCGTGTGCCTATGTTCATCAGGGCTGGAGCAGTATTACCTCTGTACCCGGTACAACAGTATGTTGGTCAGATAGAGGCACCTGAAGTCTCTCTTCACGTGTATTACAGTGAAAACTCCTGCCAAAGTGTACTATATGAAGACGGTGGTGAAGGCTATGGCTACGCAGAAGGAAATTACCTGCATAAAACTTTCTTCACGGCCACTTCCTTTACCACCTTTTCTGTTTCACAGAAAAGGGAGGGCAAGGGTTCAGATAACTACAGCATGTACCATGTGGTGATTCACGGGTTACCGGCGCCAACGGCCACAGTGGTGGTAGACGAACAGGAAATACCTTTTGAAACGGTACCAGAAAGCAATTTGCTCTTGGTGAAAGTGCCGGCAGCTTTTGAGCTGCTCAGTCTGCACTCTGAACCAAAAACATCTGTTTAGAGAACGCTTATCAACAACAAGTCGTGTGTTTTAGGGCTGTTTTGGCTAAAACAGCCCTAAAACACAGACTTGTTTATTATGCTAAAGCCGTAGCTTTTTCTAGTTTGCAGGTTAGTGAAGAAACAAACTATTCTTCGGAGTTGGTGGTCAGGGCCAGCTGATACGCCCGCTCATAATGCACCAGTAATTTTTTCCAGTCAAACATTTCTGAAAGGCCTTCCACCTTGTTTCGTTGGGCAATACGCTCACGGCGGCTCATTTCCACGTAATCAAACATGTGGCGGGTAAGCTGCTCGGCGGCATCGTCAAAGCTTCTTTCGTGGCGGTCAATTACATAAATACCTTTGTCAGTGTATTTTTTCACGTGCTTCTTCACGTAATCACCAAATCCTGAAAGGTCACTGGTGACGGCCGGAATACCGCTCGCCACACATTCTAAAGGGGTATACCCCCACGGCTCATAGTAACTCGGAAAAACGCCCAAGTGGCAGCCTCTCACAAACTGACCATACTCCATACCGAACAGCGGGTTAATGGGCGAGATAAAGTCTGGGTGGTACACCACCTTCACCCTATCATCAGCATTGTTAACCAAGTTGGAAGTACGCAGGAAATGAAGAATCTCATCAGTTTGGTCATTCACCAGATTGTGCGTGACTACCGGCGGTAGCTGATGCGTTTTCCAGGACTGAATGGTTCTGCGGTAGCGCAGTTTCCAATAGTCGTCCACGAAGCTGTTTAGCTCAGGCAACTTATGATCGGTGCAACTGGCGGCGGCATTGAACAGCCGCTCTCCTAACTGTTCCTGAATTGATTCTACCGTATCCTGAATTTCCTCCATCAGCGCCTTTGAATGCAGCACCGCCGGATTGATGGAATAAAAAGGTTGTTTGGTCACGAAAAACATTACCACCGTCATGTCTGATTTTGCCTGCTTCATGCGGTGATTCAGGCGAGCCAGGGCCTCCAGGGTAAGGTCAAAGCCTTTGTTGCGGTACTCATACCTACCAGAGGTGAAGAAATAAATGGTTTTCTCCAGATCAAAGGGGAAGCTCTGGAAGAAATGCCCCATCACAAAGCGGTGGATCTTCTTCTTATACGTTAAATGCAGGTTCTGAAACTCGTGCATGGCCGTAAACCGCCGGATGTTCAAGCCATTGGGTAGTACGGTATCTGGTATGCGGTCCAGCAGGTATATACACTCCCGCACCGTTACCTCACTTACCGTAGTAAACACATGGGCCCCGTGTGCGGCAGCCCTTTCTATAGACACTGCCGGTTCAATATTGAAATGACGGGCTTCGTGCTGCCAATCTACCGAGGTGAGTTGATCATAGAAATTAGGATCATTCATGGCCAGGTAACGGCCCAGTAAGGTAGCGTGGGTGGTAAAGACTATTTTTACCGGCACTTGCTCCCGCCTCAGGTCCGGAATGGCAGAACCCACCATCCATTCATGGAAGTGCGCCACTACTTTGGTTTTATCAGCCAGTATTTTTATGTACCGCTTCACCATGTCACCGAAGGCCAATACCTGGTTCAGCAGATCTTCATTGGAGGTGGGTATTCTATGGTTCTCCCAAAGAAAGTATTTTATCTCGCTCAGTCCCCTGAAGGCACTTTGCGGGTTGATTAATACAATTTTGGGACGGCCAGTCACTAGCCAGGTGCCGTAGTAACACTCAATGCCCTGCTCTCTCAGTTCCAGCACTGCCTTTCCGTAGACATCAGAATAGTCGTCTGAAGGCTCAAATTCGGCAGCGGCCTGGTTTGGGAAGTAAGGTCCAATCAGACAATATTGGTCACCCCAATATTCCATCATGGCCGGTACTTTGGACCGGATTACCGTATAAATTCCACCTACTTGGTTGCAGGCTTCCCAGGCTATTTCTAATAAGTGTGGAGAGGCAGTAGACTTTTTGTCCATGGGCAGTTCGATTTTGACCTATATTACTCAAAAAAGCAGAAAACGGATGTAGTAAACTACTCTTTTTCTAAAGAATTTTTACTTTAGAGGCACACCTTTTTAAAACTATCGTAATGAAAAGACTGCCGTAGAAAATGATGTTAGACGCATATAAACTTTAGCTCTAACATATCTTTCTCTTTCTTAATACTTTCTGCAAAGTATACAGTTTAACTACGGCAAAAGATAAATGCGGGGCTATGAACCCAGCTAAAAACTTACTGGCAGAGTTTAAAAATTTCAATTCTGGAATTACCAGTAAACATGATAGAAAGGTTAAAGCATTAAAAGGACTACCCACTACATAAAATCGGGCTGAAATTCAGCTTCACTAATTTTAACAACAACAGCAGAACAACACCTATGAGCACCGTATATGAAGGCCAGGTAATTTGGTCACAGATTGATGCAAACATGCACCTGCGCCATTCGGCTTACGCCGATTTTGCCGCCCAAGCCCGTATCGCCATGCTAGATAGCTTGGGACTTGATTTTAAATCGTTTCAGAAGTTACGAATCGGACCTATTCTTTTCAGAGAAGAATTGCAGTACCTGCGCGAGGTTTCCATCAATGACACGGTTAAAATACATTCGGTACTAACCAAAGCCAGACAAGACGGGTCACGCTGGTCTATCAGGCACGAGGTGTTTCGTGGTGACGGCACCAAAGCAGCGGTTATTCTGGTAGACGGAGCCTGGATAGATATTGCGCAACGGAAATTAGCTACCTTGCCACAGGAACTCTCCGAGAAGTTTATGGGCTTACCCAAAGCTGAAGAGTTTACGTTGGAATAAAAATAGCCTCTGTTTTAGGGCTGTTTTTGTAAAAACAGCTAACAGAGGCTAACTAAAGGATATTGATAGCTATGCTTTCTGGCTGTTCAGATAAATCAGGAAGCGGGTTCCGCCCTCAATCTGGCTGGTTACTTCTATCTGTCCGCCCATTGACTCTACGTGGGTTTTAACCAGAAACAACCCTATCCCCCTGCCATTTTTATTTTTATGAAACCGCTTATACATTTTAAAAAGATCTTTTTTTGCCTTCTCCAAATCAAAGCCGGTGCCATTGTCTGAGAAAGATACGGCCACTCCTCTTTCTTCACTGTAGTAGCACTTAATGATAATCTGCAGCGCTCTTTTCTGGGAACGGTACTTTATTGAATTAGAAAGTAAGTTGTAAAAGATACTATACAGATAGGCTTTGTTCCCCTGCACCGTGAGGTCTTTACCTACTTCTAACTTTACATGGGCTCCACAATTTATAAGCTGCTCCTCAAAACTCTGCAGCACCTGCTCCAGTAAGCCTGCTAACGGAACATCTTCCTGATCCTGCACATCTTGTCTGTCACGGATGGATAACACCATGTTCAGGTCTCGGAGAACAGTGTCCATCTTGAATACTGTTTTCTTCAGATGGCTCAGTGACTGTTCAAACAAGGGGGAGCTTTTGTCTATACCGGTTAGTAATTCTGCCAACCCTAAGGCATTGGCCACCGGGGCTCTTAAGTTGTGGGAAATAATGTAGGTAAACTGCTGCAAATCGCGGTTCTGTTGGAACAAATCTTTCGTCATTTCCTTCTGGCTGTACTCTATCTCTTTGCGGCTGGTGACGTCTTTAAGAATGGCAATATATTGAATGATTTTCCCGTCTTTGTCACGAATGGCTGTGATGTCCATTGACAACCAGAACTTTTCACCTGACTTGCGGTAGTTGATTATGTTTACATTGAATGACTCACCTAAAGCAAGCTTTTGCCGGAGTATTTCTACTGTTTCAGGGTCTGTTTCCGGCCCTTGTAACACCGAACCTGGCTTTTTACCTTTCACCTCTTCCAGGTTATAGCCGGTAATTCTGCAAAAAGCTTCATTTACCCAATCTACATACCCATTGGCATCAGTAATCACTACACCGTTTATGGTTTTACTCGCCACCAATGACAGCTTTTCCAGCTCACGCTTATTATTTATTTTATCAGTAATATCTGCGAAATAAACAGAAAGACCTTCTTCAGAGGGAAAAGCCTTTACTTCCAACCATATGTCAAGCCGTTCAAGGTAGGCTTCAAAGTGTACAGCCTCTCTATTTTGCAGGGCGTACCGATAATGCTTGAAAAAAGTACCGTCTACTTCTTCCGGAAAGACATCCATGATTTTTTGTCCGATCAGCTCTTCCCTGTTCACTTTTAGAATTCTTTCAAACTCCTTGTTAACAAAAGAAAGCCTGTACTCTTTGTCCAGAAAAAAGAAGGCGTCGGTAATACTTTCAAACACAGAAGCCAGCTGTTGGATCTGCTGCTTGATAGATAAATTGGAAATAGATATTTGTGTAATGTCACGCAAACGGCTAAACACCCCTGTCACCACGCCATTCACAAAAACCGGAATTTTAGTGACATCAAATACCTGACGTGGATGATCTGCCAGTGAAAAGCTTACCTCATAGTTAACTACTTCTCCTGTGACAGCTTTTTGCATACTATCCCAGCAAATAGGTTTTACCTCTTCGGGCAGCAGGTCAATAAGTTGCATTTGCAACAGCTCTTCTTTCTCGGCTTGAAAATACTTTAGAAAGGCTGGGTTGGCATCTAGAATTAACCCTTCTTTATTTTGGTAAATGATTAAATCAGGGTTGTTTAAAAAAAGAGCTCTGAAGCATTGCTCACGCTCCTTTAATTTTTCGCGGTCTATAACCCGTTCAGTGATGTCACGGGCGCTGATTACTATTCCTCCTACTTCGGCATTATCAAGGTAGTTTATTCCATGCAATTCAAGCCATCGCCAGTTACCATCGGAATGCTGTACCCTGCACTCTGATAAAGTTCCCTGACCCGATGCCAGTACCATCTCCCATGCTTCCTGCGCCTTGGCAAGGTCTTCGGGGTGCACCAGTTTAAAGGCATTGAAGTCTACTAACGCATCTGTCTTACAACCTAATACTTTCTCGGTTGCACCGCTGGTGTACAGAAAATCACAGTTTTCATTCAATACAGCCTGCATGTCTGCTCCTTGGTTGATGAGTGACCTCAGAAACTGTACTTTGCCGTTTTGAGTTGAGCTTTCATCTGCCACTGGTTGGTTTAATCTAGCCACACAGTACATACTTTGCTGCTCCTCCACAAAAACAACTGACCAAGTCAGCCCCACACTCTTCCCGCTCTTCGTAAGGTAGCGGTTCTTAAAATCTACTACTTTTTTACCTTCTTTTATTATTTCCTGAGTGACGGCTTTAGTCTTGGGTATATCTAACGGAGAGACGTAATCAATGAATTTTTTCCCTTCCAATTCAGAAGGAGCATATCCTAAAATTGCTTGACTAGCAGCACTGACATGTAAAAACAAACCATTTACATCAATGGTACAAATCATGTCACTAGAGAATTGAAGCAAGCCCTTGAGAACTTCTGCATCCCAGGTATTCGTCATAGTATAGTATTTATATATTCTATTATATATCAGTTAATTTAAAGGGTATAATATTACTAAATTCAAAATAAAGTCCTTTAAATTAAGTTTATTATCAATTTTTATATTAATAATATCCTAAATCTACTTTACATAAAATTCTTCCTCACTTAGAAAGAAGCACAAAATCTCTCAACCAGTCAGCATTTTATAATTACCGATCTGGATTGAATTATTTGTTTGTTACGCAGCACCTACAAGTTAAAGTTTTTTCAATAAACAAGTTAATGTTAACTTAAAACTTTATCTGTTTTACCATCTCTATCACCTATATAGAAGCGCTTTTTGCAGGCATATATTCACCATTTCACTCAGGTAGGCATTCTTGAGCACTCCTAAAACAATTAATTTTGACTTATTCTTCAGCCTCTCTCTACCTTCCTTGCATTTGAACTTGCCCCTATTCATCTACTTTTTATAACTTGGTCGCATGAAAACACACATACAAGCTATCAATAAGCGTCTGCTCTCTCTCCGGCAGGCACTTTTCCTCTTTGTCTTTTTTGCCGCTGCCACGGCGCAGGCGCAGACAAAAGACCCAATGGTGGAGCGCATCTTGAAAGAGGCAAACGAAAATTCACAACTGAAAATGTTGGCCCATGAACTGATGGATGGTATTGGCCCAAGGCTAGTTGGTACGCCGCAAATGAAGAAGGCGCATGACTGGGCAGTAGCCAAATACCAAAGCTGGGGTATTCCTGCCCGTAACGAGAAATGGGGAGAATGGCGCGGCTGGGAGCGCGGAACTTCTCATATAGACATGCTGCAGCCTTGGGTAAAATCTTTAGAGGGAACCCAATTGGCCTGGAACCCCAGCACCAAAAGCAAAGGCGTAACCGCAGAAGTAATCACCTTACCAGAAGTAACCGATTCTGTTGCTTTCCAGAGATGGCTGCCAAGCGTGAAGGGTAAAATAGTTTTAATTTCAATGCCACAGGCTACTGGCCGCCCTGACTACAACTGGCAAGAGTTTGCCACCAAAGAATCATTTGACAAAATGAAGGCTGAGCGTACTGCTCAAACCGAAGCTTGGCGCGAAAAAATGCGCAGGATTGGCTACAATTCTCGCGAGCTGCCGGTAGCGCTGGAAAAAGCCGGCGCAGTGGGTATTGTCGCCTCTTACTGGTCTAACGGCTTTGGAGTTAATAAAATCTTCAGCGCCTATACCAAAAAAATACCTACCGTTGACCTTTCACTTGAAGATTACGGCCTTCTTTACCGCTTAGCTGAATCTGGTAGAGCCCCCAAAATCAACATCAACACGCAGTCAAAAGAACTAGGGGTTGTACCTGCTTTTAACACCATAGCTGAAATCAAAGGATCTGAAAAGCCTAACGAGTACGTGATCTTGTCTGCCCACTTTGACTCTTGGGATGGCGCTACCGGCGCTACCGATAACGGTACCGGCACTATTGTAATGATGGAAGCCATGCGTATTCTGAAGGAAGTTTACCCTAACCCAAAAAGAACGATATTGGTAGGGCACTGGGGAAGCGAAGAGCAAGGCCTGAATGGTTCTCGTGCCTTTGTGGCGGACCACCCTGAAATTGTGAACAACGTTCAGGCAGTTTTCAACCAAGACAACGGAACCGGCAGAGTGGTGAACATCTCCGGACAAGGCTTCCTTCATGCGTATGATTATTTGGGCCGCTGGCTTTCTAAAGTACCTGCCGATATTCGTCAGCACATAGAGACCTCTTTCCCGGGCACTCCTGGCGGTGGCGGATCAGACTATGCATCCTTTGTGGCGGCTGGTGCACCGGCTTTCTCCCTTAGCTCCCTGAACTGGTCTTATTTCAACTACACCTGGCACACCAACCGAGACACCTATGACAAAATTGTTTTTGATGATGTGCGCAACAACGTTATTCTCACCGCTATTTTGGCTTACATGGCCAGCGAAGACCCAGAGAAATCATCTAGGGAGAAAATAGTGATGCCAGTCAACCCAAGAACCGGACAGCAAACTAACTGGCCAGAGCAAAGGCAACCAACCCGCCGTGGCGGATTAGACTAATTCTATCCATTACAGGTTAAACTAATACAGAAGAGGCACCCAAAGGGGTGCCTCTTCTGTATTGATTATGCTCTTCAGCTTAAAGCTCATAAAAAAATGCGTAGGCTTTTCTCTTTCTTTAGAAGATAAGTACCTTTATGGTAATCGCACCAAAGCGAAGATTTCCCCCACTAAATACAGTATCAAGTTTCTTTGGCTCGTTTGGGTTGAGGTATATATTTTAATTGCATATGGGGGGTAGCATAGTAGGAAAAACCTTTACCTCAATTCAAGTTGCTTGGGCAGACCTCATTGGCCCAGTAGATAAATTTCTGCTGGAGCACAGAGTTTATAACACCTTTTGCCTTATCACCATCATTGCCGTAGGCTACAACATTCCCTTCAATTATGCGGTAGGATTGTATTGGTCTTCTTTTTTATCTGCGTTCATGATGGTGGTATTGGCCACTTCCTACTACCTCTCCAGATTTAGACAGAAACATCAAACTAGTTTTGTTCTGTCTGCTGCTACCGTTACGGCGGTTTTTGGAATTAACTATTTTTTCAATGCTGGTATAAATGGCCCCACGCTGCTACTGCTAGCCTTATCTTATTTCCCTATTATGGCGGTAGCACCAGCCAGTCAACGCTGGTTGTGGACCTCGGCTAATATAATATTGATGGTGGCCCTGATGGTGATAGAGTTCCTATACCCCCAGTCTGTCTCCGGCCACTATACTACCCGTGAAAGCCAGTTTGTAGACATGGCCTCCTCTTACATGATTGTTTTCATTCTGATAAGAGTGTGCACTGTATACCTGGTAAAGAGCTACAATGCCGCCAGATTTGCCTCTGAGCAGGCGGCGCTTGAGCTGCAATACCTCAACCAAGATAAAAACAAGCTTTTTTCAATTGTATCACATGACCTCCGCGCACCCTTGAGTAACATTAAAGGGTATTTGGAGATATTGGCTACATCAGACTTGCCAAACCACCGCCGGTCTGAAATAGAAAAACATTTACTTGTGGCCACCCAAAATACTCTGGAGATGCTCACAAACTTGTTGGCCTGGTCTAAAAACCAAATGGAAGGCGCTGAAAAAGAGTTTATTCCTTTGCAAGTGCGGCCATTGTTGGCCCCCACCCTTGAATTGTTCAGTGACATTGCCCGGGGCAAAGGCATAACCATTGAGAATCATATTTCTCCAGACATTGCTGTTACCGCTGATCCGGACATGCTCCAGCTCATTTTCCGGAACCTTGTGAACAATGCCATAAAATTCACCGCACTAGGTGGGCAGATTACTCTTGGCTCAGAAACAGTAGGCCAGTCTGCCATTTTTACCGTTACCGATAGCGGCACCGGTACACCCGTCTCTCTTAAAAGTGATATATTCCTTTTGAAAGGCCACAGAACCTACGGTACTAAATCAGAAAAAGGCGTCGGCCTTGGTCTAGTTCTGTGCCGGGAATTTACGGAAGCCTTACAAGGCTCTATCTGGTTCGAAAACCATCCTCACTCCGGAACTACCTTTTACCTTCGTTTACCCTTGGCGCTGAATTTTACAACTCCTGCTGTGCCTGTACAGGAATTGGTAAAAGTTTGATATTTCCTCAAGAGAAAAAATATCAAATCAGATTTTGGTAAAATTGATAACAGGGCTCCTGCTACTGGAACTTTAGAAAATTAAGTTAATATATTTGCTGGCCTTCAAAGCCCCTCTCCTTTAATATTTTATTTACAAAAAAATGAACTATCTATTATTTCAGAGTAGCAATATTTTCTGACTCAAATAGCTTATAGGAATTGGTATATCTGAAGGAGCTTTTAGGTAATGGATAAGATTGAGCTACGCCTTAGGGAAAGCTCTAACTACGTTCTTTTTCCAAAGTGCTATAGACTTACCTAAACATGCTTTAAAATGAACGGCTGTTTTAGACCCACTTTTTTTAAAACAGGTCTAAAACAGCCGTTCATTTTATTCTTTTCTCGCCTACGTAAAAATTCTCATCTACAGTCAAGCTCTTTATGGTTATTGGGAGCTTAGCTTCTTTCCAGGTGCCAGTAACTGGCTGTAGCCACTGCTCTTTCTGGTTTACCCACACCTTTACCGGAATACTGAAACCTTGTACAGAATTTGCCCAACGATAAAATAATTTTTTACCTGCAAATCTGTACTCCAGCACCGGCACCTTTGTATCTCTCAAGTATTGATCAAAGAAAGACTTTAAATCTATTTGCAGCTGCTGACTCAGATAACTTTCTATTTGTTGAGTGGTAACGGTTTGGTGGTAGAAATCTTTGTTCAGCCCCCTCAGGACTTGACGCCACTTCTCATCATTGTTTACCAGCTGGCGCAGGGTGTGCAGCATATTGGCTCCTTTGTAATACATATCGCCGGAGCCGCTGTGGTTAACGTTATAAAACCCAATGATAGGCCGGTCGTTCATGATGTTTTGCCTTGTTCCAATGACATACCCACTTCCTGCTTTTTTGCCGTAGTAGTACTCTACAAACAGATTTTCTGAGTAGGCGGTAAAGCTTTCATGAATCCACATGTCGGCAATGTCTTTGTAGGTAATGTTGTTGGCAAACCACTCATGCCCACTTTCATGAATAATGATAAAGTCGAACTTTAGCCCCCAGCCAGTACCGCTTAAATCTCTGCCCAAATAGCCATTTTGGTATTTATTACCGTAGGTAACTGAACTCTGATGCTCCATACCCAAATAAGGCACCTCTACCAGCTTAAAACCATCCTCATAAAACGGATAAGGACCAAACCAATGCTCAAAAGCCTTCAACATACGAGGTACATCTTTGAATTGCTTTTTGGCCTTCTCCAGGTTATAGCGCAGCACATAATAACTGCAGTCTAGCTTTCCTTTTTCGCCTATGTATTCTTCAGAGAAGTGAACATAATTTGCAATGTTCACATTCACCCCGTAATTGTTGATTGGGTTGGTAACGGCCCAGTGAAATGTTTGGGTACCGTCAGGGTGCGTCTCTGTTTTTCTGAGCCGACCATTTGACACGTTGATCAAGCCCTGCGGCACCCGCACCCGAATCATCATACTGTCCGGTTCATCATACATGTGGTCTTTGTTAGGCCAAAAAAGGCTGGCGCCGTCCCCTTGCACCGAGGTGGCTATGAAAGGTTTGCCATTCGCGTCTTTCTGCCATGTTACTCCTCCGCTCCAGGGTGGGTTTATACTTACCTGCGGCTTGCCACCGTAATGCACCTCTACCGTTTCTTGTGCCCCCTGCTCCTGCTTCTTCTGAAGTGTCACGAACCAAGCATTTCCATCTTGCCTTACCTTCAACTTTGTGCCGTTTTGCACCACCTCAGTGATTTGCATAGGTGGTTGCAGGTCTATCTGCATTACTTGCCTGGGTTCCAAAACTTTGTAACTGATATGATTAACTCCCTGCATGGTATTGTCTTGTAAATTTACCTGCATCTGCAGATCATAGTGTTCTAAATCCCACCAGACCCGCTCAGGGGTAATTGATCCGCGCAGTGTATCTTGGCGGGTGAAAGAGCTGGAATTCTGGGCAAAGGCAACGGTGCTCCCAAACATCAGCAAGAACCTCACGCTCCATTTAGTATATTTTCTGAGTATTAATTTCATTGATTTTTATCTTCTGGTCAGGTGCAAGTTAAGCCAGATAAAGCAAAGGTACCTCTTCCCTGTTTTAAGCCTGTTTTTAGAAAACCAGCTCCAAAACAACCGGTAGATTCTTGTGTTAGAGGCTTAATACTTAAAATACAGAATATTTCTTCATTTGTAACGCTCCTAAAGTCAATTCATTCTCCAGAAACAATCACTAATGAAGGCCCCTCTTGCATAGGTTTTTCTGCTTCTCAAAATTCAGTTTTCAGTCTGTTTTGAAGAAAAGAGGCTGAAAACTGACTAATTTACTTCTTTCCTTCATCTTCTAATTTATTATGTTGTTTCTGCTGCATTCTTATATTTGAAAAAAGGAATACCGAATTTCAGCATTTTACCGTACCACTAGTTTTACACAAAACACCGCCTCAATGACTATATTTGACCTTATAGGTAACACGCCTCTCATAGAGATTAAGAACCTTAACCCCAACCCTAAGGTAAAAATCTTAGGGAAGATGGAAGGGCAAAACCCAGCCGGCAGCGTGAAAGACAGACCTGCCTATGCCATGCTGAAGAACGCGTTGGAGCGTGGGGAAATAAAAAAGGGCGACAAACTAGTGGAGGCAACCAGCGGCAACACCGGCATTGCCTTGGCCATGGTGGCGCAGGCGCTGGGGCTGCACATTACCTTGATCATGCCAGATAACTCTACTGCTGAAAGAGTAAGGGCTATGGAAGCTTACGGTGCAAAGCTTATCTTAACTCCCGCCGAAAAAACCATTGAACACTCCCGTGCTGTAGCCGAAGACATGGCCGCAAACCAAGGCTATCACCTCCTGAACCAGTTCGGGAACCCCGACAACTACCGCGCCCACTACGCCAGCACCGGCCCTGAAATCTGGAAAGACACTCAAGGCAAGGTGACACATTTTGTTTCGGCTATGGGCACTACCGGTACCATTATGGGAGTTTCAAGATACCTGAAAGAGCAGAGCCAAGCGGTACAGATAGTAGGCACTCAACCTTCAGAGGGATCAAATATACCCGGTATCAGAAGATGGTCTCCTGAATACCTGCCGGAGATATATGAACCAGCCCGTGTTGACAGAATTATAGATGTGAGTGAAGCAGACGCCGTGGCCATGACCAGAAGAATGGCCAAAGAAGAAGGTATATTGGCGGGCATGAGCAGCGGCGGTGCTTTATATGCCGCCACCAAACTAGCGCAGGAACTGGAGGAAGGCCTGATCGTCTTTATAGTCTGTGACCGCGGCGATCGCTACCTCAGCTCTGATTTATTTGAGTAAGACTATAAACAAGCCAGAAGGCTGCCCTTTTTGTGCCGCTGAATCCTTAATTAGAGGTTTTAGTACAAAAGCCTTATTTGCCTTTAAGGTAGAAATGGGTCTCTTTCCGGCTATAGTTTATAAATTCAGTAACCCATTCATTTATTACCGTAACTATATGAGTTATGTTTGGAATGAATGATATACCCAAGTTTTTTCTGGCCTTTTTCCTGGTGCTACCCATCATCTCTTTTGTGCACGAGGCGGGGCACGTATTTTTCGCGTGGTTAATGGGGGGCAGAAACATTAAAGTAACCATTGGTACCGGCTCTGTTTTGTTCCGTATTGGCATTCTGGAGGTGCGTAAATATTATTTTTATTACGGTCTCTGCACTTTCGATAACCTGAAACGTAACAAACGTTTTTCCAATATTCTGATTTTTGCCGGGGGAACTATCTTTAATGCACTTGCTGCCATGTTGGTGATTCACCTAGTAGAAATTAACGCGCTTGAGACAGGCATTCTCACTTACCAGTTCACTTATTTTTCGTTGTATTATATCTTTTTTGCGTTACTGCCCATGCCCTACCCAGACGGTAGCTACAGTGACGGGAAGGTGATTCTTGACCTCATCCGGAACAAGGCACTGGTAAGTACGTACCGGGTAGAATGGAATGAGGAAAAAAAACAGTGGTGTGTGCTAGACCATGACAGGAACCTGGTGCAGAGTTTTGAAGACGAAGAAGCGGCCTTGAAAAAAGGCCATGAAGTAGCGCAACTGCACAGGCCAAGCCGCCTGTTGAATAGCAAAAGCGGAGAAGAAACAGAGGTGCACAACTTCCCCAAAATACCCTTATAAATTAATCTACACTTATGATACCAGCTATTTTTAGCTTTCTGGTCATGCTCAATCCCTTCGCCTTGTTTCTTTACCTGAAGCCGGTCATGAATGATTTGTCAGACGCAGATTTCAAATCTGTATTTCTGAAAGCCTCCTTTATTTCATTTTCTATCTTTCTAATTTTTCTGCTTTTCGGGGACATTGTTTTTCAGAAGGTTTTCCGCATCAATTTTGAATCTTTCCGGATTTTTGGCGGCATCGTACTCTTCTCTTTTGCTTACATTTTTATTGTGCAGGGCAAAAAAGCTTTTATTCAGATCAAAGGTGACTTACATGATCTGGCTTCTGAAATAGCCCTGCCTTTCATGGTAGGAGCCGGTACTATCTCCCTCACCATTGTTATGTCAGAGCAGTTGGAACTATGGCAGGGTGTTGTTTCGCTGGCGGTGATCATGCTCTCGAACTTTGTCATCATCATGGGGCTTAAGCAAATCCGCCGCAGTATGCGCTCTAAAAATGTTCAGCAGGCATTTGACAAGAACATGGAGCTACTGCTGCGCATTAACGGCTTCTTTCTGGGTGCCATCGGCGTGGACATGGTGGTGACAGGCATCAGCAACCTGTTGGGTGTAACTACCCAAGCATAGGTTGCTGCGCCATTATTTAATTACTTGATAACTTTTTCTGAATACACTAGCCAAAGCGGAATATCAATGTCCATGTTATAGAGATTAGTAGGCACGCTGCCCAAGCTAAGAGATGGAATGGGGTTGTTACCTTTAAGCCCCAATACCAGCAAATCATATTTTTTCTTACGAAGCTGCAAGCAAATTCGCTCGGCGGTGCTTTTACCGGCGGCTCGAACCAAAACATAAGGGACATCAGCTATTTCATTGTGCCGTTTTTGCAGATCCTTAAACTTTCCACTTACCACTTCTACTGCTTTCTTTATAGCTTTCTCTTCTGAAATAAGCGGAAAATACTGCGTAGGCAGCTTGTATACATGCATAATCTCCAGCTTAAGCCCTAGTTGGTCTGAAAGGCTCTTACTCAGCCTGAGTCCATGCACAGAGGCGTCTGAAAAATCAATGGCGGCTAGTATGCTTTCAATATGAAGATTTGCTGTTTCAGGAAAGACCAGAACGCTGCATGGTAGTATGCGAAGAAGTTTAGTGCCCAGTGCCCCAGTACTTTTGTTGCTCATTCGCTTGCCAAGCACGGTAAGTTTTATATTAAACCTTTTTACCAGGTCGGCCATCATCACCTCCGTGTTTGGTTCTTCGCTCACCAATATCTCATGGTCGCAACCTCCAGCAAAACATTCTGCCACTATATCAGCAATGTTCGCCTCCACTTCCTGGCTCAGGTCCACATCTCCAAAGGTTTCGCGGAAATCTTCGCTCAATTCAGAGGTCTTTATATTATGTACAAAATATACCTTTTTCACCGGCAAGCGCTCACACATTGACCTGGCGAAAGTTACCAGTTTCTCGTCTATGTCGCTTAGGTCCAGGCATACCATCATGGCGTCTATTGTAATCATCTTTCTGGTATTTAAAGGTTACAGTGTCTCGTTTTTATTTCCTTCTGAAGCTTGGGGTTGCTGCTTTGCGGCACGTTTCGCCAACAGTTCTGTTACCAACTGCTGGTAATCTTTCCGTTGCTGGGCTGTATTAAGGTTGTTTACTTCCTCCAGTTCCTCACTCAACCCCCTGTACAGGCTATAGCACATCAACAGCAGAATTAGCGCGAAGGGCAAACCTGTAATGATGACAGCCGTCTGAAGGGCCTGCAGCCCTCCCCCAAGAAGCAACACAGCTGCGATACCGCCTTCTGCCACTGCCCAGAAAATACGGATTCCTACCGGAGAGTCGGTTCTGCCTCCTGATGTTAAACTATCTACTACTAGCGAACCAGAGTCTGATGAGGTGACAAAGAAACCTGCTACCAATACGATGCCTATAATGGAGAGAAACGTGGAGAAAGGAAGTTGTTCAAAAAACACAAACAGAGCGGTAGACATATCGTTGGCTACTGCTTCTGAAATGGCCGTTCCTCCTGATAACACTTCACGCAAGGCTGTGCTGCCGAACGCCGTCATCCATAAAAACGAAAGCAGAGATGGCACAATAAGTACGCCAAGCACAAATTCCTTAATGGTGCGGCCTTTAGAAACACGTGCTATGAATATGCCCACAAACGGAGCCCATGAAATCCACCAAGCCCAATAGAAGACGGTCCAGCCGCCTTGCCAGTTACCGGAAGAATAGGCTTCGTTCCAGAACGAAAGTTGCAGGAAACTTCCCAGGTAAGAGCCGGTGTTCTGCACATAAGAGCCCAAGATGAAAACAGTTGGCCCCAAAAACAGCACGGCTACCAGTATAAAGAGAGCAATCCTAATGTTCCACTCACTCAATATACGCACTCCTTTTTCTACACCTGTTACAACTGATACGGTTGCCACTGCCGTGATACCGCCTATCAGCATTATTTGAGTGTAGACATCATTATCAATGGCCGGGAAGACGTGGTGCAGGCCAGATGCTACCTGGCTCACCCCTAGTCCGAGAGAAGTTGCCAAACCAAAAAGAGTGGCCAGAACAGCCATTATATCAATAATATCACCTATAAGGCCATGAATACGCTCACCTAAGAAAGGGTAGAAAACTGAGCGTACTGTAAGCGGAAGTTTTCGGCTGTAGGTAAAGTAAGCGAGCGACAGCCCCACCAACGCATATATGGCCCACGCATGAAAGCCCCAGTGCAGGAAAGTGAAGTTCATGGCTTGCCTTGCCGCCGCCGGCGTACCGGGCTCTCCCATTGGCGGCGTCTGAAAATGGTTAATGGGTTCCGCTATACTCCAGAACAGTAACCCTATCCCCATACCGGCACTGAAGAGCATGGCAAACCAGGAGGAGGTGCTGAATTCAGGTTTAGCGTCCTTGCCGCCTAACCTTATGTCCCCGAATTTGCCAAAGGCCATGTACAGGCAGAAGCCCACGAAAATATTTACGCTCAGTATAAACAGCCAGCCCATGCTGGAGGTAACAGAACTTTGAATTTCGCTGAAAAAAGCCTCGGCATCTTCTCTGAAAATCAGCACAAGCGCTATGCTGATTATCAATATTATGATGGAGGACCAGAACACCGGCCCGTTTACATGTAACCCGAAAGACTTTTTGGTATCACTTCTTGTAACTTTACTCATCAATTATTCTTTTTTAAATCAGAAATAATAGCCCATGTTAACATTAAAGCGCATGTGCCAGCGGGTATTTCCTGGCGTGCCTGCAGAAAAGGCATTTTCCCATTCGGGCCCAAGCCAAGCATGGTTGTACCCAAAGGCTGCATCTGTGTAAATATACATGGGACCGGCCGTAAATAGCGCACCGAGCACGTTCATGTGGGAGTTCTCAAACCCTTCCACTCGCTTATTGTAGTAGCCATAGTTGTTGTATACTGTTATGCCCTGCAAAAGACGTGTTTCAATTGGCAAGTGGTAAGCAAGGCTGGCAGTATATACTTCACCCCGCGCGGCTACATTATAATTAGCTCCGTAAGCTCCCATCTCCACAACATGTTGGTCTGCCTCAGGAGCATTCTCCGGATCAATGCGGTAAAGCATGGCCTGTAGCTTAACGTTCCAGGGGCTATGGGCTGCTTTGTATTCATAATGCACCGCCGCGGCATGTCGTGTTCCGTTCCGTCTTGTATCAAGGTTGTAGAGCAGCCCGCCTTGCAGGGAAGCTCCCAGCTCATGCCCCAGACTATCCCCCATGCGCCTAACTACTTTGAAGTCCAGCTGGTTATTTTCTTTGTTCCGGCCTGTTATATCATAAGAGTAGCGATTAGGGCTGGGTTCTGATAAACCGAACACAAACTCCTCTGCACTTTTATAGTAGGCCGCCTGCCATTGCCAACGTCCTGAATCGTGTATGTACTTCACTCCCATGTCATGGTCATCTTCAAACCCAATGTAGTAGGTCATGTTAAAAAACCAGTTGTTGGAGTTATACTGCTGTATACCGAATGGAACCTGGTTAAGCCCGACTTGTATTTGAGACCGGTCTGAAAAATCGTACTGGAACCAGCCCTGCTTCAGAAAGCCACCGCCAAACGCCTGGGAATATTGCCGGTACTCTGCATTTAATTTGATGCCTTTGTAGGCTGATTCCACATTTATGCGAAACAGGTCATAGCCAAAGTCTCCACCCCTCTCTATCTGATCCTTTTTCCAGGAAGAGAGGTTGTAGTTGAACCGTACGGCGCCTCCCAGCTTAAGTAGCGGCTTTTCTTCAGGTTTCTCTTCCGGGTATTGGGCGTAGCATAATGTACTTACAAAGCAGATAACGGAGAGTAAAAGTGTTCTTATCATAAAAGAAGTCAGTCTTCCATACCTAAAGGGGCTGTCAATAGTTTGACGTTTAAATTTTATAAACGTTGTATGAACTCTGATTTAAGTATTCTTTACCGCTATATGAGATACATGCAAAAGGCCGCATGAAACAGATGAAAGCATCTAAGAAATGTAGAATATAGAAGGAGATTATTTGCAGCCTTAGGTAAGGGTAAGGGTAACGGCCGACGTTGGGTAAGAGTAAGCGGGAAAAACAAGGGTAGATATTGATATTTATAATGCGGGGACAGAACAAAGGTCAGGAAGGAAGATTTAGTGCTAAAAAAATGAAAACAAAAAAGCACTTACAAGTTTTACCTTATAAGTGCTTTTTCTAGTGATCCCGTTTGGATTCGAACCAAAGACCTACTGCTTAGAAGGCAGTTGCTCTATCCAGCTGAGCTACGAGACCATCGAAACGAAAATGAGTAATGGAGAATGTCTTTGTAGTCATCCAACATTACTCATCTTTTTTCGTCGGGGTGGCAGGATTCGAACCTACGACCTCCACATCCCAAATGTGGCGCGATACCGGGCTACGCTACACCCCGAGTCTTGCAATTTCCAGTTAACCAACTAACTAAAACCTAACCTTCTGGTGAATTGCGGTGCAAAGATATAAAATGAAATTTTCTCGTCAAAATTAATTTACAAGAATATTTCGCGGAGAGAGGGGGATTCGAACCCCCGGTACCCTTTAGAGGTACGGCAGTTTAGCAAACTGCTGGTTTCAGCCACTCACCCATCTCTCCGGGCAGCTCTTTCGGTTAAAGAGTGTGCAAATATAGCGGAACTAAAAGCAGATTCGCAAAAGCCCCGACAAAAAAAGTTGACCCTTTTTTACAGATATTCTCCAGCGTCTTCAAATCCAGTGGCTTATAATTGTAAAACCAGTGAAATTATTTTTCGCAAAAGCCGTTCTAAACTGTAATGAGGGGTTTTCTGCCATTGATTCACCATTTCCGGCCTTGCCTTTGCTTTCGGAACTTTGTCTTAACTTGCAGCCCCTGCTCAAGTGAGCCTGATTTCGCCTATGACCTGGTACCTTCCTTTTACTTCGGTAGAGTTTTTCTTTTGCCTGCTGTTCTTGGTGCTGTACGGAGGCTACCTGTACCGTATTAAGCGGTTGGCTCATCAATTTGGGCAGAAAGCAAACGTTCTTTGGGCAAAAACTATCATCAGGACCATCTACATGGCTTTATTGATCATAGCGCTGCTGGGACCATCCTTCGGGGCAATGACAAAGGAAATTAGAACAAACGGAAAAGATGTGTTTGTAGCCGTGGATCTTTCGTTGTCTATGAATGCCACCGATGTTCCCCCAAATCGCCTGGAGAAAATAAAGCTGGAGTTGCTGGAGTTCATCAAGAATACCGATGCCGACCGAGTAGGGCTCATAGGTTTCAGCTCTGAACCTTTTGTTCTCAGTCCCCTGACCTACGACCAGGGCGCGCTGGAACTGTTTATTCAAACATTGAAAACCAGCCTTGCCCCGGCAGAGGCCGCCCGTTTAACCCCAGTTCTGGAACTAGCAAACCAGAAGTTCTCAGAAACAGAAACAAACCGTGAACAAGAGCGATCTAAATTGCTAGTCATTTTTTCTGATGGCGAAACCTTTGGAGAAAACATTGTAGAAGCTGCCCATGCCCTGAATGAGGCAGGCGTGCGGGTGTATACGGTAGGCGTAGGCACCTATACGGGCGGCAAAATTCCGCAGGGCCGGGGTTTCAAAAAAGATAATGATGGCAACACGGTTATCACGCGGTTAGAACCCACTACCTTGCAAGAAGTAGCAGCACTTACAAATGGCGCTTATTTTGAGGTAAATCAGAACATAAGTGAAGTACCAAGAGTGCTAAGCGCAGTAAATGCCGTTAAAAGTGAATTACGCCAAACCAAGGTAGTGGAAGTAGCCGCCAACAAATACCTTTACCCCTTGCTGGCAGCCTTCCTGCTTATAGCCCTGGATGTATTATGGACTTTACAGGTACTTAGAATATGAGAGTCTGGTGGTTGATCGTCTTGTTCTCCTTCTCCCCACTTGATGGTTTGCAGCGCATTGCCCTCCGGAACCAATACGCCCAACAGGCACAGCAGGCATATCAAACGCAGCAATACCAACTGGCGGCAACCCTATATGAGAAAATACGCCAGCAAGACGGCAATACTCCCTCTCAAGCCGTGCAGTTCAATCTGGCCCACTCCTACTTTCATTTACATGATTACTCAAAGGCTGCCCCACTTTATAGAGCCTTGCTTAAAGTCACCTCCAATAATAACACCCTTTCGGTGGTAGCAACCCAGCTTGCTTTGATTGAAGCTGAAGAAGGCAATTTTTTAAAAGCAGTTGAGCTATGTAAGCAGGCATTAAAGGCAGATGAAACAAACCAGGAAGCTCGCTATAATTATGAGCTGCTTCAGAAGTACCTGATCCTCCACCCTGAAAAGCTAAAAACACCTCCTCCCCCACCTAGAAAACCCGACCAAGGAAAAGGAGGCACCCAAAGCCCAAATCAGAAAGGCACCCCTTCCAACGGAGCATCTGGAGAGGCTGATGGATTGGGAGGAAACGGAAATATTCCGGATGGAGCCGCTTCTTCATCTAAGACTGGAGCCAATGGTCCGGAACAAGAACAGGCAAAGGGAGACAGCCCAGGCAACACCCGCAGCACTGGAGAGAATGGCTCTGGCCAGAACGCTACTGGCCAGAATGGCCGCGGGGGCAATCAGGCAGGAACAGACAGTGACGCTTTACTTCAGACCCGCTTTGAGCGACTTAAAAAACTTCAGCTTAGCCCAGAGAAAGCCCGGCAGCTTTTAGATGCTATGCGGCAGGAAGAAGCGCAGTATCTGCAACAACTGCCTCGCCGCAGAACACGAAAGGCAAATGATGACGGGCCTGATTGGTAGTTAGCGAAAGAATCTCAGCTGCCACCATAGCGGCTATTCTTTTCTATTTTAGGTGTGATTTTCGAAAAACAGCCCTAAAACAGATATAAAATGTTGTTTCATCAGTAAAACTGTATTGATGAGGCTTAGGCTGTGCTCCTAACTAGTCTGTGAAATGAGTAGAAAAGAACTTCACTATCAGTAAAAGTGGTGAACACGGTACCATCGCCTACGTACATTGGTTGTTTCAATGTTTCTCTTTTATTAGAATCAAAGTAACCCAGCTTGCTAACAACCGTTTGTTTTTCTTTTCCAGAACATATATCTTCACCTGAAAACCAGAACTGACTTACCATGCAAATCAAAGAAGTATACGTGATTTCCGCAGTGCGTACTCCAATAGGGAGCTTTGGCGGCGCACTCTCCAGCCTATCAGCCACTGAACTTGGTGCCATTGCCATTAAAGGTGCCTTAGAAAAAGCCGGTGTAGACAAAAGTCTGGTGCAGGAGGTAATCATGGGCAATGTGCTTTCCGCCAATTTAGGTCAGGCCCCGGCCCGACAGGCTGCCATCAAAGCCGGACTTGGCTATGAGGTGGAGTGTACCACCATAAATAAAGTTTGTGCCTCCGGCTCTAAGGCCATTATGTTCGCCTCTCAGGCCATAATGCTGGGTCATAAAGATGTGATAGTAGCGGGCGGAATGGAAAGCATGTCTAATGTTCCTTTTTACTTAGACAAAGCCCGTTTCGGAGCCAAGTTGGGGCACGGCCAAATGACCGACGGCCTTATTAAAGACGGCTTGTGGGATGTCTATAATGATTACCACATGGGCAGCGCCGCCGAGAATACCGCCCGTGAAATGGGTATTACCCGTGAGCAGCAAGACGAGTATGCCATTAACTCTTACAAAAAAGCAGCGGAGGCAGCCAAAGGAGGTTTCCTGAAAGATGAAATTGTTCCGGTGGAAATTCCGCAGCGGGGCAAAGACCCTATAGTTGTAACAGAAGACGAAGAATACAGCAAAGTAAACTTCGAGAAGATTCCGGGGCTGCGTCCGGTGTTTGATAAGGAAGGCACAGTTACTGCGGCCAACGCTTCTACCCTTAATGACGGTGCCGCCGCGGTGTTGCTCATGAGCAAAGAAAAAGCTGAAGAACTGGGAGTAACCCCAATTGCCAAAATACGTGGGTTCGCAGATGCCGAACAAGATCCGAAATGGTTTACCACCACTCCTGCCCTAGCCATACCAAAAGCCCTGAAAGTAGCAGGTGTAGACGCCTCTGAGGTAGATTTTTATGAGATAAACGAGGCCTTCTCTGTAGTGTCTTTGGCCAATAACCAAAAACTAGGCTTAGAAGGCGGTAATGTGAACGTGTACGGCGGGGCTGTTTCACTGGGCCACCCGCTGGGGGCATCAGGCGCCAGAATAGTGACCACGCTCATTAACGTCCTGCACAAAAAAGGCGGAAAAATAGGGGTGACCGGTATCTGCAACGGCGGTGGCGGAGCCTCTGCCATTGTGCTGGAAAGACTCTAAAAATTCTGAACTATACTAACTCAAAAAAGCCTTACGTTATATGTTAGGCTTTTTTTATTGAACTTGCGTCCATGAAAAAAATATTGTCCTCTTCTTTTTTGTTCTTGTCTTTGCTTTGCCTGCGCTTTTCTGCAGCAGGGCAAACGCAGCAGGTCATTACCTATTATGACTCGCTCCAGACAAGTATAAAAGAGGTGTACTTTATCAAAACAAATCCAGATACCCTTATTCACGGCTACTTCCGGAAGTACTACCCTACAGGTGAACTGGAAGTGTTGGTAAAAGTAGTAGATGGCAAAAGAGACAGTTTGTACACTGAGTTCTTCCCCGAGGGGAAAGCCAAACTCACGGTACCCTATAAAGACGGCAAGAAGAATGGCCCTTTTGTAGCCATTTACCCCAGCGGAAAATTGCTTCAACAGGGCTTCTATGAAAATGACCTTCGGTCTGGTCCGTACAAAACCTTTTATGAGAATGGGCAGCTGAAGCAGGAGACTAACTTTGTAGAAGGTTTTCCGGAAGGTGTGATCAAAGAGTATTTCCCAGACGGAAGGTTGAAATCAGAGATCACGTATAAGCGCAAAACCCAGAGCGGCCCAACCCGAACCTTTCATCCCAACGGTGTAGTTGAAACAGAGGCTACCTACCGCAACGGAATGCTGGAGGGAAACATAAAGACGTATTATGACAATGGCCAGCTTGAAACTGAAACCATAAGTGAAGGGCCCAAAAAGCTAGCGAAGGTAAAAACCTACTACCGCTCCGGTAAAATCATGAACGAAAGCGGCATCAAGGAAGGTAAACCGGAAGGCCCTTCAATGTCTTTTTATGAAAACGGACAGCGCCGCAGTACCCACATCTACTCTAAGGGGGTAAAAATCGGCACCGCCCAGTTCTGGGATGAGCAGGGTCGCCTGCGGGAGGAAATAAAATACTCTAACACAGAAAGAGACAGGAAAATAGTACGCTATCACGCCAATGGTGTCATTGCCGCCCAAGAAGAATGGAAGGACAATAAGCGCTACGGCACCTGGATGGAGTACCATGATAATAAACAAGTAAAGACGGTAGCACCCTATGATAAAAAGGGTAAGCTTAGCGGAGAATATCTCACCTACTACCCCAACGGACAAATCGCGTCGCAGGCCACCTATCAAAACGGCAAAATTATTAGCGCAGAGGTCACCTATTACGCCTCGGGTAAAGTGAAAAGCGAAACCCTCTACCGCGACGGACAAAAGTTCGGCACATTCAAGCAGATGTATGAGAACGGCAAAACAGAACTAGCCGGCACCTACCACTACAACCGCCCCACCGGCACCTGGAAGTATTTTGATGAAAGCGGCAAAGAACTCCGTACCGTTGAATATCTCAATGGTAAAGTAGTTGCAGACACGAAGAAATAAACCTTCTATCGTTGTTCGTTATTAGTTGTTCGTTATTCGCTACACATGTTAAGGAAGATCTTTTGGCAGTAATGTTTCTGCTTCTTACCATCCTCAACTCACGCTTAACTCTAACCTTAACTTCAATCAACAAATAACGAACAACGAATAACGACCAACATTTTCCGCCTGATTTTCAGAAAACAAGCCTAAAACAGAAAAGATATCACGTCTTAAAACTGCCTGAAAATTTTCTTCCTTGGGTGTAACCCCGTACTTTAGTAGCCCAAATAAGAAAAGCTGACTATGACGGACGCTCAATTGACTGCCTCTCTCCGCACAGATTGGACCATGGATGAAATCCGGGCCATCTACTATAAACCGGTTCTGGAACTTATTGTAGAAGCCGCACAGGTACACAAACAGCACCAGGCAACCGGCGAAGTGCAGGTATGCACTTTGCTTTCAGTAAAAACCGGCGGCTGTCCTGAAGATTGCGCCTATTGCCCGCAAGCAGCCCGTTATCATACTGATGTTCCCGTACATAAATTGCTAAGCAACGAAGTAGTGTTAGAGGCAGCCCGTCAGGCAAAAGAAGGGGGCTCTACCCGCTTCTGCATGGGCGCCGCCTGGCGCGAAGTACGTGACAACCGCGATTTTGACCGCGTGCTGGAAATGGTGGAAGGCGTGAATGAAATGGGTCTGGAAGTTTGCTGCACCTTGGGTATGGTAAACGAATATCAGGCCGAGCGTCTGAAGCAAGCGGGCCTTTATGCCTACAACCACAACCTTGACACCTCAGAGGAAAACTATAGCAATATTATCACCACCCGTACCTACGGCGACCGGCTTGACACCATTGAGAACGTGCGCAAAGCGGGTATTTCTGTGTGTAGTGGCGGTATTATTGGCTTAGGCGAAACCGACGATGACAGAATTGCCATGCTGCACGTGTTAAGCAACCTGAAGCAGCACCCTGAATCAGTGCCGGTGAACGCGCTGGTGCCGGTAGAGGGAACACCGTTGGCTGAGCAGCCACGTGTAAACGTTTGGGAAATGGTGCGCATGATTGCCACCGCCCGTATTCTAATGCCTAAAACCATGGTGCGCCTTTCAGCGGGTAGACAAGAAATGTCGGTGGCGGAGCAGGCACTTTGCTTTTTAGCTGGCGCCAACTCTATCTTCTCAGGAGACAAACTTTTGACCACGCCAAATCCGGGTTTCGCCGATGACAAGGCTATGTTTGAAATACTGGGCCTAACGCCACGTAAATCCTTCAAAACCGAAACCGCCTGCGGAGGTACCATGCCTGCCCCCGCTGAGGCTGTGCAGGCTGTTGAACTTACCGCAGAATAAGCATTTGGCATGAAGGTACCCAATAAACTGCTTAGGCAATTGGAGACCCGTGCCCAAAAAGGCATCCAGCGGCAACTAACCACCGTTGCCGCTGGCCTAATAGATTTCAGCTCGAACGATTACCTCGGCTTAGCGCAATCTAGTAGATTAGCTACTGCCGTAGCCCATGAACTGGCAGACAATCCGGCACATGGCGCAACCGGCTCTAGGCTTTTAAGCGGAAACTCAGCGTTTGCTCAGGAACTGGAAGATACCATTGCAAACGTTCATGATGCCGAAGCGGCTCTCCTTTTCAACTCTGGTTATGCCGCCAATACTGGCTTCTTCTCGTCTGTTCCGCAACGCGGCGACACCATCTTCTACGACGAGTACAGCCATGCTTCTATCAAAGATGGCATCAGGCTGAGTTTCGCGCAGAGCTATCCGTTCCGGCACAACGATGTGCAAGACCTCCGGCAAAAGCTAAGCAGAGCCCAAGGCGATGTGTACGTGGTGGTGGAGTCCCTCTATTCCATGGACGGTGACTTTGCTCCTCTGCCAGAATTAGCCGCGCTCAGCCAAGAGCAAGGGCTGTATCTGGTAGTAGATGAGGCCCACACCAATGGCTTGTTCGGCTTGAACGGATCAGGTTTGGTAACGGAGCTTGGGCTGCAACAACAGATTTTTGCCCGTACCATGACCTTCGGAAAAGCATTGGGCTGTCACGGCGCCGCCATAGTTAGCTCTAAAATATTGCAGCAATTTTTGCTCAATTTCAGCCGGCCTTTTATTTATACCACCGCCCTTCCCTTGGCCTCCCTGTCAGCTATCAAACAAGCATATAGGCTGCTACCGGAATTAGAGATGGAACGGGAGAAGGTGCAGCAGTTATCAATATTATACAGAGAGTTACAAAAAGACAGTAATGTTTTAGCTCCGTTTTCAGAAAAACAAGCCAAAAACAGCCCTATACAGGCATGGCATTTGCCAGAACCGCAGGCGCTCCGCCATTTGGCCGCTGTTCTTCAGGCCAACGGTTTAGATGTAAGGCCCGTGTTCAGCCCTACCGTTCCGGCGGGCAAAGAACGCCTCCGCATTGTGCTGCATGCTTTTAATACCCAGGAACAAGTACAACAACTATGGAATCTGCTTATCCAATTTCACCCAAAAGATATTTCGTTACAGGTATAGGCACTGATGTAGGTAAAACCGTGGCGGCCTCTGTCTTAACGGAGGCCCTGCAGGCAGATTACTGGAAACCTGTGCAGGCGGGTAGTCTGGATTTCACTGACACGAATGCTGTGCAGAGCTTGGTTTCAAATACCAAAAGCGTGTTCCACCCAGAGGCGTACCGGTTAGAGATGCCCGCTTCACCGCATACGGCAGCGGCGGCAGAAGGAATTCGTCTGTCCTTAGACGCCATTGAGGCCCCAACTACCAAAAACCATCTGATAGTGGAAGGAGCCGGAGGCGTGATGGTTCCCCTGAACGAGCAAGACCTGATCATTGACCTCATTCAGAAACTGAAGCTGGAGGTGATTTTGATTTCCCGCAATTACCTGGGCAGCATCAACCACACCTTATCAACGGTAGAGGTGCTAAAGTACCGCAAGATTCCTATTGCCGGCATCATTTTCAATGGCGTGCCGAATGATTCTACCGAGGACTTTGTGCTATACTATACAAAATTGCAACGCTTGCCCTCCATTGTCTGGGAAGATGACTTCACCCCGGAAGTGATTAGCCGCTATGCCAAATCCTTTCAATCTTTTCTGACAAACCATGCCTAAAAGTTTATCTGAACGCGACTCGGTGGTCAGCTGGCACCCGTACACCCAGATGCAGACGGCACCGCCGCCCATAGGCATTGTCAAAGGAGAAGGAGCGTTGTTATTCTCTGACGAAGGCAAAACCTACATTGATGCCGTTTCCTCTTGGTGGGTAAACATTCATGGTCACGCCCATCCGCACATTGCACAACGGGTAGCGCAACAGCTACAGACCCTGGAGCACGTGATTTTTGCCGGTTTCACCCATGAACCTGCCGTTGAACTGGCGGAACGACTTTTACGTCTGCTCCCCAACAATCAGAAAAGAGTTTTTTACACCGACAACGGATCTACTGCCGTTGAAGTAGCTATGAAAATGGCACTTCAGTACTGGTATAACCAGGGTAAGGAGCGCACAAAAATAATTGCGTTTGAAGGCAGCTACCACGGCGACACGTTTGGAGCCATGTCTGTGAGTGAGCGTTCTATCTTTACCCAACCGTTTCGGCAGTACTTGTTTGAAGTGGAATTCATACCGGTACCCATTCCTGGCAAAGAGGCAGAATCTCTTTCCGCTCTAAAAGCTTTGTTGCGGCAAAATGAATTCGCTGCTTTCATCTACGAACCCCTGGTGTTAGGTACTGCCGGCATGGTCATGTATTCTCCCGAAGTCTTAGATGAACTGATGGCGCTTTGTCAGGAGCATGAGGTGCTCACTATACAAGACGAAGTGATGACAGGCTTTGGCCGCACCGGTAAACGTTTCTCTGCTGATCACCTGACCCGGCAACCTGACTTCATGTGCTTTTCTAAGGGGTTGACCGGTGGCACCATGGCCTTAGGGGTTACCACCTCTACCCATTCCATTTATGAATCATTCCTGAGCCTAGACAAAACAAAGGCGCTTTTCCATGGTCACTCTTACACGGCTAATCCGGTGGCCTGTTCCGCGGCATTGGCCAGCTTGGATTTAGTGGAAAAACCACAATTTTCAAAGGATTTGGAGAGAATTACCCGGGCGCACGCTAATTTTGCGCTTGAGTTAAAGGGAAAAGCCGGTGTGAAGGAAGTACGGCAAACAGGAACCATTGTAGCCATAGAGTTTGCAGTGGGTGATACTTCTTATTTCCATAACCTCCGAGATCAATTATATCATTTTGCTCTGGACAATGGTGTGCTTCTTAGGCCGCTGGGGAATATTGTCTATGTTCTCCCCCCCTACTGTATTACGCAAGAGCAGCTAGATCAAGTGTACGCCACAATTGAAGGAATGCGGGAGTTAATAGAGAAAAACGGCTTTTAAGCCTCTTTTCTGAAAAACAGCATAAAAACAGATGAAACCAGCGGAACAGGAATGGATAGTGATAAGAGGCGTAGGTTCCGTCTCAGGGATAGGCTGTACTCCTGAGGAAATCCGGCAGGCATATCTACAGAACAAACCGGCTTTCACTACTCTACCTCATTTAGACGAAACAACTCCGGTTTCTCCGCTATCTCCTTCCGCAGAAATATCATTACAAGCCTTATTGCAAGAAGAGTCAGCCTATGCAACCGTAGACCGTTCAGTACAGTTGGCTATTCTGGCTGCCAGACAGGCGGTGGCAGCTGCAGGTTGGAAATCCGAGGAATTAGAAGCCACAGGTATTAATATCGGTTCTTCCAGGGGCGCAACGAGCTTATTTGAGCAGTCTCACACTGATTTTTTAGCCAATCCGCTGAAGCGTCTGCCGCCTGCTACCTCGCCTAGTACTACCTTGGGGAATGTGGCTAGTTGGGTTGCACATGATCTGCAGGCCTCAGGTCCAGTAATCAGCCATTCCGTTACCTGCAGTACCGCATTACAGGCCATAGCCAACGGATTGGCCTGGTTGAAATCTGGCATGGCAAAAAGATTTATTGTGGGCGGCACAGAAGCTCCTCTTACTCCTTTTACCATAGCGCAGATGAAAGCGCTTGGCATCTACAGTAAGTATGCGGCTGATAATTCCCCTTGCCGTCCGCTAAACCCTGAAAAGCAAAACTCTTTTGTGCTTGGTGAAGGAGCCGCATTTTTTGCACTGGAACGTATGACAAAGAGCGAAATCACCGCTCTTCCCGCTGGCTCAGTTATCACCGTGGAAGCGGTTGGCTTAGGCTTTGAGCTCAGTCCTTCAAAGACAGGAATCACACGAGAAGGCTTGCATTTTCAGAAAGCCATGCGAGAAGCTTTACGACAGGCCTCACTTTCTCCTTCTGACATTGATGCGATTGTTGTTCATGCACCAGGAACCAGAGCGGGAGACGTAGCTGAAATTAATGCTATGCGTAGCGTGTTCGGAGAATCACTTCCGCCATTGTTTTCTAACAAGCAACTAATTGGCCACACCCTAGGAGCTTCAGGAGCCCTGTCAGCAGATTTTGCTTTTACTCTTTTACAACAGGCAGAATCACTCTCCCCTCTATATAGTTCTTATCAAAACTCCACAATAACTTCTTATAGCAGAATCATAGTTAATGCAGCAGGTTTTGGTGGCAACTCAGGCTGTGTAGTATTGAATAAGCTGGTAAGGTAAATCCTGCTCTCAAATACATAGCAACACCTGCTACGGAGCTTGTTCATTAGCAGGAGAATTTGTGCACTTTTTAATATCCCATAAATTTATTCACCTGTTATTGATCTAACTCTTTCTGTTTAATTTTATATCCTTATGTTTTATTATATAGTTTATTAATATAATTCAATATTTATCAATTCTTACAATAAGTTAATATTAAATGTGATTTTATTATTAAAAATTTAACCATAGATTTTATAATTTTTCTACACTTCCAATTATACTTTATCATTCATCGACTTTTTCGCCCAGTTCATCGAAAAGTATGTATAACAGTTCATCTATATAGTTTTTAGTACATAACTTACATTTTTATAGGAAGGGATTAAGAGAACATCCTATTTATAGAAGCAGAAAAATAATTTAAGTCCTACTTTTAGTTTTTATCTTTTATAAATCAAGGAAAAACTTTTCTTATTCTTTTTTTATAGCATACATGATGCTGCTGAACCTCCCCCATGTAAAAGCAGAGTTTTAAAAGATAAAGTAACAAGCCTATCTCTCAGGCCGATTTCAGAGAGTTTTTACATTTTTTCTGCGTGAGCATGGACAAACGAATCACACAACTTACAATCCTGTCCCCCAAGAAGACATTTCTATTACTGTCAATTTTATACTTGCTCATTTCAAAAGAAGGTTTTGCGCAAACACCCGGGATGATCATTGAAAAAGCAACAGGTCCGGGGGCTGCTATTTTAGATAAAGACAACAACGGATATGTTTCTAAGACAAGAGCAGGATTTGCCCCAGGGTTAGATGTTGGACCTGCCTATAGTGAGATACCATACAAAGTGCTTCCCCAATACGCTTCACAAGAACCTTTAGTAGACTTAGGCACCGGATCTGGAGGTGGACAGACAGACCTGGCAAGTAACCCACTCTCTATGTGGTTTGATGGTATTTATGTGTATTTTAGAGTTAGGGTAGGCGGATATTCTTCTGCTTCCAAAGGATATAGTTTTGTGCTAGATACAGACGGAATATTTAACGCCCGTAAAGATGCAAACGGAAATGTTATCACCTATACCACTCCTTCTAAAGTTAAGAACCTTGGGTTTGAATATGAAGTAGTATTCGCATCCAACTTTGATGTACTTGTCTATAAACATACTGGAAGTGGTGATGACAACGATCCAGCACTTTACTCTAATTCGGTTATTTGGAAAAGCTCAAACAACGGCGGTATTTCTCAGTATTCACAAAAGTCTATGGCTGGCTCAATGGATGGGGGAAATGCTGATTATTTCTATGACTTTTATGTTCCCCTGTCAGCGTTTGGTGGCGGTATAACAGCAGATACAAATCTGCGGGTAAGTGGTTCATCTGTCACTAGTGCTCAAACTGGCCTAGAAGGCACTATCTCTGATATAGGTGGCCTCAATGACAAGAACTATGGTAATGATAAGATGCTGATTTGGAAAGATGTTGTTCCGGCATTTCCTCCTACGTCACTTAATGATATAATGAACGGTGGTTTCAATTGTGCTATTCCCCCTAGCCCCACCATTACAAATACCTTAAAAGCCTTAAGTACTACCATATCAGGATACTCAAATCAACCAAATGGCACCATCATCAACCTATATAAAGGAGGGACTATAGCGGCTGACGGTTCACTTACAAATGGTACAGCTATTGGTACCACAGGAACGGTAACCGTAGTTAACAATACTTGGACCGCCACCTTAATAACCCCTCTTGCAGTTGATGAAGTTATCAGAGCTACCGCTACATCAGCTACCGGATCTTGTGTTTCAAAATATTCTTCACCAGTTAAAGTAATTTCAGGAATATGTTCAACGCCAATTCCTGCTCAACCCGCTTCTAGCAATGGAAACAAAGGCATTACAGGGAGTTATACTGTACCCGCAGGCTATACAGGGCCGGTAACAATCCAGGCATATAAAATATTATCGACAACGCCATATTATAGTTCAGATGTGAATGTAATATTTGATAAAGCTGGTACTGCCAATTCTTTTGTGACATATGAGGTTACATCAACAAGCTCCACCTTTACCTATACTATTGTTGCTGGAACAGGACAGGCTATAAGCCCAGGTTCTTTTGTGGTTACGGCAAGATTAGGCACTGGGTGCGAATCTCCTTATTCATTACCAGTTTGTATTGGCAATCAATTAACTTCTACTCCAATTCCAAGTATTACCTCTGCCCCGAGCAACCTTAGCACAACAGCAAACAGCGCCAGTATTTCCGTTTCAGTAGCTAATAACACTAATCCAACCTTTTCTAGCATGACATTAACATTAGAGAAAAGATTTGGCGTAGCTGGTGCGTATGGTTATGTGAGAATAAAGGAAGTAGTTCTAAACCCTACACCAACACCAACTTCATACACTCATACATTTACTTTAACTGCTACAGAAATATCTACTTTAGCCCCTGGTGATGTACTGTTGGTGCGTGCATTAGGTTCAGGCACAAATGTGTGTATTTCTGAATCTGCTGCTAATACTAATATAAATATTGTTGCACCTCCTTCTACAGCACCATTGATTAGTGGGACATATTGTACCATTACAAATAACTCTATTACTTCTGTAGCTGGTACATCTACTGAAGTGGCGGGCACTACCATTCATGTATACAAGTCTGGAACAACTGCAGCTATTGCTACTACAACCGTAGCGACTGGAGGTGCATGGACGGCAACTGTTGCCAGCGGCGTACTCACACCTAGCTCAAGTTTTTTCGCAACAGCTACTGCCCCTAACAAATCTGTAAGTCCCAACTCTACACTGGTTACTGTTACAACTAAAACCACCGCTGCCGGTACCACTGTGAATTCAATAATGGAGGGAGCGAACTCGATAAGCGGCACAAAATCAAGTGGATCAACTTTAATTTTGTATGCCGATGGTTCACCGGTGATAGACCCTGTTACTAACCTACCCATTGCCTTCAACTATCCTACTGCAACAACATGGTCAATATCAAGTACAGTGCTACCAACTGTCTTAGCGGCTGGTTCTGTGGTAACGGTAAGAGTAAGCGGAGGCAATGAGTGTAGTGGAGAAAGTGCTCCAGTAACTGTTCAATGCTCGCCTCCTTCTGGTGCATTTTCTTTTCCAAATACTCCAACTCATACAGTTTGTTCAGGCACCGCCATCACTTTGTCTTTAGATGGTTCACAAGCAGGAGTTATATACCAAATATATAATAACAATGTGGCTAGTGGATATTCCGTATTAGGTACGGGCTCACCTATATCATTAACTAGCTTTGGCTTAACTGCCGCTGCTACTCTAACTGTTAGAGCTACTAAACCCAGCGGTGTTTCATGCGGAATTGTGACTATGGGAGGGTCCGCGAGCTATAATGTAAATACAGCCTGCTCTGACCAGCCTGCCGTGTATTCCGCACCTAGTGTAAGAATTAATAACACAAGTGAAAGTGGAAATATTATTAACCCAGCGGTTGATCCAAATGGAGCCATAAGTTATTCTAGTATTACAGGCTCTCCTTTACCCTCATTTATTGCATTAGACCAAACTAGTTTAGTTAAAAGAGCAGGACAACCTTTGCAGGTAGGCACTTACACTACTTTGGTTACTACCGTAGATGCTTTAGGTGGCACCACAATGGATTTGCCACTGGTAATAGAAGTCTTTCAGGATACGCCAAGAGAAAATGGGGTTATATCCTACCCTTCAGGCTATCAACTAAAACTAAATGAAAACTTAGCTGAGCCTACAGATGCAGATTTGGGAATATTTTCTGCCCAAATTTCTAACTGGGATTCGCCATCTGGTTTATCTTATAACACTTCTACTGGCCGAATCTTTGTTTCTGACCCAGATGCTATTACCACAAGAAACTATACATATAACATGCGCACTGTAGATAATACTGGTGGTATAACTGAAAAAGAAATATCTTTCAGCACAACAGCCCCCACACCTTTACCAGTTGAATTAACCTACTTCAGTGCCAATTACCAAAAGGGCATTGTGCAGATGCAATGGATCACCTCCTCTGAAAAAGACAATGACTACTTCTTGGTGCAGCGCAGCACCAACGGAAAGAGTTTTGAAACTATTGGCCAGGTAAAAGGTAACGGCTTTAGCACGGTTATCTTAAACTACTCGTTTTTAGACATGAATGCGCCAATAGGGCAGCTCTACTACCGCCTAAAGCAAGTTGATTTTGACGGAAACTCAGAATTCTCCAAAGTGGTCACTACTAGAGCTTTTGAAGCTAATGCACCAAAACCAACAGTTACAGTGGCTCCGAATCCGTTTAATCAAGACATCACTGTAAAAATAAATTGTGCATCACAGGTTGCCGCAACCTTGGAACTGGTATCCCTGCAACATAAAAAAGTATACTCTGAACAAATAAATCTTTCTCCAGGAACAAACCATTATACAAGGTCGTGGAATGATATTCCTGCCGGGTTATACCTTCTGCAAATTAATGGAGCTGATCTTCACTTAGTTGTAAAGATTATAAAAACAGACTGATACTGTCTCTGAACTAAATTAAACAAAGTCTTGTCTTACAGCCCGGGGAAGCTATTTATCATAGCTTCCCCGGGCTTTTTTCATTTTTCTACTGCGACAAATACTTAGTCTGTTTGTGAAAAAATACTTACTTAAATGCATAACAAATTTTATTATTCTTTGTTATTAAATATAATGTTACCAACACGTAACAATACAACAAAAAAGAATAGCAAACTAAAAGTCTGCCATAACAGACAAAATTTCAACTCTTATCACTTTATCAATATTTCACCCTTCAGGTAGTTATAGAATTATTTCTATATACCACTTACAAGATATGAGAAAAGATTTTTACCTTCCAGAGACCCACTTTTTCAGAACTTTTTATTTAGTAACGTTTCTTTTACTGTTTGTTTCAGTAACATCCCCTTTGTATGGTCAAACTCCAGGTCTGATTATACAGAGAGCTCAGAGTCCGGGTACAGCTATTTTAGACCCTAATGGAGACGGCTATACTTCCAGAACTTCATCAGGGTTTGTGAATGGCCAGGACATGGGTACGGCTAGCGAATTACCGTTTCGTTTCTTACCACAAATGCCAAACCCTTCTGGTCCTGAGCCTACCGGTGATTTAGTTACAGGGGCTAGTGGTGGGCATACTGATTTGGTTAATGCCCCTTTAGCAATGGGTTTTACCGGCACCCATGTTTTATTTCGAGTTAGAGTTGGGGGGAATTCTACTGCCTCTAAAGGTTATAGTTTTTTAATAGACTCTGACGGTGTATTTAATAAACAGAAACTAGCAAACGGAACCCTTGTAGACTACGCTACTCCCTCTAAGGTTAAAAACCTGGGTTTTGAATATGAGGTTGTTCTGGCGTTGAATTTTGATGTGGTGGTGTACAGGCACTCTGGGAGTGGAGATCAAAATGACCCGGTTTCCAGCAATGTTATATGGCGAGGCTCAGCCAATGGTGGGTATAACAGATACTTTCAAAAATCAGTGGCAGCCTCTACAGCTAGCGGTAACCCAGATTTCTTTTTTGACTTTTACATTCCGCTTACTGCCTTTGCTGGAGACGGAGGCTCAGGCATTAGCCCTGACTCCCCTCTAAGAATTTCAGGTTCCACGGTAACGAGTGCTCAAACAGGGTTAGAAGGCACTATTTCAGACATTGGTGGGGTAAACGATAAATTATACAACAATGATAAAATCAGAATCTGGAAAGAACTGATTCCTATCTTCCCGCCTACTTCTTTAAATCAACTGATGAATGGGGAATTTTGCTCTGCGGCACCAGTTGCCCCAGGGGTGAATTCTCCCATCACAACCGCCAGTACTTCTATTGCCGGTACGTCTACAGAAATTGGTTCTACAGTTAAAGTATACCGCAACGGTATAGAGCTAATACCGGTTACCCCTGTTACAGTTGGCAGTAACGGCACCTGGTCTTTTAATCTTTTATCAGGTATATCCCTCAATTTAGGAGATGTCATTACAGCCAGAATTTACCGGCCTGGCAGCGGATCATGCCCAGAGGTTACGTCTGTTTCTTCTAATTCCGTTACTGTTACCAATGTCATCAAAGGGCAATGTGATGCTACTCCCCCAACTTCCATGACTCTAAACAATGGGTCAAAATCAATAAATATAGTAACAGCATACAGCGGCTTAACTAGCCAAACGCTTAAAGTTTATTTAGATGGCAATCTTTTAACCGGTACGGTAGTGGCTACCTCCACGAGCACTACCTACACCTTTACGCCTAGTACCTCTAGTAATCAATTTGCCTTTGCCTATGATAACTCTAATGCCACCAGCTACGGAACTCTTACTGCAACAGTTGTAGTAGGTAGCTGCGAATCTAGACGCTCGCCAAGCTATTATCTTAGTGGGAACAGTTTCAGCACATCTCCTACGGCAAAAACAACCGCTCAACCAGCTATTTCAACCACTACTCTTTGCTCTGCCACTACAACCTTAACAGGTACATCAGCAGCAAATTCCTATATTTATTTATATGTAGATGGGGAGCCTGTTCTGCAAAGTTCGAATGGCAGTATCGTATCTTCTGCGCAGGCAAATGCCAGTGGAATGTGGTCTATTGATCTAAGGCATTTTAGCATCATGAACGGAGACGTGTTGTCTGTTAGAGCAAAAGAACCTGATGCTTCTGCCTCTACCAGTAATCCTTTTAAGGGGCTCTCCGCTCTTTCTGCAGGAGTTACTATGGGTACCTGCGCAACTGCTACACCTGTCATTACGGGTACTTATTGTCCAAGTGCAACGGTAATTAACGGTACATCTACAGAGGCTAATGGAACCTTGGTGTCCGTTTACCGGAGAGAAGGCTCAACTCCAAATCCAGCTACTGATACAAGAATCATTGAAGCAGCAACCGTTTCGGGTAATGCCTGGTCAGCTCCAGTGGCTGGCTTTGCTAATTTGCAAGGTGGGCAAGTTCTATATGCCATTGCCACGGCACCCGGTAAAACAGAGAGTGGTGCTTCTACCGCCATCACTGTTCAGTCACCTGCCACAGCTGCTTCTTATGGCCTCTCCATCAATGCACCTATAAGACAGGGGGCAACTACTATCTCAGGTACCAGCACCACAAATGGCACCATCTTCCTCTATATAGATGGAGAAAAAATTGCCAGTACGGCAACTGTCACCGGTGCCAGCGGTACTACCCCTGTGACCTGGACCATTAACCTGTCAGCTGCGAACCAGCAAAACTTATCTACGGGCGTACCAGTCTCTGCTTCCATTGCTCCTTCTGGAGGTGGGTGTGAAAGCCAGCAAACGGCGGCGACTTTCGTTAGCTGCAATACCCCGTCGACCAATCCTACTATTTCTCCTCTGAGTCAGACAATATGTAGCGGAAACCCCGCCATTATAACCGTAAACAACTCTCAAGACGGCGTCATTTATCAGATATTTAACAATAATGAAGCTAGCGGAGCTGCTACTCTAGGCAACGGGGGCACCATTACGTTACGCTCTGCCCCGCTTGTTGGCGTTGGAAGTACAGTGTCGTTAACGGTAAGAGCATACAGAGTGGAATCGAGTAGCTGTAGCGTTACCTTAAATGGGTCATCAACAGTAACCATCAGAGAAGGACTAACTGTGTACACCGCCTCTCCGGCAACTCAGGCTTTATGTAATGGCTCTACAGCCACCATATCCTTGTCGGGTTCGCAGACTGGAGTAAATTACCAATTACAGGTTTACAATACGTCTACCTCACCCTACAGCTTCACAAATGTAGGTTCAGCCGTGGCAGGTACTGGCAGTGCCCTTACCTTTACTACTCCTTCAGTTACCGCAAACACCAGATTCAAAGTAGTGGCCACAAACGGCACCTGTACAACGGATATGGGTGACCCTGTGGATGTAAATGTGACCACCATCAACCAAGGGTTAACTATCACCCCTACTAGCCAGGCGGTTTGTAGCGGTTCTGGTACTACCACCGCCTCTGTTACTATTCAAAGCTCTCAGAGCGGAATTAATTACCGTTTGTTTAATATTACAGACAATACCTTCACCGGAAATTCTGTAGCAGGTACCGGTGGAAGTATATCCCTAACATCTGGCGCCATTTCTGGTACGGTGGGCTCAACAAAGCAATTTAAAGTTGTAGCCACTCCAGCGAGCCCTACCGGATGTTCCGGCACTGACCTTACCCAGCAGTTCTCGGTAACCATTTCCAATTCAGCTCCTTCGGCCACACCGGCTGTTACAGTAGTAAGTCCTATCTGTAGCGGGAGCCCTGCTGCTGTTACCATTACTAACTCGCAGAACGGAGTTTCTTACCAAGTTCAGTTAATCTCTGGAACAGCAGAGCCTTTTACTTATACTAACTTAGGTTCACCAGTATCAGGTACGGGAGGCACCATTACTTTAAGTACCTCAGTGTTCACCTCAGGCACCTATAATCTAAGAGTGTTGGCAACCAATGGGTGCGGTAGTACTCCTTTAAGTCAAACAGCAACTGTCACCGTAAACCCTAGGCCTACTGCTTTCAACTTAAGCCCAGTAGTACAAACCGTTTGCTCTAACACTGCTGCGTCTTTTGTACTGGCAGGTTCACAAACCGGCGTTAACTACCAGTTGCAGCGATTCAATGGTACTTCCTTTGTGAATGTCGGGACCGCTGTGGCAGGTACAGGTAGTACCCTCAGCTTTACTTCAGAGAACCTTACTGCCAATTCTACTTTTAAGGTGATAGCGTCAAATGGTACTTGTTCAGTTGACATGGGTAGTTCTGTTACTGTGAACGTATTACCTGCTTCCATTACTGTAAACCCCAACAGCCAATTGGTATGTAGCGGAAACAGCACAACCGTAACGTTACTTTCCTCTCAAAATGGGGTAAGCTATCAGATATTCAATGGATCTACTGCTTTTGGCAACACTGTAACCGGAACGGGTGGCGACATTACGTTGACCACTAATAGCTTCCCTTCAGCCGGTACTTATAACCTGAGTGTACGTGCTACTATTTCAGGCTCTACCAATTGCTTTACCACCTACTCAAATGTGTTTAGTGTAACGGTGCCAAACAGTGCTCCCGCTACCTCTTTGTCAGTGACGCCAACCTCTGCTAATATATGCCTTGGGAATACAGCGTCTATCACCATAGGAAGTTCTGAGAATAATGTTTCTTACCAGTTACAGTTAGAATCAGGCACCTCACCAAACTTTACCTACACCAACCATGGTTCACCGGTGGTGGGTACTGGTGGAAACATCACCATACAGACGTTAGCATTATCAGCAGGAACATACACATTTAGAATTTTAGCTTCAAACGGCTGCACTAGCGCTGCCTTGGCTCAGAAGGTGGTGGTAACGGTAAATGCCGCTTTAAATACGGGTCTTAGTATTACGCCAGCATCGCAGACACTTTGCTCCGGCTCTACTGCTTCTGTCACCGTGGCGTCACCGCAGGCTGGAGTTTCTTACCGACTGTACAATGTTACCACTAATGCTTTCAGTGGCAATGTAGTAGTAGCCCCTACAGGTGCCAGCTCCATTACCCTTACTTCAGGTGCATTGACACAGGTTGGAACTAATACCTTCAAAATTATTACCTCTAACAGTTGCAGTACTACTGAACAAACACAAACTGTCTCAGTCAACGTATCACCTGCACCGGTGGCTCCTACCATTTCTGCTTCGGCAACTACGGTGTGCGGCAGCGGCAATGTCACCATTTCGGCTACCGGAAACCTAGTTAGTGGTGTTACTTACCAATTGTACAGAAATGGGGTTGCCGAGGGTAGCACCATCACCTATACAGGAAGTAACACTGTTTCTTTTACAGCGGCTGTCAGCAGTGGCTCCACTAACTTTACTATTGTGGCTTCTAGTACCAACTGCTCTCCTGCCACCTCAAGTGCGGCTACGGTGACAGTTTCTGCCACACCAGCCACACCTCAGATTACGGCCTCTACCTCAACTGTCTGCGAATCTGGCGAGGTAACTATTACAGTAACTGGTGGATTGGTGAGTGGTGTCACATATCAGTTATTGCAGAACAATGTAGCCACTGGCACTCCTATTACCTTTAACGGTAGTAATACCATTGCTTTCACTACCACTATAAACGAATCAACAGAATTCAAAGTGGTGGCAAGCAGCACAGGTTGCCCATCAGCCACATCAGCTGGAAGAACTGTTACTGCCACCAACTTGGCAGCTATCTCCATTTCGCCGGCTACTCAGACTATTTGCTCTGGTGCCGCCGCCGAAATTTATCTGAACGCCACTGAAACCGGAGTAACTTACCAAATACAGAAAAGTGAGAATGGGGCAGCTTATGTAAATACTGGCTCTGCCTTCACTGGAACTGGATCAGCTGCCGAACTGACGACAGGTGCGCTTACAGTTAATAACACAGTTTTGAGGGTAATTGCCACGAGCGGAAATTGTAGCAAAACTATGACAGGAACATCAACTGTCACCATAGCCACTGCCGCTGCCGTTCAAACTGTGGCTTCCTCTACCTTAAACCAAAATGTATGCAGAGGTGAGAGAGCAACCATCACGATTAATAATTCTGTGCCAGGTACTAACTACCAATTACTGATTTCTTCAAACGGAAGCACTTTCTCACCAATTGGAGAGATGATGGAAGGTACCGGCACTATGATTCACTTACAGACAACTGCTCTCAACACCAATGGCTCTTATTCTATCAAAGTTGTTGGTTACTTGTCAGGATGCTCTCAGAATCAGGTAGACATGAGTGGAACTGCCTCCATTTCAGTCATTGACTGTGCCTTCACCTATTCAGTTGAACCGGCTTACATAGTAAGTTCATACATCAAAGACGAAATCATTGCTACTCCAGAAGCCTCAGTCTTTGTGCCTGCTTCTTATGAATTAGTGGGTGGAACGTTAGTATCAGGTACTAATAAAATGATTGGCGGTGGTCTTCTGCCCGGTACAGCTTTCTCAACCAGAACAGGTCAGATTTATGTTGACGACCCAGCACAACTGGTGGCAGGTACTGCCTATATTCAGTCAAGAGGCATCAATGGGTCAGAATCGCATATAGTGCCTATGACCTACAGCATGAACGATGATCAGAATTATCTGGCACCAGCCCGAACAGGCCAACCAGAAGTACTACCCGTCACGCTTATTTCATTTAATGCAAATAAAACCAACAATGGTGTGTTATTAGCATGGGCAACTGCCACCGAAAAAGACAATGACCACTTCCTGGTGCAGCGGAGCCTAGATGCTGTGAACTTCGTAACCGTAGGCCAAGTAGCAGGCAATGGAAATAGCGTAACGGTACAGTACTATAACTTCCTTGACAAAGCAGCTCCGTCAGGTGTACTATACTACCGCCTGAAACAAGTAGATTTTAACGGCAAAGTTGAATATTCAAAAGTAATTTCCACGTTAATGTCTACCGCTGGAATAGAGCAGACCATGCGTGTTGCTCCTAACCCTTTCCAGAATAAGTTGCAGGTCAGCGTGTTCAGCAATGATTCAAGACAAGCGCAACTGGAAGTCAGATCACTGCAAAACAAAGTGGTGTTTTCGAAAATTGTGCAGCTTGCTGCCGGTGAAAACACATTTACGAATGACCTTTCACAATTGCCAAACGGAGCCTATGTAATCTCCGTTTCAGGTGCAGGCATTCATGTTGTTCAAAAAGTAATTAAGGTAGATTAACTTTGTCTTAAATAAGCTCAAAAAGCCTGTCCCAACGTAGGGCAGGCTTTTTTCTTTTCTACCGTATCTGTTTTGGACTTGTTTTTCAAAAAGTAGCCGGAAAACAGACCTCCTTTGCACCCATCTGTAAGCCAGTAATTTTCAAAACCGGTTCCTTTAGCGCCTATTCTGTAAAATTTATTTCGAGTAAGGTAAATTGATTGTGCTCATTTTCATGATTAAACCTGTTCATTTAGTAAATTCGCAGGTTTTATTTGATAAATATGAAAATCATGAAATTTGGAGGCACCTCCGTTGGCTCGGCTGAGCGAATGGGTGCTGTCTCGCAACTACTTCCCACCCAAGAACCAGTGATTGTAGTGCTGTCGGCTATGTCGGGTACTACTAACAGTTTGGTGCAGATTGGGCAGCAGCTGGCGCAAGGCGATGTGGCGCAGGCTGAATCTCTTACCTCTAATTTGGAGCAACATTACCATAAGGTAGTTGCAGAACTATATAAACAGGAAGCTTCCGTTCAAAAAGGGAAGCAGGTGATCGAGACATCTTTCAGTGAGATTAGAGAGCAGTTTGCTTCTTCTTTCACAGCTGTATCTGAAAAAATCATTCTGGCACAGGGTGAGTTGCTGTCTACGCAGTTGTTCCAAATTTTTCAGGAGGAAAAAGGAACACCTTCTGTGTTGCTTCCGGCTTTGGAATTCATGCGCATTACCGAAGACGAGGAGCCAGATCAGGCCTATATCCGGGAGAACATTCAGCAGCAATTGGCTAAATACCCTAATACGCAGCTGTTCATTACCCAAGGCTATATCTGCCGCAATGCCCGCAACCAGGTAGACAACCTGAAACGCGGCGGCAGTGACTATTCGGCCTCTTTGATTGGAGCAGCAGTGAAGGCAAGTGAAATCCAGATCTGGACGGACATTGACGGAATGCACAACAATGATCCGCGCGTAGTCAAAAACACCTACCCTATTGCTGAACTGTCATTTGACGAGGCGGCCGAGCTGGCCTATTTTGGCGCCAAAATACTTCACCCATCCAGCATTCTGCCTGCCCAACAGCATAACATTCCGGTTAGGCTGCTGAACACCATGCAGCCAGAGGCGCAGGGTACTACCATTTCGTCAAAGAAATCAGGTAACCAGATAAAAGCTGTGGCCGCCAAAGACGGCATCATAGCCATTAAAATTAAGTCTAGCCGCATGTTGTTAGCTTATGGTTTCCTGCGCAGTGTTTTTGAAGTGTTTGAACGCTTCCGTACCCCTATTGACATGATCACCACGTCTGAGGTAGCTGTATCTTTGACTATTGATAATGCTACTTATCTTCCTGAAATTACGGAAGCACTTCAACGTTTTGGGCAGGTGGAAATAGATACAGAGTTGACTATTGTATGCGTAGTAGGTGATTTTATGGAGGACAAGCCCAGAGCCGCACTACGTGTGGTACAGTCTCTGCGGGAGATACCGTTGCGCATGATTTCATATGGTGGAAGCAAGAACAACATCAGCTTTTTGGTAAACACTACCCACAAAGAAGCTGCTTTGATCGCCATCAATGAAGGGGTTTTTCTGGAAAGAGAGGGTACCAATGCTTAAGCAAAAGTTAGATCAGTTTGCGCAGCACCCTACACCTTTTTATTTGTATGACCTGGGTTTGCTCAGAACCACGCTTGATACAGCCAAAGCCGAGGCAACTAAATATGGCTACCAGGTACATTATGCCCTAAAAGCCAATGCCAACGCTCCTATTTTACAAGAGATGCTGGCTCGTGGGTTTGGAGCAGACTGCGTGAGCGGTAACGAAGTAAAGAGAGCTTTGGAGGCCGGTTTCCCGGCTGATCATATTGTATTTGCCGGAGTAGGAAAGTCAGACCTGGAAATAAACTTGGCGCTTGATGCAGATATCTTCTGTTTTAATTGTGAATCAGTGCAGGAGATTGAGGTAATTCAAGAACTGGCAGCGGCCAAAGGTAAAACCGCGCAGGTAGCACTGCGCATTAACCCTAATGTTGATGCCTATACCCATAAATACATTACCACTGGGCTAGAGGAAAATAAATTCGGCATTAATACCTGGGAGCTGGAGTCACTGCTGCCACAGTTTAGCCAATGGCCTAATGTAAAACTAATTGGGCTGCATTTCCATATTGGCTCCCAGATTACTGATTTGCGTGCTTTTGAAAATCTTTGTGGCCGTGTAAACGAAATACAGAATTGGTTTGAAGCACAGGGGCTCTCGTTTCCTCACCTGAATGTGGGTGGAGGCTTGGGGGTAGACTATCATCATCCGGAGGAAAAACCTATTGCTGATTTTGCCGCCTATTTTGCCATTTTCAATAATCTACTTGATAAACGGGAAGGACAGCAGGTACACTTTGAGTTAGGCAGAGCCTTGGTAGCTCCAAGCGGTAACCTTATCTCAAAAGTTCTTTATCTGAAGCACGGACAAAAAACAAATTTTGTCATTCTAGACGCCGGCATGACGGAGCTCATGCGTCCTGCTTTATACCAGGCATACCATAAGGTTGAGAACCTGACCAGCGAGTTACCTGCCATGCATTATGATGTGGTGGGCCCCATTTGTGAATCGTCTGACTGTTTCTCTAAAGGAATTGAGTTACCGGAAACGAAGCGCGGCGATTTAGTAGCCATCCGGACCGCTGGTGCTTACGGCGAAGTCATGGCTTCTGGATATAACCTACGTGATAGAGTGCAAGCTTTCTATTTAAATTAACTTCTGCTTTAGGGCTGTATTTCAAAAAAACAGCGCTAAATGAAGATCAGGCCACGTCTCCACTTTTTTATAAATGGTGGTGATGTGGCCTGTTACCTTCGATAAGGTTTAGAGGGTTTATTAAATAAACCCATCCTTACCCATCCGAGGAAAGGAATTTTACTTAGTAGCCGGCTAATAGGAGTTAGTAAGTGGCGACAAGATTGTCTTATGAATATGCCCTCAATTCTACTCACTCACCCTTGAAGATTCTTTTCTTTCTTTAATTAAAAGATATGGACTGTAGCATGCAATAAAATGAAGTCATGTTTTAGCTCAATTTTTTAAAAAACAGCCCGAAAACGAAAACGCCCAACTTGCATGTTGGGCGCCTTGCGAACTAAACAAACTATTAAAACAAGCTATTTTAAAAGGCTTTTCAACCTTATTTATACTAAGTCAACGCTACTGCTTCTTGTTGTTTAACGGCTTTTTTTTTAACAAAATCAGAAGACAGAGCCATAATGAAGGCGCCGGCTTCACGAATTTTATCTTGGTGCTTTATCAGACTCTCTAATGTAAGAACACCAACAACAGAATCAGAGTCGGCGGCGGCCTCAATGTTGCGCTGGTTAGAGAACTCCAACACGTCAATCAGCTTTGGATCTGCCGTTCTCAAGTATACTTCAATTTTATAATCAAGGGCTAAGGCTGGCTGAGTTTGGCTTCTCTTCAGTTTCTTGTAGCCATACTGGTACCCCTGACCTATAGAGATTACATCAGACAATACTGCCGCTCCGGTTGGGTGCCCTCCGGCTCCTTTTCCCTTGAACAACTGCGGGCCAGAATAAGTACCCTCCGCAATCACTCCGTTAAATTCCTGCTCTACTACTTTCAGGTCATCGGTTTCATTTACCAAAGCAGGAATCACTAGTGGTACTATCTGACCACTTTCGTTTAAATGAACAGAAGCAATCAGTTTAATTCCACAGCCGTTTAGCCTGGCGAACTCCAGGTCACGTGCGCCCAGGTAATCAATACCAAAGAAAGCTACTTCCTGCGGCGCTAGCGGACGACCAAAGGCATGTGCCGCTAAAATGCAGAGTTTGTGTCTTGAATCGGCACCGGCAACGTCTAACCATGGGTCGAGTTCGGCAAAGCCTTTGTCCTGAGCCTCTTTTAGAGCCTCGGCATAGGGCTTTTTCTGCAGAAATATTTGGCTCAGGATATAATTTGAAGAACCGTTCAAGATACCATGCACCCGGACCAATGGCTCGTTAGAGAAAAACTCTTCAACAGCTCTTATTATTGGTATTCCACCAGCTACGGCAGCTTCATATAGTAAAACACCGCCAAACTCTTGCTGTAGAGCAATCAACTCCGGCAGGTGATAGGCGACTAGCTTTTTGTTTGCCGTCACCACTCGCTTTCCTTTGCGTAGGGCGGCAGAAACAATATCATACGCTTCGTCAGCATCAGAAATGGCCTCTACAAAGAGGTCAAGTTCGTCGTTATTAATCAACTCCTCAGGGTTAAAGCTGAAATGCTCACTTGAAAGCGGACGCACCTTATTAGGGTCTTTCACGCAAATCTTCTCAATCTGATAAGGTAAGTTTTTCTCACGCGCCAGAATATCGTAAAGCCCCTGCCCCACGCATCCAAACCCAAAAAGGCCTATTTTTAGAAGACGGTTGGAATCCATGTTTTTCTCTGCTGTTTCTTTTGTAAAAAATTGTCAAGTATATCTTTTAACTGGTCAGTTTCCAGTAAAAATCCGTCGTGTCCGAATACTGACCTGATCACCTGAAAATTTGAATCAGGTATGCTCCGCGCCATAAAACGCTGCTCAGTGATTGGGAACAGTATATCAGAATCCACGCCTACCACTAGCGTCTCAGCCTTTAATCTCTGTAAAGCGGCCTCTACACTACCAAAGCCTCTGCCCACGTTGTGCGAGTCCATCATTTTGGTCAGGTGCCAGTAAGAGAAAGCATTAAAACGCTGCGCCAGTTTTTCACCTTGGTGCTTCTGGTAAGAGGCTGCCCTGAATTGATCTATCCTCTCCAGTGACTTTTCCCTTTGCGAACGGTTATACGCTGAGTAGCTGCGGTAAGACAGCAGCGCAATGGCTCTGGCGGTTTTCATTCCGCTAATACCGGCGGCATCGGTGTTTAATTGCCAGGTTACGTCTTGCTCAATGGCCATTCGCTGGGTTTCATTCAATGCCACTCCCCAAGGTGTTTGTCTGGCGTTTGATGCCACCAACACTAATTGTCTCGTTACTCCCGGATGCTGCACGGCCCACTCCAGCGCCTGCTGCCCGCCTAATGAACCACCAACCAACACTTTGAACTGGTTTATTTCCAGATGCTCACGCAAAAGATCAAAAGCCCGCACCACATCGCGGTTGGTAAGGGTTGGGAAGGCATGGTAATATGGTTTGCCTGAATCTGGGTTAAGCGACAGCGGACCAGTGGAACCGTAGCAGCCACCCAAGGTGTTGGCGCAAACAATAAAATCTTTGCTGGGGTCAAAGGTTTTCCCTTCCCCAAATAGGCCATCCCACCAATCTTTTACAAAGGCATTGCCGGTAAGGGCATGGCATACCCACACCACGTTGCTTTTATCAGCGTTCAGAGTGCCCCAGGTAGTATAAAAAAGCTGGAACCCGGGCAAATATTGCCCGGACTCCAGTTGGAATTCGTTGTAGTGTTCAAAGACTCTTCCCTTCAACATGGCGTGGCTTAGTTTAAAGAAGCCTCTAGCTTAGGCTCACGAACTTTTACTTTGGCAAAAGCCTGCTCAAAATCTGCTTTTATGTCATCCAGGTGCTCAATGCCCAATGACACCCGCAGCAAGGTTGGGTCAACGCCTGCTGAACGCTGCTCTTCTTCGTTCAGCTGCTGGTGGGTGGTGGAGGCCGGATGGATGATCAGCGTTTTGGCATCACCTACGTTGGCAAGGTGGCTTACCAGTTCAAGACTGTTCACAAATACTTCAGCTTCTTCTTTGCCGCCTTTCAGGTTGAAGCTTAATACTCCCCCGAAGCCGCGCTTCAGATACTTTTTGGCTAGTTCATGATACTTGCTGGACTTGAGGCCCGGATAGTTTACGCTATCTACCAACGGGTGCTGCTCCAGCCACTCTGCCAATGCCTGCGCATTTTGCACGGTGCGGTCTACGCGCAGCGAAAGTGTTTCTAAACCTTGAATCAGTTGGAAGGAGTTGAAAGGACTCAGCGCCGGACCGAAATCACGCAGTCCCTCTACCCTGGCTCTAATGGCAAAAGCAATATTTCCGAACGGACCGTCAGCCCCGAACACATCCCAGAAAACCAAGCCATGGTACCCTTCAGAAGGTTGGCTGAACTGCGGAAATTTACCGTTGCCCCAGTTAAAGTTACCGCCGTCTACAATCACGCCGCCCACACTGGTGCCGTGGCCACCAATCCATTTGGTTGCCGAGGCAGTCACCACATTGGCACCGTGCTCCAACGGACGGAACAGATATCCGCCGGCACCAAAGGTATTGTCTACCACCAACGGAATGTCGTTTCTTTTGGCCACTTCGGCAATAGCCTCAAAATCAGGAATGTTAAAACGAGGGTTACCAATGGTTTCTAAATATACTGCCTTGGTGTTCTCATCTATGAGTGCCTCGTAAGTCTCTGGGGCGTCGTCTTTGGCAAAGCGTACTTCAATGCCTAGGCGCTTGAAAGCCACTTTAAATTGGTTGTATGAACCGCCGTACAGGTTGCTGGTGGCAACAAAATTATCGCCGGCCTGCAGGATATTGTTTAGCGCAATAAATTGGGCCGCCTGACCAGAGCCCACCGCCAAAGCGGCTACTCCTCCCTCTAATGCCGCCACGCGTTTCTCAAACACGTCGGTAGTAGGGTTCATGATGCGGGTGTAAATATTCCCGAATTGCTTCAGGGCGAATAGATTAGCACCGTGTTCGGCATTTTCAAACACATAAGATGTAGTTTGGTAAATAGGCACGGCACGTGAACGGGTGGTAGGATCTATTTCTTGGCCAGCGTGTAGCTGAAGAGTTTCAAAACGATATGAATTAGACATGGTAGTAACAGGTTACAATTGATGAAATTGAACAAAAACAAGACCCCAGGAAAATCAAGCATGCGCGTTTACCGTCGCTTTTAGCGCTCTAACCTGGAAAACAAGAAAAAAATGGAGTTTAACTAAAGACAACAGCAACAACAGCCGCACATTCGCATGGAAATGGAATCCATAGCAATAGAGGGTGTTACATAAGTTGCCATACGTTTGTACGGCTTTGAATTGTCAGAAGTGGGTTGGATTTGTTTTTCCATCTTCGTATCAATTTATATTCCCCAGGGCAATATGTCCGCTGGGATCAGGAATTAGCACCTTACCACCTAGTAGGTTGCTAGAGTTTCATTGAGCCTGTCTCTCCACTCTTCTTTATAAATCAACTACCGGAATAATTGACTTGATATTGCAAATGTATAGCCCAGAGCTTAAACTCCAAACTATTTCTAAAATTTTTATCGAATAATTTTTACGAAGACTTTAATAAGTAGTTATGCATTTTAAAAATATTCTAGCAAAAGCTAACAATCATTAGCAAGTTTATAAATAAATTCATAACCAAAGCTACTCCCTCAGATAAAATCCAAAATTTACCCTTAAAATTTTTAGGATTTTAGCAATACACCAACAGAGATCTGTTTCTTGCTTACTTTACCAAAAACAGCCGAAAAACAGCTACCCACTATAGTCCTGTTTATTTTAGAAGAGAGAAAAAAAGTAGCTTAGCCTTTATAAGAGTTACCAACAACAGGCTCTATGGCAGCAGCTATTCCTTTTGTCATGTCATTACAAACAAGGGTAAGGTGCTTTAGCACCGTTTTCTATTAAGGTTCTTACATACATACCTATTCATTAGGAAGTGAATGATTGATGATCGGTTTTCATTTATCTCTCTACTTATAATAGCACTAACAAATGCATTTGACAATAGGGGTTCTTCACAAACTATCATCTGTAGCACTTGCCGCTTGCACAACCTTTTCTAACTTTGCCGCCGTTAGCTATCACTTATGCAAGCCTTAAAAGAAACCAATTTCCAGTTCCCGCAGCAAACCGGCTTTTACCGGGGCAAAGTGCGGGACGTTTATTATTTCAAAGACACATTGGCCATGGTGGCCACTGACCGTATTTCGGCATTTGACGTGGTGCTCCCGCGGGCTATACCATATAAAGGCCAGGTGCTGAACCAAATTGCCGCAAGTTTTCTGGAAGCCACCAAAGACGTGGTGCCTAACTGGGTTATTAGTCAGCCGGCGCCTAATGTGACCATTGGCCGCCAGTGCGAAACATTTAAGGTAGAAATGGTTATCAGAGGTTATTTAGCAGGCCACGCCTGGCGCGAGTACAGCGCTGGCAAGCGTACTCTTTGCGGAGTAACGCTCCCAGAAGGGCTGCGTGAAAACGATCCTTTTCCTGAACCTATCATCACCCCCACTACTAAAGCCTCTGAAGGCCATGATGAAGATATTTCAAGAGAAGAAATATTAAAACAGGGTATTGTTTCAGAAGAAGACTACCTGCAGTTAGAGGCTTACACCAGAGCCTTGTTTAAGCGTGGCAGCGAGTTGGCGGCTGAGCGTGGGCTCATTCTAGTAGACACTAAATATGAATTCGGCAAAGCTGACGGTCAGATTTTAGTGATTGATGAAATACATACACCCGACTCCTCAAGATTCTTTTATTCAGAAGGTTACGAAGACAGGCAACAGAAAGGTGAGCCGCAACGGCAACTTTCTAAGGAGTTTGTACGTCAATGGTTGATTGAGAATGGATTTCAGGGAAAAGACGGGCAGCAGGTACCAGAAATGACCGACGCTAAAATATCTGAAATTTCTCAGCGTTACATAGAATTGTATGAGCAACTGTTAGGCAAGAAGTTCTCCCCCCAAGACTACGCCAGCCAACCAGCAATGCTAGAGAAGAGTATTGCCTCAAACATTTTTTAAGTGACTTTGTTACTGTTATTCAACCAATTTTTGGTAAATTCGCATTCTAACCCTTTTTGCTGTTACTTATGAAGTACACAATTGATAAAAAAGAGAATTACACTATCATCACCATAGATGAGAAGAAACTGGACACCACGATCGCACCAGATCTGAAGTCTGAGTTTGTGAAGTTGAATGCAGAAGGAATCACCAACTTGATCTTAGACCTTACCAACGTTAAATATACTGATTCTTCTGGGCTTAGCTCCATTTTGATTGCCAACCGCTTGTGCAACTCTTCCGGAGGAGTTCTTATTTTAACTGGTCTGCAAGAGCACGTTACCAAGTTGATCACTATCTCTAAGCTTGAGTCTGTGTTGAACATTCTGCCAACCGTTGAGGAAGGCATAGACAGAGTGTTCCTGCACGAGATTGAGAGTGACCTTACAAACAAAGAGGAATAGTCTGAAGGGGGCCGCAGTTTGGACTTTGAGCTGAAAATTCTTGGTAGCTCCTCTGCCACACCCTCTTTTGACCGTCACCATACCGCCCAGGTTCTCACCATAGGCAACCAAATCAATCTGCTTGATTGCGGAGAAGGTACACAAATGCAGCTGATGCGTTACAAAGTAAAGCATCAGCGCATTTGTAACATCTTCATAAGTCACCTCCACGGTGACCATTACTTTGGCTTAGCAGGCTTGCTTTCTACCATGCACCTGCAGCAGCGGACCACTCCTATCAATCTTTTTGGACCAAAGGGACTCGCTGAGATTCTCACGCTCCAGTTCAAGTACGGGGGTACACAGTTACCTTATAAAGTAAATTTCTTTGAAGTAGATACTACTGTTTCTCGCAAGATCTACGAAGACAAAACCATGACAGTACACACGCTGCCCATGCTGCACCGTGTTCCCTGCTGTGGCTACCTGTTTCGGGAAAAAGAAAAGCCCCGCCATCTGCTTAAAAACAAGCTCCCCTCTTTCTTAACTCCTGCCCAACTGGTAAGGCTTAAGTGGGGAGAAGACATATATAATGAAGCCGGTGAGGTAGTGGTACAGAACGCTGACGTGACTACTGACCCCAAGCGCAGCCGAAGCTACGCCTATTGCGCCGACACCCGCTACAAAGAAGATATTTTACCGCTGGTACAAGGTGTTGACCTGCTGTACCACGAGGCTACTTTTGACAATAGTCTGCTACACCGCGCCGACTTCACCTTTCATAGCACAGCTGAACAGGCCGCTACTTTAGCTCATAAAGCGCAGGTTAAACGCCTGTTAATTGGCCATTTTTCCGCCAGATACAAAGAGTTGAACCTTCTGCTAGAAGAAGCTCAGGCTGTTTTCCCCAATACCATGTTGGCCACTGAAGGTAAAACCATTAGTGTGTTAGAATAAACGTTGCTGTTTTTGCCCTGTTTTTAAAAAAAAGCTCCTAAAACAGAAGAGTGGTTTCCTGAGCCACACTACTACATGTTTATTTCCAAGGTTTCCTCATCTTTGTAGGGTATAAATCTTTTCATTGATGACTGTTCCAGCTTCTTCGCTGCACCACATGGGATCTAAAAAACGGCAGCTGTTCATGGTGCTTTGTGGTATAGTAGTGACCAATGCCCTTCTGGCCGAAATGATTGGTGTGAAAATTTTCTCTGGCGAAGGAATCTTTGGCCTGCCCGGTGCCCAGGTTCCGGTGCTGGGGGCAAAACTAGACTTCAACCTTACCGCCGGGGTGATCATTTGGCCGGTAGTATTCATTGCCACCGACATTATAAATGAATATTTTGGGAAAGAGGGGGTGAAGAAAATAAGTTACCTCACGGCTGCGCTCATTGCCTATGCTTTTTTAGTGATAACGATAGCTACGGCCTTACCACCAGCTCAGTTTTGGTTAGATGTAAATGCTGAAGGGTTCAATGGCTCCAGCTTTGACATAAACTTTGCCTTTAACAAAGTCTTCAGGCAGGGGCTGGGTATCATTGTGGGTTCGCTAGTGGCGTTTCTGGTAGGGCAATTATTGGATGCGTATGTTTTCCACTGGCTCAAGAGCGTGACCGGCAGTAAAATGATCTGGCTCAGGGCTACCGGCTCAACTTTGGTCTCCCAGTTAGTGGACACGGTGGTAGTGCTTTTCATTGCCTTTTACCTATTTGATAACTGGACCCTGAAAGATGTGCTTTCTGTTTCAGTGATCAACTACCTCTATAAATTTACCATTGCTGTGCTGCTTACCCCTTTGCTGTATTTGGCTCATGCCCTTATAGATCGTTATTTAGCCGGAGACACAGAACTAAAACATGAAGCCTTACTCTCTGAGGATTAATTTTCTATTTTAGGCTTATTTTAAAAAAACAAGCCTAAAACAGGTTCTCCATACTAGGAACTCCATTTTCTGGAATGCTGTGTCTGCATTGTAGTAGTGGGTTTATCTCCAAATCATGCTCTTTAACTCCATAGATTTTGCGCTGTTCTTACCAATAGTCTTCCTGCTTTATTGGTTTGTTACTAACAAGAGCATATGGTGGCAGAATCTGCTGATAGTGGGCGCCAGTTATTTGTTTTACGGCTGGTGGGACTGGCGTTTTCTTTTCTTGATTTTCTTCAGCACCCTCGTGGATTACGGCATCGGTTTGGCGTTGGGCAATGAGGCGCACGCAGGTAAACGAAAAGCATTGCTGTGGGTAAGCGTGCTGGTCAATTTAGGGCTACTGGGCTTTTTTAAGTACTACAACTTCTTCCTTGAAAACTTCGTCTCTGCTTTCACTTTGTTGGGCAGGCCTATTTCAGGAGATGCGCTCCATATTGTGCTGCCGGTGGGCATTAGTTTCTATACCTTCCAGACCCTTAGTTACACCATTGATGTGTACCGAAAAAAGTTAGCGCCTACCAAAGACTTTGTTTCCTTTATGGCGTTTGTCAGCTTTTTTCCGCAGCTGGTGGCTGGGCCGATTGAGCGGGCTACTCATTTACTACCGCAGTTTCACCAACCCCGCAAGTTCCAATACCGAAGTGCGGTAGACGGAATGCGCCAGATTTTATGGGGATTATCCAAAAAAGTAGTGGTAGCCGACAACTGTGCCGAGTTTGCCAACTTGACTTTTAACCACACCTCAGATTATGCCGGCAGTACGCTGTGGCTCGGGGCGGTGTTTTTCGCTTTTCAAATCTACTGCGACTTCTCTGGTTATTCTGACATAGCTATTGGCACCGCGCGGCTGTTCGGCTTCGACCTGATGCGGAACTTCGCGTTCCCCTATTTTTCAAGAGATGTGGCCGAATTCTGGCGCCGCTGGCATATCTCTCTTTCAACCTGGTTTAGAGATTACCTGTACATCCCGTTAGGAGGAAGCAGAGGCGGCACCATGCTAAACATCAGAAACATCTTTATAATATTCATTGTCAGTGGGTTATGGCATGGTGCCAATTGGACGTTTATAGTTTGGGGGCTTCTCCATGCTTTGTATTTTCTGCCCCTGCTCTTACTCAAACGCAACAGGCAACATGTAGGAACTGTGGCAGAGGCCAGTTTCTTTCCCTCTGCAAAAGAAGCGACCCAAATCATCTTCACTTTTGGCTTAGTAGTACTGGGCTGGGTGTTTTTCAGGGCGCATGATATGTCTCATGCGGTGCAATATCTTACAGGTATGTTTTCTTCTTCCATTCTTGCCCCTATAGAAATTGAAGCTCAAATTACCCTGCCACTCCTGCTTATTCTGGCAGTGTTTATCTCGGTTGAGTGGTGCACCAAACATAAGCTGCACCCCCTGGAAAAACTGGAGCAAAAATGGAAAAGGCCCATGCGCCTGACCATTTACTATATGCTGGCCGCTGCCATTTTTGTGCTAGAGGGCCAACCGCAGGCATTTATATATTTCCAGTTCTAACATGAAGCGCTTCCTCAAAAATTTAAGCTATTTCCTGTTACCTGTGCTGGTCTTAGCGTATCCGCTGGATATTTTTCTGTCCAATAACCTGAAGAAGTCAAAAGCTTACGGACAAGACGAATATTCGGTGTACAATGACATGTACAGCGGCAACTTACGGGCAGAGGTGGTGGTTTATGGTTCTTCACGGGCCTGGACCCACTTAAACCCAATCCTTCTGGAGAAAGGGCTGCACCGCAGCGTGTACAATTTAGGGTTAGACGGGCATACTTTTCAGCTGCAGTACCTACGGCACCTTGAGTACTTAAAATATAACCCAAAGCCCAGGTATATTCTTTACTCCTTAGATGTCTTTACGCTGGAAAGGCTGCCCGACCTGTACAATGTGCAGCAGTTCTTGCCTTACATGCTCTATAATGAAAACATAAAAAATTTCACCCTTCCCTACGGGCACTTTTCTTTTTTAGACTACTACTTGCCACTGCTGCGCTACTCTGGTAAAAAGTGGGCAGTGCTACATGCGGTAAAGAATGCGGTGGTGCCTGTAGACCAAAGTGCTGGAAGAGTGAAAGGCTACAGAGCTAAAGATGAAACCTGGAACGGTGACTTTGAAAAAGCTCAGGAAAAACTACAGTACTATAAAGCCATACCCGACCCAGAATTAACAAAACTGTTCCACCAGTTTCTGCAAAATTGTGCCCGCCAAAACATTGAGGTGATTTTCGTTTACTCTCCGGAGTACATAGAGGGGCAAAAATTCGTGCAAAACAGGGAAGAAATTTTACAACTCTACCGGAACATGGCAGCACAACACCGGCTGCTTTTTCTAGACTACTCCCAAGACAAAATTAGCCAAGAGAAAAAGTTCTTTTACAACGTCACGCACCTGAATAAAACCGGTTCAGAAGCTTTTACCAATACATTACTACAAGATCTGAAACGCTTGAAACCAGCTATGGCATTGCCATAACGCCTGAACCTTTCTACCTTGTATTCCTTATCTACAACTAAACCAACATGAAAAGCTTTTTTCTTCTTCTTTTGCTACTGGTGATGGGTCAAACGCTGCAGGCGCAAACACAGAACCCCACGTACAACAAAGCATTGGCTGACTCTTTAGGAGCCGATGATTATGGCATGAAGAAGTACGTTTTTGTTATTCTGAAGACGGGGCCGAACAAAATACAGGATAAAGAGAGAGTTAGTCAGCTGTTCAGGGGACACATGGAGAACATAAACCGGTTGGCAAGCCAGAACAAGCTTGTGGTTGCCGGTCCCTTCATGAAAAACGACAAAGCCTACCGTGGGCTTTTTATTTTGAACGTAGAAACCATTGCCGAAGCAAACGCTCTCTTGCAAACCGACCCTGCCGTGAAAGAAAAGTTGCTGGAGGCGGAATTGTTTGAATGGTATGGTTCGGCGGCATTGCCTGTTTACCTCCCGGTAAGCGAGAGCATCACCAAAATTAAACCGTAGACCTATTGACACCTTCGCCATTATACTTGTTTAGTGGGCTTGGAGCCGATGAACGCATGTTCCAGAACTTGGTTTTCCGCCACCGTAACCCAAAATTCATCTCATGGATTCCGGCACATAAAGGCGAGTCACTCCAGTCTTACGCCCAGCGGTTATTAGCCCAAATTGAACCCTCTGAACAGCCTCCTATTCTAGTTGGGGTAAGCTTTGGCGGTATTGTAGCGCAGGAGGTAGCAAAGCTTAAACCGGTTAATAAGGTAATTCTCATTTCTAGCTTAGCCAGTTCAAAAGATTTGCAGTGGCACTACCGCATAGGTGGTGCTCTAAAGTTACAGCGGTGGCTGCCGTTCCGGCTCATAAGACTTTGGGAAGCGCCTGCTAATTGGGTTTTCGGAGCAAAGACCTCAGAAGAAAAAAAGCTGCTGAAAGCAGTAGTCATGGACACTGATATTGCCTATTTACGCTGGGCTCTGCAGCAGATCTTGAACTGGAGACAATCCTCCCCCGCTCCCACCACCGTCATCATTCATGGTGATGAAGACAAAGTGCTTCCGTTCCCACCTTACCCTCACACGAAAATCATAAAAGGCGGAGAACATTTAATGCTGCTCAGCAGAGCTCCAGAGGTTAGTAAATTCATTAACAAGGAGCTATAACAATTCTATTTAACATATATTATTAAATAAAAACACACTTTCCCATCTACCTGAATTAATTCACCTAAAGCCATGCAAGAGGCTGGCAAAGCCATATAACCGCTCTTTGTTTTAGCCTTGGTTTTTGAAAAACAGGTCAAAAACAGTTAATAAAGAAGTTCTTCCTCCAGAAAAAGCAGCACAGCACGGGTTTCGTTTTCCGGTTTGCCTAGCAATCGCTTTCTTTGCACAAATTACAGTACAAACCATGGCACGAATTCTTACGGGCATCCAAAGCAGTGGCCGACCACATCTGGGCAACTTGTTGGGTGCTATCCTTCCGGCAATTGAGCTCTCTAATAAAGCAGAGAATAATTCACTTTACTTTATTGCTGATTTACATTCTTTAACCACCATTCGGGAGGCTGATGTACGCCGAATGAATACGTATGCCGTAGCAGCGGCCTGGTTAGCGTTTGGACTTGACACAGACAAGCATATTTTCTACCGTCAGTCTGATGTGCCGGAGGTAACTGAATTAACCTGGTACCTGAGCTGCTTTGCGCCCTACCCTATGTTGGCCAACGCACATTCTTTCAAAGACAAATCGGCCCGCCGCCAACTGTCTGACGTAAACTCAGGTTTGTTTACGTATCCGGTGCTCATGGCTGCCGACATTCTGCTGTATGATGCGGAGTTTGTGCCGGTAGGCAAAGACCAGATACAGCACCTGGAAATCACCCGTGACCTGGCCAGCTCTTTCAACCACATCTACGGCGAAACCTTTGTGCTGCCCCAAGCCAAGGTTGATGAGAACGTGATGACGGTACCTGGCATAGATGGCGAGAAAATGAGCAAATCATACGGTAACACCATTGACATCTTTTTACCTGAGAAAGAGCTGCGGAAGCGTATCATGAGCATTGTTTCTGACAGCAAAACCCTTGAGGAGCCCAAAGACCCTGAAACAGATCTTACCTTTAAGCTCTATTCACTTATTGCTTCTGAAGAAGAAACAGAATCTCTGCGCCAGAGCTACTTGGCGGGTGGTTACGGCTACGGTCACGCCAAACAGGCGCTGTATGAACTCATGCTGAAGAAATATGCTGAGCCCCGCGAGCGGTTCAACTATTACATGAACAACCTTTCTGAGTTAGATGCCAAATTGGCCGAAGGTGCCGCCAAGGCCCGTGCCATTGGAGCCCCGGTGCTTCAGAAAGTGCGGGAGAAATTAGGATTTTAAGCAGCACCACAACCTTTTCCGTAAAACAAAAGCCGAAGCTATTAAGCTTCGGCTTTTGTTTTATTCTTCGTAAGAAGTAGAAGCGTAATATTTAATTCCGTTTGGAGTAAAATAGAAATAATAGTATTCCTGTGGCGTGTACAGTTTTATTTCATTTACGGTCTTGTCTTTTACTCTTTTGTCTAATCTCTCCAGTTCATGCAAGTATGTCGTTTTGTTTTGAAGTGGATCAGCAATATCTATTATAAACAAAGATTCTCCTTTTCCATCTAATAAAACGAAACTGGAATCAACTTTGGCCACAGGCGCGGTATAGCCTAGCTCTTCAAAAAAACCGTCATACCTATAGCCGGCCAGAGATTTCCCGTTCACGTGGTAAAAGATGAGATTCTTAGATTTCCTATCTCGCTCCTCATGGTACTCCCGCACCCCCTTCTCTGTTCTGTAACCTCTTGAAATAATATAATCATAAATTACTACAAAGGTGGTGTCGGTTAAGAAGGAGCTGTAGACCACATCACTTATCCCAAAATCAAAAATGTATCCGGCGGGTCCATACAAAGAGGAGCAATTCAGATAATATTTACGGTCATTAGTAAGCTGCAGCTCACTGTCACAGCCACCACCACCGGTATGGCTGTAATTTTGAAGGCGCAGGGGGGTGCCTTTCAGGTCGGTTACCAGCATGGCAACGCCTCCCACATCGCTATCAGGCAGCCCAAACACTATATCGAAAAGCACTTTATCATCAGCAGTCACACCTCTGAACACAGGAGGAATAGGGGCGCTTTCCCCAATGTATCCGTTTTCTTTTTCAAGCTTCATAAAGTCCTCCTTCCTGAATGCCTTCTGAAACAGCACTTTCCCGTTCTTCTGCAACCTGACCTGATAATGGGTATCATGGTTATATGATTTATGAGGCACCGGTTTCTCACCGCTATCCCACTCATATACCTCCACCACTGAGCTGTCGTTAAGGCTATATGCTTGTGTGATGGCTTTGTACACATCAGAACCCACTATTACCTCAGTGGTGTCATATCTTCTCTCTGTATCTGGGTAGGCATATTGATATACTGTATCGTTTTTAGGAGAAGCTTCGGGGAGAGTGGTGGTGCCGGCATTGGCGGAACCAGCTTTTTCCTGCGCTGGCTTTTCTTTCTGGCAGCTGCCAAATGCAATTATGACCAAAAGGAAAAGGTAAGTACATTCTTTTTTCATGCCACAGGTTACAAGTATTCTTTAAATTTCACAACAAGCGCATAAGACAGTATATCTGTTTTCGGCCTCTTTTCAGCAAAACACCCCAAAAACAGCAAAGCTCCCGCCAAAGCTTTCACTTCAGCGGGAGCTGCTAATAATGTAAGAAGAGGAAAAGATTTACGCCTCTTCTGAGTTCCAGACTACCTGTGCGGTTTTACCTGATGTCAGGATGAAGCGCACCGGATTTGGCACCAGTACCAGACGGGCCTCTTTGTTAGGATAGACTTCCGTCTCTACCCAAACCCCCTGCTTGCCTGTAAGCGTCACCTGGCCATCTTCATTCAGGGCTTCTGGCAGGTAGGCGGTGGGCAAAAGCACATCGGTGTCGGAGTTTATTTTATGGTGAATATCACCTAAAACGTCTTCCAGGTATTCGCCGTAATTATCATTGAAATCGTCTTCCAGGTCGTGCAGTTCCTCTTCCACGTCATCGTAGCGCTCGTCGTTGTAAGAGAGCTTGCCTAATTCCTGCTTTTTCTGGATAAGGGAAACCAGCGAAGTATTCAAATCTTGGATATTCATGCTTTGGTGTATTTTTCACAAATTTTATAACATCTGACGCTATTTCCAAGTAGATGGGGCAAAACCCTTCGGAAAGAGTTTATTTTCTTTCCGGCCCAATTCTTCTATTTTTACCGGCAAAGCCTTCCGCTGGGAGCCTTTCCACCTCATAAAGAACCTACTATGGCTACAAATTCAGATTTTCTGCCGTTAAATGGCACAGATTACATTGAGTTCTATGTAGGGAACGCCAAACAAAGCGCCTATTATTACCAAAGCGCCTTCGGGTTTGAGTTGGTAGCCTACGCCGGACCCGAAACAGGAGTACGTGACCGGGCTTCTTATGTTTTACAGCAAGGCAAGGTACGGTTTGTCCTCACCACCTCCCTTCTACCTGATTCAGAAATATCAGAGCATGTCCGCAAGCATGGTGACGGCGTGAAAGTGATGGCTCTGTGGGTAGATGATGCCAAGAAATCTTACCAGGAGACCATAAGCCGGGGCGCCAAATCGGCAGGTGAGCCAAAAACACTCACCGATGAATTTGGCGAGGTGAAAGTTTCGTCTATTTACACCTATGGCGAAACAGTGCACACGTTTGTGGAGCGTAAGAACTACAGCGGCGCCTTTATGCCCGGGTACGTGGCCAGAAAGAGTAGCTTTCCGGTTTCTCCGGTTGGGTTCAAGCACGTGGACCACTGCGTAGGCAATGTGGGCTGGGGCGAAATGAACACTTGGGTAGACTTTTACGCCAAAGTCATGGGCTTTCAGCTGTTGCTCACGTTTGACGACGAAGACATCTCCACAGAATATTCTGCCCTTATGAGTAAGGTCATGAGCAACGGAAACGGCTACGTCAAATTCCCCATAAACGAACCAGCCGAGGGCAAGAAGAAATCGCAGATTGAAGAGTACTTAGATTTCTACGGCGGACCAGGCGTACAGCACATTGCCATTGCCACGGATGACATTGTAGACACCGTGGCCGAACTGCGCCGACGGGGCGTAGAGTTTCTGACGGTGCCCAGCTCTTATTATGAGGACCTGCTAGACCGCGTTGGCAAAATAGACGAAGACCTTCAGCCCCTCAAAGACCTGAACATTTTGGTAGACCGCGACAACGAGGGCTACCTGCTCCAGATTTTCACCAAACCCGTGGAAGACCGCCCTACGGTGTTCTATGAAATTATACAGCGCAAAGGAGCCAAGTCTTTCGGGAAAGGCAACTTTAAAGCTTTGTTTGAGGCCATAGAACGCGAGCAGGCGCTGCGGGGGAATCTTTAATAATTGAGAATGTGTGAAGGAGTGATTGAGTGAATAAAGTTATATTGAGTAGCTGATTTTGTGAGAGTTTGAATGACTGAGATAAAGCATTTACAGAAACTAAAATCTACTGATCAATCATTAATTTTTTATTCACCACTCCTTCACACATTCTCCCCTAAATTCACTCATTCACACATTCTGTCCATCACTCATTAATACATAACTATGGAAAACAACTTATCACTGGAACCGGAAATTCTGAACAAAATAAATACATGGCTCGAGGGCAGCTACGACGCCGACACCAAGGCTGAGTTACAGCGTCTGGTTGACGCCAAAGACACGGATACCCTCACCGACTCATTTTACAAAGAACTGGAGTTTGGCACGGGTGGCTTGCGGGGCATTATGGGCGTGGGCAGTAACCGTATGAACCGGTACACCATTGGCATGGCCACCCAAGGCCTCAGCAACTATCTTCTCAAGTCGTTCCCAGACCAGCGGGTGAGCGTAGCCATAGCGCATGACAGCCGTAATAACTCTGATGTTTTTGCGCGCGTGGTAGCCGATGTGTTCAGCGCCAACGGTATAAAAGTATACTTCTTCAAAGAACTGCGTCCCACACCAATTTTGTCTTTCGCCATACGGCATCTGGGTTGCCAGAGCGGCGTGGTACTCACGGCTTCCCACAACCCCAAAGAGTACAACGGTTACAAGGCCTACTGGAACGACGGTGGCCAAGTAACGGCTCCGCACGATAAGAACATCATTGCCGAGGTAAACAAGATCCAGAGCGTGGACCAGGTGAAGTTTGATCGCAACGAAGCCAACATTGAATACATTCTGGAGGAAGTAGACCAGGCCTACTTAGACAAAGTGGCGACCCTGAGCGTGGACCCAGAAATGATTAAGCGGCAGCAAGATCTTAAAATTGTCTTCACCCCTATTCACGGTACCGGCGTGACCTTGGTGCCCCGTGCACTGGAGCGTTTCGGATTTACCAATGTGCACGTGCTGGAGGCGCAGGCCACGCCAGACGGCAACTTCCCAACCGTGGTGTACCCTAACCCTGAAGAGAAAGACGCCATGGATCTGGCCATGCAGAAAGCGAAGGAACTGGATGCCGATTTAGTCATGGCCACCGACCCTGACGCTGACCGCGTGGGCATGGCCGTAAAAGACCAGCACGGGCAGTGGGTACTCTTGAACGGTAACCAAACTGCCGCCCTGCTTACCTACTACATTCTACAAGCCTGGAAAAAAGCGGGCAAGCTTACCGGTAAAGAATACGTGGTGAACACCATTGTCACCACCGACCTTATTAACCGCGTAGCCGAAGGCTTTGGTGTAGACTGCTACGAAACCCTGACCGGCTTCAAGTACATTGCCACCATCATGCGCGAGAAAGAGGGCGAGGCCCAGTACATCTGCGGTGGCGAGGAAAGCTATGGTTTCTTGGTGGGTGACTTCGTGCGTGACAAAGACGCCGTATCTGCCTGCGCCATGATAGCTGAAATGGTAGCCTCTGCCAAAGACCAGGGCAAGAGCATCTTTGAACTCATGATTCAAATGTACACGGAGTTCGGGTACTTCAAAGAAGACTTGATCTCCCTTACCAAAAAAGGCCACCGTGGTGCCCTGGAAATTCAGGAGATGATGCAGGAGCTGCGCGAGAACCCGCCGCAAACCATTGCCGGTTCTCCGGTTACTACTCTCATTGACTATAAAACTGGCTTCAGCCGCAACTTACAGTCTGGCGAGGAGAAAGCCACTGGCCTGGAAAGCTCAAACGTGCTGCAGTTCCTGACCGAAGACGGCACCAAAGTGTCTGCCAGGCCTTCTGGTACAGAACCTAAAATAAAGTTCTACTTCAGCGTGCGTGAGCCCCTAAACTCAGCTGAAGAGTTTGAGCAGGTAGGCAAAAAGCTGGACGAGAAAATACAGCGTATTATTTCTGACCTTAAGCTAACCTAACAGGTTAAATATATTTTACCATTTATGAATCCTTTCTGGCCTGGTGCTGGAAGGGATTTGTGTTTTGGGGCTGTTTTCATGAAAAATGCCTTAAACTGCAGATGCCTTTGGTAAGCTCCCGGAGCCTGATAATTAACCGTAATATATACGTATAATACGTTTATATACGTATATATTACGGCTTTGCCTCGCCCTCTCCTACTCAATTTTATGCGCTTTTATAGGGCTATAACCAGTTTGAAACCTCTTATAAAAGCTCTAAAAGGCAGTTTTCCGAATTTAGTTGCGAACATGCTGCCTAATATGTAAATTGTATAAGTAAAGGCGGAACGCCTTTGAAAAAGAAACCGGAACATAGCGGGTGGTACCACCTCCACATATAGTGCCGATAAGTATACCTGGTGTTTTTATACAATAGTTAGGTGTAATTTATAATATAAATATGGGTCAATCAGCTACGCTATATAGAATATCAAAAACTGACTTTGAGGATAACAGAAGCGACCAGCAGCAATTGATTTCTCTAGCAAAGGGATTTGCCACCTTCGAAAAATTCTTCATGGGCTTAGACTTCATCCTTAAGAAAGGAGAAGACGACAGCACTCAAGTAGTTTTGGATGAAATATTCAATCCTGTATGCTATGATGAGAATGGTATAGAACCTGACTTCAGTAAATTGAGCGATGAAGAACTACACGACCTCTTCTTTAATGGAAGCTTACTTAGTTACTTACCGTCAGAGAAAATTAGAGCAGTTAATTCAAAGCTGGAAAGGCTAACCAAACAAGAAGTTGCCTCTCGCTTTAACGCAGAAGAATTGAATGAGAATGATATATACCCAAATGTTTGGCATTCTGACAACTCCCCTGAACAAGCCTTCAACTTGAATCATATTTTAGAGGACTTTGAGAAGTTAAAGAACCTATTTAGCCAAGCTAGTAAAGAAGAAGAATATATTCTCCAGTTTATTGGTTAAGAAGAAAAAAAAACAACACCTAACAAGGTGCATAAGTCATGCTTCGGCCGACGGCCTTGCACGCCTCATGCACTAGACGTTGGGCAGAATTAATAAAAAATAAAAATGAGAGCAGCCAATTTCTTATTAGTCCTTGTAATGCCACTTTTGGCTTTTAAGTGTATAGATAAGAAAATGCGAAACAACTTTATTGAAGTATCTAATGGCTTTTCTCAAAACGTTTATTGTGTACCAAGTTTTAATTACCCTGATACAACACTTTCCTTTCTTAGTAAAAACCAGATTCTAGGAAACGACTCTATTTATTTTTTGCCTTCTTTAGGTAAAAAGGAATTGTTCTACATACCGCTTTGTGAAGAAGCAACATGGAAAAGGCTTAACCCAAATGACACTTTGCAAATATTTGTTTTTGATGAGAAAATGATAAAAGGTAAATCTTGGGATTATATTGTTAAAAATAGGATGTATGTAAAAAGGCTTTCATTCACTTTTAAAGAAATTCAACAAAATGAGTGCAAGATTATGTTGAACCCTAACTGTTTGGGTAAAGAAAAATAACTCATGCCCAACAACACCTAAACGTCAGCCTTCGGCCGACGGCCTCGCCCGTCGTTTAGCCAAGTACGTTAGGTGCCATAAGAATTAAAACAATGAAAATTTATGTATTGGCATTTCTGTTATTGGCAAGCCTTAACTCGCTTGGACAGATTCCTGAGATTATTTCCAATACAAATCATCAAGAGAAAAAAGCGTCATTAGTATACCATGCATTCAATGGACAGTATGATTTTGTGCTTGCCTTTACTGAGGATAGCTACTGGGGCAGAGATAGACAACAGTACCAAATATTAGCCTTAAAAGATGGACAGTGGTACTTTATTAATTTAAAATCCAAGAAGAGAAAGAACGGAGACTATTCAAAGCCAAAGATTAATATTAAAAAAATTGCTCGTGACGAACCTGATAAACTTGTGAGGCAACTTGGGGAAATTGGTTTCTGGGGATTGAGCAGTTCGACTATAAACACGACTAGGATTAAATTGAATGATTCAACCGAAACTTACTATCATACTAGCGACGGGATAAGTTATAAGTTTGAAATCTTCAACAGAAACGATTACAGAATCATTGAAGCTGAAAATCCTGATAGGCTGTTAGAGAGAATGCCAGAGATTAAGCAAAGGCAAACATTCGTCCGCGGCAGAGACACGTTTAAAAAATTAATAAAAAATTACGGCACCTAACATTGTGCATAAGCCATGCTACGGCCGATGGCCTTGCACGCCTCATGCACTAGCCGTTGTGCGTAAGTTAAAATATGAAAGAGGAGATTCAGAAGTTTAAAGTTAGCGGAAAGGTCTTTCTCTGGAAGTATAAAGACAACCAAAGAAATTATCCAGGTTGGAACCTTACAGTCGACAAAGCCGCTAGCCAGAATCTAGTTGACTTGTTGGATTTGATGGACAGCTGTGAATGGTCAACAAAGAAAACCCTGACAACCGAAGAACCGACACAAGCGCAACTAAATGTTCCCAACAACCAACGCGGACAAGCTGGTTGGAAAAGTGCCCAGCAATTGACATTAAACTCAAGAAAGCTTGAATCAGATGACTTTTGGACGGTTATTGAGAATAATGGAGATGTAGAAATCCAGTTCTGGAAAGGTAAACTAAAAAAGCTACGGACTGCAATAGCCGAAATACCATTGGGCAAAGGAGACTTTGCAATATCAGACACCAAAGAAGAAAATATATTATACTTCTGGTGGTAATTGAAAGAAAACCTACGCACAACATTGTGTAAAAATTATGCGTCGGCCGACGGCCTCGCACACTTTTTACACGAGTCCGTTGTGGGTAATTTATAAAATGAAAAAGCCTTGGTATATACTAATCTTATTTGTTGCCTGGGGCTGTTCCTTACAAAGGACTAATCCCAGTAGCAACTTGCAGACGGATGAGGGAGAGTTAGCTTTCTCCAAACTTTTAGAACTTGCTGGAAGTGATACGGCAAATGTGAGTGGAACCAATGCAGTAAAGATTTACCGATATAGAGTTTCTGGAAAAGGAAAAATAAAGGACAGTACTCTCATAATTCAACGGAATCTCGACTTCTTCTCAAATTTCTCCGAACCCATTGCCTATGACATAACCTATGATAGCCTAGGTAGGGAGTTCGAACGTTACGCCACCAGAGTTGCGACTGGAGAAAGGCATTTGAATTATCGCAAAATTTATGATGAGCTGTCAAGACTCGACCAGTGGGTCGTATACAATGACGACGGTAAAATCAATTCGGCTACTTACTATCATTATGATGCGGATAACAATCTGATTAGGAAGGAAAGATTCTATGGCCATTTTATTTATGGCACTCCCAGATTAGAGAATTTGACCACATACGAATTTCAGGATGGCGCGCTGGTTAAGTCGGTTGAACGGATGAGCCAGTCCACAACGACAGGATTCGAAACTATACTCACTCAAGAATTTGACCCAATGAACAGGATTATAAATTATAGAAGTGAGTCGTTTCAGAGTGATAGCCTAGTCAGTACCTGGGGGTTTAGACCTATTTACAACCAAGAGGGGAAACTTGCAGCAAAAGAATACTACAGTTCAAACACCGCCGACACAAGGGAGGAATATCGATACGACACAAGAGGATTACCAACTGAATCATTCTCTTACGAAATCAAAACCAAAGAGCCTAAGAGCTTATTAAAGTATTTCTACCAGAAAGAAAAACTACCCACAACAATAGCTAAAAAGCATTAAAACGCTTTTTAGCCAAACCGTTGACACAAATACAAAAAATGATATGAGACAGCTTATTTTAGTTATGTTAGTGGTGTCTCTGGCTATAAGTGCAAATGGACAAAATAAAACGTGCGACTTCAGAATTGATTCCCTATCTAAAGAAAAAATTTATACGAGATTCGATAAATCTCCGACATATGGGGAATCTGTAAGTACGACTTATGAATATATAAGTAAAAATTTTAGGTTTCCTAACCATTATTCTGGAAATGAAACTATTGTAGCGTCATTTATAATTAATCAATGCGGAGAAATAATGGATATTAAATTGGTTGAGAAGTCTAAGAATCCATTAGTAAATGAAAACTTTGTTCAAACATTGACTTCAATGAGGAAATGGAATCCTGCTATTTGCAATGGCAAGCAAGTTAAGGCAGAAATAATTTTGCCTTTCAAGTTCCAGTGATAAAAGTACTTGTGTCAACAACGTGTAAACGCCAGCATCGGCCGACGGCCTTCGCCGCCGTTTACACAAGTACGTTATGTCTAATTTATAAAATGAAAATTTGTAGCTGAAAACCTGCAAGTGGATAAGGAACTGTAACATGCTCGATTTCATCAAGAATTTCCAAAGCGAGGATATCAGTTTAAAAAAGGTCAGAAACCCAGATATTTCAGTATTCAAAGAACTTACAGGAAAAGAAGGATTTAAACATTTGGCCACCTATGAAGTCTCAAGTAAAAGGAACAGGCTTTACTTATGTGTTGCTCAATACCAAGTCTACTTTCCTAATCGGTACAAATTAGAAAGTCCCTATAAAACTGATTATTATCTATATGGCTTCCTAAGACTCGACGATAGCATTGGGAAGGTTTTTATGCGACCTGAAACCACGGCGGATAAAATCACTGAACTCTTTAAGAAGCAGGAACTTGATTTCAGTAATCATAAAATTTTTAGTAGAAAATATTACCTTCTTGCAAGCGACCACAGGAAGGTTAGTGAGAAGTTCTCAACAAGGGTTTTAGATGCACTTTCAAGTATTGATACTGTTCTACTTGAATGTAACCTTAAAAGGTTCCTCTTTAGTATAGATGAAAAACCAGCGACAGAAGAAAGCTTCTTCAAACTTATTGAGCTGGGATTAGTGCTAGATAAGTCCTTGAATAAGCCACAAATCATGTGGGTTGAAAAATATATCAGCTATATTCAGAAAGAAAAACAAGACATAACACTGTATAAACGCCAGCTTCTGCCGACGGCCTTCGCCGCCGCTTAAACTAAACGTTGGTAAAAATTATAAATATGAAGAATGAGTAAATCCCTTTTCATAATGACTTTGCTTGTTCTTGGTTCTATAATTTCATATAGTCAGAATGCTGATTTGGAAAATATCCACCCGTCAATCAGAAAAGTAGTGACTACATTGGAATCTGAAGGAGTGGATACTATGATGGTCTACTATCAATATTGTGTTGGCTGCCATAGCCTAAATAGCTCTAAAGAATGTAACGACTTCCTTACTGCAAGAATCATTTGGAAGAAAAGCGGAAAAGACTTTACCCAACGGGTTAATTGTTCCAAAGCGGATTCAGAAACATCGCAAACGGACTCTGAAGCTTTCAAATATTTTCTCGAAAACCGTCTGATATTGGCTGGACGTAAACCGTTAGCTAAAGGCAAGTTTTACCCGCCTCTCCCGCTTCACTATTTCGGAGAGGATTTTTACTTGAAAATAGGCAAAGGGTGGTATGCGACCAATCTGCATGAAGACCAAATGGAAAGTAAGGAATGGGAAAAGTATAGCTGAGTTTTACCGACCATTAAGCTTTCAGAATTAAATAAACAGGAAATGGTCAAAAAATAACTTTTACCAACAACGCCTAAACGTCAGTCTCGGCCGACGGCCTCGCCCGTCGCTTACACTAGACGTTGGCGGTAATTTTAAATTGACTGTTGCCGATAGCTTACGAATTTTATTTGCAACTTACTCTCGCCAGCCTTACGAATGGATTGGAAAGACAATTTCAAAAAATATAAATGAGGTCGCTTATCCTAGAATTTATAGGAGTAACAGCACGATGGATAGCTTTATCATTGTATGCTATATTTACAAAGAAAAAAGCTCCGACATTTAAAGAAATTTGGAATGGTGATACTAGTGCGCCACCAGCCGACCAACTCTCCTATGGGTGTATGCATATAATTATTGGATTCTTTTTGTTAGGACTTGCTCTGCATTTAATTTATTACTTTTCTCACAACGGATAAGCTGAGGGCTCTTTTTAGATTCTCAATACAGTTTGTAATCAACTTCTATCTTACCTGAAGTTTAAGAAGCAAAGAAGATAAGGACTTAAAAGAAAAACTCCCGCCAACATGAACTCTGTTAAAAGTCAAGGGAATTAGGCGGAAATTCTGTTAAAATCCGGTTGGTAGGGAATACCGGAATTTACAATGGCAAAAGCCTGCTTGAGCAGCTTGTTACACACGGCTATCAAAGCCAGCTTTCGGTTCTTTCCTTTGGCCACGAGCCGCTGGTAC
>NZ_LRML01000017.1 GCF_001647285.1 Rufibacter roseus
CGCGGGAGAGTAGGTAGCCGCCAACCCCCAACAAGGAGGCCCCGACAGCTGGAGACAGCAGCCGGGGCCTCTCCTCTTTTCACGCCGCGCCCGAACACATCATCCAGGTAAGACTGAGCACGGAGTGGGTACAGCCGCCGAAGGAACCAGGGAAGCTAGGCAGGGGGGGAAACTCTTGGGGCACGCAGGGTTCTGTGAAAATATTTTCAGTGGGACAAGGAGACATTCCAGACGCACTCGCCGAAGGTAAGCTGTAGGACAGGTGAATGGATATGTAACAATCTCACATAAAAAAGGGGAACAGATTTATACTGTTCCCCTTTTTTATGTGAGATAAATTCTTTTGTTGTTAGATCTAATGCTCACCTCCAACAACAACTATATAAAGGCTTTCTTCTTTCAAATACTTTTCAGCTATACTCTTTAATTCTGTAGATGTGAGATCTTTTACTGAGTGCTGTAACTGAGAATAAAAATCAGGAGGCAAATTAAAAAAGACAGTGCTCTTATACTTATCCATTTTGTCGAAAATGGTAGACGTATCAGAAATAAATTTACCTGCGATATGTTTTTGTACAGTAAGCAGTTCCTCTTTTGGAACAAGTTCATGTTGTAAGGCAGAAATTTCTTTAGAAATTTCTGTCAAAGTCTCATTAATCTTATCCCCTTTAATGTCAGTTCCAATAGAAAACAAAGAACCTTTTTCCTTTGAAGAAATTGAAGAATAAATGCCATACGTATAGCCCTTGTCTTCTCTTATATTCTTCATCAGCCTGGCGCCAAAGTATCCACCCAATGTATGGTTTAATACATAGAAAGCGGCATAATCAGAATGGCCAGGTGGAACAACAGTACACCCTATTCTGATGGACGCTTGCATCTTATTACTGGATGGTTGTAAGATAGTTTGAGGAGTAGTACCAGAATTTAAGATTTGATTCCACTCTGTATTTTGAACAGCTTGTGCAGGTAAGCCATCTAAAACAGCAAAAAGAAGGTTTTTTGAAGAAGCTGGAATTTCACCAGTAAGAAAAACTTCAGAATTAGTTAACCTATAGCATGAGCTATGAAAATTTTTCAAATCCTGTATAGTTATTGCTGCAATTTCTTCCTCATTTATCAAGTTTGAATAAGGGTGGTCTTGTCCATAAATAGCCGAAGTGAAGGTTTCACTTGATAAGTAGCTGTTCTTTTGCTTATCAACAGCTAGGGTCTGAATGACTCTTTGCTTCATCAGTTCAAACTCTTCTTCTGGAAAAGCAGGTTGTTCAATAAGTTCCAGAGCCAAAGGTAGTAGGGGCTCTAGATGCTTTGAAAGGCAATATAAAGTAAGAGTAGATCTGTCGAAGCCATGGGAGATTTCTAAGGATGCACCATAGAAATCAATAGAGTCAGCAATTTGCTTAGCACTTTTTTGAAGAGTTCCTTCCTTCAGCATTTTAGCTGTAAGAGAAGCAACACCAGCCTTAGGTTGGTACCACTTACCAGCCCTAAAAACAAATTCAACCCGTGCTATGGGTTGAATGTTGTCTTCTAGTATATGTACTTTGACTCCAGATGAAATAGAAACTACTTCAGGGTGTAGAGCCGTATCGATAACAATATCTGCAATAGGGGGAGCTTCTTTTCTGTTTAAATCCATAGAGGGTTAGTCATTTTCACTTAATTTGAAATGAAGGGTGAAACGTAAGGTTTGCGCCAATGGGTTACCTTGCTCGTTTGGAATAAGGTAAGCGGCATCTACACCAAACTTTTGATAACGAATACCAAGACCCATGGTAAAATAGTTACGGCCTCCCTTTAATTCATTTTCATAGAAATAACCAGCTCTGGCGGCAAACAAGTTGTCATACCAATACTCTAGTCCTGTGGATATATTTACCTCTTTCAGCTCTTCTGAAGCACCACCTGGGGCATCAGTGAACGATTGGAAAATTCCAGAGAATACACTCGTCTCTTCATAAGCTGAAGCATCGTCTGGCGGAGAATAAGGCACTAAAAGCTTGTTACCATCAACTGCTAAAGTAATCTTATTGTACGGATCAAGTTCCATGGTAATGGCAGTACCTAATCTAAGGTTGGTAGGTAAGAAGTCTCTTCTACCAGCGGTCGAATAGGTGATTTTACCACCAATGTTCGATATATTTCCCCCAAGGGCTAGGTTATAATTTCTAGCACCAATGGTTAAGTCTTTGGTATAGTAGATACCCAAATCAACTGCTGCCGAATTGCCTGGTTGAGATTCAACACTACCTTGGCTAGAACCAGAGATATTTGTGTTACCGGCTAAGTTTGAACGAATAAAACGGGCTCCAACACCTAGGCTCAGGTTCTCGCTCAACTTTTGGCCATAAGCAACATTGAAAGTATATTCCTTGGGGTTGAAGTAATCTGTTTGATCACCTTGTGAATTGGTAAACCTAATCTCACCTAAATCAAAGTACAGCAATGAAACTGCTAGAGAAGAATTTTCACCAAGCTTTTTATGCCCTGATAAATATCCCAGGTGCATGTCACTCACAATATTTCTTAACCAAGGAGTATAAGAAAGGGCGGCTCCAAAATCAGTTTCTAAAAAGCCTAGCTTGGCAGGGTTCCAATGAGGAGAGTTCGCATCAGGACTAATGGCTACACCTGCGTCACCCATGGCGGCGGAACGAGCATCTGGAGAAACAGTAAGTACAGGCACGGCAGTTATGATTGGCCTATATGAGTCGTTTTGGCCAATAGTATTTTGTGCTAAAGCCGAAATGCTGGCTGCTATAACAAAGAGGCAGCTAAGTGCACTAAATCTAAGCGTAATAAAGTCCATGCAGAAGTTTTTGGTGTAATCAGAATACGTTATTTAAGTAAAACTAGCTTTTCAAAGCGAGAGGTAGTAGCGCCATCTAGTCTTGAACGAACATTAAGTTTATAAATATATACCCCTTTCGCTAAAACATCATAATAATCGTCACGTCCATCCCAAGTAATACCAGAAAAATGTGAGCTGCCGTCACTAATGCCATGTAATGTCTTAACTAATTTACCAGATACGGTAAAAATCTGAATAAGGACATCAAGCTCTTGGCCAGCTCGGTTATGGTCAAATTGAAAGGTAGTAGAAGAGACAAAAGGATTAGGTACATTAAAGACATGCTCTAAAGCCAATTGTTCGGTAGACGCTACAATAAATTCAATTTTAGAAGTGCTGGAGTTGTTGTGGGTGTCCCAAGCTTTCAATTGCAAAGTATGCGGGCCTGGAGCTAAATCTTTAAAAGGATATCTTACTTTTCCTGATTGGTACGAATCTACATCAGCAGTGTAAAACTCATTTAACAGCAACGGCTCTGAATTCTTATCATCAAGAACGGCTGTAATCTCATGGCCTATGCCTGCGCCGGCAGTATTGATACCATTATCATCAAACAAATGCGCTAAGATAATACCGTCTTTCCCTGTTATACCTCCAGAGACAAAAGACTCATCATTTATATACAACTGAATATCTGGAGGAGTGTTATCAGCAGATACAGTGGCGTCTGCGCTACCAACGGGTGCAACGGCAGCGCCATGTCCGTCTGTAGTGGATGAAAAGGCATATAGATGAATGCTTCCAAACCCTACCTGGTAATTTATATCTTTAGGTACCACAAAAGAAATTTTGAATAAGCCATTGTGTACGCTGGCTAAGCCATCATAAAGAACGTTATTCCTGACCATCACCTCCCGCTTAGTATCTCTAGGCTCATCACCTAACGTGGTCACAGAAGTGCGCTTATCAAAAACTGTAACATGCACCTGCCCTTGAAAATCATTAACGGTTTGCCCATGTGCATTGGTCACCATGCCTTCCATAGTTACTTTTGCTAACGCTTTCAAGGTATCTGTGGTGGCCGCCGTAACAGGTTTTCCATTAATGGTGCTAAGGGCAACTTTCAGTTCTGGATATGCCAGAGTCATAGAGGGGTCTCCCAGTAACGCAAAATTTCTGTTGTTGACCCGATAGCCTAAGCTGTTGTTTTTAGCTTTGGCCAACAGTAAACCTAAGTCTGGCATAGAGCCATCTGCAGTAGGTACAAAAAGAACATTAAAGAACTCGCTATTAAACTTCTTGTTACCGTTTGAATAAACCGGGCGGGTGGTGGTCACCATGCCCACGGCCCCACCTCCAGCGTGTAATAAAGCTGTTTCAGCACCTGAGTTGCGACGCGGGTCGTCATACCTCCCAAATTCACAGGTAGCGGTCAATAGAAACGTTAACTTATCTGCGTTTTTCCAGCTCTGTATTTCATTTATAGTTAAAATCTGCTCTTCAGCCAAGCTAACCACGTTGCCATGCCCGGTGTAATTTACCAGTAAGGCGCCTTTCTCAATGGCCTCTCGCAGATTCCGGTTTGTTTCAGGAGAACGTTTGCCATTCGGCACTGAGATCTGTGGGTATAAATCTAGATATATCTTTTGGGCAAGATACTCCGGATGCTGCTGTTCTACATTCTTCTCCGCCAAGTTTTCAGCATCAAGCAAATGCTCATTTCCATCACCGTCATCCGCTAAGAAAACAAGACGCTTGCGCCAGTTACCAAAGGTTTGAGGGCTTTCATACCCAATGATTTTATCTACCATCAAATCTGCTTCGGCTGCGGATTTAGCAGGTAAGCGGCCAATGCCGACATCAAGGTAGTGGTTCCTACTTTGAGAAAAATCAGTTTCAGACCACTCTCCCTCTTCCTCTGCTAAAAAGCCATAATAGTCATCTGATGAATAAGACTCTATAGGGTCAAGGGATTGCCTTGACTCGTAAATAGGAACAAAGTTTGTATTCTGCGGTAGTCTGTTCTTGTAATCGAAAGAGGCATCGCCAAACAAGAGAAGTTTGAGTTGCTGCTCGCCCCGCTTGTTGCTGCGGTCATACAGCATTTTCATGAAATCACGAATGGCAGTAATGTCTTGCCTTCCTGAAGAGAACTCCTCGTAAATCTGAGGCAATGGGACCACCTCTACCTGAAGGCCTGTTTTAGTGCGGCGGTGATCGGCTAAGCGGCGAGCTTGTGTCAAGAATGCTGGATGAGCAATAATAACCAGATCAATGTTTTCGCCGCTTAGGCTATGCAGATTTTGGTTGGCTACCTTTTTGACGAAGGTAGGAGCAGGAAAACTGTTGCCTTGAAAGGCAATGTACTCGTGCAATTGACTACTACTAGCGGAAAAGACGGCAGTACCGTTATTAACAGAATACTGCTGATTAAGAGGTTCCAGTGGATTTGTGATGTTCCAAATTTTAAAATCACTAGCGGAGGGAACACCGGCAATTTGGAACGTGCTGAAAGGCTGCTTTAAACTTTCGGTTGATCTGAAGCTTGTGGAGTTGCCAAATAGCTTTAGTTGCCTTTGTGCTACAATAGCCACGTAATTAAGAAAGCCTGTGGCCGTAGAAAAACTTCCTGGGTGGAAGGTGTAAGATATGTTCAGGCCGTTATTTCCAGAAGGTATTCCATTAAAATGCCTGGTGTCATTTCTGCCTTGTAAATTGTAGTCGCTGATAACAATGGAGTTTAAGCTGTGTTTACCAACTTCTGCTCCATTTAAAGTAACGGTGAACGGATTAACGTTTACAAAAGAACCATTGCTCAAGTAGAAACCTAATACCGAAGATGTGATTTTAACAGGAGTATTAGGCACTAAATCTGTAACTGGAAAAGTAAAGGAACGCTCTTTGGTGAAGTTGTTAAACTCCTCACCGTACCATTCCCGGCCTGAATTAACCCTATTTACCAAGTCCTGTTCATGAAACGCTCTTTCGTCAAAGCTGCTGATGACAGGAAATGAACCAGAAACAGAAGAGGCAGGCGCTATTCGTTTACCAGCGGTTGCACCAACATGCAGGTAATAATACGTAGTATCACTGTAAAGATTATAAGAGTGTGTAAAGGGCGATGGCGCGTTTGGAGTGTGTGACCAAGTGTGTGGCCCCTCTCCGTAAAAAAGAATATAATCACTGTTATCAAATGAGTTGTCACTCTCGCCCTGAACCCAAATAGCGTTTTCTTTTAAATCATCAATACGGGGAGCTGAATTAGGCTGGGGCAACATACCGCCCCCGTTACCATACAACTTCAGATTTTTTGGATTGACAGACTGCGCATTAATGCCCATGGCCTGCAGAGTGGCTCTGTCAATTTTGTAAATGCCGCTTGCCGTCACTCCTATTTTATACCAGTCGCCGCTGCTTAAAACAGAAGTGGTAGCATAGTTTCTTCGGGCAAACGTTTGGTTAGTAGGTCTTCTTTGGGTATTACCGCCTGTTTGATAACGATAGCTGAACTTTACCAATTTTTCCGGAGCCCCCGTTTGCGGATTGAGGCGAAGGGCCTTGAAGAAAATGGTGGACATAGGCACTCGGTTGGCAGTACCTGTTGTAATGGTGGGGTCAAGTTGGGATTTTAATTCTTTGCTAGGAAAATAACGTGCCTCAGCTGCGGTAAGAGGTGCAAACTCTGCTTGTACAAATTCAAAGGAGGTAACGGCCGCATTAGAAATAGTCAGCACATAATAAGGTACTCCTTCACCACTATTATAAGCAGCTTCATCAAAAGTAGGGGCAGCAGGAGGGGTAGCAGAAAGACCAAAAGCCGTAGCAGGTGCATTTCGCCAGTGAATAACACGAGAATCTTCTGACTGAGCCCATGCCGTAGCCACAAATGCCCAAAAGTTTACGGCAACAAAAAGAGATTTTCTTAACAAACGCATGTACACTGGTTAAAGTACTTACTCCGCAACACAGCACCCATTCCATAGGTTCAGAGCCAAGTTTTTGGGTCTATATGCCTATTGAGATGTTTAGATACCTGTAAGGCGGTAAGAAAATAATTCCGTCATTAGGTTAACCAATAGCTTTCTACACGCATCTTCAACTTCATGGTCCACAGCGGCTTTCTACGCTTCTTAAAGTTGTAAACGAAAACAAAAGCCAATTAGTACATCCATTCTTTTTTCAGATGCACTTGCCTTTATACCAAGTTTAAGAAGCTTTCCCATTGAAATAAAACAACTTATGTAGTGTGTTTAAGGCTTAACGGGCAGCGAACTTATGAAACGGAGGGTTTTATGAGAGAAAGTAAAATATATAAGGCTATAGTTATAGGTATGGCGGCAAAATTTAACGCTAGAAAAAAAATAATGGCTAGCCCCAGGAAGATAAACCTAATCTCATTCCCCTTCCAGGCAAAGGTTTTGAATTTAAGAGCAAACAGGGGCAGTTCCGCTACCAACAAATAAGAGAACAGTAACGTGATGCCAATGAGAAAGTAAGGGTTCAAAATAACTTCTGTCAGCCCAAAAGAGTCATTAGCCATAATGAGCGGGAAAGAAATAATCAACATAGTACAGGCCGGGGTGGGTACACCAATAAAAGAAGTAGTTTGACGGGTGTCAATATTGAATTTGGCTAAACGCAAGGCTGAAAAAATAGTGATCAAAAAGCCCAGAAACGGTAGCATGGAGGCAACTGGTTCAGTAAAGCCATTAGACTCAAGGCTGCGCGAAAATAATTGCAGCATGACAGCCCCGGGTACAAAACCAAAAGAAACCATGTCGGCTAGTGAGTCTAATTGTTTGCCTATTTCAGAATACACATGCAGCACCCGTGCTACCATGCCATCCATGAAGTCAAGCACGGCGGCAATGACAACCAAGTAAGCAGCCGTCACCAACTCCTGCTGAAAAATAAAGTAAATGGCTAAACAGCCGCACAGCAGGTTTAGGCAGGTGATAAAATTGGGTATGTTCTTTTTCATGAATGGGAAGGTGCGTTTTTGCCCTCTTTTTCTAAAACTAGCTCAAAAACGGATTGCTGGTTTTTTCTTCGCCAACGGTGGTAGAAGGGCCATGGCCAGGATGAACGGTTACTTCATCTGGTAAAGTGAACAACTTGGTTCGGATACTTTGAAGTAAAGTTTCATGGTCACCGCCGGGCAAATCAGTGCGGCCAATACTGCGGTGAAATAAAACGTCGCCACCAATTACGTTCTGGCTGGGCTCGTGGTAAAAAACCACATGGCCCGGTGCATGGCCAGGGGTAAAAAGCACTTGCAGCTCAGTTTCACCAAAAGAAACGTTCTCTCCCTCTTTCAGGTATTTCTCCGGTAAAATTTCCTGGTACTGCGGAAAACCATAGGCCGCTGAGTAGGTTGGCACGGCACGTAACACCTCCAGGTCTTTTTCATGTATCTCCAGCGGAACGTTATAGGTGTCTGCAACAAATTTATTACCCAACACATGGTCTATGTGGCAGTGTGTGTTCAGCAAACGTACCACTTTCAGTTCTTGCCGCTGAATAAAATCCTTCAGCTGTTGTTGCTCCTGTTGGTTTGAACAACCGGGGTCAATCACCACGCACTCCTTTGTGTCATCAAACAGTACATAAGTATTTTCAGCGAAAGGATTGAACGTGAAGCTCTTTATTTGCAAACCAACAGACATCATAGGTTCTTACAACGTTATTTTGATGGCTCTAAGTTACGCATTTCAGCGGCACAAGCCGTACCTTGCCCTATGATTTATGACTATCTGGTGGTTGGCCATGGCTTAGCCGGCGCTATTTTGACCTGTTTTTTAGAAAACAGCGGTAAAACAGTTGTGGTGTATGATGTGCCCAAAAGCAATGCTGCCTCAAGAGTAGCGGCAGGATTGATTAATCCGGTGGCGGGTAAACGGTTTGCCAAAAGCTGGCAGATTGACGCATTTCTGCCTGTGGCCACCCAGTTTTACCAAGCCCTGGAAAAGCAGTATGGCGAGCAGCTGTTCTTCCAAAAGCCCATTCTAAAGTTATTCTCCACCCCTGAAGAACAGAACACCTGGATGGGGAAAAGCGCCGATACTTCCTGGCAGGAATATGTGGAAACCACTCATTTGCACCTGCCTCCCTCAGAGAATGTGTCACAGGAGTTGGGTGGGCTGCTGATAAAGAAAGGAGGCTATGTGGCCCTGCGTTCTTTTCTAAGTCTGCGGGAAAAAGACTTAGCCGCACGCAATGTCTTGCGCTCTCAACCGTTTGATATAAGCCAGTTGCAGATGGTACCCCATGGAGTACAGTATCAGGATGTGCAGGCCCGGAAAATAATTTTCTGCGAAGGTGCCCAGGGGGCTGAGAACCCCTACTTCAATTGGTTGCCTTTCTCTTTGAACAAAGGTGAAATTTTAGATATAAAAGTGCCTGATTTCAAGGCAGAATATATCTATAACAAAGCAGTTTACGTTGTGCCTTTAGGCGGGGAGAAGTATAGGGTAGGGGCCACGTATAACTGGCGCGACTTAACTGAAGAAATCTCTGAGGAAAGCAAGGAAGAGCTTTCTGGAAAAATTAAGGAAATTTTAAAGAAACCATTTGATATTACAGAACAGTATGTAGGCATAAGGCCTGCTGTGCGTGACCGTAAACCGCTTATTGGGGTCCACCCCGAATTATCCCAAGTGGCCATTTTCAATGGCATGGGTTCAAAAGGGGTTTTAATGGCTCCGTTGTTGGCACAGCAACTAATTGCTGCTTTAGAAGAGGATAAACCTCTTTGGGCAGAGGCTAACATTGCCCGATATTTTTCTTTATATTTAGCATCTAAGTCAAACAGATGAGTCAATTCTCTACTCGCTTACTATATATGATGGGCCGTTTAGCGTTGTTGCTCCTGCTGGTAGGAGTACCCGCTGTTACAAAAGGCCAGGTAGTTGCCCCAGATGATTTCGGCCAGAACCGGATTCAGTACAAACGCTTTGTGTGGCAGTACTACAGCACCCAAAACTTTAATGTGTACTACTCGCAGGGGGGCATGGAGCATGCTCAGCATGCCGCTGAGTACGCAGAAAAGGAACTGAAGCGTGTCACGTCGCTGATTGGTTACTTCCCCTACTCTAAAATCACGCTAATTATCTATAACTCGGTTTCTGACCTGAAGCAGAGTAACATTGGGCTGATTGATGACCCATATAAAGGGGGCAACGATGCGCTCTTTGTGAAAAGTAAAATTGAGGTGGCCTATGAGGGGTCACAGACGGAGTTCAAGCGGCAGCTTACCTACAGCATTTCAGAACTGCTGTTGTCAGACATGATGTATGGCGGTAGCCTGAAAGAAGTGATCCAAAGCAATTACCTGTTGCGTTTGCCTGACTGGTTTGTGACTGGTGCGGCTTCTTACATAGCCGAAGGCTGGAGCGTGGAAATGGATGATTACATGCGCGACATGATAGACAAAACCGGTGGCAGGCGCCCTGAACCTCTGTTTGCGCGGAATCAACGCCTGACAGGCCAATCTATCTGGAGCTATATTGTAGAACGGCATGGGCCCTCTGCTATTCAAAATATTCTAAACCTTACCCGCATAACCCGTGATATTGAAATTGGTATTGCCAGTAGTTTGAACATGCCCTACAAGCGGTTCATGCGCGATTGGTTTGCCTATTATGTAACCGCCAACAGTTTTGCCGAAGGGGAGTTGCCAACTGCTGATAAAGCAAATAAAATAAAGCGCATAAATGCCCGCAGTTACTTATACTCTGAGCCTGTGCTTAGCCCCAGCGGAAAGCAACTAGCCTATGTAATGTACGACAGGGGTAGCTACAAAGTAATTGTGCGTAATCTGGAGCGCGATCGTCAGAAAACAATCTACCGCGGCGGGTTTAAAATGCCTAACCAGAAAATGGACACCTCGGTGCCCTTGTTGGCTTGGCGTTCTGAGTCTGTGTTGGGTATAACAGATTACAAAAAAGGCAAGCTGCAGCTAAGGCAGCAAAATGCAAACAACCGGCATGTTCCGGTGGTAGATGCCATAAGAAGGTTATTCGGAGACAATGAACGTGTCATGTCTTTGGCCGCTTACTCCCAAATCACCGGCTTTGATTATTCAGATGACGGGCAACTGATGGTGCTGAGCGGCGTGAGAGACGGACAAACAGATTTGTTTCTGTACCGAGGTTCGCGTTTGCAGCAACAGCTGACCAAAGACGTGTTTGATGAACTAAACCCATCATTTATGCCAGGTGCCGCCAGCCGAATTCTGTTCAGCTCCAACCGTTTTCAAGACTCATTGCAGTCGGCTCAGGCAAAATTTGGGGCTGTTTCAGACAACTACAACATTTTTGTCTATGACCCCAATACCACCCCTTCTAAGTTCTGGCAGTTAACGTATTCACCGGCCAATGAGGTGCAGCCTAGAGGTTTATCTGAAGATGAGATAGTCTATATTGGGGAAGAAACAGGTATTCGGTCACTTTACCGCCAGAATATTAAAACCGGCACTGTAGAAAGAGTGACAGATTTTCGGCAGAACATCAAAGACTACGACTACAGCAGTAAAAGCGGAAATCTTGCCTTCATAGCCGATGATAGATCAAAGGAGTATGCGTATGTGTACCCTGGGTTTACCTTGGCGGCAGTAGGTGATAAAAGTTTCAAAACAAAGCGCCAGCAGGTACTGGAGGGTCATTACCAGCGGCGTTTAGAGCAGGAAAGAGCAAGAGTAGCGGCTGCATTGGCTGCCAAAGCCGCCGCCGATTCTGTTGCTGCCTTACAGCCAAACACGGCTCCTGCCCAGTCAGATAGTACTACGGTTACTCCGGTAGCTCCGCAAAAGCCCAGAACAATTTTGTCAGTGGCCCCTACAAACGCCGAGTCTTTAGGCAGACCAAGATCTTATGATTTAAGATTTGGGGTAAACAACATTATTACCTCCATACACGCAGATCCATTGTTGGGCTTCGGGTTTGTAATGGAGGTAGGCATGGCCGACCTTTTTGAGGACTATCGAATCAGGGGAGGAGTGTTCGCCCTTACTGATTTACAAACAACGAACTTTTACGCTGAGTACTCAAACCTTAAGAACCGGTACGACTACCGTATTGGTTACCTAAAGCAGAGTGTATTGCAGGTAACAAATGGAGGTGCTGTTAGAAGAAGGTTGCACAAGCATGAAGTAATGCCTGCGCTTAGCTATCCGTTAACAAACGCATTAAGTGTAAAGTTGCTGCCACGGTATTCTAACATAAGGTACACATTCATTGAAAATTTCTCTGTGCCTGACGTGGTCATGGATTTTGCCGGAGTTGGTGGCGAACTTGTTTTTGATAACTCAGTGGTTACCGGCATGAACATGCGCGAAGGTACCCGTATGAAAGTGGGTGTTACCCGCATGTATGGCATAGGTGAAAAAGAAATAGGGTTCGGTAAATTCTACGCTGACCTGCGTCATTATCAGAAAATTCACAAAGAAATCATTTGGGCTAACCGTTTAAGTTACGGGCACTCATTTGGACCATCGCCTAAAAAATACCTCTTAGGCGGGGTAGATAACTGGATCAATGCCTCTGAAGACGATGTGCCTGTTTACAACAACAACATGACTCCGGCCGATTTCTTCTATCTGGAGTTTGCCACCCCTTTACGTGGATTCAACTACAATGCCCGCAACGGTACCCGTTATGTGCTCTGGAACTCAGAGTTCCGCTTGCCATTGTTTCAGTACCTGTTTGAGGGGCCTATCAACTCCGGTTTCTTTAGAAACTTCCAGGGAGTTGGATTCTTTGAGGCAGGAACGGCCTATAACACGGGTAATCCCTTCTCTGAAGACAACTCAGTAAACATACAGCCTGTGCCGCAGCCACCGTTTGAGGTGATTGTACGCAACTTCCGGAACCCGTTCATGTATGGCTATGGCTGGGGAGTGAGAACAACCTTGTTAGGGGTCTACGGCCGCTTTGATATGGCTTGGGGTGAAAAGGAGCTGATACGTGAAGGACCTAAATACTACTTCTCATTGGGTTACGACTTCTAATATAAACGTTTCTTCAGCATTACGTTTTAAGGCTATTTTACCAAAAACAGCCTTAAAACGTGAAAGCCTCTGGTGCAGCACACTGGAGGCTTTCTGTTTGTTAGCACCCGTGATACAAGTAAAAATTTGCCTGTAACACCTGAATATCACCGGCAGCACCGCGCAAGTGCAACATGGGGTGTAAGTGACGCTTTTTCATTAAATTTACTTTTTATCAACTGACTTCGCCCATATGCTTCTTTCAATGACAGGTTTTGGTGCGGCTCAATTAGAGACCGACGCCTATACCCTCAGCATCGAGATAAAATCACTGAACTCTAAATCAATGGACCTGAGCCTGCGGATTCCACGCAGCTTGTCAGACAAAGAACTGGAAATACGTAATCTGGTGAGCCGGAGCCTGGTGCGGGGCAAAGTGAATTTAAACATAGATTTGGCGCGTAACAAAGGAGTAGGGGCCAAGAATAAAATCAACTCAGAGTTACTGAAAGCCTATTACCAAGAGCTGGAGCAAGCGGCGCAGTTATTGGGTGCACAATCTCCTGATTTGTTCCGTTTGGCTTTGCAAATGCCCGAAGTGCTGCAGACAGAAGCCGCCGAAGAAGGAAAAACAGAGGAGGTAAGTTGGGAAACAGTAGCACCACTGCTCCAGCAGGCCATAGACAACCTGAACAGCTTCAGGGCCGATGAAGGGAAAGCGCTGACCGCAGAAATCGTTTCTTACATAGACCGCATCAGAATTTTGCTGGCCGAGGTAGATAAGCACGACCCTAAGCGGGTAGAGCAGATCAAGCAGCGCATTCAGAGCCACTTGCAGGAAATAAGCGCTTCAGAGTCTTTCAACCAGAACCGCTTTGAGCAGGAAATGATCTACTACATTGAGAAGCTGGATATTGCCGAAGAGAAAGTGCGGTTAATTAACCACTTACACTATTTCACAGAGACCGTGTACCTTCCTGAACCAACCGGTAAAAAGCTTGGTTTTATCTCTCAGGAGATAGGCCGCGAAATTAACACCATCGGTTCTAAAGCAAATGATTCCACCATTCAGCACTTGGTGGTAGAAATGAAAGAAGAGCTGGAAAAGATTAAAGAGCAGCTGAACAATATTTTATAACAAGAAGATGTTTTTGTGCTGATTTTACAAAAACATGCCCAAAACGCACATGCTTCAAAAATTACTGGCCATTATCTTGCTCTTAGGAGCCGGCACCACTACTGCTTGGAGCCAAAGCCGCTCCTGCGGCACCATGGAGCATGTGCAACGTCTTGAAAAGAACCGGCCAAACCTACGGCAGCAGCTAAAGCAGCAGGCACGTATGGCCAGCTTCACCGGTACTAAAAGATTATCTGGTAACACGCCATTGGCAGATGTCATCACTATTCCGGTTGTAGTGCATGTGGTATACAATGAACAAACACAGAATATTTCTGATGCCCAGATAGCGTCGCAGATTGAGGTGCTGAACAAAGACTTCAGGCGCTTGAATACTGATGCCGGCAAAACCCCTGCCATGTTCAAAGGAGTAGCCGCCGACACAGAAATTGAGTTTGTTCTGGCCAAACGCACCCCAGACGGAGAGACAACCACAGGCATTACCCGCACGCAAACCAGCGTAACTGATTTTGCCGTTGATGATAAGATGAAATTTTCTTCTTCTGGCGGAAAAGACGCCTGGAATACTGAAAAGTACCTTAATATTTGGGTGGTGCATTTTGCCGCTTTTGAAGATGTGCTGGGGTACGGGCAGTTTCCTAACTCAGGATCACCCTTAACCGATGGGGTAGTAGTAGACTATCGGTATTTTGGAACCACTGGTACCGCTACGGCTCCTTTCAACAAAGGCCGCACCACTACCCATGAGGTAGGGCACTGGCTCAACTTGTTCCATATCTGGGGCGATGAAGATTGCGGAGATGATGCCGTTGCCGATACCCCAACTCAGGAAACAGAGAATGTAGGTTGTCCATCAACTTTTCCGCTGCCGTCTTGTGACAACGTGAGTGACATGTACATGAACTACATGGATTACACTGACGATGGCTGCATGAATTTATTTACCGCTGGGCAGAAAGCGGTTATGCGGTCTGCCCTAATCAACCTCCGCCCAGGTCTTTTAACTTCAAAAGGCGCTATGGAGGTAGAAGTGCCGGTCTTAGACGCTGCTCTAATTGGAGTAACCGCCCCTGCAAAGGTGTTGTGCCAGAACAGTTTTGCTCCAGCGATAGTGTTACGTAACAGGGGCAGCCAAACCCTCAGTAATGTGCAGTTACAGTATAGGCTAGACAATGGAACTCCCCAAACCTACACGTGGACCGGCACCTTGCCCTCTTACCAAAATGTAACGGTTACCTTGCCGGTGCAAACGGCAGGCGCGGGGCAGCGGGTTTTATCAGTTGCCATTGTGTCTCGGAATAACAGTGCTTCAGACGCCAATGCCGGAAATGATCAGATTAATTATGCGTTTCAGGTGCATGGCAGGACGTTGCCTTTGAATGAAAGTTTTGAAAGTGCCGCATTCCCGCCTGCGGGTTGGGAATTGCTGAACCCCGATGCTACTGTGACCTGGGCAAACACTACTAAAGCCGCTAAATCTGGGTCAGCCTCAGTATTCATGGATAACTATAACTATGAATCTGCAGGGCAGGTAGATGAACTAGTGCTGCCTCCGCTGGATTTAACCAGCCGTACCTCACCCATTTTAAGCTTTCATTTGGCGTATGCCTTATATTCTCCAAATGGGTATTCAGATACTTTAGAGGTATTGGTTTCAACTGACTGTGGAGCCACTTATCAGCGGGTTTACCGTAAATTTGACGCCAGCTTATCTACAACTACTCCTGCTTATACAGATGTTCAATTTGTGCCAAAAGCGGGGCAGTGGCGTTTAGAGGCTGTAGATTTATCTGCTTTCACTGCCGCTACCACCGCCATCATCAAATTCCGCCATATCACTGACTATGAGAACAATCTTTATTTAGATGATATCAAAGTAGACGGTGGCCCATTGGGCATTGCTGAAGACTTAGCCAAACAGGCGGTAAAAGTATCTCCTAACCCTACCAGTGGTGTAGTGCAGGTAGAATCTCCGGAGGCGCTGATAACAGAAGTACAAGTGCTCAATGCCATCGGGAAAGTGGTACAAGCAGAAAGCTACGGTCAAAGTAAAAAGAGATCCCTTCAACTTGAATTGCATAACCATCCTAACGGAGTGTATTTGGTCAGGCTCCTGACAGATAAAGGAACTGTTGTGCGCCGGATAGTACTTGTGCGGTAGCGCATTGACAAGCTAATTTTTTTCTACTCTCTATAAGTTCAAGAGCCTGTTTTAGGCCTGTTTTATGAAAAACGGGTGTAAAACAGGCTCTTGTAGTTTTGTATCATTTCACTTGCTGCATTTGAAAACAGCAGAAGATAGACAAAGCATATTGTGGAGTTATAACAGGAAAAGAACGGCATGCACTATGGCAGTAACTTATAGATACTAAAGTCACGGAAGAAACTTTCGCGACATAAAAGCCCCTTAAATTTTTCTTTACAAGATGCTAACTTTAGAGGAGAGGGGGGAGTGGCCTTCGCGCAAAAGAAAATCAGCATTGCTACAATGCTTTAATAAACGCTTTAATGAGTGTAAATACTTCCTTGAACTTAGTTAAAGGGAGTGTATTGGGGGTGTCTTTGGGGTGATGATACTCAGTGGTTGTGCCTCCAAGGGTATAAAAGAAGAAAGCGGGAACTCCCTCCTCGGTGAAATAATAATGATCTGAGTTAGCTGCTTTGCCACGGCTTTTGATCTGGGGCAGTAGCTGGTGCTGCTTGTTCAACTGCTGTAACAAAGTGAACTGCTCAGGGAAAACGGTTCCATTCACCACCATCAAGCCCTCCTCTCCGGTACTTAGCAAGTCAAGGTTCAACAGAAACTTAATGTTATTCAACGGGAACAGCGGATGCTCGGTGTAGAACTTTGATCCTAACAAGCTAGCTTCTTCTGCTGCAAAAGCTATAAACGTAATAGAATACTCAGGAGCGTTCTGAGGCTGGGCATACCAATGGGCCAGTTCCAGAAGCATGGCAGTGCCGCTGGCATTGTCGTGGGCACCCGGAAAGTACAGGTCTTTCCCCTGGTGGCCTAAATGATCATAATGGGCGGTTATGACCACAAATGAATCAGGCTTTTGGCTGCCTTTGATGTACCCAATCACGTTCTGGCTCTGGTACTTTTCTTCCAGACGGGCATCAACGGCAAGCTCTACTTTCTTAGCTTTAGTTGGCCATGACTTCTCCAGCACTTCCAGCACCGGAAACGGGAACTGCCATCCTAAAACAGTGCCCATGAGTTTTGGGCCGGGCTTTAAAACAATGATTGCTTCGGCCTCCAGTATTTGCTCCTGAAAAATTTGAGGCAATGAAAGGAGGTCTTTGAAATGCCGGTCCCGCACCACAATGACTCTGTTCTTAAAGTTATAGGAAAGAAAATCCTGCGACTCATCAACGTCTTGCAGAAGCATAGTGTCAATGGCGTAGACTTTGCCATCGCCTTGCCCGGCACCCGTGGCACCATGTGCTATAAAGTCTACCCCGGCAACTAATGGCTTTCCATTCACTCTTAGGAAAAGCCGGTTGTCCAGAATATTGATGGGCAGGGTGAAAGGCTGCTGGTAGTTTGGCGTGAAAGACTGTAAGCCGATGGAGGCAAATTGCTGTTGTAGGTACCGGGCGGCCAGGCTATCTCCTTTAAATGCATAGCCTCGGCCGTGCAAAGCCGGAGAAGCTAATTCAGCAATGGTTTCCCGCACTCTGGCCATGTCTTGGGCAAAAGCCGGAAACGTAAAGAGCAATAGGCATAGGCTCTGGAGCAGACGCTGACGCATAGGTAGTAAAGGCAAAGAAGCTGTTTTACGCTTGATTTCTGAAAAGTAGGCGAGAAACAAAAGGCCAAAGTGCCAGGCCAAGTAAACACCCAATACAATTGCTCAGCACGTCTGACATTTCCGGAGATCTACCTAAGGACATGGCGCCCTGCAGTAGTTCTATCACAATTCCGAAGAGTATGGAAAGCAGAAAAATTCCGGTAGCAATGCCCTTGGTTAAAACTATACCAGGGTCACGGCGAAACCCATAAAAAGAAAGGAGAATTAAAATTCCAAACAGCAGGGCGTGCGCCAGTGAGTCAAAGGTTAGCAGGTCCAGCTTTGGGGGAGGGGGTAGCGCTTGCGCAGGCATTAATGTCCCTATCAAGATGACGAATGCCCACGCAAGTGCCGGTATGTAATGAATAAAACGATTCAAAGCGGAAATTAAGCGCCTACTAGTTCTTTGTAAGCATCCGCTGAAAGCAACTCATCCAGCTCAGCTTTTTCATTGATAGACATTCTTACCATCCAGCCATCACCGTAAGGGTCAGAGTTTACCAGTTCTGGGCTGCCGTCTAATTTTTCATTCACCTCCAGCACTTCACCGGTAAGGGGGCTGAACAAGTCAGAAACAGTTTTAACGGCTTCAACAGTACCAAATACTTCTTCTTTGGCAACAGTTTTATTAAGGGTGTCAATGTCTACATAAACAATGTCACCTAACTCACGCTGGGCAAAGTCTGTGATACCTACAAAGGCTACATCACCCTCAATGCGCACCCACTCATGGTCTTTTGTGTATTTAAGCTCCGCTGGGAAGTTCATAATATATTCGTTTAAGTTATGATGTCAAAAATACATTCTTTTTACGTGGCAGCACAAGCCTGAATAGGAGTTTTAGAGCTGTTTTTCAGAAAACAGGCTAAAAACAGCCTAATCAGATAAACTGAACCGAAGCTGGATACCGCCTTCTGTCACCGTATTACGGAATGAGTTGGCCACTTTAGGGTCAGTGATGTTCTGCGTAAAGTAGAACTGCAGGTTCAGGCGTTGGCTCACCACATAGTCAATGGTAGGGCGTAGCTGCATCTGAAGGCTTCCGGCAGTGGTCAGGTTGTTCTGGTACTCGTTGCCATCTGTGTCTACTGCTATGGTGCGCTGTACGGTCTCATTGTCTCTGATGGTCAGGTCAAGGCGCATGGTCAGTTCATTTGGCAAAGTACGCGAGCCGCCAATCGGGAACGGAAGTTTAAAGTTGGTGGCGCTGTAGCCAATACCTACCACAAAATCTTTCACCCCGTTTTCGGTTACCTGCGCGTTGGTCATGTTCAGGAGTAGGTTCCGCTGGGTCTTATATTCAACGCGGCCGGAAATCTGTTTCTTCGTCCGGAAGTTGACGCCTATCAACGGCGACATAGTTTCGGTTATAGCCACCTGGTTGATGATGTAATACGGAATGATTTCCCCCTGATTGTTCACCTGATCTGGGAAGCCAGATGGTTCAAACTGATAATCTAATGAAGTACTGAAGTTGGCAACCGCCAGATTAGACTGGTACGCGTGGTTCAGTGTAAACGAGCTGAAGTACTGCTGGAAAAATGGCAATGTAGAAAGCCCGTTATACACAATGTTCCAGTTTGGCAGCGGAATAGCATCGAAAGGTCCTGTAGGTTTTACCTTGAAGCCGTCAATGTCTTTGCCTTGGTAGGCATGAATAAACGCTGGAATCAGCACGTCCTGTGAGTTTAAGGCATATTGGCCGTTGGCTGGGTTGGCAGCATTCATACGGCCGGCTACGGAAGCCCTGTACCGTATGAAATTCTCAAACGCAGGAGAGTTAGTGCCAGACCCACTCTCAAACAACGTGCTGATCGCTATGAACGACACTCGGTAAGCTCCAGTATTGAATGGGTTCTGCCGTTGCACATTCATAGCTGAATCGCGGCGGTAGAATACTTCTTCAATTTCAGAGCGATTCATGGCCCCGTCTAGCGTGATAATGAAGTTCCGGAAAGGCTCTATGGTGGCCCGCGCCGTAAGGTTCACCGATTTTAATGAGCTTAGCGGCGTGTTCAGGTATTGGCTGCTGTCAGTGTACCAGCCTTCGCGGTTGGCGCGCTCGTACAGGTCATGCAGATCAAACTGTTTCCCCAGCACAAAGTCCAGCCCTGGAGCGCCAAAGCCATCGGCTAGGCCAAAGTTCTGAGCAGTTGGCAAGAAGCCAGGGAGAAGTGTTCCTTCTGTGCGGGCATAGGTAAAGTTAACCGATCTGGCAGACATTAGCCCCCGTAAAATGGTTTTTAGAACCTTCAACTCCCTTTTCTTGGTGGTGTCTGCCGCAGCGGCGGCATTAGGCCTACCGGCAGTGGCTCCGGCGCCTGCACGGGTATTTTGGGGTCTTAAACCTGGTTTAGGGCTGGCCGTATTTATTTCTTTCAGAATCTTTACCTTGTTGTAAAGCCGCACCAAATCAATTTTACCGCTCAGGCTAGACTCAGCTTTGTTTTCAATAGTGTTACCTAACCGCAGTGTGTCATTGTTGCTGAGAGCGGTAGAGGCAGATGTCCAGGTGAAACCAGCCTCATAACGGGCATCGGCAGACACAAAGTCAGTGAGCGGGAATTTATCAAGCGGCAGCCGGTATGTAAAGGCTACTAACTGGTTAAAGTTGGTGTTACGACCAAAGCGCCGCAGGTTGTGCCAGATTTCCTCATTCTTCCAACGCAGCGAGTCTACTTCGTCATTAATACGACCGTCTGGCTCATCTACTACGGCGCGGTTGGTAGCGGTATAGTCCAGGGTAAGGCTTTTGGTCAGATCCCATTTTACATCGTAAATCCGGTTAAAGAAGAACGATTTCTGGAACGTAGGCATAATGCCGGCCGTGTCTGGTAGGGCATACGGTGAGCTACGGCCTTGTAAGTAGGTTTCGTTGTACCTACGGTCTAAATCGGCCCGCACGGCTATGCGGCTAGGTACCAAAGAAAAGTTGAACTCTTTGATCCAGCGTAGGTACGGCGATTGGAAAGCTTTGGCCTCAGAAAACGGGGTGTAATTTTTTGGCGTGTTGTTGAACGTATATGCTACGCCTCCAGTGTAAGACTTAGAGAAATTACGATCAGTGGTTATGTCTGTGTGCAGTATCTCGCTGTAGGCATAAGACACTGAAAGGTTCTCCACGTCGTAAATCCTGCTTTTGGCCTCAGGGTTCGTTTTTTCTTTCCGGACGTTTAGCAGGTTTATACTTTTAGTGGTGGTCTGACTGACGACTTCCTGTCGGTAATTTTCCCGCTCCTCATCATTGTCACCAAACTTCTGCAATGATAAATCTAGTTCTGTGTCTCGGTCAAGAGGGTCAAACCTAGGCTCGGCAACGGTAGTACCATATTGAACCGACACCGGAACTACCAAACCTAACTGAGAAGGTAATAGTTTTTCAGCGGCAATATTGGCAGTTACGTCCATTTGCGCTGCATTCTCACGTGCCCGCAGTGCGGCTCGCTCCTGAATTCCTCCAAAACCTACGGCTGTATAAGAACCAGTAGCGGTAATGTTGGCAAAATCAGCGAGCTTTACGTTGGCACGGGCGGTGGCAGCCCAGCCAGCGGTACGGTCAAAATCAGACACTCTTAATTCGTTTACCCACATACAAAGGGAATGAGACGCCTGGTCTGGCGACGCAGGATTCTGCAATCCAATCATAATACTTTGCACGTCACTAAAGTCGGGGTTACCTTTTACACTGATAACTTTGCCGTTAATGGTACTGGTGTACACCTGGTTTAGCGGGAATTGCTCGCGGTTCCGCTGGGCCTTCAGGCGCACAAATTCTTCAAAAGCTACGTCAATGGCATTCTCATCAAACCAGATTTGCTGCGGATCACGGCTGCCCGGTGGGGTAATCTTTAACGGAATAGAATACTCATAGTAGTTCTGCGTGTAGTCAGTACCAATTCTGATGAAGGCATTCATTTCACCGTCTTGGGTGCCACTGGCGCTCTGAGCGTGAACGTACATTTTCAGGCGCTTGTAAATGAGCATGTCCTGCGTTACGTTTTTGTACACCGCCTTGCTGAACGAATCTCTCAGGTTCTCTACACACAACTGCAGAGACTGCTCATTCTGTCTACGGTTATTGGCAGAAGAAAAATCTCTTTGTCTTTCTACCCCCGGAGGCAACAGATAAGGGATAGTTCCTGGGTCTGCCTCGCCGTTTTCTTCCACACTTACAGTTGAAACAAAGAAGTTGTCAACGTCACGGTCACAGCTTAGGCAAGGCTCTCCTTCTCTAATAATAGAGTTGTACGTACGCCATTGGTTGGCCACAAATTGCATCTGCACAAAACGCAGCACCACCGGTTGTTGGAACTGAGTCAGGTACATACGCATAAACCTGATAGACTTGAAGCCAGACATGCCGTTCACAGTGCCAGTAGGCTTGCGGATCGGAATCCGGAACTGGTACCAGTTCACCTGATTACCGGCGGCGTCAACAGTATCTACTTTGTCTACAATGTAATTACGACCCACTTCCAACTGATGAGGCCTCAAGTTGATCTTGTATTCATAATACTGCTCCGTATCACTGATGACGTTGTCGCGGTTGAGGTCTTCTTTGTCTGGGAAAGCGTATGAAGATAAGTTGCTGTTCACCGGGGAGTTACCTTCCATGCCGTTGAAGTGCTTGTAGCGGCCCAAGATGCCCACATTAGCATCATCATAGCTGCCGTCTAAGTGGTGACGGAAGTTATCAGCTGAAGGGTCACCGAAGGTGCCGTACAGCGGGTGGTGCTGCTGAAAGAATACTCTTTCAGCGTCATCATTCAACCCTTCTAAACCTATGTCTTGAAAAGGCCTGGAACCTGGGTTGTTGTCAAACGCATCTGTCAGGTATTGGGTGCGCGCCACTCTGCCCCAAATGGTTTCATCTGTGGCCTGCGGGTTTCCGTCGGCTGGTAAACCATTTTCAAACTCATAGCGCTGGTCTTTTAACAAATCTTCAGAAACATTACCCAAGTTGATCACAAACTCACCCCCTGTGGTATTGTTCACGCTGGTACCGTCTGGATTTCTAACCACGCCCCGCTCGCCTTGAATGAAAGGATCCAGCAACCAGAACTCCAGATATTCTATGTTGGCATTGTCGAAGTTGTTGTCAAAAGAAATGCCTCTACTAATACCGGCCCACTTGTTTCTTGGGTTGTTGTCTGTAAAGAACTTGCCATCTTGGCTTACATCTGGAGTATAGTTATACTGACCCCGCTCTTCAGGGTAGTAAGCCAAATCAAAGGTATATTCAAAGGTGTTATTGGTCTCAGGGTCGCGGTTAGGGAAAATCTCACGGCGCTGTACCCCCCGCACGTAATGGTTCTCCAGCTCTTCGCGGGTTATGTTAGAAGGGCGAAGGTTGTTAGCGGAGTAATAAATCTGGTCTATTGTATACCACGCCAGTTTTGCGCGGTTATACGCATACGCCAGTCCGGTAGTACCATTGATGAGCGGTTGAGGAGTAGCTGCTAAACGCCAGGCATTGGTGTTGAAACCGCCTAAGGTGTAAGGGGTTCGGGCATTTTCGAAGTCATCTATGTAAGACACTCCGTTTTCACCCACAAATTCTGTTTTCTTTGGTACCAGCTGTGCCACTTCTGCCCCTAACGTAACAGTAGAGGGTGCTTTTGTATCTAAAAACGGCAGCTTATCGGTGAGGCGGGTGAGGAATCTTGAATCACGGCGGTAGTTGACGTCCATGCCGTAGATGGTGTTGTTGCTGGGCTCATCACCAATGGCTACACGCTGTATGAAAGGGCGCTCCCCCTGGTGTAGAACCGTGGCTCCCAAAATAAGATCATCATCTACACGGTAATCAAAACGCGCGCCCATTAAGGTACGGGGCTGAATGTTCAGGATGTCTGCTTTCTCAAACGTTACTTTCAGGTTTGACGCGCTGTTCAGATACGCTGGGTTCAAGATCTTTACCCGTCCCAAATCATAAAACACCTGGTAGTCCTGACCTTCTACTAAGCGAGTACCTCCAGAGTAAACGGCCACTGATCCTTCCGCAATCCGGATACCGGGTAGGGTAATTTCATCAGTGCTGGAGGCTTGGTATCTACCGGTTATAAAGAACTTGTTTTTCTGGGCAAACTGTTGGGCATCAGTCTGAATAGAGTCATATAGCTCCTGAAACACATATTTGTCTATGTACTGATCTTCGGTGCCGGGCGTAAATCTGGAGCGGAGGTAAGAGCCAAACGGTTCCACCTGAGGGAAATAAATTCGGCCGGTTTCCGGGTCAATGGTAATGCCCGGAATAAAGTCAAAGTTTCCGTCGCGGGGGCGGTCATTGTTGGTATTCACGTTGTCCAAGTTAAAAACCTGCACCAGCGGAATACCTTTTAACCTGTTTTCATCTTGCAGGCTGGTAAGGTCTCCGCCTGACTCATCGTCTTTGTAAACTACGTTCAACTGAAAGTTCTGCCGTTCAATTTGATTCGCATTCAGGGCGTAGACGTTTTTCATCATCAGGTCCCAGGTAGGCAAACTCAAGGCAGGGTTAGTGGCCCGCAGCAACTTCATGAAAATAACCTGATCTTCGGCTATGTTCTGATAATCATCTTGCAACTCACCAACTTTATAAGTACGGCCATTAAGGGTATATTCAAACGCGACACCTAATACCTGTTCTGGTAATAAAGCAGAGTTCAGGGAGATATAGCCTAACTGGGGGTTAAATTTAAATTCTGTAGGCTCCAGGCGTCTGGCTCTTACGTGTTCAAAGTCAACGGTTTTGCGCAGTCCCAAAGACTCCAAATAATTGTCTACCCCAGTGTTGCTTCTATTGTTGGAAATGGTGCTATACAAAGAATTTTGGCCGTTGCCTGCCCCTGATCCGGCGGGTACGTTGTTGTTATATTGGTCGCGGTACGGGTTGGACTCTCCCAAATCCATCAATGCCACCATGTTGCGCAGGTTTTGGGTAGTGCGGTTGTCGTTGGTGATGTACACCTCTACCCGCCGGATAACAATGCCGGAATTTACCAAGGGTAAGTTTCGAAGCGCTTGGTCGTAGCGGCCCCGGAAGAACTGGGCCAGAAAGAAGTGGCGGTTGGCGTCATACTCATCGGCACGGATGGCAAAGCGGCGGTTCTGTGCTCCGTTCTGTATGTCTACCTGATCTATGCTCCCGCGCTGGTTGGCTGCAATACCTGTAACCGACAAACGGCCCAGTTGTAACTGCGCCTTTAAACCAAATAAATTCTGCCCACCGGTAATAAGTGAGTTGTTAAGTGGTAAGCTTACGTTACCGGCCTCTATTTTTTGAATGATTTCCTCTGGGTAGCCGGTATATTCCAGCTTAAGGTTGTTTTCGAAATCAAAGTTCGCCTTCGTGTCCCAGTTGGCCGTGATGCGCATTTTTTCCCCAATGCGGCCATCAATGTTAAGGGCTATGCTTTGGTCAAACTCAAAGTCGCCAATGCTTTGCTGGCGCAGCGGAATGGATGGGTTCTCATTGCGGTTAAAAAGTGCTCCAAACTTTAAGGTAGCCAAACCATTAGGTCTGATATCAACGGTGTTGCCCCCAAAAAGGCGGTCAAAGGTGCGGCCCCCCACGTCAATGGTTGGAATTAAGCGGCGGCTGGTGGCGGCTGGATTCTGTTCGTCTAAGCTTAAAGATTTTGCACGCCAATAGTCCCTGATGGCTTTGCGTTGCTGGTACCGTGAGTACTCCTCAAAGGACATGGTACTAGGAGCCCGGTAATCGAAATCTCCTATCTGCTCGGTTATTTCGTAATTTTTCAGGCTGTCATCTGGCTCTACCTTCAGCTCAATGTTAGAAGGTAAAGGCAAAATGAGTGGTGAAAAGGTTCTGCGGTTAGAAAATGGGTCTCCCCAACGGTCTTTTACTTCAAGTTTTGGCCTTCTTGAAGGAATATAGCCCTTGATGGTGTCTTGTGCGTTTTCTGATGAAGCCTGCAAAAGGGCACCCACGTCAGCCATAGAAAAACTATTTGGCTTGGCCTGTGAAAACCATGCCATCAACGACACCAACCCTACCGCGGCTGCAAGAATGTGAGGCTTACTATTTTTAAACACAAAAGGGGTTACTTACGATGACTTCAGGGCAAATTTTATCAACTCCTCTACGCTTAGCCCGGTGCCTTCGCGTTTGATAATGGAATCAAGTGTTTTTTCGGCAACGTTTTTGGCGAAGCCCAAGGTTACCAATGCAGATAACGCTTCCTCACGTGAGGTATTGTGCGCTTCAAAGCTGACCTGAACGGCGTCGGCTCCCAGCCCTTTTCTAAATTTATCTCTGAGTTCCAGAATGATGCGCTGGGCGGTTTTGGCGCCTATGCCTTTCACTTGCTGAATGGTGCGCACATCTTCTCGTACAATAGCCTGCTGCACCTCTGGTACCGTTAAGGAAGACAGAATCATGAGACCAGTATTTGGCCCCACCCCTGAAATGGAAATAAGGTGCAGAAAAGCGCTTTTCTCAGCCGGCGTAGCAAAGCCGTAGAGGGTATGGGCATCCTCTTTTATGTGCAGGTATGTGTAAAGCTTGCAACGTTCACCTTCGGGCAGGGCAGTATACGTGTTAAGTGAAATACGTAATTCATAGCCTACGCCCCCTACATCTATAATTACAAAAGTAGGGTCTTTATGAGCCAGCCGGCCGTCTAAATAAGCAATCATGTATGTGTGTTCTAGACCGAAGGAATTTAGGTTGTTTTTTGATTTCCTGTTTTAGATCTGTTTCAAGAAAAACAGGCCTAAAACAGGAATTCTATCAATATGACTTATTTAGGGATTTATTGCACGATGCTCATCTCCCTACGCAGTTAACTGGCTATTGTTTTGCTCTGCAGGTTTGAGCATCTACCACGGCTATAGCCACCATGTTAATGATCTCCCGCACCGATGATCCCAGCTGCAGAATATGCACCGGCTTACGCATGCCCATGAGTACAGGGCCAATAGTTTCAGCGCCGCCCATTTCCTGCAATAGTTTATAGGCAATGTTACCTGCCGCCAAACTTGGGAAGATTAAGGTATTGGCTCCCTGATTCGCCAGTTCACTGAACGGATAGTGCTCGCGCAGCAAATCTGTGTTCAAGGCGGTATTGGCTTGCATCTCTCCGTCTATGAGCAGGTCGGGGTACCGTTGTTTCGCCAGACGGGTAGCCTCACGGGTTTTTGTAGGTATTTGCCCTGAACTAGATCCAAAGTTAGAATAAGACAACACTGCAATTCTAGGCTCACGGTCAAAGAACTTTACATAACGGGCAGTTAAGCCAATTATATCCACCAGTTCTTCAGCGGTAGGCATCAGGTTCACAGTGGTGTCCGCAAAGAAGTACGGTTCCTTTTTATTCTGGATGATGTACATGCCCGCTACTTTGTTCAACCCTTCTTCCACGCCTATTACCTGTAGAGCTGGTTTGATGGTAGAAGAATAATCGCGGGTAAGGCCGGAGATAAGGGCATCGGCTTCGCCGGTTTCTACCATCATGCAGCCAAAGTAGTTCCGCACCCGTACCAGTTTGCGTGAGTCAAACAAGGTCAAACCTTTGCGCTTGCGCTTTTCATACAGCAGGTGTGCATATTTCTCGCACTTGGCCTCTTCTTCGCGCGGATCTATGATTTTAGCACCTTCCAGCTCTAAGTTAAATTCTTCAATGAGCTCCTGAATGCGGGCACGCTCACCTAACAATACCGGATAGGCCAGCTTTTGCTCTAGTACCGTTTCAGCGGCTTTCAAAATTTTGTAGTTATCCGCCTCGGCAAAGACTACCGTTTTAGGGTTGTTGCGCGCCTGCGTGAGCACACGGTTCATCAGCTTCTGGTCAATGCCTATGCGGGCTTGTAGTTCGTGATGGTACCGATCCCAGTTCTGAATTGGGTAACGGGCCACGCCAGAATCCATAGCAGCTTTAGCCACGGCTGGGCTGATGGTGGTGATCAAGCGCGGGTCTAATGGCTTAGGAATAAGATAGGTGCGGCCGAACGCAATGGTATTGTCTCCGTAAGCTTTGTGTACAATGTCCGGCACCGGTTCTTTAGCCAGTTCTGCCAAGGCATACACAGCGGCCACTTTCATGGCTTCATTTATCTCTGTGGCGCGCACATCTAGTGCACCTCTGAAAATGTAAGGGAAACCCAACACGTTGTTCACCTGGTTAGGATGATCGGACCGGCCGGTGGCCATAATCAAATCTTCACGGGTGGCCATGGCGGTCTCATAAGCAATTTCCGGATCTGGGTTGGCCAGCGCAAAAATGATAGGGTCTGGCGCCATGAGTTTCACCAGTTCCGGGGCGAGTACATTGCCGGCACTTAAGCCTACAAATACGTCTGCGCCCTCCATAGCTTCGGCCAAGGTGGTGATTTTGCGGGTGGTTACAAACTGGGCACGGTAAATATCTAGGTCATCACGCTCGGGGTTAATGATGCCGTCTTTGTCAAACATCACAATGTTTTCGATGTTTACACCAAGTGCCAGATATAACTTGGTGCAAGCAATGGCGGCGGCCCCGGCACCGTTGATCACCATTTTAACTTCGTCAATTTTCTTTCCTACCAACTCAAGGGCGTTGAGTAAGGCGGCGCTGGAGATAATGGCGGTGCCGTGCTGGTCATCGTGCATGAGCGGAATGTTCATTTGCTCACGCAAGGCGTTTTCAATTTTGAAGCTTTCCGGAGCCTTGATGTCTTCCAGATTAATACCGCCAAACGTTGGCTCCAGAGACTTTACAATCCGGATGAATTCATCAGGATCAGTGCAGTCAATTTCTATGTCGAAAACATCTATACCGGCAAACTTCTTAAATAATACTCCTTTCCCTTCCATTACTGGCTTTGAAGCCTCAGGTCCAATATTACCTAGGCCCAAAACAGCAGTACCGTTTGAAATTACACCTACCAGGTTGCCTTTAGCGGTGTACTTGTACACATCTTCTTTGTTGGCGGCAATCTCTTTACAGGGTTCGGCTACGCCCGGTGAATAGGCCAAAGCCAAGTCTAGCTGTGTACTGACAAGCTTAGTGGGTACTACCTCAATTTTGCCGGGTTGGCCTTGGCTGTGGTAGTTGAGCGCGTCTTGCTTGTTTATTTTGATCATAGTCTCTCTTCTCCTGTGGTTGTCACTTTTGCGGCTGCTTAACAGAGCGGCCGGCAAGTTAAGTTTACAAAATGATAAGATTTTTCCGATTCAGCAAAGATACTGTAACCGAAATTGCCTCTGTTTTGGGCTTGTTTTGCCCAAAACAGCTCTAAAAGGCCTTAAAAATAAAAAGCACCTCAAGCCTGAACCTGAGATGCTATGTTCTTTGGAAGGGGTATATCAGCCTACAATTAGTTTCATGCCAGGCTTCAAATCATCTCCCTTTAATTTATTTTTCTTTTTTAGTTGGTCTACGCTAATGTTGTTGTAACGCCTTGAAATGTTCCATAACGTATCACCAGGTTGTACATGATGAATGGTTTGTGGATTCTCAATTTCGGCTCTTTTAGTAGGTGCTTTCTTAGAAGTCTTACTAGTTGCTGCTGTAGAAGCGGCAGCTCCGTCAGTTGGCTGGTTATCGGCATTAGGTCCAGCTTGCTTGGCAGAACCGGCAGGCTCATCGGCAGAGGCCAGCAAAGTGTTTTCTGCCGCAGGCTCTGTAGTTTGTTTGCTGTCTTCCTTCTCTTTGTTAGCTGGGTTCATGACAAGCAGTTTCTGGTTAGCCATGATTGTAGAGCCAGTTATTTGGTTCCAAGCTTTCAGCTCTTCAACTGTTACATCATTTTCACGAGCTATCTTGATGAGAGAATCACCACGGCGCACGACATAGGTAGCTTTGTCAGAATCTTCAGAATGGACAGTAGCCTTAGCTTTGGCTACCATGGTGGAAGAGGCCGGAGCCGTAATTCTTACTGGAGCCACGTAGCGGGCTGAGTCTAAGATAGCCATGTGGTTCTGTGCCAGGAACGGGTATGAATCAGCGGGTATGCGCAACGGGAAATTCTTTACCTCTTCCGGCAGGTACTTATGCTTTACCGCCGGATTAAGATCTGCAATATATTCTTCTGAAAGGTTCAGCTGCAGGGCCAGACGTTTCAAGTCTAGCGGCTGGTTCACCAGAATAGTATCTACCGCAATTGGTTGGCGTAAAGTATCGGCTTTCAGATTGTGTTCTGGCGCATAGTTCATGGCGTACACAATGGCCGTAAAAGAGGGGACGTAGCTGCGGGTCTCGCGGGGCAGGTACGGGTAAATTTCCCAGAACGTATTTTTTCCGCCGGAACGTTTTATGGCTTTCCGCACATTACCCGGACCGCAGTTATAGGCAGCCAGCGCCATTTCCCAGCTCCCGAACATGCGGTACAGCTGCTTCAGGAACAAACAGGCCGCCTCCGTTGATTTCTCCGGGTCCATGCGCTCGTCTAAATATGAGTTCTGTACTAGCCTGAAATCATTGGCGGTGGGTGTCATGAACTGCCATAAACCTACTGCCTTAGCCGAGGATACCGCTTTAGGAAGAAGCGCCGACTCCACCACAGCCAGGTACTTCAACTCATCAGGCATGTTGTGCTTGGCCAGGTGTTTCTCAAACATAGGAAAGTACACCGGCTGCCGACCCAATACCCTCCGGGTGTAGTTACGGTTCCGGATGGTGAAGTAATCGATCAGCCCTCTTACCTGCTTGTTAAACTCCAGCGGAATCTCATTCTCCAAACAGCTAAGGCGGTCCTGGATGAGTTCATCAGTTTCCACGGGAATGTATTCTACCGTATCAGTCAGTACCTTGGTGGTGTCTTTGACTTCAACGGTGGGTAAATCTTGCACGGTGGCTTGGCGGGCCTGCACAACAGTGCCCAGACCCAGCGTAAGAACAAGGCCAGTTAAGAGAGTAAAAATGCGCATTAGGCGATTACTTGTGTTTGATGGTCCATCATCTTTTTAGAGAAGGCGAACAATTGCTCTTCCCCAAATGCTTTTGTCATCAGTTGCACCCCAATTGGAAGCCCCGCAGAGTCATGCCCAATTGGTAACGAAATAGCCGGAACGCCTGCTAAATTTGCCTGTACCGTGTAGATATCTTCCAGGTACATGGCCAGCGGGTCTTTGGTGTTCTCGCCAATTTTGAAAGCCGTGGTAGGCGTGGTAGGCAGAATCAGAAAATCGAACTGCTGTAAAAGCTCGTCTGTCTTCTCTTTGATTAGCCGCCGAACCTGCTGGGCTTTGGTATAATAAGCATCATAATAATCGGCGCTCAAAACGAAGGTACCCAGCATGATGCGGCGTTGTACTTCTTTCCCGAACCCTTCGGCGCGGGTCTTCTTGTACATAGACGTCAGGTCGGTGGCGTTTTCGCTCCGGTACCCGTACTTCACCCCATCGTAACGGCCTAAGTTAGAACTTGCTTCGGCAGTTGTCAAGATGTAGTAGGTTGGTACAATGTAATCGAGGAAGTGGAAGTCAGCGGCCTCTACGCTATGCCCTTGCTCTTGCAGGCTGTCCAGCACGCCTTGCACCGCTTTTTTTACCTCAGGGTTCAGGCCGGGGCTCTCAAAAGAGTCACGGATGAAACCAATGCGGGCAGGGCGGTCAAAAGTAAGGTTCTGGCTGTAAGCAGGCACCGGACGTTGGCTTACGGTAGCGTCAAAGTCATCGGCTCCGGCCATTACTTCTAACAACAAGGCAGCGTCTTCCACACTTTGCGTGATAACACCAATCTGGTCAAAAGAAGAGGCATAGGCAATAAGCCCATACCGTGAGATGCGGGAATAGGTAGGTTTCATGCCCACAACGCCGCAATATGCCGCCGGCTGACGCACCGATCCACCTGTGTCAGAACCGATTGACGCCAGGCACAAATCGGCTTGGACGGCTACCGCCGAACCACCTGAAGAGCCGCCTGGTACGCGGGTATTGTCTGCCTCGTTCAAAGACGGGCCGAAGGCTGAGTTCTCATTAGAGCCGCCCATGGCAAACTCATCACAGTTCTGGCGCCCAATAATGATAGCGTCGGCAGCGCGCAGGCGCTGCACCGCTGTGGCAGTGTACAGTGATTTGAAGCCGTCCAGAATTTTGCTGGAAGCCTGCAACGCGTGACCTTCATAAGCCAACACGTCTTTAATGCCAATGACCATACCCGCCAGTTTACCGGCGGTTCCGGCCTGTAATTTAGCGTCTACCTCATCGGCTTGCCGAAGGGCTTCTTCTTCAAACACTTCTAAAAACGCATTGAGGTGACGTTTCTCGGTTATGTTTTGCAGATAACGCTCCGTCAGCTGACGACAGGTAAGCGTACCTTGGCTTATCTCCTGGCGGATAGCGTCAAGGGATGTGTAGCGCATGAATTAGGCGTTGGTGTTGTTGGTAGTATTGTTGGTTGTGGTTCTGTTAGCAGTATTGGACGGACGGTCTTCATTGGCCGCGTTCTCAATATCATGCTTTATTTCTTTGGTAGCGTCTTTAAACTCCCGTATACCTCTGCCCATGCCGCGCGCCAGTTCCGGTATTTTTTTAGCTCCAAAAAGAAGAACAACTATCAAGACTAAAGCTATAATCTCGCCGGTGCCCAGGTTTCCGATAAATAATAAAGTGTTTGACAACATAGCTGTACAAGTAAAATGTTAAGTGCAAAATTAAGGTTTAATTCCCAAATACCTGAAACATTGGAGTAAGTGGTGGTTTAAATTTCATATTTAATGATAAAACAATGTTTATGGCTTGCTTACAGCGTTTCTAAAATAATGAATTAAACTCTACCTATTTCCATAGCAATATTGCTGCCCATGGGCGGGTACAGCTAAAACTGATATCATCTTAATGAAACAAGCGTTGGGAGTAGATAGAACATTTGTAAGCCTGTAAGGTTCGTTTTAAAGCTGATTTTTGTAAAACAGGTCAAAAACACCTGGGGCTGAGATGTATTGGGGCTGCGGTTTTTTATGTAGGTTTGTTTTGCGCTATATCTGAATTCTGTGCTGAGGAAAATTCTTTCTTTTTTTACCGCGCTAGCTACGGCCTGGCTTCTTCTGGGGGTGCTGTGCCAGTATGTGCCGCCCCATGTTTTCTGGCCTGCGGGTTTTGTAGCCATGTCGTTGCCCGGGGCGCTGCTCTTGAATTTGCTGCTCCTGTTTCTGTGGCTGTGGAAGAAACCCCTGTGGGCACTGTGGCCGCTGGGGCTAATTATTTTGTTCTGGGGGCAACACAACCGCTACTTCGCGCTTAGTGGCTCCAGCGAGGTGCCGCAGGAAACTACGGAGCAGCTGGTCAATGTGCTTAGTTATAATGTGCGGGTCTTTAATTCATACAAGCACCTGCACAAAGATGACCCAGACTTGCCCGAGCGAGAGATGAAGTGGGTAGCCGAGCATCCAGCAGATATTCTGTGCCTGCAGGAATTCTACCATTACAAGGGAGAGGCGCCTTATAACAGCCGCAAACGCATAGGGAAAGACCAGGGACGGCAAGTTTTTGTAGACAACTTCTGGTGAATCGGGTAGGGGCGGAGTTTGGGTTGGCTATTTTCTCCCGTTTTCCTATTGTCAACAAAGGCCGTGTAAAGTTTGATAGGCCCACTAAAAACCAAGTGATTTTTGTAGACGTGCGCATGCCCAACAAAGACACCCTGCGGGTATACAACATGCATTTAGAGTCAATGGCCATTGAAGAGAAAGAAGTAGGGGAGGCGGTGGAAAGTAAAATTGCCCTTGAAACCAAAGGCCGAAGCATTGCCCGTAGACTAAAAGGTGGCTTTGTAGCCAGAAGCCACCAGGTGAGAAAACTGCTAGAGCATATTGAAGCTAGTCCGTACCCGGTTTTGCTGTGTGGTGATTTAAATGATTTGCCAAGTTCCTATACCTACCAGACCCTGCGCAGTCAACTAGAGAATGCCTTTGAGGAAGGTGGCAACGGCTTTGGGTTTACTTATAATGGCAAGCTCCCTATTCGGATAGACAATCAATTTTACAGCCCTGAACTGGAGCTGCTAAGTTTTGAGGTGTTGGATCAAATAAAATTCTCAGACCATTTCCCGTTGCAGGCTACGTATGTTCTGGAGCAGGACTAAATCAGACTTAGATAACTGCTTCTGTTTTAGAACTGATTTTCAGAAAATAAACCGAAAACGCACCTTCTCGCCAGTAATGCAAATAAAAAGCCTACTGCCTTGGTAGTATACCGTACTTCTGCAACAAGTACCGTTTTGTTTTATAATTTTGCCGCATGAATCACCCACTGTCTTTATATAATACGCTCACCCGTACCAAAGAAAAATTTGAGCCCTTGCAGCCGCCCTTTGTGGGCTTGTATGTCTGCGGGCCAACCGTATATGGGCATGCTCACCTAGGCCACGCCCGCCCTTATATCACCTTTGACGTACTCCGCCGGTACCTGCAGCACGTGGGTTATAAAGTGCGTTATGTGCGCAACATAACTGATGTGGGGCACCTGCAAAACGATGCCGACCACGGCGAAGACAAAATCCAGAAGCTGGCCAAGGCGTCTCAGTTGGAGCCGATGGAGGTGGTGCAGCAGTTCACCAACAGCTTTCACCAAGACATGGCCAGGCTGAATGTGACGCCGCCAGATATTGAGCCCCGCGCCTCAGGCCACATCATTGAACAGATTGAGATGATCCAGGAGATCTTGGACAATGGCCTAGCTTACGAGTCTAATGGTTCAGTATATTTTGATGTACCTGCTTATAACCAAGGCCACAATTACGGCAAGCTGTCTGGCAGAGTCATTGAAGATTTGCTGGCCAATACCCGCGAGCTGGAAGGGCAGGAGGAAAAGCGTTCGCCATTGGATTTTGCCCTTTGGAAAAAAGCCTCGCCAACGCACATTATGCGTTGGAGCTCACCTTGGTCTGAAGGTTTTCCGGGCTGGCACTTAGAGTGCTCGGCCATGAGCCGAAAGTACTTAGGCCAGCAGTTTGACATTCACGGCGGTGGTTTAGATTTGATGTTCCCGCACCACGAGTGCGAGATTGCCCAAAGCCAGGCCAGTCACAACCATACCGATGCCGCCCGTTTCTGGGTGCACAACAACCTTATTACCATCAACGGCAAGAAGATGGGTAAGTCGCTAGGCAATTTTATCACCTTAGGTGAGTTATTTACAGGAAAACATGAGCTGCTGCAGCAGGCTTATTCGCCTATGACCGTGCGCTTCTTCATTCTGCAGGCGCACTACCGCAGCACTCTTGACTTCAGTAATGAAGGGCTGCAGGCGGCGCGCAAAGGCTACCTGAAAGTGATGAACGGCCTCCGTATTTTAGACCAGCTGCAATACCCAACCGGTGCTACTGCGGTAGACGCCAAAGCCGAAGAGGAAATAAAGAAGCTGACCGCAGAGTTATTTGCCCCGTTAGCCGATGATCTGAATACTGCCAAAGCAATTGCCAATCTGTTCAACCTGCTCAAGAAAATTAACAGCATGCACACCGGCGGCTTTAAGCTGGAGACTATTTCAGAAGAAACCTTTAAGCAGATGCGGACTGAGTTCCGTACTTTGGTGCAAGGCGTGCTTGGGCTGAAAGAAGAACAAACCACCGATGCCCAAGCGCTGCTAAACGTGGTTCTCGGGTTCTACAAAGAAGCCAAAGAGGTCAAAGACTACGCCAAAGTAGATGTTATTCGGGCGCAGTTAAAAGGCCAAGGCATCGTGATAAAAGATATGAAAACCGGAATAGACTGGGCTTATGAAGAATAACATGTTATCTCTGGTCTGCGGATGGCTATTGATAGTGGGTCTTTCGGCCTGCGATAAAAATGGAAAGACAGAAACGTCTACCACAGCGCCATCTGCCGCCACCGAGGCTCCGGCCGTAAACGTGCCCTCCTTTAACGCTGACTCTGCCTTCCAGTTTGTGGTGAAGCAGGTAGAGTTCGGCCCTAGGGTACCCAACACCCAGGCCCACCGCGCTGCCGGCGATTACCTGATAGAAAAGCTAAAGAGCTACGGCGGAAATGTATTGGTGCAGAGCTTTAAGGCGAAGGCGTACAACGGTACCATGCTCAACCTGCGCAACATCATGGGGCAGTTCAACCCCAAAGCCAGCAAGCGTATACTGCTAGCTGCCCACTGGGACACCCGCCACGTAGCCGATAAAGACGAGCAAAACCCGAATCAACCAATAGACGGCGCCAACGACGGCGCCAGCGGGGTGGCGGTATTGCTGGAGATTGCCCGCCAGCTGCAAGCGGACCCACTACAGGGTGATGTAGGAGTAGATATTATGTTCTTCGACGGTGAAGATTATGGCCAGCCAGACAGTAGTGAAGATCCTTACCAACCAGACAGCTGGTGCCTGGGGTCGCAGTACTGGGGGCAAAACCTGATGCCGCAAGGCTACCGCGCCAACTACGGCATCTTGCTGGATATGGTAGGTGCAAAGAACTCACGCTTCTTTAGAGAAGAAACCAGCCGCATGTACGCACGTGATGTAGTAGATAAGGTGTGGCGTGCCGCCAATCAGCTGGGGTACTCAGACTATTTTGTGCCGCAAAACAGCCCTGGCATTACCGATGACCACACCTACGTCATTCAGCACACCAACATCCGCATGATTGACATCATTGCCCATGACCCTTCCAGCCCAGATGGCTATTTCGGACCGTACCATCACCGGCACACAGATAATATAGACATTATTGACAAGAACACCTTAAAAGCCGTAGGCCAAACCGTGCTGCGGGTGGTGTATTCAGAGCAGTAAACTTTGAGCTAACGAATCTGTTTTAGAGCCGTTTTCTGGAAATCAGCCGGAAAACGGCTTTTTAATTTGGAGGAAGGTTGGCTAAAATTTCAAATACTCCAGCGTCACCTCTTTCACGTCTACTTTAAGCTTAGCCTCACGGCCTACTACCATGGCTAAGTTATGCGGCACGTGTCCCACAGGAAAATCAAAACAGATAGGGTAGCCATAACCGGCGCAGTGTTCCAGTACAATCTCATTTACCGTCTTCCCAAATGGGATCTGGTTGTCCTTCATTTCGGTGAATTGGCCTATGATTAAACCCGCTAAATTGCGTAATCGGCCCATGCGGCGCATGTGCACCAGTACCCGGTCAATGTTGTAGTAGTATTCGCCTACGTCTTCCAGAAACAAGATCTTGCCGTCATAGTCAATGTCTGAAGGCGTGTTGACAATGGTGTCCAGAAGAATTAAGTTACCGCCCACTACCAGTCCTTGGGCTATGCCAATTTGGTTGTAGGTATGGCTAGGGATGCTGTAGGAGAGCGTTTCGCCAAACAGCGCGCGGCGCAGGCTCTCGTCAGCTTCCTGTGTGTCTGGCTGCGCCATGAGTTTGGGCATAGTGGCGTGCAAACATTCAATGCCCATGCGGTGCAGGTGACAAAGAAGCGCGGTAACATCGCTAAAGCCCACCACCCACTTAGGCTGAGTATAGAATCCGGCAAAGTCAATCTGATCTAGAATGCGGGTAGTACCGTAGCCGCCTCGGGCTGAAATAACAGCTTTTATTTCCGGATCATCCAGCATGCGCTGAAAATCAGCGGTCCTTACCTCGTCAGAACCACCCATTTGATTATACTCCGCGCCCACACTTTCCCCAAGAACTACACGCAAGCCCCAACTCTCCAGCAGCTTGATACCAGGCTGAATATCTTGTAAAGCAATTTTATTAGCCAGGCAAACAATGCCTACGGTATCTCCTTTTTGTAAAGCGGCGGGTATGGTCACGGGTAAAAATGTTTGTAGAGGTTCACAAAATAGGTAAAAAATTAATGTTAAGGGTCATCAACCTGAGGTGGCGCTGCCAATAGTATGCTTACATTTATTTTGCACACTGCAAAATGCCACAAAAAAGCCTGTTTCATCGCTTTTCTCGCCCCGTACCGGTGCTTGTCCCTTCAGCAACCGCTTCCGCAGACCTTTCTCTGATGTCTTTTGACACTAAATAAAATATTAAAGCAAGCACTTACTGGAGGATTAATTTTGGATATGACGAAGTTGTTATTGCAAAATACTTACAATTAGGTATTGGACTAGGTAATTCAGTTATAGATTTTTACAATTCAATCCAGTACTAGTATTCCAGAATATCTGGATCTACAGCAAAGCCACAGAATTCTATAAACTATTAATTACTAAATAATACACTATGATGAAAACTTACGCTTTCCCCCAAGTAATGAAGGTAAGTAAAGCCAGTTTATTGCTGGTAACTTTAATTCTCACCACCATTGTTTCTGGTGCAGCTCAAGGCCAGAAGAGTAAGCCACATGTAGAAAAAGCTGTCTCTGCCTTAAAGAAGACTAAGAACCCTTCAGCCCGTCGTGGGCATGAAAGTGGAATGCGGCCTGGAAATGCCCAGTTTTTTGACTATGACGACAACCAGTGGGAACATACAGAAAACATTACCTATGAATATTACCCTAACGGTTTGCTAAAAGAACAGATTATAACGGAGGCTGGCACAAATACGAACAGTGAACGGTGGACCTACGCTTATAATGCCGAGGGAGAAGAAATTGAAAGTGCGCGTTATATGTGGCAAAATGGAGCCTGGGCTCAAAATATTGGTGAGAAGACTCTAGAAACCTATGAAAACGGCAAGCTGGTAGAAGAAGTCGAGCAAACTTGGAGAACGTCAGGTGAGGGTAGTGGGCAGTGGGAGAACACAGCAAGATCTACTTATTCATTTGATGCTGAAGGAAGACCTACTGGTGAGACAGCCTATGGCTGGGATGGCGAAAGCTGGGTGGCTGAGAGAAAGTTTGTGTATGAATACACTACTGGCAATGCCCCTTCAACCATTCTGATGCAACGTCAAGAAGATAACAATTGGGTAAGTTTTGCGAGGTTGGTAGAGTTAGGTTGGCATGAAGATGCAGAACAAGATGGATTGGCAGATTACACCATGCAGGCCCTGCAAGATGGTAACTGGGTAAACATGGAGCGCCAGGAAACAAGATTTACTGGAAACGGAGGTTATGTTGAAACAACCCAAACCTTTGAAGAAAACAATTGGGTGAACGATTTCAGAATAACGGTGCAGTATGATGCCCACCACAATAAAACTCTTGATCAATATGAAGAGTGGGTAGATCAAAATGGAGACGGAATGCCACAGGATGATGAATGGCTAATTGAAGATGCCTTAAAATATGTGAACACGTACGACAGCAATGATAATTTAACAGAAATTATTAGCCAAAGCTGGGAATTAAATGGAGGACCGGGAGCCTTTCAAAACAGAGAACGCTGGGTGTTCAGCAATTTCCAAAATGTACTGTCAGCTAAAGAAGAGCAGCAACTGGCGCTGCACGTATATCCAAACCCAGCCGTTGGGCAGTTATCGGTAAAAATGGAAAAAGGTGCTGGCGCATCAGTAAGGCTGGTAAGCCTTACGGGTCAAACTATGCTTAATACCTCTCTGGCATCGGCTGAGGCCCAAGAATTAGATTTGTCTGCCGTGCCTGCCGGAACGTACATTCTGCAAATACAGTCAAAAGCTGGGCTACGCACCCAAAAGATTGTGAAGCTGTAATTTAAGCGTCTTTCTTTTAAATGAAAATAGCCCCGACTCTGCCAGGAGCCGGGGCTGTTTTTTGCCCGCTTTCTAAAAATCGGCTCCAAAACACCAAGCTTTGCCCCTGAAGCCCTATCTTTCATTCATAATTCTCAATTCCTAATTCTTAATTATAAAGAGTGGCTCGCATCAAAATAGACTTACCCGCAAATTTCTCCTTCAAGACTCAACTGCCCATCAGAATCACCGATCTTAACTACGGCGGCCATTTAGGTAACGATGCGCTGCTGAGCTTGCTGCACGAGGCGCGGGTACGGTTCCTGAAAAGCCATGGTTACTCTGAACTTGACTTCGGCGGGGCCGGATTGATTATGTCTGATGTGGGCATTGTGTACAAAGGCGAAGGCTTCTACGGCGATGTATTGACAGTAGAGGTGCAGGCGCATGAGTTCAGCAAGTACGGCTTTGATTTAGTGTACCGCCTCACAAACCAGAACGGCAAAGAAGTAGCTCACGCCAAAACCGGCATGCTCTGTTTTGACTATACCGCCCGTAAATTACAGACTGTGCCGCCAGAAGCCCGTGAGCAACTGGAAACTAAAGCGTAAGATATTTTGTACCTTTGTGGTATGAGTACCACTGTTATCCCAGATATCGAAATTCTGAACCGGCAAGACATCCGGAAGCTGTCTTTGGACCAACTAAAGGCTTGGATGACGGAGCAGGGCGAAAAGCCCTTCCGTGCCAAGCAAGTGTATGAGTGGGTCTGGAAACTCACGGCTACCTCCTTTGCCGAAATGAACAATATTAGCCTTCCTCTGCGGGAGAAGCTGGAGCGTCATTTCACCATCAACACGGTAGAGGTGAATTCCAGCCAGTTCAGTTCAGACTATACTATAAAATCCACGTTCCGGCTCTATGACGGCAATATTGTGGAGGGTGTGCTGATTCCGCACCCCAAGCGCATGACCGCCTGCGTGAGTAGCCAGGTTGGGTGCTCCTTGACCTGTTCATTCTGCGCCACCGGCAAAATGGATCGTATCCGCAACCTCAATGCCGATGAAATTTACGACCAGGTGGTGCGTATAAAAGAGCAGACGGAGCAGAACTATAACCGCCCGCTGACCAACATCGTGTACATGGGCATGGGTGAACCGCTCCTGAACTACGCCAACGTGATGAAGAGCATTGAGCGCATCACTGCGCCCGACGGCTTGAACATGGCCGCCCGCCGCATCACTGTCAGCACTGCCGGTATTGCCAAGATGATCAAGAAAATGGCCGATGACGGTATTAAAGCCAATCTGGCACTGAGCTTGCACGCCGCCAACGATAAAAAGCGCAACGAGATCATGCCTATCAACGAGAGTAACTCGCTGGAGGCACTGAAGGAGGCGCTGGTGTATTACCATGAAAAAACGGGTCGTAAAGTGACCTATGAGTATATTCTGTTGAGCCACTTCAATGATAATTTGGAAGATGCGCAGGAACTGCTGCAGTTTTCCAAAATTATTCCGTGCAAGGTGAACATCATTGAGTATAACCCAATAGGTGACGGACTTTTCCAGAAGTCTGGAGATGATCGCCTGGAGCCATTTATGCGTTACCTGGCTGATAGAGGCGTGCAGGTAAATGTGCGCCGTAGCCGCGGCAAAGACATTGACGCCGCCTGTGGGCAGCTAGCCAATAAAGAGAAAGCCGGAGAAGAAGCGTAAGCTATCTCAGTAATATCTTTTAAACAGAAAGAGCCACTCAATGAGTGGCTCTTTCTGTTTTCAGCCTGTTTTTCTGAAAACAGGCTGAAAACACGATCAGAATGACAGTTTACTTACGGGTTCTTCGCTCTTAGGGCATCTCTGATCTCTGTAAGCAGCACTTCTTCTTTGGTTGGGGCTGGAGGGGACTTGGGTGCCTCTACTTTCTTGCGCTTAAGTTTGTTGATGAATTTCACCAGCAGAAAAATAGCAAACGCTATGATAATAAAGTCAAGCACATTCTGTAGAAAGGCTCCGTAGTTTAAAGTGACATCGGCTATCTTACCATCTGGCCCAATCACGTCTTTTTTGAGAATGAGCTTTAGGTTCTTGAAATGGTCACCGCCCACGGCAAGACCAAGCGGTGGCATGATTAAATCATTGACCAAGGAAGTAACAATTTTCCCGAAGGCACCGCCAATGACCACCCCAACGGCAAGATCAATGACGTTGCCACGCATGGCAAACTCTTTAAATTCTTTTAAAACTGGCATATAAAGTGATAAAGACTATAAAAAGAAACTACTCTTAAGCAAACAGCCCAAGAGTAGTTAAGTTGTAAAAAATACGTTTTAGTTTGGCACTGGTTATACAGGTTATGAAACCAATTATCGGGTTTTTACAACTAGGGTGCTGGCAATTTTATCATGCAGGGCCTGCTTCCGAGAGGAAAAAGCTGCCATGATATAGCCAATGAACAGGATAAAAGTAGACAAGTACTTAGAAAGCGTTCTGCCTAGGGCCCGGCCAAAAGAAATGCGCTGGCCATTTTCATCAGTTACTTTCATGTCCAAGGCTCTTTTGCCCAAGGTGGCCTGCCAGGAAGAGCTTTCCATGATGGAGGAGTACAGAATGGTAAGAACTGCCGTCAACATCATAGAGGTAGACATAGCCGCTAGAATGGCGAAAGGGTTGTCTGGGTTGAACTCAGTTGTAGCCATGGTGCCCCCAATGATAAATGTGGTAATAATCCAGTTCGGAATCCCGATGACGAAAGAGTCGATAACGGCTGCCACAAAGCGTCTCCAGAAGCCAGCATAAGACACAGGGGCTAATTCTCCCTGAAATTCGTCCATGAAGGTGTACGTGTTGGTAGATGTTTCCATGAGTTTGTTTTTAGTTGATGAAAGGGTTTGGTTTATTGGCAGTTAAGTTATGAATATTCCAGTAACTTTCTACTACTTCCTCTTTTTTGTCTCTTTTAGAAAGCGTTCTATTCCCTTTCTTATCTGCTCAGCCATATCTTCCTGAAACTCTGGGTTAATTAGCTTTTGTTCATCTTCCGGGTTTGAGGCGAAGGCAGTTTCTACTAAGGCATTAGGGAACTCTGTTGGGGCGTTCAAAGCAAAATTGAAGCCGCCAATGTTACCGAACTCTTTCAGGTCAAGTTTTAAAACCTCTTCATATAATGCCTGAGAAAGCGGCCGGAATGCCAAATGGCGGTAATAGGTGCTGGCGCCTTGTACTTCTGGCCGCCCAGCTGAATTAACGTGCACGCTTACCAGCAAATCAGGCTGGGCCTGTTTCAGGATCCGGACGCGCTCAGAATTATCAACGGTCACATCTGCCTCTCGGGTCATGATTACGTTTGCCCCTTTCTTCTCCAACTCTTTTTTAAGGTGCTGCGCAATCTTAAGGGTAATTTCTTTCTCCGGTATACCGGTTTTGCCTTTGGTGCCCGTGTTGGTGCCCCCGTGGCCGGCGTCTACGGCAATAGTCAGGTGCTTGAGCTTCAGTTTTTCGGGCTGGCGCTTTACTTTAATCACTAGCGAATTGCCCTGATAACCTATGCCGTAGCCCCAGGCTTGGGGGTGCTTCAGGTCAATGATCACCCTAAACACATCTGAGGTCAGTTGCTGGTACTGCACATTCTTTACTTCGCGCAGGGTGCGGTGCAAGGTAATCCAGTTAGAATTGGAAACGGCGCCGTAAATGTCTACTACAATGCGGCTGGGGTCAACATCCATATAAGATGTGTAGGGCAGGCGCTGACCAACGGCTACCCGCACAAAATCATACTTTCCTTTCTCATCTTCGCCAGTGACACTCCAGGAACTTGTCAGGCTTTCACCGGTAAAGGAGCTGGGACCCTCCAGCTGCACTTGCCGCACAGGTATGTATGCGTTTAAGGTGTTAGAGAGCTTAATCCGGTAGTCACGGCCTACGCGTCCGTTAATCTGTACCCGAACCAGTGAATCTAAGAATCCCATTTTAGCGCCGCCCAATCTGTCCTCGCCCAAACCATAGTTCATGTAAGCGTCGCTGGTAGTAGTTAAGCCGTACAGCGGCTGCGCCGGGTTGAGAATAGTAATTTTAGTTTTAGTAAAGAAAACCGTGTGAGGCTGGGTGTCAGTGGTGTCGTCTACTATAATGGGGAGGTGCTGGTCTGAAAGTTTATCACTGGGTTGAATAATATAGCCGCCTACGTACAAACCAGCTTCTCCCTTGTTCTGCGCTGCCGGTATTTCATGCAGGGGGTGCTGGTTCCACAAGTTAACCTTAAGCCCCGGCTTGGCTTTTACCCGCACGTTTAGTCGGTCGCCCGGCTGTAGCCACAGTTCAGCGTTAGGTTCTGTGCGGACGTATTCTACCTGTAGGTCTGCTGGAGTAGGGGAGGTTGCTGTTGCAGAGGTGCTGTTGCTTTGGGCATTAGCCTGAAAAGTAATGGTAAAGCAGAGCAGTAAGAAATACTGGAACTTCATCTTTGTGATAAATTTTAAGAAGCTGAGGAGGCAATATAGGTTTTCTGGTAGAACGGCACCAGTGCATGAAACAGTTTACCTGCTGTTTATGAGCAGTTTTTCAAAAATCAGCCTCAAAACAGGGGGAAGGCTTAGTCCAGAGCAAAAGCTATTACATTTCTGTCTTTGTCTGTGCTATAGAAAATTGACGGTGTCTTTTCAAGAATTAAAGGTTCTTCTTATCTTACTTAAGTAAAAGCTAAGTTCATGAAAAGAACCTTTCCGTACCCAGCCATGCCGCAGGGCGTTGATGAACGCATAATAGCCCCCTCGGCGGCATTCAAGCGCGAAGTGGCAAAAGTAGCGGCCGCCATTGCTTTTTTTGCGGTAGTATATGTAGCCCTCATGGCTGCCGCGTTGGCGCTGGCCGTTTTATGCGGGTTGGGTGGTTATTTTCTGGTGGTTTTAAAACCGGCCTTTTTCACGTTTATGTTAGGTTTAGGCTTGGCGGGGCTGGGGCTTATGGTCATTTTCTTCTTGCTGAAATTCATGTTCAAGCGCAGCAAGACCGACCGTTCTGACATGGTGGAAATTCAGGAAGAGGAGCAGCCGGAGCTTTTTGCCTTCATCAGAAACATCACGCAGGAAACGCAGACACCCTTCCCGAAGAAGATTTACCTTTCTGCCGAGGTAAACGCCGCCGTTTTCTATGATTCCAGTTTCTGGAGCATGTTCTTGCCCGTGAAGAAAAATCTGGTTATTGGACTGGGGTTGGTGAACTCCGTGAACGTAACTGAATTTAAAGCAATTCTGGCGCACGAGTTCGGCCATTTTTCGCAGCGAAGCATGAAGTTAGGCTCTTACGTGTACAACGTGAACCGCGCCATTTACAACATGCTCTATGACAACCAAGGCTATGGAAAAGCTTTGGAGAAGTGGGCCGACATAAGTGGCTACTTCGCCTTGTTTGCTGGGCTCACCGCCAAAATTGTACAGGCCATTCAATGGGTATTGAAAAAAGCCTATGTGGTGGTGAACAAGCCGTACATGTGCCTCTCGCGCCAAATGGAATTCCACGCTGACTCGGTAGCAGCTTATGTCACCGGCTCAGAACCCCTGATTACAAGCCTGCGGAGAATTGAGGCTGCCGATGCCTGCTACTCCCGATTATTCAATCATTATAATGCTTGGCTGAGCGAGAACCTGAAAGCAGACAATATGTACCCTCAGCACCGTGCGCTCATGCATCTGTTCTCAGAAGATTTCCACATACCCATGGCGCATGGCCTGCTGCAGGTAAATGCCCAGACGCTGTCTATGTTTAACCAAAGCCGGCTGATGATGAAAGACCAGTGGGCATCGCACCCCAGCACCGATGATCGCGCCGCCCATTTGCTGTCGCTCAACATTCCTGCAGAGGTGCTGCATGATTCGCCTTGGGTGCTGTTTAGAAAAGTAGAGCAGGTACAGCAATTGATGACCCAAAAAGTGTATGAAAAAGCTGAGTTTGCCCAAGCACCACAAGCTCTATCGTTGCCTGCTTTCTCTCAGAAGCTGGCCTCAGAAATGCAAGAGCGCTCTTTTGATAAAGCCTACAAAGGCTTCTATGACAACCGCAATATCAAAACATTTGACGTTGAAACTGTTGCTGCCACTGCTGAGCTATTGCCTGCTATCACCTTCGATGACCTCTTTACTGATGCCAATTGCAAACTTCCCCAGAAAATCAGTAGCCTAGAGGCTGACTTGGAAACGGTACAGCAAATAGTGCAGGGAGCTATTGATATTAAGTCGTTCGATTTTGATGGCCGGAAGTACAGTGCCAAAGACGCAGTTGCCGTGCAGCAAATACTGGAGAATGAAATCAAGGAAGCGCAGGAACAACTAGACCTGTTAGACCAGAAGGCTTTCGGGTTCTTCTATCAAAAGGCACATGAACAAGACCGCACCGCTGCATTAGTGGCTGCTTACCAGTCGGTTTTTACAGCCACTAAAGAAGCAGAGGAAGACACGCAGTTATTTACTGCTCTTTGGGATACCCTGCATTTCATCTTCAACAATGAAATGACCTTGGAGGGAGCAAAGACCGTTTGCCAAGAATTGGAGGGGCGGGAAACGCCTGTGAAGAAGCGCCTGCAGCACCTGCTGCAAGACGAACTTTACACCCGCTGCATTACCCCTCACCAGCTGCCTAAGCTCGAAAAGCTAGCGTCGCAAACAAGGGTTTATGTAACAGAATATGGTTTTGATTCGGTGTCTCTTGATGAATTAGCCGAAGGTTCCCATCTGTTTGTGCAAATGAGCTGGGAGAAAGTTTTCCATCTCAAAAAAGAGACACTGGCTTTGCAAATGGCGGTTGTACAGCAACAGCAAGAAGAAAACCTGACAATGGAAGAGGTGTAGCCTCAACTCTAATAAGAGATATAAAATGCCTGTAAGCCCTAAATCAAAAAGCATTTTTAGCCTGTTTTTCTAAAAGCAGGCCGAAAACGCACGAGAATGGTCACTTCTCCTTCTTCTGGTTCATGTCCCGCAGCAACTGACGGGTCATAAAACCTAGTCCAACGGCTACAATGGCAATGGCAGCCCAAATAAGATAAGTAGAACCTTTAGCGCTTTTCTTTTTCTCAGGTGTTTGAATGGTAGTGATGTTGCTGACCGTCACCACCGGCGGATTTGCCGGAATACTGTCTTTAAAATAGGCTAGGTCGTACTCCGGTGCCGGACTGTCTTCATCGCCAAATCGGAGAGTGTAGGGTTTGTTTGCCTCCAATTGAGCCACGAGGTACTGGTTCAGGTGCAGTACTTTTACAGAGTCAATGTCCAGCGGCGGGTTATCGGCGTTGTCAATCTGGATTTTTAATTCCTCTACTTTCTGTCTGGGTAAATCTACTACGGCTGGGGAATTTGAATGAAGCACCAGCGGTACAGAGATTTCCTCTAGGTGTGACCGGCGGCGGCGTTTTCTCCGGCGGCGCTCGTGCACTCTCCTTTCACCCAAAATCACCTTTCCTGTTCTATGGTAGAGTTGGGGGCCGGAGATATGAAAAACCACCTGCTCTGGGTACATCGGCTGCCCGAAGTTCAGGTGCAGATAGGTTGTTTTAGCGCTGTCGGTGCGGGTGAAAGCTTTTACTGGAATGGTGGTGTACTTTCCTGTTTCTGATTGGGTATCATAATAACCGGCCCTTAAAATGTTCAGCGGAGCGCTGGTAGAGTCATTGAGTTGTAACCGGAAATATTTGTAGTTGCTCAGCGGGAAGTCAAGCAGTTTCACCTCATTTGTGCTTTGGGCGCTCCGAATAGAATACAGCACGTCCTGCGCCTTGAGAACGTACCAATCCTGCTGATTATCGCTGCCGCTCAGGGACACTTCTTGGCGTACGTCGGCATTGCCAATAACCAAGCTGATGTTGTTGATGGTGCGCCGGTCTGGGTTATGGATGATAAGCTCAGACGTACCGCCTTGACGGCGGGTGTAATTCAGAATCTGATAAGGCTTGAAGAGCGTACGGTACTGCACCGGCTTTTCGGCGCGGAGCACGTACGGCACCTCCTGCCCGTCGGGGCGGTACAGTCTTATATCAGTTGCATCGGGCTGGAGCCGCCCAACTACCGGCGCTGGCAGCAGCACGCGGTAATACCCAGTCTCAGAAACTGGGTCTACCTGTGCTTGCCACCTAAAATCCTGCGCTTGCACCCAATGCTGGAAGAGCGTAAAGAGGCAGAAAGTTAACAGGAAAAGACTTTTAGGCATCAGGGGAAGAAACATGCGCCGAGCGGTCATCTACTAAAATAAGGTTTTTCAGTTTCTGGTACAGGAACGAAACAATCAGCAACAGCATGCCTAAACAGATAAAAGCCGCTATTTTTCCGCCCTCAGACATGTCCCACACATCTATCAGGAACAACTTCGCCAAGGTGACAAAGAAAACAGTGAGGGAAATAATGCGGAGGGTTTTGAGTTTGTGGCGCATGCCCAACATCATGAGCATAAACGAACAGATGCCCCACAAGATAGGCCAGCCAATTTTGCGCACCTGCCGCAGCGTAAGTTCCAGTTCATTGCCTCTCTCGTACACAGCCAGCGCCCACAGGTGCTCCAGTTCGGCGCTCACCAGAAAAATGGCGACCAGACTAGCTATCCAAAGGGCTGCTTTTCCGGCACCTTGGTTAAACCCGAAGTGGTGGTACACCAAACGCAACATCATGCCCGCAATGGCCAAAACCGTTGCCAGCGGAAGGTAGTGCAGAAGAAAGGCTTCAGATGATGTTTCTTTGCCGATTAAAATAGCATCCCTAATTTCCACGGTGGCCGGATGTACCACCACAAAATACACCAACAGCCCCACCGCAGCAAAGGTCAGCGGAATCTGCCGCAACACATAAGAGCTGAGGGAAAGGCTTCGCCAGAGCAGCCCCAGCAGGAACAAGTAATGGTAGAAACTGAGCAGGATAACGCGGACTGGCTCGCTCCAAGTAGTATGCTGTAGCTGGTACACAAACTCCAGCAGGAAAACCAAGTACAGGAAAATAACGCCCAACACACCCACACCGGTGCGGTAAAAATGCCAAGAACTCTCCTCGGGGTAATTCTTTTCATCGCGGCCCAGCAAAATCCAAACGGCGGCCAAGGCTGTCAGAGAAAACAATCCTGTCAGGAAATAACGGTTCAGCAGAAAGCGTAGTGGTTCTTCCGGCGCAGAAGTGTAGCCAAACCAATCCATGAACAGGCTCACCAGCATGAGGCCCAGCACCAGACAAGACGCCACCTTAATGATAGGCAGGCCCGCCCTCTGCGCCAGCCAAAGCAGCACCACCGACTCCAGCGCCCAAAACAGCGTAATGTGGTTGCCCTCTAGCTGTACTGGGGCAGTCAAACTCAAAAACGTAAGAACTAGCCCAATGAGAAGGTAGACCAGATTTCGGTCGGCACGTTGGCTGCGGTACAAGGTATAGGCAAACCCGAAGTTAAAGATGGCTAACCCCAGCGTAAACAAACCTTGGTAGGCACCTCCGTCCACGTTGGCTAAAATATACATGCCCGCGGCATAATACATAGCGGAGTTGCTGAGCAAGGATACCATTTCGCGGGCGTTAAAGGCCTGCCGCTCCTTCACGTTGTAAATAATGTTCATGAGAAAGAACACCAGATAAAACAGCGTGGCAAACACCAGCGCCCCCACGTACGGCGGACTGGGTGTATCTACCACCCGCGTCATCAACCAACCTCCGTATAAAACAATGGTAAAGAAGTAGGCTATGAAGTTGAGCAGCGGCCATTTTTTATAATACGCCAGCACCAGAATACCCAAGTTCAGAATCAGAATGAAGACAAACAGCACCACGTAATTTCCCTCGCCGGTGCTTACCATAAACGGACTGCCAAAGCCGCCTATTAAGGCCACTACGGCCAATTCCAGCCGGTCATAGGCAATGGACAGGAAAATGGTGAAGCCCGTTATAGCTACCATGAGCAAAAACGCCACCGTTTGCCCAAACAGCTGGTACTCATGAAACGCAATGGCAATGGTGAAATACAACACTGCCATGCCGCCGCCTACCAGTACTGAGCTGAAAGCGCTGTACTGCAAACGCAGCCGGTGCGCTACGCCCAATAAGGCTCCGCCCGCCAGTAAACCAATGGCCACTCGACCAATTTCGCTAATCCAGTCTTTGTCAATGGCAAACTTCACGAAGAACCCAATCCCCAGCACCAGAATGACAATACCCAGCTTGTTGATGAGGTTTTCCCCAATAAATTTCTCCCAGTCCTTCGGTTCTTTTACCTTTTCCTCTTCTTCTAAAACTGATACCGGAGCAGTAGCGGTAGACTCCTGAAGGGCTGCCATTCGCCGATGTGAGGTCGTGAGCAACGGCTCTATAGGCTCTTCTTTGGGTGGCTGTACGGGTGGCGGAGGAGTGGCTGGTGCTGCAGGAGGAACAGTAGGCGGAGTTGCCCGAGGTATAGCTGTTTCTGGTTGGGGTGGTGCCTGAGGCGCGGGTGTTTCCTTTGGTGGTACGGGAGTAGAAGCGGGTGCTGCCGGCGGAGTCATTGGAGCAGGTGCAACTACTGGTGGAGGAGGAGTTACAGTAGGGCTTGGCGTTTGAACAGGAGGAGCGGAAGCAGGTGCAGCGGCCACGTTTGGTGCACGGCGCTCCGCCAGAGGAGTTGCCTCACGTGGGGGTGAAGCCGTTGACTTACCAATTGATTGCCGGAGCCGCTCCAGTTCTTCTCTTATGGCTTCCATCTGTCCATTGAAAGAGTCGAACTGTCTGGAGAGCATGGTGCCAATCCAAGCGAGCAGCAAGACAATGAACAGTAGTAACGCAGATTCCATAAGAGCCCAATAGAAATGTAAGATACTATATTACAATTTTATCTGGAAAAACGGGCGGGGCTGCCTCTGGAAGTGCAATAGGTTGGTGGCGTTTAAGTGTTTTCGGCCTCATTTTTAGAAAATGAGCCAAAAACGCATGAAGGAAATGTGTCATTTAAATCGCTCCTCTATCAAGGCTTTGTTCAAAGCGGCGCCCGCAAAAGTACCAGAGGCCACACTGTTAGAAACTGCTCTCATAGGAGAGGTCGCATCGCCGGCGGCGTAAATTCCAAGCACCGAAGTTTGCTGAAATCCGTCTATTTTTAACAGACCTGCCTCGGTTAATTCACAACCCAGTTGTTCTGGAATTGGACAATGTTGGGTAAAAGGGAGTCGGGCGAAGAGAGCGGTAAGCGGCAAAGAAGAGCCATCAGAAAATTCCACTTGTTGTAAATACCCCTTTTGGTGCACTAGTTCGTGTACTTCTTTCTCCACGAGACTAACCCCGTGCTGTTGCAATACCTGTCGCTGCTCAGGCTTTAAATTAGATTTTCCATTTGTGAGTAAGGTGAGATTGGGTGACCAGTTCAGAATCAGTTTCACAAATTCAAAAGCCATATCGCCATCGGCTAGAATTCCCAGCGGTTGGTGGTGTACCTCATACCCATGACAGTAAGGGCAGTGAAGAGCTGAAATACCCCAGCTTTCGGCAAAGCCTTTTATAGGCGGCATTTTATCCGCCACGCCGGTGGCGAAGAGCAGTTTGCTTCCGGTGTAGGAATTGCCTGTGTCAGTAATTACCTCAAACGCCTTGTTTTGGCCAGATGCCTTGATGGCTTTCTCTGACTGAAAAGATACGGTTGGATAGGCCAGAACTTGTTCGCGAGCTTTCTGGGCTATGGCGGCGGGTGTTTCGCCGTCTTGGGTCAGGAAGTTGTGCGAGTGCGGTGTTTGGCGGTTGCAGGGTTTCCCGCTGTCTAAAATCAACACATTCCGGAGCGACCGCCCCAGCGCCATGGCCGCCGACAAGCCGGCGTAGCTGCCCCCAATGATAAGGACATCAAATTCTGTTCTGTTTTGCATACAGTAAATTGGTTAGGAGCCGTCACAGCAGAGAGGGAAACCAGCTATTCGCTTTGCCCAGCGCCTCGCATAAGAAAATCTCTTTTGGACATGCCCATGTTGGTAATTCATTTGGGAAATAAGCCGCAGTTTTCTATTATTGCAACTGTGTTGCAATAATAGAAAATGAAGAGAAGGAATACACCAACCCAGCAAGCTATTTTGACTATCCTAAAAGATACCGGCACCGCATTAAGCCAAGATGTGCTGGTGCAGAGACTCAAAGGAGAGGCCGATAGGGTGACCATTTACCGCGTGCTCAACCGCTTCTGCGAAGATGGCATTACCCACCGCATAGTCTCCGATGAGGGCAAATCCTACTTCGCCCTCTGCCGGAATTGCCAGCAGCACCAGCATACCCATGACCATTTCCATTTCAGGTGCCTCAGCTGCCAACGGGTAGAATGCCTGCCTGAGCAGGTGGAGGTAAACCTACCCAAAGGATATAAAGCCGAGAATGTGAACTACTGGGTATCTGGGTACTGTGCGGGGTGCAGTGCGTGAGAGGAAGTCGTTTTAAAGCTGTTTTCAGAAAAGGAGGCGGAAAACGGCTGCTCAAAAGACCTAGCAGTGTCTCCCAGACCTGCTAGTGTCTGCGCCAGTAGCCTTGGCTAACATCTTCTGCTATTATAGTAACGCCAATCAGGAAATTGGCTATCTGGCAAGTGCGAAGAACGCTACGCTAACTCTTCGCAACAACAACAACAACAACAACAACAACAACAACAACAACAACAACAGTTTTTGCCCTGTTTTCGCCAAAGCAGGGCAAAAACGCCCAAGTTAAAGCAAAAATAAAAAGGGCCTCACCTTTGATAGTGAGACCCTTTTAGGCAGATTTAAAATCTTAAAACAGCTTAGCCGTTGGCTTGTGCGTAACGACGGTTTACTTCGTCCCAGTTAATCAGGTTGAAGAAAGAAGCAATATAGTCTGGTCTGCGGTTCTGGTATTTCAGGTAGTACGCGTGCTCCCACACGTCTAAGCCTAAAATTGGAACGCCGCCGCAAGAATCAACGCCTTCCATCAAAGGGTTGTCTTGGTTAGCGGTAGAGCAGATTTGCACGCCTCCGCCTTCTACAGCGCAAAGCCAGGCCCAGCCAGAACCGAAACGGGTAGCAGCGGCTTTGCTAAACTCTTCTTTGAACGCATCATAAGAACCGAATGCTTTGTCAATTGCCTCAGCAACAGCTCCGGTAGGGTTGCCACCGCCGTTCGGGCTCAAGATTGTCCAGAACAGGTTGTGGTTGTAATACCCGCCGCCGTTGTTACGGATAGCCGGGGTTTTAGCGGCATCACGCAGGATTTCCTCGATTGACTGGTTCTCCTTCTCAGTGCCTTGTATGGCGTTGTTCAGGTTGGTCGTATACGCCTGGTGGTGCTTGGTATGGTGGATTTCCATGGTCTGACGGTCGAAGTGCGGCTCGAGCGCATCGTACGCATACGGAAGTTGTGGAAGTTCAAATGCCATAGTTTTATGTGTTTATGGTTAGTGAAACAATATGTTCTGTTCTATAATACGGAACGGGCCAAAGTTAAACTAAATTCTTTTGGCTCGAAAAAACTCAGTCATCAATTGCGCGCATTCATGCGCTAACACACCGGAAACCAATTCGGTTTTTGGGTGTAGCAGATTTACGCCTGTTCTGCGGTAGCCACGCTTTTCGTCGCCGGTGGCGTATACCACCCGCTTTAGTTGGCTCCAAAAGCTGGCGCCGGCGCACATCACGCAAGGTTCTACGGTCACGTACAAGGTGCAGTCGTGCAGGTATTTATTTCCTAAGTGGTTGGCGGCGGCGGTAAAGGCCAGCATTTCAGCGTGGGCGGTTACATCATTCAGCTTCTCGGTTTGGTTGTAGGCGCGGGCAATGATTTTATTCTGGCAGACAATAACTGCCCCAATTGGAATTTCGCCCTCTTCCAGGGCATATTGCGCCTGTTTGTAGGCCTCGCGCATAAAATGTTCGTCTGAGTGAATACTGAGCACAATAAGTAATTTAAGCTGTGTTTGAACAGTAGCCCGTGTAGCTACACCAATTGGTACGGGCAAAGGTACAGTTTGGTACAGGAAACCTTAAAATTTTTAATACTGCAAGCAACAGCCGGCAAGTTACGGGAGAAAAAATAAAGCCGTTTTCGGCCTGCTTTTCATAAAACAGACCGAAAACGGCTAGTGAAAACTCTCTCCTCACCTGTAGGCGAGGGGCTGAGGGAATTACTTTACTTTAGCGGTGGCCATAATAGCACGGGCTGTTTCCTGCCACTCTCTCTGCATCTGAGCTGGCGCATTCAAACTAAATATGTACATCTGGTCATTAATGAAGGTGTACTGAATGATGGTATACTTGCGCACCGGTGCCAGATTGCCTGAGCTGCGCTCATCCCGCACGGTAGACACAAACTCAAAAACCAGAAATTTGCGGCCGTTTATCTCTTGAATCTCTTCCCGTAAAAATTCCACTTCAGTAAACATCCGCTGAATAGAAGCCTTGTAAAAAGGTTGAACCATGGCTAAGTCGCCGGCCGGGAACGTGCTCACACGCTGGTTCACACTGATATCAATTTGACCGCTGGGGCTGGTAAATACACCCAATGGTTTACGGGCCGCCGGATACTCACGCGCAATACCCTCGTCTGGCATCACCACAAAATCTTGCGGAATGGAGAGTGTGATTTCCTTGGTCACATTCACCTTCTTCAGCTTTGGCGGCGTGAAAGAAACTAAAAATGGGAGGATAAGGGCAACTAAATACTTGGCTTTCATGCTGTCTGTTAAAGGGTACTTTATAATATGGAGATGATTCTGAAAAGCAAATTCCGGGCCGGAAGTTCCCGCAAAGAGCAGGCAAAGGTAATTTATAAATCAATTGGAGGGCAATGCTACGTTGGCGCAAGCCTGAAAGCCATACAAAAAGCCCAGCTAATATAGCTGGGCTTTTATCTTGGGTATGAAGAAAGCTTACTATTTAAGACTTAAGTCTGGAAGAGGGATTTCCATTAGTGACTAGCCTCAAATATTAATGCTTTCCACATTAGTCTAAATCTTTTTCATTTTATTACAGATTTAGGCAGATTATTTTTAATTTATTGAAAGAAAGTAATTTATACCAACGCAATTAATAATAATATATGAACGTTAGTTAGTTTGTCTCAATCTGCATTTGCTGTGGTTAAGGCAATCTTCTTTTTACTTTGAATCTAAGGTAGAGTTATCTAATTTTGCACCAAATTGTTTATGCTATGGAACCTGAAGTATCCAATCCACAATATTTGCCGGGCGATTACCTGCCCATTATCATACAGTTTGCTGCTGCGTTAGGCTTTGTAGTTTTTGCCATGGTGGTGACGCACCTGATCGGGCCGAAGCGGAAAAGTGCCGTGAAGAACGCGTCATGGGAATGTGGTATTGAAAGCCAGGGCGATGCCCGTACCCCAATTTCCATCAAGTACTTCCTGATAGCCATCTTGTTTGTACTTTTTGATGTTGAGATAATCTTTCTTTATCCGTGGGCAGTGAACTTCCGCGCCTTGGGCGTGAACGGCTTTGTCTGGATGCTTCTCTTCATGGGCCTGCTTTTGACCGGATTCTACTATGTGATCCGCAAGGGCGTGCTGAAGTGGGAATAAAATTGTGTTTATCCGCTGACCGCGGCAAACTTTTATAAGCGTGTTTGTGTTGAAGAAATAGGACCATTTATGGCCTGTTTTTCTTAAAACAAAGCGAAAACGACATGAGCGATAACAAAACTGATATAACCATGGTGAATGCCCCTGAAGGGGTAGAGGGTTCTGGTTTTTTTGCCACCTCACTTGAAAAGGTAGTAGGCATGGCCCGTAAACACTCTTTGTGGCCACTGCCATTTGCCACTTCTTGCTGCGGTATTGAGTACATGGCTACCATGGGAGCTCATTATGATATTTCCCGTTTCGGGTCTGAGCGCCCTAGCTTCTCGCCTCGCCAGGCTGACCTTTTAATGGTAATGGGTACCATTGCCAAGAAAATGGGTCCGGTGGTGAAGCAGGTGTACGAGCAGATGGCCGAGCCGCGTTGGGTAATTGCCGTAGGCGCCTGCGCTACCAGCGGTGGTATCTTTGACTCTTACAGCGTGCTGCAAGGCATTGACCGCATTGTGCCCGTTGACGTGTACGTGCCCGGTTGTCCGCCACGTCCTGAGCAGATTCTTGATGGCTTGATGCGTATTCAGGATTTGGCCGAGAACGAATCACTGCGCCGCCGTAACTCACCAGAATATCAAGAACTTTTAGCCTCTTACAATATTAAATAAGGCATGGCCGACATCACGAACGAACAGCTGATTCAGCGACTTCAAGAGAAGTTCGGTGAGCAGGTGTTCGATATCCAGGAGCCTTACGGGCTTGTAACCGTTACCACCACCCGGGAAAACATTATTCCCATGCTGCAGGCCCTCTATGACGATGAGGTGCTGCAGATGCAGTTCCTGACCACTATGTGCGGCATGCACTTCCCTGATAATAAGGGGCAGGAGCTAGGCGTGGTGTACCATGTACACAGTCTGCAGAACAACATCAGGCTGCGCATCAAAATCTTCTTTCCGGAAGATGATGCCGTGGTGCCAACGGCTACGAACTTGTACCTCACCGCCAACTGGATGGAGCGCGAAGCCTGGGATTTCTACGGTATCCGCTTCGAGGGTCACCCTAACCTTATCCGCATTCTGAATGTGGAGGAGATGGAAGTGTTCCCGATGCGTAAGGAGTTCCCGCTGGAAGACCAAACCCGCGAAGACAAGATTAATACCTTCTTCGGAAGATAAAACAAGAGAGACCCCAACGGCTTTTTTACCAGAGAAAGCCGCCGGGGTTTCTGCTTACTACTAAGTGCCAACATGGAGTTAGCCAAACAAAATACACAAATAGTTACCCCGGATTCCTACATGCAGGAGTTAACCACTCTGAACTTAGGACCTACGCACCCCGCCACGCACGGTATCTTCCAGAACATCCTGAAAATGGATGGCGAGAAGATAGTTTCGGGCGTGCCCACTATTGGGTACATACACCGTGCGTTCGAGAAAATAGCCGAGCGCCGCAACTTTTACCAGATTACCCCGCTTACCGACCGCATGAACTACTGCTCCTCGCCTATTAACAACATGGGCTGGTGGATGACCGTGGAGAAGCTGTTGGGGGTGACTGTGCCAAAACGTGCCGAGTACATTCGTGTAATCGTGATGGAGTTGGCTCGTATTGCTGACCACTTGATCTGTAACTCCATTCTTGGGGTGGATACCGGAGCCTTCTCAGGCTTCTTGTATGTATTCCAGGAGCGTGAGAAAATATACGAGATCTACGAGGAAATCTGCGGTGCCCGCTTAACTACCAACATGGGTAGAGTGGGTGGCATGGAGCGCGATTTGTCTCCGGTAGCTATTCAGAAAATCAGAGATTTCCTGCGTGACTTCCCGAAGGTAATGACGGAGTTCGAAACCATGTTCAACCGCAACCGCATCTTTGTGGACCGCGTGGAAGGTGTGGGCCCAATCACGGCTGAAAAAGCCTTGAACTACGGCTTTACTGGTCCTAATTTAAGAGCTGCTGGGGTTGATTATGACGTGCGCGTGATGAATCCATACTCTTCTTACCAAGATTTCGACTTTGAAGTTCCGGTAGGTACCAAAGGCGACACCTATGACCGCTTCATGGTCCGCAACGAAGAGATTTGGCAGAGCTTGCGCATTATTCAGCAGGCCATGGACAATCTCCCTGAAGGTCCTTTCCACGCCGATGCGCCAGAATTCTACCTGCCGCCAAAGCAGGAGGTATACCGCAACATGGAAGCGCTTATCTACCACTTCAAAATTGTGATGGGTGAGATTGACGCTCCTGCCGGTGAGGTATATCACTCTGTAGAGGGTGGTAACGGAGAGCTTGGTTTTTATCTTGTGTCTGACGGAGGCCGTACGCCATACCGTTTGCATTTCCGCAGACCTTGCTTTATTTACTACCAAGCTTATCCAGAAATGGTGGTGGGCACGCAGCTGTCAGATGCCATTGTAATTCTGTCAAGCATGAACGTGATTGCCGGCGAGCTTGACGCTTAACCGGAAGCATTAACTGAAACGATTTATCCCAAGCCTGCCGCAGGGCAGCTTTTATATACCTGCCATTGACCAGATGGATCAAACAGTAGAAAATAAAAAAGTAGAGTTTTCGGAGGGGGCCATGGCCGAAATCCGGCGCTACATTTCCCACTATCCAGAGGGACGTCAAAAGTCAGCCATTCTGCCTATCCTGCACATCGCGCAAGCGGAGTTCGGGGGCTGGGTAAGCCCAGAGGTAATGGACAAGGTGGCCGAGATACTGGATATCCAGCCAATTGAGGTGTATGAGGTAGCTACCTTCTATACCATGTTCAACCTGAAGCCGGTAGGCAAGCACGTGCTGGAAGTATGCCGCACGGGTCCTTGCATGCTGCGTGGGTCTGACCAACTGATTGAGCACTTGGAGAACCGTCTGGGCTGCAAAGTAGGCGAGACCTCAGCTGACGGAAACTTCACTTTAAAAACGGTAGAATGCTTAGCCTCTTGCGGAACCGGCCCAATGCTGCAGGTACGTGAGAAATTCTACGAGAATCTAGACGCGGCCAGTGCTAACCAAATGCTGGAAGACCTGAAAGCCTCAACCGTAAGGAAACCATGGGAAGAAAATTATTAACTGAACATATTAACGTTGAAGGCATCCAAACCTTTGACGTGTACCGCAAGCATGGCGGCTACGCCTCGGTAGAGAAAGCCCTGAAAACCATGACCCCTGAGGAAGTGGTGGAAGAGGTAAAAGCCTCTGGCTTAAGAGGCCGTGGTGGTGCTGGTTTCCCTACCGGTATGAAGTGGAGCTTTTTGGCCAAGCCAGAAGGCAAACCGCGTTACCTGGTGTGCAACGCCGATGAATCAGAGCCGGGTACTTTCAAAGACCGGTACCTAATGGAGAAATTGCCGCACCTCTTGATTGAGGGCATGATTACTTCTTCTTTCGCACTTGGTGCCCGCACTTCTTATATCTACATAAGAGGCGAGTTGTTGTACGTGCTGCGCATTCTGGAGAAAGCCATTGCTGAGGCATACGCCAACGGCTTCTTAGGTGAAAACATCTTGGGCAGCGGTTATTCTCTGGATTTACATGTTCACCCAGGTGGTGGCGCGTACATCTGCGGTGAAGAAACAGCTTTGCTAGAGTCTTTGGAAGGCAAGCGTGGTAACCCACGTAACAAGCCTCCATTCCCAGCGGTTTGGGGCCTTTACGGTTGCCCAACTGTGGTAAACAACGTGGAGTCCATTGCAACTGTGCCTTGGATTGTCACCAATGGTGCTGCGGAATACGCTAAGATTGGTGTTGGCCGGAGTACTGGTACCAAGTTGATATCTGCTGGTGGTAACATCAACAAGCCAGGTGTGTACGAAATTGAGTTAGGTGTTCCGGTTGAGGAATTCATTTACTCTGATGAGTACTGCGGTGGTATCTGGAAAGGCCGTGACATGAAGGCAGTGATTGCCGGAGGTTCTTCCGTTCCGATTCTTCCGAAAGAGTTGATTCTAAAAACTGCTGCCGGTGAAGACAGATTGATGACCTACGAGTCTTTGTCAGACGGAGGTTTTGCCACAGGTACCATGCTGGGATCCGGCGGATTCTTCGTGATGGATGACCAGACCTGTATTGTACGCCATACCTGGACTCTAGCCCGCTTCTATCACCATGAGTCTTGTGGCCAATGCAGCCCGTGCCGTGAAGGTACCGGCTGGATGGAGAAAGTACTGCACCGCATTGAGTACGGCCACGGCCAAATGCACGACATCGACTTATTGGTAAGTGTAGCCAAGCAGATAGAAGGAAACACCATCTGTCCGTTAGGTGATGCCGCTGCCTGGCCAGTGGCTGCTGCCATCCGTCACTTCCGTGATGAGTTTGAATGGCACGTGAAGCATCCTGAAAGAGCTACTGCTCCGGGAGCCGTGTACAACAAAGCAGATTCTGTTTTAGCTTAATTACCTGTTTTCGGCCTGTTTTCTGAAAAAGAGGCCGAAAACAGACTTTTAAATATATATGCCATTGTTGCGCGTCAATAACAATTGACCACCAACAATCAACAATAATTTGAAATGGTAAAAATAACTTTTGATGGCATAGAGGTGGAGGTAGAGGAAGGAACTACCATCCTCAACGCTGCCCGTAAAATCGGCGGCGAGGTGGTGCCCCCGGCCATGTGCTACTATACTCCTTTAAAAGGAAGCGGCGGTAAATGCCGTGCTTGCTTGGTGAAGGTGGCGGCTGGTTCTGCCAAAGACCCACGCCCGATGCCTAAACTGGTGGCAAGCTGTATTACTCCGGTACAAGATGGCATGGTGGTGGAAAACACTACTAACCCAGATGTGCTGGCTACCCGCAAAGGCGTGGTGGAAATGCTGTTAATAAACCACCCGCTCGATTGCCCAATCTGTGACCAGGCCGGCGAGTGTGATTTGCAGAACTTCTCTTACGAGCACGGCACCTCTGGTACCCGCTACGAAGAAGAGCGCCGCACCTTTGAGAAAATTGACATCGGGCCACTCATTCAGCTGCACATGACACGTTGTATCTTGTGCTACCGCTGCGTGTACACCGCCGACCAAATAACCGAGAAGCGCGTGCATGGTGTTTTAGGCCGTGGAGATGCTGCCGAGATTGGAACCTACATTGAGAACGTCATCGACAACGATTTCTCCGGAAACGTGATTGACGTGTGTCCAGTAGGTGCTCTGACTGACAAAACCTTCCGCTTTAAGAACCGTGTGTGGTTTACCAAACCAATGGATGCACACCGCGACTGCCCTAAATGCTCTGGTAAAGTAGTATTGTGGATGCGCGGTAACGATGTGATGCGTGTTACTGCTCGCAAAGACAAGTATAACGAAGTGCAGGAGTTTATCTGTAACGAATGCCGCTTTGACCATAAAGACCCGAATGATTGGACAATTGAAGGTGCCCGCAAAATTGACCGCGGCTCTGTAATTTCAGCCAACCATTACGAGTTGCCTGTACTGAATGTGCCGGTGGTGCCTAACCTGCCAGGCTCAACCGAAGATGATTTGAAAGACACCCCTTTTAACTTAGGAAGATCTGTATAATGGAGTCAACCGAATTTTTAGTAAGAAGCGCAGTCATCTTGGCGGTGTTTGGGATTACCCTACTCATTGCCACCTACTCCACCTATGCCGAGCGCAAAATTGCGGCCTTCATTCAAGACAGAGTGGGGCCAAACCGAGCTGGGCCGATGGGCTTGCTTCAGCCATTGGCAGATGCGGTAAAGCTTTTCTTCAAAGAAGAGTTTGTGCCAGCCAATGCCAATAAGTTCCTGTTCATTGCTGGGCCATCATTGGCTATGTTAACCGCTTGTATGGCCAGTGCGGTAATTCCTTTTGGTAATACAATTCTAATTGATGGTCAGTATATTAACGTGCAGGCCATTGAGGTGAATATTGGTATTCTGTACATCTTCGGCGTTGTGGCTTTAGGCGTGTACGGTATCATGATTGGTGGCTGGGCCTCAAATAACAAGTTCTCGTTGTTGGGTGCTATTCGGGCGGCTTCTCAGAATATCAGCTACGAGCTGGCCATGGGTATGTCTATCATTGCCCTGTTGCTGGTGTCTTCTTCGCTGTCTCTGCGCGTAATTGCGCAACAGCAGGGCGAAACATTGTTCGGTATCTCGGGCATGAACTGGAATATTTTCTATCAGCCGCTGGGCTTCCTGATTTTCATTATCTGTGCCTTCGCAGAGACCAACCGCGTGCCTTTTGACTTACCTGAGTGCGAGACCGAGCTAATAGGCGGGTACCACACTGAGTACAGCTCTATGGGTATGGGTCTGTATCTTTTTGCGGAGTACGTGAACATCTTTGTAGCTTCGGCTGTGATGGCAACGCTTTATTTTGGCGGCTATAACTTCCCGTTCATGTATGATTTAGGCTTGCCACATAACCTGGTGACTTTGATTGGTACAGGCGTGCTGTTCATTAAAATTCTGATGTTCATTTTCTTCTTTATGTGGGTACGCTGGACTTTGCCGCGCTTCCGCTATGATCAGTTAATGAACCTGGGCTGGAAAGTGTTGATTCCATTGTCCATTGCCAACGTGATCATTACCGCCGCAGTTATTTTGATAAGTGAGCAAGGATTGCCTTGGTAGAACTACTGACGTGAATCTTCTTTCTGAACAGAGGAATATTTACCGATTTTTAAAGACTAGAATGATATGCAATCATTAAGTAATAGAGCAAAGAAACTAGAGAAAAAGCCGATGAATTTCTCGGAGAGAATGTATCTCCCGGCAATTTTTCAAGGTTTGAGTATCACCATGCGTCACTTCTTCAAGAAGAAAGCGACCATAAAATACCCAGAGGAAACCAGACCGATGAGTGCCGTTTGGCGTGGTCTGCACGTGCTGAAGCGTGATGAGAAGGGGAGAGAGCGTTGCACCGCCTGCGGACTTTGCGCCGTGGCTTGTCCTGCTGAAGCCATTACTATGGTAGCAGGTGAGCGCAAGCGGGGCGAGGAACACCTGTACCGTGAGGAGAAATACGCGGTGAGCTACGAGATAAACATGCTGCGCTGCATCTTTTGTGGTCTGTGCGAGGAAGCTTGCCCGAAAGCAGCTATCTTCCTGCAGAACGACAAAGTGGCTCCGGCCCGCTACGAGCGCGATGAGTTCATCTACGGCAAAGACCGTTTGGTGGAGCCCATGCCTATTCAAAACCAGTAATTCCGCCGCAACGCGTTTATCATCCCTATAACTATGACGGGTAATATCTTTTACTTCCTCGCTTTCTTGACCCTTTTCGCTGCCATTGGGGTAGTGGCTTCTAAAAACCCTGTGTACAGCGTGCTGTTCATGATTTTGACGTTCTTCGCCTTAACTGGGCAGTACATTCTGTTGAATGCTCAATTTGTGGCCGCGGTAAACTTTATCGTGTACATGGGTGCCATCATGGTGTTGTTCCTGTTCGTGATCATGTTCCTGAACATGCGCGAAGACACTGAGCAGCACAAGCCGCTCATGAGCAAGATTGCCGCCGCTATTTCAGGGGGTATTTTGCTAGTGATTATGGTGGCCGCCTTGAAAGACGTAGATGCCGGTGGGTATAACGCAGAGAATTTCAACTCGCAGATCGGATTGGTAGAGCACCTGGGGCAAGTACTGTTTAGAGATTACCTGTTGCCGTTTGAACTGGCGTCAGTGTTGTTTTTAGCGGCTATGGCCGGTGCCGTCATGCTAGGGAAACGCGAACCAGGCGAGCAAAATAGATTTTAAGGCTGGCGTGAAGCCGGTGAAAGGACAGCTGTTCATTGGTTGTCCTTTTACTTTGACTGGCAGTTTTGTTTTGGAGCTGATTTTCAGAAAACAGGCCCAAAACAGATTCTTTAGATAATAGATAGAGTGGAGGCACTACGTAAGAAGGTGCCTTTTATTGTGGATTTACCAAAAAATGGGAATAACTTTGAGCACCGCAACAAATAGCGGCTCACTTGTTCTCGCGACGTTTTAACCATGAACGAAATTCCTGAGGTTATCAGAACCATTCCTCTGAATTACTATTTGTACTTCAGCACTGCTTTGTTTGTGATTGGGATAATTGGAGTACTGACCCGCCGCAACGCCATCATTATTTTCATGTGCATAGAGTTGATGCTGAACTCTGTCAACTTGTTGCTTACCGCTTTCTCTGCCTACCGTTCAGACCCGAACGGGCAGATTTTTGTGTTTTTCATTATGGCGGTGGCTGCCGCCGAAGTAGCCGTGGGTTTGGCCATTATTGTAATGATATACCGCAACCTGCGCTCCACCGATGTCAATATCCTGAACCGATTGAAATGGTAAACGGAAGCTCCGTCTAGCCAATATCTGTTAAGAATACCGTCCATTTACGCTTTAACCAATGCAAGAATTAACCATAGCAACTAACACCGATATGATGTGGGTGTGTTTGCTTATTCCGCTCCTGCCGCTAATCGGGTTTCTGATTAACGGGTTGGGCTTCCGGAGAATACCGAAAGGGCTGGCAAGTGTGGTAGGCTGTGCCGCTGTCATCGGGTCTTTCGTGTTGTCTTTGTACCTGTTCCTGAGTTTTGAGGAGCAAGGCAACCGTGCCTACGTTACTCCGCTGTTTGACTGGATTTACGTGGTGGCGCTGAGCATTCCGTTCTCTTTCCAGATTGACCAGCTGTCGTTGATTATGCTGTTGCTCGTAACGGGAGTGGGTTCTGTTATTCATATTTACTCAGCAGGCTACATGAGCCACGACGAGGGTTTTGGGAAGTTCTTTGCGTTCCTGAACCTGTTCGTTTTCTCCATGCTGCTGCTGGTCATGGGCTCTAACTACGTGATGATGTTCATTGGCTGGGAAGGAGTGGGACTTTGCTCCTACCTGCTCATCGGTTTCTGGAACAAGGTTACGCCATATAACAACGCCGCCAAGAAAGCCTTTATCATGAACCGTATCGGGGACTTGGGCTTCTTGTTGGGTATCTTTTTAATCTTCATCACTTTCGGGAGTGTGAGCTACGGCGAAGTGTTCAACCAAGCTTCTCAAAACCTGAGCGATGTTAGCCACGGCACCATTGTCGCGATTACCTTGCTGCTGTTTGTGGGTGCCATGGGTAAATCAGCTCAGATTCCGTTGTTTACTTGGTTGCCAGACGCGATGGCTGGCCCTACTCCTGTATCGGCGCTTATCCACGCCGCTACCATGGTGACCGCTGGTATTTACATGGTAATTCGGTCTAACGTGCTCTACACGCTGGCCCCTGAGACGTTGGAAGTGGTGGCAATTATAGGTTTAGCGACGGCATTATTTGCCGCTACCATTGGCTTATTCCAGAACGACATCAAAAAAGTATTGGCTTACTCAACCGTGAGTCAATTGGGTTATATGTTCCTAGCGCTGGGAGTGATGGCGTATTCTTCTTCACTGTTCCATGTACTCACGCATGCTTTCTTCAAAGCCTTGCTTTTCTTGGGTGCTGGTAGCGTGATTCACGCTATGAGCGGTGAGCAGGATATGCGCCGCATGGGTGGTCTGAAAAAAGTACTGCCTATCACGTTCCTTACCTTCCTGATTGGGACGTTAGCTATCTCTGGTATTCCGCCGTTTGCAGGTTTCTTCTCGAAGGACGAATTGCTGGCGCACGTGTTCCAACACAGCAAAATTATGTGGGCGTTTGGTCTCTTGACCTCGTTCATGACGGCTTTCTACATGTTCCGCCTGTTGTACCTGACTTTCTACGGTAACTTCCGCGGCACTGAAGAGCAGCGTCATCATCTGCACGAGTCCCCGGCCTCCATGACTATTCCGCTCATTATTTTGGCCATTCTGTCTACCATAGGTGGTTTCATGGGTTTGCCAGAGGTTTTCAGCGAGAACCACATGTTGGCCAATTACCTGTCACCCATCTATGATTTCTCCCGTCGGGCAGTGCCAAGCGCATTTGAGACGCAGCACCTGTCGCATGAGATGGAATATATCTTGATGGCAGTGTCTGTTGCCGTAGCCGTGATTGCCATTATTCTAGCCTATGTAATTTACGGCAAGAAGAGAACAGTTCCCGCGGAAGATGGTGAATACTCTGGACTGCACAAGCTGGTGTACAACAAGTATTACATTGACGAATTGTACAACGGGCTGTTTGTGAAACCAGTGATGGGCTTGTCTACGGGTTTATACCGCTTCGTGGAGAAGGGAATCATTGACCCGATTGTGAATGGCTTTGGCCACGGAGTATTGGGCGGTGGCCGTTGGCTACGGTTCTTGCAGAGTGGGGCCGTTGGGTCTTACATGCTCCTGATGGTGCTGGGCATCGCTTTAATTTTATTGCTGAACTTTATTATCTGATACTACCCACCACATGTTAACCGCACTCTTAATCTTATGGCCGGCTCTGGCGGCACTGCTGGTACTGTTGGTAAAAGGACAGGGCGCCAAGAAAGTTGCTTTTGGCGCTGCGCTGGTAGAGTTACTGCTGGGAATTTATGCTTGGGCCAATTTCAACCCCAACGTAGTAGAACCGCAATTTTTACTCAATGAACCTTGGGTGGCCTCGGCCGGTATTCTGTTTAAAGTAGGCATTGACGGCATTAGCTTGCTGCTGGTGCTGCTGACGGTGTTTTTGATTCCGCTTATCATTCTGGCCTCTTTCAAAAACAACTACGACAGACCTTCTTCTTTCTTCGCGCTTATCTTGTTCATGCAGACTGGCTTGATTGGCGTGTTTACCGCTCTTGATGCGTTCTTGTTCTACTTCTTCTGGGAAGTAGCTCTTATACCGGTTTATTTCATAGCCGCGATGTGGGGCGGTGAGAACCGCATTAAAGTAACGTTCAAGTTCTTCCTGTACACTGTCTTCGGTTCATTGTTTATGCTGGCCGCGTTTGTGTATCTGTACTTCCAGACGCCGGGCACGCACAGTTCTGAGGACCAGGCTTTCTATGCATTGGTATTGAGCGGCGATACCCAGAGCTGGTTGTTCTGGTTCCTGTTCATTGCCTTCGCCATTAAGATGCCGGTGTTCCCGTTCCATACCTGGCAACCAGATACCTATACCACCGCACCGGCCGCCGGTACCATGCTGTTGTCTGGTATTATGCTGAAAATGGGTATCTATGGTGCTTTGCGCTGGCTGTTGCCGGTTGTTCCGTTGGGCGTGAGCCAGTGGGCTACAGTGGCATTGGTGCTGGCCATTATAGGTATTATCTACGGTGCTATCATAGCCATTCGTCAGCAGGACATGAAACGGGTGGTGGCGTTTTCGTCTATCTCGCACGTGGGCTTAATTGCCGCTGGCTTGTTTACCCTGAACGAACAAGGTTTGCAAGGGGTCATGATTCAGATGCTGAGCCATGGTATCAACGTGGTGGGCTTGTTCTTTATCATTGACATTATTCAGCGCCGCATTGGCACCCGTGATATTGCAGCCATGGGCGGTATTACCCAGAATGCGCCATTCATGACGGTTTGCTTTATGATTCTGATGTTGGGAGCTGTTGCCCTTCCGTTGACAAACGGTTTTGTGGGTGAGTTCCTGCTGCTGTTCGGAGTGTTCCGCTACGAAGCCTGGATGGGAGCCGTAGCTGGTATCACCATTATTCTGGGTGCAGTCTATATGCTGCGCATGTTCCAGCGCGTAATGTTCGGGGTGAAAAATGAAATCACCCAAGGCTTTACTGACCTGACCGCCTCTGAAAAGGCCGTTCTGATTCCGTTGGTGGTGATGGTGTTTTGGATTGGTTTGCACCCTAACACCTTCCTGAGCCTTTCAGAGCCAGCCGTTTTACATTTGCTGGAAGTTATCAAACGCTAACCTGACGCTTTCTTAAACACAGGACCTGCTCATGACCTCAATTATTCTTCTCTCTATATTCGGAATTGTGAACCTGTTCTTAGGGTTCATGAAATCCAAAAGAGTGCTTTTGCCAATCGTAATGGTCTTTTTGGCCGTTGCCCTTGCCGCCGCTGTACGTGACTGGGGGCAGCTGAATACCTACTTCGGCAATTTCAATACCATGATGAACATGGACAATTTCGCGGTGGCTTTCTCATCCGTAATGATCTTGTCTGCCCTGTTCATCTTGCCTTTTTCCAGAAGCTATGCCGTTGGCGAGAACGCGAATTTGGCAGAATACTACTCTCTGTTGTTGTTCTCTCTGGTAGGTGGCATCATGATGGTGACCTATGAAAACCTGCTCATGCTGTTTTTAGGCATCGAGATTATGTCGGTGAGTATGTACATCTTGGCGGGATCTGACAAGCGCAACGTGCTTTCAAACGAGGCCTCTATGAAGTACTTCCTAATGGGAGCTTTCTTCACGGGCATCATCTTGTTTGGCATTGCCCTATTGTATGGTGCTACCGGTTCTTTCAGCTTACCAATTATTTCTGCGGCGGCTCAGGCTTTAGAACCTGGTACCGCTCCATTGTTACTGATGGGCTTATTGCTGGTGCTGGTTGGTATCACTTTCAAAGTAGGGGCTGCGCCTTTCCACTTCTGGACTCCAGACGTGTACGACGGTACGCCAACCATCTTCACCAGCTACATGTCTACTGTGGTGAAAACTGCTGGTATTGCCGCTTTCTACAAGTTGCTGTCGGCTGCTTTTGGAGGTGTGTATGAGCAGTGGTTCCCGACGGTGGTGGCCATAACGGTATTAACCTTAGTCATTGGCAATGTGGGTGCCGTAGCGCAAACCAGCTTTAAGCGGATGTTGGCTTATTCTAGTATCTCCCACGCCGGTTATCTTATGATTGCTCTGACTGCCTTCAACGAACGCTCAGAGAACGCTATTCTGTTTTATTCCCTGGCTTACGCCGTGGCTACCATTGCAGCGTTTGGGGTATTGAAATATGTGTCTGATGCCCGTGGTTCAAACGACTACGAAGCTTTCAGTGGCTTAGGCAGAACCAATCCGTTATTGGCGTTTGTGATGACGGTGGCCATGCTTTCTTTGGCGGGTATACCATTGACCGGAGGTTTCTTCGGCAAGCTGTTCTTATTCTCTGCCGCTCTTGAGCAAGACATGGTGTGGCTGATTGTGGTAGCGGTTCTGATGTCGGCGGTGGGTATCTATTACTACTTCCGCGTGATCATTGCCATGTACCTGCGCGATGCCGTGGCCGAGCGTGTACCGGTTGATTCTTTAGGTACTTTCACACTGATTTCATTAGTAGTGTTAACGGTAATAATGGGTGTATTGCCAGGCTTGTTCAGCGGCTTGCTCTAGTTGTAACTTCTTTACCAGATAAAACAGAAGAGGCGCCAAACGGCGCCTCTTCTGTTTTAGGTCTGTTTTCTGAAAAAGAAGCTGAAAACAGAAAATTAGGATGAAGATTGACTACGTGTAATTCTCCCCTTGAGGGGAGACAAAGAGGGGTGTTTACACAGGAGAACAGGCATTGCTTCTCCTGCTTTAGGTTATTTCAGTAAGCATTGATAAGACAAAAACAACTTATATTGTTGGGAAAGCCATGACCAGCAGGGGTAAACACCCCTCTTCGCTCCCCTCAAGGGGAGAATCGGTTGTTATCACATGTCTATAGCTAGCTACTAACGTTAATCCGTTTTCGGCCAGTTTTGAGGAAATTAGGCCAAAAACAGAGATTGTAGAGATTACTTTTCTTGCCCATAATAAAGCAGCCAAAGCTCTTCCATAGGCACCGCTCTTCGGCTTATTTTGTTGATGTCTTTGCCTTCGGTAGTGAAAAGGTAGGGAATGAAATGAAAGCCTTGGTCTCCTTCAATCTGCTGCACCTCAGGCCGCCAGTTATCCCAGCGCAGACCTTCGTAGAATCCTTCTAGGTTACCCGAGAAGCAGAACTGCAGAAATTCAGAGTATCCTAAGCCCGAAGATTCCCATTGCAGATTGTCGGGTGAGAAGTAAAAGACGGTGCCTATTTCTTCGGCACTGAGGCCTCCTGCGTTAATGGCGAAGAAGCCACCTAAAACATCATCAGCTATCAACAGAAAGGACGGTTGCTCGCCCTCCTGCAAGAAAGATTTCCCTTTGTTCCAAGCCATGAGGCTGCGGGGCAGGCGGGAAGAGCCAGAGCCCATGATTCTAATCCAGCCATCGTCTACCAGAATTCCACCCGTTTCATACACTATGGCACCCATAGGAGAGCGGGTGGTTACCTGGGCCTGTAACAAGGCGGCTTCAGCTTGATTCTGGTCCTTAGGCAGAACTTCTACCTTGTTCTTAGCATCCTTCATCCACTCCTGCACCAAAGCCCAGCCTGGTTCTTGTGTGTTAATCAACTCTGCCAAAGAACGTGCTTTCATAGTTTGACCATTCACCTGAAACATCATAAAGAAGAAAAGCAGGAGCAGCAGATTTCTCATAGCAAAGGGAGCTTTAACCAAGGGAAGATACAGATTTGACTGTTTCAGACCTACTTTTTGAGAAAAAGCCCCAAAACGCAAGTTGGGATAATAGTTACTCCTTCACAATTTCATGTGGTACCCCAATTCTGCAGTGCCGCTTGTTCAAAAGACCTAGCAGTGTCTTTCGGACCTGCTAGTGTCTGTGCCAGTTGCCGCAGCTATTCAAACACTCCTACTGAGATGTTCGCCAATCGGGAGATTGGCTTTCCACTAGTGCGTAGAGCGCTGACGCTAACTCTACCCACAACAAGTGCTGATGCACGTTTCCAACCTGTTTTCTGAAAAGCAGCCCCCAAACGCAAAACGGGTGAGGTCGTAAGGCCTCACCCGTTTTATCGAACAACGAATAACTAATAACGAACAACGAATAAAGAATAACTACGCCTTCAGGCGCACATCAATCTGCAGTTCGTCCAGTTGCTTCTGGTCTATAGGCGAAGGAGCGTCAATCATCACATCACGGCCCGAGTTATTTTTCGGGAAGGCGATATAGTCACGGATAGAATCAGCCCCACCAAATAAAGAGCATAGACGGTCAAATCCGAACGCAATTCCACCGTGCGGAGGCGCACCATACTCAAAGGCATCCAGTAAGAAGCCGAACTGCGCCTGTGCTTCTTCGGGCGAGAAGCCCAATAGATCAAACATGCGAGACTGCACACCGCGGTCATGGATACGGATAGATCCTCCGCCTACTTCCACACCATTAATTACCATGTCATAGGCATTGGCGCGCACGGCTCCAGGGTTGGTGTCAATCAGTTCCATGTCCTCAGGCTTAGGCGAGGTGAACGGGTGGTGCATAGCGTGGTAGCGACCGCTTTCCTCGTCCCACTCCAATAGCGGGAAGTCCAGCACCCAAAGGGTAGAGAACGTGTCTTTGTCTCTTAGGCCAAGGCGAGTGCCCATCTCCAGTCTAAGCTCGTTCAAGGCTTTTCTTGTTTTATCAGTACCACCAGCCAATACAAGAAGCAAGTCTCCAGGTTTGGCGTCAAAGGCATGGGCCCATTGCTGTAAATTTTCTGGTGAGTAGAATTTGTCTACGCTCGATTTCACGCTGCCGTCTTCCTGCACGCGGGCGTATACCAAACCAGTTGCGCCTACCTGCGGACGCTTCACGAAGTCAGTGAGTTCATCTAGTTGCTTACGGGTGAAGTGGGCGCTGCCGCTGGCGTTAATGCCCACTACCAGTTCAGCATCATCAAACACTTTAAAGCCTTTGTTCTTTACTAGGTCATTCAGCTCCACAAACTGCATTCCGAAGCGGGTGTCTGGTTTGTCTGAACCATAAAGGCGCATGGCATCGGCGTATTCCATGCGCGGGAAATCAGGCAGTTCAATGCCTTTTACGGTGCGGAACAGGTGCTTCACCAGGCCTTCAAAGGTATTCAGAATATCTTCCTGTGTCACGAAGGAAAGCTCGCAGTCAATCTGGGTAAACTCCGGCTGACGGTCGGCGCGCAGGTCTTCGTCCCGGAAGCATTTCACAATCTGGAAATACTTGTCAAAGCCAGACACCATCAAGAGCTGCTTGAACGTCTGCGGAGACTGTGGCAAGGCATAAAACTCGCCGGGGTTCATGCGGCTCGGCACCACAAAGTCGCGGGCACCCTCGGGGGTAGATTTAATCAACACCGGCGTCTCTACCTCAATAAAGCCTTGGCCGTCCAGATAAGAACGGGTTTGCTGCGCCATGCGGTGACGCAGCTCCAGGCTCTTGCGGACCGGCGAGCGGCGCAAATCCAGGTAGCGGTATTTCATGCGCAGGTCATCGCCGCCGTCGGTCTCGTCCTCAATCAGGAACGGAGGCAACTTGGCAGGGTTCAATACCTCCAGCGCGGTTACTTTTATTTCAATGTCGCCGGTGGCGATTTTATCGTTCTTCGACTCGCGCTCAATTACGGTGCCGGTGGCCTTTATCACGAACTCGCGGCCCAGGGTGCGGGCGGTCTCCAGCACCTTAGCTTCGGTCACGCCCTCTTCCAGGCTCAGCTGCGTGATGCCATAGCGGTCCCGGAGGTCAATCCAAAGCATGCCGCCTTTGTCGCGTGATTTCTGTACCCAACCGGTCAGGGTCACTTCCTGACCAACATTCTCGAGGCGCAATTCGCCGCAGGTGTGTGAACGAAGCATTGTATCTGTTCTTTAAAAACTAAGCCGCAAAGGTACTAATTGTTTGCTTAGTTGGTGAAATGCGTTTCGGGGCTGTTTTTTATAAAACAGGCCCAAAACAGGTAACAGTTTGAAAATAAATTAAATAATACTTGCTTTGAATATAGAAGAAAGCTATGTTTAAGCCTATACCCATATATCTACTCCAATATTAGTAGCTCCTCCGTTGCCACCCTTTGGCAAAAATATGCTCAACGGTCCTTATGGTTGAGAATTTAATTATCAATTAGAATTAGCCCTGCTGGCCTTGCGCCACGAATGGGAGTATATTCTTGAATTATATACACTTAAATATGAATATCTATGAAAATTCCATTCTCCATTTTGGTATTGGCGTATCTGCTGATAAGTAACAAAGCTTTTGCGTAAGATACCTTGTCTGTTGCCCCAAAACAGCTGCCGCAGGTTATCTTGGCAAAGCTAGACCATGAAGTTTCTCTTAGCGCCGAACAAGAAGATAAAGTGCTTGCCCTGCTGCAAGAGAGGTCAGAGAAATTCAGCCAGATACAGAAGAACGCTGGTGCTAAAAAACTTGCCAAGGCAGATTTCAGGCAAGTCAACGAGCAGGCCTTTAGTAAGTTGCAGTCGGTTCTGTCTCCAGAACAGTTTGCTAAGGTGAAAGTTCTCCGCCAGGAAAGCCAACGGCAGAAGGCGGCCTATAAAGAGGAAGATATCTACAAGACCCTCCAAGACATAGAGCTGGACTTTTAACTCTAGGCTCTATCAGCTATTTGTCTCCTTTTGGGGAAATTGCACCAAGCTCTTTGAATTATTCTATACCTCATATATTTTATTCATCCTTAAATCCCCTACTTTATGAAAAGAATCTATTATTTACTGATAATGCTCCTTGCGGTGTCTTTCACGGCCTGCGAAGAAGACGAAGACTCCCCAACCCAAACAGGAAGCGGTACCATGGTGGCCAAGGTAAACGGTAAGCCATGGCGGCACAACGGCGGCGGCGGGGTCATGGGCGGCGGGGCAGTGCATGTAGCCTATAACCCGGCAACCGGTTTTTTTACTATTGGTGGAATTCGTGATGACGATGAAGGCAGGAGTTCAATAGACTTAAGAATTGTAAGTGTTAAGCAGACGGGAGAATATGTGCTGAGAGATGAGGCTAATGGCACTTATGGGAGCTTACGTGTCAACAAAGAAAGGATCGGCCCCAAATACTACTTCACCGCTGCTGCCAGCCCTGGCAGGGTTACCATCACCAAATTGGACGGCGCTAACAAGATCATCTCCGGCACCTTCTCCTTCCGGGCGCAGACGGAACCTGATGAGAATGGCGGAGCAGAGACCGTAGAGGTGACAGAGGGCTGGTTTGACGTGAAGTATAGGTAAAAGCAGAAAGCTTTTATAAAAATCTTTACCCCCATACTTCCTCAACTTTAAAGTTGAGGCGAATCTATCCCGCATAATTATTTAGCAAATAAACTTTATTCTATGAAAAATCAAATACCCTTTTTCAAAGGGCTGGCAGCGCTTTGCGTTTTGCTAACCTTTCTGGTTCCCAGCCTACGGGCCCAAACTACGGTTACAATCAGCCCAGGAGCCAACTGGACGGACGTGATGCTCTATACCTAAACACGGTTAACTACTCCACCTACGCATACCTCAACGCCCACGCCTGGACCCACTCCTTGGGCAACAGTTATATGAGAACGCTATTTAAGTTCAACCTTGAAAGCATACCTGTGGGGGCAACCATACAAAGTGCTACGCTTCACCTCTACAGCGATCCAAATTCTTATGGCGTGTTGTCAAACCAACAGATAAGCGGCTCCAACGCCGTGTACTTTGAGAAAGTGACTGCTAATTGGACTGAGAGCACGGTAATCTGGAACAACCAGCCCGCCACCACCACCGCAGGCAGAATCTGGCAGGGCCCGTCTACTTCCACCACCGAGAACATACAGGTAAACCTCAGCTCTTTTGTGCAGGAGTGGGTGAACAACCCCTCCGCCAACTACGGCCTAATGATGAAGCTGGAGAACGAGCAGTACTACCGCGCCCGCAACTACGCCAGCGAAGACCATACCAACGCGGCCATAAGGCCAAAGCTGGTTATTACATATAGTACGCCCTTTGCCTCTACCGCTCCCATTGGCTCTTACCACAGAATGGCCGACAGCCTTTTGCACCACCTGGACAAAAGCGGCGTAACTACCGGCATCTTATATGACCGGGTAATGCCGCTGGCCGGGCTGCACACTTTCAATGAGTTCCAGCCCGATACCAGCGCCAGACCCCATTTTCTGCAAGGTTACAGAGAAATGTTCAGAGCCGCATATGACACCACCAGCTGGCTACGACCTGAAGAAGTGAGAGATGCCGCCGCCGGGGTGAAAGAACAGAATAAAGTACCTATTGCCCTGGGTAATTTCCAGTTTAACGTAATAGACACCCTTGCTCTTGATTTAGGTCTCATACAGGAGATAGACAGCATGTACTATGACGTGCCTAACCGGCCCCGGCACCCTTTCCTGACCAAGTCTGTTTTTCTGGCCAGCCCTTTGGCAGACAGCACCGCTGGCCTTACGGTCACCTATGATTTCTCGTCTGCCCTCACTTTTAATAAATCTGATAAGACCATTACCTCCCTACAGGTAGACTTTGGCAATGGGGCGGGGCTGGTGCCGGTGGGCCTTACGGGCACCGCCACCATTACCTACGCCAGCCCTGGTTGGAAGATACTTAAGTTTGTGGCTGGCTTCAGCAACGGGCCTAGCACCACCACCTTTGCGGTGCTTAAAGTAAGGCCTGATCCAGTCCCTTCGCCTCTGGGGTTGTGTGAATCAAATGTAACATCCATCTGGAGCGCTTTGCCATTTCAGGGGTATCAAAATGAGGCTATGCCCACCACCGGAAAAGGGGAGTTAAAAGTATTCTATGGGGCAGGTACTTGTGACAACAAAATAAGAAAACCCATTATTGTGGTAGACGGATTTGATGCACTGGACAAAGAAGATGCCGATGATATTTATGATGAACGCCTAAATAAAGAAGATGCAAATGGGAGAAAGTTTGCAGAGACATTAAGAAACCAGGGGTTTGACATCATCATCCTGAATTTCCCTACCTATACCCATCCGGCTACAGGTGAAATAAGATACGGCGGGGGCGACTACATTGAGCGTAATGCCAGAATATTGATGCATTTGATTGATACAGTTAATACAGCCAAGGAAGGAAATGAAGATTTGATAATCATTGGGCCCAGCATGGGCGGCTTAATAAGCCAGTATGCTTTGGCTTATATGGAGCAGCATTATATGACCCACAACACAAAACTGTGGGTGTCTTTTGATTCTCCGCATAAAGGGGCTAATGTGCCGTTGGGAGATCAGATTTTCCTTGATTTCTTTGCAAAAGAAGCTGGTAGTGATGCTGCGGAGGAGGCTCGCGACAAGAGAATAAACTCACCTGCCGCCAAGCAGATGCTCAGATATCATTACTTGCCTAATACTTATACAGATTATTTTCAAAGGTTCTATAATAGCTTAAACTTATTAGGGTTTCCGAACGGGGATATTGGAGAAGAGGAAGATTTCAGGAAAATAGCCTTAGTCAACGGAAGTTTGGGTGGTATAGAGGTCAACGCCCCTTGCCAGAAAGGTTTTACTTTGGATGTGCGCCAAGTTACAAAAGTTAACTTGATACTATTTAAGATACATTGGAAAACAGTAACAATTGGTTCGGCGCGCATGTACTTTTCTCCGAGTTATGGCAATTCTTGTACTGTGTTTGAGGGAAGCCTTTGGGGTAACAGTAGGACAACTGTCATGCATTCGCTCCCAGGGTCTTCCGGTTATGATGTAGCACCGGGTGGAACATATAACACTCAGCAGCAAATAGTAGATGAAACTAGAAGGGATAATTCTGGTATCCAAGGGCCTTTTTGGCCTTTCAGGTTTGAACCTGATTTCTATTCTTTAGTTCCAACCCACAGCTTCATCAACACAAAAAGTGCTTTGGCTTTTTCCGGCTCCAATATTAATCTTTCCGAAAATATAAGCACACGAAATTTAACTTGTACCGGCGAGACACCTTTTGACAGCTACTTCGGGCAAGTGAGTGAAAACACGGAACACGTGGCCATTTGGCCAGAGGCAGGTGACTGGTTGGCCAGTTGGATAATGGGTGCAGAGCAGCCTTCTAGTGTGGTAAATACACTTTATAATATTACAGGTGCAGATGATCTTTGCACTAACCAACAAGCAACTTATACCATTAGTAATTCCAGTAATGCCACGGTAGTATGGGGTGCTTTGCCTGCTGGTGTATCTTTTGTGTCCTCTTCCGGCAACTCTATCACTGTGCAAGTGGCTTCTTCCGCCACATTTCCATTGATCTTAAAGGCGGAGGTTACCGTTAACGGTTGCACCTACTATACCACAAAGACCATCAATCTTACCGAACCACCCGCGTTTCAGATGTTCGGGATGAGCCAGGACGGGGTGTGCGGTGACTCTGAGTACACCATATCGGCCCCTTTAGACCCCACCTGGACGTATGATTGGCAAGTACTAAGTGGCGGGTACATCTCTGGAGACAACGTAAACTCCGTAACTGTGCAGACGGATCCTTACTACGGCTACCCCGCAATTTTCAAGGTGAGGGTTTTGGTCACCAACGCATGTGGCGGAGAGAAGTTAGTGGAGCAGGAGGTCATGATCAATGATTGCAACGAGTGGATGATGGCTTACCCCAACCCAACTGAAGAGGAGTTCACCGTTTCCGTTGAGCCAGGCGGCACGGAGACGGCCACCATTGATCTCTACAACAGCCAGGGCAGGAAAGTGCGCAGCCTCCAGGCCGTGAATGGCCAAGCTAAAGTAAAGGTAAACGTGAGGGACCTGCCAAGGGGCAATTACTTCCTGCACGTAATCCAGAATGGCAAGTCCAGACAGCAGCAGGTCATCATAGGCAGGTGATGTTACTCTTACAAAAACATTCTAAATAGGTTGTGCAGCCCCAGAGCGGTTTTTCGTTCTGGGGCTGTTTTCTGAAAAAGAGGCCGAAAATGAAAAGCTTTCCTGTCGCTCAAGTTGCTGTTCGCTCAAAGTACGAAAGTGTTCGGATTTGTGACGTTTGGTGTTCGAAAGTGAACAATAATTGCACAGGTTGTGGTGTAAAATGTTGATAGATAATGTATTGCAAATATTGGCATAACGATTGTCTACGGTAACAGTCTCCAGTTCAGGAGTGAAAGAATTTTGACTGTAAATCAATTGCGCCTATTTGCCTACCTATTCCGCTATGAATCTATCTAAACTCATTTCAGTTCTTACTTTTCTGTTGCTCTTTTCTATAGGAGCTTCTTACGCCCAGCAACCAGCCCGCTATGACTTGAAAGGCGTGGTGAAGGGCGCCAAAGGTGAGCCGCTGCTGGCTGCCAATCTCCAGCTGGTTAAAAATGCTGACCAGACGCTCGTGAAGGTGGAGGTGTCCGGAGAAGACGGTTCATTTCTCTTCAGCGGCATTCCGGCCGGAGAATACAAGCTCATGGCCACCCACTATGACTACGCCACCTACACATCGGCACCCATCACTTTGAACAGTAATTTGAACCTGGGTGATGTGGTATTGCCGGAGCGGGCGGTGGCTTTACAGGAAGTGAAGATTGAGGCGCAGAAGCCGTTTGTGGAGCAGCATTTCGACAAAACCGTGCTGAACGTGGAGAACAGCATTACCGCCGCCGGAAGCACGGTCCTGGAGGTGCTAGAGAAAGCACCGGGCCTGGCCGTGGACCAGAACGATAACATCAGCATGCGCGGAAAAACCGGCGTTATGGTCATGATCAACGGCAAACGTCAACCTATGTCAGGTTCAGAGCTGGCTACCCTGCTGCGGAGCCTCAATGCCAATGACGTGGCTACCATAGACCTGATTACGAACCCATCGGCGAAGTATGACGCCGCCGGAAACGCCGGAATCATTGACATCAGGTTGAAGAAAGACAGCAGGCAGGGCACCAACGGCAGTATTTCTACTTCAGTGGGGCACGGCGAGTTGCCCAAAATCAACCAAGGGCTGCAGCTAAACCATAGGGCCAGGAACCTGAACGTATTTGGGTCTTATAACTACGTGCACCGCAAAGACTTTAATAAGCTAGACCTTTACCGCGAATTTTTTACCCAGAATGAGGCAAGAACGCTGCAAGGCATCAACAACCAGCAGAACTACTTTCAGCACCAAGTCAACAGCCATAACGGACGCTTGGGCTTCGACCTGAACCTGTCGCCCAAAACCATTATAGGCGTAGTGGGCAACGGCATCTTCACCGACATCAACCGCAATTCTGAAAACCAGTCTATGTTTTATGACGGGCAGCGGGCGTATGACCAAACCACTACCACCAACTCCCAGAACGGCACCAACCGCAACACGCAGTCGGTGAACTTCAACGTGAAGCACACCATTGACAGCACCGGCAGAGAAATAACCGCTGATGTGGACTATGCCGCGTTCCAGTCTGGTGACCTCCAGAATTTCCGGACGCAGTACCTTGACGCAGACCCTGCCCGCCCCGATTTTCTGCTCCACGGCGACCTGAACGGGAGATTGACCATAAAGTCAGCGAAGATAGATTACGCGCAGCCGCTCAGAGCCATTGAAGCCAATCTGGAAGCCGGATTGAAAAGCAGTTTGGTGAACGCCAACAACCGTCTACATTTCTATGACCGCTCTAACGGGGGCAACGTGTTTGACACCAACCGGAGCAACCATTTCCTCTATGAGGAGAACATAAATGCTGCTTACGTGAACATGAACAAGAAATGGCAGCAGGTAAGCCTGCAACTGGGCTTGCGCGTAGAAAACACCATTGCCAAAGGAGAACAGGTGGCCGAGTATGCCCAAGTGAACGGGGAACGTTCGTTTAGCCGCAACTATACCCAACTGTTCCCGAGTGCGTTTGTTGGATACACCCTGAACCAAACCCATGATGTGGGGCTATCTTTGAGCCGCCGCATTGACCGGCCTACCTATAACCAGCTGAACCCGTTTGTGTACTTTATAGACCTCAGTACCAAGTCATCGGGCAACCCGTTCCTGCTGCCCCAAATGACCTACTCGTTTGAGTTCACCCACACGTTTAAGCAGAAGTACATCACCAAGCTGAGCTACAGCCGCACCTCTGATGTCATAATCTCCGTCTTATCACCGGAGCCAAATTCAAATCAAGAGCAGATTCCAGTGGTCATTCAGCAAGACCGCAACCTGGCACAGTTTCATTACTACGGCGCTAATTTCTCGGTACCGGTACAGGTGGCGAGGTGGTTCACCAGCACCAACAACGTTGAAATGTATTACGGTTTGTACCAAGGCAATCTGGCCAATACCAATCTTCGGAACGGCCGACCTACGTTCAGCATCAACTCTAATAACGCCTTTAAACTGGGGAATGACTGGAGTGCCGAGGTCATAGGCATTTACCGCGCCCGCGAGATTTATGGTTTCTTAGACGTGCAGCCGGTTCGGTTCCTGACGCTGGGCGTGCAGAAGCAGTTCCTAGACAAGAAAGCCAATCTGAAACTAAGCGTGGCCGATATCTTCTACTCAAACAAAATACGCGCCACCACCGCCCTCACCGGCTACTCAGAACGCTTTTACCAACGCCGAGACACCCGCGTGGCCACCCTCAGCTTCACCTACCGCTTCGGCGGCAAAGAAGTAGCCCCCAGCAGAAGACGCACCGGCGGCGCTGAGGAGGAGAAACGCAGAGCTGGGTAATTTTGAGAGAAGTGAAGTTTATTTTGACAGCAGCCCCGAAATGCGAAAGCGTTTTGGGGCTGTTTTTTGGAAGGTAGGCTGAAAACAGCCCTTGTTGATAAATTCAACTATTATGCAACATGCTCATTTATAATTAATTGCTTTCGGTTAGAAAATGTCTAACTTGTCATTAAGGCCAAACTATTCAATACCATGAAAAAGCTGTTCTGCTCTCTGCTACCTGTTATATTGTTCTTTCTTACAGCTTGTGAGAAGGAGGAGGAGCTGCCGGAACCTACGCAGACCGGGGCTGGTATCATGGCTGCCAGAATCAACGGAAAGCCTTGGCAGCATAACAGTGCCGGTGGAACCTTGGGGGGAGGGAGTATTCAGGTAAATTATTACACAAACGGGTATCTTCACATATTTGGGCAGCGGCAAGATGATTATTATGACAATAATATAACCCTAAGCTTATCCAAAGTTACCCATACAGGAGAATACACTCTTGAGGAAAAAGTAACCAACAGCTATGGCACGCTAAATGATTACACGAGCAACTCCAGAAGTTATCAAACCACAGCAAGCACTACCGGCACGGTCACCATTACCAAGCTAGACACCCATAGTAAGATCATCTCCGGCACCTTTTCCTTCAGGGCGCAGAACAGGTATGACCCCGCGGAATTCGTGGAGGTGACCGAGGGAAGATTTGACGTGAGGTATGAATAAGTGATAAATTAAAACAAAGCCCCGAAGCGCACCCACGTTTCGGGGCTTTGTTTTGAAAAGCAGGGCTAAAACGCTCTAGTAAAAATTACTGGCACCTCTCGCATCTTCTGTAATTTTTACTAACTTCCTCCTACTAATTCCTTAGAAATCAATCTGTCACCTTCACTACCGAACCCAAACAACCATGGAACTCGTCATTCAGAATCTCTCTAAAACGTACCCCAACGGCGTGCAGGCGCTCAAGAACGTGAACCTCACTATTCCTACCGGCATGTTCGGGCTGCTGGGACCTAACGGGGCGGGCAAGTCGTCGCTCATGCGCACCATTGCCACCTTGCAGGAAGCCGACAGCGGCAGCATCAGGTTAGGAGATTTGGATGTGTTCAAGGAGAAAGATGAGATGCGCCGGGTGCTGGGGTATTTGCCGCAGGAGTTCGGCGTGTACCCTAAAGTAAGTGCCGAGGAACTGCTGGACCATTTTGCGGTGCTCAAAGGCATACACAACAGCAAAGAGCGCAAAGAAACCGTGGCAGCGCTGCTGCAGCAAACCAACCTATACGAAGTGCGCAAGAAGAATTTAGGTGGTTACTCGGGTGGTATGAAACAACGCTTCGGCATTGCGCAGGCGTTGCTGGGTAATCCTAAAATCATTATCGTAGACGAACCAACTGCCGGACTTGATCCCGCCGAGCGGAACCGTTTCCATAACCTCTTGAGCGAGATTGGCGAGAACATCATCGTCATACTTTCTACCCACATTGTGGACGATGTGAGCGATTTGTGCCGCAACATGGCCATCATCAACAAAGGGGAAGTGCTGTTGACCGGTGAGCCGCTGCAGGCCATTGACGAAATGCAGGGCCAGATTTGGCGCAAATTCATCAAGAAAGAAGAGCTGGCGCAGCACCAGGCTGAGCACACGGTGATCTCATCACGGTTGTATGCCGGTAAAACCATTATTCATGTGTACGCCCAAGACCGGCCTGATATAGCGTTTGAGCAAGTGCAGCCAGACCTGGAAGACGTGTACTTTGCCACCATCAGCGGAGCCACCAAAAAGCCGCAGAGAACTCAGGCAGAGCCAGAAGTAATGGCGTAGGCTGTTTAAACCGATGTTTTCTCAAGCTCGTCTGTAACATTTGCTTTTCCTATTTCTGCACATTCTTCTGGCGCAAGCGTCCGCTTGTGTCCACTGGGTAAATCAGAAATTAGTGCGGACACAAGCGGACGCTTGCGCCAAGTAAAGAAGACAGGTTCTTGCTAGGATTTCTTGTAGCACAATGATCAACGAGAAAACTTGTTTTCAGCCTCTTTTTCTAAAAACAGACCTAAAACGTAAACCCTATGTTCTTCAATATATTTCTGTTCGAGCTGAAGTACCGCCTCAAGCGGCCAGCTACCTATATTTATTTCGCGCTCTTCTTCCTGATGACCGTGCTGGTGGTGTTTGGCGTGGCCGGCGTTTTCGGCAACCCGATTATCATGGGCGGGGGCAGCAGCACCTCGCTCAAGTCAAATTCGCCTTACCAGATCAGCATGATTATCACCATCCTCAGCTGGTTTGGTATTCTGGTCACCTCGGCCATTATGGGTAATTCTGTGTACCGCGATTTTGAGCACAAGACCCACGCGCTGTTCTTTACCTCGCCTATCTCTAAGTGGGGCTACTTGGGCGGAAGGTTCTGGGGCTCGTTTGTCATTGCGCTGCTGGTCTTCTCCGGCATGGCGTTTGGCTACGTCTTTGCATCGGCGGTAGCGCCGCTGTTCCCGTCGGTTCCCGCCGATAAATTCGGGCCGTTCAACCTCATGTTTTACGTGATGCCGTACCTGCTGGTGGTCATCCCGAACCTGCTGTTCAACGGAGCCATCTTCTTCACTTTGGGCACCCTGACCCGCAATATGCTGGCCGTGTACATTGGTAGCGTTCTGATTTTGGTGCTGTACGGCGTGGCCGGCGCTTTCACCGAAGAACTGGACAACGAGATGCTCGTGAGCCTGCTAGACCCCATGGGAGCCTCGGCGGTTTACTTTACTACCCGCTACTGGACGGCCGCTGAGCAAAACGCACTGTTCCTGCCTTTCAGTGATTTTCTGGTGTACAACCGTCTGCTCTGGATGGGCGTTGGGCTGGTCTTGCTGTCTTTCTGCTTCTGGCGCTTTGGCTTCTCGTTCTTCGGGGCAGAGCGCAAAGTGCGCAGAATCAAGAAAGATAATGCCTTAGGTGTGACGGTGCCGCAAAAACTGGCTTTGCCGAAAGTGGGGCAGGAGTTTTCTTTTGCCAAAAGTTTCGGGCAGTACTGGAAACTGACGAAGCTGGAGTTCAAGGGCATTGTGCGCAGCGTGTACTTCATTGCCATTCTGGCGGCTGGCGTTCTCTTTCTGCTGTCGGCGGGTTCACAGGTGGGCAAAATGTATGACACCAACACCTTTCCGGTTACCTCTGAAGTGCTGAATATTTTGAGCGGCACGTTTGCCTTGTTCATCCTCATCATCATCACGTTTTATTCCGGAGAGCTGGTGTGGCGCGAGCGCGACGCCCGCATGAACCAACTCTATGATGCCCTGCCTATTCCTAACTGGGTGCCGTTCTCATCTAAGCTTACCGCTCTGATGGGTATTCAGGTAATCTTAATGGCCGTGATTCTGGTCTGCGGTGTTCTGCTTCAGGCCCTGAAAGGCTATTTCAACTTCGAGATTTCGCTGTACCTCAAAGACCTGGGCATGCAGCTGATTGGCTTCTGGCTCATGTGCGTGCTGGCCATGCTGGTGCAGGTGCTGGTGAACAACAAGTACTTAGGGCATTTTATCATGGTGCTGTACTACCTGGCCAATATTTTTAAAGGACAGTTGGGTTTTGAGCATCTGCTGTACTCGTACAACTCCAGCCCCGGACGGCCTTATTCAGACATGAACGGGTTTGGGCATTTTATTGGGCCGTTTTTACTGTACAAAGTGTACTGGGGGGCGTTTGCCGTTCTGCTGGCGCTGGCGTCTAACCTGCTGTGGGTGCGGGGCACTGAGGCTAACATAAAAGGTAGGTTTAAGTTGGCCGCCTTGCAGGTGAAGCGTTCTTCTTTATTTGTGTTGGGTGCTTCCTCTGCCGTGTTTTTAGTTTCCGGCGGATTTATCTTTTACAACACCAACATTTTGCACGAATACCAAGATTCTGACGATTTAGAGAAATTATCAGCTAAATATGAGAAGACCTACAAGAAGTACGAAGACCTGCCGCAGCCCCGCATTGTAGACGTGTACCTGGAGACAGATTTGTACCCCAAAGAGCGCGAGTTCCGCTTTAAAGGATACTATTGGCTTAAAAACAAAACCAACGTAGCCATTGACTCGGTGCACCTGCTGCTGGATGACAACGCCGTTATCAATAAACTGGAGTTCGCCAGACCGGCCAAAACCGTGTTGTATGACAAAGAAATGGGCTACCACATCTTTCAACTGGCCCAACCTCTTTCGCCCGGTGATTCTGTTAAACTAAACCTGGACTTGCTGTACCAGACCAAAGGCTACAAGCGCCGCAGTTACAACACCGGCATTGTGTACAACGGCACGTTCATCAATAGCCAGCTGCTGCCACACATTGGGTACCAAGATGGCTTTGAACTGAGCGACGACGACAGCCGCCGCAAAAACGGTTTGCCACCCAAAGAGCGCATGGCCAAAGTAGATGACCTGAAGGCCCGTCACAACACCTACCTCGGCAACGACGCCGACTGGATTACCTTTGAAACCGTGGTAAGCACTGTGCCGGACCAGATTGCCTTGGCTCCGGGTTACCTGCAAAAAGAATGGACTAAAGACGGCCGCCGCTACTTCCATTACAAAATGGATTCTAAAATCCTGAATTTTTACGCCTTCTTATCCGCGGATTATGAGGTGAAGAAAGACAAATGGATTGGAACAGACGGTAAGCCAGTCGCTATTGAGGTTTACTATCAGAAAGGCCATGAGTACAACCTGGACCGCATGATCAAAGGCGTGAAGAAGTCGCTGGATTACTACACCGCCAACTTCAGTCCGTACCAGCACCGGCAGGTGCGCATTCTTGAATTCCCGGGCTATGCCACGTTTGCTCAGTCGTTCCCCAATACCATTCCATTCTCTGAGAGCATAGGGTTTATTGCCGATGTGGATGACAAAGACCCGGAAGATGTGGATTATCCGTTTTACGTGACCGCCCATGAGGTAGCGCACCAGTGGTGGGCACACCAGGTAATTGGCGGCGATGTGCAAGGCTCCACGCTGATGTCTGAAACCATGAGCCAGTACGCCGCCTTGATGGTGATGAAAAAAGAATACGGTCCGGAGCGGATGCGTAAATTCCTGAAGCACGAGATGGACCAGTACCTGATTGGCCGCGCCGGCGAACGTAAAAAAGAGCTGCCACTATACCTAGTAGAGAATCAGCAGTACATTCATTACCGCAAAGGCTCGGTGGTCATGTATGCCTTAGCCGATTACATTGGCGAAGACAAGCTAAATGCGGCTTTGAAAGAGTACGTGCAGCAAGTAGCGTTCCAGCAGGCGCCGTTCACCAACTCTATTGAGTTCATGACCTACATCCGGAAAGCAACGCCAGACTCTCTGCAGTACCTGGTGGACGATATGTTTGAAAGCATTACGCTCTATGAGAACAAAGCCACTGAGGCCACTGCCGCCAAGCAAAAAGACGGTTCGTATAAAGTAACCTTTACGGTAGACGCCAAGAAGTTCAAAGCAGACAGCCTAGGCAACGAAACCTTAGCGAAACTACATGACTATGTTGACGTGGCCGTGATGACCCGCAAGAAGATAGACGGCCACTGGCAAGACGTGCCACTGTACATGCAGAAGCAGAAGATTAAAGCTGGCCTGAACAAGCTGGAAGTCACCGTGAAAGAGAAGCCGCAGAAAGCAGGGGTTGACCCTTTTAACAAACTCATAGACCGCAATCCAGATGATAACATGAAGGATGTGGAAGTGAAGTCATAACTTACCTACTATTTTAAAATCAGAAAGCCCAGCTCGTAGAGCTGGGCTTTCTGATTTTAATCGATTGTCTGTTGTCTTAGATATCATCTTAAGGTGCTGCTACCATAGCTTACAAGTTGCGAGGGTGAAGGACAAACAAAAATATTGCTGTTGCTTGAAGGAATGGTACAGTAAGGCAAAGAACTTGGAACAATAAAAGAGGAGTAGGCAGAGTGAAACTGTTTCTGCAACAAATAGTAGGGAAGGCCTTACAGCAGGGCTCGTTGTTCAGAACTTTGTTTAGATCTAATTGTATGATTGGGGCAGCGCGTAAGCGTTAAATATATCCTTCTGCGCTTCTCCTTGATTTCCTGTGAAGTTTTAGAGTAATAAATTCAAACATATCATAAAATAGAATACTGCTGTTAATGCTACAGTAGTATTGTTCAATAATTCATCTGTATTTTTATAAAACTGCTTGCTTTATAACAAGTTATAGTCGTACCTTTGTCTCATTCTTGTAAATAATTGCACTGTTTGCAGTAGCTTATTAGCATTACAAGAACTCCCTTCCCCCAAGGTTTTGCTTAAAATATTCGTTTTTTATATCTGCATCATGCAAAAGGTGAAGGTTTTTTTTGCTGTAGTTTTCTTTTTAGCGGTTTCTTTTGTTTCTGTAGCTGGTGGTGGCGGAGGTGAAGTGGTGAAGTCAATGGCTGCTGCTAAAATGCGTGTAAAGGAAATTACTGCCGTTATCAAACAAAATCCAAGAAATGCCCAGGCCTACGCTGACCGAGCTGCCGCGAAAGTGGAGATGGGGAATGTGTTTGGAGCTATCAAAGATTACAATACAGCTCTTACATTGGCTCCGGAAAATGAAGCCTTTTTGCAGGGACGAGGAAATGCTTTTGTGTTGGTTGAGGCTTACAAAGAAGCCTTAGATGATTTCAACACAGCTCTTCTGAACAACACTTCTGTTGACTTGATTTATGGCCGTGCTGTTGCTAAATTTCACCTAGGTGATTTAGAGGGTACACTTTCTGATTTAGATCAGGTAGTTGCCGCTGCGCCAAAACACTCTCAGGCACTTTACAACAGAGCCGTAGTGAAATTGGAATTAAACAAAGCTGAATCTGCCATTGAAGACCTTACTGCTTTCTTAGTGCAGAACCCTAACCATGAAATAGCACTACTTACGTTAGCGTTGGCTAAAAAAGAGGTAGGTGGAGTAGCTCACCGCTAAGCCATTAAATACCCAAAACAAAAAGGGCGAGAGAAATCTCGCCCTTTTTGTTTTGGGTCTGTTTTTTATAAAGTAGGCTTAAAACAGATGTGCTAGTATGGCATCTGGCACAGGTGGCAAATTCTATCCACGGCTGCTTAAGAGCTTGCTCAAGACGTCCCACACTATCACGCCTACCGTTACAGATACATTTAGTGAGTGCTTCGTGCCGAACTGCGGTATCTCCAGCACACCATCGGCGGCTTTCATCACTTCGTCTTCCACCCCAAAAACCTCATTGCCAAATACAAAGGCATATTTGCCATCTGGTGCAGGGCTAAAGTCGGTGAGGGTGGTACTGCCTTCGGCTTGCTCAATTGCCCAAACAGAATACCCTTGCTCTTTTAGACCCAGCACTGCCTCCAGCGTGGAGGGAGCATGAGACCACTCCACTGATTCTGTAGCACCAAGGGCGGTTTTATGGATCTCTTTGTTAGGTGGCGTACCGGTAATACCGCAGAGATAAATCTTTTCCACGGCAAAGGCATCGGCGGTTCTGAAGGCCGAACCTACGTTGTGCAGACTCCGCACATTGTCCAGCACCAACACCAACGGATTTTTTTGCTTATTTTTGAAGTCTTCCAACGAGTCGCGTTGGAGTTCGTCCATGCTTAACTTGCGCATATCAAAAGAAATTATCGGCCAAGGCCGAAGAAAGTGCAAAGGTAACACATTGCCGGGACAGACACGTTTTTAGCCTCTTTTCTGAAAAAGAAGCCGAAAACAGCCGCCAGAAATAAACTTGAATGCTAAACGTGCCAGCTGTAGCGCTTAATCAATAAGAGAGCAGCAGGATTGACACATTAGCACATTAAAATACTAGCACATTTACCATTTTGGCTAAATCCGCAGAATTCAGCGCCACGCCGCTGATGAAACAATACAACGCAATAAAGGCAAAGCACCCGGGGGCTCTCCTGCTCTTCAGGGTGGGTGATTTTTACGAGACCTTCGGCGAAGACGCCATCAAGGCAAGTAAAATTCTAGGCATTATGCTGACCAAGCGGGGCAACGGCTCGGCCTCAGAGACTGCGTTGGCCGGTTTTCCGCATCACTCCCTAGACACGTACCTGCCCAAGTTGGTGCGGGCGGGGGAGCGGGTAGCCATTTGTGACCAATTGGAAGACCCTAAAACCGTGAAAGGCATAGTGAAGCGGGGCGTGACTGAGCTGGTAACGCCGGGCGTATCTTTCAATGACCAGGTGCTGGAGCAGAAACGAAACAATTACCTGGCCTCGCTGCACTTCGGCAAAAATGAAATAGGTATTGCGTTGCTGGATGCCTCTACCGGTGAATTCCTGCTGGCCCAGGGCGATGCCGTGTATATGGGGAAGCTGCTGCAGAATTTCAGTCCCGCAGAGGTGTTGTTCTGCAAAGGCAAAAAAGATTTGTTTTTTCAGAGCTTTGGGCAAGACTTCTGCCATTACGCGCTTGATGAATGGGTATACAGCTATGATTTCGCGGTGGAGTCACTGACCAAGCAGTTCAACACCAAAAATCTGAAAGGTTTTGGCGTGGAGGGGCTCACGGAGGGTATTACCGCCGCCGGGGCTATCCTGCACTACATGGCCGAAACCCAGCACCACGACTTGCGACATATCACGGCCTTGGGTCGGTTGGAAGAAGATAAGTATGTGTGGCTGGATCGTTTTACGGTGCGTAACCTGGAGCTGGTGTTTCCGCAGCACCCTGAGGGTGTGCCGCTCATTGACGTGCTGGACCACACCATTACGCCCATGGGAGCCCGGATGCTGCGCAAGTGGCTTGTTCTCCCTTTAAAAGATGCCGCACAAATCCGCCGGAGATTAGACACCGTGGAGGCGTTGCAGGCGCGGCCGGAGCTGCTGCAGGATATTCAGCACTACCTCAAGCAGATCAATGACCTGGAGCGCCTGATTTCCAAAGTGGCGGTGCGTCGGGTGAACCCCAGAGAATTGCTTCAGCTGGCCCGTTCTTTAGAGGCTACTGTTCCTATCAAAGAGTTACTGACGGTGAGCGGCGTACCGGCTCTGCAAAAACTAGCCGATCAATTGCTGCCCTGCGACAGCGTGCGCGACGAGATTCAAGCAATTCTGAAACCTGACGCCCCTATGCTGACACACCAAGGTAACATGGTGAACGACGGTATTGACCCAGAACTGGACGAGCTGCGGGCCATTGCGTTCTCGGGTAAAGATTACCTCTTGCAGATTCAGCAGCGCGAAGTGCAGAACACGGGCATCACCAGCCTGAAAATCGCCTATAATAAAGTGTTCGGCTATTACCTGGAGGTGACACACGCGCACAAAGACAAAGTGCCCAGCTCCTGGATACGCAAGCAGACGCTGGTAAACGCCGAGCGCTATATCACCGAGGAGCTGAAGACATACGAAGAGAAGATTCTGCACGCCGAAGACCGCCTTTTTGTAATTGAACAGCGCATTTTCAATGAGTTGGTCATCAGCGCGGCTGAGTTCGTGCCCCAAATTCAGCAAAATGCCAAAGCCCTTGCCGTGCTGGACTGTCTGGCCAACTTCGCGCAGCTCGCCCAGCAGAACGGCTACGTAAAGCCTGAGGTGAATGAAGGCACTGCCTTGAACATCAAACAAGGCCGCCATCCGGTTATAGAAAAGCAGTTGCCGCTGGGCGAGCGCTATGTGCCCAACGATATTCTGCTGGACAACGAAGAGCAGCAAATCATCATTATCACGGGCCCTAACATGGCTGGTAAAAGTGCGTTGCTCCGCCAGACCGCCCTCATAGTACTCATGGCCCAAATCGGGAGCTTTGTGCCTGCCGAGGCTGCTGAGATAGGTGTAATTGACAAAATCTTCACCCGCGTGGGCGCCTCAGACAATTTGAGCCGGGGCGAAAGTACATTTATGGTGGAAATGACCGAAACGGCCAGCATTCTGAACAACCTCTCGGACCGTAGCTTAGTGCTCATGGACGAAATTGGCCGCGGTACCAGTACCTATGACGGAATCTCCATTGCCTGGGCTATTGTGGAGCACCTGCACAACGCTCCGAAAGGCAGAGCCAAGACTTTGTTTGCCACGCACTATCATGAGCTAAACCAGCTCACCGAAGATTTCCCACGCGTGCGCAACTTCAACGTGAGCGTGAAAGAAAGTAACGGCAAGATTCTGTTCATGCGCAAGCTGGTAGAAGGCGGCAGTGCCCATAGCTTCGGAATTCAGGTGGCCCAAATGGCGGGTATGCCTAATAGCGTAGTCATTCGGGCCAGTGAGATTATGCACCATCTAGAGCAGGAGAAAATCAGTCACCCGAATCAAGACCCGCAGGAAACGCTAAAGACGCTGCCCAAACAGCCGTACCAGCTCAGCATGTTTGAGCTGAACGACCCGCAGTTGGTGCGCATCAAAGAAATGTTCGAGAAGCTGGACATTAATACTATTACTCCGGTAGAGGCATTACTGAAGTTGAATGAGTTAAAAATGCTGGTAGATAAAAAATAGTCTTAAGTTCTGAGTTGCGAGTCTTGACTCGGGGAAAGGTAATAAGAACTGTTTTGAGCCTGTATTTCCAAAAGAAGGTCAAAAGCATAACCAATACTATACCCTGCGGAAAGCGCTAATTCTAGTAGATTTCCCCTTTGAAGGGGGGAAGGGGGGCGTTTACATTTGCCGGTCATGGCGTTCCCGCAAAGTTTATAGGAGAATGTGCTTCTGTTCTTGTGGAGGTGCTCTCCAACCGTTTTCGGCTTGTTTTTAGAAAAGTAGCCTTGAAAGGCAGGAGGGCGAGAAATTAATGAAAAATTTTCTCGCTGATTTTCAGATGGATTTAGCAGAAGTAAAGATTTTTTTGTGACAGACTCTTGACAAAAGAGAAAATGTGCTTACCTTTGTATCACTAATTCAAACAGCGAGTTAGAAACAACGCGAAAGTAGCTCAGTTGGTAGAGCGCGACCTTGCCAAGGTCGAGGTCGCGGGTTCGAACCCCGTCTTTCGCTCGAAGAAAAAAGACGTTGCTTCGGTAACGTCTTTTCTTTATCTGCCTATTTCATCTCTACTTGAGATGAGGTCGCCGGGATGGTGGAACTGGTAGACACGCAAGACTTAAAATCTTGTGACCATTAGGTCGTGCGGGTTCGATTCCCGCTCCTGGTACAAAAGAAGCCTGAATCAGAAGTGGTTCAGGCTTCTTTTGTTTAAAGTAATAAAGAACTAGCCAACATGTCACTTAATACCTGGAATCCTTCTGAAACGGCAGATTAGCCATCTTCTCCAACTCCATGCTGTGGAAATCAAACTCCGCCACCACTTTGCTATACAAAAGGTATACACCGTTTCCCTTGTACGGCTTGGAATGGAGTCTGGGTGGGTAGAGAACGGTATAAAAGAAATCGCTGGTGGCGTCCAGGAAAGTGCCGAACCGCATGACCTACCTAAGAACGGTGCGCACGTATTTGGTGTTGACCAAAACTCCTGTCATACATCTTTTTTTTCCCCACAAATGCCAGCAGTTCTTTGACCGGTATGTCGCCCCGCTCTGCCGTTTGCAATGTGCCAAAGTACGAGTAGGTGATCGTGGACGCCAACAGCTCCATTTCGTCATAGGCATTTTCTATGGCGGTATGAGTAAGGGCAGGTAAGGTGAAGTTTTTTAGAAGGAACTGAAACAATGACAGGCCTTCGGCGAGGGAAGCATTGTGCCACAGAATCATGTGCGCCTCCCAGAGCCAGATATTTTCTCCCTTGCCGGGTTCACCGACAATAGGTAAACCCATTTCTCTCATGATGGTTTGGCGCAGTTTACTCGTCCATTGCTAGGTGCCGTGGAGCCTGTCCATACCTGTCACGTACAATTAATTCTAGTTAATGGAGTCATTCTCATATACCTGAGCTTTCGTGGCAATAATCTCTGTTACTAATTATTTGTAATCGGGAACCTTAGGTGATCAGATAGCAACTATAAAAATCACTAGAAATGGTGATTGTGGGTGAGAGAGTGATGCTATACATTTGTAAAGAGCTTTGATCATTTATACAGGTATTGCTGTCAATTCATAATTGTCATAAAAGTAATAGATCTAAATTTTACTGTAGTTGCACCATTTGCATTAGATTTAGGTAAATCCAACATTTAAAGAAGTTAGAGAATTGAGTTGTACTCCGTTCACTGCGGAATATGGAATGTGCTTCAAAGCCACACATGTGCTTTTTTAAGCTTTTTGCTCTAATCATTACTGTATCTGCATCTTTACAAGGTGTTACAATTTAATAATTCAAATATTATTATGAATAAATTTTACTCTTTGATTTTTGCTTCTCTTTTTGGAGTATTATTTGGCTTGACTGAGCTTAGTGCTCAAGTTCCTACTGTTATTTGGTCTCAATATGGCAGCATAAATAGCTTTTTTGGGCAGTCTATTGAAATAGACAGTAAGGGTAACTCTTATGTTTTCGGAAATTTTGAGGGGGAAGCCAAGCTAGGCACTGCTATTTTAAATAGCAGTGGAGGCAGTGATCTATTTCTTGCAAAGTATACTGCGTCTGGAGATTTGCTCTGGACGACTAAGGCTGGGGGGGTAGGGGAAGAAAAGGTGAACCTACACGGTGTTGACATAGATAACAATGGTAATGCATATGTTACAGGGGAATTTTGGGGAACCGCTACATTTGGGAATTTTATCCTGAATAGCAATGGTGATACTGATATATTTATAGCAAAATACAATTCTGAGGGCGTTTTGCAATGGGTCAAGAATGCTGGTGGATCTGGAAGTGACAAAGGGTTTGACATTGCAGTTGATGATTTAGGGAATGCTTACATCAATGGTTATTTCAGGGGAGATGCCGTTTTTGGGGATTTAACTTTGTCGCAAACCCTTCCTAATTATTCTTGGGATTATGATTCCTTTTTGGCTAAATTAGATACGTCAGGAAATTTCCTTTGGGTGCAGAAAGCTGGTGCTGTGAAGGTTGATCCGGTCCAGTGTAGTATTTTCGTAGATGGAGAAGGTAACGCCTTTATTACCGGTGCGTTTTATGAAACAGCCTATTTTGGTTCTTCTAGTACTGTAACTTTAAATCGTGGGGGTATCTACATTGCTAAATACAATGCAGAGGGCAATCTTCAATGGAATACTGTGGTTCCCAGTCCTGGGGATGCTCAATCTTCTAATATTACAGTAGATAAAGCAGGAAACATTTTTATCACTGGGAATTATGAAGAGAGTATTACTTTCGGAGATACTACTTTTACTACTATTGGAAGTGGAGATATTTTCATAGCTAAATATAATGCTCAAGGAGCAGTGCAATGGGCTCGTCGTGCCGGAGCTCAACAATATGATACATCAATAGGGTTGGCAATTGATGCGGATGGCAATGCCTATATTACGGGACTATTCAGTGGGCCTGGTTCTTTTGGAAATATTAATTTTACAAATGAGGCAGGTGATGGTTTTATTGCGAGTTACAACTCCTTTGGGGCTTTACTTTGGGTGAATAAAATAGCTGGCACAGGGTTTAGCGGTATATCTGGTATTGCGGTGGATAATTCAAAAAGCTTATATTTAACAGGCTTGTTTGAAGGTGAAATTACGGTTGGTGATACCTCATTTTCTGCTTCGGGTGGGGGAATGTTTGTTGCAAAAATGTCTGTCAATGAACTACGCACCGACCACTCGATCACGACGGGCGCCTTGGCCATTTCTTCCATAAGGCCGGGCATCCAGTTCGAGGTCCCCTACGAGAAGACGGGGACCTACGAGCGGTACGTGAACGAGTTCCGGGTGGAG
>NZ_LRML01000018.1 GCF_001647285.1 Rufibacter roseus
CTCGTTTTAGCTGTTTTCAAAAAACAGGCCTAAAACGAGGGGCTTCTGCTTAAATATACTTACTGTCTGGTGGAGTCTGGGCGCACAACCACATTTTTAGTTGTCTGAGAATTTGAGTTGTTCTCCTCTCCACGAGTTCTTGAGTTCCCAACGTTAGTCTGGGTTTTTTCAATGACATCTGCGTTAGAAGTGTCATTTTCCTGTGGATTCACAATGCCGTACTGGTTGTCAGTTTGTGAGGCATCTTCCGTTTCAACCCCCACCGTACCGGTTTTTTCGGGCTGGCAGGCGTAAAAGCTGGCGGAACCAGCTAATAGCAACATGGCCAATAACTTTTTCATAGTATATGTCTGCTTTAAGGTCTATCGTTCTATCTTAACTGTCAATTGCAGAAAAAAGTTATCGAAGGCCCATCAGCCATAACTCTATCTTTTAAATGGAGGCGGTAAAACTGAGGCAAAGCCTATGGGCATTTCTCCTTTCCTTTAAGGGAAAAACTGATTTGTTGGCATGTATGAAAAATACCTAGCTTTACCGTTGGAAGATAGTGCGGTGTAGGGAAAGGCTTTAAATTGGCTCATTCCGTTTTTCTTCCGTTTGCTTAATTGCCTTTCGTTTGTTCATGATACTATTACGCTCTACTGTAGCCGCTTGGCTTTTAATTATTTTGCTGGGTGCAGCGGCTTTCGCGCAAGCCCCCAAGAAACCTAACGCCGCAGAAATACGGCTGGAGTTGGAAAAGCTGAATGTGCTGGGCAGCGTGCTGTACATGGCAGCCCACCCCGACGATGAGAATACCCGCCTCATTGCTTATCTGGCTAACGAGCGCAAATACCGAACCGGCTATTTATCCTTGACCCGCGGAGACGGTGGGCAGAACTTAATTGGTTCTGAGATAAGAGAAGAGTTGGGTATCATTAGAACACAGGAGTTGTTGCAGGCTCGCCGCATTGACGGGGGCGAGCAGTTTTTCTCTAGAGCCAACGACTTCGGCTTTTCAAAGAACCCTGCTGAAACGTTCACCATCTGGAACCGAGAGCAGGTGTTGGCCGATGCTGTTTGGGTTATCCGGAAGTTCCGCCCAGATGTTATAATCACGCGTTTTTCGCCGGAGCCAAGCGGTACCCACGGGCACCACACCGCCTCTGCCATGATTGCCATGGAGGCCTTTGAAGCCGCTGCAGATCCTAAGCGTTTCCCAGAGCAGCTGAAGGCAGTAGAGCCCTGGCAGGTCAAGAGACTGTATTGGAATACCTCTTCCTTTTTCTACGGCCCTGGTCAAAAGTTTGAAACCTCTGATAAGTTAACCCTTGATGCCGGTGTCTATAACCCGCTGCTAGGAAAATCATACAATGAAATTTCAGCTGAGAGCCGCAGCATGCACAAAAGCCAAGGCTTTGGTAGCAGCAGCAGCCGTGGCGAAGCCATTGAGTATTTCGAATATCTGAAAGGAGACGCCGCCAAAAAAGATATCATGGAAGGCGTGAACACCTCCTGGAGCCGTGTGAAAGGGGGCGAAGCTGTGGCTAAATTAGTGCAGGAAGCTTTGAAGAAATATAATGCCACTAATCCGGCGCAGGTGGTGCCTCTTTTGCTGCAAGCCCATACAGCTATTGCCAAGTTGCCCGCTTCTTCTTGGAAGGAAGTAAAGCAACAAGAGGTAAAAGACTTGATCAGAGCGTGTCTGGGGCTGTATCTAGAAGCCTCAGCCCGTGATTTCTCTGCTACACCAGGGCAAGAAATTCAATTGCTGTTAGAAGCAGTGAATAGATCTACGGTGCCTGTTTCGCTTACCAAAGTAGAATACATTTTCAACCAGCAAGATTCGGTTTTACAGCAAAAGCTTGAACTGAACCAACCTTTGTTGCTGCGTACGGAGCAGCAGATCTCAGGGTCTACTCCTTATTCTCAACCCTACTGGCTGCGTATGCCGGGTTCTACCGGAATGTTCAGGGTAGACGACCAGCACTTAGTTGGGCTGGCTGAAAACCCAGCGGCGGCACAGGTGCGGTTTCACCTGACAATCATGGGGCAGCCGCTATCTTACACGCTGCCCGTGGTCTATAAAAGCACTGATCCGGTGGAGGGGGAAAAGTACCGTCCGTTTGAAATCACGCCACCAATTTTCGTGAACCTAACCGAGCAGGTGTATATTTTTCCTGATGGTCAGCCTAAGCCGGTAATGGTGCGGGTAAGGGCCGGAAAGGAAAATCTGGCGGGCGCTGTGACGCTAAGATTACCAACCGGATGGCGCTCGGAGCCGGCGCAGGCCAATTTCCAGTTAAATAGAAAAGGAGAGGAGCAGAGCATTACTTTTCAGGTGTATCCCAGCAGTGGCCAAACAGAAAGCTTTATTACTGCGGCGGCAACCGTGCAGGGCCGTACCTATACGCAAAGTTTAAAAACGATAGAGCACCCACACATACCGGCGCAGACTTTGTTCCCAGAAGCGGAGGCTAAGGCGGTCAGGCTGAACATACAGCGCAAAGGCCAGCGTATTGGCTACGTGATGGGCGCCGGTGATGAAATTCCGGCCAGTCTGGAACAGCTCGGTTACCACGTGGAACTGCTGAGGGTAGAAGATCTCACGGCTCATTCTTTACAGAAGTATGATGCCGTGGTCATGGGAGTGAGGGCGTATAATACCCTTGACCGTTTGAAGTTTCAGCAGCCCCAGCTTCTGGAGTATGTGAAAAATGGCGGTACGCTGGTGGTGCAGTACAATGTAAGCCGAGGTTTGGTCACTACAGAAATTGGGCCTTACCCACTGGAGCTATCAAATGAGAGAGTTACGGTAGAAGATGCGCCCGTTCGTTTCTTAAGGCCTACTCATCCTGTGCTGAATTACCCGAACAAAATCACTGAAGCAGACTTCAAAGGTTGGGTGCAGGAGCGCGGACTATACTTCCCGAATAAATGGGCACCAGAGTACGAAGCCGTTATTGCCTCTAACGACCCTGGTGAAAGCTCAAAAGAAGGAGGTTTGCTAGTAGCCAAATTTGGCAAAGGTCATTTCGTGTACACCGGTTATTCGTTCTTCAGAGAATTGCCAGCCGGGGTGCCGGGTGCTTACCGGCTATTTGTGAACCTGCTTTCGTTAGGGAAGTAACGTTTTGGCGCTGTTTTTCAGAAAACAGGGCTAAAACAGGAGTCATCGAAGCATACATACTTTGTTTTTGCCATTTCGCTTCTTTTTGGCGCTCATCCAGATTAATATTAACTTCCTCAATATAATAGGAAGAACATGCTTGAGAACAGGGATGATAGATTTTGAAAATATGCAGAAGAATGGTGAAAGGTAGTTCTCAAAAAAATAGAACGGCTAGTCCATTTATATGACTTACAACAATTAACAATCACCACCAACAATCAAAAAGATGACCAAAGGAGATATAGACCCGCCGCCGTTCTTTAAGAAATGGAGTTCTATGTACTGGTTGGTGCTGGCTGTGCTGGCAGTGCTGATTGTGGTGTTCTACCTAATAACTGTATCCTATAGATGAGTCAACTGGACTGGGCGGTACTGATAGGCACCATCGCGTTTATTGTGCTGTATGGCGTCTGGAAAACGCGAAAAACCCGCAACATGTCGGGCTATCTGAAAGCGGATAACACCGAACGTTGGTGGATGATGGGCCTCGCCATCATGGCCACGCAGGCCAGTGCCATTACCTTTCTGTCTACCCCGGGGCAGGCCTTTGAAGACGGCATGCGCTTCATTCAGTTTTACTTTGGTTTACCACTGGCCATGGTGGTGCTTTCTGCCACGGCTATTCCCATCTATTACCGTCTGAAAGTCTACACCGCTTATGAATACCTAGAGAGCAGGTTTGATTTGAAAACCCGATCCTTGGCGGCTATGTTGTTTCTCTTGCAGCGAGGGCTTTCTACGGGGATTACCATATATGCTCCGGCTATCATTCTATCCGCCATTCTAGGTTGGAATTTAACAGGCACCATTCTTTTTATTGGGGTGGTGGTGATTTTTTACACCGTTGTGGGCGGCGCCAAAGCAGTAAGTCAGACTCAGCGTTTGCAAATGGCGGTCATGCTGGGGGGTATGCTAGTGGCGGCAGTGGTGGTGGTGCGGCTGCTGCCTGAACAGGTGAGCTTTCCGGATGCCATGGTAGTCGCCGGTAAATTAGGGAAGCTGAATTTGGTAGATCTGAGCTTCAACCCCAATGACCGCTACAATTTATGGTCGGGTTTGATTGGCGGATTCTTTTTGGCGCTTTCTTACTTCGGTACTGACCAAAGCCAGGTAGGTCGTTATCTGGGTGGGGAAACCATTGCCCAAAGCCGCTTAGGCTTACTCATGAATGGTCTGGTGAAGGTGCCCATGCAGTTCCTGATTCTGATGGTGGGGGTGCTGGTGTTTGTGTTTTACCAGTTTCATCAGCCTCCGCTGTACTTTAACCAACAACAGGCGGCCAAAGTGATGGCTTCTGAGGCAGCTCCAGCTTGGCGCCAGTTAGAGCAAGAGAGCACTACCGCATTTGAGCAAAAAAGAGCTGCGGCCTTGGCTATGATTCAGGGCTACAAAGCCGGAGATGACGCAGCTGTAGAAACCGCCGCCCAACAGGCGCAGCAGGCGGAAGTAGTAAGAAAAGAGGCAAGGCTACAGGCGCAGGAGCTGGTGAAAAGCCAGAACAATGGCGTAAATTTAAAAGACACTGACTATGTGTTCCTGACCTTCGTGACGCAACAGCTGCCAACCGGTTTAGTGGGTTTGCTGTTGGCAGTGGTGCTTTGTGCGGCCATGGGCAGTACGGCCTCTGCATTTAACTCGTTGGCTTCTACCACCGTAGTAGACGTGTACAAGCGGTCACTAAGACCCAATGCGTCAGATAACCATTATGTACAGGCCTCCAGGTGGTTTACCGTTGGCTGGGGGGCAGTCTCCATTTTATTTGCCTTGTTTGCCCAGCAGTTGGAGAACCTGATTCAAGCCGTAAATATTCTGGGGTCCTTGTTCTATGGCACCATCTTAGGTGTATTTATAGCGGCATTCTATTTCAAAACCCTAAAGGGAAATGCTGTTTTCTGGGCCGCTGTCTTAACGCAGGCTATTATATTCTTGCTCTACTATTTCACACCCATAGCCTACCTCTGGTACAATCTTATAGGTTGCGCTTTGGTGGTTGGCCTTGGGTATTTGCTCCAGCCCTTACTGCCGCCAAATAATACTTCTGCGGCCTTAACGGATTAGACTCGTGCATCGTCTTTTATGATTGTGCTTGAGTTTTGCTCCGTACTCTTTGGTGCGTGGAAACTAGGCAAGCCTTTGGCAAGTCATTCACACTCAAATGATCAGACTGTAGTATTATTTCTAATTCAGTACTCATAAAAAAACAGGAGCCTCTCAAAAATTGAGAGGCTCCTGTTTTTAAGCTGTTTTCCTGAAAACAGGGCTAAAACGACTTACTTCTTGCCTTTTATTTCAGCCAACAGTTTTTCGTTAAGAGCAACATAGTCAGCATTGTTTTCTTTCTTGGCCAGCTCAATTGATTTCTGGGCAGTAGCGGCCGCGCCTTTGTAATCTTTGGCTTTTGCCTGCATTTTAGCCTGTTGGTGCAGCGTCCAGAACTTAGGGTCTTGCTCGTTCGCCTTTTTGATCCAGGTCAAGGCTTGTTTCATGTCTTTGCCATTATCTGCGTAATAGTTGGCAGCGGCGGCATATAAGGCTGGGGTTACGTTTGTGCCATTGATTACTTTTTCTGTAATCTGAGCCATAACTCTGCTGTCTACATCTGAAGTGATGGTGATAGGCACCAAGGTATTTTCCCACATGATTTGTAAGGTACCGCTGTTGTTCGTCAGGTCGCTAAACGCAATAGTAAAGGTTTCTACTTTGTCATCTAGTTTCTTAGCGTTCACTTTAAAGCGTACCAAGTCTTCAGATTGATTGAAGTCTTTGCCGCCGTCTCCCCAGTGCTTCGTATTCTTGTGTAATACCACGGTCCACTCTTTTTCTGCAGGTATGGTATACAGTGCATACTGACCAGCTGGTACCTTATTTCCTTCAATGGTTACCTCTTCGTTGAAAGTTATTTTAGTTGAAGCGTTGGCGCCTGTTCTCCATAATTTTCCGTAGGGTACCAAGTCACCAAAGATCTTACGGCCTTTTGTGCCAGGTCTGGAATAGTCTACTGAAACTTCGGCTAATCCAATAGCTTGTTTAATAGAAGCTGCCGGACTTGCCGCTGGCATTTTAATCTGAGCCTGAGTTGCCGTGCCGATAAAGAAAAGGGCAAATACAAGGGCGAAAGCTCCCTTTGCTAGCATCGTTTTTTTCATAATTCTTTTATTGAGTTATTTCTTTTTTCAAGGTGTAATATTAATAAAAAACCCTTATAGTATAATCCCTCTTTTATTCCTATCAAATTAAATATGAAGAAGAAATTCTACTGTTTTGAATTATTTTAATAACCTTATTTTACTGTTTTACGTATGGCGCCCTTTTGGTTCTATATTAGCATAAAGCTTACTCCTGAATTTTAATATTTTTAATAGTTTTTTAGTATAAAAGCAATGAATGTTTGTTAATTAAATATTTGAAAATCAGATAAATATAAATATATTTTAATTGTAGGTAAAAAAGTGGTTACCAAAAGTATAGTTAGTAATAAATAGCAAAGTTGAATATATGCGAATTATGATTTAAATTAGTTGTTTGTTCTTTCTATCATTCACTTTTTAACAAACCAATGAAGAAAATTTTACTAATGTTCTCCATGTTGCTAAGCGTGCTGAGTTTCAGTGCGATGGCGCAAAGTAGAACTGTCTCTGGGAGGGTTACCTCTGCTGCTGACGGTAGTCCCCTGCCTGGGGTAAGCGTGGTGGTGAAAGGTACTACTGCGGGTGCCAGCACTGACGTGAATGGCCGTTATGAATTATCGGTTAATGGAAACCAGACTTTGGTGTTTAGCTACCTAGGGTACAATACCAGAGAAGTGGCCGCAGGTGCTAACACTACCCTTGATGTTCAATTACAGGAATCTACCAGATCATTAGGTGAAGTAGTTGTAGTAGGGTATGGAACTCAAGAGCGCCGTGAATTAACTGGGGCTACAGCTCAGGTTAAGGCCGCTGCCATTGAAGATTTACCGGTTGCCGGTGTTGACCAGGCATTGCAAGGTCGTGCTGCTGGGGTGCAAATTTCTCAGAACTCAGGTACTCCTGGCGGTGGCGTAACGGTGCGGGTGCGTGGTGCCAGCTCACTAAACGCAAACAACCAGCCACTCTACGTAATTGACGGTGTGCCTATGACCACTGGTGACTTCACCCAGCTGGATTATGGCGGACAGTCAGTAAACGCCTTGTCAGACTTGAGCCCTACAGACATTGAGTCAATTGATATCTTGAAAGATGCCTCTGCCGCTGCTATTTATGGTTCACGTGCTTCTAATGGCGTGGTGTTGATTACGACCAAACGCGGTAAGGCCAACAAAACCACTATTAACTTGAACGCTTATACTGGTGTTCAGAACATGTGGAAGAAGCCAGGCTACCTGAACGCTGACCAATACCTCGAGATTCAGCGTGAAGCCTTTATCAACGATGGATATTTCGGCCCGGATGATCTGACCACTCCTGCTGAATTCTTAGACTGGTATTATGGTGGTGTTGATTTTGAGCCAGCCAATACCGATTGGATCGGTGAAATTACCAGAGAAAATGCCAGAATCAGCAACTATGAATTGTCTGCCAGTGGTGGTGACTTAAAAACACGTTATTATGTATCTGGTAACATGTTCGACCAGGAAGGTATCATCATTGGTAGCAGCTACAAGCGCTATACTGGCCGCCTAAACTTAGACCATACCTACTCAGATAAGCTTACTTTCTCAACTGGTGTACAGTTAAGCCGCTCTGAAAATAATCGTATAGTTAGTGATAACACCATCATCGGTCCGTTTGCCAACTCCTTGGCTGCTTCTCCGCTGTGGCCTGTTTATTATGAAGAAGGTGGCTACACGTTCCCTAACTACTACTACACTAACCCAGTGGCCGAGGGTAGGGAAAATGACAACCAGAGCGTTAACCTGAGAGCTCTAGGTAATATTTCTGCCCGCTACACAATTATTCCTAACTTGAATTTAGGACTTAAAGCAGGTGTTGACTACCTGAACATTGGTGAACGCAGCTATACCGGTGATAACTTCCCGGGCAGTGTGGCCGCCGCTACGCAAGGTTCTGCCACTAAATCTTCTATCACTGTTTCTAAAAGATTGTTAGAGGCAACATTAGATTACCGCTGGAACTTTAGTGAAAACAGCAGCTTGAGTTTATTGGCAGGTACTTCTACCGAGCAGAATGACCGTGATGTTACCTGGGTGACCGGTGAAGGTTTCCCAAGTGAGCGCTTCCGTTACATTGGTAGCGCCACCCGCGTAAACGCCGGTTCCAACACCTACACCCCTTGGGCGCTGCTTTCCTATTTCGGACGTGCTAACCTCAATATAGCAGATAGATACTTGGTGGGGGTTAACTTCCGGGCAGATGGTTCTACCCGTTTTGGGGAGAACAACCGCTTCGGTTACTTCCCATCTATCTCAGCCGGTTGGAGAGTTTTAGAAGAAAGCTTTATGCCAGAAATTGGAGCGTTAAGCGAACTGAAATTACGCGCCAGCTACGGTATAACCGGTAACGCCGAATTTGGAGATTTCAGATACCTTACTTTGTTCTCTGCCGCTAACTACGCTGCCAACCCAGGTATTGCCTACAACCAGTTAGGTAACCCTAACCTGAAATGGGAAGAAACAAACCAGCTGAACGTAGGTGTTGATTTAGGTTTGTTCAATAACAGATTGAACATAGCCGCTGATTACTACATCAAGAAGACAGAAGACCTGTTGTTCACCCGTCCAATCCCTACCCAAAACGGTTTGTCTGCTTATTCTGATAACGTTGGTAGCATTGAGAACAAAGGCTTTGAGTTAGCCATCAATACGGTGAACCTTGCGGCTACTGACCGTAATGGCTTTAACTGGACAACGGACTTCAATATCTCTTTCAACCGTAACAAGGTGACAGAGCTTTACGAAGGACAGGATATTTTCTACGGTTTTGGTGCCAACTCTTTGGTTTTGCGTGAAGGCCAGCCAATTGGTACCTTCTATGGTTTCAAGACTAATGGTATCTACGCCACTACCGAAGAGGCAGATGCCTCTGGCTTTGAAGATGTACAGGCCGGTGATGTGCGTTTTGTTGACGTGAACGGTGATGGAGCCATCACTGACAGCGATTTAACCATCATTGGTAATGCTCAGCCAGACTATGTAGGTGGCTTAACCAATAATTTTTCATACAAAGGGTTTGACCTGAACGTATTCCTTCAGTTCTCTGTAGGTAACGAGATTGCCAACCCAGCCATGCAGTACCAGCAGCACTTAGGTGCTTGGGATGATAACATGCGTGACTTGGTGTTAAACCGTTGGAGAGAAGAAGGTGACATCACCAACACTCCGCGCGCTACCTATGAGGATGTAAACAGAAACAACCGAAGCAACCAAGACCGTTTTGTGTACGATGGTTCTTATGCCCGTATCAAAAACCTAAGCCTGGGCTACACGCTGCCTACGTCTCTGATTTCTCGTGCTAAACTGCGCACCTTAAGGTTCTATGTGCAGGCTCAGAACTTAGTAACCTGGACCGATTATCCAGGATTTGACCCTGAGGCGAACTTTGCTGGAACTTCCAACACCACGCTGGGGGTTGACTTTTACACCTTCCCACAATCCAGAACCTTTACCTTCGGTGTTAACATAGGTTTATAATTTAGCAATCATGAAAAAACAGTTTTATATATTATTTCTAAGTGCGGGTTTGAGCGTCTTCTCAAGTTGTAGTGATGTGTTAGATGTAGAGCCTACCACTTCTATTGAGTTTGAGGGAGCTATTACTGACGCCCGCTCAGCAGACCGTGCGTTGCAGGGTGTGTACAGTGCCTTTCAGGTGGAAGACTACTACGGTTTGTCTTACTTGTACTACCAGGGTCTTTACGCTGATAACATTACCTTTGTGGGTACATTCACCACCCACCTTGAAGTAGCAGACCGCAGAATAAATCCTACAAACCTGCAGATAGCCAATACCTGGGCTGCCATTTACAGCGCCATTGGTCGTGCTAACGTGGTCATTCAGGCGGTAGAAGGTTTAGAGACAATAGACGGTGATGAGAAAAACCGCATTATTGGTGAGGCCAAATTCTTACGCGCCCTGGCTTACTTTGATTTGGTAAAAGTTTTTGGTGGAGTGCCTATTGTTACTACCCCTACCTTAGTAGCTTCTGAAATCAACTATGGTGAGAGAAAGTCAGTGGATGAGGTGTACAGCCAGATTGTTGGTGACTTACAAGATGCAGAGACCAGATTAACTGGTTTTGGTGATGTAAACTACCCATTCGGTGCTTCTGAGTATGCCGCTTCTGCTTTACTAGCGCGTGTATATTTACAACGTGGTATGAATGCAGAGGCTCGTAGCAAAGCAAATGATGTCATCACTAACGGACCATATGAACTGGCACCGAACTATGCCGATATCTTTACCGGAACCGGTATGTCTGCCCCAACAAATGAGTCAATATTTGAATTGGCGTTCAACCGCGATGATCCGAATGCCTTGGCCACTTCCTCTAACCCATCTACCCCGGGTCAGAAGTTCTATGTTTCAACGAACCTCTATAACGTGTTTGAAGCCTCGGGGGCGCAAGGTGATGAGCGTTTTGCCGCCAGTGTACAAATGCAAGGCACCCGCCGCCGCATTGTTAAGTACAGTGATGTAGTGCAGAGTGCAGATAACGTACCGGTTATTCGTTTAGCGGAAATGTACCTCATCAGAGCGGAAGCAAACGCCAGATTAGGTAACGCTAATTTGCCAGCCAGCCTTCAGGTAATTTCTGATATCAACGCAATCAGAGAAAGAGCAGGCTTGAATCGGATAGTAGTAGGAACTATGACCAATGCGCAGGCTTTAGCTGAAATTCTGCAGCAGCGTAGGTTAGAATTTGCGTTCGAAGGGCTGCGTTTCATGGACCTGAAGCGTTACAATGCTACCTGTCAGGCGCCTTTGAACTTCTGCGCTCCAGACAATAATTTCCGTAACTTATGGCCAATTCCGTACCAGCAGTTTGTCACAAACCCAACGCTAGGTATGCAGAACACAGGCTACAACTAAGATCATAACTACTTTACATTGAAAAAGGGAAGGCAATTTGCCTTCCCTTTTTGTTTTTGTAGATAATCAGAAGCTGTAGGAAAAGTAAAAGCGAACTATCTATACACCATCAATATCAAAGTTTACTCCTCCTCCAGCACAGTCAATTCAGCAAAGTCTTTCACCATACGAGAGGCATCACTTGTCCTGACGGGCTACCAGAACATAACCCCACGCTCTCTGTATGGCTGAGTTTGGCTGTATAGCATAAGGCTGCTCTTGTATGAGGTCTTGCAGGTGGGCAAGCCGTTCAGAGGTGAGCGGATGGGTGCTTAGCAGTGCAGGGGTTTGTGCTTCAGCTGTAGAGGAGGCTTGCAACCGCTGAAATAACTGTTGCATTCCATTAGGGTCTAATTTATTTTCCTGTAAAACCTGAAAACCAGCGGTGTCGGCTTCTTTTTCTAGTGACCTGCTGTACCTTAAAGACTCCAGTTTGTCTGCGTTTTCCAGAACAACTGCTGCCAATCCACTTACATCGTTGAAAAGCAAAGTCACCAAAAGGTAAGTAGACATACTACGGGCAAGGCCTCTGAGGGAATGCCTGTTCTGGGCGTGAGCAAACTCATGGCCCAGCAAAGCGGCCAATTCTGCAGGCGATTGCAGTGAATCTAAAAGCCCAGTATAAATCACCATGTGTCCGCCCGGGAGAGCAAAGGCATTGACTGATTCTTTACGAACCACCGTTACCTGCAAAGGGTAGTTTGATTGTAGCTCTAGTTGCTGCAAAAACTGATTTACGGCTACACTGCTAGCTGAATCTATGTCTTCGTCAGACAACAGCTGCGCATACAGTTTTTCACCAATTTTTACTTCTGCCTGCGGAGGCAGCTGGTCAATAAGCCAATCTGAGAGCAGGGGTAAAAGTAAAAAATAAGCTGCCACCAAACCACCAAGCATCAATAAAACCAGAAAGTACAGTGATCCTTTTTGTGATTTGGGGGCTGGTAAGGCATTACGGTGGAAAACTGCGTCAGGGTAGGTGGCCTTGATTAAATCGGCAAAAGTTGGAGAAACTACTTCCAGCGTTTGAGTGGGCGTAGAACCAAATGAAAGAATGGTTTGGTCACCTTTCCGGAATGCATGGGGGTGTATTTGGTGGGCAGGCCAAAAGTAAACGGTATGTTTATCTATTTGTATCTGCAAGCCTTCCGGCTCTACTAAAACTTTAACTACTTGTTCACTAGCGTCAGGTGCATTCTTATAGTTGCCTGTAAAAGAAGGTAGGTTCTCGTGCATCTTTCCAAAGTTAGCAGGTGAGACTTTTGCTAATAAAAAATATCCTGCTGTTTTGAAGCTAATTTCTGAAAAACAGCCTCAAAACAACAGGATGTTCAATTTCAATTCTTCACGCAACAGCTATTGAACCAAAAGTTAGGGCAGCAGAAGAGAACTGTCTCCGTAGCTCAAAAAGCGGTAGTTGTTGGCCACGGCATGTTTGTAGACCTTCTGCCAGCTGGAACCAATCATGGCAGAAACCAAGAGCAGTAGCGTACTCTGAGGCTGGTGAAAATTGGTGACAATTCCATTGCAAAGTCTGAATTTATAGCCAGGGGCAATGAGAATGCGCGTGTTTGCCTGCAGGTGCGATATCCGGTGGCGGTCCATGTGCTGAAGCACGCTTTCTAACGACTCTTGCGCAGACAGATTGGTTTTGACATCATAGGGAAACCACTGGGGCACATGCTGTTCTTCCTCGTCCTGCGGCAGCAGCCCCAATGATAATCCTGCTCCAAGCCAGTAAAGGCTTTCCAGGGTGCGCATGGAGGTAGTGCCAACTGGTATGATAGGGTGCTGTAGGCGGTGCAAAAGCTGCTCTACAAATGCACGGCTCACCGACATTTGCTCCCCGTGCATGTAGTGATACTCCATCAGCTCTGCTTTTACAGGTTTAAAGGTGCCGGCGCCCACGTGCAGCGTTACAAAAGCCTGCTGATGTCCTTGTTTTTGCAATTGCTCCAGCACCTGCGGGGTAAAGTGCAAACCAGCAGTGGGGGCAGCCACTGCACCTTGCTCAGAAGCATACACGGTTTGGTAACGTTCCTGATCCTCAGGCTGGGCATCACGGTTCATGTACGGGGGCAATGGCAGCAGACCTACCAATTCAAGTACCTCCGCAAATGTTTTATGGCCGGGGCTCCACGTGAAATGAATGGCAAAGCCTTCTTCAGCCGGAGCCAAGCGCTCTGCCCATAAAGTGCCGTCTTGCGGTTGGGAGCCCAAGGGTAATTCTAACCGTCCTTCGCGCCAGCGCTTGTTGTTGCCTACCAAGCACTTCCAAACCACAGACTGGGTTTGTTGCATGGCTCCCTGTAGTTCCCGTACGGGCTCTAAAGGCTCAAGGCAGAAGAGCTCAATGGTGCCACCGGTAGGCTTCTGAAACCGGAGCCTGGCCTGCACTACTTTGGTGTCATTGAACACCAACAGAGACTGCGGGGGCAGCACCGAAGGTAAATCTTTAAACTGATGGTCCGCAATGCGGCCGTTCTTGTAAAGCAGTAGCCGCGACTGATCACGTGCTTCTAGCGGATATTGGGCAATCAGCTCATCCGGTAAGTCGTAGGTGAAGTCTGAAATGGCTATTTGCCGTGGGTTGTGGTTTGTCATGTAGGTTTAAAACGAAAGAAAAGCAAAGGTAGAAATCAGAAATAAGCCAATACTACCTGCTTCTCAGATATTTAATTGATACAGGCTCAGGTAATCGGTTTTTCGCCTATTTCTTCTTGTTCCAGGTCGCTTAACTCCAGTTCCAGTGCTTTAACAGATATCTGAATTTCCCACAGTGAAAGCACCATAGACACCATGAGCAGCACAAGCGCCAGACCAAAAATGATTTTACCGGCTGTTTGCCACCCCTGATATAAGGTGAACATGCAAAAGGCGCAGCAAAACATACTGGCAATGCCAAAGGCCTGCATGTTCCGGATAAGGTTTAGCCGGATGCGTAGGTTTTGAATTTGCCCAAAAATGAGGTGGTTGTGCGTAGATTTGTAAATGTTCTTTAAGTTCCGAATTAGACTGGCCAAAGCCATGAAACGGTTCGTGAAGGCAAGCAACAGCAGAGAAAGAGCAGGGAATAAAAGGGCAGGGGTGTTGATTGTGATATCCATAAGCCGGGCAGCGAAAAAGGGCTTGGCGCTAGAGATTACTCTTCTGAGTCTTCATCTTGCGAAGGAAATTCAAGGTTTTGTGCCAGTTCAAAGCCGCTGGCTATAATACTGTCCGCCTCTTCTTTAGAGGAAGCGCCTAAGGTAGACTCAAACAAAGCCAGTACTTCTTCTGCCTCAGTGTTCACGTACAAGTCAGTATACAGCTCTTCAAAGAGAAAACTTTTCTTTTGAATAGTGGCATCAATTTCTGCTACGTTTTGAGCAGCAAGAGCATCTTCCAATAAATCACGAACCATAGCGCTGTCTTCATCACCGCCCAAATCAGTGAGGAGTTGCATGAGGGAGATACCTATCCCCAGACGTAACCGCTCAAATCTGAAACTCACTTCCTCCTGACTTTTACGACCTGGTCTGGCTTCTGTGAGGGCTTTCTCCAGGTCTTTGTACAAAGGAGTTATTTTTTGAAGAACAGTGTCTTGCTCGGCAACAAATGCCTGCTGTATAAAGCCTTGATAAGTAGATGCACTCATGTATAAGGTATTAGGCGTGTGTATAAGCTCGGGTAATTGTAGAATACGAACTTAAGCGCTGCAAGGTACGCAGCATCTCAAGATAGAAAAAGAGCAACAGTGTTTTTAGCTTGTTTTTGCAAAAACAGGTAAAAAAACAGGCCTAGCGCACTTAGTGAGAATGAGCTAGGCCTGTAAGAATGTTTTGGCTGCCAATACTGGTTTTATCTTGCCGATGCCCCACTGATGATTTGCCCAAAGAACAAGCTGTTCAGGAAGAGCTTGTTGGTGCCGTACCAGAACGCCCGGAAGTTAGGGTTGTCTACAATGCCAATGACTCTGCCACTGCCAATAGCGGATACTCCAATGGCTGCCGAGCTTTTCAGGTTGGCGTAGTTATGATTACTAATGTAACCAGCCTGTAACGGATCTGCCGTGTACATTAACGGATTGGCATACGGGTTCTGGCTCCGCTCCAGAAACAAAGTAGAGTTACGGAAGATGGGCAGCTGCGATTTGGTGTAGCCGTACCCCAGCGGGTGGCTAAGGTCCAGTCTGGTGTCAAAGATGGCTCCGCCAATCTGCTGCGCTCCACGTGCGTTTTCAAGATCTGCATACAATCCCTGAACAGTTTTTGCACCTGTGCCAGTGGTGGTTCTGAAGTTGAATTCACCTAAATTATTACTGGCTAGCCATCTTAAAGAGTTGCCAGTGGCTACTAGGGTGCCGCCGCCTTGAACCCAACTCCGTAATTTCTCTCTGCCAGAAGTGCTGATGTCGTTGAAAGAGCCATCGGGCAGAATGATGGTGTTGTAGCGGCTAAGGTTGGCGCGGTTAAGTCTGTCTTGGGTCAGCAAAGTAACCTGCATGCCAAAACGGTCGTCCAGCAAATGCCAGATTTCGCCGGCATCTAAATAACTTACTCCACCCTCTACCACCATGACCACTTTCGGCTGCTTCAGATTCAACATGGTTGGGCTGCCCAAAGAAACACCTTCGCTGTTAAGACCGGTGCTAAGGCTATAAATGGTAATTCCGTTGCTTTGAGCAATGTTTTGCAAGTGGGTGTACAAGGAATCTGGGGGAAGTGATTGGCCAGTTACCGGAATTAGAATGGAGCCGTAATCGAAAGATTGACCATTAACCGTACTGAAGCGGTTTGTAGCCACTCTTGTTTGAATGCCTAACTCCTGCAGTTGGTACAGGGCCCGAGGTGCATAATAGCCATGCCACTCAAAAGCGTATGCATAGTGGTTTTGCCCTCCTTCAAGAGTGCCAGTGGGCTTTACAATTTGATCAAGACGTGGTCCGGCGTCTTTCGTGTTTTTAAGGGTGGCACAGTCTAGGTTAAACGCCAGCGGAAAGGTCCAGGCAGAAATATCATAAAAGAGGCTGTCCTGAAACTTGGTTCTCTTTTCAAACATGGCCTCAATGAGGCGGTACTGTGGTTGGGCCAGAGGCACAATGTAGGCGTTCTCTGGCGTATAAGTCATGTTGCCCACCGTAATATTTTGTTTTGGTCGATGCAGCTGAATCTGGTGCTGCTGCATGATCTCCGCTAAATGATAAGCACGCATGGCGTCTTTCTCTGTTCCGAATATATAGGCCGCCGCCCCAGCCTTGGCGCCTTCCTTCACCGATTGCTGATAGAACGTTCTCTGGTGCTCCAGCATTTCCTGCCGCATGTTCTGCACAGCCTCTAAAGAAGAAAGGGTAGTAGTGAATTGGTTCCGGATGGTAAACGGGAAGGTAAGTACACCGTTCACGCTTTCCTGCGCGTGCCCTCTTGAACTAGCCTGCTCAAAAAGAATACCAACTGCCCCGTTCACATCTGGATAGGTAGAGCCTTTGCCGTAGTAAAAATCATCGTAGCTTTCTTCTGTGTAATAAAAAGAACCAATCTTGTCTAGCGCTTTAGCGTGGTAGGTGCTAATTTTTTTAGTGATTTCAAACGCCTTCGCCGGAGAAAGTGGGTGGTTGCGGCTAGGTATGCCCGGCTGGAAAAAGAAGGTGGAGTTGGTGCCCATCTCGTGGTGGTCGGTGAGCAGGTTAGGCTTCCACTCGTGGAACTTAGCAAGTCTACCCCTTGACTCGGGGTGCTGTAGCGGTAGCCAGTCGCGGTTCAGGTCAAACCAGTAATGGTTGGTGCGGCCGCCAGGCCAGGTTTCAGAGAATTCCCGGTTATTAGGGTCAGTCACCAAATTCTTGCCTCGGTTCGAATTTACCCAGGTAGAAAATCTATGTAAGCCATCTGGATTGATGCTGGGGTCTACCAGAATCACCGTTTCCCGCAGCAGTCTCTCTATTTCGGGACCTTGGGCTGCGGCTAAATGATACACGGCCAGCAAAGATGCGTTTGAGCCACTCGGTTCATTGCCATGCACGCTATAGCCCATCCAGATAACGGCGGGCATGTTGCTGATGTCTAATTTACCTGACACATTTGGATCTGTGAGTTGCTGGTGCTTTTGTTTGATGCCTTCTATCTGCCGGTGGTTATCTGGGCTACTGATGGTGAGCAGCAGCAAGGGGCGGTTTTCATGGGTGCGGGCGTACTCTACCAGGGTAATGCGGTCAGATGCGGCATCCATGGCCTTCATATAACTCACCAGTTGGTCATGCGATACGTGCCAGTCACCTATCTCATATCCTAGCAGTTCCTTGGGCGTGGGTATGCTTTCGTTGTAGGTAACGTGGGCGGGCAGGTAATATGACAAAGATGTTTGGGCAAGGCTCATATAGGTTGGTAAACCCAAAAGAAAACAGAGTAGAAATAAACGCATAGGGTGTGGTTAGAGGGCACTGATACAGAAGCTACTTAGTTGCAATATGTCCTTTATTTACCCTTTTTGCAAGCTGGTTTCCCCTGCTGCTTAATGGCAACATAGTCAGTTACTTTTATCTGATTTATTACTTATCTTACTAAGAAAAACCGGAGGCAGAATACCCATCTCTACTACTTCACATGGCAAAGGTCAGGTCATTATTCTGGGGGATATTCATTTGCAGTAGCCTGGTAATAGCTACTGCCGCCGGACAATCTTTGCGGGTAGAGTCAGGGGCGTTTCAATTTCCTAATGGCAAGAACCGAGTTCGTGTTCCGTTTAAATTCATCCATAACCTGGTGATCATACCAGTTCAAATAAATAATTCAAAACCATTCCATTTTGTATTAGATACTGGGGTAGACCGCACGCTGTTGGTAGAAGTAGGTTTGTATGATTCAATTGCGCTGCATGATGTGGAATACCTATACCTGAGAGGCCTAGGTAAAGGTGCGGGCATAGAGGCTATACTCTCAAACGGAAACACTTTGAAGGTGGCAGGGGTAGAGGCGCGGCAGCAACAGTTATTGGTACTAGAGCAGAATATTTTCAATATATCGGCAAAGGTGGGTATGGAAGTGAACGGTATAATTGGGTACCCTCTGTTCAAAGAGTTTGTGGTGGAAATAGATTATGCCAACAAGATGCTGAGTCTATACAAACCGGGCTTTTACCCAATGAAAAGAGCTCAAAAAGCAGTGAAAGTACCCCTTACAATTGAAGATAAGAAGCCTTACCTGAAGGCCAGAGCAGTTGCGGAAGATGGCAAGGCAACAGACGTGAAATTGATAGTAGACAGTGGCATGAGCTCTACCATGCTGCTATACCCTACTACCTTGCCACCGTCTTTTGTTCCTCATAAAACCATTGAGTCTTTTTTAGGGAATGGTCTGAACGGAGAGATTCATGGTGAGATTGGTAGAATAAAAGCAATCAGCATTGGGGGCTTTGAATTAGAAAATCCAACGGCTTCTTTCCCTGATTCGCTTTCGGTGAGGCATGCGTTAACACTGAACAACCGCAACGGAAACCTGGGAGCGGACATTTTACACCGGTTTAGGGTGGTGTTTGATTATGCCAATTCTCAAATGCTGTTAACTCCTAACTACTATTTTAAAAAGCCCTTTTACTTTAACCTTTCAGGTATGGAAGTAATGTGTCCACTTCCGGGGCACAACTTTTATGCAATTGCGAATGTGTTTCCAGATTCACCGGCAGATAAGGCCGGTTTAAAAAAAGGAGACAATATTGTAAGTATCAACGGGGAAAAGTGTTTTGAAAAATCTTTTACCGAAGTGTTGGACGCCTTAAAGAGCAGACCCGGCCGTAAAATCAAATTGAAAATAACCCGTGATTTAAAAGTTATTGAAACCATTCTGCATTTGGAAGATGTGATTTAATATTACTCTGTTTAAGCAGCGGAGCCTGTTTTGGGGCTGTTTTTACGAAAACAGCCCCAAAACAGGCTCCGCCTAGTATTTCAGTAGGTTATTCTATTTTGAGTTTTTAGGATTAATAAACTCATATACCGCAGAGAAGTCTTGCTCCGATAAGCCTGCAGTTTTGGCCATGGCGAAGAGTTCTTTTGCCGCCTGAAGCGCCGGTAAAGCAACTTCTTTTTCATAAGCCGTTACACTGGCCAGATGCAGGTCTTTGTGCATCCACTCCAGCGGGAATTCAGGGGAGAAGTCGCGGGTGAGCAGCTTTTGTTCTTTCACTTTCAGGAATGGGGCACCACCGGGGCTGTTCATTAGGGTCTGGCACAGCGTTTCTTCTGAAATCCCCAAAGAGGTACCCAAACGTAGGGCTTCGGCAAACGCCACCATTACCTGGCCAAATAACATGTTGTTTACCATTTTCATGCTGGCACCTTGCCCGTGCGGTCCCACGTGATTTACTGCTTTACCCATGGCATCTAAAAAAGGACGTACTTCATCTACGTCTTTTGCTTCGCCGCCAATTAAAAAGATGAGTTCACCGTTTTGGGCAGGCTTAAGAGAGCCAGAAACAGGGGCGTCTAAAAAGCGATGCCCCATTTTAAGGGCCACCTGCGCCATGCGTTGACTAAACGAAGGATTTACGGTACTGCAATCTACCCATAGCGAGTTGCCGGGCAGTTCTTTCAAAAAACCATCTCGCCCAAGAGCCACTTCTTCCACAGCCTCAGGGGTAGAGAGCATGGTAAAGACTACCCGGCACTGTTTTCCAACTTCTTCAGGTGAGTTGGCTAACGTAGCTCCTCCTTTTACTAATTCTTCCGCCTTTTCCTTGGTGCGGTTGTACACCACTAAATCAAAACCTGCCTTTTGCAAGTTGGCTGCCATACGGCTGCCCATTATTCCTAAACCTATGAATCCTGCTTTCATGTTGCTGTTTTAAGTGAACCACGAAGTAAGGGTTTACGGGGCGGGTCTGCAAATAGCTGCGGTTAATGGTATTTATGACAGAACAGCAGCACCTAGAATTAACGTTGTTTAGGGAATTGAAAGCAAAAGGTGGTGCCTTGCCCTTCAGTGGACTTAACGGTAAGATGAATACCATGAAAACGGGCAATGGTCTGCACAATGGGCAAGCCTAAGCCGTGGCTCTCGCCATCAGCGGCATGCAGGCGCTTAAAGCGGCTGAAGATGTGGGGCAATTGGTCCTCTGGTATGCCCACGCCGGTGTCAGTTATGCACAACTCATAGCCTTTTGCTAAAGGTTTACCGGCTAATAAAATAGAGCCTTCTGGTTTGTTATATTTGATGGCATTGTTCACCACGTTAAACAACATGGTGAAAAGAAGGGAGTGATTTACGTGAGTTAAATGATATACACCAGATAAATCCGTTTGAATTTCCACCTGCTTTACCTCTGCCCGTTCTTTTATTTCCTCTACCACTTCGTTTACCAGCGCCGGTAATTCCACCGAATCATTCTTAATATACTGCTCATTTTCAATGCGGGAGATAAGCAAGAGGGCCTGAATAATGCTTTTAAGCCGGTGCAGGGTACGTAAATTGTCTACCAACTTTTCAAGAAGTGGTTCAGGCGTGTCTGGGTCTGAAAGAAGGTTCTCTAGCCGGGTCTGCAGTATGGAAATAGGAGTGAGCAACTCATGAGACACATTGCCAATAAACTCTTTCTCTTGCTGGAAGACATCCTGAATCTGGCCCATCATGTGGTTGATGGTGTTGTTCAGGTACAGGAAATCATCCGTAGAGGTGTTGAGTGGCTTAGGGGTGAACGTGCTGGGGTGCTCTATTTTTTGCAGTCTTTTTACAATAAGGGTAAGCGGGCGCAGTAAAATCTTACTGAAAGCCAAATCAACAAAAACCGTCAGCAGCACCACTGCCACCAAAAAGAGAAGGGCATAACGCTGCAGGGTTTGGCTGTTGTCTCCAATGGTAGCTAGTGAACGGCCAATTTCTAAGAGGTACCGTTTGTCGCCCAAATCAAAAGTAGAGGACAAAACGCGGTACTCTACCACTTCACCGTCTACTTTGCGCAGGCTGTTTTCTATGGAATTGATAACCCGCCCAGAAGATATTTCCTCCAGTGAGATAAAATCTTCTTTCAACAGGTTATAGGAACCATAGGCATTACCGGTTTCTTCAGTAATGAATGATTCTATCCCCTCTTCCTCTATAATATCATACATCCGCACTTCCTTCTCCATCAGGCGAACATCGGCGTTATGGAGCGCGACTGTATTCACCAGTGTAGGCAGTACAAGAATGAGTACCAGCAGAATAATTATTTTAGAAACCGCACTAAAGAGGGTTAGCTTAGATTGAAGCCGCATAACGGATGATAAGGTGGAGTGATACTAATGTAGTCAACAGGTACAAAAGCAACGGGTGCTTTCATCAAGGCAGCTATCCTGTTTTTTTAATTGGAGCTTTGTTTCCTATGCACATAAAAAGAACACTGTACAGGTCCAATAAATTAAGCTGTCAGTCTATAACCTACGCCCCGCACTGTCTCAATCCAGTCGGTGGGACCATAAGCAGAGAGTTTTTTGCGGAGGTTTTTGATATGGACATCAATATAATTTGAGTCATAATCATCTTCAAGCACGTTGCCCCAGATATGTTCTGTCAACTGCAGACGCGTGAGAATCCGGTTTTTGTGCAGCACCAGGTAATGCAGTAAATCGAACTCTTTTTTGGTGAGCATGATTTCATTGCCTTCATATTGCACTCGCCGGGTGTTGGTGTCTAGGTCATAGCCATTGAACGAAACCGTAGACGACTTTAATTTAAATTTGCGGCGTAAAACGGCCTGCATGCGGGCCTGCAGTTCTAGCAATGAAAATGGCTTGGGTAAATAGTCATCGGCACCTAAGCCCAAACCTTTAATACGGTCTTCCAGTGAGCCGCGAGCGGTGAGCACAATGACAGCGGGGTCATGCTCCAGCGCCCTGGTTTCGGCTAAGAGATCTAGGCCGTCATAATCGGGCAGACCCAGATCCAACAAAATAAAATCATACAGGTTGACGGCTATTTTTTCTGAGGCTTCTCGCCCGTCAGAGGCCCAGTCGCACTTGTAATGCTCTTTAGAAAGAAAGTGCACCAGCTCATTGGCCAAACTGGCCTCGTCTTCCACTATCAATACGTGCATAACTGTTTTTATAAAGTGTGATTTAGAAAGTGTAGCTAACGTTGAAGGTATAGAAAGACTGCGCTTTAGATTCGTCACCTTCCAGTTTATTAACCGGAATAGAATAGCGGTAGGTAGGCTCAAAATCGAAATTCCCCAGACTGAATACCACCGGTACACTTAAAGAGTAGTTGATGACCTTAAACCTCCGCTTGGTTGTGGTAGTGGTAGTGGTGGTAGTGTTATTGTTCCCGTTTCCGTTGTTTCCGCCAATGGGTAGTGGGTCTAAAACACTGCCCAGACCATTGTTCTTCTTGTTTTCTGTTACTTGTGTGTAAGTCTCGGAAAACTGCTGTGTACCAGCAATGATACTGATTTTAGGGTCAAGGCCAACGGCGTTTTTGCCTTTCCAGAGTGGCTCTAAAGGAATGTAACGAGAGTTGTCCAGCACTGTGAAGAAATCATTGCTGCCACCAAATGTGTAGCTGGCAGAAAGCCCGGAATAAAGAATTTTCCAGTCATACATTCCCGAAGCTGAAACAGCGTTAGAGGTAACAGACTGAATTAACGGGGTGTTGGGGCCGAAGAAAAATCTGGTGTAGCTCAGGGTGCCGTCAAATCTTTCGCCAACATTAAAGCTGTAGCCCGCCGAAACATCTGTTTCGTCTATCTCATCCTGGGTATTGAACAAGTGGTAAGACATAGCAGACAACCATAAGCCAGAGCGGTGGGTGTAGGTAAGAGACCCAGCCACATATGGATATTGGGTGGCAGTGTTGCGGCCGTAGAAAGAAGCGTTATTGGCTGTTTCCAAGCCAATGGTCCACCAGCCTTTTTTTGTTTCAGTTACTGTGTCTGCTGCATCAGTTTGCGCAAGCGCTGGCAAAGTAGCCAGGCTGCTCATTAGCAAACAGAATCCAATTATCTTTTTCATCTGCATAGATTAAAATGAAATGGAGAAAAATCCCTCCGCTTCTTATAATGAAGAAGCGGAGGGAGAATGGGGGAAGGTTATTAGTTTTTGCCTACTTTGATAACAGCGCCTCCGCCAACAGTTCCACCAACTTTAACTGGTTTCACTACTTTATTCACGGTATTACCAGTGGTTTTAGTGACAGTAGTTACTGTTCCTTTGGCGGTACGGGCAGCACCTCTGCCTGGTCTGGCAGCAGATTTGGGTGCTTTGGCAGAGGCATCTACCTCTACATTAGCTGAGGCTTCCACTTTTTCAGGCTTGGCTTGGCGTTTAGCTGTAGCAACCTCTTTCACTACCTGTCCTTTTTCAGCTCCGGCTTCTACTGTTTCTTTAGCAGTTGTGCTTACAGTGCTGCCGTGGTTCTCAATCTCTTTTTTAGCTTTCTCCTTTTTGTCGTCTTTTTCCTGGCGGGCAGGTTTGTCTTTCTGCTCTTTCTCAGTTTTGTCTTTCTGGCCTTTCTTAGGTTTGTCTTGGAAGGCAGGTAATTCAACTTCAGGAGTTTCTGCCTGTGCATAGGCGGCTCCGGTTAAAGCTGCTTCTGTCACCAGGTTGGCCTGCTCATTGGCAGTTTCCTGAGCTACGCGTCCATTTGCTTTTACATTGGCAGATGCTTGTGCTTCAGTGTCTTCTACTGTGTTCACCAGTGCTTTGCCTTGGGCTTTAGCGGCATCTTTCTTTTGGCGAAGCGCTTCTTTCTGCTCTTTTTTCAGCTGTTTGGCTTGCTCTTTCTTTTCTTTGGCCAAAGCTTTGGTAGCTTCTTTGGTTTGGTTAGCTTCTTCTTTTTTCTCTCTGGCAACCTCGCGCACATATTCACCATTGCTTTCTGCATCTACATTGGCGGTGGTAGAAGATTGGGCCGTGGCACTAACCTTTTTGCCGTGTTGGCTGGCGGTGGCACCGTTGTTTGAGGTGGTGTTAGAAGTAACTGATGTTTGGGCGAAAGAAGTAGCGGCGGCGAAAAGTGCGGCGGCTACAAGGGTTAATTTTTTCATGTCAGTAATTGGTTATTGATTGATTACTGTGCCAAAACTATAATGTCAAGATGAAGAGAAGATGAAGAAACGATTTCAATGAAAATTTTTGCAAATTTTTTTCTGAGGTGGGTGGAAATCGTGCGTTTTCGGCCTTGTTTCCTGAAAACAGCTGGAAAACGTGATAAGGTTCCAATTGGTTGTGCCTCTTTAGGTGAGGGGAAAATGTGAAAGATGAAGAGAGGTTTTGGCTAGGGTTGATGGCGCAAGTGTCCGCTTGTGTGAGAACGCATTGCAAAAGAGTAGAGACTGCACCAGCTTTGTCCTCCGCCGTTGTAGTGTGTTCTCACCAACAACTAAAACTGCGGTTACCTAAACAAGAGTAGCTTCAAAGTTTTAATTTCAGATCAGCGTGCGGACACAAGCAGACGCTTGCGCCAGCGGTAGTCTTAGAAAAAGAACTGGCTGTTCCTCTTTTAGACGTCTTTTCAGAAAAACAGCCCTAAAACAGAAAAGCCGCTCATCAATTATAAGCGGCTTTTCTGTGGATGAATACTTATTTACAGCACCTTCACTTTTATGTATGATGGCTGCTGCGGTGAAAAATACACCCGGTGCGTAGCCTTTTGGAAGTCTTCGGGCTTGGCTTCGAAAATATTAGGCACATATTTCTGCGGGTTGCGGTCTACCAGCGGGAACCACGTGCTCTGTACCTGCACCATGATGCGGTGGCCTTTTTTAAATGTATGCAGCACGTCCTGAAGGGGCACATTCACGGCCGTCACCTGATTTGGTGTAAAGGGCTCTGGGGTTGAATAGTTGTTCCGGAACCTCCCTCTCAATACCTCACTTCGTACCATTTGCTGGTAGCCACCCATTTTCACTGAGGCCGGGTTGTGTGGGTTTTGGGCGGCGGTGTCTGGGTAAACATCAATTAGTTTCACTACCCAATCTGCATCAGAACCGGTAGTGGAAACCTGAAGCGCCGATAGCAGCGGACCCGCCAAGGTGATGTCCTCGGTGAGCACATCGGTTTGGTACACCAACACGTCAGGTCTTCGGCTGGCGAAGCGCTGGTCATCGGTCATGTACTCGCGGGTCATGCCTACGGTAATTTCCTCAGAAAACGGTACTGGCTTGGCTGGGTCACTGATGAACTCGTCAAAGGCCTGACCTCCAGCCGATGGTTTCTCGAAACTTAATTTCCCGTTGGCATTAAAGTAAAGCAGACGTTCCTGCGTAGCTTTTGGCGGCCAGGCGGCAAATTCACGCCACTGGTTGGCGCCGGTGTTATACATATAGGCTTCAGGAAGGTTAGGCGTTCCTTTGGCATTTTCTTTCAGGTAATGACGGAAAAACTTGGCCTCAATGTTTGGCCGGTAAAATTCAGAAGTCTTCTGGCTGAAGGAAACGTTGCCAAGGGTTTGGCCGCTTGAACGTGACCAGCCCCCGTGAAACCACGGTCCCATCACAACAGTGTTGTACGTCTTCGGGTTGTTCTTCTCAATGGTTTTGTAGGTTTCCAAGGCCCCGAAAAGGTTTTCAGCATCAAACCATCCGCCTACGGTCATTACCGCGGGCTTAATGTTGTTCAGGTGGGGCCTTATGTTCATGGCTTGCCAGAAAGAGTCATAGTTGGGGTGCTCGGTCATCTGGTTCCAGAACGCTACGTTGTTGTGTAGGTACAACTTATTGGCATTGCTCAGCGGACCCATGCGCAGGAAGAACTCATATCCGTCTGGCGTGCCGTGGTTGAAACGTGGAGCGCCGGTAGGGGAGGGCTGGGGGCGTGGCTGCCCAAAGCTGGCCAGAAAGTTAAACGCGTGCGGTAAAAAGAAAGCGCCATGGTGGTGGAAATCGTCCCAGAACCAATCGGTGACCGGAGCTTGGGGCGAGGAAGCTTTCAGAGCAGGATGATTGCTTAATAAGCCAACGGTGGTGTAGTAGCCCGGATAGGAGATGCCCCACTGCCCGACACGGCCGTTGTTGTTGGGCACATTTTTCACGAGCCATGCAATGGCATCATACGTATCAGTGCTTTCGTCAATGTCTTTTTTACCTTTCTTGGCTATTTGCGGGCGCATGTTCACAAATTCTCCTTCGCTCATGTACTTCCCGCGCACATCTTGGTAGGCAAAAATGTAGCCTTCGCGCATCATGTCTGAAGATGGTCCAAGGCTGGTTTTGTATTTCCCTTCGCCGTAAGGCCCTACCGAGTAAGGGGTGCGGCTAAGCATGATGGGGTATTTCTGGCTTTTATCTTTAGGCGCATACACCACCGTGAAGAGTTTCACCCCGTCGCGCATGGTAATCTGGTGCTCACTCTTAGTATAATTCTGCCTAATGTATGCTGAGTCAGACAATGTTTGGGCAGAGGCTGCAAGCGAAGGCCATAGAATAACCAGCAAGAGCCATTGCCAGAGGTTTGTTTTCATAAGTGTTAGTATGGTGAGATTGGAACGGGAAATTATAAAATTCCCGCCCAGAGGCCAAATCTACAGGTGAAGGAGAGAAGATCGCTGTTTTACCTTGCGCTGTATTGTTCAGTTGAAAGTAAAGGTAAAACAGAACTGGCGTTCTTTTTGGGAGCCAGGCCAAAAGGCGTGCGTAGCCAATTTACCGGCATGATCACATATTGAACAATTATAAAACATAGCAGAAATGTACCAGTGGAGATTATGCCGAATTTTGCTGAAATACTCCAATCCTCATTTCTGAGGTAAAAGCCCAGCATTACAATCACGGTTTGGTGCAAGATGTAAAACGGGTATACCATTTCATTAGCCCGCCTTAAGTACTTGCTTTTGATGTTGAGATGCTTCATGGCTAAACCAAGAATAGCTAAAAGCCATAACCAGCGATTAATTGATTTGAGAAGATAATACACCGCTTGTTGACCTTGCATCAACTCTTGATATTCTCTGCCTTTCATAAAAAAGGTTAGAGCAGTAAAAGTAAGGGCAGCCAGTCCCAAACTATAATAGCGTACCTGCCTTATCTTTTGCTGTAATGCAGGCATTTTCATCAGCAGAAATCCGAAGAGAAATACGCTGATGTACAGGAAGTGATTGGCCCAGTCATCCACCAAAGCATTGGTTGCCGGAAACTGGTGGTTAAGAAAAACTGCTCCCACTCCAAGCCACAGGGCGGGTGCCACTATAAGCATACAGGTTGTAAAGGCATTTTCCTTGATCTGCAAATGACGCAGATAGATCAACAAAGGCAGCAGCAGGAGACTGTAGCAGAAAATGTAGGTCAAGTACCAGAGGTGGTGCCAGCTAAAGTTTCCTTTAGGATAAGGTTCCATAGCAAAAATGGAGGGATAAAACTGAAAGTAGTTGCCCTGAAAGCCTTGGATTAGCCTTTCAATATAAATTTGTGGCGGCACTACTAAGAGCATTCCAATGAACAATGGCAACAGAATTCTTTTGAGGCGATCTTTGGCAAACGTACCGGCAGTGCGGTACCCCAGCGCATAATAAACACCAACCCCAGATACCAAAAAGATAAGTGACATACGCCATTGGCTCAGAAACTGCATGGGCAGCAGAATAGCGTCGCTGAGGAGATTATTCTTGAGGTGCCACTCCCAAGGCACGAAAAACATTCCTGTATGGTAGAAAATCAGCAGGCCAAACGCGAGTACCCGTAGCCAGTCAAATTCATAGCGTCTTGATTTTATTTGGTTTTCCATGGTCATTGTTTTTGTACAAAGGTGACCAGGAAAGGCACCCAATGAAGAATTTGCCTATAAGTACGGAGTGCTTCTTTATAAAGTAGTACTCAAAGGCTGCTCGTTTTTACGGTATTGACCTGGCGTTTGACCGGTGGTTTTCTTAAAAGCAGCAGTAAACGCAGATTTAGATAAATAGCCACTTAATTCGGCCACTTCTTCTACTTTAAGGTTGGGCTGTTGTATAAGAATAGCCTTAGCTTCTTCCACGCGTAGCTCAGCCAGATATTCAAAAAAGCTTTTGCCCAGGCACTCATTCAGAAGTTGGGAAAGATAGTGTGGGGAAGTATGCAGTTGTTTGGCCAGTGTTGGCAGTGATGCCGAAGGTTGGGTGTGAAATTTCTGTGTTTCAATTAGCTTTAATTTGGTAAGCAAAGCGTTTTTGGTTTCCTGCGTCATGCTGGACTTTTCATACTTCACCAGCGGCAAGGCTTTTTCTGGTACTGCAGGCTGAAAGAAAGCAGAGCCGCTCAGCAGCTTATAAGTGAAAAAGAAGAGCTGTGCTGATATGAAAACAGCCATGAAATGGTCTCCTAAATCTTCTTGGAACACGAGTTTGACCAATAAAAAGAGTGCCGTTATGGCAACATAGAAGTAGAGGAGGAGCTTTGCCCATGTCTCATAAGCAGAAAAAGCCTGCCTTTGCCGCCGCATGTACAAAACAGAAAGTGCTACATATAGTGCAATATGTGCCAATGTGAGCTCATTTACCCATTCTGTCAGGTAAAGTGGATCAGTATTGAAGGTGGTATGGTATTGGGTAATTTGTGAAGATTGAGGAAAGTAAGCATGCAGGTACGCCTGGTATTTTACAGTGTCTGGCTGCAGCAGAAATGGAATATGGTATACAAAGTAAAAGGCGAAAGGAGCCAGGTGCCACCACTGTCGCTTGCTCCAGGAACAACCTGAAAAACTTCTGAGAAGCAAATAAGTGAGGGGGCCTAAAGCAAAATTACAAGGTTCAGCAAAGTCTACCAGCGCCAAAGAGTGAAACATAAGGCCAGTGTAGCACAGAAAAATTTCTAACAAGGCACAAGACAGCACAAAAGACCAGGCAGAAAGTAGTACCTGCAGGTAAGGTTGCCGGTGCGGCTTTTTAGAAAGGAAAAAAAAGGACAAAAAGAAGCCTTGCACGGTACCAGCCAGCAGGAGCGCCGCGTACAAATCAAAGCGTATAAACTCGTTTGCCATGGCTAAAAGTAATAAATGTACCCATGGCATTCAACTGCTAAGATCACAGGCAATAATCATGAAGAAAGTTATGAAGAAAAGTATTAGGTCAATGTTTCAAAGCAATTTAGAGCTTTTACTCTGGTACCTAAAAGATGTGAACTAATGTGAATGGGCGGAGTATATTTTTTTATGGAATCAGGACATACCCAACCCGGTGACCAGGTGGGGGGAGTGTAAGAGTGCCGTAGTTAATCTTTGTGTTCTTCGTCTAGGTCGCCCCAGCTAAAATATAAACCGCCTGTGGATTAGCCTAGTAATTGGAAACCGGCTAAAATGCCAATATACAGGTGCCAACGGCGAATTTGGTAGTGAAAGGTAGGCGCATTAAAAATTAAATAATGCACATACACAAAGCAGAAATTTCCTGAACTGCCAGATATGACGGATTTTGTTGAACAAAAAAAAGCCCGCTTACAAGCGGGCTTTTTTCAGTAGGTGGGAATGTCTTATTTACAGGAGTAGGTTATGTTAGATACAGAAGCGCTACCACTTTTAGTAGTTTCAGTGGCTTTGGTAGGCAAGCCAGAAGCATTGTACACGTAGGCTACAGAGTAAGAAAGGGTTTCGTCTTCCTCTCCATCGGCATATTTATGAGAGGCAGTTTTAACGTTGTTAGGGGTACTGTAACCGGTAAGTAGTATTTCTGCCTTGGCACCAGGGTTAGGTGCGTTATCATAGGTGTAGTCAACTGTATAGCTTAAGGTAGCTTCTTCTTCTGTCTCTCCTTCATAGACGCTCTTTTTGGTGATGTTACCCTTGGCATCATAGGTGAAGGTGGTGTATTGGCTGAAGATTTCCATAGGTTCTTCTTCACCATCTAGGTTGAAGTAAGAGTATTCAACAGCTTTGCCTATTTTGTTCTGGGCATTATACTCAAAGGTCGTTTCAAGTTTTAAACTCATTACTGCTATTTCAGTGGTGAGCTTAGTTAGCCTATTTTGGGTATCATAGTCATACGTAAAGCTACCAAAAGTAAAACTTCCGCTTTTAAGGTCAGCGCTGGTGGGCAAGTTGTTGGTGTACTGAACAAACACATCGCCTTCCATTTCACCACCAGACAAGCTAGCTTTTGTGATTCTGCCTTGGGCATCATAGGTTAAGGTTGATTCTTCGGTTTCGCCGTCGGTGGTATTAACTATTTTGGTTGGGAGGCAGTTAGCCGCATCTGGGGTTGGGTCTTGGTCGTCATCAGAGCACGACGCTAACAAAAGAAGGCCCATCAGGTACGGAAGTAATTTGTAAGATTTCATTTAATTTTTGAATTTAAAAGGTTTAAGATTTCTGTTATCATTGACACAGAGAAAGCTTTTTACCCCCATTACGTTTTTAATAATTTTTCAAAAGATTTGTAGAACGCTGACAATCAAATGATTTAAAGACTGAATTCTTTTGTGTGTACATTATAGCTTTAATACTAGGTTTCTGTTTTTGACCTCTTTTATAAAAAAGTAGTTTTAAAATAAACTAAGCCAGATGGAGAAGCTTGGTTGGTTTTATTCCTACACTGGCGCATGGAAGCGTATGGCTTTCAGCGTAATATTCTATAAAAGAAGGTGCTTCCTATTTGGAACAATCAGCAGGTGCTTCAAATAGTATTACTTTAGGCTACTTCCTTATTTATTCAAGTGCATATTTGAATTATAGGTCATTCCTGCGCATTTTGCTTTGTATTTTCATTTTATAACTTCTTCACCTTGAAAAATATTTTCTTCACTCTGTTGCTGCTCCTTTGCTTTGCAATGAGCCGAGCCACTTGGGCACAGCAGCAACCGGTTCAGACGCCCTCTCAATTCTTAGGCTATCAGTTAGGTGACCAGTTTACTTATCATGCTCGTTTAGTGGATTATGTGCAGTATCTGGCGGCCCAGAATCCTGCTAAAATGAAGCTACAGACTTACGGGCACACCTATGAGGGCAGACCATTATTGTTAGCCACCATTTCTTCCCCTGAGAATTTACAACGCCTGGAGGAAATCAGATCCAATAACTTAAAGAATGCCGGGCTATTGAGCGGCCAGACCACGGGCGGGAAACAGCCTGCCATCGTGTGGCTGAGCTATAACATTCACGGGAATGAATCGGTGAGTTCTGAGGCAGTGCTACAGGTGCTGTATGACCTGTTAGACCCCACCAATGCCCAAACTCAGAAATGGCTGGAGAATACGGTGGTATTGATTGACCCCTGTGTGAATCCGGATGGCCGTGAGCGCTATACCCAGTGGTACAACCGCGTACGTAACCGGCAACCAAACGCCTCACCGTGGGCATGGGAGCACCATGAACCTTGGCCAGGCGGACGTCCTAACCATTATTATTTTGACCTGAACCGCGATTGGGCTTGGCAGACGCAGATTGAATCTAAACAGCGCGCGGTGGTGTACAACCAGTGGCTCCCTCAGTTGCACGCCGATTTCCATGAGCAGGCTGTTGACAACCCCTATTACTTCGCACCTTCGGCTAAGCCGTACCATGATGCCATCACGCCATGGCAGCGCGAGGCTCAGAATTTCATTGGCGAATACAACCGCAAATACTTTGACAAAAACAATTGGCTCTACTTCACCCGTGAGAGCTTTGACCTTTTTTACCCCAGCTACGGCGACACCTGGCCTACTTATCAAGGCGCCATTGCCATGACATACGAGCAGGGAGGCTCGGGACGGGCCGGTATAGTCATTGAGAAAGCCGACGGGGACAGCCTGACTTTAAGCCAGCGCATAGCCCACCACCATGCCGCCAGTTTGGCTACCGTAGAAGCCATGGCAGACAAGCATGAGCAAGTGGTAAGAGAGTTCAAAAAGTTCTACTCTGATGCGCAAACCAAACCATTTGGAACCTACCGTAGCTATGTATTTAATGTGCAGGGCGATGAGGGCAAAATAAACGACCTGACTAACTATTTAGACCGTCAGCAGATTAAGTATGGCTACGCCAACAGCGGTGGCAGCGCCAAAGGCTTTAACTACCAGACCGGCAAAACTGAAAGTGTGCGGTACAACCGCGGAGATTTGGTCATTAGCTCTTACCAACCCAAGTCTACGCTGCTCAATGTACTTTTTGAGCCAAACGCTCGACTGGAAGACTCAGTAACGTATGACATTACCGCATGGTCTTTGCCATATGCCTATGATTTGCGGGGCGCTGCTTTTACCTCACGAGTGGCAATGACTGAAAAAGCAGCAGCCCCTACTAAAGAAGTAGGTTCTTCTGCGGTAAAAAGTTATTCAGTTGCTTCTTCTGCAGCAACGAATACCTATGCTTATATCGCCAAATGGAATGGAGTGCAAGATCTTCGGTTTATGGCGGCTTTGCTAAAAGCCAAGGTACGGGTGCGTTATTCAGAGGTGCCGTTTGAACAAGTTAAGCAGAAGTTTTCTCCGGGCACGCTCATCATTACCCGCACGGGCAACGAAAGCCTGGGAGCCAAGTTTGACGAAATAGTTACCCGTGCCGCAGATTCTTTAGGAATTGAGTTGACAACCTCTTCCACCGGTTTCGTGACCACCGGCTCTGATTTCGGTTCAAGAAACGTACGGTATGTGAAAGCGCCCAAAGTAGCCGTTTTGACGGGCGAGGGTGTTTCTCCGTACGGGTTTGGCGAAATTTGGCATTACTTTGAGCAGCAGATTGGCTATCCGGTTACGGTGTTGGGCTCTGATTATTTCTCCAGAGTGCCTTTGGCTGAGTTTGATGTATTGATTTTGCCAACCGGTTCTTATGGTAGTATTTTAAATGAAAAGACTCTGAGCAAAGTAAAAGACTGGGTTAGGGCTGGAGGTCGTTTAGTTGCGTTAGAAAATGCGGTTACTTTTCTTTCAGATAAGCCAGACTTTGCCGTTAAAAAGAAATTAGTAGACAGCACCAGCACTAAGAAATCAAGCCCTGCTACTGCCGCTGACCTAAAACGCTATGCTGACCGTGAACGCACTTCTATTTCAGAAGAAGTACAAGGCAGTGTGTTCAGAGTAACATTAGACAACAGCCACCCTTTGGCCTTCGGTTACGGAAATACCTACGCCGCCCTTATTAGGACCAGCACGTTGCCGCAGTTCCTGAAAGATGGCTGGAATGTGGGTGTCGTGAAGAACGAAGGACCAGCCACCGGGTTTGTGGGAGCCAAAGTAGGGGACAAACTACAAAATGGTTTGGTGCTGGGCGTTCAGGAAATGGGCCTCGGACAAGTGGTTTATCTGGTTGATAACCCGCTGTTCAGAGGTTTCTGGCAAGGCGGAAAGCTATTGTTCGGTAATGCCGTATTTATGGTAGGACAGTAAGTTGAATGAATGATTGAAGGGCTGAATGAGTGGATGAGTGATTTTTTTGCTCATCCACTTTGTTTTTAGGCGATCACTATCTTGCCCAGCTTGGTTCTGTATACCTATAGGTTATCTAAGGTAGTGGCGCTTACTGTGAAATCAAATCCTCACCTAGGAGGAGCGGTTTTTTTATATGCTGAACTAATTGAAGTGGAACGGAGTGAAATTACTGGCTTAGCTTCCGCAAGTCAGTAAAACGTACTTCCTCTATAACATTGCTGTGAGATAAAACAGCTATCTAAAAAGAGAAGCTGAAGTGGCGTTTTCAAGCAGTTTTACTAAAAATATGTCTAAAACATACAACGTACACTTCAGTACTGATTACAGAACGCGAAGCACAAAGATCCTATACTAGGGTGCGGCGCTGGGCTTGTGATATCTTATGAGGTGCTTTTTCAGTAATATGCAGAAGCAAACGAAAATTACGCTATGGTGAAGTTTAAACAAATAACAGCTGCCCTACTTTTTTCTGCCATGGGTCTTTACAGCTGCATTAATTCCAACGGATCTAAAACTGCCCCCGTTGTGGCAGACGAGGAGGTGCTTTCTGAGGAAGAGGCAGCCATTGCTAAAAACAACTACATTAACTACTGCGGTGGGTGTCATGGGCGGGAGCTGCAGACTTTCATTAACCGCAACTGGCAGCACGGGAGCTCCAGAGAAAACTTATTTGAAGGCATCAAACACGGATATCCTAACCAGGGCATGCCGGCTTTCGCCAGCACCCTTTCTGATAAGGAAATAATTCAGCTGGTAACGTATATTCGCCAGGGCATTAAAAACCAAGAGAACAATGGCGCAGGCCAAGAGCAAAACAGTGGCAAAGTTTACCAGTCAGATGAGCTAAGCTTTAGGCTAGACACTGTAGTGACAGGCCTAAATATTGTTTGGGGAATGGCTTTCTTGCCTAACGGAGACATGCTGCTGACCGAGAAAAGTGGAAAACTGTACCGCTTCACCCAAAACAAGCAACTACAGCAAATAGAAGGCGCACCCGAAGTGCTGGACCAAGGACAGGGCGGAATGTTAGATGTAGAGTTACATCCAGCATTTGCACAAAACAATGTGATTTACTTGTCTTATTCAGCAGTGAAAAGAGATGGAGGAACAACTCTTTCTACCACGGCCGTTATGCGGGCGCGGCTGGAGGGAAATGCGCTGAAAGATCAAAAAGTAATCTTCGAAGGGCAGCCGTGGGAACGTACCCGACACCACTACGGCAGCCGCTTAGAATTTGGCCCAGATGGATTTCTTTACGTGACCATGGGTGATAGAGGAGGCACCAAAACGAATCCACAGAACTTGGGCGTGTCAGCTGGTAAGGTTCACCGTATCAAAGAAGACGGAAGCATTCCGGCAGACAATCCGTTTGTAAATCAGAGAGATGCCTTACCATCTATTTTTACCTATGGCAACCGCAATCCGCAGGGAATGGCCCTGAACCCTGACACGAAAGAAATCTGGATAAACGAACACGGGCCTAAAGGGGGCGACGAAATCAATATTATCCAGAAAGGGCATAATTACGGGTGGGCTATTGTGACCCATGGCATAGACTACAATGGTTCTATCATTTCTGATCTAAAGCAGAAAGAAGGCGTAACCGATCCTGTAAAAATCTGGACACCGTCCATAGCTCCCTCCGGAACGGCGTTTGTGACAGGTAACCGCTACAAGGGCTGGCAAGGAGACGCGTTGGTGGGCTCCTTAAGCTTCAGGTTTCTGAGCCGGGTAAAAGTAGACGGAAACAAAGTGACAGGGGAGGAAAGGCTGTTGCAAGACATAGGCCGTGTCCGTGACGTCAAAATGAGCCCTGATGGCTATATCTACATCTCCGTAGAAAAAGTAGGCGTGCTGCGGCTGGTACCAGTTAATTAATGAGTAATGATCAATGAGTAATGATTAATAACAAATACTTTAATCATTGTTCATTACTCATTGGTCATTAAAAAGAGTCCGTCTTCTCTGGCTTCTAGGGGGTAGCGTTGGAGGGGCTTAGTTCTACCTTGGCATTCTTCACCGGTGGCTAAATGGAAACGGTAGCTGTGCCAGGGGCAAACAATTTCGTTCAGGTAATTGGTGGTGCCGCGGCTCAGGGAATCACCTAAATGCGGACAGGCATTTTTTACGGCAAAGAGACCGGCGCTGGTGTGCGCAATACATATTTCCTGCCCGTTTACAACTAGGGCTGTTGCCTTGGTAAGAGGAATCTGCTGCTTGGCTGCCGCTTCACTTTCAAAAATCTTGATCCACCCCATAGTTTGGTCTGTTTTAGCTTCAATTTCTGAAAAACAGCGCTAAAACGGAAACTCTTATAAATGAAAAAGCCCGGAATCTTCCGGGCCCCTTACACCAAACTAACAAACAAAATTTTTATTAAACCTAAATTCTATGAAGAGCCGGTTTACCAGGCCAGCTAATCTGTCTTCAGGGAACAATCGCTCGAAGAGGGATTCGGGCGGCTGCTGTCCTGATTGCGATACAAAGATGCAGGCCTTTCTTCCGGAAGCCAACAACAATAAGATTAAGCAGGCCTTTTTCTGACTGAACTGAGAAAAAGCCGGAGTGAACCGGTACACCAAGTACCTTAACTTTACTTTTACGCGACCGAATCGGGTTATGATGTACTGGTGCTCGTCTCTTCAGACATAAACTCTTTTGGTATGCATTGTTCTACAGTAGGTACAGAGCAATGCCTACCAATTCAAAAAGTAAGTAAGGTTCAAAGCGGTTGAGGGAAGTACAGAAAAGACTGAAAATGAAAAAGCCCGGAATCTTCCGGGCCCCTTACACCAAACTAACAAACAAAACTTTTATTAAACCTTAATGAAGTGCTGGGTTACCAAGCCAGCATTTCTGCTTTTACAGCAATCGCTCAAAGAGTGATTCAGGCGGCTGCCGTTGTAATTGCGATACAAAGATGCAGGCATTCTTTTCTAGGCTCAACCTGATTAAGACTAAGCAGGCCTTTTTCTGACTGAAGTGAGATTTTGAGGGAGTGAAGCGGATTGTAAATACCTGTGTTGCCTTATTTATGGCTGAAGTAGGTAAGGACGATCATCAGCTCAACAGGCAAAAAAATAGCTTAAAAGTAATCAGATGCCAGAGCGCAAGCGGATAGCTAAGATTACTTTTAAGCTTAAGTAGAGTGTGAATGTTTCTGTTTTTACGGGGGTAAAACCCTAAGGTTTAAGCTTCTCCGAAAAAAAATCAAAAAATTAGTTTTTGGCAACTGAGGGCTCTAAAACTACAATTTTGAATGTTTTGTCACCGGTGTTCCAGTTTTTGAAATGGGTAAGGTCCATCCAAAGTCTGTCGCCGGTTTTCACACTCACTTCTTTCACGCTACCGTCCGGAGTTACCATTTTCAAGGTTCCGTCAGAGGCGGCGTAGGCTTCTTGCTCTGGGTTAGAGTGGTAATCCAAGAATTCACCTGGGGCTAACTCTAAAGACAGAATACGCACATTTTCAGTTTTCACAACCTGATGAAATACTTTGGTAGTGCGGGTGGTTGGTCCGTTTGCTGCACCGTTAGAAGCAAAAGAGGGGGCCACGTTCAACATGAAACAGATGGCAACTAAAGCGGAGGTAAAACGAGTTTTCATAGTAATGTATAGTATGTTTTAATTTTTGATTTTAGAAGCCTGACTCACACCGTTGGAGTAGCGCTTTTGATTATATAGATGCAAATGTCGGGAAAACGTTGCTTTCCAAATAGTTAAAAAAAAGTTAACGGCCTTAATTGAGGATGAAGCCGTACAAAGTGATGATGAGACGGACTTTTTTAAGGATGAAGAGGACACTGTTTTTCTGCTGTTTTTCAGAAAACAGGCCCAAACCACAAAAAGGCAGAGCGAAAGAGGTGATTCTTTGAAAATGAGAAACTTACTCAGGCAAGGGTGGAAGTATAGGCATGTTGGGCAAAGACGGTCGTAGGGACAGGTCGTGACCTATTCGTTATGGTTGCCAACGGTAATAAAATAAATCGTAGATCGGCTAGCGGAACCATTCCTTTTCATCCCATGGAAGGAGTTTGTCTTTTGCGAGAAATAGGATGCACAGAGGCTAGCTGCTTTCCTCTGGCTTCAGATTGAGGAAGAAGCAAGTAAGTCATGAAAGCCTAAGATTTCAGAACTGAAAGGTTTATTGAAATGAGCGTACATAAACAAGCTAAGTTTACGCTGGGTCAACATCAATGGCTACGCGCAGGTTCTTGAAATCTTTGCTTTGGAGGAGATGGAATACGGCTTCCTGTATCTGATTTTTTGAGAAGCGAAGGCGGCCTCCGTCTCGGTCAAGTTTTACGTGTACTTCCTGCAGGAAAAGATTCCTGATTTTGAAAATATGCGGCGGTTCGGGGCCAAGAATACCAGTGCGGCCCAGGCGGTCGGTTAGGTCTTTGGCTAAGGCAATGGCGGCTGCCTCACAAGGCTTGGCCTCTGGGTGCTTAACTGTAATTTTAATGATGCGCACAAACGGAGGGTAACGGAACTTCTGCCGTTCAGCAATTTCCTGCTCGTACAGCCCCAGATAGTTATTCTCTATCACGCGCTCAAAAATAGTTTGGTTAGGGTTGGCAGTCTGTATAATTACTTTGCCCGGCTTTCCTTTTCGGCCGGCCCGGCCACTGACTTGTACAAACAGCTGGTACGCCCGCTCATGGGCCCTGTAGTCCGGGAAGTGAATAATGCTGTCGGCGCTTAAGATGCCTACCAGACTCACATGTTCAAAATCAAGTCCTTTGGTCACCATTTGGGTACCCACCAAAATATTAGTGCGCTGTTGCTCAAAGTCCTCAATAATCTGCTGATGGCTGTTCTTGCGTTTAGTGGTGTCCAGATCCATGCGCTGTATGCGGGCCTCCGGCAAGAGCAGTTTTAATTCATCTTCAATTTTTTCAGTGCCGAAGCCCACCGTTTTAAGCATGGTAGAACCACAGGCAGGGCATTCATTGGGCTTGCGCTCATGGTAGCCGCAATAGTGACACCTTAATTCATTAGAGAACTTGTGGTAAGAAAGGCTCACGGCACAGTTACGGCACTTAGGAATCCAGGCGCAGTCGTTGCAGTCAATAAAAGGGGAGTAGCCACGGCGGTTCTGGAACAGAATGACCTGTTCTTTGCGGTGCAGGGTGTCTTCCATGTCATGCACCAGTTTCTGCGAGAAGTGGCTGAGCATGTTTTTGCGGAGGCTTTCGCGGCGTATGTCTACCAGTTCAATTTCAGGCAAAACAGCTTCTCCGTAGCGCACGTGCAAATTAACCAGACCCCATCGGCCGGTTTGGCAGTGGTAATATGTCTCTACTGAGGGCGTGGCGGAACCTAATAGTGTTTTTGCCCCATGAAAATGAGCCATCATGAGCGCAACTTCTCGGGCGTTGTAGCGGGGGGCGGGCTCGTGTTGCTTGTAAGAGGGCTCGTGTTCTTCGTCTACTACAAGAAGGGAGAGCGAATGAAATGGCAGAAACACGGAAGAGCGCACCCCAACGATCACCTGAAACCTACCAGATAGAATCCCATTCCAGACTTCTACCCGCTCATTGTCGGAGAATTTGGAGTGGTATACCCCCAAACGGTCTTGGAAAACCCGTTTCAGGCGGGTCACTATTTGAGCGGTAAGGGCAATTTCTGGCAAAAGGTACAATACCTGACCACCTGCGTCTACAGCTTTCTGAATTAGGTCAATATACACCTCTGTTTTACCGCTGCCGGTAATACCGTGCAACAGCACCGTGTCTTTGCTGTTAAAGTGATCTAAAACTTCATCTCGGGCGCTTGCCTGGTCAGGTGAAAGTTCCGAGGCAAGATAGGGGCCACGGCCTTCCGCTACCGGAAAGCGGCTCACCACCACATCAAACTGCTCCAGTACGCCGTTTTTGATAAGCGTATTAATGGCCGAAAGTGACAGGTGGGGGTTAGAGGTGAGCAGGTTCTTTTCTACGCCATGCTCGTTCAACGCCATATCTTGCAGCAAGGGGTTTAGCTGCACGTATTTCAGGAGTACATCTAACTGCTTGGCTTTAGTGGCCAGTTGATTAAACAATTCCTCTAGAGTCGCTTCGTCGGTGGTGAAGGCAGGGGCTAAGCGCACCTTCTTCACTACTTTAGGGGCATATTTCTCTGCTATTTCCTCATATATAATGATAACTTCCTTGAGGAGTAGGGATTTGATGATTTTATGGAAGCTGGTGAGCTGCAGCAGCTGACCAGCTTCGGTAAATGTTAGGTGGGGCTTTTGCCGCAGCGCGAACAGAATCTTCTCCTCGTGAGCGGTAAGTGGCCACTCATTCGTTTCTTCGCTAAACTGAGGGTGGAGCTGAATTTTAGACTCGCTGCTGAGCTTTAAGGCGGCAGGCAGGGCAGCGTTAATCACCTCGCCCAAGGTGCACATATAGTACTCGGCTATCCAACTGAATAGTTTTAGCTGAGGTCCGGTGACAACGGGTTTCTCATCTATTACCTCCAGAATGTATTTCGCTTGGTAATCAGTAGGCGCTTGCTCGTGTACACGCGCCACCACACAACTCAATACTTTCTTCGTTCCGAACTGTACCAGTACCCGAGCCCCTACCAGTACGTCGTCGCTCATTTCAAGCGGAATGCGGTACGTGAAAAGCTTGGGTAGGGGCAAAGGCAAAATGACGTCCGCGAACAGGGTTACCCGTTCAGGGACGTCATCAGCGGGGATATGAAATTCTAGTTCGGGTGTCAAAGCGGGTAGTTTAGGCCAAAGTTCGGAAAAACAGGCCGTAAACGGAAGCTTTGCTTAGTCCACTTTGAAATCTTCTACCAGAAGGGCCTTCTTGGCTTTGTCTTGTTGTGTTGGAGTTTGAAGCACCGTGGTGTAAAGCAATACAGGCTCATTTTTGCGAAGCTCTAACTGAAGCTGCTCAATAAGGTCTGTCTGCACCGGTAACCAAAACTCCTGGCTGTTGTATTTAAACAGAAGCTCATATTTATAAGCTTTCAAATCTTTCTTCTCCATTCCTATAGCTTGCATCAGCTCCAGGTTTTCAGAGGATAGCTTACGGAACTGGCCATCATAGACCATTGATAACCGGAAGCCTTCGGCGCTAGGGGCAGAGGGCGTAGCGTTTACAATTGATTCAACGGTAGTTACGGGGTGAGTTTTGTCTAAACGTTCCCAATAGTTACTTCCGTTCTGAGCGAAGCTGGTTGCAGCAAAGGCTAACCATACTACACTTGCCAAAAAAATCTTTTTCACTTTCTAAAGGGTTTAGTTGATATGTTTAACAGGTAAAGCCGCTTTTCTAGCGAGTAGTTCCTATTATTCGTCGAATATCCGAACTATAATTTTAAAGTGCAATAGCTTAATTTTGAGCTTTTTTTATAAAACCCTTTATATAAGCGTTTAGTAAGGATTCTTTTTTAAAAGTGATATCAGATTCTTTTTATAATTATAAACTTTTTTTTTACAAGTTCTGTAGCTGAGCTATCGCCTCTGAAACAGAATGCACCGGAAGCTGACAGGTTTTATTCTGACAAACATAAATAGTGGTTTGTCCGGCGGTGGTAGAACGCTCTTCTAACAAAGGAATAACAGGGTCTTCAGGTGATTCTTTGCTACCAGCTAACAAGACGTTAGGTAGGTAGTGCTGCTGTAACAGTTCTCTAAACTCATGCACCCGCGGACCAACTATCACCACTTCAGCAGAAGACTTTAGTTTCAGGTAGTAAAGTGAAGCCCAGTTGCCTAAATGAGAAGGTTGCTGCACCACCAGATCTCTTACCTTTGAAAGCATTTTCTCTGACAGCTGGGTGTAGTCCGCTTTGTCGAAATACAAGCCTAGGTAATGCAGGTTGTGGGCCATGACAGAATTAGAAGCTGGCAGCACGTTATCCAGGATTTCCTTTTTGCGGGTTATGAGCTGCTCACCGCGGGCACTGGTGAAGAAGAAAAGATCCTCGGCAGGGTCAAAGAAATGTTGGAGCGTATGGTGTGTCAGTCTCTTAGCCACCGTAAGCCATTTCTCATCAAAGTTGGCTTGGTACATGCCAATGAAAGCTTGTATGAGCAAGGCATAATCTTCCAGAAAAGCGTCAATGGTTGCTTTGCCCTCTTTAAAATTGCGGTACAGCTGATCATTGACGTAAAGGTTCTTCAGCAAGAACTCAGCATTGGTGCAGGCCAGCTTCAGTAAATTAGGATCTCCGAAAGCACTGTAGGCGTCAGTAAGTCCCTTTAACAGAAGGGCATTCCAGGACGTAAGGATTTTGTCGTCTAAACCAGGACGGTTACGTTGGCCTCGGGCTAAAAGTAAGGTGTCTTTCCAGTTTTGCACGTGCTCCTGTAGCTCTTCTAAGCTAAGTCCTTGGTCAGCGGCAAAAGCTATGTCTGTCTGGCGGCGGTGCAAAATGTTTAAGCCATGCTCCCAGTTTCCCTCTGTTGAGGTGTTGTAATACTTACTGGCCAAACTAGCTTCTTTGCCTAAGTGCTGCTCTATTTCAGCTTGGGTCCAAACGTAAAATTTGCCTTCTACACCTTCACTATCTGCGTCTAGGGCAGAATAGAAGCCACCTTCGGGGCTGGTGAGTTCACGCTCTACAAAAGCTACAGTTTCCAGCACCACTTGCTTGTACAGCTCATTGCGAGTGACTTGGTAGGCTTCAGAGTACAGGCTGATCAGTTGACCGTTGTCATACAGCATCTTCTCAAAGTGGGGCACAAGCCAAGCTTCATCAGTTGAGTAGCGGGCAAAGCCTCCGCCTACCTGGTCATAAATGCCGCCCAAAGCCATTTCTTGCAGGGTAAGATTCAGTTGTTCTAGTGCCGATGGTTTTTGGCTGTGGTGGTAATATTTGAGCAGAAAAGACCAGATGCTGGGCATGGGGAACTTTGGAGCATGGGCTGTGCCGCCGCGTTCAGTGTCAAATTTCGTTTGCAGGGCTTGAAACATCTGCTCAAAAGCCACTGAGTTAAAATCTGCATTGGCTTGCGTTAGACCATATTTAGCCAATTCGCTCTGGTTGAGGTGCGCCAGGAATTGGTCAGCAGATTGATCTAGCTCCTGCCGGTTGGTTTGGTATGCGTTGGCAATGCTTTGCAGTAGTTGAATCCAGTTTTGAGGCGGGAAGTACGTGCCACCATAAAATGGTTTGGCGTCAGAATTCAGAAAAACATTAAGTGGCCACCCGCCTTGCAAACCCATGGCATGGAGGGCATCCATGTAAATCTGATCTACATCGGGCCGCTCTTCACGGTCTACCTTGATGCAGACAAAGTGCTCATTCATTATCTGGGCAATCTCTTCCTGTTCAAAACACTGATGCTCCATTACGTGGCACCAATGGCAGGCCGCATACCCAATGCTTACCAGAATAGGCTTCTGTTCTTGCTTTGCCTTTTGCAGCGCCTCTTGCCCCCACGGATACCAATCTACCGGGTTGTAGGCATGTTGCAACAGATAAGGACTAGACTCTTGCAGTAAGCGGTTGGGCTTTTTTTCCATGTTTTGTTTAGTAAGGCGGTAGCGGTGTTTTGGGCCTGTTTTTTAGAAATTAGCCTGAAAACGAGCTTCAGGTGTGCAGTTGACGTTGTACCATGGCAATCTCTTCCTGTACATCTGCTTCTAGCGCCATTTGTTGGAGACGCTCCAGGAGCTTGCGAAGAAAGCTTTGGTGGGAGGCGCTGTCAGGGTTAAACGGATGGTGATTTAAATCACGCTGTACTTCACTCCAGCGTTGCAGAAATGAGGCAAAGGCTTTGTCTGCGTATGCGCCTATAAATTTCTCCCAGATATACTGTTCCGCCATTTCCGACGGATGAATCAAATCTGAACCATAGTACCGGTAGTCCCTTAAATCATCTAACAGCAATTCATACGCCGGGAAATAGGATATCATGGGGTGAAACTCCTGAGCCAGATGGGCAGCCACCCGTAAAATGCTCTTACTTACGCTGTTCAGGGGTAGGGTGTCTTTGATATGCCGCACCGGGCTCACCGTAAGAATTATCTGTAGAGTTGGGCAGTGGCTGCGTAACAATTCAAGGGTCTGTCTGGTGTCTTCAGATATTTCTTCTATTGTCAGCAGCCGCTTGGTGAAAGATTTTTGGGGCACCTTATGGCAATTGGCTACAAATGCACCCGTATCAATTCTTTCGTACAAAAATGCGGTGCCCCAGGTCAGCATGATAGCTTGTGCATGCATCAGAAATTCATGTGCCTGCTGTATCGTTTCCCTCAGTTGCTCAATTAGTTTTTCAGGTTGTGCATGGTGGAAAGAGGAATGGAAGTCATAGTGAAACCATAAGTCCTGCCTTTGCACTAAGCCTTCTTCTAATTGCGAGGTGTCATTTAAGACCACTGTTCTTATAAGCTTATTCGCCGATAAAGGATTGAATATAGTGCCGAAGGGGTTTACCAACGTGTTTGCTTTCACGCTCTGCAATTTGCGGCCCACCACCTCTGCAAAGCAGGAGCCAATGGTGATAATACCTTTAGTGCGGGAGAAGCGGGTACCAGAGTTAGGAATGTTGATTTCGGTTCTAAACTGCATGCGCAAAAAGTTCTGTTGGCTAAGATACGTAAAACAGGTCTATTAGGCGGAATTCAATAGCTGGCTTAGTTCGGAGAGGCTATGAATAGTATGAGTGGGCGCAGCGGCTAAGCATAAATCAATTGCCCCATAGCCAAAAACTGCCCAACAGGAGGGTATACCAGCGTTGTTGGCAAACTGTAGGTCAGCGTGAGTATCACCAATCATTAGGAACTGGTTAAGGCTAAACTGAGGGTAGCGGGGTAAAATAACCTGCTGGAAAGCCACTGGGTCAGGCTTCTTAGCCATCGGAAGATTCGGATTGTCTCCAATGACCAGATCAAAATATTTGTTCAAGTTAAAATGCTCCAGAGCCTGTTCTATGGCTTGCTGACCTTTGTTACTAATGACTACACAGCTAAGCCCCTGTTGCTGAATTTGCTCAAAAAGAGCTTCGGCTCCGTCAAATAAGGTGGTGAGGGCACCGCCCTCTGTATGGTAAAGCTGGCGGTATTTCAGCACCCATTCCTGGAGCAGTTGACCAGAAGAGTCATCTGACAGCGCAGGATGCAGAAAAGGCAGCATGGTGTTCAAATTGCCGCCGGTACTTATGCCTTCTTTTACTTTTTCATCTGAAGGAGGGGTAGTCCCTTCCTGCTCAAAAGTTCTTCGAAATGTGTGTAAGATAGCTTCTTCAGTTGCGCACAGAGTGCCATCAAAGTCAAATATAAGAACGCGGTAGGGAGACATGCTTAAATAAAAGGTTAATGCAAATAGGTGAAAGACCAACGGTAATATCCGTTTTGAACCTGGTTTAAGAAAAGCAGGGCTAAAACACCCTTTTGTGCTGTAGTAAATAACCGGCAAATAGGGGGTTTTGTTACGCTTGCTGAAGATAAGAGAAGTTGCCTGAAAAGTCAGGTTGCCGATCCTGCTTTTAAGAAGAAGGAGCAAGTATGGGCTTTATTTGAAATAGTTAAAGGTGCTTTAGAGCTCTTTTTCTAAAATCAGCCCAAAAACAGGAAGATGTACAATTCCTGCTGTATTACAAAAATTAAAAGGGTCTAAAACAAAAACATCCTGCCGTACTCCGGCAGGATGTTTCTAATATTTGAGTAAGCTTATTGACTACTCACCAACTACGTTAAAGCGAACTTGGTGCTTCACTTCTTTGTGCAGGTTAAGTGTAGCAGTGTACTCGCCAAGGGTTTTCACCTCCTGGTCAAAGTCAACACGCTTACGGTCTACATCATAACCAAGAGCCTTAAGGGCCTCAGAAATCTGCAGTGTAGTTACGGCTCCAAAAATTTTGCCGCTCTCGCCTGCCTTAGCCGGAATAGTTAATACAGTGTCACCAATACGGTCAGCTATATCTTGAGCGTCTTTTTGTACTTTCTCTGCTTTGTGGGCAGCTTGGCGAACGTTCTCAGCCACTACTTTTTTAGCAGAAGGAGTAGCCATTTCAGCTAAGCCTTGCGGGATCAAATAGTTACGGCCAAAACCTGGCTTTACTTCAACGATATCGTTTTTATAGCCAACGCCTTTTACGTCGTCTTTCAGAATTACTTCCATCGTGCTTTACCTCCTTATTTTAAAGAATCCGTTACGTAAGGCAAAATAGCCAAGTGGCGAGCTCTGGCAACAGCCTGAGCCACGCGGCGCTGGAATTTCAGGCTGGTTCCAGTTAAACGACGAGGCAACAGTTTGCCTTGCTCGTTCACGAACTTCAATAAGAAGTTACCATCTTTGTAATCGATGTACTGGATTCCGTTTTTCTTGAAACGGCAGTATTTCTTGCGCGTGTCTTGCTTGTGGATTTTTTCGTTTACTAAACTCATGATGCTTGTGCCTCCTTCTCTTTTTTACCTGATTTGAACTCACCGTTTCTGCGACGCTCGTTGTAAGCAACGGCGTGCTTATCAAGGGCAGTGGTTAAGAAACGGATGATTTTCTCATCTCTGCGGAAAGCAAGTTCCAATGCGTCTACCACAGTAGATGGACCTTGGAACTCGATGAGGTGATAGAAGCCTGTGTTCTTCTTCTGAATTGGGTAAGCCAGTTTTTTTAAGCCCCAGTTCTCCTCATGAATAATGTCGGCGCTATTTTCCTTAAGCACCTGTCTGAACTTCTCGACCGTCTCTTGCATCTGCACCTCGTTCAGCAACGGGGTCATAATGAAGAGAACTTCGTAATTTTTTAAAGTCATTTGTGTTTAAATGATTTTTTGGTTCGAAGGGGCAAAGGTACGGTAGATTCTGACATAAAACAATAAAGTGAATAAAATATAACTAATTGAAATGGAGGGTCAAAATACACTATATATAATAGGAGTTACTTGATCTAAAAGCTGGCTCTTAAAAGGAAGGTTATATAGGACGAAGTGGAATAATGTAGAGTTATATAAAATAGAGTAGATGCTACAGATGGGAAGAGAGAAGATCAAATAGGGAGGAAGTGGTAAAGGAAATGGAAATAAGGTAAGCAACAGAAGCAAAAATATGGCGGAGGCACTTAACACAATTGGAGCCCAAAGGTTAAAACGGTAGATAAGAACTGTATAAAATAAAACCAATATGCAATATAATAAATCTAAGTTAGGTAAGAAATAGACTTAATAAAGGGCTTGATATAAACACCTAAAAAAAAAGAGCACTTATAGTAAAACAATAAAAAGTGAAATTATGAAGGTTAAAAGCATCGGGGCAAAAGGGGGTACAGGGGTTCTGAGGAGTAATTTATAAAAATTCTAAATAATAGTTAAATGGGCTGTATAGAAGGATTTAAGGCTAATTTTTGATATAAATACGGAGCCTTCAGACCCCTCAAAAATAAGTTATATTGTGTTTGATTAATGATGATCGGGTAGTAGATTTGTGCCCATAATGTACTTTCACTATTCTTAACACTACATTTAAGCTATGATTAGCTGTAAAAAGAGAGCAAAATACGCCTTCCTACTCCCTTTTGTCTTTGCCTTCTTGTTTGTTACCAGTGCTTTTGCTCAGGAACAGGCAAACGTGAGCGAGACAGGGGTAACATCCGGCGCTGAAGCTCCAGCTGCTGCTGGTGCCGGTGGGGCAGACGCAGGTGTGATTGACGCTGGAGCAACCCTATTCAAAAACAACTGTGTGCAATGCCACTCGGTAGGTACAGATGTAGTTGTAGGGCCAGGTCTGCAGGATGTTCATAAGAGAAGATCAGAAGGCTGGTTGATTAAATGGATCAGAAACTCAAGTGCTCTGATCCAGAGTGGAGATAAGGATGCTGTAGCGGTGTATGAGCAGTACTCAAAGCAGCAAATGCCGTCTTTTGCGTTGTCTGATGATGAGCTAAAGGCAATCATTGCTTATATAAAGGATGCAAGTGAAGCTCCTACTACTGGCCCTGCCCCAGACGGAAACCCAGGGCAAGCAGGTCAAAACGTAGGAACTGATGCCATTGGTGCCGTTTCAGGTTACATGGATCTGTTGTTAATAGCCCTTGTGTTGGTACTGATTGTGTTGGTGATTACCCTGTTAATCATTGCTTCAGTACTGAAAGGTTACCTGAAGAACAAAGGTGATTTAACCGGATCAGAGCAAGAGATTCTGGAGCAACGTACCAATTTTGCCAATATTTATAAGTCTAAAGCAGTAAGAGTTATAGTAGGGCTGATCTTTGTAGTGGTATTGGTAGACCTTACCATTGACAAAGTAATGGGGATTGGTATTCAGCAGGGATATGCCCCAAGACAACCAATCGCTTTCTCTCACAAGTTGCACGCTGGTGACCACCAGATCAACTGTAACTACTGCCACACTTCTGTATATAAGAGTGAAAAGGCTAATATACCTTCCGCTAACATCTGTATGAATTGCCATAGCCAGATACAGAAGGAGTCTCCTGAAATCAAGAAAATTTACCGTGCAATTGAGAAAAACCAACCTATTGAATGGGTTCGGGTGCACAACCTGCCTGAATTGGCTTATTTCAACCACTCTCAGCACACTAAAGTAGGAGGCGTAGAATGCCAGACATGCCACGGTCCTATAGAGACCATGGAAGTGGTGGCCCAGTACTCTCCTTTAACTATGGGCTGGTGTATTGACTGCCATAGAAATACTCCATTGAACACACAAGGCAATGAGTACTATGACAACTTGGTGAAGTTGCATGAGAAGCAGTCAAAAGGCGCCTTTGTGGTAGCGTCAAATGGTGGTACCGAGTGTTCAAAGTGCCACTTTTAATCAATTCCATATCCTGAATTTGAGTTTTTGAGATATATGCAAGAAACAATTAAGTACTGGAGAGGAGTAGAGGAGTTGAACAATACTCCGGAATTCCAGAAGCATGCTCATAATGAGTTTCCTGAGTTCCTGCCAGTAAGTGAAGCCCACGGAGAAGATAAATCTTCAACCGTGGCTCCAAGACGTGATTTCTTAAAGCTATTGGGCTTTGGAGTGGCAGCAGCAACGTTGGCCTCTTGTGAGTCTCCGGTACGCAAAGCAATCCCTTACCTGCACAAGCCGGAAGAAGTAGAGCCAGGTGTTCCTAACTGGTATGCCTCTACGTATTACATGGGCGATTTTTACAATTCAGTTCTTGTAAAAACACGCGAAGGCCGTCCGATCAAGATAGAGGGTAACACCCTTTCTCCGATCACAAAAGGCGGTACTCACGCTCGTTCGCAAGCCTCATTATTAAACTTATATGATAACAGCCGCCTGAAAACACCGGTTGTTAGAGATAAGGATAATAAATTTGCAGACACTACCTGGGATAAGATTGACCAGGAGGTGCGCACTCGTTTGACTGGTGTTCAGGGTAAGGTAGTGTTGGTTTCTAACACCATCATTAGCCCAAGCACTAAAACTGTTATCCGTGATTTCGGTGCACAGTTTCCATCTTTTGAGCATGTAACCTATGACCCTAAGTCAGCCTATGCTTTATTAAGAGCAAACGGTGGCGTAGTGCCAGGGTATGACTTTAGCAAAGCGAAGGTAATTGTATCTATCGGTGCCGATTTCTTAGGCTCATGGATTTCACCTGTTGAGTATTCAGCACAATATGTGATCAACCGTAAGGTTACTGCTGAAAATCCAATTATGTCTCGTCACTTCCAGTTTGAGACTTTCTTGACAATGACTGGTGCAAACGCAGACGTAAGGGTTCCGATCAAACCTTCTGAATATGCTGCCGTTGCGGCCGCTCTGTATAATGGAGTTGCTGGCGGAACTGGCGGAACGGCCATTCAGGCGCCAAATGCAGCTGCTGCAAAACAAGTTGAAGCTGCTGCAAAAGAACTGTTGAGCAACAGAGGAGCTGCGTTAGTAGTATCAGATTCCAATGATCCTGCGGTACAAGCCTTGGTTACTGCCATGAACAGTGCTTTAGGTGCAGAAGGATCAACCATTAATTCAGGTGCTCCTTCTTTTGTACGTCAAGGAGATGATGCCAGAATGTTGCGTTTCATCCAAGAGATGAATAGTGGTGCAGTAGGCGCAGTTATCTTCTATGGCGCTAACCCAGTGTACGATCATCCGCAAAGCCAGCAAGTAGTAAACGGCTTGAAAAAAGTAGGGGTGAAAATCTCATTCTCTGACAGAGTGGATGAGACCGCTGCTTTGGTTGATTATGTATGCCCAGATAGCCACTTCTTAGAGTCTTGGAACGATTATGAACCAAAAAGAGGGTATTTGAGCTTAGCTCAGCCTGCTATCTCACCTATTTTCCAGACAAGACAGGCGCAGGATACCTTATTGAAATGGACTGGTTCCACTTCAGATTATTACACTGTTATTCAACGTAACTGGGCTGGTATTGTAGGTACTGCCGAAGGATGGGATAAAGCGGTACATGATGGTGTGGCTTCTGGCACAACAGGAGTTCATCAACCTGTATCAGTAACCCCAATCACATTGGCTGCTGCAGGCGTAAGCGTGAATAAAGCGCGTCCGGCTGCCGGAAACAATGCTGTTGAATTAGTTATTTATGAAAAAGTAGCCATTGGTACTGGTCAGCACACCAACAACCCATGGTTACAGGAAATGTCTGACCCTACTACAAAAGCAGTTTGGGATAACTACGTAACCATATCAAGCGCTTTAGCCAAAGAATTGGAAATTGAGCAGAATGATGTGGTGAGAGTAGAGGCCAAAGGTACTTCTTTAGAGTTGCCAGCCCTAATCCAGCCAGGTCAGACATATAAGACAATTGGTATTGCTGTTGGTTACGGACGTACTAACGCAGGACAGGCTGCCAATAATATTGGTGCCAATGTGTACCCTTTTGTAACAGTATCTGACAATGCGTTGCAATACAACAATGTTGTGACTATTACTAAGGTTGGAGCTGAAAAACCAATTGCACAAACACAGACGCACCATACCGTAATGGGACGTATTGTAGTGCAGGAGTCAACCCTTGCCAAATACAAGCAAGATCCGAAAAGTGTAACAGAGTACATTAAAATTGCTACACCAGATGGACCAAAGAACCCACAGAGCGTATCGCTTTGGCAAGATTACGAGTACAAGAACCACCACTGGGGTATGGTCATTGACTTGAACTCATGTATTGGTTGTGGTACTTGTACTATCAGCTGCCAGGTTGAGAACAACGTGCCAGTGGTAGGAAAGCAAGAGGTGTTGAACCGTCGTGAAATGCACTGGTTGCGTATTGACCGCTACTATAGCAGTGATGCTACCCGTGAAGACGGAGGGTTTGAGAAAATGGAGAATCCAGCAGATAACCCTGCGGTTATTTTCCAGCCAATGCTATGCCAGCATTGTAACCATGCTCCGTGTGAGACAGTTTGTCCGGTAGCTGCTACCATGCACAGTACAGAAGGACTTAACCAAATGGTTTATAACCGTTGTGTAGGTACCCGTTACTGCGCAAACAACTGTCCGTACAAAGTACGCCGCTTTAACTGGTTCAACTACGCGAACAACGAGAAGTTCGATTACAACATGAACGATGATTTAGGTAAGATGGTGTTAAACCCAGATGTTACCGTTCGTTCACGTGGTGTAATGGAGAAATGCAGTTTCTGCGTTCAGCGTATCCAGCAAGGTAAGTTAGAGGCTAAAAAAGAAAGCCGCCGCCCAGTAGACGGAGAAATTGTAACTGCTTGTGCTCAATCTTGTCCAACCAACGCGATAATCTTTGGTGACATGCTAGATCCAAACAGCCAGATTTCACAAGTTTTGCAGCGTGAAAAAGGTGAACGTGCATTCCACGTGTTAGAAGAATTGAACACGCAGCCAAACGTGACTTACTTAACTAAAATCAGAAATCAAGCTTAATTTAACTCATAAAGATATATGCAGCACGTATCTCCGATAAGAGAGCCTCTAGTAACTGGGGGTAAAACTTATGCAGACATTACGGAGGACGTTTGTCGGCAGGTGGAAGCCAAGCCGAACGTCCGCTGGATGATTGCGATGGGAGTTTCTTTGGTCTTCCTTGGTATCTTCCTTTATTCAGTATACCGCACCTTGTGGTTTGGTATAGGTGAGTGGGGCTTGAATAAAACAGTTGGTTGGGCATGGGATATCACCAACTTCGTATGGTGGGTAGGTATTGGTCACGCCGGTACTCTAATATCAGCCATCTTGTTGTTGTTCCGTCAGAAATGGAGAACATCTATCAACCGTGCGGCTGAGGCGATGACGATTTTCGCAGTAATCTGTGCGGCTATGTTCCCTGTATTGCACATGGGCCGTCCGTGGTTAGCTTACTGGGTGTTGCCTTTACCAAATACATTTGGTTCTCTTTGGGTGAACTTCAACTCACCACTTCTTTGGGACGTATTCGCGATCAGTACCTATTTCTCAGTTTCACTTGTATTCTGGTACATAGGTCTGATTCCAGACTTCGCTACTATCAGAGATAGAGCCACTGGACCCATTGCCCGCAGAGCTTACGCTCTGTTGAGCATGAACTGGACAGGTTCTGCGAAGCACTGGTCACGCTATGAGACTGTTTCATTGATTTTAGCTGGTTTAGCAACTCCTCTGGTACTTTCAGTTCACACTATTGTATCAATGGACTTTGCAACCTCGGTTATTCCAGGTTGGCACACGACTATCTTCCCTCCATACTTTGTGGCTGGTGCAATATTCTCAGGTTTTGCAATGGTATTAACCCTAATGATTATTACCAGAAAAGTTTTCAAACTGGAAGATTACATCACGCTGGAGCACGTAGAGTCCATGAACAAGGTAATTACCTTAACCGGATCTATTGTAGGGGTGGCATATATCACAGAATTCTTTATTGCCTGGTATTCAGGTGTGGAATATGAGCAGTATGCGTTTATTAACCGTGCTACCGGACCTTACTGGTGGGCTTACTGGTCAATGATGACTTGTAACGTAATTACGCCTCAGCTTTTCTGGTTCCGTGGAATTCGCCGCAGCTTAACTGCCACGTTCATTATTTCAATTTTTGTGAACATTGGTATGTGGTTTGAGCGCTTTGTAATTATCGTGACGTCATTGCACCGCGACTTCTTACCATCTAGCTGGGTAATGTTCTCTCCAACTGCCATTGATGTTGGGGTATATGTAGGTACTATGGGCTTGTTCTTTACCCTGTTCCTGCTGTTCGCTAAATTCTTCCCAGTAGTAAACATGGCTGAGGTTAAATCAATTTTGAAATCGTCTTCTGGAATCAGCCACACTACGCACCCAGGAGCATCAATGCATGGCACAGCACCTAACAACTCTCACAAACATGACTAGTAAGAAATATATACTCGGTGTATTTGACGACGAGGATGTGCTGCTGAACGCCATTGAAAAGACACGCGCGGCAGGCACTAAAATTTATGATGTGTTTTCTCCGTACCCTATTCACGGAATAGATGATGTACTGGGGATACAGCGTTCAAGATTGCCTATCGTTGCTTTCTTCTGCGGACTTTGCGGTACTTCATTTGCCCTTTGGATGCAGATATGGATGCTAGGTTTTGACTGGCCAATGATCATTGGTGGTAAACCACACGTAGCGTTGCCAGCTTTCATTCCGGTAACGTTTGAATTAACTGTACTTTGTGCAGCTTTTGGTATGGTGATCACCTTCTTTGTCATTAGTGGTCTTCGCCCAACCTTAAAGGTGCCGGTGATGGATCTTCGTTCAACAGATGACAAATACGTAATGGCCATTGAACTGAAAGAAGGCATCGATATCCAAAAATTAAATGATCTTCTCCGTTCTAACGGGGCTATTGAAGTTAACGAGAAGGAGGTAGTTAAATAATGAACAGTTTGATGAAAATAGGAGCTAAAGCCTCCTTTGTACTTCTCTCTTCAGCATTCCTTTTCTCTTGCGGAAATGATCCGCAAGATCCAGGATTGGAATATGCTCCAGACATGTACAATCACGTTGGGTATGAGCCTTTGAAGCAGATAGAAGGAAATAAAAACGCCATCAATCCACACGGAATGAACATGCGTGTTCCTGCTTCAAACACCATAGCCAGAGGAAATTTAGGATTCTACACGCATATTTCTAAAGATAGTGCGGAAGTAGCAGGCCGGGAATTGAAGAATCCATTGGCAGCCAATTCGGCTAACCTTGGAGAAGGCAAAGTTTTATTCCAGCGTTTTTGCTCTCCTTGCCATGGACAAGAAGGAGCGGGAGACGGACTAGTCGGAGCAAAATTCAAAGGCGTTCCTAACTTTACCCAAGGCCGCTACGCTTCTTTACCAGACGGACACATCTATCACGTGATCCAGAACGGAAGAGGTAGAATGATGCCACACGGCACACAAGTAAACCCTGAAGAGCGCTGGAAAATAGCCATGTATGTGCGCCAGTTGCAAAAAGGAATAGTTGATGTGGCGGAGGATGAGGCAACTGAAAAGCAAGGCTCATTAGTGACAGATGCACCAGCAGGCGCAAGCACTAATTCTCAGGCAGACGGTTCCAATCCTGTTACTGGTACTCTAACCCATCCTACAAAGGATATTCGTGATTAACCTTAAAAGGTAATTTAAATGATAACTGAAGAAAGATTTAGTATTTCTAAAAGAAGCACCAACAGGTTCTTCTTCATGATAGCTATTGGGTTGGTACTGTTAGTAGCCGGTCTCATTATTGCTGCTACCTCTGGCGGTGGTCATGGAGAAGAACACGGTGCCGAAGCTGGACATCATGCGGCAGGATGGGGACAGCGTTTGCTTGCTAACCTTTGGATGAACAATGTTTATTTTACAGGTATAGCAGTTGTAGGTGTTTTGTTTATCGCTATTCAATATGTGGCATATGCAGGTTGGTCTGTAGCAATAAAAAGGGTACCTGAAGCGATAGGTGCTTATTTACCTGTAGGCGGTATCATCATGGTGTTGGTGTTTTTACTTCCAATCATCTTTACCGGGCATAACACCTTGTTTCACTGGACTGACCATGCCGTTACAGATCCCACTAATGATCAATATGACCCTGTTATAGCAGGCAAATCAGGATACTTGAACGTAATTTTCTACACCATTAGAATGGTAGCCTATTTTGTTCTGTGGTTCCTGTTTTACAAGTGGTTGAGAAGAGAATCATTGGCTGAAGATTTGAATGGTGGTTTAAATCATTATAACAAAAGCATTACTCTAGGTGCTGCTTTCCTTGTAATATTTGGAGTAACTTCTTCAATGGCAGCCTGGGATTGGGTAATGTCTATCGATACACACTGGTTTAGTACCATGTTTGGTTGGTATGTATTTGCTAGTTGGTGGGTTTCTGGCTTAGCAGCTATTACATTAACCATTATCTTCTTAAAGCAGATGGGTTACCTTAAAATGGTAACATCTAATCACCTGCATGACTTAGGAAAATTCCTGTTCGGGTTCAGTATTTTCTGGACATATATCTGGTTCTCTCAATTCATGCTTTATTGGTATGCTAACATACCGGAAGAAGCTATCTATTTTATAGAGCGTTTAGGGGGTAACAATAACCACTATACCTGGATATTCTTTTTCAACCTGCTCATAAACTTTGCTTTCCCTTTCCTTGTTCTAATGACAAGAGATGCGAAGCGTCAGATGCTTATGCTGAAGATAGTTTGTATCGCTATCTTGATCGGTCACTGGTTTGACTTTTATATGATGATTATGCCAGGAGCCATGCGCGAAGAGGGAGGATTTGGTTTGATAGAATTAGGTACAGCTTTGACTTTCTTAGGACTATTCTTGTGGAGATATACCTCAGAATTGACAAAGGCTAATTTGGTTCCTCTGAACCACCCTTTCCTGGATGAAAGTGTTCATCACCACGTTTAAGATTTCATTTAAAAGACTCGGATAATGATTACGATTGCTGTAGCACTATCAATCATCCTTTTATTAGTCATCCTCTATCTTTTGTTTAGAATCCAGGTATTGGCTTCTATTTTCAAAGGAAGTTACCGGCGTGACGTTGGCAAGAGCAACAAGGTAAATGCCATTCTTTTGCTCGCTTTCTTTATAGTAATGGGTGGCCTGTTTGTATGGTCATTTGTAGCTGCTAAAGAAGATATGATTTTGCCTTTGGCTTCGGCCCATGGTGATGAACTGGATAGTATGTTCTGGTTAACCATGGCGGTTATTGGAATTGTGTTTGTTATTACCCATATACTTTTGTTCGTGTATTCTTACAAATACCAACATCAGGATGGCAAAAGAGCTTACTATTACCCACATAACAACAAGATTGAAATTATCTGGACGGTAATTCCGGCTGTTGTAATGGCGCTATTGGTATTCTCTGGATGGAAAACCTGGGCCAAAATTACTAGCCCAGCCCCAGCTGAGTCTGTGATGGTTGAGGTGATGGGTAAGCAGTTTAACTGGATGGTGCGTTACCCAGGTAATGATAACAAGTTAGGCTTGGTAAAGCACACCCTGATTAATGCAAACAATGAGTTTGGTATAGATTACTCTGATCAAAACGCACAGGATGACTTTATGGCTGATCCTACTGCCTTCAGAGTACCAAAGGGTAAACCAGTATTATTGAAGATTAGATCACGTGATGTAATTCACAGTGTTTTCCTTCCTCACTTCAGAGTGAAAATGGATGCGGTGCCAGGTATGCCTACTACTTTCTGGTTTATCCCAACCAAAACTACAGCAGAAATGCAGACGGAAACAGGTAACCCTAATTTCCAATATGAATTAGCCTGTACTGAGGTCTGTGGTAGAGGACACTTCGCTATGAAGATGATCATGGTGGTAGAAGAGCCTGAAGACTACGATGCTTGGATTGCTGAACAAAGCAAGAAAACCTTTGTATCACAACAGGCAGCTCCTGCTGCAGGTGAGGAACAGGCAGTAGCCACGAATGGGGCAGGTTCAACCGAACCAGCTCAATAAGAATAGTTATAATCTTTTAAAAGTATTGTATGTCTAGCACGGATATTTCATTACATAATGATGTGCACTCAGGGCACGATGAGCATCATGATGACCATCATGACCAAAGCTTTATCGAGAAGTACATCTTTAGTCAAGACCATAAGGTAATTGCGAAGCAATTCTTATTTGCTGGTATTTTCTGGGCTATTATCGGAGGTACTCTATCAAGTTTGTTCCGTATGCAGCTCGGTTTTCCTGAGGCAACCTTTACTTTTCTGGAGCCTCTCTTAGGTAAGTGGGTTGAAGGAGGAAAGCTTGATCCGAACTTTTACCTTGCCTTAGTAACTATGCACGGTACCATCATGGTATTCTTTGTGTTGACGGCTGGGTTGAGTGGTACCTTCAGTAACTTTTTGATTCCATTACAATTAGGAGCCCGTGATATGGCTTCTGGTTTTATGAACATGTTATCTTTCTGGTTTTTCTTTATTGCCAGCATTATCATGTTCTACTCTCTATTCTTAGAAACAGGACCAGCTGCGGGTGGTTGGACTGTTTACCCACCATTGAGTGCTTTGCCACAGGCTATACCAGGTTCTGGCGCGGGTATGACTTTGTGGTTGGTGAGCATGGCCATTTTCATTGTGTCACAGTTATTGGGTGGTGTCAACTATATTACAACTGTAATCAACCTGCGGACGCGTGGTATGTCAATGGCTAAAATGCCCCTTACTATCTGGGCGTTTTTCTTGACTGCAGTACTTGGACTTTTAGCTTTCCCTGTTCTGTTTTCTGCTGCTTTGTTGTTGATATTTGACCGTAGCTTTGGCACTAGTTTCTTCTTGTCAGATATTTATGTAGCTGGTGAAGCTCTTACCCACACAGGTGGTAGCCCCATCTTGTTCCAGCACTTATTCTGGTTCCTTGGTCACCCCGAGGTATACATCGTTATTCTACCAACCTTTGGTATTGTATCAGAAGTAATCTCTACCTGTGCTCGTAAGCCAATTTTCGGTTACCGTGCTATGATCGGTTCAATGTTGGGTATCGCCTTACTTTCCTTCGTAGTATGGGCTCACCACATGTTCGTTTCAGGTATGAATCCTTTCCTTGGGTCTGTGTTCATGTTCCTGACCTTGATTATTGCTGTGCCATCAGCTGTGAAAGTGTTTAACTGGATCGCTACTATCTGGAGAGGTAATATCAACTTCACTCCAGCTATGTTGTATTCCATAGCATTCGTTTCACTCTTCATTTCTGGTGGTGTAACTGGTATTATCTTAGGTAACTCTGCGTTAGATATTCAGTTACATGATACCTACTTCGTAGTAGCTCACTTCCACTTGGTTATGGGTAGTGCGGCTTTCTTCGGAATGTTTGCAGGTGTTTATCACTGGTTCCCTAAAATGTTTGGCCGCATGATGGATGAAAAGCTTGGCTACGTGCACTTCTGGATTACTTTCATCTGTGCGTACCTGATCTTCATGCCGATGCACTACATGGGTATTGCTGGTTTCCCTAGAAGATACTATACCTGGACTGGCTTTGACACGTTCAGTACCTTCCTTGATATGAACTCTTTCATCACCATAGCGGCGATTGTAGTGTTTGTAGGTCAATTTATCTTCTTATTTAACTTCTTCTATAGCATCTTCAGAGGAAGACGTGCTACTGAGAACCCTTGGAAGTCGAATACTTTAGAATGGACTACTCCTGTTAATCCAGGACATGGTAACTGGCCAGGTCCGCTTCCTGTAGTATACAGATGGCCCTATGACTATAGCAAGCCAGGTGCTCAGGAAGATTTTATTCCGCAGAACGTACCTTTCTCTCAAACGGCATCCTCTAATTTGCCGCATGAGAGAGATTTCGAATAACGAATGAAGAATAAATCTTTTAGTAGTAAAAGGTTTAGAAATATAGGAGTACTTACTGTTGCTTCTGTATATTTTTTAATCTTAGTAGGGGGGATCGTCCGCAGCACAGGTTCAGGTATGGGATGTCCAGACTGGCCGAAGTGTTTCGGGTCGTGGGTCCCCCCCACTAGTTTAGAAGAGTTACCATCTGATTATTTAGAGGCATATAAGGAAAAGCGGTTACAGAAGAATGAGCGCATAGCTAAGCTGCTTCACTCTTTGGGTTTTTCTGAAACTTCTCAACAAATTCTGTCTCATCCCTACCAGTTTTTAGAAACGGAATTTAACGTTACTAAAACATGGATTGAGTATGTGAACAGACTGGTAGGAGCTGTTATTGGTCTTCTGATTCTGCTTACAGTAGTATATGCTTTACCGTATAGGGTAACAGACCCTAAGATCTTCTGGGGTTCAGTGGTATCTTTAATTCTTGTTGGTTTCCAAGGCTGGCTGGGTTCTTTGGTGGTTTCTACCAATCTTTTGCCAGAAATGGTGACCATTCATATGGCCTTGGCTTTAGTTCTGTTAGCACTTCTGATTTATGTGGTGTTAAGATCACAACGAGAGCAAGTAGTTCAATTAAGTTTAACAGGCTCTGCAACAATCAAAGGTATTATCATACTGACATTGATCTTGTCTTTTGTGCAGATCATCATAGGCACTCAAGTAAGAGAACAAGTAGACATAGTAGCTTTTGATCTGAATAATCAGGGTCGTGAATTATGGATTGACAGACTGGGGAGATCTTTTTATGTGCACCGTTCTCTTTCTATACTTGTAGTGCTGCTTAATGTGGCTCTTTATTTATTAGTAAAGAAACTGAAGCATAAGGTACTGCTGAATATAGCGGCCTGGGTGTTGATAGTGATAGGAATGGAAATTGTTTTGGGGATAGTACTAGCTTATTTTGCTTTGCCTGCATTTGCTCAGCCTCTGCATTTGCTGTTAGGTACTCTGTTATTTGGGTTGCAGTTTTTGTTGCTGGTCTACTATTACTATGCCCAAAAAAGGATGTATAACCCAAAGCCTGAATTGGTGGCGTAAAAACAATTATGTACGTACAAGACGTTACAGCTAGTGCCCAGACATCATCGGCCATGAGTAAAGCAAGCGCATATTTTCAACTTATCAAGTTTAGGCTTTCGGCTACGGTTGCTTTTTCTAGTGCTATTGGTTTTTTACTTGGTAGACCAGATGCTAACTGGGTAAACACAGCTTTAATAATGTTAGGTGGCTTGTTGGTTACTGGTTCCGCTAATATCATTAATCAGATTCTAGAGAAAGACCTGGATAAAATGATGAAGCGTACAGCTAAGCGCCCGTTGCCGAAAGATATACTTACAGTAAGAGAAGCTACTATTTATTGTGTTCTATTAGGTATAGCAGGAGTTAGTTTACTTGGGCTATATTTCAATTGGTTAGCGGCTGCTCTTTCTTTTCTGTCTTTGTTGCTGTATGGTTTCTTCTATACACCCCTAAAGCGGATTTCTCCAATTTGTGTTTTCGTTGGAGCTATACCTGGCGCATTGCCTCCATTGATTGGTTGGGTAGCAGGTACAGGGTATATAGGAGTAGAAGCCTGGATTTTGTTTGGAATACAATTTATCTGGCAGTTTCCACACTTTTGGGCTATTGCCTGGGTTTTAGATGAAGATTATAAAAAGGCGGGCTTCAAGATGCTACCTATGGCTGGTGGCAAAAATCTGAAGACTGCTGTTCAGATAATGATTTACACGCTATTGCTTATTCCATTGGGGCTATTGCCTCTGCAGTTTGGGATGGCGGGTAAAACATCTGCATTTATTGCTGTTGTATGTGGGGTTCTTTTTTTAATGCAGACGTTCTATCTAATGCTTACCTGTTCTAAACGGGCGGCTATGAACATTATGTTTGGTTCCTTTTTGTACCTGCCAATTGTTCAAATAGCCTTTGTAGTAGATAGACTTTAATAGAGTAATATGGTTGATAATATAAACTTTGAATCAAGCCAACGTCGCGTCAATCCGCTAAAGTTCATGCTTTGGCTGTTGATTGTCAGCATTGTAATGATGTTTGCGGCTTTTACCAGTGCCTATATCGTCCGTCGGGAAGAAGGAAACTGGTTAGAATTTGATCTGCCATCTGTTCTGATCATCAACACAGTGGTGTTGTTACTGAGCAGTATTTTTTTACACTGGGCCTATGTATCTGCCAAACGTGATAACGTAGGTAGCGTAAAAGTAGGTTTATGCCTTACGATTGCTGCCGGAGTTGCCTTCTTGATTGGTCAATGGATAGGATGGGGCGAATTAGTGGATAATCAGGTATTCTTTGGTGGCCATACCGCCAACCCTTCTGGTTCTTTTCTGTATGTCTTAACAGGGGTACACGCTTTTCATTTAATCACGGGGTTAATTTTTTTAATTATTGTCGTAATTTCGGCCTTTAAGTATAAAGTACATTCACGTAATTTGGTGCGCATAGAGCTTTGCGCCATTTACTGGCACTTTTTAGGGGCTCTTTGGATTTACTTGTACTTATTCTTAACGTTGAACCATTAATTATTCACTAACACATATGTCGCAAACAACTACATTTGAGCAGCCTAAAACAGGCACTTGGGATGGAGGTAACGAGCCGTTTAAGGCAAGTTATGGTAAACTGATGATGTGGTTTTTTCTACTGTCAGATGCCTTTACTTTTGGAGCCTTTTTAACTACTTACGGTCTTGCCCGCCATCGTCACCGCTCTTTTGAAGAAGCTCAGGCTTTGTTACCGGAAGCTCAAAGATTGCAGGAGTTTGAATTCTCTACGCAATGGTGGCCAATACCTGAAAAGGTATTCAATGCATTTCCTGGTTTCCATGGTGTAGACTGGCCATTGGCATTTGTGGCTTTAATGACCATGATTCTTATTCTTAGCTCTGTTACCATGGTATTGGCAGTGGAAGCTGGGCATAGAATGGATAAGAAGGATGTGCAGAAATGGTTGTTATGGACTATTTTATTTGGTTCTATGTTCTTAGGTTGCCAGGCTTGGGAGTGGACTCACTTTATAGCAGGTGATGAAACTGGGATGACCTTGGCAGATGGAAGTAAAATCTACGGAGCCAATTTGATCGTAAACCAATATGGTCCTCCGTTGTTTGCCGACCTGTTCTTCTTTATTACAGGTTTCCACGGAACCCACGTTTTAAGTGGGGTGGTGTTACTGATCCTGATTTTCATTAATACCGTGAACGGGGTTTACCACCGCAGGGGACACTATGAAATGGTAGAGAAAGTAGGTCTTTACTGGCACTTTGTAGACTTAGTGTGGGTGTTCGTGTTTACCTTCTTCTACCTGGTGTAATTGTTGTTTTACTAGATTTAATCTTTAAGAAATATGGCATCGCACTCACATCATAACGAGTTTGAGCATACCGGAGAAATTCCAAAACCACAGACCAAGATCATCTGGAAAACCTTCGTGATCCTTTGTGTGGTTACTGCAATTGAATTTGCGTTCGCATTTATGATGGACGCCGGTACGCTTAGAAATACCATCTTTATTTTGCTTACCATAGTTAAGGCTTTCTACATAGTAGCAGAATTCATGCACTTAAAGCATGAGGTGAAAGGTCTTATTTGGTCAATCTTGATTCCTTCGGTACTATTAATTTGGCTGTTGGTAGCTTTGTTGGTTGAAGGTACTTTTTACGGAGAATCAGTCTTCAACTACTTTCAGTAATGAGTCCAAAAAAAGCTCTGGTATTGGGCACTATATTATTGGTGCCCGTACTGGCGTTTTTATTCCTTAAAATGTTCGGAGTGAATAGATATTCACTCCGAACTTATTTTCCAGTATCGGTAGATTCTACTTTGGTAGAGGGACGATGGCAATATGATACTGTTTTTCACCGGGTGCCTTCTTTTCCTCTCATTTCCCAAACAGGAGATACACTTACCTCTCAAGCTTTACAGGATAAAATTTACGTCGCTAATTTTTTTTACACTACCTGCCAAGGTGTTTGTAAACAAACCAGCACACAGTTAGCACGTGTGCAAGATGCTTTTCGGTTTCAGCCAGACGTAAAAATCCTATCCTATTCCATTCATTACACCCACGACAGTGTTCCTGTTCTTAGGCAGTATGCTAAAAGCTTCAGAGCAGACGCTAGTAAATGGTTTTTTTTAACCGGATCGAAAGACCAGGTTGAACAACTAATGATGGGCTACTACGTGAATGCCCGTTACGCTCCAGATGGCTTTCCTACCCTTGAAAACGGGGAACAACTTTACCTGCTTGACAAGCAGGGGCATGTGCGCGGCATATACGATGGTACTGATGCCACTGAAATTGATAAACTTATCACTGAAATAAATGTACTCCTTTCGGAGTATGAAGTATCCCATGAAAAACCAAGTTGAGAATCGGAACGATTCACGATATCTTATTCTTATAGCCATCCTTTCAGTAGTGGTGCCACTACTGGTGGCATTTTTGTTGTTTATGCCCCAGACTGGAAAGCTAGGCGATCTTGATGTTTCTTTCTTGCCAAAGCTGCATGCTGTGCTTAATTCTTTAACAGCAATTGCGCTTGTTGTTGGTTATTACCAAATCAAGCGGAATAACCGCAGGTACCATCGGTTTGCCATGACAACGGCTTTCGTATTGTCTGCATTCTTCCTTATTTCTTACGTGACCTACCACTATCAAGCAGCGCCCACTCAATTTGGCGGTGAGGGAACTATCAAAGCTATTTATTATTTTATCTTGATAACGCATATTATTCTGGCAGCTGTTATTGTGCCGCTTGTATTGTTATCAGTGTATTTTGCGTTATCTGAACAGTATGCCCGGCACCGCCGCGTTTCAAGGTGGACTTTTCCGCTTTGGTTGTATGTGGCTGTAACCGGTGTGGTTGTGTATCTTATGATATCACCCTACTATACTTAAATTTTTTGCTTCAGGTGTTCTGAAATAGCGGTTTAACGTACTATAGTAGAAGTGTTATTCTAGGCTTAGCAGTCAGAAAATTTATGATTACCTATTGAGTTAAAATGATGAAAAGGAAATATAGCGTTTGGTTGGCAAGTTTAGGGCTATTGCTGTTGTTCTGCTTCATCTCTACCTCTGCCGATGCACAGTGTGCTATGTGTAGAGCTTCGGTAGAGGCATCTAGCGGGGAAGACGGAGACACTATAGCCAATGGATTGAATAAAGGTATTTTGTATCTGATGGCTATTCCGTATATCATAGCTGGTACTGTCGGTTTTTTCTGGTACCGTTACAGTAAAAAACAGAAATAAGTGGCCGCTGCCTGGGAGCATTTAAAGGCAGGACTTGCTCTAAAATGCCCGCGTTGCCATCAGGGAGAAATGTTTAGCCATGCGGCATATAACCTCCGTAAATTTGATCAAATGCCAGAGCAATGCTCTGTTTGTGGGTTCAGGTATGAGATTGAACTAGGTTTTTATTGGGGAGCCATGTACATGAGTTACGGCCTTTCAGTATTAATTGTAGTGATAGTTGGGCTCTCCCTTTATCATTTTGCTGGTGATCCTCCAACATGGGTGTACTTAACCGTAGTGGCATCAATTGTGGTGCTGTTTACTTCTGTTTTATTCAGGTATGCCAGAGTTATGATGCTGTATTTCTTTGGGAGCGTCAGGTATGATGCTAAATACCAGCAAGGGAATAAGTAAATAAATAGGGATTTCGCCCGTTATAAGCCATATTTAGGTATTGTTTCGTAAGCAGGGAAGACTGCAGATACTTCTAGGCTTTTGCTTGTAGGGTTGTACGTGAACATAAGCCTTGTTCAGAATATGTCTTAGGTCTTCACTCCGAAAAAAGGGCAGAATTGAAGTTACATCGTACCGTCTCCTTTTATTTGCTGTTGGCCACTCTTTTGTTTGGAGGGGTGGCTACTTTTTTGCAGGTGAGTGTAAAGCGTGATTTGCTGGAAACCCCTGAAAAGAAAATGGCTCAGGAGGTAGTAGGGCGTATAAATAAAAAAGTTTCTCAAGCCCAGTCTGAATTAAACCAGATTGCTCAGTCATTGCCTCCTGATTCTGGCTTCTTTTCCAGAATACTGCCCAAAACCAATCTTCCCGTTTTTGTTTATCAGCAAGACAAATTAATATTTTGGTCAGACCATAACCTGCGGCCTGAGGTAGATCCACGCTATTTACGAAGAGATTTGCAGGTGGTAGAGAACAGGTTTGGCCGTTTTTTGTTAATCCGGAAAATTGCTCCGCCAGAATATACGCTAATGGCGGCAATTCCGCTAGAGAAGCGGTATGGTATTACCAATGCCTATCTTAAAAGTGGCCTGAACCCTGAGATATTTGAAAACCACGCCGCCACCCTTCACATAGAGCGTAGTGTCGGCTCAATTCCTATTATGGGTGAAGGTGGTCAGTATCTTTTCTCACTGCGTGTGCTGGAGCCTGGGCAGTGGCTGCATGCCGGTAAATTCACTTTTGTATTATTTTGGCTGGCCATTACGTGTTGGGTGATGTTTCTCCTTTCCCTACGTAGCCAGCTGATTGTTGCTCAAAAACAGGGGTGGGCTCTTTGGGCTGTCATTGCAGGACTTTTGTTTTTGAGACTGGTCATGCTGTGGTTTCAGTTCCCGAACAATGTGTATGACGTTGGCCTGTTTAGCCCCAGAGTATACGCCTCCTCATGGTGGTCTCCATCATTGGGAGATTTGCTTCTGAATGAACTCTGCCTGCTGGCTATTGCTCTTTTAGTTTTCCGTTTTAGTAAAAAACTCCGTTTTACGCCTCATTTTCAGAAAACAGGGCAAAAACGATCTGTAGTAGGTCTGCTGCTGGCACTCGCCATAATGGGCATTATCATTAGTTGGTATGAATTTTACCGTAGCCTGTTTAATAATACGCAACCCATTCTAGACATAAACCAGAGTATTCAGTTTAACTGGGAGAAAGGTCTTATTTATGCCGTTATCGCTATACATACCGTAGCGCTCAGTTGGATTATCAGGATGCTGCTCAGTTGGCTGCCATTCAGGCCCAATGGCTTTAAATCTTTTGGTGTTGCTTGGGCCACTGCGTTAGTGATTGCCATAGTGTATGCATTCTGGCGCGATGCCCCCAGCGGAAACTGGATTATCTTGTTTATTGGTTTAGTACTGGTAGTCTGGGAAAAGATTCACCGTAAACTGAAAATAAGAGCAGGGGTTTACTCCAGCATTTTTTTGTTGAACATTTTAAGCGCCAGTTTAGGAGCCGCCGCTCTGTATGACTTGTATGCCGTACAACTTCGCGAAGACAAACAGCGCTTGGCGGCACAGTTACTGAAAGACCGCGATGATATTACTGAGTACCTGCTAGCCCAGGCGGCGGAGTCTATCCAGAAAGATGAGATACTGCAGCGGGTTTTGCGGGCACCATGGGTGAATTTGAATTTTGTAGAGCAGAAAATCCGGCGCCACCATTTGGAGAACCTGACGGAGAACTATGCAGTGGTGATCAGGTTGTTTGATGTGAACGGGGAATCACTTACCTACCAAGATAGTTTGACAAACCTACGCAGGTATGCAGCGCATTGGGTGCCTAGGTCAGAAAGAACACCTCAGAAAGACCAGCTTCTCATTAACACGGACACCGATCCTGGCCGCTTCACCTATGTGCAAGAGGTGAAAATTCCAGTAAATCTGTTTCAATGGATTACCGTGATGTTGGAGCTGAGCCCAAAGATAGCAGCCCCTAATAGCGTGTTACCAGAGTTGCTGGTAGAACGCCGCAGCGCTAAGCCAGATGCAATGCCCTCTGGTAGTTATGCGTTATGGAAAGAAGGACGCTGGCTCAAAACAGATGGGTTTTTTGAGTACAGTCAGTATTTTTCTCCGCAACTGTTCCAGATTCCGCTGTTGTACACGCAAGGTTTGTCACATGCCGGTTACCACCACTTAGGTACAACCTCAGAAAAAGGTACCGTGGCCGTGGTCAGTACTCCTGCGTATGGCTTTGGCTCTTGGCTGTCAAACTTCTCTTTTCTGTTTTTGCTGCACACCTTTGCCCTCTTCGGGGTATTGGCTTTGCTGGTAATTTCAAGAGGAGAATTCTTTCAAAGCATAGCCTCTACTTTCAGTACTAAAATACAGCTCTTCCTGAATTTAGGTGTATTGGTGCCGTTGGTGTTGGTGAGCATAACTATTGGGAGTTTGGTCACCGATTCATATAAAGATGATTTGATCAGAGGTTATACAGAGCAGGGGCAGTTTATCAGGCAAAGCCTCACTTCCACCACACTTAATGCCGGTTACCGAGCCCGACCAGATTCTTTGGTACGGAGGGTAAACAGATTGGCCATTTTAGCCCAGGCCGAATTAAATGTATATGATGCCAACGGCCAGCTGCAAATAGCCAGTCAGCCCGCTTTGTTTGAGGCAGGAGTTCTTTCTACCAGAATGAACCCCAAGGCATTCAGCGCCTTGAAAAGTCAAGGGTTGAACAGGATGCTCTTGCATGAAAAGGCAGGAGAACTACCCTACAGCACATTGTACCTTCCCCTCCGTTCTGGGGTGAGTCAAATTCCTGACGGTTACTTGGCAATTCCTTTCTTTGATTCTGAAAAAGACCTGAACACCAAGCTAATTCAGCTCATCACCACCATTCTGAATATTTTCACGGTGCTGTTCTTGTTATTTGTGCTGTTGGGGTACGCGGCCACCAGAGCCCTGACCGTACCGCTGCAGTTACTGACCGAAAGATTGAAACGCACCACGCTTACCGGAAGCAATGAAAAACTGGTGTATGAGTCTAGAGATGAAATTGGTCTGTTGGTGCGGGAGTACAACACCATGCTTCAGAAACTGGAGGAAAGTAAACAGGAACTAGCCCTGAAAGAGAAAGAAGCTGCCTGGAAAGAAATGGCCCGTCAGGTTGCCCACGAAATAAAGAATCCGCTTACCCCCATGAAGCTCTCGTTGCAATACTTGCGGCGGGCCATGCAAGACGGGCGCAGCAACCTAGAGGAGCTTATTGATAAAATATCGAATACCTTGATCACTCAGATTGATGTGCTGAGCGATATTGCCACCTCCTTTTCCAATTTCACCTCAATGCCAGATTTAAAACTGGAGGTGTTGGAGCTGAATAAGCTGGTGAAACAAGCCGCTGACTTGCACCTCAACCCCAGACAACATCAGATTAATCTGACCCTGCCGGAGGAAATCGTGTTAGTGAAAGCTGATGAAAACCAACTTATACGCATCTTCAATAACCTGCTATTGAATGCGCTGCAGGCGGTGCCATCCCCCAGAACTCCAGAAATCAATATAAAGGTTGAAACTACAAGTTCGCAGTGGGTGTTGGTGTCGGTGCGGGATAATGGCTCAGGTATTCCGGAAGAGGTGCAGCCGAAGATATTTGTACCAAATTTCAGTACCAAGTATACCGGGTCAGGCATAGGTTTAGCAGTGGTGAAGAAAGGGGTGGAGGCCTTGGGTGGTTCTATTTGGTTTGAGACGGAGGAGAATGTGGGGACAACTTTTTTCCTGAAATTGCCGGTGGTGCAGACATGAAGCGCTGGTGGGGCATAGGGTTAATAATGGTCTTTCTGCTGTTGGCAGAACAGGGGCAAGGGCAGTCGTTGACAAACCGGCGCTGCCGCTGGATTCCTCTGCAAGAGGGAGCTATACAGCTAGATTCCCTGACCTTGGCAGAAGGCTCAATAGAAGTTTTTGATGCCCGTCATGTTCGCCAAACCTATTCTTACCTGTACGACCCGGCTACCAATCTCTTTCAATTTATCCAATTGCCTGCACCGGAAGTTCAGCCTCAGTTCCGGATTCCAGAAAAGATTTCTACTGACTCAAGTGGTGCGTTTTTGGCCTCTTTTCCGGAAATCAGGCCACAAACAGACTCTGTGTTAGTATGCTTTAGAGTGTTGCCTTACAATTTGGCGGCCCCAGCCTACAAGCGCAATATTCTCACCTGGGATTCCACTTCCTTTGAACGGCAATATTATATAGAACCTCAAGCCGCCCGTGAAGAGCCGTTCAAAACTCCTGGACTTAACAAGACCGGTAGCATTTCCAGAGGGGTATCAGTGGGAAATACCCAGAACGTGTTCGTGAATTCTGCTCTGAACCTTCAGTTGGAGGGTAAGTTAACCCAAGACATCAGTATTACGGCCTCCATCACAGATCAGAACATTCCGTTTCAGCCAGAAGGCAACACCCAGCAGCTGCAAGAGTTTGACCGTGTATTTATAACGCTACAGCACCGGCTCTGGACTTTAACCGGAGGAGATGTGGTATTGCGAAACCGGCCAGTGTCTCACTTTCTAAAGTTCTACAAAAACGTGCAGGGCGGGGCGCTGGAGGTAAACAGAGGCAAGCCTGGCTGGGAAAGCTCCACTTCCATAGCCGCCTCGGTGGCCAAAGGAAAATTTGCCTCACAAATCATTCAGCCCATTGAAAGCGTGCAGGGGCCATATAGGCTGCGCGGCACCAACGGAGAGCGGTTTATCATTGTGCTGGCCAATTCAGAACGGGTATATTTAGATGGACGGCTGCTGGAGAGAGGCTTTGACTACGATTATGTCATCGATTATAACCAAGCCGAAATTACCTTCACCCCAAAATGGGTGATTACCCGTAATTCCCGCATTAGGATAGATTTTGAATACTCAGACTTAAACTATACCCGCAGCGTTGTTCACGCCAGCCATTACCAAGGCTTAGGCAAGTTTAAAGTGTACGGCAACTTTTACAACGAAGCAGACAACCCTGGCAACCCTTTGCTGCTGAACCTCAGTAACTCTGATCGCCGCCTGTTAAGCCAAATTGGTGATGATGCCTCGTTGGCTGTAGCCCCTAGTGGAGATTCAGTCCGGTTTGACCGTAATCAGGTGTTATACCTGCGCCGCGATGTGGAAACTGCCAGCGGTACCTATACCATTTACGAGTACTCCACTGATTCCACCAAAGCATACTACGCCGTCAGTTTCACCGAGGTAGGCGAAGGGCGCGGAAACTATGTACTGTTGAACTCCACGGTCAACGGGCGGGTGTACCAGTGGGTAGAGCCGGTAAACGGAGTGCCGCAGGGACGGTATGATCCGGTCAGGGTATTGCCAACTCCCATTCAAAAGCAGATGATGACCTTGGGAGGGATTTGGGCAATGGACGCCAAAACCGAAGCATTTATAGAGTTGGCAGGTTCTAAAAATGACCTAAACAGATTCTCTGACATAGACTCTGATGATGATCGGGGCAAGGCTCTAAGGGTGGGCTACAAAACCGCTGACCGCGAAATAAAATTTCTGGGCGCTTACAAGCTCCAGAGCGCGCTCACCTATGAGTACACAGACCCTAACTTTGTGCCGATAGATCGCTACCGTGACATTGAGTTTGACCGTGACTGGAGCAACACCACCAACACTACCTTAGCCCGGCAATCTCGCATAGAAGATCATATTCTGACCTTTGGAGTGGGCGGCGTGAAAGATGCGCTCCATTTTGTGAATTACCGCCTTAGCCGGCGCTACCGTCCAACTGAGGTGAATGGTACTCAGCATGTGCTGGAACTGGCACAGAAAGTAAAAGGAGTGGAGCTTCGCAGCAACCTGTTCTTGATGAACAATGAATTGGCCCAAAGTACCTCAGAATGGGTGCGAGGGGAAATTGGTGTGCAGTATCCAACAAAATATATCACACCCGGGTACATTTACCGTTTCGACAAGAACAAAGTCATTTCCAATACCACTGAGGCTATCTTGGCTTCGGCCAATTATTTTGATGACCATCTGTTTTATCTGCAAAGCGCAGATACGGCAAATTTTAAATACCGCGCTGAATATAGCCGCCGCGTGGATTACCTGCCTGAGAACGGTGAGTTAGGAAACAAGCAGACAGCCAACACCTACAACTTCAGTGCCGCCACGTTACTGAAGAACCAGCACCAGATCAGTGCTTTGCTTACGTTTCGGAACATACAGGCGAAAGATAGTTTGCGTGAAACCACGGTTCTTTCTAAAATTGATTGGAACGGAGATTTCCTGAACCGGCACCTGCGCTCCGAAATGAGCTATGCCATAGGTACCGGCCGCGAGTTGAAGCGGCAGTATCAGTTTGTTGAAACCATACCGGGGCAGGGCACCCACTTTTTTGAAGATCTGAACGGAGATGGCCGGCAAGACTTGAACGAGTTCTTTGAATCTCAACCCACAGACCCCGCCTACCGCCGAAATTTTGTCCGACTTTTTATTCCTACAGATGAATATGTGATTGCCTACACCAATCGCTTTACCTACAGGCTGACCAGTAATTTGCCCCGTGAATGGCAGAATGCTGACGTCTGGCTTAAAAGAATGGCGGCTAAATTTTCGGCTATATCTTACATAACCGTAGACAAACGCACCACTGATAATGATTTGCGCAGCCGCTTTAATCCGTTTAGCCTGAATTTCGCTGATTCAAGTTTGCTGTCGCTGGCCCGTTCTTTCCGGAACACCGTTTATTTTAACCGAGCAAACCCCAAGTACGGGTTGGAATGGACTTATCAGGAGAGCATGCAGAAAATTCTGCTCACTAATGGCACTGATGTCCGCAATAACACCACCCAACAGCTGTTGTTCCGGGTAAATCTGACAGAAGTATTCTCCAGCCGAATTGACCTTACCCACGCGGAAAGGGAAAGTGCCTCTAATTATTTAACGACTAAAAATTTCTTGCTTCGTTCCTGGGAAGCCGCCCCTGAATTGTCTTACCAGCCTAATTCAGTGATCAGGTACACCGCCACCTACCAATGGACTGACAAAGAGAATAAATTAGGAGAACAGGAAAAAGCTCGCTTTCATGAATTAGGTAGTGAAGTACGGCTCAGCCAGGTGGGCAAACGTACCGTTACAGGGGTTTTGAAATATATCAATATTGCCTACACCGGTAACTTTACCTCGCCGGTGGCCTATGAAATGCTCAACGGATTCCGTCCGGGTAACAACCTTACCTGGAACTTAGCCTTACAGCAACGTCTCAGCTCCGGCCTGAACATCACCCTAGACTATGACGGCCGTAAACCTCAAGGCATCCGTACCATCCACACCGGCCGAATGCAGGTGTCGGTGCTTTTTTAATGAGTGAAGTTGTTATTTGAATGATTGAAAGATTGAATGGTTGAGAGTATGGGAGCTTAATTATGGTTAATTAGGAATAGCGTTTTACATCTGATTTTCTAAAAGTAGCCGAAAAAGGCAATTTTGCCTATTCCTCTGCAAGGTCTTTTAGTAAATCGTGATTTCACTTATTCTACCGCTTTCTTAATTCGCCCACAAGATCCTTCCAGGATGACAATAATAAAATAGAAGGCTGATTCACTACTCCCCTTATTCTCTCAATCACTCATTCATACATTAAGTAGTAGTATAATGTCTTCTCAACCAGGCACTGATTCCAGTAAGGCCGGGGAAGAGTACTCGCTCCGTAATGTTGGCTTGGTCAAGCTTGTCTCTAATTTCCCACTTGAGTTTGGCAGGAATTACCAGTCTATAATAAAAGTCAGGGTTCTCAACGAGCCAATCGCTAAGGGTGGCGTCAGGGGTAGACATCATTGAGAAAAGGGCATATTGGTGCACAATCCGCTCATCAAGCGAAGGTGGCTCTAGAAACAGCACGAACGGCTTTTCCTGAAATTCACCTAATCCTTTCAAAGAGGAGCAAACTGGCTCCAGTACCTCAGGGGTAAACACGTTAGAACCCTCTTGTCGAATAGCATTTTGCAGCGGCTTGGGGAGGCATTCTGTTGATTTAACGTAGTTCACACACCAGATCACGCCATCTTCGTCAAACTTCTCCAGTTCTGAGGTGGCAAAATGCAGTGCCACGTATGGGGAGTAGGTCCAGTCTAACAGCCGGGTGGGTAGGCCGTGGTGTTGCGCAACGGCCAACCAATTCCAAATAGAGGTGCCGTATTCTGTAGCACCGCTGGCATATTTTCTGAAGTTACGGAGCAGGTGGGGTTCCAGCTTAGGGTAGTCACCACCAATGCGCATGAGGCTAGTTTTGAGATTATAGTTTTTGTTCCAAAGGCCTCGGTACACATAAGGAGACCTGTACCTGTTCAGCCGATCATCCCATGAGTCTCGGAACAATTCTCGCTGCAGTTCTTCCCACGTCTCTACCCGCAAGTCATTCTTCATCTCCAACTGCTGGGAGTTCATCTCATCTTCTGGGTTCATGTTGTCGTCTACGATGTTGTAGGGCATGGGTGGTCTGGTAAAATGAGAAAAAGAGTTAATTCAAAATTTTCAGTATAAGTACGGAGGCAGCAAGAAGAAGTAAACTATAGTTCAGGCGAAAATAATTGTTTTAAGCCTGCTTTTAAGAAAATAGGCCAAAAACGAGAGGGCCAACGTTTTGCGCTGGCTCTCTCGTTTTTGTATGGTGTCACCAATTTCTAGGGGCAATCAATTCTTCTGTGTCTGCTTCAAATCCATAAGATCTGGAGATAAATTCGAAGTCTGCCGCAATACTTTCGCGGGCGACGGTTTCAATCTCACTACCGTTTTCGAAAAACTCATCTTCTAAATCATTGAATTTTATAGTTGCCGCATGCGTCAGCTTGTACAGTTGCTCCAGGTGCTCTGGTTTCTGGCTTTCAATCTGGGAGCACAACTCTAACAAAATTGCTTTGCTTTTGTCAACCAACGGTTTTGGGAAATAGGTATCAGCGTACATCTCTTTCAAGAAAGTATGCTTTTTGACCTCTTCATTGTTAAGGGTAGCTGGAGACACAGTAGTATTTACGTTTGATTTGTCATGTGTAAAGCTGCAGGCCACTAAGAAGAGAGATAGAAAAAGTGCTGCCCAGGTTTTCATGGCTTAATAATAAGCTCCCGTCATGAGGTAGTTTTGCACGTAATCTTGTATGCCTTCCTCCAAGGTATGAAAAGGTTTGTCATACCCAATAGATTTCAACTTCTCCATATTAGCCTGCGTGTAATATTGGTATTTATCACGTATGTCTTCGGGTGTGTCTCTGAAATCTACATTTATGGGTGCGCCCATGGCGGTAAAGGTGTTAAACGTTAGATCCAGGAAGGTGCGGGCCTGGCCGCTGCCCAGATTGTAGATGCCTGAGTTTTTGCGGTGGTGCATCAGCCAATACAATACCTCTACCACATCTTTCACATACACAAAGTCGCGCATCTGTTCCCCATCTTTATAATCAGGATTGTGTGAGCGGAACAAGGTGAAGCGCCCGTTTTCTTTGATAGCGTTGTAGGCGTGCAAAATCACCGAGGCCATGCGACCTTTGTGGTATTCATTAGGGCCATACACATTGAAGAATTTTAGCCCTGCCCAAAAGAAAGGCTTAGCGGTTTGCTGCAGCGCCCAAATATCAAAATCGTTTTTAGACTCACCATAGGCATTGAGTGGTTGAAGCAGGTGAGTCAAGCTTTCATCATCGTCGTAGCCCAAGGTCCCAGAACCGTAGGTTGCCGCGGAGGAAGCATACACTAGCGGGATTTGGTACTCGCAACAGGCGTTCCACATTTGCTTAGAGTAGTCTAAGTTGAGCAGGTTCAGCACATCGCGGTTCGTCTCGGTGGTATCGGTGCGGGCGCCAAGGTGGAAAATGAATTCAACCTCCTCGTAATTCTTGTCTAGCCACTCAAAGAACTCGTTGCGGTCTACGTATTCTTTTATCTTCTTCCCCTGTATGTTGGGCAATTTTTTAGCCACAGAGAAATTATCTACTACCACTATGTTATTGAAATTAGCGGCATTGAGGCGGGTAACAAGGCAACTCGCAATAAAGCCGGCGGCTCCGGTTACTACAATCATGAGTATACAGTTTAATGATGGCGTAAAGCTAACCAAAGGTACGTAAGTTTACCAGAGATGGAGGACAGGCTACTGTTTTAGGCTTCTTTTTCATAAAACAGAGCTAAAACAGCAAGTCTTTGCCACAGGGCAATGGTCTGGAGTTATTGTTGCCGGTTAACTTTAAAAAAACTGCCATGAAAAACCTGATTTTACTTATGCTTTTAGTCGTAGCATTAGGGGCCAATGCACAAACGCAGGCCGATATGAACCGTGAAGCCTACGCCCAGTACCAAAAATCAGATCAGGAGCTGAACTCGGTTTACAAACAAATTCTGGCGCAGTATAAAACCGATACCACTTTTATTGCCAACCTGAAGGCGTCGCAGCGGCTGTGGGTAAGTTTTAGAGATGCCGAACTGAAGATGAAGTTCCCGGACCGGAAGCCAGGGCATTACGGCTCTATACACGCCATTTGCCGCGCAAACTATCTGGAAGAGCTGACCCGTGACAGAACAGCCAAACTCAGGGAGTGGTTAAAAGAAGCTGAGGAAGGAGACGCCTGTGCAGGCTCTATGAAATCTAAAGATTGAGAAAGGACATCTGAAAGGCTGTTTTAGGCCTGTATTCAAAAAAACAGCTTAAAAACAGGGTGGAGACAGCGGAGCCATCATAATCAATCGATTCTTGTATCTTTGGCCCTTCCACAAGAAAGTATTCAGTGAACAATTTCAAATCTCAGGCTTGGCAGGGAAACCTATTGGTGTGCGTAGGCCTTCTGCTAGCTCTAATTTCCTGCGAGGGTAAAAAGCCTGCTTCTTCTTCTGCTGCGTCTTCTGCCAACCACACAGTGCAAGATGATTTAGGCCGAGATGTGACATTACCAGTCCACCCTCAGCGCATAATAGGGCTGGCTCCCTCCATGACCGAAATGCTATTTGCCGTGGCTGATACCGCCACTATTGTAGGCAGAACCCAAAATGATGATTATCCGGACGCTGCGCTGAGTAAGCCTGTTGTCAATAATTACCCGATGGATTATGAAGGCTTACTGGCCTTAAAACCGGAGGTGGTGTTTGCCCCCGAGGGAATCATCTCAACGGAGGTAGCCACTCAAATTCAGAAGCTGGGTATACCGGTGTATTTTCAGAAGTATGACAGCGTGGCAGATATTCTGCGCGGCATCAGAGATCTTGGAAAACTATTGCAGCGGGAAGCACAGGCCAATGCCTTGGCTGATTCATTGCGGCAAAGATTAGATGCCTTTGCTTCTGAAGCTCAGGAAATGCAGAAGCCAAAAGTGCTGGGTATTATCTGGCGAGATCCTATTTACGTGCATGGCTACAACACCATTTTCTCCGATAAGCTTCGCTACGCCGGAGGACAGAATGCCGTGCAGGAGGTATTTGCCCAACAGTCGCCGGCGCTAACCAGAGAATACATTCTGCAACTGAACCCCGATGTAATTATTGGTGGCACTTTTGAGGAATTCGATCAGAATTTCTTTACGCTGTACCCAGAGCTGAAGCGAATTAACGCTTACAAAAACAAGCGGATATATGATGTAACCGATGATTTGATTTCGCGGCCCAGCCCGCGGGTAGTGCAGAGCATAGCCGAACTTAAAAACGTGTTGAGGTGAAGAAAACGGTAGCAGTTTTACTAATGCTTTTGCTGTTGCTGGGGGCAGGCTTCTTTTTGGGATTGAGTGTGGGCAGCATGGAAACCTCCTACCGCACCATAGCCCAGGCACTTTTTGCCTATGAAGTCTCAGATATTACCCATTTTAGTATTATTCACTTACGGCTGCCTCGCTTGCTGTTGGCTTTTCTGACTGGTGCTTCTCTTGCTTTTGCTGGTTACCTCATGCAGGCCTTGGTCAACAATGCCTTAGCAGATCCTTACTTATTAGGCACAGCCTCCGGAGCTTCATTGGGCGCCTCGCTAAGCTATTTTTTCTTTGCAGAAGTAACGGTGCTAGGGTTACACTTGCCACCTCTTTTCGCTTTCTTAGGTTCTTTGGCGGTTACTTTGGTAGTGGTGCTGTTAGGATCAAAGCGAGGGCATTTAATCCCGAGCCAAATGCTGTTGGTGGGCATTGCCTTAAGCTCCTTGCTGGTGGCGCTGGTGAGTTTGATTATGTTTCTGTCAGAGTCAGAAAGCCAGCTGAAATCTGTAGTCTTCTGGAGCATGGGCGGTTTTGAGAAAGCTGACTGGAGCAACTTGGGTTATCCAGCAACGGCATTGAGCCTTTCGTTGCTGATTTTTTTCTTCCTTCAGAAACACCTCAATGTTCTGCTGTTGGGTGCTGAGCGGGCAGAGACGTTGGGCGTAGATGTACGGTTTATCCGGTGGGTTATGCTGCTGACTGTTTCAGTAGTAACCGGGTTTGCAGTGGCGTTTTCGGGGCCGGTGGGGTTTGTGGGGCTCATGGTGCCCCACATGGTGCGGGCGGTGCTTGGTACAGCTAATAGATTTAACTTGTTAGCTACCGCACTGGCCGGTGGTTTATTCTTGGTTTTCTGTGATTTGCTATCACGTTTAATTTATCCGCCGGCTGGTTTACCGGTAGGCATAGTTACATCGTTCTTTGGTGTGCCTTTCTTTGTATATTTGCTGCGTAGAAAGAATTACCGATTCAATTAATGGTATACGTAAGCAGGCTAGAGCATTTTAACGCGGCGCATAAGCTGCATAACCCCAATTGGTCCATGGCCAAAAACAAAGAAGTTTTTGGACCCTGCGCCAATGTCAACTGGCATGGCCACAATTATGAATTGATTGTGACCGTGAAAGGAAAACCAGACCCAGACACTGGGTTTGTCATTGATTTAAAACAACTGAGCACTTTAATCAGAGAGAACATTATTCAGAAGGTAGACCACAAAAACCTGAACATTGATGTTCCGTTCATGGAAGGTAAGCTGGCCAGTACTGAAAATCTGGTAATGGAGTTCTGGAACATCCTGAACCCTTTAATTCCGCGTATATCACAAGCACAACTCCACAGCCTAAAACTGTATGAGACTCCCCGCAATTTTGTGGAGTACTTAGGAGAATAACTTTTTCAGTTATCAGTGATCAGTAAATAGTTATCAGTAAAAGAAGTTAGAAAGACACCTTCTGCGGAAAAGGCAGTAAATGCTGTTTCTAGTTTTTGCAATTGATTCCTTTTTTCTGGTAACTGTTAATTGTTTACTGTTAACTGTTGACAGATGAAATACTACATCATAGCCGGTGAACGCTCCGGAGACCTGCACGCCTCAAACCTGATCAAGCAACTGCATCGGCAAGATTCAGAGGCGCACATCCGTTGCTGGGGCGGCGACATGATGGAGGCGGCTGGGGCAGAACTGGTGAAGCATTACCGTGAGTTGGCCTTTATGGGTTTTCTGGAGGCTGCCGCCAATCTGCTTAAAATCAAACGCTTTCTGAAAGAGGCCCAAACCGACCTGTTGCAGTACAAGCCTGATGTGGTAATTCTGGTTGACTACGCCGGTTTTAACATGCGCATTGCCAAGTTCGCGAAGGAGCACGGCATAAAAGTATTCTATTACATCTCTCCTAAAATCTGGGCCTGGAACCAGGGGCGGGTTCATAAGATCAAAAAGCTGGTAGACAGAATGTTTGTCATCATGCCTTTTGAGAAAGACTTCTACCAGAAGTTTGACTATAAAACCGATTATGTAGGCAATCCGGTGTCAGATGCTGTGTCGGCGCACGTGGTGAACAAGAACTTCAGAGAAGAGAACGGGCTTGATGATAGGCCCATTATTGCGGTATTACCCGGTAGTCGGCAGCAGGAAATCGAGAACATTCTGTTCATCATGCTGAGTATTCTGCCACCATTCCAAGACTACCAGTTTGTAGTGGCAGCGGTAAGTAATTTCTCTAAAGAATATTATGAGCATTTCAACCGCGAGCCGTTCATCAAAATAGTCTATGACCAAACCTATGATCTTTTAGCACACTCAGAGGCGGCGTTGGTAACATCTGGTACGGCAACTCTGGAAACAGCCTTGTTCAACGTTCCACAGGTGGTTTGTTACCGTACAAGCAATATCTCTTACTGGATTGGCCGCGCTGTGATCAAGGTGCCCTACATTTCCTTAGTTAACTTGATTGCCAACGAACGGGTAGTGCCGGAACTGATCCAGAGCGACATGAATGCCCAGAATTTAGTCAAAGAACTGAAAAATGTGTTGGAGAACCCTAAGGGGAGGCAGGCACAGCTTGATGGTTACGCTAAAGTCAAGAAACAAATAGGTGATTTCAACACTTCAGAAACCGCTGCCAAGTTAATGGTGCAGTACCTGCGGGAGAAGAAATAAGTCCATATAGGATCATCCACTTTTATGCAAATAATGGCGCAAGCGACCGCTTGTGTCCAACTATATCAGATCAGGAATGTGTCCGGCACGAGTGGAGCTTGCGCAATAGTGATTTCACATTTTTAGGTTGACATAACGGTGTTTTAGGCTTGGTTTTCTAAAAACAGGCCTAAAACACTACAAACAAAGAGGCCGCCCTTACACTGCAAGGGCGGCCTCTTTGTTATAATAAACTTAGGTAACTGTTAAGCTACTTTCAGTTGTTTGATAGAAGACTTCTCAAATTTTTCCTGGGCGTAAGCCAGAGAGATCACTAACTCGCCACCTTCGGCTTGGTCACTTGGCAAATCAAACATGGCGTCTGTCATAATGCCTTCACAGATAGAGCGGAGGCCACGGGCACCTAATTTATATTCAGCAGCTTTTTCTACAATATATTCCAGCGCTTCATCGGCAAACTCCAAGTTGATATTCTCCATCTCGAACAGGCGCTTGTACTGTTTCACCAATGAGTTCTTAGGCTCGGTTAAGATGAGGCGCAGTGTCTCGTTGTCAAGCGGGTTCAGGTGAGTAACTACTGGCAGACGGCCAATCAATTCCGGAATGAGTCCGAAAGATTTCAGGTCTTGCGAGGTAATGTAGCGCAGGTAATTGTCGGTTTCCAGATTGTCATCTAAAGACGACTGAGAGAACCCGATAGGTTTGGCGTTCATGCGGCTCTTGATATGGCGGTCAATGCCCACAAATGCTCCACCGCAGATGAAGAGGATATTCTCAGTGTTTACCGTGATCATTTTCTGCTCTGGGTGCTTGCGCCCTCCTTGCGGCGGAACGTTCACTGATGTTCCCTCCAGAAGTTTCAGTAAGGCCTGCTGCACACCTTCACCGCTCACATCACGGGTTATAGATGGGTTGTCGCTCTTACGGGCAATTTTGTCAATCTCGTCAATGTAGACAATACCACGCTCGGCGGCCTCTACATTATAGTCAGCGGCTTGCAACAGGCGGGTCAGAATACTTTCTACGTCTTCGCCTACGTACCCAGCCTCGGTCAGTACGGTGGCATCAGCTATACAGAAAGGTACCTGCAGTACACCGGCCAGCATACGGGCCAAGAAAGTTTTACCGGTACCGGTTTCGCCCACCATAATAATGTTTGACTTCTCAATCACCACATCATCCGTCTTCGGCTTTTGCATGAGGCGCTTGTAGTGGTTGTACACGGCCACAGACATTACTTTCTTGGCTTCGTTCTGGCCTACCACAAACTGGTCAAGGTACTCCTTCATTTCCCGAGGCTTAATCAGGTTAAATTTAGGGGCGCGGTTTGAGGCCCGCAGACGGTTTTCCTCATTTAAAATTTGTTGTGCCTGACCAATACAACGCTCACAGATGTGGGCGTTTATACCGGAAATCATCACCGACACTTCTTTTTTATTTTTACCGCAAAAGGAGCACGTAATCTCTGCCATAAACGAATTTGATCTTCTGTACTAGCCCCTAAGATGAGGCAGCTACGGCAAAGTTACAAAATTGGTTAGCACAACAAGTATTATATTTTTAGCATTTTGAAGAAGATGGTTCAGGAACTGGTTGCTTTATAGGTGTTTATAAAATATAGCCTATGTTGTATCTGATTGAGCCGTAAGGTGATTGGAGCTTAGCGGAAGGGAATAGAGCTTTTATAAAAAAATAAAAAAAGCCCGCTGCAAAGCGGGCTTTAAAGTAAAGGCTTTCTGTTTTTAGGCTGCTTTTAAGAAAACAGGCCTAAAACAGCTTAGATAAGCTAGGCTTTATGACGAGTCAATACTTCGTCAATCAGACCGTATTCCTTGGCTTCCTGGGCAATCATCCAGTAGTCGCGGTCTGAGTCTTTGTCAACCTGCTCCACTGATTTGCCGCTGTGGCTGGAGATAATTTCATACAGCTCTTTTTTCAGCTTCAGGATTTCACGGGCAGTGATTTCAATGTCAGAAGCCTGTCCTTGCGTACCGCCCATTGGCTGGTGAATCATGACACGGGCGTGGGGTAGGGCGGAGCGCTTGTCTTTGGCACCGCCGCATAGTAGCACTGCACCCATAGAGGCCGCTAAACCGGTACAAATAGTAGCTACATCTGGCTGCACATACTGCATGGTGTCATAGATACCAAGACCAGCGTATACTGAACCACCTGGGCTGTTGATGTACAATAGAATATCTTTTTTAGAATCGGCGGACTCTAAGAACAGGAGCTGCGCGGTAATGATGTTCGCGATATAGTCATCTACCTGCGTACCCAGGAAAATGATGCGGTCTACCATTAGGCGGGAGAACACGTCTATCTCACGGAAATTGGTAGGGCGCTCTTCAATTACCGATCGGGTCATGCTGGTAGGCTGCAGTCGCGCGGTGCTTTCAATGTGGGTGAGGTATTGGTCAACGCCCAGGCCACTCATGCCAAGGCCTTTCACGGCAAATTTTCTGAATTCGTCTTTGTTGTACATAAAGATTCTGTTTAGTTAGGCTTAACTTAAAAAGAAACGCGTTGGTTACAAGAATAACCGGAGGTGGTAAACGATGTTCACCTGTTTCCGGGTTGTTTTTCTAAAATCAGGCCAAAAACGGTTAGCGATCTTTTGCTGCCATTATGGCTGCTTTTGGTATCAAGTAACAAGTATCAGGTATCAGGATTCAAGATATAGGTAATCTGTAAAAGAGCAAAACTTACCTGTTTGTTTTAGTTTATCTTTCCAGTCACTTCTATGATGAAAATTAAGGCATAAGCGTCCGCTTTTGTCTACATGTATGAAAGCAAATATAGTATCCGCATCTATAACCTCCCGCCGTTGTTGTGTGTTTTCACCAACAACTGGAAATGCCTTACATCAAGAACGTGTGTGGACACAAGCGGACGCTTGCGCCAGAAAGAATCTGAATTGTCAAATGCTATTTTCAAGTCTTGATAACCACTACTGATACGCGCCCTTGCAGGTTTAAAACAAAAAAGCCCTTAGCAGAAACTAAGGGCTTTTTTGTTTTAAATGCTGAAATTTTACGCACCTACTTTGTTGCGGAATTCTTCAGCGGTGATGGTATTTTCAGTGATGGTGATTTTCTCTTTCAGGAACTCAAGCACTTTGGCGGCAACTAGTTCTTCGTACTCGTTCACAAAGTTACGGCCGTTGTTTTGCTTCAGGTGGTTGTCCAAGAAGTTATTGAACGTGTCTTCCATTTCCTCTGGCACCTCTGGCATGTTGAACTGAGCCATCATCTTTTGGCGGGCGCTGTTCACCACATCTTCGTTTTTCACTTTGATGTCGTTCTCTTCCACCACTTTGTTGCGGATCATAGACCACTTCAGCTCTTTCACATACTGGTCATAGAACTCGTCAATTTGCTCAGGCGTGATTTTACCCTCATTGGTAACGGTTAACCAACGCTTGAAGAAGGTATCTGGAATTTCAATGCTAGATTTCTCTACCAGTTGATCAATGATATCACGGTCCAGAACATTTACGGCCTCACGGTCATAGTTTTCTTTGATCACCTCACGTACTTTGGCATCAAACTCCTCTTGCGTAGTTACGTTGCCTTGTCCGAAGATTTTGTCAAAGAACTCTTGGTTCATTTCGGCGGCTTCTGTACGGTTGATTTTCTCTACCACAAAAGTAAATTCACCGTTCAGGTCTTTGGTTACGTCTTTGCTCAAGCCAGTTACGTGGGCCAAAGCAGCGTCATCGCCAAATGCTTCTCTAATGTCAAACGTGATGGTGTCACCTGGTTTCACGCCCACAAATTTGTCGGCACCGGCTACCACTTTGTTTAATGGCAATAATGTTTTAGTCTCAAACTCACCGTCTACTTGCTTCAGGTCGCCGTACAGGTAATCGTTGGCTTCTGAAACTTCTGGGTTGGTGGTTTTGCCAAACTGCTTCTGCATCTGCTCGTAAGCTTCGTCAACAGTGGTTTGGTCTACTTCAATGTCATATTTCTGAACAGACACCTCATTTAAAGGCAGCTCAAACTCAGGCAACAAACCTACGGCGTAGCTGAATTCAAACTCTTTCTGGTTGTCCCAATCAATAGAGTTGTCGTCTACGCGCTCCGGAAGCGGCTCGCCCAGAATACGTACTTTATTTTCTTTGATGTAATTGTTCACCGACTCTTGCAACAACTGGTTGATAGATTCAACCAAAATGCCTTTGCCGTACATTTTACGGATCAAACCAGCCGGAACTTTACCCGGGCGGAAGCCTTTGATGTTGGCTTTCTTGCTGTATTCTTTGATTTGCTCGTCTACCTTAGGAGCGTAGTCGGCCTCTTGCAGGCTAACTGTAAGGCTGGCGTTTAAGCCGTCGGTTTGATTCAGGGTGATATTCAAGGCTATCGAAATTTAATGTTATCCAACTTTGAAAATTGAAAAACCCCCAACCCCGGTTGGGATTGAGGGTTTGACTTCAGTGCGGATGGAGGGACTCGAACCCCCATGCCTCGCAGCGCTAGATCCTAAGTCTAGTGCGTCTACCAATTTCGCCACATCCGCATTAATGTGTGTTTCGTAATGGTGCTGCAAATGTAGTAAAGATCTTTTTGTTTATGCAACTATGATTCGTTTTTTTTGTTGAAATTTATAAAAAAGAGGTCAGAAACGCTTTGGCACTTGTCCCAGAACGGATTTTGATGTACCTACCCACATGATTGATCACGAAGCCGAACGGAAAGAGATACTACGTCACTACAGAAAATTGCTGCGCCACGCCAAGCCTTTTCTGAAAGACAACGACGCCAAGATTATAAAGAAAGCCTTTAACACCTCGTTAGAGGCCCATAAAGACATGCGCCGCAAATCCGGCGAACCCTATATTCTGCACCCGCTGGCCGTGGCCCAGATTGCCGTAGAAGAAATTGGCCTGGGCACCACCTCAATTGTAGCTGCCCTGCTGCATGATGTGGTGGAAGACACTGAGCTGGAAATTGCCGACATAGAGCGGGACTTCGGCCCAAAGGTTGCCAAGATCATTGAGGGGCTAACCAAGATATCCGGTGTGTTTGAGTACGGCACGAGCCAGCAGGCGGAGAACTTCCGGAAAATGCTGCTCACGTTGTCAGACGACGTGCGGGTAATTCTCATCAAACTAGCTGACCGCCTGCACAACATGCGTACCTTGGGCAGCATGGCCCGTGACAAGCAGCTTAAGATTGCTTCTGAGACTATGTACCTGTACGCCCCGCTGGCACACCGTTTAGGTTTGTATGCCATCAAGTCTGAGCTGGAAGACCTGCACCTGAAATACACCGATACTGAGACCTATAAGTTTATCTCTAATAAGATCAGGCAGACGCGTAGTTCACGTAATAAATTCATAGGTGATTTTATTGGTCCTATAGAAGAAGAGCTCCGGCGGCAGGGCTTCACAGATTTTGAGGTGAAAGGTAGACCTAAGTCTATTTATTCCATCCTCAAGAAGATGAAGAAGCAGAATGTCACCTTTGAGGAGATTTATGATCTGTTTGCCATCAGGGTGATTCTGAACGTGCCGTATGAGCAGGAAAAGCCAGCCTGTTGGCGCGTGTATTCTATTGTGACAGATTTCTATCAGCCCAACCCAGACCGCCTGCGCGACTGGATCAGCACTCCTAAAGCCAATGGATACGAAGCCCTACACACAACCGTAATGAGTAAAACCGGTCAGTGGGTGGAGGTGCAGATCAGAACCAAGCGGATGGATGACGTTGCCGAGCGCGGTTACGCTGCCCACTGGAAATATAAGACTGGTAGTGTTGGTCCCGCAGAATCTGGTTTGGATAACTGGATCAACAAAGTGCGTGACATGCTGGAGGTAAACAGCTCCAATGCCATTGAGTTCTTAGATGAATTCCGCACGAACCTGTTTGTAGAGGAAGTCTTCGTCTTTACACCCAAAGGGGAATTGATTATTCTGCCGGACCGTGCCACCGCGTTAGACTTTGCCTTTGAAATTCATACTCAGATTGGCTACCAAAGCTTAGGCGCAAAGGTGAACCAAAAATTGGTTCCGCTAAGTTACCGCCTGCACAACGGAGATCAGGTAGAGATTCTGACATCACAGAAGCAGAAGCCAACGGGGGAGTGGCTTAAGTTTGTGACTACCTCCAAGGCTCGCTCTAAGATAAAGGAGTTCTTGCGCGAAGAGCGTAAAGGAAAAGCCGATGAGGGCAGAGTATTAGTAGAGGAACGTCTGCAGCAATTGTCAGTAGAACCAACTCACGCCAACTTAAACCGTCTGGCCGCCTACTTCAACTCGCCTTCTTTGCAAGACTACTATTATAAGGTGGCGGTGGGCCTGATGGATGTAAAAGAAATAAAAGACTACATCTTCAATCCGCACAGTGATAAATATAAGCCTGCATCCATACTCGACGGCTCAACTTTTGATAAAGAGGTGGAGAAGATCAGGGGCATTAATTCCCAGATGCTGGTGATTGGCGGTACCACTGACAAGATTGACTACACCTTGGCTTCGTGCTGTAACCCAATTCCCGGCGATGATGTATTTGGCTTCCAGACCTTAGACCAAGGCATTACTATTCACCGCACCACTTGCCCTAAGGCGGTGGAGTTGATGTCTAACTACGGGCACCGCATAGTAAAAGCCAAATGGACAGGCCAACAGGAGTTGTCATTTCTGGCTGGGGTTGCAATTAAGGGAACTGACCGCGTGGGCTTGGTGAATGATGTGACTAAAGTGATCTCCAACTCTCTTAAAGTGAACATGCGCTCCATTACTATTGACTCTAACGACGGGGTGTTTGAAGGCCGCCTGATGGTGTTCGTGAATGACACTGCCCAACTGGAGAAACTGATTCAGCGCTTGCTGCGGGTACCGGGGGTGCTGAGCGTAGATAGATTTGATTCATAAATTATAACAGTTGAAAAGCTTCTGCCTCCTTCTTGTCCTGTTTATTGTTGGCTGTTCAACGGACCAGTTAAAAGAAGAAAACACAAACTCTGAGCTTGCGGAAGTTACTGGTGTGGATGGTGTTTGTTTGAAATGTGCTGCTTCCTCTTTTGCAGGTTCGGAGCCAGAAATATTTTTCGACTTTGCTAACGGTAAAAGGGTATTGATCTGCGGAGGTTCAGACAGCCTTGAGGGAAAGCAAATTTTCACAGATTTTGTCATTTCAGAATGTGGCAGAGACAGTGTTCTAGGTTTTTGGAGCGCAGTTGAGAACTATGAAGTTGATTTTTCTCATGACACGTTAATGTTGAAGAAAATAGAAGCATTGGCTCTGGGTCGAAATTTCGAATTGATTAATTTTCACTGGTTAACTGAATTTTTCTATTACAAAGGAAATGAGCTGCAGAAGAAAGTGAGGATTAATCCAGAGGTATCTTATAATCAAAAGAAGATTGAGCAAACGCTAGTTGTATTTGAAAAAACTAATTGGCATACTCAAATTGGTTCATCAGAAGTGGACGCTCAAGAAAAGATGCAGCTGGCTAATCGTTTGATGTTGGCTGCTGTTTCAGGAAGTGAGATAGCAGAAGAATATTTCAAAGATTTTGAAAAAAGGTTTCAGCCAGATGGCCATTTTGCTGAGTGGTATGATGAAATGGCAGAGATGATAGAACTTGCTAAGAATAGCAGGGAAGATATTTGAGATATGCCTATTAGCCCTCTTTTCTGAAAAACAGCTCAAAAACAGAGATTTAGTAGTATATGAGCAGAAACCAATAGGTCTGAACAAACAACCTGTTGCCATTGTTTTAGCAATACCACATAAAACTGTTAAGTTTGCAGCAGAGGAACGCGTATGGCACTAGATGAAGCGAAATTCTTGGAGGTAAAAAAAATCTTTACCGCCTACTTAGAAAATAAAGGTCTCCGGAAGACCCCGGAGCGGTATGCCATTCTGGAGGAGATTTATTCCCGGAACGGTCACTTTGATGTAGAGTCGCTTTACATCAGTATGAAGAACAAGAACTATCAGGTGAGCCGTGCTACCGTATATAATACTCTAGATTTGCTGGTAGAGAACGATCTGGTGAGTAAACACCAGTTCGGGCGTAATCTGGCGCAGTATGAGAAATCGTATGGCCGCCGCCAACATGACCACGTCATCTGTACCGAATGCCATAAAGTAGTGGAGTTCTGCGACCCTCGGGTACATAATATCCAAACCATGGTAGGGGAGCTGTTAAATTTTAATATTCTGCACCACTCCTTAAATTTGTACGGCATCTGCGGCGACTGCCAGGCTAAGTTAAATTCACCTGTCCATGAAAATTGAGCATACCCTAGAGGAGAACATTTTGATCATCCGCCTGGAAGGCGACATGATAGGTGGGCCTGAAACGCAGCGTCTCATGGATTTGGCCAACAACACCATTGATGATTCCACACTTTTATCGGCGGTAGATTTATCTAATGTCCGGTTTATAAACAGTAGCGGAATAGGGGTACTGGTTTCGCTCTTAACCAAGTTCAGGAACCGAGGCGGTGAATTACTCCTGATCAATCCGTCTGAACACATTCGTAAATTATTAATCATCACAAAACTGAACGCCATCTTCACCATAGCTGAAGATGATCAAAGCGCCATTCAGCTTCTTAAAGAATCACTTTAAATGCCAGTTGACATTCTAGTAGGCCTCCAGTGGGGCGACGAGGGAAAAGGGAAAATCGTTGATGTACTCGCTCCTCAATATGATGTGGTAGCCCGTTTCCAGGGAGGCCCAAATGCCGGACACACCCTTGAGTTTGAAGGAACCAAGCACGTCTTGCACCAAATACCATCCGGTATCTTTCATGAGCACATCACCAATATTATAGGCAACGGCGTAGTGCTGGACCCCATCGTTTTCCGGACCGAGGTTGAAAAACTAACTGCCCGTGGCGTAGATGCTACCCGTAACCTTTACATCTCCAAAAAAGCACAAATCATTCTTCCTTCCCACAAGAGCTTAGATAGAATCTCAGAAGAAGCGTTAGGAAGTTCAAAAATTGGCTCAACCCAAAAAGGAATTGGCCCAGCCTACCAAGATAAAATTGGCCGTAGCGGTTTAAGGGTAGGCGATATTTTGCTGCCAGACTTTAAAGAGCGTTACAAGACCATAGTAGCCAAGCACCAGAAGATTGCTTCCTTCTACCAGAAGTCGCTTGAAATTGAAGAGCTGGAAGAGCAATTCTTCAGCGCCGTAGATTTCCTGCGCACTTTTACTTTGGTTGACTCTGAATACATGATCAATCAGGCTATTAAAGACGGCAAAAAGATTTTGGCCGAAGGAGCCCAAGGGTCTTTATTAGATATTGACTTCGGAACCTATCCGTTTGTTACTTCTTCAAATACCTTAGTAGCTGGTGCCTGTACAGGTTTAGGAATTGCCCCTAGACATATAGGAGAAGTATACGGAATCTTTAAAGCATACTGCACACGCGTGGGTAGTGGGCCGTTCCCCACAGAACTGCATGATGAAGTAGGGGAGAGGATAAGAAAAGCAGGAAATGAATTTGGCTCCACCACTGGCCGACCACGCCGTTGCGGCTGGATAGACTTGCCGTCGCTTAAGTATGCCATCATGTTGAATGGAGTAACCCAACTAAACATGATGAAAGCTGACGTGCTAGATGAGTTTGAAGAAATTCAGGTCTGCACACACTATAAATTAGCTGACGGTACGCTTACAGATCAGTTGCCGCATGATTTAGATAAAGCTGACATTACACCAGTATATAAAGCCATGAAAGGTTGGGGTGAGGAATTGAGAAACTATGAAGGTTATCAAAACTTGCCACAAGCGGTTTTAGATTATGTAGCGTTTTTAGAAAAAGAGCTGGAGGTAAGTGTAAACATCATCAGCGTAGGGCCAGATAGGAAAAGTACTTTAGTAAAGTAGTTCTATAGAAACTCATAAAAAAAAGGGGAGGCAGGCGAAAGCTTGCCTCCCCTTCTTGCATATGGAGAGGGTGTGTTTTGGCGCCGATTTCCGGAAAAGAGGCTTAAAACGCGGTAGCTGT
>NZ_LRML01000019.1 GCF_001647285.1 Rufibacter roseus
GCCTGTTTTCTGAAAAACAGGCTAAAAACGGGGCTCATTATTAATGGTTAGAGTTACTTACTTCTGTAGCAATTCTATGGCCTCTTGGTTTCCTTGTTGGTAGGCCAGGTCAAGTGCATTCAATCCGCGTACATCGCGCAGCGTTTGGTCGGCTCCAGCTTCAATCATCAGCTTTACCAGTTTATTGCGGCCAAATAAAGTTGCATACATGAGAGCGGTTCCGCCGTTACCTGTCTGTAAATCTAACTCTGCGCCGTGTTCAATCAGAAGCTTGGCAATGTTTTCGTAGCCTTTAAAGCACACCCCCATTAAAGCCGTGTTGCCACCCAAATCCTGGATATTAGGGTCTGCGTTAGCCTCTAACAGCAGCTTTGTTGCTTCATAATGGTCATCGTAACACGATAGAATTAGTGGAGTAAACCCCTTGCTGTTTTGCATGTTGATGTCAATTCCTTCCTCAATCAGCTGTTTCAGATACGCAACATCGCCTTTGCGGGCGGCGTCAAACAATAAATCTTCGGTAGCGGTAGAGTAAAATGTCATATCTAGGTTGTTAAATGAATATTCAGGAAGTAAAAAGCGCTGTCATTCTCTTCTATTGTAAATGTATATCAGAAAAAACGCATAAAAGAACCTGTCAGGCTAGGGTGTTCAAAGCCCAAAAACAGAATGTACGTAAACCAAGGCGTAACGTCTGAGGCAATAACAAGAACTTTTTGTTTTAGTTATTAGACAGTAGGTTGAAAAGAGGGCTTTTAAATGACTAATTTTTGATTTTTTCCACGTAAAAGGGAATAAAAAACCTTTTAAAGGGTTTAGTAAATAGAATACCAATCAGAAAGGAGTCCCCATGTCACAGCATATCTGGAAATTAGTTTGCCTTACTTTGGCCATAGTGTTGGCTTTACAGCTTTGTAGCCAACAAGCAGCCCCTTCCTTTGAAGGAGAGAAAGAAGGTGCTAGTGGCGGCTTGGTTCATGATGGAAAGCTGTTCCGGTCGCCGGCTATGCCTGATGCCCTAACTTTTGCCGGAGAACCGGTTCCTCTGAATGTACCAGACGTAGCGGAACGCCTTGATCGCGAACTTCTGGCCAACAGCTATATGCATACCAGCACCTTGCTAGGCTTAAAGCGGATGCAGCGCTACCTGCCAGAGATTCAGCAAATTCTGAAAGAGAATGACATTCCGGAAGATTTTATTTATCTGGCTTTGGCAGAAAGCCTTTTCAGCCAGGTAACCTCTCCGGCTGGAGCCTCTGGCTTTTGGCAGCTCATGCCCGATACGGCCCGTGGATATGGCCTGTTGGTCAACAGCGAAGTAGATGAGCGGTACCATGTGCAAAAAGCCACATTAGCCGCCTGCCGCTATCTTCACTCTGCCAAGAAGCGTTTTGGTTCCTGGACTAATGCGGCCGCGGCTTATAACCGTGGTGTAGCGGGAATTGCCCGGGCTATGGAAAAACAGGGGGTAGACTCCTACTATGACCTTTACCTGAACGACGAGACTTCCAGGTACATGTTTCGCATCTTAGCCCTGAAAGAGGTGCTGGGGAATCCGCAGAAATATGGTTTTGAGTTACCCGAAGAGCATGGTTACAAACCTTTGGCCTCGCGTAAGATTACGGTTACCGCCAGTATTCCTGACTTACCCAAATATGCCCTTGAAAAAGGTACGAATTATAAAACCCTAAGACTCTACAACCCTTGGATCAAAGGCTATAAACTAACAGTAGCACCAGGGAAGGAGTTTGTGCTGCAGTTGCCGGAGTAAATAACCTTCTCACCAAACATTTTTTAGGTTATACCAGACAGATGCAGAAGGGTATCCGTTACGCTAAGCAGGTTGTATAGAATAAATGGCGTTTTAGCCTTGTTTTCTGAAAATCAGCCTTAAAACACAAAACCCATACGTACAGACAGCCTTTTGAACGTATATTCATCTTGCCGAAAGCCGGAGTTCCACCACGTGATTTTAGAGGAGGCCTTTTGCATTTTGTAGCCTAGGCTAAAGACATACGCGGTGTTGTTGCCCGTTTTAACCGAAAGGCCAAGCGCTGGGTTCACCATCCATCCTCCTTTGTTCTCTGTTCGTTCAACCTCACTGCTGAAGGTGGCAGAACCGTAGCCGGCATCTAGGCTGTAAAAGGGGCTAACGCGGGTGTTCAGAAGGGTGCCTCTCAGGCCTAGGCTAATGGGAGTAATCAGCATGTTAGAATAGAAATCTGCCCCAACGGTAGTTCCCACGCTTAGCAAACGGTGCAGCTGGTATCCTCCAAAAATAGAGAAGGTAGGCGAGGTTGAAATGTCGTTGTAAGCGTTTGTTTTGAGGTCTTGGTACAAAAAGCCTATCTCCACCATACCCGTGAACTTTGAGGTGTTATTTCCCGGGGCAGAGGCTGGAGTTGAAGAGGTTTCCTGGGCCTGTGCTGAGCAAATGGTCAGCAACAGGCACCATAGTGTCAGTTGTTTCTTCATGTTTAAGCTCCGGCCGGCACTACTGGTATTTTGCTCATGAGGGTGATGTTGGCAGGGTCACGGTAGTCATATTGGTACAGACCATCTTTTCCGATCATCATGAGAGTGTTGCCCAGCGGAATCACATCAAAAGCGTCTTGGTTTTTGTAATGCTTCAAGAGGTTTTCGTTCAGCTTGAGCGGATTTTTGATGTCGAATACTTTCAAACCAAACTGGCCTTCGCACAGAAACAAAGTAGATTGGTCTATGCCCAACCCGTGCGGATTCTGCATGGGGAATGTTTTAACCAGTTGCGGGCTACGTGGGTTGCTGATGTTGATGAGTTCCAGCTGGTTTGAGAAGCCTTGGCAAGCGGTGCCTGACCGCAGAGTTACATAGGCTAAGTCACCGTCTACCACCACTGGGTCACAGGCGCTCACGTGGGCATAGGTGGAAAGGTGTTGTGGACTGGCCGGGTTGCTGTTGTCATAGATGTGCATGCCATTGTTAGAGCCAATAAACAGCATGTTCTGGTACGGGAATATAGTTTCAATGCCCCACGGTAGGCTAATTTTCTGGCCCTTCTGTGGGTTTGCCCCGCTGCTGATGTCAAACAATTGTAGAGAAGCCTGCCCAACGGTATATAAATGATTGCCGGTAATAGTAAAGCGTGCCATAGAGCCACCTTTGCCTACGCTACCACCTGGTGATCCAGACTCTGACGATGAAGCGGTGTTAAAAACATTGCCTCTGGTTTCAAAGAAGATGCCTCCGGGAGCTCCGGTGCTGCAGTCTGAGCTATAGGGTTTGGTTACTACTTTCTCGTCATAGCGGGCCAGGAAAGTCTCATTATTACTGTTGAGTTGGTAGCCATACAGGTCAAACACGTCTTCCACCCGGTTTACCAGTGTTACGGCGTTAGGCTGTGAAATATTCAGCACTACCATATCAATGTAGCTGTCAGCGTATAACAGATTGTCTTTTACGGCCATGTCTACGTTGCCGGGTATGGCCACAAAGCCCACTGGTTTGGGGGTGGCTGGGTTCGTGTTATCAATGATATGAATGCCTTCCTGCATTTCATTCACGAACAGGTAATGACCAAACGCATAGATTTTTCCGGGATTCTGTAGCGCCCGTACCGGCTCAACTTTTACCGAACTCCGCAGTTCGGTTTTAGTCATCATCACCGGGGTGTATTCTACATACGTGATAGTAGATTCACACTCATCGGTGCAGGAGCTCAGCAGTAATCCGCAACAGGCAATGAGGGCCAGTAGCTTTTTTGGCAGAATGCGTAAAGTTGTAAGCTGCATAGTTGGTGTATTTGGTTGTTAGTTTAGACAATTGATCAGAATCTACTTTACTAACAAGAGCCCAAAAGATATGCATTAGTTGCACGCCCTTTCACTTATCCTATATTAAAATATTTAAAAAAGCCTTGCCCACACTTTTTTAGGTTTTCGCTTTGGTATGCTCACCGGCATAGGTTCAGAAAAGGTGCTGTTCTATTTCTGTTGCGTTAGCCGGCGGTACTAAGCTGGTTCGTAATGTCATCAATTACTTCACCTGCAAATTGCTGGGCAATCTGGTCAAGTTCAGGATTCGTCCATGGCTGAAAATACCTTTTCTCTTGCCATTTTGTATGGAGGTCTGGGCCAACGGAATAGGTGGTATGCTCTAAATGGAAGATCAAGTCTTTGGCTACGTCAAACGCTGATATCCCTGGTCTCTGAAAACCTATGAGCTGTAACCGTAGTCCCATCCGGGCAACGTTGCCATTTTCCAGACTCAATTCTTTCTGGCTGGGATTTTGGCGGTCTTTGGTCCAGGTGTCTACTACTTTCTCCAGCCGGAAATCATCAAACATAGGTATCACTTCCGCCAAGTTTTGGTATACTTTTTCAGCTAGTTTAGGAAGAATCTGATTATGTATGTGTAGCAGTGAGTCTCTGTCTTTGGTGTCTGACATAAATTGAATTATTGGGAGGTGGAATGCAAGTAACCTGCCAAGGCCACAAAACTTGGGAATCTGTTTTGGGTCTGGTTTTTCAAAATTAGCATAAAAACGACAACCTGAAGGCATGAAAAAAAAGCCTTACCAAAAGGGTAAGGCTTTTCTGAGGCATGAAGAATATGAATAATTACTGAGTCAGAATTATTTTCTGGCCTATGGCTTTTCCGCCGGTAGATACTCTGTACAGGTAAGTGCCAGTTGGCAGGTTTTGACCATTGAAAGGTACAGAGTAAGAGCCTGCTGCTTTTTCTTCTGCTACCAGAGTGGTGATTTTATGCCCTCGGGCATTGTATACCTCAACCGTTACAAAGCCGTCCTGTTCAACAGCATAAGAGAGCGTGGTAGTACCTCTGAAAGGGTTAGGGTAAGCATAGTTGCGTGCCTCTGCGGCTGGTGCCATGGCCTGAGCGGCGCTGGAAGAAGTGGCAGCGGGTTGGGTGGCGGCATCCCAATTGGTGTGGGTGCGGGTGACAATGACGGCAAACTCGGCGCGGGTAACTTCTTGCAACGGTTTGAAAGAGGCGTGCAGGGTAGGGAACAGATCAAGCGGGCCTTGGGTAACGGAATAGTACGCGTTGATTAAGTTCAGTTCCAAAGCTACGCTTACATATCCTTCCAGCCCAGCCGGAATAGAGGAGGCGTCTTCAATTGGATAGGATTTGCCGTTAACTGTCACTGAAACTTGTTTGCCGTTGCGAGAAAGCGCTGCCTCCTGCAACCCTAATGCTTGTACCAAAGAGTACGCTACCTCCGCCCGGTTCACGTTTCCGTTGGGGTTGAACTTTCCGTTGGCGGCAGGAGTCATTACCCCATTGAATTCTTGGGTGCGGTCACGCAAGGCGGCGCCTTTGGCTAGTACAGACTCAGCCAACAGTAATTGAGCTCCACTCACATCGGATACTGAAACAGCACCGTTCGTAGGCATGAACTGGCGTACCGCCTGCCCCATCATCAGATAATCTGCTAGCTGAATCCGTTTCAGTTTTTCATTAGGCTTAAATCCGTTAGACAGGGCATCTACCAGCCTTGCTGAGACAGCCATTTTAATAGAAGCTTCCGCCGGATGCCCGGTTATGTCATTCAGTCCGCTGGTGCCGGTAACTTGTGATACAGATAAAGTGCCCGCAATGGTTTCTGGCAAGGCAATGCCGTTTAATCCTTCCGCCTTTAATGTCCAGGTGCCGGCCTCAGGGGCTGCCACGGCCATGCCGCGGTCATAATACAGGGCAAAAGCTACCGGAATACCAGATCTGTATTGTTGGCCGCTAGGTGACAGCAGAATTAGGTTCACCGGATTTCCAGTTAGGCCTAACAAGCCAGTGGCATTAAACTTAGCTTCCAGGCTGTTGGTGCCTGGCGCCACATGGAAAGTAATTTGGTTTGTGGCAGGGGTGGCAGGGTTGTAGTTAATGCTGAAGCCTTGGGTTTCCGTTGAGGTGTTTACGCTGCTGTTAAAGCTTCTGGTGTAGTTAAGGGTGGCTCCAAAGGCAGTGTTGCGGTAAATGTGGTCAATGGCGGCATAGGCGTTTACATATCCGGCGCCCACTTCCCATGATGCCCGGTTAGGTATGTTAGTGGCTGTTTTCTGTAAAATGACTTTTACCTGTGCCGGAGAAAGTGAGGGCTGTGCTTCCAGCATGAGGGCCACAATACCAGCCACGTGGGGCGTAGCCATAGACGTACCGCTCATATGGGTGTAGAACGGAAGGTGGGCTGGGGATAATTCAGCGGCATCCATTTCAGCGGCCAGCGATGAAACTGGGGCAATGGCTCTGGTGGAGATTACGTCTACCCCTGGAGCCACTAACGTTGGTCGGTTTTCATAGCTCCAGCTTTCGCCGTCTACCGTGAAAGAACCGCCTTCGCCTTCTACGCCTCTTGATGAGAAATCAGCCAGACGGCCATATTTATCACCGGCGCCAACAGAAATTACCCAGGGAGCAATGGCGTAAGGGTTGTGTGTGTCTGAGCTGGGGCCATCGTTGCCCGCAGCAAACACGGAGATAATTCCTAGGTCATAAGCTTTTTTGGAGGCAATATTTACCGGATTAGCCGGGTCAAAGTCGCCGCTGGTTCCCCAGGAGTTGCTGATCACTCGTATTCCATACTGAAACTGGTGCGTAAGGGCGTAGTCGTAACCACCCAGTGCATCTAAAATGAAAAGTGCTCCGCCTGAGCCGTAGCCAATGAGAGAAGCTCCGGGAGCTACTCCGGCATACAAACCATTAGACATGGCACCGTTGCCTCCAACTGTACCCGCGCAGTGAGTGCCGTGGCCAGAGTTAGTGTCAGTGTTCGGTACATTCTCCAGGTAAGTCACAGGTAACAAGGTAGACAAGGCGTTTAAGTTGGTGGTACCCATTACATTTTGTACGAGGTGGGTGCCTAGTTCAATGTCTGAGTGGGTGCCGTCTACGCCACTGTCGTTGATCATGACACCCACACCTTTGCCAGAAACTGGCATGCCGTTGTTACGCGCCATGATTTCTTTGTCGGTCCGGAGACGCTGCACCCCTGTAAGATGTGTGTCGTTGTTGTTAAAATAACTTAACTTCTTGTTCAGGAAAACAGAACGGACGTGCGGGCTTTGGGCAAGAGCTTCTACTTGGGCGGCAGTGGCAAGAATGCCTGCCATTGGTAACTTCTGAAGGGTAATGCCTTGGCTTATGCCCAGCGACTTGAGGAGCTGGAGATGAAGGGCGGAGGGAGCACCGTCTCCATGAAAGGTAACCACTACCTGTGCTGGGGTGGTAGAGCTTTGTAGTACCTGTAGCAGTTGCTTGTCAATAGTGGCTTGAGCAAAGGCAGTGGTGCCTGCTAACAGAACAAGAACGAAGAGACTTACCAGTTTCTTCTTGATTGGGGGGTAGACTTTGAACATAAGGTGTTGTTTGGTGAAGGGTGGATTAGGAAAGCAGTGCGGGGCAGTGGGGGAGCTGCCCCGCACCTCAGTAGCTGTCGCCTTTACCTGTGCTTCTTTTGTGCCGAAACATTCAAGAAACTTATGGGTTTTAAGGGTAGGGCTATGATTGCTTTTTCACCAATACCACAATGTTCTGTCGAAGGTTTGGGAATAAGTGGTGGTAAAAGTAACTAGGACTAAAATGTAATCTTATATAATTTTTATTGTATTAATATCTTTTTAGTATTTTTATGTTAAGTAGGGATAGAGTTGTAACAGGTGATTTGACAAATATTATTTTCTGGTTTTTGCAGTGGTAAAGCAGGTCTAGCCCTAAGCTTTCTGTAGAAAATATGTTAAGTAGAAGGTGGGATGGTATCAAAAACAGGTATGAAAATTTTTGAGATTTACATATAATTTTAAGAACATCTAGTGCGCCAATGTTCTGTTATTGACTGTAAGCATAGGTAAAGGGGCATTTTGTAAAGTTCGGTTATAGGTAGCGATAATGCAGTTAATATTCCATTCTTCCGGCTCTGGCAAGTAGAGTCAGTAAACCGATAAGCTCTTAATATATCATAGTACCCATCTGTTTGAGCCAGGTGCTACCTCGCTTTCTCCACCTTCACCTTTTTCCCTTTTAATTTTTCTGCGCCCAGCAATGGTAGCGCTTTGTCAATCTTCTGCCGGTTAACAGCCACATAGGCAGCGTGATCTTGTAACTCTATGCGGCCCAGGTCGGTTTTTTCAAGCTTGCCTTTTTGTAGTATCCAACCCACAATGTCTACTTTGTTCACTTTGTCTTTTTTGCCGGCGCTGATGTACAGAGTTTCCCATGGAGAGGGTGGAGGTGGGGAAGCCTGAGCTGGTAAATGTTCTGGGGTTGGTGTAGTGGAAAGATACGCTGGCCTTTCACCTTCGTGGAGGAGGAGGTAAGCTGTGCCCTTGGCGTGCATGCGGGCTGTGCGGCCGTTGCGGTGTATGAATGCCTGCGCGTCAGGTAACTGGTAATGTACTACGTACTCCACTTCAGGTATATCTAAACCGCGGGCAGCCAGGTCTGTGCTGAGAAGTAAATGATAGGTGCCGTTCCTGAATTTCATGAGCGTGCGCTCCCTGTCCGGTTGCTCCAGACCTCCATGAAACACACCATGCGCCAACTTCTTTGAGCGGAGGAAAGAGCTGACTTCTTCAACGGCATCGCGTTGGTTACAGAAAACAATGGTGGGTCTATTCCCAATTTTGCAGAGCAAACGGTAAAGGGGAGAAAGCTTTTCTTTTCCGGTTACGGCTACAGACTTCAGTTGTATTTCCGGGGCGCTGCTAGAGTCTTGCAGGAAATTGACGGTTTCCGGATTCCGTAGTCCGGTGAAATCTGGAATAGTTTCCATGGCTGTCGCTGAGGTAAGAAGCCTTCTGTTGACATGCGGAAGCTCCCCAATAATAAACCCCATGTCTTCCTGAAAGCCCATCTCCAAAGCTTTGTCAAATTCGTCTAACACCAACGTGTGAATAGAAGAGGTGTTTAACTGGTGTTCGCGCAAATGCGCTGCTATTCTGCCGGGTGTGCCAATAAGAACTGCCGGCGGATTGGCCAGGCTTTTTTTCTCCTCGTACATAGCATGGCCACCATAGAAGCAATCTACCTTCACGCCCAGGCCCATTTGTTGCAGCACCTGTTCAATTTGCAGCGCCAACTCTCGGGTAGGGGCCAAAATAAGGGCCTGTATGCCTGGCAACGCAGGTTGTAACCGTTCTGCCAAAGGCAGCAGGAAGGCCAGGGTTTTGCCAGAGCCGGTAGGTGACAGCACCACCACATCGTGCTTTTTGGCAGCCTGTAGCGTGGCTTCCTGCATTTCCGTGAGCTGTGTGATTTTGAGCTTGTCCAGTATCTTCTGCTGCATGTTTTCTTCCATATTGGGTAAAGGTAGTCAATTAAGGGCTGCCCTTATGAGCTGTGTACGCTGCCGTTTTGCGCCTGTTTTCTTAAAATCACACCTAAAACAGGAATTATGTAGGCAAATCGACAGGCGAAGGTAATATGCTAGACCTGCTATGTTTTTAGCTTGTTTTCTGGAAAAGAAGCCGAAAACGAGGTGAGAAGCTTCTAAGATCACCATGCCTGCATGAGATTTTTTTCCTGAACATTTCTATCAACTTCTGTAAACTTTAGTTATTTCAGTGCGACTAATGCAGGTGTATGAGCTGCCGAACTGCAATGTTTTCTAGAGATACTACTGTGAGGGCGTTGCAAAAAGAGGTATATTGGGGCAAGTAAACGTTAGGGTAGAGCGTTATTCTTCAGGACGAGGAAGCGTAACGCCAGCAGGGTTTCTGCCAAAGAAGAATCTATTATCTAGACCAGAAAAGCGAATAAGAATATTATGGAAAATACTGATATCATTTTATCTGAGAACAAAGAGCTGGTTCAGCAGAAAGCCCTGGAGATGTCTAAAACCATTGACCCTGCCAAGCCTGAAAGCCTAAGTAATTTTGGGGTGGAGACGCAGCGGAAACTGGGTTACTATTCAAACGAGCTCCTGACAAAAGTAAAAGCCAAAGATTCTGGTGATGCCGGAGAGGCCATCAATGAACTGCTTGCCCAGATAAATCAGATAAAGGTAGACGAAACCGAGAAGCCTGGTTTTTTCTCAAGGTTGCCCTTTGTAAAGAAGATTTCTGACAAGTCTAAGCGCTTAGCCAGCCAATATAACTCTGTCTCAGAGAACGTAGACGATGTGGTGGTGAAACTGGAGAAAACCCGCCAGAGCGTCATGAAAGACAGCACCGGGTTGGAGGTAATGTTCAAGCAGGTGGTGGAGTACATTCATGAGGTACGCTCCCTCATTGCCGCCGGCAAAATGAAGATTGAGGAAATAGAGACGCAGGAAATACCAAAGCTGCAGGCTGAGGTAGCCACCAGCGGCGAAGATGAGCTGGTGGTGCAGCGTTTGGCGGACATGGTGGCGTTTAAAGAACGGCTGGAGAAGAAGGTGCATGATTTTACTTTGTCGCATACTATTGCCACCCAAAGCATGCCGCAAATCCGGATGATCCAGACTACCAATGATGTGCTGGCGCAGAAAATACAGAACTCTATCACTACCGTTATTCCTGTTTGGCGGCAGCAGGTAGCCATAGCCCTGGGGCTGGAAAAGCAGCGAAAAGCTCTTGAGATTCAGAAGAAAGTAACCGATACTACAAATGAAATGCTCCTGAAGAACTCGCAGCTCCTGAAAACTAATGTAGTGACCGCTGCGCAGGAAAATGAGCGGGGCATTGTAGACGTGGAGACCCTTAAGAAAGTAAACAAAGACATGGTAGAAACCCTTGATGCCGTGCTGAAGATTTCTGAAGAAGGAAGCCGGAAACGGGCCGAGGCCGTAAAAGAGCTGGCTCAGGTACAGGAAGAACTGAACAGCAAGATTATTGGTGCCTTAAATAAATCTAAACAACTGGAAGTTGAATAATGGCCGCAGACCCAGAAACAGATAAAACAAAGCCGCGCGTTCTGACCCAAGAACAGGATGCGCTGCTGGATCTGTACCTGCAAAATCTGGATAACTTCTTTGAGAACCAGAAAACAAACGAGAAACTACAGGTGGAGATTGAAACGCTGCACCTCAAGAAAATACTGACGGAATGAAGCAATTCCTGCGTTCGCTGTTTGGCTTAAAGGAAGTAACAATTAAACGTACGGGAGCAGGGACAGGGCCAGCAGTTGGAGAGCTGGAGGTGGCGTACATCAAAAGCTCTAACAAACGGCTTGCTGTGCTGCAAACTCTTTCTGAAAAGTACCAGAATACTGCACACGCCTCAAAAATGCAGGCGGTGTACGAAAAAACAAAAAATATTCATTCATACCTGGTTGGGCGCAGGTTGGCGCATGAACTGGAATTGTTTCACTTGCAGAACACAGATCATTTCATCAAAACCTTTACCGTTATACTGGAAGTACACCAGAAACACCAGCATTTAGCTTCTCCACCACCTTTGCCGGAACTGGAGGCAAAGCCCCGGGTAAAACGGGTAGAAAAAAGTCTGCAGCTGCCGGAAATGATCAAACCGATCAGCACTCAAGGCCAGTCGGCGCACCCGTTAGGTGCACGCACGCCTGTGCCACGGCTGCAAGTACCTGATATTTCCCTCAACACATTTGAGCGCATTTCATACCTACACGAAAATGCCGTGGGCAAGCTGGTGGTGCATCAGGTGGGCTTTACCTCTTCGCCAGAAGAAAAAAACACATTTCTGGCTCACATTACCTCAAGGTTAGGGCTGGAAGAAATCTCATACGTGGGCAACGCCCATGTCACCATACCTAACCAAAACGGCGTAACTCCTACCGGCATTGTTCCTATTATCCATTGGGAGGGCTTTCTCTATGCCATAAATCTTAATGATTACCGCCTGTTTCCCGTCCGGATTTATAGGAAGGGAATGTAGAGGTTTAGCGGGGAAGGTGTTTAAAAGTACAATGGGGAGAGAAACTGTAACTTGTTTTAATGTTACTTCTGCAAAAATTAATTCCTGTTTTAGGCTTAGTTTTCAAGAAACAGCCCTAAAACAGGAATAGAAATTTATTGTTGCAGGTAAATTCTGAAGGTAGTGCCTTCGTTCAATTTGCTCTCCACTTCAATCTTGCCCCCTGCGTTCTGTACAATCTTACGTACCATGTACAAGCCAATGCCAGAGCCGTCTACATGGTCATGGAAGCGCTGGAACATGGTAAAGAGCTGTTCCGTCTGCTCTTCTGTCATGCCTAGGCCATTATCTTGCACGGTGAGCAGCACAAACTCTTCCTGCTTTGTAAACTGGAGGCTGATGTGCGGCTGCCTGTCCGGAGAATGGTACTTAATGGCGTTCGAGAGCAAATTGTAGATGATGCTCCGTAGGTTTTTCTCTGAGAAAGTTAACGTTGAAACGTGGTCGGTATCAATGTCAATCTGCGCATTGGTTTCTTTTAATATCGGGTCCAGGTCCAGAATAATGTCTTGTACCGCCCGGTTGAGTTGAATGGTGGTGGCTTCGGTGGTGTGTTCGTTCTGTAACTTCGTGATTTCAGTGAGGTTGCCAATGGTACGCTTGAACCGCTCAATGGCCCCCTGCATCATGGCCATGATCTGCTGCACATCTACCTGGGCAAATTCTTCATCAGGTAGTTCCTGTTTCAGCTCTCGCAGCAGGGCCTCAATGTTGTGAATGGGGGCTTTTAAATCGTGCGAGGCGGTGTAAACAAAATTATCAAGGTCGTCAATGACCCGCAGCAGGTGGGCATTGGTTTCTTTAAGCTTAATCTGCGCTTCCTTAAGATCTGACAAGTCAATAAAAGACCCCAGCACCCGGTGCGGCATTTGGTACTCATTATGGATAATGTAGGAACGGTTGTAAATAAAAGCGTAGGTGCCGTCGGCGCGGGCAATCTTAAACTCATCTGCCCACTGGTCCTGACCACTGTTTATTGCCTCGTTAATTCCTTTTACTACGCGGTCACGGTCTTCTAAATGTATTTTACTGAACCAGGCGTTAATGCCTTTACCCATCAGTTCAGCCTTGTGCCCTAAAATTGACTCCAAAGACTCGCTCCACCAGAGTTCGTTTGTGATGAGGTTCCAGTCCCAGACCACATCATTGGTGGCCATAGACACTAATCTAAATCGCTCCTGGCTCGCACTAAGCTCTTGCGTGCGCTCCATTACCCTTTTCTCGAGCTGACCGTTCAGTTTTATCAAGTCTTCCTCGGCACGCTTCAGGTCTTCATACGCCAGCAGAATCTTCTCTTCGCTAGATTTATTTTCGGTGATATCGGCCATGGTAATGGTAAGGCCATCGCCCATTTTGGCGGCGGCAATCTCATACCAGGTGCGGTGTTGGTTAAACTCAAGGTTCTGCTCCAGGTGCAGAGGTTCACCTGTTTCCACCACCCGGACCAGCTTTTTAAACAGCCCGCTCTTTTTAAGAAACGGCATGTCTACCTGCGTGCTCTGCCCCAGCAACTGTTCCTGTGTTTTCCCCAACAGCTGCTCTGCCTGCTTGTTCAGAAGGCTCCAGGTAAAATCAGTAATGACTTTTTCTTCGTTCCGTATAGCCTTGAAAGCCATAATGTTGTTCAGGCTGCTATTTAAAACCCCCTGTACTACATTGCTCAGCACCTTTAAGGTGGTTACTTCCACAAAGCTTAACACTACGCCATCTTTGTTGCCATCTTGCTTGAGGTAGGGCAAAATACGCATCAGAAAGAACTTGCCGTCGTGGGTTTCTACCTCTAATTCCACCTCTGCTGAGGTGTTGTTGACCATCTTGATATCTTCTAACCAGCGGGTATATTTGAGGTTGTGAGACAGGTGGTGAATAGGCCGGCCTAAATCAATGTCAATGATGTTGATGATGTCTTTTACCGTAGGAGTGAACTTACGGATCACCAGTTTATGGTCCAGGAAGAGCTGCGCAATGTTGGAGCTCCGGATGTAGTTATCAAGGTCTTCATTAAGCTCCTGCAGTTCCCGTATCTTCAGCTGATGTTCTGAGTTAACCGTGTGTAGCTCCTCGTTCAAAGACTGCATCTCTTCATTAGAACTCTGCAGCTCCTCGTTAGAAGACATAAGTTCTTCATTGGTGCTCTGCAGCTCTTCGTTGGCCGTGCTGAGGTCCTGAACCGTCAGGTGCAGGCTTTCCCGTGCATCTTTCAGTTCGGCTTCTAAAGTCGTCAGCTGCTGGAAGAGGTCTGTGTCTGCTTCGGTCACCACGGCTGCCTCCAAATTCTTGAGCGTAGGGTTGATCTGGTTCAGTTCCTGTAAAATGACCAGCAGTACCTTAGGTAGATCAGGCTCAATGGTGATAGGTTTCACTGAAAGTTGAATCAGGCTTTCTTTCTCCCCTAACTTCAAGATAGCCTGCCGGCTCACAGGCTCATGAAACTTTAGTACCTTCCGCACATCTACACTTAAAGTTACCGCAAGGTCTTTGGGTACCATTTTCAGCAGATTTAGCTGCAACCGCTTATCTGGCAGTTTCAGGAAACGGTTAAAATCACCTACGCCGTGCAGTAACTGAAAATTTTCATCTACATACAGGCCGGTAATCTTGAAGTCCTCGGCAATGGCGTCTAAAAACAGCTCGTTGTAGTTGTCCTGCTGAGTGGCTTTTGCCGATTGCCTGCCGCTGTTTTGCTGGGTGGGGGAGCTGGCATGGCCGCCAATCTGCTGGTAAAAGCCTTTGGTTTCTTTTACCTTCTGAAACAATTTCCATTTGCGGTTCCTTTCAGAGAAAATAGATTTTAATTCACCTATGTTCTCTGAAGGGCCCAACAGTAAATACCCTTTCAGCTTCAGGGCATACGGGAAAATGCCCAGTACCTTTTTCTGTAGATCGGGATTCAGGTAAATTAGCATGTTTCGGCACGTGATCAGGTCTAACCGGCTGAACGGCGGGTCTTTCTGCAGGTCATGCTGGGCAAACACCACTTGTTTGCGTATGGTCTCCTTTATGATGTAGCGGTTGTTCTGGAAGTTAAAGTACTTCTGGAGTCTTTCTTCTGAAAGTTGCTTGGCAATAGTAGCCGGATAAGAGCCTTTTGAGGCATGGCGTATGGCTTTCTGGTCAATGTCAGTGGCGAATAGCTTGACATGTGTTTCCCGCCCCAATTTCTCAAATGCCTCCTGAAACAGAATGGCAAGTGAGTACACCTCTTCCCCGGTGCTGCAGGCAGTTATCCATACTTTTATGATTTCCTCGGGCGGGGTTCTGGAGATAATCTCAGGAATAACCTCATTTTCCACTACCTCAAAGGCTTCAGGGTCCCGGAAGAATTGGGTAACCCCAATCAAAAACTCCTGGCAAAGAATCTTGATCTCGGCAGGTGTGTCGTGCAGGTAATCTAGATAATCTGACAGCGTTTTTACCTTCAGGGCATCCATCCGTTTCTGAATGCGGCGGTAAATAGTGCCCCGCTTGTAGTTCTTAAAATTGGTCTGTGAATGGGTGCAGATTAGATCTAATATTTCCTCTAAGACTTCGTCATCAGAATTGGCTATGTTGCGCTCAATTATGGTCTTTACCAGCGGAATTTGCCGGGTGTATTCAATGATCTCATTAGGCATTCGCTCCGGTGAGAAGATATAGTCAACAAATCCGGTTTCAATGGCACTTTTAGGCATACCGTCAAACTTAGCAGTGGCGGGGTCTTGCACCATGACCATGCCGCCAGCTTTCTTGATCATTTTTATGCCCTTGGTGCCGTCAGTTCCTGTGCCTGACAGCACAATGCCAATGGCGTACCTGCCCAAGTCTTTCGCCATAGACTCAAAAAAGACATCAATAGCAAAGTTGGGCTCTCGGTTACGTACCTGGTCTACCAAATGTAGCCTGCCATTGCTGATGGTAAGCTGCTTGCCGCTGGGCAGCAAGTACACGCAGTTGGGTTGTGTGACCATGTTGTCCTCGGCCTCACGCACCTTCATTTGGGTATGTTTAGACAGCAGCCCGGCCATCAGGCTCTTGTGGTCCGGAGACAGGTGCTGGATAATAACAAAAGAGAAACTGGAGTTGCTCGGGAAATGATCAAAAAGCTTATGGATGGCTTCTAATCCGCCTGCCGATGCCCCTATGCCAACCAAATAATGATCTGTTTTAGGAGGAGGGAAAGACTTAGCGTCACGCTGAGTTGTCATATACAATTAATCTGTCGGCAAGACTCTAAAAAAATGAGGCTAACTCTCCGGTAGCCTTATTTTTTCAGGTTTTGCCTTTGCCTTCTACATTAAAGTGGCGCAATGCACCGCCTTTATTACTTCCTTCTGGGCCAAATAGGCTTTAGTACCTCTCCCTGATAATCTTCTCCAGCACTGCGCTTCTTAGGGCTTCGGCTGCTTCCAACTCTTCAGGTAGCCAGGGAAGAGAGGTGTGCCTTACCGTATTCTGGTATCTGGTGAAGGAGTTTCTTGGGTGGTAAGATTTGCCGTCTGCTTCCATCTGTATGGCCTGATCAGGATTACCTCCCCAATGAATGGTCTGCAATACCTCCGGCCGAAAACCTAGAACGTACTCAGCCTGTTCAGGGTTAATACTCATCATGATCAAGCCGCTGGCCACCTCATGGTATTCTTTTGCCCGCACGTATTGTTTAGGCAACGTGTCAGTGGCGTATACTGCAGTGTTCTGGTTTCGTTTTAGCCAAAACACCAGTTCTTTTATTTCCTGATTAGATGGTACCTGCCCCTCTGTCCAAACACCCCCTTCGTACAACACGGCAACACCTGAAAGGTTTAGCAATTCAGAAATTTTAGTGTTGCCATTCAACAAGCCATCGGGAAAATTGGAGGTGGTGTATAACTGTTCCAACAACTGTGCGTGAATGCCCCTGAGTTGGGCTCTGAGTTCAATGGATTTCTCCCGTTCTTTGGCCGCCAATTGCGTAGACACAATGTCAGAAAGCAACTCTAAAGCAGACCTGAGCTCATAACTTGGATGTATGGCAGATCGGTGGTGGCAGGAGATAAGGCCCCATAGTTTATCATCAATAATCAAGGGCAGAGACATGGAAGCCATAATACCCATGTTGGCCATGTATTCTAAATGCACACCCGCCACGCTACGCAGGTTACACTCTGAAAGATCAGTGAACCGCTGGGTAATAGGGTTGATGACTGGTATTAAACGCGCTGGTTTATATTCTCTGGTAGGTATGAGGCGGTAGGGGTTGCGAAGGTACAGGTCCCGGGTTTGCTTGGGTACGTCTGAAGCCGGAAAGCGAAGCCCCATGTAATCTTCCATGTCTTCTTCTTTGGCCTGCCCAATCACCATTCCGTTCCACTGCGGGTCGAACTGGTACGCCAGAATTCTGTCAAAGCCCGTGAGCTTTTTCATTTCCTCTACGGTTATCTGAGCTATTTCCTCAATAGAGTTGGCTTGTTTTAGTAGGGAAGTGATGTATTTGGTTTGCTGGTACAGCTGTATAAACGTACCAGTCTCTGTGGGGAGTTTAGCTTTTTCAATTTCAATAAGTACGTACTCCTCGGTGGGGTGCACCAGTGCCGTAAATGCCACCTCTTGGCCCTGAACCTGAAACGTAAGGGTAAAGGGGATTTTTTCCTGTGAATTTTTGCCCTCTATCTTGCTCTTTAAATCTTCTGCCTGTTCATTAGGCAAGAAGCTAGCGATAGGCCGACCCTGAATATCCTCTATAGGTAAATTCAGGAATTCACTGGCATTTTCACTGACCTGCCTGATTTTAAGGTTCTGCTTGTCTAGAGTAAGAAGAAAGCCATGGCGTTGAATCAAGTTTACCAAATGCAAAGGAATGCTACCGCAGAACTCTGAATCATAATTTTTCTCGAGAGTAAACCCGATAGGGGCTTGTTCTTTTTGCATAGTAGGTAGGGGTTATATACACGCAGAATAGAAACTTCGGGAGGTAAATTATGACAACTTCTCCATATTGCCAAAAGTGAAAAACCTATTGATTATCAGAAACTTTTTAAAGTGATCAACCATGAAATCAAAGTATTTATAAATGGTTGAAGAAGACTCTACTACGGGTTCAAACCAAGAGATAGTAGCTTAAGGTAGCCTCGCCAGAATTTAGTGTAGTATATCAGCAGTGAAGGGGTCTGATTATTCCGATATTTTCGTGTTCCCTATAAAATAAAACCCCTCACCTGCCAAAGGAGAACGAAGGGTTTTCAGGCTGTTTTTTGAAAATCAGCCTGAAAACAGAAGCTACCAGGTCCTCTTCTTAGTGCCGCGGGTGGGAGGGGCGGAGAGAGGATCTTCGGGCCAGTGGTGTTTAGGATAGCGCCCTCTCAAATCCTTCCGAACATCAAAATAGCCGGTACTCCAGAAACTGCGGAGGTCGCGGGTGACTTGCACAGGGCGCGAGGCGGGTGAAAGTAAGTGGAGGAGGAGCGGTACTTTGCCGCCGCCTATGCGGGGAGTGTCTAGCATTCCGAAAACTTCCTGCAGACGCACGGCCAAAACAGGGGCCTCCACATCAGAATAATCTAACGCTATGCGGGAGCCGCTGGGTACCTCAAAATGCGAGGGGGCTAACCGTTCCATTTCCTGGCGCTGCTCCCAAGTCAGGTCTGCCAATAGTATTTCTTTAAAGTCAAGCTTGGCGACCTGGTCCATCGTCCGGAGCCCCAGCAGGTGCGGAGCCAGCCAATCTTCCATGGTAGAGGCTAAGGCGGTATCTGAGACATCGGGCCAAAGGTCTGGCTGAAGGTGGTGCAGAAAAGCCAGCCTTTGCCGGACTTTCAATGCTTCTTCTGGCCATGGCAGGCGCTCCACGTTTTTTTCCTGAAGAGCCAGCAGCAGTGCTTGGGTCACCAGTTCAGGGTCGGGAGAAGCCAAAGAAGTTTCTTCCAAGGTAAGGGCACCCAAGGAGGTGATTTGACGGGCTATTACCCGTTCGGTGGCAGCGTCATACCGCACTTCCTGCTTTTTCTCTAGCTGAGACGAAAAGTACTGTAATATTTCAGCTTTTGAAAGGGGAGCGGCTAACAGTACTCGGGGCTGCTTTCCCAGATCAAGGTGCGCCACGCCATAGAATTCAGCCTCAGAAAACAGCTCAGTGGCCAGGGTGGCTCGTTGGCCATTCACCAGCCGCACTTTGCCGGAGGTTTCTCTCTGAGCTAAGCGGTCTGGATAGGCCAAGGCGGTAAGCAATCCGGCAGGGTCTGTGTTTAGATTCCCTTTGGCTAATTTGATTCTTTGCCGCAGGTTCTGGGCCTGTTCCTTTACTTTTCTAATAGCATTTTCATCTGGCACGAAACCAGGGGTGGGCGGACGTTTTCCGGTCAATAACTCCAGGCGCAGGCCCAAGTCTGGCAGCGGATTTCCCCACTGAATCTGGATGGGCTTGAGAACATCTCGGTCAGATAACAGGGCAGCCAGATCACAGGCGGTGGTGCCGAAACCTAGCTCATTGCCCCGCATCACCAGGTGACCCAACCGGGGCGATAAACCCAAAGCTGCCAATGCTTTTCCGTGCGCGGTGGGGTTGCCGTTGTGTTCAATGGCCTCTAATTTCAGCAGCAGTTCTTTGGCCAAAGCCAGCGCAGCGGCGGGCGGAGTGTCCAGCCACTTCAGATCAGTTACATGCTTTACTCCCCAGATGGAGAGTTCCAAGGCTAGACCGGTTAAGTCGGCCTCGCAAATCTCCGGCGCTTGCCTGTCGGGGAGTTGCAAATGATCAGCTGAAGACCAAAGGCGGTAACAAACACCAGGCCCCAAACGACCCGCCCGACCACGGCGCTGATCTGCGGCTGCCTGTGAAACTGGAATGGTAGCCAAGGTGGTGAGGCCGGTTCTGGCCACGAATTTAGGCACCCGCGCAAACCCTCCGTCTATCACAATTTTAACGCCTTCAATGGTCAAACTGGTTTCTGCTATACTGGTAGTTAGCACTACCTTCCGTTGCCCCGCCGGAGCCGGACGAATGGCCGCCATTTGCAGGCTCAAGTTCAGGTCGCCATGCAAGAGGTGTAGGTTTACGTGGGCCGGAAGTTTCTCTTCCAGTACCTGACCAATACGGCGCATTTCGCCCATGCCGGGCAGAAACACTAGCACATCGCCCTCTGTTTCCTGTGTCAGGGCCTGACGTATGGCTTTTGGTACCAGGGCAACCAATCGTTCGGCGGGACGGGCACCAGATTGAGCTGCTACCTCGGCAGCTGAGAGATAATGCGTTTCTACCGGATACTGCCTGCCCTCGCTGCGGATGACGGGCGCCTCCAGCCATTGCCCCACCTGAGTGGCGTCTAACGTCGCACTCATGACCACCAACCGCAAATCTGGCCGGAGAACGGCTTGCGCATCTAAAGCCAGAGCTAAACCTATATCGGCCTGCAGGCTACGCTCATGGAATTCGTCAAAGATAATGGCAGCCACATTTTCTAAACCAGGATCAGACTGCAGCAGGCGCGTGAGAATTCCTTCCGTGACTACTTCAATTCTGGTTTTGTTGGAGGAAACGTGCTCCATGCGCACCCAATACCCCACCGTCTGGCCAACTTCCTCGCCCAGCAGATCGGCCATGCGCTGTGCCGCTGCCCTTGCTGCTAAGCGGCGAGGTTCCAGCACGATGATCTTGCCGTTGTTACGCCAACCGGCCTGCAACAAAGCCAAAGGCACCAAAGTGGTTTTACCGGCCCCCGGAGGAGCTTCCAACACCGCCCGCGGATTTTGCTCCAGCGCCTCCATCAGGCGCGGAATGGCTTCGGAAACAGGTAACTCAGGTAAAGGCAAGGGAAAAGAATGCTTCGTCATCTGCCTCAAATTTCAGCATTCTTTCTGAGTTTTGGTAAAGCCGATGGTGGTGAATACGTTTTGAAGCTGTTTTTCCAAAAAGAGGGCTAAAACACTTCATACAAGTGGAGGGAGAAGTGCAGTTACAGCACCATAATCCTTTTCACTACGGCTCCATTAGAAGTCTGCACCCGCACGGTGTAAATGCCCGGCCCAAAATGGGAGAGGCTCAATTTCACCTCATCGCCCGGAACAGGTTCCCCCTTTTGTACTAGCAATGTTTTCCCGATGGCATCATACACTTCTACCTGCTGCACAGTATAGTTGGCCTTGTACCAGTTAACGGTGATCTCGCCGCGGCTAGGGTTCGGGAAAACGGCAATGGCGTCTTCCTTGCTCAGGTCTAGAACTGCAAATTCATCTCCGGTAGCTTCCCCTCCGGCCCCTTCAATTTTCACCGCTCCGGTACTCACTCCTTTAGGTGCTTTTACCACCAAAGTAGTAGGCGTAGCTTCTAAGACAGCCGTGGGTTCCCCATTGAAGAATACCGCATCTGCCTGCCCATCGGCCCCGAAATTCTGGCCAGTGATGGTGACCAGCGTGCCGGCGCTCCCGCTGTTGGGGCTAAACGAAGTGATAACCGGAGCAGGGATAAAGGTGAAATCAATGGCGGTCTGGGCCGTGCCTCCGGGCGTCTGCACCTGAATTTTACCCGACTGGGCGTTGGCCGGTACTTTCACCGTGAGGCTATTAGCTGTGGCAGCAATAACTTGAGCCGCTGAAGTGCCAAAAGTTACAGTGTTGCGGTTAGTAGCTTCTGCGAAATTGCTTCCCTGCAGAGTTACCGTTACGTCTGTCTTTCCTTTGTCTGGGTTGAAGTTGGTGATGACAGGGCGGTGCCAGACCATGAACTCCTGCGCGGCTTCCACTTGCCCACCTAAGGACTTAATCAAGATTTTTCCTTTTGTGGCAGTGGCGGGAACCTCCACCATCAACTGCGTTTTTGTGGCCTCAGTTACTCTTGCTTGCACGCCGTTGAAGTAAACAGTGTCTTCCTGCGCAACTGAAGAAAAATGGGTTCCAGTTATGGTGACCATGCTGCCCGGTTTTGCCTCAAGTACGGAAAGAGAGCTGATGGTGGGTGGCTGAAAGATAATGTAGTCTGAGCTGCTATGAACGGCTCCATCTGGGGTAACCACCTTGATTTTCCCGGTGAAGGCATTTGCTGGCACCGTTACTTTTAGTTCTTCGGCAGAGGCACTCTGTACCTGCGCTGCTACCCCGTTAAAGTAGACCTTGTTGGCGGTGGCATTGACGGCGAAGTTTTTCCCGGTAATGATTACCTGTTGTCCTGCGCGGCTTTGGGTAGGGGTGAAAGACGAGATAGACGGAGACACGACCACATTCTTGGCCGACAGCTTGCGGTCGCTCAGCACGGGCGGCATGTCGTAGATGCGGTTCTGGATGGTGTTGGTGCGCACCGGCTCGTTGTAGTCGAAGAAGATGTCGGCCAGGTTCTCTATCAGGTGCTTCTCCGGCAGGTCTGCTTTCGGCCTCACGCTGAACTGGATGAAACCGTTGCTGCCGGCCTGGTCGGCGGCGCTGTCGGGCAGCATGATGTTGTTGAAGGTGAAGGTGAGCACCGGCTTCTCCTTGCCGCTCACAGACAGCACGTAGGGGTGCGACACCGCGCCCACCTGGAAGGTGGCCATGTCAAGGTCTACTGAGAGCGTGTCTACCACCACCACTCTATATGCCACGTCGGTGCCGGTGTTCTGGAACCGGACGGTGTAGCGGAGGGGGGTGTTGGTGGGGGTATAAAATTCAGAGGTCAATCCCACGGGAACCACCTGTTTGTCGTTGGGATCATAGGAGTCGATGATGGGCAGGCAGCTCTCTGAGACTTCCAGCTCAGGGTCGTCGGGCGGCAGGGCCATCATGGCGGGCGCGGGAATGCCATTGTTGCGCGACCTGATCTCCAGATTGGCGCTGGCCATGGTCTTGATCGGGTGCCCCTCGGGCTGGTCGGCCTCCAGTCTTATTACCCTGCCGGTGGTGGGGACGCGGAGTACTGTGCTGTCGCCGGAGGCTAATTGGTATTTGCCTGTCAGAAGCAATTCTTGGTCTTCATACACGCGGAAAGAGAGGCTGTCGGTCATGTTTCCCTCACCTTTGTTTTGGAGTAAAAAGCGCGCTTGTTCATCTTCTGCAGTAGAGGCGGCAAGGGTAATGTCAGCTTTACTCCATTCCGGCAATACTGGGTATGTATTCACTGGCGTAATCCAAGCCTTGGTGCAGACGGTAAGGCCCCTGATGTCGGGGTCGGCGCAGGAGACGGAGTCCAGTATGGAGATAACGCCGCGCTGGCCCGGCTGCAGGGTGCCCACCTCAAAGAGGTAGTTGCCCTTGGCGTCTCTAGTGAATGGAAGGCTGGCTGATTTGAAGGCCACCTCCGCGGGGAACTGCACTGTCACCTTAGCGTTGGCCGCCGGGGCAAAGCCGTCGTTGGAGTAGGAGACGGTGGTGACATTCTCCATGCAACGACGCCGCCTGTTAGAGGAGAGGTCTACCTCTAAATATGGGGAAAGGATGACCTGATTCCCGAAGTTTATATTATTAACTCCACCGTTTGCTGCTGTTACATTAACTGGCTTACCTTCTGCAGCATTATAGCAAATTGGTGTAATTTTTCTGCCATTCCCTTGGGGAAGGACAGGCTTTACAATGTAGCTACCCGTATCTACATTAATGGCATAATTGCCCTGAGCATCAGAAATTCCATAAAAAGGACCAGGATAAGCAGCCACCACCACTGCCTCCATTCCTTTTTCAGATTCATTTGGTGAGCAGTCACCGGACTCTTCCTGGAAAATTTTTCCTTTGATAAAAGTCTGATGAAGGGAAATGCTAGCGTCAAATAAATTCACGCAAAAAGCATCATAATAGCCGTAGTTTTTAACTGTGTGCTCTCCAGCAGTAAATGATTCTAAGTAATACCCTAGCACCTTGCTGACAGAACCAGAGGAAGGTAAGATTTTCATTACCAAGCCAGGAGTACTTTGTCCTAAATTTGATTCCCAAATTATGGTCCCGTTTTGATCATAGCTGGTAATTCTTGGCAAGGGATTATTATTTTCTGCGGTTATATAGCCACCGGCCTGTATTCTGCCTTTTAGATAGGCAACAGTAAGATAACGGCTGTTATTACTTGGGAAAGCCCCACTTTTAGCCCAGGCTACCTTTCCACTTGGTTCCAACTTGGCAATGAAAGCATCACTAATTGTGTCTGTGTTAACTGGTGGAGCAGGAGTGTTGAGTTCAATCTTGTCAAATGCTGTTTTACCGCTAAATGTACCTGCCACATATACGTTGTCCTCATCATCTAAGGTAAGGTCTATGCCCTCGGTAGAACCTTGCTCTCCCCCAAAAGATTTTGCTTGAAGTACCTCTCCTGTAGGGGAATATTTTACAAAAAGCAGGTTTTTGACTCCATTAGGGCTGTTGAGATTAAAGCTGCCGTAGTTACCAGAGCTTGAGATGGACCCAACTTGTATTACATCACCTGAATGATCAAATGCTAAGGAAGAACCCTTAGAAATTAAGTTTTCACCCAAGCCAGCCTTCACCCATTCTAATTGTCCGTTGGTGTTATATTTTAGAACAAAATCGCGCTCTTTACAGCAGGCTCCGCTATATAGTTGTAGACCAAGAATGCTTGAACTCATGGTGGAACCTGTTATATAAGTGTTGCCGTTTTCATCTGCTATAATCTGCCTTGGATAAACAGCCGAGAATTGCCCCTCATCTTTAACCCAGAGGTTGTTCAACTCAGAGTCAAATTTGGCAACAACTATAGAGTTTTGTTTTCCATTACCTAAGACGTAGATAAAACCTTTGCTGTCTACAGTTACCGAAGGGAAATGTTCTCCCAGGGTACGTAAAGATTTGAAATTCTTCAAATTGCCCGCTAGGTCGAAAACCGCAAGGAAGCTTGCATCAGAACTAACTTCAGTGGAAGAGGTGGTAGAATTAATGTACCCTCTGGTTTCAAGGTAGTGACCCATAGTGCCCACCACGTACATGTTGCCTTCTACATCAGTGGCAGCATCATAAACAAAATCAGTGCCTTTGCTGCTGAAGCTAATAGGGTTAAACAGCGCCTGTGAGAAGGTTTTAAGACCTCCAAGGAAGAAAAAAACAATGAATAGAAGAAATACTATAGGGGTTTTCATAAGCGGGGGTTATGCGCGGATTTAATTTGATATGTAAATTTTCTATGAGTAAACATACAAAAATACCAACTAAAAGAAATGAAATAATTCTGTGCGCTTGCACGTAGCCAAAAGGGAGAGTAAGGTAGTTGGAGCTTTTGGATATATAAAGCAACTAGCTGTTGCAGAATCTACTAGCTGATGCTGCTTTGGAATTTAGCCAAAGAAACGGGCAACAAACGGGAAGAGACATTTTGGCGTGCTACCTTACACCAGTTTCTTTCTCTGGGAGAAAGAGTAGCAGGACTTGAACCTGCACTTCCCGAACCTGAATCGAAGTAACTCTTGCCTACGGCACCGTTCTTTGGTTAAAAATTTAATAGGTATTGCCAGCTCATTCCCCCCATTGGTAACTGTTTTGTTGGGTACACCAATGGAAATGAGCTTCAAATTCTACTTGTAAATAATTAAGGCACACGAGCGGGCGACAAGCGATAGGAGACTGTACGTTGCTCTACCAACTGAGCTACACCTCCAGTGATAAAAGCTGGTGGAGGTGACGGGACTCGAACCCGCGACCCACGGATTAAGGATCGAAGTAACTCCCACCTACGGCACCGCTCGTTTTTGCCTTGTTTTTCAGAAATCAGGTCTAAAACAGGAGAGGGGAAAGGGCGACAGGCGGCGCGTGCTTACCGCCCTTGCGGACGGGCAGGGCTCGAACCTGCAACGTCAAAAAGACTTACCACGAAGTATCACGCGCCTACGGCACCTTTCCTGTTTCTCTGTTTTCTAAGTAAGTTTTAGCGCTTCAAATTTGTTTAGTCTGGTGAGGCCATAAAAGGAGGCGGAAAGGGCGACAAGCAACAGGAGACTGTAAACATTGCTCTACCAACTGAACTACGCCCCCTGGGGAGCGGAGGGACTCGAACCCCCGACACATGCTATCGAATGGAAGTCGAAGTAACTCCCGTCTACGGCACCTTTCCTTTTACTTTGTATGGTTCTCAACTTGCGTTTTAGGGTCGTTTTCTTAAAAACAGGCCGGAAACGCTTTTATAGTATTGCAGGTTTAATCTATCTCGGTTTTCTCTACCTCCGCCAAAGCGTTGCCGCCGTTCTCAATGGCCTGCAGTACTTCAAACACCTTGTCTGACCAACCGGAGATCAGGAAGACATCGTCCTGCTCCAGGCTTAGGGGCGTGGTGCCATGGCCGGCCAGGTCAAACAGGTAGAGGCGGGCGCAAGGGTACAGGGCCTTGTACTGCTTCCACTCGTGAGCCAGGCTGGTGTTGTTGCCGGTGCTGTTCCAGAGCTGGCAGTCGGTGAAGAGCATGATTTTGTCTGCTTTCACTTTCCGTTGGCGCAGGTCTTTGATCACCAGAAAGCCATTGGTGCTGTAGCCCACTTCGCCTGCCTTACGGTACAGCTCCTGCACGTTGGCCAGCACTTGCCCTTTGGGCAGGTTTATGGTTTTCCAGGTGTCGCCGAACATGCCGGAGATGACCCGCTCACATTTGTGTTGCAACAGCATGCCCAGGAGCAGGCCAATGTCATAGAGCATGACCTTGCTCCGCGCCGATACCGGCATCTGCATAGAGCCCGACACGTCACAGGCCACGACCACCTTCTGCTCACCGGAAAAGCCGGGCAAATTGCGGATGCTGTGCTGCACGGCCTCTTCCAGCGCGCTGAGCACGCGGGAGACATCGGCTGAGGCCAGGCCTTTCACCTCGCGGTACGCCGCCAGAAACCGGAACGGCAACTGCTTCGCTTTTTGCACCGCCAGCGGGCTGGCCAGCGTCTGACATACCTTCCGGATGTGCGCATCAGAAACCTGGGCCTCCAGAATGTTGCGGAGGTTGCGCAGCAGGGCCATATAGCCCAGCCGCCCGCTGTCTATGAGCTCTTCCCACTTCGCTCGAAACGCCTGATCCCGCGCCTCCTTATCTGCAAAGGGCTGTTGCCCCAGCGCCGACAGTTCGGTTTCCCAGGTGTAGGGCGTGGGCAGTGTGTTAGAGGCAATCTGGTGGAATACGGCTTGCTGCCGCTGGTCTTTGGGCTGCGGGTGCACCAGGAACAGGGCATCGCGGAGTTTGACCTCGGCGGCGCGGTTGTACTTGGCGAACTGGTAGGCATCAAAGCGGTTGAAGGCCAGGGCCACGCCCCGCTGCAGTTGCTTTGAAAGCCGGTTCAGTTTTTTGGTGCCTTGGCGGCCGTTCCGGAGCTGGTAGTACGCCAGCAATTCGGTAATTTCATCGACGCGTTGCAGGGTCTGGGCCACGGCGCGGCTCACCAGGTTGTCGCCGCGGTGCCGGTGCGCCAGCTCCACCAGCAATACCAGGGGCACGCTGCGCAGGTTCATTTTGGTGCGGGCGTACACCGCCAGCTTCGCCACAAACTCCGGCTCGTTCTGCGCCACCAGTTCCTGCAACCGCTCCAGCCGGGCACCGGCGGTCTGGTAAAAGGTGTTCTGCAACGAAGCCGTGACAGTGGCCGCGTACAGCTCCGCCTTCGGGTCCATTTTCCAAGCCAACGCCCCCTCATAATTCAAGGTGTCGGCTTCGGTCGCTTTTGTTTTCGGTTTGAAGAAGTTGAATCGCATCGCCTTTGTGGTTAGTGAACGATACAAAGGTGAGGGGGCAGTGCGCAGTCTTTTTGCGTAGGTGGAGAAAGTTTTAGAAAATTAATTAAAATTATTGTTATGCCTCTGAATAAATTCAAATAAAGTAATTGTAATATCTCTTGCGTCTTGGTTTTGGCTTATGTCTTTCCAAGTTAAGTTATGGGCTTCAACTTCATCTAGGACAAATTTTGAGAATTTGTTTTTATAATCAGTTGTCAAGGTGTTGCTGTTTGTCTCTTTAACTTTAGGAATTTTTGGTACTTTATTTCTTAATCTTTCAGTAAGGAATTTGCCTAATCCTTCTTGTCTGTACCTTAATTCTGTAAATTCCATTCTATCAACAATCTCACTTTCAATCTTTAGAACTTTTTTCATGATTCTATTTATGATTACCGCCGAAAGGGTATTCTCGATCTCTAAAGCGCCAGTTGTTTTATAAAGAAATTTTTCGCTTTGCCATTTCTGGTACTCTTCATGCTTTTGTTGTTTCCAATCACTTGAATCTTGATCTGCAAGAATGAAAATTCTATTGGAAAGGAAATGAGCTTTTATTTTGTTAAGGTCATTAGAATTTTCTTCATTAAAAAGATAATGCTGAAGATTTGAACCAGCATATTCAAAAAAAGAATAATGTAAATCTTCCTGATATGTTTTTGTTTGGGTGTTGGAGTATGCTAATAAAAATGCTTGAAGGTAGCGCCTGTCTGAGATTCCTTCTACCCATATGCTACAATTTGACATAAAAACTGAAGCATTGTAAACACCGAGTAAGTCTAATACTTTGGTATTGTTTCCAATTACTTGGGATATTCTTGTTGGGCTCTTATTCTCAATCTCAATTTTTTCGAATGAAAAGATTGAGATTGATTTCTGATGTGATAAACTAAGATTTAACAGATGATTGGAATGGCTTGTTAAAAAGAAAGTTAGATTTTTACTTTTGATGAAGCTATTCGCAAGAAGTGTGTTTAAAAAAATGTGTTGAAGTCCAGGGTGTAAGTTTATTTCTGGCTCTTCAATGAAAAACCATGAATCTTTTTCTGCCATAAATATAGGATAGAGGAGAATTATTAAAGATTGAACGCCATCACCTAAATCATGAATTTCTCTGTCTTCTTCTCCTTTAATATAAATCTGAATATGTTCCTCTTCATTAGTGTCTTCTTCAAGGGCGATTATGTCTATATCTCTTCCATCAAAAAAGTTATTACTTAGAAATTCTTCGAAATTTCTAAATCTATCTCTAATTTCTCTTCTGCTATTCCTGTTTTTCTTTATCTTGTTGAAGAGATCCATTCCAGTAAAGACTTCTATCTTGTCTTCTGGCTTGATTTGATAGTGCTTGCAAATTGTTGAATGGTATATATCTCTATTGATTTTATAGGTTTGATTATTGTCTGATTTGTCATAAAAAGAGACAGCGGATCTTAGTGTAGGAATATAAATTTTTTTTGGACTAAAATAGTCAATTTTAGAATTTAATAGCGTTGTGGTTAGATCTAATAAATTTTTGAAATTATTAAACCCTTTTAAGACTTTATTTGATGAAGCGTTTACTCTTATATAGCTAGTATGATTGCCTCCTGTCTCATTTATGATTTCATGAATATTTACAATAACGTCAAGAGCAAGGTTGAGTTGTTTAATTTGGATTAGTGAGGTTGATATATCGTCTGATGAATTTAAAGAGTTTATGGTGTCGTCAATAACTTTATTAATATAATATTCATTTACTTCTATTGAACTTGAATTGAAATTTATTATAAAATTTTTTATTTTATTAAAGAAGGTATAGTCTGGGTTTATATTTTGAACTGAGTTTGCTGAAGTTCTTTTAGTGATTGTAACATGAGATCCTTCATCGAATGAAGTAAATATATTTTCTGCTTCAAATTTAATCTTCTGTATAATTTCTTGAATGTTAATATTTAATAAGTTAAGTGATGGAAGTTTGAGTAAAGATCTGGTAAATCTGCTTTTACGGGAATTGTTTGAGCCAATTAATATATTTAATTTATTTATACTGCCTATACAGTTAATTATTTGGTTTTCAGTATTTATATAATCTTGGTTAATGACACTTTTAGGTAAATACAAGTATTTGTTCATTGATAAATTTTTATAGCCGGTTCATTATTGTCCTAGTTCTATAAATCTATCTAATTTTTACTCCCCCTCCAAATACTTCTCATTCCCACACATTCGCACAATCTTAGGGGTGAAAGTGCCTACCACGTCTACCAGTTCCTGCTGGGCGGCCATGACCTGGTGGATGTCTTTGTAGGCCATGGGCGCTTCGTCCAGGCCGGAGCCGATGAGGTCTATGCCCGCGGCTTGCAGGTGCTGTTGCACCAGGGCGGGAGAGAGGGTGTTCTGGGCTTGGGTGCGGGACATCTGACGTCCGGCCCCGTGCGAAGCGGAGTTGACCGAAGCCGCCACGCCGCGTCCGCGCACGATAAAGCCGGGGGCGGTCATGGAGCCCGGTATAATACCCAGCACGCCTAATCCGGCCGGAGTAGCGCCTTTGCGGTGCACAATGACTTCCCGCCCCTGCGCGTCCAGCTCTCTCCAGGCGAAGTTGTGGTGGTTCTCCACTAGGGCCAGCGGTTCCAGGGCCAGAGCCTGCGCCAGCCGCGCGTGAATCTGGTGGTGGCACGCGCTGGCGTAGTCGCCGGCCAGGTTCATGGCGAGCCAGTATTCCTGCCCGGCCTCAGTGTCCAGATCTAGCCAGGCCAGGTGGCGGGCCTCCTGCGGAAGCGGCGTTTGCGCCATGGCCAGTTTGGTGTAATGCCCGGCAATTTGCGCACCCAATCCGCGGGAACCCGAGTGGGAGAGAATACCCAGATATTCTCCCACGGGTAAGCCAAACTCGTTCTGGGCATCAGAGAGCGTCACCGCCCCGAACTCCACAAAGTGGTTTCCGCCACCCGAAGAACCCAACTGCGAAAAGGCCCGGTCTTTCAACCCACGCAGCACCGGAATCTCCATGAACTCCGCGCGGTCAATCACGGCATGCTCCTGCGGCTTCTGGAACGTGGCCCGCCCGAAGCGCGTGTTGTCTACCAATATCTTTTTGAGTTGGTCGCGTTGCTCGGTTATCAACGTGGCCGGAGCTGGGTAAAGCGTCAGGCACATGCGGCACCCAATGTCCACGCCCACGGCGTAGGGAATAATGGCGTTGCGCGTGGCCAGCACCCCGCCAATGGGCAAGCCGTAGCCTTGATGCGCATCGGGCATGAGGGCACCCGCCACCGCCACCGGCAAACGCATGGCCGTCACCATCTGGCGCTTCGCCCCTGACTCAATCCCCTCCACGCCATACGTGGTGAAGGGAATAGGTGCGTCATGCAGGGGAATAATGCCTGGTGCCTTGGGTGCCGTAAGCGCCTCTGCCAAGTCCGCGAGAACGGGGTGGGCAAGGTATTCGGCTGGGTTGGCCAGTACCTGCGCTAAAAGTAGAAGCTGTTCCTCTAGGGGAGTAGCGGCAAAGTGCGCCTGCAGCAATTTGAGCGTCACACCAATTGCCTTGCCCTCAGGGAAGCCAAGGGCGAGCAGGTCTTTTCCGGTAAGTGTTTCGTTTGCCATAGTTTGTAGGGTTGCGTGTTGAACAGTGGCAAAGCAAAAGCTAATGTGCGCAGTGTTTTTGCGCAGTTTTAGAAAAATTAATACAAGTTTTTGTTTTTGGGCTGATTTCTAGAAAACGGGCCAAAAACAAATTAAGACCGAAGCGTTTCCTCCTGATTATTTCGCCTGAACATCCTTTGAGCCGCCTCGTACAGAACTAGACATGGTACGCTTTGGGCTACCGGCTTTTTCCACCTTAAATCAGAAATATATGTGGCAACCTATTTCAAGAGAACTGCACGGCATTGCCGATGTGGCGTATATTCCGGCCGTAGCCTCGGCCCCCGAGACAGTGGGTTTTACCGAAGAAGAAACCGCCACCACCCTTTGCCGCGCCATTAGCGGCGGAACCTTGGTGTCAGCCTTGGTCACCAGGGCAGAGTGGGGAGCCGTAAAGGCCATGCCCTTTAAAATGCACCTGGCCGTTGACTTTGCCACCAGCGCCTTTGCGTTGGCCGCTCCCTGGCTTTTTGGGTTCTCTAAAAATGCGAAAGCCCGCAACACCTTTGTCGCCATGGGCTTGACTGGTCTGGTCGTAGGCTTGCTGTCCAGACCCGAGGAAATGGATCCTGACAAAGAGCAATGGCTGAAACAGAAGGCCGAACAGCTTCCGCCGTTGTAGGTGCCTTTACGGCTCCAGTTTGATAGCCAAGCTTGGGCAGCCTGTTGTCTGGGCTTGGCATTTTTTTCTTCGTCTGAATTCAAAAGAACGTTCTATGCAAGACCAGCTTACTGTTGACCAAATTATAGATCGGCATAAAGAGGCCGGTACGTTTATAGAGGTAGAACACCTGAAGACTTTTGTGTTGGATCAGGGCGGTGGTGAGGCGGTTTTATGCGTGCACGGGGTACCTACTTCTTCTTACCTGTATCGCAAGGTCATTGCCGAGCTCGCCGCCAATGGTTACCGGGGCGTGTGCGTTGATTTACCCGGACTAGGATTGACAGACAGGCCTCAGGACTTTGAATACTCCTTTCCGCATTTCGCCCGTTTCCTGGCGAAGGCTGCAGACAAACTTGGTCTTGCAAAATATCATTTGGTAGTGCATGATATTGGTGGCCCCATTGGGTTTGCCCTTGCCGCCCAGCACAAAGACCGCATTCTGTCCCTTACCATCCTGAACACTTGGATAGATGTGGTCAACTTTAAGAAACCGCTGCCCATGCGCCCCTTTGAAAAGCCTGTGTTAGGCGAGGCGCAGCTGGCTGCCGTGCAACATCTCACTTGGTATATGATGTTTACCACTATGGGCGTGTCTGACACAGAGAACATCAGCAAAGAAGAGGTTTACGCCTATGTAGATCTGCTGAAACGCGAAGACAATGGAGCTGCTTTTCTGCGGATCATGCGCAATTTTGACCACCGCGAGGAGTTCAGAGAAACGTGCCTGCGGGCGGTGCAGAACGTGCCCTATCCGGTGCAGGCTATCTGGGGCGCTGAAGACCCTGCCCTCCGCTTTGAGGAGCATGGAGAGGAAATAAAAAAGGCCGCAGGTCTAAAGGAAGTACACCAATTGAATGCCAAACATTTTCTGCAGGAAGAGAAGTGGCAAGAAATAGCTCACTTGATTATAGAGCAGGCAAAGGTACGGAGGTAGAGGGTGGCTCTGTTTTAGTCTTGTTTTCAGGAAAACAGGTTTAAAATGAAATTACTTTTTTACTTCATAATGTCCTCCATTCGGATGTGTTCCGGTGCAATCGCATGATTCAAAAGAATGGCTTTCTACCCAAACAAGTTTATTTTTGTTCTGCTTATACCATTTCCGGACAGCGGCTTTAAAATCTTTTCTGTTTTTATACTGCTTGTTTAAGTGTTTCCAGTAAGAACAGTAGCCACAGCCTACTTCATCGAATTTAGTGCCTAATAATTCAAAGGTTGGTAAGCCATGAATATTTCACCTAAGGCCACATAGGCTATGTCGGCCACTGTATATTGGTGTCCAAACATGGATACAGCCGCGGCAGTGGAAGTGGAGTCATCTAACTTGTCCAGCAGTAGGGGAATAGCGTTGGCCTTAAGTTTAACTACTTCCCAGAAATGTTTTGAGCCACAACCTTGGGTAAGAACATTTGCCGTACCTGGTGTTCCCTCGCAGATGGAGGGCATTTCGGTGACAAACCGCAGACTGTCTACCTTTTTGGAAACACTGGCAGTTCCCTGTGCGATAACTGTTTGGCTAAGGAAGCAAACCAAGACGGCATTGGCCAAAAGGAAAAGCCAAAAGTGTAAACTCTTCATTACTAGAGGTTTTAATTTGTGTGAATGGAAATCCATTCTTCTTAATCGAAGTGAATTATAGTTGCACTTGCTCCTTTGCAATGAATTTTAATGGGCTGTTCATTTATATGATAGAAATTCTTTTAATCACCTTGCCTCTTGAGGTATGGATCACCAATAGGAACATTCCGGGTGGGGCATGGTTTAGGTTCACTTCTACGCTCTCCGTCTGACCCGCTGTGATGTTTTGAGTGTGTAGCAGTTTGCCGGTTATTTCAAAAACCTGTACTGCCTGCACATCAAAATCAGCTTTAATAAAGTCAACGGTAAACTTGCCTGTGCTAGGGTTAGGGTACACCTGAATAGCCTGGTCTGCGGTGAGTTCCTCAACGGTAAAGTTGGCGTGAGCCCGACCGCCCAGCCCCGCTACCGTTACCTGTCCGGTGACGGCACCTCGCGGTACCCGCACCTGTATAGTAGTGTTGGAGGCGTTCAAGACCAATGCTTTTGCTTCACCAAACCAAACGGTGTCTTGCTCCCCAATGGCTAAGAAGTTATCTCCTTTTAAATCTACTACCGAGCCCACACTGGCACGGGCAGGTTGCACTGCTGTAATGATGGGCGCAGGAATAATTTCAAAGAATTTGCTGGCAGAGCCGCCAGGCGTAGTAGCGGTCACCATGCCTGACACCGCGACTGCAGGTACTTTTACCAGGATTGAGTTCCCTGTAGACGCTAGTACTTCTGCTGGCTTATCACCAAACTGTACAACATTTCTGTTATTCTCTGCAGCAAAATTGTCTCCTAAAAGGATAACGAGCCCGCCCACGCGTTGTCTTGGTACATTAAAACCAGAAATGGAGGGAGTATACCATACTTTGAAAGCGGTGTGGCTAACGGCTTCTCCACCTTTTGACAGTATAGTGAATTTGCCGGTGGTGGCATTATGCGGTATGGTTACAGTAACTGAGTTTGTGCCGAATCTGATAATAGGGCAAATCAATTCTCCTAGCAAAACCTGTTTTACCAACTCTTGGGTTAAGAAGCTGCCTTGCAGCGTCACCTCTGAACCAATAATTCCCTCAGTGGGGCTAAAGCTGGTAATAACAGGTGGTTGGTAAATGATAAAGTTAGTAGGGCTGGTGCCTTGGCCATTCTCTGTGATCACTTTTACTGGGCCTGTTGTGGCTCCCGTTGGTACTACTACTCTCAATAAGGTAGGGCTGGCTTCTATTACCTGCGCCTGCGTTGTATGGAAGAATACCTGATTTTTGTCGGCGCCCTCAGCGAACTTGCTGCCGGTAATGGTCACTTCAACTCCCACCTTTGCTGCATTGGGGCTGAAGTCCGCCACAACAGGGTGATGCCAGACCATGAACTCCTGCGCGCTCTCCACCTGCCCCCCGAGGGTCTTGATCAGGATCTTTCCTTTGTAGGCGGTGGCAGGCACCTCTACCTTGAGCTGCGTTTCTGAGGCCTCCAGTACTCTTGCCTCCACGCCGTTGAAGTAGACGGTGTCTTCCGCTATGACGGACGAGAAGTGGGTGCCTGTGATGGTTATTGTTGCCCCCGGTGTGCCTTCCCACGAGGAGAGGGAACTGATGGTGGGTACTTGAAAGACAGTGAACACTTCGGCGGCGCTGGCTGTCCCGTCAGAGGTAACTATCTTCACCTTGCCCGTAGTTGCGCCAAATGGCACCAACGCTTTCAGCTCTGTGGCGGTGGCGGCAGTTATCTGGGCTTGGGTGCCGTTGAAGTATACTTTGTTGCCGGAGGCGGTGGGGCTGAAGTTCCTGCCGGAGATGGTGACCAGCGTACCTATCCTCCCTTGGGCAGGGGAGAAAGCCTCTATGCTCGGTGACACAACCACATCCCTTGCTGATAACTGGCGATCACTGAGTACAGGCGGCATGTCGTAGATGCGGTTCTGGATGGTGTTGGTGCGCACCGGCTCGTTGTAGTCGAAGAAGATGTCGGCCAGGTTCTCGATCAGGTGTTTCTCCGGCAGGTCTGCTTTCGGCCTCACGCTGAACTGGATGAAACCGTTGCTGCCGGCCTGGTCGGCGGCGCTGTCGGGCAGCATGATGTTGTTGAAGGTGAAGGTGAGTACCGGCTTCTCCTTACCGCTCACCGAGAGCACGTACGGGTGCGACACCGCGCCCACCTGAAAGGTGGCCATATCCAGGTCAGCGGAGAGCGTGTCCACTACCACCACGCGGTAGGCCACGTCGGTGCCGGTGTTCTGGAACCGGACGGTGTAGCGCAGCGGGGTGTTGGTGGGGGTGTAGAACTCTGAGGTGAGGCCCACGGGCACCACCTGCTTGTCATTGGGGTCGTAGGAGTCCACGATGGGCAGGCACTCCTCCACGAACTCAGGCTCAGGGTCGTCGGGCGGAAGGGCCATCATGGCCACGTCCGGCAGACCGGAGGTGTTGCGGCTTCGGATCTCTAGGTTGGCGCTGGCCATGGTCTTGATTGGGTGCCCCTCAGGCTGTTCTGCTTCCATCCTAAGCACTCTGCCGGTAGTAGGTACGCGCAGGACGGTGCTGTCGCCGGAGGCGAGCTGGTACTTTCCTGTTGTCAGGAGCTCCTGGTCTTCGTAGATGCGGAAGGAGAGGCTGTCTTTCATGCTGCCCTGGCCTTTGTTCAGCAGAACGAATCGGGCTTGGTCCCCCGCAGATTCCGCTGCGGAGAGGGCGATGTCGGCCTTGTCCCAGACGGGTGACTCGGGGTAGGTATTGGTAGGGGTGATCCACGCTTTGGTGCAGACGGTGAGGCCCCTGATAGTAGGGTCGGCGCAGGAGACGGAGTCACTGATGGAGATAGTGCCCCGCTGGCCCGGCTGCAGGGTGCCCACCTCGAAGACGTAGTTGCCCCTGGCGTCTCTGGTGAAGGGAAACGAGGCGGACTTGAAAATGACCTCCGCCGGAAACTGCACGTGCACCTTGGCATTTGCCGCCGGGGCGAAGCCAGTGTTGGAATAGGAGACAGTGGTCAGGTTCTCCATGCAGCGTCTGCGCCGGTTAGAGGAGAGGGAGACGTTAAGAATTGGGGACAGAGTTACATGATAGCCAAAGTCTGGGCCCATGACCAAGATTCCATCTTTCTCCACGTTTATGATAGGGCCAGTGGGTGAACAAGTGGGAATAATCTGTTTTCCTGTAACAGAGGGTGGTATCAAGGCCGAAACAGTATAGGAGCCACTCTTCACCGGAATTACATACTCTCCGTTTTCATCAGAAATACCATAATAGGGGCCTGGTTCGGCTTTTACTATTATGCCGGGCAAGGGCTTCTCCCCAGTATTGACTTTACAGTTTAAATTTGAATCCTGGAAAATTTTACCGGTTATGGCGCTTTCAATTGGCGTGCCTGCAGAAAGATGTTCCGTAACGTAAGAGAAGTTCAGCACCAACAGTTTGTTACCTGTTCTATTAAAAGATAACAGACCGGACGAGCTAGGTATGGAGCTGATTTGTTGGCCTTTAGGGTTAATTACCCTAATCACACTTCCCTCACCACTCCATAAATAAATATTGCCAAAATGATCTACCTGAATTGAAGCTAAAGGCAGGTTAAAATTCCGCGGATAAGAGCCTTCCGGACCTTTTAGATCGAAAACGTCAAGTACGGCATTTGTACTGCTGTACTTATGAATTCTGTAATTATTGTAATCCACCACGTACAGGTTGCCGGCTTTGTCGGTGGTCAAAGCAGAAGGGGAATAGAAAGTTCTGCCTCCGCCAGGGTAACCTATAATCTCCCCTTTCGGATTGATTTTTACAGCATGGCCAAATTGTGCGTTAAGCACATAAAAGTTGCCCTGAAAGTCTAAGTGGAACTGCGCAAACTTGTAAATACCGTTCGTAGGGGTAGGAGGGAACTCCATGAGGGTTTTCATCAATTTGCCTGCAGAAGAAAACTGTTTAATGCGGGCTCTATTGGTGGTATTAGATTCAAACAAGAACACATTACCCATGGCATCGGCTTGAATGCCAATTGGTAACCATTGAAAGCCTGACTCAATTCCTGTGTATTCAAATTTCAAAAGCAGCTTCCCATAAGAATTGTATTTCTCTATGGCTACCGCAGGGGAAGTCTGGAGCAGGTAATAATTCCCGAAACTGTCTTGAGTAATGGATTTGTATCTTTTTGTGTTCCCAATGGTTTGCCTGAGTTCTCCGGAGGAAGTAAAGATTTGAACCAGGCCATTTTGGTCAATATAATTTTCTGCAACATGTATTTCGCCCTGAGCACTTATGGCCAGATTCTTAGTTCCATTACTGATTGTGGCCCCAACGGTACTTAAATATTGGCCTCCCTCAGAAAGCCTTTCAATCTTCTTGCTATACTCTTCAATGACATACAAATTACCAGAAGAATCTACGCCCAGGTCTCCGTAGTTTTTGGTGGAAGTATTATGAGGAAGAGAAATTTTAATGGTGCCAAGCAGGATGCCGTCCAAAGAATACTTCATGATTTGGTCTGCGGTGGAAGAAGCCAAAAGGATATCATTGGGCGTAATGGTAATTCTTCTTAAGGGAACGCCTGTGGTAAAGCTTCGGAGTAAAACACCGTTTTTGTTAAACTTTTGAATTAGATTTACCTCATTATAATGAACAAAGCTGTTTCCTTCTGAGTCAACCGCAATACCGGAAACATGTGCTGTTTGCCCGGACGGTTTTACATCAAACTTAGCTATGGAGGCGCCGGAAGGGTTTAAGATTTTTACATAAGAATAGCTGAAGTTGAGGAGGTACACATTTCCCTGCCGGTCAACGTCAATGGCATTCATATACCCTGGGTAATCTTCTGTGACTTCCCCTATCGTCTTTAGAAAAGTGCCCGAACTGTCAAACACTTTCACATGATTGTGTTCCAAAACATATTTGTTTCCCTCCTGGTCTAGGGCTATGTCATAGGCGTGTGACATAGGTAAGCCAAAGGTTCTTGTTAGATTAAATTCTGGTACCTGCGCCCAAAGAAGAACGGAAGGAAGTAACAAGAGGAGGGAAAGTAAAAGCTTTTTCATTTGGCTAGATGAATTCAATATTGGTTATGAAAACCTGCTTGTAAAGAATAAAATATTTGATATAAGTTGTGTTAAACAAAAATAGCTTAATTATCATTAGGATGGTCTTATGAAATAACCTGTTTTGGGCCTGTTTTTATAAAATCAGGCCCAAAACAGATATGCCATTTTAACACAGCCTTATTTAACACTGGTAAAACTCCCGCCGCATTTGCACCAGCACCTCATTTATCTTTGTCAGATCTGGCTCTATAGGTAAATCAGAAGCGGCATAAAGCGCATCCATCTTTTCAATCCGTTCCTCGGCCATCTGCACCAGTTCTGCATACTCAAATGCACAGGAGCGGATTTGGAGCAGGAAATCACGATTGGGTCTGCGTACTTGTATTTGGCCGGTGCGGGCAATTTCCTCGGCCATGTCTAGCAGCCGGAACGTGTGCATGAGGTTCTTGGCATCATAGTTCTTGCCGTGGCTGAGGGTGTTTTGGTAGCGGGCGTCGTTCCGTCTCTCCACCCATTCCCAATACTCGCGGTATTCTTTGCAGTAAGTGGAGTAACCGTTCTTGTTAAAGGACATGAGCGCCAGTGGTTCCAAGCCTTTAGGAATGGAGCTAAGTGAAACATCGTTGGCTTCGGAGTTCTGGACAATGCCTTTGAAGTTGGAAACTGGGTCAGAATACAGGCCATACAGTTCCGGCATGTGCGGAATCTTGGCCAGCCCACAGGTTTCCTGCCGTAGCCCGCGCTCCGCCAGGAATTCCAGTACCGGTACCGCGCCCTGCCCCTGTGCCACAAAGCAAAAGTCCAGCACGCTTTTGCGCTGCGGCTCCACCGGGTTGACAATTTTCTTGTTCAAACCTTTGGCTTTTTTGACCTGCGTAAGGGCGTAGCCGGCAAAAGTGGTCTGGCAAAGCCTGGATAGGAACAGCTTAGGCTTTAGGCGCTGGAACAAAGGGTGCTGTTGTAGAATACAATCCTCAGGCATAGCCAGCAACTCCAGCATATTGGGGTTGTTTTTGGCCAACAATTCAACAAACCGCTTCAGCTCATAATAAACAATGTCGTTGCTGGGGTTGTTCAGTTGCTCAGTGTAGTGCAGCCCGTACAGGTCTGCCTGCGGCAACACAAATACCCCGCGGATATCGGTGTCAGAGGTGGGGGTGGCCAGGCCATAAGCTTTGCTACCGCTGATGCACTCCAGCAGTAAAAGGTTCTTTTTAGGTAAATCTTCAAGCGAGAGTGCCATGGTCTAAAACGGTTTTACGGAATAAGGTATCCAGTGCTTCGGTACTGCCATTGGCTTTGGGCATGTCTTCAGCTTTGCTTTCGCAGTAGCGTAACGTTTGGTAAAGATACTGCTCCAGCGCCTCTTCCTTTGGGTGTACATATTGTTCGGTTACGGTGGCTTTTAGTGTAAGAAGCTCCTCAATTTTTTGAAGTAGCGAGGGATCTTCCACTAATGGGAGCAGCTCCGTGAACAGCATGGGCGGCATAGTTCGGTACTCCACAATCCAGCGGCTGGCCAGGGTGGTGCGCAGCAAATAAAAGTAGCTCTTCAGCTTTACATTTTGCTCTGGCGCACAAGCCTTGTAATAGTTGAAGGCCATGCTCAGGTAGTGGTGCAGCCCAGCCCGACAAGAGAAATAAGTAGGTGCCACTGCCTGCAAATCTTCCAGAAATGACCTCTGCTGTCTGTACACTATAGGCGACTGCATTTTTTCGAATATTGACGCATTGGATTTACGGAGCAGGCGTAATGCTTTCCGCAGATCCCAGCCTACCAAGTCAAGGTCGCCGTCCATAGACTCAAGGGTGTCTTTCCGCTCGTCAATGGACAGGTACCAGTCTGGCTGGTGCTGGTACACAAATCGCACATCATAATCAGAGTCGGGTGAGGGGAAACCCCAGGCGCGGCTGCCGCTTTCTATGGCAAACAAAATGGTGATGTTGTTTTGGGTCTCTAGTTCCTGCAGTTTCTGTTGTATCAGTTTTTCCATAGTTGTTTTCTTTTGATGCTTCAAAAGAAAGACCTAACTGCGCAGGCTTTTTGCGTAGTAGAAAGTTTTTTCTAAATTTCTTCCCAAAGCATCAACGGTAGGTTTGAGTTTATAGCCTTGCATCCTGCTATTCAGGGAAGCAAAAAACCATAACCACTCACTTTAATCTAATAACTGTTCACTGATTACTGACACCCTCATGCCCGTTAACCGCAATGCCCTTATCCGCTTCAGAACCATAGACAATTGCCTCCGGAACCGGTACCGTAAATGGACGTTGGAAGACTTGATTGAAGCCTGCTCTGAGGCTTTATACGAGTACGAGGGCATTGACAAAGGCGTGAGCCGGCGCACCGTGCAGATGGACTTGCAGCTCATGCGCAGCGATAAGTTGGGGTACAATGCGCCGATTGTGGTAGTGGACAAAAAGTACTACTCCTATGAAGACCCTGACTACTCCATCACCAACATTCCGCTCACCGATCAGGATCTGGGTAAACTGACCGAGGTAGTGGAAATACTGCGGCAGTTTAAGGGCTTTACGCATTTTAACGAGCTCAACGGCATGGTGCAGAAGCTGGAAGACCGAATCTACACCGCTAAAACGAAGCAAGCACCCATTATTGACCTGGAAAAAAACGAGCACCTGAAAGGACTGGAGCACCTGGATGTGCTGTACCAGGCCATCCTGAAAAAGCAGGCGCTCACGCTGACCTATCAGTCTTTCCGCGCCCGTGATGCCAGCGACTTTACCTTTCACCCGTACTTTCTGAAAGAATTCCGGAACCGGTGGTTTCTGGTGGGCGTGAAGAAGCGGTCTCAGCCGGTGCTTACCCTGGCGCTCGACCGTATTATTGCAGTGGAGGAGGCGCAGGTGGCTTACGTGGAGAACACCACCATTGATGTTTCGGCCTACTTTAGAGACGTGATAGGGGTGACCGTGAACCCCACTGAGGAACCGCAGACTGTGGAGCTGTATTTCAACGCTGACAATGCCCCCTACGTGCTCACCAAACCCCTGCACCACTCGCAGAAATTACTGGAAAGAACAGGTAATGGCATTATTGTGCAGCTCCAGGTGCAGCTGAATTTTGAGTTGGAGCGCGAGATCATGGGCTTTGGGGATTGCGTGAAAGTGCTGAAACCGGAGCGCCTGAAACGCCGCATTCAGGACAAGATGAAAAACGCCGCGGAGCTGTACGAGAAAGAACTGAACCTGATAGAGCTGGAAAGCTGTAAGCGGAAAGTGCTGCGCAGCGGCTCCGCCATTTTAGATAACCTATACACCCACAAAGAAGTGGGACAGATGCTCAGCATCATCAAACGCACCACGCAGGCGCATCCAGACCGGTTCAAAGGCACCGAAGATTTGTTTTCCATCCGGAACCTGCTGCAGGAGATTCCCAAACTCAAAACCGTGCTGTTTAACCAGAACCTTTGCCGGCTGGTGAAAGAGGGCTTCGGGGAAAATTACTTCCTCACCAAGGCCATCTTTTTCGATAAGCCGCCGCAGTCTAACTGGTACGTGACCTGGCACCAGGACATACCCATTAATGTGCAGGGAAAAATCGAGACCGAGGGTTTTCGGGGTTGGACAAACAAAGCCGGATTAATAAGCGTGATTCCGCCGCTGGAGTACCTGCAGAAGTCGGTCACGGTGCGGGTACACTTAGACGATACCGATGAAAAAAACGGAGCGCTCCGCGTAATTCCCAAAACGCATTTCAAAGTGCTGAACAGTGAAGAGATTGCCCACATCAGGGAAACGGAGGAGCCGAAGTGCTGCAAAGTTCTGCGCGGTGGCGTGCACCTCATGAAGCCTCTAACACTGCACGCTTCCTCTAAAACCGAGAATGATCAACACCGCCGAGTCATTCACCTAGAGTTTAACTGCCTAGAGCTGCCTGAGAAAATGGAGTGGCTGGAGCGGGAGGATGTGCTTTAATCTGTTTTGGGGCTGTTTTCACAAAAACAGCCCCAAAACAGAAAATTACTCAGAGGTCAACCTCGTCCAGATTTCATTCACCTTTCCTCCGGTGCTGCTGAGGCCGCTGTGGTGCCAGTTGCCATCTTTCACCTCATAGTTGAACGTTAAATCCAAGCCCACGCGGTTGTTGTCGCGGGAGAAGAACTCAATATGCTCCGTGTATTTTCCGTCTTTTAAAGTGTAGGTGCCGCCACCGGTACCGGAGAAAGCAGCCGTCTCCAAATTGAAGGCAATCCACTGGAAGCGGTCGTCGGAAAGGATTTTAATGGTTCTTCTGGGGCCAAGCTGCATGGAGTTCATTTGCCCGTTCTGTACCTCCCGCCCGCTGATCCGCCACGCTCCGGCCAATGGTGAAAAAGGTGTCTTTTCCTTTACCTTCACCCAAGTCTGTTGTTTTCCGTCTTTTCCGCTAGGAGTCTGTATCTGCCATTTGCCGTTCTTTTGGCTAAACGTGCCCGCTACTTTGGAACCCACTTTGGTGCTATCAAAGGTGTTGAACTGATAGGTGGCGGTGAACTTGCCATTTTGCAGCGTATAAGAGCCGCCGTAGGTGCCAATAAACTTCTTGTCGGGCAGGTTGAAATATGCGACGGAGAAGAAACCATCTTGCATGTTTCTGACTACGGTGATGTTGTTTTCGGGCTTCTCTGTTAGCTGCCAGGAGCCTTCCAACACTGTAGCTTGATTTGGTGCAACAGGTTTGAAGGCCGGTAAGAAAAACAGGCTACCCAGTAGCACGACCACCCCTAAAATTGATTTAAAAGATATTGCTGCCTTCATACGTAATAGGTTTTTGTGAACACGACTGAATAAAGTAACTTCTAAATACTGATGCCCAGGCTATGGCTCATGACCAGTTTTACCCCAACGTACAGCACCAGCACACCGGTCAAAGCCCGAATGGCAGACGGTTTCAGCTGCCGCAGGCTTAGCCTAGTGCCTAGCTGACCGCCGGCTATTACCGCCAACAACAGCAAACCCAGCAACGAAGGGTTTACGTGCAAATTTCCACTAGCCGCTTGCCCTAAGAGTCCGGCGGCTGAATTTACCAGAATAAAGAAGCTGGCTAAGGCAGCAATCTTTCGGGCTTCGGCCCACTGCAGCAGATGCAGTACCGGAGAAATTAATATTCCCCCGCCAATACCAACCAACCCCGACACAAAACCAGCCCCGCCGCCAAGTACTACATTCTGCAGCTTTGATCGTTGAGGAATTTGCAAGATAGGAGAGGGTATAGCAAAGAACTGAATAATGAGCAGCAGCCCAGAAAAGGCCAAGACACTGCCCAGGCAAATGAAAAAGATGCTTTTTGAGAGCACCACGGTTGCACCCAGAAAAGCTGCCGGAATACTGCAGGCCACCATGGGCAGAAACTTTTTGGTATCAAACTGCCCGTCTTTGATGAACAGAAATGTGCTGCCCGATACCACCGCCAGATTGCAGAAAAGCGCCGTAGATTTTATCTCCAGAAAGTTAGGCAGAAACAAGGCCAGCAGCGCCAGATAACTAGACCCGCCCCCAAACCCCACCGAGGAATACACCAAGGCAATGGCAAAAAAGCTAAAGGCAAGCAGGAGCATGTGGGTGTCTAAAATCATGGAAGAGCCCCTTCAAGATAAAATTAAACAGCAGATTTCATTCCTCTGATTGATGTCCAATATTCTTCTTTTACATCTTCATCAATGATGACAGGCACTTTGCTTGCCCAATGATAATCACCTCCTCTTTTCTTACAACCAGAAACCCAATATTCCTCCAAAGTGTCTGGGTTGAAGAAGTTGCCTTTTATCTTTCCCGAGCCTGCACGGTGTAAGGTAATGCCTTTGTAACACACTGTTTGGTAGGTTCTCGAAAAGGAAATACGCCCTATTCTTCCTTCACCAGTTTCTTTGTTTTCAAGATACATAATTCTTGATCTCATGGCTTGCATTTAGAGTTGGCAGGGAGCTAAGGTTATTAGTTTCATTACCCGTTTATGTGTTAGGAGTCTGGTTTATGACTAGCTGGTTTCCTAATTGGGCCAGCCACTGCTCCATGCCGCCGATCACGCTGTATACCTCAAGGTCATTCTTTTTATCCAGTAATAAGTGGGCGGCTTTTTGGCTTCGGACGCCTTTCTGGCAGAAAGTAACCACGGGCTTTTCTAGAAACAAATTTCTTGTTTGGGCCTCAAAGTCTGACAAGGGAGTATGGCGGGCATTGGTTAAATGCCCCTGCTGATATTCTTGTTGCTCCCGAACGTCTAACAACATGAAATCCTTCCCGTCTTCTATCCATTGATGCAGCGTCTCAACTGATAATGCGGCAACGGTGGAACACCCAGCAGTGGCGTAGGAACTTTTCAATTTCTTAATACTCTGGTTCTCTGGTTTTGCCTTCAGTTTCATTTTAAACTGAGTGTTCTGGAGGAGGTCGAGCATTAACAAAACGCCTGTCAGTGGTTCGCCCACGCCTGTAATAATCTTAACCGCCTCCAGTGCCTGATAGGTACCTATAATGCCGGGCACCACGCCCAACACGCCAGCGGTGTTGCAATCAGGTATTTCAGCGGGGGTGGGAGGCGTGGGGAAAACACAGCGGTAGGTGGGGCCGCTTTGGTAGTTGAACACGCTTACCTGTCCTTCAAACTGATGCAGGGCGCCATATACAAAGGGTTTGCCCAAAATCACGCAGGCATCATTAATGAGATAGCGGGCCTCAAAATTATCAGTGGCGTCAATGACCACATCAAAATCTTTCAGAAGATTCAGTGCATTTTTTGGGTTCAGATGGAGGTGGAAAGGAAGCAGTTTTACTGTGGAGTTCAGCTGGGTTAACTGCTTGGCCGCAGCCTCTACCTTTGGCTGTCCTACTTGCGCTTCGGTGTAGAGTACCTGTCGGTGCAGGTTATTCAGGCTCACCACATCACCGTCAGCCAATCCTAAGGTACCTACCCCCATGCCTGCTAAATATTGCAGCACTGGTACTCCAAGCCCTCCTGCTCCAATCACAAGTACCCGCGCCTCTGCTAACTTCTGCTGCGCTTCCGGCCCAAAAGTCGGTAACTGTGTTTGACGACTGTAACGGGGATTGATGTTCATGGGGGGAATAGGTATTAAGTTGTGTTTCTGGTTATGATTTGCCTATGGATGCGCGTTTACCCACACGCTGTTGTCTTGGTAGTACTCCTTTTTCCAGATGGGCACGGTTTTCTTCAGCTCGTCAATCAGGAAACGGCAAGCAGCAAAAGAAGCATCGCGGTGGGCGGAACTGGTGCCAATTACCACCACAGGTTCGCCAATCTGCTTTTCCCCCACCGCATGCTGCATCACTAATCCTTCCAATGGCCACTGTTGCTGCGCCTGCAAAGCAATTTTCTCCATCTGTTTCAGGGCCATAGGCACATAGGCTTCAAATACCAACTTAGTTACCTGCTTGCCCTGTGCATGGTCGCGCACAGTCCCCACAAACAAATTGACACCACCAGCACTGTCACTCTGCAGCTGCTGATACGCTTCGTTTAGGTCAATCTGATCTACTATGCTGATGTGCATGCTTTTTAATGAGCTAATGTGTGAAGGAGTGGATGAGCGAAGGAGTAGTTATTTTAACCTCCGCTTACGGGCGGAATAAGGGCGACTTCGGCTCCAGATGGAAGGGGTTGCGCATCGTCGGCATATTCGCTGTCAACGGCAACGGCCAGGGAGCTCAGTTTTTGCAAGGCAGGATATTGTTGCGCCAGCCATTCCTTCAGTTTTCCTACTGTTTCTGGTCGGTCTTGAGTGGGTACCGTCAGTTGGTTTTGCCCCACAATTTCCCTGGTGATTCCGAATAAAAGGATTTCCATGGATGTTTTTTTCTATTGGTACTGCTCTTCTACGCGACATCGGGTAGAATGTCTAAATCTACTGCTCATTCTTTTACCAGCCAAGCGGGCGGTGAGATAGAAAGTTGTTTTAGGAGTGATTTATGAAATGTAGGCTGAAAACAGATATCTTTTTAAAGAAGTATTTAGCACGTATTCCTGATACTCCCCCTTTGAAGGGGGCGAGGGGGATGTTTACACAGGAGAGCTTAGCGTTGCATGAGGGGTACTTATATTCTTTGCTAGCTAATGCTACTGAGGTTGTTCTAAAAAGAAGAAGCCAAGAGAAACTGTAAAGACAATTCACGAGAGCACCAATCTATTCCATCTGGAGCGGAATGGTGAAGCTGCTTGGGGTAACGCAGTTGTTGGTATCAACTTTTCTTAGCCTGATGTAGCGTAGGTGCTTAATGAGCTTAGGCTTTAACTCCTCCACATAACTAAAATTACCGACTTTATCATTTAGCCTAATTTCTATAGAGTCTTGAGGATTGTTACGTGAATAAAGCTTCGCGAAAAGAATGGTGTAGTTATGTAACAATAAACTGGTTGTGTCTATTTCTGCCTTAAAAACAATTCTACCTACATAGGAGGCTTTAGTACGGTAAGGTTTGATAAAAGCGTCAGGAGTCAAAAAGTAACAGGAGGGTACTGAGCCATAGATACAATGTGAGTTTGGTACGGTGCTAATATCTGTTTTTGTTGATTGTCCAAAGCAAGTCACCCACATGCTGGCTAGGCCAAGGAATAAGATATGGGTAACCCCTTTTTTCATTGTCAACAGCTTTTTTTATTTGAAGATATACATAGTTGAACACCTGTCAAAAGGATGGTATGTGAATAGTGCCTTCGTGTAATATCTTCTTTCCACGCCAATTCCTGAAGCTAAATAAATAATTTGGTAGTCTCTACAAATTACCTTCTAGGGGAATGGGTTCCATACGCTGGCTTCTACTGTACCGCCTGCCGTTGTTGCGTGTTCTCGCCAACAACTTCCTATGCTGTTGGTCTAACCACCATCGCTTTTCTTAGTTTCTGACTAAATCTCTCTCTGAAGAGGTTTGTCACTTTTCTCCTTGATGTTCAACCTAACCAAAAGAATCAAGAAGCCCCTGACTCGCTGCCGCTCAAACAAAAGGGGCTTCAATTACTTTACCACCTGGCCCATGTGCGCTGTTCCATAGCCACGGCGGCTACTGCTGACTGGAACCTGTCCCTCGTGCTCCCGCTAAGCGCCTGCGTGCCTTTGGCACTGCGTTGCCCGCTCCCGCAGGAAACGCTAAGGAGGGTGTGGTGGTTTCTGATTCAAAACTCAGGACTCGAGACTCGAGATTCAAGACTCTTAACTCCTAAAGCAGCTTGTCCAAAGTAATTGGCAGTTCCCGTACCCGTTTTCCGGTGGCGTGGAAGATGGCGTTGGCGATGGCGGGGGCTACGCTTACGATGCCTATTTCACCCAAACCTTTCGCGCCTAAGGGATTCACAATGTCGTCTTGCTCGTCTACGAAGATGACGTCTATGTCATGCACATCGGCGTTTACGGGCACGTGGTATTTGTCAAGGTCGTGGTTCATGAAACGGCCCAAGTTGTTGTCCATCATGGTTTCTTCTTCCATGGCCACGCCAATGCCCCAAACGGCCCCGCCCAGTATCTGGCTTTTGGCGGTTTTAGGATTGATGATGCGGCCTCCGGCAATGGCGGCTACAATGCGGGTCACTTTCACGGTGCCCAAATCTTCGTCTACTTTCACTTCCACAAAGGTGGCGGAGTGGGCGTAGGGCGAGTAATTCTGCTGCTTATCCGCGGGCTGCTGCGTAGCCTCCGCTTCCACCGATTCTCCGCCGTTCTGCGCCAAAGCTGCTTTGATGGAAACAGATTGGGTAGGATTCTGTGAAAGCAGAATCTGACCATCGGAGAAAATGACGTCTTCAATTGAGGCATTCTGTAGCGGCGAGTTATCTACTTTCTTGGCAAGTTCTAGCAGCGTTTCCTGCACTTTTTCACAGGCCAGCTTTACAGCAGAGCCCACCGATGAAACCGTCCAGGAACCACCCTCCAGCGGTGCCATCGGCATGGAGGAGTCGCCGAGGCGGAACGACACATTCTCCAGCGGAAGCCCTAAGGTTTCGGCGGCAATCTGCGACATGACGGTGTAGGTACCGGTGCCAATGTCGGCGGTGGCGGAGGTGACCAGCAGCTTGCCCTCGGGGGTGAGAACTGCTTTCGCGGCGGCTTTTTTCTGCGTGGCTTCCCAGGCCCCCTGCGCGAAGCCCCAGCCAATGAGATTGTGCCCTTCTTTCATGGAGCGGGGCTCCATTTTGCGCTTGCTCCAGCCGAACTTCTCCGCACCCTGGCGGTAGCATTCTTTCAGTTCTTTGCTACTGAACGGCTTGTCTTTATTCTGGTCTTTTTCAGAGTAGTTCTTGATGCGAAATTCCAACGGGTCTATGCCTACCTCATAAGCTAGTTCATCTATGGCGCACTCCAAGGCATAAATGCCGGTGGTGCCGCCAGGCGCGCGCATGTCCAGAGGGGTGTACACATCCAGCCCCACTAATTTGTGCGTGAGCTCTACGTTTGCGCAGTTGTACAGTACGCCTGGCCAGATGACCACGTCTTCGGAATAATCTTCAAATTTGGAGGTCTCGGCAAAAACCTCTTGTTTAATGGCTTGCAGTTCACCGTCACTAGCGGCCGCTACGGCAAATTTCTGATTGGTTTTAGGCCGGTGACCGAAGGAGAACATCTGCTGCCGGGTCATGACCACCCGCACCGAACGCTTCAGCTCCCGCGCGGCCAGTACGGCCAAGAATAACTGGTACTGCGGCCGCAGCCCCGAACCAAACGCCCCACCCACGTATGGTGAAATCACCCGCAGTTCATCCTCAGCCAATCCGAATGCTTTCATCAGATACTGCTGGCTGTTTTTTACACCCTGAATTTTGTCATACACGGTTAGCTTTCCATCTTCATACACGGCGGTGGAAGCGTGCATTTCCATTGGGTTGTGGTGCTCGCTAGGGTGCGCGTATTCTGCCTCTACTTTAGCTGTGGCACTGGCCAACGCCGCAGCCGCATCTCCTCTTGGGTCTGGGGGAGGGGTGGCTTTGTATTTCTTTGGCTTGTAAGCTTTGGGCAAGTTGGCTTCAAAGTTGGTGTCATGCGGCTCCTGCTCATACTCTACTTTGACCAGCATAGCCGCATAACGGGCCAGCTCAAACGACTCGGCCACCACCAGCGCGATGGGCTGCATGCTGAACTGAATTTTGTTACTGTACAGCGGCTTGAACGGAGAGCCCGGTGGTGAGTCTTTGTCTTGGTAGTCTTTGTCTCGCCAAGTATAGCCGGGGCGGTTTTGGTGAGTGAATACCTGCAATACTCCTTCTAAGGCCATGGCCTCAGAAATATCGATATTTTTGATGGTTCCCTTGGCGATGGCGCTGTTCACAACCACTCCATAGGTCAAATCTGGGGCGCTGAACTCGGCGGCGTATTTTGCCTGTCCGGTTACTTTTTCAAAGCCGTCTACGCGGTTGGCGGGTTTGCCTATTTGTTGTGCACTCATGCGCTTGCCTCCATGTTAGTGGCCTGCTCCAGCGCCCGTACAATGGCGCGCTTGGCCAGTTCAATTTTAAACGTATTGTCTCCGTAGCCTTTGGCTCCCTCCAGATATGCTTCCGCCACTTTCTGAAAGTTCTCTCTTGTAGCAGATTGTCCGTGCAGCAACGCTTCTGCCTCTGGTTTGCGCCAAGGCTTGTGCGCCACCCCGCCAAGTGCTATTCGAGCTTCTTTCACGGTGTCACCTTCCAGTTCCAAGCCTGCCGCCACTGACACCAGGGCAAAGGCATACGAAGCTCTGTCGCGGAGTTTAAGATAGGTGTAGTGCTGAGCGAATCCTTTGGATGGCAGCTCAATGGCTGTGATGATTTCGTCAGGCTGCAGGTTCGTGTCCAGGTGCGGCGTGTCTCCGGGCAGGCGGTGGAAGTCGGCCATCGGGATAGCGCGGGCACCGTTGGTGCCGGATACATGTACAGTGGCTTCCAGTGCGGCCAGCGCCACAGCCATGTCTGATGGGTGCGTGGCGATGCAGTGTTCGCTGGTGCCCAAAATGGCCAGGTCACGGTTGTAGCCTTTAATGGCGGAGCAGCCGGTGCCGGGCTCCCGCTTGTTGCAGGGCGTTTGGGTGTCGTAGAAATAGTAGCAGCGTGTGCGTTGCAGCAGGTTGCCGCCATCAGTGGCCATGTTTCTGAGCTGAGCCGTGGCGCCCGCTAGAATAGCATGCGACAGAAGTGGATACCGCTCCTCGACCAACGGATGGTAGGCGGTGTCTGCGTTTGTGGCCAAGGCGCCTAGTTTCAGTCCGCCGCTTTCGGTTTCCTCAATGGTGTTGAGGGCAATTTTGGTGATATCGATTAAGTGGGCGGGGCGCATGACGTCAATCTTCATCAGATCCAGCAAGTTGGTGCCGCCGGCAATGAATTTTGAGTCTGGGTAAGCAGCTACCTCACGCACGGCGGTCTCTACATCCTGGGTTTGGGAGAAGGAAAACGGTCTCATTGGGCGGTGCTCCTTTCCAGCGCTTCCTGCGCCACTTTTACTATGTTGGTATAAGCTCCGCAGCGGCACACATTGCCACTCATCAGGTCTCTGATATCATCTAACGTTTTGGCTTTGCCCTCGTTCACCAACCCAATTACGGAACAGATTTGGCCGGGGGTGCAATAGCCGCACTGGAACGCATCGTGGTCAATAAATGCCTGCTGCACCGGGTGCAGTTCTTTGCCTTGGGCCAATCCCTCAATGGTGGTGATTTCTGGACCTTCCTGCATCACGGCTAATGTTAAACAAGAATTAATACGCTTGCCATCAACTAGCACGGTGCAGGCGCCGCATTGTCCGTGGTCGCATCCTTTTTTGGTGCCGGTAAGGTGCAGGTGGTCGCGGAGTGCATCAAGCAATGAAGTCCACGGGGCTAGTTGTAGTTGGTGTTTTACGCCGTTCACGGTAAGGGTGACAGAACGTGTTTCGGGGAGCCGAGGCCGGTTCCCTTCGGCGCTTCCTCTGGGTTTTTCTTGGTTCATGGAGTTGTCCGTTTGAACGGGTGGAACATCGGGATTTGAATAAGAAAATCCGCGCAACCAAGTATGGAGGGCGGATTTTCTGTAGAATCAATTCATCACAAGTGTACGGTCTGTACACCCATCCAACGGTAGCAGCAGGTGGTCATCCGCTGCTCAGTATTTTTACGGAGCGGTTACCCGATGGTTGAAATCAGTTGGAAAATTTAGCTGAAACTTTTTGAGGAAAAAGAGGTAGGCTGTTTTTGACTTGTTTTACTGAGAATAAGCTAAAAACGGATCAGGAAAGCAAAAGCCAATAAAGTAGCGAAGGAAAAGACTCTCCCCTGGAGGGGAGCGAAGAGGGGTGTTTACACCTGCCGGTCTACGTATTGCTGAAATGTTACTCTGCTGATTTTTTTGGTAAAAAGTTCTGAATGATTTTACCAGGAATACCTGCTCTCCTGTGTAAACACCCCTCTTTATCTCCCCTCAAGGGGAGAATCCGCTACGTCACACGCTTAATTGACAGTTGAGTGTTTAACACAACTAATAACATTTACAAAAAGTGGTGCTGGTAAGCGATGAGGTGGAATCTAAACTTTCGGCTCCCGATGCTGGAGAGCGGCAAATTCCTGAGGCGTGTCTATGTCAATGGCGCCCAATTCAAAAGGAACGGCCGCTACTTCTTCTGCGTGTTGTTTCAGGAGTTTCTTGGCGCCGTCTTGTCCCTGCAGTTGCTTTAGTTCAGAGAAAAAGGGACGAGTGAACAATACCGGTGCTCCTAAGGTATTTTGGTAGGCGCAGGCGACTATGCCCTTGCCAGTATGCTGCTGGGCCTGTAGCAACTGCTGGAGTATTTCTGCAGATACAAAAGGCTGGTCGCAGAGCATGAGAATAACGCCGGAAACAGTGGGAGCAAGGTTTAGAAGTTCTTGGACGCCCGTCCAGATGGAGGAGCCCATGCCGGTTGCCCATTCGGGGTTGTGGACATGGTGCACGGGTAGGGATTCCAACTGGGGCAGTACGGCTTGGGAATTAGCACCTGACACTACAAGCACAGTACCTTCCTTTATGCCTGCTGCAGCACTGACCGCCCGTTGCAACAGTGTTTGTCCTAGGTACATCAGGTTCTGCTTGGGTTGACCTAAGCGGGTAGAGGCACCGGCTGCCAGAATGATAACACCTACCATGTCGCCTAAATAGAGGAAAAAGAAGCTAGATTAAGGTTGATGCCGCGGGTGTGGATTGGCTCCTGTTTGTCCCGCAAAAACGTTCCTGCCCGTTGTGATAGAACAGCTTTTATTTCCGCCAGAATAGAAAGAGAAATTTCCTCAGAGGCCTCGGCGCCAATGTCTAGACCGGTAGGGCCAAAGACTTTTTGCAGCATCTCTTCTGTCATCTCTATGCCTTCGTCTTGCAGCTCTTCGAGCATGCGGGTCAGTTTCTTTTTCGGCCCCAGCACACCAACATAGGGTAATGGGAGCGGAAGAACCTGCCGCAGTATAGCCAAGTCATAGTTGTAGTTGTGAGTCAGGAGCAGGAAAACGGTATGGTCATCTACCATAACTTGAGGCAGTACCTGCGGCGGCTTCGCTACCAGCACCCGATTGGCCATAGGAAATCGCTCTGCAGTGGCGTAATTGGCTCTGCCGTCTACCACGGTGGTTTCCCAGCCTAAGAGCGCCGCCATGTTAACCAGAGGCATGACATCGTTACCGGCTCCACAAATGACCAGCGAAACAGTTGGCTTCAGTACCTGAACAAAACCAGTGAGGGGAGCAGCCTCTGAATAGCTTTTTATTTGTGAGTGCCCTATTTCAAGTGCTTCCCGAGCATCAGCTAAGACGGCTTCTTCCAAAGTTTTATCAAGACTGGTGCTGTAGGGCTGGCCGTGTTGCGTCAGGAGCAAACAGGAGCCAGGCTGCTCTGCTTTTCGGTCTTGCCAGTTAAATAGAGTTACCACTACCGCCTTGTGCCGTTGCCGTTGCGCCTCTTTCAGGAGCTGAATAGGATGATTAGGGTTTTCAGTGTTGATTGGCTCAATCAGAATATGGATGATGCCGTTGCAACCCAGACCCACACCCAATTTGGCATCATCGTCATCGGTGGTGTCATAGGTGACCAACAGGTTCTGGTTCTGCGCCATGGCTAAGCGGGCTTTGCGCAAAGCATCACCCTCCAAGCAACCGCCGCTGATGGCCCCCGTCAGCTCCCCGTCTTCAGTGACCAGCATGCGCGCGCCCGGCTGCCGGTAAGACGACCCTTCTACATGCACCACGGTGGCCATGGCCATTTTTTTTCCGGATTGCTGGTGGCGGTCAAAGGCTAGAAGTATGTCGCGGATTTCTTTCATGTGAGCGGTAAAGAAGAAGAGTGCAGAGGCTTCTTACTGCATAATTACTCGTTTAGTTCTGAAATTGGAAATGACTAAGCCATCGTTTCAGCTTAAAAGGCCACAAAAGAGGGGTTTAGCAGGTCCGGCTTGTTGTACTTTAATTCAGAGGTGAGGTCGGTTTGGTAAATGCTGCGGTTCAGGGCGTTTAAAATAGCATGGCTAGCGGCTGTGTCCCACTCCATGGTAGGGGCGAAACGCGGATAAATATCAGCTTTTCCCTCTGCTAGCAACATAAACTTGAATGAACTGCCCATAGAAGCTGATGCAGGCTTTTGAAACTGCTGGATAAATGCATCTGTCTCTGGCGTGCGGTGCGATTTTGAGGCTATCACCTTTAGGTTAGGCTTCTTTTTCAAATCAGCTAGGGTATATCTATGGGGCAAGGGAGTAAGAGTTTCTGTGCCGGTGGGCGATTCTTTTGTTACTCCAGTTTCGGCAGAGCCAAAATAGAGGGTTTGGACGGTAGGAGCGTAAATGACTCCAGCCACCGGAACCTGCTGGTGCATGAGTGCAATGTTCACCGTAAACTCTCCGTTGCGCTTGATAAATTCTTTGGTGCCGTCCAGCGGGTCCACAAGCCAATACCATTCCCAATCTTTGCGTTCTTTATACAGAATTTCTTTTCCTTCTTCAGATAAGATAGGCAGCCCCAGTGGCTGAAGCATTTCAAATATGATGTGGTGAGCCGCTTTGTCTGCTTTGGTCAAGGGTGAATGATCCCCTTTATGCTCCACCCCAAAGTCAACGGTTTCATACACAGCTAATATGGCTTTGCCTGCTTCCAAAGCAGCAGTTCTGGCTGTCTTTACCCAGAGGTTCAGGTTTGGTGGAGGGGGAGGAGTGGGGCTGGTGGAAGAATGTATTGAGGCTTCGGTCATGGTTAAAAAGCTGCATCCATTTTTTCCTGCATCGTTACACGGGGTTCTACAAATTCAATCAATTTGAGTAACGATTCTCCAATGGCTTCTTCACCGGTTTTCACTTCAAGATCGGGCAGGAGCGGGGTTTCATAGGGAGCGCTGATACCGGTGAAATCTTTGATGATGCCCTGACGCGCTTTGGCGTAGAGCCCTTTGGTGTCGCGCTTTTCGCACTCAGCTAATGGGCAGTTGACAAATACTTCCATAAATCGGCTTTCGCCCACAATCTGCTTCACCAGTTCCCTTTCCTCGGCATATGGCGAAATGAACGCGCATACCACTATTAATCCGGCGTCAACCATCAGTTTTGCCACCTCGGCCACCCGTCTTATATTTTCTTTCCGGTCATCGGCACTGAAGCCAAGGTCACGGTTAAGGCCGTTGCGCACATTGTCACCATCTAGCAGAAACACCTTGTGCCCCCGGTGAAACAAGTAATGTTCCAGCCGCAGCGCCAGTGTACTTTTGCCTGAGCCAGAAAGCCCTGTGAACCACACCAATTGCGACTCCTGCAGCATCTGCTCTTTTCTTTGTTCGTTGCTGACTTTAGATTTGAAAGGGTAGATATGCTTCATGGACTTGCACGGATTTTGTGGTGATGTGCCTTCTACGCCAAAAGCGGAGGTGTGGGTTGGGGTTCATTCGTATGCACGCAGATTAGGAAATTATAGTAAGCTTTGTTTTCGGTCTGTTTTTTGAATAACAGGGCGAAAACGTTTTTCAGAAATGATTGGGAGACGCAAGGTATTGCGTCTCTACAAACAAAGGTGATGCGCGGAGCGCGAGTAACTCTACCCAGGAACTACAGAAACAAATAACCAACAGCAGCATTTCAACAGCAACACAAGGGGCAGAATTGGAACTGTTACCAGCCTTGGGGATGAGCGCCTCGCTTTGAGCGGTGCCGCGCCAGCGGCAAGGCCGAAGGTCTAGTGAAAAGGGCAGTGCGAATCCACAGGGCGGGGCCTCGCGGCCGTGAGCGCATGGAGCCGGAGCCACGGAGAAGGCGGTCTTGTGGAGCCTTGGATATGCTGGGGCTTTAAAATTCGGGAGCGGGAAAAAGGAGGGATGGGTTACTTAGTTTTGGTTGTCCGTGAGAATATACAACAACGGCAAGTGGTAAAGCGGAAGCAGGGGCAAAAATCTTCATTAGATCCTTCGGCTAACGCTCAGGATGACCGCAAAAGAGTAAGATCAGGAATGCGCGGACCGGCAGGTGTAAACATCCCCCTTCGCCCCCTTCAAAGGGGGAGTATCTGGAAGCGTTTCTTAATAATTGTGTTTTCGGCCTGTTTTTCAGAAAAAACACCCAAAACAGAACAGTTAAAACCTTTGCTCACCACTTTCCGTCAGGAAGAATTCCATCACTAACTTCACACATCACATGCACATTTTGCAAGGCGGCGCACCCAAGTGCGGAAACTTTTGGCTCTACCAAATCATACAGGAAATCATGAACCTGACTGGCCATACACACAAAAGTTTTATTCAGAACCACCCCATATATGAGCTCGCAAAAACATGGGACCTGAACTACCCCAGCCAAGCCAGTATTGATGTGCTGGAGATAACCGATTTGCAGGACAGCTACCGCATCAGCAGTGTGTTCCGGATGCCTATTGTGGACCTTAAAAGCTACGTAGCCCAAGCCAACCACGTTTGGACGCATTCGCCTATTTGTAAGCGGAGCGGAGAGGTGCTGGAGCTGTTTGATAAGAAAGTATACATCGTACGCGACCCGCGGGATAGAGCCATCTCGGCAGCGAAGTACTTTTGTTCGGACTATATGCTCAAGTATTACCCGCAGGAAATAAAAGACCCGCAGGTGTACCTGGAGCGGCACTTTGATGAGCTGATGCGCGAGTGGGTATGGCATGTGTTTGACCACCTGCGTCTGAGTCAGGAGCATAACATCCACATTACTTTATACGAGGCGTTCTTGCTGGATTTCCAGCAGGAGCTTGACCGGTTGTTACAGTACTTGAACGTGGACCTAAGCCAAAATCAGCGCGATGAATTGCAAGAGGCCATGAGCTTTGCCACGCTGAAAAGTAAAAACCCGAAACACCTGAAAAAAGGACAGTCGGGCTACTGGATGGACCAGCTAACGGATGAGCAGGTGGAGAAAGCTGAGATTATTGCCGGACCGCTGATTCGGTTCTTGGGGTACCCCAGCCAAAGAGGTCAGGAAATGACTTACGCCACTGAATTCCCGCACCATGATTTTGAGTTGCTGAAGCAGGAGATCCTGGAATCGCAGGTCCGGCTGTACGAGCCTGCTTGAGCTTACCATACTCCTAATTGACGGCCCACCGTTTTCAGCTGCCCAATATGGTAGCCGGTGTGGTTAAATGTGGTCATGGCGGCCCAAGAGAGAGTTTTTCCGTTGGGCTGCACTTTGAACAAATCTACCTCCGGATTCTGTACCAGCTGCACCATTTCTTCCTGATCGGCCTCAAAGGCATCAATGGCGGCGTTCCATTCCTGCTCCGTGGCGGGTTGGTGATTTTCAGGCCAATGCGCGTCTGGCCACACATCAATGTATCCTTCGGGGTTTTTCATGAACTGGAGTAAGGTGGAGAGGCGGGCGTGCATGTGCCCCAGCAGAACCCAGCCTGAAAAGTGGAGGCCCGGCAGCATGACACCGGCTTTGTCATAGTTGAATTCCCGGAGCAAAATCACGTTAGGGGCAAAGCCGCCTCTGAGTAATTCTACCAGTTGCTCGCGTACCAGTTGGTCAATGTGTGCGTTTGAAGTCATTTATGTGCTATAGGGTGTTTTGGTGCTGAAACGGGAGAGGCAGGAAATAGGTTAACGTACGGACAGGGCTAGATCTCTCCTGATGCAGTGGACAGCGATTTAACTGGAGAGGCTTGAAAGAAACCCGCCCCTCCTGAATGAGTTCTGAGTTCTGAGTCGCGAGTCTTGAGTCATTTAAATTAAATAAACACCACCCCTTCCTCCTTGGCTTTTCCTGCGGGAGCGGGCAACGCAGTGCCAAGGGCACGCAGGCGCTTAGCGGAAGCACGAGACGCAGGTTCAATTTAGTAGTAGCCACAGAAGCTATGGAACAGCGCACATCGGCCAGGTGGTAAATTTACTGAAGCCCTTACTGTTTGAGCGGCAGCGAGTTTAAGGGCTTCTTGATTCTTTTGGTTACTTTTCTCATCAAGGAGAAAAGTAACAAACCTCAGCAGGGAGAGAGGCAGGTTGAGATAAAGAATATAGCAGTTATGGGAGAAACAGCATTGAAGTTGTTGGTGATTACACACAACAACGGCGGGGGTAACGGCGGAGGCAGGAGTAAAGTCTTCGTTAGATCCTTCGGCTAGCGCTCAGGATGACCGCAAAAGAGAATGATCAGGAATACGTGGATCTGCTGGTGTAAACATCCCCCTTCGCCCCCTTCAAAGGAGGAGTATCAGCAATGTTTGAGGTGTTTGAATGAAAATAATTCTGTTCAATCAAGCTGCCGTTCTCAAGAAGGCTGACTGTCCAAATCCTTAATCTGCTTCTGGTATTCTGCAGGCAAGATAATGGATTTCAGGAACCAGTCTAGTTTAAGAACTCTACTTACCTTATAGCCTTTCAGAATAGGGGGCAGGAGGGAAATGTTGCGGAAGCCAAGGAGTTCTTTTACGCGGTCAGGCACCACCAGCGTCTGCGCTTCCAGCAACAACCGGTAACGGATTTCACCCAGGTGCTTGCGGTACTGCTGAAACAAATCTTTGGTGAAGTGGCTGTACGCTAAATCTTGCTGCAGGTGCTCGGCGCGCATTTGAACCCATTGTGGGTAAGAGGTGGGCAGGCCGGTGAGACCCATGCGGTGGCCCACACGGTAAAATACTTCAAAAACCTCTGCTTTTTCTGCTTCGGATAGCTTGCGCTCCAGCACTTCAAAAGACCTAATGGAGTAGTCAATGAGCATGAACAGCACATCGCGGTAGGCCCAGTCGGGGATTTTGGCGCCCCGATTGGCTTCTACGGCAGAATGGATGTGGGCCATTTTGTCGATGGTTCTGTTGGCGCCTTCGGTGGTGGAGTAGACAATAAAGCGGGCGTACGTGACCGTGGAGAACAGCCTGCCGAGCGGGTCGGCGGGGAGACGGCCCGTGAAGTAGAGCCAATCCACAGCTTTATTTAAGGCAAACTCGGCAGCCGAGCCAGCGAAGATGAATAGAATAGTGTCGCCTTTGCCCCAAATCTGCCGCACCACTGAGTTTTTCGAGACAAAATAATCCATAGAGCTAGAGGTATGGGAGCCACTGAAAAAAAGGCTCCGCAGGAAGAACGCTGGAGCCTTCATGGCCATTGCCCGCGAGCAAGAAATCTGTTTAAAAGGCAAACAGGCTTTTAGAAGCTAATGTACGTGAAGATGTTTTCGAGCTGTTTTTCAGAAAACAGGGCAAAAACACAGGCTGTCTTATAAACCTACAAACTCCCGAGCCTCATCCCGCTCTTCGTGTTCAAAATATTTCACCTCTGCCGTAGTGAAAGGCTTCATGAGCTGAGTTATGGTTTGCTCCCATTTTTTGCCGCCCACAATGGCTATTTTGTCAAAATCGGTGACGTGCTGTACATCAAATTTAAGGTCTTCCCATAGACCGTCTGGTTTCCAGCCGTCAAAGTTTTCAAATTCCCAGTATAGGTTAATTTTTCCTTGCTGAGAAATTCTTGTTTCCAGGGCCGGGACTAAAATATCATATTCTTCCTTGCCTAAGGTGCCTGATACTTTCACGGCAAACACCTTGGGATCATCAGTTTCTTTGATCTCTACCATGTCAATTTTTTCTTTTTGGTACGCGACCTAAGGTGGTAGGTTATTTAAATAAATGGATTCTTGTGTGCTGCACATTAGAAACAGTATTTATTCGGTGTGACTTCAAGAAAAACCAGGAGGGGTAGTAGAAAACTGTGAGGCATTTGTGAGAGAAACATCATCTTCTTATCTTGTCAGAACTACACTTATTAACCTATTTTGATGAAGCAGCCACTTTTGTTGTTTCTTCTGGCGCTGTTCTTTTGCAGTTGCGCCGGCATGAAACCTATTGATTCCCACGCTACCAAAGAAACCAAGGCCCTGTTCAAAAACATGGGACAGCTGTCTAAAAACCACACGTTGTTCGGGCACCAGCACGCTACTGAATACGGCCACGGCTGGCAGGGCGACGTGAACCGGTCTGACGTGAAATCAGTGACGGGCTCGCATCCGGCGGTAATAGGGGTAGATATAATGGGGTTTTCTGGTCGCTCTACAGAGGAGATTGAACGCAACAAAGAGGCACTGCGCAAAAACGTGGTAGATACCTACAACCGCGGCGGCGTAACCACAGTAGCCTGGCATTTCTCAAACCCGGTATCGGGCGGAGGATTTTACTGGGTTGACACAGTTTCATTGCCAGCGGTGAAGTACCTTATACCTGGTGGCGTGGCGCATGAAGAATACAAGAAGATTTTAGACCACATTGGCGAGTGGGCGCACAGCCTGAAAGGGGCTGACGGTACGCTGGCACCGGTTATTTTCCGTCCATTTCATGAGTTTGACGGCGATTGGTTCTGGTGGGGAAAGTCGCACACCAGCCGTGAAGATTATATATCGCTGTGGCGGTTTACGGTGAGTTATCTGCGTGACAGCCTGCAGGTGCACAACTTCCTCTACGCTTTCTCGCCAGATAATTTGTTTGAGAATGAAGCGGAGTTTCTGGAGCGGTACCCGGGCGATGAATGGGTTGACATGGTGGGTATGGACAACTACGGCGACATGGGCCGCGACCGCTATGCTTTGGATGTGGCCGCCCGTAAGTTAAAGATTGTCTCTGATTACGCCCGCAAAAAAGGCAAATTGGCGGCTTTCACCGAAACTGGTCTGGAGTCTATCCCTGATACCACCTGGTGGACAAACACTTTGCTCAAGACCATGAGAGCGCACGACATGGACCTGGCCTATGTGCTGGTCTGGCGGAACGATGTCCGGAGCCCTACGCACTATTACGCACCATTTCCCGGCCAGGTGAGCGTGCCCAACTTCCTGCAGTTCTACCGTGACCCCTACACCCTTTTTGAAAATGACCTGAAGAACATTTACCAGCGGAAGAAGTTTTTGGGAATATTTTAGGGTGATCAGGTTAAGTCTAAATGGCTTTCCCATGGCGCAAGCGTCCGCTTGTGTCCGCACGCACTCCTGATCCACTTTCTCATACATAACCTGTTTTCGACCTACTTTTAAGAAACCAGGTCAAGAACGTACTTACTAAAGTTGCCTGCTGCGTAGTTCGATCAGACCAAACCAAAGCCAATAAAATGTATAGCAATGTGTGCGGACACAAGCGGACGCTTGCGCCATATTCTTTCTTTGATTTGCCGTAGCTTTTCTGTTTTCGGCCTGTCTTTAAAAATTAATCTAAAAACAGAGATGGCTTCTTTGTTTGAACTAGTTAAAGGTCTATTGCAGCGGCGGCAGAAAACAAAGTGGGGGCAAAGGGGGTATTTTATAGGGTATATTTTATTGACACCTTACAAAAGACTTTCATGGAGCCATCTTCTTATAGAATTGAACACGACTTTCTGGGCGAAAAGAAAATCCCGAACAATGTGTACTACGGGGTACAGACCCTCAGGGCGCGTGAAAACTTCAACATTACCGGCATCACCCAAGCCTCAGAGCCGCTTTTTATAGAAGCCTTTGCCTACGTGAAGAAAGCGGCCGCCATGGCCAACTGCGACTGCGGTGTGCTGAACCCCAAAATTGCCGGCACCATCATTCATGCCTGTGACCGAATTATAGAAGGGGAGTTTCATGACCAATTTGTGACGGACCTTATACAGGGCGGAGCCGGAACATCCATCAACATGAATGCCAACGAGGTAATTGCCAATATTGGGCTGGAGTACTTGGGGCACCAGAAAGGGCAGTACGAATTCCTGCACCCCAACAACCACGTCAACTGCTCGCAGTCCACCAATGACACGTACCCCACCGCCGTCATGATGGCGCTGCACTTCAAAGTGAAGGTGTACCTGCAGGCCCTTCAAGAGCTGCGGGCATCGTTCCTCCGGAAGTCTGATGAGTTCAAAACTGTGCTGAAGATGGGGCGTACGCAGCTACAGGATGCCGTGCCTATGACCCTGGGACAGGAGTTCCACGCTTGGGCCACCACCATTGGCGATGACATAAAACACTTAGGTGAAGCGCAAGAAAAGCTGACTGAAATAAACATGGGTGCCACCGCCATTGGTACCAGCATCAACACGCCCAAAGGCTATCCGGAATTAGTGACCAAATATCTGGCCCAGCTTACCGGTTTGCCCATGACCCTGGCTCCAGATCTGATTGAAGCCACTTCAGACATGGGTGCTTATCTGTTAATCAGCGGAATGCTGAAGCGAAGTGCCATTAAAATTTCCAAAATCTGTAATGATTTGCGCCTGCTTGCCTCTGGTCCGAGAGCTGGTTTAAATGAAATAAGGCTTCCGCCTATGCAACCAGGTTCTTCCATTATGCCGGGTAAAGTGAATCCGGTTATTCCGGAGGTGGTGAACCAAGCGGCTTTCTACGTGATGGGTGCCGATGTAACCATTTCGGCCGCCGCAGAGGCTGGTCAGTTGCAGCTCAACGTGATGGAGCCCGTGATGGTGTTCAGCTTGTTTAATTCCATGAACTACATGATCAATGCCATTTTTGCCCTACGCACCAAGTGTATTGACGGCATTACGGCCAACGTGGAAGTGTGCCGAGAAGAGGTGATGCGCAGCATTGGTATTGTCACTGCCCTTAACCCTATTTTAGGGTACGAAACCGCTGCATCTGTTGCAAAAGAAGCCTTGGCCACTGGTAAAGCCATTCACGATATTGTGGTGGAAGAACGTAAACTGATTACCCAAGAAAAGTGGGACGAGATTTATACGTTTGAGAACATGGTGCATCCGGAGTATATCAAGGCATAATTTTTGACTTTATATCAGAAAGAAAATTCCCAATTTTAGGCTTGTTTTTCAGAAACCAAGGCTAAAACAGGGAATTTTCTTTTGGAAGAAAGGAGGTTACGAGGAGCTCTTTAATTTAAAAAAGACTACTGAACGTAAAAACACGGAGTGGGACGAGCATAACTACTGAAATTACGGCGGCACCTAAACTTGAAAGGTTGAATGTCGTTTTGTCTGGAAAAAGGCAACGAATGCATGATAATTCCCCCGTATTTGAAGGCCGGTGATAAAGTAGGCATAATCAGCACGAGCAATTATTCTGAAAAAGGCAACATTGATGGGCTTGTGCAAATTCTGGATGACTGGAAACTGGTACCGGTGGTAGGTAAAACCATTGGCCCCCGCTACGGAAGTTTTGCCGGACCAGATGAGCTCCGTAAGGAAGACTTGCAGCAGATGCTGAACAACCCGGAGATCAAAGCTGTGTTTGAAACGATGGGTGGCTACGGCATTGCCCGGGTGATTGAGCAGGTAGATTTTACCCAGTTCATGTATCACCCTAAATGGCTGGTGGGCTACAGTGACACTACTTTTCTGCACAGCCACGTGCAGGGCATGTTGGGCGTAGCCACCATACACGGCACCATGGCCGCCGATTTGGAGGCCGGCTACCACGCCACCTCCTGGGAAAGCTTACGCAAAGCTTTATTCGGCGAGAAACTCTCTTACTCTGTGAAAGCACATCCACTTAACCGAGCGGGGAGTTCAGAAGCCGTTATGGTAGGCGGTAATGTTAGCGTTATGTGCAATGCCAAAGGCACCATTTCTGAGGTGAATACCAACGGAAAAATTCTCTTTATTGAAGAAGTAGGCGAGAAACATTTCAGGCTAGACAGTTACCTCACTTCGCTTAAATACGCAGGTAAGTTCAGCTACCTAAAAGGACTTGTGGTGGGTCAGCTGGTAGATATTCAGGAAGACGAACCTCCTTTCGGTAAGACTCCGGAAGAAATTGTGTGGGATGCGGTGAAGGATTATGAGTTTCCGGTTTGCTTCGGCTTCCAGGCGGGGCACGGCACCGTGAACAAAGCCTTGATTTTTGGTGCGAATGCACAGTTAACGGTTTCAGAGAAAGGCAGCACGCTTTCGTTCAAAGTTTAACTGAAGTGGTGCGTTTTTGATGTGTTTTACTGAAATAGAGCCAAAAACACGCGAAGGATTTCACATCATTTGAGGCAGGCATAGTAGACCAGCGGCTGAAAAACAACAGCAATCCCCACTCGGAGGGGGGGGCGCGATACCGCTTTTACATTTACTCATTCAGCACACGATAACATAAAAGAGCCCTCTCAGCTTTAAGGTCTGAGAGGGCTCTTGGCATTTTAATTTGGCCTTTAGTTAGGGCTGCGCTTTATTGAGTAATTCGTTGCGGACAAGTTTACCGGAAGTGGTGAGGTTGCTTTCAGTCCAGGGGCCGGTGACGCTGGTACCGGGTTTAAGCGCCGAGGCGGCTTCGTCTTTGTCGGCGACTGACCAATTGCACCACGAGATTTTGTGCCGGTCCAGAAACTCCCACCAAAGCTTTGATTCGGCTTCGTCTACCTTGCCGTTGCCATCGGCGGCGCAGGTGCCAAACTCAGTGACAAACAGCGCGGCTCCTTTGTTGATGGCTTGGGTAGCTATGTTGCGAAGCTCCTGTTTATGTGTGGCGGCGTAGTAATGTAGCGTATAGGCTATGTTGTCTCCCTGAATAGGATTACTGGCGGCCTCGTCTACCCGCTGCGACCACATTCTGGTGCCGCAGACAATGATGTTGTCTGGGTCATGTTTGCGAATCTCTGCAATAACCGCCTCGTGGTATGGTTTTATCTCCGTGGCCCAATCTGGGTCTTGCAGCGGCTCGTTGTACGGCTCATAAATCACGTTGGGATACTTGCCGTAGCGTTGTGCCATTTCTGAGAAAAAGGCTTTGGCCTGGGCGGTATGCTTATGGGCTTCATGGTCGTGCCAGTCAATAATCACGTAGATTCCTTCTTTTATGGCCGCCTCTACCACGGTAATCACCTTTTGCTTTTCTCTTTCAGGGTTTTGCAGATAACCGCCGTGGTCAATGCCCATGGCCGCCCGTACTACGGTGTTCTGCCAGTCTTCTTTCAGCCATTTAACGGCAGCCGGATTGTAGAAGCCCCCTTGCCACTGGCTCCAGAAAAACGACATGCCCCGCAACTGCACTGGCTTACCGGTTTTGTCCACCACATGAGGCCCCTCAATGCGGAGCTGTCCGTATTTTTCAACTGGGGTTTGCGCCACGGCAGGCTGTTCCGGAATGGTATTTTTACAGCCTAATAAGGTTAACAACAGGGCCAGAACAGCTGCCGATTTAGAGAAGAAATTCATGCAGGTATATTTGATAAAGTGGATTTGACTTTTTGCTGAAAGAGTAGGGTTTGTAGAGGCTAAACTGTTTTGAGGCTGCTTTTCATAAAGTAGCCCTAAAACGGGAGTGGTCACTTTTTAACCTTTTGCTTTTTACCTGCCTTAGAAACCGCTTTGGCGTATTTCTTTACTAGAGGAACAGTGGTGTCCACATCAAAGACTCCGTATAGGCCCTGCTCTTCCTGGGGTGGGTCACCCATGAGAGGGTCTCCGGGTTTCCAGAAGTGACGGGTAGGGTGAGGCCTGGCTGTACCGTTGAATGCCCAGAAATTAGCTCCTACCAATGGCCCGCCTTTTTTAGCACTGTTAAGTACGCGTTCAAAAACAAACTGGTAGTATTTGTCCCGGAAAGTGGTTTTGTCGTCTAGGGTGAACTTGAAATTATCTCGGGGCAGGCCAAATTCCTCCATCACCAAGGGTTTGTTCAATTCTTTGGCTGCTTCCACGTGCTGGTCCATGTACTCTTCGGTTTTAACCAAGGCGTTGTCAATGGTGCCGGCAATGTTTTTCCGGTCCAGCCAGCCCCAGTTCCCAGGCCAGATATGCATGGTGAGGTAATCTATGTTTAGGTCTTTGTGCACTTCCTTGAAAACTTCCATAGAATACTCTGAACCCCAGGAACCCTCCGAGCCGGTAGAAACCAAGTGGTTTTTGTCCAGAGACTTGATGAGGGCTGCTGTGCTTTTAATCCATTTGCTGTAGTTGGGGACGTTTTCCATGGAAAAGGCACGGGGCTCATTGGCCACCTGCCAGGACATAATGGTAGGGTCCTCCGTATATTTTTTGCCGGTGATCTGGTTTGTGCGGCTCAGCATAAACCGAACATGATTGGCAAATTGCTCCTTGCAAGGCTCGCACTGGTGGAACTGCCCGACAAAATTCATGAACCGGGGCCAGTCATTTGTGTCAAGCGGGTAGGGGATAGGGCCACGACCGTTCCAATCTAAATACTGGCTGAAGCCACCTGACCACTCCCAGCTGTTATTCAGGAACAGAACCGCTTTCATGTCGCGCTTAGCCATTTCTGCCAACAGGAAATCAAGCCCCGTCAGCAGGGTGTCATTGTACACACCGGGAGAGAGTTGCAGGGCAGGCGTTACGCGGTACGGCTGGTTGTTAGGTCCCTCAGCACCAGCTAAAATCCGGAGGTTGGTAATGCCATTCTTCTTCAGGAAATCAAGCTCCTGTAGTAGCCGTGCCCTGTCGCCTCCTTGACCGGTGGAGCCCAGCAAACCGCCGTACCAGTAGTTGGTGCCGATGTAGTAGTAAGGCTTGCCATTCAGCATGAACTGCTGGCCATTGGTGGTCACGAATTCAGAAGACCTCTGCGCCTGTATCTTTGGCAGAAAGGAAAGAAGGAGTGCTAAGAGTAAAATTGCTTTCTTCATGGTGAAAGGAGTAAATGGATGACTAGCGGTTAAGGTCTGTAAAATTCATTTGCACGGTCACTTGCTTGGGCTCAACAGCAGCATCACCACATCATGACCGGGAACAGTGGATATAAAGTCTTTTTTGGTGGTGCCCACGTTTTTCTTCTGCCACAGATCCCGTACCTGGTACCGCTGCTTCTCAGGGTTTAACTCACGTTTAGATAGGTCATCGGTGATAATGGTGTCTTTCCATTTCAGCTCTACTTTTTTGGGGCTTTTGCTGCGGTTCAGGAAAGTAATTGCCCATTGCCCATTCTTCAGCGGCTTAAGCCAAGTTTCCACACTGTCTTTGGAGGTATGCTTGAAGCCTTGAATACCAAGTTTGTCTTGGTTCACAGCAATGACTTCTTTGTTCGTGAGGATGTCCCTGGTTTGCTGGCTCATGTTGCGGAGGTCGTTTCCGGCGATAAGCGGAGCGGCCAACATGCTCCACATAGAGAAGTGGGCGCGGTCTTCGCCGGCAGTCATGCCATTGCCTATCTCCATCATGTCAGGGTCATTCCAGTGGCCGGGGCCAGCGTATTTCCGTAAACCCTCCTGCATGTCCAGTATCTGCATCACACCCCATGATTTCCAGGTGCCGTGGTCTTTTACGCAGTCAAAGCAGTTGTAAATGTCGCCGGTGGTGCGCCAAAGATGCCCCACGTTCTGAGCCCATCCCCAAGGCTTATAGGTGCCCCACTCGCAAATGCTGAATACTACAGGTCTGCCTGCTTTTTTGAGGGCAGCAGCCATGGTTTTGTAGGCTCCCTCGGCACTGAGACCTTCGGTATTGCACCAGTCATACTTTAAGTAATCTATGCCCCACTTGGCATAGGTCTGGGCATCTTGAAACTCATAGCCACGGCTGCCGGGTCTGCCGCCGCAGGTCATAGAGCCGGCGTCAGAGTAAATTCCTAATTTCAGGCCTTTGGAGTGAACATAATCCGCTAAGGCTTTCATGCCGGAGGGGAACCGCTTGGGGTCGGGGTGAATGAAACCAAGGCTGTCGCGGTCACCGTGCCAACAGTCGTCAATGTTGATGTACACGTAACCTGCCTCCCGCATACCGGAACTGACCATGGCGTCAGCGGTTTCCCGAATTAGTTTCTCGTCTACGTTGCAGGCAAACTTGTTCCAGCTGTTCCAGCCCATGGGTGGGGTAAGAGCCAAGCCATCGTACTTGGTGTAGTCTTGTGCATAATTGTTTCCTTGACCAAAAGCTATAAAAGACATGGCCAAGAGGGCCAAGGAAAGCAATATCTTTTTCATGAGTCGAGGAGGTATGAAGCGGAAAAGTAGCGTCCCTGTTTTAGGTCTGTTTTCATGAAAACATGCCCAAAACAGAAACGCTACAAAAAATTACTGCAAGGTAATGGTGGCTTTTTGGTCGCCTACCATTAAATCAAAAGCACCTGGCTCGGTTACCCACTTGCCGTCTTGCCCTACAAAGGCCAGGTCTTTGGCGGAAATGGTGAAGTCCACTATTTTTTCTTCGCCGGGCTGAAGGGAGATTTTAGAGAAAGCTCTTAATCTGCGGGCGCTTGGGGTGATGCTAGCGTACTGGTCGTGGCTGTACAGCTCAACGGCTTTCTTGCCAGCGCGGCTGCCGGTGTTCTTCACGCGCACAGACACACGTACATTGTCATTCTGACCGAAAGAGGTTCTGTCTACGCGCAGGTCTGAGATAGCAAAGGTGGTGTAGCTGAGGCCATGGCCAAACTGCCACAGCGGATTAAAGCCACGGTTCCCGGCCACGTTAGGTACATCTTCCCGAATGATTTCGGTGCCTTTGTGGTCATAGGTCAGCACGTCGCCTACAAACCTTGGATATGTGAACGGCAGTACCCCATCTGGGTTATAATCACCGAACAATACATCGGCAATGGCCTGTGCCCCGAACGTAGACGGACGGTAGGCCAGCACCACGGCGTCTGCTAACGGTTCAATGGCAGACATAACGCGCGGACGGCCCTCCAGCAGAACAATAATCACGGGTTTGCCGGTTTCTTTTGCGGCACGCACCAACGCTTGTTGGTTTTCTTCCAGAGTTAGGTCATCAATCACGCCTGGGCTTTCAGCGTAGGCTTTTTCACCAAGGAAAAGCACAATGGCCTGCGCCTGGGCAGCGTCTCTTTTCAGTTGGGCAGTATTGTAGTTGGCGGCGGCTCCAAAATCAGCTACCGAGCGGGAAACCACTTTGTCTTTTCCAATCTCCGATTGCAATGCCTGTAATACGGTTTTGGCTTTTGCCGGATACTGTTTTTCCTCGTTGCCCTGCCACACGTACGACCAGCTGCCGTGCAGCGAAGCTAAGGTATTTGCGGTAGGTCCGGCTACTAAGATTTTGCTGTTTTTGCGTAGCGGAAGTGTCTGCTTTTCATTCTTGAGCAGGGTAATGCTTTCCAGAGCGGCCTGCAGGGCTACCTGGTCAAACTCCGGTTTGTTTACCGCGTTTTTCAGCTCAGCTTTAGGGAAAGGGTTTTCAAATAAGCCCAGTTTCTTTTTAAGCGTGAGAATACGGCGCACGGAGGTATTGATACGCTCTTCAGAGATAGTACCCTCTTTTACTAAGGCTATCAAATGGTCATAGAACGAATAGTCATACGGTACCATGCTCATGTCCAGACCAGCTTCCACGGCCATTCTTACCGCTTCTTTTGGCGTGGCGGCTACTTTGTGGCGGGTGTGCAGACGGATTACATCTTCCCAGTCAGAAACGGCCACGCCCTCAAAGCCCAGCTCGTTGCGCAGAATATCAGTAAGGTAGTATTTGCTGCCGTGTACCGGGGTGCCGTTTATTTCGCCGGAGTTAATCATAACGGTAGACGCACCGGCTTCAACGGCTGCTTTGAACGGCGGCAGGAAAATCTCGCGCAGCATCTGCTCCGGAATGTAAGAAGGTGTACGGTCTTTACCTGTGGCCGGGGCCGAGTACCCTAAATAGTGCTTCATGCAGGAAGCCACCGTATAGTCGGTGTTCAGGTTGTCTTGCTCATAGCCTCTGATGGCGGCGGCGCCCATGGTTTTCACCACGTACACATCCTCGCCGAATGTTTCTTCAAAGCGTGGCCACAGCGACTGGCGGCCTACATCCAGCACCGGGTCAAAATTCCACGGAATGCCAGAGGCTCTTGTTTCAATGGCGGTGATTTTGGCAGATTGGTTCACCAGATCTGGGTTACGGGTAGCGGCCATGCCTATGTTGTGCGGAAACAAGGTGGAACCAGCCAGGTAGTTGGCCCCGTGGATAGCATCAATGCCGTAAATCACCGGAATCTTCAGGCGGGTTTCTTTCGTGGCCACGTTCTGAACGGCGGTCAAAATGGTGTGCCACTCGTCCATGGTGTAGGCGCGGCCTTTCACGTTCAAAATGGAACCGATGTTGTGGTTCACCAGCACATCGCGCAGCTTGGCGTTGTCTACCACGGCAGCTTCGTTGTCCTGAAGAATCAGGTCAATGGTGAGTTGGGTCATCTGCCCCACTTTCTCCTCCACCGTCATTTTGGAGATCAAGTCTTCAATAAACGGGTCAGTGGCTTTGGCTGGGGTGGCCGTAGCCGCTTGGGCAGCCGTAGCCGCCGTTGTTGGGGTGGATTGGGTTGACTGGGTGCTGCCGCATGATTGCATCATGAGGGCGAACACCAGCAGGTATGGAGAGTACTTCTTCATATAGTGTAATTGGGGTTGTTATAGGTATCACAAAAACAAATCTGCTTTTGCCGGTTGGCTTTATACCAACTGCTCTAATACAATATTAACCTATCTTTTTGACCCATTTTGCGGGAAAATGGCATCCTTAACAAACGGTACTGCAAAATGAAACATTTGATACCGTGTAAAGGGAAATGAGGGGACGGTTAGAAAATTCCTGCACCATCATTGCCTCCCCAAAGACCTTCATCTTTTAGAGCTGTTTTGCCTAAAATAGGCCAAAAACGGCGGTTCAAGCTTCTATAACCTGCATCTTGTACAGATTTCACCTTAGCGCTTCTATTGGCCGATGTCTCCTCCGCATTTGGCAAAGTTTTTAATAAATATTTAAAAGATGTGTGGTTTTGGTGGCTAGTTGTTTTTCTAAAAAGGCTTTTGAAATAGTTTATTATGGTATTTGTAAAAATTGAGATAAATTCAGGTCAGGAAAACTTGCTAGAAGCAGATGGGTGGCTCTTTTGTTAAGTTAAAACGATAGAAGAATGCTCAAGAGTTAACCTTTTCACCCCCTCTTATTCCTATGCGCTTACATATAAAATTCTTACTGGTTATAATGAGTCTGGTCTTTTTAGCTCAGACGCATGCAGCCCCTATAGAACCTTACCGTTTCTCTCTCCTTGACATAAACAGTGGGTTGTCAAACAATCAGGTGAAGAGCTTTTTGAAAGACAGCAGGGGGTATATGTGGATTGGCACTGCCGCCGGCCTCAATCGGTTTGACGGGTACAAGTTCAAAGTATTCCGGTACCAGTCTAATGACTCCACCTCTCTTATAAACAATGACATTCTGAAGCTGAAAGAGGGGCCAGAGGGGAAAATTTGGGTGAAGACACCGTATGGCAGCTGTGTCTATAATCCAGAAAACGAACAGTTTATCCGGAACCAACGCGATTTGCTACAGCTCTACAAACTACCAGAAAACGCGGTAGTGGAAGATGTGATGAAAGACAAAGAAGGAAACTTCTGGTTTGTGCTGGAAGGGAAGGGGCTTGCTAAATATAACCCACGTACCAAGGCCTCCGTGCATTTACGCCACTCCATCAACAGTAAAAATGGACTTAGTACCAATTATATCTCCGCCATTGGCCAAACCACCACAGGTGATATTTGGGTTGTGCACCGCACCGGAATTCTAGAGCGGATAGATTACAGAAGCCTGAAGGTAGTGGAACGCAACAACGAGATCTACAAAAACTACAGCCAACAGCTGCTGGACTATGCCCTTACCGTTGACAGCGACAATGATCTGTGGCTGTACATGCAGGAAAAAGAAGGAGGTGTTTTTTACTTTAACAGCAAAGACAAATCTCTGCAGAATTTCCACAAGAATTCTTCGGCCGTAAAACTCAGCAGCAATCTTACCCGGGGCGTGGTAGAAGGGGAAAAAGGCAAAATCTGGATTGGCACAGACCACGGCGGCATAAACCTGCTAGACAAAAAATCGCTGGGGGTGCAGTACATCCGCCACAATGAGGAAATCAGCAAGAGCCTTTCCCATAATAGCGTCAATACCCTGTATAAAGACAACGAGGGCATTATTTGGGTGGGTACATTTAAAAAAGGCGTCAACTACTACCATAAGAACATCATCCGTTTTCCCACTGTAAAGCGGCTGAACTCGGTGAAAAACAGCCTGCCCTATGACGATGTGAATGCATTTGCCGAAGACGCAAAGGGAAATTTGTGGATTGGCACGAACGGGGGAGGACTGCTGTACCTGAACCGAGCTACCGGTGAGTATACCCGCTATACGCACAATGCAAAAGACTCTAACAGCCTAGCCTCTGATATTATTGTTAGCCTGCTGGTAGACAGAAACAACAACCTATGGATAGGCACTTACCTGGGCGGCTTAGACAAATTCGACGGGAAAACCTTTACGCATTTCAAACACGATCCCGCTGAACCAGCCAGCCTGTCTCACAACAACATCTGGGAACTGTACGAAGACCGGCAGGGGAACATATGGATTGGTACTTTGCGCGGCGGGCTTGAATTGTACGACCCGGAGCAAAACGGATTCATCCATTCCACGGAAAAAGCGGGGAAATACCCTGTGCACTGCAATTATATCTCCTCCATTGCCGAAGACCGGCACGGGAACCTGTGGGTAGGTGGTGGCTATGGTGTAGACGTGTTCCACAAAGACAGCGGCAAGAGTGCATTCTTCCTGCACGACCCTAAAAACCCTAGAAGCTTGGTCAGCAACAACATTACGTCTATTTACCGCGACCGCCGAAATAACATGTGGATAGGGACTACGGAAGGTTTGGACCTGTTCAATGAGAAAACGAACTCTTTTACCCACTTCACAAAAGGAAACGGTTTGCCCACTAATGCCATCACTGCTATAAAGGAAGACAACAGCGGTAACCTGTGGCTTAGTACCCAGAACGGAATCTCGCACCTGATCATCAGGCGTAATGCCAATGGCGATACCTACACCTTCCGGAATTTTGATGAACTAGACGGCCTGCAGGGAAAGTATTTCAATGAAAACGCTGGTTTCAGAACCTCTAAAGGTGAAATGGTTTTTGGGGGACCAAACGGATTCAACCTTTTCCATCCGTCGCAGATTCAAAAAAATGCCTTGGCGCCTAAGCTTGTGTTTACTGATTTTCAGCTGTTCAACAAAAGTCTTGAGCCCAACAAGTCGTTCCAGAACCGAATTATTCTTACCAAAAACCTAGCTGATACAAAAGAAATCACGTTGGAGCACAACCACAATGTGTTCTCCATTGAATTTGCTGCCCTTAACTACATCCACTCTGAAAAGAACCGGTACCGCTACAAGTTAGAAGGCTTTGACAAGCAATGGCAGACGGTAGACAGCCACAACCGCAGGGTTTCTTATACCAACCTAGACCCGGGCGACTATGAGTTTAAAGTAGTGGCCGCCAACAATGATGGTGTCTGGAACAAGGAAGGCATTAGTATGAAAATTACCGTATTGGCTCCTTTTTGGCGTACCCCGTTGGCGTACCTGCTGTATTTCGCAGCATTAGTAGCCGCCTTGGTCTTTTTGCGGAGAGTGGAGCTAAACAAAGCTAAATCTAAATTCTTACTGGAACAGGAAAGGAGAGATGCAAGGCAGCTGCATGAGCTTGACCTGATGAAGATAAAGTTCTTTACCAACGTGAGCCATGAATTCCGCACCCCCCTTACGCTAATTCTGGCACCCATTGAAAAGCTGCTGAAAACCAGCACAGACCCAGAGCATCAACAGCAGTTCCAGATGATCAACAAGAACGCCAAGCGCTTGCTCAACATGGTAAACCAGCTGCTAGATTTCAAGAAGATTGATGTGGAAGACCTGAGCCTAACCTTGTCTGAAGGAGATATAGTGGAGTTTGTGCAGGAAACTGTAGATTCTTTTGTAGATCTTTCTGACAAAAAATGCGTGTCACTTTCCTTCCAGACAGGTGTTGAGGCGTTGCATACTGCCTTTGACAAAGACAAGCTGGAGAAAGTGCTTTTCAACCTGCTGTCTAACGCCTTTAAGTTCACTCCAGAGCACGGTAAAATTGACGTTGCCCTTAATTGTCTGGACAACGATTCTTCCTCTGAAGGGCTGAAGGTGCTGGAGATAAAAGTGAAGGACACGGGTATTGGTATTGCCAAAGAAAATCAGAAGAAGATTTTCGAGCGCTTTTTCCGAGAGGAAGTACCCAGCAACATGGTGAACCAAGGCAGTGGCATCGGGTTGGCCTTAGCAAATGAATTTATAAGCCTGCACGGCGGAATGATTTCCGTAGATAGCACTCCTGGTCAGGGGAGCTGCTTTACCGTTTCCATGCCTGTGAAAGAACTGGCAAAACCCGCCGCTGAGAAATTGGTGGGGCAGGCTGAAGGGCAGAGAGAGGTAGAGGCATTGCCCACAGAAGAGCTGGAAACGCTGCCGCAGTCAATCACCCTATCTTCAGAAAACAAGCCGGTAGTGTTGGTGGTTGAAGATAATGAAGATTTCAGATTCTACCTGCAAGACAGCCTAAATCCCTATTTCCAGGTGCTGGAGGCTCGTGACGGAAAAGAGGGCTGGCAAAAAGCCTTGTCACATCTGCCCGACCTGATAGTGAGTGATTTGATGATGCCTGAGCTGAACGGCATGGATTTCTGTAAGAAAATCAAAGCAGACCCCCGTACTTCCCAAATTCCGTTTGTGTTGCTCACCGCCCACGCCTCAGAAGAAAAACAGCTGAAAGGACTTAACCTAGGGGCGAACGACTACCTGACCAAACCCTTCCATTTTGAATTCCTGCTTTCCAGAATCAAGAACCTGATAACTCAGAAAGAGCTTCTGCAGAAAGCTTATGAGAAGAAAATCAGCGTACAGACTACCCAAGAGAAAATTGTTTCACTAGACGATAAGCTGATTCAGAAAGCTATCAAGTACGTGGAAGACAATCTTTCAGACCCAGAATTGACGGTGGAGGAAATGAGCCGGGAGCTTGGGGTAAGTCGGGTGCACCTGTACAAAAAAATGGTAGCCATAACTGGTCAAACGCCTGTAGAATTCATTCGGAAAATAAGGTTGCAACACGCCTCACAGCTTCTGGAGAAAAGTCAGTTAACGGTGGCTGAGGTTGCTTATAAAGTTGGATTCAATAACCGTAAGTATTTTACTAAATACTTCAAAGAGGAATACCAGATTCTGCCTTCACAGTATGCTGATATCAAACAGAGAGAAGCAGTAGTGTAGAACCACACTTTCACGTACTGGTGAACTTCATCTTGAAACCAACAGCCATAATGATACCGGCTGTTGGTTTTGTTTTTTGCCTGTTTTTCGAAAAAGAGCTCCAAAACAGATTTTGGAATCAGTCACCTCAAACTATTTATTGAATTTGAAGTGGGAAAGGCTAGGCATGGCTCTTTCTGAAGTTTATTATAAGAATTTCATATTGTTCTTGAATGCCTGCTACAAAAGTTTGCTTTGTGAACAAACAGAATGAATACAGCAAAGGGTTAACACCTGAGGAGCACATCTGAAACATATGATACCCTTCTTTACTTAACAGACTTCCTAATTTAGCCTCTGGTAATAATAGCTGAGCCCGCTTGTTTGGCTGCTGCCAGTTGAAGGATAAATGGATGAACTGATATGCAAAGATTTTCTACATTAATAGGTGTAATCTTAATAGGTTTAAGTGCCTCTTGTACGCAGGTCCAGAAGTCGGGCTCTGCGGTCACAGAGTTACAAGGGCAGGAATCAATTCGGTTAAACCAAATAGGTTTTTACCCTAACGCCCCAAAGGTTGCCATTGTAACGGGGAAGAGTACTGGTGATAAATTTTACCTGAAAACCCAAGACCTGTCTAAAACTGTTTTTACTGGTTCTTTATCAGAATCACAGCTAACTGAATTATCTAAAAAGCCAACTAGGGTGGCGGACTTTAGCCAGTTCACCAAGCCTGGGGTGTATGTACTGGATATTCCGGGGGTGGGGCAGTCTTATCCTTTTGAAATAAAGCAGCAGGTGCACCAAGAGGTGGCGGCGGCAGCTATGAAAGGGTTTTATTTCCAGCGACTGTCTGTGGACCTGCCCGTACAATTTGCCGGTAAATGGCACAGGCCCGCGGGTCATCCAGATGTAGAAGTACTGGTACACCCTTCAGCGGCAACAGCTCAACGTCCGGCAGGTACGGTTATTTCCTCCCCTAAGGGTTGGTATGATGCCGGCGACTATAATAAATATATAGTCAACAGTGGCATTACTATGGGTACGCTGCTCTCGGCGTATGAAGATTTTCCGCAGTTCTTTAAAGAACAAGACCTGAACATACCTGAAAGTGGCAACAATGTTCCTGATTTATTAGATGAGTCGCTTTGGAACCTGCGCTGGATGCTTACTATGCAAGACCCTCTTGACGGAGGGGTGTACCACAAACTCACCAACGCTAATTTTGAGGGTATGGTCATGCCGCATGAGGCAACCAGCACTAGGTATGTGGTGCAGAAAGGAACTGCCGCCTCTCTTGATTTTGCGGCAGTTATGGCGCAGGCCAGTAGAGTGTTCAAAAGCTACGGGAGGGAGTTTCCTGGTTTGTCAGACTCTTGTTTAACAGCTGCCAAGAAGGCTTGGGAGTGGGCAAAGAAGAACCCAAAGGTATTATATGACCAAGATGCCATGAATAAGTCGTTTGATCCAGACGTGAACACAGGTGCGTATGGTGACAAAGATGTAAGCGATGAGTTCATTTGGGCAGCGGCAGAGCTATACATCACTACTGGTCAAGACAGTTACTATACCTCTGTCAATATGGTGCCTGATGCTAAAATGCCAATTCCCAGCTGGCCACAGGTGAGGTTGCTTGGCTACTACACCCTGATGCGGAACATTGAAAAACTTTCACCGGTCGCCAAAATTGATGTAGGGGTAATAAAAGACAGACTGGTTCAATTAGCAAATGAAATGGTGCAAGGCGGGGCTGCCGGTGCCTATAGAACTGTTATGGGGCGGGTGACGGAAGATTACATTTGGGGAAGCAGCTCCGTAGCGGCCAATCAGGGCATTGTGCTGGTGCAGGCTTATAAACTAACAGGGGATAAGAAATACCTGACGGCGGCGCTTTCAAACTTAGATTACCTTTTAGGCAGAAACGCAGTGGGCTACTCTTTTGTGACAGGTTTTGGAGAAAAATCTACCAAATTCCCGCATCACCGCCCATCAGTGGCAGACAAAGTGGTTGAGCCTGTGCCTGGCTTACTTTCCGGTGGTACCAATGCCAATGCCAATAAACAAGATAAGTGCGAAGGTTATACTTCTAGCTTCCCGGATGAAATGTATTTAGACCACGACTGCTCATACGCCTCCAATGAAATTGCCATCAATTGGAACGCACCTTTGGTTTATTTAGCCAGTGCCCTGGAGGCTTTGCACAAAGAGGCAGGATTATAAATTCAAGACAATAATAGTAGGATAGGATTAATCTAGAAAAAGCGCAGGTATTTTACCTGCGCTTTTCTTTTATGCTTACTTCTGATTTTCTTTTGGCCAGTCATCTGTTCTGAAAGAGGAGGCGGGCAGGCCTGCCTTGTTGAAAAGGTTTGGAGTGGCAGTGTTTTCCCACCCAAACCTTACCGCCACCGGCTGCTTCACATCCTTTGCCTGAACCACCACTGTATTACCCTCAATTTTACCATTGGCTTTCACAAATTTTTGATCAGCTCCGGCTACCTCAAAATGCGTCAGTTCTTTGCCTTTGGTCATCAATCCGCCAGTGGTATGGTCAAAGTAAAGCCTTATTTTGTTGCCTTCTACTTTCATGCTGCGGTAGAGGGGGCCAGAGTGGGCAATGTCTTCTTTCCCGTAGGTTTTATTTAAAGCTATAGCGGCTAGGCGTTTTCCTACATCTAGTTTGTTTCTGGGGTGAATATCTTGGGTGTTGCCAACATCATGTATTACAGCCATGCCTGTTTTAGGAACTTGTAATGTCTTGAATTGGGCCTCTGCCAATCGTGGCCATTCTTCTGTTCCTCCGTAGGTGAAAGGGGCTATCTGCACATAATAAAAGGGGAATTCCTGTTGCCATTGGGTTCTCCAGTTCTGAATGAGAGTAGGCAGAAGTTGTGCATATACCTCAGGTGCGTTGGCGTTCGATTCGCCTTGGTACCAGAGTGCTCCGGCTAAGCGGAAAGGAATAAGCGGGGCAATCATGGTGTTAAACGCTTTGCCCGGTTGTACTGGGCACCAAGCCACTTCTTCCCGCTGGGCAGCCGATTTGGCGAGCACCGGGTTGGCTGCAATAATGTTTGGGTTCACCCAGACCTCGGCCGGAGTACCTCCCCAGCTGCTATTGATTAAGCCAACGGGTACTTTTAGGTTTTGATGAAGGTCGCGCCCAAAGAAGTAGCCCACTGAGCTAAAATCTGTCATCGTTTCAGGAGTGCATACTACCCATTGCCCTTTCAGATCTTGCTGCGGTACATCTGAGGTACTGTGTGCTACAGAAAAAAAGCGGATGGAAGGGTAATTGGCCTGAGCAATGTGTTCTTGTGCATTGTCAATACCAGCTCTGGCTGACCACTCCATGTTGCTCTGGCCAGAGCACAGCCATACCTCGCCCAACAGCACATCATCAATTACAATGGTATTGTAGCCTTTCACGGTAAGTGTGTAAGGGCCTCCAGCTGCGGGTGTTTTCAGTTTAACCGACCATTGCGCTAAATTGCCGGGGCTGGTTTTTACTTCTTGGTTGTCCCAGCTGCCCGAAACTGAAATGGGCTCTCCGGGTTTTCCCCAACCCCACACCGTCACCTCTGCATTTTGCTGTAACACCATGTGGTTGCTGAAGATGGCCGGCAGGGTAACGGCGGAGGCTGGGAGAAAAGTGCTGATGAAAAACAGAATACAAATAAATCTCAGGGTCAGTATATGTTTCATGGTAGCAGAAAAAAATTTTTTAGTTAACTTTTTCTAATGGAAATAGATGACAAAATACAATTCTTGTTCCTAATCAAAACTGTTTCTGGGGTGTTTTTCCAAAATAAGGGTTTAAACAAATGGTTTTATTTTTTTGATATGCTCCAAACCTACTTTTATGACCCTTATTTCCTGTAATCTTTCCTTTAGGTACTCTTTTACCGTATATCTGTTTATCCCTTTCTCTCTTGTACTGAAAGAGGGCAGTAAGGCCAGTGGTGCCCATTGTTGAACCAACTATTGAAACATGCAAAGTTTACTCTCCAAAGAATATAAGAATGAATTTGTGAACACTTTTGAAGGCGATGAGAGTGGCAGCCTGAAACCACGGCAGACGCCGGGTATGTTCTACAGCAAGGCAAAACCTACTCCGGTGAAAAGTCCTGAGCTGTTGGCTTGGTCAGAGGAACTGGCGAAGGAATTAGGAATTCAAAAGCTAACTGATCAAGCAGAGATTGATGTACTGGGCGGGAATAAGGTTGCCGACACCATGCAACCTTATGCCGCTTGTTATGCAGGCCATCAATTCGGAAACTGGGCAGGCCAGTTAGGCGATGGTCGGGCCATCACGCTAGGAGAGTGGGAGGCACCTGACGGGCAGTCTTGGGAGCTTCAGCTGAAAGGAGCAGGCCCTACTGCTTACTCAAGACGTGCCGACGGAAGAGCGGTGTTGCGGTCATCGGTTCGGGAGTACCTCATGAGTGAGGCCATGCATTACCTGGATATACCAACCACCCGAGCGCTGAGTTTAGTAAAAACCGGTGACCAGGTGGTACGGGACATGTTCTACAACGGCAATCCGGAGTATGAGCCAGGAGCAATTGTTATGCGGGTAGCGCCTACTTTCCTGAGGTTCGGAAGTTTTGAAATGCCTGCCGCCCGGCAGGAAATTGACAACCTGCGCCAATTAGTAGACTGGACCATTAGCCGGTATTATCCGCATATCCAAGGCGAAGACAGAGTGATGACCTGGTTCAAGGAAATCTTGGACCGCACTGCGGAACTGATGGTAGAGTGGATGCGCGTGGGCTTCGTGCACGGCGTGATGAACACTGATAACATGTCCATCTTGGGCCTCACCATAGACTACGGCCCCTTCTCCTTCCTAGATGATTATGACCCGATGTTCACGCCCAACACTACTGATTTACCTGGTCGCCGGTACGCCTTCGGGCGGCAGCCTTCGGTGGCCCAGTGGAACTTAGGTTGCCTGGCCAGTGCCATTGCCGCGCTGTTTCCAAACACACAGCAACTGGTGGCTGAACTGGAGGGATATGAAACTGTTTTTACTTTGAAGTACCGCCAAATGATGGGTAATAAACTAGGCTTGGATGAGGTACGGGAAGAGGATGAAGCCTTGATCACACAATTGGAAACTTTGCTGGCCACGGTAAAGCCAGATATGACCATCTTTTACCAATTGTTAGGTGATTTGCCCCAGGAAGAGCGGGATTCTCAGAAAATTTTTAGCCACTTCCAAGAGAGTTTTTATGGTGAACCAGCAGAAAAGGCGAAGACCCTGCTATTGGATTTTATTAAAGCCTACAGCGCTCGCATTGAAACCAACACCACCTCAAGAGAAGAAAGCCAACAACTGATGCGGAAAACAAACCCTAGAATAATTCTACGGAATTACATGCTGCATGAGGCCATAGAGGGGCTTACCAAAGGAGATGACCAGCTGTTTAACAAATTACAGAAAGCCATGAAGCAGCCATACTCCAGAGACTTCGACGAGTTCTTCAAAAAGCGGCCAGATTGGGCAAGTCAAAAGGCAGGTTGCTCAATGTTGTCGTGCAGTTCTTAAGGAAGGTCTTGCGTTTTAGGCCTGTTTTTCTGAAAAATGGCCTAAAACGCAAAATATTAACCTTTTAAGCTTAGTGTATAAAATCTTAGTCAGGAATAAAATTGATGTCGCTCTCGTTTTCGAAGAGCACATAAGCCCTGTGCCAGGGGTTGTCGCCTAACATTTGCCATTTGTGCCCACGGCCAGTAGTGTCGGTAGCAATGAGTACGTCACCAACCGTAAGTGTAAAAGATTCGCCGGTACTGGTGGTAAACTCCAGGGTTCCTTCTAGTGTGAGCACGTATTGGGTGGTAGGGGCCGGGTGCCAGTCATAGAAAGTACCGGCAGGAGTTTCTTTAAATTGGATCTGCGTTGCCTTTGTTAAAGTTCGTTCTGCCACTTTGCCTACGCTAAATCTAGAATGGCCTTCGGCGTCAGTGTATAATTTATAGGCTCTAATCATTTTTGTCTCTGTTGATTCTCTCCTGATCATACGCATGTGCTTTAAGAACGGAGGTAGCCAAAAGTAAAAATTGCAGCTAATCTCAAGCTTGCGGAACAAGCGACTTTCGCCACTACAACAGAAAAGCCAGCCTCATGTGAGAGGCTGGCTTTTCTGTTGGTAGTTGGCGTAAAGTTCGCTGAATGGAATTAGCTCT
>NZ_LRML01000002.1 GCF_001647285.1 Rufibacter roseus
CATATAAAAAGAGGCGCACGTTTATTTACGTGCCGCCTCTTTTTATATGTAATATTCAATTCTAGAACAGCGACGGGTATGTAACTGGGTCAGCTTCATTCATGATAGCATAAACCGTTTCAAACACATCCTCTGCATTAGGCTTAGAAAAATAGTCTCCGTCAGTAGAATAGGAAGGCCGGTGGTCATGCGCCGACAGCGTTGCTGGTTTTGAGTCCAAGAAGCGCCAAGCCTCCTGCTCGTCCACTACTTTCTGCATCATAAAGCCCGTGGCACCACCAGAAACATCTTCATCTGTAAACAAAACTCTATTTGTTTTTCTGATAGAATCTGTGATGGTATGCTCCACGTCAAATGGCAGCAGCGTCTGTACATCAATCACCTCAACAGAGATACCTACTTGATCTAGCTGCTCGGCGGCATCCATTACTATGCGGCACATAGAACCGTATGTAACCACAGTTATGTCCGTTCCTTTTCTTAGTACTTCTGGCTGCCCTAGTGGCACGGTGAACTCACCTATGTTGGCAGGTAATTTTTCTTTTAAGCGGTAGCCGTTCAAACACTCCACTACCAATGCCGGCTCATCAGCCTTTAACAGGGTATTGTAGAAGCCTGCCGCTTGGGTCATGTTGCGTGGTACTAACACATGCATGCCTCTAAGGCTATGCAAGATCATACCCATGGGTGAGCCAGAGTGCCAAACCCCTTCTAAACGGTGACCACGCGTTCTTACAATAACTGGCGCTTTCTGTCCGCCTTTGGTGCGGTACTGCAAGCTGGCCAAATCATCACTAAGAATCTGAATGGCATATAAGAGATAATCTAAGTATTGTATTTCAGCAATAGGGCGTAAGCCTCTTAACGCAGCTCCTATTCCCTGCCCAATGATGGTACACTCCCTTATGCCGGCATCAGTTACCCGTAGCTCTCCGTATTTATCTTGTAATCCGGCAAAAGCTTGGTTCACGTCACCTATTTTACCAACATCTTCCCCCACTGCGAACAGGCGGGGCTCGCGTGCCAGAGCGGCGTCAAAGCATGCCTGCAGCACCTCGCGGCCGTCAACCAGTGGGCTGTCTTCATTGAATTCGGCTTTCACCTCTTCCACCATCATCACCGACTCGTCTGACTGGCTGTACAGATAAGAGTTAAAGCGCTCGGTATTTTCTCCCTGCACAGTCTCTAACCACTCTATCAACTCCCGCTTAGCTCTGCTCTTTTCCTGGCGCACGTATCGCAACGCTTTACGGGCAGCCCTGATGGAGTCTGAGCGTAAGGGATTCAAGGTTTTGCTTAACTCTTCTCTGATAGAGGCAATTTCAGACGAATTGTTGTCTACAGACTGAGCCAAGTTCTCTAATAAGGCAAGGCACTGGTTATGGTCTGCTAAGATCCCTTCATTGAAGGCTTTCCAGGCATTGGCTCTTGAAACTTTTACGGCTTCCTTGGCTTCTGCCTCTATATGGTTTAGCTCTTCATGAGTGGCATACTCATTGTCCAGCAGCCATTTCCGCATTTGCTTAATGCAGTCATACTCTTCTTCCCAAGCCAGGCGCTCCTTTGATTTATAACGCTCATGCGACCCTGAGGTGGAATGACCTTGGGGTTGCGTCATTTCCTCTACGTGAATTAATACCGGCACATGCTGCTCACGGCAGACCTGCGTTGCTTTGTGGTATACTTCGCACAGCCCCGCATAATCCCAACCCTTTACTTTAAAGATCTCGTAGCCCTGTTCTCCTGGCGCATCACGCTGGAAACCCGCCAGTATTTCTGAGATACTGCTCTTGGTGGTCTGGTATTTGGCAGGAACCGAAATGCCGTACCCATCATCCCACACAGAAACCAGCATAGGAACCTGCAGTACTCCGCCGGCATTGATGGTTTCAAAAAATACTCCTTCAGAGGTGGAGGCGTTACCAATAGTACCAAAGGCTATTTCGTTGCCCTTGATCGAAAAATCTTTGAACTGATGCAGCTCTGGGTTTTGGCGGTAAAGTTTAGAGGCATAAGCCAAGCCTAACAGGCGGGGCATCTGAGCTCCGGTAGGTGAAATATCAGCTGATGAGTTTTTGGCAGTTGTCTGAGGTTTCCATTTCCCTTCTTCGTCCAGCAAGCGGGTACCGAAGTGGCCGGTCATGCTACGCCCGGCAGTTGAGGGCTCCTGCTCCACATCGGCGTGGGCATATAATTGAGCGAAGAACTGTTGTACGGTCAGCTCCCCTATGGCCATCATAAATGTTTGGTCACGGTAATATCCCGAACGAAAATCGCCGTTGCGGAAGAACTTAGCCATGGCCAACTGCGCCACTTCTTTCCCATCACCGAATATCCCGAACTTGGCTTTCCCCATGAATACCTCCTTTCGGCCAGTAAGGCTGGCCTGCCGGCTTTCACAGGCTATACGGTAATCCTGCAACATTTCTTCTTTGGTAAGGGAAAGCTTGTTTGTCCGTTCAAGGGTTTGCATGCGTTATAGGATATGGTAGGTTCAGATTAGGATTTTTAAAGTCAAAACTACGCAGATTTTAGCCCATTTTCAAATGAAAATGCCCCTGCCTCCATGTTGCTACATATTTTTATGGCAACTCGAACTATTTTTATCTATTTTTGTTTTGGCCTTAGAAGGGCCTTTTAAAAAGGATTAAACCTTAAAAAGAATTATGAAAAAAATCTCTTTACTCCTGGTTTTGGCATTGGTAATGCTGACGCAGGGATTTGTCTCAGCCCAAGGGGTGCTAACCTTTGAGAAAGAAGTACATGATTTTGGTACTATACCCCAAGGTGTGCCTGCTACCTATGATTTTGTAGTGAAGAATACGGGAAATGAACCTGTTTTGATTTCTAATGTGCAAGCTTCTTGCGGCTGTACCACCCCTGAATGGTCTAAAGAGCCTATTTTACCTGGTAAAACTGCTGTGATTAAGGCTGGTTACAACGCTGCAGCCATGGGTCAGTTCAACAAAGCCTTGACCGTTACCTCCAACGGAACCCCAGATACTCAAATGCTGTTCATCAAAGGAACAGTGGTAGAGAAATCTGCCACTCCTGCCCCAACCAAAGCCCAATTGGAGAACTCGCCAAAAATTAATTTGGCCAGCTCTACCTATGATTTTGGTAAGGTGGAAAAAGGACAGAAAGTAACGGCTAAATTTTCCGTTAAAAATACGGGTAAAGAAGATTTAACGGTTTCTAAATTACAGTCATCATGCAACTGTGTGGTTTATAAAATGTCCCCTTCTGTAGTAAAGCCAGGGCAATCAGCTAAATTGGAACTAACTTATAATCCGCAGGTGTTAAGCAATAGAATTGAAACTGTAAACTTAGTTTCTAATGATATCACTGGTTCTCCGGCCACCATCACGCTTAAAGCTAACGTTGTTGAGAGCCTGGCAAAACAGAGTGCTGTTAAGGTGAACAAGGCCTCAGTGCCTTTCAAATAGTTTTTTCATAGTTTTATTTTGTACTAATGGCAGTAACTAAGTTACTGCCTTTTTTTATTTCCGGCTATTTCTGTTTTTGACCAGTTTTTAAAAAATAGGGCTAAAAACAATCAACTTTGGCAATTATTTACATAAATCTTTTAAAGGGTAATACTTTGATGGCAGGTTCATGTATATTTGCGCACTTTTTCACCAACACCTAAAAAAATCAGAAAATGATTATTGGTCTTCCTAAGGAGATAAAAAACAACGAGAACCGCGTAGCCATCACCCCGGGTGGCGTGGCCGAGTTTGTAAAAAACGGGCATACCGTTTTTGTTCAAACTACCGCCGGTGAAGGTAGTGGCTTCTCAGACGAAGAGTATGTAGCCGCTGGCGCCACTATTCTTCCTTCCATTGAAGAAGTGTACAACATCGCGGAGATGATTGTAAAGGTAAAAGAGCCGATTGAGCAGGAGTATAACCTTATCAAGGAAGGCCAGTTATTGTTCACTTATTTCCACTTTGCCTCATATGAGCCGCTAACGCATGCTATGATTGAGCGCAAAGCTATCTGCCTTGCTTACGAGACAGTTGAGTTGAAAGACCGCTCACTTCCGTTGCTGGTGCCAATGAGCGAGGTTGCCGGACGTATGGCTCCTCAGGAAGGTGCTAAATACCTGGAGAAGCCTTTAAAAGGCCGTGGTATTTTACTAGGAGGTGTACCAGGCGTTTCCCCAGCCAATGTATTGGTGTTAGGTGGTGGTATAGTAGGAACCCAGGCTGCTAAAATTGCGGCTGGTTTCGGTGCCAACGTGACCATAATGGACATTAGCCTAAAGCGTCTGCGCGAACTGGACGACTTTATGCCTGCCAACGTGAGAACCGTTATGTCTAACCACTACAATATTAAAGAAGCTATTAAAACAGCTGATTTGATCATTGGAGCAGTGTTGATTCCGGGTGCCAAAGCCCCTCACCTCATCACCCGCGACATGCTGAAAGACATGCGCCCAGGTACGGTGTTGGTAGACGTTGCCGTAGATCAGGGAGGTTGCATTGAAACTTGCAAGCCTACTACCCACGAAAACCCTACTTACATCATTGACGATGTAGTTCACTACTGCGTTGCCAACATGCCAGGCGCGGTTCCTTATACTTCTACCCTAGCCCTTACAAACGCTACTTTACCTTACGCTTTGCTTTTGGCAAACAAAGGCTGGAAGCAAGCTTGCCAGGAGCGTGAAGAGCTGAAATTAGGATTGAACGTGGTTGACGGTAAAGTTGTGTACCCAGGCGTTGCCCAGGCTTTCAACCTTCCATATGTTAACGTAGCCGAAGTTTTGGCTTAAATCTAATAATTACATTAAAATTATCGGCCTTCTGATTCTTCAGAAGGCGATTTTGTTTGTGGGTGATTCTCCTAATAATATTGGAGTAACAGATTTTGTAAAGACTGAAAGCCTTTTATAAAGCTTAATCTTACCTTTTGGGTTTGAAGGAATTAACAAGAGCCGATCATACAGGTCAAAAGTGATAATATATAGCTTTCATTCATGAATACAGACAAGCTTTATCATAAAAAACTCAGTGCAGGTTGATCTGCTCAAAGGTAGGTAACTCTTGTAGTGGCTCAAGAGAAACACCGTCTGAGGCAACCCGCCAACAAAAATGATGAATGCCGTTGGTCACCAAAAGGTAAGAAGCTTTTATGGTTTGATTGTACACCGCTGCCTGCTGAACCGTATTGTTGGTGATGCGTACATCAGGTGCTTTACATTCTATCAGCAACAAAGGAGTACCAGCTGAGCTGTAAACACAGATATCGGTTCGTTTCTGTAACTTATTGTAGGTGGTGCCTCGTTCCACGTTCATGAGTGAGAGCGGAAACCCAAGGAAGTTGTGCAGAAAGTGCACCATGTGTTGGCGAACCCACTCCTCAGGAGTCAGCACAAGCCATTTCCGGCGGATAACATCATGTATAAGAGTTTTCCCTTCAGATTCCTTAAGTTTGTAGGAAAATGACGGCAAAGAAAGCTGCTCCATCCCCCAAAGATAAGAAGTAACAAATGGCAGAGCCGTTTTACGGCCGTTTTTCTAAAATCAGATCAAAAACAAACTATGAAAACAAAACAGGAGATTGTAGAGAACTGGCTTCCGCGGTATACCGGGCGCCCGTTGAATGAATTTGGTGAATACATCTTGCTAACCAACTTCCTCAATTATGTGGTTATGTTCGCAGACCAGTTTGAGGTAGAAATAAAAGGCACCGACAAGCCTATGCAGACAGCCACCGCCGAGAACATTACCATCATCAACTTCGGAATGGGAAGTGCCATGGCCGCCACGGTAATGGATTTACTTTCTGCCATTAAACCCAAAGCGGCCTTGTTCCTTGGTAAATGCGGAGGACTGAAAAAATCTAAGCTGGGAGACCTGATTTTACCTATAGCGGCAATACGGGGCGAGGGAACCTCTGATGATTATCTTCCACCAGAAATTCCGGCGTTGCCTTCTTTCCGCTTGCAGCGTGCCGTGTCTTCCATGATCAAGAAGCACGAGATGGACTATTGGACAGGCACCGTCTACACCACCAACCGCCGTGTATGGGAGCATGACGAAGATTTCAAAGAATACCTTCGCTCCATCAGAGCCTTAGGTGTAGATATGGAAACTGCCACTATCTTTGTAGTGGGCTTCATGAATGACATACCGCATGGAGCTCTGCTTTTGGTGTCTGACAATCCCATGACCCCAGACGGTGTGAAAACTGCCGAAAGTGATGTGCGGGTAACCGCTGACTATGTAACCAAACACCTTCAAATAGGCATTGACTCCCTCCTGGAACTTCGCGACTCAGGAGAATCAGTGAAGCACTTACGCTATGATTAAAAGTTGGAGACAACTGGGAGCGGCCGCCCTATTGGGCCTGGCCCTTCTCTCCTCTTGCCAGAAAACTGAGCAGGCAGACCTTTTGGTATATAATGCCACCGTGTATACCGTGAACACAGCATTTGATAAAGCCCAGGCTTTTGCTGTGAAAGACGGCAAAATCATTGCCGTAGGTAGCACCTCTGACATAAAAGGAAAATATTCCGCCACTGAGGAAATAGATGCACAAGGCAAACCGGTATATCCAGGTTTGATTGATGCCCATGCCCATTACTATGGGTATGCTCTGGGTTTAAGAGAGGCGGACCTTGTGGGTTCAACCTCTTTTTCTGAGGTGGTACAACGGCTGCAGAAGCACAGAAAAGAATATCCAGACGCGGAATGGCTGACCGGGCGAGGTTGGGATCAAAATGATTGGGAAGTAAAGCAATTCCCCACTAAAGACACGCTGGACCAGCTGTTCCCCAATGTACCCGTTATTATAGAACGGATAGATGGGCATGCTGCGTTAGCCAACCAAAAAGCATTAGACCTGGCTGGTATCACGCCACAGTCTAAAATGCAAGGGGGCTTGGTAGAGGTGAAAGACGGCAAGCTCACTGGCATCCTCATTGATCTGGCCTCTTCACCTGTTTACGCCCAAATACCCAATCCATCGGCTCAGGAAATGACAGATGCTCTGAAAGACGCGGAGCAGAATCTGTTTGCTGTTGGCTTAACTACCGTGGTAGACGCAGGTTTACCAAAAAGCGCCATTGATCTGATTGATTCGCTTCAGAAAACTGGTGAATTGAAGATGCGGGTTTATGCAATGTTAAGCCCTACCCCAGAAAATAAGGCCCATTATTTTAAAAATGGTCCTTACACAACAGAAAGACTAAATGTGCGGTCTTTTAAAGTGTACGGTGATGGAGCGCTAGGCTCAAGAGGCGCTAGCTTGCTTCAGCCATACTCTGACCGACCCAATGAATCTGGGTTTCTGCTGCAGGCGGTACAGGAGTACAAAGACCTGGCGAAGGAATTATACGAGCACAACTTCCAGATGAACACCCATGCCATTGGTGATTCATCTAACCGCCTGATGCTTCAGATCTATGGTGATTTATTAAAAGGCAAAAACGACCGTCGGTGGCGAATTGAGCACGCGCAGGTGGTAAACCCTGAAGACGTGGCTCTTTTCGGCAAATACCAGATTTTGCCTTCTGTGCAGCCTACACATGCCACTTCTGATATGTACTGGGCCGGAGATAGATTGGGAAAAGAGCGAATCAAACACGCCTATACCTTCAAAACCTTGCTGCAACAGAATGGTATGCTACCTCTAGGATCTGATTTTCCGGTAGAGGACATTAATCCGTTGTATGGATTCCATGCCGCCATAGCCAGGCAAGATGCCAAGAACTACCCAGACGGTGGCTTTCAGAAAGATGAAGCCCTTACAAGAGAACAAGCCTTAAGAGGTACTACCATTTGGGCTGCCTACGCAAATTTTGAGGAAAAGCAGAAAGGAAGTATAGAAGTTGGAAAAGTAGCCGATTTCGTGATTTTGGATAAGGACATCATGACCATTCAACCAGAAGAAATAAGAGCTTTGAAAGTATTTAGCACCTACATTAACGGCGAAAAACTGTACAGCCAAAAATAGCGTTTTAGGCCTACTTTTCTGAAAACAAAACTAAAAACGGCAACCAATAATGGTTGCCGTTTTTAGTTTTAGTTGAAGCTATAAAGCTCACGAACTTAATAGTAAGTCACTAGCAAAACCGTACACTATTATCAACTACATCTTTAACAAACATAGATTAATAACAAGGAAATAAACTAGTTACAATAACAAAACACTAATCAGTAGTTGGAGCTAAACGTTTAGTACGAATAGAATACAGCACCACTAAGCCAATCACAAAGAACACCAACAGAGTCAGAATACTGTTTCGCATAGACCCAAATATCTGCTCCGTAATTCCAAAGGCAAGAGTACCTAACGCCAAACCCACCTTATCACAAATATCATAAAAGCTGAAGAAGGATGCGTGATCAGTAGTTTCAGGAAGCAACTTGCTGTATGTTGAACGCGACAAGGACTGTACTCCTCCCATCACTGCTCCCACCACAAAGGCCAATATGTAATACTGTGTTCCGGTATAGACAAAATACGCCCCAATGGTTATTCCCACCCACACCAGAACTGCCCAGGCTAGTGCCTTCGTGTTACCTATGCGGCCAGATAACCAAGCAAAAAAGTATGCGCCGCCAATAGCTACTCCCTGTATAATAAGCAGTACAGTTATTAGCGCCTGGGTTTCCAGCCCCAGTTCTTTTGACCCAAACAAAGAAGCCACATACATAACGGTTTGGACGCCCATGTTGTAAAAGAAGAAAGACAGCAAGAACCGCTTCAGTAAAGGCAGGTGTTTAAGCATTACAAAAACCCTTGCCAACTCTTTGAAGCCATTGAGCAAGTAGTTACCCTCTGCCTTTTTATGATAGGGGTTACTGGGCAGGTAAGCAAAAGAGTACTGAGAAAAGCCAAACCACCAGAGCCCGGTCATTAAAAAAGAGATTCTGGCCGGTAGAGCGTCATTCTCAATGCCAAACACCTCCGGGAACAACACCAGCGCCAGAGAAAGTATCAATAGAATCATACTGCCAATATAACCCAAGGAGAAACCACGGGCACTGAGCTTGTCAAACTGATCTTCCGTAGCAATTTCTGGCAGGTAAGCGTTATAAAAAACGATACTGCCGCTAAATCCAATGGCTGCTATCATAAAAAGAAGTACAGACACCGCAAATGTTTGCATAGTGAAGAAGAAAAGCCCCATGCAGGCAAGAGAACCCATATAGCAGAAAAAGCGCATAAACGCTTTCTTGTTACCACCGTAATCAGCAATAGCTGTAAGCAACGGACTCAGAAAGGCAATGGTCAAAAAAGCACCTGTAAGGGCATAACTGTAAAGCACCGAAGCCGAAATCTCCCAGCCAAAGAAGTTAACCATGTCTCCTTGGTCTGTTTTGGTGATGGCTACATAATAAATAGGGAAAATAGCAGTAGTAATCACCAGAGAATACACTGAATTAGCCCAGTCATAGAAACACCAGGCACGCAGCACCTTAGGGTCGTTTTTCAAAATTTCTTGCCTCATAGCAGATGTAGCACTGTGAACGTATTCTAACAAAAGTCATAGTTAAGCAAAAAATCGAAATATAAAGCCATTATCCCCTGATTTTAAGAAGAGGAATTAGGATGGTGAGAAGCTTCTTTTATCTTTGCATAACACTTAATATCAGTACCTATGGCTGCACTTCTACCAGCCCTTGAGCAGGACCTGCACGAACTGCTCAAAATCAATGAGGCCAAATTTATGGAGGCGCTGTTTAAACAGTACTATGGACTTCTTTGCCGTACCGCCGTGCGCTTCACCAAAGATACCGAGGCCGCAGAAGATCTAGTGCAGGAAGTCTTCTGTAAAATATGGCAGAACCGAGAGGTGCTGGAGGTAAGCACCTCCTACAAAGCCTATTTAGTGCGTTCTGTCACCAACCAGGCCCTGAACTACATTGAAAAACAAAAAAGGCTGGTTTTAACAGAAGACTCTTCCTCATTCGAAAATACATTCACCGCCAACACCACCATGGAACTGCTGGAAGGCTCGGAAATGGAGGAAAGAGTGCACCAGGCATTAGAGCAACTGCCCCCGCAATGCCGCATCATATTTGAAATGAGCAGGTTTGAAGAATTGACCTACAAAGAAATAGCTGAAACCTTGAACTTGTCCCCGAAAACGGTAGAAAACCAGATGGGAAAAGCACTTCGTATTCTGCGCGAGCGACTTTTATTATTGATCATAGGTGTTTCAATATCAAGTACTTTAGCAGAACTCAGCCAAACCAGCACATTACTTTAAGAAATAGTTAAAATAAGCGTAGGGGTAACACCCGTTTTACCTGTCTTATCGAGGACATGACACAAACAACATTAAACTCCCGCGAAAATCCAGAGTGGGTACTGATGGCTAAAGCCCTTAAGGGTGAGATGTCAGCACAAGAGCAAGAGGAATTCAACCTTTGGCTCAATGCTGACAGTAATCACGCTGAACAATGGGCTGAGGCCTTAGAAACCTGGGATGAAGTTGGCAGCATTCATGACAATTCTTTTGAACCAGATGCCCAGCTTGCCTGGGAAAAAGTCTGCAGCAAAGCCAACATTGCCCCTATTCATTCTGCACCTGAATCAACTCAGCAAGAAGCAGTTGTACGCCCTCTCTTCAACTGGAACCATGTGTACCGTTACGCTGCTGTTTTCATACTAGCTGCCGGGTTAGCTTGGGTAGGATATTTCAATTTTAATCAGTCTGCAGACTGGGCTCAGGTTGCCACTCTTTCCGGAGAGCGTAAAACTTTCTATCTGCCGGACAGCAGCCAGGTAATCTTGAATAGCAACTCAACCCTGCGCTACCAAACAGCTTTTAACGGCACAGAGAGAAAAGTTGAGTTAACCGGGGAAGGTTTCTTTGATATAAAGAAAAACCCTGATCAACCATTCATCATTGAAAGTGGTGACGCCAGAACCCAAGTGTTAGGTACTTCCTTCAATGTAAAGGCTCTTGAAAACTCTGACGAAGTAACAGTAGCAGTTGTCACCGGAAAAGTATCGCTTTCATCAGAAAGAAATGGAGAGGAAGTCATTCTGACCCCAGGTTACACCGGCACACTTCACGCTGACGGTAAGCTGGATAAAACAGAATCCGCTCTCCAATCTGCTAATTCTTGGAAAACACTTTCTTTTCAAGCAGCTACTGTTGAGGAAGTAACGCAGCAATTGTCAGCATTTTTTGGGGTAGCTGTAGAAACTTCTTCACCAGAACTACTAAAATGCACCTTCACTGGTACATTTGAAAATCCGAAACTGAGTGAAATACTACAGGTGTTAGCTATCTCCACTGACATGACTGTAAAACAAAAAGCTCCAAATACTTATTTTTTATCTGGCCAAGGCTGCCAATAATGGTTGGCTAAAGGTTTTTTTAACGTACCATGAAAGCTAGTCGCATAATTCTTTTGTTTTGGATGCTGGCTTCTCTCAGCTTTTTCTCTGCCTGCGACATTCTTGGCTCTGGCCCCTGTTTAAGAGGCAAAGGAAATAACGCAACAGAAAGACGAGACCTTACTACTTTTACTGGAATAGATATTCGTTTGCCTGGGATGGTGTTTGTGACTACTGGGCCGCAACACGAAGTGAAAGTAAAAACGTTTGCTAACCTACACCCAGAAATCATTACTGAAGTGGTAGGTAATACATTAGTTATTCGTTCTGAGTCTTGTTTGGAGTATTTTAACGATGAAGCCACTTTCTATATTTCTATACCTGAACTTGAAAATGTAGAATTAAAAAGCTCAGCAGAAATAAGCCTGCAAAGTGTCTACTCCAGCAAAAAGTTGAGATTAATATTATCAGGCTCAGGCGCTATAAAGTATACAGGCAGTACGCCAGAAGTAAATATTCTACACTCAGGTTCAGGAGATATTGTATTGGTAGGCGAAGCTAAAACGTTAGAGACTACCTTGAGTGGCTCAGGAAGAGTACAAGGTTTTTCACTGGCTGCTGAATCGGCAAAAATCATTTTGGCAGGTTCAGGATACCAGCAGGTGTGGGCAAAAGACAATCTAGACGCCACTATTACCGGCAGCGGGAACATCTATTACCGTGGTACCCCTACCATTACTAAGTACACCCCCAGCTCTGGTAAACTGATTGACAGCAACTAGCTCTACAACATTCCTTCTATTTACTTTAGCATAAATGCCCGCCCTGATCAAAAGGCGGGCATTTATGCTTTATAAGCCTATATAAAGCTTTTTGTGTCCTTAATCTTAAATACTAAAATTATTAAGCTGTAATTTCAAAAGTTACTGCCGTACTTCTGTTTTTGATCCACTTTTTGAAAATTAAGCTGAAAACAGGCCTCTCGCTTCCGACCATTTTTCTCCATAATTTAAGGTAAATTCATAGTTCTATCTAAAGTGGCAGCTAATTCTCTATGCTGATACATCAGTAGCAAGGGGCTTAAAATAAAGGGTAATTCTTTTGCTTTGGGCTTTATGTATAAGTCATTCAAAAATTATAATGTGCTGATTATTATAAATTTTAGATACATTTTTGTAATTATTCCTAATTTTCTGATCTTAGCGTAGTTAACCTCTGAAAGTCTGCCGTCTGGCATTGTATCTAATTCACATGGCCTTGCCAAAGACAGTAAAAGTATTCTTTTTCGCTATTGTCTTTTCGTTTTGCGGCGTTGGCTCATTTGCGCAACAGGCTCCAAAAGAGCAAACTCAAATCACCTTCAGTTACCAACATAGGCCTATCTCATTTATTCTGAAAGATCTGGAGCGGCGGTATTCTCTAAATTTTTCATACAGCAATGACAACCTTCCTTTAGCTAATAGAATCTCTTGCCGGGTTACGTCCGTTAGTCTCAGTAAAGCGCTTGAAAAGCTTTGTGAATGCTCTAATCTCAGTTACCAAATCGTAGGAGATCAAATAGTACTAAAGTCTAAAGAGCAAACCATTGTAGTCACGGCACATAAACCATATACTCAAACATTAAGAGGTGTGGTTTTAGATGCAGCTCTACAAACCCCACTGGTAGGCGCCACCGTCATTCTGTCTACTCAAGACCCCATGCAGGTAGTAAGCACAGGCATTGACGGGGCCTTTTCTTTTCACCAGATACCAATCGGGCGTCACTCCTTAAAAGTGACCTACTTAGGCTACCAAGAAACAGAAATAACCAATGTCATGGTAGTGGCAGGAAAAGAAATGGTACTCTCCATACCCATGGAAGAAAGCTTTATTCAACAATCTGAAGTAGTGGTTGTATCTGAGAGCGATAAATCATTACCACAGAACATGTTAATCGCCTCATCTGTACATACTTTACGCACAGATGAAATCAACCGGTTTGCCGGTTCAAGGCAAGACCCTAGCCGAATGGCCGCTAACTATGCGGGCGTACTAAGTGCTTCTGATCAAAGAAATGACTTGATAGTTCGTGGCAATTCTCCCTTGGGAGTTCTCTGGCGTCTGGAAGGGGTTGAAATTCCAAACCCTAACCACTTTACGTTTACTCCTAACAGCGGTGGCGCTTTTAGTCTACTGAACAATAACTTACTCGCTAACTCTGATTTTCTTACAGGTGCTTTCCCGGCCGAATATGGGAACAGAATAGGCGCAGTAATGGATGTGAAGTTAAGAACAGGAAACAATAAGAAAGTTGAGAACACCTTTCAATTAGGCTTGAATGGTTTAGAAGTTGTCACGGAGGGCCCTTTGGTGAAAAAGTGGGGAGGGTCTTTTTTGGGCAGTATGCGGCTTTTCAATTTCAGACCACTTGAAAAACTAGGAGTTGATTTCGGGTACGAAGGGCTGCCTCAATTTCAAGATGCTGCTTTCAAACTGGAGTTACCTACACCAAAAGCCGGTAAATTTTCTCTGTGGGGCATTGGAGGCAGCAGCCATATTACGGTGCATGATATTGATCAAGACACAACCACCTGGGGCAAAGTCAGGTTCAGATTGGAACCTACGCTTGAAAACCAAATGTACGCGTTCGGGTTTCAGCATGTGCTCCCCATTACCCCAAAATTAAACTCCCAATTCATTCTTTCTACTTCTGGAAGCCAGGTGGAGGCTACCAGTATAGCTACTTACCGAAACCAGACATCCCGCCTCTCCTACTATTTACGTAATTATGAGCAGCAACTTATTGCTCGATATAACCTTACCTTCAAGCCTTATAGTAACCTATTGCTGAAAGGTGGTGCCACTTGGCAGAAGATGTACTATAACAATCAGGAGATCATGTACCAAGACCAGCGTGATGTATATGAAATCCCATTAGATGCCCAAGGATCAGCAGCTTTGATTCAAAGTTATGCCCTGGCAAAATTAGCGGTTAATGCAAGGCTTGATGTTCAGGCGGGGGTGTATACGCAGCAATTTTCTATAGGAGGCAAATCGGCCGTAGAACCAAGGGTATCTGTTAACTATTACCTAACTGATGCTCAACGAATTTATCTGGCTGCCGGCATGCACAGCCAGACCCAACCATTGGTTTATTATGAATACCGCTTCTTTTCACAGGAGCACGCAGAATTCAGTCAGCCTTACAACAAGCTTGATTTCACCAGAAGTAAACAAGCCGTGTTAGGGTATAACTTTAATGTAAATTCTACTTGGCGCATGAAAGCCGAGACATATTACCAGCACCACTACCATGTACCCGTCAGCAAAAGGTCAGGTGAAGAAGCTTTTTCAATGCTTAACTTAGGCACTGACTATTCATTCACTACGGTAGACAGTGTAGTGAGTGAAGGAACGGGCCGAAACTATGGAATAGAGTTGACCGCTGAAAGATTTTTAAAAAATGGATTTTACGCGCTTGGCAACTTAAGTTTAATGCAATCTATGTTTACTGGTGGCGACGGTGTTGAACGGCCAACAGCATTCAGTGTGGGGTTTGTTTCAAACTTACTTCTGGGGAAAGAAATAGAACTGGACAATGAACGCCGTCATTTACTTTCGCTTGATTTAAGGATTAATTACTCAGGCGGCCGCAGAATTATTCCAATAGACGTGGAGAGAACGATTAACGAACCCACTGACAAAATTTATTACGACACGCGTAATGCTTACATTCCGCAACTTAAGAATTACTTCAGATCAGATATTCGCTTTTCATACCAGTTGAATACCCGCAAAACCACTCACTGGATATTTGCAGCCGCAGACAACTTCATCAACACCCGTAATGAGCTGTACTATGGGTGGGATCTGGAGGAAAACAAAGCAAAAACCTACTATCAATTAGGAATTTATCCTTACCTGGGCTACCGTATTCAGTTCTAAGAAATATAGAGTTTAAGAATAAATATGCTGAGGCGTTTTGGGTCTAATTTTTCGAAAACAGCACCACGCCTCAGCATATTTTAAACGCATCTATTATCTACCAGCTTTCTCGTTAGCTACACATTAAGCTTTTTCTCCTTTAGCCTTTGGATAATCAATTCCCAAAGATGCTCATAGGGTATGATTTCAATTTCAGCATAGGCATCACCGGGCGGTGAAATACGCTGTAACTTTTGAAATAGGTATTGCCCTTTCCTTTGCATGACCATAGGCTGAAAGTCATTTTGCACCATAAGCGCCAAAAGCTTGAAAAATGTGCGGCTACGCTCACTAAAGCTATCTTTGAAATGCTTGTGCGCATATTTCTTAAGAGCCTCCATCCGGTAAATCAAAGACTCCGTGTCTCCGCTGTACAGGTAGTACATTACCTGTAAAATTAATATTGCTACGTTGTACCCTTCTTTGTCATTGCTATAGCTTGGAAGGTTTCTAAGCAGGTAATTGAATTTAAAGGTCTGTCCTTCCTGAGGAGAGACAAAATGTAAATAAGCGTAAAACAGATGCCACCTTTCCTGCGCCAGCTTATTGATCTTATTGAAAAAGGTGTTTCCAAAAATCTTCTGAAGCACCGTGTGCGCCACAAGATATTCTTTGGCATGCATAGCCAGCAGATAGTAGTTCTCCATATAGGCAAACCAGTTATTGCTGGTAGGGTTGAATGCTGTTTCGTTTATACTCGCCAGCTTAAGACCCTCTTCTAATTTTTTGGCTCTTAAATGGGCATAAACTTGTATGTACTTATTGTATCTATGGTCAAAGAACTCAGAGTTGATGCTGTATTCTTTTAACAGTCTCTCAGAGTTTTCAGTTAGTTCTATTATTTGTTCAAAGTTCCCTTTAAGCTCCTGAGCCCAAATTGAGAGCTGATAATAATACCTAAAAGAGTTGAATGACTGCGCTTTACGCCACAGCTGTTCCATTCTTTCTAGAACATCGTCAACATTTGCCAAATATTGTTTTCTGGCTTTCACGCTTTGCCCCAACTGCACTTTAGACTCTAAATACAACTGCTCCACTTCATGGTCAGCGGCAAATAACTCTTGAAACTCCTGTATCTTCTGCTGGGTTTTATAGAAAAGGTTCTTTTCTCCCAAGTTCGTGTATACAAGCAACAAGGTTTTTAAAGAGAAGAGCACCACATCATAGAAGCTAATCTGTTTGCCAAGGCTGATTACTTCTTTCAATACAGGTTCAGCTAAATCATAAGCCCCTAAATTCAGCAACACCCTTGCCTGATAAATTTTAGCAATACAAGCATGCTCCACTGAATGTGAAAGATTGTTGCCCGGACTAGAAAAGTCTAGAAAATACAGTTGATTTAACAGCTTCTTTCTCAACCGTGACTTCACCATTTTAAAGCCCCCGGAGGAAGATCCGCTGTACAATATCTCCAAAGCATCTTTTTCGGAAGTAATACTGCCTTGCGCTAAACCATTATAGAGCAGCCATTCCTTGCTTTGACTTTTTTTGCTCAAATCCAACAAAGGAGATTCAGCAGTTCCTTTCTTATTTATAATCTGTACTAGCTTTTTTAACTCTTCCACTTTGAATTTAGCTTCTTATTCTTAAACTTCTATAACAGAAAGTAGTATGACGAGAGAGAGACAACTTGGTTCAAGCAATAAAGTAAACATTCATTATATTATCAAACTTTCTGTTACTAATTAGCTGGCACGCAACCTTTTTTTGTTAAGTATTAATACATAAGACATCATGAATAGCTTTATAGTATTTAAATATTTATAGAATTCATTACTATAATCATAGTGATGAATGGCTATTATATTTCCTTTCCACGCTTTTAAATTTAATTCATTTTTGTATAAACAATAAAAAAACAAAGTCATGGTAGAAATCATCATAGCCCTATTATTGCAGTTAGGTATAGTTAACAGCAACTCTACTAATACTAACACGAGCAATGCCACCCTTAGCTCTACAACAACTTCTACTGACACCACCACTGGAGGAACAGCCACTGGCGACGGAACAACAGGAGACGGTACAGGAACTGGATCAGGAGACGCTGGTTATGGTGGAACAGGCAACTGGGATACCAGAGACTAGAGTCTAAAGTATAAGGTAGCACATTCTACTACTGGTTTCAAGAAATACAGTGGTACGCTAAGGAGCCCCCACCTTGGCTTCACTACTTTTATCTTTGCAATCCAAGGCTTATACAAGCAAGTTTTGTAATATTGGGCAGTGCAATTGCTTGTACCCGCTTAATTCTATGAAAAAACTTTCTTTGTTGAGCCTTGGATTGCTTTTGCTTTTTCAGGTTTCTTGTAATAGGCTTTCCCCTGATTCAACCGTTAGAATAAGACTGGCTCAAGATCCTGAATCTTTACACCCGCTTACCTACGGCAACGCTCCGGCTCTTCAAATCTTAAATCTGGTTTACCAAAGCCTGCTCACTGTAAATCTGGAAGATCGTGCCATACAGCCCTTGCTTGCGGCTGAGTTACCATCTGTTAGAATCACAGATTCCCTCTCCTACTTTACTTATGCCATCAGGCCACAGGCTCGTTGGGACAATGGTACCCCCATTACCGCCCATGATGTTGCTTTTTCTTTGAAGATTTTACACAGTCCATTATTAGAAAACGAGAGATGGCGGGCACAGTATGACTTCATACAGGACATTGTTTACTCCAAAGACTCACTTCTAAACTTTACATTGGTCTGCTCTGGTTACACACCTGAGATGAAACTGTTGACCGGCGACTTTTTTGTACTGCCAGCTCATCAGTTTGATCCAAATTCATTAATTAGCGATATTTCTTACAAAACCATCAGGGGCAAGTATGATTCTCTTTCACAAAGCCCCTCTTTTAAAAATTTAGCCCAAAACGTTAACCAAAGCTTTTTTGCGCGTGATACCGCTGGCGTGAAAGGAAGCGGACCTTATAGACTTGCGTCTTGGAAGACCGGTCAGCATGTGGTTTTAGAGAAAAAAAAGGGCTGGTGGGGATCTAACATCTCCCCTACTCCTGAGCAGTTACGTTTTGCACCTGAACGTATTTCCTACCAAATTATACCTGACAATGCCGCCGCTGTTTTAGCTTTAAAAGCACAGCAACTAGACCTAATGGATAATATACCATTAGTTTCATTTAAGGAAATGCGGCAAGACCCAAAGTTTCAGGAGAAGTTCAACTTTTTCTCTCCAGCCACTTATGACATTGTTTTTTTAGGAATGAACGGGGCCAGCCCACTGCTGCAAGATAGACTTACGCGGCAAGCCATCACTCATCTAATTAATATTCCTCAAGTAATTGCAACATTGCAGGGCGGGTTCGCCACTCCTACAGTGGGTCTGGTGCATCCTCTTGAAAAAGATTATTATAATAAAGGCTTACAACCTGTAACTTTTGATACTACAGCTGCCAAGAATTTGCTGAGGCAAGCGGGCTGGAAAAAAGCAGATAACAGCGGCTGGACCAGAAACCAGAATGGCCAACAGCAGAAGCTCGTGCTGAACTTAATGCATAGAGCCGGCAATTCAGAATTTGAAAACATGAGCTTACTTCTTCAGCAAAATGCCATGCTTCTGGGTATACCCATTGAAGTAACTAGTTTAGAAAGTAGCCAGATCAGCGAAAAACTGCAAAACCGTAATTACCATCTTTATTTCAGAACATTAACCGGTAATCCTTTTTCATATAACCTACTATCCATACTGCATAGCTCCAGTGCACAGGGAACTGGAGGAAATGTAACTAACTTCGGTACACCTGAGACCGATAAAATATTGGAGCAAATTGCAACGGTAGAAAAAGAGGAGCAAAAAGCAATTTTGCTAAAGGACCTTCAGGCTCAAATGCAGAAAGAAAGCAATCTGGTTTTCCTGTATTTCCTTCAAAATAAAATGGCCATAGCCAAACGCGTGAAATCTCCTGTAGTTTCAAGCCTGAAACCAAATTATGACATTTCAACTTTTGAAATAACTGAGTAAGAAATGCTTTGGCGAAAACTTTGCTTTAAGCTGGTCCAGCTTGTATTTACCCTTTGGGCAATGGCCTCCATAGTTTTTCTTTTAAGCAGATTTTTACCAGGCTTGTCCTCACCAAAAGGAATGAATGACCCTGATGTCAACATTTTAAGTCATACTTCTCCAGAAGCAGTTTTAAGAATAAAAGAGGCGTACCTGCAAAAACATGGTCTCCATCTGCCAAAGTTTTACCTGAGCTTTTCGTTAAAAGGAGAAAAAAATGCCGGACAAATTAGCTCAGCATCAGTTGACGAAGCCTGGGTCCGCAAATCGGTTTTATGGCATGGACTTGAAACAACTTCAAGTTTTTATAGGCAATGGCAACAAGCATATTCTAATGCTGATCTAGCTGACCAATCAACGGCTTTAAAGAGCCTAATCAAATGGTCTAACAGTAACTCTCCAACTGAAAGACAGTTAAATGTCGCGCAGTTTGAAGCCGTTTTAAAAAAAATAGATCGAAAACAACGTTTACAGCTTACAAAGGAGTGGCAACACCTGACTTTGTCTTCTTCACCCTGGTATTTCTTTTTACCTAGCCTAGAATGGCACGGCACCAACTCTCAGTATCACCTTTGGCTTCAAAACATTCTTTCTGGCAATCTAGGAGTTTCTAACTCTGATTATGAACCTGTTTTAGATAAGCTAAGTGAAGCATTGAAGAATTCAGCCATTTTAGGTGCTATTGCTTTACTTATAGCCTCTGCCATAGCTTACTCATTAGGCCTTTGGCTGGCGGAGTCACAAAATAAGCCCTTCTGCATTGCTGTCAGGCAAACCTTGTACCTCTTAGACAGTATTCCCGTTTTCCTGCTGGTGTTGGGTCTGTTGTTTCTTTACTTACTTTTTGGGGGCACCCTTTCAGGTAACGATATTCCATCAGAAGGTACCTTTTCTATATTATTCCAAAGCTCCTTTCTGCTATCTACTATTAGTGTTGTTCTCCTGCTGCTGCCTTATCTATGTTTGCAGTTTTATCAAGGTCTTAACCATGAAGCTGATAGCATGTATATGCGCACTGCAAGAGCTAAGGGGCTAAGCATTAACAATAGCCTTAGGAAGCACGCACTCCCTAATTCTTTTGGCCCATCTTTAACTATTCTTAGTGAAGCGGTAATAGGGTTGATAGCTGGAGTGCTGGTAGTAGAAGTCACATTTTCGTTGCCTGGAGTAGGCTCTCTTCTGACTCGTTCTATTTTATCTTCAGATTATCCGGTACTTATTGCTTCCACTTTATTTTTATTGTTGTTCAGAATTGTGGTAGTATGGATCACTGATCTTCTTCTCGCTTTTGTAGACCCTAGAATCAGGCTTTCATGAAAGTGATGAGCTATAAAAAATCTGCTAAAAGGAGAAGGCGTTTAGGTATTATAGATTCCCTTGCCGTGGCATGGCTACTACTTTTCACAAGTGTAGCATTATTTTATCCACTGTTGCCACAGGCTGACTTGCACTTAGTGCTAAACCCATCGGATGCCTACATGCCACCCTTTCAGGCACAAAATCATTTTTTGGGTACTGATCATCTAGGCAGAGACCTGTTCTATTATTTGTTGCATTCTTGTCATACCGCGTGGTTTCTCACCTTTCCTCCGCTATTCTTTGCCACTTCAATTGGGTGTATTTTAGGGGCTATGGCAGCTTACTGGGGAGACAATGGGCTTAAAGTAAAAGTTTATTCATTTCTTTCATTGGTGATAGTATTAGCCCTTGCTGTACTTTTTGCTCCTTATATCAAATGGGTAGTAATACCAAATTCTCAACTGCCATCTTTAGTATCAATCACTGTATTGAGCATCTTAGTTGCATTTTATTTTACACTAACTTGGACTTTGAAACGGTTCTTTGGTCGGTTCAGAAAAAGAACCGTCTCTGTTCCAATTGATTTTTTTGTTAAAAAATCAATAGAATTATGGTCTACATTGCCTAAGCTCTTGCTCTTGTTGTTACTTAGTACACTGGCACCAAATTCCATTGCTATCATGATGGTTTGGATTTCTCTTTCGTACTGGGTTTTACCTTGTAGAATTACTAGATCAAAAGTCTTGACAACGAAAGGCTTTCTATATGTTGACTCTGCTCATGTTCTAGGGGTTCCGACAAAAAAAGTTATATGGTCCTATATCTTCCCCTCAATTAAAGGGCCAGTACTCATTAACTTTTGCTTTAGCGCCTCAGGCCTTTTAGGAATTGGTTCAACATTGGCTTTTTTAGGAGTGGGACTTCCTGCCGAGACACCCTCATGGGGTAAATTATTGGCAACCTCCAGATTTTCTTTTGATGCTTGGTGGTTATTTCTTTTTCCAGCCGTGTTTCTTGTGTTCAGTATATTAAGTATGCAAGCCATCGGAAATAAAATTACCTCCAACAAAAGGATATAAATGTTACATAAGCTTACTTAATCACGTATTATTATAATAAAGGCAAACCTCATCCTTTAAAAGTGAGCTATATTGCAAAGTTTATATAATAATATTTAAATTATATATTTTAAAAGTTTTAGTTACGTTTAATATCGATGTTTCCTGGCTCACCCTCTGCTGTTATTGTAAATTTGTTCCATTGTAGTTGTTAAGAAATAAACCTACTGGAGTGTATTGTGAGTTCTGACCTACATTTTGTTTACAACAGGATGGAGAAAGTGAAAAGATCAAGCTTACAAGGAGGATAAGTTGTCTTCAAAATTCAACTTCCAGTAGTGAAGCTATTATTCAGCTATACAAATTCACCTATTGTGTTTTAATCGGGATTTATACCTAAAGGTATTTACGTAGATATTCCCTTATTCGCAGTGATAAGTGGAATTTTTAAACTGCTTATTCAAGTATAAAATATTAGAATTTAAAATCTTCCGTGCTTCCTAACACGGTCTAATTAAATATTTTAGTTTTTTTGTTGTTTGTCTGTTGCCTGCCGGCTTGTCACCGGCAGGCTTTTTTTGTTCCCAGTTAATGTTATATCTAAAATAAATCTTAAATTAGCTTCAAATAAGACAATAACAAAGTAGATATGCCCCTCCCCCGTTCACTCAATGTTCAGTCAATAGATTGAGTGCTTTTCCTCTGACTCCACCTGAAAATCCTGTACCCACCATTCAATTACAATGAAAAAACTTTTTACTTTTCTATTACTACTGCCCTTATTTACCTTGGCAGCAGGCAACTCCCCCATCAATAAAGACAACATCATTACAGTTACTTCTAATGTGCCAGCTTCTATAGCTCTATCGCACATCAAAAGTCTTCTTGAAAAACAAGGTTACACAATAAAAGAGCTAAATGAAGAGGCAGGCACGCTATCTACAGAGCCGAAGCAAAATAACTTTGGTGCCACAGCAATTTTGGTATCCATCAAAAAAATGGACTGGACCCAAATCAATATATCCGGTTCTTTTGCGAAAGAAAATGACACTACCCCTGCTAGCCCTGTAGAATTCGGCAACAAAGACTGTGAAGGAGCTTGGACCGAGTTTGAAGACATAGCCAAAGCTCTGAAAGGAATCAAAGTCAGCTACAGCAGAAAGTAACAGTTAATAATATCTACTTTCTTAGTTAATTATTCAAATTTACACTAGCTATCCGCCAAATAGAGACTACCACCCATGTCAGTTTTAGTCTCTATAGACATAAAAAGCATAAAGCCCTGCAAATAAATATTTGCAGGGCTTTATTAAGTTGCGGAGAGGGAGGGATTCGAACCCTCGATACCGTTTCCAGTATACACACTTTCCAGGCGTGCTCGTTCGACCACTCTGACACCTCTCCGGAGGTTATTTTGGGAATGCAAAGTAAACCAGATCCTTTTGCTTTTGCAAGTATCTTTCCCCTATTACCCGTATTTATGCCCGCTTATTTCTCCTCTCAGGTTTTCCTGCAAAAGCTGTCGGGTTTCTTCTATCGGTAAACCCTGAGCTAGAATAAACATGAGTTTAGTCACCGCTGCCTCAGTACTGATATCAGTCCCACCAATCACCCCCATTTCCTTTAGGTACTTACTTGTTTCATACTCGCCTTGTCTTACCTCCCCTTCTTCACATTGAGATACATTTAGAATAGTAATACCCCTGTCAATGGCGTCACGCAGCAGGTCCAGAAACCAAGGATAAGTAGGTGCGTTACCAGCCCCAAATGTTTCCATTACCAACCCTTTCAACCCTGGGGCATTAAGGATGGATTGTACTAATACAGGGCTGATACCTGGGAAGATTTTAAGGATGGCAACCTGACTTTCCAGTTCCTGGTGCACTCTCAGAGGGCCAGATGGAGGCGGCAACACTACACCTTCATTGAATTCTATGTCTATACCCGCCTTGGCCAATGGAGCATACTTTCCAGAGTGGAAGGCGTTAAAGTGACGGCTCTCTACTTTAGTGGAACGGTTACCTCTTAAAAGTACGGTGTTAAAGTAAATGCAAACTTCCGGAACCAGCGGTTTACCCATTCGGTGGGCAGAAGCAATCTCAAGGGCAGTAATTAAATTACGGCGGGCGTCGGTTCGCAAACGGCCAATAGGCACCTGAGCACCGGTGAATATGACAGGCTTGCCTAAGTTCTCTAATAAAAAGCTTAATGCTGAAGCACTATAGGCCATCGTATCGGTACCGTGCAAAATCACAAATCCATCGTATTGATGGTAGTTTACCTGAATCACCTGAGCCAGCTTTATCCAGTGCTCTACCCCTATGTTAGAAGAGTCAATTGGCGGATCAAGACTTAAGACCGTCATCAACACCTTAAACTGGCGCATTTCCGGCACTCGGTGAATTACTTCGCTAAAGTCAAAGGGCACAAGGCTTTCGTCTTGCTTATCAGATACCATCCCGATGGTACCACCTGTATAAATAATCAATATGGAGGCCTCGGTGTCACGGGGTGCCGCCGTATTGATATCTACCTTAAAAAATTTCATAGCGTGGTTAAGCGAATACTCTTAAAGCGTTGGCGGAAGTTTTTGCCGCTACCTCTTCTAAAGGTAACGATTTTATATCGGCTATTCGTTGGGCAACCAAGGGCAAGTAGGCCGGCTCATTGCGCTTACCGCGTTTAGGCACTGGGGCTAAGTAGGGGCTATCTGTTTCCAGCACCAAATGTTCAAGTGAGACATTCTGTATCACTGGCTCAAGACCTCCATTCTTAAAGGTACTGACCCCGCCAATTCCAAGAAGGAAATTTGCTTCTATTACCTCTTCTGCCTCCTCTAAGGTTCCAGAAAAGCAATGGAAGATACCGCGAAGAGTACCGTCCTGCTGCTCTTTAATGATTTCCAGTGTTTCCTTGAATGCGTCCCGGGTATGAAGCACAATAGGAATTTTATACTTCTTTGCCCAACCACACTGCACCCGCAGCGTCTCTTGCTGTTCTTTAAAAAAGGTTTTATCCCAATACAAGTCAATGCCAGACTCTCCAATTCCCCTGAACTTCCGATTCTCTAACCACTCTTCCATTTGGTGCAGTACCTCCAGGTAATTTTCTTTCACATAGCTGGGGTGCAAGCCCATAAGGGAATGGCACCATGGGTTCTGCTCTTCCAATTGTAACATAGCCTCAATAGAAGTGTGGTCTATGTTCGGCATGAAGATCTCAGTGACTCCTGCTTCCTGGGCACGAGCCAACATATCAGAGCGGTCTTGGTCAAACTCTGGTGAGAAAATGTGGGCGTGGGTATCTATGTACGTCATGAAAAATCAATGCCATTCTGTTTTAAGCGTGTTTTCAGAAAAACAAGCCTGAAACGGCAAAGATAAGGTTTTATTAGCGCGTATTAATATTGACGGCCCTTCCAGCGGATGCGAAGGGGTATAAAAAAGTAAACGATCAAAATAAGGGAGGTACTCAGCAGGTACAATTCAAAGAAAATTAAATCCCGCACATTCGTTTTCCAATTCACTCTCTTGGCACATACCCACACAAATACGCTTTGCAATGTCAGCTTTACCAAGAACACCAGCAAAGCAGCTACCCAAGTAGTGTGCAAGAAGAAAGGCAACCAAATGGGATAGTAAGATGAATGGATGACAAAAAGCAACAGCATGTACCAAGGCAAAGACACAGAGCCCCTCATCCAGCGACGGCGTTGTTGCAAAAAGGTAGAAAAATCAGGTGCGGGCATAGACAGAGCCAACACCTCTGCTTCATACACATTAGCTGTGGTGAAGCCTTTTTTTATAACCTCCTTAAATATCTGAACATCTTCAGTTATAGAAAAAGGAATGCCGGCAAAACCACCTACCGCCTCATAAGCTTCACGGGTAATAAGCATATTATTACCCATGGTAGATACCGGTACTCCTCTGTCCGCCACCACCTGCATTAGCCCAAGTGAGAAAAGCCAATCCAGGGCCTGCATACGGTCAAACAGCTTACTGCCTTTGGTGGTGGTGATGCCTGTGACAATGCCTGTACCTTGCTTCACTTGCCCCATCAGGCTGGTTAGCCATTGAGGTGGCACTTCTATATCAGCATCAGTGATAAAAAAAAAGTCTGAAGTGGCTTTTTGCGCCAGTTGCGCCAGCACATTGGCTTTCCCTTTGGTGCCTGGCAAATTATCCGTAATAGAAACACATGTTAAATAAGGCCGCTGAGGAAGTAATGATTGTACCAAAGTGAAAGTAGCATCAGAAGAACGATCATCTCCTACCAACACTTCCAGCCTATCTTTGGGATAATTCAGTCTTTCAATGGCTGCCAGGCAGGCTAGGATATTAGCTTCTTCATTACGGGCAGCAATTAGAATGCTAACTTTAGGAAAGCTGGAAAGGGAGTAAGCCGGCTTCTTTTTCCTGAAAACCCAAAGCCCCAGCAGCACTCCGAACAAAATAAAGTAGAAGCAGAAAAAGCCGACGGAGAAGAGCATGCGCTATAGCGTTTTAAAAGAATAGCCCAGCGCAGAGAAATACTCCAAAAAACGGGGTAAAACGTATTTAAGAGTTTTTTCTGCTTTCAAGCTGTCGTGCATTACTACTATGGAACCTGGGCCCGATACTGCTATGGTTTTTTGCAGGCTTTCTTCTGGAGCCAGCGAAGCGTCAAAATCATAGCTGAGACTGCTCCACATTACTACCTGGTACTTGTGTTTCAGCTTACGCAGATGCCCCCAGGTCAGTTGGCCGTGTGGTGGACGGAATAATTTTTTATCTGGTGCTGACCCGACTATACTTTCCAGAGCGGCCTGGCATTGCTCCACTTCTGCAAAGTATTTCTGCGGCGAATGTTGCCACGCTTTTACATGATGAAAGGTATGGTTTGCCAGCAAATGGCCTTGCTCCAGCACTTGTTGCGCTATGGCTGGGTGGCGCTGCACATTGTCTCCCACGCAGAAAAAGGTGGCCTTGGCGTTGTACTGCTGTAGTTGGTCAAGTACAAAAGGGGTCACCTCCGGAATAGGCCCATCATCAAAGGTCAGGAACAAGGTTTTCTCCCGCATCTTCTTTTTCCAAACCACCCCCGGAAATGCCCAGGTAAGTACAGATGGTGTTTTGAAGAATCGAGGCACAGGATCTGATTTAATGAAGGTGGTTTCTGTTTTGAGCCTGTTTTACGAAAAGCAGGCCTAAAACGTGACGAGGCAGCTTATTTAAACCGGCAGGAAAGCAGCGTGATATCATCGCTGAAGGTGTTGCCGCTGTTAAAGGCGTCTATCTCCTGCAGCAGTTGCGCATGTATGTTTCGGGAACTCACGTAACGGCAGCATTTCAGGAAGTTGATGGTATTTTCTACGCCGTATTCGTCTTCGTCCTTGTTGAATACTTCGGTGAGGCCATCGGTGTAGCAAAGCACAAACGAACGCGGCGGTACCACTACTTTTGTCACCGACAGGAAAGGAAGCTCATCGAATATTCCCAACATGGTGCAGCCTTCCTCCAACAAACGGTAGGTGTTGTTCTCGTACAGCAGAATGGAAGCGTTATGTCCAGCGTTTACGTAGCTAAGCTCTTTGGTCTGCCGGTTGTAAATTCCCAGAAAGCAGGTGATGAACTTCTCAGCTATCGCATTACGGTAGATCAGGTCGTTCAGCTCGGTGACAATAGTGTTCAGGTTAGTAGTTTGACGCAAAATGGTACGCAGGCCCGCCTGAAAGTTAGACATCAGCAAAGAGGCAGGTACACCTTTTCCAGACACATCTGCCACGCAAAACAGGAATTGGTCTTTGTCTATCTGAATAAAATCGTAGTAGTCACCCCCGATAGATGAATGCGGAATATAGGTGGCGTGAATGGATACATCTTGGTTGTTGGGCAAAGACTTAGGAAACAGCATGTTTTGCACCTCACGCGCAATTTCTATCTCCTTCCGCATGGCCTCTTGGGTTAACCGGTGCCGCTCTAACCTTCGGTTTTCCATGGCCACCAGAATAATATTGCTCAAGGTTTGCACAAAACTTAGCGCTCCCAGCGTAGTATAGTACGCATGCACATTCCCGATCATGACGAAGGCCAGAATACGGTTGTTGTGCATGATGGGAATCACCGTCTCGAAATCTTGCCAACGGCGGTCTATGTTCAGTTTGGCAAGAGAAGTAATCTCCCGGAGTTCAGTGATTGCCTCCGGCAGCTCAATTTCTCTAAAGTTATGTTCTGTCCCGAAACAGACTTTGCACTCCCATTGCTCATCTATGAGAAAGAGCGAAAGGCGCCTGATGTTCAACTGGGCGAGGAGTGTGAAGTGATAGATTTTATATAGTGCCTCCTCTGGCAGGTTGTTGTTAATGGCTTTCGTAATTTCCAGCAGAGCAGCTAATTCCAGCTTCTTCAGGTTCAGTTCTTGCTCAATGGTAGGAAATTTCAGTTCTGACATTTGCTGTTAATGTTTAGGATAGTCTTTTTACAAGCCATTCCTAATTGTGAGACTTTAGTTTTTGACCGCTGCAGACAAAAGGCAAATTAACAAAAAAAATCCACTGGCGCTTCTTATAGCGGGCATAGTAAAGATAATTTTATACTATAAGAGTTGAATGCTCTAACGAAGCCACAGCTCTCACCTGTACTGTATCCTTAGCAAGCACTACTTTGAATTGTGGTTCAACAATCCTGCTTTAGTGGCCAGAAAATAATATTTTTCAGCTTCTTTGGTAAAATGCTCCGGATCAAAAGGCACTTCTGTGTCTTGGTCGGGGTATAAGCATTTTATATAGTTCATGCTAATGAGCCCCCTTAGCGCTTCCTGCAGCTCGTGGTCGGGCAGGTCAAGTTTCTCTTTTAGCTCCAGGTAAGGAGTTACAAAATAAAGCTCATCTAAGATGTCGAATTCCTGATCTGTCATGGGGTAGAATGGTTGCGGCCTTTCCAATTGTAACTTCCTTTAAGACCTAATACTGCTGTCAGCAATACATACGGGAAGTAGACGAATTGGAGTAGCACTATATATGAAAGTAGCCTCTTTTTCCGAAAAAAGCCTAATACGGCTCCTAATAGAATTAAATCTGGCAAAAGCTTTAGTAACAAAACCGCTAGAAAGTAACCCCAACAAAGCCACTGAAATACGGCTCCCAAAAAAGAGCAGAACACAATAGCGTTAGCCCCTACCACCAGCACTGCCAATAGCCTTGACAGTTTTGAGTCATAATGAGACCATTTACTTGCCCATCGTACCCTTTGTTGTAGCAGCTTACTTAAACTTGCCGTAGGTCTTGTAGAAACCACTGCTTCTTCAGATTTAGCAAAAGCAATTTGACCAGGAAACACCCGGTGTATTTTGTGGAGGAGGAATTCGTCATCACCGGAGGCAATCTGCTCATTGCCTGCAAAACCGTTTACGGCATAGAACGCTGCTCTCTCATACGCTATATTCGCCCCGTTGCACATGGTGGCCTGCCCAAGCTGGATAGTCGCCGCCCCTACTCCAATCAATGCCGAGAACTCCAGCACTTGTAATCGTTCAAACGTATTTTTAGCAGGTGACAATATCACGGGTCCGCTGATCAGTTTAGGGTTCAGTTGATGCCGAACCTGATTTAAAGTCAGGAGCCAGTCAGGGTTTACTCGGCAGTCTCCATCGGTACAGGCAATCCATTCGCCTTGGGCGGCAGCTACTCCTGTTTCTATGGCTGCCTTTTTCTGCCTCTTTTCCGGAAAAGAGGCCAAAAACAGAAGCCTGATGTTCAACTCACTCCTTTGCTGGTACTGTTCTACTAGTTGAGGGGTGTTGTCTTCTGAATGATCATCAACGACCAATACTTCAAAGCCAGATTTAGGGTAACGCTGCTTTTCTAAATCAGACAATAATTCAACAATGGTAGATGCTTCGTTACGGACTGGAACAATGACAGTAAAAAATGCTTGATCAGCCTCAGAGGAATTGATAATACAAGGAATGTTGTTCCAGGCCAGCCAATACCGCAGAATGTAAAAAGCGTAAACCAGCAGCGGCAGAAAAAGCAAAGACTGCAGTATCAACGGGTATTGGAAAGTTTTAGCGGTAGCACAAATACCAGCCCCAGTACACTGGGTAGCGCAATGTTAATGGCCCACAATGACAAACTAGCCCCCAACACTAGAAGTGTGTCTTGCCCCATCAGCCCGAAAAAGAACATAGCCGAAAGCTCACGCATGCCTATATCAGCCAAAGCGTTGATTGACGGCACCACCGATTTCAGCAGAAAAGTACCTGCCACGCCCCACACGTAAAGGTCAAGTGAAAGATTTACGCCAAAAGCCCAAAGCAGCAAAATAAACTGGAACATAAACACCGCATACCTCAACCCCGACAGCATTAACACATACATTAATTCAGCAGCACTGAACTGCCCCACCACCGCAAAATAATGCACCCATCGCCTCAGGTACGGCACTTTCTCCAGCAAAGCAACGGCCCACTGAAAACTGAACAACAAGGCAAGGGCCCAGCCGTTTAGCATCAGCAGGCCAACGGCTACTGAGAAACCCACTGGCGTGGCTAGCGGCATGTAATAACTGTAAAAGAAAAAGGCCAGCGCACCGGAGCCTACCAGTAAGGTAGCGTACAGTTGGCAGAGCCTACCCAATAAAATGGCTCCAATAGCGTCGGCTCTGTTTTTTTTATGCAAAGTCAGAATTCTGCCGGCATAATCACCTACACGGTTTGGGGTTATAAAGCCCAATGACAAACCAACCAATACCGCTTTGTAAGCGCTCCAAAACGAGAGTTTCTCTATTTTCCCGGAAAGGTATTGCCACTTAAAAGCTTCAACCCCCCAATTAAGCGGGAGCAGCAATAAAGCCATTATCACTGCAACTTTTTCCTGGGCCCATACCTTTAGAAGAGTCTGGCTAGAAAATGCGGAATGGGTGCTGGCGTCTAAAACTGCTTCGCGGAGGTAGTACAACGTTAAACCCAGCACCGCCAGCTTCCCCACCCACACCAAAAGGCGCAGAGGTAGCCGCACATTGCCAGATTGTTCGTATTTTTGTACTTTATGATTCATTCCACCGCTGTTCTTCCTAACAATAAGTTAATTCTTGGAGTTGACCCAGGCACCAACGTAATGGGCTACGGCCTTATTGAGGTGAATGGCTCCAAAATCACCGTGCTCCAGTATGGGGTTCTGCAACTGAAGAGTTACGCGAACCACGCCGTAAAACTGAAGAAAATTTTTGACAGTACCTTACGTTTAATTACTGAATACCTTCCGGACGAGATGGCCATTGAGGCCCCGTTCTATGGCACTAACGTACAGTCAATGTTAAAGTTGGGTCGAGCACAGGGTGTAGCCATAGCCGCTGCTTTGTCAAGAGACATTCCGTACGTGGAATATGCTCCTAAAAAAATTAAGCAGTCAGTAACGGGAAACGGAAACGCTTCTAAGGAACAGGTGGCCGCCATGTTGTTGCAAATCCTTAAAATAAAAGAAGCCCCTAAGTTTTTAGATGCTACCGACGCTCTGGCAGTTGCCCTATGCCACCACTACGCCCAAGGAGGAAACCAGAAAGCCGGCGGTAAATCTTGGAAAGCCTTTCTTACTGAAAATCCTGATAGGGTGAGATAGTTTTCGTTGCTCGTTATTTGTTGATCGATTCAATTGGGTGGTATAAATTAAGAGAGGTGTTTTCGGCCTGTTTTTCAGGAAACAGACCAAAAACACCTCATTTTTTTGAACTCGAATAACGAGCAACGAATAACGAACAACGATCTAAAGCTCTCTTCTGATCTGCTCCGCTATCTGCTCCATTTCAGCTGACTCTAACTTTTGCTTGGGGTTGCTAAAGTTCATATCAGAGATTGAATTGATAGGCACCAAATGTATATGAGCGTGTGGTACTTCAAGCCCCACAACCGCCACACCAACTCTCGCACAGGGTACTGCTTTTTCTATAGCTTTGGCTACTTTCTGAGAGAACTTATGCAAATCCGCCAGCGTATCCGGTTCTAAGTCAAATATATAATCTACTGGTTCTTTAGGTATCACTAATGTGTGGCCCTTTACCAGAGGGATCACATCTAAAAAAGCGAGGAAACGGTCATCCTCTAAAACCTTATAGGCAGGTATTTCGCCTTTTACAATCTTTGAGAAGATAGTTTCCATACGCTTACCGTGAAATATCCAGAATTTCGAAGCGTAGTTTTCCGGCCGGTACGGTGATCTCAGCGATATCTCCCACTGATTTACCCAATAATCCTTTACCGATTGGCGACTTCACTGATATCTTGCCGGCAGCCAGATTGGCTTCTTCCTCGGCTACCAGCGTGTACACCATCTCCATGTTATTGTTCAGGTTCTTCAGCTTTACTTTAGAGAGAATCAGAGCCTTTGAAAGGTCAAGGTTTGACTCATCAATCAAGCGTGCGTTACCTACCGCCTCCTCCAGTTTAGAAATTTTCAATTCTAAGTGTCCTTGAGCGTCTTTGGCGGCGTCATACTCAGCGTTCTCGCTTAAGTCTCCTTTATCACGGGCCTCGGCTAATTGCCGAGCCACCTCTGCACGTCCTTTTGTCTTCAGCTCATGCAACTCATCTTTGAGTTTCTGTAATCCTTCTGGGGTGTAATAAGATACTGAGGCCATATTTTAATGGGTTAGTATAATGAGTAAAAAAGAAGAACGGCCTTCCGTCTGGAGACCGTTCTTTTGCTAAGGTAGTACTTATTTTCAAAAAGACCATTCCACCAGCTCTTTTTTTAACCTTACCCAACAGGCAACATACGTACAACAGCAACAGGTAAACCAGCAGCCATCATTATCTAATTTTCTGTTTTGGGGCTCTTTTCTCAAAACTGAATTAAAAACAGAAGGCTTTCTTTACCCCTTTTTGAATTAAGGACTATATTTGTTTTACATGATATTATCAGATTCCACTAAACCCCTGCTGAAGCTTGCCGCCGTTGATATTGGGTCTAACGCTGTGCGCTGCCAGATTTCCAATGTGTTCAGGTTCGCTGACCATACCCTCTTCAAAAGAGTAGAGTACATACGGTACCCCATGCGCCTGGGCGAAGACGTATTTGCTTCCGGTATTATCTCCAGACCTAAGGCTGAGAAATTCATTAAGTTCCTGCACGCCTTACAGTTACTTATGCAGGTGCACGAAGTCAATGATTATATGATTTGTGCCACCTCTGCCATGCGCTCCGCCCACAACGCCCCAGAGATACTGGCCGAGGTACATAAAAAACTGGGCTTGCAAATTCAGGTGATCGACGGAACTACCGAAGCTGATCTTATCAACATGGTGATAAGGCAGCAGCTGGATGACCGAAATTACCTGCACATAGACGTTGGTGGCGGTAGCACTGAATTTAACATATATGTAAACCGTCTTAAAGTAGCCTCGCGTTCCTTTGAACAGGGTTCTATCAGGCATATGCAAGGCGATGAATCTCTGGAAATCTGGCAAGGCATGCAAACCTGGGTAACGGAAAATGCACGTTTACACCACGTTACCCGCGCCATTGGCACCGGAGGTAACATAAATAAGATATATGACCTTGCCCGTAAAACAGCAGGTAAGCCAATATTTAGAAAACAGATAGAGGAAGTGGTGGAACATATTTCCAGCCTTACCATGGAAGAGCGGGTGAAGGTACTGCTCCTGAACGCCGACCGTGCCGACGTGATAGTGCCCGCTGCTGAGATCTATCTTTCTGCCATGAAGTGGGCACATATTGAAAGCATGTTGGTTCCGCAGGTAGGTCTAAAAGATGGGATGCTGCAAATGCTTTTTGAACGGCACCAAGGCGCTACCCAACACCATTTTAAGATGGAGTAGAAAAAGGTCAGGCTTCTGTTTTAGGCTTAGTTTCCTTAAAAGAAGCCTAAAACAGAAGCCTGACCTTGAAGTAGCTTGCGTACAGTTGCAAGAGGTAGGCACAAAAGGTAGGTGCTTTACATTTACCTGACATCTAATCAGAAGCAGCACCTTCCTGTTTCTAATGGCTACGGCTACTGGCGCAGACACTAGCAGGTCTGAAAGACACTGCTAGGTCTTTAGAGCAGGTAATTTAAAACCCTTGATTACCTTCACTCCTTCTCTCACTAAAAAAGACACACCTCTTCGGTCACGTTCATGTCGTAAAACTCGCGGTGCATGTTAAAAGGCTCTTCACCTTCGGAAGGCTGGCGTTTTATGTAGGAACCGTCTTCACGCATGATATATGAGTTCTGGTTATCTAATAAGTTATAGCGCAGAATGTTGATGGCTTGCTTTTTTAGGTCCTCGTGCACAATGTAAAACAAAGCTTCTATTCTTCGCTCAAAGCTACGAACCATTATATCGGCACTGCCGCCCAAAACGACAGGATCTCCGTTGTTATGGAAATAGAAAAGGCGAGCATGCTCCAGGTAATCACCCACTATAGAACTTACCTGTATATTTTCACTCAACCCTTCTCTGCCCGGCCGCAGGCAGCATATTCCTCTTACAATCAGTCTAATTCTCACCCCAGCTTGTGAGGCTTGGTAGAACTCATCAATCACCTCCTTATCTTCCAGAGAATTGATTTTTATAACAATTCCAGCTGGAAGGCCTTGCTCTGCGTTTTCGGTTTCTTTCCGGATGAGCGCGATCAACTGCTGCCGCATATCTTTGGGCGCTGTAATCAGATATTCATAATTCTCCGGATAAGAATGACCGGTAATTACATTAAAGAACTCTGAAACATCATGTGCATATACCTCATCAGTAGTCAAAAGACTTATATCAGTGTACATGCGGCTAGTTTGCTCATTGTAGTTGCCGCTGCCAATATGAATGTACCGCGTCACCTTCTCCCCTTCTTTGCGGATGATCATCATCATTTTGGTGTGCGTCTTGTACTTGCTGATACCGTAAATGACAAAGCAACCGGCTTTCTCCAGTTTCTCCCCTTCCCGTATGTTCTTTTCCTCGTCGAAACGGGCTTTCACCTCAAACAAAGCCGAAACGTGTTTCCCGTTCTCGGCGGCTTTGAGCAGAGCGGCAGTTACTCTGGAATTATCAGCTAACCGGTAAATAGTTTGCTTTATACCCAACACATACGGGTCTTCAGCGGCTTTTTCCAATAAACTGACTACCGGTTCAATGCTGTTGTACGGGTGGTGCAGCAACACATCGTGCTCTTTCAGGTACTCAAATAAATTATCACTAGCCCCCATAGGTAGGCTTGGTGACGGCACCGGAGCTGGTGCCCGCTGAATTTTATTACTGAATTGCGGATGTTTGATCACCTGCCACAATGACTTTAGGTCAAGCAAATTATCTACTTGAAAAACATTGGAGTTATCAATTGTCCAGCGCTCTTTCAAAACCTTCATCATGTAATGGGAAGGCGTTCGCTCTACCTCAATACGCACGACACGTCCTTTTTTGCGGGTCTTCAGTTTCTGCTTGACCTCTTGAACGAAATCCTGGTCCATATCATCGCTTTCCTCAAGCGTAAAGTCGCCGTTCCGGGTAATCCGGAAAAGGTTTACCGACTCTATGTCTACATTCTTGAAAAGCTTGTCAATAAAGAACCTTATGATTTCTTCAATAGGAACAAAGATGATTTTGTTTTTGCGCTGAATTTCCAGAAACCGGTTTAAATTGTTTGGTATCTGTACAAAAGTGATACGGTTCTGGTGCTTTTCTTCCTCTGAGGTACGCGTTACCACCCCGAATATAAGCAGCTGATTCATCATGAGCGGAAAGCCATGGTAGCTGTCATACACCATTGGGGTCAGCAACGGATAAATGGTGTTTCTGAAATACTTCTCAGCCTTCTGCTTCTCAGACTCAGATAGATTTTCAACCTTACATATTTGCAGGCCCTGCTTATCAAACTCAAGCCGAAGCTCGTCATACGCCTGGTACTGTTCGGCTACAAACTTATGGGCCAGATCTAACAGCTTTTTTTTAAAGGGCAGCTCACGCAAACCTGAGTAATCTATTCGTTCTTTGCCATAGTCTATGTAGTTGTACAAGCTTCCCACCCTAATCATGAAAAACTCATCTAAATTAGAAGCGGTAATGGCCAAAAACTTCAACCGGTCAAACAAAGGGGTCTCTTTGTTGCGCACTAAGTCAAGTACGCGGTAATTAAACCTAAGCCAGCTAAGGTCTCGGCTTATATAATTACTTCTCCGAATTTGTTCTGAAGCTTTTATCGTGTTCATAGAATCTATGGTTCTTTCTGCCTTTCTCCGGGTTTAAACTCCCTAAGAAACTCCATCCTCTCAATGCTGTCAATACAGCTGAAAGAATGCACTAATTAACATTTTTTGCTTGGCTGCACAAAAAGAAAAGCCTGCTTTAGGCAGGCTTTTCCAATATAAAATCATGCAGGTGCCTGCCGCACCCGATTATACGTCTACTTTCGCGTATTTGGCGTTACGTTCAATGAAATCGCGGCGTGGTGCCACCTCATCGCCCATCAGCATAGAGAACAAATGATCAGCCTCAGCCGCCGACTCAACAGAAACCTGTTTTAAGCTACGGGTATCTGGGCGCATGGTAGTTTCCCAAAGCTGCTCAGGGTTCATCTCACCCAAACCTTTGTACCGCTGCACGCCCACACTTTCCTCTTTGCCTTTTCCTAACTCGGCAATGGCATCAATACGGTCTTGCTCAGTCCAGCAATAGCGCTCCTCCTTGCCTTTTTTCACCAGGTACAACGGTGGAAGAGCAATGTAGATATATCCGTTGTCGATCAGGTCGCGCATGTACCGGAAGAAGAACGTCAGAATCAAGGTTCTGATGTGTGATCCGTCCACGTCAGCATCGGTCATGATGATGATTTTGTGGTAGCGCAGCTTGGTCATGTTCAGCGCTTTCTCATCTTCCGGAGTACCGAAGCTTACCCCAAGAGCAGTAATCATGTTCTTGATCTCCTCGTTCTCGTAAATGCGGTGCTCCTGAGCTTTCTCCACATTCAGGATCTTACCCCTCAACGGCAGAATAGCCTGGAATTTACGGTCACGCCCTTGTTTGGCAGAACCACCCGCCGAGTCACCCTCTACCAGGTAGAGTTCACAAAGTGAAGGGTCAGATTCAGAGCAGTCAGCCAGTTTACCTGGAAGACCTGAGCCACCCATCACGTTTTTACGCTGCACCATGTCACGGGCTTTGCGGGCCGCTAGACGCGCCTGAGCCGCTAATATCACCTTCTGAATGATAATGCGGGCTTCCTTCGGGTTTTCTTCCAAGAACTGATTCAGTATCTCTCCCACTACCTGGTCCACGGCACCCATTACATCTGAGTTACCCAGCTTTGTTTTCGTCTGGCCCTCAAACTGCGGCTCCTGCACTTTAACCGAGATCACAGCGGTCAATCCCTCACGGAAGTCATCTCCCTGAATCTCTACCTTCGCTTTCTCCAGCATACCAGATTTTTCGGCATACGATTTAAGCGTACGGGTAAGTGCCCGACGGAAACCAGCCACGTGGGTACCACCTTCGTGGGTGTTGATGTTGTTTACATACGAGAAGATGTTCTCAGTATAGGAAGTATTGTAGTTGAGGGCTATTTCTACCGGAATACCGCCTTTTTCGCTTTCCACGTAAATAGGGGTAGGAATCAGATTAACTCTGGTTTCCTCTAAATAGGCCACAAACTCCTGAAGACCACCTTCTGAATAGAAAGACTCGTTCAAGAATTCGCCCGGAGTTACTTCTTCCCGCTCATCTGTCAGGTTGATACGTATGCCCTTGTTCAGGAACGAAAGCTCACGCAGGCGGCTGGCTACCGTATCGTATTTGAATTCAGTAATGGTGAAAATACTGGCATCCGGAATAAAATGCACTCTGGTACCGGTGCGGTCAGTAGTACCAATTTCACGCACAGGGTATTTAGGAGCACCTATGCTGTACTCCTGCTCATAAACTTTACCATTGCGGTGTACCGTAACGTGCAAGTAGGTTGAAAGCGCGTTCACGCAGGAAACACCCACACCGTGCAAACCACCGGAAACCTTGTAAGAATCCTTGTCAAATTTACCACCCGCGTGCAAAACGGTCAAAACTACCTCAAGGGCAGAACGACCTTCTTTCTGGTGGAAATCAACTGGAATACCACGACCGTTATCTGAAACAGAAATTGAATTGTCTTTGTGTATGGTAACGTTGATTTCGTCACAATGGCCCGCCAAGGCCTCATCTATTGAATTGTCTACAACCTCCCAGATCAGGTGGTGCAACCCTTTGATACCAATGTCTCCGATGTACATGGCTGGGCGCTTACGCACCGCCTCCAAGCCCTCTAGCACTTGTATGCTGTCTGCGGAGTAGGCGTTCATGTGGTTTTGTTCTATATCACTCATTGAGTTTTGATAGGTTATTAACATACAAAAATACCGAAAATTATCGGTTTTTACCAGCAAAAAGAGGTGAAATATAGAGGAAACTTAATTATTTCGGCCTTGCTTTTCACATGGTCCTGCAGCTGGTTTTGAAGTCTATGTTTCCCCTGAGCAAGTATTGGCTAAGTTATGCCATTCAGTACAACTTATATTGTCACTTCTAATCCGCCTCTACTGTAGCACGTTTTCACAAACGCCAGTTTTTATTTTTTTTACCGTACTCTAGGCAGAAGAAAGGCTTTTAAAATAATATTTCCATTCCCTCTTGAAATACTCTCAAGAGAAGAGAAATGCAGATTTACTTTATGATAACTTAAGTACCCCGGGAGAAACAAGGTTAGTTTTGGGAAAATGAGGGTTTATTGTTAAGTTTCGGCTTAAATACACAAATGGTAGGCAATAGCGCCCTTCGCCTTTTTGCCTCCCGTACCAATCTATACAAGCAAAATGAAGGATGTAATTTTAGGAATTGACATTGGGGGCACCAATACCAAGTATGGTTTCCTGGACCGCGATGGAATAAGTTTAGCTCACGGAGAAATCTCCACCACCAGTGGAGATACCGTACATGATTTTTTGAGAGATTTCTATCAAGAGGTACACGCTAAGTTTAGAAAAATTGAAGACGAGGCCCGCCTGATAGGGATTGGCGTTGGCGCCCCTAACGGCAACTTCTATACCGGCACCATTGAGAATGCCCCTAACCTTAAATGGCACGGCTCTGTTCCGCTGGCCGAACTGCTACAGACTTACTTCAAGGTGCCTGTGTATCTAACTAATGACGCGAACGCCGCTGCTATTGGTGAAATGATTTACGGTGGTGCCAAAAACATGAAAAACTTTGTGGTGGTTACCTTGGGCACCGGGTTGGGGAGCGGTATTGTGGTGAATGGAGATTTGGTTTACGGTGATGACGGCAACGCCGGAGAGCTTGGACACACCCTGACTAACGTGAAGGGCACCGGACGTGTGTGTGGCTGCGGCCGCAGAGGTTGCTTAGAAACCTACGTGTCTGCCACCGGTATCAAAAGAACCATCTACAAACTGTTAGCCGACTCAATAGACTACAGCGAGCTGCGTGGGGTAAGCTTCAACGACCTGACCGCCGAAATGGTGACTCAAGCCGCCAAACGTGGTGACAAAATAGCTATTGACGCCTTTGAATACACCGGTAAAGTACTGGGCGTTAAACTAGCCGACACAGTGGCTCACCTAAGCCCAGAGGCTATTTTCTTGTTTGGCGGATTGGTGCGGGCCGAGGAGTTTTTGTTTGACCCTGTGCGTTACCACCTTGAAAAGAACTTGCTCCCAATCTTCAAGGGCAAAGTGAAAGTTTTACCTTCTGGCTTAGGCCTGAACAACACTGCTGTTATGGGCGCTGCCGCTCTTGCCTGGAAAGAACTGGAACGCTAATTTCAGTCTATTCATAAAAACAGAAAGCCAGCAGATTCTCTGCTGGCTTTCTGTTTTCAGGCAGTTTTTAAAAAAAAACAGCCTGAAAACACACAGTTTCAAGTACGGCTGCATCATTTTGCTGGCACCCATTCAATAAAATAACTGGCAGTGGCTGCCATTGAAAGCAGTTATTTACCAAACAGCCAGCTGATTACTTGCCCAAACTCGCGTTGCCAGAACCACCCCTTGTGCTCTCCGTCTTGATGCACCCGGTAAGTCAGATTTATTGTTTTCACTCCGCGTTTTAGAAGCAGGTCACGCATTTTCTACATATCCGGCACCATCTGCTCTCCTTCTCTGGCACCGGCCATGAGGTACAGCTTTGTAGACGGAAGCAAATCACATTGTTCTACATATTGATATAGTTCAGGTGACAACCAAAATGCCGGTGAAAAGACACCTACTCTCCCATAAACCTCAGGGTATTTCACAGCAGCATATAAAGAAATAAGGCCTCCCATAGAACTGCCAGCCACTCCTGTGGTAGTTTTCCCCGGCAGGGTACGGTAGTGACTGTCAATGTACGGCTTCAGTGTTTGCACCAGAAAGTCCACATACGCATCTCCTTTTCCGCCGCCGTATTGTTTGTTGTGCCAAGGAGTGTACTCATTTATACGCTCCTCGCCGCCGTTTTCAATGCCCACTACCACTATTTCCAGCTTCTTTCTTCGGGCGAGCTGATCCAGTGTTTCATCTACCTCCCACTCGCCACTATAACTGTAAAAAGAATCAAACAGGTTTTGCCCGTCGTGCATGTACAGCACAGGGTATCTTTTCTTTGACAAATGGTAACCGGATGGCAGGTAAAGCCATATTCTTCTAGACTTGTTTAACTGGGGCATCCAAAACGTGTGGCTTAAGAACTGAACATTGGCGCTGGCCGTATGCGGTTTAGTGGATGCAGAGAAATTGTCTTGCCAGTTTTCAACTTCAATATAAAGGGAATCAGCAGCAGTTGCGGTTGAGAAACCGCGGTTGCCACGGGCGGCTCCGTTAGCCAGTATTTCACCCTTAGCCCAGCTGCCGCGGGTAATTTTGAACTCAAGTACCTCGGTTAGCTCTGGCACTGTCAGGTAATACTGCTGATTAGCAGCCCTGACAAACATATGCGCCGAGCTTCTGTGGTTCCAGTTGTTAATGTTGCCCGCCAGGAATAGAGTGTCAGACGCCGGCGTGCCTATAGGTACTTTTTTCAATACCAGTGTTACCTGCCCTAAAGCTGTTTGCCATGCCAGAACCAGCAAAACAACCATGCATACCACTCCGGCAGAAAATGATTTCATATTTTAGCAGCAAAAAATTAGGGAAATCGATTTCGTAATCAAAAAAAGTCGTATTTTCGACTTTGATTTTACAAAAATAACAATCTCCCGAACACCGTCAACCATAAGAGAGACAGGTAATGAATAGAAGCTCGGTGTACTTTGCGCTTATCTGCTGGATGTTTTTCACTTGCTGTAAATCTTCCACTTCAAATAAAAATGAAGCTATGTACACTTCTGATGCTTTTCAACTTTTTCATAACCGTGTAGTGCAGGGCAATTTTGTAGCCGAGGCACTTTCACCTACCCACCTGCGCTCTTCTTACCAAAGCCCAGCTAATCAAACTTTTAGCCGACTTTTAGAGTACAAATTCAGCCTGAACGGCAAAGACAATGAGTTGCCCATGGGTGTAAATCACCGCTTGGTGCTACAACCTGAACAAGGAAAGATAGAAACGCCTGTGGTAGTTTTTGGCAAAGCAACCGGACAGAACATCACCAAGGCACCAGATGATTTTTTGGAGCCCAATGTAGAGGTTACCTTTCGGGTAGACCTCAGGCCCGTATTGCAAGCATTTGAGAAAGAAGGTTACTACACCGCTTTCAATGGGGAGAAACTTTACGAAACCGATTTCAAGGGTGTATTTATTGCCGGAGGTTCTGAGCCACTCACCTGGGATTTTGAGAACCTGCCCAACCGGCAACACCTACAGCTCACTGACTCTGACAAAGACGGTATTTACACCGTCACGCTCACTTTCAACGCCTACAACCCAGAGAATTTCACCGCTTCTGAATGGAAACTGGAACGTGATCTGAGCAAACTGCCGCAGTATAGCTCAGATCAGGTGCTGCTAGATGCTTTATATAATATGTCACTGGAGGAAATGCTGCTCGACATCAGGCCGGACAGCACCTTTATGGCCGGTGAAAAATGGGACGGCGTCTGGACCCGCGATATTTCCTATAGTATCCTGCTTTCCCTGGCAGCAATTGAGCCTCAGCTCTGCCTGAACAGTTTAAGGCGAAAAGTAAAAGACGGGAGAATTGTACAAGATACCGGTACTGGTGGCTCCTGGCCAATCTCATCAGACCGTACTACCTGGGCACTGGCCGCCTGGGAAGTATACAAAGTTACCGGTGATAAGGAGTGGCTTCGGGAAGCGTACTCTATAATTAAAAAAACAGCTGAGGAAGATTTAGCCACTGTGGTAGACCACGGCACTGGTTTGTTTAGAGGAGAATCATCTTTTCTGGATTGGCGCAAGCAAACCTACCCTGCCTGGATGGAACCAGTGGATATCTACTTGTCGCTGAATTTGGGCACCAATGTCGTTCACTACCAGACGTACCAGATACTAGCGCAAATGGCAGAACTGCTGGAAGAGCCTGCAAATGTGTACCGTCAAACAGCAGAGCACATTAACAAGGGGATCAATCAGCTCCTGTGGGTGCCAGAGAAGAAGTATTACGGGCAGTTTTTATACGGAAGGCAGAACCTTACCCTCTCCCCACGTTCTGAAGCGTTAGGTGAAGCTTTAGCTATTCTATTTAATGTGGCGAATAAGGAGCGAAAAGAGGAGGTGTTGGCAAACTCTCCGCAGACACCGTTTGGCACTCCTTCCATTTACCCGTACATCCCCGAGATTCCGCCCTACCACAACAACAGCATGTGGCCCTTTGTGCAGGCGTATTGGACCTGGGCCGCCGCTCAGGAAGGACATACCCAGGTAGTGAGCCAGAGCATGGCGGCCCTGTACAGAGCTGCTGCACTCTTTCTCACAAACAAAGAGAATCTGGTAGCCGAAACCGGTGACTATAAAGGAACCGAGATAAACTCTGACCGCCAGCTCTGGAGCGTGGCAGGCAACTTAGCCATGGTGTACCGGGTGTTCTTCGGGATGCAGTATGAACAAAACAAGCTGGTTTTCAACCCAGTGGTGCCGGAGTCATACGCCGGTAACAAAAAACTTCAGAATTTCCCTTACCGGAATGCCACCCTTACATTGGAGCTTGAAGGCTACGGTACCAAGCTGGAAAAAATCTATTTAGACGGTAAATCACTGGCTAAAGCTGAAATTCCGGCTAACCTGACCGGACATCATACTCTCAAAATGGTACTGGCCAATGACAAAGGAGTTACCACTGCCCCTAATTTGGTACAGAACGCCTTCAGCCCTATTACGCCTGTGGTTACTTACACCAACGGCACGCTCAATTGGTCGCCTGTGAAAGGAGCTGCTAGTTACAACGTGTATCGTAACGGAAAGGCAGTTTCTAAAGTGACAACTAACTCATTCAAAGTAGCTGTTCCAGCCAAAGGGACGGAGGAATACCAGATAAGCACCATCGGCTCAGAAAATTCAGAATCGTTCCTGAGTGAGCCTGTTTTAGTAACAGCTCCTACCTCAGTACAACTAATAGAATCAGAAGTTGCAGGTAACAGCAAAGCGCACAATGCCGCTGGCTTTACTGGCTCGGGTTATATCCAGATTGCGAAAGGCAGCCCTACTCCTATCTCTTGGAAAGTGTCAGCACCGCAAGATGGTCTGTATTCCGTTGACTTCCGGTACGCAAACGGCAATGGCCCTATCAATACAGATAACAAGGCGGCTATCAGAACTCTTACCTTAGACAAACAACGGGTAGGTGCCGTGGTATTTCCGCAAAGAGGCTTTGAGGAATGGTCTAACTGGGGCTATAGCAACCATTGGCAAGTATACCTGACGAAAGGGGAACATACGTTTTCGCTCAGTTTTGAACCATCAGACGAAAACATGAACGGTGAAATAAACGAGGCTCTACTGGATCACTTAAGATTGATTTATATAAAAGAGAAATAGCTGAATGACGTTTTGGGCCTGTTTTTGAAAAATGAGGCCCAAAACAGCCTGTACAGAGCTGAAACAAAAAGCATTGGCACAGGAATCAAAAAGAGGAACCAATTTTAACTTCCTCTACCAGACCAGATAAAAGGAAAATGATGAGACAACAGACAATAAACAAACTTTTCCTGTTTCTATGCTTTTGGGCGATTGCCTTTCAGGGGTCGGCGCAAAAGGTAAAAGATGCGGTAACCAGAGTAAACCCTACATTCTGGTGGGTGGGCATGAAAGACCAGAACCTGCAGTTGTTGGTGTATGGCCCTAACGCGGGAGCTTATTCTTACTCGGTAGATTACCCTGGCGTGTCCATGGTGAAAGAACACAAGGTAGAGAACCTTAATTATGCTTTTCTGGACCTGAGCATTGCCCCCGACACCAAACCCGGTTCCTTCACCATCAGGGGGAAAAATGGCCGAAAGAAGCTGGATTATAAATACGAACTGAAGGCGCGTACCCAGGAAACCAAAGCCCAAGGCGTAGATGCCTCAGACTTCATTTATTTGGTACTGCCCGACCGTTTCGCCAATGCTGATCCGAAGAACGACAAGTTCAAAGACATGGCCGATCCAAATGCTGACCGTAGCAATCCGTTTTACCGGCACGGCGGAGATATTCAGGGCATTCAGAACCAACTAGATTACTTTCAGGAGTTAGGGGTAACGGCGCTTTGGCTCAACCCAGTCATTGAAAACAACCAGCCCCTCACCGACGAAGGCGGAGCCATGCGCAGCGCCTACCACGGCTATGCCTTCACTGATCATTACAACGTTGACCGTCGGTTAGGCGGAAACGAGGCTTACAAGAAACTGATTGAGGCGGCTCACGCCCGAGGCTTGAAAATAGTGCAGGATGCCGTGTACAATCATGTGGGAATCAACCATTGGTTTATTAAAGACATGCCTTCCAAAGATTGGGTGCACCAGTGGCCGTCCTACACCAACACCTCGCATAAGTTCCAGGCAATAATGGACCCGCATGCCGCACAGAAAGACATTTATGTCATGATGAACGGCTGGTTCGTGCCCCACATGCCCGACCTGAACCATGACAATCCGTTTGTGGCAAAATTCCTGATTCAGCACGCCCTGTGGACGGTAGAGTACTTCGGCATTGACGCCTGGCGCATTGACACCTACATGTACAATGAACTGGAGTTCATCAACCGCTGCAACCAGGCGCTACTGAACGAATACCCTAACATCCACATTTTCGGGGAATCATGGGTGAACAACGTTCCCTCGCAGGCCTATTTCGTGCGCAACAATCTGAATGTACCTTACAAGAGCAACCAGCCCGGCACTTTGGATTTTGTGCTTTGGACGGCCATGAACGATGCCCTGAACCAGAAGTTTGGTTGGGATGAAGGCGTAAGCAAAGTGCATCAGGTGCTGGCTCAGGATTTCGTGTATGAAGACCCCATGAAACTGGTGAACTTCCTGGACAACCACGACATGAACCGTTACTTCTCCGTCATCGGCGAAGACTTTGACAAGTATAAGATTGGCCTCACCTGGCTCCTGACCACCCGCGGGATTCCCTCCCTCTACTACGGCACTGAGATTCTCATGAAGAATTTCAAAGACCCGTCAGACGCCGAGGTGCGCAAAGATTTCCCGGGCGGCTTCCCGGGAGACAAGGATAATAAATTCACCGCCGCAGGTCGTACAGAGCGTGAAAACGAGGCCTTTGATTTTGTCAAGAAACTGGCGAACTACCGCAAGAACACGCCTGCGCTGCATTCAGGAAAACTAACGCAGTTTGTGCCGCAGGAAGGTATATACGTGTACTTCCGGCACGACCAAACCAAGACCATTATGGTGGCCACCAACAGCAACGAGAAAGAAACAGACCTGAAAACGGAACGGTATGCGGAGCGTCTACAAGACTTCACCAAAGCACGAAATGTCTTAACAGATCAAATCATTAACAGCCTAAACAGCATAAAAATACCGGCTAAAACTGCGCTGGTATTGGAGCTGCAGAAGTAACCTATTTTGAACCTGATTTCGCAAAAACAGCGGAAAAACACAACCATATGAGCACAATCAAAGCATGCCTTTTCGATTTAGACGGAGTACTGGTAGACACGGCGGTTTACCATTTTAAAGCGTGGCATCAACTGGCCCAAACGATGGGGATTGAATTTACCGAGCACGATAACGAACGCTTGAAGGGCGTCAGCCGGGTAAGATCACTGGAGATCATACTGGAGATTGGCGGCAAAACCATGGCGCAAGAGCAGATGCTGGCCCTTTGTGAGCAAAAGAACAAAGAGTATCTGGAGGATGTGGCTAAAATGACCCCAGAGGAGATACTTCCCGGCGTAGTTGATTTCCTGAAAGCTTTGAAAGCAGAAGGATATAAAATAGCCTTAGGATCTGCCAGCAAAAACGCCCAACTCATTCTGGAACGCACAGAGCTTCTGCCCTACTTTGATGCCATTATTGACGGCAGGCACGTGGTAAACGGGAAACCAGACCCAGAAGTATTCTTAAAAGGCGCTGAAGCATTGGGTGTGCAGCCGCAGGAATGTTTGGTTTTTGAAGATGCCGTGGCCGGTGTAGAAGCTGCCAAAAACGGTGGCATGCGTTGCGTAGGGGTAGGTCAGCCAGACGTGCTTTCTCAGGCGGATGTGGTGGTAAAGGACCTGACGGAGATGAGCATCTCGCGCCTGAAAGAATTGGAACAAATCTAGTCAGGCGTTTTTCACCTCTTTTTCAGAAAACAGCCCAAAACCAGAGAGTGTATTAATTGAAAAAATCTAGATACTAATATCTAGCTTCTAATAGCTAAAAAATGAAACAATACCTGACCGTAGATGAGTGGTCTATCATTGAAGAAGGCTTCCATCCGAAATACAACCAAATATCAGAAAGTGTGTTCAGCTTGGGCAACGGCCGCATGGGCCAGCGTGCCAACTTTGAAGAGGCATTTTCAGGCGAAACCCTGCAAGGAAATTACGTGGCCGGAGTTTATTACCCAGACAAAACCCGCGTGGGCTGGTGGAAAAACGGCTATCCAGAATATTTCGCCAAAGTACTCAACGCCGCCAACTGGATCGGGATTGACGTGAAAGTTGAAGGCGAAACACTAGACTTGCACAAGTGCCAGGTCCTGGACTTCCGCCGGGAATTGAACATGCGCGAAGGGTGGCTGGAACGAACTTATACCGCCTTACTGCCAACCGGACAGCAGGTGCGCGTGAAGTCTAAAAGGTTTACCAGCATTGTAGATGATGAAGTGGGTGTTATCCAATACAGCATCACCCCTATCAACTTCAGCGGTACCCTTACCCTCACTCCTTACATTGACGCCGATATCAAAAACGCCGACTCTAACTATAATGAGAAGTTCTGGAATGAAGTGCATCAGGAGGCGTTAGCTACAGAGGGGTATGTAGTGGCCGAAACCAAAAAGACATTTTTCCATGTCTGCACGGGGCAAAAAATTGTAGTCACGCAAAATGGTCAGCCAGTAGAGGTAAAAGCAAAACCTACTCAAAAGGCTAAGTACATTGCCTCTACATTTGATTTGGCAGTAGAGCAAGATCAGGAAACGGTGCTATACAAGTACGCCGCCAACCTGTCTTCACAGAACCATGCAAAAGAAGATTTGTTGGCCAATACAAAAAAAGTAGTAGCCGCCGCCGCCCAAAAAGGTTTTGAGCAGATGCTGCAGCAACAAGCACAAGCCTGGGCAGCCAAGTGGGAAGAAAGTGATATTGTCATTGAAGGCGATGCCGCCGCGCAGCAAGGTATCCGTTTCAACATCTTCCAACTAAACCAAACCTACACCGGCGAAGACGAGCGCCTGAACATTGGCCCTAAAGGCTTTACCGGTGAGAAATACGGCGGAACTACGTACTGGGACACGGAAGCTTATTGTTTGCCGTTCTACTTGGCGACCGCAGATCCGCAAATACCCCGCAACCTGCTCATTTACCGCTACAAGCACCTGCAAAAGGCCATTGAGAATGCTGAAAAGCTGGGCTTTACCGGCGGCGCGGCCTTGTACCCAATGGTGACCATGAACGGTGAAGAGTGCCACAACGAGTGGGAAATAACCTTTGAGGAAATTCACCGCAACGGCGCTATCGCCCACGCCATTCATGACTACATCCGCTATACCGGTGACGATAGCTATCTGCAGGAATATGGCATAGAAGTGCTGGTGGGCATTTCCCGTTTCTGGGCGCAACGAGTGAATTGGTCAGCGGCTAAAAATCAGTACGTGATGCTGGGCGTTACCGGTCCTAATGAGTACGAGAACAACGTAAATAACAACTGGTACACCAGCACCATTGCCACTTGGACGCTGGAATACACGATCAAAGCCCTGCAGCACGTGCAGGCTAATTGGCCGGAGCGGTACCAGGAACTGGTGCAAAAGCTAAACCTTCAGGTTGAAAAGGAAACAGGTCAGTGGCAGCACGTGATTGACCATATGTACTACCCTGAGGATAAAGAACTGGGTATTTTCCTGCAACAAGATGGCTTCTTAGACAAAGAGCAAACACTGGTAAAAGACCTGCCGGAGAGTGAGCGGCCGTTAAACCAGAAATGGTCATGGGACCGAATTCTTCGTTCGGTGTTCATCAAGCAGGCGGATGTGCTGCAAGGCATTTACCTGTTTGAGGACCGCTATGACCTAGACACCATCCGGAGAAACTATGATTTCTATGAGCCGAGAACGGTACATGAGTCCTCTCTCTCGCCGTGTGTGCACTCTATTCTGGCAGCAAAATTAGGGGATGAGGAACGGGCGTATGAGTTCTATCTCCGCACCGCCCGCTTGGACCTGGACGACTACAATAACGACACCGAAGACGGTTGCCACATCACCAGTATGGCCGGCACCTGGATGAGCGTGGTTCAAGGGTTTGGAGGAATGCGGGTGCGTGATAACCAGCTGCACTTCAATCCGTTCATCCCCGCCGGCTGGAGTTCTTATTCATTTAAAATCCGCTTCAGAGGCCACTTGCTCAACATCAAGGTGACGAAAGAAAACGTTCAAATCGAGAACCAACATACCAACGCCATTACCTTGAATGTGTTCGGGCAACCGCAAACCATTGAGGCCAATGCCAAAGGAGAATTTGCGCACCAGTTGGTGTAGAGCCACTCCCACGGTAAGACATTCTGCCTCCGTGTTTTAGGGCTGTTTTTCAGAAAGCAAGTCCAAAACACCAATTTTTCTGGCGTAAGTGTCCGCTTGTGTCCTCAAGTGTTTCAGATTCACAAGGCGTGCGGACACAAGCGGACGCTTGCGCCAGAAATTTATATATACAGCACATAACTCTACCATAGATAGGTGCTACTTGATACGAAAGACACAAATCATGCTACAAACAAAGTCTTCCAGCCTCTCGTTTTCCTTTGCGTTGCTTGCTGTCTTGGCCAGTGCCTGTACCTCCACTGCGCCTAGCCAAACCGACAGCCAGCCCACCTCTAATTCGGCTACCGTTATGACCACTACTGCGCCAGACCCCAACACCACCGAGGAAGAACCACAGGACAACAAGTTCGTCATTTACCAGATGATGACCCGCCTGTTCGGGAACAAGAAAACGCAGAACAAAACCTACGGCACCCTAGAGGAAAACGGTGTGGGCAAGTTCAATGACATCACGGACAAGGCGCTGCAGGAAATCAAAAAGCTAGGGGTAACGCACGTGTGGTACACTGGTATCATTGAACACGCCACCATGACGGACTACTCAAAATTCGGAATTCACTTAGACGATGCCGACGTGGTGAAAGGACGGGCTGGTTCACCGTATGCCATCAAAGATTACTATGACGTGAACCCAGACCTGGCCGTAGACGTGCGAAAAAGAATGGCAGAGTTTGAGGCTTTGGTTCAGCGCACACACACTAATGACTTAAAGGTTCTTATTGACTTTGTGCCTAATCATGTAGCCCGTTACTATCAATCAGATGCCAAACCTTCGAGTATAGAAGACTTTGGCAATCAAGACGATAAAACGGTTTCATTCAAGCCTAACAATAACTTTTATTACATACCCGGCCAAACCTTACAAGTTCCGGTCACTTACAATCCGTTGAGCGATAAGCACCGAGGTCCCAATGAGAACAGCAAGTTTGATGAAACACCGGCCAAGGTAACTGGTAATGATGTCTTCAGCGCTACGCCAAGTGAGAACGACTGGTTTGAGACGGTAAAGCTGAATTACGGAGTAGACATCCAGAACAACCGTACCAAGCACTTCTCACCTACTCCAGATACCTGGTTGAAGATGCGCGACATTCTGTTATACTGGGCAGGCAAAGGCGTGGATGGCTTCCGGTGCGACATGGCTGAAATGGTACCGGTGGAGTTCTGGGCTTGGGTTATACCGCAGGTAAAGGAAAAGTACCCAAACCTGGTGTTCATTGCCGAAATATACAACCCCGCCGAGTACAACAATTACATCCACACTGGCCGCTTTGATTACCTCTATGACAAAGTAGGTTTGTATGATGCCCTGCGCCGCCTAATGGAAAACAGAGGACAGGGCAATACCGCTGAAATCACCAAAGTTTGGCACCAGGAAAGCCGCGGCATCTCCAACCACATGCTCCGGTTTCTGGAGAATCATGATGAACAGCGCGTTGCTTCACAGGAATTTGCCGGCACTCCTTGGGCCGCTGTGCCAGCCATGACCGTGAGCGCCACCCTTGGTACCGGTCCAATTCTCATTTACTTTAGTCAGGAAGTAGGCGAACCCGGCAAAGGCCACGAAGGTTTCCAAGGAGAAGACGGGCGAACCACCATCTTTGACTACTGGGGTGTTCCGGCGCACCAAGCCTGGATGAACGACGGCAAATTTGATGGCGGAAAGCTGAATGAAGACCAGCAGCGGTTACGTGAATTTTACAGCAAATTGCTTAATATCAGCCTGAGCCGTAATTCCATTCGGAAAGGAAAATTCTATGCCCTCACCGCACAGGAAGGCTCTGCTCCGGCGGGCGTGTATGCCTACCTAAGGTATACGGAGAACGAGCGGGCATTGGTGCTGGTGAACTTTAACCGTGAAACCGCCAACTATGGCCTTACCTTACCACCGGCTGCCCTGGCAGCTATGGGTCTTGACGGCAAAGGCACGTTTATTCTTCAGGATTTGCTGACGGATATGCCGCCACTGTTCTTCCAGCCTGCTGTAAAAACCAGCATCACACTTGCTCCCATGAGCGCGCATGTGTTCCTGCTTCAGAATAAGTAGCATACTTAGCAGGCTCTGAACATTGTGCTTTTCAAGCTCTGTTTTCGGCCTGTTTTCTTAAAACTAGCTCCAAAACAAACTATCACCTCAAACCAAACTGCCCATGGCACAAACAATACAGACGCCCGTTAAACCGCGTCTATCTTTCTGGCAAATCTGGAACATGAGTTTCGGGTTTCTAGGAATACAGTTCGGATTTGCGTTGCAGAACGCCAACGTGAGCCGGATTTTCGAAACTTTAGGCGGTACTGAAATAGCGCTGTACTGGCTGGCCGCCCCCGTAACCGGACTGGTGGTGCAGCCTATCGTCGGGTACCTGAGCGACCGTACCTGGAGCCCGAAGTACGGACGGCGCAAACCGTTCTTCATGATTGGGGCCATTTTGGCTTCCATCTCACTGTTCATCATGCCTAATTCATCAGTGCTCTGGATGGCGGTGGGTATGCTCTGGATTTTAGATACTTCTATCAACGTATCCATGGAGCCGTTCCGAGCTTTGGTAGGGGACTTATTGCCGTCGGAACAGCGTACTACTGGTTTTGCCGCTCAAACTTTTTTTATTGGTGTGGGTGCGGTAGTTGCCTCTTCCCTTCCCTGGATTTTCAATAACTGGATTGGAGTTCCAAACACCGCACCGGCCGGTGAAATACCTCCTTCGGTGAAATGGGCTTTTTACTCTGGGGGCATTGTGTTCTTTCTAGCCGTGCTTTGGACGGTGCTTAAAACGAAAGAATATCCACCCGAGGATTTAGAGGAATTTGAGCGGGAAAAGAAAGAAACCACTTTCTGGCAAGGAGTGCTGGAAACCTTCTTCGGTATTTTCAAAATGCCGAAAACCATGCTGCAGCTGGCGTTGGTGCAGTTTTTCACCTGGTTTGCCCTGTTTGCCATGTGGATCTTTACTACTCCCGCCATTACAAGCCATGTGTACGGTACTTCAGACACTACCTCTAAACTGTACAACGAAGGCGCTGACTGGGTAGGAATTTGCTTTGCTGTTTACAATGGCGTATCTGCCGTTTTCGCGTTTGTGTTACCAGTACTGGCTAAGAAAACCAGCCGAAAGGTTACGCACCTCATTTGCCTTACCATTGGCGGTCTGGGCCTTATCTCTATATACTTTATCTCAGATCCTAACATGCTGGTGTTGTCTATGGTGGGCGTTGGTATTGCCTGGGCCAGTATTCTGACCATGCCTTACGCTATTCTGGCTGGTTCATTGCCCGCCAAACGGATGGGCTATTACATGGGTGTTTTCAACTTTTTCATTGTTATACCACAGATTGTAGCTGGCTCCCTGCTGGACTTCTTCAACAAGAACCTATTTGACGGCCAATCTATTTATGTACTGGTGTTAGGCGGCTGCTCCATGATTTTTGCAGGCTTGCTGACCTTAATGGTGCGTGATGTAGACGAGCATGTAGCTTAAATACCATGTACCTTTAAAACAGAAGAGCCCAAGGAAACTCCTTGGGCTCTTCTGTTTTTGACCTGTTTTTCTAAAAGTAGCTCTAAAACTACAGGCGCTTAAGTCCTTTGGTTTGGGCTTTGCTGGCTTCTTCAAAACTGATGGCATAACCGCCGCCCGGAGCCACAAATTGTGACAGCTTTGACTTGTTGTTCACCACTACCTTACGGATGGTGTAAGCCTGCGGGTTCGTATTATAGTGTGCATCTTTGGCATCGGCGTAAATGGTGGCGATATAGGTCTTGCCTTTGTCAAGGAAATCGAATCTGATGGAAGATGTTCTTGCGTTATTACCGCCTACGCTGCCTAGAAACCACTGGCCGGTCTTCTTCGCCTTGCGTGCCACAGTTACATATTCACCTGGTTCAGCCTCAAGGTACTTGCTATCGTCCCAATCAACGGCTACGTCTTTAATGAACTGGAATGCGTCAGGGAACCTTTCATAATGCTCTGGCAGGTCAGCCGCCATTTGCAGAGGGCTGTACATGGTCAGGTACAGTGCCAGTTGATTAGCCAGGGTGCTGTTCACATGAGAGGTGTTCTCCGGGTTCAGCTTACTGATGTCCATTTCAAAGATACCAGGCGTGTAGTCCATTGGTCCGCCTATGAGGCGTGTGAAAGGTATTACAGTCACGTGGTTTGGTTTTGAGCCTCCGAAAGCCTGGTATTCTGTACCCCTGGCTGATTCATTTCCAATCAAATTTGGCCAGGTACGGGCAAGTCCGGTTGGCCTAACAGCCTCATGCGCATTAACCATGATCTTATAATCGGCGGCTTTCTCTAAGGCATATTGGTAGTGGTTTACAATCCATTGGCTGTAATGGTTCTCTCCCCTTGGCAGTATATCGCCTACATACCCGCTTTTCACGGCGTCATAGCCGTTTGCTTTCATAAATTGGTAGGCGGTGTCCAAGTGGCGTTCATAGTTCCGAACCGAGGAAGAAGTCTCATGGTGCATCATCATTTTCACACCTTTAGATTCTGCATATTTCCCTATTTCCTTTACATCGAAATCTGGATAAGGCGTCACAAAATCAAACACATAGTCTTTGTGGTGGCCAAACCAGTCTTCCCAGCCCACGTTCCAACCTTCAACCAGCACTGCATCAAAGCCATGCTTGGCCGCAAAATCAATGTACTTTTTCACGTGCGCCGTGTTGGCGGCATGTTTGCCATTGGGCTTAGCTTTGGTATAGTCAGTTACTCCTAGCTGCACGCTTGGGAAATCATCTGTATAAGCCCAAGAGCTTTTACCGGTAATCATCTCCCACCAAACCCCAATGTATTTAGTTGGCGTGATCCAGGAGGTATTTTCAATTTTGCTCGGCTCGTTCAGGTTGTATGTCATCTTAGACGCCAGAATTTCACGGGCATCATCACTTACTATAACGGTGCGCCACGGTGTAGGGCGTGGAGCCTGCATATAGCCTTTGTCCCCCAGAGCATCGGGCGTGAGCCAAGACTCAAACACCATGTTTTGGTCATCCAGGTTCAGGTGCATGACCGGGTAGTTCACCAAAGCGGCCTCGTGCAGGTTAATGTACAGACCATCGGTTGATTTCATTATTAAAGATGTTTGCACGCCGGTTGGTGAGAAGGATGTCTGCGATACATTGGCCGTAATGGCTTTGGGCATCAGGCTTCTTATCTCTGATAGTTTAGAGGTGGTGAAGTCATACTCTTGGGTATCATAGTCGCCCGGTATCCAGAAGGCCTTGTGGTCACCGGCCATGGCAAACTGCGTTTTCTCCTCTTTTATGACAAAGTAGGTGAGGTTCTTCTGTTCTGGGAACTCATACCGGAAACCCAGACCATCATTGAACAGCCGAAACCGGAGCACCATTTGCCGGTCGGTTTCTTTTTGGTTCAGGGTCACCGCCAGTTCATTGTAGTGGTTACGAATGGTTTTCACTTCGCCCCAAACCGGAGTCCAAGTTTCATCAAAAGACGAAGTCTTGGTGTCTGTGACGGAGAAATCATTCAGCAGGGACTTTTTATCGTTTTTCAGTTCCAGCCCCAGCTTACTTGGTTTCACCACGCTTTTGCCTTTGTAGGAAAGGGCATAGGTCGGAACGCCTCCGTTCTGTAGCGTAAAGCGCAAGACCAGATTGCCGTTAGGTGACTTCAGCTCCTGCGCGGCAACAATACCACTGCAGGTCATTAGAAAGCTTATTATAAAAAAGAGTCTACTCATGTTTTTAGAATTTGAGGTTTGTGATTTGATTTAACAAATGCGTTTTGGAGCTGTTTTCTGAATAACAGCTCCAAAACAGATAACATTCTAATTCTTCTCCAGAATCAAGCTACTTGAGCCGGGTATTGTTACAGTGCCTTTGTTCACTTTGCCGCCTTTGGTTTTAAAATGAACACGGTTAAACTGTGTTGCTTCCTGTGGCAGATCTAGGGTTACTTCCTCTTTAGAAAGGTTGTGCAGTACCAGCAGGGTTTGGTCTTGGTGCTGCCGCAGAAAAGCGCTCACGTTTTTGGGTGCTACATTCAGGGGCACCAATTCACCATAGGTTAGGGCGGGGCTGTTGTTTCGCAACTTTACCAGCGTTTTGTAATGGTTGAACAACGAATTCTTGTCTTTTTGCTGGGCAGCAAGCGGAACAACTGTACTTTCTGTACTGTAGTTGGGTTGTACCCACGTTGTACGGCTTTTGTCTTTGGTTTTCATGTCCCACAAGAACGGCTCCCGAATGTACTCATCAGGCTTTTTACCGTTCATTCCAATTTCTTCGCCATAGTACAGGTAAGGTGAGCCCGGCAAAGTGAGCAAAAGAGCCGCCGCCATTTTGGCTTTTTTCATGTCACCATTGACAGCGCTCATGATCCGGTTCTGGTCATGGTTTGTCAAAAAGGTGGCATCAATGTAATCTGGGTTAACGCTTGCGTAGAAGTCTCTGATTTTCTTGTGGTTCTTTACCAGGTCTCCCGCCTGCTCTTCGTTTACCGCTTTGGTAATAGCATACCCCATGTCAAAGTTGAAAAGTGCGGGTAAGCCTTTCAGATAAGGCCCCACAATGTCGGCAGGCGCCCAAACCTCCCCTACCAGGTATACATCTTTCTTTGCTTTCTGCATCTCGTTCCGGAAATACACCCACCATTGGTGGTTATCTTGGGGTCGCTCATCGGGGAATATATGACGGGCTGCGTCCAGCCTAAACCCGTCTACGTCCATTTCTGTAAGCCAGTAACGGCCAATTTTAAATACCTCCTGCCGCAGCTTGGGACTGTCATAATTCAGATCGGGCATACCCCCGTAGAAATAGCCGTAGTAGAGGTAATCGCTATCCTTCACTTTGTGCCAATGCGTGGTGTTGTCAGAGTCGGCACCGGTAGGTTTCCCATCTTTCTGGGTCTGCGGATCGTCTTTATGGGTCCAGACGTAATATTCACGGTAGGGGCTATTCTCGTTTCTAACGGCTTCCTGAAACCACGGGTGACTGCTGGAGGAGTGGTTGATCACCAGGTCTATCACCACTTTAATATTGCGCTTATGTGCCTCACGGGTAAATTCTTTAAAATCTTCTATGGTGCCGTAGTCGGGGTGAATGCCGTAATAATCCGTAACATCATATTTATGGTAAGACGGCGAGGGGTTGATGGGCATCAGCCAAACGGCTTCCACGCCTAAATTCTTCAGGTAATCTAATTTAGAGGTCATGCCTTTGATATCCCCTATTCCGTCTCCGTTAGAATCGGCGAAGGATTGCACAAAGATTTCATAGGTAATACCGCGTGGCCATTGGCTTACATTGTTTTTCTGGTTTTGCGCAAATACTGCTGTTGCAGAGAAAATGCAAAGGGAGGCCAGGATTAGGAATGTATGTTTATTCATGTAGTTCAAATTGTGATGGTAAAAAGGCTTTCGTATCTAGCTTAGTGGACTAAATAACTGTACTTTCTGAACATAATAATTAATGTCAAGCTGTTTCAGATTAATGGTTCACCACTAACCTTTTCATGAATTGTTTTCCATGGTTTTGCACCTGAATAAAATATGTACCGTTCGCTAAATCACTAGTGTCTAGTAGAAAAGAGGAATCTGTAAACTCTGCCGTGTACAATACTTTACCAGTCAAGTCATAAACTTTTAGGCTATTCTTCTTTTTCCCTAAGGCTTCACCTGAAACAGTAACCATACCGGCAGCAGGATTAGGATAAACGTTGACTTCCAGAGCGTTTGCTTCTGGGTTGATGCCGGTAGTTGTAGCACTAGACAATTTCAAAATCCAGGTATGATCAGAACCCAGCGAAGCTCCGGCAAAGGAATGATGACTGAATCCGCCTTGTTCATTTATCGTGACAGTTCCCATGGGTTGGTTCGTGTAAAGTTCAGTGACAGCATAGTTTCCGGCTGGCAAAGAGGAAACAGCCACCGAGAAGGAAGGCGATGATAAAGCATCCGCGCCAAAGTTTGAAACCACCAGAACCGCCTCTTTCTCAAACACCCGCGCAAAGCTTAACACTGAAGCGTTACCAGCCGACACTTCCAGATGATACCCCTTTCTTAAAGCTGGCTGGGCATTACGTAGGGTAATTAGCTTTTTATAGTGACTTAAGAGAGATGCCGGATCTGCAGACATTACCTGCACATTATACTGAGTAGAGTTACTGTTTACGCTTCGCCAGGGAGTACCCGTTGTAAAGCCCGCCTTAACCTCAGGGTTCCACTGCATCGGTTTCCGCTTATCTTCATCTGCTCCAGAACCTAGCATGCCCACTTCCTCACCATAGTACAGGAAAGGAACACCAGGCATGGCGAGGTAAAGAGCCGCAGCTTGCTTCATGTGCTCCATGTTTCCGTATAACTCTCCCATTACCCTGTTCTGGTCATGGTTTGTCAGGAAAGTGGCGTACTGTAGTTTAGGGTAAAGGCGGTTTACAAGGTTCAACTGATTATTTAGGGCAGAAGGATTGTTGTTGCGCACCGAATTTATGATAGCCGAAGAAAGGTCAAATTCAAAAGCTAAATCCAAGCGGTCATTTTGCACATAAGGCACCACTGATGGTGTACTAGACCAGGCCTCGCCGACTGTAACAGCATTAGGGTTAGCCATTTTCACCACTTGGTTAAACTCTTCCAGTATTCGGAAATTCTCTTCGGTATTCTCTAACTGTGAGCCTGTTTCATCCAGATATTTTACAGCGTCTATGCGATAACCATCTACTCCTTTATTCAACCAGAAGCGGGTAATGTCCCACATAGAAGCTTTTAGTTCTGCATTTTCCCAGTTCAGGTCGGGCATGCCGCCCCAGAAAAGACCGTAGTAATATTTCCCGTTCCGGAGATGCCACACGTTCTGCCCCCAAGGCCCATTGTAACCAGGGTGGGTATCAGACCACCGGTACCAGTTGCGCTTTGGGTTGGTGAGGTTGCTCGCTGATTCTATAAACCAAGGATGCTGGTCAGAAGAGTGGTTCATGACAAAGTCAATAATCACTTTGATGCCCCTGGCATGTGCCGCCGCCAGAAAAGCCTCAAAATCAGCCATGGAACCGTAGTCGGGCTCAGTGGCGTAATAGTTCGTGACATCATAGCCATGGTAGCTCGGTGATTCTTTCATGGGCATCAGCCAGATACCAGTTATACCCAAATCGGTGGTAGTAGCGGGGTCACCATCGTTCAGGTAATCCAGCTTTTGCATCATTCCCTTAAAATCTCCCTGGCCGTCTCCGTTACTGTCATAAAAACTGCGCACAAAGATCTGGTAAAACACAGCATCGTTCCACCAGTGGGTGGCATAGTCAGTAGTGGGAGGTTCTGGGGTACCACCCTCACAAGACCCAAAACCATTGGCCGGAGTGGTAGTGGTAGAGGAAATTGCGTTTACAGTCCGGTTAATATTACCGCTGCCGTCGTTCACCCCGCATTCCGCAGGTACTAATTCAGCGCCTGCCCAGCTGTTCCCATTAACGAATTTATATTGGAAAAGCCCGCCAGTGGGCAAGGAAACCGTCACCTCATAAATTTTGTCGCCGTCTGGATCCGTTAACTGAGTTGTTCCTGGATTCCAGTTGGACCCGTAACCAGCTAGGTTTTGGAAATTTCCAGCCACGTGCACTCCGTTGGATGACACCGTCTGCCCCCGCATGTCTACCTTAAACGTGAGCTGAACCTGTTGGGCAAACAGATGGCTATTGAAAATCAGTAATAAGAGAATAGGTAAGAAAAAACGAATCATGTACTCTGATAAATACTTAAATGGAAGGGCATTTTATATTGTCCGTTGTTTGTCCTCCTTTTTATTTTACAAACAATATTTTTTGAGGTCATTGAATTACACCTAAAGCTTCTTTCAATTTAAACCTCCCCTCAGCTTACATCAATATCTAGCTGAAGAGAGGAAGCAAAGCCAAGTGCTGCTGATATGCCGTTTAATGGTCTCTGGTAAATACCCTATTAAGAAAATGAGAAAGGGGAACCATTGCCGTTGCTGGGTTCTTTTGGCCTAACTTAAATAACCTAAAAGAGCTGATAAAATTGGTGTATTCGATATTTGCAAACAAACCCGGCTGTTTTGGCCGGGTTTGTTTGCAATAGTTAAGCAACTAAAACAAGTTACTGTTTTATAAACACATAGTTGCCGGTAAGATCATTAAACTGCACATTGTAAGTACCAGCCGTCATTTGAATGTTGGCTGAACCAAAGTTTCCTTTACCATACCTTTTGGCAGGATCTACCCCAGCTCCCCAGTTGGTATTCCAGTCTTGGTTTACTCTGAATTTTACCTCTGAGTCATTTGCCAAGGTCAGGGTGCCATACCAAATGTGTGGGTTAAAGGTAGAGTTGGTCATCATAACATCTGGGTTATTTCCCCAGTCACTGAAGGCTCCTACTATACCAATGGAGTTGTAGGTGGGCGCTGTTGCTCCCTGCGGATAAGGCTCTACCGTAATTGTGTTAGTTCTTAAACTAACTCTAATGGTATAATACCCTTCTGAAGGAACAAGTCCAGAGAAGTTTGGTACATCAGGAGCACTTTCTTCAGGACGGAATGCCAGGTTCACGCTACCGTCGCTGTTAGCAGCCCCCATACCCCAAGCTGTATTCCAGTTTCCACGAAAAGCAAGCAACTTGAAGTCACCCGGTCTTAAGCGCGTGGTCAGGGTATACACAAATGGGTCTTCTTCATCGCGGAAGAACGGAACTGCTCTTGAAGCATCCCAATCATTCTCAGATGCGGCACCAACCAAGAAGATTACAGGCCACTCCGGTTCTGCCAGGTAAGGTGTTACGGTTACCTCTAAAGGAGCTGAAACAACTGGTTCATAAAAGTCACTTACGCTGGCTTTCAACCTTACTTCCATTACACCTGGTTGAAAACCAGGCAATCCTAAATTGTCGGCTATGTTATTTAGTTCAGATACCTTAAAGGTTCTCACCAGAGCATTTTCAACGTTTACCACTACTGGCTCGGCAAACTCACTACCCGCTACACCAAATTCAAGGGAATAATTTGGGGCCGCATTGAATCCGAAATTAGGCCTTGTCCAGGTGAAGGTGATGGCATCTTTGTCTTTATCTTCCACCGTAAGCACCAAATTAGACTGTGAGGCAGAAAGAATGCCTGGCTCACCTTCCTTGATGATGATTCTGTCTTCATCTTTCTCACAAGAACTCAAAGCCAGTGCAACGACAAAGAGGGATAATATCCTGTTTAAATATGTTTTCATATACATGATTTTTTTGCCGATGATTAATAACCTGTGTTCTGCTTTAGGTTCGGATTGGCAGCCAAGTCAGAAGCCGGGATTGGATACAACCTACGGTAATCTGCTACACCTCTACCAGCTGGTACGCCCCCTTTCCAAGCCCATAAGTAGTTACTGCTGGTAAACAGTCCATACCGGATTAAGTCAGTACGGCGGTGTCCTTCCCAGTGCAGTTCTCTGGCTCTCTCGTTCAAGATAAAATTAAGGGTTAACTGCGCATCAGAAATGCTCCCGGCACCGTTGAAGGCTCTGTTTCTTAGCATGTTTACATAACCCAAAGCAGTAGCTCTATCTCCACCGGTTCCACCTCTCAACACTGCTTCGGCATACATTAAATAGGCGTCAGCCAAACGGAAAAGTGGAAAGTCTGTGTCTGGGAAGTTCAAGCCTGGGTCTGAACCTGGTGCACCGGTAGAAGTAATGTTGGTGTATTTGTTTAGAGGGTAACCGTTAGCAAAATTACTGATGGCTTCAATCTCTTTCGTATGACCTTCAGTATGGTAAATGGCGCGTTCGTCAGATGTGTTGAACAAATCAATCACCTCTGGTGTAGCCCTTAAACCGCCCCATCCTCCGTTCATACCAAAAGCAGCCGCATTATGCTCAGGCCCCAGTGAGGCATGAATCAGGAAAGTAGTTCCTCCCCATGAGGTGGTTCTTCTGCCGTCAAAGGCTACCGGTAAGATTATTTCCTGAGGTACGCCACCAGTTGTACGCGCATATCTGTCGTTATCAGCCATGAACAATTCTGGATATTCTGGCGCGAGTGTATACCCTGCGTCAATTACTTTTTTGGAATAGGTAATGGCATCTGTGTAGCGAGCCTGCCCCGTGTAAACCTCTGCATTCAGGTACAGTTTGGCCAATACCATCCAGGCAGCGGCTTTGTCAGCTCGTGGGTATTCGTTCTGGCGCGCCGGAACCAACTCAGCTTCCACTGCCAACAGCTCAGACTCCACCCATGCGAATAATTCGGCGCGGGAAATCTGGGGAGGATTAAAAAAACCTATTGGGTCTGTCTCTGTCACAAAAGGTACGTTTCCATACAGATCAAGCGCATGCCAATAGGTCATGGCTCTTAAGAAACGGGCTTCGGCACGGTAATTTCTTGCCTCTTCCAGGTTAGCACCGGTAATACCGTTCTCAGCTAGTCTAGCGTCTGTAGTATTCCGGATAAACTCATTGGTCAGAGCAACCTGGTAGAATATACGATCATACATCATACGCACAGCCTCTGTGCCAGAATTCCAATTCATGTTATGAATAGGAAACACATCACTCCAGGCAATGACGGCTTCATCGGTAGATAGCTCCTGTAACGTCCAGTAGGCTCTGATGTAATTTGATTTTCCCTCGTCAAAACCAGAAAGGTCTGGGGCTCCGTCTGTTTTAAGACCAGTCAAAGCATATCCGCCGTATATCTTCGCCAATACAGATTTGTAGTTCGCAAAGTCTTTGTAGAGACTGGCAGATGTCACCTCGTATTGAGGTGCTAGATTAAGGTCATCGGTACAAGCGGTCATCGATAAAGCGATTCCCCCTGCCACTACCATTTTCTTTATAATATTACTTGTCATTTCTCTCTCTTTAAATTTTAGAAATCAAGGTTAGCGCCTAAGGAAAACACTCTGGCTCTAGGGTAAAGATTGTTATCTATACCACCGCCCACTTCTGGATCAAGACCCTCATACTTTGTGATGACAAAGGCGTTTTGCACAGTACCTGACAAACGAAGATTTACTCTGTCTCTGGCTATTTTTCCAAAATTGTAAGACAGGGTGATATTATCCATCCGCAGGAAAGAAGCGTTTTGGATATAGTAGTCAGACAAGAGGCGTGGCTGCTCTGCGCTTAAACCGGTAAAGTTTGTCTCCAGCACATTTCTAGACATGTTCGTCAGGAAATCGGTGCGGTTAATGTTCTGGTAAGTGCCGTTATTGGAGAACACGTTGTTATAAACGTAGTTTCCTAGGTTAGCCCGTAGCACAAAGTTCAGATTCCAGTTTTTAACGGTAAGGTCATTGCTGAAACCTAAGTATACGGGTGACATAGGTGCCTTATAACGGTAGAGGTCATTCTGGTTAATGATACCATCGTTGTTCAAATCAGCATACACACCTTCTACAGGCTTGCCTTCTTCGTTATACACCTGTTTGTATACATAGAAAGCAAATGGGGTATATCCCACCGTATGCACCTGAACAGTATTACCTGTACCGCCAGAGATACCACCTTGAGGGCTTCCTACGCTGTTTGTTTCGTCCACATTAGTCAGGCGGGTAATGGTGACATCTGTATAAGTACCATTTACGCTAAAGTTCCAGTTGACATTTTCAAGGTTAATTGGGTTGAAGTTCAACGTTACCTCAACCCCTTCAGACTCCAAGCTTCCAACGTTAGTGAAGAGTCTGTTAGATAGGTTAGAACCAGCCGCTGGAATGATAGTACCCAACAGGTCTTTGGTTTCTTTACGGTAATAATCAATGGTACCAGTAAACTTATCGTTGAACAAGCCGAAGTCTAATCCTACGTTGTACTGCTTGGTTTCTTCCCACTTAATATTTCTGTCATATTCGGCAGGACGTAGTGTGTTGTAGTATTGGTTCCCGAAAGGATACATGGCTGTGTTCTCACTGAAAGTATAGCGAGCCAGGTAAGGATAGCTTTGACCAAAGTCCTGCTGACCAGTTAAGCCATAACCCAATCTCAGTTTCAAGTCAGTGATGGCAGTGGCATTTCTCAAGAAACTTTCCTGATTAATTCTCCAGGCAAAGGCCAACGCTGGGAAAGTACCCCAACGGGTGTCTGGCGAGAATCTTGAAGAACCGTCTCTGCGGATATTGGCAGTTAATACGTAGCGGTCGTTAAAGGTATAGTTCACACGCCCAAAGAAGCCGATCAGTGCATTTTCAACTTCAAAAGGAAAAGGAGCAGCTTGGGTTAACTCTACCGTACCCGCTTCATTGAAGGTGGCAAAAGAAGGGCTGTAGGTTTTAAAATACTGGTAAGAATAGCCTACAGTAGCATCAACACGGCTTTTAAGTGCTGTAATTTCTTTTGCATAGTTGAAGTAGAAATCCATTAAGCGGCTGTCTCTCTCCTGCTCGTATTGGCTACGGCTACCTGCTGTTGAGAAACCTGAAGCCAACGTTGGCGCCACTACCACCCCGCCTTCGCTTCTGGAAAGGTCATAACCCACATTCAGGTTAGCCCGCAGATCTGGCAGGAAATGGAAGCGGTAATCTAACTGCATGCTTCCTATGCTTCTGAATACCTCACCCTGATCACGTCTTTGCTCCAGCATGCTCAAAGGGTTTCTTGGAGACAGCAGAAGCGGTCCGTTTGCATTGGCCCACTCATAATAGCCTCCAAAACGGGAATCGTCTGAATAAACAGGTTGAGTAGGGTCAAACGCTACCGCTGAACCAATTGCTCCCTCATCTGCAAATCTGCTTTTAGAGAGCGTTCCTCTAACATTCAGGTTCACGCGCAGGTGATCATCTAAAAAGCTTGGCGTCAGGTTTATAGCCGCAGAACTCCTTTTCAAGTGTCCTGTTTTCAACGTGCCCTGTTGATCTAAATATCCTAATGACACCCGGTATGGCAGGCTTTTCACTGAGCCACTGAACACAAGGTTATTGTCAATACCAAAAGCGTCTCTAAAAATCTGATCTTGCCAATTGGTCCTGGCATCTCCTAACAATGCTTCCTGGCTTGGCCCTTTTTCACGAAGCACCGCCTCACGAAACTCATCGGCAGAAAGAACATCTACCTGATCAGTTAATCTATAGATAGAGGCAATGGTGTTAAAATTCACCTTGAAAGGTGCATCAGCCAAACCCTTTTTAGTAGTGATGATGATTACCCCGTTAGATGCTCTGGAACCATAAATAGCAGTAGCAGACGCATCTTTCAAAATATTGAAAGATTCAATATCATTAGGGTTGATAAGACTAAGAGGGTTAGGTGAACCGGAGATTGTTCCGTTGTCAACCGGGACACCGTCAATCACTATCAATGGATCATTGCTTGCTCCCAAAGAAGATCCACCTCTGATCCGGATTGTGCTACCGGAGCCGGGGGCGCCACCATTTGAAGTAATTTGCACACCTGCCACTCTACCGGTAATTAATTGGTCCGGTGTGGTTACCTGACCACGGTTGAAGTTTTCTTCTGTTACAGTAGCGACAGAACCTGTTACATCTTCGCGCCGCTGGGTACCATACCCCACCACAACAATTTCTTCCAATGCCTTTGCATCTGTGGCCAAGGTTACATTTACATTAGATTGATTTCCCACAGAAACTTCTTGTGTAACATAACCTATGTAAGAAAGCACCAAAGTGCCGCCGCTGCCTGACACTGGTAAAGAGAATTGTCCATTAGCATCAGTAGCAGTGGCGGTGGTCGTTCCTTTTAGGGCGACCGTTACTCCTATCAGAGGTGCTCCATCACTACCTGTCACTACTCCAGTAACAGTTCTTTGTTGAGCGAAAGCCTGACCGGAGCCTACTGCTAATAAAGCTATAAACAGCATAGTCAGGTAAGCCATCTTCCTGTGCTGCCATAGAGTAAACCAACTGTTTAATGTTGGCTGCACTTTTGGTAATATGTTTGTCATAAAAGAAGGGTTAGGATTTGAAACTATAGAATAAAGGTGTAATTGACAGTTACACAAAAAGCTGATTATCAATGGAATTGATTTTCCAACTCATTTAGGAAATCGATTTCCTTAGCGATTTAAGGATTTCTTTTCTTATCTCAAAGATTTTTGAACATAAAAATTTTCAGATTTTTAACAATTTTCTAAATAAACGACTCAAGGAAATAACTTTTTAAAATTTTTTATTCTTGAGAGGCCTGATATTATGAGATGAATAATTAGTTTTGTTTCACTTGAGATGCTTTTAGCAAGCGGGGGATTTGCGCCTTTTACGACTATTACAAAGAAATCGTTCTACTACAGGCGCTTTTTTATATTTTTTTCAACCATTCCGCTCACCTCCAGTTTTTTAACTTTATTTGCTGAAGAAATCGATAACCCACTATGGCGAGAATCACCATTCATGACATCGCAAAGGAGCTGAATACATCCCCTTCTACCGTTTCAAAGGCTTTAAATGACCATCCATCTATAAGTGTGGCTACAAAAGAGCTTATCAAGACGGCTGCACAAAATTTAAATTACAAACAGAACCGCCTGGCTTCTTCTCTCCGTTCAGGCAGAACCAATATTATAGGCATTGTTATTCCCAGTTCTGAAATTGGTTTTTTTGCCGCAGTAGTACATGGTATAGAAAGACTTGCCCGCACCAAAGGATACAATGTGTTATTGTTCCAGTCAACTGAAAACGGCGAATACGAGGTAGAGGGTATAGAAACACTGCTGCAAACCAGCGTAGATGGCATTATTGCTTCTATTGCCATGGAGACTACTAATTACGACCACTTTCTGGAAGTAAAGAAGCGGAAAGTACCGCTGGTACTTTTTGACCGGACCAAAGATGAACTCAAGGCCCCTTCTGTGGTAGTAGATGATTATAAAGGGGCATTTATGGCCACCGAGCATTTAATCCAGCAAGGCTATAACCGTATTGCCCATATTTCTGGTCCACAGCACATCAAAATTTTCAATGACCGCCTTTGCGGGTATGTTGATGCTTTGCGCTCGAATAACCTAACCGTAGACGATGATTTAATTCAGTACGGCAAAAACTCGGTAGAGTCAGGTAGAATGGGGGCTGAGTACTTATTCAATAGCTCTAAAAAACCAGATGCCATATTTGCCGCCGAAGATTTTACCGGTTTAGGAGCTCTGCAATATATAAAGAAGCAGGGTTATAAAATGCCTGAACAAATAGGAATGGTTGGTTTCGGAAATGAGTCGTTTAGCCCTTATGTTACCCCCAGCCTTTCTACCATTGACCAGCAGGCTCCCCAAATGGGCGAAGAAGCGTTCAACCTGTTTTTAGAGGCACTGGCTCAAAAAAACAATTCCACTGCTCCTACCCTGGAGTTGGAACAACCCAAGAAGATTGTGTTAGATCCGGTGTTGGTTGTGCGGGAGTCATCTGACCGCAAGAGGGAGAACCATTCATAGCCAGCAAGCAGTAGCATGACATGCACCTCTTCAGTTCAAGTTTCCCCAAGTGTCTTTAGATCACCTGTTGTTTTAGACCTGTTTTTGAAAAATCAGCTCTAAAACAACTTCTATTATTTATTGCTGTTCTTATGTGCTACTAAATGAGTTTTTTGAAACCACATGTATTTAACATATTAATTCAAATATTGTCTCATAAAATTAAATCCATATCTTCATTTTCCTGATGCACCTAAAACTACACCCGCCTCTAGAAAGGCTACGATACAGGAAAATTTTGAAATATTTATTACAAATGAGAAACCTACAAGAAATAGTAGATCTTTCAATTGTTTCTTTTTAAAGGGTAAAGGCTGAGTTATTTACCTATTCTAGAATCTTACAACTCTGGCACTGGAGTAGTAAATGCTGTAAGAGGTATTCAAAAATTACCCCCTGTTAGGCTTAATTGATGATTAATTTTTTTAGTTTAGAACCGATTTTGCAATTACTCAATCTGTTCTTATAACTAACACTTCAAATCTCTCTCTCATTAAACCATTTTATGGAGCAACAATCTAGTAAAAGCTACAGCTCGGCATTGTACACGCTGGCGATGGTATTTTTTTTCTGGGGCTTTCTGGCAGCCTCAAACGGAGTATTCATTCCCTTCTGTAAAACCCACTTTGATTTAACCCAATTTGAGTCGCAGTTGATTGACTCCGCCTTCTATGGGGCTTACTTTATTGGCTCACTGCTACTATACCTCTACTCTACCAGTGTAGGATTTGACTTCTTGAATAAAATTGGGTACAAAAAAGGAATAATTTACGGCTTGATCATCTCAGTGGTGGGCGCCCTCCTTATGCTGCCTGCGGTAGGTTCTGAGAATTATTGGTTTATCTTATTAGCCTTTTTCGTAATTGCCCTGGGCTTCTCGTTGCAGCAAACAGCCGCTAACCCTTTTGCCGTAGCGCTAGGCGACCCGGCTACGGGTATGCACCGCTTAAATCTTACTGGTGGGGTTAACTCGCTTGGTACTACTTTAGGACCAATTATTATTACGCTTGTTTTGTTTGGAGCCGTGGTTGCCTCTCCGGAGCAAATTGAGGCTGCTACTACCAGCTCTATTAACATGCTGTATCTTATCTTAGCTGGGGTATTCCTTTTGGTGGCTGGTATCTTCTCTATCCGTAAAATGCCACGCGTAACGTCAGACGAAGAACCGGAGCGCAGTAGCAAAGCAACCAAAGCATTGTTGGCCATTACTGGTGTTATCATTGCTTTGTCTTTAGTAGGAAAATTATTGCCAGAAAGTGACTCCACCACCCTTATTCTCTTAGTTCTGGCTCTCTTAAGCGTGATATTGATCTTGGTTTTATCTACCAAGGCTGCCCAAGGTAGTGGAGAAGGCTGGGGAGCTATGCGTTACCCGCAATTGACCCTAGGCATGATCGCTATCTTTGTGTATGTGGGGGTTGAGGTAACTATTCAAAGTAATTTGGGTGCTTTGTTGATGACTGAGGAATTTGGTGGTTACAATGAGGCCCAGATCTCTAGGTACATCTCTCTTTATTGGGGAAGCTTAATGATTGGCCGCTGGATGAGTGCCGTGACGATCTTCAATGTTTCTAAAAGCACCCGTACTATTCTGAGCGTGGTAGTGCCGTTCATTGCTTTTGCAGTAGTATTGATTGTAAACTACATCAGCGGAAACGCAGTGAATGACCTGTATGTGTATGCGGTTTGTATTGCTATCATGATAGCGGTTAACTTCTGGTCTCAAGGTAAGCCTGCCAAGTTGCTGATGGGCCTGGGTCTGTTAGGTGTGGTGGCTATGATTATTGGTCTTTATACAACCGGAAAAGTAGGTTTGTTCGCTTTCATAAGCGGAGGTTTGATCTGCTCTATTATGTGGTCCAGTATTTTTGCTTTAAGCATTACCGGTTTGGGTAAATATACAAGCCAAGGTTCTTCCCTGTTAATCATGATGATTTTGGGTGGTGCCATCATTCCGCCGCTTCAGGGCGGGTTAGCCGACATCATTGACATTCACTCTTCATATTGGGTAGCCGTGGTATGTTTCGGATACTTAGCCTTCTTTGCCTGGAGGGTTTCCGGAATCCTTAAAAAGCAAGGATATGATATTGAGAACTTAGGAGTAGAAGGCGGTCATTAACCGCTGACTTCATCTACAAAACAGGAAAGGCTGCCAAATGGCAGCCTTTCCTGTTTAGCCTTTATTAGGTAAAGTAAGCCTATAACAAGTCTACTCCTTCTAGTGCTAAATTTTTAACCTCAGCTCATTTGGATCTAACCTTTCATTTGTATCTGCTATAGCGTAGAAAGGCCTCACCGTTGTTTATACCAGTGAGGCCTTTAGCGCAGGCACTACAAATTTTAAACTGTTCCTGTTTTAGACTTAGTTTATCAAAAACAGGCTGAAAATAGGAGCTTTCTAGAGCAATTGTTACCTCGCGTATTTCCGTTTGCGGAACCAGAACTTAAGTACGCCGAAGAGCAGCAATAGCGCCAAAGGAACGCCTAAGTTGATTGCCTGCCACTTGCTTCTTTCCTCGCGAAGCTTTGCCTTATCTAGTGGACGCAGCTGAATTTCTTTCCCGCGAAGCTCAATCAAACCTTTTTCATCTAACAGAAAATCGACCACATTCTTCAGTAGCTCTTTGTTGGCGAAGCGGGTGCGGGTGAAGCGGTCAAAGCCAAGCTCCATAGGCCTACCACTTTTAGGATCCACTTCATTGGCTGCCAAATCTCCATCAGAGAAAATGACTAGCTGTGTAGGCTTACTTTCCGCTTGAAAAGGAATAAGCACGCCTTCCGGCACCGGACGATTATTGAAGGCTGATTTGAAGGTGCCTTCCAGCAGGTACCCCACCGGAATAGCGTTCTGGCTGAACTGACGCGGGTCACGGTCTACCCTTGGGTCGTTTAATGAAATGGAAACGGGAGCCTCCCGTCTGCGTGAATATTGGGAGGTCCACATTAGTGGCGTCTTTTTGATTCCTACCGCCTTTACCGTGTCAAGTGAGCTGACAAACTTAGTCTGTACGGCATCTAAATTGCGCGTCATGGGGAGCTTACTGAAATTAGTGAGCAGAGGGTAGTAGTTCCAAGGCACCAACTGCGTCTGGGGCTGGTTGCCCATATAACCTGTTACCATAGGTATGAAGCTGGCGTTCAGATCTTGCACCAAATCATGGTTTATTCTTATGCCGTATTTGAAAAGCAGGTCAGTGAGATTGAGGTCGTTCGGGAAAGCCACATTCACTCCTTCCCGCAAGCTGTCTAAAGAAGCGTTCACGCCATCTAACAGAAACAGCACCTTGCCCCCCCGCATGATGAACTGGTCTAGCTTGTATTTCTCTGCCTCGGTATAAGGTTGAGAGGGTCTGGCCATCACCACTAAGTTGAAATTATTCAGGTCCGGCACTTGAGTTAAATCAGCCCTATTTACGGTGTAGTATTCAGACAGCGTACCCAAGAAATCAGCTGCCTGCGGTACCCACAGCTCGCCATGCCCTTGCAACACACCAATTCGCCCGGAGCTAACCGATGATACCTTTCTTAGCGCCGATGCCAACTCATACTCCAGCCCCTCGATAGATTGATTTAATCGTTCCTCAGGCGTGGCAGCCTGGCTGCCTTTTAGCAAGGTTACTGCCGTTTCTTTTTGCCCCGCTGAGACTAAAGCCCCCGGAAATACGATCTTCTCTACCTTCTTGTCCCCCTCCTGGGCAAACAGATTGGTAGGCTGCAACCCCTTCTGCGCCAATTGGCCATAAAATTGGTTTCGCGCCTGCTCATTGGTGTTGGCACTAGGGTCAATAAACTGGTACTGTATTTTACCGTCCGAGTACAGGCGGAATTCTTCCAGCATCTCACGCGTGCTATTCTGCAGGCGCCGGAATCCGGCGGGAAATTCACCTTCTAAATATACCGTTATCTGTACCTGCTCTTGCAGATTTCCCAACAACTCTTTGGTTTGTTCAGAAATGGTATAACGTTTATCTTCGGTCAAATCTATCCGGAAGAAGTAGCGGCTAGCCACAAAGTTGAGTACCAACAGTAACCCAACAGCCACTAAAAAGAAGGTCCAGTCTTGACGGCGGCGGTTTTCTACCTCTGGTTGTGGAGGGGCGGTTTCGTTTGTCTCTTCTACCATTTTCTGCTCTCCAACACTAGTTTAGTACCCAATAACATAATTGAAATCACGCTCAGAAAGTACAGCACATCTCTTGAATCAATCAACCCTTTGCTGATGGAGCTGTAATGGTACGAAATACCTAGTTGTGCAATGTAATAAGAAGAAGTGCCCCAAGCATCAATGGAGGCCAAAAGATCAAAGCCGGTGTACACCAGGTAACACAGAAAGACTGCCAGAATAAAGGCCACTATTTGGTTTTCAGTAAGCGAAGAAGCAAAAACGCCCATAGCCACAAACACAGCCGCCAGGAATACCAGTCCCAGGTATGAACCTGCCACCGCCGCTGAGTCTATGTTACCCACCGGGTCACCCAACAAATACACACTCACGTAATACAGCAGCGTGGGTAGCAGCGCGAACAGGGCCAGCAGCAAACAGGCGAAAAACTTACCCAGTAAAAGCTGCGTGTCTGAAACGGGTTTAGTGAGCAGCAGTTCCATGGTTCCCCCTTTCCGCTCCTCGGCGAACGTACGCATGGTAATGGCCGGGATCAGAAACAGAAATAACCAGGGAGCCAGGGAAAAAACGCTCTGCAGATCGGCGTAGCCATAGTCTAGCACGCTGCTGTCAGGAAACACCCACATAAATAGCCCCGTGGCCACTAAGAACACCCCAATGACTATATAGCCAATAAGGGAATTGAGGTATGAATTAAACTCTTTGGAAAGTATGGCGAACATTGTTCGTTTATGTTGATTGTTAATTGTTGATGGCTGATTGCTTTTTAATTATTTGTTAACCTTTTGTATCCTTTTTTTTGCCTGTTTTTCAAATAATAAGCCTAAAACATTTTTAGTAGTCGCCCATGTAGGTGTAATAGGCAATGATTAATTTAAGCTTTAGAAGTTACTGGCCTCTTCTGGATCGGCAACTTTAGCTCTGCCGCATTCCAATCTGTTTCTTTCTCCAGCATTTCCGCAAAAGAATAAAGCCCTTTTAAATGTTGGTGAACGCCCACTTTGGTATTGTATACATCTGTTAACTTGATCAAGCCAGAGAAAGCATGAAACTGTACATGTTCAATTTCCTGCCAATTGACTTTTTTGACCTTTCCGAACACGCTTTTTACTTCAACTGTAGTTTCATCAAAGGTAACTCGATGGTTCTTGTACCACAGGAAACATGGTATGCCAGCTCCCCAGAAAATGCCTAACATTACGGCTGTAATGCCAATTGATTCACCAAGGCTCATGTCATCTACCATGACCATTGCCATCAGAAAAATTAAACCAATGCCAAAACCAACTATGCCTGCCACTGCGTAGAGCTTCGGCATTCTTAATTCGATAAATCCTTCCTCATTTTTATGTGTTTCTTTCCCAGTACTTCTTTTCAGAAGAAACATAGTTAAAGAAACTGCTACACCAATAATTAGGTAAACTAAAAAATCACTCATAAAACATGGGTAACGAACAAAGACGCAATTTCTGTTTTAAGCCTGTTTTTCTAATAACGTGTCAAAAACAGAGCTTTATTTGGCGGCTTTTGTTAAGTCCTGAAACAGTTTCTCCAAAGAATTCTCTTCCTGCTGCAATCCGATCAAGGGCCAGCCATGTTCACTTGCCAACCTGAATATTGCTGAGCGTAAATCAGTTCCGGGAACAGCAACAACACGGTACTTGTACAAACCAGCGGGCTCAATTCTTTGTACTCCTGGTAGAGATTGAAGCGGTGAAGGATTTACTTCGGCTTCAAATTCAGCTAATATTCTGATTTCTTTCCGACCCAGGTTCTGCAGTTCTGCCACTGGGCTGTCTGCCACCAGTTTTCCCTGGTTGATGATCAAGACCCTGTCACACAGAGCATTTACTTCTTGCATGATGTGGGTAGAGAAAAGAACCGTTTTAGCCTGCCCCACTTCTTTGATCAACTGCCGTATTTCTACAATCTGGTTGGGGTCTAAGCCAGTAGTGGGCTCATCTAGAATAAGCACCTGAGGATCATGGATCAACGCCTGCGCCAGGCCCACACGTTGGCGATACCCTTTTGACAACGCACCTATTTTCTTGTGCTTTTCACGGGTGAGGCCGCATAGCTGAATCATTTCCTCAGTGCGGGCTTTTACCTGACTACTGCCCATGCCATGAAGTTTTCCTACAAAATGCAGGTACTCGCGCACATACATGTCTAAATACAATGGGTTGTGTTCAGGCAGGTAACCAACTTGCCGGCGCACCTCCTTCGGCTCTTCCAGCACATTATGTCCGTTTACCAAAACGGTTCCACTGCTTGGGGGCAGGTAACAGGTGGCAATTTTCATGGTGGTAGATTTTCCGGCACCGTTTGGGCCTAAAAAACCTACAATCTCCCCAGAGTTTACCGTGAACGATACATGGTCTACGGCCGCCTGTGGGCCATACATTTTAGTTAAATATTTTACTTCAATTCCCATGCGTGTGGGTTAGGCTTTCTTTTGGTCAGGACGCCCCTTTGGCATCAGCGGACGCACCTCAATGTCCACGTGATGGTAGTTTGGCGGCGATTGCAGAACGTGCAAAATGGTGGAAGCAATATCTTCAGGCTGCATCATATTTTCAGGAGCGGTACCGGTACCCTCAAAGCCATCGAAGAAGTGAGTGGCGGTAGAACCCGGGTAAATGCACGTGACTTTAATTCCGAACGGGCGAACCTCTTTAAAGAGTGAGTGAGATATACCCCGCACGGCAAACTTGGTGGCGCAGTAGCCACTCATATTTTCAATACCAGTTAAGCCAGCGATAGAGGAAATATTGATGATATGCCCTTCCAGCTGCTTTTTCATTTGTGGCAATACAAGTCTGGTACAGTAGAAGATACCGTTCACATTGGTGTCCATCATGGTGTGCCAGTCGCGAGGATTCATAGTGTCTAAAGCACCTTGTATGCCCAGGCCGGCATTGTTGATCAGAACTGAAATGTTCTGCCGCAAACGTTCAACGGTTTGTTCATAGGCAGTCAGCACCGACTGTTCATGGCGCACGTCGCACCCAAAGAAATAAAAATCTGGGTGAGAAATCTTGGGACGGCTGCGGCTCCAGCTTACCACTGTGGCTCCTTGCTCTAACAATAATTTGGCGGCAGCCAAGCCAATTCCGCTGCTCGCGCCGGTGATCACCACTACTTTTCCTTCTATTTCCATAGATACAGGGTTCTGTTTAGGTCAAAATTAATAAACGAATTACAATGATTAATGAACAATGAGTAATGATTAATAAAGAGCTGTCAGTTCAATGTTAAAACGAAACAAAAATATTATTTAACTAAATCTAAAATTATACTTTACGCACCTCTTCTATTGATCATTCGTCATTACTCATTGTTCATTATATATCTCCCAGCTGCGGACGTAACAACAGTTCTTCTATGACAGTCTGTTTGGAGATACAATGCGCATTGAAAACGGCAGAGGCCACGTCTTCAGGCTTCATGAACCTGTCTTTTGGCAGGTCCACGCCCTCCCAACTGGCGGTAAAGGTTGCCCCCGGCAGTACAGCCGTTACTCTGATGTTATGCTCTTTCAATTCTTCGCGCAACACCCGTGTCATGCCGTAGAGAGCGTGCTTGGCAATGCAGTAAGAGCCTCCGTTGGTATAAGCGGTCACGCTGGCCGTGGAGCAAATGGTAAAAATATGGCCCTCGCGGCGCTTGATCATGTCTGTCACCAATCCTTTGGTGAGGTCATAGGCGCTGTAGAGGTTGGTGTTGATCATCTCGCGCAACACCGTCTCGCTTTCCTGATGTATCATGCCCGGAATGAAGAAACCGGCATTGTTTACCAGCACGTCTACCTTTACTTTCAAAGATTTGATGAAGGCAATGAAACGCTTCATCTCCCCTTCTTCACTTACATCGGTGGCCTGGTAAAACACTTTGCTGAAGGTGTACTTTTCCTCTAGCTCCAGCTTCAGTTTCTTCAGGTCGTTTTCGCTGCGGGCGCAGGTAATAATGTGGAATCCCTCGGCCGCGAAACGGTCTACAATAGCCCTGCCAATACCCTTCGTTCCGCCGGTTACCACTATATATTTTTGCATGAGGTTGATGTTTTTTCTTTTTTCAACGTAATATAGGCATTTGAAACCAAGATTGGCCTTTTAGCGCCTGCACCACCAGACACACCGGAAGCTTGGTACGTAAAATTGCATGAAAAACTTAGGTTCTTATCTTCTCTTTCTCTTCAGCCTTGTAAAAAGGTCAGAGTCGCCTGGCATATTGTTTAAACGGACAATTGACGAAGCCGTTTTAATTGGCATTGACTCTGTCTTTATTGTAGGGGTAGTATCTACTTTTATTGGAGCGGTTACTTGTGTTCAGATCTCCTATAACCTCACCAACGCCTTTATACCTAACTCCACCATTGGTTTTATGGTACGCGAAATGACCATTCTGGAATTAGCTCCTACCATTACCTCCATTGTTCTGGCTGGTAAAGTAGGTTCTAACATTGCCGGTGGCTTAGGCACCATGCGCATCACTGAGCAGGTAGACGCGCTGGAAGTAATGGGTATCAATTCGGCTTCTTACCTGGTGCTGCCCAAGATTCTGGCGTCGGTATTTGTGTTTCCAATGCTGGTGGTAATTGCCATGTTCCTTTCCATTTTGGGTGGATATTTAGCCGGAACGTTATCAGGCGCTTTGTCAGGTCAGGAGTATATTACTGGCTTACGCTCAGAATTTATTCCGTATAACATCACTTTTGCGCTAATCAAATCAGTGGTCTTCGCTTTTCTGATCTCCACCATTTCTTCTTATAAAGGATTTTTTACCACAGGCGGGGCGCTGGAAGTGGGAGAATCAAGCACCAAAGCTGTGACCAACAGCGTGATTGCAGTATTGATTGCAGATTATGTCTGCGCCCAAGTTTTACTTTAACACTAGTGCTTCGCCTTTAGAAATAAAATGAAGGGCATTGTAATAGTAAAGAAATTCAAAGCCGTAGTAGTTACTGGCAGAGCACGCGTTTAACTACAGCTTTCAGCTGATGACGAATGATAGAAATTCATAACATCCATAAAACCTTCGGCGATAAAAAAGTACTAGACGGCATAGACGGGGTCTTTGAGTCTGGTAAAATGAACATGCTGCTTGGTGCCAGCGGTACTGGTAAAAGTGTGCTGCTCAAGTGCATTGTGGGCCTGGTGAAACCTGATTTAGGCAGTATAACGTATGATGGCCGAATTTTCACGAATAACAAGCTAGACATACGGCAGGAAATACGCCGCAAGATTGGCATGCTCTTTCAGGGAAGTGCCTTGTTTGACTCCATGAATGTGAACGAAAACGTAGAGTTCCCATTAACCATGCTCACCGACATGAACCGTACCGAGCGCAAGAAGCGGGTTGAGTTTTGCCTGCAGCGGGTAGGACTGGAGAATGCCGGCAATTTAATGCCTTCAGAGCTTAGTGGCGGTATGAAGAAACGGGTTGGTATTGCCCGTGCCATTGCCCCACACTGTACCTATCTATTCTGCGATGAGCCCAATTCCGGATTAGATCCTTTGACTGCCATCACTATTGATGAACTCATCAAAGAGATCACCGAAGAATATGACATCACCACCATTGTGGTAACCCATGACATGAACTCTGTACTGGAATATGGTGACAATGTGATGTTTCTGTACAAAGGCAAAAAGCTTTGGGAAGGACACAGCTCCGGAATAATGGATACCCGCGTGAAAGAACTGAATGACTTCATTTTCTCTAACCGATTAATGCGTGATGCCAAGAAGATTGAGCAGATTGAAGAAAATGAGCAGCGGGATGAGGATATCCGAAACGGGGAAGTATAAGGCTTTCTTCTGGTTCTTGTATTAGAGCTACTTTTTGAAAAATAGCCTTAAACCATTCATAAGTAGAGAGGGAAATGTTGTTAGGCACAACCTAGTAACTAAAACTTAACTCTCCCTTTGAAGGGGGCGAAGGGGATGTTTACACCTGCCGGTCCACGCATTCCTGATCTTTCTCCTTTGCGGTCATCCCGAGCATCGCCGAGGGATCTAACGAAGACGCTATTCTTATACCAGCACTATAACTCCCACCACCGCTGTACCCTTTGCCGTTGTTGTGTGTTCTCACCAACAACTTAAAAAGCTTTTGCTCCCACAACCGCTATTCCTATATTTCTAGCTTCTTCTCTCCCTGCATGGGTTTGTTACTTTTCTCCTTGATGAGAAAAGTAACCAAAAGAATCAAGAAGCCCCTGACTCGCTGCCGCTCAGACAAAAGGGGCTTCATTAAATTTACCACTTGGCCAATGTGCGATGTTCCATAGCCACTGCGGCTACTGCTAATTTGAACCTATATCTCGTGCTCCCGCTAAGCGCCTCGGCGCCTTCGGCTTCTGCGTTGCCCGCTCTCGAAGGAGGCGCTAACGAGGGTGTGGTTAAATTTGCTACTTTTTTTGACTCAGGACTCAGAAGTGTGTATTTGCTTTTTAAGCTTTACAGCTCGAATAAAATACCGGCAATGGTGGCTGTCATCATGCAGGCGATGGAGGCGCCTAGAAGGGCTCTAAGGCCTAACTTAGAGAGGTTTCCTTGCTGGCTTGGTGCCATACCACCAATACCACCTATCTGAATGGCAATGGAGCTAAAGTTTGAGAAACCACACAGTGCATACGTGGCCAGAATGATTGACTTTTCAGATAGTGTGCCTTCCGCCTTCATGTTAGCCAGATCTAGATAAGCTACAAACTCATTCACAGCGGTTTTCTGACCCAAAAGGCTACCTACCTGCAACGTATCTTGCCAGGGGCTACCCATCAGAAAAGCAAATACTCTGAAGATCTGACCTAAGATGTACTGAAAATTCAAGCCTTCAAAACGCCCTTCAGTAGATGAAACTATAACCTCGTTCAAGCCAGTGGCGCCCCCAATGCTTAGTAAGATATAGTTAAGCAAAGCGATTACGGCAATAAAGGCCAATAACATACCACCCACGTTCAGGGCCAGACGCAAGCCATCGGCAGCGCCCGTTGACATGGCATCTATCACGTTCACCCCTAGTGACTCTTTGTTGACCTCAAGTTCTGTATTTATTTTTTCGGGCTCTGTCTCTGGCACCAAAATCTTAGCCAAGACAATTCCTGCCGGAGCATTCATGATGGAGGCAGTGAGTAAGTGAGCCGCAAAAATAGCTTGCTGTGCCGGGTCGTTACCGCCTAAGAAAGCTACATAGGCCGCTAACACGCCACCGGCCAAAGTGGCCATACCACCCGTCATCAAACTCATTAGCTCTGAACGGGTCATCTTTGGGATAAAGGGACGAACTAACAGTGGGGCCTCCGTTTGACCTAAAAATATATTACCCGCTGCCGAAAGGCTTTCAGCCCCAGATAAGCGCATGCCTTTTGACATTACCCAGGCAATGCCGTACACAATTTTCTGCAGTACACCCAGGTAGTAAAGACCGGCTGTTACCGTTGAAAAGAAAATGATAGTGGGCAGCACATTGAAAGCGAAGATATAACCCGTACCCGCCGCAGAACCCGGCTTGGCCAGCTCCCCGAATAAGAACTCAGCACCGGCGCTTGAAAAGCTCAGGAGCTTTACAAAGCCATTGCTGACCGCTTCAAAACCCGCCTTCACAAAACCTACCTCAGTTACCAGAAATCCGAATACAATTTGAAGCAAAACCCCTACCCCTACCAGCTTCCAGTTAATGGCCCTGCGGTTAGTTGAAAAAAGAATGGCAATTCCTATAAGAACAAAGTAGCCTATGAGGCCTTGGAGCAATAGCATAGAAGACAAATTTGTCAAAATTAAGCCAATTCTACGGAAAAAGAAAAAGTCTTGGGCGGGGCCCAAGACTTTCTTTCTACTTTATACAAATTAGCTTAACCTCTTTTATTTAGCTCGTCTCTTATTTTTGCCGCGCGTTCATAATCTTCCTTCTCCAGGGCCTCGTTCAGCATAGTGTTCAGTTCATCTACAGACACCTCTGAGATTTTACCTGACGACGCAGAAGATGACGATGCGCTGCTGCTGGAGGAAGACGAAGTAGGGATTTCATCAGTTTCTTCATCTTCTTCCTCTTCATCCATGTCACTTAAAATGATTCCGGCTTCAGAAAGAACAGACTCAACTGTGAAAATAGGAACCCCAAAGCGAAGACCTATGGCTATGGCATCAGAGGGTCTGGCATCTAGCTCAAACTCCTTCTCGCCGTCAGTGCACACAATCTTAGAGAAAAATACTCCTTCCTTTAGATCAGAAATCATGATTTCGCGCACGCTCACGTCCATTTGCTGGGCAAAAGATTTGAACAGATCATGGGTTAGCGGCCGCGTAGGGTTTATTTTCTCAATCTGGATGGCAATTGACTGCGCCTCAAACATACCTATAATGATAGGCAACCGCCTGCTTCCCTCCTTCTCACCCAACACAAGGGCAAAAGACCCAGACTGCGACTGGCTGGAGGATAAACCCAGAATCTCTAGCTCAATTTTCTTCACAATATCTCTTCTATTTGTCTATAAAGCCTTGGCGGCCTCTATCAATTTAGGAACAACTTCCATGGCATCGCCTACTATACCGTAATCGGCGGCTTTGAAGAAAGGCGCCTCTGGGTCTTTATTGATAACGACAATTACTTTAGAAGAGTTTACCCCTGCCAGGTGCTGAATAGCTCCGGAGATACCCACGGCTATGTATAAATTAGGGCTAACGGTGATACCGGTCTGGCCTACGTGCTCGTGGTGAGGTCTCCAGCCCACATCTGCCACTGGTTTAGAACAAGCGGTGGCGGCTCCTAAGGCCTTGGCTAAATCTTCAATCAGATGCCAGTTCTCTGGCCCTTTGAGTCCACGTCCACCTGAAACTACCAGGTCTGCCTCGGTTAACAGAATGTCACCGGACTGCTTGATGGTTTCTTTGGGAGCCGTGGCAAAATCAGCATCAGAAAGATCTGCTGAGAAATTTTCGACGGTGGCAGTACCCCCAGCGGCTTCTTCTATTTCTATTGCGTTTTTCTTAACTGCAATAATCTTTTTATCTGCAGTAAGCTCTACGTTTGAGAACGCCTTGCCAGAGAACACGCCGCGGCGCACAGTAAAGGTAGCTCCTGAGATTTCAGGCAGTGCCACTACATTAGTAGCTAAACTTGCGCCCAGCTGCACGGCCAAACGCGAACCAATGGCGGCGCCTATATTTGAATTAGACAGCACTATAACATTTGAGTTTTCCTGTGCAGCTGCCTTGGCAATAACTTTTACATAAGCCGAACCTACAAAATTATGCAAGCGGGTATCATTGTCTAAAAGCACTTTGGAAATTCCCTGGGCGCCTAAACCGGTAAGGGCACCGGGCTGAACATCCCCAATGGCCACTGCCGTGGCCGTGGTACCTAAAGTACTTGCTACTTTGCTCCCGTAAGAAGCTGCTTCCAGAGAAGACTTCTTCACTTCGCCGTTCGCGCATTCTATCACTACTAATACTGACATGCTTATAGAACTTTAGCTTCGTTACGTAATAATTTAATCAACTCACCGGCATTTTCGGCGTCAATCATTTTCACGCCCGACTTAGCCGGTGGCAGCTCATAGTGCTGTACGCTGGTTTTGGCCTCCTGCCCTACCGGCTCCACTACTTTTAGGGGTTTGGTACGTGCAGTCATGATTCCGCGCATGTTTGGTATGCGTGGCTCGGCCATAGGCTGCTGACAGCTGGCTACCAATGGCAAGGCTACATCTATGATTTCTTTACCACCTTCAATCTCACGCTCCAGGGTGGCGGTAGTGCCGTTTACCTCTAATTTTATGGCCGGCGCAACGGTAGGTATTCCCATTAGCTCCCCTACCATGCCGTGCACCTGAAAGCCGTTATAGTCAATTGACTCGCGCCCCATCAAGATCAGGTCATAGCCGCCTTCTTTGGCGTAGTGCGCAATTTGCTGCGAAACTAGAAAAGCATCGGTGGGTTTTATGTTTACTCTAATGGCATCATCGGCTCCAATGGCCAGCGCCTTGCGGATATTAGGTTCGGTGTCAGCTTCGCCAACGTTGAGTACGGTTACGCTTCCGCCCTGGGCTTCTTTCAGCTCAATGGCGCGGGTAAGGGCGTATTCATCATAGGGATTTATCACGAACTGCACGCCACTGGTGTTAAACTCCTTACCGTCTGGGGTGAAGGTAATTTTAGTGGTGGTATCGGGCACGTTGCTAATGCAAACTAAGATCTTCATTTGACTTAGGGTTAGCGGATTTGACTAAATTTGTGGGCAAGTTAAAGAATAATTATTCAAATGGAAACGCCCAACAGCAGATTGACCCAACTACTGGCCTTCTACGAAGAAGACCCCAATGACCCGTTCACGATGTACGCCATTGCTACGGAATACAGGCCTACGGACGTAGAAAAAGCCCGTTTTTTCTATGAAAAGCTGTTGAGCGAGCACCCCGACTATGTGGGCACCTACTATCATGTTGCCAGCCTTTACCTACAGCTGAATGAAACTGAGCTAGCCAAACAGGCTTACCAGAAAGGTATGCAGGTAAGCCGCCAGCAAGGCCAGATGCACGCCTTTTCTGAACTACAGGGAGCGTACAACAAGATAATGGGTTTAGATTACGAAGACGATTAGAAAAAGTTGGCATGCATACTATTCTGTTTTAGGGCCATTTTGGTGAAATCAGCCCTAAAACAGCAAATTACTTCATGGAACTTCCGTAGCCATAGTTCACCGTAAGCTAAACGTTTATAAACGTTTAGCTTACGGTTATATCCCTCCCTCTCCTGCCTTTCTTTCTGACAGTTTTTGCTTTCATTCAATAGAAGTCCTCTTCTTCAGCATTTAAAAGAGCCTTTTACAATTCTGTTGTAAATAAGCCGCCTTACGTGTATATTGAATTAGTAAAGGGAAAAGTCTCAAAAAAATAAACCGTAACATTACGGATAAGACAAACTACACATACAGTGCAGATAGTGGGAGTCCGACTCCTGCTAGCCGGTAGTTGGGTGTCATTGTGAGAACTTTTCACCAACTGGCACAGCAGAAAAATTTATCAGCAGGAGTAGCAGAAGCTGAATAAAATCTGCAGTAGTAGCAGAAGAAAACCAGCAGAAGAAGTAAATTACCTTAGCAAAAGTTGGGGAACGCCGCCCGACTTTGATCAGCAAGAGTAGCAAAAGTTGCAGAAGAGGAATTGACGTTGCGTTTGAGCAAGAATCGACGCAAAATGCGTGCAAAGGAATTTATCAGCAATGCGTGCACTCCGACTTCTGCAATGCGTTTTCAGCCTGATTTCGGGAAAACAAGCCAAAAACGCACAGAAGGAAAAAGTAAGACTCTCCGATTACCTGTTTTCAGGCTACTTTTCTGAAAACAGGGCAAAAACAGAAAAAAATCAGTGGGCGGCGCAAGAAAAACAACGTCACCCAACAAGGTGTAAACGCCAGCCTTCGGCCGACGGCCTCGCCCGCCGCTTACACTAGCCGTTGAGTGGTGTTATACATATGAATCAGCTTTACCTCATAAAAGAAAACAGAATAACCACCGACTTTGTAAAACTGGAGGCAGAGGGTAAGCTTTTATATATTTCTAAAGGAAAGGTTGGTAAAACGGTAGTAGCTAAAATTACCAGAGGCTGCGGCTCAGATGAAAAAGCATTAGCTGAATTGGAGCAAACCGCAGAGCAGTATTTAGGCAAGGGTTACAGAATAGGTAAGGAATCACCAAAAGACGTCAGGGAAACAGTTTCTTACGACAAAGCCAAATGGCACTTGGGTGGGGACTTCCCTGAGGGATTAGATGATTACCAAGCCTACGTCCACACAGGTCTATACATTAACTGGATTATCGACAACGACCTTTCAAGCAATTTGCTCCTGCAAGAGTATCCCGACGAGATAAGAAGGGTAAAGGAAAAAATCATTACTGGACAAGGTTCTACTTTGAGTACTTGGACGGAATTTTCTCGACAGATGAACTCAACGAGACTGGGGCAGACTTCACATCCGACTACTTCGACTTCGAGAAAGGCCAATACCTTTCTGATTTGGAGGCAACGCTTGCAGAGGAGCTGCCTTCACTTTATTATGTAAAGGACACGTGGGATAACTACGACATGATAAGAAAACGTATTGACCAGAGGTTTGAAGAATGGTCAGGTATATAGAAAAAATAACACCACTCAACATTATATAAAAATCATGCTACGGCTGACGGCCTTGCTCGTTGTTTATATGAGACCGTTGTAGGTCAAATAAAACATGAAGAAAGCTCTCCTAGTAATTCTCTTACTGAATTCCATTTTTGGTTATGGGCAAAGCTATAGCTCAATGGTAGCTGATTCAGAAATTGAACAATTTGTGCAGTGGGAGATTTTAAATACTCCAAAGTATACTGAAGATAGGAAACGTGGACTTAAGAAGATTTTCAAAAAATCCATTAGTTGGAAAGCAGCCATGATTCATGTGGGTGGCCCTTTTGAAGATACCTTATCTTTTGAGTCTAAATTCTATCACTTCCTAAAACAGGACACTATCTTCAGCAAGGAAGACATAGATTTTTTAAGTCAGCAATATGAATCAGAAGTGCAGGGAAACTGGGAAACTGATTTCAATGGTTCAAAAATGGTTAAATCCTCAGGAAATAATGTCCATCACATTACAATTCCATTGTTCTCCGTGGACAAGAGAAAGGTAATGTTCTGGAAATACTTTTATTGTGGAAGTGTCTGCGCCCATGCCTGCGTATTCATCTATGAAAAAGCTAATGAAAGCAGTTGGAAGTTAATTAATAAATATGGATGCTGGATAAGCTAAAAGAAATTCGTTCTACAACAAGAGCTAAACGCCAGCATCGGCCGACGGCCTCCACCGCCATTAAGCCAAACCGTTGATGGTAATGCAAATAGTTAAAATGAAAAATCTAGTTTCGCCCTGCTTCTTGCTGATTTTGGTAACAAGTTGTTTTTACAGCCCATATGCAGATGAATATCTGACAGAAGAACCAAGAATAGAGGATGTAGTGGGAGTTTATAGGTTTGATAAACAGACTGTAAACTATAATCTAGACAAAAATAAAATTAGAAGACGCCAACCCACGATTATCATCAAAGCAGATAAAACCTATGAGATAAAAGAAATACCTTTTTTCAGAGTTTCTGCCACAGGTGAATATAATTACTTGAATGGCGTCACTAGAAAAGGAGAATGGACCCTGGAAACGGTTGGAAGTGTGGACTATGGCTCAAGGGGAATAAAGAAGCACTGGGGAATATTACTAGATTCCGCGCCTGATGAAATGAATTATGCGGGACTACTAGGTGAAAACAAAGCCAACGGAATCATCTTTAACTATGGTGACCCAGATGAAGGTACTGTAATGATATTCAGGAAAGAAAAGAACTAAAAAAGCACTACCACCAACATTGGTAGCTGTTGCACAACTCTGGGCTAACAACGAGCGGCCAAATCAATATCTGGCTATTTCGGGATGACTTCCTGATCTCTGCGGTCCAAAACCGCCTGAAAAGCGCAGCCACAGAAGGCCTTGGCAGTGCCATGGCAGCGGTTTGGCTCTTTCTAGGTTTGTAAAGCAGCAGTTTTTTGAGGTTATAGGCCGCGGCAGCCAAGAGCATCACTTTGCGGGCCTGCTTGATCCCCCTGGTGTTGATCTTCCTCAGGCCCATGAAGTTGATGAGCGTGCCCAGCACCGGCTCCACGGTGGCCTGCCTGAGCCCCTTCATCCTCCGCCCGTAGCGGCTTTTGAGTCTGGCTATCGCCCGCTCGTACTCCTCCCGGTAATAGGTGATCTCCACCTTCTTCTCATGGCTCCTGCCGATGCAGCTTTCCCGAAGAGGGCAGCCCTTGCAGTCCCTGCGGGTGATAAAGTAGATTTTCTTCTTGATGTTGTTTTTCGGCTCCACCTTCACCTTCCTGAACGTGGCCCTCTTCCCCTGCGGGCAGACCCAGCAGTCCTCTTTTTTATCGTAGCTGAATCCCTCGGGCCCGCCTTTGTAGGTGCCGTGCGGCGGGATGAAGGCCGTAATGCTTTCCTGCTCAAGCAAGGCGTAGTTCTCGCCCGAGGAGTAGCCCGCATCCGTCAGAATATGGCTACAGCTCAGGTTTACCTGTTTCAGCCGCTGGGTAAGGACCTCGAGCAGCCGGGGCAGGCACTGGTTGTCTTTCCTGTCGGCAAGGTCCGCCTGCACGTGGGTGATGGTGTGGTGGGAGGTATCCACCGAGAGCTGGGCCAGGTAGCAGAGCTTGCGGGCCTTGCCCGGTTTGACGGCGATGCGCGCATCCGGGTCCACGGGGGAGTAGTGCGTCTTATTGGAGGTGTACTTGCTGCCTTTGTTGTGGGCTCCCGGCCTAAGGTCCTGCTCCAGGCTCCACTTCCGGTTGCGGGCCCTGATCTCCCGCAGCTCGTCGGCGCTGGCCGAGACGGACCGCTGCTGAGGAGTAGCTTTGTTGACCCTCGCTTTCCGGTCCCCGCGGCTGATGGCCCGGACTTGCGCCAGGTGGGCATCCAATGTATGCCGCGGCACCTTCAGCTCCAGCGAGTCCATGGAGGCGTTGGCCTTGATTAGGGCGGAGTCCACCGCCTGGGTGTGGCCCGCCACCATGCCCGCCTCCGCGCACAGGGAGAGCACGCGGGTGAAGACCTCCTCGAAGAGCGGCTCGGGCAGCAGTTGCCGGGTACGGGAGACGGTGGAGTGCCAGGGCAGCGGCTCGTCGAGCTGGTAGCCCAGGAAGTACAGGAGGTCCAGCCGGAGGCCGCAGTGCTCGATGAGCTTCCTGTCACTGGCGATGTTCTCCAGGTAGCCCACCAGGCAGAGCTTGAAGAACACCACCGGGTCGATGGACTGCTGGCCGCAGCGCCCGTAGCAGGAAGCGGTCAGCTCATAAAGGAACGAGAGGTCCAGCCTCTCCTTCAGCCGCCGGTAGAAGTTGTGCTCCGGCACGTGCGCCGAGAGCGAGAAGCGAAGCTCCCGCTCGTCCTCGAATTGCTTCCTGCCCTGCATGAGGTGAAAAGATTTGGTGCTACACCCTTTTACGTTTATCTTCAGCCAGTTGTGCAACAAGCACATTGTGCAAACATCACGCTTCGGCCGACGGCCTAGCTCGTTGTTTATATTAATCCGTTATGTCTTATTTTAATATGAGAAATATTATTAGAAATAAGGATGGGATAATAATAAATATTGAGAGGCAATGGTTAGTAGCCTTTGTTACAATTTCAATTTTATTATTTGTAGTTTGTTTAATTTTCAACCAATTTAATTTAGAAGCCACTACAATAGTCATAATCATTATTTGTTTTTTATATATAGGAGGTTTTATTAATTGGTTTGTAAATGCGAGCACACATATTGTCTTCAATTATGATAAGAGTATACTAATTAAAAATGGAAAGGATTTCTGTCAGTTTGAAGAGATAGATTAGATATCCCTAGAAAAATATCGGCACGAAAATGATTATGTAGATACTTACTATTTAGAGGTTCGAGTCCGAAGCAAGGGGAGTCTAGAATTATTATCTGGGCAAGAAGTTGAAATTATAGAGTTTGCAAAAGAATTATCTAGGTTAACCAAAAAAGATCTTAAATTAAGCTCTAGGTACAGTTAAAAAACTAGACATAACAACACCTAAACGCCAGCACCGGCCGACGGCCTCACCGCCGTTTATACTATCCGTTAGTGTATATCAACTTAAATAAATTATTTATTATGGGAGCATGGGGACCTGCATTATTTTCTGATGATCTTGCCTGTGACATACGGGATGATTTCAAAGAATTAATTGGTGAGGGAATGTCTCCTCAAAATGCCACTGAAGAATTAACGGCAGTGTATGAAGAAGAAATCAATGATATAGATGAAGGCTCTGTATTTTGGCTTTCTTTATCCTCAATACAATGGTCAACAGGTAGGCTTCTTGAAGAGGTAAAGCAAAAAGCTTTATCCATTATTGAGAATGGAGCTGATTTACATAGGTGGAGTGAGGACAAAAAGCTATTTGAGAAAAGAAAACAAGTATTAGAAAAACTTAAGTTTCAATTACTTTCACCTCAGCCTAAGTCCAAGAAGTTGCCAAAGATATATAAGGAGAATTCTCTATTTAATATTGGTGACTTATTTAGTTATAGGCACTCCACAGGAAATTATGCATTGCTAAGAGTTATTGGCATACATCAAGACAAAGGAGGACGCTCTGCAGTGTGTGAATTACTTGATTTCTTTGAAAGAGAAATAGATACTTTTAAAGATTTCTCCTCAACACCAATCAAAGCAATTGATAATCCGCATTCGCCGATAACAAAGTTTATGGTAGCTGAGGTAAGTGCTAAGTATGCTCCCAATCATGAAACATTCAAGTTAATTGCCGCAAATACTAAACCTGTTCAAATTTCTAGAGGGTATTCAGTACTGTTCTGGAGAGACATGGATAAGCATTTATCAACGGCCTTTGAGAACAAGAAATAATAACACCACTCAACATTGCGCTTAAACCGTGCCACGGCCTACGGCCTTGCTCGCCGTAAATGGCAGTAGACGTTGAGTAAGAAGACGGAACCAAAATAGGCTTTGAGGGAAGAATTACGAGAAAAATATCTAATACCTAACAACCAAAAGCACCTAATCTTAAAATCAACTATTCCTTCAAACTTCTATAAAACTTTGATATTATGTTTAAAAACTATCTGTTTCTATTGTTCCCCCTTTTTCTGTCAAACTATCTAGGGCAAACCAAAAGCCAAGAGGTTGTAGTGAAGCTAAACACTAAATTTGTCTTAAAACTTGATTCCACTGATTCAGACAATTACAGCTTCACACTAAAGAGTCAGGAAGCTTTTAATGAAGAGGTGCAAGTAAGTAGTGCGGCGGCATTATTTAGTAAAAAAGTAGCTGATGATGAAATTGAAGGCATATTTACCTACGGGAAATTCGGAGACAGGCAGAGCATTTTTTTGATTTTAAAAAGTGGGTTGAAGGTTCCAATAAATTATGACCTTAAAATCAAAACTGATAAAAACAAAGAATTGGTAAAGACATCGGTGGTAACCTTGTTTCCTAATGTACCTTCCAATGAGCTTTGGCCCTATCATATAGACCTTGTGTCTTTTTCAAACTTCAGAAAGTTATCTGAATAAAGTATATTCCATTTGATTTCTCACTTAGTCTAGAATTATTAATGAAGATAATATGAGAGGCTTGGGCAGTTGATCATATCTACATGATAGCTCCCCCTGTTTTTGGCCTCTATTTACTAAATCAGCCTCAAAACATAAAGCTTTCCGTCAGTTGTACCACTTTTACTTAACTTTGGCACATGAACATTCGCGCCATTTGCACTGATATTGACGGTACTTTATTGAACAGTGACCGGGAGCTTTCCGCTAGAACTATAGCAGCTGTTAAAGCTTTGAACAATAAGATTCCGTTTATTCTTGCCTCCAGCAGAATGCCCAGCGCTATGCGCCACCTGCAGCAGGAACTTGGCATACTCAACCAACCCATGATTTGCTTTAACGGCGGGTATGTTCTGCTTTTTGAGGAGGGTAGCCCCAACACACCTGTGGTCTTAGACACTGTGCAAATTCCAGCCAGCATCTGCCAAACCATTTTTGACCTGTCTAACGGTACTGACATTCACGTGAGTTTATATGTAAATGACGAATGGCATGCTCCTCAACAAGACCAATGGACTGAGCGGGAAATAAGAAATACTAAAGTAAACCCTACCATTTCTAAAATAGAGGAAATACTCAGCAGTTGGAAAAGCGCTGAGTCCGGAGCTCATAAGGTGATGTGTATGGGCTCAGAAGAAGCCATTGCCACCATGGCAGATGCGCTAGAGAAACAATTTGCAGAAGAAATTTATGTGTACCGGTCAAAATCTACTTATCTGGAAATTGCCCCACGCTCTATTTCAAAGGCTACCGCTCTTGAATTGCTTCTGAAGCACAGCTATGACATACCTATGGCTGAGGTAATGGCTTTCGGAGACAATTACAATGATATTGAAATGTTACAAGCCGTAAGCCACGGTATAGCGGTGGGCAACGCAAGAGAAGAGGTGAAAGCCGTGGCTAAGGAAGTGACCTTGCCCAGTATTCAAGACGGTGTGGCTGTAGCTATAGAGAAATACTTACTACAGGAGTAGAAACATAGGGTTGTGCTTACCCCAGCTTCTATGGTATACTCCATACCACAGCGTCATCACACCCCTCACAAGTAAACTGCTAACTCACGAACTACTGCTACGTTATTTGTCATGCCCATTATCAACCTGCAACTGGAAGTCAAAGCTCCTGTAGAAGTGTGTTTTGATTTGTCAAGAAGCATAGATGTACACATGCTCTCTACTGCCAAAACCCAAGAAAAAGCAGTGGCAGGCGTTGTGGCAGGACTGATAGACCTCCAAGAGACAGTTACCTGGCAAGCTGTTCACTTTGGAGTAAAGCAAAAGCTAACTTCAGTCATCACTCACTTTGAAAGACCCTATTATTTTGTAGATGAAATGGTAAGTGGCGCTTTCAAACGTTTCAAACATGAGCATAAGTTTACCGCTGTTTCTCCAACCACAACTTCCATTACCGAAAGCTTTGACTATACCTCTCCCCTAGGCCAACTTGGAAAAATAGCAGATTGGCTATTTCTGGAACGCTACATGCGGCAGTTGCTGCAAGACAGAAATGAGGTAATTAAGCAGGTAGCAGAGACAGACGAGTGGAAGAAGTACCTGCAAGTGGAAAAGGTAGTAGTAAATGCCGGCAGAGTTTAGTCATTACTCACTAAAATACGTCTCTTCTAAATAGGCATAAAAGCGTTAGCCCCGTTTCCGGCGTGTTTTTTAGAAAACACACCGGAAACGGGGCTAATAATCATATATAGTGTGTTACTACAGGAGCACCACGCGGTGTACGCTCAGCTCTCCGTTGATAACTAGTTTTAGAACGTATACCCCAGCTGATAAACGGCCTCTGCTCATCCGGATGGTCTGATCACCTTGTCCGAATTTTTTGCTCACCGTTTTCAGTTTGTTTTGCCCGTCCATTGAGAAAAGTTCAGCTCTTACAGTAGCTGCTTTTTTAAGGTGCAAGTCAATGTTGATTGGTCCGCTAGTAGGGTTAGGGTAAACTTTGATCTGATCTTCCTGCACCAGGTCAGAGATACCTGTTGGCCATACGTTTACAGAATAAACAGAAGACCAGTCGCTCCAGCTAAAAGAATTTCTCGATCTGATCCGGAAATAATAGGTAAGACCTGGATTCAAATTGAAGAATAATCTAGAAAGGGTGGCCGAAGACATAGAACTGTTTTCGTCTACAACAGTTGCAAAAGTTGGGCTGGTAGACCATTGGTAATGATACCCCTGTACAACTTCATTCGTAATCCATCTGAAGCGGATGCTGGATTCAGAAGTACTAGTTTGTTGCGTAGCAGGTGCGGTAACAATTGGTGCACTTGGGCCAACTTCTGTCTTGTTGATAGTAACTACATCGCTCAAGCCACTTAATCTGTTAGTAGGGCTAAGCTCGGCTACTACAAAATAATTATTTCCAGAAGGAAGATCAAAAGCCGGTAGCGCAGCCTCCTCTGTTGCCACTATGGCACGAACCGAGCCTTCAGGTAGTGCATCTACAGAAGTGGGGGCAGTTGCAGAGTTAAGCGCATACACCACGTACCGCTTAAACTCATGTGTATTGGCTGGGTTTCGGGTCCAGGTTATTACGTATTGTCCAGCCTGCTCATTTTTAGATGAAGTTATATTAGAAGGGGCAGCAGGCGCCTCTCCTGGTTTCCATTCCATCAATGGCGGTACAGCCGGATAACGGTACAGGTTGTTTTTCAGGTTTTCAAACAGATTAAGCTCGTTATTTGCTAACAAAGAAGATCTAAAAAACACACTACCTAAAGAGTTTTTACTTCTGTATTGCTGTTCACGCGTAATCAATATCTGGTTAGGCAACTCCTCATTTGAGAAGGTACTATTGAGAATGTGGCCTGAATATAAATGCCTGTCATTTTGGAAAGCTTGAGTAGACCACCAGTCAATCAATTTTCGGAAGTCTTGGCCCCCTCCAATTCTCCAGTAAAGCTGCGGTGTTAAATAATCAACATATCTGTTCTCGAGCCAGTTAACAGGGTCAGCGTAAATTACGTTATAGGCATCCATACCTGAGGTACCGCTGGGAACCCCGTTTTTCCATAAACCGAATGGGCTAATCCCAAACCTAACTTCAGGCTTACTGCCATTTATGGCATCGTTGATTTGCTTCATCAATTGGTTGACGTTGTTTCTGCGCCAGTTGGCTAAAGTCATGCCGCCGCCATATTGCTGGTATGTAGAGGCGTCTTGGTTGGTGATTTGGTCTGGCGGATACTGGTAGAAGTAATCATCAAAATGCACTCCATCTACATTATAATTATTTACAACCTCCATTACTACGCTGGTCACATAATCCCGTACGGCAGGTAAGCCAGGGTTGAGAATTTTTTTCCCATTTACATCTAATAGCCAATCTGGTTTAGAGTGAATCACGTGCATAGGATCATACTCTATAGTTGATGAAGTAGAATAGTTCACCCGGTACGGATTAAACCATGCATGCAGCTCTAATCCTCTTTTGTGAGCTTCCTCAATGGCGAAGGCAAGAGGATCGTACCCAGGATCCTGCCCCTGCTTTCCAGTTAAAAATCTAGACCACGGTTCTTTCGTAGAGCGGTAAAGAGCATCAGCCTCTGGCCTTACCTGAAAAAAAACAACGTTTAAATTAGCTTCTTTAATTTTGTCTAGTTGAGTACGAAGGGCTGTTTTTTGGCTTTCTGCGGTAGCGCCAGGTGAGGGCCAGTCCATGTTACCAACTGTGGCTATCCAAACACCTCTAAACTCGCGGTTGTATAGTTCTTGACTATTTGCGCTAAAGGTTTGAAGAGCCAGAAAGAAAAGGAGGAGTAAAAGTTTGTGTTTCATGTTACGTTTTAAGGTTAGGCCCGGTAGCTTGCCATATAAATAAAGAGTAAAAAGAAATATAACTTTCTGATTACAGCCTTTTTACCAAAGAAGCTCTTTCTTCTGCTAAGCTTCTTTAGTCCTATAAACTTAAGTAGAGACTACTGATTATTCAATTAAATAATTAATTTTTTTAAAAAGTTTTAAATATTTCTTGTTTAAAGTAAAAATACACTTGAATCAAACTTAGCAAAATACAACTTACAAATTCTCACTTCTCTGTTAAGTTGCAAGATCTAGATGACTAGAATCTGCTATACTTCTCTCATAATTGTATATTGGCGTGTCAGGAGCGTTTGCAAGCGTAAATAGCCTAGTGAATAAAAACTTTGTCTCTTGCACAAAACCTATGAACAACAGTAAGATCAAGAGTAAAATATACCATATTATCTACGGCACCGACACTTTAGCCGGTAAAACCTTTGACGTAGCCCTGATCGGATTTATTCTTCTGTCTATACTAGTCGTTTGTCTGGAAAGCGTGCCCAATTACCGCACTCATTTCCTCTTTTATTTTTTAGTTTTAGAGTGGATCTTAACCATTTGCTTTACCATAGAATATTTTCTCCGAATCTATTCCCACCCCAGGCCCCTCAGATACATAACCAGCTTCTATGGTTTGATAGATCTACTCTCCATACTGCCCACTTACCTAACTTTTTTTATTCCGGGGTTACATTACCTCATGACCGTTAGAATAGTGAGATTGCTCCGTATTTTCAGAATATTAAAACTCACCCATTTCATTCAAAATGCCCAGGCGCTAAAGTTGGCATTACAAGCTAGTTTTCATAAAATAACCGTTTTTATACTGGCAGTATTAAGTTTGGTATTGATAGTAGGCACAGTTATATATGTGGTTGAGGGGCCAGAAAACGGATTCACTAGCATTCCCCTTAGCATTTACTGGACTATTGTTACTATTACCACTGTTGGTTATGGAGACATTACCCCTCAGACTCCTTCTGGCCAAATCATTTCTTCCATTGTTATGTTAATGGGCTATGCCATCATAGCGGTACCCACGGGCATAGTCACAGTAGAATTGTCTAAGACTGCAGGCGCCCATAACTATGTTGATAGTGAATCATTCAACTGCAACCAATGCGGACAGAAGCTTAACCTTACTGCTAACTTTTGCAGCAACTGTGGTAAGAGAGTTAATGACCTTTCATAAATTTGGTCTTTATCTTACAAATGATATGAATATTGAAGAATTGAGGGCATTGTGTCTTTCTATGCCAGCCGTAACCGAAGACGTAAAATGGGATAATGACCTCTGCTTTTCTGTTGGCGGAAAGATGTTTTGTGTAGCCAGTTTGGAACCACCTTTTTCTTTCTCCTTCAAAGTAACAGATGCTGAATTTGATCGTCTGGTGGAACTTACTAACATAGTACCAGCACCTTACCTTGCCCGCTACAAATGGGTGATGGCAAAAAAGGGGCACCCCCTGACTTCTATTGAAATTGAAAAGATGCTATGGTCTTCTTACACCCTTATAAAATCAAAACTATCTAAGAAACAATGGCAAGCAGCTTTGCAAAATGCAGGCTAATGTTACTTCTTGTAATGTCTACCTAAGACTGTCAAAGCTATACTGTGCATTACTCCAAAATTCATCTAAGGCTATAATTCTGGGTTTGAAAAAGGTAATAAGAGCAGGCCAGTCTTCTTTATTAAACACATTCACTTTTGATATTTCTTTGTAAATCCGGCTTATTACTTCGCCATGCTCGTTGGTGGTGTGTAAATCCCACTCCCACTCTTCTTCCAGAGTGTCATGCAAATAAGATCTAAGCTCCAGAAACTGCTCAAAAAACATTTCCTGTAGCTCAGGGTCTGGGTGAGTTATTTCTATGGCAATGGAAGCTTGTTTCTTTTCGGCTTTCATTCTAAAATACACATGCTTGAGGCCAGTCTTATAATTCGGCCAATTAATTTTTAGTCCTTCTGCCGATGGAATGGGTGCCATATACTGCCCAAAAGTAGTCCAGAAAGCCTGCCTGAGTTGTGATGCCTGTTCTCTCGTGTACATTAGAAATGAAAAGAAGAGCTGCCTGCAAGTTAAGAAAGGCAGCTCTTCTTTTTAAGGGTTATTTATGTTTATTCTTTTACAACTTTTAAAGTAGATGCAATCCCTGGCCCAGACAATTTCACCAAATAAACACCTTGGGCCAGTTCATCTAATCTCTGTAAGGAGTATTGGGTAAAGCTTCTTTCTGCCTTGATAGTTTCTTTACGAAGGATTCTTCCATTTATATCAGTTAGAGTAAGCTGCACCAAAGAATTAGGTTGGGAATTGAAAGAAATGCTCGCTTCCTGCTGAAACGGATTAGGCCCAAACTTTACCAGATGCTTACTCAGCCCTTGCCCAATTTTAACACTAACCAGTTTTGAGTATTCATACTTTCCGCCAAAATCTACCTGTTTCAGCCTGTAATAGGAGTAGTTCGCTAACGGTTGGGCATCAATGGCTGAATAATTGTTCTCCACTACCGCATCACCGGCTCCCGCCACTACTGCCACTGTTTCAAAGTCTTTGCCGTTCTGGCTCCGTTGCACTTGAAATTCTTTGTTGTTCTTTTCAGCTGCGGTGGTCCAGGTTAATAGTACCTGATTATTTGGTTGCCAAGTAGCAGCAAAGTGTACTAAAGATACTGGCAAAGGTGCATCGGTTAGTGGGGCATTTAAATTATATAAATTACCGGTTTCCAATTGTTCTTTGGTATTCTGGTTCATTACTACAGTCCCTGTCTGCTCAGAAGAAGATGGCAAAAATTCAAGCTTGGTGGTTTTATCATGATCTAAAATCTTAAAACGCAACTTTAAAACTTTGGTCCATTCTGGCTCTTTTACTACTTGGCTCCCTGTTGCTCCCATAGATATAGCTCCGTTAACACTCACCCTGCTTCCACTATAGGTAAGTGTAATTTCACTGTAAGGGGCACTGTTGAAGTTGTACGTTTCAGCTAACACTGGGGCCCCTAAAGCTGAACTGTCATAGGTAAAGCGAATATTGAAACCGCCCTGCTCGTAAGCTTCAGAACCAGATATGTTCATGAAAACTTCAAAATTATCACCTATCACGCCTGATGAAGCATCAGTAGAAAATTGAAGATTAACGGTTTGTGCTTGTGCTACACTTGCAAAAGCACATAACAAAATTAAGATTAAGCACTGGTAATTTTTTTTCATAGTTAGGTTGTTTATAGGGGGGTAAAACTTAAATGGTGCAAAATCTTTGGGAATAGAATTCCCTACAGGCTTTTCTGCCTACACTGGTTAAAGCATAAATTTTGGAAGTTGATTAAAACATTCCAGTTACTTGTGCGCTATAACTGGGCCACCAAATAATATAACTATCCACATTGTCCGTTTCTCCATCCAAATTGAAATCAGAATTCAGATAACCTGAATGTCCATTGTCGCGCAACCAAAAAATGTCAACATCTATATCATCAATCAATCCGTCACTGTTAGCATCACCGCCATGTAGGCCATAGATGTTATTCCCTAAATGCCGGGCTACTCCGCCTAAATATTGGCTACTACCTTTTGTAAAATCATAGAGGGTTGAGTTGTCTGTTAAGTTGACAGGGTTTCCAGATATTGCTGGCAAGTGGTTTCTGTGGTAAACCATCAAATAATAGTAACCGCTTGGCACGCCTCTAAAGGAGGCTACGGCTGAACCGTCTGTGTCTAGTAATGTCCCATCGCTTTTCAAGAAACAGGCTTTTCTCACTAGAAGGGTATTTGTGCCTGTACCCGTACGAATTTCAAGAAGTACCCAATCCACTACATCGGGGTGGGCTGCAAAGAATGCTGAATTCACTTGCTCAGAACCTGAGTAATTAAATGGTGCCTCTGCAAATGGGTGAGACAATGGGATCAAACCTTTTACCCGCAACTGGTTTCTCATGGAACCAGTATTTCTATTGAACGGACCAGCCAGAAAAAGCTTAGCGTTAACCGTGGTTACGTTGGTTACTGCGTTATCTACCACTGTAAAAGGTGAGAAAGAGGTAACGGTTCGGGATTGGGTAAAGTAGTTTCCATCTGGCAGGGCCTCTACAAATGGTGCATTAAAGTCCCAAGTGCCATTGGTAAAATGCGCTACTGCACTATTTGTTCTTCTGAAACGGGCGCCTTCGTCATTGGCAGACCAGCTTAACATTACAGTTGCCAAAGAGCCTCCAGGCACCTCTTCTTCAATGAACCAGGTTTTATTTACTGTTAAACCTTCCATCACTACCCCATCAGTACCGCTTTCCCCTTCAGTGCCGTCTATAAATACCTCATCAATTACCCTCACTTTGAAGTTATCAATGGCTGACCCTGACTCCAACAATATCTTAGCCGGTGCATAAGAAGAAGCGGTTCCTACTGGAAACAAAGAAGGTACTCTATTTTTTGGAGACACTTGCCGCACCAGCCCTCCTCCTTGTAAAGAATTGCTTTGCGTTACGATGTACTTGACTGAATCTGCTCCTGAAATAGTAGCCATTGGTGAGAGGGTCAAATCAATATTGTTCAGGTGCAGTTTTCCATTTATAAATGTCAAGGCCTCCTCTACTTGTAAATCAGCTTCCAGGCTTACATCAGAAGCATGATTGATAATTAGTTGTTTCAAAAGTTGAACGGTAGATGGAACGGCCACATCAGTAAAGCTGCCTGCCAGCTCTAGTATAGAATTGCTGTTTGTAACAAGATTACTTTTTCCTGCTTGGGTGGCTGGCCCTCTCAAAACAAGCTTACCACTACCCACCACTATACTCCCTTCCGCATTTAATTCACCATTGATGTCTAAAACAGCACCGGGAGAAAGCACTACCGAAGCTGAGTTTTTGACTTCAATGTTGCGGCATATAGCATTATCAGGCACCTGCAGCTCACCAAGTGGAATTTTTACATCTGTTTGAACCGTTGGAACACCTCCACACCAGTTGTCGGCATTGCTCCAAGATCCATTGGAGGCTACCCAGGTGCCAGTTCCATTCACCTCTATAGAGACTACTTCAGAAATTACCTCAACGGGAGCGCAGGTACCACGCAATACACACCGGAATTGTTTCCCGCTCAAATGAAGGACAGCACTTGATAGGCCAAGTTGGGCAGTGGTGGCACCTACAAATGTGCTGTTGTCCTGTACATCAGCCCAAACTCCCTCTTCCAGCACTTGCCACTGGTATGTTAGTCCCGCTCCTCTTCCCTCTACACTAAAAGTAGCAGGTGTATTTTCACATACTTTATTGCTTAGCGGCTGCGTAACAAGTTGCAGAGGTTCAAGTACAGTTAGAATAGCCACTGTGGTGGGTGTTTCCAATCCTCCTCTGCCTTTCACGAGGCACCTGTAACGGTTCGTGTTCATCCCATACGTACTGCTAGCTAAAATAAGAGCAGGAGTAGCTGTTTGGGTATATATGCTATTATCAGTTAGGTTCACCCAAGTACTTCCGCCGTCGGTGCTTAACTGCCAGGCGTACTCCAGCTCTTTGCCTGTTACGTTTTCACTTATAGCTTCCACAGTAAAAGAGGCTTCACCAGGACAAATAGTAATACTAGTGGGTTGATTAACAATTACCGGATAAGTATTAACCTGTAGGTGTGCTACCGCTGAGGTATCAGTAGGACCGCATGCGCCTGACAAAATCAGTCGGTACCGATAGGAGTCCAAGTTAGCGGTGACCTTAGAAAGTGTAAGAGCTGGGGTGTTGATTCCTGAGTAAATACCGTCGGCGGTGACATTTGCCCAGCCTTCGCCTCTATTTACCTGCCATTGATAGGCAAGAAACTTTCCCTGTGCAGAGACAGAGAAAGTTGTATTATGATCAACCACAACCGCTATATTTTCAGGACTGGCTACCACTACAGGCATTGCCACTTGGCCTACCATTACATCACCGACGCCTGATATATTTTGTATTTTTAAAACAGAGGCACCCACAGGTTCAACGGTAGTATACTGCCAGCCGCCATTCAGTACAGCTGCACTCAGTTTATTTCGATCTGTGCCCGCATCAAGAGAACTTGGTTCATAACTAAAATCAGCATGGTAGAGTAACGGTTGAATGCCTGATGCGGCTATAGTCCAATATGCGTTGAGGCTTCTTTGCTCATCAAGGCATGATTCTACAATTTTTGGCTGTTCTCCTTCTTTATAAGTGATTGTTAAACTACCTCCCGAAGTGATAGACGGGAAAGTAATCACCACTGGTAAATAGGTGGTGGCGTTTCCAATTTCAAACCGAAGAGATACAGAACTGCCCGTTGAAAAATATCTTTCCAAGGTACCACTTACGTAACTAGAGGCAGAAGCTCCGGCTATAGTAGCCCCCTCTGCCACAACAAGCTTTTGTGCTCCAGTCACAATTCTTCCATCTACCAACGTTAAGCTTTTTTGGACTACTGGGTTTCCATTTGTGATAGTTTTGGTGCTGGCACCTGAAATAATAAGGTTTTGGTATGGAAATAAAGTTAGATTTTGAGGAGCGGTGCCGTTGTACTCAATGGTATGGTTCGTGGCGGAGTACTGATTTGTACCAGGTAAAAATGCACCTGCCACCTGTATTACGCCCGCATCAGACAATGTTCTTTGGCTACTACCACTAGAAGTTAAATTGAAATAATTAAAAGGTTGAATCGTTTGCGCGTTCACACCATTGTATAAAATGGTGTTGTTGGAGGTAATATAGTTGCCAGTAGAAAAAGTAGCACTGGGCAGGAATTCACCGGCTATGCTAACTGTGCCTGCAGGGTCAAACACAATATTGTTATTTCCCCGGTCTCCGGAAACTTGAAGGTTAAAATATTGAAAGGCTGGAATAGCTTGTGCAGCATTGCCCGTAAAATGAATCAAGCTACCATCCACCCTGTACCCCCCGTTTGTGAAAGAGGCAACAGGAGTAAAGGCACCCAATATTTTGATACTAACATCTAAGTTTTGGTATTGGGCGGCATTAGGAAAAATAACAGGTGCCCCTGCACGACTGCCACTAATTACAAGGTTACCGTAAGTTGTTGGAAAAATAGTTTGCTGCCCATCTGCTGAATACTCTACCGTACTGGCAGGGTCTAACAAAACCTCCTGAAATTGGAATGGGAAACCATTATAGTTGTTATTGATGGTCCCTAGATTCAACGTAGCCTCTGCAGCCACTGTTATTTTATTTGTACCGGTTCCTTCTAAACTATATGAACCTGTATATAAGATTCCGCTTTGTATGTGAAGGTCGCCATTTAGGTTAGATCTGTTCAGGTTTTGAGACAAATAAACACCTTTTAGGTTATTTAGGTACAAATCATGAAAAGTCACACCTCCACTTGGAAGTACCTGTTGTTTACTTCCCATAAAGTTGAAAGCAACGGTAGGCGTGGCAGTGATACTACCTTGCTTCATTAAAATATCACCGGCTATGTTAAGGGTAAAATCTGCAGGAGTACCGTTCTCACCAGGTTGTGTAAAGGTTAGTTTAGCACCATTTGTGATTTCAAAATCATTGAACCAAAACTGACCGGTTCCGCCCCATTTGGAGCTTTTATAAACATTGAAATGAGTTCTGTTTGAACCAGAGAAATCAACTGTACCATTATTGATTAAATCTTCCCCTTGGTCTGTTCCAAAATTTAGAAGAGAAGATCCGGTGCCATCACCTAGTAGAGTGGCATTTTCTTGTACAACAATGGTACCTATGGGGTATAAACTTCTTTTACCTTGTGTAGTGTTAATTCTTACATCTACTACAACTGTGGTGCCGGAGGTAATTACCGCATCATCACGGTTTGTACTCCCAGGCACCCTCCCATTACTCCAGACGCTAGGATCGCTCCATTTACCACTCTTAATGCTGTAGCATATTGCCGCTTTACTTTCTGTAGTTTGAATTAGAAGAAAGAGTAATACCAAAAAAGCACTCCACCCGATTTTTCTTATTACTGACTTCTCTACCCACTTCATTATTATGTACTGTGAAAAATCCCCCAAATATGATTCTATGCTTATCCCCTCTGAATTGTAATAGCATTTAATCTTGCTATGGATTTACGACACAGCACACCTAATGTTATAAAATAAATATAAAACCTTTTTATAGTTCTATTTGTTTATTTCTTTTTGCAACAAAATATGTTTTTATTTAATTTTTTCTCAGGATCAGAGCCTTTATGATTTCTATAGCATACGCTTGTATTTGCGCACACACAGGCTACTTTATCATAAATCTTATAAAATTTTAGACTTTATATTTAATATATCTTAAGATGTAACCAAACCTTTTAAATGATGCTATATATATTCTAAGATTTAATAATCAATATTTTTGGGTTTCAACATTTAAAGAAATTCTATGTAACAACAGAAATTATTTAATATAAATAATCTTATATTAACTATATATTAATTTTGAAATATATCTTCTTTTAAAGCTTTTTTCTGATGACAAATTTTTCATTTGCGGAGAACGAACGCTAAGACACCCCGAGAGAGAAGAGGAGTAAAAATATTGGTGTTACCATAGCCTAAAAGCAGCACATGATATTTACAAAAGGCAGGGGATAATGCTAAGAAGGCATTGCCACAAGTAAGCTTATGAACTAGCTATTGATCGAAAAGACCAATAAATACCTATTTTTAGGTATTTTATAATAGAACAGAAGATAAGACCTTTGTTTCACCTACTGGCAACTATGACACAGTTACCTCTGGTACAGGGTTTTTTGTTATTGTTTTTGTTTGTTTAAAAAGGGGGCCTCGGGGGAAGCCCCCTTTTTGTTTTCTCATGGAACACTGTCAGAAGCAAATTCTAAAAACTACTTACCATAGTGAATGTACTTCTGGTTTTATAAACTTGTCATACACTTGCTGTACCCCTTTCATTTGTTCAGCAGTTAACGCTGGCAGGTTAGCAACAGCTAAGTTTGACAATACCTGATCTGGCCGTGAGGCACCCGGAATAACCGTACTCACCTCAGGGAACATCAAAATCCAACGCAGAGCCCAGGCGGCCAAAGGTTCTTGACCGGGGAAAAGACGCTTTAATTCTTCCACCGCCTCAAGCCCTAACTGAAAATCTACTCCTGAAAATGTTTCTCCTTTATCGAATGCCTCTCCCTGCCTATTGAAGGTACGGTGGTCTTCTGGGCTAAAGGTTGTTTCCAAATTCATTTTACCCGTTAGCAGGCCACTGGCCAAAGGCACCCTGGCAATTAAACCAACATTATTTTCCTTAGCCTTACTGAAAAGCTGTTCACTTGGCTTTAGCCTGAACATGTTGAAAATAACCTGTATAGAAGCAACATTGGAATATTGCATAGCCATAAGCCCCTCCTCTACCAACTCTACACTTACCCCCAGGTTTCTTATTTTGCCTTGTTCCTTCAGTCTTTCAAAGGTCTCAAAAATTTCAGGTCTTTGGTACACTTCGGTAGGGGGACAATGCAGCTGAATCAGGTCTATGGTATCTAGCTGCATGTTTGAAAGGCTTTCCTCTACATATTTTGTCAGCCGCTCCGGTGTATAGCCTACGGCGGTATGGGGCTGTATTTGTCGGCCACACTTAGTAGCTATATACACCTCCTCTTTACGTGCCTTCACCACTCTAGCCACCGCTGCTTCACTTTGGCCATCGCTGTACACATCGGCGGTATCTATAAAATTGACACCGGCATCTATAGCTGTATTGATGATTTTGTCAGCATTCGCATTATTAAAAGGATCTCCCCAGCGCCCGCCCACTTGCCAGGTTCCTAGCGCTATTTCAGAAATGTTGAATCCTGTTTTACCTAAAGTTCTATAGTTCATAATATCTTAAAATAAAGTTTTATCCTTGATCCATGTGACAAGCGGCCAGCAGGCATTGCTTTGTTACCTGTTACCGGTGCTGTTCATACACCTGACCAGTAAGCACCTGCTTTAATTTTTCAAGGGCAGCGGAGCCTAATTCAACTTCGTGAGCAGCTTTTATAGCATGGTTTAGTTGCTGCTGTGTACGCACACCCAGTACAGCCGTTGCCACAGCCGGATGCTGAAGGACATACTTTATGGCAACTGACATATTATCTATAGACAAATTACCAGACACCTCTTCCAACACATTCACCATCTTTTTAACCTCTGCTTCAGAAAAGGACAAATAAGCCTTAGTTGGTTTACCGGCTAACAGCCCTTGTGCTATACTTCCCCTAGCCAGAACACTTATGTTATTTTGTGCCAAAACATCTAATATCTGTTCTTCGGGTCTACGGTCTAATAGACTGTACTGCATCATAACAGAGACAATAGAAGAGCGCTGCACATATTCTCTTATGACATTAGGCCTGATGGAGGAAATGCCGTAGTACCTGATCTTGCCAGCTTCTTTTAATATTTCGAATGCTTCAATGGTCTCATCGATAGGATCCTCTATTGTACCACCGTGCAACTGATACAAATCAATATAATCTGTTTGCAGACGCTGCAAACTTTTGTCAACTGCTTCTAAAATGTACTTTTTAGTAGGGTTCCAGTCCCAGCCACTTCCATATGGCCGCCACTGGTTCCCAACTTTAGTAGCCAGTACTATTTTGTTTCTGTTGTTTTTGAAGGCTTTTCCTACTGTTACTTCGTTTTCGCCTTTATCATACAGGTCGGCAGTATCAAAAAAGTTGATACCAGCCTCCAGCGCCTGCTGTAGAAGTACTGCATTCTCAGCGTGTGATCCACGCAAAGACATGCAGCCGAAGCTTACTTCACTCACCTGCAGATCAGATTTGCCCAGTTGGTTATATTTCATGTATAAGCTCTTAATTACTATTCCCTAAAAAAAGACATTGTGCTATTAAACTTAACTACTTCTTTTTTTAGCCTGTTTTTTGAAAAGTCGGCCTAAAACAGCAAAAGTTTTACCTTTTTAGTATGACTAACGCCCTAGAAGAATACCTAAATCCTACTTTGATTCTACGTAAAAGAAATACCCCTGCGAAATAAGGACAAGGAAAACCTGAAATAAGAGAGGTTTCCTGCAGGTAAGCTACAAGCGCACCCAGGGATTTTGGCCCTTCTTTTTGAGGTAGAAAAACAGTAGCAGAAAGTAAACTAAATCAAACACAAAAATGCCCGAATACAGCAGAATCAGAAGATAAGAATTTGGAAAATAGAGATAGAAAAGAACTGAAGGAAAGAGAGTGCCTATCATTTTGCTCAAAGCAATGTAAACAGACTGCCCCTGCGCATTTCCTCTTTTGAGAAACAGGCGCACAAACAGAACAGACATAAGTAAATTCTGCCCAAAAGCAGCATAAATACCAATGTATTCATCAAACTCAACAGACATGGCGGCAATTAAAAGAGCCGCAAAAAGCAGGGAAAACAGAAATGTAGGGTAAAAGAGTTTTTTAGGAAGACTATCAGGAAAATCACTGGCGCCGTAGCGCAGGTACTGCACCAAAATGCCTACATCAAACAACAGCCACAGGTAGTTAATAAACAGCTGGGGTTGAGGGTGCGGGAAAACGAAAGAAAATATAAACTCCCAGGAAAGGTTGGCGCAAAGAGCCACCATGGGCATACCGTAGGTTTTATCTAGTAACCCTCTTCTTATAATCAGGAGGTAAGTTAACGTCCAGAAAATACCGCTGCCAATCATTAAAGAATGGGCAACGGCAGCCTCAAGTTGTTCAGGATTCTGTAGCATACCCACAAAACTAATAATTGCACCCTGAGGTTTTAAGAAAGTAACTTGTTTGTAATCTTAACTATCTCTTTCGTTTTTCACCTCTCTTTCGAAAAACAGAGTTAAAACAACTTGAAACAGCTGTTGACTTTCACAGGCAGCACTGCATTTCAGAGGAGTGAGACTAACTCCTGCATTCGGTCAAAGTGTGAGCCTTTCCAATACACGTTTCCGCACCCCAGGCACTGGTAAAACTGATTAAAATACTGCTTTGTCTTTAGAGGCAACTGGTGCTCTACTTCAGCCTTTGGCACCTTTACTATTTGTGCGTTACAAGCTAAACAGCGGGAAAAAGGACGGAACTGGTTTTGCAAGGAATAACGCTTGATCACTTCCCGAAGCTGGGTTTCTGGTTGTTGCGAACGGAGCCAGTATCCCCACTTAATGATTTTGTGTTTTAATAAACCAATATCACGGGTTAGCACCACTCGGTCTTCAGCTTCTGCCAGTTTGGCTATAGCCGCATCTGCATAGGAATTGTCATAGAAACTATCAAACCCCAGCATGCGCAATAATCTGGCGAGCTTACCTAAGTGCACATCTAACACAAACCGAACCGGGACAGGTACCGGCGACCGCAACCAATAAGCCTCAGGAATGTCAGGTAGAAAGTCTGAGGAGTAAACATCAACCTTTACCTGGCCCTGTAAAAGAAAAGAAAAATTTACTGGCTGACCATCCACCAGTATGGCGGCTACCTCAGGGTGAGGCACACCTACGGCCTCTATAGCATCTTTTACCGCTGGCCACGAGGCATAAGAGCAGGAAACTGACTTTCCCTTCTGCTGCTTCGGCAGAAAATCCTGCAGCACTCCATGAAAATTAAAAACAGCAGTAAACTTCATCTACGGCCATACTTCATCCGTCTTTATTAGGTTTACTATTGCTCAGTTTTAGCGCTTGTTTTCATTCAGAAATAGCTTTAGCCAACTAAAGGAAAACACCAATACTTAGTATGTCCATCAGAAAACTACCGGGAAAGAACAAGTCTACCTGTATCACCGACTGCTTTACGCCTGCTACTTCCCTGCTGATGGATGTCAGCCCATGCTGATACCTCACCTCTAGGCCAAGGTCCGTTCTTTTAGCGAAGTGAATACCAGCCACGCCTATACCAGACCAGTCTGTTCTAGGAAAATCATTTTCATTGATGCGGTACATGGTGCCGTTTCTGGCAGTTATTCTACCGTCAAGTCTAATGCCTATCTGGGCCCCGCCACCAACATACACGTTGCGCATGTTAGGGAAAGGGAAATAACGCACAAATACAGGTATGTTAAGGTAGTTCAGACTGACTGATTCTGGGTCTTCAGGGGCAGCCACATTGGTGAATTTGAAACCTTGTTGAGAAAAACTAGCCTCGGCATTCACCCATGTATCTTCTCTGAAGTTGATGGCTTGTGAGTAGCCCACACCTACATTGAACCCCACCGTGCGTTTTAATTCAGCCTGACCAGGGTACCACCCTCTGGTACCGGCACTATTCACCCCTGCTCTACCGTATATGGCCCAGCTGCTATCAAAAAATGGTTCTTCCTGACTATATCCTGCGAAAGAACAAAGCTTAAACACAAGAAGTAGAAGTAGGTGCTTCATTAAATTTTAAAACAAATGAAGCACCTAAGATAGAAACCTTTACCGGAGTGAACAAACCCGACAGGTTAGGCAGAAAAGACATGTCTTTAGAAGATGTTAATTTGTAGCTACCAACCTGCTTTCAGCCTGTTTTTCAAAAAACAGGCTGAAAGCAGGCGGTGCATTTCTGCTGTGATGGCAGTGTAATAAAAGAACGGCTATACTATTCCATTACCTTTTGTGCATTAAATGACTTAAATCTCCGGCCCTGAACCATTTATAACCATATGCACCTAAAGTTATCTGATGGATTCCTTTTTCATTGGCCACGCTGGTGCTGTTCTTCATTAAGTCAATTAACTGTACCTCTTTCTCTTCCTGCAACTTCACTTCAATTTCATGTGCCCGCTCATCTAAGTTGTGAAAGATGATCAAAGAGCTGCCCTGCCAGCAATAGTGAATTCCTAATACTTGCGGACAACCGGTGTCTAAAATTTGCCAGTCGCCCCAGCCTATCTCGGTGCATTCGTGCCGCAAGCGGATAAGGGTAGTCATCCAGTTGAGAAGTGAGTCAGGCTCACGCCGCTGGGTTTCTACATTGATGTAGTCATAAGCGTAAGGACCTTCAGAAATCACAGGATGAATCAACTCCTCAGCCACAGAAAAACCTGCCTGATGATTAGCCGTCCACTGCATGGGTGTTCTGACAGCTGCGCGTTCTTTCAGTTTCAGGTTTTCACCCATGCCTATTTCATCGCCGTACCTGATGACGGGAGTTCCCGGCAGAGAAAACATCAAGCTGTAGGCCAGCTCACTCCGCTGACGAGAGCCCAACATGGAAGATAGTCTTCGGCGGATGCCTCTCTCATACAATTGCATGTTTTCATCAGGCCCGAAACTTTCAAATACTTTTTGCCGCTCTTCTTCCGTTAATCTACCTAAATCAAGCTCATCATGATTTCTCAGGAAATGCGCCCACTGTGAACCAGGAAACGTAACGCGAGTGGCTTCCAGCGCATCTGCCAAAGGTTTGGCTTCTCCGGTGGCCAGGCTGTAAAAAAGATACTGGTTTACATGGAAATTGAACATCAGGTGAATTCCGTCGCCTTTCTCCCCAAAATACTTTTGAGTTTCCTCTGGAGTAATGTTGGCTTCACCTAGCAAAATAGCATCGCCGCGGCGCCACTGCAGAAAACGGCGCATATCCTTCAGGAAATGAAATCTTTTTTCCCGCTTTGTGCTTTCCGGCTCTTGCGTTTCTAAGACAAACGGCACGGCGTCTACCCTAAAACCAGCTACCCCCAACGCCAACCAATACCCCATAATCCGGTGCATCTCTTCCCGAACTTCCACATTATCGACATTTAAATCTGGCTGAAAATTGTAGAACCGGTGAAAGTAGTACGCTTTGGCTTTTTTGTCGTACGTCCAGGTACTTTCCTGCACCCCCGGAAATACCATGCCCTTGTTCCAATCTGAGGGTTTCTTTTTAGACCAGACATACCAGTTGCGGTACTTGGCATTTTCGCTGGTGCGGGCATTCTGAAACCAGGGGTGCTCATCAGAGGTATGGTTCACCACTAAATCAATAATGACTTTGATGCCATTCTTAGTTGCCAGTTGCATAAACTCCACGAAATTGCCGCTTGAGCCATGCCTGGGGTCTACCCCGTAGTAGTCTTTAATATCATAGCCATTGTCGCGGTTTGGTGTAGGCTGAAAAGGAGCCAGCCATACGGTATCAACCCCCAACGCTTTCAAATAATCTAATCTACGTGTAAGCCCTTCAAAATCACCCACACCGTCTCCATTCAAATCCATAAATGTTTCAAGGTCCAGGCTGTAAATCACCGTGTTTTTATACCACAGGTCTTGTATCATACTTTTTTGGGTAAAAGATTTTTGTTACGGCTTTACGTAGAGCACCGCTACAAGATGGTTTAACTAGATTAAAATGTTTTAGGCTTCATTTTCAGAAAACAACCTGAAAACAGTTTCTACCGCTTGCTCCAATGCCTTTCCAGAAAACCGGAACGGCCCGAACCCACAAAGTAGCGGCCATAGTGGTTGGGGTTCTTGCGGTAATAGTCTTGGTGATATTCTTCGGCTCTGTAAAAAGGCTTGGCGGGTAAAATTGGGGTGACCACCGGCAGTTCAAAGGGGCCATTTTTATTGATCTCTTCCCTTGATTTCTCGGCTTGCTCCTTTTGCGTTTCTGAGTGATAGAAAATAGCGGTTTGGTAAGAGGAACCTCGGTCGCCAAACTGCCCACCGGCATCAGTAGGGTCAATGGACTGCCAAAAAATTTCCAGTATCTCTGGGTAAGAAATAACCTTAGAGTCAAAAGTTACCTGAACTGCTTCATAGTGGCCGGTTGTTTCAGAACACACCTGCTCATAAGTAGGGTTTGGAATATCCCCTCCGGTGTAGCCAGACACCACTTCCACCACTCCTTCATATTTATGGAATGGTTTTACCATACACCAGAAACAGCCGCCCGCAAAAGTGGCTACTTCAAATTCTGCTTTCGTATTTAGGGTATTGTCTTCCATGGTAGTAGAACTAAATCTTGCTTTTGCTTCTACAAAGGCTTGTGAGACGCTGTAAGGCTCTGACCTCTGTTAATTTTTCTATTAAACTAGTATATGGGGGTTTTGTTACCAAATGGCTTGTGGAAACATAGTTAAGGTATTTATTTAAAATAAGTTAACTACAACTGGCATTTATGAGTAAAAGCTATTTTCTAAAGGCTCAAAAAATCATCTTGTCTCTAAATCCTTTCATATGAAACTACTTTCAACCAAATTTTTCATGATGGTAGGCTGTTTATTACTACTGTCTTCCCCCCTCTTTGCACAAAACAGTGCCACCACCCAAGATACTGTACTTCTAACAGAAGAAGTAGACGTGGAAAAAGCCAAACGTAATTATAATCAAAAAGCGAAGCAAAGAGCGCAGGCCCGGGCAGATGCCAGAGCCGCAAAAGCAGCCGCCAAAGAAGCAAAATACCAAGAGATGGAAGCATTTGAAGCTGCCAAAATAGCGGAGAGAATGGCTAAATTAGAAGAGAAAGCCATAAGAAGAGAAGAAAGGAAAGCTGCCAGAAGGGCTCAACGGGCTGAGGCAACTGCAAAGTAAATAAATCAGAAAGGCCACCCAAATAGGTGGCCTTTCTGATTTAAGGAAATTGGCTCTAGTTATCCTTTTACAGGTTTAAGAGCCGAGGCTTTCCCGCTTTTCTCAATGGCTTGGTAAATAGCATCTTGAACACGTGCCCTTGTACGCAATGAGATTAACTTGTTAGAAACCTTTGGGTATACACGGTTTGACAGAAAGATGTACACCAAATTTTGGGCAGGGTCTACCCAAACGCACGTGCCGGTGTAGCCAGTATGGCCATAAGTGGAAGAAGAAGCCAGTTTAGAAGGGTAGCCATTTTTACTTTCAGGGTCGAACCCATCAAAACCTAATCCTCGGCGGCTTACGCTAGATTGTCTGGAGGTAAATAACTGCACCGTTTTGGGGCTTAAGTATTCAATCCCACCATAGGTACCTCCATTCAGTAGCATCTGGTATAAAATGGCTAAATCATTAGCAGTGGAAAATAAACCGGCGTGACCAGAAACCCCCCCCAACTTAGCGGCACCACCATCATGCACGTAGCCCTGTAAAAGGGTTTTCCTGAAATAGGTGTCATTTTCAGTAGGTACTATCCGGTCTTTTTCAAACCGGGCCAGGGGCAGGAAGCCAGCTGTTTGCATACCCAACGGAGCATAGAAATTCTGCAGAACAAAATCATTCAGAGGCTGCTCCGATTGCCGCTCCACCACTTCCTTCAGGAAATACATGGTCAGGTCTGAATACACATACTTTCCAGGAGCGGTTACCTTGGCATTCAGCATACGGGGCCATACTACTTCTTTGAAGTAATCTTTCCGAATGAAAACACTATCGGCGGCCGGTAGCGGGAATTCTTCTGAATAAGTTTTGCTAACGTAGTCTGCCGGAGTGGGCAAACCTACCCCCGCTGGCAAACCTGCCTGGTGCAGCAGAATGTCTTTGATTTTAAGTTCGGCTTTGGTAGAACCTAGGGTACTTGGTATATAGGTACCAACGGGCTTGTCTAGATTGATTTTCTGCTGTTCATAAAGCCCCATCACCGCCAAGGTAGTGGCCGACACTTTTGTAACCGAAGCCAAGTCAAAGATATCATCTATTCTGGTAGGGCGGGTATTGTCATAGGTATGAGCACCATAGGCTTTGTTGAAGATCACACTGCCGTCTTTCACCACCATCACTACCCCGCCAGGAGCCGCTTGCTCTTGTATCATCTCAGCCAATATAGAGTCTATTGGCTCGTGCAAATCTGCACTGTTGATACCCAATTCCTCGGGCAAACTATATTTAATACGAATGGCTGACGTTCTATACCCATCGCCTTTCTTGAATTTGGCGGAGTAAGTTCTTTCAAGCTTACCATTAGCAGGTACTCCCCCAAAGAGTAGCTGCGCCATATAATTAGCCGTTACCGGTGTCTCATTCTCTGACCAAACAATAGGAGCTGTAAAACCATCTAACTTCTCTAAAACAGAGGCATCGCCAGTTAAAGCCAGTATGACTTGCTTTTCTTTTTGTAAACTTTGAATAAAGGTTAAAGCAGCAACCTTTTGAAAGGCATTATAAGGGGCTTGTACTATAATAGTGCTGTAAAACTTTAAGTCATCGCTCAGGCTACGGAAGGCAGAATCAGAAGCCACCCCAACCGCTGAAAAGCTGCTTACGCTAGTATACTTATTTAACAAACTGTCAAATTCTGAAGAGTTGGCTGCACCTAGGTTAACACTTGCAATCTTTTGTTGTAAGTCTTTCAAAGGGACTAAACCAGATTGATTGTTTAGCAAAACCGTTGCGGCGGCAGCTTGTTTGTGTTGCTGTAACCACGTCAGTTTCTCTTTCTTGTTATTTTCATTGGGGGAGACCCCAGCAAATCCCAACAGCGTGATGAGGCATAGAAAGCTGAATTGCAGTAGTCTTGCTTTAAGTGAAAAAGTTATCATATAAAGGGTTATACAGGTGGGGTTGGCTTAGTCTAAAAGCAATTAAAATGCCATTATAGTTCATGATCAACCAGTAGGGTTCAATCAAGAAAACCAGTTAACAGCAAAGACTGTAAGCAACTCCAGAAATATACAAACACATTTTAAGGAATACCAATAGAGGATGGAATAGGCTGAACAGAAAATGAGAAAAGCTTAATACAGCGCCTTTTCATTCAATGAAGAGCTTAAAGCTTCATTGGTACTTCACGTGATAGAATAGGCTTATTGCTCTCCCCACCGAGTACTTAATCGTCTTAGTCTAACCCTGCTTCCTTAGCCAACAAAACCAAATCAGCTACATTTCCGGTGCCTAACCGTGCCTGTATATTTTTTCGATGGGTGTTCACCGTATGCACGCTCAGACAAAGTTCATCGGCAATATTTTTAGAACTTTTGCCTTTGCAAACTAATTGCAGCACTTCCTTTTCCCTTTTGCTTAGAGATTTAATAAGCAACCCGTTTTTCTTCTTCAGGTTTTCTTGCAGGGCGGTAACAAGTTGCTTTTCTGTTGTCATGCGTGGGCTCATGTCCACGTCTACACACAGTAATTTCTTTACTTCACCTTGACCATCTTTGATGAAAGGCTTTGCCCAACCAATAAACCAGCGGTACTCCTGCTCCAGTTTGTGTTTAGCCCTGAAAACCCCGCCATATTCGGCTCCGTCATAAGATTGGTAATGCACAATACTATCTTGCGGAATGTTCAGGTCATCCGGATGAACAATTTTTTCCATGTATTCCATGGCGCTCATCTGCCTGATTTCCTCTAGTGTGTACCCCAGGGTTTCTTCATTGGTTTGATTGCACCATACTACCCCTGTTTTTAAATCAGAAACATAGATATTAGCTGGAACCTCATTCACCACCCGTTCAAGAAAGGCACACTTTTCTTTCAACATTCCCACTTGCTGCCTCAGTGCCTCTATTTCTGCCACCTCAACTTCCGTTGACTCACTCATCATATTCTCCATTCCTACAAAATTGAGAAAAAAACAGCAAAACTAACTATACAGAAGGCTTTCAAAACCTATTACTAACCCTGTAGTAACTTAGGAATTCACCACATAAATTTTGCTTCGTGACTTTCTTTTTTTGAAAAAATCAGGATAGTATTTTAAAGATCAAAATGGCTTACCTCTCTTACCTCACCTGTAGCCATAGCACCTAGCAGAACATTTCCTATTCGTACTCTTATAAGCCGGAGGGTAGGAAAGCCTACTGCAGCGGTCATCTTTCTGACCTGCCTGTTCTTGCCCTCAGTTAGGATGATGGAGACCCAACTGGTGGGGCCATGACGATCGTCTCGTACCCTTCGGCTCCGCTCTGGGAAAATTGGGGCGGGGTCTAATTTGATGGCTTTACAAGAAAGAGTATGATACACTTGTTTTTCGTGGGTAATTTCTATGCCGCCGTGCCGCAATTGAGCAAGAGCTTCTTCAGTGATAACTCCATCTACCTGAGCGTAGTATTCCTTCTCCACTTTCCTCCCCCGCACATATTCACTCATTTTGCCGTCGGTTGTGAGAAAGAGCAAACCTTCGCTGTCTTGGTCAAGCCTGCCAATGGCCATAGTACCAGTTGGGAAATCATAAAGCTCCCCCAACAACTTTTTCTTTTTTGCGTCGGTTACAAATTGGCTCAGGTAACCAAAGGGCTTGTTTAATATAAAATGACGGTGCTGCTGTTGAGTTTCAGACAAGGGGATAATACGTTTTGGGGCTAATTTCTGTAAAACAGGCCAAAATCAGAAATGAAAAGATAAGTAGATTTCTAGCCACTAATAAATTGCCAGATAAATAATAATATGCAAAGACTACAAGAAGTAATTTAAACTCCCCCACCTTACCTTTGCGTCACCAAGCATTTATACCTGCTTTATACTCTGTTGGCTTAATTCAGCACAGGCTTTGGAACATACCACTACATTACTTTCATTTTAGTATCCAGCAAAGGCTACTGATTTTTAAAATAACTCATTGAATACCACTTCTCCCCCGTCCCCCGCTCCTCTTCTTACAAAAGCAACTTTGTGGCTCATGACCATTGGCGCGGGTCTGGTAGTCGCAAACATTTATTATAACCAGCCGCTTTTGGGTGACATTGCCCGCACGTTCAACACCACTGAAGCCAAAGCTGGTAGCATAGCCATGTACACGCAGGTGGGATATGCGCTGGGGCTGCTTCTGTTGGTGCCTATGGGAGATATGTTACAGCGCAAGCGGCTAATCATGTCTGATTTCGCTTTTATCATAGGGTCACTGCTGCTGGGCGCCTTTTCGCCCAATATTTACGTGCTTATGGGAGCAAGTTTATTAATTGGCATTAGCTCCGTAATACCGCAGCTGTTTATTCCGCTGGCAGCCCATTTAGCCAAACCAGAGGAACGCGGCAAAGTGGTGGGTACTGTCTTGAGTGGTCTTTTGATTGGCATTTTACTTTCCAGAACTCTCAGCGGATTTGTGGGAGCTCATTTGGGTTGGCGAGCCATGTTTTTAATTGCAGCGGGTTTAATGGCCTTGCTTTGGATTGCTTTGCTGCGTTTGCTTCCTGAAGTTCACCCCGACTACAAAGGTACCTACCGCAGCCTCATGGCTTCTCTGTGGCCATTGTTTCGGCAAGAGCCTTTGCTTAGGCTTTCCTCTATTAGAGGCGGCTTGCTATTTGGTAGTTTCAGTGCGTTTTGGTCTACCTTGGTTTTTCATTTGGAGGCTCCCCCCTTCAATGCAGGTAGCGACGTGGCCGGGGCCTTTGGGTTGATTGGTGCTGTGGGGGCTTTTGCCGCGCCAGTAGTAGGCCGTTTAAGCGATAAAGTAAATACAAAAAACCTGGTGACAGCCATGATCTCTTTGGTGGTTTTTTCATTTGTTTTATATGGGGTATTCAGCACCAGTATGTTTTGGCTTATTGCAGGCGTGATATTAATGGATTTGGGCTTGCAAGCTGCGCATACTTCAAACCAGACCACCATTTTCGCACTGAACCCACAGGCCCGCAACCGATTAAACACCGTGTACATGTTTACCTATTTTGTAGGCGGAGCATTGGGCACTTTTCTGGCAAGCCACGCCTGGGTGCGTTGGCAGTGGATGGGTGTAGTGGCTACCGGGTTACTGCTGTCAAGCTTGTCTTTGTTAGTGCACTTGTTCTTCTCAAGAAAGAAAAAGAATGTAAGTTAATTTATAGCCGGGCAAGTGCTCTGTTCAGCCAAAAGCTTAGTGCTACCTATCCTCTCAATGCAAAAAAAGACGTTAGTTTTTTATAATTAATACAATGGTGAAGAAGAGTTAACACTGGAGTGAACCCTGCTGTACATTTTTGCGTTACTAATTGTAACTATCTAAGCACCAGGCCATGAAAAAGTTTTCTACCATCTCCTCCTTGTTTATCATTGGCGCTTTAGGCATTTTAGCCTCATCGCTGCTTTCATCTAGTGAAGTTCAATTAGACCTATCAGATGAAGACATTCATATGTATTTATAAATCGAACACTAAAGCTATTGTTGAAACCCCGCTAAAGCGGGGTTTTGCATTCAAGGGCATCCCATTTTCCTGAATAACCGTACCTTTACTTTAAATTAAAACTTATGGAATTGAAAAACCTACAAGAGAAGATCTCTTACATTATTGGCCGTGACATGGCCGCCAATTTTAAAAAACAAGGAATTGACATTGAGCCTGAGGCATTGTTGGCTGGCTTGAAAGAAGCGATAAGCGGCACTCCCTCTAAGTTAAGCCAAGAGGAGGTGCAGTCAACCATGATGCAACTGCAAATGCAAATGCAGGAAAAACAGCAGGCTTCAGCCGGTGCATCTGGCGAACAAAATAAAGCAGAAGGAGAGGCTTTTCTTAAAGAAAACAAAGAGAAAGAAGGCGTAAATACATTGGCCAGTGGTCTTCAGTATCAGGTTTTAGAGAGTGGTTCAGGAAAAAGCCCTTCGGCTAGTTCTAATGTAACTACCCACTACCACGGCACTCTTATTGACGGCACCGTCTTTGACTCTTCTTATGAAAGAGGCCAACCCGCAACTTTCCCAGTGAATGGTGTTATAGCTGGTTGGACTGAAGCTTTACAAATGATGAAAGAAGGCGATAAGTGGCGTCTGTTTATTCCTAGCAATTTAGCCTACGGGTCTCGCGGAGCCGGAGCTGACATTGGACCTAACAGCACACTGATTTTTGATGTGGAACTTCTGAAAGTTCATTAACAAAAAAGGGAAACAGTTTAACTGTTTCCCTTTTTTTATGAGAGTGACATATCTTCATGAAGCAACCAATGCTTTGCCTCCTCCATATTAGTAAAATAATTAATACCTACCGGTAGCACAATGTGCCCTGCCTGCAGCAAAGAATAACTATTGATCTGCTGTTGGTATTTTTCTTCTGACATTACCAACGCTATCTGATGATCTTTTATATCTAGATGAGCTATTTCATTATTCAAAGTAGCAAGCACCCATTCATCAGACTCCGCATCCAGGTCTCCGCGGAGAGTGGAGTCTAAAATTGAACGCTTAACTTTACTTTGCTTTAAAAAATGTAAATACATTTTAAATCCATCTTTGTACTCCGGAAAATTTACTTTTCTCTTCCAATACAAGATGACCATTTTATCAGCATCATCTAATGATACTTTATAAAAATCTGTTTCAACTGGAAACAACATCATCAAAGCCTTATACTGTATTAAATTAAAATAATTCAATTAATATATTTAATACTGATAATTAATCGTCAAATTAACTCTTTTAGCCAATAATATAAAAATCATTAATCTAAAATATTACAACTCAAAATATTATACCGTATTTATACTGATCTCCCTTTTAAATTCAAATATCAGTTGATTTAGCTTTTCAGGCAAAGGTTAAAAAGTACTGATAAAAAAGTTATTATTAATCTATAGCTATTAATTTTGGCGCCGCTAATTGTCTTCTATACTTTAGTAGAGGCCAGAAGCAATCTACTAAGCTTTAACCTTACAGTTGGAGGCAGGGCTAGGGAAAAGGTTATTAAGCAATTACCCAATGAACAACAACCACCAAACACACCGTGTATCTGGTGCAGGTTTACTTATTGCCTTAGGCATTATTTACGGTGATATTGGTACTTCGCCGCTGTACGTAATGAAGGCCATTATGGGTGAAAGGGCTATTAGTGACACATTGGTGTACGGTGGCATTTCAAGTGTTGTCTGGACCTTAACGCTCCAAACCACCCTTAAATACGTGGTGCTCATTTTACGAGCTGACAACAACGGCGAAGGGGGTATCTTTTCTTTGTATGCCTTGGTTCGGCGTCATGCTAAATGGCTGACTGTACCCGCTATTATTGGTGGGAGCGCACTTCTGGCAGACGGTATCATTACCCCACCCATTTCTGTTTCATCAGCGGTAGAGGGCCTAGAACTTTTGTACCCCCACATCCCTACCCTTCCCATTGTCATTGCCATTCTTACGTTGCTATTCCTGATGCAAAGCTTCGGAACGCAAATTGTAGGCAAGGCTTTTGGTCCGGTCATGTTCTTGTGGTTTTCTATGCTGGGCACGCTGGGCATACTTTCCATACTGCAGCACCCAGAGATCTTGCAGGCCGTAAACCCCTATTACGCTTACCAGCTACTGTTTAACACTCCTGGTGGATTCTGGATTTTAGGGGCTGTTTTTCTTTGTACCACTGGTGCCGAGGCTCTTTACTCTGACCTTGGCCACTGCGGCAAAGAAAACATTCGGATCAGCTGGACTTTTGTTAAAACCTGTCTGCTTCTAAATTATTTTGGGCAAGGAGCTTGGCTTATGCAGCACCAGGGCAGCGTTCTGACTGAACTGACCATTGCCAATCCCTTTTATGCCATCATGCCGGACTGGTTCCTCATTTTCGGAATTGCCATAGCTACCATTGCAGCCATTATAGCAAGCCAAGCGTTAATTACCGGCTCCTTCACCCTCATCAGTGAGGCCATTCGTTTGAACCTATGGCCCAAGGTAAGGCTAATCTACCCTACCAATGTAAAGGGGCAAATTTATGTTCCCAGCATCAATAAATTACTTTGGGCCGGCTGTGTGGTGGTGGTGCTTATCTTTGAAAGATCAGCTGAAATGGAGGCTGCCTATGGCATGGCTATCACTATTACCATGCTAATGACCACTACCCTATTAAGTTACTACTTAATTACCAGGCGAGTGGCATCTTTTTGGGTATTTTCTTTTCTGGCGCTATACATTGCGGTAGAGGGCTCTTTCTTTCTTGCTAACCTGGTGAAGTTCACCGAAGGCGGTTGGTTCTCACTCACCGTAGGCGTTCTGGTAGTTACGCTTATGTACATTTGGCGTAAAGCATTCTTTATTAAGAAGCGCCTGACAGAGTATGTTCCTATTCAGGAATACATTCCCTTGCTCAAAGAACTGAGCGATGATGACACTATTCCGAAATACACCACTCACTTGGTATTTATGTCTAGCGCTGACCGTACTTCAGAAATAGAGTCTAAAGTCATTTATTCCATCTTTCAGAAGCGTCCTAAACGAGCAGATATTTATTGGTTTATTCACGTCAGCACCATGGATGAACCCTATACCATGGAATACAAGGTGAATGTACTTTCTCCGCAGGATGTAGTGCGAATTGACTTTAGGCTTGGGTTTAGGGTAGAACAGCGGATAAACCTCTTTTTCCGGAAGGTGGTGGAAGACATGGTAAAAAATGGCGAGGTAGATATTACCAGCCGCTACAGCTCCCTAAACAAGCAGAACCTCATTGGCGACTTCAGATTTGTGGTGCTGGAAAAATTCCTTAGCTATGAGAATGATTTGCCGTTTTGGGAAAACACCATCATGCAATCTTATTTCTATATAAAGCAATTCACCACCTCTGAGGGGAAATGGTTTGGCCTAGATACCAGTTCTGTAAAAGTGGAGAAAGTGCCCCTGATCATTAAGCCAGCCAGAGATCTGGAGCTGCAACGGATACAGTAGTGAGAGCGCTGACTAAGAAAGGAATAACTCTTGGCTGTTTTAGCCTTGATTTTACGAAATTAGCGCCAAAACAAGTTTCTTATAAGCATCTATACTGAGTTGCGTAGCGAAGGAATCAACTCTATCATTACATAAAAATAAAGGGAGCAGATGGGCTCCCTTTATTTTTATGTGCTACAATCAATTTCAAGACTAGTCAATATCCTGCCAATCTTGGTAATTCTTTCTTTGTTCAGCTGTAAGGGTAGCCTCTTTCTCGGCACGGTAACGAACCGTTTCGTTTTTATGAAGTTTAACCGGTATCACCATCAGTTGACCCGCGCGGCTAATCACCAGCTCCATCACATCTCCTACTTCATAAGCTGGTACAGACTTATTGATGTCATCTGTCACGCGGAAACCATTTACAGCAATTATTTCATCATTTACATTCAAACCAGCCTGCCAGGCGCTTCCGTTACGGGTAACGGTTGTAATAACTGGCTTTCCAGATGCAGTAGAGATACCCGCCCCCAGTAAAGGTTCGTTTGAGTTCTTGTTTGAGTCTACCAATTGCACCCCTACCGCTTTTAAGTAAGAATTGTAGTCAGGAGATTCTGTGCCGTAAATATATTTCTGAAAAAAGTCTTCCATAGAGCGGCCAACTAACTTCTCCACCCCTTGCTGAAACTCTTTCTCCGTATAGCCACGCTTCTGCTTTTTGTAATGCAGCTCATACAGGTAGCGCATCAGGTCATCCAGATCTTTGCTTCCGTTGGTGGCATTCCTGATCTCCATGTCTATCAATAAACCAATAATAGCACCTTTTGAATAGTAAGACAGATGCGTATTGTAAGAGTTTTCATCTGGTCGGTATTGTTTAATCCATGCGTTAAAGCTAGATTCAGCGGCCGACATTACTTTATTTCCCGGAGAATTCTCAACGCTAGTTATACTGCTACCTATAATGTCTAAATAATCCCGCTCAGACATAAGCCCCGCCCGGCGTACCAATAAATCGTCATAGTAGCTGGTGAATCCTTCAGACATCCACAGCATGCGGGTATAGTTTTCCTGATCGTAGTCAAACGGCCCAAGTTCTATTGGTCGCAAGCGTTTTACATTCCAAAGGTGGAAGTATTCATGCGCCACCAAGCTTAAAAAGCCACGGTAACCGCGCTCAGTTCCGTAATTTGTTCTGGTGGTTTGTAAGGTAGTGGAGTTCAGGTGCTCCAATCCGCCCCCGCCACTGTGCAGGTTGTGAACGATAAAGAGATAATAGTTTACAGGAAGCTCCCCGAATACCTTGGTAGACTGCTCCGTTATCTTTTTCATGTCGGCCATCAGGCGCTCAGGGTTGTAATTGCCTGGACCATACATGGCTACTTCGTGCAGAACACCGTTGCTGGTAAAAGAGTAAATCTCATGGTTTCCAATTTCAATAGGAGAATCGGCCAATACATCATAGTTTTCAGCGCGGTAGGTGAAGTTTTGACCTGCTACTTTGGGCAAACCAGTAGACACTTTGCTCCACTCCTCGTACGGCTGTACTGTTAAGGTAGAAGGCAGGTTCTTATAGCCTTCTGGGTACATAAACACACTGGTACCGTTCAAATAACCATGAGAAGCATCAATAAAACTGGTGCGCACGCTTATTTCATAAGCATATACTTTATATTTTATGGTTACGTCTTTGCCGCCATGGGCCACTCGCCAAGTGTTCTTATCTATTTTGTTTGAAGAAACTTTTTTACCGCCTACAAAAGCCTCAAACCCTTCTACATTTTTGGCAAACTCCCTGATCAGGTATGAACCCGGAGCCCAAACTGGCATGGTCAGGTCTAACGTTTTTTTATTGAAATCATTCAGCTTCATTTCCACCTCAAAGTAGTGTGTATGAGGCTCAGGCATTGACAAACGGTAAGAAATAGTAGGAGCTGCCGCTGCATTGGTAGTGGTGGCCAAGGCCAACAGCACCATAAAACAGAGCGCCCATGAACGGATTCTTCTTTGCATATGTTTAGGTTGTATGGTTAAGAAATAAACCGAATAATACGGCTAAAATGCTGTTTTTGCAAAATAGCCCCCTCTGCTGACTCGAGGAGCACAACTTATAAAACCTGATAATGAATAGACCTATGAAAAATGTTTGGATTGGATTTGGAGTTGTTTTATTATGCATGGTGCTGTACAAAGCTACTTTTGGCTCTGAGGAATCTTTTTCTCAGAACACCCAAACTAGCACCCTTACCCGCAACAACTATATACTTACCGCCGACTCTGTAGTATCAGAAACACTTGATGCAGAAGAAGACAGCTCCCCCGCTCAATTAGATGTTTTGGAAGGAAACTACAACGGCAAAGCCGATAGCCTCGTGGCTTATGCTTTGCAGCGCTACGGTACCCAGTATGTGTATGGAGGTGCCTCAGAAGAAGGTTTTGATTGCTCAGGATTTACCACGTATGTGTACAGCCGGTTCGGCATTGATATACCGCACGGGTCTACACTTCAGTCAGAAGTAGGGCAAAAAGTAGCATTATCTGCCGCAAAAAAAGGGGATCTTCTCATTTTCACCGGTACCAACCCCAATGACCGTACTCCTGGTCATGTAGGTATTGTCATTAATAATCCTCCTAAAGGAATTCAGTTTGTGCACTCCTCTTCAAATGGGGGAGTAAAGGTGAGTGAAGTAAAGGGCACCCTCTATGAAAAGCGTTTTTTAGAAGTACGCAGATTGATTGACTAAATTCTTAGCTTTAGCTAATGCAAGAGGCCGTTTTAGGGCTACTTTTAAAAAAGTAGCCCTAAAACGGCCTCTTGCATTTACGTCTTTTGCTTTAGGTAAATGAGGCAATTCTAAAAAAGTATAGGCAAAAAAAATACCCGGCCATTGCAGTAGCCGGGTACGGAATCCTTTGAAATGGTATCAAGCGACACAGGAAGGAACTGCCCCCCTCACGCGCCTAGCTACCTCATGCCGGATTCGCCAGTAGACCAAGGTCTGTTAGCAAGCTTCAACACGATTAACGGTTGACACATGAGCTAGGCTTGATACATTCTTACTGGGATTAGACACTTTTACCTCCTTTCTTTAAGTCCGACATAAACCCTTCTGGACTTCCAAGTAACTTATGGTTGTTTGTAGATGGGTCCGGAGCACTCGCTTCCGTTTTATAAAGTTAAAAGACGAAGAGTTAGTTCAAAAGGTTTGGGAAAAAAATTTAAGAAGTTTTTGTTCTTTGCTTTCGGGATTGGGTAAACAAAATCCACGCCCAAGCAAGTACCAGCAGAAACTCTACGGCGGCATCCAAGAGGTAAACATCCCTTATGACATCATGGGTAGCATAACGTACATCCATTGCTCCCAGACCCAAGGCACTGAACAAGCCCAACACTTCCATGCTTTTTTCTTCAGTCTTGCTTAGGGCTGAGGTAATAAAAGCAGCGCCCACGGCCAATACTAAAACTCCCACCACCTCTACCAGCCATACCTCATTTTTGGGTCCTGTTACAGCCAGAAAGCTTGGCATGTGCACTAATGGCCAAATACCCGTAAGAGCATAAAAAATTCCTTGAAACCACAGAACTGCTTTTCTCACTTTAATTACAGTTATTGAGCAATTTTAAATTGTACTGCCGCAAACATTCAATTGTTTAGGCACATTTGCTTTTTTGGACTACTATTTGCTTATATTTAAAAACGAAAGACAAATTATCAAACAAACTACCACAAGTATGAGAAAGCTTTTAATGCTTGCCCTGTTCCTGGGCATCACCACGTTTGGTTGGGCTCAAAAGAACTCTCCCATTGGCATATGGACCAATGAAGAAAAAGAAGCCCGTTTTGAGATTTACCAATGCGGCGACAAGCTGTGTGGTAAAATTATCTGGCTTAAAGAACCTAACCGTAACGGTAAACCCAAGCTTGACCAATTGAACCCTGACCCAAAGCTTCAGACCCGCACTATTATGAACATGGTGTTCTTAAAAGGCTTTGAACCAGAAGGAGATGGCAAATGGGATGACGGCACCATCTATGATCCTAAATCTGGTAAAACTTATTCTTCTTACATGAAGTTGCTCGGGAACGGAGATAAGCTGGAAGTGAAAGGCTACATTGGCATTTCTCTCATTGGTAGATCACAAATCTGGACAAGAGTAAATTAATAAACACTTAATAAAAAAGCGGGCTCTCTTACGGTAAGAGAGCCCGCTTTTTTGTTGTTACTACTTGTTTAAAAGATTTCTGTTTTAGGCTTGATTTCTGAAAAATAGCCTTAAAACAATTTTTAATATTTAGAGAGGTTGATGCTACAACACCTCTAGAATTTTTATTGATTTATCACGAAAAGTAAAGGTATCTCCTTTCCCTTTTTCAGCCATGGCCTGAAAAACCGGAGAAGCAGGCGAAATAGCGAAATATTTTTCTCCGTCAACAGTAATTTCACCCAGACTAACCGATATAAAATAGTTCTGGGCATCTGTGCGCACCACAGAACCCAAAGTAACGGTATCGTTCACTTTGTTACGTACAATCCGTTTCAAAATACTCAGCTTTCCAATGGCTTCGTCTAATTGCTTGGCAAACATATCACGCTGAATATGGCAGGCCTCCCTGAAAGACTCAAATTTATCTTCTATTGCTCCCTGACTTTCGTTAGCGCTTTCCTGAGCATCTTCCATGGCTATGCGTGCATTCTCCACAAAGTCAGTTTGTACTCTAATGCACTCGTCTAACAATTGGTTTTTAATTTCCAGATCAACGGTTGTATCGGTAGTCATTGTCATAGTCATAATTTTAAGTTACAGTTAGTTTGGTAAGCTTTGTCAGGGCTTATTAGAATGTTTTAGTATTAAGAAAATTCAAGGAAGTACCACTTCAGAATTGGCAGAAGCGTAGGCATTGCCAAAAATTTATCACCCGCCGCAAAGCTTTAAACTGATTTAATAAGATTTTGTTAGGTTAAAATAGAATAAAATTTTTAAATCCTCACGTTCACAACTTCACAAAGCGCACAATTTCAGTCTTACCAATAAACTCAGCTTTCAATATATATGACCCCGGACGTAAATGGGAAACATTATTATAAGGACCAGAAGGAACTAAGGTAAACACCTTACGCCCTATCATATCATACACCACCAGTTGCACAGGCAGCCCTTCTCCTCCCCTTAAGGTTAGAGACCCAACCGTAGGGTTAGGATAAATAGAGAATTCTTCTGGTGTATAGGAGTTCAAAGAAGGATCTTGGGTAGCGGGTGGGCTATTCTCCAGGAGCCACTGGTTAGGATCAACCGTTATAGAAAGCACCTGCCCTGACACTCTGAACTTATATTGTTTAGTAGGGCTATCATGTTGCAACAACACTACCGTATCTTTTAGTGTTGTGGTTATTTTATATTCAACTTCAGTTCTGAAAAACGGAGTAGCGGCGCTTGAGGTGGTTTGTACGCTTTTTAGATATAGGTTATTCTCCTCTTGGTTCCAGGTTACATTGAAAGAAGGGTAACCCTCTCCGTACACCCACTGGTCAAAAAAATAGCTCAAGGAACGCCCGGTCACCCACTCCGCTACCCGCTGAAAACCTCTGGTGGTAGCTACTTTATACCTAAACTCTTTACGGTATTCTTGCAGTACTTTAAAAAAGAGAGCATCTTCCTGTAAGGTGTGCCGCAACATGTGCAAGACAAACCCAGCCTTCATATAAGTTAATGGGTAGTAAAAGATACGGCTTACATTGGTACTGTCTTGAACAAACACCTGCCCCTTTGGTGGAATCAAGGCAAATTGACTCGCCCTGTTTAGCCATGTTTGTCTTTGGTCAGGCTGCAGCCGCTCTAGGGCAAGCAATTCTGAATAAGAGGCAAAACCTTCGTTTAGCCAGATATGGCTCCAATCTGCATTGGTCACCTCATCTCCCCACCACTGGTGCCCCAGTTCATGCGCCGTCAAGGTAAAGCCGAAATCTTGCTGAGTAGTCATGGTCTGGTGTTCCATGCCACCGCCCATGGGTGCCATGCTGTGTCCGTATTTTTCTTTGTAAAAAGGGTAAGGCCCAAACATCTCAGAGAAAATCTGGAGAAAATCAGCAGTTCGGTCAATTCCTGCTTTGTAAGTTGCCAATGCCTGCGGGTGGTCATATATATAATTCTGAACAAACACTGGCTGATTTACACCCGGAATGGGAACCTCAAAGGAATATTCCTGGTACTGGCTAACCGCCACTGAGATTAGGTAGTAGGCAATTGGATAAGTAGATTTCCACTCAAACCTATGCTTCTGGTTGGGCATGGGGGTGACCCGTTGCAGCACTCCATTTGAACCTACCTTGTTATTAACATCAGTGGTTACCCAAACCTCTACTGAATCAGCCTTATCTGCTAGCAGTTGCTTACACGGAAACCATTCATAAGCAGCAAAAGGCTCGCTCAAGCTCCATAAAACCTGCTTGCCCCAGGGCTGGGCTACAGCGGTATTCAAGCCGTTGCCAATGGCCGCACTGGCACCGGAGGGAGCCCTGCCGCTGTAAAAGATTTCCACCTTAACCTTTTGTTTATTGTTTTTGGCAGCCCTGAGCGTTGCAATTGCCTCACCACCGGTACGTATTACCTCGCTATTAACCCCATCAATGAGTACCTGTTGCAGCTGCATGTCTGGATGCAATTCAAACGCGAAGTTCACAAAGCCGTTGGCTAAGACAGTGGCACCAATGGTGACACTACCCCGCACGTCTAAGGAATTTCTTTCCAGCTCCAGGTTCAGCTTGTAGTAGTTGATGTCGTACTGCCGCATCAGGGCCCGGTGTGGCTCAGAAGTAATACCGTCGGCTAGCAACATGTGCCCTTTCCTGTTTTTAGCATCGGCACAGGTAAAGCCCCCTTTGTCGGGAGTTTGTGCCAGAGCCGCTGGTATAGTAAGACAAAGGCACCACAAGAACAGGTAGATCTTTTTCATGTAAGGCAGGGTTTGGGGCAGGTGCCGTTCTTCAGGTCTAAAATACGTAAAATACGTGTACTGGTCTAGCGCAAAAAAAGTAGGGCCCGACAATTTGCCGAGCCCTGCTTTAATGTGATATGAAAGAGAGAAAACTATTGTACCAGAACCTTCTCCGCCTGAATAGAATTACCTATCATCAGCTGTATCACAAAAACTCCGGCACCATATTTAGACAGATTAATTTCTTTGGCATACTGTCCTTGAAAAGACTCGCGCTCATCCTGTAAAACTGTTCTACCCTGACTATCCACTATTCTTACTTTAACATTGGCTTTCTTTTTCACGTCAAAAGAAAGATTTACCGTTCCGCTGGTAGGGTTAGGGTAAACTTTAACATCAAGCTGGGAGGCATTTGCTTTCTCTTTTTTCTTCGCTTTCTCACCTTCCTTCTTTTCATTTTTAACTTCTGTAGTTTTTGATGCCCTTAACACAATCACTTTCTCTTTGGTATCTGAATTTAGCTTCAGCACATCATATTCCCCTGTCTCCAGAGCATCACTTGTACCATCAGTGTGCATCCGGAAAATTTTTATCTCACCGGTCTGTCCGTCTTTCTCTATTTTTATTTTATCCCTGATCAAGAAGGAATCAGCCTTCAATTGAACTGTGCTGTCTAACCGGAAGAACACTTTCATTCTCATTAAAGAATCTTTGCCTATTGAGTGCCGGAGCATCAGTTGTTGACCGTTGATATTTATAGCTTTGTTCTCCAGAGGAGACATGCCCTCTACTGCCGCTCCTTTCACATAAAAGTGCCTGTCTCTGATTTTTGAAAAGAGAGAATCTGGTACAGAACTTCTCCACTTTACGGCTTTGACAGAGTCTGCGCCAAACGTCTTAAACAAAACGGTTCTGGCAGAGTCGGAGCCTAGATTGCGGAACAAAACTGCCCTTGCCGAATCTGGTCTAATACTTCTGAACATGACTGCTCTGGCGGAATCAGTTACTTTGGAGGGCAATACCCTTATGAAATCAATGTCCCCCACTCCTTTTATTTCTGAAGGAACAAAGGGTTTTGCCCCAAGCGCCTTCAGATCTTGCTCCTGCAGCTTCAACTGCTTCACGGCCGCTTCTACGCTTACTCCTTCTGCAAGCGTTAGGGTGGTATCAAGAAGCATGTATTCTCCATTTTCTTTTTGCAGAATTTTCACCTTTGCCTCTTTGGCGGAACCAGATTTAATGGTTTTAGCTTCTTGCGCAAAAGCAGCAGAATAAGAGATTAGGCACAAGAATGCAATGGCCATGCCGCACGCGTTAATTTGTTGTTTCTTTATCATAACAGTGGTACTTTAGAAGTGGCTATGTAACTGACTGCTACAATATTACTAGGTACTGCCTTGGGTGTGGGTTAAGGCTTAGTTAAAGTCTGTTAATGAAAAGTTAAAGTAAAAATTACCCCCGTCTTACTTCTTATATTTGTAGAGATGAGAAAGAAAACATTGCTATTGGTCATTTTGTTGATGAGCCTCTCTCTTGTAGGTCTAATAGGCTTCCAGGCGTACTGGATTCAACATGCTGTGCAGATGGAAGAAGAAGTATTTGACCGAAACGTTAATGATGCCTTACACCAGGTTGTCCGGCGGCTAGAAACCAATGAGGCGGTGCTTTTTCTGAAGGAAGAGGCGCCACAACTAAGAGCCGCCGCGCTCACCACCGTAGCCGAGCCTGTTACAGTTCTGCCAGACCCAGCTGAAACACCTGCTCCTACTCCCCTTCCCACGCCCAAACCTGTTAAATCCTCAGTAGCAAAAATTGAGACCGTAGCACCTGTACAGGAACAAGTGTTGTTTGTACCCAGCAAAAAAGTGGAGCCATTGCGTGCCGCTGAAACGATAGTATTACGTAGAAACGCCCCATTTGAAATCATTACTTCAAGACCGGTTACCCACTCTACTGCCACTACTATTGTTTCAGATAAAAGTGCCAAGGGTCGTGTTTACGCCAGGTCTTCCCGCCCTGACACTTCCAGAAGTACAGCAAGTAAAAACATTTTTGGCCATTCTAAGCTTGACTCTGTAGTCATCTGGAAAGTTTTGGCAGCCAACACTAAAATGGTTGATACCATAAAAGTTGCTGGTTTGTACAGGCAGAAGCGTGACTCTAATATGGTATTAAAGTATTCTTTTGACACGCTACAGTTGGTTCAGGGAGTTGATTTTATGCAACATTTACCTGTAAAGAACATCAGCAGTATAGATGTCAGAAAATCGAATAACGGCAACTATATTAATATTTACACTGACAGCATTTTAAAGCAGTTGCCGCGCCAAGCCTTTCAATACGAAATAGATACTCTCCGGAGAAACATGCTCAGGGTGGCGGCTCCCATAAGCACCAGGGCTATTGTCAAAAGCCTGAATAAAGAAAATGAACCTACACCCGTAAAAGCCCCCTCGCCTAAACCACAGGTGTATGCTGCTGCCAAAAAGCTGGTAGCACAAGAGCAAACCAATAGACAAAAAGCCGCAGCCAAAGCACAGCACCTGAACCAGGTAATGGAAAAAATGGCCGCCGAATATGTACGGAAGGAGAAACCTCTGAAGCAACGGTTAGATGAACTGGAATTAGAAAAGCTCCTGGCCACTGAACTCAAGAATCGTGACATCTGTACTCCGTATGAGTTACAGATAGAAACTGGGGAAGAGGACAATTTTGTTTTTGCCAACAACAGACCGGAACTACCCTCGGCTGCCGGAGTATATCAAGTGAGGCTGTTTCCGAATGATGTGCTAACCTCTCCCAGTTACCTGCGGCTCAATTTTCCCGAGCGGCATACAGCGGTATGGCAGAGCATATTGGCACCTACGCTTATCTCGTACCTGTTCACATTTATCATTATTCTTACGTTCTACTTCACCCTCTCCACCATTCTTCGGCAAAAGAAGATTTCTGAGATCAAGAACGACTTCATCAATAACATGACGCATGAGTTCAAGACACCCATTGCCACTATCTCGCTTGCTTTGGATGCCTTGGTTAACCCAAAAGTTCGCACTGACGAAGCAAGAGTAGACTATTACGCCCGCATCATCAAAGATGAAAACCGACGCATGCACCACCAGGTGGAGAAAGTGCTGCAAACAGCACAAATGGAGCGGAACAGAATACAACTGGCTTTTGAACAAGTAGACGTTCACCAACTGATCAAAAAGGCGACAGAACCCTTTCAACTACATATTGAGCAAAGAAAAGGCGTATTGGATTTGAAACTTGATGCCTCTACACCTACCGTTTGGGCTGATCCTGGTCATTTAGCCAACATGATAGCTAATTTATTAGACAATGCAATCAAATACTCCCCCAACACCCCCAACATTGTAGTGCAAACCTCTATGATTTCTAACGGAATGCATATTTCTGTAGAAGACCAGGGAGCGGGCATGTCAAGAGAGGCGCAGAAAAAGGTGTTTGAGAAATTTTACCGGGTACCAACCGGCAATGTGCATAATGTAAAGGGGTTTGGCTTAGGCTTGAGCTATGTGAAAACCATGGCCGAAGCGCATTCTGGCAGTATACATGTCAGAAGCGAATTAGGGCGCGGAAGCAAATTTACCCTTTGGCTGCCCTCGCAGAACCCTCAATCTTAATTTATTCTTTGTCACAAAACTCCTTCTAGCCATGACGTTGCAAACTACCACCCGCCTGCTTTTAGTAGAAGACGACCCAAACTTTGGGATGGTTTTAAAAGATTACCTGGAACTGCACGATTATGACGTGACCCTCTGCACCGATGGCCAGCAAGGTTTTAATATGTTTAAGAAAGAACACTTTGAGGCTTGTATTCTGGATGTGATGATGCCAATTAAAGACGGTTTTTCTTTGGCAACAGATATCAAAGGTATTGACCCTCACATGCCTGTTATTTTCTTAACCGCCAAGGCCATGAAAGCAGATATGTTGGAGGGCTTCCGGATTGGTGCTGATGATTACATTACCAAACCGTTTGATTCTGAAATTCTGCTCTGCAAGCTCAAAGCTATTTTACAAAGGCGCTTTGCGGCGGCTCCCGCAGAAAAAGAGCTAGTCTTTGAATACCAGTTGGGGCACTACCACTTTAACTTTAAAACGCGTTTGATTACCAGCGCCCAAGGTACCCAAAAACTTTCTCCCAAAGAGGCTGAACTGCTGCAGCTGCTGTGCCAGCACCTGAATGATGTGCTGCCGCGGGAGGTGGCGCTAAGCAAAATATGGAAAGATGACAACTACTTCACCGCCCGCAGCATGGATGTGTTTGTGACCAAGCTCCGTAAATACCTGAAAGGAGATCCTCAGGTAGAAATAGTGAATGTGCACGGTAACGGCTTCAGATTAATTGCTCCAGAGGTTGAACATCAATCTGCTTAAAAGTAATATCGAGCAGAGCCTTTTACTTTCAGTTAAGTTTATCTGAATCTTTTAAAAAACAGAATTAGCATCTGTACCAACTCTATTTTGGGCTTATTTTTCTAAAAACAGAGCTAAATCACAAACTTAAGCTTTCTACAAAAACAGCAGAATGAGCAATACGATGCGGTGGAGACAAATAAATTGGCCATCTTCACGCTTCTAACCTACTACTACCTTCTACTGCACATGAAACGAGTAGCTATCTTCCCCGGCTCATTTGATCCTTTTACCAAAGGCCACCATGATGTGGTACTACGTGGAGCAGAAATGTTTGACGAGCTAATTATTGCTATTGGCAACAATAGCAGCAAGAGCCGGTATTTTGGGGTAAACGAGATGGTGGAAGTAATGGAAAAACTCTTTCAGGAGAACCCAAAGGTAAAGGTGCAGTCGTTCAAAGGCCTCACCGCTGATTTTGCCAAAGAAGTAGGAGCCCAATTCTTACTAAGAGGACTGCGCAACACCACCGATTTTGAATACGAGAACACTATTGCACAAGCTAACCGGCTGGTGAACGCAGACTTGGAAACGGTTTTCTTAATTACTTCCCCCCGACTGGCTTTTATCAGCTCTTCTATTATAAGAGAGATACACAAATTCGGGGGTAATGTACAGGATTTTATTCCGTTTCCGCTTTCCGAGCTTCCCGCAAGTACTCGCGGATAACAAACTGAATAGACGCGTAAGATTCTGGCAATACCTCCAACACTTCGTTTGGTGTCATCCAGCGCACCTCTTCTATAAACTCCTCCGCTTGGGGTTTCATAAAAGTGTCATCAAGGCACTGCATGGTGTACCAACTCGTCTTTTTCAGAATTTTGTTGCCTTTGTAGGCATATGAGTGCCAGGTATTAGGCAATTCACCGGTAATGGCTACCTTGATATTGCATTCCTCCTCTACCTCGCGAAGTGCACCCAAACTGGTTTCTTCAGACTTTTTGATTTTGCCTTTAGGCAGATCCCACATTCCCAAGCGGTATATCATCAGAATCTTACCCTCTTTCAAGACCAAGCCACCGGCTGCCTTAATGATTTTGAACTGATCTTTCAGGTGCTCCATCAGCTTGGCTTTCTTATCGGCCACCAAAGTCAGGGAGTCTAACTTTTTGAGTTTTTTTACCTCCATCAGGCGCACCAAACGGTCAATCATAGCTGAGTTGGCACTGCGTATAAGCACGTTGCCCACTAAGTCTTTAGAGGTAAACTGGTCGTCTTTATCTAACACCAAATCATATTTGTGCTTAAAGATCTTATCACTGTTCTTTTTAATAATCAGTGGGATGTCGTTGATAAAGACATTCATGGGAAGTATTCGCTAATGTACGAAGCGTGACTGGTTACAAAATAAGAAAGAAAATTCAGAAGGCACAAGGCATTTTGTAGCGGAAAACATAATTGGTTTTGCGTATTTTCGCCCATGCCACATTCAGAAACCGCCGCCCAGATTGCGGCTTATCTCTTAGAGACCAAAGCTGTCCGCTTACGTCCGGACCAGCCATTCCAATGGAGCTCCGGCTGGAACTCCCCTATTTACTGCGATAACCGGGTAACGTTGTCTTTTCCGGAAATTCGCACCTACATTAAAAACGCTCTGGCGCAAGCCGTAAAGGAGCAGTATCCACAGGTGCAGGCCATTGCAGGCGTTGCCACGGCTGGTATTGCCCAAGGCGCACTGGTAGCAGATGCGCTAAACCTTCCGTTTCTTTATGTAAGGCCTGAGCCAAAAAGCCATGGCATGGGCAATCAGATAGAGGGAAGACTGGAAGCCGGTCAAAAAATAGTGTTGGTTGAAGACCTTATCTCAACCGGCGGAAGCTCTTTGAAAGCCGCCAAAGCCGTTACTGCCGCTGGGGCTGAGGTGATAGGCATGGCTGCTATTTTTACGTATGGTTTCCCGCAGGCCACCAAAAACTTTGAACAGGCACAAATTCCTCTTTTCTGCCTATCTGACTATGATTCCCTCATAAAAATAGCCGCCCAACAAAACTACGTCTCCCCTGACGCTTTAGAGACTCTTGGCCAATGGAGACAGGCTCCTGAGCAGTGGGGAGTATAAATGAACAATGAGTAATGAACAATGATTAATGATCAATCTTTAGGGGATACAATAACTATTCTTGAGTAGAAGTGTATTAATCTGTTTTAGGGCTGGTTTTCTAAAAATTGACCAAAAAAATTCTATTGATCATTAATCATTGTTCATTACTCATTAAAAAAAAATGAAAATAGGCCTTCTCTCAGACACTCACTCCTATCTTGATGACCGCATTCTGGCGCACCTGCAGGGCTGCGATGAGATTTGGCATGCGGGGGATTTCGGAACGGCGGCGGTGTCTGAGCGGCTGGCGGAGTTGGCGCCGGTGCGTGGAGTCTATGGAAATATTGATGCGGCTGATGTTCGGCACCTTCACCCCAAGAACCTGCGGTTTACTTGTGAGGGCTTAGATGTACTCATGACACACATTGGCGGCTATCCGGGAAAATATGCTCCTGACGTTCGGGCGCTCATCAAAGAAAATCCACCAAAACTTTTTATCTGCGGCCACTCCCATATTCTGAAGGTGATGACAGATGCCAAGCACGGAAACTTACTGCACCTAAACCCAGGCGCGGCCGGTAAACATGGCTTTCATAAGATCCGGACTATGATGCGGTTTGAGATCAACGAAGGCAAAATTCAGAACCTGCAGGCCATTGAGCTAGGCAAAAGGGCATAAAAAAAGTGTAGCCTTTGGGGCTACACTTTCTATTATCTTCAGAATAAATGTAATCGCGGTTGTTTGCCGGAAGGCAGTAGGCGAACGAAAAAACGCAGATTACTGAGCAGCTTCTGCCTTAGCAGCAGGTGCGTTGTTGAACTGAGCTTTCAGCGCTTCAACGTCTACATTCTTGATAACTGGGGTTGACAACAATTGCTTAATGATGCGTTGCTTGTTGTTCTGTCTAGCTTTATTCTTGCGATCTTTTCTTTTTAATCTAGTAACTGCCATCGGTCAATATTTAAAATTGAATCGCAAAAGTATGTTATTAATTTTACAATCTCAAATTTACCTCAATAAAAACTGATGATTCCAATAGACCTCCGCAGCGATACTGTCACCAAACCTACCCCTGCCATGCTGGATGCCATGTTCAGAGCCCCCGTAGGTGATGACGTGTACGGCGAAGACCCCACGGTGAATGAATTGCAAGCGTATGGTGCCAGTATGTTCGGAATGGAGGCAGGTCTCTTCTGCCCTTCCGGAACCATGACAAACCAAATCGCCATTAAACTGCACACCCAGCCGCTCTCTGAGGTTATCTGCGAGAAAAACAGCCATATATACTTGTATGAAGCAGGAGGCATAGCATTCAACTCAAGCGCATCGGTCAAACTGCTGGATGGCATACGCGGCAAAATTACAGCAAAACAGGTAGAGGCCGCCATTAACCCGGACAATGTTCATTACCCTGTAAGCAGTTTGGTGTCTCTGGAGAATACCTGCAACAAGGGCGGCGGCGCCTATTACACCTTAAAAGAAATTGCCGCTATCTCCAAAGTATGTAAAAAGCACCGTTTGCCCTTGCACCTAGACGGCGCCCGTGTATTTAATGCCTTAGCCGCATCTGGTGAAGAAGCCAAAGATTATAGCAAGTACTTTAACACCATTTCAGTTTGTCTTTCAAAAGGGCTGGGCGCCCCGGTGGGCTCTCTGTTGCTAGGGCCAAAACGAATGATTGAGCAGGCCAAGCGGGTAAGAAAAGCTTTAGGCGGTGGGTGGCGCCAAGCGGGCTATTTGGCCGCTGCCGGATTGTACGCGCTGCACCACCACATTGATCGTCTGCAAGAAGACCATCAAAAAGCGGCTCTGATTGGTAAGGCTCTGGAAAAAGCAGCCTATGTAGCCGAAGTAATGCCCGTAGAAACCAACATTGTCATCTGTCGCCTGGCTGCACACGTGACTACAAAACAGTTTCTGGAGTACTTAGGTGAAAGAGGTATTCTGGCTTCTGACTTTGGGCCGCAGCTTATCCGGTTTGTCACGCATCTTGATTTAACCGATGAAGCCGTGGAAATACTTGTCCCAACCATTGCGGCTTATAAAGCTTAACCTATATTTTGTGGCTATTTTTAGAAAAACAGCCACAAAACAGCCAAATCTAAACCCAAAGAATCAATACCATGAGCATAGAAAAAGTTAATCTTACAGAGAAGTTAGGTAAGTTCAATGACTACTGGAACCCAAGAATAGCCGGTGAATTGAATGGGCAGCAGGTCAAACTGGCTAAATTCCAAGGCGATTTTATCTGGCACAAACATGACCATGAAGACGAGCTGTTTCTGGTCATTTCCGGCGAGATGAAAATGGAACTCCGAGATAAAACAGTGTATGTGAAACCTGGGGAGTTTATCATCATTCCCAGAGGAGTAGAGCACAGACCTGGAGCCGATCAAGAGGCGCACGTACTGCTGTTTGAGCCAGCTAGTGTAGTGAACACCGGAGAAATCAAAAATGAGCTGACTAGGGAAAACCTAGAAAAAATTTAGTTTCAGGCTGCTCCCCTTGTCTGGCTTGAATTCATAAAAACTAAGCCAGAAACAAGGGGAGCAGCCTTTTTATTAAGAAGTTAACCAATATGCACAGAAGGCTTGCGCTTGTACTGGTATTGAACAGAACAATCATTATCTAAATGACATTAAGCCTGTTTACAAATCAACTACCCTTCTACGCCTAAACACTGCCGCGTTTTTAGCTTACTTTTTCAAAATCAGCCTGAAAACGCGAATCCCCAGAACCTGCAGACTCTAAAACCCTGCTCATCTAAACATTTTCCCTGCCGTTCTAATTATTTACCCTAACTTTGCAGTCCATAAGACAAACACTACTTATGGCTTCTGCTAAATATATTTTCGTTACCGGAGGGGTTACGTCCTCCCTCGGGAAAGGCATCATCTCGGCTTCATTGGCTAAACTACTGCAAGCGAGGGGCTTTTCGGTGACTATCCAAAAGTTCGATCCTTACATCAACATTGATCCGGGCACCCTCAACCCGTATGAACACGGGGAGTGTTTCGTGACCGATGACGGCGCCGAGACCGATCTGGATCTTGGGCATTACGAGCGTTTTCTGAACACCCCCACCTCTCAGGCGAATAATGTGACTACGGGCCGCATTTACAACCATGTCATTACGCAAGAGCGCCAGGGGGCTTATTTAGGTAAAACGGTTCAGGTTGTACCCCATATTACTGACGAAATCAAACGCCGCATGCTGCTTTTAGGGCAAACAGGAGAGTTTGATGTAGTCATCACCGAAATTGGTGGCTGCGTGGGCGACATTGAATCTTTGCCTTTCATAGAAGCTGTTCGTCAGTTGCGCTGGGAACTATCTCCCACAGATTCTATGGTCATACACCTGACGCTTCTTCCCTACCTGAAAGCCGCCGGTGAGCTTAAAACCAAGCCAACCCAACATTCTGTTAGAGCCCTGTCAGAAGCCGGAGTGCAGCCTGATGTATTGGTATGCCGCTCAGAATACCCTATTCCGGCTGAAATGCGCAAGAAAATTGCGTTGTTCTGTAACGTGGCTCCTAATGCCGTTATTGAGTCTCTAGACGCCGAGACGATTTATGACGTGCCGCTTCTCATGAAAAAAGAGAAGCTGGATGAGCGCGCCATGAAAAAGCTGAAATTGACCAGCCGCCAGGATATCAATCTAGATAGCTGGAAAGAGTTTCTGGGCCGCCTGAAAAACCCTACCGAAGAAGTTAAAATAGCTTTGGTGGGTAAGTACGTGGAGCTGCCAGATGCCTATAAATCTATTATAGAGGCATTTATTCACGCAGGCGCTTTCAATGAGTGCAAAGTACACCTCAAGTTTATTCAGTCAGAACAAATCTCTTTTGAGAACGTGTCTAGCCACTTACAGCACATGGACGGCGTATTGGTGGCGCCTGGCTTTGGTGAACGCGGATTTGAAGGCAAGTTAGAAGCCATTAGGTACGTGCGGGAAAGCGGCATTCCTTTCTTCGGCATCTGTTTGGGCATGCAATGCGCCGCCGTTGAATTTGCCCGCAATGTTTTGGGTTGGACCGATGCCGCTTCCACCGAAATGAACCCAACTACCTCATACCCTGTCATAGATATGATGGAGGAGCAGAAGCAAGTTACCCAGAAAGGCGGCACCATGCGCTTGGGCTCTTATGAATGTGATTTAAAACGAGGCTCTAAAGCGTATCAAGCATACGGTAAGGGCCATATACAAGAACGCCACCGTCACCGCTACGAGTTTAACAACAAGTACCTTGAGGCATTTCAGGAAGCCGGCATGATTGCTTCGGGCATAAACCCTACCACAGGTCTAGTGGAAGTAGTTGAGCTGCAAAACCACCCATGGTTTGTGGGGGCTCAGTATCACCCAGAACTGAAAAGTACTGTATTGAGCCCGCACCCGCTGTTTGTGCGCTTTATAAAGGCCGCCATTACACACACTAAAAATAGAAACAAATAACCTCTTATAATTACCTATGGATAAGAACCAAGCAATAGGTTTAGGCCTGATTGCCGTGTTGATTATGGTCTACAGCATGTTCTTTATGGACAAGCCGCAGCCACAGCCTACTAAACCCGCTATCACCACTATTACCGACACCGGTGCTGCAGATTCTTCTAACGCCGCGGCTACCCCTATCAATGACTCTCTGGCTCTTGCCCAGCAAGTATCCAGCTTAGGTGAGTTTGGTAACCTTGCTACTGGCCAGAGCCAGACAGCAGTATTGGAGAATGATGTTCTAAAAGTTTCATTAAACAGCAAAGGCGGTAAAATCTCTGAGGCTTTGCTGAAGCATTACAAGACCTATGACCAAAAGCCGTTGGTGTTGTTTGATGAGAAAAGCAGCCAGCAGGTGTTTACCTTCCAAACCAAGTCTGGTCGCACTATTCGATTAAATGATCTGTATTTCCAACCATCGGCTGTTAAAACCACTACTGTAGAAGGCCTGCCGGCGAAATCTATCACTTTCACGGCACAGGTAGCCCCAGGTCAGCAGATTGAACAGGTGTACACTCTCCGCGAAAAGGCCTATCAGGTAGAGTATCAGCTTAATTTTCAGGGCATGGAGCCACTGGTGGCCCAGCAGCCAATTATGCTTACCTGGTCAGATGAGCTAAAGCGCCTGGAGCAGGACATAAAGCAAAACCGCGCCCACTCCACCATCAACTATTATACCGCTGACGGTGGTTTCGACTACCTTTCTGCCAGCGCCACAGACCCTGAGACAGAGAAACTGGAGGAGCCAGTTAAATGGATAGCCAATAAGCAGAACTTCTTTACGGCAGCTATTATTGCCAATAATCTATTTGCCAGTGCCGAAGTACACAGTGAATTTAATGAAGCTGATACTACCCAGGTGAAGTTACTGCGTTCTACGGTTGCCATTCCGGTGCAAGATGTTCTGACAAACAAAGGCCATTTCACCTATTACTTCGGCCCTAACGAATATGACATCCTGAAAAACGTTGCACCTGACTTTGACCGGAACCTAGAGCTAGGTTGGGGCATTTTTGCGTGGGTTAACAAACTGCTCATCCTGCCTGCGTTTGACTTCTTAGAAGACTATATCGGCAACTACGGCATCATCATCATTTTACTTGTACTGTACATTAAATTGATTCTGAGCCCGCTTACCTACAAGTCATATATCTCTATGGCCAAGATGAAGGTGCTTAAGCCAGAGATTGACGCCATCAAAGAGAAGAATGACGGTGACATGCAGAAAACGCAGACGGAAACCATGGCGCTCTACTCTAAAATGGGCGTGAACCCTATGAGCGGCTGTATACCTATGCTGTTGCAGATCCCTATTCTGTTTGCCATGTTCAACTTCTTCCCGAACTCAATTGAACTGCGCCAGGAACCATTCCTGTGGGCACATGACCTGAGTACGTACGATGTATTTGCACGCCTGCCGTTCACCATACCGTTTTATGGTAGCCACGTGAGTATGTTCACCTTGCTCATGACAGCCTCTACCATTCTGTATACATGGTCTAACAACCAGGTAAGCACCATTCAGGGGCCTATGAAATTCTACTCTTACCTGATGCCTGTGATTTTCATGTTCGTATTGAACAGCTTTCCGGCAGGTTTGAGCTTCTACTACTTTGTGTCAAACATCGTTACCTTCGGGCAGCAAGCCATTATCCGCCGTTTTGTAGATGATGACAAAATCCGGAAGAACCTGGAAGAGTATCAAGAGAAAAACAAAGGCAAAGAGCCCAAAGGTGGCTTTCAGAAACGTTTACAGGACGCCATGAAAATGGCGGCTGAAAAAGAAGCCGAGCGCAAGAAGCGCACTAAATAATCTCGTTAGCAACCTAAAACAGAAAGCCCGCTCTAGATAGAGTGGGCTTTCTGTTTTAGGCCTGGTTTTATAAAAACATGGCCAAAACAGACTACATCTTGGTAGCTTCTGCAAAAGAAAAACAGCTTCTATACTAGGGCTTAGCATGAACACGTTTTACTATTGTTTGCTTCTACCTTACAATAGGGTAAAGCCGTGCCTTCTCTTTATGTTATTCTACCATTCAGCCCACACAAACATTTAATTTTTAAATCTTTACTTTCGCAGACACTGCATACAAATCTTAAAATACCTTTGGCAGAAATGGGGATAAATACCTTTAAAGTGTTGATAAATGGCGCTAAAAAGTGTATCTAAAAAGCGTTATCTTTGTCAAAGTTTTTTATAGAACTCAAACAAGTACCTTAAAAAGCGACAACTATGGAAATCACATACTACGGTCAATCCTGCTTTCTTTTAGACCTAGGGGGCACAAAGGTTCTGTTTGATCCTTTCATCTCTCCGAATCCCCTGGCTTCAGCAATTGAGCTGGATTCCATTGAATGTGACTATATTCTGCTTTCGCACGGGCACCAGGACCACGTAGCGGATGCTGAATATTTTCTAAAGAAAACCGGCGCCACCTTGGTAGCTAATTTTGAGATTGTGAGCTGGTACCAGAACAAAGGCGTGGAAAACGGACACCCCATGAACATTGGGGGCAAGGTTCACCTGCCCTTCGGAACGGTAAAAATGGTAAACGCCATTCACTCCAATGCTTTGCCAGATGGTACCTACGGAGGCGCCGCAGCCGGTTTTGTGGTGGAAAGTGGTGAGAAAACCTTCTATTTCGCTGGTGACACCGCCCTTACCCTTGACATGAAATTAATTGGCGAGCGCTATCGTCTGGACTTCGCATTCCTGCCTATTGGCGATAATTTCACCATGGATGTGGAAGATGCCTTGGTTGCCGCCAACTACGTGAATGTGAAGAAAATAATCGGGATGCATTATGACACCTTCCCGTACATTGAGATAGACCATGTAGAGGCGTTGGAGCTTGCCCGACGTCAGCAGAAGGAGTTGATTTTGATGGAGATTGGTCAAACTGTTGAACTGTAACCTGTAGAATGGGAAAAATAATTGCCGTTGCCAACCAAAAAGGCGGCGTGGGCAAAACCACGTCGGCCATTAACCTGGCAGCCAGCTTAGCCGCTTTAGAATTTAGAACCCTTTTGGTAGATGCTGACCCACAGGCCAACGCTACCTCGGGTATAGGGTTTGACCCGAACAATATTGAAAAAAGCATTTACCAGTGCATGGTAGATGGCACTGGCGTAGATGAGATTATTCTTACCTCCCCCATTGATTACCTCGACCTTATTCCGTCACATATTGACCTTGTAGGCGCTGAGGTAGAAATGATCAACCTGCCAAACCGCGAGGAGAAAATGAAACAGGTGTTAGCGCCCCTAAAGGAGAAGTACGATTTCATCATTATTGACTGCTCTCCTTCTTTGGGATTGATTACGGTAAACTCCCTTACCGCCGCTGACTCTGTCATTATTCCGGTGCAGTGCGAGTATTTCGCTTTAGAGGGATTAGGCAAACTGCTGAACACTATCAAAATCATTCAGTCCCGCCTAAACCCTGACCTGGAGATTGAAGGCCTGCTGCTGACCATGTATGATGTGCGTCTTCGCCTTTCAAACCAGGTGGTGGAGGAAGTGAAAACACACTTTCAGCAAATGGTGTTCGACACCATCATTCCCCGTAACGTGAAGTTGAGTGAGTCGCCAAGTTTTGGGGTGCCGGCAATATTGCACGACGCCGAAAGCAAAGGAGCTATTAGCTACCTGAACCTGGCCAGAGAGATTGTAGAGAAAAACGGGGTGGCCGTTGCCCAATAATTTTAGAAAGAGAAATTAAATGTCTGATAACTCAGCCAAGAAAAAAACCGGAGGCCTCGGCCGGGGCCTCAACGCCCTTATTACGGGCGGTTATGAACCTAAAACTGATTCTTCCACCCTTCATGCCGTTAATACTATCGCCGATATAAAGCTTTCCCTAATTGAGACCAACCCGTTTCAGCCCCGTACCCACTTTGACCAAGTGGCACTTGAGGAACTGGCGGAGTCTATTCGAGTGCAGGGCATTATTCAGCCTATCACGGTTCGGCAGCTTAGTGCTGATGCGTATCAATTAATCTCAGGTGAACGTCGTTTCCAAGCTGCCAAATTAGCCGGTCTTGACACTATTCCGGCCTATATCCGGAAAGCCGATGACCAGCAGATGCTGGAAATGGCCCTGATTGAGAACATTCAGCGCGAGAACCTAAACGCCATTGAAATTGCCCTCTCCTATCAGCGCCTGCTGAGTGAGTGTAATTTGAAGCAGGAGGAATTAGGAGACCGCGTGGGTAAGAAAAGAACCACCGTTACGAACTACTTGCGCCTGCTTAAGCTTCCGCCAGACATTCAGATTGGTATCCGCGATAACCTCATCTCTATGGGTCATGCCCGCGCCGTGATCAACATAGATGATGTGGAGAAGCAGTTGGAGGTATACCGTAAAATTGTAGCCGAGGAGCTTTCTGTACGTAAGGTGGAAGAACTGGTACGGAACCTGAATGCTCAAAACAAAAAACCAGACCCACAGACCAAATTAGATTTACATCCGTTGGAGAATGAAGTGAGGCGGGTTGAATCTAAATTATCTTCTTATTTCGGAACCCGTATTCATGTAAAGGCGTCGCCTGAGGGCAAAGGGGAAATCAAAATTCCTTTTGTGTCGGTTGATGAGCTAAACAGAATATTAGAGATACTTAACTACGCGTAACATGCGGGTAAAAGAAGTAATGGCATTTCTTATTTGTGCCTTTGCCTTGGCCTTAGGGTCTGAGGTAAAGGCACAAGTCGTTACGGCTACACCTGATTCGGTGCTGATTCCGACTCCTGAGGTAGAAACGGTGGAACGGAAAAGGTTTTTAAAAGATTGGTCTCCGCCAGCCAAGGCTGCTTTTTACTCTGCTGTGCTTCCGGGACTAGGGCAAGCCTACAATAGAAGCTACTGGAAAATACCTCTGATATACGCTACCGGCGCCGTGATAGGGTATTTTATTTACGACAACAACAAAAAGTATCAGGGATTTGCCAGGGCTCTGGAACTAAGAACAGATGGCGACCCAGAAACAGTTGATGCCTACGTCAATGACCCTAATTACGGGGTGGGGCTTTACCAGGACCACGGCACCAACAACCTTCGCCGCGGACGCGATTTTTTCCGGAAGTACCGCGACCTAGATATTATTCTTGCCTTTTTGGCGTATGGGCTTAACATTATGGAGGCGCACGTTCACGCCCACCTGAAAGCGTTTGATGTGAATGATGATTTGTCGTTGGAATTAAAGCCCAACCTGATTCCAATAGCCGCCACCAACAGTTATTCCCCTGCCCTTACTCTCCAATTTAACTTAAAGCGATAATGCGAATTCTTTTGATAGGCTATGGTAAAATGGGTCAGACCATTGAACGTTTGGCCAAAGCCAAAGGGCATGACATTGTAGGCACCCTAACAGTAGACGATGCCCACACGCTGTCTTCATATACTTCTGAACAGGTAGATGTAGCTATTGAATTCACCAGCCCCGATGCGGCCGTGGAGAACATCATTACCTGCTTTAAAAACAACATACCGGTAGTATGCGGTACCACCGGTTGGCTGCAGCACTTACCCTTGGTGAAAGAAAAGTGCCAGGAACTGAAAGGCTCATTGCTTTATGCCTCCAACTTTAGCGTAGGCGTAAATCTGTTCTTCCATTTCAATGAATATGTGGCCCAGAAAATGCAGCAACACCCAAATTATAACGTTGCGGTAAAGGAAATTCACCACGTGCATAAGCTAGACCAACCCAGTGGCACTGCCCTCTCTATTGCCGATGGCATTATAAAGCACTACCCCTCCAAGAAAGGCTGGATCAACGACAAAACCGAGGAACCTTCTATTTTAGGAGTAGAATCTGAGCGCGAGGGTGAAGTTGTAGGTACTCATATTGTGAAATACACCTCAGAAAACGATACCTTTGAGTTACACCATGTAGCACATACCAGAGAAGGCTTTGCCAGCGGCGCCATTTTGGCTGCCGAATGGATGCCTGGCCGACAAGGCGTCTTTGGCATGAATGATTTGCTACAACTTTAATTGAGATTAAATGAGCATCCGATTCTGGACCAAAAAAGACGCCAAGCCAAAGCAAAAGAAAGGCTTCATGCGTGAATGGGGAGACGCCATTCTTTTTGCCGTGGTAGCAGCCACGCTCATCAGATGGGCAACTTTTGAGGCGTATACTATTCCCACTCCTTCCATGGAGAAATCATTGCTGGTGGGTGATTACCTTTTTGTGAGTAAGCTGCATTACGGGGCACGTACCCCCATTACACCACTGCAGGTTCCGCTTACGCACCAAACAATTTGGGGCACCAACATCCCTTCCTATTCTGATGCCATTCAGCTGAACTCCTACCGCCTTCCTGGTTTTTCTTCCGTGAAAAACAATGACGTGGTGGTATTCAATGTTCCGTTTGAAGACCAGCACCCCGCTGACCTGAAAACAAACTACATTAAACGCTGCATAGGCATTGCCGGAGACACCATCCGGATGATAGACATGCAGGTGTACATTGATGGGAAAGAGTTACCTGACCCAGAGAAGGTGCAGTATTCCTATACCCTCTTTGCCCAAACGCCTATAAACCCTAAGTTTTTCAAAGAGCACGACATCACTGATGTTCAGGATTATCATGGTGGTGCTTTATTTGTGATAAACACTACCCCAGAAACGGCTGAAAAACTTTCAGGCTATGATTTTCTGAAAGAAGTAAGAATAAACAAAGACAGCATAGGCGTGGCCGACCCCAAGGTTTTTCCTTTCAAGCCCTCTATGTATCCGTTTAATAAAGACAACTTTGGCCCCTTTGTCATACCAGCCGAAGGTATGACGGTACCCATTAATGCCCAGACTATTCCTTTTTACAGCATGGCTATTGAGAAATACGAAGGCCTAGAAAACGTAGTCGTGACGGATTCAACAATTACCATTGACGGCAAGCAGATCACGGAGTATACCTTCACCCAAAACTATTACTGGATGATGGGCGACAACCGCCACGACTCCCTTGACTCCCGATTTTGGGGCTTTGTTCCAGAAAACCATATTGTGGGTAAAGCAGTGTTGATCTGGATGTCAGCTGACCCTACCGAAGGTTTACTAGATAAAATCCGCTGGAGCCGTATTTTCAGAGGAATTAACTAAACAGTTGTTTTAAACAGGCCTAAAAAAGAATTTTTATTCCCCCCTAAACTGTCGGTAACGTTGTTTAGGGGGGAATTTCTTTTTAATAAAATTTAAGAAAAGTATCTTAGGGTATATAACCCGCTACTATGAAAATTGCTTTACAATCTTTTACCCTACTGTTGTGTCTTTTGTCGTTTAAACTTCAGGCACAAGCTCCTACTCCCCAGGCATGGATTAGGGTGAATCAGTTAGGCTATTTACCCCATTCCGTGAAAGCTGCTGTTTGGGCGGGTAAAAAGAACGAAAAGATAAAGCACTTCACCCTACATGACGCTACAACTAACAAAGTTGTGTACAAAGGAAAGAGACCGCAGGATTATGGAGCATATGCTGCCTTTACCCAAACTTATCGCTTAGAGTTTAGCAGCTTTCAAAAGCCGGGTACCTACTATCTTCAGGCGGGCGGCACAAAATCTCCAGTCTTCAAGATTGAAGCCGAGGTGTATGATGGAACAGCTGATTTTGTGCTTCACTACATGCGGCAGCAACGGTGCGGGTTTAATCCGTTCCTGAAAGACTCCTGCCATACCAAAGATGGATTTATGGTGTTTCACCCCAATCCTTCGCTTGACTCTACCTATGTAAATGTGAAGGGTGGCTGGCACGATGCCTCTGATTACCTGCAGTATGTCACTACCTCGGCAAATGCCACGTTTCAATTGCTCTTTGCCTATGCTCAAAATCCGCAGGCTTTTAAAGACAACTACTTAGCTAATGGTTTGGAAGGCACAAATGGTATACCCGATATTCTAGACGAGGCAAAATGGGGGCTTGATTGGCTTCTGAAAATGTACCCGGAGGCTGACCTGATGTTCAACCAAATAGCCGATGACCGTGACCATGCGGGTTACCGCCTCCCGAACCATGATAAAGTAGACTACGGCAAAGGGCCTGGTCAGGAACGACCAGTGTACGTGATTACCGGTAAACCTCAAGGTTCTTTCCAACACAAAAACCGCTCTACCGGAGCAGCCTCTACGGCAGGCAAGTTTTCCTCTGCCTTTAGTTTAGGGGCTCAGCTGCTGAAACAATACTATCCGGCTTATGCCCAAGGACTACGAACAAAGGCTCAACAGGCGTATGCCTACGGCGCGGCTAGACCTGGAGTGGCCCAAACGGCACCAGGCAAAGCCCCCTACTTTTATGAAGAAGACAACTGGGTAGATGACATGGAGCTGGCTGCCGTGCAGCTGCATCAGTTAACTGGTGAAACAACCTATTTGCAGAAAGCAGCAGAATACGGCAGGCAAGAACCCCTTACTCCTTGGTTAGGTAAAGATACAGCCCGCCATTACCAGTGGTACCCTTTTATTAATCTCGGTCATTATTATTTAGGAGCTTCTAAAGATGAATCTATTAAGCAAGAATTCATTAGCAACTTGAAAAATGGGTTAGAAGCTGTGTACAGCCGTGGGAATGGAAACGCCTTTTTGATGGGGGTTCCGTTTATTTGGTGTTCTAACAATTTGGTGGCTGGTCTGGCCACACAAGCAATACTTTACAGGCAACTCACAGGTGACACCCGCTACGCCCAAATGGAAGCTTCATTGCGGGACTGGCTGTTTGGGGTGAATCCGTGGGGAACTAGCATGATCATAGGCCTGCCCTTCAGTAACGGTGATTACCCTGATAACCCGCATTCTTCTTTAGCATTATTGCACGGTTACAAATTGAGCGGAGGCTTAGTAGACGGACCTGTGTACAACAGCATTTTCGGCAACTTAAAAGGATTAAAGCTAGACGCTGAAGACGAATTTGCCCCTTTTCAGTCTGATTTGGTCGTTTACCACGATGACCACGGTGATTATTCCACCAATGAACCTACCATGGACGGTACCGCCAGTTTAAGCTTTTTGCTTTCTGCGCTTCAGATGGAGGGTAGCTCCACTTCTTCCGCTGTAAAAAAAAAGTAGATACTTTTCAGGGAGCCATCATTAGAGGCAACACGTCACAGAAAGAAGTGGCGCTGATTTTTACTGGCCATGAGTTTGCCGATGGCTACGCCACCATTAGGAAGGTATTGCGAGAACACCAGGCAAAAGCATCCTTTTTCCTGACTGGAGACTTTTACCGAAACCCGGCTTTCAAAAAAGTAATTAAAGGGCTGAAGAAAGACGGGCATTATTTAGGCGCACATTCTGATAAACATCTGCTATACGCAGATTGGGGCAATCGGGACTCATTGCTGGTTTCTAAAGGGCAGTTTGTAGTAGACCTTTACGCCAACTATGCTGAGATGGCTCGGTTTGGCATAACCCAGCAAGATGCCCCATTTTTCTTGCCGCCTTATGAATGGTATAACTCTACCATTGCTGACTGGACAGAAGAATTGGGTTTTACTCTCATAAATTACTCGCCAGGCACCCTCTCCCACGCCGACTACACTTATCCTAGCCTTGGTAAACAATACCGCAGTAGCAATGAAATTTTAGAATCAATTTTAAATAGAGAAAAGAAAGATGCCAAGGGGCTCAACGGTTATCTGCTCCTCTTGCACCTGGGTACCGACCCCGCCCGCACTGACAAATTGTATCACCACTTATACACGCTAATGCGGGAGTTAGAATCTAGAGGGTATCGTTTTGTCTCTATTGCCGAAGCCTTGGATTAGATTATCTTGTTTTAGGGCCAGTTTTCATAAAATAAGCCAAAAACAGTGTCTAACATTTACTTTTCTAATGAAAATTGATACTTTACAGGCAGCATTCGCTACTCTAATTTCTTACCTTAAATGTTACGGCCATGGCAATTCCTTTGTATGAAAAATCATCGATCAAAGAAATTGAGGAACGCTTTGATCAGGATGTAGAGAGATTTGCAAACCTGGAGACTGGACAGCTTTCTACCATTGACGCCCCACTTTGTTTAGAGCTGATCACAGAGGCCGCCCTCTATTCCACTCCACAGGCTCACCGTTTGCTGGACGTGGGCTGCGGCGCGGGAAACTTTACTTTGAAGATGCTCTCTAAAATACCAGATTTAGATTGCACGCTGCTCGATTTAAGCCAGCCAATGTTGGACAAAGCCAAAGAAAGGGTGCTGCCTAAAACCGCAGGAAAAGTAGGGACGCTGCGGGGAGATATCAGAGAGATCATATTTCCGGAGCACCAATATGACATTATTCTGGCTGGCGCTGTGCTACATCACCTTAGAGACGAAGAAGACTGGGAGTTTGTGTTTCAGAAGCTTTACAACGCCCTGCGCGAAGGCGGATCGCTTTGGATTTCTGATTTAGTGGTGCATGATTCGCCGGAGATAAACAAGATGTTCTGGCAACGATATGCAGACTATTTAACCAGTGTAGGCGGACCAGAGTACACTGATCTTGTGCTGGCTTATATTGAGAAAGAAGACTCGCCGCGGTCGGTGAGCTTTCAGCTGGAACTACTGCAGAAAGTTGGTTTCCGGCAAACGGAGCTATTACATAAAAATGGCTGTTTTGCCGCTTTCGGGGCTGTGAAATAATTCAGCTGTTTTGGGGCTGTTTTTTGAAAAACAGCCCAAAACAGCTCCTTACCATTCAACTTCTGGCTTTCCATGCTCGCGCAGGTAAGCATTGGTTTTGCTGAAGTGCCTAGTACCAAAGAATCCTTTATCCGCGGCAAACGGAGACGGATGAGCCGCTTTTAGCACCAAATGCTTTTTCTCGTCAATAATCTGACCTTTCTTTTGGGCATAGGCTCCCCACAGCAAGAACACCACGTTTTCTTTTAAATCTGATACTTTCTGAATGACGGCATCGGTGAACTCTTCCCAGCCCTTTTTCTGGTGAGACCCTGCCTGATGCGCCCTAACCGTTAGCGTTGCGTTCAGCAGAAGTACCCCCTGCTCTGCCCATCTTTCCAAATTTCCAGAGCGAGGTATTGGCTTGCCCAAATCAGACTCTATCTCTTTAAATATGTTAAGTAGCGAAGGTGGTGTACGCAATCCCTCAGATACTGAAAATGCCAAACCATTCGCTTGCCCTTTGCCATGGTAAGGGTCTTGCCCTAAGATTACTACCCGTACTTTATCAAAAGGACATTCTTCAAAGGCATGAAAGATCTGTTTCCCGGCCGGATATACTTCTGTGGTAGCATATTCTTCTTTAATGAATTGGACCAACTGCTTGAAATAGGGCTTCTCAAACTCCTCTTTCAGTACCTTTTGCCAACTGTCTTCAATTTTTACCTGCATATAAGATGTGCTTTTTTAAGATTTTAGCGTATTTTTAGGCAAGAATCCGGCTGGTTAAACTTATTTGCCAGATAGGCTGTTCCTCATATTACTTACATTAAGGTGCACATGGATACGAAAACAACACAAGGAGTAACCGTTCACGTAACGACGAACTACCTTCCGGACTATTCCAGCCCGGCCCAACAGCACTTTGTCTTCGCTTACAAGATTACCATTGAGAACAACAGCGAATTTACGGTAAAGTTATTACGCCGCCACTGGCATATATACGATTCTAATAACGAAGTACGAGAGGTAGAGGGAGAAGGTGTAGTTGGGCAGCAACCCGTTTTAGAACCTGGTGAAAGCCATCAGTACGTTTCTGGTTGTAATTTAAAGACCAGCATTGGCAAAATGGCTGGCTCTTACCTGATGGAACGCCTGGTAGATGGCAAACAGTTTAATGTGTCTATTCCGGAGTTTACGCTTATCATTCCTTACAAGCTTAATTAACCCAACCTCATTCTTTGCCGCCACTTGCTCTCTTTTACCGGTACGTTTCTTTCTGGATGCGCTCAGGGAACGCCCATGGCTTACATTCTCCCTTCGTTTTTAACCTCTACTGCTTTATTATACACCATGATGGGTATTTCCCGGCCTATGATACGGTAGAAGTACTTAGAGATGAACTTCTAGAGGACAAGACGGTGCTGGAGGTCACAGACTTTGGAGCTGGATCACACACCGGTAAAACCAAAAAGCGGAAAGTGTCAGACATTGTCCGTACAGCCGCAAAACCTCCTCGCCTAGGTAAGTTGCTCTTTAGGCTTGCGAATCATTTTAAACCGGCAACAATTCTTGAATTGGGCACTTCACTAGGCCTTACTACCAGCTACTTAGCTTCAGCCCGTAAAACCGCACAGGTCTATACGCTAGAAGGCTGCCCAGCCATAGCTGCGCAGGCTCGTGCTAATTTTGAGAAGCTAAGGTTACAGAATGTGCAACTGGTTGAAGGCAATATAAATACCACCTTGCCTCAGGTTTTGGAGAAAGTAGAGAGTTTAGATTTTGCTTTCTTTGACGGGAACCACAGATTAGAACCTACCCTCCGCTATTTTGAAGCTTGCCTCACGAAAGCGCATGAAGGCAGTGTTTTTATTTTTGACGATATCTATTGGTCTGGTGAAATGGTGGAGGCCTGGCAAAAAATAAAGCAGCACCCGCAGGTGCTGCTTACCGTTGATCTCTTCTATATAGGCCTTGTCTTCTTCAGAACAAATCAGCCCAAACAGCATTTCACGTTAAGATTTTAATCAATGATTAATGAACAATGAGTAATGACTAATGACTAATCATTGTTCATTAATCATTACTCATTAAAGTATTGCTTTTCTGATTTTCAGCAGCCTTTCCAGCAGGCCTTCCAGGTTAGACAGTTGTAGCATGTTGGCTCCGTCTGACTTGGCCGTTTGTGGGGTTGGGTGAGTTTCAATAAACAAACCATCCGCGCCCACGGCAATAGCGGCTTTGGCAATGGTTTCTATTAAGGCTGGCCTACCCCCGGTTACACCTGAAGATTGGTTTGGCTGCTGCAGTGAATGCGTTACATCCATTACCACAGGCACCTGGTTTTCGCGCATGGCTGGAATGTTTCGGAAGTCCACGACTAAATCTGAATAACCGAAGGAATTGCCCCTGTCAGTCAGAATAACATTGTTGTTCCCCGACTCCCGTATTTTCTCCACGGCAAACTTCATAGACTCACCAGACAAGAACTGTCCTTTCTTTACGTTCACTACCTTGCCTGTTTGGGCGGCGGCAATCAACAAATCTGTTTGGCGGCAAAGAAAAGCAGGAATCTGAAGCACATCTACATATTCGGCAGCTAAGGCCGCCTCATGGGTTTCATGTATGTCGGTAACGGTGGGTATGTCAAAAGTCTGACTTACCTTGGCCAGTATTTTCAACGCCTTCTCATCACCAATGCCCGTAAAAGAATCAAGCTTTGAACGGTTTGCTTTCCGGTAAGACCCTTTAAAAATAAGCGGTATCTGCAGACGGTCAGAAATACGCACAAGTTCTTCGGCTATTTCCAAGGCCATTTCCTCGCCTTCAATGGCACAGGGTCCAGCCATCAAAAAAAAGTTACCGGATTCAGTATGTTTTAATTTAGGAATATGATAGGTCATGTTATGTATCAGTAACAGTAGTCAATGGTCAGATTTCATACTTAAGATTTACAGTCCAGGCTGCTGTTTTGGCTTATTTTCATAAAAACGGAGCTAAAACAGACTTTATTAAGAAGCATGAAGCCCCTACTTTTCCCCTAACCGTTGCTCAAAAGTAAGCAAAATACAGCAAGACTACGCCATAAACTGCGGCCGCTCCTTTCTTTGCAATACCATAAAAATTTCTCTCCCCTGCCTAGGCTCAATAGAGTTATAACAGGGTTCAAAATGCCTGAAGTGAAAGTACGGCTCAAAGTATGCCTGATATTCAAAGGCTGATCCCCCGAACGGTGGCCCTTGTCTGTCAAATTCGGTAGAAAACAATACTCCTGCTAATTTCCCATTGGGTTTTAGCACCTGAAAGACTTGTCGGGCATAATTAGACCTCCAACCGCGGGGCAAAGCACAAAAAAAAGTTTGTTCTAAAACCAGATCATACTGTTCATTTTCCATGTCAAAGAAATCTTTCTGCAGAAGATGTTCTTTTGGGAAATCTGGCACTCTGGAGGCAAAATTTTGCAAAGGCTCGGAGGCAAAATCTAAGAGATGCACCTTTGAAAAGCCGTTCCGGTGCAAATATTCTGCTTCGTAGCCGTTTCCACCACCAGGTATTAATATTTTAATCTCCTTGTCTTCCAGCTGGTCTATGTAGCTTTTTAAAGGAGTGGTTACAGCACCGGCATCCCAGCCAGTTTGTCCGGACTGGTAGCGCGCTGACCAATATTCTGAGGTTAAGTTTAGTTCTTCTTGCATAGCTTCAAGCAAGTATTTTATTCGGTTATTTGCAAAGGATAGATAGAACCGTATTTTTGTAAGAATACGTATTGCTGGAAAAACAATTAACTACCCCGCACAGACCACGCCATGGCGACAGAGACAACAGAAAAGGATAGCAACCGCAAATTGTTAGTAGTAGGATTGATCATTGTGCTTTTAAGCATAAACGGCATCCTGATCTACATGCAGCAGCAAAAAACAAGAGAAAACGAGGAGCAGCAAGAAATCATAAAGGTGAAGAGCACAGAGCTTGAAAACCAAATTAAGGTTTACGAAGCTCTTAAAGCAGACTATGAACGTCAGAGTGAGGAATTAAGATCTATGGGTCTTTCCAATGATTCTTTGCAAACACGCATTGCTGCCATTACCGCTGATCTGAACCAACTGCGTTCTTTTAGAAATAGCTCCTTTACCTTGGCAGACCAGCAACGCTTTAAGCAGCAAGCAGAAAATCTGCGCTTGGCGTTACAGCGGAAAGATGAGGAAATGGCCAAGCTGCAGGACGCCAATGAAGAGTTATTTTCTGAAGTTACAGGTCTTAAAACTACTCAGAACAGGCTTTCAGACTCCATTAACAAAATTACCAGCACCAACCAGGAGCTAGAGCAAAAAGTAGCGCTAGCCTCTAAACTGGAGGCGCAGAACATACAGGTTACAATCATCAACTCCAGAGGCAAAGAAAAAGAAGACTCTGACGAAGAGTACAAAGCCAAACGCGTAGACAAAATAAAAGTAGCTTTCAAGCTAGGCAAAAATGAAGTGGCCCCAAAAGGAAGCAAAGAAATAATGATGCGTTTGATTGAACCAGACGGATCAGCTCTTTATAATCTGGCTACCGGCTCCGGTACCTTTGACTATGAAGGCAAAGAGCAGTTCTATACCGCTAAACGTGATATAGTATTTGATAACACACAGCAACAGGTTAGCTTTATCTATTCTAAAGGAGCTCCTTATAAACAAGGAAAACATACCATTGAACTATACTCAGATGGTTACCTCATAGGCACCTCTTCTTTTACATTGAAATAGTTGTTTTAGAACTGTATTACAAAAAAGAGCCCCAAAACGAAATCGTTTTGGGGCTCTTTTTTTGAAATGAGTGATTATGTGAAGGAATGAGTGAATGAATAATAGTTGTGGCTTTTAGTTAGAATTCGCAACAACGGAGAGAGTTTATGGCTTGTTCAGTAGGCGCTTAACCAAGTACCTGTTAACACAAGCGAATGCTTACACAAGAAGCTGTTCCTACCAAATTCATTCATAAATTCTCTCACCCACTCCTTCACTCATTCATCAGTCAAGCATTACTCTGCGGTCTTGAATTACTTTAAAGTTCTCAATCAGCTTAATGGCCTCCGTAATATCTTCAGAGAAAATAGTGATAAAGGAGTTTCTTTCAGCATGTTCCAGAGCATAAGCGATAGCACTCATTTCGCCACCTACTACTTTATAAGGTTTGTCTGGGTCTATTTGCTCAATTCCGCTGATCACCAGGTTATCTATTTCATCGGCAGTTCGCCCCCTTAAGTCTTTGTCATGCCGAATGATAACTTCATCAAACATTTCAGCAGCCATACGGCCTAACTGTACCAGATCTTCGTCTCTACGGTCTCCCACCCCAGCTACAATCCCTACTTTTTTACGGGCGTCTACATTGGCTAAAAACTCACCTACCCCCTTCATGCCTGCTGGGTTATGTGCGTAGTCAACCAGCACCTCAAAAGCAGGGAATTTAAAGAGATTCATACGACCTGGTGTCTTGGTTGGAGACGGCACAAAGGTGCGGAGCGCAGTCTTGATCTCACTTATTTCAAAATGCGACACATAGCCGGCCAAGGTAGCCGCTAACACGTTTTCAATATTGAATCTTGCCCGCCCCCCAAAGGTCAAAGGTATATCAGCGACACGGTCAACTCTTATTTTATAAGTGTTCTTAAAGATGGAAATGAAACCGTTCTCAAATACTGCGGCAAGTCCGCCTTTGGCCACATGTTTCAGAATGCGCGGGTTATTCTCGTCCATGCTGAAGAAGGCCACTTTTGAGTCTACGTCTTTGGCCATTTCATACACCAAGTCATCATCTGCGTTCAGAATGGAATAACCATCTTTTTTTACGCTGCGGGGTACTACTGCTTTTACTCGGGCCATGTCTTCCAAAGTGTAGATATCACGGAGACCTAAGTGATCCTCGGCCACGTTGGTGACTATGCCTACATCACACTGCTCAAAGCCCAGCCCTGAACGCAACATGCCGCCGCGTGCGCACTCTAACACCGCAAAGTTTACAGTAGGGTCACGTAATACAAATTCTGCGCTTCTGGCTCCGGTAGTATCTCCTTTTTCCAGCATCTTGTCCTGAATGTAAATACCATCGGTAGTGGTAAAACCTACTTTATAGCCCTTCGACTTCACCATGTGAGCGATTAATCGTGAGGTAGTAGTTTTACCATTGGTTCCCGTAACTGCTATAATTGGAATTCTGGATGGGCATCCGCGCGGGAACAGCATGTCTATAACAGGCTCCGCCACGTTACGGGGCAAACCTTCAGTGGGGGAAATGTGCATTCGGAAACCTGGTGCGGCGTTTACCTCTATAACAGCCCCACGGGCTTCTGGCAACGGAATGGCAATGTCAGAGGTAACCACATCAATGCCGCAAATGTCTAAACCAATTGTTCCGGCAATTCGCTCAGCCATTAAAATGTTGTAAGGGTCTACCAGATCGGTCACATCTGTGGCAGTACCTCCTGTAGACAAGTTAGCTGTGCTTTTCAGAAACAGCTCTTCTCCTTCTGCAATAACGGTTTTTAAATTGAACCCTTTCTTTTCTAATATGCCTTTTGTGTCTTTGTCTACGGTAATGCGGGTCAGCACTTTCTCGTGCCCTATACCACGGCGCGGATCTGCGTTTACTTTGTCTATCAACTGCTGAATAGTAGATACACCATCACCAACTACCATGGCAGGCGTTCTTTTGGCGGCAGCCACAAACTTTTTGTTGATGACCAGCATCCGGAAATCATGTCCTTCAATGAACTGCTCTACTATTACGGCATCAGAATATTTCTGAGCCATTTTAAAGCCCGCTATAGCCTCTGACAAAGATCTTAGGTTGATACCTGCTCCTTTGCCATGATTCCCGTCTAGAGGCTTGGTCACTACTGGAAAGCCTAAGAATTTGACTGCTTCCTTCAGTTCATCTACTGAGTACACAAGTTCACCTTCCGGTACTGGTACACCTGCTTCTCGCAGCATATCTTTTGTGGCGCTTTTATCACCGGCAATCTCAGTGGCGAAGGTGGCGGTACGGCAAGTCATGGTAGCCTGAATTCGCTTTTGGTGCACCCCATACCCTAATTGTATAAGAGAATTCTTGTTCAGACGTATATAGGGGATTCCTCTAGACACCGCTTCTGATACGATTGAGTACGTACTGGGGCCAATATGCTCATCTTCCCTAATTTCATGCAGTTCATGTACGTCTGGCTGTATGTCATATTCTTGGTTGCTTGCCAAAGCATTGACTACTCTAAGGGCAGCGTGAGCAGCATATTCTCCTGCTTTTTCCTCTTGGTATGAGAAAACTACATACTCAAAGCCTGCTTGTGGGGCCGGATAGGTTCTCCCGAAGCCTGACTCCATTCCTCCCAAAGTTTGTAACTCCAATGCCACATGCTCCACTACATTGCTGAGTGGCACGCCCACTTCCCGTACACGTTTCAAGTAACCGCCCTCCTGCCCTTCAGTGCTGCGGTGCTCTACCATGCCTGGAAACATTTTCTCCAGTCGGTCAGCAAAATCAGGAAGGTCAGTGGTTAATACTCCGGCGTGATTCGCCATGTCTAATTTGAGAACTACAATTTTCGGGTGAATAACAGACCAATAGTTTGGTCCGCGCATGATGCGTATTTCTGCAATTTTCATAAGTCCATCATCCTTGGGGGATGAGATTTTGGAGTTAATTTAAAAGATTTCTATGGTGTACGTATCTCCTTTGCCTAACAGGTGCACTTTCAAGTCTCTGATGGTAATCGGCACTCCCTCCTGTACTTTGTAAATGTTGGTTGACGTGCTGCTTCTGCCATCTACTATCATGACCAAACCACTTCCAATCACTTCTATTTCCCTACCCTTTTTTACCACAATACCGGTGTCTTCCTCCAGCCCTATGCCTATGAATGTGGGATTGGTGGCAATCATTTGAGCCATACGTACAATTCGGCCTCTGGATATAAAATGCGTGTCAATAGCGGCATCATTCAAAAGTTCGAGGCCAGCGGTAATACTTACAGCTCCTTTTATGAAGCCTTCTTCGCTGCGACCTTGGTAGATCATTTGGGTAGACATAGCCGCAGCCCCGGCGCTAGTACCTGCTATCACCAGTTTTTCTTTGAAGTACCTTTCCTTGATAAGCCGCATAATATCAGTACCACCGAAAATGGAGGTTAACCGCAATTGATCGCCGCCGGTGAACATAATGCCGTTCGCCTTCTTGATTAGGTCAAGGTGCTCTTCTTTGCAAGAATCTTCCCTAGACTGGATATCAAGCACCTCCACATTCTTTACTTTTAGTTGGTGGAAAACCTTTACATACGTTCGCCCTACCTCTTCCGGTATGGATGATGCCGTTGGAATTACCACAATGAGAGGATTCTTACCAGGTAGTTCATTAACAAAGCGTTCTAATATCTCATTCTTTACAAAGTTTAAGTTGTGACTATTACTGTCTTCTGCTGCCGGGTCATCTCCCTTGTTTTCACGCCCACCTATCGCGATCAGGGTACCGTTGGGCGTACGGTACTCAAAAGATGAATTAGACTTAGTTTTATGATCTGCTGGTTTTCCGCTCATGCAGTTCTACCTCTATATATGCTATTAATGGGAAAGCTCTTTCTGTTCTGTTAGCTAAATATTAATGAATTGTTAATTCCTTAGATGAAAGAATCTGGTTCATCAACACATTGGCAACAGATGTTCCCGTTACGTAGAATTTTACTAAAAGATTAAGCAGATTTTATTTATGAGAGTACCCGCAAAAAAGCTTGCGTGAATTACGTATTAGCTTGTTTTTCAGGAGGAGCCAATACAATGAAAAGCAGAAAGATAGGTAAGATCTAAAAACTGGTAAGAAAGCTGACGATAACTCAAGCTGACCAGTTGATACATAAAAAAACCCGCTTAAGAATTATCTTAGCGGGTTTTGATTCCATTTTGAGGTAACGAGCGGATTCGAACCGCTGTACGAGCTTTTGCAGAGCTCTGCCTAGCCACTCGGCCACGTTACCGTGATTGGGAGTGCAAATATAGATAGTTTCTTCTATTATCACAACGCAAAGCCACTTTTTTCGGCTTTAGATAAAAAAAAGAGCCCTGAAAAATCAGGGCTCTTTCTAAACTTCAGGCATTCACCCGTTTATAAATTACTCAGCAGACTCAGTGTCAGTTGACTCGGTTTCTGCATCGGTAGCATCAGAATCAGAAGATTTGCTAGCACGAGCTTTGGCAGCGGCGGCTAATTTTTTCTCTCCTGCTTCTTTCTCATTCTCCATCATTTGGTCTTTCAAAGCAGAAAGAGCATCCAGGTCACCTAAGGTAGAACGAACTTCGTCTTTCTTAGGGGCAGCAGGAGCGGCAGCTTTAGCGGCACCTCCGGCTGGAGCTTCTTTCTTCTCGAATTTCTTACGCTTCGCATCTTCTGGCTGGGCAGTGTGAACTGCCGTGTGCGACAAGATGATTTTGCGATCGTCTTTAGAGAACTCGGTTACTTTGAAGTCGATTTGCTCACCAGCTTCTACTTTAGAGCCATCTTCTTTGTCTAAACCTTTAGGGAAAGCGAAGCCTTCAATACCATAAGGTAACTCTAACGTAGCGCCGCGGTCAGATTTCTCTAACACGGTTGCTTTGTGTACAGAACCTACAGTGAATACAGAGGCGAAAGTATCCCAAGGGTTTTCTTCCAGTTGCTTATGGCCTAAGGCTAAACGACGAGAAGCGGCATCAAGCTCCAGAACTACTACGTCTAAGTTGTCACCAACTTTCACGAACTCAGATGGGTGCTTGATTTTCTTAGTCCAAGACAGGTCAGAAACGTGAACCAGACCATCAACTCCTTCTTCCAGCTCGATGAACAGACCGAAGTTAGTCAAGTTACGAACCACACCAGTGTGGGTAGTACCTACGGCATACTTCGTCAATACATCTTCTTTGGTCCAAGGATCTTCGGTCAGCTGCTTAATGCCAAGTGACATTTTGCGCTCGTTGCGGTCCATTGTCAACACAACTGCCTCAATTTCGTCACCTTGTTTGATGAAGTCTTGAGGGTTGCGCAGGTGCTGAGACCATGACATTTCTGATACGTGGATCAAGCCTTCTACGCCTGGCATCAATTCTAAGAACGCACCGTAGTCGGCTACGTTCACGATCTTGCCGCTCACGCGTGAACCAACTTCTACTTCGGCAGGCAGAGCATCCCAAGGGTGAGCAGTCAATTGCTTCATACCCAAAGAGATACGCTTCTTGTCGTCGTCGAAATCTAATACTACCACGTTTACTTTCTGGTCTAGCTCCAACACCTCTTGCGGGTGGTTGATGCGGCCCCATGAAATATCGGTGATGTGCAACAGACCATCCACGCCACCAAGGTCGATAAACACACCGAAGTTGGTCATGTTCTTGATCACACCTTCCAACACCTGTCCTTTTTCTAGGTTGTTGAGGATAGCGGCACGCTGCTGCTCCAGGTCTTTCTCGATCAAGACTTTGTGCGATACTACTACGTTGTCGAAAGCGGCGTTGATTTTCACAACTTTCACTTCCATTTTCTTACCCACGTACACATCGAAGTCGCGGATAGGCTTCACATCAATTTGTGAACCTGGTAAGAAGGCCTCTACGCCGTACAGGTCAGTGATTAAACCACCTTTGGTTCTACGCTTAACCACACCTTCCAGAATGGTATCATTCTCAAGAGCGCCATAGATTCTTTCCCAGGCTTTAACGATTTTGGCTTTCTTACGGGACAGGATCAATTGACCATTAGGGTCTTCCTGGTCTTCGATGAATACCTCCACCTCGTCGCCTACTTTCAGATCCGGAAGATCACGGAATTCTGAAACCGGCACCAAACCATCAGATTTAAATCCGATGTTCAGGATTACATCGCGATCAGTGATACCAACAACGGTACCAGTAATCACTTCCTCTTCCTGAACAGTGTTCAGGGTGTCGGCATACATTTGCTCCATTTCGGCACGCTCTTTTTCAGAGTAACCTCCACCGAAGCCCTGAGACTCAAACTTGCCCCAGTCAAAATCTTCTACATTTGCCATATTACTTAGCTGACTCACAAATTAACAACGCCCAGCCACAGAGTCACTTAGCCAAACGCCTTTCTTTTACATTAACCTGATCTAAAAATAATCCAGGTGCAACCACCTTGATTGCGGCGCAAAGGTACAAAATGTCTCCACAAAATCCTTGAGGCTCAGGCAATTTTAATAGCGGGATCTTTAGAGGCTTTTCCTTTGGGAATTTTGAAGTAAACAAAAGAAGCGTTTTAAGCCTGATTTTCAGAAAGCAGGCTTAAAACGCTTCTTACTATAGTTGCGTTATTTAGTCTTACAGCCTTTTCCGCTTGGCATCCTGCATTATTCTCAGAACTTCTGGCTCATATTCTTTTGTAAAGGTAAGCAGCACCACACCAAACTCTCCTTTATCGCCATAATCTACAAGTGCTTTTTCACCCGTGATAGATTCAGCCAAAACAACCCATGAAAGGTCAATCTCTTCTAAAACTTTCAGATCAATTTCTATGGTTTTATCTTCCAGCTTAAGCATATAAATCGCATCTGGATGCACCATTAGCTTTGTTTTACCCAGCTTAACCTTTTTTGGTTTGGCACTATTGTCTTGGGCTGTGGCTTCAAAAGTTAGCAATACGCCCAGCATCAGGAAAAGGAAGAATACATTTTTCATTTTCTTTATCAATTAAGGTTAGTAATCAAGCGCAAGTGGAAGGCCGTTTCTGACCTGTTTAAAAAAAAACAGACCAGAAACGTAAACTAATAAAGAAAGCTGGGTGCTGCTTAACTCCTGAAAAACGTCAGGAGTAACCGCATTGAGGGAAGAAAAACGCTAAGCTCTGATAAGTTTAAGATGATGAATGATTTATAAAAGCAACTGAATTAACTAAAAGGGGAAGGTTTATACTTTTACCCGCTCAGCTAAAAAAGGCATCCAGGCATGGTCAGTGTCTTTGATACTGTCTCTCAGAAAGGAAACAAGGCTTGGCTTATAAGGCTTCTGCTCTAACTTCAACTGCACTTCCTCTGGGGTACGGTCGCCTTTAAGGGAGTTACAGCGGGCACAGGCGGTAATGAGGTTGTACCAGGTACTTTGCCCCCCACGGCTGCGCGGCAGCAAGTGGTCTAAAGTGAGGTTACGGGTAGAGCCGCAGTATTGGCAACGGTTGCGGTCGCGCCGCATAATGTTCTGCCGAGTGAGGGAAATACCTTTGTACGGAACACGCACATATCTGAGGAGCCTCACCACCAGTGGGTATGGGAAAACCTGGCTTACTGTTTTGATTCCGTGTAATTGGTCCTGAGCCAGCAGCTCTGCTTTTTGCAGATACAACAGCACCAACGCTTTTTGCACACTACAAGTGGCAATGGCCGAATAATCTTGGTTCAATAACAGGACTTTCTCATTCATACATTTTCCTGCACAGGTTTGGCATGTGTAAGATACGTAAAATTATTTACGTTGTCTATTACACCCTTAGCAGAAAGAACTGTGAATGAGTAACCTTAGGTTAATATACGTTTTATAATGCGCAGTTTGTGGCTGTAGCGTTTGCGGTCACGGTTGTATATGCCGTGGTGGTCCAGATCGTCTATGCGCACTTCGCCGGAGGCATGAATGATTTTTTGGTCTTCCAGCACAATGCCCACGTGAGTAATACGCCCTTCCTCGTTGTCAAAAAAGGCTACATCACCGGGGCGGGTTTGGCTTACGAAATGCACCTCCTGCCCGTGCACTACTTGCTGATAGGCATCACGCCAGAGCTGGTACCCGCACAGGCCGTATACCTGTTGCACAAAGCCGGAGCAGTCAATTCCGAACACAGACTTGCCTCCCCACACATAAGGTGCCTTCATGAACTGCATAGCTATCTTCTGCAGGAAATTCTCGCGGTACGGCAGGTTAGGGTTAGTAGCGCGGCCGTTATACAGCATCCACTCCTCTCCTACTTTAATATTCATTCCGTCAAAGAACGGTAACACGCTACCTAAGCCTATGGGAATAACACAACCTGAGCCGCTTACCGTCTGCACCACGTCCATGGAACGGGCATGCTTTGTCTCTTTCCATTCCTGAAAATATACGTCAGTTACAGAGGTGTGCTGCTTTATGTCCATCCAGCCCTCGTAATCGTCGGTGGCGTTCTTTATCTGCTGCCACTTCTCCTGTGTCTGCAGAACCTCGTAGCACTCGCCAAACACCAGCTGCGAGATTTGCTCGCTTTTATCAGAGGGTTCTCGCCGCAAGGGCACCAGACTCAGTTTACAAATCCCGAAGTTCACCGCTTTGTAATTAAAAATTAGAAATTATGAATTAGAAATTGACTTGGAATTAAAGAAAAGGGCACTGCTAAACCAGAAGCGTCTTTTATAAGACTGCAATTTCTAATTTTTAATTCTTAATTTCTAATTAACGCTACGCTAGTAGCGTTCGCGGGCCATTTCACGCTTTATGTCGCGCTCTTTGATGTCTTCGCGCTTGTCGTAAAGTTTTTTACCCTTGGCCAGGGCTATATCTACTTTGGCGAAGCCGCGGTCAGAGATAAACAGCCGCGTGGGGATAAGGGTCACGCCTTGCTCCTGCATTTTGTCGCGGAGCTGCTTTAGCTCGCGCTTGTTCAGGAGCAGCTTCCGGTCGCGCGTGGGTTCGTGGTTGTAGTGGGTTCCTTCGGTATATTTGGAGATGGTAACCTGGTGCAGGAACAGTTCATTGCCATGGAAGGTGCAATAGCCATCGGTGAGGTTTACGTTACCTTCCCTAATGGATTTGATCTCGGTGCCCCGCAGCATAATGCCAGCGGTGTATTTTTCCAGAAACTGGTACTCGTAAGAAGCCCTCCGGTTACTTATGCTTACCGTTTTCTGCAGCCTGTCTTTGTCTTTTGGTTTCGCCATCTATGATCCCCTACTGTTCGTCAAAAGTCGTTCTATCTTCTCTTTTTTCAAAATTTTTTGCCCTGTTTGCCCCGTAGCTACCAGCCGTTCTCCTGCTTTTACGGTAATATCGCACAGCAGGAAGTTGCCTTTCAGCTCTTTAAACTCCGCCCTAATTTCCAGCTCCTCGCCCTCAAGCGCAGGCCCTACATGGTCAATATGTAGCATTGTGCCTATGCCCTCTTCATCAGGATCTTTCATTTCCAGCACAAATAGCCTTGACGCCCACTCCATGGCCTGCCCTAACGCAAAGGTAGAACAAACCGGATGCACCAGCCCACTTTCAAAACGGGCGAAGTCAGACTCCGTTACCGTTTTACGGTAAACTTTTACACAGCCAGGCGAGAAAGAATTCTTCATTTCAGGATACTTAGAACAGGAGCATTACTGAACTGGTGTGATATTAGCAAATTGTAATGTATTATGCGTTTACAACTATGCCAATCTTCGTACCTTCTATATAACGGCCCTACCCGCAAAGAGTGTATTCCGGAGAATATCCGCAACTTCAATAAGATTGGGCAAACATTCGGATGGCTCACCGACAACACCTACATAGTTGAGTTTGAGAACAACATAGAAATCATGCTCACTGGTGTAGTGCATCTAAGTACTTTCAATACTCCTAGCTCCTGCCGTATAAACAAAAAGGCGAAGCACCTTATTTTTTGGGTGCTTCGCCTTTTTCTATAAATAGGAAGAACTATCTGCTTCCGGTAGAGCTTCCGCTCACTTGTCCGCCATCTTCCACGCTAATGTTGCCTTTGCGGCCTCCACCATGTGGAGTAACGGCAGGGTTCCCGCGCAAGCCTTCCGGATTATCATCCACATCTTCAGACAAAGGAAGTTTCCCTACTGCCTTGGGGGTACGGCCCGGCTCTGCTTGGTTGCTAACGGTATTCTGTGAGTTTACAATGTTCTTATTTTTATCTTTTTCTTCAGCCATATCAATATCAGGTTAAGTTAAACTTCTGCTTCTTGATACGGAAAAAATTCAGAAACGGATACTTTGAGTTTTGATAGCTTCCTGCTGTTTTGCCTGATTTCTTGAAAACAGGCCCAAAACAGAAACACTAGGCAAAGAACAGGTAAGCCAGCAGAATAGCGGCAATCACACCGGCCAAGTCGGCTAGCAGACCGCAGGTAAGGGCATAGCGTGATTTGCGAACGCCCACCGAACCGAAGTATACGGCCAAAATATAGAACGTAGTTTCAGTTGAGCCCTGGATGGCAGAAGCCAGGCGGCCCACGAAAGAATCTACACCATAGGTGTTGATGGCTTCCACCATTAAACCTCGGGAACCGCTGCCACTCAATGGCTTCATAAAGGCTACGGGCAGAGCTTTCACAAACTCGGTGTCTATGCCTGTCAGGGCAAATAAATATCCAAGTCCATCCACAATCATATCCAGCGCACCGGAAACCCGGAAAACGCCAATGGCCACCAAAATAGCAACTAGGTAAGGAATAATGGTAATCGCCACTGAGAAGCCCTCTTTGGCCCCCTCAATAAATGCCTCGTACACGTTTACCTTTCTTACCAGCGCCAGCGCAATAAAAGAGACAATGATGCTGAACAGAATCACATTGCTGGCCACCTGTGAGATCACGCTGATCTGGTCCTGTGGAATTGTGGTGAAGTAATAGATAAGCCCGCCTATCAAGAGCAGCATGGAGCCCAGATACGCTAGAATAACTGGGTTGAACAGGTTAATGCGTTGGTAGATAGAAACGGTGATTAAGCCTACTATGGTGGAGAAAAAAGTAGCCAGCAAAATAGGTATGAAAATATCAGAGGGATCCGCCGCGCCTAACTGCGCCCGGAACACCATAATGCTGATAGGAATAATGGTAAGGCCGGAGGTGTTGAGCACCAGAAACATGATCTGCGCATTGGAGGCCGTTTCCTTGTCAGGGTTCAGCTCCTGCATCTCTTTCATGGCCTTAAGCCCCAACGGGGTAGCGGCGTTGTCCAGCCCCAGCATGTTGGCTGAGAAGTTCATGAGAATGGAACCGAACACCGGGTGGTTTTTCGGGATTTCAGGGAACAGGCGGTTAAAGAACGGCCCTACCAGCTTCGCGAAGATGGCAATTATGCCGCCCCGCTCCCCTACCCGCATCAGTCCCAGCCACAGCGTCATGACGCCAGTAAGGCCCAAGGAAATTTCGAAACCGGTCTTGGCGCTGTCAAAGGTGCTGGTGACCATTTTCTGAAAAATCTCCACATCCTGGAAAAAGACGAGCTTAAACAGAGCAATGCAGAAGGCAATTAGGAAGAACGCCGCCCACAAATAATTTAAAACCATGAAGAAAAGGGTTTGTGTCGTTTGGAATAAGTTGGGAAGATAAGAAAGACATAAGACTTAAGACACAAGATTTAAGACTTTAAATTCATGTGGCTCAGGAATGGATTAGCAGCCAGAAACGTAAACAAACCATGTTGCAGTTTTCATCTTCCGCAAGATGTCTTTAAACACGAAAAAATTTAATTTTTAGCTCCTAAAAGGTGCGTAATACATTTTAATGTAGGGATTTTCTCTGCCGGAAAAATGATCTCTAACTACTTCTTCTACTCTTTCAGGTGCCCATGCGCCACCAACATATAGTCCGTAACATTCTTCTTTCCTACAACCATACTTCACATGCCCATTCTCAATGATTTTAAATAAATCAGGGTTACCTATTTCTTCTATAAAGTATTTAGAGTTTTTTAAACTTTCTTCTAAAGGCACCACCTCCACAATTTGCCATCTTCCTCTTTTAACACCGCTATCGTTAACTACCCCTTTAAAAATAATAGGGAATTTGAGCAGCTCTTCAAATACAGTTAGTTCATCCTCTGCTAAGAAATCATAGATTGCCACATCGCCATGATTCAATATCCTACCATACACAGATTGTCCACTCCCTAATCCAATTTGTATTATTCCACCGGGAATTTCTTTTTGCTTCGCCATAATCATATTTATACAACATCAATCTAATAATTATGAGCTAATATTAATAAAACGGCTCAAAAACAAAAACCTGTGAGTTTTAGTAACCTCACAGGTTTTGTAGTAATTGTTTATCTAATGTCTAAATCTTATGTCTTGCGTCTTGTGTCTTAATTCTAACCTAAGCTAACTCTTTTATCCTCTCCACGCCCAGCCCAGCTTTGCCGTTGGGACGCATGATTCCGTTTTCAATGATGAATCCGCCGGAAACCACATCTTTAGCTAAGTCAAGGCTCCCGTCCAGGTCAATGTATTTGGTGTTGGCGCAGGAAAAAGCGGCGTGCAGGGCGGCAGTAATGCTCACGATGCTCTCGTCGTTGCAGCCCCACATCAGGTCTTGGCCGGCCATTTGCGCAATGGTGCCAATTTGTCGCCCGGCGTATACGCCCCCACACTTCATCAATTTAATGTTGAAGATCCCGCAGGCTCTGGGAGGTGAGGCCAGAATAAAAGCATCGTAAGGCGACAGCAAAGACTCATCTGCGGCCACCAGGTCTTTCACGCTGGCAGGCAGCTGGCGCAGGTCATCTACAATGCTTGCTTTCAGGGGTTGCTCAATCAGCTCTATGTTTAGGCTGGCCGAGCGGCGGCAGAACTCCTCCAGATCAGAGGCGGTGTAGCCCTGATTGGCGTCTATCCGGATGGCGATTTTATTCCCATAGACCTCGCGCAGCTTAACCAGTCGCTCCAGATCCTGCTCCACGGTTTCTCCGGTTTTGACTTTCAGGTGCGTGAAGCCGCGTCCCACGTACTCCTCCGCCTCCTCCAGCGTCTCCTCCACCGACTTTATGCCAATGGTGATGGACGTAGGCATGGACTTAATTTTCTGTCCTAGAAACGTCACCAGCGGCACGTCCAGATACTTGCTGAACAGGTCGTGCAGGGCAATGTCCAGAGCGGCGCGGGCGGCGGGATTTCTCGGGAGGCGCTGCGCTATTTCCTCGCACAGCAGTTGGAATTCCCTGATGTCACGGCCTTTGAGCCATTCCAGGTTCTCGGGTTGCAGGGCGGCCTGTGTATCAGCCAAGGCCTCGCCCACCACTTCCTTGCTGGGGTTGCCGGCGCCAATGCCGGTGAGGCCGTTTTCCGCTACCAGCTCCACCAGCACGTTCTCCACCGCGCTCACGGTTTTGAACGCAATGGTGTACGGTCGGGTCAGCTCCAGGTCGGCGGTCCAGACGTTGATTTCCTTTATCCTCATAGCGCCGCGCTTGCTTCTTTCTCCAGTACCTCTTTCACCAGATCAATGATCTGCCCTACGCCGTCTTCCAACGGAAGAATAACCGGCAAGCCCAGCTCCTGCTGGTACTGCTGCTGGTAGGCCTTAGCTTCTTCCAGCGAAAGTCCGGCGGTGTTCAGGGTTACGGCCAGTACTTCGGCACCGTAAAGCTCAATCAGCTGTATCTCGGTGGAAATGGGAGGAATCTTGAAGCCGAGGTCCTCGTTGTCGTCGAAGTATACGCGGGCGGGCGCATGCTGCAGCACCACGTATTTAATCTGGCCCGACACCAGGTACTCAGAGCCGCAGGGGCCACTGGGGTTGCGTAGAGCAGCCTGCCCCTCTACGAATATCACGTCGGGCTGGTGCTCCTCATAGCTGCTAACGATGGCGTGCTCTAGCTCTCCAGAAACGAAGTCGTTGTAGGTGGAGTCCAGAATGAAGCCTTTACCGCGTCCCTGCATCCAGCCGGTTTGGCCGGTGAAGATCATCTGCGCCTTCAGGCCGGCAGCCTCGGCGGCCTGGGTGAGCATGCGGGTGGTGGTACGCTTGCCCATGCGAACGTCGGTACCCAATACAGCCACGCGCGGGGCGGCAACGTCCAGAATACGGCCGGTCCAGAAATGCAGCTCGCTTTTTGGCTTGGGTTTGCGCACGTCCACGAGCTGCACATTATACTCATCCGCCAGTGAGGCCAGGTCAGGCATGTCGCTCAGGTACTCGTGCAGACCACTCACTATGTTTATTCCCTGTATAATAGCCTCTTTGATGGTTTTTTTCATGGCGGCAGGAAGTTTCCCCCCTTTCGGAGCTATTCCAACCAAACAGTAATCGGCCTTTTCCTCGCTGCTTTTCAGGAAGTCAGTCAGATCTGAATAGACTTTTATGCCGCGCGGCTTTCCGTCTACCACCTCGCCGGCGTCACTGCCCGCCGACACAGCGTCGATAACGCCTATAATATTGTACCGCTCAGTGCCCCTGATCAAGCCATGGGCAGTTTTTGCCGGATACTGGTTCAGCAGACCATCCGTGAGAATAATGGCATTTCCGTCCATTTCAAATAAAAGTTAAGTTTGTTGTTTAGATATTCTGAGGCTGTTTTCGCCTGTTTTCTTTAAAACAGGCCGAAAACATATATTCATTTCTACAGTACTACTCCATGCAGCAGAGATGGCTTTGCACCCTGCATATCATACACAAAACCGTTCACAATGGCGTAGCGCACTTTGCCATCTGCCGCGCGCAGAACAAAATTGGCGCCCCGGCCTAAACCTAAGGTGTGCGAGGCATTTCCATTTACCCTGATGATGTTCAGGGGAAGCTCCGTTGGATTTACCCCTGCTGAGAAATTCTCCAATCGAACAGTTGTGTAACCTTGCTGCAACAGGTCTTTTACCCGTTCTGGAGTTAGGTCGCGCAGCTGCTTTATAGGTTTATCCAAAATTTTGCCTGCCTCCAACGTAAGCCCTTCCCCGTTTACTTCTTCGTACCCATGGAACACGCTCATGTCACCTATCTCCTCAACCGTAGCTCTATGAAAAAAACCTTTAGGCGAGTTAATAGGAATTTCGCTTCTGTTCACGCCCACATCTAACAAAACAGGATGACCACTTTTGTCTTTGTGGTGAACCTTGCGAATTACTAAGTCATAGAGGTAACGCTCGTTCTGCGGAATCTTCACATAGTCCTCCAGCTTGTAATTAGTGTACTCTTTTGTAGCTATGAGGTGCAGGGCCGAAGTAATGGTTGCGAAGTTCAATTTCCGAATTTCCTGCTTCTCCTGATCGCCATTATAACCACCTGATTCAATTAAAATCACGCTGGTGCCCCACTTCTGAATGTTATCGCCGAAGGCGCGGGGCTCATGGTCATCAGAGTACTTTGCCACCTGCCCTGGAATAAGCGTCTGCAAACCCTCATTCATACCCACAATTGTGTGCATAGCGCGGCCACGCACTTCGTTTACTGTTTGGGCATAGTCAAAAGCCGGCGCCAGAAAAGAAATAGTAGCAGGCTTGTTGGTGGTACCCACGGTGTAAAGCCGGCTCTGGTCGTGTAGATTGAAGCCGAACTCTGGGTTCAGGCTATCGCGCAGGCTCTTGAGTAAGCGGGCTTCAGGGCTTTGCAGGCGCAGGGCGTCGCGGTTCAGGTCAATGTCGTAGGCATTGCGGCGTTTAAAAGCCTCCGCTCCGTCTGGGTTGAGCATGGGCACAAAGTAAAGCGTTGTGTTCTGCAAGATTTTTTTCTTTACTTCATCCAGCGCATCTGGCTTCTGCAAAAAGTTGAAGAAATCAAACAAAGCCATAGTAGCGGTTGACTCATCACCGTGCATTTGCGACCACAGCATCACCTTCGTTTTGCCGGTACCCGCTTTTATTAAATAGATATCGCGCCCCTCTATGCTCTGCCCCACCGTCTTCACCTGAAACATTGGGTTCTTTTTAAGCTCCTCTATGAGCGGGACTATATCTCTGTGTTTGAAACGGCGGTTTTTAATTACCGGCTCCTTGTATTGGGCATGCAGGTCAAAGGCGGCCTTGGCAATATTAGCCGCAGGCTTGTTCTGGCACTGAGATTCCAGAATGGTCATGAAAAGAAGTATGATTAGTATAAGTGGTCGCATTAGAAAAGCAAAAAAATGTTTGAAGTACACCCGAACCCGGGTTCTATCAGAGCAGCTTTCTTGCCCCCTTTTCAATTGTGTGGTTAATGTAAGGACGAAATTCGGCTAACAAAAAAGAAATTAAAAAATTTAATGAAGTAGAGGAAATATTCCTCCTATTTCTGCTCTTAAGCATTGAAGGAAGTAAGATTTACTACCATAAAAACCATTTGCCGTGGATGTCGTTGTTTGGATAAAAATGCAGCAATCATGGTTCCGCTACCCGTAAAACTTCGGCATTACCCTTTAGTTGATGGGCTCGTCAACGAAACAAGCCAAGACATTTCTTCCCATGGCAAGCAGAAAAAGGCTTTAGCCATCCTGCTCATGGAGAAACTAAAGAATCCGGCACCGCAATCTCCGGCTCTGGTGTCTTCGGCACACGGCCCTATTTTACAAATGCTGTTGCTGGTACCAGAATACGCCATAAAAGATCCAGAAGAAAACCCGGTGTGGCAGCGCATGCGGCATTTATTGTCTGTACTGCCTCAACACACATTTTTCTCTCTCCTTTCTCACCAGCGCTCTGCCAGCTGTTTGAAAGCCGAAGTAGAGAAATTGAAGCTAACCCACCGTTGCCAGGTGCTGGAAGTAGAGGATATCATTGATTTTACTATTTGGGCGCAAGATCCGGTGGCAGTGGTGCAGGATAGAGCTTCCGGTGAAACTATGATAATTGAACCTCACTCTTTTCTTCGCAGCGGAGACGCTTACATGGCTGATATATTGGGCTCATTATTAGGGTTCAGACAAACGCAAGCTCCTCTTTACTTTGAAGGAGGTAACATATTGATTGCCGATGACTTCTTCTTTATGGGGCCTGACTACCCAATAGAGTCATTGCTGCACATTGGAGACATGATCCCGCTTGCCTCTGGCGAATCTCCGGTTGCGGCGGTCAGGAGGCTGTATCACCAAACCCTGGACCAGCACCGTGAACTGATCATGCTGGGCAGCACTGCACCGGTACCCGAACAAAACAGCAGAAACTTTGAGCTAGATGGAGCAGAGTGGGTAGAACATTTTTATCTTAAAAATGAGGAAGGGTCAGTACAGCCCCTGTTCCACATAGACATGTTTGTGAGCTTAACGGGCCGAAACGCCGACGGCCAATACCAATTGCTGGTGGGTGACCCTAGGCTAGCCGCTCAGTTGTTGGATGAGGAAATTCATGATCATGCTATGGTCTCAGTTTTTGACAACGTTGCCAGAAATCTGGCTAATGCTGGTTTCAAAGTTTACCGTAACCCTCTCCCCCTCACCTATGTAGATGACCCTGAGCAAAAAGAACGGAAATGGTATTTCGCCACTGCCAACAATGCCTTGGTTGAAATTATTGATGAGGAGCACAAGACGGTTTGGCTGCCTGCTTACGGTATAGGTGCCTGGGAAAACCTAAAGATAACAGACCAGGCAAATAAAGGGGTCTGGGAATCGCTGGGGTTTAAAGTACACCTCTTACCGGACTTCCATATTTTTGCGGAAAACTCAGGAGCAGTACACTGTATCACCAAATACCTGAAACGCGGCTAGCTGTTTTAGGCTTGTTTTCTTAAAAACAAGCCTAAAACAACCTTTAGCAGGCATTACATTATACGCAGCCGAGGATCAGGACTCACGTACTGGTCAGTGAACTTGCCTGCCAAATATTTATAGTGAGCCGCAATGGCAATCATGGCAGCATTGTCGGTGCAGTATTCGAAAGCCGGAATGTACACGTTCCAGTTATATTTCTTGGCTCCTTCCTGCAATGCTGCCCTCAGCCCAGAATTAGCAGACACTCCACCTGCAATAGCTATATCCTTTACACCCAGTTCTTTGGCTGCCAACACCAGCTTCTTCAAAAGAGTCTGAATCAAAACATGCTGAATACTGGCACAAATGTCTGGTAAGTTATTCTTTACAAAATCAGGTTCAGCCGCTGTGTTTTTCTTTACAAAGTTCAGAATAGACGTTTTTATGCCACTAAAGGAGTAGTTATAGCCAGGCATATCGGAGATAGGGAATTGGAACTTGGTAGGGTTACCTGTTTGGGCCATTTTATCCAGCAGCGGTCCACCCGGGTAAGGCAAGCCCAGTAGCTTGGCAGATTTGTCAAAAGCCTCCCCCACGGCATCGTCGGTGGTTTGGCCTAATACCTCCATTTCAAGATGGCTGCGCACCAAAACTATCTGGGTGTGCCCACCGCTGGCGGTAAGGCACAGAAACGGAAAGTTTGGTTTGGGTTCATCAATAAAGTGCGCCAGAATATGGGCCTCCATGTGGTTTACTTCTATCAGGGGCAAGTCTAAGCCCATGGCAAATGATTTGGCGAAGGCAGAGCCTACTAAAAGGGCTCCCAACAGCCCCGGCCCTTTGGTGAAGGCTACCGCATCTAATTGAGTTTTTGCTATATTTGCTTTTTGCAGCGCCTGAGAAACTACGGGGATAATGTTCTGTTGGTGGGCCCTGGAGGCCAACTCCGGTACTACCCCGCCGTATTGTTCATGAATTGCCTGGGTGGCCACAATGTTGGAAAGCACCTGACCGTTCTGAATAACAGAGGCTGAGGTTTCATCACAGGACGATTCAATTGCCAAAATAGTAGGGTTCATATTCCGTTGGAGACGCAAAACCAAGAAGAGACGCAGGATAAAAAGAATAACAGACCCAAAGTTATAGTAAAAGCCTTTTTAAAAATAATTCTGGGGCTGCTAATCTTTGTGGTGGTGCTGATGGGCGTCTTGATGATAGCCTTGCGGTTTCCTGCTGTCCAGACCAAGGTAGCTCAAAAAGCGGCGAAAATCATCTCTGAAACTGTTGACCATCAGGTTTCCATAGGCCGAGTTGACATTGAGTTCTTCAAAAATATGGTGCTCGAGGATGTTCGGGTATTAGACCGCCAGGGCAACACCCTCTTTTACATAGGCAAAGCAGATGCCGAAATAGGTGTACTTAGCTTGTTTCAGACCAACCCAGCCTGGTTGCAGCTATGGCCCACTAGCAAAGGAATCTTGCTTTTCAGCAAGTCAAAGCCCAGGCAGTTGCACATTAATTCGCTTACTCTCCAAAACCCTGAAGCAAACCTGATCAAGCCAATTGATTCTGACACGTTGAACATGAGCGCATTCATTAGCTCACTGGCCAACCTCATCACCCAAGACACCACTTCCAAGCCTTTCAACTTCACAATAGATGAGGTAAATATTAAGAACGGACATTTCACCTACCACAACTACCATAGCGAACCTGTTGATTACCGTCTTGATTACCAGCACCTAGACCTACTCAACATAAACGGCAGCTTTTCAGAAATAGAAATCAAAGGTGATACCATTTACACGGTTGTTTCCAATCTTACCGCCCGAGACAGGCGCTCCGGCACGTTCCTTAAAAATCTGGATACACGCATGACCTATGCCCCCACTTTTTGGGAATGGGACAATCTGGATTTGCGCGTAAACGGCAGTCATGTAGCCAAATATGTTCGGTTTGACTACGAGCACTTTTTCAATTTTGTAGACTTCAATGACAGCGTTCATGTAACTGCTGATTTTGACAGCACCTACGTGAGGTCAGATGATGTTGCCTTGTTTAGTGAAGTATTGAAAGATTGGGATGAGGAGGTATTGTTGAGTGGTAAGGCAAAGGGTTGGGTCAATGATTTTGATGCACAGGACGTAGATATTACCTACGGAGCAAACACACGCATAACTGGTGACTTTAGTGCCGAGGGACTGCCCGATTTCAGAAACACCTTCGCCACGCTGGAGTTAGGCCCCAGCAGCGTTAACGCCCGTGATCTTCAACGCTATATTCCGAAAGACATTTATGTAGTGGCCGCCCGAGCCGGAACCATAAAATTTGAAGGTGCTTTCACAGGCTTTTACAATGACTTTGTTGCCAACGGTAACTTTAACACTGCATTGGGAAAACTAGAGTCAGACATAAACCTGAAGTTTGACAAACAGAACGCAAACCACTCGTCTTACAGAGGTTACCTTAAAACTACCAACTTTGATGTAGGCGGCTTAATTGGTGACAGAAGCGTTATCAAAACCATTACCATGAATGGCCGTGTGCAGGGCAGTGGTTTTTCGCTCTCGTCTGCTCGTTTGAACATGGATGCCACCGTGAACGCCATTCATGTAAATAACTATAACTACCGGAATATAGTCGTTGACGCTGATCTTAGCCGGGAAACATTTCAGGGCAACATCTCCATCAAAGATCCTAATCTGCAGCTTGACGCTACTGGCCAAATTAACCTGCAGAACAAACAACAGGTATTTGACCTCACCACACAGGTGGAGCGGGCAGATTTAAAAGCCTTAGGCCTGACAGACCGGAACCTGGTACTGCAAACAGTTGCTGAAGTTGATTTTACCGGCATTCAATTAGACGAAATAAGCGGAACAGCTAATTTCAAGAACACCACCCTGTGGTATGACGGAAACCAGGTTGAAATAGACTCACTGAACATATTGTCTCATTTTCATGACAACATACGGGAGCTGCATGTAGGGTCAGAGATTCTAGCTCTTCGGGCGGGAGGCAACTTTGAGTACAGCACCTTGTTTGAAGACCTGCAAACGCTTTACCACGAATACGAGCTGAATTTAGAAAATGATCCCGCTGCCATAGAACGGTATTATAGCCGAAAGCCAAATACTCCACCCCAGCCCTATGAAATTGAGCTGGATGTTCATTTAAGGCATATTAATCCTGTTCTGCATGTTTTTGCCCCCAATGTCTCCGTTTCTGACTTTTCAAGAATGGAAGGTACTTTTAGAAACGGCCCTACCACTATTTTATCTTTGGTGGGTTACCTTGACACGGTGGTCATTGGCAAAAATCAGCTTTATAAAAACGAGTTCGAAATCACTTCTTCAAAGCTCTGGAATAGCCCTGATGTTCTGGCGAATACTGTTTACACTTCTGAGCGACAGAAACTCATTGGAGCCGGTGACACTGAAAACCTATACGTTGAGGGTGTATGGAGTGACCGCCTAATTCGGTTCTCGAGCAATATTGCCCAGACCGGCACCACAAACCGCGCCAACATTAGCGGAAACGTTCTTTTTGAGCAAGATGACATTAAGATTGTCTTCAACCAATCAGCTATCAACATATTAGACAGGGCCTGGACCATCTCGCCCAACAACACCATTGTCTTTGATGATGGCACTATTTACTTTGACAACATTACGTTTTCTAATGGGCCACAGAGCATCAGCGTTTTTGGCCGCCTTTCTGAAAACCCGCAGGAAACCCTTACTGTAGACATATCTGATTTTCAGCTGGAGAACCTGAACCCGCTGTTAACAGACAAAATTGGAGGAAGATTAAATGCAGAGTTGCTGCTGCGCAATTTGTACAGTGAGGTAGCCCTATCTTCTACTCTGGCTGTTGACTCTTTTACTGTAAGTAACCAATACATCGGAAACATTGCCGGCACCACCACCTGGGACAATGCTCAGGACCACATGAAGGTGGACTTGGGCATAAGTCGTAGCAACCAAAAGGTGCTTTCACTAACCGGTTCTTATGACCCCAACGCCGAGAACCAACAACTCAACTTGTTGGCGGTAATGGACAATGCCCAACTGAAACTTGTTGAGCCGCTTGTAAAAGTAGTGATGACAGACCTAGGAGGAACCATGGACGGCAGAGTGAGAATTACTGGCAGGCTAACCGGTCCTATTTTACAAGGCTCTGTAATGGTGACCAATGGTTCTTTCGTGTTTGGCTATCTTAAAACCAAATACTCGTTCTCTGACCGTGTTTATTTCAATGAAGACGGCATCTCGTTCCAGAATGTACGCTTACGCGACATTTATAACAACACGGCAATAGTGAACGGTGGCATCTACCACAACGGTTTTTCAAATATGGTACTGGATCTTAGAGCGCGGTTTACCCGCTTTATGGTCTTGAACACCACCCGTGAAGATAACCCAATGTATTACGGAACAGCCTTTGCCACCGGTGAGGCATCTGCATTGGGTGCTCCTTCTAACTTACAAGTAAATATTACAGCCCGAAGCGAGCCTAACACCAATATTGCCATTCCGTTTGACAATACCACGTCTCTGGAGCGAAGCAACTTTATTACGTTTGTGAACACCAACGTAAATGACAGCGTAGGCACTCCCACCCCAGTGGTAAAGATTGAAGAGCAACAAAGCGTGGACTTATCTGGCATCAGGCTCAACTTCAATTTTGACATAGATGAGAATGCTTACATAGAATTGATTTTTGATGAACGCACCGGTGACATCATTCGGGGGCGTGGGCAAGGCAACATCAGAATGGTAATAGATACCCGTGGTGAATTCTCTATGTACGGCACCTATGAAATTTTGCAGGGCCGTTACAATTTTACCATGCTGGGCATCATTAACAAAGAATTCAACATTCGCCCTGGTGGTACGGTAACCTGGAACGGAGATCCTTTGGAAGGAATGCTGAATATTACGGCCGCCTATACCCAACGAGTGTCTTTGGCTCCAATTTTGGCTACCAGTGCGCTTTCTGAGCAACAGTTACAGTCTGCGGCTGCTCAAACAAGATATCCGGTTACTGCGGTAATGAAACTGGAGGGACCAATCATGACTCCTCAGATCAGTTTGAACATGGAGTTCAACGACACACCTAACCTGCTGCAAGATCAGATTACCGCCTACTTAAACAACATCAGAAATGATGAGCAGGAACTAAACAGGCAAGTGTTTTCGCTCTTGGCTTTTAAGCGCCTGTCAAACCAAAATGAAATACAGTTAGGCTTAGTTGGTGATTTGGGTAGCAGCGTAGGTGAACTGTTTTCTAACCAATTGAGCTATTGGTTATCACAAATAGATTCAAATTTAGAAGTAGACATAGGAGTAAGCGGCTACGGTGACCAGGTTCTGGACGATGTACAGCTAAGACTCAGTTACACCTTTATGGAAGGGCGGTTACGGGTTACCCGCGAAGGGAGTGTCAATAATAACCGCTATGGCAATGGACGAGCCAACGCAGCCGGGGACTGGTCAATTGAATACTACTTAAGCAAAGACGGACAGCTTAGGCTGAGAGCCACGTATGAAACCACCCCGCGTGATTTTGAGGCAGTGGCCGCTACGTCAAGAACCAAGGTAAGTGTGTTACACCAAGCCAACTTCGACCGTATTGGAGAATTATTCCGCCGCCGCCGCTTAAGCCGCCGGGCCAGACGGGCTGCCCAAAGAGTAGAAAACACCCGCATAGTAGATGACACTCCTACTCCGCCCAATCAATTGAAAATAGAAGATTAGATCTTGTATTCGTTGTCTGTTTTAGGCCTATTTTTCTTAAAACAGCTTAAAAACAGAACAGCTGCCGTTCTTCTACTAAATAATTCTTATTTTTGCCTTGATACTCTTCTATGGCTGCAAAACCAATAAAACATACCCGAAAGAAAAAGCTGGGCAATTACCCACATACCATGGTGATCTTTAGCATTACCATGGCACTTTTTGTCATTGGGCTGTTTGGGCTATTACTCATCCATGCCGGTAAGTTATCTAATCTGGTAAAGGAAAACATGGAGGTTCAGGTTTACCTGGAGCGGGAAATCTCGCCTATGGAGATAGAGAAATTGAACAAGACGTTAGGGCGCAAAGAATACATTGCCGTAACGGATGGCCAGCCTCAGGTAACCTTCTTGTCTAAAGAAGAAGGCGCACGTGAATTTATTCAGGAGACCGGAGAGGACTTTTTATCTTTTCTGGGGGAGAACCCATTACGTGATGCCTTTATACTACGCATCAATCCAGAGTTTGCCACGTCTGCCCAGCTGAAAAAGATTAAGCATGACCTGCAGACTACTACCGGTGTTTTTGAAGTGGAATATGTAGAAAGCCTGATAGACAACATTAACCAGAACCTGAAACGCCTCAGCATATTGCTCATAAGCTTCGCTGGTATTTTAGTGTTGGTGGTGATGATTCTTATCAATAACACTATCAAGCTTGCTCTTTTCTCACAACGCTTTCTTATTAGAAGCATGCAGCTGGTAGGCGCTACTTCCTTTTTCATTCAGCGCCCTTTCCTTAACAGAGCTACCCTGCAGGGCTTGATCAGCGGTATTTTGGCTTCCGCATTATTATTAGTGCTTCTGCAATATGCTTACTTTGAAATGAGTGAGCTGTACCTGCTTCGCGACGAAAAACAAATTATGATTTTATTGCTGGCACTGCTGGTACTGGGTGGGGCTTTAGGGTTCTTCAGCTCATTGCGCTCTGTCAGAAAATATCTCAGGGCCTCTTTAGACGATTTATATTAATCCTTTCATGGAAAACAAAAACCGTAACGTATTCTCCTTCGGGCGTAGGAACTACCAAATCATGTTGTTGGGCCTGTTGGTCATGGCTATTGGGTTTATCATCATGTCGCTTGACACTCAGCCTTACGGATACGGCGTATTGGGCTTAACGGTAGGCCCAATTATTTTGCTGATTGGCTTCATCATTCAGTTTTTCGCCATTTTGGCTAAACCCCGAAAAGACGCATAATGAGTATTTGGCAAGCCATAATACTGGCTATAGTAGAAGGTTTAACTGAGTTTCTACCCGTTTCCTCTACTGGGCATATGGTCATAGCTTCCAGTTTAATGGGCATCAGTGCTTTCGAGTTTACCAAGATGTTTACGGTTACCATTCAGTTTGGGGCTATTCTGAGCGTAGTGGTTTTATATTGGAAGCGTTTTATCAATTCCGTCAACTTCTACAAAAAGCTTTTTACGGCAGTAGTTCCAGCCTTGGCCATAGGCTTTGTGCTGAAAGATATGGTAGATGCCATGCTGGAGCGAGTGGAAGTAGTAGCCATTAGTTTACTACTAGGCGGCATTATCTTAATCTTCGTTGACCGCTGGTTTAAAGAAAAGGAGAATCCTGTGACTACGCCAAGCTACAAAAATGCCTTGGTGATTGGTTTTTTCCAGTGTCTGGCCATTATACCTGGGGTTTCACGCTCTGCTTCCACTATCATTGGGGGACTTACCCAAAAGATGACCCGCAAAGCCGCTGCTGAATTTTCATTTTTCATGGCAGTTCCAACCATGCTGGCAGCCGCTTCTTACTCCGTGTTAACAGACCTGTTGCATCTTGAAATCTCTGATGTACTAAGTTTTAAACTGGATAAGATTGAAGCTGGTTTTGCCGCTATCACCGCCCAGGAATGGCAGGCTTTGGCCATTGGTAATGTTGTGGCTTTTTTGGTGGCCATGGCCGCAATTAAGTTTTTTGTTGAGTTTTTGACCAAGTACGGCTTTAAGTTGTTTGGCTACTACCGTATTCTTGTGGGGCTGGTGCTCTTGATTTTATTAGCCATGGGCGTTGACTTACAAGTAGTATAATGCTAAAGCCTCCATACGATTTTGAAGCCGGAGCCATTCTGCTCATAGACAAACCCCTCACCTGGACCTCGTTTGACGTGGTCAAAAAAACCAAGTTTGCTCTGCGGATAAAGAAAATAGGCCACGCCGGTACCCTAGACCCATTGGCTTCTGGCTTACTGATTCTTTGCACCGGTAAGTTCACCAAACGAATAGAGGAAATTCAGGCGCAGGAAAAGGAATATACTGGTCATTTTACCCTTGGCCATACAACTCATTCTTTTGACCTTGAAACTGAAATTGATAGTACCTCTCCTACAGATCATATTACAGAAAATATGATTATAGCGGCGGCTCAATCTTTTGAAGGCGAGATTGAGCAGGTTCCGCCGATATACTCTGCAGTAAAGGTGAACGGTGAACGGGCTTATAAACTGGCACGTAAAGGACAAGACGCCGAAATCAAGGCAAAACGAATTACCATCAAGAAGTTTGAAATAACTGGTATTGAGGGAAACATAGTGTCTTTTAGAGTAGTATGCTCCAAAGGCACCTATATCCGCAGCTTAGCCCGCGATTTAGGAGAAAAGTTGGGTTGTGGCGCCTATCTTTCAAAACTGGTTCGCACCCGTATTGGAGATTACCACCTTGATCAGGCCATGAGCCTTGACCAGATTCAGGAACTGCGCGAAAAAATAATGGCCCACCATGAAGGTAATTCGGGAGCTTAATCAATTTCCTTCTCTTCCGCATGCGGTGGTCACTTCCGGCACCTTTGACGGTGTACACGTAGGGCACCAGCAGATCCTTTCACGCCTAACGGAGTCTGCCAGTCAAAACAATGGCCAGAGCGTTGTGATCACTTATTGGCCGCACCCGCGTACGGTACTTAATCCTGCTGATGATTCTCTGCGCCTGCTTTCTACCATAGAAGAACGCATTGAGGCGTTGGAGAAGTATGGTGTAGACTTTCTTCTCATACTTACTTTCACCAAAGAATTTGCCCAATGGAGCTCGGAGGACTATATTCAGAAGATTCTCATTGACACGCTGCGTACCAAAAAATTAGTGATTGGCTACGACCACCGTTTTGGCAAAAACCGCGAGGGCGGCTTTGACTATCTACAACAGAACGCCAACCGCTACGGATTTGAGGTGGAGGAAATTCCTCGGCAAGATGTAGATGCCGTGGGGGTTAGCTCCAGCAAAATAAGAACTGCTTTAGAAAACGGCGACTTAGAAACGGCTACCAAATACCTTGGCCGCCCCTACTCCCTTACCGGTACTGTAGTCAAAGGAAGACAGTTAGGCCGCACCATAGGCTTCCCGACTGCCAACATACAGGTAGCCGAAAAGCTGAAGCAGATTCCGGCACAGGGTGTGTACGCGGTACTGGTACAGACACCACAGGGGCAGCATAAAGGCATGCTGAACATAGGCACGAATCCTACAGTGGTAGAAGGCGGGGCTCAAACCATAGAAGTATATCTTTTCAACTTCTCAGGAGACCTGTATGACAAAGAAATTATGGTACAGTTTATTTCTTACATGCGGCCAGAGCTCAAGTTCAACAAGCTGGAGGACATGGTCCAGCAACTGTACCTGGATAAAGAGAAAGCCTTACAGTTGTTAGGATAAATTACCGAAATCCGTAACTTCACAACGGGCTTTCACGATAGAGAGAGGGGAAAGACAGCCCATGTAGTAGGATTGTCTCTAACACAAACCTTTCTCTATGTTCAAAAGCATACTTTCTGTTTTAGGTGGCATAGCCCTTGGGGTGTTCACCATTAGCATCGTGCAATTTTTGGGGCAGCTTTTATACCCCATGCCCGCTACTGTGAACCCAGAAGATCCGCAGGCCTTGGCATCTTATATTACCAATGCTCCCGTTGGCGCCCTTCTACTGGTTTTACTTGCCTATGCTATTGGGGCTTTTTTAGGCGGCAACCTGGCTGCTCGCTACGCTCCTGCCAAACCGGTAATACACGCGCTTATTGTTGGCACCGTTCTGCTCATTTTTGGCATTGTCAATTTTTGGCAGTTTGAACACCCACTATGGTTTGTAGTAGTGGCTGTCTTGTTGTTTGTGCCGATGTCCTTCTTTGGCGGCAACATGTCTGCTCGCCGAATTCCTTAATACGTTTTAGGGCTGTTTTATGAAAAATAGAGCCAAAACGCCATTTAAACTACTACACTAACTACTCTTTATTTATGATAAACAAAGTGGTGAAAGATGCGGCCGAGGCCTGCCATGACATTCCAGACGGTGCTACATTAATGCTTGGTGGTTTTGGATTGTGTGGCATACCAGAGAACGCCATCAATGAGCTCTTAAACAAAGGCATCAAAAACTTAACGTGTATTTCAAACAATGCCGGAGTAGATGATTTTGGCATTGGTTTACTGCTGCAAAAACGCCAGGTCAAGAAGATGATTTCCAGTTATGTGGGCGAAAATGCTGAGTTTGAACGTCAGCTGCTTTCTGGTGAATTGGAAGTAGAACTGATCCCGCAGGGAACTTTAGCTGAACGAATCAGGGCGGGCGGAGCTGGTATTCCGGCTTTTTTCACCCCTGCTGGTTATGGCACAGAAATAGGCGTAGGCAAAGAAAGCCGCGAGTTCAACGGGAAAATGTACCTGATGGAGTCATGGTTGAAAGCAGATTTCGCCTTAGTAAAAGCTTGGAAGGGTGACACCGCTGGCAACCTTATCTACAAAGGCACCGCCCGCAATTTCAACCCCATGATGGCCACCGCCGGAAAGATCACCATAGCCGAGGTAGAAGAGCTTGTTCCAGTTGGTGAACTAGACCCCAACATGATTCATACACCGGGTATTTATGTGCAGCGTATCTTCCAGGGCAAAGACTACGAGAAGCGCATTGAGCAGAGAACGGTTAGGTAATGTGCTAATTCCTGAATGATTTTATGTGCTATTCTTTTTCTGCATGATTTAATTTATTAATGGAACAAGAGCCAATCAAAAAACAGAATGCCATAGTAGCTAAGTCTTTTGATTTTGCTCTAACCATTATTGTGTACTCAGAAACTTTAGAGCAGCAGCGTAAATATGTAGTAGCCAACCAACTTCTTAAAAGCGGAACTTCCATTGGAGCTAACGTTTGGGAAGCACAACACGCAGAAAGTAGAGCTGACTTTATCCATAAACTTAAGATCGCGGCCAAAGAAGCCATTGAGACAGAATATTGGCTTCTTTTGTGCAAGCACAGTAAACATTACACAAGCATAGATGACAAACTTGAGAAATTATTAGAACTGCAAAAACTGCTTTCCAAGATAATTTCATCTACAAAAAACAACTAACACATTAGCACATTTATAATTAGCACATTATGCTCGATAAACATGGAATCGCGAAACGTATAGCTCAGGAATTACAGGATGGCTTTTATGTGAACTTGGGCATTGGAATACCTACCTTGGTGGCGAATTACATACCAGAGGGAATGGATGTGGTGCTGCAGAGTGAGAACGGTCTTTTAGGCATGGGCCCCTTCCCTACTGAGGCGGAGGTTGACCCTGACCTGATTAATGCGGGTAAGCAAACCGTCACCACTCTGCCTGGCTCTTCCATTTTCAGCTCCGCCGAAAGCTTTGCCATGATACGCGGAGAACACGTGCATCTTACCATTTTGGGTGCCATGGAGGTGTCTGAAAAAGGGGACATTGCCAACTGGAAAATCCCCGGCAAAATGGTCAAAGGCATGGGTGGCGCCATGGATTTGGTGGCATCGGCCAAAAACATCATTGTGGCTATGCAACATACCTCCAAAGACGGTCAGTCAAAACTCCTCCCGCAGTGTACCTTGCCAATTACCGGTGTGCAGTGCGTTAAAAAAATTGTAACAGATTTGGCGGTGCTGGAAGTTACCGGTAATGGATTCAGACTATTGGAAAGAGCACCTGGAGTAAGTGTGGAGCAAATAAAGAATGCTACTGCCGGAAAGCTGATAATAGAGGGAGACGTACCAGAAATTGCGGTTTAACAGAGGCTAGAACAAATGCTTTTTATAAATTAAGACTTTCCTGTTTTAGGCCTTATTTTAGAAAAATGGACCTAAAACAGGCCTACCCATACTTCTGTATAAGTTGCGTTCTGGAACTCCCTTGCTTACTTTTGAGTATAATATATAGTGGAAAAAGAATCCCTATATCCTTCATCTGAATTCCTCAGAGAAAAATCATTACAAACACATGTCTGAAAATACTGAACACAAATTAATATTACGCCAACTCACCACTTCTGACTATAAAGAAGTGAAACAAATAATGGAGCTGGTATACACGAACTTAGGTGGCTCCTGGACACAGAAAGAATTTAACTCACTGCTTAAGCGCTTCCCAGACGGCCAGCTTTGTATAGAAGACAAAGGAAAGGTGGTAGCGGCCGCTCTTAGCATTATTGTAAACTACGCCGAATACGGAGACAAACACAACTACGAACAGATAACCGGCGGCGGTAAATTTGACACCCATGATTCTGATGGGGATACTCTTTATGGCGTTGACGTATTCGTGCACCCAGAATACCGGAACCTTCGCCTAGGTCGCCGTTTGTACGATGCCCGTAAAGAACTCTGCGAAAACCTGAACTTGAGAGGAATTATCTTGGGCGGGCGTATACCTGGCTACAAGGAGCATTCAGATAAAATGACGCCGGGCAAGTACATTGAGCAGGTTCGTAATAAAGAAATATACGACCCTATCCTTACTTTCCAGCTTAGCAACGGTTTTCACGTCCGTAAAATCATTAAGGCCTACATGCCCCAAGACAAAGACTCCAAGGCCTATGCTTCTTTGCTGGAGTGGATAAACGTTTATTATGAAGAAAAAGAAACGCTGGTTGGGGGTACAAAAAAAGTAGTTCGTATTGGGGTCATTCAGTGGCAAATGCGCCAAATGAATTCACTGGAAGACTTTGAGCAGCAGATAGAATTCTTCATAGACACCGTTAGCTCATACAAAGCGGATATGGTCATGTTCCCAGAGTTCTTTAACGCTCCTCTGATGGCTCTTACAGATGAACGCACTCCTTCTGCCGCCATCCGTAAACTGGCTGATTATACAGAGGGCATAAGAGAGCGACTGATTCACCTGGCGTTGTCTTACAACATCAACATCATTGCGGGCAGTATGCCTGAGTACATTGATAACAAGCTACACAATGTGAGTTACCTGTGTAGACGCGATGGTACTTATGACAAACAATACAAACTACATGTTACGCCAGACGAAGCCCATTATTGGGGTATGCGTGGAGGGAACAAGCTAAGTGTTTTTGACACTGATTTCGGTAAAATAGGCATTCTGATCTGCTACGATGTCGAGTTTCCGGAATTGGCCCGTATGCTTTCAGACCAAGACATGAAGGTATTGTTTGTGCCTTACCAAACTGATACCAAGAATGCCTATCTGCGCGTACGACACTGTGCCCAAGCCCGAGCCATTGAAAACGAATGCTATGTGGCAATCACTGGCAGCGTGGGTAACTTGCCACGGGTAGAAAACATGGACATTCAATACTCTCAGTCTGCTGTATTCTCTCCTTCTGACGTAGCTTTTCCGCATGATGCCATCATAGCCGAAGCTACACCTAACACTGAGATGACCCTGATTGCCGACCTGGATTTAGATTTGCTCAAGGACCTTAATACTACCGGCAGCGTACGTAACTTACGTGACCGCCGGAAAGATTTATATAATCTGAGCTGGCTGCACCAGAAAGAGGATGATTTAACCGAGATTTAAGAAAAACAGCCGATAAACAGAAAAGGCAGGTGATTCACCTGCCTTTTCTGTTTATCGGCTGTTAAAGAAATGAAGGTTAAACTACGCAGCAGTATATTTTCTTGAGGCAGCAGTTGAAATTTCTTTTTTCTGCTCCATTGCAAATAAAATGCTTAAGCCTAGTAAATAAGTAAGTACGCCTCCAAAAAACATGTATTTTTTTAAACTAAGAGAGGCAGGCTTTAATCTATTGGTAAAACCAACCACCACTTGTATGTTATCCAGCTTTTTTAACTCAGCCTCTAACATGGTTCTTCGTTCAAAAAGAGAAATACCTTCTTTATACAAGTTGGTAGGGTCTGTAGCCTCCCCGTAAATAAAACCATTTACTGGTCCTTTAGGGTTAACAACAACTGTTTTGATGGAGTCTATTGAAGCTATTTCTGTTTTCAACTTAGACAACAAGCTTAAAACCTGCTGTTCTCTTATAGATTTATTTCTTGAGAAATAAGGGTTGTTCTCTAAATAATTGGCAAGAGCTGTTTCCATTTTAGAAAACAACTTGTTATCATAGAGTTTAAGTTCTATTCTGAAAGGAGAGCCTGTCAGCACACTGTCATTTTCAATTTTCTCCTCGTCAAGGTTAGCAAAACTCATCTCTTTTATTTGCTTCGCCTCTTCAACAGTAAAATCAAGGTTCTTTGCTATCTCCTCATAGTTCTCTTCTGAAACAAGCTCTGATAAGTTATGAAGATGGTCTTTTACAAAGTCATTCCGGATGTTAGACAACATCATTACCATTGAAGACTTGTAATAGGGCTTTGTTACTTTGTAAGCTAAATAACCCAAACCCAACCCTACTAGTACAAACGGAACCAAAAAAAGCCACCTTCTTAGGGTAAGCTTTATTGCGGAAATAATAATATTTAAGATACTCTTAAAGAAGGCCCCAATTTTGTCAAAGACAGTTTTTAGGTCAATCTCATCCCCCACGCTAGACTTAGCAGACTTGAACTCATTCATACAGCAAAGCTAAAAAAATTAAATAAACATTATAAATACTGTTTCTGTATATTTGGCGCTATAAATAGGCATAACTGCCAATTTGCTATAAATTTATATATCCTTGACTTGGCTAGCTTTATTTAAAAATCTACTTTGGTAGGTTTTGCCCTTTCTACGCACCTGTTCTACTACTTTATATATATAAACAACACAGTCTGCACTCTTTGCCTTTGCTTAAACCTGTAGATAACACTAAGCCTTAGTCTGAGCTTCTCCCCCAAGCTACCGGACTCACGAACAGTAACTATTAATTTTAAATAAAATTGTTTGACTCAAAAGGAGTCATCAAAAAAACGAAAAATTCTTATATAGAAATAAATCAATGAAGAGCAGTATTATCAAAATTAAAATCCTTTTAATCTCTGCCACAGCCTTATTCTCCTTCTCTGCCTTGGCACAAGAAGTACACGATAGTGAGATTTTGAAGTATGGTTTCAACTCTCCTCTAGTGAAAACCTTTGGTCTTATCAATAAGAAGGTTGAGACCATAGAAGAGCTTAGTGAACAAATGAAATCCTTCTACATTCCTGCTGAGAGCTTCTATGATGCTTATGATTCGCTTAAGCTAGTAAATCATGCACAAGTTAACGGCAACATCTTTAAGCTGACATATTCTTTGGCAGGCAAAGAGTATGATTCCTACTCTCTGACCAAATATTCTGAAGAAGCAAAATCATCTACCGCTATTTTAATTATACCAGGCTCAGGTGACAACCAAGCTACTGAGATATTTAATGGCGAAGGCTACCACCGAGACATAGTGGAGCAAGTAAAAGAATTTGGAGATGTATTTATTACTGTAAAACCCAATGATGATTTCCTGGCCATTCACAACGGCTGGAGTAAGCTAAACTATGCTTTTCTCACCCATTATCTTATCAACATGAATGGCTCCTATTCAGCGAGCTACCTTATTAATTCCATAGCAACTGTAAAATTATTAAAAGAGCAATACAAAAGGGTTATCATTGTTGGCTTGTCTCAGGGTGGTTCCGCGGCCTTATTGAATTCTTTACAGTCTTCGCCAGACGCCACCGTGGTTGCCTCTGGCTTTACCATAACCAGGGAAGATTTTGAATGGGCTTTTCAAGACCAGATTGTTATACCTGGGCTGGTTAGCAGGTATTCAAATTCATTTCTGCACGAGCGAATTGGCAGCCAGGCAACAAATTATTTCTTTAGCTGGGCTACCAATGAAATAGGAATTTATAAAATGGAAGCCCATAATGGGTATACTAGAGATTTTTTCAAAGATCTAACCAATATAGAGTACCTGTCGCACAACCAAGGCCATAACTACCCGGTACCGCAAACAAACCAGTTCCTTTCAAAAATACCTTTGGCAGAATTACAGTTTAGAACAATATCTACTGATGATTGTAATGACGAGTTTTATCTCAAGACCATTAATTTGAAGCCTCAAGACGATCTGAGTTTCTCCTGGTTTAGAGAGGAGAATCCGGAAGAATCCTCCACAGACTCACTGTCTGTTCTTCAAGGAGGCAACTACAAAGTAGTTGCTACAAACCAACATGGTAAAATATTTTCCAGATCGTTTGATATAGTTAATTCTAAGGTAACCAAATCTTTATCCTTTGCTCATAACACCTTGCATGCTCCCGATGGTTTTGAATACCAATGGGTGAAAGATGGCACATCTTTACCAGGTAGCTTTGCAAGTGAAATCTTAGTAGAACAACCTGGCGTATATTCAGTTTTTTTGAAAAATGAGCTTGGCTGTATTACTTCTGAAACCATCACCATTACTGACACTCAGCTTGCAAGCGTAGATAAATTAGCCGCTACAGTTTTACCCAACCCGAACAACGGGAAATTCAGCATCAGAATAGAGACTCCCTATAAAGAGCCCCTTCAAACTGAAATATATAACTCGGTTGGAGTGTTGGTATACCGTAAAACCGAAGGCATTCAAACTAATCAATCAGAAATAAAGGTAGAAGCAGAGCACTTGGCTCCAGGCTTTTATTATGTACATCTTTTTAACAGCCACAAAAAGGTAGTTAAAAAGATCATAGTGCACTAAGGCTGAACTATTACTTTGAGCAATCTTTCCTCCATATTTAAAAATTCCCCTTTTTTAAGGTACTTTCTTACAGTTTTCTCAGGAACTGCCTTGGCTCAAGCCATAACAGTAGCTGGTTCCCCCATACTATCCCGCCTTTATACTCCTGCAGATTTTGGCGATTTGACCCTTTTTATGGGCATTGTTTCTGTGGCAGCGGGCGTAGCGGCAGCTAAATTTGAAACGGCCATTGTGCTTCCAACCAAAAAGACCGATGCATTAGCGCTAGTCTTACTTGCTATGTACATAGCCGCGGGCACCTCTGTGGCTATCGCTATAGCAGTCTTCTTTTTCTCAGATTTCAGCCAAGGCCACTTCACCAACAACAGTGTTATCTATTATGCTCCGGCAACTATACTACTGCTGACACTGGTAAACATTTTAATTTACTGGCATAACCGAAACAAAAACTTCGTATTACTTTCTAAAGCTAAGGTACTTCAGTCTTCCGTCCTGCTTCTGGCGCAAATCATACTCATTACCGCTTTTGAATGGCACCAAGGGCTAGTAGTAGCATTCTTTATCAGCCAAGTCTTTTTCTTTCTGGCTACTGTCAAAGGCGTGGTCACCCCCTACTGGCGTTTGATTAAAGCAATTGAGTTTAAACGCTTAAAATCTAATTTCAAGTCGTATAAGAACTTCTTAGTCTATTACACGCCCACCGCCCTTTTAGATAACCTTTCGCTTCAGGCACCAGTTTTTTTTATTACTGAAGCTTATTCTCAAGAAACCTTAGGTTTATTCGGGCTTACCTTCAGAATTATAAACTTGCCTTTTGTTTTAATAAGCCAAGCCTTTAGCCAAGTCTTTTACCAACATATTACAGAAATCAGAAACAATGGCGGTGACGTGCACGCCTTCATCAGAAAGTGTCTAAAGAAACTGATCTATGTATCAATACCATTTACTGTTTTCTTTCTGGTGTTTAGCCCAAAAGTTTTTGGTTTTGTTTTCGGACAAGAATGGGATACATCTGGTGTCTATGCACAAATTTTGATTGTGCCATACGCCATACGTTTTATCACGTCACCTCTAAGCACGGCATTGATGGTGAACAATAAATTGAAAGTTGTATCTCTATGGCAAGTACTATACTTTGCCTCCACAGTTACCGTTCTGTACATAGGGTCCCACTACTCAGTATATACTTTATTATTGCTCTTTGGAGCCAATGACATACTCTTATATTTTATTTATCTTTACCTGATCTTAAAATACTCAAAAAACGATGTGTGGAATAGGGGGAATAGTACAGTTAACGAATGAAGAAATAGACCCTGATTTAATTCAAAAGTATCATACTGTCATATCACATAGAGGGCCCGATAGCCACGGCACCTATTCTTATCAACATTTAGCCTTACTTCACCGCCGGCTTTCCATTATAGATCTGTCACCAAATGGTCATCAGCCTATGCCTTATGGTGCTGATCTTTCTATTGTTTTTAATGGGGAAATATACAATTACCTTGAAATAAAGGAAGTTCTGATTAATGCAGGCTACACCTTCCATTCTGAATCTGACACCGAAGTTATCATGGCGGCCTATCTGCATTGGGGTGAGGCCTGCGTAGAGCAGTTCAACGGTATGTGGGCTTTTGCCCTGCTAGATAAGGCTAACCAGAAGCTATTCTGCAGCAGAGATAGATTTGGGGTTAAACCTTTTTACTACCGTCAGTCTAAAAGTTTCTTTGCCTTTGCTTCAGAAATAAAACAGTTTACTACCCTACCCGACTGGAAGGCAACCCTGCATCTGGAAAGAGCCATAGACTTTATAAACTACGGCATCTTTGATCACACTGATGAAACACTGTTCAAAGGGGTAAACCAACTAAAGCCCGGGAATAATCTGGTCTTCAACTTAAAGGATAATTCCTTCATTATTCATGAATGGTATAACCTCAGAAAAAGAGTAAAAAAATATGAGGCCTCTTTTGATCAAGCTAAAGAGGAATTCTACACCCTTTTTACTGATGCCGTTAAGTTAAGGCTCAGATCAGATGTTAAAGTTGGATCATGTCTTTCTGGAGGTATTGATAGTACCTCTATTGTATGCTCTATCAATCAGTTACTAAAGAAAGAAAACAAACAAGGAGTTCAAGAGACAGTTTCAGCTTGTTCAACTGTTAAAAAATATGATGAGCAGCAGTTTATTGATGCTGTCATTAAGAATACTGAAATAAAACCCCATAAGGTATACCCAAACCTTGATGGTCTTTTTGATTTGCTGGATGAGCTGATCTGGCACCAAGATGAGCCTTTTACTTCTACCAGCACCCTAGCTCAATGGAGTGTTTTCGCTGAAGCAAAAAAGAATGATATTACTGTTATGCTTGATGGGCAGGGTGCCGATGAATCACTGGCAGGATATCTTCCCTTCCATGATGCACATTTGATAGGAATGCTCAAAGCTGCCAACATTGGGGGCATTCTCTCTGAGGTGGGTGCGTTAAAAAAATTAAAAGGATATCCTGCCAAAAAGGCGTGGCAGTTTTTATTCAAGTTTCTCCTTCCCTCCAGCATCAGCTTGAAATTGAGAAGCCATACCTTACCCTTCCGGCTTAAAACGGATACAGAAAAGCAGTCTCTTTACAAACCACAGTTCTTTGGCAGTATTCAAGAAATGTCTTTTGACCAACTGCTTTGCTCCAATTTACCCATGCTTCTTCACTATGAAGACCGCAATTCTATGGCCCATTCTATAGAGTCTAGAGTTCCTTTTCTTGATTATAGATTGGTGGAATTTATTGTTGGGCTACCAGACAGCTATAAAATAAGAGACGGCCAGACAAAATACATCTTGAGAGAGGCCTTGGCGCATGAAATACCAGCGGAGATAAAAAATAGGCATGACAAAATGGGGTTCTTAACCTCTGAAGCTGTCTGGATACAAGAGCATCAAGAAGAATTCAGGTCGCACCTCTTAAAAGCGGTTAAGGAAATGGAATTTCTACTTGATCAGGAAGAAGTAATGGACTCTTTTGACAATCTTGTTTCTGGAGGAAAAGAAATTTCCATTGGTTCGGTTTATTTTAGAATTTTGACACTTCACCGTTGGATGAGGGTTTTTCAAGTGAATCCCTCATAAGAAATTGGCATGGTAAAAATTGTTACGATAGTAGGGGCTCGTCCCCAATTCATAAAAGCAGCAGCCGTAAGCAGGGCATTCTCCAAATCAGCAGAGATAACTGAAATTATAGTGCATACGGGGCAACACTTTGATGATAACATGTCAAAAGTGTTTTTTGATGAGCTAAACATACCCACTCCACATTATCACCTACACATTAATGGCGGCTCTCACGGAGCTATGACCGGTAAAATGCTGGAGAGCATTGAGGAAGTACTATTAAAAGAGCAACCTCACTTCGTGCTGGTGTACGGTGACACCAATTCTACTCTAGCCGGTGCTTTAGCTGCAAAGAAACTGCACATTAAAGTAATTCATGTAGAAGCCGGGTTGCGTAGCTTTAACATGAGAATGCCGGAAGAAGTAAATCGTATTCTAACAGATAGAATATCAGATCTCCTGTTCTGCCCTACTGACACTGCGGTAGCCAATCTACAAGCTGAAGGATTTGAAAACCTGCCAGTGAAGGTGATCAAAAACGGCGATGTGATGCAAGACGCCGCCCTTTACTATCAAAACAAGCTAGCAGAAACAAACGGAGATAAGACTATACCAACAGCAGGATCCTATATATTAGCAACAATACACAGGGCTGAAAATACAGACAATCCGGATAATTTACGCAGCATCATTGAAGCTTTCAATGAGATAAATACTACCACTCCAATTGTGCTGCCCTTGCACCCGCGCACCAGAAAGCTACTTCAGCAGCAGGGTATTTCCACAACTGTAAAATTGATTGAACCTATTGGCTATTTAGAGATGATTCAACTCATCATGAATGCCCAACTAATCATGACCGACAGCGGAGGACTCCAGAAAGAAGCCTTCTTCTTCAAGAAGCATTGTGTTACCTTGCGTGAACAAACTGAGTGGGTAGAATTAGTGCAAAACGGGGTAAATATTATAACAGGAACAGACAAGACTAAAATTATAGAGGCTGTAGAGACCCTGAGAAATAAAGAGTCTAATTTTGAAATAGATTTATACGGTTCAGGGAAAGCCAGTGAGAGAGTTGTACGTGAAATCTTGAGCTATTCAGCCGAATGAGAATTGCATATTTACTTTCTTGGGAGTTGGGGAAACAGGACGGGGTCACCAAAAAAGTACTTGCCCAAACCAGCGAATGGATAAAATTAGGCCATGAGGTTACAGTTTTCTGTGTATGTAAGAATGATTCCTTACCCAATACCTCTGTACCCATTATTCCTTTTAAAAGAGAACCAGCTTCTACAATTTTAAAAGAGTATTTTTCATTGAAGAAAGCCCATAAAAAGGTAAAAGCTGCGCTAGCTGCCTTCAAACCAGATATTATATACCACCGCGCCGAAATTCCACAGTCTGCCCTTGGTGAAATCATCGCAAAGTTTCCTACCGTTATGGAAATGAACACGAATGATATGTCTGAGTTAAGGGAACTTGCGAAGAAGAATCTGAAAGGTAAAGTAAGATTCCTTTATTACTCTCTTATCAGAGACAGATACTTGGGCAGAGCATCTGGCTTTTGCTGCGTTACAAATGAAATTGGTAACCTGAGCAGCATAAAGAAATATAAAAAGCCTATTGCAGTCATACCCAATACTATAAGAACTAGTAATTATGCACCGGCACCTACCCAAACAAAAGCCGAAGCTCCTAAATTGCTGTTCATGGGTTCACCTGATCAAAGCTGGCATGGTACAGATAAAATTTTAGAACTTGCCTCTAAAACTATCAATGATTTGCAGTTTGAACTGGTGGGGCCCAGCAAGCCTAACTACAAAACACCGCAGAATATAAATTTTCATGGTTTTCTGAAACAGGCAGAGTATGAAAACATTGTTAAATCCTGTGATGTAGGTATCTGCACCCTTGCCCTACATAGAAATAACATGCATGAGGCTTCACCCCTAAAAACACGCGAGTACCTGGCGTATGGTTTACCAATTATACTTGGGTATAAAGACACCGCTTTTATGGAGCAGTCTCCTGAATGGGTTCTTCAATTAGACAACACAGAAGACAATGTTGAGTCTAACCTTGAAGAAATCAAAGCTTTCTGTTTTAAAAATAAAGGAGTAAGATTAAAGAACGAACAGGTCAAAAAATACATTGACGTAAGCGTTTATGAAAAGAAAAGATTGGCTTTTTTAGAAAGTGTAGTTCTAAAAAAGAAATAGGTAGCCCTCTATGCAGATTTCAATAAGCAAGATCATTTTCTACTTGTTTCTCTTACTGCCGCTAAGCTTTAAAATAGAGCCTGTAGAGGGCGTTGCAGTTTATCCGCAGGAGTTATTGTTCCCGGTACTGATTGTCTTGTCAGTTATGGGAGGCTATAAAAAGATATTACCAGAGTCTAAGCCGTTTCAGTTTTACTTTGTAGCTTTTGCGGTGGTTTTGGTAGCTACCATACTCTCTCAGTTACACACTCCAGATCTAAGTGGATTACTTAAAGTAATTAAATACCTGCTTTATCTTACTTCCATTCTATTGCTCTCAAATTATAACTTTGAGAATTTCTTAAGCAAGTTCAACACCGTAGGTTTTCTCTGTATTGTAAGCTCTATCTTGCTGTACCTGTACAAGTTTCTCATTTTTGAGGGTACGGCCTCAGAATTTGTGGGATTAACCACTTGGAACACTGATTATACCCCTTCTGGTTATTCTAATTTAGTTTACCAAGTTTACTCTGGGGAGTTTGAAAGGACCACGGGTAATCATGGTATTTACGGCTCTTACCTGATTCTAATTTATATTCTTAATTTAGCCAAAGTACTGGAAGGAAAATCTAAACTGATAAATAAAAGTCTGGTGGTGCTGGCGCTATCTAACTTACTGCTCATTAACTCAAGAGAGGCATTAATGGTATTTATTATTGTTAATTTTCTCTATTTCACAAAGCCACTGCTAAAGCTTAAGTTAAAGATATCTTATATCATCATATTTGCCGTCATAATTTTAGGCATGGTAGCCTTGGTGATGTATGATGTTAATATAGGCATGGTGCAAAAGGTGCAATACACCATTGAATCTTTTAATGAAAAAGGGAGTGAAAACAATATTTCCTTGAGATTCAGGGTATGGCATCTTATTCTTCTTTCCTTTACCCTTTACCCGCTCAGCCTTTTATTTGGTACAGGCTATAACCTGCCAATTTTTGAGAAACATCTCACTAATACTAATGCACATTATCAATTGTACAACGATTTTGTGACAGTGCCAGAGAGTATGTTTCTATTTTTCTTGAGTTTTGGCGGTATCTTGGCATTTATCTTCATTTTGCTGTTCTTTTTATCTGCGGTAGTTGAAGTTTATAAATTGGAGAACAAATCTATTACCACCGAATTGTTTTTCATCACGTTTTTAGGGCTGATCTTAGCAAATAACACAGGCGGATCTCTCATGTCTGACCTGCTCTTGGCTCAGTTTTCGTTAGTTTACCTTTGGATAGTTAAGAAATATGGCACCAAAAAAGATCTTGCTCCTAACCGTTAGAGCGGACCATGGAGGAGGGCCAAAGCACCTAGATATTCTTCTAAACTATCTATCTGAAAGTTTCTCTTTATTCGTTGCTTGCCCTAAAGACAAGCCTTTCTTTCAGATCTGGCAAACTAACCCAGCGGTGAAGGCAATGATAGAAGTGCCTCATAGGAAATTCACTCTTTCCGCCCTTTTTAAATTACGGCAATTTATAATAGACCAAGAAATAGAAATAGTACATTCTCATGGCAAAGGAGCTGGTGTATACAGCAGGCTACTGAAAGCAACTTTACCTAGCTTAAAAGTGCTTCATACTTTTCATGGGGTTCATGTGCAAGAATATGGGGTTTTAAGCAAAGCCATGTACACATTCTATGAAAAGCTAGTAAAGCCGCTGACAAACAAATTTATCAACGTATCTGAGGGAGAGAAGAATGCCTGCCTTGCCCTTGGGCTGTTAGATCAAAAAAGACAGGTTACAGTTTATAATGGAATACCCGCAGCACCAGCACTTAAGGCTCCTACATCTAGGTTAAACCAAAAGTTTGTCATCATTTCTATCTCAAGATTTGATTACCAGAAGAACATGGGGTTACAATATGAAATTGCTAAAGCCATGGCTCCTTTTCAACATGTTCAGTTTTGGTGGGTGGGAGACGGACCTGAAAAAGAATTTTTAGAAAGAAAAGCAAAAGAAGAGAACCTAAACAATATTACCTTTCTAGGGTTTCAAAACAATCCTGGTCAGTTTTTACAGGAAGCACAAGTATACTTGTCTACCTCGAGGTGGGAAGGCCTTCCCTTGGCACTACTTGAAGCTGCCTCCTATGGCTTGCCAATAGTAGCCACCAACGTTACTGGAAATAATGAAGTGGTAGAGCACGAGGTAAATGGTTTTCTGTTCAATGAAGATGCCTTAACTTCAGTTACAGACTACCTCTTGCAGCTAGAATCAGACAGCGATCTGTATAAAAAAATGTCATTGAGTTCATTGGAGATTTTTGAACAAAAGTTCACAACCAACACCATGATACAAAAGACAGAGAAAGTATATTTATCACTGTAATGCAACCCACTATTTAAATTAAAATACAACACTATTTAAATTAAAATACAATAAGCTAGCAGGTTACATTACAGAGGCATAAAATCAGTTTGTTGTTGTTGTTGTTGTTGTTGTTGTTGTTGTTGTTGTTGACCCCAGGTAAAAGTTTGTTTCAAGACGCTGCTCAATTGGGTAGTTTAAGAACTCGCCTGAGTACGATTTCTCTTTCTCAATCAACAAGAAAATTGCCCACGCCATTTTAGGGAAAAGCTTGGCAAGAGGTTTTGCTACAGCAGGAGGAAAAGGATAAAAATTACTCCCCGCTGTCCGAACTATTTTGTATCCATCCGGGAAACCGGTGTTCACAAACCTTTTGATGTCCATGTGCGTGTACCCTCGCACGTGGGCACTGTTATTCTTAAGGCTAGAAGGCTGCTGACCCATTAGCAGAAGAACACGGTTATGAAAAGAGGCCAGGTTTGGAACACCCACTAAAAATTTGCCGCCCCGCTTCAACACCCGCGTTACTTCATGAAAAATCCAGAAAATCTCTTTTGTGTGCTCTAAAATCTGATTGGCAATCACTATATCAACAGACTCATCGGCAAAAGGCAGGCGGTCGCACTCTATATTGAGCTGGTGCACATTTATTTTTTTCCCCTTTAAGCTCTGTACATAAGGGGTATAACTTTCTACGGCATGTAATTCAGATGCTGGATTCACCTCTCTGGCAATTAACAAATCTGCGCCTTCTCCTGCACCTAAATCAAGAATTACTTTTGCTTCACGCTCAGAAGATATATATTCTTTTATAATGTTTCTTCCGTAGTTAAGGCTTCTGTCAATCATACTTTTTATTAAATTTATTCTTCCAATATTTAAAACCTTAACTCATGAAGCAAACAACAAGTGCTTCTTTGTAGAAAGGACCACTTATGTGAACTTTTGAGCTAGCCTGAGAGATGGGTACTCTATATTTCATCCCTCTTTCAGAATGAAATAATATGCAATATAAATAAGTTATTCTCTTCAGAAATAAAAAAAATCTAAATAGAAGGTACCAGTACATGTAGCCAAGAAATTTTGAGTTTTCAATTCTTCTGAAACTGCCCCCTGCCCCGGCAGTGCTCCAATAAAAAGAACAATTGTTTCAACAGCCCTATTTAAATACAGAAGACGGTCAGAACCTCGGGGAAAGATTATATCTTGCGGTTATCTTCAGATTTAAGTCTGTACAAAATATTGCCGTTGGGTGCGATATGGTGTTTGAGCAAATCTAGTTGCTCAGGCCATCACCAAAAAGACGGAAGCATTTATAAGCCTAATTGGGCTTCTTTGATTAATGAAAGCAAAATCAGAACTACAAACCTATTCTAATACCAAAACCGCCATTGTACATGAATGGCTATCTGTTATAGGAGGGTCAGAAAAAGTATTAGAAGACATTCATAAAGTTTTTGGCGGGCCCATCTATACTTTAGTGAAGAACGAAGAAGTAGTAAACAATAGCTATTTCAAAGACACTGAAATTCATACTTCATTCATTCATAATCTTCCGTTTGGTAAAACCGCATATAGAAATTACCTCCCCCTCTTCCCATTAGCCATAGAACAATTTGATCTGTCTGATTTTGAGATCATAATATCTTCCTCCCACTCCGTGGCAAAGGGGGTGCTTACCACCCCCAATCAGCTACATATTTGTTACTGCCATTCTCCTATGCGTTATGCCTGGGACTTATACCACCAATACCTGCGCGATGCGAATTTAGGCTTCGGTATCAAAGGATTGCTTGCCCGCAGTGTGTTGCATTATATTAGAACCTGGGATGTGTCGTCTGTGAACAGGGTTGACCACTTTATAGCCAACTCCAATTTTATAGCAAGAAGAATAAAAAAGATTTACAACCGCGAAGCGGTGGTGATATACCCACCGGTTGATCTAGACAAATTCACACTTGTTTCTGTCAAAGAAAACTATTACTTGGCTGCTTCCAGATTAGTGCCCTACAAAAGAATAGATTTAATAGTAGAGGCTTTCTCCAAAATGCCCGACAAAAAATTAGTTGTGATTGGTGATGGTCCGGACCTAAAACTGATAACAGAAAAAGCCAAAGGAAGCGCAAATGTGCAAATGCTAGGGTTTCAGAGCTCTGAGGTACTTATACAGTACATGCAAAAGGCCAAGGCCTTTGTTTTTGCGGCGGAAGAAGATTTTGGCATAATGCCAGTGGAGGCACAGGCATGCGGAACACCTGTTATTGCCTTAGGCAAAGGAGGCTCACTTGAGACAGTTACCGCTGAAACTGGTGTGTTCTTCAAAGAACAAACTGCTCAAAGTCTAATAGAGGCGGTACAAAACTTTGAATTGAACCAGAGCCGCTTTGACAGTGCCACTATCAGGCAAAATGCAGAGCGGTTCAGCAGACCAAGGTTTATCTCAGAAATCAAAGATTTTATACTTCAGAAACATGCTGAATTTAAATCATGAGCATAAAGCTGTAATATATTGGCAAACAGCATATTTAACACTAGTCTATTTATATGCGTTTACCCTTCCGCTTTCAGTTAAAATAAATGCCGTTGTTTTTATAGCACTAGCTGCCTATTGGCTTGTGTACTCCTTTAGGTTTAATTTTAAACTGAAAAAGTTTTTCACTTCCCCCTACGCTAAAGTACTTGCATTTTATTTAGTGCTGCTCTGCCTGTCCATCTTGGTGAGTGACAACAAAGGTAACAGCCTAAAGTACCTCACACTGCAGACGTCTATCTTTCTACTTCCGCTGGTATTTTATAAAAAACTGTCTCCTAACCAAACTAGGTTTTGCCTGAAGCTTTACGTATTGGGCTGCATTTTAATCTCTTTTTTTGCGCTCTACAAAAACTACACAGAAAACTTTAACTCCTTCGCCTTTACGGCAGAAAGCTTGGGACAAGTAGATTGGACGTACTTTTCGTACATGCTGCCCATTTCAGTGAAGTTTCATGCGCCTTACTTTAGCTTATACTGCTGTACAGCTCTCATCATTACTTTTTGGTTTTGCTTAACACACATACAGAAAAGAGAATTTTGGAAAGCTGGATTTTTGGGAATAGCATCAGGCTACTTATTTGCGTTTTCTGGTGTGTTGGCCTCCAGAAGTTCATTGGCTTTTACAATCATAGTTCTGACTGTTGCGCTGTTGGTGTGGGGGTTGAAAGAAAGAAGGTATGTTGCTGTGCTTGTTATTTTATCCTTAGCACCAATTCTCGCTTTCTATACCTATAAAAAGGTGCCATACCTAAAAAGCAAGCTGGAAAGCTCGGCAGGCTTAGATGAAAGGCTGACGCTATGGGAAAACGGATTAGAAGTTATCAAGAACAACCTGTTTTTGGGCACCGGAACAGGTGACACCCAGGATACACTCACCAATACATATAAGGAGAATGGTTTTGAGAACGGAGTAAAAGAAGAACTCAACATGCATAACCAGTATCTGGAGACTACTGTTGGGCTAGGAATTATAGGTCTCCTGACTCTGCTTTCTATGTACTTTTTAATTTTTAGAAGCGCTTTTGTTCAGAAAAAAATCATACTGATATGCTTTATAAGTGTTTTTAGCCTTTGCAGCTTGACAGAGTCTTTGCTAGACGGAAGAGCGGGCGTGCTGTTATTTTCTTTTATTGTCAGCTTAATGCTCTTAAACCCAATGCATTCAGAAACAGAATCACGTAGCATAGAAGAAGGTAGTTTATAATGTCTTTGCACCTAGTTTCTATGTTTTTAACCTACTTTTATAAAAAGAAGCCTAAAACAGCATATTAGTTCCTATACAGCTTTCGCTTTCATTCCTCCTCTATTCTAAAACCAGTTTTTGCTATCTTCGCGGGATTTCTTTTTCCTATGAGCAAAGACAAACCATCTATTCCCAAGGGCACCCGAGATTTTGGGCCGGCCACTGTGGTGAAACGTAATCATATATTTTCGGTCATCCGCCGTACGTTTGAGAAGTTCGGATTCCTGCCGCTGGAAACCCCGGCCATGGAAAACCTTTCGGTCTTGACCGGAAAGTACGGCGATGAGGGCGACCAGCTGATTTTCAAAATCCTGAATTCAGGTGATTACTTGGGTAAAGTAAAGCCTGAAGACCTGGAGAAAGGATATAAAGCCCTTACCCCCAGAATCTCAGAGAAAGCGCTGCGCTACGATTTAACGGTGCCTTTTGCCCGTTACGTGGTCATGAACCGCAATGACATTTCTTTCCCCTTCAAGCGGTACCAGATTCAGCCGGTGTGGCGGGCCGACCGTCCGCAGCGGGGCCGGTACCGGGAGTTCTACCAGTGTGATGCCGATGTGGTAGGCACCAACTCTCTGCTTTGCGAGGCGGAGATTATTCTGATGATGGACGAGGTACTGAGTTCTTTGGGCTTAGATGACTTCACCATCAAATTCAACCACCGCGGGCTGTTGGCTGGTATTGCGGAGGCCATTGGTGCTAACGGACGCGAGGCTGATTTATGTGTGGCCATTGACAAACTGGACAAGATTGGGCAGGAAGCTGTGAATGAGGAACTTCGGCAGAAAGCTTTTTCTGAGGAATCTATCACCAAACTAGCTCCCATCTTTGGCTTAACCGGTGAAATACAAGATCTGCTTCCGCAGTTAGATACCTTACTGGCTGATTCAGAGGAAGGCAAAAGAGGTTTGAAAGACATACGCCAGATGCTGGCGTTTTTAAGCTCTTTTTCTGTAAACAAGGCAAAACTGCAACTCGACGTGACGCTTGCCCGTGGCCTCTCCTACTACACAGGCTGCATCTTCGAGGTGAAGGTAAATAATGTGCAGATGGGCAGCATCAGTGGTGGCGGCAGGTACGACAACCTCACCGGCATGTTCGGTCTGCCAGGTGTTTCAGGAGTAGGATTCTCTTTTGGTGTAGACCGTATTTTTGACGTACTGGAAGAGCTGAAACTGTTTCCGGAAGACAGCCAGACTATCACCCAAGTGCTTATTGCCAATTTTGACGAGGCCTCTATGCAATATGCGCTGCCGGTGCTGCAGACACTCCGGAAAGCGGGCGTTGCCACTGAATTGTTTCCAGAATCGGCTAAGCTAAAAAAACAGATGGCCTACGCCGACCAGAAGAATATTCCGTATGTGCTGTTGATTGGCTCTGAGGAAATGGAGAGCGGCTTGTTGAACCTGCGCAACATGCGCACCGGCCTGCAGGAACGACTCACATTGGACAACATCCAGAAAGTTTTACAAAACAACCTGAACCTATAATGCCTGAGCAGCACCTGATTACATCTGCCCCCCTGTCGCTGGCTAAAATTGGTCAGGTGCTTCGTGGCAAAGAAACTTTAACACTTTCTGAGGAAGCCGAACAGCAGATTGAGCAATGCTTCAACTATCTGCACGCGCACCTTAAAAGCTCCACAGTACCTGTTTATGGCATAAACACGGGGTTCGGAGCACTTTGCAATACCTCCATCTCCACCGAGAACCTGGAAACCTTGCAACGTAATCTGGTGGTTTCTCATGCCTGCGGCACTGGCGACGAAGTACCGGCAGAGATTGTGAAACTGATGCTGTTCCTGAAAGTACAGTCCCTGGCTTACGGGCACAGTGGGGTACAGGTGGCTACGGCGCAACGGCTATTGGCCTTCTATAACCGCGACATTTATCCGGTGGTGTACCAGTTGGGCTCTTTGGGTGCCAGTGGCGATTTGGCGCCACTCGCTCATCTGTGCCTACCACTTTTAGGCGAAGGCGAAGTTCAATTCCAAGATTTCAAACTGAAAGGACAAGACGTACTGGATATTTTCTCCTGGCAGCCTATCAAATTACAAGCCAAGGAAGGATTGGCCCTGCTGAACGGTACGCAATTTATGACGGCCTACGGAGTTCTTACCTGCCTCAAAGCTCGCCAGATTGCCGCCGCCGCCGATGTGATTGCTGCTCTGTCGCTAGAGGCTTTTGACGGATTGGCCTCCCCTTTCTCCCCGTTGGTCCATCAGGTTAGGCCACACGCAGGGCAACGAACTTCGGCCGACAGAATTTTGCAGTTACTTCAGGGCAGCGAATTACAGGCTAAACCCAAGGCTCAGGTGCAGGATCCATATTCTTTCCGTTGCGTGCCGCAGGTACACGGGGCCAGTTTAGATGCCCTGGCCTACGCTGAACAGGTATTCACCACAGAAGTAAATTCGGTCACCGACAACCCAAACATTTTCCCGGAAGAGGATGTGATTATCTCAGGCGGCAATTTCCATGGGCAGCCGCTGGCGCTGGCGCTGGATTTCCTGAGTATAGCGTTGGCAGAGTGGGGCAGCATTTCGGAGCGGAGGACGTTTCAGCTGGTGTCGGGGCAGCGGTGTTTGCCACAGTTCCTGATTCAGGAGCCGGGGCTTAACTCGGGGTTCATGATTCCGCAATACACGGCCGCCTCCATCGTTAGTCAAAATAAGCAGCTTTGCACACCAGCCAGCGTTGACTCCATTGTTTCCTCTAACGGGCAGGAAGATCACGTAAGTATGGGCGCTAATGCCGCCACCAAGGCTTGGCAAGTAGTACAGAATGTGGAACGGATTTTGGCCATTGAGCTAATGACCGCTGTACAGGCTCTGGAGTTTCGCCGTCCGCTGCGTACCTCAGAGCCTCTAGAGATATTGGTGGCGGCTTTTCGGAAACAAGTGGCACCGTTGGAGCAGGACCGCGTGCTGCAACCAGACATAGACAAGAGCCTCACCTTTATAAGACAATTTCCTTTTGAAGAGTTGATGACGTGAGAAAAGGGATAACATTTCTGTTCGTTTGGCTAATTGCCTGTTTTGGAGCCTGGGCGCAATCGCCGTGCTTTCTGGCGTACAATGAACAGAACGTACCCGTGCAAACCTTCTGCGTAGGTGAGCGCATCACCTTCAAAGACAATTCCGGCCAAAGCAACGTAGTAGAGTTCTATGACTTTGACGACCGCAACGGCTTAGACTTTTCCAGTTCAGCCACTTCGCACACTTTTACCACCCCTGGCACATTTGTAATTACACAATTGGCCAATGGCTTTAACCAGTGCCAAAGAACCTTTCAGGTAAAGGCGCAGCGGCCTGATTCTCCGCCTGTGCTACAGTCGCTTTCCGTCACCACCAGTGGTCTACAGCTCAAGATTCAGTCCTCTGCCATCAATGATTTGGTATTGGAAAGAGCCGCCTCGCCCACAGGTACCTTCACCGCCGTGGAAACCTTTTCTGCCGTTCCTTCAGGCCAAAGCGACCGCACCGTAACCGTAGCTCAAACCGGCGGCTGTTTTCGGCTGCGCGTCACCAACGTGTGCACCGGTGAAGAAAACATTGTCTCTAACACCGTTTGCGTTCAGTCGATTTCCGTTACCGCAGGCGACCGGCAAAACCAACTCTTTTGGACCGCTAACACCAGCCCTGCCGCTTTAAGCAATTATCAAATAATAAGAGGCGGTCAACCGTACCAGACACTCCCTCCCAACCAAAATTCCTTCACCGATGCTCAAGTGGCGTGCGGACGGCAGTACACGTATTCTTTAGCAGCAGTTTTCACAGACGGCGCCCAAAGCACTTCGGCACCGGTGCAGGTAGAGACACAGGGCACCACGCCCCCGTCGGCCCCTATTCTTCTTGTGAGCTTCAACTTGCAGAACCAAATCGTTCTAGAGACTATAGTGCCGGAGCAGGAGACTTTTAAAGAACAAGCCCTGTTCCGCAGCCTAAACGGAGGTGCTTTTGACCTGATTTCTGAAAAACAGCCGCAAAACGCATTAGATACCACTCTTCCCGACCTCAGTCAGCGTCCCTGCTACCAAACCGCCTACACCGATTCCTGCAGCCTTGTATCTCCCCGCAGCAACACCGCCTGCCCTGCCCTTTTAGCGGCAACCTATAGAACAGAAAACGGTGCTGTTGCCTTGACCTGGAGCCCCTATGAAGGTTTTCCTAACGGAATTGAGAGCCAGACGCTGGAGTTGCTGGATGAGCAAGGAAACGTTTACTGGAGCACCACTGTCAGTGGACAAAGCTATGTACACCAGCAGTTACCACAAACGTACCAGCGACTCTCTTACCGTTTGCTCAGTAGTTCAGAAGCAGGCAATCTGCAGAGCGCCTCCAACACCGCCACCATTGACCAACCATTCCAGTTCTTCTTCCCCACCGCCTTCAGCCCCAACGGCGACGGGTTGAACGATGTGTTCAGAGCCGTAGGCCCTCCTTTCGCCTCTACTTTCAAGTTGCAGGTACTCAACCGCTGGGGGCAAATCATATTCGAATCAAACAGCCCCCAAAGCGGCTGGGATGGCACCTACAACAGTAAACCCGCCCCACCAGAAACGTATCTCTATCGTTTTGAAGCCACTGATGTGAACGGACAGCGCATCACCAAAAGCGGCAAAATTACGCTGGTGCGGTAAGAGCTTACGCGCTTAAAAAGAAACCTATATGTAGAGCTCTCATTCCAGATACTTCCCCCTGAAGGGTAGGGTCGTTGATTTTTAAAAGAATTAATCTGGTTCAAGTTTCTAACCTGGACCTACAACAGGCTGAAGTTTGAAACTTCAGTGAGGCGAGAGCCTCAAAATCTGCAGTAATAGCAGTGGTTTACCACTTTGACCAAAAAATTCAGGTAGAACTTAACGGCCATACCTTTTAAAGGGTGCTAAGGGGAGATGTATAAACGGGAGTATCCCTACATTAACGTTTTCAGCTTTTTTTTAAAAAACAGACTGAAAACACAAATCTTCAAAAATCCTTTGTCCATAATTTCAGACACTCTTTGACACCATTCCCGCAAATCCCTTACTTTTGGCACCGGAACAGGAAATCAGGCGAAGAAGCATCTGAAGCGCCGGTTTCCACGTTACTGTTGTACAACTAAACCAGAAAGGAGAAGCTTATGTTTGATATGATGGGCATGATGAACAAGGTAAAGGAGATGCAGGCCAAGATGAAGGAAGCCCAGGAAAAGCTGAAACACATTACGGTCACCTCTGAAGCCGGGGGCGGCATGGTCAAAGCCACAGCCAACGGTGAGCGCCGTCTGCTAAAGATTGAGTTTGATGAAACGCTCATGAACCCCAATGACAAAGAAATGTTGGCCGACCTGGTAGTGGCTGCCGTGAACAAAGCCATGGACGAAGCCGGTGAGCGCGGCCGCGAGGAAATGAAGAAAAACACGGAAGGCATGCTCCCTAACATCCCCGGACTAGACCTGAGCAACTTTGGACTCTAATTCTCCGAGCGTTGCCGTTGTTATCCTGAACTGGAACGGCCGACATTGGCTTGAGCAGTTTCTGCCCAATGTGCTGCAAAACAGCCCCGAGGCCGAGGTAATAGTGGCAGACAATGCCTCTACCGATGATTCTGTATCTTTCCTGCAGCAACAACTCCCGCAGGTACGCCTGATTCAGCTGTCTGAGAATTATGGCTTTTGCGAAGGCTACAACCAAACTCTAAAGCAGGTACAGGCGACGTATTATGTGTTGCTAAATTCAGACGTAGAGGTAACGCCGCATTGGCTCTCTCCCATGGTTCAGCTGCTGGAAGGAAACAGTTCCATTGCCGCCTGTCAGCCAAAAATAAAGTCTTTTCACCAGCGCACCCACTTTGAATATGCCGGCGCGGCGGGCGGGTTTCTAGATGCTTACGGCTACCCTTTCTGCCGGGGCAGGTTGTTTGGCACGCTGGAGGAAGACAAAGGGCAGTATGACGATGTGCTGCCGGTTTTCTGGGCCACAGGCGCCTGCCTTTTTGTGAGGTCAAATGCTTATTGGCAAGCGGGCGGGCTGGAGAAAAAGTTTTTCGCGCACATGGAAGAAATTGATTTGTGCTGGCGGTTGCAAAACCTGGGACTCCAGATTTACTACCAGGGCCGCAGCACCGTGTACCACGTGGGCGGCGGTACTTTGCCCAAAGCCAACCCCAGAAAAACGTTCCTGAACTTTAGAAACGGAGCCGCTTTGCTATACAAGAACCTGTCTGACCAAGAACTTAACAGAGTGCTTTACAAAAGGCTAGTTATAGACGGAATAGCAGCGGCGCAGTTCTTCTTCAAGGGAGATATAAAGCAGGTGCAGGCGGTATGGCAGGCGCACAGAGCGTTTTTCAGAATGAAGAAGTACCTGGACCAAAAAAGGAAAGAAGTGCCGCAGAAAAAACATACCACGCAATTGAGCGGCTGGTACCGCAAAAGCGTGGTGTGGCAGTATTTTGTGAAAGGTAAAAAAGAATTCGGGCAGCTAGACGTCCCAGACGGTGCTACGTTCACGCCGTAAGTGCTTGCGCACATTCAACCAAAAAGCCAGTACCAAATACACCAATACCGGTGAGCCAAACGTTAGAAACGAAAGGTAAATAAAATACAGCCGAATACTGCTGGTGGCAAAACCCAGCTTTTCACCTAATTTGGTGCACACCCCAAAGGCTTGGCTTTCCAGGAAATATTGCAGTTGTTTCATGTGCTTGAAAAGTTAGGAAGCCTAAGTTAACTAATTTTAAACTTATCTTGCGTACTGGTACACCCAAAAGAACTATTTTAGTTTGGTGGGCGGTATAGCAACCTGTCTATACGAAGATCTCTAAAAAATAGATATGCCTTTTGCACTAAATCGCCTGACTGGCTCTTTTTTAATCTTTTTACTTTTATCAATCACGTTTAGCACTGGCTGCACTTTCACCAGAATGGTGAAAAAAGCAGAAAAGGAGCAGAAATTAACAGTGACCCCAGAAGTGCTGATGGTGCGCGGAAACCAAGTGCCTTTTGAGATAGAGGCTCAATTGCCCCAAAACCTACTCAAAAAGAACTACAATTATAACATAAGAGTATTTTATAAAGCAGCTCAAGGTGTAGAGCAGCATGTAGGTTCCCTGCCTTTCGAGTTTGGCAACTATAATTTTGTAGGCGGCAAACCAACTATCAAAACCAGTTTTTCCTTTCCATATACCCCATCCAAGATTCAGGGTCAGCTGATGGCACAGGGAGTAGTAACCAATCCGAAAGGCAGAAAGAAATTCACAAAGGCCACGTTACTGGCTCCTGGAATCAGAACTACCCCGCACATGATTCAGGTTGTGCATGCTCCTTCTTATGTTGCAGATCAGGCCAAGGCACAAGTACCGGATTATCTTAAATTCACCATTTATTTTGATGAAGGATTAGCTACTCTTCGCAAAGGGTTAGGTACTAACTTTCAACAGCTTGATGAATTTATTCTGTCAAACCAAAAAACAAAGAGAATAGACATTCTGGCAACCCAATCGCCAAATACAGATGAGTATAAAACGCGTAATCTGGCCATGCGCCGGGCGGTGGCACTTGAGCAGTACATCAAAAAAAAGATAGATACTGAAACGTACGCCAACACCCTTTCCTCCATTAAGTTTGAAAAGAAAGTCATAACCAACAGCTGGAGCGCTTTCTTAGGCCGTATTCAGAATTCTGCTTTGCCTGAGGAGCAAATTCAGCAGATTTTAGATATAGTGAACGGCCCAGGTTCTTTCTCAGAGAAGGAAAACCAACTACAGGAGCTGCCTTCTTACGAATACATAGACATGTATGTGTACCCGGTGCTGCGTTATGCCGAGGTGACCGTAGACTACGTGCCTACCCCCCGGAAAGACTATGAGATATATCTTTTGGCCAAGAAAATAATGCAGAACAGAGCAAACGCAGACGCGCTTTCCGCCGATGATATGCAATACGCAGCCACTCTTACTCCTTTACTGGCTGAGAAAAAGAAAATATACGAAAGTGCGGTAGAGAATTATATGAGCTGGCAGGCCTTGAATAACCTGGGCATAGTGTATTTTGAGCAGGCGCAAAAAGAGCTGAACCCTAAGATCAAAAAGAACTTGCTGGAGAACGCTATTTTAAACTTACAGTACGCCGCACACAGAAACCCTACCGCTCAGCAGTTTTACAACCTGGCTGTAGCTCACCACCAAAACGGCAATGTGCTGGAAGCCATGCACAGCTATGATTATGCCATAAAGCAAGGTGGCGCAATTGCTTTACTGCAAAATATTTTCACAGACAAAGCTGCGCTTGAACTTAAACTGGGGCAGTATGATGATGCGGTCAGAAGTATCTCTTTCGCCGGCTCAGGTTATGCGGCACAGTTCAACAAAGCGCTCCTGTACTTCCTGAAAGAGAATTATGAAGGTGCCAGCGAATTAGCTGTAAAGCTACTTCAGGAGTTTCCAGAGGATGCCAGTACCCATTATCTTTTGGCAGTGATTGGTGCCCGTACCCAGCAGGAGTCCCTAATGGCTGAGCATCTACAGAAAGCAGTAGCCTTGCAGCCAACGTTAGCCGGCAAAGCCATTGAAGACTTAGAATTCGTGAATTACCATAAGTCGCAGGCTTTTTCATCGGCGTTGAAAAAGTAAACAGCTGCGTTTTAGGCTTCTTTTCCAAAAAATAGGCTTAAAACGTAGCTTTTCACCACTTCCGGAACCGGTACGGCAGATCAGTTTTTTTATTTGTGGCCTATGTCTTAATTTTACCGGTACTTAATAGAGAAGAATCTTATCCAGTAATAAAGCTAACATGCGAACCATACAATTCAGAGAGGCATTGCGCGAGGCAATGAGCGAGGAAATGCGCCGCGACCCAAAGGTATTCCTGATGGGCGAAGAAGTTGCCGAGTATAACGGTGCCTACAAAGTAAGCCAAGGAATGTTGGACGAGTTCGGTCCGGAGCGGGTGATTGACACCCCTATCGCCGAGCTGGGCTTTGCCGGTATTGGAGTGGGTGCCGCCATGAACGGGCTGCGTCCTATCATTGAGTTCATGACTTTCAACTTTTCGTTGGTAGCCATTGACCAGGTAATTAACTCGGCCGCCAAAATCATGTCCATGTCTGGTGGTCAATATTCGGCCCCAATGGTGTTCAGAGGTCCAACCGGTAACGCCGGTATGCTGTCTTCTCAGCACTCGCAGAACTTTGAGAATTGGTTTGCCAATACGCCTGGCTTGAAAGTGGTAGTTCCTTCTAACCCTTATGATGCCAAAGGCCTTTTGAAAACGGCCATCCGTGACAATGACCCAGTGATCTTTATGGAATCTGAGTTGATGTACGGCGACAAAGGTGAAGTTCCAGAGGAAGAATACCTGATTCCGATTGGCGTTGCCGACACCAAGCGCAAAGGCAATGATGTTACCATAGTTTCTTTTGGTAAAATGATGAAACTTGCCTTACAGGCTGCTGAGGAACTGGCCAAAGACGGAGTTGATGCTGAAGTAATTGACTTACGCTCTGTTAGACCAATAGACTACAATGCCATTGTAGAATCAGTTAAGCGCACCAACCGTTTGGTTGTGGTGGAAGAAGCATGGCCACTTGCCTCTATTTCTTCAGAAATAGCTTTCCATGTGCAGCACAACGCATTTGATTACCTGGATGCTCCGGTAAAACGTGTTACCTGCCGTGACGTTCCTTTACCGTACGCACCTACCTTGATTGAGGCTTCATTGCCAAACGTAAAGCGTATCATAGACGCGGTGAAGGATGTAACTTACGCCAAAGCATAATAGGTCTTTACACTATTTCACAAGAGCCGCCGTTTACAAAAGGCGGCTCTTGCTTTTTCTGGCGTTTTGTGCCTCATTTTAGAAAAGTAGCTCTAAAAGGGTTTATGAAGAAAAGTCTCTTAGTTTTTTTAGCAGTGTTCATTTGCCTAGGTATTAATGCCTGCAGTGAAAATTCTGATTTGGTGGAAGTAGAGGTACCTACTTCTGTGTCTGCTTTCAGAAACTTTCCTGAGGTGCCTGTGAAGGTAGATACAGCCCTTAATTTGCAGATACTTTTTCAGACGGAGAACGGGTGTGGCCGCTATTCAAGAGTAGACACAGCCACCGTAGGTAAAACCTTTAGACTACAGTATTTTGTGAAGTATCCGGTAGAAGGTTCTGACGTGGTTTGTTCAGAAGTGTCAAAACCTTTGGTTTTCACCAAACCGTTCCGCCCAGGAGAAGCGGGCACCTATAGGTTCCGCATCTGGAAAACAGGTGAAGAATATGAAGAAAAAACTATTGAGGTAGTAGAATAGTTAACAGCTGTTTTAGAGCTTATTTCTGAAAAGGAGGCAAAACAGTAACTAGTATAACTGTTTTTTTCTATTGAACTGCCAGTCGCGCTATATAGTGACCGTCTTCTTCATTCAATAGCAGTTCTGCCTGCAGCCCCTCATGGCTGGCATATTGTTGCAGCAAATCAAAATCTATAAACAGCCAGTCAAAAGGTTGAGTACGCTCATTTTTGTATTGCATTACATAGGTAAGCTCACCATAGTAAGGACCGTTCAAATCAAGTAAAACAGATCCGTCTTCCTCTTCATATAAGTAAATAATATCAGAAGACTCTAAAAGTATTTGCCCGTCTGGGGCTAACCAACGTTTACATGCCTGTAAAAATTCAGGTAATTTCTCCAAAGATCCTGCCAACCCAATGCCGTTCATCAGCAACAGCAAAGTGTCAAAAGGCTGAGGAGGCAACAAGAAAAAGTCACCTGCTATTATCTGCTTTACACCTCTTTGCTTTTGCACGTCTACGGCTCTTTCTGAAATTTCCAGAGCAGTGACGTCAACAGCACGTTCCTGCAGCGCCAGAGCATGAGACCCTGCTCCTGCTCCTACGTCTAACACTCTACCCACACAGTGTTCCAATGCAAACCGTTCTCTGTCAGGCATTTCTTTAAAGCCTCGGAACATATAGGCTGCCGGCAATTCATCAGGATCAGCTTGGTCAGTAAACACCTTGACGGTAGCCCGTTTGTTTCCGTTCCAATAATCTTGAATTGCAAGCCCCAGCGGGTCTGTACTATTAGTTGACATATGAGCAGCAGAATATTTCTACAAATATACTCACCCTCTCCGCATGCCTGAATATTTTTTGATGATTGCCGCCGCCACACCACAGATAAGGCAGTTGAACGCCGGGAACGCTGATTTCATCGAAAAGCGAATAATATCATCTTTGAAAAAGGCAAATTGCACTGTGTTTCATTTTTTGATTCACAAAATGACCTTTTATCCCCTGCTACACCCTATTTATGCAAAATGCTGCTAAAAGGCAATTACAGGAACAAAAAAATTAAACGCATTCTTCATTATAAGATAATAGACAATTAACCAGAAGACGGATATAGTGCAATTCTACGCTTTACACCATCAAATAAACAAAACTTTTCTCTACTAGCTGCTCTTATTCAATTTTGCAAAATGATTTCACTGGTGTATCAGAAGCATCTGCGATTTTAATTTCAGCACCTACCCTGTTGTACAGGAACTTAAAGGAGAACAAAGGCTGTAGGTTTTCCTTTTCCTGACCTAATTAAATTTAAGATTATATGCCAAATAACAGGCACACAAATTCTATCTTTGATATATTCCCCACTAAACTAATAGGGTTTCAGGCGATACTTTCCATGAAATTAATCACCAAAATTCACTTAGCCATTGGTTTTATCTTATTTACCTTTTGTGTTGTTACCATAGGATATATAAAGCAAACCAATGAAGTAAAAGAAAACGTGGAGGATGTACTGTACACTTCCGATGTCATCAAAGAAAGTGAGACAGCCCAGAAAATGATTCTGGATATGGAAACAGGTTTGCGGGGTTATTTACTAACCGGCAACAGAAACTTTCTCTCCCCTTTCTTTAACGGGCAGAAAGGTTTTGCCCGTTCTTTCGATCGTTTAGATTCTTTAACCGCCTCTGTGCCCCAATTAAACCTACTGGTACAACAAGTTAATAAAGACGTAGATGTTTGGCTCAACAGCTTTGCCAGACCATTGGTGCGCAGTAAATCTTCTGCACCTAACAGCCCCAGACATAAGGCTCATTATGATTCTTTGTTCGCCGCGACCGCACAAATTGGTTCAGGAAAAAAAATCATTGACATGTCCAGGCAAAGATTTGCGCAGATTCAGGAAGTGGAAGAAGCCTCAAGAAAAAGACGTTTGGCCGAAATGAACAGTTCTCTTCTGAACACAAACGATATAGCCATTGGCCTAACCTTATTTGCCATTGTAACGGGTATTATTACCGCTAATTTGTTGGGTAACACTATCAGAAAGCGCTTCATCAAAATGAATGCGCTTGCCAACAGCATTGCAAACGGAGACTACAGTGCTTCATTGAAAGATTACCGGCATGATGAAATAAGCACCTTAACTAACTCTCTGAACATTATGGCCAGTAAGCTAAAAGAGAGTTTCACGCACCTCACGAAGGTGAACCAGGAACTAGATCAGTTTGCCTACGTTGTGTCACATGACTTGAAGGCGCCTTTAAGAGCGATCAATAATTTGGCTGAGTGGATAGCCGAAGATTTAGAAACCCAAGACCCAGATATCATCCATAACATTAAAATATTGAGGGGCAGAGTACAACGGATGGAGAATCTTATCAACGGTATATTAGATTACTCTAAGGTTGGGCGCAAAAACCTTCCACAGGTTCCTTTCTCAGTAAGAGAGGTTATGCAGGAAACCATTGAAAACTTATCCCCTCCCGCCTCTTTTGTTTTCTCAGTGCCACAAGACTTACCTACCATTGTAGGTGAACGCACTCTTTTTTACCAGGTGTGCTCTAACTTGTTTAGTAACTCAGTTAAATACCACCACAAAACAGAAGGTCACATACAAATAAGATGTACGGAGTTAGAAGATTTTTACCAGTTTGAAGTACAAGACGATGGACCGGGCATACCCAAAGAATTCCACACCAAGGTCTTCGGCATTTTTCAAACCATGGAAGCCCGTGATGTAAAAGAAAGCACTGGTGTAGGGCTTGCCATTGTTAAAAAAATCATAGAAGAAAAAGGGGGCAGTATCTGGATTGATTCTGAACGCGGTGAAGGTTCAACTTTTGTTTTTACTTGGCCTAAAGTACCGGTTACTGCTACATTAAAGTTACAAGAGCATGAGTGAAGATAATTTTGAGAGTCTGAAACAAAAGTATGACGCTTTAAAAAGCGAGTATGAAGAGTTTGCCTATATCGTGTCACATGATTTAAAGGCTCCCTTGCGCGCTATCAACAACCTCTCTGGTTGGATCAAAGAAGACCTGGGCGAAAATCTAGATAAAGATGTGCAGCATAACATAAATTTACTGCAGAACCGAGCAGAGCGAATGGAACGCATGATCAACGGCATTTTGCAGTTTTCAAGAGTTGAGCGAATGGATATGGAGATAAAGGAAATCAACGTTCAGAACCTGGTTCAGGAAATTGTGGCGGGCACAGACACTCCTACTACTCTGCAGGTGCATACTTCTAACCTTCCTCAGTTCACCACCTATTCAAAGAAACTGGAAGAAGTTTTAAATCAACTCCTTCAGAACGCCGTATTATATAATGAGAATACCCACCCACAAATTACTGTTAGCTGTACCGAGGAGGGAGAATTTTATTTGTTCAGTATAAAAGACAACGGTATTGGCATACCGGCAGATGCACAGGAAAAAGTGTTTAAGTTGTTTTTTACAGTGCTGCCAAAAGATAAAAGCGACCATTTAGGGGCAGGACTCACTATAGCTCGTAAAATAGTAAAGTTTGTTGGCGGCGAAATTAAAATAGAATCTTCAGTTGGCAAAGGGTCTGAATTTTCCTTCACCTGGCCAAAATCGATTAAATAAAGATCAAGTATTTACTTTTAATCAAAATTATGGAAGAGAAAGTGGTAAACATATTGTTGGTTGAGGATGATGAAGTAGATATCATGAATGTACAGCGTGCCTTCAAAAAAAATAGCATTAATAATCCATTGCACATTGCCAATAACGGACTTGAAGCGTTAGAAATGCTGAGATCAGGATCTATACCAATGCCCCCCATCGTTATCTTAGACATCAACATGCCCAAGATGAATGGCATTGAGTTTTTGCAAGAACTCCGCAAAGATCCTGAATTGAACAGAATCAGTGTTTTTGTCATGACCACTTCTAATGAAGACAGCGATAAGATCAATGCCTATAACTTGAACGTAGCAGGGTACATTTTAAAACCGCTTTCATTCGAGAAGTTTATTGGTGCCGTTGCAACACTAGACCGCTACTGGAAATTGTGCGAAAGACCTTAAGGACTACCTCAGAATTTAACTCGAATTTGTTATAATATTCAAGAATTGAAGCCTGGCTGAGCAAGTATCTTTCAAAAACTAGAAATCACCCTCTATAATTTAAAACCACTGGCACAGGAATGTAAACATGCCAGTGGTTTTTAGTTTACTTTTTGAAAAAAAGGTCAAAAAAAGATTAGCTGCTCTTCATTCTGCTTTCTACTATTTTAACACTAAAAAGCTTCTAAGCATTAATTAATTCTTTTAGTTACTTTTCGGCAGTTATTATATTAAACACTTGAAAAACAAGCCAGCCCATATTTTACTGGTAGAAGACGACGAAGTAGACGTAGCTAACATTAAAAGAGCTTTTTCTACAAAAGGTCTTCCTTATACCTTGCATGTCGCTTCTACAGGAAGTGTAGCTCTCAGCATGCTAAAAGGCAATATCTTGCCTTTGATTAACCCTCTGCCAAAAATCATTTTGCTAGATCTTCACTTGCCCGACATGGGTGGTCTAGATTTTTTGAGATTGCTTAGAAGTGACCCACTACTGAAGGCCTGCAATGTGATTGTTATGACCACCTCCAGCACTGAAAAAGATATTTTAGAGGCGTATGACTTGAATGTAGCGGGCTATATTATAAAACCTATACAACACCATTCACTTTTAAGCATAGTAGACACCCTAGATTCTTACTGGAATCTAATAGAATTGCCACATTAAGGAATCAACCCCTCCCATGGAACCCGTTATAAAGCTTCTGATAGTAGATGATGATGAAGTGGACAGAATGATCATAAAAAGATCACTACGTTCTGCCAAACTAAATACTGAAATACATACGGCCATAACTGGGGCTGAAGCGCTGGAAGCTCTTCAGAAGCAAACGTATGACTTCATCTTCATAGATTTCATGCTACCAGACATGAATGGGCTGGAGTTGCTACAGAAAATCAGAGAAAGAGAGATTACCACGCCTGTTCAGATTGTCACCTCACAGGGCGATGAACGTTTGGCGGTAGAGGCTATTAAAACCGGCGCTTCAGATTATTTGCCTAAAACACTGCTAACGCCCGAAGGTATTTCCCAGAGCATAAGATCTGCCATTCGGCTTCACCAGATTGAGCAGGAACGGCGGCAAACCCAGCAACAACTAAAACATACACAGGAGCAGTTAGAGACGGTAATTACAGGTGCCCCTATAATCTTGTGGGCAATAGACACAAACGGAGTCATCACCATGAGTAGAGGCAAAGGCCTTTCACTTATTGGCAAAAAAGATGGCGACTCTCTTGGCCACTCTATTTATGACCTATACAAAGAGTATAACATTATCATTTCTTGTATACAAAGAACCCTTAAAGGAATCGAATCGAAATGCACCACTCAAATAAGTGATACGTGGTTTGATTGTTTGTTTCTGCCTACTTTCAATGAAAAAGGAGAGGTAACTGGGGTGATTGGGGTAAGTTATGACATAACTGAAAGAATAAAAACCGAGCAGGAACTTGAGAAAGCGAAAGACACTGCTCTTAAAATGGCTCAGGTAAAAGAGCAGTTTCTGGCCAACATGAGCCATGAAATACGCACCCCCATGAATGGAATTTTGGGTTTAACCGAGGTATTGGCTAAAACCAACTTGAACGACCACCAGAGAGATTATCTGAAAGCCATCAGCACGTCAGCTAACAACCTCATGATTATCATTAATGACTTGTTAGATTTCTCTAAAATTGAAGCCGGTAAAATCACGCTGGAAATTATTCCCTTTGAACTGCGTCAACTTTTAAAGCAGCTACTAGACATACTGGAAATAAGAGCCAAGGAAAGAAAGAACATTCTAAAGCTCATGCTGGATGATGATATTCCGCAGTATGTCATGGGTGATCCGTTCAGGTTAAGCCAAATACTGAACAACCTGGTGGGCAACGCCATAAAGTTCACTGAAAATGGATCCATTAGAGTAAGTGTTGAAGTGGTTTCTAAGGTAAAAGACCTATTTGATATTGAGTTTACTATCAAAGACTCGGGGATAGGCATTCCGCAGGAAAAGCTGGAAAGCATTTTTGATAAGTTTACCCAAGGAAGCAGTGACACCACCCGCAGATTTGGCGGTACAGGGTTGGGCCTGTCCATAGCCAAAGAACTGGTAGAGGTGCAGGGCGGACAAATTTCGGTTAAAAGTGAGGTGGGGAAAGGCAGCACTTTCAAATTTAATTTACCTTACCAGAAAATAGACAAGAAACCTGAATCAATAGCACCACCCCAAAGCTCCCCTGCTGAGCAGCAGTTCCACCATTTGCGCCATTTCAATGTTCTTTTAGCCGAAGACAACCCCATAAACCAGTTGTTGGTGAAAAAGGTATTAGGTGACCATGACATCAGACTACTGGTAGCCAACAACGGTAGAGAAGCCTTACATCTATTAGAAGAGCATGATTTTGATTTGGTTTTAATGGACATGCAAATGCCGGAGATAGACGGCTATGAAGCCATGGAAAACATAAGGCAGAAAGATTGCCCTAAAAAAGACATTCCTATTATTGCCTTAACCGCCCATGCCTCGGTGGGTGAAGCAAATAAATGCATAGCCTCTGGAGCCAATTCGTATGTCTCTAAACCCTTTCAAGCGGAAACCCTGCTAAAGGAAATTTCTAAATATCTTACTCCTGAAAAAGCGCATGAAACCACGCCAGCCAGTACTGCAGAAGAACCGCTTCATGTAGACTTAAGTTATTTAGAGCTGTTTGCCAACGGTAATATTGAATTCATGCTGGACATTCTGCAGATGTTCATTGACCAAACGCCAGGCCAGGTGCAGGAACTCACAAGAGCGGTATCTTTCTCTAACTGGGCCGAAACAAGAACCATTGCCCACAAAATAAAACCCTCTTTAGCTTTGGTGGGCATTCGGGAAATTGAGGAACTTAACTCTGAAATAGAACAAAGTGCCCTTCACCGCTCCAATACAGAACAAATACCATCACTAGTACAGAAAATGGTGGTGTTTGTAGACAGGGCAGTAAAAGTATTGGAACAGGAAATAAACCTACTAAAGAATAAACTTTAACCCAAAGCCTTACCAAAATCTGCCATTTTAGGCCTGATTTTTTTAAAAACAGGCCGAAACAAGTAGACACAAAAAGCCATGCACATTTCATTTCACCACCTGTTTCAGAAGTTAGAAAAGCAGCGGCAAGAGTATGTACGGTTGGCAAAAGAATTCCCCAATGAGGCTTTGCAAATAGCTCCTCGGGCAGATTCGTGGTCAACGGCACAGGTACTTTATCATTTGGAACAGGTAGATGCGCAGGTTTTAAAGTCTATTGAAAAGTCTCTGACAATTGTTCAGAAATTACCTTCTGCAAGTCTTAAAACAAACTTCAGGTCACTGTTGCTGAACGTGTTTTTGAGGCTTCCGCTCAAATTCAAAGCCCCTCCTGTTCTAGGAAATATGCCTTCTCATGTTGATTTGGAAGAGGTATTGAATAGCTGGGAAACCTCCAGAAGCAGATTGAAAGATTTACTTGATCAATTCCCACCTGAGCTAATGCACAAAAGCATGTTCAGGCACCCAATTTCCGGCATGCTTACCATGCGCCAGACGCTTACATTTCTGCATGCCCACGCTGCCCATCATTCAAAACAGTTTAAGGCTACGTTGCCAACTGTTTAAGCCAACGCTTCCAGCATACAGGACGTATGCCTATTTCATTATTACTATTTATATGAGTGACTTTTCAGATTCTAGAAATGCCTTCATGCGCGAAGCCATTAAGCTTTCTATTGATAAAATGAAGGAAGGCAAAGGTGGACCGTTTGGAGCCGTGGTGGTGAAAAACGGGGAAATAATTGCCAGAGGCTTCAACAATGTAACATCCAGCAACGACCCTACCGCCCATGCCGAGGTAGATGCTATTAGAAAAGCCTGCCAAGCTTTAGGTACTTTTCAATTAACTGGCTGTGAACTTTACACCAGCTGCGAGCCCTGCCCCATGTGCTTGGGCGCTATCTACTGGGCCCGCCCCGACAAAGTGTACTACGGCAACACAAAAGCAGACGCCGCTGCCATTGGCTTCGATGACGCTTTCATATACGAAGAACTCGAAAAGCCTCTCGATCAGCGTACCCTACCTCTACAGCAAATGTTAAGAGAAGAAGCTCTAGAAGGTTTCAGAGAGTGGGTAAAATTGGAGGGGAAAACGGAATATTGATTTTCAAGCAATATCAGAATAGTGTTTTCGGCTTAATTTCCAGAAAATAGGCCAAAAACAGAAAGACCCGCACCATATTGGTGCGGGTCTTTCTGTTTATCATTTTTATTATTCGAATTACTAAAATCTAAAACCCTAGCGTCTGCCCATCATGCTGCCTAATTTGGCTAGGCCGCCTTTGGTGCCAGCCATTTTGTTCATGCTGCGCATCATTTTACGCATGTCATTGAACTGCTTCATAAGGTTGTTAACCTGCTGAATAGTAGTTCCGGAACCCTTTGCAATACGGTTACGGCGGCTGCCGCTGATCATATCTGGGTTCTGGCGTTCTTCCTTGGTCATTGATTTAATGATGGCCTCAATGGGTTTAAAGGCACCCTCATCAATCTCCACGTCTTTCAGCATTTTGCTTACACCCGGTATCATCCCCACCAAATCTTTGATATCACCCATCCGCTTGATCTGCTCTAACTGAGACAGGAAGTCATCAAAGTTGAACTGGTTTTTGCGGATGTTCTTATTGATTCTTTTGGCTTCTTCTTCGTCAAAGGTTTGCTGCGCACGCTCTACCAGGGAGATTACGTCACCCATACCCAAAATACGCTGGGCCATACGGTCTGGGTAGAAGAGGTCAAGTGCTTCCATCTTCTCACCGGTAGAGATAAACTTGATTGGTTTCTCTACTACGGCTCTGATGGAAAGGGCTGCCCCACCGCGTGAGTCACCATCTAACTTTGTCAACACAACCCCATCAAAGTTGATGCGCTCGTTGAACGTTTTTGCGGTATTCACAGCGTCCTGACCAGTCATGGAGTCTACTACAAACAACGTCTCAGTAGGTTTAATGGCCTCTTTGATGTTGTAAATCTCCTTCATCATGGCCTCGTCTACTGCCAAACGACCGGCTGTATCTATGATGACAACTTTCTTACCAGTACGTTTTGCATGCTCAACGGCATTGCGGGCAATCTGTACCGGATCTTTAGAATCACGCTCAGCAAAGAACTCCACTCCTACCTGATCAGCCAATACATTCAGCTGGTCAATAGCGGCCGGACGGTACACATCGCAGGCTGCTACCATTACCCCTTTGCCCTGCTTCTTCAGGTAGCTGGCCAATTTACCGGTGAAGGTGGTTTTACCAGAACCCTGAAGACCAGCAATAAGCACAATGGCCGGAGAACCGTTTATATTGATGTCTTTCTTTTCGCCCCCCATCAATTCGGTGAGCTCTTCGTGCACAATCTTCACCATCAACTGCCCCGGTGACACGGCTATCAAAACATCGCGGCCCATGGCCTCGTCTTTGATTTTGTCAGTCACGGTTTTAGCCACCTTGTAGTTTACGTCGGCATCTACCAGCGCACGGCGAACTTCTTTAATGGTTTGGGCTACGTTTATTTCAGTGATGCTGCCCTGCCCCTTAAGGGTTTTGAAGGCACGGTCTAGCTTGGTACTTAAATTCTCAAACATGTTGTTTATATGGCTGAGTTAGATGAATTCAGAGAAAATTGTTCTATATAACAAATATAAAACAGATACAAAAATACAGAGAAATTACGGAAGTACACCATCTTTTAAGCAAGGCTATGTATATTCGAACTTAACAAAGCATGCTTGGCAGGTTCAGCTAAATTCCCCCTTCACGTAAGTTATATTAATGTAAATACTTACGTATTTTTACCATAGCTATAACCAATGCAAATCGTTTTTCGTTGCCTTAGTTGGTTTTTACGTTACTTACCATTGCGTTTTAAGCCTTGTTTTTCAAAAACAGCAGTAAAACGGCGTACGTTTTTCAAATTACCCAAACGAAATAAACTTTGAAGCCTACTGAACAACCTGATACCCTGAACGCACTATTCATTACTTATTACTGGCCTCCCTCTGGTGGGGCAGGCGTGCAGCGCTGTCTTAAATTTGTGAAGCACCTTCCTGAGTTTGGGGTGACTCCCACAGTGATTACTGTAGATGAAAACCAAGCCTCTTACCCTGTTCTTGACCAAACGCTTCAAGCGGAAGTACCAGATTCCATCACCGTTGTCCGGACGCCTACCCGTGAACCTTTTGAGTTCTACAAAAAGATTACCGGTAAAAAAGACATTCCGTTTGGCGGGTTTGCTAATACCGGCAAAGAGTCATTTTTGCAGAAGCTGTTAAAGTTTGTGCGCGGCAACCTCTTTATACCAGATCCGCGTATTGGCTGGAACAGCTACGCGCTCACCGCTGCGCATAAATGTATTCAGCGGCACGATGTTCAGGCGGTAGTTACCTCCAGTCCGCCTCACTCTACCCAATTAATCGGGTTAAAACTGAAGAAGAAATTTGGTCTGAAGTGGATAGCCGACATGCGAGACCCTTGGACAGACATCTATTATTACCAAGACTTGAACCACACGCTGGTAGCCCAAAAGCTAGACGAAAAGTATGAGCGTGAGGTGCTGGAAAATGCCGACGCCATACTGGTGGTAAGCAATGACATGAAACGCCTTTTCCTGAACAAGTCCACTACCCTGGATCCTGACAAGATCCACGTAATCCCGAACGGGTACGACGAGTCAGATTTCAAATACCCGTCAAACCCGTCAAAGGAAGAGTTTGTAATCACCTACACCGGTACCATTACCGAGGCTTATAACATTGAAGGCTTTTTGCAGGCTCTTTGTGATACCGTGACCCGAAATCCTTTTATCAGGTACAAATTACGTTTTGTTGGCAAAGTTTCAGCGGAGGTAAAGAGGCAGGTGGAAACAGCGGGTCTGTCTTTGATTACCGAGTACATTGACTATGTGCCTCATGACGAATCAATAAAATACTTGATGTCCAGCACGGTGCTGTTGATGGCAATACCAGACGTGCCAAACAACTTTGGTATACTAACCGGTAAATTATTTGAATATCTGGCAGCCAACAAGCCAATTATCTGTATTGGCCCTATTCAAGGCGATGCAGACAGAATTATTGATGAATGTGGAGCTGGACGTGTATTCCACTACTCAGGCTATGAGTTGATGCTAGATCATCTCATGCTCATCAGCAAGACCTGGAAGGTAAATCCAAACCTTGACTTGCCTATCATCAACTATACCCAATATTCAAGACGCGCTCTCACTGAAAAGTTAGCCGAACTGCTACTCAATTGATTTTCTGTTTTGGGGCTGGTTTTGGTAAAACAGCTCCAAAACAGAAATCTGGCTGGCTACAGAATTCAAAGAATTTTCTAGAACGTTTTGCTGCCACGGTTTAAGCCACTAATTTAGGTTTTCCCTTCTTCACCAGCCTTTACCATTTCTCTGTGCAGATTCTACTGGATTACGTGCTTTTTCACTTCAAACGGGTATATCATTTGCCAGAACCACTGGAATTTAGCTATGGCTTTGACGGATTTAGCCGAATTCAGATAAAGAAGACTAACAGCAATTTCTTTGAAAAAACAGAGCCGCAGCCAAAGCACATTCTCTGGAAAGATTGGCAAGACAAACCTCTACCCCTTTTTTTTGATGATAAAACTACACAAGAATGGCTGACGCAAGATGAGCAGGGGAACACGATAATCTCCTATGATCTAATTGCATCATCCTTCTACTTACTAAGCGGCTGGCAAGAGTATTATGGAAAAGAGCGTGATCAGTTTGACCGGTTCCCATACCAGGCGTCTGTACAGTCCATCTATTCTTTTGTGACAACCCCAGTAGTCAACTATTATTTTGATATACTTAGGGAAGCTGTACAAGCTGCCTATGGGCAGGAAGTGAAAATAAAGAATTGGAATGGTAAGCCCTTCGCTACCTGTCTCACCCATGATATAGACTACATACAAAGTGCCTGGAAAGTAGCGGGCAAACCAGCTTTGTTGAAAGGTAGCTTGCCTATTTTTCTAAAACTACTGTGGAAAAAATTGAGGGGCAAAGAAGCTTGGTTTAACATTTCTGAAGTAGCCAAAGAACTGGAAAAGCTAAACGCCAAGGGCACCTTTTACTTTCTGCCGGAACATGCCTCCCATCATGGCCACCCCAACAGTGATTATAAAATTGAAGACGCTTACATTCAGCAGGAAATAGAAAAATTAGCGGCGGCAGGCCACGAAATAGCTGTTCATGGAAGCCATGGTACTGGGGCAAACAAGGAAAAGTTGAAGGCAGAAATTCAGAAGCTAGAATTACCCATTTCAGGCAATAGGTTCCACTACCTCCGTTTTGATCCTGCGCACTCCACTGCTATTCTGGAGGAACTGAATTTACATTATGATTCCAGCTTAGGATTCTCTGAACATTTTGGGTTCCGGAACAGCTATTGTCAGCCGTTTAAGCTCTTCCATTTTCAGGATAGAAGAATGTCGTCTGTTTGGCAGCTCCCCTTGAACCTGATGGACATAACACTGCACCACCCACGCTATCTACAACTAAAACCAAGTGAGGTTATGCCTGCCATTACACCCATGCTGGAAGAAATCATCAGATTCAGCGGCGTGTTTACATTGCTCTGGCATAACGAGAATTTCAGCACGTATGGTTTGCCCAACGGATTGACTTTGTTCCAAGAAATCACTGCATTTTTGCAAAAACAGCAGACTGCATTTCTTACCGCTTCTGAGGCCTTGGATCAAGTTTCTTAAGAACAGCTGCTATTTCACCATAACATAGTAAAACCCACCGCAGAAGCTGCTATTTTTGTTTCTGGCTATAGCTGTTTTTCACCTGTTTTTCAAAAAACAGCTCCAAAAGCCCCTCTCACACTCATGGATGTTATCCGTAAACAAGGCTATTGGAATACCGTCATCTCCACAGTTGGAATGGTGATTGGGTATTTGAATACAGTTTTAGTTCTCCCCTATTTTCTGGCTGATCCTGACAAGGTTGGTTTAACCCGCTTTCTGCTTAGCGTATCACCAGTATTTGCACAGTTCGCGGCTTTAGGCTTTACAAACACAAGTGCCCGTTTTTTCCCTTACTTCCGAGACAGAGACAAACAGCACAACGGGTTTCTTTTCCTGATGCTCATAATTCCCACCATGGGGTTTGTTGTGGTTACCGTTCTTTTTTTGCTCCTAAAACCTGTTGTTTTTGATCTGTACAGAGTGACTTCCCCACTAGCGGTTGACTATTATTACTACATTATTCCGCTAAGCTTTTTCACACTGCTATTCCTGCTGTTAGATGCCTATCTAAGGTCTCTGTATAAAACCATTGTACAGACTTTTTTACAAGACTTTCTGGTACGCGTGCTTACTATGGTTTGTGCCGCCCTTTTTTATTGGGGTTACATAGATTTTCAATGGTTTGTGATCTTATTTATAGCGGCCAACTCTTGTACTGCCTTTATCTGCATTGTTTACTTGCTCTGGCTAAGGCAATTCTTTGTTTTGCCTGGTAAAAACATGTTCCAGATTGTGCCCATTGTTGAAGTGGTGCAATACGGTCTGTATGCCTTTCTGGGAAATATTTCCAGCACCATCATCACCTTTACAGATACCGCCATGATCATGGCCTACAGTGGCTTAGATGATGTGGCCTATTACACCACCGGCTATTTTATCACTAGTGCCATACTGGTCCCTTACCGGTCTATGAATAAAATTTTAAGTCCGCAAGTGGCAGACTTATTTAAGCAGCAAGATATGGGAGCCCTGGCAGCGCTTTATAAGCAAATGACAAGAGTAAACCTTCTCATTGGTTTGTTATTGTTTCTTGGCATTTGGTGCAATGTAGACAACATTTTTGCTCTTATGCCAGAGGAATACAGCGCCGGCCGATATGTGATTCTGTTCATGGGCATTGCCCGTATTTTCGAACTTGCCACCGGTTTGAATGCCATGATACTGGTTACCTCACACAAATACCGTTATGATCTCATCCTGAACATTCTCATGGTGATTCTGGTCATCATTACTAATTATTTACTCATACCTGTTTACGGTATCAGCGGCGCGGCTTTTGCCTCAATGCTGGTCTTTGTTTTAATCAATGTTTTTAGAGTTTCCTTTGTAGCCTTTTTCTTCAGAATGCAACCCTTTGGCTGGGACTCCTTCATGATTCTTATGATTGCAGGAATTGCATTTGGAGCGTCTTGGCTTTTACCTCAGTTGCCTCACCTTTTACTAGACATAGCAGTAAGATCTTTCTTGATTACGTTTGTTTATGCTGGCCTAATATTGCTCCTGAAAGTTGCCCCTGAATTTAATACCGGTTTAAGTAAACTGCTGAAGAAGCAAAACTTTTAGAAAAAGAAGCTTAACTTTCATAAAGTATAAAGTGCAAACAAGATTTATTTATAGTGTTTACTATATCTAATCTAACACCCATGAAATACAAGATCTTATACTTTATTTGTCTTTCTGTTCTTAATGTTATAAATCTCTCTGCCCAAACTACAACTGAGAGGCTGATAGCTCATTACCCATTTGACGGGAATGCCAGAGATGTAGCGGGCAATAACTACCATGCCACTGTAAATGGTGCTATCTTGACCACCAACCGATTCGGAACCCCAAACAGTGCCTACTATTTTGATGGAATCAATGACAACATTATTCTACCCAATAGTTTTGATTTTCTTCCAAAGACAATCAGTTTTTGGTTTAATGCGCACACCATAGACAATTCGTCAAGGGTTATGTATGTTTCTGACAACCCAAATCTAAACTATGGCTTAACCGCCATAGAAGTCAAACAAATTGCCGGTGTTCCTAAAATTGCCACTCATATTACCAGCTCAAGAGATACGGCAGATGTTTCACCCAACACTTGGTACCACTTTGCAATTACCATAAACAGTGACTCCACCCATTTCTATTTAAATGGCGTGAAACTTAAAAGCCGTAAGGTAACAGGCTATCCTAAATCAAACACAGGAGACACTAGAACATTTGTCGGCTCTCACCGGCAGGGCAATACCAACAGCATTTATTTCCATGGGAAAATAGACGATGTAAAAATTTACAACAGAGAATTAACTAAAAACGAAATAAACAAAGAGGCGAGCAGACCACTGCAAATTGACCGCGGGAATGAATTTTGTTTAAAAGAGGGTACAACCCAAATCTTGAAGGCACCAGGTTACGCTAGCTATAAATGGAGTAACGGCTCTACAGCTCCCACTATTGAAGTTAGCCAACCTGGCATTTACAGCTTAGAGGCAAAAGACCAAAGAGGCAACTCTTATTTTGGAGAAATCAATATTGAGGTTTGCCCTACGCCAGACTTCTCCTATACTTTTGATTGCAAAACAAATTCATTCCAGTTTCAGACCGAAATTGATTTTCCTTTTGATAGTTTTCAGTGGCAGATTGAAAACCTTACCATTCAAAATCAGCTGACTGTGTCACACAATTTTTCTCAGGAAGGTAGGCAGCTGGTAAGCCTACATGTGGTTAAGGATGGGATAGAGTTTACTGTTCAGAAGGAAATATTTTATATGCCCACTTCAGAGTCTGACTGCGCAGGTATTACCATCCCCAATATTTTCACACCGAATGGTGACGGTAACAATGACAAATTTGTGGTAAAAGGACTTTTCTGGTGGGGTAGCAGTGAACAGTCTACTTGGCGACTGATCGTGTATGATCGCTGGGGCAGGCAAGTATACCAATCGTCTGATTATAGGAATGACTGGGCAGGAGAAAACATATCAGAAGGCACCTATTATTACCACTTCTCAAATAAAGCTTTGAATCAAAACTACAAAGGCTGGGTTGAGATAGTAAGATAACAGCTTTATTTTCTTAAGGTATGCAGTAATTGCAATAGCGCCTGCTCTCTTTTAATTGCAGGAAAATGTGTGGCAATTCTTTCTCTACACTTTAGACCATCAATAGCCTTAGCATCTGCAATAGCTTTTTTTAGCAACTGCGCCAACAGCGTTGGGTCTTTTTTCGGCAGCACATATCCTGAGTCTCCCACTATGTCTGGCATACCGGCTACATGGCTTACAATTGGCACACAACCACAAAGCATGCTTTCGCTTAGTGCATTGGGAAAACCTTCAGATAGAGAAAGCTGCAGGTAAAAGAAATGTGCACTGTATACCGCCCGCAAATCAGCTAAAGGCATCAATGGTAGCAAAGTAAGATTTTCTGGTTGATCAGGAAATCTATATCCCTCTGGCGCCCCCACAATAGTGAAAACTGCGTCAGGCAATTGTCTGGCCGCTTCTAAAATAAGATCTATGCCTTTTAATTTTTGCGTGAAGCGCATGTGCAATCCAGCACACACCGTCAAAAATGACTTTGGCTTACGAGTTACACCAGAAGCTGGAAGCCAGGCAGTAGGGTTATAGCCATTGTAAACGACCGTATGCGGGGTCTTTAAGCCTGGGCAGTGGTAGCGAAATCCTTGGTAAGGATAATCATTTGGTTGATAAGTGTATTCCTGCCACACAAGCTTTTCATGCACGGGCGCTATGTGAGCCGCCAAGTGGTAAGACCATTTTGTGAAGGTGCCTAATACAGGTTTAGAGAAACAGCCGTAGTTAATGCTAGGGAAAGAAACACAGTCTGTACCACCGGCCATTATTAAAGTCGGTTTTTGGCCTGTTTTCCCAAAAAGAGCCGGAAAAAAGGAATGGTAGCCAGCAAACATGCAAACTAAAATGTCAGCTTCCCAAATATGACGGAGCAAGAAGAGTAGCTGCCCGAACCATGTAAAAGGAGTCTTCCATTTTTTTGATGGGAGAAAACCCATGTGCCGCACCTCATACTGCTGCTCCATCAGCTGCAAGTCTTTCACTACAAAAGAAGAAAGTCCCGGATAGAAATATAACAGTACAGGTTTACGCTCTGACATGCTTCATTACAAAACAGAATTTACAGCCACTTAGAATAAAGATCCTGTAACTTAAGTGACACTTTAGATTTTACCTTTACCTCTGTTGGAACTAACCGTGGCCTTAAAATTATCCATTGGTAATCAAAAGTGGTGGTAAACAGAGAGTAACTCTTCAGTTTTTCCAGATAGAAGCCAGCGGCATAGGTGTTCTGAAGCAATTCGTCTGTATGTATTGGTTGGTCTATCACTTGCAGCAACTCCGGCTGGTGTTCACGCACCCATGTTAGGTACAACGGGTGCGGTATATTGATAGCAACCGTAGAATTTTCATGAAGGTGCTGAGCAATTACCTTAAACAGATGCGGATGCTGCTCCAGTGGTATATGTTCTATGACATCAGGCAGCACTACAAAGTCAAACTTTTCTGGTCGGCTAAAGTCCGTCATGTCCGTAACGGCAAATTCTACATGGCTGAACTGCTGGTTGAATTTGCGAGCCATTTCTATACTTTTTGGGCTAATATCAACGGCTAAGACCTTGCCTTGTGGCGTGGCTTTAGCTATGAGGTGAGTAACCGTGCCTATGCCGCAGCCAATCTCTAATACTTTTGAATCAGCTTTCAGGCCTGCTTTTTTCAGGTTCTTCAGAATAGTCCGGTGCCTAATGTGAATTCCTTTCTTAAACTGCTGCTCGGTATATTCGTCGTAAAAATCTGAAACGGCCATTCTTTTTTTAATTAAAAATTATGAATTAAAAATTAGAAATTTAATGGAAGGAAAAGGGGGTTAAGTGCGAGTTTTAAATTGCAGGCGAAAAGGCAAATTTTCACATGCATTCTCTAACTTATTACCAGCAGATTTCCTCCAAAGTATATTTTTAGTTTCTAGTTTTTAATTGCTCCCGTAGGGAATAAATTCGCTCTATAATCTCCACTACCTTCAGACCTTCCAGTGCGTTGGTGGTGGCGAATGATTTTCCTTTAAGAGTGTCAATTACATTTTCAAAAATGTAATGGTGGTTGGCGGCGCTGCCTTTGTAATGACCATAGTCGTTGGCAGGGTTGCTAGGGGCCAACTCCGGCATTTCATAATCCTGCACATGGCAATACTCCACCTCATTCATGTACTGTCCACCCACTTTTATACTGCCTTTTTCGCCAATAATGGTGATGCTGCTTTCTAAGTTAGTGTCCCACACGGCAGTGGAGTAATTAAGGCAGCCGTTGCCCCCGTTCATAAACTCAAACTGAATGAGCCCGCTGTCTTCAAAATCAGTGAGGGTTTGGTGGGTGTAGTCCATAAACCGGCCACTGATGTTTTTGATGTCACCAAAGAGCCAGTACATGATATCAATAAAGTGACTGAACTGCGTAAACAAGGTTCCACCATCTAATTTCTGATCTCCTTTCCAAGTACCCGCTTTGTAGTAGCGCTCATCGCGGTTCCAGTAGCAGTTAATCTGTACCATAAAAATCTGCCCTAAACGGTTTTCAGAAATCATTTCCTTCAGCCAGAGAGAAGGCGGACTGTAGCGGTTCTGCATCACGCAAAACACCAACTTTGACGTCTGCAAAGATTTGTAGATGATCCGTTCACAGTCTGCCTTACTGAGCGCCATAGGTTTTTCACACACCACATGACAGCTATTCTCCAGCGCCATTATAGCTTGCTCAGCGTGATAGCCATTGGGAGTGCAGACACAGATGACATCAGCCTTGGGCCCCTCGGCAAAGAACTTTTCAGTGCTTTCAAAAAAGGGAACTCCAAAGGCCTCTACTTCCGCCCTACGTGCCGGGTCAGTATCTACCATAGCCACTAATTCACCTTCCGGATACCGCTGTGCCATGGTAGCATGGCGCTTGCCAATATGACCCGCCCCAATGACGGCAAACTTTATTTTGTCTGGCATAAAAAAATTATTGATTCTGTTTTAAGCCTGTTTTTAGAAAAACAGCTCAAAAAGAACTGTTCTATCTCCTGTAAGGAAAACTATAAAACTAATTTTTGAAGAATGCTAAAACGGCTTCTGCTATAAAAGTCTGTTGCTCCTGCGTTAACTCAGTATGCATTGGCAGCGAAATTACCTTTTGGCAAAGATCTTCAGAAACCGGAAAATCTCCTGCTTTGTGTCCTAAGAAGGAATAAGCCTCGTGCAGGTGCAGCGGAACTGGGTAATAGATCATGCTGGGTATTTCCTTCTCATGCAAATAAGCCTTCAAAGCATCCCGGTCTTCTGCGGGCACGCGTAATGTATATTGGTGGAAAACATGGCTGCTGTAAGGTGCTAAAGTGGGTATTTGTATTTGTTCTGCCTCTGCAAAAAATGAATCATAAAACGCAGCCGCTTTCTGCCTGCGCAAAATGAAATCATCTAGGTGCTGCAACTTCACGTCTAACAGGGCTGCCTGTAGCGTATCTAACCTTGAATTTACCCCTACCCTTGAGTAATGGTATTTCTTATGCTGGCCATGGTTGGCCGTTTGCTGTAGTACCAAAGCAATGTCTTCGTCTTGGGTAAAAATAGCCCCTCCATCTCCCATGCATCCTAAATTCTTAGACGGAAAGAATGAAGTTGTTCCCACATGCCCAATAGTGCCGGCAAATGAAGTTCCACCTTCGGCATCAACATATTCTGCACCTATGGCCTGGGCGTTGTCTTCAATGACAAAAAGCTCCTGCGCAATGGCCAGATCCATAATCTCTTCCATGGGCGCACACTGCCCAAAAAGATGAACCGGCATGATAGCTACAGTTTTCTCAGTTATTGCCTCCCTTACCTTGGCAGGGTCTATGCAAAAAGTATCTGGTAGCACATCTACAAACACTGGCTTCAACCCTAATAAGGCTATTACTTCAGCGGTGGCCACATAATTGAAAGCAGGCACAATTACTTCCCCCCCTTGCGGAAGGTCAAGAGCCATCAATGCAATTTGCAGGGCGTCGGTGCCGTTGGCACAAGGCACCACATGCGCCACCTGTAAATAGTTGGAAAGGTTTTGAGCAAAGGTTTTTACCTGAGGGCCATTGATGAAGGCGGTGCTGTCTATTACGGCTTGCATGGCCGCATCAATCTGTGGTTTCAGGCGTTGGTATTGACCTTTTAGGTCTACCATCTGCAATTGATTCATTCAATAAATATTAAGAAGCAAATATAATTAGGGGAAACCGGATGAGAACGGAATTGAACCTATTTATTATAATAATATTATCTTATCTCCAATAGCTTCATTCTACAAAAAGTATAATATTTCATAACTCGACCTCTCACGAAACATCCTAATTTTAAACTCGTTCAAGTCACTAAGAACTTTTAGTAAACACTAAAAAATTACTAAACTATGAAAATTATGAATTTATTTAAAAAACATAGCATAGTGTATTTGGCAGCTTTTCTTATGGCTTTTGGCCAAATAGCTTGTAGCCGCACTGAAACCGGTGAAACTGCCATGACCAGTGATCAGGCTTTTGAAGATTACAGAAGCCATGTTACCGCGTTTGAACAAGACGTGAACCGTGGCTGGGACTCAACCACTACAGACGCTAACGCTCAAATGGAGCAGTGGCGTACCGATTATGACACCAGACGTAATGCCGTAGCCCAGTATGAGGGTGAGTTCGATGAAAGACGCCGTCAGGAATATGAAGAACTGCAAACTAGATACAACAACGCCTGGAATACGCGTGAGCAACAGTACAACACTTGGCGTCAAAATAACCAAAGCGCCGGTATGTCTACTGTAGATATGTCTATGATGGATGAAACTAAAGTTTCATCCTTTAGTTCAGCCCGTGATATCAGAGAAGCTTACGAGGCATTTGTGGCACATGTAGAAGCCAATAAAAACAACTATACCAATGACGACTGGAAAGTTGTTGAGAACTACTGGAATGAGCTTGATGACCGCAAGAATGCATTGCAAAGCCAATTAACCGACAAAGACAAGTGGGAAATTGCAAAGGCTAAAACAAAATATATTACCATGAAGAACGCCAGCAAAGCCGGAAATACTGCCGGTAATGTAGGTTCTAATCTGAAGGAAACTGGTAAAGACGTGAAAGGCGGAGTGAAAGATGCCGGTAAAGCGGTAGGAAACTCTGCTGAGAAAGCAGGTAAAGCAGTAGGGAATACTGCTGAGAAAGCTGCTAATAAAGTAGAAAATGTCATTGATGATGACAAAAACTAATTCATTAACAGAGAAATGAATGTAATGCAAGAGCCTCACCTTTGGTGAGGCTCTTGCTGTTTTAGGCCTGTTTTATAAAAAGTAGCCCTATAACTCACTTCACATATTTTATAAGCAACAAAAGTTTGTACAGGTCAAACAAAAATAAGCTCGGGTTCTCTGATCTCAAATTTCTTCGTAACACCGGCAACAGCCAGTGCAACTGACTTTTCAGCCTTCCCACAAGACCCGTACTTTTTAGTTTGCAGTAAGTCTTGAACAGCATGCTTTCCTGCCCAAGCCCCTCTGTTTTTTGCAGATGCACCAAATTCTCTATCGCCTGTTCTGTTTTTGCCAGAAAAACGTCAGCCGATTCAAGGCCCAGGTGATAAACGTAATTATCAAGATGCTGAACGTCTACCTGTTCCAGTTTTAACCTATGGGCAAATAAAGAGTCTTCATGACCATACCCCTGCACGGCTATGCCGGCCATGGCTGTCAGGAAGACCTGTTTTTTTAACAACAGATTACTGAAGAAAACCCGATCATACGGCGTTTTTTGTCTGTTAAATGAACTTGCCTGCTCTCTGTTTTTACCGTACAACCACCGTAGTTTAGCTTCTCTAGGATATTTTTCTTGATAAGCCACGCCTCCCACCGCTACTGGTGCTTTGCTGTTTTGAATGTACTTAAGTAGAAAATCTTCCTTTGCGGGCAACACGTCATTATCCAAAAATAAAAGCCACTCATATTGGGCTTCCTGCGCCAGTAAATACCTGATTTTGGAGCGGCCAATATTCTCTGCGACTTCTTGGTAGACCACATTTGGCTGAGAAGAAAGACGTTGATTAACTGATTTTACTTCAGCAGATGAGCCATCGTCATACACCCTTATTTCATAAGGAACCGTTAGTGAGGAAGCCTGAAGTAGTAAAGCCTCCACCAGCGGAAGCACGTTTTGGTTATAAACCGGAATAAGAATGGAAATCTCAGAAACCATCTACCAGGTCAAAGGTCTCTTTGGCAGAATCGAGCACCCGCCCCCGCTCGCATTTTAAAATACGGCGCGGATATCGCTTCAGGATATGGTGGTTGTGTGTAGCCATAAGAATGGCGGTACCGCTGTTATTGATTTCCTGAAAGAGCTCCATAATGCCCTGGGTAACGTCTGGGTCAAGGTTTCCAGTAGGCTCGTCTGCGAATAAAATGACAGGTTCATTCAACAGGGCCCGGGCAATAACTACCCGCTGCTGCTCACCACCAGAAAGTTGGTGCGGCATTTTATTGGCGGCAGAGTCAAGCCCCACCCGCATCAGCACTTCAGAAATGCGGTTCTTGATTTTGGAATTATCTTTCCAGCCGGTGGCTTTCAACACAAACCTAAGGTTATCAGAAACGCTACGATCAAACAGTAACTGGAAATCCTGAAAGACTATACCAATTTTACGGCGCAGGTAGGGCACCTGGCTCCAATTGATGGCATGAATATTAAAACCTGCTACCTGCGCGGTTCCCACTTTCAGTGGCAAGTCTGCATACAGCGTTTTAAGCAAGGAGCTTTTCCCGCTTCCGGTACGCCCAACCAAATAAACAAATTCTCCTTTCTCAATGGCAAAGCTCACCTCTGCCAAAATGGTGTTTACCTCTTGGAAGATTGAAACTTTCTGTAACTGAACCACTGAATTAGATGAGAACTCCATAGCAATCTAACACCGGCACTTCTGGGTGCCTTCTTCAAACTTTCTTTAACAACGCAAGAGACAGGGCAGCTGGTGTAGCCCAAACAGAAAAACTAAATGTCCAGCTTCTGCAATTTGCCAAACTCCAGGCTTTCAATAAGGGCAGCCAAAGCTTCTTCTTTTCCGCCAAGTCCATAGCGGTCCATATTCTTCAGAGGCCGGTCTGCTCGAAAATAAGCGATCAGCACGAAGTTTTCATCGCGCAGCTGAATGTAATCCGGAATCTTGGCCTTGCCCTTTACTTTGATGATGTACACACCACTTCAATTATAAATGATTAATGAACAATGACTAATAATTTAATATTTAATCATTGTTCATTAATCATTACTCATTTAAGAATTCGCTTTCTTATGATCAGCCAAGAAGGTAGCTAAACCGCTGTCAGTCAACGGATGCTTCAGCAAGGAGGTGATTACGTTGAGTGGGCATGTCACTACGTCAGCACCAATTTCAGCGCACTGCACCAGGTGCATTACGTGACGCACAGAAGCAGCTAGTACCTCGGTTGGGTAGCCGTAGTTGCCGTAGATCTGCACAATCTGCTCAATTAAAGCTAAGCCATCGGTAGAGATATCATCTAAGCGACCTACAAACGGAGACACATACGTTGCTCCAGCTTTGGCGGCAAGCAAAGCCTGACCTGCCGAGAAAACAAGGGTACAGTTAGTCTTGATACCTTTGTCAGTGAAATACTTAATAGCTTTCACACCATCTTTAATCATGGGCACTTTCACCACAATATTCGGGTGCAGTTGGGCCAACTCCTCCCCTTCCTTGATCATGGTAGCATAATCAGTGGCAATCACTTCGGCACTGATGTCACCGTCCACAATTTCGCAGATGGCTTTGTAATGCTTCATGACATTGTCGTATCCAACAATACCTTCTTTGGCCATCAAAGAGGGGTTGGTGGTCACTCCGTCTAAAACTCCCAAATTATGGGCTTCGCGGATATCGTTTAGATTGGCGGTATCAATGAAAAATTTCATAGCTAATTAAGGTTGTGAAACACAAATCTAATTCAATCCGGTTTAAAACCGAATTGCTTACAAAAGTATTTTGCAAGAAGATAAACGAATAATGAGGATGCCCTAGAGATAGATACTAGGTCTGACGCTGTTTTAGTGCCATTTTTAAAAAAACAGGCTTAAAGCAGGCACTTAAAGAACTTGACTGGCTTGAGCAAAAAGGCAGAAGCCGTTGAGGTATGGGCAAAAAAAAGCGGCAAACCGAGTATCGCGCCGCTCAACCACCTACCCTTGCTCCCTTCCGGGCCTGGGGGAGTTCAGCAGGAGCTGGCCGTACCGATTTGCCGCTGCAAAGATACGAAGCCTTTTATTCAGTACAAGCTGTTTTTGGCTTATTTTTCTAAAAACAAACTTAAACCAGCCGTTCAGATGATTAATTACCTGATCATCAGCAATCCTTTATTTTAGGTTTTTTAACTTTAGAAATTGCTTTTCGGCAACCTCCCCTTTTAAAGCACCTGTTTTGCCACAAAGCATAGAAGCCGTTTAGTGGCTGATTTTTGTAAACCAACCTCTAAACGGCTTATTTCTATAACACGAAATTCTTTACCTTTCTTGGTAAGACTTTACATTCTGGAAAGAGATAGTAAGATTTCTATTCGAGCCGCTAGATTTGAAAACATTTCCCGCTCTATTTGGGAAGGCGTAGTCAGGCACGTAATATTCAAGGCCTAATTTAAGTTCTTTTACTTCACCGTTTAAAACATTGGTAGAGGCATTGAAATCCAAAGAAATTGTTCCGTCTAAAACAGAAAGACAACCAGGCGCTAAGGCAGCACTTCCATCTTTAAAACTCTGCCCATTCTGTACGCAAACTTGTGAGGCATCTTTTAAAGAAAGAGTAGCCGGCAAATTTTTTATAGTGCGGTTCTTGAAGTGAAAAGAAACCCATGACCGTTCTTGCACGCTGGAGGTATCTTTGAAAAACAAGGTCACTCCTCCATTTTCTTCATAATAATAGGCCTGCAGCTTATTTTGAGCCTCAACCTTATATGTTTTATCCTTGTAGGTTTGGTAAAGATCTGGGTTAGAGCTTTGAAAAAAAGCATCTACTTTAATACTATCTACTAACGTAAAGCTGGAGGTAGTGGTGCCTACCAACGGAGACGGTTCCAGAGAGTCTGTGTCTGCATCACAACTGGTCAGCATGAGAGCGCCACACAATAAGCTGAGGCTGGCGCGCAAAGGGAAGCGTAAATATTTTAACATAAAGGGTAGAGTAGTGGCTATAACATTTGAGATATTTTCTCAGATAAGTTTCTTACAAAATACGTGCCTGAATTAAAGCACTCACTAATTAATTTTGATAAATAGATAATGAAGGATTTAGTCTTTGCTTTGGCTATGCTCCACTATAGACAAACAATACCTCCATCTCCCCTATTCTGCCTGTTTTTTGATTTTCATGTTTCAACTCCCCCACTTACCTTTGCACATGCCAGAAAAGATACTCATCCTCGATTTCGGGTCACAGTATACCCAGCTGATTGCCCGTCGCGTTCGCGAGCTCAACGTTTACTGCGAAATTCATCCTTACAATAATATTCCTGACATCACCCCTGATATAAAAGGCCTAATTCTCTCCGGTAGCCCTTGCTCAGTGCGTGATGCGGATTACCCAAACCCAGATTTGTCTGCTTTTTTGGGTGAAATGCCTGTTTTGGGCGTTTGTTACGGAGCGCAACTCATGGCGCAAGAGGGCGGCGGTGAAGTAATTCCCTCCACCATCAGAGAATATGGCCGAGCCAAACTGCAGCAGGTAGACCAGCACAACCGCTTGTTCAAAGAGATTCCGGTTGGTTCACAAGTCTGGATGAGCCACGGCGACACCATCAAGCAAATAGCCGATAACTTTGAGATTATTGCCAGCACAGAGTCAGTGCAGGTGGCGGCGTACAAAGTCAAAGATCAAGAAACCTACGGTATTCAGTTCCACCCAGAGGTAACCCACTCTACAGAGGGCAAGCGTCTGCTCCGGAACTTTGTAGTGCATATCTGCGGCTGCTCCCAAGACTGGACTCCGGACATGTTCATTGAAAACACGGTGGCGGAACTGCGTGAGAAGATTGGCAATGACAAAGTTATATTGGGCTTATCGGGCGGAGTAGACTCAAGCGTGGCCGCCATGCTTATTCACCAGGCCATCGGTAAGAACTTGTACTGCATATTCGTAGACAACGGCCTGCTACGCAAGAATGAGTTTGAAGACGTGCTTCATTCTTACAAAGACATGGGTCTCAACGTGAAAGGCGTAGATGCCAAAGAGCAATTCTACAGCGCCCTTTCCGGACTAACTGACCCTGAAGCCAAGCGTAAGGCTATTGGCAGGGTTTTTATAGAAGTGTTTGACCAGGAGTCGCACCAGGTGGAAGATGCCAAGTGGCTGGGCCAAGGCACTATATACCCAGATGTAATTGAGTCTGTGTCAGTAAAAGGCCCATCGGCTACTATTAAATCGCACCACAACGTTGGCGGTTTGCCAGACTTCATGAAACTGAAAGTAGTGGAGCCGCTAAATACTTTGTTTAAAGACGAAGTGAGAATTGTGGGCAAGACATTGGGCATTGATGATACCATCATTGGTCGCCATCCTTTCCCTGGCCCGGGCTTGGCAATTCGTATTTTAGGTGATATCACTCCGGAGAAAGTGGCTATACTGCAAGAGGTAGACCACATCTTCATTTCTTCGTTAAAGAAGACCGGTTTATATGACCAGGTATGGCAGGCCGGAGCTATGCTGTTGCCTATCCAGAGCGTAGGAGTAATGGGCGATGAGCGTACCTATGAGCGCGTGGTGGCGCTGCGGGCTGTGACCAGCGTTGACGGCATGACCGCCGACTGGTGCCATTTGCCGTATGAATTTCTGGCAGATGTCTCCAATGAAATAATCAATAAAGTACGCGGCGTGAACCGCGTAGTGTATGACATCAGCTCCAAACCACCGGCCACTATTGAGTGGGAATAGTGTTTTAGACCTATTTTTCAAAAAACGATGAGAAAACGAATTGTTCTTGCCGCAGCTGTTTTTGCTTTTAGTCTGAACCTACAGGCCCAAAGCAACGCTGAACAAAATACGCGTCTGCAAAACGGAAAGCTCTTGGTAGACCAGCAAAAGTACCAGCTGGCTATGACTGAATTGTTGCCATTAACCACTGGCACCTCTTCTGATGCCCTTGCCGCCGATGCCGCTTATTTGTACAGCGTTGCCGCGTCTAAGCAAAAAAATTGGGCCGAAGCCGACCGCATGCTCAATCAGCTCATCACGCAGTACCCCACCTGGGCAAACATTAATGACGCCCGTTACCTTCTGGGGCAGGTACTTTTTGAGAAAAAGGAATATCTGCGGGCGCTAAATGCGCTTCAGACTATCACCAGTGCTGAGTTACAGGATGAGGTGGCAGCCATGAAACGGCATTACATGATGCTGCTCACTGACAAAAACACCTTCCAATACCTGTTGCGCCAGTTTTCTGATGATGCCACCCTTGCCCGTGCGTATGCCGATAAGTTGGTAAGCGGCTGGTATACCTCCGCAGACAAAACTCAGCTGGAAGATTTGGTTCGAAAGTTCAACTTAAACCGCAGTTATCTGCAACGCACTGCCGCCATCAAAAAAAATGAGTACAACGTGGCGGTTATGCTTCCGTTCAACGTGACGGAACAGGGCGTGCAGGTAGATAAGCGAAATTTGTTTGTCACCGACTTCTATGCCGGTATTCTGTCAGCGCAAGATTCATTGCAGAAGCAAGGAGCCCGCATCAATCTGTTCCCATATGACACCAGCAATGATACGGCTCAGGTACGCCAGGTAATGGAATTACCGGAATTAGCCTCAATGGATTTGATCATTGGCCCTGTGTTTAAAGTGAATAGTGCCTTTGCCTCCAAAATTGCCAAAGAACGGAACCTGAATATGGTCAACCCTTTCTCAGACGATTTGGACATTACCTTCGGCAATCCCTTCATGTACATGATGGAGACCTCTCTGGCTACCCAAGGCAAACGGGCAGCGGCTTATGCTTACCAAGCCTTCCCTAATAAAACGGCCGTAGTGGTTTTTGACAGCACGCCAAATGATACCACTTTCGCCGGTAATTTCCGGAGAGCCTACATTGCTTTAGGCGGGAAAGTGGTGGCTTACCAGAAAATAAATTCTAAAAGCGGGGCCAACATGAGCAGTGCACTGGGCAACGTAAACCTGAAGGATTTAGGGGTGCTGGTAGTGCAGTCCTCGGCTGCCAATGTTTCTAACAGTACCGTCAGCTTTTTAGAACAGCGGGCATCTAAAGTTCCCGTTCTGGTTCCCTCAGCCTGGTTAGAGATGAACCAAATAAGTTTATCACAGTTAGACTTTCTGGAAATGTATTTCCATTACCCAAAATACATTGATCCTGAAAACTCAAATGTACAGCAGTTTAAACGTGCCTATGCCAGAAAATACAACCTGCCGCCATCTAATTTTACTTACTCAGGCTTCGAGTTAATGAATTACTATGGCAAACAGCTGCAGGAAAAAGGCTACAGTGCTCCTTTGAAGCTAAGTCCTGTTCAGCCCGGAGTGTTTTACCAAGGCATTGGCTACTTTAACAGCAGCACCGGCCAGCAGATGCAAGACAACCAATACCTCCCCATCCTGAAACTGGAGAATGGCAGGCTTTTGGTTATGAATCCAGCTTTTTAATTTTTAGACGCAAGAAACAAGACATAAGATTTAAGATTATAAATTTCTTGTGTCTTACGTCTTGTGTCTTAATTCCCTAAACTATGTCACTTACACATACTACCAGTCAAGAACTTTTTCAACGGGCGCAGCAGTCTATTCCCGGAGGCGTGAATTCGCCGGTGCGGGCGTTTAGGGCGGTGGGCGGCCAGCCGCTTTTCCTGAAATCTGCCAAAGGTGCTTTTTTGTATGACGAAGACGGCAATCAGTACCTTGACATGATTAACTCATGGGGCCCTATGATTTTGGGGCACGCACATGAGATTATAGAAAAGGCTGTGCGTGATGCGTTGCCTGGCTCACTTTCTTTTGGGGCGCCCACTAAACGCGAGGTGGAAATGGCTGAGTTGATCATCAGCATGATTCCGAGCGTGGAAAAGGTACGGATGGTAAATTCCGGTACAGAGGCCACCATGAGCGCCATTCGGGTTGCCAGAGGCTATACTAACCGTGATAAGATTATCAAATTTGAAGGCTGCTACCACGGTCACGGCGACTCCTTCTTAATTGCTGCCGGTAGCGGAGCGGTTACGTTAGGTGTGCCAGATAGCCCAGGCGTGACAAAAGGCGTGGCAAACGATACTCTTACTGCCCCATACAATGACCTGGCTGCTGTTCAAACCTTGATTGACGCAAATCCCGCACAAATTGCCGCCATTATCTTGGAGCCAGTTGTAGGCAACATGGGCTTAGTACCTCCTGCCGAAGGTTTCCTGCAAGGTCTCCGCGACTTGTGTACCAAAGAAGGCATCGTTTTTATTTTTGACGAAGTAATGACAGGTTTTAGGTTGGCCAGAGGTGGCGCCCAAGAACTGTTCGGTGTTACCCCAGATTTGACCACCTTGGGTAAAATTATTGGCGGAGGCATGCCCGTAGGTGCTTACGGCGGAAAAAAGGAAATTATGAACGCGGTGGCTCCTGCCGGTCCTGTTTATCAGGCTGGTACTCTTTCTGGCAACCCAATTGCCATGTCTGCTGGTTTGGCGGCTTTAACATATTTGAATGAGCACGTTGAGGTGTATACGCAATTACAGCAGATCTCTGACAAACTGGTGACCGGCACCAAAAAGAACATGCAAGAGTTGGGGATGAATTATACGCTGAACCAGGTGGGCTCTATGTTCAGTCTGTTTTTCACAGAGCAGCCGGTAACAGATTTCGCTTCGGCTAAGACTTCTGACTTGCAGCTATTTGGTAAGTATTTCCATGAGATGCTGCAGCGAGGCATTTATCTGGCTCCGTCGCAATTTGAAACGCTTTTTGTTTCCGCCGCAGTTACCGATGAGTTGGCTGAACAATATTTGACTGCTAACAGAGAAGCAATTCAGGCAATAAAGGCTTAGGTTAAATCAACTAAGAGTACAGAAAGGCGCTGGAGAAATTCAGCGCTTTTCTGTTTTTGACCTGTTTTCAGAAAATCATGTCGAAAACAGACTGATAGTGGTATAGAAAGTACAACTTGCTTATCTTAGTTCATCATCAATGACTCTTCTATGTCCGCTACCCCCCACCCCAACGCCTTCAACATCAACATTTACATTACCGAAGCCGACATTGATGCTTTAGGCCACGTAAACAACGTGGTGTACCTGCGTTGGGTACAGGAGGTCTCGGCGGCACACTGGGCTACTGTAGCCCCACCCGAAATGCAGGAGAAATATCTGTGGGTGGTGCTTCGGCACGAAATAGATTTCTATAAACCCGCTCTTTTGCAAGATACTGTCTCTGGCTTCACGTGGGTGGGTAATCACCATGGAGCAAAGTTTGAGCGTTACGTGAGCCTGTACAAAGCAGGAACTGAAACCTTGCTGGCAGCTGCTAAGACTACCTGGTGCCTTTTAGACGCGCAAACCATGCGCCCAAAACGTATTGAATCAGATGTTCTTTCGGTATTGTAGTTACCATTTTATTCTACTAACTAAAATTCCAAACTTCACCCACTTAGCTGCTTTTGTATTCCCTTTGATGTTCATTTAAAGATCACATGAATTTAAGAAAACTTACTCTAGCCCTTTTGCTGCTCATTTGCTCGTTGCAGCCTCAGCACAGTTTGTGAAAAAGCATGGTGCTTTACAGGTAGACGGAACACAGCTGAAAGATCAGCATGGGCAACCTATTGTGCTCAGAGGCATGAGCTTTGGCTGGCATAACTTCTGGCCTAGGTTCTATACTCCAGAAACAGTGAGCTGGCTTAAGAAAGACTGGAAGATAAATGTGATCAGAGCCGCCATGGGCATTGAGCCGAAAGACGGTTACCTGCAAAAGCCGGAATGGTCAAAAGAAAAAATAAAGATGGTGGTAGACGCCGCCATCAAAGAAGACATATACGTGATCATTGACTGGCACAGCCACGGCATCCAACTAGAAGAGGCAAAAGCTTTTTTTAAAGAAATGGCGCAAACCTATGGAAAGCACCCCCACGTTATCTATGAAATCTTCAATGAGCCAGACCAGGAAACTTGGCCTGAGGTAAAGGCATATTCAAAAGAAGTCATTTCTATCATTAGAGCCATTGATCCTGATAACATCATTTTAGTAGGCACTCCGCACTGGGACCAGGACGTACATTTAGCCGCCGACGACCCTATCAAGGGAATAAACAACCTCATGTACACCCTCCATTTTTATGCGGCAACCCACAAAGAGGAGTTGCGCAAGCGCGGTGACTATGCCCTTAGCAAGGGGCTTCCACTGTTTATTTCAGAGTCTGCGGGAATGGAGGCCTCTGGTGATGGCCCCTTAAACGAAAAAGAGTGGCAGCGCTGGATTGACTGGGCCGAGAAAAACAAGATCAGCTGGGTTACCTGGTCTGTCTCAGATAAAGACGAAACCTGCTCCGTGTTACTTCCCTCGGCCTCTTCTACCGGCAACTGGAAAGACAGTGATTTGAAACCTTCTGGCCTGAAGACAAGGGCTCTTCTCAGAAAGTATAACAAATAAAGTTCCTGTCACATAGTTAAAGCTCTCAGACCTGCCCCAGAGATTAATTGAGAAATGTCTTTGGGGCTTTTTTGTGCTCCTTTTCCAAAAACTGAGGTAAAACGTTGGAACCCACTGCAGCCTTGGCAAGTCCGGGAAATTCAGTGTACCTTGCAAGGTAAAATAGCAATACTCCGCATGATACTCACCGACCTTCAGATACTGGAAGAAATTGAAAAAGGCACCATTTTAATTGAGCCTTATGACCGCAGCTTTTTAGGCACCAACTCTTATGATGTGCATTTAGGAAAGTATTTGGCCTCTTATAAAGATGAAGTGCTGGATGCTCGCAAACACAATGAAATAGATGTGTTTGAAATACCTGAGGAAGGCTTTGTGTTAGAACCTGGAAGACTTTATTTAGGTGTTACCGAAGAGTATACTGAAACGCATGCACATGTGCCTTTTCTGGAAGGAAAGTCTAGCGTGGGCAGGCTAGGGATTGATATACATGCCACTGCTGGTAAAGGGGACGTGGGCTTCTGCAACCACTGGACTTTAGAGATTTCAGTAAGCCAGAAAGTACGGGTGTATCACAACATGCCTATTGGCCAATTAATTTACTTTGAAGTGAAAGGTGGTATTGAAAACTACTACAACAAGAAGAGCAACGCAAAGTATAACCAGCGGTCGGTGTACCCGGTTGAGTCCATGATGTGGAAGAACAAGTTTTAACTCTCTCGGCATAGGTAACAAGGCTACAGTTGCAGCATTTTAAGAAGCGGATTGTAATACAAGAAGAACTTTAGAGCTACTGCTCATTTTTGAGGCGCTGGATAGAACTAACTGCCCTTGGTCACGTTTATTTTTTAGAGGAAAAGCCAACTATTTCGCCTTCGGTTTTGTTATAAAATAGATGGCACGAGAATTGTGTTATAACTCTCAAAACTGAAAGACTATGAAAAATTTTGTGTATACCTTGGCCCTAGTTTTATTTGTTTGTGTGGGTGCATTCGCTCAAAACACACAAACAGCTGAACAGCGTGCCAGAAACCTATCTGATAAAATGATCCGTGACTTGCAGCTGAATAACTACCAGTCAAAGAAGTTGCGGGCAATTAATCTGGACAAAGCCAAAAAGATGGCTGAGTTTGAAAGAATGTACGCTGGAAACCCAGCTGAACTGGAGAAGTGTTACAAAGGTCTTTGTAAAGAACGCGACAAAGAGCTAGAGGATTTTTTGAGCACCGCTCAGTATTCACAGTACTATAGCACTCGTAAATCTTTCAACTCGTATGACCAAGAATATGCTCTTAAGCTGAAAAAAGAAAATGCCAAAGTTGCCAAAACATTGGTAGCTGAAGACAGCAAAGACGCTAAACGAACCTTCCCTCAACCGGAAGTAGCGGTAATTAAAGAAGGGACAGCTAAAAACTAATTAGCTTGAACAGTAACAAAAAAGCCACCTTAAGGTGGCCTTTTTTGTTACTGAGGGTTTTGGGCAGCATTACGTTTTTGCTGCTCCTCTACGTGCTTCATAAGTTCCTGGCACAGGCTGCGCATTTTCTCGGCCATCAGCTTATCATTGGTAGCCGCCTCTAAACTTTGGGCCATGGCGCCAAGGGTATCAATGTAGAAGTACTTCATTTCATCTACTGGCATGTCCTTCGTCCAAAGGTCAATTTTCATGGTTCCGGTGTCATTGCGGTCCCAAAGGGCAATGTTGATGGCTTTAGCGAAATGGATATCTTCGCCAGCATCAGTGGCTCTCCAGCTGATGGCTTCTGGTACACGTTGATCGTCTAAGGCTATGCTGAAGTGTATTTCTGATTTCTTCATTTGTTTCATGGTATTAGCGCTGCCGCGCCGGTTACTAAACTGCAAAGGTAAAATGTTTTTCGCAGTTATGGCAGGCTTAATTCTTTTGAGTTCACCTTCTGTTTCAGGCATACTTTTAGAAAAACAGGCTAAAAACAGAAGTTGCCCCCATAAATTAAACAAGAAGGCCTCCTGAAGAAATATCAGGAGGCCTTCTTGTTTAATTTATTATTCTATGTACTAAACGTAGTTATTCAGCATTACCGGCATTACCAGCATCAAGATGTTTTCATCTTCATCGTTGGTGGCAGGCATTAACAAACCAGCCCGGTTAGGGGTAGAAAGCTCTAAAGTGATTTCATCTGAATCCATGTTGTTCAGCATCTCGGTCAGGAATTTAGCATTGAATCCTATTTCCATGTCTTCGCCGTCATACTGGCAAGTTAAGCGCTCACTGGCTTCGTTAGAGAAATCAAGATCCTCGGCTGAAATCTGCAACTCACTGCCGGTGATGCGAAGGCGAACCTGGTGCGTAGTCTTGTTTGAATAGATAGAGATACGCTTCACTGAGCTAAGGAAATCATAGCGGTCAATGCTCAGTTTGTTCGGGTTCTGCACCGGAATCACGTTCTCGTAATCTGGGTAACGCTCATCAATCAGGCGGCAAATCATCCGGATGTTGTCAAAGCTGAAGAACGCGTTAGAGGTGTTAAATTCTACTCTCACAGCCGTAGCCTCACTTGGCAAGGTAGACTTAAGCAGGTTGAACGCTTTTTTTGGAATGATGATAGAGGTGGTGTTCTCGCTGCTAACATCGTTGCGGCGGTAACGCAACAAACGGTGACCATCTGTGGCTACAAACGTGATGTTTCCGCTGTTCAACTGCACAAAAATACCCGTCATGGCCGGACGAAGCTCATCGTTGCTTACCGCAAAAATGGTTTTGTTGATAGCCCGGCTCAACACGTTAGATGGAATCTCTATGGCATTGCCCCCACGCACCACCGGCACTTTAGGGAAGTCGGTGGCGTTTTCGCCAGACAGTTTATAACGACCGTTAGAAGAACTGATCTCAATGGTGTACGTTTCCTCGTCAATGGTGAAAGTTACCGGTTGGTCTGGCAGGTTCTTTAGCGTATCAATCAAGATACGGGCTGGTGCGGCAATACGACCGTTCTCACGAGCTTCTACATGTATCTCCGTCATCATGGAGGTTTCCAGGTCACTGGCCGTAATAGTCAAAACACCATCGTTGATTTCGAACAGGAAGTTCTCCAGAATAGGCACCACCGGATTGTTGGCTACTACTCCGTTAATGCTGGTGAGCTGCTTTAGCAGCGCCGTAGAAGATACAATGAATTTCATGCTTTATAGTCGTTTAGCGAAAGGTCTATTATCGAGCAAAGTTAGCCAAAAATGCATTTTTTCCTACCCCTAGCTATTGGTTTGTTTTCAACTATTCTGTTTTAGAGCTGAATTTTCTAAAACAGGCCTAAAACGCAAAAGCGTTGTGCGGCACCCTTTACAAATAGTGCCGCACAACGCTTAATAAAGGGTTTTCTATGTTCCCTCTTTTCTAGGTATGAAGATCTAATTCTTCTTAAGTTTTTTAAAAGAAGCTCTTTGGGTAGATGTTTCTACATCAATGGGATTCAAAAAATAGATAAAGTTTGGTTCTGCGCCAGCCACAAATGCTTTGCTGTTAAATAAAGTGGTTAATTCAAGAGCGTTACCAGTAGAATTTTTATCGGCGCTTACTACATGCATTTCATCAGACAAAGAAAACACGACAGCGGCATTTGTTTCTTTCAGCAATGCATTAAATTGTTCTTGACTCGTACCTTCCTCTAACGCCACAATGAATTCATTTGTAAGGCCAATCCATTGATAAGTGCCGGCATCTTGAGGTGTCGGGTTAAAGGCAGGGTTGGCAAACAAAACACTTTCATGCTTCTCCAATTCTTTCAAGGTTTTCCAGGCTTCAAAGCAGGTAGCATCAGAAATCAATTTGACTCTGGTAATTATGCCTGAATCCATGGTTACTTCTCCGTCTATCTCATTGGTAAACGGAAATAAGCGAATGATTTGCTGCCTTTCCTCCAGCGTTAAATTTGGTTTGAAGCCTACTAAAATAACGTCGCCACGGGCTGTGCCTAAATCAATGGTTTCGGCGTCTTTGGTAGTGTATGAGTGAGAGTCACAACTGGCAATGCGTGACTCATACGGAAGTACCATAGCCGTAACGGATGAATTATCCATACCACCTATCTGGCAGGAAGACAACAGCGGAACCAACAGGGCAGAATAGGAAAGGTACAATATTCGTTTCATAGTAAGCTAACATTTCAAAATTTACAATCCTCTCTTACGGGAATATTTAAAGGAAAGATTGTGTTTTTTCAAAATATTTTCTTACTTGCAGGTTTTACTTAAAATAAGAATATTAATATATAATACTCTTTATATTTTTCGCAAAACTCTCCCACTCCTTTCAGGAGCGTATTTTCCTGCCTCTGCAGCTGCTTTTCCATTTATAAAAATGAAGTCAAAGCCTCTAGCTAACTGAAAAGGATTTTCATAAGTGGCGGTGGTTTTCACTTCTTTTGGATCAAAAATTAATAAGTCCGCTTTCATAGCCACAGCAACTCTACCACGATCTGTTAAACCCAAAGTTTTTGCCGGGAGCCATGTCATCTTGTAAACTGCCTGCTCTAACGGTAGTAAATTCTTCTGCACCACATACTCTTCAATTATCTTAGAAAAAGAACCGTAGCCCCGAGGGTGCCGCATTTCAGGTCCGCCGTCTGAGGAAATCATGGTAGTAGAATCAATGATCAAACGAGATTGCAAGTCCTCATCCATCACAAAATAAGCTGCCGATGCCCTGCCTGGTTTTATGTCATCTATCAAGACATCTTCAAAGGGTTTGTTTTTCTCCTGCGCTAGCTGCGCCAGCGTTTTACCCGCGAACGGGGCGGTGCCAATAAGTGTGGCTTCGGGTCCGTTCCGTTTGTTTACCCGCTCCCGCAAATAGGTAGCTAACTCTTTTCGACGGGTTTTTACTACTTGCTCATAATTGTGAGGGGGCAGCGCCCAGTCCGGAAACAGAAGGCTTATTCCTGTAAAGCTGGCGGTGTACGGATATACATCGGCAGTCACCTTGACACCTTCTTTCCTTGCACGCTCCAGCAGCGCCAGTATCTCTTCTGCCCGCTGCTCACCACTTCCATAAACTACCTTTAAATGCGACACATGCACAGAACAGTGTTTGCCTTGCAAAAACAATTCTTTTATAGAAGCTTCCACTGCATTGTCATCTTCGTTCCGGATGTGGCTGGTAATTAATTTCCCCTTCTCCCCAACTACCTTAGCCAGATACTCCAGTTCATAGGCGGGTGCATACAACCCGGGCAGATACTCTAATCCAGTGGAAAGACCTATAGCACCAGCCTCTAACTGCTCGCGCAGTAACTGCCCCATGCGCTCCAGCTGTTGCTGAGAAGGCAACGAATCATATTGAATGCCAGAGGCTATTCTAATAGTGCCGTGCCCTACAAACAGCGCCACGTTCACATCTGGCTTATGATCCTCCACCTTTTGCATCCACTCCTGCAAGTTGTCCGGACTGGAGCCATCGTTACCTAACGTTACTGTGGTAGCCCCCATCGCCAAGAAATTCCTGAATCCGTTTTTGCCCCTTGGCTCACCGTGTGCGTGGGTGTCAATGAAACCGGGGCTTACAATTTTACCGGACGCGTTAATTATTTTTCTCACTTGTACAAGCGCCGTGTCCACCTCGCCTACATATACAATGGAATCTCCAGCAACTAACACATCTGCCTTAAAGGCTGCTTTACCTGTACCATCTATTACCTGCCCGTTGAAGATAAGCAAATCAAATACTTTGCTAGGCTGCTGCCCCAGAAACTGTTGGAAGCTGGAGGATTTAGGGGTGCAGGCAAAAATAAAGAGGAGTGAAAACAGGAATAGAATGTATAGAAGTCGCACGGCAGAGGCTGTTGGTGAATGATTCGGAAAAATAGCAATTGGTAACGGTCAAAAAAAGTATGAACCATAACACTTAAACCTTATCCTAATACTAAAGCGCTCACTCTTGTTTTAAGCCTCTTTTAGAAAAACAGCCTAAAAACACTACAGCAACGCCATGCCTCCACGCCGGTCAATTTTACCAGTGGCCGTTTCAGGTAAGCGGGGCAGGTAACCGAATTGCTTCGGTATTTCATATTTGCCCAAGGTCTCGCTGAGTTTGCCTTTCAGGTTTTCCTCTTCCAGATCGGTGAGTGGTTGTCCCTCCAGCACCGCAATCAGGCGCTCACCCAGCGCCTCATCGGGCAAGGCGGAAGCAAAACACCTGCGGTTCATTCCCATCTCCCTCAGCGCCTGCTCCAATGTCCGCTCTACTTTTTCTAACTGTATTTTCACTCCGCCGGAGTTGATGGTATAATCTGCGCGGCCCAACCACCGGAATGTCTGCGCATCCAGCAGTTCAACTTTATCATTGGTTACCAGTGTTTCATGATTTGTGACGTCAGCGGAAATGGTAAGGCAGCCGCGCTCATCCTGCCCCAGTGTCACTCCTTCGGACGCACGGTAGAAATCAGTTTTTTCAGGTCCGTTTAGCCGCCTCACTGCCACATGTGAAACGGTTTCGGTCATACCGTAGCTTTGGTACACGGGCACCTGCAACTGCTGCACCAGCTCTTCCTGGTATTTTGACAAGGGAGCACCACCTAACAATAGCGCTTTCATCTTGTTCAGGATACTGACCTTCTCCGGGGTCTGTTCCAGTACAGTCTGTAGCTGAAGCGGCACCATGGCAGCAAAAGCGAACGCAGCATCTGCTTCCACTCCAGCCAATGGATTCCCTGCGGGTTCAACAATAGTCATGTGAAGTTGTCCCACGAACCCACGCACCAGCATCATCATACCGGCAATGTATTCCGTGTTCAGGCAAACCAATACCTTGTCCCCGGAAAGTAAGTCAAAAATCTGCAGGGTTCTTTTAGCGCTGGCTTCCATGGCCTCCCTTTTCAGCGCGAGCAGTTTTGGGGTTCCGGTGCTGCCCGATGTCTGCACCGGAAACTCCTGCACCCCCAGAAGCCAATTCTTGCAGAACTCTAACGTCTTAGCTTCATACCCATTGATGGGAATACTCTCGCGGAACGAGTAGTGCTGAATTTCATCTAGAAAGAATTTCTTACCGTTGAGTAGCAGATGGTCAGGCATGGACGTAGTGTTTTAGCATTGGACGTAAGACACAAGACATAAGATTCAAGACTTAGAAATAATCATAAAGTTGATCTTATATGAAGCAAAAGAGCAGCTTGAAAAAAGCTGCTCTTTATTATTTCTATAGAAATTTTTGTCTCACGTCCTGTGTCTTGAATCTAGTGTCTATCAAGGAAACTTAGGATACTTAGAGAAATCTGGCTTGCGCTTTTCCAGGAAAGCATTCTTCCCTTCTTTAGCTTCGTCTGACAGGTAGTAGAGCAAGGTAGCGTCACCGGCTAACTGTTGCACTCCGGCTTGACCGTCTAGTTCGGCGTTGAAAGAGGCTTTTAGCATGCGTAGGGCCAAGGGGCTCTTTTCTAAAATTTTCTGGCACCACTCTACCGTAGTTTCCTCCAACTGCTCCAGCGGCACCACTTTGTTCACCAAACCCATGTCTAAAGCTTCCTGGGCATTGTATTGGTCACAGAGGTACCAGATTTCGCGGGCTTTCTTTTGGCCAACAATGCGGGCAAGGTATGACGCCCCGAAACCACCATCAAAAGAACCTACTTTTGGACCAGTCTGGCCGAAGCGGGCGTTTTCAGCAGCAATACTCAAATCGCACACCACGTGAAGCACGTGACCACCACCAATGGCCCAACCAGCTACCATGGCTATTACAGGCTTCGGAATCCGGCGAATCTGCATTTGCAGGTCCAGCACGTTCAGGCGCGGAACGGTGTCTTCGCCAATGTAACCGCCGTGGCCGCGTACACTTTGGTCACCGCCTGAACAGAAAGCTTTTCCGCCTTCGCCTGTGAAAATAATAACGCCAATGTCTGAATTATCGCGGCAGATGTTCATGGCATCAATCATTTCAGACACGGTAAGTGGCGTAAACGCATTGTGCACCTGCGGACGGTTAATGCTGATCTTGGCTATGCCGTTGTAGAACTGAAAAAGTATCTCCTTATATTCTTTTAGAGTACTCCAGTTGTATTTGCTTTCCATAGTGGGTAAATTAGGTAAAACGTATTCTTCAGTATCTGAAGAACTGGCAGAAGTCTGAATTGTAAACGTAAAGCCCTGCCTCAAAGATTTGCTGCAAAGGTATTCAGGCTTGGTTAAAATTAAAATTCCGAAACCTTTATGGCGCAAGCGTCCGCTGGTGTCCGTGAGCAATCATGATAAATTACTTGGTGCTTTCGCTTTTAACTCTGCCGTTGTTGCGTGCTTTCACCAACAACCAAAACTGCAGCGGGTAGCACAAGTGCACGCACAAGGGATTGCACCTACATCTGGAATATACGCGGACACATGCGGACGCTTGCGCCATGATATACCAACTGAAGCTTAAGGCCTCACCTGTTTTAGGCCTACTTTCACAAAAACTGGCCTAAAACAGCATCTACAGTTTTATTTCCTGCACTGCTTTCCGGTACTGGTCAAAGATGGCGTAATTCTCCGGGCTACTAGTTTCAACCTCTAACAACTGCGGACCGGCAGATACGTCAAAGAAAGTATTTAAAGCTTCAGCCAAACCTGCTGCATCAGTTACTTTCAAATAGTTCAAGCCCATGTCCTCTGCTGTTTTCTGCGCCGTCTGACGCTGCTCCGTTTCGAAGAAGGGCCTAAGTTCCGGCTGGTTTCTGGGGCCTTCAATCATTCTGAAGATGCCGCCGCCGTGGTTGTTCAATACCACAACGCGGAAGTTCTGGGGCAGGTAATTGTGCCAGAGCGCGTTTCGGTCGTACAGAAATGCCATGTCACCGGTGAGCAGAGTCACCAGATTATCAGTGCTGAGAGCGGCACCAACGGCTGTGCTGGTGCTGCCGTCAATACCGCTGGTGCCACGGTTAGCGAATACCTCCACGTTTTCTTTATCGGCTACGCCGATGAGGTTGGCATAGCGCACACTCATGCTGTTGGCCAGGTGCAGGAGGCTGTTGTCCGGCAAATTACGGAGCACTGTATGACAAGCTTGAAACTCTGAAAATGGGCTGTTTTTCTGAAATTGCTCTAAAATTGACTTCCCCTTAAAATTCAAAGAATGCCAACTCTGCGTAAATGCTGGTTTCACCTGAGGACTTGTTTCTCCTTGATTAAGCTTCAAAAAGAAATCTTTGGGCTCAGTTCTGATGATGCGGGTAAGGAACTGAAAAGTGTCGGCCACGAACCCAGCGGGCTGCACGTGCCAGTGCTGGAGCCCCTGCTGCTTTCGAAGGAACAGTTTCATGTTTTTTGATATCAATGACTGATGAAACGTGATGAGCAAATCTGGTTGAAGAGCAGCCTCTGCGTGCAGATGTTTGGCACCTAAAAAAACATCATGGTAATTGATTGTCTCGCCCTCTATCTGCAGGTTACTGATAACATCGGTCACAAACACTGCCCCCGAAGCACGGCAAAACAATTGCACTGCTTCATAAGTGTTCGGGCACTTCTGCCCCTGACCTGCTACCACTAAGATTCTAGAGAATTTTGATAATTCCGCCCTAAGATTCTGCCATGCTTCTTCTGGCAATCCGTAGGCAGAAGGCATTTCTTCAATGACTCTTACCTTATCGTTAAACTTTATTTCCTCGTCGGGCTCTGGGTAAAAAGGCTCCCGCAGCGGGATGTTCAGGTGGACTGGTCCCTGCGGAAAAGCAAGCGCCTCGTTCAATGCTTCGTTCACCAAGCGGTTGGCGTGCCACTGGGCATCCGGGTGTGTCGTATCTACCGGAAAATCTAGGCTGCTTTTGACGTGCTTCCCGTAAATGTGGCTCTGCCGAATGGTTTGTCCGTCAAGCTGGTCAATCCACTCGGGCGGGCGGTCAGCAGTTAGTACCAGCAGCGGAATGTTCTGGTAAAAAGCCTCGGCCACAGCGGGGGCATAATTATAGGCGGCGGTGCCGGAAGTACACACCAACACCACTGGCCGTCTTGTTTGCTGAGCTAGGCCCAACCCAATAAAGGCCGCGCTCCGTTCATCGGGCACGGTGCGCACCCTCAGTTTCGGGTGCCGCGCAAACGCAATGGTTAAGGGCGCGCAGCGGGAGCCCGGTGAAAGCACCACATCTTGCACGCCTTTGCGGGCGCAGATTTCCACCAAGTCAACTATAGGTTGTAAAATCATGATTCAGACGCTTGAAACAGCCGCAGCACGGTCTGCATTTTCAGTTCAGTTTCCTGCCACTCTCTGGCGGGTATGGAATCAGCGGTCATACCAGCACCGGCATAGGCCGTAACGGTGTCTTTGCCTAACTCTACGCAACGCAAATTTACATACAGACTTGTCTCCTGCCCCAGCTGCACCGGCCCTAAATAGCCACTGTAATAGCGGCGGTCGTGCGGTTCCAGCTCCTTTATCATTTTTAACGCTGATGCTTTAGGCATTCCTCCCACCGCTGAAGTTGGGTGTAACAACTCCAACATTTGGGTACCTAAGTGAGGAAACCCTACTTCTTCCATGGCAGCGCTATAATCTGTTTTAAGGTGCAGCAGGTTTCCGGCAGCTACAGTTCTCGGGCCTACTTCAACGTAGTCACGTAGCCTGATGTGCTTAAAACAGCTGATGATGTAACGCTGCACCAGCGCCTGCTCCTCTATTTCTTTCTGCCGCCAAATGGCATCGGCAGAAGTCAAGCCCTCCGTCAGAGGTTGTGTACCAGCCAATGCCACCGTTCTGAATACTTTGTGCTTGTCTATCTGCACCAGCAGCTCAGGGGTAGCTCCCAACCAAGTTCCCAACCCAGGCACCGCCACCAAAGAAACAAAGGCAGTGGGGTACAGTTGCGTTAGTTGGGTAAAAGTGTTCAGCAGGTTAAAGCCTTCATAAAGAGGCAACGTCTTCGTACGGGACAGCACCACTTTCTCTAGGCAACCCGCCTGCATGGCCTCCACAGCGTTGGCTACACTTTTTTCAAAAGCATCGCGGGCAAGAAATTTAGCTGTTCCGTCAGGGTGGGTTGGCCAAGTCAGGTCTGATGGCTGTTTTTGGGCTGTTTTTTTAAAAACTGCCCAAAAACGCTCAGGCAGCTCCTGCTCTCCGGTTTCTAAACTTTCTTTTATTTTGCTGCAGAAATACAAAACGGCAGGCAAAAACACTTTTGGCGCAGCCTCAGAAAGCTGGAACGGACAAAAAGCAAAACCTTTCTGGCCGCCTTCTAACTGCGGCAACTCATTTTGGCGCTCACCCGAAACCAGAACCTGTATGTCTTGAGAATTAGGTAATCGCCAAAGCGCCGCTGGTAACTCAGCCTGTAAAGCAGCAGTGAATAAATGGTAAGCAATTTCTTCTGGAGAGGCATCAACTGAAGAAATCAGATTTTGAATGTGTGAGGTTGTATGGGGCATGAAATAATTATCTGTCCAAAACGGCCATGGTGATGCGGCTTATGCAAACTAAATCACCGGCCTCTGAGGTAATACGGATTTCCCAGACCTGGGTGCGGCGGCCCACATGAAGCGCAGTAGCTTTTCCATACACATACCCGCTGCGCACGCTCTTAATGTGGTTAGCGTTAATCTCCAGCCCCACGCAATACTGCTTACCCAAGTCTAAGAACATGGTGGCACCAACACTTCCTAAAGTTTCAGCTAGCGCTACAGATGCCCCCCCATGCAAAAGACCCATGGGCTGGTGCGTGCGGTGGTCTACCGGCATACGCCCCACAAGGTAATCATCGCCAATTTCGGTATACTCTATACCAATGTGTTCGCCCATTGTATTTTTGTTCCAGCTATTTAGCTGCTCCAACGAGACATCCGCGCGTCTTTTCATCCGTAGTATTCGTATTTATGCCCTACCTTTAGGGTCTGCAAATTAGCGTAAAAATTGAGCCTCAAAAAAATATACCTCATCCGCCACGGCCAAACTGACCTTAACCTACAGGGTATAGTGCAGGGAAGCGGCGTAGACAGTTCCCTCAATGATACCGGCCGCTGGCAGGCAGATAAATTCTTCGACGCCTACCAACATGTTCCTTTTGACAAAATCTATACGTCGGCGCTGCAGCGCAGTGTGCAGAGCGTGCAAAAGTTCATTGATTTAGGCATACCCCATGAGCGGCACGCCGGGCTAAACGAGATAAGCTGGGGCCACCGTGAGGGCACCAGAATAACCCCAGAGGAAGATGCCTATTATTATGAGATGCTGGAGCGCTGGAACCAGGGAGAGACGGATGTGCCCATTGAGGGCGGTGAAAGCCCCCAGCAAGTAGCTGACCGCCAAAAACCGGTGCTGGACCTGATACTCTCCCGCCCCGAGGAAGAAACTATACTGGTTTGCATGCACGGCCGAGCCATGCGGGTACTGCTGGCTCAAATTCTGAACTACCCCCTGCACCAGATGGACCGCTTTGTGCACCAGAACCTTTGCCTGTATCTTCTGAACCATACTGGTTCTATGTATTGGGTTGAACGCTTTGCCGATGTATCACATTTGGCCTGAAAATGAAAGTGAACTTTACTGTTTTAGACCTGTTTTTTTGAAAATAGCTCAAAAACGCCTGCATATTCTCTTTAAACCTTATTTGTATTAGAGCATTTTTGCCTCTATTTTTGAGGCAATAAAACTGAGCGACAACTATGGCCGAAATCATACGAATGCCCAAGATGAGTGACACCATGACCGAGGGGGTCATTGCCTCATGGTTAAAGAAAGTTGGTGATTCTGTGAAATCTGGGGACATTCTTGCTGAAGTGGAAACCGACAAGGCGACCATGGAACTGGAGTCTTACGAAGACGGGACTTTACTATACATTGGTCCAAAAGACGGTGAATCTGTACCTGTAGATGGTGTTTTGGCCATCATAGGGAAACAAGGAGAAGATATTTCAGGCCTTTTGGCCGAAGCAAACGGCGGCAGCGCCCCTGCCAAAACCGAAGAGCCTAAACAAGCCGAGGCCCCTAAGGCCGAAGCCAAACAAGAGGCTGCACCAGCTGCCTCTGCCCCTGCCGCCAATGTGAACGCTGAAGTGGTGCGTATGCCCAAAATGAGCGACACCATGCAGGAAGGCACTATTGTAGCCTGGCATAAAAGAGTAGGCGACAAAGTTAAGTCTGGCGACCTTTTGGCTGAGGTAGAAACCGACAAGGCCACCATGGAGCTAGAGTCTTATGAAGACGGTACTCTCCTTTACATAGGTGTAGAGGCCGGTAACGCAGTTGAAGTAGACGGTATCTTAGCCATTATAGGTGAAGAAGGAGCTGATTACAAGTCCTTACTGAACGGTGGTGGAGGTGCTCCAAACACAGTCACTGGCTCACAGGAAGAAGTAAGCCGCGCTGAAAACCATAAAACCGACGCACAGACCCAATCTGGTGACGGTGTAAATCAGGCAGCCAACGCTCCTGTACCTGGCCAAGGCACATCTGCCTCTTCCGGTACAGGCAACGGTGGCCGTATTTTGGCTTCTCCGCTAGCTAAGAAAATTGCCCAGGAAAAAGGCATTAACCTTTCCGACGTGAAAGGTTCTGGTGAGAACGGACGTATTGTGCAACGTGACGTGGAGAGCTTCACTCCTAGCGCGGCTGCTCCAAAAGCTCAACCACAAGCCGCTTCGGCTGCTGCCCCTGTGGCCGCACCAGGTGAGGCTTATACTGAGGTTCCGGTATCGCAGATGCGTAAGGTGATTGCCCGCCGTCTTTCAGAGAGCTTGTTCACTGCGCCGCACTTCTACCTGACCATGGAAATTGACATGGACAAAGCCATGGAAGCGCGTACGGCCATGAACGAAGTATCTCCGGTGAAAGTATCATTTAATGACATGGTGATCAAAGCCGCTGCCGCTGCCCTTAAAAAGCACCCAGCCGTGAACTCTTCTTGGTTAGGCGACAAAATACGCTACAACAACGTGGTGAACATTGGCGTGGCCGTAGCCGTGGAAGAAGGATTGTTAGTACCTGTTGTTCGTAACGCTGACCAAAAGTCACTTTCTTCTATCTCTGCCGAAGTAAAAGATTTAGGTGGAAAAGCCAAGTCTAAGAAACTTCAGCCTAGCGATTGGGAAGGCAGCACGTTCACTATCTCTAACTTGGGTATGTTTGGCATTGAAGAATTCACTGCCATTATCAACCCGCCAGATGCTTGTATCTTGGCTGTGGGTGGTATTAAACAAACGCCAGTGGTGAAAAAAGGTCAGATTCAGATTGGCAACGTGATGAAAGTTACCTTGTCATGCGATCACCGAGTAGTAGATGGAGCCGTTGGGTCTGCTTTCCTTCAAACGCTGAAAGCATTCCTGGAGAACCCAGTAACCATGCTAGTTTAATTATAGAAAGTTTGAATTAGTTATTCGTTATTAGACGGATAACTTTAAAAAAGGAGCCGCTGGAGAAATCTAGCGGCTCTTTTGTTTTGGGACTGTTTTTGAGAAAGTAAGCCGAAAACGAATGGCACGAGTGTAGAGACTAGGCACTGCCTCGTCTCCATCGCATTTCAAAACAGGTTGTTATTTTGCTGTGAGTTGAGTTTGCATCAGCACGCTTCGCACCGCCAGATAGCTAATCTCTCGAATGGCGTTGCTGTGTCAGAAGATTAAAAAATTTCTGCAGAGGCTATTGGCACAGACACTCGCAGGTCTTGAAGACACTGCGAGATCTTTTGTGTTGGCGTTTTTGGCCTCTTTTCCAGAAATTAGGCCAAAAACGAAAAGAAAATTCATAAAAAAAGCCGCTCCAGTTTCCTGAAGCGGCTTTTTTATCTTTAGGCTTTCTATTAGTATTTGAAACGTACAAAGGCCTCCATGGCTTCATAATCAGCCAAGCCAAGTTTGTCGTAGCGGCGGGCGGTATCGCGGTTACGCTCTTGGGCACGTACCCAGAACTCACGTTCGTCGTCGCCTGGGAACACAGGACGGTCTTTTTGGCTTTGGTGCTTGAAAATGGCATTTTTCTTCCGCTCTACTTCCTGAGGAGAAAGCGGTACAGCCATTTCAATTTCATGAGTCTCAAACTCGTGCCAGGCTCCGCGGTACATCCACAGCCAGCAATCGGCTACCCAAGATTCCCCGGCATCGCGCAGCCTTCTCAGCGCCTCAACAATGATATTAAAACACACGATGTGAGTACCATGGGGATCTTCAAAGTCACCGGCGGCAAACACCTGATGTGGTTTAATGCTCTGTAGCAACTGCATGGTCAGCTCAATGTCTCTGTCAGTTACCGGATTCTTCTTTGTCTTACCGCTCTCATAGAAAGGCAAAGCCTGGAAATGGATATGATCATCTTCAAGTCCAGCATAGCGTGCGCCTGCAATTGCCTCGCTTTTTCTGATAAAGGCTTTTACATTTTGAATTTCAGGGGTATCCACTTCATTGGGCTGCTTCTGCTCAATAAATGAACGCATATTCTCATAAATACCCTTCAATTTGCTGTTGTCATCGCCAATACTAGCTTTGAAATCAATAGCAAACTCCATGTAGCGCAATACGTCATCATCCCAAACAGCAGTGTTTCCGGAGGTTTGGTACGCCACATGTACATCATGCCCCTGATCTACTAACCGAATGAAGGTACCACCCATAGAGATTACGTCATCATCAGGGTGCGGGGAGAAAACAATAGACCGCTTTTTAGCAGGCTCTGCACGCTCAGGACGGCGTGAATCATCAGCGTTAGGTTTACCACCGGGCCAACCCGTAATGGTTTGCTGAAGTTTATTAAAAATATCAATATTGATGTTGTACACAGGCCCACGGTCTACGGCTAACTGCGCCATGCCGTGGCTGTTATAGTCTTCTTCAGTAAGCTTCAGAATTGGTTTCTCTACCTCACAAGAAAGCCAAATAACTGCTTTCTTCGTCAGTTGTTCGTCCCACACGCAGTCTCTGGTCAACCAAGGCGTGTCAAATCGGGTAAGTTCAGATGCTGCATCCTGATCCAACACAAATTCTACGTTGTCAGACAACTGCAGGTATGTAGCCGGAACTTCCCCTGAAATCTCGCCTTCTACCGCTTTCTTTATGATGGAAGCTTTCTTGCCGTTCCATGCCATCAAAACGATTTCACGGGCTTTGAAGATGGTTCCGATACCCATGGTGATGGCCTTCGTGGGCACATTCTCTTTACCACCGAAATCACGTGAGGCATCACGGCGGGTAAGGTCATCTAAAGTAACTAAGCGAGTACCTGAGTTAGGCGCAGAACCCGGTTCGTTAAAACCTATGTGACCAGTACGACCAATACCCAGCACTTGCAAATCTAAGCCACCTAGTTCTTCTATCTTCCGCTCGTATTCTAAGCAGAACGCAGGAATTTCTTCTAATGGCAGAGTACCATCTGGAATATTAATGTTAGCCCGCTCTATGTCTATATGATCAAACAGGTTCTCATTCATGAACGTCACATAGCTCTGCTTGGCGGTTGGCTGCATAGGGTAATACTCGTCCAGATTGAACGTGACCACATCCCGGAAGCTCAGCCCCTCTTCTTTGTGCAGGCGCACTAACTCGGCATAAACTCCTACAGGAGTAGCTCCAGTGGCCAAACCTAATACGGTTTTCTCGCCTTTGGCTTGTTTGGCTTTGATCAGTTCCGCAATTCTGCGGGACACAGTTTTAGAGGCAATATGCTGATCTGGATAAACGGTTACTGGGAGTTTCTCAAAACGGGTTTCTTCTAGCAGGTTTAAACGGCTCATAGTAGGGTTTCAGGTTTTTGCACACGTGGAATCTGCAAAGGTAAAAAGTCTAGTGAATGGTCAAAGGGTAAGGATGAAACTTTTTCATTTTTTTTACTAAGTCAGAAGCTTTCTTCTATTTTTATTTCTTTTTGCTTACTCTACAGAAATACTATATAGTTAGTTAAATCATATAAAATGAGACGGGCTTTCCCGTCCATTGCTACGCGGTTTCTCCTTTAAAAAAGTTTGTCGTAGCTTCGCACCACAACCTTACATTAGTAAGTGTGGTTTTAAAAGGAAAAAGAAATGGTGAAAATAAGATCTACAACCGTAGTTGGCATTTACCACAATGGCGAGGTCGCACTTGGCGCTGATGGTCAGGCTACTATGGATAAATATATTGCCAAGAGCAACGTACGCAAGGTTAGAAAGCTGCAAGATGGTAAAATAGTAACTGGTTTTGCTGGTTCTACCGCCGATGCCTTTACCCTGCTGGAACGCTTTGAGGAAAAGTTGAACGCCTACAGCAACAACATGAAGCGAGCCGCCATTGAACTGGCCAAAGACTGGCGCAAAGACCAGTACCTGCGCAAGCTGGAGGCAATGATGGTAGTAGCTAACAAAGAGGAACTCCTGATTATTTCTGGCACCGGCGATGTTCTGGAACCAGACCACCAGATTGCCGCTATCGGTTCAGGTAGCACCTATGCCCAGGCCGCAGCCCTGGCACTGAAAAAGCACGCTCCACATCTAACGGCTGAAGAAATGGTACGCGAAGCCCTTACCATCGCCGCCGATATCTGTATCTACACCAACCATAATCTTATAATAGAAAAACCGAACTAAGACGGTAGTGATAGTGTTTGCTTTTTGAACCTCAAAAAAGGATAAACCTACAGGTTCTGAAGCTATTTTTAACAAGCATAATAAAACTAGAAGAAACAGAATGAAAGTAACGCAGTTCCTGAAAGACCATTACAAGCATTTTAATGCCGCAGCCTTAGTAGACGCAGCTGAGGGCTATAAAACACACTTGAACAATGGCGGCAAAATGATGATTACCTTGGCTGGCGCCATGAGTACCGCCGAATTAGGAATCATCTTGGCTGAAATGATCCGTCAGGACAAAGTGCAGGCCATTACCTGTACAGGTGCCAACTTGGAAGAAGATATCTTCAACTTAGTGGCCCACGATTTTTATGAGCGTATCCCGAACTACCGGGACCTTACTCCGCAGGACGAGCAAGACCTGTTAGACCGACACCTGAACCGCGTTACCGATACCTGTATTCCAGAGGAAGAGGCTATGCGACGATTGGAGCACACAGTGTTGAAGTATTGGCAAAAGGCTGATCAGGCCGGTGAGGCATATTTCCCGCACCAGTTCTTCTACCAGATCTTGTTATCAGGTGATTTGGAGCAATATTACCAGATTGACCCTAAAAACAGCTGGATGTTGGAAGCAGCTAAAAAGAACCTGCCTATCTTCGTTCCGGGCTGGGAAGATTCTACTTTAGGTAACATTTATACTGGCCACGTGATCAGCGGTGATATCAAAAATGTTCATACCATGAGAACTGGTATTCAGTACATGATGGAGCTGGCTGAGTGGTATACCCAAACTGCTACTGAAGAGTCTACCATTGGATTCTTTCAGATTGGCGGTGGTATTGCCGGTGACTTCCCTATTTGTGTGGTTCCTATGCTGCATCAAGACTTACAACGCACAGGTGTTCCACTATGGGGATACTTTGCTCAAATCTCTGACTCTACCACCAGTTACGGTTCTTATTCAGGTGCAGTGCCTAATGAGAAGATCACATGGGGTAAGTTAGGAATAGATACCCCAAAGTTTGTGATAGAATCAGATGCTACTATTGTGGCACCACTTGTATTCGCCATAGTACTTGATTATTAATACAAAGCCGTTTTAGGCATATATTTCAAAAAGCGGGGCTTAAACGTCCCGCTTTTTTTTTGCCTATACCTATAAAATCTCTATTAATCGACTGGTACTAAAAGTTGGCAGAGCATCTCATAGCCACTTAAGCTATAGCCATGATGGCTTCTAAAATCATGAATTGATACTCTATATACCGTTTTACCTGCCATTAAAAATAATTATCACATTTTCAGTAGATTATGTTAAAAACTACTACCTTTAATATGTATTAAAAATTTAAGAAAAACATTATAAGATTCTAATAAAAAAATAAAACCTTAATTCATCAAGGCATCGTAAGTAACGGAAACACAAGTTCTTAATGAGGATCAAAAAGATGAAGAAAAGCTACACATTATTCAAGCTGGCAATTTTGCTAATGGCTTGTGGCCTCAGCAGCTGCTTGGGGTTTGGCAACCGTAAATTTGGATCAGATTATAGCTATAAGGGAGCCTTCCATAAGTATAAAACCTTTAACTTCATTACCCATGCTTCTGCAGAAGACAGTGCTACCATACAACAATATCAGGTCCTTAAGAAATTCATAAGGGAAAGGCTGGAGATTCAGGGGTACGAATACTCTGAAAAGAAGCCAGATCTTCTAGTGAGTTACTACCTCTATTACAATGACCTTAAAATGAAAGGTTATGAGCAAGAGGAATTTGACATTTGGCTTACTAAAAATGAGGAACCGTCTGAGGAGCACGAACCCTACCGTCCTGTGAAAATGTACATGAGCCAAGGTACTTTACTGGTGACGCTTCTAGATCATAAAAAGCAGAATGCCGTGTGGCAAGGTTATACCTCAGGTGTGTTAGCCGACCGGTCATCAGAAAATACCGCGTACCTGAACAGAGCTGTCAGAACAATTTTTGATCAATACAGAGTGTTCCGCAAAGGGTATCTACGGGAAACATCTCACGCAAATTAAGAACTCAGAAAGCATTAATAATTGTATTTCCTCTCATTCTTCTTTAAGAACAGCGTTGCCATATTTAAATATGAGGTAACGCTGTTTTTATTTTAATTACTGCTTAACTGCACAAAACCAAATTCTCTTATAGCACATACCTATAATCTTCTTTACTTTTATACATGCTGCTTTTGTATCTTAGCACTTAAAGAACCTCTAATGTCCCTAAATGAAATTGATTCCCTTCTTAACTTATTAGAACAGCAGGCAAGCGTACTTGAGCCAGATCTATTTCAAAGGCAGCAAGTACAGTCAGAAGTGGAACAATATGTTCAAACATTCCTCTCCCAATTACCTCAACGACCTTCCTTTGTTGTTACCCCAGACAAGGGAATTAAGATGTTGGACAGTCCAATTTCTGAGAATTCTATATCAATTCAGGAGGCACTGCAACTTCTAAACGATAATGTAGACACACCAGGTTTGAATCCTGCCTCTCCTCGGCACATGGGTTATATTCCGGGCGGCGGACTTTATTACTCTGGCTTAGGTGATTACTTGGCAGCGGTGACGAATAAATATGCCGGACTGTTCTACTCAGCACCCGGAGCTGTTCGAATGGAGAACATGCTGTTGCGTTGGATGGCGGGAATAATAGGCTTTCCTGAGGATGCGGCTGGAAATCTTGCCTCAGGGGGTAGCATTGCTACTCTCATTGCATTGGCTACCGCCCGCGATGCCATGGGTGTAAAGGCTCGCCAGATTCCAGATTCAGTTGTTTATATGTCTGCACAGGCGCACCATTGCCTGGAGAAGGCGTTACGGATAGCAGGTTTAGGTGAATGCCCTGTGCGGATCTTGCCCATGGATGCTCAATACCGGTTGCAACCTGAAGCTCTAGAGCATGCCATTACAGCTGATCAAAAAGCTGGCTTACGGCCTTGGCTCTTAATTGCCACCGCCGGCACCACTGATGTAGGTGCCATTGACCCTCTTCTTGCTTTAAGTTCCATTGCCAAAAAGCATGGGCTATGGTACCACGTGGATGCTGCCTACGGCGGATTTTTCGCGCTAGCTCCTTCTGGCAAAGAGAAACTCTCAGGCATTGAGCAGGCAGACTCAGTAGTGCTGGACCCGCACAAAGGATTATTTGTACCCTTTGGTCTTGGGGCAGTACTAATAAAAAACAAGGCGCAGATGGCGCAGACGCACCACTACCAGGCCAATTATATGCAAGACACGCTCAGTGCCACTGAAGAAGCCTCCCCAGCTGACTTGTCTCCGGAGCTGACCAAACACTTCCGTGGCCTTAGGCTTTGGTTACCCCTGAAGTTGCACGGGGTGGCGCCTTTCCGTAGTGCCTTAGAAGAAAAACTACTGTTGGCTCAGTATGTGTACCAACGGCTGTGCCACATGCCTAATGTGGAAGTGCCCGTAGAGCCCGAATTATCAGTGGTAGTGTTTCGGGTGATTCCTTCTTCAGGAGCAGATATAAATACTTTTAACCAAAAATTAAGTTTGGCAGTACAGCAAGACGGAAGGGTATTTTTGTCTTCTACTAAATTGCAAGACAGCTTCATGCTTCGATTTGCTATTCTTTCCTTCAGAACCCATAAGGAAACACTGGATTTAGCCTTACAAATTTTACAGGAAAAAGCCGCTGAATTGGAAGCAAACTGGCAGGCCTAAGCTTTACTTAAGGGAAGATAGCTTTAGGGCTGACGGCTCCCGCGAATCAAGGAGTGGAAACTCTCCGTCTTTCAAATAGTGGTCCCCATTCTTGGTGAGCAGTGTTAGATTAGTTAGCTCCATTTGCCAGCAATAGCTCTCTCTATTCAGGTAAAGCATCGCCTGCGCTACCAGTTCTGGTGTAGTGTCACCTAAGGCTAAAGAAAGGTGCGGCATCCAAAACTCAGGGTGATAGTAAGCCCCTGTTTCTTGACTGATGTTACTGATGGCATTGTGCAACTGATGGTGAAATCTGTTAAGTGCATAAGTGCGCAGAACAGGAATATACAAAACAGGATTTACTCCTGGGAAAACACCCAATCCAGTAGTTCTAACCATGAAACGGCAGCAAATCCCTGCTGCTTGTCCCAGCGCTGCCTTAATTTCGTCTATGCTCCCGTCGTTAGCAGTAAGCCAGGTGATGTGCGGATATGGAGTTGCTTGTACCCCTTTCAACCCAAACTCCCGTTCAAGCTCATAAATCAGACTGTTCACCTTGTCTGAGTACTCGGCATCTAACAAAGAGACAATAGCAACCATATTAAGGGGTTTAAATGTGTTTTGGTGCCAATTTTCAAAAAACAGGGCAAAAACAACTTTCCTTTGAAACGATTATTTTAAGCTATAGTTAAGTACCAACCCATATAGAAAACTATAAAATGAATTGTTCTACTATAGAAACTAACTCAGCACTTCTAAAAAAATAATCTGGTTTTTAGAGCTGAAAAAAGTACACAATTGTAAGTAAATCAAAATCTGTTTCTAATCCACTTTCAGAAAAGCTGAATGAAACGCCAACTGTTTTTCTTCACTACAAAGAAGAGTTTTCAGTCAATTTAGGCTCACGCTTCAGCAGTTCCACAGCTAAACTATCGGCTAAGACTGCGTGAAAAGCAGCGGTGTAATGCACTTTATCTACATAAAGATACTCCTCACGGTTCTGCTGTATGTCGGCCAGCCAGATCAAATTCTTCCCTTCCCCCTTCTTCTGCCAAATCTGTCGCATCTGCTCATAACCACAATCAGGATAACAGTTCTGCCTTTCAGCTTCAGTCATGAATATAGGTTCTTTCGGTGAATAGCCATAACAGGAAATTGGCTGCCACACAAAATACACCGGTATATTCAGTTGATTAGCCACCGCAGCAATCATCTGCTGGTTCAGCCAATACCGTTCATGTATAGTATTTACATCTGTTGCCTCGCAACTAATGTTAACTTCTTCTTCTGACTCCGGCGAAACACCCAACAACCGGTATCTAAATGACTGTACCATGCGGGACAAAGACAGGTTTTGCAGCCAGTAAGAAAACAAGGTGCTTGGCTTTTGCTCAAACAGCAATTTAGTCTCCTCTGTAAACTCTGGTTCTGGCTGGAAATATTCATTCAGCCCATCCACAAAAACTACCACATCAGGCTTAGCTCCTTCTAAAAGCAGCTTTTGAAAAAGTGCTCGCTCCTGCTCTGAATAATAAAACCCCCTGCCAAAGTTGTAGACCCTCACCTTCTTATTCACCTGTTGCAACGACTTCTGTAACTTAGAAGGCAGGGTTTCAGAATCTGCCACACCATAGCCGAAGGTTGTTGAACCGCCGAACATGAAAACGTTTACCAACTGAGTATCTAGCGGCCAAGGGCCTTGATTCAGACCTATGCGAAACCCGGCAACGTGCACGTTTAAGTATTTACCCTTAAACGGCGCCTCTTTGAAGCCTGTGAAACTCTCATATTGCTGCTTCCGTGTCCAGGTTTCAGTAAGCAACTCATCAAGCTCCTCTTTAGAATAGCCGGGGTAGACTTTCTGAAGCGCCTCGTAGCCGTACTTTTGGGCAATGGGGTTGGTTTGCTTTAGCTGACGGTCTTTGTACTGGTAAAACACAGACAGCAACCCATTGAGCAACAGCAGCAACAGAACCAGCACCAGAAACTGCACTGCCACGAATTGAAACCCTCGCACCCATTTGTTGATCATAAACTCTATATTACAGCTGCAATTTCAAAAAATTCAGAGAATTTAGCGCATGACCGATTTTGTACTGGGTATTTCCGCTTACTACCATGATTCAGCAGCGTGTCTGGTGGGTGAAGGAAAAATCATTGCGGCAGCCCAGGAAGAGCGATTCAGCCGGAAAAAGTTTGACGAGGCATTTCCAGAGCAGGTCATCCGCTACTGTCTCTCTGAGGCAGGAATTTCTTTAGCTCAGGTAAAGGCAGTAGTCTTCTATGATAAACCCATGCTCAAGTTTGAGCGACTGCTGGAGACGTATTACCACCATGCCCCCCGTGGCTTCACCTCATTTCAGGCTTCTATGCCCATTTGGCTAAAAGACAAGCTATTTCTAAGAACCACCTTACAAAAAGCTCTAAAAGAAATAGACGCTGATGTTGAGTGTCCGCTCTACTTTTCTGAACACCATCTCTCCCACGCCGCCAGCGCCTTTTACCCTACTGCCTTTGAAGAGGCTGCCATTCTTACTATAGACGGAGTGGGCGAATGGGCTACCGCTGGCATACATCATGGGAAAGGTACCCAAATTGCCACGCTTTCTGAAATGAAATATCCCGACAGTGTAGGACTTCTGTACACGGCCTTCACCTATTTTTTAGGTTTCAGAGTAAACAGTGGCGAATATAAACTGATGGGACTTGCCCCCTACGGCAGACCGGAACAGGCGGCTACATTGCGGCAGAAGCTTGAAAAGGAATTAGTTACCCTTTACCCCGACGGTTCTCTTTCGCTAAACCAAGATTACTTCCAGTACTCCACCAGTCTGAAGATGATTAAGGAGCGGAAGTGGCAGCAGTTATGGGGCTTTGGAACCCGTCAAACTTCAGAGCCTATTGCTCAGCACCACGCAGACTTAGCCTTGGCTATTCAACAGTTTACTGAAGAAGTGGTCATTAGAATGGCAAAGACGGCTAAAGAACTCACCAACAGCCGCAATTTATGTTTGGCCGGCGGAGTTGCATTGAATTGTGTGGCCACGGGCAAATTAGAAAACTTAGGTCTCTTTGACCACATCTATACCCAACCTGCCAGCGGAGATGCCGGTGGTGCTATGGGAGCAGCCTTGGCTTTTTACCACCTGTACCTACAAAAACCTCGTCTGCTCACCAATGGTTATGATGCCTTACACGGCTCCTACTTGGGGCCATCGTTCTCAGAACAGGAGCTGGAGCGGGTCGTGCGGAGAAGCGGCCTGCCCTACCAGTATTTTCCTGAGTTCAGCCAACTTACTTCTGCCGTAGCTGATCATCTGGTTGAGGGGAAAGTAGTAGGCTGGTTCCAAGGCCGAATGGAGTGGGGCCCCAGAGCCTTGGGCAACCGCAGCATTTTAGCAGACCCTAGAAATCTGGAGATGCAGTCGGTGCTCAACCTCAAGACCAAAATGCGTGAAGATTTCCGCCCCTTTGCCCCAGCGGTACCTCAGGAAAGTAAAAGCCGATACTTTGAAAGCGAACGCCCCTCACCCTATATGACCACTACCTGCCTCGTAAAGCCGGAGCATAGAAGTGCGGTAGTTCCAAATTTTGCCGAGGCTGACATCACTATTAAGCTAAAAACAACCAAGAGCAGTTTACCCGCCGTTACCCACGCTGATTTCTCGGCTAGAGTTCAAACGGTAACAGAAGAGACGAACAGTCGCTTTTACCAGCTGTTAAAGTCATTTGAAGCTAAAACAGGCTGCCCAGTACTTATCAATACCAGTTTCAATGTGAATGAAGAACCCATTGTGGCCTCCCCGTCTGATGCCCTGCGTTGTTTTTTGAGCACCCAAATAGATTTGCTTGTATTAGGTAACTTTGTACTGACCAAACCTTAGAATAGAAGAAATGAACTCATTTAAAGAGCTGTGGCGGTACCTACGGGCACGGAAGAAGTGGTGGCTCACGCCTATTATTCTGCTTTTGTTTCTTTTGGGCCTGATGGTAGTAGTAGGTGGACCGGCGGCCTCATTTATATACGCTCTCTTTTAATTGATGCAATCTTCCAGAAGACAAACATTAGAGGCCACTGCCTCCCTCAGCCTGCTGCTGCTGATACTGTACCTGCTGTGGTTTCCTATTAGGGAGTTGGTCATTAGCTCGGCGGCAGTATTATTACTGGGTCTATTTTCGGTCCCTCCTATTCCGTGGCTACTCAGGCAATGGATGCGCCTGCTGCACCTATTAGGAATCATCAACACCAAAATACTGCTGGCCCTCATCTTCTTTGTGGTACTAACGCCCCTGGCTTGGATTTACCGGCTCTTCAATAAAGAAAAACCCAAAGAAAATACCAATTTCACTCCTCGTCACCACACCTTCTCCGCCTCAGATTTCGAAAACCCGTTTTAGGGTTGTTTTCCGAAAAACAGGTCTAAAACGTCCAGTCTCCCCAGCATCTGGTGGCCAGAGTAAGGTTTCTTTAATTTGCGTACCTTTGCGGTTTCAGAAGCTTTACTCCATGATTTCCATAAATAACCTCACGTTCCATTTCGGGAGCCGCACCCTGTACGAAGACGCCAACCTGCACATCAAGCCCAAAGACAAAATAGGCTTGGTGGGCTTGAACGGAACCGGAAAGTCAACCTTGTTGCGCTTGCTCGTGGGCGAATACAAACCAGATGGCGGCAGCATTCAAATGAGCCGCGACACTACATTGGGTTTCCTGAACCAGGATTTGCTTTCTTATGACACCCATGAGAGCATCTTGAAAGTGGCTATGCAGGCGTTTGAGGAGGCCCTACAGCTGCAAAAGCAGATAGACGAGGTGCTGCACGAGATGGAAACCAATTACCAGGACGAGCACATTGACAAACTAGCCAAACTACAGGAGCAGTTTGAGGCGCTGGATGGCTACAACATTCAGGTAAAGGCCGAGGAAATTTTAGAAGGCTTAGGCTTCACTACTGAAGAATTACAGCAGCCCCTGAAAACTTTCTCCGGAGGGTGGCGCATGCGGGTGATGCTGGCCAAGATATTACTGCAGAAGCCTTCCCTCCTGCTCCTAGATGAGCCTACCAACCACTTGGACTTACCCTCCATCAAATGGATAGAAACCTACCTGAGTGCGTATGAAGGCGCGCTGGTGATAGTTTCTCACGATAGAGAGTTTCTGGATAAAACCACCAATACCACCGTAGAGGTGTCTGGGCAGAAGCTGAACGTGTACGCAGGTAACTACAGCTTCTATCTGGAGGAAAAAGAGCTACGGAACGAGATACAAAAAGGTGCTTACGAGAACCAGCAGCAGCAAATAAAGCAAGCCGAGCAGTTCATCGCCCGTTTCAAGGCCAAAGCTACCAAAGCCAAACAGGCCCAGAGCCGTATGAAGGCGCTGGAGAAAATGGACCGCATTGAAGATGTGGCCGCTGATGCTCCCGTGGTCAATTTCAAGTTCCAGTTCAATGTGCAGCCGGGCCGCAACATTCTGCGCCTGGAGAACATGAGTAAGAGCTACGGCGACAAACTCATCTTCCAGAACACGCACGTGAACATTGAACGTGGAGATAAAATCGCTCTTATAGGTGCCAACGGAAAAGGTAAATCTACGCTCATGCGCATCATTGCCGGTGATGAACCCATTAAAGGTGACCGCCAGCTGGGCCACAACGTCATCATGGCATTCTATGCGCAACACCAGCTGGAGAGTCTGAACGTGGAGAACGAGATTCTGCAGGAGATGGTGCAGGCCGGCAGCAAACGTACCGAAATGGAATTGCGCGGCGTGCTAGGCTCCTTCCTGTTCACCGGCGATACTGTGTTCAAGAAAATCAAAGTCCTTTCTGGAGGAGAGAAAAGCCGTGTGGCTCTGGCTAAAACTCTAATCTCAGAGGCCAACTTCCTGCTACTAGATGAACCCACCAACCACCTGGACATGCAGAGTGTGAATATTCTAATTCAAGCACTGGAGCAATACGAGGGTACGTTTGTAGTCATCTCCCACGACCGTTATTTCGTGGAGAGTGTGGCGAACAAAATCTGGTACATTGAGAACCACGAGCTGAAAGAATATCCTGGCACCTACCACGAGTATGAATATTGGATGGAGCAGCGCGAGAAAGACGCCAAGCGTTCAGGTCAGCAGCAACAGGCAAGCGCCGCAGCTAAAGCACAGGCCAAACCAAAGCCAACGCCAAGCCAGCAGCAGGAGCTGAAGCAGGAGTTGAAAAAAGCGAACCAAAAGCTGAAGCAGGTAGAGGGTTTGGTAAATGAACTGGAAGTGAAATTAAAAAACTGCGAAAACAAATTAGCCCTTCCCAGCACCTACGCCGATCCAAATGCCCTGCACGAGGCCACCCAGCAATTCAATAAAGTGAAAGCCCAACTGGACAAAGAACAGGCAGCATGGGAACAACTGATGGAGCAGGTAGACGAATTAGAAAACCAGCTGAAATAGCTGAACAAACCTCACTGGACTTGGTTGTCTAGTGAGGTTTTGCGTTTTCGGCCTATTTTCTGGAAAATAGGCCGAAAACGGCTAATTTGTTAAATACGTTAGAAACTCATGGCAACTCAATGGCGCAAGCATCCGCTTGTGTCCGCACGCATTCTAAATGTAGGGTAATAGGGCAACCGCGGTTCTGGTTGTTGGTGAAAACACGCAACAACGGCGGGAGAATAAATTGTATTTCTCAATACCTGCGGACACGAGTGGACGCTTGCGCCATGGACAGATTCACTTCCAGATTCTTCCGTAGCGTTACAATACTTACTATCTTAGAACCATGAATTGGAAAAAAGGAATAATTGCCTTCGCCCTCGCCGCTTTTTCACTGCATGGTTGCGTACCTGTAGAATCAACGGGATATGGCGCCGGCGCAACTGGCACGGGAAATACCCTGCAGTACAACGATGTGAACTATACCTCCGATGTACGGTCGGTACAGCTCTACACCCAAAGCCGCAACGTAGGCGATGTGCTGGCTCCCCCGCTTCTATCCATGAACCAGTCTAACCCGCTTATTCTGGAGTTTGACCGTATGTCTGCCCCGCGCGGAAGAGCCGTTGTAAAACTCCACCACTGCGATATAAACTGGAAGCCATCTCAGCTTACCTCCATGCAGTTTGTAGCTGACTTCAATGAGTTCTTCATCAATGAAGTGGAAGCCTCTACCGCCACTAAAATTCCATACTGGCACTATTTCTTTCAGGTACCAAGGGTAAAACTTAGTGGCAACTACTTGATTGAAGTTTCTGAGGAGGGAGGGAATTTGCTCTTGAGCCGCCGGTTTGTTGTATTTGAGGAACTGGTGCAGGTAGGTATAAAGCCGATGGCCACACCCGGCGCCGGAGACCGCTTCGCTCGCCAGCAGATGGACCTGAATGTGTTTTATGCCCAATATCCACTAGTAAACCCGGCGCAGGAAATAAAGGTGGTGTTACGCCAGAACCACCGCTGGGACAATGCCAAATTCATCCTCCGCCCCACCTTCACCCATGAAGCGCAGCGCCGTCTGGAGTACCAGCTGTTTGACACTGATTATTCCTTCTTGGGCCTAAATGAGTTTAGAGCACTGGACACCCGCAGCGAACGCTTCAGCGGCATAGGCGTGGAGCGCCGTGACATTACTACTTCTCCTGATCAAGTGTTCGCCACTGTGGGCAGAACCAGGGCAGATCAAGTATACAGCACCCAACCAGATGCCAACGGCAAGTATCTTTTCGGGAGCCGCGAGTACGGTCGAGCCGCCCTCAACGCCGATTACCAACGGGTGTTCTTCCGGTTATATTCCCCTGAACCTGCTCCCGGTCCTGTGTATGTTTTCGGAGGATTGACCGACTGGCAGATGGCAGAACCATTCCGGCTCACCTATAATGCAGAAAACCAATTATACACTGGTTCTGCGCTTCTTAAGCAGGGGTACTACAACTATTACTTTGTGGTCAAAGGCGCCAACGGCCAGTCGAACGCGCAATACTATGAGGGTAGCCACTTCGCCACTGAAAATGTGTATGACGCCCTAGTTTATTACCGCCCGCCAGGAACCAGAGCAGATTTAATCATCGGGTATTCTACCATTCAATTCAATCCGCAGCGATAAACAGCTAAAAAACAATCAACTATAGCTTTTCAATTCAACATGTCTTTTTGGCTTATTTTTCAGAAAGCAGGTCGAAAACGAAAAAGCCTGTGAAGCCTTGTTGGCTTCACAGGCTTTTTTTAAAGTTTAACAGCTACTTAGTCTGCAAATATTTACCTGTTGTGAGTAGAATTAGCACCAGCGCTCTTAGCACAATAGATTAGCCAACCTCCCAATAAACATTACTTTTAACAAGTAGGGTGTGCAAGAGTTCTGGGGCGGGTACAGCATTTATTTGGCTGAGGTAATTGGCACAGACACTCGCAGGTCTTCAAGACACTGCGAGGTCATTTGAACAGGCTCTATTTCTGTTTTAGGCTGTTTTTCAGAAAGCAGCCCTAAAACAGAAATCAGAATTCCCTTTATTATTGGTGAAAAATTTGGACTAATCCTGTCTCGTCCGCAAATATTCTTTCAATTTGGTCACCAATACCTTATTTATCCGTACATAAGATTCCTGCGTCCACCCCGCAATGTGGGGCGTCATTATGACGCGTGGGTGTTGGTGCAGATAAACCAAACGCTCCTGTTGCTCTGGGGTTAAGGTGGAAAGCTTTTCATTCTCGTATACATCCAAAGCGGCTCCTTTCACCTGACCCAATTTCAGCCCATCCACTAAGGCGGTATGGTCTAACACCTCGCCACGGGCAGTGTTTAAAACCCACAGCTTATTCTTAAAGCCCGTAAGCAAGTCAGCATCAACAAACCTCTGATTATCTTTGGTGTATGGTATGTGTATGCTCAAAATTTGAGCATGTTCTTGCAGTTCTTCCAATGCTGTCATTCGCACGTGCGGGTACGGATTCTCCAACTCCTGCTTGTCATACGCCAGCACCTCACAGTCAAACCCCGCCAATCGTTTGGCAAAGGCTTTGCCCATGTGGCCGTACCCAATTAGTCCAATGGTTTTGCCGCCAATCTCTTCTCCGCGGTTTCCCTCCCGTAGCCACTGCCCCTCTCTTATTTGCCGGTCACCCTGGGTGATTTTCCGGAACAGCGCCAGCAGCAGACCTAAGGTGTGGTCGCCCACGGCATCTCGGTTCCCTTCGGGGGCATTTAGTAAGGTGATGTTTCTCGCTTCCAGAACACCCTCGTCAATGTTGTCTACCCCTGCTCCGGCACGCGCTACTACTTCCAGATTGGGTGCGTGAGATAAGAGCTCCGCCGTTATCCGCATCTTACTACGGACCACCAGCATGTGGTAGTCTGGCAACAAAGCAGGCACCTCCTCCTTCTTCACTTCGGGTAAGTAAGTATACGCCACCCCTAGCGCCTCCAGCATAGGCAGCAGGCTTTCATGCATGAGGTCAATGATGAGGCAGCGGAAAGGTTTGACAGAATTTATCATATTATGTTAAAGACTTAACAGTACATGAGCCACTAGAAAATATACCGCCAACCCCAGCAAGTCGTTGGCGGTTGTAATAAAAGGGCCGGCTGCAACAGCAGGGTTCACCCCATATTTGTCTAGAATCATAGGCGTAACCGTTCCCATGAAAGAGGCCAGCAGCACCACACTGAACAAGGCCACCGCTACTACTAAAGACAGCTCAAACTGCACCCCGAATAAGATGTTAAAGCCCATCACCAGCCCTGACATTACCAATCCGTTTATCACCGCCACCAGCAGCACCTTAATTAACCTGGTGCCAAAATTATCGAACATGATGGTCTTGTTGGCCAAGGTTTGGATGATGATGGAGGAGGATTGAATACCCACGTTTCCGCCGGTGGCGGTAATAAGCGGCGTAAACATGGCCAAGGCCGGAATGATGGCTATGTCGCCCTCAAAAAGACCAATAAAGCGGGCACCTAGCAAACCACCCACCATACCCACCATTAGCCAGGGCAAACGAGCGCGGGAAAGGCGGAATACGCTGTCATCTTCCTCAATGTTCTCGGTGATACCTGTCATGAGCTGGCGGCTCAATTCGGCCTGCTCCTGAATCACGTCAATCACGTCGTCAATGGTAATACGCCCCAGCAGGCGACCTTGTATGTTTACGACCGGAATGGCATCCAAGTCATATTTCTGCATCACGGCGGCCACTTCCTGCTCGTCTTTAAATGACTCTATGGAAATGACATCAGGGTCGTAGAGTTCAGAGATAGGCGTTTGGTCTGTAGAGAGGATGAGCGTTTTCATGCCTAGGCGGCCAACCAGCTTATCACGGTCATCTACCACGTAAATGGCGTAGACTTTTTCCACGTCCTCGGCCTGACGCCTGATTTCCTCTATGCACTGCCCCACCCGCCAATGGATGTTCACCTTAATCAATTCCTTAGCCATGAGACCACCAGCGCAATCCTCGTCGTAATGCAGCAGGTCGATGATGTAAGCCACATGCTCCCGGTCTTCCAGCAGGGCTATGATTTCCTCTTTGCGCTGCACGGGCTGCTCGTTGAGCAAATCCACGGCGTCGTCAGAGTCCATCTCGCCTATGTAGCGGGCAATTTCCTCGTTCGTGAAGTTCTTCAGGAAATTGATGCGTATGTCACGGTCCAGATCGCTGAGGATTTCTGCACCCAATTCAGCGGGTAGCAGGTCTACGACGTACTTGCTCTGCTCGGTGTTCAGCTCATAGAGAACAGTGATAATATCAGCCGGGTACATATCCTCCATGTTGGAGAGAATGAACTCGGTATCGCGGCGCTCTACGGCGTCCTCAATCTGGTCAATAAACTCGCGGGTGATTTCAGACTGCATTTTGTCCCTGTATCTGGAGCGTGAGCTGGATAAATTCGTCTACGGAGAGCTGCTCGGCCCGTTTATCAAACAGGGGCTGTTGCATAAACTCAGGGGGCAAATTGAATGGCTTCAAACAGTTCCGGAGGGTTTTGCGGCGCGTGGCGAAGCTGGCTTTCACTACTTTTATGAATAGTTTCTCGTCGCAGGGTAACTGCGCCACTTCATTACGCGTCAGCCGCACCACCGCAGATTTCACTTTGGGCGGCGGATTAAATACATGCTCATGCACCGTGAACAGATATTCAATATTATAAAACGCCTGCAGCAGCACGCTCATAATTCCGTAGGTTTTGGAGCCGTGCGGGGCGGCAATGCGCTCAGCTACTTCTTTCTGAATCATGCCCACCACTTCGGGCACTTGGTCGCGGTGGTCCAGCACCTTGAAGAAAATCTGGCTGGAGATATTATAAGGGAAATTGCCTATCACCGCGAAGTTGCCGGAGAAAAGCGTTTTCAGGTCAGTTTTCAGAAAATCGGCGAAAAGTACGCGTCCTTCCAGTTGCGGGAAATGCTCGTTGAGCCATGCAATGGACTCCCGGTCTATGTCTACAATGGTGGTTTTATACTCGGGGTGCTGCACCAGATACTGCGTAAGCACACCCATGCCAGGGCCTACTTCCAGCACCTCCTGCACCCCATTGGGCAGCCGAAGCGCCTCCACAATCTTCTGGGCAATGTTGAGGTCGGTGAGGAAATGCTGACCGAGGTGTTTCTTGGGCTGGACGGGCTTCACAGGTTTTCGGTTTCCGTTTGTTAGGGCTATATTGCAGGCCAAAGATACACATCTTATGCGCACAGAACTGACATATACCGCAACATTACCCGAACAAACCAACACGGTGGTGCTGGTTTCGGGCCGCGACCAACTCCCCCAAGAGCGATTCACTGCGGATGAACTGGATTATATCAACCGCCAGCTGGACCTGAAAAGCCCGTTGATATCCATCAACAAACTGTCGCACCAGCTGTACCTGCTCCACACTGAGCCTAAGCAAACGCAGGCTCAAACGAACGAGGCTCTACGTAAAGCCGGGCACGCTCTCCATCAGCGCCTACTTGCAGATAAAGTGTCTGAAGTAACTTTAGTTGACGCGAACAATGGCGAGTCTGCATTGTACGTAGCTGAGGGGCTTGTATTGAGCAACTATTCATTCCTGAAGTTAAAAACCGAAAAAGCCACCCCACCCTGCCTGCAAAAGGTAACGGTGAGTGGCAAGGCCGTGGGCGAAAAACAGGTTACGGAGCTGTCCAACCTGCTGGAGGCCGTGTACCGCACCCGCGACTTAGTGAACACGCCCTATAACATGCAAACCGCCACCTTGCTCAGCGAGCAGGTAAAAAAGTTGGTAGAAGAAGCCGGCGTGCAGGTAGAGGTGCTGGACGAGGTGCAGATTCAAAGCCTGAAAATGGGCGGCCTCTTATCCGTAAACCAAGCCAGCGACGAGCAGCCTACCTTTACCATTCTGGAGTGGAAGCCTGAGAACGCCACCAACTCCCAGCCAATCGTGTTAGTAGGCAAAGGCGTGGTATACGATACCGGCGGGCTTAGCATTAAGCCCACTCCTAACTCCATGGACCAAATGAAATCTGACATGAGCGGTGCGGCAGCCGTGGCTGGTACTTTTTATGCGCTGGCTAAGAATAAAGTTCCGCTGCACGTGATCGGATTGATACCTGCTACAGATAATCTGGTCAGCGGCAAAGCCTATGCCCCCGGCGATGTGATTACCATGTACAGCCGCCACACCGTTGAAGTGCTGAACACTGACGCTGAGGGTCGTTTGATTTTGGCTGATGCGCTGCATTTCGCGAAGAAGTATAATCCTTCTTTAGTGATTGATATCGCTACCTTGACCGGTGCCGCCGCCAGAGCCATTGGCCGCGAGGGCATTGTAATGATGGGTACCGCTGATGATTTAGTAAAAACCGATTTGAAAGTAGCCGGGGACATATGCCACGAGCGACTGGTGGAGTTCCCGCTGTGGGATGAATACCAGGACCACCTGAAGTCAGAGATTGCGGACCTCAAAAATATAGGTGGAGCCGAAGCGGGGGCTATTTCGGCGGGCAAGTTCCTGCAGTTCTTCACTAATTACCCGTGGGTACACCTAGACATTGCCGGAACCGCTTTTTTAACCGGTCCCGACTCTTACCGTGGCAAGCAAGGCACCGGCTCCAGCGTCCGGTTACTGTACCATTTCTTAACCTCACAAGCCACCGCCTAACCCATGGAGCAAAAAAATAAGCCCCGGATAGGAATCACTATTGGAGACATCAGCGGCATTGGCCCTGAAGTAATTTTAAAAACCCTTGCAGACAACCGCGTGCTGCACTACTGCCAGCCCATCATCTACGGCATGGGTTCCGTGGTGAACCGCTACCGCAAAATGCTGGGCCTAGAGAACTTCGGGTTTCAGCAAATTCAAGGATTTGACCAGCTCCACCCTAAAAAGGTGAGCGTGGTGAATTGCTTAGAAGAGGATGTGGAGTTTACTCCCGGCACTCCCTCTCCTGCCACTGGCAACCTAGCCCGCACTGCCTTACTCAGAGCCGCACAGGATCTAAAAGAGGGGCATATTCAGGCGATAGTCACGGCACCCATTGACAAAGACAATACCCAAGGCGAGGGCTTTCAATTCCCAGGCCATACCGAGTTCTTCACTACCTACTTTGACGCTCCTGAGAGCCTGATGTTCTTAGTGTCTAATGACCTCAGAGTCGCTACAGCCACTGGGCATATTCCGCTTAAAGAAGTAGTGAACCATATCACGCCAGAACTGCTCATCCGGAAGCTTACCATTTTGGATAAATCGTTGCGCCAGGACTTCGGTATTCAGAAACCTAAAATTGCCGTTCTGGGCCTCAACCCTCATGCCGGCGAAAACGGCCTGCTCGGGAAAGAGGAAGAAGAAATTATTCGACCTATGATTGAGCAGTTAAAGGAAAAAGGGAATCTCGTGTTCGGCCCTTTCCCCGCCGATGGATTCTTCGGAACCCGCAGCTATAAAAAGTTTGATGCCACCCTTGCCCTGTACCACGACCAAGGATTGATTCCTTTCAAAACGTTAGCATTTGAAACTGGGGTAAACTTTACTGCTGGACTTCCCATCGTGCGCACCTCCCCAGACCACGGAACCGCCTATGACATTGCCGGACAGAACAAAGCAGACGAGACTTCTTTCAGAGAGGCTTTGTTTGCCGCGGTTGATATTCTACGGACACGGGCTGGGGTTTAGCCTTGTTTGAAACTGACAAAAGCGTTTTGGGGCTGGTTTTCAAAAAACGGCTCCGAAACGCTTTACAATTTCAAAGACACTTATCTCCCTCATTATGAACTAGTCTTGTTTTCCGCCTGTTTTCCCAAAAGCAAAGCGAAAACATTATTGTTCAACCCGTCGCAAAAAAGGCATTTGTATTTTACTATTCGAATATTCTTGCTAATTTTGCGACTTGCAAAAAAAGAGGCAACGTGAAGGAGATTAAGAAATACGACATCAATCTCGTGAAGCTTGGCAACAAGAGCCACGTCTATGAGTTTGATTTAGATAACCGCTTCTTTGAGTTGTTTGACCAGGAGTTAATCCAGGGCGGCAATTTAAAGGCGGACGTAACGCTGGATAAGTCGGAGCTTCTTTTGCAGTTTAACTTCCATATCAAAGGCAACGTCACTCTGAACTGTGACCGCAGCCTGGAGGATTTTGACTATCCGATGGATGTTTACCAAACGCTGCTCGTTCGCTACGGCCAGGAAGACTTGGAACTGGATGTGAACGTGCTGCAGATAGTACCGGAGACGCAGTATATCAATGTGGCCCAACACCTGTATGATTATATAGGTCTGGCAGTACCCATGAAAAAACTGCACCCCCGGTTTGTAGAAGAAGACAAGGAGCTAGAAGAGGACCCAGAGGCCGAAGGCCTTTTGATTTACTCTACCGGCCCAGTTGATGAAGATGAGGACGACGATGATGAAGACGGGCCTGTTGACCCCAGATTCGCCGCCCTTAAGAATTTAAAATAAGTTTCTAAACCAATTTGTAATAATTACCCGAGATGGCACATCCAAAGCGAAAAATCTCCAAAACCAGAAGAGATAAGAGAAGAACGCACTACAAGCTTACTGAGAAAACTATTGCCACTTGCCCAACCACTGGCGAGGTGCATCAGTACCACAGAGCGTATGTAGTAGACGGCGACTTATACCACAACGGTAAAGTGGCTATTAAAAATTATGCCTCTGTTGCTTAATAAAGCTTGCTGTTTCAGGCTTTATTTTAGTTACTTGTAGGATAATTTACGAAAATACGATTACATGAAAATAGCTCTGGATGCAATGGGAGGCGATTTCGCCCCCGAGGCAGTTGTAGAAGGCGCACTTTTGGCGGCTGAGACTTTGACGAATGATGTACAGATTTTCCTTATTGGAGATGAAGACACAGTTAAAAACCTCCTGCAAAAGCACGGCTATACCGGTTCCAGAGTACAGGTTGTTCACGCATCTCAAGTCATTGGGATGGGTGAACACCCTACCAAAGCCCTCACCCAAAAGCCAGATTCAAGCATAGCTGTGGGCTATGGAATGCTGGCCACCAAGAAAGTAGATGCCTTTTGCAGTGCCGGCAACACCGGTGCCATGCTGGTAGGTGCTATTTTTAGCGTAAAGCAGGTGGAGGGTATTTTAAGGCCTGCGCTAGCCAGCTTCATACCTAAACTATCGGGAGGGTATGGCGTTTTGTTAGATGTGGGTGCCATTGCCGACTGTAAACCAGAAGTACTGGAGCAGTTTGGAGAAATCGGCTCCATCTGTGCTGAGAACCTGCTGGATATAAAAAAACCACGGGTAGGTCTTATGAACTTGGGCGAAGAAGAAGGCAAAGGCACCATGGTGACCCAGCCAGCCCACAAGCTTCTCAAGGAAAACAAATCCATCAACTTTATCGGCAACATTGAAGGACGCGACCTGTTTAACGACAAGGCCGACGTAATTGTGTGTGACGGCTTTACCGGTAATGTCATTTTGAAAATGGCGGAGTCTATCTATGACATCCTCCGCGAAAAAAACATCACTGACCCTTTCTTTGACCGCTTCAACTATGAGGCAGTAGGCGGTAGCCCTGTATTAGGCGTGAACGGTAATGCCGTGATTGGTCACGGCGTGTCCAGCCCAACAGCTATCTGCAACATGGTGCACCTGGCTCATAAAATGGCAGAGTCGCACATTTCAGAGAAATTCAGAAAATACTTTAGCGCCTAATTGGCCCCACACAACCCATCAAACTGATATGAGTAAGATTACCGCCGCTATCACTGGGGTGAGCGGATATGCCCCTGACTATGTCTTAACAAACCAAGAGTTGGAGACTTATGTTGAAACCAACGACGAATGGATTGTTAGCCGGACAGGTATCAAAGAAAGGCGTATTCTAAAAGGTGAAAACCAAGGCACCTCAGCCATTGCTATTCCGGCGGTGCTTGACTTGCTCAAAAAAACCAACACCAAGCCCGAAGAGGTGGATATGCTCATTTGCGCCACTACCACTCCAGACATGGTGTTCCCTGCTACTGCCAACATTATCTGCGCCGAAGTAGGTGCGGTGAATGCTTTTGGCTATGACCTGCAGGCAGCTTGCTCAGGTTTCTTGTTTGCTCTTTCTACCGGTGCACAGTTCATTGAAACTGGCAAATACAAAAAAGTAATTGTGGTAGGTGCCGATAAAATGTCGGCCATTGTAGATTATACAGACCGCGCTACCTGTATCATCTTCGGAGATGGGGGCGGATGCGTGATGCTAGAGCCGAATACCGAAGGCTTAGGCGTACAAGACAGTATTTTAAAGTCAGACGGTACTGGAGCTCAATTCCTGCACATGAAAGCCGGCGGAAGCCGCAGACCTGCCACCGCTGAAACCGTTGCCAACCGAGAGCACTTCGCTTTTCAGGAAGGGCAACAGGTATTTAAGTTCGCTGTGAAAGGCATGGCCGATGTTTCTGCCGAGGTTATGGAACGCAACAACCTTACCCATGAAGACATAGCCTGGTTGGTGCCACACCAAGCCAACAAGCGTATCATAGACGCCACCGCTAACCGTATGGGTGTGGGTCCTGAGAAAGTAATGCTAAACATTGAACGTTACGGCAACACCACCAGCGGTACTATTCCGCTGTGCCTCTGGGAGTATGAAAACCAACTAAAAAAAGGCGATAACTTGATTTTGGCTGCCTTTGGCGGCGGCTTTACCTGGGGTGCTATTTATTTGAAGTGGGCTTACGACCCTAAATAAGCCCTTCCCTTTTTCAGCTTCAGTTAAGAATCTATCAGAAAATTCGGCTATCTTTGGCCGAATTTTTTTATGTTATCAAAGAGGCATATCCTCCGCAACATTTTAAACGACTCTAAAAAAACGCTATGGCAACTACCGCTGATTTCCGCAACGGGCTATGCATTGAATTTAACGGCGACTTATGGATCATATCTGAGTTTCAGCACGTGAAACCAGGCAAAGGACCAGCTTTCGTTCGTACAAAATTAAAAAACATTAAAACCGGTAAAGTAGTAGACAATACCTTTACTGCAGGTGTAAAAGTAACTACTGCCCGGGTGGAGCAGCGCCCTCACCAGTTTATCTACAAAGACGACTACGGCTACAACTTCATGGATATGGAGTCTTTTGAGCAAGTGGTCCTGGAAGAGAAAATGGTGCCGTTTGCGGATCTCATGAAAGAGGGTCAGGAAGTAACGATCTTGTTCCACGCTGAAACCGAGACACCGCTTACCGCTGAGTTGCCTACTTATGTTGAGTTAACCATTACCTATACTGAGCCAGGCATAAAAGGTGACACCGCCACCAACGCCTCAAAGCCAGCCACAGTAGAAACAGGCGCTACTATTTCAGTGCCTCTGTTTATTGGCCAGGATGAGAAAATTAAAGTAGATACGCGTACCTACACATATGCTGAACGAGTAAAATAAGACTATGAAAGCAAAAGAAATTCAAGAACTGATTGATTTCATCGCGAAATCAGGCCTGAACAAAGTAGACATTGAGACTGAAGAGTTCAAGATCTCAGTTCAACGTGAAGCGAGCCAAAAGGTAAAATATTCAGCGGCTCCAGCCCAGCAGGCAGCACCAGCACCTGTAGCGGCTCCTCAGGCGGCAGCACCACAGCCACCAGCTGCTCCTGCCACTCCATCGGCCCCTGCTCAACCTGCCGCCGATGACACCAGCAAATACATAACCATCAAAGCTCCTATGATAGGTACCTTGTACCGCTCTGCCAGTCCTGATAAACCTGTTTTTGTAAACGTAGGTGACGAAGTGAAAAAAGGACAGGTAATCTGTATTATTGAGGCTATGAAACTGTTCAATGAAATTGAATCTGAGGTTTCAGGTAAAATTGTGAAAGTGTTGGTAGACAACGCCTCACCGGTAGAGTATGACCAGCCTTTATTCTTGGTAGACCCAAGCTAACTAATTATGAATTAAAAATTAAGAATTATGAAGGGGGGTATCTCTTCATAATTTTTGTTTCAAGTGAACCTGTTAAGGCTCCTTCCTAACCTAGTGAGATTAATATTTAATTGGGTTGTTCCATTTTAGGCATAATTTTCTGAAAACAAGCCTAAAACAAAAATTCAGGAGCCGTTGGCTAGCTACTTTTAACATAAAAGGTAAGAGTACTGAGCAAGCAAGTGAGACAGGTTCTTCAATTTTTAATTCTTAATTTCTAATTTTTAATTAAAAAAGAAGTGTTCAAAAAAATACTTATAGCCAACCGTGGCGAAATTGCACTAAGGATTATCCGGACGTGCAAAGAGATGGGAATCAAAACGGTAGCGGTTTATTCCACGGCAGACAAAGAAAGCTTGCACGTACGTTTTGCAGATGAGGCTGTTTGCATTGGTCCCGCCCCTAGCGCCAAATCTTACTTGAACATCCCAAACCTGATTGCCGCCGCTGAAATAACCAACGCCGATGCCATTCACCCTGGTTACGGTTTCTTGTCTGAAAATGCTGAGTTTTCAAGAATTTGCACCGAAAACGGTATTAAGTTTATTGGCGCCTCACCGGAGATGATCAACTCCATGGGTGACAAGGCCTCGGCCAAGGACACCATGAAAAAAGCCGGGGTGCCTACCATTCCGGGTTCAGATGGCTTGTTGACTTCAGCTGAGCAGGGTAAGAAAATAGCCGCCAAAATAAAATATCCGGTTATCATCAAAGCCACAGCGGGTGGCGGTGGACGCGGTATGCGGATTATCAAATCTGCCGAGGAATTTGACAAGGCCTGGAACGATGCCCGTCAGGAAGCCAAAGCTGCTTTCGGAAACGATGGCATGTACCTGGAGAAGTTCGTAGAGGAGCCTCGCCACATAGAGATTCAGATTGTGGGCGACCAAAATGGCAGAGTGTGCCACTTGTCTGAGCGCGACTGCAGCATTCAGCGCCGTCACCAGAAATTAATTGAAGAGACTCCTTCACCGTTTATTGATGACGACCTGCGGGAGCGCATGGGCCAGGCTGCCATTGCCGGTGCCGCCGCCATCAACTACGAAGGTGTGGGGACTATTGAGTTCCTGGTAGACAAGCACAAAGATTTCTACTTCATGGAAATGAACACCCGTATTCAGGTGGAGCATCCTATTACGGAGGAAGTAGTGAACTATGACCTGATCAAGGAGCAGATCAAAGTAGCGGCTGGCATACCTATCTCTGGTAAGAACTACTACCCGCAGATGCACGCCATTGAGTGCCGTATCAACGCTGAAGATCCAAAGGCTGGTTTTAGACCGAGTCCTGGAAAAATCAACGTACTGCACATACCTGGTGGTCACGGGGTACGGGTAGATACGCACGTATATGCGGGCTACACCATTCCGGCCAACTATGATTCTATGATTGCCAAGCTGATTGTGAGTGCCCAAACTCGCGAAGAAGCCATTGTAAAAATGAAACGTGCTTTGAGCGAATTTGTGATCGAAGGCATCAAAACCACCATACCTTTCCATTTGGCTATGATGGATGATGAGGGCTTTAAATCAGGAAACTTCACCACTAGCTACTTAGACAGCTACGATTTCAGCAAAGTCTAATTTTTTCAGGTGATAACTAAAAACAGCAAGGGCAGCTCAATGGCTGCCCTTGCTGTTTTTAGTTATTTATGTTTAAAAAGCCACTGTTTTCAGCCTATTTTCCAGAAAACTAGCCAAAAACAACTTAAGAATTTATACAAATAAGAAAGTCTATTTAGCAATAGCCTCGTTAGACACCATTTCATCCAACTCTTGAAACCAGGCTTCACCGTACTTGCGGATCAAAGGCTCACGCAGGAATTTGTAAACAGGCACTCCTAACTCTTGGCCGAAGGCACAGGCAGGGCTACAGATTTCCCAACGGTCATAGTTCAAGGCCTCAAAGCCATCGTACTTGGTGATCCGGATAGGGTATAAATGACACGAGATAGGTTTCTTCCAGTTAATCTTACCGTCTAAATAGGCTTGTTCAATGGCGCATTTCAAGGTAAGGTTCTCATCATAAATAGCATAGGCGCACTCACGGTTGCCAATTGTGGTGGTGCAGAACTCGCCTTCCCAATCCTCCACATACAGCCCTTGCTCCTCTACTGCCTTCACTCCTTCCGGCATCATATACGGCTTAACCTGCTCATACACCTCTGCTAGAATAGACAGCTCATCTTTATCTAACGGAGCGCCCATATCTCCTTCCACACAGCATGCTCCTTTGCACTTCTCCAAATTGCAGACAAAAAATTTGTCTTTGAGGTCATCAGAGAGTACGGTATTCTGTAAAACTATCATGTAGGTTTATCCTAAAATCAGAAGACAAAAGTACCGCTATTTAAGTTCGGCAACAAATTGTGAACTGTCACTGCTTCTAATTAAAAACAGAAGCGCCCATCTTGCAAAGCAAAATGGGCGCCTTTATACAGTTGATTTATTCGTTATGCCTCCTCGCTCATGACCCATTCATAGGCATTTTGTTCATCTGGGAAAAAATGAGTCACAAACTTTATGACGTCATTGCTCCGGGCAACAAGATTCTCAACAGCCATTTTATTGAAGATATCTTTTGCTACCACTACGGCCATTTTGCGCACTTTTCCCTCTCTTGAAAAAACCGGCGCCCACTCACGGGCTGTCCATTCTTGATCAGCCGGTCGAATGGCTTTAGCATCTGTATTGTTTCCTATCCAACGCACCACGTCCTTTTCACGAACCAACTGCAGATAAATTCCCAATATTTCGCGGTATTCTTCGCTGTTGGCAAACCCATGCCACTTTGTACGGGCCAGCTTTTTATCCTCATCGTACTCAATAGTAATGAGGTTACTTTTAAAATATTCCATAGTAACAACAGGTAGCTCAGTAAAAGCAGCCAAACAGGTACAAAAAAACCTTGTACTGCTTATTAGGCACTTTTTCTAAATGAAACAGATGCAACTTGAACTTCCCCTATTCAAGTTCATTTCTATCCAAATCTATCAAAAATTTACTGATTTCTGTGCGGACGCTTCAAAGTATTAATGTCTTATCTCTTTATAAAAGTGCAGTACCTGCTTACTGCCTCCAGCTTTCGGTTGAATTTTCGTCAGCTTTTTTCTTTTGTGCCGCAAATTAGTTGTTCTCGCCCCTACCCATTCCTTTGTTGAGCAATCACTGAATGTCTAATATTATTTAACAGCAATAATTGCTTCTTCATTTTTTATCTAAATAAAATATAATAACTTGAGAGGGCATAACCCTTTATTTAACAGTACCTCTCAATGCTACATAAGCCGGAAGCCAAAGTCATTCTGTTGGCTACCATCTCTCTATTTATAGTGACTAACGTGTTTGCTCAACATAATGCAGCAGACACTCTCTCTTCACAAAAATTACTTTCCTACCCGGTTAGTCTCTTCCATAAGGCAACAGAAAGTCAGTCTCACCTTTTCAATGGGCCTCAGTACGTTGATTACAGAAAGCAGAATAGAGACGGTCATCAATATTTCTTTCATGACGAAGTAGCTACAGGCAAGGTGCTATATGACGGTGTGGTTTACGCCAACGTTCCCATGCTTTATGATGTGGTACGAGATGAGGTTGTAATTGAAATGAATGGCTTTCTGAAGCAAAAGCTAGTAAGCGAAAAGATTTCAGAATTTAATTTACATAACCGCTATTTCAGAAGGGTTATAGCACAGGATTCTACTTCTCTGTCAACTGGTTTTTATGATGTGCTGCACAACGGAAATGCAACTGATTTACTTGCCAAAAGACGAAAAGTGATCGAATACGTGATAGAAGACAATAAAGAACTAGAGAAGTTCATCTCTAAAGACAAATTCTACATCGGAAAAAATAAAAAGTTCTATCTGGTCAACAGTAAATCATCGGTACTTAAAGTTTTCAGTGATAAAAAGAAGGAGCTGAAAAAATTTGCAAGAGCCAATAAGCTGCAGTTCAGGAAAGCACGCGAAGCCGCCATTCTGGCGCTTGTTCAACACTATGATTCTTTAACAAATTAGTCAGGGCAAACACCGGCACAGCCTAACCTTTCAAAAATGCCTCACTTCTACAGATACTTATTCCTGCTGGCTTCGCTATTAACAGGAATTAACCTGCTGGGCCACGCTCAGACAGCGCAAGAACGACTTATTACCTTGTCCTTACAAGATGCGCCATTTGAAACCTTCGTAAAGGAGGTGGAGGCGCAAAGCAACTTTCATTTTTACTATAACCCTGCAGCGGTAGATAGTTTTTCGGTAACCATACAAGTAAACCAGCAGCCACTACAGCTAGTTTTGAATCAGGTATTCAAAGACAGTGATTACAGGTATGCGTTCACCCCACAAGGGTATGTTTTTATCACCAAGGGGAAAGATTTCCATGCTCAACTACCAAATAATTTCTTTCAGCGAAATACCAACACCTCTGACAGTCCTGCTTTGGCAGAAGGCATAGTTGATAAACCTTACATTGCTGGAGAACAAAGTAAAAAGCCTACTACCTCAGAAGCCAAGTTGCATGTATTTGGGGTAAAAAGAGAGGGGGTCACTGGCAATGCTAATTTAGCGGGCCACTTGCGCGACGCCAAAACAGGTGAGCCCATTATTGGTGCTACAGTTTACATACAGTCACCTCTTCTGGCTACAAATTCAGATCAATACGGCTATTATTCTATTACACTACCGGTTGGGGAACATGAATTATTGATAAGGGGCATAGGTGTTAAGAACTCAAAACGCCGCATTGCCTTGTACACCTCAGGTAAGCTAGACATTGAAGTAGAAGAAGATGTTCGTTCTTTGAAAGAGGTGCTGGTTGAGGCTGAAAAAGACAGAAATGTGGCGGGTATGCAAATGGGCTTAGAGCGCTTAGACATAAGAGCAATTAAACAGGTACCTACTGCTTTTGGAGAAACTGATGTGTTGCGGGTGGTGTTAACCTTGCCGGGAGTAAAATCAGTGGGCGAAGGAAGCACTGGTATGAACGTGCGCGGCGGATCCACTGATCAAAACCTTATCCTCTTCAATGATGCTACTATATACAATCCCTCACATTTGTTTGGTTTTTTCTCGGCCTTCAACCCAGATATAGTAAAATCAGTTGAATTACATAAAAGTAATATTCCCGCCAGATACGGCGGCAGGCTTTCCTCTGTATTGGAAGTAACCACTAAAGATGGAAACAAAAAGAAGTTTGCGGGATCAGGCGGCTTAGGGCTTTTAACCAGCCGCCTCACCCTAGAGGGGCCTATCATGAAAGATAAAACCTCTTTCTTAGTAGCAGGAAGAACCACCTACTCCAATTGGCTTCTCAAGCAGCTGCCGCAGGAAACTTTCAGAAAGAGTTCTGCATCATTCTATGACTTGAATGCCCAAATCAATCATGAACTTAACAGCAAGAACACCCTGTATGTATCTGGGTATTTCAGCAAAGACAACTTTCGGTTAGGGGCAGATTCACTTTATAATTTTACAAACCGCAATGCCAGTGTAAAGTGGAAGCACATTTTTCATAACCAGCTGTATGGAGTTCTGACCGGCGCCTACAGCCATTATGGCTACGGAGTGCAATCTGACAAGAACCCTGTAAGTGCTTCAGACATGAGCTTTGACATGAACCAAGCTAACCTTCAGGCTGACTTCAACTATTTCCTGAATTCAAAACATACCGTTGACTTTGGGGCCATCTCTATACTCTACAACGTTTCGCCGGGCAGCCTTACTCCAATTGGCTCAGAATCTCTGGTGATACCTGACGTGCTTCAGCGTGAAAAAGCAGTAGAAAGTGCTTTGTATGTGTCAGATCAAATTGATGTTTCAGCTCGCCTGTCAGTATACATTGGGTTGCGCTATTCTTTTTTCAATTCCATAGGGCCAAGAGAAGTGTATACCTATGCACCCAATGCCCCAAAAACATTAAGCACCCTTATAGATACTGTTGCTTATTCTTCTGGGCAGAACATTGCCTTTTACCATGGGCCTGAGTACCGGTTCTCTGCCAGATACGGGCTTACCGACAATTCTTCGGTTAAAATGAGCTACAACCGTATGCGCCAGTACATACACATGCTCTCCAATACTGCGTCTATGTCTCCTACTGATACCTGGAAACTATCCGACGGCAACATCAGACCACAAGTGGGCGATCAGGTGGCTTTGGGATATTACCGCAACTTCCGCTCAAACACTATTGAGCTTTCAGTTGAAGGTTACTACAAGAAGATGCAAGATTTTCTGGATTACCGCAATGGGGCCGACATCATTTTGAACCACCACATAGAAACAGAAGTAGCCAACGCGGAAGGCAAAGCATATGGTGTTGAAGTAATGGTGAAGAAACTAACTGGTAAAGTGAATGGCTGGGTTAGTTACACCTACTCCCGCACTTTAGCCAGACTTAATAACCCCGCGGTGTCTGAAGTAATCAATAACGGTGAGTGGTACCCAAGTAATTACGATAAGCCCCATGACTTTACTTTAATCAGTAATTATCGCTTTAGCCAACGCTTTAGTACCTCTTTAAACTTTACGTACAGTACCGGCAGGCCTATTACGCTACCCATTGCCAAGTACCAAGATGGTAATGCTCAGCGCATTTTCTACTCATCCCGGAATCAGTACAGGGTGCCCGACTATTACCGAGTTGATTTCGCCATGAACATTGAAGGCAACCACAAAATAAAGAAGTTGGCGCACAGCTCCTGGACCTTAGCTGTCTATAACCTCACCGGCCGCAGAAACCCTTACTCAGTCTATTTCAGGTCTGAAGACGGAAAAATAAACGGTTATCAACTTTCTATTTTTGGGCAACCAATCCCTACCATTACTTATAATTTTAAGTTTTAATGAATATTCATTTCTTATACCGGAAAGGTTCACTTTATCTGCTTCTGGCGCTTTTTCTCTCATCGTGTGAAGAACCATACTCACCAGAGGTACTAGAGGCGTCAAATAACTTTTTAGTAGTGAGTGGCTTCATTAACAGTAACGGCCCTACCACCATTAAACTTTCCCGCACGCAAAACCTGTCAGACAACTCCGCTCCCGCATTTGTGACAGATGCAGAGGTGAAGGTAGAAGCAGACAATGGGGCAGCATTTTTATTGCAGGAAACGTCAGATGGTACCTACACCAGCGGCACCCTACCTATTAATGTAAATCAACAGTACCGGCTTACCATCAACATAAACGGGAAAAGATATGCCTCAGACTATGTAGCGGTTAAACAGACTCCTGCTATTGATGAAGTCAGTTGGCAATTGGTAGATGACAAGGTTCTGTTTCAGGTCACCACTCATGATGCTCAAAATGACACCCGGTACTACAGATGGGAGTTTGAGGAAACATGGGAGTACAATGCCTACTTTTTTTCTGTCATAGAATTTGTAGACGGAGAACTAGTAACCAGACCTGAGGAAAACAACATTTACCTTTGCTGGCGCAACAATAACTCCAGCAATATCAACATCAGCAACACCATTAAACTTAGTCAAGATGTGGTAAGCAAGTTCCCGTTGTATTCTATTCCGCTCAATTCAGAAAAATTCGCCAGAAAATACAGCGTGCTGGTTAAACAGTATGCACAAACAAAAGAGTCATACCAGTATTGGGAAAGCCTGAAGAAAAACACAGAAAGCATAGGAACTCTATTTGACCCACTTCCTACTCAGCTTACCGGCAACATACGTAACACGACCGATCCGTCAGAACCGGTAATCGGCTACATTCACGTTTCTTCCGTTTCTGAAAAAAGGATCTTCCTTAAGCAAACGGAACTGCCTTATGTTTATCGCGCGCCTAGTGTTTCATGTACACTCGATACCGTTGCTGTAGAAGAAGTACCTGAGTATTTTTCAGGGGGATCAAATTTACCAGTTGGCCCCATATATACAGAAAGCGGTACATTGATAGGATACTCTGGAGCCTGGAGATCTTGTGTAGATTGCAGAATTTTTGGCACCACCACCAGACCAAGTTATTGGCAGTAAAAGCAGGTAAAAATGAGAGATAACAATTCTATTAATCAGCCTGCCCTACTATATTTCTACTGGTCTTTCATCCTCCAAAAGCTTGTGAAGGCAAACAGTGTTAAAGTAATGTTAGGGCTGATGCTGGCTTACTTTACTGCAGGCCATGCAGCTGCTCAAAACGGATCATTACCCAATGTTTTGGCTGAATTCAAAGAATTCAGCAAGCAAGCTGTATCAGAAAAAATCTTCTTGCACCTAGACCGGCCTTCCTACGTCTGCGGTGACGTTATGTGGTTCAAAGTGTATAATGTAGATGGTACCTATCACCACCCCTTTGATCTCAGCAAAGTTGCTTATGTTGAAGTGCTAGACGCTGATAACATACCGGTTCAGCAAGCAAAAGTAGCACTCAAGAATGGGTCGGGCAGTGGCTCTTTTGTACTACCTGTCAGCTTGAAGTCTGGTAATTACAAAGTGAGAGCGTACACCAACTGGATGAAGAACTTTAGCCCAAACTTCTACTTTGAGCAGCCTGTCACGGTTATCAACACTTTCCAGAAATTAGGCCTAAAGCCTTTAGATGATACTGCAGCATATGCCATTCAGTTTTTCCCGGAAGGTGGTAGTTTGATCAATGGCATACCTGCTAAGGTTGCTTTCAAAGCTACCAATACAAAAACAGGGAAAGGAGTTGGCTTTCAAGGTAAGCTAATTGATAAAGCTGGTAATGAAATCACCAGTTTTTCGCCTACCATGCTTGGCATTGGAAACTTCGTCTTCACTCCTAGCGCCACTGAAGAGTATACGGCAATACTTCAATATGCCGGCGGTAAAGTGACGCGCCAAAAGCTTCCTGCTATACAAGGGGATGGGTATAGCGTGCAATTTACAGAGTCTAAACCAGGCGAATTATTGATTACTGCCCAAGCCACTTACCAACAGCCAGAACAAATTTTCCTGTTGGGACACACCCGCCAGCAGGTAACTGTTGCGGCAACGGCTATCATGGCCAATGGTAAAGCATTTTTCTCTGTCCAAAAAGACTCACTTCCGGCAGGAATAACCCACTTCACGGTTTTCAATGGCGTTAGAAAACCAGTAAGCGAACGCCTGTACTTTACCCGCCCTAAACAACAACTAGAAATTGAAGCAACTCTTTCTAACACCCAGTTTGGTGCCAGAGAAAAAGTAATAGCCAGCTTGTCTGCTGAAGTAACAGCAGGCACGGCGGTAGCAGCCAACCTATCTATGGCTGTTTTCAGGGCCGACAGTTTGGAAGCTACTGACTTAGCAGATATTAAATCTTACTTATGGCTCAACTCTGATTTAAAAGGAACCGTTGAAAACGCGGCCTCTTATTTTAACCTAACAGACCCACAGGCAGAAGAGGCATTTGATAACTTAATGCTTACCCACGGCTGGAGCAGGTTTAAATGGGATGATGTTCTTTCCTCTGAACCCTTGAAGCTGCCTCACCTTCCTGAATTCAACGGGCATTTGATCTACGGAAAAGTGACCCATAAAAATACAGGTAGGCCTGCAGTGGGCATAAGAACATATCTTTCTTCGCCAAGTAGAAGCATTCGTTTTTACAACAGTATTAGCACTGAAAGCGGATCTGTTCTTTTTGATGTAAAAGACTTTTATGGCACAAAGGAAGTGGTAGTACAAACTAATTTTCTCAGAGACAGCACTTACCATCTGCAACTGTTAAGTCCTTTTTCTGAAAAATACACTGCTGTGCAGCTGCCTTTCTTCAATTTATCTGAAACATTAGGAAATGCAGTTTCTCATCGACATTTAGATGTTCAGGCGCAGAATATTTACTTTGAATCTTACTTGAATCGTTTCAATGCTCCTGTCACTGACACTATACCTTTTTATGGCAGGCCAAACCAGCAGTATTTTCAAGATGACTATATCCGGTTCAAAACCATGGAGGAAGTGATGAGGGAATATGTTTCTGGGGTAATGGTGAGAGCCCGGCGTGATGGTTTCCATTTTAGGGTAATGAACAGACAGCACGATTTATTTTTCGAGGACAATCCGCTGGTGCTGCTAGATGGCGTACCTGTTTTTGATATTAACAAAATCATGGGGTTTGATCCCTTGAAAATTCAAAAACTGGATGTAATGACTAGTAATTACTACACGGGCACAATGGCTTCAAACGGCGTGGTGAGTTATACCACTTACAAAGGAGATTTAGCAGGTTTTCAGATAGATACCCGAGCTTTGCTACAGGAATACGAGGGGCTACAGTTACAGCGTGAATTTTATGCCCCTATCTATGAAACAGAAGCTCAGAGACTCAGCAGGCTGCCTGACCTGCGGAATCTTCTTTACTGGAATTCTACGCTGCATACAGACAAAGACGGAAAAACGAGTGTGGAGTTCTTTACGGCAGATTTACCGGGAACTTTCACCGTTGTGGTACAAGGATTAACTAAGAATGGTCTACCCGGCAGCAAAACCTTTACGTTTCAAGTAAAAAAACCTCTATAGTACCAACCAATAGTTTAATGCTTCAGAAAAGCCCTTAAAAACTAATTATAATGGCGTTTTCTTTTAACTGTTTTCCCTTCAATAGACTTAAATAATGTAAAATACACTCCTTCAGAAATTATACAATGTTAATACAGGTCAACAGCCGCTCAGGCTTCTAAGAATTCGGGCATAATTGCTTAATTTTGTAATCCCTCTGTAGAAAGAACCTTAGTGCGCATGGATTACCTGAAACTTCTGAATGAATCACAGCGAGCAGCTGTTTTAAATACTGAAGGCCCCTGCATGATCATTGCGGGTGCCGGCTCGGGAAAGACCCGGGTGCTGACCTACCGTATCGCCCACTTGCTGGAGAAAGGGGTTGATCCGTTCAACATCCTCTCCCTCACCTTTACAAACAAAGCCGCCAAAGAAATGCGCGGCCGTATTGAAAAAGTAGTGGGCGCTGAGGCTAAGAATCTTTGGATGGGTACCTTCCACTCTGTTTTCTCCCGCATATTACGTGCCGAGGCCCAAAAAATTGGGTACCCCAGCCACTTTACAATCTATGATTCCGACGACTCTAAGACCTTGATCCGGAATATTGTGAAGGAAATGAACCTGGACGATAAGCTATACAAGGCAAACTTGGTTTTAGGTCGCATCTCTGCTGCAAAAAACAAATTGATCTCTGTGGCTCAATACTTACGAGACCCTGCTATTCAGGCAGATGACGAGGCGGCACTGCGGCCAAAAATCGGGCAGATATTTAAAGTATATGCCGAACGCTGTTTTAAAGCTGGCGCCATGGATTTTGATGATTTGTTGTTTAATACCAATGTCTTGTTCCGCGACCATGTAGATGTGCTGAATAAATACCAGCACATTTTCAAGTACGTAATGGTTGATGAGTACCAGGATACGAACTACAGCCAGTACCTGATTACCCGCAAACTGGCCGCCAAAGACCGGAACATTTGCGTGGTAGGTGATGACGCCCAAAGTATCTACGCCTTCCGCGGAGCCGATATTCAGAATATCCTCAACTTTGAGCGTGACTACCCTGAGCTGGCGGTTTTCAAACTGGAGCAGAACTATCGCTCCACCCAACACATTGTAGAGGCGGCCAACTCTGTTATAAAAAACAACAAAGCTCAGCTGCGCAAAAACGTTTTCTCTGAAAACGAAGAAGGCCAGCTAATTGACGTGATCAAAGCCAGCTCAGACAATGAGGAAGGCAAGCTGGTGGCACACGCAATCTTTGAGGAGAAGATGAACCAACACCTCTCTTATGAGGACTTTGCGATATTGTACCGCACCAACGCCCAAAGCCGTGCTATGGAAGAGGCGCTGCGTAAAATGAACATTAAGTACCGCATTGTGGGCGGGCTATCGTTCTACCAACGCAAGGAGATAAAGGATCTGATTTCATACCTGCGCCTGGCCATTAACCACAACGATGAGCAGGCGCTGCGCCGTGTCATCAATTACCCCAAGCGCGGTATTGGTGACACCACCGTAGAAAAGCTGATTGTCACGGCCAATGAGTACGATCATTCGCTTTGGGAAATTGTAAGCAACGCCACTCAGGTGGTAGGAGGAAGAGCCGGTGCCGCCATCAATGACTTCGCCACCAAGATCAAGAGTTTTGCTGTGATGGCCGAGCAGAAAGATGCCTTTGAAGCCGCCACGTATATTGCCAAACACTCTGGTCTGGTTGATGACTTGTATGCCGATAAATCAGTGGAGGGGCTAGCGCGTTACGAGAACATTCAGGAGCTATTGAACGCTATCAAAGAATTTGTGGATGACCCGGAAAAAGAAGACCAATCTTTGGCTTCTTTCCTGCAAGACATAGCCCTGCTCACTGATGCTGATACCAAAAAAGAAGAAGAAGGTGAGTTTGTAACCATGATGACCATTCACTCGGCCAAGGGTCTTGAGTTTCGCAACGTATTTATTGTAGGTATGGAGGAAAACCTGTTCCCGAGCCAGATGATGCTGCAAAGCCGTGCCGATCTGGAGGAAGAACGCCGTCTATTCTACGTTGCCATTACCCGTGCAGAGAAGAAGCTGACCCTCTCCTACGCCACCAGCCGTTACCAGTGGGGAAACCTCCGCGCCTGCGAGAAGAGCCGGTTTATTGATGAGATAGATCCTAAATACCTGAACTTCAAATTTGGCGAAGAGCGTCCGGTTTTTGAGAAAGTGTTGCAGCGGAAAACACCAGCGGCGCAGCTCATAACTCCAGCTAAAAAGCCTGCCGCAGCCCCCAATTACACCCCTCCGGCAGACTTCACCCCCAGTGATACTTCTAACCTACAGGCCGGTATGCGCGTAGAGCATCCTAAGTTCGGGTTTGGCAAAGTTACTAAAATGGACACCCAAGGTAACTCAACCAAGGCCATTATAGAGTTTGAAGGTGTTGGTGAGAAAACCCTGCTCCTGAGCTTTGCTAAGCTACGTATACACGTTTAGAAGACACAAGACGTAAGACACAAGATGAAAGAGCACATATTTATGTTTATAGCCTGTTTTTCTGAAATCAGGCTATAAACATAAATATGTGCTTGGGAGTTGGAAAAATCTTGTGTCTTACGTCTTGTGTCTTACGTCTATCCAATATAAATTTCTAATTTTGACACAGCAACACATATCCATAGCATGGTAGCTAGTTCCACTTTCAAACAAGAGCTTTTACTGCGGGAGTACGGCCGTAATGTGCAGAACATTGTACAGTACATTTTAACAGTTGAAGACCGCAACAAGCGCACCCAACTGGCACAGCTGCTGGTGAACCTCATGGGTAGGCTCAACCCAAATGTGAAAGACGTTCAAGATGCCCAGCAAACCCTCTGGAATCACTTATATGTGATGTCAGATAACCAACTGGACGTTGATACTCCGTTTCAACTTAGTGCCATGGAGTACCTGAACGATAAGCCCCAAACGGTGGAGTATCCAAGTCAGAACCCTAAGTATAAACACTACGGCACAAATCTGGAGCGTCTCATAGACAAGGCAAAAGGTATAACTGACCCACAAGAGCGAGAAGCTGCCATTATCTCCATTGGCAAGCTTATGAAGGTTTTGTACCGCACCTACAACAAAGACAGCGTTACTGACAATGTCATTCTGGAAAACATCCGTGATTTGTCTAAAGGTGAACTTGACCTTGATGCAGCTTTGCTAGAGAAAGGGAATTTGTTTGAAAGTGCTGTTAAAACTTCGCAGGGTCCTGGCAACAGCCATGGTTCTAACCAGAAGTACAAAAACAACCAGAACAACAAGAATCAAAACAGAGGTAAGAATAAATAAAAGCAAATGGCTTCTTTTGAAGTAATTGGTGGCCAACCATTAAAAGGCGAAATTATCCCGCAGGGAGCAAAAAACGAGGCGCTGCAAATTCTTTGTGCGGTACTCCTGACCGCTGAGCCGGTTATAATCTCCAACATACCCAACATACGGGACGTGAATAAGCTCATTGAGCTGCTGCGTGACATGGGCGTTGAAATAGAGCAAACTGCTCCGGATACCTACATCTTCAAGGCTGAGAACGTAAACCTTGATTATCTTACCTCTCCAAAATTTGTAGAGCAGGCGCGTGCTATTCGTGGTTCCGTTATGATTCTGGGGCCGTTATTGGCTCGTTTCGGAACGGCTAAACTACCAAAGCCAGGGGGCGATAAAATAGGCCGCCGCCGGTTAGATACCCACTTTGAGGCTTTCGTGAAGTTGGGTGCTACGTTTACTTATGACTCTAACGACAGCTTCTTTCACCTGGAGGGCAAGAACCTGAAAGGAACGTACATGTTGTTAGATGAGGCATCAGTAACCGGTACGGCAAATATTGTCATGGCCGCCGTAATGGCTGAAGGCATCACCACCATCTACAATGCTGCCTGTGAGCCTTACTTACAGCAGCTTTGCAAAATGCTGAACCGCATGGGGGCCAAAATCACCGGTATAGGTTCTAACCTGCTGCGCATTGAAGGCGTGGAGCAGTTAGGAGGCACGGAGCACCGCATGCTACCTGATATGATTGAGATTGGCTCTTTCATTGGTTTGGCGGGTATGACAGGATCAGAGATCACCATCAAAGACGCCCAAATAAGAGAATTGGGGCTGATACCAGACACATTCCGCCGTTTAGGTATAAAGATGGAGTTCCATGGTGACGATATCTTTATTCCGGCACACGACCGCTACGAGGTAGATACCTACATTGACGGCAGTATCTTAACGGTGTCTGACCATACCTGGCCAGGCTTTACCCCAGATTTGCTAAGCATTGCGTTAGTGGTAGCTACACAGGCAAAGGGAACAGTGCTAATACACCAGAAAATGTTTGAGAGCCGCCTGTTCTTCGTAGATAAACTGATTGACATGGGAGCACAGATTATCCTTTGTGATCCTCACCGCGCCACAGTGATTGGTTTGAACAAACAAATGCCACTACGCGGAATTTCCATGACCTCACCGGATATTCGTGCCGGTGTAGCCTTGCTCATGGCAGCTCTCTCTGCCGAAGGCCGCAGCGTGATTCATAACATTGAGCAGATTGACCGTGGCTACCAGAACATTGATGGCCGCTTAAATGCCCTAGGCGCACAGATCAATCGTATATAATCACTAGCATCGTACAAGATTTAAAAGAAGGGCCTCCGTTGGAGGCCCTTCTTTTTTTGCCATTACAGCCTGTTTTTGACCTCTTTTCATGAAAATAGCCCTAAAACAGGAACCGACGCTCACGCATTGATTGGGTTACCTTCTTGTGTTGCAACGCATTAATAAGTACACCAAACTATGAGAGCCTATGAAAACGCCCCTTTCTCTTCGTGTTATATTATCTGTTTTTGTGCTTATCAATTTACTAAGCGCATGCTCGGCCAAGGAGTCTTCTCACACCGTAGAGTCAACCGCACATGCACCTGTTTCTGAAGATATGGTCGCAAAAGCAGCCACTAAAAACAAAGCCACAACTGATCCTCTTCCCCAAGATCATGTCATCAGGCAGGCGAATGTAAAGTTTCAGGTAAAGGATCTTGAAACCAGCACGCAACGGATTGAGGGCATGGTAGAAAAATTAGGGGCTATGCTCACCAGCTCCACACAAACCCAGAATGATTATGCTCAGGAAACAGACTTTGTGATAAGGGTAAAACCTGCTCAGTTCTTGCCCCTACTCCGTCAGCTACAGAAAGAAAGTGTGCAGCTAGATGAGCGGTCTGTCTCTACAGAAGATGTTGGACTGGAGTATGTTGATTTGCAGGCCCGCCTTCAGGCGAAACGTGCGGTGGAACAGCGATATATGGGTTTGCTCAGAGAAGCCAAAAACATGGAGGAAATTATGAAAGTGGAAGAACAGATTCAGGCAATACGAGAGGACATTGAAAGAACCGATGCCCGCCTGCGTTACCTCCAGAACCAAACCGCCTACAGCACTATTCATTTGCACATTTACCAGCCTTTGCCCATCAGTGTGCCTACCGCTCCCAGCTTTTTTTACCGTGTTTTAGATGCTATGAACACAGGTTGGCAATTGATGCTCTCATTAATCGTAGGTTTGTTCTATGTATGGCCAATTTTGATTATTGGGGCAGGGGCGTACTTTCTTATGCGACGAAGGAAGCTTGTTTGATTTTTCTCTGCCCTCTGTTTAGGCCTGCTTTTAGAAAATCAGGCCTAAAACAGAGGGCTTTTAATATTGACTTAAAAACCCTTTGACGTCTGCAGTCCACTCTCCTTCGTACCTGAGTAGATAGTTCTCATGTCCTGCGTCCGGATAGGTCCTTAGGTTTTTGGGGCCTCTTAAATTTCTAAATATTTCCTCGGTCTCCTGGTAAGTTACTTTAGAATCTTTTTCACCATACAGCAATAAGGTAGGCACTTGAATAGACGCGGCATACTCTGATGGCACATGGGAAAAAGCATTGAAGCCGTTCAAGGCACCTCCCCAAAATGTAAGCAAGTAAGCCATAGGAAACATAGGTACCCCCATCATCTTGAACCTGTTCTGCACAGTCTGTAGCACAGACCCGTACGGGCACTCCAGAATAATTCCGTCCACACGTACTGATGGATCTTGTAAAGCGTGCATAATGGCTACCGCTCCCATAGAAGTCCCGAACAGAATCAGCCGTTCTTCTCCCCTGTTCCGGCAATACTCCAAAGCCAACTTCACTTCCTGTGCTTCTTTGTAACCTATGGTGGTTTGGTTTCCGCCAGAATTGCCTGCCCCTCTAAAGTCCATCAGAAAAGTGTTGTATCCCAAACTCCTGAAGATATTGGCTTTGTCAAGCATGGATGACTTCTCACCGCCATAGCCGTGGCAAAGAATGACCGTCCCCCTAGCATTTTCAGTTGGAATAAACCACGCCTCAATGGGCACAGCAGCAGGCAAAGAAACAAGCTCAAAAGGAGCTTCTGGTAAGGTTGAATTCTCAGGTCTAGGATTGCTGACCCCAAATAGAAGAATACCTGCTTTCTGGGCAAGGGTAAAATCTTGGTTGCTGTTCGTTTTAGCGGTTGCTGAAGAAGAGAAATGAGTAAAGGTATAGGCATGAAACGCAGCCAATACATTCATCACCAAAAAAAGGCACACCAGAGCAACGGAAACTAGTTTAATGGGTTTTCGTGGGCGTAAATGAAAGGCAGGCACTTACAGGGCTTTTGCACAAGATAACTTTTTTGACCTGTTTTTAAATCAGCCTTAAAACGTTTTAAGAAATATAAAAAAATCACTTCACCAAGAGTCTATCAGTTGACCAGCGACCGCCGCCTTTAATAAGCAGGAAGATAGAACCTAACAACATAGCCCAGTCTGTTCGGCTGGCATGCAGCATCTCCCAAACTCCTTGGTCAGCCAGAATTTCTACTTTAGTGGCTAAAAAAGCGGATAGCATGATAATTATTAGTGGAGCAGCGGCCAAACGGGTCACCAGCCCCACCAGAATGAGAAAGCCGCAGTTGATCTCTATAAACCCAACCAGATTACCCAGCATTTCGGGTTCAGGCAAACCCAGCTTCTCAAAGCGCCCCACTCCCCTGTCGTCTGGGAACAAAAACTTCTGAACTCCCTCAGACAGAAACACTACCCCTACCATTAATCTGATTAAAATAGTGGCACTGTCGCGGTCTGTGGAGAGTAGTTTTCGGAACATATAATTAGAAAAGGCTATATATAGCTTACTCTAATTAACAGGGCAAAGGTTACAGGAATTTTGATGAACTGTTCTACTGTGAAGATTCCTTCTCTCTACGGCTTCCTCTATACAATTCATACTTAAACAGGCGGCACTCAATAGGACCGTTATAAAGCGGAATCCGGCGCGATGGTTTCAGTCCTATTCTCTTGGCAGCCTCTAAGTTTCCTGTGAAAACATATGCCTCCCAGTTCTGGAAATTAGTTTTGAGCGAGTCACCAATCATTTGGTAAAGCGCCTCCATTTCGGTTTCACGGCCAATTCTCTCCCCGTAAGGCGGATTCATAATCAAAAGGCCTTCTTCCTCAGGCTTGGTGGCGGTTTTAAAATCTTGCACCTGCGGAGGCTGCACATATTGTTCAATCTCAGCATACTCAAGGTTCAGCTGAGTTGCCTCCACAAAGTCTGGGTCTACATCAGAACCGTAAATCTTAACTTCTGAGTCTGTGTTTTCCTGATCTAAGGCATCTTGATATACCCGCTTGTATAGATCAGCATCATAATCGGGCCAACGCATGAAGCCGTAATCACGGCGGTACATGCCGGGGGCAATGTTATGGGCCATGAGGGCCGCTTCAATCAGAAGGGTACCTGAACCGCACATGGGGTCGTAGAGCGGAGTCTTTTTATCCCAACCGCTCAGGTATAATATTCCGGCAGCAAGCACCTCATTTAAAGGCGCCACGTTGGTTTGCTGACGGTACCCCCGGCGGTGCAAAGAATCTCCCGACGCATCTAGCGCCAATGTCACAATATTCTCGTGCATGTGCAGGTTAATACGCACATCAGGAGTGGTGACGTCAACGCTGGGGCGTTGGCCAGTTTTGTCGCGGAACTGATCAACAATGGCATCTTTGGCCAACTGCGAAACAAACAGCGAGTGCTCAAAAGTAGAACGTGACACTACCGCATTTATGGCGAAGGTCATGCTGTTGGTCAGGTACTTGCTCCAGTCCTGCTCGCGCACCTTCAGGTACAGCTCCTTCTCATCACGAGCTTTAAACTGCGCGAAAGGTTTTAAAATACGGATGGCGGTGCGGCACCACAAGTTGGCTTGGTACAACAGATACTGGTTTCCGCTAAAGGTCACCGCCCGCGTGCCCACCTTCACATACTTCGCTCCTAAGTCTTCCAGCTCCTGGGCCAGTACCTCCTCCAGTCCTGCTAAAGTGGTGGCGGTCATGTTAAAGTTGGCAGATGATTTTGGTGCGGCCATGGCAAAATAAGTAAGGTGATAAAAAGCACAAACGGCTCCCGTTTGTTTGAAGCTGCAATTTGGCGAAAAATATGGGCAAGTGCAGTAATCAGTTTAATTCTGCCTCTGCTGATTAGCGTTTTGGAGCTGTTTTATGAAAAATGAGCCCAAAACACCTTCGTCTAGTTTTTCGCATTTATGTAGTACACTCAGTGGCTTCATGCAGACTTAGCTTTCTTTCGTACTTTTACCAAATAAAATTCACGCCCTCAGACCCGCGCATGGAATTACATAAAAATGCCTCTTTAAAAGCCTATAACACCTTCGGGATTGATGCCAAAGCAGCCGTTCTGGCTCAGTTTACATCGGTGGAAGAACTACGGGAACTGCTGCAGCACCCTGAAGTAAAGTTGCTCCCCCTGCTTATTTTAGGCGGCGGTAGCAACGTGTTGTTTACCCAAGATGTAGAGGCTGCTGTTTTACTTAACCGCATAAAGGGCATTGACATAGCACCGGCTACTGATGGCCACGTGTTTGTAAGGGCCGGCAGCGGAGAAACCTGGCACGATTTAGTACTTTTCACCATTGAGCAGAATTTAGGTGGAATTGAAAACCTCTCGTTGATTCCGGGCACCGTTGGCGCCGCTCCCTTACAAAACATTGGAGCATACGGAGTTGAGTTGAAAGACACGTTTCATTCACTAGAAGCATTAGAAATTGCCACTGGAAACCTTGTGACTTTCAACCGGGAGCAATGCGGCTTTGGCTACCGCGAAAGTGTATTTAAACGCGAGGCAAAAGGGAAATACATTGTCACCTCGGTCACACTACAGCTTACCAAAGAGCTGCATCAGTACAACACTTCCTATGGTGCTATTAAAGACACCTTGGCCGAACAGCAGGTAAAAGAACTGAGTTTAAAGTCAATTAGTGAGGCCGTGTGTCATATCCGGAGAAGCAAACTACCTGATCCGTCCAAAATAGGCAACGCTGGCTCTTTTTTCAAGAACCCAGAAATTCCTGTTCATCAGTTTGAGCAACTGAAACAGCAGTATCCGGCCATGCCGGGTTACCCAGTAAGTGAGCAAGCGGTGAAAGTACCGGCTGGCTGGTTAATAGAGCAGTGTGGCTGGAAGGGCAAAGTTTTAGGCCAGCATGGAGTACACAAAGATCAGGCCTTGGTACTGGTGAATTATGGCGGCGCCACCGGAAACGAAGTGAAAGAGCTTGCTTTTGAAGTGATAAGATCTGTGCAGGAGAAGTTTGGTATTGCGCTCACCCCCGAGGTGAATATCATTTAACCTAATTTAAAACTAAGACTTTTTATAAAACAAAAGCACCAGCCCTGGGGCTGGTGCTTTTGTTTTACATCGTGTTTTAGGGCTCTTTTAAAGAAAATAACCCTAAAACAAGTACTACTTTAGCACAATGACTGATGCTCCGTCGCCGCCACGCTCAATGTGCTCATCACTCACGCTGGCTACTTCCCGTAGGGTCCGCACGTAATCTCTAATCATTTGTTTTAAAACACCGCTGCCACGGCCATGGATGATCTTCACCTCCGGTATACCCAGCATTATGGCATCATCCATAAAGTTCATGACTGTAGTTAGTGCATCTTCGGCATATTTCCCGCGCACGTCCAAAGAATGCACAAAATCAGCCATACGCTGGGTAACATCAAGTCCTCTGGAAGGTGCAGCATTAGCAGTTTCTTTGTCTTTCTTCGCTTTCTCTCGCACCATGTTTGGATCTGGACGTTCCAGTTTCTCCAGCTTCACAATGGTTTTCAAGCCTCCAAAACTTACCTCAGCGGTTTTGCCTTTGATAGCCAGCAACTCCCCTACCGAGTCTTGGCCTTCCACCGTTACTTTCTCGCCTACTTGCAGAGGTCCGGTTGGTACCGTTCCGTTGCGCCTGATGACTGGTTTTGGCTCAGGAGTCAATTTTTCTTTGAACTCATCTAACTGCTGGCGAGCCGCCTTGGTTTGTTCCTTATCCGCCTGGCTCCGCTTGATCTGCTCAATGGTGCTCTCAATCTGCTGGTTCGCATCTTTCAACAAAAGCTTAGCCTGACCTTTGGCCGTCCGGATAATGTCTTGCTTGCTGTCTTCCAGGTGCTGCTTCAGGGCGGTGTATTCTTCTACTGCTTTCTGTAGCTTCCGTTCCTGTTTGGCAACGGTGGCATTTCGTCTCTCAAAGTCGGTTTTTTCCTGCTCCAGCTGTTCCAGCAACTTGTCATACCTGATTTTTTCTTTCCCCACCAACGTACCTGCTTTCTCAATGATGTTTTTTGGGAGGCCAATTTTACGGGCAATCTCCAAGGCAAACGAAGAACCCGGTTTGCCTATTTCCAACTGGTACAGCGGCTGCAGTTCTGCAGGATTGTACCGCATGGCCCCGTTCACAATGCCCGAGGTGTGTTCAGCAAAGTTTTTAAGGTTAGTGTAGTGAGTGGTGATCACGCCATACACTCGCTGCTGGTGCAGCTGCCCTAAAACAGATTCTGCTATAGCCCCACCTAGCACAGGCTCCGTTCCGGTTCCAAACTCATCTATCAGCACCAGAGACTTCTTGCCGGAAAACAGCAGAAACTGCTTCATGTTCTGCAAGTGAGAACTATAGGTGCTCAAGTCGTTTTCAATAGATTGCTCATCGCCCATGTCCAGGAAAACGTCTTCGAACAAACCAGCTTCAGAGCCCTCGGCCACCGGAATCAACAGACCGCACTGCAGCATGTACTGCAACAGCCCTACCGTTTTCATAGCCACCGATTTACCTCCGGCGTTAGGCCCAGAAATAAGAAGAATGCGCTGCTCAGGGTTTAGATCTAAGTTCAGAGGAACCGCCTTTTTCCCCTGAGCCTGCAGCGTTAGGTGCAAAATTGGGTGTCTGGCTCCTTTCCATTTGATTAGGGGCTGCTTGTGCAGCGTAGGCATTACTGCTCCCAGTCTGTTCGCTAATACTGCTTTGGCCCTGATAAAATCTAACAAAGCAAGGAACTGGTAGGCTCTTTTCAGTTCGGGCAAGTGGTGCCGCACCTGATTTGTTACCGCCGTCAGTAACCGTATTAGCTCACGGTGGTAAGCGTTTTCCAGATCCTTAATGTCATTGTTCAGTTCAAATACACTTTCCGGCTCCAGATAAACGGTTTGTCCAGTTGCAGATTCGTCGTGAATAAGACCTTTTATGCGGCGCTTGTACTCTGCAATAACGGGTATAACCAAGCGGCCTCCCCGTACGGTTGGTTCCGCATCAGAAGGTGTCCAGCCTTCGTTTTTGGCGTGGCGCATGATACTGCTGATCTGCTTCCGCAATTGGGTTTGCTGCCCAATCAGGTCACGCCTAACCCGCTGTAGCTCAGGCGAGGCATCATCTTTCACATTGCCGCTGTCGTCAACCAATTTCTCCAAAGCAGCCACCAGCTGGCGGTCTACTTCCACGTCTTTCGTCAAGGCTTTTAGTGCCGGGAAGGCTCCTTCCTCAGACTCTACAAAAAAGCCCAGCGCCTGCCGGATAGCCCGCAGCGACATTTTAATTTCATACACGCCCCGCACCTCCAGAAATGCTCCTTCAAGGGCAGCTCGGTTTAGGTGTTCGGTTACATCAAAGTAATAGCTGGAAGGGAAATCTTCGCCGGAGCGCAAAATTTGTGCAAATTCATCGGCTTGTTGCAACAGGCGCTGCACCAGATCAAACCGATCCAGAAACTGTACCCGCTGCACAAACTTCCGCCCCAACGGACTTAAACAGGCATCGGCCAGCATTTCTCTTATCTGACCAAAACCTATTTTCTGTTCAAAATTTACTGGATATATCAATCTTACTTTTTCTTTTCTAGTTGATAAACTACAAGCCACCCCTAAGCTTAATAAAATACTTGTAGAGGATTGTGTAGCATTTTAGAACATCGTGATTCTACTTGTTGTTCCTTCTCTGGAGGATATTTCTACACGGATTTACTATTGCTTAACATAATTTTTAAAATAAAGAAACTCCTTCTTTGATCTTACTTTACCATCAATTAAGATTCACAAATTGCTCACCTTCTGAACACCTCTTTAAGAAAAGACTCATCAAAAATCTTTCAGCAAAAAAAAGAAAAACCCTGATCAAGAGAAGTTAGGCTGGACAATGCAAAAGCACCTTCCTACCCCATAACAGTATCTGCCACCACTTTTATCTTTCGTGCAACAGGCGGTCAATGTCTTGTATTTTCCCGAACACTACTAAAATGTCGCCTTCTTCAAAGATGGTATCGCCACTTACCACCCCAAGTACAGATGGTTTCAGCTGTTTATTCCCGAATATATTGCGGCTTTCTTTGTGACGGAGAATGGTAAGCACGTTCACTTGATATTTTTCCCTGAAGTTAGATTGGGCAATGGTTTTCCCCACATACCGCGCAGGCACGGTGGCTTCAATGATGTTGTAATCTTCAGCCAGGTCAAATGAATCGATTACTCCACGCATTTCCAGCTTTTTGGCCAATCGCTCAGCACTTTCCTGCTCAGGTCTGATAATTTCATGCACCCCAATGGCTTCCAGTACCGTCTGGTGAAGGGGTGAGATGGCCCGGCTCATAAGTCGCTTCGCTCCTAGCTGCTTGAATATTGCCGTAGCCATAACCGAAGCCCCGAAGTCTTCCCCAATCCCCACAATCACAATGTCTGTTTCGGCAATGGGTAATGTAGAAAGGGACTGAATATCGCTAGCGTCGAGACTTACCGTGTGGGTAACCCTGTTTTTGTACTGTTCTACCTTGTGCATATTAAGGTCCACGGCTATTACTTCGTGTCCCATTTCAGTTAATCTAATAGACAGAGATGATCCAAAATACCCCAGACCTACAACTATATAGCGCATAATTTGATGTTAAGTAATGATAATGGTTTCTTTAGGATACCTGTAGCGCAATGAAGCTACCTGCCGGAAAAGCCCAATAATCAAAGTAAGTGTACCAACTCTACCTAAAAACATGGTTATAACCATGACAAACTTACTTGGTGTGCTTAAAGAAGGCGTTATGCCTAATGAAAGGCCTACAGTACTAAACCCAGAGAAACTTTCAAACGCAACAGCCGACAAGTCAAGCTCTGGGTCAAACACGGTGATAAGAAAGACTGAAAGCCCAATAACTAACAAAGAAAGTAAAACTATGGCAAACGCTTTTTGTACCGTCTCCGCCTCAATTTCGCGCCTGAACACCTCCACACGGTCTTTTCCACGTGCCAGACTGAATATATTAAGCATTGCCACGGCGAACGTGGTGGTTTTGATACCACCCCCTACTGAGGCCGGAGAGGCGCCAATCCACATCAGCAACAGGTACAGCAAAACAGTTGGAGCTGAGAGAGAGGCCATATCTACCGTATTGAATCCGGCGGTACGGGGTGTCACTGCCCCAAAGAAAGCTCCCACTATTTTTCCGGTCAGCGAATGCTCTGCCAAGGTGTTGTTATATTCCAGAATAAAATATAAAAACATACCCGCCGCCAATAATATAAAGGTAGTGATACCTACCAGCCTCGTATTTACATTAAATAGTCTGGGCGGGTGTTTTACCATTTTCTTGTTTACAAAACCATAGAAGAATTGCTTTACAGTCTGGCGGCCGCTCCGGTATAATTGAAACACTATAGGAAAGCCTAAACCACCCATAATAATCAAGAAGGCCAACACCAGCTGCATGTTATAGTTAAACCTGATAGCTGGGTCATACAAACCTAAACTTAAAGTAGAAAAGCCGGCGTTGCAGAAGGCAGAGATAGAGTGAAAAACAGAAAAGCTTAGCCGGTCCGGAATAATGTCCGGTGGCAAACTACTTATGGAAAAATAAACTAAAACTGCTCCCAGCATTTCTATGCCTAAGGAGATACTTACTATTTTAAAGAGGGTGCGGGTTATTTGGCTTAGGTTTTCTTCGTTTATCCAGTCTTTCATAAACAAAGAACTTTTGAGCGAAGAACCCTGAAAGAAAATGCCGAAAAAACTGGCAAAGGTCATAATACCCAAAGCTCCAACCTGGATGAGAATAAGAATAATGACTTTACCTGTGGGTGTAAAGACAGTAGCCGTGTCTAAGGTAATAAGGCCCGTTACGCATACGGCACTTGTAGAGGTAAACAAGGCATCAATAAAACTAATTGGAACATACGTTGCCTGTGGCAATAGCAGTAAACCTGTGCCTATGGCAATTAAAACCAAAAAGCTGAGGACAAAAAGCTGCGCCGGGTGGTAACTAGATCTATAAAACAGCAGCGTTTTCTTAGAGAACTCTACAAAAAAGACATAAAAGATAATTCCGTAGATCAACTCATTTGCTTCAAATACACGCAAGAGTGTACTGGCACTGGTTATTTTGTACCGTAGAATAACGCGGGCCACTACCGCTACCAGCATAAATCCCAAGAGCAGTCCTTCAAAAATTAGCGACGGATGCCGGTGTTTATTTTTCAGCATGAGCCAAGTGCGTATACCTAGGCTCAGAAGAACAGCACCAAACAAGAAATTGTAGAAAAAAAGCAGGATTGGAGGCTCATAAGCAGCATGCTCAAAACCTATATCATAAATAAAAACCAGCAGGCCTACCCCACTTAAGTTTAGCAGAAAGTTATCTAACCATTTTGTGACTACTGGTAAGCCAGGGAAATCTTCCTGCCAAAACTTTTTAGAGAAATTGCCCTTCTGTTGTTTCATGCGTGCGTAATACCATGTTCTGACGTAATCTTTCGCTCCTAAGCATTTCCTACTTCAATATTCTGGAGCAGTTAAATTCAGAACATTTTTGGCGCGCCAAAGTACTTAAATATTAATGATAACCCAAAAACGACTACTATGGATACCTATAACATGAAACCAGAAAATATGCGGGCTCCTCAGCACTTAAATGAGAAAGAGATAAGGCAAAGCCTGGAGGAGTTAGATAATAAAATAAAGGTACTGCAAGGTAGAGCCAACGCCACCACTGCTGATTCAAACAATACCTACCATGAGCACATTGCCGCCCTTGAAGCCAAACGTGCTTTGATTGCGGGCAAGCTGAACGATACCTCCAGTGCGAATGAAGGGACATGGAAAGAAATCAAAAACAGCATTGATGATTTAGGCGAGAGTATCAAAAAGATGTTTTAGCACTGGTTTTTCTAAAACAAGGCTAAAATGCACCTGCCAGAGCTTCAACATTAAGCTGGTGTAGTTCTACTGTACAAAAAAACACAACAATTCTGCGAATAAAAAAACGGTACAGGCTGGTGAGTAACCCACAGCCTGTACCGTTTTTATCTATCTACCCTGTATTAAGTGGCGGTATAGTGTTCTGAAATAATGTTCAAAATATCTGTAGTGAGGGGCTTAGAGAAGAAGTCTGACACCTCTGACAAGTTACGGGCATGTGTGATATCATTCTTATCTACCGCCGAGGAAAGCACGAACAACAGACAGTTCTGGGTCAGCTCATTGGGTAGCTTCTTATATTCCTCTATAAACTCCCAACCGTCCATACCCGGCATGTTAATGTCCAGGAAAATAATTTCCGGAAAGCCAGCTGGGTCTTGCTCCGTTATTTTTGTTAATGCCTCTAGAGCCTCTTCTGCCCAAAGAAAGCTAGAAACTGATGAAGCAAACTGATGATTCCTGATGACACTCTCACATAAGAAATTGTGGATCTCATCATCATCTATCAAAAAAACCTTCTGGTACTTACTCATTTCTTTGCCGGTACTTGAAAAAATACTTTGAATGTGGTTCCTACGTTTACGGTACTGTCTACCTCTATTCTTCCGCCAATGCTTTCTATCTGTATTTTGGTCATGTGCAGGCCTAATCCCTTCCCTTCAATGTGAGGATGAAACCGGCGGTACAAACCAAATAACTTCTGGCGTTGCTTTGCTAAATCTATGCCCAAGCCATTGTCTTGGTAATGCAGACATAAAACGTCGTTTGAAAATACGGTATAAATATGAATTTCCAAATTCCTATCTGGTGCACGATACTTTATCGCATTGGAGGTCAAGTTAAAAAAAATACTATTTATATATCCTTTCACTCCAAGAACTGTTGAGCCGCCGCTAAAATTTGCCTTGATGGTTGCTTCGCTCCTGCTTAACTCCGGCCCCAACTCTTCCTGGACCTCCGCCAGCACCGTTTCTAAACTTACTTCCTCCAGGTCTTGGTTTGAAGTGTTTCTGATAGTTAAAATCTCGTTCAGGTCCTTTATTGTTGCATCTAAACGGTGGCTTGTCCGCTCCAACTTGTTTACCAGCATCTGGTTGAGTGGATCAGAGGCATCTTTATAATTGTACAAGCTAAGGAGGCCAACAATATTAGCCACCGGAGCTCTTAAGTTATGTGATACTATATAAGCAAATTGCTGCAGATGCTCATTCTGCCTGATTGTTTCTTCCGTTAAATTTTCTTTTTCACCTTCTACCTTTTTACGATCAGTTATATCTCTTATTGAGCTGAAGCTATAGGCCTCATTATTGAAGGTGAAATAGTTTAATTGAATTTCTACAGGACGAATCTGTCCATCTTTGCTTTTGAGAGAACTTTCGAACACAAGGCTTTTAGCCTCTTCTAAGGCTTGCCAATGTTCTCCCCAATTTTCAGAGAAAAAGTTTGTATTGAAGTCAAAAACTTTAAGTTTCAGAAACTCTTCCTCTGAATACCCCAACATGGTGCAGGCAGCCCTGTTCACCCGCATTACCTGAGCATCAGACCTTACCCATATAAAGGCTTCAGAGGCTCTCTCAATAGAAAAATCGGCAAATTTCAGGCGCTCTTGGGTTTGCTTTTGTTCAGTAATGTCATGTGCGCTGCCATCCATTCTGATCATTTTACCGTTTTCGTCTAGAGTAGCCGTACAACGGGTAATGGCCCATCGCTCTTCTCCGGCAGCAGTCATGACCCGGTACTCTATCTGCATCTGCTCTCCTGTTTTCTTTAATTGGGGCAAGGCAATTTCAAATAGTTTGCGGTCTTCCGGATGAACAATGTTGAACCACAAATACTTGTCTTGGTAAAACTGCTCCGGCCTATAACCTAGGGTAGCGTAGCACTGCGGACTTACATAGGTCATTTCCATTTTCTCATTGAACGAGAAAACTATTTCTACGATATTCTGCAGAATAGAACTGGCCATAGCCTCAGCCTCTTTCAGCTTCGTTTCAGCTATTACTCTGGCGGTGATGTCATGTACCACCACCAGGCGCCTAGCTATACCCTCTACCTCTGGCAATACATGAGAATCAACTTCAACATGCATAAGAGTACCATCTTTCTTCAGGTGGGTCCACTCCCCTGATTGATTAAAATCATCTCGGTCAGAATTGACCATCTCCATCAGGTCTGCGACATCAGAAGAGCGCCTGATGTCTTTGATGGTCATCTGCATAAATTCCTCTCTGCTATAACCGTACAACTTCACCGCAGCCTCGTTCACCATCAAAAACCGGAGGTTGTGAGTAGCAAACACCCACATGGGCAAGGGATTGTTCTCAAATAAAATTCTGTAATATCCCTCGTGGCTATTTCCCTGCACCGACAGTTGGTCTCCAGATCCCTTTTTAGGTATCATCATTACAAATCTTTTAATGATTCTATTTAAATAGCCTTTTAGGGGTATTATAGCTATAAAATTTCATATCAATCTAATATAGAAAAGTTATCTATGACTTCACAAGCTCTCATGCAAATCTTTAGACAAATAGAATTTATACTATAATTATCAATAATAGACATAGAGACAACGGTAAGTTAAATTTTGAAATCATACAGCCCGTTAAAAAACCAGGAGTCGTTTTAAGGCTGTTTTTCAAAAAACAGCCCTAAAACGACTCCTGAACAATTCTAATAAAGTGAATAAACTTAGTCTATGGCAGGTTCTCTGAAGCCAACCCAGGTAAAGCGTTTGATTACAAATTCGGGGTTAGTGAATGAGGCATTTCCAGCGGGGTTACCTCCTGTGACATGGAAATCTGAAAAAGCTGCGTTCTGGTTCAGGTAAATACCTCCCGTCAGGTTAAAGCTAACCGGAGTCCCGGCCAAGCCCATCTGATCCATAATCTGTTCCTTTAACGCGGCATCAGTGGTGTAGGCTCCGCAGGAGATAGCTCCGTGCTCTAGTGCCATTTGCTTAGCCACCTCAATAGATTCTTGGGTATCTCTGGTTTTTATAATCAGAGAAATTGGCCCAAAAAGCTCCTGGCTGTATACATCTTTGTCTGAAGCCTCTACTTCATATAAAACAGGAGTACAAATGCGGGCATTTGCAAAGGCAGGGTTTACAATTTCACAGGTGTCTAACACAGACCTTCCTTTCATATTCTGCAACTGGCTTACCCTTTGCTGGGTGGCCGGATTCTGAATAGAACCTAACACATGTGGACCTGCTTTAGGGTTATTCACCAGCTCTGTAATTGCCTCTGCCAGTTTCTGAACCACCTGCTCGTAAGGCACTATCTCCTCGCCAACTTTTATTCCAGATGAAGGAATAAAGAAGTTTTGTGGGGCAGTACACATTTGGCCAGAGTAAAGGGTCAAAGAGAACGCCAGGTTCTGAGCTACCTTGTCTAAATCTTCAACTGAATCTAAAATAACAGAATTTACCCCTGCTTTTTCAGTGAATACAGTTTTACCCTGCAGGCTTTCTAAATAATTACCGAATGCCGAGCCTCCGGTATAGTCAATTAGTTTTATAGCAGGGTGTTCAGCCAGGTCTTTGGTGATTAATTTATCATCTGGGTCTACAGCCAACTGGCAAATTGCCGGTGGAAGTCCGTTTTCGGTTAGCACCTTCTGCAACTCCGCTATAACAATGGCGATAGGCAATATGGCTTTAGGGTGGGGTTTCACTATCACTGGGTTACCCGTCACCAGACTGGCATACATACCGGGCACTGTGTTCCAGGTAGGGAACGTGGAACAGCCAACTACCAGCCCCAACCCTTTTGGCACTGCTCTCCAAGACTTGTTCAGCTTAATGTTGAACTTACCCATTGGCTTCTCCCACACCTGTGTTTCCGGAAAACGAGTCTGCTCTTCATAACCGGCGGCAACGGCTTCCAAGGCCCTGTCTGCGGCGTGGGGCCCTGACGCCTGAAAAGACATCATAAACGCCTGCCCTGTTGTGTGCATAGTGGCATACGCAATCTCAAAAAAGCGTTCTTTTACCCGCTCTAATGACTCTATCAAGACCGAAGCTCGCTCTAACGGTGAAAGTTTTCTCCAGACATCAAAAGATTCCTGGCCTTGCTGAATTAAGGTATCAACTTCATAAAATGGGTAAGTAATGCTCAGGCTTTCCTGCTCGTAAGGAGATTCCTCCTGCCCTACCCATGTTTGCGGGTATCCTTGCTGCAATTCCTCAAACTTTTTGCCTACTAATTGATTATACTTTTCTAGGCCGGCTTTATCTGCTCCCTCGCCATAAATAGCCGGCGAAGGATGTTCAGGATATTGTGAATAAAACGTACGTTCATGTAAAGCCTGAACAGCACGGTCTAAAAGTGCCTGGTGCTGTTGGGTCAGGCCAGCCAAGTCAGTTCTCTCCTTTGCATTTGATGTGATCATGCGAATACGTTTAAGTGGTGAACGGTCGTTTGTTTTGTGAGAAACCTAAAACTAATAGTAAAGTATGTAAGTACCTATGGTTAAAGATGAATTCAGCATGTAATTACGTTGTTTCATCGTATTTTTGATTAACACCAGAATATTTTCTCTAATTTTTACGGATGAAGCATTTATACCTTATACTAATAAGCATCGGTTTATTAGTACCTTATGTTGCTGGTGCTCAGAGCGCCCCACTAACTGAACCTAATAAACTGGTATTCAAGCTAAAGCCAGCAGCATCTGCTTCTCTGGCTAAAAACAACACCAGCAACTCTGTACAGCAGGTAGTTAAGAAAGTAGCTAAAATACCGGCTAAACAGAAGTTCCCAAACTCAGCACCAGATGCTAGAACCAGAGCACTGCATAAAAATGCTGTAGATCTCTCCCTCATCTACGAACTGAACTACACGCCTGGCCAGTCATATGAACAAATCAAAAAAGAGTTGCTCTCTACAGGCATGGTTGAGTATGTTGAGCCACTCTACCGGTATGAGCCATTATTCATTCCCAATGACCCAAGAGCCCATCCTGCCACTGGCAATCAGGAATACCTAAGTAAAATTGAAGCCTATGCCGCATGGGACGTGACTCAAGGTGACACTAACGTAGTGATTGGTATTTTAGATACGGGTGTGCGCCTACAGCATGAAGATTTGAAAGGAAACATCAAATACAACTACAACGACCCCATTGACGGCATTGACAATGATAACGATGGCTATGTAGATAATTTCTACGGTTGGGATCTGGCAGACAACGACAACAACCCAACTGCAGATGGTAATGGCCACGGCACTCTGGTTGCCGGTGTTGCCGCCGCCGCTACAAATAATGAAGTAGGCATTGCCGGAGTTGGCTTTAAATGTAAATTTCTTCCCATCAAAGTTTTTGCTTCAACGGAAAACGGAGCTTTTAGTGGATATGAAGGCATTGTATATGCCGCAGACCAAGGTTGTAAAATCATCAACCTATCATGGGGAGGAGTTGGCTTTCCTTCAGCCTTTGAGCAAGATGTAGTAAACTACGCCTCTATAAACCGCAATGTAGTTATTGTAGCGGCCGCCGGTAACACAAACCAAGACCTAGACTTTTACCCTGCTTCCTACTCAAATGTATTATCAGTAGGTTCTGTAACCCGAGACGATATAAAATCACCCAACCACACGTACAGTTACGCCATTAAAATAGCAGCACAGGGTTCCGCAGTGTACACTACCGGAAATAACAGTAACAGTCACTATGGCTTAGGCTCAGGGTCATCTTACGCAACTCCCATGGTGTCTGGTGCAGCTGCTCTGGTAAGAAGCCATTTTCCTGAATTAACTGCGCCCCAGGTGGTAGAAAGGTTAAGAGTGACCTCAGATGACATCTATGATTTACCAGAAAATGAACCTTATAAAGAGAAACTGGGAAGAGGCCGACTAAACGTTAATCGAGCATTGACTGAAGTTTCCCCAAAATCCACCAGGCTACAGACTTGGCAAATTGAAGGAGGATTAACAGGTAAACCAGGGGAAGTGCTAGACTTGACGGCCACATTTAAAAACTTTCTGGCTCCAACCTCCGATCTTACTATTACCGTTACCTCTGCCAGCCCTCACCTTGAAATTGTTCAGGGGCAGTTCACTGCCGGAAGCATGGCTACCTTAGAGGTAAAAGGCAATAAAAGCGAACCCTTCAGAATCAGAGTGGCCGAAAACACTCCGGCCAATAGTCAGGGGGTTTTGCGTTTCGGTTTTACTGATGGCACCTACACCGATTTTCAATACATCAAGTTTAACCTGAACCCAGATTTCGTGACAACTGATGTAAACCATATTATCACCTCTATCATGAGCCGCGGGAACATTGCCTACGAGGGCATGAACCTACAGATTGGGAATGGCTTTACTTACCGAGGAAGCAATCCATTACTGGCAGAAGGAGGGTTATTAATTGGCTACTCGCCAACGTTGGTGTCAGATAACATCAGAAATGATAAAGGAAAAACTGATAATGATTTTTACGCTGTCAGTATAATACAGCGAGTGCAGAATTCACCTATGGCAGATTTTGTGGCTACCAATATCATGGAAGACTCGCTTACTGCCACTAAAAATCTGAGTACCCGAATTACTCAAAATGTTTATGCCTGGGCAGATGCTCCCAATCAGGACTTTGTGATTCTGCAATATGTATTAACCAACCGTTCTGAGCAGCCCATAACAGAGGCTTATGCGGGCATGTATGCTGACTGGGATGTGCTTTCTGCCGCTCGCAACGTAACCGAGTGGAACAACAATTTGAAATTAGGTATTATCAGACACACTTCTGACACTTCCGTATGGGTGGGCATTCAAGTATTGTCAAAAGGGACGCCAGGTTTCTACGCCCTTGAAAATTCTATACAGAAGGAGGGCGTTATAAATATTTCAGACGGCTTTACTACCCAAGAGAAATACGAGGCTCTTTCCGGAGGAGTACAGCGCACCAATGCCGGCACCCCAGAAACGGGATCTGATGTTTCGTACATCATCTCCAGCAAAATTGCCCCACTGGCTCCCACAGAACAAGATACTGTGGCCTTTGCTTTAGTTGCCGGTTTAACGCGCCAACAGATCTACCAGCATGCGGCGGCGGCGGCAGCCAAATATGAGCAACTGCGCGGTCGTGTTACCAGTGCACCTGATGAAGTGCTGGCTAAGGCTGTCATATTGTATCCTAACCCAACTTCGGGCGGAGTAAGTATTACCCTTCCCACCGCCCTGCAGAAATCACCTCTTACTATTCAGTTGGTAGACAGTAAAGGAAAAACTGTACACACTACTTCGTTTTCTCAAGCGGAGGTTGCCAATCTGAACACTGCTCATTTACCAAACGGCCTGTATTTTGTCAGAATCAGCTCAAAGGATAAAGTAGTTGTGAAAAAGCTGTTAATTCAGCGGTAGAGGAAGAGATATCAATATCTTTTAACATAATACGGCTGTTTTAGCCCTTTTTTTGCCAAAACAGCTCTAAAACAGAAGAGGCAGCCAATTGGCTGCCTCTTCTGTTTTAGAGCTGAAATTCAGCTTATGCATTTTGCTGTTGCAAACGAATCAAGTTAAGTGCAGATCCTGCTTTAAACCACTCAATCTGTCCTTGGTTATAGGTGTGGTTCGCTTCAAAGGTGTGGGTTGTACCATCTTTGTGGGTAAGTTTCACCTGCAACGGAACACCAGGTGCGAAGCTGGTCAAACCGATCACATCTATCAAATCTGCTTCTTGTACCAGATCATAGTCTGCTTTGTTGGCAAACGTAAGCGCCAGCATGCCTTGCTTTTTCAGGTTGGTTTCGTGAATACGGGCGAAAGATTTCACCAATACCACTTTCACCCCTAAATGACGAGGCTCCATGGCCGCGTGCTCACGAGAAGATCCTTCTCCGTAGTTCTCATCACCGACAACTACGGTTCCGATTCCTGCAGCTTTATAAGTCCGGGCAACCTGAGGAACCTCATCGTACCCTTCGCCTTGCATCAGGAAGTTCTTCACGCTGTTAGCTTCACCGTTAAATGCGTTGATGGCACCAATCAGCATGTTGTTGGAAATGTTATCTAAGTGACCACGGTATTTCAACCACGGACCGGCCATGGAAATATGGTCAGTAGTACACTTACCCTGTGCTTTGATCAACAGACGCAAACCAGTATAGTCTTGTCCGTTCCAAGGCTGGAATGGCTCTAACAACTGCAGACGGTCTGAAGTAGGGTCTACTACCACTTCCACTTTGCTGCTGTCTTCTGCTGGCGCAACATAACCGGCGTCTTCAGCGGCAAAACCTTTTTCTGGGTATTCAATACCGCGCGGCTCATCTAAACGAACAGCCTCACCGTTTTTGTTTATCAACGTATCGGTTAACGGGTTAAACGTTAAGTCACCGGCAATGGCGAAGGCGGTCACTATCTCTGGAGAGGCCACAAACGCGTGGGTGTTAGGGTTACCGTCGTTCCGCTTGGCAAAGTTACGGTTGAACGAAGTGATGATGGAGTTTTTGCGTTTTGGGTCATCAGTATGACGTGCCCACTGGCCAATACAAGGTCCGCAGGCATTTGCCAGCACTACTCCACCAATCTCAGAGAATTTCTCCAAAATACCATCGCGTTCAGCAGTGTAACGCACTACTTCAGAACCTGGAGTAATAGTGTATTCTGCCTTCACGGTGAGTCCTTTCTCTACCGCTTGCTGCGCCAGAGAGGCGGCACGGGTAAGGTCTTCATAGGAAGAGTTGGTGCAGGAACCGATCAAGCCTACTTCCAGCTCCTGTGGCCAGCCATGTTCACGAACGGCAGCGGCAAACTCAGAAATTGGCCAGGCAGCGTCTGGTGTAAACGGTCCGTTCACGTGCGGCTCCAAGGTGCTCAGGTCAATCTCGATCAATTGGTCATAGAAAGCGGCTGGGTCAGCATACACCTCATCATCGGCACGTAAGTGCTCGGCAACCTGGTCAGCTAGATCAGCAATTTCAGCACGCTCAGTGGCGTACAAATACTTGCTCATTTCTTGGTCATAGGCGAAAACAGAGGTAGTAGCCCCAATTTCAGCACCCATGTTACAAATGGTGGCTTTACCAGTACAAGAGATAGTGTTAGCTCCTTCGCCGAAGTATTCAACAATGGCTCCGGTACCACCTTTCACGGTCAAAATACCAGCCACTTTCAAGATTACGTCTTTGGGTGCTGTCCAACCACTCATTTTACCGGTCAGTTTCACGCCAATCACCTTAGGGAATTTCAGCTCCCAGGCCATACCGGCCATAACGTCCACGGCATCGGCACCGCCCACACCAATGGCGATCATACCAACTCCACCGGCGTTAGGCGTGTGAGAGTCGGTACCGATCATCATACCACCCGGAAATGCATAATTCTCTTGCACCACGGTGTGAATGATACCAGCACCTGGCTTCCAGAACCCTATGCCGTATTTATTAGAAACAGAGGCCAGGAAATCATACACCTCTTTGTTTTCAGAATAAGCGTCGGCCAAATCTTGATCGGCACCCACACGGGCCTGAATTAAGTGGTCACAGTGTACGGAAGACGGAACGGCTACTTTAGCTTTACCCGCCTGCATAAACTGCAACAAAGCCATTTGGGCGGTAGCATCTTGCATGGCTACGCGGTCTGGCGCGAAATCCACGTAAGACTTACCACGCTCATAGGCCTCGGTTGCAGCACCGTTGTATAAGTGGGCGTATAGAATTTTCTCGGTTTGGGTTAAAGGTCGGCCTACTGCCTTACGTGCTGCGGCAATCCGGTCGCCCAGTTGCGCATACACTCCTTTGATCATGTCTACATCAAATGCCATAGATCTGCTTAGTATTATTTAAGTTCAGTTGCTTACGTCGCGCACAAATGTCGCAAACAGAACACTTTTACACAAACTTTAAATTGTGACTCTTCTATATAAAGGTTTTCTGGTATTGGTAAAGCAAAATAAACGTCCTTGCCTTACATTTGTAAAATGATGTATCGACACCTTTTCCAAAGATATTACCATTCATTCCTTTTACTTTTTGCTTTAGCGCTCACCTCCTGCTCCCAATCTTCTTCTCAGCTACCTTCTGGCTCATGGCGGGGCGTTATACAGGTAAATGACCAGCCCATGCCCTTCAATTTTGAAGTGTCTGAAAAAGATGGACTTCAGGTGGCTCATTTAATAAACGGAGATGAGCGAATTTTGATTAATGAAATTTCTGAAACCGGCGACAGTGTACGCCTGGAGATGCATATTTTTGACGCTTACCTCATTGCCAAAGTTGAGAAAGGCCATTTAAATGGGCGTTGGGTGCGCCAAGACCAAGCACAACCTTATAGTCTGCCTTTTACTGCCGAGCACGGTAAAACCTACCGTTTTTCTCAGAACGCGGCAAAACCAGCCATGGAGGTAACAGGCAAGTGGGAAGTTCATTTCACCGCCGAGGATGGTACTACAAAACCAGCCATCGGCGAATTCAAACAAGAGGGCAATGCACTAACCGGTACCTTTCTGACTACCACCGGCGATTACCGCTACCTGCAGGGCCAGATAGATGGCAGCACCCTTCGCCTCTCAGTCTTTGACGGAGCCCACGCGTATCTGTTTACAGCCCAGGCACAGGCAGACAATTCCCTTGCCGGCGATTTCTACTATGGCCAAGACGGACATGAGAGTTGGACGGCCAAACGCAATCCTGATTTCAAGCTCGCCTCAGCAGACTCGTTAACTTTTCTTAAGCCCGGTCATGAGCGTCTTTCCTTTACTTTTCCAAATTTGAAAGGCCAGCCTGTCTCTCTATCGGACCCTCAGTTCCAGAACAAAGTGGTAGTGGTGCAGATTTTCGGGTCATGGTGCCCCAACTGTATGGATGAGACTAAGTTCTTAGCTTCTTGGTATGAAAAAAACAAAAGCCGTGGTATTGAGGTGGTAGGGCTTGGCTATGAAGTCAGCCCAGAGTTTGAGAAAGCCAAAACGCGCATAGAAAAAATGCGCGACCGTTTAGGCGTTTCGTACCCGTTATTAGTGGCCGGTACCAAAGACAAAGAAAAAGTGGCGGAGTCATTGCCAGCCCTGAACCATGTACTCTCTTTCCCTACCACCATTTTCATAGACAAACAAGGCAAAGTACGTAAAATACATACTGGCTTCTCTGGCCCTGGCACTGGCAAATACTATGAGGATTTTGTGCAGGAGTTCAATAAGACCATTGACCAACTGGTGGCGGAATAATGATTACTCCATCAGCCTTTTGTGTTTTTGGCTTTGTTTTAAGAAAACAGCTAAAAAACAGAAACAAAAAACTAAAGCATGGCTTTACTTGCAACTGAGCGTTGTAGACGCAACACTTCTTTTGACTGCTCCAAATGCCTTTGTTCATGCGCTATGAGAATATTAAAAGCAGTGGCCAGCCGGTAGACAATCCAGCGGTTGGCTGGTGAGGAAATAACGGTGTCTTTGGCTACTAAATCTGTGCTAGAAACAATAAGCTGTTTCAGATGAGTTTGGTGCTGTACAAACCTCTCTACCACGTCTCCTGGTATATCGCTAACAGTAGGCTCCCATACAGGAAAAGTTTTGGTCTTTTTCCTGTTTTCGGGCTGAACGGCATTAAGTAACATCTTCCCAAAAAGATTGACAAGCACATTTAACTTACCAGTAAACGGCACTTTGAAAGACCCCTCCCTCACTTGCTGAATGATTGGAAAATAGCTTTGGTTCAGCACCATCAGGTGATCTAAGTTCTGGGCAATACTCTATGCTTCATCGCCAGGTTTCCAGTTTAGCTCCTCCTGTGAAAGACCAGAAAAGACTGATTGGAATTCATGGGTTAGTCTATCAATTTCCTGAGGCCATTTTTCTTTTTGCATGTTGCATGTGTTTAGTACCTACAGTAGTTTATTCTAGCCTGGTCATATTGGATATCCATTACAAGCTTATTGCATGGCAAAGGCCTTGACTAACACGGATGAATGGTTCAGAACCGCCATTAAGTATACAAGAGCCAGACACTCTTCCTTCTGTTAGCAACACAGCTGAAGAAACAGTATCATGGCTTCTTGAAGATTATAAATGTCTAGAGGAGTAGATTTGTAGCTAAACCAAGCTATTATCTGTTTGCTACCTTACTTAGTACTTTTTTGAATTTAGCCACCACTCTCGTAGCTAAACCTGGAACTTCATCATGGTGGTTGAGCATATTAGAGAGATTCTCAAATTTCACGAATTTCGAGAAGCCGCTGGTACCCCTGAACTGGATGCGTCCGTTAACATGGGTGGTATTGAAACCCCAGTCAAACTTTGTACAGTACTGAAGCACATCACTGGATACTTCAATGTCAGCGGGTGTCTGGTTTTCTTTTTCCTGCAAACCCTTCCAGGAAAGGCTCACAGTACGGTCATGGTCTGTTAGATATATGTTCAACTCACCAGCCTTTTTTAGCCTGTTGAATAATTTAGGATTAGCAGAGAACTTGCTGGTAAATTTCTCTCCAGTGGCAAGCAACTCGTTTAAAGCAACCGTATTGGTTTTGCAAAGCTTGGGGCTGTTCCTTACAACTTCATAATGTTGGTTCCACGCAGCTATTGACCTTTCTGAATTAGTATAAGCTTGGCTAGGGTCCCAGCTTTCGTTCATGTATAAAACTACCGGCTCTACTGTACCCTTGCTTTTATAGTAATCATATACGTTACCCACCTTATTTATCTCATCGTTCATGTAGTAGTTCTCTTCATGGCAGAAATAAATAAAACTGGCCATTGGCAGCAGATACTTGGGCTTGAACTGGGTTATCTGTGTATCTATCTGCTTAAACTTTTTCTCCACGGCCTGTTTCCTTTTATGCGGCTCATTCTTATTGCCTTCATACTGCCCATAAGAGAATTGGGTGAGTAATACTGAAATATCACCGGTTAGATCATGCACGCTTTTAGCCTCTGCCCTGGTGTCAATGACACAGTCATTTGTATTGAGAACGGTTATGTCTTTGTGCTTCACGCATAGCCATGAATCATGGTCAAACGGATTGCACAAAATCTTAAAATCTTTCCCCAGCTCATACCATTTGTCTTTTTTAAGCTCGATGATTTCCTTAAAATTCAACTTTTTCAGAAAGCCAATTACCTTCTTATCTGTTGTCTCCTGAAAAAGAATTGTAATATTCTTCCGGTACTTTTCATCAATATTCTTGATGTTGGGAGGATAGAAATGATCTGGATGCTCGTGCGAAAACCATATGTAATTTATCTTCTCAAAGTCATCAAACGTGAATTTTGACTCAGCAATCAAATTCCACCCATCATGGAAAACAGGGTCTTTCAGCCAAGGGTCACAAATCATGTGAATATCTTCATGGTGAAAGATTACAGAGGCATGATTCACAAATTCTATTTTCATGTTGCGGAGTAGTAGTTGATACAGAGTAATTCATTGAAGGGTAAAGCGCCAAGCTTTCTAGTAAACTATATAAAGGCAAAGGCATAAACCGAGTATGAAGATAGACACACTTCCCCCAATTTACAACAGGAACTGTACAGTTGACCTTCTACAATATAATTTTAAAGGAATTAATGGAAGGCCTATGCTGGCTGAGCACGGAAAGATTTTAAAGCTTTCAATGATGCTTTACTTCTCCCGCTCAATGGTATAGCGGAGCAACTGCTCTAGAGAATCTCGGGAAGGAGATTGGGGGAAAGTGTGCAGCAACTGAAGAGCCTCAGCGTGCAGGGCGTTCATTTTCTGGATGGAATATTCTAACCCACCCGATTGCTTCACGAAATCAATAACGGCGTTGATACGGTCTGTTTTGCCGTTGTTGTTCTTTACGTTGTAGATGACACGGCGCTTGGTGAGCCAGTCGGCTTGTTGCAAAGCATAGATTAACGGCAGGGTCATCTTCTTCTCTTTGATGTCAATGCCCACCGGTTTTCCTATTTCGGCGGTGCCGTAGTCAAACAAATCGTCTTTAATCTGAAAGGCTAAACCTACTTTCTCGCCAAACAGGCGGGCTCGCTCCACGGTCTCCGCATCTGCCCCCACCGATGATACACCTACGGCGCAGCAGGAGGCTATCAAAGAAGCGGTCTTCTGACGGATGATGTCAAAATATACATCTTCTGTGATGTCCAGTCGGCGGGCTTTCTCCATTTGCAGCAGCTCACCCTCGCTCATTTCGCGCACGGCGTTGCTCACAATTTTCAGGAGCCCGAAATCATCATGGTTCAAAGAGAGCAACAATCCTTTTGAGAGCAGGTAATCGCCCACCAGCACGGCAATCTTGTTTTTCCAGAGAGCATTGACTGAGAAGAAACCGCGGCGGTAATTGGCTTCGTCCACCACGTCATCATGCACCAAGGTAGCGGTGTGCAGCAGTTCAATAAGGGCAGCGCCGCGGTAGGTGGCATCTTCAATTTGTTCCTGAATGAGCTTGGCCATAAAGAAAACGAACATAGGGCGCATTTGCTTTCCCTTCCGTTTCACAATATAGCCCATGATCTTGTCCAGCAGCAACACGTTTGATTGCATAGACTGCCGAAACTTCTTTTCGAAGGCCTGCATCTCCGCCGCAATCGGGGCTTGTATCTGGTCTAATGGGCTGCTCATTTCGGTTTGCAATATTACAAGCCTGCGCCCTGTAAAACAAACCGCCGGTTTGGTTTTACCGTTAATCAGGCGTTACTTCGCTTCTTTTCCATACTTTCTTCTGCTTATGCTGCAACGCGCCGATTTTCTCCTCTCCTCGCCCCATGGCCGTGACTTCGCTGTTGATGCCCGTTGGCTGCAAGACGGCAACGCAAAACCGGTGGTGGTGTTTGTGCATGGCTTCAAAGGTTTTAAAGATTGGGGACATTTTGATCTGCTCGCTGACTTTTTTGCCCAACACGGTTTTGTGTTTCTCAAGCTCAACCTGTCGCACAATGGTGTAGAGCCCGACGGCAAAGACCTCTCTAACATGGAGGCTTTCGGCAACAACAACTTTTGTATTGAGCTGGATGATGTAAAAACCCTGCTGGATTATGTACAGGCAGGCCCAAAGGAGATTCAGGCGGAGGAAATGGAGGTCAACTACCTGTTCCTGGTCGGGCACAGCCGCGGCGGCGGATTGGTCTTACTAAAAGCAGCCGAAGACGAACGGGTGAGCGGTGTAGCCACTTGGTCTGCTATCAGTGATATAGACCAGCGGTGGTCTACGGAGTTTATGGAAAAGTGGAAGCGCGACGGGGTGCAGTACGTGCTGAATGGCCGCACCGGCCGGCAAATGCCGCTGTATTACCAGTTGGTAGAGAATTGCCAAGCTAACAAAAAGCGATTGGACATTGCCAAAGCCACCGAGAGGCTACAGGTTCCGGTACTAATTATTCATGGTGAGCGAGACGAAACCGTTCCTGTTCAAATGGCTCATGACCTGCACGCCTGCAACCCGTATGCGGAACTGTACCTCATTCCGGAGGCAAACCACTCCTTCGGCGGAAGCCATCCTTTTACCGGAACAGCGCTTCCTGCCGCCGCCAGAGAAGCTGCCCAAAAGACCAATACATTTTTCCAGAACGCTGTAGAGCACCACTCATGAAACCACTTTTCTTGCTATTAGGCAGCAACCTGGGTGATAGAGAAGCCTATTTGCGCCAAGCAGAAATGCGTTTATCGGGTGTTTTCGGAAAAATAGCCCAAAAATCGAAGCTCTACGAAACGGCTGCCTGGGGTGTCACGGATCAACCTCCTTTTCTAAACCAAGTGCTGGCGTTTTCCACAAATATTCCTCCGCTGGAGGCATTGAAGCACACCCAGCAAATTGAGCTAGACCTGGGCCGTATCCGGAAAGAACGCTGGGGCGCCAGAGTGTTGGATATAGATTTGTTGTTCTACGGAGATGAAACATTAATTCTGCCCGAGCTGATTCTCCCCCACCCTCAACTACACCTGCGTCGGTTCACGCTGATGCCTCTGGCTGAAATTGCGCCAGACTATGAGCACCCTGTGCTGCACAAAACGGTAGCAGAGCTGCTTCAAGATTGTCCGGATGAGCTGGAAGTGAAGGCTCTTAATTAATTTGCTAATTTTTTAATGTGCTATTACTTTGATTTTAGAAACGTATATGGCAGCAGAAGAATTGGTGGATTCTGTTTTAGGCTCCTTTTCAGAAAAGAAGGTCAAAAACAGCTTAACATGTTGAATTACTTATGCCTGTCTCTTTCCCCATGAGCGGAGCCTGCAAAAAAAGTAGCCAAAACTGAGAGTAGGAAACAGTGAACAGGAACAGGAACAGGGAACAATGAGCAGTCGCCGTTGTTGGTGTTATCACCAACAACTAATATTGCTTTAGGACTATATTACCAGCAGGTGTAAACATCCCCCTCCCCCCTTCAAAGTGGGAATACAAAATAAACTGACTGTAAACTTTCTTACTGACCGAAGTTTATACTCCTCCGGAATCTAAATAGAAGTTTAGCTCATCAAATATCAAACTTCTGGTACACCGAGTTTTGGCTTACATACTCGGGCACCAGTTGCTTCATTTTCCTGATCACGGCTACATTGTTCTGAGAGCTAAAGAGGCTTACCAAATTCTGGATCTCCTGCAGCACCAATGTACTTTTCGGGGCAGGCATAAGAGCTAAGCTGATCAGCGGGTGCTGTGTAGGCTGAAGGGCTTCGTGCTGGTGCACCAGCTCTTCCTCCAGCTTTTCACCCGGGCGAAGACCAGTGTACACCAATTGAATGTCTTTACCCAAAGTAAGTCCTGAGAGCTTGATCATTTTTTTGGCTAAATCCACAATCTTGATGGAATCGCCCATGTTAAAGATGTAGATTTCGCCCCCCTTGCCCATAGCAGAAGCCTCCAGCACCAGTTGACAGGCCTCCTGTATGGTCATGAAATACCTTGAAATGTCTGGATGGGTAACCGTAAGCGGACCACCCTCTAAAATCTGTTTTCTGAAACGTGGAATAACAGACCCGGTGCTGCCCAATACATTTCCGAAACGGGTAGTAACAAACTTAGTCTGCTGATTGCCTGAGTCACGAAGATAATGGTCAAGTGCCTGCACATACATTTCGCAGAGGCGTTTTGAAGCTCCCATTACACTGGTAGGGTTTACGGCCTTGTCCGTTGAGAGCAGTACAAACTTTTGCACCTGGTACTTCACTGCCAGATCTGCCAGAATCTTTGTACCCAAAATATTGGTATTGAGCGACTCAGTCGGGTTTTCCTCCATCACAGGCACGTGCTTGTAGGCAGCACAGTGAAAAACCAGATCTGGCTGAAAAGTCTTGAACACGGCTTCCATGCGAGCTTCATTGCAAATGTCGCCCAAAACCATCTCAAAATTCAGTTTTAAATAAAGCTCCGTTAGCTCCAGTTCAAGATCATACAGGGCAGATTCTGCCTGGTCTAGCAGCACCAGCTGCTTAGGTTTGAACTGAATCAATTGCCGCACCAACTCCGATCCAATGGACCCTGCCGCCCCTGTTATCAGTACAGTCCTGTTTTGTAGTTCTTGGTGCAGCGCTGGGGAATCCAGCTTCACGGCTGGTCTACCTAACACATCTTCAATACGCACCTCCCTGATCTGCCTGAAACTCAATTCCCCGTTAATCCACTTATATACAGGTGGAACCACCAATACCTGAACCCCAGCCCTGAGGCACGACTCCACCAATTGTTTCCGCCTGGCAACGGTCAACTGCTGTACCGCCAGAATAAGCAAATCAGCTTGTAAATTCTTTAACTGCTCCGCTAAAGTCTGTTTAGGAGTTTGTATGGACACCCCGTTTATACCCAATCCCTGCTTCTTCCTATCGTCATCTAAAAAGGAGACAATGTGGTAGTAAGTCCCCATGTCTTGCTGCAGCGTTCTGAGGGTGATACTTCCTACTTCCCCGGCTCCAAAAATGACCACATTCACTTTTTTGGAGAGGCTGTGGTTTTGCTCGTAGTGCACAATTTTTGCCCATACCCGCAGCAAAGACAGCAGCACCAGACTGATGATATAATCTATAAGCAGTATAGAGATGGGAATAAAATTCTGGTAGCCAAATACCTTGTTGTACACCAGCTGAGCCGCAACTAACAGAGCGGAGGTACTAGACAAAGCAAAGAAAAGCTTCCGGAGGTCCTCCAGGCTGGAGTAGCGCAGAATGCCTGTATAGGTTTTAGTATATAAGAAAGCCACCACGCGCACCACCAGCACAATAGGCAGCATCTGGGTGAAAGAAAGCGTAGTATACACCTGCAAATCAAAGTTGAACCGGAGCAGGTAGGCAATAAAAAAAGACAAGGCACATAAACAGACATCCAGCCCGAACACCAGTTGCTTTGGCATTTTCTGACTAAAAAGCTGTTGTATGTACCTCATCTTTATATGTTTCCTCTCTTGAACCCTTAACCTACCTGCGAGGTTTCAGCATTTTTGTCAATTTTTTTCACCAGCCCCTGCAGCACTTTGCCCGGACCACATTCAACAAATAACGTTGCACCATCAGCAATCATTTGCTGTACAGACTGGGTCCAACGTACTGGGGCGGTAAGCTGACGAATAAGATTTTCCTGAATTTCTTTAGGATCAGTGTGTGGTTTAGCGTCTACGTTCTGGTATACTGGGCAGATTCCTTCTTTAAACTCAGTAGCTTTTATTGCCTCTTCTAATTCCGCTTCGGCTGATTTCATTAACGGAGAGTGGAAAGCACCGCCAACAGGCAATACCAAGGCACGCTTAGCACCGGCTGCTTTCATGCGCTCACATGCTTCCTCCACTCCTTTTATGGAGCCAGAAATTACCAATTGACCCGGGCAGTTGTAATTGGCCGCCACCACTACATCTTCTACCTCAGCGCAAATTTGCTCAACTTTTTCATCTTCTAGACCAAGTATAGCGGCCATGGTAGAGGGTTGTTCTTCACAGGCTTTTTGCATGGCCAATGCCCTCTTTGACACCAGGCGCAAGGCATCTTCAAAAGCCAATACTTTATTTGCCACTAACGCTGAAAACTCACCCAAGGAGTGTCCAGCTACCATTTCCGGGGCAAAATCCTGCGCCACTGCTGCTTGAATGACCGAGTGCAGGAAAATAGCCGGTTGGGTAACTTTAGTTTGCTTTAGTTCTTCATCGGTTCCACTAAACATAACATCTGTAATTCGGAAACCTAAAATATCATTGGCTTTTTCAAATAATTCTTTTGCAGTCTGGTGCTGTTCATAAAGGTCTTTGCCCATGCCTACAAATTGGGAGCCCTGACCAGGGAAAACGTATGCTTTCATAGTAGAGGTTGTTTAGTGTGTGTGTTTTGGGCCTTTTTTTATAAAAACAAGCCAAAAACAGTTTTCTGTTAAAGTCAAAGAAGCAAAGATATAAAAATGGCACCCATTCTTTAACAGAACAGGTGCCATTCTCTGGAAAGTAAGGTTTCTAATGAACTATTTCCACCCAACCTTTGAATGTTCTTCGGTCTGGCTCTGGGCTTCTACCATAGAATTCAACTTCCACCTGATAGAAATACGTGCCGTCTGATAAAGCCTTTCCATTATCTGTCACTCCTCTCCAGTTCAGCCCGGGCTCTTCCGTTCCTTCAAACACCTTTACTCCCCAACGGTTGTACACCTGCAACTTAGCTGATTTTATAAATGCGGCTCCTTGTTTTGGGGTGAACACATCATTTATTCCATCATTGTTAGGTGTGAAAATGTTAGGAAGAATAAAGATGATACAGTTGTCTTTACATACAGTGTTGCTTGGCTCGCTTTCGTTCCCGAAGAAATCAGTGGCAGTTACCATGTAGCACCCAGAATAAAAGAGCAGATTCTGGTGGATGTACGACATATCTTCCACCGTGGCGATGGCTCTGAACTCTCCATCATCCGTCTCTCTATAGTAGAGAGTATAGAAGTCTATCAAGGAAGGGTCACAGCCAGCGGTTAATTCCCAAGTCAGAATATTTTGAAATGGAGGGCCAGTAGGTTCAAAGTTTTCATCGCATACCAGCGGGTCTATGCTGAGCACCGGCACACAGGGCCTGGAGAAGCAGTTAATTTGGCTATAGTTTTCTGTTACGCTTGGCAACCTCGGATTAGTAAAAGTGCCTCTGGTTATCACATATGCGCAGTAATTCTCTCCTTCTACCAAAGGTACTTCACGGCTAAAGGTACCGCTTGTAGTAGTAGCCAAAGCACTGTCGTAGCGCACAAATTCATCAGAACCTGGCAATTTAAGATATACTACGTGGTACAGTGGGTTTGCATCAGAAGAGGTACTGGCATTGTTCCAAGGCACATTGTACGTCCACTGCAACTGCATGGTAGACGCATTGGCAACAGCATTTAACCGTACACTTGACGCTGAGGAAGAATCTACTAATACTGTTGGTTCGCCTACGTTGGCCGAATGATACATCTCAATACGGTAAACATAGGCATTTTCTTCAGTATTTAGATTTGTGTCGGTAAAAACAGTATCATTCAGGTCATTGCTGGTAAATACTTCCGTAAACTGAGCGGCTGGCTCACGGCTCTGGCCAACTGTACGTAGTAATCGGTACTGGAAAGGCGGGGTTAGCGTGGTCACTATGGCACCCGGCTTACTCCATTCCACTCTTATTTGACCATTGGTGGTACTGGTTTGTTGTACACTCACCTTAGTCATTGCAATAGACTCTAGTGTGGCGCAAACTTCATTAGAGGCAATACTTTCACCTCTTCCTGGCTCAGGAAAACCAGCATAGATCCGGTAACAGTAGGTACGGTTACGCTCTAAGCCCGCACCATTATTATCATCTAAAAAGGTAACCACTCCTGCATTTACCTGCCCCACCAAGGTATAACCCGCCGAGGCAGGAATACCGGTATCACAGGTAGAAGGGTCAAAGCCAGATGGCCCCTCCTTTCGGTAAATGTACATTGTTTCAGCGTTAGGGCAGGTATAGTTCTCCCAGGTAAGCCTAATGCTGTTACTGCTGGCTGGAACTGCCAGAGTCAAGACTGGCGGCGGGGCTACCACGGTTATACGCCACGGCTGCAAGTCTACTAACCTAATACCCGAAGGAGGTCTGTCTTCTGCCCGAAACACCACCTGGTAAGGCTCACGGCGGATATCAGAACAACTGGTCTGCCAATTAAACACATGGGTAGTGTCATTCACGCTGGGGAAAGTAGCAGGGGGCAACATGCTGCCAACCGCTTCCATTACAATTGGGTGACGGTCAGGATCTGTAGCTCTGATGGTGTCTCTAATAAATGTACCGGCTATGATACAGGTATCTCTGGGGATAATGAGCCTGGGGGGTTGGTTAGGGTCTTCACGCACGAAGATCTGCATGTCACGGATTACCTGACCAATCAGGCGGTTATCGCGCCATTCTTCTACCACAAAGGCTATATTGAATTCACCTATGACACCAGGAGTATTCCAGGTAACCTGACCGGTTCTAGTGTTCAGGGTGAAACCAACGGGAGCGCCCTGCCTGGTTGTACCAAGAAATTGCTCTAAACCTCTATACCCGGGTGCTATTTGGGGAATTGGGTTTCCGCAGGCATTCCAGGTGCCTTCAATGCGGGGTTGCAGCATTTTGAACGACAATGAGTCACCATCTGGGTCATAGGCGCCCGGATTATGGACGAAAACCTGGTTTCGTGCGGCTAAGTCAATAGGTTCATACTGCAGAATAGGGGATCGGTTAATACCCAGAAAAGGATCAATGGTAACAGTTGACTGCAGAAAGAAGGTTTGCTGCACCGAGTTTGAAAGGTTGATAATACCTCCATTCCGATTTTCCCCTATATAAGAAACCGTAAATGTGCCAGCGCCACCATAGGTGTGTTCAAAATAGAACTCGTTGACCTGGGTGTTGTTCTGCCCGTTCTGAAGCTCATATTTTCTGCCCAACTCTACCCTTTGGCTTGTGCAATCACCAAAATGCAGGGTAGCATGTGTATCTTCAAAGCCCCCCAGCACTGTGTAGGTAATAAGGGTGAACCTGAATTTCAAATAGTTGTTCGGGTCACTTTCAGAGTATATGTTACCAGCACGTATGTGTGTAGCCTGGGCATCCGGAGCCATTGAAAGCAGTAACAGGAACAGCCCTCCAAAAAGGGAAAGCCAGGCCTTTTTTGTCCGTAGAGTTAAAGGCATAGAGTATAGGTTAGCATGCAAGAACAAAGATAGAAGAATCTGCAAATGTACCACCGGTTGGTATTTTAGGCAGCCTTAAATTGGTTTTGAGCGTATGGGCACAGGAGTATAACGAAATATGCAAGTCTCTGTTGTAAACTTTGCCAGCAAATATCGTTTTTAAGCTATTTTTAGTTAAAAGAGATATAATTGTCTATTTTTCTGATGGTGCCTTGTGCAACAAAACGTGCAATTTAGATTTGTTCAAAATAATATAAGGCAATTGCTTGTAAAAGCATCGGCATGTACCTTTGGCAAGATTTAACCAATCCTAACACTCCTTTTTTATCAACCTTAACACAACAAAATGAGTTGGTTTACTAAAACGTTTACCAGTACCATCGGCCGCAAGGTTCTGGTGTCTGTGACTGGGCTGTTTCTCTGCTCTTTTTTGGTGGTGCACCTGGTGGGCAACTTGCAGTTATTCAATGAGACAGGTGATGCCTTCAACATCTATTCCCACTTTATGGCTACAAACCCTATTATCCGCACCATGGAAATTGTGCTGGTGCTGGGCTTTGGTTTCCATATTTATGAGGCACTGGTGCTTACCCGCAGAAACCAGAATGTGCGTAAAGTAGATTATGCCTACAACCGTCCGGAGGATAACAGCAATTGGTCATCGCGTAACATGGGCCTTTTGGGTACTGTGATTCTGGTGTTCCTGATCATTCACTTGTACAACTTCTTCTGGCGTGCCCGTTTTGGCGAGCCTAACCTGATCCCGATAGAAGGTACAGAATATGATGACCTATATTCTGTGGTGGTACAGTCTTTCCACTTATGGTGGTACGTACTGATCTATGTGCTGGGCCAGATTGCTTTAGGCTTTCACCTGTACCATGGGTTCCAGAGCGCATTCCAAACTTTGGGACTAAACCATAAGAAATACACCCCGTTCATTCAGAAATTTGGTGCTTTCTTTTCTATAGTGGTGCCTGCTGGCTTTGCCTCCATGCCACTTTATTTTTTCATCAAAGACGTTGTTTTGTAATAAGCGAACGCTATGATTCTAGATTCTAAGATTCCCGAAGGGCCATTGGCCGAAAAATGGGACAAGCATAAATTCAATGTGAAGCTGGTAAACCCAGCCAACAAGCGTAAATACGACATTATTGTAGTAGGAACCGGTCTGGCTGGAGCCTCAGCTGCCGCTACTTTAGCCGAACTTGGTTACAACGTAAAGGCATTCTGTTTTCAGGATAGCCCAAGACGTGCGCACTCTATTGCCGCGCAAGGGGGTATTAATGCCGCTAAAAACTACCAGAACGATGGTGACAGCGTGTACCGCCTGTTCTATGACACCATTAAAGGTGGTGACTACCGTGCCCGCGAGGCAAACGTGTACCGCTTGGCGCAGGTGAGTGTGAACATCATTGACCAGTGTGTGGCACAAGGCGTTCCGTTTGCCCGTGAATATGGCGGATTGCTGGCAAACCGCTCTTTTGGTGGTGCTCAAGTAAGCCGGACGTTCTACGCCCGGGGCCAAACCGGACAGCAGTTGCTTTTAGGTGCTTACTCAGCGCTTAACCGCCAGATTGCTTACGGCAAAGTGAAGATGTACCCTCGCACCGAGATGCTGGATCTGGTAATGGTAGATGGCAAAGCCCGTGGAATTGTGACTCGCCACTTGATTACCGGTGAAATTCAGTCCCACAGTGCTCATGCTGTTATCTTGGCAACTGGCGGATACGGAAACGTGTTCTTCCTTTCTACGAACGCCATGGGCTCTAACGCCACGGCAGCTTGGAGAGCCTACAAAAAAGGAGCTTTGTTCGCGAACCCTTGCTTTACCCAAATTCACCCTACTTGTATTCCGGTATCTGGCGGTTATCAGTCTAAACTGACCCTGATGTCTGAGTCACTGCGGAACGATGGACGGGTGTGGGTACCGAAAGCAGTAGGTGACAACCGTGCCCCTGGCGATATTCCTGAGGCAGAGCGTGATTACTTCTTAGAGCGCAAATATCCATCTTTCGGTAACCTGGTACCACGTGACGTGGCTTCACGTAACGCCAAATTAGCGTGCGACGAAGGACGCGGCGTAGGAACAACCAAACTGGCTGTTTACCTTGATTTTGCCGATGCAATTAAGCGAGACGGACTAGATGCCATCAGCCAAAAGTATGGTAACCTATTCGAGATGTACGCCAAGATTACTGGTGAAAACCCGTATGAGCAGCCAATGCGCATTTACCCGGCGGTACACTATACCATGGGTGGACTTTGGGTTGATTATAACCTCATGACCACTGTGCCAGGTTTATATGCTACCGGTGAGTGCAACTTCTCTGACCACGGTGCTAACCGCTTAGGTGCCTCTGCCCTTATGCAAGGTCTGGCCGATGGTTACTTCGTGATTCCTTACACCATTGGTGATTATTTGGCACAAATGCCAGCTGCTCGTATTGAACCTACTCACCCCGCCTTTAAAGAAGCAGAAGCTGCGGTACGTGCCGACGTGGACCGATTATTAAGCATCAATGGTACCCGTACCGTAGATGAATTCCATAAGGCTTTAGGTCAAATCATGTGGGATTACTGCGGAATGGCACGTAACGCCGAAGGCTTGCAGTTCGCTAAAAAGGAAATTCAGAAACTTCGTGCTGAGTTCTGGAACGATGTGAAAGTAGTTGGTACGAACGAGGAACTAAACATAACCCTTGAGAAAGCTGGTCGTGTTGCTGACTTCCTGGAACTAGGTGAACTGATGGTTGATGATGCCCTGAACCGCAATGAATCTTGCGGTGGTCACTTTCGTGAAGAATACCAGACACCTGAAAACGAAGCTCTCCGTGATGACGAAAACTACACGTATGTAGCCGCCTGGGAGTATACTGGCCCTAACCAACAGCCGGCACTTCATAAAGAGGAGCTGAAGTTTGAAAACGTGAAACTGACGCAGAGAAGCTACAAATAATTAATTAAAAATTAGAAATTAAAAATTAGAAATGGGTTTCAATTAGAAACGGCTTCCATCTCTTTCCTTAATTTCTAATTCATAATTTTTAATTTCTAATTAGAAAGAAAATGGCTGGTAATAATCCTAACAGCAAACCAATGAACCTAACGCTTAAGGTGTGGAGACAGAAAAACACCAAGGCTACTGGTAGGCTGGAAACATATCAAGTTAAAGATATCTCCCCGGAAATGTCTTTCCTGGAGATGCTGGACGTATTAAACGAAGATTTGCTCCGCAGCGGGCAAGACCCCATAGCATTTGACCACGACTGCCGCGAAGGTATTTGCGGTATGTGCAGCCTGTACATTAACGGTAGAGCCCACGGCCCTGAGCGTGGCACTACCACTTGTCAGTTGCACATGCGTAAGTTCGCAGATGGTGACACCATCACCATTGAACCCTGGAGAGCCACTCCATTCCCAATCCTGAAGGACTTGGCCGTTGACCGTTCTGCCCTTGACCGGATTCAACAGGCAGGTGGCTATATCTCTGTAAACACAGGGGGGGTGCCTGATGCCAACGAGATTCCAATTCCAAAATCTATTGCAGATAAAGCATTTGATGCAGCAACCTGTATTCAGTGCGGAGCCTGTGTAGCGGCCTGTAAGAATGGTTCTGCCATGCTCTTTACCTCTGCCAAGGTTTCTCAGTTAGCCATGTTGCCACAGGGCAAGGTAGAGCGTAAAACACGTGTAGAAAACATGGTAGCTCAAATGGACATTGAAGGCTTTGGTTCTTGTACCAATATTGGCTCTTGCGCCGCTGAGTGCCCAGTAGGTATCTCTTTAGAGAATATAGCCATGTTGAACCGTGAGTTCATATCGGCTAAACTCACTTCAGAGAACTTATAAGTATTTTCTTAGCTTAGCTATTTTAGAAAGCGAAGTCCTGCACAAGGGCTTCGCTTTTGTTTTAGCCTTGCTTTTGGCAAAACAGGCCTAAAACACAGCAGCTTATATTAATTTGAGAAGTAAGTGCATAAACCAGTGTTTTTGTCAAACAAGGCTATTCTGGATATGACAAGGCTTTACAAGCAACGCCTTCTAAAAAGCTTGTTGTTTCTACTGGTAGGAGTTGGTTCTTTTAGATGAACAATAGTATTGGTGAAACAATAACGTTATAAACTTTTACTTATCAGAAAGTTTAGAAAACAAGAACAACTTGCCTCTTCAACAGTTAAAGGGTAAATTGCCTCAAATGATACTAATTATATCAGGTACTAATAGACCTAACTCCATCACTTTACAAATTGCCAAACTTTACCAAGGGCTACTGAATAGAAGCGGACAGGATTCAAAGATTCTTGATCTACAGGATCTGCCTCTAGATTTTGCCTCCCCCACCCTTTATACAAAAGATCTGTACTCGCAAGAGTTCCTTGCGTTACGCGCTGCAGTAGCCTCTGCCAATAAAATTGTGTTCATTGTGCCAGAGTATAACTGCTCTTATCCGGGGGTACTGAAGGCGTTTATTGATGGTTTAGAATATCCGGCCGCTTTAAAAAGGAAAAAGGGCGCGTTAGTAGGTCTTTCTACAGGCAGCCAGGGTGGCAACATTGCCTTAAGCCATCTAACTGATGTCTTGCATTACTGCGGTCTGCATGTGCTTGCACAGAAGCCTCGGCTGCCGTTTGTGCATAAACATTTGGCGGATGGGCAGCTTACCAACCCGCTCTACATTCAACTGCTGGAAGAGCAAATAGAAGAGCTCATACATTTTTAGAAGTCCCCCCACCAAGCAAGACTTCACCACCTTTATATAAAAAAAGTAGGCCTAAAACAGAGTTCTGTTTTAGGCCTACTTTTTAAAAACTACGCTAAAAACGCTTAGTCTACATTATCATGTAAAAAGCGGTTGTCGCCTAATAGCTCATTGTCATCGTTCAAATTGAATCGGGAAATTTGCTGCTCAGCCGACGGCGCTACGTTCTCTAACTGCACATTTCTACGCAAGTAAGCAGGTACCTCCAATTTCTCTTTGATAGCAGCATCAGTGTTTGTGTCGTTACTTAAACGGCGCAAACGCTCTCTTCTATCACTCATTCTGCTCTGCAGCTCCCTATTACCTTGTTCAGGAGCCTCTACCAAAGCTTCTTCTTCAAACACAGGCGTGAAGATCTCATTGTTAGAGTCAAGATCAAAAATAATCTTGCTTGTTTCTGAGGCTGGGGCTGGCTTACGCACAGGATCATTTGCCACTAACTGTGAAGATGAAGTAGGAGGCGTAACCGAATGAGTAGTTACCGCTGGGGCAACAGGCTCAGTTACTGGTACTGGTGCATTAACTTCAACATTAGGCACTACGGCTTCATCTGAAGTAGCTGTCTCAACTGTTTTTTTTGGCTGTGGCAGGCTTACAGTATCACGGGCAAAACCAGTGGCAATAACAGTAACTCTAATGCTGGCACCCAAAGAAGAGTCAATACCATGACCAAAGATAACCTCTGAATCATCGCCGGCTTTCTCCTGAATGTAATCAGTGATTTCGGTCAACTCATCCATTTCCAGTTCTGCCTGATCACCAGACATAATGGAAAGAAGGATTTTCTGAGCACCATGAATATCAGTGTTGTTCAGCAATGGAGAAGACAGAGATTCCTCGGCGGCACGAAGAGCGCGGTTCTCACCTTCAGTAATGGCAGATCCCATTACGGCGGCACCAGAGTCTTTCATGACTGTTTTCACGTCTTCAAAGTCCACATTCACCTCAGAGGTTACCGTAATAATTTCGGCAATACTCTTGGCGGCGGTGGTTAAGACGTTATCAGCTTTGGCAAATGCAGCTCTAATAGGCAAATTGCCAAACATCTCGCGCAATTTATCATTCAGGATAACTAGTACGGTATCGCAGTTCTCGCTGAGTTCTTTAATACCATTATCGGCAGCAGTGCGTTTCTTCTTACCTTCAAAAGCAAAAGGAGCAGTTACTATACCCACCGTAAGAATATCCATCTCTTTGGCTACTTTGGCAATAACCGGGGCAGCACCGGTACCGGTACCCCCTCCCATTCCGGCGGTGATGAACACCATTTTAGTATGGGCGCCTAACAGCTCACGGATTTCCTCTTTGCTTTCTAAGGCCGCTTGTTTGCCACGCTCCGGGTTGGCCCCTGCTCCCAGACCTTCGGTCAGGGTAGTACCAATCTGAAGTTTATTGGGCACGCTGCTGCTTTTCAACGCCTGTTCATCGGTATTGCACACCACAAACTCCACATCTTTAATGCCCTGATTGAACATGTGGTTCACGGCATTACTTCCTCCTCCGCCAACACCAATTACTTTGATAATTGACTTGGAGTGTGATGGCACATCAAATTTGTACGATGAAAAACTCATGTTATTCCTGAATTACGCGTTAATAGTTCTGTTGTTTGTCATCAAAATCATCAATCAGCATGCCTTTGGTACGCTCAAAGATTTTCTTGAAGAAGTCGCTTCCGCCGCTTGCTTTGTTCTGAGCAGGCTTGGCTTCGTTTACTGCTTTGGTCTCAGGATTTGTCATCTCGGTGTAACGGTTTACACGTTCATCAATGGCCTGATAGCCTGTCAACACCAATCCAACTGTTGTGGCGTACATTGGGCTCTTCACAGAATCAATCTTGCTCTTACCCAAATGCTCGTTCGGATAACCGATACGGGCATCTAAGCCAGTTAAATATTCTACTAACTGCACCAGATTCTGCAACTGCGCCCCACCGCCCGTTACCACAATACCTGCGGCCAATTGGTTGGCATACCCGCTTCTAACAATTTCTGAGTAAACTAGTTCAACAATTTCCTCCATTCTAGCTTCAATGATAAAAGCAAGATTTTTAAGGGAAATTTCTTTTGGAGTACGGTCGCGAAGGCCTGGAATAGAAACAATCTCGTTCTCAGAAGCCTCATCAGCAATGGCTTTACCAAAGCGCACCTTTAGTTGCTCCGCCTGGTTTTGCATCACCATACATCCTTGCTTAATATCAGAAGTTATGATGTTACCACCAAACGGAAGCACCGCTGTATGACGAATTATATTGTCTTTGAAGATTGCCAGGTCAGTTGTACCGCCCCCAATATCAATCAGAGCCACACCGGCTTCACGCTCTTCATCGCTCAAAACTGACATACAAGATGCCAATGGCTCCAGAATCAGCTGGTCAATTTCTAAACCTGCACGAGTAACGCATTTATTGATGTTGTTGATGGCGTTAGACTGGGCCGTGATGATGTGGAAGTTGCCTTCTAAGCGTACCCCTGACATACCCACTGGGTCCATGATACCATCTTCATAGTCTACTTTGTAGTCTTGCGGCATTACATGGATGATCTCGCTGCCCGGAGGAGTCACCAACCGGTACATGTCATTGGTAAGACGATTCACGTCTTCCACAGTGATCTCGCTGTCTACTGACGTGCGGGTAATGCTGCCGTTATGCTGTAAACTTTTGATATGCTGACCTGCTATACCAACATTCACCACCTTAATGTCAATGCCACTCTGCTCTTCCGCCTGACGGATAGCTTTTTTTATAGCATCAACGGTTTTGTCAATATTGCTTACCATTCCGCGCACTACCCCTTCAGAAACAGCCTTACCTAAGCCTAGGATCTCCAGCTTACCGTACTCGTTCTTTCTTCCTACCAGCGCGCAAATCTTGGTTGTTCCAATGTCTAAGCCTACAACTATTTTGTCGTTCTGCATATCGTTTTCTATTCACAAATAATCTGATCCTTGTACTCTATATTCAGGCGTCCGTATTTTTCCCAGCCTACAACCGGTAATACTTCTTTGTAGAAGATGAACAGTTTCCTGAACTTGTCTTCTATCTGCACAGGCTTCCCAAATTCAATATGTTGGTCTCCTACCTGGGTAAGAAAACTAACCTTTCCTTTGCTGTCTATGTGCATATGGGCCATTTGGGCATTCCAGAAATCATCCTTCTCAACAAATCGCAGTAAAGAAAGATATTTCACCCCTACTGAATCCTGAAAAAATGAATCGGCCTTATTCTTAGTAAGTCCAACCCCAACGGTAACCGGAATAACATTAGCTGTATAATGGTTAGATAAAGGAAGCTGGGCACCTTCTTCATCTATATATACATCTCTATCAGCACTTAACAACCTGGCTATAGGTCGATTTTGCTGCACTTTCACGTTAATGTTACCCGCCAGATCCCTGAAAACCTCCGCTTCTTTCACAAATTTATGCGTTTTAATCCGCATTTCTAGCTGTTTCAGGTCAATCTCCTCTTTTTTCCTGCCAGTAAGAGGCTGGGTACCGTTGCGGGTCATCAGAGACAGTATTTCCGGCTCACTAAGAAAGTAATTGTTGTACTCATTATCAATTTTAATATTGACTTTTTTACATATTTTTTCTGATTGGCGGCTCTTAGAAAATCCTACCAGAAAAACAAAAATGCCCCCGCAAAAAATAGTAAAAAGTAGGGCTTTAACCTTCCTATTCCAATACATGGGCTTTCTCCTCCAACAATTTTTTTATCTCCGGAACTAAAGTATCTATATCACCTGCGCCAACAGTGGCTAACACGCTAAAATCCAAATCTTTTCTTAACGCTTCTATTACCTCATCTTTCCGCAGAAGCTTCTTTTCTTTCACTTCCAAACGGTCAAAGATCAGCTCAGAGGTAACTCCTTCAATGGGCAGCTCTCTGGCTGGGTAAATATCTAGTAACCATACCTCGTCTGCCAGGTTCAGACTCTCAACAAACCCTTCTAAAAAATCCCTAGTTCGGGTAAACAAGTGGGGCTGAAACACAACCCTCAGCTTTTTATCTGGATACAATGCTCTGACAGATGTTAGAAAAGCTTCAATCTCTCGGGGGTGGTGAGCATAGTCATCTAAATATACAGTTTTTTCTATATCCACCACCTTTTCGAACCGTCTTTTTACGCCCGTATATGCCGAAATACCTGATTTTATTTTCTCTACCGGCACATTCACCAATGAAACCGCCTGTGCGGCTGCCAAAGCATTTTCAATGTTGTGGTAGCCGGGTATCTGCAAAGCTGTTTCCGGTAAGTCTAAGTTCCGGCCTTCGGCTGAAAATTTCATGCTTCCGTCGGCTATTTTTATGTCTTTTGCGTGAAGCTCCTCTTGCTCAAGACCATACCTAATTACCGTCACTGAAGGGTGGACAGCCTGAGCAATATTTGGGTCAGCGGTGTGGTTTAGAAGCAAGAAACCGTGTGGTTTAATCTGGCTCGCAAACTGCTGAAACGACTCTACCAGTGCCTCTTTCTGCCCATAAATATCTAAATGATCAGGATCAGTGGAAGTGACCACGGCAATATCTGGGTGCAAGGTCAGAAAGGAGCGGTCGTACTCATCAGCCTCTACCACGCAAATAGCACGATCTTCTTCAGCATGAGGCAGTAGCAGGTTTGAACCAAGATCAGTGGAGATGCCGCCCAGAAACGCTGAGGTGGAAACTCTGGCATGGTGCAGCAAGTGCGCTACCATAGAGGAAGTGGTGGTTTTACCATGGGTACCAGCCACTGCAATCAAAAATTGGTCTGCCGTTAGCAAACCCAACACCTGTGAGCGCTTCAGAATAGTGTAATTTTCGCGCTCCAGATACTGTCTTTGGCTATGCGTTACCGGAATTGCAGGCGTTAAAACAACTAACGTTTCCGCCTTGTTTTTCAAAAAAGAGGCCGGAATCAGGTTTATGTCATCCACAAAATGAATGTCAGCGCCTTCTTCTTTCAATTTCAGGGTCAAGGGAGTGGGCGTACGGTCAAAACCGGCCACGGCAAAGCCCTTGGCCAGAAACCAACGTGCCAGGGCACTCATGCCTATGCCTCCAATTCCTAAGAAATAGATATTTTTAAACTGGTGCAGATTCATTTAATCAGCTTTAAAAGTTCATGCACAATGGTTTCAGCGGCATGTGGTTTGGCCAGTTGACCAATGTTTTGGCTCAGCTCTTTTTGCTTTTCCTTGTCTTTGGCTAAATTAAAAGCGGTGGTCCATAGTTGTTCTGCCGCCTCTGTGTCTTTCACAAACACCGCTGCGTTTCTTTCCACTAATGCCATGGCATTTTTAGTCTGATGGTCCTCCGCCACGTTAGGCGACGGCACCAAAATGGAAGGCTTCTCTGCCAGGCATAACTCAGAAATGGACAGCGCCCCCGCCCTTGATACCACTACATCTGCAGCGGCATAGGCCAAATCCATTCTTTTAATAAAATCAAATGCCTTGATCTGATCGCTTGGGAATGACTTTACTGCTTCTTCAGCGGTAGAGAAAAATACTTTGCCAGTTTGCCAGATCAGGTTATGTCCCGCCTCCTGAATTCTTTGCAGAGCTGCCTCAGTACTTTGGTTTAAAGTTCTTGCGCCAAGGCTTCCTCCAATTACCAGAAACGTAAGTCTTTCAGGACTCAGCCCGAAGAAAGACATAGCCTCTGCCCTCTTACCTAACTGGTGCACAATATCGCTCCGCACGGGGTTGCCGGTTATCACAATTTTTTCCTGCGGAAAATATTTGCTCATACCCTCATGCGCCACACAAACCTTGTCTACTTTGTTGGCCAACAGTTTATTGGTAATACCCGCATGAGAGTTTTGCTCCTGAATGAGCGTTGGTATTCCCTTTTTAGTAGCGGCATACAGCATGGGTCCGCTGGCATATCCCCCCACCCCTACCACGGCATCTGGCTGAAAGTCCTTTATAATTTTATAAGCGTTCCGGATACTGGAAATAACCTTCAGCGGAAAGGACAGATTATCTAATGTTAACCGGCGCTGCAAACCACTGATCCACAGGCCTATTATTTTATAACCTGCCTCTGGCACCCGCGTCATCTCCATTCGGCCTTTCGCCCCAATGAACAGAATATCTGCGGTGGGGTGCAGGCGCTTTATTTCATTGGCAATGGCTATGGCCGGATAAATGTGCCCCCCGGTACCGCCCCCGCTAATGATAAACTTTAATGTTTTCTCATGCATGGCTTAGTACGTTTGCTGGTTTGTTCACTGCCGCCTGCTGCTGCAGTTTGGCTTCATGCTCACTGCGGCTCACGCTCAAAATAATTCCGATGGAAATACCAGTGAAGATCAACGACGTTCCACCCATACTAAGCAGCGGGAGCGGCAAACCAGTAATTGGACCTAAGCCTACCGCCACCCCCATGTTTACCATGGCCTGTATGACCAAACTGAAACTCAGCCCCGCCGAGAGCAATCCGCCGAAGGCGCCCAAACTATTTGTTACCGCCACCATGCCTCGATAGAGGAATGCCAGGTAAAGGAACAGCACAAAGGCACCTCCAATCATGCCGTATTCTTCAATAATAATGGCGTAAATAAAGTCAGAGTAAGGGTGCGGCAGCAAGTTGCGCTGGTCAGATTGTCCCGGACCTTTCCCAACTACCCCTCCGGTGGCAATGGCTATATAAGACTGCTCTAGCTGGAAAACCGTCTCTTTGGGATCCATGAAATTCTCTATCCGGCTGATGGCAGTCTGCATCCGTTGCCCCAAGGTCAAGGCGATGGTTCCGAAAATAGCCCCTACCACTATCATGGTAAAAATTGGTTTCATAGGAACACGACCTATGAACATCAAGAGAATACAGGTCAGGAACAGTAGCAAACCAGTTGAAATGTTACTCATGGCGATGAGTCCGCAAATCAAGCCGCTCCACAAAAACAGCGGAATAAGAGTTTGCTTTGACTCTATGTTCATCTGGCGCTTGCTCAGAATACTAGCTAGGTAAGAGATCAACGCCAATTTAGCCAAATCTGAGGGCTGGAAGGTCTGGTTGATTACTGGAATGGTCAACCAGCGGGAAGCTTCATTGATGTTAGAGCCCTTAAGGTAAGTGTAAATGAGCAACGGCACGGAAAATATAAGCGCCAGTTGACTCAGTTTAGCATAGTACCGGTAGTTGATTTTATGCGCCAGCCACACAAAAGCCAAGCCCACAAATATGAGCGAGGAGTGCTTGAACAGATAATACTCTGTATTGCCACCCATTTTTTTATACGCCAGAGTTCCCGTGGCTGAGTAAACCACGGCAATACTGATCAGGCCAAACATAAGTACAATTCCCCACAAAATTGGGTCTCCTTTGAGGTTTTCCCTCAGCCAGTTTTTCACAAAAGTCATCATACTCCGGTAGTATTTATAGCAGTCACGGCCTCAGCGAAAGCGCGGCCGCGGTGTTCATAATTCTTAAACAAATCGAAACTGGCGCAGGCCGGCGATAGTATCACCACATCTCCGGCCTCGGCAAAGCCTTTTGCCAACCGAACCGCCTCGTTCACGTCTTGCGTTTCTTCTATTTTGGGGCAGATTTCAGAAAAAGAGGCCAAAATCTTACTGTTGTCTACACCCAAGCATACAATTGCCTTTACCTTCTCTTGCACCAGTGGAAACAACGGAGAATAATCGTTGCCTTTGTCTTTGCCGCCTACCACCCAAACAATGGGTTGGTTGATGCCATCTAGCGCGTACCACACCGCCTCCACGTTGGTAGCTTTTGAGTCGTTGATAAACCGTATGCCATCTATTTCCCCCACCGGCTGTAGCCTATGCTCCGCGTTTTGAAAAGTGCCCAAGGCTTTTTCGATCTCAGTTGGCGCAATGCCAACCAATAAAGCCGCACCCACGGCCGCCATAGTATTGTATTGGTTATGCTGCCCAATAAGCGGTGAAGCAGAAGTATCTATTTTAGCCCTGTTTTCAGGAAAAGAGGCCGAAATCAGACTTCCATTATAGTTAAGCGCCAAACCCTTACTCTCCTTCAGACCAAAGGGCAACTGCGTACCTGCAACCGAGTGTGCGGAACGGTATTTTTGAATCTCTGCATCATCCTGGTTGAAGAGGAAGTAATCTGCCGAAGTCATGTTCTGCGCAATCCGGAATTTGGCCGCCGCATATTTGTCCATGCTGTACTGGTAGCGGTCTAAGTGATCTGGTGTGATGTTCAGCAGAATGGCTATGTGCGCCCTGAACTGGTACATGTTGTCCAGCTGAAAACTGCTCAGTTCCACCACATAGTAGTCATAGGCGTCTTCCAAAACTTTGGCCGCAAGGCTTTCGCCCACGTTTCCGCCCAGAGCCACCTTTAAACCAGCACTTTTCAGGAGGTGGTAAGTCAGCAGTGTGGTGGTGGTTTTGCCGTTAGTTCCGGTTATGCAGATAAACTTGCCTGAGGCATAGCGACCCGCAAACTCAATTTCTGAGATAACCGGTATGTTCCGCTCCAGTGCACCCTGAATAACCGGAACTGTGTCAGGAATCCCTGGACTCTTGATGATTTCATTGGCCTCGTATATCTGCTCCAATGAGTGCGTTCCTTCCTCAAAAGGAATTCCTGCGTCCGCTAACTGCATCCGGAATTTTTCAGCTATGACACCGAAATCAGATACAAACACGTCATAGCCCTTGGCCTGCGCCAACAAGGCTGCACCCACGCCGCTCTCCCCTGCTCCTAATATGGCTAATTTCATGTTGGTTTTGGTTTATGATTTTTTTATCCCTTTTCTGAAAAACAGGTCAAAAACAGCTTATCGTAATTTCAGGGTCACCAGCGTCAGAATTGCTAACATCACTCCTACCGTCCAAAAGCGGGAGACAATTTTAGCCTCATGATAACCTAACTTCTGGTAGTGGTGGTGCAGAGGTGACATTTTAAAGATTCTTCGTCCCTCTCCATATTTCTTTTTGGTGTACTTGAAGTAGCTCACCTGCAGCATGACAGACAGGTTCTCAACTAAGAAAATACCGCACAGCATAGGAATGAGCAGCTCCTTGCGCAAAATCAAAGCCAGTACCGCTATGATTCCACCAATGGACAAACTACCAGTATCACCCATGAATACTTGAGCCGGGTAAGAGTTATACCAAAGGAAACCAACACAAGCACCCACAAAAGCGGTACAGAAAATCACCAACTCCCCCGTATTCGGTATGTACATGATGTCAAAATAATCGGCGAAGATAGCGTTACCAGACACCCATGCAAAAGCTGCCAGGGTAGTGCCAATAATAGCCGATGTTCCAGCCGCCAAACCGTCGATGCCGTCAGTAATGTTGGCTCCGTTTGAGACAGCAGTGATGATAAGAATAACCAGCGGGATGTACAGGAATCGAGCATAAGAACCTAATACCGGACTAGCGAAACTGAAGAAGTTGTGGTAATCTAGCTCGTTGTTTTTGGTGAAGGGCACGGTGGTGATCATTTTTCTAACATCGGCAAAAGAGCTGCCAACATCAATCGCAGAGGTACCATGATCAGTGAAATACTGGCGCACTACCACATCTTCTGAAAAGAAAAGAGTAACTCCCACAATCAGACCCAAACCTACCTGGCCTATAATCTTGAACTTGCCGGCCAAACCTTCTTTGTTCTTTTTGAATACCTTAATATAGTCATCCAGAAAACCAATGGCGCCTAACCAAATGGTAGAAACCAGCATGAGAATAATGTAAACATTGCTCAAGCGGGCCAACAAAATGGTAGGCAACAAAATGGCGAGCAAAATGATAAGGCCACCCATGGTAGGAGTTCCCTTCTTTTCCATCTGTCCCTCCAGACCTAAATCTCTGATAGATTCACCTACCTGCTTCCGCTGTAGCAGTTTAATAAGGCGCCCACCAAATATCATAGCAATAAGCAACGACAGCAATGCCGCCAAACCAGCTCTGAACGAGATGTACTGGAACACGCCTGCGCCTAGGACGTCAAACTGTTGGTCTAAGTATCTGAAAAGGTAATAAAGCATCTGTTTTGGGTTTAGGATTAGGAGCATTCATTTATTCCTCCCCTCCATATCAGTCTGTATGTCTATTTCTGAAGAAGGGCAAACGCCTCCAACAGTACTTGTTTATCATCAAAGGGCGACCGCACGCCTTTTACTTCCTGGTAAGTTTCGTGGCCTTTACCAGCCACCAGAATAATATCCTCGGGCTCAGCCAGCAACACCGCTGTTTTAATGGCCTCCCTTCTATCTACCACTGACAAGGCTTTTTTAAGATCTGTCGTCTTTACACCGCTTTGCATTTGGTTCAGTATTTCCTGCGGATCTTCGTTTCGCGGATTATCAGAGGTCATGATCACGCGGTCGCTCAAGCGAGCGGCCAGGTCCGCCATGACCGGACGCTTAGCGGCATCTCGGTTACCGCCACAGCCTACCACTGTTATTACTTTTTGGTCTGGCCTCCGGATCTGCTGAATGGTTTGCAGCACGTTCTCCAGCGCATCTGGCGTATGGGCATAGTCTACAATGCCTGTAATCTGCCCCTCAGACACCACGTAATCAAACCGGCCAGCGGCTGAAGTAAGACTAGACAAACTGGCCAGCACCTCTTGCGGATCTTCACCCAACAAAATGGCAGAGCCATATACCGCCAGCAAATTATAGGCATTGAAGGTACCAATCAGTCGAAACCAAACTTCCTGCCCCTCCAGCTCCAGCTGTAAACCCTGAATGGTGTTATCAACCAGGCGGGCTTTAAAATCTGCTTCTTTGCGTAAGGCGTAAGTATATTTCTCGCCTTTGGTGTTTTGCAGCATGACCATGCCTCGTTTGTCATCTGAATTCACCAGTGCAAACGCTTTTTTAGGCAGCCGGTCGAAGAATAGCTTTTTAGCTTTAATGTACTCGTCAAACGTGCCGTGATAGTCTAGGTGGTCATGGGTGATGTTGGTAAAAACCGCACCTGAAAACTTAGCGCCTGTTACGCGGTGCTGCACCAATGCATGTGAACTCACCTCCATGAATGCATGCGTACACCCGGCTTTTACCATTTGCGCGAATAAGGCCTGCAGCGTAATGGCGTCTGGTGTGGTGTGCGTGGCCGGAATAACGGTTTCGTTGATTTGATTCTGAACCGTAGAAATTAGCCCGGTATTGTAGCCTAGTTCTCTGAAAAGCTTGTGCAGCAGCGTCACACAAGTGGTTTTGCCGTTTGTTCCGGTTACGCCAACCAGCTTCAGTTTTTTAGTTGGGTTGCCATAAAACTCAGCGGCCACCAGCCCCATGGCTTCTGCCACATCCTGCACCTGCACAAAAGCTACATGATCAGGTGTGTTTTGGGGCAGTTTTTCGCAAAACACGGCAGAAACGCCCTGCTCCACCGCCATTGGTATAAAATCATGACCATCGCGCAGCGTTCCGGGTATGGCAAAGAAAGCCACCCCAGGTGCAGCCTGGCGGGAATCCATTGTTAACGCAGAAAGCTCGGGGTTAGCGGGCCCGAGCAATTGCGTTGGCTGGAGTACCTGTAGCAGGTTTTCTAGTTGCGCCATGTTTACTTAGTGTGATGGTGATGATATTTCCTTTTTGTATTGGCTCTCCTGGTGGAATGCTTTGACTCTCTACTCTTCCCAACCCTATGGCTCGCACCTTAAGCCCCCGGTTTCCTAACAAAGCAAGTGCGTCTCGCAGGGTCATGTCGCTGACATCGGGTACCTGTAAGTCATTTATCTTAATGGGCTTCAGGCTTACCGAATGCCGGTTCGTGTCAACTCTCACCCAGTCTTCTGACGGATTTTCAGGATGGGCGCTTACCCCTAGTTTATTACATAATAAGGTTATGTCTTCCTGGCTGCCAGCATGAAGCACTGGAATTTTAGGGTGCACACCCGCCGGACGACGTACCATTGGTTTATGAATAGCCAGATCTTGTGCATAGGCTTTATCAGCTAATTCACGGAATACAGGAGCCGCCACATCGCCACCGTATTGGGCATTTTTGCGTGGACTGTCTATAATCACAATGCAGCTGTACTTTGGCTGATCAGCGGGGAAATACCCCACAAAGGAAGTGGAATAGGTTCTGGTGTACTTCCCGTTGATTACTTTACGGGCAGTACCGGTTTTACCAGCCACCTTATAGTCTTTGCTCCGGACGTTTTTACCGGTACCGTTCTCTACCACCCCTTCCATCATGGCTTTCAGCTGTACCAGTGTCTCTTCAGAGCATATTTTAGGATTCAGCACCTTTGCCTCAAACTGCTCCAGCACATCATCGGCACGCTTAATGCTTTTAACAATAATCGGTTGCACCTTCACCCCGTTGTTTGCCACCGCGTTGTAAAAGGCCAGCGTCTGCAACGGAGAAATCTTTAACTCATAGCCAATAGCCATGGTAGAGAGCGAAGGACGGCTCCAGCTCTTATCTTTTGGTGTTTTGATAAATGGAATAGCCTCTCCATTCATTTGAAAGCCCAGCGGCTGGTGCAGGCCGAACTTGTGAAGATAGTCCACGTACTTCTGCGGATCTTTTTCAAACGTCTCTTGAATCAGCTTGGCCACCCCTACGTTTGAAGACTTCTCAAACACCTCTTGCAGCGTGATCTTGCCATATCCGTGGGTATCGGTTTTCACAGCTCCACCAATACGGGCAGAACCAACACCTGTGTCCACAGAATCTTCTAGAGTCAGGTCTGTTTCTTCCAACAGAGCCATCATAGAGGCAAGCTTAAAAGTAGAACCAGGCTCCGTTCTCCCCTGGTTACCCACCGCATAGTTATAGTCTTCTACATAAACCCCTTCACCCGCACGACCCAAGTTGGCAATAGCTTTGATCCGTCCGGTGCTTACTTCCATCAAAATCACACAACCATGCGCGGCATCATTGATAGTTAACGCACGGCGTAACGCGCTTTCCGCCACGTCTTGCAGGTTTATGTCAATGGTGGTTTGAATATCAAAGCCTGGCATAGGCTTTACCTCGGTACCATCATTGATTGGTTTGTTACCTCCTGCCATGCGCTCAAACAACGCCTCACCGTCTTTGCCGGCTAAATGGCGGTTAAAGCTGTATTCCAGACCCGCTCCATTTTTATCTTCGTTGATAAAACCAATGGTACGTCTGGCCAAAGACCCGAAGGGCAAGAACCGCCGGTCAATTTTCTCGAAAATCACTCCGCCTTTGTTTTTACCCGCTCTAAAGATTGGCCATTGATTCATCAGCTTCTTATCCTGATAATTGATTAATTGACCGTTCAATCTTACGTACCTTCTACCGGCAGCCCTGGCGTTTTTGATTTTCTGACGGTAATAATTTTCCGACCGATCGCCGAAGAACTGGGCTAAATAGATGGCCAAAGAATCAACACCTTTATCAAACACGTCTTCTTTAGCAATGGTCGGGTCAAAGGCAACACGGTAAAATGGCAATGACGTCGCCATAATCCGGTCATCGTCAGAGTAGATGTTCCCGCGCGTGGCCGGAAGGGGCTGGTAATGGAAGCGTTTCTCGTTGGCTATTTCGCGCCAGCGGTCTCCGTCCTTGAACTGGATGTAGCCTACCTTGTAAATAATGGCGAACGCAAAAAGACAGATAGCTAAAAAAGCCAGCCGTACGCGCGTTACGATGGACTTCTTAATATTCATCTTTCTTTATTACTACTTGAATGGGTGGTGAAGAACTTTCAGCTAAACCAGAAGGGGCCACATTACGGGCTACCTCTGATTGTTTACTGGCCTCCATGTAATCTGACTTGAGCGTGGTGTAATCAGCTCGTAAATCTTCTGTATCTCTTTTAGTGCGGTCAATCTGGCGCAGTGTGCGTTCTGCGTAATGGGTGTTGCCAATGTAGAACAGCACCACGGTCATCAGAAACAACACTTTAGGCAGGTAGCGCACCGGCAAACCATCCGCGAAAAACCAATCTACTTTGGTGTAGCGGTCCAGCAACTCAAACAAGCTGGTGCCTTTCTGGCGAGGCGGACGCTCTGGCTCCACCTGTGGCACCTCACGCATGGTGTTCGCCTTTGGCGTGTTTGTTTTCGGACGTAAAGTATTGACTGCCATACTTAATCGTAAAAGTGTATTCTATCCCTGCTTCCTCTCTATTTTTTTAACGACTCTGGGGTCTCTCTTTTCTCTGCCACCCGCAGCTTTGCACTGCGGGACCGATTGTTCTCTTGCAATTCTTGATCACTGGGTACTATGGGCTTTCGCGTCACGGAGTCCAGCGGCTTTATTTCGTTTCCGAAGAAGTCTTTCTCCACTTCCCCAAAGAATTTGCCTTTGCTGATGTAGTTTTTCACCAGGCGGTCTTCCAGTGAATGGTATGAAATCACGGACAATCTACCACCCGGCTTCAAGACCTCCACGGCCTGCTCCAACATCTCCTCCAGGGCTTTCAGTTCATCATTTACCTCAATCCGGAGGGCCTGAAAGACCTGCGCCAGGTATTTATTTTCCTTACCCTTTGGCGTACAGCCTGCTATGGCTTGCTTAAAATCAGCAATGGTGTCAATTTCTTTTATGTTGCGGGCGCTCACCACCTCGCGGGCCAAGGTCTTCGCATTTTTTACCTCCCCGTATAGCCCAAAGATTTTGTGCAGTTGCTCTTCTTCATAGGTATTCACCACCTCTTTGGCCGACAAAGGACTGTCTTTGTCCATGCGCATGTCCAGAGGGCCATCAAAACGGGTGGAGAAACCGCGCTCGGCGGTATTGAACTGGTGCGACGAAACGCCCAAATCGGCCAGAATGCCGTCTACCTGCCGAGCACCGTACAGGCGCAGGTACTTTTTGAGGTAGCGGAAATTGGCTTTCACAAACGTGAAATTGTCAGAGATAAGCTTCTCAGACTGCATCTCGGCATCGGTGTCCTGGTCAAAGGAGTATAGCTGCCCTTTGCCCTGCAGTTGCTGCAGAATAAGCGCAGAATGTCCGCCCCCCCCGAAGGTGACGTCTACATAGATGCCGCCGGGCTTAATGGCCAACGCATCTACCGATTCCTGTAACAAAACGGGCTGGTGATAAGACATGGCCTCTATTCAGTGATAATGGTTGTTGTAGGAGTATCGCCCAGGAATTTCTGCGCCAACTGCGAGAAATTCTGCTGGTCTTTAACTAAGAAATCTTCGTATTTGTCCGGGTTCCAGATCTCCACCCGGTTGCCGAGCCCCACCACTATGGCTTCTTTCTCAATCTCAGCGTAACGTACCATGGTGCGCGGCAAGATGAAGCGACCTGCGTTGTCCAGCTCAACTTCGGTGTTGCCCCTGAAGAAGTTCCGCTGGAAATGGCGGTACTCTTCGTTGAACTCATTCAGGCCCGCAACCTTGTCGTAAATCACCTTCCATTCCGTTTTGGGGTACAGCACCAGGCATGGCTCAAACCCTCTGGTCAAAACCACTTGGTTTCCAGAAGCTTCCGGAAGGTTGGCTTTGATTTTAGAAGGCAGCACCAATCTTCCCTTCGGGTCTAGCTTACACTCATATTCGCCGGAGAGGAAGTTCATGATAAGGTTGGTGGTAACGACAGTTTTAGGTACAAAACAAAAGTATAAAACCAATTTGTAAAGTCAACCACTCTTTCCCACTATTTACCACTTTGTGGATAAAACATGGTTATCCACCCCACATATCCACATTATCCACATATGTTTCCTTCCACTTTGGGATAACTTTTGGATAACATTTGATCCAAAACTAGTAGACTAATGCGTGAAAAAGTGCCAATACGCTGTTTTTCAGCTGTTTTTGCTAAAACATAGCCAAAACGCTATCTACAACAGAGCCTGTGGAAGAGAAGTGGTGGAAAGTGGCGCGATTTTCCGTAACTTTGCAGCATGCGTGGGAAACTCCAACACATAGTGCTTCTGGCCATGGCCTTCAGCATTCTGACCGGTTCGGTGGGGATGGCGGCCACGGAACGCTTCTGCGCCATGCTTGGCATGGCACCATCGGCTATGGCGGTGGAGAAAATGGAGAAAGCCGGCTGCTGTGCAAAAGAAGAAAAGCCCGTTTGCCCTGATGCCCCCGTGTTAGAGAAGAAAGACTGTTGCTCCCTTACCACCACTCACCAAAAGCTGGAGGTGGAATCTACCTTAAAGCTCACCAAGGTGGAGATGCTGGCAATTCCTGCTTTCATCTCTAATCCTTTTCCTTTACCTCCGGTACAAGAGGCTGTTGTACTTAGCACGTGGCCTTTTTACACAGACACCTCGCCTCCGCTGGCGGGCCGTGACCTATTGCACCGGTTGCACATCCTGAACATTTAGTACTCATTTTTCTCACTGCTGGGCTGAGGCTGCCTTTGCCTGTCTTTCAGCCACTGAAAATGTGTTACTAAATGCTTAATTCTAATGTATTTTACTAGATTTTGTGCCTTAAAAAGCACGTTTATATTGCTGGGACTTCTGTTTCCTTTTATAGCCTCGGCACAAACTATTTCTGGCCGGGTACTGGACCAGAACAACTCCACTCCTCTTATTGGCGCTTCTGTGGTATGGCTAGGTACTAGCCAAGCCTCAAGCACCGATGCGAACGGCTTCTTTTCTTTTCCCGCCGCCCCTTCCGGCTCTACTGCTTTGGTGGTCAGTTACATTGGCTACAAAGCGGACACAGTGCAGGTACAGGGCCAGTCAAATCTGGTGGTTCGGCTGAAATCTGAGACTTCTCTGCAGGAAGTTACCGTAACTGGTGAACAAGACCGTTACTCAGCTCTCACCCCCACCAACTCGCAGGTCATTACCTCCAAAGACTTGCTGAAATCTGCGTGCTGCAACTTAGCCGAGAGCTTTGAGACGAATGCCTCCGTAGAAGTGACCACTTCTGATGCGGCATCTGGTGCGCGGCAGATCCAAATGCTTGGCTTGGACGGAGCCTACACCCTCATGACCATTGAAAATGTGCCTGCCTTACGCGGCTTGGCCACTCCGTACCGGTTAAATTACCTTTCTGGCACCTACATTGAAGCCATTGACATTATTAAGGGTACTGGCTCGGTGTTGAACGGTTACGAATCTATTTCGGGACAAGTGAATGTACGGTTGAAGGATCCAGAGAAAACCGACCGCCTGCACGTGAACCTGTACGGCAACAGTATGGCTAAGTGGGATGCCAACGTGAATACTTCGTTCAACCTGACCCCTAAGCTCAGTTCTGTTCTCATGCTGCACACCGACCAGCTCAGCAACCGCGTGGACAATAATGATGATGGTTTTCTGGATATTCCACTGGGCAAACACTACAACGTGTTCAATAAGTGGAAGTACAACCCCGGCAAGCAGGTAATAGCCGAAATAGGCATTCAAGCTCTGCACGAAAGCCGCACCGGCGGACAGGCAAGCTTCCGCGCAGGCATGGAGCAGGTAGAGGGAAATCCTTACGGTATTGAGTCTGAAACCGACCGCTACAGTGCCTACTCCAAGACCTCTTATACGTTCAAAAACAAACCTTACCAGAGCATTGGGCTGATTCTATCAGGTGCACACCATGATTTTGACTCTCATTACGGGCCAAGGGTATACAACGGCTTTCAGAACAGCGGTTTGACCAATCTTATTTTCCAGTCGGCGTTTGGCAATACCTCGCACACCTATAAGACTGGTTTGAGCTACCAACTGGAAGATTACCAAGAAGAGTTGGCTGGGCAGTTGTACACCAGAAAAGAGCGGGTTCCTGGGGCTTTTTTTGAATACATCTATCAAAACAGCACCAACCTTACCTTGGTAGGAGGCATTCGCGCCGACCACCACAACCTGTTTGGCTGGGTGTACACGCCACGCTTTAACCTGAAGTACGATTTCACCCCGAACACCATTCTGCGTCTGGCGGCGGGCAAAGGCTTCAGGGTAGCCAATCCAATTGCCGAAAATGTCGCCTCATTGGTAAGTAACCGTGAATTTGTGTTGCAGAACAATTTACAGCCAGAGAAGGCTTGGAATCTGGGCGGTAGCTTCACCCAATATTTCACGTTAGGCGACCGCCAAGGCGCGTTTATTACCGATTACTACTACACATCCTTCCAGAACCAAGTTGTGCCGGATATGTACAGCAGCCCTTATCAGGTAATATTCACCAACTTAAATGGCCGCTCCTACTCCAAAAGTTTTCAGGCAGAGGTGCAGTACGAGTTGACGGAACTGTTGGATGTAAAAGCCGCCTACAAGTACTTTGATGTGCGTACCACCTACAACGGTCAATTGCTGCAGCGTCCATTCATCCCAAATCACCGGGCGTTTCTTAACCTAGGCTTTGCGACTCCTTTTGACAAATGGCGGGCCGATGTCACCGCCCAATGGTACGGCCCCAGAACTGTTCCTAACATGGGCCAAGCCACAGACGGAATTATCAGAACCCGAACTGTTAGCCCATATGCGGTGTTCAATGGGCAGATCACCCGTGCCTTTAAACTGTGGGAAGTTTATGCCGGCGTAGAGAACATGTTGAACTACAAACAAAAAGACCCTATTATTGCCGCCGACCAGCCCTTCAGCCAAAACTTTGACGCTAGCATGGTATGGGCTCCAATCATGGGTAGGGTGATTTACGCTGGTCTCCGGTTTACTATAAAATGATTGCTTCTTAATTGCTGATTGTTTGTTGTTGATTGTTCGTCTCCTTATTTATTCTTTTAGGTTGACTCATTCATAATAACAATCAACAACTAACAATCAATAAAAATTGGCTTGATTTTGGTAAAACAGCCTGAAAACGAACTTTAGAAAAATTCACAACTCTTAACTTCAAACTCTTAACTTTTAAAAAATGAAAACCTTAAAAGCTTTCACTCTTTCCTTACTTATGGTGTGCCTATCTACTTTTTCTTTCGCCCAGAGTGGCAAGAATGGTGAAGTGGTGAAATTTAAAACTTCTGCCGTTTGCGGCATGTGCAAAGCCACCCTTGAGAAAGGCATGGCCTATGAAAAAGGTGTGAGCAAAGCAACCCTTGATGAAAACACCAAAGTGCTCACCATACAGTACAACGGCACCAAAACCGATGTTGCCAAACTGAGAAAAGCCGTGAATGATTTAGGTTATGACGCTGATGACTCACCAGCCACTAAAAGAGCCTATGACCGTTTGGATGACTGCTGCAAGAAAGAAGCTGGCATTCACTAATAGCCGCTGGTTTATTAGAGCAAGAAGAAGGCTGCCCCATCGGGGCAGCCTTCTTCTTTTGGCCTTTATTCTCTAAAAGTAGCCCCAAAACAGCTTTTACCTCCCCTTCTCTAGCCGGTCTTTCTCCTGATAAAGTTTCCACCAAGGCAAATACGGCTTGTCGTGGTGCTCATAATGATACCCAAAAAAGTAGCAGCTTAGAAAAGCCCACAGGTGGTTACGGCCTTGGGTGCCGGATTTGTGCGGATTGTCTGGGGCATGCTCTCCGCGGTGCGGCAGGTACGTTCCGAAGTAGAACAGCTGAAACGTAGCCAATACGGCTGGCAGCATCCAGAACAGAACAATGTTCTCAACCGGAAACCAAAGTTGCAGCAAATGAAAAGTGCCGGCCATGAGCAGAACCTGCACTACGGTTATGTATTGCCTGGCAAAGCTCAGAAACCAGAGAAAGAAGTTGCCGCCGTGGTAATCTGGATCTTGGTCAGTGGCTACGTGGCGGTGGTGCAAGTGGTGTTTTGGGTAAAGGCGGCCGTAGTAGTTGTAGGCAAATAAGCCAGCAGTAATAGTACCCACTACTGTATTCAGCTTTTTGTTTCCGGGGGCTACCACGCCGTGCATGGCGTCATGGGCGGTAATGAAAAGGCCGGTGTACAAGTGCGTCATCAAGAGCACCGCCAGATAAGTAAAGGGGGATGTAAAATCTATAGGCCAGTGCAGCAAAAACCAAAGGCAACCACTCCAAGCCAGCAAAATGACGAGGGCAATGATGATTCCGGCGTATTTTTGGAAAATCGGCTTCAAAACAGGTTTTACTTATAACGTCTCAATCTCTACACCTCTGCCGCAAGTTTTCAACTTGTGGCTTCCTTGGCGGAAGTTTTCAACTTCCGTGGCTATTGCCTTAGATATACGCAAGTTACAAACTTGCGCCAAAGTAGCTCCAAGTTGAAGCTGGTGCTGCGGTTTGAGTCCTACTCTCTACAAAAGTTGCTGTCCGTTGCTGTTTGGAGTCTTCCGCAGGGTGACTCCAAACTTTATTATAAATGGAAGTCTCCGACTTCCTGGCAGCCACCGAGCAAAAACCATTGCCATTTATTTATTTTCGTTTCAAAGAAACTGAATACCACCTTGGCCGGAACAGAGTTCCTCCTGATTCATCACAAGTTTGGAGTCATCCTTCGGAAGACTCCAAACAGCTGCCCCCCTCAATTCAGTCCACAAATTCCAGCAATCTCATTTTCAGCCTACTTTTATTAAACTAGCCAAAAATAGAAATTCCACATTTCTCCTATCATGTTACATGATACCAAAACTAAAACCCCAGCAAAGCCTCACGCACTTCTTCCATGAGCCACATAGGCGTGGAGGTGGCGCCGCAGATGCCAATAGTCTCCCCTTCCGTAAACCACTCGGGCTGAAGCTCTTCTACTTTAGATACAAAAAAAGTGTTAGGGTTAGTGTCTTTGCATACCTGGTACAGCACCTTACCGTTCGATGATTTGGTGCCTGAAACAAACACCACCTTGTCAAACTTCTGGGCGAACAGGCGGAGCTCTTTGTCACGGTTAGAGACTTGGCGGCAGATAGTGTCATTGGCGTTCACAGCGTGTCCTCTGCTCTCTAATTCGCTTTTTATGCGGTAAAAGTTGTTGGTGCTCTTAGTAGTTTGACTGTAGAGCGTGATGTTCTGGGGAAGTTCGTGCCGGAGCAATTCATCAAGGTTTTCAAAAACCACAGCTTCATTATTCGTCTGGCCCAACAAGCCTAATACCTCGGCATGGCCGTGCTTGCCATATATAAAAATCTGCTCCTGTTTATCAAAAGAAGTTTTAATGCGGTTCTGGAGTTTTAGAACTACGGGGCAAGAAGCATCTACTAAGGTGAGGTTATTTTCTAAGGCCGTTTGATAAGTAGATGGAGGCTCGCCGTGGGCTCTGATTAAAACAGCTTCGTTCTGTAGAGTTTTAAGCGTTTCATAGTTAATGATGCGGAGACCTTTGTTCTGCAAGCGCTCCACCTCTTCGTCGTTGTGTACAATATCTCCAAGGCAATACAAATACCCTTGCTCTTCCAGCAGGTCCTCGGCCATTTGTATGGCGTAAATAACCCCGAAGCAGAAGCCAGAGTTTGAATCGATATGTACCAGCAGTTGACGCATGTTACTTAAACAAAATTTGGCGCAGGTTTGTTTGCCGTAACTCCCGCTATTTGCTTTAAATTTTCATAAAAGAAAATGGTCATCAGCAGCAGAAGGAGCGAATACATGGTGTCTTCGGCCGGAATAGTGCCAATGCGCAGGCCAACATTGTGGTCATTGTTATACCACACCACTGGCAGGGCCGTTAGTACTCCGTTCACTAGCAGAAAGGGCACCAAATGCACCAGGTACGCCAGATAAAAACGGCCGAGGTTCCAATAGCCAAATCGCCAGAGATACAGCAAGAGCAACACCGGCACCAGCAAACAGGTGAGCATGGTGTACCAGCGCCCCCAAAAGACCACGGCCACCGCCAGATTCCCGAGGATGAGCAACCAGGTAATGACTGGGGCAGCAGGCTGAAGCCATTCGCGCTTTACGTACGTATTCAGGCATTCATAAATAAACATGCAGGCATAAGGCACCGTCACGAAAAAAAGAACTTCCTCCAGAGGCATTTCGCCAAGGTAAAAGCCTATCAGATAGTCGGGGTTAAAGCCCCAAATGCCGTAGTGAGTAAAATACTGGTCCCAGATAACAAACAGCAGACCAGTAATGGCCATGGCAGGAAACAAGTAGCGCCAGTTGGTATAAAAGTGGACGCGCCGGTCAAAAGATAAGACCAACGGAAAAAAGATGGTGAACAGGTTCAGGTATAGGTACAAATTGTTCATAGTTTCAGGTTTTCCACCTGTCGGCGCTCCTCTCCGGTCACTAAGTCTTTCCGGAGCAGGAAGTCCTTCATTATTTTCACTGATTCATTGGGTATACCAGACTTGGGGTGTTTCAGCAAAGCGGCCATGAATACTTTTTTGTCCTCTTCCAAATTGCTGCTCATGTTTAGGTACCGTGGAATATAGTTTTCTATTGAAAACCGCAGAAAACGAACTTCAGCGTTATTGGGGTTCAATTGAACCGCTTCATCAAAAATACTGGCGGAGGCGCGCAGGTATTTTATTTTAGAATAAGGGCTCCAGACATGTTTGGCCATAATGGCGTTAGAAACCGCCTTATACCCTACCGTTACCGGGTTCTTGCCCTTGTACTTTTGCATCAGCTCATGAAACTCCTCGGCTATGTCTTCGTCTTTGGCAGCGGTTTGGTAGTAGTTCACCAAAGCAGTATGGGCGTATGGGTCTTTTGCCTGCCCTATTGGGGCAATGAACAAAAATATAGAGAGGAGAAACGAATTCAGGTACATTAAATAGAATTAAGCTGGTACTTTATATACGAGCCTACCAGTAGGGCAAGTTTCGTATTATCAGGCACTCTTACGCGTTCTTCCAAAATATGGGCGGCTGGCAGCTGCTTTATTTTTTTAAAAAGCTTCAGGTAATATATGTACGCCAAGTACACGCCTAGCCGTGCTCCACGTGGCAAATTTAAAATGCCTTGGTAAGCCTTATCGAAGTCCTGCTGAATTTCAGCCTCTATTTCTTCTTTGTCTTGGTTGCAAAAAGAGAGGTAATCTACTTTTGGGAAATACACTCTGCCCCTATCATGGTAATCGCTCCGGATGTCCCTCAGAAAATTCACTTTCTGAAAAGCCGCTCCCAAAGCGCAGGCTCCTTCTTTAAGGCGGTCAAACATAGCACCATCACCTTCGCAAAACACGCGCAGGCACATCAGGCCAACCACTTCGGCTGAGCCATAGATATACTCTTTGTATAGGTCACAGTCATAGAGATGGTCATCTAAATCCATGGCCATGCTGTTCAGGAAGGCATCTATAAAAGAGCGGTCAATCTGGTATTGGTGCACCACCATCTGGAATGCGTGCAACACTGGGTTCAGACTAATTCTCTCCTCCAGAGCCTGATAGGTCTCCTGCCGGAACCGATTTAGCAAACTGGCTTTGTCATGCTCGTGAAAGGTGTCTACAATTTCATCAGCAAATCTTACGAAACCATAGATAGCGTATATAGGGTCATGAAAGCGCGGGTGCAGGGTTTTGATGCCCAAGGTAAAAGAGGTGCTGTAGCGCTGCGTGATAAGCTTGCTACACTCCAGCGTAGTGGCATCAAAAAGGTTCATGTGCGACAGCATCTTCATCATTTAAACGGCTAACGTTTTTTCCTGCGGAGCGAATTCTTTCAGTACTTCCTGGGCCACCACCTGACCAGAAATAAGCGAAGGTGGGACTCCTGGGCCCGGCACAGTCAGCTGACCCGTGTAAAACAGGTTTTTTACTTTTTTACTTTTTAAGCTGGGCTTCAACACCGCCGTCTGCAGCAGGGTATTAGCCAACCCGTAGGCATTGCCCTTGAACGCGTGGTAATCTTTAATAAAGTCTTGGTGCGCGTACGTTCTCTTATAAATTACGTGCGGGCGTATTTGCTGCTTCGTCAACTTCTCTAGCCGCGCCATCACCAACTGGTAATAATGCTCTCTTATGGTTTCAGTGTCTTCTAAATCAGGGGCCACCGGAATAAGGACAAACAAGTTTTCTTTCCCTTCTGGGGCAACGCTTGGGTCAGTCATAGAGGGCACAGAAACATAGAACAGCGGCTTTTTCGGCCAGGCTGGATTGGTATATATCTCCTCAGCGTGCGGCCCGAAATCCTCGTCGAAAAAAAGATTATGGTGCTGCAGCCCGTGTAGTTTTTTATTTATACCCAGATAAAATATAAGCGACGATGGTGCCATCACGCGCTCGTTCCAGTATTTATCTGAATAACTACGGTAAGCAGGCGGCAACAGTTTGGTTTCCAGATGATGGTAGTCGGCTCCGCCAATGACCACATCAGTATCGTATGCCCCTTTGGAAGTAATAACTTTAGAGATGGAGCCACCGCTGAATTCAAGATTTCGCACCTCCTCCCCTAGTTTGAGAACGACCCCTTGCTCCTGTGCCAACTGCACCATGCCCTCCACTATTTTGTGCATGCCGCCCATTGGGTACCAGGTACCCAGAGCCATATCAGCATAGTTCATAAGGCTGTAAAGGGCAGGGGTATTTTCTGCCAGAGCCCCCAGAAACAGCACCGGAAACTCCATGAGCTGAATCAGTTTAGGGTGCTTGAAGAACTTTCGAACGTGCTTGTGCATACTCTGAAACACATCCAGCTTCAGCACGCCCACCAGTAGTTTAAGGTCAATGAATTCAGTGAGGGAGCGGCTGGGTTTATAAACCAATTGGTTGATGCCTACCTCATATTTATAGGCAGCCTGCTTTAGAAACTCCCGCAGCTTTTGCCCTGAACCCGGCTCCAATGATTCAAACATCTCTTCCAAGTCTTTCATCTGAGCAGGCACTTCCATGATATCGCCTTCTCCAAAGAGCACCTGGTAAGAAGGGTCCAGCCGGACCAGCTCATAATAGTCAGAGACGTTTTTGCCGAATTTTTGGAAAAACAGCTCAAAAACGTCTGGCATCCAGTACCAGCTCGGTCCCATGTCAAAAGTAAATCCTTCGGCCTGAAAAACTCTGGCCCTGCCACCTGGCACTTCATTTTTCTCGAGACAAGTAACCGCATATCCAGCTTGGGCTAAACTAGCCGCCGCCGACAAACCCGCAAATCCCGCTCCTATTACTATTACTTTCTTCTTGGGCGAATCTGACATGTGGGCAATGGTTGTGAAATAGTGGGAAATGTTGATAAAGAATCAAGACTTCTGAAATAACTAAAAACCAATATACGTATCTCTACCTTTAAAAGCTGCTGAGATGGCCCCAGTTTCTTAAATAAAAGAGGGTTGCGAAGAATTAATCGCCGTAAGCGTACACGTGTAGTTTCTGCTTCAGCTCTTTGCGAGCCAGGTGTATGCGGTTTTTGACTGTACCAATGGGCAGCTCTAATTTCTCTGAAATCTCTAAATACTTGTAGCCTACGTAGTACATCATGAAAGGCACCCTGAATTCTTCGGGCAGCAATTCAATGGCTTTATATATGTCATTTAAAGCAAATTCACCTGAGGCCCGATTAGAATCTGTCATTTTGGTGTCTAGCGGAGAAAACTGGAAATGCTCTGTAGTGTCTAAGGAGCTGGTGCGCTTTGTTACCTTGTTGTAATGATTGATAAACGTATTGCGCATGATGGTGTAAAGCCAGGCCTTTAGGTTAGTACCTGCTCTGAATTTATCGCGGTTGGCAAACGCCTTCAGCAGGGTCTCCTGCACCAGGTCCTTTGCATCATCAGCATCGCGGGTAAGATTATAAGCAGCTGGCCGAAGTGCCGGTGCAAGCTTCTCAACAACAGAGGTAAATTCTAGTGCAGTCATTTTGTTTAACGTTTTAGGTAAAACATTAAACAACATTACGAAAACTTCTCATCTTTAGGTTAACTTTTATTAAGATATTTTCTATGGTTATTCAATAGAATCTATAAAAACACCTATTCCTACTCCTACACATTGGAATACGCTATATTCTATTCAGGAATTTCGTTTAAGAAATAACAAACAGAGTGCAACAAAAGTCAAAGAACAACACGTGTTGTTCCCTCCCAAGAATGGTCACTAGTATCAATAGTAAAAAGCGCCCTATGCACTGCTCAAACATTCATAAAAAAGACGTTTGATCAATCAAGGGTAAGGAGAGGTGTACCGGAATTACAGGAATTCGAGCTGTTACCCGGCAAAAATTCATCATTAAAGGCAGACTAATATAAACTCCTTAAATGGCTGCTCCAGGAATAAAACAACATTTTACAGCAGAGGCTGTGTGGAGGAACTTATAGTTATAAGTTAGGATAAGCTTAAAAGAAAAAGCACCAATAGTAGAATTGGTGCAGATGGATTATTTTGTAGGTGAATAGATTTTAAGCTGCCTGTTTCTCCTGCAGCCATATTTCTAAGTCTTCAATAGTTTTAATTAGCTTCACTTTTTCGGGCAGGGAAGTTTGGTTGTAATACTGCACCAAAGCTCCGCTGACCAGCACTTGGCGCACTGAAGCTTTTTCCACCAACTCTTCAATAAATTCAGAAACAGAAATTCTCGGGTTCACTGTGGTAAAAACTGAAAAGATGTAGTCTGGCTTAAATTGCTCAGTTGCTTTTAGTAAGTCCGGGAGCGGCAGGTGCTGACCTAAATACAAGGTGGCATAACCAGCTGAACGTAACAAGTAATGGGCAAACAACAACGCCAGTTCATGTAATTCTCCTTCGGGCAGCGCTAGAATGACCTTAGGCGCATGCGGCACCTGCTGAATGGGAAGTCCGTCAATGGCCACCAGCATTTTCTGCCGTATCAACTGGCTCATGAAATGCTCGTGTGCGGGGGTAATGTTGGCAGTTTGCCATAGCAGGCCAATCTTGTGCAGAAAAGGGTACATTACCTGTCTCACGGAAGTAGAAAAGCCCAACTGTAAAATGGCTCGGTTCAGAATCCTCTCAAACAGCACCTCGTCCAATTCCACCATGGCCACAATCAGCTGATTGATGAAATGCTCCTGCCCTAACTCTGCATCTGTCAAGGTTAATACTTCTTTGGCAATTTGCTCAGGTGGCAGTTGGGCAATTTTAGAGATTTTATACCCCTCTTGGTACAGCAACGTTACGTTCAGCAGGTTCTTCAAATCTGCGTCATCGTAGTATCTGATGTTAGTGTCGGTTCGTTTTGGCTGCAGCAGCTGGTACCGCTGCTCCCAAATCCGGAGGGTGTGGGCTTTTATGCCCGAAAGATGTTCTAACTCTTTGATAGAGTAATGCGCCACAGCAGAGAGTGTTTTAAAAGGTAAAGCTAACGTTTACGCCGTGCAATTTTAAAGAATTTTGGGTGCACCCACAGCATTCCAAACGATTCTGAGCCGTCTCGCCCTTTGGTTTTGTGGTGTACTTTATGGGCAATATCCAGAGCGCGGAGGTAGGTGTTCTTTGTTTTCCCAAACAATTTCAGCCGCCGATGGATAAACAGGTCATGCACCAGAAAGTAGGCTGCCCCGTAGAGCGAGATTCCTGTCCCAATCCAGAACCTATAATCCATGGTTTCTGAGCCATAAATAAAGCACAGTGCCGCAATTACCCCGTAAAACGCAAAAGAGACATCGTTCAACTCAAACGGATGGTTGTGTGGCTTGTGGTGCGATTCATGAATGTTCCACAGCGGGCCGTGCAGCACGTATTTGTGCACCGCCCAAGCTACTAACTCCATCACTATAAAAGTCCCTAAAACTATCGCCGCGTTCGTCAGCATATTTTCTTAACCAAGTGGCAATGGTAATGTTTAAAATTTATTTTAGACACAAGATGTAAGACACAAGACTCAAGATTTTAGAATCAGCATTGATGACTCAGAGCTTAAGACTCAGAACTCTTTTATGGCGTGCGCCCTAAAGGGTCGGGCTATCCGCTACAAGTCCTCGCTATCGCTCCGGGCTTTCCACTCCTATCCCTCACGCAAAACTATTTTTGACATGTTTTTCAGAAAGCAGCCCTAAAACACCTACTCAACTCAAGACTCGCGACTCAGGACTCAATTGTTACCACGTCAGCGGTTCCTTGTCTAAGAACGACTGTATTCCGCGTTGGCAGTCTTCCGTGCTTCTGGCCAAGGCATTACGCTCAGCCGCGTATTCCAAGGCGTCTTTTAAAGGGAGTTGCTGTACCCGGGCAATCATTTCTTTCGTTACTTCCATTGACTGACCGGAATTCTGCACACACAGCCTTTGCGCCAGTTCTAGTACCCGTTCTGACAGCTCTTCCTCCGGCACCACTTCATTGATCAGACCAATGGTTTTAGCTCTTTCCGCCGAGATCAAATCACCGGTGAGCAGCAGTTCTTTAGCGCGGGCCTCTCCTATTTTACGCAGCAAGAACACTTTTACAATGGCCGGAAGAAAACCAATCTTTACTTCAGTGTAACCAAATTTGGCAGAAGGCACTGTGAATGAAAAATCGCAGACAGTTGCCAAGCCGCACCCGCCGGCTATGGCATGGCCATGCACTTGCGCAATTACTACCTTTTTGAGGGTGTAAATCTGGTAAAAGAGCTGCATGAGGTGCGTAGAATCCTCCAGGTTTTCCTGAAAGGTGTTGTGCTGCAGCTTTTGCAGATACTCTAAATCCGCCCCGGCGCAAAACACTGGACCAACTGCCTTCAATATGACTACTTTACAGTTTTCATCAAACTCAGCGTGGTCAAAAGCTTTTTTCAGCTCCGTTACCACTTCATCATTCAGGGCGTTTCGTTTTTCGGGTCGGTTTAAAGTTATGTAGGCTACACGGTCAGTACATTCGTAGCTGATGTAGCGCAAAGCAAGTGTTTCTGTTGTTGTCATGGTGTCGTCTGTCATACTGAAGTTTACGCAGCATCTGATTGAAAGATAAGAAAGATGGCTGAAAATGACTACTCCCTGCTGGTAAAGGTGACTTAAAGCCAAAAGGCCTCCTTGCCGATTTTCCAGTGCACATCCGGTTCTTTCATAACAGCTTGCCATCACTTTAGTTTTAGTTTCCATGCTCCTTCCGTTTCCAGCTCATGTACCCTATAGCCAGCAGCACGAAGTTCTGCCGCCTTCTGTTGCGTGTATCTTCTGGAATTCGTTTGATCCAGTATGATAAGGTTTGTTTTAAATGTATTCTGCAGATGGGTTACCGGAGCCCACACATTATGCTGCAACACAAGTACCTCCACTTGAACGGGCACTTTTAGGTCTTTTGGAAGTTTTTCAAGCCACAGTATTCGCTTTTGGCGCCACACCAGAAGCTTGTTATTTGAAGGAAGTTCCTGATAGACTACTTGCTGTTTTAGGTCAGTTTTTAGGAAAATGGCCCCAAAACGAATTTCTTTTTCAACTCCTCTGGCCCACCAGTGCGGCTGCACAGTATAGACGAATTGTTGCGGCTGGGCGTAAAATGCTGAATCAGCTACCAAGAAAGCACTTCTTCCGTTTATGACACTGGCGGCACTACTTCCGTTTATGACACTGGCGGCACTACTTCGGCGAGAGCTGTAGATGACAAGTTCCTGATTCTGACGCTGACGCTTCGCCTCCGCTATTTCAGTACCTGATAGAAAAGCAACGCATAAAGCCATTATCCCCAACCACGAGAGGTGCTTTTGATAGATAAACAGAAATAGCGCACCAATGAGAAGGTACAGAACCAGCACCTGCCCTGGCGTTATCACAAATCCATCAAGCACCGCGTTAGGCCACTGCTCCACCACGCGAAGCCCTTCGTTCAGTAACCAGAGAATCCAGAACAGAGGCTTAACGGCAAGGGTAGCCAAGGCAGGCACCGGAGAAACCACCATAAACAGAATTCCAGCATACAGCGCAAAGGTGGCCAACGGCACCGCAAACAGATTAGAAACACCAAAATAAACCGGAAACTGATGGAAGTAGTACAGGCTAAGCGGCGACGTAGCCAGCTGCGCCGCCACCGACAAGGTAAACAGTTGCCAGACATACCCCAGCCACCTGTTTTTGGGCTCCCATATCTTTGACAGTCTTGGTTGCAGGAGAACGATGCCTGCTACCGCCGCAAATGAAAGTTGAAAACCCACATCTAATAAAAGGTTTGGCTCATACAGCAACAACACAAAAGCTGCCACCGCCAAAGAATTCATCACAGAGGCTCTCCTGCTCAAAATAAAACCCATTTCAACAATGGTAAACATGGTCACAGAACGCAGCACTGATGGGGCCATACCCGTAAGGAAAGCATAAAACCACAGCACTGAAATTAGGAAAGCGCCAACTAAAAGCCTCCCTCCCCTGCGTTGCCTCAGTTGCCTGAATAGAAAAAGAAGCAAGGCGTAAAACGTACCCACATGCAAACCACTTACCGCTAGCACGTGCATGGTACCGGTTCGGGAATACGTATTTCGGAGCACCACATCTACATCATCTTTCACGCCTAACACCAACGCCCGTGCTATGGCCAACTCACGTTTTTCAGGCAGGTACTGCCTGAATGCCTCTTCTAACTTCCTTCTCACTTTATAACTTAAAGCCCTGATAGAGGATGGCGGTTGCTGCCCCAGCAGCAGAAAGCGCTCAGGCGTTAAAAATTCTTGCCACTGAATATGTTTTCGTTGCAGAAACTGCCTATAGTTGAACTGGAAAGGATTATTGGGTGGCGGTGGCTCCTCTAAAGAACCATAAACCAGCAATTGTTCACCATAGCGCAGGGCATCGGCCTCGAAGGAACGAGGGAAAGAAAGCGCTACCTTACCGCTAGCTGCAGACCATTTACCGGCAGAATCTCGCACGGCATAGAGTGCGCCTACTGTTGTCACCGAAGCGGGCTTCACAGAAACTCCTTCTACAAGAGTAACAGCGTAATTCATGATTGCCCCCTGAGACACAGGTAGAGTTTTAGGGGTGTTTTTTAAAAAAGTAGCCCAAAACGATAGTGCTGTAATGGCAGCTAATGCAGTTACCCCTGCCCACCTCCGTCTGCGCCCCAAAGGTCGTTTCTTGACATACCAAAAGGTTACCAGAAACAATAGCACAAAAAAAGCGGCCACCTCTCCGGCCCAGGCGAAATCACGACCTACTAAGTGAGCCAGAAGAATTCCACCTACAAAGCAAACCAACGGTCGCCACAGTCCGGTAACAGCGCGTTTAGGCATTCAACTATATTCAAATCAAAACCACAAAGGCCACTGGCAGCCTTACCCTTATGCTTACGGCTAAGCGTAATTCAGGATATTTGAAAGGAATATCATAGTTATGACAGAAAATGACGTTTTTCTACTCTCCTTGTTTATTCTTTATAGAGAAGCCATTTATAAACACAAAAAAGCGTTTTGGGGCTGCTTTTTACAAAACAACTCCAAAACGCTTCATATTTATTCAATGGTTAACTCTGTAGCCTTAGTCTTCGTGGCGGCGGAAGTTCTGACGACGGCGCGGAGCATCTTGCCCCTGTGTTTCATTTTTCTCACGCTCTTCACGCTCTTTCTGCCGTTGCTCGTCTAGTTTAGAGTAGGCATCTACAATGCGTTTCACCAAAGGGTGACGAATCACGTCTTCAGTTCGCATATCTACAAAACCAATGCCTTTCACGTCTTTCAATATGCTCATGGCCTCTATCAAGCCAGATTTCTGGTTACGCGGCAAGTCAATTTGGGTGCGGTCACCGTTGATCATCACTTTAGAAGTGGGTCCCATACGCGTCATGAACATCTTGATCTGCATAGGTGTGGTATTTTGAGCCTCGTCAAGCAGAACAAAAGCATTGTTAAGCGTACGACCGCGCATGTAAGCCAGTGGAGCAATCTCTATTACTTTGTTCTCATAGTAATATTTAAGCTTCTCTACCGGAATCATTTCTTCCAATGCGTCATAGATGGGGCGCAGATACGGGTCTACTTTGTCTTTCATGTCACCGGGCAAGAAACCAAGGCTTTCCCCTGCCTCCACCACCGGACGTGAAATGATAATCTTCTTTACTTCCTTATTCTTTAGCGCACGCACCGCCATTGCCACCGAAATAAAGGTTTTACCGGTACCGGCTGGCCCTAAGGCAAACACCAGATCGTTTTTGGCAATGGCCTCCACCAGTTTCTGCTGGCTAGGAGTTTTAGCCTTTATCACGCCGCCCTTGCTGCCGTACACAATTACATCTGGGCTGGTAATGACCACGTCATCTTCAAAGTCATTATCGGCGGTTAAGAATTTATGTACGCTCTTATCCGTGATTTTCCCGTATTGGTGATAATGCTCTATCAGCGAAGAAAGAATTTCGTGAATTTTAGTGATTTCAGGCGTTTGCCCCTGAATCTTGATCTCGTTGCCGCGCGAAATAATTTTGCTGCTCGGGAAAGCGGCGGCCAACTGTTTTATGTTTTGGTTATCGAGGCCCAGGAAATCTACTAACGAGATATCCTCCAGGGTTATAGTTTTTTCTACCAAAGGCTATGATGGTTTTAAATTAGGTTTATTCGTCGTTCTACTGAAAATATAGTAGTTTTGTTTTAAGACAAATATAGGAATATTAAAGTTCTTCTGACCGACCGTTCCGATGGGTTTTCTCACCTTTTTATCAGACTTCGGCACAACGGACCATTACGTGGCCTCCGTGAAAGCCAAAATACTGACGCTCAAGCCAGAGCAAGTGATTGTTGACATTTCACACGACGTTGAACCGTTCAACATTGCGCATGGCCTGCACGTCATCAATTCCGTCTTCCAGGACTTTCCGGAGGGCACGGTTCACCTTTTGGCAGTAGACACCCACGGGAGCAAAAGCGGCCGTTACCAGGCGGCTCTCTATAAAGGCCACTATTTTGTCTGCGCCGACAACGGTTTACTTTCCTTGCTTACCGAAGGAGACCCACGCCAGTTAGTAGACTTGCCCCCTATGCATGACACGTCTTCTCCAGCCCGTGATATTTTAGCTCCGGCCGCAGTGGCTTTGGCAAATGGCTCTAACATGGCTGAAATAGGTGAACTAGCCGATGGAATGGTGCAACTCATTAACCGCCAACTCCGCCTAAACGACCACTCTATTATAGGTCATGTGGTGCACGTTGACCACTATGGCAACCTGATCACCGACATTACCCGCGACAGCGTAGATGCCATTGGCCACGGCCGCCACTTTACTATTCACTTTAACCGTGAAGTAATTGACCGCGTGAGCACCCGCTACAACCAACCCGGCGAAGGCGATTGTGTGGCTCTGTTCAACCGCCAAGGCTACTTAACCATTGGAATCAACAAAGGCCACGCTTCTGAACTGTTGGGCATGTTCTTTGACTCTCCGGTGGAAGTACACTTTGTCCCAGACCCGGTGGAGTAATTAAGAATTGAGAATTAGGAATTAAGAATGGGGGATCTATTAATTTTTAATTTTCCGTCAGCACCACTTCCTCGTATGTTTTCGTCTGTTTTTCTAAAAGCAGACCGAAAACATACGAGGAAAGAAGAACAATAGGTGCCTGTTGAATGCCATAGCCATATGATCTTTCTCTTCTTTCCAAGATCAATTTTTAATTATTAATTCCTAATTCTTAATTAATTACAATGTTGTTGATACGAGTGGTGCGCATGACCTTTCAGGAGGATAAAGTGCAGGAGTTCCTGGAGATTTTCAAAGCTTCCAGAGACAAGATTCGCTCCTTCACGGGGGGCCAGCGCGTAGACCTGCTCCAGGATTATAACTTGCCTAACGTGTACAGCACCTACAGCCTCTGGGACTCTGAAGACGCCCTCAACCACTACCGTAAATCTGCCCTGTTTGGCTCCGTCTGGAAACCGACCAAGGCTCTTTTCGCTGAGCCCGCTCAGGCTTTCTCATTTAAACCCACAGAGCTATAACTCCCACTATTTGTAGATAAAGTATTTAAATTATATAGCTTTGAAGGGTGCTAAGGCTATTTTACTTACTTCTAATCATTCTCTAATCTGCCTCTAATCACCCTCTAATACGGTCACTCTACCTTTGGGCATTCTTCAATTAGAATAACCCATGAGAGTACCCATTTATATTTCTGCGCTGGGCTTGCTTAGTCTTCTGCACCAGCCGCTCCAAGCGCAGCCTGCTTCCCCGTCATCTGCTCCCACCATAGCCACCATTGACTCTTTGCGCCTTACCCTAACGCAGGCAGAGCAGTTGTTTCAGGAGCGAAATTTGCCCTTGCTGGCACAGAAGTCAGCTATTGAGGCATCAAGGGCAGCTATCCTGCAGGCCAGGCTATTTGAGAACCCCGTGCTGACGGTAGACCAAGGCGTATACAATCCAGAAAACAGACGGTACTTTGATGTTAGCCGGAACGGGCAAACGCTATTGCAACTAGAGCAGCTGGTGTACTTAGCTGGCAAACGAAACAAGCGGGTGCAGGTAGAATCGCTGGAGAGCCAGCTCACCGAGCAGGATTATTTTGATTTGCTGCGCACGCTCCGATTCACCTTGCGCACCAATATGGTGGAGCTGTTTTACCAACAGCAGGCCCTGAGGGTACTGCGGGAAAGAACACAGACGGTGCAACAGTTGGTCACAGCGTTAGATGAGCAGTACCAGAAAGGAAATATTCCCCTCAAAGAAATTACCCGACTAAAAGCACTTCTGTTCCAGCTGGGAAATCAGCAACTCACCCTGTTACACGAGATAGAAGTAACCCAGACGGAGCTTAGGCTACTGACCCGGACTCCGGCCACCACGGTGCTGGTTCCTGCTCTGGAAGAAGCGACTTTAAACACGGTCACTCCTTTCCAACTCACCTTTTCCCAACTGCTGGAAACGGCGCACGAAAACCGGTTTGATTTAAAAGCCGCCCAGACCATGGTGCAGCTGCAAGACGCTAACCTTAATCTGCAAAAGGCTTTGGCGGTGCCCGACATCACCATCAGCGCCAACTATGACCGTTTGAGTAACTACATCCGAGATTATGTTGGGGTAGGTTTTTCAATACCCCTGCCCCTCTGGAACCGCAACCAAGGGAACATCAACGTGGCGCGGCACCAGATAACCCAAAGCCAGCACCTGTTAGAGCAGCAGCAACTTACCGTGGAGACGGAGGTAATGCAGGCGTTCAAAAAAGCGCAGGAGGCCCAGCAGTTCTACAACTCCTTTGACCCCAATTTCCGCCAGGATTTTGACCGGCTTCTAGACGGAGTTACCTCCAATTTTATGCGCCGCAACATCAGTTTGATTGAATTTCTGGATTACTACGAAACCTATACGGACAGCATGACCCAACTGCTGGAGCTAAGCACCAACCGCCTACGGGCTTTGGAGGAAATCAACTTTGTCGTGGGAAAGCCTGTCATCACCTACTAAAATTCTCTAGTTAAAATATTATGAAAAACAAGATAACCGCACCGCTCCTGCTCTCTTTACTGGCTGGCTGCTCTTTCTTCTTTGCCTGCTCAGAAGATAAAAAATCCATTGCCGTTGACGCACTGGCAGAACAGGAGCTCTGCCTCACCGACACCCTCGCTCAGCTGATCAAGCTAGACTCAGCCCGTCTGCAATCTGTGAACAATCAGTTGCAGTTGGTGGGTAAAATTGCCTTAGACGAAAAGAAGGTTTTTAAGATATTCCCGCTGGTGGGCGGGCACGTGCAAGCTGTGAAAGTAGAACTTGGTGATTATGTTCAGAAAGGCCAAACGTTAGCAGTGATCCGCAGCAGTGAGATAGCTGAATTTGAACAACAGCGCATTGGGGCGCAGTCAGCCCTGCAAGTAGCCCAAAAGAACTTGGACGTAGCCAAAGACATGGCAAAATCTGGACTTGTTTCTGAACAGGAGGTATTAGCGGCGCAACGTGAGAAAGACATGGCCGATGCAGAAGTGCAGCGCATGAAGCAAATCTTCAGCATTTACAGCATTGGCAAAGGATCAGAATATGTGGTGAAAGCGCCCTCTGCTGGGTTTGTGGTGGAGAAGAACGTGAACGTAGACATGCAGATTCGCTCAGACAACGACACCAACCTATTCACCATCTCCAGCATGAATGAAATCTGGGTCATGGCCAACGTGTTTGAGTCTGACATTGCCAAGGTGAAAGAGGGCTACACCGCCCACGTCACCACCCTCAGTTACCCAGATAAAGTCTTACATGGCAAGATTGATAAGATCTTCAACGTGCTGGACCCCGACTCAAGAACCATGAAAGTTCGGGTACGGCTAGACAATCCTGACTTCTCACTCAAGCCTGAAATGTTCGCGAACATCAGAATTGAATACCCCGAAAACAAACAACTCATGGCCATACCAGCCCATGCCCTTGTCTTTGACCAAAGCAAAAACTATGTGATGGTGTTCCGCAAGCGCTGTGATGTGGAGCAGCGCGAGGTGAAACTATACCAAACCGTGGGACAGACAGCCTACATACAAAGCGGCTTAGAAGCAGGTGAGCAGGTGGTGAGCAAATACCCGTTGCTGGTTTACAATGCCTCCAAAGCGAAATAGCCAAATCCGCATTACCAAAGTAGGGCGTTTTGGACCTGTTTTCAGTAAAACGGGTCCAAAACAGAAACAAAAGCAAATACCTTACTGCCTGTTTTAAAGAGGCACTGAGGTTAATCTATATCTGTAGAACAGTATTTCCAGATGAATTCTTTTATCAAAAATATCATTGCATTCTCGCTCAAGAACCGGTTTCTGGTCTTTTTCATGACCTTTGGAATTGTGGTGGCGGGAGTAATCAGTTTTCTGCACACGCCTATTGAGGCCTTCCCAGACGTGACCAATACACGTGTGCAAATTATTACCCAATGGCCCGGCCGAAGCGCCGAGGAAGTAGAAAAGTTTGTGACCATTCCTATTGAGGTGGAAATGAACGTGGTGCCTAAAAAAACCAGCCTGCGCTCTATCTCCCTCTTCGGGCTTTCTGTGGTGACTATGATTTTTGAAGACGAGGTAGATGATTTCCACGCCCGTCAGCTCGTGGCCAACCAATTGGCCACCGTGAATCTACCAGAAGGAATTGATGCCGAAATGCAGCCCTCGGCGGGTCCCACCGGAGAAATTTTCCGCTACACCCTGGAAAGCAAAACCAAAGATGTACGTGAACTAAAAACCATACAAGACTGGGTGATTGACCGCAAGCTGAAGGGCGTACCGGGCATTGCCGATGTGGTGAGCTTTGGGGGCGAGGTAAAAACCTACGAGGTGAGCGTAGACCCCAGCCTGATTGGGAAATATGACATTACCGCCCCAGACGTATATGAAGCCATTGCCAAGAGCAACCTAAATGTGGGCGGTGATGTCATTGAGAAAAACGGACAGGCGTACGTGGTGCGTGGCATTGGCCAGCTCAACAACATTGCCGAGATTGAGAACGTGATGGTGACCGACCGTCAGGGAGTGCCAGTCCTCATTAAGAACGTGGCCACCGTAGAAGAGTCTCATTTGCCTAACCTTGGCTACGTGGGCCGCGACGAGCAAACCAACCTGGTGGAAGGCATTGTAGTGATGCGCAAAAACGAAAACCCCAGTGAGGTACTAGCGGCTCTAAAAAACAAGATAACTGAGCTGAACGACGTGGTGCTGCCGGATGATGTGAAGATTGTGCCTTTCTATGACCGCTCTGAGCTCATTGGCTTCACCACTAAAACTGTAACCCACAACCTTTTGGAAGGAATTGTGCTGGTGACCGTGATTGTGTTCCTCTTCATGGCAGATTGGCGCACCACCCTCACGGTAGCCATTATAATTCCCCTAGCCCTGCTTTTTGCTTTTGTGTGTATGCGCCTGAAGGGTATGTCAGCCAATCTGCTTTCTATGGGCGCCATTGACTTCGGAATTATCATAGACGGGGCGGTGGTGATGGTGGAAGGTTTATTTGTGGTGTTGGATAAGAAAGCGCATGAACTGGGTATGAAACGCTTCAACGCCCTTTCTAAGCGCGGCATCATCAAGAAAACCGCTGTAGACCTGGGTAAATCTATCTTCTTCTCTAAGCTGATCATCATTACTGCATTGCTGCCCATCTTCGCTTTCCAGAAGGTAGAGGGTAAAATGTTCTCGCCACTGGCATACACGCTGGGATTTGCTTTATTAGGGGCGCTGTTCTTCACACTTACTCTGGTGCCGGTAATCAGCAGCATGTTATTGAACAAGAACGTGCGCGAGAAGCACAACCCGTTTGTGAACTTCATCAACAAATATGTCTTCCAAGGCTTCTCGTTCACCTACCGGAATAAGCGGGGTAGTCTTGTAGTGGCCATGGTGGTCATGGCGCTGGGGCTGTACATGTTCAAGTTTCTGGGCTCAGAGTTCTTGCCGCAGTTAAACGAAGGGGCGGTCTACGTACGGGCCAGTATGCCTATGAGCACCTCATTAGAACAGTCTGTGGAGATGACGGAGAAAATACGCCGCACCATAGGTGCTTTTGACGAGGTGAAGCAGGTCATGTCGCAGACCGGACGCCCCAATGACGGCACTGACCCTACCGGTTTCTTTAACATTGAGCTGCACGTAGACCTTAAACCAAAAGATGACTGGCAGCGCAAAATTTCCAAAGAAGAGCTTATTCAGGAGATGCAGACTAAACTGGCCGCCTACCAGGGCATCAGCTTCAACTTCTCCCAACCTATCATGGACAACGTGGAAGAGGCGGTGTCTGGGGTAAAAGGCTCTATGGCCGTGAAAGTCTTCGGGGATAACTTGCAGCGGCTGGAGGTGCTGGGAGACAGCGTGTACAACGTGCTCCATAAGATTGAGGGAATTGATGATCTAGGCGTGATCAACCTCATTGGCCAACCAGAAATGCGCATAGAGCTAGACCAGCAACGCATGGCCTCTTATGGCGTCTCCCCGACTGATGCCCAGGCTGTGATTGAAATGGCTATTGGCGGTAAAGGCGCCAGCAGTCTGTATGAAGGCGAGCGCAAGTTTGACATCAGAATCAGGTATCAGAAGGAGTTTCGTGATAATGAGGCACAACTGGCAAACCTGAGGGTGCCCACGAGTCACGGCGGCAATATTTCGCTCAAAGAGATTGCTGAAATCAGCACCGTTACCGGCCCGGCCTTTGTGTACCGCGAAGACAATGCGCGCTTCATAGCTGTGAAATTTTCGGTAAGAGGCCGTGACCTGGGCAGCACCATTCAGGAAGCGCAGGAAAAAGTAGAGCAGGCCATTCACTTAGACAAAGGAATGCATCTGGAGTGGAAAGGCGAGTTTGAGAACCAGATCAGGGCAACTGATAGGCTGATGCAGGTAGTACCCGTTAGCCTGGTGCTTATCTTCCTGATTCTATTTGCCTTGTTTGGAAACGGTAAAGATGCGGCGCTGGTGATTTTGAACGTGCCGTTTGCCTTGATTGGCGGTATTCTGGCTCTGTGGCTCACCAATACAAACTTCAGTATTTCAGCTGGGGTTGGTTTTATAGCTCTATTTGGTATTTGCGTGCAGAATGGGGTAATTCTGATCACTGTATTCAAGAAAAACCTGGAGGAACAATTGCCTCTGATGCAGGCTATCAAAGAAGGCGTGGCAGAGCGTACGCGTCCGGTGGTGATGACCGCCATGATGGCCGCCATTGGTTTGGTGCCTGCCGCCCTTTCTACTGGTATTGGCTCTGAGACGCAGAAACCGCTGGCCATTGTAGTAATTGGAGGCCTCATTAGCGCCACCATTCTGACCCTGCTTATTTTCCCGCTGCTCTTTGACAGCGTGTACAAGAGAACACTCAAAAATAAACAAACCAAATACCGGGCAGCCCAGCTAGAAGAGGCTGTGCCTGCTTAATTTTTTCATTGGTTTAACAGTTCCTATTGTTTAGTTGTGTTTGTTTTTTTTGAGTGAAAAGAGGTGGCTTCTGGCCACCTCTTTTATTTTACATTCCTTCTGTTTTAAACCTATTTTTCGTAAAACAGGCTAAAAACAGAACATTGTCTTATACCCTATTGCTCTACCAAACCTCTATGACACAGAAGCCCCTCCTACTGGCGCGGAGCAGTACCAGTAAACTTTTAAATTGATGGAAGAACCATGACAACGGTAGTACCCACTTGTAACGTGGACGTCAATTTGATCCTGCCCCCGTGTAGCCTGAAAATCTTTTCTGCCATAGTGAGTCCTATACCGGTACCGTTGTTAAACCTGGCGTTGTTGGCGCGGTAAAAGGGCTCCATGACTCTTTCCATTTCACCCTCTGGAATTCCAATACCCTGGTCCTGCACGGTTACCTCTACCTGCTGCGCCTGCCATTTTACCGCCACGCTCACCCGTTGGTGATCAGAGAATTTAGAGGCATTCTCCAGCACATTCTTGAAGGCTATCTGCAATAAGCTCCTGTTGCCATACACCGTCAGCACGTCTGGATCTTGCGGCAACGAGGAAAGGTCTATTTGAATCTGGTTCTGGGGGAGAGAATACTTTAATTCGGCTTTCACCTCCAGGAGCACTTCATCTATACGAACCCGGTCTTTCTTTACCTCCTGCTCATCAAACCCAGTCTGGGCCAGGAGAATTAAATCGGCGGTTAGTTTCTCCAGCCGTTCGGTTTCTTTCTGTAGCGTTTGGAGAGAAGCTTTGTATTCAGCCGGGGTGCGGTCTTGCATTAACGTCACCTCAAGTTCTCCGCTGATAGCAGTCAGCGGGTTACGGAGCTCGTGAGAAGCGTTGGCGATAAAACTTTTCTGCATGTAGAAAGAAGTATCCAGGCGCTCCAGCATTTGGTTAAAGGTATTCACAAGGTCTGCAATCTCATCACGGGTTGGCCGTTCCTTTACCCGCAGGTGCAGGTTAGAAGCTCTTATTTTATTTACCTCCTGCACAATGGCCACAATGGGTTGCAGTACTTTTCTGGCGAAAAAATGCCCTGCTAACACCATCACCAGGCACCCCAGCAGTACACTGATGATCAGCACTTCCCGCAGGTTCACCAATTTACTTGCTCCGGTTACGTCTTTGGCTGTAACAATAACATAGAAGTCTCCTTCATTGTCTTCATACCAAAGGCCTATTCCCTGCAGGTCTTCAAGCCAAAACTCTACCTCCCGTTCATTCTTTATTTTTTGGAATATTCTTTCCGGAATGGCAATGCCTGCGGTGTCTGTGGCCACATGTAATTTTCTATTATGGTCATAGATGGCAAATTTTTCATCAGAGAGACTCTGAAAAAACTTACGTCTGGTCTTCTGAATGCGCTGTGCACTGAACTCATCTTGCTCCAGGTACATATGTGCCGCAACAATTCCCCTGTCCATTAACCGCTGGAAGTACTGGCGCCGGGTAAACTGCTCCGCTACCAGATAAATAAAGCTCCCCATGATAATGAGCACCACGGTGGTGAGTCCGGCAAACGTGAGGGTTAACTGGTTTCTGAAATTCATGCGTTCTCCGGCTCCTTCAGCATATAGCCCATGCCCACCACTGTGTGCAGCAACTTGGCAGAAAAATCTTTGTCAATTTTGTTACGGAGGTAATTCACGTAAACATCCACCACGTTAGAGCTTAAGTCGAAATTGAGGTCCCACACGTTTTCCAGCAAGTCTACCCGTGACAGAACTTTCCCCTGTTTCTTCAAGAAAAACTCTAGCAAAGCGAATTCTCGGGCCGTGAGGTTTATATCCTTGCCTGCCCTCTTCACCTCTTTGGTATCTAAGTTCATGCTCAAATCTCCGGCGCGCAGCATATTGCTGGCAGTAACCATGCCTGTGCGCCGTGATAGCGCCCGCACCCGAGCCAGTAGCTCTTTAAATTTGAAGGGTTTAGGCAGGTAATCATCTGCTCCGGCCTCTAAGCCATCTACAATGTCTTCGGTGGTGCCTAAGGCCGTCAGCAGTAAAATTGGCGTCCGTAGCTGTTCCTGACGTAACTGGCGGCAAAGGTCAAGACCGCTAAGATTTGGCAAAATGATATCCATGACAATGACAGAGTACTCATTCTGTAAAGCTAGCCTCTTCCCCATGCTACCATCGTAAGCCACTTCTACTTCAAACGTCTGTTCCTGCAAGCCTCGCTTTATAAACGCTGCCACGTTGGGCTCATCTTCAATGACTAATACCTTCATTCTTTTGGGCTAATAACACTACTCTTGTGAACATTTTCTTAGGGAAATATTCAAAGAGAAGAGATGTCTGTAAAACTAAAGAATTAGAAAGGATATGAAAAGTAGCTTTTCATAACAGAACCTGTTATAACATTACCCCTTTTGTTCATCAAGACACAAGGCACTAAACATATAATTCTTCCCTTTGCCCATTAAACCATATCAGTAATAAGCTTCACTTAGAACAATTCATCAGGAAAGGAGTACTTTTACCAAGTCTATGGCACAAGCATTGGCTATTTAAACCAATACCATCATTTTGGACACTATGAATTATTTTGAGTTTTATAACCTACCGGAAAGCTTTCTACCAGATGAGAAGGCTATTCAAACCAAATACTACGCCCTCAGCCGTGAGTTCCACCCCGACTTTTACACCATGGAGCCGCCCGAGAAGCAGCAGGAAATTTTGGAGAAGTCAACGCTTAACACCAACGCCTACCGCACCCTTTCCAATTTTGACCGCCGCATGCAGTATATTCTGGAGCAGCACGGATTATTGGAGGAAGGTGGGCAAAACGACCTGCCCCAGGATTTTCTGGCAGAGGTAATGGAGCTAAACGAGCAGCTGATGGAACTGGAGATGGATCCAGATTCAACCCAATTCAAGATTGTCTCTGACCAAACCGGCGAAATTGAGGGTTACCTGAAGGCGGAAATTTGGCCTGTACTGGAAAACTATGAAAACTTACCGCCTGAGGCTCAGGAAGAAGCCTTGAAACAGGTAAAAAATTATTACCTAAAGCAGCGTTACCTCTTGCGTATTAAGGAATCATTAAATAAGTTTGCACCCTCTTCTGACGAATAAAGCGTTTCTCGCCTAGTTTTTCAGAATCTACCGAAAAGTAGCAATTGCCCAGGTGGCGGAATCGGTAGACGCGTTGGTCTCAAACACCAATATCTTCACGGATGTGCCGGTTCGACTCCGGCCCTGGGTACATTTAACGAATAGAAAGCCTTGTAAATCAATGATTTGCAAGGCTTTCTTGTTTTCAGGGGACACTTTAGGGGACGGTTTTAGCTCTTTTACTTTTTGTAAAAGCCACACTAAGGAGAATCGTGATAAAACGTTAAGGTAGAATACTTAAGAAAAGTGAACTTACTAAATCATATATAGTATATTCGGCAGTGCAGTTACGATTATCTGTCAATTTATACAATAAACCGTATGTTTAGCTCAATACATATTGCAGATAAACCGAACAACTCCGTATATCCTCTAGTTAGCACAAAATTAAAGTAAACTAGACTTATAGAAATATACATAATTGGGCTATATTCAGAGAGTTTTCTGTCTAATGCTCTAATTACATTAAAAATCCCTTCAGATATTACCGAAAGGATTTTTAATGCATTGGAAAACTTAACTATCATTAAGTTTTTTTTCCATATAAGCGGTCCCCGTTAAGACTACTGGTTGATAGGGTGGGATTTCTACAAATCCAAATGAACGATACAGTTCTTTTGCCTTTGTAAGACTGGGAATTACCTCCAGACGTAGAGCATCAAATTTTAATATCTTCGCTTCCTCAATAGCCCTTTTCAATAATTGGGCACCAATCTTAAATTGGCGAAACGCTGGTCGTACATAAAATCTTTTCAATTCCGAGATTGCTGGTTCTGATTCTCGGATTGCAACACAGCCAACGGCTACTTCATTTGAGTAAGCTAGTAGTAAGGCTCCTTTCGGAGGGGTATATTGTTCTGGCAAAGCATTTAATTCAGCCTCAAAGTTTGGAAATCCTGCATTAAAATCTATAGCATTTGCGTACTCTTGAAATAACTGGCGGCCATCATTAAACTCCAGACTAGAATTTGCTACGACCAATTTTATCAAATTTAAATTTTCCATCAGTTTTAGTTTGAAGGTTCTTAGCTCCTGTTTATCGTTCTTTTCTTGAAAAGTAAGTTGCCCCTATGCTGGCTATAATGACACAAATAATCGATAACCATTGGGCAAGGCTCAGGTATTCTTTCAGAAAAAGCAAACCGGAAAGTGCGCCAAATGCGGGATGTAAACTCATCAGGATACCAAAGGTTTTGGAGGGAAGTAGCCGAAGTGCACCCATCTCTAAAGTAAAGGGAATAGCACTAGTTAAAAAGGCAACTGCAACTCCTATCAACAAAAGAGGTACATTTAAGGCAGCTAATCCTCCACTGAAAATTCCAAAAGGTAAAACAAGTGCGGAAGCAAATATCATTCCTACAGCTACAGCATCCCCACTTTTCATGATTTGAGACACCTTTCCCCCTAATACTATATAGCCAGCCCATAAGGCTCCGGCCAATAAAGCCAGAGCAACACCTAGTAAATCAACATTATTGTTTTGCCAGGGAGCAATAAGGGCTATCCCTAAACAAGCTAAAAGCACCCAAAGCAAATCAAGCAGTTTTCTTGACCCTACCAACGCTAAAACCAATGGCCCTGTAAACTCAATAGTAACTCCCAGACCTAATGGTATGCGTTTTATGGCTAAGTAAAATACCAGATTCATAGCACCCAGGCAGGTGCCGTAGGCAAGGCAGTATACCCATTGCTTTTTATTTAATGCAAACAGATTTGTTCTAAAAAAAAAGAGCAACAGGATAGCCGAAAAACCAATCCGCAGAGAAGCAGTACCACTGGCGCCTAAAATTGGAAAAAGATGTTTGGCAATAGAAGCGCCGCCCTGGACACTTACCATTGACAATAAAACTGCCGGTATAGCCGGAATAACAAATTTGTTTTTTGATGTGTTAATCATTTTTGAGGTTGTTTTAAATGCGATAATATTGGGAAAACCCTGAAAATAGAAAGGCATGCAAAACAACCTGAGCCACAGAACTTGGTGGTCAATAGAAAGGAGATAATCTATGAAACTAATAAACCCACTTAGGCCTTTAATTACCAGTTATTTTGCAAGCAAAGTAACGCGTGGTGGCGGGGTATTACAAAAAAGAGATTTCATATAGGATGGTTTTGCCTCAAATTTAAAAGGTAGTTGTTTCATAACCAAAGAAGAAAGTTTCATAACAGGTAAAAAATTGTAAACTTCAAAGTAAAAAATCATGTGCTAACAAGAGCTAAACGCCAGCTGGGGTTTTCCATAAAGCATGGTCGTTGATTCCTACTTCTGCAAATGCTAACTTGCTAAATAACTAAGTAAGGTCCCCGGCCGCCGTTTCCTCTAGCCGTTATAAAGTTTATGAATAAGAAGGGCCAGAGCATTTGCTTTGGCCCTTCTTATTCCTTATAATTTCCTTGCATGTCAATTATAGCAGACAACTCATTGCATTTTAAACAATGAAGAAAACAAAATATCTTATTAACTGGCCCGATTTCTTCCCACAAACTTCTTTCAGTTTCAATAAAATCATCTAAGTCATACTCTGCTCTTTCTCCTCCACAACTAAAGCATATTGCTATTTCATATTCTACCATGTCACAGAATTCGGAGATAGGATTGAAAATGAATGTATCTATGTCTAATCTTTCGCACATGCGTTTTATATATTCTTCCATAGTTTCAATCCAAAACCCTTAAAGTTTTTCTATTTTTATTCTCAAGTCTATCATAGAATCGAATGGTAGTTTTATCAAGTGGAATAAGATGAAGTGTGCAATATTCAAGCGGTATCTCCTTTATCTCATTTCTCTTTAGTCTATGCAGCTCTTCTAAAAAGCTGTAATCAGTGTAGAAGTCGGTATAGAGAGCTGAAATGGATTTAGAGCAGTTCCAGACTTGGCACTTGAACTCTGCCTTGTTCTTAGTCACATACTTGGTCAGGTAGACTCCCACCTGTTTTAGGTTACTAGTGTTTATCTTCTTTACATCAAAAGCAGAGGATGCCTTAAAGTTTTGCTCTCTTGGCAGGATTCCATTCTTCTTCTGGACCTCTAACCAATATCCCCAAGTCTTTTGAATATCCCAGTACTTGTTTGTTATTAAATGAAAGTGGATGTTATCTGAGAAGGTCTTGTTCCCTGTTTGCCGTTCGGCCACCCATAGGTACTGAAAGTCCTTGCTCCTCTTCTTGATGTTGTCTATAAACTTCCTGAGAACAACCACGGCAAGCTCATCAGTTACCTCATTGGAAAAAGTAAGGGTAACAAAAGTCAGGCGTTTATGAAGCTGAGCAAATGCCATAAGCTTCTTCCTGATTTTAGTCTTTGTCCTGCTTGACATTGACCGCTTCTTATTAGCAAGCTTTAGCTCCTCTGCTTCCTCATTTACTTCCTTCTTTTTGGGCTTTGGATTAGATTCCTTCTTTCTATCTAAGGATGAACCAGAATACTTATTGTAAAGCAGCCTTTTGGTTAAGTTGGTGCCTAGCACTGCACTGCAACCGTACGTGTTTTTGACTAACACGGAATCTGAATCGTTGCAGTATTATTAAAACCATTAATAAAGGTTTGAACCTGAAGGTTAAAAATACTGAAGGTTAAAAAAAAACAAAGGAACGGTGGAATGAACTGTGTAGGGTAGAACCGTTTAAGGAACTTGCCAGTCCTTCTCTCATACACATTCATGTAGACCCATGTAGGAAACTCCCTTTTGAGGAACATAGAGAAGCCGTTCAGCTTATGCACATAAGTCCACCGTTTAGGCTTATCTGAGTCAGCCAGAAACACTATGACTGAGTAGTCATTCTTATGCATGGCGCACTCCTTTCCGATTAGGGGAATAGCACCTCTCTTGCAATGCGCTCTCTATGTCAGAGGATTTGTAGCGCACATTAGAGCCAATCCGATAAGATGAAATAATTCCTCTCTTAGTGTAGTCGTTGAGAGTGGGCAAAGAGATTTGAAGAAGCTTGGAAGCCTCTACCCTAGTCAAGTATTGAACTTGATTCTGAGAGCCTAGAGCATTAGACTCTTTTACATTTAGATGCTCTGAAAGCACCTGGACAAGCATCTCCTTGAGTTGCTCTGTCGTTAATCCGTTTAGAATAATTTGGGACATAATCGTTTTGATTTATGTCCCAAAGGAATTGGTCAAAGCCTCGAGGAGTGGGGTTATGGGGGAGGCTCTTTTTTACTTACCTTAACTCATCTAGCTCATTCTTAATCTCTTTGGATTTTTCCTCAAGCCCAGTTTCAGCAAATAGTTTAGATAAGAAAGCAAGGTTTTCTTCATTACGGATACTGTTAGTCTTTCCTTTCTTATGAATCTTGTTAAGCTCCATTCTAATATTTGTCTCACTTCTGTTTAACAAGACAGACAAAAGCTTATTCCTGTCTTTAACAGCTAAGTGGTTAAGGCTATCTAACATTCCAGTTTCAAAGAGAATTAAAAGCTGTTGCTTTCTAGTAGTTTCTTCTTGCGCTATTGAGCTTCTTTTCTGGCTATACTCCCATTCTATTTTATCAATGTATTTGTGATAAAGAGCCAGAGAATAACCATTCATCAATGCTAATAGCTCTTCTCCGCTCCTCCAATAGCAACGCAAATCAGGTTCTTTTCCTCTTACGTAGTAATCTTCATACCCTATATTCCACAATATCGGGTAATTTGGCCCCCAACATTTCAGTCCTATAAAATGACAATCAATTTTCTCTATAGCCTCAAAGAAATTTCGCCCATTTAAATCGTGCTTTTGTATTTCCTGCTCTATCCATTGCCTTTCTTTATTTAGAATAGGTAAAGGATTAATTGCGTTAATCAATTTCCTGTCTAGCTCCTTTTTTTCATAATCAAAATCAATATTGGGTGGGCGTTTGTGGCGTGTCCTCAAAACATCAGAATATATTTTAGCCTCTTCTAAAGTTAGAACATTCAATTTTTCAACCTCATCTTCATTTGTTGTATGTATTAAAAAGTCATTGACATTATTGACGCCTATAGTAACCCCTACCTTAGCATAAGAGAAATTTAACTTAGTAGGCCAGAAACGAAACTTATCTTCTATTGACTGTAGGTTGTCAAACTCACATTTAAGATGAGTTAATTGTTCAGGGCTAAATTTAGAAAGTGGCATCAGTTGAAGAATGGGTGATTAACAAGTTTTTGGGCGTTTTGCTCCTGAGTAAGACGAATGTATTTAAGGAAGGCCTTCTCAGTCTTATGCCCTGTCATTTTCATGATGGTAATGGAGGGCACATCAGCAAGGTAAAGATTTGTAGCAAAACTTCTCCTTGCCGTGTGGGTAGAAATCAATTCATGCTTCTTAAATGATTCCTGAACTTTCTTCCCTCCCTTTGTTATACTTACTAACACACTTTCACAAAGTTCAGCTAGTTCACAAATCTCTTTTAGATAATCATTCATTTTCTGATTGCTGATAGAATTCGGCAATACCCCTTTATACTTGTCTAAAATCTCTTTTACTCTTTTGCCAACTGGAATAATAACAGTCTCTCCGGTTTTCTCAGTTTTAACTTTAATTTGAGAACCGTTACTGATGAAGTTATCACTGTTAATCTGGTTTAGGTCAGAAAACCTAAGACCAGTATTACAGCCCACAATAAACAAATCCCTTACTCTCTCAAGCCGGCTGTTTTCTGAAAGGTCAAGCTCATAAATCTTTGTTATTTCCTCTTGGGTAAGATAGATAGTATCTGAGTGCTCCTCTATTACCCTAAATCGCTTGTTTAAGTATTCAAGGTTCTTATTTAAGCCTCTGTCTGTGGCTTCATTCATAAATACCTTGATGTTCTTTATAAAGCCTCCTATGCTGTTAATTGAGAAGCCTCTTTCCTGTAAGTATTTGGTGAAGTCATTATAGAACTCAAGATTGATGCTTTCAAACTCTAACGGCTTTCTCTTTGCCTCTTTAAACTCCTTAAGCTTGACAAGCGCCTGCTTATAGTTCTTGACAGTATTAGGCTTCTTAGAAGTATTCTTAATTAGCTCATCAGCAAAAGCAATCAGGTCAAGCTTCTTTACCTCAGCTTGAGGCTTTACTTTTTTGGTAAGCTCAGCCCTAAGCTTATCTAAAGTTATCTCCTCTTCATCATTCAGGAGCTTTCGGTAGATAGACTTAATCCATTTCTCTATGTTGTCCAAGCGTGAGTTAAACTCTGGGAACTCTGGAAACTGTTTTGTCTCTTTTGCTTTCTGCTTCTCAGGGTTCCAGAACTTTGGAAGTATCTTTTCACCAGTAGAGAATTTGAGCTTGGAGTTACTGAACCTAAACAGGAGATAGACAAGAGTCTCTTCTTTCGAATTTGGTTCTTTTAGGACAAATGAAACTGAGGCCATAGGTCAAGAGTTAGGCCTGCAATATAGACAATAAAAATTCTCAGGGGACGGATTAGGGGACGGTTTTATTTAATCTGCTTTAATCCGGCTTAATCAATCTTAACCATAAAACCGCTTTTAAAGCATTTTAAAGCCACTTTTTAGAAAAGACAAATTAAACGGAGGAAGTAAAAAGTACTCCGGCCCTGGGTACTTTGAGAGGACAGTTCAGATATTCTGACGCTGTCCTCTTTTTTATTCTCCTGCACCTAATAAACCAAGAGCTACTAATCATAAAACCGCAGATCATCTGGTCGGTATCATATTGCTTGCTGAACAAGAAACTTCTGAAAAAAATAATCTACAATTCTTAAGCGGGTGGCACTATAGAGAGATTTGCTCCTAAATCAAATACTCAAGCTGCTCAAATTTCAAGATTACATAAATTGGCATTTGCACCTTCCCATGAAGCTTTTCCTTATGGGCACCGGAGCAGTGCTCTTTAAACCTATTTATACATTACAAGTTTAAGGTAGTAGACTATATTAGTTTAATCTACCTTGGCTTCATATGAAAACATTACTACGCTCTGCTGCTTATCTACTGGCATGCATATTTTTCCTCTCTTGCAATGACAGTTCTGAAACAGCAGATGAAAAGACCCTAGACAACTGTACTCCACTAGAAAACCGTGAAGCAAACGCACCGCACCAGAAACCTGCTTTTGCCGGGCAAACCCGGGCCTGCGCCATATCTTCCTCTACAAATTTTCAGGTTCAGACATTGGCTAAGGGCTTAGAGCAGCCATGGGCGGTTGAGCCACTTCCTGATGGTTCTTTGCTTGTTACGGAAAAATCTGGGCGGTTACGCATAATTTCCGCCAGCGGAGAAGTGGGAGCGCCCATAGCTGGTCTACCTAACGTGGAAGCTGGTGGACAAGCAGGATTGCTTGATGTAGCCTTAAGCCCCAATTTCAGCACTGACAACACCATTTTCTGGAGTTTTACGGAGCCTTGGGCAGGCGGTAATGGAACGAGTGTGGCTCGAGGCGTGCTTTCTGCAGATAGAACATCATTAGGGCAGGTAAAAACTATATTCCGTGCATTGCCAACATATAACAATAAAATGCACTTTGGTTCTAGACTAGCATTTAGTCCGGACGGCATGCTGTATGTTACCCTTGGTGAACGTTCAGACTTGGCTACGCGCCCACAGGCACAACACCTTGATAGCCATTTAGGGAAAATCATAAAGATAACTCCTCAAGGAGCACCAGCCCCTGACAATCCATTTATAGGACAGGCAGGCGCCTTGCCAGAAATTTGGTCTGTAGGCCATAGAAATGTGGAAGCGGCGGCATTTGACGCTGCCGGGAAACTATGGATAGTGGATATGGGTCCACAGGGTGGTGATGAACTAAACCTGATACAAAAGGGGAAAAACTATGGGTGGCCATTAGTTACGTACGGTGAAGAATACTCAGGCAGTCCGGTACCTAACTCAGTTACCCAGAAAGAAGGCTTTGAGCAACCTGTGTATTATTGGGATCCTGTTATCGCTCCATCAGGCGCACAGTTTTACTCTGGAAATGCATTTCCAGAGTGGCGCGGCGACTTATTTATTGGAGGCCTGAAAGACAAGCGGCTAGTCAGGCTAAAAATAAAAGATGGAAAGGTAACCGGAGAAGAGCACTTGCTCCAAGACCGAAACCAACGTATACGAGATGTACGCCAAGGTCCCGATGGTGCCCTATATATAGTGACCGACCAAACAAATGGCGAGCTTTGGAAGATTTCACCCCGCCAGTAAAAGCGCTTTTATCTTGAAGGTTTACCAGTGTTTTAGCGTTATTTTTTAAAAAATAGCCCTAAAACAGCTGGTATAAAGAAGCAAGAACTAGGGCTAATTTCTTTTATTCAATTCTGTAATTGGCTTCATTTTGAATGTATTATCATTTAAGCATATAAACTTCCATTTTATATATTATCTGTTTTAGAGATTTTTATTTCTAACCTTCCATAAAACCACATAGTAGTTTTATGGAAGGTTAGAAATAAATGTAGTGTGGAATACTTAAGGGTGATTTCCTTGATTTCATCCCCTTTTAGCCTTTGTAGTTCCTCTTAAATGTAAGAGAGTTTGTATGAATTGTTGAGATTGACTTAGATCAGTTCCCTGTTTAGCCTTAAAACTCCACCTTGTTCTTTGTCAGATGTACTCCCATCTGTTTAGGATTACTGTTGCTAATCTTCTTCACATCAAAAGCAGAAGAAGCCTTAAAGCTCTCCTCCCCTGGCAGGATTCCATTCTGCTTCCGGACTTCTAACACTTTAACCCAAGCCATTTAAGTACTTCCTACTTTTTTGGATGCTTGAAGCTATGCTAAGCTGTGCTCGACTAAGACAATTCTAAACACCTGTGTGTTCGAACACGTTTTTACTAATAGTTAGTTGGATAATAGAATCCCTATCTCTATTTTTAAATCAGCTATCACTACTTCACCGCTTTACCAAACCACCAGTTAACATATTTTTACCGTTTTGCCTATTCCGCAATTAGGCTATGTAATGGTAATACCGAGTTATCTGCTTTTGATGTACCAATGCGCTATATGAAAAGAATCTGAAGCATTCTAATTCTTTTCGCTCACCATAAAACCATGCAAAAAGCGTGATTATCTATGAGTAATAACCGTAGAGACTTCCTGAAGCTGGCTGGTCTGGCCGGAGTTGGCCTTGCCAGTACCGGTTTGAGCGGCTGCGCTGCCTCCTCGTCCGCATCTAATCTAAATTACATCCAGCAGCAGGCTCGTAAAGCAGCTGGACGGCAACAATTTAACATGAGCGGCTATGCTGCTCCCAAACTAGACAAGGTGCGGATAGGCTATATTGGGTTGGGTATGCGCGGGCCAGGTTCAGTCGTGCGCATGATTCATATAGAAGGGGTGGAAATTAAGGCGCTGTGTGACCTGAGGCCTGAACGGGTGGCCGCGACTCAGAAGAAAATAGAGAAGTCTGGCCAGCAGCCTATTGCCTACTCTGGCTCTGAGGAAGCCTGGAAAGAAATGTGCGACCGAGATGACCTTGACTTGGTTTACATTGCCACGCCCTGGCACCTACACGTGCCTATGGCTGTGTATGCCATGGAGCAGGGCAAACATGTGGCAGTAGAGGTGCCCGCCGCTACAACTATTGAAGAGTGCTGGCAATTGGTAGAAACGTCAGAGCGCACCAAAAAACATTGCATGATGCTAGAGAACTGCTGCTATGATTTTTTTGAGATGCTTACCTTGAATATGGCCCGGCAGGGGTTCTTTGGCGAAATAATACACGGGGAGGGAGCTTACATACATGACCTCCTGGACCTAAACTTTGCCATAACCAGCGAAACTGAAGCAGCCTACCAGGACAATTGGCGCCTCAGGGAGAACGGCCTCCGCAATGGCAACCTTTACCCTACCCATGGGCTTGGGCCCATCTGCCAGATCATGGATATCAACCGCGGCGACCAAATGGATTATCTTGTCTCCATGGCCTCCAATGACTTCTCCATGGGACCTAAAGCCAAGGAGGCAGCCGCCAAAGACAGCTACTACCAACAGTTTGTTCATATGAATTTCCGGGGCAACATGAACACCACCACCATCCGGACGAAGAAATGCAAATCTATAATGGTGCAGCATGATGTGTCCTCTCCCCGACCATATTCCCGCATTCACTTGGTGAGCGGCACCAAGGGCATAGCCCGAAAGTGGCCTACTCCAGCCAAAATAGCCACTAGCCACCAAAGATGGCTTTCTAAGGAAGAATTCCAAAAGGTGGAGCAACAGTATACGCCCCCGCTTACCAAGAAACTGGGTGAGATGGCAAAGAAAATAGGTGGGCACGGCGGAATGGATTTCCTGATGGAGTGGCGCTTGATAGATTGCCTTCGGAATGGCTTCCCGCTGGACCAGGACGTGTATGACGCTGCCCTTTGGAGCGCCATTGCCCCGTTAAGTGAATGGTCGGTGGCTAACCGATCAAACTCTATAGACGTGCCAGACTTTACAAGGGGTGCCTGGCAGAAGAACAAACCGGTTGATCTAACCTTTGCGGGCGGCGGCACTACCAACGTGAAGGCTTAGCATATTACAACCAGTCTTAGAAGCGTTTGAAATTGTCTTTGAGTACTCCTGTTTTGGGTCTACTTTCTGGAAAACAGGTCCAAAACATAAAGCACGCGAGGTTTCTAAACTCTATAGGTTTGGAAGTGGCAGAATAAAACACCTAATGAAAACATGCCCCTTCAGTCCCTCCACTACTAAACCAGCTTTGCCCAGAGGGTGCGCAGGAGAAGATAGCGGGTAGGGCGGCATTAAAGTACAATCTGATCCCATTGTTGTAGCCTCACATCAGGTGCGGTCATTATTTTCTAACTAAAAATTTATTCTAAACCAAATAAGCAAACACTAATTACTTTTTTACCTCTTACATAGCTATGAAAAAAATACAGCTTATCCTTATGGTGTTATTCACCACAATTGCCTCCATTTCAAATGCACAGAAATTCACCACATTTACTTATTATCAAGATGATACGCTAAAATTAGAGCTAGATCTTTTTCTGCCTGCTCAAAAGAGTAAAGAGCCACTTCCTTTGGTCATTTTTGAACACGGCGGAGGGTTCGCTGCCGGCGACAGATCTGCAGGGCATAACTTCTCCCGTTACCTCGCTAACAGAGGTTATGCCGCTGCAACAATTTCCTATACCCTGTACATGAAAGGCCGAAACTATGGCTGCACCGGTCAGTTGCCTGAGAAAATCAAAACCTGGCAAATTGCTGCCAATCAAATGTGGCTAGCCACCTCTTACTTCCTGCAAAACGCGCAAAAACACGGCATTGACCCCAGCAAAATATTTTTATCAGGCAGTAGCGCCGGTGCCGAGGCTGCGTTGCATGCTGCCTTTTGGGACAGACAAAAAATGAATTTATACCCAAATGTCACTCTGCCGGCCACTTTTAAATATGCTGGGGTAGTGTCCGGTGCCGGTGCCATCATGGATTTGAACCTGATCACTCCAAAAAACTTAATGCCTGTAATGCTATTCCATGGCAGTGAAGACAAAGGGGTTCCGTATGCTACCGGAGCTCATCATAATTGCCCTACTAATGCCTCTAACTGGTTCATGCTGTTTGGCGCCTTACCAATTTACAAGCATGTGGTAGAACTGAACGGGAACACAAGACTGGTAACCTTTTGCGGAGGTGCCCATGAGTACAGCGGTGAACTGTTTAACAAAAAGCAGCACCTGATAATAGATTTTCTTGACAATGTGCTGGCTGGCCAGAAGCAGCAAGAGCATATTATACTAAGCACCGGCAAGAAAAGCAGCTATTCTTTCTGCGACTAACTTCTTCACACAACAAAGCCCTCGTTCCTGTTTTAGCCCTACTTTTATAAAAATAGGGCTAAAACAGGAACGAGGGCTTTTCATTTATAGCTCTAAACTTTACTGATATCAGATAGGCGCTCCTAAAGTTTTTCTCAATAGTGCATTCCTCTATATTTCAAAAAAGCACAGCAAATAGGAGCCTATTCATTGTAATTCTGAAGCCTTACATTGATTTTACACGTTCAGATAAAATCTTAAATTCTCCTGAGTGATGATGTCAAGCGGTAAATATTTAATTGGCTGAATTTCTTTCTTGAAAACTGTCAAGTCAGTTAATTGCTGGATTCCCCAATACCCTTGCCCGAAAGGATTTTGATTGATCAGAAAATCAATAACACCTTTTTCCAGATATTCTAAATTCTGCGGCAACAAATCATAGCCTACCAGTTTCACATCATTCCAAGAAAACTTCTCTATATAATACGCTAGTTCAAACGCTTTTGAGTTAGAAACAAAAACGCCTTTTAAATTGGGATTCTTTTCCTTAAGCTCTAAAATTTGCTGTACAAAAGAAGCATTCTTAGGGTCATCAAAGGTTTGCTGTATCACCTCAAACTGCCCTACCAGGTGGTCTTTTGAAAAGTAATCTCTAAATCCTTTTTCCTTTTCTAACAAGTGGGCCGAATTTGAAATGTCTTCGCCAACGTGCGCCACCAAAACCGTTGCGGGCCCAGTCAAACCATAATGCAATAACTTGGCAGCCAACAAACCGCTCTGGTACGAGTCCTGCCCTATGTAGCTAAGCGCGGAAGAATCAGAAATTTGAGTATTGAACAGAACGTAAGGAATATCCTGCTTTACCCATTCTTCAAAGAAAGCCATTACTTCCTTATGGAAAATTGGGGCTACAATGATTCCATCAGGATTGTGATTGATTACTTCTGTGGCTTTTTTCTGGAAAGATTCAATGTTGTACGGGTCAAAGATCAGTTGCTCTACCACTACACCGTATTGGCTTAACTCCGCTTCAGCTTTTTCAATGCCTGCCTTTGGGTCTTCCCAATACCTGTCTACATCTGGATCTGGAATAAGAGCAATGAAAGTATAGGTTCGGTTTGATTTTAAGGTACGAGCAATAAGGTTGGGCTCGTAATTCATCTCCTCCACAATTTTCAGGACCTGCTGTCTTACGTCTTCTGCTACCCTACCCCGGTTATGTAAAACCCTGTCAACGGTTCCTCTTGAAACTTGTGCCCGCTCCGCTATGTCCTTAATTCGAACTATACTTTTTTTTTCATGCTTTTTAAATGTGAATTATAAGCAGTTCCAAAGTTAAGAAACTTTGCTTATAATGGTAATTATTTGCAATAGAATAAGTCTACTAGAAGCTTTCACAACTGTTTACATCTTTATCAGATAGGGCTTTTCCTATACTAGGCTCTAGATTTTAAAGTTAAATCGTTTTTAAAGCTAATGATTTAATAGCTGCTTCCACTAACAAACTTCTTCAGATTATGGGTTAAAAGAAACTGTCTTTAGCAATGGTTTGCTTCTTCCCTTGCCCGCAGTCTCCTTTACTACAATAAACACATCGGTCACTCCTTTGTTTATAGGCGCCTGAATAGGAATAGAAGAGGTAACAGCCTTACGTTCGGCGTTGAAGGTAACTTTTCCTTCCCCAACCTTTCTTCCGTTTTTCTGCCCAAGTCTCACTTCAACATAGTAGCTGTGCGGTGCGTTACTTCCAAAGCCTGCCAGCTCTATACTTTTAATATTTGTTAGGTCTACTTTTTCTTGCAACCATCCTTCTCCGTCAGGCAGTAGCAGGTACTTATGTCCAGATGAATCTTTTTTAGCGAAACCATGAACCTCCTTAAATTCTGAAACATCAAACTGGTTGCTTCTCAATTGAACAGCGCCAGACCCTACAAGGGGCTTTATACCCGTTCCCCCTTCATTTGTGTAAGTGGCAGATAGTTTAAGCACCGTATTCTCTTTCTTTTGCCCCCCCAGATCAGGTACAATTTGGCCTTTGGCCGGAAGAGAAGCCTTTGCTTTTTTGGGGCTACCTAAAGACATAACCCAAGAGACTATTTTTCTGGCATCTGACTCAGACATAGTGGGGTGGGCTGGCATGGCATTCTCTCCCCACACTCCTGCCCCGCCTTTTATAATTTTGTTTGTAAGGTGTTCTGTGGCTCCTTTTTTATTTCTGTAGAAGTCAGACACCTGCGCGTAAGACGGGCCAATAGATTTCCCATCAAGCTTATGGCAACCCATACAATCTGAGTTTTCCATTAATGCTTTGCCCAATAACTCCTCTGATGCTACCTGGTGCCCTAAAGGAGCGCCAGCCAAGTCTTTTCCTTCTATATAATCAGCAGATACTATAAGATTCTCTGGTTTTACCTCGCCCTTGTTTTTTATGACATGCACCTGATATTTCACCGGCTGACCGGGGAAGTAGAAACTACGGTTACCATGCACGGCTATCACTACATTGGGTTGTTCATTGCCTGCATACACGGTTACTTGATCACTTTTGGCGGAGGCTTTTTCAGGGTCTATGACTTCCACTTGTATAACATGATCTCCTGCCTTGGTGAAAGTGTGCTCTACCTCAGGCACGTCGGTCACTTTTCTGGTGTCACCTAGTTTCCAGATATATTTCAATTTGGCTTTCTCTGAATCGGTTACCACCACCTTGGCAGAAACAGTAAAGGGAATCAAGCCACTTTTGCTGTCTACTTCTAAACTTTCAATTTTAGGAGGAAGGTTTCCGCTTATGTAATCAACTCTTTGAATTGCCGCATCTGGGTTACCGGTGAACCATCCTTTTCCATATTCCAGTAAGTAGATTTTCCCGTCTGGCCCTATTTCCATATCAATGATGTATGAAAAGCTTTCATGCTCCAGGAAGGGCTCAATTTTGTCTAAGTCACCGTTCTGTTTCATAGTGACAACCTTTATCCAGTTCCGAATCCATTCATAGATGAAGAATTTGCCATTATAGTACTCTGGATAACGGGTTTCTTTCGGTTGTAAATCTGTGTAATAAACCGGCCCAGCCATAGACGTTCTACCGCCAGACCCTAATTGGGGGAAATCTGGAGAGGTGTCATAGGGGTACCATATATAGGCTGGTTGTGCCGGTGGTAATTGCACTAAGCCCGTGTTGTTAGGAGATTCATTAACTGGCTTGGCAGGATCAAAGGCGGGCCCAGATTCACCGGTAGCATAACTGTACTTTCTGTAGGCATAGTTATTTCCAATAAAAAGCGGCCAGCCGAAATTGCCTGCCTTACGTGCCTGATTTATCTCATCATAGCCTTTGGGTCCTCTGGTTGCCAGACTGTCTATGTTAGAATCTGGCCCCACATCTCCCCAATACACAAACCCTGTTTTAGGGTCAACTGTAATCCGGTAAGGATTACGGTGCCCCATGGTGTAAATTTCCGGTCTGGTTTTAGGCTGATCTTTGGGGAAAAGGTTTCCTTCCGGAACTTCGTAGCTGCCGTTTTCCTTGACTTTTATTCTGATGATTTTCCCCCGTAAGTCATTGGTGTTTCCGGCAGTTCTTCTGGAGTCATACTGCTCATGCCCCGGACGTCCATCTAAGGGAGCGTACCCTTGATTAGTATATTTTTGCCCCTTTTCACTGAAGGGAGTGCTGTTGTCACCAGTTGAAAGGTACAGCAGCTTATCAGAACCAAAAGCAATGGAACCTCCGGTATGGCAGCAGATTTCCCGCAGGGAAAAGAACTGGAGAATTACTTTCTCGGAGGCCATATCCAGCTTCCCATTCTGAAACATAAAGCGTGAGAGGCGGTTAACTGACGTGTCTGCCGGACTGTAGTACACAAAAACAAAATTGTTTTTCGCAAAGTCAGGATCAGCCGCTATTCCCAGAACCCCCTCCTCAGCGTTGGCATTTGTTTTGGTAGAGTGGTAGACATCCAGAAAACCGGCTTGTGTTACTTCACCGGTTTTTTGGCTGTACAACATGATCTCGCCACGCCGCTGTGCTACCAGAATGTCTAAATTGGGTAAAATAGCCATTTCGGTAGGCTCAAAGAGCGTGCCTTTGGTAAGTTCAGTTTTGACAAACCTATCTTCTTCGGGTACTCTCTGCGCTACAGCTTCATCATAATCTAATTCATTGTTGTCACCAATAGCATACTTGATGCCTCCTAAAAGGTGCTGCAGAAAAAGCTCATCAGAATAGGATTCCTCAGTATGACCTAAGGCCGTGTAAAAAGCACGACCTCCTTCAAAATCATGGTACCAGGCAATAGGATGATTTTCGCCGTTGGTGCCGCCCTTGTAGCTGGTTTCATCCAGGGTTAGAAGAACCTTTACCTCCGGGTTAAGCGATTTGAAGTTATACCATTCGTCTTTTCGTTTCCACTCCTGGGGCAAATGCTTGGTGGCGGCATGGGAATCATCTGCCACGCGAATAGTGGCCTGTTGCACTTCCGGATGCCCGTTAAAATAGCCGCCAACTAACCTACCGTACCATCCCCAGTTAAACTCAGTGTCAGTTGCCGCATGTACGCCCACAAAGCCACCACCTGCTTGTATATACCGCTCAAAATCTGCCTCCTGATAATGATTTAAGACATCACCAGTTGTATTCAGAAAAATGACCGCGGCATACTTCTTCAAAGAGTCTTCGTGAATAAAAGAAGCATTGGAAGTGGTGTCTACAGCAAACCCATTTTTTTCACCTAACTCCAGCAAAGCTTTGTTGCCATGGGCAATGGAGGAATGATGATAACCGCTGGTCTTACTAAAGACGAGAACCCTAGGCTCTCCTTCTCTTTTACTTTTGCAGGAAGAAAAGGAAAACAGGCAGCATGACACGGCCAGAAGTAAACTACAATAGTTGAGAAGTAAAACTTTCACTTTACCGGAAAATATTGTTGTAAACTCCCCCTCGAAAAGAGCCACAGTTCCGGCCGACTTTCTATTCATACTCTTTTTAACTACTCAACAACTTTGTTTATCTCCAACAGTGGTTTACTGCCCTTTAAAATAGAGAATATTCTTTATTTCAGCTTAACCGTTAACCAGGTAAACGGCTGGTCCGGTATGTTGGCAGAAATACTTTCTACATAATCTACAGGACCACGACCTGTGTCTTCCACCAGGCGGGTGTTATACCCAATCCTGGTTCCTAACGCGGGTTTACCACCCAATAGTACCCACGGAATGGCAATCTCTTGCACATAGCCTCCGTCAACGGTCTTGCTAGAAGATTTCACTCCTTCAGTTTTTCCTAAGGCTATCCATTTACCATTGTCTCCTGTTTTTGCCACCAGTTTTCCGTCAGCAGACAGGAAAAAGCTATATACACCCTTCCCAGGGGCTTCATAAGATTTATTGGCCGGATCAAGTTGCACCACCACGCCATCATTTGCTTCCGGATCAGAAGAGTCTGTGATTACTTTTCTGTCGTTCACATGGTTTAACACGTACAGATGCTCATCATCATACGTGAGTTGGCTTGTCAATTGGGTAACGGTTTTATGGCCCACAAACACGGGAAACTTTCCTGACCAGGCTTCTTCGTTTTGCAATCCATCTACAGTTATCGTTTGTTTTTCCACCTGAAGTTCTGGTATCACACGGCCTTTTATCATCCAAACCTCTGTGTTGCCAGATGAGGAGAAACCTCTGGTGCCTGTGAGGGCTACAACGGTATTATCATCTAACACGCTGACGCTGTTCCAGAGGCCGCTGGCGTTGGCTGGTATAGTAAAAGGCACCGTCTTCCGATTGAAAGATTTTGCCTCCTCATTGCCAATCACCACTTTCATTTCTGCATTATTAATGTTGTTGGTCCTGTTTTCTGTCCCTTGGTAAGACATGACTGTTTCACCGTGCTTCAACTGCCTCAAATAAGGGGCACCTGCATAGATTGAGCTATTCAGGGCCTCAGCCAGTGCGTAATGACGGTTTTCACTGGTGCCCCCCACAGGAGTTCTCCAGTTTTCAGATACGGTCGTTCTAACAGTATATGGTTTGAAATCTCCCACTCCGTTGTCTTCAATGGCTACGACTATGTCTCTTCCATTTTGAAGTAACAATGGTGCTGGCATACCGTCTCTTCTGCCAGCTCTAAAGCTCACTGTTACGGGTTGCGGCAACCAGGAAAGACCGTTGTCATGAGAGCGAACCATGGTTATGTTCTGTTCTGAAGAAGCGGTGTAAGGCCCTTCATTGGCAAAGTAAACCTGTAATTCACCTGTGGGTAGTTGAATGGCAGACGGCTCCCAACAACCGTTCTCAAACTGATAGCCGGCCTCATAGAGCAGTCTCTCGTCTTTCCAGGTGAGGCCACCGTCGTAGCTTTTCTTAGTTCTGATGCCAAATCTTTTAGAAGGACCGAGTGGGTTATGGGGTCTTGGGTTATAGCATACCAATATTGATTGGTCATCTAGCTCAATAATATCTGGCACTGTATTGTCGTACCCATTGGGCTTTGCCGCTACAATAGTTGGAGCAGACCACGTTGACCCTAAATCATTGCTCCGGACAGTAGCAATTCTACCGTTCGATTCATAAACACTAATCAATGACTTGTTGTGCAGCTGAATGACACGGGCGTAGGAATTGTACCCTGCATCTTGTGACACTTTGCGCAACGTGCTCACATCCCATGCAATGCGGCTACCAGAAACAAAAGGTTTAGTTTTGGTTTTCTCTTCACCAGATGGTCCAATATCAGGTTCATTGTCATCGCCACAACCTACCCAGGTACACATGCAAAGAAGAAGTATTCCTAGTCTTGAAATTTTTAACATCATAATTCTACTTATAAAATATATCAATAGGACCGTTAATAGCCTCTTACTTTAACCGGAGAGTCAACCAAGTGTAGGGTTTGTCTGCATGATTAGCAGAGATGCTTTCACGGTATTTCACTCTTCCTTGGCCTGTACTCTCCGTCAATTGCACATTCAACCCAATTCGTGCATCGTTTGTCGGTTTTCCCCCTAATAGGGTCCACGGAATGGCTATTTCCTGCACATAGCCAGCGTCAGTTGCTTTGCTGATGGCTTTCACCTGATTAACTTCAGTATCATTTGCTTTGACCCACTGCCCCTCTTGACCTCTTTTCATCACAAGACTGCCATCTACTGACAGAAAAAAGCTATATACCTCACCGTCTGGCCTTGTGTATGATTTATTGGCAGGGTCTAGCTGCACCATTACCCCATCACCTTCTTCTGGATTCTGGGCTGAGTGTACTATGGAAGAGTCTTTGACAAAGTTAAGCACATATAGGTACTTATCGTCATGAACAACTTGGCTTGTAAGCTGAGTGGCGCTTTTATGCCCCACGAATACCGGAAACTGCTCTGACCAAACAGCCTCACTCTGCGCACCGTCTACTGTAATGGTTTGTTTTTGGGCAGCCACCTCTGGGACAACACGTCCTTTGATCATCCAAACTTCGGTGGTACCGTTTTTAGAGAAGCCTCTGGTGGTAGTTAGGGCAACTACGGTATTGTCTTCTAACACGCAAAGGCTGTTCCATAGCCCAGAGGTATTTTCAGGAATAGGAAAAGGTGAAGTTTTTCTGCTGAAGTTACGCGCTTGGTCATTTCCTATCACCACTTTCATTTCTGAAGTATTCATGTGGTTTTTCCTTCCCTCGGTTCCTTGGTAAGATAAAATGGTCTCTCCGTTTTTAAGCTGTCTAATGTAAGGGGCACCGGCATAAATAGAATCGCCTACTCTTTCAGCTAATGCATAGTTACGGCGGGAGCTATTGCCCGTGACGGTATTTTTCCAGTTGTCACTCAGGGTGGTGCGAACTACATAGGGTTTAAACTGTTCCACTCCGTTGTCTTCAATGGCCACCACTATTTCTTTTTTATTTTGCAGCAGCAACGGCGAAGGCATACCGTCACGACTTCCGGCCCTGAAGCTTATGTTTTCTGGTTTCTTTGTCCAGGTAAGGCCATTGTCGCTTGACCGTAGCATGGAGATGTTTTGCTCTTCAGAGAAAGTGTAAGGACCTTCATTGGCGAAAAACAACTGCACCTCCCCGTTGGGCAGCTGAATAGCCGCGGGTTCCCAACAGCCATTTTCAAATTCATGGCCCGCCTGGTACAGCAGTTTCTCCTCTACCCACGTGGCACCGCCATCGTAGCTTTTCTTTGTTCTTATTTCAAATTTTCTGGAGGGGTCAATTTTACCGGGCCTTGGGTTATAACAAACAAGTATAGATTTATCCTGCAGCTCCAATAGATCTGGGTTGGCGTTATTATAATGTTCTGGTTTTGCCGCTACTACCACCGGACTAGACCAGGAATTCCCTAAATCATGGCTTTTTACCGCTACTACAGTTCCGCTGGCCTCATATACACTTAGCAACGATTTGTCTTGCAGTTGTACCACCCGGGCATAGCCATTGTACCTTGCGCCAGTTTCAGAAGAGGAAACTTTGCGCAGGGTGGTATAGTCCCAGGCAATTCTGCTGCCATGAACTGGTTCATTTGTTTTTTGACTTTCTGTTTTAGCCGTACCCTGGGAACTGATTTTCTGGCTACAGCAAACACAGATGAATAAACAAAAAATAAGAGATAGCCTCTCTGTAATCTTCACCATTAAAATAAAACGTAAAAAAATTTCCCCTCCCCTGCCATTACAAGCTTCTTAACGCTCCACAGCTTTAGGTTTGGAAGTAGTATTTTGTTTATGATCTTCCTCTTTTTCTAAGGGTATGGTCTTCCCTCAGAGCTTCTGTTTTTAGCTTGTTTTTAAAAAATGAGCTCTAAAACAAACTAACTGAATGTCGGTTACAATTTGGCTTTCAGTAGATGTATCATGTTAACAAGAGCTCTCCCACTGTAGCATTTAAAGCACCCTTTGAACCCCTTATACCAAAGAGATCACTATGCATTAAAAGAAGCTTGTAAGCAGAAACCTAGAATATTAGATATACCCTCTGAAACCTAGTTTTAGATACTAGCTCCCAGAGGGTACTTTAATACTATCAATCTTTATAAGATCAACTGGCTTTGTACTTTCAATTTCTATGTTACTGATTTGCAGCGGCAGGCTCTGCTGCACCTGTCAACTCAGCTATCAGTTGAGTTTCTTCTTTCCGGTAGGCGGTTCCGTCTTTTCTGAACACATCATGGAACCACTCTTCTGGTTCTGCAGTGTACTGTTTCGTCCAGCTGTCCCAGGCATACTTCGTTTGGCTTTTGCCATCTACCAGACCCCAGTTATACATAGCCACTTTGTGCTGCTTTGCAATTGGCAAAAAGCCTTGGAAAGTGCTTCCGTTCGGACGGGCCATATATTCAGTGCAAAGGATCGGTCTGCCATATCTCTGAAGCCAGGTTACCCGCTTCTGAAACTCCTCCGCTTTGTCATAGTTATGGAAAGAGATCACATCGGACTGCTCTATCTGTAATTTCTCAATTGGCTTCATTACCTCATGTGAAGACCAGTCACCTACCCAAATACCAGAAGTAAGAGGTTGCGAAGGATTGGTTGATCTTGCCCATGTAAAAGTTTTTTCCAGCAGCGGAAGCACATACTCTACCTTGTTCGGCAGTTCCACTTTTTCATATGAAGGACCTGTCATGTTATCTGGCTCATTCCAAACATCCCAAGCCAGAATTCTGTTATCATTGGCAAAGCGTGTCATCACACCTTTTACATAGCGCTCAAGGCGCGGGTACTGCGTTGAGTCTTTCAAGGCGTTCTGACCCGGGCTCTGCACCCAACCAGAGTTGTGAACATGAGGCTTGGGTGCTCTTTGAGTTCCTAATTCAGGGAACGGGTCCCAGCAGGAGTCAAAGAAAACAAACATGGGCTTGATGCCATTGCGCTGCGCAATACCTAAAAACGTATCCATTCTTTTCAGGAAGCCGGTAGAGTCCTGCTCCCATAAAAGGTCATGCAGGTACACACGCGCGGTGTTCATGCCAATAGACTGAGCCATTCCTAACTCTTTATTGATGATGGTGGTGTCAAAGGTTTCAGCCTGCCACATTTCAAGCTGATTGATAGCGTTACTTGGAATAAAGTTGCTGCCTACCAACCACTCATGTTCGGCGTACCAATTGTTGGCTTGCTCCTTTGACCAGATGTCGCGGGGAGCTACCGCTTCCGCTGCAGCATTTTCATTTTCGCCACGGGGAGAGGAACAGCTTTGCAGGAATACATAGCAAAGTGAAAACAAGATTAAACTGAACTTCTTCATATATAATTTATGGTTTGACAATTTCTCTGGACTATAGGTAAAATCAATCTCCTTCTTAACTCATGCTCTACTTTTGCTTTGCAGAGAAGGAAGCAGGTTTTAAATGTTTATCGGCGAAACTCAAATACAAATCCCAATCATAGCGGGTAATGTCATGTGCTCCCTTTCGGTTATGGTACCCGATGACACCTTCCTGAACAGGTTCGCCAACCGCCGGAGGAGCACTACTGCACAGGGCATTTAGCTTGTACAACTTATAAGCGGCGCCAGCATGATACGCTGACAAATATTCTCCTTTTGGGTCAGCCCACAAGTCTTCAGAACTACTGGCCACATACAGCGGCCGGGGAGAGATCAGGGCCAACAGCTGGTGGAAATCTACCGGCAACTCTTCCTCTTTTCGGGCAAATTTTTTAAAATTAGCCCCAAACCAGTGCGGAGCGGCCTGTGTTATTTCTTCTACCGTTTCGCCAAACTTTCTTCTTGCCAAAGCAGCTCCGCCCTCTCCTGAATTATTTGAAACCACCATGGCAAATCTCTCATCTTGGGCACCAGCCCACAGAACTGCTTTCCCAAGTCTTGAATGCCCCACAAGGGCTACTCGGTTGGCATCAACATCCGGGTCCTGCTCTAGATAATCCATCATTCGGCTCAGCCCCCACGCCCACACTCCAATTATGCCCCAATCATTCTCTCCAGGCTGTAGTGACCGGTCTTGGTTATACCAAGTGTAGAAGTTCTGCGGCAGAGTGGCGGCATCTCTTCTGTCAAGCTGCAAATCACCATGATAAGCGGTGGCAAGCCCATACCCTTTTTCTAAAATGGCCTCTAGCTGCCATCTGGATGCATAAGCTCCTCTGCTGCCTTCGTTTGCAGTACCGTCTTGGTTAAAGCCTGGCTTGTTGGCAAACCGTGTCCAGCTCTTGCTCATGCTTATTCCGGGGTCAGCGTGTATGGTCTGGTTCCCGGCAAAATTCAGCCCCATGAACATGGCTACCGGCGAATTTTGGCTGTTAGGCAGGTACACTAACAAGTTGATTCTTCTGGTAGTATCATCCGCAAGAAAAATAACAACCTCCTTTCTTGTAGCTAAACCACCTAAAGCATTTCTGTCAGTTGATGCTACTCTATACCGAAGCTTCTTCGGCACGTGCCTGGTCTGTCCGTACACATGCTCCTGAAACAGAGACAATAGTTCGGGCCGGCGTTTTCTTTCCCAGCTTCTTATTGATTTGATGGGGGTTCCGTCCTGCATTTTCAAGGCATCGGGCAGAGTATACTCTGGCACCAGCTTTTCATAATAGTTAAATTTCTGTGCGTACCCGTGCACCGACTCAAAAGCCAGCCATAAAAGCAAAATGTAAGATTTAGCTTTGCCCATTGTACTTGCACTACAAAATTTAACCCTGCTGCCCCTCATCAAATCTGTTTTAGGCCTCATTTCTTAAAAACAGGTCCAAAACAGGTGTTACTTCTTTAAATCCTTGTCAGAAATATGTCTTACCGTTACTTCACCTACACGCTTGCCTTCTCGGTAGGCAGCTGCTTTTACAACTGATGCATCTTTTATAATGAAGGGCACCGTGTATTTCAATGATTCAAGGGATGGCTCAGAACCGTCTATTGTATAGTAGATGACCGGCTCATGGTAAAAGGTTTCTAAAGTAACGGTGGCTTCTTTCTCTTTTTCATTCACCGACACCTTAGGCAAAACATTGTAGGCGCTTCTTGAGTAATTGATCCCCAAGTCATCATAGCGCTCGTATTGTTTTTCCAACCTCTTCTTGAAGTTGTCCCAGTTCTTGAGTATAGGCTGGGTCCAGGCTACTTCCGCCAAGGCTGCTCCGCGTGGATAGGCCATGTACTCTACTTTCTCAGGTGAGTGAATGTACTCAGCCCAAACATTACCCTGGGTGCCTAAAATATACTTAGCTTCTTCAGGTGTCAATTCGGCGGGAGTAGGTTCATAGCTATACACCTTTTCCACGGTCAAAAGACCACCAATCGCTTTCGGTTCTAAGGCTGGGTAGTTCTGGTAATAGTCTAGGTACAGAAACTCGGTGGGGCTCATCACTACTGGGTGGCCCTGCTTGGCGGCGGCAATACCGCTCTTGATCCCGAGCCAAGACATCACCGCGGCGTTAGGGGCTAATCCGCCCTCCATTATTTCTTCCCAGCCTATGATTCTCTTATTTTTGGTTAGCAGGAAGTTCTCTACGCGTTTGATGAAATAGCTCTGCAGTTCATGCTCATCTTTCAGGTTCTCCTTTTTTATGCGGGCCTGGCATTTAGGGCACTCTTTCCATCTCTTCTTCGGTGCCTCATCGCCCCCAATGTGAATGATAGGGCTTGGAAACAATTCTGCCACTTCTGAAAGAACATCCTCTACAATAGCATATGTTTTTTCGTTACCAGCGCATAAAATATCTTCTTTAATTCCCCATTGCAAAGGCATTTCAATATTACCGGTACAAGAAATCTCTGGGTACGCAGCCAGCATGGCCATAGTATGCCCAGGCATATCCACCTCCGGAACAATATTTACATAGCGTTCAGCGGCATACGCCACCAACTCCTTTATTTGTTCCTGGGTGTAATATCCTCCGTGTGGTCTGTAATCAATGTGCTTAGGCGAGTTTACCTGAGTACCTTTTCTGTACGCCCCTACTTCGGTCAGCTTTGGATGCTTTTTAATTTCAATGCGCCAGCCGTGGTCTTCAGTAAGGTGCCAATGGAAAGTGTTGAGCTTGTGCATAGCCATGTAATCAATAAACTTTTTGATAAAGTCTACTGGGTAGAAATAGCGCCCTACGTCAAGCATCATACCTCTCCAGCCGTAGCGGGGCTTGTCTATAATAGATACTGCAGGTATAGAAACATTTTTGTTTGCCATAGAACCATCAGCCTGCGTAGGCAACAGTTGAAAAATGGATTGTAGGCCATAGAAAATGCCATTGCCCTGTGGGGCCTGCAACACAATATTCTCTGGCCTGACATTTAAAGAATATCCTTCTTTGCCCAGCGAATCAGCTGCCTGCTTTTTGGTAAGCACTATAGCGTTTTTCTTCTTTTGCCCACCAGCTTTCTCCACAACCGGCACTTTGATAGACGTGGTCGTTTGAAGTTGATCAGCCAGCATGCCAGCCAACAGCTTTAGTTCAGCATCTCCGGGATCTACGTAAATGGTAGTTTTAGAATTAAGCTGAAAATTACCTGCTTGCTGTTGAATACTTAACGGCAGAGGTATAATGGAAATCTCGCGTTTCTGGCTATTGTTATCTTTCTGAGCATACCCTTGTGGCATAGCACCAAAAGTGAACATCAAAACCAGCAATAGTGAGCCTATTCTTTTCATTTCTACTAAACGTTTTACTTTCTTATTTAACCTGATGGGCTAGCTCAATTTCAATAAAGAGTTAAATTCCCCATTGGATATTCTTGTATGCTTGCCTCTTGCTCTGCTTTGAAGCTCCAGCTACCTGATGTCAGCAGCTCATTTCCTTTAGGGACGTTTGCCTTTACCCTCTCAAGTTTAGTTGGGTATAAATTCGATTGTGTTATTACGGCACAATGCTTCAGCGTGTACGTGCACAATGATACATATTTATGCTCTAGGAAAAAAGTTTTTATTTGAAAAAATAGCATTTCTACAAAACCTCCTACCCTTTATTATCAAACTTGCAAAAATTGAGAATAGGATTTATAGGTTCTATTAGATGAGGTGCACACGAAGCAGAGGAGAGCACATTGCACGGTGCTTTTTACTAGAAGCAGCTGAACTACTTGCTGTTTTCAGGCTGTTTTTAAAAAATCAGCCTGAAAACAAATTAATAAATTATATCTACCTGTGCGGTTCTACTGATTTTTCTGCTTTTGACTCAACCTAAAGTTACAATGGGTTAAACATAAGCTTGACTGCCATGGACAAAGCAAATTCAACGCCTATTGATAAAAACTTAAGGGAAGTAAATGCTAAAAAACCTGTTTTAGGGCTGTTTTTCTAAAAACAGCCCTAAAGCAGATAATGGAATAAATGCTTATACCGTGAAGGGTGCTACTTGAAGGTAACTTCTAAAGGAGAGGCGATTCGTTTAGCGTAATTTGCCAGATACAGATCCCATTCCTGCACATTTTTGAACTGACCGCTTTTAGTCCACCCAAAGCCAGCATAGTAAACAAGCTTTCCTTCTTTGGGAGAAGCCATTAGGTACAAGTGACTCATATCAGGCCTCTTTACCCTATGGTCATTAAAGGATTGTACCGCCTCTGGCAGTATTACCATACCGGTTCCCAGAAAAGAGTCATCCATAGGCTCCCAGTATCTAAACCACCCTTCTCTTTCATTTGCCTTCACCTGACCTTTTTTATCATGCAAAGTTATACCCACGGTAACGTTTGGCAGCGGAACATCGCTTTTAACATCAACCTCAAATCTTGAAAGGTTGCTGCCCAGATCTAGACTAATCGTTCTCTTCTCTGTTACAGTTCTTCCATTCGCTTGCCAAGGAGCGTAGGTCAACTCAAAGATGGTTCTGATAGGGCCCGCTGCAATTCTCTTATAACTCACAAAGTTTTTAGACACATACAACGAATCCTGTTCCCAAACGCCTATCCCACCAATCCCCCGGCTTGCACCTACATGGTAAGGGTCGTATCCTTCACCGTGGTCAGTATGGTAATAACCAGGTATTTCCAAATTCTTCTGGTACCAGGAATCAATGATAGAATATTCAACCCGCTTAAACCAAGCATCCATACCGCTGGTAAGTGTGCCGCCTGGTTTGCCTTGCTCCACCATTTGCTGGGCCACCGGGCCGTATGTTCTAAAAGCGACACGGTCATTCTCCCAGGCATAATCATCGGTTCGCTCCGGCACAAAACGTGAATAGGCTTTCACCTTGCTCTCTGGTTGAGAGTCATTAGCGTTGGTTCTTCCCTGCACCAAAAACTTCTTTTCTGCTTTGGCTTGTATGTCAGTCTGAAAGAGTATTTCGTCTATGACACCGTCTAAATCTAGATCAACCGGCTGGCTTAGCAAAATATCTCCTGTTTCCGTGTCTTTGATGACAATATTAGCTGCGCCAAACTTTTTCACCAAGGCTTTTACTTCTTTAACCGGAACAGAAATTGTTTCTACCGGCCGATCAATATCTAACCTGTTTCTAACGGTTATTTCATGACTACCCGACACTTGCCGGCAGGAAGTAAAAAAGGTGAAGGCAAGTATTGCCCCCAAACAGGTTAAATTGATATTAGCTTTTGCTTTGCACTGGAATTTGATACTCATAAACAGGAATAAGTTTGATGTTTTCTATTTTAGGATTTTTACCTTCCCAAAACTTAGATTTCACATCATCTTCAAGGTAAAATTTATAATGTGGCTGAACAGAGAATAGCTGGAACAAGGCTGTTTTATCTGAGCCATTGAACATACTTCTTCTAAGCAACCACTTACCGGCATCATTATTAAAATCATCAAAGACTAGCTTGTCTTTCTGATAAACAGCTGCCACATCTCCGCTGTAGTCAACGTTAAACAAAACGTCTTTTAAACCGGGAGCATTGCCTTTAGGAAGACTTACTGAAAACAGCTTCTGATTTGGATGTGGAATAAAGTTTAAGCCATACTGTGGCCCAGGCTGCGTTTCTTTCCATGCAATCTTTCTGAAATTGACATTTCTTACTACCGCTTTTTCCCACTTACTGTCATCTAATTTTTTACTGTTCCAGTTTTTTTCCGGCGCAAGGTTGCTTAACCAGCTTCCGTCGGTTTCTACCGTTTGAATGTTATCTCCCTCAATGGTATAGATTTTAGCGGAGAATCCGGCTCCTCTGTTATGGTTGGTCACTTTGAAGCTAAGAACGTTATCTCCTTTCGTCAGGTATTTATCTAGCTTTAACAGACTTACATTTCTGGAGTCATTGTAGTATTTCAGCTGTTTTCCATTTACCCAAACTTCCGCTTCGTCATCAGCATTGAAAGCCAGCACAACTGTCTTATTTTTCGGATTAGCTATGTTCAAATGCTTTCTGTAGTAAACATTGATAGGGTTCTTGGGCGGATATAGCTGGGCAGCGCCCTGTAACGGAAACTCGTATTTTGCCTGCAGTTTTTTCAGCAAAACTGAATCTGTAAACCAAAAATCCTCTGGTTTGAAAGACAATTCTTTTACTGTGACATCAGATAATTTTACTGGTTCGGCATTCAAGGAATACTTGGTAAATGAAGTGCCCCCTGAATTCTGTTCTGACTTCCATTGCGCTGGCAGGTTAAGGCTCAACGTTGGGTAAGCGTAAATCTCTGTTGACGGATTATCATATTTCTGAATCCGCAGATTTCCTCCGTCTACCATTACCAGTGCATTACTTACCAGCAAGTGTTCTGAGCCGTCAGTAGAATATTTGCTGCTCATTAAAGCCTCTTCCTTGCTAAGCACCAGTACATCAAAGGGTACGCCAGAGGCAGGCACTATGGAGATGATACTTTTCTTCCCGGGTTTGTTCACCTGAATATACCTTTTCCCGTCTCTGTTCTGCATAGCTAAGCCCTCGCCTAGGTTGATGCTTTTTATCCCAGCGGCTTCAAAAACTAATTCTGAAGCACCGTCAGAGAAAAACACATGGGTTTCTTTACCCGGATTTTTAAGACGGAACAACGGTTGAGAAGTAGAGTATACCAGTTTTGCAGAATGAATGTCTAAATTAAAAGGCCAGATAGACATTTTACCTGAAGGAAAAGTTACCGGCTTTTCTGGCACCAGTAATGTCTTGCCCTTGTATTCAATGGCTACCTGAAAATTCTGAGCATCTTTCAGCTTTACATTTCGGTTATAGTTGCTGGCGAAGATAAACCCAGAGTTGTTGTGAGACCTGACAGAGAAACGAACGGTGTCATGAGAGAAAGGAGTTTTCACATCCTTCTCTGGGAAAAAAGCTGACTGAGTAGCTAGTTTGCTTCCGTAGTCTTTTAAGAAAAGGTTCGTCAGTCTGAACTCATAGTAAGAATCCTTCAACTCTCCCATAGCCCCAATGGGAGCGGTAAAGTCATAGTTTAGAATAGTCACATCATTAGGGTAACCGGTAGCTCTGGTTTCATGGAATGGCGTAATTTCACCCACTGGGTTTATGCCACCATGGAACATAAAATAACCTAAACCATTCAATCCGGACGCTAAACGGGTAAAGCCTGGCCCTAGCGCATCTGGTGTGTTAAATATATTTCTACGGTGATACGTTACCTGCATACCGCTACCAATCTCAGCAGAAAGACCTGGGTATTGTGAATATACCTTCGTGTCTCTCATACCAAAAAGGTCTGACCCAATGTCCGGGTCGCTGGCTAAACGTCTGATGTAGTAAGGGTCTTTGAACAGTTTGTCCGTATGCTGCGCCCAGGGTGAATCTCCGTAGCCGCCTATGGTATGCAGAAAGTCGGTTTGGCCTTCTTTGTCTGGGGCAAAAGAAGAGTAATACGGTACATCTATGCCTTGCTTCAGCACCAATTCTTTCAGCTTGAGCATGTGCTTGTAATTCTCCTCTGACCTTCTGTATTCCAATTCATTCTCTATCTGAACAGCTATAACCGCTCCTCCGTTTTTAAAATAGTGAGGAGATGCCTGCTTAGCAATCTGCTCAAACCATCTGTCAGCGTATTTTAAATAAACGGGGTCATTACTTCTTAACCTGTTAGGCAGGTTCTGCAGCCAATCTGGGAAACTACCGTTACGTACTTCAAAGTGGGTCCAGGGGCCAATTCTAAGCCATACGTACATGTCATGCTTTTTGCACAGTTCAAGAAAGGCAGAAAGATCTTTGTTTCCGGACCAATCAAACTTACCCTCAGTCTCTTCATGGTATAGCCACACCACGTAGGTGCCAATTACCTGAATTCCTGCGGCTTTCATTTTCAAAATACCGTCTTCCCACTGCGCCCGAGGCACCTTGGTAAAATTCATTTCACCCTGCACCGGAAACCAAGGCTTACCATTTTTAGTGAGGTATACATTTGTGTAAGAAAGGGTGTCCCCTGAAGGAGACCAGGGAGTACCCATTTTCATGTGGCCGGTATAAGTTTTATACTGGTCTTTGTTAATATTCACTTTGTAGTAGTCAGGCGCTTTCTGCCCTATTGCAGCTAGATGTGCCGCACAAAGAATGACTAAAACAATAAATGATGTTTTGGCCTTGATCAGCTGGATTCTTGGTACTTCTAAAAACATGAATAAGCAGTTTTAACAGTATAAGCTTTTTTAAAAGACAGTTGCGGCATGTAAACTATGAACAAACAATAATGGAAGGCTTAAGAGCCTAAAAATCACTCAGCAGACTTCTCAATGAGCTTGCTACTTACCGGCGGTTATTGTTTGACAGATTTTTCTCTGAGCTCTGGATTCCTGTGTTAGAAAAATGGCTGCAGCCTTCTGACAGCTGCAGCCATTTATGACTTTAAAATTTCAGAGTATTAATACCCTGGGTTCTGGATAATGGCGGGGCTATTCTGCACCTCCCTCATTGGAATTGGGTACAGATACATTCTGCGCTCAAAAACCCTATTCTCCAGCGGGGTACGCACCTGGAACTCCTCTTTTGTATTACCATCTAGATTCATAGCATGGAACAATCCACCTTGGCCGCCTTCACCAGGCTCATTTTCAGCAATCATCCATCTTCTTACATTGAAATACCGCTGCCCTTCTGTGGCCAACTCTACCCGCATTTCACGACGTATAGCCTCTCTCTGTAAGTTTTGGTTTCCTATGATCCCTGGCTTGATATCAGCTAGTTTAGGTATACCTGCTCTTTCTCTTACCTTGTCCACATATTCTATAATACGTGGGTCTGTAGGGTTTACCTCATTCAGAACTTCAGCATATAGCAAATAGAACTCGGCCAAGCGGAAGATAATAGCCGGACGGTAAACACTTCTTGGGTTGGTACCAGAATTGTAAACCCTTCTGTTCAAACGCTTGTAATTAATATAGCCCGTTCTGATATCTATGTTGTTGCCTCTATCACTATTACCTCCATCATGGAACCAGATTTGCTGGTTACCTACGTGCCACCTTCTACCGTTGTAGAAAACACTGTTGTAGAATCTTGGCTCGCGGTTAATGTACATTTTAGAGATTCCCGCACCGTTTTGACCAGTTAAGTCTTCGCCAGGAGCAGAGAAACCTTCTTCTTGGTAAAGTGGAGATTCTTCTATCGGCAAACCATCCATCATGAAGTAATCGTCTACATACTCTTGCACCAAACCTATTACTCCAGTCTGGCTTGTTCCTCCAAGAGTACCTCTAGGTAAGGAACGGGCATCAATACCTACTTTAGCCGAATTAGATACGCTGCCCCAAGTATCTCCAACGTCAGAACGAGCAAAGATGACTTCTTCATTATAACTCTGGAAAACTTCGTACACACTTTTGTCAGGGTCATACTGACCATTGGTATACGCCTTATAAAGCGAGTAATGGCCTTGGTTTGCGTAATCAATAAACTCTTGAATAGCTGTTAAAGCTCTATTCCATTTGTTAGCACTGTACGCAGGGAACAGTTGCTTCCCATCAGGGTTTTTAAGAGCCATGGCTTCAGCATAACCACCATTATAAAGCGGGCTGGCAGCATACACCATTAGTTTTGCCCGAACAGCCAGGGCAGTACCTTTTGTGGGTACAGCCAATAGAGTTTGATCAGACAAATCAGGGTTCTTCAACTCATCTGCCACGGCGGTTAATTCATTGTAGATAAAATCAACAACCTCATCCACTGAGTTTCTTGGATAATCTATATTGGGCTCTTTGGGGTCGGCTATCTTATCCATAATCGGAATTGGACCATACAGCTCAAATAGCAAATAATGATAATAAGCTCTAAAAAATCTAGCTTGAGCTTTTAAATCTTTTACCTCAGCTGCATCTAAAAACTCTACTACTGTACCATTTTGTGGAATTTCTCTGGCATATTCCAGAAACAAGTTTGCTTGTCTTATTTCTCTATAAAAGCCCCATCTTGAGAACCTGTCTTCACCAGCATTATAGGCAAATGTATTTAACTCTACTACATTCCGAAATTCGATTTCATCTGACATCCAGGTCCAAGGGTTATCTTGACCATTGGCAGTATTAAACCAAAAATTCCCTGTGTTTGGTATAGCATTATAAATACTCCTATGGAATCTTCTGACCTCACTCGGATTAGAGAAAATACTCTCCATTGTTCTTTCTTCCGCTAGTTCCTTAGACACATCATCTAAATAATCTTCACAGGAACTCACGAACAGAGTAGAGAACAAAAGACTTGCTATTATAAATATTCTTTTCATGTCGCTTTTAATTAAAAGGTAACTTCTAAACCACCGGTCCACATTCTAGGCAAAGGGTACCTTGTACCGCCCGCACTATTCCCCAGTTCTGGGTCATACATCTGCACCTCATCCCATACGGTCACGTTTTGCCCCATTAAGTAAATTCTTGCTGCCTTCATTCTGCCTAAAGCCAACACTTTTGGTCCAAAATTATAACCAAACTCCACATTCTTCAGTCTTAAGAATGCACCGTCTCTTAGCCACCAAGTGCTAAGGGTGTTAGTATTACCCATACTCTGTTGTCTGAGACGAGGGAAGAATACATCTTGGGAAGGATTTTCTTCAGTCCATCTTGATTCTACAATTTCCTGGCGTACGTTGCTTTCTGTTAAACCCCAATGGAAGGGCATAAATGCATTTGCTTGGTTGTTCAGGTTCACAGTAACATTATCTGCCCCTTGGAAAAATACACTACCATAGAAGCCTTTATACATCACATTTAAACCGAAACCATAAATAATCTCTGGAATGTATGGGTCAAATTGGTCTATAGTTCTATCAAAATCATCTACAACACCATCATTGTTTAAATCTTTATATTTGATATCACCCGGAAGTGGGTTAGGGAAATCATTTTTAGTAGCTATACCCTCTTTTAGGGTGTACTGCTTCTTACCATTTGTACCCATGGTAACATCAAAATCACTTTCCTCAAATAATCTTTCCGCAATTAGCATACTACCTACACTATTCAACCTTGTTCCTGTAACATTCATCCATTCATGAACTTGTGGAATTTCATCTATTTCAGTGATTCTGTTGCGGGCAAAAGTATAATTTCCTCTACCACTAAAAGTCCAGTCACCAATAGTATGTCTCAGCTCAATGCTACCATCAAATCCTTTATTAGTTACTTGCCCAAAATTCTGAAATGGAGACTCTCTAAAACCAGCTACCCCAGAAATGGTCCGTCTTTGCATCAAAATATTGCTTCTGTGGTTGTTGAAATAGTCCGCCACAATGCTCACCCTTCCATTCCACATGGTAAGGTCAATACCAATGTTCCGTTTCATTTCTATTTCCCAAGAAAGGAAAGGGGAAGCAAATTTTCCCTCATTTATCCCGCCTATGCTATTTAAAGCCCCAGAGCTTCCTATACCCCAGCTGTACCCTGGTGCATTGGTGTTGAACGTAGGTCTGTATGGGAACCTGTTACCGTCCCCAAGGATATCATCATTACCAGTACGTCCAATAGAACCTCTGAACTTTAAGGTCTGGAAGGTACTTTTTAACGCCTCAGGGAAGAAAGCCTCATTTGCCACATTCCAGGCAACACCTACCGCCGGGAAAAATCCGAAACGATACCCCTTTGCAAAGTTCTCACTGCCCGTAGACCCAAAGCTACCTTCTATGGAATAACGGTTGTCAAAAGCATACGTAACACGCCCGACCATACCCATAGTGCGGTAGGCCAAAGCGTTATTATGGAGTTGGTTCTCTTTTTGGTAATAAAGTGCTAAGGCATTGATATCATGCTTACCTATTTTTCTTTTATAATCTAAGGCTGATTCCAGGTAGATTCTTTTGCTTGCACTGTTAGATTCTCCTGGCTCTCCGAAAGGTGTTGCTCTTTGAATCTGAGTGAGGATTAAATTGCCGTCTGCATCTCTACCAGTTGCATTGTACGTATTGGGAGTTTTGCCTCTGGTAGCTCTGAATTGTCCATCTGCGTCATAAGAGGCAGCTCCCCTGATTTTTAGACCTTCGGTGATGAAATCTAATTTTTGTTCTAAATCTACCCGGCTTTGAATCATGGTACGCCATTCTTTTGCATAACCCGACTCAACAATGGCTACATAAGGGCTGGTTTTATTACCGTTCCATTGCGGGTGCTGCCCAAGCATACCATTTGAATAGCGAGCAGGAAATAGGTGCGGAGGGATTCTTGAGATTCTCTCAAAGATTGTGTTAGCTCCAAACCCAGGGAAAGTTGTCTGCACATATTGCCCCGCTAAGTCTACTCTTAAAAGAGTAGTTTTAGTAACATCTATATCTACATTGTTTCTTAAATTATAGCGCTTCAATCCATTGTCTTTACTAAACTCTGGGTTTACTTTATAGTAGCCAGACTCTTGGAAATAGGCACCGGATGTAAAGAAGCGGAAACGCTCACCTCCACCTCTAAAATTTAAGGTATGCCTGGTGTTCCAAGTATGCTCTCGCATGATAATATCCCACCAGTTACTGTTCGGGTACAGGTCTGGGTCTTCACCAGTTCTGTACTTTTCTAGGATGTCGTCGCTAAATACAGGAGACCCGCCTTCATTCACTAATGCTTCGTTGTACAAACGCAGATAATCATAAGAATTGGCATACCTTGGAGCACGCGTAGGAGACTGTATACTGGTCTCACCACGGTAAGTAATAGTTGTTTTTTGCGCTTTACCCCTTTTGGAGGTAATTAAAAGAACACCGTTAGCACCTTCCGCACCATATATTGCCGTAGCAGTTGCATCTTTCAAAAGAGTCAGCGTTTCTATTTCATCCGGCTCAATGTCATACAAGCTTCTTGGGACCCCGTCCACTAAAACAAGAGGAGAGTTACTGCCGGCAAAGGTAGACATACCTCTAATAAAGAATTCAGAATTATCATAACCCGGCTCGCCACTACGTTGCACAGCAATCATACCCGCAACCTGACCAGCAAGGTTATTTGAGAGGTTTCTGGTTGGCATACGGAGCTGTTCTCCTTTTACCGTTGCCACTGATGACACCATGCTTTCTTTTTCCTGCACACCGAAACCTACTACCACAACCTCACCTATTTTAGCTTGGTCAGGTTTCAGAGAAAATGTTCTATCCCGCTCAGCTCCTGCAGGAGTTTCCATTGTTTCATAGCCCAAATAGCTAATCTGCAACACCGTTTGAGCAGTAGGCACCTCCATCACAAATCTTCCATCATAGTCTGTGGAAGAACCGCTGGTAGTTCCTTTGATAATAACTGTGGCACCTATTAAGGGTTCGTTTTTCTCGTCAACCACTTTACCCCGCAGTACATGCTGAGCATGGGCGTCTAACGAAAACAGACATAAAGTGAACAACAACAGACTAAAGCCCCTAGCTGCACACTTTAAAAGCCCCACCCGCCAAAATGAGCAGGAAGAAGACTTGCCCCTATAACTAAGGGCACAATCATAGCTTGTAGAATTATTCTTCATGTTTAAACTTTTTGTTTGTTAGGTAGATCACGATTAAAATTTAGACCAGTAGATATTGATTGTTCCGAGAGCCACATTAATGGGCGTATCTGCGAGGGAATTGTGAGGCTGTAAGGCAAACTTTTAATTAAATTACTCCTATTAGAAGTTTTATAGGCACTTAAACACATTCACAAAAGCCTTCCACACCAAATACAATCTGTTAACATTTTGTATTCAAGACTAAAGATATTTTCTTATTTTATTAAAAGCAAGAAAAAATGTGCTCGATAACATGATATTTTTTTCATTATGTGTTCGAGCACTTAACAAGCTTAAATTCTTCCACCTCAAGCAGCTTTTTTTTGTGAATTATTGATTTGAGGGAGAGGGACTGTGCTTAAATCTCTATTATTAAACTACTTGCCTGATCGTGCTAAGTCAACTGTTTAACTATATCACTCTGTACAGAGTAATTTTCTTTCACAGCTGAAGTTACAAACAACAATTTCTAGCTTCAACTCTATTAAAAAGGCGCAAATTACTTGAATCTTTCTTTAGGTGATGCCGCTTCTAACTTTAGGTTAGATTCAATTCTTTTAAAAGAAATGGGAAATAGTTGTTGTAGCAGAGTCAGAAAATTAAAGTAGGACATAGGCCATATTTTAACTGGAGCCAATACTAAGCCGTGCTTACCTCTAATTAAACTACTTAGCCTCAATTAATTATATACCAGATTAAAAGAGATCAAAATTCAACATCATACCTTTTTAACCTCACATCCTGAAGATATGGAATCAAATCTGAAAATGCGAAACAATGTGTGCTCGATAACGCTAATGATATTTTTTCCCATTTGGTAGATGTGGCCTTTATTGAGTGCATTGAAAAGAGTAGCACGTCTAATTTTAGCATTTCGCTACAAAACCAGAAATAACATCAAGTAGCAATTTCAAATGTACTAACAGTTACGCTACCGAAGAGGTAACGAAAATGTGACCCACTGATCTATCCTGAAGCGCTCTGCTGTTAATTAAATCCGCCACAAAGAAACGTGCCTCAGATTATAGCCTACATCAATGTTAGGCTCTTACAACATTTGAGCTGTCAACTTCTGGCAATTTTACCAAAAGAATATTTCTTGCTTTTCTTCACCTCTTTTTTAGCTACTTTTTTCAAATAAGCCCCAAACTCAGGAGATACATTCTCTGGCACAAAATCTAATTTAGTAGGCGACTCATTAAATAAGACTCCGTACCAAACTAAAGATCCTAAGAACTCCCCAGCTACGTTAGCATGGTTTGCATCGAAAATTAGGTTTTTATTATGCCAACGGTAGCCGGCATGCAGTGAATTAGCTTGGTTGGGCATAGCCGGATGAGCCGGATTGTTGAAATCATAGTTTGGGTCTTTTTTATAACCCCACTTTTTGTCTGAGCTAACTTGCCAAAATGCATCACCTACAGGCAATAACCGCAAATCTAGTTCCTTAGCTATTGCGTGGTAATTGGCTCTAGACTTCTCCCACATCTCTTTCTGGTCTTTTGCATGCTCTTTGTCAGCTACTAAACCAAACACTTTTGCGTCTGCCCGGTATGCCCAAGTCTGATGCAAGATCACCTCGGCATTGGGCTGTAGCTTCTTTATGAATTCGTATAGATTTCTAGCGTAGGGCTGGTAAGTATCAAGCCAAGGGGTGTTCATAGAATTCTGTTGGATGGTTACTATATCCCACTCCCCTTCTGACAAAAGCACTTTTAAAGACTTTCCCCCGTAAGCATTCCCTTTTGGGTCCTTTGGATCAGCTTCATGGGCCACAACTGTATCCCAATGCCGTTGCAGGGAAGCCCCACCTATTTCCGCTCTTCCTAAAATCAACTCATGACCTTTTTCTTTGGCAAGCTGAGGTAAAAACCTGGAAGCGTTTTGTGAAAAGCTGTTGCCAATTATAAACAGTCGAACAACCTTACCTTTAGCTTTTTTTGATTCAAGTAATTCTGCTGACGAAGAAAAGCCAAAGGCATTGTTCAGCAGAAAGGCAACAAAGAAGAATAAGGGGAATATACTTTTAAGAGCTGACATTGAGTTTAATTTTTATTCGAAGCAGTTTTATGGGTAATACCTATTGCGCCTTTTTCAAAGGCCACTTTTTCAAAGACATGTTTTGCATCTCTGGCTGCACAGTAGCCTTTTCAGGAACTAGTAAAACAGTTAGTGCTGATTCAGTGTTTGCAGGCAATTCTGTTTCAAAGCCAACTACTATAGTGCCAGGGTTTTCCATATCAAAATCCTTGATTGGCTCTGTCTTCCAGGTTTTAAAGGTGATTTTCGAAGGGCCAAAAGCCTTTAACTGAACCATTTTTCCGTTCTGAGTGAGCTCGGCAGTTCCATCAGCTTTAATTGTTACCTGGGCAGGAGTAACCATAGACCAACGTACAGTGGTTTGTTTATTGTTGGTCTTAATTTCATCCCGAACAACCACATAATTATTGTCTACTATTGCCACCCCTCTTTCAGCGGCCAACACATTGTTATTGTAAATAGACGAAAGGTCTGCAACCGCGCTTAAAAATGAAGATTCATCAGAATAGCCTGTAATAGGCGCAAAGCCCTTTACCAACTGCAGGCTGTTGTTCAGAGCAAGGGTATTGTGGAAAAGGTTGTTGTGACGGAGCACCTCCCAACGTTGGCCGTTCTGCCTGTAATCCCAAAGCGCCACACCCTTGGCCTCAAGAGTGGTGTAATCTTGCATACCAAGATCCATTGCCCACCTCTCGTTATTAGCATCCATCACAAAGGAACCAATGTCCATTTGCGCATGGCTTCCAGAGGGGCTACCTCCTTTAAAACCTACATAAATAGAATTTTTATCGGTCCAAGAGGTTCGCATTAAGGCGACAGGGGTTGCGCCGTGCCCTACCCATATCAGCTCTTTTGGTGCCTCAATTTTCTTTGTCTTCACACCGGCGCCCCAAATCAATGCAGCAGGTAGCATTCTGTTTTTCACCAATTCCGGATCTTCTCTCAAATACTCTTTTTCAGTAAACAATATGGAATAATCCTGCTGTCTCTTTGCCAACCAAAACATAGCCGGATTCAATTCAGTGGATTCTGTTCCGTCAGAGTAGTTATAGCTTTTTCCGGTAGGGCCTACCATGTGCTGCACGAAATGCCCAGTATTTAGAAAGCCAGGCAAAGAGGCTAATCCGTAGTCGGTACCAAAGGCTCTTTGCAGAGCATCAATAAATAATATATTGAAGGTGGTTCCGTATCCCCAATAGGTATAACCTTCTGGATATGCACCGGATGGGGCATATCCAGCCATAACCAGAGGAACAGACTTGATAGCTCTTTCTATGATTTGCTTAGCAAGCTCCGGCCGGTCTTCATACACGGCAATTGCCCCAAATGCCATACCTGCATTGCAGACTTGGTTCCAATTGTTCGTACGCTGAACCCATGAATTGTTCCTGGGCAACATAGAAGGCTCCAGCCCTTTGGTTATAATTGCTTCTTTAAGAGTAGTTTTTGTTTGAGGTGTTAAATCATGAAACAACCAGTCATAGCCAATAGAAACAGCCAATGTCATTTCTGCCACATCAAGGTAGTGCTGGGGATTCCAGTCTTCAAAGGCGGCAACGGTTAATAGTTCTTTTTCTGCCCTTTCCAGAAACCTTTTGTCTTTGGTCATACGCCATGCGTAAGACAAATAGAAGATGCGGCGAATACTTTCTCTGGAGACTGGAAGCAAACGGATACCATTCAATTTCCTTTGTGCTGGCTTCTGGGAGAGCATTGATATGCTTTCCTTTATAATCATCTCATGCGCCTTCTTCCAATTCTTATCAGCCTTGACAGTCTTCTTGATTCCTTTCTCTTCTCCATTCAGCAGTAAAATTCTTGGATGGGAAGGAATTTCAGTTGCATCTGGTAAGTTCACGGACTGGGCAGAAGCACTCAATACGGTCAACTGAGATAAAGCTACCCAAGCGAATAGTATAAGAATATTAAATGGCACCCGCCACCTGATAACCATTGATGAATCCTTCTTCATGCTGTTAAATCTTTACTGTTGCTTGATTTTAATAAGTATGCCCATAGGTCTATAACTTGCTTTCTCACAAGTATAAGAACCCAAAGGCTGAGCGAAAGAGATTTTGCCTCTGCTTTTGGTTATTGCGCTGCGTGTGTTTTAGACCTTTTTTTGCGAAAACAGGCCTAAAACAAACGCAATTAGAGCTAAATTACTTCTATGGTGTTATGCTTTTGACTTATGCCCGAAAGTGGCATAGTACAGAACAAACAGGTAACAAGGCACACAAATCCAATAGGCCTGCTGCGGATTCCAATGATCGGCTAACGCACCGTACAACAGTGGCAATACGGCGCCACCGGCCAGTGCCATAATTAAAAACGAAGAGCCTATCTTGGTAAATCTGCCCAAACCTTTAATGGCTAAAGGCCAAATGGCCGGAAAAACCAAAGCGTTTGCCAACCCTAACAAAGAGATGAACACAACAGATGTTACCCCGGTTGAAAATATAGCTGCAATAGTAAACAATACCCCCACCACAGCACTAATCTGCAGAGCCTTTTCTTGTGAAATGAATTTAGGTATAACCACAATACCTATCAAATAGCCAGCAATCATGGCAAACAGGGTACAGGTGGTAAAGAATTTAGCCGTAGCAAATGGAATTCCTTGCGTAGCACCATAGCTAATGATGGTGTCTCCGGCAATTACTTCCACCCCTACATATAAAAACATGGCTATAGTGCCTAATATCAAAGACTTGAATTGGAAAATACTGGTCTTATTCGTTTTACCAACGGCTACACTTCCATCTTCTTTATCGGTATCAATTTCAGGCAGAGAAGATTTATACACTATAAAAGCCAAAGTCACCAGAACGGCAATAATCACCAGATACGGAACTACCACCCTCTCAGCCAAAGCGTTCAGTTCTAATGCTTTTTGAGCAGGATTCATCACCTCCAGTTTCTTCACTAGCACATCTGCATCATTCAGAGCAATGGCACCTAAAATAATAGGCGCCAACGCACCGGCCACTTTATTGCAAATACCCATAATGCTGATGCGCTTGGCAGCGCTTTCACTGGGGCCCAAAATGGTAATGTAGGGATTAGCGGCAGATTGCAAAACAGCCAAACCAGTTCCCTGTACAAATAAACCCAACAAGAACAAGGTATATGTGCGGGTGTAGGCAGCCGGTATAAATATGAGCGCTCCAATGGCCATCACTACCAACCCTAAAGACATTCCCTTTTTGAATCCGGTTACTTTTAGCACCCAAGCAGAGGGCACTGCCATCACCAGGTAAGAAATATAAAAGGCAAAGGCTACAAAGTATGACTCCATGTTGTTCAACTCACAGGCTATCTGCAAGTATGGAATCAACACAGAATTTAGCCATGTGATAAAACCAAAAATAAAGAATAGGCATCCAATAATTAGAATTGGGCGAGCCTGCGATTGCTTTGGTTCTATAGTTGTTGGGGTTGAAGAAACAGAAGTGGTAACCATAAAAATAGGAATGATGATGTTTGTTAGTTTGTTGGGCAGATAAAAATAGCGGAACCTGAATGCTTAGCAATGAAACAGTAAAATGTTTAAACTTTATCCTGTAATATTTACTCAGGCAGAACGTCCCGCCTTCTCTAGTACAACAGATTCTGCGTTCTTGCCGCTAGTTCAGCTACAACAGCTGTAACTCCCCAAAATATTGGGGCAAATGGAAATTGGGCTCCTCTGACACTACCGGGTTCCAGCTGACATAATGGGGAGTGGGCAAATCATCTCCACATTTATAAAAATTCACTCGGCAACTTTGGTCTTTGATGGCATCAATGTCATTATAGCAGAAAACAGAGGTGGGTATGATCAAGGTTAGCTCCCACTCTACCACAGGTTTTTCATTTGGCACCGGCACAATGCGCAAAGACGCCGAACGTCTAATCTGTTTAGTGATGGATTCTGGCAGAAGGGTTCTTTCATACCGGCTTTGTCCGTAACCTACAGTACAAGTGCCCAAACTGTTAAACTCCAGATTATAATAAGATGGATCTTGGTTGAAGGTAATAAACCACTCTACACAGCTATCTTTATACACAGGATCAGAATCACGGCGAAAAACCGCTCTCACAGACTCCTCCCGTACAAAATATTTAATAAAAAGGCAGTCGTGGTTATGCGCGATCACAAACTGCACATCTGGCTTATAGCTATATTCTTTCCATGGGGTGATTGCAATGACATTTTTTTCTAATTGGTCCAGCTGCTCAGAAACATCCTGCATGACACTATCATGGTGGAGGTGCTCAAAGAAAGGGGCTTTCAGTTTTTGCATATAAATCCTTATTTGGATGTAACTGTCGCTACTTCCTTACAATTCTTGGCCACCTCCCCAATAATGTCTCTTAACAAGTCATATTGTTCTTCTAATTTCCGGACTAACTGAAACTGCGCACGCGCACGCTGCAGGTTATGCCCCTTATGGTGGATTTTGTAGTAATTATCTCCGTCTATGTAATCGGTTAGAAATCGTAAGCCCATAATAAAGGGCAACAACAACACGCCGTGAGACAGTGATTCTATTTCGGTTCGGGTAAGAGAATGACCTGTTTCTTCTAAAAAACCTTCCGTAAACCCTCTGAACAAGTCAACGCTTATCTGAATTTCTTCTAAGTCTGGCTCGTCTTCCGGGGCTGTGTTAATGGTTGTTCTTATGGCATCACCAAAATCATAGGCCACAAATCCAGGCATAACAGTATCCAGGTCTACCACACATTGTGCTTTGTCATTTTTATCAAGCAACACATTGTTAAACTTTGTGTCGTTGTGGGTGATGCGCAGCGGCAACTTACCAGCCTTACCTAACTTATAAATGGCGCTCATGGCTTCCGCTCTCTCCTCCACAAAGGCTATTTCAGTTTTCACTTCAGCAACCCTGTTTACGGGGTCTTTTTGAAGTACTTCATGATATAACCGAAGCCTGTTTACCACATTATGGAAATCTGGAATGGTGTCATGAAGTAGGTGAACCGGCAAATCTGCCAAGAGCGCCTGAAAGCGACCAAAAGCCTTACCGCCTTCATAAGCCAATTCTGCGGTTTTCACTACATCATAGGTGAAAGTGTCGGGAATGAAGTGGTACACCCGCCAAAAGCTGCCGTCGTTATCTTTGTAGTACCATTCCCGCTCCTTCGTAGAAACCAAGGTTAACACTTCTTGCTCCGGGTCAGCACCTGATAGATGCTCCAGCTTTTTCCGAAGATGGCTTGTTACAACCTGAATATTTTCCATCAGGGCCGGAATGTTTTTAAATACATTATGATTAATGCATTGTAATAAATAATCTGGCTCTCCTTCTTTTAAGTTCTTTACATGATAAGTGTCATGGATATGCCCTGAACCAAAAGGCTCTACATCGCCTACTGTTCCTTGTATAGCAAACTTTGATAGGATCTCGAATAATTTATTACTTGCCTTTTCTACTACTACCATCTTTTTTAGGCTTCTTGTAAGTTTTTATTCCATAAATTTTTCGGATATACACCCGCATCAATGAGACTGCGCAGGGTATTGACCGCAATAGGTTTATCTTCTGGATACGTGACTCCAAACCACTTCTCAGGTGATGAAAGCACTCGAACCTTAGCACGCCCTGACTGCACCAAGGCATCTACCACTCTGGGTAAATAACATTCAGCTTTCGGATCTGGGCTATCAGCTTGTTCTTTGATGAAGTTTGTCAGGTACTCTTCAAAAAAGGGAAGAACTGCAGGAGGAAAACCCATCATGTTCATAGAAACCACCTCATCGCCGGTTAGAGCCACCTCCTGCCCATTATCCAAGGCGACGATGCCTTTATTTTCTTTGGCTATATGCGTTTGCTCTGTGACACTCTGCAGATACCCATCAGGGGCAACTTCACAAATCCCTCTGGAAACAGCCCCAAACTCTGATAAAGTATTGGCTAACGTATATCCTACCAGCCCTATTTCCTGATCTGGGTTGGAGGTCAAGAATTTACTTATTATCTCAAATGAACTGAACCCGTAAAAGTCATCTCCGTTGATAACCGCAAATGGTTCACTGATTTTAGTTCCGGCTACCCAAATAGCATGAGCGGTTCCCCAAGGCTTCACCCTGCCAGGAGGCACTTGCAAACCAGCGGGCAGAATATCCAATTCCTGCAGCACATAATCCACTTCTATTTGGCCACTGAACTTACCAAGCATAATAGCCTTAAATTCCTCCTCAATAGACTTCCGGATTACGAACAACACTTTCCCAAAGCCAGCCCTAATGGCATCATATACAGAATAATCAATAATTGTCTCACCATTAGGCCCAAAGGCATCTATCTGCTTTAAGCTTCCGTACCTGCTGCCCATACCTGCGGCCAACACTAATAAAGTGGGTTTATGATGCATGTATCTTCTATTATCAAATCGAGAAATAAATAAATCGATATCCTCTTACCAGCTTTCTTTGAAGGCAATTGGGGTCCTTTTTTCAGAAATCATCTGCAACGCTCCTGAAATCAACTAAGCCAACTTCCTGTAATCATTTGAAATATTACCTATTCAAACAAAATCCTTTGCTTTGTTTTCTCGAGCACAAGGCGCAGGGTGTTTTTCAAACTTCTTAAAGCCGCACCCGGCAAGTAGGTCGCTGTGACTTCTATCAATAGTGGAGGCAGCACCTATATCTTATTCCAACTTGCCGCAAAATCCTTAAATCACGCCTCCTGTAAACAGCAAACACTCCACCTTTACAGCATTATTATACATTTCCGTTCTAAAAATATACATCATTGATGTAACAAACAACAAAAACCATAAAAATGTGCTCGAACACTCTAAGAATATTTTATAATGTGTTCGTACACTACTATATATTAGAACCCTTACCTGATTAAATTAATCTTCCTACTCCAATTGCATTTATACAAGCAAAAAAGTAAATTGCCTTCATAAAAGAGTTCAGGAGCATTTGTTTGTTCTCTTAGACGACTTACTTTACTATATATAGAGAAGCCTAAGCCCGTAGTGATATAGCAAAGGTTGATTGCTGAGGCAATTGGAAGCTTTGCAATATCCCCTTTATAGCTCTCCTATATTCATTACGACAGTCTTATCAAGTCACCATACTTTGCTAAACAATTGCCCGTCATGATCAAAGTAAAACCGCTGGCATTACTGTGTACATTAATAATAGCTTCCTCTTTCCAGAGCGTCCCCTCTCCCAGCAAAATGGACATCTACCGCAAAGGCTGGATAGATCTGAACAAGAACGGCAGGAAGGACATTTACGAGGACCCTGCGCAGGCGGTGGAGGCACGTGTACAGAATTTGTTAAGCCAGATGAGCCTGGAGGAGAAGTCATGCCAAATGGCCACCCTCTACGGATGGCAGCGAATATTAAAAGACCCAGTACCTACCCCACAATGGAAAAACGAGATCTGGAAAGATGGAATTGCCAACATTGACGAACATTTGAACGGGTTTATCCAATGGGGGAACATTGACAAGTCAAAATATTCTACTGATATAAAGCAGCACGTGGAGGGCATGAACGCCACCCAGCGTTTCTTCATCGAAGAAACCCGGTTGGGTATCCCGGTTGACTTCACAAACGAGGGCATCAGGGGAATAGAGGCCTATGAAGCTACCGGATTCCCTACGCAACTAAACATGGGCATGACCTGGAACAAGGCGCTGGTGCGGCAGATGGGCCAAATCACGGGCCGTGAAGCCAGAGCATTAGGATATACCAATGTATATGCCCCCATTCTGGACGTGGCAAGAGACCAACGCTGGGGAAGACTAGAGGAAGTATATGGTGAAGACCCTTACCTAACTGCCAGGCTTGGCGTAGCCATGACCTTAGGACTGCAGGAAAACAACCAAGTGGCGGCCACGGCCAAGCACTTCGCCGTCTACAGCGCGAACAAGGGCGCACGGGAAGGCCTTGCCAGGACCGACCCGCAGGTGGCGCCCCGCGAGGTAGAGGACGTGTTGCTGTACCCTTTCAGGAAAGTGATAGAGGAGGCAGACCTGCAGGGGGTCATGAGCTCCTACAACGATTATGACGGCGTTCCGGTCACCGGCAGCGGGTACTGGCTAACGGACCGATTGAGAAAAGACTTCGGGTTCAAGGGGTATGTGGTAAGCGACAGCGACGCGCTGGAGTATCTGGCCACTAAGCACCGCGTGGCAAAAAATCTAAAGGAGGCCGTGTACCAGGCATTCATGGCAGGATTAAACGTCAGAACCACTTTCTCACGCCCTGACAGCATCATTCTTTATGTGCGCGAACTCAATAAGGAAGGCCGTTTGCCCATGGAGGTCATAGACAGCCGGGTAGCAGATGTGCTTCGGGTGAAATTTAGAACAGGCTTGTTTGACAAACCTTATGTAGCAAGCCCTAAAGCCACTGAGAAATTAGTCAACAACACTGCACACCAAGCAGTTGCATTACAGGCTTCAAGAGAAAGCATTGTGTTGCTTAAAAATAAAAACAGCCTGCTTCCGCTAGCTAAAAACACAGGCGCGGTTGCTGTTATAGGACCTAACGCCACCAACGTTGAATATGCTCACACGCACTACGGGCCCTTGGCCTCTAAAAGCGTTAGTATACTGGAGGGCATTCAAAATAAGGTAGGGGTTGACAAGGTGCTATATAGCAAAGGAAGCGAGCTGGTGGACAAAAGGTGGCCAGAAAGCGAGATTCTGCCAGAAGAACCAAATGCTGAAGAACAAAAGCTGATCGATGATGCCGTGGCCACAGCAACACGTGCGGACAGAGTTGTTTTAGTTTTAGGAGGGAACACCAGAACCGCAGGCGAAAACAAGAGCCGCATCAGCCTAGACCTGCCAGGGCACCAGCTGGCGCTGGCAAAAGCCATACAAAAGACAGGAAAACCGGTAGTTGTAGTACTGATTGGGGCACAGCCCATGACCATTAACTGGATAGACAGAAACATTGACGGAATCATTTACGCCGGCTACCCCGGGGTTAAAGGTGGCACTGCGGTAGCCGACGTGTTGTTTGGTGACTACAATCCCGGCGGAAAGCTCACTCTTACTTTTCCGAAATCAGTGGGGCAGTTGCCCATGAACTTCCCCACCAAGCCCAACGCCCAGACAGATGAGGGCGAGCAGGCCAAGGCAAAGGGGCTGCTTTACCCGTTCGGACACGGCCTGAGCTATACTACCTTTGGTTACTCTCCTTTGCAGATTACGCCCGAACAGCAAAAAGCTGATGGTACAATTACCATATCGTTAACAGTTACCAACACTGGGAAGGCCGCCGGCGACGAGGTTGTGCAGCTTTACACCAGAGACATGTTAAGCTCCGTGACCACCTACGAGAAGAACCTCAGAGGATTCGAGCGCGTCCACCTGAAACCCGGGGAATCCAAAGAAGTGACTTTCACACTGGTGCCCGACGACCTCAAGCTGTGGAACCGAGAGATGAAGCATGTGGTGGAGCCAGGCGAGTTTGCCATAATGGTGGGCACCTCCTCCGAAAACATAAAGCAAAGAGGCAAATTCGTGATATCTGCGCCCTGATTTAACCTATGCAAATAACTTGTTTTAGGGCTGTTTTTAAAAAAATAGCCCTAAAACAAGAAACTCAAATTGATAACTATCAATCTTAATATTTCACTTTTCACCAAAAACAAACTTTCAGAACTACGTAATTTATTCTTTTACCATGAAAATAGCGTCACTCAATTTTTTGCTTTGCGCTCTGCTCTCTTTCTTTTCAAACGACAGCAAGAAACTGCAAAAGGCCACTGAGCACACCTTCAACGTTGCCGAAAAGCAATATCAAAACATGCTTTCCGTGGCACAAGACCTTAAAAAGTACCCTCGTACAACTGCCCCAAACGGCTCACTGAGGTACACTGATATTCATGATTGGACCGGCGGGTTCTGGCCGGGCTCACTGTGGTATGTATATGAATACACGAAAGATCCGAAATGGCGCGAGGCCGCGGAGCGCTGGACCGAGTCACTTGAGAAAAACCAGTACAATGACACCCACCATGACATTGGTTTTATGATGTACTGCAGCTATGGAAACGGCTACAGACTCACCGGAAACCCAAAATACAAGGACATATTGATTCAGTCTGCCAAAACTCTGATTTCCCGCTTCGACCCTAAAATAGGCCTGATAAAATCCTGGAACGAAAAAATGTCTTGGGACGGCAAAACCATGTTCAAGTATCCGGTTATCATAGACAACATGATCAACCTGGAATTACTTTTCTTTGCCACCGAACAAACCGGAGACCCTGTTTACCGGAACGTGGCCATTCAGCACGCGGATAATACCTTAAAAAATCACTTCCGGCCAGATTACAGCTCTTACCATGTCGTAAATTATGATGCCGCTACCGGTCAGGTTCTGCATCGTGAAACAAACCAGGGTTTCTCTGACAACTCCACCTGGGCAAGAGGGCAAGGTTGGGCCATCTATGGTTTCACCGTAGTATACCGTGAAACGAAAGACCCCAAATACTTAGAGGCCGCCAAAAAAATGGCAGATTTCTACTTAGATCACCCTAACCTTCCTAAAGACAAAATACCTTATTGGGATTTCAACGTTAACCAACCCGGTTTTACACCTAGGTGGAAGTATGACCCCAATAAACTTTCTTATGTGCCAAGAGACGCCTCTGCCGCCGCTGTGGTTAGCTCAGCTTTAGTAGAGTTAGGTCAGCACCTGGGTTCTAAAGGACGCAAGTACCAAAAAGGTGCTCAAGACATACTTACCTCATTGGCGAGTGACGACTATTTAGCACAACCTGGTACCAATAACAACTTCCTGTTAAAACACTCGGTGGGCAGCATGCCACATGGTGTTGAAATTGATGTTCCCTTAGTATACGCCGATTACTACTTCCTGGAAGCCTTGATTCGGAATCAGAAGCTGGGGAAAAAAAGCTGAGCAGGTAAGCTAGTTTAAAATAATAAGTCCGTGCGTCTCTTTAAATTACCAATATAAGAGACGCACAGACCTTTGTTATTCCCTGATTTCACTCCAGTTCTATGAGAAATCAACCCGCAAAACTTCAGCGGTGGTTTGATCAATTCATAAAATCAATGCCTCCCTACCCTAATAGTATTGATTCACATAGCAGGAGTAGGTTTCAAATCATTTTAGTTTATAATAGAGAAATGCCGCTGTTTTAGAGCTGTTTTTCAAAAAACAGCTCTAAAACAGCGGCATTTACAATACTCCCCTAGCCTCAGCCCTTTTATCTTACCCCTTGCAGTTAAACAATAACTTGCTTGCAATGATAAAATACAGGCTCAGCTGTAGAACAAGGCAAATTATTCCAAACCAAGTACTGCATTTTCAACCAACAATTATCTGAAGTATTCTATTGGGTTCTATCTAGTGTTACAACTTCAGTTTGATTATCAAGGGTTAAAAGAGGAAGTTGTTTTTGCTGTTTCGAGGTTAGAAAAAGCGACAACACCCATAAAGCAGTGGTACTTATAGGTTTAGCCTTAAACCTATCTCAAAGCCTACAAAACTTTATGCTACTCTGCTGGGGCAAAAATACTCACAATTCCTACACTCATCATATTGAATGCTTGTGTTTGACAAGCGCAAAGGGATACCCTAGTTCTGCGAGAGAATTGCTATTAATTTAAAACAAAACACGGGCAGAGGGAAAATACCCTGCCCGTGTTTTTCATGTTTGTATAACAGACCTTTAAATTATCAACTAAAGGATTTAATATACCCTATTTGTTCACTACCAATTTTGAGTGGAAACGGCCTTTGTTTGTCTGCACCTGCATGTAGTATAGCCCCTGCGCCAGACCTGAAACATCTAGATTCTCCACCGATCCGTTCACGGCTGTCTTCTCCAGCACCTTCACCCCTGAAAGGTTCAGCAGCTGCACGCTCTCCACTCTAGACTCACCACCCGTGTTAATGGCCACGCTGCCCACTGCTGGGTTAGGGTAAACGTTTATTTTACCGGCCGAAATATCAGGAGAAATACCAGCAACTGTGTTGCTGTAGCTGATTCTCATAGCTGATAAATAGTAGAATTTGCTGCCGTTGTTATTGTTTGGGCCTGGCTCTACTGCTATGATGATGGTGCCGTCCTCTTTTGGCTTGATGTTACTCACCCTGGCCATTCTGGACACGTTTCTGGTGGCGTTCAGTGTAGCTGTCTCCGTTGTGTGCCCCTCCACGGTATAGAGCGTCTCCCGGTTGTCGTTCACATCGGCGCGCGAAGCGAAAAACGCGAAGCTATAGGCTTTGGTCACGTCAAGGTTAGATAGAGTAACCGAGGCGAAGGGGAATTCCCCTCCGTTGAAGAGGCCAACGTTACCGTAGAAAGACTCTCTTGAGGCGCTGTAGGGAATACCAAGCGTATCGTCAGCGGTAACTCCGTTCAGGTTCCAGGAGTTAAAAGGGTCCGTTACGGTAATCGTTAATCCTGTGGGCTGACCTTCACTATTTAAAAGATCAGCAACAGAACCAGTTTTCGCGTTCGTTACATTGTTCCAAGGGGCAGCTGACATTTGATTATCAGGGCCAAAATCAATATTAATGATCGTTCTGTCTGATTGAGAAAAACCAGCAAAAGCCATAAGGTTTAGTCCAACGAACAAAAGGCATGATTTTAGGTAATTGTGTTTCATAAATTTAGGTTTAGAGTTTGAATTATTCTGTTTCAACACGCATAAAAAACTGCTTTTTCAAAAATTAGCAGCTGAGACTTTAGATATTGTGGTTAAGCATTTAATGATAACAGAGCTTAATTAGTTGAAGGAAGACTTATGGAGGGTAAAAGCTGCGTTTATCGGCAGCTTCTACCCTCCATAAGACTTATTTATTTACTACCAGCTTAGAGTGGAAGCGCCCCTTGTTGGTCTGCACCTGCATGTAGTACAGACCCTGCGCCAGACCTGAAACATCTAGGCTCTCTATTGATCCGTTCACGGCAGACTTCTCCAGCACCTTCACCCCTGAAAGGCTCAGCAGCTGCACGCTCTCCACCCTTGACTCACTGCCCGTGCTGATGGAAACGGTGCCCACCGCCGGGTTAGGGTACACGTTGATTCTTCCCGCCGAAATGTCAGGAGAAATACCCGCAACAGTATTGCTGTAGCTGATCTTCATGGCTGATATGTGATAGAAACCAGTGCCATTTACATTGTTAGGGCCTGCCTCTATAACCACGGTGATGGTGCCATCCTCCTTGGGCATAACGTTGCTAACCCGCACCATCTTTGATGTGTTGGAAGAGACGTTCAGACCTACTGGGTCTGGATTCGTCAGGCCCTCCACAGTGTAGAGAGTTTCACGGTTCTCACTCACAGAAGCCCTGTTGCCGAAGAAAGCGAAGCTGTAGGCCTTGGTTACATCCAAATTTGAGATTGTTAGCACGACAGTAGGAATGGTTTTTCCCCCAAATGCATTCGTGTTTCCGTAGAAGTTATCCGTTGCCGCCATAGGGTGTATACCCAAGGTATCATCCGCCGTAGCCGTAACATTGTTCATGGCATTAAAGGGTGACGTGATGGCAATGGAGATACCTGTTTGAACTCCCTGATCATTTGTCAGATTGGCTACAGCCCCCGCTGTGGGGTCAGTAATGTTGTTCCATTCTGGCTCAGGTGATTTTTGGGAAGCAGAACCAAAATCTATGTTAATTGTAGACCTGCTAGACTGTGAATATCCGTTGAACCCAATAAAGCTTATTGCCAGGGCTAGGACAAAGGGTAAATAGTAGTTTTTTTTCATATGACAAGCAAAATTAGTTTGTTAAAAATTATAATTATTCCCTTCATAAAAACTCCCATTCAGAAAATATTGAATGGTTAACAGAGCCACCATCTTCTACTGTCCCTACTAATCCTCCTATTTTATCACCACTCTTAAAACCAACATAATTCTTAAGCTTAATTCTAATTTTTATTGCGTTAACGAGCACACAGTTATTTAAAAATATTTTATGAAAATGTTACTAGAAACACTCTGGCTCCTTGCAACTATATTTCTTAACATTTTTAATAAAGCTCTCCATCTAGGTTTAAGTTATAAGCATCTTATATTTTTCTAATTCAGTATCAAAAATAAGATAACTGTTCCTTCTATTTCAGTGCAGATAGACAAGTGCTACTAATTAAACTACAAGTAGTAGAGTCACTAATTTAGAGCAAAAGCTAAATAAGCTTTCTTGTCTTTTATCATTGAGTCTTCCTGCGCTATCTTTTCTCTGAATATTTCGGATAAATTAAGTCTGCTAAACAGATTTCGAGGTTGTTAATAAATTAAAAATTTGTTTTGCGTTAACGAACACATGACCGAAGTTATAATATTTTCCCATTAAAGAAAATATTTATATCACATTTTTTTAATCTTTTATAAAACCGCTTCTGCTGCACCTTTTTTAAAGTTATAAAAACAATTTAAGTTAATCTGCTTATCTAACTGCTTGCTAAAATAATAACTCCACCCGCCAATTTTATAGCAGGTGGAGTTAATGCAGCAATTCCTTATGAAGGATTCAGGCTTAGACTGAACCTAAAACTTTACTGACAAGGTAAATCTCTACAGGCAAACACAAACAGCTATTGCACTACAAGTTTTGAGCTCAGTAAACCCTTGTTGGTGTAGACATGCAGGATGTATAGACCTTTCGGCAAAGCGCCTACCTCCAAAACTGAGACTTTCTGCTGCTCCAGCACTTTCATTCCGGAAAGGTTCACCAGCTGCACCTTCTCCACCACGTAACCCTCGCCGGCGCTTATGTGCACCCTTCCGCTCGCGGGGTTCGGGAAAACGTTCACCTTGCCCCAGATCTCCTGCTTCACTCCAAGGGGACCATCCTCCAGGTAGCCGCTGATGTTCTCCCCTATGATCCTCTCCAGCATGATCCTGTGGGCCGCATCGTTCATATGCACGCCGTCGCCGCTGTCATACTCGGGCTTCATGGTGTTGTTAGCCGTGTTGAAGCCCGTCCAGAAGTCTACGGTGAAGTCCTCGCCGAACTTGGAGTAGGTAGCGTCAATCATGCCCAGCTGAATCTGCACCTTGTCCTGGGAGAAGTTGCGCGGCTGCGGCGTGGTCACCCAAAGAGGCACGTTCGCCTGGGCCGCCCGGGCTGCAATGATGTCATAATTTGCCATCTGGTCCTGCACAGAACGGCCCATTGCCGCATCGTTGGAAGGCATATTGATAATAATGGCGTCTGGGTTATAACTCAGTGCCTTTGTAATGTTATTGTCTGGATTATTGGCGGGTAATATACTGGCTGTATTATAACCTCCCACTGCTAAATTAATAACAGTAAAGTCGCTTCGCTTGTTAGCCAAATAGTTTCTGTACCGCCATACCCACGCACTATCTTTAACTGAGGGCCCTCCTCCATTTGCGGTAGATGAGCCAAGTACTACAATAGTATACTGCTTTCCGTTACTTTGGAATATAGTGAAAGGCTGATCACTCTCATCCTTGATGGTCGGGTCTTCACTATCAGATATTCTCACCAGGGCTCTTTCAGTGATGTCACTAGGCACCATCCACTTGTAAGTCCCAACCATGGCCGGAACAGATTTTGCAATTGATTGCCAGTTCGCGCCATTATCTGTGGAATAATCAATATTCACCGAGGCTACATCATTTCTTTCCCAGGCTATAGAAATTTCCCTTCCGGCTTTTATCTCTTCTGCACCATTCGGATATTTTACTGTAACAGCTTTAGGACCACGATCAACTGTGTTGACGTAACTGATCTTCATAGCTGATATATGATAAAAACCAGTACTGTTTCTGTTGTTTGGTCCTTTCTCTACTACCACAGTGATAGTGCCATCTTCCTTGGGCATCACGTTGCTCACCCGCACCATCTTTGATGTGTTGGAAGAGACGTTCAAAGCCACTGGGTCTGGGTTTGTAAGGCCTTCCACGGTATAGAGTGTCTCGCGGTTCTCACTCACAGAGGCTCTGTTACCGAAGAAAGCGAAGCTATAGGCCTTTGTCACGTCAAGGTTTGAAATGGTCAAAACGGCCATCGGAACAGTCTTCCCTCCAAAGGAACTCGTGTTTCCGTAGAAGTTATCCGTTGCCGCCATAGGGTGAATACCTAAGGTGTCGTCAGCTGTGGCGGTGACGTTATTCATCGCGTTGAAAGGCGACGTAATGGCAATGGAAATGCCGGTTAAATAACCCTGATCTGTTGTGAGATTGGCTACTGCACCAGCGTTGGGGTCAGAAATATTATTCCATGGTGCTGGAGATCTTTGGCTTCCACTGCCAAAATCTATGTTAATGGTCTCTCTACTGTTCTGAGCATATCCGTTAATGAACGTAATATTGAAAAGCAGTAGTAATAAGATAAGGAAAGGATAATTCTTTCTCATATGAGTAGACGCTTAATTTTTTTACAAACAGGAATATCAGCAGTTCCCGCTCTGCCAGCTTAAGCTCAAAGCTTGCAGAAACCATATTTCTACAAGTTTTGAGTTTAGAAGGTGATGCTGTATTATCTATTTAACTATTAATTTAGAATGTAGAAGCCCCTTATTGGTGTAGACGTGCAGGATGTATAGACCTTTCGGCAAAGCATCTACCTCTACCACAGAAACTTTCTCCCTCTCCAGCACTTTCTTTCCGGAAAGATCCACCAGCTGCACCTTCTCCACCACGTAACCGTCGCCGGTGCTTATGTGCACCCTTCCGCTCGCGGGGTTCGGGAAAACGTTCACCTTGCCCCAGATCTCCTGCTTCACTCCAAGGGGACCATCCTCCAGGTAGCCGCTGATGTTCTCCCCTATGATCCTCTCCAGCATGATCCTGTGGGCCGCATCGTTCATATGCACGCCGTCGCCGCTGTCATACTCGGGCTTCATGGTGTTGTTAGCCGTGTTGAAGCCGGTCCAGAAGTCTACGGTGAAGTCCTCGCCGAACCTGGCGTAGGTAGCGTCAATCATGCCCAGCTGAATCTGCACCTTGTCCTGCGTGAAGTTGCGCGGCTGCGGTGTGGTTACCCAAAGAGGCACGTTCGCCTGGGCCGCCCTGGAGGCAATAACCTCATAGTTAGCCATCTGAGCATCAACTGATCTTCCACCTGCCGCATCATTAGAAGGCAAATTGATGATAATGGCATCCGGATTTAAACTCAGTGCCTTTGTGATGTTGTTTTCGGGGTTATTTTCTGGTAGAATGCTAGCTGTATTATAGCCACCCACTGCCAGGTTAGTGACAGTAAAATTACTGCGCTTGTGGTCTAAGTAGTTTCTGTATTTCCATACCCAAGCACTGTCCCTCCTGGTAGGACCCGCTCCCGCTGCTGTAGACGATCCTAAAACCACTATGGTAAATGATTTGCCATTTGTGCCCTGGAAAATGGTGAAAGGCTGATCACTCACATCAAATACTGCAGGGTCAGCGCTGTCAACAACCCGCACCAGAGCATTCTCAGTTGATACAGCAGGCACTGTCCATTTATACAGTCTGTTTGAAGCCGGAATGTTTGATGCAATAGGCAGCCAATTCGCTCCATTATCTACTGAATAATCTAAATTTACAGTGGCAACTCCACTTCTGTCCCAGGCAATTGTGGCATCTTTACCTGCTTTGAATTCTTGTGTGCCGATTGGCGAAATAAGTGAAAGAGATTTTGGCCCCCGCTCAGCCATATAGCTGATCCTAAGTGCGGAAATATAAAAGAATCCGCTGCTGTTGTTATTATTAGGGCCTGGCTCCACCACTATAATGATGGTGCCGTCCTCTTTTGGCTTGATATTACTCACCCTGGCCATTTTGGAAACGTTTCTGGTGGCGTTCAGCGTCGCTGACCCCGACGTCAGTCCTTCCACCGTGTAGAGCGTCTCTCTGTTGTCGTTTACATCTGCACGGGCAGCGAAAAACGCGAAGCTATAAGCCTTCGTCACATCCAAGTTAGACAGGGTAAGTGAGGAGAAGGGAATTGTCGCATTATTGAAATAGACGGTATTTCCGTAGAAAGACTCTCTTGAGGCACTGTAAGGGATTCCTAGCGTATCATCGGCTGTCACTCCGTTCAGGTTCCAGGAGTTGAAAGGATCCGTTATGGCAATGGAAATGCCCGTGTTCGTGCCATAGTCGCTTATTAAATCAGAAACAGAGCCTGTTTTAGCGTTTGTTATGTTATTCCATGGGCTGGCTGACTTTTGATTATCTGGGCCGAAATCAATATTTATTATTTCCTTACTTTCTTGAGCAAACCCATTGGTTGAGAATAGTCCAACTGAAAAGAGCAGAAAAAGGATAAACAGGTAATTATTCCTCATAACTAAATATTAAGTGGTTGATCAAAATCTAGAAGTAAACTTTTGCAGTCGTTTGAACTCATTTGGGGAGCTAATCAATCTCTGTTGTAGTGGTTGAGCTGTAGAATTTCTTAGGAAAATCACTTTAAAAGCAATTTGTTTGTTCAACAGCCTCCTCTATTCCTATTTACAAATTGATAAATCCGTTAGCGTTCACGAGCACAATAGTTGCGGTATCGAGCACAATGTAGGAAAAAATTATGCATTTGCAAATTTTGCCTCACTATATCTTCTTTGAATCTTGTTAAAACAGCTTTGGGTTGTAAACTTATGCACCGCAATGTTCGGGAAGAAGCTTCAGTACAGGAATTCTGTTTTACTTGTACAGTCAACATAAAAAAGCACCTGCTAGTCTGTAGCTTGAAAAGCTACAGACTAGCAGGTGCTTTTGAAAAAAAAAGATCTAATTGGTTGGCAACTGCTAACCCAGAGCTCTGCACATAACTTCCCTGCCTTTCATCTCCAACATACTGTGCCGACCCAGTTACCGGGGTATATATTCATGAACAAGCCGTTGAGCATTAAGGTTAAAATCATATGATGCATTTGCTTCTTATGCCAGAAATACGTCTACTCTTTACCACTCCTCCCTCTTGTTCTTCAACTGGAAGACCCTAGATACATTAAACCCGAAATAAATGTCTCCTCTGGACCATTTGCCTCCGTTCTGCGGAATGAAGAATTTCTCTACCATGCCCTGAGAATTTGTACACATAAGCTGAAAAACATGGCCGCCGGTTTCAATATCAAAACCCAAAGACAAGCTGTTGTGAAATTGCTCTGACTTTGTGTTCGGCAACAGGTAAAAATATTCGACATTGACAGAAGTACGCTTCGTCAGCTTAAATCGTCCACCTGCACCGGCAGCCCATATGTTGTTTTCACCTGTAGGTGTTTCTACCAAATTACGGTGTAGTAATGTAGGAGCCAGTTGCAAGGATAATCTTTCAGAAAATTTTCGAGCAATGAGAAATTGATACGTGTAGGTAAGCCTATGGGCGGGCTTGTAGTTATTCTCCGGAACAAACCATTCTTGTGTTTTAACCCCTATAGTAGTAAGAGCGGTAATAGAAAAGGGCATGCCCATTGTCTGTTGCTGCAAAACCCGGTACTTCAGAAATCCATCGTACGTTTTTTCCAGAGAGCTTCGGCCAATACCAAAAGTAAAATCATCAGAAATACCGTATTCAAGACCCAACCGAATGGTTGCCTGATCAAGGCCAAAGAAATGATATGCCCCGCTGTTTAAGGTACCAAACCGGTGCGAAATCAGAAACAGCAACTCTCCTGCTCCGTTTGTTTCTACTGTATGGCCATTTATAAGCCTGGTAGCCTTAAACGTAGCTGACACCTTTTGCGACCCGGTACTATCTTGAGCAGCCGCCAGCTCCATGAGGTCTGGTTGAGAGAAGGCAATTGTGCCCTTCATACACAGAAAGAGCAGAATTAAGATTATCCGAGTGTTACTCATAAAGTGTTATTCCCGGTGTAAGGCTGGTACAACATATTCACTGTAATGTCTATTCTTTTGGCTATGTGATCCCTGACCAAAAATGGAATTTCTATGTCGAATTCCTGCGGAGTAATTGAAAAGGAGGCATTACCAAACAACTGTTTCCCTTTTACTTCAAGAGTAGCCTCTGTTTTCAAAGCCCGCTCTACCCCATGTATGGTCAGCAGCCCTTCCACTATAACTTTATACTTGCGGTCTTGCCCCAGATCTATGTTCGGCATATTCAAAACTTTGCCTTTGAAGGAGGCTTTCGGATACTTGTGGGACTCTACATAGTTCTCATTGAAGTGTTCTTGCATGAGTGATTTTTTAAATTTGAAACCAGTCATGGGCACAGAAAACACTAATTGGGCATTAGACAGATCAATAAAAGATACTACCTGCCTATTGTGTGCTTCTATGTCTTCTAAAGGTGCTTTAGAAAAAAAATAGATATGGCCAGTTTTAGTAAAGTATCGGGTTTGACCTTTTACTGATACCAATGCGCCAAAAATAAGGCTAATCAAAAGCAACAATTTTAGCATAAGCAGTAACCTAAGGCTAGATAGAAGAAGGGGGTATTTGTAACCCCTTCTTCTATCTAGCGGATTAATTAGTTATTAAGAGCACCGTCATCTACCCATTTCCTTATTTTGGCGATGTTACAGTCAGAAAGTTTAGCCCCACCTTGAGGCATGGCCGGAAACCCTGCAGCATGGGTAATAACCCCTACAAGTTTGCCATTAAGTGCTTGGGCTCTGACTCCGGCGTATGTGTCTAACACTACTCCCCCTGATGCGACTGAGGTGTTATGGCAACTATTGCAGCTAGAAGACATAATGGAAGATATAGTGTTAGAGTAAGTTACAGAGCTGGTGACACATGGCGGAGGTTGATTGGTGGGAGGCGTGGTGGGTTTCACATCTTCTTCTTTGTCACTTGCACAGGCGGCCAGCAACGGCAAAGCAATAGACAGCACTATGAATTTCAGGAATTGAGGCTTTTTCATAAAAGTTCATGAGGAAAATTGAGATAGAACTCAAAAGGTGTAGAAACGGACTTCAAGGAAAACCTACTGAGTAACTTGTCCCCTTAGCTCACCTGCAGGAAACTGGCTGCTATGAATATTCACGTACCAATTACCCGCTAACAAATCAGCCTCCTGTTCTGTGGTCAAAGGAGCAGTTTGGGAATTTATAGGACTGGTGTATGGACTTGCCCCTATACCTACTGCCACTGGCCCACTTGCCCCGGCAGCTCCTTTGTGAAAGTGCATATTTGTGGGGGTGATGCCAGTAAAGGTAATATTGTAAGACAGCACCTTCGTATTTTTATCATAAGTACCAGAAAAGGTGCCTGTAGCTTGAGAATTATTGGCAGGCACCTCATTGGCACCAGACAAAGTGCTGTTTTTGAATTTCACTAGGTGGCTTTGGTCATCTTCATCATCATTGCCGCAACCAGATAGCAAAACAGATAAAAAGAGAAACATCACTAGCTTAAAAGTTGTGTGATTACAAATAGTTTTCATGTTAGAATGGGAAAGGTTTTAAAAATGTGTAGACAATAACATACCACCCAGCACATTTTGAGTGCTGCCACAAGGAATCAGAATTTATACTTGATTAAGGCCTTAGCCCTAGAGAATAGCCAACTGAAAAGAAAACACCGGCGCTGCTCAATTTGATTTTACCGGCCCCTACACCAGTCAATGGAATTTTAGCAAACGGTTCCGCCCCCACTGAAAAAGCAGTTGACAACGCTTTCGAGTACACTACTGACACGTTTTGAACAGCAAACAAGTGCTGATTCTGATTCTCTACCTCCCATGTCTTTTTAGAATAATAGTCACCGTAGCCTGAAGTGTATTTGTATGTGGACGTATAGCGTTCACTGAGCATGATATAACTGGAAATACCCGTCTGCACCGCAACACTGCTGCTCTGGCCTGCCCATACCTTATATCTAATGTTTAGCGGCAAATCAAGAACTTTACAGGTGGCATCTATGTAAGTCAGTTCTCCAGAGCCACTGTAGTAACCGCCTGCCCCTGAGTAATCATTGGGCAGGGCGCTGTAAACTTTGTTTGCCAATACGGCACCGGTCACAAAGCTGAACTTCTGCGTAATAGGCACCACCATGATTAATCCACCATTCACACTAATGCCATCTACCCCTCTAAAATTTACGGTAGTAAAATCAGGTGCAACGGCCAAAGCGATCTGGATTGATTTAAAAAAATAAGAGGCCTCCTTCTGCGCCTTCTCCTGCTTGTCCTCTTTGTGCGTGGCAGAGGCAAAATGCTCCGAAAGAGAATCTTCTACCATAACTTCTACCTGAAGAACTTTATAATCATCCTCATTCTCTTCTGCTGCCAACTCACCTGCAGAGATACTACCTCTTAATTCTGCGGCTTTGTCTTTTGCTAGAACATCAAGAAGTGTGACTTCACCTAGTTGCTCTGTTTGCTTCTCTTCCTTTGTTAACTCTGTGTCAGTTGAATCATAAAGGTGCACAGACACCATTTCTCTTGCAGGAGGGCTTGGTATTCTCCACTTCCAGCTAATTGAATTTGAAGTTTTTACATCTTTTTTAATTACGTTTCTAACTGCCAATTTATTTGCAGCATTCTTTATGCCATTTGTTTTAGTGATTGTTTTACCTGGCCAGTTCTGGTTCAGAATAGCTTTCTTCTGCTTCCTGCTATTTCTCTCTTCACCTTCAGGGTCACTTTTTAACACGTCAGTAGTTGCTGATGCTGGAGTTTGGCTTAATGCCTGCGCAGATTCTGAAAAAGACGATGAACTGAACTTATAAACCGTCAACAAGCTGATCATAACCAACAAGAGAAACACTGAGAGAACCCCTTTCAAGTACCTGCTCCTGGTCTGTGCGGCCTCTAATTTAAGGTCCATATCTTTCCAGGCCTCCGGGTCAAATGGGGGATCTACCTGCTCTGCCGACTCTTTAAACAGACGGTCCAGCTCTTCGTCAGACATATTCTTCCAACTCATCTACCCTATTTTTTTTTAGCACTTCTCTTAAATTGGCTCTCGCCTTTGATAAATTAGACTTTGAGGTACCCACAGAAATTCCTAAAACCTCAGCTATTTCTTCATGGGTGTAGCCATCTATCACAAACAGGTTAAATACAGTTTTATAGGTAGGCGACAACTGCTGCACTAAGCTCAGTAGGTATTCATAGTTCAAGGCACTTACAACATCAACCGTATCTGCCACGGGCAAAGCAGAATCTAAATCTGCCGCATGGTAATGCTTAAGGTTATGACGGTAGTTATCTAAAGCGGCATTGATCATAATGCGTCTAACCCAGCCTTTGAAAGGTTTGTCTGGTGAATAATGTTTGAGTTTGGTAAACACCTTCATGAACCCGTCATTCATGACTTCCTTTGCTTCTTCTACATTTTTGCTGTAGCGCAAACAAATACTCATGGCGTAGCCAAAGAAATGCTTGTAAAGCTTTCTTTGTGCTTCGCGGTTGTTGATCAGACAACCGCGAAGCATTTCTGCCAATGCTTTGCTTTCCGCTTCGTTCACAGTTTCTGTATTTGCCTGCCCATCACGGAGTAAGTTCAGAAATGGTTGCCTTCATTTGTTGAAAACATCAACTTTTTTTTCTGTCTAAGAATTGTCTGAGTGAAAGAGCAAGCCAGCATTGATGAAATCTGCCTTGGCGGGTATTTTAAGCAGTTATATAGGAGAGATGACGTTATGTCTTAATGATTTTATTGCCCCTAATTGATTTTTCGTTTTAGGGCTACTTTCTCAAAAGCAGGTAAAAAACAGAACCCCTGACCAAAGAATTTAACATGGTCAGGGGTTTCTAATCTTTGAAAAAAGCCATTGTAAAATCAGGCACCTAATTCTTTAGCATGGGCAGGCTTACTTTGAATATGGAGCCAATACTTGGCTCACTTTCTACATGAACCTGACCACCTAGCGCCTCAGCCTGGGTTTTCACAAGGTAAAGACCCAAACCACGCCCTCCCACATGAAAGTGGAAGCGTTTATACAATCCAAAAAGGTTCTTTCCTTCTTTGGCTAGATTGATACCTAAGCCATTGTCTTGCACTGAAAGATAAAGCATGTCTTCTGCGGGTGACTTTTCGGCAATCAACCGCACCTGAAGCGGATGATCAGGGGATTGATATTTAACGGCATTGGTCAACAAGTTGCTGACAATACTGCTGAGGTAACTTCTAATAGAGCCTACTTCCTTGATGCCGTTTAATTCTACCGTCACCTGTTTGGCGCTATCATTCGGCAGCACCTGTAATGCCTGCTCTATGACTTCTGGCAGTAAAACAGTTTCTCTCATTTCTACTGCCCCCGTACGCAGGCTCAGCAAATCATTTAAATCCCGAATAATGGCATCAAGGTTTTGGGCGGTTTTCTGGAGCCTTTCTGTTAAGGCTATCCGCATTTCGGGGCTATCAGTTGTACCTAACAGTGAGGTCAAGCCTAATACATTAGCCACCGGTGAGCGTAAGTTATGCGATACAATATAAGTAAACTGCTCTAAGTGCCTGTTCCGGCGCAGCAATTCTTCAGTTAACTGGGCACGTTCCTCCTCGGCCCTTTTCTGTTCCGTTATTTCCGTTTCTATAACTATAAACTTCTTGCTGCCCCCCGTTTCTTTGTCTATGATAGGTGTTACATCCAATTTAGACCAATATATCTCCCCTGCCTTGTTGCGGTTCTGCACCTCCTGAACAAAGGGTTTGTCAAGCGCTAGCTTCTCTCTGATGGAATTTACTTTATCTGAGCTGGTGGCAGGGCCTGCCAGAAAATCACCCGGTCTGCAGCCTACCACTTCTTCCAAGGTATAACCTGTCACTCTGGTAAAGCCTTCATTCACCCACTCAATGCGGGCCATGTCATCGGTAATATACACGGAGTTTACTGTCTTGCTAGCGACTAATGACAGCTTTTTCAGTTCTGCTTCTGTCTTTTTTCTATCATTTATTCCCCTGAAGTAAACGGACACCCCTTCTTCTGATGGATAGGCGCTTACATCTATCCAAAGATTTGCTGGTTTATATAATGTCTCAAAATGCACCGGCCTCTGCTCAGATAGCCCCTGTTGATATTGGGCATAAGATTCAGAGAAATCTTGAGCGGGAAATATTTCACGGAAATCTTGACCTAGCAAACCATTGCGTGTTAGCCGCATTACTTGCTCAAATTCTTTGTTTACATAGGTAAACTTCCAATCTTTATCAATGGTGAAGAAAGCATCTTTGATACTTTCCAGTGTATTATGCAATCTTTTAGCTGTTGCCTCCAGTAACAACTGCTGCTCTTTTGAAGCCGTCACATCTTTGGCTATACCATAGGCACCTACTACTTCACCGTTTACAACAATGGGTATTTCGGTGTAATTAAAGTAACGATATACGTTGTTGTGCCCTATTAGTGAGCTCTCTCCTGAAATGGACTCGCCACTTAATACTCTCTTGAACTCCGCCTTTACTTTTTCAAGGGTCTCAGGGTTCGCATAGTCATAAAGATGCTTCTTTGTAAGCTCTTCTTCCGTAAGACCAAATAAATCCAGCGTTACTTTGTTTGCAGAGGTATAATACCCCTTAGTGTCTAAAGAATACACCGCGTCTGGGTTGAGGTGAAACAGCGCCTTATAACGCTGTTCGCTTTCCTGTAGCATTAGCTCCGCCTGCTTACGCTCTGTTATATCTCGGCTGTTAGCAATAATACCTCTGATGTTTGGGTCTTCTAAGCAATTGGTAACGGTAGACTCTAGCCAACGCCATTCACCCGAGGAGTTTAAAAAGCGGAAAGGCTCTGTCTTAACTACATGACATTGTAAGACCTCTTCAAAGACTTTTTGCAACCCAGAAATGTCTTCAGGATGTATATATTCATATGAACTTTTCCCAATAAAAGATTCTGGACTGTAACCCAATATTCGGTGCGAATTAGCACTTGCAAAAATATATTCCCCCGCTGCGGAAAGAATTGCAATTAAATCCGCCCCTTGTGAAAGCAGTGCCTGCAAGCGCATTTCTGTTTCTTCTTTAAACCGCTCGCTTGCCAACAATTGGGTTTTATCACGGGCAATACAAATAACTTTTTTTGCTTCTATTAAAATTGAAGAAGACCAAGAAAGATGCACTACCGACCCATTTTTGTGAAGGTAGCGGTTCTTAAAATTTGTGATGACTGCAGAGGCTGAGGACTGTAACTTAGCCGTGCTATCATCTGTAATTGCAATATCATCCGGATGAATAAAAGATAAGTAACTTTTACCTATCATTTCCTCAGGCAAATATCCTAGTATTGATTGGGAGGCATTATTAACCCTCAAGAAAACACCTTGCAGATCAAAGGTGCAGATCAAATCTGCAGAACGATCTTGCACTAGCTGAAGATCAGCTAAAGTACTCTGAAGCTGCTGCTGCTGTTTGATAAGCTGCTCTTGAGAATGATAGTGCGGCCGCATATCCCGGATGTACACGCTGGTAAACACCTCGCCCCCAGAACAAGTAAATGCCTTGGCCTTAACCTCTACCAGCAAATGAGAGCCATTGGCGTGCTGCATCAACACCTCTCCCTGAAATTCACCATTCAGCCTCCTTTCTTCAAGGGCAGTCAGCCAACGCGGATCTTCAGGTACCATCAGCACATCCCGACCAAGTTTCATGAGAAACTCTGCGCTTCTACCCACCAACGAACATAGGGCTTGGTTGGCGTACAGAATAGTGCCCTCAGGTTTCAATAGCAGCGTTGGCTCTGGGCTGTTATCAACCAAGGCATAGAACAATTGTAAATCTACAGGTGCAGTTCGCTTTTGTTCACCTGCCTCTACTGAAGCGGTTATCGCATCCTCCATGGCTTCAATCTTCCTCTTTCTGTGAATACCGCTCTAGGCAGCTTTAAGTGAGTATGAATCAATATTTTCTATTATACAAAAGTACAATTGAAGGAAATAGATTCCATCAAATATCAAAAGTATTCTTATAAATTTTTATATAACACATCTATGTGCACCGCGTTTGCAAAAGGAAGTATTTAAAGCTCTCTATGCAAAAAAGAAAGAAATTTAGAAGGCCTTCCGTTTTATAATATGTATTTTTCCAGCACCAAAATGTTTGATGTGCTGGTGCACATTTACTCTTCTGTGTCAGTTCCAAAAACTAATGTATAGGTCTCCTCCGCTTTCCATGAATCTACAGCAGTCCTTCGGTACCAAAGCTTTTCTTCTTCTATTCTGTTGCTTTACAGCTATAACTTCTGCCTTTGCCCAACAGAAGCTCAACTGGCAGCCCCGCCAAGACCTGAACATTCTTCTGCCTCCTTCGGTGCAGGTGTATGAAGCTTACGGCAAGTTAGCCGATGGCGCCCCCATTCATGCCATGTACACCCTCATTGATTTAACCGATGAGAACCTGAAATTCAGGGTAGTGGGCGACAATAAAACCCGGTACAGCACCAAAGAATTTGTTCAGCAGCAGAAAGCCATACTTGGTATCAACGGAGGGTACTATGCCGCCAATGGATCTACCAGCCTGATGGTGCAGGACGGAAGAGTATTGGCTCAGCCACCAGCCCCTGCCGCAAAAGGTGCCTTTGGAATAGTAAACGGTAAACCAGATGTAACCTGGAACTACAACTTCAGTGGTCTTGCCTATTCATTTCCAGACCCCTCTCCCGCAGCAGCCAAGCAGCAAACAGTTGCCCAGCTTTGGCCTGCTTCTCAGGCAATTGGAGGAGGTCCTGTTTTGCTTGAGAATGGTAAGATAAAAGTTACTTCCAAACAAGAAGGGTTCGGAGGCAGTCACTTATGGCGGCACCCTCGCACCGCCGCAGGCTACCTTGATAGCACCACCGTCATCTGGATGGTAGTGGACGGCAGGCAGCAAGGTAGTGCGGGAGTGACTCTGGAGGAGCTTGCCCAAATTTTCTATGACTTAGGTACCCAAGAAGCGGTAAATTTAGATGGCGGCGGCTCTTCACAAATGATTGCCTTAGATGAAGTAGTAAACCTTCCCGAAGGAAATCGGAACGTGCTTCGTCGTAATGCTTCCGCTATGGTGTTGCTTCAGGAAAATACATCTGCCCCCAGACAAGTCTTTATTTATGACACCGAGAGTCATTCTTACTATGAGCGAGGTCTCTGGCAGAGTTCTAACCTTCCTAATTTCTATGGCTCCACCACCGCCAGGGTAGCTAGTATTTCCGATGAGCCCGCTTCGGTAAAGTATCAGTTTGATAGCCTTGCCGACGGGCATTATCAAGTGGCAGCCTGGTGGCCCGCGCACCAAAACCTATCAGAAAAGGTATCTTATGTTCTGCACCACGGCACCCGGCACGATACCATTACAGTAAACCAAGCTTCTTTTGAAGGGTTAGGCAAATGGAATGTGCTAGGCAACTTCAATCTGTCTAAAGGCGATTATCTTGAATTATTAGTTCAGGGACAAGGGAAGCAAGTCGCCGCCGACGCGATCCGGTTAGTGCACCAAGGTCCTACCCGTGGCGATGTGCGACTGGCAGTTATCAGTGATCTGAACAGTAGCTACGGAGACACCACCTATGAGGCTCAAGTGGGCGAAACGTTAAGACGACTACCAAGCCTATGGAAACCTGATATGGTGATTGCCGGTGGCGACCTGGTGGCTGGGCAAAGCCGACAACTGACTGATGCACGCCTAAAAGCCATGTGGGCAGGTTTTGACCGCACCATTTTTCAACCGCTGCGCAAGGCACAGATACCCTTTGCGTTTACCATTGGCAACCACGACGGTTCCGGTGGCGGCGGCTTTGAGCGGGAACGTGCCGTCACCCAAAATTTCTGGAAGAATCCTAAAAACCACCCTGGCCTACAGTTAGTAGACAGCACCCACTTCCCTTTCTATTACTCTTTTGAGCAAAACGGTTTGTTCTTTGTGAGTTGGGACGCCTCTGACGCTTCTATTTCAGACCAGGAACTGGAGTGGGTAAGACAAGCATTTACTTCACCTGCAGCCAAGAAAGCGCCAATGCGAGTATTGGTTGGCCACCTGCCGCTGTACGGCGTGGCGCAAGAGCGGGACTCTCCTGGCAATGTACTTCGCCAGCCCGAGAAACTGCAGGCCCTGCTGGAGGAACTGGGGGTGCGCATGTACATCAGTGGTCATCACCACGCTTTCTACCCCGGCAAACGAGGGCAAGTGGAACTGCTAAATGCCGGCGCGCTGGGCTCAGGCCCGCGTAAATGGCTTACTACGCCTGCTACCTCACCACATACCATCACGTTGGTTGATTACTTTAGCGAGAAAGACAGCATTGCCTATACTACCTTTGATGTAGGGAACATTGTCCAGAACCAGCTACCTGAGTTTGACGAGAAAATTCTTCCTCCTCTTATTTACGGGGAAAACGGCTTTATCCGCCGTCGTGATGTTGCCCCAACAAGCCTAGCCAGCGGAAAACTATCAGCCACTCATTTAGGTACAGGCGCTCCGGCTACACCAGGCGAAGGCGAAGTATCAGCCAAATTACAAAATGGGCAGTTAAAATTAGAGGCGTTTTGGAGCTTTTTTTTGAAAAACAAGGCAAAAACAGACTTGAGGCTAAGCTTGTACCAAGGCCGCCATGGCGCTGAAGGTACTCACGTTGCTACCTTCACACCACATAAAACCAGCCGAAAGAAAATTGAATTTGAAGCTACATTACCCGGTAAATTTGGGTTTGATGAACTGTTGGGTGCTGGTGGTTTTTACGTAATACTACATAGCCCTGACTCTAGCAAAACCTTTGCGCGGGCGCAGCTCTACCCTGTTTCAAACACTGCTCCGGTTGCTCCTGCTTTTTTATCGCACCAGCCCCGGCACGTGTACGCCATCCGGAAAACAGAGGCCCTGTTCCCGATTACATGGGCTCCAGCCACTGACCCCGACCAAGACCCTGTTACCTACACTTATCAGGTTTCAGCCACCCCTGACTTCAAAAGTGTTGCCTGGAATTATTCTACAGGCAAAGCTACTTCGGTAAAAGTAAAGGAAGAGGCGTGGCGCCAGTTTTTAGCCGGCGTAGCTCCAGGCGAAGTGAAGACTATTTACCATCGGCTTGTCGTGTCTGATGGTAAGAACATATCTGCCGGTCCTGCCGTGGCGCTACAGCTTACCACCAGCAACCAATCGGTAACAGGACCAGTGGAAGTAGAAGCCCCAAACTGGGTTGCTAAAGGCACCTTAGGACCCAATGTAGTTGCCCCGCATGGCATTACCACCAGCGGTAACGGAAACATCTGGATTGCCAGTTATACCACCGGAATACATGTACGAAAACCAGATGGCAGTCCATTTCCGCTAACCTCAAAAGCTCTAGTTTTAGCACCTGATAATACAGGCCATATCAAAGCTATTCGGCTAGAGGAGGGAGAGATTCAGGCCGTAAGTTTACGGGGCATTAGCCAAGACGCTGATGGTCATGTGCTGGTAATTGTAAACAACAACTACTTGATCAAGCTCCATCAAGAGACAGGAGAACCCTTAGCTTACTGGAAAGGGCCCACTACTATTGGCCAGGCCACAGCCGCCGCAGATGGTACCGTGGTGGCTACCACCGTTACCACCGAAGGGCATTCTACCATTCTGCAGCAAACGGGCAAAACTTACAAGGCTACTCCTATTACCTTGCTTTCAGGCAGACCGTTGGCCCGCACTAGTCAAATAAGCGCTGATGGCAAAACTTTATACATACCTAGTGCCACTGACCCGGGTATTTGGGTATTTAACCGAAGCCAAACTGGCTTTACGCCCGGCGAACGCCTTACTAATACCGCTGCTGGTTCCAATGCCATTGCCCGGCACGCCAACGGCTCAATTTGGCTTGTAGTGAAATCAGACGGATTCGGGGCAGCCCAGCTACAAATGGTAGATCCAGAGAAAGGCCGGTATTGGGCCCTTCCCCTGCCTGCCCTGGCCAAAGAAGGCGGCTTTGACGAAGCCCGTGGCCTCACCTTCAGCCCCGATGGCAAGACGTTATATATTGCTGGGTATGATACGGGTAAGATTTATGTGTATCAGTTACAGGAGTAGAATCTTTTTGATTTAAGTTAGGTCATATTATGATGAAAAAAGCAATTATCTTTTTTATGTTTTTGATAACAGGCCTAAATGCTCATGCTACTGTTCAAGTTCCTGACCTTTTACTAATTGGTAAGGATACAATATTTTTATATTCATTTCCTCTAGAAAACTTCTTAGAACATAGGCCTTTTGGCTTTACATCTGATTCTTTAAGGAGTACAAATTGCTGGAGAGGCTATCAGGCAATCTGGAGATTAGTGAACGATACTTTATATCTGGAAAGAATCCGAAGATGTGAATCGGATAAAATCCAGGGGGACGAAAACATATATGCTTTATTTGAAAAGAATAAGTTAGAAGGGACGTTTTCAAAGGGTAAGGTAGTTGCTTACTGGTATGATAAAACTTTAATACAATACTTACTACCGAAGGGAATTCCTAACTATAAAAATGAGATTTATCTCTGGGAAAAGAAAGACAAGAATAAAAAGAACACAATACTCAGGTTGAAGTTTGAAAAAGGAGTACTAAAAGTGAACAATTTGCAAAAAGAATAACGTGGCTTAACAAGTGATGAACTTCATGTCAAGGATGATGGCTTTGCACTCTGTTTATACAAGTCGCTATTTGTTGTTAGACGTTAAATCATCAACACTTGATGCGAAGCAAAACACTCAATCTCCGAGGGGCTGGGTAGGTTCAATTTTCGTTATTTGCATAGAGTTAGCGGAAGCGCTCTACGCACTTCCAGATAAACAATCTCCTGATAAGCGTTGCTGCGCAAGCAGGAATTTGTGTTTTCGCATAAACCAATTAGCAACACCCATTGACACAGACACTGCCAGGTCTTTTGAGGTGCCGCTTCTGGCTTGTTTTCTGGTAAAAAGGCCTAAAACAGAAGAGCCGCCCATTGGGGCGGCTCTTCTGTTTTAACAGTGGCAGGAAGGCTACTTGCCTTGCTCATATTTACCGTTGAACTTCTCGTAGAGGTACTGCTGCTTATCGGTTAAATTAAGCTTGCGGCCCTGTATGAAAGCTAACCCTACTTTGTTCGTGCGCATGTCCAGCAAGTCGCCTTCTGATACCAATAAGGTAGCGTCTTTGCCTACTTCTACTGAACCCACTTTGTCCTCTACGCCCAAGATTTTAGCGGCGTTCAGACTAACGGAGGACAAGGCTTGCTCTTTGGTTAAACCGAAGGCAGCGGCGGTACCGGCAATGAAAGGAAGGTTACGAGTGCCGTGCAGGCTGGCGTCGTAATCCAGGCAGAACAAGATACCGGCTTGCTGCAGCAGACCTGGCATTTTGTAGGGCAGGTACACATCATCACCGGCACGGGCTGGCAGGGCGTGTACGCCAGAATAGATAACCGGAATGTTGTTCTCCTTCAGGAAATCTGCCACTACCAACGCATCTCCCCCACCTACAATCACAATGTTTTTCACCCCGGCTTTTTTCGCGAAGCGAACGCCTTCCACAATTTCTTTGCCGTAGTCGGCGTGCAGGAACAGGCGCTTGCTTCCGTCAAATAAACCGCCAAGTGAATTTAGTTTCAGGTTTTCGCGGTCGCGGGATTGCTTTAGGTATACGGAGGCGTCCCCTAATAGCGTCTCCAACTCGTTCAGAGCGTTGTCTCGGGCCTGCTTCCGCTGCTGCGCCGCGGGGCTGTTATCGCCGGCCACCAGCATAGAAGGCCATCGCAGGTGAATACCGCCATCGGCTTTCACCAAAGCATCTTCCCAGTTCCAGGCGTCTAGTTGTACCACTGAAGAGGAGCCGGAAACCATGCCGCCGACTGGGGTTACCTGCGCCAGCAGCACCCCGTTAGACCGAAGCGTGGGCGTGATGTCAGAATCAGTGTTGTACGCCACCACCGACCGCACATGCGGGTTGAAATTCCCTACTTCGCGCTGATCTAACGTTGCCCGCACAGATTCGATTTCAGTTAAACCTAATTGGCTGTTAGGCAGAATCAAGCCCGGATATATGTGCTTACCCGCCACATTCACGGTTTCATGCGCAGTGCCTTTAAAGCTAGTGGCCGGACCGGCATACGTGATTTTACCGTTGTCAAAAGCCACGGCGGCTTGCTCAATTACTTGTCCGTTGCCCACGTGCAAGGTAGCACCCACCAATACGGTAGGTTTCGTTTGCTTTGCAGCAGGAACCGGAACCTGTGCCCAGGCAGTAGCGCTCAGCAGCACCGATGCGAATAAGGCAGCCGCTCTTTTCATATTCATTTTATCCTTTTTATTCACCACGGAGCTTTTCATCAATTGCATGTCTCGTCCTCCTTATTTTTGGTGATACTCTGATTCAAAAAGACTCTCTTCAGTGCTGTTCTCCACGTCTTCGCAGTGCAGCACTTGCTGTCCGAACCTACGGCCCGACGGAGCCGGTTGAGTTTTCTCGCCGCGTGCTTTGGCCGCCAACATTTTCTGCACCAGGCGCAGGCGCTCCTTCTCCTGTGCTTCCTGCAAAGCTTTGTCAGCCTCCAGGTCGAAATAAACCGCGCCGTCTACAAAGGTTTTCTCAGGACGAGCGTAGATAGAGAGCGGATGCTCATTCCAGATCACCACATCAGCGTCTTTACCAGCCTTGAGGCTACCCACACGGTTGTCAATGTGCAGGAGTTTGGCAGGGTTCAGGGTCACCATTTTCAGGGCGTCTTCCTCAGATACTCCGCCGTATTTCATGGCTTTGGCAGCTTCCTGGTTCAGGCGGCGGGCCATTTCGGCGTCGTCTGAGTTGATGGCTGTGGTTACACCCACGTTGTGCATGATGGCGGCGTTGTACGGAATAGCGTCTTTTACCTCCATTTTGTAGGCCCACCAGTCAGAGAAAGTAGAACCACCGGCTCCGTGCTCCCGCATCTTGTCGGCCACTTTGTAGCCTTCCAGAATGTGGGTGAACGTGTTCACTTTAAAGCCCATTTGCTCGGCCACTTTAATCATCATGTTAATCTCAGACTGCACGTAAGAGTGGCACGTGATGAAGCGCTTATCGTTCAGAATTTCCACCAAGGCCTCCAGCTCCAGATCAGGACGTGGGGCGGCAGCTTTGGCTTTCTTAGATTTTGACAGTTTGTTGTAATCGGCCCAGGTTTTCTCGTACTCTTTGGCACGCTGGAAAGCATCTACCATTACCTGCTCCACCCCCATTCTTGTCTGCGGGAAGCGCACGTTGTACTGCGGCGACCGGTTGGAGTGCTTCACGTTCTCACCCAAGGCGAATTTGATAAAGCCGTCGGCCCCCTCAAACATGAGCTGCTCCGGCGCTTTGCCCCAGCGTAACTTAATCAGCGCCGACTGTCCCCCGATTGGGTTAGCCGAGCCGTGCAATAACTGGGAAGTAGTAACACCGCCCGCCAATTGGCGGTAAATGTTCACGTGCTCGTGGTTCACCACATCGGCCATACGCACTTCGGCGGTTACGGCTTGGGTGCCTTCATTTACACCGTCAAGCGCAATGTGTGAGTGTTCGTCAATAATGCCTGGGGTCACGTGTTTGCCGGTACCGTCAATGACTTTGGCGCCGTTGGCCGACAGGTTCTTGCCCACCTGCGCAATTTTACCGTTTTTGATCAGCACATCGGCATTCTCTAGTTTGCCTTCTTTCTCGTTTGTCCAGACGGTGGCGTTTTTAATCAGTACGGTTTCCGCTTTAGGCAGCTCTGTTTTACCGTAAGCAGCGAACGGATAAATCATTTGCCCCAGAGCCAAATCAACCGGAGCTTTAGCACGGGCTGAATCTTTGCGGGCTTGCTGAGTAGCGGCTTCTGACAGCTGCGCGTTCCATTTCACCATCTGGGCGTCGGTCAGTTGGGCTTCGCCCTGAAAGCCTTTATCGGTTTTCCAGCCGGTGAGCCTGATGCTTTCTTTGCCTCCCTTGATGGGCGCGAAAGCGAAGGTGACTATGTCATCGTGGAAAGTGAGCGAACCTTTAATGGTGTCTTGGGCCACTACCTTCAATTCGGGTTTGGCTGGGGTACCGGAAACAATCATGCGGCGCTCGGGCTGGTTTGCTATTTTAAGCGTGTACACTCCGCGGTAATCACCAGGGGTTTCGCTGACTTTATAACCTTCGCCCTGCACCCAGTTTTCTAGAATGAGCGTGGTGTTGTCGAAGAGGCCACCAGAAGTAACGATAAAGTTCGCTTGCATGCCTTCGCGCAACGCGCCTACCTGCTTTTCAGCTTTCACCAATTTGGCTGGCGTAGTGGTGAGGGCCTTCAAGGCTTCCTGCTCAGATAAACCGTACTGTACCGCCTTGCGCAGGTTAGTCAGGAACTTATTTTTCTCACGTAAATCAGCAGTGGTAAAGGCAATGGTCACGCCTTCCTTGGCCAATAAAGCCGGGTTAGCCGGAGCCATTTCCCAGTGCTTCAAATCGTCCAAATTCAGGCGGCGGGTCTCATACGGGTCTTCCACGTTGTAGGCGTCGGGGAAGTTAAGCGTGAGAATGAACGGAGCGTTAGTCTTCTTAATTTCCGGCAGCATCTGGTACTCATCGCCGATGCCTTTGAAGATGTACTGGTGTCCGAACTCATCGCCTACTTTGTCGGCACGAACGGCATTCAATTTATTGCTCACCTCAAAAATCTGCGGCAACTGGTTTGCCTGAGCAAACGCTTTGAGGGATAAATTCTGCTCTTTGTCTGGGTTCTTTTGGTTCCACTGGGCATCTAAATACGTCTGGCGCAGCAAGGCAATAGAACCCATGAGCGAGTTAGGGTATTCCTGCGTAGAGGAGCCTTTATCTAATGACAAAGCACCGGCGGCACGGTCCAGAAGAATGACTTGGTTCTCACGTTTGTTCGCCAATGAAACCAGTGCGGCGGTACCACGGGCAATACCGTCTTGGTGCACCGTTACTACCGCTCCGTAGCCTAGCTTGCGAAGCTCATCGGCGGCCTTTTGGTCAACCTTGAAGATTTCAACGGCATTGGTTTCCGGTCTGATGGATTGGTTCCAGTTGTAGGCGCCCTCCTTTTTAGACTCGGCCTGCGGCGGACTTCCCCAGCCACCGCGGTTGCTGGATACTGCCGGTAAGCCGTAGTTGCTGAAGGGGTCTACAAAGCCTGGATAAACAGTTTTGCCCTTCAGGTCGGTGACCAAAGCACCTTGCGGCACATTCACCTTCGTGCCTACAGCTACTACCTTGCCGTCTTTGATGACGAGCGTGGCGTTCTCGAGTTTGGTTTGGTGGTCTACGTAAATGGTGGCGTTGGTGAAAGCCCGTAAGCCGGAGCGTTCATCATAGACCCCATTGCGCGGAAACGTCTCCTGCGCCCGACTCTGCAGCGACAATGCCGCCACCGCCAGCACGGAGAGAATTACTTTCTTCATGGGTTTGTTTGTGGGTTTAGTTCTTTTGGGACACAAGACGTAAGACTCTAGACACAAGACCTCCTAAAAAAGAAAGAATTTATGCATGAAACTCTTCTCGCCTATTATCCAATAAAGATGCGAAAAATTCTGCTTTCTTGAACTAAGTTGTTACAACTCATTTGCATTCCTGTTTTTGGCTTAATTTCTTAAAAACAGTCCAAAAACAGAAAGCCCGCCGTAAAACGGCGGGCTTTCTGTTTTTGGATCATAAGAGAAGTCTTACATACTGTGTCTTATGTCTTGTGTCTAACTACAGATTTTGCTCTTTCCGGATAACGCTGTGTTTCTTACCGTACACGAAGTAGATCAGAACACCAATGGCCATCCAGCCCAGCAGTCGGTACCAGGTTTCGGCCGGAAGACCAGCCATCATGCCTAAGCACACCAAAATTCCCAAGATTGGCACCAACGGCACCAGCGGGGTTTTGAACGGACGAGGACGGTTTGGCTCTTTCACGCGCAGGTACCACACACCGGCACATACGATCACGAACGCCAGCAAGGTACCAATAGACACCAGGTGACCTAATTCATCTACAGAGAAAGCTCCGGCAACCACGGCGCAAATGGCACCGGTTAAGATGGTACTTACGTGCGGAGTTTTGAATTTAGGGTGCAGCCTACCGAAGATAGGAGGCAACAAACCGTCTCTTGACATGGTGAAGAAGATACGCGGTTGGCTCATCAACATCACCAACATGACCGATGAAAGACCGGCAATGGCACCAATCTTCACTAGGTCACGCAGGACGGTATACCCAGTTTTCTCAATACCAATGGCGATAGGCTCAGCCACGTTCAGCTGGCTGTAATGCACCATGGCCGTTAAAATACCAGACACCAATATGTACAGAACGGTACACACTACCAGAGATCCCAATATACCAATAGGCATGTCTTTCTGTGGGTTCTTTGCTTCCTGAGCGGTAGTAGAAACGGCATCGAAACCAATGTAGGCGAAGAAAATAACACCGGCGGCGCGAATAATACCGCTGATACCGTAGTCACCAAACTCACCTTTGTTTTCTGGCAAGAACGGGGTCCAGTTGGCGGCGGCCTCTTCGGTGTTACCGAAAATCCAGTTCAAACCAGCCATGATAAACAACAGAACCACGCCCACCTTGATCACAACGGCAATGTTGTTGAACTTGGCAGATTCGCTCATGCCTCTTACCAACAGAATGGTTACCAAAGCAATGGCCAAGGTAGCAACGAGGTTGAATATACCGGTTGCGTGCGGAAGCGTGGCAATGTCAACGCCCTGCTCGGCTAAAGAAGCGCCCAATTGCTCGGTAATACGCACCCAAGAGTTTGTACCCGGCAACTGCACCATCTCCACACCCGAAGCATTTGACCACTCAGGTGGTACGTTAATACCAAAGTCGCGGAGGAAGGAGACGACATAGCCAGACCAACCCACGGCCACGGTAGCAGCACCGAAAAGATATTCCAGAATCAAATCCCAGCCAATGATCCAGGCAATGAACTCACCCAGGGTGGCATAGCCGTAGGTGTACGCCGAACCGGCAATAGGAATCATAGAAGCGAACTCGGCGTAGCAAAGACCGGCAAACGCACAGCCCAAACCAGCCAGAATAAAAGCGAAGATAATGGCCGGACCGGTGTACTGGGCAGCCGCGCTACCTGTCAACACGAAAATACCCGTCCCGATGATGGCCCCGATGCCCAGCGCTACCAGGTTCCCAGGCCCCAGCGTCCGTTTCAGGTTGTGCTCGCCCTCAATAAAGGCGTCTGCGCTAAGCTTGTCAATTGACTTCCTAGCGAAAAGTTGGTTTGCCATAAATAGGTGTAAAAGTTAGGGAATAGTTTGTTTGTTGTATGGTTGTAAAAGGCTTGAAGGGGCTAATATAATTACTTTTTGGCAGAACCAATGAAGTATACACCTTAAGTAGCAGAAATTAGGGTGTAGGTGAAAGGGCAAAAACTAGTCCCTCTTTTCGGCTTATTTTCTGAAATACAGACCGAAAACACAATCTATGTACACAAAAAACAAGGCAAGTTGGGTTTCCCTATAATTTAAAACGAAAACCGCCGTTCAGCAACCCATTCATTCCAAACCCAAATTCAGCAAAGACTGAACTGCGTTCCCCGTAAGAAACTCCTACTGCTGTAAAATGGAAGGATGGGGCTCGTTATGGCTCATTCATCAGTTTATCTCCGTGAAACCATTCATCTGTCGTTCCAAATGCTGTTCCGAAGGCTCCGCCCGAGTAATACTTTACTTTATTTTCTTGCCTCCAGGTAATATTCAGGAACATCATTACGCTGTAGTAGCGGGAATCTTTGATTCGCACCACTTTCTCTGGCGGCACCGTGCCCGGGGCTTTGCCGGATTTATAGCGCCCCTCTTCCGTTATCCGGTTATAGGTACCAGAAAAGCCTAACTCTATTTTTTCGGTTAGATTGTAAGAAAGCCCCAGAAACAGTGGACCAATCACTTTGTCTTTTTCATATTCTATATCAGACCAACCAGAAAAGAAATTAGAACCAAGGTCTGGTAAAGACCAAAAGCCGTACCCTAGCCTGATACTTACTTTGTGTGGATTTTCCTGAGCCGAGGTCACCATAGAAATTAGCAGGCAACAGCCCAACAGCAGCAGAGTTTTACTTGACTTCATGGCGCGGGGGTATATGTATTAGTTAATAAGGTAGCAATTTTTCCAATTTTTGTTTTCGGCCTGTTTTCTGAAAAACAGCTTGAAAACAATATTTACCTGCCAACCCATCACAAACTTTGTCTTAAGTACCTCAAAGTTGTTTGGCAATAGATTTGTATCTTCGGGCATTGAACCAGAGACCACATAGGAGGAGCAGCGGCATGATACGGGTTTTACATACAGCAGATTGGCACTTAGGGCAACGACTGGCGGGGAACGAACGCACCGAAGAACACCGGGCTTTCCTGACCTGGCTCTGCCAGATCATTTGCGACGAGAAAATTGATCTGCTGCTGATCGCCGGTGATGTATTTGACACCGGCTTCCCCTCCAACACCGCCCTAAAGCTATATTACGACTTTTTGCGCGAGGTGAAAGACACCTGCTGCCGCGAACTGGTCATTATTGGCGGCAACCACGACTCTGTTTCCACCCTTAACGCCCCCGCTGAATTTCTGCGCCACTACAAAGTGCACGTGGTGGGCGGCGCCCCTGCTAACCCGCAAGACCAGGTAGTGGTGGTAACTAATGACCAGGAAGAGCCGCAACTGGTGGTATGCGCCGTGCCGTTTCTGCGCGACAAAGACGTACGGCTTTCGGTGCCCGGCGAAACCGGCGAAGAACGGGAAGCCCGCCTGAAACAAGGCATCTGCGAGCATTACACCCAACTGGTACCGCTCATTCAGGAATTCAAAAAACAGAACCTGCCCGTAATTGCCACCGGCCATTTATTTGCCGCCGGCGGCAGCGCCTCAGACAGTGAGAAGGAAATTCATGTGGGTAATTTGGGCCAGATTGGTGGCGACCAGTTCCCGAAGGAGTTTGACTACGTGGCGTTAGGGCACCTGCACCGCCCACAGGTAGTAAACAAGATGCCGCACATCCGCTACAGCGGCTCTCCTATTCCGCTGAGTTTCTCAGAAATCGCTGACAAAAAGCAGGTGACTATTCTGGAGTTTGAAAGCGGAAAACTATCCAGCATCCTTGAGAAGCCTGTCCCCTGCTGGCGTAAACTAGTACGGTTTAAAGGCACCATAGACGAGATATTCCCGAAGATAATTGCCTTTGACAACGGCGACCAAGCCTACCCTGCCTGGGCCGAGGTACAACTGCAATATGAAAACAACCTGCACGACCACACCGTCCGCCTTAACGAAGCCTTTGCCCTGCAGCCTTCGGTTCAGTTGCTCATCCACCGCCCCCTGCGCACCCGAGATCAGCAAAGCCTGGACCAGCAGGTGCAACCGGAGCAAGACCTGGCAGACCTGAAGCCCAAAGAAGTCTTCCTGAAGAAATGCGAAGAAGCATTGGACGCAGACACTTACCAAGACCTGCTGCAGACCTTTGATGAACTGCTGGAGCTGATGCCGCAAAAAGAAGAAGAGCTAGTGGTAACCAGTGCCAAAGAAACCTCACAACCTTAACAATCTTTTTGAGGCAATTTATAGACAAGTAGCTCAACCAGCTCCTATGCTAGCTTATTCAGCCATGTTGGTTTCTGAACAACTGTGGTTTTAATTACAAATGACATAGCGGCTGTTACCATTTTCTACCTTTCGACTTATTTTGCTTATTTACCTTTAGAGATCGCTCTTTGGGGCAACGCAATTTGCGAGTTAATACCACTGCCCAACCTTACTTGAAAACAATTAAAAGTAGAACAGACTAGTGTTTTTGACCTACTATCAGAAAAACAGCCCCAAAACGCAAATTTTGGGGCTGTTCTATTTTAGTCCGCTGCTCATGCCGTAGCCGATAATAAACGATTAGCTTACGGATAATCAGGGTGCTCTTCAGTGTTAGTCCGCCATACAGATATAGCTTTTTTAAACTGAAGAAGACCCTTTACACGCTCCTTAAGGCAAATCCGCGGTAATTGCAGAGTAGTTTGGTAAACTAAACGGGAAAATATATCTTGTTATAGAAACCTGAATCCTGTCTTCAAAAAAAAATGAGGCGCGGGGACAGGAAAAACTATAGATATAGTGCGGCTAGCAGGAGTCGGACTCCTTTTAGCCAGTAGTTGTACCCAATTAAAATTAATAAAAATGAGATTATTCAAAATGAAAGCATTAAAAATCGTCTTGCTACTTGCATTTGTTGCTTGTTCTTACAGTTGCAGCGAGGACGATGGGGCCATTCCGGAACCCAACTGTCTTCCTACCACCGAAAAATATATGACAGGAAAAATACTTGGAAAGCAGGAATGCTGGGAAGACAATTCCGTTTATGATTTCAGTTCAGGCGGAGCAGGTTCTTGCGGGCAAGGATATGAAGACTGGGAGTATCAACACCTCTCAATGGCCTTCTTTATTGCTAAAAAGGACGGAATCAATAATGAAAAGCTTTTCACAATAGAGATACCATTTGAATGCGAGGATTTTTCTACAAAGGAGAGCTTCTACAACTTACTTAGTGTTGGTAAATACGAGTATCTGAGAGAAATACAAGGTACTGGCAAATTCATTATAACTTATAAAGACGCAAGCGGCTACTACTCTACCCTTAACACCGCCCAAGGCAAAAACACCTTAGAAATTACAGAATTAGAGAAAATTAAATCACCTGGCCCCAATTCTGGCATAGGCCAGTCGATAAAGTTTAGCATGAAAATCAATTGCATTTTAGCAGATTATAGCGGAAAGCATTTAGGGAAAATGGAAAATGTAGAAGTGAATGGTATTTATTACAGACAGACACCCAGGGCAGAGACTTGGTCAGATTATTGGGAATAAATAACTTGGTACAACAACAGCTAAAAAGCATTTAAACGCTTTTTAGCCAAGACGTTATGCTTAATAATAATTTATGAAGTTAGGACATATCTTCCTCTTAGGATTACTACTTTCATGTAGCATCAATAGAGAAAACGCCAATTTAACATCAAATGTCCGAGAAGAAATTTTCGGAAAGGAATTTTTAAATAGTGAAGTAGTCTCAATTGAGATATTAGAAATCGAGCATCCAATGCTTGGTAATGTTCTTAAAACTGTAGAACTCGATAAAAACCAAAAAGAACAATTTCTTAAAGATTTTGATAACCTAAAAAAGGTTGGGTTAAGGAAATGCTTTTCAAATTATGTGGTTCGACTGAATCTAAATTCTGACACTCTGAGAATAAAGGTTTGTGGTGATATGGTATCAAAAAGAAACGCTGATGTTTATTACAAGCTTCCAAGTGAAAGAAACTTCTTAAAAGATTATATAGACCAAAAATAACTTAGCATAACAAAACCTATAGTGAATAAACGCACCATAGCAAAGCCGTTGTGCATGAGGCCAATCATGAATAGACCTTCTTTGATGGAAGAAATAGAAAATAAAGCAAAGAAAGATGCCCTCTACATTTCACTTGTCTATGTTGGGCTGGGTACTATATCACTACTTGCTATAGCCTCACCGACATTGATGGAAATAGAATTCGTCTCTATTCTTTTTTGGCTGATTCTCCTGTTAACAATGCCTGTTTCATTTATTGGATTTGGAATCTTGTATGGTGAAGGTAAAGAAGGAATGGGCTATGCATTGTTGACTCAAGTGATAGTCTTTGTAATATTTTGGTTTATCACATATCGAATCCTTCTTGGGAAAGAGAAGAAGCGTTTGAATGCTATAAAAAGAAAAACAGAAAGAAGCACAAATGCACAACAAGACCTATAAGTTAGCTACGCCATCTTATAGCAAAGCCGTTGACAACAAGCTGAAAAAATAGCTTAATTAAATTTTAGCGAATGAAATCAATTTTCGACAAAAGTATTAGGGAACAACTCAATGAGAGAGTTGAAAGAATCAATCAAAACAATAAAGCTGAATGGGGAGAAATGAACGTTTTTCAAATGCTAAAACATAACACGTATTGGAATGGGTGGATTCTTGGAAAAGATAACCATACTTACAAACAAACCTTTATGGGGAAAATATTTGGGAAGATAGCATTAAGTAAAATGATAAAAGACGAAAAGCCTTTTGACAAAAACATTCCAACTTCCGAACAGTTCAAAGCAAAGGAACTGGATGGGGATGTGGAGTCCGAAAAATTAAAATGGATTACATTGATACAGGAATATGAAAACTATAGCAATCCGAGTTTCGTCCACGACTTCTTTGGTAAAATGACAAAAGAACAGATATCAATTCTAGTTTACAAGCAACTGACCATCATTTGAGACAATTTGGAATGTAAAAGAAAGCCTGTTGCAAACAACGTGAAAACGCCAGCATCGGCCGACGATAACACGGTTCCGTTAAGGTCAAATCAAAAATCATGAATGACGGATTAGAAGTAATAAAATCAAACACGATTCTGTTCACAATAGAACTAACCAAGAACACACTTTCAGATTGGATTGTAGATGATATAGTTGAGCTAAATAAGGAGCTTGGAAGCTACCCGATTTTAAAAACAGAATTTAAAACCAATCAAGATATAAAGAGACTGAAAGACTTTCTAAAAAGGGAGGTAAAGCAACTAGACGCTGATTTATACGACTCTTGCCTTGAGGAGCTAACAGAGATAAAAGACGACTTAAAGTGGCAAAATTCTGAGGACGGAAAATTGGTGCTTGAGTTGGAGAACTGGGTGCAAAATACTAGGAGAATAATTATGAACGAGGGTTGGAACAGTTTATTTGTAGGAAGAAGCATAATTGACCCCAAGCAATTGAACATAGGCGGTTTTGTAAAAGACGAGCAGCAGGTAAGGAAAATTAAATCTGAGGTAGAAAAGTTAGCACCGCCTGTTTATCCAAATTTTTATCTTGAAGTAGAGCAAAAGACCAATTGCTACTAAGTTTCACAAACCTTGCCTAGGCCAGCAGCCGTTCTCGTTCCTTTCTTGACTCATACGCATCAACATCACTTAGTTCAGCAGTCGCTTACACTGTCAGTTTATGACTACATAATAGTGCAGAGAGAAATGGCCACTACATAGAATTGTACCTAGGAAGAATAGATGAGTGGCACCCCTTACTATTTTTATAATTACCGCTAGTATTTATAAGTGTTTATTTTACCTTTATAGAATTGCAATCGGTTTCATAAAGGATTTTCACAATAAACATGAAAAAAAGAGAATTTCTATCAGTTGTAGTATTCCTGCTGGCGGCATTCAACTATGCTTCAGGCCAAGATCTGAAACTTAATGATCTTGAGTATTTCGAGACACAGGGCGTCAATGCGTTGGTGTACAGTAACCTCTTTACCGGTGGTTTCAACGATGAGAAAAACGCTGGTATTGAATTGATTCACCATGGCGTGAGAACTGCGCAAGGCGGCGCGGTAAGACTATCTCATACGCCAGAGCAGTGGGACCTTGTGCCTATCATATCAAACCGGAAAGTAGACCGAGCGGCAAAAACCATTGAGGCAACCTTACGGTTTCCTGATTATAACTTTGAGTCGCGGGTGGTAGTCACGGCCAAGGGAAAAGGGGTTGAGATAGCTGTTTTTCTTGATAAACCCGTTCCGAAGGCATTAGAAGGAAGTGCCGGATTCAATCTTGAATTCCTCCCCTCGCAATATTGGAACAAAGCCTATTTAATGGATGGGCGCCCGAACCGATTTCCACGTTACGTGGTGGGCAACACCGTTACGAAGCCTAACAGCCAAAAGCCAAAGCAATACAAAGGGTATGTCACTTCAGACGACCGAGGAACCGGCAAATACATTGATCCGCTTCCGCTTGAAACCGGACGTGCCTTTACGCTTGCCCCCGATGAACCCGAACGCTTAGTAAAGATCACCTCGCCAGATGCCGATTTGATGCTGTTTGATGGCCGTATGCTAGCCCAAAACGGGTGGTTTGTCGTTCGCAGCATGCTTCCGGCCGGTAAAACAGGCAAAGTTCTGACTTGGACAGTGGAACCTAATGCCATAAAAGGTTGGAAAAGAGAGCCGAATATTGGGTTTTCCCAAGTAGGCTACCTACCTACTCAACCCAAAGTGGCAGTCATTGAGCTAGACAAGAAAGATAAACCAAATACAAGCGCCTCCTTATTTAAAATTGGAGCTGATGGCAAAGAAACCAAAGTCTTCAGCGGCAAAATTGCACCATGGGGAGACTATTACAAGTACCACTATGTGAAATTCGATTTTTCTTCCGTTCAGACACCCGGTATCTACTTCATTCAATACGGAGATATTAAAACCAATAATTTCTTAATTGACAACAGCGTCTACAATAAGATCACAGACGCCACCAGCGACATATGGATCCCCATCCACATGAACCACATGTTTGTGAACGAGGCGTACCGCGTATGGCATGGCGAGCCATTCAAAGAAGGATACCGCCAGGCCCCACCTAACACCGATCATTTCGACCTTCATGCCCAAGGCCCAACCACCGATACCAAGTACAAGGCGCTGGAATTGATTCCTGGGTTAAACGTAGGTGGTTTTTTCGATGCCGGAGATTTTGATATAGAGACTGGATCTAACATAAGCGTGGTGCAGAACTTTGTCAGAACCTGGGAGAGTTTCAAACCCTTACGTGATCAGACATTCATTGATCAAAAGCAGCGTTATGTAGATCTTCACCGCCCAGATGGAAAACCAGACGTGTTGCAATTTATTGAGCACGGCACATTGAACCTTGTAGCGCAAGCAGAAATCATAGGCCACATGGCCCAAACGCTTTCTAACTCCGTTCTTGACAATTACCATCACCTGGGTGACGCAGCTTCCTTAACAGATGGCCTCCCATACAACCCCAAACTGGGCCCGTACGAAGTAGCCTCTGACGGTAGATCTAGCGGAGTGAAGGATGACATGTGGGCCTTTACAAGCCGTGACCCCGAACTGGATCTAAGAGCGGCCACCATGTTTGCCGCAGCAAGCCGTGCCTTGAAAGGGTATAACGACGAACTGGCAGCCAGAGCGTTGACTCAGTCAAAAAGGCTTTTGAAAGAGGCCACAGAATTACTAGCTAATCAGCCGCAAGATACAACTGGCCGGGGCAATGCCGCTAACATGGCCACCAACCTTCAACTGTACATTGCTACCGGTGAAAACCAATATGCTGATAGATTTAAGGAACTGTTATGGCCTGCTCTTGAACGTAACGTTAGCGGTAACCTACTAACGGCTTTGGATGCTATACCGCACATGGACGCCTCCTTCAAAGAAAAGCTACAACCGTATGTGGTGAAGTACAAAGAATACATAGATGGCCTTGAAAGGGACAACCCTTACGGAGTTCCGATTGGCCTTACAAACTGGGCAGGTAGCGGAGACGTGATGAGCTTTGGTACCACCATTTCCTTTGCCAGCAAATATTTCCCTGATATCATAGAAGCCAAACATGCTTTTAAGGCTGCTAACTATCTGTTTGGCTGCCACCCCTATCATAATTATTCATTAGTGGCAACAGTGGGTGCTACCCGCCCTAAAGCAGTCTTTTACGGAAATAACCGGGCTGATTTCTCCTTCATTCCGGGCAATGTTGCCCCGGGTATATTGTTCAGAAAACCTGACCACTTTGAGAACTACGACGACTGGCCATTTTTGTGGGGACAAAATGAGGGTACCATTGGAGGTAATACCTATTACCTAATATTCGGATCAGCTTTCAAAAACTTAGTTAAGTAACCTGGCATAAATTGAACAGGCCTCAGTCAGTAACTGACTCAGGCCTGTTCAATTTTAGAGAAACCGCAACCACAGAGGTTTGATGCTTATTACTTGCGTTTTTTTATAGCCAAAGTTATGGCCCGCTTCCGTTAATTGTTACTTATTAAATCACCACTTGCAAACGGTAGCTTTTATAAGGCCAACAGTCAATTATAAATCAACAACCGCTGCCGTCCTGTCATTTCACTCCTCCAAAGCACATGTACTTGATCTCCATAAAGTAGTCCATGCCGTACTTGGAGCCTTCGCGCCCGAAGCCTGATTCTTTCACGCCACCAAAAGGAGCCAATTCAGTAGAAATAAGCCCTTCGTTAATGCCCACCATACCGTACTCCAATGCCTCGGCCACGCGCCAGCAGCGGTTTACGTCTTTGCTGTAGAAGTAAGAGGCCAAGCCATATTCGGTGTCGTTAGCTAGTTGAATGGCTTCTTCCTCAGTGGCAAACCTGAAAATAGGAGCAACCGGGCCAAACACCTCTTCATGGGCAATGAGCATATCTGGTGTGGCACCGGAAAGCACGGTTGGCTGAAAAAATTGCCCCTCTATGATCTCACCGCCGGTGGTAATTACCGCCCCCTTCCCTACCGCATCTTTAATGTGCTCTTGCACCTTGCGCACCGCTTTTTCATTAATGAGCGGCCCCACCTGCACCTCTGGGTCCAGCACACTTCCGGTTTTCAAACCTTTAACGGCTTGGGTAAACTTCTCCACAAAGGCATCATACACACTGTCTTGCACCAGAATTCGGTTCACGCACACGCAGGTTTGCCCATTGTGCCGGAACTTAGATACCAGAGCTCCCTGCACGGCGGCATCCAGATCAGCATCGTCAAAGGCAATAAAGGGCGCATTGCCGCCTAATTCCAGTGACAGTTTCTTGAGCGTAGAGGCGCTTTGCTCCATCAGAATTTTACCTACCGGGGTTGAACCGGTGAAAGACAGCTTACGCACCTTGGGGTTTTCGCAAAGCTCCTTGCCTACTTCACTACTACTAGAGGAGGTTATGGTGTTATACACGCCCTTCGGAAAACCGGCTTCCTCTGCCAGATAAGCAATGGCCAAACCAGTTAAAGGCGTTTCTGAGGGTACCTTCACTACTACCGGACTACCGGCTGCCAAGGCGGGACCCACTTTTCGGGTGATCATGGCCAGCGGAAAGTTCCAAGGGGTAATAGCCGCCACGACTCCTATTGATTGTTTGATCACCACCAAACGCCGGTCTTGGGTATGGGACGGAATGACATCGCCGTAGGCACGCTTAGCTTCTTCGGCAAACCATTCTATGAAAGACGCACCATAATTTACCTCACCTAAACTTTCAGTAATGACCTTACCGGATTCAATGGTCATGAGGTGCGCCAGCTCTTCTTTATGGGCTATGATCAAATCAAACCATTTCCTTAGCAGTGCGGCTCTTTCTTTGCCTGTCAGATCACGGTAGGCGGGCCAGGCGGCTGAGGCGGCATCTATGGCTTCTTTCACATCTCCTCGGTCCATGTCCGGTACCGAGCCAATTACTTCACCAGTGGCGGGGTTGGTTATTTCAAAAGTTTCGCCAGAGGCGGCAGATATCCAAGCTCCGTTCACATATGCTTGGTTTCTGATCAATGTATTTTCTTCCATGTTCTTATATCATTAGCAAAGAGGTAGCTGCTGCTTCACTTCCCATCAGCTCCAGTACCCCCTTTTCAGGTACGGTGAATAAACTTCTTCGGCAAATCTACACTAGTGGTAAATTCTACAACAGCTTTTTATAGAGCCAGCAATTTATTAACATAGACAAAATAAATAACCATATAATAATTATTGATTTGTTCTATAGTAACTAAGACGCCACCTTTGAGTATAAGGTAAAAGAGAAAACTTCAGTAAGACCTACTTTTACCTTTTTTATACTGGGTAAACCGATAGCTGCAAAGGCTTTCGTGTTCCCTTTTACCTGAATACCGCTTTTAATCACCGTTAATTTTTCATTCATCATCAAAACAAAATTATCTATGGTGGAAAACAACCAAAACAAACCAGGCAACAACGGTTCCGGAAACGAAGAAGCCATGAAACTGACCACTCGTCAGGGGCATCCGGTTACCGACAACCAGAACATTCGCACCGTTGGAAACCGCGGACCTGCTACGCTGGAGAACTACCACTTCATTGAGAAGATCAGTCACTTTGACCGTGAGCGGGTTCCAGAAAGAGTCGTGCACGCCAGAGGCGCCGGAGCGCATGGTGTGTTTGAAGCGTACGGAAAAGTGGGCGATGAGCCTATTGCCAAATATACCCGCGCCAAACTGTTCCAGGAAAAAGGAAAGCAGACGCCTGTGTTTGTGCGGTTCTCTACCGTAGGCCACGGCACCCACTCCCCTGAAACCCTGCGCGACCCGCGCGGCTTTGCCGTTAAGTTTTACACCGAAGACGGAAACTGGGATCTGGTGGGCAATAACCTGAAGATCTTTTTCATTCGGGATGCCATGAAATTCCCGGACCTGATTCACTCCCAGAAGCCAGATCCGGTAACCAACATCCAGAGCGGCGAGCGCATTTTTGACTTCATCGCCAACACCCCTGAGGCTACCCACATGGCTACTTTCCTGTTCTCGCCTTGGGGTATTCCGGCTAACTACCGGCAAATGCAGGGTTCTGGCGTGAACACCTACAAGTGGGTGAACAAAGAAGGTGAATCTGTATTAGTGAAATATCATTGGGAGCCCCTGAAACAAGGCATCAGAAACCTTACCCAGGCAGAAGCAGAAGCTATTCAGGCTAAAAACTTCAACCACGCTACCCAAGATCTATACGAGGCCATCAAAGAAGGTAACTACCCTGAGTGGGAGCTGTGCGTGCAAATCATGAGCGATGACGACCACCCAGAGCTGGACTTTGACCCGTTAGACGATACCAAACTGTGGCCAGTTGATCAGTTCCCTTTCTTGCCAGTGGGCAAAATGACCCTGAACCGCAACCCAGTTGACTACTTCAATGAGGTAGAGCAGTCAGCATTCGGAACGGGTGTATTGGTAGACGGACTGGCTTTCTCTGACGACAAAATGTTGCAGGGCCGTACCTTCTCCTACTCAGACACGCAACGCTACCGCGTAGGGCCAAACTACTTGCAGCTGCCAATCAATGCGCCTCGTGTGAAAGTGAACACGAATCAGCGTGGGGGCCAGATGTCTTTCCACACTGATTTTGCCGAAGGCCAGAATCCGCATATCAACTACGAGCCATCGTTCCTGGGAGGCTTGAAAGAAGCTGCTCCGGCCGGTGGTGATTACTCGCCTCGCTACGAAGCTGCTAACCTGGTACACCAGAAATTGGACCGTACCAACGACTTCAAGCAAGCCGGTGAAACTTACCGCAACTTTGAGGACTGGGAGCGCGAAGACCTCATCAACAACCTGGTGAATACGCTGGCTACATGTGACCAGCGCATCCAAGACAAGATGATCGAGCACTTCTCTCTAGCCGACGAGGATTACGGTCGCCGGGTAAGAGAAGGTCTGGAGAATACCAAAAAGATGATGGATGACAAAGGGCCAAGCGGAGCTACCTCTCCAAAAGAAGGTGTAGAAGATGCCAAAAACAATTCGCATCCGGCTAAGCCCTATTAATTTGTAATATTCTTTTTTAGAAAAGCCACCTCTTTTGGGGTGGCTTTTCTATTTCAACTACCCGAGCAAATACTAATTGCCATCAATCCTGTTTTCAGCCTGCTTTTGGAAAAACAGCATCAAAACGCTTCTGCATCATTCCTTCCCCCTCGGGGAGAAGGTTAGGAGAAGGGGGAATAACGGCTCAAATTGCAGCTCAAGGGCTACTGGCACAGACACTAGCAGGAACTTGAACTCAAGGCTTTAGCCATACAAATTCAGCAGCACTACATCTTCAGCAGATTCTTCCCGTATCTTATAGTTTTAGAGCTTTTAGAATCTCAAACCCATACACTATGTTAGAAACAAAAGGATACGCCGCATTTGACGCCAACACTCCCCTGGCCCCCTATAACTTTGAACGCCGAGACGTAGGTCCGCACGATGTACTGATACAAATACATTTCTGTGGCGTTTGCCACTCAGACCTGCACACCGCCAAAGGTGAGTGGGGCGGTGCTATGTACCCCGTAGTGCCGGGCCACGAGATTGTGGGCCGCATTCTCAAAGTGGGTGAGCACGTGCAGAAATTTAAAGAAGGCGAAATGGCAGGTGTAGGCTGCATGGTAGACTCCTGCCAAACCTGCCCTAGCTGCAACGAAGGCCTTGAACAATACTGCGTACAAGGCTTTACCGGCACCTATAACAGCCCCGAAAAAGGCATGGACACCCCCACCTACGGCGGTTATTCAAACCAAATTGTGGTGAATGAGAATTATGTGCTGAAGATCAGGGAAGATCAGGATTTGGCCAGAGTTGCTCCTTTGCTTTGTGCCGGAATAACTACTTACTCGCCCCTGCGCCACTGGAAAGTAAGTGAAGGCCATAAAGTAGCCGTGGTTGGATTAGGTGGCTTAGGTCACATGGCTGTGAAATTGGCCGCTTCCATGGGAGCCGAGGTGACGGTGCTAAGTACCTCGCCAAGCAAAGAAGCAGACGCGCAGTCGCTGGGAGCCCATAAATTTGTGGTCACCAAAGACGAAAATGCCCTGAAGCAAGTGCGCGGCTCTTTTGATTTCATCATAAACACAGTATCAGCTAAGGTGAGCTTAGACATGTATGCCAGCCTGCTCAAGCGCGACGGCACCATGATTTTATTGGGAGTTCCGCCCGAAGCTCCACAACTGCACGCGGGTACACTTATTTTCGGGCGTAGAAGCATTGCCGGCTCACTTATTGGTGGCATTGCTGAAACCCAGGAAATGCTGGACTACTGCGCGGAGCACAATATCCTTTCAGACGTGGAGGTAATCAGCATGTCGCAGATCAACAACGCCTATGACCGTATGTTGGCCGGTGATGTGAAGTACCGATTCGTGATTGACATGTCTACGCTACAGCACGCTTAATTATTTAAATCATACACCAAAAGGCCTGCCTTCAGAAAAGAAGGCAGGCCTTTACGTTTTAGGTGTGTTTTAAGAAAAACAGCTCCAAAACAGCTTGTAGAAGCTTTTTGTCTGGAATGTTAAAAGTTAAGCATGGCTGCGTAAACACCTTTCACCACTTCCGTCATCCGGTTGAAATCAAGGGTATCAATGGTGTCAGTTCTTTGGTGGTAGTGTGGGTTGCGCAGAAAAGAAGTGTCGTTGATCATGACGGCTTGGTAGCCTTGCGCCCAATAGTTGCGGTGGTCTGAGAGCGAGACACCGGGCAAGGCCGGCGGAGCGGCAATGGACTGCACATCTATGTCAGAATTTTGCTGCATGAACTTCTGCACCCGCTGCACCGTCTGCTCCTGCCCCATCTGCCCCACCACCACTATAAAATTACCGGTATTGGGGTACAACTTCTTCAAAGACTCATGCTGAAACTCCTGTGAATTGGGGGCATCGGTGAAGTAGCCAATCATCTCCAGGCAAATCATCAGCCGCACATCTACCTTCTCCCGTTTCATTGAAGCGGCATGTACCGCGCTGCCCATTTTTTCGGTGGCAAAGAACGGGGGCTCCTCAAAGTTGAAAGCTACAAAATCGATGCGGTATTTCAGGTTAGGCTTTTCTTCGTGCACCACTCGGGCAAGCTCCAACAAGCCTGCAACCGCACTGCCATTGTCATCGGCTCCTGGTGTGTCGTCGCACACATCATAGTGAGCCCCTACAATAATTCGTTCTCCGTCTTCAGGCCCAACTGTTAAAATTATATTTTCAAACCCCTGGTGTAGCGCCTGCTTACTTACTCTGTCACTCAACTTCCGGAATTCCTGCTCTATGTAATCTGCAGCTTTCTGAAGCGACGCCGGATACCTAATGCTGCGGGGCGGGTCAAGTGAGGTGAGGTATTGAACATCTGCGTAAAGACGGTCTCGTTGTACAGGCATGGCAAACAGATCTGGTGGAACGGTTATATGTACTGATTCAGGTTGGGCAAGTTGCTTTTCTCAGCCCGAACTTATACGGATTCTCTTCTGGAAACTACTACTTGAATCAATACCCAGAGGCAGAGCATCAACTTCTACTAGTACCGCCCGTACTTTCTGAGAATCAAAATTCCCCCCTATGAAAAACATATACTTATTTTTTTTAAGCAGCTTGTTGCCTCTTGCGGCTATGGCCCAAGAATCGAGTCCGCCTGAATTTGAAACGGACCGCCCTGACCGCACCGAGGCTTCTAGTGTAGTACCCAAAGGATATTATCAGTTAGAAACCGGCTTCCGCTATCAGAAAGATAGAAAGAACGGAATAGAGCAAAAGGAATGGATGTACCCCCAGGCCCTGCTCCGAATAGGTGTATTTGAAAAAGCGGAACTGCGCTTGGAAGGTACCTACCGCCGCCAGGATTATAGACATGCAGATCTGCTGTTCCAGCAACACAAAGGATTAAGCAACCTGCGGGTGGGCACCAAGATTAAGCTGGCGGAGGAGAATGGCGTTCTTCCGGAGACCTCTGTTTTAGGAATGCTTGAAATGCCTTTGGGCCATGACCAATTCGAGCCAGAGAAAGTGGCTCCCCAAATAAGGCTGTTGTTCACAAACAAACTCACCCAAAACCTGAAGCTCCAGTACAATGTGGGCTACCGGAGGCAGAAAGAACAAGGCGACATGGAAAACAAGCTACAGTACACCGCAGCCTTCAGCGGAAAGCTCAGTGAGAAGCTGACTCTCTTTGCTGAATTCTTTGGGGAGAAAACCAAAGAAAGTCGCCCTAAGAACCAGGTAGATGGAGGTTTACAGTTCATGGTACTGCCCAACCTGCAGATAGATGCCATTGCCGGAGCAGGTATTTCCTCGGCTGCCCCTGAGTTCTTCTTGGGTGGAGGCATTAGTCTGCGGTTACCACAATAAAAAGCAAAGAGGCTGTTTTAGGCTTATTTTTAGAAAACCAAACCTAAAACAGACGTTCAAGACAGAGATGCAATTCAGCTTAAATCACTGGTTTATTCCTATTGATATAAAAGACTTTTAAATTTATTAGATAATCGTAGAAAACGGCAGGACCCCAAAACAACCCACCATTTCTCATTCATAATTTCTAATTTTTAATTTGCCGCAGGCCTCGTATCTTAGGTGAGGGCAAGCAGGTTGTTTGCCAGAAACTTAGGTAAAACCAGATGCACGAAAAAGGCCTGCACCACCCTAAAAAGATTCTACTGCTCATTGGCCTAACTATAGCCGGTGTAGTTGCAGTACTCCTGCAAGACCGAATTCCGCAGGATGTTTCTTACCACATTTTTGCCGACGAAAGAGAATTACTGGGGTTGCCAAATTTTTGGAATGTGGTATCCAACCTCCCTTTTGTAGTAATTGGCGCCTGGGCCTTTTTGCAGCTTCTCTCGCAAAAGCCAGCTGGGTTGCTGAAGGGTACCTTGCCCGGCTATCTGATTTTCTTTGTGGGCATAGTCTGTACCGGATTAGGCTCGGCGTATTATCACCTGAGTCCGTCTAACCAAACCCTCCTCTGGGACCGATTACCTATGACCATTGCCTTCATGGGCTTTTTCTCCGTTATTCTAAGTGAATACGTTCACTTTAAGGCTGGTAAAATACTACTTGCTCCCCTGTTGTTGTTAGGCGCTTGGTCAGTGGGGTACTGGTATTTAACTGAACTGCATGGTCAAGGTGATCTAAGGTTTTATGTGCTGGTTCAATTTCTGCCTATTCTGCTCACTCCTGTTATCTTGCTGCTGTTTTCTTCGCCATTTAACACCAACGCCTACACTTGGTTAGTAGTGTTGGCCTACGCCCTTGCTAAAGTATTTGAAACCTTTGATGCCCAAATTCTGCAGGTAACCGGTAGCCTGAGTGGCCATTCTATTAAACACGTGCTGGCTGGCAATGGCGCCGCTCATATTCCTGCTGGGGCTCTACAAAAGAAGAGTGGTGCACAGAACAAAAAAGAAGAAGATACAGCCTGTCACAGCAGTCCCTTAAAAGCAAAACGCCACCCGTTTGGGTGCGTTTTATGATTGTATCTCTTTATTAGTTCTTTGCCTTCACCGGCAAACCTTCTAATTGAGCGTAGGTGATTTTCCAGGCGCCCTTATCGTTCTTCTTCCAAATCAGGACGTAATTTCCTTCTCCTTCACCGCGGGGCAACTCATTGCTTTCGGGTAACACATCTACGCGGTAGGTCCCCCCGTCATAGGCAATGCCATCGCTTACCCCAGAGTTCACGCTGTAGGTTCTCAAGTCTTCTATGGTGCCCATGGTTTCTCTTACCCATTTCTGAGACACCTCAGAGCGGCCACTGTAATGCACTTCGCCCTGTAAAAAGTGCGCGTCTTCGGCAAACATAGTGTCTAATTTGGTGGTGTTGCGGCTATTCCACGCGGAAATAAATTCCTGGCTTAGCTGCTGCACGTTGACACCTTCAGTTCCAGCAGTTTCGGTCTTAGAGCAGGAAGTGAACGCCAGCGACGCCATTACGCATATAAAAGCAAAATATCTCATTGTAGTAGCATGTTTAAGTGAATGAATACCCCTCATACTGTATTCAAATATTAGGGGTTTCAAATATTAACAAACAGGTACAAAAAAGCCCAAGCCACTGGTGCTTGGGCTTTCTGATATCTATCTCTGGGTTACCAGCTTTTTCTTCTTACTTCAGAGTCTGCGTAAGGCTTAGAGCGGTCTCCGTAATACTCGTTCGGCAGATAAGCTATGTTCATGATCTGCGGCTGGTTTTGCTCGGCAAATGAATTCATAATAGCCGGAGTACTGGCGGCAGCGGCTTTTTTAGGCGCTGAGGCTTTTCTGGCCACTGATCCTGCTGAGTTGTTAGAAGAGCTATAAGCATATGCTCTGTTAGCTGCTACAGTTCTTTCAAATTCAGCCTGACGCTCGGCTTCGGCTTTTTTATTCTTGTTGTCAATGATCTTACCAACTCCGTAACCGGCTGCGGCACCAACGGCACCACCAACTACACCACCAACTACCCGGTTCTTTTTATGTATGATTGCACCAGCTGCTGCACCAGTACCACCACCAATTACCGCGCCTTTGGCTTGCGGGCTCCACTTCTTGTTATCTTGTGCTTGGACTTCGGTGCTCATAGCAACCGATCCTAAAAACATCATGCTAAAGATTAAACTGAGCTTTTTCATAACTGTACTTTTTATAGTTTCTAAAAACTTTCACTCGTTTGATGATGGTGATTTCAACTACCGTGCCAAACTTTTAAAATCAATTTTCATACTTGTGAGACGGCTTCCATTTTGCCATCTGTAAAGGCATATAGAAAATTCCGTGCCAAACCTTACACCTAGAGCTAAAACGGATTTTGTAATATTTAGATACACCTGTTTTACAACTACTCCTCTTGTGAGTTAAAGCAGTTTCCTTTCTAAAGCATTTTAACCGCTGAAAAAAATAAACCTGAACTCTATTTGGAACATGGAATTTTGTACCTTAGGCTAACTGTAAACTCTCTGCTTCCGCTTTAAAAGCTTAGAGATAAAACAGACGCAACAGCAAAGAAACCCGTTACCTAATGTACCTATGGAAAAATATGCCCTCTTCGGAAAACTGATGACCCAGCCTGGCAAACGTGATGAGTTGCTAGCTATTCTAACGCAAGCCGCCCAATTGGTAGCTACCGCTAAAGGTTGCCACCACTACATTGTCTACAAAGATGCCCAACACCAAGACTGGATTTGGGTGAGCGAGATCTGGGATTCAGAGGCAGATCATGACAACTCCCTGCAGATAGAAGGAGTGATGGATCTCATTTCGCAAGCCATGCCCTTATTGGCCGGCAGACCAGAGAAAATAGAAATGACCGTGGTGGGTGGGAAAGGCATCTCTTAACCGCTGCTGTGCTCCAACCTGATTTTGGGCTGATTTAACGAAAACAGGCTGAAAACAGGAAGCTTAATTGCCAAAAAGCAGCTACAAGTTTGCTCTCTTTAACCAAAAAAGATATCTTAAGATTTAATAAACACTTACCTCATGCAAAAATTTCCAGCTTTCCTTTACCACCACTTCGGAACCCGCGTTGGCAAGTTCATTCTTGTGGCGCTTGTTTTTGTATCTATTGGCGCTATTTTCCAAGCTGGAGTAAGCGTGGGTGAGATTTTATTCTACGTGACGCGGTAAAATTAAGTCTCTTTGCAAAATAAAAGTACCCTAAAAAGAAAATTCTATGATTCTCTAAAAAGAGGAACCGGAGAGGCTTACTTGATTGCTAAGGCAAACCCGAATGTAGATTTTTCAAATTATATCATCAAAGGAGCTTTGACCAATTATGCATATGATGGTCAGGCAGAAAACAGCAGAGCCCAGTACATCTTTAATTTGATTTCGCTTTCTGGCAAGAAGGAGAAAATCAGGAAGGCTGTTCTTCGAGGATTAGCTACTGAACGAGAAGATACATGGAGCTTAACCCATCTTTTCGATCTGGTTAAAATTTATGCCCAACACGGAGACGAAGAGGCAAGAAAAATCCTTTATGATAATTTTCTACAGAATCCCATTGAAGGCTCTGATTGGGTAGGCTCTTTTGAAATATTAGAATTAGATGGTTTAAAAGGGTTATTCTTTATTGCTGAGAAATACGGGAAATGGCTAGAACAGAACCCTGAGGACTGGCAAGACGACCATCTTATCAACCTTTTTCAGGAGAACAACCCTCAACTAAAGGTGAAGGAGGAGCTCCAAAAGGCTGCCAAATCTAACCGTTTCATCAAAGTCTATCTTGACAACATAAAAAAGACCAAGGCAAACTATGCCAAGCAAAAACATGTTTCCGGAACCTATTCTGACATTGTAGATGAAGTCCTGAACAGCAAACCCTTCCTCTCTTTCTGGCGGAAGAGAAATTTAACCGAGGCTGATATTGTAGAAATTGCGGAACGATTAATAGTTGAAAAAGATAAAGAAAAACAGGAAAAACTACTAGAGGTGTTTGACAGCCACCGTTTCCCTTTAGATAGTGAATTTGTTCTACAATTAGCCAAACAAAAGCCTACTTCAAAAAATAGAATCAGAGAATATGCCATTGATGCATTAACATACCTCAAGAGTGAGAGCATCAGGCAGTTTGCACTTGATAAAATCCCTAAGTCAAATCGCCCGCAGCAGTACATCAATATCCTTTACTCAAATTATAAAGAAGGAGACGCTAAATTATTAATGGAGGTAGCCACTAAATTTAAAAGTGAGCAGATGATGGAGAATTTGGCGGTCTCCTACATAGACATTTTCGAGGCCAACCCTACTCAAGAATGCAGAGAACCGCTAGAAGTATTATATTCAAAAATGACTTGCGGCCTTCACAGAAATTCACTGGTCAAAATTTTGATAGGAAATAATGTTCTGTCCGAAAGAATCAAAAATGAAATTCCCTATGACAGTGACCTTGAAACACGGGAGCTCTTAGGAGAGTAAGAAGCAAAATCTTACAAAACTTTTTTAAGATGACATGGCGCTAGCGTCCGCTTGTGTCCACACGCTTTGCAGAACAAAAAGTATTAGAACACAAGCGGACGCATGCTCAATGAAAAATAGTTTTTAAATCCAAACCACACCCGTTTCCAGCTTATTTCTCCCAAAACAAGCCAAAAACAGAAATATTTCATCTCCTCCCCTTTCCCAAAACCTGTTATCTTTACTTTCTCGCAACGCTTACCTCCCGTGAAGATAATCTCCGTCCGCTTCTCTAACCTTAACTCGCTGCAGGGCGAGCATTTTATACCTTTCAACCAGCCGCCTTTGAGCGAGAGTGGGTTGTTTGCCATTACGGGGCCTACGGGCGCGGGCAAAACCACCATTCTGGATGCCATTACGGTGGCGCTGTACGGACAGGTGCCACGCCACGGCCGCGATGTGGCCGAGATTATGACCCGCCACACCGGTGAGTGCTGGTCTGAGGTGGAGTTTGAGGCCGAGGGTAAAAGCTACCGCGCCCGCTGGAGCCTTCGGCGGAGCCGCAGCAAAGCTGATGGCAAGCTGCAAAGCCCAGTGATGGAGCTCATTGACGCCGCCACGCAGGAAGTGCTGGAGAGTCGCCTATCAGAGACCCGCCAGCGCATCATTGACCTCTGTGGACTCGATTTCCAGCAGTTCTTGCGGTCGGTCATGCTCAGCCAGGGCGATTTTACCCGTTTCCTAAAGGCCAGCGAAAGCGAGCGCAGCGAACTCCTGGAGAAACTCACCGACACCCGCATCTACTCCCAAATATCCATGGCCGCCTATGAAAAGGCCAAGACCGAAAAACAGAAACTGCAGGACATAGAGCAGCTATTGCAACTAGACCAACTGCTGTCTGAAGAAGACCGCGCCGCCCTGGAGGCGGAAAGCCAGCGGCTGAAGGCCGAGGCCCGTCTGGCCCAACAGCAGGTTCAGCAGCATTTGCAACAGCAGGCGTGGCTGGAGAACCTGCAAAAGCTCTCACAGAAAGAAGAACAGCTTACTACCCAACTAACGCAGGCGCAAACCCAGCAGCAGGCGTGGCAGCCTAATCGGGAGAAACTGCTTCGGCATGAACAGGCTCAACCGTTCCAAAGCGAAATGGCGCGCCTGCAGGAGGTGCAACGCCAAGGCGAAACAGTAGCCCAAGTAGTGGCTTCTTTGCAACAGCAGGTGCCCGTACAAGAGCAGAAAGTTACCGCGCAGACACAGGCTGCCCAAACCGCCCGCACCGCCCACGGTCAGGCACAGCAAACTATTACAGAGGCCGAACCTCGTTTAGATCAGGTGCTGCAGCAGGATTCTCAACTTGCGGCGCAGCAAACGCAGTATACCAAAGACGAACAAGCCGCTGCGCAACTGCAGCAGCAGATACAGCAGCTCATTCAGCAACAGAAGCAGCAACAGGCCGCCTTGCAGCAGCTGGTGCAAGAAGGGAAACAACTGAATGATTGGCTCAAAGAGCATGGTCTGGATGAAGAACTGACGCAAACGCTACACGAGGGAAAATCGGAGCTGCGCAATTTAGAGGAAGTACAGAAGCAGCAGGCTAAGTTTCAGAAAGAGCAGGCTGTTTTAAGACAGATTTCAGAAAAAGAGGCTGAAAACGCTGCTGCGTGGCAACAGCAGTTAACGGCTGTTGAACAGCAGTTGCAAATACAACAAGAGCAGCTGTCGGCTTTACAGGAACAAGCCACAGCCGCCCTGCAAGGCCAGGAGCCAGAGGCGCTGGAGCAACTCTGTCAGCGCCTGCCCAGCATGTGCAGCCAGTTGGAGAAGCAGTTGGAACTGAGCAAAACCTATCTACAGCAGGAAGCTCGCAGGCAGGAACTGCAGGCAATTTTAGCTTCTACCACGCAAGAACTGCACCAGCAGCGCACCCTCCTTACTCAGACTCAATCTGAGAGGGAACAGGCGCTGGACAAGCTCAAAGACTTACAACAGATTGTAGACCTGCAACGGCAGATTCAGAAGTACGAAGAAGCCCGTACCCAGCTGCAGCCTGAGCAGCCGTGCCCGCTCTGCGGCTCCACACACCACCCCTTGGTGGAAGAGCATCAGCCACAGGCTTTATCTGAAGCCGAGCAAAACCTGCAGCAGCAGCAAACCAAAGTGTTGGGGCTAGACGTGCAAGAGCGTGAACAAGCCTCCGCCGTGCACCGACTGGAACTAGCCGAACTGCACACGCAGGAGCAAATAACTCAAATAGCCACCTATACCCAGCAGCTACAGACGCAGTTTACCAAGCTGAACAATACGCTGGAACTGGCGCACGAAATTGCCGTTTCTGATACTATTGACCAGTATTGGAACGCCCGCAAAGCCGAGCTTCAGAAAGCCTCCACAACGCTGGAAAGCCTGCGGGGTCTCCGCACGCAAGTAGAACAAGCCCGTGCCGCTGAACAGAAACTGCTTTCTGAACAGCAGCGTTTTCGGCATGAAATAGAAAAAACAGCCCAAAAACGCACACAGGCAGACTCACAGTTGGCTCAATTGCAAAGCGAGCTGGATGATATAGCCGAGCAGGCCAAGGTAATTTCCGATACACTGCAAGGCTTCTTCAGCACCTACGGCCTCTCTTATTCTGGCACCAACGGTTCTGAATTGTTGTCGCAGCTAGAGGCACGCAGGCAGACCTATGAGCAGAAGAAGGCGCTGCTTCCTGAGCTACGAATAAAATATTCTGAGGCCAAAGCCGCCGCTGAAGGTGGGAAAGCCACGCTTGATGAAAAACAAACAGAGCTAACCCAGCGTCAAGCCCAATTGCATATCATGCAGGAACAATTGCAAGAACTGCGCCGGCAACGCTTTGCCCTGTTACCAGAAGGCCTGCAGCCGCAAGCGGAAAAACAGAGACTGCAACAAGCTTTGCAGCAGGCGGCTCAAGCCTTGCAGGCTTCAGAGACCGCATTGCAGCGCGAACAGGAAAGGCTAAACTTGCTTACCCACCAACACGATCAAAAGCGAAGCGAGCAGCAGGCAAACCAAGAGACGCAAAAAGAGTTGGAGGCTGGCCTGTTACAGAAAATTCAGCCTTTAGGGTATGCGTCCTTGGCGGAACTGCAGGCGCTGCTGTTACCTGAGGCAGAAGCAAGGCAATTACGAGCAGAACAGGAACGCCTGCAAAAATCTATGACTGAGCTTTCGCATAGCCTTCAGCAGTGCCGTGCGGAGTACCAAACGGAGAAAGAGCGTCACCTCACCGAACTTACGTTAGAAGAGTTGCAGCCGCTCATCCAGACGCTGGAAGAAGAGAAAAACCAGCATCTCGCACAGATTGCGCGCCTGGAAATGCAACTCCAGCAGGACACCGAACTCCGCGAGAAGCACCGTCAACTTACCCAGCAGCTGGATGTGCAGAAAGGCGAGGCCGAGCGCTGGGCACGTCTGGCCCACCTCATCGGCTCTGCCGACGGTAAGAAGTTCAGCAAGTACGCCCAAAGCCTCACGCTGGCACGATTGGTAGAGCTGGGTAACCGCCACCTGCACCGCCTCAACGACCGCTACCGCATTCTCAAGAGCAATGAGAATGAGCTTGACCTTCAGATATTAGACACCTACCAAGGTGATGCTGTGCGCTCCGTCAATTCCCTTTCGGGCGGTGAGAGTTTCTTGGTGAGTCTGGCGCTGGCGCTAGGCCTCTCTGACCTCGCCAGCCACAAAGCGCAGATTCACTCCCTGTTTATTGACGAAGGCTTCGGCACGTTGGACGCAGACACACTGGATATCGCTATGGATGCCCTTGAAAGTTTGCAGGCCAGCGGTAAAATGATAGGCATTATTTCACACGTGGAGGCGCTGAAAGAACGCATCAGCACCCAAATTGTGGTGGAAAAACTGGCGGGCGGCCGAAGTAGCATTTGGGTAGAGAGTGGAAATGTGGAGTTGGTTTGAGTTTGGGAGTTTAACAATCTGCTTCCTACATTACGTTTACCTGTTGTGACAACATCTGAAACTATGAAGCCTAAAATAAAATTTTCCTCTTTTAAAGAGCAAGACGATAAGCGGGAATATTGGCAGAGCAAAAGCTATGAGGAGCGGCTGGCTGAAGCGTTTAGGCTGAACAAAAAGGCTTATTGGGAATATTATTCTCAGCCCAACCCCCAGATGTCAAAAAGAACAAGGCTTTTTATAAAACGGGAAGACGAAAGCTTAGAAGAATTCTTCGCCCGAAAAAATGCAGCAAAATAGGTATGCCTCGGGCAGGCACAAAGACTTTAATGATCTTGAACATTTACCGGAAAACAAATAGGAAATTAGCCGTACTAGGGTAAAATACTCAAGAATTATTCACATGACTTCGCCTTTCAACACAACGTTATCTTTTTACCTAGCACTTTGTCTCTTAATTTTTTCAGGTTGCCAGCAAAGCCAGCAGGCAAATGAAAAGCAGGAAATAACACAGGAGCAAGAGGGGCGCTATAAAGTAATTGCCGTAAAAGACGGAGATACCATTGAGCTACTAAAAGACGGAATACCGCTAAGGGTAAGGCTGCAAGGGGTAGACACTCCCGAAAAGCGGCAGGACTTTGGCACCCGAGCGCAGCAGTTCACTGCAGAATTGGTGTTCGGAAAATTTGTAGAGTTGGTAGTACATGACACGGACCGGTACGGCAGAACGGTGGGTGAAATCATATTAGAAGATGGCCGGAACCTGGGCTATGAATTGATTAAAAACGGTTTCGCCTGGCACTACACCGCTTACTCAAAAGATCCGGAACTAGCCCGTCTGGAAGCCGAGGCCCGCGCTGATAAAAGAGGACTCTGGGACCACCCTAACCCCGTAGCTCCTTGGGATTTCCGTAGACCTAAAAAAGGCGAGACAGCTGGTTCTGCTGCTGCGCCTTCAGTACCCAAAACAGCCGCCTCCTCCGGGGCCAGTATCTCAAATAAGAACGGGAAAGCTTTTTTCTGCGAAAGTAAAGGAGCTAAGACTTACCACCTCAGCCAAAACTGCCAACGCTTACAGCAGTGCAAGAGCAGCATAGGTTCAACTAGCCTGGCTCAAGTGAAAAAGACGGAACGTACTCCCTGTAAAGTATGCGCAGATTGATAGGTATAGCTTAACCGCCTCTGGGTTTTATTTATACTTCTATTCCTTGACACAAGCATATATTTGTCTCTCAAAGATTTCTGATCTTAATTACGTGCGGACAAAAGCTTCGGCTAGTAGTCATTCAGAATATAGAGCTTCTGTTTCTGGCTTGTTTTCAGGAAAGTAAGCCAGAAACAGATTATTCTGTTCTGCCTATTTGCTAAATAGGTAGAACCCCAAATGAAATATAAATCGCGGCAAAGGCCGCGACTTTAAGCCAACCAGACGCTTGCCCGGCTGCAGAATTAGAACCAGATGACATTAATTTGTTTCTACTAGGCCGCATGCAGCACCAGCAACGGAAGTTTGGTTTGATAGGTCATTTTTTCGGCCAAAGACATCCGGAAAAGGTCCTTGAAGAAATTTCGCCGCTTTTTAAGAATAGCCAGCATGTTGCTGTTGGTTTGGCTCAGGTAGTCTTGCAGGCCGGTTTCCTCTTCCTCGTGCACTACCTCCTGAAACCTGATAGGCAATTCATTTCCTAAATCATTTTTCAGGCGCTCCAAAAAGGCTTTGGCGCGGTGCGTAGACTCTGCATCGGCTTCTTTGCTCACGTGCACCACCTCCACCTCAGCTTTGAAAATAGCCGCCAGAGCTATTACCTGCCCCAGCGCCTGTGAGTCTTCTGGCTGATAGTCAGAAGCATAAACAATTCGGTGAATATCTGGGAAAGAAGCATTACCGGGAATAGCCAAAACTGGGCACTTCACTTGTGAAATCACACTTTCAGTGTTGCTACCAATCAGAATCTCTTCCAGCGTATTTCCACCGCCGGTTGTACCCAACACTACAAAATCATACCCTTCACCTAAGACTAAGCGCTCTACGGCATCTGCCAGAAAGGCTTCCTGCACTTTTGAGTCTACTACAAATTTAGCCCCTCCTGTTACCTCGAAAAGGTCTTCTAAATGCAATGACAGCGAGTGGAGTTTGTCTGAGGCCGCACGACGCTGGTCATCTAGTACCTGACTGGCCATCATGGCGGATTCAGAGGTATCTAGTACGGGAAGGTGCAACACATGCAGTAAGGTGAGCGAGGCACTTGTGTGCTGCGCAATATGAGCCGCATACTCAGCGGCCTTATTAGATGTCTTGGAGAAATCTACCGGACAAAGAATCTTTTTCATAGTACAACTGGCAATAGCACCACTCTGTAATGCGGCAATGGCGCCAGAGTAAAAACGGGAACGGAACAGCTAAGTTTTATAGAAGAGCATCCGTGAGAACAGAAAGGCATTTCTAAAGCTCATCTAGCCACGCCTCAGCCTCTTCTAGCGTTTGAAAGATGTTCAGGTTGATTTTGCTTTCCTGCGCCACGGCAATGGCCACTTCGCTGGAGGGATCATTTAGATTATGGACTTCGGCGAGGTGGAGCAAACCGGCAGCCACAATCAGCTTTTGAGCTGCTATGTGAAGTTCCTGCACTTCAAAGGAATAATCCTCCATTTCCCTAATGTCAGTGACAATTGAAAACCCAGGAGATACCTTTGTCAGGGCTTCTTTTACATGCGTTAGGTAATCTGGCACCTGGTCTAAGAATTCCCAGACCCCAAACATTTTCATGTAGATTCTATTCTTCGTTTCATCAACTGTGATTTGATAAAACGGAGTATCCGCAATGGTAACCATACAGCAAAGCTTTCACTTCTCTTCTACCGTCTGGTTGGGGGGCACCTAAATCGGCTATAATAAATACAACATAAAATTATTTATTTAAATAATACACAACAAGAAAGGATTCCATTAAAAACTTTAATTTTTCTTATATAATCCTTTAATTTCTGCCCAAGACCAATATTGTTTTGGTGCTACTCCGCTGAAGTAAGTAGTTAAATATTTAGTTATTTCACCTGTTAATTTAGCTGGTGAAATGGATGAAGAATAGATGGGGCGCTCATACGGATGTGCGTATCTCTGGGCTTTGGAAAGTTTTTGCCGGTGAATACGCAGTAGTGGACCTGTATCAGTAGGCCCCTCTGTTTTCCATTGATTTTCCGCTACTTCCAGAGTGGTTAGGTGTTGAGCCAATGGTCTCATGTCTGGCCGTGGCAAGGTGGGGCGGCTGGCAATGTCTACCCATGTAGTATATTTACACTCCAGTTCATACCGCTGATTAGAATAGCAGCTCAGTACTACATCAAACCCAGCAGTTACACTGAACAAAGCATAATAATGCACTGGCTCCGGTGTTTGAATTACCACTAATCCTAATTCAGGCAATTTTTCTACCCGCGTTTCTGGTCCGTGAACTTGTAAATAACCGGCCCTAACTTGTGAAAACTCAGGCTCCCAAATAGCACTAAATTTATCCGGTTGTTGCAGAACTTGGGTAAAGGAGTGGAGAAAATAATGAAACTTGGGCACAGAGGCCGTTATTTCGTTTTCCTCTAGATCCCCTGCCCCAAAAGGTGGGTAAAAATGGGTTTTCTCCTCTGCATTTAACCAACATACCAGTTTCAGCGCCTCCTCAGCAAAAGGTGCCTCTAAATTCAGTTCCCTGAAATCACCTATAATGGCCATCTGGCGAAGTAACTCTTCGTGCTGGAGTGCCAACTCAGGATTCAAGAGTGCCCACACCCCCACAAACCCGTCTACATCAAAATGGTTAGCGGTCACAAAGCTAAACTCCTCTAGAGACGGCCAGTTTTGTTTTAGCGCCTGCAACACAATACCTGCGCTGGTATCTTCCCGAAGCGGTTCAGGAGTGGGCGATCCCCTCCAGTGCGACAGCACCAGTCCGTTGGGGTGATAGCTGTCTACCACTACGGCTTTATATTCTTGTATGTCAGTGAAAGGCAAATAGGCGAAAGCCATGGGAAATTATCTGAATTAGAAATCAAAGGTAGTCAGGGCAAAAGTAGGAATTTATGGTTCCTTTTCTCTTGTGCACGAATCTTTTGCAGCAACTGCTGTTTTGACCGTGTTTTCCAGAAATCAGCTAAAAAACACCTTATCACCGCTTCCTTCTTCTGTTTGAAATCTTGTCCAGCCTCTTGTTCTTCACCCAAGAAAGGTATTTCTGCAGCCCCTCTGCCTGCCGTAGCGCAGGTATGCTGTTGTACAAGACCGCCAGTTCTTTGTTTGAATAGGTAAGATGTATGGTGCTGTGACAGGGCTGGCACAGCGGAGTGGTGGGGCCATGGCGGCCTCCTTCCTCACGGGGTATCAGGTGATGCAGGGTTGTAAACCCCACCTCCCGCTCACACAATGCACAGACAGGGTCGGCACTGACTTCCTTTTTCTTTTTCTTCTTACTCATGCGTAGCTAAAGCATACTTTACGAAAGTATACCTCCTTTGATTTCAAATTTGAACTACTTTCGCCCCCGCTCCTGTGGGCAGACAACATCTGGCACTGGGCCCCGTACAGTTTTCGGTTGCCCCAGTGGCAGCCATTATTTTTTCTACCATGTCAAACGCTACCCCAACCTCCACCCCAGGCATAAAGGAAAGCTGGCTTATATTTATGCTGGCGGCCATACAGTTTACGCACATCATGGACTTTGTGATCATGATGCCCCTGGGCCCACAGCTAATGCGTGTGTTTGACATTTCACCACGTGAGTTTGGCTTTTTAGTGTCTGCTTATACTTTTAGCGCTGCTATTTCGGGTTTTCTGAGCGCATTCTTCATTGACCGGTTTGACCGCAAAGATGCCCTACTCATTCTGTACCTGGGTTTCACCATTGGAACCTTGGCCTGCGCCTTAGCGCCTAATTTTTCGCTTCTGTTATTAGCGCGTGTATTGGCCGGTGCCTTTGGTGGGGTATTAGGCGCGTTAGTATTAGCCATTATTGGAGATGCCGTACCCGAACAACGGCGCGGATCAGCCACGGGTAAAGTAATGGCTGCGTTTTCTGTTGCTTCTATTGGCGGAATACCTATTGGACTTTACCTAGCGAGCCACGCCAGCTGGCATGCGCCGTTCTATCTACTTACGGCACTTTGCCTTGTTGTACTGGCCATGTCTTGGCGCCTGCTGCCTCCCATGCGGGAACACTTGCTCAACCACGTACCCCAGCACCCAGGCAAACTCATTGTTTCCATTTTTACAAATACTAACTGCCTTTGGGCTTTCTCCCTGATGGTTGCCTTGTCATTGGCTGGTTTTACGGTAGTGCCGTTTCTGAGTCCGTACATGGTGGCCAACGTGGGTTTTGAGGAAGTTGAGTTGAGTTACATTTACCTCTTTGGCGGATTAGCCACCGTGGTTACCTCACAGTGGGCCGGACGCCTGGCAGATAAGTTCGGGAAACTGCGTGTGTTTACCATAGCGGCTATTTTCTCTACCATTCCTATTCTGCTGGTAACGCACCTGCCCCAAGTACCGCACTGGCAGGCATTTATTGTCACCACCGCTTTCTTTATTGTTTTCGGTGCGAGGTTTGTGCCGGCCATGTCTATGATTACTTCCAGCGTGGAACCACGCATGCGCGGCAGCTTTATGAGCATTAATTCTTCGGTACAGCAAATGGCCTCTGGCTTGGCGGCCTTTCTGGCGGGCTTGCTCATAACCAATGCGCCAGGCCATGAAGAATTAGAAGGTTTTGGCACCGTAGGCTACATTGCCTGTGGCTTTACCATTCTGTCCATGTTTTTGGCCTCCAGATTGAAAAAGGTGAGCTAGAGCTAAGCTAGGTATAAACTTTCAGCAGAAAGTTCCTCTTTGATTCCTTTTAATGCAGTGGAAAGCCTGGCAAATTTAAAGCCTGTTTTAGTGCTATATTTTAAAAAAAGGAGCTAAAACAGACATAAAAAAGCCTGCTGCTGTAACTACAGTAGCAGGCTTTTTTATAAAATTACTAATACTATTTAGCAGTGGCGTTTTTTAAGCTTTCCATCCACGGGATGAGATCTTTGATCATTGGTTCTAAACTGCTGGAGTGGGTACCGTCCTTGATCGGGGTTAGGGTAACATTGAAAGAGGCTCCATTTGCCATCATAGCCGCATGTGTTTCCTGCGAATTCACAAATGGTACAGTGGTGTCAGAAGTGCCGTGGTAAAGACGGGTGGGGCTTTTAGGAACCCAGTTCTTCAGACTGTTCTGTTTTAACGCTGCTTTCAATACCTTTTCTCCGTCGCCCCTCAAATTAGCCAAGAAGGTAGGGTTAAACAGTTTGCTTGGGTCATTGCTCAGCGCATTGTTGATAGCGCTACCCGTCTGTGTGCCGTTAAACATGGTGCTGACGCGGCTAGCGTACGGCTCCTGAAAAAAGTCTGTTAAAGGACGGTTCCAGCTGTTAGTGTTGTTATACGCCGACAAGATATAGGCCAAATAGCCGGGGTAATTATAGTTCTGCCCCGACACCACCTGGCGTAACATACCTTCTAGGTCATAGCCACCCGCTCCTGCACCAGTGGCCGTGACAGTAAGGCCATGAGCCGGATTTTCCTCTATTTCCTTTTGCGCAGCCAAAGTCACATAACCGCCTTCAGAATAGCCCGCCAGGAAAAGCTGCTCAGAAACGGAAATGTTATTTTTCTTAAAGAAAGACTTACCCGCTTTGATCATGTCTACCACTGCCATGGCTGAGTGCTTCTGGTCATAGTAGGGATGCAACATTTGCTTCGCCTCGCCAAAACCTAAATAGTCAGGCACTAGGGTTAGATAACCGGCAGAACCAAAGGATTCAAAACCTGTTAAAGAGTTCAGCTGAAAATTACTGGGAGCATCTTTATGAGCAAATATGGTACCGTGTTGTGCGCTGAGCAATGGCGCCGGAGTAGTTACATTCAAGGGAACTACCATCAAGCCCGAAGCCCGCACTTCCTGCCCCTTGTATTGGGTCAGGTACACCATTTTGTAAATATCAACGTCATACTTCACCATGGTGGCCAACTCGGCCTGACCGCTGGAAATGGCCAGTTGTTTCAAACCAGCCGCTTGTATGGTGGTCAGCTTTTCCGCCGACACCAGATGATCTTTCTGAGTTTGCTCAGCAGCCGGCCCTTCCATTACCTCAGATTCTTTACAAGAAGTAAACCCGATGAAGGAAGCCAGCAATAAGTTTAAAAGTATTGTTTTCAAAGTTTTATAGGCTAAAGTAAATGATACTTCTCAAGGAATTAGACCTCTTAAAAGTTCCTTGATCAATGTTTCCCTTTTTAGCTCATTATTCAAAAAACAGGCCAAAAACATAATTTGTATACCCTAGAATAGATTTACTAAAAATTGACCTTTTCCGCATACATGCTGAGAAACATATAAGAGAACACTATGGCTAAGAAATCATTTCAGGAATTGATCAACAGCCCGGGCATGCCGGTTTTAGTAGACTTTTATGCCGACTGGTGCGGCCCTTGCAAAACCATGGCTCCCATTCTGCAGCAGGTGGCCAAGCAGTTTGAGGGAAAGCTGAAAGTGATAAAAATAGACGTAGACAAAAACCAAGCGGTGGCTCAGCAGTACCGGGTTCAAACCATTCCTACGCTCATACTGTTTCATCAGGGCAAGAACCTGTGGCGGCAGGCTGGGGTAGTACCTGCCCAGCAATTAACTCAGGTAGTGCAGCAGCATTTGCCTTGATAGTTGATTGTTGATTGTCATTTGTTAATTGTTGTAAGACATCTAGACAATCGTATCTAATTCAGCTGCTTAATTCATTTCTTCTGTAAGGTTCAGAATGGATGGAAAGTGCCTTAAGAAGTGCAGCTTTTTAGTCATCTTTATTAATAAGGAATAAGTCACAGTATTAACTTCCGCGCCATAGAAGTATTTGTCTATATCTGCTCAGACACTGATAGATTTAGGAGACGTTTACAGTGCTTCTTGAGCAGTAGGCTAAGGTGCCCTGCGCAACCCAGTTAAAACCCTAATACAGCGAATACCCGTTTTGGAGGCTGTTTTTAGAAAAACGGCCCCAAAACAGAAATTCTGTCATACAACTTACACAGCTCCTTTTTAATTAACGTTTCAGATAATCTCTGCATATTGTCTGTAAGTTTGCCCTGCTATCTTCGACCAATGGAGCAGTGGCACCATTTTTGGTAAAATGGTGGAACCTAAAACCAGAAAGCGGAAAACTGACGTACTAGATAGGTTGGTTGCGTTTTCATCTCACTCCTACTCATAACTTTATGACGTTTAAGAAACTCTTGGCGGCAGTAAGTATGGCGGCCTTGCTGCAAGGCCCGGTACTGGCGCAAAACAAAGACAAAGAGATCTATAAATTCTCTGTAGACCTGACCCAGGTAAAAAACGACCGCCTGCAGGTAATGCTTACCCCCCCAGACTTCAACCAAGACGAAGTGGTGTACCACATGCCAAAAATGGTACCGGGCACCTATGCCGTGTATGACTTCGGAAAATTCGTATCTGATTTCAATGCCTTTGATAAAAGGGGCAGAAAGTTAAAAGTAGAACGGCTGGACACCAACAGCTGGAAAATTCAGAAAGCCAAGAAGCTGGCCCGAATAACCTATATGGTAGATGACACCTGGGATACTCCAAAGCGCGAGGACATTGTGTTTGAACCAGCCGCTACTACCATTGAAGAAGGCAAGGTTTTCTTGCTGAACAACCATGGCTTTTTCGGTTATTTTGCCGGGCTCACCAAACGACCGTACGAGGTAACTATTACAAAGCCAAATGATTTTTACGGCGCCACTCCACTGGTTGCCACTAAAACTACCCCAACTTCTGACACTTTCCGGGTAGAGGATTATAATGAATTAGTTGATTCGCCTATCCAGTACAGCCGGCCAGACACCGCTATGCTAAAAGTAGGGAATGCTGATGTTCTGATTTCTACGTATGCCGCCGGCGGTGGAGACCGTTCTAAAAACCTGGCTCAGAACATCCGCACTATTCTGGAGGCGCAAAAAGACTATTTGGGCGGTACCTTACCTGTAGACAAATATGCTTTCCTGATCTATATTGACAATAAGCAGAACCGCACTGGAGCTTATGGCGCTTTGGAGCATTCTAACTCTTCGGTGTATTACTTCCCTGAAATGCCGCCTGCCATGTTAGCTGAACAGGTAAGAAGCATTGCTGCCCACGAATTCTTCCATATTGTAACGCCTCTCACCATCCACTCAGAAGAGATAGGAAACTTTGACTTCAGCAACCCAAAAATGTCAAAGCACCTGTGGCTGTATGAAGGGGTGACTGAGTATTTCGCCCAACATGTGCAAATCAATCAAAAGCTAGTAGAACTACAGAGTTTCCTGGGTGAACTGCGGGGCAAGATCATTGCCTCAAAACAACAATACAAAGATGATCTGGCTTTCACCGATCTTAGCCTTGGTGCCTTAGACAAGCATGAGAAGGAATACGGCAACGTATATCAGAAAGGCGCTCTGATTGGCATGGCGTTAGACATAAGATTACGTGAGCTCTCTGGCGGCAAGTATGGTTTGCTTAACCTCATGAAAGACCTGAGCCAGACCTATGGCAAAGACAAGTCTTTTAAAGACGAAGAACTGTTTGATAAAATAACGGAGCTTACCTACCCTCAAATCAGGGACTTCTTCCGGAAATATGTAGAGGGGAACGAGGCGTTGCCGTACACTGAGCTTTTCCAGAAAGTGGGTATCACCTATGAGCCAACCGGAAAGCAGAAACGAATCTCGTTGGGTAAACCAACCCTCAGCTATGACGCTACGTCTGGCCATATTATCATAGCCAATACCGAGAACCTTACCGCCTTCGGACGTGCCATGGGCTACCAGGCTGGTGACCAACTGTGGCAAATCAACGGAGAGGACATTACTCTGCAGAACGCCACAGATTTAATTACCAAACACGTGATCAATGGCAAAGAAGGCAGCATGCTCACCCTGACCGTGGGCAGAAAAGATGCCAGCGGCGAGGTGAAACCTGTTAAACTTCAAGCCAAGCTGGTACCGGCTGAGGAAACAGTATCGCACCTGCTGGTAGTTGATCCCAATGCCACCGAGGCTCAAAAAGCACTCCGCGATGCTTGGCTTTACTCTACTTTAAAGTAGCCCCAGCTTGTTTGAAATTATGATCCGTTTTAGGCCTGTTTTTAGGAAAATAGGCCTAAAACGGATTTATTTTTTAAAAGCCACCGGTCTTTCGTTTCTGCTTTCATAACTTATTTGAGTTAGTTCTGTTTCTGTCTTACCCAGCATGTAAGGTCAATAGTTTGAGGTAGAACTTCCTAATGCTCCTCCCCCTCTATCTAAACTTAAGATGGGCTTAAGCGTTATGAAAATAATTCGTATATATCTGCGTTATATAATATTATCTGTACCTACACAATTTACTATGCCGAATAGCCGGCTTATACAGCTTTTCCTCTGTACTGTCCTCTTGTTTACCTGTGCACCTGTCATAGCGCAGGAACGTGTTACCCTTAGTGGCACCTTGACCTCTGCAAAAACCGGGGAGCCTCTTATTGGGGCCAGTATTGCCGTAGTAGGTACTTCAAGCGGAGTCAATACCGATATTGAAGGCAAGTATAGTCTGCTCATTCCGAAGGGAAACAGGCAGGTACAATTTACTTATCTGGGATATGAAACTATTACCCGTGAACTAAACCTCACCAGAAACACCACCCTTAACCTGGCCTTGCAAGAGGCAGACAATAAACTGGAGGAGGTAGTGGTAGAGTCGCAACGGAATTCATTTGAAGAGCGTCTGACTTCTCCACAAATGAGTTTAGAGACCCTCACTACCCGTGAAGCCAAATTATTGCCTGCTCTTTTTGGGGAGGTAGATATAATCAAGACGTTGCAATTAAAGCCTGGCATTCAATCTGGCGGCGAAGGTTCCAGCGGTATGTTTGTGCGCGGGGGAAGCAACGACCAAAATCTTGTGCTCATTGACAATGCTTTGGTGTACAACCCCAGTCACTTGTTTGGTTTCTTCAGTGTGTTCAACCCTGATGCCATGCAGGGCGTGGAACTGTATAAAGGCGGATTTCCGGCTCAGTTTGGGGGCCGACTGTCCAGCGTGCTGGATGTAAAAATGCGCGAGGGCAACAAAGAAGAGTATGACGTATCAGGTGGGGTAGGTCTCATTGCCTCTCGCCTAACGGTGGAAGGCCCCATCCAGAAAGGCAAGTCGTCTTTTTTGGTTTCTGGCCGCCGAACGTATGTAGATGTATTCACCCGCATGATCAATGAAGCAAAGGAAGGCGATCCTGACTGGAGCCCAATTCCGGACTATTACTTCTATGATTTCAACGCCAAAGCCACTTTTGACTTGGGCCCCAAAGACAGATTATTTATAAGTGGTTACTATGGCCGTGACTTCTTCAAGTTCTACGATGCAAACTTCAACTTCAATTTTAACTGGGGTAATACCGTGGGCTCCGTACGCTGGAGCCATTTGTTCTCACCCAAGTTTTTCGTGAACACCATGGTCACCTCTTCTAGCTATGCCTATGAAATCAAAAACCAGCTAGACGTATTTGACTTCAGCCTTACCTCCAATATATCGGATCTGAATGCCAAAGTTGATTTTGAGTACCTACCAAACGAGCAGCACCACATCAAGTTCGGAAGCTCTGTTACTGACCACACCTTTGTGGTTGGCCGATTAGAGGCGGGCTCTAATGATGGGGAACTTTCAGTGGAAGCAGGCAACGAGTACAAGGGTCAGGAATATGGCGCTTACGTGTCTGATGACTGGACCATTCACCCCACCTTTACCTTAAGCTACGGCCTGCGGCTGTCTGGCTTTTTGAACAACGGCAACAACTACAATGGTATTGAACCACGGTTGGCAGCCAGTTACCGCCTTAACGAAACCCTTACGCTTAAAGGAAACTACACCCGCATGTTCCAATATGTGCACCTGGTTTCCAACTCCGGCGCATCGTTGCCCACTGACATCTGGTACCCTTCCAGCCCTGGCGTTAAGCCCCAGATTTCTGACCAATTCGCTTTGGGTCTGACCAAGGTTCATAAGAAAGATTACCTCTTCAGCACCGAGGTTTATTACAAGACCATGAGCCGACAGCTAGACTTAAGAGACGGGGCGCAGATTTTTGGAGTAGAAGAGCTAGAGCCTGAATTTGTGTTTGGTACCGGCAAGAGCTACGGACAAGAATTTTACTTCGAGAAAAAAGGCGGCAAAACCACTGGCTGGATTGGCTACACCCTCTCCTGGACCAACCGTACCTTCCCCGACATCAATAACGGGAAAACGTTCCCTGCCCGCTTTGACCGGCGCCATGATATATCTATTGTGGCTATTCATGAGTGGAACGACCGCATTAGCGCTACCGCCACGTTTGTGTATGGCACCGGCGATGCCTACTCATTACCTGTGCAGCGTTTCGTTTTTCAGGATGTGCCGGGCGAAGATTTTACTGTCATACCCATATATCCGGAACGCAACTCCTTCCGCCTTGCCCCCTACCACCGCATGGATTTAGGATTAGTGTACAAACTAAAGCCTAAGCGTGGCTCATCAGACCTTACGTTTAGCGTATACAATGTATACAACCGTAGAAACCCCTACTTTGTATATTTTGAAACAATCTGGAATGAAGAAGAGCAGACCCGGGAAATCTTAGGGTTTTCCGCAAAACAGGTTTCACTGTTCCCTATCATTCCGTCCATTACTTATAATTTCAAATTTTGATGAACATAAAATACATTCTTCAACTTTTCTGCCTTTTAGGTGTCATGGTTACTGTGACTTCCTGTGACATGGAGCAGGAAATAGAAGTAAAACTGCCCAGGTTAGAGCCTCAGCTAGTAGTGGAGTGTTATTTAGAAAATGGTAAACCAATTCGTTTGACGCTTTCTGAATCATCAGGCTATTTTGATGCCATACAGCCTACCATAGTAGATAATGCCACTGTGTCTATCACGAAAAACGATGAAGAGCCAATTCTACTTACCTATAGATTAGAGGCCGATGTAAAAACCCAGAAAGTGTACACCTACTACAGCACGAAAGTGATCAGAAGTCAACCTGGTGATGTGTACAAATTACTGATCACTGACCCGAAAGGAAGGCGGCTTACAGGAACTACCACGGTTTTACCCAGCATACCCATTGACAGCCTAGGCTATAAGTTCAATGACAAACCAGATGAGAGCAAAGAAGCTTACTTGCTAGTTCGTTGGCAAGATGACCCAAGCACCAGGAACTTCTACCGCCTTTTGGTGCACAAGCCGGATACAATGCAGGTAGATAACGTAAATAGTCTTTTAGATCGTGAAATAACTGATGAGTTGCAGAACGGCAAGAAGATTACCTACTTCAGTACTTACCGGTTTAAGCCAAATGACACCTTAACAGTTAAACTCTTTAATGCGGAAGAAGCCTATTACCGTTTTGTTAGTAGCGTAGAAGATGCCAGACGAGCCAACGGTAATCCTTTTGCACAACCAGTTGTGATCAATAATACAGTAGCGGGCGGTTTTGGTGTATTCACGCATCTTAATTATTCCACTAAGGAAATAATATTGAAATAGCAGCAGCTATTCACTCTTTCATTCAGGGGAGATTCATATACATTTGAATGCTCTAACCTTCTTCAGCCTCAATGAAAAAGCCATTCCACCTAATAAGGAGAATGGCTTTTTCATTGAGATAGATGGCAAATAAATCCAAAGTTTTATTGTAAATGTGAGATGCACATAAGATCATCTAAGAAAATAGATGCCCTATTTTGACTGGGTTAACATCTCTGTTCTTATTGTCTTTTTATCAGCTCCTTAATCAGCAACGTCATATTTGGTTCTGCTTTGGCGGCGGCTTCCAATATATCCAGCAGTACTACCTTCTTAATTTTGCCTGGTACGCACATATCAGTGATAACAGACACAGCAAACACCGGTAGCCCCATGTGAACAGCCGCAATGACTTCGGGCACGGTGCTCATACCAACGGCATCGGCTCCAATGTTGCTTAAATAACGGTACTCAGCTTTGGTTTCCAGCATTGGGCCCGGCACACTCACATACACCCCAGACTTTACTGGCAACTGATGCCGCGCAGCAATATCTAATGCCTGGCTGATCAGGTGTTCATTGTACGGCTCGCTCATATCTGGGAAGCGCGGCCCCAATTCGTCTACATTTTTACCTATGAGCGGGTTTGTAGGCAATAGGTTGATATGATCTGTAATCACCATCAACTCAGAGGTATTGAATTCTGGGTTCAGTCCGCCGGCGGCGTTGCTCACAAAGAGCTTTTGAATCCCCAATAGCTTCATGACCCTGATCGGGAACACCACCTGCTCCATGTTGTAGCCTTCATAGAAGTGGAACCGTCCTTGCATGACCACCACATTCCGGCCGCCTAACTTCCCAAAGATCAGCTTACCCGAATGGCTTTCAACCGTTGATACCGGGAAATGCGGAATATCAGCGTAGTTTAAGCTGTGCTGCACCTCTATATCATTTACCAACGCCCCTAAACCTGTTCCTAATACTACCCCGAAATCGGGTTGGAAATGGTTCGTTTGCTGCCGGATAAAATCTGTCGCTTCTTGTAGTAACTGTATCATGTGTCTGTTTAGATTTGTCTGTTTTTAGCCTGTTTTTCAGAATACAGGTCAAAAACGATTCAAAGTTATAGGAACGCAAGGTCGCAAAAAATGACAAAAGTCTCCTTCTGTATCTACAGCAGCGGCTCCTGAAGGTTCTACTCTGACTTACTCAACAAATATTATTTTACCTCTACCACAAAAAAAATGCTGCTCTAGAGCAGCATTTTTTTTGTGAGATATTTACCACTAATATATTTCTAACTCAAACGGCATTCGCGCCTGCACACCCTGCATTTGCTGCACTTTTTGCAGTTGCAGGTAATATGGCAACATATCTCCTAATTCCTGTTGCAGGCTGTGCATTCTCATTTGGGTTTCAGCATCAGAGAAGAAGCTTTCAAAGAATGACTTTTGGGCAGGAAGGGTACGGAGTCGGTAATCTCCTTCTTTTAGTTTCGCTTTTTTAGCCGCTATGGCAATGGCTTCTTCCATACCACCCAGCACATCTACCAGTCCCCGTTCTTTTGCTTCAATACCAGACCAAACTCTTCCAGAGGCTATTTCTTTTAGCTGGGCATGTGACATATTTCTCGCCTTGGCTGCCTTAGAGGTAAAATCTTCGTAAATACGCTCCACCTCTAGCTGAATGTGTCTTTTCTCGTACTCCGTCATTGGGCGTGTAATAGTAGGAATATCTGAGAAATGACCTGTTTTCACTCTGTCAGTAGTGATGCCTAACTTGTTTTTCAGGAAATCTTCAAGATTCGCCATCATGCCGAACACCCCAATGCTGCCGGTAATGGAGTTAGGATGCGCCACAATGGTATCGGCGGCCATGGCAATATAATACCCGCCAGAGGCCGCTACATCTGACATAGACGCAATAACCGGCTTCACCTTTTTGGTAAGCATTACTTCGCGCCAAATTACGTCTGAGGCTAAAGAGCTACCACCTGGTGAGTTTATCCGTATCACCACCGCTTTAACTTTTTTATCTAACCGTGCTTTTCTGATGGCTTCAGACATGCTCTCGCTTCCAATGGAACCTTCGTCACCTTTACCGCCCGTGATTTCACCGGTAGCGTAAATCACAGCAATACGATTAGAAGAAGATCCTTCTTCTTTTTTGGTGTCGGCTACTTTTTTATAGGTACCCAGGTTCACCATCTTCAATTCCTTATCTTTTTTCACCCCTGCCTTTGCTTTCATATAAGCAGTGGCCTCGTCAAAGTAACCAAGGTGGGTGACTAACCCCAATCGCTTGGCGTCTTCGGCGTTATGCACCAACATGGAATCAGAAATGTTCTTGAGAGTGGCAAAGTCTTTCTTCACTGACTTGGCCAGGTTCTGCAGCATGTAATTGTTGATGGAGTTGAGGAAGGAACGGGTTTGCTCTTTGCTGGCCTCGCTCATATTTTCCCGGATAAACGGTTCAACGGCACTTTTGTACTCCCCTACTTTAAAAATGTACGGCTTAATATCCAGCTTTTCAAGGGTGCCTTTGAAGAACATTACTTCTGTGCTAAGTCCGTTGAACTCAATAGTACCCGATGGATTCAGGTAAAAACGATCCGCCACCGAAGCCAGATAGAAAGCCTTCTCAGTTGACAATTCGCTGTAGGCCACCACAAACTTTTTAGACTTCTTGAAGTCAAGCAGCGCATTTCTCATTTCCTCTACCGAGGCCATGCCTGCCTGCAATAAATCCAGATTCAGGAAAATGCCCTTGATGTTATCATCTGTCTTGGCTTTACGGATGGAGGCTTTGATCTCGTCCAGCCCTATACCGGTCTCGCCCAAAACATCGCCCAGACCTAAATCGGCAAAAGGGCTTTTAGGGCTGCGCTCCACCACAGGTTTGGTGAGTTTAATCTCCAGCACTGACCCTTCGTCAATGGTCACGGTATCATCTGAGGCCGCCGCGGCAATGCCCATGAGTACCAGAAACCCCAGAAACATAAATAAAAACAGGCCAATGATAGTGGCCAACACATACTTAAGAAATTGTAACATAGACACGTTTATTACTGCAATGTACGTACATCTAAAGAAAATCTCTAACGCACACTATCCTATTGGTCGATAAAGCGGTAAAAGACTTACAATTACCAGAGTGTTAGTATTGCTGGCTACACCCTCTTTTTAAACCATTGCCATACTTGATAGTTGTTAAAATGAGCAGGCTGCCTATAATTCTATTCTATAGACGTTAATATTGCAGCCGAAAACAGATTTACCCGTATGGTAAGCAAGTATATATTGCCTCCCCCTGACACACTCATGTACCGACTGATTCTCATATTGCTTCTCTGCGGATTCTTTTCTTTCACCACCAGGGCCCAGTATACCCGCAACTTCAGTGTGAAATACTTTGGTCTTACCCTGCACCCCAAAGGAGATGACAACGCAGAATTAATGCCCCTAAACCCAGATGGGAAAGGCTACTTTGTTTTTAACGTAGGCGGCAGCATCAGTTATGAGCAGTTCTTTGTACAAGATAAATTCTCAGTGAAAGCCATACAAGCCCTGTACGCAGACTGTGCTATGCAGTTTGCCGGCTTCACGCACCTGGGGCTGAGAGCTACTATTTTTCAGTTAGGACCACACTCTCTCAACGGAGGCTTAGGGCCCACGTTAGTATACCGCCGCAACTGGTCAAAATTAGATGGCTACAACCTTTCCACCTCTTTCTTCGGGGGCAACCCTTCTGATAAATGGCAGTACCGCATGATCTGGTACGCCGGTGAGTTTGAATACAACTACCGGTTTAAAGACCGCACTGACTTTTCCGTCTCTTTTGTACCAGGATACCCCAACATCATGAGCCTGTCTTTTGGCATAAGATATTGGCTGAAGGACAAAGAGTGATGGATTGAATGAGTGAATTAGTGAAGGATTTAGTGAGTAATTGGATGTGGTGGTGAGAAATGAGGATAGCGTTTTTATGCTGTTTTTAGAAAAAGAGGCCAAAAAAATAAGATTGCTAAAAATGCTGCGTAGAATGAATATAAAATATTCGCTCAATCACACATTCACTCCTTCACCCATTAGTACCTGTACCACTCGCCCCACTGGTTTCTTAAGTTCTTGCGCATTTCATTTTCCCGGGCGTTGTTGCCTGGGTTAAAGAAGATAGTGCCTTTCAGTTCCGTAGGCAAGAAATCCTGAGCCACGAAGCTGCCCTCATAATCATGCGCATATTTGTATTCGTTGCCGTAGCCAATCTCTTTCATAAGCTTGGTAGGCGCGTTGCGCAGATGCAGCGGAACCGGCGGACTCCCCTGCTCCCGCACATAGGCACGAGCAGAGCGTATAGCTTTATAAGCTGCGTTACTTTTAGGTGAAGTAGCTAGATAAATAGCCGTCTGTGAGAGCAGAATATCACACTCTGGGTAGCCTATGACCGTAACGGCCTGAAAACACTCGCTGGCCATGATCATGGCGGTGGGGTTGGCATTGCCAATATCTTCAGAGGCCATGATCAGCATGCGGCGGGCAATAAATTTAGGGTCTTCGCCGCCCTCAATCATGCGGGCCAACCAATAAACGGTAGCATTGGGATCTGAGCCGCGCATACTTTTTATAAAGGCCGAAATGATATCATAATGCGCCTCGCCGCCTTTGTCATACAACGCCAGATTTTGCTGCGCAATTAACTTAACTTCCTCGTTGGTAATCACTACTTTATCGCCCTGGCCACTGCCGTCTATTACAATTTCCAGCAGGTTGAGCAGCTTACGGGCATCGCCGCCAGAAATGGTCAGCAGCGCCTCGTATTCCTGAACCTCCACCTCGCGTTTTTTAAATATTTCATCTTCCGCCAAGGCTTTTTTCACCAGATCAATCAGCTCCTGTTTTTCCAGAGACTTCAAAATATACACCTGGCAACGCGAGAGTAAAGCCGGAATCACCTCAAACGAAGGATTTTCCGTAGTGGCACCAATAAGGGTGACAATGCCTTTCTCCACGGCGCCAAGGAGCGCGTCTTGCTGAGATTTGTTGAAACGGTGAATCTCATCTATAAACAACACCGTGCCCTGACGCTTGCGGGCCTGTTCAATTACGTCTCTTATATCTTTTACACCGGCATTAATGGCACTAAGCGCCACAAAAGGCACCTTTAACTGACTGGCAATAATATTGGCCAAGGTAGTTTTGCCTACCCCAGGAGGTCCCCACAAGATAATGGAGGGCACCATGCCAGCCTCAATGTACCTCCGCAGAACTCCTTTTGGCCCTACAAGATGTTGTTGCCCGGCGTATTGATCAAGATTATTAGGCCTTAGGCGTTCAGCTAGTGGTGCTTTGGTTGATTGAAACATGTAATCAAGTAGAATTTGAAGCGGGGGAAATAAAAGAATTTAAGATTTACCTCACGAGCCAACTAAGGCTGTAAAGTAACGCATTATACAAAGATAAGCTTTGTAATGATGTCTTTGAAGACAAAGACAAGGGAGAACAGAAACAAACTATTGAGGAACAGCAAAGTAATGAGCAGAAAAAGTTTTTGCCACTTACGGGCTTCTCTTTTCCTGTAGCTTCTCAGCACAAACAATAAGCTGATAGGCGCAAAAATGATGGCTAAAAAAAAAGTCACCCCTACTAGAAAATCTCTGTGTTCTTGTGAACCAGCGCAGTATCTAAAATAAAACACCTCCAAAACTGCAAAAGCCATACTGCTTAGCACAATCCAGAAAAAAAGTTTTGCCTTTTTCAGATTCTCAGGAAATCTGTCTTCAAAATAAAAGTCCATGTGTCAATAGATGAGCGGCAGCTATGAAATTAATTTGTGCAGCGCATGAAGACAAGCGGTCAGCTCTGACTTCTACATAGAGGAAATACAACTAAGTTGAGCAGGAATTATTTTGTATTTCTATTTAATAATGCTGTTTTAGGCCTTGTTTTCGAAAACTAAGTCTAAAATAGAACTTAAAATCAGAAGTAATGGCCTAGAAAATAATTTTAGAAGTAAGAAAAACTGTCTATTTTAAGGTGTTCCTTTTATTACATTAACTGAATTGATTCTTTCTTTTCTGGCTTCTAAATAAATAAGAGCGCACCAGCTCCTCTAACGTACTATTACTTCTATTAATTACTGCTATGCCCACTGCTAAACTCACTCCGGAAGAACAAGCCCAGAAAATTGAAGAGTATTTTGCCAAGGCTCCTGCTTTTGCCCAGCCTATCTGCGAGAAGCTCAGAAAGGCCATTGCCACCTCCGACCCTGAACTGAAAGCAAGTTGGAAGTGGGGCTCGCCTATCTATGAGAAAAAAGGACCTGGTCTGGTTTGCGGAATTGGAGTGTTTAAGCAGCACGTGAGCATTGCCTTCTTTCAGGGGGCGCTATTGCCCGAGCCAGCGGGCATGACCGCCGCCAGTCAAGACGCCAAAGGTATGCGTAGCTTTAAGTTCACCACCGCTGAACAAGTACCCGAGGCCGAATTAGTCGAGTATATTAAAGCCGCTGTAAAAATAAGTTCTGGAATGGTAGCCAAGTCTACAGAGCGTAGTGCCATTGAAATACCCGAAGACCTGAAGCAGGCTTTGTTGGATAAACAGACGCTGGAAAGTTTTGAGAAAATGGCGTACACTCACCGCAAAGAGTACGTGCGTTGGGTTACCGAAGCTAAACGCCCCGAAACCAGAGCTACGCGCATTGGCAAAACCGTAGAACGGGTGGCAGCCGGCATTAAATTCAGCTAGTTTCTTTCAGCGACTCATGAATGTCGCGCAGGAACTCCCGGTGCTCCCCCACATGATAAATGCTGGTTTCCACTTCTTCAGTAGAGGCATACAGGCTGCCCCCATACGTCATGTCCAAATATTTGGCGGTGAGTTTGAAGGGTACCTCAAAACCGTCGGGCAGTTCAGCATCTGCACCTACGGCTAACAGAAACAGGGTCTTATTTTTTAACTGCCTGCCTTTTGATTTCTGAACAGTTACCAAATCGGTTAATCTGTCAAAGAAGGTTTTCATAAGGCCGCTCATGGCATACCAATACACGGGAGTAGCCAAAATAATTACCTGATGCTGCAATACCTGTTCTACTACTTGCAGAAATTTATCTTCCGGCGGATAATCATTCTGGTAGCGGTACGGTGCAATTTGGAAGTCCAGCAGATCCAGCAATTGGTGAGGTGTGTCATGAAATACCTGCTCCACCATAAGGCGCGTGTTGCTTTCTTTGCGCGCACTGGCCAATAGTATGAGCGGTTGTTGAGAGGGCATTAGTTCAGCTTATTACTTAACCCATATTTTTGCTCTGGCAGCAGTATTCTCTTGGGCAACCTGATACGCTGAGTAGTAGAAAACAATAAACACATAGTAGAAAGATGCCTCTTTTATATTTTTGAACGTTTCCCACCTTATGCTGCTTTCATTGCCAAGCTCATCTTTCAGCAACAGCCTCTCTTCATTTAAATCAACCTCCAGTCGCTCCTCTTGGTATTGAGCTGGTCTAAACAGCACCCACAGCACAGGTTTGGCTATAAAGTAGACCGCATACAGAATGATGGCCCACCTGAACCTGGCGGAATCATCCAGCACAAATATTCCACATAACAGAAATAAGGGACCGGTGATAAGCCGCATGGCGGCCACTAGTACTCCATAACCAAAATAATAGTCATGAATGAAAGCGAGGATCTTCTCTTTTCTGGTGATGGTTTGCATGGCTATTTGGCTATTCTACTACGTGCGCCACAAATTGGGAAAGGTTGGTAATAATACCTCTCTCCCGCCGGTAGCCAATGGCACAGCCCTCGCCAGCCCAGAACACCCCTGCCTGGTAACGGTAGCCTTTGTCATCTTGAGGCAATTCAGCCCAAGCCTGGTAAATGTGGGGTTGGTTCGCGTACTCCCCAAAGGTAGAGGAGACATCGGTATTTTCCCTTACCTGAATATTTTGCCCCTCGCGCCCGAAATAAGGTTTTTCCACTGATTTGCCAGAGAAGCGCGTGAATTCAGTACGCAACAGCAACGGATGGTACGGAAACTGTTGCCACAGCCATGCTAAAAAGCCTTTGCTCTGGAAGATCAAACTGTAGGCGGGGTTCGCCACCACTACGTTGCGTGAAAATTGCAGGTCTACTAAATCATAGCACAGGTCTGGCTCTAACTGCACAAAAAGCTCCCAAGGCACCAATTTGAACAGGAAAGGGAATTTGCGCCACTGCTCGGCCTCCACCTGCGCCCACACGCCGCGTTCCGCACCCAAAGTAGAAATCTCCATTTCATCGGCGGCACAAATGTGGGTTTCGAAACCAGCTTCGCGAGCCGCCTCGGCTACCACTTGGCAGTTAGTGAAATCTTCTTTGCTGCCCCCCAGGTAAATCAACAGCATGGCAGGCTCTAGTTCAGCATTTAGCCCCTGCAGCGTTCTCATCTGCTCCACCAGCGCCTCATACAGTCCATTGGCCTGCTGAGACTGGTTTTTACCTGCCGCCGCTAAACTTGCCCACTGCACTACTGCCGTTTCGGGTATGGAGGTGGCAGTATCAGCATTAAACTCCAGCAGCTTTATACCTTCAGGAGTTTGGGCGAAGTCGAAGCGGCCGTAAATGTGCCAGTGGCGTTCATCGTTCCAAGAGTGGCGTACCGCCCGCCAAAGCTTCTCAGGAATTCCCACCTTGCGCAGAAAGTCATCGGGCAAGTCGTCTGGCACGGCCTCAACCATCATTTGGTATAAGGTAGACGCAGCCTCCAGCATGTTATCTGCTTGGGCTTGGTCTACAACCACCGCTTCACCGGAAAGATAGGTTTGACACTCTTCCTCTACCACCCATTCCCAGCCCAGTTGGTGTACCATTTTGGTTACATCGCCGTGGTGCGGCAATAGTTTAATTGGAAGCGGTTGCTCAGACATGGATATTTAATGAGTAATGATTAATGATCAGTAAGAATTGGAGAATATGAATCGGCAACGTTTGTTTTAGGCTTGTTTTTAGGAAAAAAGGCCTAAAACAAACGTTTTTCTAATACAAAAGATAAGTCTTATATCTAGCGTCTAACATCTAGAATCTAAAACTATCCTCCAAATCCGCCTGACCTGCCGCCGAAGGTACCCGAACGGCTTCCGGTAGGTCGGGTAGAACGGGTTCCTGTTGTGGTGGTTGGGCGGCTGTAAGGACCGGTGGCTCCTCTGAATGCCTGAGCTCCACGACTCCGTTCCGCGGCAGTTTGCTGTCGCCAAGCATCTGTGCGCTGAAGTGTGTTTGGGTTAGCATAGTAACGGGGATTAGGGCTAAGCATACGACCCGCCATGTACCCGATGCCGCTCCACATGAGCACGTTCATCAGCCCGAAACCTGACCCATTATGCGGGTTAGCCTGCGTATATTCCTGCACCCGCTTTTCTAACTCTAAGCCTTGCAGGGTATCAACCTGTCCATTCGCATGTTTCAGAATAGCCATTACCTCGCCCGCGGCCGCAGGTCGTTCATCGGTAATCTCCCAATGGTCGGGGCTGGTTTCAGTCATTTCTGTCACTACTCCTTGGCTATATTTTGGAGCACTTTCACCGGCATTCCATTCTGTGGCTGCCTCGTTTTGGGCAGATCTATTGTCTGAGCAAGAAGATAAACCAAGGCAGGCGGCGGCGCTCACCAACATCACGTTGCGCGAGAAATCACCAATCAGGAAGTAACGCTTTTTCATATGAGATAGTACGAAGCCGTTTTGGGCTTGTTTGTATAAAAGTAACGCAAAAAGGGAAGTTTAAGCATATGTCGCCTTATATAAAGTAATCTTACTTCTGGCTTCCTGAATTCTTCATCAAGAAAGATGTTGTAACTCTATAAGCTCCAGCCCCTCCAATTTAATTCTTAATTCGCTAAAATCACTCCCACAGCGGATAATGCTCCAGATGCACTCTTTGCTGAAAGAAAATTCGGGTAGAGGCCTCAAATGAATTAGTGTAGTCAGAAACGTAAAAATGGTCTTCGCCAGCCAACTGGTCGCTGTTCAAGTCAAGTTGCTCCAGCACCTCACCTACATGAGCAGCCATAAGTTCAGAAGAATCCAATACTTCCACCTTCCCTTCATAAAAGGCAGCAATCTGCTCCTTCACCAAAGGATAGTGGGTGCAGCCCAATATCAAGGCCTCTATATTATTAAGAGCAGGATCAGACAAGTATGTTTGGATTACGCTTTCAGAAATGTTGTTGTTGAAGAAGCCTTCTTCTATCATTGGAGCCAGCAAGGGCGTAGCCAGAGATTTTAGCTGCACCTGCCGGTCTAGCTCGTCAATCTTTTTTTTGTAGACATTGGAGTTCACCGTTTGTTTGGTGCCAATCAGCCCTACCCGCTTTCCGGAGAACTCCTGCCCTACGTACTGCACCACCGGGTCAATCACGTTCAGCACATGGGCTTTGCTACTAACATATTCCCTCACCAACTCATAGGCCGCCGCCGATGCAGAATTGCACGCTATTAAAATTAATTTACAATTCTGCCTAATCAACAGATCGCAGATTTTGACCGCATACGCTTGTATAGCCGCCGTAGATTTGTCGCCGTACGGCAGGTGCGCCGTGTCACCAAAATACACTAATCGTTCCATCGGCAAGTGCATTTTAATAGCCCTAGCCAATGTTAAGCCACCTATTCCACTATCAAAAACACCTATAGGCCTATGCCTTTTTTCTTGCTGCATATACTATTATAAAATAGTTAAACCAGAATACAATACCCCTGTCAACAATAGAGCTGTTATTAATATAATACAAAATAAAAATGCACTTTACCGAAACATCGCTAAAAACAGGGCGTATAAATCCTCATACAAGTTCAAACTAAAATAGGAGGAATAAAAATGAAAATGTTATCAACCAGAACTCATGGGGTATTAGATTACCTAGTGGGTATACTACTAATAGCTGCTCCGTTCCTTTTTGATTTTGACAGAGGCGGAGCCGAAACCTGGGTACCTATTATTGTGGGTGCCGTTATCTTACTTCAAGCTTTAATGACCGACTTTGAAGTTGGTATGTTTAGAGCCATGTCTATGAACATGCATTTGAACATGGACTACTTGATTGGTATTTTCCTGGCCGCTTCCCCATGGATCTTCAACTTTGACGAGTACGTGTACTTACCTCACCTAATTGTAGGTATTGGTATTGTATTGGAAGCCATGATGACACGTACTGTGCCTGAACATGGAGCCGCTACTAATACCAGACACTCTTACCGTAACAGTACTGAGCATACTCGCTAACAGTACTTACTAGATAGTTAAAGAAAAAGCAGGAAAAGGCCGGGACTCACATCCCGGCCTTTTCTATTTTACCCTTTTTACAGATTTTTGAAGGCGTGTAGCTTACGCCCCTCCGTTTCCGTACCTTTGCAACATGAATTACCTATCAGCAGACGCTATATCTAAGAGCTTTGGAGACCGCTGGCTTTTCAAAGGCCTTACTTTTGGTATAAACCGCGGACAGCGCGTTGCCCTTATTGGTGCCAACGGCGCCGGAAAAACAACCTTGCTTCAAATTTTGGCAGGCACTATGCCTGTTGATGAAGGAAATGTAAGCCTCAGGAAAGGCATTAAAGTGGGCTACCTGTGGCAGCAACCTTCTTTTCCGGCAGGAGCCTCCGTACAAGAAGCCATCTTCTCCGGTCAAACCGAAGTATTGGATGCTATCCGTGACTACGAAGCCTGCTTAGCCGACCCCAACACCTCTGACAAAAGAATGCAGCAGGTAATGGAGCGGATGGAAAACCTGCATGCCTGGGAATACGAGGTGCGCACGAAGCAGATATTAGGTCGCTTGGGAATTCAGAACTTAGATGTACAGGTGGAGCACCTATCTGGTGGCCAGAAGAAACGCGTTGCCATGGCTCGGGTACTGATTGAAGAACCAGACCTGCTGATACTGGATGAGCCAACCAACCACCTGGATCTTGAAACCATTGAGTGGTTTGAAAACCTTTTGACTACTGAGCAGACCACTTTGCTGATGGTTACCCACGACCGTTACTTTTTAGACCAAGTGGCTAATGAAATAGTGGAGCTTGATCGCGGAAACCTGTACACCTACAAAGGCAACTACAGCTATTATGTAGAGAAAAAAGCCGAGCAGGAAGAAGCCAACGCCGCTGAAATGGGCAAAGCTAAACAACTGCTCAAGAAAGAACTGGAGTGGATGCGCAAGCAGCCCCGGGCCCGCGGCACAAAATCAAAGTCAAGGGTTGACGCCTTCTATGAAACACAGGAAAAGGTAAGTCAGAAAGACACCCGCACCCAATTGGAACTCTCGGTTAAGAGCACCAGACAGGGCAATCAGATTCTGGAGATAGACCACCTGAGCAAAAGCTTCGGAGACAAAGCTATTATCCAAGATTTCAGCTACGTGTTCCGGAAGAAAGACCGTGTGGGCATTGTTGGCCCCAACGGCGCGGGCAAAACAACTTTCCTGAATATGCTAACCGGCAGCCTGCAACCAGACAGCGGCGAAATTATTGCCGGCCAAACCACCGTTTTTGGCTACTATACCCAATCTGAGCTTACTTTCAATGAAGACCAGCGGGTAATTGACGTGGTAAAGGAAGTAGCCGAAGTAGTGGAAACAGGAAACGGCGAGGTAATTACCGCCAGCCAATTCTTGCAACACTTCCAGTTTCCACCGGCTCAGCAATACACGTTTGTGCGCAAACTGAGTGGAGGCGAAAAACGCCGCCTGCAGTTGCTGCGGGTACTCATGAAGAACCCTAACTTCCTGATCCTGGATGAGCCTACCAATGATTTAGATATTCAGACACTCAACATTCTGGAAGACTTTCTGCTGAATTTCGGTGGCTCACTGCTGATTGTAAGCCACGACCGGTACTTCATGGATAGGCTGGTAGAACACTTGTTTGTATTTGAAGAAAACGGCCACCTCCGCGACTTCCCTGGCAACTACACTGACTACCGCGAGTGGGCCAAAGAGCAGGAGACACTGAAAACCATTGAAGCAGAAACTAAACCTACTGCCAAAGCCGCTCCCGCCCCTGTAGCTGATGAACCCACCCCAGAAAAGCGCAAGGCTTCCTTCAAGGAAAAGCAGGAGTACGAGAAACTGGAAAAGGAAATAGAGCAGCTTGAAACAGAAAAGGAGACTCTGACCGCAGAATTAAACAGCGGCATTACCGACCATACAGAATTAGCTAAACTTGCCAACCGAATTCAGGAAATCAATGATTCTCTGGAGCAGAAAACAGAACGCTGGTTAGAACTGGCGGAGATAATTTGAGCAGTAAACAGTGACCAGTAATTAGTGATCATTTATCAGCGAATTATAAGAAAGGTAAATTGCGAATCCTGTTTTAGGTTTGGTTTTTTAAAATCAGACCTAAAACAGGAACAAAAGTTTTGCTAATTCCTTACCTTTAGCAGGCAAGCGAAATATCAAACATCTGCTCACTTCTTACTGATTACTAGTAACTGTTCACTAATTACTGTTTACTGATAACTGCTAATACACATTTGGCTTTCGCTGCTGATAGCTGAAGGAGAAGCCAACCTTCTGCGGCGTGCTCACCTGCTGTTCCTCCAGTTTCTGTTTCACCGTAATCTTCCGGATTTCATCTACATCCGGCGCAATCAGATCATTGTTCACAGAAGCCACCATGGCGCTTTCCACAAAGAGGCGAAGCGTACCTTCATCTATTTTATTGTTAGCCATGTCATGGTAATTCAGATCTAGCTGCTTTACCCCCTCCAGGTAAAAGTGATTGTCTATATTTATCAAAACTCTACCCAATAAATACCCTGGGTCATTCAGTCTATTATATTTAATAGAATCCGCCATAAAGTTGTAAGCCATAATATGGCCAAAAAAGCGTCGGCGGAAATCTTCTTCTACGTACCGGCTCTTCATTAATTCATGCTCCTCTGGCAGCGTAATGATATTGGAATGCATGACAAACACGAGCAAATCTCCTGAAAACTTCACATGAAATTCAAAGTCATTGATGCTCCGGTACTCAATCACTACCGTAGAATCCACTTCATCGGTGATGCGTTGCTTCAAACTATCTACAATTTTGACAGAGCAAGCCCGCAGTTGCTCAAACGTATGTTTTGTATTTCTATATATTGCCTGCTTTGTTGCCGACTTCTGACGCAACCCTTCAAAAATGGACTCAATTCTATCTTCCATAGCACGTTGATTCTAAATAATACTTATCACCCGTGGGGTATATAGTTTTACCCACCGCGGCTCCATTTAGTTATGCTTTTTAGGGCGAATAAGGGTAAATCAATTGATTTTGTGCAAGTTCATGCAGCTGCTCCTCTTTCAGTCCTGCCACAGCAGTTAACACGTGCCAAGTGTGCTGCCCCAACAAAGGCGGCCTGTCAATAGTAAGCTCAGGCCCACCTGCTACCTGAAAAGCTATCTGCCTCACCCCTAGCATGCCCTGGGAAGAGAGTATCTGCGGCTGAGCCAAGGGCTGCCGCAGCGCTTCTGGTATAGTGTGCACCGCCCCCGCTGGCACATGATTATCAATAAGCGTCTGCAACAAACTTTCCCTTTCTTGACCTGCTATGAGCTCTTTTAGCAATGGCTTTAGTTCAGAACGATGCCGCACCCTGTCTTTATTACTCCTAAACTCAGGCCTATCAGCCAGCTCAGGAGCTCCAAGCACTTGGCAAAGCGTTTTGAACTGACGATCATCTCCTATGGCCAACACTAGCTCCTTATGGTCTGCTGTTTTGAATACTGTTCCGTAAGGCACTATGTTGGGGTGTTCTGACCCCATACGCTCCGGCGCCTTGCCAGCAACTAAAAAATTTGTAGCCTGATTGGCCAAAGAGGCAATAGCTGTTCTAAGCAAAGATACTTCTACGTATTGCCCTTTGCCTGTGCGCTCTCGTAAATAAAGCGCCGCCAGCATTCCTTCTTTCAATTGATGCGCCGCCAAAAGATCTATTAAAGCAACAGGCATTTTAACAGGAGGCCCGTCGGGCTCCCCGTTTAAATACATAAATCCGGCCTCGGCTTGCAGCACAGCGTCATAACCAGCGCGCGGAACATCTTTCCCGTAGCCCGTGACATGCCCATAAATTAGACTTGAGTTCATGGTTGAAAGCCTTTCATAATCCATTTGCAGCTTTTCTGCATCACCTGGTTTAAAGCTCACCAACACCACATCGGCTTTTTTTATAATAGAATACAGCGCCTCTCGCACCTCCTGTGAGGTCAGATCTACACAAACCGACTGTTTTCCCCAATTGGCTGATGCAAAATAAGCTGACACCTGTGCCTCCGGTGGCTCTGTAGACAGTTTCCAACTGCGGGTTACATCGCCGCTCGTACGTAGATTCTCAACTTTTATTACTGTGGCACCCATTTCAGCAAAAAACTGCCCAACACTTGGTCCAGCCAAAACACTAGCCAACTCTACTACCAGCAAATCTTGAAAAGAACCTTTACCTGACATCTTCTGTTTTTAAGGTGTTTTTCCAAAAATGGGCAAAAAACAGAGAAACAGAAAACCAAAAGCTACCCCAGTGGCATTAACACAAAAAAAGCAGCGGCCATTAGCCGCTGCCTTTCCAAAGCATCCTATTGTTTTTCTTTTTACTTCTTATCTGATCATCAGGCGCTGAGTATCAGTTTTGCCGCCGTTGGTGATCGAGATCATGTAGATTCCTTTTGCTAAACCAAGTGACTGAAGTTCCATGGCTACTTCCGGAGCACCGCCACCTAAGTTTTTAGTGTGTAGCACTCTTCCGCTTAAGTCAATCAGGCGAACCATTACGTTTCCTTTTGGCGCCTCAGCAAATCTGATGTTCACTTGGCCGTTGGTCACTGGGTTAGGGAAAACGCTTACAGTTGTCGCTCCGCCGGCAGTAGCGCTTCCGCTGTGGTTTACTGCTATCACTTTTGAGTGTTCAAAAGATCCATCAAAGTCAACTTGGCGCAGGCGGTAGTAAACAGTACCTTGGTTTGCCTGACGGTCAGAGTAAGCGTAGTCAATGTTCACGGTAGCGTTACCAGCTCCTTTTACTTCACCAATCTTCGTGAAAGTCTTGCCGTCATAGCTGCGCTCAATCTCGAAGCGGTCGTTGTTGATCTCAGTAGCAGTGCTCCACTCAAGCTCTACGGCTCCGTTGCGAGACACACCGTCAAATCTGGTCAATGACACTGGAAGCGGGTTACCTGGGGCACATTCTACTACCACTACTTGTTCTGAGGCAGTTGCTTCACCGCATTCGTTTCTGGCAATCACGGTTACTGTTTGCGGCTGTCCTAGTTGCTCTTCTTCGAAGATGGCTACCACTTCCACATATCCGTTTCCTTCGTCCACCACTATAAATCCTTCTGGCAATTGGAACTCGTAAGTTACTCCGTCTTGTACTTCAGCTACTTCAAAGCGGTAAGTGTCATCAGACAAATTACACACGGTGTCTGGGGCAATCAGGGCTACTTCTAAAGCTCCTTCTGGACAAGGACCACATTCTGGCTTACGCTCTGGAGTGATAGTGGCTGTTGCTGGTCCGCAGTATTTTCCGCCACCGGCTTGGTTGTTACCAGTGTTTCCGTTTCCGTTGTTCGGGTTGCCATCAGTGTTGTTACCGTTTTCGCTGGTGTCTTTACCAGAATCTTTATCGCTAGTTACTTTTACAGAGATATCACCAGTTGTTTGTCCTGCAATTACTACAATTTGTTTTGTTCCCTGTCCTGATACTATTTTCCAGTCAGCTGGCACAGTCCACACATAGTTCAAGAATTTATCATTTCCACCGTTTCCGTTGTTACCTGGTCCAAATTTGCTAACCACTGCTTTGTAGGTAAGGCTTTCATCTGGGCAGTAACGGCCTGGGCCAACAATTTCAACTTCTGGAAGACGTCCTGGGTGTACTGGTTTGGTTCTTACTTTAGTACCGCATTCAGAGTGGGTTACTTTTACTTTCATGGTACCTGGTTTCTGACCAACTCGTACAGTTACGCAGTTTGTACCTTGTCCTGAGATAATTTCCCAGCCTGATGGAGCCTCGCCAGCATGTGCTCTTGGAACATCCCATACATAAGAAGTATATTTAGGGTTGGCATCGATGCAGTAGGTCACAATTTCACCTGGGCACGGAGCGTAAGGACCTGAGATGGGAGATGGCTGAGAAGTGCTGCAGTTCCCTTTATCAGTTTGGTTATTTCCGCCACCGTTTCCGCCGCCGTTGTTACCGTTGTTGTTTCCGCCACCGTTGTTTCCGCCAGTGTTGCCATCAGTATTTCCACCGTCAGTGCTGCCACCGCCAGTTGTACTTCCACATTTCGCAAGGTCAAAAGTAACAGTTCCAACAGTTGTTCCGGCTTTAGCTGCTACTTGCAGGGTTCTCATAGTAGAGTACTCAAAGGCACTCATTTCATAAGTGAAGATGTCTTCGGCTCCGTTTTTATAACCGTTGATGCCTACACCTTCAAACTTCACAGACCAGAACGGGTTATAAGTTCCGTTCTCTACACTATATTTATAGTTTTTTGAAGAGTAGTTGTTTGCGTTAGAAGTTACACCGTTATCGTTTGGCAATTCAAAAGCAGCGTAGCTTAAATCTTTATCACAGTTTGTTTTGATAGAGAATGATAAACGAACAAAGTCTTCATTTACGCGCTCTACACCTATAAATTTAAAATCGAAACATTTATCTGAAGCAACGCATTGTGCTTGTGCTTGTTGGGTAAGACCGAAAAGTATGAACAATATGGTGCTAGCCCATGAAAGTATGAGTTTTTTCATGACAATAGGATTTATAAGGAAAATTGTGTTTTGTTAAGAAAGGCAGTTAATCAGGCACCCTTGGGTCGGGTGTGGGGGTCTATTTCAACTGAGACTGTGCGTAACAAAGAGCATCTATTGGGTCTCAGGTTTTATATTCAGGAGAAGTACAACTGTTATCATATGCAAACGTATCTTTTTAGTTAGTCAATCACTTAGTAATGTTCAATTAATTACTATACCTACTTTAACGACCGCACTCAAACACAGTTTCACTCAAATTGCACTTTCCATTAAATTTACAAACACCTTCTTTATAATATTATATTTTAAACCACAATTAACTGCTTGTAAAGCTTTTTTATTCAAAAAAGATTATTTAAGGCTATTGTAAACTTTGCACTTTTCTAATTTGATAGTTTAACTATTTATAAGTTTAATAACTTATTTAATACAATTTACTACTATCTACTACTCTCCGTCAAAAATTACAAACAGCAGATCATCAGCAACTGCATACAATTTTTAAGAAGTGTATTTGCAGGAAAAGAGTATCTTTACCTACCAAAATTGAACCGACAACATCAGTTCCTGAGATTTGGAAGAAGAAAGAGATACAATGAGTGTAACATTTGATGATTTTAACCTACAGTCTGATTTGCTTGAGGGCATTCGTTCTATGGGTTACAAACAGGCAACCCCTGTACAGGCACAGGCCATTCCGCATATATTAGAATCAAAAGACCTTATAGCCTGCGCGCAGACGGGCACAGGTAAGACAGCCGCTTTTCTGGTACCTACCCTCAGCAAAATTGCAGAGGCCCGCTTTGATTTTACCAGCACATTGATTTTGGTACCTACCCGCGAGTTGGCCAAACAGATAGATGACCAGGTAGAAGGCCTTAGCTATTTTACAGGCGCTACTTCCATTGCAATCTATGGCGGCAACAATGCCCAGAACTGGGATCAGCAAAAGAAGGCCCTTACCAGCGGAGCTGATATAATCATTGCCACGCCAGGCCGATTGATCGCGCACATGCAGATGGGCTACGTGAAACTAGATCAGTTAAAGTACCTGATTCTGGACGAAGCCGATAAAATGCTGGACATGGGCTTTATGGATGACCTGATGAAGATCATCAACCAATTGCCTAAGGAGCGCCAGACCCTACTCTTCTCGGCCACCATGCCGCCTAAAATCAGGACGTTTGCCCGCCAGATTCTGCAGGAGCCGGAAGAAATAAGCTTGTCTATCTCTAAACCTGCCGCAAACATAGATCAGCGTATTTTCTTGGTGTATGACAACCAAAAGCTAAAACTGCTGCAGCATATACTTAAAGACGAGGAAGTACAGACCATGATCTTGTTCACCTCGCGCAAAAGCGCCGTGAATGACATTGTGCGTTCTCTTCAAAAGCTCGGCTTAGAGGCAGACGGTATTAGCTCTGACCGCACCCAAGATGAACGCGAGTCTATTTTACAGCGGTTCCGGAACAAGCAGCTACAGGTGTTGGTCGCCACTGATGTGATGTCCAGAGGAATTGATGTGGAGGGAATAAGCCACGTGCTAAACTTTGATGTTCCCCAAGACGCTGAAGACTACGTGCACCGAATTGGTAGAACCGCCCGCGCCGCCACCTCTGGCGTAGCCATCACCTTTGTAAATGAAAGAGACCAGGAGCGCCTGGTTAAAATAGAGAAATTGATTGAGCGCGAGCTGCCAAAGCTTACGCTACCAGAAGACATTGGAGAGAGCCCTAAATTTGACCCTGTAGCCAACAGAAGCTTTGGCAAAGGCGGTTCTTCAAAAGTAAGAGGAGGCAGAAACGACAACCGTAACAAAGAAGGCGGGCGCAGAACAGAAGGCAGATCAGGCAACAAAAGAAGAGAAGCCGGAAAACCTCGAGGAGAGAAACCGGCAGAAGGGCAGGAAAATAATGTTGCCCCCGCAAGACCTCCCAGAGCGGAAGGCCAGCCGCAAGCAGCCAGAATTGAGGGAGAAGAAGTAAAACGCAAAAAGAAGCGACGTAAAAAACCAGCCAATCGTCCATCTTCATCTGAAGGTGGAGGACAGGGTACTTCAACGGCAGCCCCAACAGCTGGCGCTGAATAATTTCCAACATAAAGGAGGAGGCGTTTTAGAGCTGTTTTTGTGAAAACAGCTCTAAAACGCCTCCTCCTTTATTTAAATATCTAGGCTAAACGGCGGCAAGTCCATCGGCTGATGCTAACGTTTAGCTGTTGTAAGCAAAAGAGATTCTTATTCCCTTTCCTATAATAAACTTTAAAGCGAATAATCCTCAAGATTCTTTAGTTCTTCTACTCGACAACAACCTTTTGAGCAGTCACTAAACTTCTTAAATTATACTTCCGGATTTCTGTTAATTCACCACTTTTATTGTAAAATTCAAAATCACCATGCAGTTTGCCATTTTTCTGGTTGCCTACCATTTCTGCTGCACCATTATCATAAAGCTTCAATAACAATCCTGAAGGCACATTATCTTCATAAGTCATAATCCTCTGAATTCCTCCATTGGGATAATATTCAACTAAACTACCGTTAAGCTTGCCTTTCCTGAAATATGCTTTTGTCAGAGTATCTCCATCCTCCTGAAACTCCACATACCTCCCTTCCATTACCCCATTTTTGTAACCACCTAAGCTCTTAAGCTGCCCGTTCTCAAAAAAAAACACTTTTCTCACCATCCGGTTTCCCATCAACCAATGGAGTTTTTGATTTAATGGTTCCGTTCCCATACCGCTCTATTAATTCATTATTTGAATTACATGAGAAAGAAATTATACCAACTATGAATGAGACTGCTAATGACTTATATTTTAGATTAACTAATGCTTTCATTTTCTCAATTTTTGCTACCTATCCAGTACCAACCCCAACCCAAGCAGCACTACAAACACTAGGGTAGAGAGGGCCATCTGTTTTAGCAAAGGGTCTAGTTGACTGGCCGTTTGCCGCCGCATCACTTCTCGTCCATTATATAATAGTAAAGGAAGCGCTCCCAGAAATAGCCAGGGCCATAGAGTAAAGTTCTCTCTTATACCTATATATATAACAGTACAGGCAACTCCGGCTAATAATAAAAACCAATGGTACCGGCGAGCCCTGATTGCACCAAGTCTTACCGGCACTGACCTTTTACCAGCCAATTCATCAGATTTAATATCTCTGATGTTATTTACATTCAGCACCGCTGCCGAGAAAAAGCCCAGGCTGGAGGCAGGCAGCAGCAATTCAGAAAAAACACGTCCTGTTTGCAGGAAATAAGTACCTAGTACTCCCACCCAACCAAAGAAGAAGAAGACAGAAATATCACCTAGGCCGGCATAGCCATAGGGCTTTCCACCGTTAGTATAACCTATGGCTGCCCAAATGGCCGCCACTCCAAGCAACAAGAAGAATAGAAACAGGTAAAGACCAGACGTACCTAAGGCAACCCAAAGCAGCGTGAGACCCGAAACAAAGGAAAACGCACTGAAAAGAATAATAGCGCCTTTCATTTGGGCGGATGAAATTTGGCCAGCCTGCACGGCCCGCTGCGGCCCCTCTCGGTGTTGGCTGTCTGCCCCATGCTTGGTATCTCCGTAGTCATTGGCCAAGTTAGACAGTATCTGCAGAAATAAGGTGGTGAGCACGCACAGCGCTAACACAGGCCACCTTGAGAGATGATCGGCGGCGGCCAGAAAACCACCCATTCCAATGCAGGACAATGCCAAGGGTAAGGTACGCAAACGAAAGGCCGACACCCAGGTGCCGGCCGAAGGCCGTTTTGGCCCTATTTTTTCAAAATCCACTTAAAACCAGATTAGCTGTTAATGTCGCGGAGCAATTCTTCGCTTAACGGAGAAACTTTAGAAGGGTAGAATTTCAAGATTTTACCGTCTTTACTGATCAGGTATTTGCTGAAGTTCCAGGCTGGAGCCTCAGAATTTGTACCATTTTCGTCTTTGCTGGTCAACCACTTGTAAAGGGGCTGCTTCTCTGCTCCTATCACTGATGCTTTCTCAAACAAAGGGAAGGTTACGCCAAAGTTCTTCTGGCAAAACTCCGCAATGTCTTCATTGTCCCCTGGCTCCTGCCCCCCAAAATCATTTGCCGGAAAGCCCAAAACTACCACTTTATCGCCGTGCATCTTGTGCAACTTCTCCAAGTCAGCGTACTGCTTAGTGTAACCACATTTTGAGGCGACATTAACTATCAGGAGCTTTTTCCCTTTGTACGCTTTCAATGTGATATCTCTTCCGTCTATGGTTTTGAGCGGAATATCAAAGATAGAATTAAAGGTTGTGGCTGATGTCATGGCAGCAGAATTTGTAGTAGACGTTGGTGTTGTAGCAACTGGCGTAGGCGTAGTACAAGACACTAGTACGTTTAATAAAGAGATAAAGAGTAAGTTGTGCATACGTTTTTTTGGTTTATCTAAGGCCTTAACCGTTTTTATTAAGCTTTGTTCTGCTTATGGTGTATTTAAAGTTACTCTAAATCAACATCATCCCTAGAAGGCTAGCCTTGACTTATTTAAAGAGAAAAAAAATATTGCCCCCATTTCAAAGCCCCTGCTTTACTATTGAAGAACGTTACATTCTTTCTGGCACTGAAATACCCAGCAAGCCCATCATAAACTTAATAGTCTGAGCCACCTGCCGTGATAAAGCAATCCGGAAGCTTAGCACCTGCGCATTGGGCTCCTGGAAAATGGGTACTTCTGTATAGAAGCGGTTGTAAGTCTTGGCTAGATCAAAAGCATACTGTGCAACTATAGACGGAGCGTAATTCTTAGCGGCATCAGCCACTACTGAGCTAACATAGTTCAGCAGAATAAGAGCTTCCCGTTCTGTTTCATGCAGCGTTTCTACCTCTGTAAAATCAGTGCTATCTGAGGCTACGCCCATATCAGCGGCTTTACGTTGAATGGCGGCAATACGGGCGTGGGTGTACTGAATGAACGGCCCGGTATTTCCTTTGAAGTCAATAGACTCTTCTGGGTTGAACAACATCCGCTTTTTAGGGTCTACTTTAAGCAGAAAGTATTTTAAGGCGCCCATAGCCAAGGTGTGGTACAGTTGCTGCGCCTCTTCAGAGCTAAACCCGTCAATCTTGCCCAGTTCGTCTGTTTTCTGACGGGCAGTGTCAATCATTTCATCCACCAGCTCATCAGCGTCTACCACAGTCCCCTCTCTAGATTTCATCTTGCCGCTAGGCAAGTCTACCATACCATAAGATAAATGGAAGATACCCTCTGCGTAAGACTTGCCTAACTTCTTCAGAACTGCCTTTAACACCTGGAAGTGGTAATTCTGCTCATCGGCTACCACATACACGCTTTGGTCGTACTGAAAATCCTCGTATTTCAGTTCAGCCGTACCCAAGTCTTGGGTAATGTAAACCGAGGTTCCGTCCGCGCGGAGCAGCAGTTTCTCGTCTAAACCTTCTTCAGTTAAGTCAACCCAAACAGAGCCGTCTGCCTTCTTGAAGAATACGCCTTTGTCTAACCCTTCCTCTACCCGGTCTTTCCCCAATAAATAGGTGTTTGACTCGTAGTAGAATTTGTCAAAGTCAACTCCTATGTTTTTATAGGTAGCATGGAAGCCGTCATACACCCAGCCATTCATTTTCTCCCAAAGAGCAATGGTTTCCTGATCGCCTTGCTCCCACTTCTGCAGCATTTCCTGGGCTTCCATCATAAGAGGAGCCTGTTTCTTAGCCTGCTCTTTCTCCACTCCCTGCGCTACCAGTTCTTCAATTTCCTGCTTATAGGCTTTGTCAAACTCTACATAATATTTCCCAACCAAATGGTCACCTTTAATATTGGCACTTTCAGGAGTCTCACCATTCCCGAATTTTTCATAGGCAATCATGGACTTGCAGATGTGAATACCGCGGTCGTTCACCAAGTTGGCTTTCACCACTTCATTACCGGCAGCTTTCAAAATCTCAGACACAGAATAACCTAGGAAGTTGTTTCGTAGGTGACCCAGGTGAAGGGGCTTGTTCGTGTTTGGAGAGGAATACTCAACCACAACCTTCTGTTTTTGGCCTGTTTTTCCGAAATCAGCTCCAAAACTGTTGACCTGCTCTGAAAACAGCTGCAACCAGACGTTGTCTTTAATTTCTATGTTCAAGAAGCCCTTCACTACGTTGTAGCCTGCCACTTGCTCTGCATTCTGCACCAATGATTCGCCTAAGGCCTGCCCTATTTGCTCAGGTCCTTTGCCCAAGGCTTTGGTGAGCGGGAAAGTAACGAACGTGAAAGTGCCGGCAAACTCTTTACGGGTAGGCTGCAGGTTAATTTGCTCAGCGGGAAACGCGTGTTGAAAAGTATCTTGTAAGGCTTGGCTCAGCGCCTGCGCTATCTGTGCTTCTAATTGTTTCATGGGTACGTTATGCGGTGGCCGTTGAAGTTTGTTCTGCTTGATCTAGCCGCTGCTCAATGGCCTGGGTAGTGTGTTCTAATATTTCAAAGGCATTTTGTGCCATGGTGTTTTCTGCATCTAACGTAGGGTTGATTTCCACCATCTCAAAGCAAACCACTTTAGGGTCACTTACCAAGCGGTAACATAGCTCCTTGGCCTGCTCCACATTTAGCCCCACCTCCACCGGCGTGCCGGTACCTTTAGAGAACTTTGAGTCCAGGCTATCTACGTCAAAAGAAACATATAAAATATCGCAATCCTTAAGTCTGCTCAGGGCTTCATCAGCCACTTGCTCAATGCCTTTGGCAATGACTTCAGGGTACGTAAAGTTTTTGATGTTGTGCTTGTCAAACAAATATACCTCTGGCTTCTCATAGCTGCGGGTCACAATGTAGACAATGTGTTCGTGCTTGATCTTTGGTTCCTCTGACCCCACTCTTTTCAAAGATTCCCAGAAGAATATAGTCTCCGGGTCCGGATCATTCACCTTGCAATCTAAGTTATCCTCGGCCAAAGAGGCGGCCAAAGGCATACCGTGCATGTTACCAGAAGGCGTGGTGTACGGCGAGTGGATATCGGCGTGGGCATCAACCCAAATTACCCCCAGCGTTTTGTCTGGATAAACAGATTTTATACCAGCAATGGTACCTCCGGCGTTAGAATGATCACCTGCCAGCACCAAAGGGAACATTCCAAGCTCTAATGTTTGTTCAACGGTGTGGCTAATGCGTTTATAGGTCTGCAGAATGCTGTCAATGTACTTGGCGTGCGGGAAGAGGTTCTTCTCAAACATAACGTCATTGAAGTTAGGCACCTCTACAGAAGTAAACCTTTTGAAATAATCTGAGTTTTTGTTTAAGCACGCTATTTTAAGGGCATCTACGCCCAAACTAGCTCCGCGCTTACCGGCACCCAGCTCAGATTTTACTTCAATAAGCCTTATTTTTTTCATTCGAATCGGAACCTAGTTTTTGCAAAGATGGTAAAATAGAACCAATATTGCACGTTACCCGCATTCGTACGGCTACTACTTTATAATGGATAAATACACCGATCTCATTCACCAAACCTTTGATTTCCCCACCGAGGAATTCACCGTAACCAATAATGAACTCTCTTTCAACGGCATCCCGATGATGGAGCTGGTAAAGCAGTACGGCACTCCGTTACGGCTTACCTATTTGCCTAAAATCAGCTCACAGATACAAAAGGCGAAAATCCTTTTCAGGGAGTCAATGGAGAAGTTGAATTACCAGGGCACCTATACCTATTGCTACTGCACTAAGTCCAGTCACTTTTCTTTTGTACTGGAAGAGGCGCTGAAGAATGACATACATATTGAAACTTCGTCTTCTTTCGACATGCCAATTATCAGGGCGCTGTACGAGAAAGGTAAGGTAAATAAAGATGTGTTTGTAGTTTGCAACGGCTTTAAGCGAGAGCTATACCGCAACCACATCACCTCTATGATCAACGATGGCTTCCGGAACGTAACTCCGGTGTTAGATCACTTAGGTGAAATTGACCATTATGAGGAGCATGTGACGGGCCAATGTCAGGTGGGTATTCGATTGGCCTCTGACGAGGAGCCTAAGTTCCAGTTCTACACCTCCCGTTTAGGCGTGAACTACAACGATGTGGTGGGCCTTTATGAGAACAAGATCAAGAACAACCCCAAGTTCAAGCTCAAGATGCTCCACTATTTTATTAACACGGGCATTAAAGATACCTCTTACTACTGGTCAGAATTGAGCCGCTTCGTGCACAAGTATTGTGAAATGAAGAAGCTGTGCCCAGAGCTAGATACTATTGACATTGGTGGCGGTTTCCCTATTAAAACCTCTATTCAGTTCGATTACAATTACCGGTACATGATTGAGGAGATTCTACGGACTATCCAAAGAATTTGCCGCGAAGAAGGTGTGCCTGAGCCACATATCTTCACTGAGTTCGGAATTTATACCGTGGGTGAAAGTGGTGCGCACATCTATTCAGTATTAGACAGCAAACTGCAGAACGACAAAGAGCTCTGGTACATGATTGACGGCTCGTTTATCACAAATTTGCCAGATACCTGGGCTTTGAACCAGCGTTACATCTTGCTGGCCCTGAACAATTGGGATAAAGAATACCAACGTCTGAACTTGGGTGGTTTGACCTGCGACAGCCAGGACTACTATAACTCTGAGATGCACTCGTTTCAGGTGTTCTTGCCTAAGCTATCCAAAGAGAAGCCGGAGCCACAGTATATTGGTTTCTTCCATACGGGTGCATACCAAGAAAGCCTCAGTGGCTACGGTGGCATTAAACATTGTCTTATTCCATCGCCTAAACACGTCATCATAGATCGTGAGGAGGATGGCAGTCTAAAGTCATGGGTTTTTGCCGAAGAGCAGAACGTTGACTCAATGCTGGAGATTTTAGGTTATAAGAATAAATAATTTTAACAAAGTGCTTCATAATTGCCACAAAAAGCGTAGCTTTGACGTAGTATACGCACACTTGTAGATTAAACTTTTTATGAAGAATTTGTTACTTGTAGCCGCCATTGGCATGTTGAGCCTTGCTTCTTGCAGATCTTCTACCTGCCCAGCATACGCACAGAAGACAGACCGTGCCGAAAACCAGAACGTGATGGTGAAAGCCAACCCAGAGGTTCAGGCTACTAGCAGAGTAAATGGATAAACCTATCTCTGATAGATTGACAGATATAAAAAGCCGGAATTATTCCGGCTTTTTTGTTTTTATACTGGTGTAGGTTTAAAGGCCTGTCAGAATCAGATCAACTTAAGACACTTTATCCTAGTCAATGTTTTTAACTAAACCGGCTAGAGTTTATAGTTTTACTTTTCTATAGTGCTGAAGCTGTTTTTTGCCTGTTTTCAGAAATAGACGCATAAAATATCAATGTTCCATGGTAATGAAGTGGGCAGCCTCCAGTAAATCCTTTGCCTGCCATTGATGAGTTGTAGGAGGGTATTCCCCTACCAGAATAGACTTCACTCCTACTTTAAAAGCCGCTTCTACATCTCGCATTTTGTCCCCCACCAGCCAACTATGCGCTGGGTCTATGTTAAACCGCGCCATTGCTTTCTCCAGCATGAGACTATTAGGTTTACGTGCTAAAGATTCTGAAAAATTTGGGTGCCCCGGTGCCATGTAAAGTGCATCTAACAAGTTGCCGCATTCCCTTTGTAGCTTCTCATGGCAAGCCAATACATCAGATTTGCTGTAGATGCCTTTGGCCACCCCCGCTTGGTTTGTTACTACGATCAAATAATAACCCGCCTTCTTTAACATAGCCAATGCTTCGGGCACTCCTGGGCAAACTTCAAAATCAGAGAGCCGCCAAGTATAGTCACCGCGCTCCAAGTTCAACACTCCATCACGATCCAGAAAAATGGCTTTGTTTTTCGGCAACTGTATATTCTCTTCCATAGCCTCTAAATTAACGGCTTCTGCACATAATTGAAGAGCAAAAATTGTTTATAGGCTAATTTCTCTAAAAAGGCTCCAAATCAAACAGAGGTAGTTCACGTATTTCTGAAGCAAAGCTTTTGTTTAGTACATGAGAGTAGCCATTATAGGAGCAGGAATATCAGGGTTGGCCGTGGCGTACTACCTCCAAAAACTTGGAATGCGGTATGACTTGTTTGAAGCCGAGGCCGAAGCAGGTGGCTTAATCAAAAGCCCCCGTGTGGGTGACTATCAGCTTGAGTTAGGGCCGCATTCGCTGCAACTTACCCCTGATCTACAAGAATTATTGCATGAGCTGAAACTTAATGATGAAATTGTGCAGCCAGCACAGGTCTCTCAGAATCGTTTTATCCGCAAAGACGGCAAGTACCATTGCCTCCCCAACTCACCGGTTAAGTTACTGATGAGTTCTTTCTTTAGCTGGCGCACCAAATTACAGATTGCCCAGGAGCCTCAGAAGCCTGTCCAAGATATTCCAGAAGAAACAATAAGCCACTTTTTCAAACGACGTTTTGGGCAGGAGGTGGTGGATTACTTGGTGAAGCCTATGGTAGCTGGCATTTATGGCGGAGACCCTGATCAACTGCTGCTTGAGAAAACTTTTCCGTACATCAAAGAAATGGAAAAACAGCACGGCTCCATACTTAAGGCCCTCACCAAAGAAGAGCAGCCAGACCGCCATCCTGTTTTTACCTTAACCCATGGCTTGCAGGCACTACCCAAAGCAATTGCGTCAAAGCTAATTTCGCTGCACCTAGATCACCAAGTTGAAATGGTGCATCGTACCCATGGCAAATATTTTCTGAGTATCAAGAATGATGAAGAAGGCCTTAGCGAAGTAGAATATGATGCTGTGATAATGGCGTTACCCGCGCATAAGGCTGCCGAACAACTGGAGTACACGGCTCCGGGCCTGGCCGCGGCACTGCAGAACGTCACCTATTCCCCTATGGCGGTGGTCCATTCTGCTTATCATAAGCATACCATTGGCCATGACGTAAATGGTTTTGGTGCCTTGCACCCGGCTAAAGAAAAGCAATTTACAGCGGGCTCTATCTGGAGCAGTTCTCTCTTCCCTCGCCTCTGCCCCGACGATGAAGTTCTTTTCTCTTCATTTGTGGGAGGAACCCAGGCTCCTATTCATACCCATTACCCTGAAACGGAGATCAAACACCGTACTCATATTGAGCTCAAGGCTAACTACAATATTTCGGCTGATACTCCACTGTTTCAACATTGCCAGGTATGGCCTCAGGCAATTCCGCAGCCTGATATGTTTATTTTGGATGTGCACGAATTGGTTTCAAAGCTGGAGAAGGAAAAATTGTTTGCCTGCGCCAACTGGATGGCAGGTCCCTCAGTACCAGACTGCATACGCTATGCACGACAATTGGCCCAAAAAATATATTCCATGCTGCCTTCCGTGCAATAAACCTGATTCATCTATATTTGGGGGATGAAAGAGTCGGTGGTGGTTATCCCTACATATAATGAGATAGAAAATATTCAGGCTATTATCCGGAAGGTATTTTCTTTGCCCCACCCTTTTCATGTATTGATTGTAGATGACAACTCACCTGACGGTACAGCCGAAGCTGTCATGCAACTGCAGTCAGAGTACCCAGACCGGCTTTTTCTGGAGCAACGTAAAGGTAAGTTAGGTTTAGGAACGGCCTATATACACGGCTTCAAATATGCCTTGCGCTCGGGTTATCAGTATATTTTTGAAATGGATGCTGATTTCTCGCATAACCCCGAGGATTTGGTACGGCTATACCACGCTTGCGCACAGGAAGGGAATGACATGGCTATTGGTAGCCGATACAGCAACGGGGTAAATGTGGTGAACTGGCCCATGAGCAGAGTACTTCTTTCTTACTTTGCCAGCCGCTATGTCCGTTTAATTACAGGCATGCCCATACATGACGCCACCGCTGGTTTTAAATGTTATACCCGTAGAGTATTGGAGACAATCAATCTTGACCGGATTCGGTTTATTGGCTACGCCTTTCAGATTGAGATGAAGTTTCTGACGTACAAATACGGCTTTAAAATTATTGAAGTACCTATTATATTCACTGACCGTACCAAAGGACAATCTAAGATGAGCAAGGGTATCATTAGAGAGGCATTTCTTGGGGTAATTCAGATGAAGGTTAGCAGTTACTTCCGGAGTTTTGCCAGATAAACCTGCTATGGCTGTTTTTCGCCTGTTTTTCTAAAAACACCGCTAAACCAGCGCAACAATTCTTTTTCTGTGGTTTTGCCACAGATTCACCGTATCTTTCAGACTTTGTACTGGTGTAACACTGGCTACAAAGGGTAATAATCGCTTCTTTTCAAGCCGAGGTGTTTGGCTAATTATTCATTACTGTGGAAACAAACATTTATTTCTGGGTAGGATTTAACGCATTCGTGGTGGCCTTACTGGCTCTTGACCTTTTCGTATTCCATAGAAAAACCCATGTAGTTAAAATAAAGGAAGCCCTTTTATGGAGTGCTTTTTGGGTTCTGCTTTCTTTAGCGTTCAATGTAGGTATTTACTATTGGAAAGGTAGCGGACCGGCCCTTGAGTTCTTGACGGCTTATCTGATAGAGAAATCACTGAGCGTTGACAACCTGTTCGTCTTTATTCTCATCTTCAATTTTTTTCAGGTGCCTGCTGCATTTCAGCATAAAATTCTTTTTTGGGGAGTTTTAGGAGCCTTGTTCTTCAGAGGCGTATTTATATTAGCAGGTGTTGCCTTACTAGCCAAGTTCCACTTCATTATTTACATACTGGGCGCATTCCTAATCTTTACAGGCGCTAAAATGGCCTTCAGTTCCGGAGACGAAGAGATAGACCCAGACAGTAACCCTATACTTAAATTCGTTAGCCGCTATATGCCCGTGACTAAACGGCACTACGGTGACAAATTCTTTGTAAAAATTGATAAGACGCTTTTTGCTACCCCTCTGTTTTTGGTGTTGGTTATGGTAGAAACCACAGATGTGGTATTTGCCGCTGACTCTATTCCGGCTATTCTGGCTATTTCAAAAGATCCCTTTATAGTTTACACCTCAAATGTTTTTGCGTTGCTTGGCTTACGGGCACTTTATTTTGCCTTAGCCGGAATTATGCAGCTTTTCCATTATCTGCACTATGGCTTGTCTTTAATTCTAGTTTTCATAGGTATAAAACTAGTGTTGTCAGATATCTACCACATGAACATGGTGGTGGCTCTTACAGTGGTAGCGTTTATCTTAACTGTGTCTGTTATTCTTTCACTGGTGTTTCCTAAAAAGGATAAACCCACCATGCCTTTTCCTGATGAGGAAGGAGTAGAGTAGCCTATATCAACGTACATGCAGAAGCCGTTTTTAAGCTGTTTTTTTGATAAACAGCTTAAAAACGGCTTCTGCATTTGCATCTTTCTTTGAAAAATGATTTGAGAATAGCTATAGTACTTCTGCTTTTATAAACTATTGAACTGTTTCTCTTGAATTTAAATATGGTTCAAGACTTGTAATCACTTTAGCAGATCTCCAGCCACTACTCAAGTTAGACAAGGCATTCTACCATAGAAAAGGCCGATGTATATCATCGCTTTTCTATGGTATGTGTGTATCAAAAATCTAATAAATCAATAGGAGCCAGTTGTAGGGTATCCATGGTTACTTGTGTGGTATCTGGTCTGGCTATCACAAAATTTCCGGCTCTACCCTGTAAGTTTACATAGGGCGAGACACTCTGGCGCTCACTTTCTGAGATGAGACCTCTTTTGGCCATGTTTCCGCTGATTAGCCTAAAGAAATACCTTGGGTAAGCCCGCAAACCGCCATATACATCAAAATACGTTCTGTATTGCTTGGGCTTCGGCACTATGCTCGCCATGAAAAGGCTCTCCTCTAGAGTAAGCTGACTGGGGTGCTTGCTGAAGTAAAATTCAGCTCCCTCTTTTACACCATACACATTTGGCCCCCACTCAATTATATTCAGGTATACCTCATACATCCGCTGTTTTGACACCAACTTTTGGTTTTCAATCAGCCATACTATCAGCGCCTCCTCAACTTTTCTAGTGATGGTTTTTTTTCTGGTCAGAAAGGCATTTTTCACCAGCTGCATTGATACGGTACTACCTCCCCTCACAAAAGATTTCTCTTTGATATTTGTTATCAGAGACATTCTGAAAGCACCTTCATGAAAACCTTTATGCGAAAAGAACCTAGGATCTTCTGCAGTCAGTATAGCATGCTTTAAATAGTCAGAGATCTGGTTGTAAGGCACAAAGTTCGGGTTAGAGGGACCAACTTTGAACTCCCGCACTACTTTACCATCTTCGTACACCATATGCGTAAATTCTTGATTGAGTTTACGCAAATCAACAGCGCCATAATCAGTAATTTTCAGGTTCTGAGCATTCAAATCTGATTCAAAGGTAAGGCTGTCTACCTTGGCCATGTCCACATAAAAGTTTAAGTGGTAGTCAAAGCTTCCAGTTGCCTTCATCCCCTGAAATGAATCGAAAAGCCCTGGAGGCATTGACTCAAAAAGATCATTTGCCTCTATGTTAGGTGAATCAATCTTGATTCCTATTTTGCGGTTCGGTCTTGTTTCATAAGTTGCCCGTGGGTAAAAGACCGCTTTGTTGATGCGTACTTCAGAAAGAGTATCTAGTGAATAATAATGGTCTCCTAAGGTGATAACATATTTAAGCGCACCATCACGCACAAACACATCTTCATCGGCTATTTTAGGGTGGTTAAGCACCAGGCTATGGGCACTTGTTTCACCAGTTATTGTTAGCTGGTTATTTTTGAATTCCTTATCAGTTATACTTAGGCTTAAAGTGTCAAAGTGCATAGTAGCCCCAAACTTCTGCTGAATGTAAGGTACTGTTATGCCTCCCTTCTCTTCGCCATACATTTTTGCTGAAAGCAGATACCGATCAGGATCAATTACGCCATTCACGCGCATGGTATTTGTGACAGAGTCAGTGGAAATGGTCATTAGGGCTAAAATAGCGCCATCTTCCACAGTAAGTGAAGGCAGTCGCATATCTATAACCCGATCGTTATTTCTGAAGACTACTCCTAAATCACGGAAGTTTACCCCATCAGGCACGTTTTCAAAGGCTGTCTCAATTAACCGGTTCAATACTGTGCCATAATTTGTTCTAGGCTTGTTCGCTTCAGGAGTTTCTTTTTCTTTTTTGCTCTTTAAGAGAAATGAAAAATTATCTACGCTGTCTTTGCGTACCGCAGTCACTAACCCGCTAGCCACATCAAATTGTTTGAACACTAAACGGCCCAGAAACAACGAACGGAAACTTACAGTAGCCTCAACAGTATCAACCTGAAGCAGTTTAGTGCCGTTATTGGGCGTAAAGCCTATGTCTGTGACTAATACAGTATTCAGATCAAGAAAGGTAGCTTGGCCAATGTGTAGATCTGCTGGGTATTTGTTTTCTACCTTTTGAATCACTTTTGTTACTGCATATTGCAATAGGCGTTGCCGGTTTACCAGAAATACAACTATAAGAACTACTATCAAGGCAACAAAAATGCCTAAGCCAATCAGCAGCTTCTTTTTATGGCGGGAGAAAAATTCTTTGAATTTAGACAAGGTGATGATTTCTATATTCTAATGGATTAGTGGGCACTACATAAGTACACTTCCAACAAAAGTAACGCTTTACCTGATACCTACAGACGTAAAGCTATGCAGATCGAAAAATACGTAAGAATCACTGAAAAGTTTAACTTTTGCAGATTCTCCACCTCTTCTTGGCTACGCTTTTTGAAACAATTCCAAACTCCTGCTTCCCTATAACGGAACATGATTATCTTTGAGAAAATTATTTGTCATGAATTTATCTGCACTCTCTGCTATTTCGCCAATAGATGGTCGTTATCGTTCTCAGGTACAAGAACTAGCTCCTTTCTTTTCTGAATTTGGATTGATTAAATACCGCCTCTTAGTAGAAATTGAATACTACATAGCTTTGTGTGAACTGCCTCTGCCGCAATTACAAGAGGTAGACGCCAGCCTGTTCCCTAAAATGCGCAGCATCTACGAAGACTTTAGCTTTGAAGATGCACAAGCTATAAAGGAAACGGAAAAGACTACAAATCACGATGTAAAAGCAGTAGAATATTTTATCAAAGATAAATTTGATGAATTGGGAATTGGCCAGCAAAAAGAATTTGTACATTTTGGGTTAACTTCCCAAGACATCAATAACACGGCTATACCTCTACTGCTTAAAGATGCTGTAGACGGAATCTATATCCCTCAGCTGACATCCATCATAGTTGAACTTAAAGCTCTAACACAGGAATGGAAAGAAGTTCCTATGTTAGCACATACCCATGGGCAACCTGCTTCTCCCACTAAATTAGGCAAAGAAATACAGGTGTTTGTTGAGCGACTGGAGAACCAAATAAAACTACTCTCACAAATACCTATGTCAGGTAAGTTTGGAGGGGCTACTGGCAATTTTAACGCTCACTACGTTGCTTACCCCACCATTGATTGGGCTGCATTTGCCAATAAATTTCTAAAGGATAAACTCTCTCTGACACGTAGCCAGGTAACAACCCAGATAGAACATTATGATAATTTAGCTGCACTCTTTGACTGCTTCAAGAGAGTAAACACAATACTCATGGATTTCTCCAGAGATGTATGGCAGTATATATCTATGGGGTATTTCAAACAGAAGATAAAGGAGGGAGAAATTGGCTCCTCTGCCATGCCTCATAAAGTAAACCCTATAGATTTTGAGAATGCAGAGGGAAATCTTGGTATGGCCAACGCTATCTATGGCTTTTTAGCTGAAAAATTGCCCATTTCAAGATTACAACGTGATTTAACAGACTCTACGGTATTGCGCAATATAGGAGTTCCTCTTTCACATTCATTCCTGGCACTAAAGTCTCTTAAGAAAGGGCTAGGTAAACTTCAGTTAAATAAAGAAGCACTAAACAGAGACCTTGAAGAAAATTGGGCAGTTGTAGCAGAGGCTATACAAACAGTTCTTAGAAGAGAAGGCTATCCCTCTCCTTACGAAGCATTAAAAGGCTTGACGAGAACAAACGAAAAAATCACAGCTCAGTCTATACAAGAATTTATTGAACAGCTGGACGTGAGGGAAGAAGTGAAAACTGAGTTAAGACAAATTAGTCCGTTTAACTATACTGGCATCTCCTTATATTGATATGAGACAGCTTCCAAACAGGAAATAGAAAGGGGGGTACTGCATTATGCAGTACCCCCCTTTCTATTGATGCTAATTTTAGAATAAAAAGATTAATAGTGCGATAGGCCCTATCATAAATGATCGGCTGAGGTGACGGAAACTTGCCCGGAGCCACTTTCCGCTTTTGGAGAGTGAAGTAGGTGAGGAAGAAAACAATGTACGGTACAGGCGTACCGGAATAAAAGGGAGGCTTCTTTTGAGGAACAAAGCTTGCGATAAGACTGGGGCAGGGTTCCGGAGTGCTAAGGCATCTCCCTTCTATCCGCCCCTCGGTTACGTCCTGCGGCTTGATGAGGGTCGCATCCCGTTCCCCCTCCCGCCTGTCACCCACCAGCCACCCGCTGCGCTGGGGGCGTTTCCTCCTGCGTGGCTATCCTAGCGTCCTGCCCTTGTGTTCGGGCGCGGCGTGAAAAGAGGAGAGGCCCCGGCTGCTGTCTCCAGCTGTCGGGGCCTCCTTGTTGGGGGTTGGCGGCTACCTACTCTCCCGCG
>NZ_LRML01000020.1 GCF_001647285.1 Rufibacter roseus
TGGAGCTGTTTTCTGAAAAAACAGCTCCAAAACAGAGGGCTTTTATTTTACTAGTATAAGTTGAAGATACGCAAAGGCACCCTCACCCATACATCAGGGATGTGTGGACACTCCTGTGTAAACATCCCCCTTCGCCCCCTTCAAAGGGGGAATCTGCTGGTAGTAAGCTACAAGGAAAATTGGCAGGCAAGATGAAGGAAAAACCTTTCCTGTATATCTAAACTTATCCTGTTTATCTAACCAAGCCTAAACCGCTTGCTCAAAAGACCTCGCAGCGTCTTCAAGACCTGCGAGTGTCTGCACCAGTAGCAGCACTCACCACATAATCTTGATAACGTGGGAGACAAGGCGATGCCTAGTCTCTACAGATTTCTTCTTGATTTTGAGCTATTTTATTAAAAGCAGCCCTAAAACAGCATTCTAAATACTTACTGTTAACTAATTATTGATGATTGTTCACTGTATTTCTTATTCAACATACAACACCAAACCCTTCAAATACTCCCCCTCTGGGTGGAAGATGCTGATGGGGTGGTCGGCGGGTTGGGAGAGGTGGTGCATGACCTTGACGTTACGTCCTGCTTCAATGGCGGCGGCCATCACAGTGCTGGCGAAAAGGTATTTGTCTACCACACCGGAGCAGGAGAACGTGAAGATGATGCCGCCCGGCTTAATTTTTTGAATGGCCTCGGCGTTTAGGCGCTTGTAGCCCATGAGCGCGTTGTGCCGAACTTTCTGGCTTTTGGCAAAGGCGGGCGGGTCCAGCACAATCACATCGTACAGGTCCTCTTTGCCTTTCAGAAACTCAAAGGTGTCAACGGAGTAGGCTTCGTGGCGGTCTTGGCCGTTGTTCAGTTCGGCGTTTTGCTCGGTTAATACAATGGCTTTTTTAGAAACATCTACGGAATGTACCGCTTTGGCTCCGGCGTTGAGCGAGTAAATAGAGAAGCCGCCGGTGTAGCAGAAGGTGTTAAGAACGGTTTTACCTTTGGAATAGTGCGCCAGCAGCTGACGGTTTTCACGTTGGTCAATGAAGAAACCAGTTTTCTGCCCAGTGACCCAGTCCACCAAAAACTTATTTCCATTTTCCTGCACCACGTGCGGCACCGGAGTCTCACCAACTAAGTAACCATTCTGGCCTTGCTCCGGCCCTTTATTTGGAAGTGTTTCAGCGCTCTTATCATACACGGCAGTTAATTTACCGTTGTACACCTCCACCAGTGCCTTCGCAATCTGCTCCCGCACGCGGTACATGCCTACGTTGTGCGCCTGCAATACGGCGGTGTTGCCGTACACATCTACAATCAGGCCAGGCAGGCTGTCGCCTTCGGCGAAGATGAGGCGGTACACATCGGTGGTGGGGTTATCAATAAAGCCTTGCTCTTTGCGGTAGTCGTAGGCGCGGCGCACTTTGCTTAGCCAAAAAGCATAATCAGGCTCTACGGGGGCAAAAGAGAAGATGCGCACGGCAATGGAACCTGGTTGGAAATGTCCCATGCCAAGGAACTCGCGGCGGTTGGTGAACACCTGCACAATGTCGCCTTCCTGCACTTCGCCCTCTACTTTTTTGATGGCCCCTGAGAAAACCCACGGGTGGAAGCGTTTGAGTGAATGTTCTTTGCCTGCGTGTAAAAGTATAGCTGGAAATGTTGTCATAAGCGGGAGGAACAGCACAACGCCATCCCTGTTTTAGTTTCGTTTTGCAAAATTCGGCAAAAAATCCGGCTTTGTGGTGTGTAGCTCACCGGTTCTTCGTAAACTGACCTCTTTGATTGTTAATTGTTCTCTGCCCATTAATCACTACTCATTGTTCATTAATCATTAGAGCCATGTTTCCCATTGTTGACCTGCACTGCGACCTAACCGGCTATTTGGCATGGATACCCGGAGCAACGCCTATGGATGTGCAGCGCATTGGCTGTGCTATTCCGCATTTACAGGCGGGGCAGGTACGGCTGCAGACCATGGCTTTTTTTACGCCCACTGAGCCTGGCAGTACTGAGTTCACTCTTAAGCAAGCCCATATTTTCAGGGACACACTCTTGCAGCCAGATTCTGTTTTTGCCCCCTTTTCTGAAAGTCAGGTCAAAAACAGAGCCTTGCCAGATGACAAAATTGCCATAGTGGCCGCTATTGAGAATGCCTCGGGGCTAGCAGAGGAAAATGAGCCCCTGGAAAAAGCCTTTGCCCGCCTGGAAGAAATTATTGCGTTGGCGGGGCCTATTTTGTACATCAGCTTCACCCATGCAGATGAGAACCGGTTCAGTGGCGGCAATTATACACCTGGCGTTGGCTTAAAACCCGACGGAGAGGAACTACTCCGGTACCTGAGCGGGAAAAGAATTGCGTTAGACTTGGCTCATACCTCAGACGCCGCCGCTCATGACATGCTCAACTTCATTGACCAGAACAACTTACACATACCTGTCATTGCCAGCCACTCCAACTTCAGAACCGTGTATGACAACCCCAGAAACCTGCCTAATGAGCTGGTGCAGGAGGTAGTGCGGCGGAAGGGTCTAATTGGCATGAACTTCCTGAAAAAATTCACGCACCCCGAGCAGCCAGAGGTCTTGCTGGAGCATATCAGCTACGGGCTGGAGCATGCACCTCAAGCTGTGTGCTTCGGGGCTGACTATTTTCAGGAGGCTGAGATTACTGGAGATTGGGTATCTAACTTCCATGAAGAGCACCAGAACGCAAGCAAATATCCGGAAATTCTGCAGCGCCTGTCGCAGAGGTACTCTACGGCGGAACTGGCAGATCTTAGTCACCAAAACGCGCTCCGGTTTCTAGAAAGGCTATGGGCATAGTTCCTGACTAACTCATTATCCGCGGTCATGCATCATGAGCAACTACAATATTGGCCGCTCACACCCTGTTTTACATTTGAATTCAGTACATTTAAAAAGCTAATTCACACTGTTCCTCCGCCTGCTGGCCCACTCCCATGCTTCGCAAAAACAAAGCCATTGCCTTTGCTCTATTATTTTCCTTTGCTGCTTTATTTGGCGCTTTCACTTTGAAAAGCTGGCAAGGTGTGCCTGTATTGGAAAAAATTATAGGCAAATTAAAATTCCTAGAGCAGAACTATCCGCAGGAGAAAGTATACCTGCAGACGGATAAACCCTATTATGCCGCCGGCGAAGATATCTGGTTCAAAGCCTACTTGGTAGATGGGGCCATGCATACCCCAAGTCAACTGAGCCAGGTACTGTATGTTGAGCTGATTAATCCGCAAGACTCTATTACCAGCAGAATAGCCATACCGGTACAAAACGGACTTGGGCACGGAGATTTTGCTTTGCCAGACACCATTTCAGACGGACTTTACCGCATCAGGGCTTATACCAGCTGGATGCAGAACTTTGACGAAAACTACTTCTTTCACCAGAATGTCAACATCTACAACCCTAGAGTAGATGATCTGGTACCTGAACTCAAATTTAATTTCAGCCGGCAGGAGAAAGGCGATTCAGTATTAGTAGATGTTCTGCTCAAGAACACGCAGGAAAAACCGTTGCCCCAGACGCCATTCTTCTACAACACGTTCCTGAACCGGAGAAACACTCCAAGACGCAAAGGAACGACAGACACTGAGGGCAAAGCTCAGCTCCGCTTTTTCCTGCCCGACGGAAAAGACCGGCAAAACGCCCAGCTCCTGCTTTCGGTAGTGGAAGGCAAAAGGCAAACACAAAAGAGATTTGAAATACCGCTGGCATCAGACACGTTGGATGTACAGTTTTTCCCGGAGGGAGGTAACCTGGTGAGTGGCATGTGGAGCACCCTTGGGTTTAAAGCCATTGACAGCAACGGGTTGGGTGCGGACATAGAAGGCACCCTCTATGACAACACAGGCAAAAACATTATTACTTTCAAAAGTCTGAAGTTCGGCATGGGTCGCATAAGCTTCTTCCCGGAAAAGGGGAAAACCTATGAAGCCAGAATCAAATTGAAAGATGGAAAGGAGAGCATTTATGCCTTGCCTAAGCCTCAAAACCAGGGAGTAGTCATGTCAGTGGACTATTCTCTGCCTGATACCATAAGAATAAGAGCGTACCTGTTAGGATATGAGGCCGCCAATAAGCCGAAGGCACTAAGTGTGGTGGGGCAAAGCAGAGGGTTTCCCTTCTTCACTGGCTACAGTACCAGCGCCAAAGATTTCCTCGTCATCAAAGTGCCCAAAAAGCAAATTCCTACTGGCGTTGCGCAATTCACTATTTTCAACGAAAACGGCACACCTTTGACAGAGAGGCTAGCATTCATTAACCACCACCAGCACCTGCAGGTAAAGCTTACCCCAGACAAGTCACAATATAAGCCCCGGGAGAAAGTAACTATGCGCCTACAGGTAAAAACTCCGTCGGGGCAGCCAGTGCAGGGCAATTTCTCTATGGCGGTCACAGATGCTCAAAAAGTGGAGCACAACGGCAACAGCGGCACTATCTTATCAAATCTTCTGCTCACTTCAGATTTAAGAGGCCACATTGAAGAACCGGGCTACTATTTCTCTGCCCAAACCCCAGAAGTAGCGCTAGCCTTAGACAACCTCATGCTTACCCAAGGCTGGCGGCGCTTTGTTTGGCAAGAGATCCTGGAAGACAAATTTCCGCCGTATACTGCGCCGCTTGAACGAAACCTGGCCATAAGTGGAACAGTGCAGAAATTAAATGGCAAGCCAGAACCCAACGCCCTCATTACCGTGCTAGGCTTAGGCAAACCTGGCTTTATGTTATTAGACACAGCCAACGCGCAGGGCAAGTTTGCCATTGGTATAGGTTACCTCACAGACAGCATGCACGTGGCCGTACAGGCCCGTAACCAAAAAGGCCGCAACACTCTGGAAGTGGTACTTGACAAAGGACTACCCATTGCAAACGTGGCTCCAAGAGCACCCTACGCGCCGCCGCCTTTACCATTTTCAGACGCCCTCTGGAGCTACCTCCAGAACAACAGAGACCAGCTACGGCTAGATCAATTGGCGGGCAAAAGCATTTTACTGAATTCAGTTGAGATTAGAGGTAAAAAACAGGAGGAAGAAGAGCAAGACAGGTTCCGGAGCGGCTTACACAGCACCGCCGACGCCACCATCAAAGGAGATAATTTACCTATGGGATCAGACCTCATCTCAGCCCTTGCTGGGCGCGTGGCTGGGCTGATGGTATCTGGCGGACAGGTTTCTATGCGCGGGGGCGGCACACCTTTGTTCTTGTTAGACGGCATGCCCATAGACGCAGATTTTATCAGAACCATTTCTATGACGGAGGTGGAAAAAGTGGAGATATTGAAACCGGGCCCCTCTTCTGCCATTTACGGCGGACAAGGAGGCAATGGCGTTATAGCTGTCACTTTGAAGAGAGGCGGCGGAGGCGGAGCTACTTCCTCGCGCTACAAAGGCTTAGCCCTGTATAGTGGTATTCGTTACCACACTGCCCGTGAGTTCTACATGCCCCGTTACGACCAACCTGCCACCGTAGAGCAGCCTGACCTCCGCACCACCATTGCCTGGACACCCTACATTTACACAGATAGCACCGGCACCGCTGAAGTTACCTTCTTTGCCGCTGACGCCCCCACCACCTACAGAGCAATTGCAGAAGGGCTTAGCCCGGGCGGGCAGATAGGCCATGGCATCACCACCCTGGTAGTACGGTAACAAACTGGCAAATCCCTGTTATAAAGGCAAATGCCGCAGAACGAACTTCTATTGTTTTCCGGCTGTTTTCCTAAAAATAAGCCAAAAACACTCAACCGCAAATGAGCCGATTTTTCATATCTTTGCGGCCTGAATTAAGTAACGCAGAAGATGTTAGATAAACTGGAAGCAATCAAGCAGCGGTTTGAAGAGGTAAATGAGCAACTCATCCAGCCAGATGTAGCCAGCGACCTGAAAAGATATAAGTCTTTAAATAAAGAATTTAAAGACCTTGAAAAAATTGTAGCGGAATATGAGCGCTACAAATTATTGCTCAGCAATATTGAGCATACCAAAGAAGTCATTGCCACCGAAAAAGACGAGGACTTCCGCGAGATGGCTAAAGAAGAGCTAGACGAACTTCTGCCACAACGCGAGGAAATGGAGGAGCGCATAAAGGAAATGCTCATTCCTAAAGATCCGGACGACAGCAAAGACATCATCATGGAGATTAGAGCGGGTGCCGGTGGTGATGAAGCGTCTCTGTTTGCCGGTGACCTGTACCGCATGTACAGCCGCTTTGCTGAAAAGCAGGGCTGGAAAATGGAGGTAATCGACGTAATGGAAGGTACCGCCGGTGGTTACAAAGAGGTGATTGTTGGCATCAAAGGCGAAGACGTGTACGGCAAGCTTAAGTTTGAGTCTGGCGTGCACCGTGTGCAGCGCGTTCCGGCTACCGAAACTCAGGGACGTATCCATACCTCGGTAGCTTCTGTGGTAGTGCTTCCAGAAGTAGAAGAACTTGATGTGGAAATCAACATGAACGATATCCGGAAGGACCTGTTCATGTCATCAGGACCTGGTGGACAGTCAGTGAACACCACTTATTCTGCCGTTCGCTTAACACACATTCCTACGGGTATTGTGGCGCAGTGCCAGGACCAGAAATCACAGCTGAAGAACTTTGACAAGGCCTTAGCTGTACTTCGTTCCCGCTTGTATGAAATTGAACTGGCTAAGAAAAACGAAGCAGAAGGCGCCCAGCGGAAAAGCATGGTGGGCAGCGGTGACCGTTCCGATAAAATCAGGACATACAACTACCCGCAAGGCCGCGTGACAGACCATCGTATTGGTCTTACTGTGTACAACCTGCCTACCGTGGTAGACGGCAATATTGACGAGTTTGTTGAGCAGCTTAGAATTGCGGAAAACGCAGAGCGCTTAAAAGAAGGGGCTCAGTCTTAATCAATTAATGCATTAAAAGCGCAGCCTTACCGCTGCGCTTTTTTTATGGCCTCTGTTTTTGGCCTACTTTTCAGAAGACAGCCTTAAAACAGATTATTCCGGATAGACAGAAAAGGTTATTTTCACGTTCTTATCCTTTGAGATAATAAAAAACAAGAGATTCCCTACCTCTCCTTATTATACTTTATTTGCGGCGCATGACCTCACACACTACCTCTTATTGGCAGTACTGGCTGAAAAGCATAACGCTGGTGTGCGCGGTGGTGTGGGCGGCATGTTCCTGCACACCCCAAGATGAAGTTGTTACCCCAGACGCAGGCGCCCTGCTGAGCTTTGACGCTGACACCGTCATGTTTGACACCGTTTTTACCGAGGTAGGCAGTGTGACTAAGCGGTTAAAGGTCTACAACCCCAATGACAAAGCGGTGCGCATTTCAGAGATAAAAGTGGGCGGCTTGGGTGCATCACAGTTTCAGGTGATTGTAAACGGGCAGCCGGGGCCGGCGTTGCAGAACGTAGAGCTCAGGGGCAAAGACAGCCTATTGGTATTAGTGAAAGCCACCATTAATCCCAATTCTGAAAATCTTCCTTTTCTGGTAGATGACTCCATCCAGTTTCTGACCAACGGAAACCAGCAGAAGGTACACCTAAGGGCATACGGCCAAAACGCCCACTACTACCGTAACGGCTACGTTACTAGCTGCGCAGAAGTCTGGGACACAGACAAAGCCCACGTGATTTATGATACCGTTACAGTGCCCGAAAACTGTACCCTCACCATTAAAAAAGGCGTGCAGGTGTATGTGCAGAACAACGTTAAACTGAAAGTTCTAGGTACACTAATAGTAGAAGGAGAGCACGAAAACCGGGTGGGCTTCCAGCAAATACGGCAGGAAGAACGTTACCGCAACGCCCCCGCCCAGTGGGTAGGGTTGGAGTTTGGCCCTTCCAGCCACAACAATGTGCTACGGTATGTTGATATAAAAAATGCGGTTAACGGAATTATTATTCGAGCCGAAGGCAACCAACTTCCGGATGTAAAGGTGCAGCATGCCTTTATCCGAAACATGCTGCAGGCGGGAGTATTTAGCCTGGGCGGAAATGTTGATTTGATTAATAGCATTATCACCAATTGCGGCCAGTATGCGTTTGCCGGTGCCGGGGGCGGAACCTACCGCATTCTCTACAGCACATTAGCCAACTACAGCTATGACTTCATCAGAACCACGCCATCGGTTATTTTCTATGAAGAACTGGCTTTAAACGAAGTGAGCGTAAGGCATCAGCCATATTTCGTGACCATTACCAACAGCATTATCTGGGGGCGGCAGGAAGAAGAAATGCAGTTTGAACCCTCTAGCCTCGGCTCTACTATTGCTATTACTTATTCTTTCCTGAAAACGAAGGAGTATGCTGAAGTTTTCAACGCAGCTGAGTTGCACAACCATCTCAATGAAGATCCCAAATTCAGAGATGCGCCCGCCTACGATTTTCAGATCATCAAGCTTTCACCGGCCAACGGCGCAGGCACGCCTTTGCCTGCCGTCACTACCATTGATTACCAAAACAAAGACCGCGACCCAATCAAACCAGACGTAGGGGCCGTAGAAGTACACGATTAACTATAGCGTGACCGTATGAAGTGGTTTCAGAAATCTATCCGCCTGCCTGCCGTAAAACGCGGCTTCCATTTAATTACTGATTTACTGGAGGCGCAGCTGCCTGAACTGGAAGAGATTGAGATAGGACTGGCGCATATTTTTATTCAGCACACTTCGGCTAGCCTTACCATCAACGAAAACGCCGACCCTACTGTACGGCATGACTTTGAGCAGCATTTCAACCGTGCCGTACCAGAGAACGCGCCCTATTACCGCCATACCCTGGAAGGCCCCGATGACATGCCTGCGCACATTAAAGCTTCTATGTTAGGCGCATCTGTCACCATTCCTATTACCAACGGCCAGTTCAACCTAGGCACCTGGCAAGGAGTTTACCTCTGTGAGCATAGAGACCACGGTGGCAAACGCACAGTAGTCGTTACACTACAAGGTAAATAAGCATCTTTTAAGCTGTGGTTTTCTCCTGTAGGCCTTGAGGCAGATCTGCGGGCAAATGGGCACCGGGGCTAAAAACTATGGTAAACGTAGTACCCTGGTCTGGTGCGCTCTGAACCAGAATTTCACCGCCTAAAGCGTTTACCTGCATTTTGGTCAGGTATAGCCCCAAGCCCTTGGCGTCTTGGTTCCGGTGGAAAGTTTTGTACAGGCCAAACAGGTTATCACCTACCTGCTGTAAGTCCATACCCACTCCGTTATCAGACACAGCAAGATGCAGTTGGTTATTCTCTACCCAAGATTTCACCTGCACTTCTGGATTGCGGTCTGGGGAGCGGTATTTGAGTGCATTAGAAATAAAATTATGCAGGATACTTTCTACGTAAGGTCTGGGCGCCGTCACGAAAGGCACTTGTAAATCTGTACGTATTTCCGCTCTAGATTCCGCTATCACTGCCTCTAAGTTCTGCCGCTCTTTTTCCACAAACTCTGCCAAAGACACCTTTTCCTCCGGCAAGTCTTTTAACATTTGGGTACGCAGAATGTTGTTCAGGTCCTGAATGGTTTGCAGCATGTTGTCTGCCACTTGCTTTATGTGGTGCAGGGCTAAGGCAGCGCTATCTTCTGAGGGTGCACCGGCGTAGTATTGGTATAGCCCTACCACATTCGCCAGCGGCGACCGCAGGTTATGGGCCAAAATTCGGGCGAAGTCTTCTAGCTGGTTGTTCTTGCTTAGGAGCTGCTCTGTGGTATCATGCAGTTCCTGGTTCAGACTTTCCAGACGGTCAGTTTGGTTGCGTAGCCGAATGGCCACCAGATCTTTCAAGAGATGCTCCGCCACCTCCAGTTCATTCATGCCCCAAGGCAATGATTTGCCTTTCACTACTTCCACCCACTGCTCAAAAGACTTACGAGGGTGCATGCGCATGCCCGCCTCCTGCACCGGCTTTTCAGGATTACCGGCCCAAATGCGGTTTTCCTTTATTTCTGGCTTAAAGAACAGTAAGTACTCCAGATTAAATCTTGAGATTTCCAGCGCCAGAACTCCGCTTGCCATCTCTTGGTACTCAGCTGCCTCGGGCCATTCTTTGGAAAGCTGGTGCGTATAAAAAACATTCTTCTTTTGTCCCGAGAGCCAGCGCACCAAAGACTCAATTTGCTTTCCTGATGGAGTTTGCCCGCAGGTGGTGAGAACTCCGTCCAGCAGAAGTGCCGCTCCGCTGCCTTCGGTTATGTCCAGCAGGCAGGGCTGCAGCTTGAAAAGTGCTTCCTGAATATTATGGTTATCGCAAAGATGGTTTACCAGCACCTCTTCTACTTCCTTAAACCGATTATACTGCTCCATGTCTCGCCTCTCTTGAATAGAAGCAATGACATTGGCTAATGTCTTTACAATCAAATCACATAGCTGTCTTCGCCAAACATCTATATAAGCAGGTTCAGAATGATGACAGGCCACTACTCCCCACAGCTGGTCTTTGACCATGATGGAAAAAGAGATGGTTGCCGCTACTCCAGTATTTCTGACATACTCCAGGTGCATGTCAGAAGGATTCCGGAACTCAGACTGCAGAATATTGGTGGGCACCCCAGTAGTAGGGTTAAAGTAGGGAGTAATACCCACCGCTACCGCATTCACATCCGGAATTTGCCGTATGTGCTTTTGCCGAAGCAACTCACGGGCAGGTGCCGGAATATCAGTGGCTGGGAAATGATGGCCTACAAAAGAGGGAAGACGCTGGGTTCTGCTTTCTGCAATTACATCTGAATGCCAATCTGCATCAAACTGAGTAATGTTTACCCGGTCATATTGCAGCACTTCCAGTAAAACTTCTGCCACGGCTTCCGCTACCTGGGTCAAACTGCCCAATGTGTTTAGCCGCTCGTGCAGTTGCGTAAGCACACGGTTATGGGCAAGCTTTTCTTCATCTGAATAAGGCAGGTAATGCTCTCCCTCCAGAATAATTTTTCCATCAGAGAGATGGCAGAAAGCAATAATTTGCCGTCCGTTCAACATCAGTAGCTGTGGGTTCTGCGGACCAGCCTCTAGCAAACTCTTGGCGGTAATTGAAGCTTCCTCCTCCTTCAACAGTACTGCAAAGGCCTGCCCCAGCAGTTCTTCGGGAGCATAGCCTAAAAACTCACCGGTGTTCTGGCTTGCTTGCTCTATCAATAGCGTTTCTGCATTCAGCACCAGCAAGAAGCCGCACGGCTGAATTTGACCTATTATATGTATAGGCTCTTTGTCGCAGTTAAACAGGTCAACTTGAAGATTAGGATAGTTTTGCATGTTCTTATTAGTTAAGAACGCCAGCACAAAGCTTTAAAGCGCAAAGCTTCCTTAGTGCGTTTTGTAGTAAATGGGGAACGCAAAGATACAGATATCTATCCTCAGACAGATGTAATTAATACGGAATTTCCTCCTTTCGCCTATTTTCCTGTTTTCAGCCTGTTTTTTATGATAATTGCCCAAACCAAAGGCCACTGCAGTCTTTGTATTCGAGTAGTAATTTGTGAAGATTTCTTCAATCAGAAATTTCCTCAATGCGGTGCCTCTACAAAAGAGACAGTATCTGCTGGTGCAGGGGCAGCAGGAGTTAAAGCATATAAGACAGGCTTGCTGGGGCTGGCATCTAGCACCAGACTAGTTATCTGATGATGCAGCAGGTACAGTCCGTCTGATACGGTATTGGGCACAAAAATCAGCTCGGTAATGGTAGCATTCTTCCGAATGTTAGCTGGGTACTGCCAAAAGGCGAGATGAGCCAGCAAGGCTCCTCCATCTTGTTCTCGATCAACCGATGGTAGATCAAGCAGCAGATGCTCTATGCCGTTGTCAGCTAGATAGGCTGCCAGGGCAGGCTCAATGTAGGTGGGGTTAGTACCGGAGTACTGAGCAGTACGCTTGATTTCTGTATTGGGCAATGTGCGAAGCACTAAGGCCTCAGGCAAATGATCTTCAAACAACTGCGCCACTACATCCTGAGCCATTACAACTAAATCTCCGTTTTCCTGCGGCCTTGGCTGCACAGACACCACCTGCGCCACAAACATAAACCGGTGCAGGCATTGGTCTAGCGTAGCAGTAGGGTCAGGCGAGATATGGCCGTAGCACTCGGTGTGAGTGCCGTTTCCGTGGGGCGTGAGGTGCACACGCTGGTAATTGGTAGACCCGCCTTGGGCTACACTCCCCACAAAGCTACCCACCGTGATCGTTTCTATCTCCACCGGCTCCGCCCAGAAGCAATTTACCCCTTCGGCACCCGCTGCTAATGGTAAGGAAATGTCTATAGGCCGCAGCGGGTTAAACTGGTATGATTGATTATGGTAGGTAATGGAGGCGGAGGTGAGCATGCTGTTTTGAAGCTGTTTTCGCTAAAATAAGCTAAAAACAAGTTTCTTGGTATTCAGAAAGAAAGAAAAGTAATTCCCCTCTGCTACTACAGCTCGCCAGAAGTTTCCTTACAGAGTAACGGAATTAAGGAGTGTGTGCTTACCCTAGTCTTACTACTTACTTGATTATAATATCATACTTTGCCAACAGCCCCAGTGCGCCCTGCGCTGAGAATTTAGCTTTCTTCAGTCGGTTCTGCTCTGGGTCTAATTCAAAGTTATAGGCGGTTAAAAAGTTGGTCTTCTCCAGATTGGTGCGGTCAAAAATAGTCCGGCTGAGGTCGCAGTCTTGGAAAACTGCCTCACTCAAATCTGCATCGGTGAAGTTAGCTTCCTTAATGGAGCAAGTTTTGAACAAAGTCTTCTTCAGCTTCTTTTTACCAAAATAGGTGTAGTCCAAGGTACAGTCAGAGAACGATACAGAGAACAGAAAATCATTGCACAGGCTGAAGTCTACGCCCATGAGTTTGCAGTTCCGGAATGTAACGTCCCTCAGACTGGCACTCTGGAAAGAGGCCATGCTTAAGTTGCAATGCTCAAAGGTGCAGTCAGTGAACTCATTGCCCGAGAGGTTGCAGTCAGAAAAATCGCAGTGCTTAAAGACGCAGCCTTCAAACTCACGCCCTGACACGCCTTTGCCGGCGTAATCTATTTTTTCAAAGGTTTTTCCTTCGTGCAAAAGCTCTTTCATGGTAGTATGGAACAGGAGCGCAAGTTACCACTTTATGTTTTCCTCAATGAACTGAATCAAGCTTTGGGCCATGGCTTTCTGCTCCTCTACCCGCGGGTGACCAGGTGTATCTTTATAGGGCATGAAGTGGGTGTAGATTTTTTTGTCATTCAGCCCCTGAGCCGCCTGTTGCACGTAGTTTGGCCAAGGAGAGCCCTCACGGGTGATGTCCATGTTGCCAAGGGCGCAGATGATGTGCGCGTTTGGATAATGGCCCCTCAAAGTCTTGATGAAGTTCTGGTAGGCCTGCACAATCTGCTCTTCGGTTGGTTTTGTGGTGCCAAAAATACGTTTAAACTCGGCATGGTCGGGTCGGTTCACAAGCCATGAGTCGTTCTGGAAAAGATTCACCACCACCACATCAGGCTTGTCTTGCGAGAAGTCCCATTGGCTGCTGGGGTCGGTGGGGTTGACGCGGTCATAGATTTCGGGCATGGTAACCGGGCCCCAGCTAATCATGATCCCTATTCCGCTTTTGCACACGCAGCTGTACTCTGCATTAAAATGGCGGGCGGTGAGGGCGCCGTAACTGATGTAGTTGTTCGTGTTTGTTCCTGCCGGACTGTCTTTGCCAGAATAGTCTTCGGCGGCGTAGCCTACTGTAATGGAGTTACCATAGAAAACCATCTTGCGGTTCTTGGGGGCATCTGGCGGTAAAACCTTAGCACCTTTCTCCAGCTGAAAACCATGGAAATCAGTAATTCCAAAATCCCACTCCGTCCGGCGGAACAGCTCCACAGAATGCTTTCCTGGGGCAAGATTATTGGCCAGCACGTAAGACCGCAAAACGGTGTCAGGCTGTAGCAGCGAGATGCTATCGCCGTTTAAAATGACATTGTAGTAACTTTTGCCGGTGTTGTCTTTCAAATGGGCTTGCAAGGAGGTTCCTTCAAAATTGATTTTCACCGAAGTGCCGGGCCAGTAAAACACGGCTTTCTCTTCGTTAGGTTTGCCTATGCGCCCCATGTATGTTAGGCGCTCATCATGGGGGCTTACCAGTACTTTTTTTGAAGGCGCGCAGGCATTAATGCACAGCAGCCCCCACAGCAGGCAAGTAGTAAGTGTCCAAAGTTTTGATGGGTGTAGCCGAGGTAGCATAGCAGAAGACTGAGTAGTAAATCTTCTTAAAAGTACTCGTTCAGCGGCAAATGACCAATTGCTGCTCTAGGCCCGATATGTTTATCACAGCCTTTTATTGTGATTAACAGAAGGAAAGATGATTAAGTATTCCGTCCCTCTTTGAAGGGGGTGGGTGTTAATTACTCTTGCTGATAAAAATTTTCGATGAATTTGTGCTATTAATTTTCGTTTAGCATGAGCTTTACGACTCCCGCTGTCCTTGTCATCCCCCTACCACCTTCAAAGGGGGACGGAATGCGTGGAACATTAACAGTTATTAATGCACTTCTCTAGCGAGCATGGGGCTTAGACTAACATTCCTGTTTTAGGCCTGCTTTTGAAAAACTACGCCTAAAACAGCTCAATAAGCCAATGAATGTTAATTCAGCGGCTCCCACCACTTTTTTTGCGGCAGCTCTTGCCCCACTTTCCAGGTTTGGCCAATAATGGGAGTAGCCAGTGTAACGTTCTTTTCTGCGGCGGCTTTGGTGAGGCGCATGATAGGTTCTTTCCAGTGGTGCAGGGCCAGTGAAAAAGCTCCCCAATGAGTGGGCATGAGCACTTCGCCTTTCAAATCCAGATGAGCTTGGGCTGTTTCTTCGGGCATCATGTGAATGTACCGCCATGCCTGGTTGTACTGACCGCACTCTAGCATAGTCAAATCAAAGGGGCCGTATTTGTGGCCAATCTGTTTGAAATGCTCATCATAGCCAGAGTCACCGCCGAAGTACACCGATTGATCTCCGTTCTTAATAACCCAGGAGCACCAAAGCGTGGCGTTTCTATCCCAGAGCGTACGTCCTGAAAAATGGCGGGCGGGCGTGGCGGCAAAGAAAAAACCATCAATGGTAGCATATTCCCACCAGTCAAACTCAGTAACTCTTTCTTCAGGCACGCCCCACTTAATTAAATGAGCTGCCACCCCCAAGGGCACTAAAAAGTGTTTAACCTTCTCTTTCAGCTTTTTGATGGTGCCATGGTCTAGGTGGTCATAATGGTCATGAGAGAGCAGAACGTAATCCAGTGGGGGCAGGTCTTCAATGGCAATGGGCAGCTCCTCACTGAAACGTTTAGAGCCAATGAAAGACACCGGCGAAGCTCGTTTCCCCAACATGGGGTCAGCGAAAATTCGTTTCCCGTTCAGTTCAATGAGCACCGCCGAATGGCCAAACCAGGTTACTTGCAGCCCTTGCGCTGGCGCCTGCGCGAAGTCCTCTTTCTTATGAGTGAGCATGGGCAGCTTGTCTTCTGGCGTTGCCCCTTCCACGCCGGTAATAAACTTTGACCACAGACTCACTTTCTCCTGAAAAGAAGCATCCAGCATCATGGGGGTGTCTGATGTATTTTGGAACTGCCCGTTGTGGTACTGCGGAGAATTCTTGATGCGCTCCAGGCTCTGGCCTTTGGCGGTAGCCCCAAATTGCGGCGCAAAAGCCAAAAAAAGTGCTCCGGTGGCGGCAATGCCGCCCAGAGTGGTCAATATTATAAACATTGTCTTCTTCATTGTATAGTAACAGCAGCGCATGCGGTACAGTTTTTAAATGCCATCACCCTGCGTTGCCTGCCTAATATTTGTTCAGAAATGGAAATTCTATTCATTCAATACCTGCCTAAGGGCAAAAAGTTCTTTCTCACCCTGCACCCTGACAGCCATGGCCACTAACCTGGCAATGTCTAGTCATTTACATTTTACCTACCGCGTATTTTAATTTTGATTGTTTTGCTGTTTTTGCCTTCGTTTTCAGAATTCAGCTCAAAAACAGCCACTTCTTCATTTTGAAATACAGGCCCAACCCGCTAAAACCTACCTCTTTCATTCGCCTCGGCTTCTTTGGAAAGCTACAGGCAATTTAGCTATATTGCTTTCTATATATATAGCTTTTTTTGTTGCCCGTATGGCAAAGCATCGTCGCAAATACCCTGTCTGCACCAACTGCAATTTTGTTTTTGAAAAAGAGCAGCCAGATAACTTCTGCCCCCGCTGTGGGCAGGAAAACCATGACCTGAACGTACCCTTCAAACATGTAGCGCTGGAGCTGTTGGAAGGCACTATTCATTATGACAGTAAATTCTGGACCACGGTTAAATATCTGCTTTTTTATCCGGGTAGGTTAACGAACGAATTTCACCGGGGCCGGCGGGTAGGTTATGTGCCGCCCATCAGGTTGTATGTGTTCATCAGCTTTGTCTTTTTCTTATTGCTCTCGCTTAGAGTAAGCAGCATAAAGGAAGGTGAAAAATCTTTTGCTATTGATGTACGTGCCGCTGAAGCAGCGGCCTCAGAAAAACCAGAGAACTTAGCCGTACCCGGACCTGCCTCTGAACCAAACCCTAAGGCGAATAATCAATATAAAACATACCCAAACCCTTCAGACACCTCCAAGGCAAACTTGACAACTTCAGATATATTGGTTGATTTGCCCCAGCACGCTACACAGGCACAGTTAGACTCAGCCTTGGGTAAATTTGGCGTTGATGACCCTAACTGGCTTTACCGTGGCAGCTTACAGAAAGTTGCCAATCTGCAAAAACTCCCCAAAAACGAGGTTTTGTTAAAAGCATTGAAGTACCTATCTGTAATGATGTTTGTACTCATGCCCGTGTTTGCTTTGCTGCTGAAATTGGTTTTTTACCGTGCCCGCCGGTATTACATGGAGCACCTCATGTTCAGCATTCATCTGCACTGCTTTTTCTTTTTGCTTTATACCCTATACATGCTGTTGCTCTACGTGTTTTCACCAGGCGGCTTGTTTGGATGGTTTAATCTATTGGGCATTCTTTACTTGTACCTTGGCCTAAAGCGTGTGTTTAAGAGAAGCTACATCCGCACTTTCTTCAACATGCTTATGGTGTTGCTCTTGTATACCGTGGCCGGTGTGGCTACGCTGCTCTTGGGCTTGATAGTAAGCGTGGCGATTTAATTTTTTCAGAAAAATAAAAGAGGCTAGGCAACCTTTGGGCAATTCTTGCATCTATGAAAAAAAGAAGCATAAAACACCTTCACTATACACCTTATGAAAAAGGCATTCTCTCTCGTTATTCTATTGCTAACCTTCTTTAGCGTTTCTACATTAGTAAACGCCCAAACCGTAGAGGGTAACGGTAAAATCACTACCCAAAACCGCACCGTACCGGCTTTTACCGGGCTTAAAATAACCGGCGGGTTTGAAGTTGTGCTCACGCAAGGCAACAAAGAAAGTTTGAAATTAGAAGCTGAGGAAAACACTATGTCTCATATTGAGACTGAAGTGAGCAATGGCATTTTGAACATTAAAACCAAGGGCGTTAAAAACGCTAAAAAGCTGAAGGTTTACGTAACGGTGCGCGACCTGCAAAGTTTGGAACTGAGCGGTGGCATTAAGTTAGCCTCTACCAACACTATAACCGCTAACAAACTTAACCTAGAGCTTGCCGGAGGCATTAACCTGGAGATGGCTATTCAGGTAAAAGAGTTAAACGCTGAAATTGCCGGCGGAACCAACACTACCCTGACAGGCAGGGCAGATAGAGTGAAATTGGAATTGGCTGGGGCTTCCAATTTAAAAGCCTCTGACCTGCAAACTGATTATTTCACTATTGAAGCCGCTGGTGTAGGCAACGCTGAGGTAAACGTAGCCAAAGAGTTAAATGTAGATGCCGCAGGCATAGTAAACGTAGACTACAAAGGCTCTCCTAAAGTAAAGCACAGCGGCATGGGCAAAGTAAGGCCTATGTAATTCTCCCTTTCTACCACGCTATGAAAAAACAAGAATCCCCGGCAGCGGTACTGCCGGGGATTCTTGTTTTGAACCTTAGTCATTCTTGGCAGGCTTGATCACCTTCATTTGCACCGGCACCACTCCGGCTCGTTGCATATCTAACTTACGGGCCGCTGATTTAGACAAGTCAATGATTCGTCCGGCCACAAAAGGACCTCGGTCGGTAATGCGTACTTTAACTGATTTACCATTGACGGGGTTAGTTACCTTCACTTTAGTACCGAAGGGCAACTTTTTATGAGCGGCTGTTCTTTTGCCGGGTCGGTACCGCTGGCCATTCGCCATCTTATTGCCACGCAGCTTATCAGAATAATAAGAGGCTTTTCCGTTTTCAGTGTAGCCTTTCTGCCCGAAAGCGGGAGCTTTTGAGGCACAGCCTGGAGTAAATAAAACAAGTCCTAAACAGAACGTAACCGCTAGGGTAAAGGCAAAAGAATTAAAACGCATACTTGAAAAAATGTTGAAGCGCCTGGGCCAGCATAGGCCAGTCCAGCTGCTCTAAAGGATGTCTGGTGTTTGGGAAAACCTGAAGTTCCGCCTGTGGCAACTGTTTGTATACTGCCAACGACTCTTCTACGGTTACTATTTGGTCCCGATCGCCAATGGCAATACGCACGGGCACGGGCACCTGGCTTAATTGCTCAGGTTTAAGCAAGGGCACCTGACCCAAGTGCAGCATCATTTCGGCGGTGCGCAACATAACCTCTTCCCAATTCTGGGGAGCATGCCTTTCCTCTAGTGTTTGGGCAAAAGCAGGCAATTTTTCTGTCACTACGTCGGGGCGCAGGCGGGAAGTCTCATGCGTAGCCGCCTCCGGCGACCAGGCAAATTTGGTTGCCAAGGTGAAAATACTGGAGAAATTTTCGGGTCTCTGGCGGGCAGCCTCCAGCGCCACATAGCCACCCATGCTAAAGCCAAATACATTCACCTTTGTAAAGCCGCGGTCGTTTATCCATTCCAGCAACTGCTGTACAAAGGTCTCAATTCTAAAAGGTCCTCCGGGCATACCGGCACCACCGTGCCCTTCAAAGTTGAAAGAGTATACCGGCACTTGCGCCGGCAACAGTGGTAGCAATGGCTCAAATTGGCTCTGCGCCCCTAGAGCCCCATGTAACAGTAGCAATGGTTCCATATATTTAAAGGTAAACGATTCTACCCATACCTGCACTTTATGTACGCGTTTTTGCCCTACTTTCAGAAAAATGAGCCAGAAACACAGCTCCGCCGCACCATACTCTTACAAAAAATATGCAGGGGCAAAGCCAAGCATGCCCCAATTGGCTGAACCTTTCAGCGCTTCCCTCTTCCACAAAAATTAAACGCTCTTTCTGCCATACTATTACTTCTCCTATTTTCGTTATTCATGATTTAAATAACACGAACTTATTTTTCTCAATTCCTTTCTGATATCTCACACTTATTTTCCAACATATATTCTCTCTTATTTAAGAATATGTTAATACAATAAGAAATCAGATTCATTTAAGTTAAACATATGTTAATCACCTCATAAACCCTTGCCCCATAAAAAACACCCCATTACCTTAGCACCGTTATTTTAAACCAATAGTAGAAAATGCAGGCAACAATTTAGAAGATATTAAACAGGTGTCCGATACTGAATAATAAGTGCCCATTTTTGAACATTACTATCAAAACAAAACAGCTATAAACAACTGACAGACAATATTTTAAATTTTGGCATAGGTATTGACTTGCATCATCCAGCATGCGTAGCTATTTACCAGTTAAAAATACGCAGGCGCAAACATATTGTAACCGAACCAACCCATCTCTACAACAAACAACCAACTGTTTTAAAGAGAGTAATAATTTAAAGAAATTTTTTTAGCCTAAAGCAACCATCTTTAAAAATCTGCATCTATAAAGGTGTAATCAGTTTTCAATTAGGAAATAAAAAAAGGACAGACAAAAATCTGACCCTGCTTTTTACACCCTTTCCTGAAAAAAAGCTTTAACAAATTCTTAACATAAGACAATTTATTTTAACTAAAACCACTTTTAAAACACTTTAAAATTTACCACTATGAAACGCTTTCTTCTTCTTTCAGCATTAATTTTAGCGCAAGTATTTACTGTATTTGCCCAAACTCCTGCCACTCGTGAAAATGATGACCAAATAGCCATGCACCGCCAGCCAAGCATGTCTACAGAGGTGATGCGTTATTTGAATCCAGGCGAGCATGTAACGCGCGTTCGCAAAATTAATGATGAGTGGAGCCTGGTTACTATAGACGGAGAAGGAGGTTATGTATTGAATACCTTCCTGAAGGCTTCCAGAAACAAAAAGAAAGATACCGCTAAGTCTAAGACTGTAGTAGCTCCAAGCGCCAGCCTGAAATAATCTGTTGGCGCAGCCCCCATGCGTCAACACAGCCTTGCTTTCCCCCTTTACCCCCTAAAAAAGGCCCACCTTAACAAAGGTGGGCCTTTCTTTTTTTAACCAGCAGCGTTTGTTTAATCTACCCGCTCATAGTTGTATAGCTCAATGGCCTCTGAAAGACGGTCTTTGCTGGTGAACTTAAGTAATTGGGGCAGCAAAGAGACACCAAGACCAACTAACAGCAAAGGTGAAAAGCTAGAGGTCTGCCCACCTTTGAACTGCTGGTATAAGCCAACGCCTATTATACCGGCTCCGGCAACATACATACCTGTTTGCAGGGTTTGGGCACTCTTATACTTCTGCAAGCTTTCTAAACTACCTGGGTTGTCAGAGAGCGCTACTCTGAGGTTACGGTACGTCAAAGGCTCCAGTGGCCCATTGTCTTTAGAGTAGTAATACACCTTACGTTGGGTAGGATAACCGTAGCCGCCATAGCCATACCTGCCAAAACCGCCCATACCCATTCCAACGCCCGGGCCATAAGTGTTATAATCGGTGCGCAGCACAAAAAAGGTAGAAATGCGCCCAGTACGTTCACGTTGAGCAAAGTCACTGAACCGCCGGCCAGCATTCACACGCGCAAAATAGCCCTCAGTGTTCTGGAAAACTTTCACCTCTTCGGGTTTAAACCGCAGGGTGTCATCCAGCAGAAAATGGTTCTGCTTAAACAGCGGACTTTTGTATTGCAGCTTACGCGCATACACCCGCTCCCCATTGTACAGCTCAATAAAGTAAGGGGTACTGTAGCCAGCCTCTTGCGCCAAGCTGCTTTCCACTGCCCCCCACAGCATCAGTATCAAAAGAATTATTTTTTTCATCATAATGCTTTAAGAACGAAAAACATACACCAAAGTGATAATTCAGCAGAAAAAAAGAAAGAGAAAGGCTGCTTTTATTCCATTACACCGCTTTACGAAACAGCAAACAACTTAGTACAGTAAAAGAAAGGAAACGTAATGTTTCACTTAACTTGAACTAACCATGGTTGTAGCAATTGTAATTTTATTAGTAGTAGCCTTTTTTGTGACAATGTATTATTACCGTTCCAAAAACCCAAGGCAAATTGAAACCCACACTACCCCTATTTCTGGCGGTGGTTCAAATAGTGTCAGTAACCCTAGCCAGGCATCCAGACCCTCTTCTAACCCAGGCAGTATTCCAGACGGAGATGGCCACAGCAAAGGCGACGGAAACGCAGCCATGAGCGCAGGAAGGCAGGGTTAATACATTCACCCCATGCAAACAGTAACCCATAAAAGAAGGGGCGCCTACCAGGTAGGTGCCCCTTCTTTTATGGAATTATGCGTTGGTTAATGAGTGCCGTTTTCATGCACCAGCTGCCTTTTTTTAGGAGCAGCGGCATTGTTTTTTTGTTTGGCTTCTGCTTGTTTTTCTGAGTTGCCGTTGCTTTCTATGGCAAGAGAACGGGTATCACCATCGCGCACTTCTATGCGGTGGCGGGCAGTTTTGCGCTCATCTTTTGGCACGCTTACATGCAGAATGCCATTTTCAAAAACGGCTTCAATTTTATCTGCGTCTACGGTATCTGGCAAGTAGAAAGTACGGGAGAAAGTGCCGTACTGGCTTTCTATTAAATGATACCGTTTCTCTTTTTCCTCTTTCCGGAAGCGTCTCTCACCAGAAATGGTCAGACGGCCTTCTTGAAAATCTAGCTGGATGTCTTCTTTAGACAAACCTGGGAGAGCAACTTCAATTTCGAAGCCTTTCTCTGTCTCGTATGAATCAACCATAGGGTTGAATTTACTTAACCGCTCCTGGCTGTTAACAGTGTCCTGAAAAAAGCGGTCAAGCATACTGCTGAAGGTCTGCGGCATAAAATCATCAAGGCCGCTTCTAAAACGTTGGATAGCCATAACAACTCCTTTCTTTTTAGTTTGTGCGACAATAAATTAGAGAAGGCCTGTTGCCTCCTGTTTTACCTACATCCTTCCTCACAAGGGCCGTTCAACGTCACTCTGCTCCGGCAGAACTCCGTTTTAAGCCTAGTTTCTCAAAAAAAGCCCCAAAACAGTATTTGTTCCAGGGTTATTATTAGTAACGGTAATCAATATCTAATACTCTTGGCCCCTTGGGTAAAAAGGGAACCATTATACGTAGCTCCTTACCCTTGAATTCAGCGGACAGCTGAGAGTAGTCTACCAGTGGGGGGAGCACGAAATTGTGCAGGAACAACGGAGCCTGCATGGCTGGGTTGTTCTCATTTTGGTGCAGAGCCATAACGGTGACTGTATTTCTGTCTACCACTACCTGCCACTGCTCCGGCTCAACCCCAGGCAACATCACCCTTAGAACAGCGCCTTCTTCCCGCTTGTCCATCTTGATGATGGGCTGGCTTACGCCACCGCCAATGGTGTTGGTTAAATCAATATATTGAGCTACGTTCTGTAAGAACTTTTTATCTTTTATCAACTTCATATCTTATCGCCTCCTTTGTGCTTTACAGTTGATAACTAAAGAACAAAGGGCGTACCAAGCCTTAAAACTGGTTTTTATATGAAATTATGGCAGAAAAGCAGAAGATAAACTTAAAACTCTAATGGCATTTTGACAGGATTGTGACAAGAAAAGGAGTAAGTAGCCACTAGAGACTTCCGTAATAAAGCAGGTCAAAGAGCGGAGACCTATGTGGGGACAGTTTAGACTTCGTCTAGCCACTCCATTGCATCCTCTACATTTTTGAATATTCTGATTGTTACCTGGCCTTGTATTCGGGGGCGCAGTGCTTCCATTGCCAATTGCCCGTAGATGCCGGGAGCCAATACATGCGCGACGTACCTCATTCCGGCACGCACGGCCTTTGGTGTCCATACATCGGCGAGCCAGTCGTTGGCAGTATCCCAGCCCCCAACAATGTTGGAGTTATCACTTAAGTATTTGGTACATTTTGTTTCCTGGAACCACTTTAGCAACTCTTCCATTACTTTTTGAATGGTTACCAAGGAGTGTACGCCCACCCAATCTGCATGTATAATGCCTTGAGGCTGCAGATAATTAACACGCACTTGCGCCTGCCCGTACTGCAGAACAACAGAATTACCTGACAGCGTCATACAAAATATTTATAACCATTACGCAAAATGATATTTTCTAAGAATATTTTAAATAAGTCTGTCATTATTTATTTTTAGCGAAGCTATTATCTGCACATATCATCCCCGCTATGGCTTCCTTTGTACCAACCTAGTCGATATATAATTTGTTTTAAAATTTAATAAGATTACCTACTTCTCTTAACTAAAATGAATGTAAAATGTGCAGAGAGAGCATTTATAGATATGATTGATAATTTTTTTCAAAAACCCGAGAAGGAGCTGCATCTAAAATAAAAGCAATTCGTATAAAACAATCCCGCCCAAACCATTATCCTGAATTAGCCTCTCAGTATTGTTCGGCTCTAATAAACATGAGAATATTATATTTTGAAAATCATGTACTTACTCTGTCTTATGACAGAGAGCGGAAGACGGGTTATGCTGTCTGGAATGGCTTCCTGAGCAGTTCAGAATTTCAGGAAGCTACCACTAAGTGCGTAGAGTTAATGGAAAAAGAGGAGTTGGTGAACTGGTTAGCCGATAACCGGAAGATGAAGGCTATAAGACAGGCAGACCAGCAATGGTTCCTGGAAAACATTGTGCCTCGCTTATTGCACAGCTCTCTTCAACGCATGGCAACGTTGGTATCTCATGACATTTTCAATAAAATGGCCGTAGACAACATCATGCAAAGGGCAGGAACACACGATCACCTAACTATGCGCGATTTCCAGGACGAGGCTGCCGCTACTGCCTGGCTGGAGGCCCCAGCTTCAACGGCAGCGCAAGAATCTTTCAACGCTTAAGCAATACCTGTTCCGGTGGTTACTTAATTATAGCCCATGCTAAAGTCAGATTTTTATATGACTGCTACTGCGGCGTTGGCTTTAAGCTAACCCAGTGCTTCCCTACAAAACAAAAACCTCCAGCGCCTTTGCTTCGTTTCCGCTAACATGATGGACTTTTTAGACCCTATTCTAGGCATTGGCGAAGAAAACTTGAGTTGGTGGCAAATGTCTCTGAGAGCTATAATAGTTTTCTTAGTCTCGCTGGTATACTTACGGCTGGCAAATTCTCGAATTTTTGGTCGTCATGGCGCTTTTGACATTGTATTGGGTATTGTTTACGGCTCAGTCATGAGCAGGGCCATTACTGGAAATTCCCCGTTTTATGCTACCCTGGCGGCTGGCCTATCGCTTATTCTCCTACACCGGGTGTTGGCTGCCGTTACCTACAGCTATGGCCAGAAACTGGGGTTCAGTAACTTTATAAAAGGAGGTATGGCCACCTTGGTAGAAGACGGTGAAATGAAAAAGGATGTGATGCGGAAACACAACGTGACGGAGAACGACCTTTTGGAAACGATGCGCCTGCAGGGCGGCCCTGTAGACATCTCACAAATCAAATCGGCCTGTCTTGAACGAAGTGGCAACATAAGTGTAATTGTAAAAAAAGACTAACCCCCCCTGTGCGTCTTACGCTGTTGTTGTTCACCCCATGCAACCTTCTGCACCTAATCGGGCTCTTCTGGTTAGAAACCACACAGCGTAAACTTTATGAAAACCTATTTAAGCAAAATAACTTTTGCTCTTTTCACTGTCATTTTATTTGCCGGTTGCAACTTAGATGATCCTCAGCCCAGCCCAACTGGCGGCTATGTATTACTTTCCAGAGTAGCCACTACCCAAGGCGATAGCCGCGAGTTTATTTATTCAGCAGAAGGTTGGCTCACCCGCCTGGTAGGCAACGGCTATCTGGCCCTGAATGAAAACCAAACCTCTACCAGTAACGTCACTTTTGACAACTTGGGCCGCATTGCCACCATTTTGACCGATGGCCCTGAGCTAGACACCAAAAACGTATATTACTACACCACTGATCATAAGCTACAGAAGTTGGAAGAGCTAATTGACAACCAGGTGCAGAGCTACCACACCTTTGCCTATGATGCTCAGAAAAGGCTCACCACCCGCATTAGCTTCTACCCCGATGCCTCCAGCAACAGCAACACGCTCAGAGAAACGAACAAGAGCACGTTCACTTATCACACCGATGGCAACCTGCATGTACATACCATGTACCATAAGCCCAGCACTTCCGCTGACTGGCAGCTTACCCAAACCATGACCTATGAGAATTATGACACCATGATTGGGGTACAGCACCTTACCAGCGGTTTTCTGTTTACGCCAAGCATTATCTTACAGAAGAACAACCCTGGCAAGGTGACTACGGTGCTGGCCAGCGGCGAACAGCGTGTCTCTAACTTTACGTACCAGTACAATGCCCAGAAGCTTCCGGTAAAAAAGACAACCACCCCAAGCACTGGCAACGCGTTTGAAACGGTATACACATACCAGATGTAGCATAGCTTGTGCCTGAAAGTTTCCGTTTTTAGCCTCATTTCGGAAAATGGGGCTAAAAACGGGAAAAGGTTACTTTAAATGCATGTTCAAGCAATTGAAAGATGCGGCAAGGCTATAGCAATCTCCTAATTCTTGCTTCTGCATAAACAGAAAAGCCTGCCCCTTACTACAGGGCAGGCTTTAAATTGTAAGAATAATGCGCAACTATTGAACAACCACTTTTCTCTTTATCACTGTTTGGTTCTCTACAAGATTGAGGACATAAACGCCTTTGGGCAGGTGGCCTACAGACAACGTCTGACTTGGTCCCTGTAACACTTGATTGAGTACGGGTTGGCCGTTCATGTTATAAAGCACCACCCTTGCACTTTTAGCGCTAGTGCTGAGTTCTACAGTAAATTCTGTAGTGGAAGGGTTAGGATAAACGCTAAGCCTTCCGTCTAACTCATCCTCAATTCCGGTTACAGAAGCAAAAGCTCCTGAGAACTTATACATTACACCAGGTCCACCTGTCCAGCCAGTGGTGGGGTTAACAAAAACTACTTCTGAATGAGCTACGCCCTGATCAATCATAGTCCAGTTAGCGCCACCATCTGTACTTACCGCACTACCATTTTTTCCGGCAGCGGCTCCTGTTATTACAAAAGTACTAGCAGTACCCGGCACATACGCAATACTGTTCACATAGAGACCTGCAGGCTCCTCTGCCACAAAGGCTGACCAGTTTTCACCTCCGTCTGAGGTGCGGGCTGAAAACATTCTACCAGATCCATCTTCCACACCAACAGCAAAACCAGTTCCATTATCACTGAAAGCCATGGCAGAAACAGTTGAGTTGTTTGGCAAAAGGGTGGAAACAGTCCAATTTAAACCTTTGTCGGTACTTCTAAAGATTCTGCCTTTGTTAGTCCCAAACCAAACACTGTTTCCGTTGTCGATAAAGGAGTTAATAAATCCCCACTCGCCCGCTAAGGCCGCTGGCATGTTCGCATTAGGCACCCGTGTCCAGGTCTGCCCCAGGTTGCTTGTGGTGTATATTTCAAAATATCCATTCAGCGCGTCTCCTCCGGCTACGCCATTTGTGCCATCAAAAAAAGTGACGAAATTAGGGAAAGAGGCAGGATCACTATACGAAGCGGTGGGTTGCTTAGACCAGGTTTGGCCGCCATCTGTAGTATGGTAGATTCCGGAAGTTGCGCCGGCGCCATTAGGATAAACGGCAGCAAAAGCCTCCGTGGCACTAACTGCCGATATGTTTCCTGTTCCTGAATTACTTAGACCGTCTATCTGACCAGTTTCCCAAGTTTCTCCGCCATCGGTAGTTTTCACAAACCCAGAAACACCATTAGTCAATCCCCAGACCACATTTTCATTGACGGCATACAGCGTCCTTACTTGAGGCGGGGCGCCAGTCGTTTTCTCTACCCAGGAATGGGTAGTAGTTCCCTGTGCCATTACTAAGCCTGTATTCAGAATACCTTGCCATGACAACAGGAGTAAAGAGGCGATCAGAATTTTAATTGATTGTGAAAATTTTGTGTAATTTTTTTTCATAAAATTTTATTTTTTTGTTTGTGGGCTCGAGCACAAATAAAGCAAAAATTATATAACAAAAAAATTACACTAGACAAAAGGGGCAGATTGTTACTCTGCTGCGCTCTGCTTCTCCACCAAAACATGTTAGCTCTGTTTACCCAAACTTTTTAAGCTACAAGGCTAAAGCATAAGAATGAGATGAAGAAAAAGACAAGCAAGAGGAAACCTAGCTAGCAGAAGGAAATATTCCCCTATTAAAATTGGACTTCTTTTACCAGTATCGCAGGCAAGATGCTATGCACTGTGACGCGTATTTAATCGTTGTTCACGAAATCAATAGCAATCCTTATACCAGTGCCTTTAGCACCATACTTCTTGCTGCTGTTTAAATTGTGCCCTCAACTTATGCAGTAGTTCAACAAAGGCTTGGTTTGAGATGTATGAGATATTGAACAAGCTCTTATAAACAGTAAAGCTTCTTTGAGTTTTTGCTTTGATTCTCCTAATGATCACTCTATAAGAATGGCACTGTCTGTTTTAAGCCTAGTTTCAGGAAAGTAGGCCGAAAACAGGATTAGTTTTGATTGGAGATGCGTATCATCTCTTCAATGCGTTTTTCTGCTTCTTCCTTGCTGATGCCGTAGTAGAAATCCTGCACCAACGGATGCTTAAAATCTTCATGCGGGAACACGTGTGGCCTGATGCCATCAGCTTGGGTAACTACGGTAGAGGGAACATCCAGCACATCGTCTTCATACCCCATCAAACAGTTGCTCACATACCCGAAGTAAGATGCTTCATGCTGTTCATTGTGGTAGTTCTGCTGGTAGTCTAGAAAGGTTTTCTCGCTCACTGACACCCACAGCCCGTAGTCCAGATCTTCGCAATGGTCATTTACCGGAATGGTCATAACCACTCTTATAAACCTGTCTGTTTGGTCTTCATAAGTGATGGTGCAGAAGTCTCCTTTCAACCACCCTATGGTTTCTTGCTTTTCTGACGAAAGGTTGTTGTAGTGCCAAGGCGAAGAATAAGCCAAGGCAGGCCAACTGTCATGGTATTGGCCGCAGTTGGGGCAGGTGTATGGCATGATCAAAGTAGTTGTTCTGTTTCTCCCGCGGAAGATATATAGTGCTCTGGCTATTTTCTTGAAAAGTTATAGACAAATATTTATCAATGCGTAACATGGTGGATGAGTAACGACTATCTTAATTTAGCTTAGCTAGCATGATTTCTAGAAAGATGAATCGCCTGAGCCAGCAAATAAGTCTTTTACTTTAATGTTAAACTTTAGACAAATAGTATCACCTGTTGCTATATGTCTTATACTTGCAAAGTATTGCATAGCTGCAAAAAAGAGTGCCCCATGTGAGGCACTCTTTAAACTAAAAATTGTTAACCAAATCTATCAAACCTTTGATAAGGTTAACGAGTGTAAGTAATGCTCCAAGTGCTGCTGTCATGATTAATAGCCACTTGGGTACTGGTGACTTAGTATTCACCGTTCGAGGCTCTGAGGGAATGGCCGTTCCTTCAGAGCCTTTTGCATTATGGTATCTCTGTACCATTTGATATTAATTTTTCCATACCCAAATATACTAGCAATTAAGCTGTTCTCTTTAATCAGGCAGACGAATTTATACAAACTTTGCCCACCATTAATCCGCGCTATAATTATCTATTATTCAATACATTACATTTATTTAAAATTTAAACATAAGGATACAAAGCTTTGCTAAAGTAACTAAATCAATTAGCAATCTATTTTACCCACTTAAGAATACATAATAGAACCAAACAAAAAAGGAGGCCGTTTCGGGCCTCCTTTTCCTAAATCAGATCAAAACTAAATCTTAGCTACCGCAAGCCTCGCATGCATCTGGATTATCCAGTGAACAAGCCATATCGCTTTGGTTCTGTTCTACGCTGCTGTACATAGGCGCCAGAGTTTCGGCGGCTTGTTTCTCAACGGTGAACTTGATGGCATCGGCGGCGGCTTTGGTGCGTAGGTAGTACATACCTGTTTTCAGACCGCGTTTCCAGGCGTGGAAGTGCATGGAGGTCAGCTTACCGAAGTTCACGTTTGGCACGTGCAGGTTCAGGCTTTGGCTTTGGCAGATGTAAGCCCCGCGGTCGGCACTCATGTCAATTACCGTACGTTGGCTGATTTCCCAAACGGTTTTGTACAGGTCTTTGATGTTCTGCGGAATGTTCGGGATGTTCTGCACCGAGCCGTTGGCGGCAATAATGGCGTTCTTCATCTGGTCGTTCCACAAACCAAGAGCAATCAGGTCTTTCAACAGGTGCTTATTCACCACCATGAACTCCCCACTCAGCACGCGGCGAACGTAAATGTTAGAAGTGTAAGGTTCAAATCCTTCGTTGTTACCCAAAATCTGTGAAGTAGAAGCAGTAGGCATTGGTGCTACCAGCAGTGAGTTGCGCACACCGTGCTCCATTACTTCGTTGCGAAGAGCTTCCCAGTCCCAACGGCCACTCTCTGGCTTCACGCCCCACATGTCAAACTGGAAGATACCACGGCTGATAGGCGAGCCTTCAAATGTTTGGTACGGACCGTCTACCTTGGCCAGATCCTTAGAAGCCGTCATGGCCGCGAAGTAAATAGTCTCGAAGATGTCTTTGTTCAGGCGGGCTGCTTCTTCGCTTTCAAACGGCATGCGCAGCTGCAGGAACGCATCGGCTAACCCTTGTACACCTAACCCAATAGGGCGGTGACGCAGGTTTGAGTTCTTGGCTTCCTCAACCGGGTAGTAGTTAATGTCAATTACCTTGTTCAGGTTCTTGGTAACGGTGTAGGTTACCTCGTACAGCTTGTCATGGTCGAAGAACTTCTTGCCTCCCTCTTCTTTGATGTAGCGCGGCAAGGCCAACGAAGCCAGGTTACAAACGGCTATCTCGTCTGGGGCAGTGTACTCAATAATTTCGGTACACAGGTTAGAGCTCTTAATGGTACCCAGGTTCTGCTGGTTAGACTTGCCGTTGGCGTGGTCTTTAAAAAGCATATACGGCGTACCTGTCTCGGTCTGGGCTTCCAGAATGGCAAACCACAGCTCCTGCGCTTTTATGGTTTTGCGGGCTTTGCCTTCGCGCTCGTACTTCTCATACAGGCGCTCAAAGTCTTTGCCCCAGGTATCAGAAAGACCTGGGCATTCGTTCGGGCACATCAGGCTCCAGTCGCCGTTGGCTTCCACGCGCTTCATGAACAAGTCTGGGGTCCAAAGAGCCAAGAACAAGTCACGCGTGCGCATTTCTTCTTTCCCGTGGTTCTTTCTCAAGTCAAGGAATTCGAAGATATCAGAATGCCATGGCTCCAGGTAAATAGCAAAGGCACCTTTGCGTTTTCCGCCGCCCTGGTCTACGTAACGCGCAGTGTCATTGAACACCTTCAGCATGGGCACAAGGCCGTTTGAGGTACCGTTGGTGCCTTTAATATAAGAACCGGTGGCGCGTATGTTGTGCACGGCCAAACCAATACCACCCGCGCTCTGGGAAATAAGCGCACAATTTTTCAGCGTATCATAAATGCCGGGTATGCTGTCCTCCTTCATGGTTAACAGGAAGCAAGACGACAGCTGCGGTTTAGGAGTACCCGCATTGAAAAGGGTAGGCGTAGCGTGCGTAAACCACTTCTCAGACATTAAGTTATAGGTATGGATAGCCGCATCAATGTCGGTTTTATGTATACCTACGGCCACGCGCATAAGCATGTGTTGCGGACGCTCTACTACTTTGCCGTGCAGGCGCAGCAAGTAAGAACGCTCCAGGGTTTTGTACCCGAAGTAGTCATAGTTATAGTCGCGGTCATAGATAATGCTGGAGTCTAGCAGGGCCGCGTTCTTTCTAATGATGTCATACACTTCCTTAGACAGAAGCGAGGCATTCTCGCCGGTCTTGGGGTCTACGTAGGTGTACAGCTGCTTCATGGTGTTGAAGAACGACTTCTGGGTCACCTTGTGCAGGCTGGAGATGGCTATACGGGCCGCCAGAATAGCATAGTCTGGGTGCTTGGTGGTCAACGAGGCCGCCGTTTCCGCCGCCAGGTTGTCTAGCTCTACGGTGGTCACACCATCGTAAATACCGTCAATCACCTTCTTAGCCACTTCAATAGGGCTCACGAACGTCATGTTCAGGCCGTAGCACAGTTTTTCTATGCGGGCCGTGATCTTATCAAACTTGACCGATTCCCTGCGGCCATCTCTCTTTACAACTAACATACGCTTACATCTATATGGGTGATGGATGGGGTGAGCCATCCGGTTACTTTTCGCCACGCGCACAGGCACCAGGCGGAACTTTAAACTTATGGATTCTGCGGTAATTCCCCAACCAGTTATCGGGGCGTTTTTACCTTGTTTTTTATAAATCGGCCTAAAAACAACTTCAGGCGCCGCAGAAGCAATTAGCTGGTATAGTTTCCTGCGGGGAACCAGCCAACTGCTTGTATATATGCATTTTTATATATAACTGAAGAACGATTTCCCCCAGCCAATAGGTTACTTGTCGTACACGTTTTCCTTACCGGCCACCACTTGTACAGACCATGCGTAAACACTGCCTACTGTAAAAACATAGTTTCCGGCATTCAGGTCTTTCATTAAAACATTAGCCTTGCCTGAGGCGCTATTACTTAATGTGCCAGACCTAAGGGGTAATACAGGCCTGGTGGTAGAAGTATAGGTTTCTTCAGTATAAAGGCTGTAACTAATGCTTCCTTGGTTAGCCGGAACAGCAAAGGTCATTCTAAGGTCGCCGGTGGTTGGCGTTACGGTCTGCTCTTCTTTACATGCTCCTAAAAACAGGCAAAGCAGCAGCAACAGCGTACTATACGTGGTCTTAAAAATCTTCATCTAAAGAGAATACATTTGAATCTCGGTCGCTCATAACCCCAGACTTTTGGTATTCGCCTACGCGCTTCTCAAAGAAGTTGGTTTTTCCTTGCAGGGAGATCATCTCCATGAAGTCGAATGGATTGGTAGCGTTGTAGATTTTGCTGCAGCCCAATGCCACCAGCAGGCGGTCGGCCACAAACTCAATGTATTGTGTCATGAGTTTAGCGTTCATCCCTATGAGGTCTACGGGCAGGGCATCGGTCACAAATTCCTGCTCAATGCTCACTGCGTCGCGGATGATGGTATGTACGCGCTCCTCCGGCAACTTGTTTACTAACATAGAGTAAAGCAGACAGGCAAAGTCACAGTGCAGCCCTTCGTCTCTTGAGATCAGCTCATTGGAGAAAGTAAGGCCTGGCATTAATCCGCGCTTCTTCAGCCAGAAAATAGAGCAGAAAGAACCCGAGAAGAAAATACCTTCCACAGCGGCAAAGGCAATCAAACGCTCGGTAAAGCTTTCAGAGTTGATCCATTTAAGCGCCCACTCGCCTTTCTTCTTCACGCAAGGCACCGTCTCCAGCGCATTGAACAAGCGGTCTTTTTCTTTCTGGTCTTTTATATAAGTATCAATCAGGAGCGAGTAGGTCTCAGAGTGAATGTTCTCCATCATGATCTGGAAACCGTAGAAGCAGCGGGCTTCCGGCATCTGCACTTCCTGCATGAAATTGATGGCCAGGTTCTCATTCACAATTCCGTCTGAGGCGGCAAAGAAAGCAAGTACGTGACTAATAAAATGACGCTCACCGTCGTTTAACTTCTCCCAGTCCTTCATGTCTGGCGTCAGGTCAATTTCCTCGGCAGTCCAGAAGCTAGCCTCTGCCTGCTTGTACATCTGCCACACGGTATCGTTCTGGATGGGGAAAAGGACAAAACGGTTGGGGTTCTCTTGCAATATTGGCTCCATAGAAATACGGTTGGTTACTCTTTACTTATATACTAAAGCCCCACCTGGGGCGCTAAACCTCTGCCGCCGCAGCCCTTAAAATCTCGTTGAGAAAGGCCACTGGTCCGGCTTGAGATTTCAAATATAAGGACAAATACCTAGTCTACCTGAATTGGATAGACGAATTTATACAAACTTTACCCACCATTAATCCACATTACAAAATATTGATTATCAGTAATTTGTAAAATTATCAAAATTAGAAACCTTAAATATATGATTTCAGCTATGAAAAAATTTATGGTTTCATTTATGAAAGCAAAGACTTACCGGCCCTTACACGCTATGGCTGCAGCAAACCATTTTAACTGGGCAGACACACGGTTTATACTGCATTTTCTAAAAACCCGAAAAAGAACTTGACTTTCTATTTTCAGCCAACTACTTTCACCATTGCTTCCAGCAAAATTTTCCTTCCTATCCATTCCCGGATTTAAATTATTTTTCACCGTTCTTTTCGGATCGGCTAGGCACCCTTGCGCTTTATCCACTTGCAACTCATTGATTATCAATACTGTTTTACTTATCCACACAAGTAATCCACAGTCTTGGGATAACTCACAAAGGGTTAGAAACCAATGAAATAGGCAAGGGCAGCTCCACTAAAAATAAAGGACAAGCATTTGCATATTAGCGAACACGGTCTTACCTTTGCGGTTCATTTTTTAAAACTATCGTAAGCTGATGTACGCAATTGTAGAAATCGCTGGTATCCAGACGAAAGTAGAGAGCGGTAAGTTCTTCTACACTAACAAGCTTTCCGGCAATGAGGGTGACGCCGTTGAGTTCGCCAATGTTCTTCTTGTTGACAATAACGGATCTTTGACCGTAGGCGCCCCTTTTGTAGACGGCGTTAAAGTAACTGGTACCATCCAGGGCCAAGTGAAAGGTGACAAAGTAATCGTTTTCAAAAAGAAAAGAAGAAAAGGCTACAAAAAGAAAAATGGTCACCGCCAACAATACACCAAAGTATTGATTGACACCATTGGTTAATTTTTGAAAGAAACAGGAAATTATTGTTGAACATGCTTCTGGGCTAACCAGAGTTAAAATAAAAAAGAAATGGCTCACAAAAAAGGTGTAGGTAGTTCTAACAACGGCCGTGAATCACATTCCAAGAGACTAGGTGTTAAAATTTTCGGTGGCCAGTCTATCATTGCTGGTAACATCATCGTGCGTCAGCGCGGTACCGCTCACCACCCAGGCCAGAACGTAGGTATTGGTAAAGACCATACTTTGTTCGCTTTAACTGATGGTGTAGTATCTTTCAAAAAAGGCGTTAAGAACCGTTCATACGTATCTGTTCTTCCAAGAGAAGTTGAAGCTGCTAAAGTTTCTACTACTCCTTCTGAAGAAGTTACTGCCTAGTTTTTGGCTAAGGCCACAGACTAAAACAAGAAAGGCTGCCCATGGGCAGCCTTTCTTGTTTTATACCTCCTAACCACAAGCTCTTTTAGACCTGTTTTCTTGAAAATAGCGCTAAAGCGCCCGCTCTAACCGTACCATATCGCGGCATAGCATTCCATTCTCTACAATAGGCTCAGGGTAGTGCCGCGTGAAAAAGTCTGGCCACACCTCTTTCAGCCAAAAGCCCATTTTCTGGTAAAGAGCCAATTGACCAAGACTGCTGTTGCCGGTACCAATCTCCAGCCAACGGCCACCACGCTCCGCTGCTTCTTTCATTGCCTTTTTCAGCAGTTCCTTCCCAATGCCTTTCCCTTGCCACGCAGGTGATACGGCTATGTTTTTTACTTCCCACCGCTCAGCATCTTGCAAGGGCACTACTACAAACTCGCCCACCAGTTCTTCCTGCGCATAGGCTAAAAAGCAAAAACCTTCTGACAGATACTCTTCTACCAGCGTACGATTGGGGTCTGCATCTAAAAGTAATTCCCACGGCGCCTGGGCAAATTCTGTCAGCAGTTTGTAATTGAGGGGCGGAGTGTTCATATTATAATCATGTAAGCGGAAATTTTGCCAACACCTGAACGTGTTGCTGGCGCTGGTACCAGTCATTATACACAAGTTCTACCTCATGAATCCGCGAAGCGCCAAAAAAGTAATCTCTCAAGTGCTCTAAAGTATTTAGCAACTTTTGAGGGTGCCGGAGAGGCTTCCGAAAGCGCAATAAGGTAGCATGAGCCGTTTGAATGGTATACCGTGAGTCAATAGTCTGTTGCAAACCTGAACTTTTAAAAGCCCGGCGAAGCTGATTTCGAAGTTGTTCTAAAGTAGCATCAGCGGGGAAGCCCTGCGCCATGACACAAGAGGCAGAGGCAGTAACACCAGTGAAATTGACGGTAAAAGGATGTATATTTTTAAAGGTTTCCTGAGTAAGACACACATACTCTTCTACAGAAACAGTGCTCAACTTGAAATCAGGGTAACAGGAAATAATAGACAGGAGCGTTAAGTGCAAATCAGCTATGGGGTACGCATATTGTTCTGGCTCAAGCTGCTTCAACTCCTGCAGCACTGCCTGCATTCTTTCTTTTGTTTCCGTGCTGGGTCGGGCCACTAAGGTGAGGCCGCGCCTGGTATCAGCAGGAGCACCTATCAGCGGATCTACTTCATACTCTCCCGCTTCAATTCGTTGCCTTGCCGTATCCCAAAGCTGAGTGTAATGTGCATTTAGATCCATGGGAAGAACCTAGGGCTACAATTTATGAATAAGCTAAAACCTACGGCAGCTACGCCTTCGGTGTTATTATCCTGAAAAGATCTTGATGGAAACTGCAGTAGCAATGCGCAAGTACTTTCCCTGCTTGTCCTCAAGCAATTGTTGGAAGCAAACAGGAAAACTGACTTGTTCTTGTTTTAGTTTTATTTGATGATTTCCCCAGTCACCCCGTACATTTCCTGATCCATGAACAAGAGCTTTTGTGTTTCATCTAGCCTGTAGCGCTGCAGGCGGGGAATGGCCGTTGGGTCAAATTTTAAGTGCAGCTGCTTTAGGGTGTTGAAAAGCACGTTGTCTTGCCGAATAATAGCATCTAATTGTACCAGCTGCCCCTCTGGGTTAAAGGTGTAGACAGCTTCTTCTACATAGGTATCGGCGTCTTCTTTGGCGGTATACCGGCGCACGGTTTGCCTAGCAGAGTTTGTGGTTTCCTCTACATTGAACAGTCCCACCAAGGCAGGTTTGTTCAGGTCGGCATCAGAGAAAGGCGCTAGCTCTTCCACCCAATTCAGGTTTTTGAAAGTTTTGGTTTCTTCAGCCGCACCTCCTTTTGAAACCGTTTTTTTTACTGTTACTTCCTGTTTTGCAAGTGCATCTACTTCCTGCGCTAACAACCCGTTTACGTCAAAAGCCTGCTGCACTTCACTTTTAACTCCACCCGGAGCAGGTGCATCGTCACAGGCAGAAAGGCTTAGAACCAAACCGGCTAAAAGCAGTTGAAAAGTTTTTTTCATGTGAAACATTATGTCAGCAACAACTCATCAGCCTACGGTGTAGCACAACAAAAGGCGGAACAGGTGCTGAGGATTATTATCATTAAAGTTCTGAACTGTTTTTAGCCTGTTTTTGAAAAAGCAGCCCTAAAACAGAATACCTAGTCAAGCTACTATCGTTTCTTTTACCCTACCGGTAAAGTAAACAACTGCGACAGATTCTCATCTTGCAAAGCTTCATCTAAGCTCATTCTGATGCGCCACTCTTTAGGGTAATGGTTGTTTACGCGGTTCTGCAGCTTTTTGCCCCAGCCCAACGGAATGCCTTTGAATTGCACCAGAACCCAACCATTTTCCGCTTCTTCCAGCGTCACGTCCTCGCGGTGCAGGAACTTAAGAGCGGTGGCAACGTCAACTTCTACTCTAGGAAAAACCTCAGATGCCAAGTGCTGCGACAGGGCTAATGCGGGCAAAGGTTTTGGGTTGTTCTTCAGCACTTCGGCCAATTCAATGCCTCCGTATACCACCCGTAGCTTCTCATAAATTTGCTCCAGTTCCAACATCCAGTTGGCAGGCAAAGCCCGCAAGGTATCCTGATGCTTTACAATCTCCCAATCATCTGAATTCTTGAGCCAGTCTTTCACCAGCATCTTCTCCTGCTTTGAGGCCTGCACCAGGTAAGGTCTTTTGCTTTTACGGAACTTACCGGCTTCCTCGCCCTCTGTTTTCCGGACAACGGCTAAAAAAAACCCTTCGCCTTGGGCGCGGTGCGGATAAAAGCGGTAGCCATGCATTCCTTCCTCCTGCGTCTCGGTTACTCCCCATTCTGGCTGCAACTGCAATTGTACAGGCTCTACGTCTTGCTGCGTAGCCAGCCAAGCTAGGTTCAGCTCGTTTTCTTCTGCGTTGTACGTACAGGTACTGTAGATGAGCACCCCACCAGGCTTCAAGGCATCCCATACATCCATGAGAATGCGCCGCTGCCGCTCAGAGCAGAGTTTTACGTTGGCCTCAGACCATTCGTCCATGGCGTCAGGGTCTTTCCGGAACATTCCTTCGCCGGAGCAGGGGGCGTCTACTACCATCAGGTCAAAGAAGCCGGTGAGCTGTCCGAAATGGCTGGGGTCGTTGTTCGTGACCACAACGTTGCCAGTACCCCACTTCTGAATGTTCTCGGCTAGAATGTTAGACCGGGTCCGAATGACTTCATTGGCCACAAGTAAGCTTTCCGGAGAAAGGAGTGAGGCAATGTGCGTAGACTTCCCGCCGGGGGCACCGCACAAATCCAGCACTGCCAAAGGCTCTTCTAGCTCTACACTTTGCTTAAGCGCCTGCTCCAGAAACATAGAACTGGCTTCCTGAACATAGTAGGCGCCGCCATGCAACAATGGGTCTAATGTAAAGCTTGGCCGTACGGGTAAATAGAATCCAGTTTCTGCCCAAGGCACCCGCTCCAGATTTGCAGGCAAGGGTACTTTAGCCGTGTTCACCCGCACACTGGTAGGCGAGGGGGCGGCCAAAGCCTCCTCAAACGCCGGAAAGTCGGGGCCTAATTGGGCTTGCATGCGGGTCTGGAAAGAAGGGGGCAGTGGTTTACTCATATAAGAATTGGGTCAGGAGCCGAAGCTAAGGCAAAGATACCATTTCTGTTTTTGGCGTGTTTTCAGAAAAACAGACCTAAAGCAGGTTTAGTCAGCCGGCAGCACCGGTTCTTTGCGTGTGGCAATGTTAGAGGGCTTGCGTACTGTTTTGTTCTGGTACGTAGGCTGCTCTATGAAAGCCACCACCTTCAATGTTAAGTCTAAGCCTGTAATGGTGCTGGGGTTCTCGAAGCCCAGGTACAGATAGCCATCTTCAGTCTTGGGAGTTTGAGTAGCCAGTATTTTGCCGTAGTCACTCAGCACATCTTGCCCACGAGCAATGGAATAGGGCTTCCAACCCGTTTCGCCTGCCTTGAACATAGTAGCGTTTTTCTGATTGAACAGGTAATAGCTAATATAGCCGCTGCTTTTCACCTGAGGAAGCTGCGGCAGCAGTCCTAACCCAAACGCTACCAAGGGGTAGCTGCCCGAGAGCAAAGTAGAAGCGCCTTTGGCAAGGGTACTGCCTGTTTCCTGCAGCGCCACTACTGATTCTTGACCCACGCCCACCCAATACACCCAATGTTTGGTGCCCGCCGGAAGCTTGAACCGTTCAAAGGTGCGGTTGCTGCTGGTGATGCTGGTGCGGGAAGCCAGCCGGAAGGTTTTGTCCAGCAGCAGCTCAGGGACTAATTCTGTTTTCACCAGCACTTTCTGAGTAGTCGTTGTCCAGGTGGTGTCTTGCACGTTCCGCCAAGCCACATGGGTGTTGAAGTGCTGCGTAGCGGCGCTGGCCGGTATACGGGTCAGCGTAAAATGGCTCTTGGTACTGGTTTCAGCTAGCCCCTGCACCGTAATAGTATACACCGATTTCTGTGGTATAGTAAGGCGCAGGTTATTTACCTTCTTAGCTTGGTCAGTAGCGTATAAGGGCGAATTAGAAAAGTATTCCGTTACCGTGACTTTATAGCCCACTTTGGCTTTGTTCTCCAGATCCAGCACCACCACATCTCCCGCCTGAAACGCATAATAGAATTGGGTAGCCGGTTGTTGAACGCCCGCTACCTGCACCTCCAGGTCTGCTATCTTCATGGCTTTCCCAGGTTGGGCTACCGCCCGAAAAGAGCACAATACTACCAGGGCACTCAGCACCTGAACACTCCGAAGCGACAAAAAAGCCATTGAGATTAAACGTAAAAGTCAGTTTTGCTGCAATTTACGAAAACAAGATCTAAGAGCCTGCTTGATTTGTGTTCTTCGTACTGCAAAAGGTCGTAGAATGAACCTGTGTTCGTAATTTCACCTTTAAAGCGCTGTGTTATGAGGCTCAGAAACCTCTTTTGCAGAATTTCACTCTTACCTCTTTCGATTACAAATACTCAGATATACTCGAAAACAGTACTAGAGCCGTTCCTCAATCCACATCCTGCGGGCTTCCCCTACACCCACAAAGGAGCCTCGGCCACCGCCACGCAGTACAATGGCCACGTCTTGCCCCTGCCTTAGCTCGTGCAGGCTAATCGTTTTACCGTCTGGCTTTAGTATCTGCACTGTTGGCAACACCAGCACAAAGGCTCTGCGGTAGCGGGAGTTCAGGTCGCCGGCATAACCCTCCACCTCTAACATCACCTGCCCTTGGTAGTACTGGGCGCTCAAGATACTGCCTCTAATATCAACCCGCTCCGGAGCCAGCGTATTAAACTCAGCCGTCTCCTCAGCAGAAGCATCAGCCGGTCCTGTAGCAGTGGCACAACCTGCCAGCACAAAAATCACTATTATACTCCATGCGAGGAACCCGTTTCTTATATTCTTAAAATCCATCTTTTCAGCCTGTTAATCAAAACTTAATTTAACGGCATATCCACTTCATTGGATATGTCTGTTTTTACCCTTGAATCCAAAAAACATGCCTAAAACGGAGCCAAATCACTCGGTGATTTGTTCTAGCTGAGTCCGTGAACTATGCCGCCAAATTCATACCTTTGACTCTTTCCCGCGGCGCGGATTTCAATCTATGGCTAAAATCAAAACAGCATATTTCTGCCAGAACTGTGGTGCGCAGTCGGCAAAGTGGGTAGGGCGTTGCCCCGCCTGCGGCGAATGGAACACCTACGTAGAGGAAGTAGTGGCCCGCGAAGATGTAACCCCTACCAGCGCCTGGAAAGTAGGCACCAGTAGCCAGCAAGTAGCTGCCAAACCCAAGCCTATTGCTGAGATCACTTATTCTGAACAGGCTCGCATAGTGACCCAAGACGCTGAACTGAACCGCGTGCTGGGGGGCGGTATTGTGCCGGGCTCTATGGTGCTCATTGGCGGCGAGCCGGGTATTGGAAAATCTACCCTCATGCTGCAGATTGCCTTAAGCCTCCGCAACCAGCGGGTACTGTACATATCTGGGGAGGAAAGCGAGCAGCAAATCAAAATGCGCGCAGAACGCCTGGGCGTACAGCACCCCAACTGCTTTATCTTGACCGAAACCGGTACCCAGAATATTTTTAAGCAGATAGAGCAGCTACAGCCCGACGTACTGATTGTAGACTCTATACAGACGCTTCATTCTGCTTTTATTGAAAGCGGCGCCGGCAGTGTGGCACAGGTGCGGGAGTGTACGGCAGAGCTGCTCAAGTTCGCCAAGGAAAGCGGCACGCCAGTATTCCTGATTGGGCACATCACCAAAGAAGGGAATTTAGCCGGACCAAAAATTTTGGAACACATGGTAGATACTGTATTGCAATTTGAGGGCGACCGCCACATGACCTACCGTATTCTGCGCACCACTAAGAACCGTTTTGGCTCTACATCTGAACTAGGTATTTACGAAATGCTGGGTACAGGTCTTCGTGAAGTGAGCAACCCTTCTGAAATCCTAATTTCGCAGCGGGAAGAATCTTTTAGCGGCATTACCATTGGCGGCACCATGGAAGGCAACCGCCCGCTCCTGATTGAGGTGCAAAGTTTAGTGACTCCGGCTACGTATGGCACCCCGCAACGCACCGCCACTGGCTTTGACGTGAAGCGTCTGAACATGCTACTGGCTGTGCTGGAGAAACGTGGGGGCTTCAAATTGGGCACCCAAGATGTTTTCCTAAACATTGCCGGCGGTTTAAAAGTGGAAGATCCGGCGCTGGACCTGGCTATCTGCGCTGCCATGCTTTCTTCTTTTGAAGACATTGCCATACCGCATACCACCTGCTTTGCCGCGGAAGTTGGCTTGGGTGGTGAAGTACGGGCTGTGCACCGGGTAGAGCAGCGGATTTCTGAGGCTGAAAAACTGGGGTTTCAGGATATTTATATTTCTAAATACAATAAAAAAGGCGTAAATTTTAGCAGATTTAATATTAGAATTCACGCTGCCAGCAGATTAGAGGAAGTTTTTAGCGGGTTGTTTGGGTAAGGGCGCCGTGTAACTGAACTATTTTTTTTACTATTTGTGTTGATAACCCATAACAAAAAGAATAAAGCATGTATATGCCTTTCCGCCTCAGAACCCTTCTTTACTCCCTTTCTCTGTTTTTAGTGCAGAGCCTGTTCATTGCCTCAAGCTTTGCCCAGGGTACAGTAACAATATCGGGTAAAATCAGCAATGCTATCAGCGATAGCGTACTGTTGGAGGTCTACACGGTGCCTGCCTCTTACACAGGTGAGTCATACTCAGCTCCTGTCTCAAGTAAAGGAGAATTTACCATACAGGCCCCACTAGCTGAACCAATGGTAGCAGAACTGGTACATGGCTCTGAATCTATATTGCTTTACTTACAACCCGGAGATAATCTAGACGTGCGCGTAAACGCCAATGACTTTGTCTCTAGCATTAAGTTCAAAGGAAAAGGCACGAACGAAAATAACTTTCTGGTACAGTTTGAGCGCAAGTTTCTGGAAGAAGAAGATTACCAGGTCTTGCCCGAAAACATTCATAAACCTGAAAAAAGCTTTCTGCAATTTTTAGAAGAGCGCCGCCAAGACCAACTTGCTTTTTTAGAAAAATCCACGAAAAACGCCCCTGTCTCTGAAAAATTCAAGCAGTATGTTCAGGCACAAATTGATTTCAGCTACGCAAATGACAGGCTTACCTACGTGGAGGTTCGTAAACGTGTCGGAGATCTGCCGCCTACGCTTTCTACCGGATACTATGATTTTTTAAAACAAGTAGACTTGAACCAGCCGGGTGCTATTCGCAACCAAGCCTATCTAGATTTTCTTTACAACTATTTCCAGTTCAAAGCCTTAACAAGCAAGGCTGGCAACCCTGAACGCGATTACTATCCGATCATGTATGCCATGGCTAAAAAAGAGCTGCGCGGCATGGCTAAAGACATGATGTTGGCTCGCATCCTCAGCCAGTCTATCCGCTTTGGTTACATACCAGACACAGATGCTATGTATCAAGAATTTCTACAGGAAAAGGTTAACCCGCTCTTTGCCTCTTATGTAGAAAACCAGTACCGCCAGATCCGTAAAGTAGGCATGGGTAGCAAAGCCCCTGGTTTTACTCTATTATCTTCTACCGGTGACAGCGTCTCTCTCAAGAGCCTTCAAGGCAAAATAGTATACCTCGGGTTTTGGCGTACATCCTGCGGCATATGCAATGTAGACCAGCATGCCTATAAGTATTTCGCTGAGCAACTGGCCGCTAAAGATATTGTACTGGTACAAATTTCTGTTGGCGAAGATGTAGCCGTCTGGCGCCAGAAGGCAGCAAAACAAAATCAGTCAGCCATTCAGCTTTATGCTCCTAACCTTTCGGATGAGGTGGTGAAGAACTATGACGTTAAAAACTTTCCGTCTTATTTCCTTATTGCCCCAGACGGCACTATCATAACTACCAATGCCCGTAGACCCGGCCACGCCGAAGGCGCCCGTGAAGTAGCCGCGTTGGTAGACCAATACCGCCAGATCAGCAGCCGGTAAGTTTTCGGGCTGTTTTCGAGAAAATAGGCGAAAAACAATTTTATTTCGTACACTTTGCGCTGATGTGCTTTTACTTTGTAGTAGTAGCACATCAGCGTATTTTTTTAAATAACATAACCTTGACCCGAGGCACCTTACAAGACGGACTTAACCTGGCATCAAAGCTTACCCCCCGCCGCGCCTGGAATGCGCTGCAAGTGGTAAGCAGTTATGCCTTGGCCCGCCTCACTAAAAAGCCCCGCCATTGGGGAAGCCCGGTCAGCATATCTTTTGAGCCCACCACCTCCTGTAATCTGCGCTGCCCTGAGTGCCCCAGCGGACTAAGGTCTTTTACCAGACCTACGGGAATGTTACCTGATCATCTTTTCAAACAAACCATAGACCAGCTGCACAGCCGCCTGCTGTATCTGCTGTTTTATTTTCAGGGAGAGCCCTACCTGCACCCCTCGTTTCTGGATCTGGTAAACTACGCCTCAGACAAAGGAGTTTATACCGCTACCTCTACCAATGGCCATTTCTTATCAGAAGAAAATGCACGCAAAACCGTAGAGTCTGGCCTAGACCGCCTTATTATTTCACTGGACGGCACTACGCAGGAGGTGTACAAGCAATACAGAGTAGGAGGAAACTTGAGTAAAGTGCTGGAAGGCACTAAGCGGCTGGTAGCGCAAAAACGCGCCCTTAAGTCTAAAACGCCTTACCTCATCTTCCAGTTTCTGGTAGTAAAGCCTAATGAACACCAGATAGAAGAGGCCAAAGCATTAGCCAAAGAGCTGGGGGTAGACGATGTTTGGTTTAAAACAGCCCAGATCTACGACTACCAGAACGGTTCGCCGCTCATACCTACCATAGATTATTATTCCAGGTACAAGGCTGAGCCTAACGGCACCTACTCGCTTAAAAATAAGCTCATTGACGGCTGCTGGAAGATGTGGCACTCCTGCGTCATTACCTGGGACGGCTTGGTAGTGCCCTGCTGTTTTGACAAAGATGCGCAGCACCGGCTAGGCAATCTGCAGCAGCAGTCTTTCAAAGATTTGTGGAAAAGCGAAACCTATAAGCGTTTTAGAGGTTCTTTACTACAAAGCCGCAGCCGCATAGACATGTGCCGCAACTGCTCAGAGGGTACCAAGGTCTGGGGATAACCGTTTCTGCTGTAGCTTTTGCAGCTTTGATTGCATATATTTCGTATGAACGTATTTCCTTACCGCCTCTTTGCTAAGTAGGTGGCTTGCTTCTAAACAAAACTACCGCACTCCCGTGACCGAACTGAACAACGCATTTCACCTTCTTTGGGGAAAATTAGATGCCTGGCTAAAGACATTGGTACTCATGCTGCCAAACCTGCTTATAGCCGTACTAGTTATAGTTGTATCTTTCTTTGCGGCCAAGCTCTTACGCCGTACCTCAGACAACCTACTTCTACGGTTTACCCATAGCAGCGCACTGAATAATTTGGTGGGTACCGCCGTTTATTTCACTGTAGTACTACTGGGTATCTTTTTCAGCTTAAGCATACTCAAATTAGACAAAACAGTAACTACACTGTTAGCGGGTGCCGGTATTATAGGTTTGGCTTTGGGTTTTGCCTTTCAAGACATTGCCGCCAACTTTATTTCAGGGGTAATTATTGCATTCAGAAAGCCATTTGTAGTTGGTGATGTTATTGACACCAACGACCACTTTGGCACCATTGAGCGCATAAACCTGCGCACCGTTGACCTTAGAAGACCCACTGGTGAATTGGTGAAAGTACCTAACCGCAAAGTGTTTGAATCAGCGGTGATCAATTACTCTCACTACGGCATTAGAAGAATTGACTTAGAGGTGGGTATTTCTTATGGCGAAGACTTGGAACGCGTGCAGAAAGTGGTGCGGGAGGCAATGGTAGACATACCTAAAATGGTCACGAGCAAAGAGGTGGAAGTAGTGTACAATGAGTTTGGCGACAGCAGTATCAATTTCTTTGTAAGGTTCTGGATACAGTACAAAAGACAAACTGATTTTGTGTTTGCCAAAAGCGCTGCCATTATCCGGATCAAGAAAGCTTTTGACCAGAACAACATTGTTATTCCGTTCCCAATCCGTACGCTTGATTTTGCCATAAAAGGCGGACAAACTTTAAATGATCAGCTAAAAGCGGCCGGACTGACTAAAACAGAAAATAATGAAGGAGATTCTACCAGCTCAGAAGAAAAGGTAGGCTTATAAATAGCTTAGGCAGCTCTGCTGACTCGCCACCACTAAAGCAGCAGAGCTATACGAAACTATAAAAAGAAGCGGCTGAAGGATTCTCCTTCAGCCGCTTCTTTTTATCTGTTATTGAGGTCGATTAATTGTCTATATCTTTGCCTAAATCTTCCACTTCCTTTAAAAAGGCATCTACATTAGTATCGGCGTAAGGACCGTATGAGTTAGAGATGGTGCCTTTGGTGCCGTCATTGCATTCTATAGAGTAAAGAATGGCCATATCATCCGGATTGGTTTCCCCTTCAAACCTGAAGAAGTCCACAATGCGCACTTCATTTACGTTATAGCATTTATCGCTGCCAAAGACACAAAGCCGGTTATTTTCATCTACCCTGAACGCTTCAGTATAGCCTTCCGCCTTAAGCTTTGCTTCTACTTTTACTTGGCTGGTTAATTCTTCCTTGTCTTGCATAGCCTTATCATTAAGTATTATGAGTATCAATAGTAAGTTCTGAACTATACGTAAAACGAACAGGTGGTTGCCAGATATATTCAAAAAAAAAGATATAATATTTGGTTTCAGGCACATGTATTTCTGATTGATTCTCCAGCAAAGCCATGTGGTATATTACTCCTTCCTTTCCTTCTCATTTGTCACTCTATTTGTACCTATAATGTGCGTAAACCCACTTTTATTTGATAAATTGGTGCTTCATTTGACCAAATGCCCTCAGATCTACATCTCCTTACAGCTGTTATTGACACCATTGATGAAGGAGTGGTCATACAGAACCAACGGGGCGAATATTTAGAGCTTAACCAACAGGCAGCGCATCTGTTGCAGCTAACCCGAGAGCAACTATTAGGCAAAACACCCATTCAATCTTTCTGGGGGTTGATCAAAGAAGACGGCTCTCCCTTTCCCTTCGAAAAATTACCCAATCAAATTACCCTGCAAACCGGGCAGCCGCAAAAAGATATTTTGATTGGTGTAACGGTTGCGAACAAAGTGGAAGCTTGGGTTAAAACTAAATCGAGAAAGCTCACGGTGCAGGGCCATGAATACATTCTCACTACTTTTTTGGATGTAACGGAGCAGTACACACTGGCAGATGAGCTCTGGTTTAGTGAAGCAAGGTGGCAGTTAGCCGTAGACGGCAGCGAATTAGGCGTTTGGGACTGGGACGGTGAAAGGAATGTCGCCTATTTTTCACCTACCTGGAAGTCTATGCTGGGTTATCAGGACCATGAAATACCCAATGACATAGAAGAGTGGAAGAACCGCATTCACCCTGATGACCATGACCGCGTAATGGGCATCATCAAGGAGCTATACCAAGGTAAATCCCCGGCCTACCACATTGAGCACCGCTTACGCTGTAAAGACGGAACCTACAAATGGATTCTTACTTCCGGCAAAGCCATTACCCGCAACAGCAAGGGCCTACTAACCAGGCTAGTAGGCACGCACAGAGACGTACACGCCGGCAAAGTACTGCAAGAGCAGCTAAGACTCAGCGAACAAAAACTTTCTAAAACTTTCCAGTTCTCATCGGTTGGTTTAGCATTGGTATCACCTACGGGGGAAGTACTAGACGCGAACCCTGCCCTCTGCCAAATACTTGGCTACACCAAAGAAGAACTGTTGCACTTAGACTTCCAGCAGCTTACTCACCCAGATGACATAGAGCCGAATACAGAAAACATCAGGAAGCTGCTCAACAAAGAAATTGAGAGCTATCAGGTAGAGAAACGCTACATCCACAAAAACAAGCAGATCATTTGGGGCATACTATCTATTTCTTTGATATGGGATTCTTATGGTACACCCTCCTTCTTTGTTTCGCAGTTAATTGACATTACGCATACCAAAAAACTGATTTCTGACCTAGAGGCCAATAACAATACGCTTTACATCACTTCACAAGATCTTAAAAGTAAAATCAGGCAGCTGGAAGAGTTTAACCGCATTGTTTCCCATAACCTTAGGGGCCCAGCCAGCAACATACAGCTACTGCTGGACATGCTGCCGGTTAAAGTACCTGGCACTCTGGAATCGCCAACGTTTAAAATGCTGCAGAAATCGAGCGAAACGTTGAACAGCACCCTGGCTGATCTCATGACCATTCTAGAGGTACGCATGAACAAGAATATAGCCTTTGACCACTGTCAATTCAAACAGACGCTGGAAAAGGTCTATGCTCTGTTGCAGGCACAGATCATTAACAAGAACGTTAAAATAGAAGAAAAGCTAGAGCAGGAGTACATTCACTACCCTAGCGTTTACCTGGAAAGTATTTTGTACAACCTGCTCAGCAATGCTATAAAGTACAGCCAACTAGAGGTACTGCCAGTTATTAAAATACATACCTATGTACAAAACGGGGAAACCATACTTACCGTCAAAGACAATGGCTTGGGCATCAATCTGGACCGACACCGGAACGATATCTTCAAGCTCAAAAAAGTCTTTCACAAGGGGTTTGATAGCAGGGGCGTAGGCCTGTTCATTGTCAAGAACCAGCTGGAGACGCTGGGCGGCTCCATAAGCGTGAAGAGCAAGCCCATGGCTGGAAGTAAATTTACCGTGAAATTTTAATTGAGAAGAGCAGAGGAATGACAGCCAAATCAAAAATATGCGTGATTGATGACGATGAAATCTACCAATTTTACTCCAAGAGTATAATAGACTGCACAGAGCGGGTACAGGAAGTGCTTCAGTTCTTTGATGGGCAAGAAGCTCTTGACTTTTTTCAGCAACACCAGCAGCATGACGATCAATTACCGGAGCTTATTCTGTTAGATCTGGAAATGCCTTATTTAGATGGCTGGCAATTTCTGGATCAGTACCGTAAGCTGGAATTAGCACGTGACATCACCCTGTTTGTAGTTAGCTCCTCGGCAAGCCAGACCGACCGTGAAAAAGCTTTAAAGTACCCCTGCGTAAAGGGCTACATCACCAAACCCATGACTGCCCAACAATTCAAAGAGATATTAGATGCCTTATAAGTTGGCAAGACTGTAAAACGAAAGAAGCTGCTCATGTCTGGAGCAGCTTCTTTCGTTTTACATATTGAAATTAGTCATCCTACGAATTAACCGAAGCATGCTTGGCTTTTATTTCCTGTTCAATTTTCTTCAGGTCAATGGTTGAGCAGGCACCGCAGCCTTTGGCGCAGCCTACTTCCTTCGTGAAAAAGCTTTTATAACCCAGCCGCAGCACATAAAATGTCGCCAAGCCGAAGACTAAAAAAATGATGATTTCCTGTACCATAGCTATCAACTTTAACGCAGGCAAAGGTACAAATAGTTTAAACTAACATTGATATTCTTCATTCAACCTGCCAAAGCAAGTTCAACTAACGCTTAATGAGGAAATCTGATTTTTAGAACGATGTCGTTTTTGGTACCACAAGGCAAAGAGTGCAATAGTCAACAACAACTCAGACAGATCTCCCCAGTAGTACATTAGCTTAGCGGCCTCCCGTATTTGCTCTTCAGGGTGTGGTGAGTTATGTGGGAGCAAATAAGCATACATTAGCTTACTCAGGAAGGCATGAAGCGCTATATTCAGGAACAGCACAAAGATTCTTACCCGTAAGCCCGGTCTTTGAGGCACCGGTTCTAAACCAATCATTGACCAACAGAAGAGATAACCCGCCAGCAAAAAATGAAGGTGAATGATGTAGTGCAGCCACGGCTGTGTCAAACTCACATTATACAGCGGAGTAAGATATAATATATACATGCCACCAATGTTCAACAGCAACGCCACTACCGGATGGCTGAATAGGTAAAAGACTTTGCTTCTCAAGATAGCGGTTACGCCTCTGGCTACCTTTACCGGCAAAGTTTTCAACGCCAAAGTAACTGGGGCGCCTAACACCAGAAAAATAGGCGCGAACATACCCAGTAGCAAGTGTTGCACCATGTGCCCCCGCAGATCATGGTGCGCCCATTGCATTAGTTGCGGGTGCAAAGCAATTCCTAACAAGCCAGTGCCTAGCCCAAAGCTGATGCTGTGCCAAGCACTCCAAGTCAAGTCTTTGCTCTTCAATTTTACAAGCGCACTCACATAACCTAGGGCCAAGGTTACAACCAAGAGCATCGGAATCCATTCTGCAACTGAACTACCAGATAAGTGGTGAGAAGAGTGGTGCTCCATTTTATCAGGATTAGGAAGCTAAGCAGCAACAGACACAGAATTTTTGTCAGACTGCCGTGCCTTTTTGAGCAGAAATAAGCCAATAAGCAGTAACAATAAGCCAACGGCATTCCAGCCCAGATCGTAAGGAAGCAGGTTGTCAACATACCTCACCTGGTGCAGGCGCAGCACTTTATGATCTACTATTCCATCGAAAAGCTGAAATCCGCCCAACCCCAGGAAGAAGCCTGCCCAAGCTCTTATATTAATTAAGGCATTACTTCTTCTTAGATCCATCAGCAGAAAGAAACCAGCCACAATGGCCACCAGTTCAGCCGCATGCAACAGGCCGTCTGTCAATAAAGCTACTTCTGTAGTGGAGCCGTCGTAGAAATGGTGCCAAGCCAGTATTTGGTGGAAAATGATTTCATCTACCCCCGCCATTATACCTATGCCAACCAAAGCACCAGCCTGCATAGACCGGCTAGGGTTCAGATTCTCTTTCTGGCTGTTCATGTTATTGCGTCTAAGTTTGTTTCAAAGACTACTATATACCGTTACAGGTTACATTTTTATTTCATGGAAGAAGTAGAGTTACCCGAGGCACAGTGTAGGAAACAGAATTTTTGCACAGAAAAAGCCCCTGTTTTAGGCTTATTTTCGCAAAAACAGGCCTAAAACAGGGGCTAAATAAGTAGTACCATTACTCTATTCTTTCCAGAAAGGCTCTATCAATTTCAGCATCTCTTCCTGCACTTTAGGGCTGTTGCTCACGCAGATTTCCCGTCCGAAGACATAATCTTTACCACCCTTGAAATCGGTGACCTGACCACCGGCCTCCTGCACTATGATGGCTCCGCCGGCTACGTCATATGAGTTAATATTGAATTCAAAGTAACCCTCAAATTTTCCGGCAGCCACATAGGCTAAATCTAGAGCGGCTGAGCCTAAGCGACGAACGCCGTGGCAGTTCTGCATAAAGCTTCCCATAACCTGCAGGTACTTCTGCATTTGGTCAAAGCTGTAGTACGGAAAGCCCGTGGCAATTAGAGAGTCACTAAGGCTGGGGGTAGCGGAAACGGAGATTCTCTTCTCGTTGCAGTACGCGCCGCCGCCCTTCACGGCATGGTAGCACTCGTCTCTGGTAATGTCATACACTACCCCAATCACCAGCTCCTGGTGCTGTTGCAGAGCAATGCTTACCGAGTAAATAGGTAAGCCATGAATAAAATTGGTGGTACCGTCTAGTGGATCTATGATCCAGTTGAACTCTTCCCCTTTCTCGGTGCTGGTACCCTCTTCAGTAATGAAACCGGCTTCGGGCAAAATCTGCTGTAGCCCCGCCACCAATTTCTCCTCGGCTTGCTTGTCAACGTAAGACACCAGATCATTGAAGCCTTTGCGCTCCATCTTAGACATGTCGAACTGCTGGGCTTCGGCAAATATGAACTGACCTACTTGCTTGGTCAGAGTAACCACTTGATCGCGGAGCGCGGAAAAATCTTTCATAGTTGAGGAGTACTTGACCCGTAGGCTGCGTTTTTGGCTTATTTTCTGCAAAACAGGCTAGAAACGCAGCCTACGGGCAGGAATGTTAAACTCTTTTTTTGCGGCGGGTAAAGCTTAGAACCAAGGCAGCTAATAAAAAGCCTAAGGTCAGCCACTGCGCACCGTGCCCAATATACTCGCCGTGGCGGGTGTAAAAGGTTAATTCTTGATTAAATTTCACTTGGTCACGCAGGGCGTCCTGAACCCACCACTCTGATTTTTGAGTGATTTCGCCACGCTGGTTTAAGAACCCAGAGATACCTGTGTTAGCAGAACGGGCAATAGAGCGCCTAGTTTCAATGGCCCGCAAAGATGCATAGGTTAAGTGCTGCTTGTACCCAGGCGAGTCTGACCACCAGGCATCGTTGGTGATGATAAAAATGGCTCCAGCTCCGTTACGAACATATTTGCTCACGTACTCGCCGTAAATTGATTCATAGCAAATAACCGGCGCCCCGCTCCATGCTTGATTTTGGCTGTGTTTGTATACGGTACGTTCTTCTTGTGTACCGTACCCGCCCACTGTACCACCCAAATCTATGGCTAACGGACCCAAGAACTTCAGTAAGTGAGGGTATGGCATTTTCTCCACACCCGGCACCAGCTTTGACTTATGGTAAAACTCATGCCGCCCGTCTGCCTTAAGGTGAAGCCCAGCATTGAAGATGTCATAGTACCCCACTTGCGGATGGTATCGGGCCGAAACGCTTTTGTTTGCAGAATCTGGATACAAGGTGGCGGTGGTGATGCCAGCCACTAATTCCAGGTTAGGGTGCCGGCGGAGTAAGTCGAGCAGAGTAAGTTTGAGCGGACTGGTGGCAAAGCCTTCTTCCCAATTCAAACCATTGGTGATAGAAGTCTCAGGCCATACCAAGAACTTAGTGTCGGGCGTGATTTTTTGCTCAGACAGCTTTATTAATCGGTTTAGTTGTTCTTCAAAAGATAAATAATTCTCGCCCTCCTGAAACTTCTCTTTATACGGGTCTACGTTAGGCTGCACTACCACTACTTCGGCAGCATCGCCTTTTTCTTCATAAGCATTCCATATCCAGAAAGAGACGGCAAGAGGAAGCACCACCGCCAGCACCGGAGCCGCCCATTTGGCAAAGCCTCTTTTAGAGCTTGTGAAGGCAAAAAACACCAACAGGTTCACAATCCACACCCACAGCGATCCGCCTAAATAACCTGTGTACTCGTACCACTGCACCCAACTAGGCACCGCGGCAAAACCGTTGCCTAAGGTAAGCCACGGCCACGTAAGGTCCCAGTTAAGGTGGAACTGCTCAAAGGCTATCCAGTACACGGGCAAGCTCAGGTAGCCTACAACTTTACCGGCAGCGCGTTTCGTCCAGAAAAAGGCCATCATGGGCGCAGTCATGAACAAAGCGTTAAAAATGACCGCCGCCGCCCCGCCAAACAAAGTAGAGTAACTTACCCAGTAGGTGGTAAATAAATTCCAAAGGAAGAGCGTCAGGTACGCATATTTGAAGAAAGTGCGCCCCCGCTTTGGTTTGGCTTTGGCCGAGATGGACTGTTCCATGAGTAGAAACGGCACCCAACCCAGGAACAGAAAAAAAGCCAACGGTTTCACCGGCCAGCCCAGCCACAGCAAAAAGGCGCTTAAGAACGCCAGCAGCGGCAAATAGTATCGGTTATTTGTTTCCTTGAACAACAATGACAAATTCTCCTTTTATAGCTTTTGTGGTAAACGTGTGCACCAGCTCTTCCAGTGTGCCGTTCAGGGTTTCCTCAAACATCTTGCTGATTTCGCGGCTCACGGAGGCCATTCGGTCAGGCCCGAAGTATTCTTTGAACTGCTCCAGCGTCTTGAGCACCCGGTGCGGCGACTCGTAGAAGATCATGGTTCGTTCTTCCTGCGCCAGGCTCTGAAGCCGCGTCTGCCGCCCTTTCTTCACAGGCAGAAATCCTTCAAAGGTAAACCTGTCGGTACTGAAGCCTGATTTAACCAGAGCGGGCACAAAAGCGGTAGGGCCGGGCAGGCATTCAATCTTCAGCCCCTCCTGCACACACGCTCTTACTAACAAAAACCCAGGGTCAGAAATTCCCGGCGTGCCGGCATCAGAGACCATGGCCATTTTCTCGCCTTTCTTCAGGCGCTCCACCAAATGCGCCACGGCTTTATGCTCGTTGTGCAGGTGGTGGCTGTGCATGCGCTTGTCAATGCCCAGGTGGTTCAGAAGTTTGCCGCTCGTGCGCGTATCTTCGGCTAAAATTACGTCTACTTCTTTCAGTACTCTAATGGCCCGCAGCGTAATATCCTCTAGGTTTCCTATAGGCGTGGGCACTAAATAAAGACAGGTTTCTTCAACTGGTTCGGCCATAGGCCAAAGATACGAAAAAAGAGTCTTGAGTTATGAGTCGCGAGTCTTGAGTCAGGAATGCGTTTCCGAGGTGGTTTTCAGAAAAGAGGCCTAAAACGTTTATCCTTGCCTAAACCTATTGGCTAATTCATCTATTAGTTGAGCCAGCGCATGGTCTTTGGCTGTAACGGTGTTACCGGCAGAATGCGTGGTAAGCTTTATCTCGACTTGATTATACATGTTGCTCCACCACGGATGGTGATCCAATTCCTCGGCCACGGCGGCTATCTCCGTCATGAAAGCGAAAGCTTGCTGAAAGTCTTTGAAGATGAATTTCTTAAAAAGTGAATGGTTCTCTTCTCTCCACATGTAGCAAATTTATCAAATTACTCTATGTTTTGGAGCTGATTTCTGAAAAGCAGGCTTAAAACACGTCACTTCTGCCAAAGTCCCTCGTATTCTCTTAGTACATCGCCCGTAGGCGAGATACAAGTGCGGCAATTCTCACAGCTAATTGCAAGAGCACACAAAAAACAATTAACAACCAGCAATCAACAAACTATAAGATGGCAGAAGAAAAGAAACCACAGGAAGTGCCAGACCAGCACCAGAAAAGCCAGCCCGGAGATGAGCATAAGATGACGCCGGAACCGATCATCATCAGAGACGGCTACAAAGGCAGCGAAAAATTGAAAGGCAAGAAAGCCCTGATCACCGGCGGCGACAGTGGCATTGGCCGGGCAGTAGCCGTTCATTTCGCCCGTGAGGGTGCCGATGTGGCTATTGTGTACCTCAACGAAGACAAAGACGCCCAAGACACCAAAGCCATGGTAGAAAAGGAAGGCCAGAAGTGCGTCTTAATTTCCGGTGACCTGCGCGACGCCAGTTTCTGCAAAAAGGCGGTACAGCAAGCGGTAAAGGAACTGGGCGGCCTGAATATTTTGGTAAACAATGCGGCCGAGCAGCACGAGAAAAACGACTTGCGCGAAATTACGCCGGAGCAGCTGGAGAAAACGTTTAAAACTAACATCTTCGCCTACTTCTATGTGGCGCAAGAGGCTCTGAACCACCTGCAGAAAGGCGATTCCATAGTCAATACCACCTCCATTACGTCTTACCGTGGATCTGGTCACTTGATGGATTACTCCGCCACCAAAGGCGCCATTACCACCTTTACCAGATCGCTCTCGCAGAACTTGGCAGAAAAAGGCATACGCGTAAACGCCGTAGCTCCCGGCCCCATCTGGACGCCACTGATTCCGGCCACACTGGAAGAAGTAGGGGATTTTGGCAAAAGCCAACCTATGGGCCGACTAGGGCAACCTTCTGAAGTAGCCCCAGCCTATGTGTTTTTGGCCTCAGAAGATGCCTCTTATATTACCGGCCAGACCATACACGTAAACGGCGGAGAGCAAATTGGCGGGTAGATGATCAATTCTTTGATTTAGAAACGAAAGAGAACCTACCGCTCAACCTTTCCACGTGGAAAACAGTACTTATAGAGACCATTCACCTAACGACAAACGCCTATGGCAACTGAAGATAAAGAACAACACCCAAATGGTCATGACAGACCAATACGGGTAATAGACGACACCAGTACCAACATGGACGACATGATGGCCGGACATATCATTCCGGGGGCAAATCCGCCTAAGAATGAAGCCCAGCGCGGCGGCTTCGGCAACCGTGATGGTAAAGAAGGTTACGGCTCCGACACTTCTGACGGGCCTACTGGAGTAACCGTAAACGAAGACGCAGACAGTACCGAACATCCAAAGGACAACATGCGCACCGAGGATGAAGGCCGCGGAATACAGTAAGTGTTTTAAGCCTTCTTTTTTAAATGTTTCACTAAACTGAAAGGAGAATATTATGCCTTATAAAAGCAATAATGCGAACCACCAAGGTGGCGAAAACAAAGGAGGACCAGCAAACCATGGTCAACCCAAAGCCGGAGTAAAAACAACCGGTGGTCCAGAAGACATTAAACGTTCTGAAGACACCGTGGCAAAACATGTAAATGAGGGAGAACAGCCTACTCCGGATGCCATTACTCACCCTAACCGGAATACTGATAAACCTAATATCGACAAGCCTGGCTACGGCGGAACCTGATATTCTTATAAATCAACAGAAAAGCACCTTCTTTGCAGAGGGTGCTTTTTTTGTGGCTTTGACAAGATTTAAATCTAACTTTCATTCTTCAAAAGCCCCCCCACAAACTGCCGAAATTTAAAAATCAGAAAACACACATAACTCTCTCCCGCTTCTACGTACTCAGTAGTAACCGCAATGCAGACTTAGACGCTGCGGAAAACGAAAGAGATACCCATGGCCCGATACGCCATTTCTGACATACATGGCTGCCTGCGCACATTTCAGGTAATGGTTGAAGAAGTGCTGCAGATCCAGCCTCACGACCACCTGTACCTACTAGGCGACTACATCAACAAAGGCCCTGACAGCAAAGGAGTGTTAGATTACATTTTAACGCTACAGAAAAAGGGCCACCAGATCACGTGCCTTCGGGGCAATCATGACCAGCTTTTGCTTGATGCCGTAGACGAGGGCGAAAGCAGTGTGTGGCTAAAATCAGATGAGAAAGAGAAAACTCTGGAAAGTTTTGGTGTGGAAAAACTGAAGTACGTCCCGGAGCGATATATCAGCTTTATCCGATCTATGCCGTTGCTGCTCATATTAGATGACTTTATACTAGTACATGCCGGAATAGATCTTTCGCTCAAAAACCCACTTGCCACCAGCAACTACACCCTTATGAACACGAAGCGTATGAAAGCCTCTACTAAAAAGCTGGGAGGCAAAATTTTAGTGCATGGTCACCTTCCCCAGCCTAAATCAAAAATTGAAAAAGCTATCAAGAAAAGAACCAAAGGCATAAACTTAGATGCTGGCTGTGTGTATTATAAAAACGAAGAGTTTGGCTACCTCTGCGCTCTTAACTTAGATTCTTTTGAAACCTATTGGCAGAAAAATATTGATCTGCCTTATGAAGTTAAGGTAAAATAGCATTGTTTCTGATAAACTTCATCTACACAATCTTACCAGCAGAATACAAGACTTTTTTTATAATCTCAATATTTTTCAGGTATGATTGAACTAAATCATAAGAATACCAATTCTTCATTCAACAGTAAGTTTTGCTTTACTTAAGTGAAGAAAATATTAATGTATATTAGAACAAGCTGGCAGGTGCCCCCACAACCAGCCTAGGCTTTAAGGCTAACCTATGTTATTAAGAGCTAATTTATATTTAGCCTAAAAGTATCTTATTAATAAAGCGTTACCCCTTTAATTGTTTATTACCTTAGTTCTCTAATCAAACCTGTTGCATCAAGTACAATGAGAATAAGTCATTTTAGGATATACTGGGTATTTTATAAGAATTATTAAATATAATATTAATTTTACCATACCTAGAAGTAGGTATTGTAATACGGGTTTTAAATTTCTACATTTGTCACACCAATAACACGCTTAAAAAGAAAGAGTTATGACACAGCTTTTACGCAGTATCAAATTAGGGAAAGGCAGAGGGATGCGTGAAGTATGGCTCCTGCTAGGCCTATGTCTATTAGCCTGCTTTAATGTCTCGGCGCAGGTTACTAGTTTGCCAACCTCACATGGAGGCCGATGGGACAGACTTATGACAACTGCTCCAAAAGCAGGATGGACTCATTCAGGCTTGGCAACCACAGATGCCAGTATAAATTTGGGGTCTACTGATGGTGGTAATGGTTCTACCACTAGATCTGCTACATTTAATAATGCCGGCGCTACACTTACTATTGATTTTTCAGGTATAACCACTCAAAAACCGGGAGAGTTGAGCTTTCAAATGGCTTACACTGGAACAAATAGTACTTATGACGGAGCATTGGTTCTGCAAGAGTTTGTTGAAGGATCTTGGAACACCATTCGAACTTTCAATAGTACTAACCCAGTAGCTAAAGCCACGTCAAGTACAGGTCCCTCTACCTCCATTACCCAGACCTTGTCATCTACAGCTACTCAAGTAAGGTTTGTGTCAAACGCTGTACCTGCAGGAGGGGCAACACTAGTGGACAAGGTAATACTAAATCCTTTAGCTGATTCTCCTGAGATTAATGTAGTAAAAGACGGAACCAATCAAGCGAATAATTCTACTTATACTTTCCCGCAACAAAATAGGAACACTACCAGTGCACCAGCAACATTCACTATACAAAACACTGGCGCTGCTGACTTAACAGTTTCCTCTATAACTTTAGGGGGCAGTAACCCTGATCAATTTGAGATTACACAACAACCAACGTCTCCCGTTGCCGGTTCTGGTAGTACTACATTTAGCGTCGTTTTCAAACCAACAGGCTCAGGACTAAGCAGAAGCGCTACTTTAAATTTCGTAACTAACGACACCGACGAAACAAACTATACTATAAATTTAGCAGGTACTACTACTACACTTGCTCCTGTAATTGATAATTTTAGTCCAACTTCTGGTTCTTATGGAGATTTGATAACAATCAATGGGTCTAATCTTATCAATACAGAAGTAGTATATTTTGCCAATAGTGTTGCAGCACCATTTACCATAGTAAATGATAATCAAATTACGGCTACTGTACCAGAAGGAGCTATCACAGGAAAAATACAGGTTGTCAATAATAACGGTACTGCCGTTGCTAATAGCCCAAGTGATTTTACAGTAATTGCTCCAGCCCCAGTTATCTCCTCCTTCACGCCAACCTCGGGCCCGGTGGGCACGGTGGTGACCGTGACGGGCTCCTACTTCTCAGAGGGCGGCGGGCTGCTCTTCTACGACGAGAGCGGGCAGTACGTATACGCCGACAACTACCAGTTCATCAGCAGCACCGAGGTAAGGGGGCAGGTGCCGGCATCCGCCGTGACCGGGCCCATTGCCGTGGAGAACGACGTGGACATCACCGACAGCGGCACTAACTTCACCGTGACCGTGCCGGCCCCGACCATCACCTCGCTCACACCTGACGCAGGCCCG
>NZ_LRML01000021.1 GCF_001647285.1 Rufibacter roseus
AGCAGGCTTTTGCCATTGTAAATTCCGGCGTTCCCTACCAACCGGATTTTAACAGAATTCCCGCCTAATTCCCTTGACTTTTAACAGAGTTCATGTTAGGGCACGTAATTTTTTAAATTTCTCCTCTATGCAAAAAAACCGATTAATCTTGTAGCAAATATTATAATGTTAATTGTTATAATGGTTAATAAAGAAGCTCTTAGATATTTGTTCTTGTATTTAAGTCCTTTGTAAGGAATCAATGCGACAAGTCCGCCAATAATAAATCCGATTATCGGTATGCTTATAAGCATTGTAATAAGAATCGCTCTAATCATCTGTCCGCTATTGGAATCGACATGTTCTCCCATCAAATTTTTAGCGTCGCCACCGAATATCCTTACAAGTCCGATGTTCAAAACAATTAATACTATAATTATCCAGATGTGCCTTGTTCTTTCTTGAGCTGAATACATTCTTTAGTATTTTTATTTCTTACTTATGTGCCCTAACGTACTTGTGTAAACGGCGGCGGAGGCCATCGGCCGATGGTGGCGTTTACACGTTGTTGGTGGTAGTAATTTTTCTCTTTTTATAGGCCAACACACTTAAAATTAAGTTAAGAAATATTGAGACGCCAAGAGCATAATATAAATACTTAGTTCTATCTTTTAAGTCTGAAAGGTCGCTGCCATCTCTTTCCAGCCTTTCTAATGTTGTAGTTTCAATCATCGCGAAAACTTCTGTCTTCGGCTGCTTGACGTCCCTTTCTTTAGAAATTTCCCTTAGCTCTTTTATCGCTGGTAGTTGTGAGAAGTTATCGGCAAGGTTCCTGGTGTTTGTGCAAGAATTTGTAAATGCCAATCCCGAGGGCATTTGGTGTCCGTAAATCACATATGTTTTACCGACCTCAAAAGAATACTGACAGGAATTGTCTGAATAGTCAAAAGAAATAATTCTCTGCCCTTTCTCGATATTTTTAAAACCCTCTAATATCTGGAAGTTGATGATTTTTAATTGCTGTCCATCTTTGTCGAATAACCTTGAGTTTTTGATTATTTCAGTTGCTTTTCCAACAAGTATCAAATCACTTTTCTCCCAGTCTTCCAAGGCGGTTTCAGGAGCTTTAGTACACATGCAACCGAAAGAGAATGTATATAAATGCAGAAGAACTATAGTAAGGAATATCTTTTTCATTATAGATATGGGAAATAGCTTGTCGGTTATAAATTCATTGTTTGTCTATTTCCCATAATATTTTATGTTATTTATTACCACCAACGGCTAGTATAAAAAACGTGCTAGGCCGTCGGCCGTAGTATGATTTTTATACAATGTTGGGTGCAGTAATTTTTATTTCATTATCAAATAGTAGATTAAACTGCCAAAAGCATTGACAATATTATGAGCAATAATACAAGGAAGTAAAGAGCCTGTTCTGGCCCTTAGCCATGCTAAAGCTATTGCGGCAATTGAGGTATATGTAAAAATTAAAATTGCTTCTGTTCCAGATGATTGAAAAATATGCAGGATGCCAAAAGGTAAAGCTTGTATAATTATCAATAGCCATATCCCTTTGCTTGAGATATTATGTTGCTTCGCAAAATATAGCATGAAACCAAAAACCAAACCTCTCAACCCGAGTTCTTCACCAAGTCCTGGCATGGTGGCTTCATAAAGATAATATTCTAGGCTGTTGAGTTCAGCTGGTTCATTTCCAATCATTCTCGCAATTACAGAAACAGTTATCACAAAGAATGCTGTGAGTATAGACAATAAAAGCCAACTATTATTTCGAGGTACAGATAGCCCCAATAATTCCTTAGGCTTTTTGAAAAAGCTTGCAAAGATTAAAACAACTATAATACTTATTATTTGTTGCCCCCATCCCATCTGAAAGTTTAGCCCTAAGGCTTTTTGAATTATAGAGCCTGCTACTACTGAAGCGAAATAGACTACAAATGAAATTACCGCCCAAAGTAAAGGCTTTCTTCTTGATGTGGTTAATGACTCTACTCCTTGCCAACTTGTGTTCACGTTACTAAATTTTATTTTTATCATTATTGCACCCAACGGCCTCGTGTAAACAATGTGCTAGGCCGTCGGCCGAAGCATGATGTTTACACCATGTTAGCAGAAGTTTATTTTATAGCTAATAACTCCTGTAAGTCATTTTCATTAGTCCAATTGCATGTTCTAAACCAATGGTAATTCGCCACTGAGTTTAAAGCATTTGCAGAAAAAGACCTCTGTCCGACTTGATATGAGTCAGAACCAGTAGGTCCTGTGTTTTTGTTTACCAGTAACTCCCCATTTTCTTTTATTTTCCAAGTCCAATTGCTTAAACTATTTGAGGTTACATGAAGGATTGTGACGATTTGTTTATCAATTAGGTCCTTAAATGATATTTGGTCAACTTCGCTTTTGTAATCAAATAATGCAACCGTAGGATGGGCTCCTATAATTTGTCCGAATGCATATGACTTATCTTGGAGTTCTAAAGAGAAAATATCACCGACTTTCCATTTTTGAGGTTTAGGAGCCTTCCAACTAACCAATTGTTTGTGTAGGTCTTCCAGATAGGCTTCGCTGAGCGAATCTAAACCTCCATTTAAATCAAGTCTTTTTAATTGCTGAGTTATTTTATAAATCGTCTCTGGACTTTTCGTCTGTATTCCACAAACCGTTTCTTCATAATAAAAGGTAGGCTGTGGTTTCAAAGTCAAGTCTTTGATTGATTTCTTAATTTTTTTAACTGCGTCAGCCTGATGCCTTACACCTAAATACTCTCTGAAGTCTCCATAAATTAAAAATGATTTTCTATCTCCGTCTGGTAGATGAATTTGAAATGCCTTTAGGTCAAGTTTGGTCATCATTTAAACTTCTGCTAACGGTCTCGTGTAAGCGGCGGCGGAGGCCGTCGGCCGATGCTGACGTTTATGCAGTGTTGTGCTACGTTATTTTAAACTAGTCAATTCTTCTGGGCCTCCATATTGAAAATATTTCTTCTTATATACCCTTAGCGTTCCGTCCTTGTCGTATTTCCAACTTTCTTTAAATAGCAATCCGTCTGAGTTATATTTTAGAAGTTCTATTTTCTTGCCGTGAGCGCCGTACTTATAAGTCTCGTATCCATACAAAATCATTTTTTCAGTGGGGTACCAGTTCCGCCTTATTAATTGATTCTTGTCATTATACTCAAATGTGTTTATCCACTCTTTTTCTATTGAGTTTGCTTGGGTTTGAAAGGTCTCTACCAATCTGTTGAGTGAATCATATTTACTAAAGTACCTTATGGCAATTTCTCCTTTTGGCATAAAGGCAACACGTTCAATTATATTTCCTCTTTCATCAATCTTTACATGCTTTCCGTAAGGACTTTCCTGACCGAATACACTCATAGGTAAAAGGATGATTGATAAGATGGTTAGTATTTTCATGTTAATGTAGCACAACTATTGTATAAAAACACCAGGTATACTTATCGGCACTATATCTGTAGGCAGAATAAGCTTTGCCTAATGATTTTTACCTTTGCGCTTTGCAAAAAAAAACTTTCCATCTCCACTTTATTGTATGTAAAACTACAATTTTAAAGAAGTTTATCAAGCGGACTCACAATTTTATCTAAAGCATAGGTGGTAACGTGGGTGTAAATCTCTGTGGTTTTGCTGTTTCTGTGCCCTAAAAGAGTCTGAATGTACCGCAAATCTGTGCCCTGCTCTAATAAATGGGTAGCAAATGAATGGCGAAGGGTATGAGGGGTGGCCTTTATTTGTATCCTGGCCTTCAAAACAGCGGCATTGAAAACCTTTCGTATGCTTTGCACCGCGTACTGGCCGCCGTATTGGCCTTCAAATAGCCATTCCTTAGGCCTGTATTGTTTGAAGTACGTTCGCAGGTTTTCCAGCAGCTTCTGCGAGAGGAGGGTAGTCCGGTCTTTCTTCCCCTTTCCGCCCCTGATCAATAATAAGTTGCGGGCAGACTGCACATCCGTTATTTTTAGATTAATTACCTCTCCAATTCGTAAGCCACCGGCGTACAGCAGTTGTAGCATGCAACGGTGCTTAAGGTTGTCTGTGGCAGCCAATATCTTAGCCACATCTTGCTTGCTGAGCACCAGGGGCAATCTTTCAGGTTTTTCAGGGCGCTCCACGTTGTTCAGGTTCACTTCATGTCTGCCCAAAACGCGTTGGTAGTAAAACTTCACCGCGTTAATGCTTTGGTTAACGAACGAGCAAGAGTAGGTGCCTGCCTGCACCATTGTACGGTGATAGGCATTGATGTCTTCTTCCCGAAAAAGCGAAATGGCTTCCAGACCTTTCTGGCTGTGCGCGTTCAGGAACCGGACCAGCAGACTGTGGTAGGTCCTGATGGTGTTCATGCTGTAATTGAGCAGGAACAGCTTCTCCAGGTAAGGAAGCGGGCAGCTGATGTAGGCAAGGCTTTTGCCATAGCTCTGTTCCCACAGTTGGCGCAGTAGGGTAACATCCTTCACCTGCAGCTCCTGACTAAGCCAAAGCCAGGCCACCCCATCCACATCACGTAGTAACGCATGTATGGAGTGGGCGCCAATGCTTACGGTAAAGCATTTTACTTCCTTGTTCCAGGTGGTGGACCCGCTGTTTTTCAGATGCTTATAAAGTGCATCGTTGTATTTGAAGGTAACCCCTACAACGGTGGTGCCGTCGGCCAGTTGCAAGGGCTGCAGACGAAGGACAGGCAATGAGCTTGGGCGGGGAAGCGGGTCATACAGCAGGGTCCCCGACAGTACCGGGGTGCTGCCGGAAGGCTTCAGACGTTTAGGGCGGTGCAGGTAGCGGGTGTTCACCTGTGCCAGGTTCTGAAAATGGCCGAAAGTGAGCTCTATGGCCTGTGCGGTGTGGTGCATGACAAAGCACTTGTACGTTTTGCTGTACTTTATCCAGGCCGCTTCTTTCAGGCGCTTGACAATAAACGGGTTTGGTTTGTGCCAGACGCGGATGTACTGGCGGCCCTCGTGCTCCAGAGGATTCAGGTAAACAACGGCTTGGGTGCTGGCTATCAGTTCTTTCATGGCTTAAAAGTAACCAGCAGCCAAGCCCTAGCCGTAAATTATACGTATAGTTACGTAAATATACGTAAACCTTACGGATAATGACGGGGGCGCATTATGGCAGAAAAGGGAAAAACTTGCCTTCATTGCAAGAAAACCATGACCGGTAGAGCAGACAAAAAGTACTGCTCAGACCAATGTCGGGCCACGGCCGCCCACGTACGTAAGCTAACAGAGCAAGGCGAGCGTTGGATACTCGAAATAAACACGCTCTTGCGCCGAAACCGCCAACTGCTCAGAAAAGCCAGCCCACAGGGCAAAACCACCGTGCGGCGGCAAGTGCTGGAGCTCAGCGGTTTCAGTTTCAATTATTTCACGCATTTGTACCAGGCCAAGAATGGCAATACCTACTACTTCTGCTATGACTATGGCTACAGGCTGCTGGAAGACGGCAAAATGCTGATTGTAAACTGGCAGCAGTACATGGCCAATTCCTGAGGCGGAGGAAGAAATAAGTTGCCGCAGAGAACCTGTCAGCCCTATTAAGGTAAACAGGTAATCAAAGATTAGCCGCCTAGCCAGCAGGCTTTACAAAATTCAGACATGAACAATAAATATTTTACGTGGGGGGCAGGGGCGCTGGCATTTGGCGCAGCGGCGGTTTTGCTGGATGCCCTGTTTTTAGAGAAGTATTTCTTTGACCTTAAAACGCATCATATTGGTAACCTGAGCAGTGCTAGAAAACTGAAGCTGGTCTTGCTCACCGATTTGCATTTAAAGAACCGACTATACCCATACCACAAAAGGTTGGCTTCAAAACTAAAACAGCTTCAGCCAGACCTGATCCTGATTGCCGGCGACACCTTAGATTCCTCCGGTAAAGCCGCGGTGGCAGACCAGTTTCTGGGTATGTTGCCCCACCACGTGCAAAAGGCAGCCATACTGGGCAACCACGATTACCTGGCCAAAGACAGCTTGTCTGCACTACAAAAGGTGTATGCGCAGCACAACTGCCGTTTGCTGGTAAATGAAACGGCAGCGTTTCAGGTAGCCGGCACCAGAGTAGTGGTCACGGGCTTAGATGATATGTTGGAAGGGGAGAGCCGGTTTTCAAAGGCAGTGGAGGGCGTTGGCAAAGAAGAGCATCATCTGCTGTTGATTCACAGCCCCTTGCAGCAAGAGAAAGCCATTGACACCATGAAACGCCTGAACCAGAATAGGCGAGAGGCCGAGAAACTGAACATCCGTTTCGTTTTCGCGGGGCATAACCATGGCGGTCAGGTGCGGTTGCCGGGGTACGTGCCCGTTTTACCAGAGAAGTCAGGTGACTATGTGGAGGGATGGTACAACGTAGAGCCTCCGTTCCTGTACCTTTCCAAAGGCTTCGGTACATCACGTTTGCCATTCAGGTTTGGTGCCAGGTCAGAAGTGACGCTGTTTCACTACCATGTGTAAGGAAAGCAGAAATATCTCTCTTTAGCTTTGGGCTTGTTTAAGGTATGGGCTCATACGCGAAAATGGCCATAACAAGAGCCGACATTTAAACATGTTCATGCTTCACTGTCTGTTTATAAAACTTAGTAGTCAGCTATCTTGAAGGATAGCCTGCTTTTTTGTTTTCTGAGCACCAAGCCCCGACCTTTGCAGAAACAGAAGGATATCATTAGATGGAGAATATATTGGACAAGGCGTTTTCAACAGAAGACTTTCGCCGTCAGGGGCACGAACTAGTGGAAATGCTGGCAGATTTTCTGACAGATGCCACTTCAGACCAGAAAGATATACACGTTATGCCCTGGCAAGATCCTCAGCAGCAGTTGGAGTATTGGCAGCAAGATCTGCAGAAACCTGCGGTTTCTCCGCTTGATCTTTTCAAAGACGTAATGGCCCGCTCTGTTCAGGTAAACAAGAAGCGTTTTGTAGGTCACCAGACTACTCCGGCTGTACCCGTTTCCATTCTTTCCTCGGCCGTAGTGGCTGCCCTGAATCAGGGGATGGGCGTGTATGAAATGGGCATGGTGGGCAACACCCTGGAGAAAGTAATGACCGAGCACCTGGCCCAGAAATTAGGATTTACCGCAGAGGCTTCCGGGTTTGTGACGTCGGGTGGTTCTTTGGGAAATTTAACCGCTCTATTGGCTGCCCGCGCCGCCGCCACCCAAGTGTGGAACAAAGGCTTTGAACCAGATCAGAAACTGGCGGTGCTGGTGTCTGAAGAAGCGCATTATTGCATAGACCGCGCCGCCCGTATTTTGGGCTTTGGAGCTGAGGGCATCATAAAAGTGCCCGTGAATAATAAGTTTCAGATGCGCACCGACCTGCTGGAGTCTTACTACAGAAAAGCGACTGCGGCAGGCAAGCAGGTCATTTGCGTGGTGGGTTGCGCCAGTACCACTTCCACGGGTTCTTTTGACGATCTGCAGGCCATTGCGGAGTTCAGCCAGCGGCATAACCTGTGGTTTCACGTAGACGGTGCCCACGGAGCGCCCTCTGCTTTTTCACCACAATACCGGCATCTGGTAAAAGGCATTGAGCAGGCCGATTCAGTGGTGGTAGACTACCACAAAATGATGCTGGTGCCTTCTCTGTCTACTGCCTTAATTTTTAAACGTGGCGCCGACGCCTACCGCACTTTTTCGCAGCGGGCCCAGTACCTGTGGTCAGAGCAGGAAACCGAAGAATGGTACAACGGCGGCAAGCGAAGCTTTGAGTGCACCAAAGCTATGTCGGTGCTAAATATCTATACCGTCTTCAGAACCTACGGCGAGGCTATTTTTCAGGAGAACATTGAGCGGCTGTACGGCATGGCCACTTCATTTGCCGCCCGCATCAAAACAAATCCTCATTTTGAACTGGCCACTGAGCCGCAATGCAACATTGTCTGCTTCCGGTACAAAGCGGCGGAAGATGCCAGTGGGTTGAACAAAGAAATAAGAAGACAGCTACTGGAAGACGGCAGGTTCTATCTGGTGCAGACTATTTTGAACGGCGAGCTCTTCCTGCGCACTTCTATCATGAACCCCTTAACCCAGGAACAAGACTTAGAAGAGTTACTGGCTGAGATTGAGAAGAAAGCTGCTGCCTTAGTTGAGTCAGTAGAATAGTTTTGCTGTGGTAGAAATGGAAGTGGAAAATGTGCCGGGTGTGGCAGACGTGATTATAGTAGGAGCGGGTTTAAGTGGTCTGGCTACCGCTTATTACTTGCAGAAAAAAGGAATAGAAGCCTTACTGCTGGAGGCACGGGATCGGGTTGGGGGCCGAATACATACCGTTGAAGCCAAGGGCAATGCCACGCCGGTTGAAATGGGCGCTACCTGGTTTGCCGATAAGCACCGTTACTTCATGCAACTGCTACAAGAGCTGGAGGTGCCGCATTTTCACCAGTTTCAGAAAGGAATAGGAGTGTTTGAAACGCATCCGGCAGAAGAAGTTCAGCTGTTCCAGGTGCCTGACACAGAGGAGGCCTCTTTGCGGGTAGCCGGCGGTACATCACAACTCATAGAGGCTCTGCTTTCTAAAGTGGGTAAAGAGAAGGTAGTGCTAAGTTCCGCAGTAAGTAACATTACCGAGCAGGGTGACCTGGTAGAGGTTACCTGCCAGACCGGGCAATCTTTCAAAAGTCGGCAGGTGGTGGTAACGGTTCCGCCGTATCTGGTTTCACAGAAGCTAGCTTTTGAACCGGCTCTTCCTGAGGGGGTGCTAAAGGTCATGCAGCAAACACATACCTGGATGGGCGAGTCCGTTAAATTTGCGGTGGAATATGCTTCTCCGTTCTGGCGGCAGAAAGGCTACTCGGGCTCAGTCTTCAGCCACGTAGGCCCCATTCAGGAAATGTACGACCACTGTAACTTTGAAAACACCAAGTATGCCCTGAAAGGATTTCTCTCTGCAGGGGCCGCTGCCCTAAATAGGGAAGAACGTGAACAGGCCGTACTGCAGCAACTCATAAAGCTGTTTGGGCCTGAGGCGGCTGCCCATGTCTCGTACACAGACAAGCCCTGGATAAAGGAACCCTTTTCGTACGCTGAATATAAATCCTACGTATCGCCACACCAGTACAATGGCCACCCTATCTATGCGCAACCGCTCATGAACGGCAAGCTCTTTTTATCGGGCACTGAAACATCACCGGTTTTTGGCGGCTACATGGACGGTGCCGTGTATAGCGGGTTATCAGCGGCAGAAAATGTTCTGAGGCAGAGGAACATATAGCAGAAGAAGCAGGCGATGGAATGAATTATGACCACCAACAGGTTGTTATATTGGCACACGTAAGAAGGGATAAACTAAACGCAGCATAGGAATGACAGAAGAAGAATTTGATGCGAACTATACCGCAGCCCTGGATGCTGTGTTAGAAGCCATGGCTGAACACGAAGAAATAGATCCGCAGAAGTTTTTCGGCATGACCTGCATACTTGAAAACCTCAGGTTCTTCAGCCCGGTTTTGTATGGGGCCATTTTGAATGCGAAGAATAAGTAAGCAATTTTAGGTTTTAATTATCAATAAGGCCTACTGCTGCAACTGCGGCAGTAGGCTTTTTGCTTGTATGGTAATGCCATTTATATAGCTGGTGTGTCAGCAGCCTGAGAGACAGATTAACCCTTTCTGGTTTGGGCCTGTTTTTTATAAAACACCCCAAAAACATGTAGCAGTTGGAGCGGTTTTTTGCCGTAAATGTACCTGAACCCAGGTTTGTGCACCTTTCGGTACCCGCGCGGCGGTAATAATACGTATGCAGAAACCGGGAACAACTTACCCATTCAGGTGCCAGTAGAAGTGACATTAAGTGACGTGATCTTCCGGCTGCAGAGCAGATAAATGTTTTCCCTAGCCCAAGATCCATCTGTTATTGCAAAAAGTGAGTAAAGTAAAATACAAGTACTTTGTGGCTGACTTACTCATTAACTGGCGATGAGAATGGTGGCCAAGCCAAAAATGACTAAATTTGATTTTAACCATAGTGATTGCACGTGCTGATTGACTCCCACGGAAGAAAGATTAATTACCTGCGGCTGGCCGTCACGGACCGGTGCAACCTGCGCTGCTTTTATTGTATGCCAGAGCAGGGCAACGACTGGCTGAGCCGCAAGGAATTGATGAGCTATGCAGAAATGCTCCGGATCAGTTCTTTGCTGGTGAAGATGGGCATTGAAAAAATACGCATTACCGGGGGCGAGCCATTTGTGCGGAAAGACATCATGCAGTTTCTGGCTTCCTTGTCGGCGCTGCCTGGTCTGCAGCAAATCTCCCTGACCACCAACGGCATACTGACCGCACCGCTGGTGCCTGACCTCAAAAAGCTGGGCATCTCCTCCATCAACCTAAGTGTAGATACCCTAGACCAAAACCGATTCTTTGCCATCACGCGCCGTGATGAACTGCCCCGCGTGCTGGATACCTTAGATACTTTGCTCCGGTATGATATGGACGTAAAGATTAACGCGGTGGTGATGGAAGGAAAAAACACCCAGGATATTCTTCCGCTCGTAGAGCTCACCAGAGACTTGCCCGTAAGCGTGCGCTTTATTGAGGAAATGCCTTTTAACGGAGGCGGTAATGACTTCAGCGGCCTTGCGTGGGACCATTTCAAAATATTGGAAACCATTAAAGAGAAATACCCGAACCTGCAAAAACTACCAGATCCTGCCAACGCCACCGCCTACAACTACGGCATAGCTGGGCATAAAGGAACAGTGGGAATTATTGCCGCCTACACCCGCTCTTTCTGTGGCACCTGTAACCGCATAAGACTTACCCCGCAAGGCTCCGTACATACATGCCTGTACGGTGGCGGCGTTTTGAACGTCAAAGATTTAATGCGGTCTGGTTATGGAGAACCTGAACTAGAGGCAGCTCTTACAGATGCCATTCTGAAAAAAGAGAAAGACGGCTGGGGGGCAGAGAAAGTAGCCGCCACTGGTCAACACGCTTCCATGGCCACTATTGGCGGGTAGTTAATGTTATATTCTGTTACCCGCGTTTTGGAGCTACTTTTCTGAAATCAGCCTGAAAACAAAATACCAAATGGTAGAAGCAGATACTGTCATTAGTGACAAAAATTAAATCTGCTTCTATAAGTACATAACATGCATCTCACCAAAAAATATGGTAACAGTTCAGGAAGCGGAGGCTATCATACGGGCACAAACCAGAGATTTCGGAATAGAAGAACTGCCTTTTGAGCAAGCCCTTAGGCGAGTGCTGGCCGAAGACCTGAAAACTGACCGCGACCTTCCTCCCTTCAACCGCGTGGCAATGGATGGCATTGCCGTTAAGTATGAGGCCATAGCGCAGGGTACTCAACGTTTTAAAATAGTTGGCACCCAGGCGGCTGGAGGTGCACCATTGGAGGTACAACAACTGCAAGATTGCATTGAAATTATGACCGGTGCTGCCTTGCCACCTTCTGTAGATACCGTTATTCGATATGAAGACCTGGAGATACAGAATGGCATAGCCACCGTGTTGACTGAAAATGTACATGCTGGCCAGAACCTTCACCGGCAGGGGCAGGATAAGAAGCAGGGGGAAGTGGTAGTGGCTGCGGCACAAGTTGTAACACCCGCGGTGGTGAGCATGGCTGCTGCGGTAGGAGAGACCCAACTGCGGGTGAAAAAGCTGCCCAAGGTAGTGGTGATTTCTACGGGCGATGAACTGGTGGACGTAGAACAAACCCCGCTGCCTTACCAAATCAGGCGCTCCAACAGTTATATGGTCAAGGCGGCGTTGCAACAGTTTCAAATAAAAGCAGACATGCTCCATCTGCCAGATGATATTGCGGCCACCAGAGAAGAGTTGCGGCAGTGCCTGCAGCAATATGAAGTAGTCATTTTGAGCGGGGGCATCTCGGCGGGTAAGTTTGACTTTGTGCCGCAGGTACTGGAGGAGTTGGTGGTGCAGAAGCGTTTTCACAAGGTGCAGCAAAAGCCGGGGAAACCCTTTTGGTTCGGGACGTATGGCCAACAAACAGTGGTTTTTGCCCTGCCGGGTAATCCGGTCTCTACATTTCTCTGCCTGCACCGTTACTGTTTGCCTTGGTTGCACGCTTCCTTAGGTTTGCCAGAAAAGCCAAAGCTTTTTGCCTCTTTGGCTCAAGACATTTCGTTTAAACCGCAGCTTTGCTACTTTGTGCAAGTGCAGTTGCATTTCAATGAACAGGGGCAACTATTGGCCACTCCCTTTGAAGGCAACGGTTCCGGCGATTTTGCCAACTTAATAGAAGCAGACGCTTTTCTGGAGCTACCACCGGAGCAAAGCGAATACAATAAAGGCGAAGTTTACCGGGTGTGGCCTATGAAGTCCTTGCTGTAGTGCGGTTGCTGTTTTTGGCTTGATTTTAAGAAAAGAGCTCAAAAACAGTTTTATGTCTTAGTTTGAAACAGTTTTACTCCTTCGCTCTGTCATCCTGAAAAGATCTTGGTGGCGAACTGTAGGAGAAATCAATTGAGGCTATTCTAGCCTGACTACTAGATATTTTCAAGAGGACAAATGAGTACGTAATGATCATGTGTTGAAGTGCTACCGCGATAAGAATTTAAATAAAATATGAGTGATTTTACCCATTTAGATGACAAAGGCCAGGCCACTATGGTAGATGTGGGCGAGAAGAAAGTAACGCTGCGTACGGCCACGGCCCAAAGCATTGTTTCTTTGCCCCCGGAAGTGCTGGAAAAATTTACCCAAGACGACATCCAGACCAAAAAAGGCTCTGTGTTTCAGACCGCCATTATTGCCGGAATTATGGCGGCCAAGAAGACGGGCGAGTTGATTCCGCTGTGTCACCCGCTGGGGCTGGATAACTGTAAAATAGAGATGCAGCTGAACGCCCGGCAAGAGCTGGAGATTACCTGTACCGCCAGCCTCACGGCTAAAACAGGGGTAGAAATGGAGGCCTTGGTTGGCGCCAGTGTGGCCGCTCTTACCGTCTATGACATGTGCAAAGCCCTGAGCCACGACATCGTCATCAAAGAAACTAAACTCATGCAAAAAACAGGAGGCAAGCGTGACTTCAAAAGAGCATAAAAAACATACCGCCATCGCTCGCCCCTCATACGGTAATTATAGCAGACAGGAGTGGGCGATACTAGGAACAAACTGCGGAGCCATCAAGCAATTTGCAGATACCGTGATCTCTGCACTGGCCCCAGAATTTGCCTGTGCTTATGTAGATGCCCAACATGCCATCCACGAGGAGGAAGCGACACTGCCAAGTCGTTTGGCATCCGGGGCCATTGCAGAATACACTGATAATATCAACCATCACCAGTTCGTAATCAACCAGCCGCTGAATCATTTTCAGTTCCGGCAGTGGTTCGCTGGTGCCGATGCGGTACTGGTAAACGGCAATCACCATCAGGCCAAAGCGCAGGTTGTAGTGCTAGATGCAGCTAAAAAAGCTTCACTCCAGAAAAGACTTCCGCAGCTGACGGACGTGCAATTGTTCCTGTTGGCTGAAGGAGTAGAAGAAGTCTTTGATTTTGTGCAGGAGGCAATTTCGGACTGGCAGCAAATACCGGTATTCAGGTTATCAGAAACAGATAAAATTGTTGCCTTCTTCCAGAAACAGCTGGCGAAAGCTACACCTGTTTTGAATGGACTGGTGCTGGTGGGCGGCAAAAGCCTGCGCATGGGTCACGACAAAGGAGCCATTGCCTGGCACCAGAAAGAACAGCGGTATTTCATGGCTGATTTACTACAAAAGTTCTGCAGCGAAGTATTTATTTCCTGCCGACCGGAACAGCAAACAGATATTGACAGCGCCTACCATACACTCCCCGACACCTTTACTGATGTGGGCCCATACGGAGCCATCTTGTCCGCCTTCAGAGAGAAACCAGATGCCGCATGGTTGGTGGCAGCCTGTGACTTGCCTTTGATGGACCACACCACGTTAGAGTACCTGACCCAGCACCGCAAGGTATCTGCCACGGCTACTACTTTTGTAAGCCCCCATGATAATTTCCCCGAGCCGCTCATTACCATTTGGGAGCCGAAGAGCTACCCGCAGCTATTAGCGTTCCTAGCGCAAGGCTATACCTGCCCCAGAAAGGTGCTGATGAATACGCCTGTTCAACTTTTATCACCACCTAGGCCAGAAGCATTGCTAAACGTCAACACCCCCGAGGAGCTTGAACAGGTAAAGCAGTTGCTTCTTCAGAAGCCTTAAAATTTACCTTGTCTTAAGTAAGTCTATTTATGGTTGTTCCTCGCTTGTTTTAAATATTAAAAGCAAACGCTCAATACCATCTGAATAGCCAAGAACGCTTTGAACACCTATAGGGTCTGCAAGAAAAGATTCTCCCCTTGAGGGGAGCGTAGAGGGGTGTTTACACCTGCCGGTCCTCGCATTGCGGATAAATCTTTAAATGCAAATTAAGAGATACCATCTTTTCAGGAATGCCTTCTCTCCTGTGTAAACACCCCACTTTATCTCCCCTCAAAGGGTAGAATCCACTTATATTGGGCGCTGACTGATTCAATTCTAGTCTTGAGACACATTCAAAAAGAAAAGAAGCAATTGCTACTACCACAGACACGTGCAGGTCTTCCATGGGCCGTGAAATAATGGGTTCGGGTGTTTTAGAGGCGTTTTTAGAAAAAGAGGGCTAAAACAGTCTTCTTGATCTAAATTAAGCAGGAGTAACCAAACGGTTCACTTTCTGAGAATGCTTCATAGGTCTCCCTTTTTTAGAAGCGCTTCTCCTGAACCGCCAGATAACAAAACCAGAAATAGCCAGAATACTCGGCATAAACCCAAAGAAGCTGTAGAGTAGCTTAACACCAAGTCCGGCATAATCCCCGAAATGGAGAGGTTTGAGTACGGAGAGGGCGCGTTGGTACCAAGTCTTGTCGCGGAGGAAATTGACGGAGGTGACGGCACCGGTATTAAGATCTACTTGAATGTTGCTGTATGTGCGGCCGTAATAGGCTGGGTCGTCTTGCAGTTTTCCCAAAACAGAAAGAGAGTTACCAGCCATGCGCAGGTAGTTGATCTGAAAGTGAGGATGCTCTTTTCTGATTTTCTCCAGAGTAGTATCTATAGACACAGGAGAAGCGGTTATGCTGGAGCTGGCAGGAGCAGGGCTAAGGGCGGCCAGTACAATGGTGTAGGCAATGTAGCTGCCAGTCACACTGAGCAGCAGGTTGAACACCAGACTCCAAACGCCCACAATCCGGTGCAGGCTGGAGAAAAAGGAGCGTCGGCTTTTAAAGGAGATGGTTTGCCTGAAGCTTAGCACTTTCATAATAGATTTCCGGTACAGCAGAAATCCCGTCACTGTTAAAGCCACCAAACTTAATCCACCCAGCAGCACCAGAACCTTGCCCGTCTTACCCATGAGCAGGTTGTAATGAGTATCCAGCAACACGTGCACCAGCCGCTTGTCCGCCCGCTGAAGGGTTCCCAAGGTTTGGCCGGTTTGGGGGTGGGCAAAGATCCATTGGCGCTTGCCATCTTGCCTGATTTCATACTTAAGGGCTTGGATATTGCTTTGCGGGAGCTCCGGAATTCTGAGGTCTCCCTCTGGAAAAGATTTTCTTATGTGTTGGAAAGAAGCGTCTATTCTCAACTTTTCAGCAGGGGCAGGCAGGGTAGAGAGAGCCACGTGCTGCGCGTGGTCAATCTCGTGGTGAAAAACCAGCACGGTACCGGTTAAGCTGGAAATCAGCAGAAACGTTCCCGCCCAAAGCCCCAGCCAATGGTGAATAGAAAAAGTCCGTTTGGTTCTTTTCTTCATGTTGTGTTATCTCTTCCTGCCTCTGCAATACTTGCTGAAAGTCAGGTGCATCTACAGAGATAAGGCAAAACTAAGATTGAAATTCAAGTCTTCCCAGAATTATCTGGAATAAATCTAAATAAAATTTGTGGATTTAAATTGGCTTTTTACTTTTGCCGCACCAATCTATTTGTAATCGTTCTAAATAATAAACTATGTTAAAAGCCTTACCCCTTTATGTATGCTTCATGTTTCTGTCTGTGGCTGTTTGGGCCCAGCAGGGTAGCATATCGGGCAGAGTAGTAAACCCGAACAAAGAGGCAGTGCCGTATGCCAGTGTTTTCTTAAAAGGCACCAATAGCGGAACTGCCACCAATGACCAAGGCGAGTTTAAGATAGAAAACCTTAAATCCGGTCCTAAGCAATTAAGTATTACTGCGGTAGGGTATGGGGCCAAAACAGTGGATGTGCAGGTGGCGGAAGGGGAGAATACCAGCGTAACAGTAACATTGAGCACCAACCAGCAAGGTCTGAATGAAGTGGTGGTGTCGGCTAGCCGTGTACCCGAAAACATAGATAAAATTCCCTCTTCGGTGACCGTACTTTCCAGAGAAGCCATTGAGCAGGATTTGATGATTTCCACCAACGTGATTGATATTTTGAGTAACCGCGTGCCGGGTCTGGCGCCCAGCGGAGGAACCAGCAGCAATTGGGGACAGACGCTCAGAGGCCGAGCCATGTTGGTGATGATAGACGGCGTGCCCCAGTCTACGCCGCTAAGAAACGGGGCGGTAGACATGCGCGCCTTGGACCCCGATGCCATAGAGCAAATAGAAGTCGTAAAAGGAGCCACGGCCATTTACGGAAACGGTGCGGCTGGCGGCCTCATCAACTACATCACCAGAACCCCGCGTCAGCAGAAGCTACTCTCGTCCAGAACCACCTTGGGCATGACTGGCTCTTTGGTAGATTCAGACAATAGCATTGGCGCACGCGTAAGTCAGCTGTTCTATGGAAAGTCTGGTAAGTTTGATTACGTGGTGAGCGGTGCCTATGAGCAAACCGGAGAGTGGAAAGACGCTGAGGGTGATGTTTTGCCTCCGGATTATGGCTTGGGCGAGACTGATTCGTACAACGGCTTTGTGAAATTGGGCTATGACTTTACCCCGTTCAAAAGACTGCAACTTACCTATAACTATTACAGCAGCGAGCAGAAAACTAACTACGTGCCCCTGTACGGCAACTACCGCGAAGGGCAAAAAACCAGAGCGGTGTTAGGCCAAACCTTGGGTGTTCCGCAGGGCGTGCGCTCCAACCAGAACCTGAACGCGCGATTCTCCGGCGATCACGCCTTTTTGGACAGCCATTACGAAGTTGATGCGTATTATCAGGCCGTTGACAATGTGTTTTTCTGGTCTACCTCGTTTGAGTTCGGAGGCCAGTCAATGGTGTCTTCTGAGAAAAAAGGAATAAGAGCCTTAGCCAGCACTCCTTTTGCGCTTGGCGCAGCCGTGAACGGCGACATTACCTACGGGTTTGACGTGCTGAACGACATCACCTCTCAGCCATTGGTGGACGGCCGTGTGTGGGTACCGGAGATGAACATGCTGAACTTAGCACCTTTCGTACAGCTGAAAACCACTGTAGCCGAAGATTTAATTTTGAAAGGAGGCTTTCGAGCCGAGAAAGTAAACATTGAAGTAGAAGATTACACCACGCTCCGGACCGTAAATCCGTCTACCGGTCAGATTGACAACCCTGGCTTTAATGTAAAAGGTGGTGAGTTGGGGTATAATGCTTACCTGTTCAACGTGGGGCTGCGCTATAATAAACTGCCAATCTTTACGCCCTACGCCAGCTTCTCACAAGGCTTTTCCGTAGCCGATGTAGGCGTAATGTTGCGGTCAGCCCGCGTAGATGACATCAGTAAAATCAGTACAGAGGCCATAGTGGTGAACAACTATGAAGCCGGTTTCGTGAGCCAGTTGGGTAAGCTTCGGTTTGAGGGCGTAGGGTTTATCAGCACCTCTGAGCTGGGCTCTAGCGGGCAGTACAAAGACGGAGTGTTTGTGGTCATGCGCACCCCCGAGAGAATCCATGGTTTTGAGGCCATTGCCGATGTGCATCTTTTAGAAAACCTGAATGTGGGCGCTACCTATTCTTACGTAGAAGGGAAAATGGACGTAAACCAAAACGACCAGTTTGATGACACCGAAGACGTTTACCTGGGCGGCGAACGGATTTCACCTCCTAAATACACCGCTTATTTAAATTACAGCCTGCTGAAAAATCAACTCATGTTCAACCTGCAGTACACTGGTATAGGAAAACGTGATCGGTTTGACCGTAACGAGTCCGGTACCTACAATTTCTATCAAGGCCCTATTGACCCGTACCAACTGGTGAACCTGTCGGCCAGCTATCAGCTAACTAAAAACACTCGGTTTAACATAGGCATTGAGAACCTACTGAACGAAGATTATTTCCCGGCCCGCGCGCAGTGGTTTACTTCGCCTACCATGTATAATAAGGGGAAAGGAGCGGCATTCAATGTATCTATGGTAGTGGAGCTATAGTTTTTCCTGATACAATTGAAACAGAGCCCAGCCACTTGGTTGGGCTCTGTTTTTATGTTCTGGTGAAAAGCAAGGGAATGGAGATTACTGCTATTGGCGCAGACACTTGCAGGTCTGGAAGAAACTGCGAGGTCTTTTGAGCGGGCGTTATTAACCTGTTTTTCAGAAAACAGGCCTAAAACAGATACATTCTTCATTGGCTTTGCCATCAAATTACTTCGCACTCCTGCACCCCAATTTCATCACATTCTCAAAGGCCCTTTTCTGCCATTTCCAACGTCCATCACATAATTTGGGGCATCTGTCACATTTAGTTTCTGAAGGTTTTAAAGCTACCTAACCTTGAAGTGTTAAAGCGCCTGACTTATCAGCTTCTGCAATCTTCCTGCAGAACCTGATAAAGCAGAGCCAAAGCTATCCAACTGCCAAATTAACCTTCAAGACCATGAAAAAAACTTTACTAATGGCGCTGGCCGGAATAATAGCCGCGCAGCCACTCTTTGCGCAGGGGCCGCAAAACAAACCTGAGCCTTCAAAGCCAATAATGGAAACCGGTACCGCCTGGGTTAAAGGCAAAGGAGAAATTGCCGGTGTCATTCTGGATGAGACCACCAAAACACCTATTGAGTTTGCCACGGTAGCCCTGCAAGACAAAGCCTCTGGCAAAACCGTTGATGGCACTATTTCTGATGCCAAGGGGAAGTTTCGGCTTTCCAAAATAGCACCGGGTCAGTACAAACTTTCCATCAGCTTTATTGGGTACGAGGCCAAGGCGGTGGAAATGCTGACCATTGAAGGGAAAGAAGAAGTAAATGTAGGAGTGGTAAGCCTTAAGCCCGATGCGAAACAGCTGCAGGAGGTAGAGGTGGTAGGGGAGAAACTGTTGCTGGAAGACAAAGTTGACCGGCTGGTGTACAACGCTGAAAAAGACCTGACCAATACCGGCGGAACAGCCTCTGATGTACTGAAGAAAGTGCCTGGTTTAACGGTTGACCTTGACGGAAACCTGGAGTTGCGGGGAAGCACAAACCTGAGGGTGCTCATCAATAACAAACCTTCGGCTATTATGGCGGCCAGTGTGGCCGATGCCCTGCAACAGATACCGGCAGATCTAATTAAAAGCGTGGAGGTAATTACTACTCCATCCGCCAAATACGACGCCGAGGGAACGGCAGGAATCATCAACATCATCACCAAAAAGAACAATCTGCAAGGCTTGAATGGCAACGTAAACTCCACGTTCAGCAACAGAAACATAGGCACTAACGGCACCATAGGCTACAAGAAAGGTAAGGTGGGGCTGAACATGGCACTGGGCCAGAGCTGGCGCAACAATCCGTTAGAAAGCATACGCGAAACGGAATACCATACCCTTGAAAATCTGGATCGGTTGTCCCAGACCATGAACGGCAGACGTGAGGGGCAATTCAGAATGCTGCAGTTAGGCGCTGACTATGAACTGACAGAGAAGAGTTTTCTGTCGGCTGGTCTTAGAATGATGGCTGGTGAGTTCTCTTACCAAAGCACGCTGCTGTCTACCCGCTTTGCAGATGGACAACTAATTGGGGCGAACACCCGGCGCAGCCGCAATGACTTCGATAACCTGAACTACGACTTGAACCTTGATTTTACAAGGCAATTTGCCAAACCAGGGCAGGAATTGACTGTGCTGGGTCTGATAAGCCGCAGCAACCGTAACTTCATTAATTCAGCCAATGTCTATGACCGCCAAAACCAGCTTGATTTTCGGGAGCAAAGCCCTAACGAAGCTTATAACGAGGAGAAAACACTGCAGGTAGACTATGTGCTTCCGCTCAAGAACAAGCACCTGTTGGAAGTGGGCGGAAAAGCCATTTGGCGGTACGCCGAAAGTGACTATCAGTTTTTAGTGGCCCAACCTGCTGGCGCTGAATTTATGGCGGTGCCGGGTCAGTCAGACGTGTTTTCTTATCACCAAAACGTTGGGGCGGGGTATGCCAGTTATGAATTCACCCTGAACAAGAAATTCAGCTTTAAAGCCGGTGTCCGCTATGAACATACTTCCGTCTACGGTGACTTCACTTCTACCCAAACTCAAGTAAAACAGCAGTACGGCAACTTCATTCCCAGCCTGGCCATCTCCAGAAAAATTAAGGAAAACCAGACCATTAAGTTCAATTACACCAAACGTATACAGCGACCGCAGCTGTCGTATTTGAATCCGTTCGAGAACCGCACCGACACCTTCAATATACAGGTCGGGAACCCGCATCTGCAGGCTGAAATAACTGATTCTTATGAGTTTGGCTACAGTGCGTTTACCAAGAGCGGCACCTCTGTGAACGCCACTTTCTTTTGGCGACAAACCGATAATTCCATTGAGCCTTATCTGGTGCCTACGGCAGAAGGAGTAAACTACCAGCGCTTCGGGAACATTGGATACAACGCCAGCTACGGGCTCAGCTTGTCGGCGGGTGCAAAATTTCTGAAGAAGGGCAATGTCAACAGCAACCTGAACATCTTTTACATGGACATGGAAAGCAGAAGCTCGGAGCTCAGAATGGCTAATTCCAGCATGATGTATTCGCTGAACATGAATGTCTCTTACGCTTTCAGTAAAGGGTTTGCGGCGCAGGCATTTGGGCAGTACGTGGGCAGCCGGGTCATGCTGCAAGGTAAAACGCAGCCGTTCACTATGTACAATCTGGCGGTGAAAAAAGATGTACTGCAAAAGAGAGGCAGCATTACCTTGGGAGTAGACAACATTTTTTCCAGCTCCCTGAGGCAAGGAAGAACTTACCGAACACCAGCCTTTGACCAAGCCTATGACCAGTATATTTTCAACCGTCAGGTGAAGTTGAGCGCCAGCTATAAATTCGGCAAGGCGAACGGCAAAAGCCAGCCACGCCGCAAAAAGAAAATCAACAATGATGACGCCAAATCAGATGATGGTGACAATGGCTAAGCTGCCGGTAGCTGCACCCGAAGATATTATAGTCGGCTGCACCAGGTAAGCGGAAAGAACTCGTTTTGAGGCTGTTTTTTCAAAAACAGGCTGAAAACAGCAGGTAATGCTGTGGTGCTGGAAAGGGTAAGGTTTTGGTAGCTCGCCGTGGTACGTGGGCAAATGTTTGTAGAGAAACCTCCTTTTCTGGCGCTACGGCAAATTTTATAAATACCTCCAGGCAGTCTTCATCACATTTTAGGTGGGTTTCATCACTTTTTCAAAACGCCTTCGGGCGATTCATGTATCATTGTTCTAAATAAATTTCTGATGAAAGAATTATTATTCAAGCATTCTGTGCAGACCAGGGTAGAGTTTTGGGCAGCCACCACCATATATGTATTTACGGTCTTCTTTCTGGTGACTGGTGCGCATAGCCCGTTTGAGGGCGATTTTATACGAGAGAAAGTACTGTTCCATTATTATGAAAATTTTGTATTCCCACGGTTTATCCAGTACACATTTCTTTACGCGGCTTTTTTGTTTCTTACCTTAAAGGTAGTCCCCAATCTGGTGCAGCGCGAAGGTCTGGTTAAGAATAGCATTTTTCTTCTGCTAGCCTTCCTCTTGATTGGCTTAGTGTACGGCATCACCAACACCTACCTGAAAAGGTATTTGTTCATGATGTATGACACCGAAGACCAAACATATAATGCCATTTTTCAGAGCAGCTACAGCTATGCGTTCCGCCTCCTGCTCATGCTTGTTTTCTACACCTTCGTGAAATTAGCCAGTCTTTATATCCTGTCTAACTCAGAGGCTATTCAAACCAAATACCGCATGGTCACGCGTGATGCGCTTTTGGCTTTTGTGCTCTGGATGGTGAGCATGTTTCTGCTGATGGTAGTAGATGCCGAAGAAGGGGAGTTTTTGGTGATCTGGGGAGTTGTTGGGCTAATGGCCATTATTATATACTGCCTTTCTTTTTACTCGCTCATCCCTAAATCCTTGGTCCAGAAGCGGCCGTTTCTCAGGTACATGCTGCGGGTGTTGTTTGTTTTGGCCATCGCCTTTTTACCCATCTTCTTTTTGGCTTTCATGCTAATACATGATGAAGACTCAGCGTTGGCGCTCGCGTTCTTCAACATCCCGTTTCAGTTGCTCATTACGGTGCCTGTTTGCTGGGCCTTGTACAAGCGCCAACTGCAGGGCAAAGAAGAGGTGTTTGTATTGCAGAAAGAGCTAGGCAGGTCTAATGCCAGTTTTGACTTTTTGCGCTCGCAGATAAATCCGCATTTTCTATTCAATACCCTGAATACTTTATACGGCACCGCTCTACAGGAAAACAGCGAGCGCACGGCACAGGGTATACAGATGCTGGGAGACATGATGCGGTTTATGCTGCACGAAAACCACCAGCAGAAGATTCTCCTGTCAAGGGAAATAGAATACATGCGCAACTACATTGATCTGCAGCAGCTGCGCACCTCCACCACGCCAAACATTGATATTCAGACAAAAATTGAAGACGTTCTGGCTGAGAAGTTTATTGCCCCCATGCTGCTGATTCCGTTTGTAGAAAATGCCTTTAAGCACGGCATCAGCTTAAAAAGTAAATCCTGGATTAAAGTGTCTCTGCACTACGAGCCCAACAAGCTGTTATTTGACGTGTACAACAGTACCCATGTTAAAAACGAGCAAGACCCTGAAAAAGAGAAATCGGGGGTGGGGCTGGAGAATGTAAAGCAGCGCCTGAACATGCTGTATGCCAACAAGCATGAGTTAATTATCAGGGAAACGCAGGAAGAGTTTTTTGTACACCTCACCATAGAACTGTAATTTAAAAAGCGAAATAAGGCTACATATAAAATGAAAGGAAAGGCGGCATGATAGCAATTGCAATTGACGATGAACCAATGGCCCTGCAGGTGGTGCGGTCACATGCGGCCAAAGTGCCCTTTCTGGAGTTGAAAGAATGTTTCACTGATGCGTTTCAGGCGCTGGAGTATCTGCAGACAGAACCAGTAGACCTGCTGTTTCTGGATATTAAAATGCCGGATATCACTGGTCTTGAATTTGTGGCCAGTCTGCAGAAAAAGCCACTGGTTATTTTCACTACGGCTTATTCAGAACACGCTGTCACCAGTTTTGAGTTAGATGCCATAGATTACCTGCTAAAGCCATTTTCGCTGCCCAGGTTTGTGAAAGCCTGCAACAAAGCACATGAGCTGCTGCAGTTGCGCTCAGGTGCTGGTTCTGCGCAACCCGGTGCGGCCAAAGACTATGTTTTCCTGAAAACCGGATATGAACAGGTAAAAGTCAATTTCAGTGAAATTCTGTACCTGGAGGCGGCGGGTAATTATGTCACCTTTATCTTAGAAGACAAAAAACTCCTGTCGCGTTTGACCATGGGGGAGCTTCAGGAGCTGCTGCCGACAGAAAATTTCATCAGAGTACATCGTTCGTATATGGTGGCCAAAGACAAAATAGATAAAATTGAGCGGCACCAGGTAACCGTGCAGGGAAACCAAGTGCCGGTTGGGGCTTCTTACATGTCTCACCTACAGGTATGAGGGTGTTGTTTAAAATTATGAAAGGAAAGCTATCTTTATTTACAAGCACATTCTTATTGTTTGTGACTGCTTGTCAAGTAGCAAAAGATCATGATAGACTTGCACAACTTGCTTTTGATGACCAAAAAGATAGAAAAGAAAATAGCTCCAAGACATCAGTTAACGATTATTCAAGGACAGAGGAAGTATACAAAATTTTGTCACAAGAAGAGCTGAAAACCTCAACCGACTTTTATAATGCGGCTCTTATTCTACAACATGGCGGTAAATCTGAAGATTTTAAACAAGCGAATTTACTTGCGAAAAAAGCAGTAGAGTTAAATCCAACTAACGCTGATGCTAAAGCTTTGGTCGCTATGTCACTGGATAGATATTTAGAAAGCAACTTCAAGCCACAGTGGTATGGTACTCAGTTTATTGAGCTTGGGGAAAAGAAATACCTACACCCGATTGATACAACAATCATTACAGAACAGGAAAGGAAGGAGTTAGGGGTCCAGAGCTTAAGCCAAATACTTGATTACCTCAATAAGCAGCATCAGAAAAATGAGTCTGATATTAGTGCTTATTTCGTAACCGATTCTTTGTATAGGGTGTTTTATCCTGAGGTGAAGGCTGAAATAGTAGGCACCTTCGAGCAGCTACTTGAAAAAATTAAGTACCCTGAAGAGGCGCTTAAGAACAATATTACGGGCAAGGTATTGGTCCAGTACACGATTGATCCGGATGGTTTTGTTAAAGATGCCGTGGTTGTTGATGGGATTGGGTACGGATGTGACGAGGAAGCTCTGAGAGTCATTAATTTGGCAAGGTTCAAAAATTACATGAATCAGGATATTGAACGAAGATCAAGAGTACCATTTGAAATTAAATCAGAAGTTCACAAAAACTAAGGCATAAAAATTAACGGATTAGCCAAACAGACGAGGTCAATTTTTTCTTTTTTTAACTGGAAAAAAGAGTAGGATAGTGCAGCGTTTGTTTGGTGTCGAAGAGGAAGTAGCACGCAGAGGATTCAGAAGAGTTAGATTTGTTGATTGAGCCTTGAGATCTGTTGCCTTGCCGTTACATGTTTTGGGCTTAAAAACAGAAAAACGGCACAAAAAGAGAAAGCTCCCTTCTTGCAAAGGGAGCTTTTCTTATGTTAAGAAGACAAATCGCTTCAACTTAGCGGAGGCTATTATTGTCTTCGAGAATGTTTTCAGAAGGCAGAATGACACTGTCAATCACGTGAATTCTACCATTTGAAGCTTCTACGTCACTTTTCACGATTTGGGCACCACCTACGGTAGTGACTGTTCCTGACATAGTGCGGTCAACTGGAATGTATGATTTATCGCTTACTCTGATTCTGGTGTTGTTGTCTAGTCTGGCAGATGATACGTCAGAAGCCAAAATGTGGGCTTGCAGCACACTAGACAGCAAAGCAGTATTTTCAGAAGACAGCAAAGACTGAAGTTTTTCTTTAGGTAACTTAGCAAACGCCTCGTTGGTTGGGGCAAACAAAGTCAGGTTTTCAACTCGCTCCAGGTCATCAGCCAGATTAGCCCGTTCAATTAACATTACAAAAGTAGATAGGTTGGGGCTTTTCTTGGCAAGTTCAAAGGTGGTATAGCTTTCTGTGTCCCCCACATTGTCAAACATGTCATCAATATCAACGGAGTTGGTCATTGGCAAAGCCGTTACTGACAAGGTAGCCAAAGGTACCATCACTTGCTCTTCTATAACCAGAACATCCAGATCATTCATGGCGGCATCGCCGGCCATAGCCGATGTTTCAGTTCGGTTAAATTCACTCATTGCGGTGTTACTAGATCCGGCGCATCCAAAAAAAGTAAAAGATGCGACGGTTAAGACTGCTAAAGGATTAAAAATAGTACGTTTCATAGTTATTTATATTATTGGTTTAACATCAGGTAGAGCTGTTTAGGCTTCTGATGTCTATATTTTACTGATTAATAATTAACATGTTACGTTTTGGTAATACTTTTTTAAAGTACCTAAAGAATGAATGGTGGTATATAGTAAAATATTAAATTAGCAATATAGGTATATAATCTTCTTGTATTAAATACAAGAAGATTATATAAAATAAGTTCTAATACTGTACACCAAAGGCAAAGAAACTACCAATAAAATAGCAATGGTAATGGAGCTGTAAGTGCAGTGAAACTCTCATGCAGAAGCTCTTAGCCTTTAAGCCTGCTTTCAGAAAATCAGGTCAAAAACAGAGGCGAAATTTAAAAGAAAGGCATGAGAGAGTGAGGTGACCATTTATCTAGAAGAGGAGCAGCTTGGGCAGTAGTAGTTCACTTAGTTAACAGCAGGTGGAGGAATTACGTTAGTAAATAAAGCTCTTACACCCCTATATGAATAAAAAGGCGAAATGGACCCTGCTGGCAATAGCGCTTCTGGCACTGTTGGCGGGTCTGGCTTACTACATTGTTACAAAGAAATATTACCCAAAGGTAAAAGATGTAGCTTATCTACACCTGGACCTGACCAGCGACACGGCACAGGTACAGGCGGGGTTGGAGGTGCAAAACAGAATTCCGCTGGCTATATCCATTGACAGTATTCGCTACTCCCTAAAAGGAGAAAACATGTTGCTGGGGTGGGGACAAATGACTTCTTCATATACGTTGCCTCCGGTGGGGGAGGAAGTGCTGGATTTCAAGATGCTGCTGAAACACGAAGCCTATCGGCAGCACCTGCAGACGCAGAAAGGCAAAGACAGTATAAAAATAGCCGTAAAGGCAGAGATCTATTTTGATTTACCTTTTATTAGTGCCCAGTCTATCACCTTAAACAGGAACATTACAGTGCCTGTTCCCAAGGCTCCGGCCATGAAACTGCAGGACGTGCAGGTGCGCCAGTTCAGCGTAGACTCTGGCTATTCTCTCCTTTTCAAAGTAGATGCCACAAACCAGAACTTGCCCAAACTCCGCATCAGTGACTTCCAATATCACCTCCGCATTGGTGATTCATTAGTAATAGAGGGGCAAGTGGATTCTACCTTCCGGTTGCAAAAAGGAGATGATGTGCTGGAAGTGCCGTTGCAGCTCAAAACTTCAGATGCTGTGGCCTTGGTGCAGAAAGTACTCTCTGATGACAAAAAGTGGAACTACCACGCCAGGCTAAAGGCAGTAGTGCAGAGTGATCATCGGCTTTTGGATAAGTTTGATATGGCCGTTGAAAAAACGGGCGTTTTTCCGGTGGGCGGGTTTGGCAATCAGAAAAATTATATGCCTGTTCTGCGGCAGGTAAAAAAGGTAGAGGTAGTCTCTGGAGAAGAACAGACCCAGCTACAAGCCGATGTGGTCGTGCATAACCCTTCGCCTTTTCCTTTTTATATTGACAGTGTTTCCTATTTCATCAGGCACCAAGGCAAATTAATAGCAAGTGGCAAAAAAGATTTTGAGGTGGTGCTGCCAAAAAACGGCAACCAGCGCTTGAACCCACGTTTGGTGATAGATGAGAAAGCTTACCAACAATTGATGTCTCGGGTACAGGGGCAGCAAACAGCAACCCTGGAACTGGAGCTGAACCTGCTGTACAACCTTCCCAATGCCGCTCGGCAAAAGATCATCTTGAACCGGCAAGTGCAGGTGCCTGTACAAAAACAGGCATCAATAAAAGTAGCAGGCCTTACCGTGCAGGAACTAAGTCCTGAAGAGGGAGCGAAACTACTGCTTCGGTTACAGGTGCAAGGAGGGGATGTGCCTAACCTCAACATCAAAAATCTTGACTATACACTGCAGTTAAGTGAGGGCATTGAGATTACCGGCAAAACCCAGGAGCCAATCAAGCTTTCTTCGGGGGATTCTGAAGTAGAGGTGCCGCTACACCTGTCTGCGGAAGATGTAAACCAGCTCGTGCAGAGGGCGTTGAAAGGAAGCACAGACTGGAGTTATGATTTGCAGGCCACGGCCAACTTAACGAGCAGCCACGACTTTATTCAGAACACTAAAATAGAACTGGACTTTCAAGGGGAGCTGGAGCTAGGAAAAACTTCCGGGACAGGAGGCAAGAAATGGGTGCCGCACATTACTAAAATAGATACCCTGCAATTGGTCATTCAGTATGATACCGCTTGGGTGAAACTACATCTACAGGTTAAAAATCCGCTGCCGGTTTCATTTAAAATAGATAGCCTTCTGTTAACTCTGAGCCACGATAACGGTACCATTGCCGTTGCCCGTGAGGAGGTAGGAAAAGTTTTGCCAGCAGAAGGGCAACAGGCAGCCTGGGTTACTCTGGGGGTGAACTATAGCCTGTGGCAAGAATACCTAAAGGAACATCAAGAGGAAGACAGTCTTTCTATTCAAGAGACCGTTACGCTGGTGTACAGCTTAGAAAGTCTGGCGCAGCAGCGAACTTCGTTTCAAAATGCCTTTAAAGTTCCTACGCCGGGCCAGCCTGTTACCGCCCTTCAGAAAGTAAAGCTAAAGGGGTTCAGTTTTACCAAAGGCATTTTGGTTGACGGGCAAGTGGAGGTGAAAAACCTGAACGTGAAACAACTGGAAGTCAAAAATCCTACCTATTCTGCCTGTGTAGAGAACCTGCTGGATGTCTGTGGCACTATCAACCGTACCTATCAGGTGGCACAGGGGGAAAGCATTGTAAACGTACCTATGAACTTTGGCATAGGCGAAATGTTTCGTGCCATAGTTGCCAAATTTACCTCAAAAGGAAAAAGTCGAACTGTCTATATAAAAGCCAACGCCACAGTAAATACCAGCAACCCCATTTTACAAAACACATGGGTAAAGCTGGAGATGTGGCGGAAAGAAGTTCTCTTCCCCAAAAAGAAAAAGTAACGATGTTATGCTTCTCAGGCTTATTTGATTTCCAGAAGATGTATCTCATTATGGTATGAACAGCTTCTCTTTTCAGGCTCCTTTTCATAAAACGGAGCTAAAACGCAAGCACTTCTAGTTATTACAACCATCAGTTTGAGCAGGTTCAGCATTGGTCGCCTAGCTGACTTTGAACAATCTACACTTGTTATTACGTCATCTCATCCCCCTTGCAAAATCTAATAAAGGTTAAAGGGATATAGTTTTTCTTTAGAAGGTTTATAGATCTGCTGAAGTTGTGAACTGAAGCAGTTTGTTCTTTACTAAAAACCTATTTAACATCATGTACCCACATGACGCCAGTCATCTTTTAGCCTGGTCCGCGGCTGTAGTTTTGCATAAGAAATTTAACAAAACAAGCAGTCATGAAAACGGCAAGAATATTCAAAATGGCATGGGTACTAGGGTTGGTATTTGGCCTGTATCTTCCACTAAGTGCACAAAGTGTTTTCCAACTATCAGGTAAGCCAGAGCTAAAAGTAATAGGAAGCTCTACGCTTCATGACTGGGAAATGGTGGCTTCTTCCGCAACCGGCAAGGCAGAGATTGCCTTAGACAACCAGCAGGTGGCGAGCATCAAATCTGCCGAGGTAACCATGAGTGCCACTGCCCTGAAGAGCGGAAAAGGGCAGATGGATGAGATTGCCTACAAAGCACTGAAAGCTGAGAAAAATCCAACTATCACTTTTAAGTTTATCTCTTATAAGAGCTTAGGCGGAAATAAAGGGCAGGTTATCGGTAACTTAACCATAGCCGGCACCACCAAACCGGTCACATTTGAGGTGCAGACAGTAGTGCGTGGCACCCATATAGACCTAAAAGGTACAACTTCCTTTAAAATGACTGACTTTAAAATGGTGCCTCCCACCGCTATGTTCGGCACTATCAAAACAGGAAACGAAGTCAAGGTAGAGTTCAAAACAACATTTAGTACAACCAATTCTTAACAACACAACGCCATTCACTTCCAACACATTAAAAAAATGAAAAAGCTTATTCTTTCACTCGCAATGTTAGCTGGTTTCAGCATTTCTACCAGCGCACAGATCACCTTAGGCGATTTGCCATATTGGAGACCTTATGACCAACGGGGTGTTAACGTTTTTGAAACTGGTAAAACAGACACTACCACCTTTGACGGGATTAAATTAAGATTGGGGGGCAGTTTTGCCCAGCAGTTTCAGGCTCTTGAGCATAGTAACACCGCTGCCCCAAAATTAGACGCCAACGGTAAAGACCTAAACCAACTAATTGAAATTGGCTACGGCTTTAACCTGGCTACTGCTAACCTGAACCTGGACGTAATGCTGGCAGACGGTATTCGCTTGAACCTGATAACCTATCTGTCATCTAGGCACCACCCTGAAACCTGGGTAAAAGGCGGTTACCTCCAAATTGATAAGTTAGGTTTCTTGAACAGCCCATTGGCCGATAGATTAATGCAGAACCTGACCTTACGGGTGGGCCACATGGAAATTAACTACGGTGACGCCCACTTCAGAAGAACTGACAATGCCATGGCGCTGCATAACCCGTTTGTAGGTAACTATATCATGGATGCCTTTGCCACTGAAATTGGCGGGGAAGTAATCTTCCAGAAAAACGGTTTCCTAGCCTTGGCCGCGGTGACAGGTGGTGAAATACAAGGAGGACTAACCACTCCTAAAGATCGTGCCCCATCTTACTATGGAAAAGTAGGGTATGACAACAACCTAACCGATAATTTGCGCGTGCGCCTTACCGGCTCTTTGTACACGACTAACAGCTCCGTAAGAAACACCTTATATGCCGGTGACAGAGCAGGTTCAAGATATTACTTGGTGGTAGAAAACCAACTGGCAACTATAGCGGCACAGTTTACATCTGGTAGATTCAGCCCTAACCTGACCGATAACGTGACTGCCATGGTGGTGAATCCTTTCGTGAAATTTGGTGGTTTAGAGTTCTTCGGAAACTTTGAAAGAGCCAAAGGCAAGGCTGCTAACGAAACCGAGGACAGAACTTGGAATCAGGTGGGAGCGGACTTGGTTTACCGCATAGGAGCAAAAGAGAACTTCTACGTGGGTGGTCGTTACAACAAAGTGAGCGGCACGCTGCAAGGAGTGAATACTGAAGCCAGCATTCAACGCACCGCTCTGGCTGCCGGTTGGTTCGTGACCAAGAACATAGTTGCCAAAGCAGAATACGTGAACCAGGAATACAACGACTTCCCTGTAAACGATATCCGTAACGGTGCCAAGTTCAACGGCGTGATGATTGAAGGTGCCATTGCCTTCTAACAACTTCTAATTGACTGGAAATTAAACTGAGTTGGCATGTGCTATAAAGCAACCTGCCATCTCAGTTCCTTTCAATTTTACAACTGGTCTGATTAGCTCATTCACCTATAAAATTTTGGGTTATGCTACTCTCAAATATAGTATTGGTTCTGCTTCTTTTGTTTCCTGGTTTTACGACCGATGAGCAGTATTTGGTAGTAAGAGGAAAGCGGATTTCAGTGCAGGCCATGACGTCTGTTGGAGCTATCAACTGTTCCTATGAAAACACACGTCAGGCAGACACACTGTTTCTGAACAGGCTAGTCGGAAAGAATGAGAGATTAGTGATGGAGCTGCCGGTAAAAGAATTTGGGTGTGGCAACCCTTTGCTTAACAGAGACTTTCACCGTACCCTCAAAGCAGAAACTTATCCAGAGATTCAGGTAGCAGTACTGGAAATGAAGCAGGAGGGGCAACGTATGAAAGGCGCTATTTTGGTGCAGCTGGCGGGTAAAAAGCAAGTATACCGGAACGTGAACTTCTGCAGAAAGCCTGGTCAACGGCTAAGCGCCACCCTTTGCCTCTTATTTTCAGACTTTGATTTGACTATGCCCAAAAAGTTTGGCGGACTGGTGAAGGTAGACGAAGAGCTAAAAGTAACCGTTGATTTACTTATTGCCGCTGGCCCACAGTTGTAGGGCCTTAGCTTCATCATTCTGTTGTAGCAAATTATTCTAAACGCAGAGCCCCTGAAGCTAACTTCAGGGGTTCTGCGTTTGATGCGGTGTTTTTACACTTTGTACTATTGGGTAATAAGAAACTGTCTTTTAATTAGCTGTTCTCATTGCCTGCCCGTATTATTTCGTATTGAATAGGTTTAAAGCTGTAGTTATTAGACTGTTCAGCAGAGCAGGCGGTTAAACCTACAATCAAATCAATTTTAGCCTCTAACAAAACATAATCTCCGGCTTTGCTGGTGGGAGGATCTACAGAAAGTTCTCCATTTGAGGCAAACTGCACGTTCATGAAAATATTAAAAGCCGTAGGAATATCGTCTGGGGTAATGCCAAACTGAGCCAGATTTGAGTAGAGATTCTCAAAGCAGCTGGGGTGATATTCATGGTTGTTGTAGATAATCTGGAAGGTTTCGGGGCTGCAGGGCGCTAGCAGAAAATCATTTCTGCCGTTAGTGTCTTCCAGAATCTCCATCATTTTCCGGCTCCGATTGCTCCATAAATGGTGCCCCTTCGTGATGAGTATGGTATTCTCAAAATCCAAGGTTTTGCCAGATGAAATTTTCTCTCGGGTGTCTTCGGCGTTGAACAAAACCATGTCGCTTACCTGCTCGCCCATAGGGTCAATAACTTTTAGCTTATCACCAGCTTTCAAGGTAAAAGCGGCACCGGTTTGTTTCTGTATGGTTTCCATTGTACTTTGGGTTGTCTTCTGTTTGAGGTTAAGGTAGGAGAGAGCATGTGAAGAAATGCCTTCCTGAATCTGTTTTTGACTTGCTTTTCTTAAAAGTGGGCGAAAACGTGATGAAACCACCGCCGCTCTACAGTAAGAATTTGCAATTGTCTTCAATAAGAAAATTAAGGTTTTTTGACTTGAAGCCAGCATTTATTTTCCGGCCAAAAAAGGACACTTCCAACTGTCGTCTACTTGGCGGCCACTGTATTGCGGGGCTTCTAAACCATCACCGAAGTCGCTTAGCATAGGGTTGATAGACCCATCATACGCCATGTCTCTTTCTCTTATAACTTTTTTCATGTTGTCATACACGCCCTTTTCCCGTAATTGCTCAAACTGCCGATGGAGGTTAAAGGCCATGGCGGTGAATTCCATTCTGCGGGCCTTTCTACTGGCCTGGGGGTGCAAGCCTACAATAAAGAAAGATGTGCCGTTAAAGCTAAAGCTGAAGTTTTCATCTGCTGGGTTATCGCTCACCTCTGGAGCCCAAGTCTGGGTTTGCTTTTCGCTGTCGTGGAGTGCCTGTAACTGCTGCCAAAGCTTTTGCTCAAACTGAAGTTCGTCTTGCGGCGCATCAGTGAACACTGCCAGCATGGTCATGTATTCACTGTCTGCCTCAAGCGTTTCGGTGATGTATTTTTTCAGGTCTTGAGCCAAGGCTTGCGTTGTTTGTGCTGTGCCCATCTCACCGTAAAGGCCAATCCGGAATTGGTTCGAATTAACTGCCGCTTTTGCGCCCACACATGGATACTCTGGGTCAGTGACTTTTTCCTGGAAGAGCTGGTAAATAGACTGCCCTCTGCTGTCAGTAACTTCTGCCAGCTGTTCTGGTGCAAAATAGGTAGTTGGTTCTTTATTTTCTGGGTTCATTAAGTAGTGATAAAAATAATGTATACTCTGTGGTAGTAGCCAGGCTTGCCTTTTGATGGCTGGAATTTACATTTCACCATTTGTAACAACAGGCACAGCTCTGAAAGCACAGAGACGCAGTTTTGCGGGTTTTAACTACGGGTTAATACGTAGATGCTGCACCTTAGGGTTTGAAGAAGCTTTACATGCTGGCCTACCACTATAGGGTGTTTTATCAGGTTGCCAACTCGTGCGCCGCAGCTTTAAGATAGAAGCGAAAATTCTATCTGAATGATTAGAAAAATGCTCATTCTATTTTGGGGCTGATTTTTCAAAATCAGGTTCGAAATAGAAGAAGCGGGCATAAGAAATATTAGACGCAGCCATGAAGTTTCTTGGTGAAGGCTGGTAGGCATGATACAACAATTGTGCATGACTTATAGCAGAAGGCTATTCCAGAATAAATTTGTGTTGCCGGGGTCTACAAGTATTCTAAGAGTTCTGTACATTAGAGCCGCAGAAGCGGCTGTAAAAATAGGCCCCTGTTTCCCCCGTATTTTCCACAGTTATAGCACTGTCATAGTTAGAAGGCTTAGCTTTTGCTTTATTCTTTTACAAGCTCATGTTCAAGAAGACCCCCATCTTTGTTTTTCTTCTGTTTCTGGTCTTTCATTGCCTGGCCCAGCAACCAACCTTAAAGGAGCTGGAACAAAAAGTACAGCATGCGGCCAATGTGCAGGAGAAAATTGAAGCACGTAATAAACTGGTAAAGGTTCTGTCTTCAAGTGATCCGGGAGGAGCCATAAAATATGGGCAAGAAACAGTAACAATAGCTCAGGCTACTGGAGACCAAAAGCTGCTGGCTGATGCCTATCATCATGTGGGTGCTGCCTACCAACTCTACGGGGACTACACCTCTGCCACAAAATATAACTACAAAGCCTTAAAGATCAGGGAAGAAATCAAAGACAGCCTGGGCATTTGCACTACTTATAACAACATAGGTAACATTAATAATTACCTCAAGTCTTATGACAAGGCACGCGAATTTTACAGCAAGAGCCTGCAGATTGCCCAAAAAATTGGGAACAAGGAAGCCATCAGTAGAGCTTTGAACAACATGGGGTATGCCCACCAGGTGCAGGACCATGTAAACGAGGCTATCCATTTTTATGAACGAGCCCTTCCGATCAAGAAAGAAATAGGAGATGTGGTGGGTTACTCAGTGAGCACCATCAACTTAGGCGATTTATATCTGAAAGCAGGCAAAGTGGCTGTGGCTAAAGATTACCTATTGAAAGGGTTGGCAGCAGCGAAGGAAACAGAACACCAGTTAAATATGGGGTACGCCTACCGCGGCTTGGCGGAGGCCTATCAGGAAGAGAAAAAGTTAGCCAAAGCCGTTGACTATGCATTGCTCAGCCTAGAAATTTCAAGAAAGCAGCGATCGTTCTTTGAAATTATTCAGTCGTTGGACCTGCTCAACCAAATTCATCTGGCCTCTGGCAACGTCACCAAAGCTCATGAGTTTTTGTCGCTTTCTTCAGCCTATAAAGACAGCCTGCACGATGAGAACGCCAGACGGCAGATTGAGGAGTTGCAGGTGCGGTATGATTCTGAGAAAAAGGAAAAGGAAAACATACAGCTGACCACTGAGCGTGATCTTCAGCTGAACAGGCTCAACCACCAAAAAAAAGTCACCTATCTGGCCTGTACCTTGCTGCTTAGTTTTGCAGCGCTGGCGTACGTGCTGTTCAGGGGCAAGAAACAGTTCCGGAGGCTAAGCCATACGCTTGCCCTCAAAAACGAAGAAATTACCGTGGCCAGCCAGGTTTTACGCCAGCAGGCCACTGATCTGCAAACGCAGAAAGAGCTTCTGGAAAAAAGCAATCTGGTGAAGGACCGGTTGTTCTCTATTGTGGCTCATGATTTAAGGGGGCCGCTGGTGAGCCTGAACAGTTTGGTGCAACTCATCAGAATGAATGCCCTGCCAGAGAAAGAGAAGAATCGCTTTCTAGACAAAGTGGAACTGGAGCAGCAGAATTCGCTATGGCTCATGGACAACCTGTTTCTGTGGGCTAAATCGCAGATGGAAGAGGAGGGCACTCACCCCGTTCAGGTTCAGCTCCAGACTCTGGCCCAGGAAAATATAAACTTGCTATTGCCACAAGCCAATAACAAAGGTATTCAGATCATCAATCAGCTGTCAGGCTCTGCGGTGGCCTTCGCCGATTATGAAATGGTGAAGCTGGTATTTCGGAACCTGCTCTCTAACGCTATTAAGTTCTGTAAGAGCGGTGATGTGATTGTTCTTGCTTCAGAGGTACATCAGCAAATGGCTACCATATCTGTGAAAGACAGCGGGGTGGGCATTCCAGAAAAGGACCAGGACAAGCTTTTCAAAAACACCAATTTTTCCAGTACCGGCACCGCCAATGAAAAAGGCACAGGCCTGGGGCTGCAACTCTGCAAAGATTTCATAGAGCTGAACGGCGGCGAGATATGGGTTGAAAGCAAAGAAGGGCAAGGCAGTGACTTTAGGTTTACATTGCCGGTGATGACGGAAAGGGTGGGTAAAGAGGAGGTACTTGAGCAGGTAGAGGTACGCTATGCTTAAAGGAGTTTCAAAGAAAAATTTATCTTAAATTCAATAAATTTTATAGATATTCCTGTTTAACTAAAAAATGTGCATCCTTTTATAAAAAAAGACTTGATTTCTAGTATTTAAAGATATTTCCAAACCCACAACCTACCCTTGCCCGTGAACCAAAACCCAGAACAAATAGCCCGTGACCGCATAGATGCTATGCTGGAGGCCAGTGGCTGGGGTAGTACAGGATAAGAAAAAGATCAACCTAGGTTCGGCCCCAGGCGTGGCCGTGCGCGAATACCAGACCGACGTGGGCCCCGCCGACTACGTGTTGTTCGTGGGCAGAAAGCCGGTGGGCATTATTGAGTCCAAGCGCGAGGAAGAAGGGCTGCACCCGACCATGAGTGGGGGAACAAGGCCGCCGGATTTGTGAGCTATGGTGGCTCGGCCAATGGCACAAGGGCAGTGAACATCTAAGATTGATCATGGGGGAGCTGCTGGTGGCGGATGTTAGGGCACAAGTGGCCCTATCCCTTATATCAGATTTTGAGGGGTATGCGGTTTTCCCCCCACTGCTGAACACCAAAAGCAGCTAAACCTCATGCTTGATCAGGTGATAGCTTGGTCTGCTGCTTTACAACCAATACGAACTGCGCAGGTTGCTTAAACTTACTCTCTGCCAAAGGCAGATATCTGTGGAAATTACTACTGCAAGTGCTAATTTTAGCCTTGTGCCTTCCTTGGGTATTTTTACTGTAACTTACCTTGTTCCTCAGGTTAGAACCTGCTGCCGTGCAAGAGGGATAAAATGTGGAACTTAAAGGAAAAGGGCTGACGGTGAATAAACCGCATCAGACCTTTTCCTTTTAAAACCTGGTGTTTATTGATTTAGTCAGCTTGTTATTTTCAATGACTGTACCATGCCGTCTACTAATTCAAGATGATAGCTTAACACAACAGGGCTGCCAGGGAATGATCCAGAAATTTCAGCTTTCAAAACGCTTTGTTCTTCTGATTCCTTGAAATCGATTGGCTTCATAACCGTTTTGTAATTTTCGTTTGCTGCTTCAATCCATCGCTTGATTTCAGCTTTTCCATGATATGTTTTCCCCTCATCCGCCACTGTGGCTATTTCGGAAAAACAGTTAGCGTAAGCAGCACTGTCATACATATTCTGTGCTTTTACTAAATCTGATACTACATTGGGTAAATTCATTTTTCTAGTTTTATGGTTATTAAATGGTTGGTATGGTTCCTCCATCAATGACATATTCTGTTCCGGTGAGGTAGCTGGCCCTTGGTGAGACCAGAAAACCGACTAGCTCGGCAACTTCTTCGGGTTTTGCCGGCCTTCCGATCGGGATTCCGCCTAAGGACTGTAGTACTTTTTCCGTGGCTTCCTCTACTGTGCTGTTTGAACTTTGGGCAATCCTTTCCATCATTTTTGCAGCGGCGGTAGTCATAATCCAACCTGGTGAGACGGACAATACCCGCACGCCCTTGGGCGCCACTTCGTTTGACAGACTTTTGCTGTAATTGGCTAGCCCTGCTTTCGCGGCGGCATAAGGCAAGGTAGAATCATACAGGGGCAGTTTGCTCTGAATAGAGGTGATGTGGATGATGACACCGCTTCTCTGGTCAATCATCCGGGGTAAAAAACCTCTGTCCAAGCGGACAGGGGCCAGCAGGTTGGTCTGGATGGACTTTTCCCAGTCCTCATCCGTCAGAACGGCAAACCCGCCGCCCGGGGTTTCAGACCCTCCCAGGTTGTTTACCAAAATATCCAGTTTGCCGTATTGTGAGAAAACTTCCCGGACTACTTTTTGGGTACCTTCCGGCGTGCTTAAGTCAGCCGATATAAAATGCAGATCTTTGTTAGGCGCTTCGGGTTCGTTTCTTGCGGTTATGATCACCGTTGCCCCTGCCTGGAGTAAACGCTCGGCAATGGCTCTTCCGGTTCCTTTGGTGCCGCCGGTTACCAAGGCAATTTTGCCTGATAATTCGTTATTAAAATTAAATTGCTGTTCCATACTTCTTTTTTTGATGCAATAATGGGAAGTATGTATAGCTACAGCAAGTACGGAAAAACGAATTGCATAGGGATAAATTTATCCCTTATTGTAGCATTTTAAACAGTGGAATAATTTTACAGAATGTACCAGAGGAAAATACCGCCAAGCCTTAATTGCGGCCTTGACTTAATAGGTGAAGTGCTCTACGGGAAATGGAAAGTCCGTTTGCTGTGGTTTATCAATGAGGGCCACAAACGCCCCAGCGAGCTGCAAAGAAAAATACCGGATGCTTCACGCCGTGTTTTAAACATGCAGCTGAAAGAGCTGGAAGAGCATGAATTGGTTTCGAAAGTTATTTACCCAGTAGTTCCGCCCAAAGTTGAGTATAGTCTAACCGATTTCGGAAAATCTCTTATTCCTGTTATAGCAGCCTTGGGGAGCTGGGGCGATGAGCACCAGGAACATTTGCGTTCAGTCATCTTGAAGCGGGCAGAGTTCAACTATATTCAATAAAGCTAGCAGTAATGAATATCAATTGATCTTCTAATTTTTTATACGGTTCGGGTAGTGAATTAGAAAAGACCTTGCCACCTACCACCTAACTATTTCCAGAAATAGTTGGCAACTGCTTCCAATCTTGCAACCTAGCTTTCATGCAATTGTATTTTTCCTTGTGTTTTTTTTAAGATATCTCTGGTGACATGAATTCTTTATATAACAGTATGTAATTCCCAATTAGCTATGTTTAAGACATATTTCCTGTTTGCTTTCAGCCTCATTTTAGCAATTAGTAGTAACGCGCAGTCTCCAACGCAACAAGTTAATCCCAAGCTATCGGAACGGGTCTCAGCTGCTCCGGAAAATGTCTTTAAGATGTTTAAAGAAGCTGGCATGAATCCTTCAGACCATGTGCTGTCAGCGGTTGAAAATGCCAAGGTGGAGAAGGCGTTTGCTGTTTTGCCTCCCCTCCATCAGAAAATTCTCAAAGGGCATTTACATAGCATCAGCTTTATGGATAACATGCCCAACACCGCCCTAACCTCCCCAGTACAGACCCCTGATGGTGCCAAAATGTATAACATCACTTTACGGGCAGGCATACTTCATGAAACAATATCAGAGTGGGCAACCCAGAAAGAATCTACCTGTTTTGACCAATCAGAAGAACAAGGGTATGAGGTAAAAATAGAGGCAGGAAGCTTAGATGCAATTGTATATGTCTTGTTGCACGAAGCTACCCACGTAGTGGATGCGGTTTTGGATATTACTCCGCATCCAAAGGATAGAGAAGCCTTGGTGGAACCAACTCCTTTCACTAAAAATATTTGGCATAAAATGAATGTGCCAAATAGTAGTTCTACTGATTCATTGCTGGAGATGACCCGGTTTCGGAGTGGTAAAAAGGTGGCCTCCTCGTTAGCGCCCAATGTTTACAAACAGTTAAGTGAAACACCGTTTGTCTCTTTATATGGAATGGCCAGCTGGTTTGAAGATCTCGCTGAGCTTGAAAGTATCTATCATCTTACAAAAAAGATGGGTCAGCCTTTCTGCGTTGTGGTTATGAAAGGCAATAATGAGGTATACAGGTTTGAGCCGATGAAGAATAAATTGGTTAAAAAACGATTCCGTTATTTAAGAAGATTCTATCAGACCTGACCTAGTAAAGAAAGTGGAATTAGGGAAACTACAACAACAAACTTATGTATCTTAAAATGGCCGTTTAAGTTAGCCATTTGAATTTTAAAGAAGCCGGGCTAACTTACTTCATGCATCCCGTTCCGCCTTCCCATAAATCAAAGGTGCTCATAGATTTCTAATAGGATGAATTAGAAATCTAAAACCAAAGTGCGAATGGCAGCTTTACCGCCGGGAATAGAAAGGCGGGTTTTAATGGTTACTCTGAACAGCCAGCGGGGGCAACGGCGGCAAGAACAGCCCAAGGGACCTTTAGGAGGCCTCCCAAAGTTTTGTCATTCTTCAGAGATGGGTGGGAAACTGAGTGAGAAAGCCATTTTGTTACTCTGAAATGAAAAATCCGCTAAAACAAACGTTTTAGCGGATTTTTAAGGGTTAATCTGGTAGTCCGTAGGGGAATCGAACCCCTGTTACCAGAATGAAAATCTGGTGTCCTAACCCCTAGACGAACGGACCATCTTTCGGTTTTGATGGTGCAAATATAGAGGGCTGTTTTTTATTTGCAAAGCCCCCCTTTTAAAATAATTGCCTTTAAAAGGTAAGATGCTCAAAATGAGCCTTAAAATTTTTAGTTTGTTTTGCTTTTTGTAAGCCGTAACTTGCCACCGATAAAACGTGAAATAAAACCTTATAAGTCATGTCTAAAAAAATAAGAGTAGCCATTAACGGCTTCGGCCGCATAGGCCGTCTTACCTTTAAGACCCTGATAGAGCGTGAAAATGTAGAGGTAGTGGCCATCAATGACCTTACCGATAACACTACTTTGGCGCATCTGTTGAAATACGATTCAGTACACGGCCGCTTCAACGGCACCGTTACTGCTGATGAAAGCAGCATTACTGTAAACGGCCAGCGTATTGAGATCTTCGCTGAGCGTGAGCCGAAGAACCTGCCTTGGGGCAAGCTGAACGTAGACGTGGTATTAGAGTCTACTGGTCGATTTGTAGATGAAAAAGGAGCTGGCGGACACTTAGAAGCTGGTGCCAAAAAAGTAGTCATTTCTGCACCTGCCAAAGGCGACATCCCAACGGTGGTACTTGGTGTAAACGAAGACACCCTTACTGGTGAGGAGACCATTGTGTCTAACGCTTCTTGCACTACCAACTGCCTGGCCCCAATGGCCAAAGTATTAGATGAAGCTTTCGGTATTGAGAAAGGCTTTATCACGACAGTACACGCTTATACGGCTGACCAGAACCTGCAAGATGCGCCACACGCTGATTTGCGTCGTGCCCGTGCTGCCGCTGTTTCTATTGTGCCTACCTCAACTGGTGCTGCTAAGGCTGTTGGGTTGGTGTTGCCTCACCTGAACAAGAAACTAGACGGAGTGGCCATGCGTGTTCCTATTCCAGATGGTTCTTTGACTGACCTGACCGTTATCTTAAAGCGTGAGGTGACCAAAGAAGAAATCAACGCCGCTTTGAAAAAAGCAGCTGAGAATGAAATGAAAGGTATTTTAGAATACACAGAAGATCCTATTGTTTCTATTGACATTGTAGGTAACCCACACTCTTGCATCTTTGACGCCGGAATGACCTCCACCATGGGTACCTTGGCCAAAGTAGTAGGCTGGTATGACAATGAGTATGGTTATTCTAACCGTGCAGCAGATTTGATTGAGCGTTTAGGAGCTTAATTCTTCTGCATTCTGTATTTACGAGAGTGGTGCTGCCTTACGGTGGCACCACTTTTTTATGTATTTTTACCAAAGGAGTTGTGCAAAGCGCAATAATGAGGGAACCTATTTCTGTTTTAGCCCTAATTTTAGGAAATGAAGCCAAAAACAGAGGTATCAACGCAGTATATTACCTCTAAAAGCAGCGCCAGAAAAATTATTGCCTAAGAAGAAGAAAACGTATGACTCAGCCACAGGCCCCGGAAAAGGCATGTTTTATTTTAAATCCGAAATCTGGGGCGCAGAGCAGCATAAATGTGCCTGAACTGATAGAAGCATACCTGGACCGCACCGTTTGGGAGCCCGAATTAGTGTTCACGGAACATGCTGGCCACGCTACTGCTCTGGCCAAAGAAGCTGCTGAAGCAGGGGCCCGCATAGTGGTGGCCGTGGGGGGAGACGGTACTGTGAACGAAGTGGCAAGAGGATTGTTAAATACGTCGTCTGCCCTGGGTATTCTGCCCAAAGGATCAGGTAACGGCTTAGCACGTCATTTAGGCATACCTATGGTGCTGACACAAGCGCTGGAGATAATCAATCAACCTTCTTTTGGACGTATTGATTCCTGTTCTATCAACGGGCATCCTTTTTTCTGTACGGGTGGCATAGGTTTTGACGGCCTCATTAGTTCGGTTTTTGCCCAAAGCACCAAGCGTGGCCTGAGCAGCTACATACAGCTAATCATACGGGAGTTTAGGAGCTTTCAATCTTCAGGTGCCACGGTACGGGTGAACGGAAAAGAACTAACCTCAGACTTTTTTGTAATGGCATTCGCCAATGCCTCACAGTATGGAAATAACGCTTTTATCGCGCCTATGGCCAACATTCAAGATGGTTTTCTGGATGTTTGCTTAATCAGAAAAGTAGGGGTGGCCGAAGCCATTCAATTAGGCTATGGCCTCATGACGAAACAAATAGCTACTTCTTCTTTGGCAGAGTTTCATACCTGCTCTACCGTTCAGGTAAACAGTGAGGTGCCTCAGCATTTCCACGCCGATGGCGAGTACCGGGGGCAAGCCACAGATTTTGAAGTGCAGCTGTACCCTTTATCGTTAGAGGTGTTGGCGCCATTGGTAAACTAGATGATGAAAAGATGAGCAAGAACAAGAAAAACCGGGAAGGGGTAGTGTATTCCACCAACCCAGATTTTGAATACACCCACGAGCAGGAAGAAGAAACGCAAACCTTGCCTCCGCAACAGCAGAACCTGCGGGTACAGCTTGACAAAAAAGCCCGTGGCGGCAAGCAGGTAACCTTGGTGACAGGTTTTGTAGGTCAGGATGATGATTTACAGGGCCTTGGCAAAACCTTGAAAACCAAATGTGGCGTAGGGGGCAGTGCCAAAGACGGTGAAATTTTCGTACAAGGTGATTTCAGGGATAAAGTGCTTCAGCTATTGCTGGATTTGGGCTACAAAGCAAAAAAGTCTGGTGGTTGAGCGGAATTCTTGAGTATTCAATTTTGCCTATTGAAATACCATTGCTGTTACGCTTCTGAAAACAGCAAAAGCATAGCTGCCCCTGTTGGTGCCTTTCCAGCAGGGGCAGCTATGTTTTGCTCAATGTATGATCAAAAGAATAACCTGTTTAGTAAGAATAAGGAGGTTGGCTGTAGTACGAACTTCCTATTCTTAAGATTGTAAAAACTGTAGGGCCTTCTCCACATCTTCGGGGGTGTCAATGCCTATGGTTTCCATTTCTGTTGTGGCGGTAATGATTTTGAACCCATGCTCCAGCCACCTCAACTGTTCCAATGATTCTGCTTTCTCCAGGACAGACTGCTGCAACTTTGTCAGCTGAGCCAGCACCTGACTCCGGTAACCATAAATCCCTATATGTTTAAAATAAGCGTGTTGTGCAAGCCACTGCTCTTGATCGTGTCCGCGCAGGTAGGGAATAGGGTGCCGGCTAAAATAGAGAGCTTGGCCTTGCGCACCCACCACCACTTTAGGGCTGTTAGGGTTCAATAATTCCTGTTGGTCTTTAACAGGTTTAATGAGCGTGGCTATCTGATCATCGGGGTTCTGGAAGCAAGAGAGCACCCTGTTGATCTGCTCCGGCTGTATAAAAGGCTCATCGCCTTGAATGTTTACTACTACTTCATACTTCTCCTGCAACTGCTCATAAGCCTCATGGCAGCGGTCGGTGCCGCTTTGGTGTAGGGGAGAGGTCATTACGGCGCTGCCCCCAAATTCATGAACATGAGAAAATATACGCTCGTCATCGGTAGCAACTACCACCGCGGCCAGTTCTGATGCCTGCGCCTGCTCATATACCCGCCGGATCATAGATTTACCCCCTAAATTTACCAGTGGTTTGCCTGGGAATCGGGTAGAGGCGTAACGCGCCGGAATAATTCCTACTGCTTTCATTGAGTTTTCATTCATAATGGCAAAGCAAGTTAAGGTAAAAATAGAAATGAGGAGAAAGGAAAAGGAGAGTGGAACTGAGCAAAAGCTTAAGTTGCTGTAGCTGAGCTAGGTTAGTCTAATCTGTTTCTAGAGTATATACCTTTGATGATTTAATTTTCTGTACCTCAGGCTAAAAGGGGAGGTCAGGTCGTTGTTATACTGTTCAGTGGCCATTTTTTTGCAATTAGGGAGAAAGGCACCTATAAATGAGGGCAGAATGTTTACTGAAAATTTGGTAACTTACACCCTCAGTCAACAAATGTGGTCATATATTAACTTACCGTCTTTGCTGAATCAATATAAAATCAGTTAATTTAGATCGTATAGATAAACTTTTTTCCCTCAAAAGTGATTCTGCCTTGGTAAGAGAAAACCTTCTTTGTAATAGTAATAAGTAAAGTAGATTGATGATGTTAAAGAAGTTTGCATTTGTTCTAGGATGTTGCCTGCTAACGGTAGGGGCTGCAACTGCTAGTACTCTGGCGGTACGTGACTCAATAGGGGTGAGAAAGCAAAATGGGAAAACGTACATTGCCCATAAAGTGGAACCTAGTGAAACCCTTTATGCTCTTTCACGCAAATACGGAGTACCTGTAGCCCAAATAGTAGAGGCGAATAAGAATATTGAAAAGTCCATCATGATCGGGCAGATAGTTCTCATTCCAATGAAAGCAACTGCGTCTGCCGGAGCCACTGCCACAGCAGCCAAACCTGCTCCTGTCGCTAGTCCGGCTGCCAACCGTACCTATTCGGTAGATGGAAAGGGCAATAAAATGCACACGGTGCAGCCCAGCCAAACCCTGTACGCCATTTCTAAAATGCACGGGGTAACGGTTGAAGAAATAAAAGAGTGGAACAAGCTTACAAGTAATGCCATAGAGATTGGGCGTGACCTTATTGTGGGCGTTGGCGCGAACGGTGCATCTAATGCGAAGATTTATGTGCCTGAGCGAGATGATGCCGTTACCAGTTCCAGAAATGCGGATGCCCCTGTAGCGAGCACCTCATCATCACCTACGGTTATTACTGCCTCAACGAAAGATAAACCTGTGGCAAAGGTGGAAGACACCGCAGAAAGAACTGCCAAAGCCGCGGAGTACGTGTCAAGGGTGAATGAAAGTGGCATGGCCGAACTGATAGACCAGAAGTCAGACGACAACAAGTTTCTGGCTTTACACAAAACAGCCCCGGTTGGTACTATTATGGCGGTGAAAAATCCGTCTAATGACCAAGTGGTATATGTGCGTGTGATTGGTAAAATTCCATCAACCGGTGATAATGACAAGCTGGTGGTAAAGCTTTCAAAAAAAGCCTGTCAGCAAATTGGAGTAACCGATAAGCGTTTCAGAGTAGAGCTTTCTTACATGCCCTAGTCTATTTTAAGGCTATTTTTCTTAAAAGAGGCAGAAAACGCTAAGCTTAGCTTCCGTTTTCTGCCTCTTTTTTAATGAGCAATGATTAATAATTTCCTTTGCTCATTAATCACTCCTCATTACTCATTGTCCATTAACCATTGAAAACATGCACTCTCAGGCACAGGTAAAAGCACTGCTGGAAGATAGGTACCAACGTTATAACACCATAGAATTTATTGCCCATGACCCGGTGTCTGTGCCACATCGGTTTCACGAGAAAAGAGATGTCGAGATTTCAGGCTTTTTTGCTTCTATTCTGGCATGGGGACAGCGTAAAACCATCATTAATAAGTGCCTGGAACTGATGCAGCGCATGGATTATGCCCCTTACCAATTTGTAACGCAACATCAAGACGAAGACTTGAAACAGCTACTTGGTTTTAAGCATAGAACCTTTAATGATACTGACTTGCTGTACCTGGTTTACTTTTTTAAATGGTTTTATGAGAGGCACGAGAGCCTGGAAGAAGCTTTCCTGGGATCGTCCGGGACAGAACCCTCCACGCAAAAAGAGCGGCTGGAGCAATTCTATAACTTAATGTTCTCTCTGCCTGAAGCCCCGCACCGTACCCGCAAGCATATCTCAACGCCGGCAAAAAAGTCTGCCTGTAAACGAATTAACATGTACCTGCGCTGGATGGTCAGGAAAGATGACTGTGGCGTGGACTTTGGGCTCTGGAACCGAATACCCGCGGCAGAACTCATTTGCCCCTGCGACGTGCATGTGCAAAGAGTGGCAAGGCGGCTGGGACTGATCACGCGATCTCAATCTGATTGGGCCATGGCCGAGGAATTGACACAAAACCTCCGCCAGTTTGATCCCCATGATCCGGTGAAATATGATTACGCCTTGTTTGGCCTAGGCATTGAGGAGAAGTTTTAGGCCTGCTTAACTTGTTTACTTCATTGTAAAGTTAAGGCATCACCTTGCCTGTCCAACAGCAGGCTTTCTTTCTATATTCCCTGCACATCATCTTCTGAATCACACCTCTATACCGTGCGCTGCTAATTTCTGCTGCAAGATAGAGATTAAAGCAGGGTCGTTACGTTTGTACTTATCTGGAATATTCAGGACTATTACTCTTTTAATTTGGATTGTGGCAAGAAATTTTTGATATAGCAGTTCCTTGTGCTTCTTTTCCATCACAAGTACTACATGAGCCCAGTGCAAAACTTTTTCTGTAACTTTAATACGTGCTTTAGAACTAGTGCCCGCTGATCTAGCCTTAAAATAGGAATGGTTAGAAAACAAGTCTTCGGCAGTAGGGCTGCGCCACTGGTTTTTGCTACAGATAAATAATAGGTTTTGCTCAGTATTCATTTGGAAAAGAATGGAACAAGATAAGTAGTTTGACCGGGATTGGTGCAACAAGAAGCAATATCTAATACAATGGTGCTGTAAACCTAGCCCAAGTATTCTGAGATTGATCTTTTAGCTGTATAGATAGCTAGTGAGTGGTTGGATTCGTACAATAGTATTAAATCAAAGCATTAACTATGAGACAGCCCACGTCAGCTTTTCTCAACAGTTTATCATCTGTGAGAATATATTTTCTGTTGCTTTGGATGTCTTACCTCTGCCTCGTGCCGGGGGTACAGGCGCAGTACAAACCTCACCAAGACCTGGGGGAACTGTTCCATGCGGTTCAAATGCTACCGGTCTTTCCAGACTCTAAGACTTTTACCGACTGTGTGCCTAAATCATCGCCTGCCCAAATTGTGCAGGAATACGAGAAGCAAAAAAATAAACCCGGCTTTGATTTGAAGGAGTTTGTGATGGCTAATTTCTCCTTGCCTCCTGAACCAGCTACCAACTTTAAGTCTGACCTTGGAAGGCCGGTAACGGAGCATATAAAAGAGCTGTGGCCAGTGCTTACCCGCCAACCTACAACCCAGGAGGGATCTCTTTTACCCCTGCCAAACCCATACGTTGTACCCGGAGGAAGATTCAGAGAGATTTATTACTGGGACAGTTATTTTACCATGCTGGGCCTGCAGCAAAGTGGAGAAACGGAGCTGATTCAGCACATGGTGGACAACTTCACGCACCTTATTCAAACGGTAGGGCATATACCTAACGGCAACCGGAGCTACTATATCAGCCGATCACAACCTCCGTTCTACGCCCTCATGCTGCGGATTTTGGCCAAGGAAAAGGGAACAGAGGTTCTCAAAAAGTACCGGCAGCCTTTACAGAAAGAATATGACTTCTGGATGGATGGCGCCAGCACGGTTTCTAATGCCCAGCCCACCCACCGCAGGGTAGTTTTATTGCCTGATAAAAGCATTTTAAACCGTTACTGGGATGATGAACCTGCCCCCAGACCAGAAGCTTATAAAGAAGATGTAGAGGTGGCTCATTTATCAGGAAGAAACCATGAGCGAGTGTACCGTGACATAAGAGCGGCCGCCGAATCTGGTTGGGATTTCAGTAGCCGCTGGTTCGCTGACGAAAAGACCCTCCAGACTATTAGAACCACTCAGCTTATTCCGGTAGATTTGAACGCGTTGCTTTACCACATGGAGCTTACATTGGCAGAGATGGCTAAGTTAGAAGGAAAAGCCAGCGAAGCCAAAACCTATGAGCAAAAAGCAAAAGCGAGGCGAAAAGCTATTCTTAAATATTGCTGGAACAGTTCAAACGAGTTTTTCTATGATTATGACTTCGTAAAGCAAACAACTACTGACATACCTACACTAGCCGCCGTTACACCTTTGTTTTTTTGCATAGCCACCAATTCACAGGCTAAATATGTAGCGCAGAAAATAGAAAGCTATTTTCTGAGGGTTGGGGGACTGCCTGCTACTCTGAATGAAACAGGGCAGCAGTGGGATGCTCCGAACGGATGGGCTCCTCTGCAGTGGATGACTATACAGGGCCTGAAAGCGTACGGCCATAAAGATCTAGCCCAAACCATTGGCATAAACTGGATAAATCAGAACATAGCCGTTTACCAGCGTACAGGAAAACTGACAGAGAAATATAATGTTGAAAAAACTGGTGCCGAAGGAGGCGGAGGAGAATATCCCAACCAGGATGGCTTTGGTTGGACGAATGGAGTGTTGCTGAAACTGCTGTCTCAGACCGAAGGCTTTTAATGCTGTTTTAAGAAAAGCAGACCATAAACACCCTTTACAGTTTTACCTTTCAAAACATATGCACAGCATAAGCTTTACTGCCATGTTTAGGGCTTTATCAAAACAGATTTTCTGTTGTTATAAGTTAGGTGGCTCACCTCTTTTGTAACTAATTTACCTTTAAAAGTTTAAAGCCCCTGTAGTTTCATACATTAAGACTTTCGTATTATTTCTGACTTAATTAATATTTTCAAAAAGTAGGTTATTTAAAAATCTTCACCGAAATTTGTAGTATAGGGTTTAAACAAGAAAAAATTGTCTGCTTTGAAAGTTAAAAGAGTTCTGCTGATTGAAGACGATGAGATCACCACTTTTCTCAACCAGACAATAATTAGTAGCACAGGTGTATCTGAAGATCTGGTCTCTGCCGCAAACGGGCAGGAGGGTTTAGAATACCTGTTAAGCCTGCCAGCAGTTGATGAGTTCCCAAACCTCATCCTCATGGACTTGAACATGCCGGTTTTAAACGGCTTCGGATTTCTGGAGGAGTATCAGAAGTTAGAGTTCAGTAAAAGCGCTTCTACCAAAATAGTAGTTTTGTCTACTTCTACCCATGATAACGACCTGCGCCAAATCAAAGAGCTGGGAGTAACCACATTCCTGGAAAAACCCTTGACCACTGATGCCTTTCTGGAGGTTGTAAAGAATCTGAGTGCAGCTAATCCTTCCTAAGCAATTCCATTTACTGTTTTCTGTGAATTGCCTAAGCAGTGCTACAATGGTATAGATGTAGCATCGGTATTTAGGGATTTCAGGCACCTATTACTGTAAAAGCTCTTAAGCAAACAGCTAATTTATTTCTTTTTGAAGTAAAAGGGCTCATTCTGCTGTACAAATTAATTTCAATAGTATTCTGGATTTAGTAACAAAAAGTTGAGTAAAGAGGTAAGATAGTTCAGGTAAACTTGTTGAGGGAATAGTAGAGGAAGGCGTTTACCTGCTTTTTAAAGTTCATTTACCAAACCTTTCTTACTATGAAAATCAAAAGCTTACTCAAAGTAATGTCCATTGCTCTTGCCGGGCAGTTCCTTTTCTCCTGTAACACGGCAGAGTATTACCGCTTTGCCCCTGTTAGCTCTAACTCATCTTACAACAAAGCAAAAGTAAAACCAGCTGAAGAGGCCAAAGAAGCTCAGGTGGTAGTGGCGGAAGATATGTTGGCCTCTACTTCTCCAGATACTGATGCCGCACCTGCGGACCTTGAGGCTAATGCCAGTTCTCCGGCCCCAGTGCTTTTTGAGAAAGAGGTACTTAAAAAGAAGAACATAGCTAAAGTTGAAAAACAGCCAAACGCTCCAGAAAGCAATGCAACTATAAATGAGGCTGCGGCTTTGTCAGAGGCTAAGGAACGATTGGCCAGCATGAGCAAAGCGGAGAAAAAAGCTTTTAAAAAGGAAGTGAAGAAAGCCCTTCGTGAGAGCCAGGCTACAAGCAACGTATTATTGATAATACTGGCAATTCTGCTTCCGCCGCTGGCAGTAGGCTTATATGAAGGAATTACCAATCGCTTCTGGATTAGTTTAATACTCACCATATTAGGTGTCTTGCCAGGCGTGATTTATTCGCTACTGGTTGTAACAGGAACCATCTAAAAAGGTAACTCTCATAAAAAAAGGTCTCTTACATGAATTGTAAGAGACTTTTTTATGCCTCCTGGTTGTGCTAGGTATATAGAGGGTTTCATCTCATAGCTGAATAAGGCTCTAAAGCCACAGTTCAGCCAAGGGGTAAAGGTTTTTAACTTAAAAGCAGCACTTTGTTGTTCCGGTAAATGTCAATGCCAACTCTGGCAAGCCGCTTGATACTTACTCTCACTTCATACTTAACCATCTCGCCATTCTCCTCCCGCTCAAAGGCATGGTTCTCGCCAAGTAATGATTTTTTCTCTGAGACAATCTCTCCATTGTACTTTATGGTTTCAAGACCGCTGAGGGAATTGTCAACTTCTATTTTAACGGAATCTGAAAGGTTGAGAGTTAGTACATTCATGTCTTTAGAGCAAGTATAGATTTCTAATGAGGGCTATGTCTAATTAAAAGTAGTTTTTTCTCCTACAGTTGCTTTCTCCATTAGTCAGGAAAGCCACTAATAGTTTACAAGATAATGTAAAATTTTAAACTAAGATGTACTCTTTCCCTCTGTTACCAGTGTTCTAAGAAATAGATTTGATGACTGGTTTATATTGTAGATCTGATGGAGGGGAAAATGGAAACGGCAACAAACCTGAAGAAAGATATTAACCTTCAGATTTGTTGCCGCTAACGCTGTGTGGCCACGCCTGGAATCGAACCAGGATCGAGAGCTTCGGAAACTCCAATACTATCCGTTGTACTACGTGGCCGGTATTGCAGGGGCAAAAGTAGGAAATGGCAGCATAGAAAGAAAGCCCAGAATGCGTTTTTTGCTTGTTTTAAGAAAAATAGAGCTAAAACAGAGAACAGGGAAGAAGTAACCTAACATTTCACAATAAAATCGGTTTAATAATACTAGAACAGTAACAAATCAATTAAGAACCTACTATGAAACGACTGTACACCGCGGAAGTAACCGCTACCGGAGGCCGTAACGGCCAAGTAAAATCATCTGATGGCATTATAGACATGCCGGTTCGTCTGCCTGAAGGACTTGGCGGAAAAGGCGGAGCCACAAACCCAGAGCAATTGTTTGCCGCCGGCTACGCCGCCTGTTTTCAAAGTGCGCTGATGCTTGTTGCCGGAAAACAGCAAGTTAAATTAGATGAGAATTCAACGGTTACAGCCCATGTTAGTCTTGACCAAATGGATAACGGAGGCTACGGGCTTGCGGTACAGCTAGACGTGAAAGTAGACGGAGTAGAAAAGTCAAAAGCACAGGAACTCGTAGAACAGGCACACGAAGTTTGCCCTTACTCCGTAGGTACCCGCGGAAACATTGAGGTAAAACTGAATGTGGTAGATTAATATATAGTGACCCTGAATTTGATGCATTGTAGAAAAGCCTTTCCAATTTGGAAAGGCTTTTCTGTTTTAGTTAGATTTCAATTCAAACCATAATTTAAATTTTTAATCTTTATTTATAGTAATTTTGTACTTGTAGTGAATTAATTATTAGAAGATTAAGTGTAGCAATCTGAGATAATTGGAACAAAAGTATGAGGATGATTTTGTTATTTATAGGCCTGTTTAGTTTGACAAACACGGCCGTATCTCAGGTGCTTGAGAAAGAGTTTGAACATGACCTTAAAGGGCCAGTAAAGGAGCTGAGATTAATAGAATTTAAGCATGTAGATGAAATTGATTGGATCTTAAGGGAAGACACAACAGTAATTCGTGTATCAGAGATCAGAAAGTTTGATACAGCTAGGAGATTAATCGAAGTCTACTTACCAATTGACACAACAACGGATTGGTGTGGTTGCAATGTCAATCGGAAAACCCTTACCTATACGCCAGAGGGGTTATTGAATAGTGTCTCCTCCTTTACAAAAGACACTGTACTGGAAAGACATTACGTGTTTGAACGAGACCAACTAGGTAAGATTTTACGACAAAAAATCTTACATAAAACAAAAGAGGATACACATCCTAGTTACTACATCTATAAATACGAAGGCAAAAAAATAGTAGAAATAAAAGAAGGTAATGAAAGGGCGCCTACCATTTTGTCCTATACTTATAATTCCAAGGGAAAATTGATCAAAGAAATTTATAAAACCTACTTAGTCAAAATTTATGAATACAAGTACGATGACAAGGGAAGATTGATTGCAAAATATGACGTGCGATATGACCTAGGTAAAATCCTTTTAGCCGAATATTCTTATAACGAGAATGGAGATGTGAAAGAACAAAGTGGAAAACAGGAGCGGCCAACATTAAGAGGAGGTAATTTTTTTGATTATAAAGTGACCATTACCTACAAGTATGATAAACACGGAAACTGGACTACTCAAATATTTGCATATTCTGATGGAACCAGTAGCATAAGTAAACGGGAGATTGATTACTATTAAACTTTAGGTTTTCCGCCTTCTTTCGCCAAAACAGACTAAAAACAAGAAAGCCTCTCCTAAAGCAGGAGAGGCTTTCTTTATAGGTCAAGCGGATGTGCTTAGGCAACTTCGGCTAATACGTCTTTTACTTTTTGAGCGGCTTCTTTCAGAGCTACGGCTGAGTAAACCTTCAGGCCAGACTCATCAATAATGCGGGCACCTTCTTCAGCGTTGGTACCTTGCAGGCGAACAATGATTGGCACTCTAATGTCACCAATGTTTTTGTAGGCTTCCACTACACCATTTGCAACACGGTCGCAACGCACGATACCTCCGAAGATGTTGATTAGGATGGCTTTTACGTTAGGGTCCTGCAGAATCAGGCGGAAACCAGCTTCTACAGTCTGTGCGTTGGCTCCACCTCCTACGTCCAGGAAGTTGGCAGGCTCACCACCTGAAAGCTTGATGATGTCCATGGTAGCCATGGCCAAACCGGCACCGTTTACCATACAGCCTACGTTACCGTCAAGCTTTACATAGTTCAGATTGCTCTTGCTGGCTTCTACTTCCAACGGATCTTCTTCCAACACATCGCGCAGGTCGGCCAGGTCTTTGTGGCGGAACAGAGCGTTGTCGTCTAAATCTACTTTGCCGTCTACGGCCAAGATTTTATTGTCTGAGGTCTTCAACACGGGGTTGATCTCAAACATAGAAGCATCGGTGTCAACGTAAGCTTTATACAGGTTGGTCACGAACTTCACCATCTCTTTGAAAGCTTCGCCCTCTAAACCGAAAGCGAACGCAATTTTACGAGCCTGGAAGCCCTGCAGACCAACAGCTGGGTCAATCCACTCTTTGAAGATTTTGTCCGGAGTGTGCTCCGCTACTTCCTCAATGTCCATACCGCCCTCGGTAGAAGCCATGATAACGTTCATTGCTTTGGCGCGGTCTAGCAAGATAGACAGGTAATATTCTTTTGGCTCAGAGTCGCCCGGATAGTAAACATCCTGCGCTACCAGCACTTTGTGTACTTTTTTGCCTTCTGGGCCCGTTTGGTGCGTTACCAGCTGCATGCCAATGATCTGGCCGGCAATTTCTTTCACCTGCTCCAGGTTTTTGGCCAATTTCACCCCGCCGCCTTTACCGCGACCGCCCGCATGAATTTGGGCTTTAATAACGTGCCAGCCAGTGCCGGTTTCCTCGGTTAAACGCTTTGCCGCTTCTACCGCCTCTTCAGGGGTTTCTGCTACAATGCCTTCCTGAATTCTAACGCCGTAGCGTTTCAGAATGTCTTTCGCCTGGTACTCGTGTATATTCATGAGGTTAGGTTGATGTTTTTAGGTGCACGAAAGTAAGGCATTCAAGGTTCTTCAAACGCGCGCGCTTGAATCGAATGAAC
>NZ_LRML01000022.1 GCF_001647285.1 Rufibacter roseus
AAAAGGCCCACGCACCATGAATGCAGCTCAGTGAGAGCTGTCTTCTGTTGTAGTGGCGAAAGTCGCTAATGAATTAGCTCTCTATTGTGCCTTTTATTCGATTTCTATAGAATGGGAAAGAGCTCTACTATAGCTCCCCATTTCTAATTTCTAATTCTTAATTTCTAATTAAAGCAAGTACTAATTGCCGGGCCATGAGATCCACGGAATACGGGCCAGAATTAAAATTAAGCCAAGACCATAGAAGATGGCAATGCTCTTAAATCCGTTTTGCGTACCCACCTGACGCTTTGCTTTAGAATAACCTACGGTGATCAAAATAACGGCTAATACCATCATGAGCGGGTGCTCCAGTACATACAGTCTGCTCACGGAATTCTTCATGAAGCCTTCAGAGGCACTTTCCATGCCCAGCGGCGATACAAAATACAGGATAATGCCAATCACCCACTGTAAGTGAGTAGGAATCAAGCCCAATAGGCCAATCTTCCGGTCTTTGGTTGAAAAATGCTTGTTGCCAAAATACCCTGCCAGAGCGGCTCCTAGAGAAATAAGTAATCCTAAAAGCACCAAATAAGCCAAGTAAGAGTGCAAGTGCTGAAGTCCTGTGTACATAGTGGTCGGTTATAGTTTGCGGGTAAAGATAAGCATTAGCACCATGCGTGGCTATATTTTGATGCAGGGAAGTGAGTCAAAAGCAGAAATGGGAATTTTAGAACGGTAATATGCAATCTAAAAATGGCAAGGGTAAGGAGTGAGTTCTACTTTATGTTCTTTATTTAGTTATATTCTAAATTAATGCTTGAGTAACTGAAAATGCAACAAATTTGAGGGAGTAAGAAGTATACATATAGACTTAATGTTGAATTTAAATTAATTTGATATGGAAGCGACTTGCAATCACTGCAGCCATTGGGTGCAGGACCAAAAAATAGTAGAAGTACAAAATAATCAATTTGGTGTATGCGATGAATTGTCGGGTAAACCAGAAATGAATCCTGAGTTTGTATTACCAGTTGTGCCTGACGCAGGGGCCACGCTGAACCAGCCCAAGCCATTTGAAATGGTGACTGGTGCTCAGTTTGGCTGCAACCACTTTGAAGGCCGCCGTAGCTGGATTCAATAACCACAGAATTGACTCCAACTTTAGGTTGGGGCAATGAACACAGGAGCACTGAAAATTACTTTCAGTGGCTCCTGTGTTTTTTAGGATTTGCAAAAGACAGAGTAGAAAAAAAGATGAAGCATAGTCAATAATGGCTAATAAAGTGTAGCGCAGACGCTTGTTCCATATTTTGCAAAGAAGCCAGCTGTAAAAGGTGAGGTAAGTCCTTTTGAAGAAATAGTAAGGTGTTTTTTTTGAAAAATTCATAATTTGTGGAACAAAGAGAGTGTGGAGAATCAAAATAGTTTCCCTATTTTTAAAAACTATTTTCGTTTCTCAACATGAATTTTTTCAAGCGCTTCTCCCTTTTTGGTGTCAGTCTGGGCATACTGTTTGCCACAGGTTGCCAAAAAGAATCTTCTGAGAGTGAAATAACGCAAGCTACTGTAGAAAAGGCGGCGCCTACTCTGTTTACCCTGCTTCCGGCAGATCAAACCCACATCAGCTTTAGCAACACACTCCAGGAAACGCCTTTTGCCAACATCATGGCCTACCAATATTTCTACAACGGTGGGGGCGTAGCCATAGGAGACTTAAACCAAGATGGCCTTCCAGATATTTATTTCTCAGGAAACATGGTGCCCAACAAGCTGTACCTGAACAAAGGGCAGATGCAGTTTGAAGAAATCACCAGCATGGCAGGCGTGGCCGGGCAGCCCAATTCATGGAAAACCGGTACCACCATGGCCGACGTAAACGGAGACGGTTTGCTGGATATTTACCTTTGTTATTCAGGAAATGTGCCAGGTAAGGCACGTACAAACCAACTGTTCATAAACCAGGGAACTGGAGCAGACGGTGTCCCTACCTTTGTAGATAAAGCCAGGGAAATGGGGCTGGCAGATTCTGCTTTCAGCACCCATGCCGTTTTCTTCGATTACGACCGCGACCAAGACCTGGACATGTTCCTGCTGAACCACAACCCAGTGCAGTTCAATAACCTGGATGATGCCACCATTCAGGAAATCCTGAAAAAGCCCGCCCGTGACATGCAGGCCAAACTGTACCAAAACAACAACGGAATTTTCAAAGATGTATCAGACAAAGCCGGCCTGCACAAATCGGCCTTCTCGTATGGCTTAGGAGCGGGCATTGCCGATGTTAACCAAGACGGATGGCCAGACATTTACGTGTCTAATGATTACTCTGCGCCTGACTTTCTGCTCATCAACAATAAAAACGGCACCTTCACTGACAAATCTAAAACCAGCATTCAGCATACCGCCATTTATTCCATGGGCAATGACATTGCCGATATGAACAATGATGGGCAGCCCGACATCATGACCCTGGACATGCTGCCCGAAGATAATAAGCGCCAAAAGCTGCTATTCGGCCCCGACAACTATGAGTATTTTGACATGCTGGTGCGTGCGGGGTTCAACCACCAATACATGCGGAACATGCTACAAATGAACAACGGTGACGGCACCTTCAGTGAGGTGGGGCAGCTGAGTGGTGTCTCCAACACTGACTGGAGCTGGGCACCTCTGTTGGCGGATTTCGATAACGATGGCTGGAAAGACCTGTTCGTGAGCAATGGCTTTCTGCGCGACTTCACCAACATGGATTTTATCAAATTCCAAAGTTCATACTTTCAGCAGCTGCGGGGCAAGGTAAGGCCAGAGCACCTCATGAACCTGCTTTCTAAAATGCCAGCCTCAAATGTGAACAACTACATGTTCAAAAACACCAACGGGCTGCAGTTCCAGAACATGGGCAAAGACTGGGGCTTCAACATAGCCTCTAACAGCAACGGCGCCGCTTACGCCGATTTAGACAACGACGGAGATCTGGATCTGGTGGCCAACAACGTGAATCAAGTAGCTTTTGTGTACCAGAACCAATCTGAGAAGAGACTGAAGAATCAACACCTGCAGGTAAAACTAAAAGGTGCGGGCAAGAATACTGACGGTTTGGGCGCGAAAGTGATGGTGTACCACCAGGGGCAGCAGCAGTACCAGGAGCAGATGACCTCGCGCGGCTTCCAGTCTAGCGTGCCGCCGGTGCTGCATTTTGGGTTAGGAGGCGTGGCCACGGTAGATTCTGTGCGGGTGGTGTGGCTAAGCGGTAAACAGCAGGTATTGGCTGGTGTAATGCCAAACCAGGTGCTTACGCTGGAAGAGAAAAACGCTACTTCTACATATAGGGCCCCAAACCCCGCAAAACCATACTTCACCCAAACCGCCGCTCCGTTCACCTTTGCCCATCAGAAAAACAACCTAAACGACTTTAAGCGTCAGCCGCTTATGGTGAACCCAATCTCGTTTTCAGGCCCTTGCCTGGTGAAAGGAGATGTGAACGGTGACGGCTTGGAAGATATTTTTGCCGGTGGAGCAGCCGGTCAGGCCGGAGCCATTTACCTGCAGGGCAAGAATGGTAAATTCCCCCTAAAGCCTGTTACAGCTCTTGCCGCTGATAAAGCGAGCGAAGACGTAGACGCTCTGTTCTTTGACGCCAACAACGACAATAAACTTGATTTGTACGTGGTGAGCGGGGGTTACCATACCTTCCTACCCGATGATGCCGCCCTGCAAGATCGCCTGTACCTGAACGATGGCAACGGCAACTTCAGCAAGGCTGTTACCTCTTTGCCAAATATGCGAACCAGCGGCAGTTGCGTGAGGGCATCTGATGTCAATGGTGACGGTGCCTTGGATTTGTTTGTGGGTGGCCGTGTGGTACCCGGCCGCTATCCAGAAACGCCCCGCAGCTATGTGCTGGTGAACAACGGCAAAGGTCAGTTCACAGACCAAACCGCAGCCGTGGCCCCACAGCTGCAAAACATTGGCTTGGTCACCGACGCTGCCTGGCACGACCTGAACAATGATAATAAGGCTGAGCTGGTGGTGGTAGGCGAATGGATGCCGGTTTCTGTTTTCAGCCTGAAAAACGGAAAACTAACCGAAAACACAAATGCCTTCTTCAGCAAGAAATACAGCGGCTGGTGGAATAAACTATATGTGGGTGATTTCAACCAAGACAGGAAACCAGATCTAATTATTGGCAATCTAGGCTTAAACACCCAGTGCAAAGCCTCAGAAAAAGAGCCAGCCCAACTCATTTTCAAAGATTTTGACGACAACGGAGCCATTGATCCTATCCTCTGTTTCTACATACAGGGCAAGAGCTACCCTTACGTGACGCGTGATGAGCTGCTGGACCAAATCAGTATGATGCGCACACGGTTCCCTGATTATACCAGCTATGCCAATGCCGGTTTAGAGCACATTTTCTCTGAGCCAGAACTAAAAGACGCAGGCCGTCTATCAGCCAATTACTTACAAACTGCTTATTTCGTAGGTGGGGAGGACGGAAAGTTCAAGGAAGCGCAGCTGCCGGTGCAAGCCCAATATGCACCCGTGTTCGCCATAGCCACGCTAGACTACAACCAAGACGGTGCCATGGATTTGCTCCTGGGCGGGAACGTGAACAAAGCTCGACTGCGCTTCGGAAAGTCCGATGCCAATTACGGACAGCTGCTGCAAAACGATGGCAAGGGTAACTTTACCTATGTGCCGCAGCAGAAGTCTGGCTTTAAAGTAGTGGGCGATGTGCGTTGCATTTTGCCAGTGAGCAACACGGTGCTGTTTGGCGTGAATCAAAAACCAGTAATGGCCTACAAACTACCCTAATGAAAAAGGTATTACCGCTCTTATGGCTCTGGGTTTTATGCGGAGCCTGCTCGGCTCCTCAACAAGAGAAAAAACAAAACCTGGATTTCAGCACCGAGCAAATTAGCCAGGTCATCAACCGCATGACCGACCTGATGGTGAACGATGTGACCAATCCGCCTTTGGCTGCTCGTTTTTTCTCCTACGCTACCCTGGCCGGATACGAGGTGGTTGTTCAGAATGACAGCAGCTATGCCTCTATGCACGGGAAGCTCAAAGACTATCCTCAAATAGCCAAACCACAAGGAGTTGAGGGGTATTCTGTGGAGCTGAGCGCAGTGCTGGCCATGTTAGAGACGGCCAAGAAAATGCAGCCATCGGGTGTGCTGTTAGACAGCCTGAAAGTGCAGCTGCTGGATTCCTGCCGACAAGAAGGGTTGGCCGAAGAAGTCATTACGTCTTCTCTTGCCTACGCCCAGGCTGTGAGCAAAGAGATTCTGGCTTATGCCAAAGCAGATAAATATAACCGCATCAGTAATTATCCGCGCTACACGCCTAAAGAAGGAGAGGGGAATTGGTACCCTACGCCGCCCGGCTATTTTGCTCCGGTAGAGCCATATTTCAACACCGTTCGCTCGTTTACCTTAGATACCTGTAGCCAGTTCAAACCGGATCCTCCGGTGGCTTTCTCCACCCAAAAAAGCTCACCCTTCTTCAAGCTAATGCAGCAGGCGTATGAGGAAAGCAACAATTTGTCGAAAGAGCACCAGGACATTGCCGCCTTCTGGGATTGTAACCCTTTTGCCCTGCAGGAAAACGGCCACCTAATGTCTGGACTGAAGAAAATTTCGCCGGGTGCGCATTGGCTAGGCATCACCGGTATTGCCTGTAAAAAAGCTAAGATTGACTTTGCCAAGGCCATGAAAGTGCATGCTATGGTGTCGGTGGGCTTGATGGATGGTTTTTTAGCTTGCTGGGACGAGAAGTTCCGCAGTAACCGTATCCGCCCGGAAACCGCCATCAGAAAATACCTTGATCCTAACTTTAAACCTTTGCTACAAACTCCGCCGTTCCCAGAGTACTTGAGCGGACACTCCACTATCTCCGCGGCCTCGGCAGTGATTTTAACTCACTACTTCGGCGATAATTTTAGTTACACCGACACGGTAGAAGAACGATTCGGACTACCCGCCCGGGAGTTTCATTCTTTTCAGGAGGCAGCCATTGAAGCTGGACTATCTAGATTGTATGGCGGTATTCATTTTATGGATGCCGTTGAAAATGGTCGACTGCAAGGCCTGCAGGTAGGGGAGTGGTTAATAAGAAAAGTAGAGGGCGGACCTAAGGTTTTGGCAAAGGTGAAATAACAAATTGCCCTTTCAATATAAAAAATGCGTTTTAGGGCTGCTTTTAGAAAAACAGCCCTAAAACGCAGCTTGCATAGAAAAAGCCAATGAAGACTAGAGCTGATTGTAGTATACTATTTTCACGTCAGGCATGGTCTTGAATATTTCTTCCATCCAGGAACGGTGCGAGGAGCCTACGGCTACCACTACTTTTTTAGCTCCTTTTTCGCGGGCCTGACGCACCACGTTTTCACACATGCCCTGGTTGCGCAGGTTCCAGTAATAGATCATTTGTTTTACCTCTTCGGTGGGGAAACCGGCGGAGCCGTAAAATGCGGGGCCGCCGTAAAAATTTTGGGCGGCATCCATACGCGCGTATTCAGCGGAGTTCATAAAAGCGTACCCGCTGAGCTTGTTGGTATAGGCTTCTTTCCAGCCGGTTTCAAAGAAAGTGTTGATGCGCTTAAAAGTCTGCCCTTCGGCCGAGGTGGAGTCTGCCTTAGCCTTTTTCTCTAGCTCCTGCATCTTCACCATGGCACTGCCCCAAGCTTGGTTCCAGTTGTTGTCATACTTCTGGCAATCCATAGGGTAAATTTGTGCATGCTTCAACTCGTAAACCAGCGGGAAATAGATTTTCTGATACTCACTGTTTACACGCACCAGCCCCTGTTTCTTGAGTGAATCTGAAGCACCGAACATATTTGTATAGGCTGACTGCTCTTTTTCCAAAAATCGCTCTTTCAGTTGCGTCTCGAGCACGTAGAGTTGGTACTCACCGTTGCCGCGGTCGTGGTTCAGGTAGAGGTCGCGGGCCAGTTGCATACGTATTTGGTGCAGGTTTTCATTCTTCGCCAGCGCTTGGTAAGCTTTAGATATTTTCTTTGAAGCGTTCTTACCGCGTTTATGGGTAAGGCTCAACAAATAAGCCATCCGTTTCTCATCATTCTTTTTGTTGTAGTACCCTTTTTCTAGCGCCGCTTTAAGATCTGGAGCTGACAGATATTCCCCGAACACCATGTCTGGGTTGTACTTCTTCAGTTTCTCTACGACGGGTCTTAGTTTCTCCGGTGCCTGGGTATTCTGGTGCGCCGATGCCACAATCACAATCTCCAGTGGCTCTTGTTGCGCCCAGCCGCGCAGGGTAGCGCAACTATAAAGGCACAGGAAAAGGAGAAATTTAATGAAGGGGGAATAAGAGGAAAATGTAAGCATAAAGGGTTGTAAGGTTGGTTTGGTTTTTAAAGCTAAGAAACACAAACGCGCTGCCCAAATTGCATGATCTTTTATATGAAAAAGAATAGGGGTAGTGAGAAATTTACTGGTCAAGTAAAGTATATAATGATTTTCCTATATTTACTTCATTCAAAATGCTGTGGGTGAGCTGATAACAACTTGAATTCCATTACCTAACTCTAAACCCCTTTACAACACTATGAAACTATTGATTAGCTTAGAGGAACTAGCCAAAATGGCGGCCGCCTACCTGTTCAGTTTATACCTGGGGTATAGCTGGTGGATGTTTTTTGCCCTGTTGCTATTACCCGACCTCAGCATGCTGGGCTACCTTTTTGGCCCAAGAGTGGGAGCATGGGTTTATAACCTGTTCCATCACCAGGGGGTGGCACTCTTGACTGCCGCAGTTGGTTTTATGTTACACCATCCTGAACTGCAATTAGCAGGAGTGGTTATGTTTGGCCATAGCGCTATGGACCGGGCACTTGGCTATGGCTTGAAGTATTCAGATAATTTCAAAAATACCCATTTGGGGTGGATTGGTGGAGAGGTGAAAAAAGTTAGTTGAGGCAGTCTATCGTATCAACTTATTTTTCCTCCAGAGATCTAAGGGATCAATCAACGGTCATTGCCAGCTTGTTTCTGCCTCCCCCTAAAATTGCGTTTCTTTGAGGTTCTTTACCCCCGCAGAGGTGCTGCAAAGACCTTTGCCAACAACCTTAAAGAGAAGTTATGCAATACAAAACAATAGCCGGGGGCAAATGTCCCCAACTGCTGATCATGCTGGCGCTGGTGGGCTGCACCTCTTCGCAGCCGCAGCAACCTGCTGCTACCGCACCAGCTCCTGGCGCTACTACCCAAATGAAACAGGAATTTGACAACCCATTGCTGGCCGAGTGGACTGGCCCGTACGGCGGGGTGCCGGCCTTTGATAAAATGGATCTGGCCTACCTGCAGCCAGCCATGGAGAAAGGCATGGCCCTGCATTTGGCAGATATTGATGCCATAGTGAACAATACGGCCGCGCCTACTTTTGAGAACACCATTGTGCCTTATGAGAAAGCGGGAGAGGCGCTGAACCGCGCCTTCACCTATTACGGCATTTGGAGCAGCAACATGTCTTCGCCAGAGTTCCGGAAAATTCAGGCGGAGCTGGCTCCTAAAATCTCCGATTTCCGTTCCAAGATCTCGCAGAACACCAAGTTGTTCCAGCGCATCAAAGCGGTGTATGAGAATGCACAGAAGAACCCGCTTCCAGCCGATCAGCAGCGTGTGGTGCAGCTTGTTTACGAGGACTTCGCCATGGAAGGCGCCGGCCTGAGCACCGCTGACAAGGAGCGCTACGCTGCCATTAACAAAGAACTGTCGTCGCTTTACACCTCCTTCGCTAACAATACTCTTGCAGATGAAGAGAAGTACGTGACCTACCTGACCAAAGACCAGTTGAGCGGACTACCAGAGAGCTTTGTGAAAGCCGCCGCCAAAGCAGCTGCCGATAGGGGCCAGGCCGGTAAATACGCCGTCACCAACACCCGCTCTAGCATGGACCAGTTCCTGACTTACTCTGATAACCGCGAGATGCGGGAGAAAGTCTGGAAAACCTACTACTCGCGCGGAGATAACGGCGATGCGAACGATAACAACCAGAACATCACTAAAATTTTGGAGCTCCGCGATGAGCGGGTGAAACTGCTGGGCTACGACACCTACGCCGACTGGCGCTTGCAGAACCGCATGGCCAAGAACCCAAAGAACGCGATGGATTTGATGGAAGCCGTTTGGCCCGCAGCCTTGGCACGAGTAAAGGAAGAGGTGAGTGATATGCAGGCGGTGGCAAACAAAACTGGCGCAAAGATCACCATAGCCCCATGGGACTATCGCTATTACGCCGAGAAAGTGCGCAAGCAGAAGTATGACCTTGATTCTGAGGAAGTGAAGCAGTACCTGGAGCTAGGCAACCTGACGCAGGCCCTATTCTTTACCGCCGGTGAGCTGTTCAACTACAACTTCAAGCCAGTGCCCGAAGGCTCGGTGCCCGTGTTTCACCCAGATGTGAAGGTGTGGGAAGTGACAAACAAAACCACCGGCGAACACATCGGCTTGTGGTACTTAGATCCGTTTGCCCGCACCGGCAAGCGTTCCGGCGCCTGGGCTACCACTTACCGCAGCCACACCACCTTTGACGGCAAAAAAACGGTACTGGCTTCTAACAACTCCAACTTTGTAAAGCCTGCCCCTGGTGAGCCTGTGTTGGTATCTTGGGACGATGCCACCACGTTCTTCCATGAGTTCGGTCATGCGCTGCACTTCTTTGCTTCTAACGTGAAGTACCCAACGCTCAACAGCGGCGTGCGCGACTACACCGAGTTCCAGAGCCAGTTGCTGGAGCGGTGGTTGTCTACTGACAGGGTGATCAACCAGTTCCTGAAGCACCACAAAACCGGTCAGCCAATGCCAGCTGAATTAGTGGCCAAAATCAAGAAAGCCTCCACCTTTAACCAAGGGTTCGCGACAACTGAATTTCTGGCCTCGGCGCTCATGGACATGAAATTCCACACCCTCAAAGACCCAGCTGGGTTGGACCCCGACAAATTTGAGCGTGAAACCTTGGCCGCCCTGAACATGCCCAAAGAGATTGTGATGCGTCACCGCTCGCCGCACTTCGGGCACGTGTTTTCCAGCGAAGGCTACGCCACCGGCTACTACGGTTACCTCTGGGCCGATGTATTGACCTCTGACGCTGCCGAAGCCTTTGAAGAAGCCCCCGGCGGATTCTACGACAAAGAAGTAGCGGCCCGCTTGGTGAAATACCTGTTCGCCCCGCGTAACTCTATGGACCCCGCTGAGGCTTACCGTCTCTTCCGCGGCCGCGATGCCAAAATTGACGCTCTCATGCGCGACCGGGGCTTTCCGGTACCCGGAGAGCAGAAGAAAAAGAAATAAGCGTAAAGCGTCCTCTTGATTTAACACCCCAGCTTCCGCAAAAAAAATCTTGCGTAGGTTGGGGTGTTTTTTTAGCGAAGACTTTCTGGAATAATCCATTTTAAATGTTGGTGAAACTGGCTGATACTGGCGCAAGCGTCCGCTTGTGCCTACATGCATACCTGATCTAATACACGTGCGGACACAAGCGGACGCTTGCGCCAGTTTTGGGAGCAGATGAAAAAAACATTGGAGTGGATGGTCATATCACAAGCAAACCTTTTCAAGCTATTTTTCAGAAATCAGGCCTAAAACAGGTTCAGAGTAAATAGTATATCTACCACCCGCTCAGACGCCTGTGTTGCGGTAAATATCACTTTTCTTCCAGTTTCTCCGTATGAGGCAATGACATGTAGGCACAGGGAATTAAAATGTGGCCCAACGGCAGGCATTCGCTATTTCCCGCCTCTTTATACACCACTCATGAAAACAATTTTTACCATTCTGTTTTGCCTTTGGTCGGTGGCGTTGCTGCAGGCCCAGGTTATTGAACAAGACACCATCAACCCAAACAGAGGCAACCGAGATCTGCAGCTGAAGCAAATAAAAGAGCGCAAAAAATCATTGCTCACAGATTCTGTGGGGGGCAGTGAACCCAATACCGCCGCTATCATAGACACCACACTCTACAACAAGTACGGAGACCTGCTCAATGATGACCCAGAGTACAACCCGCGTCAGCCTCTCTGGAAGCCAGCGGTGCAGGTGCTGGGCGTGAATGCGGTGTTCATGGGCTTTAACAAATTCGTGACAAAACAAGAATATGCCAACGTGAGCCTCAGCTCCTGGAAACATAACCTAACCTCTACACCCGAGTGGGACACCGATGGCTTTAGAGTGAATTTTATCGGGCACCCGTACCAGGGTACACTTTACTATAACGCCGCCCGGTCACAGGGCTACAATTACTGGCAGTCTTTGCCCTTTGCTGTGGGCGGAAGCCTTACCTGGGAGTACTTTGGTGAGACCACGCTGCCCTCTTATAACGACATGATCTATACGCCGCTGAACGGAGCGGCCCTTGGCGAAATTCTGTACCGCATCAGCTCAAATATTCTGGACGACCGCACCACAGGGGCTGAACGAACCGTGCGCGAGATTGCCGCCGGTTTGGTAAACCCCATGCGGGGCCTGAACCGCCTTTTGCAGGGCAAAACGCGGCAGGTAACCAATAAAGAAGTTTACGAGAAAGAGCCGATCAACATTACCATAGGGGCTGGACTGCACCGCATTAACAACGAGAAAGATGATGTCTTTGGCCCCGGCGGAAACAATGGCCTGCTAACATTTCAGTTAGACTATGGTAACCCCTTTGAGTTCCGGAAGAGAAAGCCCTTTGACACCTTCCGGTTCCGGGGCGAATTCAGCATGGGCCAAGATACTGTGGGGGGTGTAATCAATAATATTACCGGTTATGGAGTGTTGGCTGGCAAGAACCTGCAAGTGGGGAAAATGACACTGTTGGCTGGTGCTTTTCAATATTATGACTACTGGGATACCCGCAATTTTGAGTTGGGCTCCCTTAGTTTCGGGGCCGGTGTGTTAAGTCGTTTGCCGCTAACCAACCAGCTAAACCTTTACACCAACTTACACGCCGGTTGGATTCCGCTGGCCGGTAACGGCACCCGTTTCGGCCCGGAAGGAGAAGGGCTCCGCGACTACGTTTACACCACCGGCTGGCAAGGTAAAATAGAGACAACCCTTAGTCTAAGCCGTTATGCTACTCTGGCGTTTGTGTACCATCATTTCTGGCTAGATACTTTTGAAGGCATTGAGGGCAGTAACAGCGTAGGCATTGTGCGGCCTAAGGCCACGGTGCGCTTATTTAAGAACGTGAGTCTGGGGTACGAACATTTCGGCTACACCACCAACCGCACCTTAGTCAACTATCCGCGCCAGCGTTCCACTATCACCGACCAAAAAATCTTCCTGCAGATCTTCTTGGAAGATCCGCAGCGGCGGGGTAGGTACCAGTAAAAATTTGAGAGAGAAAACTAGAAAGCCGTTGCTGTTTCTGGAAAAACAGGCCCAAAACGGCTTTCTAGTTCTTACGGATTTTCATTCAGGCATCAGTCTAATACTCTCTGAGTTAATACAATAACGCAAGCCACATGGCTCAGGTCCGTCTGGGAAAACATGGCCAAGGTGGCTGCTGCAAACATTGCATTGCACTTCTACCCGCTGCATTTTGTAGCTGTCATCAAACAAATACCTTAAGGCGTTTTTGGCGGCAGGCTGAGTGAAACTGGGCCACCCGGAGATGGCGTGGTACTTGGTGCCGGAATCGAAAAGAAAGCTGCCACAGCCCACACAAACATACTTGCCGACTTCATAACTGCGGCAGTAGGCATTGCGGTAGGGGCTTTCGGTGCCTTTCCCGCGTAAGATGCGGTATTGCTGCGGTGTCAGGGCCTCCTGCCATTCCTCTTCTGTTTTCTCTACCCGGCGTGGCGGCTCCGGATTGCTGTATTTGGCATAAATGATGATGTCTCTCCAACGGATCATGAGCAGATGGGGCAGGAACTAAACAGACTAATTTTATTGTACAGGAGGAAGTTTTAGATAAGATGTATTACCTTATCTAATTACTAAGAACTAGATACTAACATCTAGTTCCTATCTTTGCTTCTTTATTTTCAAACACAAATGATTTCAGTTGATTCAGTAACGGTAGAGTTTAGCGGCGCGGCTCTTTTCAGCAATATTTCCTTCAACATTAACGAGACAGATCGCATAGCCCTGATGGGAAAAAACGGTGCCGGTAAGTCTACCCTGCTCAAGATTATTGCCGGGGTGAACAAGCCTACCCGTGGCAAGGTGTCAGCACCCAAAGACGCCGTGATAGCCTACCTGCCTCAGCACCTCCTCACCGAAGACAACTGCACTGTGTTTGAAGAGGCATCAAAAGCTTTCGGCCAGATTCTGGAAATGAAAGCGAAAATGGACGACCTGAATACCCAGCTCGAGACCCGCACCGATTACGAAAGCGACGAGTACATGAAGCTCATTGAAGACGTAAGCGAGCTGAGTGAAAAATACTACTCCATTGAAGAAATCAACTTCGATGCCGAGGTAGAGAAAACATTAATGGGACTTGGTTTCCTGCGCTCTGATTTCACCCGCCCTACCAGCGAGTTCAGCGGGGGCTGGCGCATGCGTATTGAGCTGGCCAAAATCCTGCTTCAGAAACCAGATCTTATACTGCTCGATGAGCCCACCAACCACATGGACATTGAATCCATTCAGTGGCTGGAGGAGTTCTTGATCAACAACGCCAAGGCCGTAATCGTGATTTCACACGACAAGACCTTTGTAGACAATATCACCAACCGCACCATTGAGGTAACCATGGGCCGTATTTACGACTACAAGGTTAACTACACCCAATATCTGCAGTTGCGCAAAGAACGCCGTGAGCAGCAGCAGCGCCAATACGACGACCAGCAGAAAGAAATTGCCGATATCACCGCTTTCATAGAGCGCTTCAAGGGCACCTATTCTAAAACTTTGCAAGTTCAGTCCAGGGTGAAGATGCTGGAGAAGATGGAGCTGATTGAAGTAGACGAAGTAGATACTTCTGCCCTGAGCCTGAAGTTCCCGCCCGCCCCCCGCTCTGGAAACTATCCGGTTATTGCTGAAAGCCTAACCAAACGCTACGGTGACCACACGGTTTTCGCCGATGCTTCCCTGACTATTGAGCGCGGCCAGAAGATTGCATTTGTAGGCAAGAACGGACAGGGTAAATCTACATTGGTCAAAGCCATTATGGGTGAGATTGATTTTGAAGGTAGCCTGCAATTGGGTCACAACTGCATGATTGGCTACTTCGCCCAAAACCAAGCCTCTTTGCTGGACGGGGAGCTGACTGTATTTCAGACCATAGACCAGATTGCCGTAGGAGATGTGCGTACCCGCATTAAAGATATGCTGGGGGCGTTCATGTTCTCCGGCGATACCATTGAGAAGAAAGTGAAAATGCTTTCAGGCGGGGAAAAAACCCGTTTGGCCATGATCAAGCTTCTGCTTCAACCCGTGAACTTACTTATTCTGGATGAGCCCACAAACCACTTAGATATCAAAACAAAAGATATTCTGAAAGACGCCCTAAAAGCATTTGACGGTACGCTTATTCTGGTTTCGCACGACCGCGATTTCCTTGATGGGCTGGCCACCAAAGTGTATGAGTTCGGGAACAAGCGCATTAAAGAGCACTTTGAAGATATCAATGGCTTCCTGCGGAACAAGAAAATGGATAACCTCCGCGAGATTGAGAGAACAACTGCTTAAACAATGAGTAATGATTAATGAACAATGGTTAATCATTACAATTTTCTTCTTTCTATTAATCATTACTCATTGTTCATTAATCATTGAATAGTATGAAAGTAGTAGGTAACCTCCGGAACATTGGCACCAAGCGAGATAGCAAAAATGCTGGCATTGAAATTCACCTGGATCAGGTAGAATATCTTACCAGTAAAAAAGACGGGCGCTATTTTCAGGAGTATGAATATATTGATGAATTGGAGTCTTCTATGGTTATCACCGGTGACTGTCTGGCTCTGGATTCCAGTAAGAAACTGGATGAAGGTGAGTATGAATTTAAGGTGTATGACAAAATAGGGGAGGAGTACGTGCTGAATGAGAACAAGCAGCTTACGCTTACCATGGTCTATGACTTTGAAGAGAACCTGCACATATTGAGCATCGCCTCTTACCACGTAACTCTTGCCCCTGATGATTTTAAGGAGCTTAAAAAGACGAAGGAACGGGAGAAACAGACGCAAAAAGGGAAAAGCAGAAAATAGATCTATACCTGTCGCCATTTGAAATTGACAAACCTGAACACTGGGCATGTGTTCAGGTTTTTTTTATGAATGAAGGTTTAGCTACAGCAACTTTCTGCCTTAATTTAGAGTATGGAGTATCTACAAATTCAGTTACCAGGCCAGAATCTATAATATCTGCAGAAAGAGGGGGGACGATGGAAAATTTATATTTCGAGAACCTTTATGAAGATGAAGTAGTGCGTCTTCAGTTGGAGAAAGCATATTCTGTGCTTCGGTTAACCTTTCTGCAGCATCCGGAGCCTGAGCAATTCCGAAACGCCTACCGTTTGGCTATTGACACAGCGGTGGTGAAAGAAATAGAATTCTGGCTAACTGACGCCCGCAAAATCAAATCAATGCTCCCAGAAAACCAAGCGTGGCTCGTGCAGCATATGTCACCTTTGTTCAAATCGAAACGTCTGCAGAAATTTGCCATTGTCATGGCACCGGAATGTTTTGTCATGACCAATCCGAACAAGGTGTACGAAAAGCCTATCGCCCAAAAAGAAGCGGCTCCCGCTAGTCCTATCAAAGTTCATTTTGATTTAGAGGCCGGTTTTGCTTGGCTGCTCAGCCATGTAGAAGCAGTGTAGTAGTTTGATTCCTGCTGTGCTTCTGTTTTGACCCTGATTTTAGAAAAGTAGCTCCAAAATAGCTTCACCTTTCTGGTATTCTTCTCTTCGGAGGCAAGTCATTTTTTCCTAGAAATCTCATTCAAGATTCTTCTCTTTAGCCAGTCATCCTGAGCAGCGCCGAGGGATCTAACGAAGATAATCCATAGCGGATGATATGGCGTTGGCAACCGCAGCGGCAGGTCAAGCCCTATCCGTACATTATCTGCAACGATCACTTTGGCCTCTAGCCCAGATATCTCCATGCCGTTGTTGCATTTTCTCACCAACAACCATGACAGCACAGGCCTTTCTGCTTTCAAACCCAATGGAAGAAGTTTGGAAGTCTCTGTTTTACGGTCTTAAACATGTCAAAAGCTAATTCTTGCTCTGGCTGTTATTTTATGGTTCTGGGTCTATAAGTTGCCGGAACGGAGTTCCTGCGGATGTATAGAAAATTGAATTCCTTCTACAGAAGGCTACAAACAGCGGCAAAATGAGTAGTAAAATAAGTACAATTCTTCATAGCCTAAAATAACTTCTGTTTTAGACTTGTTTTCCTTAAAACGTACCAAAAACAGAAAGTAAAATTGGGCTAAAAAAGTTTGAAAAAAATAGGTGACAGATGCAACGGTTACTGCATTCATTAGTCTTTACACTATAGCTGCATTACCACCTACCACACACTAATTCTAACAAACTTTTCTATGAAAAAAAGAGCCCTCTTTTTGCTGGGTCTGCTATGCCTTTGCCTTTTCTTTTCTATGGGCAGCTGGGCGCAAACCAATTCACCCGCACCTGCGGAGGCGCCTTCTAATGCTGGCGGCACAATTTCTGGAACCCTCACCGATTCTATCAGTGGCAAACCAGTTGAGTTCGCCACGGTGGCTCTTTTAAAAAGCGGCAACACCACTGCGGTAGCCGGTACCATGACCGATGCCCAGGGCAAATTCTACTTCCAGAACGTTCCTTTTGGCACCTACATAATGTCTTTTAGCTTTATTGGGTATAAAAGCAAAACAAGCCAAGCATTTTCACTAACTCCAAGTAAGCCAAATGTAAAACTAGGGAATGTTTCTTTTGCACAAGCCTCCACAAATCTAGATGAAGTGACGGTTACGAACCTACGGCCAACCATCACGCAGGAAGCAGATAAAATGGTGGTAAGCATAGAAGGCACAGCGCTGGCCTCCGGTAGAACTGCTTTTGATGTGCTGTCCAGAGCGCCGGGTGTTTTTGTGGATCAGGACGGGAACATTCAGTTGAATGGCCGTGGCGGCGTGACCGTGATGTTAGACGGTAAACTTACCTATATGTCGGCCTCTGATATAAGAAATTTGTTGCAGAGCATGTCGGCAGAGAACATTAAATACATAGAAATAATCTCTACCCCAAGCGCCAAGTTTGATGCCGAAGGTGCCTCTGGAATTCTGAACATCAACCTGAAAAAGAACGAACTGTATGGCATGAATGGCAGTGTTTTCACCACCGGAACTTACAATTTTAAGCAATGGGCAGGCACGGTAGGCGGAAACGTAAACTATAAAGCGGGCAAATGGAATTCTTTCCTGAGTTTGGAGCACCTGAAACGTGCCTACAACCGCGACGGCACCTTTACCCGCGTGTTTTACGACGGCAAAGAGGCCACCTACTATGACCAAACCGCCTATGGGAAAAGTAAGAATCTGGGTCCGCCCAACTTCCGCGTTGGCACCGACTACAGCCTAACTGATAAGCACAGCGTAGGCGCAATGGTGTACTTCAACCAGAACAAACGCTGGGAAAATTTTAACACCGCCACTTACATAGGAGACCAGCCCCAACTGCCTGAGCAGTATATCACGGCCAACAACTTCGTAGTGAATACCTTCCGGAACTTCACCAGCAACCTGCATTACGTAGGCAAGCTAGACACCTTGGGCACCACACTCTCCGCGGACATTGACTTTGTGAATATCTCTAACTGGGGCTACTCTAACTTTTATAACTACTTCGGGGCGGTTGGGGCAGCGCAACCCGCTAGAACTGACTTTCTGTATGCCGATTCAGAGAATGGGTTTGACATCTATTCAGGCAAAATTGACTTCGCCAAAACGTTTTCTAAACTGGGTAAAGTGGAGCTGGGGCTGAAAGCTAGCCATGTAGTATCAGACAACGACTCCCGCTTTTTCTTCAACAACGATGCTCTTGTGCTAGACCCCAGACGCACGAATCACTTCCTCTTTACAGAAAATATTTACGCTGGTTATGTGAACTGGAACCGGAAATTCGGAGAGAACTTTACCCTGCAGGCTGGGCTGAGAGCGGAGAATACAGTAAACAAAGGCGAATTGCTTACCACCGGCGCAGAGAACTCACGCAATTACCTAAACCTGTTCCCCAGTCTGTTTGTGCAGCAGAAAGTTAACGATAACTACCAAATCAGCTATAGCTACAGCCGGCGTATTCAGCGCCCCAACTACGGTCACCTGAATCCCTTTGTAATTTATCGTGACCCATACACGTATTGGGAAGGCAACCCCTATCTGCAGCCCCAACTCACCAATGCCATTGGCATAACACAAACTTTCAAAAAGAACTATAGTTTGGTGCTGAACTTTCAGCAACTGCAAAACGTGATTTCAGAACTTCCAAGAATTGTTCCGGAAGACACCTTGACGGTGTACTACATGGGCAACGTAGATGATTCCAAGAACTTCAGTCTATCGGCTATAGCTCCAGTCAAAATCACGAAGAAGTGGGACACCAATAACACTTTCACCGTTTCTTACAACGAGTTCAGAATGATGGTAACTGAGGGGCAGCGGTTGGTCAATAAGAACGTGCTGTACACTTTCCAGACAAACCAGAACATTCTGCTGCCCAAAGATTTTATGCTTGAAGTAAACGGGGTAGTGCGGAGCAGAGGAGTATCCGGACTTTACGTCATTCAGCCTATGTGGTGGGTGCACCTGGGGGTACGGAAGAGTTTCATGAACAAAAAGCTGGACGTGAACCTAAACGTGAATGATGTCTTCAGAACCTACCGCCTTCGTTTTGACACAAGCTTGGGCAGAAACGTTAACAACTTTGACCAATACTTCTTCTCTCAGAACATTGGAATTACCTTACGCTACCATTTCAGCCGTGGCCAGAAGTTCGACCCCAAACGCAGAAACAACAACCTGGAAGAATTGAACCGCACCTAACATTCGCGAAGACTAAAAAGAGTTGGTTTATTTGGTTTGCTCCCGTTTTAGGCTCATTTTCCAAAAAGTAGCCGAAAAACGGGAGTTTCTCTTTTTAAGGAAACATTATGTTAGAGGGTTAGATTCTTATAAATGGCTTTCTCGCACACGCATTCCCAATATTCCCCCTTTGATGGGGGCGAAGGGGGATGTTTACACAGAAGTGTCCACGCATTGGGGATGACATTGGCACAGACACTGGCAGGTCTTTTGAGAAGAAGGTAATGAAAGGGAGAAGTATAAGTTCTGTAGAGATCAGGCACAGCCTTGTTTTCCACGCTTAACTCAAATCTGTTTTTGACCTGTTTTTCAAATAAAAGGCTGAAAATACAAAGAAACAAACTTTGATAAGAGATACTAGATCTGCAAAGGCAACTCCTCGCCAGTCATCACGAAATAAAAGTTCTGAAGTTGGTGCACGTATTCAACTGGGGCGCTGGTGGCAATGTAGCCGCCGTTAAAGACTATTTCTTTATAGTCAGGGTCTAGCGCCCATTGGCTTAGTTCTGGGAAAGAATACTCGTGCTCTAATTCGTTGTAATTGGCGCCGGTGAGCCAGTCTTTTGTGAGCGGAACCGGAGTGTAGTGCGCCCCTTCGCCCTGAATGATGGAGATAAGTTTTTCTGCATCAAGAAGTACGGGAACCCCTCCCTCATAAATTACATTCCCTAACCGTAATTCACTCGCTTGCATGCCGCAATATACACCATTCTTGTTTAGAATTCCTGAAGAGCGCTAACTTACCTGTAGTGATAAAAGGGTTTCTTTAAGTATAACTGCTTGTGTCTAAATCTTCTGAATTGTAGAAACCAAAATTACCAGGTAGCAGAGAATCAATGAGTGGCTGCTGAGTTGGCTCATATATAAGTTCGCCCTTCAGAAGGAATTTATTCACGTCCAGCATTACCTCATAAATGGGTGTATGCACGTGCATGGGAATTTTGAAAAGGCGCTCGTCGCGTTTATCAAAAGGGGTGGCCACTTTAGAATCGAACAGGTAGGGCCATAAGGTTTTGGAGCAGCTAATAGCTATACGGTGAATTTGGTGGTCTTCAAAATATTCTTGCAACCGACCATTGATGTTATCAAAAAACTCAACTGTCTCGCCAAGTCTTACCCGTGATCCTGCTCTTGATTTACCTTTTGTTTTCAGATATTTAATCTGGCTTTTACCTTGTTTCTTCCGGACCATGTACGAACGGAAAACCTTATGGTCCAGGTTGTGGCCATCTTCGTAATAACCCATGGCGCAGTTTCCAGCCTGAATCAAAACAACCACATACTGCACCCCACCTTCAGGTAAATTTTGACCAGGAGGGGACAGTACTATGGGTAACCGGAAAAATACCTGCTCATTCCCTGCTTCGTCTAATAAGACTAGGCGGTGTTTCTCATAGTCGTACTGGTAAGAAATTCCACTGTCTTGAATATGTTGAAGCAGTTGTGCAGAGGAGTCTCTGGAAAGGAAACGGTTCATGTTTTTTGCATACGGATTTCCGTGGGTGCAAATACGGAAATTGCCTCCATATCTGTAGCAGAAGGGCAAACTGTCTGGCTGTTTTCAGGCTGTTTTTCTAAAAATAGGCCTAAAACAGCTATGGCGTGGAGCATACTTCAGGAACTTGTGAACCAGTATATTCTAAACTGAAGGAAAATTCAGCAACAGAAAACCAATAATCGCCCTCTATTGCTCATGTTGTAGAGAAGAAATTTAACCTGCCGCAAGCTTCCAGCTTGTGGCTTACATGGTGAAAGCTTTCAGCTTTCGTGGCAGAGCAGGAAAAAAAGGCAAGTTGAAAAATTGTCCCATAAAAGCCCCAAGTTAAAAACTTGAAGCAGAATTGCTTCTAATAAAGGCTACAGCACTTTAAATACGGCAGCCTTTTTCAGTACAAGATCACTTAATAAGAGAAATCATTCCCCTACCTCTTTCAAAGGGGTAGGGCTGTTAAGTTCTCACCATAAGAGGTTGCTCTTCCGGATTTGCAATCCGGAAGCGTGTATCTAGGGGATTTGTAATCCCCGTTGCTGCGCCATAAAACGGAAAAGCCGCGGATTGCAAATCCGCAGGATACTCAAGTTCGGGATTGCAAATCCCGAACAGCGGAGAACTTAACGGCCCTACCTTCAAAGGGGGACGAAATGCGTAGGGACACGAGCAGATGCTTGCGCCAGGTAAATTGTCTCTAACTGTAGTTGAAGAAACATCTAAACTTAACCTAAAGCTGCTGCTCCTAGTTATCTTTAGAATGGCTCGTGGTATAGAATCGACTTGGAGCACATTTCCAACACACATTCCTGCAGCAACAGTTGGCTTGTAGACTTTTCCGCAATGACTGGGAAAACGGTGTCTACAATGGCGGGTATGCCTAGTGCCAGACCCAGTTGCTCAGCAACGGCAAATGCTCCCATAGAGTTGAAGTTGGACAGGTACACCTGATGCAGGTCTTGCCATGGGCCTTTCGCGCTGCCAGACACTGCTATAAAATCGCCTAAGGCTTGCCGTGCTTTGCCCGCTATTTGCCCAAGCAGTTGCCGCATATCTGAGGGTTCTCGCCCAATTATCTTGAACAGCTCCCGGGCTTTTTCCTCGTGCTCCTGTTCCTGAAGAGCCATTTCCGCCAGGTACTGTTTTATGTGCGGTTCCTCAATTTTCTCAACGGTGTCTTCCACCAGTTTGCGGCAAGAAGATTGCGTCAGGAGCAGGTTGTCAAACCAGGCTTTGGCGCGGTCCAGCTGGTTTTCGCGGGTTTCTTGGTCCAGTTCAACAAGGGTGATTTTGGTAGAGGATTCCATTCTGATTTATTTTCTGGTTACTTTCCATAGAACACCGGTGTGGGCAAAGGCCAGCATGTTGCCAGGCGTTACCTTGGCCACACCAAAATCTAATACATACAAACTGCCGTCGGGGCCGAACTTACAGGAAACCGGTCGCTCAATGCCGCCACCGCCTACCGATGAGGCAGGACCCATGGTTTTGTTATGGAGGAAAGGTTCTGCCGTACCCTTGTTTACATCTACCCGAATCACTCTGAAACCATGGTCTAGATCTTCGGGGCGGGGTGAGTTCAAGGGAGCTAATGTGCCCCATTCAGCCACGAAGAGTTCTCCTTTATAGCCAAAGGCATCGGAACGGCAAAAATCCATTTTGCACATACAGGAGTGGGGCTTTTCTAAGAAGGCTGCAGGACCAGCCCACTTCGGCGGATTCTCGATCAACAGCTCAGCGGCTTTCCCGCGGCTTGGCAGGTGTGAAGGGTGATTTACCGGCAGCCCGTCTCCGCAGATATCAGGGAAGCCGTACCAGTCTGGGGTTTTCACAGAACCAAATGGTTCACGTGCTTTTTTAATGTGCCATATACGGTCTGGATCATTGGCGATGGCACGCTCTCCTTTTTCCTCAAAGTCATTGTCGGTTACATACAGTTCTCCGTCATCGTTAATGGCCATGCCGAAAGGGTTGCGGATTCCCCACGCCAACAGCTCCACATCAGTTCCATCGGGGCGTGAGCGCCAGACAGCGGAGTTACAGAAGAGCTCTCCTTTTACTACTTCGCCTTTCTTAGCCGGTGTACCAAATGGTTTGAACGCCCCAGACTCCACCATGTAAGGGTAAGGCATTCTGGGGTCGCGGCTCCTAACATTGTTCCCTGTCAAGGTTACGTCTTGCCCCGGTACATCATGCGCATTTGGGTGCTTGGCTAAATCTACAGTAAAGCCAGCGGGTAGAGCCACGCCCTGTTGCGTCACTGAACCGTTCCCGAAGTACATTAGGCCATCAGGCCCAAAAACTGGCCCGCCTGGTTCATGCCAGCCTCCGCTGGGCAAGGCATCAATCAATATTTTCATTTCACCGGTTTCTAAACTGTACCGCACCACCTGCATGTGGTAGCCGCCTTTTAAGGTAAAATAGAGATCGCCATTGTGCCATGTAACGCTCCGAGGACCCGCCTGCACATTCATTGTAATGGCCTCGGTTTCGCCAGAAGGCTTGCGCACTAAAATTCGGGCGGGCATGTAAGGGCGGGTGGGCCAAGAGCTGCCGCCCTCGCTCACGAAAATGGTGCCGTCAGGGGCAAAGGAAACATCGGTGGGGAAGGAGAGGCCTACCATTACCGGCTCAACGGTATAACCTTCTGGCACTACCACGTCTGAGGCATTGATAACCGGACGGGCAGGCGTTGGTAAATTTTGTAAGATTGACCCCGAGGCGGTGCCGTTCTTCAAGGTGCTTTTGGAAATGGAGAATCCAGTGTTCTTGCGTAAAGAAGCGTAGTCAGTTGCCATGAATATAGGTTTTATATGGTTAGTACAGCTGATCTCTAGTGTTATGCTGGCTTTCTCTCCCTTTCTGCTATGCGTTTCTAGGCAATGGACTGCCCTTCTTTACCAGAAGTTGTATAAACCAGCTTAGAAAAAGAGCAAAAAGAATAACTGTGCCGGCCATTAGATTCGTGTCTAAGGTGCTGGCATAACTCCCCACGTAGGAGTAAAGCAGAGAAATGACGGTATGCCCAATAAAAGAGTATAGGAAAAAGGAGCTGAAAGCCACAGAAGTGGTGCCGGAAACTACGGAAACAGCCTCTGACAGAATAGGTATAGCCTTTGAGATGGCAATAGCGGTATCGCCGAATCTGCGGAAGAGGTGGTCGCTCATTTCCCGCTCTTTCTGTGTAAAGAGTTTATTCAGGTAGGGGGAGGCTTTGCGGCCAATTATGAACCCAAGGCAGGAGGAACATAGTCCGGCGCCAAGAGATAGCAGCATACCTGGCAGAAAACCCAACACTTTCCCGTTCAGAATCATAATTAGGCTAGAGGGCACGGGAAGTACCACATCAAACGTGAGAAAGAAAGAGCTGAAAGCAGTGTACATGAGCACAGACTGGGTATCGCCTAATTTCTCTTCTACAAAACTTTCCACACCTCCAAACAACAGAAAGGCCGAAATAATAAGTAGGCAGCAAAAGATGAACGTGAATACCAGTCTTTTCATAGGCGGTTTATGAAGGATTTGGTCATATGAAACATCAAGAAGGCTTTTGCTCCTCTTTTACTTCCTTCGGCACTACCTTAGAGCAGTTTCAGTTCTTTATATACGGGAACGATGCAATGACAGCTAAGTTTATTTCTAATTGATTAGCAGTGTATAAAAGGTATGAAACCATTGATTGTCGGTTTTATACGTTGATGTTCAATTAAATAAAATTATCCGGAGAGGAGTAGGCTGCAACTAAAGTTCTTTTCTAGCCTTCTGAACCAATTCTTTGACAAAAAGAATATCTGCCTGACTTTTCATTTCTTTTTCTGAGCCCTCTTCTAAAGCTACCAAGGACATTTCATACAGGTCTTTGTACTTATTTTCCTCATCATGTCTGCTTAATTTATGAATGAGGTCTATAAGTCTGCCTTGTAAGGTTACGTCTTGGGTGGAGTAGGCCCTGATGCTGGCTGTGCACAGGTAAAAAATGTTTTCATAAGGAATTGGCAGATAAATAATGCTGGCGGTGCCGTCTTCATGCCTCACCACTTTTTGCCCTTTTAGCTGTTGCAGCCTGCAGAGTAAATCAGAAAGATAGTCAACAGCATGTATGGCGGTGCCAGGGTCATTCACAGCTGGGCTCAGGGCTTTAACCGCTATTTCTGTCAGGTGCTTAAAGCCATAAAAGATGTTTTCATCCACGTTCTCCTGGTGCCGGATAATCACATTTTCTTCCAGTACTTCCTGAATGGTATCGGTTAGGGGCTGGTTAATTTCAAGAAACGGCTCGCCTTTGAGCAGGTACATGCCTTGGTGTTTTAGCAGCCTTATTTTCAGTTGATGTTTCTTAGATGATTTTAAAAATTCTTTCGTTGTAACGGTGTCAAAATAGCCCGAATCCCAAGCGTTGACAAGAGTGAATTCTTCTTGTTCTTTCCATTCATGATAATAGGTGCCGCTGTTCAATTCTTTGTCCAAGGCGTCTCTGGTGATGCGGTAACGGCTGTTGAGAATGTTGCCAATCTGAATTTCGTTTGAAATTTTATGAATAAAGTAAATAAAAGAGATAACGCTGGCGAAGCCCAGGATCATACCTACTTCAACCGACAGAAGCGGTACTTTGGGTCCGGTATTTAGTGTTTCAATGTTGCTGATAGCCACAGCAATAAAACAAATGCTCCCAATGATGACACCCAGTACAATTTGATTTCCCTTCTTGCTGACCAAGTCTGGCAGTAGCCTTGGTGAAAAACTTGAAGTTATCTGGCTGAGAACAATCATGACCATGGCGAACATGAACGTAACCAAACTGATAAGACCAGTCAGAAATGATGAAAGCAGGGAACGGGCAGTGTTTGGGTTGTCTATTTTCAGAAACGGAACTTTGTTCATGAGAGCTTCGCCCACCCCAATATTGTCTAAGTAAGAAATACCAAAGGAGAGTGAAATTAACCCTACGGTGATCAAGATAGGGTAGAAGGATATGCTGGTGGTAATTTGAATGTAAGCCTTTTTGAATGAGTACTTGATTTTAGCTAGAGGCATAGAATGAAATTACTCAGGTTACTTTACAGTATTAAAGGACAATCTCCATCGCGCTGCCCTAGATTATTTATTGCAGTGAGCAGCAGATGGTCATACTTGGGGTGAACCCTATAGAAAAGATTAGTTGCTCGTAAATTTTTGTTTCAGTTTTTTAACCCAACCGGGTTCACCTAATTCATCTTCTAATAAGAAGCCATACGGTTTCAAGGGGGAAACATGCTGACAAATAATTCTGATAACGGCAAACATAGGTACAAACAGAACCATGCCGGCAACGCCCCACAGCATTTGACCCAGCACAATGGCCACCACAGTGAATATTGGGCTTAAGTCCATTTTGGCACCCATCACCAGTGGTTCAATAATATTGTTATCTATGGTCTGGGCAGCGGCTAAAATGGCAACAACAGGTATAATCATGCCGGTAGACCCGCTCACAAATGACATGAGTATAGGAAACAAGCCACCCACAAACGCACCAATGTAGGGTACTATGGTGGGTAGAACGGCAATGACACTTAAAAGAAGGGCGTTGTCTAACCCTATAATAGAAAACCCGATGCTGTAACACACCCACAGAAAAAGCATGGAAATAACCCGCCCTATCAGGTACTGAGAAGAGACTTGAGTTATTTCCTCAATCGTTTTCTTGGTCTCCATGGAATTTTCAGAAGAGAAAAGCCGAAGCAGGAATTCCTGATACTTCTCCCGTCTCCACATTAGGAAGAACATGTATAAAATTACCAGAACAAATGACGTTATAAGACCCAGCGCCCCGCTTAAAAATGTTTTCACGTACGTGTTAACCGATTGGGAAAGCTTTGAGATTTGCTCTTGCATGAACTTCAGCTGTTCCTCTGGGGCTACGCCAAACTGTTGCTGAATCCATTGCTGTACATTGGATAAAGTTTCTTGCAACTTCTTCTGAATTTGAGGGAGATCCTGAGAAAAAGAAGCCGCCTGCAAAGAGATAGCCAGCAAGACAGCAGCAATAAACAATATAATAAGTAAGATGCAGATAAGGGTAGCCCACACACGACCTATGCCTTTTCGTTCCAGCCAATTACTGACAGGCGTCATGAGCATGGAAAGCAGAATGGCAAAAAACAGCGGGATAAAGAAAAGCCGACCATAATAAAGCGCCACAATGAGCAGGATGCCGAAAAGCAACACCGCACAGGCATGATAAATGGAGACGTTTTTCATAGTTGTAGCTTAAGCAAGGTACGCCGTGACACGGAGACGGCGAAGCATGTCTAAAATTCTAGGCTGTTGCATCGGCTCGTCTTGCCAATCCTTTATACTAATTACAGGCACTGGGGTTTATAAAGGCGCTGCTTAGCGTGCAAAAGGTCACTGTTTTTGGGCTGATTTGAAGAAAACAAGCCTAAAAGAGGAAATAGATAACTGCTGGGAAAAGGGGCAGGCTACTGTTTTTAAAGGAAGTAAACTGATACATTGAGGTCGGTGCATGGGAACAATTTGTTCAAGGGATTGCTGCAATACCCGCAGCCTTAATCAAAGTAAAACTACTCAGGCTTATATTTGATTGGTGACATATACCACTCTATTGCCAGTGATCTTAAAAACAATAAAACTCATAAACAGTAACGCAGACAGCATATTGCCTGCGTTACTGTTTATAAAGATAAATTACTTTGGACGCTTTCTGCCGCTCAGCGGACTTATGCGGAGTATTTTTCCTTTATCATCATCAGTGAGAACATAAATGGTTCCGTCTGGAGCCTGCTCTACATCACGCACACGCACGGTTAACGGAATGCGCTCTACTTCCTTTGCCTGTTTACCATTCATTTGCACCCGCACAAGTCCTGAACTAGTTAAACCGCCAATCAAAGCAGTTCCTTTCCATGCTGGAAATGTATTGCCGGTGTAAAAGATCATTCCCGAGGGCGAAATAGTAGGTGTCCATTTAATCACTGCATCAGTAAATTCAGGTTTTGTGGTAGGGTCTGGTATGTCTTTTCCGTCATAGTGTTTTCCCCAACTTACCAAAGGCCAGCCATAGTTTTTACCGGGTTCTACTAAATTGAGTTCATCACCGCCCAACGGACCCATCTCTGCAACCCAAAGTTGTTTTGTTTTAGGATCTATGGCGGCACTTTCAATATTACGGTGGCCGTACGACCAAATCTCATCTTTGGCGTTTGCCTTGCCTATAAATGGGTTATCTTTGGGTACTGAGCCGTCCGGATTGATTCTAATAACGGTGCCTAAGTGGTTAGAGAGGTCTTGGGCCGGGTCAAACTTAAATCGCTCGCCTAAGGCCACAAACAAGTAGCCGTCTGGTGAGAAAACCAGGCGGGAGCCAAAATGGTTAGGTCCTTCTACTTTAGGAGTCTGCCTGAAAATCACCTGAAAGTCTTTAATTTGGTCTGCTCGCAGTCTGCCCCGCCCCACAGCCGTAGAGGCCGTGCCATTCTCACCTGGTTCGGCATAAGTGAAGTAGACGTATTGGTTTTGGGCGAAGTTGGGATCAAGCGCCACATCTAAAAGACCTCCCTGGCCAGTAGCAAAAACGTTGGGAACACCCTGCAGAGGCGCCGAAAGTTTATTATTCGTATCCAATATGCGTAACTGTCCTGAACGTTCCGTCACTAACAGTCGCTTGTCCGGCAAAAATGCCATGCCCCAAGGGTGGTTCAGGTTTTCGGCCAATGTTTCTACCTGTACGGCACCAGCTTTGGTTTGCACCGTAGATTTCTGTGCAAATCCAAAGTGGGCGAGTAACAGGAATACCAGTAAAGTGGAAATTGAAAGGAATAATCGACTAGGTTTATACAAAGAAAAATTTTTCATAGTAGTGTAAAAGAGAAAGAGGTGTCAGGTGTGTTTTGGAGCTGTTTTGAAGAAAACAAGCTGAAAACACCTTATGTTTTAGAATGTTGATTAGTGGTGTCAGGCCTCTTTTTCAGCCTTTGTAAGGAAATCATATGCTACACCTGCCGCTATGGCGTAAATACCGTGGTGCAATGCGTCTGTGGCAATTTGCTTCGGCGACCATTCAGTGATAGGTTCTGATGCGTTGGCGGCCGGAAGTATAACCTGGGCAGTACCCCAGACAGCCCCAAAGTGTGCTGCCGTAGCTGCCCAGCCGGTGAGGCCGGCAATTTCCATGGCACCGCGCGCCAACCCCCAGGAGGTACCGTACTCCCAATGGATCATCTGCGAAAAGCGCTCCTGGTGCTCTTCTTTCACCTGCTTGTTGCTTTTTCCTGTTGCTACCGGCTCACCGCTCAGTTCAGCGGCCTGGTCTTTGTTGCTGGGCACCACGCCCATTACCTGACCTGCCACTTTTGCCGGAGCGCTACTGGGCTTTCGCTTGGTAAACTGCATTTCTATCAGTTGTGAGACAGTAATGGCGGCAGTGCCTACTAAGCCGGCCAATACACCTTTGCCGATGGCGCTGCTTATGCTAGTTAGCGTGTGTTGTACGTGGTCAGTAATCATGCTAGTATCATTAGGTTATGTAATTGGTATACGGTCTCTAAGGGAAACGTTAGCAATAGCATGGAAGCTCTTTTAGTTTTTTAATGGAAGAAAGGGGGATATGGTTAATTTAAAACATTGGCCTTGGTTAATTAAAATTTGGCTACTAGGCTTTGTAGAGCTGACTTAGAGCTTTCGTCTTAGCCTCTCTTTTGCGCTTCGCCCGTCATGGGTACAAACCGAACGGGAATCAATTCCCGCTCTTCAAAATAGCTTTCTGAGTGTCTGATCAGCATAACCAGTTTTTGCAGGTTAGACCCTACCGGAGCTAAAAGGCGGCCTCCAATTCTCAGCTGATGTTTAAGTGGTTCTGGAATGGCGGGAGGGGCGGCGGTAAGAATGATGGCGTCAAACGGTGCTTCCTCAGGCCAACCTCTAAACCCATCGCCGTGGCGGGTGGTGACATTGTGTATGCCAGCCTTTTGTATGTTTTCTCTGGCAAGTTGCGTTAGCCATTCAATTACTTCAATACTGTACACCTGCGCCACCAGCCTAGATAAGACGGCTGCATTGTAACCACAGCCTGTACCCACTTCCAGTACTCTTTCATTTAACGAAAGGCGCAGAGCCTGTGCCATGTAAGCTACAATGTAAGGTTGGCTAATAGTCTGCTCCATTCCAATGGGCTGAGCTTTGTCTTCATATGCCCGCTCACGCAGCTCTTCCGGGACAAAAAGGGTGCGGTCAATTTCCCACATGGCCAGCAGCACGTTAGGGTCTGAGATGTCTCTTCCTTTCAGCTGGTGTTCCAGCATTTCTTGTTTCGTAGGTCCCATAGCGGCAGGTTTTCTTTTCTTTTACGCGAGAGCAGAAAGAGGTTTCCAGAATGTTTGGCCAGAAGTGCTGCAAAACCTTGTTATTCTTCCACCTGGCCGGTTCGTCTTTGGTTAGGGTATAAAAAAAATGGTGCACCCCATAAGTTTGAGGGTGCACCAATGTAATTGCCTAGCGTTTCAGCCTATGATTGGCCTGGCAGTGGATTTGTAGGGGCTGCTACCGGGGTAGAGCCTGGTGCCGCGGAAACAGGTGGAGTTGCTACTGTAGCAGTGGGGTTGCTTACCGATGTTCTGGTAGTGCCCACGCTGCTGTTTTGTCTGCCGTTGCTATAGCTTTTCTTGGCCTGGTGGCGTCCGTTCTTCTTGGAGTTATTGTTCATTAGGGCCACAACTGCCGCACCGGCAACTAAGGCAAGTATCCCTGTTTTCATTGGGTTAGTTTTCGCGCGGGTATACAGGCTGGTTTTCATGACATAGCCTTTGTGGTCGCCCCTGATGTTGCCGTCATTGCCTGGGCTGTGGAGAGAACCTTCCTTGTTCCAGGCAGCTTCGTCGCGTAATTGTTGCTTTGACATGATTTTTGAGTTCACCCAATCCATGGCGCCTGGGAACCGTTTGTTCAAGGCACTCATGATCTTGGCGCCGCCGCCCACCATTATGTCGCGTGAAGGATGCTCTGCGGCATAAAGAATGGCATCAGCTACTTCTTCTGGAACATATACCGGTGCCGGAAGGGTAGGCGCCTTATCTGTATAGTTTTTGGCGTGTTCTGGATAAGGGGTGTCAATACCTGCGGGCTTGATCAACGTGACAGAAACGGGTGCTTTGTCCTCCATTAACTCAACCCGAAGAGCATCAGTAAATCCTTTCACGGCGTGTTTACTGGCGGAGTACATTCCCTGAAGCGGAATGGCTATGTCAGACACTTCACTTCCTAAGTTTATAATGGCGCCGCCTTTGTGTCTTAGGTGCTGAGCCGCAACCTGAGAGCCGTAGACAATGCCCCAAAAGTTGGTGTCAAATAAACGGCGATTGTCTTCGTCGCTCACCTCGTCTATGCGGCCATAGATTGAAACGCCTGCGTCATTTACCCAAGTGTCAAAACCACCGCATTCAGTTATGGCTACGTCGGCTATCCACTGTACTTCTTCTTTGCGCCCCACATCGGCCACGCAATGGAAAGCCTTGCCGCCTTCGGCTCTTATTTGCTGTTCAATTTCTTGCAGAGCTTCACGGTTACGGGAGGCTAGTATAACGGTAGCGCCCCTTTTTGCTGCTTCTTTGGCAGTAGCGAGCCCTATTCCACTAGAGGCTCCGGTTATGACAATTACCTGCTCTTTCAGAGGTTTTAATGAGATAGACATATTTTAAGCTTTAGATTAATTACTTTCAACGTTTGTTCTGTGCTTTCTTACGAGTGCATTTTTCATAAGATACAATAACAGAGGAGTGAGAGAAATTAACTGAAGAGGATTTGCTGTTTTACTCCTTTCAATTGTAAAACTGATTGCGTTTGATCTTTGAATAGGTCTTGGCTTCAGCCAAAGTTTCCTAATGAGATCATATCGGCTTTAGCCAAGCAATTTAATTGGGCTAAAGCCGAAGAATATAAACCTATAACCTTGGTCTAAAGAACCTAACGTCTAATTCTCACCTGACACCTCCCATGAGCTCAGGCTGCGGGTTAGAGACAAAATATTTCTTTCAAATACAAAGGAAAAATCATTTAATCGGATTATTTCTAGCCTCTTGCACATGTGTAGGATTTTTGGACCAGATAGCCGACCAACCGCCACCAAATCTTTCTTCTATTTTGCCCTTCACTAGTGACAAACCAATGACGAGCACCCCCACCACCGTTTCGTTTACCAAGGCTGTGTTATTGTCATAGCCCAATACCCAAGGGGCTAATATAAGCCAGAACCCCAGCGGTATGTTGTATAAACGTACCGCTCTGGTAGCTTCCCACCACGAGATAATGGCAAAAGAGGCTATAATTGGGCCTACAATCTGTTCATTGTTTGCAATGACTTTGTCTGTTTCAAAAATGGCCGGAAAGGCCATGAGCCAGATGCCCAAAAGCGCATTGATTACTTGTGCCCACATACCTAAATAACTTTTTGTTCAATTTCTTTATTCCCCCAGAAAGCTTTCCAGAGGGAGAGCCGTGCATCTTTTACGCGTCGCATGTACTGCAGGCTCGCCAGCATTTCATCCATGGCTGGGCCAATCATGATAATGGAGATTACTGCCGTGCTAAGACATAGGGTACACCAGCTGTCATACAACACGGGCTGTAGAGCCACAAGTAATATACTGATAGCTCCCAAAGGCCCAACCAGAACACCAAAGGCAATTACAATCCAAGGCATGGTGCGCCAGCGCCGAGTTCCCCCAATGGCTCCGGCCAGGGCATCGGCTAAGTAGCCAAGGGCGCCAAGCACCGCATCAGGTACGGGAAGGATTCGGGAAGTTTTTGACGTCAAAATTTTTCGGCTGCCCTCTCCAAAAAAAGGCTCCCACACATCGGCTACAATATTCAGCTGAAATAGAGATAAGTAAGTGGCAATGCCAAAACCTACCATAGCCATTCCTACAATGGGCAAACGTTGGGGCCAGCTGGCGGGGTTATAACTCCAGCCAGGTGGTATGCCATCATCAGTAAGTTTTTTGTTTGTCATGTCTTATTCAATGTTAAGAAACCGAGAAAGAAATCTACTTCTGCTCCAGCGCCTGTTGTTTCTGTAAACGTACTGGGCGTTATATCGTTAGAGAAAGATATATAACATCAATCTAAATGAACTATGGAAGACGGAACTGGTTTCTTTTTAGGCTTTGGCATTGTAGCCCTTGTGCTTGCTCTGGTAGGACTTGTCTTGTATATCTGGAGCATTGTTTGGGTGTACAATGATGCGAATCGGCGGGGCAAGCCTGGTTTAATTATTGCCATTCTGGTGGCGCTGTTTGCCTGGCCTTTTGGGTTAATACTATGGATGCTTGTCAGGCCAAATCACCCCAACCGGACCTATTGACGATAGGTGGCCGCTGTTACACAGTGGCCGCCTATCGCAAGGTGCCGCAGGTGGCTTATCTTTTCCAGAATTTATTAAGCAGTAACAAGCCACCCAAAGCTGCCGCTGAGGTCAATATCTCTTTCCGGTGGAGCGTGGCCCACAGCTGCGGACTAAAGTTGGTGGATTGGTCGCCGAAGGGTCCGTGGGCACCATGGTCTCCGGGGAGCGGTTCGTACAGGTTGTTCTTGCGGTTAGGGTCTTCTGGTTCTGACGTCTGTTGGCCTTCAATGCCATTGTTGGCCAGAACATAATCGGCAAACCAGGGAGCAATTTTATTTCCTACCACTGCTTTCAAAGTAGGCCAACCCACGTTTATTTCCCGACGGTCATGCTCAGCTGCGTAAAGAATGGCTTCGGCGGCTACTTCGGGCTGAAAGATTTTGCCCATTGGTTTGGGTTTATTGGGGAGTCTGCTTTTCACAAATCCGAACTGGGTGGTGTTCATGGCAGGTAACTGCACCATGGTAGCGGTTACCTTGCTGTTGTCGTGCATCAGTTCTGTCACCAACGAATCAAAGAAACCCTGTATGGCATGTTTTGAGCCGCAGTACGCCGACTGCAAAGGAATTCCTCGGTAAGCCAGGGCAGAGCCTACCAATACTATCTTGCCTTTGTCACGGGGCAGCATGCGTTTTAAGGCAGACAACGTGCCGTACACCTGCCCCAGATAGGTCACCTCCGTCACCCGTTTGTAATCTTCCGGGGTCATTTCCTTTATGGGAGAGAACACGCTGTTCATGGCGTTGTTAATCCAGACGTCAATTGGCCCCAGTTGCTCTTCTGTTTTGGCGGCGGCGTCTTCCACAGCATCGGCATCGGCTACGTCAACCTGAAAATAGACGGCTCTTCGGCCCATGGCTTCTACCTCTCGCTGCGCGCCCTGCAGCCCTTCCAGCCCCCGGGCCAAGAGCGAGACATCATACCCATTCTTGGCAAAGGTGCGGGCAATAGATCTGCCTAAACCGGCAGAGGCACCCGTAATCACTACTACTCCTTTGCTCTTTTTTTCTGAAGTATTTTCTTGTGGCATATTATTTCTGAATAAATTAATTCTTTAAATGGTACGCCTATTCTTTGATTGTGTTTATTGTAGTTTTGTAAATCAAGAAGTAAGGAAAGGTTTAGACTCAATAATTAGCTATAGGTGCAATAGCTATCATGTCTGTTTTGGGTCTGTTTTAAGAAAATCAGGCCTAAAACAGGGTCTGGGGCCTGTGCAATTGGAGCCGCAAATTTCAAGTAAGGGTAGCCGCTACACTGGCGCTTCGTTGTCTTTTACGCTGCTGCCTTCCGGTGGGTATTGAATAGTGTTTCTTAGTTTCTGAATCTGCTCGTAGTCAAAGTTCGGGATAGGTATTTCACCAGACTCCCGCCATTGCCGAACCTTCTCCTCAGACTGTTTTCCTTTTTCTTCTGACAGACCTTTGTCTCTGGCCAAATACAGGGTTTGCGAAGGGAAGGCAAAGCCGGTGCCGCTGGCTTCAATTATGTCCATCATGCGCAGCAGAATGTCTTCCTGCACCTCCAGAAACCCGCTGAAATCGGCAGCGTGTATGTAGGCGAATACCTCCAGGTTAAGAGAATCTGCCCCAATTTTAGTAAACCTGATGCGGGCTGGCTCCGGGTCTACTTTGGGGTGGGCGTATAAAATTGACCGGAGCTCTACCAACAGGTATCTGATTTGCTCGGGTGTAGTCTCAAACCGCAGGCCAAAAGTGGGGTTAAACAGAAACTGGTCACGATGGGCAAAGTTCTCAATCTTCAAAGAAGAAAACTCTCCATTGGGAATGGTGACAATAGTGCGGTTCAACGTCCGGAGGCGGGTAGAGCGCATGCCAATCTGCTCAACGGTACCTACTATGTCGCCTACCTTACAGAAGTCGCCCACGCGCACCGGCTGGTCGGCTATGAGCGTGACGCTGCCTACAAAATTCTCCACGGTTTTCTGGGCGCCCAGCGCAAGCGCAATACCACCAATACCCAGGGCGGCAATACCGGCGGTCACATCAAACCCCAGTGAATCGAGCAACACAATAAAACCGAAGGCAAAAAAGGCAATCTTTATCCCTCTCTTAAAAAACAGCACCGCAGAGACGCCGGCCATATTGCCCCGGCGGGTAAGCCGCCGTTCACTGAACCTTGAAACGGCATCAATCAATTGCCACAGCAGTAGCAGCAAAGCAGCCAGGCCTACAATAATAGTTACCTCGCTAAATCGTTGGCGCACAATGATAGAGATACCAATCTGCTGACTGGCAGCCACAAAAATCCACACGGCCAAATAAAGCCGTATGGGCAAGGCAAAGGCTTTGATAATGCCCTCAGTGGGTTCTTCGCCTGCCTTAGGCCAAATCATTCTTATGAGGTATAAGAGGCTGGAGGTCACAAACCAGGCGAAGGCATAGGTGAGAACGGCCAGCAGCAGAATGATTAACCAGTGCCCAATGGGTACGCCTCCCCATTTGTTTTCTTGCAGTGCAACGGGCAAAAGACTATCCACCAGCAGTTCAGACTCCTGCGGCTCAAAGCCTAGCGGAATGCGCTGCACCGTTTGTGAAGAGAACAACCACAGCGGCGCACCTTTGGGCCCTTCGGTTTTTTCCAGAATAAGGTCAAAGGTTTCCCCGTTGAGAGTGGCAGTGCCTACTTTTTCCAAGTTTGGCCCCAGGTTGTCTTCTACCAGGCCTTCGGGTGCTTCACTTAATCTGGAGTACGGATATATATTACCCTGAACATCTAAGAGGCGCTGTAGAGCCTGGGCTAACTCAGGGCCACCCCGCTTTCGTTTTAGGGTGCGGTCTAATTTAAGATAATGCGCGGCTCTAGTGTAGTTTTCGTTGGCTACTGCCTGTATAAAGCCACTGACGGTACCGCGGGGGGTGCGCCGGCCCAAAGAATCTTCAGGCCATTCAGGGGCAGCTGGAGCTTCTTCTTTTTTTGACTCAGGCAAGAGCTGCCCTTGTGCCGGAGCAACTGCTAGCAGTAAGGCCGCAACTAGCCAGAATAAACTATTCAAACGGTAAAAACAGCTGGGTTGATGGTTATATGTAGGCATGTACTTCAAATATGTTGTACTGAAATTGAGCCAAAGCAGGCGTGTTTTCAATAGTCATAAGGTGCGCCTGTCTGGTTCAGCGTATCATTTTAATACCGAAAAAAGGGGCGAAGGTTTGCTGATTTAGCAAGGTGTTTCCTAACTCGCTCTGCCTCTTTCAAAAGCATATCAGGCTGTAGTTTTATAAAATGCCTATTCATTCTGCGCAACGAAATAGACGGCCCCTAGGTAAAATAAGATAATGAGCAGCAGCAGGTGCAGCGAGTGAGATTCAAAATAAGCCTGTAGCGCTCCGAATCAACCCCCTTTAGTTGTGAGGTGGCTTTGCTAGAATAGAAGTCTGGAAGTGCAGTTTAAATGCTAGAGTCACCGCATGAAACATTATGTAAGACATATATCTACTGCAAATGGAAAAGGATCATAACCACCACCACTCAGATGACAAAGGCGGAGGCATGGGCATGCGTGGAGTCACCCGTCCAATGGCCGAAAAACAAATCCGGCAGCACAACAAAGAAATGCACCAGCACGACGATAAGCAGCAAGACAAAGGCCATGATGATTCAGGACATGATATGATGATGTCTGAAGACATGCGAAAGAAAATGCTGCACATGCACCACATGCAAACCCTGTGGGTGTATTGGATGATTATTCTGCTTGGAGCATGGGTGCTTCTTTCTCCCTTAACCTTTGACTATGGTATTGGTACCGTGCAGCCATCGGGCGGCAGAAGTGTCTGGCTATCGTTAGACAATCGCATTGCCGCCATGAAATGGAGCGACATCATCAGCGGTGCCTTGCTCATTATTTTCGGGTGGCGCGGCCTTACCCCAAACCGGCCTGTCAGCCTCTGGATTTGCTGCTTCGTGGGCGTTTGGCTCACCTTTGCGCCTTTGGTACTATGGTCGCCCACGGCGGTGGCCTACTACAATGATACTTTGGTGGGTGCCCTGATCATAGCCTTGACTATTCTCATTCCAGGCATGCCCAACATGATCATGTACATGAAAATGGGCCCTGACACCCCACCGGGTTGGAGTTACAACCCCTCCAGCTGGCCCCAGCGCTGGATTATGATGGTGCTAGGTTTTATGGGTTGGGTGGTATCCCGCTATTTGGCCGCTTTTCAGCTAGGCTACATTGATTCCGTGTGGGACCCGTTCTTTGGCCAGCAGAGCGAGCAGGTGCTCAACTCTGCCATGTCGCATTCCCTGCCTGTTTCAGACGCCGGCTTAGGGGCTATGGCGTACACTCTGGAGTTTCTGATGGGGTTCATGGGGGCACCCAGCCGCTGGCGCACCATGCCTTGGATGGTGGCCCTGTTCGGTATTCTGGTGATCCCGCTCGGGATGGTGCACATATTTCTGGTCATCAGCCAACCGGTCATTGTGGGGGCTTGGTGTACGTTCTGCCTGTTGGCGGCTATCATCATGATTCCTATGATTCCGCTGGAAGTAGACGAGGTGATTGCCATGGGCCAGTTCATGAAAAAGAAAGTGAAGCAGGGCGAGAACTTCTGGAAAGTGTTCTGGAAGGGCGGAACCATTGAGAGCGACGCCAAAGACATGTCGCCGGAGCTGATGAAATTTCCCCATAAACCTAACTCCGTTTTCAGTGCCTCCATTTGGGGCATGAGTTTCCCCTGGACGTTAACTTTCGCCACTCTGTTAGGCGCGGCCATGATGTTTGGGCCAGCCTTGTTTGGGGTGAGCATCAAAGATATGGTGGCGCATGTGTTCCATTTAGGCGGTGCCTTGATTGTGGTCATATCAGTGTTCAGCATGGGCGAGCCGCTGCGTTTGGGGCGTTACCTGAACGTGCTGCTTGGTCTTGGAGTGGCGATAGCACCTTGGTTTCTGGGAGAGAGCCCAATAGGACTTAAAATAGCAGGAGCTGCCCTTGGAGTGCTGACAGCCGTTCTTTCCATTCCGCTAGGTCCTAAAACCCAAAGTTATGCTGGTTGGGATGCCTACATCAAATAAAGCCCATGCAGCCAAACGAAGATAAGACTAGCGTTGACCCAACAGAGGATGAGGTACTGCCAGATGAGGAGATCAAGCAGCTGGTGCGGGAAGTGCTGTACAAGAACATGATAAGTGGGCGCAAAGGCGGTTTCTCCTACCATTACACCAAACCCTCGCCTGGTACTTATCCTTTTCAGTATTTCTGGGACACTTGTTTCCATGTGTTCACCTTAACCGCTTTGGGCGAGGTAGACATGGCAAAAAAGCACCTCCGTAGCCTCTTTGCCATGCAGCGGCCCGATGGCTTTGTTGGGCACATGAATTATTGGGAACGGCTATGGCCAGGTAGAACATCGGACATACTGCAGCTTAGGCCAAAAGATGCGCTGCACATGTACAAACCCCACATGTCGGCGCTGGTGCAGCCGCCCATTGCGGCGCAGGCAGTGGAACGTATTTACCGAGCCGATCAAGACATAAGCTTTCTACAGGAGCTTCTGCCAAAACTGAAGAAGTACTACCATTGGCTGGCCCAGAACAGAGACTTTGAGGGTCAGGGCCTGCTTTCCATCATAACGCCGTTTGAATCTGGCATGGACTGGAAAGCCAGCTATGACCCTGTATTGGGGTATGACAAAGGCAAAGCAGGGCCGCTGCTGTTCTGGAAAGTTCTGCAGGTAGACCGGCACAACTTCTTTCATAACTACAACCTGCCCCGCATTTATAAGAGTAACAAGTTCATTGTAAAAGATGCCGCTTTCAACACCTTGTACGCCCAGAATCTGGAGGTGCTGGAGCAACTGTGCCACATTGCCGGAGATGAAGACGGAGCAGAATTTGCCGCTCAAGCCGAAAAAACAGGCAAAAGCATTGTCAAGTATATGTATGACGAGCAGGACCAGGCTTTCTATGATCTATATGGACACCGTTACCAGAAGTTGAAAATTGCCACAGCCACTGTTCTTTTCCCAGTGGTATTGAAGACCACCCCAGATGAGGTATGCCGCAAAGTCCTGAAAAAGCACCTGCTGCAAAAAGACGGTTTTCAGGTGCCGTACCCTATCCCGTCTCTCTCGGTGAACGAGCCGGCTTTTGACCCAGACGAATCTATCTACATCTGGCGGGGCCCAACTTGGGTAGTGTTTAACTGGTTTATGCAGGGCTTTCTTTTGCAGAAAGGGTACGTTCAGGAGGCACGGCACCTGCTGCTCACGGTGAAACGACTTATCACTAAGGGCGGCTGCCGAGAATATTACAATCCGTTTACCGGCCAAGGGCACGGCGCCCACAACTTCACCTGGTCAGGGTTGGTTGTGGATATGATGAAGCGCCAGCGGGAAAAAGAGGAGGAGGGGAGCCAGAAAAATTCCGAATAGACCACTTGTATGCTAGGGCCGAAGCTTTCTCAAATGGTGGCGGACTGTAATCCAACAGATACATCTGTTGTAAAAGCTAAACTTAGAAAGTCTTGCCTACCCCTCTGGCTTGTGCGAATGGGCCGAACGCATCATTTAGGCAGCTATAGAAATATTGTTGACATCAAGTGAAGGCAAGCCTGGTCTTGTTTTGGGCCTGTTTTCCTTAAAACAAGCCTAAAACAGATTAATAACGAAACCGAATTAAAAAGTTTAGAGCAGCTGCCAATGGTAAAATTCATATACATTCTATTCTTTAAGATATCGGAATAGGAGGGTAAGTGTACCGGGGCAGTGCCCGCCATGACCTAGTCGGCAATTATTTGTTTGGGGTTTGGAGCCAACGTTACGGGAGTGCCGACGGAGCCGTTTTTATAGCTGAAGTAGCTAAAGAGCAGGGAATTTGGAAGCATAAAAAATTGCGTTTTCAGATAAAGCCCAAAGTTGAGTTCGGCCATTATCTCTTGGGGTTTGGACAGGATGATAAAGGAGAAGTATATTTGCTCACGACATATAAAAACAGGCCAAAAGGAAAAACAGGAAAGATTTACCAGATTAGGTGATCTGATAAAACTTAGTTGACCTTGTAGTTCTTCTTACTGTGCACGCAAATTTCTGATATTTTATCCTGCTCCTCGTATCAACAGAGTCTTCACTAACCCCTCTATGGTAAAACAGCTTCTTATTATCTGCATGTTGTTCTTTATTGGTGTAACAACAGCACATAGCCAAAACCTGATGACCATTTCAGGTACTGTCCAGAATAAAAATGCCGAGGGCATTTCCGGGGCTTCTGTCTCTTTGCTCAATACTTCCTTAGGAGCGGCTACTGACAGCCAGGGAAGATTCACGATCCAGCAGGTTCCGGCAGGGCCGTACACGCTGCGGGTAAGTGCCTTGGGCTTTGCTACCAGAACCATGTACGTTACGGCAGGAAACCAAGAAGTGGTGGTGCAGCTGGAGGGGGAAAGCCGACAGTTGGGAGAGGTGACGGTTACTGCCCAGAAAAAGGAAGAAGACCTGCAACGGGTACCGTTCAGTGTTTCCACGTTATCTAGCAAAGAGGTGCAGGAGTACCGCCTGTGGGATGTGCGGGAACTCACAGCCATTGTGCCTAATTTGTTTGCCGCAAATCCCGGAGATAACCGAAACGTAACCTCTATCAGGGGCATTACCACTACCTCTTATGACCCTGCGGTGACTACTTATGTTGATGGCGTAAACCAATTCAATCTGGACACTTACCTGCCCGAACTGCTGGACATTGAACGAGTAGAAGTGCTGCGCGGCCCTCAAGGCACCTTATATGGCAGAAATGCCATGGGCGGCGTAATTCACATTATCACCAAAAAGCCAGACAACCGGGTAAGTGGTTTTGCCGAGGCGAACATAGGAAACTACGGGCAGCAGCGCCACAGTGCCGGTTTGCGGGCGCCACTGGTGAAAGACAAGTTGTATGTTGGTGTGGCCGGTATGTTCCGGAAACAGAATGGGTTCTACACAAATGAATATAATAACTCTGAATTTGACCGCCAGCAGGTGTTCATGGGCAATTACTACCTTACGTTTTTACCTACCACAAATTGGGATGTTACCCTGAACGTAAAGCACAGCGCCAACCGAAACAACGGCGCTTTCCCACTGGTTTTCAGTCCTGAGGAAGCCTTGGCTAACCCATTCAGACTAAACCAAAACGCCACGGCCCAAATGGTAGATAACACGGTAAATGCGTCTCTTTCTGCTAATTATTCGGGCAGTGGTTTCAGCCTGGCTTCGCAAACCGCCTACCAGTCTAACCACCGGTACTATGACGGCCCCTTAGACGGAGATTTTTCCCCTATTGACGGTGTATCTATTCTAAACAACTACGGCGCTGACTGGAACAAAGTACAGGTGCTTACGCAAGAGGTGCGCGTGTCTTCACCTGTTGCTTCCCTTTCACCTTTAAAGTGGCTGGCGGGGGTATATGGTTTTTACAATGACAACCCGGTAAAACAGGGGCTGCACTTTGGCGAAGATGCAGAAATGGTAGGGGCTCCTTTCGCTAACTTCACCAGTATTAACTACAACATGGGGGAAGGGTTTGGAGCGGCTTTCTTCGGGCAAGGTAGCTACCAGTTCAACCCCAGTTGGGAACTAACCGCCGGCTTGCGGTATGATTATGAGCACAAAAGCCAAACGGTGCGGGGAGAGTTTCAGATGGATGGGGACGAAGCCATGGTAACGCAGGAAGACACTACCGCCTCTGCCAGCTTCAGCGCTTTTTCACCCAAAGTCAGCATTGCTTACCGCCCTGCAGAAACAAGCCAGTTGTACGCTACGTTTAGCCGGGGCTTCAGGGCAGGGGGCATTACGCAGCTATCTTCTGACCCCTCTCAACCTCCTTTATACGCCTATAAACCCGAGTTCAGCAACAACTATGAATTAGGCACCAAACATACTTTTCTGCAAAACCGACTGCGCCTTAACGTAGCCTTGTTTTATACGCAGGTGAGAGATGCCCAGGTGCCGGTGCTGGTTATGCCAGATGCGCTGGTAATTACAAGAAACGTAGGCAAGCTGAACAGCAAAGGAGCTGAACTAGAGCTGGCGGCAACAATACTTAACGGGCTGGAAGTCACCTACCACGCAGGCTATACCCACGCCAGGTATACTTCTTTAACAGGGGTAACCGAGGAAGGCGAGGTCAGCCGAAACGGCAACAGACAGATTTTCACCCCTGAGGTTACTTCTATGCTGGCTCTGCAGTATAGCTACGCGTTAGGCGGAAACCAGAACTATAAGCTGGTAGCCCGAGGGGAGTGGCACTACCTGGGTAAGCAATACTTTGACCTTGCCAACCAACTAAGGCAAAATCCTTACAGCCTGCTGAATGCCAGAGCCGGTGTGTCTGCCAGAAACTTTGAGGTGTTTTTGTGGGGCCGGAACCTGTCAGACGAAAGGTACATTCAATACGCCTATGACTTTGGTGCTGCCCGCTTGGGTAACCCCCTGACCTACGGAGTGTCTGCCAGATATAATTTTTAACTTTACTAAAAGAGGCGAGGGGTAGCTTTCCTTCGCCTCTTTTTAATACTTAAGCACTTATTGTGCTACCAAGAAGGAGAGGGTAGTGCTCTTGACGCCTGCTCTATAGCATCTGTTTTGCTAGTACTGGCTGCTTCTATAAAGAGCTTGCTTTCCCCGCAAATTACTTTTGGTAATGTATACAAGCCAAAAAAAGTCTATTCTGAATACAATCATACTTTACTTGGCGGCTATCTATATCTCATTTTCGTTTTTCTCTTTTACCGCCTGCATTTGCTTTATAAACTAGAGAGAAATGGAATTGCTCAGTTAGATAGCTATATAATGCTCAGGCTTTGCAATTAAAACATGTATTTTCTTATAAATTTCAGATGCTTTTATTTGAATTCATCTAATGTGCTAGGCTAAAAGACGAGCGATGACCTTGGCTGATATTTACAGGTTGTTGGGCGTATTATTTTTTATATTTTTCAGGCTTTTCCATTCATGCTCTATGTTTCGCATGATTAGAGCATTGTCGAACTTGACTGAGCCTTTGGGGAAAACGCTTTCGTCTTCAAAAAAGCTGGATTGAACTTGTGAAACAGCCAAAGTAGAAACTTCCCATTTTTCTGTTTTAAGTTCTAATCCGTCAAATGTTTCTCCAGCCTTGTCAGGCGAATACCCAATTGCTCCGCTTTGGAAGAAATCGGAGGCGGATGCTAGATTTTCGAAGACGCTTTCACTGTTCCATACATCGGTTTCCTGTCCCTTAATTGACAAAGTGGTTCCGTCATCACTTTTGAAGTTAACGGAGTATTGCCCGCCCTTTTCATTTACATTAAAGTCTGCCAAATGGTGAACACCTGGGAATACTCGTCCGCCAGCCAGCGAATTCAGCTTGGAGGAGGTGTCGCGTCGGGGAATGTAGACTCCTTCTTTTGTTACTCCTTCTTCCGTCCATTCAACTGCTATTCTGTGAGCGCCATTCTCTGAAGAGATACCAAATGCTTCTGGTAATCCTTTTGGTCTAATTCCTTTAAGTCGGATGAGGCAAATTCCAACGATTGCTTTGTCTTCAACCAATTTAGGTCGAAAAGGCTTTGGCAAGAATTTAGTCACAACTTCCTTGTCAACCTGGAAGTTGATTAAAATTCGCCTATCTATTGTTCCTTTAATGGTTGGAATTTTCATTTCTTAATATTTAGCCCAACGGACTCGTGTAAAAAGTGTGTTAGGCCGTCGGTTGTATCTGACGTTTAAACATTGTTGTATTGCGTTATTCTTTTAGCATTTAGTTGTTGATTTTGCATATAGCGAAAGTTTTCCTGTCCGACAGTAGATAGAAGTAATAGGTCTTGTCGTAGGCATTTTCAGTAATTGAGGATTTAGACATATTCAATATATCTAAATTATTTTGATATAGGTAATCGTTAAATTCAATATTAAAGTAGAAGGTGCCTTCTTTAAATTTGTCATTTGTTACGATTGAACTTTCCATGTTTCGAAAAGCCAATGAATCGATTGTGAAAAGGCTGTATTCCATCATAGGTTCAATGAACCCACTTTCTTTTCCTGATTTAATCAAGGTCGGCTTGTAAACATTATCAAATCCAGCCATTTCATAAACTTCATCAAACAGTTCGGTTTTTGTTTGACAACTGACAAAAAGTAACGCAGCTAATACAAAAAGAAGTCGATTCATTTTTTTATGCTTTACAACGGTTGGGCTAAAGGGCGGCTGAGGCCGTCGGCCGATGCTGGCTTTTAGGTGTTGTTATGCGGTCGTTTTTTTCTTTGCTATTACTATTGTATGTGTCTCTTTGAATGTTTCAGTTTTTACATATTCAATGTGAAATGTTTCTAATACATTAAATTCATTTTCGATTAATTGTGCTTTTATAAAATTCAGATTATGGTAGTAGAAGTACATCCTGTCGCCAGTACTTCCAACTTTAAATCCAGAATCTTTTTGGTTTCCTTCAACAAAACTTAAATATAAAAATCCTGTATCTGAAAGTAAACCATGAGTGTCATAAATCAGCTTAGTACAATCTGCTTCAGATAAATATGGCAAACAAAAACCACAGATTATTCCTTCATATTTAGTTTTAAGCTCAGATATATGCCTGCTATCCATAATGTGAAAGCTTGCTGTTGGGTTATTACTTTTTGCAAGTCTAACCATGTTGGGTGCTATATCTATCCCGTTGATTTGGAAGTCTGGTCGTTTTGATAAAAGGTATTTAGTGATATTGCCTGGACCGCAGCCAACATCTAGAATTGATGCTTCTTCCTTGATTATTGTGTTGCATAGATAATCATACGTTTCATTATACAAATCCAAGCCCATGAATTGGCCTTCGTACACCGAGGCAATTTTATTCCAAGTCTCAAAAGTTTCTATATAACTATCCATGTATGTAATATTCATGAGATGCCGCATAACGGGCTTGTGTAAAAAGTGTGCAAGGCCGTCGGCCATAGCATGGCTTATGCACTTTGTTAGCGGTTACTTTTTCTTACCAATTCAATTACTAAGTCTTCTAAATTTTCTTTAAGCAGGCTTCTGCTTTTCAATACTAACAGATGGAATATAGTCAAGAAGAACAGCGAAGAGAGTAAAGGTATCAGAACCGTTAATCCATTGGTGCTGATTAGGAGTCCCAATAAGGTAAGAAGAGCGAAAAAGAAGATGATGAAGTAAGTCCCGTAAATGTTATTTTTATAGTACGGGATGATTTCAGCTTGTATTCTTGTTTCTATTCTGTCAAGTCCGCTGACTATTTCTATTCTTATTTTTCCGTTTCCTCCGAATGGTTTGAATGTAGATGGTCGGACATTTATCTCTATTGTGTCGGTGTCAGTAAAACTAACTTCGCTGAAGTCGATGGGAACGCTTGTGAGTTTATCGAGGAAGTTTCTCTTTTTCTCTTTCTGCTGGGTAAGATAGTCAACAACAAGGTTTTTCGGCTTATCAAGGTCGAAGGTGTAGTGCCTGTGATAGTTTGAGAAAAGCTTCTTCATTATTTAAAGTTACACCTAACGTACTGGGCTAAACGGCGGCTGAAGGCCGTCGGCCGATGCTGGCGTTTAGCTGTTGTTAGCCCTAGTTTTTTCTTTGCGTATTACCAGCTTCTTTTTTTACTTTTCATAGACCAACCAATCATCGATAATTTCCCCATCTTTGATAGAGTCGAGTTGGTAATAACCTATAGGTTCTAAATCCATAAAATGAATTTTGTCTGGGTCTTTGATGTAAATCCCTATTCTTGTTCTGATGTGTGGCGTCGCCCTTAGAATGTGGTTAAAGACTAGCACTTGTTCAATAAGTCGAAAAACTAAATTAGGTAACCCATACTCATTCCACTCGCTCTGGCTATCCTGAGTTTGTTCTTCTAAAAGCTGTTTGCAATTTTCTTCAGCTATGTTTGCTAAATTTAATCGGTTAGCGTGTTCTTCTAAATAATGATTTATATCTGTTAGTTTCATTAAAATTAGGGCTAACGTACTTGGCTAAGCGACGGCGGAGGCCGTCGGCCGATGCTGGCGTTTACACGTTGTTGTTTGGTGTTTTTCTTTTACTTGAACTTACTTAAATCAATAGCTTCCTCAAAGTAGTTTCTAAAAAGTTTAGAAGTAGATTTTTTTCTAAACTTTACAATGGTATAACTGCTATCAAAACAGTCTATCTCTATTTCTGCCTCATCGTGCTGGATATTTCCAGGTTCCCAGACCTTATCGTTACCTTCTACATAAGGCAGGTTTTCCTGACTAATTTCAATCGGTATGTATTTAGGAATAGCTAGAATGGCGCCCCATATTATTTGAATTTCAGTTGATACTAAAAATTGGAATTCATCAGAAGTCAATATGAAGTATTCTTTTTCGTGGTCGATTGGCAAAGTATCTAATTTGTCTGTATTGACTTCTAAATCAGAGATAAGCCAATTGTATTTTCCTATATCCTCTCTGAAAGGTTTTGTTACCTCCTTCAAGTTCGTGTGAAATTCAATCTTTTTACTTTTATGAAGTATCCAATCCACCTTTATATTTTTAAATACCACACAACGGTCTCGTGTAAAAGACGTGCTAGGCCGTCGGCCGTAGCATGACTTTTACACAATGTTGTGCGGAGTAATTCTATTTAATATTGCTCACTTTTTCAAGAATAACCAACTGCAGGTATTCGTCCATAGAGTATTTTTTTGGCCTAAAATAGTTGAACTCCTCTAAATTCTTAGCCTCCTCCTGCAATGCAAGCTGATATTCCTTGGTTTTCTTAAATCTATTAAATTGTCTTTTCTTAAATTTCAAAAGTTCTTTGTAATCCAAGTCTAGCTTTTTTACAACATGCCCGTTCTTTATCTGGAAAACAAGGTGCTTCTCATGGTGTATGTCCGTCCAATTATTTTCTGTGACTCTTATTACCTCTCCGTAAGGTATAGTGTGGATGGAATTATAAAAGTCCATCAGCACTTTTGACTTTTCTGGAAAATAATCCTTAAAAACCGACTCCCTTACCGTTTTAGGAGGATTATTGAAATCATTTCTCTCCCCGTTTCTAACTAAAATTTCTACATCAGTGAGATACAAAGAGTCATTCTCAATTGAATAAGTCATTATGAGATTCCTATAGAGAGCGGTAGTAGTTGCGGCGTTTGCAGGGGCTTTTAGATTATTGTCTTCAAAATATTTAAAGGCTGGGCTATAACCACTCCACTCATACTTTTTCCCATTGTATAACAATATATCGGGAATCTGCTCTGTCGCAAATGCCTTACAGCTAAACAATAGTAAAAATATAAAAACAATATTCTTCATAGTTCTTATTACGCACAACGTCTAGTATAAACGACGGCGAAGGCCGTCGGCCGAGATGACGTTTATGCCTTGTTAGGGGTTAGGTATTTTTCTGACACATTTGCAGATGATATTTTCATTAGTTTGTACCCACTTTCCTTATTAAAGTAACTTGTAATACAGAATAAATTAAGGGAAACAGCCAAAACTATAAGAGCAAAGTCGGTCGGACTTATTGAGTTGAGGAGTCCAAGATTGAACAGCCCTATAATTAAAAGTATTGCTAATACTAAACTTGCTAGGCCGCTTAAGCTTATGAACATAACAGGATTCACTAAATCCTTAATTATCGGCAGTTCACGAACCAACCAAATAGTCCCAACTATAAAAAGTAAAATAGAAAAGGTTCTAATTAAGCTGTTTTTCTTTTTTCTATTTCTTTCATCACTAACTGAAGAAAGAAAAATTGGCAACTCCGATAAAAGGTCAAGTAAACCCATTCTTATATTTTCTTTATTTATTACTTACCCCTAACGTCTAGTGCAAACGGCGGCGGAGGCCGTCGGCCGATGCTGGCGTTTGCACCTTTATATTTGTTTTACTACTTGCAGTACAATTTCTTACATTAGAAAAGGGAGAGGAGAACTAAGCGTTTATATAGGATTTGATGCCCCTACATTGTGTTAGTCCTCTCCCAATTTTCTGCGGTTGAACCTTGACCAGATAGAACACTAGACCCCCATGCCTGCTAAAGGTGAGAGTCGTTCAACCTTCTTCTAACCTGAAAGAAAGATATGCAAAAAAAACTTTTCATCGGCATTGACATCTCAAAGCTCGTGATGGATGCCACCGTGCTTTTCCCTGACGGCAGGCATGACCACCACCAATTCAAGAACAGTAGGGCGGGGTTCAACCAGCTGCTCAGGTGGGTCAGGAGGCTAAGTTCGAAGGAAGCCTATGAGCTGATATTCGGATTTGAGGACACTGGCGTCTACTCGATCGGCATCGGCAGGTTCCTCTCTGGGCTGAAGCTCAGGTTCGTCTCTGAGAACGCCTACCGCATCAGGCGCTCGATGGGTATCCAAAGGGGAAAGGATGACAAGGCGGACTCCCTCTTGATCGCCAGGTACTTGAAAAGGAACCTGGAGGAGCTGAGCTTCGGCCAGGCAGCCCCTGACCTTCTGCTGGAGCTGGGGCAACTCTCCTCCCAGAGGGAGCGGCTGCTCAAAGAGAGGGCGGCGCACAAGACCCGCATCAAGGAGCTGAAGGTACTGGAGGGTTGCCTGGACATGCGGTTCCTGCTCAGGATCGAGGCCGATATGGTCAGGCTGCTGGACAAGAAGCTCAGGGAGGTGGAAGAGGAGATCGGAAAAAGGATAAAGGCCCAAGAAGGGCTACAGGAGAAGAAGGAGCTCCTTTGCTCGGTGCCGGGTGTGGGCGAGCAGATCGCCAACCAGATGCTCATCATCACAAGGGGCTTCACCAGGTTTCCCGATTGGCGCAAGTTCTCCTGCTATGCAGGGCTAGCACCCTTCAAACACACCTCCGGCACGAGCGTGAGGGGAAGGACGAAGGTGTCCAAGATCGCCAACAAGAAGATAAAGGCCCTCTTGACCATGGGCGCGCTGACCAGTATCAAATCGAAGAATGAGTACCGGCAGTACTATGAGCGGAAGACGGCGGAGGGGAAGCACCCGATGGCAGTCCTGAATGCCATAAAGAACAAGATCGTCAGCCGCATGTTCGCCGTCATCGAAAGAAACACGCCCTACGTGTGCCTGCAGGGCCGAGACTGAGTTCAGGGAGCGGTTCTTGGGATATTTATGCGGTTTTTGTTGCTTTTACCATAGAACACAATGTTGGGGTTAGTTATTTTTATTTATCGTTTCGCAACTACAAAGGTTAGGATGAGCCGCATAGGCTTTCATTGCATCCAGTTCTTTCTGAATTCTTAGATTCCATTCTTCCTGTACAAAGTCTACACCTCCATTACCTGTCCTTATATCATATTGCTTTGAAAGTTCTTCTTCCTCTAAAAGGATTTCATCAATTATTAAATCAAATTCTTTGCGGTCTCTGCTTTTTTTAGCGACTAATAAGGATAAACTCTTTCTGATTTTCCTGGCGTACAGTTCCATTATGTCGAAGTGTAACTGCTCATGTTGCAACAACTCAGAAGATGTCGTATCTGTTGTAAAAGACAAATCCTTTATAAAACATACTGTTATGTCATAATTCAGGAATCCCTTTTCATCTGAAATCGGAGTTCTTGTAAGTCTGGTTGCAGTCACCGCCCCAGCATTTGTGTTAAGAGTTGTTTTAAATTTGTTATTAGGCTCTCCTTGGAAATCGCTCCACTTTAACTTTGCATTCTCCTGCCAACAAATGAACAGATTTAATATGTTAGTACAAATAAATAAAATCATGAAAGTTTTATTATCTTAAAATAGTTAATCATCAAATTTTTTATTTGTATTAATTAACCCCAACGTCTAGTGCATGCTTAGCCCGCAGCGGAGCAAGGGTTTAGTATGCACCTTGTTGTTTGTTGCTTTTCTTTCCCAGGTTTAAGTTGTATTGCACACATATTCGGCCAATTAAGCTATAAAGCCTTGGGTTTCGTTCCTCATTCTCAAAAACAATATCACCGTCATTCAAGGAATGGGTTGTAATGAATTTAGTGGAAGGGAAAAACACTGGTATTGCACCGCCTACCTGGGCATTCAACTTAAAGCCTTTCCATAGGTAGCTATAGCTTACAGCAGGGTCTGCACTCATACCTTCTAAGCCCTCGTACCTTTTGGTAATATAACGGGTATTGGGATGACTGCTGTAAAATCCAAAGTCACTGTATTTGGAATATGCGACTCTTATTCCAAACGCCAACTCTCCAAAGCTTACTTTTTTACCCGCGTTTAATTGAACAAAGGCAGTTCTATATTGGGCTTTCGTGTATTCCCCGTGGGTGTTCCCAGGAAAATGCCAGTAATTGTCGACTTTGCTTGTTCCTGCACCGATATAGGCTTCGATAATCGTGACCAAGGGATTATCTATTTTCGAGAAATACCCTAAGCCCGCATTAAAAACATAATCATCTTTTAAGAGATGAAACCTATCTCCCATTAACTTCTGCCTACTGTGGACAGTGTTGTCGAAATTAGCTGTCGAGAAAACAGAAAGGTGATTGGTTAGTGAATAGGAAAGGTTCAGGTCGTACCCTCCACCCCAGCCTAATGATGTGTGAAGCTGGTTTTTCTGGTTGTGAAGAGGTATATGTAATGCTTTGGGGATGTAGTAATCCGTCTGAGCTAGGAGAAGTCCTGGGGAAAAAATACAAACGGATATCAGTACGAAACATAATATTTGATTTCTAATAGCATTTTTGGATTGAATCATAAATTTTTAAAGTTACATACAACGTCTAGTGCATTAGGCGTGCGAGGCCGTCGGCCGTAGCATGGCTTATGCACCTTGTTATAGCCCGTTTTTCTTTAGTGCGTTATCAATTTGCTCACGATTGCATTCTAGAATCCAGTCGTTGAATTTATGGTATATCGGCAGAAGGGTTTCCTTGTCCTTGGCCTCAATGTCTAGGCCACGGTCATCATACATGTAGTAGATTAACTTTCTGTCAATGTTCAGGAAGAAAGCCTCTTTGTGCGTGAGAAATCCCCTGCTATCCAACCTAGGTTGTCGAGGAGGGAAATCCACGACACTAATAGCCGCTAAGATGTTGCGGTAGTTTACCCTGTCAGTTCTAAGTTTTGCTATTGCCACATTCCAAATGTCTGTCTTGTCGGCTGGTTCATACAACCTATGGACTTTTGAATACGTTAATTCATCCTTTTTCAGCCCTTTGATTTGCTTGAAGCTATAATTTGAGAAGCTTATTTTTCCGCGTTTGTCCGTGCGCTCCTGAAGGACAAAGTAAATTCTGTCGTTAGGCTTGAAAGCTTCTTCAAACAAGGTTACTGCCCGCCGCTCTACTTCTTGAAAATATTCGTCCGTGTTCGTTTCACCCACCTGAAGGTCAAACCTCAAGGCATTGTCCCAGTTGAAGAACAAGGGAGCTTTGATTTTCAAACCTCTGAAATTCTCTTCAAGGAATTGTCTATATTCTTGTTTGAGTGTCAATTTTTAATTTTATAAATGGGCTATAACGTCTAGTGTAAGCGGCGGCGAAGGCCGTCGGCCGAGGTGCCGTTTACACCATGTTGGCTGAAGGACTTTTTATGTACTCTATTCTATAATAAAGGGTGCAAATCTTTTTGTCTTGACTGGCCTTTTAGGTTTGTAATCGCAGTCCCAAATCCATTTTGGCATGGCAGAGATAACTCTCTTTACTTCATTGTCAATCTCATCACCAAGTCCTTCAACTATCTTGACATCTCCAACTTCGCCTTTTTCATTGATAGTGAAGCTGGCAAGGACTTTCCCACTGATACTATCATCTTTAACATTATAGGGTAATTGAAAGCTATCAACAAAGTATTTTACTAATGCTTTATCACCTCCTTTAAACTTGATGCAGAATTCAGAGTCGTCAAAATACACTTTTGAGCTGTCGCTGTAATCCAACTGAATGTTCTTATCTAAATCTCTTAGATGTGCTGTATCATAGGTGATGTTGTGCTTGAAAGTAACCTTCTTCTGGCAGTATCCAGAAAGCGGGGCTGTAGCCATCAAGATTAGAAAGGCTATTACTTTCATTTTCTTGCTCAAAATTGTAATTCTTTATTTAGTCTTTCAGCCAACGGCTCGTATAAACGACGGCCAAGGCCGTCGGCCGTCGGCTGACGTTTATGCATTGTTGTGGCGAGTTTGTTTTACTGCAAAGCCCGCCGAGTTTTTTTATTTCTGTTTATGGCCTGTTTTCAGAAAAAGAGCGCGAAAACAGCTTGCCGAATTTTTTATCAAATATTCTCTTGTCCGTTTTTGAGCTGTTTTCTGGAAATCAAGCCGAAAACGCGTTGCCCATCCGTCGTTTTGCAAGCGTTGCTGATAAATCCTTTTGCTCAAACGCAACGTCAATTCCTCTTCTGCGACTTCTGCTACTATTGAAGGTAAAAGTCGGGCGGCGTTTTATCTCTTTTGCTAAGGTAATTTAATTTTTCTGCCGACTACTTCTGTTTTTTTGCTGGTTTTTATTGCTGGTTCTGCTACTCTAGCTGATAATTTTTTCTGCTGTGCCTGCTGATTTTTATTATTTCAATTGCGGGTAACGGACTAGTATAAAAAACGTGCAAGGCCGTCGGCCGAAGCATGATTTTTATACAATCCTATGTTTGCAAAAACCATTTAACTTGTACCAAAAGAGAAGAAAGGGAGGAACAAGATTATTTAT
>NZ_LRML01000023.1 GCF_001647285.1 Rufibacter roseus
GCCCAACCTTTTGAAGGTTGGGCGCTCGCATTTTTAGGTCTGCTGATCATCCAAAATCAAATGCAAATGCAAAAGCTTTTGGTTAAAGAGTAATTGCAACGCCTCCTACTATGGCTAATCTGTAGTTAAAAATAAAGTAGAAAAAATAAGGACTTTTGCACAGGAGAAGTACACCACCCACTATGGTGCGGAAGTAACTTCCGTTCCATAGGAAGAGGCTCTTAAATATTCCCTTTAAGCTTTAAATGAACCAACCTAAAAGAGCAAAGCTACTATTCTTTTATATATAGAGATGAGTTGTAAAGTGTAATTAACCAGATAATTGTGAGTAATGGTCTAAGTGAATAGGAGCTGGCATGTAGACTTGGCACGGTTTTTACATTTAGCTGAACATAAGCTGCAGCACTTATTTGAACATGCAAAGATTTTACTACAATGAAGAAAATGTTGGTGGTGGTGATTGTTCTGCTGGCAGGGCTTTCAACAAACGTATTTGCCCAGGATGGCAAAGTAAGATTAGGGATAAAAGGTGGCTATAGCGTTACCGGCTGGCAGGGTGAAACCGTGAAAAGTTTCAAAGATTTGCTGGAGTACACCAATGGCAACGTGCAAACAAAATGGCGGCAAGGCTTTCATGCCGGAGCTTACCTGAGTGTACCGTTAGGGGCAGGATTTGAATTTGAACCTGGCGTGCAGTATTCACAAAAAGGAATGGCCTTGGAAGGACGCGTACCCGGGGAATCCATCGAGTTTTTAAATGCCAAGGTGACGGTTACGAATAAAGCAGAATACCTGGATGTGCCTTTGCTGGCAAAAGTGTATTTGGGAGAGGGCTTTAACCTGTTTGCAGGTCCCCAGCTATCGTTTCTGCTTTCAAACAAAGTAAATGTGAACGCAGGTGCCTTAGGCTTTTCGGCCTACAACAATGACTTTGACTGGAAAACGCCACAGCGAACCGTTGATGTAGGGTTCTCGGCGGGGGCCGGCTACCAATTTCAGAACGGGTTGAACGTGGGCGGTAGCTATGACTTAGGTTTGACCACCATAGATGATAATGCAGATTATAAATCGTACAACCAAGGCTTTAAAGCCTCTGTTGGTTTCAGATTTTAAAGGATTAGTGTATAGTGAATGTGTTATAGGATGATTAAAAAAGAGGCGGATATTATCCGCCTCTTTTTTTGTTTATTTCTTAGCGATGGCGCCCTTTTTGCTTTTAGAGGTTTTTCCCTTAGCCTTGGTAAAGCTGGAGAATAGCTTATCCGTTGGTATTTTTTTGGTGATCAGGCCGTAGATTAAGGCGGCTCCGGCTGCAGCTCCGGCTGCGTATAAAGCAGTTCTTAACGGAACGTTGGCGGCGGCTTTGCCATTTACGCCATCGGCGCTGGTGGCTGGGTTCTGGGTGGCACCTTCACGTAGTTGGTGCAGGCGGGCCAGTACATCTGTAGAAGCTTCACGCTGGCGTAGTACCGCTCCGCGAACTTCAGCTGGCAGCTCATGGTCTAAGGCATCGCGGTAGGCTTTCTGAGCCCACTCTTCCCCGTAAATGCATGAGCCTAGAATGGCTTCTTCGCTAAAGCCTGTTAAGGCTGCTTTAAAGTCCATCCAGTCACGGTACAGTTTACCTTTGGTGGTAGAGTCTCTTTCTGGGCTGCCGCCGTAGTTCTGAATAATCATATTCAGTTCATTGGCAAAGGCAAGCCGCTGCTGCGAGAATTTGCGGTAAATATCTTGGCGTAGTTCGTTTTTACTTTCTTGGGCGGCACGCTCATAGCCTTCCAGCCCGTCATGTACAAATTCGTTCAGTTCTCTGAGAACCTGTACTACTTTTTGTTTTTCGTTTGCTGACATAGTTCTATTGTAAGTTTCAACTTTTATCAACGGGAACAGACGCCGCAGGTTTAGGAAAAATGACGGAAAGATGATGATTAAGCCTGTAAAAAGCGTTATTCGCAGCCGGCAAAGAACTGCACTACCCCAAACCGGCCACTCTCCAGCAGTTTTTCCTTTTCTTTCTCAGAAAGCCGCTTCACTTTTGGGCCAAATCCGGCGGTGCTCACTGATATGGTGCGGTCCCAGTCGGCAGGGGTGAGTTCGTGGCGGTTCAGGTTTTCAATGATAATGCGGTAGAAGGCGTTCATGTATTCTTTAAATCCATCTATTTGGTGCGGCGCCAGACCTTTGCGCTCGGCATCATACTGAATCTGGTCATCGTGGTCTAGCCGTATGCCAATGGTTTCAGGGTTGATGAAACGGATCTTAGGATCAGGTAAGGAAGTGGCTGATTTATGAAAGTACCGCGGGTGGTCAAACACCATGATAGGGAAATTGGCCAACAGCCCGCCGTCAATCATTACATCGGTTCCGCCATTGGGCAAAGGCTTTTGATGCACCTGCCCCAGGCTGTCTACCATCACAGCCTGAAAATACAGTGGCACTGACATAGAGATTCGCACGGCATCCTTCACCCGCATCTTGGGGTAGGTTTCGTGGCTAAAGGTTTCGGTGCGCTGGCGGCTGAGGTTGGTGCCGGTGATGTATAAATCGCGGTAGCCGTTCTGGCCGGCCAGGGCGTGTAGTTCAGCGAAAGTTAAATCAGGATTGCCTGTTTTCTGCTCTATCAGTTGGGCCAGCCAATTGGTGAACTTCTCTCCGCGGTACCAGCCGTAGCGTTTGGCCATGCGCGTAAAGCCGCCAATGAAAAGCCAGCGGCCGTCGTTAAACTGCTGCACCGGAGTTTTAAAGGTAATGTCTGTGATTTCTTGCGGAGTATAGCCTAGAGCTAACAGGCAAGCCTGAATAGACCCCGCCGAAGTGCCTGCTACACGCTCAATGTCTTTCAAAATCCCTCTTTGTTCCAGTTCAGCCAGAGCTCCGCCGTAGGCAATGCCCCTGATGCCGCCGCCTTCCAACGCGAGGTTCCGGTAAACGGTAGTTGCGCTGTTATTCTGGGCTAATGCTTCTGTAGAAACCAGCAAGCAAAGCAAGACCAGAGAAGAGACAAGCCGTTTTAGGGCTACTTTCCGGAAAACAGCCCCAAAACAGGGCATGAGGTTAATCAATTTCAAATTGCAGGGGCAGGTTAAAGGGTAATTGCCTTCGTTTGCTACGGCTGTTAAGGTCGGCCAGAAAACTGTTGATGGTATCTTGGTACTCTATGTGCAGGTCTTCGTGCAGGTGCTTCTGAATGAGCATCATGGTGCGCAGCGTCATACGGGCGGTGGCCACATAAAAGCCTTTGTAAATACTCTCGAACTGGCCGGTAAAATTGTCGAAGATGAGTTGCAGGGTGTAAATGTGCAGTTCTACTTCGCCTTTGCGGTCTTTGGTGATGCGCTGGTAACGGGCTATTTCCTGTGTTGCTTTTTTCAAACCTCGGCTCAACGCTTTGCTGAGGGAGCGCCCACTAACGGTAAACAGAATGTCATGGATGGTTTCTTGGCTTCGCTCAAAAACAGTCTCCAAGGTTACATCCTCCAGCAGTTCAAACGCCAGCATATCGTAAGCCTCGGCGTCTCGCCGGACTAACCGCAGAATCAAGGCTTCTTTCTCTTTCTCGCCTAACTGCTTCAGCGCCTTCTTAAAATCAGCGGAGGGTACGGGCATTGATTATTATTTTGTTGTAGAAATTTTATTTCAGTTCAAATACCACTTTTACAGTAGCAGAAACTGAAACACTTTGCGGTATTTCAATCAAAGATCCACCCTCCATAGTAGCAGGGGCAGAAATGGCATAATCAGCAACCTCAACCCTAGAGTAATTTCGGAACACAGGGTCTGATTCATCGGCATCGGCTACTTTTACTATACGTTTTAGCTTTCGGTTGGCGGCCGTCGCCAAAGTCTCGGCTTTAGCCTTGGCGGCTTCAACTGCCTTTGTTAATACCTCTTTTTTAATTTCCTGCTCTTTGGAGCTTTTGAAGTTGCTGCTGAACGTAATAACTCCCTCCCTTATGAGTTTATCCTGAATGGCAGAGTACGTCATAATAGAATCAACAGTAAAAGATACATCCTGTGTCCCTTCAAAATACCAAACTACCTTTTCATCACCTCTATCATAGTCTGGCCGTTTGCCTACCGCGAACAGTGTGTAAGAAATTTTGTTGGATGGTATGTTTAGCTCTTTTAAAATCCTGACAACCTTATTTTCCAGCCTTTTATGTTTAATATAAACACTGTCAAGGCTGAGGGAGTCTCTGGTGTGAAGGGTAATAGAAAACTGTACTTGGTCAGCAGGGGCTTCAACGGAGGCTTCGCCAAGTACTACAATTCTGTTTTCAGGTGAAATAACCTGTGCTGAGACAGAAAATGATATTAGCGATAGCAGTAGGAATACATATTTTTTCATGGATGTTCTGATAAGCTTAACTAAAGGTAGGGAACGATAAGCTAAGAATTTGCAGGCGCTGTTAAAGTTGATCTGTTTTTTGGAGCTGTTTTCTGAATAACAGCCCTAAAACACAGATCCTATCTCTATAAGAAGTCTTCGAAATACTGTGTCACTTTGCGGTAGAGGTGCACACGGTCTTTGCCGCCTACGTTGTGCGGATGGCCGGGGTACACGAAGTAATCTAGCAACACGCCTTCGTCTACGGCTCGTTTCACAAAGGCCAAGCTATGCTGCCATACCACCACATCATCTACAGTGCCATGAATCATGAGCAGGCGGCCTTTCAGGTTTTGCACGTGGTTGAGCAGGTTTGCTTGGTTGTAGCCTTCCATATTTTCCTGCGGAGTGTCCATGTAGCGCTCCGTGTACATGATTTCATAGTACTTCCAATCAATTACCGGACCGCCGGCAACGCCTGCTTTGTACACATCGGGGTACTTAAGCATGAGCGATGTGGTCATGAAGCCGCCGTAGCTCCAGCCATGTACGCCCATTCTGGTTTCGTCTACATACGGCAATGATTTGAGGTATTCCACACCCTTCATCTGGTCTTGTAACTCAACAGTTCCCATTTTACGGAAGAGAGCCTGCTCAAATTCGCGTCCTCTATCGGCGGAGCCGCGGGAGTCAAGTGTGAAGACGATGTAGCCTTTCTGGGCCATGTACTGCATCCAGAGGTTAGAGCCGCCCAGCCAGCCGTTGTTAATCAGCTGCACATGCGGGCCACCGTACACGTAGGTAATAACAGGGTATTTCTTGCTCTTGTCATAGTTGGGCGGCGTGATCATGCGGCAATACAGATCTGTACCATCATCGGCTTTAATTGGAAAAATAGTGGTTTCACCCAGCTTGTAGTCTTGCAGCGGGTTAGGAGCTACCAACAATGTTTTGGCTATTTTCCTGTCAGAGGTGTTCAGAACCCGGATGGTGCGGGGCGTGACGGGGCTGCTGTAGTTGTCAATGAAATACTGGCTATTGGGGCTGAGTGAAACGTTGTGCATACCGCTCCCCTGCGATATTTTGCGGGTACGTCCGTTGCTCAGGTTGACTGCATACAAGTGGCGCTCCAGCGGGTTGTCTTCCGTTGAGGTGTAAAAAACCTCTTTGCCTCCAGAGCCGAAACCTTCTAAACTTTTCACTACCCACTCGCCTTTAGTGAGCTGTCGGATAAGTTGACCGTTGGTGTTGTACAGGTACAGGTGGTCATACCCATCGCGCTCGCTGATCCAGATAAACTGATTTGTATTGCCCGGTACAAAAAACAGTTCATGCTCAGGCTCTACCCATTTGTCATTTCGCTCCTCAAAAAGCGTTTTTACGAACGCGCCAGTGGTGGCATCGTACTGGTTCAGCTTCATGTGGTTTTGAGCACGGTTCACCACGGCCAGGTAAATATGCTGCTCGTCTGGGCTCCAGGTAATGTTGGTGAGGTACTGCTCAGCGGGTTCGCCTGTTTGTAGAAAGATAGTTTTTCCGGTGGCGGTGTTGTAAACACCCACTGTCACGTGGTGGCTTTTGCCTCCGGCCATAGGGTACTTAATGTTGTTCACAGTAGCTGGCAACGGCGATATATCTACCAGCGGATAATCGGTGATCATGTTTTGGTCCATGCGGTAGTAGGCTAGTTTGTTTCCGGAGGGGCTCCAGAACGTGCCCTTCGTAATGCCGAACTCCGACCGGTGCGCCGCCTGTCCGTTCACTATCTCCGGATTGGTTTCTTGGGTGATTTGTTTGTTTTCGGCGCCAGCCTGTGAAATGTACAAGTTGTTGCCCAGCGTAAAAGCCAGCCTTTGTTTGTTTGAGGAGTAGTCTAGATTCTCCGCTTGCGGATTATAGCTGTAGAACTTCTGTGCCGTTTTAGTCTGAACGTTGAACCGGTACAGTTGCCCCCGCTGGTTCACCAGCAGTTCATTACTATTTAGCCACTGCAAACCGCCCACGCTGCTCACCTTGTTGGCTCCGGCTTTTTCCAGCCCAGCGCTTAATTGGGCTGCCGTCAAGACTACTTCGGCATTGCCGCGTACTGTGCCCCGCATGAGCTGCTCCAGTTGCCCGCGCTCATTGGCTTGGGCGTAGCTATAGTAATTGGTGCCGGGTACCCACGTCAGTTGCCGTAAATTGGCAGGGGAAAGGCTAGGGTTCTGAAAAGCATCTTCAATGGTCAGCAGCTTTTGCTGGGCTTGAGCCGAAAGTGCCAGTAAAGCTAATAGCCACACAAGCGCGGTAGGTTTAAGAGAGAATTTGTGCATAAAGTGAAGGGTGAGACAACTGTTGAAACTGCCGTTTTTAGTGTAACGCTACAGTAGTAATTTATTTCAAAAATAAACTAAAACTAACGTTCTTTCAGGAACAACCCTCTTTTTTTAACTGTTTTACTTTTGCTGAGGTACAACAGGTGATATTTCTATAACTCAAGGGAATTGCTTAATTTTGTGTTATGGACATTTTAACTGAAATTCTGGAGCAGGAAGACGTTCTGTTGTTAGAGGAAACCACTGATATGCGTGAGCTGGTGGTGTATAACGACGACGTCAACACGTTTGAGCACGTGATCAACACACTGGTGCAGGTGTGCCGCCATACACAGGAGCAGGCAGAGCAATGTACCATGTTAATTCACTACAAAGGTAAGTGCACTGTAAAATTGGGTGAGTTTACCGAGCTTCAAACCATGTGTACTGCCATTCATGACCGGGGTATCTCAGCGGATATTGTATAACCCTGACTTACTTGGATGAATTTCCCTTCAAAGCTGATTGAAAATGCGGTAGAGGAACTGGCAAAGTTGCCGGGCATTGGCCGGAAGACGGCGCTTCGCCTGGTGCTGCACCTGCTCAAAGCCGAAACCGAAGATACTAACCTTTTATCGTCTGCCTTGGTGCGCATGCGTACGGGCATTAGGTACTGCAAAACCTGTCATAACATCTCAGACCAGGAAGTTTGCGGCATCTGCTCTAATCCGCTGCGTGACCGCACTATTCTTTGCGTGGTGAGCGATATGCGTGACGTAATTGCTATTGAAAACACCTCTCAGTACAAAGGCTTGTACCATGTGTTGGGTGGCGTTATTTCTCCTTTAGAAGGTATTGGCCCATCAGACTTGCACATACAGTCATTGGTAGAGCGTTTGCCTTCTTCTGAGGTGAAAGAAATTATTTTGGCCCTTAGCCCTACCATGGAAGGTGATACCACCGCCTTTTACCTTACCCGCAAGTTGAAGGATTACCCGGCTCGTATTTCCAGTATTGCGCGTGGCGTACCTGTGGGTGGTGAGTTGGAATACACTGACGAAATTACTCTGGGCCGGAGTATTCTGGACCGGACTGCCTACAGTAGTTAAGCTGGTTTGTAAAAGATTTCAAAAATATAGCCAAGAAATTGGCAATTAAGCAGGAACATTCGTTCCTGCTTTTTTATTTTTGTTTTTCTTTGGCAAATCACCCGCGTCCCCAGCGTATTCCGCCATCACCTAACGTCTATTGCTTGAAAGACCTCTCTGTCATTATTGTCAATTACAATGTAAGCTACTTTCTGGAGCAGTGCCTGCTTTCTGTTAAAAGAGCAGTGGCCGGTCTAGACGTGGAGGTGTTCGTGGTGGACAATAATTCCGTAGATGGCTCAGTGGAGATGGTACGGCGACGATTCCCGGAGGTGATTCTTCATGCCAACAAAGAAAATCTTGGCTTCTCGAAAGCAAACAATCAAGCTATGAGAGAGGCGCAGGGTAAATATGTGTTGCTCCTGAACCCTGATACGGTAGTAGAGGAAGACACCTTCTTGAAGTGTTTCCGGTACATGGAAGAACACCCCGAAGCAGGGGCGTTGGGCGTGAAAATGATGGATGGCGCCGGAAAGTTTCTGCCAGAATCCAAACGGGGAATGCCTACGCCCTGGGTCGCCTTTTCTAAAGTTTTTGGTTTATCTGCACTGTTTCCTAAATCAGCTACCTTCAATCGGTACCACTTAGGTCATTTGTCTGCAGATGAAACGCATGAGGTAGATATTTTGGCAGGAGCTTATATGTTCATGCGGGCCGAGGCACTTGACAAGGTGGGGCTACTGGATGAGACGTTCTTTATGTACGGGGAAGATGTAGACCTCTCTTACCGTATTCAGCAAGGGGGCTACAAAGTCATCTATTTTCCTGAAACCCGCATCATTCATTATAAAGGCGAGAGTACCCGCAAGACCAGCGTGAACTATGTGTTCATGTTTTACCGCGCCATGATGGTATTTGCTGAGAAGCACTTCAGTGGGCGGCAAGCCAAATTTTACTCTTACCTCATAAAGCTGGCCATCTACCTGAGAGCCGGTTTAGCCATTGTTTCCAGAGCAGCGCAAAAGCTTTTTCCTTTGCTGTTAGATGGTATTTGCCTTGCCATTGGGGTGTTGATAGGGGAGAGGCTGGTGCAAGACCCCTTGACCCTTGGCTTTACACCTAGTTGGGCCGTTTACTTTTCGCTTTGGTTTGGTGCTGCGTTTTTTAGCGGGGCGTATGATGAACCAAGCAAACTCTACCGGTTGGTGCGGGGAATGCTCATAGGTAGTGTGCTGATCATGGCTTTCTCCAGTATCATGGGTGTAACAGATGTGCTAGGGGTAACAAACAAAAAACATTTGCTCATTGCGGTGTCTGTAGGGTTAGTGGGAATGGCTTTCTGGCGTATGTTTTTGCATTGGCGACAGTATGGCAACTGGCGCTTTGGAGAGCCTCGGGCAAAACGTATTGCTATTGTAGGCAGCCAGAAAGAAGTAAAGCGGGCCACCTCACTTTTACGCGAAGTAGGTTTGCATGACCCCATTGCCAAGCTGGAAACCCAGAATGCCGAGGCAGATCTGAGGCAGCTACAGGAAATCATCAAGATTCACAAAATCAATGAACTGATTTTCTGCGGCAAAGACCTAGCCGTTTCACAGATTATTGAATGGATGGTGCAGGTGCATGACAATGCCATTGAATTTAAAATACTGCCTGAGAACAGTACCTACATTATTGGCAGCAGCTCAAAAGATGCCCGCGGTGACTATTATGCCCTGCATATTGAGGTGAACTTACTGAATCCTTACCACCGTAGAAATAAATTTATGGTGAATTCACTGGTAAGCCTCCTGCTGTTGGTGTGCGCACCGGTGCTTATTTTGGGGATGAAAGGGAAAAGCCAGTTTTTGAAGAACTGCCTGGCAAACCTGGTGGGGCTGTACCAATGGGTGGGCCTCAAAGCAAATGCTACCCCAGACTCTAAACCGGCTGTGCTCTCACCGGTTGATAAAATTCAAAGTGATCGGTTAAGCCAACCCGCCGCCCGTCAAATTGAAATTGCCTACGCCAAAGATTATTCTGTATTCTCTGATTTAGAGATAATCTTCAAGAACATCTGGCAATTGGGCCGTAAGGTATAAAACAGCATTAGACTATTCAGGTCTGAGGTACTACTTCTTTTTAGCATCACTACTGGTGTTTTAGATCTGTTTTATGAAAAATAGGTCAAAAACAACACTTCATTAAGCTTCCATTCTTCTTTAAAAGTAGGTTCCATGTCTTTACTGGCATCAACAGCAACTCATATTATATTCAATGGTTGAAAAGCTGGTTCATGTGCAGGAAAATCAGACTTTTAGTAAATGATTTGACAGATGAAAGGCTACTTTCGCTAATATTTTAATTATTTTTTCTAGAAAACTCTATAAAAACAGTAAAAGCCCCTATTTTTGGGGTATACCTTTAATGTCTGTTTAGGAATGATTACGACCGAACAAAAAACTCTTTCTGATCGCATTACCTCACTTGCTGAGTCTCAAACCATTGCCATGGCCAAAAAAGCCCGTGAGTTGGCGGCCAAGGGCGTGGATGTTATAAATTTAAGTTTCGGGGAGCCTGATTTCCAGACCCCTCAGTACATTAAAGATGCGGCCAAAAAAGCCATAGATGATGGCTACACTTTTTATACCCCCGTTGCTGGTTACCCTGAGCTGCGCAAAGCCATTGTAGAAAAGCTGAAGCGCGACAATGGGCTGGAGTACGGACCTGAGAACATTGTGGTGTCAACCGGTGCCAAACAATCTATCGCCAATGCGGTTATGTGTCTGGTAAACCCCGGTGATGAAGTAATTATCTTCTCGCCTTACTGGGTAAGTTACGAAGAAGTAGTGAAGCTAGCCGAAGGCGTTCCAGTTGCTGTACGCGGGCCATTGGAAAATGATTTCAAAGTAACGCCTGAGCAATTTGAAGCAGCCATTACTGACAAAACCAAGTTGGTTATGTATTCTTCGCCTTGTAACCCAACTGGTTCAGTGTTCACCAAAGACGAGTTAGAGGCTTTTGCCAGAATTCTGGAGAAACACCCGCAGATACACGTGATTGCTGATGAAATCTATGAGTACATCAACTTTACCGGAGAGCATTACAGCCTTGCCAGATTTGATGCTATCAAAGACAGAGTGATAACTGTAAACGGTTTTTCTAAAGGGTATGCCATGACTGGCTGGCGTGTGGGCTACATTGCCGCACATAAATCCATTGCCGATGCCTGCGACAAAATGCAGAGCCAGATTACCAGTGGAACTTGTTCCATTGCCCAGAAAGCAGCTCAGGCAGCGCTGGAAGGCGGAAAAGAGTCGGCAGAGGAAATGAGCGCCTCTTACTTGCGTCGCCGCGATTTAGTTATAAAGTTAATGAATGATATACCGGGGTTCAAAACGTATGAGCCGAAAGGCGCATTCTATATTTTCCCTGACGTGAGCGCTTTCTTCGGTAAGTCTGCCGGCGACCAAGTGATTGAGAATGCCAATGATTTGGCTATGTACTTACTGAATGATGCCCACGTATCGTTGGTAGAAGGAGGAGCTTTTGGCGCACCACAATGTATCCGCTTCTCATTTGCCGCCTCAGACGAAAAGCTGACTGAAGCGTTAGGTCGCATTAAAGCTAGCTTAGCTAAATTGTCATAGGTGTACAGGCGATTCTGCAAAAGAAAGCCTTGTAAATAGTAAAGACGCCAGACATTCCTCATCTTTGTGGTGCGGAATGCCTGGCGTTCTGCTTTTAACCACTTTTTCAGATAAATGCCAAGTCAGAAGAACCTCTCTTCTTTGTTTGAGCGCTTCAGCCAGTTACGGGTGCTGGTGGTGGGCGATGTCATGATAGATGCCTATTTGTGGGGCAAATCTTATAGGTTATCTCCGGAGGCACCAGTGCCTATTGTGAACCGCTTGAAAACTGAGCAACGCTTAGGTGGAGCCGCTAACGTAGCGCTAAATGTTCAAAGTTTAGGTGCCACGCCTTTGCTTTGCTCTGTAGTTGGAGATGATGAAGACGGCGCCGCTTTGGTGCGGTTGCTATTGGAGCAAGGCCAAACCGACGAGGGGATAGTGCTTAGCCCCGAGCGCCCCACCACTGTAAAGCAACGCATTATTTCAGGCGGTCAGCAACTCCTCCGCATAGATTCAGAGGTAGAGACTGACCTTACTGAGTTTGAGCACCGGGCTTTGGTAGAGCGATACTCTAAATTATTGGCTTCTGCCGATGTGGTTATTTTTGAAGACTATGACAAAGGCGTGCTCAGCACCCAGGTCATTCAAGATCTTCTTCAACTGGCAAAGGAACGTGGTGTGCCCACTGTGGTAGATCCCAAAAAGAAGAACTTTCTTTCCTACACCGGCTGCACCCTGTTTAAACCAAACCTGAAAGAGCTCAAAGAAGGCTTAAAGGTAGATTTTGCTGATGCCAACTTAGAAGCTTTTGAAGCAGCCGTTGATGCATTGCAAGAGCGTATGGCGGTAGAGAATGTTTTAGTTACTCTTTCTGAACGCGGTGTGTTTGGGCAAACAAAAGATGGTAAAAGAACTTACTTAGATGCCCATGTTCGTACTATTTCAGATGTCTCAGGTGCCGGAGATACGGTAGTAAGCATAGCTGCCTTGAGCATAGCCGCAGGGCTACCATTGCCTGCTCTGGCAGAACTTTCTAACTTGGGCGGCGGCCTTGTATGTGAGCACGTTGGGGTAGTGCCTATCAATAGGGAGCAACTGCTGCATGAGGCGCAAAAGTCTGAAGTGCTACAAAGAGAGTTGCTCGAACTGGAGGCTTAGCCGTAGCAAATGGGCTGTCGTGCTTAGCCTAATCATTTAAACATCTGCTACTGCCATTGCTACCTGAGCTATTTGTGGTTGATGTAGCATTCAGGAAACTCTAGTTTAGAAAAGACGAATTGTCCGCTAACTAATGTGCTGTGCGGCGTGAAGTTTTCCTCTAAAATTATTATCTTCAACAGATTACCAGATTAAAATATAGAGGAAGAAGCGGTTGGTTGGGTACGAATGTAATTTCTTATGGAACCACGTGTAGACCAGAAACACAGTGCTTTATACGCTGTTAAATCTTTTTTTAAAAGTAATCTGCGTCTGTTCGTCTTCCTGCTCCTGATCACATTTTTATTTGGGGCACTCTTTATTTCCGCAGACTTTTTAAATAATCCTTACCGCAGCTTTTTAGATTTTCTCATTATTGCTTTACAATGGGGAGTGGTACTTTTTGCTACGTCAGGCCTGTTGTACCTGCTGGCAATTAACAAATACATATTTGCTGCTTTCTTTCCGATACTCACCATTGCCTGTGCGGTATTGGCTTATTTTAGAGTAACGGCAAATGTGATCTTCACCCCAATGATCTTAGACGCTGCGTTAGACAATGATCTGAGAACGTCGCTTGATCTGGTGTCTTGGTCTGTTGTATTGTTTGCTGCTTTTTGTGCCTTGGGGGCAGTATGGGCTGCCGTCTATCGTTTTAAAAATATTTCCGTTTCTCAAAAAGGAGTACATTTAGCCATTGCGGCAGGTATCATTATGCTGCCTGTTTTCCTGGTGAGCTCGTTAAAAGCGCCGGTTTCTGAAAGAATCCCTTATGTGCTGTTTTTTACCGTAAACAAATATTTAGCTGAAAAAGAAGAAATTAGGAGCGTCAGAAATAGCATTAGTGACGGTGCTTCCAGTTCTGTGGATTCTCTTACCGTTGTTTTTGTGTTAGGGGAGTCTTTACGGGCAGACCATCTAGGACTAAATGGTTACCACCGAAACACAACGCCTCATTTGTCGCAGAGGAAGGCTATTTCCCTGCCCCACGTTTACTCAGAATACACTTATACAAACAGAAGTATCCCTCATATTCTTACCAGGGCAGACAGTGCGCATACAAACAGGGCCTTTACAGAAGAATCTTTTATTAATGTTTTCAACAAGAGTGGTTTCTACTCGTCTTGGTTAGCGAACCAAGAATCGGCAGAGAGTTATGTGTATTTCATGAACGAGGCCAAGAACCTTTCTTATGCTAACTTAGGGAAAACACCTTACAGTTTTGAGAAATGGGTAGATGGGGAATTACTTCCTCTTTTAGAAAATGAGCTCCAAAAGAAGCAGCCTAAAAAGTTGCTTGTTTTACATACGGTTGGCTCTCACTGGTGGTACAATTCTCATTTTACGCAGCCTTATCAGCAGTTTACACCAGTAGTGAAAAGCCGGGTGATTTCTGCCTGCACAGCCGAGGAAATGATTAACTCTTATGACAACACTGTTTTGTACACTGACTATTTCATACATGAGGTAATAAAGAGAATTGAAGACCAGAATGCAATCTTAATATATCTTTCAGACCATGGGGAATCTCTGGGTGAAAATGGGTATTGGCTGCATGCTACAGATCGGCCGGAGGTGCATTCTGCCGCAAGCTTTGTGTGGGTTTCTGAAAAGTACGGTCAAAGATTTCCCAAAAAAGTGTCAGCATTGAAAGAAAATGCAGCTAAACCTTACCGAACAGACTTTTTGTTTCACTCTATCTTAGATGCCGCCGAAATCAAATCACCTTACCTGCAAGAAGAGTTAAGCATTTTTAAGGGCAAGAATTAATGGAAAACGAACGGTTTTTGTGGGTTGACTATGCAAAAGCAATAGGTATTTTCCTGGTGGTGCTCGCCCATACACCCCTATGGACACCTGCCCAAAACTTTATCTATGTTTTTCACATGCCCCTGTTCTTTTTCATTTCAGGGTATCTGTTCAGCCATAGAAAACATGTAACCTATCTGGCCTTTATAAAGCGCAGAACTAAGCAGTTATTAGTTCCTTATCTTTTTTTCAGTGCGATTACGTTCTTGTTCTGGCTTTTTGTGGGTAGAAAATTTGGAGACGATGCCGGAGCTTCGGTGCTGTGGTACAAACCATTATTAGGTATTCTTTACGGAATAGGCCGTCCGCCGTGGTTGGTTCACTGCATTCCGCTTTGGTTTATTCTATGCCTCTTTGTGGTGGAAAACATCTATTACCTCATTTTTAAGAACACAGACAAAAAGTTTTTGCTCTTGGTGCTGTTTGGGGCGCTTGGTTACATAGACTACCAGTACAATCCTGTCAGAATGTTTTGGAGCGTGAATACAGCCTTAGTGGCGTTAGTTTTTTACGCAGCAGGAAACATTTATAAAGAGAAGGTAAAAGAATTTTCCGCTTTCAAATCTGCTCCTTTAGCGGGTTGTTTAGTAGTTGGAGCTCTGTTGGTGTATGCTTTTTCTTTGATAAATGGCAGAGTCAACATGCATGTGCATTACTATAACAACTATGCGTATTTTATGATAGGTGGCTTTATAGGAATAGGAATGTGTATTGCGGTATCTGTCTTATTGGGTCGCCTTAGAATAGCGGATGGGGTGGCGGAATTCATCTCTAGAAACACTATCATCATTCTAGGTTTCCATTTAATGGCCATAAGCTTAGTGAAGGGGGTGGTGTATTTTGTACTCAAGACACCGTTAGAAAGCTTGAATGAAATGTTTGCCGCCAATCTACTTTTAAGCTTCGTGAGTTTTTTGTTGCTGTACCCGGTAATATTTGTTTTGAATAAGTGGTTTCCTGCTTTGGTTGGAAAAAGAGCCACACAACCTGTGTCTGCTAAACCATTAGGTCAGGTGCCGATCTAAAACTTTGTTGTGGCTTTAAAAAAGAACGGCTTCCCGCAGCAGATGCAGGAAGCCGTTTTAGCGTTGTTTTCATAAAAACAGGCCGAAAACAGGAGTTATTTCTGGCTATATTCCTTAACCGTTTGAATAAAGCATTTCACCTTCTCTGGGTCTGTGTCTGGGTAAACGCCGTGGCCAAGGTTGGCAATGTGGCGCCCTTTTCCGAAAGCATCCAGCATTTTAATGGTTTCTTTCTTCACACCGTCAAAAGAGTTGTAAAGAGCACAAGGGTCTAAATTACCTTGCAAGGTTTTGCTGTCCCCGAAGATCTGGCGAGCCTCTTTTACATCCATATTCCAGTCTAACCCGATAACCTGGCAGTTGAGCTGCGTGAAGTCCTGCATTGAGAAAAAGGCACCCTTCGCAAATACTGTCACTGGTACTTCTGGCAAGGCGTTACAGATTTCAGAGATATAGCGGTATGAAAATTCTTTGTAATGCGCCGGAGGCAAAATGCCCGCCCATGAATCAAAAATCTGAATTAAGTCAGCACCGGCTACCACTTGGGCTTTTAAATAAGCAATGGTGGTAGCAGTAATCTTCTGCAATAATTTATGTGACAGCTCTGGCTCTGTATATAGCATTTTACGTGCCTTGGAGAACGTCTTAGAGCCACTTCCTTCTACCATGTAAGCGAAAATGGTCCAGGGGGCGCCGGCAAAGCCGATCAGCGGTACACGTCCGTTTAGTTCACGTTTGGTGACTTTAATGGCCTCCAGCACATAGTTCAGGTGCTCGTATGGGTCAGCTACGCGCACATTCTCTACATCGGCAGCAGTTTGTACGGTGTTCGGGAAGAGCGGACCTCTTTTCTCCACCATTTCATAGGTTACGCCCATGGCCTCGGGTACTACCAGAATGTCAGAGAAAATAATAGCGGCATCCACGTCCAGTAAGTCAACAGGTTGTATGGTTACCTCGGCGGCAAGGTCTGGAGTCTCCACCAACTCTTTGAAACCAGAGAGGCGCTCACGAACCGCACGGTATTCTGGTAAAATTCGTCCAGCCTGGCGCATAAGCCACACAGGAGTTCTTTCAGTAGGCTGGCCTAGGGCAGCACGCAGGAACAGGTCATTCTTTAATTGCATAGGGCAAAGATAAGAAAGGATACTAAGACTCCGTTAGCGCTTTTTGGGCCTGTTTTCTAAAAACAACCCTAAAACGCAACCTGAGCGTACCAAAACAAGTTGCCGTCTTGAGTCTTGAGTCTTGAGTCTTGAGTCTTGAGTCTTGAGTTACGATCTGAAAAGGGCCAGCAGGGCAGTTACAATAAAACTTACACCAAGAGAAAGCACAATAAAGCCCATGATTTTGGCCAGCGCCGCCAAACCCGCTTTGCCCATGAACATAACCAGGCGCGGAGAAAACAGCAAGATGAGGTAACTAACCAGCCCTAGCAGCACAATGGCCAGAATGGTTAACCCCATGTCAATAATGGTAAGTGATTTGGTGAAAAGGCTTATCACCACTGCAATAGAACCAGGGCCAGAAAGCAGCGGCATAGCCAGGGGGGTAAACGAGATGTCTTCTTTCTCTACCCCTTCGGCAACCACCTCTTTTGAAATCTTTTTGCCTTCCTCTGCTTTAGGCTGCAGTAGTTCAAAGCCTGCCCGCATGATCATAATGCCCCCAGCAATGCGCAGATCATGAATTCTCAGGCCAAAGAAATCAAGCACGGCCTGACCGGCAATAAAAAAAACCGTTAATATAAGCACCATGAAAATACAAGCCTTTAAAGCTTGTTGGGCGCGTCTTTCAGAGGTGTCGTCTTGCGTGAGGGTAAGGAAAACCGGCATGGCCCCAAAAGGGTTTACCACTGAGAATAAAGCTGAAAAAGTGGCAAGCAGAATTTCCATCGCCTTAAAATACGTGAAAATGTATGAGAACTACTAAAAGTGCTATAAACAAAGAAAGAGGGCATTAGCCCTCCTTCATTATTGATGATAATAAATGTTCTTATACGAAGAAGCTGAAAAACGCAGCTTTAGCCTGACTGAAAAATCCACCTGATTGCTCAGCGCTTGAACCCATTCTGCGGGATGATGAAGATGTTCTGGTTTGCTGACGCAGTTGTAATCTTTGTAAAGCTGCTACTAACCAAGTCTTGGCAGACTCACCTCTCTCAATAATGCCAGATACACCTGGGTGCCACAGTTTTAAAATATTAGGACCCATTAAAGCAGGCACTAACACATAAGCATGGGTTCTAACTTGCTGAGCCAGCAGCTTTGTTAGTAATAAAGAATCTGGTTCGAAATTAAGGCTCTCACGACCTCCAAAGACAATAATTTCTCTTGTTGAATTCCGCACCTCATTGAATTGGCGCTCATACTCATCATAAGAAAATGTCCTCAACTCGATAGGCTTAGAATAAAGATTCTGTTTGTCTAACGCTTGGCAGATCATGCCAGCAAAGGCTTTATCATCCTCTAAGAGAATTAGGCGATAAGGATTTGACATAAATTGGACTAAAATGCTTTTGGGAGATATGCTTCGAGCGGTGCAGGTAGCATGCTGCCAATACGAATTTTTAGACTAAGAGGTTATGATTTACAGTAATTACGTAATATTGTGCAATATATTGCACGGGTGTTACATTGCAAAATATAATTTTTACTCTTTTAAAATGAACAATATTAAACTTGGTATTTTAGGCGGTGGGCAACTTGGGCGTATGCTAATTCAAGCGGGGTTAGACTTCAATTTAACCGTATCTGTCTTAGACCCAGATGAAAACGCACCGTGCCGCAACCTGTGTGAAAAATTTGTTCAGGGAAATCTGCTTGATTTTGACACTGTGTACAATTTCGGGAAAGGCTGCAATTTAGTTACCATAGAAATTGAGCACGTAAACGTTGATGCGCTTTTCAAATTACAAGCCGAAGGAGTAAAGGTTTACCCGAAGCCTGAGTCTCTTAAAATAATTCAGGACAAAGGATTGCAGAAAGAGTTCTACAGGGAAAACGCCATACCTACTGCAGATTTTAGACTGCTGCAGGACCAGACGGAACTTGCTGCCCACGCAGAGTTTTTACCTGCGTTTCATAAACTCAGAAAAGGGGGGTATGATGGCAATGGCGTAAGAAGACTTACTTCTGCCGCTGATTTCCCAAAGGCATTTGAAGCACCCTCAGTACTAGAGAAGTTAGTAGATTTTGAAAAAGAAATTTCTGTGATCTGCGCCCGCAGTGCCAATGGTGAAGTAAAAGCTTTTCCGGTAGTGGAACTGGTGTTTCACCCAGAGCATAACTTGGTAGACTATCTGCTGGCTCCGGCACAAATTGCGTACAAGCTGCAACGTATGGCCATTGAAATTGCAACACATGTAACCACTGCCCTAGACATGGTAGGCCTGCTGGCGGTAGAGATGTTTCTGACCCGCGATGGACAGATACTAGTAAATGAAGTTGCGCCAAGGCCTCATAACAGCGGACACCATACCATGAAGGCAAATGCTACTTCTCAGTTTGAGCAACACCTGCGGGCAATACTGGGCCTGCCCCTAGGCGACACTGAATTTCATTGCCCCGCTATTATGCTGAACTTACTTGGTGAAGCCGGATACTCTGGTGAAGCCAAATATGAAGGTCTGGACGAAACGTTACAGGAAGCAGGCGTATATTTGCACCTTTACGGAAAGAAATATACTAGACCTCACCGCAAAATGGGACATTTAACGGTGCTGGCCCCCACAGTGGAAGAAGTGAAAGCCAAAGCGGAACAAATTAAGAACCGATTAAAAATTATTGCATGAGCCAAATAGAGAAGAACCAGCCTCAGGTGGGGATTATTATGGGCAGCCAGTCAGACCTCAAAGTTATGTCTGCCGCTGCTGATATACTGGAGCAATTGGGAGTTCCTTTTGAGTTGACCATTGTGTCGGCGCACCGCACCCCGCACCGCATGGTAGAGTATGCAGAGAGCGCCCGTAAAAAAGGTTTGAAAGTGATCATTGCCGGTGCCGGGGGGGCAGCTCATTTGCCTGGTATGGTAGCCGCGCTTACCACTTTACCCGTGATTGGGGTGCCCGTTAAATCCAGTAACTCAATAGACGGCTGGGATTCTATACTCTCTATTCTGCAAATGCCTAGCGGAGTTCCTGTAGCCACGGTGGCCCTGAACGGTGCCGCTAACGCCGGTTTGCTGGCTGCTCAAATTCTAGGCACTACCAGTGCCGTAGTTGCTGATGCTCTAGAGAAACACCGTACCACCCAACGCGAGAAAGTAATGCGCTCAGTAGAGCAATTGAAACGCGGTGACCTTGATGTAGATTAACACTACCTTCTTGCTACAGTTCTTGAGAATTACAGATGCTGCCACGCCCGCATTTAAGCAGGCGTGGCAGTTGTATGAAGAAGCCTTTCCGCCAGAAGAGAGAAGGCTATTACTTCAACAACAAAGACTGCTGCAAGAGCCACATTATCAGTTCAAGATCATACTGGTAGATAATTCCTTTGTGGGACTGTTTTGTACATGGCAGTTCCCCTTATTTTCTTTTCTGGAGCATTTTGCAATAAACCCCAGTTGCCGAGGCAGGGGAGTAGGGGCGGCGGCGTTGCGTCTGTGGGTTGAGCAGGCAGCTCTTCCCCTTGTGCTTGAGGTAGAGCTGCCTGAAACTGAAACAGCAAAGAGAAGAGTGAAGTTTTACCAAAGAGCAGGGTTCTATCTAAATGAGCACAATTATCTGCAGCCTCCTTATTCCCCTGAAAAAAGTTGGGTTCCTCTGCAAATCATGTCTTACCCACAATTATTAGAGAAATTAGATTTTGAAAGAACTGTACAAATAATTTACCGGCAGGTCTATCAGCTCAATTCTTATAAACCTAACTGACCTTTCCCTTTCTAATTAAAAGCTATAGCTTAAAAGAAAACTCAAGTTTTTGATGGCCGTCATGCCAGAGTTACTATCATCAATGCCATTTAAAGAATTAAACCGGGCTTCAAAAGAAAATTTGTGACCGTTTATTCTTTGCGAAACACCAGTTCCAGCCATCACTCCAAACATGTAAATGCGTCTTTCGCCAGAAAGTAACTGGAATTCTTGAGGCTCTTTAGATTCTTGGGTGGAGGTATGGATATAATGATTACTGCTGCTAAGGTTAAGGGCATTTTGCACTCCAAGGTTGATGAAAGGTTTAAAGTTGCCAGTTGAGAATTCTTGCTTAAAATAAAGAGGCAACTTCAGTGCTTTAAGTTGAATTTCCATTTCATATTTGCCGCCTAAATTATGCTCTAAGGCATCAGTGTATTGATGCTGTGTATATAAAACATCGGTTTGCAAAAAGGTGTTTCTCCCTACTAAAGTCAGTGGTAAACCTACAGTTACCCCTGCCACTATGTTTGTACCACCTGGCAAATTTCTGTTGTTCATGTAAGAAGAAGGTGTCCGCAATAGCGCAAAAGTTGAATGGTGCGAACCTGCTACCACACCAAAGTATAGTTTTGGTTTTTCCTGCTCTTGTACAAACAATGGCTCTGCAGGATGGGCACATTGGTTGTATTGCACAACCACCTTTTTGAGGTCACGCCTATTCAGATTAACATAGTTGATGGTAGGCAGCAAATCAGGACATCCCAAAAAAGCTTTGTTTAATATGCGCCTATACTCTTTGTCTAGAACAGTTACTTCGCCAATAGAAGGTTGAGTTTGCTTGATTTTATTGATTCTGAGTTCTTGTAGGGTATCAGATTTGATTAAATAATAATGATCCTTGCCATAATTGTCCCGGTGGGAATAAAGACTGGCTTTCCCTTTGACAAGAACATTAAGAAAAATGCTCTGAACAGAATCTTTCCAGATGAGCTTTTTAGATTCAAATCTATCTCCTTTTTCAAAGCCATAGCCTTGTATATCATTAGGTAAGTAAGTTGTTAAACCAGTCTCGGGTGACGGAGCAAAAGAGGCACTGATACCACTTTTTATGATGTTCTTTTGCTGTAAAAACCCTGTAATGGTATCACCATTGCTGATTATATAGCCTGGCAAGAGATCATTTTGCGCAAACGCACCGCCCCATACTAAACAGATGACAAACAGTAGTAAAGCTTTTTTCATGATAAATATTAGATGCAAAAAGGTAATTAAAATTTAGGTGAATATCTTTTATAGATGGCTCGGTTAGGTTTCAGCTAAGTTGCTACATTTTTTATGATTCTACAGCGAATGGTACAGGTAATAATGTGAAAGGCAACATTGGGTGGTATAAAAGTGAACTGTTCCAGTCAAAGATCTACCATTGCACTCTATTAAAGATATGAAGGCTAGATAATTTTAGATTCTTTTTAAAACAGTTTGTCTATGTGCAGCGGACGTTGCAGCATTCATGTATGTCATCCGTGTAACTGTTTTGTCTTATTATAGTACAACATACTATTTAACAATTACCATAAAATGATGGTGAAGCCTACACACCTACTCTTGTTCTGCACTGTCATTTTCTTAATGTCAAGCTGCTACAAATTGAGGGGCCACTACGGCGGGCCACAAAGCTTTGCTACGCAGTCTCGTTTGATCAAGCCTTCTGATGTTGCTTTGCCCGCTTGGTACTCCATAGAAATGGTGGCCACAGGGTTGACATATCCTACTGGTATGACGTTTGATGAGCAGGGTACTCCGTATGTTACAGAATCTGGATATGCCTACGGGGAAGTATGGCTGCCACCTAGGCTCCTTAAAATAAATGCTGACGGCAGTACTACCCAAGTGGCCGCAGGCGACAAAAATGGCCCCTGGACAGGGGCAGTCTACCACAATGGGTTTTTCTACGTGTCAGAAGGTGGTGAACTGGAGGGCGGCCGCATATTAAGAATAGCTAAAGATGGAAAAACTACGGTGCTGGTAGAAGGTTTGCCTAGCATGGGCGATCATCATACCGATGCCCCAATAGTGGGGCAGGATGGCTATTTATACTTTGGCCAAGGTACGGCCACCAATTCTGGCGTGGTGGGGCCAGATAACTACAACTACGGTTGGCTTAAGCGTTATCCTTCCTTCCATGATATTCCGTGCAAAGACATTGAACTGGCCGGTCAGAATTTCACCTCAGACAACCCCTTAACCGAAGCCAAAGGTGACAAAGCCATAACCGGAGCTTACTTGCCCTTTGGTACGCCTAGTCAGCCGAACCAAGTAATTAAAGGGGCTGTGCCATGCTCTGGGGCAGTTTTCAGGGTTCCGCTGCAGGGAGGGCCGCTGGAATTGGTGGCTTGGGGACTGAGGAACCCATTTGGCATAGCTTTTTCTCCGGAAAACAAACTTTATGTAACTGACAATGGCTACGACACCCGGGGTAGCCGACCTGGCTATGGATCGGGAGACGTGTTGTGGGCAATTGAGCCGGGGCAGTGGTACGGCTGGCCTGACTATTCCGGTGGACAGCCTATGAACACAGAAGATTACGAGACACCTGATAAAGATCCTAAATTTCTTTTGGCCAAGCATCCAAACTCTCCGCCTAAACCAGTGGCGGTACTGGGCGTCCATTCCTCATCGAACGGGCTAGACTTTTCAAGCAATAGCCAGTTCGGGTTTCAGGGAGAAGCTTTTATAGCCCAATTTGGCGACATGGCACCAGAGGTTGGCCGTATTTATGGGCCCGTGGGGTATAAAGTAGTGCGGGTGAACACCAACACCGGTGAAATCACTGACTTTGCCGTGAACAAAGGAAAAACGAACGGACCTGCCTCAGAAATGAAGCACGGCGGACTGGAAAGACCCATTGCAGTAAAGTTTAATCCATCCGGAACTGCCTTGTATGTAGTTGACTTCGGGGTGATGCCCATGACCGAACAAGGGCCAGCACCCAAGCAGCAGACGGGGGTGCTCTGGAAAATAACTAAAACTACCGCCAAATGAACAAGCAATCTCTTCTTCAGATAAACCTGACGCTGGTTATATGGTGTATGGGTGTGCTTCTCTTACAGAGCTGTGGCAGTGCCCGCCGAAGCGAACCCATCATAGGGCCTTTGGCTTTACAATCTCAGCAACTGGAGAATGGGCGGCAAGTTTTCATGCTGAACTGCCAGAAGTGCCATCCCGCAGGAGAGGCAGGATTAGGACCACCTATTAACAATGTACCCTTGCCCGGAGCTGCCCTCAGGTTTAGGGTTCGCAGCAGAGCCTTTGCGTTGGGTATTGGAAGAATGCCCTCATTCAAAGAACATGAAATCTCAGATGAGCAATTAGATGACCTGGTGAAATATATGAAGGCGCTGCGACGGCATAAGACAAAACCAGTGGCTTCGGCTAAGAGACTGTTTCCGTTTTTGGCCTGATTTTTCAAAAAGAGGCTAAAAACGGCTTTGCCTATTCTTAATATTTCTGCGTTTTTCCTAAAGCTAAAAGTGTTTCTGTCGGGGAGTCAGAAAAAAGCAAAGTGCCATTGCGAATGCGCAAATCGAAAGCCCTAAAGACTCCCGGGCTTCTTCAATGGCTGGAGAGCGTTGCATGTCAAACAGAATTCCTTGGTATACAAGAGGCCACATAGCAACTCCCGCAACTCCGAAAATAAGAAACGCCACACCAAACACCCAGCGGGGAAGCTTTTGCCAACTCGCCATTCCGCACAGCACCGCTGCCGACAGATATACCGCTATCCAAACCGCTGGGTCAGGGTCATTCCACTGCAGCGCCGCAAAGACCAGAAACATAAGGCAGAGCAAAATCAGAGAGAAGAAGCGAAGTTTCATAGAGCTATTTTATTCGGAAGGAGTACGGTTTAAAGGATTGTGCTAAAGTAAAGATTTTGAAGCGTCGGGCAAATGCACATCTTCATAGAAGCGTATAGATGATATGGCTAACTATATTTACCTCATTCGCCACGCCAAGCCCATCATAGACAAATCGGGTTTTTTCAGTAAAGCGCAGGCGCAGCAGTATTTAAAAGATTATCACCTGGCGGAAGTAGAGGAGATTTTGGAGCGTGATGAACATTTGCCCGCGGGCAAGGTCAGAAAGGTTTTAACAAGTACCTTACCCAGAGCCAAGGCAACGGCTAAAATGTTGTTCGGCAATGATGTGGAACTGGTGGAAGATGAAATGTTCAGGGAATTCGAGAACCGCATCTGGGGCTTACCTATAGGTAAATTCCCTCTGGCCTGGTGGCAGGTCACCAGCCGAGTGCTCTGGATGCTGGGGCTGAACCAAAAAGAAATAGAGAGTTTTATACAGGCCAAAACACGAGCAGCCCAAGCGGCCCACCATTTAGCCCAGGAAGCCGAAAAAGAAAGAATAGCCGTACTGGTAGCCCATGGATTCTTGAACCAGTTTATTAAGCGCTCTCTTCGCAAGCAAGGTTGGAAGGTGAAGCGCAATGGTGGCCGAGGCTATGTGGGAATTACCATTCTCACCAAATAAAGACATAATCCTTAGCAGCAAATCCGTGTTTTGGACTTGTTTTCTTGTAAATGGGTTAAAAACGGCAATAGTACCTTAGCTATGGCGCAAGCGTCCGCTTGTGTCCGCACGCACTCCTGATCAAGTTATACACAAGCTGACGCTTGTGCTATATAATGCCTTATCTACCCAAAGTTATTTCCTGCAGGTACTGAATGTGAAAGCCTGATGATGCTCTACTGGCTCAAGTGGATTAGTACTTTCTGTCATTTTATCCGTACATCTCTCTACCAAGGGCTTGACCTTTGAGTAAAAATGAACCTCAGAACAAAGAATAATTATGGCGAAGGAAAGTAGAATACTGAAGGCAATGTACGCAGTAGTGAAAGACCAGGAAAACAAAAGCGAACAGCCCATTGATGCGGCGGATATCTCTTCCAAAACACCAGGTCTTTCTTTTGGCGAGATTGAGCAGGAAATGCGGGACCTTCAAATCAAGAAATTGTTGGAGCTGGACTATGACCAAAATGGTCACCTAGTCGGCCGCCTGACAGAGGAAGGTTTGCAAGAAGCCGAAAAAGCGTACAACCAATAAGTGGCAAATCTGGCTTAAAAGCTTGCAGCTAGAAAAAGCTAAAGCTGCCTTAGCTTGTGCTTTTGACTTATTTTCGGAAAATCAGCCCTAAAACGGCGAGTATATTAATAGGGGAATGGCTGTTTCTTCTTAGGCGCCTTACGTGCCGATGAGGCTGTATAGCCCCCATCATACAGCCGCCCAAAATTGATCTTCAGCTTCTCCGGAAAGTCTGCCAACTGGCTGCATTGGGTTTGTTCCAGCGCCCGTAACGTAAGCTCGGCACAGGCCAGAGAGTCTGAGGCGGCGCGGTGGTGGTGGAATTTTATCTGGTGCCGGTTACACAGCGATTTTAAATCATACTGCGGAAGCCCCTGCCACACTTGCTTACTGAACTGCACACTGCAGGCATAGTTCAGTTCCGGAAACGGCAGTTGGTAAGAGGTAAGCGTGGCTCTAAGCACACTCATGTCAAAGCTGGCGTTGTGGGCAATGACCAGCTGGTTCTGCAGCAAAGGCTTCAGCTCTTGCCACAGCTGGTCAAACTCTGGCGCATGTGCCACCTCCTTCGGCTGAATACCATGTACCGCAATGTTAAAGCTGTTGAAGTACGGGTATGATTTTGGTTTTATAAGCCAAGCTTGGGTGCCCGTAATCTGCCCGTTCTGCACAAAGGTCAATCCAACTTCACATGGGCTGTTTCGTTCTGGGGTGGCCGTCTCAAAATCAAGGGTAATAAAATCCATCTGCTACTTCTTTACTACTGCAAGTTACAACTGTTCTGGCAGACGAAGTTTAGTTTTAGAGAGGAACGGCTAAGAAAAGTAGGAGAGATGCTGTTTTTGACCTGTTTTAGGAAAATAAGGCTGAAAAGAGGTAGCCAAAAGAAAGCTGATCTTTCCGAGCGTAATCTCCAAATGAAAGCTTCAAAATAAAAAAAGCCACTCTTTTTAGAGTGGCCTTAGGTGCTGTTGGTGGCTTGATTAGTTCAGCCTAATTGGATTAGCTACCTTTTTGAAATCCAAATCAAGAAAATCAGCAGCAGACAAGGCCTCTTCTAAATGTTTTTTTCCCTCTTTTCTGATAGGGTACAAACATCCGTCTTCATCCAATACAGCAATAGGGCTAACCTCGGGTAGCACCTTCAGGGTGGTTTTGGCTAGTACCAGCGTTTCCTCTTCTAAAAAGGCAGGGGTACCGTTTCGGGAATAGATGGCGTAATGCATGAATTATTTTTTCGTAAGGTTCTGTTTACGGCGTTGCAATTGCTTGGTTATCAATATCAAGAAAAAAGTTAAACTTTTATTGATACCTATTCTATGCTTGTTTTAAGAAGGAAATATCTTCTTTAAGACTCGCTTTTTTGCCTGTTCATCATAGCTAAGGCTACCAGCCCGGCACCAAAAAGAATGGAGCCTGCTACAAAAGCAAAGCCTGCCGCTACTATGTCTCTCATCTGGTAAGACCATAAATAAACAAAGCAGATCAGCATTCCGAGCAAGCCGGAGCCCATAGAAACAACGGATATTGTGTTTATGAACGCCTTAAAAGAATCTGGTTTCATGGCTATGCAATAAAATGGGAGAACGGATATTGCTGAAGTTGTTACTCATCTGGTGGTTGCTTCGTATGAAGATAGAAAAATAACCCACAAGAGCATGAGATACAAACTGACCTATAATGAGAACATGAAACACCTGCACATTTTAAAAGAAGGTGATGACATGGCAGACTATGAGGCTATTACAGACTGGTTGCCGGTAGAGGTGCTGGATGAGTTCAAAAGAGAGATGAACACTTTCTACCCGGGGCTTGATGTTTGCAGTCCTGTGACTGCACCCTCTTCATCGGAAATGAAGATGCGTTGGAATGAATTTATGAAGCGGTCAGATAAGAACAACGCATAGCTGTAGCATAGATAAGTGAAACAAGAAAGCCCCACCGCATTGCGGTGGGGCTTTCTCAACTAAACATTTATTTAAATTATTTCACTTCTTCGTAGTCAACATCGGTAACATTGTCACCGCTGCTAGTAGACTGCCCGCCACCGGCTTCTCCGCCTGGCTGACTGCCCATGTCAGCACCAGGCTGTCCGCCTTGGCCTTGGGTGGCGTTGTACATCTCCTGAGAGGCAGCCTGCCAAGCGTTGTTGATGTTGGTCATGGCGCTGTCAATAGCGGCTAGGTCCTTAGACTCATGCGCTTTTTTCAGGTCAGCCAGAGCACCTTCAATGGCAGTTTTGTTTCCGGCAGAAAGTTTGTCACCGTACTCGCTCAGTTGTTTCTCCGTCTGGAAAATCATAGAGTCAGCTTGGTTAACTTTTTCTACCTGCTCTTTGGCTACGCGGTCAGACTCAGCGTTGGCTTCGGCCTCTTTACGCATTCTTTCAATTTCCTCTTCAGATAAACCGGAAGAAGCCTCAATTCTGATTTTCTGCTCTTTGCCGGTGCCTTTGTCTTTCGCAGATACGTGCAAGATACCGTTGGCGTCAATATCAAAGGTTACTTCAATCTGCGGAACGCCACGTGGCGCTGGCGGAATGTCTGACAAGTGGAAACGACCGATGGTGCGGTTGTCGCGGGCCATAGGGCGCTCACCTTGTAGTACGTGAATCTCCACACTTGGCTGGTTATCAGACGCGGTAGAGAAAGTCTCCGACTTCTTAGTCGGAATAGTAGTGTTAGACTCAATCAGCTTGGTCATCACGCCGCCCATGGTCTCAATACCTAATGAAAGCGGAGTTACGTCCAAAAGAAGAACGTCTTTCACTTCACCGGTCAATACACCACCCTGAATAGCAGCACCAATGGCTACTACCTCATCTGGGTTCACACCCTTAGAAGGTTTCTTGCCGAAGAATTTCTCTACTTCTTCCTGAATTCTTGGAATACGGGTAGAACCACCTACCAAGATTACTTCATCAATATCAGAAGGCTGCAAACCTGCATCTTGCAAAGCTTTGCGTACCGGCTCCATTGAACGACGAACCAAAGAATCGGCTAATTGCTCAAATTTGGCGCGGGTTAATTTACGCACCAAGTGCTTAGGTCCGGTTTGGGTAGCGGTAATGTAAGGCAGGTTGATCTCCGTTTCAGAAGAAGACGAAAGCTCGATCTTGGCTTTCTCAGCGGCTTCTTTTAAACGCTGAAGTGCCATTGGGTCCTGGCGAAGGTCCATGTTCTCCTCAGCCTTAAACTCGTCAGCCAACCAAGCAATGATTACCTGGTCGAAGTCATCACCACCTAAGTGCGTGTCACCGTTCGTAGACAATACTTCAAACACACCGTCGCCTAATTCAAGCACCGAAATATCAAAAGTACCACCACCTAAGTCGTACACGGCAATTTTCTGGTCAGCGTGTTTTTTATCTAAACCATATGCCAATGCGGCGGCGGTAGGCTCGTTGATAATACGTTTTACATCAAGGCCAGCAATTTGTCCGGCTTCTTTCGTAGCCTGACGTTGCGCGTCATTGAAGTAAGCTGGAACGGTAATAACCGCCTCAGTTACGCTGGTACCCAGGTAGTCTTCAGCGGTCTGCTTCATTTTCTGAAGCACCATGGCTGAGATTTCCTGCGGGGTGAACTCACGGTCACCAATTTTCACGCGCACGGTGTTGTTGCTGCCAGATTGCACGTTGTAAGAAACGTGCTGCGTTTCGTCTTTTACTTCAGAGAAGCCGCGGCCCATGAAACGCTTGATAGACGCGATGGTATTTTGTGGGTTAGTGATAGCTTGACGCTTGGCAGGGTCTCCCACTTTACGCTCACCGTTCCCGTTGTCCAGGAATGCCACGATGGACGGAGTAGTCCGGCGGCCTTCGCTGTTCGGAATCACCACTGGTTCGTTCCCCTCCATTACGGCAACGCAAGAGTTGGTAGTTCCTAAGTCAATGCCTATGATTTTTCCCATTGCTATAGTTTTATTTAAAGTAGTTCCTAATTCAAACTTGTTTGCTCTCTTATTAACAAGACATGTGCCAACGGCATCAAACCTGACATTTGTGACACAATGTCATTTTCAGGAAAGCCGAAAGATTTTCTATACGAACATTCGGCAGAAGGTGACAGACAAGGCTGCGCTTTTGGCGGAATTAGTGCTGCGAGTTCGGCCTGTTTTGGAATGGTAGATCTGAAATGCTTTTGAGGAAGTTCCTTCTCCGTAAGGAAGAAGATTAGGATGAGGTAGGGCGAGGCTGAAATGGTAGAAGCGGTGATTGGAAGAAATAAAGAGGAAGGCTGCAAGTAAAAGCCATAGCCACTGGTTGTCCTTTCACCCTGACCCTCTCCCCAAGGGAGTGGGGATTACGTTTTTGGCTTAATTTTAGAAAAATAAGCCAAAAACAGATTTATCTGCGCTTGTACGGCCGCTGGTAAGTGTTCACTGGCTTTGCCAGCCCTTTTAACTGCTTTACTTCCTCAGGGGTAAGCTCACGGTAGTCGCCAAGTTGCAAGCCTGTTAAGGTTAAGGTGCCAATAGCTACACGCACCAGTCTAAGTGTAGGGTAGCCTACGGCAGCGGTCATTTTGCGTACTTGGCGGTTCATGCCCTGGCTGATTTTAATTTCTACCCAAGACGTGGGAATGTTAGCACGGAACCGGATGGGCTTAGAACGCTCCCAAAGTTCTACTTCGTCTAAAAGCCTTGCCTTGGCCGGAGTGGTTTTTTTGCCTTGGATTAAAACGCCTCGCTCCAGTTGACTTAAGGCTTCGTCAGAGGGTGCGCCCTCTACCTGTGCCCAATAGGTTTTTTCTACCTTGAATTTTGGGTCAGACAGCCGGTGCTGGAGTTGTTTGTCATCGGTGAGGAGCACTAAGCCTTCAGAGTCATAATCTAACCGGCCTACAGGGTATACGTTGGGCACGGGCACGAAATCTTTTAAAGTCAAACGGCCTTGCTCATCGGTGAACTGAGTAAGAACTTCAAAGGGCTTGTTGAGGAGGAGGTACTTCAAGTTGATAAGCTAAGTTTTTATTTATATCTACTTTTCCGGCTGAAATTCAAGCCCGCAGTTGCTACAGGTATACTTGTTCTTATTCAGAAAAGGCAAGACAATATTGAGTAAAACACTGAGGGCATATCTGAACCGGTTGCTGGTGTTATAGGCGTAATTGACTTTATGTGAGCCACAACGGGGGCAGGTAATGGGCATCTCCAACTCATCGGTGTAGGGTAAGTCTTCTACGCTTTTTAAAATAGCCTGGGCCTTTTCGGCATCACTGGCCAGTGTTTTCAGTTTAATACCGCCCACGGTAATATTGTACAGCGGGTTTATAGAAACTACGTTCTCATCAAACAAGAACGACAGAACGCCCTCGCTCTCCAGCTTATTTTTGGCCAGGTGCGCGTCTATGGAATTGCTAAACCGGGCAATGGTCACTAGTTCGTCTTTCATTCTTTTGGCTTGGGAGGAAGGTTATAAGCTGCCATAGAATCTTCTCAGTCCCCATTCGGTACAAGCTAGAGCCAGAAGCACCAGATAGAACCATGACTGCTCCAGTAAGTCTTTTTCTTCTTCCTTGGTTCTTAAAATGGCTTTGAAGTCTTCTTTCAGCAAGTCCTGCTCCAGTTGATCCAGCTGATTTGGGTAATAGAGGCTCGTTTCGGAGCGCTGAGCTAGTTGGCTCAGGAGTTCATGGTCGGCCACGGCCATAGTGGCTTCCATGTTCTGTTCCTGTACCACAAACTCTCCGTTGTCAGTATAAGTCTGGTTGTCTACCCGCGTAGAGGCGTTATAGCGGTACACACCGGCAGGCAAGGTTCCTAATTTTAGTCCTTCGCCGCCTTGCTCATGCCTAAAGCGGTGGCTTGTTTGCTTGTCATTTTCATGGGTGAGGGTGAAAGAAATAGTCTGTCCGTAAATTTCCTCCTGCACCGCATTAAAAACATCGGCCTGAAATGCCACGCCTTCTGATACTTCAAACTCATCTTTAATGGGGTACACGTGCAGACGTTTCTGGTTTCGGCGGTTGGCTAATAACTGAACCATGTGCGTCATGAGCTCGTCATAAATTTGCGCGGTGCCGTGGTCAGCGGCTTCGGTGAGGCGCCATTGCCAGGAGCCATCAGTGAGAAGCACTGCCGAGGGCGCCGGAGCAGACGGCTTGTACACCAGCAGCGGTTTGGTGGTGCGTACGGTGCCCACCTGCTGGTAGAGGATCACCTCTGCCGAGGGAGCCAAGCTCCACTCGCCAAAAGTAACCGGTGCCGGTGGCCAGGCTGTGATGCGGTTCTGAGCAATAGGTTCGGTAGAGAAGCGCTGGAAGGAGCTATTCAGAATTGGCTGCACTTCGTCATACTGAGTGGAGGAGCGAGGCAGGGCAACCCCTGCCTGCAAACTGTTAAATGAATTGTAGTCGGTTTGGGAACCCAGAATGTAAAGACTTGGCACGTTGGCCTGCCTTAAACGTCTGAGCCAGTCTGTGCCGGTGCCGTTGGAGTTAGGTATCTGGTGCAAAACGGCGGCATCATACGATTTTTTGAAATTAGGGCTTTGAAAAGGGCCAATTACTACCTCAACCTCCAGCAGCGGATTGGTGATCAAGGCACTTCTAATGGCCTTAATGTCTGGGTGCGGGGCGGCCGAAGCCAACAAGATGTTCAGTTTGCCTTTCACAACTTCCAGATAGGCATGACGACGGTTATTGAGGTCTGTGAACTCTCCCTGCAGCGGCTGCACCACCACTTCATAATGCTTTTTGCCCGGTGAAGGAGCAGAAACCTGGAATGAAATTTCTGCTTGCTGGCGGTTAGTGAGGGCAACTCTTTTGCTTTGGATGGATTTACCGTTTTCCTGCAGCTGCACGTTCACGGTTGAACCTGCAAAACCAAAGTGGCGCAGCTTGGCCACCACCGGAAAAGTAGTGCCTGTGTAGTTAATGCGGTTATACTGCACTTCCTCCAGCACCACATCACGCTTGGGAACGGTGTCACCCAAGGCCACGGGATAAATACTGGTGCCGTACGATTGAAAAGTTGGGGTAGGGCCTTGGTTATGAATGCCATCAGAAAACAACACGACCGCCGCCAGATTTCGATTTTTGTACGCGTTGCTGCTTTTAGAAAGGAGCGTGTGTAGGTTGGAGGTAGAGGCCGTAAAAGAAGTGCCGGTCAGTTTGGCTATAGTAGAATCAGAGTTCTGTAGTGTCTGAAGTTCTACATGAATACCCTGCTCGCGCAGCCTGTCAGCCAGTTGATCAGTTCTTTGCAGAGTTTGCTGTAGCTGTGGCTCCGGTGTAAATAACTGTACAGACTGTGAATTATCCAGCGCCAGCACTACTGTTGGTTTGATCTCTTCCTGCTTTACATGCCGGGTATAAGGCTCTAACAACAGAAAGCAGATAAGGGTGACAAGTGCCGCGCGCAACGTAGCTAATAGCCAACGCAACCAAGTAGGCCAAGGTCCGCCTTTTCGGTACAGAAACCAGGAAACGCCAATGCCCACCGCCAAACAGAGCAACAGGTACCAGGGAGAGTAAACAGTATGTATTTGAAAAGACTGCACAGATTGTTCGTTAAGACATCGCTACGAAGTAGCAAGATAGAAGATGACTGACAGAAGACATAAGACTTTTATTCTCAACTTACCCAAACCGCAGGTTATTGTCTTTGAATCTGTTTTGGCTCTGTTTTTCTTAAAACTGGGCCAAAACAGAAGAGCCGAAGCAGAGGACTAGACCTCTACCTCGGCTTCTAATATTTCTAATTCTTAATTCAAAAATTAGGTCAACATTCCGCCATCTACCTGCAGGGTCTGGCCGGTAACGTAAGTAGAAAGGTCAGAGGCTAAGAATACGGCAGCGTTTGCCACGTCTTCCGGTTGGCCTCCGCGCTTCAACGGAATAGCTTTTCTCCATTCTGCTACAGTGGCAGCATCTAGCTCATCGGTCATGTCGGTTTCAATGAAACCTGGGGCTATGGCGTTACTGCGGATGTTGCGGGAACCTAACTCCAAAGCCACTGATTTGGTGAAACCAATGATACCCGCCTTAGATGCAGCGTAGTTGGCCTGTCCGGCATTGCCTTTTATACCAACCACGCTGGTCATGTTGATGATAGAGCCGCTTTTGGCGCGCATCATGTGCTTGGTGGCCGCTTTGGTCAGGTTGAAAACAGACTTTAAGTTGGTGTTGATCACGGCGTCCCACTGCTCTTCGCTCATGCGCATCAAAAGTCCGTCTTTAGTAATGCCGGCGTTGTTTACCAGTACATCCAGCTTGCCGAAGTCTTTCACCACATTTTCCACCAGTTGCTCGGCCTGGGCAAAATCAGAGGCATCTGAGCGGTAACCTTTGGCCTGAATGCCGTATTCGGCTAACTCCTGCTCCAGTTGCTGTCCTTTTTCTACACTAGACAAATAAGTGAAGGCCACATTGGCGCCCATTTCGGCGTATTTTTTGGCAATGGCCCGGCCAATACCTTTTGAGGCGCCGGTTACTAAGGCAATTTTTCCTTCCAGTAATTTCATAGGTCTTCTTTAATAAGCTCGCATTTACAACACTCGCGTAGCCAACAAAGCCCAAAGATAATAAAAGATACTAATTGCCTGCCGGGGAAGAAAAACATGGAAAGTATAATGAGCTAGTGGCCGTTTTAGGCTTAATTTCAGAAAAGCAGGCCCAAAACGATTCGCTCTGCCAATTTACTTGCAATACCGCTTTAAAAGATCATTGGCGGCCGTTATGCCTAATTCAGCAGCTTTCTCCCAGTCAGTGCAGGCGCCTTTTTTGTTTCTTTGATTGTATTTAAGCAAACCACGGTTGTAGTAGGCTTCCGCCATGTTGGCGTCTAGATTAAGAGCTTTGTCATAATCTTCCAAGGCAGGCTTGTATTTCTTCTGGCGTAGTAGCAGGTTGGCTCGGTTCAGATAGGCAACGCTGTAGTCGGGCTGTAGGGTAATGGCTTGGCTGAAGTCAGCAATGGCGCCTTTGGTGTCTCTCAGGCGCGCTCGGTTCAAGCCCCGGTTGTTGTAAGCTTTGGCGTACTCGGGCTGGTACTTTATGGCCAGATCATAATCAGCAATGGCTGGTTTGTATTGTTTGCGTTGCCATTTAATGTCTCCTCTGAATTTATATGATTCGGCATCAGAAGGCACCAGTTCTATGGCTTGGCTGAAATCAGCAAAAGCTCCTTCGTAATCTTCCATCTCATATTTGGCCACCCCACGCAGGCGGTACAAGCTGCCGTCAGAGGGGCGTTTGGCAATGGCGGCGTCATATTCCCGGACTGCTCCGGGGTAATCATTCTTGCTGGCTCTTTCCAAGCCCTCGCGGTAATGGGTTTTGGCCGTATTACAGCCGCTAAATTGTACGAGCAAAAGCAGCAGTGCCAAAAATCTAACGGCAGTAAATGAAGAGGGAATATGTGTAAAGGAGTAGAGGAAACGCATTTTTAACTTCTAAATGAATTGATGCTACATACTCCTTTTTGCTGAATATAGTTGTAGGTAAATATAGTGCTCCAAAAGAAAAAGGCCGGTAGCACTGCTTTTGCGTACTACCGGCCTCTAGTGAAATCTGGAGCTTAGGCTGCGAAATGTTCGTTTATGACAGCCGTTACTTTTTCTTCTGATAAAGGTTTGTTCAGGAACCCGGCCACCTCAGGATAATTCCTTAGCTGCGTCAAGTCTTTTTCATTTGTAGACGTGGTGAGCATGGTGATCACAGGCTTTAAATTCTGCAAGTCCTGGTTGCGGAGTTTGTCTAAAAATTCAAATCCGTTCATCATGGGCATATTAATGTCCAGGAAGATCAGAAGTGAATCGGTTTCGCCTGATTTTGACAGATTGTTGAGGTAACGTAAACCAGCTTCTCCCGAAGGAGAAACTTCTACATGCTCTGCAACAGCCAGTCTTTTCAGCAGCCTAGAGTTCAAAAAGTTGTTGACATCATCATCGTCAACTAAAAGTATATGTGAGATAGAGGGCATTGTGGTCAAAGATAGGGAAATGTGATTCAGGATAAGAGGCAATTCAACCGAAGCAAGGGAAAATAATTTTAGACTTTCTGATATTTACTATTCTGTGAAATTACCTTTCTTTGATTCTTCTTATTCCTGTATTAGTATGAAACAGAATTACACGCCACTTTTGTTCCTCTTATTTTTTTGTTTAACGGTAAATCTGTTGCTGGGATGTGTGCCCCAAGCACAAACAGTATCTACAGGTTCAAATGCGGCAACAGGGCAAGGAGGTAAAACAATTGTGTATTTGGTGCGGCACGCTGAGAAAAGTACTGAAAACCCGCAAGACCCTGCTTTATCGGCAGAGGGACAGAAGAGGGCAGATGATTTGCTGCAGAGATTAGTGAAAGAGCCGGTTCAGGCATTGTACGCCACAAAGTACAAACGAACCCAGCAAACACTACAGCCACTGGCGCAGGCAAAGTCACTGCCCGTGCAAATCTATGAGGCCAGCGATTTTGCAGGTTTGGCTCAAAGAATCAAAGACAATCACCAAGGCCAAACTGTGGTAGTGGCAGGTCATTCCAATACAGTGCTGCCTATTTTGGAGGCTTTCGGAGTGAAAAAGCCCATTCAGCAAATAGAGGATCACCAGTATGATTTACTTTTCATAGCGACGCTGCAGGAAGGAGAGGTCATCGACTTGGTCATGACTTCATTTGGTGCACCTAGTTCTAAAGCCACAAACAACTAATAGCTATAGTTTTCCGGCAGGTTGCAACATCAATTTTATTTTTAGCCCAGGCCGTTTTAGGCGTGTTTTCAAAAAATCACGCCTAAAACGGCTTTAGCTTTTAAGTGAGGTGATACCCGTAGTTATTTCTAGCACTGAGAACATAGGTTACAAGGCATTGTGCCTAGTTTGAAAAAGCCTTAACTCTTTACAATCAGGCTCGTTTCAAGAGTTGATAGTCTGTTACATCAAATTGAATAGTATGGCTGAAGAGATAAATACCCCAGAGCAGCAAGACCCTAAAGACCAATATAAGAAACCTCCGTTTCCGAAGCAGGAGCAGGAAGTACCAGGTTCAGATGCCGAACTGACTCCTAAAGCTGACCATGGAGAAGAAACCTACAAAGGTTCCGGTAAACTGTCCGGTCGTAAAGCAATTATTACCGGCGGAGACTCAGGCATTGGGCGGGCGGTGGCCATTGCGTTTGCACGCGAAGGAGCTGATGTACTCATTTCTTATCTTAACGAGGAAGAAGACGCCAAAGAAACAGCTAAATGGATAGAGCAGGCTGGCCAAAAAGCTGTACTAGTTCCGGGTGACATAAGTGACGAGAGCCATTGTAAGAAAATTGTGCAGCGGGCGGTTGAGGAGTTCGGTCAGATTGATGTACTGGTGAACAATGCCGCTTTCCAGATGGCCAGAAAGTCGCTTCAGGAAATTCCGAGCGAGGAGTTTGACCGTACCTTCAAAACCAACATCTACGCCATGTTTTACCTGTGCAAAGCCGCGGAGCCGCACATGAAACCGGGCAGTACTATCATCAACACTACCTCAGTCAACGCTTATAAACCTTCGCCTTTGCTTCTAGCGTATGCCGCTACCAAAGGAGCTATCCAGAATTTTACAGCCAATCTGGCCCAGATAGTAGCGGAGAAAGGTATACGTGTGAACTGCGTGGCTCCCGGCCCTATCTGGACGCCGCTAATCCCGGCTACCATTCCGCCAGAAGAAATAGAGTCCTTCGGAAAAGACGTACCCCTGAAGCGCCCAGGCCAGCCTGCCGAATTAGCTGCCGCTTATGTACTGCTCGCCTCCCAAGACTCCAGCTACATGACCGGCTCCACTATACAAGTTACCGGCGGAACACCTACGATTTAGTTCTGAGTCGCGAGTCTCAAAAATTAAAACTAGTACCGTACCCTCCTTAGCCTAACCTGCGGGAGCGGGCAACGCAGTGCCAAGGGCACGCAGGCGCTTAGCGGGAGCACGAGATACAGGTTCAAGTTAGCAGTAGCCACTTCCGCTATGGAACAGTACAAGCTGGCCAGGTGGTAAATTAACTGAAGCCCATACTGTTTGAGCGGCAGCGAGTTTAAGGGCTTCTTGATTCTTTTGGTTACTTTTCTCATTAAGGAGAAAAGTGACAAACCTAAGCAGGGAGAGAGGCAGACTGGAATAAGGCAGAAGCAGTGGTGGGAGCAAAAGCAATATAGGTTTTTGGTGAGAACACGCAACAACGGCGGAGGGTAAAGCGGTGGTGGGAGTAAAATATCTGGTAGAATACTGCATCTTCGTTAGATCCTTCGGCTAGCGCTCAGGATGACCGTAAAAGAGAGGGATCTGGAACAAGTGGATCTACTGGTGTAAACAACCCCCTTGCCCTATTCAAAAGGGGAGTTTCTGCAGAGGAAAGTAGAAGAGCGATGATAGTTATAAGTTGAAATTAAAATTCAGAAGGTGTTTTAGGTCTGGTTTATCAAAAACAGACCAAAAACGCCTTCTCTTGTATAAACTTGGCAAAAGCCCTTTTATGATGTAGCTTTGCCAACGTAAACCTTACATCCAGACACATGGCATCACAATACGATTTGATAGTGGTGGGCAGCGGCCCGGGCGGGTATGTAGCCGCCATCCGCGCATCGCAGTTAGGTATGAAAGTAGGCGTGGTAGAGAAAGCTGAACTTGGCGGAATCTGCTTGAACTGGGGTTGTATCCCAACCAAAGCCTTACTGAAAAGCGCTCAGGTTTTTGAATATATCAAGCACGCCAAAGACTACGGAATTAACGTGGCCGAGGCTTCTGCCGACTTTGGGGCGGTGGTGAACCGCAGCCGCGGCGTGGCTCAGGGCATGAGCAAGGGAATTCAGTTCCTGTTCCGCAAAAATAAGATTGACCATATCTCTGGTTACGGCAAACTGAAAGGCAAAGGCAAGTTAGAGGTAACTTCTGAAGACGGCAAAGCTCAGACCATTGAGGCAAAACACATTATTCTGGCCACAGGTGCCCGCTCACGCGAGCTGCCTAACCTGCCTATTGACGGCAAGAAAATCATTGGCTACCGCCAGGCCATGGTGTTAGAAAACCAACCTAAGAAAATGGTGGTGGTAGGTTCTGGCGCCATTGGCGTAGAATTCGCCTATTTCTACAATGCCATGGGTACTGAGGTAACCATTGTAGAGTTCCTGCCCAACATTGTGCCGGTAGAGGACGAGGAAGTGTCTAAGCAGCTGGAGAAATCTTTCAAGAAGTCAGGTATTAATGTGATGACTTCTTCTGAGGTGAAGAGCGTAGACACCAGCGGCAACGGTTGTAAAGTGACTGTTAATACCGCCAAAGGCGAAGAAGTGATTGAAGCCGATGTAGTGCTCTCTGCTGTGGGTATTCAGACAAACCTGGAGAACCTTGGTCTGGAAGAACTAGGCGTGAAAGTAGAGCGTGGCCGCGTAGAGACTGATGATTTCTACCGTACCAATGTAGAAGGCCTGTACGCTATCGGTGACATTGTAAAAGGCCCTGCCTTGGCACACGTTGCCTCAGCCGAAGGTATTATCTGCGTGGAGGCCATTGCCGGTCATCACCCAGAGCCGCTAGACTACAAAAATATACCAGGCTGTACTTATTGCTCTCCAGAAATCGCCTCTGTGGGGTATACTGAGAAAGAGTGTAAAGAATTGGGCCGCGAGATTAAAGTGGGTAAGTTCCCATTCTCTGCCTCAGGTAAAGCCAGCGCCGGTGGCGTGAAAGACGGTTTCGTGAAAGTAATCTTTGATGCCAAGTACGGTGAGTTCCTAGGAGCCCACATGATTGGTGCCAACGTAACCGAAATGATTGCCGAGGTAGTAGTAGCCCGTAAGCTGGAAACTACTGGCCACGAAATAATCAAAGCTGTGCACCCGCACCCAACCATGTCTGAAGCAGTGATGGAAGCCGCCGCAGCCGCTTATGGTGAAGTGATTCACTTATAAGTAACAGCTTATTTATATTGTAAAGGCCCGGCATTGTCCGGGCCTTTCTGTTTTTGGCCCGTTTTAAAAAAATAGGCCAAAAACACTTCACCTATCAAATAGGTTAGTTTCATGGGTGTAAGCAGTAGGTTGAATGAGGGTATTCAAATCTTAAACAGGCTGCTCTTTTTAAACCTTTTTACATTCCATCTGTCCAACCTTACATTCTTGTTTCTGGCACGTCAGCTCGATAACAAGCAGAAGATTACTTTTTAGTACCAAAGCTTTTCAAATCCGTTATAAGTAAGTCGGAGCTTTTAAATTTTGAGTAGATATCTTGATGAAACTTTTTTTCCCCACACTTTACTTTTCCATCTTCCTTTTCTTTTGCAACAGTTTTGCCTTTGCCCAAAACAGAGTACAAGGCAAAGTATCAGGTAGATTACTGGATGCTACCACCAAAGCCCCTTTGGGTTATGCCACGGCTGTCTTACTTACGGGTCCAGATTCTACCATTGTGGCCAGTGCCATGGTAGACGGTGACGGTTCTTTTGTACTTCAGCCGGTAGGTGAAGGGCGGTACACTCTCAGGCTGTCATTAGTTGGTTTCGCCTCTAAATTAATGCCTAATGTTAGGGTGAGCGCGGCAGTGCCGAATGTAAATCTTGGGTCGGTGACCATGGGAGCCGCCAGCACACAACTAAAAGCAGTAGAAATTGTAGGTGAGCGGGCACAGATTGAATATGGGTTGGATAGACGGGTATACAATGTGGGGCAGGATCTTTCCAGCGTGGGCGGTACCGCTGTAGATGTGATGCAGAACGTACCATCCGTTACCGTAGACCAGGAGGGTGGCGTGAGCATGCGCGGAACATCCAACATTACCATTCTTATTGACGGGAAACCCTCTGCCTTGACTAGCATGGGGCTGGAGCAGATACCTGCCAGTACCATTGAGCGTATAGAAGTCATCACCAATCCATCTTCCAAGTATGACCCAAGCGGAACAGGTGGGGTGTTGAACATCATCCTGAAAAAAGAGAAGCAACAGGGTCTGAATGGAGTAGTGTCGGCTAACGCCGGTATGGGCGGCCGTTACAATGCCTCAGCTAATCTTAACTACCGTATTGGGCGGCTGAACCTATTTGGCAACTATGACTTCCGGCACGACTTCCGTCAAGGTGAAGGAAGCAGTTTCAGAACCATATTCCGGGAAAGCGGCAATATTTATCAAGAGCAGCAGTCAGTGAGTAAGCGGACATTCGGGAATCAGAACTTTCGGTTTGGGGCAGACTATCAACTTTCAGAAACGCAGAGCCTGACAGGTTCAGTTTTGTACCGGCTGGGCTACCGTGAGGGCGAGGGGAATACCTTCTACCGATTTTTGAACACAGACCGAAGCTTAGACAGCACCTCCACCCGTACCTCCACAGGTTTTGAAGACCGCAACCTATGGGAGTATGCTTTGAACTACCGCAAAACTTTCGCCCGTCAAGGTCAGGAGTTAACCGCAGATGTGGTTTACAACGAAGAGCGAGAACCGGGCGAGGACGTGTTTGAACAATATTTCTTTAATTCAGAGGGAGGGCCAAGCACCACTATGCTGCCACTTCTGCAGCGAAACAACGCACTGGAGCAAGAGCGGGAGTTCTCTATTCAGGCAGATTACGTGCACCCGTTCAGTGAGAAAGGCAAATGGGAAGCTGGGTACCGCACCACCTTTGAACGCGAAGACGCTGACATTTCAGCTACCGACTTCAATCATGCCACCGGTGTTTTTGAAAATAACATTGGCCGCACGAACCACTTTATATATGATGAATGGGTGCACGCGGTGTACGGAAATTACGGAAATGCCTTCAAAAGCTTCAGTTACCAGATAGGTGCCCGCGTAGAGCAGACTGAGATCATCGCCGACCAGCGTACGCAAAAACTAAGAAATAGAAACAGTTATTTAAACGTGTTCCCTAGCCTGTTTCTGACCCATGAGTTCTCTGAGGAGCAAAAACTGCAGTTCAGCTATAGCCGCCGTATTGACCGCCCTGGCTCTCGGCAGTTGAACCCGTTCCGTGATATTTCGGATGTATACAACATCCGGCAGGGAAACCCGAACCTGAGTCCGGAGTTCATTGATTCTTATGAGCTGAATTACCTACGCTTCTGGGACCACACCACCGCCACAGCCAGCGTGTTCTACCGCCAAATGTCTGATGTGGTGCAGTCTATTCAGCAATTGTTAGAAGGCGAAGGAGAGGAGCAGGTAACCTTTACTACCTACCAAAACTTAGCCCGCGGAGAGTCTTACGGATTAGAACTAACGACCGGTGCCACACTGACACCTTGGTGGAAAATAAACGCCAACGCCTCGGCTTTCAAGTACACCATCTATGGCGGTGAGGCAGGTTTAGGAAACAACAGCCGTTTTAGCTGGACCAGCCGCCTCAACTCAAACTTCAACCTGCCCTATAAAACCGATGTGCAGCTTTCCATGAACTATCGGTCGCCGGTGGTAACGGTGCAGGGCGAGCGTTCTGCCTTTTACATGGCCAGTTTAAGCGCCCGTAAAGAAGTTTTGAAAGGCAAGGGCAATATTATTCTGCGCGTGCAAGATTTGTTTAACACCATGCGTTGGGACTCTTACACCTTTGGCGGCTCCCCAGAAAACAGAACATTTGAACAAACCAGCCGCTACAAACCGCAAAGCCGTATAGTATTTGTTGGTTTCAGTTACAGGTTCGGCAATAACAATAAAGCTGAACGTCGGGAACAGAACAGAGAAGGGGGAAGTGACGCCGGTATACCTGACCGCGAAGTAGGCGGCGGAGAGAATTAAGAATTAAGAATTAAGAGTTGAAGCCCTGTTTTCGGGCTACTTTAAGAA
>NZ_LRML01000024.1 GCF_001647285.1 Rufibacter roseus
CGGGGCAAGAAGATAGATCCCAGAATAAGGTACAGGTAATAGGTTACCACACGGTACAGCAGCACAATTACCGTTGTGAACCGGCCCAGGAACTGTCCGAAGAAGGTAGGAAAAGCCACTTCGGCAATGCCGGCGCCGCCAGGAGTTACCGCCACCAGCAGCACAATTTTGTACACCATGTTGCGCGAGAAAATAAGTACATGATCATGGAAACTAATATCAGTAAAGGCGGCAATAAGGCAGTTAATCACAAAGTAACGGGCCGTCCAGACAAAGGCAGTGGAGAGGGCGGCGTTCATCCAATAACTGAACGTGCTTCCTTTTAAATGCTTAGACGCCCACACCAGCTCATTGCCGTGTTTGTAGGCACCGGCTCTCCAGCGGCGAGTCCAATTAAATGAAGTAGCGCGCAAGAATAACCGCTTCACGGCGGTAGGGTTGATCAATAGACCATACGCCATCAAGAACGCATAAAACGCAATGAGAAGGTAGCTAATGACAAAGGCAATCTCCAGACTTTGTGTCACAGAAAACTCCATGGCCTCCACCTCCGGAAAAATATCTCCCGCGGTAATCAGAAACACCAGCGGCACGGCAATGATGAAGTACAGGTTATCCAGCATGGCCGTCACCATTACGTACGCCAGTGACTTGCCCAAGCTCAGCCCCTCTTTGTTCAATATAAAAGCAGCCACGGTAGAGCCGCCCACCACACTGGGCATTACGCAAGAGGCAAATTCCCAGAGCATGATCACGTCCAAGCTTTGGCGCCAACTCAAGAACTTCTCGGTCACGTACCTGATGCGGTAAATATACCCGAAGTCGCGCACCACCAGCACCAAGAAAGTCATGAACAGCCAGAACGGGCTTGCGTTGTACAGCGGACTAAAGTCCATTTCAGAGCTGTCGCGGTAGAACATGTACCCAATCACGGCAAAGCCAATGGCCACCGGAATAAGAATGCGCTGGGGCGTAAAATAAGAAAGAAGCTTTTTACGATTCAGATCCATGGTCGGCGGTCAGGTGCGGGTTTTCTGAAAAAGGCACGATGCGGAAATTATTAAACCCATCGCCAATCTCCAAGCCAATCTCGTTAAGCTGGAGCAAGTCTAAGATAGCCAAGAAGTTAAAGATCAAGCCAATTTTATCTGGGAACTCCTCCAGTAGTTCTGTGAACTCTACCATTCCTTTGGCACTTACGCGGTGCTTGATGTAGGTGCGCTGCTGATCAATGGTGTAAGGGTAGGTGTAAACGGTATGCTTGGGCCGGTTCTGCTCTTCGTCGTAGCGCTGCATGGCTTTATGGAACGCATGCATGAGGCTATAGAGGTTCAAGTCTTTGAGCTCGTACTCCAGCTGGTGCTTAGAGGCAATCTTGCTCAGCTCCTCGTCAGTGTTGCCACGTTTCTCTTGTTGCAGCCGCACGTCTTCCAGTAAGCCTAAATCGCCTAGTACTTCTTTGTAGCGCTTGTACTCCAGCAGGTGCTGTACCAGTTCCTGGCGGGGGTCAATTTCATTGCCTTGCTCGTCTTTCTCAAAGCGGGGCAGCAGCATTTTAGCCTTAATGCGCATCAGGGTAGCGGCGGTGAGTATAAACTCGCTGGCCACTTCCATGTTCATGGTTTCCAACTGCCTGATGTAGCCCACAAAGTCATTGGTGATCTTAGAAATCGGGATATCATGGATATCCAGCTCATCGCGCTCAATGAAGAACAGCAGCAGGTCAAAAGGGCCCTCAAAGAGCGACAGTTTTATTTCGAAACTCACGGAACTTGCGGTGCGGCAATGGTTTGAAAAACAAAATTACACAGAAGAAACGCTAACCCCAACCTTTAAATCCCGAACCCCCTGTTTTAGCCCATATTTCATAAAACCAGCTCATAAACGCAATAGAAGCAGGCGCAAATGAGTTAACAATAGGTGCTTACTATCACCGTTGCACAGAAGAGGCGCAGAGACTCAGAAAAAAACCTTAATTTTACCTTTTGTTTGGGTGCAATACGTATAGACATAAACTTTTAGAGCTATATACTGTTGCACCTATATCCACCCAAGCACACCGCCTATGATGATTGAACCGGGAGAACTGCTGGCCAAGATTAATTCGCCAGCCGATTTGCGTCAACTGCCGGAAGACCAGTTGCTGCAAGTATGCCAGGAGTTAAGACAATTCATCATAGACAATGTGTCTATCTACGGTGGTCACTTCGGGGCTAGCTTGGGGGTGGTGGAAATGACGGTGGCGCTGCATTACGTATTCAATACGCCCTATGACCAACTGGTGTGGGATGTGGGGCACCAAGCCTACGGCCATAAAATCTTAACTGGCCGCCGTGACCAATTCCATACCAACCGCAAGCTTAACGGCCTTTCAGGTTTCCCTAAACGGAAGGAGAGCGAGTATGACGCTTTTGGCGTAGGTCACTCCAGTACGTCTATTTCGGCGGCCTTAGGCATGGCCGTGGCCTCACAGTACAAAAAAGAATTTGACCGCCACCACATTGCCGTGATTGGCGATGGATCTATGACGGCCGGTATGGCCTTTGAGGCCCTTAACCACGGCGGCTCTACCGACGCCGACCTATTGGTGGTGCTCAACGACAACTGCATGAGCATTGACCCCAATGTGGGCGCGCTTAAAGAATACTTAACAGATATTACTACCTCCCGCACCTACAACAAAGTGCGCGACGAGATCTGGAACATACTGGGTAAAATCAGCAAATTCGGCCCTAACGCCCAACAAATAGCTTCTAAAGTAGAAAGTGGCATAAAGGCAACCCTGCTGAAGCAAAGCAACCTGTTTGAAAGCCTGAAGTTTCGTTACTTTGGCCCTATTGACGGACATGATGTGAATCATCTGGCCAGTGTGCTGAAGGATTTGAAAAAAATTCCGGGTCCGAAAATTCTACACTGCGTTACCGTGAAAGGCAAAGGGTTTGCCCTAGCCGAGAAAGAGCAGACCAAGTGGCACGCGCCTGGTTTGTTTGATAAGGTGACCGGTGAGATCCACAAAGTCCACCACACCACCCCGCAGCCGCCCAAGTATCAAGACGTTTTCGGTCATACGTTGCTGGAACTGGCAGAGCAGAACCCGAAGATTTTTGGTGTAACGCCAGCCATGCCTAGCGGCTCTAGCATGAACATCATGATGAAAGCCATGCCAGACCGGGCACTGGACGTAGGAATTGCTGAGCAACACGCTGTTACCTTCTCGGCTGGCTTGGCTACGCAGGGGCTGGTACCGTTCTGCAACATCTACTCCAGCTTTATGCAGCGGGCTTATGACCAAGTGGTACATGACGTGTGTCTGCAGAACTTGCACGTGGTTTTCACGCTAGACAGAGCCGGTTTCGCCGGGGCTGATGGGCAAACCCACCACGGCAACTATGATATTGCGTACATGCGCTGCGTGCCCAATATGGTGGTGTCTGCCCCCATGAACGAGCAGGAACTACGCAACCTCATGTACACCGCAAGCCAAGACGGCATGGGCCCATTCACCATCCGCTACCCACGCGGCGAGGGTGTTATGCCAGAGTGGCGCACCCCGCTGGAATTGATTGAAGTAGGCAAAGGCCGCACTATACAGGAAGGCGAGGAAGTAGCCATTTTGACCATTGGCCACATTGGCAACTATGCGGTTGACGTGTGCAAGCGCCTGAAGAAAGATGGTTTGCGCCCCGGGCACTATGACATGCGTTTCGCCAAACCACTAGATGAAAAGCTGCTGCACCATATCTTCCAGAATTACGAAAAAGTGTTGACTGTAGAAGACGGTTGCTTGCAAGGTGGCTTCGGAAGTGCTGTACTGGAGTTCATGGCTGACCATGGCTACAATGCCCAGATAAAACGTTTAGGCATACCAGATACCATTGTTGAGCACGGCTCACAAATGGAACTGCACCGCCTCTGCGGCTTCGACCCAGATGGTATAGAGCGCGAGGTGCGCCAGCTGATGGATGTGCACGTGCGGGTATAAATGAATCTAAAATCTTGAAAATCCCCTGTAGCTTCTGTTACAGGGGATTTTGTTTTTAGCTTGTTTTTCTAAAAATAGGCCGGAAATAGAGCTTGTGCTAAAGTGAATTATTTTAGAACTGTATGAAGAAGCTGTTATTACTAAGTCTTGTGTTTTTGCCGTTTTTGTGTTTCTCACAGGTAAAATATAGGCCAATATTTGGTTCTGCAGCCGATATAAATGCTATCAATGAAATTGTAGAAAAAGTGAAGTCAGGCAGCGCCTTTAAAATGCTGGTTTATTTGCCAAAAGTAGAAGATACAGAAAAGGTAAGCAGTATTTTAGTAGTTCAGAAGGGCAGTAAAGTTTTCTACTGGTTGATCAAAGATGATTCTGTTCTAACAAAAGGGCAGTTGGAGAGTAACAAAATATTTTCTTATCAATATGCCTCACTAACCGGGGCGACTAAAAGAGAAGACACCTTAAGGTTTGTTCCTCCTCTTGTGAATGGTATAGAAACAGAGAGTGTCATTTATGAAGATAGGAAAGTTAGATTCTATTTTGAACTTGGGAAAAATGTGGCAGGATACTCACCAGATCCTGCCGTAGAGAAATATCGTCAGGAGTGGCTAGAGATAATAAGGGAAGAGTTGAATTTGCTGCTCTAGTAGCCCTAGCAAGAATCTTTTTACTGAACCAACATCATTAAGGAGTGCCAACCTTTGCCTAGGTTGGTATAGAAAAAGAAAGCATGAAGTGGCTCTTTCTCATAAACCATCATGTCATCTTTGAGTAGAACAAAAAAAGCCTCTGCTTATTCTCATTAAGTTACAGCCGGGGCAGCTTTAGACTTTACACGCATATATCACCAACTATGGAATTTAGACAATTAGGAGCCTCTGGATTACAGGTGCCGGTGCTGAGCTTTGGTACGGCCACTTTTGGCGGGGGCAACGAGTTCTTCAAAGCCTGGGGCAGCACGCAGGTAGATGAGGCCACCCGCATGGTTAACCTCTGCCTCGACGCGGGTGTCAACTTCTTTGATACCGCCGATATTTACTCCCAAGGCATGGCTGAGGAAATATTGGGCAAAGCCATGGAAGGCAAAAGAGATAAGTTGATCATCTCCACCAAGGGCACGTTCCCCTTCGGAGAAGGACCGAACAACCAAGGCTCCTCGCGCTTTCACTTACTAAAGCAGGTAGAGGGCAGCCTCAAGCGCATGGGTACCGACTACATTGACATCTACCACATGCACGGCTTCGACGGCAAGACGCCCGTAGAAGAAACGCTGCGGACGTTGGATGACCTGATCCAAAGCGGAAAAATACGGTACATAGCCGCCTCCAACTTTTCGGGCTGGCATTTGATGAAATCACTGTCGGTTTCAGAAAAGAACAGTTGGAACAAATACGTGGCGCACCAGGTGTATTATTCTTTGGCTAACCGCGAGTACGAGTGGGAACTGATGCCGCTAGGGCTGGACCAGAACGTAGGAGCCATTGTGTGGTCGCCGCTGGCAGCCGGTCGTTTAGGCGGTAAATACCGCCGTAACCAGCCCTTGCCCCAAGACAGCCGCGTAGCTCAGGGCGGAAGCCCTGTACCGGAGGCTGTGGTAAACGAAGAAGTCTTCTACAATACCATTGACGCCTTAGATGAAGTAGCCGAGGAAACTGGTAAAACCATAGCCCAAGTGGCGCTGAACTGGCTTTTACAAAGACCTACAGTTTCCAGCGTAATTATTGGTGCCCGTAACGAGGAACAACTTAAACAGAATTTAGGATCTGTTGGTTGGAACCTGACGCTGGAGCAAGTAAAGAAACTAGACGCCGCCAGCGAAGTACCGACCATTTACCCGTACTGGCACCAACGCCAGAACCTCAAGCTCAACCCAATTCCGGATTTCTACAAGGAAAGATAATGGCTTAAGAACACAGGAGGTCTCATCTGGTAAAGCAGTTGAGGCCTCTTGGTTTAGCTTAAAGTCATTAAACATGATTTCTTTGAAGAGATCTAAAATAAAAGGTGATAGAGACGGTGCTAGTTGTTAAGTACTAATTTTCTGTTTTAGCACTTTCGCTGTCTGGAGTCTTCCGAAGGGCGACTCCAGACTAACCAATGAATCAGCAGGAACTCTGTTCCGGTCAAGTGGCAGGTTTGGCTCTATAAAAAAGAATTGCCACGAAATATTCTACCGCAAGTTTAGCAATAGCCTAACTTATGGTGGTAATGTGGGGAGTTTTCAACTCCCCTGGTTCTTTTTTAGATTTCAGTTTTTTTTTTCACAATTGCCTGATTTTAACAGGTAAGTTTTTAAACTTACCCAATTCGCTACCACAAGTTACGCTCGCGCTTAACTTGCGGTAGATTATAACTTTTACCATACTAACCTGTTTTAGCCCCGTTTTCTGGAAAACAGCCCAAAACAAACCTAACTATGAAAAACACCCCGTTAGGATATACAGATTCAGGCACTGGCCCAGCAATAGTTTTCCTGCATGGCTTCTGCGAGAGCAAAGATCTTTGGGCTGAGTTTGCCAAGCCGCTTGCCAAACAGTTTCGCTTAGTTGCCCTTGATTTGCCAGGCCACGGCGAGAGCCCCGCACCAGAGGGTTTTTCTATGGAAGCGCAGGCTGAGCAAGTGTACCTAACGCTGCAGCAGCTGCAGGTAGAAAAGTTTCTGCTGGTGGGGCACTCCATGGGAGGCTACGTAGCGCTGGCGTTTGCTGAAAAATATCCTGAGTTGTTGCGCGGACTGTGTCTTTTCCATTCTACTGCTTTGCCAGACTCTCCTGAGAAAAAAGAGAACCGCCTCAAAACCATAGAATTTGTGCAGAAGCACGGGGTAGAGAAGTTTATGGACAGCTTTGTAGCCCCGTTGTTTGCACCAGCTAACCGCGATGCCTGCCAAAAAGCCATCCAGAAAATGCAGGACATTGGTAAAGCTACACCGCCTAAAACCATAGAAGGTTGCCTGCAAGCCATGCGTAACCGGCCAGACCGTATACAAGTGCTGAAAGAGATACGCGTGCCCGTGTTTTTTATAGCTGGTAAAGAAGATCCGGCCGTACCGCTTGAGGCAACCTTACAGCAGTGTCACTTGCCAGAGAACAGTATGGCCTACTTTATAGGTGAGGTGGGCCACATGGGTATGTTTGAAAGAACCGTAGCCACCCGTCAGGCTTTACTGAAATTCGCTGAAACCTTGCCTTAAAACTTTATTTCTGGCGCAAGCGTCCGCTTGTGCCTGTGCTGAAGCTTCCCGTTTTCAGGCTACTTTTTGAAAAATAGCCCAAAAACGGAAATCGTTCTAAACCTGAAGGGTTTTCTGTAGCGTCGTGGTGCTATGAAGCAGATTCGCCTCTTCCAGTAAATACCTGTCTACACAGCAAAAATCTTTTGCTTAGATGGGATTAAGATAACTGAACGTTGCCACTGTGTGGAACCAGGTCATGCTGGTACCACTACGCTACCTTCGGTTAATCCTGTTTTTGGCCTTCTTCACGGAAAACAGGCCGAAAACAGGAGATTCTGCCCCATCATAAATTACAAATGCTAATTTCTAAAGCTGCTGAAATTCCTTTATTTTCAGGCTGGCAAATTAGCCATCTTCAACACAAACTTCTACATGCTACGCAAACCACTCTACCCGCTGGTGCTGGCGGGGCTTTTAAGTCTTCCGGCCGTTGCCCAGAAAAAGAACGACAAACAACCACCCGCCACCCCTGCCAAAGAACGTCTTGACGGATACCAGCAGCGAGTACAGCTTCAGAAAAATTCTCTTGTCAGCAACTTGGCATTCCGGAATGTTGGACCCACGGTGATGAGTGGACGAGTAGTAGACGTAGACGTGAATCCGGCTGACCCTACTCAGTTCTACGTGGCCTACGCCTCCGGCGGATTGTGGCGTACGGTTAACAACGGCATATCTTTTGAGCCGCTGTTTGACCGAGAGGCGGTCTTAACTATAGGCGATATTTCAGTAGACTGGAAGAACAACACCATTTGGGTAGGCACCGGCGAGAGCAATTCAAGCCGCTCGTCTTACTCGGGTGTGGGTATCTACAAGAGTACCGATGGTGGTAAAACCTGGCAATACAAAGGGCTGCCTGAAAGCCACCACATTGGGCGGGTCATTCAGCACCCCACAGACCCGAACACCGTCTGGGTGGCGGCGCTGGGGCACCTGTATTCTCCAAATCCAGAGCGGGGCGTGTACAAAACCACCGATGGCGGCAACACCTGGAAGCTAGTACTGAAAGGCGGAAACGAGAATACCGGAGCCGTTGATTTAGTCGTAGATCCGGCTAACCCGAATAACCTGTACGCCAGCCTTTGGCACCGCGAGCGGCGCGCCTGGAACTTCGTGGAAGGTGGCAGTTCCTCTGGCGTATTCAAGAGCACCAATGGCGGCGAAAGCTGGCAAAGGGTGAGCGGCGGTTTCCCTACGGGCGAAGGCATTGGCCGCATTGGCTTAAGCATTTTCCCGTCTAACCCCAACATCATTTACGCCAGCGTTGATAACCAGGACCTCCGGAAAGACGTGAAGCCGGTGGCTCAAACAAATAAGCTCCGGAAAGAGCAGTTCAAAGACTTCAGCAAAGAAGATTTCCTGAAGCTGGATGATGCGCTGGTGAACGCTTTCTTAGACGAGAACAATTTCCCGCGCCAGTACACCGCCAAGAGCGTGAAAGAGATGGTACGCACCGATAAGTTGAGGCCCGTGGCGCTGTCAGACTTCTTGGTAGACGCCAATTCCGCCATGATAGAAACGCCCGTAACCGGAGCACAAGTGTACCGCTCTGCCGATGGCGGTAAAACCTGGGCCAAAGCGCATGAAAGTTACATAGATGACATGTACTACACCTACGGCTATTACTTCGGGGTAATCAGAGTATCACCTTTGAATGCCGACCATGTGTACCTGCTAGGTGTGCCCTTGCTGAAATCTGAAGACGCGGGTAAAACCTGGAAAGAAATTGGCGGCCCCAACGTGCATTCAGATCATCAGGACTTGTGGGTAAGCCCTAACCGGCCGGGCCACCTAGTGAACGGCAATGACGGCGGCATCAACATAACCTATGACGACGGAAAGACCTGGTTCAAAGCCAACACACCTGCGGTAGGGCAATTCTATTCAGTTGCCATTGACATGGCCACGCCTTACCACGTGTACGGAGGTCTGCAAGATAACGGCGTGTGGGGCGGCCCCAGCACCTACCAAGCCAGCCTTGGCTGGACGGACAACGGCCGGTACCCTTACCAGCGCTACGGCGGCGGAGACGGCATGATGGTGCAGGTAGACTTCAGGGATAATAATACCTTGTACTCAGGCTCACAGTACGGCAACTATTTCAGGCTGAACAAAGCCACTGGCCAGCGTATGTCCATTAAACCAAGACATGAGCTGGGGGAGCGGCCGCTGCGGTTCAACTGGGAAACGCCCATTTTGTTATCAAGGCACAACCAAGATGTGCTGTATTACGGCTCCAACAAGTTCCACCGGTCACTGAACAAAGGCGAGAATCTGGAAACACTTTCCGGAGACTTGACTAAAGGCGGGCGTTTGGGAGATGTAGGCTATGGTACCCTTACCAGCATTGAAGAGTCGCCTAAACGGTTCGGGTTGTTGTACGTGGGCTCAGACGATGGTTTAATTCATGTGAGCCGTGACGGGGGCTATACCTGGGCAAAGATATCTGACAAGTTACCGCAGAACATGTGGGTAAGCAGCCTCGCGGCCTCTTCTGAAGACGAAGGAACGGTGTACGCCACCTTGAACGGCTACCGCTGGGATGATTTCACGCCTTACCTGTACGTGTCGCAGGACTACGGTAAAACTTGGAAACGCATTGGCACCAACTTGCCCAAAGAACCGCTAAACGTGGTAAAAGAAGATCCCAAGAACCCGAATCTATTGTACGTGGGTTCTGATAACGGTCTTTATGTGTCACTAGACAAAGGACAGACTTTTCAGGCTATGGGCGGGGAAGATTTGCCTTCGGTAGCGGTGCATGATCTGGCCATCCACCCTAGGGAAAATGATTTGATAGTAGGCACGCACGGCCGGTCTATTTACATAGGAAACTTAGCCCACTTACAGCAACTGACACCTGCCGTGCAGGCTAAAGGGGTTCATGCTTTCCCGGTGAATGCACCGCAGTTTTCTGAGCGGTGGGGCCAACGGTACGGTACCTGGAGCGATGCCTACGTGCCTAGCATTTCGGTGCCTTTCTATGTCAATTCTCCTGGGGTTACAACCATCCGTATTAAAACAGACAAAGGCTTGGTGCTAAAAGAACTGACTGACCAGAGTGAGCGCGGGTTGAATTACGTGACGTATGATCTCACTCATGATTCTTCTGCCGCCAGTATTTACGAGCAGGCTTTGAATGAGGGTCGTAAAGCCGGAGAGCAGGTGAAAGTGGCGACCGCAGCAGATCAGCGGTTTTACCTGCGCCCGGGTAAATATGTGGTAGAAATTGAAGCTAATGGTAGTAAGGCTACTCAAGAATTTACCTTGAAAGCTCCTGAAAGAAGGCAGGGCAGAGAATAACCCATAACGGTTTTGAAAAACGAAGAGGCCTCGGCAAATCATCTGCCGAGCCTCTGTTTTAGGCCTATTTTTAAGAAAACAGCTGGAAATCAGAAACTGTTGATTTACTCTGCGTCTTCTTCTTCATCAGATAGGTCTGGCCGCTCAGTGCTTTCTTCCGAGCCAAAATGTTCTTTGATCAGGTGAATGGCGTCTGCTTGGGTGAGCGGTTTAGATAAGTGCCCGTCTACTTCTTTAAACTCTTTGAGTCTATGCAAATCATAGAAGCTGGCAGAAGAAGAAAGAGCAAAGAGTTTCTTCGCTTTTTGTTCGTCTGGTAAGAATTGATAGCGTTCCAGAAAATCAAAGCCATCCATCCCAGACATTTTAATGTCCACCAGAATAAGGTCAAGAGGTAATTCTGCGGATAAGTGTTCTGGTCCGGCTAAGTATGCCAAGGCGGCCTGGCCGTCGGTGACAATGTCTATCTGCTGGGCAATTTCCGCTTTATTGAGCACGCGCTTGTTCATGTAGTTGGTGATCTCGTCGTCGTCAATCAATAAAATCCGGTTTATCTTTTCCATATGTTGGGGCGCAAATTAGTCGTTCAAATATAGTGCAAAAGGCGTTCAGAGCCGCTAAAAGGAGCATTGGCTCACTTGTTTAGTGCTATGCAATTCTTCTGCCTAAGTAGGTTTAGCGTTATAGTCAACTGCTGCCATGTGATGCCTTGGCTGAACTAGTAACGTGTATTTTAAAAAAAGTTTTCTTATACGCAAAAGAAGTGCTTTAGTAGCCGTATAGAAGTTTCCAAGACTGAGAGTGGGAAAATGAAATAAATCTTGTTAGGGCCATTCATTGTTTAGCAAAAGTAATTAATGGTTTCAGAGCTGCCAGAAGCACAAACTCCTCAGAAAATTAAGTATCTTCCTGACCATTTTTAGGGAGGTGTATAAATAATTACAAAATCAGTAGAGCGTACATGAAAAAGAGAATAGTGCCAGCTAAGTTTGGTATGGGAATGTTGGTGGTTGCGGCAGGCTTGGTAGCCTCTGGGTGCAGTTCAGAAGGAAAACAGAAGGAGGGAGGAGTTGTTCAAACCGCTTCTGCTGATTCTTTGCGTTCTGATCAAAAAGATAGTGCTGTAGTAGAAACAAACCCTACTCAGACCCAACAAGTCGAAGACAGTACCCACACCTTCGGCACCATTCTACCTAATAAGAGAATTATAGCCTATTACGGTAACCCCTTGTCAAAACGCATGGGTATTCTAGGAGAGCTGCCCCCAGAGCAAATGCTGGCAAGGCTAGATGAGGAAGTAAAGGCTTGGGAAGAGGCCGATCCTGCTACGCCGGTGCAGCCTGCCCTGCACGTGATCATGCTTACCGCCCAAGGCAAACCCTTGAAGAGCAACACCTACAGTCTGCGTATGAGCGGCCATGTGGCAGACAGCGTGATCTCTTGGGCCAAAACCAGAAACGCCATTGTTTTTTTAGACATACAGATAGGTAAGAGCACTTTTGAAAAAGAAATACCGCATTTAGAGAAGTACCTGAAGTTGCCGCAGGTGCATTTGGGCATTGACCCTGAGTTTGCCATGAAAAAAGGGGGAATACCGGGCGGTAAAATTGGCACCGTAGACGCGGAAGATATAAACTACGCCACCGGTTATCTTTCTGACCTTGCTACAAAGCACAACCTGCCTCCAAAAATCTTGGTGGTGCACCGCTTTACCCAAGGCATGGTCACCAACTATAAAAACATTAAAATCAGGCCAAATGTGCAGATTGTCATGCACATGGACGGCTGGGGTGATAAACCATTGAAGCGCGACTCCTATAGAGCCTACATTAAGAAAGAACCAGTGCAGTTCACCGGGTTTAAAATTTTCTATAAAAACGATACCAAGAAACCCGGTTGGAAATTATTCACACCAGAGGAATTATTGAAACTTGACCCGGTTCCGCACTATATACAATATCAATAATTATTTTTTACTGCTAAATTCATAGTAAATTTTTTTAATATCATAATTTCGGTTAGCTTTAGTGCATAGTTAAATGCCTAAAGCTTTCCGGACTTTGGCATGTCCATCAGATTAACTGTGTTGGTTGGTTTTTTTAAAGCAAAGTTTGGAGCTCCCTCTCCTCTTTTGGGCTCTATTTGCTATGATGGGTAGTTAGATCTATTGGATCATACAAGCGGCTCTCGTTTCTGCTGAGGGTCCTGTTTCTTCTGGGAGAAAATAAGTTAGAAAATGTTTATCCGCTGTGCAAAACCAGTAACGGTGTTGCCAGTGGCTTTTTGTTTTACTGGAATAGTATAATTCTTATATTTTTAGTTCAGTATTCTTAACCTAACCTAATTTATCATGAAGAAAAAGCTACCTTTTAAACAATGGCTAATGGCAGGGGCGATGTGTCTTTTGGGCACCAGTTCGCTCTTTGCGCAACAAGCTCCAGATTATGAGTTCCAGTGTAAAACTAGAAATGCTACCACAAATGCATGTACTGTTTCATTTGAAAATGCAGCAGCCGCTAACGTGCATGGTGTAGCGGTTGGAAGACAAGGCAAGGTTTGGTACGTGCAGTATACCAGAGGTATACTAGTACGTAACCCAGATGGTACCAAGCATGAGTTGACCAGTAACAAACTGGATTTTTTTACAGTTGGTGGAGTGCCTGATAAATCTCGGATAGATTCTATACACTACCCTGGGCTTACCAAGCCTGACGCTGCCGTAAATTTGCGTGGTATTGGCACAGCGCATGATGGCAATATTTTGGTTGTGGTTAACCATACTATACTTTATAAGTTAGATGCTGTTACTGGAGAGCCGCTGGCGCGTTGGGTAAGCCCAACAACTATGTCCAGTCCTTCATCTACTGCTGATGGTTATGTCTATGTTGGGGGAGTTTCGGCTAATAATAACTACATATTAAAGGAAAGCACTACTACGGCAGGAACGTATGTGGTAGAGGCAAACAATTTTGAACTACCTAACCGTGGAGCCGCAGTTTCAAGAACAGCCACCATCTCGCCAGATGGTACTGCTATTTATGTTTCTTTAGAAAATACCAATGTAAGAAGGTATACAAGAGGAGCTGGTGATGCATGGAATGTCTGGACAGAGCAAGCAAACATGGTACACGGAGCCACTACGAAAGTGGCTTATGCTTTATCTGGAGACCGAGTATTCACGCTTTCTGAGCCTAACGGAGCCACACCTGCTACTCTAAAGCTTACTGATTTCACAACGCCTGCAAATTCATATGAACTTGCTCTACCAGATGTTACTTCTGCAGATTTAAGAGGCCTTGCCTTTACTGATGGCCTTGATACAATGTACATTGCCTCACATGCAACAGGTAGAATCTTTACTTATATAGAAAACGTTCCTGTTATTCCCCCCCGTACCATTGGAGAGATACTGCCAACGTACAAGCGCGTTTGTATAGAAACAGATCCTGGAACAGGTGAGTGTATCAACTACTTCCCTACAAATATATCTAGAGCCGAGCAGCTTCAAGCAGTTGCGGTAGACAACCAAAGCAAAGTATGGGTGGCAATATATAATGATGGCCTTGTCGTACGTAACCCTGATGGTACAAGAGCGCAATTAACTAGCACCAACTTATCATACGCTGCTGTGCCCACCGGAGACCAATCTGTAATTACCCAGATTCGCTTTAATGGCTTTACTGATGCCGCTGATAGAGTACGTAGTGTGGCAAGAGCCCATGATGGCAATATCTTAACCATTGTTGGAGATAAGATTCTGTACAAGCTAAACGCCGTTACAGGAGAGCCTATGGCTCGTTGGACGGCCGAAGGCTTGCCATCATTAGCCACCGTTTCATCTTCAGCTGATGGGCTGATATTTTTGCACAGTGTTCTAGGCTCTGATAATGCTCACTACACCTTGCGCCAAAGCACTACTGACCCAACCACTTTTGAAGTAGTACAAAACAGATTTGAGCTGCCAAACAGAGTAGGTTGGTCTTCCCGTTCAAGCTCTATTTCACCTGAAGGTACAACTGTGCTTGTTTCAAGCGAAACGAAAACCGTTAACGTTTATGACAAAGATGAGAATGGTAACTGGGTTGAAGGCGAAGACATTATAACATTGGCAAACAGCAAAAAAGCATTTGCTGTAGACAAACTGCGAGTGATCACACTTCATGAACCTTCTGATGACGCGCCGGCCTCGCTTAACTTCCACACCAGAGCTGATTTAACCAGCGCATGGGAGCTGCAGTGGAGCCAACCTTTAGAAGGAATGACAGCTGCCGACATAGATTTGCGCGGGCTTGGGTTCAGTGCCTATTTAGATACTGTGTATGTTGGTTCTTATATGACTGGTGCCACTTATCGGTATATTGCCCAAAAACCAACAGACTATACCATCGCGCAGGTTCGTCCGGTAGATGCTCAAGGGGTTGCCGAAAAGGCAGGTGAGTATGTGCGCCTGAACGGTACCGTAAATACTGGAAACTTGTCTGCTGCTGGTTACAACTTTGTGATGATTGAGAATGGTGCCGGTGTTCAGGTTTATAATGAAACCAAAGGTGTTATGACCTATACGCCAACGGTTGGTGACAACATTGAGGTGATTGGTACTTTAGAGCAAAACAAAGGAATGCTGCGGTTAAATGTAGAGTACATCAAGGTAGAGTCTACAGGTAACGCCGTAACTGCCCCTACAGTAGTAACTGCTTTAACTGAAGCCAATGAGGCGCTGCCAGTACGCATAGAACAAGCTACCCTAGTAGATGCTTCTCAGTGGACTACAGGTCAAGGTGAAGACGGCTTTACGGTGCAAGTTCAGAAAGGAACAGAAACTATAAATGTATACATTCCTAGCTCGTCTGCATTGTACAACATGGCTGCCCCTGCCGGAGAATTGCAACTAGATGGAATTGTCTTCCAGTCAAGAGAAGAAGCTCCGTTTACCTCGGGTTACTACGTGGTGCCACAGTCAGCGCAAGACATTAAATATGCTACTACTGTTCTGGCTGATGTGCAGTGGTGCGCTGGCGAAGAGTTCAATTTGCCAGCCTATGCCATGGGCGCTAACCCTGCAGCAGCTACTGTGCGGGTAGAACTGTCAGACGCCCTTGGTTCATTTACAACACCTCAGGTAATTGGTACCTACCAAGGTACTGGTGCTGGCCAGGTGGCGGTTACTGTTCCGGATGTTATAACTGGTGCCGGGTACCGTGTTCGGTTAGTGTTGGAGGCTCCTGAGCTTACCAACCTGCTGAGCCAGTCTATTACCATCACGAATGCCCCAGATGCTGACTTCTCACAAGCCGGTGATGTACTTACTGCTACGGAAGGTGATGCCTACCAGTGGTACAAAGACGGCGTTGCCATAACAGGAGCTGAAGGTACTGCCCGTACATACACTGCCACACAGTCAGGGCAGTATAGAGTAGAGGTGACTACCGGTGGGTGTTCTTCCATGTCAGATCAGAAATCTGTGGTGGTGACTGCCATCCGGAAAGATGCTGAGGCTCAGGCTGTGAAATTATATCCGGTGCCAACTACCGGTGAGTTGTTCCTGACTATGCCAGGATCTGTCCGTAAGGCTACCCGAGTGGTTGTAACAGACCTGGCAGGCAAAACAGTGCTGGCTGCTGAGCTACACGGTAGTGAGACACTGGCTATGGACTTAACCAAACAAGCTGCCGGTGTTTACCTGGTAGTGCTTGAAACACCAGAAGGTAAAATTGTTCGCCGTGTAGTGAAACAATAAGCAACCTACTATTTTAAAAAAGGGTCTCTGCAAAGAGACCCTTTTTGTTTTAGGCATGTTTTTGCTAAACGAAGCAAAAAGTAATACAAGAGCAGGCTGTATTCTGTAGCTCTATAGACTGTAGGCTTTGGGTTTAACAACTGAAGTCAAGAAGCATGTTTGCCGAGTTTTATTTTTGTTAAATATGCTTGTGTTTGATATTCAGTGTTTTGCGAAATAAATTATTTAAGGTTTGTTTTTAATAAATTTTAATATTTGTTCCTGTTTCTTTGCATTTAATAAGCAGATAATATAATTTGCGCTATATGCAAAGCAGAAGTAACTTTTACAGGATTTACTATTTTGCTACCTGTTGCTGAACAACAAGCACTAAAAACTATTCTAATTGTAACACCACTAACCTAACCGATCAAACCATGAAGAAAACTCTACAAAAACTAACATTATCAGTATTAGCTGTAGGGAGCCTTAGCCTTCTTTCTGATGCAGCTCTTGCTCAGGGTGGCAAAAAGCCAACATATTTACACGACACAGAAAACACTAACGGCAAGGGCTTTTTTGTGAAAGGTGTGCACTCAACTGAATCACAAGGGGTAGTAACTGACCCTGCAGGAAGAGTATGGACTATTTCTTGGTACCACGGGTTTTACGTGGTAAACCCAGATGGTTCTGAATATAAGCTTCCTGCTGCTGAAAGCGGAGATCTAACGTACGCTGAAGCTCCAATAGCAGGTGTGCCTTATCCTCACGTTTCTGCCATCTTTACTGATGCAGGCCAGCTTGAGTCTTTCCATCAGACAGGAAGAGGATTAGCCCTTGCGCATGACGGTAATATCTTAGTGGCGCGTGGTAATGTGCTGTACAAATTGAACTACCTGACAGGAGAGCCTATTGCCCGTTGGCAAGCACCATCTACTAATATTTCTTCCCCTAGCTCTGATGCTAATGGAAATATCTTCCTAACCAGTGTAACAGATAATAAAAATTATATCATCAAGCAAAGCGAGACAAACCCCTCTGAGTTTGTAGTAGTGATGGGTGAAACCGCTTTCCCTGGGCGTACAAAAGAAGTAGTGCGTAGTTCTGCCATTTCTAAAGATGGCAAAACAATTTATGTGCCTTATGACAACAGGAATAATATAGATAAGTACACAAGTACAGATATGGTCAACTGGACTTTGGCTGGTACCATTGAAACCGCTTCGGGTTCAAACGCTATTGTAACTGGTCCTAATAATGTGCTGTGGTACATTACCATTGCTACCAATCCTGTGCTGCACTTCAGAGATGAAAAAAATGCGACCTACAATTGGTCACAAGCCTTCGGCACAGAAGTAGGATCAAATAACATTAAAGGAATGTCCTTTACAAAAGGTTATGACACTCTTTATATTGCCAGTGGCTCACTTACTGGTAATATCCACCGCTTTATCACTTATGATGAAGTTATCCTTTCTGTACGCAAAGACGATGTAGCCAAAGCGGTAACTGCTTTCCCAGTGCCTACTGCTGGTCAGGTGACAATTGAAATGCCAGAGTCTATTCGTCGTGCTTCCACTATTCAGGTAACAGACTTAACCGGTAAAAACATTGCCGTTCGTCAAACTGCTGTTGACAGAGGTGCCTCCTTAGATCTGAGGGGATTATCGGCGGGTACTTATCTGGTAGTGGTGAACACTGCAGAAGGTAACATTGTGAGAAGAGTAGTAAAGCAATAATTTTTCTTAATCATGTAAAAAAGGGCTCCTTTTGGAGCCCTTTTTTTTTGCCGTTTTTGGCTTGTTTTCTTAAAAAGAAGAGGGAAACGGCAGCTTTATTTAAAGCGAATAAAGGTGTTCTGAAGGGCCAGTATCATTGAAGCTAAGTCTACTAAGTGAACGCACTGCTTTAGAAAATACAGTAGTAATTCCTTATAAAACATTCTTCAGGAATAGCTTATTTTCTTTATTAACAGTTGCTAAATCGGAAATAAATATCTTAATTAGGGTAAAACATTTTAAAAATAAATATTAATAGCTAAGGCTAGAAAATTCTGTAAGTGGCTTATAAATAGTAATTTAATGGGCGGTAGGCTTTGTGAGGAAGATTAGCTTAACAGATTAGTAATGCGGTGGTAATACCGAGATAAAACACGTTTTTCACTTTTACCCTTACATAACCTAAACTATCTTTCATGAAAAAAAACCTACTCCCCTTCAGGGTCTGTTTGTTGGTTTTGGCATGGCTGTTACTGGCTTCACAGTCACTCCATGCGCAAATCAACTTAAACTGGACCAAACCGGCTGAGTTAAATGCCGGACTACCCCCCTCAATTCAGGTCTTTTATTCCAACACTCCTGTAAATGGAGCGGTCATGAAAACCTACTATGCTCTCATAGACCTGAATGACCCCAACATAGAGCTGAAAACAGGATACACCCCTGGGGTGAAAAAGACGCCAAACCAGTGGGCTGCTGCTGAAACAGATCCTGTTTATGCCGTGGTAAACGGAGGTTTCTTTAACACCACTACTAACCATGCCCAAGGTACCGCTGTGCAAAATGGACAGGTTCTGGCCATAAACGGGAAAGATAACCGTACCCGCAGTGCTTTTGGAGTATTACCAGGCAACATAGCAGACATAGCCTGGATTTACCATGTGGGTGCTGAGAATACCATGTACGAGTACCCCAACCCAAATCCTGTTTCTGGTTTCAATCAAGAGCCATCTGCCACTTATCCTGAGGGTGCTCAATTATGGCCTGCTACCACCGCGCTTGGCGCCGGTCCGGTAATTGTGCATAATGGACAGATCAGAATGACCAAAGACGAAGAAGGCATGTGGGCCAGTGGTGACAACCGTGAGCCTCGTACTGGAATTGGCCGTACCGCCGATAACAAAGTAATTCTTTTGGTAGTGGAAGGGCGTAACCCAGGTATAAGCGCTGGGGTGACCATTCCGGAAATGGCCCAGATTTTCTTAGGCATTGGTGCAGAAGAAGCCATGAATTTTGACGGTGGCGGTTCTTCTGCTCTGGCCATACAAGGGCAGAACACAATTCGTCCGTCAGATGCGGGGGAACAGCGGGCTGTGCCTACTGCCCTTATTGTAAAGCGCCGCACCCATGTATATGACACCGAGAACTCTGCTGTATATTTTGAGCGTGGCGATTCCTGGACAGAGTCTTTGAATGATGGTTATTATGGCCCATCAAGAGCCCGTTACATGGCTACCGGAGATGGCTCTAACTTTGCCACCTATAAACTAAACAATATAACCCCAGGTCGCTATGAAGTAAAAGCCTGGTGGGTAGCCTCAAGCAACCGCAGCACGAATACTCCTTATAAAATCTACAAGGGTGGTGTGGCCGAACCTGTAGTTGTAAGAATGAACCAAACGGTCAATGGCGGCAAGTTCAATCTGGTAGGTACTTTTGATTTAGGCCCCGGAGATTCTATAGCCATTGGTAATGACGCCGAGGGGCAGTATGTGATTGCCGATGCCATTAGCCTGGAGAAAGTAGGCGAAAGTTTGCCTGCCATAGCCTTTGAAGGAGGCTTAGAGAGTGGTGAAGCTATTGAAACCCAAAACAGCGGGTTTGATGTCTTTCTAACTAGCCCCAACAGTGGTTTCACCTTGGAAACGCTAAGGGTGTTTAAATCAGTGAATGGTGGCGCTGAAACACAAGTGGGTAATGACATTGACTTGAATGGCGCTTACAGCCACACCTATGATTTCACCTATAATGGTTCTGACCCAGTTGGCTCTAAAGTTACTTTCCGCTTTGAGGTGGAAGACAACATGGGCCGTATGGTTTCCAAATCATTTGAGTACACTGTGGTGACCCTTACCCAAGTGGTTATTAAAGGTGGCGCCACAGAGGGAACGCACCCGCAGTTCCGTCCGCTTAATCTGGAGCTTTCTCTGGAGACTCGCCAACCTAGCGTGAACGTGAAAGAGCTCAGAATATTTAAGTCAGTAGACGGTGCTAATGAGCAGCAGCTAGGCCAGACCATTGCTCTTGAGGCGCAGCCGCAGCAAGATTATCCTTTCTCGCACGCCCTTACAGAGGCTGTGAACAGCAAAGTGACGTTCCGTTTTGAGCTCACAGATGCCAACGATGTTAAAGCCAGCCGTACGTATCAGGCTACCGTGGCCCCAGCCCGTGGCGACTTCCGGATTGCCGTCATTTCTGATTTGAACTCAAGCTTTGGTTCTGTTAGCTATGAGTGGCAGGTAGACAGCATCATGCAACGTATTCCACGCTTATGGCAGCCAGACATGGTAGTAGCCGGCGGTGACATGGTGGCGGGCCAGCAAGCTTCATTAACCGCTGAGCAAGTGGCCGCTATGTGGAATGGCTTTGATGCCAAGGTTGCCCAACCTTTAAAAGATGCCGGTATTCCGTTTGCCTTTACCTTAGGTAACCATGATGCCGCACCAGGCATGTCTACTGATCGTACTGTGGCCAAGGAATACTGGGAAAAGCCAGAGAATGCGCCCGCTTGGCATGGAGTAGACATGACGAACTATCCGTTCTACTTCTCTTACAAACCAACCGCTGATTCTGATATTTTCTTTGTGTCTTGGGAAGCCAGCAGTGCTAACATTCCTGCTGCACAGTTAGAGTGGGTTCGGGAGCAGTTCTCCAGCCCAGAGGCAAGAGCTGCTAAATTCCGTTTCTTAGTTGGTCACTTGCCGCTGTACAGCGTTGCTCAGCAATACAATTCCGCCGGAAACATTCTGAACAATGCTGCCGCTCTACAAGCCATGATGGAGGAATTGGATGTGCATACCTACATCAGTGGTCACCACCATGCCTACTATCCTGGTAAGCACGGCTCAGTAGAATTCTTAAATGCGGGCGCCGCCGGTTCTGGGCCGCGTGCCTACATGGGCTTAGATGAAGTAGCGCCAAACACGGTTACGCTTATGGACGTGTTCCTTGATCAAGATACGGTGGTGTACACTACCTATGAGATCAAAGAGCCTATTGCCTCCAACATGCGCGTATTTGATGATAAGCGTCTGCCTGAGTTAATGGTAGGGGTAAATGGGTACATGATTCGCAGAGATGTACCGGTATCTGGAGCAGGAGTTGGTGCGCTTTCTTCTTATAACCAAAGTAACAGCCGCGCATCTGAAGCAACCGGAACTGTAACTGCTACAGACATGGGCGACAATATTATGATTAGTGGCTCATTCAGTAATCTGGAAGGAATGCTGTTGGCAGACCGCGGTGCAGTTGGTTTATACCAAGAGTCATATCCTAAGGACGGTTCTTTAAAGCTTGCTTTGAACGTAGAAACTACAGACGGCCGCAATGGCACTTTCAGTGGCGTGTTACCAGCTAATTTCAGCCTGAAAGAGCTGTTTAGCACCGGTAACTTCTATGTACTTATCAAGACAGACAAATACCCAGCCGGAGAAGTAAGAACCCAGTTGTACCGTGCTACAAACGTAGGGCCTGCCTTGCCGGTGATCTCCAGCCATAACTCTACTGACACATACCCAATCCGTAACATTAAAGCTATTTTCCCAATTCAGTGGAATGCAGCCAAAGACCCAGAGGCAAATGCTGTTACTTATACCTATCAGGTTGCCAAAGACGAGCAGTTCTCTGAGGTTATTCTTGAAGAAGCCATTGGGTTAGGTACTTCTTATAGCGCACAGCAAGAAGCCTGGTACGCTCTTTTAGGAAATGCCGAAGACGGAGCTCCAATTACCTTCTATCACAGAGTTGTTGCCTCAGATGGTAAAAATGTGACCGTTGGGGCGGGACAAGCCCTTCAGTTAACTAAGAATTCTGAAGCTCTTACTGGTCCGGTGACCATACCGGCGCCAAACTTTGTGTATGACTGCAAAACCAGGGATGCTGAAGGAAACTGTATAGCGGCATTTGGTACGTTGACAGCAGACCAAGGCCATGGGGTGGTGATTGACAAGTATGGCAGAGCATGGTCAGTTGCTTACGGTTCAGGTATCAGAATCCATAGACCAGACGGAACAATCTTTAGAGACATCACTGCTAATCTTTCTCTCAACGGTCAATCTCATGCAGTAACTGCCGTGCGTGGAATAGGCATTGCGCATGATGGTAACATTTTAGTTGTCGTGAGGAATACAGCACTTTATAAACTAAACGTAGACACCGGTGCCCCAATGGCATCGTGGGTTTCTCCTGCCAGACTTGATGAAACCAACATTGGTCTCACAAACCCAACCTCCACTAATGATGGAATAGTGTATGTAGGATCTGTGACGACAAATCATAATTGGATCTTAAAGGAGAGTACAACTGACCCTACTAAATACGATGTGCTGGAAGATCAATTCTCGCTTCCAGGCAGACTTGGAACCATCAGGGCTTCCGCTATTTCTCCGGAAGGCAACAACATCTACGTGCCTAGCTCCGGCGGAAACAGGTTGTTTAACTACTACAGTGCAAACGGAAGAAATGGATGGAGCCTGGTTGAAACCATTGCCCTTCCAAATCCGCAGTCTTACTCAGTACATGCCGCGGGTAATAACAAGGTATATGCTATTGCCAACACCAGCGGAAACACGCCAGCTACCTTGTTCATGCGTGATGATACTGATCCGAACCAGAAGCTGTCATGGAGCCTGCCATTGCCACACATCAACGGTGCTGATTTGAGAGGCTTAGCGCTTTCAAAAGGCGAAGACACGCTTTACACCACAGCCGCTAACGGAACGCTTTACCGTTACATCATACCTACCAGCGGTAGCGGTGCAGAAAGAACGTTAGAAGATTATATCATTGCGCAAACCAGACCGGTGAACGCCAGCGGTGTGGCCACTGAGGCGGGTAAATATGTACGGGTGAAAGGGGTTGTGAACAGCAATAACTTGTCACGCGCCTATTTAGACTTTGCCTTAACAGATGCCGGTAAGGGTATTCAGGTGTACAAAGTAAGCCAAGGCGATATGGCTGCTTATACCCCAACGCTGGGCGATAGCATTGCCGCCATTGGTTTACTGAGACAATACAATGGTTTGCTTCGTTTAGAGGTAGATTCTGTACGCCTGATCAAAACAGGTGAAGAACTAGTGGTTCCAATGGAAGTAACTAGCCTAACAGAAGAAATGGAATCTTACCCAGTAAGACTGCAGCGTGCCAGACTGGTAGATGCAAGCCAGTGGACCACCGGTGAAGGCTATGTTGGTTTTGAAGTACAGGTGCAGACAGAAGCAGGTGTGTTCCCAATGCTGATACCAAGCAACTCACCGCTTTACAACATGCCTGCTCCTCAGAACGGGCTGCAGATAGACGGTATTGTGCAGCAGTTCAAAATTGAGGCGCCATATGTTTCTGGTTACTACCTTGTTCCTCTCAGCGCTTCTGCCGTGACCGGTGTTAGAAAAGATGAGGCTGCCAATGAAGTGAAAGTGTATCCAGTGCCAACCTCTGGAATGCTTTCTGTACAGTTGCCTGAGTCTATTCGTAAGGGAGCTCAAGTGCAGGTAACCGATCTGTTTGGTAAAACTATAATGGTAAAAGACAGTGTAGCCAATAACTTGGTGAACCTTGACATTTCTAAGCTTTCTAACGGAGTGTATTTGGTAATCATACATACTCCAGAAGGAAAAGTAGTTCGCCGCGTGGTGAAGCAGTAAATACTATAAAATAGCATGGTTGAAGCGGCTGCCCATTGGGCAGCCGCTTCTGTTTTTAGCCTGTTTTTCTAAAAAGAGCTGAAAAACACTGCTTCATTAGCAAAAGAGTGGCTTTAGCTGGTAAAGCCAGGAGATGCATAAAGCCGCAGAAGTTTCTAAAGGTCGTGCAACCTTGGTCGCAGTTTCTGCATCTGTAAAGAAAAGATTACCTCACCATGAACTACCTGCGTGCCCTCTGCCTATTACTTCTGCTTTCTTTCACAGCCTGTGAGGAGGAAGATATTCAACAGACCTGTACGGTAGCTGATCCTGCGCAGAACATTGCCTGGCTGAAAGAAAAAGTAAAGGATCTGCAGGCGTCAGAATACTGCCAAGTGGTGCAGAGAGGCATGTTAAACGGGCGCAGCGTGTTTGTGATTCAGAACTGTGACCCTGCTATAAACGCCATCAGAGCTGTGTATGACTGTGACGGCAACGTGATTTGCTACAGCGGTGATGACACGTGCCCCAACTTTGAAAGTGAGGTGAAGCGTCTGGAAGTAGTATGGAGCAATGGGAAGTGAGGTTGTGTTGATGAGCGAAGCTCAGGCTGTTTTAGACCTGTTTTTTCATAAGTAGCATAAAAACGTCCACTAAAATTGAGCTGAACCCGATCAGTGAATTTTGAGCCGGGGGTAGGGGTATAAAAAAAGAGGCTGCAGTATTTGCAGCCTCTTTTTTGTAACTGTGCCGGAAGTATTATACCAGCTTATTCTCTACCAGATACTCAGCAATCTGTACCGCATTGGTGGCTGCGCCTTTGCGGAGATTATCGGCTACTACCCATAAGTTAAGGGTATTTGGTTGCGTTTCATCACGTCTGATACGGCCTACAAACACTTCATCTTTGCCGTGGGCGTTCAACGGCATTGGGTACTGCAGGTTAGCAGTGTCATCAACTACCACTACGCCCGGGGTTTCGTGCAGTATGCGGTATACTTCCTCCAAAGTGAAATCACGCTCAAACTCTACGTTCACGCTTTCTGAGTGACCTCCAATTACAGGAATACGCACCGTGGTAGCCGTAACTCCTATAGAATCGTCGCCCATGATTTTCTTTGTCTCGTTCACCATCTTCATCTCCTCTTTGGTGTACCCGTTTTCAGTGAACACGTCAATGTGGGGTATCACGTTCAGGTCAATGGTGTAGGCATACGCTTTCTCACCCTCTTTGCCGGCGCGCTCGTTCATAAGCTGATCTACCGCTTTCTTGCCAGTTCCGGTAACTGACTGGTAGGTGCTCACCACAATACGCTTGATTTTAAGCGCCTGGTGCAGCTTGTTCAGGGCTACCACCATCTGAATAGTAGAGCAGTTGGGGTTGGCTATGATTTTGTCTTCAGGGGTTAATTCATGAGCGTTGATTTCAGGCACTACCAGCTTTTTGGTAGGGTCCATTCGCCAGGCTGATGAGTTGTCTACCACGGTGGTGCCAGCTTCAGCAAATTTTGGAGCCATCTCTTTGCTTACGCTGCCGCCAGCAGAAAAAATGGCGATCTGTGGCTTTTGGGCAATGGCGTCAGCCATGCTAACTACTGAGTATTCCTTGCCTTTAAAAGACATCTTCTGGCCTACTGATTTCTCAGAGGCTACTAACAACAATTCATCAACGGGGAAATTACGCTCCGCCAGAACTTTCAGCATTTCGCCACCCACTAGGCCGGTGGCGCCTACTACAGCTACTTTCATGTAAAAAGGGTGTATGATAAAAATAAAATCCTTCAGTATTGTACAGGCATTTTGCCTGATCATGCATCAATTGCTTTTCTGTTTTAGGCTTATTTTCTGAAAATCAAGCCTAAAACAGCTTTTTGTACGGGTGCAAATAAACCAACTTTCTCTGATATTTTTAGTAAACCAAGAAAATGAGGCAGCTCTTTCTTGTGATAATCATATGGTTGTGGGTTCTATCTCCTATTAAAGCCCAACTACAAGAGTCTTTTGCTGACGGTGACTTTACCCAGAACCCCGTATGGGTAGGCGAGGTGGAGTACTTTCAGATAAATGCTGCTTTACAACTCCAAAGTAAAGGCCCGGCAGTTACGGGTTCCACTATTCATTTAGCCACAGAAAGTAATCTAGCAGTTGGGGTTCAGTGGGAATATTATGTTCAGTTAGCCTTTGCTACCTCCTCCGGCAATTATGCTGAAACACACCTGATCTCTGATGGTCCGGACCTGAAAGGGGCAACGCGCGGGTATTTTGTGCGGATGGGCGGAACAGAAGACGAGGTAAGCCTGTACCGGAAAGACGGCAGTACTTCTACCAGAATCATCAACGGACCTGACAAAACCATTGCCGCCAATGACAATAGGTTTTGGGTGAGAGTGACCCGTACCACTAGCCATGAGTGGACCTTAGAATTAGACGTGACCGGCACCCGCCAAAACTACCAACTACAAGGCACAGTGCAAGATGCCCGCTATGTCTCTTCCGCTTATACGGGTGTGGTGTTCCGGTACTCACAAGCCAACGCCCAAAGGTTTTTCTTTGATGATTATAGCATTAAAGACATTTCGGCGCCTGCCATAGCCAAAATTGAGGCATTAGATGCCCGTAACCTTGAGGTTACCTTAACAAAAGCAATACGACAGGCCGAGGCAGAAAATCAATCTAATTACCTTTTAAACGAAAATTTAAGACCCACCTCTGCGCAATGGTTAGCTAATGCTCCAAACCAAGTTCGGCTCACTTTCAATCAAGACTTCAATACGGGCATAAACAAGCTAGAAATTGCTACACTAGTTGACCAAAGCGGGAATGAAGCTCAAAGTTTAGCAGGTGCTTTCTCCTACAGCCCCAGAGCTGCTCCCGGAGAGGTGCGGATTACAGAAATTTATGCTGATGTCAATCCCTTGCAAGATTTACCGGCGGCAGAATTCTTTGAGCTGTACAACCGCAGTAACAAGACTTTTAATCTGCAGGGGTGGCAATATTCTGACGCTACGGCTAGTGTGGCAACATTTCCGGCATACCTTCTAGAGCCTGGCGCTTATGTAATTGTATGTGCGGCGGCTGATACTTCTTTGTACAAACCGTTTGGCCCGGTGGTGGGGCTGCCTACGTTCCCGTCGCTCAATGATAGTGGTGACGAAGTAGAGGTGTTTGACAATACAGGTCAGCGCATAGATTTTGTCCGTTACTCAAATTCCTGGTACCGTGAGGCCGCTAAAAGAGAGGGCGGCTGGAGCTTAGAGCTCATGAATGTAAACAGCCTTTGTACAGGCGCTTCGCAGTGGAAAGGCTCTGAAAATCCACGCGGAGGAACGCCGGGGCAGCCCAATTCTATACAAATTCAAGATGTAGAAGCGCCAGAAGTGAGGCAGGTATATGCTACGGGTCCTGATAGAATTATTGTGCAGTTTTCAGAAACTGTAGATAGTGTACAGGCAGCAAATGCAGTTAATTATTCTGTAACTCCTGGGGTGACGGTACAGCGGGCACGTAGAACTGGAAATACAAACACTGAAGTAGAGCTGCTATTGGCTTCTACTTTACAGCCCAATACACGGTATGCAGTAACAGTTAGTGGCGTTAGAGATTGTTCTGGTAATGTAATCTCCGGCTCTCAGGCAGTTGCGCTGGTGCTTGCTGATTCGCCAGTAGCGGGAGACATTGTTATCAATGAAATTCTATTTAACCCAAATTCCGGAGGAGTCGATTTTGTGGAAATTGTCAATAGGTCTGCTAAATACCTAAACCTGCAGAACTGGCAATTGGCAAATAAAGAGGCTGGCGAAGTGGCTAATCAGAGAACTATTTCTACTCAGAATTTACTTATAGCTCCTGGGCAATATCTCGCAATCACCACAAACACAACTGTTTTACAGGCTCACTATCCAGCTGCCGTGCCCGAGCGCTTATGGAGCATGGCGTCCTTGCCCTCTTATCCGGATGCTGCGGGTACTGTGGTACTACTCATGCCCAATGGCGCGGTGGCAGATGAAGTGAGCTACCGAAGTGCACAACACTTCAAACTGTTGCGCGATGCCGAAGGAGTTTCTCTGGAGCGCATTTCATTGGCAGGCCCGTCAGTAGAGGCTAACTTCCACTCAGCGGCCACCAATGTAAAAGCCACTCCGGGCTACCGTAACTCGCAGGCCAGAGAAGCCGGTATTGGTGGTGCTTCTAAACTTGAACTTACCCCAAAAGTGATCACTCCAGATGGAGATGGGGTAGACGATGTGCTGTTGCTTCAGTTTAAATTGCCGCAGGCTGGTTTTGTGGCTTCAGTGCAGATTTTTGATGCCTCCGGGAGGTTGGTCAGAAAACTGGCGGGTAATACCTTGCTGGGCGCGGAAGAACTACTGCAGTGGGACGGTTTAAAAGACAACGGCTCAAAAGCTGCCATTGGATACTACATTGTGCTGGTAAATCTCTTTGATTTACAGGGCAAGCAGGAAACAATTAAAGAAACAATGGTGGTGGGAGGGCGTTTTTGAGCTATTTTCTTTAAAAGAGGCTAAAAACAGATCTTGCGGCTACTGGCTATTTGATTCCCCATCCCTTTTTCAGAATATTTGTAAGTTCATCTATTCCATTTCCTACTCTATTTTTGCTGGTAGAATCGGCAGGCATATGTGTAGCTCTATTATTTAACCGTTGGAAGTAGTTTACCTGTGCCTTTTTGCTTTTTTGGCGGGGCTTATAGATTCTGTAGTGGGCGGTGGAGGCTTGATTCAACTTCCTGCCCTTTTTATCTTTTTGCCTCATGTGCCGGTGCCAACCGTTTTCGGGACAGGAAAGCTTTCTAGTATAGCCGGAACCACGGTTTCGATGTGGCGCTATGCCCGTAATGTGGAGATAAATTGGCGGGCTTTGTTACCGGCAGCCATCACGGCATTTGTCTTTTCCTTTCTGGGAGCACGGGCGCTGAGCCATTTCAACACAGATTTGCTTCGGCCTTTAATCTTAGTGCTGTTAGTGTCAGTGGCTATTTACACGTTCATACGCAAAGACTTTGGTGCCATTCATGCACCTAAGCTGCCGCAGTCAAAAGAAGTGTGGTATGGCGTAGGCGTGGGGTTGGTCATAGGGTTTTATGACGGCTTCTTTGGGCCTGGCACTGGTAGTTTCCTGATCTTTATATTTGTGGGAGTTTTTGGGTTTAATTTTTTATCAGCCTCGGCCTCAGCAAAAGTGGTAAACGTGGCTACCAACCTTTCCGCCTTAATATATTTTAGCTACAAAGGCTACATTCTCTACCACATAGGTATACCCATGGCAATTTCAAGCGTATTAGGTTCAGTAGTGGGAACACGTATAGCTTTGGTAAAAGGCTCTGGCTTTGTCAGGAAACTGTTTTTAGTGGTGGTAACTGCTATCATTCTTAAGTTTGCTTATGATACTTTCATAGGCTAAATGCGTGATGTCTTTCGGTTGATTTAATATGTTAAATAGTAAGGGTTTTAAGTATCTTGAGTAGAATAGTTTTGCTCTGTTTTCGAAAAAGTAGCCGATAAAAGGGTATAGTTGATTTTGTTCTGGGGGAAAATAATAAGCTAGAGCTTTAAAGGCGGCAAGAAAGGATATCTGCCTTCTTGGCTCTTAGATAAAATCACAATAATACATGCACTATGAAAAAGTCTTTATTTACTATTTCAATAGCAATTCTGTGCGCAACGGGTCTATTCTTAGCTCCAGAGGTAGCGGTAGCACAACAAAGCATTGGTGAGTTGGTAAAAGCCAAAGATGATGCTAATAAATTAGTGAGAACTTATATAGCTCCCGCAGGCAAAGCAGTTGGCCATAGTCTGAACAGTGGCTGGTTTAACTCAGGTCAGGCATTAGAAGCCGGCAGGTTTGACATACGTGTTTACGCTACCATTGCCCTGGGTTCTGAAGAAGACAAAACCTTCGATATATCTCAACAAGGCCTTAGCCCCAGAATTCGTTTGGCACCGGGCGAGCCGTCCATTGCTCCTACAGTGTTTGGGGGTGTAAATGAGGGGCCTGAAATGATCGTGTATGGTACTAACCCTTACACAAACCAAGAAGAAGAATTGGGCCGCTTTAACACACCGCAAGGGTTAGGTATCAACTTTGCCCCTCTGGCGGTGCCGCAGGTGAGTGTAGGGATAGGAGGCGGAACAGAGGTAGCGGTTCGGTTCCTGCCGAAAATACGATTTAGAGAAGATTACCAAGTGAACTTATGGGGAGTGGGCCTAAAGCATAGCTTAAAGCAGTGGATTCCGGTAATAGGTAGTGTTTCAGGTTTTGATGTAACTGCTTTTGGAGGTTACACCCACCTTAGAGCCTCAGCTGACCTAAATATTCCGCCCACGCAAGAATATAACAGGCGGCCGGTGACTCAGTCAAATGCTGATTTTGATAATCAGCAACTGGTGTATATAACTAAAGCATGGACTGCAAGTGTGATTGCTTCTAAAACTTTGGGAGTAATTACCCTTTATGGTGGTTTAAGGTACAGTGATTCAGATACCCGCCTGGCCGCCGAAGGAAATTACCCTTTAGTGAATGTGCGCACGCAGGTGTTGCCTCCGTTTTATGAGTATTATATAGATCCTATTGAAACACCCATAGATGTAGCGGTGCATGATAGCCAGGTGGGAGTAAATGCCGGTTTTAGATTGAAACTTGCCTTCTTCTCAATTTATGCAGAAGGTACCTACGCTAAATACCCGACCGCCGCCGCAGGTATTGGTGTAGGCTGGAACTAAAATTAGGTTCAATCAAGAAAGAGCCCCTGTCAGGAATGACAGGGGCTCTTTCGTTTATTTACAATATAGTGTTCACACAGTAGAAATAAATTTTGATGCTAGTTAGATCAATTGATTTATGTAGCTATTGCCAGCTCTGTGGAGGAATATTCAGCTATGTGACCTTTGCTAAACATAATGAGTAAGATACGGGCAAGTCTTAAAAGAAAGGTAGCTTCTATGATATATGAATCACTCTATTATATATAGTGTAGAAACAAATTGTAAAGGCACGGGAATAGACATTTTGAACCCGTAACTTCATTTCGCTTTCAGTGCTGCTAATTTTAACACTATTATATATAGTTTATAAGTTATGGCGAGTGATTAACAACTGCAAGGTCAACACTCAATATTATATAATAGGGATTTGACTTCATATTTGCCTTTTGGTGAAATCAAAAAAGAATTGACTAAAATTTTATTAAGTTATTTTGAGGAATCAGCACGTTTTAAATAGTAAAATGTTAGCAGTGGGCGCAGGAAATTTAAATTTTTGTAAAACTTCTAAAAATGAGAAGATTAGAGGAAGAAAAAGTCATTCCTGTGTTACCGCAAAAAAAATTATGTGTTTTTTTTATGTAAAAAATCACCTAATATTATGGTTTCAAATACAAATCAAACCATAAAACCAAACCAACATGAAGAAAATCTTACTATTAAGTCTTTTCTTTTTGTCAGTGCTTCTTCCGGAAGCAATGGCTCAAACGAAGACTATTACAGGAAGAGTGACTGAAGGTGCCACAGGCGAAGGAATGCCTGGTGTGACAGTTCAGCTCAAAGGAACCAGCACGGCTGCACCTACAGACGTGAATGGTAACTATACCATTACTGTGCCTTCAACTGCAGGTACGCTAGTGTTCTCCTTTATAGGCTATACTGACCAAGAGGTTTCTATTGGAAACAGAACTACCGTAAATGTGCAGATGCGTCCTGACGCTATTGCCATGGGTGAGGTTGTTGTAGTAGGTGCCGGCGGTATTGAGCGCCAGGTAAAGGAACAAGGCTACAGCACAACTCAAGTAACGAATGAGGAATTAACTCAAGGTCGTTCTCCGAACATTGCCACTGGTCTTACTGGTAAAGTAGCAGGTCTTCAGATTAACGCGGTAGGTAGCGGTGTTAACCCTACTGTACGTGTTGTTCTTAGAGGTAACCGTTCATTACTTGGTAACAACCAAGCCCTGATTGTTTTGGACAACGTTATTGTGCCTAATGAAATTTTAGGTAATCTTAACCCAGAAGACATTGAGAATATCTCAGTTCTGAATGGTGCGGCCGGTGCGGCTTTGTATGGTTCTGATGCATCTAACGGTGCCTTGGTTATCACTACTAAAAAAGGTAAAAGAGGCGTGACTTCTGTAAGAGTAGCACATACTACTACTTTAGAGCAGGTGAGTTTCTTCCCTAAATTGCAAACCTCTTTTGGTTCAGGTTATGAGCCTGGTGTTCCAGAGTACGTGCCTTATGAAAACCAGCAGTACGGACCAAGGTTTGATGGTTCAATGGTTCAAATAGGTAAGCCTTTGGCTGATGGTTCTGTTCAGACAGTACCTTACAGTGCCAGAGATGATAAATTTGATTTCTGGGAAACTGGTGTTCAAAACCAGACGGATGTTTCTCTTTCTGCCGGTTCTGACAGATCAAACTTCTATATGTCTGCTCAGCGCTTCAACTCACAAGGTACTACCCCTGGTGATGAGTATGATCGTATTGCCGTTCGTGTAAATGGTGCCTATGATGTTACTCCTAAATTGAAGTTTTCTTTCAATACCAACTTTACTCAGAATGAGTATGATATTACTTCTGCTACCGCAGCGGCTTACCAGTACCTGTTGAATACTCCAGCACATATACCTTTGTTAAACTACAGAGACTGGAGAAACAATCCGTTCGCTAACCCTAACGGATATTTCAACGAGTACTATCCTAACCCATACTTTGCTATTGACAACAACCGTCAGAATAGCCGTAACAACTACCTTATAGGTAATGTGGAAGTGAAATTTGCTCCAGTTGATTGGATGGATGTGACGTACCGTATTGGTTTGTCTAACAGAAACTACATCAATAAGAGCACTACAGGTATTTTCACCTATACTCCATATACAAAGAGTATTTCTCCAAGCAAAACAGATGTTGCTGGTGGGGTTAGTGACAACGCCCTTTCAACTAACCAGTTGAACTCAGATTTATTAGTAGGTTTCTACAAAGACCTGAACGAAGATTTTGAGGTGAAACTGATTTTGGGTAACGCAATTCGTGAGAACCGTCAAAACTCAATTGGAATTTCTGCCAATGGTTTGGTAATTCCTGGTTTATATAATGTAACAAACCGTATTGGTAACCCAGGTGCTGGCGAAGGTAGCTACTTAGCTCGTCAGGTGGGTGTATTCGGAGACGTAACCGTTGGTTTCAGGGATTACTTGTTCCTGCACGTAACTGGCCGTAATGACTGGACCTCTATTCTTGAAGAAGAAAATCGCTCTTTCTTCTATCCATCAGTTGACGTAGCCTTCACAGCCAGTGAAGCAATACCAGTATTGCAAGACAACCAGTTTGTAAACAACCTGAAGTTGCGTGCCGGTTGGGCAAAAGTAGGTCAGGTTAACTTAGCATCTTCTGGTAGACCTTTCGGTGCTTATTCACTTCTTCCTACCTTTGGTGTAGGCGGTGGTTTCCCATTTGGTTCAGTTAGTGGTTTTACCGTGGGTAACCAAATTGTTGCTCCTAACCTGAAACCAGAAATTACTACAAGCCTTGAGTTTGGTTTTGATGCGGTATTAGTAAAAGAAATGGTAGAAACCAAATTTACTTATTACAGCACCAGCACTGAAAACCAGACATTGCCTGCGCAGTTATCAACTGCTACTGGTTTTACCACATTATTGACTAACACTGGTGAAGTAACCAATAAAGGTATTGAAACTGTATTGCGTGTTACTCCATATAGAACTGAGAACTTAACGGTAACAGTTGGTGGTAACTACACTTACAATGAAAACAGAGTAGAGTCTATCGCGGCTGATCTTCCAAGACTAGCCCTTTCAACCGGTGGTGCTGCACAGGTATATGCTGAAGCTGGCAATATGTTCCCGATCTTGAGAGGTACAGATTTTGCTCGTGATCCACAAGGCCGCATTATAGTAGACCGCCATTCTGGCTACCCAACCAATGCTCTAGAGCCAGTTAACTTAGGCAACACTGAGCCTATGCACCGTTTAGGACTTGACTTTGAAGTTAGATTCCTGAAGAACTTCCGTTTTACAACTTTGTTTGAATACAGAGGTAACTTCTACAGATACCACAATGGTGGTTCTACCTTTGACTTCTCTGGTGCTTCCGAAAGAAGTGCTTCGTTTAACCGTGACAGATTTGTAATTCCGAACTCTGTTTACGAAGATCCTGAAAATCCGGGAACTTATATCCCTAATACGAACATTACTGTTGCAAACGGCAGCGCTGACTTCTGGGCGAATGGACGTATAATGGATGTTGCCAGTACTTATGTGTCAAGAGCTGATTACTGGAGATTGCGTGAGGCCTCTCTTGCTTTTGAAGTGCCAAGAGCATTCTTAGAAAGAACCAGAGTGATAAAAGGTGCTACTATCAGCTTACAAGGTCGTAACTTATTCTTATGGTTGCCAGAGTCTAACCAATGGACTGACCCTGACTACAACTTTACTGACACAAATGCTATTGGTATTACCACGTTAGGACAAACTCCGCCAACCAGATACTACGGAGCTACTCTTTCTATTAATTTCTAAAATCGGTGAAAATGAAAAAAATATATAGATATTTTTTATGTGGAGTGATGGCCCTGACGGCGTTGTCATGCGACAGCTTCTTAGATGTCAATGAGAACCCCAACGAGGCAACTTCTACTACTCCTCAGCTTGTGCTTCCTACTGCATTAGCAGCAACAGCCTCTAATTCGGTTTCTTATACAGACTACGGATCATTTCTGGTTGGTTATATTGTGAATGCAGGCGGATTTGGAGGCTGGAGCACTCAGTTTACCTATGCGTACACTACAGCTAACTATGGCGGTCTGTGGAGCAGCACTTATGATAACCTAAATGATTATCATTACATAGAGACTACAGCTAGCGGCAATGAGGAATTAGCTTACTATGAGGCTATAGGCAAAATCATGAAAGCATATAACTTTCAGTTGTTGGTAGATACTTATGGTAATGTGCCTTACACCGAAGCTTTGCAAGGAGGGGGGAACCTTACTCCGTCTTATGACAATGGTGAGGAAATTTATCAGGATTTAGTAGAGCAGTTAGACGCTGCCGTGGCACTGATAGATAATGCATCAACTAGTACTTTAGCAGTATCGGCAAACAGTGATATTATGTTTGGCGGCAATATGGGGCGTTGGACAAGATTTGCTAATACTCTTAAACTAAGACTATTAGTGAGAGCGTCTAGAAAACCAGGTGCTACCGTTCCTGGTTGGGTGACAACTCAACTTAATGAGTTTACTGCCTCAACCCCATTCTTACAAGAAGATGCAGTTGTAAACCCTGGTTACCTGCCTAACGCTGGTCAGCAGAACCCGTTGTGGAACCTGTATCATTCTGATGCCGCTGGTGCCACTACAGCTACCGGACGTTCACGTATACCAAGCCGTTACGTATTTAGCTTCTATGGTGGAACTGGTGCTAAAATTGTTGATGATACAAGAGGAGCCCTAATCTACAGAGGCTTCCCTAATTCTACCCCTGTTAATCAATTAGGTGTGAATGATAATGATGTGCCTACCGCTCCAAGCAATAGCATTGCATGGTATACTGGTACAGGTACAGGTTTATCTGCGGCCAATACAACTGGTATTTTTAAGGGACGTACCATGGGGCAACCTCTTATGCTTGCGGCTGAAAGCCATTTCTTGCAGGCCGAAGCCAGAGCCAGAGGTTTTATCACTGGTGACGCTAAATCTGCCTTTAGAGCGGGTATTGAATCATCTTTCCGTTATTTAATGAAAGATGTGACAGGGGCTGTTGTGGGTGACCCAGTAGCTGCTACCAATGCTTACATTGCTGCAAACCAAGATAATGACTTAGTTAATTTTGATTTAGCTACCAGTTTAGATCAGCAAATGGAGGCAATTATTACTCAAAAGTATATTGCTTTGAACTTCCTGTTCGGCCACGAAGCCTGGAATGAGTTTAGAAGAACCGGATACCCTGCTGTTTCTGGCACTTCTGCAACTAGTACCTTTGCTTCCACAGGTTCAACTTCTCCACGTGCCGATAGACTTCCGTTAAGGATTTTATACCCTGCATCTGAATATTCGTTAAACCCGAATAATGCACCATCAGGGGTTACTCCTTTTGACAATCCTATTTTCTGGGACGTAGACTAACATCATTAAATTAAATTAAGATGAAAAAGATATTTAACTTGTTTTTAGTAGCCCTGGGTGTAACAGGGCTTACTTCATGCCTCGATGAAGAACCTTTCTTCAATCCCGAGGAAGTGCAGAATGTAATTGAGTTTTACAGCTCAAACAATCTGGCACCTGCTTCTACTGCAACTGCCGTTTATCCTATGTTTAGGAACTCTGTAGAAATTGCCCCTGAAGTAGATTTGCCAATTGTTATCAAGTATGCAGGACCAAACGTTGCTCCAGAGGACATTACAGTTACTGTTGCCATTGCTGATGCTGGTATAATAGAAGAGTATAACGAAGATCAGGATGAGCACTTTGTCTTGTTACCTTCTGAGTGGTATTCTATGCCTACCACTACTGTAACCATACCTAAAGGCCAACGTGAGGCTACCCTTACCATCAAGGTTAGATCTGATATGTTTGACTATGATAATAGCTATGCATTGCCATTAACCATTACAAGTGCTAGCCAAGGTATTATCAGTGGTAACTTTAATACAGCTGTATTTGCGATAGGCCCTAAAAACAAATATCATGGTTTGTATACCAATACCTTTAGCAGAACCAGAAGAGATGGCTCTGTAATAGTAAGCGGTACAAACACAGCTGAATTGACCACAACAGGTGCCAATTCTCTACTTGGTAATTTAATTGGTTACTATTCAAACCTTCAGTACATGTCTATTGATCCAGCAACCAATAAAATAACTGTTACTTCTCCTGGTATAGCTATCACTGAAGATGTAAGCTACTATGACCCGGCTACCAGGATTATCCATATCCAGTATGTTGCTCTTAATACTGTTATGAAGCAAACTTTGGTGCCAAGGTTCTAATCATTCCATCACAGTAAATAAAAAAGGCCCTTTCTTTTGAAAGGGCCTTTTTTATTGTGATTTAAAGATCGTGAAGATCAAGATTCTAGCTTAGGCTGCTTTCTAATTAACTTCTAAGAAGTTACTTGCTCTGTTTATCAGAAAGTACATTTATACTAAAAAAGGAGAAGGCCATCCAGTACTGGATGGCCTTCT
>NZ_LRML01000025.1 GCF_001647285.1 Rufibacter roseus
CATGTTAGACAGGCTTACAACCGCCTCATTGTATAAATAATCTTGTTCCTCCCTTTCTTCTCTTTTGGTACAAGTTAAATGGTTTTTGCAAACATAGGACTGTATAAACGCCAGCATCGGCCGACGGCCTCCGCCGCCTCTTACACGAGTCCGTTAGTGGTAATTCAAATAAATTAATTTTATGAAGGTGAATTTGATTGTCCTAGCTTTGGCTCTTGCTGTGTCTTCGGCTTTAGGACAGACAAAAGTATTTGAGTATAAAGGGGTAGATAATTCGTACCCGTCACCTTCTATCAAGTCAACTAGAACATACCTAACCGACAGTACTTTTACTGACAGCGGATTACTATGCAATTCGGCTGAAGAAAAAGAATGTTCAATTACCTTCAAAAAAAGAGGTAAAGATTGGTTTGTGAAAGCAAACGGGGAATGGCAAGAGTTATACGCCAATGAAGACAGCTTGATTAAAGTTGTATACTTTAAAAATGAGAAATTCATCTTAAAGCCTACTCCAGATGTAAACATTTTCAATGGACGTGAGCTAAGGGGATTTACAAAAGAAGTTTTATATGTGAATACGAGCCATTTTACTACATATTGGTTTGACCCAGAATTCGGTATTGTCATAATTGAGGGAGAAAACAGCTTTATTAGGCAAGATTATCTAAAAGGAAAAAAGAACAACCACTAACATTGTGTAAACACCATGCGTCGGCCGACGGCTTAGCACGCTGTTTACACAAGACCGTTATGTGGTATTTTGAATAATAAAAATGAATAAAATAAAAGAAGTTGTAGATAAATACTTCGCGTTCATGCAGGAAATCGGAGGGCTCTTCGCACCAGAAGAACAAGTGCCACCTGGAATGCTCGACTTGGATAGAAAGGGTGATTTAGAGTATTCTGTATTTTGGAAACCAATCAATTCAACGGTTACTGATGTAGAAATCAAAAAACTTGAGAATTACTTTGGACATGAACTTCCAACAGCTTACAAAAATTTTCTCAAACACCGACATTTCCTTGAACTTCAACTAGGCGAATATGGAGTATCATTCTTTAAAAGTATCCCAGAGAAATTAGTTAGTGACACAAAAGAAGAAATAGAAGAATACTACTGGAACCTAATAGAAAGAAATTATCTACCTTTTGCCCAATTATCTGATTACGGAGTTGTTGCATTTAATGCAAACAAAGAATCTACGGAAAACGACTATCCGATTGTCACCCTTACTCATGAGGATGAGTATGAAGAAACAGAAGAGTATGCGGCCAATTTTGAAGGTATGTTCAAAGAGTTTGACTCACACCTAGAAGATTGGATACAAACGCGCAAAAGCAAAGAAAAAACACCACCTAACAACGTGTAAACCTCAGCATCGGCCGACGGCCTCGGCCGTCGTTTATACTAGACGTTAGCGGCAATACATAAAATTATAAATATGAGATTCTATAGCATCGTACTTCTTTCGCTCATACTGTTAAGCTGCCAAGACTCAGCTGCTGATAATAAATCTAAAAATGAACCTACAATCAATAAAAGCACCGACACTTTAACACAGCAGAAATCTGAAACAAAACCTAAAGTATTAGCAACTAATGAAGAATTCATCAGCTGGGATTCTGTTCGAGTCAACGGAAAATTGCCGATGATTTCTAAAACAAAGGAGCTTTTCAGCCTATTGGGAAAACCAGACAGTCTCGTTTCCCCTGACATGAACGATGTTTGCGTTTCTTTTTACGACAAAGACTTTAAGTATGCCTACTTAAACAATTCCCAAATAGAAATATACGGCGACACAGCTGTTTTCGGCTCCCTCTACTTCAAAAAAGAATCAAAGCTTTATCTAAAGACGCCAAAACACACATTCGACAGGAATACCTCTTTAGAAACTCTTGAAAAAGTCTTTCCTAATGCTGTAAAAGAAAAGTATGAAGTGAATGACTATGATATTGGAAAAGCCGTTGCAGTAAGAATTCAGACATCAAAAGAACCGTCCGATGACTCATGGCTCCTTCTCTTTAAAAACGGTAAACTGATTAGAATTGATTATTATATGCCGTGCTAAAAAGTACAGCCGCTAACATTGTGCATAAGGCATGCCACGGCCGACGGCCTCAGCCGCCGTTTATACTAGTCCGTTGTGGTAAACTAAAAGTATGAAAAGAATTTTATTGACAGGGCTTTTATGTTTTGCCTTCGGAATAACAAGTCAAAGTCTAATGACTAGCAATTTCGCATATTTTGTTCCAGTTCTCTTCTCATTAGGTGTAAGCATAGGCAATTACAATAATTTTAGAATTAACAGATTAAAAGGGCTTGTTCTACACGCTGTTTTTTCCTTAGCTATATTCTTTCTTGCTATTCTATTTACCTTGGGAGCATCATATGTAATTGGTTTCGCCGCAGTTCTTGCTTCAGGTGTCGTAGCAGCTGTAGGGCTTTACTTGTTGGACAGTCTGATATTAAAAGTCGAAAGAAAAGGATTGGGTCTGATAATTATTCTTGCCTCAAGTACAATGGTTTTATTGTTATTACAAGCTTTAAGAATGCTTTATAGAAACGAGAGTAATCTTATAAATGAAGCTGAGCTGTATGTTTTAATTTGGATGACTCTTGTAGGTATAGGTTTTGGAATAGCTTTGAATTTGAAAGAAGAAAGTCATCCCACAACAAAACCTATAAGTTAACTACTCCACCTTATGGCAGAGCCGTTGTGCACCATTTTAAGCTATCAAACCCGCTATCAAATTTGACTACTAGAAGACTTCATTACCTATCTGGCCTCTTGTTAGCTTTTTTTACCGGGCTACATTTATTCAACCACCTCTATAGTGTTGCAGGGGCTGACCAGCATATAGAGGTCATGAAAAGCCTGCGCCTTGTATACCGCAACATTCTTGTGGAGGCAATTCTACTGATAGCCGTGCTTTTACAAATAGTGTCGGGCATAAAGCTCTTCCAGAAAAGCCGCAAGGCAGCTGTCAGCAATTTTGATAAACTGCATAGTTGGACAGGACTTTACCTGGCGGCATTCTTTGTCATTCATGTAGGCTCTGTATTAGTGGGGCGTGCTGTTTTGCACCTGGACACCAACTTTTATTATGGCGTGGCAGGATTGAATACTTTCCCATTCAACCTGTTCTTTATTCCCTATTACGGGCTTGCCACCATCTCATTTTTCGGGCATATGGCAGCTATTCACAGCAAGAAAATGAAACAGGCTGTTTTTGGCTGGACACCACAAAGGCAGGCAAAAGCAATTTTGGGCTTAGGTATTATTCTGACAGCCTTTATGTTTTATGGCTTAACAAACCGCTTTAGAGGAGTAAAAGTCCCAACGGAATACAATGTTCTTATTGGAAAATAAAACCAATGCCCAACACTTTATTGCCACTATGTGCAGGGTCTGCTCTCCTTCTTAAGGAAAGTGAATAAATATCCATTAAGGCAGTAAGCTTTTTGTAACACGGTTCATTCGCACACCAGCAACACCTCCCACGTTACCTGCTGTTTAGAGAAGAAATATGATAGCTTATTCTACATCGAAGAACAATATAGAACTAGAAGGAATTTTGTCTTTGCAAAAGGCAAATTTAAAAATCGGCTTATCCGAAGGAGAAATAGAAAGTCAAGGTTTTGTGACAGTAAACCATGATCTGAAGACTTTAAAAAAACTTAATCAAATAGAAGAGCATATCATTGCTAAAGATGGCGAAAAGGTAGTTGCTTATGTTTTGTCGATGACGAAGAAATCAAGGTTTGATATACCTATCTTGATTCCCATGTTTGAAGTCTTTGATAAAGTCGTGTACAAAGTCAAATTACTATCCGCTTATAATTATATGGTTGTAGGGCAAGTATGTGTAGATAAAGACTACCGGGGGAAAGGAATATTCGGAGACTGTTATTCAGCGTACAAACAACACCACTCAGAGAAGTATGATTTTGCAATAACGGAAATAGCGAAAACTAATCTGCGCTCACTCAATGCTCATAAAAGAGTCGGATTCAAGGAAATAGTTTCATACACAGATCCCAACAAAATCGAATGGATTGTTGTGCTATGGGATTGGAAAAACAGCAGGTAAACTGGCTGAGGCTACGTTTCTGCTACACAATACGTTATTAAAAGTATATGGAAGAGATACCGATTAATACCAGAAGTCTTTTCAAGCCTTTACAGAACAAGCTGATTGAATTGTTGAAATCATTAAATGAAGATGATTGGAATAAACAAACAGTAGCGAAACAATGGAAGGTAAAAGATGTAGTAAGCCATATATTAGACACGCAGCTTCGAGTACTTTCTATTCAAAGGGATGGTTATTACGGAGAACAGCCCCCAGAAATTAAAGAATATAATGATTTGGTTAGATGGCTAAATAAACTAAACAGCGATTGGGTTAGCGCCACAAAAAGACTTAGTCCACAAACACTAATTTTATTACTTGAATCAGTAGGAGATTTGGTATCGGAATACTATGATTCATTGAATCCTTGGGATGAGGCATTATTTTCTGTTGCCTGGGCGGGTGAATCAACTAGTTTCAATTGGATGCATGTAGCCCGAGAATATACTGAACATTGGCATCACCAACAACAGATTAGAGAAGCGGTCAATAAACAAGGGATAATGTCAAGAGAGCTGTTCTACCCTGTCATGAATACGTTCTTTCAAGCTTTACCACATAAGTTCCGTGATATAGCCGCTGAAAAAGGAACAGTTATTGAAGCACAGATAACTTCCGAAGCTGGTGGAATCTGGTCTTTAATTAAAGATACTGACGGATGGAAACTCGAGTCAGGACCTAAATTAACCCCTGTAGCCGTTGTCTGTATACCGATTGAAATCTCCTGGATTTTATTTACAAAGAGCGTCCGGCCACATGAAATAATTGATAAGGTAGAGATAAAGGGAGATGAATATTTAGCAAAAAAGGTACTAGAAATGGTATCAGTAATTGCATAAAACAATCTCAGACAAGGTATATAGTGAAAAGCTGCCTTAGGTCCTCTTTATGTACTAACTCTTACCTGTACCCCTACTAGTCGACAGCAAACATTAAACAGAACATGATGGATAGAAAAGACTTTCTAAAAACAGGACTAATACTTGGCGGTGCGACACTTGTACCGACAGCATTACCATTTGCCAATAATCTGACTGACAACACCATTGACAAGTTGGTTGACAAAGACGGTAATTTTATTCATCAACCCTTGGCTTATTCAAAGAATCATTTAGAGCCGTACATGGACGAAGAAACTTTGCATCTGCATTACACTTTTCATCACGGAGGAGCGGTAAAAGGTGCAAACAAAGACCAACAGATGATACGGAAAGCTTTGGATGAGAATAATCTTGAAACCATTGACTTTTGGACAAAGAAATTGGCCTTTCACCTTTCATCTCACATCCTGCATTCCATATTTTGGACAAACTTAACCAACAAAAAATCTGACCCTAAAGGCGATTTGCTCAAGCGCATAGAAAAAGATTTTGGCAGTTACGACAAATTAAAATTGTATCTCGCCAAGACCTCTAAGGACGTTGACGGCAATGGATGGGGTATTTTGGGCTATCAACCTTACACCGACAAGCTGACCATTTTACAATGTGAGAACCACGAAAAACTGACCCAGTGGGGCGTAATTCCTTTGCTTGTAATAGATGTTTGGGAACATTCTTACTACCTCAAATACAAAAACAAACGGGCAGACTTTGTTGATAATCTGTTTAACATCATTAATTGGGACAATGCCGCTCAACGGTTAGACAACGCACTAAAATTGACCAAGTGAAAGAAAAGCCGACATTCAGGGAAGCGTTAAAATTCTGGACTAAACTTGGCTTCATTAGTTTTGGCGGCCCTGCGGGGCAGATAGCCATTATGCACGAATACCTTGTAGACGAAAAGAAATGGATTAGCGACAGCCGTTTTCTGCACGCCCTGAATTACTGCATGATTTTACCCGGTCCGGAAGCACAACAGCTGGCCGCTTATATAGGCTGGTTGCTTCACGGTGTTAGGGGCGGACTGGCTGCTGGAATTCTGTTTGTGCTGCCATCAATGTTTATTCTCTTAGGGTTGAGTGTGATTTATGTTTCGTATGGAAATATACCCTGGATTTATGCAATGTTCAACGGTCTTAAACCCGCTGTAATCGCCATTGTAATTCTCGCTCTTATCAAGATAGGAAAAAAGTCATTGTTAAGCCCATTCCACTATTTTGTTGCTTTGGCGGCTTTTGTCTGTATTTTCTTCTTCAATGTGCCATTTCCGTTCATCATACTTGGTGCAATAATACTGGCGGCATTGAGTCGGCAAGTATTCCCGACATTTTTTGAAGAAAGCAATAGTTCAGCAAGTAAAAAGGAAATTGATGAAAGTGAATATTACATCAACAAAAACACCATTAGTGAAAATGTTGGTTTTAACCCGTTACGTTTTGGGAAGCAAGTATTGACAGGTGCAATACTATGGACAATACCAATCATAGCCTTTTATTTTCTCACATCTGACTTTGAGTTTTGGAAGAACCTGTCAGTTTTCTTTACGCAGGCTGCCTTTGTAACTTTTGGCGGTGCGTATGCCGTTTTGCCTTATGTGGCGCAGGTAAGCGTAGAAAAATTCAATTGGCTTACTAATCTGCAAATGATAGACGGACTTGCACTTGGCGAAACAACTCCCGGTCCATTGATTATGGTGCTTGTGTTTGTGGGTTTTATGGCAGGACATAACCACTTCGGAAATTCGCTTGCCATGGGAACAGTTGGACTGGTAACAACTACATTTTACACCTTTCTCCCCTGCTTCCTGTTCATATTTGCAGGAGCACCAATGATTGAACGGACACAGGAAAACAAAAAAGTAAAAGAAATTCTTTCACTCGTAACGGCAGCAGTTGTTGGAGTGGTTCTCAATCTGACAATCTATTTTGGCAAGGCAGTTATGTTTCCAAATGAACTTTCACTAGCAGGATTTGACTACATTACATTAGGTTGGACAGTCATTTCATTTGTTGCAATGTATCGCTTTAAAATCGGAATGATAACTTGGATTGGTATCAGTGCGATTTTTGGACTTATTTACTATAGGGCAACGCTTTAACACTATAGAAAAGAAGAGTTGGCACATATCAGCACCTACACGCAGGCAGAGGCTTCGTGCTTCACAGGACAGGAAAGTGGTAAAAATTACTGCCTGCGTGTAGCTGTAAACCGTAAAAACGAAATGACAACTAAAGCTATTATTACAATACTGCCATTCTTGTTTAGTAGCATAGTGGCCATTTCTCAAACTTATAAATCAACAGAATTTGTAGAAACAAAAGCTCCTGAAATATCAAGCCCTGACTGGTATCACCTCAATTATTCTAAACATAATTTTGAAGTAAGAAATGTAGATGGAGGTTTGCAGATATTTAAAGCAGAGGATAAACAACAATGTGAGCTAACAATTAAAGGTGGAACACTGATAGGTACTGATAATGGGGAATGGGGCGGAAAACTAATTTATAAACCTAATCATAAACCTGACGATACGATCAAAATTAAAGCAGGCAACATTCTTTCAATTTTTCATTTAAATAATAAAATTTACTTTATTGAGGGACTTGCTCACGGAGTGTTAAGTGAAGGAGCTCTATTTGAACTTGAGTACTCAAAGAAAAAATTCAGATATAAAAAAGTACTAGCGTTTGATGATGCGCCAGCAGCACTTGCTCTTCATAAAGACAGGATACTAATTGCCTCACACCGTAATTTCTACATAATCAAAGACCTAAAGAAGGAATTCGTGTTCAAAGACGCTTTCTGGTCTAGCCTTTACCCAAACTCAATTGCTGTAATGGACGACAGCAATATTTATTTAGGCATAAGAGGTGGCATTGTCAAATTGGATTTAGAATCTAAAACGCTCAAATTTTTGAAATATAATCCATAAGAGCTCAAGGTTTACAGGGGTAACTGTTTACCTACTCCACCCAAAGCAAATCTATTTTTTTCCTTCTTACTCCAAAAGTTGACCATGCTCAAGCGCAATATTGAGCTGAGAGTGAAGCATGTAATCAATTGCTTACTCAATCATGATCAGGTTTTAGCCTTTTCTACTATTCTGGCTCTCAACCTGCTCAACGACTGAGGAGTAATGCCTAAATAGCTCGCTAATTGATGCTGAGGAACACGCTTTAACAGTTCAGGTCTTCTTTGCAACAGGTTTACATACCTTTGCTCGGGAGAGGACTTTTTGAATTCAAACAAAGAATTTTGGCTTTTAACTACCAGCTCTTCTGAAATAACCCGGCATAACGTTTCTAAACGAGGAAACCTTTGAAATCTTTCAGTTCCCGTTTCCGGATTGGAAACTTTGAAAAGTGAATCTTCAACACAACGTAATAGTCTTTAAACAATGCATAAACCCTCCTTTCTAGTGTTACAGCTTTAAATTATTAAGTATTTAAAATCTAGAAGATGCATTAGAAACACTATTTAGTGACAGCTTAAAGAAACATGAAAGTGGTTGTTAGTTTACTGTTTTAGATCTATTTTCTTGAAACTAAGCCTAAAACAGAACATGACGAAAATTGTTTTTTAAACATTCTGTAGAGAAAGCAGTTGTACAGGAAGATGCTTCGGTTTATGCGAAAAATACTGGTAGAAACACTGCTTTTTAAATGTTATCTCAGCAAATAGAGGCAGCCAACCGTATCTATGTTCTTACCAACTCTGGTGCCATGGAAGAGATGGACAACATTTTATCAGCACTGCTAGAACGGGTCCATTTACTCAAGGAGCCCGAAGATTACCCTACCCTTTCCTCAGATATTGCCCATACGCTGCACCTACCGCTAAATGATGTGCTAGAGCTAAGCCGTGAGTTAGCTGATAACGGCTGGGTAGTGATAAGCCCTCTAAACGAACCACCGTTGCTGTACCTGACTTTTACCGGCCTAGCCCGTGCCCGGCGGCTGAGCAAACAGTCCTGATCTTACGCTGCTTTTGAGTTTTACTCTACTCTTTTAAGTGATTCTTTAGGTAATCTGATGTAGAAAGTGGTGCCAACGTTTTCCTGGCTATCAAACCAAATTTCACCATTATGCCAGTCTACAATAGTTTTTACAATTGACATTCCCAGCCCCACACTTTGCTCACCCTTAAGCCCTGGGCGTCTGGCCTCGGTGAACTTGTCAAAAAGCATAGTATGATATTTTTCAGGAATTCCAACCCCAGTATCAGCTATTGAAATAAGTAAAGCTTCTTCCTCCTCCTCTAACCGTATAGTGATGATGCCGCCTTCAGGAGTAAACTTTAAGGCATTAGACATTAGGTTGGTGATGACCTGCATGAACTTCAGGTCGTCTATTTCTACATAAAGCTCTTCACGGCTTGGAAAAAACTCTATCTTTTTAGATGCCAGTTTACCTATGTTACTTTGGTACTCTACAATCAGTTCACGCATTTTGCTGACTAGTTCTACCCTCCTCGTCACCACTTCTGTTTCTGATGACTCCAGAAACTCCTGCCTCATAAACTCCTGAATAAGAGTAGCTCCTTTTCTGCTCGTTTTTTCTATGAGTTGAATTAGATGCAAGGCTTCTTCGTTAATGCTATCCTCTAGCTGCTCATTTAAAACAGCGGTTAAATTGTAAATCATATTTAGCGGTCCAGCCAGATCATGCGCTAATATGTTGAGTACCGTGTCCTTCTTGTTTGAGAACTTCTTCAGGTGGTCTTGATAGTGTCTTTGGGCGGTAATGTCCTCCACGTGCCCGAATACAAGTTGTTCCCCATCCTCCCCGCTCTGCAGTGAAACATGAAATAATACCCAACGCTCCGTTTGACCCGCTAACGAAATCCGGAACTCAAGCGGCAGTACCTTCCCGGTTAATTGCATCTTCTGAAAACTTTTCTGCACATAGCTTTGATCATCGGGGTGAACTAAAGCCAGCAGATCATTAGTACCAGTGTCTGCGCCCGTAAGTTGAAATGTCTCACCAAATGCCGGACTTTGGTAAATAAGCTTTTGATTGGTGATACTAAAAACAAAAAAAGGTTGCCCAGTTTTTTCTAGCAGCGTTTTGTAGAATTGCAGAGAGTAAGAGTTGGTAGACATAGGTTTTGTACAGCACCAAGTTTAATGGGCACAACATGGTTTTACTACTGAAGCAGGCTAAAAGTTTACCTAGGAACTAAGGTTGTAAAAGGGGCAAATAAAAATTATAGATTGTTCCGTTACTTTCGTTACAGTAAAGCCTTGCTCAAGAGAAGTAGAAAATTGTGAGATGAGGCAAAAAACCATAAATGTTGCTGCTGAAGATTCCTGACGCCACAAAAAAATGCGCTTTGTTTTTCAAGCTATACTTGAGAAACAAAGCGCAAAGTTTAAACCGTTAGCAAAAATAAAATTTGCCTTACAGTTTAATGAAGGGTCTATAATGAATTAACCACCTCCACAAACTGCTCCTTCGTGACAGGCTTCACAATGTAGCCTTTCACCTCTGATATTTGTTGTGATTTTTCCTGGTCAGATAAACTTGTAGAGGAACTTGCTATGTAGATGGTAATTTCTTTAGCGAAACCAATTTTGATATATTGGTCCAGAAACTGCCAACCATCCATAAACGGCATTTCCAGGTCAAGCAAGATCAAATCTGGGAGCTTCTCTGCATTTTGTTGGTTTTCTGCCAAATAGGCAATTGCATCTTCACCATCAGTAAATTGTAGAATGGTTTCAACAAAACCTGAATCCTCTATCATTTTGCGGGTAAGAAACTGATACACTTGGTCGTCATCAATTAAACTGATAACTGCAATTTTCTTCATAGTAGTTAAAAAGTAACGGTAAATGCACTCCCTTTCATAGGTGTACTGCTAACATTTATAGAACCACCAAAAGTTTCTACCTGGTTCTTTATTAAGAACAGTCCAACACCTTTGCTGTCAAATCCTTTATGGAAAACTTTTTTCAGTTTAAACACCTGGTTTCCATATTTATCTAAATCTATGCCCAAACCATTGTCTTCTACTGTAAGTACTGTCTGTCCGTTCTCTTTATAAGTGCTGATAATAATATGAGGCGTTACGTCTGCCCTGCTGTACTTTATGGCATTGCTAACTAAATTGTATAAAATGCTGTGCAGATAAATTTTAGGGAAAGAGATAACAGGCTCCTCAATACGTTCTTCAATTACCACATTCTTTTCCAGCACATCTCCCTTCAAAGAAACTATAACTTTCTGCAGCAGGTCTTTTACAAGGCATTCTTCAAATTGAATATTCCTGTTTAAACGCAGCTCTACAATTTTCATCAGCTCGTCTAGGGTAGCGGAAAGATTCTGGCAGCTTTGAAGAAGCATTTCAAAATAAGGAGAACTCTTAAGCTCCTGCTCAGAATCTGCCAAAGCTTTTAACAACAAGTTGATGTTCCCAGCCGGACCTCTCAAGTTATGGGCTACAATGCGAGTGAATTCTTCTAACTGCCCAATCTTGTTTTCCAGATCTAATGTAACTGTGTTGAGCGTGGCATTCTTCCACTCTAATTCACCTATCATATGTTTGATATTGGAGATATCTACTATCTGGGAAATGAAAAACTGAGGTTCGTCTTCCTCCCACACTAGTGACACCGTCAGCATAGCCCAGACATAGTGTCCGTTCTTCATGATGTACCGCTTTTCCATTTGGTAGGAACTAATTTCGCGGTTCAGCATTTGCTGCACATAATCTAAGTCAGCCTGCAGATCATCTGGGTGCGTGATGTCTTGAAAGGTTTTCTGGAGCAATTCATCCTTCGTGTACCCCAGCAACTCACAAAGTGCCGGATTTACGTTCATCCAGGTACCGTTAGGCGCCACCAGCCCCAACCCTATTGCCGAAAGCTGGAAGGTATTGGAGAGGGTGCTTTCGCTGATCCGCAACTTTTCCATTACCTCCTTACGGCTGTGAATATCGCGTATAGTGCCTATCAAACGAGAAGGACTACCGTCAGGCTCTCTACTTATGATTTTGCCTGAGGTTAAGGTCCAGCGGTAAGACCCGTTTTTGCTCCTGAGCCGGTGTTCTATGTCATAGGTAGATACCTTACCGGTAAAATAGTCTTCCAAAGCTTTGAAAACAGCAGGCTTATCATCTGGGTGTATGGAGTCTTCCCACACACTGATATGATCAGACAACTCACCAGCCCCATAGTCTAAAATTTTCCGCCACTCATCGGTGAAAAACAATTTACCGGATTTAACATCCCAGTCCCACACGCCCAAACCGCTGCTATTCAGCGCCAGTTGCCAGCGTGTTTCGTTCTCTTTCTGCAACTTCTCCAGCTCATACTTCTCTGTTTCGTCCAGAAAGGAGGAGATGACATACTTTATTTCATCAATGACAATTGATCGAGAATTTATTCTTATCCAAACAGGTTTATCGTCTCTATTCTTTAGCCCTAGCATAAAATTATTGACAGGCTCACCAGTAATGGCTGTTCTAAAACCCGGGAATTCTTCAGGACCCAGCTGCTCTCCGGAAGGTTTGATGATTAACCAATCCGGATGGGTAGCCTCTTCCCCTAACATCTGCGCTCTGGAAAGTTTGAATATTTCTAACGCTCGCTCGTTTAAGTCTACTATTTGCCCGGAGTCGTCTCTAATGACAATTCCTTCGGCAATGGTATCAAAAAGGGCAGATAAAAAATGTTTGCTATTTCTTAACAACTTCTCTCTTATTTTACTTGTAATCCTAAACTACAACCAGTCTTTGAATAAAATCTCCACCGGTTATAAGAATCAGAAAACATTATAATTTTATATTGTTTAGGTTAAGGAAATTGAGAAGTAATAGGTTCCGTTTATAATAACCATAGAAGAGCCTCTTTGGCCGTACAGGACTTTAGGCGTAGGTGAAAATCTAAGCTACTCTTTTGGCAAGAGAACTTTTATAGCTTCTGTTTTAGGTTTCTTTTTCAAAAAACAAGCCTAAAACAGCCAAAGTGAATATGCTTTTTAAATAAACTGATCAGGTAAAATCTCTTTTAAAAATGCAGTTGACACTGTTATGAAGTAAAAGACACTTAAAATCATTTTGTATGTTTGTTTTTTTGCATCCGTTTTTGAATTCAAACTGAAAACAGGTGTACGAGAATTATAAAAGAATATTGCCCTATATTGGAAGATTAGCCGTACAAGCGGCAATACTTAGAATTTAAAATCAGATAGAACTACAATGGCTTCAGGTCTTCTCGCCTTATTAGATGATGTTTCGGCGCTGGTTAAGGTAAGCGCAGCTAGTTTAGATGATGTGCCGGCACAAGTGGCTAAAACTACTGGCAAAGTGTCTGGTATTGTCATTGACGACACCGCCGTTACACCTAAATACGTGGTAGGACTTGACCCTGCAAGGGAATTATCTATCATTTTACAGATAGCTAAAAAGTCTTTATTGAACAAAGTGTTACTGCTTAGCCCAGCCGCCCTGCTGCTCGGTTTTTTTGCGCCATGGGCTATTACTCCAATTTTGATGTTAGGAGGAGCCTACTTGTGTTTTGAAGGCTATGAAAAGGTGCATTCTATGTTTAGTAAGCACCATGACATTACACCAGATGAATCAACAGAAATAAAAGTAATTACACCTGCTGAACTCGAAAAGGAACGAGTAACAGGTGCTGTCAGAACAGATTTGATTCTTTCCGCGGAGATTGTGGCAATTACCTACTCTACCGTAGCCGAAACGGCGCTTTTAAACCAAATTGTAGTGATGCTTGCCGTAGCTATTTTTATTACTGTGGCTGTATATGGCTTTGTTGGGCTTATTGTGAAAGCAGATGACCTTGGAATACATCTGGCCAAGAACAGCAACCAAACGCAAGTTCAGAAGCTAGGACGAGGCATTGTTACATTCATGCCTCACTTCCTGAAAATTCTGAGTTATATAGGTACCGCGGCCATGTTATGGGTAGGCTTTGAAATTATAGCACATGGCATACCTTTCACGAGTCATCTACTGCATGAGTTGGAAGAGTCTCTTCACAACGTACCGGCCTTGGCATGGTTTTTAAAAGCGTTGGCTTGCGGATTAAGTGGACTGGTTTTGGGATTTATAATTGAAAAAATAGTGAGCCTGTTTAGAAAGAAAGCTTAATTGCCTATGGCTTTCTAGTGCAGCTTTTCGTGGAGTACTTCAAGCTCATTCTGTAATAACTCTCGCCACTCACCCGGCTGCAGAGTTCCCAATTCTACTGTTACCATACGAATCCGCACCAACTGCACCACCTCATACCCTAGTTTATAGCACATACGCCTGATCTGCCGGTTTAACCCCTGGGTAAGCACTATTCTAAAAGTTTTTTCCGCTACCCCCTGCGCACGGGCTGGTCTTGTTTTCGTGCCCATGATCTCAACGCCAGATGCCAGAGACGAAATAAACGCATCATTTAATGGTTTGTCTACTGTGACTATATACTCTTTCTCCTGATGGTTTTCTGTATGGCTGATGCGGTTGTAAAGTTGGCCATCATCGGTGAGCAGCATTAGCCCTTCAGATTCTTTGTCTAACCGGCCCACTGGGAACACCCGTTTTTCTAACTGAAGCGCCTGCAGCAGATTGTCTGGTATGTTAGGGTTTAGCGTAGATTCTACTCCTCTGGGTTTATAATAAGCTATATAAGTATACTCATCGGCTGATTTCAGAATCTGCCCGTTCAGCGTTACCTCGTCTTGCTGATGCAGCACCTGCTGAAGCTGCCCTTTTTTGCCATTTACCAGCACCTTTCCTGATAAAATCAAGCCTATAGCTTCTTTGTTCGACACGCTGCATTTCTGCACCACAAAATACTTCAGGGAAGAGGTAAGGGACTTCATTCTTTTAAAATAAAAAGTCAGAGACAAAAGACGTTTCATCTTTCACCTCTGACTAATTGCAAGAGTCTATTCAGAAAGCATTTTTTATACCGTTGCCACTTTCTCCTCTATTTCCCACTCTTCTGTATTCTTTATTTCAGATTTTTGGGCATTGAAGACAGGATCAAGCCCTGCTTTCCGCTGCGCCTGGTAATCTTTCAATGATCGTAAGGCAGGCTTTTGCAACAACAGAATGGCAATAATGTTAAGCCAAGCCATTACACCAACTCCAATATCACCTAAAGCCCACGCTGATTGAGCCGTCTTAACCGATCCGTAGAAAGTTGCCGCCATAATACAGGCCCGCAACAGCCACAGCTGCCACTGGTGTACTCCTTTTTTCATGAGGTAACTAAGATTGGTTTCGGCTATATAGTAATACGCCATAATAGTGGTAAAGGCAAATAACATAAGAGCTATGGCCACGAATGCTCCTCCCAAGTCTGGGAAATGAGTATTTACTGCTTGCTGAGTATATTCAGCCCCTATGGCCACTCCCGGCAGGTTTTCCACCAGAAAACCGCCTTCTGGATTTTGCACGTTGTATTGCCCAGTGAACAGAATCATAAAAGCTGTGGCGGTACATACAAACAATGTATCAACGTAAACGCTGAACGCCTGCACCAGCCCTTGTTTTACCGGATGACTTACCTCAGCAGCGGCGGCGGCGTGGGGGGCTGTTCCCTGACCCGCCTCGTTTGAGTAGATGCCTCTTTTCACACCCCAAGCTACAGCCATTCCGAAAACTCCGCCAAAGGCAGGTTCCAGGTCAAAGGCTGAGCGTACTATCAAACTGACTATTTCAGGCACTTGGGTTATATTCATCCCGATGATCACCATAGCCATCAAGATATAAGCGCCGGCCATAAACGGAACCAGCACCTCCGCTACTTTGCCAATACGTTTCACTCCTCCAAATATGATCAGGCCCAGAAAAGCCGTAACCACCCCGCCCGTAACAGCTGGTGGTATAGGAAATGAGTTTTGAATACCTACCGCAATGCTGTTGCTTTGCACGCCAGGCAATAATAAGGTCATGCTAAGTATTGTAGCCACGGCAAACACAACTGCATACCATTTTATACCTAGGCCTTTTTCAATATAAAAGGCAGGTCCACCACGGTATTGTCCGTCTTTTACCTCTTTATACATTTGCCCCAGGGTAGCTTCTATAAAAGCCGAGGAACTGCCCAAAAAAGCGATCATCCACATCCAAAAAATGGCACCAGGCCCGCCCATGGCAATGGCGGTGGCCACCCCGGCAATATTACCAGTTCCTACCCTGCCAGCAATAGCAATTGTAAAAGCCTGAAAAGAACTTACTCCCGTTTTAGAAGATTTACTCCTGAAGAGCAGGCGGATCATTTCTCTAAGATAGCGCACCTGCAAAAATCCGGTTCTGATTGAGAAGTATATTCCCGTTCCCAGGCAAAGCACAATTAAGGCATTGCTCCAGACTACATCGTTGATGTCAGCAATTATTTTATCCATTAGCGTAAATTAAGCTGATAAAGCTGTTGAAACGAACCGCTACAGCGGCTCTTCCAAACAAGCAATAGTATGCTAGGCTAATGTAAGGAAAAAATATGAGGAATACTTGCCCTGAGGGTAGTTCTGCAGGATTATCTCTCTTAAAGAAGAGTGACAATCAACCTAATGCACCTGCCGTCTTTGTTACCTAATTGATAAAATACAAGCTAGTTTGCCAGTTCTAACTTTTGTTCCTTCACTTCATAAGCTTCCTGGCCAAACTTTTTAAGTATGCGGTAATGAGATTTTATGGCCGAGACAAACGAAGGATTCTCAATGTAAGGAAGTTCAAACTCAGCAGCGGTCTTCCGGACAATTTCTGAAATGAAGGGATAATGTACATGGCACACCTTGGGGAATAAATGATGTTCAATTTGGCGGTTCAATCCCCCCAGAAAAAAACTGGCCATGGCACTAGAGGGGGCAAAATTGGCGGTTGTGCGCAGTTGGTGTTCAGCCCAGGCCTCCTCAATGTTTCCCTGCTCATTCGGCACCGGAAAATCTGTACCCTCCACTACGTGTGCTAACTGAAAAACTAAACCCATGGTAGTTCCCTCAGCCAGGTGCATGATCAGGAAACCCAGAGCAGCCTGCCACCATGCCAGGTCTAACACTAGCATTGGTACGCCTATAAAAATGAAATAGTGTAAAAGCTTAAAAAAGAACAAGTTAAAATACTCCAACTTTGGGTGATGGTTCTTTTGCTGACCTATTTTAGCCTGGAAAAACTTTTTATAATCTTTCCGCACCACCCACGAAAGCGAGGCAAGGCCATACAACAAAAAGGCATACACATGCTGGAAACGCTGTAGTTTGTTCACCTGCTCGCTTGCATCTAACCGAATAAGCCCTGGAGCTACTTCAATGTCTTCATCGTGTCCTGGAATATTGGTATAGGTGTGGTGCACAACGTTGTGGGTAATATTCCAGACATAGGGGTTAGCCCCGATAAGGTGAAACAAATAGCTAAGGCCTTTATTTATCTTTGGGTTGGCAGAAAAGGAACCGTGAATGGCATCATGGCAAATGTTAAAGCCTATAAATGCCGCACATGCACCTAACAGCAGCGTCAGGCCCACCATAACCAAATTGCTGAAGAGACCAGATAAAATTAGAAAGTATAATGAGCAGAAAACAGTCAAAAAGAAAAATGTCTTAAACCACATAAAGTGGTTGGCATTTTTTGAAAGACCTCTTTCCTTGAACTCTACTTCAACTCGTTTGCGGACAGTGGCAAAAAAGGCTGTTTGGTGGGTACTATTGAATTTTAATTTTTGAGACATGCAAAATTATAAACTGAGGTATTGGGGGAAATTTATATTCGATCTTATCACTACAGAGCCTCAGTCACTGCAAAACTTCAATCAGGAAAGCAAACAACAGAAACAATCGCCTTAGTAAAGTAAAAGGATCACATTGCTAAATTCTGCTTCTTACAAAGGTAACAAAGTTTGTTACCATACAGTGCGGCTTTGAAGTTACTCTTTTGTTAATACTGCCCGTTTGCTTAATCTTTTGTTTTACGTGTTTGCAAAACAAAAGATTGCTGATGCAATCTTACCTTCTAGCTTCACATTGAAGTCAATATACCCAAGAAACAAAGGCATTATTCAAGAACCTTGCCTATAGCTAAATAGCTGAGAAATAGATATCTTTATTCCTAATCTTCTAATTTGCTTCAACTCCTCTTACTATGCCAGCACTTCAGTTGAACCAAAAACCTGCAATATTTTGGCACCTGCTCTTTATTTGGTTGGTGCTCCCCTTCACCGCTACGCCTTTGTTTGCCCAAGAGGTGCCTTTCAATAAGGGAGTCAATTTAACAAACTGGTTTCAGGCCAACGAGGTGCGGCAAATACATTTTACCAAGTACACAAAAAAAGACTTTGAAAACATAAAAAGTTTGGGGGCAGATGTCATAAGGCTGCCCATTAATCTGCATGCTTTCACCAGAGGGGCGCCAGAACACGTTATTGATCCTTTGCTTTTCACTTTTCTGGATGAGGCGGTAAACTGGGCAGAGGACTTGGACCTGCACCTGATACTCGACAACCACTCTTTTGACCCGATTGTCAGCACTCGGCCTGAAGTTGAACAGATCTTAGAAAAGGTTTGGGCCCAAATGGCGCAACACTATAAAGACAGGTCAGACAGAATCTATTATGAAATCCTGAATGAACCACATGGTATTTCTGATGCACAGTGGAATGCCATTCAGGGTCGCATCATAGAAGTGATCAGGAAGCAGGATACGAAGCATTACATCATAGTGGGAGCAAGCAACTACAACAGCTACCATAATTTGGCACAGTTGCCGGTATACCATTATCCAAAACTGATATACACCTTCCATTTCTATGACCCTTTTCTGTTCACCCACCAGGGCGCCAGTTGGGTTGAGCCATCTTTGGTACCGCTAGCCAACATGCCCTTTCCGTACAGGGTACAAGATATGCCAGCCCTTCCTAACAGTCTGCGCGGCACCTGGATGGAAAATGCTTACAACAACTACCAGCAAGATGGTACTGTGGCCAAGGTAAAGCAGCTGATTGACATTGCCGCCCACTTCAAAGAAACACGAAATGTCCCTGTTTTCTGCGGGGAATTTGGAGTATTTCAACCTAACAGCCGCTCTGAAGACCGAGTGTTCTGGTACCAGACGGTCAGAACCTATCTGGAGCAGAAAGGTATAGCCTGGACCAGTTGGGACTACCACCACGAGTTTGGCTTATTTAAACAAAACGGAGCTAACTTTTTTGAACAAGACTTAAACACACCCTTGCTTCAGGCTTTAGGTTTTAATATCCCACCACAGGCACCCTATGTAAAGCAGCCGCTCACAAAAGGCTTTGCCATTTACTCTGATTATCTGGGGCAAAATATAGTAAACGCCAGCTACGGCACCGGTTCTTATGATTTTTATGCAGACCAAAAGCCTAACAATGGCCGCTATAGCCTCTCCTGGACCAACGCCGCTCAATACAACAGCCTTAGCTTTAACTTTCAACCAGATATAGATTTGTCGCTGTTGCGGCAAAACGGGTTTGCCTTAGACTTTATTTTCAGAGCCACTTCCCCGTCTACCAGTTTTGATATACGGTTTATAGATACCAAAACCACTGACCCAGACGACCACCCCTGGCGGGCTGGTCTTACCTTGAATGAGCAAATTGTTCCGTTTGATGGACGTTGGCACCACGTGCGCCTCCCCCTGACCAGCTTTTATGAACAAGGTTCTTGGGACAACGCCTGGTTCGCGCCGGATGGAAAATTTGACTGGACCAACATTGACAGACTTGAAATTACCGCTGAGCAAGGGCCTTTGGGGCAGACGAAGCTTTGGTTTGACAACATCTATGTATCAGACCAAGATACCGCTAAGATATATGAGCACTCAGTGTATGATGGGAAGGTCACCGGTATATTCACACCTAATGAGAAAGAGGAAATAAAGGTGTATCCTAACCCAGCTGCAGAGATTATCACCATTAACGTTACCTCTCCAGGAACTACCATGGTTGATCTTATAAACAACTTGGGTGTCTCCGTTCAACAAGCTACTTTTCAAAGTAGAGTGCAACTTAGCACTTCCACTCTTCCTTCGGGAGTGTATGTGGTGCAGGTTACCAACTCAAAAGGGCAAAGAACCATGAATAAAGTAGTCATTTTGCACTAATCAGAAAATCGTCTACCTTTTTTATAATGGTATTGACTGAAATGCTTGAGTATAGTAAAATCTGGTATGTTGACTAGAGCCAGACAGAATACTTCTTCCTGTTTGTGCCAACTTGAAACGTATGAAATAGAAAAGAAGGCAGCTGATAGGTAATACAGCTAGAAAGGCTGAAGCAGCTGAGGGTCTGCAGAAGAGCAGACCTTTCAGCAACTGCAAAGGTGTAGGATACCCAGAGGTGGAGTTATTCCCAGTATTTTTTATTGAGCCTTGGATTAGGAGCAGCCGTTTTAGGCTCCTCTTTCTTTTTGATAGGAGGCGTAGAGCTGAAGTTTCCGTTTTCATCAACATACATGAGCATGTCTTCTAATTTTCCTCCTTGAGAGCTTTCTTGGCGCTCTTGTTTACGCTCTGCCTTTTCTTGTTTTTTCTTCAGCCGTTTCTGTTCCAGCTGCTTTTTCATGAAACTGTTTTGTGATCTTGCCATAGTAATGGGTAAAGTGAAACATACTGCATTGGCTCATATGCCAAACCTGAATTAACGCGCGCATGCACGGCGAAACAGGTAATAAAGCAGTTTTTGACTCGGCTTTCGCCGTACTGATTTGATTGATAGGAAATCTTTACATCTCCCTTAGACAGAAACTGACGTATAATCAGTTCCACAAAAGAACATCTCTTTGCTTTAAACCTTTACTGCGGAAAGCACCTGGTGCAACACCCGCCCAATTTATGAATGAGCTAAGTCTATGGTTCGCAAAGAGTCAAGACTATCCAGACTTAAATTCACTTATATAAGAGGAAAATAAGAACAGTGGATAAATATTGCTTTCTAATACAAAAGTAATCAATTTTTACGGCTTTACCTAAATAAAGCTGCACCAACCACTGCTCTATTATATAATTAGTCGTGTTGGAAGCCTTGAGACTTTGTTTTAGAAGAATATACAACATTCATCATCTCCTCTTTTGTTCCTGTTTCAGCAGAAGTTGTGGAGCTTAATTTTTTACTTTCTGAGATTCTAGCAGGTTATTGATTTCATTGAAATATTAGCCCTTGAACTTACAAAAACAAATACATGCTTTAGACCATCAAGAGCCACTTTTTTGTACTTCAAATAAATTTTATTTTACTTTTTCTAGGATGCCATGAACTATTACCTACCTTTGAGAGTATTAAGTAGTATAATAACAATCATATGAATCAAGGAACAGTAAAATTTTTCAACGACTCTAAAGGGTTCGGCTTTATCAAGGATGACAATTCAAATCAAGAGTACTTCGTACACGTATCTGGATTAGTTGACGAAATCAGAGAAAACGACGAAGTAGTATTTGATCTTCAAGAAGGAAGAAAAGGACTTAACGCCGTTAACGTAAAACGCGCTTAGTCTTTCGCTATAAAGACAAATTGCTTCAAAAGCCTCTCCCACCGGAGAGGCTTTTTTTGTGTCCGTGTTTTTCTATGTTTTAGAAAAAACAGGCTTAAAAGAGCTGTAAAAGCTGTTATAAGTCAATTATAAATGTAACTACACTTGTTCTCTGATATTGATTCTTAAAACTAATTATATAAAAAGCAGGTAAGTTTGAACGTTTTCGTTAGCTTTAGCGTAGTGAAAGTATAATAATCAAATTATGAACACAGGAACAGTAAAATTCTTTAACACCGAAAAAGGCTTCGGTTTTATTAAAGACAACAACACAAACGAAGAGTACTTCGTGCACGTAACAGGTCTCGTTGACGAAGTCAGAGAGAACGATGAAGTTACTTTTGATCTTAAAGAAGGCAGAAAAGGACTTAATGCCGTTAACGTTAAACGCGCTTAGTCTTTCTCCATAAAGACATTCTAGTACAAAAGCCTCTCCACCTGGAGAGGCTTTTTTTATGGTTACCCTTCAGTTAAGTCTAATAGTTGCCTAGCATATACCATAATAAATTTTTAGGCGTTCAGTCTTGAGTTGTACCTTTGGGGTGCAAAGGCATATTTTGTATCTTCATGCACCTAACGTAAAGGTGACTTTTTTGAAACACAAATGGTATGGCAAACTGGAAGAAAGCTTTAAAACGAATGGGGGTTGCAGGATTCATGTTTTTCCTGATCAAAGGATTAATCTGGATCTTCATTTTTCTTGGCGGTGCCAAACTAATTTTTGACTAATTAGTCAGCACTTTTATATCCGCCACCTAAAGGCAGCATACCCATTAATCCCGTTGCCTAGTTTTAATCCTTTATTTTTTTCTATTATCTCCCCCATCAGAATTTCCTGCAACACATCAACAGAATCTGATTTTCTTACCACGCCCTTTTTGAACTATGGGCAATTATATAAATTTGGGGCATGTCTAGTAAAATAATCTCTTCGGTAATAGCCGGATCAGGATCATTCATACCTGAAAACATCATAGATAACTCTGCTTTTTTGGGTCACACGTTTCTTGATGCCTCTGGTCAGGAAATGGATAGCCCCAATGAAACTATCATTCGTAAATTTCACCAAATAACAGGCATACGCGAAAGACGCTACGCCGATGATAACATGGTAGCCTCTGACCTAGGGTTCGGAGCCGCCAAGAATGCCCTGCAGAATGCAGATGTAGACCCTGAAACACTGGATTACATTATAGTAGCTCACAATTTCGGTGATGTTAAGTTGAACAGCCGCAGGGTAGACATGATGCCTCCGCTGGCCTCAAGAATAAAGCACAGACTACAAATTGCCAATCCATACTGTGTTGCCTATGATCTACCCTTTGGTTGCCCCGGCTGGTTACAGGGTGTAATTCAGGCGCACTACTACCTGCAATCTGGTGATGCTAAAAGAGTTTTAGTTATAGGAACTGAAACGCTTTCCAGAGTGACTGATCCGCATGACCGTGACAGTATGATTTATTCTGACGGGGCTGGCGCTGTGGTGTTGGAAGCCAGAGAAACAGAGGCTAAAGTGGGAGTGCTGAGTCATCTTACCGTTTCAGATACTATTGTTCAGGCTCAGTGGCTTCACTCCTCTCCTTCTTACAACCAAGACCTGGACCAGACAGACCTTTACATTAAAATGGATGGCCGCAAAATCTATGAATACGCCATTACCAGGGTTCCGCAATTAGTAAAAGACTGTATTACAAAAGCAGAACTTACCCTTACTGACATTAAGAAGGTACTCATTCACCAGGCAAACGAAAAAATGGATGAGGCTATGCTGGACCGTTTGTTCAAGCTTTATGGTATGGGAGCTAAAGATATTCCTTCTGATATCATGCCTATGACCATCAATACATTAGGTAACAACTCAGTAGCAACTTTGCCCATTCTGTACGACCTTATTGAGCGCGGCCAATTAGGAGAGCATAGTTTAGAACCAAATTATGATGTAGTTTTTACCTCTGTGGGTGCAGGTATGAACGCCAATGCGGTAGTATATCGGGTGCCTTCTTAAACCTATGTAAGAAGCCTTCGGTTTTACCGTTTTTGTGTTTTAGGTTTGTTTTCGGAAAAATAGACCTAAAATACAAAGAACGGTAGTCAATTTAATTACTGCTGGAAGAAACAATGGTAGATGTGAACATTGGGATTATTGGAGGAGGAATTGCAGGTTTATCAACTGCTATTGCTTTGCAGAAAATTGGATTGTCTACTACCATATTTGATGCAGCACCTAAATTTGAACCGGTTGGCGCAGGGCTGGCTCTAGCTGCAAATGCCATTAAAGGATTTCTGCGGCTAGGTATAGCAGAGGAAGTTATTTCTAAGGGCAACTGCTTAAATGGTTTCCATATTTTTGACGCGAACGGAAAACTGATTAACCGCACCGACAGCCGGGCCATGAGCCAGAAATATGGGCTGGATAATTTTGTGATTCACCGCGCCAGTCTGCACCAAGTTTTAGTAGCCCAACTGCCCCAGAATTCAATGAGAGCAGAAAAAAAAGCAATACGGGCTGATCAAACCGCCAAAGGAGTAACCGTACATTTTCAGGATAACACCTCTGCCACTTTTGATTATGTAATTGTAGCAGACGGTATCAACTCTCTTTTGCGGCAGCAACTCCTCCCCTCATCAAAGCCCAGGTATGCCGGTTATACTTGCTGGCGCGGGGTAATTGACAATCCTGGACATCAGGCTCAGTACGCCTCAGAAACATGGGGAAGGGCTGGCAGAGTGGGTTGGACGCCGCTCGCAGATAATAAGATTTACTGGTTTGCCTGTGTCAATTCACCTCAAAACAACCCAAAGATGAAAGCGATGGAAGCCGAAGACCTGCAGCGACATTTCCACGGGTATCATTCTCCCATCTCAAGCTTATTTGCCCACACCAAACCTGACCAACTGCTGTGGCATGACATCTATGACCTGAAGCCTATTCAGAACTTTGCTTTTCAAAATATACTGTTCATAGGTGATGCCGCCCACGCCACCACGCCAAATATGGGGCAAGGTGCCTGCCAGGCCGTAGAAGACGCCGTAGTTTTCGCCGATGAACTTCAAAAAGACTTTGACTTTCCCGCCGCGGCGCAGCGCTTTGAACAACGGCGTATTCCCCGTACCCACTGGATCACACGTCAGTCGCGGTTTTTAGGAGAGGTTGCCCAGTCTTCCAATCCATTCTTTATTTCCCTGCGCAATTTTGGTCTCCGTAACCTGCCCAATTGGGTGAATGAGAAGCAGCTGGAAAAAGTATATTCCGTAGATTTTTAAAACTGCTGCAGTAAAATTTCCTTATTAGGATAGATAAATTCTGCAACGGCAAGTTCTCCTGTTTTGGAGCTGTTTTCTGAAAAACGGGCAAAAAAGAACATCATTGATATACTTCAATGAGGTTCTTTTATTATCTGAAAAACAAAATGAAGTTAGTAGGCGCTTGCAAAGTTTAATTTCTCTACATCTTCGGAGCTCAGCTCCAGGTTTGCGGCCTTAATTAAATCATCTAGCTGCTCTAAACTGGTGGCACTGGCTATGGGTGCCGTAATGCTCTCCCGAGCCATGAGCCAAGCCAAAGATACCTGCGCCGGGTTTGAATTATGCTGTTCTGCTACTTCATCAAGAGCATTTAAAATACGGAAGCCCCGTTCGTTCATGAAATTTTTCATGCCACCACCTCTTGGGCTCTTACCCAAGTCTGCCTCTGAGCGGTATTTACCAGTCAAGAAGCCACTGGCTAAGGCGTAATAGCAAACGACACCTATTCCCTCTTGCAGGCACAATGGCTCCAGATTCTGCTCAAATCCCTCGCGGTTGTACAGATTGTATTCAGGCTGCAGGCTCTGGTAGATAGGCAAATTGTGTTGCCGACTCACTTCCAAAGACTTTTTTAGTCTTTCAGCAGAAATGTTTGACGCCCCTATTACTCTTATTTTACCCTGTTCTATCAGGCGGCTGTAAGCTTCCAGAACTTCTTCAAAAGAAGTACTCTCATCATCTACATGAGATTGGTACAGGTCAATGTAATCTGTCTGCAGTCTGCGAAGTGAGTCTTCTACTGCCCGGAAAATATAGTCCTTCTTTAACCCTTTCTTTTCAGGTGTTATCTCCCAACCCACTTTGGTAGCTATGGTCACTTTGTCTCGGTTACCTCTGTTCTTTATCCAGTTGCCAATGATGGTTTCTGACTCACCTCCGCTATTGCCGGGCACCCAAACAGAATAGGCATCTGCTGTGTCAATAAAATTAAAGCCTGCGCCTACAAAGGCATCTAACAATTGAAAGGAAGTCGATTCATCTACGGTCCAGCCAAATACATTTCCACCAAAGGCCAAAGGAGCTAATTCTAAGCTGGAATTACCAAGAGTTCTTTTTTTCATAGTTTAAGATTTTTGTACTTAAAAAGAAGTGCAGTTATAATAACAAGCCTTCAGGTTGTACGGGTGTCAATAAAATGGTTCGTGCTGTCAAACCTTTATTAGTAAAAAGCTATACACCTGTTTTAAGGCTGATTTTCAAAAAACAGCCTTAAAACAGGATTACCTAATAAAATAACCGCTACGCTACTGTAATGAAGAAGCTTTCTTTACTGCGACGCACTTTTTTAGCTTTTGCCAAATAATCAGCATTTTCATCGCGGTAACCAAGGGCGAGCAGCGCTACTGAGCGCAATCCTTTTTCTTTTAGACCCAGCAGTTCATCTAAGGCGGCTGGGTTAAATCCTTCCATTGGCGTTGAGTCTACTCTTTCAGCAGAGGCCGCCACCAAACCTGTTCCTAAAGCAATGTAAGCCTGACGGGCTGCCCACTGGAAGTTCTCCTCGGCAGTGCGGCTCTTAATCATATTCTTGATGCTTTGAGAGAAACTTTCCAAAGTATCTAATCCCACACCCCGCTCAGAGGCAATGTTTTGAATATAATTATCTACCTGTTCCTCACAAAGAGGATCCCAGGCGGCGAAAATCAAAAGATGTGACCCTTCTACAATTTGTGGCTGGTTGAAGGCAGCTGGTTGAATTTTTTTACGTGTTTCAAAGTCTTCAACCACTATCACGTTGTATGGCTGAAACCCCATAGAGGAGGCTGATAATCTGATGGCCTCTAAAATGTTGTCTAGTTTAGCTTGCGGCACAAGCTCGCCATTCATACGTTTGGTGGCATAGCGCCAGTTCAAGTCTTCGAGTAATTTCATAGAAATATATGTTTATACGTTAATTGTATAAACAAATTTACGTAACTTTGGTTTCAGTTAGATACTGATTTACGAATGTATACTAGTATCCTAAAAGAAATCATTAGCTTTATGCCTATGGAAACCTTGTTGAAAAACCCAATGGAGGCCGCCATTAAAAATGAGACAGGCCCCTGCATTACCCATATTCTCCCTATTAGGGACGCTCTGGACATATTGAGTGGCAAATGGAAAATTCCGATCATTGTAGCCTTGTGTGTGCACAAGCGACGTTTCAAAGAGCTACACCGTGACGTGACTGGCATCACGGCTAAGATGTTGTCAAAAGAGTTGAAAGAACTGGAAGTAAATAAATTAGTGAAGCGTACCGTGCATGATACTTCACCAGTTACGGTAGAATACTCTATCACTGAGTACGGCCATAGCCTTTGGCCTGTCATTCGGGAGTTACGAGATTGGGGACTGAAACACCGTGATAAAATTATTTATCATCCTGAAGAAGCTTAATACTTCTCCTGTTTTCAAGAAAGAAGATTTTCTTACTAAACAAATAAGAAGGTGTATGATTACAGACTGCTGCAGTTAGCAATAGTCTCTGATTGTACACCTTCTTATTAATACTGAAACCGCAGGATAACAAGCTGTTTATACACTCGCAAGTGTTGCTTCCCTGTAGTAACAACTACCCTGCTATTTCTACAGCCTTCGCCATTCATTTCTTTACAGAACAAATTGTTATTCCATTTATAAAAAGAAACCCTGCTGCGAGGCCTCCGCAGCAGGGTTTCTTTTTACAGAGCCGTTTCTCCAGCTTTAGTATTTATCATTCTGGCGCTGTGCAGTTGGCTCCAGAATATTGACATCAATAATGGCGTGAGCATTGAGTAGTTTCCGGTGGCTACTGTTGCTTAAGTTTCTTAAGTGCAGCTTTTTGCCCTGCTTGTGGTAACGCTCCGTCAGTACATTAATGGCCTCTATCGCTGACATGTCTGCCACCCTACTTTCTTTAAAATCAAGGATCACTTCCTCAGGGTCATTAAGTACATCAAATTTCTCATGGAAAGCAGTTACTGAACCAAAGAAGAGCGGCCCAAACAATTCATAATGTTTTACGCCCTGCTCATCTATGTACTTTCTAGCTCTGATGCGGCGCGCACTTTCCCAGGCAAACACTAACGCAGAGATAATTACCCCCACCAGTACCGCCAGTGCCAAGTTATGCAATAGCACCGTTATGGCTGCCACCAATATACCTACCAACACATCAGACCAAGGCATTTTACCAATCAGTTTGAAGCTAATCCACTCAAAAGTACCCACAGCCACCATGATCATTACGCCGGTTAAGGCTGCCATGGGCACTCTCTCAATGAGTGGCCCAGCAAACATGATAAATATTAATAAGGTGACGGCTGCCACAATACCCGATAAACGAGCCCTAGCGCCGGAAGAAATGTTGATGAGGCTTTGGCCAATCATGGCGCAGCCACCCATACCGTAGAAAAGTCCGCTTAAAATGTTGGCGCCGCCTTGTGCAAGTGATTCACGGTTTCCGTTACCACGGGTTTCTGTAATTTGGTCTATCAGGTTAAGAGTAAGAAGGCTTTCAATTAAACCCACACCCGCCATGATAGCGGCGTAGGGAAGTATAATCTGCAAAGTCTCCAAGGTAAACGGCACCTCCGGAATATGGAACGGAGGAAAACCTCCGCTAATAGAGGCAATATCACCAACAGTTCTAGTATCAATACCTAGACCCACCACAATACCAAACACTACTAATATAGCCACCAACGATGCCGGTACTGCCTTGGTCAGCTTAGGCAGAAATACAATGATGGCAATAGTCAGTGCCACCAAACCCAACATGGTGTAAAGCTGCTCACCTGTCATCCATACCTCTCCGCCATCTGAGGCTACTTTAAACTGCGTTAGCTGGGCCATGAAAATGACAATAGCCAAACCGTTTACAAACCCAAACATTACAGGGTGCGGTACCAAACGGATAAGCTTACCCAATTTTAATACACCTACTATTACCTGCATGATTCCAGCCAACACAACAGTGGCGAAAATATATTCAACCCCATGCGACTGGGCCAAGGCCACCAACACCACTGCCACGGCTCCTGTTGCTCCTGAAATCATACCGGGCCTGCCACCAAAAGCAGCCGTGACAAAACCCATTACAAAAGCGGCATATAACCCTACCAAGGGAGGTACTCCGGCTATAATAGAAAATGCGACGGCTTCTGGAATCATGGCCAAAGCCACCGTTAATCCAGCCATGATCTCAATCCGGTAATTAATGGTAGGGCTGAGATCAAAAATTCTGAGTACTTGTTTCATTGTTATTGAAATGTATAAGAAAAGGTATTCTTCAAATAGCCACAAAGGCAAGCTACGGCCGTTAATGAGGCTACACCTATGCTTGAAAATTAAAAGACGTTAAAAGAAAAAGTGCAGCACAAAATAGCTGCGTGTCCCGCAGGACAAGAGATTGGAAGGGGTAGGATAAGCCGAACGGCTTTACCGCTTTTACTTAAAACTCAATCTGGAGTATTTCCAGTAGATAAGGCAGTTGTCATCATTTCGGTTGCAAAGGTAACGGACATTTCTGAAAAAACGGCAACAATTATACTATTACCGTTGTCGCCACGTTAGCAGGCGTATTTAAAAGTTTCTAAATCATCTTTTCCTTTCAAGAAATATGTGTGGGTGCATTTGTTGTGATCAAGGGAAAGACTACTGTTTTAAAGCTGTTTTCTGAAAATCAGGGCAAAAACATCCTCTATCCTATTTCTCGCGTATTGCACGGAAATAATCACGAACTTTAGCCGTTCGACAAGAAAGGAAAACCCATGCCCAAAATACTGATTGTAGATGATGAGCGAAGCATCCGGTACACGCTCAAAGAAATACTAGAATACGAAAGCTATACTGTAGACGAAGCCGAAGACGGGGAAAAGGCCTTAGACATGCTTCAGAAAGCAAAGTACGATGTGGTGCTTTGCGATATAAAAATGCCTAAAATGGACGGCATGGAGCTGCTGGAACGAGCCATGATTCTGGTGCCTGACACTCCGTTTATTATGATTTCAGCCCACGGAACCATTGACACCGCCGTTGAGGCCACTAAAAAAGGAGCCTACGACTTTCTGGTGAAGCCACCGGATCTGAACCGATTGCTGGTGTCGGTGCGTAATGCCCTTGACAAAGCAACACTGGTGACTGAGACGAAAACGTTGAAGAAGAAGATCTCTAAAACGTTTGAAATGGTAGGCTCATCCCCTGCCCTTGGCAAGGTAAAATCTGCCATAGACAAAGTAGCCCCCACTGATGCCCGCGTGTTGATTACCGGTCCAAACGGAGCAGGTAAAGAATTGGTGGCAAGAGCACTGCACGAGCAAAGCAGCCGTGCCCAATCCCCAATGATTGAGGTAAACTGCGCAGCTATACCAAGCGAATTGATTGAAAGTGAGTTATTCGGGCATGAGAAAGGTTCTTTTACCTCAGCAGTAAAACAACGCATAGGTAAGTTTGAGCAAGCCAACGGAGGCACTCTGTTTCTTGATGAAATTGGCGACATGAGCTTATCAGCACAGGCCAAAGTACTAAGGGCCCTGCAGGAACATAAAATTACCCGCGTAGGGGGCGACAAAGACATTACCGTAGATGTGCGGGTGGTGGCCGCTACAAACAAAAATCTGCTGGAAGAAATTGAGGCGAAAAACTTCAGGGAAGATTTGTACCATAGGCTGAGCGTAATTCTAATTCACGTGCCCCCGCTAAACGAGCGCCGAGAAGACATTCCTGATCTGGTGAATAAATTTCTGCAAGACGTGGCCCGCGACTACGGCAACAAACCGAAAGCCATTACACCAGATGCTTTAAAATACCTTCAGGGCCTGGATTGGAGAGGAAATGTACGCGAGCTCCGAAACGTAGTAGAACGCCTTATTATCATGAGTGACGAGACTATCACAGAAGAAGATGCCCGCCAATACGCGAAGTAATGGTTGAGTTGAAAACAGAAATGCCTTGTTCTTTAATTAAAGAACAAGGCATTTCTGTTTTATGGCTACTTTTTCAAAAACAGGCCTAATACAATCAAATTTAGCTACTTCTTAAATCGCTGTTTTATGCCTCTACCCCACCATTAAGTTACACCCCCGCACATCTGAGTTATCGAATCGGCCCAGAACTTCAAAGGAGCCATCAGAGTAAAGTTTGCCCAGATCTTTTGTTTCTATGAAGGCACAGGAATCTATGTTGGCCAGATCAATTACGTTTATACCGCCAGAGCTAGAGACGGCGCTTACTGCTAATGGATCGTTCACATCACGTATTAAAATACGCAATGTTCTGGAGGGTTGAAATATGCCGAAGCCCTGAGAGTAAGCCTGTGACAACAATTCGGTCATTCCATACTCAGAATGAATAGCCGCTACGCCAAACGCTTTAGAAAGAATAGCGTGCAGTTCCTCGCGTATCATTTCCCGCCTGCGGCCTTTCATGCCACCAGTTTCAAAAAGAACAATTCCTTCTCCTTCTTCTGGACTGATTTCCTCAGCTAAATCTAATAAAGCATAAGTTACCCCAAAAAGATAAACCTTTTTGCCGGCAGCCTTGGCACTTTTTAAAGCTTCTCGCAGATCATTATGGTTATGCAGGTAAAATCCTTCTTCTGTTTGCCCGGTGGCTTTGATAAAATGATCTATCATCATCACCAAAGAAGAATCCCCTTGCTCTAGGTAAGACGGCAATAGCGCCAGCACCACACATCCGGCCAAAGGACCGTATGCATCTTCAAAAAGTAACTGGGCATGCTGCTTGTAAAAAGAAACATCAGCCACAAAATGACGGCTCCGGTTTTGCTGTGTGGTACCGCTGCTTTTGAAAATGGCTTGTGGCGTAAAAGCACGAGAAACCACCTCCTGACCTTTAAAAAACTCAATAGGCAGAAAAGGAATTTGCTCTAAACTCTGCACCTTATTTGGTTCACAACCCAAGTGGTGCAGGAATTTTTTTATATATTATATTATTCTGTGCCTGATACTGAAATAAGGCAAGCGCGGCATCCGAGAAGTTTTCTTGGGTGAGTAAGGCTAGATCAGATTTAAAAGAATTGTAGAAGGCCATTGAGCCAGAACTATTTTTATACAACAAAGTAAGCAGGTAAGCGTTAGGATTCGTAACTTAGGTGCAATTTCTTACACCATGAAACGTCAAAAACTACTAGTAATATTGGCTTTTGCCCTGTCGGCCCTGGGGTTGGAAAGCTGCTACCCTGAACCAGACTTTGATTTAACTCCTTCTATCACCTACAGAGGAGTAGAGCAATACACCAGACGAAATGCCCAAAACGCGCTTTTTGATTCTTTGGTATTGGTGGTGCGCTTTCAAGACGGTGACGGTAATTTAGGGCTTTCTGCCACGTTGCCTGAAGATGAAGCAGCACCGTTCAACCCTGGCTCAGAGTTTTACCATAATTTTTTAGTAAACATTTATAGAAAAGAAAATGGTGAATTTGTACCTATTAGGGTTGGCAACCAGGCCATCAACTACAATGGACGGTTCCCAAGAGTATCTACTGACACACGCGTTGAACCATTAGAGGGTGACATCAGGTTCAGCCTCAATATTTTCAGGAACAACGCCATCCGTCAAGGTGATGTAATCAAATTTGATATACAAATCATAGATAGGGCTTTGAACAAGAGCAACGTAGTAGAAACCTCTGAAATTGTCATGTTTTCAAAAGAATAGGCTTTAACAAGACATTACATATAAAAAGAGGCGGCACGTTTATTTACGTGCGCTCTTTTTATATGTAA
>NZ_LRML01000026.1 GCF_001647285.1 Rufibacter roseus
TACGTCAGCCTCTCTTTTTATAGGTGGTTCAAATTATAAAACAGCAGAGTTTGAAAAATGAAGCCTAAAGTATTCAGTACGTATAGATGCTCCTTCTTTTTTCTGGCATATAGTTTTATATAGTACCAAAATTTAGACTTTAATAAAAACGTACCTTAAGGAATCACCCAAAAGGCTCAGCAGGTATACCAACAGCAATAGTTTCTGTTGTAGTTAACTTAATCTCCAGCCCTTTGAGCTAGAATCTTTCCATATTGACGCCAACGCTCTAGTCCAGCAGTAAAATCCTCCGGCAACTCAGATTCGAAGTAGATAAACTCATTTGTTCTTGGGTGCACGAAACCTAAAGATTTAGCGTGTAATGCTTGGCGGGGCAACACCTCAAAAGTGTTCTGGACAAATGCCTTATAGCTACCCGTCTGCTGACCCTTCATTATCTTATCCCCTCCGTAGGTTGCATCATTGAACAGCGGGTGCCCTATATGCTTCATATGGGCTCTAATTTGATGCGTACGGCCTGTCTCTAAATTACACTTTAAAAGACTGCAATAAGAGAAGGTCTCCAGTACTTCATAATGAGTTACAGCTGGTTTACCAAAACTTCCGTCTGGGTATACAGCCATTACTTTTCTGTCTTTTATACTCCGCCCAATATGACCAGTCACAGTTCCTTTGGGTTCTGCCGGAATACCCCATACCAGTGCATAATAAGTACGCTCAATGGAGTGGTCAAAGAACTGTCTAGCTAAATGAGCCATGGCTAACTCTGTTTTGGCAATAACCAACAAACCTGAGGTGTCTTTATCTATTCTATGTACCAAACCAGGCCTGATCTCGCCATTGCGGTGAGTGGGCAAATTTTGCAGGTGAAACACCAACGCATTTACTAAGGTACCGGTCCAGTTATTATAAGCTGGATGTACCACCATACCTGCCGGTTTATTCACCAAAAGCACGTCTTCATCTTCATAGACAATGTTCAGCGGAATGTCCTCAGGCAATACATCCGTTTCCCTTGGTGGTTCAGCCAGGGTGACTGTAATAACATCAAATGGCTTTACTTTATAGCTTGACTTGATAGAAGTGCCATTCACCTTGATAGATTCCGCTTTTATTGCCTCCTGCAGTTTATTGCGGGTAACATTAGGCAATCGGTCCATCAGAAATTTATCAAGCCGAATAAGAGCTTGTCCTTTGTCTGTTACAATCCGGTGGTGCTCATATAATTCCTCAGAATCTGCATTCTCATCAAAATCATCGGCTAAGTCATTATGAGGAAGCATAGTGTTTTAGGCTTGTTTTTTGAAAAATAGCACAAAAATAAAGAGCCGGGACTTATTAGTCTCCGGCTCTTGTAAATTAAATAAGTTGAAGCTTATTTTTTCTTCTTTGCTGGGGTAGTAGTTGCAGCAGGCTTAGGAGTAGCTGGTGCAGCATTTGAAGCAGCTGGTGATGCAGCAGCATCTTTTGGTGTTGGAGTAACTCCAAGCTCTTTCAGCACAAGGTCAGTGAAGTTATTTCCATCTTCTGGTCCATATAACAGAGCCTCAGCAGTGAAAATATGAGTAAAGCCGTTGTCTTTGGCAACTTTGTCAATTGCAGCCTGAATTTTGTTCATTACAGGCTGAAGAGCTGCCTGCTCTTTTTTCTGCAAAGAGGCATCAGCATTACGCTGAAACTCTTCAATAGAAGCTTGTAGGGTAGTCAATTCTTTTTCTTTGTCTGCTCTGATTACGTCAGACATAGCACCGGCGCCTTTTTTATAGGCTTCCACCTTGGCTTGGTACTCTTTGTACTTGTTCTGAAGCTCTTTTTCCAATTGCCCGCTGTGTGCTTTCAAATCAGATTCAATCTGACGGCTTTCTGGCAATTGGCTAATGATGTAATTTGCATTGGTATAACCAATCTTTAAAGCGGGTGTAGTCTGGGCGAATGAAGCCACACTCACTAAAACGAAAGCGGCTACCAACAGAGATTTCAATTTGTTCATTGTAAGGAAACTTAGTTGTTTAATTGTTTTTCTTTTTAACAGGTTGTGTACCCCCTGGAGGTACGCTTGCCGGTAATGGCGGCACATCTGCGGGATCATCTTTTAACGCTCCCGGTGGCCTAGGTCCGGCTGCATTTTGTTCAGTAGTGGTTAATCCTAGTTCTTCCAGCACAAATTCAGTGTAATCATGTCTTGGGTCAGTGTACAACATTACTACATCACCAGACTTATCAAACATAAAATTAAGGCCTCTTTTTCTAACTACCTTTTCTACTGCCTCAAATAACTGATCTTGCACAGGTCTTATTAGCTCTTGGCGCCTTTTAAACAAAGCACCTTCAAAGCCAAACATTTTCCGCTGAAACTCTCGAAGTTCGGCGTCTTTGCGGTTTATTTCATCTTGACGCTTCGTTTTCATATCTGGCGTCAGCAGTATTTCCTCGGCCTGATAACTCTTTTGGAGCTTTTCCAGTTCCGCCCGCATATTTTCTATCTCTTTCTGCCAAGCTTGTGCCAATTTCTCTGCTTCTGCCTGGGCAGTTGCATAATCTGGCATTTTCTGTAAAATAAACTCTGAATCAATATATCCAAAGCGTTGAGCCTGGGCATTAGTAGCCCACAAAGAGACAAGAACTGCAACTACAAGATAGCCATACTTTTTCATTTCTTTATCTCCTTCAACTATCGTACCAATTAACGAATCTGCTGGCCAATAATGAAGTGGAACTGACCACCATTTGCACCTGGTCTACCAGGCACGGTGTCTAAGCCCCAACCATAGTCAAAACCAAGCAAACCAAATGCCGCCATAAATACCCTAGCGCCTAAACCAACAGAACGGTACAGTTTAAAGGGATCATACTCACGGTAGCTTCCGAAGTTATTACCAGCCTCTGCAAAACCTAAGACAAAAACGGTGGCAGCAGGGTTCAAAGATACGGGGTAACGCAGTTCTGCCACATATTTATTGAAGGCAATACCACCAGCGGCATTAGGAGTAATACTTTCATCTTCATATCCTCTCAGACCTATATAGTCTGTGGCTACAATGAATCTTTGACCTCCTAAACCAGCTCCACCAAGTTTAAATCTTTCAAACGGACCAATAACTCCATCTTTAGAGTAAGACCCAATAAAACCAAAGTGAGCTCTGGTGTTCAACACTAGGTCTCCCATTATTGAATGGAACCATGAAGCATCTAACATCCACTTATGGAATTCAATCCACTGGAAAGAATTAGAACCGTCTTTAAACAGCGAGTAAGGTGGTGTAAAGGTTACGTTTAAACCTACCGATGATCCAGACCTTGTATAGGTTGGGTTATCAATACTGTTACGGGCAAAAGAGGTAATAAAGGAAATATTATTAGCATCCGTAATATTTCTTGCCGCTTCATATCCTTGAAAGATAGAAGACCCATTGCTCATGTTGTAGCGGAAGTACGAAATAGAATTACTCAACGTAAAATAATCATCTGGCCAACGCAGCCTTCTGCCTAAGTTTACAGAAGCACCTGTTATGTCAATGTGAGAATTCACAATCTGCCCGAACTCATCGGCTTGGTTGAACCGTTGGATGGACTTGCTCAAACTCACTGTAAATGAATTAGGTCTGCGACCGCCTAACCATGGTTCAGTAAAAGAAAGCGAGTAAGATTGATACCTTTTACCGTTCGCCTGAATGTTCAAAGCCAAACGTTGCCCATCTCCAGACGGAACTGGCCGCCATTCATTCAGGCTAGTCGCTTTCCGCAATGAAAAGTTGTTCAACACCAAACCTACAGTACCAACAGCCCCTAGGCCACCACCCCATCCGCCGGAAAGGGTAATTTGGTCATTTGGCCTTTCTTCAACGGTATATTGAATGTCTACTGTACCATCTTCAGGATTCGGGATTGGGTTCATTCCTATTTTCTCAGGGTCAAAGTACCCTAGGCTGGCCAATTCTCTCTGAGAACGAATAAGAGCTGCACGGCTAAAGTTCTGTCCTGGCAAGGTTCTAAGTTCCCGTAACACCACGTGGTCACTTGTTTTCGTGTTCCCTTGCACGTTAATAGACTTGATCTTGGCCTGAGAGCCTTCGCTGATTTGCATTTCTAAATCGATGGAATCTCCCTCTACAGCTACCTCCACAGGTTCAATCTGGAAGAACAAGTAACCATCATCCATGTAAAGCGAGGTGATGTCATTACCGCTAGGGTTGTAGTTCAGGCGCTTTTCTAGCTCTTCTTTATTATACACATCACCTTTCTGAAGACCTAGAATTCTCGAAAGGAAGTCATCTTCATACAAGTAGTTCCCTTTCCAGGTAATAGAGCGGTAGTAGTATTTATTACCTTCGTCTATTGTTAGTTTGATTCCTATTCTATCATCGCTGATCTTGTAAATTGAATCAGAAATAACAGCAGCATCACGATATCCTTCTTTGTTATAGAAGTCAATCAACAGCTTTTTGTCTTCTTCAAACTCTGCTTTACGGAATTTAGAGCTAGTAAATACTTTATAGAATTTCTTCTCCTTTGTCTCTTTTAGCTGTCTTTTCAGCTTTCTATCACTAAAAGCTTCATTGCCTTCAAAGTCAATCTCCCCAATTTTTACTTTTTCGCCTTTATCTACTTTAATATCTAAGGCAACGCTGTTGGCAATAACAGAATCTGGGGTTTGGCGAATGACCACCTGAGTATTTAAAAAGCCTTTCTCTTGAAAGAAACGCTGTACAATAGTACGGGTAGAGCTCAATAAATCATCAGTCACCACCCGGCCTTTGTTCAACGAAATTTTCTTGCGCAAGTCTTCTGCCTGTGACTTTGAAATACCGTCGAAATCAAACCGCGAAAGACGTGGTCTTTCGGTTAGGAAGAAGTCTAAGTAAATTTTATTCCCCTCAATTTTAGAGGCACGCACATCTATTCCCCCTAAAATCCCTTGGTCCCAAAGCTTTTGAATAGCTCTACCAACGGCATCTCCTGGAATCTCAATTTCATCTCCTACCTTCAACCCTGTCAGGGAAATAAGCGTAGTAGGATCAAGAAACTTGGCGCCACTTACCGTGATTCCACCAATTTCGTATTTGCGCGGATTTTCGTAATCAATTGGGGTAGTCGTATCGCCGTTGCCAACTCCAAGTCTGATTTGCGCCGTTGCAGAAGCAGCAGACAATACTAAAAGGCATAACAGCCAAAGGTACTTACTCATTAAGAATGTGCTTTTTGTAATTGTTCACTCGTTTTCCCGAAGCGGCGTTCCCGCTGCTGAAAAGCAAGTATGGCTTCATATAGATGTTCTTTCCGGAAATCAGGCCACAACAGTTCTGTAATGTACAGTTCTGTATAAGCGAGCTGCCAGAGCAAAAAATTACTTATCCGCTGCTCTCCGCTGGTTCTGATTAACAACTCAGGGTCAGGCATGCCCGAGGTATTTAAAAATTGCTCAATAGTTTTCTCATCAATGGCACTAGGGCTTAATTCTCCAGTTTTCACAGCCTCTGCCATTTTTTGAGCCGCATTCACTAATTCCCAACGCCCGCTGTAACTCAAAGCCAATACCAGAGTCATTCTGGTATTAGTACTTGTCAGCTCAATTGCCTCCTGTAGCTGCATTCTGCAGGCATCAGGCAAAGAGGCTAAATTGCCTATGGCCTGTAACCGGATATTATTTTTATTTAAAGTCTCCGTCTCTTTTCGAATAGTGCTCACCAGCAGTTGCATCAGAGCATCTACCTCATATTTCGGCCTAGACCAGTTTTCAGTTGAAAAAGCGTAGAGTGTGAGATATCCTACTCCAAGTTCAGCTGCCGCTTCTACTGTGTCTCGCACGGCAGTAATGGCATTCTGATGCCCAAATATGCGTAGGTTCCCCTTTTTCTTTGCCCACCGTCCGTTCCCGTCCATGATAACGGCAATGTGTCTCGGCAAATTGTTTAGATCTATCTTTTCCTTCAGACTCATTAAAAAGAAATTTCAATGCAATTTAGGAAAAGGTTAGCACATTACACGTATTCTCTGCCTCTTAGGACTTTGAAGAGAGGATATTAACTAAAACTGAGGGCAGTTAATTCTATAGAAAGTGTAAGATAGGCTGATACCATTATAGAAGTACCAGTCATTGTGAGAGGGGTTCATTACCTGTTCATTTTGCGTAGACAGGTTATCAAATGTATCTGTAAACAAAACTCTTGCGCCAAACTCAGCCCCTAAGTTTAAATTATGCGTTAAAGCATACTTAAAGCCAACCCCAATTGGAACAGCTATAGCAAAGGCTGTTCTGTAAGGTTCATTATTATCTTGATTGTAGATAATTTTTGGGTTTACTGCGGTAGTTTTGTTATTGTATGCGAGCCCAGCAACACCTAATGTAAAATAAGGGGTCCATCTAATTCTCCTTCTGAAATCGTAGTAATCCAGAAAGTTATAATCTATTCCGGCAGCTAGCTCCAAAACACTGGTGTTAACCGTTGCCCTTCTATAGTCTGCCAACGGCAATTCACCTTCATAGAAAGCATCTTCTGCCTTTACCCGACCAAGCAATAGGCTAGTCCTTAACACCAAAGCCCTTGATAAATCCTTTTTGTAAAATACAGTAAGCGCTGGCCTGTTGCTTAAGAATCTATAGCGTGGGGCTACTTCTCCTTTATAGACAATGCCGCCTATACCAATACCTAATTCACTGGTGCTCCTCTCCCTTGTCTGGCTTTGACCTAGAGCAGTAGAGGCAAAAAAAACACTCCCTATTTGTACCAAGGCGCAAATAAGGAGTGTGCTTAAATTTCTAAGGATCATGTAATCTAATTCAAATTTACTTCCGGATTAACGGAACTTAGGTCCTCTTCTGACAGGACGCAGGATGTAACTTAAAGTTACCCCAGTAGTAATGTACCAATCTTTATCTGTTGCATCTCCTCTCTGATCACCTTTCAGTCCGTAACCTGGCACGTGAGGAAATCCATTTGGCCCTGTTACAACTTCATATTGCCCAGTCTCTGCACTTCTGTCAGAAAGCACCTTAGCCTCTTCACTTCTTAAATCCCCTTTGTTAGCATAATTGGTACTTACATCATCAAGATAATCTGTGAAGGTTTTACGCCAGGTGACTTCAAATCCTATATCCCAGCGTCTGTCAATTCTATATTTCACCCCTAAACCAAACGGAATAACAAACTGCACTCTGCTGTATGGATCAGGGTAACCCTCTCTGTTCTCAGCATATTGCCCTTCGGTTCCTAATGGCTGCAGTTCATACCAACCAGAAGCGATAGCACCACCGTCATAATAAGCTTTAGGATTATGATGCATAACGGCTATACCGGCAAAAGCGTATGGCGTGAAGTCCGGACGACGCAAATAAGTCCTGCGGTTTTCAAACAAATCGACTATACCAATCAGGCTTAATTCTTTGATGTCATTTCTGAAGCTAAGATTACGCTTGTACCGCGGCTCATTTTCAGCTTCATTCGGAGAGGCACTTTTGCTGTCATCCCCGGTGATACGCCCCCAAGTGAAAGTTCCTCTTGCAAAGAAGCGAGGAGTAAGTTTCCTGGTAAAATGAACAGAAACACTCGGACGGGTTGACTGCAACCGCAAACTTGTGAAATCTGCCTCTGGAGTCACATCTCCAAAATAGTTCATAGCATTTAAGCTTACCCCTACGCTATTGTACAAGCGCCTACGGTTAAAGCGTTGACCTTCAGCATCTGGTAAGACAGCGGTTAAAAGAACCACCAAAAGTAAAGAAGTAAAGAAAATGTTTTTCATGCCATCAACTGTTTCAAAATAAAATCTACACTGCAACACGCACTTGCACTGCCACGGGCAAAATTATAACTTTTTTTAAAATATAATGCAGATATATAGACAATTATAATATAAAACCATCCATCATCCATTTCTTTGGTCTAAACCCCAATGCATTTTGGTTCTGAGGGTTGTCAAGAAATTCACTTGATTCAACTTCACTAACCGCGCATTGAAGTTCTCACGCCTAACCGCCAGCTGAATAGTTGCATCCACTGGTCTTGACCTAGAGTCTAAAGAAACCAAATATTTCGTGCTTCTCCCCTCAATCTCAAAAGAGATGACACTAGTATCTGACACGACCAATGGTCGTACGTTTAGGTTATGAGGGCATACGGGAGATATCACAAATATGTTTGTCTGCGGCATCATTACTGGCCCACCGCAACTAAGCGAGTAGCCAGTAGACCCAGTTGGTGTTGCCACTATCAAGCCATCTGCCCAATAAGAATTCAGGAATTCCCCATCTATGTATGTATGTACGGCAATCATAGAGGAAGTATCTCGTTTCAGGATTGAAAATTCATTTAACCCAAAGTTTTTACCGCCAAATACGTCTTGGTCACTATCTAAATGAATGAGAGAGCGCTCTTCAATGGTATAATGTCCTTTCAGCAAAGAGTCAATGGCCATGACCAGTTGAGCGTAGGGCACAGAAGCCAAGAAACCAAGGCGCCCCATGTTGATGCCCATAATCGGAATTTGATAAGGCCCCACGTAGGTAACCGTATCTAAAAGAGTTCCGTCACCGCCCAAGCTGAGCATATAAGTGACATCGCTTAAGTTGGTTTCCCGGTTGAAGAGCTCTACAGTAGGTGGCAAGGGAAGTAAAGGAGCCAACGCCTGAGCAAACTCATCGGAAACGGAAACTTGTATGCCCTGCCCCAGCAAAATTTCAAAAAGTCGATGCACAAAAGGCACCACTTCCTCTTTGATGGGTTTTCCGACGATAGCTATTTTCATAACAGAAGCAGGTGTTGGTGATAAGTAAGCCCGAAATGAGCCGTACGGAGGGTGCAGTCTTTAAGGCTTCCCCTTTTAAAGCTATTTTTCAGAAAACAGGTCTAAAACAGGAATGAAATTTAATTCTGGAGCCTTATGCTGTGCCTTCAACAAAGCAGCCTAAAATTTGCGGCTACACATTTAGATACCGTAGCAACATGTCAAGACGGTCTTGGTCGTCTTGAGTTTCAGCACCATCTTGAAATTGGGCCGTGATTTTATAGCCGAACCGTTCTAATGTAGCAACAATACGGGTGAGGTCTATGGTATTAATTTTAAGCGTCAGCTTTATCTTGAAAATATCAGCCTCATCAGGAGACACGTAGGCACTCAGTATTTTAGCGTTGTTAGACTCTACCAAACGGCTTATTTCGCTCAAAGAATAGTCGCGCTCGGCCATGCATAGCACCAAAATACCGCCCTGACCCTGCATAGCCGACATTTGCCCAAAAGCAGCAATAGTATCATTCACGGTTATGACACCCAAGTATTCTTGCAGCTCATCTAACACTGGCACCACCTGTACCTTGTTTTTGATTGCCATTTCCATCACGTTGTAAAAATGCTGGTTATTCTGCACATGCACATGCTCAAAATCAAATGGAATTTTGGAGAGGAGCAATTCTTTATCTTTTGCCTCCAACACGTTCTCCTCAGTCACCAGCCCCAAAAACTTGCGGTTCTTCACCACCGGCAGCTGGTTCAACCGGAACTCTTCCATCCAACGCACGGCTTTCTCGCCAGAGTCGGAGAGTTTGAGAGGGGGTACCATTTGGTTTATCAATTCTTCAGCAATCATACAGTTGCGGTCTTAAGCAGGAATCCTTCTAAGATACTGTTAAATGCCTCCGGATGTTCCATCATAGGTGCATGGCAGCACTTATCAATGAAATGTAACTCAGAATTCTGGATTAACCTGTTAAACTCATGGGCCACCAAAGGTGGCGTTATAGTATCATTAAGCCCCCAAATTAAAAGGGTAGGCACTTCTATTTTACCTAAGTCTTTTCCTAAGTTGTTTCGCTGCGCAGATTTGGCAATAGAGATAATCCGGAGAACTTTGAAATTACTGTTAGTGATATCAAACACCTCGTCTACCAACTCCTTAGTTGCCACCTTAGGGTCATAGAAGGTATACTCCACCCGCTCTTTCACAAAACTATAGTTACCCCTTTTAGGGAACGAGCCACCCATGGAATCTTCAAACAAGCCGGAGCTACCCGTCAGCACCAGACGCTTTACCTGCTCCTGGTTTTTAAGAGTAAACTCTAGCGCCACATGCCCGCCCAGTGAATTCCCCAACAAGGTTAATTCAGACAATTTCTTAAAGGCTACAAAATCCTCTACAAACTCCACTAGCCCAGGAACGCTGGCCTTGGTCAGCGGCATTTCATACAAGGGCATCAGCGGAATGACCACCCGGTAATTCTTCTGGAAATACGATACCACGCCCTGCCAATTGCTCAACGCGCCGAACAACCCGTGCAACAACACCAGCACTTCGCCCTTGCCTTCGTCTATATACTGAAACCCGCCTTCCTTCTTTATTTCCAGGTCCATGTGAGATAATCGCTTGTAATACTTAGTCTGTAAAAATTTATGGGGATGTAATATTAGCAATATTCACCCAATTATTGAGCATTGCCAACCCATACTCCGTTAAGGCTGCCTCCGGATGGAACTGTAACGCATACAGCGGCCACTGTGCGTGCCGGAAAGCCATAAGCTCGCCTTCTGCTGTTTGCGCCAACGGAATCAAACTGGTGGGGCATTCTTTTAAAATTAACGAATGATACCGAACCACCTGCATATTTAACGGTAATCCGTTAAAAATTGGGTCAGGCGAACAAGTAATTTCTGATATTTTGCCGTGCATGGGCTTTAGCGCCTTGGCTACCTGCCCCCCAAAGAACTGCCCCAGCGCCTGATGCCCTAGGCAAATACCCAAAATAGGCAACTTTTGATGGTACCGCTCTATAACAGCAGGCATAACACCAGCCTTTTCAGGTGTACCCGGCCCCGGAGAAAGCACAATACCGCTTAAAGGCATGGCCTCCAGTTCTTCTATAGGCACATTATTCCGCCTTACCTCCACGGCCACTCCCAGTTGCCGGAAGTAGTCATACAGGTTATAGGTAAATGAGTCGAAGTTGTCTAGCAGCAGCAGCACAAAAGAAAAAACGTGCAGAAGAGAGAAAAAGATAAGCGTTTTGGGACTGTTTTTCTAATATCAGCCCCAAAACGCAAGAAGTGAGCTACATAGAATCAAAAGATTCCAAGGCTTCGCGGCCGAAAGGAATGATCCATTGCACAAAGGCCCATGCACCAGGCGCAGCCTCCACAAAAAACGGGTACACCTCAGATTCCCGCACCGTTTGCATAGACGTGTCTAAACCCGAAATGTGCGCGAAGTATACCAGCAGCGCAATGGCAAATGCCCATTTTGCGGCTCCGAACAACGCTCCCCCCAAATTATCCAACAGCCCCAACGGCGTGAGGTGAACAGCTTTCTTCAGCATAAGACCTAAGGCTCTCACGGCAAAGCCCACACCCAAAAACACCAGCAGGTAAGGCAAAAAAGAAAGATACCACGCATCCTCCCCTACCCATTCGTTCACCGTAGGTGTTACCAGCCCCACTAATTTCAAACCGAAAACAGCAATAATGATAAAGGCTAGCAGTGAGGCAATCTCTAGAATAAAACCTTTGAAAAAACCCCTGATGGCACCGTACCCAATTGGCAGCAAAAGAAAAAAGTCAAACGCGCTCAAACGTGGTAGCTTAGGCGTTAGGGTTGTTTAGGAGTGCGTTTACAGCGCTGGAAATGGCTCTACCATCGGCTTGTCCGGCCAGTTCACGTGAGGCCACGCCCATTACTTTACCCATGTCAGAAGGTCCCAGAGCCCCCACACGCTGAATGATTTCCATCAAACGCTCACGAAGCGTTCCCTCATCCAGCTGCTGCGGTAGAAACTCCTCAATAATGGCCAGTTCGGCTAACTCAATCTCCTCCAGATCAGGGCGAGACTGGGAGCGGTACACCTCCGCCGATTCACGACGTTGTTTCGCGGCTTTGGTCAACAGCTTTAGCTCCGCGTCTGGAGTAAGTCCTTCTGAAGCTCCTTTTTCGGTCTCGGCCAATAAAATCTGAGACTTTATTCCACGCAACGCCTGCAGACGGGTTTTATCTTTGGCCAGCATGGCTTGCTTGATACCGGCTTCTACTTTTTCTTTCAGAGTCATTCTACGTACAGCTTAAAGGCCCTTGTCAGAGCCCAGGTTGAGAAATCATTTAGATACGGGGCGTCAAGTTTGTTTTATCTTTGCAGCACACCAACCGGTGAACCAAAAATTTCAGTAACATGACCAAACTGAGCGTAAATATAAATAAAATAGCCACGCTACGGAATGCGCGTGGCGGCAACCGCCCAAATGTGGTACAAGCAGCCTTGGACTGTGAGCGTTTCGGAGCCCAAGGCATTACCGTGCACCCCCGCCCCGACGAGCGTCACATCCGCTATCAAGACGTGTACGACTTAAAGCCCGTTGTGACTACCGAATTTAACATTGAAGGAAACCCTACCCCCGACTTCATTAAATTAGTACTTGATGTGAAACCGGAACAGGTAACGCTGGTGCCCGATGCCCCCGACGCCATTACCTCCAACGCCGGCTGGGACACCCTCAAGCACAAAGATTTTCTGATAGACGTCATTGCTCAGTTCAAAGAACAAGACATCCGAACGTCCATTTTTGTAGATCCTATTGAAGCTCAGGTAGAAGGCGCCGCTCTCACCGGTACCGACCGCATAGAACTATACACCGAGGCTTACGCCCACCACTATCTCTCTGACCGTGAGAAAGCCGTGGCACCATACGCCCGCGCAGCCCGCGTGGCGCAACAGGTTAACCTTGGTTTAAATGCCGGGCATGACCTGGATCTTGATAACCTGAAGTACCTGAAAGAAAAGCTACCAAATCTTGCCGAAGTTTCCATAGGCCATGCCCTCATTTGCGACGCGCTGTACCTTGGCCTGGAGAATACCATTCAGCTGTACCTGCGGCAGCTGAACGCTTAATGATGGTGCTATTCCCGTTTTTGCCTTGTTTTCTGAAAAACAGCTCTAAAACGTTAACCCAAACTGCTTGTCTATGCTAGGCATGCTATTCAAAATAGCGGCCTTTGTGGTGGTGGCACACTATCTCGTGCGCTTCCTGCTCCGCATTTTCAGACGGCAAGGCAAAGTGTATTACCTCACGCCCATGCGGCAGTTTAGTCTGGTGTTCTGGTCTCTCATTAGTTTCTGGCTGGCTCTTATCATGTTCGGGATGCTGCTCCGCCACCACACGGATACCAACCTAGAGCAATCTATAGCCATGGGGTTGGGTAGCATTCTACTGCTCTTTTCACTGCCTACGCTGCTGGTGCACCTGCAGTATTGGCGTCATGAGCGTGAGAGTGCCATGGAACTGGAAAAGGACCACCGAACTGCGCTGCTGTTACGCCCAGGGCAACAGTACCTTCTCAAACCGGGCAGCATTCAGGAAATAGTAGAAACCAAAAGCTCCAGCTCAGGTAGTTTCTGGCGGCACTACGGCTATCTCACTATTTTTCTGCGTGATGGGCGCACCCTCACCGTTACTTCTTTATTGATTGACCTGGAGACATTGAAGGCGCTATGGCCGCACGTGCCTTACCGTATTAAAACGAAATGGATCTGTTTTCTGTAAAACAGGTTACAAACAAGCTCTATTTTTGCACCACCACTTTCTTTCGCTATGGAATTAAACTTTCGCCAGATGGGTAAAACAGGACAACCGCTCCTGATTATGCACGGCCTTTTCGGCACCTTAGATAACTGGCAAACCCTAGGCCGACAGTACGCAGAAACACATCAGGTTTACCTGATTGACCTCCGCAACCACGGCCGTTCGCCCCATTCAGATGATTTAAGCTACCAGCTTATGTCTGATGACGTGGCGGCGTTTATAAAGCAGCATCAAATACAGAACCCCGTGGTGCTGGGTCACTCCATGGGCGGAAAAGTAGCCATGAACCTGGCGCTGCAGCACCCTGAACTGCTGGAGAAACTGATTGTTGCCGACATAGCTCCCAAAGCTTACCCGCCGCACCACGACGAAATCATTGAGGGTTTCCGCTCTATTGATCTGGCCACACTTGAAAACCGCCAGCAGGCCGATGAGCAACTAGCCCAGCGGGTGCCCGATCTGGGAACTCGCCTTTTCCTGCTCAAGAACCTGTACCGCAAAGATGACAACAGCTTTGGCTGGCGTCTGAATTTAGACGCTATCGAAAAAAATCTAGACAACGTTTTGGGAAACATAGAATCTGATCAGCCTTTCACTAAGCCAACCCTTTTCATTAGAGGTGGTAACTCACGCTATATAAAGCCTGAGAAAGACATGGATCAGATTCAATCGTTGTTTCCTAATGCTAAACTTCACACTATAGAGGGTACAGGCCACTGGCTTCACGCTGAAAAACCAGAGGAGTTTTACCGCATTAGCATGGAATTTTTACAGGCGTAAATCTTTGTCTTGAAAATATAAGCATATGACCACTCCGGCCAAAGGCACGCTTTTTATGATTCCTACTGTTCTGGCTGAGGACACGGCGGGCGCAGTTATAAGTCCTCAAGTGGCTGAAGTGACGGCTCAGTTGAAATATTTTCTGGTGGAGAATGCCCGCACCGCCCGTCGGTACATCAAGTCCATTGCACCATCGCAGACCATTGAAGAACTGCAGATTACCGTCATTGACAAAAATTCTACAGACACCGAGCTAAGCGCAGCACTAAAGCCACTGTTGAACGGGCAGGACGCGGGCGTGATTTCTGAGGCAGGCTGTCCGGGCGTTGCTGACCCTGGAGCGGAGCTGGCACGGCTGGCGCACCAAAATGGCGTGAAAGTGGTACCGTTGGTAGGTCCGTCGGCTATTTTAATGAGTTTGATGGCATCGGGCTTCAACGGCCAGTCTTTCGCGTTTCATGGTTACCTGCCCATAGAAAAACGTGACCGTATTCAGGCACTACGGCAACTGGAGAAGGAAATGGTACAGAAAGACCAGACTCAGATCTTCATGGAAACGCCTTACCGTAACCGGCAGATGTTAGATGATCTGCTGCAAAACCTAAGCAAAGACACCAAGCTCTGCATAGCCGCCAATATCACTGGACCCAATGAGTTCATCAAGACCTTTCGCGTAGCAGACTGGAAAGGCAAAGTACCCGACCTGCACAAGCAACCGGCGGTGTTTTTGATTTATAGGCGGTAAATAGCAATAATAGAATTCTCTTCTTAACCTCAGATTTATCTGTTTTGCTGTTTTATGAAAAACAGCCCCAAAACAGATATTTATTTTCTAAGGAGCCAACCTTCAGGGTTGAGGTTAGATTGGTTTTTCCAGATTTGGAACTGTAATTCGGTTGTTCCCTCAGGGTCCGTGTATACCGTACCAATGGTGTCTTTCATATTCACTTCCTGGCCTTCTGTTACATTCACCGTCCGTAGTTTTGCATACACGGTGAAGTACTCACCATGTTGGATCATGACAATGTTGTTCATACCCGGTATAGTCTGCACCGCCAGCACTTTTCCTCCAAAAATAGCGCGTACATTCTCATTAGCCCCAGTCTGAATATCTACCCCACGGTTTTCCACAACCACACCCTTTAAAACCGGGTGATTGTGCCTGCCAAACCGTTGAGAGATAAATCCACGTTCAACCGGCCATAACAGGCGGCCTTTGTTGCCGGCAAAATTAGAAGAGACAATGGCCGCTTCTGGAGTAAGTGTTACTTTATTAGCCGTGCCTGTATTCTTTGCCGGAGCTGCTTTGCCTTCTCTAGCAGCTTTGGCGGCTGCAGCTCTTTCGGCGGCACGGGCGGCACGGGCTATTTCTTCACGAACGATCTCAGCAATTAATCTGTCAAGTTCACGTACCGCTTTCTGCCTACGGTCTACCTCTTGCTTTAAAGACTGTTCTTGCAGACTTAACTGCTGTATTACCTTATCTTGTTGGTCGCGCATGCTCAAGAGGTTTTTATTCTCTTTCAACTGCACATTCAATAAGCTTCTTTTTTGCTGCTTCTGTGAAGTAAGCATTGACAGCTGCTGGTTTAAACTTCTCTGCGCTTCTTCAATTGCCGCAACCTGCTGCTTACGGGCCTCAGTATAATGCCGAAGGTAACGCATGCGCCTAACAAATTGATTGAAAGACTCAGAGGCAAACAGAAACATCAACTTATTGTAGCTGTTGGCGGTTTTAGAAGCCTGATATATCATGCGGGCATACTCTTTCTTCAGCCGGTCCAGCTCAGCCTGCGATTCGTTTACCTTTTCCTCGGTAGTTCTTAAATCTTTGTTTAGGTAATTAATCTCAGAGGAGATATTGCGGATCACCCCAGTTTGCACGGTGATCTTTTCTTTGATCACGTTTAGTTGCCCCAAAGAAGCCTCTTTCTTCTGGGCGGTCTGTTCCAGAATTCGGTTAGCCTCTTGAATCCGTTGTAGGTTAGCGCGTTTCTCCCTTTCTAATTGGGCTTTGCTTTTAACCTGAGTATTTTGAGCGGTACGGGAATTCCTCTTCTGACCACTGGCGCAGAAGGAGCTAAAAAAGAAAAGAGAAAGAAAAAGAAGAAAAAACCCCGACCTATTTACGTTCATAGTTCGAAGGTACTGAAAAAGGAAAATCAAGGGAAGTATCTGAGGTAGAAACCTGATTATGTTTCACTACCACAATGTTTGATTTGTCCCTGTTTCCCTCTGGTTGCTGTATGGTCAGCAACAAAGATTTGGCAAACGGTTTACCTTCTAATACCTCAAATTCCTGATAATCTACCGTCATCAGGTCTTTGTTCGCCAGATTACGCACTTCAACCCGCTTTAATTTATAGCGGGTGGTATCCACTATCTGGTCAATTTGCAGGCGGCCTCTCACCTGCCGCACATGCTGCACAGGTCCGTTTTCATTTATTAATTCCTGCTTGCCCACCGGCACAAAGTTGCCTATCAATACCTCTTGCAGAGTATTAAAATCTACGTCTACATTATATCTTCTGCTCAAGAGCTCATAAGAACCCACCAAAGCTTCGTTTTGTAGGCGATTAACTATATAGACAGAATCTGGTGTCAGCTTAAGGCGCGCTACCTCAGCTCCAAACTTTTGCACCGACGCCCATATTACCTCCCCTTTTTTCATCCGCAAGGTGATGTTGGCACTCAGGCCGCTGTTTTCACTCTGTACTTTTCCCTTGGCAGAGAAGTAAGCATAGTCAGTGTTAACAACTTTTACTTTGTTGATCACTTCGGGCTCAACAGAGGCAGAAACACTCGGAGTTGTCTTTTTTGAACATCCCACAAGCATCAGCAGGCTTAGCCCCACCGCATATAAATAGTTGCTATTCATAAAGCCGTTTATCTTTTATCTTTTTACTGATAGCATCAGAGGCACCACCCACTTGATTTGCCCGCACCCATTGTTTGAGAGCGGCTTCGCGGGAACCTAACTGATACAGCACATCTCCATAATGCTCAATAATAGTGGCATCAGAAGACAGGCTTACGGCTTTTTCAAGTAAGCGTTTTGCCTCATTATAATCTTTCAGCTTGTACAGCACCCAAGCGTAAGTGTCAAGGTAAGTTGGGTTATCTGGAAACTGCGCCACCAGAATCCCGGCCATTGCCTTTGCCTTAGGCAGGTTATGACCGCGCAAAGAAAGAAAATAGCTATAGTTATTTAGCGCATGCGGGTTACCCGGATCAAGAGCCAACACAGCTTCATATGCCTGGTCAGAGAGCTCATATTGCTCCAAAGAATTGTAAGCATCACCAAGCTGCAAATTGAACTGAAGCTGCAACTCCTGGTTGTTTCCAGACAAGCGGCGGCCATACTCTAAAGATCTGACTGCTTTGGGGTAGTTTTTATTGATGAGGTTAGCAGTGCCGTTATAAAACCAAAACATTGGCTGGTTCGGGAAAAATTCTAAAGCCCGCTCAGAATGCACAATCAACGAGTCGGTCTGATTCATTTCACCGTCCAGCAACACAATCTGCTGCCAGATTTTGTAATGCCCCGGGTCAAGCTGTACGGCTTTTAAATAATTGTCGCGGGCATTCAGCTTGCGGTCTGAGTTCACGTAAATATCACCGGCCACGGCAAAAGCTTTGGCTTCAGTAGGGTGTGCCGCAGTAGTCAACTCTGCTAATTTTATTGCTTGGGCGGCCACTTTGGCATCTGGCAAACGGCGGATGTAATCTACCAGAATTTTTACCTTTGAATCAATATCCAAGGAAGGATTACCAAAGGCTAACTCCAATTGCTTATCGGCCTCAGCAGTTTTGCCTTGCTGCTGAAACAGATCGGCCAACATCAAATGACCATACGCATTTTCTGGGGAGAGCCGCATGGCCCTTTCAGCCATTTTTATGGCATCAGCCACGCGTTTATTTGCCGCCAGCATTTCGGCCTGTGCCAGCAAATAGCGAACTTCCTCTGGATTAGCCTCAATCAGATTTTCCCCTTCCTTCAGAGCCTTTTCAAGGTTGTTCTGCTTTAGGTAAATCTGCTGCTTTTTGAAGGAAATTTCTTCCATCATGCCATACTTCTGCTCAATCTGCCCTAGGGTCCGCAGCGCATCATCCAGCTTGTTTCTGGAGAGGTAAAGATCAGTAAGATTGAAGAGGTACTGCTCAGTGTTTGGCAATTCTTTAGTGAGGCGGGCATACACTTTTATAGCCTCATCAAACTGCTGTTGCCCAGTATAGATTTGAGCCACCAGCAAATGGTAATAGGGGTTCTTGGGCTCCAGCTCTAAAGCTGCTTTGGCAAAAGGAAGAGCTGCCCGGGGGCTACCCATCAACAGTTGCGATTCAGCAATTTTATAGTTGACGGCAGCGTTCTCCTGGTCAATGGCATATGCACGCTGGAAACGGTCAAGTGCTTTCCCGTATTCTTCCAGCACAAAGAATTTCATGCCTTCTAAAAAGTATGACTCACACAGCTGCTTTTCCTGAGAGGTAAGAGCAGGCGCAGGAGCAGCATTTTCTGCTGCCCCTGCCTTCTCTTTTTTGCGCTCAGTTTGGGCGTAGCTGCTTTCTCCCGCCACTACCAATCCGCACACGGCGGCCACAATCGTGAGTCCTTTTTTAAGCATAAAAGTAAAATTCCTGTCTACACGCGCAGGTTGTTGTAGTCACCCAAGCTCAAATCTTCAGGCTTGCCTTCGTATACAACATGGTTTCCTACCATGGAGTTCGAGATGAGTGCGTCTTTGATTTTAGTGCTCTCCTGTACAATGCTGTTGCTCAGCACCGAACCGTCTACCTGTGTGTTGTTTCCAATGGAAACGTGCGGACCTACTACTGAATTGTTCAGCACCACGTTTTCTCCCAAATAAACCGGCGGAATAATAACGGAGTTGGTCACTTTAGCAGTAGGCGACACCAAATCTTTCTCGTCTTTAATGTACTCCAGGTAGCGCTGGTTTGTGAACACGGTAGAGTCTTTGTTACCGCAATCCAGCCACTCAGAGATTTGGCCTGGAATAAACACAGAACCTTTGCTCTTCATGTTCTCCAAGGCGTTGGTTATCTGATATTCGCCTTTGTCTTTGATATCATTGTCCAGCAGGTACTGCAGTTCATCACGTAGGTACTCGCCGTCTTTGAAGTAGTAGATACCAATAATGGCTAGGTCAGACACAAACTCTTGCGGCTTCTCCACAAATTCGGTAATATGCCCAGCATCGTTCAGTTTTACCACGCCAAACGGACGTGGGTCTTCTACTTTCTGTACCCAGATAGTACCTTCGGCAGAAGTATCTAATTTAAAATCGGCTTTGAAGAGCGTATCTGCGAAGGCCACCACCACGTTGCCCTTCAAGGCGTCTTTGGCGCATAGAATGGCGTGGGCTGTTCCTAGCGGCTCGTCTTGGTAATGAATAGAACCAGTGGCACCAACAGACTCAGCAATTTTGAGCAGGCGCGCCTCCACCTCTTTCCCGAAGCGGCCAATGATAAAGGCTACTTCTTCAATAGGCTCCTGGCAAACTTTGGCAATGTCTTCTACCAGACGCTGCACAATAGGCTTGCCCGCAATTGGAATTAAAGGCTTAGGAACGGTTAAGGTATGGGGGCGCATGCGTTTGCCCATGCCGGCCATTGGTACGATTATTCTCATAGTTTTATAGTAGTATAAGTTATTACTAAGGCCTCCCTAGTACGGATTTGCCTTACTTTAGATATAGTAAAAGCTCTATTTTTAGCCTATTTTTCAGAAAACAATCCAAAAACAGAAAAATATTTAATGCTTGCCCGTGCTTCCGTATCCACCGGCACCTCGTTCAGTTTCGGAAAGCTCTTCGGCTGGTTGCCATTGCACCCGCTCATATTTAGCTACGACCATTTGCGCAATGCGTTCACCATCTTCCACTATAAAATCTGTGTCTGAGAGGTTTACGAGCAAAACTTTTAATTCACCTCTATAGTCTGCGTCAATAGTTCCGGGACTGTTGACAATAGAAATACCGTGCTTGAAGGCCAAGCCACTGCGGGGTCTAATCTGTGCTTCGTAGCCCTCGGGCAATTCAATACACAAACCTGTAGGAATTAACGCCCGCTGCAGCGGCTTTAAAGTGACAGGCGTCTCCAAGTTAGCGCGGAGGTCTAGTCCGGCGGAGTGTTCTGTTTGATAGGCGGGCAGTTCGTGCTTGCCTAAATTGATGACTTTTACGGTCAATGTGTTGTTCATAGGACAGCTAATATAATAATTATCTGCGTAACTGCCTTAGGCCAGGCCGCTCTACGAGCCACACTACCCCTACAAACACTACGCATAAAGAAAGATGATAGGCGTTACGAAGCCAGAAATTTTCTACCTCCCACGCATTTGATAACCAGAGCAGACCTGTGGCCAACAGCAGGTAACCAAAGATGGCTTTCACGGGGTAAGGCACCGGGAAATATTTCTGACCAATGGCATAACACGCCACCGCCATTGAGAAATAGCAAAGGAAGGCAGCAATAGCACTGCCCATGTAACCCATTACAGGAATGAGCAAGTAATTAGCCACTATGGTCACCACGGCCCCGAAGATGGTGATATAGGTGCCATACTGTGTGCGGTCGGTGAGTTTAAACCAGACGGTAAGATTATAGTAAACGCCGTTGAACAGATAGGCCAGCAGCAGCACCGGCACTACTTCCATACCGGTCCGGTAACTTTCACTTCCTAGGAAGTACTGAAAGATGTCTAAGTTGGCACTGATTCCCAAGTACACCAGCGCACAAATAATCACAAACCACCGCATGACCAATGCAAATGTGGCTGGTGAGTTCTTCTCCTGCGCCTGCGAAAAAAAGAACGGTTCGGCAGCGTATCTAAAAGCCTGTATGATCAGGCTCATCATGATGGCCAGCTTATAGTTTGCCCCGAAAATACCCAAGGCCGCCTCATTACTGATGCTAGGGTAAAAATTCTCCGGCAGCCAGTCCTCCAGCATCAGGCGTGACAGCATTTCATTTGTAGCACCAGCCAAGCCCATCACCAGAATAGGGAATGCATACACCAGCATCGGCCACATCTCAGGCAGGTTTATTTTGTACCTAAAATCTCTGAACTGTGGCCATAGCATAGGAATGAACAGCAAATTAGCCACCATGTTGATGATGAAAATATAGCCAACCCCTAACTCAGGGCTGTAAATGCTCTCCACCAAGGGCCTAAGCCCCTGTAAATACTTCCCTAAATAAATGTCGCGGCAGAGCACCAGAAAGAACAGATTACCGCCTATGACCAGAAAAATGTTGGTTAGCCTGATGACAGCAAAGCGGGTGGCCTTGTTCTCCAACCGAAGGCGGGCAAACGGAATAGCCACAATCGCATCTACACCCATGGTCACAGCCAGCCAGATGATGTATTTTTCATACCCAGGATAGTCTAAGGCAGCAGCAATAGGGTTGGCAAAAAGCACCATAGCCCCAGTTAATAAAAGGCTAGAGGTGAGCACCATTGACTGCACCTTGCGGTAAAGGGCAAGTTTGTCAGCACCGGGCTTGTTGGAAAACCGGAAGAAAGCCGTTTCCATGCCGTAGGTGTACAGAATGTTGATGACCGCTACAAACGCATATAGTTTTGTGACCACTGCATACTCTTCCGGGGCAAAAACACCCGTGTACAGCGGCACCAGTAGGTAATTGAGCGCCCGCCCCACAATACTACTAAGCCCGTAAGCAGCCGTTTGCCCTACCAGTTTTTTTGCTATGCTCATTTAGCTTATTTTCATTTGTACTGCAGTCGCTTCACCTGAAACGCTAAACCATTCCTCATAAATACACCTACTCCCGTTTTCAGCTCGCTTTTTCAAAAACAAGCCGAAAAC
>NZ_LRML01000027.1 GCF_001647285.1 Rufibacter roseus
CCCCTTAATCTGCGCGCAGCGAGATAGGCCAAAGATGAGCGGGGCAATCATTCTCTCAAAGGTTTATCGTATTTCACTTGATACATTAGCACAACTGCCCCCAGATACGAGTCAAGTATTTATTGATAAATACTTTTGCAAGTAAGCCAACACCTATATTAAACAGGTTTTATAAGTGCTAGATGCCTAATGTTGTTCTAAAGTACCCCCCCGGATTATCAATCTTGTTTCTCCTGAGTGAAATATCATGAAGACATTTATTAGCCTTTCTCCGTAGTTCTGTGCTATCTAAAACTTTTCTCACCAGTTTAGTATCAAGTATGCCAATATCTCTAAGGCGCTCCCTCAAACGGGAATCCTCGGCTGTTTCATGCGCTGTCTCAAAAGGAATAACGGTTTGGAACTGCGCCACAGATTTAATGACAAAATTAAGCTTGTGTATTGCCTTGCCTTTTTTTTCTACGGTGTAACTAATCCGTAAATCAGTACTAGTGTTAATTTGCTTTATTGCCGGCTCCAGCACGTTATCTTTGAACTGGCCCCACTGCTTATACTGCTCCGGATTCTTGCCGGTAGGATCTTTTAGGTTCAATCGTGTACGAAGCTGCTCTACCTCATAGGAAAGATGGCCTATATCCTTCCATCGAGCAAACTGGACATACATCCATTTGGCATACTTGGAAGTCATTGAGAGGACACAATAAAGCTGAAAGCTCGTAAAGTTACTTTTTAAGTCAATTAGATACGGTTTTAGCTCATCAGCTATTGAAAGTTGAATCCGACCCTGGCCATTCAAGTACTTTGCACTGGACATTAACGCCACCTGCAGCAAACCATCCTCCTCTTCAATCTCGAAAACCTTACCGATCAGTCCTGCTGTAGCTTCTCGCAGTTGCTTATAATTCCATTGCCTGCCGGTCAGCTCCTCTATTTCCTTTACACTTATACTGTACCTAGTCTCTTTGCTATCACCTGGCCGTAGCCTGGAGAGCATCATGAAATAGATATCTAGCTGAACGGCTGACAGCTCGTGCCGGGCATTAGTGATTGCATTGTGGTGCCGGACCTGAAGCTTCTGGTTTGTCTCGTATGTTTCCATGAACAAGCAAGATATAAAACCACAACAGGAATAAAAACAGTAATTTTTTGACACCTGTTTTTTGGCTTATAAAACCTGTTTAATTGGCTTATAAAACCTGTTTAATTGGCTTATAAAACCTGTTTTTTGGCTTATAAAACCTGTTTTTTGGCTTATAAAACCTGTTTTTATATGCGTGTAAATTGCTGATAGCCTGAGGTTTATGGACCTTACAAATAATACAAATAGATCAAATATTCACAAAATTGTGATGTACGGATAGTAAAAGGGAGGAATTTGGTAAAGCAAAAAGGGAACAAGTCAAAATACAGTTTCTGCAAGAGAAAGGGACCACGCGCAAAAAACAGGTTTTATAAGCCCGTGAGTAATTAATATAAAAAGTCATTTATTAATGTTAAGACAATGAGCTACTTAGACAAGTAATTTTCAAGCGCCTTGATTGTGATTTCCTTTAAGGTCATATCTGCATCAAGTCCTCGCCGCTTTAATTTCTTAAATAAGTCTTTAGGAATCCACACATTTAGCTGGGCCTCTTCTGGCTTTTCTTCTTTAATTTTTTTTGCTCCTGCCACCGGTAATACTTCTTGAAGTGGGGTATTCACTTGAGTGCTTTTGAGCTTATTAGCTAAGCCTCCTAATTGTGATTCATAATTACTTTTACCTTTATCTGCCATTTCTCTAAGTTTCTAAATATCTAGAAATATGTAAATCAATAGTTATGTATTTATGTAGGTTAAGCTATTGCTTCTACTACTTCACTAGCTAGAGCCATTATTTCTTCTTTGGCCTTTTCATCATCCATGGTAAGTACGCCACCAGTAAGTGGTGACCGAGTAAAGCTTACCCGGTCATATATCATGGTGCTTAAAACTGGAGTATCCATACCTTTCAATAACTCCAACACTTCCCCTGTTACACCTGATCTATGCTTTACCATGTTCAATACAATTCCCGCTTTTAAATCTGGCCGCTTTTTTTTTGCCTGCTTAATTAGGTCCAATGTTGAACGTATAGCCAGTATATCAAAGAACCCAGTTTTTGTGGGCACTAGTACAAAATCAGAAATTAGGAAAAGTCCAGGCAGCTGATTTGATAAATAAGGAGGAGTGTCAATTACAAGTAGATCATAATGGGTCGCTTGTAGTTGTTTACTATCACTCATAGTAAGTATGGGCATGTCTGGAAATGACTCTTTCAAATCGCTAATACTTCCCTGGGGGTCCGTATCCACTAGGGCAACATTGAGCTGACCTATAAAACAGGCTGCCAAATTGAGTGCAAGTGTACTTTTTCCTACTCCTCCTTTTTGGTGGGCTATGGTTACTATTTTAGGCATCTACTTAGTATGTTTTATCTTATCCTCTCCATAGATAAGTTGTTAGATCTTAATAAACGGTTTTCTTTTTTAAGATTACATAAATACATAAATGCAATATTACATAAATACATAGCTTAAGATAGTAGTATTAAATAATACTTAAGGCAAGAATGATAAGTCGACCTATGTTCACGTACAAATTTAGGACCGTCTAAGTAAGCTTGTTCCTATAGATAGGATTAGCTATAATTGCAGTAGATAAGTGCTAACCTAGCAATTATACAAGACCTTTCTCATTCCCCTTCAGGAACAAACCTGCCACATCTAGCCTTATTATCCTACTTTAAGTCCGTTGGAGTGCCAGGCTCCCCCGTTGAGTATAACGGGGGTTAACTTTTGGCAGTACGTAGTATGGTAGTTCTTATATGATTGAAAATAAGAGAGTTAAATAAAGTTAATTACGCAGTGAAGCGAAATAGGGATCGAAAGTTATGATAGAGGAATAATATTAAATGATTAAATCCCTAAACTGCTTAGAAAAGTAAGCATCTCTCTCTCTCGCTCATCGTTTATTTCCTCTGATTGTTCCTTGATTGAGACAGCTTTTTTTGAATTTTCGATTATTCCTTCGACTACTTCCCAATTTTCTGGAACTGGGATCAATATATCCCTTATATGATTAGGCTCAAGGTGTTGCTGAACTGCACCATATTCATTTCTAATCATTTGGTCATATGCTGCTTTAGACTGCAAAAATGAATAAACGTAGTGCCTTAAATATTCTTCAGAGATTCTTACTCTGATTAAATCATCTGATACTATTGCATTATGCAATCTTTGAGTGATATATGAAACCCTGCCAATTGTGCCAGACCTGGAAATGACTATATCCCCCTTGTGTACTCTAACTGCATTAAGGGCTTTTGTCTGCACTGCACTAGCAATCGAAATATCAAACAACTTTGCACCTTGTCCTCTTTCTTGTAGTACAGCAGAAGGAGTATAATAGGGTTCAATGTTTGGTCCGGGGGTTTCTACAACTAAATTTTCGCTTTTTAATCTAGGGCCTTTAAAAATCTTTATCCCTTTCTCTATCTGGCCAATAGTAGTAACAGACCATCCTTCTTTGCCATCTACAGACTCAATGTTTTTTATTGTTTCGTGTAAATTAGGAAGATAAGCTTGTGGGTTGATTCGTAGAATACTATCTATTTCAGATTTCTTAATGGTAAAGTGATACTCTGATTCTGTTAGTGTTCCTTCTTTAAAGGATTGGTAATCATTAAGTATATCATCTAGATCGTGGTCTATAACCCCTGTTAAATTATTTTCATTATCTCTTTTAAAGATTGGATATCCCTCACTGTCTTGGCCAATTTTCTTAGAAATAGCCATAAAAATACTGTAGTCATCAGGGACTGATTCTGACAACTTAGGTTTTTCAACAAAAACTAGACAAGTTCTTACTCCTGTATGTGGTTGAAAAGTATCCTTATGACAATTTACCACTGCAAGAAGCTTGAAATTGTTTAATAGCATATCTCTCACAGGATAATAGGTTTGAGTATCCAGAAAGCTCTTTGGCATAACAATACCTATCCGTCCTCCTGGCGCAATCCAATCTAAACACCTTTCGAAAAACAGCATTTCAGGTGGGACACCTTCATTATTGCGTTCTCCAGTAGGTTGATAGCTTCCTCCACGCATTGTCCATCTAATACCACAGGCAAAACTATCTAAAACCTTCGGATCAGTTATTCTTCCATCGCCTGCTCCTGCAAAAGGTGGATTGGTTAAAATAATATTTGGCTTGCCTTTACCAGCGAGTCTTAAAACATTGTCATTTAAATTTGAATACGGACCTAAGCTATCTCCCTGTGTCATCCCAACATGTCCATCCCCATTGAGAATCATGGCAGTTTTAGCAATTTTAACAAGGCGCTTGCTGATTTCTACCATAAACAGCCTAGTTCTATGCTTATCTAATTGACGTTGCTTTGCAGTAGCTGTCGCTTGAGCACTTAAAATCTTTCTCCTAACATACCTCATAGCTCCAGTCAGAAAGCCACCAGATCCGCCTGCGGGATCTAGAATTATATCTGTATAATCAGGATCTACCATTTTAGCCATCAAATCTACTACCAATCTGTTGGTGAAGAATTGTCCTCTTTTCCGTTTAAGATATGTAGCCGTATATTGTTCATAAGCATGACCCATAATATCCCAGTCTTCCGACTCTTGTAAATCGCTGAGAAGGCGATATGGCTGCAACTCAATTACAACATCACATATAGCTCTTTTGCCTACAGATATCCTTTCATGTTCGCTAAAAACGTCAGGATTCTGCGCAATTACTTCCAGAAATAAAGATCTAATCCTTTCAGCTACTCTTTCTTGCCCGTCAGGGTCAAGATATTCTTCTGGAGTACAATAGAATTCAGGAAGTTCACCTGATTTTTCCTCGTCCAATGCTTTTGCAAGTATTAGACGTACCATGTCCATGGTTAAATCGTCTTCTTCTCCATCAACCCCCCTACCATGCAACTTATTATGGCATCTTCTGAGTAATCCCTTTATATCTATAGGCCTCCTTAAGTCATCCTTTTTCCTTCGGCCTAATGCGTCCCATGCCTCCCCCTTTCTTGGTATCCCAGTCCATTGGATTAGGTCATTGTTGGGAGTTGTTAATCTTCTGAAGTACTGTATTTTATCTCCATCATACCAGGCTCCGCCATTGGCACTTGTGTTAAAGATATAAGACACTAATTGATTATAACCGCCTTGCTCATTTAAAGCCTTGCATTCAACAATCAATTCAATTTTCCCTTGATCTTTTTCTATACAAGCTTTAGCGTTTGAGTAAACAACAATATCGGCTCTTACAGGATTTCCATGAGAATCTTTTAATTCACTTCTACCATAGTAGATAGCAACTTCCTTTGCGATTACGTTTTTAGGATATTGATACTCATAATGTAAAACCCTTAAATAATTCTGTCTTACAAGTTCTTCTGGTCTAGGTTCTAATAGGTTTCCAGAAAGAAAATCTATTATTTTTCCATCTTCATTGAAGTCTATATCAAATTGCTGCATTTAGCTTTTATTTAGTTAAAGTTTCTAAATTATGTACTGTTAAAATACATCTGTAGAGTCAATCGCATCTACCTGCTTGATGTATGCTTCATTTATAAGTAACTATCTTAAGCTAATGAAGTGATACAAACTTAGTATTTACAAATATGTCTGGTTAATATCTTTCATGGGTGCTCTCGTCAATGAGAAAGTGCAACAAATGGTGCAAAAATATATAGCTCTATAAATGAAGTGAGAGCACATTTCCTCATAACTAACCTTATGTTAAACTGCGGCGTTTTCCAAGAATGGTGCAATCTGGAGAAGGCAAGGGGCTATATGTGGAGCTATTCTAATAGATCGTATTTAGTCCTCGTAGCCGTAATAAGCATTATGGCACTTTTCTGAACAAGCAACTTTGGCATCAGCATCAGCGGGAAACTTCTCTCCGCATTGCGCGCAGTTTATTTTGATGGCACCAGGGTTTTCTTCCAAATATTTAATGAGCTGGTAATGGTACCTTTCTGCTTCTCCTTCATCAAAGGCGTACATAATCTTCCTTACAAGATAATAGTACTTTTTAGTCATCTCATCCATTTCATATATTTTGAGTTGGTTGTCTACGAGATATAGCTTGTCTGAAAACATTTAAGCCTGATGAGGACTACTTTCACCTTGACCGCGGGGGGTGAGCGTAGCGAGGGGTCTCCCCCTTAATCTGCGCGCAGCGAGATAGGCCAAAGATGAGCGGGGCAATCATTCTCTCAAAGGTTTATCGTATTTCACTTGATACATTAGCACAACTGCCCCCAGATACGAGTCAAGTATTTATTGATAAATACTTTTGCAAGTAAGCCAACACCTATATTAAACAGGTTTTATAAGTGCTAGATGCCTAATGTTGTTCTAAAGTACCCCCCCGGATTATCAATCTTGTTTCTCCTGAGTGAAATATCATGAAGACATTTATTAGCCTTTCTCCGTAGTTCTGTGCTATCTAAAACTTTTCTCACCAGTTTAGTATCAAGTATGCCAATATCTCTAAGGCGCTCCCTCAAACGGGAATCCTCGGCTGTTTCATGCGCTGTCTCAAAAGGAATAACGGTTTGGAACTGCGCCACAGATTTAATGACAAAATTAAGCTTGTGTATTGCCTTGCCTTTTTTTTCTACGGTGTAACTAATCCGTAAATCAGTACTAGTGTTAATTTGCTTTATTGCCGGCTCCAGCACGTTATCTTTGAACTGGCCCCACTGCTTATACTGCTCCGGATTCTTGCCGGTAGGATCTTTTAGGTTCAATCGTGTACGAAGCTGCTCTACCTCATAGGAAAGATGGCCTATATCCTTCCATCGAGCAAACTGGACATACATCCATTTGGCATACTTGGAAGTCATTGAGAGGACACAATAAAGCTGAAAGCTCGTAAAGTTACTTTTTAAGTCAATTAGATACGGTTTTAGCTCATCAGCTATTGAAAGTTGAATCCGACCCTGGCCATTCAAGTACTTTGCACTGGACATTAACGCCACCTGCAGCAAACCATCCTCCTCTTCAATCTCGAAAACCTTACCGATCAGTCCTGCTGTAGCTTCTCGCAGTTGCTTATAATTCCATTGCCTGCCGGTCAGCTCCTCTATTTCCTTTACACTTATACTGTACCTAGTCTCTTTGCTATCACCTGGCCGTAGCCTGGAGAGCATCATGAAATAGATATCTAGCTGAACGGCTGACAGCTCGTGCCGGGCATTAGTGATTGCATTGTGGTGCCGGACCTGAAGCTTCTGGTTTGTCTCGTATGTTTCCATGAACAAGCAAGATATAAAACCACAACAGGAATAAAAACAGTAATTTTTTGACACCTGTTTTTTGGCTTATAAAACCTGTTTAATTGGCTTATAAAACCTGTTTAATTGGCTTATAAAACCTGTTTTTTGGCTTATAAAACCTGTTTTTTGGCTTATAAAACCTGTTTTTATATGCGTGTAAATTGCTGATAGCCTGAGGTTTATGGACCTTACAAATAATACAAATAGATCAAATATTCACAAAATTGTGATGTACGGATAGTAAAAGGGAGGAATTTGGTAAAGCAAAAAGGGAACAAGTCAAAATACAGTTTCTGCAAGAGAAAGGGACCACGCGCAAAAAACAGGTTTTATAAGCCCGTGAGTAATTAATATAAAAAGTCATTTATTAATGTTAAGACAATGAGCTACTTAGACAAGTAATTTTCAAGCGCCTTGATTGTGATTTCCTTTAAGGTCATATCTGCATCAAGTCCTCGCCGCTTTAATTTCTTAAATAAGTCTTTAGGAATCCACACATTTAGCTGGGCCTCTTCTGGCTTTTCTTCTTTAATTTTTTTTGCTCCTGCCACCGGTAATACTTCTTGAAGTGGGGTATTCACTTGAGTGCTTTTGAGCTTATTAGCTAAGCCTCCTAATTGTGATTCATAATTACTTTTACCTTTATCTGCCATTTCTCTAAGTTTCTAAATATCTAGAAATATGTAAATCAATAGTTATGTATTTATGTAGGTTAAGCTATTGCTTCTACTACTTCACTAGCTAGAGCCATTATTTCTTCTTTGGCCTTTTCATCATCCATGGTAAGTACGCCACCAGTAAGTGGTGACCGAGTAAAGCTTACCCGGTCATATATCATGGTGCTTAAAACTGGAGTATCCATACCTTTCAATAACTCCAACACTTCCCCTGTTACACCTGATCTATGCTTTACCATGTTCAATACAATTCCCGCTTTTAAATCTGGCCGCTTTTTTTTTGCCTGCTTAATTAGGTCCAATGTTGAACGTATAGCCAGTATATCAAAGAACCCAGTTTTTGTGGGCACTAGTACAAAATCAGAAATTAGGAAAAGTCCAGGCAGCTGATTTGATAAATAAGGAGGAGTGTCAATTACAAGTAGATCATAATGGGTCGCTTGTAGTTGTTTACTATCACTCATAGTAAGTATGGGCATGTCTGGAAATGACTCTTTCAAATCGCTAATACTTCCCTGGGGGTCCGTATCCACTAGGGCAACATTGAGCTGACCTATAAAACAGGCTGCCAAATTGAGTGCAAGTGTACTTTTTCCTACTCCTCCTTTTTGGTGGGCTATGGTTACTATTTTAGGCATCTACTTAGTATGTTTTATCTTATCCTCTCCATAGATAAGTTGTTAGATCTTAATAAACGGTTTTCTTTTTTAAGATTACATAAATACATAAATGCAATATTACATAAATACATAGCTTAAGATAGTAGTATTAAATAATACTTAAGGCAAGAATGATAAGTCGACCTATGTTCACGTACAAATTTAGGACCGTCTAAGTAAGCTTGTTCCTATAGATAGGATTAGCTATAATTGCAGTAGATAAGTGCTAACCTAGCAATTATACAAGACCTTTCTCATTCCCCTTCAGGAACAAACCTGCCACATCTAGCCTTATTATCCTACTTTAAGTCCGTTGGAGTGCCAGGCTCCCCCGTTGAGTATAACGGGGGTTAACTTTTGGCAGTACGTAGTATGGTAGTTCTTATATGATTGAAAATAAGAGAGTTAAATAAAGTTAATTACGCAGTGAAGCGAAATAGGGATCGAAAGTTATGATAGAGGAATAATATTAAATGATTAAATCCCTAAACTGCTTAGAAAAGTAAGCATCTCTCTCTCTCGCTCATCGTTTATTTCCTCTGATTGTTCCTTGATTGAGACAGCTTTTTTTGAATTTTCGATTATTCCTTCGACTACTTCCCAATTTTCTGGAACTGGGATCAATATATCCCTTATATGATTAGGCTCAAGGTGTTGCTGAACTGCACCATATTCATTTCTAATCATTTGGTCATATGCTGCTTTAGACTGCAAAAATGAATAAACGTAGTGCCTTAAATATTCTTCAGAGATTCTTACTCTGATTAAATCATCTGATACTATTGCATTATGCAATCTTTGAGTGATATATGAAACCCTGCCAATTGTGCCAGACCTGGAAATGACTATATCCCCCTTGTGTACTCTAACTGCATTAAGGGCTTTTGTCTGCACTGCACTAGCAATCGAAATATCAAACAACTTTGCACCTTGTCCTCTTTCTTGTAGTACAGCAGAAGGAGTATAATAGGGTTCAATGTTTGGTCCGGGGGTTTCTACAACTAAATTTTCGCTTTTTAATCTAGGGCCTTTAAAAATCTTTATCCCTTTCTCTATCTGGCCAATAGTAGTAACAGACCATCCTTCTTTGCCATCTACAGACTCAATGTTTTTTATTGTTTCGTGTAAATTAGGAAGATAAGCTTGTGGGTTGATTCGTAGAATACTATCTATTTCAGATTTCTTAATGGTAAAGTGATACTCTGATTCTGTTAGTGTTCCTTCTTTAAAGGATTGGTAATCATTAAGTATATCATCTAGATCGTGGTCTATAACCCCTGTTAAATTATTTTCATTATCTCTTTTAAAGATTGGATATCCCTCACTGTCTTGGCCAATTTTCTTAGAAATAGCCATAAAAATACTGTAGTCATCAGGGACTGATTCTGACAACTTAGGTTTTTCAACAAAAACTAGACAAGTTCTTACTCCTGTATGTGGTTGAAAAGTATCCTTATGACAATTTACCACTGCAAGAAGCTTGAAATTGTTTAATAGCATATCTCTCACAGGATAATAGGTTTGAGTATCCAGAAAGCTCTTTGGCATAACAATACCTATCCGTCCTCCTGGCGCAATCCAATCTAAACACCTTTCGAAAAACAGCATTTCAGGTGGGACACCTTCATTATTGCGTTCTCCAGTAGGTTGATAGCTTCCTCCACGCATTGTCCATCTAATACCACAGGCAAAACTATCTAAAACCTTCGGATCAGTTATTCTTCCATCGCCTGCTCCTGCAAAAGGTGGATTGGTTAAAATAATATTTGGCTTGCCTTTACCAGCGAGTCTTAAAACATTGTCATTTAAATTTGAATACGGACCTAAGCTATCTCCCTGTGTCATCCCAACATGTCCATCCCCATTGAGAATCATGGCAGTTTTAGCAATTTTAACAAGGCGCTTGCTGATTTCTACCATAAACAGCCTAGTTCTATGCTTATCTAATTGACGTTGCTTTGCAGTAGCTGTCGCTTGAGCACTTAAAATCTTTCTCCTAACATACCTCATAGCTCCAGTCAGAAAGCCACCAGATCCGCCTGCGGGATCTAGAATTATATCTGTATAATCAGGATCTACCATTTTAGCCATCAAATCTACTACCAATCTGTTGGTGAAGAATTGTCCTCTTTTCCGTTTAAGATATGTAGCCGTATATTGTTCATAAGCATGACCCATAATATCCCAGTCTTCCGACTCTTGTAAATCGCTGAGAAGGCGATATGGCTGCAACTCAATTACAACATCACATATAGCTCTTTTGCCTACAGATATCCTTTCATGTTCGCTAAAAACGTCAGGATTCTGCGCAATTACTTCCAGAAATAAAGATCTAATCCTTTCAGCTACTCTTTCTTGCCCGTCAGGGTCAAGATATTCTTCTGGAGTACAATAGAATTCAGGAAGTTCACCTGATTTTTCCTCGTCCAATGCTTTTGCAAGTATTAGACGTACCATGTCCATGGTTAAATCGTCTTCTTCTCCATCAACCCCCCTACCATGCAACTTATTATGGCATCTTCTGAGTAATCCCTTTATATCTATAGGCCTCCTTAAGTCATCCTTTTTCCTTCGGCCTAATGCGTCCCATGCCTCCCCCTTTCTTGGTATCCCAGTCCATTGGATTAGGTCATTGTTGGGAGTTGTTAATCTTCTGAAGTACTGTATTTTATCTCCATCATACCAGGCTCCGCCATTGGCACTTGTGTTAAAGATATAAGACACTAATTGATTATAACCGCCTTGCTCATTTAAAGCCTTGCATTCAACAATCAATTCAATTTTCCCTTGATCTTTTTCTATACAAGCTTTAGCGTTTGAGTAAACAACAATATCGGCTCTTACAGGATTTCCATGAGAATCTTTTAATTCACTTCTACCATAGTAGATAGCAACTTCCTTTGCGATTACGTTTTTAGGATATTGATACTCATAATGTAAAACCCTTAAATAATTCTGTCTTACAAGTTCTTCTGGTCTAGGTTCTAATAGGTTTCCAGAAAGAAAATCTATTATTTTTCCATCTTCATTGAAGTCTATATCAAATTGCTGCATTTAGCTTTTATTTAGTTAAAGTTTCTAAATTATGTACTGTTAAAATACATCTGTAGAGTCAATCGCATCTACCTGCTTGATGTATGCTTCATTTATAAGTAACTATCTTAAGCTAATGAAGTGATACAAACTTAGTATTTACAAATATGTCTGGTTAATATCTTTCATGGGTGCTCTCGTCAATGAGAAAGTGCAACAAATGGTGCAAAAATATATAGCTCTATAAATGAAGTGAGAGCACATTTCCTCATAACTAACCTTATGTTAAACTGCGGCGTTTTCCAAGAATGGTGCAATCTGGAGAAGGCAAGGGGCTATATGTGGAGCTATTCTAATAGATCGTATTTAGTCCTCGTAGCCGTAATAAGCATTATGGCACTTTTCTGAACAAGCAACTTTGGCATCAGCATCAGCGGGAAACTTCTCTCCGCATTGCGCGCAGTTTATTTTGATGGCACCAGGGTTTTCTTCCAAATATTTAATGAGCTGGTAATGGTACCTTTCTGCTTCTCCTTCATCAAAGGCGTACATAATCTTCCTTACAAGATAATAGTACTTTTTAGTCATCTCATCCATTTCATATATTTTGAGTTGGTTGTCTACGAGATATAGCTTGTCTGAAAACATTTAAGCCTGATGAGGACTACTTTCACCTTGACCGCGGGGG
>NZ_LRML01000028.1 GCF_001647285.1 Rufibacter roseus
CCAACCTTCAAAAGGTTGGGCGCTCGCATTTTTAGGTTGAACTTTGAATTACAGTTTAGTGAGTTTCACGTCTTCCCAGAAACCCATGATGTTATCGTTGGGGCCTACTAGAATATCAACGCGGTCTTTGATGCGGCGGTGCATGGCATCACGCACTACGTAAACGCCATCTAGTTCTTCTGAAATGCCTTCTACTTTAACTGAATCACCGTAGCTGATGATACCGCCCCAGCGTGACAGCAAGTTTCTGGACAAGGCGAGCCAACGGTGTTTGCGCGGATTTTTCTCATTGATTTTAGAGCCGTCGGCGGTAATGAGGGGGGTGTCATCGGTTTGCTCAGCTTCAGGGAAATACACCGAGGCGCTTACCTGAAAAGTTGGCTTTGCGGGTTTTACCGGAGCCGTTATGAGCAGCGGACGAACAGCGGATGATTTTGCGGGAGCTGGGGTGGTAGACCCTGTTATTTCCTTCAGAAATGGGAAAAGCACCAGCAAAACTAATCCTAATGTTTGGTTTTTGACCATGCTTGCTTCATTGGTGGAACATCTATTTAGCAATTAGGTCTTTAACGCCGCACAAGAAAAATGGTTATTTTTAACGGAATCGTTACATTTTATCTACAACTGCAGTTCAATATCACCGTTTCTTCATGCCAGCACTTGAGCAGAGATAGCAGCTTAAAAAGAGCTGCGCCACTCTCTTTTTATAGAAAGTGGCGCAGCTAAATTTTTAATATTCTGGCTAGAGTACTAAAGCCTGTTTTTCAATTAGATTATAAACTTAATTTTAGCGGAATAAATTACTGTGGCAACTGCTTATCAAGGGCCTGTACTGCCTTCACCAGAAACTCTACAGCCTTCAGGTAAAAAGGCTGGTGAATGTTCTGGAACTCGTCTGTCTCTTTATGATAATGCGAATGGTCTTCTACCCCAAAGTAAACAAAGGGCACCTGCTTCCGGTGGAACGAACCGTGGTCTGACTGAAGCGTCCAGTCATCGTGGCCTTGTTCTGGGCGGTCATGGCCAAATCTCAGGTTGAAACCCTCTGGCTGCTTTACTTGCTCTAAAATTGGCTTTACCCACGGATGATGATAAGTACCAGAAGCGTACAGCTCATTTTTATCTGAAATACTTACCATGTCCAGGTTCACGTTGAGCAAAATTCGACTCAGCGCGATAGGCGGATTTTCTACAAAGGCCTTAGAACCTTGCAGCCCTTGCTCCTCAGCATCAAAAGCCACAAAAATTAACGTATGCTCCGGCTTTTCTTTTTTAAAGTGTTCGGCAATTGCCAGAATGGCTCCTATACCAGAGGCATCATCATCGGCGCCGTTGAATACTTTTCCGTTAATAGTACCTATGTGGTCGTAGTGCGCGGTAATAACAAGAGCTTTTTCTGATTTGCCCGGTATCATACCTACCAAATTTACTCCGGTAACGGGAGCATTGGCACCTCGGGGAGTAAAGGAGAACTCATGCTGATACCCGTTTCCTATAGGCATTAACCCTACCTGCTTAAACCGCTGCACCAAATAATTTTGCGCCTTAGCATGGCCCGAGGTATTGGGCAAGCGCCCACCCATAGAGTCGGCGGCTAATATTTCAACATCAAGAAGCACCTGGTTTGTCACCGGCACATTTTGTTGTGCGCACGAAAAAAAGCCCAGGCTGCAGACGCCCAGGATCACCGGCGACAAACGCATAAATGAAACGAATCTATTCATAGGCAAAAGATACAGCAAAAATTTAATGTTGCATTTACTCCTCCTTCAGAAGTTCTGTTTTAAGCTTTTTTTTCAGAAAATAAGCCTAAAACAGAAAAGCGCCCCTTTTTCAAGGCGGCGCTTTTAAGTGAATTTAACACTAAAATTTATTTGCTATGTGGTCATGATGCCCACCCGCTGTCCGTTTTCATTCAAGAGCATACCGTCGGTGCTCACAAAAATGGAAGAGAAGTAGCGGCTTTCCAGCACGTAAGGGTAGCTGCGGTTATTGGTTTTCTCCAGCTTACCTATCACTTCAATTCCTTCAGACGTTTCACGCACCAGGTTGAAGTTGGTAGTTACGTAAATGCGCTCGTTAGGCGCTCCCTGCAACTTTACCTGACGCAGAATGTACTGAGCTGGCATTCTAGACGCGCTAGATGAGCGTCTGGCGCTGGCGTTTGACACCACTGCCTGTTGGCTAGGTGCTGGGCGACTCAATGCGGCCACTTGTCTGTTTGGGGTGCCGGCCTTGGCACTGGCTAAAATTTGCGTTTCAGCGTTTCGCCAACCTTGGCTAATAGCGGCTAAACGAGAGCTTTTACCAGGATGAGTGTATGAGTCTTCATCATCGGCGAGTACCTTGATGGCGGCCTGCGCTTCACTTAAACTAGCCCCCATTTTACGCAGCACAAAGCCTGAAAACTCATCAGCTTCCAGCTCGTCTCTTAAATTGCTGCCCGTTTTAGACAATGTATGCCCATTCAGGTGGTGGCCAATTTCGTGGGCCAATATGCTAACGCCGGCCCAGTCAGTTTTGAGGGCATTGTTCAAAGAGCTTACAAAGCGCTCGTTGTATAAGATGTAGCGTTGTCCGTTCATGATGACCGCGGCGGCGTTGGGCACGTTGGCAGCTCTAACCTCAAACCGAGGCTTTAGGCCCACCACATCAATAATTTCGCTGATGATATCTCGTGCTCCGGTGGCGGCGGTAGTAGTGTATGATTGGTCAGCTCCTTTTTTGGCTTCAGCCATGGAGGGAGCCACGGTGGCACCAGCCATCATTACGCTGGCAAGTACAGTTAAAAGAACCTTTTTCATATGCTTTTCCATAGTATAAGTAAAACAGAAGAACACGCTAATTGATTCAACGTTTCAGCTGCTTATAAATTGCTATTTAAATAGTAGCAAGTTTTTTGCCAATTTTTAGAAAAGCAGGCCAAAAATACCTGGTCAAGCTCTTGTTCTATAAATATTTTTTTAGTTCCGGATGGAGCACAAAAAAGCCCTTAAAGTTTATTTAAGGGCTTTGGATTGTTATTAATAGTTGTTTTCGTTGTTGGCGTCTCCGTCGTTATTATCGCGCTCGTCAATGGTGTTGGCGGCCGCAGTCTTCTCCGTACCTGTAAAATTCACGTCCTGCTTCGTGGAGTCATAGCCCGTCATAGAACGTTTGTACATATCGTCATCGCTGGCACTTTGGCGCTCACGTTCTGACTGTATGCCCTGATGCGTTTTATTTACTGATTTATTATCTTTTTCGTCTTTCATAACTGTATCTCTTAAGTAAAACATGCAGCCTCCGTTTTGCACTTGGCCTGTATTCTTGTACTAAAGGCGCCCGAAAAAGTTCTTGCTTTCTACCTAATTGGCAGAGCAGCGTCTGTCAGTGGGCAAAAAGAAAGGTCAAGAAACTTTGTTTTCTATTGCGTCTAGCAGACCAAGTAATCCATGCGCCGTATCATCCACTTTATTGAGGCCCTCGAGCGCCTGCTCTTGCTGCCCTTTCTGGTACAACTCCCACAGGTTACGGGCTACTTTATGCATGTTATCATGTACTTTTTCTAGCTCTTTCACCTCTGGCAAGTGACCAATGCGGGGAATGGCAACCTCATAAATCCATTTGCCTAACGGACAGGCAGTAGTAGAGATGACAGGTTCTGTGTCAATGTTGGCACCGTACAACAAAGCACGAATTTTAGACTTGAATAACACGTGCTTGATGCGCGCCTGCTCAAAATCAAGTTTGCTGATAGTTTCATTATAATTCCTTTCCTCCTTACTAGCCATCTATTATAGTTTTTATCAGCTCCCCCCTACTGTGTGTGTTTTGACAAGAAACAAAAATTGCTCCCAATTTACTTTTGTACCCCAGAAATACTTGAAGACATCATCTTTTTCTGTTTAGGGGCTGCTTTTCTAAAAACAGCCCTAAAACAAAAAGACCTACAGCTCATTATTAGCCCGCTCTGCTTTGCGCAGCGGTGCCGTGAGCGGAGACTGGGTTATTTCTGATTCACTCTCATACCCTCTTACCCGCTCTTCGCCTATGCCCCCTGGGCCGGGCAGGAACTGGTTTAGCAAGGAGAAGACGTCGGTGACCAAACCGGGGAAAAGGCCGTGCACCCAACTAGCAAATTTGGCGTTCAGCCCTAAGGTTGCCTCTGCCTCGCCGTAGCGACAGGCGTTCATAATTTGGCGGGCAGCGTCATCGGCGGCCAGGGAAATAATGGGATTGGCATCAGCAATGGCAAACCAGGCGTACTCCTTTTCATTCTGCCCTTTCACGAAGGCGTTGCGGGCGCTGCCGGTGCGCATGAGGCCAGGGTTGATGGTAGTGACGTGTACGCCGTGCTGCAACAGTTCTGACCGGAAACCTTCTGACAAGCCCACCAAAGCAAACTTACTGCCGCTGTAAGGCAACAGGTGCGGCACGCTTACCTTACCACCAATGGAGGCAATGTTCACAATCCGGCCTTCGCCACGGGCTTTCATTTCGGGCATAACTTCCAGCATGGTGTACAGCGGCGCCCAGTAATGAATTTTCATAGCTTCCTCAAAATCGGCTACGGTCATTTCTTCCAGCGGTCCCGCTGAAATAACTCCGGCGTTATTGATAAGTACTTCTACTGGCCCCAGCGTCTCCTTTATTTCTTTTATCATACGCTTCACCTGCGTTTGGCTGCTCACGTCGCAGTTGAAAGCCATGACGGTGGCACCACCGGATTTAAGCTCCTGGCAAGCAGCGTCAAGTTGCTCCTGAGTGCGCGAGCAGATGGCAATTTTGGCGCCCTGTTCAGCAAACATTCTAGCCAGAACCAAACCAAGCCCACGACTTCCGCCTGTAATCAATACAGTACGGTCTTTAAAGGAGAACTCATGTCTGCGCCGTGAAATGGTGCGAAGGGCGAAAAGAGCGCCTAAGCCAGCACCTGCCAGCAGGAGGTTATTTTTAGTTTTGGTTTTCATAGTATGGTTACTTTTTAAGTTTCTTCAGATACTCGGCCACGTCAATGCCCTCACCCAATACCGGAGCGAAGAGGTCGCCTAACTTCTTTACGCGTTGGGGCACGTTCTTGATTGTAAACTGCGAAGGGTGCAACCCGGTTTTCACTTCTTTCCATTGCAGGGGTGTGGAGACCGTGGCCCCTACCCGCGGACGTACTGAATACGGCGCGGCAATGGTCTGCGCGATGGCGTTTTGCAGGTAATCAATGTAAATTTGCTTGCGCCGCTCCTTAGGGCTTCGTTCCAAGCTGGTGAGCTTGGGTAGCTGTTCATGTATTCGCTGGGCCAGTAAATGTGCCAGTTCTTTTACCTGCTCAAACGGCCATTTGGCCGCCAGCGGCACGTACAGGTGCATACCTGTTGCCCCCGATGTCTTCGCATATACCGGTATCTCAAGCTCGTCCAGCACCTTTTTAGCGGTAAGCGCCACTTCCACCACTTCATCATAGGTGTTCTCGCCAGGGTCTAGGTCCAGCACCAGGTAATCTGGGTTTTCTAAATGTTGCAGGCGGGAATTCCAGGGGTTGAGCTGAATGCAACCTAAGTTGTTCAGGTAGGCGAGCGTGGCTTTGTCCTGACAAACGAGGTAGTTTACGTCTTTGCCCGTAGATTCTGCCCTTATTTCTTTTGTTTGCACCCATTCCGGAGCGTGGTCACCAACCTCTTTCTGGAAGAAGCCGGGTTTGGTGATGCCGTTGGGGTGCCGCAACAGCGACTCTGGCCTGTTCACCAGATAAGGCAGAATCACATCGGCTATGGTCTGGTAATATTCCACCAAATCTTGCTTCGTGATTCCTTCTTCGGGCCAATACAGCTTGTCTGGGCTACTGATGTGTACCTCCTGCCCGTCTAACTGCAGCACCAACTCCTTTTTGCCTGATTTCTGTTTTGGGGCTGTTTTTGATTTTTCAGCCGATTTAGAGGAAGTAGCCTTTGCAGGCTGGCTTTCCTCTGAAATAGCTTTTTCGTGCACCACGTCTTTGGCCTTTTTGTCAACCCTAAGCCCTTTGAAGATGGCTTGACGCATTTGGCCGTCTGCTGTCCACTCGGCAAAAGACAGTTCGCATACCAACTCCGGCTTCACCCAGGTGACATCACGGGTCAGGCTTACTTTCTCCTTGAACGGTGACTTTTCCTGCACCAACGGCTCCAGCTTTTCTTTTAGCTCTTTCAGGCTTTTGGTGTTAAAGCCGCTGCCGCTCTGACCCACATATTTTAGTTCTTTGCCTTCATACACGCCTAGCACCAGCGCCCCAATGTGCTTGCGGCTGCCTTTGGGCTCAGTGAAGCCGGCAATGACCGCCTCCTGCCGCAAATGCGTTTTGATTTTCAGCCATTCCGCTGAGCGCTTGCCAACTAAATATTTGCTTTGTGCGGCTTTGGCCATTATTCCTTCCCAAGCTCCTTTTTGTGCTTCCTTAAAGAACTTGGTGCCGTCGCCCACTCGGTGCTCGCTGTACCGCAAAGGATTTTTCGCCTTAGACAACACTTTTTCCAGCAGTTCTTTCCGCTTGAGCAGGGGCTCTTGGGTGAGGTCTTGGCCGTCTAGGTAAAGTAGGTCGAAGATGTAGTAGTACAGGTGTTCTGAGGGTGTATTCTGGTAGTTTTGCAGGGCCTGAAAGTCTGCTTTGCCTTTCTTGTCCAGCACTACCAACTCCCCGTCAAGCACTGCCTCATGCGGCAGCTTTTCCAGCGCTTCTACTACCGGACTATACTTTTCTTTAAAAGATTTTCCGTTGCGGGAGTATAGTTCCACGTGACCGTCTGCCACTTCAGCCACGGCTCGGTAACCGTCCCACTTTACTTCGAAAATCCAGTCTTCATCGTCAAAAGGGCCGTCGGTGAGTTTGGCGGTCATGGGCACAATGTTGTGCGGCATGGCTGAATTCTTACCATTGGCTGATGTTGCTGATTTGCCGCTGCTGGCTTTAGTAGCAGCTTTCTTCTTGGCAGTGGTTGCTGAAGTTGATTTTTTCTTTGCACCTTTTGCAAAATCTTCAGCGTCATAAGGCTCCTCCACAGCGTCATCATCCTTCTTTTTAAGTAAGAGCCAAGCATCTTTCTGGCGGCCTTTCATTTTCACCAAAGAGAATTCGCCTTTCAGCTTCTTGCCGTCTAGCACAAAATGAAGTCTCCCCTCCTCCAGCTCCTGCAGCATCAGCTTTTCACCTTCTTTGCGGGGGAGGTTTCCTACGGCGTGGAAAGTACCTTCGTCCCAAATTTCAACGTGTCCGGCGCCGTAGTTTCCTTTCGGAATGTCGCCCTCAAACGTGCGGTAACTATAGGGGTGGTCTTCCACCTCTACCGCCAGTCGCTTGTCTGCTGGGTTCATGGACGGTCCTTTGGGTACAGCCCAGCTTTTTAGCACTCCGTCTAGCTCCAGCCTAAAATCATAATGGAGCTTTGAGGCCTGATGCCGGTGCACCACAAACTTCAACGCTCCTTTGCCTTTGGCTTCTTTTCCCTCTGGCTCGGGTGTCTTATTGAAGTGCCGCTTTTGGTTATATTCTTCCAGACTCATATGAGTTTTCTGTTGTAGGTTGTCAGTTGATGAAGGAGAACAGCAGATTGGTTGACTGTACTTTATTACCCCCACTTAAACTTTCTGCCTTTTACGGATGAAACCATTTAGGTGGCTTGGTAGCTGGAGAAGATGTCATGAGTGGTGACTGAATCTTGCGTTTTAGGGCTGCTTTTCAGAAAACAGCTCAAAAACAAAGGCCTGCCCCTTATAAAGAGGCAGGCCTTTGCTGTACTACTGTATAATTAAGATTCGTTTCTGGAACCGCGGCCGGCAATGTTCGGATTGCCGTTGTCATCGCGGCCTCCTTTGGCGCCTGGGGAGTATTTGTTGTCCTCAGGGTTTCCTCCGTGGCCAGCGTGTCCGCTGCTGCGGCCACCACCGGTACCGTCGTTGCCATTGTGGTTTCCTTTGAACCCGCTGTGGCTGTCACCTAAACCACCGGCATGGGTGCCATAGCCTGTGTCTTTGTCACTTTCCTGGTCGTGAGTCGGCTGGAATTTGTCACCGGTTGGCTGTTGCCCCAGTTCCATCTTCTTTTCACCATAACCACCGCCCTGGCGGCCCAGTACATCACCGCCACCGTTTTTGTCGTCGTGGGCCTGGCCATCATCTATGCGACCGCCGGCGTCGTTTACATCACGGTTGCCGTCTTTGTCATAGTTGGCAGTGTTTCCGCCTTCAGCTTTAGTGCCATAGTTATGGTCTGCGAAAACGCCGTCTCCCTGGTTTCCGTTTTGGCTGTTATTGCTTCCGTCTCCGCTCATTTGCGGTGTATTGTTGTTTTTATCTTGCTCTGCCATGAGTTTATTAGTTTAAATGAAACATGTAAGGTTCATGCTTCTAGTGTACGGCAGTATGCAAGATGAGTTAATTCTACAGAGCCAAAATACCAGAGGCAGCCATTTCACCGAGTCATAGACGGCGGAAAGGCGGCCGGTGCAGTAGCCCAGCTTTTCTCTGGCGCTGGTCCCATCACAAACTTCAGGTGCCCGCCCTGCATCACCTCGGCGTGGGTAATGTAAGACCGGTTCAATGGTTTACCGTTCAGGAACACCTGCTGCACGTAAACATTCTGGGCGCTGTTGTTTTGGGCAGTAACCTCAAACTTTCTGTTTTCTGGCAATTGAATAGTAGCATGTTTTACCAAAGGGCTTCCCAATACATAGTTGCCATCAGCGGGGTTCACAGGGTAAAATCCGAGGGCGCTGAACACGTACCACGCGCTCATTTGTCCGCAGTCTTCGTTACCGGCCAAACCATCTGGCTGAACACGATACATCACCTCCATGATGTTTCTGACCCGTTCCTGCGTTTTCCAGGGTTGACCAGCATAGTTATAGAGGTAAGCAATGTGGTGGCTGGGCTCGTTACCGTGTGCGTACTGCCCAATCAGCCCCGAAATATCTGGTGACACATTGTTTCCGGTCATTTGCGATGTCACGTTGAAGGTAGAATCAAGGTGCTGCACAAACTTTTTCTCTGAGCCGAAGAGATTGATGAGCCCTTTCACGTCATGCGGCACAAACCAACTGTGTTGCCAGGCAGTGCCTTCTACGTAGGCTGCGTCTTCACCGTGATCTGAGTAGAAAGGATCAAAAGGCGTTTTCCAGCTGCCATCGGAGTTTTTGCCGCGCATGAACAGCGTCTGAGGATCGAAGAGGTAGCGGTACCCAGCGGCTCTCTTGAGGTATTTCTGGTAGTCTTCTTCTTTCCCTAGCTTCTTGGCTACCTGCGCAATGCACCAATCATCATAGGCATACTCCAGCGATTTGGTCACCGACTGACCGCCTTTATCGGCGGGGATAAAACCGTAGGTACGGTAATCGTCGGTATCTCTGATGTTCTGCGAAGCACTGGCTACCATAGCGCTGTACGCCTCTTCTTGTTTCTCCGGCAGGTACCCTTTCAAAATAGCATCGGCTAAAACAGGAACAGCGTGGTAACCGGTCATGGTGTTGGTTTCATTGCCCGAAAGCTCCCACACGGGCAGTAACCCCAACTCTTGGTAAGAGGCCAACAACGAATTCAGGAAATCCGGCTGCCTTTCAGGTTGTGTAATGGTGTACAGCGGATGAGCGGCTCGGAAAGTATCCCATAGCGAGAACACGGTATGGCGGTTAAAGGGTCTGGTTCTTACCACATCTACGTTCCCTTTGTACTGACCCTTTACATCTGAAAATAAGGTAGGCGCCAAGTAAGTATGGTAAAGGGCGGTGTAGAAGATGGTGTCCATGACGGGTTCAATGAAACTCGCTTCTATTTTTCCTAACTCCCGCGCCCACTTGGCTTTTCCATTAGCCACCACCTTGTTAAAATTCCAGTTGGGCGCCTCGGCTTTTAAATTGGCCAAAGCCCCGTCTACGCTGGCACTGGAGATAGAAACCTTTACCAGAAGCGGAGCCTGCCCTTTTTCAAAAAACAGGGCTGCCCGCGTCTTACTTCCGGTAGCCGATTTCCCACTCACCACCTTACCGTTCTCTTTTAGTATCAGTTGCTTGATGGGCTGCGAAAAAACAGCCGCAAAATACACCCACTGCTGGTTTGCCCAACCCGTAGACTTGCGCAAGCCGGTTACCAGCGTATCACTCACCTGCGTAATGATGGTCTCCGTAGGTCTGTCCCAGTTTATGGCAAAGCCTAGGTCAAGTGAAATTGCTTTGACAGAATCTGCTGGAAAGGTGTACTGGTGCATGCCTACGCGGTCAGTAGCGGTAAGCGCCACTTTTATGCCGTTGTTTAGGGTAACTGCGTAAAAGCCAGGTTCCGCAAATTCATTTTGGTGGCTGAACTTCTGCCTTTCCTTCTTTTCAACTTCAGAAGCATAGTAAGGCATCATGGAAATATCAGCTAAATCGCCAATTCCGGTGCCGCTTAAATGCGTGTGGCTGAACCCGGCAATTAAGCTGTCTGAATAATGGTAGCCAGAACACCAGTCCCAGCCTTGGGTGCCATTGTCAGGGCTTAGCTGCACCATCCCGAAGGGCATTGCTGCCCCCGGATACGTATGCCCATGCCCACCTGTACCAATGAAAGGATCTACTACTGATACTTTAGCTGAAGCATTAGTTGATGTGGTGCTTTTTCTTGGGGCGCAACCTATCCATACAGAAACCAGCACGAACAGCGCGGGCAAAAAGCTTTTTCTCATGAGACTCCTTCTATTAAATAACGCTACAGCTTTATGCAGCAGCTATAGGCACTAAAGGTTATGGCGTTAAAATTAGAAAATTAAACAAACCAGGACTGTAACAACCCTATACTCCACTCCTGAAATTTTAAAAATAAGCATAAGAAATCAGCCCCAGTTGTTTTTCGGCCTGTTTTAGTAAAAACAGGCCGAAAACAACTGGGGCTGGCAAATGTGTGGACTTGCTTAATCTCTTCTGTGTCACGTAAGTTTCGGCAGTACGTTGGTTTTTGTCCACTGCACTCCAATCAAGGTTTTGGCATCAACAAAATTGTAACTAACTAGTTCTTCTGCCGTCATTTCAACAGATTTTATGTCCTCATTTTCATCATCCTTTCCCCCTCCTTCGCCTGATTTATGACTGACTTCGGCATAAAACAAAAAGATTTTTTCTTGGCAAGAACCTGGCGAGGGGTAAAATTCTGAAATGTATTCCAGCTTGTCTACCTCATAACCAACTTCTTCTTCTACTTCGCGGGCAATAGCTTCTTCCGGTTTTTCGTCGTCAGCATCCAGCATGCCGGCTACCGCCTCCAGTACCTCCTGCTCTACTGCTGGCCTGTATTGTTTGGCAAAAATGAACTTCTGCTTATTGGTATCATATACAATGGCTGCCGCCGCTTTGCCCGTCTGAAAAACTTCGCGTTTAAACTCTTCCTGCCCGCTTTTTACGGTGTATACCTGCAAACGGTAGTGCCCCTGGTAAACAGTTTCTTTGTTGGTTATTTCCATGAAAATATGTTTGTAGTTACTTCTGGTGGTTCGTACGCAGGTACTTAAAACAAGTTAATTAGCCGAATAAGCCTATGTTTAAATAGGATAATGCCCCAAATTATAGTTACATTCGTAAAGTGTTTATTACCATTCTAACTTTTTATGAAAATTTATTTCTTTTTGGGGCTGTTCATGCTCCTATTCTTAACCAGCGGAGCCGTGGCTCAAACGCAAAGCAGCCACCAGAAAGCCGCTGAAAATTTGCTCTTAATCATGGGCACACCCAAGGCCCTGGAAGATAATATCCAGCAAATGCTTACTATGCAAATGGAACAGGTGCCTGCATTGAAGGCAGCAGAATTAGAAGTTCGCGCTTTCTTCTCTAAGCACATGAACTGGGATGCAATCAAGGGAGACCTGATCAAACTATATGTGGCGGAGTTTACTGAAAAGGAATTGAAAGATATGACTGCTTTTTTTAACACCCCTACCGGCAAAAAAATGGCTAGCAAACAAAGCAAACTAGCCATTGAAAGCATGAAGATCGGTCAAGAGAGCCTACAGTCTCACTTACCTGAGCTACAGCAAATTGTTATGGATAAAATGAAGGAAGGCAACTAGTTCTTCTTTTACTGTTAATCAAAAAAGCCAGTTTCTTTTACAGAATCTGGCTTTTTTGTTGCGTCTGCCCTTCACATCATGGAACCTGTTTTGTAAAGCACACAATTTAGAGATTGCCGCTGCCCTTGTTGGTACTCTCTCTCACATTTCAGCTTGCAAAGCTTTTCTGCTTGCTGGCGGAAACCACAGAAAGTGCGACGGTTGCTATTGGCTCCTACTAAACAGGTTGCAGACAAGAACTTAAAAGAAGCTAGACTTACATTAGTATTCATGACAAAAGCCCTCTGTTTTAGGCCTGTTTTTCTTAAAACAGG
>NZ_LRML01000029.1 GCF_001647285.1 Rufibacter roseus
CTCCACCCGGAACTCGTTCACGTACCGCTCGTAGGTCCCCGTCTTCTCGTAGGGGACCTCGAACTGGATGCCCGGCCTTATGGAAGAAATGGCCAAGGCCGATGTTGTAATGCTGAGCGGTTCCGGTCCCGGGGTTGGTTCTACAGGCCCGGTAGTTCCACCAACAATTTTTTCGAATACAATAAAATTAAAATTGTTTTCCTCTGATTGCTCTACAATGCTACTATCTGCATCTGCAAAAATTAAAACTTTGTATGTGCCTAATTTTATATTTGCCGGAAGGACAATTTCTAAATTGTTAATGAGATAGGTTTGCTTACACGCTAACGAGGCAGAATTAATTGTAATAGTTTTCAACAAGCTATCTGATGAACTTAATTGAAGATCATCAGATAGATAAAATTTCAATTGACTATCATTTTCAACCGAACTCCCAACATTTTGAATATTCAAACTAGCTGTTATCTTATTAGTTGAGGTAGTTTTCCCGCTAATTGGTTCTAACAAATTGAGATCAGGGTTTGATTTTATGGCAGCTTTAACCCCTGATGAATTATAGTTATTAGTTTCATTTATTTCGGGAATTACATTACCATTCAAATTTGGAAAATAGCCATCTGCTATGGCAAAAACAAATTTGTCTCCTTCAATCCCACAGGAAGAGAATTTTAAATCAAAGGAACCCTCATAAACTTCACCAGCAGCCAAAGACGGAATATGGATCCAGTTATATTCTTCACCATATGAAGTTAATCTAGTATCTGTAGATGGGCTGAAATTATCATCATCTGACACATATACATCAAGATAGGAATCACTAACCGGGCCCTGCCCTTGATTTTTAATACTAAAGTTAATTCTAGTTCTCTCATTAGCAACAGGAGAGGTATTACTAATGGTAAAACTCTGTAATACTAAGTCAGGGTTCTTAGATACTACTAGAGATCTTGCATGTGTATTATTCTCTTCATTGATTTCATTTAATCCAGACCTAGGATCAACTTTAGCGAGAACATAATAGTCACCTAAAGCAGCAGTAGAAGGAATAGTAAGAACTTCAGTAATTATAGTTTCTCCTTCACAAACGAGCATTGCACTAAACCTAGAATGCCCTATTGGTTGATCACTTGCATCAAGAGTGTCATTTTTGGACAGGTAATAATTTATTTCCTGTGTTCCCTCAAATAAAACGCCGGTATTTGTTACAGTAGATTCTACAGTGATAGATCCTCCGGCATCTACGGTTCTTACGTTTTTTATTTTTATGTAAATCCCTAAGTCGGGTTTAGTGCCCACAAAAGTATATTCCCCTGAAGCCGTAGTGTTAGTAGTATCATTTAATAAAATTTCTTTTCGGATATAAGAATATTCTCCCCTATTATAATTTAAAGCAGGGTTAAGTATAACACGTAGGTTCTTGGTACCATAATTAACACATGAAATAGGCAAGGCTTTACTAATACTTTTTCTTTGCCCTAAATCTAATCCACTTTCCCTTGTTAAATCAATTCTATTTTGTTCAGACCTAAAATCAATATAATACTCTCCTAATGCACCTTCTCCTGTATTAACTACATCAAAATTAACCGTTACCATTCCATTTTCTTGATTGGTATTGGAAATTTCAAAATTTTCAATTTTTATACCAGCATTTTTAGTAATAAATATTGGCACAACCGCAAGGTTGTTTGTTTCATTTTTCTCATAGATTTTATTTTCAGGGTCTAGTTGAAAAATTAAATAACGTTGACCTAACAAAGCAATACTATCTGGAATTTTAACTGACTTAAAAAGAGCACTACTAGTATTTCTTAATGGAGCCTCCGTCTCAAAACCATTCCCAGATATGTTAATATCTTCTACAACATCTAATACCTCATCTTCAGATATATATACTTTATAAGATGATTTGGACGCATAACTAGCACACTCTGCAGTATTTACAATTTTTGATGATGGCTTAAAGGTCAAAGTATCATTAATAGAAATGGTAGAATATTCTGCCACAATATCTTTAAATTGTAAATCTGGCGGGCAAGTAACATTTAAGGCTTGTACATTAGAGGAAGCTTCTCCGCTATCATTTAAAGATAAAATCTTAAAATAATAAGAAGCGTCTTTCACAACACTTGTATCAGTGTATGAAGTTATGTTCTCTGCAACAATAGTTACAACAGTATCCCTATCAAATTCTGGCACAAGAGACCTGACAACCTTAAAGCTAGTTTCGTTTGACGAGTTATCCGCCCAATTCAAGGTTACTACTGTATCTGAAACAGAAGTGAGCACAAGATTAGATGGGGCAAAAGGTTTTGTACTGACTACTGCATCTGAAACAAGCGCATTCACTGTAAGCAAGGCTGCTCCTGAATTTGCCTCTGCACCGCTGCTCACCACCACCCGGTACCAGTAGCCGTTCATCTCAAGAGGAACATTTGAGAGCAGGAGGGTATCATTGGTGGCTCCGCCGTACACGCCGCCGTTGCTGATGTTGGCGAAGGTAGTGCCAGCATCCTGGCTTACTTGCCACTGGTAGGTGATTGCACCTTCTCCACTGGCCCCTACGGTGAAACTGGTACTCTGCCCCGCGGTGATAGTCTTGGCGACGGGTTGGGTTGTGATGGAGGGCGGGGTAGCTACCGTAACAGCGTTAGCAAACTTCATCACCGTAACTTTGCTTCCATATACGCCATCATTTCTATTTTGATAACCTAAGTACAGTGTACCATTAGATGCCATGGCTAACGAAGCATGATGTGCATCATCAGGTGAAAAACCTAGTGGCCCAACCGCTACCCAACTGCTGCCGTCATACTTCATGACAGTGGCCCTGCCTGTATAGGCATAGTCAAAATAGGCTACAAAAGGTGTACCATCTTGCGCTACCACTAAAGAAGGGGATGAAGTCATTCCTTCCGAAAAACCTTGTGGGCCAACTAATTCCCAGCTGCTTCCGGTATATTTCATTACGGTGGCTTTTTGACCATTGCTCTGGTCTCCTCTATAAGCTACATACGGCAGGCCGTCTGGTGACAAGGCCAATGAGACATCAGCAATTACACCAGCTGAAAAGCCCGATGTGCCCACCACTTCCCATGCGCTGCCATTGTACTTCATAACAGAAGCTTTACCACCATACTTACCATCCTGAAAAGCCACATATAATTCTCCATTTGGCGCCATTACCATTTTTAAATTGTCATTAATCCAGGTGGAGAAGCCTCTTACGCCAACTACGTCCCAACTGCTTCCATTGTACTTTCTCACTGTTATCCTCCCTGCGAAATCACCATTAAGATTAGTATTAAGCTCTTGGTAAGCTATATAAGGCGTATTATCTGGCGCAATAACCAGTGAAAGATAACCGCCTGACCCCTCTGATGGGAAACTGGAACCGCCCACCGCTGCCCATTTGCTTCCATTGTATTTTATGACAGTCAAACCTTGACTACTACCTGCTTGAGCGAAGCCGACATAAGGGGTACCGTCTGCGGAAAAGGCTATTGAAATGTTCCATACATTGTCAAAAGAGGTGTAATAATCACTACCTTCAAAACCTTTTGTTGAGCCTACTTTTACCCAGCTGCCACCATAGTACTTCATGATGACAAGTTCATAGTTCTCATTATATTCTTCTTGTGAATCTACAAAAGCAACATACGGCGTTCCATCTGGGGCTAACGCAAAGGTTGTCCTGTTAGCAACCCCTTGAGAGAAATTAGGTGTGCCTACTACCTCCCAAGGGTTGGTGGCAGGATCTATCTCTCTTACAGAAAGCGTTGCAGCATTAGAAAGGGTTTCTACACCGTTGCTCACTACCACCCGGTATTGGTAGCTATGCATAGAAACAGGAACGTTGGTTAAATATAAAGTATTGGTAGTAGCACCACTGTACACACCGCCATTGCTGACACTGGCGAAGGTGCTGCCACCGTCACGGCTTTCCTGCCATTGGTACATTAAATTAGACCCAGTAGCCCCAACTGAGAAAGCAGCACCTTCGCCTGCATACGTTAAGCGATTAGCTGGCTGTGTAGTAATAGAGGGCGGGGTAGAAAGCACCTCTACTGTAACTGAACTTTGGGAAGTGCAACCCGTCTCTTGGTCAGTAACCGTTACCGAATAAGTTGTAGTCTTGTTTATGGTACTGATATATGGGTCAGCTACAGTCGCACTACTTAGATTGGTGGAAGGGGACCAACTGTAGGTGTAAGGAGGGTTGATAGCCACTGGGTAATCTAAAATCAAATCTCCGCTACAGTAGTCATAGAACACAGAACCGGAGAAGTCGAGCAGTACCCGCATACGGGTCACCAAATTCAGTCCGGCGGGAATATCAAGGAAACCATTGGCAGAGGCTCCCCCGCCATAGACATCTACTCTATCATCATAGACTTTCTCTGATTCTTCAAAAATGCCATCTTGGTTAAAATCAATTAGAATATGAAGTTGTCCATAGCTGTAGTATAGCTCTGGAGTCTGCAGGCTAAAATCAAACGGCACCAGGTTTATGTTGTCTGCTGAGGAAGTCACTACCGCCGGAGCTAAGGTCATGGTGTAGTCATAGTAACTTTTATCTGGCGCAGCATACTCATTGAGCTGACGGGAGTTCAACTGTAGTTGTCCTGAAAGAACAGACGCGCTAACGGTAGGTGAACAATAGGAAGCTGTTCCTATAGAGCCCGTATAAACCGAAATGCTGGAGGAGCTATTCATGCGAACCGAACCTGCGTTGGCCACGGCAATCACTACGGGTTTCCCATTGTCAACTATCCCGTCACAGTCATTATCTTTGCCATCGCAAATATCCTCCGCCCTAGGATGTATGGATGCATCATAATCGTCGCAGTCGTCGCCCGGAAAGATTTGGTAAGCTCCGTAGAAACTCGGGTCGCACAGTTCAAGGGGCAAAACACTAAAATGGCCGTCTCCGTCTTCATCCATGTAATAGTCTTTGGCAGGGAAAATTCGGATAGCCCCACCCTCATTCACAGACCCTATGACAGAAGGGCTAGATGCCACAACGCGTATTTGGTAACCGGCCCCGTTGGCATAAGAAGGAGGGAAAACCGTTGTTTCACCGGACTCTGTACTTTTAAACGTATCTAGGTTAACAGGGGAAGCAAAGCTACCGTTAGCATCAGAGAGCTGGATTGTGAAGACGTTGTCACTGTTAAATGGCGATGAAACAAAGAAGGACACGTTTATTGGCATTCCCGGACAGTAGTAGTTGTCTGTAGAAATGAAGCCGGTGGTTATAGTTGGCGTTTCTACTGCTGTCCTTAAAGCATTAGTTTCAGTATTGGTTTTACCTGAATCAACTATCTTCCCTAACACACCGTATTGGGATATGACAGGCGGCTCAATAAAGAGGGAAATTGGCCTTGGGCTGGCAATAAAGCCTGATAAAGCAAAACTGATGCTTTTCTCCCATTGATAAAAGAACCCGTTACTAACCATAGAATTAGCGCCTCTGATGACAGAAGCTGTTGGCTCGTCAGAAGCCTCTTGACAAGAATGGACATCTGAGACATTTACTTTTCCCCAGCTATTGGAGAGGGCTTCGCGGCTAAGCCCTCCAGTGAGAAGGAGGAGCAACAGGAAAATTTTAGTAAAGAGTGTTTTCATAAAACTACATTATGTGTGACGGATATTTTGAAGAAGGCTATTTAAACAAAACCTACAATTCCACTTAATAAGGGTAGTCACTCCTTCAAAATGAAAGTAGTGAGTCATCTGTGAATTATTTCATTAATAGCCAAGGGGGGCATGGCCGTATTACAAAAAGGAATTAGATTTGATTATTTGTTCATCCAAGCGTTGGATAGGATGGTAGTTTAGGGTGTAGCTAAAGTAAGTTATAGTTATACTGCATATTCACTAAGTATAAATAGTAACAAAAGTATGTCCCCTTGATTGACTCTGCAATCACCATTTCTGGTGATTTTTATAATATTTTGCCGAAACCATAAATCCCCCCTTTTGTACTAGATTATTAAAGAATTTATCTTACCATATCATAATTGAAAAGATGAATAACAAGGACACGATAGCCGAGGCTGTCACCGAGGTTGAAAAACTAGCAGAAAAAATGCCTTGTGTGTTGGTCTTGCACAACATGCAGACCATGTCCGTGGTGTGGATGTCTAGCAGAGGGCTTGCCATCTTGGGCGTAAGCGCTGAGGAGATAGAAGGAAAAAGCGAAGAAAGCTACCATAGCCTACATTTTAATCCCGAGGACGCCAAGGACTACGTGCCCAAGCTTCAAAACCTAATTGAGTGCAACGATGAGGAGAAGATTGTCACCTTCTTCCAACAAGTGCGTGCATCTGAAAGCCAGGAGTGGCAATGGTATATGAGTAGTGCCAAGATTTTTAAAAAGGACACTGAGAACAAGCCGCTGTTGGTTCTTTCCATTTCCATACCCATAGACCCACATAACCACATAACTGCCAAGGTGGAGCGCCTACTGGAGGAGAATAATTTCCTTAGAAAGCATCTTCAGGAGTTCTCAAAGCTAAGCGAACGGGAGTGCGAGGTGCTCAGGCTGCTGGCGCTGGGCAAAAGCGCCTCTGACACGGCAGAAGAACTATGCATCTCAACTAACACTGTAGAGTCTCATCGCAAAAATATAAAGCAAAAGCTCAATACGAATTCGTTCTTTGAACTCTGTCAGTATGCCCGGGCCTTCGATTTAATCTAAAAATAAGGTTATAAATGTACAACCGGAGGAAATAAAGCCGGAATAGTGGGAGAAAATGAATTTCTTTTAACTTTAATAATCACTGTTTTCCAGCTCAAAGAGTCGAAGATACTTTGAGCTGGATTGTCTCATTATCTTTAAAGAGGCATAAATGGAAAAAGGATAAACCAGTTCTAGAACTGGTTTATCCTTTTTCATTTATGATTAACTATCAAACTTTTTTATTCATGGTTTGCTAACGCTACTGGAACTCCAGAGTTACCTTACCACCAGCCTGGCTGTATGCGCCACCCC
>NZ_LRML01000003.1 GCF_001647285.1 Rufibacter roseus
TTTATCGTCAATGCTTTTCTAATTACTTCTACACCTACAGAGGGCTTTTATGCAGATAACATTTAATTTCTTAAAGCTTTAAGTTCTTCCAATTAATGTTGAGTGGCGGCTCCTGCTCCACGCGGAATACGAATATCCTCTACCAGTTCCTGAATTTCTAAAGGTGGTGCAGGCGTGAATCTGGAAACAGTGAACGACACCACAAAATTGATTACCATACCCAATGTGCCTATGCCTTCGGGTGAAATTTGCAGAAACCAGTTCTCGGGTTTATTGGCTTCTGGGTGAATGAATTTGAAGTACGAGATATAGGCGATAGTAAACAGCAGACCCACTACCATACCGGCAATGGCGCCTTGCTTGTTCATGCGCTTAGAGAAAATACCCATAATAATAACCGGGAAGAACGAAGCGGCCGCCAACCCAAAGGCAAACGCCACCACCTCTGCCACGAAGCCTGGAGGATTGATACCGAAATAACCGGCAACCACCACTGCAACAGTAGCCGCCAAGCGAGCAGCTATCAATTCATTTTTTTCAGAAATACTGGGCATCACCGACTTCTTCAGCAGGTCATGGGAAATGGCCGTGGAGATAACTAGCAGTAAACCGGCCGCAGTAGAAAGTGCCGCCGCCAAACCACCGGCGGCTATCAACGCCACCACCCAATTCGGTAACTGCGCAATCTCAGGATTGGCCAGCACCATAATATCTTTGTCAATCATCAGTTCATTTTGCGCCGGGTCTTTCAGGTACTGCAACACCCCGTCACCGTTTTTATCATCAACGGTAATTAGCCCGGTTTTCTGCCAGTTGTTTACCCAAGACGGCATTGAGGCAATAGGCTGATTGCTGGTAGAATTGAGCAGATTGTACATACCAAAAGCACCCACTGCCGGCGCCGTAGTGTATAAAATAGCAATAAACACCAAAGCATATCCGGCAGACTTACGGGCGTCTTTCACTTTGGGCACGGTGAAAAACCTAACAATTACGTGCGGCAGTCCGGCAGTACCCACCATTAGCGCTGCGGTAATAAAGAAAATGTCTATAGTAGCTTTACTGCCGTTGGTGTAGGCATTGAAACCCAAATCTGTTAACAGACCATCTAGTTTATCAAGCAGGTACGTTCCGTCTTGCAGGGTGCCGCCCAAGCCCAGCTGCGGAATAGGGTTGTTCGTCAGCATTAAGGACAGGAAAATGGCCGGCACCATGTAAGCCACCATCAGCACACAGTACTGAGCCACTTGGGTATAGGTAATGCCTTTCATACCGCCCAACACAGCATAAAACAGCACGATGATCATGCCAATGACCACACCGGTTTCTATTTGAACTTCCAGAAAGCGGGAGAACACAATACCCACCCCCCGCATTTGGCCAGCCACATAAGTAAACGAAACGAAGATGGCGCAAATTACCGCAACTAAACGGGCTGTTTTAGAGTAGTAGCGATCACCCACAAAATCGGGCACGGTAAATTTGCCGAACTTACGCAGGTACGGGGCCAGCAGCAGCGCCAGCAAAACATATCCACCTGTCCAGCCCATCAGATACACTGATCCGTCGTAGCCCATAAAGGATATAAGCCCCGCCATGGAGATGAAAGAGGCCGCTGACATCCAATCGGCGGCGGTGGCCATGCCATTGGCCAGCGGAGAAACATCGCCGCCGGCTACGTAAAACTCTTTGGTTGAACCGGCTCTTGACCAAATGGCAATGCCTATGTACAGGGCAAACGTGATTCCTACAATTATATACGTCCAGGTTAAAATATCCATTTTGTTTGTTAGCAGAAGGTAAAGAAAAGGGTACTGAAAGCAGCCACCGGTGCCGCTCACAAGTTAGAGGGAAGCCGTTGTGGCTAATTATAGTTTCTGATGGTTTGTATTATGCAACTCTAATCCTCGTGCACGTCAAACTCGCGGTCAAGCTTGTTCATGTACCACACGTAAATGAAGATAATCAGAATGAAGGCGTAAATAGAACCTTGCTGAGCAAACCAAAAACCCAGTTTGAACCCGCCTAGTCGTGTGGTGTTCAATTTATTTACCAGCAGTATGCCGCAGACATAGGAAACCAGAAACCAAAAGCTCAATAAGAGTAATAGTATTTTGACATTTCGTCGCCAGTACGCCTGCATTCTTCCATTATTTTCCATAGATCAGTTCAGTTGAAGCTATTAATATATACATTTTCTATATATAAAAGCCACTTCTGTTGAAATGATGTTAATTTTTGATGGTTTGGTACTATCATTTTTTGAAGCCTATTATTCTTGACCAGCTACTCAATTGCACGTTTTCGGCTTCATTTCTGAAAAACATGCCTAAAACGCTAGTCCACTGGCACCTTTGGAGCTCTTGGGTTAAGTTTACAAATCTGATTAGCAACCAGGTTAGGTTATGCTTTAACATAATATGAATTCTGGACTATGCGTTAACCCTGAGGCAGGCCATTGCGTACCTGAATATCCCCGAAGCTGCCAAGCGCCTGCCTTAGTGCCTGGCAGAGCGTACACCATCTGTTACAACATGCTGTTCATATTTAAACAAAGCGCTTTACCCAGACATTTCTGCCTTCTGCTGTTTTGGTGCACCTTGTGCTTTTTAGGTTGCCAGGAGAAAAAAGAGCAACCCCATGACACGGTGGTTTTCAAGCCACAGCCCGTGCTGCCCCAAGACACCATCAAGTACCCTAACGCACTAATTACAGCCTTAAACCGCCAGAACGATTGGGTAGATTCGGTATTCAACCGTCTTACCCCCGATGAGCGAATTACGCAGTTGATGATGGTGGAGGTTTTTTCTAATCAGGGAGAAAAACACCTGAAAGATGTGCTGCTGCTGGTGAAAAAATATAAAATAGGCGGACTCATATTCTTTCAGGGAGGTCCGGTACGGCAGGCCAGAATGACCAACCTGCTGCAGGAAGCCTCTAAAGTACCTCTGCTTATTGGCATGGACGCCGAAAACGGAATAGGCATGCGCATGGACAGCGCTATACAGTATCCGTTGCCTATGCTCTTGGGCGCCATTAACAATGACAGTTTAATCTACCGCATGGGGGTGGAAATGGCGCATGAATTCAGGCGCCTGGGCATGCACCTTAATTTTGCTCCGGTGGTAGACGTAAACAACAATCCGCAGAACCCCATCATCAGCTACCGCGCCTTCGGCGAAAACAAAGAGGACGTCAGCTCTAAAAGCTTGGCCCAGATGATGGGCATGCAGGATTATGGAATTATTGCCACCGCCAAACACTTTCCCGGCCATGGTGACACAGAGGTAGACTCGCACCACGACCTGCCCATCATTCCTTACGGCCGAGAACGACTTGACTCTTTAGAACTGCACCCCTTCCGGCACCTGATTCAAAGTGGCGTGGGTGGCATAATGGTAGGGCACATTCACATGCCCAAATTAGATTCAGCCCGGCACATGCCCGCATCGCTCTCCAAACCCATAGTCACAGGCCTACTCCGGAATGAGCTACAGTTCAGCGGTCTTATTTTTACTGATGCTATGGTTATGAAAGGGGTGACCAAATACTTTGAGCCTGGCGAGGCCGAGGTAATGGCGCTGGAAGCCGGCAACGATGTGCTGGAAAGATTGGTAAGTGTACCTAAAGCACTGGCAGCCATCAAAGCCGCTATCAAAGAAGGGCGGCTCAGCCAAAAGGAGCTGGACCGTCGCTGCAAAAAAGTATTGGCCGCTAAGTATTGGGTGGGCTTGCACAGCTATGAACCTGTTCCGCTGGAGAATATTTACCAAGACCTGCACTCTTCCTCGGCACAGGAAACTCTGCGCCAGTTAGCCGAAGGGTCGCTTACAATGCTTATAAACAAGCGAAACCAAATACCAATTGAAAACAAAAAGCGTAAAAAAGTAGCCAGTCTGGCCGTGGGAGCCAATGAACCTACTCTATTTCAGGAAACGCTCAGCAAAACAATCACAGCACCCAATTTCTTCCTGCCCCGCAGGCTTTCTAAAAAGAACCGTGAGAAGCTAAGAAAGCAGTTGCTTAAATATGACTTGGTCATCATCAGTATATATGGCCCCAGCATTCGCCCTAGCAACAACCTTGGGTTTAGCAAAGAAGAGCAGGATCTGGTGAATGAACTTATCCGGAAGAAACGATGCGTAGTGGTGCTGTTTGACAATGCTTACACCCTCAACCAATTCAGCAACATTCACCAGGCCACATCACTGGTGGTGGGGTACCAAAAATTAAAGGCGGTTCAGACAGCCGCCGCTAAACTTGTGGTAGGTGACCTTCAGCCCCAAGGAAAGCTTCCGGTTACGGTAAACCATCATTTCCAGTATGGGCAAGGATTGTAATTTTTGAGAGTAGCTTATCTGTTCCAGGCATTTTTCCTCGGGCAAGTGATTGGGGAAAGAATTCCTCTGCCTACATTTTCATTTCATAAACCTTTGAGGCTGTTTTAGGTCTGTTTTTCAAAAAATAGCCCTAAAACAGATAAATAATTAATTTAAAAAGTCTCTCTTGCCTATATTACGGCATGAAGAAACTTCTCTGCATTCGCTTTGCCATTGCTGCCTTAGCTGTTTTGGCATGTGGTACTGGCTGCTCAAACCACACTCCTACCGCCACTCAATCTACGGGAGCCAACCGTGTGACCATTGGCATAGAAAGATTGGTAACCCCAGAGTTTTTGCCCTTCATTAAAGACCGAAGAATAGCCATCTTGACAAACCACACCGGCATAATGCCAGACAAAGGCCATATTGTAGATTTGCTAACAGCCCGCCAGGATATCAAAGTAGTAAAGCTTTTCAGCCCAGAGCACGGCATCAGGGGTGAAGAAGACACACATGTCACCGATCAGGTAGACAAGAGAACCGGATTGAAAGTAATTTCTTTATATGGGCAAGTACGAAAGCCCACGCCCGAAATACTGCAGGATGTTGACATTATTGTTTTTGACATTCAGGATGTTGGAGCAAGGTACTACACCTACATAGCCACCATGAATTCAGTGATGGAAGCCGCCGCCGAAAACAATAAGCTGATGATTGTGCTAGACCGGCCAAACCCAATCTCAGGAATGTATGTAGATGGCGCAGTGGGCAAAGATGCAAATGAACCTGTAACGGGTCCTAATTACCTGCCCATTACACATGGCATGACGGTAGGTGAGTTGGCCCGAATGTTCAACGGTGAGCGGGCAGCCAAAAAGCTGCGCCAAGCTGAGCTGATGGTGGTGCCCATGCGCAATTACTCACGCGCTCTTTGGTTTGATCAAACCGGCCTGCCTTGGGTAAAGCCCTCTCCTAACATGCTTAACCTTACCACCGCCACAGTATATCCGGCGGGCTGTATTCTGGAAGGCACCAACGTTTCTGAAGGCCGTGGAACCATGCAACCCTTTGAGTTTATCGGCGCCCCCTGGATCAATGGCGAAGCACTGGCAAAACAATTGAACAGCTATAAGTTACCAGGCGTCACCTTCACCCCGGTTCAGTTTACCCCAGATAGCGTGGTAGACGGCATCCGGATTTATCCGCCTAAGTTTGTGGGACAGACCTGTTATGGTGCACAAATGAAGGTAACTGACCGCAACAAGTTTGAGTCAGCCAAAGCGAGCGTGTACCTCATTCATGCCCTGCACACACTGTACCCTGACAAACTGGAATGGAAAAACAGCCGCATGGATGGCCTCTGGAAAACGGATGTCACCCGTAAACGCCTTCAGGCAGGAGACTCCCCCCAAAGCATTATTGCCAATTGGCCTGAACAACTGGCTTATTTTAATAAGGTGCGCGCCAAATACCTGTTGTATCCGTAATGAGAAGGTAGCCAAACTACTTTTTCATGACCAAACTACTTTCTCTGAACTATTCCCTTTGGCTGCTGGTCCTCCTGCTGTTGGGAGCTTGTAAGCCTTCATCTAAAAGTGTTTTATTAAAGCCCAGCGGTGACTATAAAGCCCAGAAAGTTGTTCTGGTGGTAATTGACGGAGTTCGGTATTCCGATTCCTGGGGAGACACCTCCTTTGTCAACATTCCGTTTATGGCCAGAGACTTGGCTCCGGAGGGTACTTTCCATCCAGAATTTTACAATCTGGGGGCTACCCTCACCAACCCTGGCCACGTAGCACTTACCACGGGTCATTATCAGAAATTGAACAACCACGGCGAAGAGCTTCCAGACTTCCCCTCTGTGTTTCATTATTACCGGCAGCACACCGGCGCCCCCGCCCACAAAGCCTGGATTATTGCCAGCAAAGACAAACTGGAAATTCTAAGCAAAACCTACAGCTCCGACTCCGCCGCTCAATTTTCGCCCGCCACTAACTGTGGCAACAACGGCTTGGGCACCGGCTACCGGAAAGACAGCACTACCCTACGCATCACTAAGGAAATACTTGCCCGCCATTCGCCTGACCTCGTACTGGTGAATTTAGCCGAACCCGATTCTAAAGCTCATCAACGCAACTGGACCGGCTACCTTAAGGCCATTCAGCAAAGTGACCGCATGGTGCACGAGCTTTGGCAATGGCTGCAGCAACACCCAGACTATCAAAACAACACCACTCTACTTGTTACCAACGACCACGGCCGGCACCCAGGCAATAGGTACCACAGCCACGGAGATGGCTGCAAAGGCTGCCGCCACATTAGTCTATTGATGCTCGGGCCAGACGTAAAAGATGGGTTTGTAGCTAGCAAACCTCGCTCTCAGGTAGATGTTGCCGTTACCATAGCAGAACTTTTAGACATACCCATGCCCACCCGAGACGGTGAACCTATGCTGGAGTTGCTAAAATAGTAGAGATGTGTTTTGAGGCTGTTTTTTGAAAAGTAGGGCTAAAACAGGAAGTTAATGGCTAGTTATTGGTTGCTAATTGTTGATTGATGGTTGTTGTTTTCTCGCTGTTTGAAGTATTTTGAAGAGCGACTTCAAACTTACCAATAAAATAGAAGTCTCTGACTTCCAGCCTGCCACAGAGCAAAAGCCCCTACTTCCTTCAGCAATTGTTTCATTGATGTGTCCTCAACTTATCCGGAACAGAGTTCCTGCTGATTCATTAGAGGTTTGAAGTCATCTTGCAGAAGACTCCAAACAGCAGGTGAAAGTAGTGCGTTTCTTAAAAAGAAGGGGCAAAAAGCAGGAAACGGCCCACTGTTATTTGTAATGTTCTTTTAAAGATCTTCAGAATGATTTAAAGGCTAAATAGCTATTGGATTTTAAATTTACCTTTCTGCCTCTATAAGTTGTTTTATAGTTTTAGCTTTATTTAAGGAATTAATCCACTCCTTTTTCCCCTCTGGAGATGGTAATTCCTCAATTTTCGAAATGAGAAAGCTTTTAGCTTCTTCAAATGTCCAATGTTCACTCGTAGCTTTATATTGAACCTTGTATTTCATGCTAATCCCTAATTTTGACATGAAATTATCAATCTTAACTTTCTCTCCTGCCAAAAAGATTCTACCTGTAGAGTCTAAAAACTGTTTTCTATAAAAGTATTTATTATAAAACTCATCATCATCTGAATAATAGAACTCATCGAACAGGAACAATTCACCCATAATATCTTCATCCCATTCTTGTATTTCAATTTGGACTACAGGAAATTCAGGTTCCATAAGTTTATAAAAACATTTCGCAAATTTCTGTTGTATCAGCCTTCATCCTTAGAAAAACTTCAAGCAGCATTAATTTAGTTAAATTGCTGTTAAACCAAAGTTGCTGTTGAAGTTACTTTCTCTTTTACTTGCTGCGCCCGCTCCTTCTCCTCAATAGCCTTCTTAGCGTCCATCAATCTGCTGAAGGCAGTAACGTTGGTGAAGATGGCAAGAATGGTGAGCGGAATAGTGAAAACAGAAATTGTTTCAAAAACAGGGAAAGGAACGCCTGGCACCATTAATTTAAAGTCACCGCCCAGGAAATAGGATGTGAGGCCGCAGAACATACCGGCCAGGGAAATGAGCACCACGCGCTCGGGGCGCTGGAAGAAACCGCCTTTGCACTCTACGCCCAAGCCTTCGGCGCGGGCGCGGGTGTAGCTGACCATCATGGAGCCAATAAGTGCAATAAATGCAAACAGAGAGCTCAGGAAGTAGTGGTGTGACATGAGGTAATAGCAAATGCCCAGGAACATGACCAATTCACTGTAACGGTCCAGCACAGAGTCAAACAATGCCCCGAAGGTAGAACCCATTTTACCCAGTCGCGCCACCTGTCCGTCCAGCATATCAAACAGACCAGCCATCATGATTAGAAATCCGCCCCAGCCAACAAATGAATAGTCATAGCGGTTTTCGCTTTCGCCACCTACTATAAAAATAATGGCCACACCCACGTTCATGATGAAACCTGTGGTAGTGACCGCGTTAGGCGTGAAACCTATCTTAATTAGTAACCGGACAAATGGATTGATAATGGTGTAGATGGTCTGTTGCAAAAAAACCTTCCATGCTTTTTCTTTCTCACTACTCATACGCTTTTACCTCTAATGATTCTGTTTTACACGTTTCTGTTGCTCCATTATTCTAATCAGAATTGTACCGAAGCAATTCATTTAAAAACAAACCTTTTCTGAAAGACATAGTTATACCCCACCCCTACCATAATGGAAGTAGCCACTTTTGAGTAAACATAGCTGATTCCCAGGTAATGCGTAATCAGAAAAACCCCAAGGGCGTTGAGTAAAAAGCTGCCCGTCCAGACAATGAAATATTTAATAACCTGACCTATCACCCGAGGATCTTCTGATTGAAATACCCAATTGCGGCCCAACGAAAAATGCGTGATTCCTCCGGAAATGGTGCCCCAAACCGTTCCTGACACATACCATAACTCCAGCCACTCCACGGCCAGCACCGTCACCAGAAAATCTACCAGCGTAGCCACTATGGAGGCGGTCTGAGCCTTTACAAAAGTGAGCATTTAAAATAGTTTGAAATACAACAGCAGTTGAAGCACCAGATTGGCATAGAGGCCGGCCAGTACGTCATCTAGCATCACGCCCCAACCTCCACTCACTTTCTCAAGTTTCCGGATGAAAAGTGGCTTGGCAATATCAAAAAACCGGAAAAGCACTAAGCCCCCCAATACCGTTGCCCAAGTTACAGGTACCGCCACCAAGGCTAAGCACATGCCCGCCACCTCATCAATCACTACTTTCTTGTCGTCTTTACCCCAAAGAGGCTCTACCCGTTGGGCCGACCAGACACCCAGTAAAGTGATGAATATTGTGACAAAAAACTGACCTGCCACCCACTGTTCTCTTCCGGCCTGGGCAGCATACCAGATCAGGCAAGCGACTACGGCGGCTACCGTGCCTCCTCCTTTACCCACGTACCCAATGCCCAGAACGGAAGAAATCAGCTTATGCGCTTTTATCATAGTGCCTCTACCAGGTCTTGATAATAGTCAAGGCCTAGGTGAGTGATCAAGTCTTCGCCCATCATGTGGCGCAGCGTGTTCTGCAGTTTCATGAGCTGCTTGAAGATATCATGCTCCGGCGCCAGCCCTTCTGCGGTTTGCGGTGATTTGTAGTAGAAAGAAAGCCACTCCTGAATACCGCTCATGCCTGCGCGCTGTGCCAAATCAGTGAACAAAGCCAAGTCCAACACCAGTGGAGCCGCCAAAATGGAGTCGCGGCACAGGAAGTTGATTTTAATCTGCATTTGGTAGCCCAACCACCCGAAGATGTCAATGTTATCCCAGCTTTCTTTGTTGTCGCCGTGCGGAGGGTAATAGTTGATACGCACTTTGTGGTACATGTCGCCGTACAGGTCTGGATTAGATTCCGGCTTGAAGATCTCGTCCAGTACGCTCAGTTTAGAGACCTCCTTTGTCTTAAAGTTATCTGGGTCGTCTAGCACGTATCCATCGCGGTTGCCTAGAATATTAGAGGAGAACCAGCCTCTCACTCCTAAGGCACGGGCATGCAGGCCTGGTGCCAAAATGGTTTTCATGAGGGTTTGACCAGTTTTGAAGTCTTTACCTGAGATGGCTATTTCCATTTCCTTGGCTAGCTCCACAATGGCTGGAATATCTACCGTTAAGTTAGGCGCACCGTTGGCATAAGGTACTCCCATTTTAAGGGCAGCGTAGGCATAAATCATGCTGGGGGCTATGGCTGGGTCACTATTTCTTAGACCTTCCTCAAACGCGGCAACAGACTGGTGCACGTCAGACTCTTCAATATACCGCTCAGTAGAACCGCACCATACCATCACCAGACGGTCGCAGCCGTTTGCCTCCTTGAACTCCTGAATGTCGTCCATCAGAGCCTCGGCCAATTCCATTTTGGTGGCGGCTTCTTTTACGTTGGTGCCATCCAAATTCTTAGCGAAAGACTTGTCAAATACCGCCTTCATGGGCTTCAGCGCCTCTAACTCTGGCTTTACGGCGTGCAGCAGCATAGGCTCCAGCACCTTGGCGTTTTGGGCGGCCTCAAAAACGTTATCGGCATATACATCCCAGCCCCCGAACACAATATCTTCAAGAGCAGCCAACGGCACAAAATCTTTGATGAGGGGGTGGCGGTTCTCGGTTCTTTTCCCTAACCTAATTCGCCCCATTTGGGTAAGCGAGCCAATAGGCTGGGCCAACTCTTTCTTCACGGCCTCTACTCCTGCAATAAAGGTAGTGGCTACTGCTCCTAGGCCGGGAATCAAAATGCCTAGTTTGCCATTGGCGGGTTTTACCTGGTATTCCATACTTTCTTGTTTAGCTTTAGTTAAAGGGGGTATACTTTGAATTTCTTAAGTCATCTTTTAAGACTGTTCTACAAGAGTATCATTCCTACAGCTGTACAGCCACAACACCATTCCATCACCAATTCACCAAATCACTTCGGTCTTCTTTCACCTTCTCACCACCACAGAAGCTCGTCTGGAAATTACCTCCACCACCATGAATAACACGTGCCTTACAGCCTGTTAAGTTCTCACAAACCTTGATCCACAGTTTTTCTGAATGGTAATATGCAAATTCTAATGCAAAAAAGATAATGCATTCTTAACAGTATTTTATTTTTTCTACCAGTGCAAACAATGGTTTAAAAGCAAAATGGTATTTGACCTCAAGCACTTTTTATCATCACAGTAAAAGCAAAACAACTCTTCAAAGCGTGCCTTGACAGTTACAGTTTCTTGAAAAAGGAAGAGCAACAATAGAAAGCATTACCGGGCAACTAGTACTTCTACTGAGCCCACTCCTGTAAAAAAGGGTATAAACCACACAGCCATAGGCAAATACAATCGTATATAAGAGCATAGCAATTGTTAACTTCAAACCAAGAATACGCCTATGAGAATGATACCCACAAGTGTACACGGAATAATGGATTACCTCACCGCCATTTTACTTATTGCCTCCCCCTGGATCTTCAATTTCTACCGAGGCGGCGCCGAGTCTTGGGTGCCTATTGGCGTGGGTGTAGTTGTGCTGGTTCAGGCTTTGATGACCCGAAATGAAACTGGCGCAGTCAAAGTGTTTCCAATGTCTGCTCACCTCATGAGTGATATTGCGATAGGCTTATTTTTGGCCATGTCGCCGTGGTTACTGTTCTTCCATGAGTATGTGTGGCAGCCGCACTTAATATTTGGTTTATTGATTCTTGGGTTGGGAATATTAACCCGCATGAGACCAGCTAACGCCGCCAGATAAGCAGGCACTACCAAAACAAGAGCGCTGCGTTGATACACAACGCAGCCGCTCTTGTTTTGGGGCTGTTTCTGGAAAAACAGGGCTAAAACAGCCAATCTACACAAAAGAGCAACAGATAATTCTGCCGTTCCCAGTGTTCTGGTTACTTGGCAGCCTGCAGCTGGACGCGCAGGATGTTGGCTGATTGTTTCTTTCCCTCATTGGAGATGTACAGGTCTCCAGTGGGGCTAAACGCAATTCCCTCGGGCTTGTAGAACTCGGTCTTGCTGAGCTGAAACCGGTCTTTGATGCTACCATCTGCGTTCAGGATGAAGATCTGTGGGTTAGTGGCTTCGGTGACATAAATGTCTCCGGAAACCGGGTGCACGGCTATCTCTGAGGGTTGCCAGGCCTTGCTAAGCGTATTCTGCTTCTTCTTTTTCTTCTGGGGCTGCTTCACCAGCTTGGGGTCTTGCAAGTTCAGCTTGAACACCGGCTCCTGGGCCAGTTGCTTTGTTTGCAGGTCGAAGGCATACACGCCTTTGTAGTTTACCCCGTTGGCGTCCTCGCCTTTCAGGGCCAGCAGCAGGCGGTTGTTCTTGCTGTCATAGGCCAATCCCTCTACATTATTCTCTGCGCTTAAAGGCGTGGCATACTCGGTTATCTTGTTCTTGGGCGTGTTAATGTTGGTAACCTCAAATAAGTGTCCGTCGCTGCGCACTACATAGGCGGTGGTACCGGCCAGAGCGATTCCCTCGTAATCACCAGCAGCCCCGAACGTAATCTGCCGCACAATTTGCCCGGCGGCGGTGTCATAAATAAAGATAACACCGGCCTCGTCTTGCACGCAGGCAAACTGGTTGTTTCCCAAATACACAATACCCGACACCTCACGCAGTACAGGCGGCAACTCCCATTTCTGCGACACGGCAATGGCCGCCGATGCGGTTACAGCCTCTGCCTTGGCACCTTTATTGGCTCCTCTGGCGTCGGCTTGGTTGGCATCACAGGCGGCGGCACCAATCAGGAGCAAACTGCTGATCAATATTTTAATGCGTTTCATAGCTTTATTTCTTTTCGGTTTCAATCTCTTCTTTCCCTTTTCTTTAATATTCAGACTCACATCCGCTGTTTTAGGCCTGATTTTCTTAAAACAGGCCTAAAACAGCAGAACAAACCCAAATTCAACCTGGGCGCTACAACTTAATCCCAGTAACTGATGCTAGACTGAGTACCATCTTGGGCAAAAACTTTGGTGAGGTCTTGGTTACTACTGCTCTCCAACTCAACCTGGTAAAAGGTTTGGCCGTCTTTCTCCACTTTTTCCAGGTCATCTACCACATAGGCCGCAAAGTCTCTTTTGATGGAGGACATTACCGGCTCCGGTAGCTGGGTGGTGTCAACGTCGTGCTTGTACATGAGTATTTTGCCGGTGGCGTCCAGCAAGGCGGTATGCTCGGTTTGGTTCAGGTCGAATTCGGCCTCAAAGCTGTTCCCTTGTTTATCCCACTCAATGTTGGCGGCGGCAGGGAATTGGGTTTTCAGGCTGTTCTGAACCAGCGAAGGCACATTGCTTACTGCTAAACGCTGGCTGCACCCTAAGGCAGTGATACCGGCAGTGGCTATTATGATCTGAAGCATTTTCATAGGTCTGAAATTTTAGTTCAACGTTATTGTTTACACCAAATTTCGGCTCCAAATCAGGAAAGAATTGGGAATACGAGGCAGGAGAACTATTTTTTTTGATTTTTTTATGGTGTCTCCTAAACTAGAGCCCGTGAATTGCACCAGACCCTGTATCCGCTGGGGAAAGAACTGAAGATATGTTCTGTTTTAGGCCTATTTTAAGAAATACAGGTCTAAAACAGCTTCTTCGCCATTAGGTAAACTGTACCTGCAGCACATGCCTACTCTGGCGGTACTCATATCCAATCTGGAAGCCGTACAGATCACAGATGGCCTTGGCGATGGACAGACCCAAGCCGGTGGATGCGGAGGAGGGGCTTTCTTTGTAGAACCGCTGGAACAGTTGCTCCGAATTTAGAGGCTTGCTGGGCCCTGTGTTCTCCAGAGTGAAAGTAATGGCGGAGAGGGAAACGTGCACCAACCCGCCTGCCATATTGTGCACGATGGCGTTCTTGAGCAGGTTGGTGACCAGCATCATGGCCAGGTCTGGGTTCATGCGGAGCAGTGGGTCACCGTCTATTTGTTGGGTGAGGCTTAGGTTCCGGAACTGGAGCTGGTCTTGAAAATCAGCCAGGGCTTTCTGCACTACCTCCGCCAGGCGTACCTCCTCCTGACCGTTGAACTGGCGGTTTTCTATCTTGGAGAGCAGCAGCAATGACTTGTTCAGGCGGGTGAGGCGCTCCAGGTTTTCCATGACCTCCCCTATCTGCGCCAGCTGCTGGTCTTGCAGGTTTCCGCCCTCGGCCAACAGCTCCAATTTGTTCAGGCTAATGGCCAGCGGCGTCTGCAGCTCGTGGGCGGCATTCTCAATAAAGTTTTTCTGGCTCTGGTAGGTGGCTACGTTACTTTGCAGCAGCTTCTCCACGGTCTGGTTAAGCAGCCTGAACTCATCAATGTTGGTTTGCAGCGTAGGGAAAGGCTGAGCATCTTGCAATTTGAACCGCTGCAGGCGCTGCAGCAGGTAATAGAAGGGCCGCCAGATTCTTTTCAGGAGCAGGTTGTTGAGCACCAGAATGGTAGCAATAAGCCCCCCATACAGCCACAGCAGCGCAAAAACCAAGTCCTCAATCAGGTCGTCTTCCTCTACCATAGAGGTGATTACCCTGAGCTCATAGTACTTGCTCCCCTGCTGAAATACGGTGGTGAGCATGCGCACCGGCTCAAAATCTTTCTCATTGAGCATGTACATGAGGGTGTCTTGGTACACGTCTTTCTGCCGAAGCGCCGCCGAGAAAGGCACTTCCTTTACTTTGTAGTAACCGTCGTCAAACTCGGTTCTGGCGAGCACGGTGGTGTCTTGGGCCGCTTTGCGGAGCACCAGCATCTTCTGGTTTTCCAGGCCGTCGTCCATGCTGTCGTAGATTTCATCTAGCATGTTCACGTAAAAGAGGCCCGCCCACACCGTAATGATGACCAGCAGCAGCACAGAAAACCAGGCGGTGGCGTGGTTCAGTAGTTTCATGGCGTTATCAGCTTGTAGCCTATGCCGTACACTGCCTGTATCTCTACCTGTGCCCCGTGGTCTTTCAGTTTCTTGCGGAGGTTCTTGATTTGGGAGTAGATGAATTCGTAGTTATCGGCTTGGTCAATGTAGTCGCCCCACACGTGCTCGGCCAGCGCGGTTTTGCTCACCAATCGGTCTTTGTTACTGACCAGGTACAGCAGCACGTCAAACTCCTTGCGGTTCAGGCTCAGCTCCTGCCCTTCTACCCAAACCAGATGCTTATCCAAATCAATCTGCAGGTTCTGGAGTGTCTGCACGTTGCTGCCCTCAAACTTGCGCCGCCGCAGCACCGATTTTACCCGCGCGTGCAGCTCAGCCATGTGGAAAGGCTTGGGCAAATAGTCATCGGCGCCCAGCTCCAGCCCTGCCACGCGGTCATCTACCGAGTTTTTGGCCGACACAATGATGACGCCGTCGGTTTTCTGCAGCTCTTTCAGTTCCTGCAGCAGATCAAGGCCGCTGCCGCCGGGCAGGCCAATGTCCAGCAGAATACAGTCATAGGCGTAGAGGGCAATTTTCTCCTGCGCCTCATCATACGTCTGGGCTGTCTCCACTACGTACTGCTCTTTCTTGAGCGACTGCACCATGGTTTGCAGCATGTCTGCTTCGTCTTCTATGATCAACACTTTCATAGCCCTTGTACTTTGCGGCCAAGAAAAAGATTAATTCTGGAAAGAAGTGGGAATGGCGGAGCTTCGCTAATGAAAAATAAAATGATGAATTAGAAATGATTGGGGTCACTAGCGCCGTTGCAATTAGAAATTAACTCCTATTTCAAGAATTTCATGTCGAGATCACTCTGAACTGGCGTGTAACTCTTAACCATTGTTTTCTATTTAGGCTTGATTTTAGAAAAATAGGCCAGAATCAGGAGCGGGTCACTTTTCCTTTGCCTTCCCAGTGGCTTGATTTGATGGTTTCGCCGTCTGCCTCAAATTTGATGCGGCGCACGTAGCGCTCTCCGCTGATGGCCCCGTCCGGACGCGCTTGCCAATAAAAAGAGTTATTGGGTTCCCTAGATTATCGGTGATAAAGGTGAGGTCGTTGCCAGCAAAAGTATCCTCTATTTTGGCATCGGGGGCAAAGCGTTTGCTAAGTTTGGCTTCTAATTTTGGAGAAATGGGCATGGTGAAAGTAAACGGTTCTACACCGTATACGACTGGAGAATGTCTAAGGCTTCAGCATCTGACTCCGCTTCTACCACCTCATCAATGACATATTGTATTTCCTGGTCTGACCATTTTGCCTGCTCAGCAGCTTTTACAAAAACGCCCAGGGCTACAAATCGGCCTCCTTCAATTGGCAATATGACAGACACTTTTTTACGGTTGTTCATAAATACGTTTCTACGTTTTTCGGCTATTATACGGAAAACAGGCCTAAATCACTAAAGTCTCCCTCCCCTTCTCTTGCCCAGAACAGCGCTGAGTTATACCCCTGAAAGTACTCTACCTCTCCACTAAAATCAGGGCGAAGCGTTGCTACCATGCCGCTGATGGCCATCTGATTGAATATATCGTCAGAGACTACAATACCCAAACGCCTTACTCCCAAAAGCTTAAATTGTGAAAACCATGATTGCATGGTCCATTGCTGGTCTACCTGCCGAATAACCTTCATGTGCTTGGTATCCATGACCCAATTGCGCAGGTACTCTTTCCGGGTAACCTGCACGGCCTCCAGCAAACCCTCACGATACACTTCACTGGCCACAAAGCCTTGGCAATGCAAGACTAGCAGCCTGTGCGGCTTATCTATTTCCAGCCAAAAACGTGGCACTGTCACATCCATCTCTCCTGCCCTCCATTTCTCTCTGCCCTTCGTTGAACATTCATTTAGTATCTCTATAACGCTTGCCTTCCCTATATTATTTAACTTATTTCATGAGCTTTTGTTTTGCAGACAGCCAACAAGCAGATTGTATTAAACTTATTTTACTGTCTATTAACAAGCTACCATCAGAATAAAAGAAGAAGGCCAGAGAAATCTCTGGCCTTCTTCTTTTATTATCTATGAATACCTTACCGGAACATGCTTTTCAGCTTGTTCAGCTTGGTGGCCATGTCTTCTTCCTCTACCGGAGCTTCACGGCGGCTGTTGTTGCCTCCTGCCTTGCGGTCATTTCCACGGCTGGGTCTTGTGCCAGCGGCGGCAGGGTCACCTTTCATAGACAAGGCTATTCGCTTACGGCCAACTTCCACCTCCAGCACTGTTACCTCTACTTTCTGCCCTACTTTTACCACATCATGCGGATTGCTCACAAAACGGTCAGACAGGTGACTCACGTGTACCAATCCGTCTTGATGCACCCCAATGTCTACAAAGGCGCCGAAAGCGGTGATGTTGGTCACTATGCCGGGCAGTTTCATGCCAGTGCGAAGGTCAGTGATTTCGTTCACGCCTTCAGTAAAGCTAAACACCTCATAACTCTCCCGCGGGTCACGGCCAGGTTTAGAAAGCTCGCTCAAGATATCTTGCAACGTAGGCAAACCCACAGTATCAGACACATACTTCTTAAGGTCAATCTGCTTGCGTAGCTCTGGCTTCTTAAGCAAATCTTCTACCGTGGCGCCTAAGTCTTTGGCCATTTGCTCTACCAGCTCATAACGCTCTGGGTGTACGGCACTGGCGTCAAGCGGATGCTTTCCTCCTCTGATGCGCAGGAACCCCGCGGCTTGCTCAAAGGCTTTGTCTCCTAAGCGGGCTACTTTGCGCAGCTCATTCCGGGTTTTGAACGGACCGTTCTGGTTGCGGTACTCCACAATATTCTGCGCCAGTTGCGGCCCTAGGCCTGACACGTACGTGAGCAACTGCTTGCTGGCAGTGTTTACTTCCACCCCAACGGCATTCACGCAGCTCATTACCACATCATCTAAACTGTGCTTGAGGGCATTCTGGTCTACGTCGTGCTGGTACTGGCCTACGCCTATTGATTTTGGGTCAAGTTTCACCAACTCAGCCAATGGATCCATGAGGCGACGACCAATGGAAACAGCCCCCCGAACGGTGATGTCCTGGTCTGGGAATTCTTCACGGGCTACGTCTGAGGCGGAGTAGATAGAAGCACCGCTTTCATTCACCATCACCACGGCAATCTCTTTGGGCAAGCCTATTTTCTGCACAAATGCTTCGGTTTCACGGCTGGCGGTACCGTTACCAATGGCAATAGCTTCTATCTGGTACTTGTGGCACATGACCATCACCTGCTGCTCGGCAGTCTTGGCCTGGGCGGCACCGTTGTGCGGGAAAATAGCCTCATAATGCAGCAACTTACCTTGCTCATCTAAAGCCACTACTTTACAGCCGGTTCTAAAGCCAGGGTCAATGGCCAGCACGCGCTTCTGCCCCAGCGGAGCGGACAGCAACATAGGCCTTAAGTTATCTGCGAATACTCTGATCGCCTCTTCATCGGCACGTTTTTTAGAGGATAGACGCACCTCGGTTTCCATGCTTAAGCGAAGCAGGCGCTTGTAAGAGTCCTTTACGGCCAATTTTACCTGCTGCGCGGCGGCGTTATTACCTTTCACGAACTGGCGTTCCAGCACTTCAATAGCCGCTTCTTCGTCGGGTTGGGCGTCTAGCATGAGCACCATTTCTTTTTCACCGCGGCGCATGGCTAAAATACGGTGGCTTGGGGCTTTCTCAATAGGTTCGTCCCATTCAAAATAGTCTTTGTATTTCTGCCCCTCCTCTTCTTTACCCGGAATAACGCGGGCTTTGAACACGCCCTGCTTCTCAAACAGGTTTCTGATGCTGGCGCGGGCTTCAGGGTTTTCATTCACCCACTCGGCTATGATATCACGGGCACCGGCTAAAGCTTCCTCAGTGTCTTTTACTTCTTTCTCCTCGCTTATAAATGCAGCGGCTTCGGCGGCAACATCTACGTTAGCTTGCTCAAACAGTGTCTGCGCCAATGGCTCCAGTCCTTTTTCGCGGGCAATGGTGGCACGCGTGCGGCGTTTCGGTTTGTAAGGCAGGTAAATGTCTTCCAGCACGGCCATGGTTTCGGCGGCCAGTACCTGCGCCTCTAACTCCGGGGTCAGCTTTTCCTGATCTTTCAGTGATTTCAAGATGCTCTCACGGCGTTTGTCCAGCTCGCGGAGCTGCTCCACGCGGTCACGGATGGCAGCAATGGCCACCTCATCTAAACTACCGGTCACTTCTTTGCGGTAACGGGCAATAAAAGGCACGGTGGCCCCTTCATCTAACAATTGCACGGTAGCTTCTATCTGGCGCTCACTTACCTGCAGCTCTCCGGCAATTTTCTTAAAATGGTTTTCTGGCATGCTAAAAATAAATCTGAAAAAGCAATTTCTTTGCTTGGCTCCCGCATGGGGCCTAAACAGATTTCAAAGATAAGGTATATTCACATCGTCTGCCATGCTTTATGCCCTTTGCACAACTAAAATTTAACGCTTTGCTTGGCCTGATTTTTGTAATTTTGAATCCGCACCAGGGAACTATTTCACTTGGCCTGGCTTTTGCTCTAAAGAGTCTTCTATCTGAAAATCAGAAGGAAACCAATTATTCCAGTTATGAAAAGAACACTATTACTTCTAGTCTTCGTGCTTTTGGCCTTTGGCAGTCAAGCCCAAACTACTATTACTCCTGAGCAGCGGGCAAAGAGTATGACTACTGCCATGGTGCAGCACCTTCGTTTGTCTAGTGCGCAGGCGTTAAAAGTGCAGGAAATCAACCTAACCAGCATCAACCAGATGGAGAAGGCTAAGAAAGACTTGAAAACGAAGCCCAGAGAATTTATGGTTACCGCTGAACTTATCAGTTCTACCAGGTTGGCTGCCTTGAAAGAGGTGCTTACGCCGGCCCAATTCTCTATGTATAATCAACACAGAGAGAAGAAAATGGGTATTCCGCAAGAAGGAGGCAGTACCGGCGGTGGAATCAAACTTCCTGCTGAAGAATACGGTAATTAAGATCTTTGCCACTTTCTGTTTTACACCTTATTTTCTAAAAACAAGCCTAAAACAGAAGGCCCCGCTCTAAGAGCGGGGCCTTCTGTTTTATTTGATCCAAATTATTCTGTTAAAGCATTTCTAGCAGGCCCAGTACCAGGAATACTACCCCCACTACGGCCACTATGGAACCTACAAGCCCTAGCCCCGGAAGAACCGAAAGCAGAACCCCAGCCAGAATCAGCACAATACCAATTTTCATGTAGCTGTTAATGGCGTTGGCTTTGTTCGTTGCCTTTGCATCACGCTTCATTTTTTTGGTAATCTTTCTGATTTCCTTTTTGCTTTTTGCCTCTGACAACTCGTTTACCAGATTCTTCACTTCGGGCTTGGCCGTTGCTAAGGCCTCTTCTACCGCCTGCGTGGTCAACGGTGCTTTACGAGCCACTTTACCAGAAGCTTTAGGTGCCGCCGCATTTGCCTCAAGTTCAGGTTGAGGCTGAATTGTTGCCACGGTAGTTTCTTCTGGGGCAACTGTCACAACAGGCGTATTAGTAGTCTCTTCCGCTACAGGTATTTCCTCTACAGGCTGCGGAGCCACTTTGTGGTATGCAGTGGAAGGAAGGCCAAAATCATAGAATTGCTTTGATGAGTTACAGCCAATCATGATTTGGCTCACAACGCCACAGGCAATAACAGAGAGTAATGATTTAATTTTCATAGTAAGGGAAAGATAAAGTGAAGATGAAAAAAGTATGTAAAAGCTATTTTAGAGAGATGACCGTTTAAAGCTTTAAATTCGCAGTACGTAGTGCAAATAGGCAAGTTGGCCAAGTAACCATAATTAGTTCGTTTTATTTAAATATCGGCACCGCTTTACTCAGGCATTTCATTCTACTTTCAGACTTTGGCGCTGCACCATTCTTAGAAAGCGCTAATATATAAGATTACAAATAAACTGGCTTTGCGTAAAATTATTCACGTTGACATGGACGCCTTTTTCGCCTCAGTGGAGCAGCGGGACAACCCTGTCTTGCGCGGGAAACCAGTGGCGGTGGGCGGTACGAAAGCTCGTGGCGTGGTGGCGGCGGCCAGTTATGAAGCCCGCCAGTTTGGCGTGTATTCGGCTATGCCCACGGTTACGGCCCTCCGCAAGTGCCCTACCCTTATCATGGTGCCCTCCAGGTTTGAGGTGTACAAACAAGTATCCAGGCTAATACGGGAGATCTTTTTGCGGTACACTAATCTGGTAGAGCCCCTCTCTTTAGATGAAGCGTACCTTGATGTAACCGAAAACAAGCTGGGGCTGAAATCTGCCATGTTCATTGCCAAACGCATAAAGCATGAAATTCTACAGGAAACGCAGTTGACAGCCTCAGCGGGAGTTTCCTTCAATAAATTTTTGGCCAAAGTAGCGTCCGGCAAGAATAAGCCAGATGGTTTAACCGTAGTTTTACCAGAAGAGGCAGAAGCTTTTGTAGAGGCGCTTCCTATTGAGAAGTTTTACGGCATTGGTGACGTAACGGCCGCCAAAATGAAGCAACTGGGCATACATACCGGGGCAGATTTAAAGGTACGGTCAGAAGCTGATCTGCGGCGGCACTTTGGAAAGTCTGGCTCCTACTTTTACCAGATTGCCCGCGCCCAAGACGAGCGGCCCGTTGAGCCCAACCGTATCAGGAAAAGCATTGGCTCAGAGCGTACTTTTTTTGAGGATCTGGATACCGAGGAACAGATGCTACCACAGCTGCAGCGCCTGGCCGAAGAGGTAGCCTATGATTTACACCGGCTGGAGGCCTCCGGTAAAACCGTAACGCTTAAACTGAAGTACCACGACTTCACGCTCAACACCCGCAGCAAAACGTTCTTTTCCTCTGTACGAGACGAAGAAGTACTGCTTGACATTGCCACCGAGCTGCTCCGCACCCCCTTCTTCCCTTCAAAACCCATCAGGCTACTAGGCATTACCGTCTCTAACCTCAGTTACGGTAAACACCAAAGCGGTCAATTGTCTTTCCCCTTTTAGCAAAAAGCTAGCAATGTGTTATTTGCAGCCGTTTTGGGGCTAATTTTCTAAAAATAGGCCGAAAACGCCATTAAAGTTCTGCTGATTAGACAGGTCTGATACGCTTGATAAAATTATGCCCTTGCTTTAGAAAACTTCCTGAAGCTCACGCTTTAGAAACTGGAGTGCCTGTGTAGTAGGGTCTATCTCGTTGTGCAGAATGGTTTCCAGCACTCGCTTGGCCAGTTCGGTTCCTTTAGACTTATCTTCCAAGCTCTGGTAGGTCTGGTTGATCATGGTCACCACATCTTCCTTTGTTTTTTTGACTTGCTGCCAAGCCACCTCACTCATGTACAACTGCTGCGACAGGTTATGGGTATACTCGGCTCTGATTTCTTGCAGCAGATGCGCCTGGTATTCAGCGGCAGTTAAACCAGAAGGACTAACCCTGATTAGTAGATTACTAGGCGTGATGCGTTCTAAGAACAGTATGATGCGCTCGTACGCCTGCAACCGCACAGGCAATATGGCTTCACTATTTTTAAGTCTGATTTCCAGCAAGCGTTTACGGTAATCACGCTCAAGGTACTTCTGAGTAAGCAGGTACATACCGCCCGCCACCACCAAGGCCGGAAATAAGCTCAAGATTGCTAAAATAATGAAGGAAGAGGTATCAAAGGTCATAGTTTTATTGAACGGTTAGTCGTGCATTTCAGCCACTGTTGAACGTGAAGCAATACCTGCAGTAGTGGCTTTACGCCTTTTAAACTGAAAATATGTGGTAAATATGGCAAAAAAATCGTTAGGCGTTTCTGAATCATTTCACCGCATTTTCAGTTACTTATAGTATAGCACCATTGTTTAGAAACACTCTAAATGTTGTATCTTTACAACGCAATAACATACTTACTATGGAAAGCACAACTGTAAAACAAGCACCAATAGCCCTTACTGATCGCGCCTTGCAAGAGGTAAAGGTAATAATGAAAGATAAAAACGTACCTGAAGAATATGGTCTCCGTATTGGCGTGCAAGGTGGCGGCTGCTCAGGCATGTCTTACTTGCTAGGTTTTGACAAGGCCAAAGACTCTGATGAGATTTTCGACCTTGACGGCGTTCAATTGATCATGGACAAAAAGCACGGCATGTACGTAATGGGTATGGAAGTTGATTTCCAGGATGGCCTTAACGCCCGTGGTTTCGTCTTCAATAACCCACAAGCTAAGAGCACCTGCGGTTGCGGTAGCTCTTTCTCCGCTTAAGACCCCTCTTTTCTTTAATTATATGTAAAAGGCCTGCTTTCTGAGCAGGCCTTTTGTTTTCACCTAGAGAGAATACAAGAGCCATGTATTACTTGTTGAATGGCACCACCAGTACAATGTCTCCCTTTTCACCTTCCTTACCTATTCTTATCAATAAGCCCTGCGCTTTAGGGTCAACAGATAAACTTACTTCATTGGAACTCAAGTTTGATTGAAAGTAAAAATGAGCAGCCTCCTGTTCCAAGAATCCCCATCTTCTTTCATAAATAGTATAGTCACAGCATCTCCCTAAAAAGCCGCTAATATCCTGCCTTAGAAAATATTCTGATGATTGCGCTACTTTAGATGGTGGCAGCAATATAAAACCTATGGCTGATGCTACTAATGAGCCCAATATTCTATCTGCCAGCCAAGCCACAGCAATGGTAACAGGAGTCAAAATGTATAAAGAAGAGTAAGCCACCAACAGCTTAGAAGATTTATAGAAGAAAAAGCAGAAAGCCGCTCCAGTAACCCATATCAAAGCCTTCAAGCCAAACATTACCTCCGGCATTAACGCAAGATTTGAGGCCCGACCTATAAAAGCAAAAACAAATACTGCAGCTAACAGGAGAAAATGGGCTTTAAATACAGTTCTTTTCATTTTCTACTAACAGTATATTCAATGACTTGAAGAGCAATCAATACGTCCTCGTCATGTTCTCCGGCACTGCCAGCACATAGTCAGCACGTTTCACGTGTTCTTTCTCCAATTTATCCAGTTGCGGCTGAAGAACCGTACTGATGGTTTTGATTTTCAGTTCTGGCCGTAGGCGACGCAAATACCAGATGATTCCTTCGTGGTGATCTGAATGGTAGGCGCCGTTTAAATGCAACATGCGCTGCCCCGGCTGCAGATTTTTGCTGATAAAATGCGCCATGGTGGCATCTTTCAAAGCCTGAGCTTCCACTATTTGTCTGCTGGAGGCTGAGGTGCCGTGTGAATCACCGAACATGCTGAGCATGCGTTTGTAAGCGGGCAGCTCCAGATCAACGGCTATGGGCAAAATGGCCAGCCACTGCTTTTCCTCGACTGTAACTTGATCAAGACCTTTCATGCTTTCGCGGGCTACAATGCGGGCTGAACGCCGAGGCGCGTTGGTGGCAATAAGTTTTAGGCCATGCTCCTTTGCAAAAAGCAAGAATTGCTTATAATCTGTGTTGAAGTTGGGCCAGGCACGGCTGCTGCGGGCAAATTCTTCCTCTTCTAGCTGCCCCAGCAGAAAAGAATCAACGGCGGCTTGGGTATCTGTTTCCCACATTTCGGCACCCAGCACCAATTGTTTCCCGTGGAGCAGATACAATTCTTTGGCTAACTCCAGCTGCAGCCAATGGGCAATAGGGTCATTGTGCTGCTCCCCAAAGAAAACCACATCGGCGGTAACCAGCTCTTTTAGCATCTTCTCATATCCCACGGCTTTGCCCGAGCCGGTGAACAGGCGGTAGGCTGGTTTGTCCATGGTAAAGGAACTTAAAGAAATAAGCAGGGCCAGGGCCGAAAATATCTTCTTCATATTTTAGAGCTGTTTTCAGAAAACCAGGCCGAAAACATAGTTATTGACCAGAAATCTTTCTCTTCCTTAAGTTCATCACTAGCGTAACTTGTGGTTTTCTTTCTGATCAGATCATTTACTGACCATGTTATATTAGCACGTCTTTGCTGTTTGGGGATTTGCAATCCCCGTTGCTGACATATGCAGTAACCGAAGCACGGTGATAACAAATCCTGAATCCTTTCATCCAGTTTGCAAAGCCATTTAAAGGTTCAAATTTTCTGGATGTCAGTTTATAAACTGACTCCATTCGCTTCCACAAGTTACGCTAGCGCTAAACTTGCGGGAGATGCGGTAAACGCTATTTTCGGCCTATTTTTTCGGAAACAGGCCTAGAAAAGTACATTTTAAACAATGGGCAATTAACAATCAGCAATCAATTTAGCCTTTATAAAACAGCCATTTAGAGAGCTCACGGTAGTTCACTTTTTTGCCGTACATGAGAATTCCCACCCGGTAAATGCGGGCGGCAAGCCATGTTGTGGCTACAAAGCCAGCTACCAGCAAGGCCATAGACAGCACCAGCTCCCAAGTTGGCACTCCAAAAGGCAGGCGCAGCATCATGACGATGGGCGAAGTGAAAGGCACCATGGACATCCAGAACGCCACGGGGCCGTTGGGGTCTTTCATGATGATGGTCTGAGCCACAATAAAAGACAGTATGAGCGGCACCGTGATGGGCAACATGAATTGCTGGCTGTCTGTCTCAGAATCAACAGCAGCGCCCACGGCCCCAAACAAGGCTCCGTACAGCAGGTAACCACCTAAAAAGTAGAATAGGAAGCCACCTACTAACAGCGGCACGTTCAAGTTCTCCAGCCCGCTCATCACCGAGTTGATTTCCTGGGCCTGCAGGGCCTCCCGCTCGTTTTCCATACCCTGCATGGTTTGGCTTATCTGGGCATCAGAAAAACGCTTCAAATCAAAGGAGGAGGCCACACCCGCGTATATGGCGGAGCTCAAAACAATCCAGAGCAGGAACTGCGTGAGACCTACGGCGGCAATGCCCATTATTTTGCCGGCCATGAGCTGGAATGGTTTTACCGAAGACACCATCACCTCTAGAATTCGGCTGGTTTTTTCCTCAATCACGCCGCGCATAATTTGTGCGCCGTAAATGAAGATGAACAGGTAAATCAGGAAAGCGCCCATAAAGCCAGCAATGGACGTAACGCCTACGTTGCTGCTTTTTTCGCCTTCGTCGCTGAGGCTCACTGTTTGAATGTTCACCTTGGTTTTGATCTGGTCCAGCACCTTTTGGTCAATACCCGATCGCTCAAATTTGATGGCCTCCAGCTCCTGCTTCAACTGCTTCTCAATTGAGGTGATGACTGAGATGCTGGCGCTTTTCTGGGAATACAGTTGAATTCCCGAGGGCTTATCTAAATTTATGGTAGGGATGTGCAGCAAGGCAGCATCTTCTGACTGGAGATATTGCTGTTTGGCTCTTTCCAGCGGACCCTGTACGGAAACAAACTTGAGTTCTTGCGTTGAATTGAATTTACCGGCTAATAAACCGCTTTCATCCAGCACCTGAATAATTTTGGTGTCATCAGACATCATCATGAGCCCAACGGGCACTATCATGATCAGCGCCATGAGCAACGGCCCCAGAATGGTCATGACGATAAAGCTCTTTTTACGCACGCGCACCAGGTATTCGCGCTGAAACACTAACCAAATCTTATCCATGTTGGGGCTGCGTTACTAGTTGAACAAAAATATCATGAATGCTGGGCACCTTCTCCTCGAACCGGTGAATCTCCACACGGTCTAGTAAGTAGCGCAGTAACTCATTAGACCCTACATTAGGCTCAAGCTGCACCTCGGCTGAAAAGTCGTTTCCGGCCTGTTTTTGCGAAATCACCTTAAAATCAGGCGAGGTAATGAGCAGTTTGCCCTGTCCCTCCACGCAGTAAGTGTTGGTGCGGTAAACGGTTTTCACCTCCTTCACACTACCCTCCAGTACTTTCTTTGAACGGTTGATCAGCACAATGTAATCGCACATCTGCTCAACCGACTCCATTCGGTGCGTGGAGAAAATGATGGTGCAGCCTCCCTCGCGCAGGCGAAGAATTTCATCTCTTATGATGTTGGCATTCACTGGGTCGAAGCCGGAGAAAGGCTCGTCCAGAATCAGCAGCCTGGGCTCGTGCAGCACTGTGGCAATGAACTGCACTTTTTGCTGCATGCCTTTGGAAAGGTCCTCTACGTTTTTATTCAACCATGTAGTTAGCTCCAACCGCTCCGCCCATGCCTTAATTTTTTGCTGGGCATCGGCTTTTTCCAGCCCTCTCAAACGCGCCAAATACACCAACTGCTCCCCCACTTTCATTTTCTTGTAAAGCCCCCGCTCCTCTGGCAGGTACCCGATTTGCTGCACATGCCTGGGCTGCAACGGCTGCCCCTCAAACAGCACCTTCCCTTCATCAGGACCTGTAATTTGGGTGATAATTCTTATGAGCGATGTTTTACCCGCCCCGTTTGGCCCCAGCAGCCCAAAAATACTGCCCGGCGGCACATTGAATGAAACTTGGTTCAGGGCCTGATGCGCCTCGTAGCGTTTGCTCACGCCTTGTATTTGCAGAATGGGTACCAAGAGTTGAATGGTTAGATGTTAGGTTAAAGCTAAGGGAAAGACTTCGACTAAGCAAACCACCCTGCATTTTGGGGCTGGTTTTCAAAAAGCAGGCCTGAAACGCAGAATTGCTTTTTGTTGATTGCTAATTGTTGTGCTTGGAGTTAGCGCCAGCGCTTTACGCACTTCTGGACCGCCGATCTCCTGATTGGCGTAAGCTGCCTGTACCAAGATGATCAGGTTTAATTTTTTGTTTGTAGCATGTATGGTAGCAACAGCTACTGGCGTAGACACTCGCAGGTCTTCAAGACACTGCGAGATCATTTGAGCAAGTGAGGTCTGTTTTGTATTGGGAAAATGTACGGACAGGTCGCGACCTGTCCTGAACGTTGGCCGAGGCATTTGCACCTACCACAGAACATCTTCGTTAGATCCCTCGGCGTTGCTCGGGATGACCGAAAAAGAGTAAAAGAATCAGCAATGCGTGGACCGACAGGTGTAAACATCCCCCTTCGCCCCGTTCAAAGGGGGAGTATCAGGTGGCGCTCCTTTAAAAATGCGTTTTAGGCTTGTTTCCAGTAAACAAGCCTAAAACAGCAACGCCCGCTATTCAAAATGAATAGCGGGCGTTGCTCAAATTATTCTCAACTCGAGACTCGCGACTCAAGACTCAGAACTCCTACTGAAAGTACTCCTTCATTTTCTCGAAGAAGCCTTTTTCATTCTTGCCCGGGTTTGGCGCGAAGTTCTGAGACTCACGTAATCTTTCCAAAATCTGGCGTTCCTCGGCGTTCACGTTCTTCGGAGTCCAGACGTTGATATGGATGAGTTGATCTCCGCGGCCGTAGCCGTTGATGTCTGGAATACCTTTGCCACGAAGGCGCAGGATCTTGCCAGACTGAGTACCTGGGTCTATTTTGATTTTCACCTTCCCGTCGATGGTAGGTACTTCCACAGAAGCACCCAAAGTGGCATCCACAAAACTCACGTACTGCTCAAACATGACGTTATTGCCGTCGCGGCGCAAGGTTGGGTGCGGTTCTTCCTCAATCTGGATGAGCAAGTCACCCGGAATACCACCGCGCTCCGGCACGTTTCCTTTGCCGCTCATAGAAAGCTGCATGCCATCGGCTACACCGGCTGGTACGTTGATAGAAATTACCTCCTCGCGCAGCTGACGACCTTCACCATGGCAGGCGTCACACTTCTGGCTGACAGTTTTGCCTTCACCGTGACAAGTAGGGCATGTACTGCTGGAAACCATCTGGCCCAGCATGGTGTTCACCACCCGTTTCACCTGACCTTGACCCTGGCACGTAGGACAAGTATTTAAAGCAGTTCCGTTTTTAGAGCCGTTGCCGTCGCACACGGGGCAGGCCTCGTAACGTTTTACTTTGATTTTCTTTTCTACGCCTTTGGCTACCTCTTCTAAAGTAAGCTTCAGCTTAATGCGTAGGTTGCTGCCTTTGCGCACGCGTCTGCCGCCACGCTGGCCGCCGCCCCCGAAAAAGCTCTCGAAGCCGCCGCCTCCGCCACCAAAGATGTCACCGAACTGGGAGAAGATATCCTCCATGTTCATGCCACCTCCGCCACCGAAGCCACCGCCATTCACGCCCTGGTGCCCGAACTGGTCGTAGCGCTGACGCTTTTGGTCATCGCTGAGCACCTCATAGGCTTCCGCGGCCTCTTTGAATTTGTCTTCGGCAGTTGGGTCGTCGGGGTTTTTATCGGGGTGGTATTTGATCGCGATTTTGCGGTACGCTTTCTTTATCTCATCCGCCGATGCCCCTTTTGACACCCCCAGCACTTCATAATAATCTCGTTTCGTAGCCATTGTATTATGCTCCAATTACCACCTTGGCAAAGCGAACCACTTTGTCATTGAGGTAATATCCTTTCTCTACTTGGTCAATCACTTTTCCTTTCATCTCCTCACTTGGCGCTGGTATTTGGGTGATGGCCTCGTGAATATCAGCATCAAAGGGTTGTCCTACAGCTTCCATTGGTTTCAAGCCTTTTTGTCCAAGCAGGCCTTGGAATTTACTGAATACCAGCTCCACGCCCGCCTTCACCGCCTCTACATCCTGGGCATCTTTCATGGCAGTTTGCGCCCGCTCCAGATCATCCAGCACTGGAATCAGCGCCACCATCAGCTCTTGGTTTGCGGTTTTAAAAAGTTCTAAGCGCTCTTTTGATGTGCGGCGTCTGAAATTATCAAACTCAGCCTGCAAGCGCAGGTACTTATCGCGCAATTCATCCAGCTCAGCAGCTGTTTTATCTCCTTCCGCAGCTTCGGTTTCAGAGGTTTGCTCTGCTGATTCTTCGGCAGTAGCTTCTGTATTCTCTGTTGCCTCAGCGTTGTTTTCAGGCTGTATATTTTCCTCTTCCTGAGGGTTCTGTTCTTTTGATGTCGTCATATCTCCTTGCAGATTTATTTCTTCTAGTATGGCGTACCCTTGGTGGGCAACTATTTTGCCAAACGTGTTTTTATGCCAAACTGGCATTTTATCTTAAAATGTCTGCCTTTTGCGTGTGACAGGTATGGCAGGAGCTTACTGCCTCTTCTGCCGTCCTTGTCATCCCCCTACCCCCTTCAAAGGGGACTACAAAAAACCGAAAGCCTTTCCGACGTTTCGCTCATTCGGATTTACAAATCCGAATGTACTCTGTCGGGGATTTCCTAATCCCCGAAATTCAGCAGGTGTGAAAAGGGGAATGGTAAATCCCACACAGCGGCAGAGTGTTTTTGGCTATTTTTTTATTAAACAGCTCCATAAACGCGTATGCATCTTCCTTTAAGCCGTATGCAGCGCCTTCCAGATCATGTCTTTCAGCTGGGTGATATTCTTATTGGTCATGCTGGAGATGAAGATGGTAGGCAAATCTTTAGGCAGTGTGGCGCGCATTTCAGCCTCTAGTTCGTCATCTATCAAATCGGTTTTAGTGATGGCCAACAGACGTTGCTTGTGCAACAGTTCTGGGTTGTAGGTTCTTAGCTCGTTGACCAGCACTTCATATTCTGCGGCTATGTCTGGGCTTTCCACTGAGATCATGAACAGCAGAATAGAGTTGCGCTCAATGTGCTTCAGGAACCTGATCCCTAACCCTTTCCCTTCAGAAGCTCCTTCTATGATACCTGGAATATCAGCCATCACAAAGGATTTGTAGTCGCGGTAGGCTACCACGCCCAGGTTTGGCACCAAAGTAGTGAACGGGTAATTGGCAATTTTAGGGGTAGCTGCGGACACAACGGATAGCAGGGTAGACTTTCCGGCATTCGGGAAACCCACCAGACCCACGTCGGCCAACAGTTTCAATTCCAGAATGGTCCACTCCTCCAGGCCGGGCTCACCAGGCTGAGCGTGGCGTGGCGTTTGGTTTGTAGGCGATTTAAAATGAGCATTGCCTAAGCCTCCTCGACCGCCAGGGGTGATAATTTCCATCTGGCCGTCTTCCGTGATTTCGGCCTTTATTTCACCCGTCTCGGCATCACGGGCTATGGTTCCAATGGGCACTTCCAGAACAATGTCTTTGCCAAAAGAGCCACTGGAGTGGCTCGGGCCACCGTTTCCGCCGTTCTCGGCAATCACGTGCTTCTGGTATTGCAGGTGCAGCAGCGTCCAGAGCTGTGAATTGCCTTTCAGGATAATGTGGCCACCTCGGCCGCCGTCACCACCGTCTGGACCGCCTTTGGCTGTTTTCTTGTCGCGGTGCAAGTGCGCTGAACCGGCGCCTCCATGCCCTGATCGGCAGCAAATTTTAACGTAATCTATGAAGTTGGATGATGACACGGCTTATGCAATGATTAATGATGGAATGATTAATGACCAATTGAGTTTGGCGCACTAACAGATTTACGTTTTAAACCTGCTTTTGGTAAAATAGGTCAAAAACATCTTTGATTGTGAGAACCTTACATCAACTAAAAACCATCTGACAATTTCTCATCAGATGGTTTTAGAGATTTAAAATATGGTTAGGTGCTTACGCTAGTTGGCAAGCGCCAATAATTTCGCAGCTCTTCGCGAAGATGTCTTCAATCTCCCCAATTCCGTCTATTGCGTAAAATTTGCCTTGTTGGGCATAATAGTCAGCAACCGGTCTTGTTTTAGTATTGTACTCCACCACCCGCTTCTGAATAAGAGCCTCGTCGGCATCGTCCGGGCGGCCCGAGGTCTTGCCGCGCAACAATAGGCGTTTCACCAGTTCTTGCTCGTCTACCTGCAAAGCAATCATGCAGGTTATGCCTTGGTCGTATTTCTCCAGTAATTGGTCTAGTGCCTCGGCCTGTGGAACAGTACGCGGGAAACCATCAAAAATGAACCCAGCTGCGTCGCGGTTATCGGCAATTTTTGATTCAATCATACCAATCACTACTTCGTCTGGCACCAGCAAACCTTCGTCCATCAGCTTCTTGGCCTTCAGCCCCAGCTCTGTTCCCTGAGAAATCTCTGAACGCAGCAAATCACCGGTTGAAAGGTGAATCAGTCCGTATTTTTCAATTAGCTTCTGGCTCTGCGTGCCTTTTCCTGCCCCTGGAGGGCCGAAGAGTACTAAATTCAGCATGAGTATCAAAATTGTGAGATTACAAAAGTAAGAAGAAAATCTGGAAAAAGGTAGCAGTTTTATAAGCCATTAGCGGCTGAAGTTGACGTTTTAAGCCTGATTTTTAGAAAACAAGCCAAAAACATACTCCTTACCCTAGGCTATATTACCTTGTAAATATCTCGCAGATTACGGCCCAAGCCGTTGTAGTCTAGCCCATAGCCTACCACAAAGTCATTGGCAATAGACATAGCCGGATATTTAATGGCCAGGTTGTGCTGCAGGCTTTCAGGCTTAATAAGCAGTGTGGCCACCTCTACCGAGGCGGGTCCCTTCTGGCGCAACTGCGGAAGCAGACCGGCAATAGTGTGCCCGGTGTCCACAATATCTTCAATTATTATTATGTGCCTGCCTCTTATATCTTCGTTAAGGCCCATAATCTCCTTCACCTTTCCGGTGCTATGCATGTCTGAATAAGAGGCCAACCGGATAAACGAAATCTCGCAGGGCGTGCTCATCTCCTTCATCAGGTCAGACGCGAACATAAACGCCCCATTCAGCACCGACAGGAACAGCGGGCGTTTACCGCGGTAATCATGGCTGAGGCGGGTGGCCACAATCTCCACGCTGTGAAGGATTTTACGCTCTGGAATGTACAGGCTGAACTGCTTATCGTGAATGGTGACCGAAGGATGATGCATTATGATTTCAGATTGGGTGCATCAAATTTGGGGAATAAAGGCCTAAATAAAAAAACAAAAGCCCTTCTCATTTAGAAAAGGACTTTTGAAAAGTAGAAAAAGCTTTGCTGTTTGGAGTCTGAAGGAAGACTACAAACAGCTTTTTACTCCAGAAACTGAGTCGCTTTAAATTTTAGCGGCTGGGTACTGTATCGTTGTTCCAGCGTCTACCGGATTCTGCAACTTTCGTCCCTCCAAATCAATTCTGTTCTCTGGCGCCGGAGGCGGTGTCTCGCGCACGGCAATGTGCGGGGCAATTACCAGTGACACAATAGACATCAGCTTGATCAAGATATTCATAGACGGGCCAGAGGTGTCTTTGAACGGGTCGCCTACTGTATCTCCGGTCACCGATGCTTTGTGGGGTTCAGAGCCTTTGTACTCCATCACCCCGTTAATCATCACGCCCTTTTCAAAAGATTTTTTGGCGTTGTCCCAGGCACCTCCGGCGTTTGATTGAAAGATAGCCATGAGCACCCCGGCTACGGTTACCCCGGCTAATACACCGCCTAAAATCTCAGCGCTAGATACATCCTCAAACACCCCGCGCAAACCGAAACCCACTATAATAGGCACGATCAGGGCAATGGCACCCGGCAACATCATTTCCCGGATGGCCGCTTTGGTAGAAATGGCTACGCATTTGTCATATTCTGGCTTACCGGTTCCTTCCATAATGCCGGGGATCTCGCGGAACTGACGGCGCACCTCATGCACCATAGCCATAGCCGCCCGGCCTACCGCACTAATGGCCAAAGCTGAAAAAACAAAAGGAATCATACCGCCTATAAACAGACCGGCTAGAACAGGAGCCTTGTACAAGTCAATGGTGCTGATGCCGGAGATGCCCACAAAAGCGGCAAACAAGGCAAGAGAAGTTAACGCCGCTGAGGCTATGGCGAAACCTTTGCCCGTAGCGGCGGTGGTATTTCCTACGGCATCCAGAATGTCAGTGCGCTCACGTACTTCTTTAGGCAGTTCGCTCATTTCAGCAATACCACCCGCGTTATCGGCGATAGGCCCGAAGGCGTCAATGGCGAGTTGCATGGCAGTGGTGGCCATCATACCGGCGGCGGCAATAGCCACTCCATAAAGACCAGCTACTGAGTACGAGAACACAATACCTGCAGCAAGCACAATAATCGGCAGAGCCGTACTCATCATGCCCACGCTTAAGCCTGAGATAATGTTCGTAGCCGCGCCGGTAGATGATTGCTGCACAATGGAATTCACCGGACCTTTGCCCATGGCTGTGTAATACTCGGTGATGATGGAAATAAGCGTACCTACTGCCAAACCAATCAGAACCGCCCAGAAAACTCCCATGGAGGTAAATTCATAGCCCCTCAGGCTCAAGGTCTCGGGCATGAGCCAATTGATCAGAAAATACGAGGCGATGGCGGTCAAGGCCACCGAAGACCAGTTCCCCATGTTCAGGGCCGCCTGCACGTTACCACCTTCCTTTACCCGTACAAAAGCGCAGCCAATCATAGAGAAGATAATGCCCATGCCGGCAATAATCATGGGCAACAGAATAGGAGAAAGGCCACCAAAATCATCGGTTACCGTTATCTCCCGGCCCAGCACCATAGTAGCCAGAATGGTGGCCACGTAAGACCCGAACAAGTCGGCGCCCATACCGGCCACGTCACCCACGTTGTCTCCCACGTTATCGGCGATGGTGGCAGGGTTTCGGGGATCATCTTCAGGAATTCCAGCTTCTACTTTCCCTACCAAGTCAGCACCCACATCGGCCGCTTTGGTATAGATACCACCGCCCACGCGCGCGAAGAGAGCAATACTTTCCGCACCTAACGAGAAGCCGGTAAGTACTTCCAGCGCAATTTCCATCTCTTCACTAGAGGCGGAGGCTCCGTGCCTTTGCACAAACCAGTAATAGAAGGCGATAAATAAAGAACCTAAACCCAGAACGGCCAGACCAGCCACGCCCATTCCCATCACGGCGCCGCCGGTGAACGACACGTTCAATGCTCTGGATAAACTTGTTTTGGCAGCCTGCGCGGTTCTAACGTTGGCTTTTGTGGCAATGCGCATGCCAATGAATCCAGCCAGAGCCGAGAAGATACAACCAATTAAAAATGCGGCCACAATGATGGGCGATGATTTCTCACCCACGTAGCCCAAATAGAAAAGAAAAAGGGAGGCTATAATGGCAAAATAGGTAAGCACCTTGTATTCGGCCTTCAGGAAAGCCATTGCCCCCTCGGCAATGTACCTGGCAATGGTGCTCATTTTTTCATCACCGGCATCTTGCTTGGTTACCCAAGCTGATTTTATGGCAGTGTACAAGAGGGCTACCAAACCGAAAGCAGGAATGGCGTAAAGAATAGTCTGCATAGAGAAATGGTTTGTTTGTTAGTTGAATGTAGAAAGCGTACTGGTAAGCTACTCTTGCCCTGCCAATGGCCTAACTCTAAACTTCTCCTACCACTTCCTCACCCCAAAGACCAATCTCCCAAGGTGTGTTTTAGACCTGATTTCCGAAAAACAGGGTTAAAACAGAAGCATAGCTGACTAAACTAAAACGTACTTCTAAATTAAATCATTAGCAGTTACAAAAGCTGAATCAATAGTGACCATACTTGGGTCTGTTGTGCAATCTAGCGTTTCTCCTCTAAAAAACAAATATACCTTATACTCTATGCTGCTGTTTTTACAGTTTATGCATCAGTAGTTTATATATGTCTACCATGGCTTCAATGTCTTTTTTGTGCACCAACTCATTAGGTGAATGCACATGATCTTCCGGTGCGCCAATAAAGCACCAATCCCAGGGGATATCTGAATGCTGCAGCTCCTTGCCGTCTGAACCGCCCGCGTTTTCCACTTCTATCTGGTGAGGAATGTTAGCTTCCTGGGCTAATCTGATAATTTTCCGCACAAAACTGCGCCGGGGAATGAGCGAATCTCTGAGTGAAATAGCCACGCCTTCACCAGCACGCACTCCTTCGGTTACCCATGTAATGTCAGAAACCAAGGCTTGGGTGATTCCATATTGCTCATGTATGTATTTTGCCAAATATCTTACAGAGCCGCCGCCAACTTCCTCCCAGCCGCCAAAGGCAACAACCCCATTTTCCAGCGTTTGGGCCACCTGCAGGGCACTCCAGACGCCAAGGCGGTTGTCTAAGTAGCAGCTCTGGATCGTTTCTTCGGTTTCTCTAAAATCACATTGAAACACCAATTCGGTGCCGCGGTCAATCTCCCGGTGAAAGTCATAGGTTAAGCTGCCATCTTCCTCGTCTTCGCGAAGCGTGCACTCGATTTTGCCTTGGCTGTCTTCGCCTACCAACGTATAGCCAGTTTCGGTTTGAGGTCCTCCTATCTTTACCAACTGTTTTCCGTACCGCACCATAAACCCAATTGAGTCCATATGCGCGAAGATGACTGTGCGGGGCTTCCCGAACACCAACAGAAGACAATCCTGAAAGCCCTCTCCGTATATGATTTGGGGTTGTACTTTCCATGAATGCTGGTGATCTTGCACGTATCTCAGCAGAAATTCTTTCATCTGTACCTCGTTACCCGAAGGGGCATGTAACTGGCAGAGCCGACGCAATAATTCCATAGTTGTTCGTTTCTTCAAAGTAAAGGAAATTCTTTTGCACTAGCTGTGCGTTTTAGGCCTACTTTTGCTAAAACAGGTCAAAAACAGCCGCTTAATTTCCTGCTTTTGAACCCTGCCGCGGGCTAAACATGTTGTGGGGGCAAATATTGGTTTAGGTGCGAAATTTCTCGCCTGCCTTGTGACCAGCGTTTCGGAGCTGTTTTTAGAAATTTGAATGAAAAAGATTCTTCTCTCTCTTCTTCTGATATTGGGTGTGTGCAAAGCCTACGCACAAGTGCCTGACTCAACACAGCAGATTGACCAGAAACTTCTGGATTCGCTCAAGGCTAGCATCATCCTTGATTCTGTCGATGTGCTACCCCAGGCGCTGGACATTAAAGGTTGGCTCTTGCTCAACGAGAGCATCATGAATGAGTTGGGTGGGGCAGTTGACAACATGTACAACTTCAATTTTGAGACGGCCGAAAAGCAGTTTAAGTCGTTGCGCCGCCGGTACCCAAATCACCCTATGCCCTACTTCCTGCTGGGTCTGAGCAACTGGTGGAAAATGGTACCCTCCAATATTAATGATACCCGGTTTGACGCTCCCTTTCTGGCTTATATGGACACCACTATCACCCTGGCTGAGGAGCTTTACGACAACGACAAGAAAAATTTAGAGGCCGCCTTTTTCCTGTCGGCGGCCAATGGCTTTGGAGCTCGTCTGCACTCTGAGCGGAAAAACTGGCGCAAAGCCGCCGTTATGGCTAACCGATCTCTGGATTTCCTGCAGAAGAGCCGTAAAGCTAACGGATTAAGTGATGAGTTTCTGTTCGGCGAGGCTCTTTTCAACTACTACGCCGTCTGGATTCACGAGAATTATCCACTCCTGAGACCTGTCCTCTACTTTTTCCCGAAGGGGAATAAGCAATTAGGCCTGCGCCAGTTGCAACAGGTGGCTTTCAATGGGTTTTACACCGGCACAGAAGCTAAGTTCTTCCTGATGAAGATTTATGCCAATGATGCCAAAAACTCAAGCGCCGCCATGTCACTGTCGCAGTATTTGGCAAATACCTATCCAGACAACCCGTACTTTCAGCGCTTCTACGCCCGAATGGCCTTTACACAAGGCAACTTTACACTAGCAGAGAATGTATCAAATGCAATTCTGGAGAAGATTTCGCAGAAGCAGTTCGGATATGAAGCCATCAGTGGCCGCTACGCCAGCTTTTACCTAGGCTACATCAACCAGCACAAGTACCGCGACTTGCAGAAAGCAAAAGCTTATTACCAGCAATGTATTACCTTTGCCGAGCAAGTGGGGGAAAAGGAATCTGGCTATTATATTTCCTCGTTTCAGAATTTGGCTAGAATTGCTGATCAGGAGAAGAAGATTCCGTTGGCGAAACAGTATTATGAGATGGTGATGAAGTTGACGGATAGTAAATCGGCGGCAAATAAGGAAGCGAAGGTATTTCTGCGTAAGAATAAGAAAGTAAAATAGCAAATCTTCATATAGTAAAATGATTATATTTACCTTTATCCCCAATATATTTGATAATCATTTTCGTTATAGCCTTTCACTCAATGAAGAAGTTACATAATAGATTTACATTAAACATTCCTTCCCAAAGTTAGCTTTTAAAAAAAATTGGTGCTATTCCTATTGGCTTTATTTTATGAATTTGTCAAAGAAAGGCACATTATTATACGATATAAATGAATTCTAGAGTAAATTTTAAAGGGCTAAGCGAATTAAGAGCTTTAGCTGCACTAGCTGTTTTATTCCATCACATAGAACTTTACAAGCATAGAGATAATATATATAGTTTATATGATACAAAATTTGAATCTTTTATTTCCCATCTAGGGAAGAATGGGGTTTATTTGTTTTTCGTGTTAAGCGGCTTTTTAATCACCTTCCTTTTACTGACTGAAAAGGAGAGGACTGGCAGTATAGATATTTGGAAGTTTTACGTGAGAAGGGCATTGAGAATTTGGCCAGTTTATTACCTAGTTGTCTTTCTTTCTTTCTTTCTTTTACCCTTCCTCGCGCATAATATTCCTGCCCTGCATGGAGAGGAATATTATTATAACAGAATTTTACTACTAGATAACCATTTTTATAGCACATTAATTCTGTTCCTCTTATTTCTACCCAACTTGGCTTTATTATTAAGGCCAGGAGTAACTGGAGTAGCTCAGGCTTGGTCAGTTGGAGTAGAAGAACAATTTTATTTGTTTTGGCCGCACCTTGTCAAAAGAGTAAGCAACAAACATTTACCTTATTATCTGCTGGGAATTATAATTTTACTTACTTTCTTCAAAGCATCTTCAATCGGCGAAGAGCAAAAATACATTTTGTTTATGAAGAAATTTTTGAGGCTCTTCCTCATTGAATTTATGGCAATCGGCGCTTTGGGTGCCTATGCTCTTTATTACTATGGAAATAAATTACGTCCTTTTTTTACAAATGGATGGATATTATTTGTCACCTTCGCGGCGGTTTGTCTTTGTTTAATTAAACATATTGATAACCTTGCCTTGTCCTGCCTCTTTGCTCTTTTAATATTATTTATAGTTCAAGATAAGAGTGGCTTTAAACTGGAGAACAAATTTTTGGCTAAAACTGGTATATGGTCATATGGTATCTATATGTATCATCCGATTGTAATGTTTTTCTCATTTGCCTTTGTTAATAATTTAGGAGTAATCAAGGGTTCTATAATTTATAACTTTCTTATTTATTCCCTCGTTTTATCAATTACAATAGTCTTAAGTTATCTTTCTTATGCTTACTTTGAAAGATTTTTCATAAAGCTAAAGGATAAAAAATATTCTGTAGTAGAAAGTGGCCCTAAGTACGCAGATAAGCAAGGGCAAAACTAAATTTCTAATTTTAATTATGTGAATAAATTTTCATAGAGATTGTCTTTTCAATTTTTCTTTTAAAACATGTGAAAGTTTTGGTTACAATAAATACGCACACTAGAACACTATGAAAATGACAAAAAGCTAACTTAATATTACAAAGTTTAATTTTCATCCATGCCAAGAATAGCATAGCTAGGCAATCATCTGCTTTGTAGCCATATCTTTCATGGCTGTGTTTGTAAATAAGAAACTTAGTTAAACCTGATCTAACGATATTGTCAGTAGACAGGCATGGTGCGCTACGGCAATCATAAACTAAACAATTATTGGCATTGGGAGTGGTTAAAGAGGATGAAAAGGACAGGCACATTAAGTCAAATAGAGGAATTTCAAATAGCCTTTTTAGATTTAGTCTACAGCTAATTTCTGCAGGATATATTTAAAATATTATCTATAGCAGACGATGTGTGACACATTTTGGAAATACCGCAACAGGGAGTGTTAAAAAACATTAAGAAAATTGAGGCTCAGCCTGCAGCAGAACAGTTACATCAAATTAGTTAACATATATTCATGCACACCACCTTCAAAAAAGCACATAAATAAAACAGTTTCGTAAAATAGATGTAGATGAATTATCCTCACCAAAGTGAACCTGCTAAAATGTTTAGCACCCTCCTCCAAATTCCGCTTATAACATCCAACTTCTACCATTAATTTAAGCTTTTCGCTTTCAACCCAAAGACATCTTTGAGGGCTTGGGCGGCGGCGTGGTAACCGCACATGCCGTGCACCCCTCCGCCCGGGGGGGTAGAGGAAGAGCACACGTAAATGCCCTTGGCCGAGGTACGGTACGGCGAGGGGCGCAGGGCGGGTCGGGTGAAGAGTTGCCGGATGTCGATCACGCCGCCGTTGATGTCGCCGCCGATGTAGTTGGGGTTGTACGCCTCCATCTGTTGGGTATTCATGGTGTGCCGCGCCAAAATTCTTTCTCTAAAGCCCGGCGCGAAACGCTCCACCTGCCGCTCAATGGCCCCGGCCATGTCTTTGGTGGAGCCGCCGGGCACGTGGCAGTAGGCCCAGGCGGTATGCTTGCCCTCCGGCGCCCGCGAGCCGTCAAAGACACTTTGCTGGGCCAGCAGCACAAACGGTCTGTCGGGGTGCTGGCCTTTCCAGGTCATCTGCTCGGCGGCGGCGATTTCCTCCAAGGTATTCCCAAGGTGCACGGTGCCAGCCTGCCGGCATTCCGGCGCGGTGAAGGGAACAGGACCGTCCAATGCCCAGTCTACCTTGAACACGCCCATGCCGTAGCGGTACTTCTCCAGCTGCCACCGGTACAGCGGGGAGAACTTGTGCCCGGCTATTTCCAGCAGCTGCCGGGGTGTCACGTCCAGCAGCACCGCATGCGAAGAAGGCAACTGCGCCAATGAGCTTACGTGAAAGTTCGTTTCTATTTTACCGCCCAAAGAGATAAAGTAGGAGGCCAGGGCATTGGCAATGCTTTGGGAGCCGCCTTTGGGCAAAGGCCAGCCGTGCAGGTGCGCCTGAGCCATGAGCACCAGGCCAATGGCTGAGGTAGTCATTTTGGAGAGCGGCTGGAGCGAGTGCGCCGCCATGCCCGCCCACAGCCCCCGCGCCTCCGGGGTAGTGAAAAGCCTGTCGGCCAGAAACGTGGCAGCGGTCATGGCCTTCAATCCAAACTTAGCCATTTTAAAAGGGTCATTCGGAAACTGAAGCGGGCCCAGCACGTCAGTGGCAATGTCAGGCCAATCGCCGACGAGGGGCTCCATCAGGCTCAGATAGGCTTTTTCGTCGGTACCCAGCCGTTGAGCTGTTTCAGGGAGAGAGTGGGCAAGGGCGGCGGCAGTGCCTTTGTCAAGCGGGTGCGCAGCGGCTACAGCGGGATATATGTATTCCAACCCATGCTCGTGCAGGGGCAGCGTCTGGAAGTAAGGTGATTTGGCGGCCAGCGGATGAATGGCCGAGCAGACATCGTGCCGGAAGCCGGGGAGCGTGAGTTCCTGCGTGCGCATGCCGCCGCCAATGTTTTCCTTAGACTCCACCAGCAGAACCGAGAGACCCGCCTCCTGCATGGCAATGGCCGCCGCCAGACCGTTAGGGCCAGAGCCCACCACCACCGCATCTACCTCACGTTTTTCCATAATTTGACCCACCTCGATATTGAAATTAAAGGCTCAAAGATACCACACACAAACAAGTATTACCTTTCCCCCTTCATAAAAAAATTAAACACATAATTAAGAGCATGTTAAAGTTATGAACTTTTCCCCTGTCGGTTGTAACAAGTTATACAACTACCAGTACGTTCACCCACTACTTAATAGCCCTTCCCTGTCTTTCTGAAAAAGCCAAACAAGCAAATAACCCCTCATTAGTCTATCTAAATCACTTTGACAATGCATCGCACCTCCCGTTTACAGAAACCAAGACCTATACTGAGCTCTCCTTTATCATATACCCAATCACTAATACTTGCTGCCCTTTTGAAATAGTAACAGACAACCCCAGCCTTAGGATAATAAAAGTCGGCAGTTTTAAGGTTAAAAGTTTTTTTCTTTTAGCAAACAGCTTTAACCAGTTGTAATGTTTAAAAAGTTCAATTCCAAAGAAAATATCAAAAAGCAGCTGTAAGTTCTCCCTCGGATTTTAAGCCATTTAAAGTTGATTTTTTATTTACGATTCCTTCCAATAAATCAGAAGGAGCTCCAAAAGTAAAAGACCTTAAGAGGCAGGAGGCAGTTACAGGCCTCATTAGCTTTTTCTCGAACTTCCGATAAGATTCTGAACAAATAGGGATTGAACAGCTCCCTTCTGAACTGCCGCTACAGCGTTTCAAAAAGGGGTAATGCATCGGTTTACCAAGTAGATTGAAGGACATGCGATTCTTATTTTCCCTGCACCAGCACTCGAGCTTATTTAAGATGAACTCAAGGCCGTTCGACACGTATCATTTCCAGCAGGCTGCCCTCTGCACCTTAATCGGGCGCAGGTAAGGAAGCGACAAATCAGCCTCCGTAGTGAGGATAACCCTGTTGTAGTCGTCGACGTTATTCAAAGGCTGAATTTTCTGCCGTCCCGGAGGCTATCAGACATGAAGTCGATTGACCACACCTGATAAATCCCCTCTGACTGGAGCAGCACCTGTTTCACTCGGACGGGAAACCTGAACCTTTGCCTGATGTTGAGGCTAGGGTGTCTAAACATTAGGGTTTGAGGGATATTCTGATGAAGGCAAGGAAGACAAACTGCAGGTAGCTGAGCGAGAGCTTATCATATCGACAGGCAAACTTTCGCATTTCCTTTAGCTTGTTCACCAGCCTTTCCACCACATTGCATTTCTTGTAAAGCTGCCCGTCGAGCCGCAGCTTTCTGCCTTTTCTTCTGGGCCTTCACCCTCTGGTAGCACCTTCTCCGGTATCTGTGCCCGTACCCTTCTTTCCCTGAGCGCCTTCCTGATCGTAGCCTTTGTCTACGATGAGCACCTTCGCCTTTTCCCTTTCCCTTTCCAGCAGGGTGAGCAACTGCGGAGCGTCACCTGCCTGCCCGGCTGTCAAACTCACCTGCAAAGGAAAGCCTTTACCGCAGCAGAGCAGGTGAACTTTGGAAGAGAAACCGCCTCTGGAGCGGCATAACGCCTGTTGGCTCGCTTTTTTTTAGATCCTGCTGCTGCCACCTCCGGAACCGGTTGTACACTGACTGCCAGGGAACATACTTTCTCCGGCAGGTCTCTCCGAGCACAGGATACAGAGCGTTTCATTGAGCAGCTCCCGGTCAGGCGGCTCGGCCGCCCCTTGCCATCTGCACGCGGAAACGCACCGGTAGCTTCTCCCCTATCAGCTCCCACTGCAACTGGCTTGATTCATATCTGCCGTAACTCATCTAGTCCTCCCTCCTCAGAGGATTCTACGGCTAAACTAAGCCTGATGGTTTTTCAGGCACAGCCTAGGCTGGTTGTAGAGAATGTACACCCACTAATGGTTCCATCCATGGCCCATATTGCGTAGCTTGTAGAAGCACTGCCAAAAACCGATGGAAATATGTTTCTCCACCAGTAACTATAGGTGTTTAGTGAACGGGCTCCCATCATTTGGCCTGGGCCGGTATCAATACGTGCCTTTAGTCAGGTCCACTACTTAAGGGGCTGGCTGCTTATCCCATGCTCCTTTTCCATAATCCCAACCAAAGCCTTTTTCCGTCAGGGCCAAAAGCTTTTTCCCCACAGTGTCCTAAAGGACACTGTGTATCAGATAGAGCCTAGCAGACATCTTTTCAGACAGGCACTCTCCTTCTTCAGCTCCCTTATCCGCTTTAGCACTTTCACTTCTAGATTTTTAAGCGCTGGCACCAATTGTAGAAAGCGGCCGTGGTAACACCTAACTCCAGACAGAGTTCCTAGGCATTGCGCCCGTTCTCGTGCTCCATAATGGCCTTGATAATTTGCGTATCGGTGAACTTTTTCTTTTTCATTACTATTGAAGTTAATAGTTTTACACCTTTTATATGGCCGACTTCAGGAAAGCCTACACAGCCCAATCATTTAAATTCATAGGACTGTAAATAACATTCATTAAATTTGCAGCTTCATCTATACTATAAAAAGTATAAATAACTTATTCTGAGTCTATCAGACAACCTCAAGTTATACTATTGTAAAGCAGATAAAAGATAATGTGCAAATTTTAACCAAGCTCAATATGGAAAATATCCATAGCACAAATACTTCTTCTAAAGATTGTTATCATTCCATTTAATTCATTTGAGCTTCTTAAAAGAAAGTACCCTATGGGATATCTATATATATTCTCTACCATATTCTTCACCGTGTACGGTCAACTTATCTTAAAATGGAGAATCAATAAAATTGGGAGTCTACCAGAGGATTTACCTGATAAACTATTGTTCATGGTAAAGCTTTTACTTGACCCGTTCATTATTTCTGGGTTTGCTTCAGCATTCCTTGCCTCCTTGTTCTGGATGGCAGCCATGACTAAGTTTGAGCTTTCTTTTGCCTATCCGTTCATGAGTTTGAGCTTCATTATTGTGCTTATTCTAAGTGTTCTCCTTTTTGGCGAAGTGCTTACCACAGGTAAACTCATAGGTCTGGGGTTAATTATTACAGGAATAATTGTTACCGTTAAACTATAAAACACATGGCGCTTTTTTACAATAAGCTGAAAAAAGTTTATAAAACAGAAGTCCCATCAGAGGGATTAGCCGTTTTTAGAATCGCCTACGCATCTGTACTATTTTTTGAGATAGTACAGATGTTCTATTTTAGAAAGTTAATTTTTGACCCAATTCCGTACATTGAGTATGCAGAAATTAATTTAACATTTGTACTTATTTGTTGGTTAATTGCTCTATTATCCTTGGCACTTGGCCTATTCACCAGGTATTGTACTATAATTAATCTTGTATTGTCCTTAGGTACCTTCTCTGTATTCAGAACTTATGAATATCATTTAGATTGGTCATTGATAGGAGTAAATTTTCTCCTTCCTTTTCTTCCGCTGTCTAAATCTCTGTCCCTTGACAACGTGCTTAACAACAAATTAGGCACAGGGAGCAAGAGTTTTAACATGAATACAAGCTTATTATACTATTTACTTCCACCATTGGTAGGGATTGGATTAATATACTTTGATTCTATCTTTTGGAAATTTGCCTCTCCTATGTGGTTAAAAGGTTTAGGCTTTTGGCTACCGACTAGCCTCCCTCAAAATACATACATGGACTTATCGTTTGTGCTAAACATCAAGCCCATTAGTTTATTTTTAGGTTATTTAACTCTTATTTTTGAGCTGGTATTTATTTTTTTAATTTGGAGCAAAAGAGCACGACCAATTCTTCTCATAATAGGGGTTGGCCTTCATTTAGGAATTTTAATAGCATATCCGATCCCACTCTTTGCACTAGGAATTACAAGTATCTACACTCTACTTGTCCCTCCTTCTTTCTGGAGAAACTTGTTCAATTTAAAAGCAAATCAAGAAAATTTACAGAATCACGATAAAGAAGAACCTTCTCCAAAATGCTTCAGCACTTCAACAGTAACAGCCATAAACAATATCAAATTTAAATTTATTTATGGGTTCATTATTTACTGCATTGTCGCACAATCACTATGCATTTTAAATACACCATTAATAGGCAAAACTTTTGGCCTTATTGGTCTACATGATGTTAATAATAAAATAATTTCAATTACCCAACCTTTGCTAACCTTAAACAAACAAATACTAGGAATTGCAAATCATGGTGTTTTCCTTGATCAGCATTTTATTGGGTACAACCATTTAATTGCCGTCACTTATGTTGATGATGAAAATAAAAAGGAAGTATGGTTACCAATAATCACTCCTAAAGGTCAAGTAAGCTACTACAACACAGGGAAGCAATGGGCAAAGTGGACCTGGAGAACAAATAAGACTAAAATTGAGCAGGAACTTTTAGCTAAAGGGATCGAAAAGTTTACTGCTTTCTGGGCTCATAAAAATAATGTTGAGTTAGACTCTGCAACCTTTAAGGTTAAAGTCAAGAAAATTATTATTCCCACAGAATGGGAAAAGGACTTTTTAAAAGATCAGATGGATAACCCATGGACAACTGTTGGAGAAGCAACATGGGTGAACAATAAATTTTCTGCAAATATTCCAATTATTGAAAACCTTTAATCTGAAATGGCTAAGAAGATTGCAATATTACAGTCAAATTATATCCCTTGGAAGGGATACTTTGACATTATCAACACTGTTGATGAATTCATTTTCTATGATGAAATGCAGTACACGAAGAATGATTGGCGCAACAGAAACAAGATAAAAAGCCAAAATGGTGTGCAATGGATTACAATACCGGTAATTCAAAATAACCTGGAGCAAAAAATCAATGAAACAGTTGTCTTTGATAAGAAGTGGAATATAAAGCATTGGCGCACCCTACAACAGAGTTACTCCAAAGCACCTTATTTTAAGCAGTACAAAGAGACGTTTGAAGAATTGTATACCAATATAGGAACGGAGTATCTGAGTCAAATAAACTATAAGCTTATTCAAACCATTTGCTCCATATTGGGTATAACTACCAGCCTTACCTGGTCAGAAAACTATAAAATCGGCGAAGGCAAAACAGAACGTTTGGTTAGGCTGGTTCAAGCTGCCGGAGGCACTGAGTATGTCTCTGGACCTGCCGCGCGTGATTATTTAGATGTGAGTCTTTTTGAGAAAGAAGGGATAACTGTTTCATGGATGGACTACAGTAACTATCCTGAATACCACCAATTGTTTCCTCCCTTTGAACATGGAGTATCTGTATTAGACCTGATATTTAACGAAGGCCCTAACTCACCTAACTTAATGAAAACCTTTAACAGGTAGTATATGCTAACCTATTCTGTAGTAATTCCGGTGTATAGGGGGGAATTCACCATTGCTCCCTTGGCTGAAAAACTGGTTTCATTTTTTGAGGCAAGCCACCTTAGCTTCGAAATCATCTTTGTTTATGACCAAGGCCCAGATAACTCTTGGCACGTTCTGCAACAACTTACCACTACATATTCTGCCTATATAAAAGCTATCAAACTAAGCAGAAACTTTGGGCAGCACAATGCCACTATCTGTGGGTTTGAACGTGCAGAAGGTGAGTTTATCATCACCATGGATGAAGATTTACAGCACCAACCCAATGATATTGCTCTTTTGATTGAGGAGCAGAAAAAAGATGATTATGATGTGGTATATGGAAAGTATAATGAACTGAAACACTCTTCCTTCAGGAACTTGACCTCTGTGGCTCTGAAGAAGATGTTAGAGGTAAGTATACCAGATTTGCACCCAGATTATACCGCTTTTAGACTAATAAAGAGAAACGTAGCCCTTGCTACTATAAGAATGAACAATTCTTACACGTTTCTTGACGGGTATATTTCTTGGGTTACCACCCATACCAGCAGTGTAACAGTGCAGCATGAAGAGCGTATAGCGGGCAAGAGTTCTTATACCTTGCAGAAGCTAATTAACCATGCCATTAATATCTTTGTTACATTTTCTGTACTGCCTATCAGGTTGGTTACTTTTTCTTCTTTTATTGTTTTCACTGTCTCTGTTCTATACTCTATTTACTTACTTGTTAGACAATTAGTCTATAATGACCTCATATCTGGCTATGCTTCCATGATGATAAGTATTGGGTTGGGAACCGGCTTAATACTGTGGAGTCTTGGAATAGTAGGTGAATACCTGCACCGCGTTAACTTAAAGACCACTCAGAAACCCAATTTTGTGGTAATAGATGAGTTGTCTATAAAAAAAACCATCAATGATTAAAGTAGCACTTATTGGTTCAGGTACACTGGCACAACACATAGCTCACTATTTGAAACAGTCTGCCACGTTTAAACCAGTAGGTTTCTTTGATGATTACCAGGAAACTGGTTCCTGCACCGCCTATGGACCAATTTTAGGTCCTATTTCAATGGTTGCAGAAAACTTTGCGTTGGGTACTTTTGACCAACTCTTAATAGGTATTGGATATAATCATTTACAGTTCAGAGATGAGCTTTTTGATAGATTTTCACATAAAGTACCTTTTGCCACCTTTATTCATGAAACGTGCTATGTAGACAGAACTGCCTCAGTTGGACCTGGCACAGTTCTTTTGCCCGGCTGCATACTTGATATGCATACTACCGTAGCTGGTAACTGCTTTTTTAATGTTGCCTGCAAAGTAGCACATGATTCAAAAATTGGAGCAAGCTGTTTTTTTGGCCCTGGAGTAAATATTGCAGGCTTTGTGCAGGTAGGCTCTAGAGCATTTCTGGGTATTGGCACCACGCTTATCAATAATATTACTATCACCTCCGGTATTGTAACCGGCGGTAATTCAACTATAACAAAAAGCTTAGACACACCGGGGCTGTATGTAGGCACTCCGGCATCACTAGTCAAAATTTTCCAATAATGATACCATTCAACAAACCTTACATGACAGGTAAGGAAACTGATTATATAAAAGAAGCAGTTGCCTCAGGTAAAATATCAGGTGATGGCATCTTTACTAAAAAGTGCCACCGTTTCTTTGAGGAAAGGTACGGCTTCAGGAAGGTTCTCTTAACTACCTCCTGCACAGATGCGCTTGAAATGGCTGCCATCTTAATTGACATTCAACCAGGGGATGAGGTGATTATGCCTTCCTACACTTTTGTCTCTACCTCCAATGCTTTTGTTTTACGAGGTGCTAAAATAATTTTTGCAGATAGCGAGGCAGAAAACCCAAATATTGATGCCTCTACTATTGAAAGTCTTATTACGCCAAGAACCAAAGCCATAGTACCCGTGCATTATGCCGGTGTAGCCTGTGATATGGATCAAATTATGGCTATAGCTAATAAACACCAGCTTTTTGTGGTGGAAGATGCCGCTCAGGCCATTGATAGTTTCTATACGGGAGCAGACGGCGTTAAAAGACCGTTAGGAAGTATTGGTCATTTGGCTGCTTTCAGCTTTCATGAAACCAAAAATATAATTGCTGGTGAAGGTGGTATGCTGGCTATAAATGATGAAAGGTTTATTTACCGGGCAGAGATAATTAGAGAAAAAGGTACTAATAGATCTTCTTTCTTCAGAGGAGAAGTAGATAAATACGGTTGGGTTGATATTGGCTCCTCCTTTCTTCCCTCAGATATTATTGCTGCTTTTCTATGGGCACAGCTTGAAAACATTGATGATATTCAACAAAGAAGAAGACAAATTTGGTTACAATATGCTGATTCTCTCTTGGAACTTGAAAAATTAAACATTCTTCAGTTGCCAACAATTCCATCTTATGCCACCAACAATGCGCACATGTTCTACATTGTTTGCCAGAGCATTCAGCAGCGCACTGAGCTCATAGAAAAGCTAAAACGGGAGAAAATACACCCTGTTTTCCATTACTTGTCTTTACATAAAAGCCCTTTTTACATAGGGAAGCATGATGGCAGGGAACTCCCAAATTCAGATAGGTTTGCTGAGTGCTTACTGAGGCTTCCTTTCTATTATGAATTAGGAGACAGAACCAAAGATGTTTCCTCCCTTATTATAAATGCCCTTTAATTGTTCAACTTCTGATATGAGAGAGTTAGAGCTACTCCTACCCTTTTTAGGTGTTTTTATGTTTGCATTGATAAGTACCTATTTAGTAGGCGCTATTCTTACAAAGCTGTACAAAAGAAAATTAGCCAATGAGCCTTGGCTCAATATATTTATCTGCTGTATCATTGGTGCCACTGCTATTACCGTAGGGTACTCCTTGATCAAGACCAAGGGAAATACTGTGTTTATTTTGGCTATTCCGCTAATTGTTTATCACCTTGTTTCCAGAAAACTGCCTGATAGCACTGCAATCACAAATGCTCCTAATACAGGAAAGTTGTTTTCAGGTAGAATTCTGTTCAACTTTCTCATACTTACCTTATTTTTTATAATTGCTTCATATCCGATATTAAAGGAACATGTCTTTTACAATAAAATGCTATTAAGCTTATATGGTGACACTAATTTTTACGCCCGAGTTAGTGCTTTCATTGCCAATACTGGCTTAGAAAACTATACACTCAATCGTAGCGCTAAAGGCGCTATCCCCTATCATTATTATGAAATGTGGCTCAACGCTTTCTTTGCAAATGCCACCTCCAGTAATATTTACTTTACCTTTCATTTTGTAACCATTCCTTTTTTAAACACTCTTCTTTTTGCAGGTATTTGCGCCTTAATCACTCTATTGACTAAGCGTGAAAAAAATTATATCATTGTAGTTATTGCGTTTGCTTTAGTTCATTTCACCGGACTTTACATCAAATATTTACCTGAAATACATCCTCTTTTTTTGGGATTAAGGACCTTTCTCTTTGAAGTAAGTTTTTCTAAGATATTACCCACCACTATTTTTTTAACGGTGGCCACCATTCTACATTTTCAACTCCTGAACAAAGAGGCTATACTTATTCTCTTCTTTATTCCTTGTGTTTCTATTGCCACCGCACCTGCCATTTTTTCTGTAGCTGGCCTAGCTGTTTTGTTCTTGATACTTGCGAAAACAAGAAAACAAAACTTCTCAGTCACCATTTCTATTATAGTTTACACTCTACTTTTCTTAAGCTTCTTTGTAACTAATAGTGTTATTCAGAAAGAACTGGAGTCTACTACAACGGCTAATATTCCTAGTATCACAGAAATAGCAAAAGGGCTTTTGAACATAGAATTCCTAACCACATTCTTTAATGTTATTGTGGGCACGGCGCTGTCACTACCCTTTCTGTATATATTACTTATACTTGCAATTCTGTTAATGTTCAAGCAGATGCTTGCCTTCTACAGAAGTATACCTGCCATACTAGTAACTTACCTTTGTCTGAACCTAACAGGAATTGTCATCTGGGCTGCTACACACAAGATGCTAGACTCAGTTCAGCTCTTTCAGATAATTTTCCTACCTACTACTTTCATACTTGTGGTGCTTACTATAAGCCACTTCTATAACCTTTCTACTGTAGAATTGAAAGAGAGAACAGTGACATCTTACCTAGCCTATGCAGCAGTATTATTTTCCTTGGCTATTCCAACAATCTCGAAATTCTACAAAAGCTCAATTAATTTAGCAAGTAATGCAGACTATCCCTACTCTTTAGTATACTTGAACAATATTTATCAACAACTGAATTCATCCAAACAAGACGATGGCTGGAATGGAGTTATTTTGAATAATACAGCAGACAAAGAAACAATTTTTACTAAAAACCTTAATATACAGTGGCCAGGAGCAACCTATTTACCAGGTATCCACAATGAAGTATATCTTACCTCGTTAACGATTATGGATATACCCAGATCTACTGAGGAGATAGAAAATAGAATAGAAGAAGCTTATATTAAGAACTCCCCATTTTTCAATTTTATAAAGAAGAATGATTTGCTGGAGCAATACCAAAAGCATAAGCATCTCGTGCAACTAGATTACATCAACAGCAAGGATATTGACTTTGTGATTATAGATGCCAGCATGCAGGGGTTACTTCCTTACCTGAAAGCAAAGAAGATATTCAAAGACCAGAAATCAGAGCAGACGTTTGTTTTGCTATAATCAATACATTAGTCCCTGTATTTTAATTTGTAATTACAGAAATGCTAGAAGTTTTTAAATTACATTATTGAAAGGTTCTGCTAGATAAGCAAAAAGCTTGTTAAGAAAAACTATCATCTTAACACATAAGTAATTGAAGCATTAAAAATTAGACAATGGCCAGGAAAACACGTTTTTTATGGCCTTAATGCCTAAGAATAGAAAAGATTAAATTAAGGACCAGTATATATTTCTTGGAGCCAACTTACTCCTATCATTTTACCTAATTTCATTATCATACTTTTAATGTTTATTTTTGAAAACGGCACGGTACTAACAAAGGATAGTGTATACCCTTTTAAAGGAATCAAAATGCTCACCAGCTATTTATTCCAATATTCAGTTGAATTTTCGGGATTCACCTTGAGGATTTCCCCCTATTCAATACTACCAGTAAAGCAGTATTAAATGGGGGGGGGGGGGTAAGCCAAGCAGAAATACATTTGCTGATACTTCTTTCAATCAAAGTAAGGTGACAGCTTTATTTTATATTTATTAAACTAATATCTTCCTTGTTTTATATTTTTTTTATACATTAATGTCTTTGTCAAAATATGTCATTTTTTAATACTTAGTATCAAAGAATATCAAATACATATAAAAGTTGCAGCTAATACAGTTCTTTTCTGTGCTCTGGAATATTTGTAGATACAACACCAATCAAGGCCATAGGCACTTTAGAGTTTAGAACTAAAAAACCATGAGAAACCAATTCCTTTTTTTAGGCGATTACCTCCTCTTACCTTTTTATTTAGTAGCTGCCATTATTTTATTAAATATTTATTTCAGGAAAAGACATGGAGGTAATCTCGTACTGAAAAAATATTTTAATTGGGGATTGTATTTAAAACTTTTTGGTTGTATTGCTATTTCTATGATTTATCAATACTATTATGGTGGCTCTTATGATGGTAGGTATTATTTTATGGGCGCCAAAGTTCTTACTTCGTATTTGTTAGACTACCCAGAAGATTTCTTCAAAGTACTCTTTGGGGATTTATCAACTTTTAATACTTCTAATAAGGCAGGGATAAATATGAAAACAGTGCATATCTTTGCCAAAGAGTCATTTACTGTAAGTAAATATGCTGCAATCTTTAATTTATTTACATTCAACTATTTTCTTCCCTGCGCTGTTTTCTTTTGCACAACTGCATTTATAGGCTTATGGAATTTCTTCATTTTTATAATTGAAGAATTTAATATTCCGCCCAAAACTGCAGCTTATTGCTCCCTGTACATCCCTTCAGTTTTAGTATGGGGGTCTGGAATTTTTAAAGATACTATTTCGTTTACTGGCCTGCTGTATATGTTCATTTGCAGTTACTATGTATTTATAAAAAAGAAAAAAGTATTAAAAAATATATTAGGAATTATAATTAGCACAGCTGTGGTATATTACATAAAGTCATATATTGTTGCGGCTTTCGTACCATTCTTTATAATCTATATTATAAACAGCAATAAGGCTCAAATAAAGAATCCCTTACTCCGTATTGCGAGCACTCCACTTATGATTGCGCTTGGCTTTGGCAGCATGGCAATTTTCTTGCAATATGCCGATGAACTATTTGGTCGTTATTCAGTAGATCAGGTTTTAGAAACGGCTTCACAAACTGCCTATTATATTCAAGAAATCTCCTCTGGGTCAGCTTATACCCTTAATGTTGATCTTTCATCTCCTGCTGGCGTTTTGGCGGCTATCCCCATGGCTATTAATTTAACATTGTTCAGGCCATATCCCTGGGAATATTTGAAGCCAATTATCTTGTTTGCATCTTTGGAGAGTATGTTATTTTTATATTTTACTTTAAAAATAGTTTTCAAGGCAGGCTTCTTCAAGCTTCTAGCTATAGTTTTGAATTCACCTTTGATTCAATTTTGCCTATTTTTTAGTTTAACATTTGCATTTATGGTGGGGCTATCCTCCGGCAATTTTGGTACTTTGGTAAGATACAAAATACCCTTAATGCCTTTTTATCTCTTATTTTTAGCAGTATTTTATAAGGAGGTAAAGAGGCCTAAAATATCCAAAAGGAAAAAAGTTCAATAATAAAAGCCCTACATCATACCTATAGGGCTTTTATTATTGAACTTTATTAGATATAACTTATTTATTAAAGGCAACTTTATTGAAGACAGCAAGATAAGTATACTTTGTTTTTTTCACAGAGAACTTTTCTTCTATCCTCTTACGCCCTGCCAGACCAATTTTTCTACGCTCCTCTGGGTGCTGCAAAAGATATAATAATCGCTCCTTCCACTCTTCCTTTGTAGTCACCAAATATCCAGACACTCCGTCTTCAATTACTCTAAAGTTAGCACCAATTGCGGTCGCAATAGCAGGCACTCCCACTGCCATATACTGCAACGCCTTTCCACCACTCTTCCCCAGAACCCATTCATCATCTAGCGGTAACGGATAAAGACCAATATCCATACGCTGTAAGGTAGGTATTTCCATTTCTTGAGTCCAATCTAATGTTTCGATATCCAAACCTTCTATGTGGAATTGCTTATCACCAATGACTAATAGCTTGAAAGGAAATTTTGCATTTACCTCCTGTAAAACATCTTTCAATAAAAAAAGGTATGGAGATGTACTAACACTCCCGCTCCATCCAACTACCACTTTTCCTTCATTTGAATAAGTGTTAATCGGCATATATCTTTCAGTATCCATAGTAACAGAAATGTCAGTTGAATTAGGATTATACCTCAGTGCAAAATCTTTAAGATAAGGAGTTCCAGTCAAGACATGCTCAGCTTTCTTCATCAAATAAATAGGCTTATCCTTACTACTTAGAATTTTTTTCCACCATGCCATATGTTTGGCAGAATTCAGGAAGACCAGATCATCTATGTCATAGATCATATTCCTCCCAACTCTAGAATATATCCACTCAAAAATGGGAGGTCCAATGGGTGTTACCCAAAGATGAACAAAAACAACATCATACTTTCTAAGCCTAAATAAGTCACTCACTCTCCTGAAATAGCCTCTAAAAACAGCTGCAACCTTACTTATGAACTTTCCTTTTTTATAAAGGATAGACCAGGCTTCCTCATCAAAGAAAGAGCTGTATTCAACCTCTATACCTTCTTTTTTGAAAATTGGCACATACTGCTCAAACTTAAGTCGCTGACTAGGAGCCTTATCATAAGGGTAGGGAACAATAAAAAGTATTTTCATAAGTAACTTTTATCAGTTTAAAGATTGGTACACCTGGTTGTACAAATCAATACCACATTCAAGTGAGAAGTTTTCTGCAGTATTTCTAATATGGTCATTTCCTTGGCTTATTTTCTGCAAAACTTGAGTCAAGACGGCATCATATTCATCTGTTGTAAAAGCTTTCATCACAGCAGAATTGTTCTTTTCAAGACGTAGAATTTCATCAACATCACCAATTTTAGTGTTACCTATAACAGGTATATTCATGGCCAGTAGTTCTGCCAGTTTGGTAGGTGAGCAGGCTTGTTTAGCAAAGGATGGAATAATAAAAAACAGAGACAGGTCTGCCTGAGCTATCAAATATGGGACCTCCTCTTTGTTGCCTTTGATTACAATAAGCCTATCGGCGGGAATGCCTCTGCTCTCAGCTGATTGAATAGCAAGATGGTGGTCATTGTTAGCTATAATTAAAAATTTGGCAGAAGGCTTCTTAGCTAATAAAACGTTAAAAACATCCATCATCTCATCAGTAAGATAAGCTGCTCCTAAGCTTCCCAGGTAGTTCAAAACAAAGTCACCGTCGTTAATACCCAAGGATTTTCTAACCACTTTGAGTTTTACAGGATCTAATCTCTCCCTGTTGTAGAAATTGAAATCAGCGCAGCAAGGAATAACTGAAATGGGCGCATCTATGTTCATGCCCTTCTGTCTCCAATCGACCATTACCCTTTTTCCTGCCTCTGTCAAGCTAACAATATGGTCTGACTCCTGCAAAAATGCCTTTTCTTGTTTTTTAAAGTACTGGTACACGGCTTTGTGCATGGGGTTTTTCTCCACATCAAAGACCTTGATTTCCTTTCTGGCATCTGGCCAAAAATCACGCATATCAAAAATGAATTTAATACCAGCCTTTCTTTTGAAATGCAACCCCACCAGTGCCGCCACATAGCTACGGCAATGAGTTGCCCCTATGTTATTCTTAGCGATTAGCTTTTTAGCAACTTTTCGCATGTTGAAGACATCATAGATTGATGACAGCACTGGTGGGTTTTTATGATAAGGCACGTAATGCCATTCAACTCCTGCCTCAGAAAATATTTGCTTATACCTCTCAATAATATCGGCACGTTCCATTTTTTCGGCGCTTAAAAGTGTAATTTTATGTCCCTTCGCCGATAGACCAATCAAATACGGTGCCACCTGAGACTGCCCAATATGATCAGTAATGCCATCATAAGTGATGTATAAAACGTTCATCTTTTTCTTTATTTGTTTGTTCTAGAATCAGCTACCAAAGCTCTTCTTTTTTACTGCTTATAGAATTTCGTTTAAAATTCAACTCCCTCCTATTTGGCAACTATTTCAGCTTTCCATCAGTTGGTCTTAGTTAACTGCCTTTATTACTCCCTGCCCTCCCTTAAAAAAAGCAGTATCCTTTAATTCTAAAGTAGCAGTTAAATCTAATTTTCTTACATTCTGAAAGATTCATTTGCTATTGTACTTTCAGCGGATAAAGTCTCACAACCTGCATATGGCTAGCTTTAAATTCGACTTTCTCCTTACTTCAATATCTCTTCTATTGCCTTGAAATACTGATCCTTTATTTTGTCAACTGAGAAATCAAGAGATCTTTGTTTGGCTTCTTTTCCCATTTGCAGACGTTTATTTTCATTTACCAGAAGTTCAGTTATTATTTGTTGCCAAGCTTTCAAGGTAGACTCATTCTCTTCATCTGGAATTGGCATCAAGTAGCCGTACTTTGTTTCTTCTACATCAGTACGGTCTAATTTAAAAGTGCCTTTTCCTTCCATTACCACATGAGGACCACCAGTGGGGCAATCACTTGTAACCATGGGCAGCTCGGCGTACATAGCCTCTACCATTACTAAGGGTAAACCTTCTGATTTAGAAGGAAAAACAAACATATCACAGCCTCCCATGAACTTGTACGGGTCCACAAACCCTGTAAAAATCACATCTGCTTCTGAGTCAGAGAAAGACGAGGATATGCGCAAGTTCAATTCCTGTGCTTTGCCCTTCAACTGCTCCTCTAAGGGGCCGTTTCCTATAAAAATAAGCTGCAGGCCAGGGAACTGTGACTTTAGATTTTTAAAGATCCTTAAGAGCGGCTCTTGATTTTTGATAGGATTCAACCTACCTACATTGACTAATCTCTTTTTATTGTCCTGTCTGGCTGCATGAGAAGGTAACTCTTTGGGGAACGCTATGAAGTTATTTATAAAATCAATTTTAGAAGATGGGATTTCAAACACCTCCCTAAGCTCGTGCATTAGTGCTTCATTGACTGCAATAATTTTATCAAATCTGCCATAAATTAATTTACCTAGCTTCCGATACTTCAACAAAAGTCTATTTTGGAAGTTGCCCAAAATACTAATATGGCCAATGGAAATAGTTTTGTCTGAAGTTCCAGACAGTATATTTACCAAATCGGCACTCCATAAATTACTTATGGTTACATCAATTTTATATTTCTTTTTTATTTTTCTTAATCTGCTGATCTTTTGGGGATAGTCAGTAATTTTTTTTAACAAGGAACCGCTGTGCGGTGATTCAAGGGATAAAACTATATTTTCATTTCTAAACACATGGGGCTCACCAAACGCATCATAAGAACATTCATAAACATTGTATCTCTCAGCAAGTATTCTGCCTATCTCATATACCATTTTCTGAGCCCCTCCTTCAGTGAAGGTAGGTATAAGTAATAAAATATTTTTATTTCCAAATGACATGAATATCAAAATAAACCTTAAAGGAAAGAAAACAAGAGATTATTATTGCGACCAATTATATATAAATTTTTGTTAGCTGCTCCATATACAGACCCTTCTTAAATGATAGACTGTCAATATGTCCACTTATAGATTTTTCTTGTAGCAACTTTCTATTTTGCACAATCAACTCCAAAGCTTTAAATAAGCTATAAGGATCCTTGTGATCAAAGTACACTGCTTTCCCAAAAGTAACTTCTTGCAAGACAGGAATATCAGATACTACAACAGGTAAACCAACAGCCATGGCTTCAGCTACCGCAATACCAAATCCCTCTGAACTTGATGGCAAAATATAAACATCATAATTTGGTAACCGGGACGCAACATCAGAAACGGCACCTAAAAATTTTATGTTTTTTATATTTAATTTTTCAACAAGTTGCTGTAAAGAGTTCATCAACTCACCTTTTCCGAAAACATCAACAGAAATTAACTTTTCGCCTAGTTGCTTATTAAAGATTGATACACCTTTTATAAGTAATTCATAGTTTTTTTGAGGTTTAAGATTGCCTACAGACACAAAACGCAACTTGCCACAGGTAAGCCTCTTCTCTTGGTACTTCTCAAAAAAGACATCTTCTACATAATTGTATAAAACAATTCCATCAGTTACACCAATAAAAGACTGCACGTTCGCCAACACTTCTTTTGAAACACAAAGAACTTTAACTCTTTTAGTATAACTTAATTTGTCGAGAATTCTAAGATGTATAGAATAATTAGACCCGTTTTTCCCATAAATAACATTATGATAAGAATTTATTAGTTTAACATGTTTTGGCACTGCAAACCTAGAGACAATACATGACCAATAAAGGTGCGCATGAACCACTGCTATGTTGTGTTGATAAATTATTGTTCGGATTTTTTTTGCACTGGAACCAACTGACATTAATCCTTTAAAGTTCAAGAAGTATACTTTTACTCCCAAGAGTTGACCCTCAAATTCATTCATGGGCATTAAGCTAACAATGATATGCTCAAAATGAGGTATGGAGTTAACAACCCCAACTAAAAGCGTTTCAGCTCCCCCTCTACCCAAAGAGTCTATAATATGTAAAACAGTTTGTTTCTGTTTCATTCTATGAAATTTAAATTTCCCTATCAGGAAAATATTTAGAAAGTGATGTTATGATGGCGGCATATAGCTTGTATCTGACACCTTTTGGAAGAACGTACTGGAAAAAATTATATCTGTCTATTGAATCAACAAAGACTTTGTGCCCAAGTAAAGAATATACTACTAATTTCATACCCTTGGGAGAGTCTTCTCTATATCTATGAAACTGTGCCACCAAATCAGGCTTAACTTGCATTAACAATTTCTCATTTTCTGTTCCTTGCCTTCTCCGATGTATGTAGGGTCTACAGGAAATGAAGTCATCATGCCATGCGAATGCATTTTTATTATAATAAATAGGTATTCCCAATACTGTCGCCCTCATAGCAAGATCATAATCAACAACGGCTCGTAACTGGGGATCAAATCCGCCAATTCTATCAAAATCCACCTTACTGATAGAGAAATTTGCGGAGGTGATGTAGATACTTTCTCGAGTTAATGGCATTTCTGCTTCATGCAGAACCTTAAGCCACCCAACCCGTACATGGGCCAAAAACTTTTGAATATCTGTCTCAGCTAAGCTAGGATCTTCTTTTACCTCACCTACGAGAATAGTTCCAGGCAATGCCTGATGATGCTTATGATGCTCCTCTAGGCACTGGGGTTCTAGCCTCATGTCATCATCAAAAGAGACTACAACAGGAGCCGTGGCTGCTGCAAATCCAGAATTGCGAGCTCCAGATCTGCCTAAATTTTCCTGATGAATAAGTTGAATAGGGTAAGAATACTCCTTGCGAAAGTCTTCCAGTACTTCCCTTGTATCATCGGTAGAGCCATCATTAACTACTATTACTTCAAAATCAGCAAAAGTCTGATTTTTCAAACTATCAAGAGTAGTTTTAATTTTTCCTCCTCTATTATAAGTAGGAATTACAATACTTAATTTGACCATACTTCAAAACCCTACCTATGTTTAACAGTTTACAACGTAATAACTTTTTCCCTATCAACTAATTTATAATAGGTAGCCTTTAAAAACTGCTTATTATACATAAATAACAACAGGAAGAAGAACAATGCTTCAAAAAGATTAACTAATCCTATATGAATTCCTTTGATATCATAAACAAAAGCATAGTTTACAAAAACAATAAACAAAGTCAGAAGCACTAAGGGAAGTTGAAACATGATAGGAAAATCATTAAATCCTAGCCATCTATCAATTATATAAGCTAAAACCCCTTGTGACAATCTTGACAATATCACTGCTATGAATATTGCCCATATACCAATTGAATCAACAAGAAGCAAAGCGAACCCCACACCCAATATCAAAGAAATAATATTTACTAAAGGCAAGTACTTAGTCTTCTTATAAAAAGTGGCATTAAAAGTATACATAATTGTATACGCCCGACCAAATATTGTAATAGCCAACAAAGGCACGTAATAAACTGCAGAATGATAAGTTGAATTTGCAATAAATTTCACTACAGGGTCAACAATCATTATTAATCCCCAAATTGAAATCAAAGTAATAATTAACACACCACTCAAATTATTTTGTAAAATTTTTTTCTTGTCTGGATTATCCTCTGAAACAGCTCTATACATTGTAGGTGTCACTGAATTCCAATACGACTGCAACAGTATACGAATTGGGCTTACAATCACCATACTAAAGGCATACAACCCCAATATTTTTAGATCAAAATAATGGTTCATAATAAGCCTATCTGAAGTTTCTGACAGATTTGTAATCAAAAATATTAAAACGAAGGGGTAAGCATAAGTAAAAATTTTCCTAATTATATTTAAATCTAAATAAAAGCCTATTCTTTTAAATAAGATTAAATAAAATGGAATAGAAGCCAGTAGTATTCCAATAGATTTACCTACAACGCTCCCAAGGGCCCCACCGTTTAAAATAACAATACCTATGATTCCTCCTAGCGTACTACCAAAAAATGGGACAAGTGATGTCAACATAACTTTTTTTAGGTTTTCTGAAACCCTATAATACTGAAAAAGAATTTGGTTAAGAGACAATACAATAGAATTTGAAAATATAAACCAACCAAACTGTTCAAAAGGAAGGCTTTCGTCCCAAAGCAGTCTATAAATTTCCTCTCCACCAAAAAAAAGAATTACGGCATAAATTAGGCTAATACTTAATATTGATAACAAAACAACACTTAAAAGTTTATTTATTCCATTTTCAACTTTTAAATAGTCAAAATAATATATTGTAAAGGCGCTTTGAAGACCAAAAGTTATTAAAATAAGCAAATAACTTTCCATTACACCTGCCAACGAAACAATTCCATAATCTGATGCAGTCAAAAATTGGGTATAAACAGGAAGCAGTACAAAGGAAGAAACTAAGGGAATGAATCCTAATAAGGTATAAATTCCAGTAGACTTTAGAAGCTTAAAATTCATAAACTCTTCAATAGTATCACCCATTGTAAAATAATAATTCCTCCAAGCGTATTACATTAGGGTAATAAACGCTTTGGGTTATGGGTGACAATTTACCAGCTAGTAAGGAAAATAGATTCCTTCTATAGAACCAAAAAATTATAAAGTTCGTCTACAATAAAATTCAAAAGTGACTCATTGGAAGAAAAACCTTTATACTTCCACATGTTTTAGTTTACTTTCTTAAAACGTCTTAGCCTCTACAGGTGCGGTTTCAACATGCACTTTAAAATACTCCAAAGTGCGCTTCAATCCTTCTTCTCTGCTTACTTTTGGCTCCCAACCTAGTACTTCCCTGGCTTTAGAAATATCTGGCCTACGTTTCTGTGGATCATTTTCTGGCAGTGGTTGGTACCCTAATTTTAATTCAACTCCTGTCAATTTGCATATCTCTTCTGCAAATTCTTTAATGGTTACTTCAGACGGGTTCCCTATGTTAACCGGCAATACATAGTCACTTAGCAACAGTCTGTAAATACCTTCAATAAGGTCATCAACATAGCAGAAAGACCGGGTCTGGGAACCATCTCCAAAAATAGACAACTCTTCTCCGCGCAACGCTTGGCTCATAAATGCTGGCAATACACGGCCATCGTTCAGGCGCATTCTGGGGCCATAGGTATTGAAAATACGTACAATCCTTGTCTCTACCCCATGGTGTGTGTGGTAGGCCATAGTGATGGCTTCCTGAAATCGCTTCGCTTCATCATAGCAGCCCCGCGGGCCCACTGGATTTACATTTCCCCAATATTCTTCCACCTGTGGGTGCACCTCAGGATCTCCGTAAACTTCAGAAGTAGAGGCAATTAACATTCTTGCTCCTTTGGATCTTGCAAGCCCTAACAGGTTATGCGTCCCCAAAGAACCCACCTTCAGAGTCTGGATTGGGATTTTCAGATAATCTATTGGAGATGCCGGAGATGCAAAGTGCAAGATGTAGTCTAGATGACCTGGCACATGCACGTACTTAGAGACATCATGATTATAAAACTCAAAATTCTCCAGTTTGAACAAGTGCTCAATGTTCTTAAGGTCACCAGTAATCAGGTTGTCCATGGCAATGACATGATAGCCTTCCTTAATAAACCTGTCACAAAGATGTGAACCTAAGAATCCGGCACCGCCGGTAATTAAAACACGTTTTCTAGCTTCAGCCATATCTTAGAAAGTAGTTTCTGTTACAGGTTGGACTTCTTGCACCCCTATTCCATAGTAGGCAAAGCCCATTTCTTGCAGATCTTTGGCTTCATAGATATTTCTTCCATCAAAGATGACCTTGTTCTTCAGTAACTTTCCTATTACCTGATAATTTGGAGACCTAAATTCAGGCCATTCGGTTACAATCAGTAGCGCATCGGCATCAATCAACGCCTCATATTCATCTTTTGAGTACACTATACTATCATTGTCGCCCAGCATGTGTTGTGCTTCTTTTATAGCAACTGGATCATATGCTTGTACACTTGCACCTTCCGCCAAGAGTTTCTCAATGATCACTAGAGATGGTGCCTCTCTCATATCATCTGTCTTTGGCTTAAAAGAAAGACCCCACAGCGCAAAGGTTTTGCCTGACAGATCACTGCCAAAGTGTTTCTTCACCTTGTTGAAAAGTACTTCTTTCTGGTTCTCGTTCACCAATTCAACCGCTTGCAGAATCTGCATTTGGTATCCGTTCTCAGCCGCAGTCTTGATTAAGGCCTTTACGTCTTTAGGGAAACAAGAACCGCCGTAGCCAATGCCAGGGTAAATGAACTTGTTGCCAATGCGGGTGTCACTGCCAATGCCGCGGCGTACCATGTTCACATCTGCCCCCATGATTTCACAAAGGTTAGCAATGTCATTCATGAAACTGATTTTGGTAGCCAACATAGAATTAGCCGCATATTTGGTCATTTCAGCCGATGGCACATCCATAAAAATGATAGGATGCCCGTTCAGTAAGAAAGGCTTGTACAACTTGCGCATCACCTCTTCAGCTTTTTCTGACTCCACCCCAATTACAATTCTGTCTGGTTTCAGGAAGTCTTCAATAGCGGCACCCTCTTTCAGAAACTCTGGATTAGAAGCTACGTCAAACGTCAGGTTTGAATTGCGTTTCTCTAACTCCTCAGCTACTGCCTGTTTCACTTTTTTGGCAGTGCCAACTGGTACGGTGCTCTTTGTTACCACCACTAAGTAGTCATTCATGTGCTGCCCAATTTCTCTGGCAACTCCCAGCACATACTTCAAATCTGCACTACCGTCTTCCCCAGGTGGCGTTCCTACTGCTATAAACGCGGCATCACAGCCCTGAATAGCTGTTGCTAGATCTGTCGAGAAATGAAGACGACCTTTCTCAACGTTCCGTAGCACCATCTCCTCAAGGCCAGGCTCATAAATTGGCAATATGCCATGTTTCAGATCTTCAATTTTTTTGACGTTCACATCAATACAAGTGACATCTATACCTACTTCGGCGAAGCATGTACCTGTCACTAAACCAACATATCCTGTTCCTACAACAGCTATTTTCATGTATTAAGGATTGATTCTTTAAAAAAGCAGGCGTTTACTTTACAGACTATTATAATTTACTCCATAGAATGGTTTTGATCCTCTACATCCACTTCTTCCACCAATGCTGGAACACTACCAATGCCCAAATACGGGCATGAATGTCTCCAGGATTTTGAGAGAACAGCTGCGCCTTAAGCCGCTGTATCTCTTTGACATCAAATATGCCCTGTACCTCAATAAAGGAATCAGACAACAGGTCATCTACAATCATTGGCTTAAGTTCATTTTGAAACCATTTAAGCAAAGGCACTTCAAAACCATGCTTAGGGCGCTTATACAATTCTTCGGGCAGCATTGGTCGGAAGGCATCTTGCACAATCTTTTTCTTCATGCCGCCGTCAATTTTAGAAGACTGAGGTAAAGAGAAAGCAAAGTCTACTACCTTGTAATCTAAGAAGGGCGTGCGTACTTCCAAACTGTTAGCCATGGACATTAAGTCCACCTTGGTAAGCATGTCATTTGGGAGCACCAACTGCATATCGGTGAGCAGCACTTCGTTAATGTCGCCTTTCTTGGAAAGATTGTCTAATATTTTCTGGCGGCGTTTCTTATACACATCTTTGGAGAGTGCATTCTTTGCTTTTCCACTCAGCACCGATGTCGCGTCACCTTCGGTAGCGAAGGAAGCCCATCGCCAATAGCGGTCTTTAGCGGAAAGGTTCATCCCCTCAGCGAAACGCTGAAATTGGCGTACACGGTTCCCTAAGGCAGAGTTACGCGATTTAGGCAGCATCTTCCAGAGCGGCAATAAGGCCGCCACGGTCTCGGCGACAAAACCACCTTGGCGCACCTTATACTCCGCCATGTGCTTATTATAGCCAGCGAAAAGTTCATCGGCTCCGTCGCCCGACAGGGCCACTGTTACCTTTTGTCGGGTATAGTAGCTTAGAATGTTCACTGCCAACGCCGATGAATCAGCGAAGGGCTCATCTATATAGTCAAGCGCCCGGAACAAGTGCTCGTATAAATCATTGTTAGTAAGCGAGAAGACGGTATGATTGGTCTTGTACTTGTCGGCCACCAACTTAGCATATTTTGTCTCGTCAAAGAAGGGTTCATCTTTGTAGCCGATAGAAAATGTGTTCAGCTGCTGAGTATGCCGCGAAGCTAGAGCTACAATAACCGAGGAATCAATACCGCCGCTCAAGAAGGCTCCCAACGGCACATCAGCAATCATACGACGCTGCACGGCTCCGTCCATCAATTCCACCAGCTGCTTTTGCTGGTCTTCATAAGAAAGAGAATTATTCTTAGCCGTCTTTTCGTTGTACGGAATTTTGTACCAACGCTTGATCTTCACCTCTCCCACTTTGCTTACAGTGAGGTATCGGCCGGGCATTAGTTTTTTAACTCCCTTGAAGATGGAGGCAGGACCTGGAATATAATTTAGCTGCAGGTATTCGTACAAAGACGCATAATCTAGTTGGCGCGGAATACCAAACGCCATGAGCGACTTCATCTCTGAAGCGAATACCAGTTTATCGTCATCCTGGTACATCAGCAAGGGCTTCACGCCGTAGCGGTCGCGGGCTACAAAAAGAAATTCCTCTTGCTTGTCGTAAATGGCAAAAGCAAAAAAGCCGTTGAGTTTGCTAAGAAAAGAAGGCCCTTCTTCTATATAAAGTTTTAGAAGCACCTCGGTGTCTGATTGCGAGAAGAAAGAGTAGCCTTTATCTACTAACTGCTTTTTGAGCTCTTGGTAATTAAAGATCTCGCCGTTGAAGACAATAGTATAGCGTTCCGATTCCTCCACCATAGGCTGGCAGGCCACATTGCTCACGTCAATGATAGAGAGCCTACGATGCCCTAAACCTACAGAACCGTGGGTGAAATGTCCTCCAGAATCCGGGCCGCGCAATTGCAAGGCATCGGTAGAGTCGGGCAAACGGTGAATGACCTCACGGCCTTCGGGGGTAAAAGCGTAGATTCCTGAAATTCCGCACATAGTTGACGCAAAGGTACGACTTATACCTAAGAAAGGTTTTAAGATATTGTAAAAACTCTATTTTTCACTGATCCCCCCCTTTTTACAACCAATTAAAAGTTGGTGTTGTCTATTGGAATTCAAAGGCTTAAATATTTAACATCAGTGAAGAAAGACAACCTTCTTTTCAAAAAGATTCCATCTGAATTCAATCCCCCATATTATCAAAGAAAAAATATTTGTCTGAATTCCAAAAAAATAGACCAGAAAAGGGAGCAGAAGTATTGAGCAGCTTTCATATAATAATTTAACCTGCTTAAATAATCCTTTTCTGACTTCACTATTTCCTTCAACTGATTCTCTACCTCTTAAGAACTATTTAGATAGCAGATATATCAAATGAGAAGCCGAATTGAGCCTGTCAAAAAATTATAGCACCTATTTAAGGTACAGTATAAAATGAAAATGGAAAAAGCCATAGATAGATACCAAGGATTTGGCACGCCCTCCTTTTTTGTAATGTTATCTTCCCTACTTCAGGCAAGTAATCTGAGTCTCTATAAGCAAAATCAAGTATACTCAACTTCATTCTCAAGAAGCCGCTAAACTATTGAAGAAACTTCTAGGCTGACAAACTAAGCAATAGAACTTAAGATGGAGTAAATAAAGACATTTTGACTGTTCACGTTAAAACCTCTCATGAAATAAATTTTTAGAAGTTCTATGTTACCTGTCTTGCAACTCTGTTAGATTAACTAGGCTATATAGTTTAGCAGCGGATAGGTTAAGAATCAGATTGTTTCATCCATTTTATGGCATTGCCCTTCTAAGAGAATTTAACGCATTAAAATCTTCGCCGTATTTGCTTAAAAATTCTACTACTTCTAAGTTACCATTTTGAGCTGCAATCATTAGCCCAGTACAGCCGTCTTGGTTCCTCTCCTCTAGGTTGGGAATCAACTGTATTATTCCCTGCAGTTCTTTACTACTGCCTGACTTACAAAGCTCAAAGAACTTGTAATAATGATCTTTGTAGACTTTTAGATCATAATCAACTGTGGAAATAAGTAGAAAGCTTTCCGATTCGTCTAATAAAGTGCCTGCCTTTTTTTCTGATGAAGTATTCATGATGTCTACTTTAGAAACATACCAACCTAAAACCTGAGGCAATTGGTATTCTCTAAAGCAAAATGCTCTGATTTGAGCACTTATTTGAAAAGCAGTTTGTTTTAAATTTATTTTAACATTTTTATAATCTAAGCTACTAATAGAATAGAAAGTTGACCCAACATAAGATTGAGGGACAGCATTATAAGAATTATTTTGCAGCCTCTCAAAATTTGAGATAAACAGCTCAATTCCTTTGGTGTTATAGTTATGATACAAATCTTTTGCAGTATCATCATTCTTGATTTCAAACCTTATCTGATCAACTATTGCTCCAGTATCTATTCCTTTATCTATTTCATGAAGCGTCACTCCAGTTTCTGTTTCAAAGTTTAAAATTGGCCAGGAAGAGGTGAACTGCCCCTTGTATTTAGGGAGCAAAGAAAAATGAATATTGAACAGACGTTTAGAATTGAATCTGGCAGGGGGAAGCAGCTTGTCAAATTCAAGAGAAATTAATAGTATATTCTTTATATTATAAACTTGTTCCTGTGAAAATATTTCGATCTCGTTTTCTAAAGCAAACTTCTTAAAAGATGGCTGCCATGTATTGTGTCCAGTGTCTGTTTCATTGACTAGCACGCAAAGTTCAGACGAATGGTAAAACTTGAGCACGTGCTTTGTGCATTCTACAGCAATGGCATTTTTCCCTGCAATACAAATCTTCTTCATTAATTTAAACAGACTTTACACTCGTACTGCAATTCATAACCATACATGCTCTTGCTGTGATATTCTTATTCTGCTAAAACCTATATGTGTATTATGTGTAGCTATTATAATTCTGCTTTATTTATTGTGCAATTGGCGATTCAAAGGAATAAATCAAATACTCTTCTAGCTCATGAAAAGGTGTCAAACCTTTGAAGGTACTTAAATATCTGGAATCTTTGCTAACCCAAACTAAGTCTATTTCGTGGTGGTTAATATTTTCTATAATTCCCTTTTCTATTGAAAAAAGTGGCTGTATAGTTTTATATAAGGCTGGCTGATCTAAGGGAGCTAACTTTGAGATTGAATTCCGTAGCCCGGAAACATCATATGTAAATAAGTGCATCCTGTAGTCATTTCCGCGGGCATATTCCGTTACATGCGTAGGATAAAAATACAGGTACCATTGATTTGGTAACTGTTCATTTTCATCTACAAATAGACCCCGCAAAAACTTTCCTTTACCTAATGAGGCTACTTTATTTTCAAGTTCGTGATCATAATTCCGCTTCATGCTGATTTTTGCCAGGGGATAATGAAAATCAGTCATCAGTAACATGATTACAAAACAAACTGCAAATTGCCTCTTCTTAAAGAACTCATATAACACAAAAAAGAAAGCCAGACTAGTTAGAAGATAAGCCATTCTTTTTAGTTGGTCAGAATCAACAGAAACCTTAGCCAACACCACAAATGCTAAATGGTAAGCCAAAAAGCAGAAAAGTATCCAATAAGCCAAATCAAACACAAGAGCTTTATCTTTTAACATTTTGTAGTTTTTCAGCACCAGAAATGAAAGTATCACTCTAAAAGGGTATGATAAAAAAGCCAGCAAAAGCACTCTATAGGTTCTGTTAATTAAAGAATCTCCAAGAGCCAAAGAAACCGTTTCTACAATACCAGTTGATAAATATTTATCCCGTACCTGTTCTTTGAAAAAATAAAAAAATAAGACATATAGCACAAGAAAAATAACAACTGCAATTATATTCCATTTACGTAGTTTACAAAAAAATAACCCAGCCATAACTAATAGAGCTGGCAAAAAGAGAATGTTCACCACCGTTGCTATCATGAGCAGAGCAACGGTTACACTATAATATTTAAGTTGGAGAGATTTTGAGGCTAACAGAAACATTGGAATCATGACTATCTCTCGTAGTTGCATTCTATATGCAGGTTCAAAAACCCATCGAATTCCTAAGACCAAATAACAGAAGATAACTACCAGCACTAAAAGCAAACTGTTTCTACCTTTTATTTTGTCGGCAAACACTGCAAATACTGTTAATAGACCAAAAGTTTTAAAGAGCGGATACACAAAGTAAAACAAGACATAATCACTCTTCTCATTATGAAGGGTCTTAAATAGGCTACCTAACCAAAACTCTACGAAGTGGTACATAGAAACCCCGGAAAAGCCTTTCAAAACTGCTTCTGGACTTATAGTTTCTACGCCTGTATAATGCAATAAACTCAGGATACTACTGTAAATGAATCTTTCCTCCGCATCTTCACCATGTATGTGGTCTAAATAATTGAAAGGGTTCTGCAAAAAATCAAATTGAAAATTTACCTGTAGGAAAAATAAAAATACATAAGTACTTATTGCTCCACATACGAATCTGAGACTAGACGTTTGAACATCTATTGTAAAGGCCAGTATCATAGGTCTCATCCAAAACAGCACAGGCAGCACTAAAAAAAGAATAGTTACAAAAGCAGCTTTTATAACGGCATACACACTGACAACTAGTAATAGCCCCACCCAAAAACTAAGAACGTGCTGTAAAAATGAACATTGATTAATAAACCTGAGCTGCAAAAAAAAACTGCCCACTAGGTAAAAAACCAAAAACAGCAGTACCCCTAAAGCTAAAATTGTAATCATTCTTTGATATTGGAATTGAATTAGTCTATGTCTTATTTTAATTTCTATTCAATTATTTTACTTCTTCAATTATGTATAATGGCCTGTTTCTTGCAGCATCTAAAGCTCGCCAAACATATTCTCCAATAATACCCAAGGCTGTCATTTGAAAGGAGGAAACAAATAAAAGTACAACCATCATAGTGGTCCACCCTTCTACCGCCACTAGCCCATTTACTTTAGCATAAACCACAAAAAAGGCGTAAAATAATGCTGCCATACCTAACACTATTCCTACCACAGATATAACTCGAATTGGGAAAAAGGAAAATGAAAGAATGGAATCAATGAATAACTTTATTTTCTTTCTAAATGTCCATCTTGACTTTCCTAAGGTCCTTTGCTTTCTGCTGTAAGGTATACTTACATACTCAAATCCCATCCAAGCCATTAAATACATCACATTGCTGTTTCTCTCCTTTATTTTAATCACCTCATCCCTTACGAACTTATCAAACAGCACAAAGTCAAACCCTCCTTCGGGCATGTTTTTGAATGCAATTTTCCTCATAATAAAATGGAAAAAACTAGAGAATAAGTTTTGCAGCACGGGATCCTGCCTCTCTTTTCTATTGCCAATGACAAGTTTGAACCCTTGTTTCCAGTACTCATACATTTTTAGCATGAGCTCTGGTGGATCTTGTAAATCTGCAGAAATAATTACGCTGCAATCTCCAGTTGCATACTCCATACCTGCAATAACTGCGCTATAAGTACCCACATTACCAGCTAATTTTATAACCTTTACTTTTCCTGGATGCTGCGCTTTTACCTTCAGTAGCTCTTGATAGGTGTTATCTCTGGAACCATCATCTACAAACACATACTCAAAGCCTACATCAGCAGGAAAAAGAAGTTCATTGTCACAAAGCTCCTTGAAAGTTACAGGTATGTTCTTCTCATTAAAATAACAAGGAACTATGACTGAGAGCAAATGCATCATTCTTAAATTATTAAACCACGTTAAATGCTGTGCAATAACAATATGAAAGGTCACTAAGCTACAGTACAAATTTTTTTGCACCAGAACCAATCATTTGTGGCGGAAAAACTACTTTGACTAATTCAGATTTATTTAGATTGTCTGAAGAAAGTGGTTCTACCTTTTTTTCCATATACTCTTAAATTGAGTATAGTCACGAATATAATCTTCTGCTTGATATTCTGTGGAAGCCAGCACCATCTGTACAGCTGACAGGTAATACTGCATGGTATGCCACACATTCGGTGGCACATAAACGCCCTTCCCGGGCCTATCTAATACAAACACATCCACTTTTCCATCAACATGCTCTGTGGTCACCAAAATACGACCCATGACCGCAATGATAATTTGTTCAGTCTCATAATGGGCATGCCGCCCCCTGACAATACTCTCAGGGGTGTCATATGTCCAGAACACCCGCTTCACTTCAAACGGAGCAATCCTTTTACCCTCTGCTACCGAAATAAATCCTGTACTTGGCTCTCCAATGACTGGAAATTCGATTAGGTAAGGTTGCTTTATTTTTTCTTCCGCTTTGTTCACCCTTTAATATACCCTAGCTAGCTTCAACATTAAAAAATATTATTGTGCGGACAAGGTACTAAAATCGGCTCCTCTGCCTGCTATAATTGTTTCTTTTTACCTACTCAAAATTCGAAAGTTTTATTTCCTCTATGAACGCTGTGGCGTCCTTCCTTGCTTATCATCATAGGCTTGTAGCAAAACCTTACAAGACATCATGATAACCTTTGCCTTTCAAAAATTAACACAAATCTACCTCCTTCAAACAATGTAGTTTGCAGTTCTACTTATGAGAAAGAAGCACACCTCATTTTATTAGAGCCATTGCGTTTTGAATCTACCAAAAAAAACAAACATAAAATGTCTATAATCAACAGCTCTAGCAAAAGTAAGCTCATAGAGGCTTATCATTTGCGAGCTGAAATTTGGGCAGTTGTAGCATATTTAGTTAACTTACCCTTCCCTTCTACTTCAGAAGAGTTGTCATCGTTTTGATTTTACTTCTTTTGCTATGACAGACACCCGTTTTTCAACCTCGGACATTCTGCAGATGGACAAGCCTTACCGGGCTAATTTCATTACCTCGCTCTCTGGGTTCAAGAGCCTTTGCTTAGTTGGCTCTTCAGATGCTAAGGGTAACTCCAATCTAAGTTTGTACACCCAGGTGTTCCACGTGGGGGCTAATCCGCCACTTATTGGCATGTTAGTTAGGCCAGATAATGTAGTGCGTGACACTTTGAACAACATCATCAAAACTGGGTTCTATACGTTAAACCACGTGCACCCAAAAATTTATGAGGCTGCCCATCATTCTAGTGCCCACCACACTCAATCAGAATTTTCATTGTGCGGATTGACTCCTGAGTATTCAGAAAAACATACTGCCCCATATGTGAAAGAAGCCAACATAAAAATTGGTCTTAAGTTGGCGCAACGTACTTATATAAAACTGAATGGCACCATTTTAGTTATTGGTGAAATAGTGGAGGCATTGGTACCAGAGAGCTGCCTTCAGCCAGACGGGTATTTAGACATAGAAAAGGCAGAAAGTCTTACGGCCTCAGGCTTAGATAGCTACCACACCACTCACCGACTTAGCCGTTTACCTACTCCCGTTGTTGACACTGCCTTGGCACAAGGCACAGAAGTTGCGTTGTAGAGTAATTATGCTTTTTTATAAAAGGCAAAGCCCCATAACAACACACACTGTTAAAATTCTATCTGTTAACTTTGAACAGAATCAACCTGCTTCTATGCCTTCTTCCTCAACCGCTCTTATTATTGGGGCTGGTCCGGCCGGCTTAACGGCGGCTTATGAATTTCTGCAGCAAACATCGGTACATCCGTACATAGTGGAGGCCACAGACCGCATTGGCGGTATTTCGGCTACCATCAACTACAAAGGGAACCGTATGGATATTGGTGGGCACCGGTTTTTCTCTAAATCAGACAGAGTAATGGATTGGTGGTTGCAGATATTGCCCCTGCAGTTAGAGCCCGGACAATCGGTTGGGGAACTATCTTACCAAGGCAAGAGCAGAGCTGTTCCTGTAGTGTCTTCCTCAGATAAAAATACATCTGATAACGTCATGCTGTTGCGGCAGCGAAAATCCAGAATATTCTTCAGGCGTAAGTTCTTTGACTATCCGCTTTCCTTTACTTTTTCTACACTCTCTCAATTAGGCCTAGGTTGGACTGTAAAAGCTGTTTTTAGCTATCTGAAACAGGTAGCGCGGCCTATAAAGGAAGAAAAGAACCTGGAGGAGTTTTTTATTAACCGCTTCGGCAAGCATTTATATCAAACCTTTTTCAAAGCTTATACTGAAAAAGTATGGGGAGTACCTTGCCAGCAGATTAGTGCCGAATGGGGTGCCCAACGCATAAAAGCCTTGTCTATCACTGAGGCCGCCAAGCATTTCCTAAAACAGCAGTTCACTCCGTCTTCCACTGATTTCACCCAGAAAGAAACCGAAACCTCTCTTATTGAGCAGTTTCTGTATCCTAAATTGGGTCCAGGTCATTTGTGGGAAGTGGTAACTCATAAAGTAAGAGAACAAGGGGGCGAAGTACACTTGAACCAGAAGGTGGTGGGTCTGGAACTGGAAGAAAACCGAATTGTTTCAGCTACTATTTTACAGACTACAACCGGGGAAACGTATCAGGTTTCGCCAGATTACATTATTTCCACCATGCCCATCAGAAGCTTGATAAGAGCCTTGGGTAATGCTGTTCCGGCTGAAGTTAAAACAATATCAGAAGGGCTCCCCTACCGGAATTTTATCTCTGTAGGACTGCTGCTGAATAAACTTACTATTACTCCTGAGGCTGGCTCACTCATACAAGACAATTGGATTTACATTCAGGAGCCCGATGTGCAGGCGGGCAGGTTGCAGCTGTTCAATAACTGGAGCCCTTACCTGGTGTCTGACCCCAACAAAGTATGGATCGGTGTTGAGTACTTTTGCCAGGAGGAGGACGCCCTTTGGCACATGCAGGATGATGAACTGAAGCAGTTAGCGGTAGAGGAACTACAAAAGCTAGGAATCATCACCGCTGATCAGGTGCTAGATGGCACCGTGGTAAAAATGCCCAAAGCTTATCCTGCCTATTTCGGCACTTATTCTGAGTTCCCGAAGGTGCAGGCTTTTTTAGATCAGATAGAGAACCTGTTTTTGGTGGGCCGCAACGGCATGCATAAATATAATAACCAAGACCATTCTATGCTCACTGCCATGTTGGCCGTTGAAAACATTGCTGCTGGTCGCATGGATAAAACCAACATTTGGGAGGTCAATACCGAGCAAGAGTACCATGAACAGTCCACAGACAGGAAGTAGCCCAATGCGCTTATCAAACCAGAAATTCGCTCTGCTCTTTACTTTTCTGTATGGTCTGCTGCTGATATGGCTTTTGCCGTTCCATGAGCTTTGGCCAGACGAGACGGAACCTTGGCTGCTGGCACTCTACAGTGACTCCTATACAGACCTGCTGCACAACAAACGTTTTGAGGGACACCCCAACCTATGGTACAGTCTGCTGTATGTGATTACCCGGTTCACTGATAACCTTCAGGCCTTAAAGATTAGCCACTTCTTTTTTTCAGTGGGCTTTGTTTTCGTCTTTCTTCGTTATGCTCCTTTTCATTGGCTCATTCGGCTCTTATTCTGTTTTGGCTACTATGGAGTATATGAATATGGGTTAATCAGCAGGCTTTACGCTCCAGAAATATTTACTATGTTTCTGGTTTGTGCCTTCTACCAAAAACGCTTTTCTCACTGGTACGCCTATATCTTCCTATTGGCATTGAATGCGCAAACACACCTATTTGGTTTGTATTTTTCTGGAGCAATGGGCCTTCTCCTGTTTGCTGAGGCGCTTTGGCCTACTGAAACGGTACCAGCCTTCCAAAAAGTAAACGCAAAAAGAATAGGCTTGGGTGTGTTGCTCTGGCTGGTTGGCTGCGGTGTCTCGTTTTGGAGCATCACCCATTTTCTTGGCTTCGCCCATGGGCATATTTGGGACCCCTACAAGATACAACAGGCCAGTACACGCGTGTGGCAAGCATTTTTTCCAGTGCCGGAGTTCCTGATACAATTCTGGAACACTTCTTATTTAAGAACAAAGGTTGAAATACCGCTTTCTTTGCTACTTGTACTGTTGCTTTTACTTACCATCAGACCTAAACAACTCCTCTTATGCATACTTCTATTATTTGCGGGGCTTTACTACTTCTTTGCTTTTAAGTTCGGGCTTTCTCTGAGGCACCATGCTCACTTTTTTCTGTTTACCGTAGCCATTCTCTGGATAGCCACCCATTACCGCACCTACACACCGTCTTTAAAACCAAAAGAACTTTTCCCAGCCAACGTCAGGGTGGGTATTTTAAACTATCTGCTGCTGTTTACTACTATCACGCAATTTCTTTGTGGAATTTATGCCTTGTACATTGAATACAACTATTCTTTCTACCCGGCAAAAGAAGCAACCGCTTATCTGGAGAAACACTTTCCTGACTATTTGTTAGCCACTACTGAAGAATTTCCATCTTCAACCATTACCGCATATTCAGGTAAACCAATCTTCAATTTATCAAGGGGGGAATACGTCACGTTCTATGACTTAGACATGACCATAGAAAATAAGTTAACTCCTTACCAGAACTTACAGTGGGCGAAGGTATGGGCGCAGAAAAACAATAAGCCTGTTCTTCTTATCTCATCTAGGGAAATAGCCATTGAACACTTCCCTTACCCCGTAAAACATATTAGATCATTTGACCGGAAACAGATTGTTTCTCTGCCTCAAGACAGATTCATCTACTTTTATTTAGTTGAGCCAGGCTATTTCCCAACCTATGATTTTGTGGTAGGTCCGGTTGCTGATACAGTAGCACCTGAGGTAGAACAATAATAGATTAGCAAAAGGTGTTTTAGCTCTATTTTCCCAAAACCAGCTCAAAAACGGTAACGCACCTGCACCCGCACGTCGGTTCTTTCTGGGCCTTGAATTTCTTCTAGACCAGAACTCACTGTATCTTGCCCCCTGTAACGGGTGTAGCTTATCTTCGCCCAAAAGTCAAGGTGGCGGGTGAGGCGTTGCTGAGCCAACAAATACACGTGCGTGCCTCTTCCAAAGAAAACCGGAATGGAGAAAGCGTACAGTACATCTTGTTCGGCTGCGTATTGGCGGGTGTCATAGTCATCGGTGTCGAAGAGGGCGTAGCGGGCACTGAGGCGGGTGTAGTTCCGTGCCCAACTCACATCCTGCGCCATAAAATAACCGGTGCGGGCAGGGCCAGTTTGCCGGAAGCGGCTCATCTGCACTCTTGATCTGAACCGAAGTCTAGACTCTGGGTTCAGGTCTAGTAACAGCAGAAAGCGGTGCGAAAAGTAATCGTTCACCAGCCGGAAGGCCTCTCCTGAAACAGTTTCATTGCGGGCTTTTCGTTCGTGCTGGTACTGTCCGTAAAGCAGCGTGTTACGGTTGGGCATGAACTGAAGGCGCAGAAGGTAATCTTCGCCGTCTGAAGGGGCGTCTACTCTGTAGCGGAGCCAGCGGAAACGAAAGCGGTCATAGTAGGCGGTGAGTTGCCAGCGGCTGCTGATTTTCAGCTTCAGCCCTGTGTACAGGCCGCTCTCATTCTGATTTCTGCTTCCTTCGCCGAAGGCACCGCCATAAAACGTCTGAAAATCTTTGGCATAATGCCGGTACAACAAAGCCACCTCCACCCGCTCAGACAGACTGGCTAGAACACCGTTTACCGTTCCTACCCCACCATTACCCGACTGTGCCGTTTCACCGAAGAAATTTATGTTCTGCCACAGGTAACTGTAGTGCAACCCCACACCAGCCAAGGAGCGTCCGCTGAAACTGTATAGATTGTATAGCTCCGGACGTTTCTCCAGCGCCATGTCAAAGGAAGTATGCAGCGCAGTAAGCCCCACACTCAACGTTTGCCTTGGGTTACGGTACGTCACATCAGTTCCAATTACCTGCTCACGGGCACGCTGCCGGTTCGCAAATTCAGTGGGCGTGCGGTGCAGGCCAGAGGTTTGCAGTCCGCCCAGCAGTAGCACGGTGGTATCTTCCGGCAAGGCTCCTGACACAGAGGCATCTACTCTACGGTTTGAGTAGAAAACGGTGGTTTCCAAACGTTGCCATCGGTGCGTGGCGGCGGCTCCCCGAAAGAAGTTGGTTTCTAAGGTAGAGGTGTGGGGCCTAATGCCTAGCTGGCTACGCCGGACGGTGGTAATGGTCTCGCCACCTTTGCCCACGCTAAACCCGCTGGACAGCAACAGCCCCTGCCCTATCTGAAGCTGGTAATCGCCAACGGCAATGGTTTTAAACTGACCGCGGTCATAAAGCTGGGCATGCGCCGAATAAAAATCAAAGCCATAAAGCCGTTGTTCTGAATTCCAGCCAAACTGTTCACCGGCGTCTTTTTCGGCGGTAACGCCAAAACTGAAATCGCGCGGGTGACTAAGCCGATAGCGCAGCAGGTATTTGTCTGGCGAACCCAAGTAGCGGGTGGTGGAACGGCCTTCAGGCGGGGTGTAGCCGCGGCGCTCTTGCAGGGTGCGGTCATAGCGGAGCAGCAGCGAGTGGTTGTCTGCTCTTTTCAAGCGGTCTCTCCAACTCATTACCCCTTGCTGCCCCAAGGCCTGTACTGTCACAAAAGGAATCAACCGCCGGATGGTGAGCAGGTCAAAGTAAGGAATGCTCTGTAGTTCATACAAACTCAGGAGTCGTCCGTTTTCAGAGATGTGTTGCAGCAACGCCGAGATCTGTGCTTCAGAGAGAAGCCACAGGCCGCGCAGCTCCTCACGGGTGGCGCGGTTTAGGTCTAGCGGCTGACGGTAATACTGCAGCAGTGTCTCGTAGACATCTTCATAATCGGTGGTGACTTCATCGGTTTGCTGCCCGAACAGTTCCTGCACCAGCAGCTCCACATCTACCGGCGGCTTGGGCACTTCTTGGGCAAGAGCAAGCTGTTTTAGACCTAAAATCAGAAAAACAAGCCAAAAACGCACTTTCATGGCTTATCCTCCCACGAATATGAAACAGAAAGGTAGTTGCTAACGCCTAAATTGTTCTGAGCTCCCAGTGCGTACGCCACCTGAAACTGCTTAAACACCACATCCACGCCTGCCGTACCGGAACGCGTACCTGAATGGAAACCCGTGCGCAGACCCAAAGCTGGCACTACTCTGTATTCAATGCCACCTTTCACCGCCGCCGGAAACTCCAGCTCTTTCTCCGCCTCCACTACCAGCAATACTTTAGCCGCGGCTTTGTAACTCAACCCAATCTTCATGAGCGTTGGCACCCGTTCGTCTTCAAACTCAGCCAGCTTGGCTTGGTTCAGGTTAAAGATGTGCGCCCCGAATACCAGCCCCGGTACCACCTCAGACTGCCGCCCATGCTTAGCGCTACGGCTTTGCGGCTGCCCCATTCTTTTACCCGCACCTGCATTACATCGGCCTTCACTCCTAACCGCACCACCCCCAGCTGATGCGCCAATCCTAGACCCAGCCGCTGCTCATTGTACAACTCCCCACCAAACCTCTGGAGATCCAGCCCCCAAGTACCAAACTTAACGGTTGGCAAAACAGCCAGTAAACCCACCGTAGAAAGTTCAGGAATGAAGAAACGGTTGTAAGCAAAAGCACCAACTGCTGGCTGTTGTAAAGCAGCTATGCCAGCGGTATTATTACTCAGCGCCCACACATCAGGCAAGGTGACAGATGCGCCACCCAAACCAGCCGCTCTGGCTCCAGCCGGCGCATTATAAATCTGGGCATGTACCTGTAAAGCATTGAGAAATAAGAGGAAAGCCGTTAAAATCCGTAGAGCATGCAGCATAGGCAACTGGTTCTGGTGGCATTTTGGTTCTACGCGAAATCCTGAAATGGTGCTATGCTGGCTTTGAAAAATTTCATTAACTTGTATTGTTCTTTCAGCCTCATCTCGTCTACACCTATGAAAAAATCAATCATTAATCTTTCTGCGGTAGTCTGTTTTGGCTTTCTGTTCTCTTTTGCAGCACCGTCTTCAAACGTAGAGGCAGAGAGTTATAACCCGCAATGCACGGCTATAGCCAAGTCAACAAAAAAGCAGTGCAAGAACAGGCAGTGGGGAAAATGTGAGAAAGTACTTTGCTATGTCCACTGCAAATAGAATTATAAAAACCTCTGCATTCATTCCAGATCAGCAAATCATTGTGGACACAAGCGGACGCTTGCGCCATAGAAAACATTGAAAACGATCAAACCCCGTAGAACGCCAAAATTATTCATAAAAAACGCCCAGATGGCTCTGGGCGTTTTGGAGCTGTTTTTCAAGAAAAAGGCCATAAACGGAATTTCTTCTTCCCTTTCACTTCTTTCTTGATCTTGGTTTCGTTGCCTTTCTTCTTGATTTTGATCTGGGCATCTTCCGTTTCTACTTCAATTTTGCCGTCCATTTTAATGTCGTTGATGGCAGGATTGAAGGTGACATTGGGGTTTCCGTTGCTTACCAGCGTCATTTCCTGCACTAAGTGACCGGCTCCGGCAAACTTGTCAATGATGAACAGCACGTATTTGATGTCAACGTTAATGCAGCGCTTGTACTCAGGGTCAAAGACTAAGTCGCCGGTCATGGCTTCCCAGTTACCATCAAAAGCTAAGCCCATTAGCTCGCCCCGCCCGTTGATCACTGGTGAGCCGGAGTTACCGCCGGTAATGTCATTGTTGGTGATGAAGGCAACGCGTAGCTCTCCGTTTTGCCCGTAGCGTCCGTAATCTTTCTGCTCGTAAAGTTTTAGCAGTTTGTCCGGCACAAGGAATTCTTCATCTTCCGGATCTGCTTTTTCGGCAATTCCCTCCATGGTGGTGTAGTACTTATATTTCACACCGTCGCGTGGTTCGTAGCCTTGTACCGTCCCGAAGCTTAACCTCAAGGTAGAATTAGCATCAGGATAATACACTTTGTCAGGATTCATTTCGCGCAAACCAGCCACGTACAGTCGGTTGGCGCGATTCAGAGCGGCCTGAGCTTCGTTCAGCTTAGGCAAGATGTTCTGCTGATGATTTTGCTGCACCGCCAGCAACACTTTAAACGCTGGGTCATTCTCCATCGCCTTTTGGGTTGGATTTGCTAGAAAAGCATTGGCTTTTGCTGCAGAAGACAAAAAGGATTTACTGTAGACATCTGCCGCCCACTTTTGGAAGTTATTGTTGTATTTACTTCTCAGGTCTTTGAAAATCTCGCCGTGCTGCTCCTTCGGCACATCATTGAAGAACATCTGCATGAGTTCAGCAAACATGCGCTGGTCGGTAGTGGCCAAATAGTTCTCGTAGAACTCATTGTTCATTCCTTTGTACGCTTCTACCAACTGTTTCAAACGTGTTTGATCTACATTCCCTTCTTTGAGTAAGTTGTACAGGGGCGTGTATTGGTAGGCATGCGACATGAGTTGGGGCGCCAGAGCTGCCTCGGTGCGATAAATGCTGGCCAAATTGTATTTGCGCTGATTGGCGTATGAGGCATTGATATCTGACAAGGCGCTGCCGTAGAGGTTCTTTCTGTTGGGGTCAGCGCTGGCCCAAGTTTGAAAAACCTGTTCTTCCGTGGCTTTTTTATCCAGCGTCTTCATGCGCTTTATGCCCTCGTTCTGCCCTATAAAGTATTTGTAGTAATTGCTGATGCTGGCGTACTCTGAGGCTAGTTTCAGTCGGTTGGCTGGTGAGGCATCCATGGCTTCTTTCATGATGGCCAAACGGCGCTCGCGTAGTTTAATGCGCGCTGGGTTAGACTGTTCAACCGCCATGGCCAAACCCGAACCTGTCATAAAGCGCGTGGTGCGGCCCGGAAATCCGAACACCATAGAGAAATCACCTTCCTGCACATTACTCATAGAAATTGGCAGGTGGTGCTTGGGCTTGTACGGTAGGTTTTGCGGTGAGTAAGGGGCTGGCTTTCCGTCAGGACCCATGTACACCCTAAAAAGAGAGAAGTCGCCGGTGTGACGGGGCCACATCCAGTTGTCGGTGTCGCCACCGAATTTACCTATGCTTTCCGGCGGAGCGCCTACCAGACGCACATCATTAAAGCGCTCGTACACGAACAGGTAAAATTCGTTTCCGTTGAAGAAATCGCGCACGTAGGTCACGTATTGGCCGTTGTTCTTGGCTGCATCGGCTAAGCTTCTCATTCGCTCCCCCACCAGTTTCCCCCGCTCCTCTTCGGCGGTTTGGGGCGTAATGCCTTGCAGCACCTGTCCCGTCACATCTTCCATGCGCACCAGAATGTCTACAAACAGTCCTTCGTTCTTTCTTTCCTGTTCGCGGGTCATGGCCCAGAAACCGTCTTTAAGGTAATTGTTTTCTGGCGTGGAGTTGGCGGCAATGGCGTCATATCCGCAATGGTGGTTTGTGAGCAGCAACCCCTCCGACGATATGAACTCACCGGTACAAAAACCACCGAACTGCACAATGGCATCTTTCAGGCTGGAGTTGTTCACGCTGTAAATTTCCTCGGCGGTGAGCTGCAGCCCTTGTTTCTGCATATCCACGTAGTTCAGGCGCTTAATGAGCAGCGGCAACCACATGCCCTCATCGGCGCGTACGGTAAACGGCAACATCAAGCTGATGGTCAGCAGGATACTGTAAACTTTTTTAAGCATAATGGGTGTTTGTTTGAAGGCTTCAAGTATGTTTTGAGTTTTTTAACGAAATTGGCGGCACTATGGGTTTAATTCGCTGGTTTTTCCGGCACCTCTTCCTGGGCTTGGTGTGGATTTACCGCTACACCATTTCGCCGCTCACCCCCGGCAGCTGTCGGTTTACGCCCACCTGCTCGGCCTATGCTCACCAGGCTATCACCAAATACGGACCGTACAAAGGTGGTTGGCTGGCGCTGAACCGCATTGGCCGCTGCCACCCCTGGGGCGGGCACGGGTATGATCCATTGCCGTAGTAATTCTTTTTTTGCTTTAACACGATTTGCGTTTTAGAGCTACTTTTCAAAAAAGAGGGTAAAAACGTACTTTAAGAATGTGTTTTCTTTTCCTGAAAAGAAGCCGAATCACAAACTATGCGTGCCCGTACTATGTTGGTTACTGTTGCTTTTTAGGAGTTCAAAAATTCATGCCTTTTACCTTTTCTCACCCAGCCGCGGTTTTGCCAATCCTTGCGTTGCCCCAACGCTGGCGCTCCGCCACGGGTTTGATTGTGGGAAGCATGACTCCTGATTTTGAGAAGTTCATCAGAATGAGCACCGAAGACCCCTACAGCCACACTTGGCGCAGTATTTTTTACTTCAATTTGCCGCTCGGTCTTGTTTTGGCTTTCCTTTTCCACTTAGTCATCCGTGATACCCTTGTGAAACACTCCCCAGTTTTTGTGCGCCAACGGTTTATCAGGCTTTTAGACTTTAACTGGTGGAAATACTTCAGGAAACAGTACTTTGTGGTAGTTCTATCCTTGTTGGCGGGAACTATTTCCCACATTCTCTGGGATAGCTTTACTCATAAAGATGGTCGTGGTGTGCAATTGCTCCCATTTCTAGAGATGGAGTTGTCAGGCGGAGAAGATAAGTTGTATCTGTTTGAGGTGCTACAAACTGTTTCGTCTGTCATTGGCTTGGCTATAATTCTGTTTTTTGTCTTTAGGCTCCGGAAGAACCCCATAAGAGAAATACTTTCCCTTGCTAGTCTGCTTACGTACTGGGTTGGTTTGCTGTGCGGCGTAATGGCGGTGTTAACCGTAAGAGCAAATATTGGGAGCGGATTAGATACCCAAAGCCTTTACCACTTGTCTATTCCGGTTATTTCGGCTGGTATGATCAGTTTGATTATTGTTTCTCTTTACTTTAAAATTGTTAAACCCCATTAACCATCAAAACCATGGACGAATTTTTACAAGCTGCCTTAGAAGAAGCACAGAAAGGATATAGCGAGGACGGCATACCTATTGGCTCAGTGCTGGTACACAACGGCAAAATTATTGGCCGCGGCCACAATAAGCGGGTGCAGAACGGCAGCCCTATTCTGCACGGCGAAATGGATGCCTTGGAAAACGCGGGCCGTCAGCCTGCCAAAGTATACCAAGAGAGTGTGCTGTACACTACTTTATCGCCTTGCCCTATGTGCTCCGGCACCATTCTGCTCTACGGCATACCAAAGGTGGTGATAGGCGAAAACAAAACTTTTATGGGCGAAGAGGAATTGCTAAAATCACGTGGAGTAGATGTTACGGTGGTAGACAATCAGGAATGTTATGACCTGATGCAGAGATTTATTCAGGAGAAACCGCAGCTCTGGAACGAGGACATTGGGGTGTAAAGGAAGTGGAAATGCATCGCCTGAAAGGCACTGTTTTTGCATAGAATTTCGGGGGCTGCTAAATAGATGAAATGGGATGAACCACTCTACCCAATACAGAACCATTTTCTCTCGTTTATCTGTTTCAGTTGCAGTTGCCCCACTCTTTACTTATTAATTCTGTTTACATGAGCCGTGCTTTTTTGCTTTCTATCTTATTTCTGATACCATTTTATAGCTGCCAAAGTACTTCAGATACTTCTACCAGTCCGGCTGCTAGCACTTCTGTAGTACCTACTCAAGCAGTAGCCACCAACGCGCAGCACCCAAACAACCCTTATTACTCCCGCACTGACACTACCAAACTGCACGTGTCTGATGCCGAGTGGAAAAAGGTGTTACCGCCTAGCTTATTTCAAGTTGCCCGCCGACAAGCTACGGAACGCGCGTTTACTGGCAAGCTCTGGAACCATACCGGCAAGGGCACTTACTATTGCGCCGCCTGTGGCAATAAGCTGTTTGCCTCTGATGCTAAGTTTGCCAGTGACTGCGGGTGGCCCAGCTTTTTTGAGACCTTCCGGAAAAACGCCGTCATCTACAAAGATGATTTCTCGCACGGCATGGAACGCATTGAAGTTCTTTGCGGCCGCTGTGATGCCCATTTGGGTCATTTGTTCGACGATGGCCCCGCTCCCACCAGCAAGCGGTATTGCATGAACTCAGTCTCGCTGGACTTTGTGCCTACTACTGGATTGCAGATCAATTAAGAGATCAACCTTAAAAGCGGCTCGTTCTACAGCAGAACGAGCCGCTTCTTTTTACAGGAATCTGAATCTTGCCCTGTAAAACTATAGTAGTACCTTAGATGGCACATTCAGCCCAGTGGCTTCTGAAGTAAATATGGAAAAACGTGAGGTAGATGCGGTGGTGGTAGGCTCTGGCCCGAATGGTCTGGCGGCGGCCATTGCCATGCAGGAGGCGGGTCTCTCGGTTCTGCTGGTGGAGTCTAAGGAAACCATTGGCGGCGGCATGCGCACGCAGGAACTCACGCTCCCCGGCTTCCGCCACGATGTCTGCTCGGCCATTCACCCGCTGGCCGCCAAATCTCCTTTCTTCCAGACGCTACCCCTGCACGAGCACGGGTTGGAATACATATATCCCGCTGTGGCGGCGGCGCACCCGCTTGACAAAGGCACTGCCGCCACCCTAATCCACTCTCTCCCAGAAACAGCTCAACGGCTGGGTACCGACGAAAAGTCCTACCTGAACCTCATGGACCCGCTTGTCAGGGATTGGCCAAATATTGCCATTGACGTGCTGGGCCCGCTTCAGTTGCCAAGGCACCCTTTTAAAATGGCTAAATTTGGACTGAAGGCCATGACCGCTGCCACGTTTCTGGCCGACAGGCTTTTCACTACCCCGGAGGCGCGGGGGCTGTGGGCGGGCATGGCGGCGCACTCGCTCCAGCCGCTCTCCAAAATGACTACCTCGGCCATTGGTCTGGTGCTCATGGCGCAGGCGCACCTGCACGGGTGGCCTCTGCCCAAAGGCGGCTCCCAAAGCATTGCTAATGCCCTGGCCTCCTACTTTATCTCTTTGGGCGGTAAAATAGAAACGAACTTTCACGTAAGCTCATTGGCGCAGCTGCCTTCTTCACACGCGGTGCTGCTGGACGTAACGCCCCGGCAGTTGCTGGAAATAGCTGGGCACAAGTTCTCCCCGCTGTACCGGTGGCAGCTGGAGAAATACCGCTACGGCATGGGCGTGTTCAAGGTAGACTGGGCATTGAACGGACCTGTTCCCTTCACCGCGCCGGAATGCCGGCAGGCTGGCACCGTGCACCTGGGGAATACCTTGGAGGAAATCGCCGCCGGAGAGCAGATGACCTGGAACGGGCAACATCCGGAAAAGCCTTTTGTGCTGCTGGCCCAGCAAAGTGTCTTTGACGCCTCGCGCGCGCCAGAGGGCAAGCACACCGCCTGGGCCTACTGCCACGTGCCCGGCGGCTCCACCAAAGACATGACCGAAGCCATTGAGCGGCTGGTGGAGCGCTTCGCTCCGGGCTTTAGAGAAAGAATTTTGGCGCGGCACACCATGAATACCCAGCAGATGGAGGCGTACAACCCCAACTACATCGGCGGCGACATCAACGGCGGCGTGATCGACATCAGGCAACTCTTCACCCGACCCGCCCTGCGCCCCTCGCCGTACCGCACCTCGGCCAAGGGCATTTATGTCTGCTCTTCCTCTACCCCCCCGGGCGGCGGGGTGCACGGCATGTGCGGTTACCACGCCGCCGCCCAAGCCCTCAAAGATGTCTTCGGGTTGAAAGCAAAACCGCTCTGCTAAGTGTGTTGATAGAAATTTAGCTAATTCTATTCAACATCTACTGCCACCGCTCGTTAAAAGGACTTCCTGCCAACATGTAATCATCTAGTTGGGATTATCTCATTAAATAGTTTTCAAGATGAAGCACAGGTTACAGTACCTTTTAATAATGTTGTTGATTTCCTTTACTGCGTTTATACAGAGCAGCTTCTTACCGGCTCTACCAAACATGCATAACCTTACTCATTTAGCCAAGCTTCCAAAACCGGTAGTGGAAAGTTCGGGTTTGGAATTGGCCGAGCAAGCCGGCACCTACTGGACCCACAATGATGCTGGCAACGCCCCTGTGCTGTACAAAATTAACGAGAAGGGAAAATTGATAGACCAAATCACCGTGCCGGGTACGCAGAACAACGACTGGGAAGACCTCGCGAAAGACACCAAAGGTTATTTGTACATAGCCGACACGGGCAATAACAACAACAAAAGACGTACGCTGTCTATTTATAAGGTATCGCCAAAGGCAGGGTTTAAAGCACAAGTCATCAATTACACCTACCAAGACCAACCCGAAGGTAAAATACCCAAGAAAGATCGAAATTTTGACTGCGAGGCCATCTTTTGGTACAACAGTAAGCTGTTCCTAATTTCTAAAGACCGCGGAAGCGCCAAAACAGCCAAATTGTACCAACTTCCTGACCAACCTGGCACGCACGTGGCCAAGCTCATTTCTAAAACTGAACTTCCTGGCATGGTTACTTCCGCAGATGTAAGCCCCAATGGCCGTCATTTAGCGGTGCTGACCTACGGTAAAGTGTACCTGTACCCAGTGCCTAAGAACTCTACGCAGTTCATGTCTCAAAAACCCAAGATTCTGGAGCTACAGGAAACCGGACAGGTAGAGGCGGTTGCGTTTAAAGACAACCAGACTATTTTGATCAGTAACGAAGAAGGAAGTCTCTTCAAGTATTCGCTCTGATGGGTAATCAAAATAAAAACGCTTCGGCCATGGCAAAATAAATTACCAAAGACGAAGCGTTTTGGGTCTGTTTTTTGAAAAGCAGCTCTAAAACAGCAGCGTTAAGCTCTTACCTCATCGGGCTGACGGGGTTGGCGTATGGCGTAGAAGAGCACGGCCAGCCCAATCAAGACCAGCGGAATGCTCAGCCACTGCCCCATGTTCAGCGGCAGACTATCTTCAAATGCAACCTGATTTTCCTTCAGGAATTCTACCAAAAAGCGGAATGAGAACAGCAAGGTCACAAATAAACCGAACAGCAGACCCGTCACTCTACCGGCTCCTTTCTTCCAAAGGGTGTACAATAACACAAACAAAAAGATGCAGAAAAGTGCCTCGTACAGCTGAGTAGGGTGGCGCGGAACGGCCATAAAGTAGTTTGAAATAGAATCAGTGGCCTGATTGACTACATCCATTTCTACTGATCCGTCTGGCTGCCTGATGCGCTGCACCAGCGCCGCTCCCTCAGGCAAAGGCTGCGTAGCCGGAGACAAATGCTCTACATCGCGCGGAAAAATAAAGGCCCAAGGCACATCGGTGGGTTTGCCCACTATCTCAGAGTTCATGAGGTTGCCTAATCTAATACAGGCACCACCAATGGCTACCACTATTACAATGCGGTCAAGCACCCAAAAATAGTTGAACTTGTATTTGCGGCTGAACAGGTACAGGGCCACCAGAATACCAATGGTACCGCCGTGGCTGGCTAAGCCTCCCTCCCAAATCATGAAAATTTTAAGCGGGTTAGACAGGTAATAAACCGGGTCATAAAAAAGACAGTGCCCTAAACGCGCGCCAATAACGGTACCAATGATCATGTACATGGTCAAGATGTCCACGTCTTCATCGGTGCGGCCGTTTTTGCGGTAAATGTACTTTTCAATAGGTTGAGTCAGCACAAACGCCATGGCGAAAAGCAAACCGTACCAGCGCACGGTAACAGGCCCCAGCGAAAAAATATCGGGAGAAACATCCCAAAGAATAAAGCTCAGCATAGAAAATTGACTGTTAGAGGGGCTAAATTTACAATTTAATCTATGAGCCGCAAGAATACAATTGGCTTCAGGGGAAACACTTTAGGGTAAAATGATGTTACTTTGCAGGCGCAATAGCAAAGCATAACAAATACTTAGCTTTGCCATATGCGCAGGGGCGGCAACACGAACGCAGGCTGCCATTCAGAAACATTTTATCTTTTATGTCAACTATAACTACTGATATCTGCATAGTAGGAGCCGGACCGGTAGGCTTGTTTGCAGTGTTTGAAGCCGGACTTTTGAAAATGAAGTGCCACGTGATAGATGCCCTGCCTCAGGTGGGCGGACAGCTATCTGAGATCTACCCTAAGAAACCGATCTATGACATCCCGGGATTCCCGATGGTACTGGCCGGTGATTTGGTGCAGAACCTGATGGAGCAGATAAAGCCCTTTCACCCTACCTTCACCTTAGGTGAACGTGTGGAAGAGTTGCAGAAACAGGAAGACGGCAGCTTTAAAGTGATCACCTCTGGCCAGACCGAAGTAAACTGTAAAGTAGTGGTGATTGCCGGTGGTCTTGGTTCTTTTGAGCCACGTAAACCTGCCATTGAAAACCTTGAGAATTTTGAAGGTGGCAAAGGCGTGGCCTACATGATCTTAGACCCAGAGCATTACCGCGACAAGCGTGTGGTTTTGGCCGGTGGCGGAGACTCTGCTCTTGACTGGGCAATCTTCTTAGCCGATGTAGCCAAAGAATTAACTCTGGTTCACCGCGGCACTACCTTCAGAGGCGCCCCAGAATCTGCAGCCAAAGTGACCAGTCTGTCTGAGGAAGGCCACATGAAGCTGCTCTTGAAATCTAACGTAACCGAAGTACACGGCAGTGAAGACGGTCTGGAGTCGGTGACTATTTTATCTGACGGAGCTGAGCCTTATAAACTGGAAGTAGATGCGTTTATCCCGCTTTTCGGGTTGGTACCTAAATTAGGTCCGTTGGAAAACTGGGGACTGGAGCTGGAGAAATCTGCTATTGTGGTAAACACTTTTGATTATAGCACCAACGTGCCAGGCGTATATGCCATTGGTGACATCAACACCTACCCAGGTAAACTGAAGCTGATCTTGTGTGGTTTCCATGAGGCTGCTTTGATGGCTCAGAGCGCTTACTCTTTCATTTACCCCGACAAGAAATTCGTTCTGAAATACACTACCGTTAACGGGGTGCCTACTATCTAAGCTATGCAAGAAGACATAACTGTTTACGTAGAGAACGAAGCCGGTGAGCGCATAGCCGTTCCCGTGCCTACTGACATGGGCCTGAGTCTGATGGAAGCTCTGAAAGCAAACGAGTTCGACATTATGGCTACCTGCGGCGGCATGGCTTTATGCGCAACCTGCCACGTAGAACTCATAGAGGCTCCTGAGCTGCCAGAGGCATCAGATGATGAAATGTACATGCTAGAGAATCTGCCCAACCTGACCGACGGCAGCCGCCTCTCTTGCCAGATAAAGGTGACCCCGGAGCTGGACGGCACTGTGCTTCGGCTCATGGCCAACCATTAATGGTCTACCAATTTCTTGAAAATCCCCGCCTGTTCTACTTAATCAGGCGGGGATTTTGTTTTAGAGGTGTTTTTGAAAAAGAAGGCCAAAAACTGCCTTTACTTTACTCCGCTCCTGACAATAGTAAAGCTACCAAAAGAACGCTTACCTGCAGCTGCTCCCGCTCATCAAACTCTTTCCCACATAGGCATTCCGCGCGGAAAGCAAAAATATTAGTTCTACTAGCAGGGGTATCGGGCTTGAATATGGTCTAACTATAAAGGCACCTACACAAATACCTGTTCACAGGGTAAAGATGCTGCTATGCTCAGCTTTCAGTTTCTTTAGTTTATGTTTCTGTTAACTACACTTTAAATCATTTATTTTCAATATTTTAGCTATTATACAACTTTACAAGCTGCGTATGAAAAAGCATCTTTACCTTTTGCTGGCTTTTGCCATGGTATTTAGCCTTTGGGGCTGCCCTGCCCCAATTGAAGAAGAGGGTTTTTCTAACTATGTACCCATCTTGATGCAGCGTAACCAGCTAGAAGCATCAGTGGTACTTAAACCAGCGCGGGCTATTTCTAAACCAGGTAAAATCTACCGATACGGTAATCTTCTCTTGATTAACGAGCAGTACAAGGGCGTACATTTCATTGATAACTCAAATCCATCTTCTCCCCAAAAAGTAGGTTTTCTGCAGGTTCCGGGTTGCATAGATTTTGCCGTGAAAGAAAACGTGTTGTTTGTAGACAATGCCGTTGATTTAGTGGCCGTAGACATAACAGACGTGCAGCATGCCCAAATAACGAAGAGGGTTAAAAACGTTTTCCCGCAGTTAATGGCTCCTGATAATATGCAAAGCAATATTACCCTGGGTGGTGCCATTAAAGATGCCATTATTGTAGGTTGGGAACTAAAAAGCAACTAGCCATGAAGTCAACAACAGTATTTATTAACATGGCGGTTGCCTTAGTCTGCTTCCTGTCCGCGTGCGGCGCTGAACACGTGGCTCCTACTTCTGGCACTACTACCGGTCAAGGCGGATCAATGGCTAGATTTGCCGTGACCGGTGACCACCTCTACACCATTGACCACAACAATCTGCATCTGTTTGATATTAGCCGGCCCAAAGACCCTGTTAAATCTAAGAGTATGGGGTTAGGTTTTGGCATTGAAACCATCTTCCCGTTTCAGGATAAGCTGTTTATTGGTTCGCAAACTGGAATGAGCATACTCAGCATTCAAGATCCGTCTAATCCTACCCATGTCTCTTCATACGAGCACGTGGTGAGTTGTGACCCCGTAGTCACCGACGGCCGTTACGCCTATGTCACGCTTAGTTCTGGCACCACGTGCCGTCAAAGCATAAACGAGCTGCAAATCATTGACATACAAAACATGCGTTCTCTGCAGTTGCTGAAACGATACCCCATGACAAATCCCAAGGGTTTGGGCGTAGACGGAAATCTTCTTTTTGTGTGCGACAACGGCTTAAAAGTCTTTGATGCCTCTAACGTGCAGGACATACAGCTGAAACACCACTTCAAGATAAATGCCTATGATGTCATACCCTACAACGGGCAACTGTTAGTTATTGGCTCAGACGGTTTCTACCAGTACCGCTACAACGGTGAATCCATAGAATTACTCAGTAGTTTACCCGTAGAACCGGCGGGTTAAAGTAAAGAAGAGAACAAGTTTTTCAGCACACTTTGCCCCCGGTAACAGCATCATGTTTAAATCCTTTCTTTTCTGTCTGTTCTCTGCTGCTTTGCTACACGCTTCTGTTTCTGCCAAGGCACAGTCAGACAGCTTGCCCAGTGGAAAGTACCTGTTTCGGATAAGCCCGCAGCACCTGCTTCTGCAAGGATACCACCTTGACATTGAAAAACAATTGAAAGCGGGCGGTACCCAGAGTATTCTCTTCTCGCCACGGGTGTATACCGGCAACACCCACTTTGCCGATGAGTTTACTGTGCGGAGCTATAGAAAAGAAGCCAGCGGCAGAGTAACGGGTTTTGGGGCGGAGGTGCAGCATCGTTTCTACCAAAGCAACCTTGCAGACCTGTATGACCACAACTTTTACATGGCCTATGGATTCAACCTTCACCGGTTTGATATAGTTTTCCAAAACTACGGCTGGGCCGAAGAGTTGGCAGATGATGGTCTGTATTACTATAGGTTCAAATATGCTGATTTTCAGGAAACTATCTACCGCATGGGCGCCATGGCTTATTTGGGGTACCAAGGGGGCTTTATCACCGACCGAACTCTAGTGGATTTGTACGTATGTTTTGGGTATAACCACAGTTTCAGCTCTACCTCTTACCACATGATACGGTATAACAGAAACATAATGGACTATGGACACACTGGTTTCATTGTTTACCCCGGCATCAAATTTGGCTTTGTGCTGTAGATCTTCTTAAAAGCCTTTTAGCCCTATTTTTCAGAAATTGGCTTTAAAATGATAAGGCAAGTGTAAATAAATTCTGTCTTGTGCGTAAATCAAGTAGTGCTGAAGTAGTTAAACCTATTTACAGCACCGTGCACCCCTATACAAAAGGTTTCAGGCACTTTAAAGACAGACATTTATGAAATACAGTACAAAAATTTCGCTCTTTCTACTTTGCTTTTTCGCAGCAAACCTCGGCTATGCACAAGCAGACATAGAAATTCCTCCAAAAGTGGCTGAGGTGCTGGAGTTCCTGCAAAACAAAGAAGCTACTAAAGCCAAAGGGGAGGTGCAGAAAATCAGGCCTGTTTCATGGCAGGTATTTGATATTGATAAAGACGGGAAAGAGGAAGTTTTTCTACAATTCGTGCCCCTCTACGCCCAAAGCCCCACCATCAGCATATTTCAACGAACAAAAGATGGCACTATCACCAAGTTGTTAGAAGGCTTAGCACCAGGTAAAATTGTTGGATTAACTGGAAACGATAATTTTTTAGATACGCATACGTCAGGCACCGCGAAAGACATTCCCTTAAGTTCTGAAACATCTGCCAGACATAAGGCACTAGCTGATTCGGCTCACAGATTTGGGTTACATGTGGTGCTTTTCAAGAACTACGCCCACACTGATACCAGAAGAACCTTGAACTCTTTAGTAGACCTAACGCATTTAGATACTGACCGCACCGAATGCGGCGATTTCAAGTTTCCGCAGCCAGACCAGATTGCAGCCGGAAAAATGGCGGGGCAGAAATACAATTTTTTTGTAGCCAAAGTTGACGACCAACTGTACTGCTACGAGATTAGAAGATTCTCCAAAAGAGGATTTATTGAAAAGACAGTTACCGTGGTACCCTTGCCAGAAGAGTTTCTGCAGTTAGAAATTGTGAAAGATCAAATCAAGTACCGCACCAAGGACGACAAAGTAAAACCTTTTAAAATTTAGCTTTCCTTTTAGCACCACCATTGAAAACACAGCGGCACCTCAAAATAAATTGAGGTGCCGCTGTGTTTTCAGGCTGTTTTTGAAAAAACACGCCAAAACAGCTCTTTTAGTTTTTATTAGCTCAATAATTTCTAGCGTATGCTCATATTCTGCCATGGCACAGATAGAGGTACTCGCCTGGCCTTTTCACCTCCCAAATTCTCTCAACCTCCGCAAGTTTGTTAATGTTTTGTTAAAGTATTTCTTTTTATAAGCCAAACTGTAATATTCGTTTGCGCCCTCCTACTAATGCTCCAACTGAAGCGATTCGGGGAACTCTGAATGGATACCTGCTGGCAGCTCTCTCCATACCCTTGCGTCAAAACCAACTTCGGATAAGCTGAAACCTCAACTACTCATCATGAAAAAGATTTTGCTCTTAACTCTGTTAAGCTGCGCCACCACCGCCTCTACATGGGCTCAAAATAATCAGCCCAATACTCCCCGTCCGCAGGCTTCAGCCCCTGCCCCCTCTGCTGCCTCTGCCGCTCCTCAGCTAGCTCCACAAGGAACTGGTAAAATTGCCGGGGTGGTGTTAGATTCCGCCACCTCCAAGCCAGTGGAGTTTGCCACCATTGCTTTAGTGAACACCACCACCGGAAAAACAGTAGATGGCACCATCACCGATGACAGAGGCCGTTTCTCACTCAACAGAATACCAAACGGTACTTACAAGCTGAATATCAGTTTTGTAGGCTATGAAACCAAGGAAGTAAAAAACCTGAGCCTTTCCGCTGGCAACAATGAACTGAACCTGCGCATTGATCTTGCTCCTGCCCAAACCCGCCTGCAGGAAGTAACCGTTGTTGGCGAAAAACCACTGATTGAAGACAAAGTAGACCGCCTGGTGTACAATGCCGAAAAAGACATTACCAACACCGGTGGTACCGCCGCCGACGTGATGCAGAAAGTACCTTCAGTATCTCTGGACCAGGATGGCAACATTCAAATGCGGGGCAGCGGAAACGTGCGGGTGCTTATCAACGGTAAACCTTCTACCATGATGGCGGGTAGCGTAGCCGATGCTTTAAAGCAAATACCGGCCGACGTGATTAAAAGTGTGGAAGTGATTACCAGCCCCTCAGCCAAATATGATGCCGAAGGCACCGCTGGTATTATCAACATCATTACCAAAAAGAATGGATTGCAAGGTGTAACCGGCGGCGTAACCTTAACTGGCGGCACCCGTGCCAGCAGCGGCAATGCCAACGTGAGCGCGCGCAAAGGCAAGATAGGCGTAAACGTAATGGCAGGCACGCACCTCTTTTATAACCGCGGCGAAATTAACTTGAACCAAGTGAACTACGCGGGCTCTTTAAATGAAGTAAGAAGCACCAGCACCCAAACCGGCACGAACAAGGCCAACGGTCAGTTCGGTTTCGGGCAGCTTGGGGTGGAATATGACATCAACGACAACAACAGTCTGGCTGCCGGTATTCGAATGAACTCTGGCCAGTTTAAAATGCGGGCTAACCAGCAAAGTGTGTCTACTGGTACCTTTGCAGATGAGTCTCTTCTGGGCATGAAGAACGAAAATGAGCGCCTAAGCATGGACGTGAACTTTGACTACACACTTCGGTTCAAAAAGCCCCAGCAAGAGCTTACTTTTCTGTCTTTGTACAGCCAAACCGATCAGGATAACACGGTAAACAACGGTTTCTTTTCTAAGAACGGTGCGCCGCGGTCGTTGCAGCGAAACACCAACGACGGGCTAAACCAAGAACTCACCTTTCAGCTGGACTATGCGCACCCTATGCCTAAAAACACGCTGCTGGAAATTGGAGCCAAAGGTATTCTGCGTGATGTTTCTTCAGATGCCCGCTACCATACCCAGAATTTCCAGGAAAACAGAAACTATGACTCGCTCAACATTTTCAGCTATAGGCAAGATGTAATTGCCTCTTACCTGAGCTACGGCTTTAACCTCGGCAAAAAGACCCAGTTAAAATTTGGGGCACGTTATGAGTACACGGAAGTGGCCGGAGATTTCCTGAAAGACGAACAGAACTTCACCGCTGACTATGACAATTTCATCCCGAATATTACGTTGGCGTATGACCTGAAGCAAAACCATAAGCTGCGGGCAAGCTTTACCCAGCGTATTCAGCGGCCGCAGCTGTTTTTCCTGAACCCCTACCGCCAGCAACAGGGCCGCAACGTAATTGTGTATGGTAACCCAGAGCTAGACGCCGAACTCACTGATGCCTATGAATTGAACTACAGCACCTTTTTCAAAACTACATCGCTCAACGTTTCTGCCTACATGCGGGTAACAGATAACGCCATTGAGTCGGTATCATCTTCAGAGAGAGGTATTGACCCAGGCACGAATGAAGAAATAGATATTACCTCTATCACCTTCGCCAACATTGCAAAAAACAAAACCTACGGCATGTCTTTCTCAGGTTCTACTAAACCTATTCCGGCCTGGAACATTAACGGAAACGTAAACCTGTACTACGTAGACCTGCAGTCGCCTACGCTAGCCAACTCTGGGTTCATGTACAACATCAATGTAAGTTCAGGGTATACTTTTGGCAAAGGAATCAGCGCTCAGTTTTCAGGTGGCTTCAATGCCCCAAGAGTGTCTCTGCAAGGTAAGTTCTCGTCTTTCTCTTACCACAACCTGGCTATTCGGAAGGAGCTGTTTGACAAGAAAGGTGCGCTTAGCCTGGGCATGGACAATCCGTTCAGAGAAGCACTTACCTTTGATAATAGCCAATATGGCAGACGCCCTGGCAACTTGTTTGACTTATCTACTGAAGTTACCCAGTACAACCGCGGGTTCAGGCTCACTTTTGAATACCGCTTCGGCAAACTGGAGCAGAACCGTCCGCCACGCCGCAAGAAATCTATCAGAAACGACGACGCCAAACAGGGCGACGGCGGTGGAGCTGGCGGTGTACAATAAAAGAGAATACTAGAGAGAGCGGCAACTTTATGTTGCCGCTCTCTCTGTTTTAGGCCAGTTTTTGGTAAAGAAGGGCAAAAACAGGAATTGATAATTTCTTATATACAATATGACTATATATAATCCGTTTCATATTCTAGTTAGCTACATGCGCTGGGGCATGAACGTATTGGGCAACGCAATAAATGATATGCTTGTTTTTAGCCTCATTTTCTAAAAACAGACCTAAAACAGAAAGTTTACAGCCTTAATTCGGCAGAGAAAACTTTCATTTAAGCTTCTTTCATAATTTTTTAAAATCTATAAATCAGCAGGTTATACAATACTTCTACTAATAATAAATTAATCAGTAATTCAACGTGGATATAGGCGACTTATCACCTATATAGTCTATTTCATTATTTTCTGTCTTTTATCAAAAAAACGCCCTCACAACTTCTTCATGTTTAAAGCCTTACTCGCCGTACCGGTGCTGCTATTAGCTTCGGTGGTCAATCTTATGGCTCAGGCACCTGCGCCAGTATCAACTATCATCGCTACCCCGGCTACGGCTTCTGGCTCAAGTGTTACTTCCCAAAAAGGTACCGGAAAAATAGCGGGTGTAGTCACCGACTCCGCCACTTCTAAACCAGTAGAATTCGCCACCATCTCTTTGGTAAACACTGCCACCGGTAAACCAGTAGACGGCACCATTACCGACAATAGAGGTCGTTTCACTTTAAATAAAGTTGACTACGGCACCTTCTTTCTTAACGTATCTTTTATTGGCTACGAACCGCAAGCCACCAAAAAATTTACACTCTCTGAGAAGAACGATGACGTAGAGATGGGCAACATTGTGCTGAAGCCTATCCAGAACAAGCTGGCCGAGGTAACCGTGGTGGGTGAAAAACCTTTGGTAGAAGACAAAGTAGACCGCATGGTGTATAACGCCGACCAAGACATTACCAATATTGGCGGCAATGCAGCCGATGTACTCAAGAAAGTGCCGTCGCTGACCGTTGATTTAGATGGAAACGTGCAACTAAGGGGATCAGCGAATGTGCGGGTGCTCATAAACAACAAACCTTCTAGCATTGTGGCCAATAGCGTGGCTGATGCATTGCGCCAAATTCCTTCAGACATGATTAAAACGGTGGAAGTGATCACCAGTCCGTCGGCCAAATACGACGCCGAAGGCACAGCGGGTATCATCAACATCATCACCAAAAAGAACACCATGTACGGCGTGAACGGCAACGTAAGCGCCTCAGCAGGTAACAGAAACGCCAACGGAAACGCCAATGTGAACGTGCGCCGAGGTAAAGTAGGCATGAACGCCAGTTTTGGCACGCACCAGCAGTATAACAACAAAAACGAAAACGAGCTGCACCGCATTACTCGCACAGCTCCTGACGCTGAGATACTGAGCATGCTAGACCAAAAAGGTGAGTTTGATCGCAGGGGTGGTGGAATGTATGGGCAATTAGGATTTGACGCTGACTTAGACTCCAGCAATACCATTAACGCGGGCGTGAACGTGTACCAAGGTCAATGGCATAACAAAGGACTGCAGCATTCATCTTTGAGAGATGCCAATGGGCCAAGAATCATTGAGAATGATATCAGGAGTTTAAGCGAACATGCTTCCGTAGACCTGAACATGGGCTATACCCACATTTTCAAGCCTCAGCAGGAACTGGCGGTACTGGCCCAGTGGACTCGCGGCGGCATGAACAGTACCTCTGACCAAGACATTTTTCTGAATGAAAATTACACGCTGGACACTCTTTTACGCAACTCCAACGATGGCTATAACCGTGAAATGACCTTTCAGGTTGATTACATGCACCCTTTCCAGAACAAAACGCAGTTGGAAATAGGTACTAAAGCCATACTTCGCTACGCTGAAAGTGACGCCATGTACCGCCGCTACCGCCTATCTACCAATGAAGAAGATCTGGAGCCCAACGAGTTCAGCTATGACCAAGACGTGTATGCCGCCTACGCTTCTTATGGCTTTAAACTGCTGAAAAATTACAATGTGAAATCAGGAGCTCGGTACGAGTACACGCACATTAACGGAAACTACATACAGCCATACCAGACACCTTTCACAGATGACTACGCCAATTTCATTCCTAACATTTTGGTGTCCCGCACTTTTAAGACGCAAACGTTCAGAGTTGGCTACACGCAACGTATTCAGCGACCGCAGATTTGGTACCTGAACCCTTACGTGAATATTATTGACGCCAAAAATGTGTCATACGGTAACCCGGAGCTGGAGCCGGAGCTGTCACACTCTTATGAATTGGGCTACAGCAATTACTTTAAAACCAGTTCGGTCAACGTGTCTTTGTACTGGCGACAAACCAATAACTCCATTGAGCCTTTCAGAGGAATTGTCACTGAGGAGGAAGCAGCCCGTGCCGATGCTGCGCCTTGGCAAACTACTGGCGTTTCTTACACCACTTACCTTAACATTGGCAAAAACGCCACCTATGGTATAAGCATATCTGGTAACACTAAACCTGTTCCTAAATGGAGCATTGGTGGTTCGTTTAATGCCAACTACATCACTCTTAGTAGCTCCACGTTACAGAGAAACTCAGCCATGCAGTACAGCATAAACGGAAACACCGGCTATGACTTCGGCAAAGACCTGGCACTGCAGTTCTTTGGGTCATACAGTTCTCCCCGGCCTTCTATACAAGGTAAGTTCTCAGGATGGTATTACTCCAGCATCAGTGTACGGAAGCAGTTCTGGGACAAAAAAGCAAGTCTAAGCCTAGGCGTGGACAACCCGTTCAGCAAAACCATTAAGTTTACTTCAGAACTGGAATCAGCAACGTTCTTGCAGAACAGCCTAAACCAGAACTATAACCGAAACATCAGAATCAGTTTCTCTTACCGCTTCGGTAAGATGGAGATGAACCAGCAGCCTCGCCGCAAACGATCTATCCGGAATGATGACGCCAAAGGAGGCGGAGAAGGAAACTAATTTTTTCTCTCTTTAAAAACAGAACGCCCAACCTCATTTCTGAGGTTGGGCGTTCTGTTTTTGCGTTGTTTTTCTGAAATCAGGGCTAAAACAAAAAAAATTTACAAGGCAGGCAACCCTTTTGCTACCGCTCACATCTATTGAGTACCTGCGCAGGTAATCAAGTCTTTAATAAATCCAAACAACAGGCGCTTACATTCAGCGGCCCCCACACTTTTTGTGGGGTAGGGAATCTTTTGCGCCTTAGAAATCCATAGCTAACCATTAACCACTGATTGTATCAGCAACACCATGCGTTTATTATTACTTTCTTTGTTTTTGTTTTTCTGCGCAGCCCCCTTCACTAATCACCTGCAGGCGCAAACTACTTCAGCTAGTGCGGCGGTTGGCAAAGTCACTGGTCAGGTGGTAGATTCAGCCTCAGCCAAACCCGTTGAGTTCGCCACTGTCTCTTTGGTGAGTGTGGCCACAAACACTCCTGTAAACGGCACCATAACCGATGAAAACGGAAAGTTCAGCTTCACCAGCGTAGCCTACGGCAGCTACCGTGTTAGCATTAGCTATTTGGGGTTTGATGCCAAGACTCTGCCGCCGTTCACCATTTCAACAGAGAAATCTACTGTAGAATTAGATGGTATAACCTTAAGAGCCAGCGCTACAAAACTGCAGGAAGTAACAGTTGTAGGCCAGAAGGCACTGATTGAAGACAAAGGAGATAAGCTGGTGTACAATGCTGAGCAAGATATCAGCAACCAGGGCACCACCGCTTCTGATGTGTTGCGCAAAGTTCCGTCTGTAACCGTAGACGGCGAGGGCAACGTGCAGCTACGCGGCAGTTCTAATTTCAGGGTATTAATGGACGGGAAGCCTTCCAGCATTCTGGCTAATAATTTGGCCGACGCCCTGAAACAGATCCCTTCAGACATTATCAAAAGCATAGAAGTAATTACAAGCCCTTCTGCTAAATATGACGCCGAAGGTACCGCTGGTATCATCAACATCATCACCAAAAAGAATTCTATGCAAGGCATGAACGGGCGCACCAGCTTGTCTTTGGGCAACCGCTACCGCAACTTGAACGCCAGCCTGAACATGAAGAAGGGCAAGTTTGGGTTGAGCACCAGCTTGAGCGGCTATGACAACAACAACCGCAGACTGGTTTTGGCAAAACGTACCGATGAAAGCCAAAATGTACTAAGCCAAGATTCCCGCCACCTTTCATTGAACCATGGGTACTACGCCAAAGTAGAACTTACCTTTGACCCAGATACGCTTAACGCTTTTAACTTGGGTATTTCTACGCGCCAAAACTTTTTCTTAGGAACTGGCCACCAAACAACCATTAATAAAAATTCTCAGCAGCTGCCTCTGGCATACTCAGATCTTGAGAATGACTGGAATGGCTCTGGCTATGATGTCAATTTTGGCTACACCCGTACTTTCAAACCAAAACAAGAACTTACCTTCTTGGCTCAGCTAAACCACAATGAGTCTGATGATGTGTATGACAACCTGCTTTTCTCCCCAGAGACACCATTGCTGCAGCGGCAGGTGAACGACAACTCAGCCCCTAGCCAGGAGAAAACTTTTCAGCTGGACTATACCCAAACGTTCAAAAAAGGCGGTAAAATGGAGGTAGGCGCTAAAACCATTCTTAGAGATGCCAGCAGTAGAACTACCTACACCTACTCTTTCCCGGCAGAGGCAGATTCAACGGCCATCAATAACTTTGATTATGACCAAGACGTCATAGCGGCCTATGCCACCTATGCCTTCCAATTGAAGAAGTATAACTTTCATTTGGGCACCCGTTATGAACACACAGCTATCAAAGGTGTCTTCCATAATTCGCAATGGAACGATGCCGCCCAAGAAACCCAGTTGGTGATCAGTTCTTTTAAAGATGCCTACCAAAATTTGATTCCCAGCTTCAGTGTATCCCGTACCATTGACACCATTCATACGGTTAAAGCAAGTTATACGCAGCGCATCCAGCGGCCACAGATTTACTCGCTCAACCCCTTCCTGCAGCTAGAAGACTTTAACATGGGCTACCGGGGCAATCCTACCTTAGATGCTGAATTGACGCATGCCTATGAGATTGGCTACAACACCTACTTTAAGACTACTTCCATCAACGCCTCAGTATTCCTGCGCCAGACGGATAACGCCATACAGCAGGTAGTGGCGCCGGAGAAATTGGTAGTGAATAACCAGTTACAGGAGGTAATGCTCATTACCCATGACAACATCGGCAAGAACAGGTCTTACGGCTTCAGTCTGTCTGGCTCTACCAAACCAATGCCTGCCTTTACTATTAGCCCCAGCATTAACATGAACTTTGTATCAATGGAAGGGTTCGGCCAGCAAGTTGAAGCGCTGCAGTACAACCTAAATCTGAGCACCAGCTATGAGTTTGACAAAGGAATTACCGCCCAAGTGTACGCTGGATACAACTCAAAAAGCAGAATATTACATGCTGTAATTGCTGAAAACTACTATACCAACTTTACCGTTCGCAAGAAAGTGTTGAAAGACAAGGGTTCTGTTAGCTTTGGGGTGAGCAACCCATTCAATAACACCTTTAACTTCAGGTATACAGTGCACTCCCCTACGTACCAGCAGCAGGTCAGTAACATCAATTATAACCGCGCCTTCCGTATTGGCTTTGACTGGAACTTCGGAAAGATGCAGAGCAGCCAACGCCAGAAAAAAACCATTAAAAATGATGATGCTTTAAGCGGCGGCAAATAAGCTGCGCTTACGGCTTAAGAATAGCCCCCTGTTTCTGACTTGTTTTCAAGAAAACAAGTCAGAAACAGGGGGCTATTCAATTATTGTTCTTCTGTTGCTCTGGCTCTTCGCTCCTATTCCAGCCTGTATACGGCCTTCTGTACTTCATAACAAGCCAGCATATACAGCTGGAATGGCTCTGCATTCTTAAGCACTTCCAGCAGGGCTACAATTTCAGGAATATATACTTTGGCGAAACTAATGTCATATTCAGCAATGTCGCGGGTGTTGTCAATGATGTCGCAGAGCTTGATAGTTTGGGCGCGAGGTGAGGTCTGGGAAATGCGCTGCCGTTCCATTTCCTTGCGGCGCTTGCGGTTGTGCCCCGGCTTCTGCTGCTTGGTAAACTGGTCTGTGAGGTCTACTACCATCTCCAGCACCTCTTCGGGTTTTACAATGGAACCCTGACAAATTTCCTCCAGAAAAGCTTTCATTTCCGCCTCAGTGACGGACGTGTCTTCCAGCACATCATGCAGCAATGCCGCCATCACCATACCTGTGGTGCCGCCGTAGACCATGACCAGCTGCGCCACCCGCTCCAGATGCTTTACATAGGGCTCGTTGTGATATTTCCTCCGCTGCTCACCATGCGCCTGCACGGCAAAAGCCCAGGCCTTTTGCTCTAGGTCATGAAATGCTGTTGGGCAGGTAAGTTCTTCCATAGTAGCATTTTCTGAAAATACGGTACCAGCGTGTCTTTCTGTTTTAGCCTTGTTTTACGGAAATCAGGCTAGAAATTCAAAGCAGCTTACTTTAAAGCTTTCCGTCAGCAAGAGTGGAATTCCCCCTCCCAAGAGGGGAACTGTGTTGCACAACAGAGGGAAAGCTTAAAAAAAACAGGTAGCATGTCAGAAGTTCTCAAGTTCTGGTGAAATGAAGGCAAAACCTTAAGTACACTGTTTCCGACCTGTTTTCAGAAAAACAGACTGAAAAGGCACCTGTAAGCACTCGAACTAACACATTACCCCAGCTTCTCCACTTCTTCCCTGAAACCGCCGCTAAGTATCGGGAAACGCAGCCAACTGCGTGGGTCTACGTTGTAATCATCTAGGTGAAAGGCGGGGGCGTAGCGTTCACGCTTCCATTGGTTGCGGCTCCAGAGGGCATAAAATCGCTTGACAGACTGCAGGAGTTGTGCATCTGGACAAGTGCCTTTGAGTTGCTCAAAAACTTGCTGCGGTGAGAGGCGGTCGTAGAAAGCCAGGCGTTCTATCTGGTTCAGGAGCGGGTACGGCATCAGGTCTTCCTCGTCGGTTTGGGTTTGCTCCAGTGGCCTTAGTTCAGCGCTAGGCTGCAGGTTATTCACGTATTGTAAACCTTCATACCCTAGCTCCATCTGTGCCCACACAAGCCACTGCCGAATGAATGCTTTGTCTACACCAGCAATAGGTGAGATACTACCGGCTGTGTCACCGTCCATGGTAGCATAGCCCACCGAGGCCTCAGAACGGTTAGAAGTAGCCAATAACAGAGAGTTGGTCAGGTTAGCGAGCATCCAGATGCCGGGGGCGCGTACACGAGCCTGAATGTTCTGCAGCGTCACGTCATCACTCTCCCATGTCAACGGCCTGGCAATTACATGTTCTATCTTGCCACGGTAACCGGCTACCTCCTCATCAATGGTCCAGTTATAAAATACAGCGCCAATGGACTTTGCCAGCTCCGCCGCCGATTGATAGGTGTTGTCTGAGGAATTGATCGTGCCTTGGTAGGCGGTAATGAGCAGCTTGCTCACCAATGCGTTTCGGAGCTCTTTTCCGGAAAGGAGGCTAAATTGGGCCAATTCCTCTGGGGTGAGGCAGTTGGTTTTACGCACAAACTCCTCCAGCCCAATCTCTTCTACCGCTCTTGTCACCATTTCGGCCACTATCACGGCGCATAAAGAAGAATCTGCTCCGCCACTCAAAGACAAAACAAAGCCCCTGCTGCGGCTCTTGCGCAGATAATCAAACATAGCTAAGGTAACGGCCGCAATAAATTCGCGGTTCTCGTCAACAGGCGGTAGTACGGGCACTTCTACCAGCGGCAAGGGGTTCAGGATGTTTACTTCCGCACATTCGCAGTCCACGCTCTTGAAAGAAAGCAGTTCATTGCGGTGAACAAGGTTACCGTTCTGCGCAATGATGATTTCACCATCGTAAATCATCTTTCCAGCTTCGTTGCCCAGCTGGTTTACATACAAATAGGTACAGCCAAACTCCCTTGAGGCTTCCATCACTAGTTTATACCGAACATCGGTCTTGCTCATAGCAAAGTGGCTGGCACTGGGGTTAATGATCAATTGCACGCCTTTGGCCATGTGGCGGTAGCCCGGACGATCATTGTTCCGCCAAGCATCCTCGCAAATTTCAAAGGCGAAGCGTACGCCTTGGTATTCATACACAATGTCGCCAATAGCATAGGTCTGCCCCATCATCTCAAACTGCTGCACCGTATCTGGTACCCAAGAGCTAAACCAGCGAGGCTCGTAATGCACCCCATCATTGGCTAGAAATTGCTTCGCGGTGAAACCAAGAATTTCTCCGTTTCTTATAACACAGGCGGTATTGTATGTGATACTGTTCAGCCGAACAGGAAGGCCCACGCACACCACAATATCATGGCACCATTCTTTTATCTCCAGTAACTTCTTAAAGCAGGTAACAGACAGCCAATCACTCAGAAACATATCTTCGCAACCATAGCCGCAGATGCTCATTTCGGGCAGACACAAAATGTCTGCCTTGGCGGCACGGGCTTGTTCAATGGCAGTTTTTATATTGCTGAGGTTGTTCTCCCAGTCGAGCGGAGTTTGATTAATGGCGGCGCCGGCAAGTATCATAGTCTGTGCAGTTAAAGCAATTTTAACGGAAGAACTGGGCTTAGAGTTAAACTAAGAAACAGAGTCCTCCACCACAAATCTACGTGCTGGTTGCAGAGAAGCAAATGTATATTGGGTTAGAATTGTCTCTCTGCCTGCTCTAGAAGGCACTTTAGCACGCCACAGACACTCGTAGTTCTTAGAAACACTGCGAGGTCAATTGGGCAATGTCACCAGCCCAACTTGATAGGAAAGTCGCAAGTTCTCAGTCAAAAAGTAGTAACTAAAGACCATATCCTCCTTAGCCTTTCCTGCGGGAGCGGGCAACGCAGTGCCAAGGGCACGCAGGCGCTTAGCGGGAGCACGAGGCACAGGTTCAAGTCAGCAGTATCCACCGTAACAATGGAACTTCGCACGCTTGCCAGATGGTAAATTAATTGAAGCCCCTCCTGTCTGAGCGGCAGTGAGTCAGGGGCTTCTTGATTCTTTTGGTTACTTTTCTCATCAAGGAGAAAAGTGACAAACCTCAGCAGGGAGCGAGGCAGCTAGAGGTTTGGTTGAAGCAGTTGTGGGAGAAACAGCATTGAAGTTGTTGGTGAGAACACACAACAACGGCGGAGGGTAAAGCGGAAGTAGTAGGCAAAATCTCTAGCAGGAGTAATAGTCTTCGTTAGATCCTTCGGCTAGCGCTCAGGATGACCGCAAAAGAGTAGTAGGATCAGGAATGCGTGGATCAGCTGGTGTAAACATACCCTCTTTGCCACTTCTGAAGAAGGGAGTTAATTAGAGTAAGCAGCAAGAATGAGCCTACAGAGAAAGAAGTAGAAGAAATTAATGTACAACCACAAACGCTATGCAACCGAACGCTGTACTGTAGAGGAAAATCAGGTAATATTGATACCAGCGGCTTTCAACGCCTCCATGCTTTTCTCAGCAGCAGCTTGCTCAGCCTTCTTCTTAGATAAGCCACTGCCTGAGCCCAGAACCTCGTCATCTACCACAACAGCGGCGGTAAACTCAGTGGTACTGCCTGACTGTTTCTGGCCTATAATCTCAAAGCGGATGCTGCGGTTTTGCCCTTGGGCCCACTCAATCAGTTTGCTCTTGAAATTACTGGTAGTAGTGGTGAGCTGGTGTAAATCAAAATGAGGCTTGATCAGCTTTTTCAGGATAAAGTTTTTGGTGTCTTTGTAGCCTTTGTCCAAATAAACAGCACCTACTAAAGCCTCCAAGGCATTGCCGTTGATAAATTTATGCCGGGTAACACCAGAGATATTGTCTACTTTGATAAGAGCGTTCAACCCTACCTTAACCGCCAGATTGTTCAAAGACTCCCTATTAACCATGCGGCTTCTGATTTCAGTCAGAAAGCCTTCGTCTTTGTAGGGATACTTTTTAAACAGATATTCGGCTACAACGGTGCCCAACACAGCATCACCCAAGAACTCAAGGCGTTCATTAGTTTCTTGGTTACCTTGCAGGTTTTGGCGCACAAACGAAGTGTGCGTAAAAGCCAGTTGGTACAGGTGCAGGTTATCCGGAGCCATGCCCGTTATTTGGGCTACGGCTCTGACAAATGCTTTGTCCTTAAAGAAGAATCTTTTAAAAACGCGGAGAACCGGCCGAATCGGAGTCAAGGTTAATCAACGAATTTGCGGAAAATAACCGAGGTGTTGTGACCGCCAAACCCAAAGGTATTGCTCAAGGCAATGTTTACATCCCGCTTCTGCGCCTGATTAAAGGTGAAGTTCAACTTAGGGTTAAACTCCTCATCATCGGTGAAGTGGTTGATGGTAGGCGGCACAATTCCGTTCTGAATAGCCAAAATAGACGCAACGGCCTCAATGGCACCGGCAGCTCCCAGTAAGTGTCCGGTCATGGACTTGGTAGAGCTGATGTTCAGGTTGTAGGCGTGCTCGCCAAAGACATGTTCAATGGCTTTAGACTCTCCTACGTCTCCTAATGGGGTAGAAGTACCGTGCACGTTAATGTAGTCTACCTCCTCAGGCTTTATACCCGCATCTTTCAACGCATTTTGCATTACGTTGCGTGCACCCAATCCGTCAGGATGAGGGGCCGTGATGTGGTAAGCATCGGCAGACATACCGCCGCCAATAATCTCGGCATAGATTTTAGCGCCACGGGCCTTCGCGTGCTCGTATTCTTCCAGCACAATAGCCGCAGCACCTTCACCTAACACAAAACCGTCACGGTCTTTGTCGAAAGGTCTTGAGGCGGTTTCAGGTGAGTCATTACGCTCTGAAAGGGCTTTCAAGGCGTTGAACCCTCCTACACCGGCTTCAGTAACCGCAGCTTCAGAACCACCGCTCATGATCACATCGGCCATACCCAAACGGATATAGTTGAAAGAATCAATAAGAGCATTGGTAGCAGAGGCACAGGCAGAAACGGTCACAAAATTAGGACCTCTGAAGCCGTACTTAATAGAGATATGACCGGCGCTGATATCGGCGATCATTTTAGGAATGAAGAAAGGGTTGAACCTCGGGGTACCGTCGCCGTTGGCAAACGCCACACATTCCTCCTGGAAGGTGCGTAAGCCGCCAATGCCAGAACCCCAAATTACCCCAATGCGGTCCTTGTTAAGCGACTCATCATCCAAACGTGCATCTTGCACAGCTTGGTCCGCCACAATGACAGCAAATTGAGAAAAGAGGTCCATTTTACGGCCCTCTTTTCTATCAAAATACTGATCAGGATGATATCCTTTTACTTCGCAGGCAAACTTGGTCTTAAACTTTGAAGCGTCAAACCGTGTAATGGGGGCAGCACCGCTAACACCATTCACCAAACCGTCCCAATATTCAGAAACAGTTATACCCAAAGGGGTAATTGCACCAAGGCCAGTTACTACAACTCTCTTAAGCTCCATACGCTGCTAGTAGAGGAAAGAACCTGTATTAATAAGGTAATTTTGGATCAAATAAAGGAAAGAAAGGGGGAAGAAGACTATTTTGCGTGCTCTTCCAGGTAGCTGATCGCTTGGCCTACCGTTGCAATGTTCTCAGCCTGATCGTCTGGAATAGAAACATTGAATTCTTTCTCGAATTCCATGATCAATTCTACAGTATCAAGAGAGTCGGCACCCAGGTCGTTTGTAAAGCTAGCCTCAGGCGTCACCTCAGATTCTTCAACGCCTAATTTATCGATGATAATAGCTCTTACTTTTTCTGCGATTTCTGACATTTTTTTAGAAGTTTTTTAAAACACAGTGCAAAGAAATGGATTTAACGACACAATGTCAAACAAATTACACGCAATAGTTTTATTCGCACACTTTTCTCACCAGTATACTTGAGTTTCCAATTCCCTTCTTTAAATTGCCAACCCAACTAAAAAACCAAAGTCCGCACACCGCAACCCATGAAATCTTTCCGCTTAGATGTAGAGTATGATTATGATTTCGACCTATATGGAGTTGTATCTTCCAGCAAAGAGCATACTCTTGCTTGGGCTCTTAACAAGTATTTCCGAATCAGATTGATCAAGCAGGCAGACTTGTGCATTGATTTTCTGAACAAAGGCCGGCTAGTTATTTCAAATTATCTACACCGGGCCGAACACGGCACCTTTCGGTTGTTCCGCAACCGTTCTGTTGGTGTCAGCACGCTGGCCTCCCCTTTTCTGGTACCAGACATTAAGGAATATGACTATGTCATTCAGGTGACTGGTGGGCTGAACCAATTTCAGCAAGGCCTCTTGAAAACCTTGAATGCCGTGCCTTTGGTGCAGTACGTCCGACCTTTTGACCCACAAAGCTTACGATATAAAGAAAACCTTCTTTTTTAGACCATGGTTACTCATTTTAACAAAACTAAAATAATAGCAACGGTTGGCCCGGCCAGCAACTCACCTGAAGTTCTTCGTGCTCTTATTACTGAAGGGGTAGACGTGTTCCGTCTTAACTTTTCGCACGGTTCACATGCAGACCATTTAAAGGTAATTGAGCATGTTAGAAAGATCAACGAAGAACAAAACCTGAACATCTGCCTTCTGCAAGATTTACAGGGACCTAAAATCCGCATTAACGATGTAGTTGACGGAGCCGTGGAAATTGTTCAGGGTCAACGCTTGAAAATTGTTTGCGACAAATCTATTGGTACGGCAGACCGTCTTTCTACCAGCTATACCCGCCTGGCACAAGACGTAAAGCCTGGTGACGCCATTTTGATTGATGATGGTAAACTAGAGGTAACCGTGATCAGTACTGACGGTGACATGGAAGTAGAAACTGAAGTTGTATATGGTGGTGTGGTGAAGCCTCGCAAGGGTATCAACTTACCAGACACCGTGGTTACTGCCCCGTCTCTTACTGAGAAAGACATTCAGGACCTGCATTTCGGGTTAGATAATAATGTGGAGTGGATTGCGCTCTCTTTTGTAAGAAAAGTAGAGGATATACATGAGATCAAACGCATTATTGCTGAGCGTGGCAAAGACACTCGCGTAGTTGCTAAGATTGAGAAGCCGGAAGCCATTCGGAACATCGATTCTATCATTGCCGCTACTGACGCAGTGATGGTGGCCCGTGGTGACCTGGGTGTGGAGATAGGGATGGAGGAAGTTCCTATGATCCAGAAAATGATTGTAGAGAAATGCAATGCGTTAGGCAAGCCTGTGATTGTGGCTACCCAAATGATGGAAAGCATGATCACCAGTCCCCGCCCAACCCGCGCCGAAACCAACGACGTGGCCAACGCGGTAATGGACGGAGCTGACACTTTGATGCTTAGCGCTGAAACAGCTGCCGGTATGTACCCTATTGAGACCATCCGGAGCATGAACCGCACCATACAGTCAGTAGAATCTCAGGCAGAGGTATTTCACCGGAACTTTGTATTCAACCCTGAGTCTCAGACTTTCTACAATGACACCGTGGTAGCTAACGCCGTAGGCCTTGCCCGCGACACCGATGCCCGCGCCCTCATTGGTTTGACGAAATCAGGGTATACTGCTTTCCAGTTGGCGAAACACCGCCCGAAAGCCAATATCTTTATTTTCACTGATAACCGCGTTTTATTGAACACCCTTAACTTGGTGTGGGGAATCAGAGGATATTATTACGACCGCTTTGTTTCTACCGATGATACCATCAATGATCTTAAAGATATTTTGGTGAAGGAAGGACATTTGGTGGAAGGAGACGTTTTCATCAACATAGGTTCTATGCCAGTGATGGAGAAGAAACGTGCCAACATGATCAAGCTCAGCATTGTGCGGTAAGTACTAAAAAATCCATAAAACAAAAGCGCGCTACTGTAAAGTAGCCGCCGCTTTTGTTTTATGGCAAATCTTCTATCAACTCTATGCCGTCATATTAATTTTAACAGCAATTAAATCTACTAATTCAGACAGAGCCGCTTTGATTCATTAAGAATGCCCAACCTCCCCCCTTTGACTTCTGAGCAAACCGAGGCGGCTCCTAGATATTGAGGCAGAAGTTGACAATGACTCCATGTAGCAGAACCAGCCTTGTACAACACAAAAAGCCTTGCACAAGGCAAGGCTTTTGAAAATCCTGTAAAGAAACTACCTAAAATTAGGCAGCTAATGTATTTACGAAGCGAGCCAATTTAGACTTGTTGTTAGCCGCTTTGTTTTTATGGATCACGTTCTTCTTGGCCAACTTGTCCAGCATACCAGATACCGTCTTAAACAGTTCTTGCGCCTCGGCTTTGTCGGTTGTGTTTCTTAAACGCTTTACAAAGGTACGGGTGGTTTTCGCCTGATAGCGATTCAGCAAGCGTTTAGCGTTGTTAGATCTGATTCTCTTTAATGCTGACTTATGGTTAGCCATGGTTTACAGTGAAATATATAAATGCTTTTGACTCTAGTTCTAAATGAGTTTGCAAAACTACGAGGTTGCCCGCAAAATTGCAAGAAACTGTTCGCAAAAATAATATCATCCTTTTATCTGCGCATCAGAAAGTGCTTTCCAGCGGCTTCAGGATCTTTGCAGTGCAAAGGTAAAGTTTCTATGCCTACTGTACTATATTTGCGCCAGTGAATTTACCATGGCACCTCTTCCCATCTTACATCGTCCGTATCTAAAGGAGCACCGCTGGTGCTCTGCAGCACCGGTATGGGCATTGTTGGTGCTGTTTCTACTCCATTCCTTTTCTTTTACATTAATTCATGCCGGATTTAGTTTAAATCAGGCTTACATAGCTAAAAAGCTGTGCGAGAACCGTGACAAGCCTCAACTCAAGTGCGAGGGCCGCTGTGTGCTCATTAAATCTCTGAAGAAAGCGGCTCAAACGGAGCAAGACTTACGTGTGCATCTGAAGCAACTTTCTTTCGACTTTACCGCGGCAGAGAGCTTAACTGGCATTGCTCCTTGTTTCGCGGCCTCTTCCGCCAAGTATATTATCTCCAGCAGCCTTGGTTTGCCGGAGGCTTATTCCCCTTCCCTTTACCATCCGCCGCAGGCCTAGGCTTTTTTCTGAGCAAGTACAGGCTTCCTTCTCCGCTTTAGGCGAGAGGGTTGTTACGTTTTTGGCCTGTTTTTGGAAAACGAGCTAAAAAACAGGCAGCTGTACAGAATCTTTTTCTAAGAGCGTTAAGAAAATACCATGCGCACAATTCAACAAATTTCATGTTGGGTGTGGGCGGCGGTCGTGTGCCTTTTCTGGAGCTGTGGTTCAGATCCTGCCCAAAAAGAACCAGACACCACCTATCCCGCCCCCAAACCTTATAACCTTGAGCTGCCCCGGCGCTTTGGGGCAACGCAAGCTCTTCCGGCAGACAATCCGCTCACCGAGGAGGGCGTAGCCCTTGGCCGCCAGCTGTTCTATGAGAAGGCACTTTCGTTAAACAACACCATGTCTTGCGGCAGCTGCCATAAACAGGAACTTGCCTTTACCGACGGGCAGGCCTTAAGTAAAGGGGTTAGTGGTGTTGCCGGCACCCGCAGCGCTATGTCACTGGCTAACCTGCTGTGGGTTTCTTCCTTTAATTGGGACGGCGGTCCTAAAACGTTGGAAGAGCAAGCCCGCATTCCGCTGGAAAGCCCTATTGAGTTGCACCAGAGCGTGGCTGTAGCCGCCACTAAGCTTCAGGCAACCGAGCAGTATCCGGTTTTGTTTGAGAAGGCGTTTGGCAAAGGGCCAATCACCGAAGATAAAATTCTGAAGGCGCTGGCTCAGTTCACACGCACCCTCATTTCCGCAGACTCTAAGTTTGACCGTTATCAGGAAGGGAAAGCCAACCTGACGACTCAGGAGTTGCTGGGCATGCGGCTCTTCCTAACGCACCCAGACCCTAATGCCCGGCTGCGGGGCGGCAACTGCGGCGACTGCCACGGCGGCAGCTTACAGACTTTCAACACCTTCCACAACAACGGGTTAAATGCCGCGCCCAAAGACGCAGGCCGTTGGCTGGTGACTGGGCTGGAGAAAGACCGCGGAAAGTTCAGGGCTCCCTCATTACGGAACATCGCCCTGACGGCACCTTACATGCATGATGGGCGCTTTAAAACGCTGCAGGAAGTATTGGACCATTATAACGAGCACGTTAACCTGCGCGACCCGAACATAGACCCGCTCATAGCCGAGGCCGTGAATGATTTCGGAGCTGAATCTCTTGGACTAACCGCTGAGGAGAAACTGCAAATCATTGCCTTTCTGCACACACTTACGGATGAGTCGTTTATCGTGAACCCAAAGTTCTCAGACCCAAATAAGTGATGCAGAAATGTAGCATAGGGCACCACAGTGATTACATTTTGCTCTAGTGCAACTCAATCTTTTTGGCATCCTGAAAGGATCTTATAGGCAAGCTGTAAAGGCATTGGCTACAACGCTTTTCTAGTACGCCCACAAGTTCCTTTCAGGATGACAGATAGAAATGTAAAGTTGGTGTTTTGGAGCCGTTTTCATAGAAACACTGCTAAAACACCCTCATTACATGGCGCAAGCGTCCGTTTGTGTCCACAGGTATTCCAGACCAGCGAGGTGTGCGGACACAATCGGACACTTGCGCCATGATTGAAAATATGTTTTAGGCCTATTTTTCTAAAAACAGCTTAAAAAAACTTCTTCGGCCATTGCCGATGTAAAATTTGTTTTACCTCTTTAATTAAAACCATGAAATTTTTACCCACTTTATATAAGAAGCTTACTTTTTCACTTACCCTTTTCGCCCTCACATTTTCAGCCATCAGTTGTTCCGAGGATGAGGATGCGCCCGCTGGGGCAAGCACGGTAACGCTGGAGTTCCAGAACCAATTTGAGGGACAGACACTCACGCTAGGGCAGGAATACACGAATGCCCATGGGCACCGCGTGAAATTCAATAGCTTTAGGTATTACATCAGCAACGTGAAACTTTCCCGCCCTGACGGCACCCAGTACGTGCAGCCAGACAGCTACCGCTTGATAGAGCGTACCGATGAGCGAATCAGAGAAAGCTTTGACTTGCTTGAAGTGCCCGCGGGCGCATACACCAGCCTTACCTTCAGCATTGGCGTAGACCCCACCCGCAACCACTCCACAGATCAGGTAGGCGATTTAGACCCCAACCACTTCATGGCTTGGAACTGGGACACCGGGTACAAGTTTCTAGTGGCCGAGGGACAGTATTTCAACACCGCAGAGGCTACGTTCAGGAACTTTATCTACCACGTGGGGCATGATGCCAATTACCGTACCGTCACCCTCAACCTGCCCAGCGGCTGGAAGTTGAACGGACAGGACAAAACACTGGCACTGACGGTAAACGCGAAAACGCTGTTCGGCGGGCCAAACGTAATTGACCTGAGCGCCACCGGCTTCTCTACCATTCATGGCGGAGCTAACGCCGCACTGGTAGCCGATAACTTTCAGCAAATGTTTCAGGTGAAACAAGGTCAGTAATGCGCACCCTCTTCAGCAACAGGCTTAGGCTTTTAACGCTGTTTCTGCCCTTGTTTGTAGCACTGCAAAGTTGTGAGTCGGGTACGGAGGCAGAAGATTCGCTCTCTCCTACTGGTATTGTGCCTGCTGTGCCCGCAAACTTGGGCGAGTCTGTGCCTTATCCTGAGCGGAATCCTTTTACCAAAGAAGGCATTTTATTAGGCCGGAAGCTGTTTTATGACCCCAAACTGTCTGGCAATAATCAAATAAGTTGCGCCAGTTGCCATCACCCAGACAAAGCTTTCTCTGATGGAGTACGTTTGTCAACCGCTGGTGCCTCTGGCAAGCAGTTGCTCCGGAACGTGCCGGCTTTGCAAAACCTAGGCTGGATGCAGGGATGGTTCTGGGACGGCGGCGCCAAAGATGTAGAGTCACTGACGCTGGGACCACTTACGCACCCTGATGAAATGGATCAAAACCTACGGGAGCTGGTTCAAGAGTTACAGACGGACAGGTATTACCCAACGCAATTCAAAGCAGCTTTCGGCAGTGATTCTATTACGTCCGCAATGGTGGCCAGAGCCTTGGCTCAGTTTCAGAGAACGCTAATTTCTGGAAACTCGGCGTATGACCGCTATTCGCGCAGCGAGGCCGGTGCTACTTTAAGCTCCGCTGAGTTACGAGGCTTAGCACTGGTACGTACCCGTTGCGCCCCCTGCCACAGCTCCGATCATTTCACCGATCAATCGTACCGGAACAACGGCCTAGACAATGTATTTTCTGAAGAACATGAAGCTCTGGGGTGGGGCCGTGGGCGGATTACGCACAATTCTGAAGACCTTGGCAAATACAAAGTGCCTACCCTCCGGAACCTGGTGGTCACGGCTCCTTACATGCATGATGGCCGCTACAACACTCTTACTGAAGTGTTAGATCATTACCAGAAAGGCATTGCTCCCTCTCCCACTCTTGATCCGGCTCTGCTTAAACCAGACGGATCTTTGGGCATTTTACTATCAGAGAGAGACAAAGCTGACATTATTGCATTTCTACACACCTTAACTGACCGGGACTTTTTGCAGAACGCTGCATTTGGCCCGCCTCCTCAACCATGAAACCATTTATACTTATACTTTTCTTTTTCCTTTTGACCAGCACCAGTTGGGCTTGTGATGTTTGTAATCTCTATGAATTCCGTCCCGTAGATGCCAAAAACTTCGTGGGTATTTTCTACCGCCACAGTTCGTTCCAAGGTTATCAGGACCTGTCGTTAGAGCGACCTTCCATCTCTACCTCAGGGGCAGTGGCAGCCAAAAACAAATCAAAAGGCTCTGCCGGAGCAAACAGGCGGCATGTGCCCGACGGATCAGAAAAATACCAGGTTTGGCCCTCTGAGAAAGATTATGAGCACTACCAAACGTGGGAGTTCAGAGCCAATTTCCGCATCAAGAACCGCATTAATGTACAGGCGGTGCTGCCGTACCGGGTCATTGACATCTATTACCAGTCAGTGTTTGAGTTTCCGCAACCAGTACGCGACAGCCTGACCACGCTCTCCGGCTTTGGTGATGCCTTGGTCACCGCAGACTATATGCTGTATGGCCAAACCGGTAAGCTCCGGCACATCTGGCGGCCGGGGTTGGGCGTCAAACTTCCGACAGGCTCTTATAAAATAACCGCCCCCAATGGTGAGCGCTATGACGGCGAGATACAGCCCGGCACCAGCGCCTGGGGTTTCCTGTTGAAAGGTACTTACACCCTAGTTTGGGACAATAGATTTGGGGTAGACAACAGCATCAGCCACCAATTCTTCACCAATGGCACCAACGATTATGAATTTGGAGACCAGTTCAATGCCGCCTCTTCTTTGTTCTACGTGTGGCGGAAAGGCAATTGGCAGTTAATTCCCAGGGGTGGGGCCTACGTGGAGGCAGCAGACAGATCAAAAGAGAACGGCGCTAGAATAAAGACTACCGGAGGACACACCCTTTTCGGGACGGCCGGCGCCGATGCGGTTTTCAAAAAAGTCACGCTCACCGCCTCTTGCTTTCAACCTCTTGCCGATCGTTTAAATACTCCGCAACAAATTAATAATGCGGTGCGGTATCAGGTAGGGGCTTTTTACAGTTTCTAGCCAAAGAATTAGTATCACTAGGGAAACCACTTGCTGGGCAGTGGTGTTTTAGCCTTGATTTCGTAATTTTACGCAAGAAACAGAAAGAACCATTTAAATTACTGATAATTATGGCAATGTACCCTGAATATATGGTGGCCCCTATCCGGGAAGACCTCACCTCGGCTGGTTTTGAGCAACTAATGACGCCTGAAGAAGTTGAGAACGTGTTAAACCAAAAAGAAGGCACTGTGCTGGTGGCTGTTAACTCAGTATGCGGTTGCGCCGCTGCCAAAGCCCGCCCAGCCCTTAAAATGGCAGTAGCCAGTAGCGAGAAAAAGCCTAGCAGATTGGTGACTGTTTTTGCAGGTATGGAGACCGAAGCCGTGGCTAAAGCCCGTGAGTTCATGCTTCCATATCCGCCGTCTTCACCGTCTATTGCGCTATTCAAAGACGGCGAATTGGTGCACGTAATTGAGCGCCACCACATTGAAGGCAACGATCTTACCCGCATTGTAGACAATCTGCAAGGCGCTTTTGCAGACCACTGCTAAGCTGCGGCCATCAATAAAACAGGAACCCTGACTTATGTAAGTCAGGCGTTCCTGTTTTAGGGCTATATTCTGAAAATTAGGTTTAAAACAGCTTATGGGCTCTGTCTCTAAAAAGATATTATAAGCTGGAAGCCAAATACTGTTTTAGATCAAAGCCAATGTCATGGCGGAAGTAGCGGCCCTGCCATTTAATATAGGTAGCAGCCAAGTTGGCTTTCTGCAGCGCATCTTCCATATCTTCACCCAGAGCGGTTAAGGCAATTACACGCCCCCCGTCCGTTACCACCTGCCCCTCCTCGGTAAGTTTGGTGCCGGCATGGAAACAGAGCGTACCCTCTGGTAACTCTTTCTCCAGGCCTTGAATTTCTTTGCCCTTCTCGTAGTCTTCCGGATAACCTCCTGACACCAGGAAAATAGTAGTGGCGGAGCGGGGGTCTATTTCTAGCTGGAACTTACCCAACTCATGATCATGCAGAGCCTTGAACAACTCAAACAGATCTGATTTAATTCTTGGCAAGATAGCCTCCGTTTCCGGATCGCCCAGGCGTACATTGTACTCAATCACATATGGATCGCCGTTCACGTTCATCAAACCTATGAACAGGAAGCCAGTGTATGGAATATTATCTGCCTGAAGTCCGCGTAAAGTTGGTTCAATTACCTGCTCACGCACTTTACCCATAAAAGCCTCATCAGCAAACGGAACCGGTGAAACAGCTCCCATGCCACCGGTGTTCAAACCTGTATCACCTTCGCCAATGCGCTTGTAATCTTTGGCCTCTGGCAGCAACACATACTCTTTGCCGTCTGTTAAAATAAAGGCTGATAGTTCAATGCCTTGCAAGAATTCCTCTATCACCACTTTGTGCCCGGCAGCACCGAACTTCTGGTGCAGCAACATGCCAGACAAAGCTAAACTGGCTTCTTCAAAGTTTTGAGCAATTACCACCCCTTTCCCCGCAGCTAATCCATCGGCTTTCAACACCACTGGGTAAGAGTGCCCTTTCAGGTAATCTACTGCCTGGTCATGCGTATCTGCTGTAAATGTTCTGTAGCGGGCAGTTGGTATGTTGTGCTTGAGCAAGAACTGCTTTGAGAAATCTTTGCTGCCTTCCAGCTGTGCTCCGGCTTTGCGAGGCCCAACTACCAGAATGTTTTTTAGGTATTCTTTCTCGGCAAAATAATCGGCAATGCCTTCTACCAATGCAGCCTCCTGCCCTACTACCACCATCATGACATTGAAGTCAGCAGCAAACTTGGCCAGCTCCTCAAAGTTGGTGATAGAAATATCTACGTTGGTGGCAATTTGGGCAGTTCCGGCATTACCGGGAGCTACAAATATTCTTTCAGCGTAAGGGCTTTGGCTCAGCTTCCAGGCAAGGGCATGTTCTCTGCCGCCTGAGCCAATGATCAAGACGTTCATATAAAATTAGGTTTGACGCAATAATTTCTTGCGCGTGACACATCAGAAAGGTCTGCTGTTTTTGGCGCATTTACAAGAAAACAGGGCAAAAACAGATTTTCCGCTCTTCCAATTCAGAAGAACCAATTTCCTGACCTTTCTTTAAGCAAGGAAAGCAATCTGAATTGATAACAAAAAAGCAGGCTGTTACACCTGCTTTTCTTTATGCTGCTCAAAACTAGTTTGCGTACTTAGACAGGAATTTAATCCGCATCAGACGCAAGTCATCTTCAGTATAGTCATCGGTGCCCAACTCTTTAATAGCCATGGCCATGTTGTCTGAAGAAGCCGTCATGAAGTAATCAATCACTTCCTGCTGGCGGTCATCGTCTAACACATTATTAATATAATAGTCTAGGTTCAGCTTTGTACCAGAATAACAAATGTGCTCAATCTCCTCAATCAGTTCAGGCATGGTGATTCCCTTAGAGCTGGCAATCTCCTCCAGGTCCATCTTCTTGTCTATCTGCTGAATGATGTAGATTTTGAGTTTTGACTTGTTCACCGTTGACTTCACTACTACATCAGCGGCAGTCACAATGTCATTCTCTTCTACGTATTTGGCAATCAGCTCCAGGAAAGGCTTTCCAAACTTTTGCGCCTTACCCATACCCACCCCGGCAATGTGCGAGAGGTCTTCTTTGGTGGTTGGGTACGTGGTGGCCATTTCCTTGATAGAAGGATCCTGGAACAATACGTAAGGCGGCAGGTTCATTTCTTTGGCCAGCTTCTTGCGCAGGGCTTTCAGCATGTCAAACAGAACCTCGTCATGCCCGGCCGCAGCCTGACTTTCCTCTTTTTCTTCGTCTTGCTTCACTTCCTCGTCAAAGTTGTGATCTTTGGCAAACTTAATAGAATGCGGGCTTATTATGAAGTTTTCCCCTTTCTGAGTAATTTTCAACGTCCCGAAATTCTCGATATCCTTCTCCAGGAAGTCGAACAGCAGGGCCTGACGAATAATAGAGTGCCAGTATTGTGGCTCTTGCTCTTTACCAGCGCCAAATACTTCCAGCTCATGGTGGCTGTAACTGTCTACGTGCTGGCTTTTCACCCCAATCAGCACATTCACCAAATGGTCAATGGCAAAGCGTTGGTTTGTTTGCACTACTGTTTTTAAGGCCAGCACCAGTTGTTCTTGTGCCTCAAACTTCTCTTTAGGGTGTACGCAGTTGTCACAAAAACCGCAGTCTTTGTCATATTGTTCGCCAAAATAGTGGAGTAGCTGGCGGCGGCGGCATACGGCTGAGTCAGCGTAAGAAGCCATTTCCTGCAACAAAAGCTTTGAATTATCGCGCTCAGTCACGGGCTTGTCTTTGCTGAATTTCTCCAGCTTTACAATATCATCATAGCTGTAGAACATGAGGCAGTTGCCCTCTAAGCCATCACGACCGCCACGTCCTGTCTCTTGATAATAGCCTTCAATAGATTTAGGGGTGTCATAGTGAATGACAAAGCGAACGTCTGGCTTATCAATGCCCATACCAAAGGCAATGGTGGCCACAATTACGTCTGCTTCCTCGTTCAAGAAAGCGTCTTGGTTGGCCATACGCACGTGTGAGTCGAGTCCGGCGTGGTACGGAAGAGCCTTCACATCATTCACGCGCAACAGCTCGGCAATCTCCTCTACCTTCTTGCGGCTCAGGCAGTAGATAATACCGCTCTTGCCTTTATTTTTTTTGATGTACTGAATTAGCTGCTTCTTCGTGTTGTGCTTTGGCCGAACCTCGTAATACAAGTTGGTACGGTTAAAGGATGATTTAAACACCGAAGCATCATCCATCTGAAGGTTCTTCTGGATATCCAGCTGTACTTTTGGCGTGGCCGTGGCCGTAAGCGCAATAATTGGCAGATTACCTATGTTGTCAATAATTCCGCGGATTTTACGATACTCCGGACGGAAATCATGTCCCCACTCAGAAATACAGTGAGCCTCGTCAATGGCCACAAATGAAATTTTGGCCTGACGTAAAAAGTCCAAGGTGTCTTCCTTCGTAAGTGACTCTGGGGCCACATACAAAAGGCGCACGTCTCCGCTTACTGTCTCCCTCTTCACTTTATTGATCTCTGCCTTTGACAAAGTGGAGTTCAGGAACTGTGCGTTCACCCCGAAAGCGTTCAGCTGGTCAACCTGGTTTTTCATGAGCGCGATGAGCGGCGAAATCACAATAGCCGTACCCTCCATAGCCAAAGCCGGGAGCTGGTAGCAAAGTGATTTTCCGGCACCGGTAGGCATGATCACAAATGTGTTCTTGCCCGCCATTATGTTCTGAATAATGGCCTCTTGGTTTCCTCTAAATTGACTATAGCCGAAAACTTCCTTTAATTTGTTTTTTAAAAAAGAATCCTGTTCTACTAACATTATGGGTCTTGTTTTTGCAAACAAGGTTTAGAATTGTTTTTGTTGTCTTGTCTAACACAAATTTAACTTGAATATCACGAAAAATATCATAAGCATCGCAAAAAAAGTGTTGCACGAAGAGGCAGCGGCGGTGCTTAAGCTGGCGGACTATCTAAATGAAGATTTTGACCGCTGTGTACAAGCCATTTTAGCCATTAGAGGCCGCGTGGTGGTAACCGGAATTGGTAAGAGCGCTAACATTGCCAGTAAAATGGTAGCTACGCTTAATTCTACCGGAACCCCCGCCATGTTTATGCACGCCGCCGACGCCATACACGGTGACTTAGGCATGATTCAGGAAGATGATTTTGTCATATGCCTCTCTAAAAGTGGGAATACACCAGAAATCAAGGTATTGGTTCCTTTATTAAAGCGCAAAGGCACTCAATTGGCGGCCTTGGTCTCAAATATAGATTCTTACCTGGCGCAGCATGCCGATTTTGTTTTGAACGCTACCATAGAGCGCGAAGCCTGCCCCAACAATCTGGCTCCCACTACCAGTACCACCGCCCATTTAGCCCTTGGCGATGCTTTGGCCGTTTGCCTGTTAGAATCGCGTAACTTCAGCAGCGAAGACTTCGGCGCCCTTCACCCCGGTGGGTCTTTGGGCAAGCGTCTTTACCTGAAGGTTGATGACATTTACACCCAGAACGCGGCACCCAAAGTAAACATTGAAGCCAATCTGAAAGAAATCATCATTGAAATTTCGTCTAAACGATTAGGAGCCACCGCCGTTTTAGGAAATGCAGGTGACTTAGTGGGCATTATTACTGACGGGGATTTACGCCGCATGCTTTCAAACTTTGATAATCTTGCAAATATTAAAGCAGCTGACATCATGACGCCGTCTCCGCTCACCATAGATTGTGAGGCCTATGCGGCAGAGGCGCTCAGCATTATGCAGCAAAGGAATATTACCCAGTTAATTGTGGTGAAATCCGGTAACTTTGCTGGATTCGTGCACCTGCACGATTTATTGAAAGAAGGATTAGTATAGCATGAAGGAAAACACCTACGTAGTGATCATGGCGGGGGGCATAGGCAGCCGCTTTTGGCCTTTTAGTCGTGTAAGCCATCCAAAGCAGTTTCATGACGTGTTTGGCACCGGCGAAAGCTTACTTCAAACCACGTTTAAACGGTTCAAAGACATCTGCCCGCCCCAGAACGTTTATGTGGTCACCCACAAAGACTACGCTTCTTTGGTGCGGGAACACTTGCCGGAACTGTCAGATAATCAGATTCTGCAGGAGCCCATTGGCCGTAACACCGCCCCTTGTATTGCCTACGCCTGCTATAAGATTGAAAAGCAGAACCCTAACGCTAATATAGTGGTTGCCCCGGCTGACCATGTTATTCTGCGTGAAGAAGCCTTTACCAATTGCCTGAAAGAAGCTCTACAGGCCACCTCTGAGCGTGATATTTTAGTTACGTTAGGTATTAAACCCTCTAGACCAGATACCAACTACGGCTACATTCAGTTTATTGACGATGAGCAGAATACGCTAAAAAAAGTAAAGACCTTTACCGAGAAGCCAAATTTAGAGATTGCCCAGATGTTTCTGGACAGCGGAGAGTTTGTCTGGAACGCAGGTATTTTTATCTGGAACGCCAAAGCTATCATCAAAGCGTTTAAGGCCTATTTGAGCGACATGGCCGACACATTTGAAGAGGGCCATAGCGCTTTGAATTCAACGGAAGAGGAAAATTTCATCAGTAGAGCCTATTCCCACTGCCGCAATATTTCTATTGATTACGGGGTGATGGAAAAGGCCGATAATGTTTTTGTGATTTTGGGAGATTTTGGGTGGTCTGACCTAGGCACCTGGAATTCCCTTTATAGCCTGTCAGAAAAAACGGCAGAAGGTAACGTAATAGACGGCAATACCTTACTGTATGATGTCCATAATTGTATTGTCAAGACTCCTGCCAACCAATTAGTGGTGGTGCAAGGCCTGCAAGATTACATAGTAGCTGAGTATGACAATGTACTAATGATCTGCCGCCGTGAAGACGAGCACAAGATTAAAGACTTCGTAGCCGATGCCAAGGCGATAAAAGGACAGAACTTTATTTAAGTATTTCTTTACATCCACAAAAAAAGGAGCGTCTCGTGAAGATTCGCTCCTTTTTTTGTGGTTGAAGTTCAACACTATTGCACTTCAACCTGTCGCTTCAGCCGGTAAACATCCGTCACATCTCCTTGCTTACGCGTAAGGACTAACTCTCCATCCCCTTCCGTAGCTATTGAGAAGGTGTTATCCAGAATGATAGTCCAGTCGAAGTTTGCCGTCCAGAAGGAAGCATCTTTAAAAGTTATTTGCTCCCCTGACACATAATAAGTTCCTCTGCCAATGGCTGGGTAGTACATTCTATCACTGGTACCGGAGAAAGAGTTGCCTTCCAGCACTAGCACAACATTGGCAGGCACCGGTCTAATAGTTGGGCTACTCCTATAAAACTGCCCTACATACGTACCATTTTCAATTTTGGAAGGAGTTTCCTCTTCCTCAAGGCAGGAAAACGAAACAAACGCTAACAACAGAATCAGTAACTTCTTTTTCATATAGGTGCTTTTAATATGAAGACCCTATAAACGCGGGCAAGGCTGCATGTCCGGAGAAAAATCTTACTGACACTAGCAAACGTTTTAGTGCTGTTTTCCAGAAAACACGCCTAAAATAGAATTTGTGTTCTCTGCCGCTGACGCTAGGCCTCGTATAAAATGATACAACTGCTTCTTCAACAATCTTTGGTTTCAGCAACTCTCCTTCTGTTTCTAGCTTGCTTTTGCAAAAAAAAGACAGGAATACACAATCACACTCTACTTTGCCAACGGAAAACCCATTTCAAATGTCATCTTTAGCATAAGCTTAAGAATGACCTTAGAAATGGGTTTGTGAGACAGGGAGAAAGCAATTTGAAAAAGGATATCCTGTGCTGTTGATAGTACAGCTCAGGCATCTTCGTTAGATCCTTCGGCTTGCGCTCAGGATGACGGGAAGGGTGAAGGGAAAGGCAAAAACTGCGTTTTGAGCCTACTTTCGAAAAAGAAGGCCCAAAACGCAGTTATAAACGCTTATAGATTTATGCTTGTTGCCGCTGCCGCAGAGCCTCATACAAGATGATACCACTGGCCACCGAAACGTTAAGAGACTGTATTTGACCCGCCATAGGAATCTTTACCCGCACATCAGCACGTTTCAAGTATTCTGGAGAAATACCGTCTTCTTCGCTTCCCATCATAACAGCAATAGGCCCCGTTAAATCAACAGTAGTATCGGTTAAAGTATCATCCGCTTTTTCGGTACAGGCAACAACTCTTATTCCGGAGTTTTTCAGGTAGTGCAGAGTGTCTTTCAAATTTGCCTCACGGCATACCGGAATCAGGTTCAGAGCACCGGCTGAGGTTTTCAGGGCATCAGCGTTTATTTGAGCCGCGCCACGGGTAGGCACCACAATGGCGTCAACGCCCATACATTCGGCGTTACGGGCAATGGCACCAAAATTACGCACATCGGTAATGCGGTCCAGTATCAGCAGCAAAGGGTCTTTCCCTTTCTCAAAGAGTGAAGCCACAATTTCATCTAACGGAGAATAAGAAATAGCCGAAAGGAATGCTACTGCCCCTTGATGGTTCTTTCTGGTAAGTTGGTCCAGTTTCTCATTAGGCACTAGGGAAACTGGTGTGCCGGCTGCTTTAGCCAAGTCAGTAATTTCCTGGCTGATGCTGTGTTTCGTACCTTTTAGAAGGTACACTTTTTCTAGAGTTTTGCCGGCATGCAATGCCTCCAGTATTGGCCTTAAGCCAAAAATCATTTCCATTTTATCGGCTTTGGGCTGGCTGTGGTATCTTGGCCTGCCCCCACCCTCTCTATCTCTGTAGTTTCTGTGCTCCATTACTTATCATATTTGTGTAGCAGTATCTTCCTACTGCTTACGAGAACAAAGGTAGGCGGATTTCACCATAAATAGGCAAATCATGAATGGTGCTTTCTTAGCAAGCTATAAAACAGCAAAGGCTGACCGCATGGTCAGCCTTTGCTGTACTTCTTTATTTATAAGCAACTACCGCTGCATTTGTCCATAGTACGCCATAAACCTTTGCTCAATTTCAGCTGCCTTTTGGGTGTGGCCTACCTGACGGCTTACCTGAGCCAGTTGCTGCATGATGAACAGATTTATACGAATTTCGCTTTCAAACAAAGAGCTTTTATCAAGATAATACTGCAGCGCTTTGTCTGAGCGGGCAAACATGACATTGATAATCTCCTGCGCCCGCTTCTCATCTCCTACTTCGTACAACGGCACCACATAAGGTGGAATGTAATAATCATACGGAATGGCATTATCTGGCAGCTTTTCAAAGATATAGTCCATAATCTTTTTGGCAGTTGCTTTGTCGCCGTCTTCCAGATACGCTACTGCCAGCTGGTAATACTTATCACGGGCGTTAGCGGGGAACCTTAGGTAATTTTCATCATAGAAAATGTCATCGCGGTTCATGTTGCGCCATGAGAATTCATTCATGAGATTATCATACATGATCTCTTTCGCTATGTAACCGGTTCTTTCTGGGCTACGCACCAATGCTGGCACAATACGGTAAGCCAAACCTTCTAACTGCAGGTAATTATCAAGCCCCAGGAAGTCAGAGTTATCTGCGGTGGTAGAGAAATAAACTGGGCGTTTCCAGTTGTTAGTAGCCAATAGGTCTAAAATAGCCAGGTGCTTTTTCTCTAAACCAGAATTATTGACAGTCCAGCGCATGACGCTTACAACAGAGTCAGTATACTCTTTCGGCACAATATTCATCTTCTGCACGGCCTCTTTGTCCACGTTCAGAAAGAAGCTTTTAGTAGGGAAAGACATGTACTGACGGCCAGAGCGGTCAGCAATTTTCAGTGCAGGGTGACCTTCATTCACCAACTGTATGTACTGCTTCAGGTCAATTCCACCAGCCACTTCGGCGCGTTCTACATACGGCAGATAATCATTCACACCTTGTCTGTAGTCATCTTTCTCCAACGTCATCGGGAAAGGCTCAGACTCATAGGCCTGACGCTTCATTTGCTCAATGTACCAGTCAGTGTTCATGTAGGAAAGCACTGCCACACGAACATCTGTCCGGAAGCCTTCTACCTCCTGCACGTACCAAAGCGGGAACGTATCATTGTCTCCGTTGGTGAAAAGAATGGCGTTAGGGGCTACAGAACTCAACAGGTTACGAGCCGAATCTACCGAGTGGTATCTGTCAGAACGATCGTGGTCATCCCATCCTTCGGCGGCCAGCAAGGCAGGCGCCACCAGCCCTATTACGGTAGCCAAGCCACCGGCTACTGCGGCATTACGGGTAAGTTTTCTCAGGAAGTCGGCAATGGCCAACACTCCCAAACCAATCCAAATAGAATAGGCATAGAAAGCACCGGCAAACGTATAGTCCCGCTCACGAGGCTCAATGGGTGGCTGGTTCAGGTAAATAACAATGGCCAAACCGGTAAAGAAAAACAGGAGGCCTACAATAAAGGCATCGCGGCCTTTCCGGTTTAACTGGTAAAGCAAGCCTAAAATTCCCAGCACAAAGGGCAGCATGTAAAAATTGTTCCGTGCTTTACTCTCGGCAAATCTTTCAGGCACATTGGTGTCATCTTCCCATGGCCAAAGTACTCCAGAGTTCTGAACATCCCCCTCACGGCCAATAAAATTCCACCCGAAGTAACGCCAGAACATATGGCCCATTTGGTAATTAAACAGGAAGCTGAGGTTTGCCCCAAACGACGGTTTCTTTCCAGCTTCTACATCAACCCATTTCTGATACTGAGCCAGGTGGCTTGGTTGGTTGCTGTACAAGCGCGGCAGCAAAGTTTTGTCTTTAGAATCATACACATATTCTTGCTTACGACCTACCTCAATGTACTTGTCTTTGCCCTTAATGTACTGCGCACTTCCTTCTTCAGAAGCAACTGGCTCCGCATTGTACTGGGGCCCGAACAGCAACGGACGGTCACCGTACTGCTCGCGCTTCAGGTAAGAAACAAACGAAACTATATTCTCAGGGTCGTTCTCGTCAATGGTAGGGTCATAATTTGATCTGATTGGAATAATCAGGTAAGAGGAATAACCTATCAAAACAAAAACAAAGCTCAGCAGGGCCGTATGAAGTGTACGATTGCCCGTGCGGATAGCATAACGGATGGCCCATACCAAACCTGCCACAAAAAGGACCAGGAAGAAAATGACACCAGAGCCGAAAGGTAAGCCAAAGCTGTTCACAAACAGCACCTCAAACCAACCAGCTACAGACGGCAAGCCGGGGATAACACCCACCAGAACTATTCCTAAGATAATGCCGCTGATGACCAGCGTAAGAATAGCTCCCACCAGCGAGTACTTTTTTAACCGGAAAAAGAAGATAAAAGCCAAGGCCGGAATAGCTACCAAGTTGAGTAAGTGAACTCCAATGGAAAGTCCCACCATATAGGCAATCAGAAGCAGCCACTTGTCTGAAGACTCTTCATGCGCTTTGGTCTCCCAGCGCAGCATAGCCCATACCACAAAGGCGGTAAAGAAAGACGAAAGAGCATATACCTCTGCCTCTACTGCGCTAAACCAGAAAGAATCGGTAAAGGTGAAGGCCAGAGCACCCACCGCTGCGCTACCCATAATAGCAATGGTTTGTCCAAAAGTTGGTTCAACCGTAGCCGTTACAGAAGCTGTAGTGGCGGTAGTACCCAAGCCAACTTTTTTGGCAGGTGCACCCACCACTAATCTGCGGGCCAGAATACTAATGGTCCAGAACAGGAACAATACAGTAAAAGAGCTAGCCAGGGCAGAAAGTAAATTCACCCACCATGCCACCTGCATTGGGTCACCGGCAAACATGGAGAAGATCCGACCCAACAATAAATAGAACGGCGCCCCGGGCGGGTGCGGCACTAATAACTTATAAGAAGTGGCAATGAATTCTCCGCTGTCCCAGAAACTGGCGGTTGGCTCAAGGGTTAGTACATACGCAATGGTGGCCACTGCAAATACTACCCACCCCACCAGATTGTTAATCCGATTGTATTGAAGCATGATAGGTTAAAGATTGAACCCTCGAAATTAGTAATTTTCTGAAAGTGTTGGTTCTCGAGGAGGCAATAAATAAAAAAAGAGCCGGCTAAGCACGGCTCTTTTACAAACGATATTGGTTTTCAGTTATTGCTGCTGCAGTATGAGACGCTTAGTCTCCACCATTTTTTCATTTACCAGCAGGCTGTAAAAATAGATGCCGGCCGGCAGCGGAGAAAGATCAACAGTAATGGTTTCATTAGCCGTTTCTTTGCTAATGGGTATTACCTTGTATACTTTTCCTATGGCGTTGGAAATTCTGATTTTGTAGTTATCGTCTCCTAGCGCGGTAAGTGAAATTCGTGTCAGTCCTTTTGATGGGTTAGGGTAAGCGTTCAGGGTAGGCGCTGGCAGCACCCGCTGCTCCTGGAAAGTAGAAACAGAAGCAGTCTTGCTGTTCCCTGAAAAATTAAATTTCACTGATTTTATTCCCGCTTTGGCAGATAATACACTGTTGCTCTTGTTCAGGCTCAGGAAAGGTGAATATTTTTTCGCGTTTGGGTTATAAGACGGCAACTGAAGGGCGCTGGAAATTCCAAAATCGGTAATGGTTAACGTGGCACCCGTGCGCCAATTCACCAAAACTGAGTCACCTTTAGAGGAGTCGGCCGTGCGACTGCCTGCGGGAATTGTACCTGGCACCACGCCAAAAGACGCGGCCTGACTACCAAAAACCAAGCTTATTGACAAGAAACCTAAAAGAACGCGTGTAAAAATTTTCATGCCATATAACTAGAAGTAGGTGCTACATATTCTGATCTTTTCAAATATATAAAGCAGCCCCCTAACCACAAATTATTTTAACAAAAAATTAATGCCTCTTGGTTAAGAAAAAGCCAAAATGCCTTTTCTAAAATCCTACTCACTTTTAGGTAGTTTTGCCAAAAACAGCCCAAAAACATGCGTTAGCCAAATAGATATTTTATTTCTTGGAACTGAAAAAACTGCAATTTTTGTTCTACCAGCAATGCAAGCCTGCCCGCAGCGTCTACTCCTACAATTTGACCGGTAATTTTCTCACCGTTCACTTCAAATGGATGCCATTCCTGATAGCGGTACAAGTGCTGTAGGTATTCCTGCTTTTGGGCATTGTGCGCTCCGCCCCGCAAGGCCAAATAGCGGCGTTCTATGTTCTCCAGCAGCTGATCGACAAGTTTAGGAAGAGGCAGCTGTTCTCCGCCAATGAAAGCGAAAGAGGAAGCTCTAGGGTGTAGAAAAGAAACTTGGTTAATGTTCAGGCCAATTCCTATAATGCTGTGCTGCAAAAAGCGACCGCTCACGGAGTTTTCTATGAGTATACCGCCCAGCTTCAGGTCATGGTAATATAGATCATTGGGCCACTTGAGGGAAGCACCCACAGGCAGATAGTCTCTAATAAGGTCCAGAGCAGCCAGCGCCACCGCAATATTAAGCGAGAATTGCTGTTGGGCCTCTAGGAAGGTTGGCTTGAGAACAACTGACAGCGTAATGTTTTTGTCAGGCTCTACATCCCAGCTATTACCGCGCTGGCCACGGCCCTGGGTTTGGGCACCCGCCACTATGACACAGCCATCCGTGGCTCTATTTTTGTTTAGAAGCTCATGGGCAACCGTGTTGGTAGAGGCACATTCGGGCAAAAAAATCAATTGTTGCCCCACAAAGAGCGTATTAGGCGAAAAGTTTTGCAAAAGCTTTAGTATTTTTGAGAATCAAATTTATATTTCCATAATGAAACATAACACCATTCAGGACACATCCGACATATTGGCAGAATTGGTAGTAAAAGGAATGCAAGAAAAGAAAGCTTCTGACATTGTCGTTCTAAACCTGAAATCTTTGAAGAATGCCGTCTCTGACTACTTCATCATAAGTTCAGCCAACTCTGACACCCAATTAGACGCCATTGCCACTTCTATTGAAGAAGAAGTATTTAAACTCACCAAAGAAAATCCTTGGCAGAGCGAAGGCCGTACCAACCGTGAATGGGTGGTGCTAGACTACGTAAACGTGGTGGCGCATATCTTTTTGAAAGAAAAACGTAATTTCTATGCCCTTGAAGAACTTTGGGGCGATGCCGAGATTACGCACGTAGAATCCACGGAGGATTCTGCATCGGCCGCGGTATAAAACATATACCGGGCTCGGAGGTTTACTTTTATCCAAAAGGACAATCCATGACTGAAAAACCAGATAATAAGAAAAAAAGGAAAATAATACCGAATACCCCACCCCGCCCTACCATGCAAATATGGGTATTGGCGGCATTGGTTATATTTATTTTCGGACTCACTTACTACAACAACCTTAACGCCACAGTAGAAATACGTCAGCCCCGCTTTGAACAAATGCTGGAGTCTGGAGACGTGAAGAGGGTAGCGGTGGTGAACAACAACATGGTAGAGGTAACCTTGAAAGAGGAAGCGCTCCAAAACGAGAAGTACAAAGCAGAACTGGAAAACCGGGGCTCTTTCACTTCCACCCAAGGCGCGCACTACCACTTCCCTATCATTACCGCCGAGGCCTTCAAACAAGACTTAGACGAACTGCAGAAAAGCGTTCCCCGCGATGAAAAAGTGCCGCTGGAGATTGAAAAACGTACCGGACTGCTGGAATTGTTGATGGGCTGGCCTTTCTTTATCCTGCTCATGGTAGGCTTCTGGTTCCTGATGCGCCGTATGGCCACAGGCGGAGCTGGAGGACAGATCTTCAACATCGGGAAATCACGTGCCGCGCTGTTTGATGCCGAAAACAAGGTAAAGATCACGTTCAAAGACGTGGCAGGTCTTGAGGAAGCCAAAGAAGAGATACAAGAGATTGTAGAATTCCTGAAGAACCCTACTAAGTTTACTATTTTGGGAGGTAAAATCCCCAAAGGTGCTTTGCTGGTAGGCCCTCCGGGTACAGGTAAAACCTTGTTAGCCAAAGCCGTAGCCGGCGAGGCAGATGTGCCGTTCTTCTCCCTTTCAGGTTCTGACTTTGTGGAGATGTTTGTGGGAGTAGGTGCTGCCCGTGTGCGTGACTTGTTCAAGCAAGCCAAAGCCAAAGCTCCTTGTATCATCTTCATTGACGAGATTGACGCCATTGGCCGTTCACGTAGCCGCGGACAAATGCCTGGCGGTAACGACGAGCGTGAAAACACCCTGAACTCCCTATTAGTGGAGATGGATGGTTTCGCGACTGACTCTGGAGTAATCATTCTTGCTGCGACTAACCGTCCAGATATTCTGGATTCTGCCCTGTTGCGTCCCGGTCGTTTTGACCGTCAAATCAGCATTGACAAACCAGATATCAATGGCCGTACCCAAATCTTTGGGGTACACTTAGGTCCTCTCTCTTTGGCTGAGGATATTGACGCCCGTAAATTGGCTGCCCAAACTCCTGGATTTGCCGGTGCTGAGATTGCAACGTGTGTAATGAGGCAGCTCTTATTGCGGCCCGCCGCAACAAGAAGGCCATTGACATGCAAGACTTCAATGATGCCATTGACCGTGTGATTGGTGGTTTGGAGAAGAAAAACAAAATCATTTCTCCGGAGGAAAAGAAAATTGTGGCTTACCACGAGGCTGGTCACGCCATTGCTGGTTGGTTCCTGGAGCACTGTGATCCGTTGGTGAAAGTAAGTATTGTACCACGCGGGGTTGCTGCGTTGGGTTATGCCCAGTATTTGCCAAAAGAGCAATTCCTGTACACTACTGAGCAGTTGATAGATGAAATGTGTATGGCGCTGGGTGGTCGTGCCGCTGAGCAGATTGTCTTCGGTAAAATTTCTACCGGAGCCCTTAGTGACTTGGAGCGCATTACCAAAATGGCTTACAGTATTGTAACCATGTACGGTATGAACGACCGCATAGGCAACCTGTCATTCTATGATTCTAAGCAGCCAGACAATACGTTCACCAAGCCGTATTCTGAAACAACTGCTGAAACCATTGACTCTGAAGTAAGACTTTTAGTCGGAGATGCTTACCAGCGTACCTTAAAGTTACTTTCTGAAAAACGACAGGAGCTGGAGCTGGTAGCCCAGGAATTATTGCAGAAGGAGATTCTGTTCCAGAACGATTTGGAGAGATTAGTAGGCGCCCGTCCGTTTGAAGGATTAACCGCTTACCAAGCTCACACGTCAGGAACTGACCGTAGCAAAACCCAGAGCGAGGTAGCCGCTGAAAACCACATTACCACGCCAACTGGGGCAGTGGAGTCTGGTGAAGACACGCCTACAGCCGCTGAGCCCGGCACAACACCTGGTTCTACCGCAGGAGAAGGTCCTACTTATAATCCGTAGGGCTGTTCCCTGGCCGTTTTCTGAAAAACAGCATAAAAACGCAAAACATGTACGAAGCCAAATCTAAAGAGATTGTGCTCCGCAAGGTAAGAGAGGCGCTGGCAATGTCAGCGCCTTTTCTGCCTCCTACCCCAGACTTCGCCACCTCAGTATACGGGCCGTTGCTGGAAGACCTTTCGGTGCTGTTTGCCGAAACGTTTATCCGCAACAGCGGCACCTTTGTGTACTGCGAGAACGAAGAGGATTTCTTTGACCAGCTGTTTGAATTCAAAAGAGAGCGTGGCCTGGACAACTTATATGTGTGGGAACCAGTCCTGAAAAAGATTCTGCACGCAGGCGGAATAAATTTTAATGGCACTGAGGAAAACTTTATTGGCCACGCCGAGGCTGCGCTAACTACCTGTGAGGCACTAGTGGCCCGCACTGGCAGCATTCTGATTTCCTCAGCCAACGCCAGTGGCCGGCGGTTATCTGTTTACCCGGCTTTGCATTTGGTAGTGGCCAAGCTTTCTCAGCTGGTACCAGATATTAAGCAGGCCCTGCAGCTGGTAAAGACTAAGTACGACAAGCGCCTGCCTTCTATGATTTCTTTGGTGAGCGGCCCCAGCCGTACCGCCGATATTGAGAAAACCTTAGTGATGGGTGCCCATGGCCCCAGAGAGCTTATTCTGTTCCTGATTGATGATCACACCGATTAACCAACTTCCGCCAGGCAAGAAAGTATACTTCGCTTCTGATTTTCACTTAGGCGTACCAACGCCTGAGAAAAGTCTGGCGCGGGAACGCAAGATTGTCCGTTGGTTAGATGAGATCAAAACAGATGCCCAAGCTATTTTCCTGCTGGGCGATATTTTTGATTTTTGGTTTGAGTACCGCCATGCTATCCCCAGAGGATTTATTCGGCTACAAGGAAAGTTAGCTGAGATAGCTGATAGTGGAATCCCTATTTACCTGTTCACCGGAAACCATGACATGTGGATGTTTGACTACTTCCCGAAGGAGCTCAACATACCAATTGTCAGAGAGCCCGTTTCGGTTAAAATTGGGAAGCACATCTTTTACATTGGCCACGGTGACGGGCTTGGACCAAAAGATCACACCTATAAATTACTCAAGCGTGTTTTCGCCAACAAGGCATGTCAGTGGCTCTTTGCCCGTATTCATCCAAACGTGGGCATAGGGCTGGCCAACTTCTGGTCGCGCCGTAGCCGTGTGCAGAATACCAAATCTGATGAAGTTTTTATGGGTGACGAGGAGTGGCTGGTACACTATTGTAAGGAAGTAGAACAGCGCCAGCACCACGACTTTTACGTGTTCGGGCACCGCCATCTACCCCTGGACTTGCCAATTGGAGAAAAGAGTCGCTACCTTAATTTGGGAGAGTGGGTCAATTTTTGCTCTTACGCTGTTTATGACGGGAACGAACTTAGCCTTACGTATTTTGAAAAAGCCGAAGCTTAGTCTTTTTGGCTTCGCAGCCGCGCTATGTTTATTTCTCCTTACCTCATCGGTTCAGGCGCAAACTCCTGTTTTGACACTGGCCTTCCAACTTCCGGCCAAAGGTCTTAGCCTCCAGTCTATTGACCGCTTTGACCGCATCTATATGTCAGATGCCCGCCAGAACGTGCTTCAGTTAGACACCTTAGGCCAGATCACCAACACTTTTTCGCCGCCTATACAAGGCCGCGTGGCCATGGTAGAAGCCTGGAGCCCGGCTAAAATTACAGTGTTCTATGATGACCGCCAGCGGGTACAATTGCTGGACAGGTTTCTTACGCCCCTTGGCTTAGCAGATTTGCGTGAATACACCGATGGCACCATTCGGGCGGCCACGCTATCGGCAGATGACCGCCTTTGGTTATTTGACGAGACTTCTTTTCGGCTGCTCAAGATTGATACCCGCTACACCCGCATCACCCACCAAACACCTTTGGAACTCCTGCTCAACCGCGAGCCACATGATATTACCTTTCTGCGCGAGTACCAGAGTAAACTGTATATGGTGGACCGACTATCTGGCGTATTCGTTTTTGATAACATGGGCAACTACCAAACAAAGCTTCCTTTGCCCAATTTATCTTATGTTGGCTTTCTAGGCGAAGAGCTATATTACTTGACTGGAAACCAAATTACGTTTCAGCACCTGTACAGCCCCAAAACCCGCACCCTTCAACTCCCTGAAACAGCCTCACCTTACCGGCAAGTTTTAGTGGGTGATAAATTTCTGTACCTGCTTACCAACACTTCTTTACTAGCTTACCGCTGGCGGTAAGAGTAATGCCTGAAGGAGTAAATAGAAGCGGGGCTTTTCTGAGCTGTTTTTCAAAAAGAAAGGCTAAAACAGAAAGTTGTTTATTCTTTTGATAAAAACTTAAGCCCCAGCACCCCTCCTATAATGAGCGCAATGCAGAGCAAGCGTACTAAGTCTTTGGGTTCATTAAACAATACTATACCTAAAATAGCAGTTCCCACTGCCCCTATACCCGTCCAGGAGGCATAGGCTGTTCCCAAGGGCAATGTTTTCATGGCCTGTGCCAAAAGCACGAAACTCAAGATCATGACCACCACAGTGACCAAACTGATCCAAGGTTTGGTGAAGCCCTCTGTATATTTCAGGCCTATGGCCCATCCTATTTCACATAGCCCCGCTGCCACTAGATATAACCAAGCAGAATTCATAAATTCACCTTTAAAGATTAGAATGTGAACCAATTGAGAAACCCTTTGCACCTATTCATCTGGTAAGGTTCCGCTTTGGTCAGATTTTACTTGTACGCTTATTTGTAAAACTTTTATTTGCATAGATAGGCCATTTCTTACCTGCCTAACTTGTGCGCTTGCAAACTTATGAAAAAAGCCGCCCTTACGTTCTGCACTTTTCTAGCCTCTGTGGTCTTTTGCTGGTCACAGACGTTTCCAGCTTCCGCAAATGAGCCAGAAACCTTGTTTCAAGGAGACGTAAACCACTCTTTCTATATAGCTCCCTCGCTCCTGCTCACGCACTGGCAGGAACGGTCTGGCTTGATGGTGGGTGGCAAGGCAGCATGGGTCATGAACCATAGGTTTGGGATTGGCCTATCTGGCTACGGATTGGTGTCGCGCAACAACATTGGCGAGATTGCTGAAACTAATAACGCTTTTTTACAGGCCGGCTACGGTGGGGCTTATTTTGAATACACCCCGCAGCCAAGTCGTTTGCTGCACCTAAGCTTTCCGGTTTTAATTGGTATGGGTGGGGCTGCCTATACTAATAACGCCCTAGGTAATAACACCTCTGGTTCTTACAGCTATGAGGTGTATGACACCGACACCTTTTTCGTGTTGGAGCCCGGCGTACAGGCAGAGCTGAATCTTGCCAGATTTATGCGGCTGGGGCTAGGCGTAAGTTATAGGTTTGCCCAAGGGGTTGACCTTCCAAAATCAACCGACAAAGACATGAGCGCCCCGGCGGTCTCGCTCATTTTCAAGTTCGGCAAATTCTAACCTAAAAAATCATCATCGGCTGTGCCCTTGAATATATTACCAGCATACCAAGACCAAGAGGCTGTTTCATTACAGCCCATTTTTATGAAAAGACCTTTTCATTTTAAGCATAAGAAACTGCTCCGGTACACCATCAATACAGGTATCGCGTTTCTTATTTTCTGGACGTTCTTCTTCATTCACCGCACCGGTCTGCATGAGTTCCATAGCACTGACGTGTTCCGGCTCCTGTATAACTCGGTGATGGTAAACGTGATTTTAGAGGGTACCCGCCGTATTTCAAAGCGCCTAAGCAAGAAGTATGACTGGCGCGAGTTTGGTCTGAAACGCTTTGTGTATGAGTGGATTGCGGTGCAATCATACATCTTGCTGGTCATGGTGTTGTTCCAGATTATCCCGCGCCTGATTCTGGGCCAAATGGTTTCTTACAATTTCACTGATGCCGAAACCATACGAGATGTAAAAGAGGTATTTGTGTTTGGCAGCCTTATTTTGCTGTTCGTGCACTTTATCAGGTCTGGTATTTATTTCTATAACCAATGGCACCGCTACCTGGTGCAGTCAGAGAAACTGAAGAAAGAAACAATAAAAGTGCAGTTTGAAAGCCTGAAGCAGCAGGTGAACCCACACTTTCTGTTCAACAGCCTGAACGCCCTTTCTTCGTTGATTTACAAAGATCAGGACATGGCCGCCAAGTTTGTGGAGCAGCTGTCAAAAGTGTACCGCTACGTGCTGGAGAACAAAGACAAGGAGCTGGTAACCTTGCACACCGAACTTGATTTTATTTACTCGTACCTCTTCCTGCTTAAAATAAGATTCAGGGAAAATCTGCAGGTAGATATTCAGGTGCCTGACGAACTGCAGAACCACCAGGTGGCGCCGCTCACCATGCAATTGCTCATGGAAAACGCCATCAAACACAACATTGTAAGCCGCGATGAGCCCCTGTACATTAATGTATTTGTGGAAGGTGACTACATCATTATTAAAAACAACCTGCAGCTCCGCGAGAGCCGTGAAGAGTCTACCGGTGTGGGGCTGAAGAACATTATTAACCGCTACAAATTCATTACTGATAAAAAAGTGGGCGTGGAAGTGACAGCAGAAAATTTCATTGCTAAATTACCGCTTCTAAACAATGCTGCCTGATGAACATTCTGCTGATTGAGGACGAATACCTGGCCTCAGAGAAACTAGAAGCCCAGCTGCTTCGCTATGACTCTACCATACAAGTTGTGGGTACCATAGACTCTATCCGGAATGCTGTTAAATGGTTTGAGACACACCCTGCCCCTGACCTGGCTTTTCTTGATATTCACCTCTCTGACGGCAACAGTTTTGAAATCTTTCAGAAGGTAGACGTAAAATGCCCTATCATCTTTACCACGGCTTATGACGAGTATGCTGTGAAGGCCTTTAAGGTAAACAGCATAGATTACCTGCTTAAGCCCATAAGCAACGAAGATTTGGCAGCGGCCATGGAAAAATTCAAGAACCTCCGCCAGCAGCAACCCGCTGCCCCCGCGCTGGACATGACCCAGATCATGGCGCTCCTGAACCGGAACCAAACACCGGAAACGCCGCACTACAAAAACCGATTTCTGGTAAAGAGTGGACAGAAAATTCGCTCAGTGTCTACTGATGAAATTGCGTATTTCTATGCCGAAGACAAAATTGTTTTCCTAATTACCACGGCTGGTCAGCGTTTCATCACCGACTATACCTTAGACACCCTGCAAGAGCTTTTAGACCCGGAGCAGTTCAGCCGCTTAAACCGTCAGTTCATTGCCCACATCCACTCCATTGACGAGATTCACCCTTATCTCAAGGGCCGCCTGAAAGTGTACGTGAAGCCAAACACTGATAAAGAAATCATAATTAGTAATGAACGGGCCCACGCGTTCAAAGAGTGGCTAGGGAAGTAGCGTTTTAGGCTTGTTTTTGGGAAAACAGCCCCAAAACGACACAGGAAAATTGAAGATTTTTAGCCGCGTTTGCTGCGCATGGCCTTAACGTTTTTCAAGTTTTTATCTTCCGCCAGTTTCTGGTATTCGGCAGATTCCACGGCGTAGAGAGCCATTTTACCGTCTTCTCTATGGTGCACGCCCCAGCCGTAGCGCTTAGTGAGCGGTGATGCCCTGAAACAAGCCTGCCCCTTAGAAAAGAACTTCTGTCTTTCGGTCTCTAACTCGTCTGGAGATAAATCGTTTTTAATGGCGAACACCTGAAACAGCACTTCATCTGAGGTGTATTGGTATGGCTGCGCATGCAGCATTTCAAACTGCAGGTTGGCAACTGTTTTGTCACTTCCTTTCTGGGGCGGAACTTCAGCGGCAACCACTGGGCAATCTTCTGCTACCGCAATAAAAGTGTTGGTGTAGTTCGTGGTTTTCATGTGAGCGCAGTTTGGTGTAGTTAATGTAGCATTTATCTTGCTGTTCACCAATTCACTTCTCTTTGTTTCAGCAGATTAGCTTCCTGTTTTTGAGCTGCTTTAGAGAAAACAGCCCGAAAACACCTTCACCTCTTAACAGTTCTTATTCTAAATCCAGCAGCATCCAGATGGTGCAGGCATAATGGCCGGAGTTGCCCATGGCATGAGGTATTAGCTTGAATCCGGCTCTTTCATACATGCTAACCGCTTTACTTAGTTCTGGGAAGGATTCTAAGTACAGCTGCCGGTAGCCTAACTCTTTGGCCATTATAATACTTTCCTGAAGCAACCGTGAGCCTATTCCCTTTCCTCTGGCCTCAGCGGATAGGTAAAATTTCACCAACTCAGCACAGCTTTCCGGTAGCCCCTCAGTTGGGTATACGCCGCAGCCGCCTATCATCTCTCCATCTAATTGGGCCAACAAATAGCCACTGCCGGGTGTCTGGAAATAGGTGTACAAAACATCGGTGGTGGGGTCTGTGTACACTGTGCCGGGCATGTCTATTTTAAACTCCCTGAATACTTTTCGGATTAGCTCAGCCAGGGCTTTGTTGTCTTCTTTCTGAATAGGTCTGGTGGTAATGGGCATGTTTGAAGTTCCTGTATCTAATTCATTTTGGTTTTGAAGCGCTCTCTTTATCTCCGGCCTAAAAGTACAAAGCAATGCTGTATTCTCACCTAACTCACCAACTGTAGATATCTTTCTGTATTCGATCTGATTTTTTTAAAAAAAGATCGAAAACAGAAGCTTTATTTCTCTCTTTCATCCATATCTGCTGAAGCACGTATTTATCTACAGTTCGCCGCTGCTGCAACTTTAAACAGCGGGGCTAGTATCTAATAGTCACAACTGCTTCACTTTAGCTTTGCCCAAGGTGGAGTGGCACATGACTATTTGTGCACTAAAGAACAATTTGTCTCACTTAACCCAAAGGAGAAATCTTATGTTAGCTATGGAGTACCGGGGCCCACAGCGGGTCCGGATCACAGAAAAACCAATGCCTGAAATAAAGCATCCGGAAGATACCATTGTTCGGGTTGTCCGCTCATGTATCTGCGGTTCAGATTTACACTTGTATAACGGAAACGTACCTGACACTCGCGTAGGAGAAACCTTTGGGCATGAGTTCATTGGAGTGGTAGAGGAAGTAGGCACTGAAGTAACCAAAGTCAAAGTAGGCGACCGGGTCATTGTACCATTCAACATTGCCTGCGGTAAATGTGCTTTCTGTAAGCAGGAACTATACGGTAACTGCCATGAAGCTGCCCCACAGGCCACAGCGGCTGGCGGTATTTTCGGCTATTCCCACATCACCGGTGGATACGCCGGAGGTCAGGCTGAATACGTGCGGGTACCCTACTCTAATGTAGGCCCAACTGTTATACCAGAGGGTATGGACTTGGATGATGCCGTTATGCTTACTGACGTGGTACCAACCGGCTACCAGGCTGCCGAAATGGGCGGTATACAGCCCGGTGACACCGTAGTAGTGTTCGGGGCCGGACCAGTTGGAATCATGGCCGCCAAATGTGCCTGGCTTTTTGGTGCAGGCCGAGTAATTGTGTTTGACAGAGAAGAATACCGCCTGGAGTTTGTCAGAAACTACGCCCAGTGCGAAGCCTATAACTTTGAGTCTATAGAAGACCCCGTGGTGTTTGTAAAACGTACTACCGACTCTCTGGGAGCCGATGTTTGCATTGACTGCGTGGGGGCCGAAGCCGCTGGCAGTGCCATGCAAACTATTACCGGCCGCAAACTTTTATTGCAGGCTGGCTCTGCCACTGCCCTGCACTGGGCCATTAATTCAGTAAAGAAAGGTGGCATTGTTTCAATAGTAGGCGTGTATGGCCCAACAGACAATTTGGTGCCAATTGGCAACGTGGTGAACAAAGGTATTACCATAAGAGCCAACCAAGCCTCAGTGCCGCGTCTGCTGCCCAGAATGATTGAGCACGTGCAAAACGGCGTTATCAATCCTAAGGCACTGCTTACGCACCGCATTCCTCTTGAGGAAATTGCCGACGGCTATCGCATTTTTGCCGATAAGTTAGACAACTGCATTAAGCCTGTTCTTATTCCACCATCTGCTGGAATGTAAAATATTTAAACACTATGGAAGACTTAGCAAAAAAATTTGAACACATAAAAGGCTGGGGCATTGACGCGGATCCTAAAAACGACCCGACATACCCCATGAAGAAAAGAACCAACGCCGAGCATGCAGGCTACACCTGGGATAGACCTACCCAACAGCCTATTGATGTGGAAGTGTTACACTCGAACGAGCGCCCCAACATTACCGCTGTTTTTGGCGGCACGGTGCCGCCTAGCGGCCTGAGCGGCAAGCTTAGACGGTACGCCTTCCAGTATGGGGAGTCGAGTTATGGCCATTGGTTGCCCCTACTTTTAGCCGATAGGGTTAACGTGGTAGAAGGCATTATTGATGACCTGAAGAAAGGACACGTGCCCAACATCTTCGCGGAGCGTGGCATGAAAGCCTCCTGGAAACATGACCGTTCCACCATCATGAAAAAAGCAGCCATAGGCATATTTGCCATTGCCGCCATTGCCGCCTGGAAACTGGGCAAGAAGAGCGGAGAGAGAGATTAACTCTTACCTGTTCTTTGGCTCCTGATACAAGGAGGCCCGGCAGATGTACATCTGCCGGGCCTCCTTGTATCAGGAGCTATATAGTTTCGGCTGTTTGTCGTTATTCCTTCAATTCCATCCGGTACAGATCAAACCCGGGTGCCCAATAATCTTTCACCACTTCTAATAACGTAAAGCCGTTTCTCTCATAAAACTTATACACCAATTGAGAGGTTCTGACGGAGATTACCTGTACATGCTTTAGCTCTTTTAGCCTATCAATTCTAAAACGCAAAAGCTGACCGCCAACTCCTCTGCCTTGGTAATCAGGATGTATAATATCCCAACTTATTTTACCTACCGTTAAGTCTTCTGAGAAATTATAGCCTCCACAGCCTACTACTTCACCCTCTACCTCCACCACAAAATACTGCTCTATTTCATGTTCTAGATAATGGTCTAGGTCTGGCTCTTCTTCTGGAGAGAAATATTCAGGAGTGTTCAACCGGAGCAGATGGAGCACCATTGGTTTGTCTGATGCCGTATACTCTCTTATTGTGGGTTGCATTTTCATTCTTTGCTTGAGAGAAGTATATAAGTTAAAGTATTTAGCTGTTGCTGCGTAATTTGAGCAAAGAATGAGCAGTGTTATCAGCTTAACTGTTATCTATAAGTTCACCAGCAGAAAGAACCCATAGCTCAAGAATCACCCTGCGCCGCTGTTTTAGCCTTGTTTTACGAAAAAATGCCCAAAATCAGGTTCATAAATAACCTAACTACACCTCCCTCACCATTTCAAACTGGCCTTTGGTTTCGGCTACGTTTCTATTTTCCAGAAACTGAAGAAGGCTCTCACCTCGGTTCGCATCAATATTCACCACTGTCACGGCTGGAGTTTCTACCGAAGCCATCAGCTCCTGCATCAATGCCTGACCAATGCCTTTGTTACGCCAGTCGGGGGCAACAGCCAATTGGGCAATAGCACCCGTCATGGAATATACCACTCCGTAGCCTATACATTTCCCTTGCGTTTGCGCCTCAATTATCTGCACGTAAGAAGCGCTTCTGTCAACGGCTGCGGTGTGGTGCTGCCAGCTTGGCTCCATGTCCCAGAAAGTTTGGTAAAGCTCCCAATTCGGAGAGGCTACCCTTTTCAATACAATGTCTTCTGCCTTATGTGTATGCCACTGTACCTCAGGCTTCGTTTGCTTAAAGCACCTGAAGGTTCGGACAATGTCAAAGCCTAAGCGCTTGTAGACTTTTAAGGCTCTGGTGTTTTCTTGAATAACTTCCAGCAGACACTGCTCCGCCCCATACTGCCTTAGTAGCGGCACGCAGAACTGATACATCTGCTCCGTAAGCGCCTGCCCCCTGGCCGAAGGCACCACTCCCGTACCACCGTTGTAAGCTGTTCTTTTGCCCTGCCAACTGCTCAGGCTGTTCAAAATAAATCCCACCGGCTCGTTTTTATCCATGGCCACAGGAGAAAGCTCAGGCTTGGTACCATCCCTCAACAGCTTCATTTGCAGCACCGGCTCCGTCAGAACCATGGGGATCACATAATCAGCAAAGGCGGCATTGAAGAGTGTGCAAAGCTGCGCCACAGTGGCCGTGTCTGCAAAAGAGAATGTCATAAGAGAAAAACGTACAAGTAATGAGGCGAAGAAACAAAATAGGTTGTCGGCATCAAAACTTACGGATATGCTGAATTATTGCTTGCTCCTAAAAATGCTCTGGATCGGCTTCTCTCCTACTGCCATTCCTGTGAAAACACTACTTTAAGAGGACTGTAAATGCCTGCTCTTGCTGCTGTTTGACCTTGCCACAAACCACAAGATTGAACAAGAGGCAGCACCTTTTTTGTTAGCTACCCGAATGGGTTTTGGCGCCGTTTTTCAAAAAACAGCCCCAAAACAGCCTGTTCATAACTTAGTCTGTTGTTCGGCTTAATTCGGATTAAGTTATTATATTTGTTAATTAGGGTCTCAGGCAAAAGGAGATAAAATAGGTTTTAATTGCTACATTTCAACGAATGCGGCATTCAAAGCTTTGATTTACAAGCACAGGCACCATAAGGTCTTTAGACCATGCCACTGATGCGCTTTGCCTGCACCATGTTAATTGTGAAAACAAGAATTATCTATATAAAAGGATTTACCTGTGGGATGTAGTTCATGTTCTAGTGGCGGCTGCGGCTCCAAAACCACTACCTCTGCCGATGGCACCGAGGTAGCAGTGGCGGGTTGCAAAAGCAACGGCGGTTGCAGCACGGGAGGCTGCAATCGATTAAATGTATTTGATTGGCTCTCAGACATGGAAATACCCGTGTCTTTCAAAGAGTTTGATGTGGTAGAGGTACGCTTTAAAGGCGGCCGTAAAGAGTTTTTCCGGAACATTAACCGGCTGCCGCTCATTACCGGCGATGCCGTAGTAGTAGATGTACCCAATGGCCACCACATTGGCCACGTGTCTTTAAAAGGTGAACTGGTGCGGTTGCAGATGAACAAGAAAAAGGTTCAGAACAACGACGAGATCCGGAGCATCTACCGAGTGGCCACTGAAAAAGACATGGAGAAGTTCAATGCCGCACGCGAGCAGGAATCTACCACCATGTACCGGGCCCGGGCCATTGTGCAGGAGCTCAAACTCAAGATGAAGCTCTCAGACGTAGAGTACCAAGCCGATAAAACCAAAGCCACCTTCTTTTATTCCGCTGAAGATCGTGTAGACTTCAGAGAGCTGATTAAGAAACTAGCCGAGGAATTCAAAATAAGAATTGAAATGCGCCAGATCAGCCTTCGGCACGAAGCTGGCCGTTTAGGTGGTATTGGTTCTTGCGGCCGCGAGCTCTGCTGCTCCACGTGGCTCACTGATTTCCGCAGCGTATCTACCACTGCTGCGCGGTACCAGAACCTGTCTTTGAACCCCAGCAAGCTTTCCGGTCAGTGCGGTCGCCTCAAGTGCTGCCTCAACTATGAGCTGGAAACGTACATGGATGCCCTCAAAGACATCCCGAACGTAAACCGGCCGCTGCAAACAAAAGCTGGTGAGGCCTACTTGCAGAAGACTGACATCTTCCGTCGCATCATGTGGTTCGGTTACCGCGGCGACAGCAACTGGTTTCCGGTAACTGTGGAGCGCGTGCACGAAGTCATGAAAATGAATTCTGCCGGCGACATGCCTGAGAACCTGGCTGAGGAAGTAAAAAAGCAGCAACAGGCGGAAGTAGTTGACTTTGTAGAAGCCCTTGAGGGGAATCTGGATCGCCTGGACGATCAATACAAAAACAAGAAAAAGCGTAACAAGAAAAAAGGAAAAGGCGGCAGCAGCGGAACAACCACGGCAGCAGCAGAGGTATTGGCTCAGGCTTCACCAACCCCTGAAACCCGCAAAGACAGACCTTCTGGCCGTCTGAACCTGGGCGAGCCCAGACCGAAGCCTGAGCGGCCCGGAGCCCGACCGGCAGCGGCTGAAAACAAGCCAAGGCCAGAGCGCGGCGATCAACCCAAAGGACAGTCACAGCCTTCTGGCAAAAACCGTCCGGAGCGTGACCCTAACAGGCAGCCAAGGGAGAACCGACCACCCCGCGCCGAAAAGCCGCAGGGCCAGAATGCACGGCCGCCTCAGGAGCAACGGCAAAAGCAGGCTCCTCAAGCAACCGCACCTACCAGTTCCGCTGCAGTAGAGGGAGCAGAGCGTACTCCGCGCCCAGAAGGTGAGCAGCGGCCTCGGAAAAGCCGTAACCGGAATCATAGAAACCGTAAACCCGGTAATTCTGCCAATCCATCTTCCACAACAAAAGGTGACGCGTCATGAAAAAAAACAGTTTAGTCTTTGCCACGCTGTTCTGTCTCATAGGCCTGCTTACCAGCTGCGATGCAAACCGGGTATATGAGGAGAATCAAGACATAAAAGAAAGCTTGTGGCCTATAGATCTGGCCCCCTCGTTTACTTTTGAGATAGCTGACACTACCGCCCAGTACAATGTGTATTTCAACGTACGAAATGCCCTTCAGTACCCATTTTACAACTTGTACCTTCGGCATTACCTCATTGGCCCAGATGGAAAGCAAATAAGCTCGGCGCTGCATGAAATGCTCCTCATGGACCCTAAAACCGGCGAACCCAGAGGCAGCGGAGCAGGCGATTTGTTTGACCACAGATTCAGAGCATTGAAGAATATTAGATTTGAGCGGTCGGGCACTTATAAACTTATTCTAAACCAGTATATGCGCCAAGATCCCTTACCCGGTATTATGTCTATTGGCGTAAGGGTAGAGAAGGTGCAGGCTCAGCAATAAGTTTAATAAACTCCTCAACACAAAGCTGTTTTAGGGCTGGTTTTTTAAAAACGGCTCTAAAACAGCTTTTCCTTTTTATAGCCTGGGTACAATTTAACTAAGGTAACCCTGTCTACCTATTCCGAGTATTTGTACCTACTTACCCCTTACCCTTTATATGCGCATACTCTTAGAAATACTTGGCGGAATAGGTATTCTGTTTTCTTTACTCACCCTGGTGAAAAGCACCCAGTGGTGGATAAGAATGATGGATTTCCCGAGGGTACAGGTCATGACGTTGTTGCTCATGGTTATGGGGCTTTATGGCTGGCTGTACGGGTATGAAATGCTTTCGCAGAAGCTGTTTGCTGGGTTAATGGTGGTAGCCATTATCAACCAGGCTGTGCATGTGTATAAATTCACGCCTCTTGTACGCCCACAGGCGCTGCGCTCTAAAATTAAGGCTCCAAAAAACTCCTTCGGGTTTATGATCTCCAACGTGCGTATGTCCAATAAAAGGTACGACCGTTTCTTGCAGGTGGTGCGTGAAACAGATCCTGACATGCTGCTGATCAACGAGCCCAACCATGCTTGGGCCCAAGCCATTTCAGAGTTAGATGAACGGTACCCGTACTGCATCAAAAAGCCTCTGGAAAACACCTATGGTATGATGTTCTTCAGCAAGTTTAAGCTGAGCAATACTGAGGTTAGGTATTTGGTAGAAGATGGCATTCCATCTTTTTATGCCGTGGTGGAATTGCCTACCGGCAAGAAGTTTGATCTGTTTACGGTGCACCCACAGCCGCCCCACCTGAACAAAGACACAGACCTGCGCGAGGCTGAGCTGCTAACCGTTGCTAAAATGGCGAAAGACTCCCCTTACCCAAGTATTGTAGCCGGTGATTTGAATGATGTAGCCTGGTCTTACACCACTAACCTCTTCCGGAAGATCAGCGGCCTTTTGGATCCCCGCATTGGCCGAGGCTTCTACAACACGTACAATGCCTTTGTTCCGTTCTTCAGATATTCTCTGGACCACGTTTTCTATGACCCTGCATTCCGCCTTATAAGAATGAAGTGCTTGGGGTTCTTCGGCTCTGACCATTTCCCTATTTTTATTCGCCTCAGCTATGAGCCTCAGGAAGCCAAGGAGCATGAGGTACCTACCCCAGACGAGGAAGAGAAAGAAGACGCTGATGAATTGCTGCACCCTGACCCAGATAAGCTACAGCGAAAGGGATAAACCTGATGTGTAGAGGAGTAAATATATTCCTATTTCACTCCCAACAATTATCTCCAAGGCCTCCTCCTAAAGCTCTATAACAAACCAACTTCTGCTATTCGGTAAGTTTCAGAGCTAAAAATGACAACTGTGATTTAACATTCCCATTCTTAACCATGCTACAAACCACTCGTATAGAATAAGCACTTGCCATAGTGTCTCTTCTTCTTTAATGCTATGGCAATGTTAAGCTTACCCAACTAACATTCTATAACCATTAACTAAGGAGAATTCGCTATGAAAGAAAATCAGAATGACGATCAGAACAACTTAAATTCATCTACCGGCTCAGGCAGTAAGTCAAATTCTAAATCATCTTCATCGGGCAGCACAGGTAAAACCTCCACCTCAGACGCCAATATTTCTGGAGTAAGCGCCTCTGGTATTTCGGGCTCTACTACTAGCATGGGTACCGGCGCCTCTTCAGGCAATACCGGAGAAAGCGTTACCAACAGCTCAACTTCGGGCTCAGCCTCTTCAAAGAAATCTTCTACCTCTTCGGGTAGCAGCAAAGGCAGCACCAGCAAATCTTCTACGCCTAAGGCAAGTTCAAAATCTGGTGCCTCTTCTACTTCATCTAAATCTGGCAGTGGTAAATCTGCTACCGGCAAATCTTCCTCATCTTCTAAAGGAAGTTCTTCTTCAGATATGAGCAGCAACAGCGACTCAATGTCAGGCTCATCAGCCTCAATGGGTGGCAACATGGGTTATGGCAGCTCACAAGGCGGCGACATGGGAAACCAGAGCAGCTCTTCAATGCAAAACGGAGGAAACTCCAACAGTAACCAAGGCAACTACGGATCTACTGACATGGGTTCACGGGGAGGCTACGGCAGCCAAGGTGGCTCTAACTACGGACAAGGTGGTTATGGCAACTCTGGCTCACAAGGAGGAAACGACAGCAACAACCAAGGCTATGGTTCGCAAGGCGGAGGCAACTACGGAGGCCAAGGCGGCTACGGCGGTTATGGCCAGGGCAACTATGGAGGCCAAGGAGGCTACGAGTCTCAAGGCGGCACCTACGGCGGAAGCTTCGGTGGCGGAAACTACAACACCCACGACGACCAAAACTACCGTGGCGGCTCTATGGGCGGCGGAAACTACGGCGGCAACTATGGCTCTATGGGCCAAAACCCGCAGGGCATGAGCTCACAAGGCGGTTACTCCGGCAACGCTTCTCGCTCAGAATCTGATCGTGGCGGTTACAGCAACTACGGTGGCTCAGGTTACTATGGAAACCAGATGGGCTACGGCTCTGAAAGCGGCTATGGCATGCACGGCAACGACCACGGAAGAAGCGGCGGCGGATACAGCCAAGGCTACAGCAACCAAAACAGCAGCTCTTACGGGTCAATGGGCTCCAGAGGAGGTTCTTATGGTGAAGAATACGGATCAAGAGGTGGCTCGCGCGGCGGCTATGACGGCAACTCTGATTTTGACGGAGGTTACAGCCAGGGCGGAAACCGCTACAGCACCCAAAACCAAGGTGGTTCCCGCTACGGCCAAGGTGGCTACGGCAACTCGGGCTCAATGGGAGGCGGCAGCAACTATGGCTCTAGCTCCTATGGCAATGACATGGGTTCAAGAGGCGGCTACGGCTCTAACATGGGCTCAGACATGGGATCACGTGGCGGTTACGGTTCATCTAGAGGCGGTAACCAAGAGTGGCAAGGAAGCTCACGTGGTGGCTACCAAGGCGGCGACAGCAGCGGCTACGGCTCAATGAGCGGCGGAAACTATGGTGACCGCGGTGGTTACAGCACGTATAACGCCCAAGGTGGCGACTTTGGGTCACGTAGCTCGCAAGGTGGCTACGGTTCACAAGGCGGCTCTTCTATGGGCGGCAGTAACTATGGCGGCTCAAACTACGGGTCTGGCTCTGGATCACAAGGTGGCAACTACGGTGGCTATGGCGGAGGCAGCTTCGGCGGCTCTAACTATGGCAACCTAGGCAATGACATGGGCTCTCGTGGCGGATATCAATCTTCCGGAACTGGCTCTAGAAACGGAGCACAGGAACATGGCCACGGCGGTTCTATGACCGGTGGTGGATATGGTGGCCAAAACCGTGACTACGGCATGGGCGGCTACGGCCAAGGCAACAGCAGCCAAGGTTCTTCTAGCGGCTATGGTTCGTCATCATCAGACATGGGCTCACGCGGAGGCTACGGCAGCCGAAACCAAGGCGGCATGTCTAGCTACGGCGACGGCGGCTCTGGCTATGAAAACCGTTCACAGTACCGCGACAATGACGATGATTATTCAAGCGGCAACTACCGCGGCGGACGTTCCTCCAGAAACGACCGTGACTAATTAACTGTCTTTAGAACCTACAAAAGCTGCTGAAATTCAGCAAGGCCTTTTGTTTTTGGCACCTCCGCTTTTTACAAATGACAGCAACATCTATTCATAATACACTAACACCGTAGCATCTTTTAGTGTTGTGATTTTCAAAATGTAGGGACAGGTGGCGACCTGTCCTAAACGGCAGCATTAGCTCTATCATTAGAGCCGTGGAAATATTTTTGAGAACGGGATCAGCAATTCGTGGACCAGCAGGTGTAAACATCCCCCTTCGCCCCCTTCAAAGGGGGAATCTGCATAGAAAAACATTGTTAGGGAATTTGAAAAATGAAAGGAGGTTCTGATAAAAGGTTTTATAAATAAAAGGAGAGGCTACAATTTCAAGTTACGCTTATAGTTGTCTCAATTCTCATGACCATAAATAAGCAAAGCATGCTTTCCTGTACTTCCGCAATGAGATATGCTAGCTATGTTCTTAGCCTATTTCTAAAAAATAAGCTAAAAACATAATTTGGTAGGTATAACTAATTGCTTGGTGTAACGGCTAAGAAATGGGTAAAACAGGAGACCCTGTCAGAAAATTTGAAGTATAATTAACTACTGCTTTCTTGTCAATTTATACAGCTTTCCACCCTCATTTGAAATAATGAAATCAGTGTCATTCAAAAACACCAGCCCCTCGGCCTGTCCCACTTTCCCTAACGGAATCTGCTCTTTTTTGCCTTTGAAGACATTGTCAGGGCTGTCGGTTACAAAAAGGTAAGCCCAGCCCTCGCCTAGCAAAGCAATGTGCCGGCCGTTTGGCGAAATGTCAGCAGCAGTGATTTGGGTACTGATTTGGATGCTGTCCAGGGGAGCCACGGTTTGCACGGCACCTGTTTTATTCTCTACTTTGTAAAGCTTCACCCAATCTCCTTTGCCGCGGTTTTTGGTGAAGAGGTAGAAAGCGTTATTGTGCATCAGGAAACCCTCTACGTCAAAGTTTTGGTTTTTCTTTGACGGCGGAAATTCTGTTTGGTCAGCGTATTTAAAAGGAATGGTGCCTACAATGCGCTTTGCCTTTTCGTCTACTTTCAGAATCTGCAGGTCTTTGCGGTCGTTGTCGTTATTGCCCATGTCGCCTATGTACAGAAAACCGTCTTCCCCGCGCGCCAAATCTTCCCAGTCGTTGTTTTTGGCGCGGTCAATAGGAAGGGTTTCCAGCAGGTCACCAGACTGGTTTACCTTGTACAAAACCGCGTCGTTGCCCGCATCTGGGTGCGTCCAAAAGTTTCCGTCTAGAGAGGCTTCCAGGCCAGAGCTTTCGGGCACTTTCTTTTTGCCCATCTTGCTCAACTCCTCTAAATCATAGTTGTTGTTGACAGCAAAGCCCTCCGATGCTGGGTTTTTGTCTTTTTTCTTCTCTTTCTTTTCAGAGAAAAGGCCAGCGCTGTTCTCATCGCCTTTAGCGGTGCTAGAGTCGCAGGCAACAGCAACGAGCAGGCACAAGCCCGTGGTTATTTCAAGTAATTTATCACGCATCATGTTCGTACAGTTCGGTTAGTCTCTGCCACACCTGGTTGGGCTGGCTCCAAAACTGACGACTGTACACGGCTCCAAATTTCCAGCCCCGGGCTTTTAAACGCAGGGGCACATCGGCGTGAGAGGCCTTGGCAGAAGGGCGGCGGAAGTACAAATCGTCGTCTGTTAACACTACGGCCTCATAGCTCCCGCCGTTACGGAAAGTTAGGTCTGCAAAGGGAAGTTCCAACGATATTTCCGGTTTTGTACTATTCTGCTTAAACTCTTCCAGCAAAGCAGGGTACAAAAGCAGTGCTGAAGGGATGCCGGCGGGTGGCGTAGGCTGCGGCTGAAAGCCGTTGCTGGACACCTCTCGCGCGAAGGCCAGGTAATCGCGGAGCAGCCTCGGCCCTATGTGTTTTGTATTCTCCACCGGAAACTGCTCCGGCCACAGGCTCGTTACCAGATACACCCGCTTAATAGCCCGCGTAATGGCCACGTTCAACCTGTTTTCGCCTTTGGCCGCGTTTAGGCTGCCGAACATGGCCCGCACCACGCCCTGTGCATCGGGCGCGTAGCCTACAGAGAATATGATGTACTGCCGCTCATCGCCCTGAATGTTTTCAATGTTCTTGACGATGAGTTCTTCTGGCAGTCTCATGTTCTGCTGCAGGGCGTGTTCTTCCAGTAAATCCTGCACCAGCTGCTGCTGCGGAAAATTGAATGTAATTACGCCGATATTGGTCTCGCCCTGCGCCATCAGTTCAAACACCAGGTCACGCACCCTCTCCGCCTCTACGCGGTTAGTCTGGTTTTCCCAAAGGCCGTCCACCTTGATATACTGCAAAGCAGGCTCGGCGGCATTCATGGCCTCGCGGCGCGGAATCAGCTGCAGTTTGTCGCGGTAGAAGTTGCGGTTCGAGAACTGGATGAGCTCCGGGTACTGGCTGCGATAATGCTCCGAGAGCAGGGTCTGTGGCAGGTGCAGGGCGCTCAACTGCAGCAGCGACTCTACCAGCAGTTCCTCGGTTTCTTCTTCCTCAGTGCCGAACCGCACGCGGTACAAATCAGATGGCCCCAGTTGCTGCTCGTCACCGGCTATCACAGCTTGTTTGCCGCGCATCATGGCGGGTATACCCACCTCGGCAAAACATTGTGAGGCTTCATCGAAAATCACCAAATCAAACACCCGCTCCAGCGGAAACAGCGCTGACACGGTCTCAGGTGAGGCCAGCCAACAAGGCAACAGCTGCCGAATTTCGCCACCGAACTCAGCGTTGAGTTTGCGCAGCGGGTACAGCATGCGCTTTTTGCTTACCTGCGTGAGGAGCCGTTTATAGGTGACCGGGTTCCCTAGCCGGTTGTATTCCATGTTTTTGTAGGTCTGCTCGCGCAGGTTCAGGAGAATGATTTGGCGACTGAGCTCGGCCTTCTGTTTTATCTTCTCCTGCAGCTCCGCTTCCAGTCGCTCCAGTTCACCCGTGCTGACAATGGTGAGCACGGGGTATTGGTTCTCCAGATGTTGCACCCAAGCCAGTAGCACACTGTTCTCCAGCGCCTGCAACTGCGCTTCCAGACCTTCAGGCACTGCCGCTCGCAGCTCATCCAGCCACGCTCGCAGTTCCGGCGAAAGCGTGTGTACCAACGCATCAAAAGACACCAGACGGTCGAAATTGTCTACCAGGCTCTGGGCTAAGGCAGGAGCGGCAGCTGGGTCTATGGCTACCTGCTCTATTTGAGAGGAAGTCAGCCATTGCTCCCACTCCCGCATCTGAGCCTGCAATTGCTGGAGATTTGGCAGTGTTTCGGCGAAAACAGCCTTAAAACGCTCAGCTCTGAATTGTAGCAGTTCATCGGGCAGCACCTCGTAGGCCATCAGTTTCTGCAGGGCCTTCCGCTGCTCCCAAGCCAGCTGCAGTGCCTCCAGCTCCTGCGCCGACTCTCGGCCATACACATCTGCAGGTAGCTCTAACGTAGGCTCCAATTCTTGCAAGTTTCTCCATTGTGCTTGAAGCCCCTCCCACCCCTGCAGCGCCTTACGCAGGTGCTCTACCGCGGTGTCTGGGTTCGTGAGCTTTTTGCTTTCGGCAAATGCCGATAATTTCTTTTTGTCACTGGAGAAGCTCCATTGGATTTTGCCCAAGAAACCACTGTGCGCTTTATCATAGGCAGCCAGCAGTTGAGACAATTCCTGCACCTCGGCCAGTGTCAGTTTAGTTTGGGCGGCAGCGGTTTCTTTTTGTAGTTGGGCCAGTTGCTCCTCGCGCTGTTTGTACTCTTTGGTTTGGGTCAGATTTCCGAAAAACAGCCGGGAAACGGCTTTGTCTTTCAGGGCCTCCTGCACGGATTGCAATGTTGGCAGTTCCTGTACCAGCGCCTGCAGTGCATCCCAAGGCTCGGCGTTTGGTGGCAACAGCTCCTGTACCTGCTGGGCTACGGCTTGGGAGGTAGCCGGAATCTCATTGAGCAGCTGCGTCAGTTTCTGGCGCTCGGCCCAGGTGTGGTGATGGAAAGAACGGCGGTCGTTCCACGGGAAATCCGAGCTTTGCAGCAAGGCCGCGTCTTGCAGGTAATGCAGCAGCCGGGGCCGCCACTCCTGCCAGGTTTCAGCGGTGAAGTGCAGGTAAATTCCCTCAGCGGAGAGGTGCGGTGCGCGCGGGTTGCTGCGCAGGTACAGTTCTTTCACTGACCAGCCACAAACCGAGGTATCGAACAGCGCTTCTTTCAGGTCGTTCAGCCGCTCCGATATTTGGTTGATGCGGCGGCTCACCTCCAGAAACTGCCGCTCCGCCTGAATGTTACCCAACGCTACGTTCTGCCGCTGGTACTCCTCTACCTGCTCAATCTGCTGCCGTATTTTAGCGAAAACCGCCGGCCGGTCTAGGTTCAGGTCGTGCACCAGCGCTGAGAACTGGTCTAAGCCGGTGGTAGATAGCCGCTGGTACACCACATCTAATGCCGCCCGTTTTTGGCACACCACCAGAACGCTCTTGCCCCGCGCCAAGTAGTCAGACACCAAATTGCAAATTAGCTGCGATTTACCGGTGCCCGGAGGCCCCTGCACCACTACGCTCTGCCCCGCTTTCACCTGCCGCAGGGCCGCCTCCTGAGAGGCATCGGCGTCAAATGCGGTAAACAATTGTTGCTCCAGTTGCGCCTGCGCCGAGTTCACCTCCGTCTCGGGCAGCAGCAGTTCCTCCAGCGATTCAGCGGGCGGATTTTCGAGTAAATCATCATAATCAGCTAACTGATAAGAACCTGCTTGGGGGAAGATGCCTAGCACTGCCTCTGGTTGCAGTTTCAGCTGACCCGGCTTCCACGACTTCTCCAGCTCGTCGCGTTTGTAGGCTTTGAACGGTTGTAGCGTATCTTTCAGCAACTCTTGGTTGAAGTTTACCTCCACGTTGCTTTCCTTCAGTAGCTCATACAGCTTGGTTCTGAACTGCAGGTCATCCGTCGGAAACTCCTCAAAATCCTCTTCCATGAGCGCCTCGTCGGGCTTCAGGCTGAGGTAGTGCGCGTAGGCCAGCAGAAAACTTTTGTTGAAGAAAGCAGGCGTACCCGAAGGCCGCACCAGTTGCCATTGCCGCTTCTCGCTCACCCGCAGTTCCACGGGGAAGAACAGCAACGGGCAGCGCACCAACGTGCCGTCTGGGAAAGCACCTTCCACAAACGGCCACCCCACGAACAACTCTTTGGCGCCCCGCTCTTCCCAAATCATGTGTGCCCGCCGTTGAATGTTCTTCAGCTGCTTCGTCAGCGGTGCTAAAGCGGCATCACGGGCATCGGCTACTTCACACAAAGCTATTTGCTGCTTTCCCGCCAACAGCTCCTGCACATAACTGAACGAAGAGCCTTTCAGCGCCTGGTCAAGGGCATGAACATCTAAATGCAAACTAGCCGATGGCTTGAGCAGCAACAAGGATTTGTTGGAGCCGCTCAGGTTGAGCAAACGGCGCTGGTACTGTTTGAGCAGGTTGGGCAGTGAAGACGCGGGGTTAGGCATTTAGGCAGTTATCAGTGTGCAATAAACAGTTATCGGGTTGGGTAATTTATGTTTTGTAAAATAGGCAGAATGGGATTTATTACCAATTCATTTTTTAGCAGAGGCAACCGTTCATCCTTGCTCATTTTTGTACTAATCCACAGCTACATACGGTTTCATTTTCTGGTATGCCTCCTCAGTGATGACTTTAATTTTGCGTAGTTCATCTACATTGGGGTAAGGCCCGTGCTGGGTTCGATAATTGACAATGGCTTTGGCCAAGTTGTAGCCAATGTACGGGTGTTGCCGAAGCTGGTCAAACGTAGCAATGTTCAGGTTTATTTTCTTCGGTTCAAACGCCTTAGCCACGAAACCATATTTCCGCACGCTGTCTGCTACTTCCGGAGACAGACCGTAAACCTCCGCTACTTGCTCCACGCTCTGGAAACCGCCTATCTTGTCTCTAAAGTTGACAATGCGCTGGGAGAGTTTGCTGCCAATGCCCCTGATTTGCTTTAACTCGGTGGTGTCGGCGGTGTTGAGGTCGAAGGGCTGTAGCTCCCAGCGCTTGCGTGGGTATTCTGTTTTTGGCCTGTTTTCTGGAAAAGGAGCCGAAAACGCTTGCTCATTTTCCCTTCTGCTGTAGCCGGGGCTCTCATCGGGCAAATTGATGTACGGGTACCATTGCTGGAAAAGTGAGTCGGGCAGCCCGTAGATTTTCTGGAGCTGGGCTTTACTCTTAAAGTCACCAGCTTTGGCGCGGTAGTTTAAAACGCGCTGCGCGATGTATTTACTTAGCCCCAGCTCCTGCCACTGCTCCACTGTGAGCTCGTTCGGGTTGAAGCGGTACAACTTGATTGGTTTGCGTTTGTACGTTTCGGCTCTGGCAGCTTCTGCTTCTGCTACATTCGCGTCTAGCTGCACTACCAGGCTGTCTAGTATCTGCCTATCGGTGGTGGGGTCATAGGGAACATCGTCCTGGTAAAAGAAAAATGGCGCCGCAATAAGCAACACCATCAAAATGATCAGCATGAAAAACTGGTTCAGCTCCCGCCGGGAAAACGAAAAGAAATCCTGAATGGCTCGGCGCAAACGGTTCAGCATATCTGCCTTTACGTGAATTTTGGGGAACGGGGTTTCTATTGAGAAATTGACTCTGCCTGACCCTGCCGTCTCCCATGAGGAAGTTACTATTCCTTACACGCATACCAAATACTCCCCCTTTGAAGGAGCCGAAAGGGGATGTTTATAAAGGAGTGTCCACGCATTTTTGATCTAACCCCTTAGTGGTCATCTCGAGTGAAGCCGAGAGATCTAACGAAAATATTCCAAAGCAGACAATCATATATTGGCCACCGCAAGGACAGGTCGCGACCTGTCCCTACATAATAAACCTCTGTTTTGGGTCTGTTTTTCAGAAAACAAGCTCAAAACAGAGGTTTTAAAAAAATCAAAAAACTATATCTGCCCTGCTACAATGGCAATGCTTTCTTTGAAAGAATGTGGTTGGTAGCCTAGCTGGGTTTTGGCTTTGGTGATGTCGAAGCCGGTGCGTGGAGGGCGTTTAGCAGGTTGGGTGAAGATGGAGCCGTCTACTTCTTCAATCAGGCTCTTGTCCAGGTTGAAGTAATCGGCTACTTGCAGGGCCATTTGGTGTGGGGTCAGCAGTTCTTCTCCGGAGATATTGAAGATGCCTTGGGCATCGTGCTTGGCGGCTAGCCAGCAGCCTTGCGCCAAGTCCTCGGCCAGAGTTGGGGTGCGCAGTTGGTCATTGACCACTTTTATTTGCTTGCCCTGCTCCAGGCTCCCTTTCACCCACAGCACAATGTTGGAGCGGCCGTAGTCGTGCACAATGCCAAACACCAGCACGGTACGCAGAATAGCCCATTTGCACGATGCTTTTTTTACCAGTTCCTCGGCAGCCAGTTTGCTCTCGCCGTAGAAATTCACCGGGTTGCCCTCGGCTTCTTCGGTGTAAGGACCGTCTTCGCCATCAAAGATAAAGTCGGTGGAAACGTGGATAAGGTGCATTCCGTGCTTTTCACTGGCCTTCACCAGGTTCTCTACCGCGTCTACGTTCTGCTTCCAACACTCCTCCCGCTGACTCTCGCAGTCATCTACGTTGGTCATGGCGGCGGTATGGATGATGTGGGTGGGCTGCGTTTCGGCAATTACCTGCTCTACCTGGTCGACATTGGTGACATCCATGGCAGCGAAAGCTACCTGCGGATATATTTCGGCTAATTTATTTTGACCGCGTGATGAGGCGATTAGCTTGATGTTTGGCTCAGTATGAAGCAGGTCTATTAGTTTTTGACCCAGCAAACCGTTGGAGCCAGTGATGAGGATGGTTTTCATAGGCAGGTTATTCGTAGCGGTAGCCGTATAGTTTCGTGATTTTCTTTTTCCGCATTTTCTTGGCGGTTACTTTCATCTTGATTTCCTGTTCTGGTCGGTCGCGGAAATCTTTAGGCACCTCGGCAATTCGGTCAATTACCGATAGACCGTCAATCACCTGGCCATACACCGTGTACTGGTTGTCTAAGAACGGCACACCGTCATGATTTTCCACTAAAAAGAACTGTGACCCACTTGATTCTTTCTTTGGGTTCATGGCATCGCCCAGGCGGGCGGCAGCCAACGCGCCATACACGTGCTTGTGTTTTATTTCAGCAGGAATGGTGTATCCAATATTACCAGCTCCATCATTATTGGGGTTGTCGTCTTTGCTGTTCACATCGCCGCCCTGAATCATAAATCCGTCAATCACGCGGTGAAACGTGGTGCCGTCGTAAAACTTTTCGTTTACCAGCTTCAGGAAGTTCTCGCGGTGCTTGGGCGTGTCCTCAAACAAAACCAACCGGATGGTGCCTTGCTCGGTTTCAATGGTAACTAAGTAATCTTTCTTGCTTTTCTTTTGTGCAAAAGATTCGCTAAAAGAACCTGATATAATTCCAAAAGCCAGGATTAGGCCTAAAAAATACTTCTTCATGAACGGATTTATAATATGATGCAAAATAAACCAAAAAGATGGAACGATGATTCATTTGCGGGAGAGTTGTGGCGGGCATTGCCTATGCCGCTGTCTGGAGTCTTCCGAAGAACGATTCCAGGCTTTGAATGAATCAGCAGAAACTCTGTTCCGGAGAAGTAGTAATTCCGGTGCTGTGAAACAAAGTTAAAATTAGCCACTGCTTTAGCTCCGTAGCAGTCAGGAAGTCGGAGACTTCCATTTTCATAGACAGTTTGCAGTCATCCTGCGGAAGACTACAAACAGCATTTTGAGCCAAAAACATAAAAGCGTTTTCAGCCTACTTTTAATAAAACAGGCTGAAAACGCTTCTTACGCACCAATGAACTGCTACGCTTTTTCTTCTCGTATTTGCTTTAGAATTCTGTCTCCGCCGCGGCTTAATACTACATTGGCCAGTTGCTCGCCCATGGCTTCCGCTTCGGCGGTGGTGCCGGTGAGTTCTTCTACAATTAAGTCGCGCCCGTCCAGGCTGATGATGCCAGCGCGCAGGTTCAGCTTGTTATCTTCTAGGGTAGCTAAGGCAAAGGAAGGGATGCTGCAGCCGCCTTCCATGGTGCGCAGGTAGGCCCGCTCCGCCACCAGGCAAAAGTAAGTCTCGTTATGATTCAATACTTCTCTAAGGGCATTTTTTTTATCAAATGCCAAAGTTTTAGCACACTCTATGGCCACACTGCCTTGTCCGGCGGCCGGAATGAACTCCTCTAGAGAAAGGTGTTGGGCTATCATGTGGTCGTACTGCATGCGGGCCACGCCGGCGTAGGCCAACAGAATGGCATCGTACTGACCGTCTTTCAGCTTCTGGATTCGGGTCTGTAAGTTCCCGCGGCATTCTGAGGTGATAATATCAGGGTAAAAGCGCTTGAGCAAAGAACGACGGCGGGTGGAGGAAGTGCCAATGATTTGCGGCCCCTCGCCCAACTTAAAAGTAGGGTTGAAGGAGATCACCACGTCATGCACTTTTTCGCGCTCCATAAATGCCAATAGCTCCAGATCGTCCGGAATGGTGGACTGTACGTCTTTGGCACTGTGCACGGCAATATCAATGCTGCCGTTGCGCAGGCTTTCTTCCAGCTCTTCGGTGAACACGCCTTTGGCGCCTATTTTATCTAGTGATTTATCTAAGACTAAGTCTCCTTTGGTGGTGATGGTGATAATCTCCACTTCCATGCCCGCTTCGTGCAGCTTATCGGCTACGTGGTGGGCCTGCCACAGCGCCAGACGGCTGCCGCGGGTACCAATTCTAATAGGAGACGTTATTTTATCTGCTTCCATAATTATGTTTTACGAAACCGGCCTGATGAGTTGGGCGATTTGGATGGAGGTATTCAAAAACGTGATTTTAGGGTGGGCGTTGCGCTCAATATGGTAATGCGCCTCGTTGAGCTGCTGCGTGAGCTGTGCACCGTTGCCCTGGTGAATCAACTTCGAAAACTTCTGCACGAAATCCATTTCGGGGGGCGGTAAAAAAGTAATCAACTGCGTATCTACCCCAAACAGCAACACCTTGCGCAGCAGGCTCAGGGCAAACTGCAGAAAGTTCTTCTGGTTCTCTCTTCCTAACTTCTGGAAGTCCTCGCTTTGTTCCAGCACCGCATCATATTTATGGTTGTAGCACAGGCGCATCCAGCTCAGGAAAAACGTAAAGTAGTCAGAAGTCATTTCCTGACTCAGCACGCGCGCGGCCTGCAGGTTCCCCTCCGCCAACTGCGTTACCTGGTACGCGCGCTCCTGCTCTACGCCAAACTTTTCGGTAAGGTACTGAATGACTTCCTCATCAGTGAAGGCCCGTACTTTCACCAGTTGCGTTCGTGATAGTATGGTGGCCAAAATTTTATCTGAGGCGTTGCTCACCAGCAGGAAAACAGTGGCCGCCGGTGGCTCTTCTAGCAGCTTCAGTAAAGCGTTAGCGGCAGTGGGGTGCAATAACTCCGGCAGCCAGATGATAATAACCTTGTACTTGGCCTCGAACGCTTTTAACGACGTAAGCCTGATGAGTTCGCGGCTTTCTTCTTTGGCGATATTCCCCTGTTTGTTCTCAGCACCTATAAACTGCATCCAGTCATTGAGGGTCTGGTAAGGGCTGTCGTCCAGAAACGCCCGCCAAGGTTTCACGAAGTGCTTGCTCAAAGCCTCGCTTTGGTCTTTGGTTTTGGTCACCGGCATCACGAAGTTCAGATCTGGATGAATGCGCTTGGCTATTTTGGTACAGCTGGCGCACACGCCGCAGGAATCTTCGGGCTGCGGGTTCTCACAGTTCAGGTATTGGGCGTAGGCCAAAGCCAGCGCCAGGTTGGCACTTCCGTCTGTGCCTAAAAACAGCTGCGCGTGCGCCACGTGCCCGGATTTTACCGAGTTCAGCAACAGTTTTTTGGTTTCTGCGTGGCCGTAGATAGAAGAGAATTGCACAGTAGAAGGTGTAATTTGAGATTCAGAGCACTGATGCCGGATTGCGTTTCATTGCTGCCGTAAAGATAAGGTTGTGCTGCTGTTTTTGCGCTGTTTTTCTGAAAATAGGCTGAAATGGTTGATTGTTGATGGCTTATTGTTGATTGTTTAAAGGAGGTTGTGTGTAGAGCTAGCGTAATCGCTCTACGAACTGACGGACAGCCAATCTCTTGAGTGGCGTTGATTAATGACTGCGAAAAGAATTGTTATTTTTCATTCTGCCGACTCTAGACTCGCGACTCAAGACTCATAACTCTTTCTGCTGACTTTCGCCTCGCTGACTGGGCCTTACTTTTCTCCTTGATGAGAAAAGTAAGCAAAAGAATCAAGAAGAGAAGAACTCGCTGCCGCTCAGACAGCTTCTCTTCATTTTTACCACTTGACTAGCGTCCGCTGTTTCATTGCTGGCTTCGGTTTTAGCCAGTTTAAAAGTATATGCGTGCTCCCCTTTCCTTGGGGAGGCCTCACGACCCGCCTCGCCTGGAAGACCGGGCAGGATGTGAACTGCTGCTTGAGCCGTTGCAATGCTTTTATTCGCTGCGCGGGGCTTGCCTGAGTATGTTTTGCGCTATCTCCTTTAGTCTGTTTCCAGCCTATTTTTCAAAAAGCAAGCCGAAAACGATATGCGTTTTTCTTTCCCTACACCAACTTCGTTTCGGGTTTGTCCCAGGGGCGGTTGTGTTTGGTAGCTTTGAAGATGTGTTCGTAAATTTTGTGTTCTTCTTCGCTGAATTTCATTCCGCGGCGGCCTAAAACGGCATCGGCTACTTCAAAAAACTTGGGCAGACGAAAGGTTTCCATGCCAGCGGCGCCACCCCAAATAAACGAGGGAATGAAACTTGGCGGGAATCCGGCCCCGAAAATATTGGCGCCCACACCAACTACTGTACCGGTATTGAACATGGTATTGATGCCGCATTTCACGTGGTCGGCCATCAGGAGGCCGCAGAACTGCAGGCCGGTGTCTATCATTTTATCCTGTGCGTGGCTGAAGGCTTTTACCTGAGCATAGTTGTTTTTGAGGTTTGAGGCGTTTGTGTCGGCTCCGAAGTTACACCATTCTCCTACCACAGAGTTACCCAGAAAACCCTCATGGCCTTTGTTGGAGTAACCGAAGAAAACGCAATTGTTCACCTCGCCGCCAACCTTACAGAACGGCCCAATGGTGATATCACCGCGCATTTTACCGCCCACGTTAACGTGACTTTCCTCGCCCAAGCTGAATGGCCCTCTGATGATTGCCCCTTCATGCACCTCTGCGTTTTTACCAATGTATATAGGGCCATTCTCGGCATTTAAAATGGCAGCTCTGATTTTTGCCCCCTCCTCTACGAAGATATTCTCTCGATTGTAAACTATTGTATACTTGTCAGTGATTGGCTGGCTCGTTCGGCCCTGGGTAATTAATTCGAAATCAGAGCGAATTTGGTCTCCGTTCATCCGGAAAATATCCCATGGCTGGCGTACGACGTCGAGAGGGGGTGGTGGAGTTTCTCTGCTGCGGTTTGTGGTATGTTGGAAAAGCTCTTCCACACTACGTAATTCTATGCCATCAACATTCAGGGCCACCAGTAAACCTTCATGCACCAGACTTTCCCCCACCGGTAGTCTTTTAATCAGCTCAAATAACTTAGGAGTAGGGCAAATGGCTCCATTAACGTAAATAGAGGGACTGCCGGCTGTATATTGGCTGTACTTGGCCTGCAGGTAGTCTTGCGTTAAATAAGACACCACCTCTCCTGACAACTCTCGCCATTTTTGGGCAATTGTCAGAATACCTACACGAATGTCGGCCACGGGCCGAGTAAAAGTAAACGGCAGCAGATTAGCCCGTAATTCGGGGTCATCAAAGAGAATGATGTTCATAGAGTACAAATAAAAAAGGTCTTTCTGAAATTCAGAAAGACCCTTATACGCAATACCTAAAATTAGGCTTATTTTTTGTAACGCTGCTTGAACTTATCAATACGACCGGCAGTATCCACGAAAAGGTTTTTACCAGTGTAGAACGGGTGAGAAGCAGAAGAAACCTCCACCTTGATAACTGGGTAGGTTTTTCCGTCTTCCATGGTAATGGTCTCACTTGAGTTCATGGTAGAACGTGTGATAAATTTGAAGTCACTGGAAGTATCTTGGAAAACTACTTCTCTGTATTCAGGATGGATGTCCTTTTTCATTATTCTGTATATTTAAACAACGAGTTTCTCGAATAGGACTGCAAAATTAACACATCTTGTGTAATTATAAAACTCTTATGTAGAAATAATTTCCACAAGTACAGAGCTTTTTCAGATTTTGCGCGGTTACTCCAATATTTTGATAATTTTAGGCCGTTAAAAACACCGCCACCCTATGGTCTTCACAAAAGAGAGCCTCATTCTGGAACACCAGCAGATTCTGCAAAAAGTTAAGCGAATTGCCTTTGAAATTTATGAACAAAATTTTGAGGAAAAGAAGCTGGTGTTGGCAGGCATTCACGAAAACGGCTATTTTCTGGCGCAACAACTGGAGCAGGAACTGAAAAATATTTCACCGCTGGAGATTCAACTCATTGAGGTAAGGCTACATAAAACGGAACCGCTGGAGCACGAAATTCAGATAACGCCATTGCCTGAGTCATTGAAAGATACCGCCGTGGTACTAGTAGATGATGTGCTGAACACTGGCAAAACCCTTGCCTATACACTGCGGGTGTTTCTGGAGAAGGACTGCAAAAAGCTGGAAATTGCCACTTTGATTAACCGTCACCACCCGCTTTACCCAATAGCGGCTACTTATACAGGTTATTCTTTAGCTACTACTTTACGTGAACATATAAGAGTAGTACAGGAAAATGGGGAGTGGGGAGCGTATTTAATCTAACAACCGCTTAAGTGAGAGATTCGCCATATTTTAGCTGTTTTCTTAAAAACAGGCCTAAAATATGACGCTGGCAGCTCTTCTGATGGGTTAGTCTATCTTGATTGGCTTGATAACCGTTACGGTGTCTGCTGTGGGTGGAACTGTTGAAGGTTGTATTCCTTTCTTTAAATTCTTCTTTTCTTCGAGCTTTAATAAACGCTCCTGCTTTTCTTTCTCTCTTTCTTTTTGACGGGCCTCACGCCGAGCTTTGCGGCGGAAAAAACCGTTGAGCAAGATGCTGTGCTGCAGGCTTTCCATGTTGGCGTCTAACTTATCGGTGCCTGCCTCCAGGTTTTGCATGGTCAGTTGCAAATCGGTGGCAAACTGCTCGTCGTTGAGAAGCACACCCAAGGCATTGTCAGTGGTGTTGAGCTTGCTGGCCGTGTTGTTTATTTTGGCAGTCAGGGCCGAGGCGGTGGCCATGGTTTGCTCCAATTCGGCTGCGGTGCGTTTCAGGCGGTTGTATACCACTGTATCAGTGAGCAGTTCATCGGCTAAGCCGCCTTCTGTGTTCAGCTTGTTCGTGAATCTAGTAAGGGCTTGTGAGGCACGCACACTACTGGCCGAAGTCCTTTCCAAGTTGGCAACTATAGTGCGGAAGTTGTTGGCCAGCCTTTCGTCTGTGAGTAATGCCCCAGCCAGACCTTCGCCTTTCACCAAGCTACTGCTCAGCTGTTTTACATCATTGGTGATGGCTTGCAGGTTTTTGTTGTTTTCCTGCAGCGTCTGCATCATTTCCTCGGTACTTAACTGTTCTTCCGTGCGAAGAATGGCGCCGTCTTCAATGGCCGGGGCTGTTTCGGTACCACCGTACACTACCACTGTTTTGTTACCAATTAAACTTTCAGAACCCACCTTGGCAAAAGCATCATTGTGAATAAACCTACGGGCGCTTTCCTCAATAGACATGGTCACGGCTATTTTGGAGTTCTCCACTAGCTTAATGCTGTTGACCACGCCCACCCGCACGCCTGAGTAAATCACGTGGTTTCCTTTTTTCAGGCCGGTTACATCCTCAAAAAGAGCGCTTACCTCAATAGTTTCGGCAAAGCGTTTCTGCTGGCCGCCCAGCACAAAAATACCCGCCACTAATATTAATATGGCTAGCAACACAAATATGCCTACGACAACAGACCTTCTATTTTCTTCTGCACTCATTTAGTCTATGAAATTGTAATCGTAAAATAATTTTACCCGCTTATCATCGGTATTGAACACTTCTTCAAAGGTGCCCTGCCGCTGAAATACCCCGTCTAACAACATCACCATCCGGTCACCTACTGCCTTGGCGCAGGTTAAGTCGTGGGTAATGATAATGGAAGAAGTATGGAAGCGCTCCTGCACCTCATTAATAAGGTTATTGATCTCTATACAAGTAATAGGGTCAAGACCGGCGGTTGGCTCATCATAGAGCATGATGTCTGGGTTCAGAATCAGCGTACGCGCAATGCCAATCCGCTTCCGCTGCCCACCCGATAGCTCTGAGGGCATCTGGTTAATGGTTTGCGACAGCCCCACTGCGTCTAATACCGTTTCCACTCTTTGCAGCACCTCTCCCCTGGTTAAATCTTTCTGGTTGCGCACCAGAGGAAATTCCAGGTTTTTCTTGATAGTCATACTATCATACAAGGCGCTGTTCTGAAATGAGAACCCGATCCTCAAGCGCAGACGGTCCAAATCACGCCCTCGCAGCTGGGGCACATCCTCGCCGAGCACATTCACGGTTCCTTCGTCTGGACGCAGCAGGCCGGAGATTATTTTAATCAACACCGATTTCCCTGTTCCGGATTTGCCAAGCACCACCAGGTTTTCACCTTTGTAAAGATCAAGGTCAACACCCCTGAGCACGTCTAGGTCGCCAAACGATTTCACCAGATTCTTGATGGAAATAACGCTGATGCTTCTGTCTATAACCGGTTGTCCTTTTTTCATCTCCCTCCCTCCTTTGTTAACGTAGTGCCGTGATTACCTGCAGAGACAAAAGCTCCTCAATAAACACCAGAAACATAGCCGTTACTACGGAAGAATTAGCGGCCTTGCCTACTCCCTCGGTTCCTTTTGAAGAATTATAGCCTTTGTAGCAGCCAACCATGCCAATGGTGTAGCCAAACAAAGTAGATTTTATAACCGAAGAGAAAATATCTAGAAACGTAATGGCATCAAATACCTGTGTGAAATAAGTCACAAAAGAGGTACCTTCATTGGCACTCACGTTCAGGTACGCCCCCAACAACGCCACCAGCATGGTATACATCATCAGCGCCGGAATCATAAACGTGGTGGCCAGCACCCGGCTCACCACCAAAAACTTGAACGGATTGGTAGCCGACACTTCCATGGCGTCTATCTGCTCGGTTACCTTCATAGAGCCTAACTCGGCTCCTATCATAGAACCAATACGTCCTGCCCCAATCAGGGCGGTCACCAATGGAGCCAAAGCCCGCACAATGGCCAAGGAAACCAGCGAGGGCAACCATGATGTAGCCCCAAACTCAGCTAAGGACGGGCGCGACTGGTTCATGAACACAATACCTATAATGAAGCCCGTCAGGGAGATAAGCGGCAATGACCTTACCCCTATCTCGTAACACTGCCTGATGATTTCCTTGCCCTCATACGGCGGCAGAAACACCTCCTTGAAAAATCTGACGTTGAATGAAAAGATGTCGTAAAGCGCCAAAAAGAAGCGGTCTATCTTTCTGGATATCACACGGCTCCGTCTGGTTCTTACACGTTTTTCATTCTCGGGGCTTACCTCCATCCGTATTTCTTATTCTATATTCTTTTTTAGAGAACCGCATCAAGGCAGGTTTTCACCTATAATTCTGTAATATACAGACACCTGCCAAAACTTATCAATAAAAATTCCTGCATTTGGCCTTCCTGCTCTTAACTTTTTCAGCAGCACCTGCCTTTACTTAGTTAAGCAACCAACAATAGGTTTAGCTACATACAAGACAACTTTAGGCAAGGAAAGCGGTGCAAAGGTAACCAAAGAAAAATAATTGGGACTAGTTCTACTCCTTACTATACTATAAGAGCCAAATGCCTGCTTGTCTGTTTTGTTTTTACTCCTTCTTGCCGTATACTAGCCTTTCAGCACATTGCCTACCTATGAAAATCTGTTTTGCCTCTAACAATGCCCACAAACTGCAGGAAATTCAGCAACTGCTTGGAGCACCCTTTGAAATTACCAGCCTTACTGACATTGGCTGCACCGAAGAACTGCCCGAAGAACAGGACACCTTAGAAGGAAATGCCCTTCAGAAAGCCACTTATGTCTGGGACCGCTATAAAATCATGTGTTTCGCAGATGACACCGGTCTTGAGGTAGAAGCCTTAAATAATGAGCCAGGCGTTTATTCTGCCCGTTATGCGGGGCCACAACGAGATAACCAAGCTAACATGCAGAAGGTTTTGGAAGGATTAGCCGGAAAAGAAAACCGCAAAGCCAGGTTCAGAACTTCCATTGCCCTGATTCTGGAGGGCGGTGAGCAGCATTTATTCGATGGTATTGTAGAAGGCCATATCATAGAAACGCCCCGCGGAGCCCAAGGCTTTGGCTATGACCCCATTTTTGTACCCGAAGGGCATAGCCGCACCTTCGCTGAGATGAGCAGCCAGGAAAAGAACGAAATAAGCCACCGCGGCCGTGCCGTTCAGCAGCTAGTATCGTTTCTACGGCACCGCTACGTGCAGACAGGAACGTGAAGATTAATGAGTGAATGATTGAAGGAGTGAATGAAGAAGGGTCTTTTGGAGACATATATGCTTGACTCAGTTTGGCGGTGCATTTTGGAGCTGTTTTAACGAAAACAAGTCCAAAACACATAAAAATATAGCCGAACAAATTTTTCACCTCCCGTTTCAGCCGCATCACCCGTCGCCCTTGTTGGTGTTATCACCAACAAGCAAGATTGTGCTTATAGTTACAAACGCCTTTTCCTGAAGCCTGTGTCGAAAACCAAAGGCTTCAGGAGAAAAAGCAGCTGTGCTTTTACCATTAGAATCGCAGTCTCCCTTGTTGGTGATAACACCAACAAAGGCGGAGAATAACGGCGGAAGTGAAAATACACGAACAACTTCAACACGGCTTGGGTAATAGAAGAATCACGTTTTCGGCCTAATTCCTGAAAAACGGGCCGAAAACGTGATTCTTGCATCATCTTTCTATTGGCACCCCATCATTTCTCATTCATAATTTCTAATTTTTAATTTAACGAAGCCCTAGGCAACCTGACCGAAAATGGCTAATTTTGCACCCCGTAAACCAGTACGTACTTATGCATCAAAAGCCGTTTATTGTTGGAATTACGGGAGGGAGCGCATCAGGGAAAACCACATTCCTGAGCAGGCTATTGGCTTCGTATGCACCAGAGGATATTTGCCTCATCTCACAAGACAACTACTACCTCGACCGCGAAAAGCAACTGAAAGACGAGAATGGCATTCATAATTTTGATTTGCCGGGCTCTATTGACAGTGCCGCTTACGCCCATGACATTCTCAAATTAAGTCAGGGCGAAACCGTTCACCGCAAAGAATACACCTTCAACAACCCCAATGTGGTGCCTAAGCAACTGGAGTTTAAACCAGCGCCTATTGTAGTGGTAGAGGGCATTTTTGTGTTCTATTTTGAAGAAGTGGCCAAACTGCTTGACATGAAGGTGTACATAGACGCCAAAGAGTACATAAAATTGCAGCGCCGCATTATGCGCGACAAAGTAGAGCGCGGTTATGACCTGGACGATGTACTGTACCGCTACACCAACCACGTGGCGCCAACCTACGAAAAATACATCAAGCCCTTTAAGAACGACGCTGACATTATTATACCGAACAACCGCAACTTTGAGGTTGGCTTAGAAGTTTTGGTGACGTACCTTAACTCTAAAGTAAAAAAAAATAGGTAATTCACATCCGCTTTTAGCACCAAACAAAAGCCTCTGCTGTTCAACCTACTGCAGAGGCTTTTGTTTTATTTCAAGAATCGGTTACCTTTGCCAACTAGCATGAAACCCGAGCACTACATACAACGTAATTGGCGGCTGATTTTCACCAGCCTTGCCTTGCTTTTGGTGCTCACGGTGAACCACCGTGCTTTGCCGGCCTTTGCCTATGCCGCTCCTTCTCCGGAGCACACATCGGTTCAGAAAGGTCGTGATGCACATGAATCAGAAGTAAAACAAAAGGTTTCATTAGAGGCTGTCTCATCTTACACTGCTCAGTTAGCAGAGCCTGCCACTTTACTGCCTATTGCCTTTACTGCCCCAGTGCAGTATTCTGTTCAAAAGAAAGCCAGTGTTCCTTACTGGACTTTCCACTTACAAAAACTGGCTACGCTGCCCATCTCACCCAACGCTCCCTAGTTTTAGCTTTCTTATTTCAGCCGCCCTACCTAATAGATATATTTCTTTTGGGAAGGCTGACTTTATCTGCTTTTCTGGCCCACTCTGGCCAAAAGCAACCTGTTTGGAATTTCCATTCTAACACAATTCATAAACACACTTTTTTTTATCATTTTCAATTAACCCATGCGTAACAAAGGTTTTATTTTATTCCTGACAGTTATTGTATCGGCGTTGTGCCTTTACTACCTGTCGTTCACCTTGGTGTCTAGAAGCGTTGAGCGCGATGCCGCTGAATCTGCCACCACAGCCCAAGGCACTGTAGACCACTACAAGAAACAGCAGTATCTGGACTCTGTTTGGAGAACTCCGGTGTACAACTTCTTAGGTGCTGAGTACACTTACCAAGAAGTAAAAGAAAATGAGTTGAGCCTTGGCCTTGACTTGAAAGGCGGTATGCACGTAACGCTGGAGGTTTCTCCGGTTGAGATCATCCGCGCTATGGCGGGCAGCAGAAAAGACGTGGCCTTTGAAAAAGCCATTGAGCGTGCCCAGCAAATGCAGGCCACCAGCCAGGAAGGTTTCGTAGACTTGTTCTACCGCGCTTACCGTGAAATTCAGCCAAATGCCAAACTGGCTACAATCTTCGCCAGCAGCACTACCCGTAACTTGTCGTACAACTCAACAGACCAGGAAGTACTGGCAGAGATCAACCGTGAGGTAGATGATGCCGTAGCCCGCTCCTTCAACATTCTTCGTACCCGTATTGACAAGTTTGGTGTAAACCAACCAAATATTCAGCAACTGAAAGGTACTAACCGCATTCAGATTGAACTACCAGGCGTAGACAACCCTGAGCGTGTGCGTAAACTTTTGCAAGGTACTGCCAACCTAGAGTTCTGGGAAGTTTGGAACTACAACGAGTTTGGTCCATATTTCAGCCAACTGAATGATTACCTGGTAAAGCAAGAAGCTGCCAACAAATTAAAAGCCAACACTGCTGCTCCGGCAACTGATAATGCTTTGGCTAGAGCCGCCGGCACTGATACTACTAACTTGGCTGCCCAATTAAGCACACCAGATTCAGCTGCTGCTCAGTCTGATTCATTGAACGCAAACCAAAGCTCACTGCTGGGTCAGTTGTTCACTACTTTGCCAAGCGGCTTGGGCTCTAATGTGCGTGACACTGCCAAAGTAAACGCATTGTTCGCCACTCCACAGGTAAAAGCTATTTTCCCACAAAACATGAAGTTTCTTTGGGGTGTGAAGCCAATTATAGCCGATGACGGAGCTGAGTTCCTGGAACTGTACGCTATCAAGAAAGGCCGCGATGGCAATGCTCCTTTAACGGGTGAGTACATTGCAGATGCCCGTCAGGATTACGATCAGTCTGGCCGTCCTGAAATCTCCATGAGCATGAACGCTGCTGGTTCTAAAAAATGGCAGCGCCTGACCGGCGACAACATTGGTCGTCAGGTTGCTATTGTATTAGATAATTATGTGTATTCCGCCCCAGTGGTTCAGTCAGAAATCAGTGGCGGTAACTCTTCTATCTCTGGTTCTTTCACCATTGAAGAAGCTCAAGACTTAGCCAACATTCTGAAAGCCGGTAAAATGCCAGCCCCTACCCGTATTGTAGAAGAAGCCGTAGTTGGTCCTTCATTGGGTAAGGAAGCCATTAACCAAGGTTTGCTTTCCACTTTAGCTGGTTTAGCGTTGGTAGTGATCTTTATGATGGCTTATTACAGCCGCGGTGGTTTCATTGCTGACTTAGCATTGGTGTTCAACATCTTCTTTATTTTGGGTATTCTAGCCCAATTTGGCGCTGCCCTTACTTTGCCTGGTATAGCCGGTATAGTGTTGACCATGGGTATGTCCGTAGATGCGAACGTACTGATCTTTGAGCGTATCAAAGAAGAAATGGCCGCTGGCCTGAACGTGAAAGATGCTATCAAGAAAGGTTATGAGCGTGCCTTCAGCTCTATCTTTGACGCTAACGTAACGTCATTGCTGGCAGGTGCTATTCTGTACTTCTTCGGTTCAGGTCCGGTGAAAGGATTTGCTATTACCCTGATGATTGGTATTGCTACTTCTTTCTTCACTGCAGTTTTCCTTTCTAGGCTATTTATTGAGTCTATGGTGTCTGACAAGAACGGCTCTGCTAACACTTTCACTACTTTCTTATCTAAGAACTGGTTCAAAAACACGAAATTTGATGTACTGAAGTACCGCAAGGCTGCTTACATTGGTTCTACTGCCTTCATTTTGTTTGGCGCAGCGGCTATCTTTATGAAAGGTGGATTAAACCTTGGCGTTGACTTTAGCGGTGGCCGTTCTTATGTGGTAGACTTTACATCTCCGGTTCCTGCTTCTGACGTACGTACAGCTTTGTTAGATAACTTCGGCAACCAAGGCACTGAGGTGAAAACCTTTGGGGCTCCTAGCCGCTTGAAAATCACAACAAGCTACCTAATCAATGACGAATCAACTGAGGCTGATGAGCAGGTTAAAGCAGCCTTGATGACCGGTCTACAGGAGTATCAAGCGCAGAACCCAACTATTCAAAGTTCTTCTAAAGTAGGTGCTACCATGGCCGATGACATTCAGAAGCAAGCTTTAATTGCTGTGTTGCTGTCGTTTGCCGGTATCTTCCTGTACGTGGCGCTTCGTTTCAGCCGCTGGCAGTATAGCTTGGGTGGCGTGGTAGCTTTGATCCACGATGCCTTGGTAGTAATTGCAGCCTTCGCCATTGCTCGTCTGTTTGGTATTGCTTACGAGATCGACCAGGTGTTCATTGCTTCCATCCTGACCATCATTGGTTACTCCATCAACGACACCGTGGTTATCTTTGACCGTATTCGTGAGTACACCAGAGAGAACCCTCGTCTGAAGTTCCGTGATGTGATCAACCCAGCGTTGAACAGCACCTTCAGCCGTACTATCATCACGTCATTAACGTTGTTCCTGGTAGTGATTGTGTTATTTATCTTCGGGGGCGAGACCCTTCGTGGCTTCTCATTCGCCATGATTGTAGGTACCCTTACCGGTACGTATTCTACCCTGTTCATTGCTACTCCGCTGGTGGTAGATACCACTAACGTTGACAAAGAGAAACAAGTAGCTGCAAAACCTACTGTAGTTGCCTCTAGATAATAACTTCTTCTAGAAGACTGAAAAAGGCCGGACAATGTCCGGCCTTTTTTTATGCAGTTATCTATTACAATGAAAAATTCCTTTCAGTTATTGATCAAATTTTATCCTCCCTACCCTTTCCCTCAAGGTTATATATGAGAAGACCTTGCAAAATAGACTTATAGGTAGCGTTCACTTCTTTCAAGAGCTTGCACCAGTATTCCTCCAGAAATATCTTTATCTGGAAAAACAATATAACTAGGATGTTTTAAGTCTACTTTTGAGAAAACAGGTCAAAAGGAAGCTCATGAGCACAAACCTTCCTATGGCTATTGACCTTTTACACTCAAAACAGATGATTGAACAAAACAGCTTCTTGTTTAGTACTTCTAAAGCTTAGAATAAAAAGACCACATGGTGCTGTACTTTTTTAGCGCACCATTATATAAGTGTCAAAGCCTTTCCTTTTGCAGCAAAATACCTAAGCATTAACAGCTTCCTGCTGAGCAGGTGTTTTCTTTGATTGCTGTTTTTTTGTAAACCACCAATACATTGGAATTCCAGTCAACATTAGAATCATACCAATACCTGCCTCTCGTGGTCGAACGTAAATAGTATTGAAAAATAAAGCTACGCAGAAAAGAATCATAATGGCGGGAACCACAGGGTACCCCCAAACTTTGTAAGGACGATGGGCGTCAGGCATCTTCTTCCTTAATATAAACACCCCAAACGTGGTGGCGCCATAATAAATGAATACGGCAAAAATGATCATATCGGTGAGTTGGTCAAACGTGCCCGAAAGCACCAGCATGCAGGACCAAACGCCTTGAAACAGCAAAGAATTGGATGGCACCTGCGCCTTATTCAAGTGAGCGGCTTTCTTAAAGAAAAGCCCTTCCCGAGCCATGGCAAAATACGTGCGGCAACTGGTAAGAATAGTGGCATTGGTGCAACCCAAGGTTGTAATCAAAATAAGCACTGAAATAAGAAATCCGCCGCCAGATCCCCAAAAAGCTTTTACGGCTTCAATGGCCGCAATCTGGTTACCCGCTTCATATACTGCGGTTAGCTCTGAAATAGGTAATAATGACAGGTAAGTGGTGTTCACCAGAAGATATATAGTAATGACGGCCAATACTCCTAAAAAAATGCCCCTCGGAATGTTGCGGTGGGCGTCTTTTATCTCACCGCCTAAAAAGCCAATGGAGGCCCAGCCCTGATAGGCCCAAAACGCTGCCAGCATAGCCGCAAATACTGAAGAGAAAGTAACAGCAGTGTCTTTAGCAGTTTCCAACTGAAAGGTACTTTTCAAATCAGCCTGCTCACTGCTAATCCCAAAGAAAATGATCAGAAAAATACCTAAAAAAACCAAAAGCAGAATAGCCGTACTGAAACCCGCACCAGCTTTGACACTCTTAGTATTAAACCAAGTTAAAAAAAATATCAGCAGTATAGCCGTGAACTTAATATTGAAATCAGCGAACGGAAAAAATACGCCTGCCAGATTGACCTCTGCTAAAGAACCAAATAGAGCAGGTAACGGGGCAATACTATTCAGTGACTGAGCAAACACATATGCTAATGAAGCAATAGTGGCTGTTTGTATGACCGTAAACAATGACCAACCATAGAGGAAAGCGAAAAACCGATTATATATCCTTTTGTAATAGGAGTACTCCCCTCCTGTATCAGCCAACAAACCAGCCACTTCGGCATTACTCAGGGCACCGAACATGGTGATAACACCTCCTAGAACCCAGCAAATCAAAACCCAGCCTGGTGAACCGAGTTCCGCAGCCATAGGCGCTACTTTTTTGTAGACACCAGACCCAATGATATTGCCTATCACCATCATGACAACTAATTGAAGCCCAAGAGAGCGCTGCAGCTGGTTTGAATTACTCATACTTTTCTAAAATATATTTAATCAACTGAATAAGAATCATAAATCCAAGGGAACAGGTAATTTAATAGATATGAACTGATAACTACTCCAAGGTTTCAGTATCCTACAAGAGCTGGGGCTAAATAAATTAGTATCTATCTGAATCCTATTTTGGTAGTATTTCATCAAGCCCACTTTAACATTCCTTTACTGGCCCGAGGTTAAAGCTATTTCTAAAAAGGACGCCCAGAACATGGGGTAATGTAAAAGCGATCAGCAGGCACTGCCAAGAAGGCACGTGACATTAAAGCATTGTAGTGCAAAGGTCACTGGCTCTCCGCATTTTTCTCTGAAACATTAACAGGCTAAGCTTCATCAGAAAGAAACAACGCCCCTGTTTTTGGCCTGCTTTTAAAAAAGCAGACCAAAAACAGGGGCGTTGAATAAAATATTTGCCTCTGGAGAGGTTACAGCCTCTACCAGACAGTCAGCTTTCTTGTACTTTCTGCTGACTTATTGAACAGGCTGTACGAAAGAGAGAACTCATTGCTCGGTCTTGACATGTACTGTGCATCCTCGGTGGCTTTCTCGTAGGAGTACCCCACCCTGAAGCGCGACAGCTGCAGCCCCCCGGTGAAGGAGTAGGCCAGGCTTTGGCGGTAACCCGCCCCCAGCCAAACCATGTCGCGGAAAACCAGCTTCGCCTGCCCCTCGGCAAGTCCCTTGTCGTTCCTGTCGTAGTGGTACACACCGTTCAGCACCACGCCTATGCTCTCGGAGAAGCCTCTCCTCACGCCCGCCTGCACCGAGTGCCGCGCCACGTTCGCGTCCTCCAGAAAGCCGTCCCCGCTGGCCTCGTACCCGCCGGTAGCGTCTCTCACCCCATAGCCCAAGTAGAAATCCTCGCCCGTTAAAGCTATGCCAAGTGCCAAGTCAAAGCGGCTGGAGCGGCCATCCTGACCCAAGTATCCAGTCATCTCCGGGTCGTTCGGGTTGTCCAGGATGAGCGTTTGGCTGCGCAGGCGCTGCAGCGAGTAGGTCGCCGCACCGCCAACCCGCAGGGTAATACCCTCGGAGAGCCTGGCGCGTGAGCCGTAGTTTATACCCACCCTGCTATCGGCGAAAGGGCCGAATTCGTCATGCATTGCGAAGAGTCCCCAGGAGTTACGGGTGGTTTCCACTCCTACTTCCTCACCCTTGGCCCAGGAGGAAAGTTCCTTAGAGCCCATCTCGGCCGAAGCAAAAAGCGTCCGCGGCGCGTTTTCGAAGCCCGTCCACTGGTCGCGGTAGAGCATCTTCAAGGAGGATCCCCCGTACCCGGTCAAGGCCGGGTTGTAGAACTGCCGCAGCAGCGTGAAGTCAGAGAAGGACTTCCGGCCCTGGGCCGAAGCGCCAAGGGCTGAAAGGAATATACAGATTGATAATGTGAGCTTTTTCATCTTCGATTATTTCTTTAGGACAGTTACCGTTCCTTTTTGCACCAAACCTTTATCTTTCACCTCGATGATGTACAGGTATGCTCCTGACACTACCTGGCCGTGCTGGTTGCGTCCATCCCAGCCCTGCTCAGGGTTGGTGGTGTGGAACAGCCTCACGCCGGAGCGGTCGAACACCTGCACCTCCACGTTGTTGTAGAATCTGAGCTCAGGCACCTCCCAGGTGTCGTTCACACCGTCACCGTTCGGGGTGAAGGCGTTCACCAGCTTGATGCGCTCAGCACTGTACCCTTCCTTAGTCAGGTTGAAGGACTTCTCGAAGGTGTTGCCGTAAGGGTCTATAGTTCTAACCCTGATGGAGAAGCTGGTTCTTCCTGACAACCCTCTGTTGGACTTCAGGAACAGCTGGTTCCCATCTATCACGAACAGGCCGTTGTCGGCGCTGCCCGTGCCGCTCACCAGCTCGTACATGTGCTGGTTTTCAGGCTCGCCGTTGATCGGGTCATCCTCGTCGGTAGTGTTGAAGGTTCCGATTGCCTCGTCAGGGCCAATGTTTGGCTTGAATGCAGATTTGCTCAACACTATGTCAGTAGGTGCTTTGTTAGGCTGAACCTCCACCGCGATCTTTGGAACCATATTATTCAGGTTGGTAGTACCTGAGCTGAGAGTCAGGGTACCGCTGAGCTCGTACGAACCAGCTACCAGTCCGTTGTAGTTGCCTTCCGCCCATGTCACAGGGATAAATTCCCTGCTGTTGTCCGTGTAAGTCACCTCCACCGTGGTCGGCAGCGGAAGCTGCGCGAATGTGGTCCTGATGGCGGGGCGGAGCGTGGCCGGAGGGGTGATCGCCATGATGTCGCGGGTATATTTCATCACCTGCGCCGTCACGTCGGCACCTCTGTTCGTGGCCGCGTCAGTCTGGAAGAAGGTCACCGTCAGCTGGCCGTCACCCAAGTCAGAAACGTTTATCCCTGTTATATCAAAGGCAGCACCAGGTGCCGCAGCACCTCCCGTTACCGGCGTTCCGCCGCCTGCGCTGGTAATGCTGTAGTGGTAATCAGCTCCTGCCTCAGCACCGGTTACTTTCAGAGTAACTGCGGTTTGGTTATTGAAGTCCACCATGGTCTGCACAAAGGCTATTCCGTAGCCAGCTGGCGCAATGCTGTCAAATATCCGGTTCAACTCGGCCGAAGCAGTGCTTTGGTTACCCGCACCGTCCTGGGCCACATTAGCCGGCACTGAAACGGTTACTTCACCCTGGGCAGCAGGCGTGATAAGCGCGGTGTAAACGCTGCCACTTACTTTAGTAAAATCAGAGGCAGAGGCATTGGTCAGGGTAACTTCGCCTACCGTGAACCCGCTTACCGGCTCACTGAACGTGAAGGTCACCGTGAACGGAGCGTTGGTTGAGTTGGCGGCCGGAGTGGTCAGCGCCACCGCAGGGCGGGTAGCGTCAAACATCCTGGATACCACGTTAGAGGCAGTGTTCGGGTTGTCCGCCCGGTCTATCACCGTGTTCGCGCCCACCGACACGCTCACTAAGCCGTCGGCTGTTGGCGTGATGGTGGCGGTGTACTCGGTCTGGTTCGTGCCTACCTGGGTCAGGGCCCCGGCGGAGCCGTTGGTCACCGTGATGTCGGCCAGCTCGAAGCCGCCAACCGGCTCGGAGAACTGGAACGTCACCATAAACGGAGCCCGCACTGAGTCCCCGGCCACCGCCGCGCTGGAAAGCACAACGGTAGGGGCGGTTCCGTCAAACATGCGGCTGATGGTGTTGGAGGCGGTGTTTCCGTTACCGGCCCCATCTACTATCCTGTTCTCCGCCACCGACACATTTACCGCTCCGTCAACGGCAGGGGTAATAGTAGCGGTGAACTCTGTTTGCGTGGTTCCTACCTGGGCAAGTGTCCCCGCGGTTCCTTTTACAACGCTTATGTCTGCCAGGGTAAAGCCCTCCACCGGCTCAGAGAACCGGAACGTCACAGCAAACGGTGCTTTTACCGAATCACCGGCAACCGCCGCGCTTTGCAAGGCTACCGTTGGTCTGGTGATGTCATAGATTCGGCTCAGCGAGGCAGTAGTGGCCAGGTTGGGGTTACCAGAGGCATCTAAGGCTACGTTTTCCAGAATAGATACCGTAACCACGCCATCAGCGGCAGGCATTACGGTAACCGTATATTCACGGGCGTTCACTGCTATTAAGGAGCTCACCGACCCGTTGGTCACCGTCACGTCACCGGCCTCAAAACCTGTCACGTCTTCATTGAACGTTACTTTCACCTGAAAGGCCGCGTTTACAGAGTCTGGCGCAGTAGAGGAAAGCGCTATCTCCGGACGGGCACCGTCAAACAGGATAGAGAAGATGTTAGAGGCACTATTGCTGTTGCCCGCCACATCTGTTACCACCCCGGCAGTCAACTGTACAGTCACATTGCCGTCGGCTATTGGCCTGATGGTAGCGGTGTAGGTAATATTGTCTGCTGTCTGGAGATCCTCCGCGCTGGCATTTGCCAGGGTTATGTCTCCTATCTCAAAACCGGCCACTACCTCACTGAACGTGAAGGTGGCAGTAAACGGCAAGTTAGTAGACAAACTCCGGTCTGCGGTAACCGTTACCGTTGGCGCCGTTTGGTCCAGCATGACCGCAAAGGCACTGCTAGCTTCGCTTACGTTACCGGCAGCGTCTGTAGCATTGGCGGTGAAGCTATGCGTACCGGCCATCAGAGTGGTAGCGGTATAGTCGTAGATCCAGTTTCCGTTGTTGTCAGCCATGACCGGAGAAGCCAGTGCGTTTCCGCCCAAAGACAGGGTAACCCTGACGTTTGGCTCGGCGGTTCCGGAAAGAATCAGTGTGGCGTCATTGGTGATGCCGTCGGTGTTGCTAGTGCCACGGTCTTCCGAGATGGCCGCAATTACCGGAGCAACCGGTTTGGTTATATCAATGGTTACCCTAAAGTCGGCCCCCATGGCGCTGGTGTTCTGAGCGGCGTCAGTGGCGGCGGCGGTGAAGACATGCTCCCCCTCCGGCAGAACCACAGCGCTGTGGTCGTATGTCCAGTTACCGGTGGCATCAGCGTTTACGGTACCCAACAAAGTTCCGCCCAGGTACAGGCTTACTATGCTGTTCGGTTCCGCGGTTCCGGAAAGAATAAGGGTCTGGTCAGAGGTAATGCGATCCATGTTGCTTAACCCGGTGTCAGTGTTCACCGCGGCAATGACTGGTGCCACTGGTACCACGGCGTCTACTTTTACATTAACTCCTGAAGCCACATTGTTCAACGTAAGCGTTGCCTGATTTCCAGGAAGGTCAGTAATAGTGCCACCGTTCAGAGCAATGGCTGGGCCCGTCAGGATATTTCCGTCAGTGTCCAGGTCTCCATCGGCTACGGTATAACGGAATACCAAACCGTTAGAGCCGGAACCGCTGATGTAGGAGGCCTCTTTGGCAACCGAGCCAATGGTCAACGCAAGCGAAGGAGTACCTGTCACGGCAACCGCTTCGGTGAAGGTCACGGTGAAGTCAAGGTTTTGACCAGCTTTGTAGGCTCCGTCTGCCGGATAGGCCACAGAAGCCACGGCAGGAGCCACGCCATCCACCAAAATTCCGGCGGTAGACGGCACGCTGAACAGAGCACTAACATATAAGTTTCCGGCATGGTCTGCCACGGTGGCAGATCCAATGGTTAATGACGTGTTCACCTGAATACCGTCTGTGTCTAAATCTCCTGACCGAACGGTGTAGCTGAACACCAGGGAATTGGTACCGCTCCCGCTCTCCAGCAACATCCTTATGTTCGCAGTGCCAATTCTTATGCGGTATTCTATTTGGTCTCCCGTCACTACCACCGGCTCGGAGTAGGTGAATACGGTTTGCAGCTTATCCCCAACTTTATAAGTTCCGTCTGCTGGCTGTGTCACTGACACCAGCGTTGGGGCCACGCCATCTACCAGAATGCCAGCGGTAGAGCCTGGGGTAAAAGTCAAGTCTGCATTGTTGCCGGCCCAGTCCCTAAAGGTGGCGGTATTTAACGCTATGGTTCCCACTCCTATTCCGTCAGCGTCTGTCTCTCCGGCTTGAACGGTATACCTGTAGGTAATCTTGTTGGAAACGGTAGATAAATGACTGGCTGTTCTGGCGTTCTCCCCAATGGTCAGAGCCAAGGTGGAGGTGGCGCCGTTTACTGCCATGCTTTCACTGAAAGTGAAAACGAAGTCTAAGTTATCACCGGCTTTGTAAACCTTGTCAGCAGGCAACGCGACTGAAGTGATGGTAGGTGCCACCGCATCAATGTTTACTCCAGCGGTATTACCCACATTCTGTAGGGTAATGTCGGCATTATTTCCAGCGGCGTCTTGAATGGTGGCTCCATTAAGAACCAAGCCCTCTATGCTGATGCCATCGCTGTCTATATCGCCTGTCAACACTTTATATTGATAGGTGATGCTGTTGGCGGATTTGTTTGCGAAGGTGGCAAACCGGTCCGGATTCGTTGTTCCCACCTGAAGTTTCAACGTAGTGGCATCTCCGGTCACAATAATGTTTTCACTGAAGTTCACTGTGAAGTTCAGGATATCATCAGTTTTATAAATACCTGAGGCTGGCACACTCACTGAGGCAACCTGTGGTACTTCCGCATCTACCTTCACCGGAGTGGTAAAGTTGGTTGTGAACGTGAGGGTAGCATTATTACCGGCTAAGTCCTGCAGAGTACCGCCATTAAGAGCGATAGTCTTTTGCGTTTCAAAAGCAATACCGTCAGTATCTACTTCGCCGGCTTGCACCTGATAGCGGAACAACAAGGCTGTGGCGGTACTGCTTCCGGCAACGTAGGTGGCAGAGCGGGTAGTATTTCCAATAGTTATGGCAATGGAAGGTGTACCGGTCACCGTAACATCCTCAGAGAAGTAAACAGTGAAGTCCAAGTTCTCACCGGCTGTATAGGTTTTGTTCGCAGCCGGAAGGGTCACCGAAGAGATAACCGGGGCAGTAAGGTCTAGGGTATAGGCCTCACCACCGGTAAACCCTCCGTCGACAATTACATTACCTGCCAAATCAGTAACGCCGGTATTCACGCTTCTTAAATTTAACTTGGCTGTTCCGGTACCGGAATTGATATTTACGACAACATCATAAACACTGGATCCCGGCGCTACAGCTGTTGCTGATTGCAATGAGCTGACAATAGTACCTGTTTCCGCTACGTTAAAGTCCTCATGCGTTACACCTGTTACATCCTCAGAGAAGGTAACCCTGAAAGTTACCGAAGACGCATTGGTGGTGGCTGTAGTTGGGTTCTGGCGGATAATAGATACAACCGTAGGCTTGGTTACATCAACGGTCCAGGTGTGTTCGGCTGGCGTAGCATCTACATTATTATAAAGATCTTTGGCGCGTACCAAAACAGTATGCTGGCCCTCTGCCAGATTATGAAGCACCAACGGATTGGAGGTACCTATATAGGCACTACCATTTAGGCTGAACTCGTAGGTAACGTTGGCCTGGTCACTGCTTAAACCAAAAGTAGCGGTGGTGGAATTAGATAATTCAGCCGGTTTACTAACCAATATTGTATTTGGACCGGCATTACTTAAGGTATAGGTCTCGATGCTGCCTGTTGGGGCGGTGTTGATTAAGAAGTTACCAGCCACATCGGCAATATCTTGCCCGCTAGCCAAAGACAAACTAACTGTTCCATTATAGCCGGGCAGGTTGCCACCCGAGATTGCAATGTCATAAGCCTTTCCTTCAGTAGCAACAGCCGTTACATTGGTAACACTAGCCGTGGTGCCGCTTACACTAAAATCATTGGCATCTACACCATTTACCTTTTCAGAGAAAGTAACCCTGAAGGTTAGGATATCTGCGCTAGTAGTAGCGGTGGTTGGGTTATGGCGAATGATGCTTGTAACTAAAGGTCTTGTTGCATCATAGACAAAGGTATTGGTATTGCTTGCCGGGCTGATGTTACCTGCCGCATCAGTTGCCGTGGCATATACTGTGTGACTACCTTCTGTATATGATACCGAAGGTGTGACAACCCAATTATCACTGCCATCTACGATGGCAGTTCCTCTACTTACTCCATCTATATATAGGGTGACGGTAGTAAAGGCTTCCGCTTTTCCACTGAAGGTTGGATTGTTGTTATTCGTCACGGTGCCGTTTGCCACGGCTGAAACTGTTGGGGCGGCAGGGGTAGTGGCGTCTATTTTAAAATAGTTTATGTTACTCTGTGAACTTGTATTTCCTAGAACATCTTTTGCCCATGCTTTCACATTCCAATCCCCATCTGAAAGAGCAAATGGCTGTAGGAGGCTCCAGTTACCGGCTGCATCGGCGGTAACAGTTCCTACTACAGTACCAGACACCTCAATAACTATTGAGCTGTTTGGCTCTGCAGTTCCAGAGTAAGTGGGCTTGTTGTTGTTAGAAAGAGATGAATTTACTGGAGCAACTACCACTGGCGAGGCCGGCGCCGTGTTGTCTATGGTATAAACCTCGCCTGAGGTGTAAGTGGCATTTACATTTGGAGTAACGCCGGTAGTACCAGTAAAATCTAAACGCAGGGTACCGTTACCGGAAACATTGTTTACTGAAACCGTATAGGTAGTACCTGAGCCGGACACGCTGCCGATAGTACCAAATGCCGGTCCGGTTGTTATTAATGTAAAATCGGAGGCATCTACACCCGTTACCGCCGCCGCAAAGGTGACGGTGTAATTAACCGTGGTGGCATTTGTAGGCGATGGATTTGCCCGCGCTATAGACGATACTGTTGTTGTAGGTTGAGGCGCAATTGTTAACGAGTAAGCTTTTGAACCGGTATATGCGACGTTGTCAGAGGCCGTAACAGTAAAGTTAAACGTACCACTGGCAGTTGGGGTACCGGTAAGAGTACCGGAAGAAGAAAGGCTTAAACCAGTAGGTAAGGTTCCTGCCGTTCTGGTATAGATATAAGGCGCAGTTCCACCGGAAGCTGTGATAGTAGCATTATAATTGCTGCCTACTGTACCAGAAGAAAGTGAGGCTGGGGATAAAGTAATATTAGGCGCAACCGAAGCTGGCCCTACAATCAAGTTATCTAAATTGAGCCCATTCAGGCCACTAAAGTTTAAAGTTACAGAAGTCACCGTAACATCCTTCGCAAGTTCAATCGTTTGACTAGAGCCATACGTCTCTGGGCTTAATGAAGAACCATTATATGATACTTTTAAGTATGGTGCTGGATAACCAGTATTGCTAATGTATTTCAGCCATACACCGTAAAATTTAAAGGGTTGGGTATCTTTTCGTTGTATAGTGACAAATTGTGTACCATAAGGTGCATGGTTAATTGAGGCAGAGTTATTCTTACCTCCAGAAGTCCCATAATGCCACGAATCATTTCCTGTATGTTTGATCTGATAAACATCCCCCCCCAAGGTGACTTCAGCAGTAACATACCAGATATCCCAAAGCTTTTCAGTAAAAGTTGGAGCCGATGAAAAATCAGCAGTATACTGCTGTGCATTAGCTTTGCCAGAACAGAGAAGAAGGAAGGCAATCACCAATACAGCAATTTGCCTTATGTTCTTCCTTACTAAATTTTCACAAAAGTGCTTTATATTGAAATATGACATAGAAAAAGTATTTACAAAAAAAGATGGTAATTCCTGTTCCCGGGGCAAACGATTATTGATGCTACTCCCAAGAGCATTTTCTTTCCCGGCTGCCACACCTTTCACAGGCGCGGCAAGCCGGCAGCTCGGTCGGTGATTGGGCGGCGGCGCGTGGGTAGCATGAACAGATGGTGAGGGTTGCCCAGCCGTAGAAACGGCAAAGCCCTCCGCCCTGGCAGAGGAAGGAGAAACACGAGGCGCAGCAAAAGAAGGGTGGTGAGTAGATGTCTCTCCCATACGTGATAAGTATGCTTAATTACAATTTTTGTACAAAAACAAAAATATGACACAGAACCCTTTTTGGGGCTATTTTTTCAAAAACAGACTAAGAACAGCATAAAGGAATATAGCAAATTCAGCTTGGGGGAGCTAGCTATACTTCTCTTACAGGATCATCATATCTACCTTCAACTACTATCTTTCTTTCAGAAACTAAAGATATTGATTATCAGTGGGGGATACTGATTTTCTGCAAATTTCAAACATTCTTTCAAAAAGAAAAACTTTTAATTAAAGTAATCGTAGCTAAATCAAACTTTGTTTAAAAATTATTAACTTATCAAGCAATAACACAATTTATAATATTAAAATATCTAAATTACATTATAATAATTATATTTTGCAGAAATATTATTCATAATGTTAATCATATAATATTTACATAAAATTAATACAATAGCAAATCCTGCAGCAGTTACTTTAAGTACTTGATGAGGCTGCCTCTATACAGAAACTACAATACAAATAAAGACATTTTACTTAGTAACTCTACAAGCTCATTGCCAAATCTCAATAGGCATTAGCAAGAACAGCGGTTATTGCTTGCTTTGCCAATCATGCTTTTTGCCTTTCCCTGATTTCTGGTCTTCAAAACAGTACCTCTAATCGACTTATAAACAAAAATAGCCCCACCATAAATGGTGAGGCTATTTTCATGAAGAATACTTTATTAAGGAATGGTAAACTTTACAGTACTACCCCCTCAGCTACTACTTCCTGCACTTGAGGCACCATGCGCTTAAGCAGGTTTTCAATACCAGCTTTCAGGGTAACGGTAGCCGATGGGCAGCCGCTGCAAGAACCCTGAAGATTTACAGTCACCACACCATCTTTGTAAGAACGGAAAGTAATGTTACCTCCGTCTTGCTCTACTGCCGGACGCACGTAATTTTCCAGAAGGTCAATTACCTTCTGAGAAATTTCAGTGTCTTCGGCTGAAAGATCTGACGGTACCTCTGCCGCAGCGGAAGCAGCCGTTGAAGTAGTAGGCGTACCTAAGAAAATAGGGCCACCAGCCTCTACATATGATTTAATAAACGTTCTTAGCTCAGGTATCAGTTGTGCCCAGGCAATAGGAGTGTTTTTAGTAACGGTTACAAAATTACTGGCAATGAACACTCTTGACACATAGTCAAAGTTGAACAGCTCCTGAGCAAACGGAGACTCCGCTGCGCTTTCCACAGAAGGGTAATCGACACTCCCTCCCTCTCCAAGCAACACGGAGTTCAAAACAAATTTCATTGATTCCGGATTTGGGTTCGCCTCAGCGTACACAGAAACCGGTTTGGTTGTATTTTCAGTCATGGCTATCTCTGTTTAAGGTAAAAACTTATAGCATAGCGTTTAAGTTTCCAAAATTAGTCAGAAAAATTGACACCTGTTAGTTACATATAGGGAACTACCCATTGCGCAATCAAAGGCATAGGGCAGAAATGGGCAAAACACGGCCCTCATTTAACACAGAAACCGTACCTTTGCCCCACTAATTAAAAACAAACCACCACGCTCTTATGCCTAACGCCACAGTTTTGCTGTCCGCTACACCACCAGATGTGCCTGGTTTTCTGATTGCACCTTTTGCGATTTTGATTGGCCTTATTGCCACTGGCCCTATATTCTTTGCCCATTTCTGGCACAAAAACTTTAAAGTTATTTCCGTAGGGCTAGGCCTGCTGGTACTGGCCTATTACCTGTTTGTACTGCATGACACCCACATGCCAGCCGAAACTTTAGCTGAATACGCTTCTTTCGCTATTTTATTAAGTGCGCTTTATGTAGCTGCTGGCGGTATCTATATCAATGCCAATGCCAATGCCACACCTCTAATAAATGTGGGCATTTTATTTTTGGGCGCTGTGCTTGCCAACTTTATTGGTACAACTGGTGCATCGTTGTTGTTAATCAGACCTTTTATCAGGTTAAACAACCACCGCATTAAGCCTTACCAAATAGTTTTCTTCATTTTCATAGTGAGTAACGCCGGCGGCATGCTTACCCCTCTTGGTGACCCACCGCTGTTCATTGGTTTCTTAAAAGGGATTCCTTTTTTCTGGACGTTGCAACACCTGTTCACCCCTTGGCTTCTTGCGGTAGGCTCCCTTTGCACGATCTTCTTCTTCAAAGACCGACTTAATAAAGAAGGTTTTGTGCCTAATCCAGCCGTGAAAGCGCGCGTAGAGGCAAAAACTGAATTCTATTTTACTGGAAGGCGGAACTTAGTTTGGCTAGGGGTGATTATTGGCGCCACTTTCCTGAACCCTTCTTCTTATGAGTGGCTGCCTTACATTCCGATGGAAGGCGGAGTGAGAGTATCTTTTGTGCGGGAAGTTATTCAGCTATCGGCCGCCATTCTTTGCTTTAAATTTGCCAGCCGCACTGCCTTGAACGGTAACCACTTCTCCTTTGACCCCATTATGGAAGTGGTGTTCTTATTCTTTGGTATTTTCTTCACCATGATGCCGGCCCTGCAGCTTTCAGCTGAACTGGCTTCATCGCCTGAGTTTGCCGCTAAATTAACGCCATCCGTATTCTACTGGGTAACCGGCTCGCTTTCTGGTATCTTAGACAATGCCCCTACCTATGCCAACTTCCTTTCATTGGGTATGGCGAAATATGATCTTAACTACGCCAATGTGGCAAACGTGAGAGACTTTGCGGCAGGCCTTTCACAGGCACCAGAAACCCTGTTGATTCTGGAAGCCATTTCTATTGGAGCGGTATTATTTGGCGCCATGACTTATATTGGCAACGGGCCTAATTTCATGGTGAAAGCCATTGCCGAGCAGGCAGGTGTTAAAATGCCGCCGTTCTTCCAGTACATGTTCAAGTACTCGTTGATATACTTACTGCCGGTACTGTTTCTGGTGTGGGTTCTTGTTATTTTGTAATAGATATCTACAACAATTAAAGTACGTTTGCTGATTTTGGAAAATCAGCCCCAAAACGTACTTAGAAATGCGTGGAAAACAACCCCTCCTAAATGAATCCTGAGTCTAGAGTGCTGAGTCACGAGTCTAGAAAATACAAAAGTAGATACCACACCCTCCTTAGAGGTTCCTGCGGGAGCGGGCAACGCAGTGCCAAGGGCACGCAGGCGCTTAGCGAGAGCACCAGACGCAGGTTCAATTTAGCAGTAGCCACCGTGGCGATGGAACTTCGCACGCTGGCCAGGTGGTAAATTTACTGAAGCCCCTTTTGTCTGAGCGGCAGCGAGTCAGGGGCTTCTTGATTCTTTTGGTTACTTTTCTCATCAAGGAGAAAAGTGACAAACCTTAGCAGGGAGAAAAGAAAGCTAGAGGTTCAGCAAGAGAGGCAATGGGAGCAAAAGCTCATTAAGTTGTTGGTGAGAACACGCAACAACGGCAGAGGGTACAGCGGGAGTGGGAGTAAAAGTGCCGGTAGAAGAACTGCGTCTTCGTTAGATCCTTCGGCTAGCGCTCAGGATGACCGCAAAAGAGAAAGATCAGGAATGCGTGGATCTGCTTGTGTAAACATCCCCCTTGCCCCCTTCAAAGGGGGAGTATCTGGAATGCGTGCAAAAGGTAAAACTCTTTCGGAATTAAATTACACCCCACCCTGTTTCTGACCTACTTATAGAAAAATAGGCCAGAAACAGAAGAAGGCTAGTCTATCCGGTTCGTGCGCTGACGCAATACAAAGTCAGCGAGTACCAGTGCAGCCATGGCGTCTACAATAGGCACGGCGCGTGGCAACACACATGGATCATGGCGGCCTTTGCCTTGCAGCTGTATCTCCTGACCTTCTTTGTCAATGGTGGTTTGAGTTTGCAGAATGGTGGCAACCGGCTTGAAGGCTACTTTGAAATAAATATCCTGCCCGTTGGAGATACCACCCTGTATTCCTCCTGAATGGTTTGTACGCGTTTTCACGTTTCCTTCTTCATCGGTGTAGAAGACATCATTGTGTTCAGAGCCGTACATGCTCACTCCCTCAAAGCCACTGCCGTACTCAAAACCTTTCACGGCGTTAATGCTCAGCATGGCTTTGCCCAATTCTGCATGAAGCTTATCAAATACAGGCTCACCTAAGCCGGCGGGCACACCTTTCACCACACAGGAAACCACTCCACCAATAGTATCTAATTTGTCTCGGGTCTCCTCAATCAGCTTGATCATTTCATCGGCCGTTTCTGGGTGAGGGCAACGCACTATGTTGCTGTCTACCTGGCTTAGATCTATTTGAGAATAATCTGCCGGGGCATTAATATTACCAACCTGAGACACGTAAGAGGTCACCTGTATGCCTTTTTGGGCCAAAAATTTCTGCGCTAAGACACCTGCTGCCACACGGGCCAAGGTTTCACGAGCCGAACTGCGCCCGCCGCCACGATGGTCACGGCTGCCATATTTTGCTGTGTAGGTATAGTCTGCGTGTGAGGGCCTGAATGCTTTCTCAATGTGCGAATAGTCGTGGCTCGCCTGGTCTTTGTTGAAAACCGCCATGGCAATGGGTGTGCCTTGGGTGTGGCCATTGAAGATGCCCGATAAAATCTGCACCTGGTCCTTCTCGTCGCGCGGAGTAGTGATTTTAGACTGACCTGGCCTGCGGCGGTCTAAGGCAGCCTGAATCTCTTCTACGGTGATTGGCAAACCGGCGGGGCAACCGTCAACAATTACGCCTACGGCCGTGCCGTGCGATTCCCCAAAAGTGGTGATCCTGAATATGGACCCGTACGTGTTACTCATTTCCTTTATAGATGAAAATAAACAAGGCAACCAGCCCCATGACCGCCAGCACCACATTGGTGTAAAGCTGAACCTCCTTAAATTGGTCTAAATCAATGAGCTGATTACTTTCTGTGTCAATGATACTGTAAAAATTGCCCACATCCTGAGCTCTTATAAATAAATTCTGATCTTCCTGCCCCCTCACCCGCACTGTCACACTAGGCCTGAGGGTATCATAGCGGGCAGTTACAGGGTTAAAATACACCCATTGAAAGAGTTCATTTAATGGATAAACCCCAGCTTGCCGGCCCACCATAAAATACCGGAACGTCTTGTAACCTGTAATCCTACCTTGGCTGAAGCTGGTAGCCTGCCTTACTTCCGGCGGATAAATTTCCAGCTCGCTGGAAATGCCAATGCCCTGTGGCAAAGGCAGCGCATTTATGTTTCCCTCCCCCTCAATGCGCATTTGGTAAACCAGGTTCTGGTTCAGGGCAATTTCATTTTTTGACAGCTGTTCCCGTAATCTGAAAACACCTACCGCCACCTGGTCGCGCAAAGGGTGCGGCGGCAGAGGTCGAACCGCCACCCTTTTAGAAGGAGTAGAATACGTTTTGTACTCCGGCATTCTGTTCTGACGCAAAAGGCTCGGGTCTTTGGCAAGTTTATACTTGATCATGCGCAAGCTCACCGGCGGGAACAACAGGTCTTTGGCTGTGATAGGAAATAGAACGGCCTCATATAATTTAAACCGTGTAAAGTCTTTCTCCCCTACCTTCACCTTTTCGGGTAGAATCTCCCGCTGCTCCAGCACCTCCTCCAGCACACTGGCTTGTTTCAACTGCCTTATTATTTCTAGAATCTGTGGTTCAAACTCATGAAAATCTAGCAGGTTCAGATCAGTTTCTGCCACGTAAAACCACAACGACAAGGGCACTCCTTCACCGGCATACACTTGGGTTTTGGGCAAGTGCAGCGTCAGAAAGGCATTTTCCTTTACTTCTACAAACTCAGGAGTATTGGCAGGACCAGCGGTGGCGGGCAGAGAATCCAAAGGCACCTGGCCAGGCGGAAGTGACGCTACCACTTTTAAAGTAGCGGCCGGCGCGTTTACGGTGGCACCATCAACGGTAAGGGTAAAAGGTTTAATGGGTATTTCTCCCTCACGCAATGGGGCATACTGCTGCGTAATTGTAAAAACCACTGTAGTAACCCCGCCAGTAGTATAAGTAGACTTCACCTGCCGCTGTGTACTCTTTTGCAGCCCCTCAATCTCGGGAAATCCCTCTACTTTGGCCGGCCGTGTTGGTGATGACTTAAGCGAAATAGTGAAATACTGGTCAATGGGAACGACCGTAGGGCCATATTCTACAGTAAGTTCCTGAGCCTGACAAAAGCTTGCCCAGCAAAGTAACCACAGTAAAAACCCAATTCCCTTTTTCATCAATTTTAAGAAAAACAGCCCAGAAAGAGCGGGCACTTGTTTTCAAATGTACAAAATACAGACGTAGTGACCTGTAAAACATCTATGCGTTGATTGATCAATAAGATTTGTACAATAAAAAATTAATTATTTTAAATTTTTCATAAACATAATGGGTAATGACTTGTTCTTCTAGTATTCAGCTGCTGCTGAAGAAGAAAAGCTGAGAGGAAATGAAGAGTTTCTGAGGCGAGGAGTTCCACTTAACCATTAACGTTTATGATTAAAAACAACAAAACCCCCAATCGTGTTGCCTTTGAAGACTTAATGAACCCGGTGAACCGTCGGAACTTCATTCGTTATACAGGCATAGGCATGGCAACCACTGCTGTATTACTTACCGGCTGCGGCGACGATGACGAAGGCGGCATGAACAACATGAACGCCACGCTCACCAATAATGACACCGGCATATTGAATTTTGCCTATGCGCTAGAGCAGCTGGAGGCGGCTTTTTATACTAAAGTAATTGCCACTCCATACGCCAATATGTCTACTATGGAGACGAACCTGCTGAAGGACATTAGGGACCATGAAATTGCACACCGCGATTTTTTCAAAGCTGCCCTGGGCTCAGATGCCATTGGTGACCTGCAGGTAGATTTTTCTGCCGTCAACTTCAACGACCGAAACTCTGTGCTTACCACCGCCCGCACGTTTGAAGACTTGGGTGTTTCTGCCTACAACGGCGCAGGGAACTTGATCTCTAACGCTGATTATTTGGTAATAGCGGGTAAAATAGTATCTGTTGAAGCCCGTCATGCCGCCTGGATTAGAGACATGCTCAGCAACGGCACTTTCTCTGACTCTGCCAACGCACAAGGTTTAGACCCCGCCATGATGCCTTCTGCTGTGTTGCAAGCAGCAGACCCGTTCATCACGACCACCATAACCAGTCAGTTACCATAAGTTAAGTTTTCCCCTAAATCTAATTCCTATGAATATTCTAAACATTTTCAGAGAGATAGCCAAAGTAGATCCAGAGATATATGACCGCGTAGACAACCGCCGCAGCGTTTTCAAACACATGTCGGGCTTTGGAAGCAAAGTAGCTTTAGCCGCCGTGCCACTGGCCCTGTCTTCTGTTTTCAAGAAAGCCTATGGTCAAAACACATCTGGCGTGGTAGGCGTGTTACAGTTTGCCCTTACTCTTGAGCACCTAGAGGCTGAATTTTACAAAGCAGCATTGAATAGTTCGGGGCTTATTCCGACGGGAGCACCTATGGGAGCCATTACAAAAATAAGAGACCATGAAATTGCCCACGTAACCTTGCTGCAGCAAACCATTACTCAGTTAAACGCCACACCAAACCCAATGCCTAACTTTGACCTCACAGGTGGCAATGGGTCCGGTAACGGGCCGTATGCAGATGCGTTCAGCAACTACGCCAAGTTTCTGACAGTAGCTCAGGCCCTAGAAGATACTGGAGTACGTGCTTATAAAGGGCAGGCTGCTAATTTAATAAGCAATGACACAGTATTGCAGGCAGCCTTGCAGATTCACTCTGTAGAGGCCCGCCACGCGGCGCACATCCGCCTAATGCGCGCTGGCATGAGCAGTACACCAGACAATGGCAACCTGAAGCCTTGGATCACCTTAACCCAGGCACACGGAGCTCCGCAGTCTGTTTATGAAGGCGAGGGCGTCACCACACAAGCAGGCGTGGATATCATGACTAATACTGATCCGGACATAACTGCTGCTACTGCTTCAGAGGCATTTGATGAGCCGCTGACCATGGCACAGGTACAGGCTATAGTAGACCCATTCATAGCCTAGTTCTTGAAACTAAAGCTATTAAAAAAGCAGCCCTTCACAGGGCTGCTTTTTTTGTTATTTACTCAGAAAAATCAGTATAAATACAGCAGCTTTTTGGTGGCTTCACACGTATATAGTAGTCCTTAACAAAATACACATTCACCTAACTATAATTAAGACCATGTTGGAGTACGTAAAATTGATTTTGGACAAAGTGAGCTTTGACCCAAAATTGTTTGAGAAAGAGCTAAGAAAAAGCATGCGCATGCTAGTAAGAAATGAATTAGAAGCTTTACAGGCATGGTGCTACAAGCGCTTCCCAAGTTCTTACTACACCATTTTAGACAAGGTCTTCGGGAACGTGATGGCTGCTTAAAACCTCGTCCTGATGGGCCACAAAACGAAGGTTACGGGTTAGACCCTTATAACCTGTTCGTTTTACGGCCGAATTTTTGAAGATTGTCCCGAACACATCTTGAGTAAGCTCCTGCCACTCCCCCGCGGATAGGCGGAGCAACTCTGGATGCGGGGTAAAAGCAGGCTCTTGGTGCGGCTTGCTAAACCTATTCCAGGGGCAGACATCCTGACAAATATCACACCCAAAAATCCAATTCCCGAACTTCCCGTTCACCTCCTGCGGAATCTGGTCTTTCAGCTCAATAGTAAAATAGGATATACACTTGCTGCCGTCAACCACATAAGGTTCTGAAATGGCATCGGTTGGGCAAGCGTCCATGCATTTGGTGCAGGTACCACAATAATCTTTTATGGGCCCATCGGGCTCCAGCTCCAAATCCAGAATCAATTCGGCAATAAAAAAGAAACTGCCCACACCTGGCCTGATCAGGTTACTGTTCTTACCAACCCAACCCAAACCGCTTTTCTTTGCCCACACTTTGTCCATAACCGGGGCCGAATCAACAAACACCCTACCGCCAACTTCGCCTATCTCATCCTGAATATACTGGAACAGCGTTTTAAGTTTGTCTTTAATGACGAAGTGATAGTCTTGCCCGTACGCGTACTTGGATATTTGGTACGTATCCTGGGGCTGAGTTTCTTCAGGAAAATAATTCAGCAACAAACTCACCACCGATTTAGCCCCTTCCACTAACAGCCGTGGGTCTAGCCGTTTGTCAAAGTGGTTGGCCATGTAGTGCATTTGGCCGTGCTTTTTCTGGTTTAGCCAATTCTCCAGCCGGGGTGCCTCTTCCCCCAGAAATTCTGCCTTTGACACACCGCAGTACATAAACCCCAGTTCCTGGGCTTTCTGCTTGATAAGGTGCGTATGTTTGGGGGCTAGATTAAGCATTCTGTAAACTGGCTGTGGCTAAAGAACAAAATTGGCGGAAAAGAATTTCAGTTGCTGACATTTTTCTGTTTTCAGGCTGGTTTTTGAAAATTAGGCCGAAAACAACATTCCCTCAGACCTAACTCCTGTACGAATTCCGTTACCCTTTGAAGGGGCGAAGGAGGATGTGAAGTTCTCGCACTTAGAGATTGCTCTTCCGGATTTGTAATCCGGAAGCGGGTACTGAGGGGATTTATAATCCCTGTTGCTACGCCGTTGATTGGAAAAGCTGCGGATTACAAATCCGCGGGACACTTAAGTTCGGGATTTGAAATCCCGAACAGCGGAGAACATAACACCCCTGCTTTGAAGAGGGAAGGGTGATTAGGTATGTTGGATATACTTCTTATGAGAATCTTCGCCTGCATAGTATTCATTTGAACAGGAGCTTTCGGTTCTTCCTCAGTTTTTGTCATCCCCCTACCCCCTTCAAAGGGGGACGGATCGTGTGCAAAATATTGTGGAGTAAAATGAGTTCTGAGAAATAGAATAGTGCTTTTACTTTTTCAATACATCTTCCGAAGATGAGCCTGAAAAGAAAAACTCACAGGCCAAACAACCTGTGAGTTCTTTTCAATGGCTTCAATGGATTAGTAACTCCACCCATTTTAGACCTCTTTTTCAAAAAACAGCCTTAAAACGCCACTACTCTGCCTGGTCAAACAAGGTACCACTGCGCACGTGGTTAGGCGGAATCTTGCCTAAGTGACGATAAGCTGCCTCAGTGGCTTCACGGCCGCGGCTGGTGCGCTTCACGTACCCTTCCTGAATCAGGAACGGCTCGTAGACTTCTTCAATGGTTTCGGCTTCTTCACCGCAGGCCGTGGCAATGGTAGACAAACCAACCGGACCACCTTTGAACTTATCAATGATGGTGCTCAGAATGCGCTTATCCATTTCGTCTAGGCCACTTTGATCTACATCCAAGGCATTCAGGGCGAAGCGGGCAATTTCTACGGTTATGGTTCCGTCACCTTTGATTTGGGCGAAGTCACGGGTACGGCGCAACAGGTTGTTGGCAATACGTGGCGTGCCCCGGCTACGGCGGGCAATTTCAAAGGCGGCATCTTCATGAATAGGAGCACCTAAAATTTCAGAAGAACGCTGCACAATGGTGGTCAACAGCTTTGAATCATAATACTCTAAACGCGCGTTGATGCCAAAGCGAGCCCGCAGCGGTGAGGTCAACAAACCAGACCGCGTAGTAGCACCAATCAACGTGAACGGATTCAGAGAAATCTGCACCGACCGGGCATTAGGGCCCGAGTCTAGCATAATGTCAATCTTGTAGTCCTCCATGGCGGAGTACAGGTACTCCTCCACAATAGGGTTCAGGCGGTGAATCTCGTCAATGAACAGTACATCGTTCCGCTCCAGGTTAGTAAGCAACCCCGCCAGATCGCTGGGTTTGTCTAGCACCGGGCCAGACGTGATTTTAATATTAGAACCCAGTGCGTTGGCAATGATATGGCTTAGCGTGGTTTTACCTAAGCCTGGAGGGCCGTGCAACAGCACGTGGTCCAAGGCCTCGCCCCGCATAATGGCCGCGCCCACAAATACTTTCAGGTTCTCCACTACCTTGTCCTGACCCGTAAAGTCACCGAAATCAAGCGGCCGGAGCGCTTTGTCGTACTCCTTCTCAGCGGGCGAAAGGTTATCGGCGGAGCCGGTTAAATAATCTTCTCTCATGGTAAAATCTCTTGGCAGTAAAGCAAAGATACAGTTGTAAAGGTAACACATCTGCCGCTAAAAACGCTCCATGAGCCGCCGCAAAAACCGTAGTTTTTGCTATTATTTTTACCATTAACAATCTTTTGCCAGTATATTTAGCAACCACTTCTGCTGTGTCTGATTGAACGCCTGATTTAGTCAGTTTTTTGTCCCGCCATTTGAAGTAAGGTGTAACCATCTCGGCAAAGAAACAGGCATTTATTTCATGATTGCTCTTATTCCTGCTCCAGCTCTTGCAGCATGTTTTCCAGTTCCTGCACTACCGGTTCATACTTCTCTTGGTACTGCAGCCTCTGGAAATAAATGGTAAGGCCACCGGTAAAAACCATAAGCATAGCCAGCCCTATGTGAGCAATCACGCGGTGCAGGGTGGAGCTCTCTACCATGGCACCATATATCATGAGCTGTAGCCCAATTCCGAAGAGCGCCATGTACAAAGGCACGAAAATGCGCAAAGAGCCATAGATAAACCGGAAGCTTTTAAGGGAGCTTTTTACAAACTTTTTGCTGCTGAGGCTAGGCGATTGCCTGCTCCAGGGACTGCTTTTCAACCAACCGCCTATACTGGCCACCAACAAGGCCCCAAATATCACGATGACACCCACTTTCGTCCAGGCGGAATCACCGAAGTCTTTCATCCAGAAAAAATGGAAGAAAAAGGCATTGGCCACCACACCTACCGTCATCATGAAATTAGAGAAGAACAGTTTCCGCCGAAGCTTTTTCACCTGCTTCAGTATCTGCGCCTGATCACTTTTGGGGGCAGCGTATGTTGGCTCCGGCTTTGCCTGCTGCTGCCATGCTTTTTGAAGTTGCTCAAAATCCATATGATTGACCTCCCTCCCTTTCAGAGTTTCCTGCTGTCTCTTTTTCCATTAACTGCCCTATCTTTTTCTTAATGCGATTGATTTTCACACCCACGTTGCTGGTGGAAATTCCCAGCACTTCTGCTATCTCTTTGTAAGGCACCTCCTCCAATACCAGTGATATGATTAGCCTTTCCTGATTCTGCAGTTGGGCTATGCAGCGGTGCAGTTTGTTTAGCAGTTGCTCCTGCTCCAGTGCTTCTGTTTTGGCAGAACCGGTGTCGGCAAGTTGTGCCTCGTGTCCGGTTAAAGAGGTTGGCTGACGTTGCTGTTTTCTGCGGAATACAATGGCTGTATTCAGTGCAATGCGGTAGAGCCAGGTGCTGAGTTTAGCCTCTCCTCTGAACGTAGGCAGGCTCTGCCACACCTGCACCATAATCTCCTGGTACAAATCATTTGCCTCGTCCGGATCCGGCACATACGCCCGACATATTCTGAAAATCCGGGATCGGTTATCCAACTCAATCTGCTTAAACTTTTCTTCGCGGGTTAGCAAAACGTGACTGGTTCTGGTTTTTAAGCTTAGATGGATAAAAGGGTATTTTATTACAGAAATGCTCCGTAAAAAATTAAAATAACTTTAAACCGATGGCAGGAAACTCTGTTTTTGGTCTGCTTTCCTGATAATAGGCCAAAAACAGAAGAGCAGCCGCAAATGCGGCTGCTCTTCTGTTTTCATATCTAAGTTGCAAATTCTACGGCAAAATTCGCTTACCCAGAATCTTCAGGGTTCGCTCCTCCCCTTCAATCATAGCAATGTTGGGCAAGGTACCCCAATCTTCAAACCAGAAGCTGCGGAACAGACGCAAAGTAGGTTCATTATGCGCGAAGATGTACCCTATCAATGTTTTGATTCCTAACTGGGGCGCCATATTGATGGCGTATTGCAGAATCTGTTTCCCTAAACCGGAGTTCTGCTTCTCCGGGCACAGGTAAATATTTATTTCAGCGGTGGCGTTGTAGGCAGGGCGGTCATAAAACGACTGAAAGCTCACCCAACCCACCGTCTCGTCGTCTTCTATCACCAACCATAGCGGCCGGGTCTCGGGGTTGTGCGCTTCAAACCACGCGTACCTGCTTTGCACCGTCACGGGCTCTGTGTCTGCCGTTACCATACCGGAAGCTACCGATGAATTGTAGATCTCCACCACCTTGGGCAGGTCTGAAATAATAGCATTCCTATATGCAAGCGCAGCAGCCATTCAGTACATTTTATTTAAACGCCGGAATTCCGGTAATATCTGCCCCTGTTATGAGCAGGTGAATGTCGTGTGTGCCTTCATAGGTGATCACGCTTTCCAGGTTCATCATGTGGCGCATGATGGGGTATTCACCGGTGATACCCATACCACCGTGAATCTGGCGCGCCTCACGCGCAACCTGAAGCGCCATGTCTACGCTGTTGCGCTTGGCCATGGAAATCTGCTGGGTAGTGGCTTTGCCTTCGTTTTTCAGAACACCCAAACGCCACACCATCAGTTGCGCCTTGGTAATTTCAGTAATCATCTCGGCTAGTTTCTTCTGGATAAGCTGGAAGCTGGCAATTGGCTTGTCAAACTGAATGCGCTGCTTGGCATAATTCAACGCACTTTCATAGCAGTCAATGGCTGCACCAACGGCTCCCCAGGCAATGCCGTAACGCGCGGAGTCAAGACAGCCAAGCGGCCCTTTTAAACCATCAATGTTAGGGAGCAGATTTTCCTTCGGCACTTTCACGTTATCAAACACCAGCTCACCGGTGCAGGACGCACGCAAACTCCATTTATTATGAATTTCGGGCGTAGTGAACCCTTCCATGCCGCGCTCCACAATAAGACCTTTGATACGGCCTTGTTCGTTTTTGGCCCACACTACCGCCACCTGGCACTCAGGGGAGTTAGAGATCCAGAGCTTGGCACCGTTGAGCAGATAATGGTCGCCCATGTCTTTGATGTTGGTGACCATGCCGCCGGGGTTAGAACCGAAGTCAGGTTCGGTGAGACCGAAGCAGCCCAACCACTCGCCGCTGGCCAGCTTGGGCAGGTACTTCTTCCGCTGCTCCTCAGAACCATAGGCGTAGATGGGGTACATCACCAAAGACCCTTGCACCGATGCCGTGGATCGCATACCGCTGTCGCCGCGCTCAATCTCCTGCATAATGAGGCCGTAGCTGATGTAGTCTAACCCGCCCCCGCCGTACTCTTCCGGAATGGTAGGCCCAAAAGCTCCTACTTCGCCAAACTTTGGCACAATTCCACTAGGGAAATGTGCGTCTTGTGCCCACTTTTCAATATTGGGGGAGATTTCGCGCTTCACGAAATCGCGCATGGTCTGGCGGATAAGCTTGTGCTCTTCGGTGAGCAGATCGTCTATGTTATAGTAGTCGGTAAAGCCTGAATTCTCTGATGCCATAGTCTGGATAGGTTATCGTCGGTTAGGGGTACTGTCTATTGCCAAACATAAGAAGAAACTGGGGGCAGGGCAACAGAAATGATAAGATAACCGAGGATGGCAACAAGAAGTTACGCTGTTTTAGGCCTGTTTCCTAAAAAATAAGCCAAAAACAGAAATGTTTACAGTTACTCCTCCTCCACTTGTGCCAATTTAAGCCTTGCTGATACTCCCCCATTGAGGAGGGTAAAGGGGATGTGTACACTAGTGAGTCAACGTATTTCTGAGACCTCTGTTCTAGTCATCCTGAGCTTGCCGAAGGATCTCACGGAGACAAAATATTGGAAAGACAACCCTCAGCTGTTTGTAGTCTTCCTCCAGAGGTAGACTAAAAACAGCATTAGCACAACCGCCTTTTTAAGCTACTTTTTCCAAACGAAGTCTAAAACGCAAAAGCCCTCACCAGTTATAGAAACCAATGAGGGCAGAATTCTCTCGTTTTAGCGTTAATTTATGAAAAACAGGCTAAAAACGCAGGCTTACTTGGGCTAGGAAGTTGCGGGGAGCCTGCGGATAATAATAATTGTAGTTGTAGCGGGTGGCATCACCGGTGTAGTATTCTGAGAAGGTATAGCCGTTTGCCTCATAAGTTTCATTCAGCACATTGTTAACCAGCAAGCCCAGCTCTATTTCCTTCAACCAGTCTGTGAGTTTGAATGTGTAGAAAACGCGTACATCGCCTACCTGATAAGGATTGATACGGCGGTCTTGGCTGGCGGTGTTGTCCAGAAACTGCTCGCTCACAGTTTTGTACTGAAACTGGAAGCGCAGGCCATTCAACGGCTGCAGCTGCAGCTGCGTTGAAGTGATGACACTGGGCGAATAAGAAATAGTGGTTTCTTCATATACCGTATTGATGACTTCATCTAAGTCATAATTCTCATCATAGCGGTACAGCGTCTCGTTGAAGTTTTGAATGCGGTTACGGCTAAACGACAGGTTTGTAGATAAACGAGCTAATTCACCCCAACCTAAACCAGCAGAAATCTCTACTCCGGTACGGTAGCTATTGGCTATGTTTGTTCTAAGCGGGGTGCCTACGTTGTTTAACTGCCCGGTGAGTACCAGCTGGTCTTTGTAGTCCATGTAGAAGTAGGTAACATCGGCGGAAAGGCTTAAGGGAGTACCGTCCAAATCACCAACAGGTTGGTTTAACCGGTAACCGGCTTCATAGTCAACTAAGCGTTCGGCCTTGGCCACGTCGTTGGAGGGGCGGTCTACAAAGTCTGAACGGGTTGGCTCACGGTGCCCAACGGCTACTGAGGCATACAAACTATGCGCCGGTGAGAAAGCGTAGGTAACACCAGCTTTCGGGTTGAAGAAGTTGTAATCGGCACGGGTGGTCACGTCACGCTGATCGTCATCAGTGCCGTCTACGCGGTAATCTACGGTGCGCAGCTGCAGGTCTCCAAACAAGCTCAATCTTTCGGTGGCTTGCAGAGTGACTTTGCCATACACGTTAAAATCGGTTTTGCGGGCGTTGCCGAAATAATAGCGGTGGCCAGGACGAATGGTGGGAGCGTACTGCGCCCAGATCACCTCGCCAAAGTGGTCGCCGTCATAGCGATTCCAACCGCCGCCTACCACTGCCGATAGTTTGCCGGCACCTCGGTACTGCAGCGCGAAAGTAGTACCGTAAAAATGGTTATCGAGCCACTTCTGGCGGATTAAATCGGTCTCGTCAAAGGTGGTGCCACCAACCGTGAAAGTTGGGATGAGGTAATCAGAGAAGTCTTCGCCAGACTTGTATGTTTCATAAAATCCGAAGCCACGGGTATAATGCAGAGCCGCGTTCAAAGACAGCACCGAACTAAAATCATGGCCGTAGTGCAGCTGGTAATGGTACTGCTGGTAATCATCCACCTCATTTTCATACGGATTCTCCTCGCTCAGTTCAGTACCGGCGGAGTTGTAGGTGCGGTTGGTTTCCAGCAGGTCTTGCGGCACCCCGTTCCAGGCCTGGTAGGTTTTCTCATGGCCGCCAAACACCACTACTTTCAGCATATCTTTGCTGCCGTAGTACCCGCCAGACACGTAAAATGATTTCAAGTCTGAGGAAGCACGGTCAACGTACCCATCAGAAGAGATTCTGGACAGGCGTCCGTCTACGGCAAACTTGCCGCCAATAAGGCCGGTGCCAAACTGCACGTTATTTTTCCAGGTATTGTATGAACCGTAGGCATTGTCAGTGCGGGCGTAAGCTTCGGGGCGGGCGTCTAAGGTCTGTAGGTTCAGGCTGGCTCCAAAAGCACCGGCTCCGTTGGTAGAGGTACCCACGCCGCGCTGAATCTGCACGTCTTGCACCGAGGTGGCAAAATCTGGCATGTTCACGAAGAACACTCCGTGGCTTTCAGCATCATTCACCGGAATACCGTTCACGGTCACGTTGATACGGGTTACATCTGAACCACGTATGCGTATGCCGGTGTACCCTACCCCTGCTCCTGCATCTGAATTGGTAACTAAAGAAGGTGTGTGATCCAGTAGATACGGCAGGTCTTGTCCGAAATTACGGCTCTCCAGCTCTTCTTTGCTCACGTTGGTGTAGGTAGTACCCGTTTTCTCATTGGCGCGGGTGGCCGTTACCAACACTTCTTTGGAGGTGATGCTGGTGCGATTGAGGGCAAAATCTAAGGTTTGGGAGCTTTGCAAAACTACCGTCTGCTGGGCGGTGGCGTAACCCAAATAACTTACCTGCACCATATATTCCGCCGCAGAGAGGTTACTCAGGCTGTAGCGGCCGTTGGCATCTGTAATGACAGCCCGATTACCGGAAGAAACAGAAACAGTACTACCTACAAGTGGTTGTTGGGTGGTGGCGTCTAGTACGCGGCCAGACAAAGTGAATTGTGCCATGGCAAACCAAGGCAGCAGGCAGCCCATGAGCAGGGCTAAAGCTTTTTTCATGGTGAAAAAATGAAATGATAAAACAAACAGAAGCCACAGGGGTCGCGGCTCCCTTTTAGTTTTGTTCCCGTGTTTTTCCCTTCGCCGGTATTACCCGTATCAGGTTCAATGGGTATGATCTCAGCCCGTTTTATTAAGGCACCCCTAAAACTGCCGCAAAGCTACATGCCCTGAATGGCAAAACCAATAGAACGAAAGACAATCCGCAATTTTTTCGGCCAAAGCCCTAACATAGAAAGGCGGCTATACGTTGAACACTCTTAGACGCCGTATAGGCACCCGACGAGATGTGAGACCTTTAAAGAGCCGTTATTATGTTGATTATATACTCGTTGGCCATGTTTGCCATCATTGCTTTTCTGGCACTGGCCCCTCGAAAAAAAATAACCGTACCCCCCAGTGATGACAGTGACGATGACGGAGGAGAACCATTAAACGATGGCTTACCTGATCTGGATTTGCCCCCAGGAATATGCTTGCCTATTAACGATTGGGAGCCGGATTATAACCGTTCACGATCCAAGTCGCCTAGTTTGACCTGAAGAGCACAGACCTACTGGTTTGGAACCCGAAAGCGTGGCTAAAACTGCTGAGCTTTCGGGTTTTGTTTTGTAGTGGCCTGCGTTTTTTTTATTACCCTCAGTTCTACCCTGCACATATAGGCCAATGGGTAAATAGCATGTTCTGTTTTAGGCTTTTTTTTCAAAAAACAGGTTCAAAAGGCGGGTTAAACAAAAAAGCCGAAGCATTACCAGCTTCGGCTTTTTTTGTTCGTGAAGTCAAGAATTACAGCTTGGCTGTTTTCTCTTTAGCGTCTTTCTTCTTTTTGTCTTTGGCTACTTCCTCTACTTTGGCCACTATCTCCATTTGCAGTTCTACATCGTCTTCAATGGCTCGGTCTCCCAAGTTCTCAAAGAAGTTTCCTGAGCGGTATTTAATGTCCCATTTGGTACGGTCAAACTTAAGGGTGCCTTTGGCAGTAGCCACTCCTTTACGAACATTCACCAGCATTGGGAAAGAGATCTCATGGCTAATACCTTTGATGGTCAGGTTACCTGTAATGATGTAGTTGGCAGTTCCGGACTTAGCATTTGGCCGAGTCGCCAAATTGGAAATGGCAAACATAGCCGTTGGATTCTTTTCTACTGAAAAGAAATCATCAGAGCGGAGGTGCTTGACTAAATTACCGTTAGACTTTGGGTCTTTCAGATCAGTACAGGTAATGGAGTTCATGTCCATGAAAAAGCTACCGCCACGTAAGACAGTTCTATCAAACAAGATAGTGCCCTCTTTCAGCTGAATAGTACCGGTGTGCTCTCCGGTTACTTTACGCCCAATCCAGGTGATTTTACTTTCAGCGGGCACCACTTTGTAATTCTGAATTGCCAACGAAGCGGTTGTTGCCTCCGTTATCACGGCATTTTCAGAGCCAGCAAGCGTAAACGCAGACACCACCACCGCGGCAGCTACTACAAATGGAAGTATAATTCTTTTCATGGCGAGATGTAACAAATTAAAATGTAAGATTGTGTGTGTGCGAACAGGTTATAAACGCCTACTCCATCCTCTGTATTATTTGTCAGGAGGTTGGCACGTGAATCAAAGTTTAGCTTCTTATTTTATCTAAAAGATCACTCAGCTGGTTGGCTTCTTCTGGGGTAAGGTTCCGGATACCCAATTGCTCTGCACCTACCAAGCCGTCCATCTGCTTCAGCAGCTTCAGGCCTTTATCAGTGATCAGAATATCAACGGTGCGGCGGTCTGCGGGGCATTGCTTACGGGTAACCAACTCTTTGGCCTCCAGCTTATCTACTATGCGCGAGGCGTTAGACGTTTTGTCTAACATACGCTCAATAATCAGGTTCACCGTAGCGGGCTTGGGGTGCTGCCCCCTTAAAATGCGGAGAACGTTAAACTGGGGCAACGTAATACCAAACGGTTTAAACAAACCTGATTGGCGCTGCTGTAGCCAGTTTGCTGTAAATACAGTATTGATGTACACCTTCTGGTAAGCATCTTTAAACGAGCTCTGCTTTATCTCTTCTTCTATTTTCATGTAAGCACCTGTATTGACCGGATTTCATTCAAATATAGCAACATACCCACTGCCCCGCAAGAAGTCACTACTCAACCGCCATTGTAACCTTTCATCTCTTATTCAAACGAACAGATGGCCAGTGCCGCCAAAGAACCAACATGCCTTTCTTTTGTGCGTAAGTAGGAAGGATAATACACCATCACCCAATGCAAGACCCTATCTTTTTAGTGAACTGGACTGAAATGTTCGCCAGCCCTGAAAACATGATCAGGTACGGTGGCCTTACCCTTATACTGGCGGTCATGTTTGTAGAAACGGGGCTATTGATTGGTTTAGTAGTACCTGGCGGAGACTCACTGCTGCTCACTACCGGTTTATTTGCCGGGGCGGGCATATTGCCTGTGTCACTGCCCCTGCTTTTGATCAGTATGTCTGCTGCCAGTATAATCGGAGATGCCACAGGTTTTTACATTGGTCGCCGCATGGGTCGTAAACTCTACCACAAAAAAGACACCTGGTATTTCAAGCATTCTCACCTTGAGAAAGCTGAAAAGTTCTACCGCCAAAAGGGTAAAACAGCCATTATCATGGGCAAGTTTGTGCCAGTTATCCGTACGTTTAACCCATTACTCTCTGGAGTCACGGGCATGGAGTTTCATAGGTTTATTCTGTTGAGTGCTGCTGGCTCTACCCTTTGGATCTGCTCTCTGGTTTTAGCTAGCTATTACGTAGGTCAAAAATTCCCGAACCTGAAGGATTATCTACACATAGTGATTCCGGTGATTATTTTTATTTCGGTGGCACCGGGTATTGTGCAGTACCTGAAAGAACGAAGAAAGGAACAATAGCTTCTTGATTTAAAGCTGACACTAAAGCCCTGCGTTTTTACCTTGATTTCCTGAAAACAACTCTAAAACACTGTAACTATCTGTTGTATGCAGAAACCATTCTTTTTCCCGTTGCTCATGTGTGGCATCGTTTTTTGCCTGACTTTTTCAACAGCTCAGGCGCAGAACAAAGCTACTATTCAGAAAAAATCTTCTGGCCGTACCACTACCACCAGCGTTACCCCAGCCCGCGAAGGTATTATTATGCGCAATGGTAAAATAATGATCATTCTGCCCAAAGGCTATGCTCCTTTAACCAGCACCCGCAGCTTCCCGAACGGGGCCAGGGTAGAGCCAGACGGCCAATTCACCACCCCCGAAGGAGAGAAACAGCAACTTAGTGATGGTGACCGCCTTGACTTAAATGGTAATCTTACCCGCAACCCTGTGGTGATTGAGCAAAAAACTGAACTTAAAGGCGACACAACTGGCATAGGAAAACAGCTACTGCAAGCTCAGCAGTTACAAAACAGAATTCACTTGCTCCAGCGCAAAGTAGACATTCTGGAAAAGAAGAATGAGCTCCTGCAAAGCACCGCCAAAAACAAGCCTGATGCGGAGCAACTGAAGAAACTAGACGAAGAGTTGGCAAAGTTAAAACAGCAACTAGCTGCTACTGATAAGAAGAGATAGAAACTAGTTGTCCCCTTGTGAGAATGCTTTTCAAGGGTTCCTCACCTTATATACCTGTTATCTTCTTATTTCTCTTCTTCCCCCATGCAATTACCTGTACTCCGGGTGAGTAATGGGCTAGGTCTGGCTTGTTGCTCAAGAGGTTGTTAAACTTTGGATAATTCACCTGAACGTCTTTCAGACCTATTTCAAAAATAGGCCACTCCACATGGTGAATCTCAAATTCATTAATGGCTGTTGGAGTGTCCTGAAACAAGGCATACTTCTCGGTTAGCCATTTATCAAGGGTGCTTTTACCTGACATTGGCGCACCAACCTGATACCTTAGTTCAAGACTACTCTTGAGCGCTCTGTTTTGGGAGTGGTATAGATTCTCCTCCCTTTTCATGTTGGAGTAACGGTACGGAAGCTCAGACAAACTTCTGGCTATTTGGCAAGACACTCTTGTTCCACCTTCAATACTCAAAAAGTAAACACCTGCTTTGTTTTTGTAGGTCACATAGGTCCGGATGTTGATTTCATCAAAGCAGGAAACCGGAGGGAAATACGGCAGACCTCTTGGCCTTATTTTCTCCATGGTGAAAGCCACCAATGAAACCCAAGGGTTGCCATCAAACACATCAATTTCCAGATCGTCAGGAACAATTTTTTTTTAGTTCCTTCATGTCAACTTGCCAATGTAGAAACACTGCATTGTTCCATTCTTGGTAGTACTTCCAGTTGCCTGTGGGTAGGCTCCAAGGGCGGTGTTTTGTCAGTTGCAGTATTTCCTTTATGGTCATTCCTCAAGTTAGCAAACAAACCTTCTGTTTCAACGGCAACTATGCAACATGCCCCACCAATTTGCCTTTTTGGGCATAGCAACATTTTATGAGGACTGCCATGCTTTTACCTAGCCACTGTCTTTGCCGTCTAAGCTGTTATTATTTTTTAGACTCAGCGTATTTTTTGAAATTATCTAGTATAGCTTGCCAGCCTGTTCTTTGCAAATCAAGAGAATTTAGTTCTTCTACTTCAAAATTCTCGGTGACTTTAGTTTCATTTCCCATATCAGAAAAATCAACACGCACTAACCGCCCATCATCTAACCTGTACACCAGTTGTCTGTTTGGTATTACCTGCTCATAGATTCCTGAGAAGTCAAATCCCATACTTCCGTCCTTGGCCTCCATTCTTGAAAGGAACCGGCCTCCGGGAGTCAGGTCATTTTCTGCCCTGGGACACTGCCAGGTATCTGTTGCGCAATTCCATTGGGTAATATGCTCCGGTTTAGTCCAGAATTCCCACACCTGATCAGCAGGCATTTGAATGGTTGTTTCAACGGTTACTGTGGTTTTGTCTTTTGTTTCCATGTGTTCTGTATTTTCTTTAATTCAATGTCTATGCTAAGCGGCGGCGAAGGCCGTCGGCCGATGTGTGTTGTTTAAATCATGTTAAGTGCAGGTTTTTAGTTTAGCTGCACCGTTATTTTTCTACTATCTGTATTTATGTCTATCCAAACGTCTCCCTCGCCTTCTGGAATAGCTTCAATCATATTTTCTCCATTCAGGTTTTGACCAATTGCTTCATACCCGAGTAAGATAGTCATGGAGTATTCTTCCTGACCGTCTTTACCAATCCAGGCCTTCGTTTGAATTCGTTTGGATTTAATCGGATTATCCCCTGGCTCAATTGCAGGAGAAATCCCGTCACACCAAAGACTTCTGATTTCTTTTTTGTCACTTTTTCTAAATAGTCGAGAAAGTCGGTATTCTAAGGCACTACAGAAGTTTTCATCCAATGACTCTAACAAGGTCTTTACTTTTTATTTTCAAACTTGCACATAACAGTTTACAGCTACCCAAATGGCGTGACGTTTACCACAAAACTTAAATTAAAAAATAATGTTTGATTAATCACAAAACTACATTTGGAACATAAGAACCCGCCTTTTGGGTAGGTGCTGTTATGCCCAGTTATTCTTGTCATTTGCCCGTTTTTGAAGACGCTGTCGGCTTCACCTTTTCTTCAAGAACGTCAATTACACTTTTTTTCAAGTCTTCATATTTGAAGTTGTCGTTAAAGCTGATATTGAAAGTCGAATGAGTGTCTCCCTTTGTTCGACAGAGTAAATATTTTGAGCCACCTTGTTCAACAGAAATTGGAGAGTATTCTGTTTGAATTCTATATTCAATCTTGTTGTCTTGATTTACTACATAGAATAAATGCTTGTTGTAAATGTCTTTTGTACCTTCTTCGTATCTTTCATAAGCTTGGATTAATTTGTCATTCCATTTGAATTGGTCGAAGCAAAACATATCTTTCAAATTATCTTTTAGACGCCCCATTTTATGAGCTTCATATAACTTGTCTTTGTAAGGTTTTGCTTTATCATACTCTTTTCTATGGTAGTAAACTTGGATAAGTTTTGAGTAGGATTGATAGTCGTTAGGGGCTAATTGTAATAGTTCAACGTATGTTGGCTCAGCCTTGTCGTAATTACCTTTTAAAGATTCCAGTAGACCTATATTGTACAATGCGTTTATGTATGAATCAGATTTTTTGTCAATTTTTGATTTAGCAAAATAAAATGCTTCTAATGCTTTGTCATTCTTTTGTTGGTCGGAATAAATTTGAGCAATAAATGAATATGGTCTATCAGGGCAGTCTTTTTGCTCCGTTGCTTTTTTATAAGCGTCAAGTGCTAAATCTAATTTTTCAAGGTTATAGTAGGAGTCACCAAGTCCGCTGTAAAACTCTGCATCGTCTGCCTTTAAAGCAATTGCAGATTGAAAGTCTTTAACTGCTTCGTCATACTTTTTCATGTAGTTTAGTGTTGACGCTTTAATGTAAAAAGGAGCAGGGTCTTTTGAATTCTTGTCAATGGAAAGATTCATGAATTTAATGCAGTTGTTGTCGTCTTCCTCCATGTAGTAAGCAAGTCCGACATAATACAATGACTTTGCAGAAAGCTCTTTGCTCTTTGAAGTATATTGATCAATTATTTTGTCATACTGTTTATTGTCTAATAATGCTTTTAGCTTTGTTCCCGTATTGTCTTGAGCAAAAATTGTCAAGCTAAAAATTGTCAAAATAAGTGTTGCTAAAATGTTTTTCATTGTCGATGTATGGTCATTTTATAATTGCCCACTACGGCTAGTATTAAAGACGGCGCGGCCTTCGGCCTTGGCATGGCTTATTCACAATGTTGGCGAAAGCTTTTCTTTCTACATATAATTGATAAACACTATCATTTCTTTCTTTTGTGAGTCAATGATAGTAAAAGTATAATCTCTTGGGTCTTCTTTATCTTGATTCAGTAAGTAATATCCGTTCATTCTGTCATTCACCCCATCGGGAAGGATTAAATTGGGGGAAGATTCCTTTATAGGTAACCTTTTATAGCCTCTTAAAGTGGACTGCTTTGAATAATCATTTAATTCTTTGTCTGTAAGAGTTGCTTTAATATGAGCTATCCCGTCACCGTTGGGCGACCATTCATCTTGAAGCATTTTAAATTCTACTCCATTTGATATTTCCAGTCCGCTGATAAGTCTTGCTATTTTTAGAGGTGTCCTAGGGGGCAGAGAATCTGAGTAAGTGATGTAAGCTATACAAAGTAACAGCAACCCTAATAGCAATAAGTAATATCTTTTTTTCATTCATTATAAGTTATCGCCAACGTACTTGTGTAAACGGTGGCGGAGGCCGTCGGCCGAAGGCTAGCGTTTTTACCTTGTTAGGTCTAGTTTTTTCTTTGCAAAGACCACGAGACTTATTTCTGTTTTTAGCCTGTTTTTCGGCAAACAGCTCCCAAACCGCTACTTTATTCAAAGGGCTTTTTATTCTTTATTTATATTCCGTCCATTTTTGAATTTTTTCTTATAAATCCAGTAAATCAAAGGTGTCCAAAACATCCATGCACCTACAGTAGTAACGATGATTCGACCAACTTGACCAATAGGGCCAGGTTGCCAACCGTGTATATCGCCAGTTACTAAAACATAAAGAATGAATCCAGGGATTGTAGGTAATACTATAAGTCCTACAAATCCGCTATCATTATTGTTGGTATCTAAAATATCACCCGTGGTAGTTAGAATTGCTAAGACCAAAAAGATAACAATCGCAACAATCCAGAATTCGATTTTTGTATTTGTTAACATTTTCAAGGTTTAGCTGGAAATAAACTTCTTTATTAAGTTAGCTGTTCTTTATATTTAAAATACCATACAAGGCCTAGTGCATGAGACGTGCTTAGCCGTCGGCCGTAGCATAACTTATGCACCTTGTTAGGTGCTGGATTGTTTTCTCTTTAAAAGCAAGAAAATTAAAACAGCGTTTAACAGGATGCTTACAAAAGATATTATATTTGATAGCTGAAACCTATTCTCAACTGGCGGTTTTAATTCTTCAACTGGTTTAGAACTATTAGCCATCTGTACTTTGAAACCCTTGCCAAGTTGATTAATTCCCTCTCCATATTGTGAGAAAACCCAATTAGTCTTACATACACCTGTTCTATAAATACCTTGGTCAAGATAAGCTATAATAAGGTGAACGGAGTCTTGTTGAAATTCTGATGAGTGGCAAGATGTATCATCAAATATAGTTAAAGTGTCGGAATGGAGTTCTAGTTCTTTCTTATGCCAATATTCTTGCACTTGTACATTGACTGGAATGAATTCATAGGGTTGTCCATAAACAGTTGCATTTATATTTAATATTTTGGCTTTTAAATAAATATATTCTAAATCCTTATCCAATTCTATTACTTGGGTCAAGGTTCTTTGCATACATGTACACCCATATGTATAAATTGGAGCCAACAGTGCAAATAATATGAGGTATAAAGTCTTCATGTCTAATCTTGCACCTAACGTACTGGGCTAAACGACGGGCGAGGCCGTCGGCCGAGTCTGACGTTTAGGTGTTGTTGTGGTGCGTTATTTTTACCTGATTATAATTGGCTCACTTACTCTTATATTTTCTGGCATGCTACCGTTCTCCAAAAGGTGTTGGACTGATTTATATTCTGGGCTACGGCCAGCTAGCGCTAACTTAATTTGAAAGTCTGAGCTAGAATTCCAGTAATTATCAGTTTCAATCTGTATAAGCTGATATCTCTTATTTTCAACTAACTTCCTTTTTATTTGCCTGTTATCAGAGTAGTGGTCGATGTATTCTGTTGACCAATTTATAGATGGCTTTAGCTTTCTGCAAAATGCAGTCGGTAAGAATAGGAGAATTTCTACGGCTTCTTGTTTAGGAATCCCATGCTCTATAAGGTAAGATTGAAGTTCCTTGTCCTCCATTTCTTTTCCCTCTTTTCCGATTAAAAGAATGCTTTTCCTTACCCAATTCTGAAACTCTTCAGGTACTTCCTCTTCAGTCTTGTTTGTATTTCCAAAAATAGACTTCAGTATATTCATATTTATAATGCACCACAACTACCGGCTAGCAAGAGCCTGACTCCCACTACCCGACTAATATCTCTCCTAAACATACATTTTATCTTTGATAGCTACAATATTCTAGCGTCGCACCCCTTCTCCCCAAAACAGCCAGGCCCAGCAGAATTATTTCTGCTGGGCCTGGCTGTTTTGGGATTCTTTTCTAAAAAACAGGTCTAAAACAACAACTACGGCTGCTCTACTGGGTACAACCGCCCTGCCTCCTCACGCACTAAGCCAAACGGCTCGTCCTTTACAATCAACATACCGTCTAAGTCTAGGATATTTACGCCATGGGCCAATTGCAGGGCAGACCAAATACCCATGGAGGTTTCCATCATGCAGCCTATCATGGTTTTCAGGCCTAGGGAACGGGTCTTGTTCAGAATTTCGAGGCCATTGAGGTAACCGCCAGCTTTCATCAGTTTCATGTTTACGCCATGGAACTGCTGCTGTAGCAGGTCCCAATCGGCGTGGTCAGTCACCGATTCATCGGCGAACAAGTCATAGGGCGTATGCTTCTTGAGGTACAGGTACTCTTCTTGCAGCGCCGATGGCATGGGCTGCTCTATCATGATGATAGGGTACTTTTTCAGACCTTCAAAGAAACGCATGAGGGCATCAGGGTCTTGCCAGGCCTCGTTGGCGTCCACCACCAGCGGTTGCGAGGTGGCACGGGCAACTTCAGCCATCATGTCCAGCCCGCTCTCTTGGTTTACTTTCACCTTCAGGTACTCAAAACGCTTCAGGCCATGCTCGGCGGTAAAGGCGGCAATTTTGCCGGGGTCCATGATGGGGAAAGAATAAGCCGTGGGCGCCGAGGTTACTGGTTCTACCCCCAGGAATTCCGGGACGGTTTTGTTCTGCTTGCGGCACAGGTAATGCACCATCGCACTCTCCAGGGCAAAACGCAGGGCAGGCAGCACGGGCACCTGCGTTGTCAGCTGCTGCAGTTCAGTAACCGAGCCTATCTGGTCAAGGCCACTGGCTTGTAACTGGGCAAACTGTTGGTTCAACAGCTCAGGGGTTTCGCCGTAGCGAACGTTAGGAGCCGCCTCGCCACGGCCTTGGAGCTGGCCATCACCCACTGTGATGAACAGGTTTGTTTTAATATCAGAGGCATTGCGTGATATTTTCCAGGTATAGCGCAACGTCAGTTCTCGGGTCTCAATATGCCAAGTGAGCATAGGTATTCGGGTTAAGGGAATAAAGGTTCAAGTGTAGCAAAAAACCACCAATACCCCACCAGCATCTCCTCACTTTTTAAAAATTTTACTAAAGCAGCCCCTTATGCTGACTAGCTTGAAACAATAGTCTTTTCCCTTGGGCTTCATCTGATACCATAGCCCTTTATAAAAGTCGTTGCAGGCATGAAATTACAGGCCGCAGCGGCTAAAATCTTCTGTTTTTCTCACTTGTTATTCCTATGCATTTTATGTAATAGAATTCATTACATTTGTCGGTTTTTCTGTAGAGTAAACTGCTGTTTCGGCACCATTTCATCTCTTACAAAAATTGATTCTTACCCTAATTTTTGAATTACACCTTTTATGAAAAAGTACGCGCTGGCTCTGTCGGCTTTTGTCATTATTACTGTGGCGGCTACCTTAACGGTGGTACAGAACTACCGCTGGGTAGTTATTCCGGAAACGGCACTAACTTCTGCCCGTTGGGTAGGCATTGCTCTTCTGGCCCTATTCGCTTACAGAAAGAGATCGCTTACTACCTGGATTCTGGTGAGTATGGTCATTGGCGCCGAGATAGGTTATTCCTTTCCTGAATTTGCGCAAAGCCTGAACGTGCTGAGCAAGATTTTCCTGAAGCTGGTGAAAACCATTATTGCACCGCTCATTTTCGCTACCCTGGTGGTGGGTATTGCGGGGCATTCTAACCTGAAGCAGGTGGGTAAAATGGGAGGCAAGGCGCTCATCTATTTCGAGATTGTGACCACTATTGCCTTATTTATTGGTTTGGCGGCCATTAACATAAGCAAAGCCGGCGAAGGCATTGTATTGCGTGGCGAGGCCAGTGACGAAATAAAGGCCCCTGAGCCGCAGACCTGGCAAGACATTATCCTGCACATTTTCCCAGAGAACATTGCCAAGTCGGTGGCCGATGGACAGGTACTCCAGATTGTGGTGTTTAGCGTATTGTTCGGTATTGGATTAGCCATGCTGAATGAGCGCAAGCGCCGTCCGTTACTGGAGGTGACGGAGAGCTTGGCAGAAACCATGTTCAAATTCACGAACATCATCATGTACTTTGCGCCTGTTGCCGTGGGTGCCGCCATTGCCTATACCGTAGGCCATATGGGCTTTAGTATTCTGATTAACCTGTTCCAGTTGCTGGCTACTTTATACGTGGCTTTGCTGGCATTTTTGGTGCTGGTGCTGTTGCCGGTGGCCCTGTTCTTCCGGATTCCTATTGTCATGTTTGCCAAAGCCATTGCCGAACCAGTATCAATTGCCTTTGCCACCACCAGTTCTGAAGCCGCCCTGCCCCGCGCCATGGAAGCCATGGAATCTATTGGCGTACCGCGCAAAGTAGTGGCGTTTGTCATGCCCATGGGCTACAGTTTCAACTTAGACGGCACCACGCTCTATTTATCTTTAGCCTCTGTGTTTGTGGCACAGGCGGCGGGCGTTCCGTTTACTTGGGAGCAGCAGCTGCTGATGGTATTCACGCTCATGCTCACGAGTAAAGGGGTGGCCGGGGTACCTCGTGCCTCCTTGGTGATCCTGATGGGCACAGCCGCTTCGTTTGGGTTACCCGTGGAACCCATCTTTATCATTCTGGGTATTGACGAGCTCATGGACATGGCCCGCACCTCAGTAAACGTGATAGGGAATTGCCTGGCCACTGCGGTCATTGCCCGTTGGGAAGGTGAATTCGTGGACCTTGACGAGCCCCGACCTATTGAATCAATTTAGCGCTTTGCTCAATTACAAATTAGAATTTAAGAATTAGAAATGAAGATAATCTGTTTTCGGCTTGTTTTCTGAAAAACAGGCCGAAAACGTAAAGTAGCCTTTGCTCGCCAACAGGTAGTTCTCTTCGATGGGAATGGGCAGAACCTGCAAAGCCCAGAACTTGGTTAAATTTTTCGGGCGAAATGAATATTGATAGTACTTTTATCCGTTAAATGGAAAAGTAACAAAGAAACAGCCATGAAATACAGCTTTCTCATAATTGCCTTGGTAGTGTTAGCAAGTTGCGCCACCCCTCGGCAGGCACCTATCACTGAAAACACCCACACCGGTTTAGACCCGAACGAAAACCGCGAGGAGGCAAACCAGGCGGGTGACGGCAACGTGCTTATTGGCCCTACCACCCGCGTGGCATTTGAGCAAGCCCCGTACAGTGAGTGGTTTCACCCTATGTACCTGAAATACAAACCCAATGAAACCATAATGGAGGAGCTACAGCCTCTATTGGAGGGCGTGAGTATAAAAGGCTACATTGGCAGCTGGTGCTTAGATAGCCAGCGGGAAGTGCCCAGATTCTTTAAGATACTGGATGCCGCCCGCTTTCCCTATGCCCGCCTGGAGCTCATTAGCCTGCGCGAGGATAAAACTAGTTTAGCCGGTGAAGAAAAAGCAGATAACGTCACAGCTGTCCCCACTTTTATCTTCTATAAAGACGGCAAAGAACTTGGCCGGATCATAGAAACCGCCTACCCCACTCTGGAGATGAACATGGTGCAAGTGCTCTCCGGCAAATCACAGAATTGACTTCCCTTTCGGGCCTGTTTTTCAGAAAACAGGCCCGAAACGCTTTAAGGCACTTTTCAATATTATTTCAGCCTGCTGCTTTTACTATTTTCCCACGCATTGCTGAGATATTGGCACAGACACTCGCAGGTTTGAAAAACGCTGCGAGGTCATTTGAGCAAGCGATAATGTTTTGCAAAAGTAGGGACAGGTCGCGACCTGTCCGCTGCGTAGGCCAATGCATTATCAGCAGCTATAGAACCAGAAGAACACCTATCCCTCCGAGAAGGGAACATCAGCAGTGCGTGAAAAGGCAATAACCTAGTCACCTGTTTTAGACCTACTTTTTGAAAAACAGGCTATAAACGCAAATACTGCACTGTTTTCTCCCTCCTGACTTTCAACACGAACATGTAGCAGTGAAATCCGCAACTTCGGTCTCATTTTTGTAACTTCACCCCTGCAGGTGGCTAACGAACATCTGCTAGTCTCACTAACACAACTTATCTATGAACAAAACAAAACTGCTTAGCCTGGTGCTGTTGCTGTGTACACTGGTCGTCAGCGGCTATGCGCAGGCACAGGGCACCGGCGAAAAAATCTTGCCCTACCCTATCCAGCAGACCAAACTGGCCAACGGCCTGAACGTGGTCACTGTGCCGTATAATACTCCCGGACTTGCTGCCTTCTATATTGTGGTGCGTGCCGGTTCTAGAGAGGAAGTAGAGCCAGGCAAAACCGGTTTCGCGCATTTCTTTGAGCACATGATGTTCCGGGGCACCGAGAAGTATTCTACTCAAGAGTACGAGGAAGTGCTGAAGTCTATTGGTGCCTCGGCCAACGCCAACACCTCCACAGACCGCACCGTGTACCACATGACCGGCAACGCCGATATGCTGGAGAAAATGTTTGAGGTAGAAGGCGACCGCTTCCAGAACCTGAAATACTCAGAGCACGACTTCAAGACCGAAGCCGGCGCTGTGAAAGGTGAGTACACCAAGAACTCCGCCAGCCCCTACTCACAGCTTTACGAGAAACTCTACAGCACCGCCTTTAAGAAGCACACCTACGCCCACACCACCATGGGCTTCTTTAAAGACGTGGTAGACATGCCCAACCAGTTTGCCTACTCCAAAGTATTCTTCGACCGCTTCTACCGCCCAGAATATACTACCATTGTGGTAGTGGGTGATGTAAAGCAGGAAGAAGTGAACCGTCTGGCGCAGAAATACTTCGGCAACTGGAAACGCGGAAAATATACTCCTAAGATTGAGACCGAACCCGCCCAGAAAGAAACCCGCTACGCGCACGTGCAGCAGGCTGGCTTTCCGCCGTACCTGTTGCTGGCGTACAAAGGCCCCGCTTTCTCAGACACCAACAAAGACCTGCCCGCACTTGATTTAATGACCAGCATTCTGTTCGCTCCTACTTCAGAACTGTACAAGAAACTGGTGCTGCAAGAGCAGAAAGTACGTTTTGTGGGCGGCGGCCCCAGCTTCTCCCGCGACCCTAACCTTATTTCAGTGTCTGCCAGTGTGGTGAAAGCTGAAGACCTGCAGTACGTGAAAGACGAGATCACCAAGGCTATCAACGAGATGAAAACCAAGCCTGTTGATGCCCAGAAACTGCAGGACACCAAAAGCAACAACCGCTACAGCTTCGCCATGGCCATGGACAGTCCAGACGCCATTGCCAATGCCTTGTCTCGCTATATTTGGCTCACCGGCGACCCTGAAGCCCTGAACCGACTTTATGCGCTGTATGACCAGGTAACGCCGCAAGACATTATGAATGTGGCCAAAAAATATTTCGTGAACAGTGGCCTTACCATTGCCACCATCTCACCTAACAAAGAAGGAGGTGTGAAATAATGAAAAAGATACTGACTTATATTCTGCCGCTGGCCCTAAGCTTAGCCGCCTGCCAGAAACAACCGCAAACCTCCGCCACCGTTGACCCAGAAAAAGCACCAGATGAAGCGCTGGTAGTAGCCACTATGCCCTTTGACGTGGTAGAACTGGCTCTGCCTGAGTCAGACAAAGTAATTGTGAAGCTCATGTTCCGGAATGGCTCTATCTCAGACCCAACCGGAAAAGCAGGACTTACCTATGCCACCGCCCAAACCATAATGGCTGGGGGTACCCAAGAGCTGACCAACACCCAGATTCAGGAGAAAATCTACCCCATGGCCGCCCAGTACGGTGCCAGCGTAGACAAAGAGGCCACTGTGTTCACGTTTGCCGTGCATAAAGATTTCCTGAACGAGTTCTACCCTATTCTGAAAGGTTTGGTGCTCACGCCACGCTTCGCGGAAGAAGATTTTAATCGTGTTAAGTCAAATCAGCAGAACTTTGTTGACCAAGTTATCCGCTCCTCTTCAGACGAGGATTACAGCAAGAAAGCTTTGGAAGACCTCCTGTTCCGGGGCACTAATTACCAGCACACGCCCCAAGGCACCAGCACGGGCGTAAAAGGAATTACCCTGGAAGATGTGCGTAACCATTACCAGAATTTCTTCACGCGCCACAACGTCACCGTTAGTATTGCCGGCAACTATTCCCAAGATTTCCTGAACCGCCTTACTGTTGACTTGGAAGGACTATCGGGTACCCGACCTAACATTCCGCAGCCGGGCAAAGCCAACAAACCCGACGGAATTGTGGTGGAGATCATTAGCAAGCCAAACGCCTTGGGCTCGGCTATTTTTACCGGCACACCGCTTAGAATCACCCGTTCTTCAGATGATTTCGCGGCCCTGATGGTGGCAAACTCTTACCTGGGCGAGCACCGCAAGAGTTACGGCCAGCTGTACAACAAAATAAGAAGTACCCGCTCCATGAATTACGGAGACTACAGCTATATTGAATGGTACGAGAACGGTGGTTCTAACATGCTGCCCGTACCTGGCGTGCCCAGAAGCTCAAACTACCATGCCCTCTGGATCAGACCCGTACAAACTGCCGAAGGCCTGAAACAGCAGTACAAAGAACTGAGCGGCATTAAAGTAGGGCACGCCCACTTTGCCCTGCGTCTGGCTCTGCGTGAGGTGGACAATATGATCAAGACCGGTATCAGCAAAGAAAATTTCGAGCTGACCCGCCAGTTCCTGCGCAGCTACAACAAGCTGTACATCCAAACCCCTGAGAAACGCCTGGGCTTTTTGCTGGACTCGCACTTCTACGGCCGCCGCGATTACATTGAAGACATGGATGCGCTATTGGCTAAATTGACGGTGGAAGACGTAAACCAGGCCATCAAGAAATACTGGACCGCTGATAACCTGTACGTGACTATTGTGACCGACGACAGCGAAGCCCAACCTTTGGCCGATGCCCTGAAGAACAACACTCCCTCGCCCATGAGCTACTCTAATATTGTGAAAGAGGGACTTCCACAATCAGTGAAAGATGAAGATGCACAAATTGCCAACTTCAAGCTGAATGTGAAAGAAGTACGCATAGTAGATACCAACGACACCTTCAGATAAGAAGGCTCAGTTCTAAAACAAGAAAAGCCGGTGCAGCAACAGCATCGGCTTTTTTTATTTATTACCAATGACAAACCATACAGCCTGTACTCGAACCTAGCCTTTTCAATGCAGTCCCCGCTACTCTTAATAAAATTTGGCACCTGCTGACTGGCAAGTTTAAATGCTCGCAGTTGAAAATACACCAATACCTTCTTCTGTTTTTAGCCTCTTTTTGAAAAAATAGCATCAAAACGTTAATTTTTCTATCTTTCATTAAACCTCTGAACTTCAACTGCATCTAAAGCAAGAAAAGACTATAAAGTTATGAACAGCAAAATTTGGTTGTGCCTACTGGCGTTGGTGATGCTGCTAGGCAATAGCGTTCTGGCGCAAAAAGACAAAAGACCTGGACGCAAAGCAGTGCATGGGGAGCTTCGGAAAGAGTTGGCTACTTACCAGCGTCTACACATTGCTCCGTTTATACTAGAACAGCGCAAAGAGCTGGATAAAAAACTTTCAAAAGCAGACAAAAGAGAGCTGGCTGACATACGGCAGCAACTGGCCCTGCACCGCCAAAGCCAGAAGGAACGCTTCAAGCAGCTGAAAGCAGAACGCGAAACTCAACAAACTCCTCTCACTGAAGATCAAAAGGCAGAATTCAAAGCTGCTCGTGCAGAGCAACGGGAGCAGTTGTTACGATTAGCCGAATTGGCCAAGCGTAATGAAAAGCACTTAACGCCCATTGGAGTAAAAGTAAAAGCGCAGCAGGAAAAATGGCGGACTGATTTACAGGCCATTGCCGCTAAGCATGGGGTTACAGAGGAACAAATGCAAAACCGCGAGCGCAGAAGAGGGCCCATCAAAGAAAGGTTTATTGAACGCTGGAACGCCACCCGCTTTCTTCTCATAGACCCCAACAAGCCGGTTCATCAGGCACAGACTATTAATCCAGAAAAGTCAGATAACACCAGTTCTCTTCAACTAAGCCCCAACCCAACTACTGACAAAGCTACTTTGCGCTTTAACGTACCAACAGCGGGCAATGTGAAAATTGAGTTGTTAGATGCCCAGGGGCAAGTGGTACAGCAAGCAATTGACCGCACCTTCCCCGCCGGAAAACAGGCGCAAACCGTACAGTTAGCCGCACTTAAAGAAGGTGTTTATTTTTACCGCGTCACCACATCCAGCGGAACTGAAACCATCCGTTTTTTGAAGCAGTAACCCAATAGCACGTTAAATCTTCTATTTTTCAGAAAGCCAGCTTTTAAGCTGGCTTTTTCTGTATCTGCCAAGGCTGTTTTGCGTTAAAAGCCCTGTATGCATTCCCAAGAACATAATATCAGCGTTACTACTTTTCCGTTCAAGGCCAACCTGAGCTTTGCACCCATCATTAGGTATTGGCAGCAGGAGCACGAAGGCTGCAAAAGCAGCTTTATACACTGTGCGCAGGAAATCACCCGTCAGCTTAAAGATGCCCCGGAATTGTTAGGCCCCATCACGGACCTAAAAGTGCTGGAGAATTATGAGTGCATCATTGACCTGCTCATGACGGCTGTTTTTCCACCTGCCACTCGTGAAATTGAAGCCATAGGAACTGTAGGGCCTAACTACGATGTCAGCTTTTACCATACAGATCTGTTCAGGGAAATCATTCTAACTGACCATAATTACCTCAAGCGCCCCCTGAACATTGACGAGCACCGCATGCTTTTCAACCGGGTGCGCATGGTCTACTTTATGGTTCTGGAGAAGTTTTACCAGGTACAGGTACCTCACGAGGAGTTCTTGATTTATACCGTTCCCGATTATCAGCTGGGCCTGTACCGGCACTACAACGTTGAGATTAACACCCAGTTCCTGGATATTACGCCCCTTGGTCCGCTGCCCACTTTGTCAGAAGTTGAGATTCAGCATCTGTTAGACAACATCCGGGACATGGACATTTGGATGAAGGTTCTCCCTCCGGAGTTGTTTGAAATCAATGGTTTTTACACCCTTCACCTGGTAGATGTAACTGTGCAGGAAGTCTTGTCTTCGCTGAAGAACGATTTGCTGGAGCGCGACGTCATGCTGGCACCAGATAGGTTTGAACAACTACAGGAGAAGGTACGCATCTACTTTAAACGCCCCCATTTGCAGCTGGGGGTGGCGGCGTTCCACAAAAATCGAAGCACTTTTGTAAACTTCGGCAACAAGATAAACCACAGTTTTTTATTGCAGAGTGAGCCAAGCAGCAGCAGTTACGTAGGGTTTAAGTCTATTTATGACAGCTTGGTACGCGATGGCAGGCCACTGGTAGTAAAAGATGTAGCCAAGTCTGACCAGCTACCTGAAGGCGTGCGCGAAGAAATGCTGGGCATGGGTATACAGAACATCATTCTGGCGTTGCTACGCTACGGTGAAGAGCCCATTGGCATTCTGGAGTTGGGCTCCCCTAATCCTGGCGATTTGGACAATTTCTCACTTTCTAAAATAGAGCAGTTTCTGCCCCTTTTTGCAGTTGCTGTCAACCGTAATTCAGAAGAAATTGAGGCACGGGTACAGGCAGTAATACGCGATAAGTTTACGGCTATACATCCGGTGTTGGAGTGGCGATTCAGAGAGGCTGCCCTGAACTTGCTAGACAAAATGAATAACACTCCGGGGCCAGTGGAAATGGAGCCCATTGTATTTCCGGATGTATACCCACTGTACGCCGCCGCCGATGTACGCGGCTCCAGCACTGAGCGAAACACTGCTATTTTAGGCGACTTGGTTGAACACCTACAGTTGGCGGAGCGAATTCTGAAAAAGGCTATTGAAGTACACCCCCTGCCCATTCTGGATGAGTTACGCTTCTCGGTGACCAAACATTTGCGTCAGCTCAAAAAAGGCCTGATCTCGCAAGACGGCATCCTCATTTTTGATATGCTGCGCACGCAGGTAGAGCCAATGTTTGAGTTTCTGGAAGCCACCCACCCAGACCTGATGCCCTACATTCAGAACTACCGAGATGCCATGGATCCCGACTTGGGCATTTTATACAAGCGCCGTAAAGCATTTGAGGAAAGCCTCACGCTCATAAACGAGACCATTTCTGAATACATTGAGCAGGAGGAGCTGAGCGCCCAGAATATGTACCCGCACTATTTTGAGAAGTTTAAAACCGATGGGGTGGAATTCAACATTTACGTGGGCGCCTCATTAGAAGAGCGGCAGCCATTTGACATCATGTTTCTGCGGAACCTGCGTTTGTGGCAACTTATGGTTATGTGCGAAGTCACCCGCCGCGCCGCCGCACTTAAACCTAAATTAAAAGTACCTTTAGAAACCACGCAGCTCATTCTCATTCACAGCCAACCCTTGGCCATCCGGTTCCGGCAAGATGAACGAAAGTTCGACGTAGACGGAGCGTATAATATTCGCTATGAAATAGTGAAAAAACGGGTGGACAAGGCGCTGATACGTGGCACCGACGAACGCCTCACCCAACCTGGCAAAGTAGCTATTGTTTATTCCCAGGCCCGCGAAGCCAACGAATACATGGAGTACATAGAATACCTCCAAAACAAACAAGTACTGACCGAAGACGTGGAAAACCTGGAGATAGATGACCTACAAGGCGTCAGTGGCCTAAAAGCATTGAGGGTAAAAGTAAATTGCTAGATTTCAATATGTTGATTATTGAATGTGCTAATGTGCTATTTCAACTTTGAAGATGCGGGAATTTGAAGATGGAAAGATTACAGGCGATAAGGCTGCCTTTAGTTTAATTATAACTGCTTTTAGTCTGTTTTATAAAAAGCAGGCCGAAAACGCAAAAGCGCAGTTCCTTCTCCCCGAGGGAGAAGGTTAGGATGAGGGGAGGACAGTCTCAGAATGAGACAAACAGAAAGTAAATGCTATTCGCTTAAAATTCTCTATGGCGCGGAAGTTACTTCCGTGACTTACAGATACTGCTTGGTAAGTCATGGTAGTAACTTCCGCGCCATAGAAAATGAATTGAAGAAATGCTTATAAAAGCTAATTCCGTTTCCGCCTACTTTTCAAAAAAACAGCCCTAAAACACTATGAACCAAAACAGAATTAATCTACTGAAAGGAGACATCACCAAAGTTACCACTGATGCCATTGTGAACGCGGCAAACTCCAGCTTGTTAGGTGGCGGTGGTGTTGACGGGGCTATTCACCGCGCAGGCGGTCCGGCTATTCTGGAGGAGTGTAAACAGATCAGAGCCAGGCAAGGCGGCTGCCCTACCGGCGAAGCCGTGATTACCACCGGCGGTGATTTACCTGCTCAGTACGTCATCCATACCGTTGGGCCGGTGTGGAACGGCGGCCATAAAAATGAACCTAAGTTGCTAGCCAACTGCTACCGCAATTCCTTGCTTCTGGCTCAGCAACACAAAGTAAAGATCATCGCCTTCCCTAACATCAGCACGGGCGTGTATGGCTATCCAAAAGACAAAGCAGCTCAGGTGGCCGTGCAAACTGTTCAGGAGTTCTTACAGGAAAATAAGCTGCCGGAGCAGGTAACTTTTGTAGTATTTGATGAAGAGAACCTGAGGCTATATGAGCAGTTGTTAGGCGAATAATGTTTCCTACTTTCCGTTACTGGCCGATGTAAAATGGTAGAACTCCTTTAACTCAATGTCCTTTCCGTTGGTCAACTTCCGGAGTTCGCTTAAAATGTAGTACCGGTGCAGAAAGCCAGTCAATACCACCAACCGTTTCCCCGGATAATGATTGGCCATGCGCATGATGTTTCTGGCCATGGTCTGGTTACGCAAATCCCAAAAATCAGCCCACAACTGATATCCATTCCGGTAACTGATTTGCTCTCCGTTAGGCTTGGTTAAAAAAGTGGTATCAAACTCAATTCTGTTGTTGGTAATGCTGGCGATACCATGGTGCTGCAGATCCTGCCGCCTTTTGGCAAGAGCATCTGTAGTACCGTTATTGAAATGCTGCGGAGATTTAGCCGCCCGCACTTTCAAAGAATCTGTGATATCATGGTAAGCTTGTACTATGGCGTGCTGCTGAGCCGTGAGTTGGTTAGCCTTGTACAGAGAATTCAGCAATTTGATAGTTAGGTTATCAGCGGGCACCATCCCTCTTTCCCGCCGGTACTCGTTCCTCCCCTCAAATTCAAAAGGCCGCACCATAGCCTTAGGGTGCCGCGCCAGGTACCTGATGGTGGCATTTTGTTCGTTTTCTTTAGACGGATATTTGTACTGGAAATCTTGAGTGAAGAAAGATGAATCAATTTCAGCAAGAATAATATCTGGCTGCACCCGCTCCAGAATGTAGTACAGCGTATCTGCGTTGAAATTAGGAACAGCCTGATGAATGCTGCCAATCACAATAATTTCTGTCTTCTTCTGCTGAGCAAACGACTGAACGGTTAGAAGTAAAGAGCAAATTACGGCAAAGAGGTACTTCATATAATTTGATGCTGGGGGAAAGTGTTGAAACAGGAGGAAAAAATTAGTCCTGTTGGCGAAGCAAAAACTTGCACCAACAGGACTAAGACAACCTGTTTCAGGCGTATTTTTCATAAAAAAGGCCTGAAACAGAAATTCTAAGGTAGTTACTGTACCAGACCTGGCACCTCTACTACTTCGTTCACATCTTTTTCGTACTCCACGCCGTCTACCTCAAACCCGAACAGGTTAAAAAAGTCGGTGCGGTAGCCTTGCAGGTCACCAATCTCAGAAAGATTTTCAGTGTTAGCTTGCTCCCAAAGGGCGGCCACTTCGGCTTGCACGTCATCGCGCATTTCCCAGTCGTCAATTCTGATGCGGCCTTGCTCATCAGTAGGCACTTCGCCGTTGGCATATAGTCTATCCTGGAACAAACGCTGAATCTGCTCAATAGTACCTTCGTGAATGCCTTTCTCTTTCATGACCTTGTACAGCAATGAAATGTACAGCGGAATAACCGGAATAGCCGAGCTGGCCTGCGTCACCAAGGCCTTGTTCACTGAAACGTAAGCTTTTCCGCCCAGGTCTTTCAACTTATCAGTGATAGTAAACGCGGTAGCTTCCAAGTGGTCTTTGGCGCGGCCAATGGTGCCTTTGCGGTACACTGCCTCGGTCAAAGATGGTCCAATGTAAGAGTAAGCCACGGTAACGGCACCTTCCGCCAACACACCAGCTTTTTTCATCTCATCTATCCACATTTCCCAATCTTCGCCACCCATTACGGCTACGGTATTTTCTATATCTTCCTCATTGGCTGGCGCAATGCTTACCTCGGTCACGTTGCCGGTATGGAAATCAACGGTCTTGTTAGAGAAGGTCTGGCCAATTGGTTTTAAGGCAGAATTGTGGGTTACGCCGGTTTTAGGGTTTGTTCTGCGGGGCGAAGCCAAGCTGTACACCACCAGATCTACCTGGCCTAAATCAGCTTTGATAAGATCAATTGTCTTTTGTTTGATTTCATCAGAAAAGGCGTCGCCGTTGATACTCTTGGCGTACAAACCGGCCTCCTGCGCTTTTTGCTCAAATGCGGCAGTGTTGTACCAACCTGGTGAACCTGGCTTTCCTTCCGCCGATGGCTTCTCAAAATACACCCCAACAGTAGCAGCGTTAGAACCAAAGGCGCTCGTGATTCTGGAGGCCAACCCAAAACCAGTAGAGGCACCAATCACCAATACTTTTTTAGGGCCGTCAATAGTGCCTTTTGATTTCACATAGTTGATCTGGTTCTCTACATTTTGGGCGCATCCTTCAGGATGAGAAGTCAGGCAGATAAAGCCGCGAACTCTGGGCGTTATAATCATAGTATATTCGTTTTACAGATTTCTGTTTAGGTAAACGGACAATTGCAGACGTAAAAATTGTCAATTTTATTGACAATTTACACCACCTAGTACTCTTTCCTGAGCTGACCCAGCCAGAAGCAGTAGCCAGTTTCAATTTTCAATCTTACTCTCCACCTTGCGCCCCATGCGGTGCTGCAGCTTTTTGAGTAAGTACAGCGCCACCATGAGCCAAAGAATTCCGGCGCTCCAACCGGCCAGCACATCTGAGGCATAATGCACGTTCAGGTAAACCCGGCTAAAACCGATGAGAAATATCCAGATGCCTACTAGAATGCAGAGAATCCATCTTAGCCACACCTGTCTTACATTGGTCCAGATCAGGTAGGCAATGAGGCCCCAGAACGCGCCGCCAATCATGGCATGCCCACTCGGGAAGCTGTTTCCGCTCTGCTCCAGAAAAGCAGTCTCTGGCCTAGGGCGGTCAAAGATCCACTTCATGGTTTGGTTAAAAAGCGTGGTAGTTGCCGAAATGGTGATAATCTTGAGAGAGTAAAAGCGCCAGCGCTGGAAGATCAGGAAAACCGCAGCCAGCCCCAAAGAACCATAAATGAGAAAGTCCTTTGACCCGAAGAAGGTGACGAAATACATGAAGGCGGTATTCTCTGGCGTGGTGACGCTGGCGGCAAAAGCAAACGCAGCCTGGTCCAGTTCTTTTTCCTGCTCTACAAACACCACCGTGGCCATCCAGAAAAACAGCAGCGCACAGGCTACAAACACCAGCCACGCCAGCGCCACCTGCACCGACATAACTGCCAGCAGCGCGCCCAGTTTTTTAAACAACCGTTGTACCCGTTCCTGCATGCGTCTCTTTTTTTACCCGCTTGTACGCAAGAGAAGGTCCAGAAAGATTCAAACTAAATGGTTCTGTGCAAACAGATGCTACTAATTGGTTTGGGAAGAGAGGTGCTGATACAACAGTTTGGCAGCTGATTTCAACAACGGAATGTCATATGAACGCTCTTGGCAACGGTTCATATCAAAATGGCAAAGGGTCCCGAAGGGTTGTTCGTACTCATCGCTGATTAACACGCCGCAATAGGAGATAACCGGTGAATTTACTTTACCCTTTAACCGCTCATCAGTTGTTACGTCGTTAAACTCCAGCGACTTGCTCGGCTCATGCTGCACCAGGGCACAGTAAGTGGCTTTCATGGGGAAGTTTTCTCCCTTAACTAATTTCCCGGCAAGGCTATCGAACAGCGCTATGTTCGTAAGTATATTGCCGGTGTATTTATAAATACCCGTAAACCTATGGGGGGTTCTACTTCCAAGAAAGTGTAAGGCTCCTTCCAATCCCTGCTCTTTTAGCAACTCACTAAATTTGTTAAAGTCACTTTTCAGGTGCTCCTCATCCACTGGAAAGTCGGCCATTGTCTTAATGTATAAGTTCTTTGTTCAAACCACAAAGGTACCCTATAAATACGGATATCATACTTCTCTAGCATTCGTGTGACTTTTTAGCAACACGAGCAAGATCACACAATAAAAAAGCCGGTCTCATTTCTGAGACCGGCTTCTGTGCGCTGGGGGAGAGTCGAACTCCCACGCCCGAAAGCGCTGCCACCTGAAGACAGTGCGTCTACCAATTTCGCCACCAGCGCAACATTTCACCCCTTCTTTGCAGTTGGGAGCACAAAAGTACTACTTTTTTAGAAATGTCAATACAGGTGCTGTCAGTTGTAGAAAAAAAATTTTAATTGTCCGGCAGCCCCTCTTTTATGACTGGGTTGATGGTACGTTTAGAGAACCGCTCCATGCGGTTTAACATGAAGATAGCAAGTATGACCCAGCCCAGGCCAGCTGCCAGTCCGGCCACCACATCGGTAGCATAATGCACGTGTAAATACACCCGGCTAAACCCTATCATGAGAATCAACAGGCTGAGGAGCGTAATCAGCAGAAATCGCCAGGCAGGCGCCTCTACGTGTTTCCAGACCAGATAAATCAGCAACCCATAAAACGAAGCACTGATCATGGCGTGTCCGCTTGGGAAACTAAGCCCGTACGAATCTACCAAATGCGGCACCAATGGCCTGGGGCGGTCAAACAAGTATTTTAAAATCAAATTCAATGAAATACTCCCCACCGCAATAACCGGCACTTTAATAGAATACCACTTATGCTTTTTCACGAACAGGAAGTACCCAATGAGCAGAAGCCCCAGTACAGTTATAAAATTTCGGGACGCTAAAAACGTGATCGCTTTTATGAACTCTGTCAGGGCAGGCGAATTACGGGCATCGGCCCAGGCAAACGCCATGTTGTCAAAACCCAGCTCACGCCCCGGCATCACTTCTCTGGCCAACCAGAAAAACAATACCAGACATATTATAAAGACAGCCCACAACAGCACCAGTTCCACCGTGAACAAGGCAGTTGAGGCTACAAATTTCCTTAACGCTTTTTTCATATCACAACCTCTTCTAATTCTGTTTCAGAGCTTATTTTTAAAAAACAGCCTTAAAACAAAAGCTCCTCCTCATTACGTATTCGCTTGAATGGACGTTGGGTTTGGCAAACTCAGTAACCACTCCCCCGCATAAAGAGTAAGATGAGCAACTATTAACCTTCCGCCTATGAAGACCGAAGAGATCACGCAGCTTGTGCTAAAACTGAAAGACAAAGGCCTCACACTGGCCTTTGCTGAGAGCTGCACCGCCGGCAGCCTGGCCGCGGCTATAAGTGAAGCCACTGGCACAACTGATGTTTTTCTGGGCAGCATGGTCACCTACAGCGCCTTGGCTAAAAACAAAGTTCTGGGCGTTAAAAATGAAACACTAAAGCTATACTCCGCCGAGAGCCAGCAAGCCACTAATGAAATGGTTTTAGGTTTGCAAAAATTGCTAAAAGCAGATGTATGTGTGGCCGTGACAGGTCTATACGGACAGGGAGCCTCTGAAAGCTCAGAGAAACCTATAGGCACCACTTTCATCTCTATTTATTTTAAGGAAAAAGTAGAAGAGTACCGGCAATTATTTAAAGGTGATGCCGCTAAAATGCGCTCCCAAACCATCGATTTCATTTTCTCGAAACTTGATGAAACCGTAGACCGCCATTTCCAGCATGCTTAACTGCTTCTTGTCTTATATTATTTATTTCAAGTCAGACCAGACCCAATGCTTTCCTGATACTCCCCCTTTGAAGGGGGCGAAGGGGGATGTTTACACCAGCGGATCCACACATTCCTGATTTACTCTTTTACGGTCATCCCTCTTTTGCAGTCATCCTGAGCGCTAGTCGAAGGATCTAACGAAGACGCAGTTCTTATACCAGAACTTTTACTCCTGCCACCGCTTTACCCTCCGCCGTTGTTGCGTGTTTTCACCAACAACCTAGATTGCTTTTGCTCCCACTGCCTTTCTTGCTATACCTCTAGCTGCCTCTCTCCCTGCCGGGGTTTGTCACTTTTCTCCTTGATGAGAAAAGTAACCAAAAGAATCAAGAAGCCCCTGACTCGCTGCCGCTCAGACAAAAGGGGCTTCATCTATTTTACCACTTGGCCAGTGTGCGAAGTTCCATAGAGGAGGTGGCCATTACTGCCTTGGACCGCCTGTCCGTGCTCCCGCTAAGCGCCTGCGTGCCCTTGGCACTGCGTTGCCCGCTCCCGCAGGAAAGGCTAAGGAGGGTGTGGTCTTTAATTACTTCTTTTGACTCAGGACTCGCGACTCAGGACTCAAGACTCATTCAGGAGGGGTGGGCTATATGTTTTTGCCCTTCTTTTGTAAAAACAGGTCAAAAACGTTCATCTTTGCGCATGATTTCCCCTTCCACTACGCCAGACTTTAACTTTATAGCGCCGGTTTATGACAGGTTAGCTAAGGTAGTCTTCGGTGATACGCAGCAAAAAGCTCAGGGACACTTTCTCTATAAAATTCCGGTGGGGGCACGTGTGCTGGTAATAGGCGGCGGAAGCGGGGAAATTCTTATCCAACTGCTCCAGAATTGCTCCCCATACCATGTGCTGTACCTGGAGGCTTCTCCGGTTATGTTGCAGAAGGCTAGGCAGAGAACAGAAGCTTCCGTAAAAGCTCCTTTAGTTGAATTTAGATTGGGAACTGAGAACCAACTGCACCCCCAGGAATTATTTGATATAGTCATCACCCCCTTCCTGCTGGACCTCTTCCCAGATTCCTTACTTACAACGCTTATCCAAAAACTGAACAGCGCCTTGCTACCGAACGGGCTTTGGCTGCACACAGATTTTCGTCTTGCCCCTTCAACAAAAGCGCAGCTGTGGCAAAAGCCTTTGCTTTGGGCTATGTATAGATTCTTTGGTGTGCTAAGCAACGTGCAAGCAAGGCAGCTGCCTTCTTTTGAGCAACATTTCCGCCAGGTGGGCCTTGTGCCAATAGCAAGTACCTACTATTACCGAGCCTTCATTGAAGCAATGGTTTTCCAGAAGCCTTAAACCCAATATCAGACTCTAAGAGTGGCACATCATAAATTTGTCCTTATCTTGTGGGGCAACACTGATTCACCATGAAGAAAAGAATTTGCATTGCCCTGGCCGCGGCGCTCTGGGCTTTCTCATCTCCTGCACAGGCGCAACAGAACGTTTCATACCGCGTCTCCTTTGAAAATGCTGTGCACCATGAAGCCAACATAAAGGCTACGTTTACCGGTGTACAAACGCCTACGCTTGAAGTACGAATGGCACGTTCCTCGCCTGGGCGCTATGCCTTGCATGAATTCGCAAAGAATGTGTACAGTGTAGAGGCCACCGACGGCAAGGGAAAACCCTTAACCGTTTCCCGCCCCGACTTACACCGCTGGATTGTTTCAGGCCATGATGGCACCGTCAACGTCTCCTACACACTCTTCGCCGACCACGCCGACGGTACGTATGCCGGAGTGAACCAGACACACGCGCACCTGAACGCACCAGCCACGTTTATGTACGCCCCTTCTCTGGAGAAGGCACCTATACAAGTCCAGTTCATTCCGCCCGCCAACAGCAATTGGACCGCCGCTACTCAGCTAAAGCCTGAGGCCGATCAGATGAGATTCTCGGCACCCGATTTCCAGTATTTCATGGACAGTCCTATAGAGCTGGCCGATCTGAAATGGCGTGAGTGGACGGTGAAAGACAAAGGTATAGAGCAGAAAATCAGAATTGCCATGCACCATTTGGGCACCGACAAAGAACTAGATGAGTACACTGAAAAAGCCAAGCGCATTGTGCAAGAACAGCAGGCGGTGTTTGGTGAGCTGCCCCGCTTTGATTTCGGCACCTATACCTTTCTGGCCTGCTATATGCCCGGCACTCCTTCCGATGGCATGGAACACCGCAACTCTACCTTTATTACCGGCTCCCGTCCGCTGAGCAGCGGCTCCACAGGTCATTTGGGCACTCTGTCGCATGAGTTTTTCCATGCCTGGAACGTAGAGCGTATTCGGCCTAAAAGCTTGGAGCCCTTTGATTTTACAGATGCCAATATGAGCGAAGGCCTGTGGCTGGCCGAAGGTTTTACCTCCTACTATGGAAACCTTCTCTTGCACCGTGCTAACGTGACTACGGAAAAAGAAATTCTGAACTCTGTCATCTTTGCGGTTGGTTTTGTACTCAATGCCCCCGGCAAAGCGTATTTTTCACCGGTAGAAATGAGCATGCAGGCGCCGTTTGTTGATGCCTCACGCTCGGTTGATCCGGTAAACCGCCACAACACCTACATCTCTTACTACACCTACGGCAGCGCCATTGGCATTGGGTTAGACTGGACCCTGCGCACCCGTTTTAACCGCACCCTAGATGATTTCATGCAATTGCTGTGGAAGCGCTTCGGAGAGCCGGAAAAACCGTACACCTTACCGGAGATAGAACAGGCTTTGGCAGATTTCACCAAAGACCCAGCCTTCGCGAAAGACTTTTTCCAGCGCCACATATATGGGAAAGAACTTATGCCCTATGAAACGCTAGCCCAGCACATGGGATTAGCGTTACGCCCTGCACAGCCTGGAAAAGCTGTTTTAGCGCTGGAACCGCTGCGTTTCAATAAGGATCAGGCTACCATTGCCATGGGTACTTTCCAGAACAGTCCGTTGTATGGAGCTGACCTAGACAACGGCGATATTATACTGACGGTTGAGGGCAAGAAGCTGAAAGACCAAAAGACCTTAGATGAGTTACTGGCAAAGTACAAGCCTGGTCAGAAGGTGACGGTGGAGGTAATGCAAGACGGCACTAAATCTAAGAAGACAATTACGCTGATTCAGGACCCCAAGCTTGAATTAGTGCCCCTGGAAAAAGCGGGGCAAAAGGTAACCGAGGAAGCTAAACAGCGCAGAGAAGCCTGGCTGGCCAGCAAAGGGAAATAGACATGTTGCCCCCTTCTGTCGTTTTGGGCCTGTTTTTCTAAAAACAGGCCCAAAACGACAGAAACTATTAGACGACAGAAGCAGTTCTTACGTTAAATTAGTAACTTACACTGGGTTATCTGCTATGGCAGGTTTTGCGCAAAGTGTTACCCACCAACATTGCTACTATCTTTACAGATGAACCATACACTTTTCACCTTGAGATCTCTTTTTCTGCTGATGTTTATGGCCCTAGCTGGAATGGCCACTACACAGGCACAAGACATTCTGCAACGTACTTCTGATGTTGACTCCTTGGAATTGCCGCAGATGGCGCCGCCACGCATTAGCTACGGGTTAACCGCAGGTGCCTTTGTGAGCAACTTGGGCTCGGGCTCTTATATTGAACCAAGGGTGCAATACCATGTCACGCCAAGATTTCAGGTATTCAGTAGCCTGATGGTGGTGCAAAGCTGGGGTGGCCCTACTTATACCACTACTACCGGAGAAGGAAAATTCACCGCTGCCCATTCAGCTTACCCTACCAGACAGTACCTGCTGCACGTGGGCGGCTCTTATGCCATGAGCGAAAAACTGGTTCTTAGTGGCAGCGTCTGGAAAGATCTGAACCCAGCAGCCTCATACGCACCGGGACAAATGACTCCCTTCGGCTTTGGGCAATACCCGCGGCAGGGCTTCAACTTCCGGGCCGACTACCATATTTCCCCTAACGTTACCATTTCAGGAGGCATCCGCTCTGGCAACAGTTACTCCCGAGGTTTTGGGGGCCACCCAATGGGCGGCTTTTATTCTCCTTGGGGATTTTAGACAGCTATAATTCTTAATTTTTATTAAAAAGCCCTTCCTAAATACCAATGGAAGGGCTTCTTTTTTGTAGCTTACGGTCGTTTTGGCCACACTTCATCATAGGCACCCCAGCATTTGGGTGCTAAACTTGGCTCGTGTTCAAGCCTTTACCTACTAAAAAACCATAAATTCACCCATGTCGTCTACGCTTATTTTAGGCATCATAGCCGCTTATTTCTGTGTTCTGATACTCATTTCGTTTCTGACCAGCAAGAAGGGCGAATCTACAGACAGCTTCTTTTTAGCAAACCGCGCCTCGCCTTGGTATGTGGTAGCCTTCGGTATGATCGGGACCTCCCTTTCCGGAGTCACATTTATTTCGGTTCCGGGCATGGTAGCCAATGCGCAGTTTTCTTACCTGCAGTTCATTTTGGGGAACATGGCAGGTTATTTTGTGGTGGCGCTGGTACTCATGCCTTTGTATTACCGCCTTAACCTGGTTTCTATCTACACCTATTTAGAGCAGCGGTTTGGGTACTGGTCTTATAAAACCGGCGCGGCTTATTTTATACTGGCCCGTACGCTTGGTTCTGCATTCCGCCTTTTTCTGGTGGCAGGCGTACTTCAGCTGGCTGTGTTTGACGAGCTAGGCGTTCCTTTTGAAGTTTCGGTAATTATCACCATTGCGTTAATTTGGGTATACACGTTCAGAGGCGGTATGAAAACCATTATCTGGACAGATACTTTCCAGACGCTGGCTATGCTGGTCTGCGTGGGCATCAGTATCATCATGATTACCGATGAGCTGAACCTCGATTTTCAGGGCATGGTAAACTCCATCAGCGAGAGCAAGTACTCTAAGGTATTCTTCCTGGACGATTTTAAAGACACCAAATACTTCTGGAAGCAGTTTGTCTCCGGGGCTTTCATCTCTATAGTAATGGTGGGTCTGGACCAGGATATGATGCAGAAAAACCTGAGCTGTAAAAATTTGGGTGAGGCGCAGAAGAACATGTTCTCTTTTACTGCTATTATTCTGGTGGTGAACATTTTGTTCCTGAGCTTAGGTGCCTTGTTGTACATTTTTGCTGAAACCAAAGGAATCGCTCTGCCTGCTAAAGGAGACATGGTATTCCCAGCTTTAGCCCTCAACCACTTTACCGCCTTTGCGGGCATTACATTTATTCTGGGTATTACTGCCATAACATATGCTTCCGCTGATTCTGCCTTAACCGCCCTTACCACCTCTTTCTGCGTAGATTTCCTTGATTTCAAGAACCGCCCGGAGGCTCAACGCGTGCGCCTGAAAAACTGGACTCACCTTGGTTTCTCAGCGGTGATGGCCATCGTGATCATCATCTTCAAAATTCTGAATGATGAGAGTGTGGTGCAGGCGGTGTTCAAGGTGGCAGGTTTCACGTATGGTCCGCTGCTGGGTCTTTATGCCTTTGGCATGTTCAACAACCGCCCTGTCCGCGACAATTTAGTACCTGTCGTTTGTGTGCTGGCTCCGGTACTGACCTTCATTCTCAACTATAACTCAAAAGAATGGTTCTGGGGCTATGAATTCGGGTTTGAGGTTTTGCTGCTGAACGGACTCTTGACTTTCTTGGGTCTCTGGGCCATCTCCAGCAGACGAACTGGTTTGCTCACCGATAAAGACCCTGAAGCAATTGCATAAACTTAGAAAAGGCCTGTCAGTGAGACAGGCCTTTTCTATTATTGGGTTCTTCCTGCATTAGCACAAACCATCTAGGCGCTTGTTCTAGCAAATTCCCCCTTTGAAGGGGGGGCGGATGTTTACACCAGGCGGTCATGGCGTTCCCAATAATTTTCAAGGTAGGGACAGGGCTTGACCTGTCCGCGGCGTTGGCCTTAGTAATTTGCATCGCCCACTATGCATCTTCGTTAGATCTCTCGGCGTTGCTCGAGATGACCGAGAAAGGAAAGGATCTATAATGGTAACATCCCCCTACCCCCTTCAAAGGGGGCGGAACACGTGTAAAAAGATGTGGGATAGAATGAGCATCTTCAAAAGGGGAGTATCGGGTAGGGTAACATATCTAACTTTCTGTTTTCGACCTGTTTTTCAAAAAACAGCTCCAAAACAAAAGCCACCTCTTACTTTTGCACCTCCACCAACACAATTCTTAATTCTTCATTCATAATTCTTAATTAAAAGAAGTGTCTCCACTCCTCATCCTTTTCATCATCATAGGTTACTTTTTCCTGCTGCTGGGAGTTTCTTTGGCCACGGGCAAAAAGGGCGAATCTACGGCAGGCTTTTTCCTGGCTAACCGCCAGTCGCCGTGGTATGTGGTGGCGTTTGGTATGATTGGCACCACCCTCTCGGGCATTACCTTTGTGTCTATTCCGGGCATGGTGCAGAAGACGGGGTTTACCTATCTGCAGATGGTGCTGGGCTACGTGCTGGGCTATGTGGTGATTGCGTTGGTGCTGCTGCCGCTGTATTACCGCCTGAACCTGGTGTCTATCTATACCTATTTGGAGGGTCGGCTGGGATATTGGTCTTATAAAACAGGCAGCGCTTTTTTCCTGCTGTCACGCACGCTGAGTGCAGCGCTGCGGCTATATCTGGTAGCGGGAGTGCTGCAACTGGCGGTGTTCGGTCCTTTGGGAGTGCCTTTTGCCGGCACTGTTTTCCTGACCATCGGGTTTATCTGGCTTTATACATTCAGGGGCGGCATGAAAACCATTATCTGGACCGATATGCTGCAAACGCTGGCCATGCTTTTGTGTCTGGGGGTTAGCATCTGGCTAATTTCAGAGGAATTGAATCTTGGCTTCTCTGGATTAGTGCATACCATAACCGACAGTCCGTCTTCCCAGCTTTTTATCTGGGACCCCAAGGCTCCCAACTTTTTTGTGAAGCAAGTGTTGGCGGGCATGTTCATTACCATTGCCATGACAGGGCTTGACCAGGACATGATGCAGAAAAACCTTAGCTGCCGCAACCTGCCCGATGCCCAGAAGAATATGTTCTGGTTCACGGTTATTCTGGTGGTGGTGAATGTGCTGTTCCTGTGCCTGGGGCTACTACTGTACTTCTATGCGGCACAAGCAGGCATAACGCTCCCAGACAAAGGCGATGACGTTTTCCCTTTCTTAGCCCTGAACCATTTTTCAGCGTTTGCAGGAATCGCGTTTGTTCTGGGCATCACTGCCATCACCTACGCCTCCGCCGACTCTGCCCTTACCTCGCTCACTACTTCCTTTTGCGTAGACTTCCTGAACTTCAAACACCGGCCGGAGCCCCAGCGCATCAGGTACAAAAACTGGGTGCATCTGGGCTTCTCTTTTCTGCTGCTGCTGGTGATATTGGCGTTCCGGTACTACAACAACGAGAGCATCATTGCGCTGCTGTTCACGCTGGTAGGCTACACTTATGGCCCGTTGCTGGGCATGTTCACCTTTGGCATGCTTACCCGCCGTTCCGTACAAGACCGATTTGTTCCTGCCATTGCTGTTCTCTCGCCGGCGCTTACTTATGTTATCAGCAGCAACTCCGCTGACTGGTTCTGGGGCTACCAGTTTGGGTTTGAGGTGTTGCTGTTGAACGGTCTGCTGATGTTACTGGGGCTGCTGCTGGTTTCTAAAAATAATAGTTTACAAAATTTCAGTAAATCTTTATATTAAGGAAAATCAACTCATCTAGCACACAATGAAAAAAATTCTTTTGACACTTGCTTTCTCCTCAGCTCTCCTAAGTTGTAACAATGACCAGAAAAAGGCAGAAGAGGTAATAATTAAATATGAAAAAGAAAATTTGCCTTATATAAAAGGTTATGAATCTGTTGCGTTTGATAAATTAACTTTAATTCAAGATAAAGACAACGTACCTCAACGGTATAGAATACTACATAAATTTAGAATTGGGAATGAAGGCTATCTCGTTAAAAGGCGCTACCACTTAGATTTAGCTCTTTCCAATGTAACTCATGCTGTTACTCTCGAATAAACGAGCTTGTAAGCTTTAGAAGTTTTATTTCCGCTGTATTGTCTACCTTTGTGCGATTTGCGCCAGGCAAAGCTAAACCTAGGCCGTTTTTAGCCAGTTTTCCTGAAAACAGCTCTAAAACAGGAGTAGCTTATCACTTGGTGCACCATCGGCGAGAGCCGAAATTTTTATTATTCAATTATTAGTACATGGCAAAACGCGGATTTGGCTCGGCAAACGGGCAGGAGACTGAGGGAAGAAAGAAACTCAGCAAGGAAAGTCTCCAACGCGGTCTTCAGGTATTCCGGTTCACCCTGCCTTACAAGGGCAAATTCATCATAGGGCTGATCTTCCTGCTTTTCTCCAGCCTCACGTTCATGGGCTTTCCGGCGCTAACGGGGGTGTTGTTAGACGCGGCCACCGGTAACGAAACTGCCTTTACCCAAGATTTAGACCTTATTGCGCTGGCTCTTTTCGGGGTGATATTACTACAAGGCATTTTCTCCTTTTTCAGGGTTTACTTTTTTGCGCAGGTGAGCGAAAATTCCATCGCTGACATCCGTAAAAGTCTCTACTCACAGTTCATGGGGCTACCCATCACGTTTTATGAGCAGCGCCGCGTGGGCGAAATCACCAGCCGCATCACGTCAGATGTCAGTTATATACAAGACACTTTCTCTATCACGCTGGCCGAACTTTTCCGGCAGGTGACCACCTTGGTAGTAGGCGTTGGGCTTATCATGTACTACTCCGTAAAGCTCTCTTTGTTCATGCTGGCCACGTTTCCGGTGCTGGTGATTTTTGCCATGATTTTCGGGAAACGGCTGAAAAAACTGTCTAAGAAAACGCAGGACGAATTAGCCGTGACCAACGTGATTGTAGAAGAAACCCTGCAAGCTATACAGGTGGTGAAGGCGTTTACGAACGAACTATTTGAGATTAAGCGCTACCGCAGCGCCATTGGCCGGTCTGTAAACACAGCCATTACCACCTCCATCTACCGGGGAGCTTTCATTTCCTTTATTATCATTGGTCTGTTTGGTGGTATTATTCTGGTGATCTGGTACGGCGCCACCTTAGTGCAACGCGGTGACCTTAGCCTGGGTGAGTTGACGTCTTTTGTGCTATACACCATGTTTATTGGCGCCTCAGTAGCTGGCTTAGGTGATTTGTATGCCAAGATTCAAGTGTCCATGGGTGCCTCAGAGCGGATTCTGGAAATTCTGGACATGCCCGCGGAGCAACCGGAACTGGGATTACAGCCATCGGCGGTGCGGTTCAACGGCAACGTACGCTATGAGCACGTGGGCTTCTCCTACCCTACCCGCCCCGATTTGCAGGTGCTCCATAACATCCATTTTGAAATAAGAGCCGGCGAGAAAATTGCGTTGGTAGGGCCTAGCGGAGCCGGAAAGTCTACCATTGTGCAACTGCTCATGAAGTTCTACCAGGTAGACCAGGGCAGCATTTTTGTAGATGGCCAGAACATCAACTTCATGCCCTTGAATGACCTGCGCAGCAACGTAGGTATAGTACCGCAGGAAGTGCTGCTGTTTGGTGGTACCATCCGCGAGAACATTGCTTACGGCAGGCCCGATGCCACCGAGGAAGAAATCTGGGAAGCCGCCCAGAAAGCCAATGCTTTGCAGTTCATTCAGTCGTTCCCCGAGGCGTTTGACACAATTGTGGGAGAACGAGGCGTAAAACTGTCTGGAGGACAGCGCCAGCGTATTGCCATTGCCCGCGCCATTCTAAAAAACCCTGCCATTCTCATTCTGGACGAGGCCACCAGCTCGTTGGATTCCGAATCGGAGAAATTGGTGCAGGATGCCATGGATGAACTCATGAAAGACCGCACGACCATCATCATCGCGCACCGTTTGGCTACTATCAGAAAAGTGGACAAGATTCTTGTGATTGACCGCGGTCAAATTGCTGAGGAAGGCACCCATGACCAGCTCTCTGGCAACCCCAACGGCATTTACGCTAACCTGCTCAAGCTGCAGTTTAATACGGTCGAGTAAACCTAAAACAGAAAAGAGCGCCTTATCAGCGCTCTTTTTTTGTGCCATTTTGTTTGTGTGAATGTAAAATCTTATGTGCACCAGAAAGCTAACATCTGTTCGTTATACAAAACAACTGTCCTGTTTTCTGCTTAATTTTGAAAAAATACACCAAAAACACGCATGCGTAAACCCTTTATACTGTTCCTCTCCCTGGCGTGCGGCTGGTCCTCATTAGCCCAAGCCCAGGAAGACAAAAAGAAATGGTCCGTTACTGATAATCACGGGCCGAACAAGCAAATCACTATCTCCGTTTCTGAAGGCACCTGGATGAACCTGGACGTGAGCCCGGACGGAAAAGAAATTGTCTTCGACCTGCTAGGCGATATTTACAAAATGCCGATTACTGGCGGCCAGGCTACCTTGTTGGCCGGCGGACCCGCGTATGAGGTACAACCTCGGTTCAGCCCCAACGGCAAGCTCATCTCTTTTATCTCAGACAAAGAAGGTGGTGATAATATTTGGGTCATGAACCCAGACGGCAGCAATGCTAAATCTGTCACCAAAGAAACCTTCCGGTTAGTGAACAACGCCGTATGGTCGCCAGACGGTCAGTACCTCATTGCCCGCAAGCACTTCACCGCGGGTCGCTCATTGGGCGCTGGCGAAATGTGGCAGTACCACTTTGCCGGCGGTACGGGCATGCAGCTGACCAAACGCAAAAACGAGCAACAAGACGCCGGTGAGCCTTTTGTGTCGCCAGACGGCAAGTACGTGTACTTCTCTGAAGACATGAGCGGCGGCTCTACCTTTGAGTACAACAAAGACCCGAACGGTCAGATTTATATCATCCGCCGCGTGAACCGCCAGACCGGTGAAATTGAAAATGTAGTAGGCGGCAACGGCAGCGCCATGCGACCTACTATTTCGCCGGACGGCAAAACCTTGGCGTTTGTGCGCCGCGTGCGGAATAAAAGCGTGCTGTACGTGCATGACCTGAAAACCGGCGAGGAGCGCCCGGTGTACGATCAACTGAGCAAAGACCAGCAGGAAGCGTGGGCTATCTTCGGGGTGTACCCTAACTTTGACTTCACGCCTGACGGAAAGAATATTGTCATCTGGGCGAAAGGGAAACTCTGGAATGTGGACGTAGCCAAAGCTGCAGCCAAAGAAATTCCATTCAAAGTGTCGGCGCAGCATAGTATTGCGGAGGCAGTAAAACACGTGGCTACGCCAGAAGAGGTAGCACCTAAGCATTTCACGGCCAAAATGATCCGGAACGCTATAACATCTCCTGATGGCAAAACGCTGGTATTCAACGCCGCTGGCTACCTCTGGAAAAAACAACTGCCTAACGGCAAACCCGAGCGGATCACCAACAGTACTGACTTTGAGTTCTACCCCTCATTCAGCCCCGACGGCAAGGAAGTAGTGTACAGCACCTGGGACGATGACAAGCACGGAGCGCTTTACGTTTCTGCCCTGAAATTCGGAAAACCCCGCAAAATCACCTCAGACAAAGGCTTCTACGTAAATCCATCTTTCTCACCGGACGGCAAGCAGATTGTCTTCCAGAAAGATCGCGGCAACGACCACATGGGCCACACCCACGGCAAAGAACCGGGCATTTACGTGATGCCTGCCAAAGGAGGAGAAGCAAAGCTGGTACAGAAGAATGGAGTGATGCCATTGTTCAACAAAGACGGCTCGCGCATCTTCTTTATGTCCGGTGAAGGCGAAGGCGTTGCTTTTAAAAGTGCTGACCTGCACGGCAAGGAAGTACAAACCCACTTCACTTCTAAATACGCGAACCAATTCACTCCCAGCCCCGACAACCAATGGATTGCCTGGACTGAGTTATTCAACGTGTACATAGCGCCGTTCCCGGCTGCAGGCAAAGGCTTAGACCTAAGCGCCGATACAAAATCAGTACCCGTAGCCCGCGTAACCCGTGATGCCGGCACCAGCGTGCATTGGTCTAGTGACAGCAAGAAACTGCACTGGATGCTGGGCGAAGAATACTTCACCAACGACCTGAAAATCCGCTTCAAGTTCGTAGAGGGCGCCGTAGCTAACATTCCGCCTATTGACTCAGTGGGTGTAAAAGTAGGCTTGCAGCTGAACTCAGACATTCCGCAAGGAAAAGTAGCGTTCACCAATGCCCGTATCATCACCATGAAAGGCGATGAAGTGATTGAAAACGGCACCTTATTAGTAGACGGAAACAGAATAGTGGCGGTGGGCACTGCTGGTTCAGTGCAAGTACCAGCCGGAGCCAAGGTAATAGACGCTCAAGGTAAAACCATCATGCCAGGTCTGGTAGACGTGCACGCGCACTTAGGCACATTCCGGTTGGGCATGAGCCCAAAAAAGCAATGGTCTTACCTGGCAAATCTGGCTTATGGCGTTACCACCACCCACGACCCCTCTTCCAGCACCGAGATGGTGTTCAGCCAGAGCGAGATGGTGAAAGCTGGGAACATGGTGGGTCCGCGTATCTTCTCTACGGGCACCATTCTGTACGGCGCCGATGGTAATTTCAAAGCCGTTATCAATGGTTTGGATGATGCCCGTTCGCACCTCCGCAGGTTGAAAGCGGTGGGCGCTTTCTCTGTGAAAAGTTACAACCAACCCCGTCGTGAGCAACGCCAGCAGGTGATCCAGGCAGCTCGGGAACTGGATATGTCGGTGGTGCCGGAGGGCGGTTCCACGTTCTTCCACAACATGACCATGATTCTGGATGGCCACACCGGCATAGAGCATAATATTCCCATTGCGCCTGTTTATGATGACGTGTTACAGTTATGGGCAGGCAGCAAGACCGGCTATACTCCTACCCTTATCGTAAATTACGGCGGCAACTCAGGCGAGTACTACTGGTATCAAAAAACCAACGTGTGGGACAAAGACCGTCTGCTGCGCTTCACGCCAAGAGCCGTGATTGACGGCCGCTCGCGCCGCGTAACTCATGTGCCAGACGAAGAATATGACAACGGCTACATAGCCACTTCCCGTACTCTAAAAGCTCTGACTGACCGCGGCGTGAAAGTAAACCTAGGCGCCCACGGCCAGCTCCAAGGCTTGGGCGCCCACTGGGAACTCTGGATGCTGCAGCAAGGCGGCATGACCAATTTAGAGGCCTTACGTGCTGCTACCCTGAACGGTGCTCATTATTTAGGCATGGACAAAGAACTGGGCTCACTGGAGACAGGCAAACTAGCTGATATCATAGTGCTTGACAAGAACCCGCTGGAGAACATCCAGAATACCGAGAGCGTGCGCTATACTATGGTGAATGGTCGTCTTTATGACGCTGAAACCCTAACGGAGGTTGGCAACTACAACAAACCTTTGGGCAAGTTCTACTGGAGCAACAACAACACCAGCACGTTTGACTGGCATGATGACCTGAACACTCGCTTCTACGGCATAGCTGGGGAAGCCTGCGGTTGCCATGGACATACGCACTAGCGCTTCGCTAAATTAAAAATTAGAAATGGAGCAGGTTCTGTTTTAGGCCTGTTTTACTAAAAAGAGCCGGGAAACGATTCCCGGCTCTTTTTCTTTTGTAAATGGATTGGTATTAATATGTTTCTGCTGGAAGTTGCTCAGCAGAGGTTAACCCGCCTCACCAAGGAGGCAGGGCTGTTAAGTTCTCCACTGTTCGAGATTTGCAATCCTGAACTTTGTATCCTTCAGATTTGCAATCCGCAGCTTTCCTTTATAATGGTGCAGCAACGGGGATTACAAATCCCCTGAATACCCGCTTCCGGATTGCAAATCCGGAAGAGCAACTTCTTGTAGTGAGAACTTAACAGCTCTACCTCCTTTGAGGGGAGTTTCGTTGCATAATAAGGGGCTGATGCTTTAGCCATCTTTTGCTATTAGTAACCGCTGAAACCGCTCTTCCGGATTTACTAATCCGGAAGCCCTCTGTCGGGGATTTCCTAATCTTCGTACCACAGCAGACGCCAAAAAGGGGATTGATAAATCCCCACAGCATCAAACGATAGGCGCAGGAGTACATATCTTTTTACATGTTACTCATATTTTCACCTTCTCACCCAAATCTCCTATTTAACCGCAACTTCCTAGGCTACAGCAAGAACCGTTTTTGCCTTACTTTTCAAAAACGGCACTAAAACAGCAATTCTGCTTTCGTTTCGTCAATTCTATTGCAGATTCTTCACGGCCTCCACAGAAATTCCTGAACCTCAATTAATTTTTAGTAAATTCTGAACCAAACCGTTGGTTATTTCATTTTTTATATGAAATCTTTGCATAGAGACTCACTGTAGAAGTCTCATTACTATTTCGATATTTATTTAATTCGATGAATAAAAAGTCGCTTTTATCAGTTGTGACCGCAACGGTAAAACGCTCCCTTCTGGCGAGTGCGCTTTTTTCTGTTCTTCCCAGAACAGTTTTTTGTGAACCCATTTACCTTACCCGACCGAGGCGCTAGGCCACCGGCCACCGTTGTCTCAGACAACAAAACCGGGCTCTATCCTGTATGTCAATAACATATTGACAACAGAAATCTATTTTCTTTTTAGTAATCTCTTCAATTTATATACCAATGCGTATGTACGCTACGGCTGTAGAGTTACAGCCCATTGCACCTGTTTCCATGGAAACTACTTCTAACGACTTCTCTGTGGTGGTAGCCACTGAGGAACATACTCCTTTTGCCCAGCAAATTTGCGACGAGATGGAAGCCTCGGCCAAGGCGCGCGGCACCGGTATTGCCAAGCGCTCTCCAGAATACGTGGCCAAAAAAATGGAAGAGGGCAAAGCGGTCATCGCATTCAAAGCAGATGGTACGTGGGCTGGCTTCTGTTACATTGAGACCTGGGGACACGGCGAGTACGTAGCAAACTCCGGCCTCATTGTAGCGCCCGAACTCCGCAAAAGCGGCCTGGCTAAACGCATCAAAGAAAAAATCTTCGAACTGTCCCGCACCAAATATCCAGAGGCCAAAATCTTCGGCTTGACCACAGCGCTGGCGGTAATGAAGATAAATTCAGACCTGGGCTATCGTCCGGTTACCTATTCAGAACTCACCAAAGACGAAGAGTTCTGGAAAGGCTGCCGCAGCTGTGTCAACTTTGACATTCTCACGGCCAAAGAGCGCAGCAACTGCCTTTGCACGGCTATGTTGTTTGTGCCGCCCAAACCTTCGGAAGGCTCTGACAATTCTCTAAAGCAGTAAAATGAAAATATGCTGGCCGGGCAACTACTTTAAGGTGTCTGACCAGCATATTCCCTATTAACAGTTTTCAACCCATCATTTATAAGTACCTTACCCTAAACCCATGAAAAAAGTAGTTCTCGCGTTCAGTGGCGGCTTAGACACATCTTTTTGTGTGAAGTACCTACTGGAACAAGGTTATGAAATCTATTCGGCCATTGTGAACACCGGCGGCTTCTCTGAAGAGGAGTTGGCGGAGATTGCCCGAAGGGCCGAGAATCTGGGCGTGGCCCAACACGTAACCTTAGACGAAACCGACAACTACTACCAGTCTTGCCTGAAGTACCTCATCTTCGGCAACGTACTGAAGAACAACACCTATCCGCTATCGGTGAGCGCGGAGCGTATTTCTCAGGCAGTGGCCATTGCCAAATACGCCCAGCAAATTGGTGCAGAAGCAGTAGCGCACGGTAGCACGGGCGCGGGCAACGACCAGGTACGGTTTGACATGGTATTCAACATTCTGGTACCCAATGTAGAAATCATCACTCCCATTCGTGACCTTAAACTGTCGCGCGAGGAGGAAATTGCCTACCTGAAAGAGCGGGGCGTGGAGATGGACTTCCAGAAGGCGCAGTACTCTATCAACAAGGGTATCTGGGGTACTTCTGTAGGTGGTAAAGAGACCCTGACGTCGCACCAGGCACTTCCTGAATCTGCGTACCCAACCCAGTTAACGAAAGAAACGCCCGAGCGTATTACGCTGCACTTTAAAAACGGCGAGCCGGTTGGCTTGAACGATGAGATGTTCGACAACCCAGTACACGTTATTCAAAAGCTGCAGGAGATTGCCGGGGCCTTCGCCATTGGCCGTGACATTCACGTGGGCGATACTATCATTGGTATTAAAGGCCGCGTGGGTTTTGAGGCGGCGGCTCCTATGGTTATTATCAAAGCACACCACGCCCTGGAGAAACATACGCTTACTAAGTGGCAGTTGTACTGGAAAGACAGCCTGGCTACCTGGTACGGCAACTGGATGCATGAAGGTCAGTTCCTGGACCCAACCATGCGCAACATCGAGACCTTCCTTACTGACACGCAGAAAACCGTGACGGGCAAAGTACACGTGTGGCTGGCCCCGTACCGGTTCCAGGTGGAAGGCATTGAATCAGAGCATGATTTGATGTCGTCTAAATTCGGTTCTTATGGCGAGATGAACAATGCCTGGAGTGGCGAAGACGTGAAAGGCTTCTCCAAGATTTTCGGGAACCAGACCATGATGTACCGCTTAATTAACGGCGAAGATGGCGCAGAGTAATCTTATAAAAGTGGGCATAGTAGGCGGAGCAGGCTACACCGGTGGTGAACTGTTGCGCCTGCTGGTGCACCACCCGCACGTACAGATAGCCTTTGTACATAGCAACAGCCAGGCCGGCAAACCCGTCACCGACACTCACACCGACCTGCTTGGCGACACAGACTTAGTCTTCACCAACGAGCTGAGCATCGAGGTAGACGTACTGTTCCTCTGCGTAGGCCACGGAGATGCGAAGAAATTCTTAGACGCCAATCCTATTCCAGACACAGTAAAGATTATTGACCTGAGCCAGGATTTTCGACTCACTGCGAAGTCATCTTTGGGCAACCGCCAATTTGTGTACGGCCTGCCCGAGTTGAACCGTGAACAGATTAAAACCGCCGCCAATGTAGCGAACCCAGGTTGCTTTGCGACGGCTATTCAGTTAGCCTTGCTCCCGCTCGCTCAGAATGGTTCCTTGCCAGAAGAAGTACACGTGAGCGGCATTACGGGCTCTACGGGCGCGGGCCAGAAACTGGCCGAGACCTCCCACTTCAGCTGGCGCAACAACAATATCTCCAGCTACAAAGTGTTCGGCCACCAGCACTTGCTTGAGATTACCGAAAGCCTGCAAGCGCTGCAAAGCAAGTTAGACACCGCCATTCGGTTTGTGCCCTACCGCGGTAACTTCAGCCGAGGCATTCTGTGCACCACCTACCTGCACTCAGACCTGAGCCTAGAAGAAGCGCAGCAATTATACAGGCAGTTCTACAAAGGACACCCGTACACCATCGTCACGGATAATAATACAGATTTGAAACAAGTGGTGAATACGAACAAATGCCTTATATATATTGAGAAGCACGACAACCAATTGGTCATTACCAGCCTGATTGACAACCTTTTGAAAGGCGCCAGTGGCCAGGCCGTGCAGAACATGAATTTGTTGTTCGGGCTGGAAGAAAGAGCCGGCTTGCAGTTGAAAGCCATTGGGTTTTAACTCAATTCGCGGTTGCAACAGAAGTAGGACAGCTGCTTATAGGCTGTTTTCAGAAAAACGGACCCAAAATAGAAATTGGAGTCTGATGTCTTACGTCTTGAATCTTACGTCTTCAAAATGAATCTCTTCGATGTTTATCCCCTTTTCAATATAACTCCTGTGAAAGCCCTCGGCTCAAAACTCTGGGACGAGAACGGCACCGAGTACCTGGATTTGTACGGCGGCCATGCCGTGATTTCCATCGGCCACAGCCACCCACATTACGTGCAGCGCCTCACGGAGCAACTGAACAACATTGGCTTTTACTCCAACTCCGTACAGATTCCGCAGCAACAGGAATTGGCCGACAAATTAGGGAAACTGAGCGGCTACGAAGATTACCAGCTGTTCCTGATTAACTCGGGCGCGGAGGCGAACGAGAATGCTTTGAAGCTGGCGTCGTTCCACACGGGTCGCAAGAAGGTAATTTCCTTTAGCAAGTCGTTTCACGGCAGAACCTCGGCGGTAGTAGCCGCTACCGATGACCCTAGCATTGTGGCCCCTGTGAACGAGACGGAGAACATCATTTTCCTGCCGTTCAATGATGCTGCCGCCGTAGAGGAGGCTTTGGCAACAAACGAGGTAGCGGCCATCATAGTGGAAGGCATTCAGGGCGTGGGCGGCGTGAACGTTCCTACCAGCCAGTTTTTGCAGGATTTGGAAAAACTAGCCAAGAAACACGGCGCTTTGCTTATCCTGGATGAAATCCAGTCGGGCTACGGGCGTTCTGGTAAGTTCTTCGCGCACCAGCACGCAGGCATCAAACCAGATTTGATTACCATCGCCAAAGGCATGGGCAACGGCTTCCCCGTGGCGGGCGTTCTGATTTCGCTTGAAATTCCCGCCAAACACGGAATGCTAGGCACCACCTTTGGGGGAAATTACCTGGCCTGCGCTGCAGCTCTGGCCGTGCTGGAAGTAATGGAACAGGAAAACCTGGTAGACAATGCCGCCGCCATGGGCGAGTACCTCATGGAAAAAGCCAAAGCCCTGCCAGGTGTAAAAGAAGTGCGCGGTCAGGGATTGATGGTAGGCATTGAGCTGGAGACACCCTGCGCTCCCCTTCGCAAGGCATTGTTAGACGAGTACCAAATCTTCACCGGCTCCGCCTCCAACAAAAAAACCATCCGTGTACTGCCTGCCTTAAATGTGACGCAGGCAGAGTTGGATAGATTTTTAGAGGCGTTTGCTGCCTTGGTAAAATAGACACAAGATGTAAGACATAAGACACAAGACTTTTGATATAAGATGGAAAATCTTGTGTCTTATGTCTTGCGTCTTGAATCCCAAAATAAAATGAAGCAATTCACTTCCGTTCACGACGTAGAAGATATAAACGCCCTAGTGCAGGAAGCGCTGGAGCTGAAGAAAAACCCGTACGCATTTGAGCATTTGGGCAAGCGCAAGACCTTGGGTCTTATTTTCCTGAACCCCAGCTTACGCACCCGCCTCAGCACGCAGAAAGCCGCGCAGAGCTTGGGCATGAACGTGATGGTCATGAACATGGGCCAGGAAGGCTGGGCACTGGAAACCCAGGACGGCGCCATTATGAACGGCACCACCGTGGAACACATTAAAGATGCCGCCGCTGTGATGGGCGAATACTGCGATGTGCTAGGCCTCCGCTCCTTTCCCAAACTGCAGAACGTAGAAGAAGATTATTCCGAAGAGATTCTGAAGAAGTTCATCCAGTACTCCAACGTGCCTTTCGTGAGCCTAGAATCGGCCACCCGCCACCCGTTGCAGAGTTTGGCCGACTTAGTAACCATTACCGAGCACGCCCCGCAAGGCCGTCGTCCGAAGGTGGTATTGACCTGGGGACCGCACGTGAAAGCACTGCCGCAGGCCGTGCCGAACTCTTTTGCCGAATGGATGTGCGCCGCTGATGTGGACTTCGTCATCACCCACCCAGAAGGCTATGAGTTAGACCCGCAGTTCACCAACGGCGCAACCATCACCCACAACCAGCAAGAGGCTTTAGAAGGTGCCGACTTTATCTACATAAAGAACTGGTCCACCTTTCAGCCCCAATACGGGCAGGTGCTCACGCAAGACCCCAGCTGGATGCTCACGAACCAGCACTTGGCCAACACCAACAACGCCAAAGTCATGCATTGCCTACCCGTTCGCCGCAACGTGGAACTGAGCGATGAAATTTTGGACGGCCCGAACTCCCTGGTAGTAAACGAAGCCGCCAATCGTGAATTCGCCGCCCAGGCGGTGCTGAAGCAGTTGCTGGAAGGGATTCAGTAAATGAACCGAAGACCTCACAGGTTTTAAAAACCTGTGAGGTCTGGCTGATGGACCGCATATAGCTCTAATCATAAGTTTACCTCCTCATTGTCATCCTGAAAGGACCTTGTGGGCGAGCTAATTAAACAATTGCCTAACACAAATACTGTTTTCGCCCTGTTTTTGAGAAAATAAGCTAAAAACAAAAGTAAAGCTCTTAGCCACTGCCTTTCAAATTCGCCCACAAGGTCCTTTCAGGAGACAGAAGATAAGAAAGCCTTGTAGCTGTTTAGAATAAGAATAAAAGAATAAATCACGTGTCGTGCTACTTGATACGCGATACCTGATACGAACAAAAACATGCAGAAACTCAACATCATCAAAATAGGCGGCAACGTACTGGATAACCCGGCGCAGCTGGAGCAATTCCTGACGGATTTTGCGGCTGTGCCTGGCCCGAAGGTGCTGGTGCACGGCGGCGGCAAAATTGCCTCGGAACTGGGCAAACAGCTGGGAATTGAACCCAACATGGTCAACGGCCGCCGCATCACTGATGCTGATACTCTTCGCGTGGTGACCATGGTTTATGGTGGGTTGCTGAACAAGAACCTGGTGGCCCAACTGCAAGCCCGCGGTTGCAATGCCCTCGGCCTTACAGGTGCCGATGCCAATGTCATTCCCGCCCACAAGCGACCGGTGAAAGACGTTGATTACGGCTTCGTGGGCGATGTGGAAAGTCCTGACCAGGTGAATGTGAAGTTCTTAGCATCATTGGCCGAACAAGGAATTACCCCAGTGTTTGCAGCGCTCACGCACGATGGACAAGGCAGTCTACTTAACACCAACGCAGATACCATTGCCTCTACCCTGGCCGTGGCCTTGAGCCGCCAGTTTGAGGTGAATCTGATTTACTGTTTCGAGAAGAAAGGCGTACTGTTGGATGTGGAGGACGAAACCAGTGTGATTCACCATTTGCAGCCTGCCTACTACACTGAATTAAAAGACAAAGGAGCTATTTTTGCAGGTATGCTGCCGAAGCTGGACAACGCCTTCGCGGCGTTGGAGCAAGGCGTGAAGGCGGTGATTATTGGCGATGCGGCGGAGCTTCATGAAATCGCCGGAGGCGGAAAAGCGGGCACCAGGATAACGCTATAGCAAAAACTGGCGCGAGACTGAAGTTTCGTGACTTACGGTGGTGCGAGTCTCCAGACTCGCCGTGAACCAAGAGCAAATTACTAAAGTGGAGTCTGGAGACTCCAATCACCTTATGTCACGAGTCTGGAGACTCGCGCCAGAAAAAGCGTTAGGTTAGGACCTCGTTTTTAGCCTGACTTTTAGAAAACAGGCCGAAAACGCATGGACTGTGCGATGTTGAAAAACTTACAAGTTCAGTACCGCAGCCAGCGAATACTCAAAAGATCTCGTAGCGTCCAGCGGACCTGCGAGCGTCTCTGCCAGAAGCGTTGGTACCACAACAACAAAAGAAATACAGCCTCACCAAAGGCTACAACATACAGAATACCATGAGTGACCAATACAAGAAAATAGCCATTCTGGGCGGTGGCAACATGGGCATTGCGCTGGCGAAGGGCATGGTGGCCTCGGGCAAGTACCGCGCCGAAGACATTACCCTCACCCGCCGCAACACCAAAGCGCTGGCCCCGCTGGTGGAGCAAGGCTACCGCGCCTCCAGCAACAACGCCCTGGCGGTGGCCGAGGCCGATATCATTGTGCTCAGCATCTTGCCGCAGCAACTGGACAGCGTGCTGGACAACATCTCCGAGAGCATTGACCCTAGCCGCCATCTGTTCATTTCCATCGTGACGGGCGTGGCCGTGACCGACATCATTACCCGCATTGGCAAGGTGGTGGAAGTGGTGCGCGCCATGCCCAACACCGCCATCGCCATTCAGGAATCTATGACCTGTATTGCCAGCAAAAATGCCTCGGCGGAGAACATGGCCCTGGTGAAAGAAATCTTCTCGGCCGTGGGCGAGACCGTGGAAATTGAGGAAGAACTTATGTCTTCGGCTACCGCATTGGTGGCCTGTGGCATTGCTTTCTTTTTGCGGTCCATCCGCGCAGCGGCGCAGGGTGGCACCGAGATTGGTTTTCATGCGGGAGATGCGCTGCGTATGGCCGCTCAAACCGCCAAAGGTGCGGCTTCGCTGTTGCTTCACTTCGGCAGTCACCCAGAGAATGAAATTGACAAGGTAACTTCGCCCAAAGGCTGCACCATTGCGGGCTTGAACGAGATGGAGCACAATGGCTTCAGCTCTGCCATGATAAAAGGCATCAGGACCTCGGCCAATAAGGCGGAGAAATTGTACACTGACGAAAAGTAGAGACCAGGCATTGCCTTGTCTCTACCCGCATTGCTGTTTTGGTGCTGTTTTTCAGAAATGAAGCCCAAAACAGAAAATCAGAAGATGTAAACATCCCCCTGCCCCCTTCAAAGGGGGAGTATCGGGTAGCGTACCTTTAGTGCATGAACAACACCTTATACCAAGACGCCCTTTCGCTGTTGCAGCAACTCATCTCCATCCAATCCTTCAGCCGCGAAGAGGCTGGTACGGCAGAGGCGATTGCGCAGTTTCTGCAGGCGCGGGGCGTGGATATTCACCGTAAGGAGCACAACGTCTGGGCCTTCAACCAGCACTACAATCCTGCCTTGCCTACGGTGCTGTTGAACTCGCACCATGACACCGTGAAACCTCACCCCAGTTGGACCTTTGACCCGTTCACGCCCACCGTGCAAGGCGGCAAACTCATTGGTTTGGGCAGCAATGATGCGGGTGGTTGTTTAGTGGCTTTGATGGCTACGTTCCTGCATTTTTATGAGCGGCAGGATTTAACCTATAACCTGGTATTGGCGGCTACCGCCGAAGAAGAAATTTCGGGCATAAACGGCATTGAGCTGGTATACCCAGAACTAGGCTCGGTAGAATTTGCCATAGTAGGTGAGCCTACCCAAATGCACCTGGCCGTAGCCGAGAAAGGTTTGATGGTGCTGGACTGCGTGGCCCACGGCCAAGGCGGACACGCCGCCCGTGAGGAGGGCATCAACGCTATCTACGAGGCGCTGCCTGATATAGAGTGGTTCCGTACATTCCGCTTCCCGAAGGAGTCCAGCTTCTTGGGGCCTGTCAAAATGAGCGTGACCATCATTCAGGCAGGTTCGCAGCACAACGTGGTACCCGACCAATGCAAATTCACGGTAGATGTGCGCATGACCGATGCCTATCAGCCTGAGGAGGTGTTGAGCCTAATTCGGGAGCACGTCAAAAGCGAGGTGACACCACGGTCTACCCGCTTGCGGCCCTCCAGCATTGACCGAAACCACCCCATTGTGCAGTCGGGAATAAAGCTAGGCCGGAACCTGTACGGCTCCCCTACCACCTCAGACCAGGCTCTGTTGAATATTCCGTCGCTAAAAATTGGGCCCGGAGACTCGGCGCGGTCACATACCGCCAATGAATTTATTTATCTTTCAGAATTAGAAGAGGGCATTACCCTTTACATACAATTATTGACTCCTGTTATTACCGCTTAGCATGAAACTCTGGCAGAAAGAAACTTCCGTGGCGCAGAACGTTGAAAAATTCACCGTGGGCAAAGACGCCGAAATGGACTTACAGTTGGCTCCTTTTGACGTGCTGGGTTCCCTGGCGCACACGCGCATGCTGGAGAGCATTGGGCTGATGGAGCCGGAAGACCTGGCTGCCGTGCAGCGCGAGCTCAAGGAGATTTACAAAAGCATTGAGCGGGGTGAGTTTGAAATAGAGCCCGGCGTAGAAGACGTACACTCGCAGGTGGAGCTGTTGCTCACTCGTCGTTTAGGTGAGGCCGGGAAAAAAATCCACAGTGGCCGCTCCCGCAACGACCAGGTGCTGGTAGACCTCAAACTTTTCATCCGGCATGAAATCAGGCAGACCGTGGAGGCCGTGCACACGCTGTTCACCACTCTGCAGGAACTAAGCGAGAAGAACAAAGACATCTTGTTGCCTGGTTACACGCATCTTCAGGTAGCCATGCCTTCATCTTTCGGTTTATGGTTTGGCGCTTATGCTGAGAGCTTGGTAGACGACCTGCAAATTCTGAAAGCCGCCTACAAAATCAGCAACAAGAACCCACTTGGCTCGGCGGCTGGTTACGGTAGCTCTTTCCCGCTTAACCGCCAGATGACCACGGATTTGCTGGGCTTCGAGGCGCTGAACTATAACGTGGTGTACGCCCAGATGGGCCGCGGTAAAACCGAGCGCAGCGTAAGCATGGGCCTGGCCTCCATTGCCAGCACCCTCGGCCGCATGGCCATGGATGTGTGCCTGTACATGAGCCAGAACTTCGCCTTCGTGACGCTGCCCGACGAACTGACCACCGGTTCCAGCATTATGCCGCATAAGAAAAACCCCGACGTGTTTGAAATCATGCGCGGCAAATGCAACCGCCTGCAAGCGCTTCCCACGGAAATTCAGATGCTCCTGGGCAACCTGCCCTCCGGCTACCACCGCGAACTACAATTGCTCAAAGAAAGCTTCTTCCCCGCCTTCACCGAAATCAGGAACTGCCTGGAGATGATGACCTTCATGCTGCCGCACCTGAAGCTGAATTCAGACATCCTGAAAGACGAGAAATACCAGTACCTCTTCAGCGTGGAAGTAGTGAACAATCAGGTACTCAGTGGCGTGCCATTCCGGGACGCGTACAAGAACGTGGGGCTGGCTATTGAGAAAGGAGAGTTTGAGCGCCCCGAGAAAGTGCACCACACGCACGAAGGCAGCATTGGGAATTTATGTACTGCGGAGATAAAAGGCCTGATGGACGAGGTGCTGAACGGGTTTCAGTTTGAAAAAGTAGACAAGGCGATTGCTGAGTTGCTAGCGTAGCGTTTTAAGATTGTTTTCAGAAAAACAGACCGAAAACGCAGTAGCCCTCACAGGTTTTGAAAGCCTGTGAGGGCTTTTTTATTTTACAAGTTGTGCGTAGAATTAGCGCAAGCGCTCTACGAACCATTATGTAAGTCAATCTCCTGATTGGCTTTACCAACTTTGTAGAAATCTAAAATAAATAACCCAACCGCTACTGGTACAAACACTCGCAGGTCTGGAAGACACTGCGAGGTCTTTTTAGCTGGTGATTTCTATTTTGGGCCTGCTTTCCGGAAAATAAGCCTAAAACAGCTTAGTGGTCAACCTTCAATTCGCTCTCTTGAGAACAGAACATCCCTAATCCCACCAAATACCCCAGCATACTCCCTCCCAGCCCATACCATAGCGGCTCCACCTCCGTGCCCAGTACTTTACAAACCAACCAAACGCCCATACCCAGCACCATAGACAAAATAGCGGCTCCCGCCGAAGTCTTCTTGAAATAGATTCCAACTACCAGCGGCACCAGCAAACTCACCAGGCTCAGCGCCGACGACTCGCTCACCAGCTCGTGGATATTACTTCTGGACAAAGCAAACCCGAGAGAAATGACCGCTACCACAAGCACGCTCGAACGGGACAGGGCCAATAGCTTTTTGTCATTCATTTCTTTGAGCAGCGGCCGCAACAGGTTCTCGCTTAAAATAGAAGCCGGAGCCAAAATAGCCCCGCTGGCGGTACTCACAATAGCTGAAATAAGCGCCCCGAAGAAAAGAACTTTCACCACTAAAGGACTAGTACCTAAAATGAGACTGGGCACCAGCATCTGGGCATCTTTGGCGGCCAGGTCCGGGTGCAGTACTTTGGCGTAGATAGCTAGCACCAATGGCAACAGTGCCACCGTCACATACAGAAACGCCGCCAGCAAAGAAGCCCGCACTGCCACCTTCTCAGATTTGGCCGACATAACCCGCTGAAACACATCCTGTTGCGGAATAGAGCCTAGCCCAATGGTCATCCAAAGAGCCAGATAGTTGAGCCAGCCAGAGAAAGAAGCCCCTTCCTTTGGCGTGATCCGGTAGAAATCATCTGGCAAGGTGGCGGTTACTTCGGCTAAAGGTTTCTCGCGCATAACCCACCAAGTTACTACCAACAGCCCCAGAATAATCATGATGGTCTGCAGGTAGTCCGTCACGCTCACGCTCCACATACCCCCGAAGTACGTGTACAGCACCACCAGCACGCTTCCTATCACCACCCCTTGCAGCAGTGTAGTGCCCAACAGTAAATTGAAAGCAATACCCAACGCTACCATTTGCGCCGCCACCCAACCAAAGTAAGACACTACCAAACAAACCGACGCCACCAGTTCAGCCGACCGACCAAATTTGACCCGGTAATAATCGCCGAAGGTGAGTAGGTTCATGAGGTACAGCTTTCTGGCGAAGAACAGACCCACCAGCACCAGGCAGAGTGCCGCACCTAATGGGTCTTCCACCATGCCTATCAAACCTTCCTCGGCTACTTCAGCACTAGCCCCTAAAATAGTTTCTGAGCCAAACCAAGTAGCAAACACTACAGCAGTGGCCATAGGCAACGGCAAAGACCGGCCGGCTAGCATAAAATCTGAGGTGTTTTGCACCCGCCGAGCAGCCCAAAGTCCAATAAACACGTTTAAAATCAAGTACAGCAGAACAAAAAAAAATGAGCATATGCAAGAAGGGTGCTGTTATGAGTCTGTTGGCATAGGTAAAAGTTGGCTGCAAATTAGCACAATTCAAGTTTGCTACCTCTTGGCAATCTGCTTACTCATTCCGCCCCTTTTCAACTGCTTGTGTGTCATTAGAAAAATTTATACCTTACCATCTCATAATCAAACTATTGCAAATAATATTTTACCCTAAATTATATCCCCTATGGCAGCCATACCTCCACCCCTAAGGAAATTACTCTACCTGTTACCTTGTTTGACGCTGTTGCTGGCATTGAATTTCCAAAATGCGCAGGCCACCCATTTAAGGGCGGGTAATATCTACTACCACAGTGACACCACGGCAAATCAAAACCTTAACAGAATCTTCTTTAAGATTGTGCTTTACACTGCTACAGGTGGATTTTATGAGAACCGGGCTACCCTTTACTTTGGAGACTGTAGCTCTGCTTCTTCCTCCGCGGCAACCTCGTCCATAGTACCTGGTACGAATGGGGAAATCACGGCCATAGTGTATTATTTTGACCATACGTACAGCGGATCCGGTACATATACCGCCACTTTTGAAAGCCAGAACCGAAACGGAGGAATACTAAATCTTGTAAATTCAGTTCAACAATCTTTCTTGATTCAGTCTACCTTTACTATTGACCCGTTCATTGGTCATAACCGTTCACCTGTTTTCCAAACGCCTTTGGTCACTACGGCCAGCCGAAACCAAGTTTTTTATCACCTTCCGGGAGGTTATGATGCCGATGGCGACAGTTTGTCCTACAAGGTGGTTCCGGTAAAAACAAGAGGCGGCACCTCTAGCTGCGGTAACCCGCTGGCAGAAACAGGTGGTGGCTACCAGGGTTTAGAAAATTTTCTAGGCAATGCTGCTCCAGATGCCCCTGCTGGATTCCGGATGGACCACAACACAGGATTCATCTCCTGGAATACTCCTGGCTCATTGGGTCAATATGCCTTAGCGTATGAGGTAGAAGAATGGCGGGACCAAAGGCTGATAGGTAAAGTACAGCGGGACATACAAGTTATGGCACATGACAATGCCTTCAACGCAAACTCTATGGCAGGAGTAGATCAAACCACCTGCCCCGGCACCCCATTCACCATAGGGCGAACCCCAGAAGCGGGGCATGCCTACCAGTGGTTTCCTACCACCGGATTGTCAGACCCCACCATAGCCAACCCCACGTTAACCCTTTCTTCAACCGCTTCCAGCGCCCAAAAAGTCAATTACATTTTATGGGTCACCAAAAACGATGCCTCTACCCCTTCTATGGATGCAGTGGAAATAACGGTGCTGCCTTCTCCGCCCCCACTTGCCATAAGCAAAATCTCTGATCATACACTTCAGGCAACCGGTTCAGGCATGACCTATGAATGGCGGAAAGACGGGGAAATTCTACCTGGAGAGACAGGCGCGCAGTTGAATGCGCGGGCATCGGGTAACTACTCAGTGCGCGGCAAAATAGGCACAGGCTGCTTTTCTCCCTGGTCACAGGATTTTGCTTATCAGGTAGTAACAGCACTGCCCGAAGAAGAAGGCATTGCTTTCAGTCTTGCTCCCAACCCAGCTACCGCCACCTTTGTGTTGAGATCCTCGGCCACCGCCCAGGTACAGCACGCGAAACTGGTAAACCTGCAAGGGCAGCAGATGCTTATTCAGGCTCCGCAAAAGTCAGCTGACGGCTGGGTATTTCAGGTAAATCATTTGCCCCGCGGGCTGTATTTGCTGCACCTTAAAACAGACAAAGGTCCTTTTGTGCAGAGAGTGGTGATTCAGTAATCTTCTCCTTCTTATTTTTGAGCTGATTTTCTAAAAACAGGCCTAAAACACAAGTCAGCCACAACCAATCATGAACCAACATTTGTAGAAAGAAAAAGGGAGCTGGCTAAAAACCTGCTCCCTTTTTACATGTGTCACAGCTTGAATTTGCTTAGTTGAAATCTGCGGCAGTTACGCATTAATATAGTTTAAGCCCCACAGGTTCAAAAAACTTGTGAGGCTTTGCCGTTTTAGGCCTGTTTTTCCAAAACTAGGCTTAAAACACATTCATGTAATGTTTTCACTTAATTGTGTAAAAACGGAAGGTGCAGACTATTTACCTTTGCCTGTTCCCCAGGATGACCATCTTTAGAACAAGAATTTACGTTTCACCTTTTAGGCAAAACCACAGAAACCATGCTTGGAAAAGGCTCAAAACTATACAGCATTTGTAAATTGAAATGCCCCCGGTGCCACGAAGGTGACCTGTTTGTGAATAACAGCCTGCTGGGGTACCGCAAAATGTCGCAGATGCTGGACCACTGCCCCGTGTGCAAGCAGATTTACGAGCCTGAACCCGGTTACTACTACGGCGCCATGTTTGTGAGCTACGGCCTCACCACCGGACCAACCCTGGCCATTGTTTGGCTCATGATGCTTTTCTCAGAGGAAGTGACTGTTCTGATGTTTATCGGAGCGTTGGTCTTGTCTTTGTTGCTGTTTCTGCCTGCTATCTTCAAGCTTTCCCGAGCTATTTGGATTAATATTTTTGTAAGCTATGACCCTGAGGCGGCAAAGAATCCGCAGGCCCGGGGGCATTAAGTAAAGAGGCAATTATCAAATTAATTCCGTAAAACTTCAGGAACGGCTTAAACACTTAACAAGCTGTTAATAAATAGATTATACACTTGTACAACAAGTAATAAGATTGTAGCTTTGAAGTAGGCACAAATTGCATGTAGGAACCTCCTCCGGCATCATTATTATTCCTAATCAAGGCTCTAATCATGCTTACTACCTCATTCCGTAACCTTCAGAAACAATTGATGCTGGCAATTTGGCTTTTGGCCAGCATGGGTTGCCTGAATAACGTACAGGCACAGCAAGCCGGCAGCCTAGATACAAGTTTTGAACCCATAGAGGTGGAAGATGGCTTTGGAAAGGGCGCGAATCAAGAGGTGTTAACTATTACGGCACAATCAGACGGCAAAATTTTGATTGGTGGCAAATTCACCTCCTACAACGGAACTCCCCGCAGTTACATAGCCCGGCTTACCCCAGAAGGCTCAATAGACCCTGACTTTAACCCTGGTGCCGGAGCGAATGGATTTGTGAATACGGTAATTGTGCAGCCAGATGGTAAAATACTGGTTGGCGGGGATTTCACCTCCTACAACGGCACGGTCCGCAACCGCATAGCCCGACTCAACGCCGACGGATCCCTAGACACCGATTTTAACCCCGGAATCGGCGCAGATGCCGCGGTCCGGACCATGGTGTTACAGCCAGATGGTAAAATAATTATTGGCGGGGAGTTCACCTCCTACAACGGCACGCCTCGCGGAAGAATTGCGCGACTCAACGCCGACGGGTCCTTGGACACCGAGTTCAACCCTGGGACGGGCGCAGATGCCTCGATCCGAGCAATGGTGATGCAATCTGACGGGAAAATACTTATTGGCGGGGACTTCACTTCCTACCATGGTACGCTTCGCGGCAGAATAGCCCGGCTCAATACTGACGGGTCCTTGGACACCGGCTTCAACCCCGGCACCGGCGCGAATGGCATAGTTCATGCGATCGCGATTCATACTGACGGAAAAATACTCATTGGCGGGGATTTCACCTTTTACAATGGATTAGCCCGCAGATATTTGGCTCGACTTAATCTAAACGGCTCCTTAGATCACTTCATCCCTGAAGTAAATAAACCTGTTAATTGCATTGCAGTGCAAACAGACAGTAAAATCTTGATTGGCGGAAGAGAAGTCTTTAGTAGTTCCAACGGCGCTTTATACAGTTACCTTGCCCGTCTTACTGCAACCGGCTCTTTAGATTCTAGTTTTAATACTAGAATAGGCGCAAACGGATCAGTGCAAGCTGTATTGGTTCAGCCCGACGGTAAAGTTTTGATAGCTGGTGGCTTCACATCCTATAACAATATTAGTCGTAACTACGCCACCCGCCTATTAACCAATGGCTCCTTAGACATTGACTTCAATATAGGCTCCGGCGCGAATAGCCAAATCAATACTGTAGCCCTACAGCCTGACGGAAAGGTTCTGATCGGTGGCGACTTTACCTTTTTTAACAAAACAGCCCTTAACCGCATCGCCCGCCTCCACGCAGACGGCACTTTAGATACTAGTTTCAATCCAGGAACCGGCGCTAATGGCCAGATCTTGACCATGGCGGTTCAGCCCGATGGAAAAATCTTGATTGGTGGGGAATTTACCACTTATAATGGTAAGGCTTGTAAGCATATTGCTCGTTTACACGCTGATGGCACTTTGGATACAGAATTCAATCCCGGAACTGGTCCAACAGCGCCTGTTCTTGCTATATCGCCGCTGCCTAACGGCAAGATGTATATTGCAGGATCCTTTAACTCTTTCAATGGGACAACCCGCAACTGTATTGCCCGCCTTAACTCTGATGGTTCTCTTGATACCAGCTTTGAGGACGGCTCTACCACTATTATAGGCACTATTTACGCTATTGCCGTGCAACCTGATGGGCAGGTGCTAATTGGAGGCCATGTGATGGGCAATTTTTCCACTAATAACTTTTCGAGAGGGAATTCACTTCTCCGCCTAAGCGCCGATGGCCTTTTAGATAGAGAGTATAAGGTTGGGATTGATGGTACTGTAAAAGCATTAGCGTTGCAACCCGACGGGAAACTCCTTGTCGGCGGAGGAATCTCTCTCTTTGATAGATCCATTATCCTTAAAGGAATTACGCGCCTTAACGCAAACGGAACTTTAGATACAGACTTTAACTCAATCCATAGCACTAGCAATACCGCTCTTAAACATGTTCTAGCTATTAAGTTGCAACCTGATGGCAGAATACTTGTAGGCGGAGACTTTTCTTTATTTAATGGTAACGCCCGCAATCATATTACCCGCCTTAATCCTGACGGATCTATAGACATGGGCTTTGACCCTGGTGATGGTGCCAATGGACCTGTCTATGGCTTGGCGTTGCAGCCAGACGACAAGGTACTTATTGCTGGATACTTTACTTCATTTGATGGTGTAGAACGCAATCGCATTGCCAGAGTCTTTGCAGGGAAATCATCTATCCCTACGGGTATAGGTGAATTAAAACAAGTGGACAATCTAACTGTCTACCCAAACCCTGCTTCTGAAGAATTTCTGAGTATAAAATATACAGGAGCAAAGGCCAGAAACGTAGACATAACCCTTACTGATGCCCTTGGCCAGTGGGTGCTGAGCAAATCTTTTCCTGTTGCTAATGGCAACATTCAAGCGGTGCTTCGCACCTCACAATTGCCTGCAGGGGTTTACTTTCTGAAAATTTCTGATTCCGGCATGACCATAGTTCGAAAGGTAATAATTCAGAAATAACAATTGAATTGCTGAAACTGCCAGAAGCACTGGTTAAATTCCCTTTGCCTTCTTCCGCTCCGCAAAATACGCCGCTACTTCCTCCCTACTTTTAGCATTAAATGTCATCTCGGCTGTCAATCCGCCTTTGCGGCCTACTAGCACGCCGTAGCGCATATCTTCGTAGCCGCGCATGCTGTGGGCATCTGGGTTTATGCTGAGAAGTACGTTTTGGCTGAGGGCGTACTCTACCCAGCGCCAGTCTAAGTCTAAGCGCCAGGGGTTGGCGTTAATTTCTATGATTACCTGATGCTCAGCGCAGGCGTCTATCACGGCTTTGTGGTCGATGGGGTAGCCCTCACGGCGCAGGAGCAGGCGGCCAGTGGGGTGGCCCAGCATGGTGGTGTAAGGGTTCTGAATGGCGGTGATGAGCCGGTCAGTGGCTTTCACAATGTCCATTTTAAGGTTACTATGAATGGAAGCCACAATGAAATCAAAACTTGCCAGTACTTCAGAATCATAATCTAATGAGCCGTCGGCCAGTATATCAGATTCTATGCCCTTAAAGATGCGGAAAGGTGCCAGTTGCTGGTTCAGCCGGTCTATTTCTTTGTGCTGTTCTTTGACCCTAAACTCTTGCAGTCCGTTGGCATAATAGGCTGATTTGGAGTGGTCGCAGATGCCCAGGTATTCGTAACCCAACTGCTGACAGTGCACCGCCATTTGCTCCAGGCTGTGGGCGCCGTCTGAATAGGTGCTGTGGTTGTGCACGGTTCCTTTCAGGTCTTGGTCAATCAGTAACTGAGGCATCTTGTTTTCTTTGGCCAATTCCAACACGCGCGCGCTCTCACGCAGCTCGGGCGCCACAAACGGCAAATGCAGCCTGCTAAAAATCTCTTCCTCATTTGCGGCAGGCTCACCGTAGGCCTCGGCCATGAGCGTGTCACCATTGTCGTTTACTGGCAGCGAGAGCCAATGCGGATTGGCTGAGTACAGCAGCACCTGGTTTGCGAACCGGCGTTCCGGCACCAGCCGCACCTCCAGCTTCACCCCCGACTCCTGCAGTTGGCCCCGCCATACAAACGGCCCGGAAAGGTTCTCCAACGAAGTTATGCCTGGCAGTTCATTCAGGAAGGCAGGCCAGTTGCTGTCATCGTTCAGGCTGATTAAAAACTGCAGCGTGTCTACCGTCTCCAAGTAGCGTCTTATATCACCCACCACTTCAGCTTGGGCTGTTTCCGGCCTGTTTTTCAGAAAAGAGAGCAAATCCAGTGCTAGTGGTTCGGCCTCAGCCCAAAGGAGTTTGCCTTTATTCGCCTCGGTGTATTGCAGCCCCTCCAGAATAGTCTGCTGCGTCTTCGCCCCAAACCCTTTCAGTTTGGAAATCTCATTTTTCTCGCAGGCTTCGCGCAGCCCTTCAATGGTCTCAACGCCCAGATCTTTCCAGATGGTTTTGATTTTTTTAGGGCCAATGCCCTTAATGTTCAGCATCTGCACCACCCCCTCAGGCGTGGTTTCCAGCAGACGGGTTAAATCTGCGTATGAGCCAGTTTGCACAGCTTCCAATATTTTGGCGGCCATGCCCTTGCCTATGCCATCCAGCTTCTCCAGCTGGCTCTGGCTCATCTGGTGAATAGGAGATTCAATCCGTTCCAGCACCATAATGGCACTGGTATAGGACCTGATCTTAAAAGGATTCTCCTCATGCAGCTCCATCAAAGAAGCCGTTAGACGAAACATACGGATGAGCTCTTTATTCTCCACAGGGCAAAGTTAGCAGTTATCAGTGAACAGTTATCAGTAAACGGTAACCAGTGAACAATTATCAGCAAACAGTGAAAAATAACCAAGGATGGGAACAAGAATATACTGCTTTTCAGGATGAAAAACTGGTTTGTTACTTCCGTCTTCTTCTTTATCAGCAACAGCAAGCAACTAATTTTTCACTGATTACTGGTAACTGGTAACTGTTCACTGGTAACTGTTTATTATCTTGTGCCTAGATTGCGGTTGAGTGAATGCAGCAGTAATCTCACACTAGCATGAAAAACCTTTCTTCCGTTCTTGTGCTGTTGGCCTTGGGGCTGATGGCTTCGAAATGTGGCAACCGGCTGAATGTACCCGAAACGGTGTACGGGCAAACGTGGCTTTATTCGTATGAAGAAGACTCCGCCGATGTACGTACCTACCGGCCCAATACATTCGACTTTCCGCCTAGCCGGGGCAGAACAGGCTTTATGCTGTTGAAAGACGGTAACTTTATCCGCTACGGCATTGCCCCCGCCGACGGGTTGGAAGAACAGCCCGGTAAATGGGAGTCTCAGGGCAAGAAGCAAATCCGCATTCAATTCAATAACCAAAAACACAAACCTGAGGAAATAGAGATACTTTTGGCCGAGCCTGAGGTAATGAAAATCCGACGGAAAACCACCACCGAGCAGTAAGTCACATTGCTGCTCCTTTACTTACTTTCAAATTATGAACTACTGGCTAGTAAAAACTGAACCTGAAAAATACGCTTGGTCTGATTTAGAGCGCGACGGGCAAACCACTTGGGACGGCGTCCGTAACTTTCAGGCCCGCAATAACCTACAGCAGATGGCCGAAGGAGACTTGGTCTTGTATTACCATAGCGTATCAGACAAATGTATAGTGGGTGTGGCCAAAGTAGCCAAAGCCGCCTACCCAGACCCTACCTCTGATGACCCACGCTGGCTGGCGGTAACGCTGGCACCTGAAAAAGCATTTGCCAAGCCAGTTACTCTAGAGCAGATCAAGAAAGAAGAAAGACTCCAGAACATTGCGCTGCTACGCCAGTCAAGGCTTTCGGTCATGCCGCTCAGCCCAGAGGAGTTTGACATATTGTTAGGCATGGGGAATTAACCTTAGGTGCAGACAGACAACTTCTGCACTACCTACCAAGGCTACCTCATGGCTGTTTCTCTAGCTGCGGTAAGCAACAGAAGGCATTGCTTACCGCACTTGCAATACTGGTACCACGGAAAAGATTATGGATTTTAGGCAGGTTTGTTTTATCTTATAGCAAACCAGCCTGTTAACATACCCTCACCATATGCCCTTGTCGTACAGAAATATCTATTATTGGTGTCTGCTTTTAAGTTGTTGGGGAGCATTTTCCTGCGCATCGGCTAATAAAAACAAGTCTTCAGAAATAGCGAAGACCCCTGCGCCCGCCCAAACCTACCGGGCGGAAGTTGAAAGCAATTCTTTTGATGATGAGCATTGGGTACACCCGCTACCTGATAGTTCTTTGCTGCTGGTTAGCCTCAAGCGCAGCTCCTGGTTTTCCAAGGCTCCCTTCATCATCACCAAATATGACAAGCAGCTAAAACAAGTCCTGCGTGTAGAGCACGAGCAGAAAAGCGGCAGCAACTTGTACAAAATAGCCTCAGACCGTAACAAAGCATACCTACTTTTCGCCCCGCGTGACCCCAAAAGACTGCAACTCTACCAGGTAGACCTTTCAAACGGCAGCTATGTGTATTCAGAGCATGTCATGCCCTCCTCTAATTTCAACATAAAAGAAATGAAAGTGCTGCAGGGGCAAATTTTCCTGTATGCCTTAGAGCACATCAAGCTGAACATGCTGCTGCTAGACCCCAGCAAAGAAGAATTGCGTCAGTTGCCCGCCGTATTTGGTCTGGAAGATGACTTGGGAGAGTTTAGGGTGGACACCATTTCCAATGCGGTTGAATTTGTAGTGGCTGAGTCAAACGGGTGGCGGTCTAGGTTGCAAACCAAGCGCATGAACGCCAGTGGCGACGTAATAGGCACGTATTTTCTGCAGCCCAACATGCAGTACCGCGATGACAACACTCTGCAAATCGCTCGCCTTACTCCTGGTGACACTCTTCAAAAATTACTGATTGGCACATATGGTTACCGAACCTCTATGTTTGCCCGCGGTTTGTTCAGCAGCGATTTAACCGGCAACATCAAATACTATGATTTTAGCCAGCTGGAATACTTTTTTGAATACACCAGTCCTAGAAGGCAACGTAAAATGAAGGCAAAATTTGCCCGCCAAGAGGCAAAAGGCAAGCCATTGGTATTGCGCTACCGGCTGCTGTTACACCCTATCATGCCTCACCCACTGGGATATGCCATTGTAGGTGAGGTGTATTACCCGCAGTACCGCAGCTACCAATACACCACCGCCAGCGGTAACCCTAATTTCGGCAACGGCCCTCATACCCGCCAGATTTATGATGGTTTCAGGTTTACCCACGCCATTGCCTGTGTGTTTGACCGCCAGGGCAACCTGCTTTGGGATAATTCTTTCAGGTTAAGCAATGCCACCTACCCCGAATTAGCCCCTACCGTAGAAGCCGGCATTACACCCAATGGTGACATTACCCTGGTGTACCCTAAAGAAGAGCACCTCCACTATAAAACACTTAAACCGGGCACCTCACTTTCAAATGAAGAGAATGTACCTATAAAGCTGAAGGAAGAAACAGAGAAACTAGTAAGTTCTGACCAAGAGGGCATTGTGCAATGGTACGGCAGCCATTTCATATCCTTCGGGTTTCAGCGCATACGGCCGGCAGACGGCTCTGCCCGCTCGGTCTTCTTTTTGCAGGAAGTTGTGTACGAGTAAAAGGTGTTTGCGGAATTTCGCTTTCAGACAGGTTCAATAAAATGAATGAATGTTCACATTGATCCACTTCCTTTTTATGCTGCTCAAAATAGCGGTGCTAGCAACAGCTTATGCTACCCTTACATTTCTTATACTCTACCTACTAAGTAAGGCTACTTCAATTAAGCTCTTCCAGAAATGGAGGACTAAGAAATTTTACACATGGTTGCCGATTGGGTTTACCTACTCAATTGGGCTTCTCATCTTTTCTTTCACCTACTGGGGAAACCATGGGCTTGGCGACTCCAGCAGAATACCTGTGGGGCATGGGCAAGCCATCTATAACAGTGACGGCGCGTTTACCTACTTGTACCCAGACAAAAAAAAGACTTCTTACCAGCTGCAGTTCCTTACCTTCACAGTAAGCCAGAACAAGCTGTCTGCGGAAAAAGAAGATGGAAGATATGTAGTCTTTGACCTCAAAACCTCAGAACTAAAAGAATTTGAAAGCCAGGCTACTTACAACCAATATGCCCTAAGCAACAGCTTACCAGGTTCAAATGAATTCAAAGATTTCATCAGTCACTATCATGACTATTGGAAAGGTTGGAGGTTTTATCTGTTACCTTGATTCAACCTTCAGAACCCTTATTGATCGTGAAAGAGCATAAGCAATAGGCTGCTTTGAGGCTATTTTCAGGAAAACAGCCCCAAAACAGGAAAGCTGTTTCCCAACTTTTTACTAAAACGAAAGACGAATAACGAGCAACAGATAACGAATTACCCCTATCTTTGCCCAAAAGCCAAAGGCCATGCACAAACGCCTTATTGTTCCGCACGCCCTGTTCCAGATCATGATTCAGCGGCTGGCGCACCAGTTGATTGAAACGCACCGCGATTTTTCTGATTCCGTTATTTTAGGCTTACAGCCCCGCGGTATTTATGTTGCCGACCGTCTGCAGCAAACGCTGCAGAAGATTCTGGGCGTTTCGGTTCAGACGGGCTACCTAGATATCACATTCCACCGTGACGATTTCCGCCGTCGCCCCGCTCCGCTGGCCCCTAATGCCACTAAAGTTGATTTCTCATTAGAAGGCAAACGGGTTATTCTGGTAGACGATGTGCTGTACACCGGCCGTTCCGTGAGAGCCGCCCTGGATGCCATGATCTCCTACGGCCGCCCAGCCCAGGTGGAACTGCTGGTGCTGATAGACCGCCAATTCACCCGCGATTTGCCTATTGAGGCTACCTACGTAGGGCAGCGTGTAGACTCGCTGCACTCGCAGCGCGTGGAAGTAACCTGGCAAGGTGCCGAATCTCCGGAAGACGTTATTTGGCTTTTAACCCCTGAACAAGACAAATCTCATGCAACAGCTTAGCGTCCGCCACCTGCTGGGCATCAAAGACATTACCCCGCAAGACATACAGCTTATTTTTGAAACAGCGGATCAATTTAAAGAGGTGTTAAGCCGCCCTATTAAGAAGGTGCCTTCGCTGCGCGATGTGACTATTGCCAACGTCTTCTTCGAGAATTCCACCCGCACCCGCCTCTCCTTTGAGCTGGCGGAGAAAAGGCTGTCTGCAGACGTGATCAATTTCTCGGCCTCGGGCAGTTCGGTCAAAAAAGGCGAAACGCTGCTAGACACGGTCAACAACATTCTGGCCATGAAGGTAGACATGATTGTCATGCGCCACAGCAGCCCCGGCGCGCCGCACTTTCTGTCCAGAAAAATAAAAGCCAACATTGTGAACGCCGGCGACGGCACCCATGAACACCCTACCCAAGCTTTACTAGATGCTTTCTCCATCAGGGAAAAACTGGGCGATGTAGGCGGAAAGAAAATAGCGATCATTGGTGACATCACCCATTCCAGAGTGGCATTGTCTAACATTTTCGCGCTGCAGAAATTAGGTGCTGAAGTGGCCGTTTGCGGCCCTCCTACCCTGTTGCCCAAGCACATTGGCGGGCTGGGCGTGAAAGTATTCTGGAACGTGCGCGAGGCGCTGCAATGGTGCGATGTAGCCAACGTGCTCCGTATTCAGCTGGAGCGCCAGCAGGGCAAGTTGTTCCCGTCTTTACGCGAGTACGCTATGTACTTTGGCATCAACAAGAAAATGCTGGATGAGCTGAACAAAGAAATAGTGCTCATGCACCCTGGCCCTATCAACCGCGGTGTGGAACTTACCTCAGACGCTGCCGACTCTCACCACTCCATCATTCTGGATCAGGTAGAAAACGGTGTAGCTATAAGAATGGCCGTGTTGTATTTATTGGCCGGAAGAGCGTAGGGAAATAATAGGAATAAGATAAAAGAAGAGCCTGTTTTAGGGCCGGTTTTCCAAAACCAGCCCTAAAACAGGCTCTTCTTTTATACACCAATAGTTATACTAGATTCACTTATTCAAGTAAGGCTCTACCTCCTGTAGTGTAAAGCTAACTGATGTTCCATTCACAGATAAGCAGGCAGTAGGAAGACCAAACTCCACATGGAAAACGAGTTGCCCAGCCTCAAACTCAAGCCTTAACTCATCCATTGGAAAATCATGAAATGGTTCTGCCCCCTCAAAGCATTCTTTAGATTCCGGATCAGATGACAGCTTCAGATAATCTGCTTTTATCTGTTGGTTTATATGTTTGAGCAATTTCTCTTGTTTCTGGTTGAAGAGCGCTGAATTTGAAATTTCTATGTATTTACCCTTCTCAAATCTGTAAAGACCATTTTCATAACTGTAGCGACCGTTGAAATCAGGTGTGCCAGTACTTATAGTTCTGTAATTACCGTAAGTACATGTTTTAATGATGATGGGGTCTTCAGATTCAGGATTCTTTTCCTCTTTCTCTTCACAGGTTACCGTAAAACCAGATGGTTTGAAGACACCTTTATCCTGCCTTTCTGCTGCAGGTGTCTTTACCTCAACAACAGAAGAAGCAGTTTCTTTGGATGTTATGCTAGCCTCTGTAGGTGCAGACTGGCTTTCTCCGCAGAATGAAAAAAGGAGTGATGACGCTAGCGCAAATAACACTTTCTGAAAATGCTTCGTTTCAATTAGAAAAGGAAATTAACTATCCAAAAGCTTGCATAACCCAAAGTTGTATTTGCTCTAACCTAAAAAGGCAGCGGCATGGTAAGCGGCTCTTTCATTTCGAAATCATAGAGGGTTTGCAGCCGCACGTTATAGTAGGCATCCCAGAAGTTGCGGAGGTTGCTTACGTAACTGCGGCGAGCTGAGTCGCGCTCAGTGGCGGCTTGGTTCAGTTCCAGAACACCAATTTTACCGGCTAAATAGCGGTCTTTGGCTCCCAAGTAACGTCTTTCTGCCAAACCATTGGCCTGTTGGGCAATTTTCATCTGCTCGCGCAGCATCTTGAAACGTTTTACTTGCAAGTACACATCCTGCTCAAAACTCACGCGCTGCTGCTCTAGGTTACCGGTAACCAATTTGTGGTTGGCTCGGGCTGTTCCTCTTCTGGACTTGTTTCGGCCCCAGTCTAGCAACGGAATACTCAGCCCCAAATTAACCCGCTGCTGTGAGGATGGGTTTTCATAAACGGGCACAAGATCTCCAGCTTGCTGCGCTAAACCATATTGTAAAAATAAATCAGCGTTAATGCCGGTACTGGCTTCGGCCCAATCCAGATTTCGCTCGGCATCTAGCCTCTCTCGTTCTAAGGTGATCATTCTTGCCCTGTTTTCGCGGGCCTGTACCAGAGCCACTTCCTCGTCTATTTCAAACTGCGGAATTTGGTCTGGAATGATGAGTCTGATAGGATAGGTATCGGTAAAGCCAAGATAGGTTTTCAGGCGCAAAGTACTTATTTCAATATCAAGCTTTGCCTGTTCTAAACTCTGTCTGGAAGTAAGCAAACTGAGTTCCAGCTGCAGTAACTCATTCACGCTGATTTTGGCATCATAAAACCTGGCCTGCGCTAACTTGAAAAGGGTGTCATTGTTGGCTACATTCTTCTGGGCAATTTCATAGCTAATTTGGCTTTGCAACTGAGAGAAGTATAAGTCAGTGGCCCTGATGGCAATCCGCTCCATCTCTTCCCAAAAATAGCGCTTGGCTTCTTCAAAACGCAGTGGTTCAATTCTTCTGTCCCACTTTAACCCGTTGTGGTTAAAAATTGGCTGACGGTAGGTGATCACCACAGGGTTTGAGGCATAGGAATACCCGTTGGGATTATCAATCCTTGTCAGTTTTGAATCAATGGCAATGGTTCCCCCGGTAAGCCCAATGTTTTGTTTCAGCTCTAGGTGACCAGCAGAAACCGCTGACTGTGTTCTAACAAATCTTTGCTCACCAGTATTCTGATCTAAAATTTGGCTGTAGTCATTAACATAAGAGGGTACTGTTGCATAAAGCGCCAACTGGGGCAGATAGTTACTTTTGTACGTCTGGTACTGCCAAGTTCTGTTCTCTAATTGCGTGAGGGCCTGTTGATAATTAGGCGACTGCTCACGCGCCATTTTGATAACTTCCTCTAAGGTAAGCCTAACCGTTTGCGGATCTTCCTCCTCTTCTGGCAAAGGCACTTTCTGTTCCTGACCTTGCGCCACGGCAGCTACAAGAAACAAAACTAGCACCAATCCCCACTTCTCTGCACACCTGATTATCGCTCTTGGTTTCACTGTACTCTAACTCTAAAATATTAATTTACTGATAGTCTTTTTGGTCAAATCTCCTTCTTGCTACAAAAGTTTCAGGTTGTTTTGGAGCTGATTTCAGGAAAACAGCTCCAAAACGCGGAAATACACTTTTTTGGGTTAACCCCGCATTTCGCGCTCAATATCTTCTACTTCCAACGGAATATTTTCCATTAAATCTACCGGTCCGTTGTGCGTGATCAGGATGTCGTTCTCCAGCCGTATGCCCAGGCCTTCTTCTCTGATGTAAATGCCCGGCTCACAGGTAAATACCATGCCTTCTTCAAACGGACGGTACTTGTCGCCTACGTCGTGCACGTCTAAGCCCAGGAAGTGGGAGGTGCCGTGCGGGAAGTATTTTTTGTATAGCGGCGCGGCAGGGTCCTGGTTTTTCACGTCTGCCTCTGAGAGCAAGTCCAGCTTGATCAGTTCGTGTTCCATTACTTTGCCCACAAACTTGTGGTACTGGTCAAGGGTGTTACCCGGCACCAGCATCTGCTTGGCGGTTTTCATGACGTGCAGCACGGCGTTGTACACCTTGGCCTGGCGATTGGTGAATTTGCCGTTTACCGGAATAGAGCGGGTAAGGTCAGCGGCGTAGTTGGCGTACTCTGCCCCGAAGTCCATGAGCAGCACATCGCCGTCTTTGCATTCTCTGAAGTTGTCTACATAATGCAGAATGCAGGCATTTTCGCCGGAGGCGATAATAGAACCGTAGGCCGGTCCGCGCGAGCGGTTACGAAGGAATTCATGACTGATCTCGGCCTCAATCTCATATTCCATCACGCCCGGCTTCACGAATTTGAGAATACGGCGGAAGGCTTTTTCTGTGATGTCACAGGCGCGGCGCATGAGCTCAATCTCACGCGGATGCTTGATGGAGCGCAGGTAATGCAGGTATTGGGTGCTGCGGCAGTAATTGTGCAGCGGGTATTTCTCCTTCATCTTTTTGATGAAGCGGGCATCGCGGGTTTCTACCTCAATAACGGCGCGCAGGTGCTCGTTTGAGTTGAGGTACACGTTTTCTACGTAAGGCATGAGCGAGCTCAGAATACTTTCAAACTCGTGCGTCCAGAAGATGGTTTGTATACCAGACGCTTCACGGGCTTGCTCTTTGGTGAGTTTGTAGCCTTCCCAGGTTAGAATGTGGTCGTTGGTTTCGCGCACGAACAGAATCTCCTTCAGGCGCTCCTCGCGGGCATCGGGGAAAAGAACCAGAACGCTTTCTTCCTGATCAATGCCGCTGAGCCACAGCAGATCACTGTTCTGCCGGAACGGCATGGTGCCGTCGGCGTTGGTAGGCATTACGTCATTGGAGTTGAAGATGGCCAGCGACTGCGGCTTGAGGTAAGAAACAAACTTCTCACGGTTATGGATGTAGAGTTCTTTTCCGATAGACTCGTACTTCATGGCGGTAGGATATGTTGGTCTTTTCCGATTAAGTTACTGTTTCAGAGCTGTTTTTTTCAAAACAAATCGAAAACAGATATTATTTTGGAAGCTTAAATGTATGACATAAAATTATAATTTGCAGACTTAACCCGTTTCTATCTACCTGTCTGGCGTGTGCGTTTGTAGAAAGCTGCTTCTTTTTTCTCTGTTATTTTTCAGCCTCTTTTCTTCGTTACAAACCGAGGCGCAAAGCCGGTATTGGGTGGTTTTTAAAGAAAAACCTGTTTCAGAGCAGCCACAGTTGGTGAGCGCTCATACGCAGCAGAATAGACAGAAACTTGATTTGCCTCTCTTCCACTTTTCTGACGCTCCGGTTTCCAGCGCCTATCTTGACAGCTTGAAATCTCTTACCATCAAAATAAAGACTGTTTCAAAATGGCTGAATGCCGCTGCCGTAGAGGCCACTGCGCACCAAATTTCTTTGCTTCAGCGCCTGACCTTTGTGCAGGAGGTACATCCTATTAACGGCTACCTTACGGCCAGTAGTACCTCAGCCCCCGCTTCTTTTAAACCTGCTTACGTCAGCAAAGCCATCAATCAGATAAAACCGCAGGCGCTTTTTGAGGCTGGCCTTACCGGCAAAGGCGTGAAAATTGGAGTGATAGATGCCGGTTTTTATGGCGCGCCGCAGAAGGCTGGGTTGGCACCGATTTTTGAATCTGGCAGGGAGACGGCCTTCCGGGACTATGTCAACCCAGACCAGCAGCACCCTTACACAGTGCGCGAAAGCAACTTAGATTACCACGGTACCGATGTACTGCTCCTGATTGGCGGGTATGACCCCACCCTGAATTTGCTCACCGGCTTAGCGCCCGAAGCCACCTATTACCTGGCCCGCACCGATCACGGAAAACGTGAAAACCGGATGGAGGAAGAAAATTTCATTAAGGCGCTGGAGTGGATGGACAGCCTGGGCGTGCGCTTGGTGAACTCCAGCTTAGGCTACGCCACCGGCTATGATGACCCTAAAGAGAACTACCGCCCCGACCAAATGGATGGCTCTTCTATGATTGCCCGCGCCGTGCAAACCGCCATTGAGGAAAAAGGCATGACTATTATTCTATCAGCGGGCAACGATGGCGCCAAACAGAGCTGGCAAATCATTGGCACCCCCGCCGATGCGCCCGGCACCATTGCCGTTGGCTCCTCTGATTTTAAAACGTGGACGAAGCAAGGCTACAGCGGCGTGGGTCCTGCTTTTCTGCCTTACCTCAAACCCGATTTAGTTTGCTTTTCGGCAAACGGCACCTCGTTTTCAGCACCCATCATCACAGGTTTAGCAGCTTGCCTTTTGCAATTCAAGCCTGAGCTTACCAATGAAGAACTTACTAACATTCTGCGCCAAAGTGGACACCTGTACCCCTACGGAAATAACTTTGTAGGCTACGGCGTGCCCAACGCTCAGCAAGCACTTTGGTTAGCTCAGGATTCTTTAGCAGCTACAGTATCTATGCCCTTAAAGCCATTGCTGGTTACCGGCAGCAAGCTCAAGTACAAAGCCGCCGCTAACCGTGCTGCTATGCAATATAACGGCGGCATTGTTCTCTTCCGGAAACGCTCGCCAACACAGGTCATCAGGCAAGAGAAACGCTCCACCCGCGCCCGAAGAATAAAACTTAAACGCTTGCCAAATGAAACCCATACTACTTTGCAGATTGGGCCTGAGGTGGTGGAGTTAGTGTGGCAGTAGATCTAACCACTCTTTTGAAGAGAAGGAATTTGATGCACCCATTTCCCGCCTGTTTTCCTGAAATCAGCTTCAAAACGCATTAACGGAGTTCCTTCTCCCTGAGGGAGAAGGTTAGGATGAGGGGGAAGCACGGTTCAAATAGCAGTAGAAGTAGCAGTGCTTTAGCGAAAATGGCTGACAGGCTCTCTTGATGTATAGGCTGTTGCTTCGTAGCCACCGCTGCCCCCTCACCCTAGCCCTCTCCCCAAGGGAGAGGGAACTTCTGTAATACGTTCCCAAATTGTTTTTGGTAGAAACCAGCGAGTAGCTGTAAAAAAGACCTCACAGGTTTTGAAAACCTGTGAGGTCTGAACGGTCATTCAGGCAAAGAATAGTAACACTGGCTCTTAACTTAACTACTGTTTCTGGACCGTTTTCATAAAAAGAGCCCGAAAACAGGTTCGGGCTCTTTGGCTGTTGGTAAGCTAAAGCTACTGCTGTACCTAGTCTTGTTTAGTTGTGGTGGCAGGCTTGGTATCTTTTATCACTATGCGGTATGGCACCGTGTACTTCACGTTAACCGCTTTTCCGTTTTGTTTTCCCGGAATCCAGAGAGGCATAGAATTCACCACTCTTAAAGCCTCTTCGTCTAAGGTAGGAGACAAGCTTTTTAGAACCTGAACATTAGTGATTTCACCGGTTTTGGTCACAACAAACGCAAGCACCAATGTTCCCTCGGCTCCGCTTTTCTGGTCTTCTGCCGGCACCTTGAAATTCTCTGACAAATACTTGAACATGGCCGCCTGCCCACCTGGGAACTGAGGCATTTGCTCTACAGCAATGTATACTTTATCGTCATCGTTATTGGCGGGAGTTTTTGCATCACTTTTCTGCGGCTGCCCATTTCCTTGTATCCTAAACGGAACGGTATATTTCACTGCCACCGCTTTGCCGTTTTGCATCCCCGGAGTCCATGTAGGCATGCCCTCCACTACCCGCACAAACTCCTCGTCTAGGCTAGGTGACAGTTTTTTCAGCACTTGCATGTTTGTTATTTTTCCTTCTTTGTTCACCACGAAGGAGCCTACTATTGTTCCGGTACCTTCGCCAGCAGGCAGCTTAAAGTTTTCTGCCAAATACTTAAACATAGCCGCCTGCCCACCGGGAAACTCTGGCATTTTTTCTACTGCAATGAAGACAGGCTCACCCTCTGGCGTGGTAGTTGGCTTAGTTGGTACATAAGTGGACTTTGCTCTTTCCTCCTGCTTTGCCTTTTCCTGGGCATAGGTTGTCTTTCCATTAATAACCACAACTGTTGCAAATTCAATCACTTCTTTAGAGGCCACCGGCTTACCATTACTGTAAGCCGGTTTCCACTGAGGCATTTTGTTCACTAGTCGTCTAAACTCTTTATCAACAGCAACAGCAACTTCTGTGGAATGAAATGGCTCCGTTTTTACTTCTAGGGGTCTAACACCAGTGACAAACCCGTTAGCATCAATAGAAATTTGAGCCTTTATGTGCCTAAGAAATTTAACTGGATAATCCTCCGGAACTTTAGATTTAAACACCACCTCTGGTATGATAAACTGGGTATTTAGGTAATGGTACATGGCTCCTTTTCCGCCCGGATATTCAGCTGGGCTGTTGCCAGACGCTTGTACCTCTGCAGCGGCAGAAGTCACCTTCGTTTTCTGCTGCCGGTGCTCCAGGTATTTAGAGTAAGACAGAAAATCAGTGCTCACCGAGGCTATTTTGATAACTTCTTTGGAAGCCACTGCTTTGCCATTTTTAAAAGCCGGGCTCCAGGAAGGCATCAGGCTGACCACCCGGGCAAATTCCTGTTTAACAGCCTCCTGCACCTGCGGGTGGTTCGGGCTTACCTCCATTTCCAGCACCCTTGACAAGGTAGCCTTACCGGCTGCGTCTATCTCCACTTCAATAGAGGCCACTGCCTGTACCATTTTATCACCTCCGTTCAGGCGGTCGAAGGCAATTTTAGGGAACGTGAAGTTATTCCGGACAAAGGTATTGGCCGCTTCTCGGCCTCCCGGAAATTCGGCTGGCCTTGATTCATCTTTGGTCAGAAAGATGGAAGATGCAGCCTCTTTCAAGGAAGTTACTGGTGACACAGGCTCCAGCGCTTGAACCGGACGCATGGCCATGATCACGCTTACCAAGCCTATACTCAGCGGTAACAGCAGCAAAACTTTTCTGGTTTTAGGGGATTGCGGCAATTTTTTCATCATCTTAATTCTGTTTAACGTGAGAGATTTATTGAAGAAAAAATAGCTACCCATGGCAAATCCCACTTTCTGGAACACCTGCTTGAGCAGCAAAGAAGCATATTCTTGATGATTGGCGTGGCGAACTACTTCAGCATCGGCAAGGTACTCATGCGTTTGCTCCAAGGCATTTTTGTAAAGGCGCACCAACGGGTTAAACCAGAATACAATGCCCAGCACCGACACCAGCAAAATATCCAGGCTGTGCCGCTGGTCTAGATGCACCCGCTCGTGCTGCAGCACCCGCTCGGTTTCTTCGGGGGTAAGGGCTTGGGTATTATCAAAGAACACGTAGCCTAGAAAAGAGAAAGTAGGCATTTTGCCGTTGGTCTGGATAACCGGCGCGTGGTTCGTGAGTTTGAAATAAACCCCTTCTTGCTTGGCGTAGCGGTACAAAGAGAACAGCTGGTACCCGAAGCGTAAAGTAAAAAGCACCAGTCCTAGCGCGTAAGCCAGGTAAACAAAGGGCCAAACATCAATAGTCTTTTCAAACTCTTCCTCAACCATTTCCACCGGCAGCTCATAATCTTCAAGAGGCACATAAGCCAAACTTTGAATGGCCGCTACTTCTGGTTCGGCTTGGGGCCAGGCGGGCAAACTGGCCAGCGGCAGCAATGTGGCTACGACCAACGCACCCAGCAGGTAGAAACGGTTAAACCTGAAGCAGGTCTCTTGCCGCAGCACGAGCCAGTAAAACAGGTAGAACAACAGCAGGCACAACGCCGACTCGGCTACGTACTGAAGAAACGCATTATTCATCTTCGTTTTCTTTAAGGTCTTGCTTTACATGCTTCAGCATTTCTTCCAGCTCCTGTAGATCCATGTTTTCTTCCTTGGCGAAAAAGGAAACCAGTTTCTTGAAAGAACCCCCAAAGTAGCCGGCCATAAAGTTCTTCAGGTAGAAGTGGCGGTACTCGTCTCGGGCCACCAAAGGGTAGTACTCATGCGTTTTGCCATAAGCTTTGTAAGAGACAAAGCCTTTTTTCTCCAGAATGCGCACAATGGTAGACACCGTGTTGTAAGCGGGCTTGGGCTCGGGCAGCTGGTCCAGAATGTCTTTCACAAAACCCTGCTGTATATCCCACAGAATCTGCATGACCTGTTCCTCGGCTTTTGTTAACTCTTTCATCATGATGCTTTTAGTTTCCTTTACCAAACATAAAACTAAATACTTAGTTTTCAAACTAAATGTTTAGTTTATTTTCTTAGATGATGAATTAATTTGGGAAGATGTAATTAGACAAATATTTCAAGACATAGAATTTGTCATATTGAAAAGGTCTCGGTGGCAAGCCCGGTATGCTGTTGCTATCTGTCACGCCCTTGTTGTCACCAACAAGTACAAAGGATGCTCAGGTTGAAATGATAATATTAGAAAGCTCCCGCCCTTGTTGGTGTTATCACCAACAAGCACAAAGGCAGGTGAGTTTGGATTACTAATAATAGAAAAAGCCATCAAGGCTAGCAAAGGAATAGGCCATTAATCACTTGATCCGCAGTTTTACTTGTTGGTGATAACACCAACAAGGGCTGGAGGGGCTGAGGGCTGGAGGGGCTCCTTTTATTAAAGTGTGTTATTCTTCATAGTGGCTTTGCCTGATGAGTACAGCGGGAGTAGAAAAAAAGAATAGTCGTGCAGCTATTGTGAATCTTTGGTTACCGCTTTCCATAACTTAGTCTTACCTGAGGTTTACAATATATATGTGCAACAAGGGCAAGCACTCACTTCGGCTTCAACGGCTTACTTACAGCTACTCCTCTAAAACTCCTCTACCGGAAGTCATGTTGGTGCTGGTTTAAAAGAAGAGTAGTACTTTTGCTTTGCGCATGAAAATAGGATACGACGCCAAACGAGCCTTCACCAACACCTCTGGGTTAGGCAATTACAGCCGCTTTGTCATCTCGGGTATGATGATGCATTTCCCGCAGTACCAGTATGCTTTGTTCACTCCCCGCCGCAACGACTTGTTCAACGACTTTTACCCCCAAGTAGCCAAAACCCAGGTGGTACAGCCCGATGGCTTAGGCAAGCGCTTTTCCTCTTTGTGGCGCACCTTCGGCCTACGGGCAGCTTTGCCCAAACATGCCATAGAAGTGTACCACGGTCTCAGCAATGAGCTGCCTTACGGCCTTGACCGCCAGAAAACTAAACTCGTGGTTACCATACACGATCTTATTTTCCTGCGCTACCCCGAGCTGTACCTACCTATTGACCGCTACATCTACCGCAAAAAATTCAAAGACGCCTGTGATGCCGCCCATCAGATTGTAGCCATCAGTCAGCAGACGGCGCAGGATCTAGAAGAGTTCTTTGGCGTTCCGCAGGAGAAAGTACAGGTAGTGTACCAAGACTGTGACCCTGTTTTTCAGCAGTTTTTTGAAAAAGAGGCCAAAAACGAGATTCTGCGGAAGTACAATCTGCCTTCGGAATTTATTCTTTGCGTAGGCACGTTGGAACGGCGTAAAAACCAGCTGCTCCTGCTCAGGAGTTGGCACAAGGCTGGCGCTTCAGTACCATTGGTGTTCATTGGCCGTAAGACAGAATACTTCAAAGAGATGCAGGCTTACTTGGCAAAACATCAATTGGAAGACAAAGCTCTGTTTCTGCCTTACATCCCATTTCAGGAGTTGCCCGTCATTTACCAGCTGGCCACGCTGTTTGTATATCCAAGCATTTTTGAAGGCTTCGGTATTCCTATTGTAGAGGCTTTGAACAGCGGGGTGCCCGTGATCACCTCTACCGGCTCTTGCTTTGCCGAAGCCGGTGGCCCCGCCGCCCGCTACGTCTCCCCTTCTGATGTTGATGCCATGGCTCAAGCAATTCAGGAGATTCTTGCCAGCTCAGATCTTCAGAAACAAATGATAAAACTTGGCCTGGAGCACGCCCAAACGTTCAGACCAGAAGTAACCATTCCGCAGCTGCACCAGGTATATGAGCAGGTTTTGAAAAATTGTTGATTGCTGGTTGTTGATTGTTGGTTGTTGTAGAAGCATGCCGTTTTGGGCCTATTTTTAAGAAAACAGGTTTAAAACAGAAAATCGGAATCAAGAATTATGCTTTTGACTCGACCAACTCCAGGTGCAGGATTGGGTGCGGGTTGCCCATGCCGTCCACAGGAGAGCGGCTTGCCACCTGAAATCCTTCGTGCAGGTAAAAGCCCACTGCTTGCTCGTTTTCTTCGTTTACATCTACTTTGGTTACTTTCTGCTGCTGAACAGCGTGCTGCAGCAGTTTTCTGCCAATGCCTTTACCACGGACAGCTGGATGCAGAAACAGCATTTCCAGTTTACCATCGGCCACACCTGAGAAACCTAACATGTTGCCCGCCTCATTACGGGCGCAGGTCAGCTGCACCTGCGGTAACAACTGCTGCAGAATAAGCGGACGGTAGAAATGGATCTCGTCTTCAGACACAAAATGGTGGGTAGCCCTCACGGATGCTTCCCACACCTCCAGTATCTCTTCGTATTCTCCGGCGGAAGCGCTTTCAAGCTCTACTTTGTCTGTTCTTTGCTGTATCATAGCTTTTCAGAATCACCTGAAATGTAAGAAAAACAAAAGCAGCTTGCTATCCTTCGGGGGTTTCCCTGGAAAAAATGAGGTGATCAACCGTAATCAAGAACTCCTTCATCTGTCTTTTATCCTGCCAATTGCTCTACGCTTCTTCCTGTATCTTTTGCTTTACCTTCTGCCGCAAATCTTCTATCAAGGCATGGTCTTCGGGGGCGGTATGGAAAACGTGCAGCTGGTCCAGTACTTTTTTCATCTCGGTTCTGAAAACACGGTCACTTTGCCCGTAATCCCACATAGGAAGCAGCGTTTGCATAAATATGTCTCTGAAAGAATCTTCCACCGTTACAATACGCACCACCCCGTCTTCGTCTTTGATAAGCCGGTAGGCAAAGTTCCGAAGCCGGAAAGCCAATAGATCTACCAGCGCGTGCAGACTCAACACTGCCGTGCCTGGGTCATTGACACCCGGGCTCAGCGCTTTCAGAGCCACCTCCACCAACTGTTTAAACCCATAATAGGGTGTGTTAGAGATAGACTCGCCTCTATAGAAATCTACCAGAAGCCTAATTTGCGCCTGTTGCTCATCAGTGACAGGTTTCAGAGAAGATACTTTCAGGAAGGGCACCCCCTCCAGAACATACGTGCCCACTGGGAAAACAAATCCTACACTTATGTCCTGCTCTTTGCACAGGCGTAGCAGCTCTTTGCGGTCAAAGCCCTGAAAATAACCTGATGCCTCCGCCTTCAGCTCCTGCCCCTGCGTGAAGACCGGCACCCGTTCCATTGACTCCTCCGCCAGGTGGCTGTTGTTTTCCAGCTCCCGCTTGGTCTCCTGGTGTATGCGGGCAATAATAGTTTCAAATTTGACTGACTGCGTGATGTAATGTATAAAGTAAATGAACAGGAAAATATCTACCACTGTGAGCACAATGAGCAGGTACACACTCAGAGCCGGCACATAGATACCCGAATCAATGTCTCTAATGGTGCTGAGCAGAAACAGAGCGTACACAATGGTACCAATGTAAAACCCCAGTACGTACTGCTGAAACCGGTTGCCAATGAGGCTGCCCAACACACGGTTGCTCATGTTAGAAGCTGCCTGATTGAGCAAGATCATGACCATGGAAAAGCTGAAGACAGTGAGAGACAGAATTCCGGCGGCAATGGTGGCGGCAATGGTTCGGGCGGTACTGGCATCTTTCAGGCTCAGGAAATCCCACTGGCTTTTGAGCTCTTTCCCGAATTCAGAGAAATCTAAGGTTAGCACTATGTAAGATAGAATCAGAAATACCAGCGCTATGACAGCGGGGTAAAAAGCAATGCTGTTCACCACCCTGTTGTAATACCGCCTAACTGTTTTCAGTAATTTTTTTCTCATACAGTACTTATACGGAGCAACTGCAGCTGGTTGGCTATTCTGTTTCAAGGCTCTTTTCCTGAAAACAGGCCTGAAACGCAACCTCCTCAATTCATAATTCCTAATTGCCAATTCTTAATTCTCCTCTCCGTACCTTTGCAGGCTGTTTGCTCTTTTTTGGGAATGAAAGGCGCAGCAGAAGTGTTTTGCTTTTAAACGCAACTAAGAAATTGACGAAATTACCTGATTACCATATCCATACCTTATCTAACGGCATAAGAGTGTTGCACAAGCAGGTGCCGCACACTAAAATTGCCCACTGCGGTTTCATGATGGACATTGGCTCCAGAGATGAGCTGCCCCACGAGCAGGGCCTGGCCCACTTTTGGGAGCACATGGCTTTTAAAGGAACACAGAAACGTAAGTCTTTCCACATCCTGAACCGACTGGAGGCCGTGGGCGGCGAACTGAATGCCTACACCACCAAAGAGAAGATCAGTTTCTATGCCTCGGTGCTGGAAAACCACTTTGAAAAAGCCTTCGAGCTGCTCACAGACATTACCTTTAACTCTACTTTTCCGGCCAAGGAAATTGAGAAAGAGCGTGGCGTGATTCTGGAAGAGATGGCTATGTACTTAGACACACCCGAAGACGCCATTATTGACGAATTCGATGACGTGGTGTTCAAAGACCATCCGCTGGGCAACAACATATTGGGCACCCGCGAGAGCGTAAGCGGCTTTACCCGTGAGAATTTTCAGGCTTTTATTGACCGTAACCTCAGCACCGACAAGCTGGTGTTCTGCTCGGTGAGTAACTGGCCTATTGAGCGGGTAGTGAAGCTGGCGGAGAAGTATTTAGGGCAGATACCCGAGAAAATTCAGCGCCGCGAGCGCCTTACGTTTGATCAGTACCAGCCTCAAAACATCACAGTAGAAAAAGCGATTCAGCAGGCACACTGCGTGATTGGCTGCCCCGCCTACGCTCTGTCAGACCCCAGACGCCTCACCTTTTTTATGCTGGTGAATATTTTAGGTGGTCCTGGCATGAACTCCAGGTTGAACCTGGCCGTGCGCGAGAAGCATGGCCTGGTCTACACCATTGACGCCAACTATGCCACTTACATTGACACCGGCCTGTTCGGGATTTATTTTGGAACAGAGAAGAAGCAGCTGAAACGTACCACAGGCTTAGTTCTGAAAGAGATGAAACTGCTTAGAGAAAAGCCAATGGGCAGTGTACAGTTGCACACCGCCAAAGAACAGCTGATGGGCCAGCTGGCCATGGCCGAAGAAAGTAACATGGGCTTTATGATGATGATGGGCAAAAGCATTCTGGACCTCAACCACATTGAAACCCTCAACGACATCTTTGAACAGATCCGTAAAATAGAAGCCAAAGACCTGCTCAATATTGCCAACGACACCCTCCGCGAAGAGAACCTGAGTTTCCTGCAGTACGTGCCGAATTAGGAATTAAGAATTAAAGATTAGGAATAGCCTTCTGTTTTAGGCCTGTTTTTGGAAAAGCAGGCCTAAAACAGAAGGCTAATTTTTTCTATTGGTTCAGAAAAAAGGATTAATGGCATTGCAGATACTCCCCCTTTGAAGGGGGCGAAGGGGGATGTTTACACAAGCAGATCTACGCATTCCTGATCCTTCTCTTTTACGGTCATCCCGAGCAGCGCCGAGAGATCTAACGAAGGCCACCTATAGCAGAATAAAATGCGTTAGCCACCGCAAAGGACAGGTCGCGACCTGTCCGTACACTTCTGTTAGTTTAATTAAATTCATTCTCCGCGTGAGCGTGTTGTAGGCAACCTACTGCTGCCGGTAGTCTTGCAGGAAAAGGGCCAATTTATCCAGTGTCTCGTCCAGCTCTACTACTGTAGGCAGATACACTACTCTAAAATGGTCTTGCTTTGGCCAGTTGAATCCGGTGCCCTGCACCAGCAGCACGTGCTGATCTACCAGGAAATCCAGCACAAACTGCTCATCGCGCTTTATATTGAATTTTTTGACATCAATCTTCGGGAACATATAAAAGGCACCCGTTGGCTTTACGCAGGTGATGCCTTCAATGGAGGTAAGCTTTTGGTAGCAAGCCTCGCGCTGTTTGTATAGTCGGCCCTGCGGCAAAATCAGCTCATTAATACTTTGGTAACCACCTAGTGCGGTTTGTATGGCAAATTGGGCGGGGGCGTTGCTGCAAAGGCGCATGCTGGCTAAGGCATTCAGTCCCTCAATGTATGAGGCCGCCATTCGTTTGTTTCCGCTCATCACTACCCAACCCGCTCTAAACCCAGCCGCGCGGTAATTTTTAGACAAGCCGCTAAAGGTCAGGCAAAGGGTGTCTGGGGCAAAGGCCGCCGTAGAATGATGCTCCACGCCATCGTAGAGAATCTTGTCATAGATCTCGTCTGAGAACAGAATCAGTTTATGCCGCTCAGCCAATTGCGCCAGCTGCTGCAGTACCTCTTTAGGGTAAACCGCTCCGGTGGGGTTGTTGGGGTTAATAATGACCAAACCTTTGGTGCGGTCGGTGATTTTGCTTTCGATATCCTTTAGGTCAGGGTACCAATCAGAAGCTTCATCGCAGAGGTAATGCACCGCTTTACCGCCTGAAAGATTTACTGCGGCTGTCCAGAGCGGGTAATCTGGGGCCGGAATTAAAATTTCATCGTTGTCGTTCAGCAAGGCCTGCATGCTGAGCAAGATCAGTTCACTTACGCCGTTGCCAATAATAATGTCATCTACCTGCACATCGGGCAGCTGTTTGCTTTGGCTGTAGTGCATGATCGCCTTTCGGGCAGCGAAAAGACCCTTTGAGTCTGTGTAGCCTTGCGCATTGCGCAGGTTCACGATCATGTCGTGCACAATCTCATCTGGGGTGTCAAACCCAAACGGAGCCGGATTGCCTATGTTCAGGCGTGTGATTTTATACCCCTGCTTTTCGAGATCTACGGCCTTCTCAAAGATGGGCCCGCGTATTTCATAGAACACGTTGTCTAACCGACTGCTCTTCTGTATCATGCTTCAACTATTGAAGCGCTAAATATAAAGGCTAAAGTTTTCTGTTTAAGCTGTTTTAGCCTTGTTTTTAGAAAAGCAGCTGTAAAACGGTTGTTCGGTTGGCAGATCTGGATTTGAGGAAACAGGAAGGCCTTGGCAGCAATGGTAGGGACAGGTAGGGATCTGTTCGGATGCAGTGCCCGATGTATCACCAGTTGCTAAGAGTTACTTCGTTAGATCCTTCGGTAGCTACACTAGCTCTTTTCGGCTCCCGCCTCAAGAATGCCCAAGACGACTGAGAAGAGATGGGATCAGGAATGCGTGAACCGGCAGGTGTAAACATTCCCCTTCGCCCCCTTCTAAGGGGGAGTATCTGATATGCTTAGTTTCTCCGCTGTTCGGGATTTGCAATCTCGAACTTGGGTATTCTGCGGATTTGCAATCCGCGGCTTTCCCGTTCAATGGCGCAGCAACGGGGATTACAAATCCCCTGAATACCCGCTTCCGGATTGCAAATCCGGAAGAGCAACTTCTTGTGGTGAGAACTTAACAGCCCTATCCTTCAAAGGGGGAGTATCTGATATGATTAGTCCTTATAGATAACTAGAGGCGGTTCTGTTGCATAAAAAGCTTCGTTACTATGTAACGGCGTTATACTTTCGGCTTATTTTTTCAAAAACAGCACCAATGGAGACTAGTTAGCAAGTCACGGAAGTAACTCCCGCCCCATAGAATGGGATAGTACCTTTAATTTTTATTCTACTGAAAAGCAGGCTCACCCCTTTCCCTGTGAGGAGGGGAGTTTTACTTCGTTGCGGATGTTTTCGTTACTGGTACTAATCTTCTCGGCAAGAGTTGAAATTACAACTGGTCAGCGGCTGAACGGAAGGAAAGCTTTGTAGTTAAAAAGCCTCACTGGTTAAAATCAGTGAGGCCTTTTCTGCTTTTTAGGGCTGTTTTTCTAAAACTAAGGTAAAAACAGACTACATATCTTCTTCACCCCCAGATCCGTCTTCAGGATCTCCACTTTCTCCTTCTGAACCATCTTCAGCACCAGGAGCTGGTTCATCGGCTAGCGCGTCTAGTAAGCGCTCTATCTCGGTGGCTTTTTCAGGATCGTTGAGTTTCTCGTAGGAGAGCGAGAGGTTACGGAGAGCGCGGCGCACGATGTCTATTGGTGCGCAGGGCTCGTAAAAAATGTCAATTGGGTGCAGGTTCAACTGCTGAATGTAGTTATCAATGTCGCTCTTGGTCAGGATGAGGCCACGGTTGTACACGTTAATGTAGAACTGCGGCAAAATGTCTCCTTTGAACGTGAGCACGAACAGGTTAGGCAAGTTTACTCCGTATATGGGCAATCCCAACTTCTGTGCCAGCAGCATATAAATCACACAAAGTGTCAGCGGATTGCCGCGCTTACTCTCCAATACCTGACTCAGCATGGAGTTGCCCGGAGCATGAAAATTCTTGGTATTAGCTGAGAAGTGGTGCAGTTTGAACAAAACGTGGTTCAACGATTTCACCTGATCATACGGGTGCATCTCGGGCCGAACGTTTACCCACGCCTCATAGAAAAGCTCTGCAATGGTTTGTTTGATCTTTTCCAGGCTGACATCGGGGTACTGGTAGGTATTGATGAGCCACATGCCGTAAAGCAAGTCTTCGGCCCCTTCTTCTTTCCAGCCTTTCATACGCCGGAGCAGTGCCTCGTACTGTAGGTCATGAATCAGGTCTTCCAGCTTTTTCTGATGCTCCGGATTCAGACTTTCTTCCCAGGCCTCCTCTAAAAAGGGCGTGATAGACTCGCCCAGGTCTACAATTTTTTGATGTACATGCGCCACCACATCCGGGTCTTCATCATCCAGCAACGAGATCAGCGCCTTTATTTCTTTGTTGGTCAAAACTTATTTTAATTAAGAATTTAAAATTAGGAATTAAGAATTGAATACGTTTCTCCTTTACGTAAAAATGCACTCCCTTTGCCACAAATTCCATAACCATTCCTAAAAATGTCATTGGCAAGACGGACAAGAAAAAATAATTCCTAATTCCTAATTCCTAATTCCTAATTCCTAATTCCTAATTAAAATATCACGTTTGTATCACCCCCACATTAAATTGCTTGGTGATAGGTGCATGATTGGCGGCTTCTATGCCCATGGAGATGACTTTGCGGGTCTCAAGTGGATCAATGATGCCGTCTACCCACAGACGGGAAGCGGCGTAGTAAGGGCTTAGCTGTTCGTTATAGCGGGCTGTGATCTTGTCTAATAATTCTTTCTCGGCTTCGGGCGTAATTTCCTCTCCTTTGGCCTTTAGCGAAGCTACCTGAATCTGGAGCAGGGTTTTCGCCGCGGAGGCACCACTCATAACGGCAATTTGGGCAGTGGGCCAGGCATAAATGAGGCGTGGGTCATACGCTTTGCCGCACATGGCATAGTTGCCCGCACCGTAGCTGTTGCCCACAATAATGGTGAATTTAGGCACCACAGAATTGCTCATGGCGTTTACCAGCTTGGCTCCGTCTTTGATGATGCCCCCATGCTCGGCCTTACTGCCCACCATAAACCCACTCACATCCTGCAAGAACACCAACGGGATCTTCTTTTGATTGCAGTTCATGATGAACCGTGCGGCTTTGTCAGCGGAGTCAGAGTAAATAACCCCACCCATCTGCATTTCACCTTTTTTGCTCTTGACAATCTTGCGCTGGTTTGCCACAATGCCTACGGCCCAACCGTCTATGCGCGCCAGGCCGCAGATCAGGCTTTGCCCGTAAAGGTCTTTGTAAGGTTCAAACTCAGAATTATCTACCAAACGCAAGATAATGTCCATCATGTCATAGGGCTTCACTCGGTCTTGGGGCAAGAGGCCGTAGATTTCCTGAGGGTCAAGTTTCGGCTCCGCTGGTTCTGCTCTGTTAAAACCTGCCTTAGGGTTGTCGCCCATTTTATCGAAGATGTTCCGGATATGATCGAGACATTCCTGGTCAGTCTCGAATTTGTAATCGGTGACACCTGATATTTCTGAATGGGTAGAGGCTCCGCCCAAGGTTTCGTTGTCAATGGTTTCACCTATGGCAGCTTTGACTAAGTAAGAGCCTGCCAGAAAGATAGAGCCTGTTCCTTCTACAATCATCGCCTCGTCGCTCATGATGGGCAAATAAGCTCCACCCGCCACGCAAGAACCCATAATGGCCGAAATCTGCACAATACCTTCAGAACTCATAATGGCGTTGTTGCGGAACATGCGTCCAAAGTGTTCTTTATCAGGGAAAATTTCGTCTTGCATGGGCAGGAATACGCCGGCACTGTCTACCAGATAAATAACCGGCAGGCGGTTTTCTATGGCTATTTCCTGGGCTCGCAGGTTTTTCTTGGCGGTAATCGGAAACCAGGCCCCTGCTTTCACGGTGGCATCATTGGCAATAACCATGCACTGGCGGCCTTTCACGTAGCCAATACCGGCTACCACGCCACCACTAGGGCAGCCGCCGTACTCTTTATACATCCCTTCTCCGGCAAAGGCGGCTATTTCAAGAAACTCAGAATCATCATCTAACAAATACTTAATCCGTTCGCGGGCGGTCAGTTTTCCTTTCTCGTGCTGTTTGGCTATGGCCTTTTCGCCGCCACCAAGGGCTACTTTCTGGTGCTTGCTTTTCAGCTGGAAACAGAGCTGCTTTAGTGCGTCTTCGTTTTTGTTGAATTCTATGTCCATGCGAAGAATCAGTGTGTGAATGTTAGTATGAGTGAATGCGTGATTACTGGGTACAACGGTTTTACCCTTTCTACCCGCATACGGTATCAGACAAATATAGTAAAAACTCAGATTTTACCTAACGTTTGTTAGGCAATCAATCCTTCAAACGGCAGAAATGAAAAAGCGTTTTGGGCCTGCTTTCAGAAAAACAAGCCCAAAACGCTTTTGCTGCCATAAAACCAATGGCTTCTATTATTTCTCTACCTCACCGGCTTTTTCAACGGTACCGGCATTTTTTACAGTTTTGGCCTCTTTTACAGTACCGGCTTTTTCTACTTTCGTGCCTCCGCCAAAATCAATCAAAGAGAAGTGCACGTAGCGTTTAGGGTTCTGCTGTATGTCTTGCAGAAGAGAATTCAGACTTTCAGTAGAGGCATTCAGGTTGCGGTACAATGAGTCATCATTCATAAGCTTGCCCAGGCTGCCATTGTTCTCGTTGATCCGACGAATAGCCAGCTGAGCCTGCGCCACGGTACTATCCAAGCCTTGAATGGCATGGTTCATGGCCTGCACGTCTAAGGTATCAGTTAGGGTGTTGAGGTTAGAAGCCAGTTGGCTGAACTTAGCCTCAGTGCCGCGTAATGAAGCTGTGAGCGCGGCCAGATTGCCAGTAATTTCGTTAATGTTGCTTTGGTTAGACATGGCTATGGTACGCAAAGCTTCAGAGGTTGCCTCAGCATTAAGCAAAATAGCCCTAATACTTCTTTTGGCGTCTTTGTCCAGAAACTCATTCAATTTCACTAGAGTAGAGTCAACTGTTTCCAGTACCGGCATTGCCTTCTTTGAAAACATTTCTGTGATACTCTCCCCAGCTTTGCCAATTAAATACTCTCCGCCTTCATAGCGTTTAGAGTTGGCCCCTAGCTGAAGTTCAATTGATTTTCCGCCTAAAAATCCGTCGCTCACCAACATAGCCACTGTTGAGTCACCCACGGAAATATCATTGTCTACGTCTAGCGTTACCAGAATTTTGTTGCCTAAATCTGGCCGAAGCTGCATTTCTTTTACCAAACCCACGCGGTACCCGTTGATCACGATAGGGTTAGATGGCTCTAGCCCCTCTACATTGTTGTAGATGACATAAAAAGTACGGGTAGAAGAGAAAACATTCGTTCCCTTTAGAAATAGAAAGCCCACGTATAGCGCCCCCACAGCTACAATGCCGAGCAGCGCCACTTTGAGTTCTTTGGAAAATTTCACAGTTTGATTTTTTAGTTCATGGCTTCCAGCTCCTGCTTGTACTCTTTGAAAGCACGGTAGATGCCTGATGCCATATACGTTTGGTTGGTTTTATCGTTGAGGAACCGCTCTTCCTTAGGGTTTGTCAAGAAGCCGATCTCAATCAACGTACTTGGCATAGCCGATTTCCAAAGCACCAGAAAGCCTGCCTGCTTTACCCCACGGCTAGTGCGGCCTACTCTGGTCTTGAACTGCTGCTCTACTTTTTGGGCAAACCGCAGGCTATTGTCTAAATACGCACTTTGGTACAGGCTAAACAATATATGGCTTTGAGGGGAATTAGGGTTGAAGCCGTTGTAGTTCTTCTCGTAGTTCTCTTCCTGCAAAATTACAGAGTTCTCCCGCTGGGCTACCGCCAGATTACCGTCTGTCTTGTGCAGACCCATGGTATAGGTTTCAGTACCGTAGGCAGTGCTGGGGCCTGAATTGCAGTGAATAGAAATAAAAAGATCAGCGTGATTTTTGTTGGCAATGCCCGCCCGGTCAATCAGCTCCACAAATGTGTCTGTTTTACGGGTGTAGATCACGTTTACATCTGGCAGGTTGCTTTCAATTAATTCGCCTACCTGCAACGCTACCTTTAGGGCAACATCTTTTTCTTTGGCCGATGCCCCGTGGCACCCCCCATCTTTTCCTCCGTGACCGGCATCAATTACCACAGTACGAATTTTGATCTCTTTCTTCTCGTAAACGGTGAAAGAACTGAAGAGCAAAAAAACAAGAACGGTAAGAGAGACAATATTTTTCACGAGATTCGTTAGTTAAAAGCTATTGTTGATAACTTTGTAGCTAAGTGACAAATTAACAAAAATTTTACTTGATTCCGAAGAACCCCCTCCTGTTTTTGGCTATTGCCCTAGTTTTTGTGGCCGCCTTTTTTTCCGCCACGGAGGGAAATGCGCAGTTCCGCCGTGCTTCCTCTTCCGAAAGAATTCCTGAAAGATCAGAGAACAATGCCCAAGATACTGTTAAGGTAGCGCCAAAAGGCGATATAGAAACCACTATCAATTATAAGGCCAAAGATTCTATTCGCTATGACGCCGCCAACCAGATCATGTACCTGTTCGGCGAAGCCCATATTGACTATGGTGAAATTTCACTGGACGCAGCTTTTATAGAAATTAATTGGAACACCGGTATTTTGACCGCCACAGCTGACCAAGACTCTTTGGGAAGGCTGGTGCAGAAGCCAATTTTCAAAAACGGGGCTGAAATGTATGAGTCGGAACGGATACGGTACAACTACAAATCAAAGAAAGGTATTGTCACCAACACCGTTACTACCCAGGGCGAAGGCTTTGTACACGCCCAAACGGTGAAGCGCGATTCTTTAGGCAACATCTACGGCAAAACGGCCAAATATACCACCTGTGATCTGGAGCACCCGCACTTTTATATAAAGGCCACCAAAATGAAGGTGATCCCGAACGACCGTGTGGTGGCCGGACCTTTCCATATGGTGTTCGCCGATGTGCCTTTACCTATTGGCCTGCCGTTTGGTTTCTTCCCTTCACCGCGCAAAAGAGGTTCTGGTATTATTATTCCAACTTTTGGTGAAACAAGGCTGCAAGGGTATTACCTACGCCAGGGTGGTTTTTACTGGGCCATGAGTGATTATATGGACATGCGCATTACTGGTGATATTTATTCACTGGGGGGCTGGGGAGCCAATGTGCAGTCTACCTACACCAAAAGATACCGGTACAACGGTAGCTTCAGCCTTAACTACGCCCTGAACCCTGCTGCTGAAAACTATCAGTCCCGTAGCCTGGATGAAACATACCTGGTTAGAGGACCTTCCAGCAGCAACATCAACATAAGCTGGTCACATGTGCCGGTTGCCCGACCCGGCAAGGGGCAATTCTCTGCCAATGTACAAGCCAGCAGCGCGTTCTACCATCAGTACAACTCTATAGATCCGCGCTTGACACTTTCAAACAGATTTGGATCAAGTATATCCTATGGAAAAAGCAGCACGACCTCTCCGTTTAACTATAGGATCTCCTTGAGACATAGCCAAGGCATAGAGAATCGTACCCTTCGCTACAAAAACAAAGAAGGCCGCGATTCTTTGGTTTATTCACCTGTTCAGGTAATGAGTTTTGTTTTGCCAGATTTCAGCTTCGGGGTTGCCAGCCAAAGCCCTATTGAATGGTTTGGAGGCACCCTGACCGGCCGATGGATTGAAGGCATACGCATTGGATACAATTTGTCTGCTAGCCAGAATGTAACCAACAAAATTTCCTATAGAGGCAACCTAGGGTATCCGTTCCCAGAGCTTGCCCGCCGAGACACTGTTTTGTCTATCAACGGCAATAACCTGGCTGAAATATTTGATAACGGCCAAAGGATCATCAACCATGATATCCCCATTACCTTGGGTACGGTGAGCCTGTTCAAATACTTCAAGCTTACCCCTGGCGTAAGTTACAACGAGAGTTGGTATACCAATAAGTACACTTACCGCAGCGAACCCGGCTCAGATATCCTGAAAGTAGACACCACTAGTGGCCTGCACCGCGTGTACCAATACTCTACCAGCGCCTCTTTAACTACCAACCTTTACGGGCAGGCTAATTTCAAAGGCAAAAAGATTGAGGCAATCCGTCACACGCTTACTCCTAACCTCAGTTACAGCTACCGTCCAGACTTTGGGGGCTCTAACTTTGGCTATTACCAGCGGGTGCAATCAGACAGCTTGGGCAATACCCGCCTTCTTTCCAGATTCCCGCCGGGTGGAAATTTACCAGGGGCTGGTGTCTCTAGCGCTATTTCGTTTGGCATTGACAACAACGTAGAAATGAAGGTAAAGACCGACAGTGCCGGAGTTTTCAAGAAAGTCAGCCTGATTGACCGTTTTGCCATCAATGGCTCCTATAACATGGCCGCCGATTCTTTTAAACTTTCTAACCTCTCTGTAGATTTGAGCACCAGGCTGTTTAACAGTTTACCTATTCAGATAAATGCTACGTTAGACCCTTATGAATATGACGGTTCCCGTAGAATCAACCGTTACCTGTTCCAGCGCGGAGGATTGAACTTTGCACGTATCAACAATTTGAACTTCTCTACCCGCTTTGAGTTCAGCCCTAAAGCCCGGCAGCAGCAGGAGTCAGCAGATGCTCCACCACCCACTAATGTCCCTGCTCTGCAAAGAACCTTGACAGCGGCAGATTACGTTGATTTTAACATTCCCTGGACTCTCTCGGCAGGCTTTACCTCCAACTTCTCCCGAGACCTACTCACGGACCGGCTTATGAATCAAGCCACCTCTATGGACATAAATGGCTCTGTAACCTTAACGGATAAGTGGGCATTCACCTATACCACCAGTTATGACTTCAAGAACCAAGCTCTGAGTTATACTAACATTGCCATCTCCAGAGATTTACACTGCTGGCAGATGTCTATTAACTGGGTGCCGTTCGGAACCATGCAGATGTACTCCATCAACATAAACGCCAAGTCTTCTTTGCTGCGCGACCTCCGGATCAGGAGAAGTGACAGTGCCCACGGACGTGCCTGGTAATACAAAAGGCCACCTGAACAGGTGGCCTTTTGTATTAGACCTGTTTCTGAAAAAAGAAGCCAAAAACAGGACAAGACAGAGCTTTATTAAAAATTATAAAGAAGGCTTCACCTTATAGACTTACACTTTCCATTAAAAAGACGTAATCCTTACCAAGATTCATGGCCACTACGGTATTTCCTGCCTAATTTCTAATTCTTAATTTCTAATTCTTACAAGCAGGCTCCTTACCTTTGCCTCAATTCAACTCACCTATACTATGTCGGTTCAGAAACGCGAGATAAAAATTGTTACCACCCATCAGCTGCAGACCATGAAAGTGCGGGGAGAGAAAATCTCTATGCTCACGGCCTATGATTTCTCTATGGCTACCCTGCTCGACGCCGCTGGTACCGATGTTTTACTTGTAGGCGACTCTGCCTCAAATGTAATGGCTGGTCATGAAACTACCCTACCCATTACCCTAGATCAGATGATCTATCACGCCTCAAGTGTGGTACGTGGTGTGAAACGGGCTTTTGTAGTGGTAGATCTTCCGTTTGGCTCATACCAAGGCAACTCTTCTGAAGCACTCAGGTCGGCCATCAGAATCATGAAAGAGTCTGGCGCCCATGGCGTAAAGCTAGAGGGTGGAGTGGAAATAAAAGAATCTATTACCCGCATCTTAAGCGCCGGCGTGCCAGTTATGGGACACTTGGGCCTGACACCGCAGTCCATCTATAAATTTGGAACCTACTCCGTTCGGGCTAAAGAAGAAGCAGAGGCAGAAAAGCTTCTGTCTGATGCTCGCCTGCTGCAAGAGTTAGGTTGCTTTGCCATTGTGCTGGAGAAAATTCCATCGGCGTTGGCCAAGCGCGTAGCCGATGAGTTAGAAATTCCTATTATTGGGATTGGTGCTGGACCGCACGTAGACGGGCAGGTGCTGGTGATTCATGACCTTTTGGGCATCACGAAAGAATTCAAACCGCGCTTCCTGCGCCGCTACGCCGAACTGCATGAAACCATCACCGATGCCGTTAGTAATTATGTGCGCGATGTAAAATCAAAGAGCTTCCCAACTGAGGATGAGGCTTATTAATTTACAATGAGCAATGATTAATGAACAATGATTTAATCATTCCGTTGAAACTCAAAACCTGTTTTCGGCTTACTTTTAGGAAAACAAGCCGAAAACAGGTTTTGCTTTGGCCTCAATTACCATAACACCTCCCCTGATGCTGTGATTGATCATTAGTCATTGTTCATTAATCATTCAAATATGCTTGACGTGCTTTTTGAGGACAACCACGTTTTGGTGGTAAACAAACGTAGCGGAGTGTTGGTGCAAGGTGATGAAACAGGTGACACACCACTCTCAGAACTGGCCAAAGCCTATTTAAAGCAGAAGTACCAGAAGCCAGGGAATGTGTTTGTAGGCGTAGTGCACCGGCTGGACCGCCCTGTGAGCGGTGTGGTCTTACTGGCTAAAACATCTAAGGCACTTAGCCGCCTGAATGAACAGTTCAAGACGCGTAAAACTGAGAAAATTTACTGGGCTATTGCACAGCGGGCTCCGCAGCCAGAGGCGGGCACATTGGTGCATTGGCTAATAAAAGATGCCGCCCGTAACGTGACTAAAGCCCTGACCCACGAGAAACCTGGCAGCCAACGGGCAGAGCTGAGCTACTCTTTCATAAAAGCCTCCAACGGAAAATATTTAATAGAGGTACGGCCTGTCACGGGCAGGCCACATCAGATTAGGGTACAGCTGGCTTCGCTCAAATGCCCCATATTAGGCGATTTAAAATACGGTGCGCCAGAGCCTTTGCCCAACAAAAGCATTTGCCTGCACGCCCGTGAACTAGGTTTTGAGCATCCTGTTACGAAAGAATGGATTTCAGTACAGGCTCCGTTGCCACCTATTGCCGCCTGGCAACCTTTTCAGCCATAGCAACTGCAGAAACTCCTTTAACTTCTTCTACGGTGTGTTTTCAGTCTACTTTCCTGAAAATAAGCCTAAAATAAACTGGCCTGCTTTTAACAAGGCAACGCAACCTTAAAAAGATGATTTTCGTCACTTTCTTAGATTTAGTAAGTACTGGATTTACCAAGTTTGCGGCCTAGGTTGTAGCTTTGTGAACTTATTTGGCCACAACCTGTTAAATAAGTGCTTTTCTGAATAAGCTAACTCCATTATTTATTGCATCACCCAGCATGATTATTCTAATCTTTTTTGTAGCGCACTGGTACCTGTCTTTGTTTGTACAAACGTTTTACCTGCACCGTTACGCTGCCCACAAAATGTTCACCATGAACGCTTTTTGGGAGAAATTTTTCTTCCTGTTCACCTACATCAGTCAGGGCTCTTCTTTCTTATCACCCAGAGCGTATGCTATTCTGCACCGCATGCACCACGCGTTCTCAGACACGGAGCGCGATCCGCATTCACCGCACTTCAGCAGCAACGCTTTTACCATGATGTGGAAGACCAAGAACATATACAACGACGTGCTGAAGCACCGCGTGGAACCTGAGATGCGCTTTGATGGCAATTATCCGGTTTGGCGTGTGGTGGAGAGTATTGGCGACCACTGGGCTTCTCGCTTGGCTTGGGGGACTTTTTATGTAGTATTTTACATTTACTTCGCTGAATACTGGTGGATGTACCTGCTATTGCCTCTGCACTTTCTGATGGGCCCGCTACACGGCGCTATCGTGAACTGGAGCGGCCACAAATACGGTTACCAAAACTTTGACAACAACGACAGGTCTAAAAATTCGCTGTTCTTCGACTTTTTAACCGGAGGCGAATTGTTCCAAAACAATCACCACAAGCTGCCTAACCGCGTGAATTTCGGGGTGAAGTGGTGGGAAGTAGACCCTACCTATCCTGTTATCTGGACATTGGATAAAATAGGCATTATTAAGCTGAAGAAAGCCAAAGTGCGCTCATAGCTTAAAATATCATATTTAGAAATAAAGAGAGGCGTTACACCAGAAGTAACGCCTCTCTTTATTTTTTACCGGCTATGGCTCTTAACAGTGCTTCCGCTGGGCCTAACCTGTACCGCCGTACCCACCATTGTGAAACAGCCCATTGCCCTGTTATAACAATTAAATATAGTACCAGCAGTTGCCAAGGGGCTAATTTTCCGTAAAGTCCAAATCCGTAGCCATACATGAGTAGGCTAAACAAAATATTCTGAGTGATATAATGTGTCAGAGTTAGCTGCCCTAACCATTTTAAAAACTTCAGAAGCCTCTTGAACAGAATAGGCAACAGAGAATAACAGGCTACAAAGCTGTAGAAATAAACGGCAAGCAAAACAGCTCTAGAACTTCCGGCTTCAGAAGAATTCCCCACTTGCCGCCATCCGGCCACTACAAACCATAAAGCTATGGCTACCGCTACTGCTAAATGAACGCTGAAAGCCTTGATAGTCTGATAAGTTACAGTCAACTTCTGGAGCAACTCTGCTTTTACCACAACATAACCCAATAACATGAAAGCAAAGATTCTGGCATAAAACAAAAGCGCCTGCCAAGAGGACAAACTTTGACCATATTCCCGCACCCTGACCTGAATTACATCCCAGAAACTTCCAGAGGTATAAACAACTGCCTCGGCCTCGCTTTGGCCGGCACCTAAAGGCCACCAGCTTTCGCCTACAAAACTGAAAAGAAGCAGCGCCGCACTACAGGCAATAAGACTCCAGGCGGGCATTGAGCGACAAAGCAACAAGAGCGCCCCCATAAGCGCGTATTGCATCAATACATCGCCTTGCCAGATGAACAGCACTTGCAGCAGGCCCAGCAGAAATAATCCGGCTAGCCTACGCACAAAATAAATGGTGCCGTATTTTGGCAAACTATAAGCGGCGGCCAAGCCGAAGACTAAAGAAAAGATGGGATAGAACTTACCTCTCACCAGCACCATGAGGCCCCAAATAAGCCAATGATTTAAACCGCCCGGGTATAGGGCTGCGTAATCAGCAAACGCAACGTTTGGGGTATGAATGGCAAAAATGTTTTCCACCGCAATTCCCAGAAGGGCAAAGCCCCGAAGCATGTCTATCTCCGGCAAACGGCTTTGGCTTATAGAAACCTGATTGGCAGATTGAAACAGTTCCATTACCTTCGTTAGCTAATTACGTGAGGCAAGTTACGGTAAATCTATGAGGCAGCACTTCCAAAAATATTTCCTCTGGTATGCATTTGCCGCACTTACCCTGTATGTCATCACGGTAGAAATGCGCCCCGGGCGGCTGTACTTTCTGCTCACCTACCTGCTTTTCCAAGACAGCCTCCTGAACCTGCTCCTGTACCTGACCTGCTTCGGGCTAAGTGTTATTGGCCTTCTGGCATTGCTGCTCAATAAAAATAAAGTGATTTTCTGGGCTACTGCAGGCCTGTTGGCACCCTGTCTGCTTATAAGCCTTACGTTCAGGTTTATCAGTGGCTATAATTTCATGTATTCAGATGCCGTTCTGGCCTGGAATAATTTAGCCTTAGCCGATGCCGTTTTCCCAAATTACGCCAAAGAAATAGCGCTGGCGACTGGCGCTACCCTTTTGCTGCTCGGCTGCCTTCTGCTCTTCCGGCGCAAGACGACATGGCGAACTTTCACCGCTTCCTCTGCTTTGTTTCCGTTGGCTGCCGTGGCGGCTTTTTCGCTAATAAAGTGGAGCTCCGGCGTGGTAGATGATTTCCCAGCCCTGTATCGTGTTCCTCTGGGCTTTGCGACTGCCATTTCAGACCGGGTTCCCCAGCCAGAGAGGGCACCGGCACCTATACTACCCACTGCCCAAGGCATTCCGCACCTGTTCCTGATTGTAGACGAAAGCATTACCGCCACAGAACTAACCCTGCACCAGCCAGAGCTACAAACCACCCCTTTTTTATTTTCGGTACGTGAACAGTTACATGACTTTGGAGTTGCCAGCTCTTTCACAAACCAAAGCGGAGGCTCCAATATTGCCCTAATGAGCGGCACCCGCTTGTCTGAAATACCAGATAACAGCTTTAAAACGTTCTCCCGCACCAACATTTTTCAGTTTGCCCAGAAAGCAGGCTATACTACTTATTATATAGATGCTCAGCAGGCTGGCCCTGTCTTACAGAACTTCATGTCACCCGAAGACCTGAAATACATAGACCAAGTAGAACGTCCCGCCGAAGGAAAACCCGATCTGCCCTACTACGAGCGCGACATGCTGGTAGCGCAGCGGCTGGCACAATTAGCCAAGGCTCCCGGCAAAGTGTTTGCCTACGTGGTGAAAGCCGGTGCCCACTGGCCCTACGCCCGTACCTATCCGCCAGATTCTGTTTTTTTTAGTCCTATTCTCTCGCCCAGAAGCATATATAAAGACAAGCAACGCACCCTCAACACCTACCACAACGCCCTCCGCTGGACGGTAGATGAGTTTTGGCGAAAGCTTATGTTGAACATCGCTCCAATAGACAGCACTGTCATCCTCTACACTTCAGACCACGGCCAAAACCTGAACCAGGCCGGCATTAGTCTCACCCACGCCTCAGTACACAACACTTCTCCTCAGGAAGCAGCGGTTCCCCTGTGGCTCTGGGATTCTGGCAATCTGGTGCAACTAGACGAAGTAAAAAAGCCTGGAAAATATAGCCACGCCCACATTTTCCCTACGCTATTACAGCTGCAAGGGTACTCTCCCATCTGGGTACGGCAACAGTATGGCTCATCCCTTTTAGAGACACCCTCCTCCAAAGCCCCTCAAAGAATTTTTCTGTCTGGTGACCTGTTTGGCCGAGGCCCGCATTCTGTGATTCCTTTTGAATGGAAAGACAAGGAGGAACAGTGCTTTTTTGAGCTGTTTTTAAAAAAAGAGGCTAAAATCAGGAGTATGAGGGAGGCAAGGCAGTGTCTGGTATATCCGGGTCCAACTGTCCGGCTATAGTTTCTCCTCTCATTTTTATATTCCCAAATTTTCTCATCTTCAAATCATTAGTGCATTCAAATAATTTGCAGTATCTTTGCACCCCAATGCCGGACGGGATCCGGCGCTTTAACAAATTTAGCTATGGCTGTTAAAATCAGACTGGCCCGCAGAGGCCGCAAAAAAGCTGCAATGTACGATATCGTAGTTGCAGATGCTCGTGCACCACGTGATGGTCGCTTCATCGAGAAATTGGGTACGTACAACCCATTAACCAACCCAGCTTCTATCAACTTCAACGAAGATAAAGCTCTGGATTGGGTACTAAAAGGCGCTCAGCCAACTGACACTGTGAAAGCTATGCTTTCTTACACCGGTGTTATGTTCAGAAAGCACCTGCAGATTGGTGTTTTGAAAGGCGCTATCACCCAAGAGCAGGCAGATGCCCGCTACGCTGAGTGGAAAGCTGCTAAAGAAGCTAAAATCACTGGTAAAGTAGAGAAATTAGGTTCAGACAAAGCTGCTAAGAGACAAGCTGCTCTTGATGCTGAAGCAAAAGTAAACGCTGCCCGTGCTGAAGCTATCCGTTTGAAAAACGCTCCAGCCCCAGAAGCTGCCGCTGAAGAAGCTCCTGCCGCTGAAGGCGAGGCTACTGAAGGTGCCGCTGATGCTCCAGCTGCTGACGCTACCGAAGAGACTCAATCTTAATATTACCGGCCATGACGTTAGACGCCTGCTTTCAGCTGGGGTACATTGTAAAGACGCATGGCACCAAAGGCCAGGTAGTCGCGTTTTTTGACGTTGACTTTCCGGAAGAGTACGATGAATTGGAATCAGTTTTCCTGTTGATAAACGGAAAGCTGGTTCCTTTTTTCATTGACGACCTTAACCCGCAGGACAAAGGCCGCAGCATCATCAAGTTTGAAGATGTAAAAACCGTGGCTGATGCCGAGAAGTTGAAAGGCGTTTCGCTTTACCTGCCCCTGAACCAGCTGCCCCAGTTAGAGGAAGACCAGTTTTACTTCCACGAAGTGATTGGCTATACCGTTATTGATGAGCAGTTGGGCGAGCTGGGCAAAGTAGAAACCTTCTATGATCTGCCTAACCAGGACCTGCTGGCCATGGAGTACCAAGGCCACGAAGTACTGATTCCGGTGCAGGATGAGATTATACTGCGCACTAACCGAGAGGAGAAAAAGCTATACGTAAGCTTGCCTGAAGGACTGCTGGAGGTGTATACTCAACCAAGTAACCGCAACGAGGAAGAACCGCCATTGGAGGGAGAAGAGGACGAAGATGAAGACAAGGTTTGACATTATCACTTGCCAGCCACACCTGCTCACCGGCCCCTTTGACCATTCTATCTTAAAGCGAGCCCAAGACAAAGGTTTGGTAGAAATTCATCTGCACGACCTGCGCCAATACGCCATCAACAAGCACGGCCAGATTGACGACTATGCTTTTGGCGGCGGCGCCGGAATGGTGCTTATGATTGAACCCATTGCCAAGTGTATTCGCGGACTTCAGGCGGAACGGCAGTATGACGCGGTCATTTACATGACCCCAGACGGCCAGACACTGAACCAGCCCATGGCCAATCGGTTGTCTTTGCTCCAAAACATCATCATACTGTGCGGGCATTATAAAGGCGTAGACCAGCGGGTACGTGATCTGTTTGTGACCCACGAAGTCAGCATTGGCGACTACGTATTGTCTGGTGGTGAACTAGCCGCAGCGGTGTTGGCAGATTCTATTATCCGGATTATTCCGGGCGTGTTGAACGACGAGAGCAGTGCCTTGTCAGACTCATTCCAGGACAATCTATTGGCGCCTCCGGTCTACTCCCGCCCCGCTGATTTTGAGGGTCATGCCGTGCCAGAAATTCTTCTGTCAGGGAATACACCCAAGGTAGAGGAGTGGCGGTTTGAGCAATCGGTGCAGCGAACTAAGGCCTTACGCCCTGATTTACTGACCGATAATAAAAATATTACTTCTTGATTTACATTTAAAAAAATAACGTCTATATTTGCAGTCCGAATTTTGCAGATAAAATAGACACTATACCATAGTCATGAGCGATTTAATTAACTTAATACAGCAGGAATATACTGAGAAGCGCGCGTCTATCCCTTCTTTCGCTGCTGGCGACACCGTTAACATTCACGTAAAAATCCGTGAAGGTAACAAAGAGCGTATTCAGCAGTTCCAGGGCGTGGTATTGCAACGCAGAAATTCTGGCACCAGTGAGACTTTCACTGTAAGAAAAGTGTCTAACCAAATTGGTACTGAGCGTATCTTCCCAGTTCTTTCTCCAAACATCGAGAAAATCGAGGTTATCCGCAGAGGTAAAGTAAGAAGAGCTCGTCTGTTCTACTTAAGAGGTCTTTCTGGTAAAGCAGCTCGTATCAAAGAGAAAAGAAATTTTACCGCATAAGGTATTTAGTTTTTCCATAGTTTTAGTTTAAAAAAAAGCCGGCCTCACCCCGGCTTTTTTTTATGCCCCTGTTTGATTGCTGATTGTTTGTTGTTGATTGTTTGAAAATATCTTGATGTTAGAGTCTAATCTCTGGCAACGACTTAAATAATAAGAACAGTTGAGAGCCAAGACAGGTGTGGATTTCATTTAGGCTACAGCTTTGGCGCAGACACTCGCAGGTTTGGTAGACACTGCGAGGGCATTGGAAGAAGCGATAAATCAATTCTTTAGAGACGCAACACTTTGTTTCTCCCACGCCAATCTGTTTTGGGCCTTCTTTCCTAAAAACAAGCCTAAAACAGAAAATTACCGCAGCCTCTGCTCTCTTTGCCAATTTCTGCGTAGACTTGCTTTAACATTGACGAATAGAACATGCAGAATAACCGCTGGAATTTAGAGGGCCGTTGCGCCCTGGTAACCGGAGGCACCAAAGGCATAGGCGCCGCCATAGCCGAAGAATTGCTCAACCTGGGCGCCGATGTACTGATTGTTGCCCGCAAAGAACTGGAAGTAAACCAAGCTGTGACTGAGTGGCGCGCGCGCGGACTGAATGCCTCGGGCATGGTAGCCGACGTAAGCCAACCCGCCGATAGACACAACCTCATACAGCTGATTGAAAACACTTGGGGCAAGCTGGACATTCTGGTGAACAACGTGGGCACCAACATCCGCAAGAAAATTGGCGAATATACTCCAGATGAATACAACTACCTGCTACAAACCAACCTCACCTCGGCCTTTGAGCTGTGCCGGCTGGCGCACCCGTTCCTGAAGAATTCTAAGCAAGGAAATGTGGTAAATGTGTCTTCGGTAGCCGGACTTGGTCATGTACGCACCGGTGCCATCTACGGTATGACCAAAGCAGCCATGGTGCAGCTTTCTAAGAATTTGGCTGCTGAATGGGCTTTGGACGGTATCAGGGTCAACTGCGTGGCACCTTGGTACATCCGCACTCCCCTGGCAGAACAAGTACTGCAAAACCAAGAATATGCTGACGCTGTTCTCAGCCGCACCCCTACCCGCACCATAGGAAACCCAGAAGACGTGGCCGGAGCCGTGGCTTTCCTTTGCATGCCCGCCGCTGCCTACATCACCGGACAATGCATTGCCGTTGACGGAGGCATGAGTATTAACTTGTTTGGGTAGTTCAATCTAATTCAAAGCAGCAGCGCCCCGCTTGTAGTAAGCGGGGCGCTGCTGCTTTAGGCCTGTTTTCAAGAAAAGAGGCTGGAAACGTGCTTCACTAAACCTAGTCCCTCTTAAGCTTATCTTGCAGACATACTTTCCTGTTGATACTTTCCTGCTAATGCTGCCTGATGATGCTGTCTGTTGATGCTGTTCGGGATTTACCAATCCCGAACCATTCTGTCGGGGATTTATAAATCCCCTTTCTAGCCTCTGCTGTAGCTGGAGGATTAGGAAATCCCCGACAGAGAACTTCCGAATTTACCAATCCCGAAGAGCGGTTAAACGAGGCGCTGCTGCTTTAAATCTGTTTTCAAGAAAAGAGGCTGGAAACGTATTTACCCGCACCTACGAGGTTAGCTTTTAAGTAGAGCCAACAATTTCTTCCCATGGAAAGCTAATCCTCCGTCACTGGCGGGGATGGGTAACACTTTTGCTACTTCAACAACTTCAACTACATCAAGTCCTTTAGCGCTTGATAATAATTCTCCAACCCTTGCTCATGGGTGTGAAGGAACAGGAACGGCTCTATCAGCTCCAACTCCATCAGTTGCAGTTCCCCGTTTACGTCTACGCCGTCTACGCGGGCATACAAACAGCCTTGGGCAAACTGATCAATATACTTTTGGGCTTGCGGCAACAGGTGCTCTGGTGCAGGCTGTGGATGGATGGTGCCACCAAAGAAATGTTGCACTCTAAAGTCTCCGGACTTTGCAGACTTTAAGACGGTGTGGCTGTAACGGCCGTTGAAAAACAGGAATGACCACTCCCCTTCTTCCTGCACCTGCGGCATGAACGGCTGCGCCAGGTAATCTTCAGAAATCAGCAGCTCCTGTAGCCGCGGCAGTACATTTTCTACCTCTTCCCGCTTTACAATAAAAGTGTTCTTGGCTCCGCCGCTTACGGTTGGTTTTATAATGATTTTATCTGTGCCGAAACGGGTAAAGATGTGCTCCAACTTGGCTTGCTGCCCCCGCTTCAGCAGCTCAGTAGGCACTACGGGCAATCCGGCTTTAGCCACGTCTAAAAGGTAATGCTTATCAGTGTTCCAGCGGATAGTTTTAAGAGGATTGAGCGTGCGCAGACCAAGCTCCTCTACCTTGTCTAACCACTCTCGGAATGCAGGGAACTTGTCGAAGTAATCCCAAGGTGATTTGAAAATAGCTAAATCGTACTGCTGCCAGTTCACCTCTGCATTGTCCCATACTTCTGGAGTAATGTCTACGCCTTTGGAGGCAAGAAAATCAAGAAGCTGTCCGTCTTCGCTTCCGCTTAATGAGCCATAACTCTGGATGGCGTCATAGGTAACTAATGCTAGTTTCAAGTTATGTAAAATTGATATTTTAAGTTGTGAATGTATTAGACCCACCCCCTCCGTGGAGGGGAGGGTTAGTGCGTTTTAGAGCTACTTTTCGGAAACCGGCCCTAAAACAGCTACTTCAGCGGGTTGTTCAGGTACTCTACCGCTAGTGTTGCTAAGGTCTTTACCCCTAGTTTCATTCCGCTTTCGTCAATGAAGAAGTCGGGAGTGTGGTGCGAGGGGGCGGTGGCGGGGTCTTGGCCTTTGGGCATGCCGCCCAGAAACAGGTAAAGCCCGGGCACCTTCTCCTGAAAATAGGCGAAGTCTTCGGCAATGGTTACAGGTTTGGTCAGTTTAACGGCGTTTACTCCGGCTACTCGCTGCAAAGAGGGCAACATGTGGGCAGTCAGGGCTTCGTGGTTGTATGTGACAGGCGTCATTTCTTGAATCTCTACCTCAGCCGTGGCACCGGCTCCGGTGGCAATGCTGGTGGCGGTCTGCTTTAAGCGCTCATGAATTTGTTTCTGCATTTGGGTATCTAAGGCCCTGATGGTGCCAATCATCTCCACTTGGCCCGGAACAATGTTCGCACGCACGCCTCCGTTGATAGCGCCTACGGTTACTATAGCAGGTGCGTTGGTTACATCTAACTGGCGACTCACAATGGTTTGCAGCGCCGTCACAATATGGGCCGAGGTCACAATAGGGTCTACGCTCATCCATGGGGTGCCGCCGTGGGCTTGTTGGCCTTTTACTGTGATTTTAAAGTTATCGGAGCTGGCCATCATGCCTAGAGGCCGGTAGGTGATGGTTCCTACTTCTACATCTGAGCGAATGTGTAATCCGAAAATGGCGTCTACTTTAGGGGAATTCAGCACGTCTTCCTGCACCATCAGTTTGGCCCCGCCTACCACTCCGGCCGGAGATCCTTCTTCAGCTGGCTGAAAAATAAACTTTACAGTGCCTTTCAGATCTTTTCTCATGGCGCTCAGCACCTCAGCCGCCCCCATGAGCATGGCAACGTGGGCATCGTGGCCGCAGGCGTGCATTACGCCCACTTGTTGGCCCTCAAAAGTGGTGGTTACTTTAGAGGCGAAGGGTAGATTATGGGAGTTATTCTCGGTCACAGGAAGAGCGTCCATATCAGCTCGCAGCGCTACCACTGGTCCTGGTTTTCCTCCTTTCAAAATACCCACCACACCGGTTCTGGCCACACCAGTTTTCACCTCCAGCCCCAATGATTTCAAGTGATTGGCAATTTTCTCGGCGGTCTTTACCTCCAGGTTCCCCAGCTCAGGGTTCTGGTGCAGGTCGCGGCGCCACTGAATAACCTTTGGTTCCACTTTTGTAGCCAATTGGTCAAGCTGCGCCTGCCATTTCACCAACTGAGCATGACCTACAGTAGGCTGAGCAAGAAGCGCACAAGCAAGCACACCGGTTAAAAGGATTTGTTTATATGATGGCATAGTAACACGTCTGTTTTCGGGCTTACTTACTAAAATCAGCCCGAAAACAAAGGTACGGCAAGTGAGCGGAAAAGGAATGGGTATCTGCTCCCTGATACTATAAGAAGCCTCTGTTTTTGACCAAATTTTGTAAAAACAGGTCGAAAACAGAGCTTCTTACAGCTAGATACCTTAATTACTACTTCCGCATTGGGTTGTTCAGATAATCAACCGCCAGGTAAGCCAAGGTGCGTACGCCCAGTTTCAGGCCGCTTTCATCTATAAAGAAGTCAGGCGTGTGGTGGGCAGGCACTTTAGAGGGATCTTGCCCTTTGGGCATGCCGCCTACGAACAGAAACACTCCCGGCACTTTCTCTTGGAAAAAGGCGAAATCTTCGGCACCGGTCACGGCTTTGGAAAGCACTACATTGGGTTTTCCGGCTACGCGTTCCAAGGTGGGCAGCATGTGAGCCGTGAGGGCTTCGTGGTTATAAGTCACGGGTGTGTTTTTGGTAATCTCTACCTCGGCGGTGGCTCCGGCGCTTTCGGCAATTAATGTGGCGGTGCGACGCAACTTTTCGTGCACCTGCCGCTGCATGGTTGTATCCAGGGTACGGATGGTGCCAATCATTTCTACTTCCTCCGGAATAATGTTTGAGCGTACGCCACCATGAATGGAACCTACTGTCACCACCGCCGCGTCTTTAGTCAACTCCAACTGCCGGCTCACAATGGTCTGTATGCTGTTTATAATCTGCGCCGACACCACAATAGGATCTACGCTGGCCCAAGGATATGCCCCGTGTGCCTGACGGCCCTTCACCCTTATCTTGAAATTATCAGAACTGGCCATGGTGCCCTGCGGGCGGTACTTCATAGTGCCTACTTCAGTGGCAGAGTTGATGTGTATACCGAAGATAGCATCTACATTAGGGTTACGAAGAACTCCCTCCTTTACCATTAGGTCAGCGCCTCCCTCTTCCCCGGCTGGGGCTCCTTCCTCGGCTGGCTGGAAAATAAATTTTACGGTGCCTTTTAATTCTTTGCGGTGCTGGGCCAGAATTTCCGCCGCGCCCATCAGCATGGCCACGTGGGTATCATGGCCGCAAGCATGCATCACGCCTACCTCCTGGTTGTTGTAGGTAGTCCGGACTTTGGAGGCAAAGGGCAAACTGTTCCGCTCCGTAACCGGCAGGGCATCCATATCCGCGCGCAACGCTACCACGGGTCCTGGCTGCCCACCCTTCAGAATACCCACTACTCCGGTTTTGGCCACGCCTGTCTGTACTTCTATGCCCAGACTTTTCAGGTGTTTGGCAATTTTCTCGGCGGTCTTTACTTCACGGTTGCTCAGTTCGGGGTTCTGGTGTATGTCACGGCGCCACTGAATGACTTTGGTTTCTATTTTATCGGCTTGCCGGTCAATGCGGGCATGTAAGTCAGAAGTTTGGGCTAGGGCGGTGTACGCAGAAGCCGACAGCAAAAGTACAGCGGCAAGTTTTCTGGTGAAGAGCATGTGTAGTTGTTCTTTAGATATAGTAAAGGGTGCAGGGTTTTATAGCGTTCTGTTTTGGGTTTCTTTTCTGAAAAATAAGCCCAAAACGCATCTAAAATAGCGGTTATACCCCACACTACATAATACAGATGAAGTGGCTAGCCTATATTAAGCCACGCCTGCAAGGAAAGTCAACTAAACCAGCTGAATCTTTTATATTCGAGCAAACAATAAACTCCATGAATAAAAGAATTTCACTCTGCATTTTATTCTTTATACCTGTTTCGGCCTTTTCACAGCAAAACTGGCAGCAGGAAGTAAACTACAAAATTGACGTGACGCTGAATGACGTAGACCACACCCTCAGCGCTACAGAAGAGATTGAATACATCAACAATTCGCCAGAGACACTTACCTTCTTGTACTTCCATCTGTGGCCAAATGCTTATAAAGACAGAAATACTGCTTTTGCCAAGCAACAACTGAGGAACAATGTCTCCCGCTTCCATTTTGCGCCGGAGCATGCCAGAGGATCTATTACTGGGTTAGATTTCAAGGTAAACGGACAACCTGTTAAATGGGAGTATGATGCCAAGAATCCAGACATAGCCAAACTGACCCTGAACCAACCGCTGGCGTCGGGGCAGCGCATTACCATCAGCACGCCTTTTAAAGTAAAATTACCCGACTCCTTCTCCAGATTAGGGCACGTGGGGCAGTCATACCAAATAACGCAATGGTACCCAAAGCCTGCGGTGTATGATCAAGATGGCTGGCACCCTATACCGTACCTGGACCAAGGCGAATTTTACTCAGAGTTCGGCTCTTTTGATGTGCGCATTACGCTACCGGCTAACTATACCGTGGGCGCCACTGGAGTTTTGCAAACAGCCAAAGAGATAGCCCGAATGGACAGTTTAGCCACTGCCACCGCCTCTATCACCAAGTTTGACAAGACTGATTTAGATTTTCCGCCTTCCGCTGCCCAAACAAAAACTCTGCACTACCGGCAAGACAAAATCCATGATTTCGCGTGGTTTGCGGACAAGCGTTTTCATGTGCTCAAAGGCGAAGTGATTCTGCCCCACTCCAAAAATGCCGTCACCACCTGGCTGTTATTCACCAACCGCCGGGCGGAAACCTGGATCACCAGTATGAAAGACATGAATGATGCGGTGTACTATTATTCCCAGTGGGTGGGTGACTACCCGTACGCACACGCCACGGCGGTAGACGGCGCGTTAAGTGCCGGTGCGGGCATGGAGTACCCCATGGTAACCGTCACTGACCCTGAGGCAATTATTCACGAAGTAGGCCATAACTGGTTCTACGGCATTTTAGGAAGCAACGAACGACAGCACCCTTGGCTAGACGAGGGCATTAACACCTATTATGAGACAAGGGTAAAAACTCAGCGCACCCAAAACGCAGGCATGTTGTCAAGTGCTTTTAAAAGCGAGCAACTAAGAAACTTTTTCGGCCTCGGGAACTTGCCCTCCACGGCAATAGACGCTCAAGTTTTCATGTCTGGGGCCAGCCGGGGTCTGGACCAACCGGTAACCGCTGCGTCAGAGCAATTCAGAAGCATGAATTATGGCACCGGTGTGTACGCCAAAACAGCTTTACTCTTTCATTACCTAGAGAATTACCTGGGCACCGCTCGTTTTGACAGCGCCATGCACCGTTATTACCAGCAGTGGAAGTTCCGGCACCCAGGCCCGCACGATTTACAGACCGCTCTGGAAAAATCTACCGGCGAGCCTTTAAACTGGTTTTTCCAGGACTTACTGGCTTCTACCAGCATTCCAGATGCCCACTTGGCAAATGTCACTAAAACTGAGAACGGGTTAACGGCAACGGTCACCCAAACCGGAAAACTTGCTTTGCCGGTGCAAGTAGCCACGCTAGATGCCGAAGGAAATATCCTTGAATCATACTGGACCAAACCTAACGAACGAAAGCAGACCGTAACTTTCAAAGAAACCGATGCCTTCGTTGATCGCGTGGTGGTAGATCCGCAGTATCTGTTCCCGGAGTTGGACCGCCGCGACAATCAGTATAACCTCCACAGTTTTCTGCCTAAAGTAGAGCCCCTGAAACTGCAGTTATTGGCGGGTATACCGCGCATTGACAAGCAGCAGCTCTTTTTCATGCCCACCATTGGCTACAATACTTATGATAAGTTTATGCTGGGCGGCGCCTTTTACAATCATTTGGTTACCGAGCATAAGTTGAATTACATTGTCATGCCCATGTACGCCTTCGGGAGCAAACGCCTCACTGGGTTGGCTGATGTTCATTTCAGGCTTCCGGCCCAAGGTTTTCTACGGAAAGTAGAGCTAGGTGTGCAGGGGCAACGGTTTTCAAACTACCAGATTATTAAACCAAGCCTTACGTTCTATAACAGACTGAAAAATTCGATAACCCCGTGGCAGCAACTGACATTGAGTTGGAGCGTTGTGAAAGAGGAGTTCATGCCGAACTTTCAGGCGCCGCAGATAGCTTACCAACTCAGTTCCAGCAATGCCATCAGTGGTTCTGAACTACGGCTTGATTTTACCACCTTCCGATATGATGTACCGTCCTACTCCTCCCCTTTTCCTGGACCTGACTCAAAGGAGGAAACTGGGCATGTCAGCCGGCTTAGGTTAGACCTCCATAATTGGTTTAAGTACAAAGCGAACAAGGAGATAAGGCTACGTACTTTTGTTGGGCTCATGTTCAAAAATGGCACCAATCATCCTTTCTACCTAGGCTTAGCCGGCAGCCCTGACTATCTGAAAGAGCACGTCTTTTTTAACCGCCAGGAGATGGCAACCTCTTTGGGTGGCCCGGCATCCATCAGGCAAACTGATAGAAAAGACGGTGGCTTCCGGAACCCAATAGCAATAGTTAGCCAAGATTGGCTGGCCGCCTTGAACCTGACCGCCGATGTGCCCGTGCTTCCCCTCACAGCTTACCTGGACCTTGGTCATGTGGGAGGAGAAACGAAAGAAGTTCTCTACGGCACTGGCTTCCAGCTTTCCTTCTTTAATAATATGCTGGAGATTTATCTTCCGGTGGCAGGCAGCAATTTTGAAGACACCTACCCCGGCAATTTCAAAAACTTCAGAGAAAGCATTCGGTACTCGCTTAACCTGAATCTCTGGAATCCTTACAAGTTGCTGGACAAAATGCAGTAGCAAAGGCTAATTCTGCGGTTAAAGAATTTTAAGTTGAAGAAGCACATGCAGAAGGATAGAGTTGAGTAATGCTCTGTTGAAAATCCCACTGTTTAGGGCTATTTTTCCGAAACTAGCCCCAAAACGCCCTCTGAGTTTAGAGCTGAAGCGCCTGTGGGTAAATCAATTTTCCTAAACACGCTGCTTTTCCTAACTTCGCTCCCTTACATTGAACCAAAAGCAAATACATGTTTCCTGCCATAAACCCCACTTCTACCCAAGCTTGGGAGAAACTTTTTCAGCATTACGCTGACATTGAAGCCAAACATTTAAAAGATCTTTTCCAGCAAGATCCGCAGCGGTTTGAGAAATTCTCTCTTACGTTTGAGAACATCTTGCTTGACTATTCTAAAAACAGAATAACCGAAGAAACCCGCTCCCTTCTGGTTTCCTTGGCCGAAGAGTGTGGCTTGAAAGATGCCATTGACGCTATGTTCAACGGGGAGAAGATCAACTTCACTGAAAACCGTTCTGTATTGCACGTAGCCCTGCGTAACCGCTCTAACACTCCGGTGCTGGTAGACGGCCAGGACGTAATGCCCGATGTAAACCGCGTGCTGGCGCAGGTAGAGCAGTTCTCTAACGCCGTCATCAACGGTGAATGGAAGGGCTACACCGGCAAAGCCATTAACACCATTGTGAACATTGGCATTGGCGGTTCTGACTTGGGCCCAGTAATGGTTACCGAGGCACTGAAGCCGTACAAAAAAGCGCACATAGAAACCTATTTTGTTTCTAACGTTGACGCTACGCACATTGCCGAGACGCTGAAGAAGATTGACCCAGAAACCACGCTGTTCATGATTGCCTCCAAAACGTTTACCACGCAGGAGACCATGACCAACGCGCACTCTGCCCGCAAGTGGTTCTTAGAGCAGGTGCAAGACGAGGCCCATATCAAAAAGCACTTCGTGGCGCTGTCTACCAACGCCCAGGCGGTGGCCGAGTTCGGAATTGATACGCAGAACATGTTCGAGTTCTGGGATTGGGTAGGCGGTCGTTACTCGTTGTGGTCGGCTATTGGTCTGTCTATTGCCTGCACCGTGGGCTATGACAACTTTAAGCAGTTGCTGGAGGGTGCCCACGCCATGGACAATCATTTTAAGTCGGCTCCTTTTGAAGAAAATGCACCCGTGTTGCTGGCTTTACTGGGCATTTGGTATAACAACTTCTTTGGCGCAGATTCACACGCGCTGTTGCCCTATGACCAGTACATGCACCGCTTTGCCGCGTATTTCCAGCAAGGCGACATGGAAAGCAATGGCAAATACGTAGACCGCAACGGTCAGCCGGTGAACTACCAGACCGGCCCTATCATTTGGGGAGAGCCCGGCACTAACGGACAGCACGCGTTCTACCAACTCATTCACCAGGGCACCAAACTAATCCCCTGCGATTTCCTGGCGCCTGCCAACAGCCACAATCCGCTGGGTGACCACCACCCGAAACTGATGGCCAACTTCTTTGCCCAAACGGAGGCTTTAATGAATGGCAAAAGTGAAGAGCAGGTCATTGACGAGATGCACCAATTGGGCTGCTCTGAAGAAGACATTCGTAATCTGAAAACTTACAAGGTTTTTGAAGGTAACCGCCCCACCAACTCTATCTTGTTCAAGCTGCTTGACCCTAGAACCTTGGGCAGCCTAATTGCCATGTACGAGCACAAAATCTTCGTGCAAGGCGTGATCTGGAACATCTACAGCTTCGACCAGTGGGGGGTGGAATTAGGCAAGCAACTAGCCAAGAAGATTCTGCCAGAGCTCACCTCAGCAGAAGATGTCAACAGCCACGACAGCTCTACCAACGGGTTGATCAACCAGTTTAAGGAGTTTAGGAAGTAAGGATTTGTTCGGCTTATCTGTAAAATATGACAGATAAGCCGAATAGACTTCTGTTTAGCTGGTAGTTAGGCGGCACTTTGTAATCATTGTTCATATTAACATTAAAATAGAGTACCAGAAACAATTTTATTAGAGCGGGTTATATCTCTTAGAAAATCATTTTACAATACTTACAGCATTAACTTAAACCTAAAATAAAGGAATTCGCATGGTAGAGTATAATAAAGCAATACTAGAAAAGGCGAACGAAGCTATTACTGAAGGTGACAATGAAGGATTTCTGTCTTTCTGCACCGACGACACAGATTGGACTTTTGTAGGTGACCAGACCCTACGAGGGAAGGAAGCTGTTCGACGGTACATGGCCACGGCGTACATAGAACCACCGAAGTTTATGGTTGAAAACTTAATCTCTGAAGGTGATTTTGTTACAGCCCTCGGCAAAATCAGATTAAAAGACAGTGACGGGAAAATGGCTGACTACTCATACTGTGACGTCTGGCGATTTCGCGACGGTAAGATGGCTGAATTAAAGGCTTTTGTTATCAAGACTGACTAAAAGTGCAAACCACCATCGTTACAATGATCATTGGGAGAAATCACCCCTAATAGTGACTAGCTACATATTAGAAAAGTAACGCCTAACAACACCTAAAAAGCACTAAAAACGCTTTTTAGCCAAGTACGTTTGCTGCAACAAAAAAAAGAACCCTTAAGCGAGAATGGAAAATATTGAATTAAGAAGAGTAGCGGTAAACGATCTAGACCAATTACAGAGAATCGGCAGACAGACATTTTCCGAAACATTTTCTTCTGGAAATAGCGAGGAGAATATGAAAAAGTATTTGGAAGAAGGGTTTTCAACAGAAAAGCTAGAAGCTGAATTGGCCAACAAGAACTCTGAGTTTTATTTTGCCCTTTTTGAGAATAAAGTAATTGGCTATTTGAAAGTCAATTTTGGACAATCTCAAACAGAAATAAAGGATGATAACACCCTTGAAATCGAACGGATTTATGTTTTAAAAGAATTCCACGGGAAAAAAGTCGGTCAAATACTTTATGAGAAGGCAATGGAAATATCCAAACACAAGGATGTGGATTATGTTTGGTTAGGGGTTTGGGAAGAAAACCCAAGAGCACTTCGATTTTATGAGAAAAATGGTTTCGTGGAATTTGATAGGCACATTTTTAAACTAGGAAATGACGAGCAGACGGACATAATGATGAAACTGCAATTAAAATAAAAATGGCAACAGCGGACATGTATAAGACAGATGAACTCTGGAGCGACGAAGCCTTTACGATGCGCCTAGCTGACTAGATTGGAGTCTTAGGTATTGGCACAGAATGCTATGGTCCAGTCAAAGGGGAAATAAATTTCCTACGTCAAAATCCTACGACAGTAGATTTTTCTGACTTTGACCATGTAGTTGAAGGAGACCTGGAAATAAGCTCGGGTAGCCTTTAAAATACAAGACTGCCCGAAAGGAGCAGTGGAGTTTGAAAAAGAACTCCCCCTTGGAAATTATAGAGTTAGAATTTACTCAATTAACTTGGGAAGTGTGGACGTAGATGAAGGTGATGATTACTACAGAATTGAGGTTTGGAGAGGACAACCACTAGGCAAAAAACTGTTAAAGGAGTATAAAAACCACTACCCAACCCACATAGGCACCTTTGTCAGCCAATTTTACTGTCCTGAAAACCACCTAGCATGTAGTACAACCTAACATCTACTTATGAAGAAACTCTACTTTCTTGCTGTCTTTATTTTGCTTTGCCTACAGGTAAGTGGCCAGACAACTGGTGTGCTGCAGGCAGACTCTGTAAAAGGCATTACCATCAGTAAACACATCTATGGTCATTTTGCTGAGCATTTGGGCCGGTGCATTTATGGTGGGTTTTACGTGGGCGAAGACAACACCAAAATATCGCATACCAACGGTATAAGAAATGACGTGGTGGCGGCATTGAAGAAATTGAAAATACCTAACCTACGGTGGCCCGGCGGCTGTTTTGCTGATACCTACCACTGGAAAGACGGCGTTGGCCCTAAAGAAAAGCGCCCCACCATTGTAAACACCTGGTGGGGAGGTGTAACAGAAAACAACAGCTTTGGCACCCATGATTTTCTAAACATGTGTGAGATGCTGGGCGCAGAGCCTTATTTGTCTGGCAATGTGGGCAGCGGCACGGTGCAGGAGCTTATTGATTGGGTGCAGTACGTCAACTTTGCCGGTAAGAGCCCCATGTCTGATTGGCGGCGCCAGAATGGGCGTGACCAGCCCTGGAACGTGAAATACTGGGGAATAGGCAATGAGGCCTGGGGCTGTGGCGGTAACATGACACCAGAGTATTACGCGAACCTTTACCGCCAGTACGCCACTTACATGACAGGCTTTGCCGATGCTAAGAACATGTTCCGGATTGCATCTGGCGCATCTTCTAATGATTATAATTGGACGGAGGTGCTCATGAAGAATATTCCGGCCAATCTGATTAGCGGTATGGCCTTACACCATTACTCTGTCATTGACTGGGACAAGAAAGGCCCTGCCGCCACGTTTACTGAACAACAATATTTCACTACCCTGCAGCGAGCCTGGCAAATGGAGGAACTGGTCACCAAACACTCCGCCATTATGGACAAATATGACCCCCAGAAGAATATTGCTTTGGTAGTGGATGAATGGGGTGGATGGTATGATGTGCAGCCCGGCACTAACCCTGGGTTTCTGTTCCAACAAAACACCATCAGAGATGCCATGATTGCCGGCATGACCCTTAACATCTTTAACAACCACGCTGAACGCGTGCGCATGGCAAATTTGGCACAGGCAATTAACGTGCTACAGGCAGTCATTTTAACCGATGAAGAAAAAATGATTTTGACCCCTACCTACCACGTCATGGAAATGTATAATGTGCACCAAGACGCTACTTTGATTCCCCTGAATCTCAAAACCACTGACTTCGTGCAGGGGCAGGAGAAACTGCCCGCCGTTACTGGTTCGGCCTCTAAAGATGCCTCTGGTCGTACCCATATCTCCTTCACCAACATTGATTCCCGCAAAAACCAAAAAGTCACGTTAGAACTAAAAGGCTCTAAATTATCTTCCGTAACGGGTCGTGTTTTGGCGTCTAAAGCTATTCAAGACCATAATACCTTTCAGGAGCCTGACAAAGTAAAGCCTGCCCCTTTCAAAGACGCAAAACTTAAAAAGAATACCTTAGAGGTTACTTTACCACCTGCCTCTGTAGTGGTGTTAGAGTTAAAATAAACTTACCCTTCCTCACATGAAAAATTCCGTGCTGTTCATCTGCCTGTTTTTGGCATTCTCCTCCTGCGCGCCGGACCCACAAACGGCTCAGGAGAAAATCAGAGTGAGTGGCGAAGGGAAAATCAGGGTAAAGCCCAACATGCTTACTCTGACCTTACAGGTGTCTTTCACGCAACCCAGAATGGCAGATGCCGTGCGGCTGACGCAGGAAACGGTAGATTCAGTCATAACTATTTTGGGGCAGTACGGCAATCTTGAAAAAGATTTGAAGACCAGCAGCATTTCAGCTGACAAGGAATACACTTACAACGGCAGAACAACTGTATTTGTAGGGTACCAAGCTGAGCAATCAATGGACTTTGTGCTGAATGATATTTCAAAATTCACAGAACTGACGGGCAGGTTACTGCAAACAAAAATCAACAGCATATCACAGCTTCAGTTCGGCCACACCCAAGCCGATAGCCTTTTTAGGGAAGCTGATTTACTGGCGTATGATGATGCTTATAAATCAGCGAGTAAGTTGAGCCAAAGAGCGAATGTCACCTTAGGCAGATTGCTTTTCTTATCCAACACTTCTGAAACCGGCGGCTCTAATCACTCATCACATGTAATGCGCCAAGAAATGAACACCTACGCCAAAGGAATGGGCGGTAACGGATTCAAGATTTCGCCGGAGGTGCTGGAATTTAAACGAACGGTGGTTTCTGAGTACGAGCTTAAGCCATAGCTCTGTGGCTACAACTACTTCTATAAACTTCCATTCAGGCACCAGATGTAGTTAAGTCAGGAAACCTTCACCGGGAAATCAGGTTAAGAAAAGAAACAAAGTCACCTTTTTATGAGAAACATCAAGAAAATACATACAGCAGAGTACCGCCCTATTGCCGATTTGATTACTTATTCTCCTCTGCCCACGCGCAGCCTGCAGATGATTGACCCGTTTCTGTTTTTGAACCACCACGGGCACCAGGTGTACAAGCCCAAAAACAACGGGTTACCTTTCGGGCCGCACCCGCACCGCGGCATGGAAACTGTTACCTTTATTCTGGAAGGCGACATCATGCACAAAGACAGCGGCGGACATGAAAGCGTGATTACGGCGGGCGGAGTGCAGTACATGACGGCTGGCCGCGGCTTAATACACGCCGAGGTTTCCTCAGATGATTTCAAGGCCACTGGCGGTCCGCTGGAGATTCTGCAGCTGTGGGTAAACTTACCGGCTAAGCTCAAAATGACCGAGCCGCGGTACGAAGGTCTACAGAAAGAAGACATTCCGTCTTTTACTATGGACGAAGACAAGGTAACTGTTAACTTAGTATCTGGCGAGTGGAACGGGCACAAAGGTGCTTTTGAAACTTCTTCGGAAATGGTGCTGAGCACAGTCTATTTTCAACCCGCAGGCAAGCTAACTGTTACCGTACCGGCCGAGCGAAACATCTTTTTCTACATCATCAAAGGTACACTCAAAGTCAACGGGCAGGAAGTGCCGTTCCGTAACCTGGTGGAATTTAACAACGAGGGCGAGGAACTAGAGATAACCGCCTCTGAAGACAGCATTCTTCTGTTCGGCCACGCCAAGCCATTTAATGAGCCAGTAGTGGCGCAGGGCCCGTTTGTCATGAACTCTGAAGCCGAAATTTACCAAGCCTACCAAGATTACCAGCAAGGCAAGTTCGGCTCTTGGACGCATTAAAAAAAACAATAACCGCCACCTGTTTTCGCCGCGTTTTCAGAAAAACAGGCTAAAAACAGCTAAACAGGAAGGCCTCGGATATATTTTATCCGGGGCCTTCCTGTTTATCAACCATTGTATTCTTCAATGCTTAATGATGCTTTTTACTCCAAAAATGGCGCCTGCAGGTGAGCTGAAATATGTGTAGCAACAGCGGACGCTTGCGCCATAAATATTTCCTTAGATAGGTATAGTGTACTATTTAGTAATATTAGTACATTAGCAGACAGCTTCTTACAAAAATTAATCCTCCCCCCATATGTCATAACCTATATTCTCAACAGCTATGAAGTTTAGATTCAAATTTCCGGAGTTAGTAGTGCTGCTACTTATCTTTTCTACAGTCGGCTTCACGGCAGGTTATCTGTTCACCATTGGTTTCAGCATCATAGAATATGAGCTGATCACGGAGAAAATGATTTTGTTTGCCTCTTTCGGAATACTGATTCCGCTGCTGTTTGGGTTGTTGATCATCAGCAAGGGAGCCTATTCTGTTTCCAGTTCTGACGCCAGCAAAAAAACCACCCGTAGACGGCGCATGCACAACGCCTAAATCAAAGTCCTCCCTTTTAGCTACAGCTCTAGATCAGGTGCTGTTTTAAGCTTCTTTTTCAGAAAACAGCTCTAAAACAGAAAGGCCCGGAACTTCACGCTCCGAGCCTTTCTGTCTTTAATTTAAAGAATCAGCTTAGTTTATTTTCTGCATTTTCGCCTTTACAATCTCCACGGCCTTGCGCATGTTCTCTACTTCCTGCTTGGCAGCTTCCTGCTGTTTTAGGTTGTTTTCTACGTCGCGGTTCAGTTGCTCCAACTCCTTGGCATTCGCTACCAATGCAGCTTCCAGCTCCTGCTTTTTCTGCTGGTTCTTCGCAATTTTATCTTGAATATCAGTAGCCTGCTTTACCACCCGCTCTGCCTCTGTTTGGCTGTTCTGCAATACCTTTTCAGCATCGGCTATTTGCTGCTGCACATCTTGAATATACACGCTGCGGGCAAATTGCTGCAGCATGGCTTCGCTCCGCTCCCATTCTTTGGTAGTGTTGGCTTTACTTAGGTAAGCATTTCCCATATCAAACGTCCACCACACCATGGTGCCTTCCTGCGTACCTTCCACCTTTGACATAATGCGCATCGGGTTTTTGGTGATAGTATCTATCTGCGCTTTTTCAACGGTGTACACGCCTTTCAAAGCCTGCGCTTTGGCAGTTGGTAGAATAGATGGTCCTTTCACACTCCCCCCAGATTTGTCTCTCAGGTAATTAGACCAGGCTTTCTCTACCAATTTACTGTCTAGCTGAATCAAAATGCGTTGCCCTTTGCGGGTAATTCCATTGATTTCTACCTCCGTTTCGTCTACTGTTGAGCGTTGCGCCCAACCAGTGGTGGCCATTCCCCAGAGCATTAAAAGCAGCGCGGCTGCCAATACATGCGTTCTTTTCCCTTTCATGTTCTACTATTCAAAAATTCAACATGAAATTAGACAAAAAAACAGAAAACCACGCAAGCCCTACCTTATTAAAATAAGCCGTCTGGTATAAATTCTGTTAATATAAAACTAATTTGCCGCCGAGCTTGTTTTTACCCCTATGAACGTAACTGTCTGCCGAAAAGAAAACTTTAACGCTGCGCACCGCCTCCACAACCCCAATTGGACCGATGAACAGAACCAAAATGTTTTCGGGCTGTGCAATAACCCCAACTACCATGGCCATAATTATGAGCTGGTGGTAAAGCTGACGGGGCCGGTTGACCCCGAGACAGGCTATGTCTATGACATGAAAAAGCTAAGTCTGCTGATAAAGGCAGAAATTTTAGATAAATTTGACCACCGAAACCTGAATCTGGACACCGAAGAGTTTAAGAACCTGAACCCCACTGCCGAAAACATTGCCGTGGTAATCTGGCAGCGCTTGCGACCCCACCTTGCCCCAAACCTTTCTTTGTCCGTTACTTTATTTGAAACCGATAGAAACTTTGTTGAATACCTTGGATAATAAAGAGCTGTTTCACGATGATCAGCTTCCGGAAGACGACCATATGGCCGGCTCTTTGGAAACCCCACTTCGGCCCGATGCCTTCGCGCTTTCTGATGAACAGAAAATTGACGGCATTGAAAAACACTTCCGCGAAATCATGCTTCTGCTGGGCCTTGACCTAGATGATGACAGCCTGAAAGGAACTCCGCGCCGCGTGGCCAAAATGTACGTGCAGGAGATTTTTGACGGCCTTAAGCCTGAGAATAAACCAGTTGCCCGTCTGTTTGAGAACCGCTACGGTTACCGCCAGATGCTGGTAGAGCGCAACATTACCCTTTACTCTAGCTGTGAGCACCATTTTGTGCCTATTATTGGCAAAGCCCACGTAGCCTACATTCCGGACGGACACGTGATTGGCCTTTCTAAGCTGAACCGCATTGTGCAGTATTACGGCCGCCGCCCTCAGGTGCAGGAGCGCCTTACCCGCCAAATTGCCCAGGAACTGCGTGATGTGCTGCATACCGAGAACGTGGCTGTACTGATTGAAGCTGACCACCTGTGCGTAATGAGCCGTGGCGTGAATGATGTGACCAGCAGCACCATTACTTCTGAATTTTCCGGCTTGTTCGAGCAAGATGCCTACCGTCTTGAATTCATGCAGGCCATTCGGCATAATCAATAGCCATGATGAAATTTTCAGGGGTAACCTACATTCCACTTTTCTCTTTTTCGTATACGTTACATTCCAGCCCTCTAACCAGAGGTATTGGCTCTGGCAGCCGCTGGAACAGACTGTAAAAACGGAACATGTCAGATAAGATACTGATTGCCGGCGGAACCGGTCTTTTGGGCACGCGCCTCTCTGAAATGCTGATTGACAGCGGCTACGAAGTAGCCCTCCTGAGTCGCACCCCAGACAAGTACGCCCGATACAAAACCTTTAAGTGGGATATTGCCGCTGGCCATATTGATGAAAATGCCATTCGGTACGCCGATTACATCATCAATCTGGCTGGCTCCAGCGTATCAGGAGATAAATGGACGGTTTCGCGCAAACGTGATATTCTGAACAGCCGCATTCAGAGCACCAACCTTCTCTGCAAATATCTGGAGAACACGCCTCACCACGTGAAGGGCTACCTTGCCTCTTCAGCAGTGGGTATTTACGGCAACTCCGGTGACAGGCTGATGATGGAAGAAAGCAGCTACGGCTCAGATTTTCTGGCTGAAGTCTGTAAGCAGTGGGAAAGTGCCTCCTGGCAGGTACATAACCAGAACATCCGCACTGTAATTTTCAGAATTGGCGTTGTGCTCAGCAACAAAGGTGGGGCTTTGCCCCAAATTGCTAAACCTATAAAGATGTTGGCCGGGTCTCCGCTGGGTTCTGGTAAGCAATTCATGTCCTGGATTCATATTGATGACATGTGCCGTTTGTTTATAAAGGCAATAGAAGACCGCCAGATGACTGGCGTGTATAATGCCGTGGCGCCCAACCCCGTCACGAACGAAGAGCTTACCCGCACCCTAGCCAAGGTCATGCACAAACCTATGGTTATGCCTAATGTCCCAACTTTTGGTTTAAAGCTGATGCTGGGCGAAATGAGTTCCATTGTATTAAACAGTTCCCGCGTTAGCGCCACTAAAATTTTGCAAACCGGCTTTACTTTTGAATACAATTACATTCAGGAGGCACTGGAAAGCTTATATAACAAAGACAGTTAGCCTGCGTCAACCTTTTTCTCTAAAAACAGAATGCCCCTTAGTTATCATTACTAAGGGGCATTCTGTTTTTAGGCTGTTTTTCAGAAAAGAGGCGTAAAACGCATATCAAAATCTAGATGAAATGCTATCGTTCAGTTCTTCCAGCATAGTGTCTATACTGGCAGAATCTGGCTCTACTTTACGTGGTAGCACTGTTACACAATGGTAAGGCTTTTTGATTTTAACGTTTGGTTTAGGGAACGGCCCAAGGGTGATCCCCAAATCAGGGTCTTTATACACCTTCTCCATAAATTTTCCAAAAATGGGCAACGCGGTTTTAGAGCCTTCACCAGTGGCAGAGGTCCGGAAGTGAATGCTTCTGTCTTCTCCACCTACCCATACGCCTGTCACTAAATCTTTGGTGACGCCCACGTACCAGCCGTCTGAGTGGTTAGAGGTGGTTCCGGTTTTACCGCCTATCTGGTTTCCTTTCTTCCAGAGGTCATACTCCCAAAGGGCTTGAGAAGTACCGCCGGGCTCTTCCATAGTGCCTTTGAGCATGTGCACCATCAAAAAGGCGGTTTCCTCACTGATCACCCGCTTCTGCTGTGGGTTGAACTGCTCAATAATATTACCGTTGCGGTCTTCTATGCGCATGACCAGCATGGGCTTGTTCAGAAAGCCATTATTCATGAAAGTGCTGTAGGCATTTACCATTTCATAAATACTTACATCAGAAGAACCTAAGCCAATAGACGGAACTGCCTCTATAGGGCTGGTGATGCCTAAGCGTTTGGCGAACTTCTGCACGGTATCCCAGCCAATGGACTCAGTCAACTGGGCCGTAACGGTGTTAATGGAGCGGCCCATGGCGTGGCGCAGGGTCATGTTTCGGCCTGAGATAGAGTAATCAGCGTTGTGCGGGCTCCACTCCATTGGCTTGCCATTTTCCACGTATTTAATGGTCACGCGCTTGTCCTGAATTTTATCACAGGGCGAATAACCGTTGTGAATGGCAGCGGCATACACAAATGGCTTAAAGGTTGAACCTGGCTGACGGCGGGCCTGCTTTACGTGATCATACTTAAAATTATCGTAGTCTATGCCGCCCACCCAAGCTTTAATGTGGCCTGTAAAGGGATCCATGGTCATCATGCCCGCGCGCAGGAACCGCTTGTAGTAGCGCAAAGAATCCATGGAACTCATGGTCATTTCCACAGGGCCTTTGTAAGAGAACACGGTCATCTTCTTCGGCTCATTCAGTGCTTTGTTAATGGCCGCAGTATCAGTACCATGCTGCCGCTTCAATGACTGATACACCTCAGTACGTTTGATGGCATTTTCAATAAAACCCGGAATCTCCCTGTCTTTGTCATCTACCCAAGGGTTGCGCCCTTTCCAATGCCCCTCAAAACGACGCTGAAGATTTTTCATGCGTTCCTGAAGAGCTTCTTCTGCTAATTGTTGCAGGCGGGAATCAATGGTAAGGTAGATCTTAAGACCATCAGAGTACATGTCCAGCTCTCGCTTCTCGGCCCAATTGCGCACAAATTCATTTACCGTTTGGCGGTAATATGCCGGAACCCCGTCCAGGTGGTGTTCCACGTGATATTTCAGGTCAATGGGCAACTGGCTCAGAGAATCTGCCTCAGAGGCAGAAATAACCTTGTTCCGCGCCATTTGCTGTAACACCACATTCCGGCGAACCAGTGCATTTTTAGGGTTGAAGCGTGGATTATACGTAGTGGGTGCCTTTAAAACACCTACCAACATAGCAGCCTCTTCAGCCTTAAGCTTAGCTGGTGTAGTACTAAAGAAAGTCTTGGCTGCCACTTTTATTCCGAAAGCGTTACTCCCAAAGTCTACGGTGTTCAGGTACATACCCAGAATTTCGTCTTTGGTATAGCGCTGCTCCAGCTTTATAGAGGTATTCCACTCTTTTGTTTTAGCTATGATAGTAGAGAGTACGGGTACATGCCCTAATACTCCCTTGGTATCTTTGGTACGAAGGCGGTACAGATTTTTGGCCAGCTGCTGAGTTAATGTAGAGGCGCCACGGGTATTTCCGCTCAAATTATCTTTAATGGCCGCCATTACCCCCACCGGGTCAATGCCCTGGTGTTCGTAAAAGCGTTCATCTTCGGTGGCCACCAATGCGTCTACCATTACCGGAGCAATGGAGTCAAAAGGAACGGGATCGCGGTTCTCACGGAAGTAACGCCCTACTAAAACACCATCAGCGGTGTAAATTTCAGAAGGCAGGTTATTGCGCGGGTTCTCCAGATCATCTAACCCTGGCGACTGGCCGAACAGGTAAAGCAGGTTGATATCTACGGCTACAAAATAAAACACCGTAAAAAGTAACCCGAAGCTGAAGACCATCCAAAGGGCACGAATCCACTTATTAAACTTGGTACGCTGCGTTTTTTTCTTCTTTTCTGGCATGCGGATAATTCACGGGTATTCACCCGTTCTCCAAAAACACACAAAGTTACTATAAAGTGCTAGCTTTAGAGAAGTTACTTACCTGTTTTAGCCTTGTTTTCTAAAAAACAGGGCTAAAACAGCAGAAAAGATGGCGCCAGACTAAGGTAAAATGTATAGTTATTTCTCTCTCAGCCCATTATATAACCACTAGAAAGAAGAGGCTAACCAAAATTTCCTGCTCTAACAGGCAAATTTATTCACAACTTATTGAGCAGGATTTACTACTTCAAAGGTGGTGGTACTGACTCCTACGGTTCCGTTTCGGGTAACGCCTTGTGTTACTATGATGTAGGTGCCCTGCAAATCTGATGTATAAAAGGAAGCCTGTCCGTGCCCATCTGTGTTAGTTGTGAGATCAGGCTCCCAATGTAGCAGGTGCCTGAAATCAGGCAGTGCACTCTGCTTCTGGCTTAACGTTTCATACACTGGAGAATAAAATTCTCTTTGTCGGTTTAGTCCCTCATAATCAAAAATGAACACGGTAGGGTCTAGCTGGTATTCACTTAAGTTTCCCTTGTAAGTGGTAATATTCATGATACCATCAAAGGCGAAAGATCCTAGGTAGTAGCGTTTAGTAATCAGGTCCAGCTTTTTTACTTGATCTGGGTTGTACGTCACCAACTTGTTGTTCTCAAACATAGGCACCCCGTCAAATAATACTAAAGGCTCATTTAAGAAGTAGGTTTGCCGGCGGTGGTCCATCATGTACAGGTGCGCATTTTTCTCACGACGCCGAACGATAACCTCGGGCACATATTCACGGAACACATCTTCTAAAGTTGGAAATTTAGTGTAATCAGCCAATATGTACTGTTTATCTGGTTTCCCGAAAAATACCTTACCCGAATTTATAGCACTTGCCATTGGCACTTCATACTGAGACCTAAAATGCTGCTGTACCTGTGTATGCAGGCTGTACTGCAGCAATGGCTCTTTCCAGCCCGTTGAGAAAACTAAATTGGGCAAACTTGAACTGGAAAATTCTTCTGAGAATGGATTCTGGATCAAAGCATTGTATACCGTGTCACCTTTTGAAATAGAACGCACTACAGCTTCTACCTGTCCGTAAAAAGGATTCAAATCAAACCTTACTGCTCCATCTTTGCCGCTTACGCCACCCGCAAACTGAAACGTGGTATCTGGCAGAGTAAGAAAGGTAACAATGCCACTTGCTGGTATATTTGATTTCTTGTGGGTTAGTTGTACTGTTACCGAAGGACCTTCAGTTTCTGGCAGATATCTGAACGCAAGTGTCTGGTTCTGCAATACATTCCTCCAGTTAAATCTTCTCCAGCCGTGGGTCAGCATTAAGTTATCCAAAGCTGTGTCTACTTCTGGCCCAGTGTTCTTCAGGTAATACCCGGCAGACTCTATTTCTCCCTTTAAATCTGAGGCCAACCATACGTAGCTAAGCATATCGGCCTGGTTCAACCCATGTAGTTGCATTGAATCTGCCAACAGCACCGCCAAAGACAGATTTGCCTGCTCTGGTTTATTTAGGTGATTTTGCGCAACTAAAGCAATATTCACTTTTTCACGGGTGGCAAACTGGGTCTTTGGAAGCTCTTGCAGCAGTTGCAACGTACCCTCTACCGGCTTTTTGAAGTACAGACGCTCACAAACGGGATGCCTGGCTTCATTGAAGACAGTAAAATGTGTAATGCCTTCCCCAAGTTTATTTTCATTGACAGTAAATACCACTTTGCCATTCTTTACTTCTCCCCGTACTGCCATTTTTGTTTGCTGACGGGTATGAGCAAACAGATAAACAGACTGCGGAATGGCTCCTGATACAACTGTAGTATGCACTGCTATCTGTAGCACACCTTCTCCTGCCTTAGAAAGCTGCATGCTATATCCAGCCTCCTCTATTTCAGGCAGCTCTATTACTATTGGCTTTCCAGAATACGGTCTTATAACGGCATTGTAACTTGTATTAGGCAAAGGTTTGAAGGTAAACTTACCAATGCCAAACTTTAGGGGCTGAAACCGTGCTACTGTGTCTTTATGTTGGTTTATTATAGCTCCTGAGAACGCTATACCTTTACCATCTGCCCCTACAGCTTTAAAAGCAACTGTATTCTGCAGGTCTCGCACCAAACTTCCGCCCTCTGGGAAAAACTGTACCTGCACTGCTTTTTTCTGGGTAACAGCAGGTACATTTTCCTGAACCAGCGTGTTGACAATGCTTACCTTCTTCTGGAAAAAGAACTCAGGTTCAAAGTTCTTCATCCAGTGGGTATAGGCTCTAAGCTGATATGTATCTGAGGTAACCGACTCTGGTATTTGCAATGAGCCTTTCCCCATTGCTTCCTCCATCAAAACTTTAGCCTGCAGTATCGGTTTCTGCTGGCGGTCTACCAGCTCCAGATACACCACCTTGCTAACCTCCAGCGGCTTATGGGTAGATCCCTCAAGACTGTATATCTTAAACCAAATAGTTTCTCCGGCCAGATAGAATTCTTTGTCTGTGTGCACAAACAATTTCTCCTGCAGCACCTTTGGCTGATAGGCTTGAAACTGATTCTGAACAAACTGCCCCGGCTCTGTTTGCCCCCATGCTATCATGGGCACAAACAAAAAAGCGAGGATAAGGCTAGACTTACCAAACCGCTTCTGGAGTTTTATATAAAATGCGTTCATGCTAATCTGATGTTAGTCTACTCCCAAAAACTTGGTTTCTCGCTGGAGCCCCGCAGTCTACAATCAACACAGTAGGCAGGTGCTCCTTTATATGAAACCAACACAGACACATTGTTTATTATCTCAAAATCAGCGGTAGTAGGAAGAATAGCACCATCACCAAAAATAGCTTCAAACACGTCTGGATCTAAGTCTGTTATAGTTTCTTCCTCACATCTATCTCCCCCCACAGCAGGTAATTCTTCTCTAGTGATAAAGATTCTACGGTTGTCAGTGGTATAGGCCCCTACATACCCCACTACTAATTTTTCAGGGTGGGTAACACCTTTTATATTTCCTACTATTTCAGAAGGTTGCGGATCAAAGAAAGAGCCCATGCCGGAAGAGTTTTTCTTCATTATCTCTAAAAACTGAAACTCTTCCTTACTTAAGGCGCGCTGTTTCACCAAAATGCTGTATTTGGTTCCTATTTTATCAGAAAGATGCCCTAAGGTAACCAAGGGAGCGCTGATAGTATCTTTTGAAAATTTGGCGCTGGACCCTATCAGTATATCTGTGAAAGAAGAAGACCTCCAACAATTTTTCATGGCATTGGTCTCCTGTTCATCTCTGAGAACCAATGTTCCATTTTCGTATTTGTAGATAGAATAAAACCTTGAAGTAATTTGCCAAGTCTCTTCATAGGTCCATTTATAGTAAGTGGTAGCATTCTGAGGATCGTGACTGCTCACATAAATTTTGATGCCGTCAGTATCCCATTTCCAAAATACCTTATCTATGGCTGGGGTTACTTTTACCGGAGTAAACTCAGAGGCATACTCTTCTCCGTTACCAGTTTTAATGCGGAGACGGTATTTCTGGTTTTGGGGCAAGGTTAGAGCCGCTGAAGTGTATACGCCGTTTCCAGTTTCAGACAGCGAGTAAGTCAGTTCATTCTCTCCTTCAATGCTAACTACGGCACCTGTTTCCTGCACATGGCTAACTGAGCCGGTAAGTTTGAATGTGCGCGACAAAATAATGGTAGTTACTGCCTCAGGGCCTGCATCTATGTAACCCTCTACTACTAACAAGCTGGACGCACCGCCTTCAATTACCGGCTCAAACGGATCACGGCAACCAGCCAAGGCAAATAACAGCCCTAACACCCAAAAATTGTTCTTCAATATTCTAGCCATTTTAGAACCTGATGTTAAAGTTTAAAAACGGAACAGCCGCCCCAAATACAGATAATTTGTAGCCCTTAATTTGACCGCCTTCAGTAGTAAAATACACGGAGTAAGGGTTCTTTCTACCTGTAAGGTTGTACACACCCAAGGTCCAGGAATTGTGGGTGAGCTGCTTTATTTTGTGGTTGCCCTCTAGATTGATAGATAAGTCGGCACGGAAGTAATCTGGTATGCGGTAGTCATTGCGGCCAGAGAAAAGTGTTTTTTGCGTGCCGCCATACATGAACCGGGCAACTGGTATAGTGACAGGTCTGCCAGTGCTATAGGTCACATTCATTGAAATACTGAACCTACGCGACAGCTGCTGGTTCCCTACAAAGGTGAAATCATGGGGTTTGTCATAGCTGGCAGGGTAATAATCTCCACCGTTTATGGTTTCACCAGCATTCGGGTCATCTTGCCGGAGAAGGATACGGGAATAGGTATAACTCATCCAGCCGTTGAATTTACCTTCTTTTTTACGCACCATCAGCTCTGCCCCATATGCTTTGCCTTGGGTGTTCAGTACATCGGTTTCTATGTGCGGGTTCATGACCAGCACAGCGGCACTTTTGTAATCTAAGTAGTTGGTGATTTTACGGTTATAAAACTCCGCCGACAGCTCAAGTTTATTCAGGAAAAGATTCTGGTACACACCCACCGACATTTGCTCGCTATGCTGTGGCCTGATGTTAGGATCACTAAGTTTCCAGATATCAGTGGGGGCTATTGCAGTAGTGTTAGACAACATATGGATGTACTGCCGCAGCGTGTTGTAACCTGCTTTTACCGATAAATTTTCTGTGATAGCAAACCGGGCTGACACACGGTACTCAGGCCCATGATACGTTTTAATAAAATCTCCCTTCTGGAAAGATCTTGTTTCTGTCTGGCTTTCTTCGGTACGAGGCTCCTCTGGCGCGTAATAGTTCACCTGATGCGGGCCCAAGTAATTGTAGATAGAGTACCGAATACCTGCATTAAGTGACAACCTGGGAGTAATGGCAAAGTTGTCTTCCAGAAAAATTGCGCTTTCAAGCGCCTGCTCCTCCTCTACCTTGGCGGGCGCTATCACAGATTCAGCTCCCAATGGCTCGTAAGAGCCGGGCTTCAGCTGGTAATAGATAGAGCTCACGCCAAAGCTAAGGGTGTGGTCTGACGACGGACGGTAGGTAAAATCCGTTTTTACATTACTTTGATCTAACTGAAAAGCCAGCCTATAAGCCGACATGGGATTCGCTTCAGAATAGTTGCTATACCTGTAATGATCATGCCCCACCACCATGGTTCCAGAAAGTTCTGGGGTAAAATCGTGCTGCCATTTCAATGACAAATTTCGGTTGCCATAGCTGAACAAGGTATCAGTGTTCAGGTTTGATTCATCATGGCTTAAATAACCGGTAAGGGTAAGAAAATTCTTATCGTTCACCTGGTGGTCCAGATTCAGGTTAATGTCATAAAAAGAGGCTTTTGCTCCCTTGAAATCAGAATCGTCTGGCAAGAGATTGAATAGCCAGTTAGAGTAGGTGGTACGTGCCCCAAACAAGAAAGAAGTCTTTCCCTTATTAATAGGCCCCTCCAGATGTATGCGGCTGGTAAGCAAACCGATTCCCGCAGACCCGGTAAACTTTTCTTTGTTACCCGTACGGGTGTTCACATTGAGTACAGAAGACAGCCTTCCACCATACTTAGCCGGAATACTGCTTTTGAAAAGCTCCACATCTTTAATGAGCTCAGGGTTGAACGCTGAGAAAAACCCGAAGAAATGCGAAGGGTTATAAACTGTGGCACCGTTGAAGAGTATCAGGTTTTGGTCAGTAGAACCGCCCCGTACGTTAAACCCGCCACTGGCTTCGCCCACTGATTTTACCCCTGGCAGCGTGAGCACCACCTTCAGTACATCGGCCTCCCCGAAAACGGTAGGCACTTGTTTGATGGTGTTAATCTCCAGCCGCTCCATTCCCATCTGCATTTTTTGCACATTAGAAGCAGCCTCAGCCTGTACTACCACTTCTTTCAGAGCTGTGTTCTGAGCAGGAGTTTCAATATTTAGCTTCCCGTCAGAATATAAGACCAGCTGTCTTCTGGCATCAGTTACCTCAATACTTTTCACCAGCATCTCATGTCTACCCCGGGGCAAGGTAATGGTATAAGCACCGTTTTGATCTGCTGTTACCCCGGTATTCAGTTCAGGAAAGAAAACAGAGGCTCCTGCTACTGGTTTGCCCGTGGTGGAATTATAAATAACCCCTGACAGCGTCACTCTTCCGGCACCAGGGGCAGTACGGCTGCCAATTTCATATATTTTGTTTTCCTGTGAGGCAACGGTGGCTTTTATGTCAGCTTTTGGGGTAGAAGAAAGGGGCTTTTTCTCTTGTGCCAGCTCCTTCTGTGGCTCTGTAGATGTATCTTGAAAAAGTGCTTTGGGCAAATCGGTCACCAGTGTTCCGCCTTTTAGCACAAACACGTTTTTTTGTGCATCAATGGCATAGGAAACCCCATAATTCTGCGAAAGACTATCTAGAACGGCTACTAATGGCTGCCCCTGAACAGGAACGGAAATGTTTACTCTTATACTATCTAGTTGCTCTTTACGGTAAAAGAAACGATACCCTGTTATTTGCTGTAGTTCATCTAGTACTTTAGGAAGTGGCGTGTTCTCAAACCCCTTGCTGATCGATTGGTACTCTCTTTCCTGGGCCTGCACAGGAGTCCTTACCACCACAAGTCCTAAAACCAGCAAGAAGACATAGATGGCCTTTTTCATAGCATTAAAGTTGTTCTGAGTAAAATTTTGCAACTTCAACCAAGGCATCTACTGGGTCTTTAGAGACTGACAGGTCAAGTCTGCCCATAAGTTCATTGACCTCTTTTTTCTTATCTGGGAAGACCTTTAATACATCTCGCTTATTCTTGATGAGGAAGATTTGTTCACCTTTTTGAATGTAAAACCGATTCCTTTCAGGGAAATAAGCCACTGATTTATCTTCTGGAATGATGCCATCAACTGTTTTCATGTACCGGCCCAACACCTTTATTTCATTTTTGGAGAACAGCAGATCATAGAACCCAGACTGGAAGCCAGTAGGAGTTGCGTAGGTTGGCTCCAGATATATGAATGTGTGCCCCAACAGCTGAAAGCTATCTACTTTTGCCTTTGTCAGGGCCAGACTGCTGGTTCTGTTTAAATGCTCAATCACCAATTCATCCTGCACCAGATCATACAGCAGCTTTATGTTTGAATATTTTATCCCGTCAAACTGCACCTCCCCCACACTCCAGGTACTGCTTTTAAAAAACGGGTGGCCCCGTTTTACATCGAACTTAAAACCCAAGTACTCATACCCATTGTAAAGCTTCTTTTTAGTAGGGCTGAGCTGGTTTAAGGCATGGTTAACCGCAGTGGCATAGAAAGCACTATCACCAGATACTTGCTGCCCCCAAGCCCTTACCCAGGTGCCGCTGCTGGCAAGAAGGTAGAATAAAAGCAGAAAAAAAGGACGATTCATGAGCAAAGGGGGAAGATATATTTTACAGTATACAGAAATATTGATTATCTATCTGATTATGAACAGAGTGGCTTTCATAAGGTGGGCTTCTTCTTCACTGAAAGGTAAAAAAGCTCTATGAATTATACTATAAACATAGAGCTTTTTATATTTTTTCTACCGTCAAATCTGTCTGTTTCTACTATTAAGAAACCTCCAGCACCTAATACCTAAAGCGCTTGCCTGTAAAGCAGGTACAGTATTTTAAGGTCACGGTCGGTCAAGGTGGCGTTTACTTCTTTCTGAATGTAGTGCAGTTTGAATGCTTTAATGGCTGCTTCCAGGTTTTTGACATCGTAGCCAATAATGCGAAGAGCGTCTTTTGGATTGAAAGAGGCTGGTATAATGTTTTCGGCAGGAATAGGGTCTTGCGCAAGTACCTCTAAGGTTAGCATGGGCGGAGCTACAGATACCGAATCAGATGAAACCGCGCTAGAGTCTTGGGCTGTTGCCGGTTTCAGCAGGTTTTTCTCCAGCACCAGTTGGTCTACCTTTCCCTCATCATACCACAAACCAAAGCCCGCCTCTGCCAGCTGCTTCCAGGGAAAAGTGGGGTTTGGGTCTACTTTGCGACTGGGAGCAATGTCTGAGTGGCCTATGAAATTAGCCGCCGGAATGCCGTAGTTCTTCTTGAGCAGAGCCAGCAATTGAATTAAACTTTCAATTTGAGCCTCCTGGAAAGGCTCGAACCCGTTGTTGTCTAACTCAATGCCAATGGATGTGGAATTTAAATCAGTGGTATTGCCCCATTTGGCGTTTCCGCCGTGCCATGCCCTGAGGTAATCACTGAGCATGTGGTAAACCTTGCCGTCGCGGCCTATGACATAGTGAGCGCTCACTTGTGTTTTGGGGGTGGTAAAAGTTTTTAGAGTTTGCTCTGTGGAATTCTGGGCTGTGTGGTGAATAACCACGTAGTTGGGCTTACGCAAATTGAAATTAGTGGAGCCTACCCAATAATCGCCCTGCAAGAGACTGTCTTCCCCAGCAATAATCACCGGAGTGGCTTTTATTTCTTTAGTAAGGGCTTTCACTTTTTTCTTGTACACCCTGTTGGTGGAGGCATACGGATTAGAAGTACAGGCAGAAAAAACGAGCAATAACGCCAGTAGCAGCAAAGAAGAAGTTTGGGAGATGTTCATTGTAATAAGCTGATAGAGGCTCAAAGATGCGTAATAATCTTTTCCCTGCTAAAAATAAGGCACTAAAATGGCCTTTGGCCAGCTGTTTTTGGCTTGTTTTCTGAAAATCAGGCTAAAAACAGATCTATTTGCTCCTAAACATCGCTTAAAAATGATAACTTAGGCAAACGTTTACCATTGCTTTTGATTTTTATGGAATCTTCACGCCTTCAGTTAGACCAGGAGCTACAGCCTATTCCGGCATTGTTACACTCCTACTCCTCAGGAGAACCATTCCATTCTTGCATTACCTGCGATTCAGCGCTGCTGGCCAACGGGAGCCAATATTTGGTGGAGAAAGCTATTCGCAACTACCCTGAGGCGGGCGTGCAGGATGTCATTTTTGAGTATGCCATGTGCCTTACTTGCGCCCAGCAGCTCCGCGAAGAATTGTCTGCTGATTCAAAAGTAAACATTGAAAACTATTTTGCTGAACATGTCAATTTAGAGGCACGCCGCAAAGCCTTGCTTTCGCTGCCTGACCCCATGAAACTGGACAATTGGCTATCGCACTGCCTGGTCACCGGAAAAGCACGGGAAGATTGCACCGAATACCAAATTTTTGGCCAGTGCTTCGGCCCTGATCTCCACTTCGGGTATATGCCATATATGCTTAGCGGAGAGGCTATGGATGAAATTCAGGAGCTCATCTCGCCCCACACCCGCGAAATTCTGGACGATTTTATGGATACTCACTTCGGACTTCCGCCGGAGCTAAGGGCACTGTTGCAGGACAGGCTGGTGCTGGTATAAAAATGTTATACTATTCTTTTGTTCTGTCATTTTGATAGGATCTTGTTGGCAAACTGAAAATCCTTTACTCACTGCTACTACAGCTTGCCACCAAGATCTTTCCAAGATGACAGGAGGTGTAGTTTAATTCTCAATTTACTCAGTAAGAACCTCATTGCTACAATGAAATATCTTATTTGGAGCATCTGCTCCCTCCTGCTGCTGACGGGCTTTATCTCCCCCACTCCAACTGACGCAGTGGACTATTTAAGCTTGCCTGGCCCGATTAAATTCAAAGATACTGAGTTTGCCTTAGCCTGGTCTTCTCACCCTAACGCTTCCTATTTTAAGCAAGAATATGTTCCGGCGGGGGAAACAGTGCAGGGTTTTAACCAAATGATTCTGGCCGAAGTGGTGGTTGGTGATTTTAGCGTGGAAGATGCCGTGCAGGCACAAATCAGAACCATTGCTGAGCGCAAGAAAACCGATGCCGTAGCCGATTACGAGGTGTTCGAAAACCCAAAAACCGGTGAGGTCATTCTAGACTTTCTTATGAGCGCCGGAAATGAATCTACTGTAAGTGTGGTAGAGTGGAACGCTTACAAGTACAGACCCTACCAAGACAAAGCCGGTCGCAGAGGTGTTGTTCTGTTTGGGTACAGCAGACGGGGCTATAACAAGAACGTAGAAGGCTTTTTATCATCATTGAAGTCGGTCAGAAGTGAATATTTAAAAGCACTAGGCAGCTACTCTATTCCTGACATCAGCATAAAAAATAAGTAATTCCTGCTCAGGTCAGCCAATCAATTAAGCGTAAAATCACCTGTACTAAACTTTTCAAACCATTCCACTCATGAAGTACTTCGCTCTTTTCCTGCTTTGCGCCGCTATTCAGTTTACTGCGCTGGCCCAGTCTAAAGCTAAAGCCACGGCTGCTTCAGCAGATGCCAAAGCCGTAGAAGCGGCGGTAGTAAAGTTTTTTGACGGTATGCGCGCCGGCGACAGCACCATGGCCAAATCAGTGTTGACGCCTAACGCGCGGCTGTTGAGTGTAGCTACCACTAAAGACGGGACTGCGGCCTTGCGTGAAACACCTATGCAGAAATTTGTGGAGATGATTGCCCAGCCTCACCCACAGGTGCTAGATGAAGTGATTTGGGACGTGAAAGTGCAAATTGATGGCAACTTAGCCACTCTCTGGTGCGAATATGCCTTTTATGTAGGCGACACCTTCAGCCATTGCGGGGTTGATGCCTTCCAACTGTACCGCAGCCCCGAAGGCTGGAAAATCTTCAGTATTGCCGATACCCGCCGAAAAGAAAACTGCGACCTTAAAGCCGCTCAGGCTGCCAAAGGAAAAACCAATCCTTAAGTTTAAAACATGTGTCTACGCCTGTTTCAGGCCAGTTCTTCAAAAAATAAGGCAAAAACCCCACGCCCTATCTTGTTCACTCAAGAGCAGGTAGGGTTTTGTATTTTGGGTTGTAAAGGGTAGTTTTAAATTTCACCATGCTGCTTATACCTTCCGTTCTGCTGAATTCTGACGGGGGAGTATACACCTAGCAGCAGATGCCCGTATATAGCAAAGGCCTTTGAGGGCTTATTCCCTCCTGTTTATTGGCAACTGATTTATTTTATTACATGACTACCTTTTTAGAAAGAGTTTACTACCACAACACCGTACTTGATTACTTCATTGCCATTGGCATTATTTTACTGGGGCTGCTCATTGCCAGATTATTTAAGCGGTTCTTCTTAAACCGTATTGCCACCTGGGTAAAAAACACCCGCACTAACATAGATGACTTTATTGTAGAGAATATTGACCGGTTTGTGCTGCCGGCAATTTACCTTTCTATTGTACATGCGGGAATCAATTACCTCACCTTATCAGAGAAAGTACAGGATGTTTTACGGGTAGCCACTACCGTGGTCATCACGTTTCTGTTCGTGCGCCTGGTTTCCTCTACTATTCTAATGCTATTGCGAACCTATGTGCGCAAACAAGAGCACGGTGAGGAGAAGGTGAAGCAGTTAGGTGGCCTAATGCTCATTATCAATGCCGTTATCTGGATATTGGGCTTGTTGTTCCTGTTCGACAACATGGGCTACAATGTCACTACCATTATCACCGGTTTAGGAATTGGCGGTATTGCTATTGCCCTGGCCGCTCAAAACATACTGGGTGACGTGTTCAACTACTTCGTCATTTTCTTTGACCGCCCCTTTGAAACCGGCGATTTCATTATTGTAGACGACAAGCTCGGAACTGTAGATTACATTGGCATTAAAACCACTCGGGTAAAAAGCCTTTCGGGCGAGCTGTTGGTTTTCTCTAACAGTGACCTCACCAACTCTCGCATACATAATTACAAACAGATGATGCGCCGTAGGGTGTTGTTCAACTTTGGGGTCATTTACCAGACACCGCTGGAGCAACTGAAGCTTATCCCCACAATAGTGGAAAACATCATCAAAGAACAACACCCAGTTATGTTTGACCGGGCACACTTCCAGAAATACGGTGACTCCAGCCTTGACTTTGAGGTGGTGTACAATGTCTTAGACTCTGACTACAACAAGTACATGGACATACAGCAGGCCATCAACTTCCGGATTTTTGAAGAGTTCCAAAAGCAGGGAATAGAATTTGCCTACCCAACCAGAACGTTATTCATGGTCAGCGACCAAACTCAGCCTGGCAACTCGGCTGCCTTACCCAATTAACATTTTAATCTGTCGTTTTAGGGCTATTTTCTCAAAATCAGCCCTAAAACGGCAGCTTGTAATTACTTCACCACGTTATTCTTTTTTTGACAGGCTTCCAGCCAGCTTAGTGCCTCCGTACGGCTGGTAAAAATCCCTACCTGCAACTCCTGCCCTATTTTACTTACTTTCATCACTTCTCCGGCTTCCTCGCCAAAAGAGTTTCTATGCGCCACATGTGCCAAGAATTTTAAACCGGCCTGCATAGCCCTAGGTAACCAGTCCTTTTCGAGCCAGGCAACAGCATCGGCCCAAGGACCAGTGAAAGTGGTGTTGTCGTTGAGTTTGTATAAGCAGTTGCTTTTCTCCAGAATCTCCAACCCAATGTCGCAGGCTTTTTTTAAATCCATCTGAGAGGCGTACCCATACCACAGCGTATCAATAATATCTAGATTTTGGTTGTATTCTACCTTGTAGAATGTTCTGCCGAATGAATTAGTGGCTTCTAGTTGCATTGGTGGTGGAAAACAGAAAAATGTTTAGCTTAGTAAGACAGAGTAACATATTTAGGCAAATCTTACTTGGCGGAAACTTGAACAAAATAATGAACTAATTGTTTTCGGACTCTGGTGAAATTACTCTTTATCTGAAAATCTGATCCTTTGCTTCTGCTTGAAGCTGAATTTGTGAAACAGCATTAAAACAGCGATGACTTTGGCTTTAGTTTTGAGGGGGAGGAAAAAAGAAAATGGATGCTACTCAAGAAATCAATCATTGCAGCAGGTTTCTTTCCTTGGTAATAATTATTTAACAGTATCACTCTATTCTGTCTCTTCTTAAGCGACTCCTTCTTTTTCTGAGTGATTCTATGGTAGCGGTCTCATTCAGTTTTTCTAGCTTTAGCTGATGTATTCATCCTTCTGTTGCTATGCCTCTGCCCATGAAACAACTATTAAGCTTTTCGCTCCTGCTCTATTTTTTTGTCAGCCATGCTATCAAGGCTCAAGACCTGCAGCAACCGTTCCGAGATTGCGGGCTACAGGGGAGCTTCACTTTGTATGACCTCAAAAACAACCGCTGGACATATTCTGACGCTGCCGATTCGAAACGCGCTTCTTTGCCTGCCTCTACCTTCAAAATACTAAATTCCCTTATTGCCTTAGAGGAGCAAACGGTGGCCAACGAGCATGAGGTTTTAAGGTGGGATGGCCAGAAACATGACATTGCCGCCTGGAATGCTGATACAGACATGGCACAGGCTTTCAAGAACTCCACCGTTTGGTTTTATGTGCGGCTAGCCGAGAAAATTGGCAAAGACCAGTACCGCGCTTACCTGAAGCGCAGCGGCTACGGCAACGGTAAATTAAACAAATCGCTGGGTGCCGATTTCTGGAACTACGGCGACTTTGCCGTCTCGCCCAAAGAACAAATAGAGTTCCTGAGAAAATTTCACGCCGAGCAGCTCCCCTTCTCCAAAGAAAACATCCGGAAGGTGAAGAAAATGATGGTGGAAGAGCAGATACCTGAATACACCCTTCGCGCCAAAACCGGCTGGACCATTTACGGCGGCACCGACAGCGGCTGGTGGGTAGGTTATGTTGAAACGAAAGACAACGTCTACTTTTTCGCTACCCGAGTGCATAAAGAGAGAAGCACCCAGAACGAAAACTTTGCCAGCTACCGCAAAACCATTACCAGAAATTTATTGCAACAGCTGGGTGTATTGCCGTTGTTGTAAAGCAGCAGTGCCTAACCCTTTTCTAATCAAGCCCTAACCTGTTTTCAGCCTATTTTTCATAAAACAGGCTGAAAACAGGTTTACTTTTAACTAAGAAGCGTACTTCATAAAAACAGCCGAGCCTGCACCAATTGGCACAGGCTCGGCTGCTTTATCTATCTTCTGTGTTTTAGCCCTGCTTTTCTGAAAACAGGGCTAAAACATGAATTGGTTTAAGACACCTGTGTTAACACTGGCCTTGCTCCCATCTGCTTTTTATTAGACTTCTTCTTCAGTTTATTCCACCAGATAAGGGTACCGGTAATGGGTAAGCTGGTGGCAATTAAACAAGCCAGGAAATACAGAATCTTAGAAAATGTCCCGAACACGTCGCCCAAATGCAGCGCCCTTACGGAAGAGGCTACTTTTTCATTGAACGGTTTATCAGAAAACTTCTCCACTTTCAGCACTTTACCGCTGTACTGGTCAATCTGCACTTTGTCAGCCGCTGATGGGGCAAAGAAACCAGCCTCCGTCTTTTGCACCACAATTGAACCGGTTGAGTCAGAGGGTAAGCTGATGCGGTAATTGCCTTGGTACGGAACGGCTTGGTCAGCAAGGTTGATCATAGAAGCCACGGTCATTGTTTGGCCGGTTGCTCCGGCAGGGTCAGACGGCAGAGGTTTCTCGCCGCGCTGCTTGAAGATTTTATCTCCTAACACGGCACTGGCTCCGTCGCGGTACCACTCAAAAGACCAGCACAAGCCCGTAAGCGACATCACTAGCAGGAAACCAAAAGAGTAAAAACCAAGGCTGTTGTGCAGGTCATGGTTAATGCGTTTCCAGTTGCCGCTGGTTTTTACCTTAAGCCCCTTCTTCCAGTTCTTCAATTTTTTAGGGAACCAGATCACCATACCCGAAAGTAAAATAAACACGAAGATAATGGTAGACACGCCCACAATAACTTTACCTGGATTAATAGTGCCTGGCTCTGCTTTCACCAACAGGAAGCGGTGCAACTGCTCAACGGTATGGAAGAACTCACTGGCTGCGCTTTCGGTGGTGCCGTTTATTTCACCGGTGTACTGGTTCACCAGATAAGTGGTTGGTCTTCCTCCGCCACCTGGCCCGCCAGGTCCGCCCTCTCCGGCTTGCTCTTTTTTGAGCATGAGGCGGTAAGGTTTTTCGGCATGGGCGGGAATTTGCAGGCCAGTTACTTTCCCTTTCTCTTGTCTCTCTAATTTGGTAATTAATTCATCTGCCGACAAGGCTGTGGCATTGGCCGGTACCTCCACCTGATACTTCTCTGGCTCCAGCGCCTCTTCAATTTCAGTGTGGAACGTGAAAATGGTGCCCGTAAGGCAGACCACAAACAAGACTAATCCACTGGCCAAACCTAGCCACAGGTGGATATCGTTGAACAATTTTCGCCAGGTGAACCCTTTCTTCATATGGTTAGCAACTTTAAGGTTTCTTTTTGCAGAAAAGCAGCCAACGCAATTACGCTGGCTGCATAGTTTTATTTTGTACTGGTGGTGCTTCTTTAGAAACGGTAAGTAACCATTCCGGAGAAGTTGCGGGGTTGGATTCTGTCTATAAAATTTGAACGATAAGCATCATAGCCCACTTTATCAAATAAGTTGTTCAGCATCACTCTCACGCCCCAATGCTGTTGGAACTCGTACCCAACTTGGGCATTGGCAATGGTGTAGGCTTTGTTAAACCAAGGTGCCGTGTTTGGGTCAATGTTGTGGTACTGCACGCCTTCTAAAGTCCAGTCGTTGTACGGCCGCGCACCCAGGTGATACACGCCCAACCCCAGGTTCAGCCCACGCAGCAGCCCTTCATTGAGGGAGTAGTTAGCCCAGGCATTGAACGTATGTTTAGGTGTATTATTCGGTGCCGAGCCGGTAACAAAAACAGTGTGCTCCTTGTATTGGGCATCAATATAGGCATAACCAGCCACAACCTCCAGATTCTCCAGCACACGTCCGGTCAACTCTACCTCTACCCCTTTGCGCTCGTCGTTACCGCCTTTAGTGTAATACCCCGCTGACACCACCGCACCAGATTCATCAACCCTGAATACCTCTAAGTTCATGTTGGTGTTGTTGATTTTGTAGAGCGTGAGGTTAAACCGCAGGCGGTCGTTCAGCCAGTCAGACTTAATGCCTACTTCCATCTGGTCTATGCGCTCAGCTCCCAAGGCGTTTCCGTTCACGTCTACCACCGAGGCACTTCTTGGGTTAGAGCTGTTGGTGTAAGACCCGAAAACATTCAGGCCTTCTTTCACCGTGAACATAACCCCAGCTAACGGATTCCAGTAGCTGGAACGTTGAATTTTTGATCCTTCCGGTGAATTGGTTTGGGTGGTGCTGTACCGTATTCCGCCGTACACTTTTGCCCAGGGGGTTACTTGAATTACATCTTGGAAGGTAAGGCCCAGGCGGGTGTCAAAAGAAGTAGTGCCGCCGGTTCTGGTAAAGTTTGGCGTGCCCTCAGGCAAGGTGTTGGAGATGTTGGTGTCAAATACATCAATTACATCAATAGCAATGGAGTTGAATACCGGTACTTCTAAATCAATGGTGCGATAGTCAAAACCAGCCTGGAAAGTATGCTTCAGAAAACCAGACTCTATATTAGCGCCCACTAAATCGGCTTGGAAAACGCTGCTTTTGTCAATGCGGGTGGTATTGTGAGAAATAGAACGGCGGTAGATGTTCACCTGGTCTACGTTAATTCCTTGACTGGCATCAGAACGTACTGCTGCTAAACTGGTCCGGATGCCGTCTGAGTCATAGTTAGAGCGGAAGTAAGCGGCACGCAGGTAAATTTGGTCTGTTAGATCACGCTTCACACGAGCCGCGAAGGTGGTGTGTTTTACCACGGCCAAATCAGAGTCAAACCCTAGGAAGCGGTTTACCGGAAGGTCATAAATCTGGTTTTCTTTGTTACCTACCGAGAGGTTAACGGTACCGGCATCAATGCTTTGGTTGTCGTTGTAGTAGTCCATTTCCAGCACTACTGAAGTTTTAGCATCGGGGCGCCAGGCTAATGACGGGTTGATGTAGAAAGATTCTTTTGACATGTGGTCACGGAATTTTCCGCCGGTTTGGTAAGAACCGTTTAATCTGAAAGCTACCGTATTCGCCTCGCCCAATACACCCTGCACATCAAAAGCCGGACGAATTAAGCCAAAGCTGCCCACTCGCAAAGAGGCTTGGCCGCGATCTTCAAACTTAGGGGTTTTAGTCACAATGTTCACCAACCCGCCTGGGCCGCCTAAATCGGTAGCTGCGCCCATGGTTACCGCCGATGCTCCTTTCAGCACCTGAATGCTTTCCACGCCTTCCATATCCGTTGAAAAGCCCTGACCCCGGAAATCGGTCATGACACGCACACCGTTTTTAAGGGTAGGAATTCCACGGAAACCACGTGAGGAAATACTTTCGCGCACACCACCGTAAGTAGCATAGGTGTACACCCCCGGCACGTTCCGCACTGCCTCCAACACCGTTAAAGCACCCTGCTTTTCAATTAAAACATCAGAAATAACTGAGATAGACTGTATCTGGTCGCGGGGTTTGAGGGGCAAGCGGGTAATGGCATCTAATTTCTCTGGCTGTTTCTCACGCTCACCGAACACTTCTACCTGATTTATTTGACTGCTGACCGGCTCTAGCACAAAAGAGAGCTCCAGGTCTTGGTTGCTGCTGATGCTTACTTTTTTGTCTATTGATTGATACCCAATCATAGAAACTCTCACCTGATAGACGCCCTGCTCTAAAGGTCTGATCCGGAAATGGCCAGATTCAGAGGTAGTGGTTCCATATGAAGTACCTACCAGCGCTACACTTGCATAGGCCAGCGGCTCACCGTTACCTAAGGTTACTTTACCACTAATAGAAGAAGTATGACGTTGCGCCCATACAAGCTGACTAAGCAAGAGCACTAGTGTGAACAGGGTAAATCTTTTATACATAGCTAAGCAGAAGAAATAAAGGGGATAGTTTGCCTTATTACTTTAGAGCCCGGTTCATGAACCAGCTCTTTATTTAGAAATCTTCTAAACAGCGGCAAAGTAAACCTCTATTTAGATTCAATCCAAATAAAAAATAATTCTTTCTTCAATTCTCCTACTGCCTGATTATATCTGCTCTTAATTCGCTTTTTTGCGCATTTAAGAAATATTCTGATACAACACTATGGATCCAAGAATTACCATTGTTACCCTTGGCGTAAATGATGTAGCGGCCGCTACGCAGTTTTATGAATCTGTTTTTGGCTGGGCAAGAACCTCTGCCAGTCAGGAAGGCATTACTTTCTTTCAGCTGAATGGCTTTCTATTGGCTTTGTTTAAAGAAGAGGAGTTAGCTAAAGACGCCCACGTTCCCGCTCAACGCGACGGGTTCAGAGGCGTAAGTTTGGCGCACAATCTCCGAAGCGAGCAGGAAGTAGATGGCTTGTTCAGAGATTTAGAAGCCAAAGGAGTGACCATTCTGAAAAAGCCAGAAAAAGTGTTCTGGGGAGGTTACAGCGGTTACTTTGCTGATATAGACAACCACCTCTGGGAAGTGGCTTACAATCCGTACCTGCCTTTAGACCAGGCAGGCAACGTGACAGGACAATAATAAAAATACGTTTCAGCCTGTTTTCTAAAAAACAGGCCTGAAACGTATTTTACGTGGAGTAGAATGAGGGCTGCTGTGGCAGATAGTTTCAATAAACTATCTTTTACAGTTGCCCCTGTTTCAGTTGGTCTATCATTTCATCTAAAACATCTTGGCTATAGCCAATGCGGCGGGCATAGTCTGCACACAGTTTATACTCACTTTCCTCTAATTCGCCGTCTTGCAGCATCATGAGCACCAGTGTCTGCAACTCTAAGGTTTTATGCAGGCCGTCTTCTGGAATAATAAAAGAGAGTACCGAAATGTTGTCGGCAATGGGTTGGGTTTCCTCTTCAGTAAGGCCTAGCTGGTCTCCTATGGTCACCAAAAAATTACTCTCTGACTCATCAAGGTAACCATCAGCCACGGCCACAAGTATTAGGTTCTGAAAAAATGCCAGCTTCTTCTGCTGGGTATTTAAAAGCTCTTCAAATGATTTATTTATTGCCATGGGTTTTGCATTCGTATGTAAGGACTATTGAATACTTGAATACGGCGGAAAAGTTGCCGGAGACAAACATCTGCGCTCCAGCTAAAATCCCCCTAGGGGAAATCTGTCTGTCATAGCCAAAAAATACCATTAAGTGCTTTACCTTTGAAAAATGAATGGCCTGTTTAGACATATCAGAATCTTTTGAGCCCTTTGGGGTCTGATGGCCCTCTATCTGTTCAATATAAGTATTGACAAATCAGACACCACCCTTGATCCTCTACCTGCGGAACTGGAAAATAATGACATAGAAAGCTTTGTTGAGCTTATTCTTGAAAACGTCTTGTGCCTGGAAGACATAATAGAAGAATACGACGACACCAAAACTGAAGAACATCTCAAGAAAAAGAGCAATAGAATAGACGTGTTCTACCCCTTTAAAGCTGAACCAGAATACATTACCAAATCTGAGCAAAACAGCCAGACAAATCTTCCATTCAAATTATACCAACTCACCAAAGGCTTTTCTAAGCTAGACATTCCCCCACCCAAAGTTTAATTTTGTTTTTCATAACCTTTTCCTCACAGATGGTTCTACGAAAGAGCCGCCTGCCCCCTCTTGCATTGCAAAAACAAATCAAAAATCAACATGAACATTAAGAGAATTTACATGCTATTGGCTGCCTTAGCCTATGCAAATTATAGCCTTGCCCAAACCGAAGACGCCCAAGCAGACAGCATCTACATACAAGAAGTACAAAAAGGCAGAGGGCCCAGTAAAGTTCTACATGCCGAACCTCTCTTTATTGACTTGATCAGAGATTTAGGGGCACGTAAAGGCGAAAAAGAATGGAACATTGGCATGGGCCTGACCGACAATTTACGGTTTGACAGCTATGAGGCACTGGTGGAATATGAATGGGCACCCATCAACCGGCTAGGCTTTGAAGTAGAGCTTCCGTTTACCTTTTATTCTCCTCTGCGGGGAACTTCAAAGGAAGAGGTACCCTCCAACAGGCTGGAAAGTATCAAATTGGCGACGCAATGGTCGTTCTTCGTCAATGAACGAATGGCCACGTCCATGGCTCTGGGCTACATAAATGAAATTGAGCTATCAGACTTCAGAAGCTTTGGTAATCCACTTATAAAGGGGAATGTCTACAACCCATTTTTTGTGATTGCTAAGCGCTGGGGCTATAACTTTCATTCACTTGTTTACACTGGGCCCAAGTTTGAACAGGACTTTGAGTCAAAACATGTGCATACCGTGTATAATATCAATACCAGCTTCCATTACATGATAACTGGTACAAGAAACTTTATTGGGGTAGAATTCAACAAAGCATTTGAAACGAATGATTTTGATATGACCATTAGGCCCCAAATGCGGTTAGGCATTGCAGAGGATCTGTTGGTAGGCATTGTAGCGGGTATACCCGTTCAAAGGGAAAACCAAAGGTTCAGTTCCTTTGTCAGGTTGATCTGGGAGCCTGGCCACAGAAAGGGCGGCCAAAAGCATTGATTCAGAATTAAATCTTAAAAAAAGATTTACCCTACTGCAATGGTATAGGCTGCCTCAAAGGTTTCTCCCTGCCCTATTGACTGCATTCCCTCTTTCTGGCTTAATTCTACCGGCTCGCCCACACTACCCGCCAAACCATACCACGGCTCAATGCAAAGGAACGGAGCACCCACACGTTTGGTCCAGATGCCCAGGTAAGGGAAGTTCTTGAATGTCATTTGCACGAAGTGCGGGTACTGGTCAGATTTAAGAGTGACGCGCTCAGACTTGAAGCCTTTAAAAACAATGGCATCTTTGGTGTAGTGCTCGTAACGGAGCGGCAGCAGGGCCATGTTGTCCAGCACGGGCTCGGTGAGGCCGTTGAAAAGGCCTTGTTCCTGATCCAGCAGGTGCCGCGCCAATATTTCGGGCTGTGAGAACTCCAGATAATAGTCTTCAAATCCTCCCCCAGGTGCCAAGGGCAAGTTGAATGCCGGGTGCGCACCTATGGAGAACAGCATCTCCCCTTCGCCGGTGTGTTTTACCTGCCACTTCACTTCAAGCGTCTGCTCGTGCAGGGTATACAATATGCGAAGCGAGAAATGGAACGGGTAATGCTGAAGCGTCTCCTCGTTCTGCGTCAGTTCATATACCAGCTGGTTTTGCGTTTGCTCCAGCAGTTCAAATTCCTGGTCTCGGGCAAAGCCGTGCTGGGGCAAGGAGTATGCCTGGCCTTGGTGCAGGTACTGGTTCTGGGGCAACTTGCCTACTATCGGGAATAAGACGGGGGCATGGCGGTTCCAGTACTCAGGGTCAGCCTGCCAAAGGTATTCGCGGTGGCCGTCTTTCTTGAAGAAGCTGCACAGTTCTGCCCCGTGACTTTTCACGCCTACGCGCACCAGTTCGTTCTCTAAATAAGCTGTTGCCATGTAGTCTGCTGTATTGAGGTGTTCTTGTGAATTACCGCTGCCGAAGTTTCTCCACGGCTTCAATAGCGTTCAGGAATCTGGTTTCCTGGGTTCCTGAAATCTCTACGAAGGGCACCTGCATCTGTTCCAGTTCTTTTCTGTAGAGGTTATAAAAGTAATCGCGCAGATGGGGGTGCTCCCGCTGAGGGTCTGGTTGCCAGGGTAGGTCTACGTTCAGGAGCAAGTACAAATCAACGTTTTGCCTGGCCAGTTGCTCCAGAATATAAGGGGCGCATACGCCGTACGCATGTTCTGACCACACTTTCATCACCAGCAGCTCCGTATCCAGAAAAAGCAAGCTGGGCGCACGTTGCATAGCCTCCTCCCAAGAAGCTAACTGCCCCCGCGCAATTGTTTCCAGATCCTGGGCCTCATAAGGCCGCCCTAGCTTTCCCAGATATTCGCGGGCATACTCTGGTACCCACGGCGCTCCATAATGCTGGGCCAGCTGGGCCGCTAAGGTAGACTTTCCGGTACTCTCAGGTCCGGTTATGGCTATTTTAAGCAAAATGAGTTGTCAGTTATGTTTTCGCCTGTTTTCTGAAAATCAGGCCGAAAATAAGAACTAAAATTGAAGGCAGGGAAATAGCCCTATACCTAACTAGGAAATATCAGCGAACAACTCAAACCAGAACTCTACTACTCAGCGGTTTTCTTCCGGAAATCTAGGTTGTAGTTAAGACCTACCTGCAAGGTGTGGTTGTCTTCAAACCAGATGCCGTTGCGTTGTGCTACGTGGTGGTGCAGATAACCAACTTCCAGGTTGGCGTCTTTGTGGAACCGAAAGCCTAAAGCGACATAAGCACGGTTCTGGTCAAAAATATTGTTCGTCACGTTCGGCCCGAAGTTCAGAAACACCTCGTCATACACGCCCAGGTAAAATTCTCTGTCTTCAATGCTGGGGCCCTGCAACGGTATGTTTACCCTGAATTGGTAACGGGCGCGGTTTAAATAAGTATAGTCTTGGGCTCCGGCGAATTTCAACCACCGCTGCTCTAATCTAAACCGGTGCTGCAAACCAAAAATGCCTTGCTGGTCTTTAAGTTGAAGTTGCTGGAAGATACGCTGCTCCGGAAAATCATCAGACGCAGGATTGTCGCCGTAAGGGTACGTGTGTACATACGCATAGCCCGCAGCCACCATGGCCCGGTCAGACAGGTTGTAGGTAAGCGCAAAACGGGGCATAATCTGCTGCTGCTCGGTAATAACCTTGTACTGCCGCACCTGCAACTCTGTGTGCAGACCTAGTTTGTCGGTGAGTTTATGGTTACCGAAATACATGTACCAGCCATTGTAATTGGTGTCATGTATGCGGTTGTTTTGGGCAGAGGCTGAAGAGAAAGCTAAGGCAAAAAGCAACAGAAAGGGCAGAAAGCGTTTATTCATCATTAGTTTGGTTTTAAAGGCAGATGCATCCATTTGATTGGTGACGCTACAAAAAAAGCCCATAAAACCGTACCATGCCAGAAGAAAAACCTGTTTTCACCCTCTTTTCTGGAAAACAGCCCAAAAACAGCCACCAACAACGCTAACCTCTAGCAGCTAGCTCCTGACCTTTCTTCATGCTTTTTTTCCAGTCTACATACCCCCACCAGGCCAAGCCCAGGTAGATAAAGTAAAGCCCCGCAGTAGGGTATAGTTCTTTGTATAAATAGATGGGCACATACACCGCATCTACTACAATCCAAACGAGCCAGTTCTCCAGTTTTTTCCGGCTCATGAGCCATTGGGCACCAAGGCTGACGGCGGTGGTGCCGGCATCCCAGAATGCCAAATCGGCATCGGTTTTGGTATGAAGAAAATACCCCAGCCCTACGGTAAACAGCGGCACCAGCACCGCCAGATACCCCCACTGCCGCTTAGTGGTCTGTGTGACCGGCCGCTCTACCCGCTGGTTGCCTTTGTGCAGCCACATGTACCAGCCATAGAAGTTCAGAATGGCAAACATGACCTGCAACCCCATATCGGCGTACAGCTTTGCTTCATAAAACACATAGATGTACAGCACCACGCTCACTAGCGCTACCGGAAAGGTCCAGATGTTTTGCCGCGCCGCCAGCGCTACGCACAGCAACCCAGTGATCACACCTACTACTTCAATAATAAAATCTTGGGTCCAGTAATCAGGAGAGAAAAAATCCATTGCGGTGCGTTTCAGGCGTTTCTTCCGGAAACCAAGCCAAAAACGGCTGATTAACCAGAAGGCACTTCTGCAAAAATAGGAGCAATTGGCCAGCCTATCTCCTTTAGCGCCATTATTTTGCTTTATCTTTGCGTCATGCTGCCAGAAATAACTCCCACCCAACTCAAACAACGCCTTGAGCAAGGCGAAGACCTTCAACTAATTGACGTGCGCGAGCCCGAGGAGTGGGAAATCTGCAATTTAGGCGGAACGCTTGTGCCCTTGGAAGAGTTGTCAAACCGCGTTGAAGAGTTTGATAAGCTCAAGACCTCGGTGCTTATTTGCCACCACGGCTTCAGAAGTGCGCAGGCATTGGCTTACTTGCAGCACCGGCACGGGTTCATGAACTTACTTAATTTAAAAGGAGGCGTTCATGCTTGGGCGCAGGAAGTGGACCCCACATTTCCAGTATATTAAGGTGTAGTAAAGTATACCATCCTTACCAAAGGAGCCACACAGCTACAGGAAGTTGAAGAATGGTGTTTTGGGGCTGTTTTCCTGAAATCTGCTTTAAAACAGAATTCCCCGCTCTAATATTATTTTTACTATTTGTTGACGCATATTCAACTTTTCCCCTAATTTTGCATGGCAAATACCTTTAACGCTATTTGCCATGCAATCCCACGCTCCTAATCTGTTGTTTGAGGCCCTGACCTACGACGACGTTCTTCTTTTGCCGGCTTATTCTGAAGTACTGCCGAAAGACACTAATACCTCCACCCAACTTACCCGCAACATTAGAGTGAACATTCCGCTGGTTTCGGCGGCCATGGACACCGTGACCGAGGCCGACATGGCTATTGCCATGGCACAGGAAGGCGGAATTGGCATCATCCATAAAAACATGAGCATTAAGCAGCAGGCCGAGCAGGTCCGCAAAGTGAAGCGCTCTGAAAGCGGTATGATTCTGGACCCTGTCACCCTGAATCAGAACGCCACTTTGGGTGAGGCTATCCAAATCATGAAAGAGCACAAGATTGGTGGTATTCCGGTGCTGGATGACACCAGGAAATTGGTGGGTATTATTACCAACCGTGACCTGCGTTTCGAGAAAAACTACTCGTTAAAAGTCTCGGAAGTGATGACCAAAGACCGTCTGGTGACTGCCCCCAAAGGCATTGAGCTAGACAAAGCAGAAGACATTCTGCAGGAATATAAAATAGAGAAGCTTCCGGTAGTAGACAGTGAAGGGCTGCTAGTTGGGCTTATTACCTACAAAGATATCCTGAAGAGAAAACACCGCCCCTACGCCTGCAAAGACGAGTTTGGCAGGTTGCGCGTTGGTGCTGCCGTAGGTGTGACACCTGATGTATTGGACCGTGTGGGTGCCCTGGTGGAAGCTGGCGTAGACGTCATTAGCGTAGACACTGCCCACGGCCACTCGAAAGGTGTAATGGAAGCGGTAAGAAGGATAAAAGACGCATTTCCGAACGTAGATTTAATGGCTGGCAACGTAGCCACCGCCGAAGGCGCCAGAGCCTTAGCCGATGCCGGAGCCGACGCTGTGAAAGTGGGCGTAGGCCCTGGCTCGATCTGTACCACCCGTATTATTGCCGGTATTGGCGTACCGCAGCTATCAGCGGTCATTGAAGCCGTGAAAGGCTTGGAAGGAACAGGCGTACCAGTCATAGCCGACGGTGGCATCAAGTTCTCCGGCGACATTGTGAAAGCCATTGCCGGCGGCGCCAGCACCATCATGATTGGTTCATTGCTGGCCGGTACCGAAGAAGCTCCCGGTGATATGCAGATCTACGAAGGCCGTAAGTTCAAAACCTACCGCGGCATGGGTTCTATTGAAGCCATGGGCGAAGGCTCTAAAGACCGCTACTTCCAGGATGCCGAAGATGACGTAAAGAAACTGGTGCCGGAAGGTATTGTGGGCCGTGTACCTTATAAAGGTCTGGCCGGCGAAGTGCTTTATCAATTAGTAGGCGGCCTGAAAGCTGGAATGGGTTACTGCGGAGCCCCAGACATTGAAGCTCTCAAAAAAGCCAAGATGGTGAAAATTACCGGAGCCGGCCTCCGTGAAAGCCATCCGCATGACGTGCAGATAACCAGAGAGGCTCCTAACTACAGCAGATAAGCCTCTCACCAGCAGTTTTAATTTGCAAAAACTACAATATATAAATGCTTTGCCTGAGTGTCTTAGGCAAAGCATTTTTGCTTCGGCGCCAGTGAAAATTCAGCCCGTCAAACTAAAAATTGCTGCATTTCTGGAACCTCCACCTTTTATTAGCGTTTTTGAATATAGTATTACGCTATTAATTTTAAGCCATGGTTGATCGGAACCAACTGCTTCTCATATGATTGGCAAAGGCTCATGTCACTGATAGGCATAATTACATTACTTTTTTTTAGTTACTTTTAAAGATTTCTCGTATTCACCCAAATCAAACACGTAAACCACACCAGCAGGCGCCATCCCAAATGCCCAAAAACAAAACATTCATGCGGTTGAGTTTTCTTACCGGAGCCGTAAGCTGGGTTTTGCTATTGGCGAATGTGCTGTTATTGGCCCGCCAGGCCCACGATGGTGAAACCAATATTGGAGAGCCGTACTTCAACAACCTGCTTTCTATTGTTTTCATTTTATCGGTTTTCATTTACCACCGCGCCAAAAGCCAAATCCAGAAAGGGTCTGATTTCACTACTCCACTCTGGGGGCTCTTCATAAAAGGAGGAATGGGAGCTTATGTCTGCCTTCTGCTTATAGTCGGTTATCCAAACATTAATTTCTACTGGGTCAACAGCCCTTACCTGCTAGATATTATCTATCAGGTCTTGTTTGGGTTTTTGGTGTATTTCCTAGGCAAGGCCTTCTACACCTGGCGCCAATTTATTCTGTACCAGAAAACGAAGGATTTACAGAGCCAATGGAAATGGTTTGAAATACTGATCTATCTGTCTCTGCTGGTTCCGCTACTCAATTTAGAGTACATGAACTACATCTTCCTCATTCTGGACTTGGGCCTGCTACTGGCATTCAGTCTTTATATGAGTGTACACCTGCATTGGGTGGCTTTTCTGAGCCTGGACCGGAAGTGGGCGAGTATTTTCTTGCTTACCGCTATTCTGGTCAGTGCTGTGCTCTTCGCCAATTTCCTGTTCAACTACTCTGACTCTCCTGAACTGATTGTAGATTACACAGACAATCCGTTCATTTTGCTTGCTCTGGCTTTTGTTGTCATCTACACCCTTACGTCATTGCTGGTAGCAATATTTAGCCTGCCCACCTCTAAAGTATTTGAGCAGAAGAACGCTGACTTAATGAGTTTTCAGCAGCTAAGCCAGACCATACAGCAGGGTAAAAGCGAGGAGGAAGTATATTCCATGTTGTTTGACAGTGCCATTAAAGCTTCTGGGGCAGACACAGCCTGGTTAGAAGTAGGCACCGAAACCCGTCTGGACTCTGACACCCACAATGAAAATGCTAGTGACCCCAAAGAAAGGGAGCTCATCAAGAAGATTGTGCACCTGGTGCATGAGCAGACAGACGCGGGCCAGGATGGCATTCTGGTACAAGACAATCTGCAGCTCATTCCAGATTTCAAAGAGCTGAACGTGCCATACAACTCACTACTTGTAATGCCGCTGACTTCTACCAAACGCAAATACGGCCACCTGTACCTGCTGCGCGAAGTAGAGAACGGTTTTGACCAAGATGCTGTGAATGTGGTGCAGTCATTTACAAACCAGACCGTACTCACCATTGAAAACCTCCACCTAATTCAGGAGTCGTTGCAAAACGAGCGGTATAAAGAAGAGCTGAAGATTGCCAGCTTGGTACAGGATCGCCTTATTCCTAAAACCTTCCCTACCGATACCTGGTTTGAGATCAGCACCTATTCAAAGGCTGCCAAAGAAGTGGGTGGCGACTTTTACGACTTTCTGCAGTTAAGTGAGTCACGCATTGCCATTATCATTGGCGACGTTTCAGGGAAAGGTATTTCAGCGGCCTTTCACATGGCGCAAATGAAAGGCATATTCCATGGCCTCATGCAGCAGGACTTACTACCCGATGAGTTTATGGTGCAGGCCAACAGCGCCCTGAGCCGCTGCTTGGAGCGTACCTCTTTTATTACTTCAGCACTTTATATCATAGACTATAAAATGCAGGGCGTTTCATTTGCCCGCGCCGGCCATTGCCACACGCTTTACTATAACTCTATGATGGAAGATACGTTTTACTTCCAGACCGAAGGATTAGGTCTGGGAATTATACGTGACCAGAGTTACGCAAAGCGTATTCACCGGCTACATTATGACTATAACCCTAATGATGTTATGGTAATTTATACCGATGGCATTGTAGAAGCCCGTGACGACGCCCAGAATGAATACGGGGAGGAGCGCCTGAAGTACATGCTTTCCCAAACCTATCATCTTGAGGCAGAAGACATAAAGAGCGCCATTATCAATGATGTAAATGACTTTACCAAAGATATTTTGCACGACGACCAAACCTTGTTGGTCATCAAGTTTAAACAGCCTCAACCTAACGTTTAGATGTTCCGTAAGTAAGGACGATGAAAATTAAACACACCATTTCCGATAATACCATCACCATCAGTTTAGATGGTGAATTGGATGCCAGTTCATCTGTTATGCTGGATGAAGAGCTTTCCAATCCTAGCATCATGATGTTCAGCAAGATTCTTGTTGATTGCAAGAATCTGAATTATATTTCTTCAGCCGGACTAGGCGTATTCATCTCGCACCTTCAACGTTTTGAAGATGCCCAGATCAAGCTCATATTCTTTAATATGCAGGAGAAAGTACGTAACGTATTTGAAATCCTGGGGCTTGACCTACTGATGACCATAGTCGGTTCGTATGAAGAAGCCGTGACCATAGCCAATGACTAACACACTAAGGGTCAGCTGTGACAGGAAAAACCTGAAAACGATCCGTCAGTTTGTGACGGATACTTTAGCTCCCGTGCCCTTAACTGAGATTACGCTCAACCAAATCATATTGGCGGTAGACGAAATATGCGCCAACATGATTATTCATGCCAACCAGGAAGACAGCAAACAGTTCCTGAACCTGACCATAAAATATGATGATCAGGTAATGGTGTTTGAACTGACAGACAATGGCAAGGCATTTGAGCAAGCCAACTACCGTGAGCCTAACATCAAAGAAAACATTAGGCAGGGTAAAAAAGGCGGTGTGGGCGTAGCATTGGTCAACCGCATTATGGATAAAGTAGAGTATAGCGTAAAAGGCTCTACCAATATTTGTGTGCTGCACAAATACATTAATTAACCTCCTATCATTTCTTTTTTAATCCGCTGCACAATAAAACCCGTTTTGAGGCTGTTTTCTCCAAAAGAGGCCCAAAACGGCAGCTGGTTATCAACACCTCTACCGTATATCAGCTTCTAATTTATCAGAAAAGCCATCTCTGCTACCGGCCTTGCGCAAAGGACGGTAGCAGATTTGTCTGATTTATAGGAATCTGTGCAGTCTCTTCACCAAATCTGTCCAAAAAAATGAGTAAAATTGCATAATGATAGGTAGAGACTACTGCCTCCCATTCTGTATTTTGCCAATCAATATGCGAGTAACATCCTTATGCCTGGGCCTCGGCGCCCTGCTTCTGTTCCAGTGTACTTCTCCAAAGAAGGCTTCAGAACCTGTTTTATTGACCATCGGCCCAGAGGCGGTTCCGGCTGCGGAGTTTGCCTATGTGTATGAAAAAAACAACGGCAACGCAGACAGCGCCTATTCCAGCGCCAGCGTAAAAGAGTACCTTGACTTGTACACCAACTTCAAGCTAAAGGTAGCAGAGGCAAAAAGCCGGGGGCTTGACACCACAGAGGCTTTCAAAAAAGAGTTGGGCGGCTATAAAGAACAACTGGCCCAGCCATACCTCACTGAGAAAAGCGTAACCGACCAACTGGTACGCGAGGCATACGAGCGCCTGAAAAAAGAAGTAAGCGCTTCTCATATTTTGGTTTCCGTAGACATGGAAGCTGACCCCAAAGACACCTTGGCGGCTTATCAGAAAGCCATGAATCTGCGGGAGCAAGCTGTGAACGGTACACCGTTTGAGCAACTCGCCGCTAAACACTCTGATGACCCTTCAGCGAGGGAGAACGATGGCCAGCTTGGCTATTTCACCGCTTTGCAAATGGTGTACCCATTTGAGAACGCCGCCTATAACACCCCAGTGGGGCAAATATCACAACCGATAAGAACCCGCTTTGGCTACCACCTGATCAAAGTAAACGATGTGCGCCCGGCCCAAGGCGAAATAAAAGTAGCCCACATCATGGTGCGCGCCCAGCAAGGTTTGCCAAAAGCAGACTCTTTGGTAGCCAAGAAAAAAATTGATGAAATTTATAAGCGTGTACAGCGCAATGAAAACTGGGACCAACTGGCATCGCAGTTTTCAGAAGATGCCGCTTCAGCTGACAACGGAGGCGAATTGCCTTGGTTTGGCACCGGCCGCATGATTCCTTCTTTTGAAGAAGCAGCCTTTGCCCTTGACAAACCAGGTGCCATTACAGAACCTATTCAAACAGCTTACGGCTGGCACATAATTAAGCTTTTAGAGCGGAAAGAGCTGCCTACTTATGAAGAGATGGAGACTTCATTGCGCAACCGTATTGCCAAAGATTCCCGCTCTGAGCTGAACAAAGCGGCTTTTATGCGCCGCATCAAGAAAGAAAATAATTTAGTAGAGATACCAGCTACGAAAGAAACGGTGCTAAAGCTAGCCGATTCTACCCTGCTGGCTGGTACCTGGAAGTTACAATTGCCGGCAGAGCCTAAAAATTTGGCCTCTGCCCCACTATTCACCATCAACTCAAAACCCTACACCGTCACCGATTTCGCCTCTTACGTAGAAAAAAACCAGCGCCGCAGACAGAACGTGTCACCTTCGCATGCCATGAACCTGCTGTACGACAAATATCTGGAGACAAGCCTTCTGGACTACGAGAAAGAGCACCTGGAAGAAAAACACCAGGACTACCGCATGCTGGTAAACGAGTACCATGACGGTATTCTGCTGTTCCAGCTGATGGAGGAAAAAGTTTGGGCCAAAGCTGTGGAAGACACGGTAGGCCTTCAAGCCTTCTTTGAGCAGAACCGAGATAAATATACCTGGGGCACACGCGCCAAAGCTACCATTCTGAGCGCCGCCACTCCTGAAATTCTGGCCCAGGCTCAGAAACTGATGCAGAACGGCCGCTACGAGTCTATCAGATACAAACAACCAGATATATCTTTTGAATTTGGCAACGACAAACTTTCACAGGCTGCTACCGGCCAATTAGATGTACTAGCCGCTGCCATGCAAGCAGACTCTACCCTTACGGTTGACCTTACCGGCTTTGTAGATACCCGTGAAGCCACTAACAGAGCTAATTCTTCACTGGCTTCCCGTAGGGCAAACGCGGTGAAGAACTATTTAACCCAGAAAGAGGTTCAGGAAGACAGAATAAATGTGACAGCTTCCGCTAACCGCACGGCGGCTGCCCGTAATGGCCGTAAAGTGACTTTGCAAGTTTTCTCTACTGACTTACAGACCCTGGCCGATCAGTTAAACCAAAATAGTCCGCTTGCCCTGCAGGTAACTTCCCGTAAGTTCCAGAGAGGTGAGAACAAGGCTTTAGACCAGGTAAACTGGCAGCCTGGCACCAACACGGTTACCCAAGACGGCCGCACCGTTTGGATTAACATTGAGCAGGTAGAAGCGCCTAAGCCAAAAGAATTATCAGAAACCCGTGGGGTAGTTATTTCAGACTACCAGAATTACCTGGAGCAGGAGTGGTTGAAAGAACTTCGTCAGAAGTACCCTGTTACTGTAAATCAGACAGAAGTAGAGCGCATCATTAAAAAGTAAGTTTCTTTTAGTGCCTCCGTTTGTCTAGTTTTGTTTGTTTACGACTTTACTTATTTGCCATAAAAGCGGGAGCTCCTTTGCTTTTGCTTTAAACAACAACATGAAAACCCGAATTACTTTTTCTTCTTTCCTGCAGAGCCTCTTTGCTTTTTGCCTGGTCTGCACGTTGGCTTTTAGCGCCAACGCCCAGCAAACCACGCTCATTGATAACATTGTGGCTAAGGTAGGAAACCATATAGTATTGCGCTCTGAGCTTGAGTTCCAGCACGCTAACGCAGTTAGGCAGGGCTTCACGTCCCCAACCATACGTTGCGAGGTATTACGCTCATTAGTACAAAACAAGCTTTTATTAGCCCGCGCCGAGATGGACTCTGTTATTGTAGATGAAAGCTTAGTGAGTGCAGAAGTAGACCGTCGTCTAAGCACTTTCGTTGCCCAGATAGGCAGCCCGGAGCGGCTGGAGGAGTACTTTAACAAGCCTATGGGCGAAATTAGAAGCGATGTCAGACGCAGCATTAAAGAGCAAATGACCTTGCAGAAAATGGAACGCGAAATCTCTGGCGAAATCAAAGTAACGCCTAAGGAAGTGAAGCGCTATTTCAACACCATTCCAAAAGACAGCTTGCCTTATTTTTCTACGGAAGTAGAAGTAGGCCAGATCGTGAAGATAGCAACCATTGGCGCTGCCCAAAAGAATGCCGCCCGGGAAAAATTAGAAGCAATAAGGCAGCGGATTTTAGCTGGTGAAGATTTCTCTGAGTTAGCCATTCAATTTTCTCAAGACCCGGGTTCAGGACCTGCAGGCGGGGAATTAGGTTTCCATAGCAAACGAGAACTGGTACCAGAATATGAGGCGGCGGCTCTAAAGCTTCAGCCAGGCGAGATTTCACCGGTCATAGAATCTATGTTCGGTTTTCACCTGATTCAGCTCATTGCCCGTCGTGGTGAGGAATACAACTCGCGCCACATTCTCATTAAACCAGAAACCGCGCAGGTAGACATGGAAGCTACTGCTCAGCAGTTAGACAGCATCCGTACGCTTATCTTGAATGATAGCCTTTCATTTGCCAAGGCCTCCAAAGATTTTTCTGATGACATGGCTACTAAAGGCAACGGCGGCATGATCACGTTACCGAACTCCCCTACCACTTATATTCCGGTAGATCAGTTAGATCCTTCTATCTTCTTTGTGGTAGACACGTTAGACATAGGCGGCATCAGCAAACCGCTGCCCTACCGTACAAACGACGGTAAAGAAGCCATGCGCATTCTGTACCTGAAGTCTAAAACACCGCCGCACCAGGCTAACCTGAAAGATGACTATCAGAAAATAGCCGCCGCCGCCTTAAACGAAAAAAGGTCAAAAGCCATTAGCGACTGGTTTGAGAAAAACAAAGACACCGTTTTTGTAGACGTGGTGCCAGAATTCGAAGCCTGTAGACTAGACGAAAATTAATCCCTCCTATGCCATTTGCCTCTGACAAAGAAGCCGCTGACGCGCTCCATCACGCCTACGGGCGTCTTACCGCTGAAATCTCCAACACCGTTATTGGGCAGGAGGAAGTTGTAAAACTGGTGCTCACCGCTGTTTTTTGTCAGGGGCACTGCCTTTTGGTTGGTGTACCGGGCTTGGCGAAAACTTTGTTGATTCAGACCATTTCTAATTCGCTGGATCTGTCTTTCAACCGGGTACAGTTCACGCCAGACTTGATGCCTTCTGACATACTAGGCTCAGAAACGCTTGACCAGAACCGCCAGTTTCAGTTTGTGAAAGGACCCGTCTTCGCCAATATAGTTTTGGCAGATGAGATTAACCGTACTCCGCCTAAAACGCAGGCGGCTCTTCTAGAGGCCATGCAGGAGTATTCTGTAACGGTTGCAGGCCATCACTACAAACTGCCTCGCCCCTTCTTCGTACTGGCCACGCAAAACCCCATAGAACAGGAAGGAACCTATCCGCTACCCGAAGCGCAGCTAGACCGTTTTATGTTCCACGTGGCTCTGTCTTACCCTAGCTATGAGGCGGAGCTTCAAATTGTTAAAAACACCACCGGCGACCGTAAGTACGAGCCTAAGGTGGTTCTAACTGCCGAGGAGATTGTAGCCTTCCAGCAACTGGTACGCCGGGTGCCTGTCACCGACAACGTGGTGGAATATGCCGTGAAGCTGGTACATAAAACCCGCCCAAACACCGATTTGGCAGGCGCGCAAACAAACCAGTACCTGGAGTGGGGTGCCGGACCAAGAGCTTCGCAGCATTTGATCATGGGCGCTAAGTGCAATGCCCTCATCCGCGGAAAATATTCACCTGACATTGAAGATGTGCAGGCAGTAGCGGTGCCTATTCTTCGCCACCGCTTGGTGCGCAACTTTAAAGCCGAAGCAGAGGGAATTACAGTAGAGCAAATTATAAAAGGCCTGTTGTAGTTTCTTTTTTTGGCCTGTTTTCATGAAAACAAGTCAAAAACAAGAGCCGTACAGTAGCAATCATACCCTATATGGTAATGCAAAAGAAGTGTACATTCAGTACTTTTGCCGAATAAATTTTAACCAAGCCCATGGAAGCAGCCGCTTTATTTGAACGCTTTGAGAATAATCTGGAAACCATTTTCCGCTACATTAAAAAAGGGTTAGACGTACGCACCACCCCGTATGAAATTTCTATGCCCCTGGAGGTGAACCTGCTTTGCGATGTTCTGAACCAGAAAGGTTTCAACTATAAAGTAGACAAAGCAGGCTTTGACGCCTTAGTGCAGTTCCATGATTTTTACGTACACGATAAGGAGAGAATATTAGATACCTTCCATCAGATTTTAGAAGACAAGCGGGCTTATATCAAAACTGCAGACGGCACCGTTCTTCTAAAAGAGCAGCTTATTCGCCGGCTGGAATATTTTAATGAAATTGCTCACTCCATGGAGGTTATTGCGCGCCTACAGCAGTTGGGCAGTCCGCTACAGTACAACTACCCTTTCCTGAATAATTAACAGGCCTCTTCACCTGAAGCAACAGGTATCCATTTTTATAAAATCCTGCACTGGGGGCTCACTTGAGCAACTGATGCAGGATTTCTTTTTACAGACTATCCTACCATTGCACTCCCCTGCATATTTTTTTCTACCTTATAGGGGATTCCTGTTTCTTCTTGGTCTAATTACCAGTAATGGCCATTATCTGTAATGGCTGCGGTATTTACTGTTTTCTGTTTTAGGCTTAAATTCTTAAAAACAGAGCTAAAACACAACTGATTTTAATCACTCCAACAATACACTACCCGCTTCTATTCTTACACGACCACCTGACATACCCTTCAAATGAATAGAATTCTATTAGCAGTGGCGCTCTCATTACTTTTCGTTCAAGTACAAGGGCAGCAGTTAGCACATGAGACCAACCAAACCAATAGCACCGATTATTACCGAAGCCAAACCCTTCACTCAGGCTTCAAACCGGTGACAGCTAAAAGAGACAGCACCCAAACCATTGAATGGGAAGAACCAGGCAAAGCTATACCTTACTTACTATTAAAAGCATCTGTAAACGCTTCAGCCTTCAGTTCAAATGATCATAAGGTGCCTTTGGCCCGGATAGAAGCAGAAGTTCCGGTGTTTAAAGAAGTGGTGCACGTGGGGCTGATTGCTATGCCAACGGCTATTCAGCACTCACAAGAGGATAGTGAGTTAAAGGTCTTTGGCGGCCTTTCGGCTGGTATTCACTTTCCGTTCAACAAAGTAATTGACCCTGAAGAAAGATTTTCTTTTAGCGGCATCAAACCGTTTATGAGAGGCTACGCAACCGTAAATACTGGAAACTCCGAAGAAAGCGAGAATCCGGACGCAGGCAGCAACTGGATATTTTATGCCGCCTATGACCTGGGCTTAGATTGGACACTGGTAAAGATAGGGGAATCGAGACTGGGGATTTCCGCGTTCAGCACTAACATGAAATTCTGGAACTTTGGTTTGGTGCTAAAACTGCAGTAATTGTTACGGTTGGTTGTAACCTAGAATGTGCACCTCTGTTTTCTGCCCCTGCTGCCAAGGTTTTCTAAACGTAACCCAGGCTCTCTGCACGCTTTCTTTAGGAGCTAAGGGAAACAAGGTTTCGGCTTTGTCTACTTCTTTTCCGTTTTGCAGCAAGGTCACCTCTACAGAAACGTTTTCAGCGGTTTGCTCCCCTTTGTTCACTAACTCAATCCGGTAGATATTACGTTGCAGTTTGTCTTTTTCTTGGGTAAGTTCTACCCTTAAATCAGGCGGGGTGTCTTGAAAAGTAAAGGCTTTATAGCTAAGGTAGCCCAATAACGAGAGGATCAACAGAACACTGAAGCCAAACACAATCCATTCTAACGGGTTCTTTTTCATATTATTCCCCTTTATATTCCTGATCTAATAGGAACCTACCGGCAGAAGCACCCAGTGAGGTGACAATACCCAGTACTACCGTAGCTTCAATACAGATTTGTAAACTGGCTCCTTCAAACCGGCCAAAGAACCACAGCGCCCCCGCCGATACACAGAACGCAGTGGCATAGGTAAGACTCAGGCCCCAGAGCACTTCCAACACTTTGGGCGCCTCTTCGGCCGGTGTTTCATAGGCGCCTCTGAACCCTATATAATATAAAACGCCACCACTCAGCAGCAGCGAACACAAAAACATAAAAAGCAATTGCAGGGGTGTGGCACCAGTAGCCAGTACCATTACCTCATCTGTGGGGGCTATGTTGGCACCAAAGAGCATACCGGCACAGGTAGCCAGCAAAATCATTTCAGCGGTAGAGGCTTGTCCCTCTTTCTGGTTCAGGAGCTTTTCTTTAGGAGGTGTATCTTCTTCGTCTTCATCGGCACTGGCGGCCCCAAGTTGGGCTGTACCCACTGATACCCCAATAGCCACTGGCATGGCCTCTACCAAGACCATGTACACTATGCGCTCTAAAGACATCTCCTGCACATTCAGGCGGCCTAACAGCATCAAGAACAGGAAAGACAACACTACTCCCAGCCCCATCTCCTCTATTGAGTCTACCAATACCTCACGCCAAGAGGCACTTGGCCTAAGGCCGGCATAGGTATTATAAGCTAGTAAAAGGCAGAAAGTCATGCCCATGTACAGGAGCAAGTGCCACGGGTTCACATCATAGCTGGTCCACCAAACTTCCATGGTGTACAGCATAGGAAGGCTGAACAGCAGCCCCCCTATAATGCCCCGCCCATACTCTTGTAATGAATGACTAATGCTTTTTACCCGCATAAACCGGCTCTGCTGTTTTTCTAATAGGCCAAGATATACAGGCCCTTACTGGTGCACCTTTTGCTTTTCTGGCATAGGTCAAGTAAAGCTGATACGGGTCAAATGCACTTGGTGTTCCTTAGCCGCGCTGTTATAACCCATTTGGTGTACTGAGTCTTCTTCATGAAGCAAGCGCCTACATTAGTTACCACTCATATTGTAGTACCTGCTTTTTGCCACGGCAGTACTACTTGTAACAATATTCTTTCCTCCCAAAGAATGAAGAGCAGCATCTAAATCAATAATAAATGGCGAAAGAAGTACCACATTGCGAAAGAGCCTCGTACAACCAATCAGACCAGCTTTTTATTCTTGTATGCTGACTCACTCGCTTACATACTCCCAAACAACTGCTTTTTCTACTTCCAGACTTTGGCTGCGGCCTTACGACCAAGAAATGGCACTGCCGTTCTGGCAGTTGATTCATACCAACAGAGATCGCCTGCAGGCTGACTTTCCGGACCGTACTTCCGCTGTTATTACTCTTAGAGACGCCGAAAAAAGAATAAGAACCCTTAGGTACCAATGGAACACAGGAGACATGTACAGCTTTGGGCTTTGGAGCAAGGAAACTGGTAACTATATAGGAGACATTACCCTGCGCAGAATGACTCCCGGAAAACCTTTCGGTGAGGTAGGTTATTATTTAAGTGCTGAGGCAGAAGGCTCAGGCTTTGCCACCGAAGCCCTAAAAGGTCTTGTTAAGTTTGCTTTCCAGGAACTGAGAATGGAGTCTGTGAAATTGCGCTGCGCCCAAGACAACATCAAAAGCCAGAAGGTAGCGGAACGCTGCGGCTTCACCCGTTCACAAACTCTTACCATTGCCATTTCTAAAAATGCCGAAAAAGAAGACCGTCCCATCTATACCTACTGTTTAAGGCACAACGACACTGCTGCCCGCTTTTTATGGAATTCGGTTTAAGCCTATTTTCTGAAAAACAGCTCTTAAAGGCGCGCCTTTAAGCCCTATGACTTCTGCCAGCGGATAAAGTAACCAGTATCAAAAAGCCGGCAGCCTTACCTTATTTTAGGTTTGGCCAAGAAGAAATCAGTGTTGAAGTTGAGGTAAAGGCTGTTAGAAAACTCCAGAGCAGGAAAGTCAAGGTCATAGTAAGGCTCAAAGCGCATGGTCAGCACCAGCCCCTCCATCAGCTCAATGTCATGCATGAAACGGAGAATGAGCAGTTCTCTGTTCTTTTGCCGGTAGTCAGGTGTTTTGAAGTTGGAAGAAACCGACGGAAACAGCTTTCCACCCAACTCGGCCATGTAGCTGTTGCCCCGCCAGTAGCTGAGCATCACGTTCTGGTATTTTGTATCTATGCCTGCATTCAGGTACAGCCCTGCCCCCTGTTCATAAGCAAACTGCTTCACGTTTGAGAAATCTTTGAAACCAACCACGTACGGCTGAAAGTGCAGCGCTTTCAACACCTTGCGGTTAAAATTTTTTCTGACCACCACACCTGCTGCCACGTTAGCTAAAGTCACCAGCGGTAATTGTGTATCGTCTATCTGACCTCCGCGGTGCTGGGCGGTGAACTGCAAGGGCAAGCCAATGTAGGTTTCCGTTTCTGGCTCGTTTTCTGAAAAAGCGAGGGAAACCGGAGTTTTGTACAGCACCACCTCAGAAGAAATACCGCCGGCTACTTCCTCTAAAAACGGGTCACGCCGCCTAATGTAACGCTGCCAGTCAATCCAGGCGTCCATTTTAAAAGAGGGCTTGTTCAGCAGCAGCTGCAGGCCATTCTCTAGCCGGTTTGTCATTACCCGTTCAAAATCATAAAGCGGCTCAATGTACCCGTGATTCAGGTGCCCTTCTAACGTTCCGAAGAGCAAGGCCAAGTCGCCTTCTTCGTACCGAATGGTAAAAGTGGGCTGCACCAAAGAATAGTCATTCGTTCCGAAATCTTTCTGCACCTGTACGCCGGCATCAATGCGTACCGTGGGCGAGGCGAAATACACCAACCTTGGGTTCAGGTGATACCCAAACAGTGTGTAGCCTTCGGCAATGTCGTTAAAGTACTCGTTGTTCTTCTGGTAGCCCAGTACGTTCAGGCCTACCTGCAGTTCGCCGGCCTGCTCTGGCTTTATAGGCAACCTGTTTTCAAATGCTTGATTATTGAGCTGAGCAAGAGAAGCATGATAAGTAAAAACGGCTCCGATAGCCAATAAAAGCCATTTCTTTAACATAACATCAGATTTACCACGCATGGGGCATGAACGAGCTGCACAAAAAGGGGCAGGCGAAGAGTTTTCAGTTATCAATCTCCTACGCACTAATTCGAAATATAGATAAAAGCCGGTATAAACGAAATACTAAATAAAAGCTGTCGCTCCTCCGGCTTTCTTCAATTACTCTTTTTAGACCTGTTTTCTGCAAATCAGGCCTAAAACAGCACCATTCTTCTTTGCTCAGCTTCTACTAAAATACCTGCCCCTGTCTGTAACTAAAGTGTTACAAGAGTTGTTACAAAAATACCAGAATGAACACCACCCATAAGTACCTGCTTTTGAAACCGCCCTAAGGCTGTTTGAATTTTACTAATTTTAATAGCAAATCGGTTAAAAAAATAACTAAAAAAAATAGTAAATATTGGCACAAATCCAGTACTTTGGGTGTTTCAATAATAAGCCTCCGGAATGGGTCTGAAAAGCAGCTGAAGCGCCGCGGCAAGCGTTTGCAGATTGACTCAGGAAGTTGTAATTTCATCAAAACTTAAGCTAAGAAAAACACAGACATGAGTGTAAACACCGAAAAATTAAAAGCGCTCCAACTCACCATCGACAAGCTGGACAAAGCCTATGGAAAAGGTACTGTCATGAAGCTGAGCGATAACCAGGTGGTGGACATTCCGGCAATTTCTACCGGTTCCCTTGGCCTGGACATCGCGTTGGGCATAGGCGGGCTTCCGCGTGGCCGTGTGGTGGAGATCTATGGACCAGAGTCTTCCGGTAAAACCACGCTCACCATGCATGCTATTGCCGAGGCTCAGAAAAAAGGCGGTATTGCCGCTTTCATTGACGCTGAGCACGCTTTTGATAAAGTATACGCCGAGAAATTGGGCATTGACACTGAGAACCTGTTAATCGCGCAGCCTGACAACGGCGAGCAGGCTCTGGAGATTGCCGACCACCTGATCAGCTCCGGTGCAATTGATATTATTGTAATTGACTCTGTAGCCGCCCTGGTGCCTAAAGGCGAATTGGAAGGCGACATGGGAGACAGCAAAATGGGCCTTCAGGCCCGTTTGATGAGCCAGGCCCTGCGTAAGCTTACTGGTACCATCAACAAAACCAACTGCTTGTGTATCTTCATTAACCAGTTGCGCGAGAAAATTGGCGTGATGTTCGGTAACCCCGAGACCACTACCGGTGGTAACGCCCTTAAATTCTACGCTTCGGTACGTTTAGATATCCGCCGTATTGGCCAGATCAAAGAAGGCCCGGATAGCATTACCGGTAACCGCACCAAAGTGAAAGTGGTGAAAAACAAAGTGGCGCCTCCGTTCAAAGTGGTGGAGTTTGACATTATGTACGGCGAGGGTATTTCTAAAGTAGGCGAGATTCTTGACCTTGGCGTTGAGCTGGGCGTGGTACAGAAATCAGGTTCATGGTTCTCTTACAACGGCGACCGTTTAGGGCAAGGCCGTGACGCTGTAAAACAGCTGTTACTAGACAACGAAGAACTAATGGTCGAGATTGAAACCAAAATCAGAGCTATTGTGAAAGGTGAGCCAGAAAAAGTGGCCGCTGCCTTAGAAGACAACGAGGCATAAGCAATATCAAGTTTAAAATATACCCTTGAAACGGCACCTTTTTAGGTGCGTTTCTGTTTATAAGGAGTTCGTAACTGAAAAAAATTAAATTTGCCTTTTGCCGCCCGGCCATAATTGGTACGACATTTGAATAAACAAAGGCAAACAGGAAAGAATTAGCGTATGCGTCATAAATATAAACTTCTGCTTTTCATCCCTTTGCTAGGAATTCTCTTGAGTGCTTTTGCCCTTAAAGAATCTATCCGCACCGTTAAAAATGACAGCTTTGCCCCTGGCGAAGTGTTGCAGTACAAAGTGCATTACGGTATCATCACGGCTGGCGAAGCAACCATTCAGGTTTCCAACAAACTTCAGAACGTCAACGGCCGCTCCTGCTATCAAACAACAGTGACAGGTAAATCAACGGGCTCTTTTGACTTTTTTCACCGCATCAGAGACACCTGGACGTCTTACATTGACACTGAAACCATGTTGCCGCAGCGCTTTTACCGCAACATTGAAGAAGGTTCTTACCGGCGTAAAGAAACAACAGACTTTGACCACGCCCGCAACATAGTAGTGGTGAACGATAGCCGTGACAAAGAGAAGAACCAAGTGTATAAGGTGCCCAACAACGTGCAAGACATGGTGAGCGGTTTCTACTACATGCGTACCTTAGACTTAGACAATTTCAAGCAAGGGCAAACCTTCAAGATTCAAGGTTTCTTAGGTGACGAGGTGTTTGACATGAGCATGACGTACCACGGCAAAGAAACAGTTGACACCAAAGCGGGCAAAATCAGGGCGCACCGCATTGTGCCTAAAATGCCTAAAAACAAGTTATTTGCTGGTGAAGACGCCATTTCTGTGTACTTCTCAGATGATGAGAACAAGATTCCTGTTCTCTTCAAGGCCGAAATGTTTGTAGGCTCCATAAAGATAGACATGTACAAATACAGCGGCCTTAAGCATAAGTTAAATATGGTGCGGTAATTGTTCAGTAAGTGGTTAGGTAATATTCTCCAACCACTTACTGAACCACTATGATAAAAAAATACCTCTTCGCCCTAGCCTTTGCAGTCTCTTTGTTAGGTTACGCCCAAACCGCTGCTGCCCAAAATAACGTTACCGCAGTTGTTTCTAATGCGAACAACGTTGAATTCAAAATTGAGAGACCTCTTTATAAGATCATGCTCTCTCAACACGGTTTAATTACGGGCTATATCATTAAAGCTACCGGAAAGGTTTCTTTTGACACAAGGGGCAGGTTAGAGCAAATAGGAAAAGTAAAGGTTTCTTATGACCTCCAGAACCGCTTGAGTGAAATAGGCAATGACCCCATCATGTACAATTTGGATGGGAAAGTGACTAGTATAGGCCGCACCCAGATCACCTATACCATTCATCATGATAAGATTGACACCATTCAAGATTAAGAGCTTGTCTTAAAGAAAAACATGAAATGCTGTGTGAGCTATTGGCTGACACAGCATTTCATGTTTTCGGCCTGCTTTCAGAAAACAAAGCTTAAAACAGCCGCCGGTTTATATGAAACAATAAATTAAGAAATTGTTACTAATTCACCCAAAGCACCTAAAAAATTCACAACCAACAACTATTCATTATATTTGTCTTGGAATTCAGAGACGCGCCACTGTTTTCACTACCGCGCGGTTTTAGCCTGATATTTCAATAAGACTAGCTTCAAACCAGACACCTTTTGAACTAACCGCATATCTATGCAAACTCCGGCTAAATACAAGATTTTAGTAGTAGACGATGATCCCGATATTACAGAGCTGCTACAGTACAACCTGGAGAAAGAAGGCTACGAAGTAGCCCACGCTGAAAATGGCCAGAAAGCTCTGGATATAGCGCGCAAGTTTAAACCAGATATCATACTGCTGGACGTGATGATGCCTGTAATGGATGGCATTACCGCCTGCCGCCACTTACGGGAAGACGCCAAGTTCAAAGACACCCATATCCTCTTCCTGACCGCCCGCTCTGAAGAGTTTTCTGAAGTAGCCGCTTTTGAGGCCGGTGCCGATGACTTTATTGTAAAGCCCATTAAACCCCGGGCCCTCATCAGCCGATTGGGTGCTTACGTGCGCCGCGACAACCACCAGCCAGAGCAGGCCCAAATGATAGAGATTGGTGAACTTAAAATTGACCGCACCAGCTTTATTGTGCACCGCGGCGACCAAAAGATTTCTTTACCCAAGAAAGAATTTGAATTGCTGGCGTTTCTGGCCACCACACCCAACAAAGTGTTCAGCCGTGATGAACTGCTGAATAACGTATGGGGCAACGATGTATTTGTGGTTTCCAGAACGGTAGACGTACACATTAGAAAAGTGCGGGAGAAAATAGGCGAAGACCAGATAAAGACCATTAAAGGCGTTGGCTACAAATTTAACACCGACTAAACCTACCCGTAAAGGCTTAAAGCTCAGCAGCAGAAGCATTGCCATTCTTATTTCTATATTGGTGGCCATTATCTTGGCCGCCACCCTTGCTGTTTACCCGCACCTGACCTTCCGAGCTAAGGTACTTACCCTTGGCTTGTCTTTTTCGCTCTGCTTCTTGCTGGTGTACTTTTCTTACGAGGCCCTGATTTTCAAAGAAATCAATAACATTTATGCGGGCCTGGAGAAGTTCAAACGCAAAGAATTCAAGCGTATGAGCAACAAGTTTCTGTTCCGGCCAGACCCGCTCCAGCGCATAAAGGATGAAATATACCAGTTAGCTGAACGTAACCAACGCGAGATTGAGGAGCTGAAGCAGTTGCAGGCCATGCGCCGAGAATTTTTGGCAGACGTTTCACACGAGTTAAAGACCCCTATTTTCGCGGCTCAAGGCTTTATTCATACCCTGCTAGACGGAGCCGTTGACGATGAGCGCGTGCGCGATAAATTCCTGCAAAAAGCCGCCAAAAGCTTAGATGGCCTTGATATGCTGGTGCAAGACCTAATCACCATTTCACAGCTGGAGAAAGGGGTAGTTCAGATGAAGAAAGCACCTTTTGAGTTGTTTGAACTAGGCAAAGAAGTAACGGAACAACTGGAAGGAAAAGCCGCCACCAGAAGCATTGCCATTCACCTCATGAATGCTCCTACTGAAAAGTTTATGGTTGAAGCAGACCGCGGACGAATAAAGCAGGTGCTCATAAACCTGATTGACAATGCCATTAAATATGGTTTAGAGGGCGGCAACATCTGGCTCTCTTTTCAAGAGGGCAAAAAGAAAACCCTAGTGGTGGTAAAAGACGATGGGCCGGGCATTCCAGAAGAGCATATAAATCGAATTTTTGAGCGTTTCTACCGTATAGACAAAAGCCGCACCAGAGATAGCGCCGGCGGCGGCTCTGGTTTGGGATTGGCTATCTCCAAGCATATTGTAGAGGCGCACAGTTCTGTTATTGCTGTAACCAGCGAGGTGGACAAAGGCACCACCCTGCGCTTTAAATTGCCTAGGGTAAAGGCTTAACTTCTTATTGAGAGGTATTTTCAGAAGAAGGGCGCAAAGCCAGCCGCTCTGCCAACCCAAAAATAAATGGTAACTTGCGTCTTTTCAGGAGTTGCTGTCGTTTTAGTACAGTTTTCGTAAAAGAAGGCCAAAAACAAAGCTTTTACAGCTCCACCACCAATCTGCCTTTATGAAGTTACCCGCTTTCCGCGACCTTATCATATTTGAAAACGATGATTATATTGTCGTAAACAAACCACCGTTTCTGGCCACGCTGGAAGACCGCTCTTTCAACGCGTCTAACTTACTGACTTTAGCACGTCAGTACCACCCAGACGCCCAAGCCTGCCACCGCCTGGACAAAGAAACCTCTGGCTGCCTGGCCATTGCTAAAAACCCCGAAGCCTACCGTCACTTATCTATGCAGTTTGAAAACCGGCAGGTAAACAAAATCTACCATGCCGTGGCCTGGGGTAGCCACGAGTTCAAAGACTTACTAGTTGACCGAGCCATTCAGCCCGGTTTGAAGGGAATTGCCAAACTAGCCTACAAAGGTAAACCTGCCCAAACCTACTTCACCACCCTTGAGAAGTTTGGCAGGCACACATTAGTAGAATGTAAGCCTATCACAGGCCGTATGCACCAAATACGCTTGCACCTGGCCTATCTGAAAGCATCTATTGTACAAGACGAAATGTACGGCGGCGAACCTTTATACCTCTCTAGCCTCAAACGTAAGTTCAACCTGGCCAAGAATACTGAGGAGCAGCCCGTGATCAAGCGCTTCGCCCTTCACTCCTATCAGCTAGGCTTTACTCTGCTGAACGAAGAGCCCGTTTTGGTAACCGCTGAATACCCCAAAGATTTTGATGTGCTGGTGAAGCTGCTTCGGAAGAACGGATAATCTTTCGTTATTAGTTGTTCGTTATTCGTTGCTCGAATTCTGTTTTATGCTTGATTTTCAAAAAAACAAGGCTAAATCAGATTCCAAATAACTAATAACGAACAACTAATAACAACCCTACCTCCTGCCCTTCAACTATTTCCCCTGAAAATCAGGGGAATAAATGCAGCGTGTGTTGCATACCAAAAAGAGGCTTTGTATCTTTGTGACCATTTTCAAGAAAAAGCATACATTTTTCACTCGTTAACCATTTACAATGGACCATTTAAGTTATAAGACGCTATCAGTTAATAAGGCGGCCGCAAACAAAGGCTGGGTAGTGATAGACGCCGGAGACTCAACCCTTGGCCGCGTGGCCTCTCAAATCGCGATGATCCTTCGCGGTAAAAACAAACCTTCTTTCACACCTAATGCTGACTGCGGCGATAACGTGATTGTGATCAACGCTGACAAAGTTAGAATGACTGGTAAGAAGTGGGACAAGAAGACCTTCGTAACACACACTGGTTACCCAGGTGGTCAGAACAGCATCACTCCGCGTGAGTTGAGAGCTAAATCTTCTACTTTGTTAGTAGAGCGTGCGGTGAGAGGTATGTTGCCTAAGAACCGTTTGGGCCGTGAGCAGTTCCGTAACCTGTTTGTGTATGAGGGTGCTGAGCATCCGCACGCAGCGCAACAGCCCGTTCAAGTAAAAATCACAAAATAATCTAGACATATTTAATGGAAGTTCTCAATACATCTGGTAGAAGAAAAACCTCGGTGGCGCGCATTTACATGACGTCAGGGCAAGGGAATATCACTATTAACGATAGAGATATTAAGGAATACTTCCCTAGTGAAGTATTGCAAACCATTGTTCAGCAGCCTTTGGCGCTGATTGATGCGGTTGGCAAATACGACATTAAGGCCAATATCAAAGGTGGCGGTGTTGCCGGTCAAGCAGAAGCTCTGCGTTTGGCTATCACCAAAGCGTTGGTAGAAGAAAATGCTGAAACCCGTCCGGCCCTTAAAAAAGAAGGATTCTTAACACGTGATCCACGTATGGTGGAGCGTAAGAAATTCGGTAAGCGCAAAGCTCGTCGTTCCTTCCAGTTCTCTAAACGTTAATATTTTATCAGCTGTAAAAATATCATGGCTAATACCACTTATAAAGAATTACTGGACGCCGGTGTACACTTTGGTCACCTTACCAGAAAATGGGATCCTAAAATGGCTCCGTACATTTTCATGGAGAAAAACGGCATCCATATCATTGACCTGAACAAAACTTTAGTTTCTCTGGAAGAGGCGACCAACGCTATTAAGCAAATCGCTAAATCCGGACGTAAGATTATGTTCGTGGCCACCAAGAAACAAGCGCAGGACATAGTGGCTGAAGAGGCAAGACGCCTGAAAATGCCTTATGTAACTGACCGTTGGTTAGGTGGTATGTTGACTAACTTCCAGACTGTTCGTAAGTCTTTGAAGAAAATGTCAACCATTGACAAAATGGTGAAAGACAACACGGCTTATGCCGCCATGGCAAAGCGTGAGCGTTTAATGCTTTCTCGTGAGCGTGAGAAATTAGAGCGTGTATTGGGCGGTATTGCTGACCTTTCTCGCCTACCAGCAGCTCTGTTTGTAGTAGACGTGAAGCGTGAGTCTATCGCTATCAAAGAAGCTCAGAAACTGAACTTGCCAGTATTTGCGATTGTAGATACCAACTCTAACCCAGAGCTGGTAGACTTCCCAATCCCGGCAAATGATGATGCTTCTAAGTCAATCGCTTTGATCACTTCTTTAGTTGGTAAAGCTATTGAAGAAGGTCTGTCTGAGCGTAAAGTTGACAAAGACGAGACTGAGAAGAAACGTGCCGAGGAAGAAGGCATCCAGGAGAAAATTGACGCTGAATAAGCTTCTCTCTTTTCAATAACACTGCAAAGGAAACTGAACATTAGGAAGCATAGCCACTGGTGTTCAGTTTCTTTTTAGATATTACGGTGAGGTTTCAGCCCCATCACTTATAAAATACTTTTTATCCGTACTTCTTAACAAAAGAAAAATGGCTATTACAGCACAAGACGTAAACAGACTTCGTCAGGAGACTGGCGCAGGTATGATGGACTGCAAAAAAGCGTTGACCGAAGCTAACGGCGACTTTGAAGCAGCCAAAGATATTCTTCGTAAACAAGGTCAGAAAATTGCCAGCAAGCGTGCTGACAACACTACTTCTGAAGGAGCAGTGTTAACCCAAGTAAACGCTGATGCAACTGTAGGTAAAGTAATTGCCCTTGCCTGCGAAACTGAGCCTGTTTCTAAAGTAGAAGATTTCAAAAACCTGGCGCAAGCCGTTTTAGACGCTGCCGTTTCTACAAACGCCGCTACTAAAGAAGAATTACTGGCTACGCCTCAGGCCGATGGCCGCTCACTGCAAGATCACATCACTGACCTGATGGGTAAAATTGGTGAGAAAATTGACGTAGTTTCTTATGAGACTGTAACTGCTGAAAGAGTAGTTGCTTACAACCACTCTAACGGTAAATTAGGTGTGTTGGTAGGTTTAACTAACACCGGTGGTAAAGAAGTAACTGAGGTTGGGAAAGACGTGGCTATGCAAATTGCCGCTATGCGCCCTATCGCTGTTGACAAAGACGGTGTAGATGCCGCTACTATTGAGCGTGAAATCGAAATCGGAAAAGAGCAAGCCCGTGCCGAAGGTAAACCAGAAGAAATGCTGGAGAAAATTGCCCAAGGTAAACTGAACAAGTTCTATAAAGAAAGCACCTTATTGAACCAGGAGTTCGTGAAAGACTCTTCTTTGACTATCGCTAAATTGTTGGATAACACCAACAAAGGCATGACCGTTACTGAATTCAAGCGTGTAGCTATCGGTTAATTCCGCTTGTACATTCTACAGAAAAGCCCTGCTGTTTTCACAGCAGGGCTTTTTGTTTGGGAAATTCGATAATAACTAATCAGAACCGTCTGTTGGATTGTTGGTAATAACACCAATAATGGCAGGATGAGATTTCTTGTTCTATGGCGCGGAAGTTACTTCCGTGACTAAATGAGCAGTGTATGCAAGTCACGGAAGTAACTTCCGCGCCATATAAATTAGCTGCTATCTATTTTTGGCTTATTTTTAGGAAAACAGACTAAAAATAGACTTGTCAAAACATCATTTTCAAATCAGCACATCTTCAAATTTCCAAATCAAAAGCACATTAATCAAGATCTGCCTGCCTTCGCACAAACTCCTGTCCTGCAGTATCTTCTTTGCGCACAAACGGACGGATAATTAGACGGGTACTGTTTTCATAGGTAAAGAACTTGTAGATCCAGTTGGCTAGAACTACTAATTTGTTTCGGAAGCCAATGAGGTAGTAAATATGCACAAAGAGCCATGCCATCCAGGCAATAAACCCGCTCAGGTGCATGTTCTTCGGCAAATCGGCAACGGCTCGGTTACGGCCAATAATAGCCAGTGAGCCTTTGTCAAAATATTCAAAAGGCTTCAGCGGCTGCCTCCGCACAATATTAACCAAGTTCTTAGCCAAGTGCTTGCCCTGCTGAATAGCGGGTTGTGCTACCCCAGGGTGTCCTTTTGGCCACTTCTCGGTTCTCATGAGAGCAATGTCTCCAATGGCAAAAATGTCTGGGAAGCCATTGACTTGATTGAAGGTATTCACTAAATAACGGCCGCGCTCGCTGGCTTCAGGTGGTAAACCAGATACGGTGGCGCCTGAAACACCGGCAGCCCAAATAAGGGTTTGTGAATATATTTGCTCACCGCCCTTAAAGGTAACCACCTTCCCGTCATATGATTCTACCAGCGTGTTCAGCTTCACAATAATGCCTACTTCTTCTAAGTACCGTCTCGTTTTCTCACTACTTTCTGGAGACATAGGAGGCAATACTCTATCCATGCCCTCTACCAGGTATATGTTCATTTTGCTGAAATCCATACCGGGGTAATCACCAGGCAAGACGTGACGTCGCATCTCGGCTAAAGCACCAGCCAATTCAACGCCTGTAGGCCCACCGCCCACAATTACAATGTTCAGCAAACTCTGGCGTACCTCAGGGTCTTTGATCATGTTAGCCTGCTCAAAAGACTGCAGCAGCTGACTCCGTAAGTTTAGGGCATCTGGCACCTGCTTGAGCGGGAATGAATATTTTTTGATTTGTTCATTGCCAAAGTAATTAGACTTAGTACCTGTGGCAATTACCAAAAAATCATAGCGCAAGTCGCCTACTAAGGTGGTCACTGTTTTCTCGGCCGGGTTAATACCTGTCACTTTTACCTGCCGGAAATGGAAGTCCTCATAGTCTTCATCAAACATCTTGCGCAGGGGCTCAGCAATGGCATCGGGCTCAAGACCGGCGGTAGCTACCTGGTACAGCAATGGCCAGAAACCGTGATAATTATTCCGGTCAAACATTACAATCTGGAACTCTTTGCCTGGCAAATTTTTAACCAGGTTGGCTCCGCCAAATCCGCCGCCAATTATGACAACGCGGGGTTTGGTAGTGTCAGGTATATTTAAGGTAAGTTGTTCTATGTGCAGCATAGCTCTATGAATAAGAATCTTTAAACCCGTCCATGTATAGGGCAATTGGGTAGTTCATTTCTGTCTTATACTGTTTTTCCTGTATATAGGATGTTCTTTATGCAGAGGATTCGCAACTGACAGAAGAAAGGCCGCCATAGAATATAGTCAGACTGGCCACTATTGCTACAAATGGCAACAGGAGCTGCTGCTTTAAAACAGTAGCGGAGGCAGTATTTTATAAATAAAGCTGCTCAAACAGAGTCAGACACTAAATTGGCTGCTCCTGTACTAGATTAGAAGAAGTGTGTTTACCAGAAATTTACTGGCATGGTGTAAACTGTTTTAGTGTTGTTTTTGCTAAAACACGCCTAAAACAGAACGAAGTAGAAAGGCTTTAGTTCTACCGATGAAAAGACTGCCCAACAAACTGAAGTACCTCTGGGAGGGCTGTGCGCCAATAAGACCAGGTGTGGCCGCCGTCTCTTACCCTGAACTCATGCGGAATCTGCCGGTCAATCATGGCGGCATGGAGGGCCATGTTGCCTTTTATCAGGAAGTCGTCATCGCCGCAGTCAATGTAGTAACGCACTTTCTTTAAGTTATCTAAGGGTGCAGTTTCTGTTAACTTCAGAATTGAATTTTTGTTCCAGTGCTCATTAAGCCGGTCTTGCCCGTTCAGGTTCTGGCCATAAATGCTCCCGAAATATCTATTGTAATTCTCAGTAGGCATGTTACGGAAGTGTTCATCTGTCCAGACAGCGGCGCTGAGCGGAGCGGCGGCGGCAAAAAGATCAGGGTGCTTCATGGCCATGAGCAAAGTACCATAACCGCCCATAGACAAACCGGCAATGGCGCGGTATTCTCTAGCCGTGCGGGTGCGGTACAGTTTATCAATGTGCGGAATAAATTCTTGCACGAAAAAATCTTCGTACCGTACCTTTCCGTCAGATGTATTCATATACCAAGTCACACCGGCATCGGGCATGACAATGATCATTGGCGGAATTTGCCCGCTCTGCATGAGCCGGTCAGCAATCAGGTGGGCTTCGCCGAACTGAGTCCAACCGGTTTCGTCGTCTGAGTAGCCGTGGAGTAAGTACAGCACCGGGTACTTTCTATTCGACTTATCATAATCAGAGGGCAGGTAAACAGAATACTCTACCTCGTTGCCTAACACTTTACTTTTGGTTTTGAGGCTTTCTTTTAAAATTCCCTGTTGAGAAAAAGACAACCCCGGAAGGAAAAGGAAGAACAGCAAGAGACACAGCGTCTGCTTTTTCATAAAGAAAGTGCGTTGATTAAGAAGAACAGTATAGCAAAGTATATACTAAAGCTGTTTGTTAATTGCTACAGAAGTAAACCGTGAATATGAATTAGAGAAAGCGCATCAAACTTCTACGCTCTGCCCTGCTTTTGGCTTTTTATCATCTCCATCACTGACTGCTCCAGCCATTGTACGGCATCCTGCTCGGTCATGAAGGCCTCGCGGCGAACATCGGGACAGGGCGCGGAAATAGCATGCAGCTTCTCCCCTTCTTTGAGGCGTTGCATTTGCCTGGGATTTAAAAGCCAGCCAATAACCAACTGGGGCGACACCTGCTGCAAAGCTTTGGGGTAGAATTCATCACACAGCCACTCACTCTCCTGTGGAGTTACCTCGCCTTTAGAACGACAATCTACTAACCAAGATACAGCAGAGTTTTCTTTGGCGAGGGCTAGAATAGCCAGACAATTTAGCTTGAACTCCGTGAACGTAACAGGCTGCTGCCACCTAATGATAGCAGTTTGCATGTCTGGCCGATAGGAAATTTTAATGTGCTTACTTAGTCCTATCTTCATAACAAGGGTCTTACGCGCTACTAGCTAGCGGGGGATTACACATGTACTAGTAGTTTTTTGTCTGTCTTGGTTTGAATTTAGACCTCCTGTTTTTTATAAACAAGTTTTCCACAAATTTTCTGTACTTATCACCAAAATAAAGTAGAAATACTGATTTGGGTTGTATTAATAATCGTGCCGTCTACGGGCTTGGTGCAAGTTGTTTCGCATAGTTAGAAAAAGCTCAATGCTCTGTTGAAGGAACTCTTCATCAAGCCATTTTTTCACTTCTTCGTCGCCCCCGGTTACATCCAGTTCATTTACTTTGTAGGTCTGCTCAAAGGGCCCGAGCTCCAGTTTTATCAAATACTTACCATTCCAGGCTAATAAGGTTATTTTAATTTCTGGGTGTGGAATATCGGCTACAACGCGCATACTTTTTCTTTTGGTTTTGTACGAAGGTACAAAGGTCTACGAAACCTAGCCCAAAGGTTAACTCCTTTAGCCACATCTTTTCCAGTCTAACTCCTCCCTCATTAGGAGGCATCTTTAATTATCCTAGGGCAAGGGACAGGCTAGCCGTTTATGGTCTAAACATCATCAGAAGAAAACAGAAACGGCGGCAAAAGGTGGAAACTCAGCTTTTGCCGCCGTTTATAGGCTGTTTTTTAAAAAAGAGGCCGAAAACGCTACAGTTCAATTCCCATTTGACGCATAAGCTGACTAGCATTAAAACTTTGACAAATGCCGGGAGTGAGCTTGTAATCGAAGAATAATTGGCCGTTCTCAAAATAACTGTTGAAGCTATAGTTCTCCACGGCTCCGGGTAGTTCCTCTTCCATATTTCCCAGTTCAAGGTCATGGGTAGAAACAAAGCCCGATGCCTGCCGCTGGTGCAGCTGTCTGATCAAGGCCATGGCCCCATGATGACGGTCATGAGAGTTGGTTCCTTTTAGTATTTCATCTAAGAAGAAGTACACGGGTTGTCCGGTAGCAGTAAGGTCTATTAAAATTTTCAATCGCTTTAGCTCAGCATAGAATGAGGAAGTATTTTCAGCCAAATTGTCTTCGGTGCGCATGCTGGTGTACACCTGTGCCGGAAACACCCTCAGCCGTTTGGCGCAGGCAGCCGCGCCGGTGAAAGCCAGCACCATGTTCAAGCCCACGGCCCGCAGAAAGGTACTCTTGCCCGACATGTTAGAGCCGGTAATCAGAATAGTGTGCCCTGCCCCACTGAAAGAAAGACTGTTGGCGGTTCGGGTAGAGCTAAAAATTAACGGATGACTCAACTCTTCTGACTCAAACTGGAACGGAGTCTGGGAAATCTCCGGGACCGCGTAATCTGGGTTGGCAAACTGAAAAGCAGCCAGACTAGCCAAGGCTTCAAACTCTGCAGCAGCATGCAACACCTGCCCAATGTTCTGCGACATGGTCTTTTTCCAGTGCTCCAGACGGTACATCCAAATGAAGTCCCACATGAACATGTGGTTCAAAATAAAATTGAGGTACGTGTTCAGCCTGGCAGATAAATACTGAATAATTGCCGCTAACTGGCGCACATGCTGCGAGGCTGGTTTCTGCCCTATCTTCAGTTTCTGCTGCAGCTCCTGCGCTTTGGCACTCCGGAACGTGCGGCCTTCAATATGTACCAGCATGTCTGTGTAGCTGCGCAGGGTCTCATACATGCCGGTGCTCTCCTCATAATACTCATCGCGCTCACGCTGGAATTTAAAGGCGATCAAAAACTGCACCAGCACCAGCACCACAAATGGGTAATGTGAGCCGTCGTTTGCCCAGTAAATGATAGAGGCAATGGTGAGCAAGGGCAACAGGAAAGTGGCCACCACTAGCCATCCTTTGCCTTTGAAGAAATTAGGGTTACGCAGCCAAAGCAGAAAGCCTTGGGGCAACTGCTGGGTTTTGCGGTGATGGTGCAATGCTCTTGCCTCTAACTCTTGCCGCCACTCCAAGTCAGGCACTAGCTCAGCCACCGCTTCCTGACGGGCAATTACTTCCTGGGCCGGAGCCAGGTTGTTTAGCCAGTTGGCCAGTTGCTGCTGCCCTAAGCGCGTAACGGCCCGGCTCAAAAGCTGGAAAATAGAGTTCTGCCCAAAAATGTCAAGGTCAGCGGAATAGTAATGGTTGGGCTGCTGAAATTCTGCCCCGGTAGGAAAATCAGATAACTCACCCCGCAGCCGCTCCTGTTCTTTACGGTTTATCAAACCCAGGTACAGCTGGTGCTTGCGCGCGTATTCTATTTTATTGTGCCAGTGAATTAGAGCGGCAAAAATGAAGTAACCACTTATAAGCAAAGCCAGACCGGCGCCAGCATGGTCAAAATAAAACAGAGCCACACAACCAATAACAGCTCCAATAAAAAACGTAAGCCTTAGCCAACCTACCCACTTATACTTGTGAGCTTGCTTTTCTTCGGCGGCGAAAAAGCGTTGCTGGCGTTCCGCAAACAAAGCTTCAGGAGATTGAGACATTTCTAAATGAGTAATGAACAATGATCAATGAACAATGAGTAGTGAGTAACGAAAAATGATTAATGAGTAATGGATAATGAGTATTCAACAATAAGCAGTGAATGTTCTATAATTAGAATGATAACCCCCTGCATTTATTGTTCATTTAGAATTTCTGTTCATTAATCATTACTCATTGTTCATTAAATAGTGGCAATACATTTTAACTCAATGGCGATGGGCGTGGGCAGGGCATTTACTTCTACTGTGGTGCGGCAGGGTTGGCAGTCTTTGAAATACTCCGCATACAACCGGTTGTAGGTCTGGAAATCTGCTTTCATGTTGGTCAGAAAAACTGTTACATCTACCAAATTCTCCCAACTTGAACCCGATTGCTCCAGAATGGTACGCACGTTCTTAAAGACAGAGTGGCATTGGGTTTCTATGTCGTAGCTTAAGATATTGCCTTCTGCATCTAGTGTTACACCTGGAATCTGCTTGGTGCCTTTTTCACGGGGCCCAACGCCAGACAGAAATAACAGATTTCCTACCTTACGGGCGTGTGGGTACAAGCCTACTGGCTCAGGAGCATCAGGAGCATGAACAAATTCAGATGACCGGTTTTCCATTGACAATTCTGTTTTTGAGCAGTTTTCGCTAAAATAAGCCAAAAACAGCCGGATAAAAAAAGAGCGGGCCTTCACAGACCCGCTCTCTTGCATTATTTAGCTTTCCCTTTTTTAGTTGAAGGCAACGCTGCCGTGTTTTGCGTTTACCACCACCACACCTTTAGGAGAGGTAGTCCCGTAGTTACCCTTGTAGCTGGCAGAGGTATTTCGTACCTCCTTAAAGTTAAGCTTCACTAAATCTGGGTTAGCTCTCAAACCAGTGCAATGCTCAGTGTTCACATCAAAATTGAAGGCGTTTTTGTCTGAAAAGTTCAGGTTAATTTGTGTGAATTCGCCGTTGATGTCAATGCGCTTGAAATTTTGCCCAACGCTGCCTATTTCAAATTTTGGCCCGTGGCGTAAGTCCAGTTTAGCAGACTCAGTGAGGTTGCCTAGTTTAAACACAGTAAAACTGCCTTTGCCTGACAACTGGTTCACACTTCCCATTTTAAACACTGGGTCATGCTGGCTTTCTACACTCAACGTCTCCACTTTGCCTATGGTAATCATGCTGTGGGCTGAGTTTAACACCAACTGATCGGCCTCGGTAATTTTAAAGGTAGAGTGCCTAATCCTTAAATCGGCGGCTTTCAAATATTCTACCGAATTGTCGCCACGGGCATGTTCCAGAACAATAGAATTCTGCTTGTTCGTAAGTCTACCAGCCATTATCCCCCCATGCTTTACTGTGATATCTGTTGTTCCTTCAAAATTGGGCAAATGCACATTCCCGAACCGGTGGCTGATGTGAAGCGGATTAATCTTGGGCATTTTAATGATGTAATTCACCTCAAAGCTCTTCATGGAGCTGCTTCTGATTTGCATAGGTTGCAAATTTGTCACAAAAGCTATGACATTCCCCCTTTCGCTTACCTCAACATCTATTCTGTCCATGATTTCCTGAGCTTTGGCATCTGTGGCGGCTCTGGTGACTATATTCACTTCTACAGCTATCTCGTTGCGAGCCCAGGTTTGCACAGTCACCTCCCCAAACTGGTTTTCTATACTGAGTTTATCGGTACTTTTCACTTTGAAGGTACGGGTCAAGTTCTTATGCTTTTCGGCAGCAAAAGGCTCTGGTTGCACAGCACCGTTGATCACAACAACGGCAGAACCAACCTTTGCAGCAACTGGAACGTCCTCAAAGTTTTCTAACGAGGCCAATGATTCTAAGCTTTCACTTGACACCTCTGAAAAAGGCACTGCAGCTAGTGAAGCCAATGACTCAAGCCCATCAATTTGTGGTATTTGTACCTGAACCTGAGTATTGCCTGTGGCTGTTTTTGTCCCACAATTTACCGAGGCACGTTGAGCCTTTACCCCAGTAAAACTAAGGCAAGCGGCCAGGAGAAGGAGTATGTTAGAGCGTCTTAACGGTTTCATTTGTATGCTGGGTTTGTACTTTCTGTTTTTGTATTTCTTCTAACACCTGAAGCTGCCGGTTCAAAATGGCAATGCGCATTTTCAGATTGTCACGCATGGCCTGTATCAACACTTCTTTGTTTGGTGTGGTGTACAGCTCTTTTTTCAGGGCGGCATAATCAGCATCTAACGCTGCAGCCTCCCGCTCCCACTCTTCTTCCATGCCTAGAGCCTTCAAGTCATATTCTTTTAACTGAGCTTCTTTCTGCTCAATAATGCTCACAAAGCTGGTTTCTATCTGCTGTAACTCAGGAGCTATCTTCTCTAGCGGCACAGGTTGGGCGGCGGCAATGGTTTCTGTAGGCGGCTGTGTAATGCCAATAGTACGGGCAGATAAAGCCACTACTATCAGCACCGCTACGGCGGCGGCGTATTTCCAGGCTGAGTTCCAGTTCAGGGAGAAGATTTTAGCTTCTTTTACTGGCTCCTGCTCTACAACAGGCGGCTCAGCCTGCATTTCGCCCACAATGTCTTGCCACAAGTCCGGTCTGGGCGAGAAAGAGTCAAACTCGTCTCGGTGGGCCTGTACAAAATCTTTTAGTTTATCACTCATCTTGGTATCGGATTTCGGTTTGGGTAGTTCTTGTTATGTTGTTGTCGTTGTTTCTGGTTTATTTGAGTAAGGCCTGCTCTTCCATTAAAGCCAATAACTTTTTGCGGGCCCTGCTGTACTGAGATTTAGAAGTTGCCTCACTTATGCTCAAAATGTCGGCAATCTCACCGTGGTCATAGCCTTCCAGCAGGTACAAGGTCAGCACTACTCGGTAACCGTCTGGCAGTAGCTGAATTGCCCGTTTGATGCTTTCCACTTTATAATCCATGTCTTCCTGATCATACTCAGGGCCCTCATCCACAAAGTCCTGGCTTTCTTCCATGGGTGTTACCTGCAGGCGCCGGCTGCGCACTTTGGTGATGGACTTGTTAATGACAATGCGCTTGAGCCAGGAGCCAAACGTCGAGTCGCCTTTAAAGGTGTGCAGTTCCCTGAACGCACTCAGGAAAGACTCCTGCAGTACATCTTCGGCCTCGGTATAGTCGTTCGTAATCCGCATGCTCACGTTGAACATAGATTTACTGTAGAGCTTGTACAGCTCATACTGCGCCTTTCGGTCACCCTCTTTACATCGGGCCACTACTTGCGCATTTACGTCGGTGTATTCCAGCGTCTCCAATCGGTTACTTGGTTTTGGCTTTCATAAAGTCTTTCTTCTGCAGCTACTCTGGAACAACACCAACCATTTCTTTGCGCCAACGGGCTTTCTTATGTTCCTGATTCTATACTAAAGACAACAGGAAATGGCTGGGGTTGCACGGGGTTCCTAAAATAAATTGGAAGGAATATCTACTAACCTGAAAGTAAATAATTTATGATTAAAAAAGTAGATTGTCTTAATCTAAATTTGGAGAGGTTCAGAGACTGAGGATTCTCTACAGAAATGCCTGCTATTTAAACGAGATAGCCGAGTTGCTTTAATGGAAGTGCTGCTGCATATACTCCGCCTTTTAAGGTATCGAGCGATAAGGAAAACCTTCTAGATTCAGAAAGACAATTAACAGTTTTCGATCTTATTTTTGGGAAAGGCTGAAACAAGAAATAGCGCCTGCTCGAACGGCCTTAATGTGCCATTTGAAACTACGAGTACCTATACCAGAGTTGTATAATCCGCGATTCTAAAATCAGCTATAAGACTTTTTGCGAGCTTTATAAGACCAGGTAATTCTAAAGCGAGCTACTTCTTCGCCTTGCTCGTTACGCCCCACACTAATGGTTTCAATGGTGCTACCGTTGCCCGTTGCCTGGGTCTGCTGGATAGCATTAGCAATTTTGTCTCCGTCTGAACAGGTAAAGGTGATTACGCCTACTGCTTTTTTGGTGAATTCTGCCTGCATGTTTACTACCAGCATAGACACCGATGGCTCCGCTTTGTGCAGGTACATCATGCTCATGACGCCACTTGCCAGTTCAGCGGCCATACCCAGACAGGCGAAGTAAATAGATTTGAAAGGATTTTTGGTAAGATAGGTGTAAGCTACAGTCACCTGCGCCTCTGTCTCGGTTATGCTCTTAATTCGGAGACCCGCCAAATACGCCATAGGCAGGTGCTTAAACAAGAACAGCTTCAGCTTGACTGGGTTGGAAACAATCTTCATGAAAGCAGCTGAAGCAGTAGAAATAGGCATATAGAATAAGTAAAGCGAACAGTAAGTGGCACAAATTAGATCTTCTAATCCACTACGCGCATTTTGATTCGGTAGGAATTACGTTTTATAAAGCAATTACGTTTTAGACGTATTTTCAGAAAATCAGCCGGAAAACAGAAAAGCCTCACTGGCTTTATAACCAGTGAGGCTTTTACATTATTTAAAACTACTTATAAGTCAAACTTGATACCTTGCGCCAACGGCAGCTCCCGCCCAAAGTTAATAGTATTGGTCTGGCGGCGCATGTAGAATTTCCAGGCATCGGAACCGGACTCACGCCCTCCGCCGGTGTCTTTCTCACCCCCGAAGGCTCCGCCAATCTCGGCCCCGGAAGTACCAATGTTTACGTTGGCAATACCGCAGTCAGAACCCCAGTGGCTCAGGAAAGTCTCGGTCTCCAGTAGGTTCGTAGAGAAGATAGAAGATGATAAACCTTGCATAACTCCGTTTTGTATTTCAATGGCATCTTCCACGGTACCACTGTATTTGATCAGGTACAAAATAGGCGCGAAGGTTTCTTCCTGCACCATGTGGTAGTGGTTTTCTGCCTCTACCAATGCCGGAGTAACGTAGGTACCGGTGGCATACTCCTCACCCTCCAGCACTTTTCCGCCGGTCAATAATTTGCCTCCTTCTTTCTGCACTTCGGCCAAAGCATTTTCAAAAGCTTTTACGGCGTCTTTGTCTATGAGCGGGCCTACCAGAATTCCGTCTTTCAATGGGTCACCTATGGGCAGGTTCGGATAAATTTTAAGCAGTTTGTCTCTTACCTCGTCGTAAATGCTGTCATGGATGATGAGGCGGCGGGTGGTGGTGCAGCGTTGCCCGGCAGTACCCACTGCTCCAAACACAATGGCGCGCATGGCCATTTCCAGATCGGCATTTTCAGTTAAAATGATGGCGTTGTTTCCGCCTAACTCTAGTAACGATTTACCTAAACGGGCACCCACCGCCTCGCCTACTTTCTTACCCATGCGGGTAGAGCCGGTAGCCGAAACAATAGGAACTCTTCTGTCATGCGCCATCAGGCTACCAATAGTGGCATCTCCTACTACTAAACAGAATACTCCCTCCGGCACGTTGTTTTCTTTCAGCACATCCTGAATAATGCGCTGGCAGGCTACCGCCGTTAAAGGCGTTTTCTCTGATGGCTTCCACACCACCACATCTCCGCACACGGCGGCCAGCATGGCGTTCCAGCTCCAAACGGCCACCGGAAAATTGAACGCAGAGATTACGCCCACTACGCCCAACGGATGGTATTGCTCATACATGCGATGCGTAGGACGCTCTGAGTGCATAGTGAAGCCGTGCAGTTGCCTTGACAAACCAACGGCAAAGTCGCAGATGTCAATCATTTCCTGTACTTCGCCTAAGCCTTCCTGCAGAATCTTGCCCATCTCATAGCTCACCAATTTACCGAGTGCCTCCTTGTTTTCACGCAGCTTCTGCCCTATCTGGCGCACTACTTCCCCACGCTTCGGCGACGGCCATTTGCGCCACTCTACAAAAGCTTTTTGGGCGGTAGAAATTACCTGATTGTAATTCTCTTCAGTGGCCATGTTCACCGAGGCAATTACTTTGCCGTTGGTGGGGGAATGAATGGCTTTGGTTTCTGCGTTATTTTCTCCGCCCCAGGTAAGACCGGTAGTATAGGCCGGATTTGACTCCTGAATACCCAGTTGAGCGAGCATGTCTTTAATAGCTTGTTGTTGCATATGTACTTTCTGATAGTTCTGAAATAAAACAAGGGGATTAATAATGCTAGTATAGGCCTTTCTGGTAACATATAGAAACAAAAAAGCTTCCGCCTTAGGGCAGAAGCTTTCCGAATGTCATTTTAAGGCTGTTTTTATAAAATAAGACAAAAACTAGCGACCAATGGCGTAGTAGGCTCTACGTCCGTCTGGATATACACCTTCAATCAAGAGACCACCACGGCGAGTACCTTTCAGGATTTTCTCTACGTCTTGCGGTGAATTAGTTGGGGTGCGGTCAATGCTGGTGATGATGAAGCCGTCTTTCATACCTGTTTCGGCAAAAGCACTGCTCTCTACACCAGAGATTCTCACGCCACCCGGTATATCTAAACGGTTCAGGTCTTGCTTGCTGGCGGCCTCAAACTTGGCTCCATCAATGGTCAACGCTTTGCTGGCATTGGCGTCACGCTTAATAATTTCAGTGCTTCCGTTGGCATTGCGCAGGGTAACATTAACTGTTTTGGTGTTTCCACCACGCATATACGCTACCTTCACTTTGTCACCAGGTCTGTAACGGGTTACCTGCTCTTGCAGCTGGGCACCGGTGCTTACTTTTACACCGTTTATTTCAGTGATCACGTCTCCGGCCTGAAGACCGGCAGCTTTTGCGGCACTTTCTTCAGAGAAGCCAGCCACAAACACACCGTTCAGAGTTTTCAGGCCTTTTTCTTTGGCCAGTTCAGCATCAACTTCCTGCATTTGCACCCCTAGCAAGGCACGCTGCACTTCACCATACTTGATTAGGTCATCTACTACCTTGCTCACAATGGAAGAAGGAACGGCAAATGAGTAGCCAGCAAAGGTACCAGTTTGAGAAGCAATAGCGGTGTTGATACCCACCAAGTCACCGTTTAGGTTTACCAAAGCACCACCGCTATTTCCAGGGTTAACGGCCGCATCGGTCTGAATAAAGGCTTCTACACTGTACGTTCCTGCTCCTTGCAAAATACCCACGTTACGTCCTTTGGCACTAACTATACCGGCGGTAACTGTTGAGTTCAGGTTAAAAGGATTCCCTACCGCCAACACCCACTCGCCTACGCGTACATTATCTGAGTTACCGTAGCGCAAAGCTGGCAGGTTATCCGCATTTATTTTCAGAAGGGCGATATCAGTATTTGGGTCGGCACCAACCAGCGTAGCTTCGAAAGTGCGTTTATCATCCAGAATCACCTGAATTTTGTCGGCGCGATCAATTACGTGGTTGTTGGTCACAATGTAACCGTTTGAAGCAATGATCACACCTGAACCGGAACCCATAGCAGGTCCTTGGCGGCGTTGATAACCTTCAAACTCGTCTCCGAAGAAATCACGGAAAAAAGGATGTATTTGACTAGGCGAAGACCGACGAGCCTGTACTTTATATTCAGTTGTAACGTGCACCACTGCTGGAGTTACCAGTTCGGCGGCAGTTACAAAGTTAAGTCCTTCTGGTACTACCACCTTAGAATCGCGCATGGCGCTGGTGTACCGTACGTTTGTGTTTGGCAACTGCTGGCCTGAGTTAGGTTGCTCATTTTCCAGCAACTTATAACTCCCTACGGCCACTCCCCCACCTACCATAGCGGAGAGCATCAAGCCCAACATTAACTGTTTTGTATTCATATTCGGGTCAGCTATATAGGTTAATAAATTGAACAGTATCTATTTGTATAGACCTCACTAGTCTACCCTTTGTTGTACGACAGAACGCTAAAATAGTAAAACTAGTACCTTTTAATCAACAAAGACTAAGCCAAAAAGGCGCATTGCTGCGCCTTTTTAACATTTTTTAACATTTGGTTACTTCACCGCAATCTGCCGCTTCATAACTTTTTCCTCTACCTTTGGCACGGAGATATGCAGCACACCATTCTCAAATTGGGCATCAATGGCGGCTCCGTCAACGTGCTCAGGCAATTGGAAGGAGCGTCTGAATTTACCGTACAGGTTCTCTACGCGGTGGTACTTTACCTCTTTGCGGTCTTGGCTCAATGTTCTCTCGCCGCTTACCGTCAGAACCCCATCCTGAAACTCTACGTTGATTTCTTCTTTTTTCAGGCCAGGTAACACTACCTCCAATTCATACCCTGCCTGCGTCTCCCACAAGTCAACCGCAGGGGTAAAACCTTGTACACGGCGGGCGTTCACAGAGTCATTGAAAAACCGGTCTAATACTTGGCTGAAAGTCTGTGCATTTCTGCCTTCTAATACCGGATGTTGTTTTACAGTTGTCATGGTTTTATGTCTTCTTTAGGTCCAAATCTTTTTCAGATATCTCTCCTATAGTAAATTTTGTACCAAGGCTATTTTAGAAGATATTTCGGAAATAATGTCAGCTCAAAAAGAACATATAATTACTTTTTAGGACTTTATGTCTGCTAAAATAGTATTTAAGAAGAAATGAAGTGACGATTGCGCTTGCTCAAAAGACCTAGCTGCGTATTCCAGACCTGCTAGTGTCTGCGCAAATATCGTCGTTCTGAATTCTGCCCCTCGAAGAAGGTAACTTCAGCAATGCGTGGACCTGCTAGTGTAAACATCCCCCTTCGCCCCCTTCAAAGGGGGAATCTGCTCTGACCATGCGGTAAATGAGATTTGAAAGGCTTCTGTTACAAGGTAAAACAAACTCCTGTTTTCGGCCTGAATTTGTAAAAGCAGGTCAAAAACAGGAGTAGGAGCTATGGAGATTAAATCTAGTTATTATTTATTAGCACCTGCAGCTCATTCACCGCCAGCCAAGCCATAAGACCACTACCAATTTCCAGGGCGGATTCATCTATGTTGAAGGTGGGGGTATGCACGCTGGAAGTAATTCCCTGCTGTTCATTGCGGGTGCCCAAGCGGTAAAAACAGGCAGGCGCATGTTGTGAGTAGTAAGCGAAATCTTCCGAAGCCATCCACATATCTAGCTCAACCACGTTGTCAGCTCCTAAGTAGGCTTCGGCGGCTTTACGGGCGCGTTCGGCAACAGCTACATCGTTTTTCAGGAAAGGATAGCCGTCCATGATGGTAAATTCACAGGAGCCGCCCATGCTCTCGCACAAGCCTTCGGCCAGCTTCTTCATTTTCTGTTTGGCATCGGCTCGCCAGACCTCATCCATGGTTCTGAAAGTACCTTCCAGCTTCACCTCCCCCGGAATAACATTGGTAGCTCCATCCGCAATCACTCTTCCGAATGACAATACAGAAGGAATCTTTGGGTTAGCTCTACGGCTTACAATCTGTTGCAACGCAACCAGCAAATGCGCTGTAATGATAACTGGGTCCACTAACTGCTCTGGCAATCCACCGTGCCCTCCTTTGCCTTTTACAGTCACATAAATTTCATCGGCTGAGGCCATGTACATTCCTGAACGAAAACCTACTTTACCTGCCTCCAGCATAGGAAACACGTGCTGCCCGAAAATACTTTGCGGCGCCGGGTTTTGCAGCACACCTTCTTTGATCATCAAGGACGCTCCGCCCGGAAACTTCTCCTCGCCCGGCTGGAAAATGAGTTTTACCGTTCCTTCAAACTGGTCGCGGAGCTGGTGCAGAATGCGGGCGGTGGTCAGCAATGAAGAACTATGCACGTCATGCCCGCAGGCATGCATTACGCCTTCATTCTGCGACTTATAAGCCACGTCGTTTTTCTCCAGAATGGGCAAGGCATCTAAATCGGCGCGCAGTGCGGTTGTAGCTTTCTCAGGGTTTTTACCCTTTATTAGCGCTACCACCCCGGTTTCCGTCATGCGCTGCGGTTCAAGCCCGTATTCCTGCAGCTTCTGGAACACAAAATCTGCGGTTTTGAATTCTTGGAAAGAAAGCTCTGGATTCTGATGCAAAAGGTGCCGGGTATCTATAGTATCAGAGGCATATTGGCTGGCAAGTTGTTGTATTTGATCAGAAAGTTGTTGCATGGCAAAGACGGTAGAACTATTATGTCACAAAGGTAGGGATAAAAATTTTTCCGCTGTTTTGGGTCTCTTTTTCTTAACACAAGCTTGAAACTGCGGAAAAGTTTATAAAAGAAAACGCCGTGTAGTTTCTAAAAGAGAAACTTACACGGCGTCCAAAGAAGTCTTACGTCTTGTGTCTTCTAAAAAACGTCTAAAAAATTACTTCGGAATATTAATGGTTTCCTGCACCAACATTGCTCTTGGCAACAAATCTTGAATCTTTGAGAGGGCGGCCTGAGCCTCTACCCGGGTAAAGAAATCACCAATTTTCAGTTGGTAAGTAGGCTGCTTGTATGTCAGGTAATCTTTTTCCTCGGGCAAACGCTGAATGATTGCGTTTCGCAAATCCATAGCGGCTTTACGTTCTATTCCGGTATAGGCCAGAATTCGGTAGCCAGAGGCGTAGCGGATGTTTTTCTGTACCTGCGCCACACTATCCATGAGTACGGTTACTTCATTACGGATGTGGCGGGTAGGAGCTACCGGGGCGGCAGCCGGAGCTGAGGCAGACGGCGCTGCCGGGAAAGTTGGCCGGTATTGCTCTATGTTAGTGAGTGTGGTAGCGGTACCACCTTTGGCGTTCACGTTTGTATCAGTAGAACCTGCCCCCGTGTTGCTGGAAGAAGTACTGCCACCGGCGGCACAACCCATTAGGGCCACGGCGCACAAAAGCGATAAAAATCTTGAGGTCATGTTTTCCAATGTCATAGCAACGATACGCCGGAAGATGTTCCAATCCGGTCGGCTCCGGCTTTCACCAACGCAAGGGCGGCTTCCTTGGTTTTGATTCCGCCCGATGCTTTTATTTTTATATGCTTTGATAAAGTAGCCCGCATGAGCAGAATATCTTCTACCTGTGCACCACCGGAGGCAAAACCAGTGGAAGTTTTCACATAATCAGCTTCCGCTTCTTCGCATATTTTGCAAGCCTGCACTATTTCCTCTGGGCTCAACAAAGCAGTTTCAATAATGACCTTCAGCACTGCATTTTTAAAGTGGCACAGCGTGCTCAGCTCCTGCAGTTCAGACAGCACCTCTTCGTGCTTGCCTGATTTGAATGCGGCAATATTCATGACCACATCTATCTCCGTAGCACCTTCAGTTAAGGCTTGATGCGCCTCAAAAAATTTCACCTTGGCTAACTGGTACCCCAGCGGAAAACCTACTACCGTGGCCACTTGAACCCCGGTATCTTGCAGAGCCGCCACTGCCTGCTTCACGAAACAAGGTGGCACGCAAACGGCCGCAAACCTATGGTGAACAGCTTCTTCACAAAGCTGTGCCACCATGGCTTGGGTTGTGTCTGGCTTGAGCACCGTATGATCTATGTACGGCGCCAAACTCTGCTCTGGTGCTATAGGCACGTTAGTCTTCAATGATCACGCAACGGTTGTTGAGCAAATCGTTTTCTACGTTCTTGAACTTCACGTCTTTTACTACGCGGCCGTCCATGTACTGCACACTCACCTTATCATTACGGCCAATGGTTTTCTCTACCCTTATGGGGGCCTGCTTTTGAACAGGCGCCTGTGGCATAGCCGGCATTGGCGGATGATTTTCTTCTAAGGTAGAGTGCACTTCTTCCTTCTGCACGTTCAGTTTAGGTGCTTTAGGTGCCGGAGCTTGGCGGGCTTCCTGCACGGGCTGCTCCTGCTGCACTGGTAAATCTGCCTTGAACAAGAACGATACTGTTTCTTCGTTCACCTTGGCAATCATACGCTTGAACAGCTGGAACGACTCAAACTTATAAATCAAGAGCGGGTCTTTCTGCTCGTATACCGCATTTTGAACGCTCTGCTTCAGGTCGTCCATTTCGCGGAGGTGCTGGGTCCAGGCTTGGTCAATGGTGGCCAGGGAAATGACTTTCTCCATGGTTTTGATCAACTCACGGCCACCGCTGTTTACTACTTTCTCCAGGTTGGCCACGGCCGTTATCTGGCGGCGACCGTCAGAGAATGGAACGGCTATGTTCTCAATCATAGGACCACGGTTGGCATAAATGTCTGCCATGATTGGGGCTGACTGCTGCATGATGCGCTCATTCTTCTCTTGATAGAAATCCAGCGCCTCATTGTACAGGCGGTCTATCAACGAATCTACTGGCTGACCAACCAAGTCTTCGGCAGTAATGCCAGTGTTAAACCCGAACACGCGGATGATGTGCAGCGTGAAGTCATCGTGGTTGCCGGTGGCTTTATAGGTCTGCACAATGTCAGTGGCGGTTTCGTCAATCATGAGCCAGATATCCAGCTCCAGACGCTCCCCGTATAGGGCGTTGCGGCGGCGTTTGTACACCACTTCACGCTGGGCGTTCATCACGTCGTCGTACTCCAGCAAGCGCTTACGGGTACCGAAGTTGTTTTCCTCCACCTTCTTCTGCGCACGCTCAATAGAGTTGGTGATCATGGAGTGCTGAATCACTTCGCCTTCCTCCAGACCCATGCGGTCCATCAAGCGGGCGATGCGGTCAGAACCGAACAGACGCATTAAGCTGTCTTCCAGTGACACGAAGAACTGCGATGAACCTGGGTCTCCCTGACGACCGGCACGACCACGCAGCTGGCGGTCAACGCGACGTGATTCGTGACGTTCGGTACCAATAATGGCCAATCCGCCCGCGGCTTTAGATTCCGGAGCCAGCTTAATATCTGTACCACGACCCGCCATGTTGGTAGCAATGGTCACGGCACCCGGTTTACCGGCTTCGGCCACAATCTCGGCCTCCCGCTGGTGATGCTTGGCATTCAGAACCTGGTGCGGAATTCCGCGCATTTTCAGCATACGGCTTACCAGTTCAGAAATTTCTACGGAAGTGGTACCTACCAGCACCGGACGACCTTGTTTAGTCAGTTCCTGAATTTCTTCAGCTACGGCGTTATATTTCTCACGGGTGGTTTTATATACCTTGTCGTGCTCGTCTTTGCGTTGGGCTACGCGGTTGGTTGGTATCACCACCACGTCCAACTTATAGATTTCCCAGAACTCACCGGCCTCTGTCTCAGCAGTACCGGTCATACCGGCCAGCTTGTGGTACATTCTGAAGTAGTTCTGTAGGGTTACCGTAGCATAGGTTTGGGTGGCATCTTCCACGCGCACGTTTTCCTTTGCCTCAATAGCTTGGTGCAAACCGTCTGAATACCGGCGGCCTTCCATCACACGACCCGTTTGCTCATCTACAATTTTCACCTTGCGGTCTTCGGTCACGATGTACTCCGTATCCTTCTCAAACAAGGTGTAAGCTTTGAGCAACTGGTTAATAGTGTGCACCCGCTGGGTTTTCTCCTGGTAATCCTGGATTAACCGTTCTTTCTGGTGCAGTTTCTCTTCTTCAGAAAGCCCGTTGTTGTTCTCTATGTTGGCAATTTCCGTCCCGATGTCTGGCAAAATGAACAAATTCGGGTCTTCGCCCTGGCCGGTAATCAGGTCAATACCTTTTTCGGTCAGTTCAATCTGGTTGTGTTTCTCGTCAATGGTGAAGTACAAAGGCTTGTCGGCCTCCGGCATTTGACGCGAGTGGTCTTGCAGGTAGAACGCCTCTGTCTTCAGCAAAATCTGGCGAACACCGGTCTCACTCAAGAACTTAATCAAAGGCTTGTTTTTTGGCAAACCACGGTAGGCACGGAACAAAGACAAACCGCCTTCTTTCTCGTTTCCTTCTTTAATCAGGCGCTTGGCCTCTACCAGGTAATTGCTCACCAATTTACGCTGCGCCTCTACCAGAGCAGATACTCTTGGCTTCAGGGTGTGGAATTCGTGCTCATCGCCACGTGGCACTGGGCCAGAAATAATCAACGGGGTACGGGCATCGTCAATCAATACAGAGTCCACCTCATCTACCATGGCGTAGTGGTGCTTGCGCTGCACCAACTCACCCGGCTCACGCGACATGTTGTCACGCAGGTAATCAAAGCCAAATTCATTGTTGGTACCGTAGGTGATATCCGCTAAATAAGCTTTGCGGCGGGCATCGGTATTAGGCTGGTGTTTGTCAATGCAGTCAATGGTGATGCCGTGGAACTCAAATAATGGCGCCATCCACTCAGAGTCACGCTTGGCCAGGTAATCGTTCACAGTTACTACGTGCACGCCACGTTTTGCCAAGGCGTTCAGGAAAGCCGGCAGCGTAGCCACCAACGTTTTACCTTCACCCGTGGCCATCTCGGCAATTTTACCTTGGTGCAATACAATACCACCAATCAGCTGCACATCATAATGCAGCATGTCCCAGGTTACTTCGGTACCGGCGGCATTCCATTTGTTCGCCCACACGGCTTTGTCGCCGTTTATCTGCACGTTTGACTTGCGCGAAGCAAATTCATGGTCAAGCTCAGTAGCGGTAACGGTCAATTGACCATTCTCTTTGAAGCGGCGGGCAGTTTCCTTTACAATGGCAAAGGCCTGCGGCAGCACTTCCATGAGTACTACTTCCAGATCTTTGTTACGATCCTTCTCTAGTTGATCTATCTCCAAAAAGATATCTTCCTTCTGGGTGATATCTAGTTCAGGCTCGTCTTCTATACGCTGGCGAAGCGCGGCAATTTTATCGTCAATGGGTTTCAGACGCTCGGCAATAACCGCTTGCACCTCTTGGGTACGGGCCCGAAGCTGGTCATCAGACAAGGCGGCCAATTTGGCAAACTCTTCGTTTATAAGGGCCACATAGGGCATTACCCCCTTAATATCCCGCTCCGATTTGGTACCGAAAATCTTGGCGACTGTCTTCCCAAAAAAATCAAACATATAAAGCTATTTAAGACGTACTTAATTCAATTTCAAAAATAAGCGGATTTTCCGACATTCTCTAGTTAGCTAAAACAATACCATGTTTGCATTAGTGCCCCGCGCCTGACGGGATGTCAGAAATAGCCTGATTTTGTTTGTACGAAGGCAAGGGAGAGGAGATGTTTCGGAGCTGATTTTTGGAAAAGAGGCCGAAAACAGAAAGGAATAGAAAAAAATGGGGGTATGTAGGATCAGAACCAACTAAGGTACTTAAGCTTTGAGGCAGGAGAAAAATCTAATCTCTAAAATTAAAATACCCCCTGTTTTGACCCTACTTTTTAAAAAGAAGGGCTAAAACAGGGGATCATGCTCTTCGTATATCTATGCATGCGCGGCCAATAGCTCATCATCTTCAGTAGTATCTACCAATGGTTCTGACGGTCTGAAAGCAAATTCAGTGGCTCTTAGATAGCGTAGAAGTGCGTCCTCCACTCTAGGTAAGTTGGCTCTTTTACCTGTAGCCAAGGCCGAATTGGCAGGCCTGAGGGCAGACAGGTCAAGCGACTCCTGTGAAACTGGCTGTAGCCAAGGGTGAGGTTCTAAACCAGCCACAGTGGCAGCCAGTTCGGCTAGTTGTGCCCATGAGTACGTACCGCTGTTGGCTATATGCCAAATGCCGCTCTCCTCATCCAGCAAAAGGTCAACTGTGGTTTGAACTAAGTCTGGCACGTAGGTGGGAGTGATATAAGTATCATCCGCAGCTTGAAAAAATTCTTTATGGGCTATGGTCTTCAAGGCTTGGTAAACAAAGTTATGCTCATCCCAAGGGCCGAAGAAAGCGCTGGTTCTTATGATCAAAGCCTTTGGCATGGCGGCCAAAACCTGTTCTTCGGCTAATGCTTTGCTGCTGCCATACACATTGAGCGGGTTGGGTTGATCTGTTTCATGATAGCCCCCTTTATTTTGCCCGTCAAATACTAAATCAGAAGAAAAAGTTACCAGCTGAATGCCTCTGGCACGGCAGTGCTTTGCCAAGTTAACGGGCCCCAGTGCGTTTTCACGATAGCAAGTTTCTGGCTCTAACTCGGCTTGGTCTACCCGCACATAACCAGCGGTGTTTACCACTGCCCAAGGTCCATATTTCTGCAAAGCTTTTTCTACCGAAGCCTCCTCCGTTATGTCCATTTCTTGCCGTGAGAGCAGTACGTATGGGATTCCACGCTCATCACAAATGCGGGCGAAGGCTTTACCTAGGGTACCAGTTGCACCTGTTATGAGCAGTGGCTCTATTTTTGTTTTTGGCAACGCCGCTTGGTCAGCGACACACCACTTCTCAGGTACTTCAGGCGGGGCCGGGAAAAGAGTGCGACAGGTTCGTTTCCACCAGCCGTCTATCTGCAACACGGGGTGGCGTGGCGCATTAGAGGACAAATCCTTCATCAGCTTGGCCACGGCGTTGGGTTCAGGCACTCCGGTTCGCACATCAAACACACCGGGTTCATAAAAGCCACGTTGCTCAGTTAAGAGAGTATTCCAGTCAAATGCCCCCAGCAGAGACCAAGCCGTTACCGCCAACACGTTTTTGCCCTGATTTTTCAAAAACAGGGCAGAATCCCACACTTCAGCTAACCAGCGCATCTGCTCTTCGCGGGTACAGCACAAGTGGGCTTCGGTAATAGCTATAGCACTATCAGGGTATCGTTCACAAGCTTGCGCCAGAATGTTCTGCACCCCCAGCGGCTGGGCATGCCCCACGCGTACGGTTTCTACATCGGCGTAGCGATGCCGGCCGTTACTGCCATGCGTGTGCAGGGGGTAATCAGTGATGTGTTCGTCTAAGTACCGCTCACTGGTGACGTAGTAGTTCACCCCTATCACCTCAGGTGGGCAGGGTACTTTTACCAAGTCTAACAGTTCTGCCTCCGGAATTCCTCCTGCCAATAAGTACTTCCAAAGCGGGTGCTGCGGGTTTACCTTACCGCATAGCAAATCCCAGGAGAGCCAGCGGCGGTGATTTTCGAAATCGGCTTGGTATTGTAAGGCAGGCGTGCTTTGGGTGTAGCCCAAGTCATCTGTCTGGACTAATTTAGCCTCAGGATTTATTTCCCTGATGGCCTGCATGGCATGTCTGGTGCCTTTGATCTGGTTCAGGAGGGCCTTCAGGAAAGAGGCATCGTCTTTGGCGTGCGGATACCAGAGACCGTAGAGGGCGCTGAACCGAGCAGTGGTTAGGGGTTCGTTAACGGGAGTGTAGTAATTCACCCACGGAAACTGTTGGGCCACAGCCCGCGCATAGGCGGCAAATTTCTGTGGGAAATCTTGATCTAGTAAGTTAGTGTACCGCGGGCCGCTGCCATGGTGCAGCAAACCTACAATAGGGTCTATATCTAACGCGCGGAGCTTGTTCAGGCGTTCGGTGGCCCAGCTCCAGTCTTGCTGTTCCGGATGATCCGGTGCTACGCTTTCCCATAGCACCGAATACCGTATTTTCTTGATGCCTAAATCTGCGAAGAGATCTAAGTCTGATAATCGGCTTTTATGTCCACTTTGGGCGAGCTGGTCAAAGTACTGGTCACCTACCCGGTTAATGGTACACTCCACACCGCCCCAAAGGTCAATGTTTACCATTCGTACTGATTTTGGTGGAACTTCCATTTAGCGCATCGCGCAGGCCTTTAGGCAACACATCAACTCCATCTACGGCCGGCACTTTCACTTTCTCTAGCTCGGTTAGCTTTTTGTGTAGGGTCAGCGCTTGGGCCACTACCTGGTCCATGTTGTAGTATTTGTAGGTTGCCAATCGGCCCACGAAATGCACGTTGGGTGTGGCTTCAGCCAGCTTCTTGTATTTGTTGTAAAGTTCCGCGTTCTCAGGCTTGGGCACCGGATAGTAAGGATCGCCTTCGGCACGTGGGAATTCATACACCAGGCTCGTTTTGGGGTGCTGCTGACCAGTCAGGTATTTAAACTCAGTCACGCGGGTATACAGCTGCTCATTGGGGTAGTTCACCACCGCCACCGGCTGAAATACTTCTTTGTTCACCGTTTCATGTTTGAACTCGAGTGAGCGGTACGGCAGCTTGCCATATTTAAAATCAAAGTACTCATCTACCGGACCCGTAAAAATCATTTCTTTGAACGGAATCACGTCCAGTATTTCATGGTAGTCGGTGTTGAGCATGATTTTGATGTTGGGGTGATCCAGCATCTTCTCAAACATCTTGGTGAAGCCGTGCAGCGGCATGGCTTGGTAGGTGTCGGTGAAGTAGCGGTCGTCGCGGTTGGTGCGAGTGGGCACACGTGAGGTCACTGATTTATCCAGCTCCGACGGGTCCATGCCCCACTGCTTACGGGTGTAGTTCTTGAAGAATTTCTCGTACAGCTCACGCCCTACTTTGCTCACTACCACATCCTCAGACGTTCTGATGGTGTCTACTTTCTCCGCCACCGACTCAAACCATTTGTCCAGCTCAAAAGAGGTAAGACTGAGGCCGTATAGTTTGTTGATGGTATCCAGGTTGATAGGCATGGGCACCTGCTGCCCGTCTACACTGGCCAGCACGCGGTGCTCGTAAGGGCGCCACTCAGTGAACTGCCCCAGATATTCGAACACATCTTTAGAGTTGGTATGGAAGATGTGCGGTCCGTATTTATGGACTAGAATGCCTTCTTCATTATAATGGTCATAGGCGTTACCGGCAATATGCGGGCGCTTGTCTATGATTAAAACTTTTTTGTTAGAAACCCGGGCAAGGCGCTCGGCTAACACACTGCCGGCAAAACCGGCCCCTACTATCAGGTAATCAAACATAAAAAGGGGAAATTAAAGATGTATATAATATCAAGCTGAAAAAGGCAGCGTGTTTTGAGCATGCTTTCTGAAAACACGCTCAAAATGCATTTCCACCTTCAGGCTGAAATGTTACTTTTTAGAATTGCTTTTCTTTTCTTCTGAAATGCATTGCATCAGGCGCACCATGTTTCTCCATGTCTTATCCCAGGAGATGGTGGTCAGAAAATCGTCGGTGCGGCGCATCCAGCCCAGGTCATCTTTTTGAATCAATGCTTTTTCAATGGCTTGCTCAAAGGCAGCGGCACCATCGGCAATGTGCACCAGATTTTGTTCGCCGTACGGGCGAACCACATCTCTGATAGAAGTAGACACCACTGGTTTTCCGGCGGCTAAGTATTCTGGGGTTTTGGTTGGGCTGATGTATTTGGTAGACTCATTGTGCGCGAACAGCAGCATGGCTACGTCCCAACCGGCTAAGTAAGCAGGGAGCTCGTTATATGTTTTACCGCCGAGGTAATGGATGTTTTTGTTTTTAGGCAGCACCTCTGGGTCAATCTTCACGACTGGTCCTATAATGACAAACTGCCACTCAGGCCGGGCCTCAGACACCTCGCGCAGCAATTCAATATCAAAACGCTCGTCAACCACCCCGAAGAAGCCCATGCGTGGGTGCGGAATATTGGCTTGGTCAGCGGGTTCTTCCTGTAGTTGGCGGGCTTGGGCAAAGTGTGCTTTGTCAATGCTGCTCGGGAAGGCATAGACTTCTTTGTGACGGTCTTTTTTGGCTTCGTACAGGCTTTGGCCACCGGTAAACACCACATCGGCCTTGGCCATCATTTCGGCTTCCAGCTCTACCAGTCTTGGCGGGGCAAACTTAAACGCCGACAGTTCATCCATGCAGTCGAACACGGTGAGGGCCGGGGTAAGGTGACGGCTGAATTCTAGTGCCATGGGCGTGTAATACCAAAGCACGTAATTCTTCAGCTTGCGCTCCTTTAAAAACTTATCGATCATGTTCCGCTGCTCTGCCTCAATTTCAGAAGGGGTAAGCCCATGTGGCAAGTGCGGAACAGCAATGGTCACGTTGCCTTCGCGGGTAGAAATAGCTAATTGCGGGGTGGCGCCGTCAAAGAAAAGAGGCTCTTCAAAGAAAAAAAGCGGCGTATGTTTGGCGAAACGCGACAACAAGTGTTGCGGACGTTGATACACGAAATCCCAGCGAAGGTGTGAAAGGCACACCAAAGCCGAAACCGAACTTAAATAATCCTCTAACGAAGGTTTTGAAATGGAAGGAGCTTTAGGTGCGGGAGCCGGGTTGGCAGAAACGTAGTTGGTGAAGATATTTACTTCTGGCTCAGAAACTGAGTAACTGCTACCCGCGCTTGGAGTGAAATCGGTGTCAAGGTCAAACATATACGATAGCTTAGGATAAGAATAGAATGGTATATCAAAAAAGTAAGAGAAATGGCTGGCATCTCTCTTACTGCTCCCGTGCATACGTATTACTGCTAAAAAAGCTACATAAACCTTTAAAATAGAGTATTTATTTAATTTTGAATAGGGCAAATCCGTAAAAATAACATCGGCTGTTGCCTTACCTTTTACTGCTCCTGATTAGTGTTATTTCTGTTGTAGAAGCTTCTGAAACTCCACTACGTCTTCCCAGCCACTGGCCGCCTGCAGCCACTCCTTTCGAATGCCTATTTGGGTAAAGCCCTGCTGCCGGAAAAGCCCCAAACTTTTGGCATTACTTTGCGCTACTGAGCAGTACAACTGGTGCAGGTGCAGCACCTGCCGGGCATATTCCACCAACAGCTGCAAGGCTTCTGCTGCTATTCCCTGCCCTCGGTACGGCTTGGCAACGGCAATACCCATGCCCGCCCGGCGGTGCAGCGGCTCAAAGTCAAACAAATCAATGGTGCCCACCACGGTTTCCTGCTTTTGCAGACACACCATCAGCCGCAGTTGACGGGCCGAGTAAATGTCAGCGGTGGCGTTGTCTAGGTACTGACGCAGCACATCTTTTGACAGCGGCGCCACCGCCATGCTCACCGGCCATAGCTCCGGCTCATTCTCAAAGAGGTAGAGAAAGTCCAGGTCCGTAGGCTCTGGGGCTCTTAGAAAAATGCGGTCGGTTTGCAGCACTTTATTAATTAAGAATTTAGAATTAGGAATTAAGAATGGATTCAGAATGTGCTTGGTATCAAAATAGGCATGTATATCTGTTTTTAGCTTGTTTTTATAAAATCAGGCCGAAAACAGAAGAAGGAACTATAAAGTAATTTCGCCCTTAAACACTTGTACGGCGGGACCGATGAGGAAGACGTTTTTAAAGCCGTTGCTTTCTTTCTCGAAACTCACCTGAAGCTCACCTCCAAGCACTTTTATCTTCACTGGGCTTTGGTAGCCAGCGCGGCTAGCGGCAAGGGCGCAGGCGGTTACGCCGGTACCACAGGAGAAAGTCTCGTCCTCCACGCCACGCTCATAAGTGCGCACTGAAAGCTGGTTCTCCGGTAGGTGCTCCACAAAATTGACGTTGGTACCCTCAGCTTTGAAGCGGTCTGAGTACCGGATGGCGCGGCCTTCGGCGAATACGTTAAGGTCTTGCAGCGCTTCCACCTGCTTCACATAGTGTGGTGAACCGGTGTTCATGAAAGAGGCATCGTCTAGGTCTTCAATGGCGTCTAGGTCTTTCATTTGCAGGTGCACCAATCTGTCTTTCAGGTAGGCTTTATGAGGTCCGTCAGAGGCAATGAAATAGGCCTCATTCTCTACCACGCCCAAATATTGCGCGAAAGCTACCAGACAGCGCCCCCCGTTTCCGCACATAGAACCCTCGCGTCCGTCGGAATTATAATAGACCATCTCAAAGTCATAGCCTTCTTTCAACTGCAGCAGCATCAGGCCATCTGCTCCAATGCCTCTGCGGCGGTCGCACAAGAAAGCCACCTGTTCTTGGGTAAGTTGCAGGCTGCCGTCTCTGTTGTCAAGCACCACAAAATCGTTGCCGGTGCCTTGGTATTTATAGAAAGTCATTTTGTTAATGTGGTAATGGAGACATAAGATTTAAGACGCAAGACACAAGACTATCCTGTAACTAAGTTTACGTTTTAGGCCTATTTTCAGGAAAACAGCTTAAAAACAGGCCTTGCAAAGTTTACCGCAGACTTCGGTTTCTTCCGTTAGCCGTAATTTCCTATCCTTGTTAACTGTTTACTAATTACTGTTCACTGATAACTGCCACAGGAACCGTACCTTTGCGGCAGAAACCTTTTACAAAGATATGTATTCTTTCCTGACCACTACCGCTTGGACCGATTACGAACTGATTGACTGCGGCAATTTTGAGAAGCTGGAGCGCTTCGGCGATTACGTGCTGGCCCGCCCCGAGCCGCAAGCCGCCTGGGACAAGCATTTGCCGGAACGCGAGTGGGAAAGATTAGCCCAAGCCACTTTTAAACGCGAGAAAGGCAACGCCGAAAAAGGCCAGTGGCAGCTCAAGAAAGGAATGGCCGAGCAGTGGTTTATCAATTATAAATACAACGATCTAAAGCTGCGGTTCCGGCTGGGGCTGTCTTCGTTTAAGCACGTGGGACTGTTTCCGGAGCAAGACCCCAACTGGCAGTTCATCTTTGACCGCACCCGCGCCCTTTCTGGCAAACCGAAGGTGCTGAACATGTTCGCCTATACCGGCGGCGCCTCGTTGGCCGCTAATGCCGGCGGAGCCGATGTCACCCACTTGGACAGCGTGAAGCAGGTTAATTTCTGGGCCCGCCAAAACATGGAAGCCAGCAACCTGGACAACATCCGTTGGTTAGTGGAAGACGCCATGAAGTACGCCCGCCGCGAGGTAAAACGCGGAAACAAATACCAAGGCATCATTCTAGATCCTCCCGCCTATGGCCGCGGCCCAGACGGTGAGAAATGGCAGCTGGAAGAGCAGATAAACGAGCTGATTAAACTCTGCGCCGAATTGCTGGACCCACAAGAAAATTTCTTCGTGATAAACCTGTACTCCCTCGGCTTCTCAGCACTTATTCTGGACAACCTTATTAGGGCTTCCTTCGGGGCAACGGTTAAAAACGAAGAACTAGGCGAATTATACCTGCAAGACCGAGCTCAGCGCAAACTCCCTTTGGGCACCTTCTTCCGGTTCAGCTCTAAATAATTGTTGATTGCTGGTTGTTGATTGTTATTTTTTAAAATCCGTTTTGCTGTTTCCTGGAAAACAGGGCAAAAACGGATTTACTTTTTATCAGAAAAACACCTGCTGGGCCAAAGAAAAGATTCTTTGCCTTATTTTGCTGTTCTAATGCTGCCGTTCTCCGTACAAGTGCGGTAAAACAGAGTGGCGCTACAGCAAATCTGCCATTCTTAGTTCCTAACTCTCAATACTTAATTAAACCTATGTTGCCTCGTTTAGCCCTCATTGACCTTGGTACTAATACATTTCACTTACTCATAGTGGAGGTGCCTGCTACCGGAGAGCCTGTTACTCTGTTCAAAACCAAAGTTGCAGTAAAGTTGGGGCAAGGCGGTATCAGCAAAGGTGAGATTACCCCAGAAGCACTCGCCCGAGGCCTCACCACATTAGCCGAGTTCAAAGAAATTATGGAACAGCACGGCGTGACAAGGGTAAAAGCCACCGCCACCAGCGCCATCCGGAATGCCAGCAACGGACCCGATGTGGTAGCTGCCATAAAGGAAAGAACCGGCATTGAGGTAGAAGTCATTTCCGGCTCACGCGAGGCCGAGCTTATCTTTAAAGGCGTTCAGCAAGCCTTGCAAGTAGGGCCAAAGCCGGCACTGGTGATGGACATAGGCGGTGGCAGCGTGGAATTCATCATTGGGTCAGACAAAGGCATTTTGTGGAAGAAGAGCTTTGAGATTGGTGCCCAGCGCCTGCTCGACAAATTCTTTCACCTGGACCCTATGGCTCCCGCCGATGTGAAAGCCCAGCGCCACTACCTGCAAGACCAGCTCCAGAAATTGACTGCCGCTGTTTTACAGCATCAGCCCGAGGTACTGATTGGTTCTTCTGGCACGTTTGACACACTGGTTGACATTGACCTTGCCAAACGCAACCTCTCCCGCGGAGAAGACGCTTCGCCTGAAATGGATCTACCAGTATCTTCTTTCCAGCAGATATATAAAGAAATTCTCCAAAAAAACCGTGCCGAGCGTTTAGCCATACCGGGTATGCTGGAAATGCGCGTGGATATGATTGTAGTTGCCTGCGTGCTGATTGATTGGGTGCTGGAGAAATACAACCTGGAGCAAATTAGAGTATCATCTTACGCGCTAAAGGAAGGAATGCTGGCGGAGTTGTTGCAAGAGTAGATTCTTGTTTAGTGCCTATCGTTTTTCACCTGCTTCTCGAAAAGCAGCGCCAAAATAGGAGTTTTAAATTCATAGTACCAAGAACAGGTTATCCCTGTGGGCGCCCCATCTAAAGGATTTTGCACACATTTCGTCCCCCTTTGAAGGTAGGGCCGTTAAGTTCTCCGCTGTTCGGGATTTGCAATCCCGAACTTAGGTATCCTGCGGATTTGCAATCCGCGGCTTTTCCGTTTTATGGCGCAGCAACGGGGATTACAAATCCCCTAGATACCCGCTTCCGGATTGCAAATCCGGAAGAGCAACCTCTTATAGTGAGAACTTAACAGCCCTACCCCCTTCAAAGGGGGACGAAATGCGTTAAATCAGAATGATTCCTTAGAGAAAAGATGAGAGTCTTGGAAGTAACTTCCGTGCCATAGAACTCTAGTATTGCGCTTCCACCTTATCGTCTTCATACCAACCACCATAAAGAAAGCCTCTCATATGAAATGAGAGGCTTTCTAGCATTTAACATTTACTGCAATTAAGTTAGCTTCTTGAATTTCTTCTCATAAGCTTTGCCCAGCTTTTTCAGGGCTTTGTCGCCGCCGGTGTAAGAGGCAGCCAATTGCTTATAGTTACCCTCTGGATTTGTGCGAACATCTCTGATAGCCAAGGTCTCTCCTACAAATTTCTGCAACTGGTTTAGGTTGTATTTCGCCAATTTCAAGTCAGACAGCCTTCTGATAAGGGCAATGGCTTCAGTGGCATCTCCGTTAGAAGCTTTGTGGCGGGCTACTTCTACCACAAAACTTTTGTTCGAGCTTTGCAACGCATACTCCTGCAAACTGGCATGACGTAAGCCAAAACCATGTACATCTCTTGCCTCAAAATGGCGACCAGCTTCTTGATACACTTTGATGGCATCGGCAAATTTAGACTGGTTCATCAGCGTAGCAACCTCCTGCAGTAGCTCCTGATAATGAGCAGGGGCGTCAATACGGTTCAACTCTAGATCTGCAGTGGCGAAGGAAATAGAGCAACCGGCGTTCCCTTTGGCGGAGGCAATGGCTTTGTCTAACTCAGCAGCAGCCTGGGCATAGTTCCCCTCAGAGCTATACTGCAAAGAGCGCTGGTAATGCTGATCATAGGTAGACTGGGCGTTGGCGCACTCCTGACTGAAAATAGCCGTACTTAATGCTCTGTATTTTACATCTAAATCGCGGTCGTTTACTAGGCTGTACTTCACCAGCAGGCTGTTTATCTGGGCAGCGGTGGTGCGGGCCTGGGCCAATTGGTTTAATGAGGCATACTGCTGACCGTCGGCTATGCGCTCCAACAGCACCGGCTTAGCCGCTTGCCTGATAAGATTATCCGCATCGGCTTGTTGGGTGAGCCCGTAATCCAGAGCCACTGATTTTGCCTTCTCAAAAGCAGCCAACGAGGCGCTGTATTGTCTGGCCTGCAGGGCCCTGCGGCCATCGGACATGTTGCTTTGGTACACCTGCTGCTGAACCTCACGCATCAGGTTTTGGGCGGCGGCATCAGAAGTAATGGCTGAGCGATTGTTGTTGGCATAACGTTGCGCCTCAGCGGCCAAGTTAGAGGCCTCAGATAATCGGTTCTGGCGCAGGGCCAGACGGGCATCTGCCAACATATTATTATAGATACCGCCTTTGGCTTCTGCAATGCCACTTTCCCAAAGCTCAGAACGGCAACGCAGGCTGGAAATGCTGCGGCAGTAGTCTCTGGCTTGCTCAAACTGCTGCAACGCCTGCTCATATTTTCCTTGGTTGTTCAGCTGTTCACCTTGGCGCACGTACTCGTTCTGCACATCTAGAGCCAATTGCTGGGCAAACCTATGCGTTTCCGGGTCTACCTGCATGCGGGTCAGTATGTCTTTGGTACGTTGGGCGGCCTCGGCTACATAACCTTCCCGTAAATCAAGGCGGGCCAACTGCAGGTGAGAAGGGGCAAACGCCGGATTAGCCTGTAAGGAACGGGCGAAGAAATCGCGGGCGGCCCGTGGATTTCCGTTTACAGCCAACTCCAGACCACGGCTGTAGAAGATTTCAGGCAGACGAGCCCAAGTCTGGTCTATAGCCACCCGACGCTCCCGCAGGCGGTTGTCTAATTCCTTCACTTTGTATCTCAACCGCGCAGGGTCATTTTCCTTTAAATTCAGCTCACGCTCCATACGGTTGTCTACTAATTGGTCAAGGGCGCGCTCCAATACAGCCAAACGGTCGGTGTGCAGTTGCAGGTTATCTACATCATTGGGGTTGATGTTCTGCAAATCACGGTGTAACAGGGCTAAGCGGTCTTCGGTCTCATAATAGCGCTTTACCAAGGCCACACGCTCTCGCACGGCGGTACGGTTGGCGTGGCTAAAGCCCAACTTCTGGTCTACCACTTTCAGCTTGTAACCGGTAAAGGACGAGGTGTCCGTAAAGGATGTCTGCGCCAACACGGTGTTTCCGTTCTGGCTGATGTTTTTGTTAGACACATCAAAGGTTTGCACCACTTTGTCTCCGGCACCCAGCAACTGAATTTTAGCCGAAACAGTGGTGGGCGTGAAAGCATCGGCTACATCAAACTGGCGGAACATGATTTTCTCGGGTACCCAGAACTTCTGCACGTTGGCCTCTACCTTTATCTGGCTACCGTCTTTTACAATCTTCAGGTGCTGCTCAAACTCAACGGGCATCAAGATTTTGCCGGAGCGGTTGGTGTTGTACCTCCCTATCTCCTCTGCCATTGCCCGAAAGTCAGCATTCTCGAAACTGGAAAGGGTAATCGTTTCCTTCTTTTTCTGGTCAAAAAGAACATTAGACTGCGCCACTGCAAATCTGCTCCCCATAAGCAGAAACAAGGCTAAAACCGAGATTAAGGGTGCTTTCATAATATTAACTTTTACTGATATTCAGCAAGTGGCAAAATCCGTTCCAGAAATTATTCTTGCTTTTACAAGTAGATGCCGCACAGGGGAATTTGGTTGTTTGGGCAGGGAAATTTCACCAAAATTTCACACTCTTGAAAGAAGTTAAAATAAAAGGCGCATTTTGGAGCTATTTTCTGGAAAACAGCCCCAAAACACGCCTTCAGTTAATATCTATTTTGCTTAAAGACCGCTTACCTGCCGGTTCTTCGGGTATTTCACCACGTACTTAAGGTGCCGTTTGGCGGTTTCATTAGGCTGTAGCTGAATTTGCCAGGTAACTTTGCCGGTGTCTTTGTCTAGCTTGCCGCCGTTGGTTTCAATGTCTTCCACGCTCACTTCACTGGTGGAGCTCACCGGAACCTGGTCTTCCAAGGTAATGGTAACGGGCTGTGCTTTGGTGTTTCGCAAGGTAATTTCAAACCCAAACTGCTCTTTGATATTACTGCCGAAAGTAGACTGCTTTTGGTAATCTTGCTGCCGCTCACGCTGTACTATCACGTTTTGGTCGCGGCCCAGGGAGATGGTGAGTGTGTCACCGGTTTCTTCAGGGTTGAGGAACGACTTACCCGTGAAAGTGCCGCCCAGAAACACATTGGCTACACCAGGAAGCAGCTTTAAAGCCTCCCAATTAGTTAAATGTGCTACCAAGAAAGCGGTGGGGTCAAGTTTTGGCACAGTGGTGTGGGCGTACGTAGTGGTGAGGTTGTGCTGCTGAATGTCAACGGTGTGCGGTTTCCCGTCTGAAGGAACACTGAACGGGATGCCTATTTTAAACTCAGCGGCCAGTGTGGTAGAAATGGCCTCAGTGTAATCTGCTGTGGTTTCAGAGACAGCATCTGCCCTTACTACACCAGCCACTCTTCCAACTAACACTTCATTTAGGTCCTGTTCCTCTTCATCTTTCTTCACCACCGGAGGAGTAAACTTAACTGTACTTCTGACTGGCGGGGGCGTAAGTGGGTACAGGTCTATGTAGTTTGTAGTCAAGTAAGGCTTTTCAGCGCCTTCAGCGGGATTGGTAGTGGCCAAAGTAAGTTGTACGTTGTTCCAGTCTACACCGGTGTTCTGGCGCACATTGGCTTTGTACTGAAGCTGCACCGGCCCTTGGTTACCCGATGCCCGAAGGTCATAAACTGGTTCCCATGCAGCATTATACACCAAATACGTTACCTCCAGCCCCACCTGCGCCTTGCCTGAGGCCTGCACCGCCACAATCACACGGTTATTGGCTTGTTGGTTTCGCCTGAACTGATTCACCTGATTATTAAACTGAATTTGCCGCCGGCGCAGAATTTCCAATTGAATGTCTATCAGCTGAATTTCCTTCCGGATGGCCAGCAGGCGGGTACGGTAATAATCGGCTACTTCTTTGAGACGGGCGGCGGTGGTACCTGCCTGAGAGCCACCTATATTCTGGTTGGCGTGCAGCAGTGCCTCTTCTTTCTGCAACACCTCCCGTTGGTCGTTTAGACTTCTAATTCGGCCATTGTAGCTCTGCACTGAGTCTTCTAGGCGCTGATGCTCTACCAGTTTCTCATTAGCCTGCAGAAAGTTCTGCTCATACCGCACCGAAAGCAGCGTTATGTTTCCGGTGGGGTTTACCTGCACGCTATTTTCGTCGAGCTGCGTGGGCATGCCCTCCAGCACTAATTCGGTCACACCTGACTCAACACTGGCTCGGCCCACGTTGGTAACCTGCGCCCGGTTCAGGAACACGGTTACCGCTTTTACCTGTGTGGGCAGCGGCACCTGTTTCTGGGCTGAAATCTGAAAAACAGGTCCAAAACAGGTAATGAGTAAAATAAAAGGAAGAAAAACATTTTTCATTTCGTGGCGATGGTTTTTTTAGAGCACATAAAAATTTTGGTTCATGCTCTTTGTAGATGCCGCACTTCCTTCATTTCCATAAACAGGTTGAAATTTTTACTCATTTACCTGATTTCTTTTTCAGGCGATGAGGAAGTTTGACAAGAACAGCATCTAAAGGATACCAATCCAAAGCTAACATTTCCGGTCGTATTTTCTTCGGTTTCCCTTACCTTTGGCCGTCCTGAATATTAGAATATGTACACGTACCAACGCCTCTTTGATTTCTCTAAGAAAATATTCCTGAGCATAGGCTGCCCCGAAGCAGACGCCCAAACCGCCACCGAAACCCTTCTCTCCGCTGATTTACGCGGCGTTGACTCGCACGGCGTGGCCCGGCTGATTGGCTATGTGCGCCTGTGGGAAGCTGGCCGAATCAATGCTACACCCAACATCAAAATAATACACGAGACCCCTAGCACGGCAACTGTAGACGGAGACGGCGGCCTTGGGTTGGTAGTGGCTCCCAAAGCCATGCAGATTGCGCTGGAGAAAGCCAGGAACGTAGGCAGCGGCTGGGTAAGCGTGAAAAACTCGAACCACTACGGTATTGCCGGTTACCACGCCATGAAAGCCTTGGAGCACGACATGATTGGGATGTCCATGACCAATGCCAGTCCGTTGGTGGCCCCTACTTTTTCTTTAGAGCGCTTGTTGGGCACCAACCCTATTGCCGTGGCCATTCCGGCTGGCGAGCAACCTCCCTTCGTGTCTGATTTGGCCACTACTACCGCCGCTAACGGTAAACTGGAAATGCTGCAGCGCAAAAACTTGGAGGCTCCCCAAGGCTGGATTCAGTCTTCTGACGGCAGTGCCTCTACCAACCCACATGAACTGAAAGACGGCGGAGCCCTGCTCCCGTTAGGCGGAGACACTGGCAGCCACAAAGGCTATGCGCTGGGTGCGGTGGTAGATATTTTCTCAGCAGTGCTATCAGGCGCTAATTACGGCCCCTGGGTACCGCCGTTCGTCAGCTTCCTGGCTCCTCCTGCCGACCCGGTGGGCGAAGGAATTGGTCATTTCTTCGGGGCTATGCGCGTAGACGCTTTCCGCCCTGCTACTGATTTCAAACAGCACATGGACAACTGGATCACCCGCTTCCGGAGTTCTAAAGCCAAAGAAGGCAAAGAAGTATTGATTCCCGGTGACCCGGAGCGATTGTTTACGGAGCAACGCCTGAAAGACGGAATTCCGTTGTTGCCGCCGGTGGTGAAAGATTTGGAGGGGTTGGGAGAAAAGTTTGGAGTGGAGTTGTAGTGACGTTTTCGCCTATTTTTGCAAAAATAGGCCGAAAACAGGCGGGAGAAGTTCTCTTCTTGCTCTGTTATTGAGTAATGGATAAGAGAAATTCCTTATATTTATTTCAATGCCAGCCGCTCCATCTATCTTTTCAGAACCACATGAGATTTCTCTTCCCCCTATTTGTCATCTTCCTCATTAGCCATCATCTCCAGTGCCAATCTCTGCCCTCTTTCCCATCCCATAAAATAGGAAATTGGAATTCATCGGAGCCAATAGTAAAAGGTGCAGTCAAGGTTAGCTATAAATATTTTAAGGCAGAAAACGGCTCATTATCTTATAGGCCCTTTAGCTCGATTGAAGAACATATATTTAAAGCTGGTAAACTCCAGAAGATAACTTTTAGGCACCCTCTCGGCGACTCTATAAGCGGCATCTATCATTTTGATAGAAAAGGAAGAATCAAAAGGCAAGAAAGGGTTAATAAGAACGCTTGGTGGCCAGTTATCAAGTATTTTTATGATGAACGAAGACGCATTTCCAAAGAAGTTTGTTACCAGGCATCATCTAAAATAGATGAACAGACGCTCATCTACTACAATGAAAATTATTTGCCTATAAAGAAAGAGGTATTAGATGAGAATCATCAACTAAAAAATTTCTGGATTTATGAATACAATTCACGCTGGGATTTAACAAAGGAGATTTTTATCAATACTTCTAATGGCGGAGGAATGACACTTGATGGAAGTATCACGGGAGGGGCTAGTAAATTCACTCCCTGGCCTAATGATACTACCGTGTACCAATTAGGCTATGACAACTTAAACAGGCTTATTGTAAAGAAGAAGTATTCCAATTCCAAACTCAAAGAAACGTTGTCTAACATTTTTTTTCAAGATTCTGTCGTAAGCACCCTAACAGAATTCAGCAGACTAGATGATAAGCCTCAAACCATTACTGTTACTACTGAAGTCGGTTCTAAGAAAGTTATTCGTAGAAACTTAATCGATTTAGACGGTAAGACAATAAGTAGCTGGACAAAATTCACCTATGAAAGTGGTAAGTTTAAGGAGTTTTCATCTTATTCTTTTGGTCGTATAAAACGAATCGCGAGTACAGCTATTCAATCTTTCACCTACGACCACAAGGGGAATTGGATAAAAAAACAAACCTTTGAAAACAACCAGATAACCGGAATTGTAGAAAGAGAAATAGAATACCAGAAGTCTTTTTTCAGGTAGCTTTTACACTTTAATTACTATTCGTCATTCCCCCTTTTCGACCTGTCTTTGAAAAAGCAGGCCGAAAATAGAAATCTACGCCCTTTGCATTTTTACTTAAGAATTCATGCTTTAGGAATAGCTTAACTTTTTGCTCACAATATAATTAACTAGAGCAAAAAGCAGGATAAAGAAAGTGAGTTCCCAAAGCCCCGGTATGGCAGAGGTACCTTCTTTGACAGACAACACATCATTTGAGAAACGATACACAATGTTGCCGGCCCAATGCGCGCCTACTGTGTACCACAGGTTCTTAGTATAAACTAATGGAATAGCCATCATGATGCCTAATACAAACAAATATATTAGAGCGGCTGGGCCATCATTCAGGGAGTAGACATGGTTTAGCACATACACCACTGCTGACAGTATAACAAGAGACCATTTCCCCATTCTCTTATGCAGGTGCCCGTAAAGATAGCCTCTGGTCAAAACGTCTTCCGCCAACGACGGCAAAAAGGTACCCACAGTGAAAATTAACGTTTGTATAGCTAAAGTGGAAAGTTCTGGCACTGCAGTCACTACTTCCATATTTAACCACAGCCGTACCGCAAAAGCCACTCCGTTCACCAATATTCCCAAGCCTAAGCCGTAGGCAAAAAACTTGATGAACGTACTGTTCATCCGCAGCCCCCATGCGCTGAGTCCTTTAAGACCCTGTAGCCGTGCTACTATGTATGCTACCGGAATAACGGCCAGCATCAACCCAAGAAACAAAGGGACGTGCTGGTGAAACCGCATGGCATATTCGGCGGCATGATAGGTTAAAGCAAGTGCCCCATACCCCGCTACCACAGACAGCCAGGAGCTTTTAACGGTAAATGAACGGATAGGTGCTGTTTGAAGCTGCGGCATAGAAAACTATTCCAGAAGTATTACTAGCTTTTGAAGTTACTGTAAATATAGATTATTTCTTATACTTAAAGAACTTCACTAAGCTTTGCTACTGAGTAAGACATCCTTTCAATCATTCTATATCAGTTACCCTTCTGAAACCGTAAACCAATAGGCAGGCTATTTCTTTGTACTTTTGCAGAGAGTGCACAAAATGCGCTCCATTAAAACTGACTATATGGCTAAAATTGCAATAAACTTAACCACCGCTTCCATTCAGCAGGAAGAAGTGATTGTAGGTATTGACTTGGGAACTACCAACAGCCTGGTAGCCTATATACACCCTGAAGACCGGAAACCCATTGCTATCAATGACCAAGGCTTAGGCACCATTGTCCCCTCAATAGTACACTTCTCCCAGAACGAAGAAGTGCTGGTAGGCAATGCAGCAAAGGATTACCTTATCACAGACCCCGCCAACACTATTTATTCTGTAAAACGCTTGCTGGGTAAGTCATACCAAGACCTAGGTGAGCACAAAGATTTCTTCGGCTATAAAATCATTGACGATAACTCTGAAGGCTTGGTGAAAATACGGGTGCAGGACAAGTTCTACTCCCCCATTGAACTGAGCGCTGAAATTCTTAAGGAGCTTCGTGCCCGCGCCGAGCACTCTTTGAAAACGCCGGTAAACCGTGCCGTTATTACCGTTCCCGCTTACTTCAATGACAGCCAACGCCAAGCTACCCGCGATGCCGGAAAACTAGCCGGGCTGGAAGTGCTCCGTATTGTGAACGAACCTACCGCAGCTGCTTTGGCTTACGGCATTGGCTTAGACCAAACCGAAGAGAAAACCATCGCTGTGTATGATTTGGGCGGTGGAACCTTTGATATTTCCATCCTTCGCATTCACCAGGGAATCTTCGAAGTACTTTCCACCAACGGCGACACTTATTTGGGCGGTGACGATTTTGACCGCGAAATCATTCAGCATTGGACGCTTGGCAATAAACTTTTAGCTGACTCTGCGGCCATAGACCCCAACCTTGGTCAGGCTTTACGCCTGAGAGCAGAAGAAGCAAAAAAAGCATTGAGCACCTCTGATAAATATTCTTCAGAACTCAACGGCATAGAGTTAACGCTGGACCGCCACACCTTTGAAACGCTTATCACGCCTATTGTAGACCGCACCATGGCCTCCTGCAAAATGGCTCTGAGTGATGCTGGTCTTAAAACTGAACAGATTGATACGGTGATTATGGTGGGTGGCTCCACCCGGGTGCCACTGGTACTGCAAGCCGTAGCTGACTTTTTTCAATGCCCAGTAAACAACACCTTGAATCCTGATGAAGTGGTTGCTCTGGGCGCCGCTATTCAGGCCGATGTGTTGTCTGGGAACCGGAAGGACATTCTGCTGCTGGACGTGACTCCGCTGACATTAGGTATTGAAACCATGGGCGGCTTAATGGATCCTATTATACCTCGTAATTCTAAAATACCCACCAAGGCAGGCCGCCAGTACACCACTTCTATTGACGGCCAGGTGAACATGAAGATTTCGGTGTACCAAGGCGAGCGTGATTTGGTGAAAGAGAACCGAAAACTGGCGGAATTCGATTTAAGAGGCATTCCGGCCATGCCTGCCGGTTTCCCGAAGGTAGACGTAAACTTCATCTTGAATGCCGACGGTATTTTGAAAGTAGAAGCCATTGAACTGCGTTCTGGGGTTCGGCAGGAAGTGGAAGTGAAACCTCAGTATGGCCTCACCGATGAGCAGGTAGAGCAGATGCTCATGGACTCCATTACCCACGCCCGTGAAGACGTGAGCACCCGCATGGTGATTGAAGCCCGCACCACCGCCGAGCAGATGATTTACCAAGTAGAGCGTTTTGTGGAGAAAAACGGAGAGCATTTAACTCCAGAAGAGATTGAGTTGACCCGCCAAAACGTGCAGAATTTAAAAGATGTACTAAGTTCCGGTGACAAAGACACCATACTGAAAGCTGTGGATGTGCTGGAAGAACAAACCAGTCCATTTGCGGAGCGTGTCATGCAGATATCTATCAAGAAAGCCATGACCGGTAAAAAGTTAAACTAAGCTGTTTTAGGGCTGTTTTCTCAAAAACAGCCCTAAAACAGAACTATAAAGCAGAAGGGGCGGCTCCGTTAAGAGCCGCCCTTCTGCTTTATAGTTAAAAGAATTTTATTTCTCGTCCTTCTCTACAATGATGTATAAATCTTCTGTAGGCTTTTTCATGAGGTACTTTTCACGCGCAAATTTCTCAAGTAGTTCTGGGTTGCTCAACAGTTCTTTGCGGTCTTTCTGTACCTCGGCAATCTTCTCCAGGTAATAATCACGCTCCTCTTCCAGCGCGCTTAGCTTGCGGCTGGTCTGAAACTGCGTGATAAAATCATTGGCATCAAAGAAGAACATCCACACCAAAAAGGCGAGGGTAATCAGAAAATAGAAGTTGCGGAAAAATTTAGGGACGCGTGCCAGCATAATCTCAAAAAAATGGCGGCAAGCCCGAGCTTGCCGCCATGAATTTACAAAGAATCCTGAAGGTAACGCAAAAGAATTTTCACTTTCCGCTAATTCTGTTTTAGGCATAGTTTTCTAAAACCAGTCCTAAAACGAAAGCTCACCTTCTGACTTCTTTTTTTCAATACTAGAACTTCTTGCCAGGGAAGTAGGCTACTTCGCCCAACTCTTCCTCAATACGGATTAGTTGGTTGTATTTAGCCATTCTGTCTGAACGTGAAGCTGAACCAGTTTTGATTTGACCGGTGTTTAAGGCCACTGCCAAGTCAGCAATGGTGTTATCTTCGGTCTCACCAGAACGGTGGCTCATGATGCTCTTATAACCGTTTATACGGCCTAAGTTGATAGCATCAATGGTCTCAGTTAAGGTACCAATCTGGTTTACCTTGATCAAAATAGCATTGGCAGTTTTCTGGTCAATACCTTGCTGCAGACGGTTTACGTTCGTCACGAACAAGTCATCACCCACTAACTGGGTTTTGCTGCCAATAGAATCTGTCAAAGATTTCCAGCCAGTCCAGTCGTCTTCATCCATACCATCTTCAATAGAAATGATTGGGTATTTGTTTGCCCACTCTGTCCAGAAGTTCACCATTTCAGAAGAAGTTAGCTTGTCTCCGGTAGACTTCTTGAAGTGATAGTGACCGGTAGAGGCATCGTAGAACTCAGAAGCGGCAGCATCCATGGCAATCATGAAGTCTTCACCTGGTCTGTAGCCTGCGGCCTCAATGGCTTGCAACACTATTTCAATAGCCTCTTGGTTAGATCCGATGTTAGGAGCAAATCCACCTTCGTCACCTACGTTCGTAGACATACCTTTTTTCTTCAGTACGTTTTTCAGGTGGTGGAATACTTCTGAACCCCAGCGTAACGCTTCAGAGAAAGTAGGAGCACCTACCGGCATCACCATGAACTCTTGAAAGTCAATAGAGTTATCAGCGTGGCTACCACCGTTCAAGATGTTCATCATGGGTACCGGCAAAGTGTTAGCATTCACGCCACCTACGTAACGGTACAATGACTGACCTGCTTCTTGAGCAGCCGCTTTAGCCGCAGCTAGAGAAACGCCTAAAATCGCGTTAGCTCCTAGTTTTGCTTTATTTGGAGTTCCATCTAGCTCTATCATGATTTTATCTAACAGGCTTTGCTCAAAAACTGAGAAACCTACCAGTTCATCGGCTATGATGGTATTTACATTCTGTACCGCTTGCAATACACCTTTGCCCATGTATTTGCTCTTGTCGTCGTCGCGCAACTCTACTGCTTCGTGTTTACCAGTAGAAGCACCTGATGGTACGGCGGCGCGGCCAATTGCTCCGCTTTGAGTAATAACATCTACCTCTACGGTAGGATTTCCGCGGGAGTCAAAAATCTGACGGGCTTTGATGTCTTCAATTAAGCTCATATAGTTCTATTTTAGGTGTTACTTATTTTTACTTTTTTCCAGCATCTCCACGAACAGGTCGAACAAATACTCAGAATCATGTGGCCCTGGAGAAGACTCAGGGTGGTATTGTACAGAGAAAGCAGGTTTATTTTTTACCCGAATTCCTTCTATTGTATTATCATTCAAGTTGATGTGTGTAACTTCAATGTTGGGGTTATTCTTCAATGCTTCCGCATCTACCGCAAACCCATGATTTTGGGAAGTTATCTCACTTTTGCCTGTGATCAAATTTTTTACTGGGTGGTTTAAGCCACGGTGACCATTGTGCATTTTATAGGTAGGTATTCCATTCGCTTGGGCCAAAATTTGGTGTCCCATGCAAATTCCGAACATTGGTCTTTCTACATTCAAAATGGCCTCAACGCTCTTAACCGCTTCTGTGGTTACAGCAGGGTCACCAGGACCATTGGAAATGAAATAGCCATCAGGCCCCCAAGCCTCCATCTCCTCAAATGAAGTCCCGTAAGGGTACACTCTGCACTCACAGCCTCTTTGGACTAAATTGTTTAAGATGTTCTTTTTTATCCCTAAATCAAGAACAGCTACTTTAAATTTCTTCTCGGTTGGCTGCAGTTCATACATTTGACCTGTAGTTACTTTAGAAGATAATTCTAAGCCCTTCATAGAAGGCACTTGGTTCAACTTATCTTTCAAAGTCTCTACATCTGTGGTCTCAGAAGAGATGATGGCGTTCATAGCACCTTTGTCACGTATATAACGCACTAAAGATCTGGTATCTATTTCGCAAATACCTACTATCCCTGCCTTTTCAAAATACTCCTGCAAAGAACCCTCGGCTGTATTGCGTGAAAAAAAGTGAGAAAACTCTTTACACACCAATCCCTTAATCTGAATGGCATCTGATTCTACCTCCTCAGGTTGTACACCATAATTTCCTACGTGTGAAACAGTGGTGATTACAATTTGCCCGTAGTACGATGGATCTGTAAAAATCTCTTGATAACCAGTCATTCCAGTATTGAAGCAAAGCTCACCACCGGTTGTACCAATTTTGCCAAGGCTTTTACCTTTAAAGAAAGTGCCGTCTTCCAGCACCAGTACTGCATCTGTTGTTGTTTGAAGCTTCATTTTATTTAGGTCTGTGGCAAAAATAAAAAAGGGATACGAGTAAACTCGTATCCCTTTTTATAAATTATTGAAAATTTGTTACTCATTAACTGGAGCATCAGCATTTCCTTCAGCTGCCGGAGTATCATTAGCTGGAGCGTTTGACTCACTTGATGCCTGAGCAGCGTCTTTTTTCTTACCTGAAGAACGACGTCTGGTTTTTGTTTTACCAGCACTGTCAGCACCTTTTGTAGATAGCATATCCTCGTTGTAGTCTACTAACTCAATGATACACATTTCAGCGTTATCACCTAAACGAGTACCAGTCTTTAAAATGCGGGTATATCCACCTGGACGACCAGCAATTTTAGCAGAAACGTTGTCATACAACTCTTTTACAGATTCTTTGTTCTGCAAGTAAGAGAATACTGTACGACGAGAGTGCGTAGTATCGCTTTTTGATTTAGTTAATAGAGGCTCAACATACTTACGAAGTGCTTTGGCCTTAGCTACTGTAGTAGATAAACGCTTGTGCAGGATAAGGGATGATGCCATGTTAGAAAGCAAAGCAGCTCTGTGAGAGGCTGTTCTTCCTAAGTGGTTAATTTTTTTACCGTGTCTCATTATTTTAATTGTGCACGTGCATACCGTCAGTCAACCTTTCGGGACCGGGAATTATGCCGTAAGATTACTAATCTTCTTCTAATTTATACTTAGAGATATCCATCCCAAAGGTAAGACCTTTTTCAGATACAAGATTCTCTAACTCAGTAAGAGATTTCTTACCAAAGTTACGGAATTTCATCATATCTGCCAGATCTAACTGTACAAGATCTCCTAAAGTTCTGATATCAGCAGCTTTTAAGCAGTTATAAGCACGTACTGAAAGATCCATGTCATGTAATGGAGTTTTCAGTACTTTTCTCATGTGCAGCATTTCTTCATCTACTGCTTCTTCCTCTTCAGGCTTCACAGTTTCAAAAGTCATGGTGTTATCAGAGAACAGCATAAAGTGCTGAATCAGAATGTTGGCAGCACCTTTCAAAGCATCTTCTGGATGGATAGAACCATCAGTAGAAATCTCTAACAAAAGACGCTCGTAGTCAGTTTTCTGCTCAACGCGGGTATTCTCAACGCTAAATTTCACGTTTTTTACAGGCGTGAAAATAGAGTCAATCGATATTTGACCAAAAACTTGATCAGCAGGTTTATTCTCTTCAGCAGGAACGTATCCTCTACCCTTCTGAATTGTCAATTCAATCTCGAAGCTAACTTCTGGATCTAAGTGACAGATTACTAAATCTGGGTTAAGAACTTGAAATGAGCTTGAGAACTTGTTAATATCTCCGGCGGTGAAAGTATCCTGTTTGCTAATGCTAACAGTAATTTTATCATCTACTAAATCACCAATTTTTTTAAAGCGAACCATTTTGAGGTTCAAAATAATCTCAGAGACATCTTCAACCACACCTTCAATGGTAGAGAACTCATGGAGAACACTAGGAATCCGGATACTTGAGATGGCGTACCCCTCCAATGAGGATAGAAGGATTCTTCTCAGCGCATTCCCAATGGTTACACCATAGCCCTTTTCTAGCGGCTTGAATTCAAATTGCCCCTGAAAGTCATCGGATTTCTCCATCACGACTTTTTCTGGCATTTGAAAGGCTAATATTGACATGATTGTTGGTTTAAGGTTGACACTTAAAATTTAGAACTCATTACTTAGAGTAAAGCTCGACAATCAGCTGCTCTTGGATTTTCTCAGGGATTTGATCACGCTGAGGAGCAGAGATGAACTTGCCAACCATTTGGTTTGCATCCCACTCTAACCAGGTAAACTGACGAGCATTACGGGAAGCTAAGCTTGTAGTAATGGCTTCTAATGATTTTGATTTCTCACGAACACTTACTACATCACCAGGACGCAGTGTGTAAGAAGGAATGTTCACCACATTACCATTTACTAAAACGTGTTTGTGAAGAACCAATTGACGTGCACCACGTCTTGTTGGAGCGATACCTAAACGATAAACGGTGTTATCTAATCTAGCTTCCAATAAAGCTAATAAGTTTTCACCAGTGATACCTTGCTTACGAGCTGCTTTGTCAAATAAATTAGCAAACTGTCTTTCTAATACACCATAGATGTATTTAGCCTTCTGCTTTTCCATTAACTGAATAGCATATTCAGACTGCTTCTTTCTACGACCGCGGCCGTGCATTCCAGGACCATAAGCCTTTTTAGCTAACGCTTTGCTTGGTCCGAAAATAGGTTCATTATATCTTCTAGAGATTTTACTCTTAGGGCCTGTATATCTTGCCATTTCTAATACTTAAAAATACCTTAAACTCTTCTGCGTTTGGGAGGACGGCAACCATTATGTGGTAATGGAGTTACATCTTTGATAGAAGTAATCTCTATACCTACATTTTGCATTGTCCGGATAGCTGACTCACGTCCAGCACCTGGGCCCTTAACAAACACTTCCGCTTTTCTCATACCTGCTTCATAGGCAACTTTACCGCAATCAGCGGCAGCCATCTGAGCGGCATAAGGAGTATTTTTCTTAGACCCTTTAAAACCCATTTTACCAGCAGACGCCCAAGAAATAACTTGGCCATTATTGTTGGTAACAGAGATGATGATATTATTGAAAGAAGCTTTGATGTGTACCTGACCTACAGGCTCAACCACCACTACACGCTTCTTGGCTTTGTCTTTTCTTTTCTGAGCCATTGTTACTTATTATTTAGATGCCTTCTTCTTGTTAGCAACAGTTTTACGCTTGCCTTTACGAGTTCTAGAGTTGTTTTTAGTTCTCTGACCTCTAACTGGTAAACCTTTTCTGTGACGTAGACCGCGGTAGCTACCAATGTCCATCAAACGCTTGATGTGCAATTGGACTTCGGAACGAAGAACACCTTCAACTTTGTGCTCAGAAGCGATTACATTACGGATTTCGCCAGCTTCATCTTCTGACCAATCCTTTACTTTTTTGTCAAGATCCACCCCAGCCTTAACTAAAATCGACTGTGACAACTTACGACCAATGCCGTAGATGTACGTCAAGGCAATTTCGCCTCTTTTGTTATCTGGAATATCAACTCCTGCTATTCTAGCCATGTTTTAATAATTAACCTTGTCTTTGTTTATAACGTGGATTCTTCTTGTTGATCACGTAAAGTTTTCCTTTACGTCTGATCACTTTGCAGTCTTCACTGCGCTTTTTTACTGACGCTTTAACTTTCATCTGTTTATTTGTATCTGTAAACTATTCTACCTTTACTAAGGTCGTAAGGAGACATTTCCAATTTTACTCTATCACCAGGAAGAATTTTGATGTAGTGCATCCGCATCTTTCCAGAAATATGAGCAATAACTTGATGGCCATTTTCTAACTCCACCCGGAACATAGCGTTCGAAAGGGCTTCAATGATGGTACCGTCTTGTTCGATAGAAGACTGTTTAGCCATGTATCAGTTCAGTGCTTTATCTATATAATCAAAAGTTGTCAAAATCTCTGCTTTCCCTTTTCGAACAACTACAGTATGTTCAAAATGAGCAGAAGGTTTTTTATCTCGAGTACGGATAGTCCAGCCATCTTCCTCTTGAACCACATGCCGTGAACCTAAATTTACCATCGGCTCAATAGCTAGTACAAGACCCTCCTGAAGTTTAAGCCCTTGCCCTCTTTTACCGTAGTTTGGTACTTCAGGACTTTCATGTAAGCTTTTGCCTACACCATGACCTACTAGTTCCCTTACTACACCATAACCATGCTTTTCAACATGATTTTGAATGGCAAAGCCTATATCTCCAATTCTAGATCCGGCAACAGCCCATTCTATACCTTTATACAAAGATTCTTTAGTCTTGATCAATAAATCAGTTACTAAAGGATCCACATTGCCAACAGCATGGGTATAGGCGCTATCACTGTGAAAACCTTTAAAAAAAACTCCACAGTCTATAGAAACAACATCTCCAGACCGCAGAGAGTAAGAACTAGGTATACCGTGTACAACAGCTGAATTTAAGCTAATACACAAACTATGCATAAAACCATTGTAACCTTTGAAAGAGGGAGCACCTCCATGATCACGTATGAATTCTTCAGCAACTTTATCTAGTTGCAAAGTACTGACACCTTCTTTAACAAACTTGGTGACCTCACCATGAGCCTGTCCTAAAATGTCAGCACCCTGCTTTATTAAATCTATTTCCTCTTCTGTTTTGTAAACAATCATTAATTATGAAGCAACTGCAACGTTTTTAGAACGACCTCTTAGCTTGCCAGACTTCATCATTCCATCATAATGACGCATCAACAAATAACTTTCAATTTGGTTCAAAGTATCCAATACAACACCAACCAAAATTATTAAGGAAGTACCTCCGAAGAATGCAGCAAACTCTCTAGTCACCCCAAATAAGATAGCTATAGAAGGAAGAATAGCAACAATAGCTAAAAATAGAGCGCCAGGAAAAGTAATACGAGTTAAAACTTCATCTATAAATTCTGAAGTAGCTAAACCAGGTTTAACACCAGGTATAAAACCTCCACTTCTTTTCAAATCATCAGAAATCTGATTTGGGTTTACACTTATTGCAGTATAAAAGAAGGTAAAGATAATGATGAGTATAGCAAAAGATAAGTTATACTGCCATGAAGTGAAGTCAGAGAAAACATTCCCTACCTCATTAGCTAAATCACTTTCATTTCTCCAGAAAGACGCAATCATACCAGGCAAGAACATCAACGACTGAGCGAAAATGATTGGCATTACTCCGGCAGCATTAACTTTAAGTGGAATAAATTGTCTCTGACCTGCTTGCAAAGATGAACTTCCGCCTACCTGCTTTGCATACTGCACTGGAATTCTTCTTACAGCCTGTGTTAGCATAACAACACTCATCACTACAAAAAACAGCACCATTAGCTCAATGATGAAAACTAATGCTCTATTCAACCCAAGTGCCATTGCCTCACCTATTAAGGCACCTGGTAGACGAGAAACTATACCAATCATGATTAGCATAGAAATACCATTACCAATACCTTTATCAGTAATCTTCTCTCCTAGCCACATACAGAACATTGTCCCGGCAGTCAAGATGATCATGGAAGAAATTGTAAATAATGGTCCTGCTACAGAAGGATCTATTGCTTCAGAATTGATAGTTGCTAAGAACCCAACAGACTGAGCCAGAGTAATTACAATAGTAAGTAAACGGGTATACTGGTTTATTTTCTTACGACCAGACTCTCCTTCTTTTTGTAGTTTCTGAAAATATGGTACAGCAATAGTTAGAAGCTGCAACACGATTGAAGCAGATATATAAGGCATGATACCTAACGCAAAAATGGATGCATTACTAAATGCACCCCCAAGGAAAGTATCCAGCAGACCTAATATGCCCTGTGAACTTGACTTCAATTGGTTAGGATCAATGCCAGGTAAAACGACAAATGATCCTAATCTGAAAATTGCGATGAATCCTAAAGTATTTAGGATTCTAACTCGCAAATCTTCAATCGCAAAAATATTCTTAATCGTATTAATCAGCTTCTTCATCTGTTACAAAGTCACAACCTTGCCGCCTGCTTTTTCAATTGCTTCAACTGCCGATTTTGAGAATGCATGAGCATGCACTTCTACAGCAGTTGTTAATTCACCTCTACCTAATACTTTGATGTTATCATTTTTAGAGGCTAAACCGTTCTGACGGAAAGTATCGAAATTGATAACAGTAGAACCTACTTTAGAAGATAGATTCTGTAAAACGTCTAAGTTGATGGCAGTAAATTCAACTCTGTTGATGTTCTTAAAACCAAATTTTGGTACACGGCGTACTAAAGGCATCTGACCACCTTCAAATCCGGCTTTAGAAGAATATCCTGAGCGTGATTTAGCTCCTTTATGTCCACGGGTAGAAGTACCACCTCTACCAGAACCAGTACCACGACCAATTCTCTTCCGGTTCTTTACAGAACCTTCAGCAGGTTTTAAATTGCTTAAGTTCATTTTAAACCTCCTTAATGGTTACTAAATGTTGTACTTTGTTAACCATTCCGGCTACTTGCGGAGTTAACTCTTTAGTGACAGTTTTATTGATCTTTCCAAGACCTAGAGCTTTCATAGTTCTCTTTTGTCTTTCAGGGCGGTCAATAATACTTTTTATCTGGGTTATTTCTACACTTGCCATAACTATCCGTTAAATACACGTTGTAAACTGATACCACGTTGCTGAGCAACTACCAACGGATCACGCATTTTAGAAAGTGCATCAAATGTAGCTTTCACCACATTGTGAGGATTAGAAGATCCTTTTGATTTAGCCAAAACATCTTTTATTCCTGCACTATCAAATACAGCACGCATCGCACCACCAGCTATTACACCCGTACCAGCTGCAGCTGGTTTGATTAACACAAATCCACCTGAGAATTTACCCTCCATAGGATGTGGAACAGTATGCTTAAACAAAGGCACGCGAACAAGATTTTTCTTTGCATCGTCTATACCTTTGGCTATAGCATCAGTTACTTCATTAGCTTTACCTAAACCGTAACCTACTACACCGTTTCCGTCACCAACTACTACAATAGCAGAAAAACTAAATCTTCTACCACCTTTTACTACTTTGGCAACTCTATTGATGGCTACAACGCGTTCTTTCAGTTCAATGTCACTGGCCTTAACGCTCTTAATATTTAATTTTGACATGCTCTTTAGAATTTAAGACCCGCTTCACGAGCGCCTTCTGCCAACGATTTTACACGACCATGGTATAAGTATCCACCTCTGTCGAAAACAACTTCAGTAATACCTTTCTCAAGGGCTTTAGCTGCTATATCACGCCCAACTAATGAAGATGATTCTACTTTATTTGTAGAACTTACTCCTTCAGTAGTTGCAGATGAAGAACTTGCCAATGTTACACCATTCACGTCATCAATCAGCTGAGCATATATAAATTTATTGCTTCTGAATACAGAAAGACGTGGACGCTGAGCTGTTCCGGACACCTTATTACGGATGCTCCTACGGATTCTCAGTCTTCTTTTTGCTTTATCGAATGCCATTTCTATAAATTATTTAGAAGCAGTTTTACCAGCTTTTCTTCTAACCACTTCACCCACGAATCTGATACCCTTACCTTTGTAAGGCTCAACTTTACGTAATGAGCGAATTTTGGCAGCAACCTGACCAATCAACTGCTTATCTATTCCTTCTAGAGTTATTACTGGAGCTTTTCCTTTTTCAGTTACTGCGTTCGCAGTGATTTCAGAAGGAAGAGCAACATAGATATTGTGAGAATATCCTAAAGCTAACTCTAAATTTTGTCCTTGAGTAGTGGCCTTGTATCCAACACCAACTAATTCAAGTGAAACTTTATATCCCGCACTTACACCTATTACCATATTGTTCAATATGGAGCGGTATAAACCATGCATGGCTTTATGTCTCTTTTGCTCGGTAGGACGAGATACAGTAAGTACTCCCTCCTCTACAGCTACTATGATATCAGTATCAACTTGAGAAGAAAGTGTTCCTTTAGGGCCTTTCACTGTAACCAAGTTGTCCTGGCTTACCGTCACCTCTACACCTTGTGGGAGTGTGATGGGCAGTTTTCCTATCCGTGACATTTCTACTTCAATTAATACACATAACACAACACTTCACCTCCAACGTTAAGGCCTTTAGCCTCTTTGTCAGTGATAACACCTTTAGAAGTAGAAAGGATGGCTACGCCATATCCATTCAATACTCTAGGCATTTCATCTAGGTGAACATACTTACGGAGTCCAGGCTTGCTGATTCTCTCAAGTTTCACGATAGCAGATTGCTTTGTGGCGGGATCATATTTCAGAGCAATTTTAATGGTGCCCTGAACAGAACTATCATCGAACTTGTAACTTTGAATATAACCTTTTTCGTAAAGAACCTTGGTTATTTCTTTTTTGATATTGCTAGCCGGAATTTCAACTACCCGGTGATGCGCTTTTATCGCATTCCGTAGTCTAGTTAAATAATCTGCTATCGGATCTGAATGCATTAGACTATATTTTTTAGATTCCGCTCTTTTTAAGGAGCCGCAAAGATACTAATGTTTTTCCTAACTACTATTATGGTAGGAGTAATAATTACCAACTAGCCTTCGTTACTCCAGGAATCTTACCTGCTGAGGCCATTTCTCTGAAAGTCACACGTGAAATACCGAACTTTCTCATGTATCCTCTTGGTCTTCCAGTCAATTTGCATCTGTTGTGTAAACGAACTGGAGAAGCATTCTTAGGCAGTTTGTCCAAACCTTCATAATCACCAGCAGCCTTTAAAGCGGCACGCTTCGCAGCGTACTTGGCAACTAGTTTTTGTCTTTTAAGCTCTCTCGCTTTGATCGATTCTTTAGCCATTTTCTTATTTCTTTAAATTAGCGAAAGGCAAACCAAAAGCTCTTAAAAGCTCTAGGCTTTCTTCATCTGTGGTAGCAGTAGTAACAAAAGTAATATCCATACCAGCAATAGCTTTGATTTTATCTATGCTTATTTCTGGAAAAATGATTTGCTCCTTAACGCCTAACGTATAGTTGCCGCGGCCATCAAAACCTTTGTCACTGATACCTTTAAAGTCTCTTACCCGAGGCAAGGCAACAGTTACCAAACGATCTAAAAACTCATACATTTTCTCACCTCTAAGAGTAACTCTAGCCCCGATAGGCATACCTTCTCTTAATTTGAAGTTTGAAATTGAATTTTTCGCTTTTGTTTGAACTGCTTTTTGACCAGCAATGATGGTTAGCTCTTCTACTCCAATATCAACCAGCTTTTTGTCAGCCACTGCATTACCAATACCTCTATTAATGCTGATCTTGGTAATTTTTGGTACTTGCATTATGCTCTTGTATTGAAATTTTTCTTTCAATGCAGGCACAATTTCTTTTGTATATTTATCTTTAAGTCTAGCTGCCATTTTAGATTAAGTTTCCGGTTTTCTTAGAGTAACGCTGAAGCTTTCCATCATCGTTCAGCTTCTTACCAGATCTAGTAGCTACGTTGGTTGCTGGCTCTACTAACATGACATTGCTGGCGTGTATAGGAGCTTCAACTTTAACGATTCCGCCGTTAGGATTCTTTGCACTTGGCTTTTGGTGCTTAGACACAAAGTTTACACCCTCTACTAAAACTTTCTGCTTTTCAACAAGCACAGAAGTTACTGTTCCGGTTTTACCTTTGTCATCACCAGCGATTACTTTTACAGTATCGCCTTTCTTTACATGAAGTTTATGCTTTGACATTTCTTTTTCTCTTCTCGTTTTTATAATACTTCCGGAGCCAAAGAAACAATTTTCATAAACTGTCTTTCACGTAACTCACGGGCTACAGGCCCAAAAATACGCGTACCACGTGGCTCATCGTTGTTGTTCAATAACACAGCTGCGTTATCATCAAAACGAATATAAGATCCATCTTTACGACGAACTTCTTTCTTGGTGCGAACAATTACTGCTTTAGTAACAGTTCCTTTTTTAACGTTGCCTGAAGAAAGAGCAGATTTTACGGTAACAACAATTTTATCACCAACTGAGGCATATTTCTTACCTGTACCTCCTAATACACGGATGCACAGAACCTCTTTTGCTCCGCTGTTATCAGCAACACTAAGTCTTGATTCTTGTTGTATCATCTTATTTCGCTCTTTCTACTATTTCTATTAAGCGCCAGCATTTGTTTTTGCTCAATGGTCTTATCTCCATGATGCGAACAGTATCACCGATACCACATTCGTTGTTTTCATCATGAGCCATGAACTTTTTAGACTTGGAAACAAATTTCCCATACATTGGGTGTTTCACTTTGCTTTCAACAAGAACGGTGATAGACTTATCCATCTTGTTGCTTACCACTCGTCCAGTTTTTTCTTTTCTTAGATTTCTCGTCTCCATGGATTTCTCTTATTAGCCATTGAGCTCTAGAGAACGAAGTTGAGTCTCTAGTCTGGCGATGGTTTTTCTTGTATGCTTAATTCTGCTAGGGTTTTCTAGAGGAGAAATAGCATGCGCGAACTTTAGGTTCTGCAAGTTATTTCTTTCGGTTGTCAATTGCTCTTTTACCTCTTGGAGGGATAGAGCTGTTATCTCAGCTTGCTTCATGGCTATTTCTCTACGTAATCTCTACGTACTACAAATTTTGTTCTTACAGGTAGCTTTTGAGCAGCCAGTCTTAAAGACTCTTGCGCCACTTCCAAAGACACACCATCTGATTCAAACATAATGGTGCCTGGTTTTACAACGGCTACCCAATATTCTGGAGAACCTTTACCTTTACCCATACGAACCTCTGCAGGTTTTTTGGTAATAGGTTTATCTGGGAAGATTCTAATCCACACTTGGCCTTCACGCTTCATTGCACGGGTCATGGCAATACGAGCTGCTTCAATTTGCCGACTGGTGATCCAAGAAGCTTCTAATGATTTAATGGCGAAAGAACCAAAGGAAATTGTACTTCCTCTATGCGCAAGACCGTGCACACGGCCCTTTTGCATCTTTCTATATTTCGTCCGTTTTGGCTGTAACATTTCTTAATTTACCTAAAGGTTGAACAACTACTTGCGCTTGCGCTTTTGAGCAGCGTCAGGGCGTTTGCGATCGTTACGACGATCACCTCTTTCACCTCTTTCATTACGCGAGCCAGAAGAAGGACCACCAGCCTGTTGGCCAGCATTAGGAGAAAGATCTCTTTTACCAAAAACTTCTCCTTTAAAGATCCACACTTTAATACCTAATTTACCATATACTGTCTGTGCTTCAGATAATGCATAGTCAATATCAGCTCTTAAAGTATGTAAAGGAGTACGTCCTTCTTTATAATGTTCAGTACGTGCCATTTCAGCACCACCTAAACGGCCGGATACCTGAATTTTGATACCTTCAGCACCTACTCTTATAGCAGAAGCAATTGCTTGCTTCATAGCTCTTCTAAAAGAGATTCTAGCTTGTAATTGCTGAGCAACTGATTCGCCTACCAATTTAGCATCTAATTCAGGACGCTTGATTTCGAAGATGTTGATTTGTACATCTTTGTTGGTAACCTTTTTCAGTTCTTCTTTAATTTTATCTACTTCCTGACCACCTTTACCGATAACAACACCTGGTCTTGCAGTATTGATGGTGATAGTGATTCTTTTAAGAGTTCTCTCGATAATAATTTTAGAGATACCTCCTTTAGGAATACGAGCTAAAATATATTTTCTGATTTTTTCGTCCTCGATCAGTTTATCAGCGAAATCCTTGCCTCCGAACCAATTAGAGTCCCAGCCTTTTACTATACCTAATCTAAGGCCTACTGGATTAACTTTTTGTCCCATTCTTACAGCTATTTGGATTCGTTAGATTTAGATGATTCAACTGTCTCAACTTCTTCTTTTGAATCAATCACAAGAGTTACATGGTTTGATCTTTTTCTGATTCTATGTCCTCTACCTTGTGGGGCAGGACGTAGTCTCTTCAGCATTTTGCCTTCATCTACTCTAATTTCTTTGATAAAAAGATTAGCGTCTTCGATACGGGCATCTTCATTGGCAGCTTGCCAGTTTGATAAAGCAGAAAGGATAAGCTTTTCTAACTTAGGTGCTCCGGAATTCGGCTGGAATTTCAATAATCCTAAAGCGCGAACAACGCTTTTGCCGCGAATCAAGTTCGCTACCAATCTCATTTTCCGTGGTGAGCTTGGTACGTTATTTAATTTAGCTACCGCTTCCATTATCTCTTACCTTTATCCTTTTTAGCAATATGGCCTCTAAAGTTTCTAGTAGGAGCAAACTCTCCCAACTTATGGCCTACCATATTTTCAGTCACGTACACAGGAATAAATTTATTTCCATTATGTACAGCAAATGTATGACCTACGAAATCTGGAGAAATCATAGAACGTCTTGACCAAGTTTTGATCACAGATTTCTTACCTGACTCTTCCATTGTTTGCACTTTTCTATCGAGCCTAAAGTCAATATAAGGCCCTTTTTTTAATGATCTTGCCATTACCTATTTTTTCCTTCTATTAACAATCAGGTTCTCAGAATATTTGTTTTTATTTCTGGTTTTCTGTCCTTTAGAGTACAGACCATTACGAGATCTTGGGTGACCTCCAGAAGATTTACCTTCACCACCACCCATTGGGTGATCAACAGGGTTCATGGCAACACCTCTTACTCTTGGTCTAATACCTTTCCATCTGCTACGTCCAGCTTTTCCAAGCTTCACGTTCATATGGTCTGCATTAGATACTGTTCCTACAGTGGCAAGGCAGTTAACCAACACCATTCTCATTTCACCTGAAGGCAATTTCAAAGTAGCATAACGACCTTCGCGGGCTACTAACTGCGCATAAGATCCAGCGCTTCTAGCTAAAACAGCTCCTTGGCCTGGTGCTAACTCTATGTTGTGTACAATTGTACCTAAAGGAATATCAGAAAGTGGCAAAGCATTACCTACTTCTGGAGCTACACCTGGACCTGATACTACTGTTGCATCCACAGCCAAGCCTGTTGGAGCAATTATGTAGCTCTTTTCTCCATCCGCGTAATACAACAGTGCTATACGCGCTGTTCTGTTCGGATCGTATTCAATCGCTTTAACAGTTGCAGGAACTCCATATTTCGTTCTTTTGAAATCGATAATACGGAATCTTTTTTTGTGACCACCACCAATGTAGCGCATGGTCATTCTTCCTGAATTGTTGCGTCCACCAGATTTTTTCTTGGATGCCAACAAAGATTTCTCAGGCTCGCTCTTCGTAATTTCAGTGAAGGCAGGCGCTATTCTAAATCTTTGACCTGGTGTTGTCGGTCTTAGTTTTTTTAATGCCATTCTAGTATGTGCTTATATACCGCTATAGAAATCGATTACTTCCCCTTCTTTCAAAGTGACAATCGCCTTCTTAGAGGATGCTGTACGTCCTGTTACAACACCAGATTTTGTGTTGCGAGACTTTAATTTTCCTTGGGTTCTCATAGTAGAGATTTTCTCTACTGTTACACCGTAACGTGACTGAATAGCCTTTTTAATTTCAATTTTATTGGCTTTTCTATCTACTTCAAAAGCATATTTTCCTACTTCATTAAGAGCAGTAAGCTTTTCAGTAAGCAAAGGTCTTTTAAGAATGCTCATTATTTCTTTGCGTAAATTTCTTCAAAAATAGAAAGAGATTCCTCTAAACAGATTACTCTGTCAGCATTCAACAAATCATAAGTTGTTAATGCCGCTGGAGTTGCCACCTTTACTTTAGGTAAGTTTCTGCTTGAAAGAACTACATTCTTGTCAGCTTCTTTGGTTACTACAAGAGTTTTGCGAGCAGAAACGTTCAAGCTATCTAGAACGGCCGCAAAAGAACTTGTTTTAGGAGTATCTATTACTAAGTTGTCTAGCAACACCAATCTATCTTCTTTGGCTAAAGTAGAAAGGGCTGACAATCTTGCTAAAGATTTTAATTTCTTATTTAACTTAAAGCTGTAGTTTCTTGGTCTTGGTCCAAATACGCGACCACCACCTACAAAAATTGGAGCTTTTAATGAACCAGCTCTTGCGCCACCAGTTCCCTTTTGGCGCTTGATCTTTTTAGTAGAACCTGCTACTTCATTGCGTTCCTTCGCTTTGTGTGTTCCCTGACGCTGATTGGCTAAATACTGCTTTACGTCAAGATACATTGCGTGCTCATTAGGTTCTACCCCGAACACCGACTCAGGAAGAGTTACTTTTCTTCCGGTATCTTGTCCTTTACTATTGAAAACTGATATGTCCATCTTATTTCTCAACTACAATAAATGAATTTTTAGCGCCAGGTATTGAACCGCTTACTACTAGTACATTTTGTTCTGCCAACACGCGTAAAACTCGTAAGTTTTCGATTTTCACACGCTCTCCACCTGTTCTACCTGCCATGCGCATACCTTTGAATACTCTTGAAGGCCAAGAGCAGGCACCAATTGAACCAGGGTGTCTTGCTCTGTTGTGCTGACCGTGCGTTTGACCACCAACACCAGCAAAATTATGGCGCTTAACAACTCCTTGAAAACCCTTACCTTTTGAGGTACCTACCACATCTACAAATTCTCCTTCATCGAAGATTGACACATTTACCTCAGCACCTAACGTGTAAGAAGCAACATCATCTTCTCTGAATTCTACCAGCTTCTTCTTTGCGGTAGTATTTGCTTTAGCAAAGTGACCAGCAAGCGCCTTGCTTGTTCTTTTTACTTTCTTCTCTCCGTACCCAAGCTGCACAGCGGTATAACCGTCTGTCTCCTGCGTTTTAACCTGAGTTACTACGCATGGTCCTGCTTGAATCAAAGTACAGGCCACGCTCTTCCCATCAGGAGTGAAGAGGCTTGTCATTCCGATTTTCTTACCGATAATTCCAGGCATTCTACTTTTTTATTTAAACAATTAACACTATATCCCACTCGGGATTATTTAGGGAGTGCAAAGTTCTATATTTAATTTTTATTTTACAAGCTATCCTAAATTATTTGTTCTCAGTTACTAATGTTCTTTCTGCTTATTACCTGCTTTTACTCACTTTTTATCTTTTTTACTTTCATTTCTTTATTGTATCCTCTGCACATCTACTTTTTTATATCACCCTTCATGTTTTTTTCTTACTCTATTTCTTTTCTTACTATTTTTTATATTAAATAATTCGCAATAGATTAAGTCATAGTAGTCTCTATTTAGATGGATTACCAACTCTTGCTATATCTTTTTCAATGTTTTTTTTTCACTATCACCTTTTCTGTTTTCCTTCCGCATAAAAAAAGGGAGAGGTTTCCCTCTCCCTTTTTTGTTCATTTGGTCTCTATCAAACTTTGATTTCGACGTCAACTCCACTTGGCAATTCAAGTTTCATCAATGCATCTACTGTTTTTGATGAAGTAGAATAGATATCTACTAATCTCTTGTAGGTGCAAAGCTGGAATTGCTCTCTCGCTTTTTTGTTCACGTGTGGTGAACGTAAAACGGTGAATATATCTTTTTCAGTTGGCAACGGAATGGGACCACTTACGATCGCACCAGTTGCTTTTACCGCTTTCACGATTTTCTCTGATGATTTATCTACCAGATTGTGATCGTAAGATTTCAGTTTGATTCTGATCTTTTGATTCATTCTATTTCAACTATTTCGCTGTTCCTTTAATTTTTGCGATAATCCCATCTGCCAAGTTCTGTGGTACCTGCTCATAATGTGAGAAAGTAAGAGAGGCAGTTGCTCTACCAGAAGTGATAGTCCGTAGATCTGTTACGTATCCGAAAAGTTCTGACAAAGGTACATCTGCTTTTACTACTGTAGATGTTCCTTTTGTATCCATACCTTTCATGATACCTCTTCTTCTGTTCAAGTCTCCTGTTACTGGACCAGTATATTCATCTGGAGTAACTACGTCAACTGCCATGATTGGCTCAAGTAACTTTGGAGCACATTGCTTTCCTGCTTCTTTGAACCCTTGACGAGCTGCTAATTCAAAGGATAATGAGTCAGAGTCTACATCGTGGAATGAACCGTGGAACAAACGCACTTTCATAGAGTCAACTGGGAAACCGGCTAAAATACCGTTCTTCATCGCCTCCTCAAACCCCTTTTGAATAGCTGGGATGAATTCTTTTGGAATCACACCACCAACAATAGCATTTTCAAATAGAAGGCCTTGCTTGTCATCATCACGTGGTCCAATGTTGAACACGATATCTGCAAACTTACCACGTCCACCTGACTGCTTCTTATACACCTCTCTGTGTTCAACAGTTTTGGTGATTGTTTCTTTATAAGCTACCTGTGGTGCACCCTGGTTCAGTTCTACCTTGAACTCACGCTTCATCCGGTCTATGATGATCTCCAAGTGAAGCTCACCCATACCTCTTAGGATAGTCTGACCAGTCTCCTCGTCCGTGTTGACCTGTAACGTTGGATCCTCTTCAATAAGTTTGGCTATCGCCATACCCATTTTATCAGAGTCTGCCTGAGTTTTAGGCTCTATTGCATATCCAATTACTGGCTCTGGGAAATCCATTGATTCCAGTACAATTTTTGCGTTCTGGTCGCAAAGTGTATCGCCTGTCTTGATATCTTTGAATCCTACTACCGCTCCAATATCACCAGCGCTCAGTCTTTCAATCTGATTCTGCTTATTTGCGTGCATCTGGAAGATGCGAGAGATACGCTCTTTGTTATTTGAGCGGGTATTGTATACGTAAGATCCTGACTCTAATACTCCAGAGTAAGCACGCACGAAACATAGACGGCCTACATATGGGTCTGTCGCAATTTTGAAAGCCAGACCTGAGAAAGGCTCAGATTCGCTAGGCTTACGCTTCACTTCTTCCCCAGTATCTGGGTTAGTACCAATGATGCTTTCCTTGTCCATTGGAGATGGGCAAAGTGCCATCACATAGTCAAGCATAGTTTGCACACCCTTGTTCTTGAATGAAGAACCGCAAAGCATTGGCACAATAGCCATATCAATGGTTGCTTTACGTAGAGCATTCAGAATCTCTTCTTCTGTAATAGAGTTTGGATCATCGAAGTATTTCTCCATCAATGACTCATCATACTCTGCTACCGCTTCTAAAAGCTTTTCTCTGTATTCTTCTGCCTCTTCAATCATATCGTCAGGAATTGGCACTTCGGTAAAGGTCATCCCTTTATCATGCTCATTCCATTCAATACCTCTGAAGTTTACTAAGTCAACAACGCCTCTGAAGTTATCTTCAGAGCCTATTGGCAACTGAAGTGCAACGGCGTTACTTCCTAGCATTTCTTTCACTTGTTTACACACTGCAAGAAAATCAGCGCCAGAACGGTCCATTTTATTAACGAAACCGATACGGGCTACTTTGTAATTATCTGCTAGTCTCCAGTTTGTCTCTGACTGCGGCTCAACACCGTCAACAGCGCTAAACAAGAACACTAAACCATCTAATACACGAAGAGAACGGTTTACTTCTACAGTGAAGTCAACGTGACCTGGTGTATCAATAATATTGATATGGTATTTGTCACCTCTGTACTCCCAGTTAACTGTTGTAGCAGCAGAAGTAATGGTAATACCTCTTTCCTGCTCCTGCTCCATCCAGTCCATGGTGGCAGCTCCATCGTGCACCTCTCCTATCTTGTGGCTAACGCCCGCATAGTAAAGAATACGCTCTGTAGTGGTTGTCTTACCGGCATCAATATGCGCAGCAATACCAATATTTCTTGTATATCTTAAATCTCTTGCCATTACTAGAATCTGAAATGTGAGAAAGCTTTATTGGCTTCTGCCATTCTGTGAGTATCATCTTTTTTCTTCACAGCTGCGCCTTCTCCTTTGGCAGCCGCAATGATTTCGCCTGCCAGTTTATCCATCATTGTTTTTTCACCTCTCTTGCGAGCATAGGTGATCATCCATTTAATTCCAAGAGAAATCTTTCTATCCGGACGCACTTCAGTAGGCACCTGGAAAGTTGCACCACCCACACGGCGGCTTTTCACCTCTACACCTGGCATGATATTGTTCAATGCTTTCTTCCAGGTCTCAAGACCGTTCTCCTTAGTTCTTTTTTCAACTAAGTCACAAGCATCGTAAAATATCTTGTAAGCCACACTCTTTTTACCGTCTACCATTAGGTAGTTTACGAAACGGGTAACTAGAGTTTCTTTGTATTTTGGATCAGGAAGAAGAATTCTCTTCTTTGGTTTCGCTTTTCTCATTGTCTTAACTCAATTATTTTTTCTTACCGCCTTTACCTGCAGCTGCTGCTGGTTGACCTGGCTTCGGACGCTTAGCTCCGTACTTAGAACGGGACTGCAGACGGCCATTAACTCCAGCTGTATCCAGAGCACCACGGATAATGTGATATCTTACACCTGGTAAGTCTTTCACACGACCACCTCTGATTAGCACAATAGAGTGCTCTTGCAGATTGTGGCCTTCACCCGGAATATAGGCATTGACTTCTTTGCCGTTTGTCAAACGCACACGAGCCACTTTTCTCATTGCAGAGTTTGGCTTTTTAGGTGTGGTTGTGTAAACGCGCGTGCACACGCCACGTCTTTGTGGGCATGAGTCAAGGGCTGGGGATTTAGACTTAGATGTTAGCTTCTCTCTTCCCTTTCTTACTAATTGTTGTATAGTAGGCATTTACTAACTTTTTAAACTGATTTCTCTCTTCAAAAAATGGTTTGCAAAGGTATAAAATAAGCTTTGCAAATTCAAAGTTTTAATTCATTAATTATTAATGGCTTATGCTTCACCAACAGTTCCTCCAAAATTCAGAGGAAAGCTAGGGGCCTCTTGCGTCTGCTTGATCACCCCAAAACTTTGCTCATACTTTTGGATGTTTTCCTCCAAAGCAGCCAAGAAACGTTTGGCATGCTCTGGAGTAATCACCACTCTTGATTTTACTTTTGCCTTTGGAATACCCGGCATGAGCCGAATAAAATCTATCACAAATTCGCTGTGGGAATGCGCAATCATAGCTAAGTTAGCATATTCTCCTTCCGCTATTTCCTCTGTCAGCTCTATATTGATCTGATTTTGTTGTTCTGCTCCGGTCATCTTATTTTTCTTGCAGTTCGCCTTGTTTGGCTCTGGTACTAGCTTGTCTGCTGGCAGTTAAGGCTTCATATTCATCCTTTGAACCAACAATCAATTTAGTGTACTCACGCAGACCTGTACCTGCTGGTATTAAGTGTCCTACAATTACGTTTTCTTTCAGACCAAGTAACTCATCTGCTTTTCCTTTGATAGCTGCTTCGCTCAACACCTTCGTAGTTTCCTGGAAGGAAGCTGCAGAGATAAAGCTCTGTGTACCCAATGAAGCTTGTGTAATACCTTGTAAGGTTGGTCTAGACACTGCTGGTTGAGCATCACGGACTGTTACTAAGCGTAAGTCACGGCGTTTCAAGCTGGAGTTTTCATCACGCAGACGACGAGCTGTCACAATCATACCTGGTTTCATGGTAGATGAGTCTCCTGCATCTTCCACTACTTTCATGTCAATGATCATGTCATTCTCTTCCATAAACGTTACTTTATCAACCGTCTGGTTTTCCAGGAAGCTGGTATCACCTGGGTCGATTACGTTTACTTTCTGCATCATCTGACGAACCACTACTTCAATGTGCTTGTCATTGATCTTCACCCCTTGCAGACGGTATACTTCCTGTATCTCGTTCACTAAGTATTCCTGCACAGCACCTGGACCCTGAATGTTCAGGATGTCATTTGGAGTAATGGCACCATCTGACAGTGGAACACCGGCACGTACGAAGTCATTATCTTGAACCAGGATGTGCTTGGATAGAGGCACCATGTACTTCTTCTTCACACCGTCTTTAGATTCAATGTAAATTTCACGGTTACCGCGCTTCACACCGCCATATGTCACTACACCGTCTATCTCACTCACTACCGCTGGGTTAGATGGGTTACGAGCTTCGAAAAGCTCAGTAACACGTGGAAGACCACCCGTGATGTCACGAGTCTTACCAATGGCACGTGGTATTTTAGCAATGATCTGACCCGCTTTGATACGCTGACCATCTTCCACTGTTAAGTGAGCTCCCACCGGAATGTTGTATCCTTTTGGCTCTCCATTGGTTGGGTTTACTACTATTGCAGGGTTCTTGGTCTTATCTTTGGTCTCTATGATTACTTTTTCACGGTGACCTGTTTGCTCATCTGACTCCTCACGGTATGTTACACCATCCAAGATTGAGTCGTATGCAATGGTACCATCAAACTCGGATAAGATGACCGCGTTGTATGGATCCCAGTTACACAATTCGTCTCCTTTGGCTATGGTCTGTCCTTCTTTCACAACAAGGAATGAACCGTAAGGAACGTGGTTGCTGATTAACAGCTTACCTGTTGTCGGCTCCACTATCTTCACCTCGCCTGAACGACCCATAACTACTTTTACAGGCTCGCCTTCAGCGTTGGTTGTTTCAATAGTACGAACATCTTCAAATTCTACCACACCGTTGAATTTAGCACGGATAGCTGCATCAACGGCAATGTTAGAAGCTGTACCACCCACGTGGAACGTACGAAGTGTCAACTGAGTACCTGGTTCACCAATTGACTGGGCTGCAATAACTCCTACTGCTTCACCTTTCTGCACCATTCGTCCAGATGAAAGGTTACGGCCGTAGCACTTGGCGCAGATACCACGCTTGGTTTCACAAGTAAGTACTGAACGGATTTCTACACTCTCAATAGCAGTGTTCTCAATGGCACGTGCCACTTCTTCCGTTATTTCACTTCCTGATTCCAGTATCAGATCTCCAGTCAGAGGATCGATGATGTCGTGAACATTTACACGACCCAGGATACGCTCAGACAGAGACTCAACGATATCTTCATTGTCTTTCAGTGCGCTCACTTCCAGACCACGCAGTGTACCGCAATCTTCTTCGTTTACTATAACGTCTTGAGAAACGTCTACTAAACGACGGGTAAGGTATCCCGCATCCGCTGTTTTCAAGGCTGTATCGGCTAGACCTTTACGAGCACCGTGGGTAGAGATAAAGTACTCAATTACATCCAGGCCTTCTTTGAAGTTAGAAAGAATTGGGTTTTCAATGATCTCCCCTACTGAACCCTGTAATGATTTCTGAGGCTTAGCCATCAGACCACGCATACCACCTAACTGACGGATCTGCTCTCTTGAACCACGGGCTCCTGAGTGCATCATCATGAAGATAGAGTTGAAACCTTGGTCGTCTTTCTCAAGACGGCTCATCAATGTTTCAGTGATCTGGTTGTTGATACGGGTCCAGATATCAATTACCTGGTTGTAACGCTCATTATCTGTGATAAGACCCATTGAGTAGTTTGCCCAAACAGCATCTACATCTTTTTTGGCCTGACCTACCAAGATATCTTTCTCTTTCGGAATTACGATGTCACCAAGTCCCATAGACAGGCCGCCTTTATAAGCAGACTGGAAACCTAGAGTTTTGATATCATCTAAGAACTGAGCAGTTCTCGCCATACCTGTTACTTTGAACACACGAGAGATAATCTGCTGTAGTTTCTTTTTAGAAAGAAGCTCGTCTACATAACCTACTTCTTCTGGTACGAATTGGTTGAACAGTACACGACCAGCAACCGTTTCTACCAATTTTGTTTCCAGTTCGCCTTTTTCATTCAGCACTTTCACGCGCACTTTGATGAACGCATGCTTAGACAAGCGACCTTCATTGATAGCAATGATAACCTCTTCTGCGCTGTAGAATGACATGCCTTCACCAGCAATTTTCTCATTCTCAGTTGAGCGCTTTCCTTTGGTCACGTAGTATAAGCCTAATACCATGTCCTGAGATGGTACCGCAATTGGGGCACCATTCGCAGGGTTCAGGATATTATGCGATGCCAACATCAACATAGAGGCTTCCAAGATAGCAGCAGGTCCTAGAGGAACGTGCACCGCCATCTGGTCACCGTCAAAGTCGGCGTTAAATGCTGTGGTTACCAACGGGTGTAACTGAATCGCTTTTCCTTCAATCAGTTTTGGCTGGAAGGCCTGAATACCTAATCTGTGGAGTGTAGGGGCACGGTTCAATAGAACTGGGTGTCCTTTCAGTACGTTTTCCAAAATATCCCATACCACCGGGTCTTTTCTATCTACGATCTTCTTCGCAGATTTCACCGTCTTCACGATACCGCGTTCAATAAGCTTGCGGATAATGAACGGTTTGAAAAGCTCAGCTGCCATGTTCTTAGGAAGGCCGCACTCATGCAGTTTCAGCTCTGGACCAACCACAATCACGGAACGACCAGAGTAGTCAACCCGCTTACCTAATAAGTTCTGACGGAAACGTCCTTGCTTACCTTTCAGCATATCAGAAAGTGACTTCAGGGCACGGTTTCCTTCTGCACGTACAGCGTTCACTTTACGTGAGTTGTCGAACAAAGAGTCTACCGCCTCTTGAAGCATACGCTTCTCGTTCCGTAGAATTACCTCTGGCGCTTTGATCTCTATCAAACGCTTCAGACGGTTGTTCCGGATGATCACGCGACGGTACAAGTCATTCAAGTCAGAAGTAGCAAAACGGCCACCATCCAAAGGAACTAACGGACGCAATTCTGGTGGAATTACTGGCACCATTCTGATTACCATCCACTCCGGCTTATTCTCAATTCTGGTTGAAGCGTCACGGAATGCTTCTACCACACGAAGACGCTTTAATGCCTCTGCTTTACGCTGCTGAGAAGTCTCATGTGCAGCTGAGTAGCGTAGGTCATATGAAAGGTCATCTAAGTTGATGCGCTCCAAAAGCATCTGTAGTGCTTCAGCTCCCATTCTCGCGATGAACTTGTTTGGATCATTATTGTCCAACATCTGGTTCTCACGAGGCAGCTTGTCGACCATGTCCAGATACTCATCTTCTGTCAGGAAGTCTAGCACGTTTACACCGTCTTCCCCTAAGATACCTGGTTGAATCACCACATACCGCTCATAATAGATAATCTGATCAAGCTTCTTTGTTGGTAAGCCCAGCAGATATCCAATTTTGTTTGGCAATGATTTGAAGTACCAGATATGTGCTACCGGTACAACTAATTCAATATGTCCCATGCGCTCACGGCGCACTTTTTTCTCAGTTACTTCTACCCCGCAACGGTCACAGATAATCCCTTTGTAACGGATTCTCTTGTATTTACCGCAGTGGCACTCCCAGTCCTTTACCGGTCCAAAAATCCGCTCGCAGAACAAACCGCCCATTTCAGGTTTATAGGTTCTGTAGTTAATGGTTTCCGGTTTAGTTACTTCACCGTTTGATCTTTCCAGAATTGATTCTGGAGAAGCCAAGCTGATCGTAACTTTAGAGAAGTCCTGGATTAATTTTTTATTTCTTGCTAACGCCATGTTATGTGTTGCTAGATATGTAAAATTCCTTTTTACTAAGCCGCTCTTCTAACGTGTAAGAGGGAGATTTCAGAAAGTGGCGTTTTTGGCCTCTTTTTCTGAAATCTCCTTCAAAACAGCTTTTTAGTCCAGCGTAATCTCCAAGGCTAAGCCTCTGAGTTCGTGAATCAACACGTTGAAAGACTCAGGGATATTCGGTTTCGGCAACACGTCACCTTTTACAATGGCTTCGTATGCTTTGGCACGACCAATCACGTCGTCAGACTTCACCGTCAGGATTTCCTGTAGTACGTTAGCGGCACCAAAGGCCTCCAACGCCCACACTTCCATCTCACCAAAACGCTGACCACCAAACTGGGCTTTACCACCCAACGGCTGCTGCGTAATAAGTGAGTATGGTCCGATAGAACGAGCGTGCATTTTATCGTCAACCAAGTGACCCAGTTTCAGCATATATATGACACCTACTGTTACTGGTTGGTCAAATCTATCACCTGACAGACCGTCGAATAAATATGAACGTCCGAATTTAGGCAAGCCTGCTTCGGTCAACTCTGCTGATACTTGCTCTTCTGTGGCACCGTCAAAGATTGGTGTAGCATATGTACGTCCTAATCTTAAGCCGGCCCAGCCAAGAACTGTTTCATAGATCTGACCGATGTTCATCCTTGAAGGTACCCCTAGTGGGTTCAACACGATGTCCATTGGTGTTCCGTCTTCCAGGAATGGCATGTCTTCTTCACGAACAATACGGGCTACCACCCCTTTGTTACCGTGACGGCCCGCCATCTTATCACCTACTTTCAGCTTACGCTTCTTAGCTATATAGACTTTAGCCAACTGAACAATACCTGCTGGTAATTCGTCACCAACTTCTAAAGTAAAGCGGTCGCGCTTGAAGCGGGCAGAGATCAAGTTGCGGCGCTTGGTGTAGTTCTTCACCAGTTCCAACAACATTTTGTTCGTCTGCTCATCAGCGGTCCAACCTTCCAGAATCAAGTCTTTGAACAAGTTCACCTCTTCCGGAACAGCGTAGTTGCTTTCGTCTTTGTAAGGGTTTTTGTCTGGGAAGAGGGCATCAGTGATATTCTTCTTACCGAACTTAGCACCTTTTGTCAGTATTTCATCTCCGAAACGGTGACGTACTCCCTGACTGGTTTTGCCATCAAGCAATTCAACCAGCTTCTCAATCATCACGTTTTTCACGGCTTTGAGTTCGCTGTTGTATTTTGCCTTCAGGTCTTCTACCTCTTTCTTAGCTTTCGCACGGAGGTTTTTATCTTTCTTAGGACGAGAGAATAATTTCGTCTCAATCACCACACCATTCAATGATGGCGGCGCTTTCAAGGAAGCATCCTTCACATCACCGGCTTTGTCACCAAAGATGGCACGTAAGAGTTTTTCTTCCGGAGTTGGATCTGTCTCTCCTTTAGGAGTGATTTTACCAATCAAGATATCACCTTCACGTACTTCAGCACCAATGCGGATGATACCATTCTCATCTAAGTTACGAACTGCTTCTTCGCTAACGTTTGGTATTTCGGAGGTTAATTCCTCTTCACCACGTTTTGTCTCACGAACTTCCAGTTCAAACTCTTCAATGTGAATAGAAGTAAAGATGTCATCTCTTACTACCTTTTCAGAGATTACAATCGCATCTTCAAAGTTATACCCTTGCCAAGGCATGAAGGCTACCTGTAGGTTTCTACCTAGGGCTAACTCTCCTTGGTTCGTGGCATATCCTTCGCACATAGGTTGGCCTTTGGTTACCCGCTGACCTTTCTTCACTATTGGAGTAAGGTTAATGCAAGTATCCTGGTTTGTACGACGGAACTTGATCAAATCATAGGTCACAAATTCAGCATCAAAGCTCACCAGTTTTTCCTCATCAGAGAGGTCATACCGAATGATGATCTTATCTGCATCAACAAAGTGTACTACTCCTTCACCTTCTGCACGTACTAAAGCTCTTGAGTCAAGCGCTGCTCTTGCCTCCAAACCTGTTCCTACAATAGGAGCTTCGGCTTTCAACAATGGCACTGCCTGACGCTGCATGTTTGATCCCATCAAGGCACGGTTCGCATCATCATGCTCCAAGAATGGAATCAATGAGGCAGCAACCGACACAATTTGGTTAGGTGCAACGTCCATATAGGTATAGCGCTCTGGCTCTACTACTGGGAAGTCACCCTCAAAACGGCCTTTTACTTTGTCATTTACAAAGTTTCCGTTTTCATCTATCACAGCGTTGGCTTGAGCGATGTGGTGCGTATCTTCTTCTTCAGCAGTCAGATATTTTACTCCAGAGGTCAACTCTACTTTACCCTCTACCACATTGCGGTAAGGGGTTTCAATAAAGCCCATGCTGTTTACGCGAGCGTGCACACACAGAGAAGAAATCAAACCAATGTTTGGTCCCTCTGGAGTTTCAATGGTACAAAGACGACCGTAGTGGGTATAGTGAACGTCACGAACCTCAAAACCTGCTCTTTCACGAGAAAGACCTCCTGGCCCTAATGCAGACACACGGCGTTTGTGTGTGATTTCTGCCAGCGGGTTCGTTTGGTCCATGAACTGAGAAAGCTGGTTTGTTCCGAAGAAAGAGTTGATTACAGAAGAAAGCGTACGCGCGTTGATCAAATCAACTGGCTTAAATTCTTCGTTGTCTCGCACGTTCATACGCTCCTTAATGGTTCTAGCCATACGGGCCAGACCTACACCAAACTGCGCATACAACTGCTCACCTACCGTTCTTACACGGCGGTTGCTCAAGTGGTCAATATCATCCACAACCGCCTTAGAGTTGATCAGACCGATCAGGTATTTTACAATCAGAACAATGTCCTCATTGGTTAACACCTTTGCATCCCAGTTATGCTCTAAGCCAAGCTTCTTATTGATACGGTAACGTCCTACATCACCTAAATCATAACGCTTGTCACTGAAGAACAATTTCTGGATAATATCACGGGCTGTTTCTACGTCTGGCGCCTCTGTATTTCTCAGTTGGCGATAGATTTGTTCTACCGCTTCTTGCTCTGAGTTTGAGTTATCTTTTTGTAACGTATTGTAGATAATGCTGAAGTCAGCAATATTTACATTCTCACGGTGCAGGATGATTGACTGTACCCCTGAATCAAGGATCAAGTCAACATCATCTTCTGTTACCTCAGAGTCACGCTCTAAAACAACTTCATTTCGGTCAATAGAAACTACTTCGCCAGTATCTTCATCTACGAAGTCTTCTGTCCAAGTTCTAAGAACTCTTGCAGCTAATCTTCTACCTACTATGTTCTTCAGGTTTTTCTTGTCAGCCTTTACTTCTTCTGACAACCCAAACAGGTCTAAGATATCTTTATCTGTTCCATACCCAATGGCACGCAACAAAGTAGTTACTGGAAACTTTTTCTTACGATCTATGTAAGCATACATGACGTTGTTAACGTCTGTTGCGAACTCAATCCAAGAACCTTTAAAAGGAATAATTCTGGCAGAATATAATTTGGTTCCGTTAGTGTGTTTGCTTTGCGCAAAGAACACTCCTGGTGAACGGTGTAGCTGAGAAACAATAACACGCTCGGCGCCATTGATTACAAATGATCCTTTCTCAGTCATATAGGGAATATTCCCCAAGAAAACCTCTTGCTCTATCGTTTCAAAGTCTTCATTATCGGTATCGTTACAGATAAGGCGGAGCTTTGCTTTTAACGGAACAGAGTAGGTCAAGCCACGGTCTATACACTCATCTACTGAGTATTTTGGTGGGTCAACGTGGTAATCTACGAATTCCAGAACGAAATTTTCTCTTGAATCAGAGATAGGAAAGTTCTCAGCAAACACTTTGAAAAGTCCTTCTTCTGTCCGGTTTTCGGCTGCAGTTTCCAACTGGAAAAAATCCTGGAAAGACTGCAATTGCACATCCAGAAAATCAGGGTAATCAATTACTGACTTAATGGAGGCAAAATTTATCCGCTCTGTCGATTTACGTGTAGCCAAAGTTGTCAGATTTTTACGTTAAAACTTTGTTATGCCTAAAGAAGTTCTTTTAGGCATTTTTATGCTAGAAAATCATTTCTAGGTACAAACAGGAAAAGACCTGACTAAAATGCCAGGTCTAACCCTTAGTGGTAATGGAAGGTGTGTGAGATTACTTAACCTCCACTTCAGCACCAGCCTCTTCCAATTGCTTCTTCAATGAATCTGCTTCATCCTTAGCAACACCTTCTTTCAATGGTTTTGGAGCACCATCAACTAGTTCTTTTGCTTCTTTAAGACCAAGACCAGTCAATTCTTTCACTAGCTTCACAACTGCTAGTTTAGAGGCACCAGCTGACTTAAGGACAACATCAAAAGATGTTTTTTCCTCAGCAGCAGCTCCGGCGTCACCACCGGCAGCACCAGCTACCATTACTGGAGCAGCAGCTGCTGGCTCAATACCATACTCATCCTTAAGAATTGTAGCAAGTTCATTAACTTCTTTTACAGTTAAGTTAACCAACTGCTCAGCGAATGCTTTCAAATCTGCCATTTTTATTAGTAATTAAAAGTTGTTTTAAAATTAAAATTATTGTTCTCTCTCTGATAATGTTTTAACCAAACCGGCCAATGTATTGCCACCGCTCTGAAGGGCAGAAATAACATTTTTGGCAGGTGATTGAAGAAGGCCGATGATTTCGCCCAGTAACTCTTCTTTAGACTTGATTTTGCTAAGTGCATCTAACTGCTCTTCTCCTACATAGATGCTGCTATCAATATAGGCACCTTTCAGGAGTGGCTTTTTGTTACCGCCCTTACGGAAGTCTAATAATAGTTTTGCTGGAGCGTTACCTGTAGTAGCTTCAAATAAAAGTCCTGAAGAACCTTTCAAAGCTACATCCAATGCTGAAGTATCAACATCTAAGGTATCTAAAGCTTTACGTATCAGAGTGTTTTTGTACACTTTATACTCAATGCCTCTATCAAAGCAAAGTCTTCTGAATTTATTGATAGTAGCTACTGTCAACTCAGAAGCATCTGTGATATAAACGAAGGAGTTTTGAGCTAATTTCTCACTCAGGTCACGTACAATGATTTCTTTCTCTTCCCGTGTCATCTATTAGTCTCGTTAAATTGAGTTTTTATCTACTGCCACACCAGGACTCATTGTGCTTGACAATGTGACGCTCTTAATATAAGTTCCTTTTGCAGAAGAAGGCTTCAAGCGGTTAAGAGTGGCAATCACTTCAGCCGCATTTTCAGCTAACTTGTCAGGACCGAAAGATACTTTTCCGATGCTAGTGTGAATGATACCAGTTTTATCAACTTTAAAGTCGATTTTACCCGCTTTCACTTCCTTCACTGCCTTGGCTACATCTGTAGTTACAGTACCTGCCTTAGGGTTTGGCATCAGGTTACGTGGACCTAAAATACGTCCCAGTCTACCTACTTTAGCCATTACCGCTGGCATTGTGATGATTACATCAATGTCAGTCCAGCCTTTTTCAATCTTCTGGATGTATTCGTCTAATCCTACATAGTCAGCGCCAGCAGCTTTTGCTTCTTCTTCTTTGTCAGGAGTACAAAGTACTAATACACGAACATCTTTACCTGTTCCGTGGGGAAGGGTAACTACCCCTCTTACCATTTGATCAGCCTTACGCGGGTCAACACCCAAGCGTACGTCAATGTCAACTGATGCATCAAACTTAGTGAAGGTGATTTCTTTCACCACACCTGCTGCATCTAACAAAGAGTACTCTTTTTTGGGATCGTACTTCGCTAAGACTGCTTTTCTGTTTTTAGAAATTCTAGCCATTTGCTTTTTAATTACTCACTCCAAGGAGCAGTTCCTTTAACTGTGATACCCATGCTACGAGCGGTACCTGCTACCAATCTCATGGCTGACTCAACTTTGAAAGCGTTTAAGTCAGGCATCTTGATTTCTGCGATTTCACGAATCTGATCCCAAGTAACTGAACCTACTTTGTTACGGTTCGGCTCTTTAGAACCATTTTTGATTTTCGCAGCATCCATCAACAACACCGGAGCCGGAGGAGTCTTAATTACAAAGTCAAATGACTTATCAGTGTAAATTGTAATCAAAACTGGGCATACTTGGCCGGCTTTATCCTGGGTTCTAGCATTGAATTGCTTACAGAACTCCATGATGTTCAAGCCTTTTGATCCAAGTGCAGGTCCTATCGGCGGTGCTGGATTAGCGGCGCCTCCCTTTACCTGAAGCTTCAGATAACCTTTTATTTCTTTTGCCATTATTAATTATTACTACTGTTCTTTTTCTACCTGCATGTAGTTCAGCTCTACCGGAGTATTCCGTCCGAAGATCTTCACCATTACATTTAATTTCCGACGCTCTTCAAATACTTCCTCTACAGTTCCAGAGAATCCATTGAAAGGCCCGTCCATCACTTTTACTGTCTCACCTACTATGAATGGCGTTTCCAGTGTTTCAACCTCTTCGGCAGTTTCATCTACTTTACCGAGGATCCTGTTCACCTCGCTCATTCTCAATGGAACAGGCTTGGTTGAGGTATTTCCAGAACCAGCTCCTAAAAAACCGATTACTCCTGGAGTACTGGTAATCAAGTGCTCCACTTCACCATTTGAGATATCAGCAAACACCAACACGTAGCCCGGAAAAAAGCTGCGTTCTCTCACGCGTTTTTTTCCGTTGCGCATTTCATATACTTTTTCTGACGGTATTAGCACCTGCGGCACCATTTCCGTAAGATTATGACGAGCTACTTCGTTTTCTAGATAAGATTTCGCTTTCTTCTCCTGACCCGAAACAGCCCGCACTACATACCATTTTAAGTCTGCCATGTCAGCCGCTGTTTTTTAGAACTGGTTGTAAAACCAAGTCAAGCCATTGTCGTAAACGTAGTCCATAGCACCCACAACTACAGCAAATACTACTGAGCCTACCAACACAAGAATTGAGCTCTTTTGAAGCTCAGGATACGTTGGCCAGGAGACCTTGTAGCGCATCTCCTCTACTGTATTGTTGAAAAATTTACTCAGCTTTTCCATTCTGATGCTAATTACTTCGTTTGCACGGGAGGTAGGACTCGAACCTACAACCAATGGTTTTGGAGACCACTACTCTACCAATTGAGCTACTCCCGTAAAAAAATGCACGCCATTGTTGAAATGGAGTGCAAATGTATTAACTCTTTTTAAAAAAAACAAATCCGCCCCACTACTTAAGCAGGGCGGATTCATATTTTTTTAATTAGTCAAGGATTTCAGTTACCTGACCGGCACCTACAGTTCTACCACCCTCACGGATAGCGAAACGTAGACCTTTCTCCATCGCTACTTTGTTGATCAACTCAACAGTGATAGTGATGTTATCACCAGGCATAACCATTTCAACTCCTTCTGGTAAAGAAATAACACCAGTTACGTCAGTAGTTCTTAAGTAGAACTGTGGACGGTAGTTGTTGAAGAATGGAGTGTGACGTCCACCTTCTTCTTTAGAAAGAACGTAAACCTCAGCTTTGAACTTCATGTGAGGAGTTACTGAACCTGGCTTACAGATAACCATACCACGACGGATATCAGTTTTCTCAATACCACGTAACAATAGACCTACGTTGTCACCAGCTTCACCTCTGTCAAGAATCTTACGGAACATCTCAACACCAGTTACTGTAGACTTAAGGCCTTCAGCACCCATACCTAAGATGTCAACTTGCTCACCAGAGTTGATGATACCACGCTCGATACGGCCAGTAGCTACTGTACCACGACCAGTGATTGAGAATACGTCCTCAACTGGCATCAAGAATGGAAGGTCAGTTAAACGAGCTGGAATTGGAATGTAGTTATCAACTGCATCCATCAATTCTTCAATGGTTTTCACCCATTTCTCATCGCCATTCAAGCCACCAAGAGCTGAACCTTGGATAACTGGAATGTTATCGCCGTCGAAATCATAGAAAGAAAGAAGCTCTCTGATTTCCATTTCAACAAGCTCTAACAATTCTGGATCGTCTACCATGTCCACTTTGTTCATGAACACAACAAGGGCAGGAACACCTACCTGACGAGCCAAAAGGATGTGCTCACGTGTTTGTGGCATTGGACCATCTGTAGCAGCAACCACTAAGATAGCACCGTCCATCTGAGCAGCACCAGTAACCATGTTCTTCACGTAGTCAGCGTGACCAGGGCAGTCAACGTGAGCATAGTGACGGTTCTCAGTAGCGTACTCAACGTGAGAAGTGTTGATTGTAATACCACGCTCTTTCTCCTCAGGAGCGTTATCGATAGAAGAGAAATCTCTTTTAGCGGCTAGACCTTTGTTCGCTAAAACCTGAGTAATAGCAGCAGTCAAGGTTGTTTTGCCGTGGTCAACGTGACCGATAGTACCGATGTTTACGTGCGGTTTGGAGCGATCAAAATTTTCTTTAGCCATTTTAGAAATTTATTTAGTTCTGTGTTGAAAAGAGTGTTAACTTATTTTGAAAACTCTTTGAGCCAACGATGGGAATTGAACCCACGACCCCTTCCTTACCAAGGAAGTACTCTACCCCTGAGCTACGTCGGCAAAATGAAATGATGCAGCTCGCGCTGCATCATCCTTTTTAAGAGCGGGAGACGAGGTTCGAACCCGCGACCTACAGCTTGGAAGGCTGTCGCTCTACCAACTGAGCTACTCCCGCTTGTTTACTTTGAAAACCAAGAACCTTTTATTGAGCAATCTGTAACCTTACCCTGATTCTTAGCTGTTGTTGGTGTGGGGAGAGAAGGATTCGAACCTTCGAAAGCTTACGCTAACGGAGTTACAGTCCGTCCCATTTGGCCACTCTGGAATCTCCCCATTCTTCTTTCAAAGAACCCCTTAAACGTTTTCCGTTACCGTTTTCGTTCTTAGGAGCTGCAAAATTAATGGCTTTTTCTTCCGTGTCAAATATTTCTTCAAAAATATTTTCCTTCACTGGTTTTGTCCCGCCACCCATTCTTGCAGTTGTTCGTCTTGTTCTAAGACATTTTGTAAGGCTTGTTTTCTTTCTTCGGTCTCGGCCATGTAGGTAAGCATCTGAAAGCCTGCTTGTTTAACTACGGGCATATTTTCTTGCTGCACAATTTTCACCAGAGCTTGCCAACCTCGCTCCTGCCCGTCTATGTCTTTTTTCAATAGAAATGCTCCCAAACTTTGTATAAAATAATAGAGGTCTGCTCCTCTTAATCGGCGGGCGTTTGCTAAATACCAATCATATACTTCGTTTTCCTGTGCGTCTGTCAGGCTTGCCGCCAGGGCATTTACTACATCTGCGTTTTTGTATGTCATGTAAGGTTTTATAGCCTGTACATCTTTACCAGATTTATTCCATGCAAAAATGGAAGCAGCTACCACCTGGTAAGAACTGTCACGCAGTCCTTTCCTGATTACCTCTTCCGGCAGCCCTGTTAAAGTACTTAAAGCATACATAGCCGTAGACCTAACGGTGCTGTTGGGATCTTGCACTGACATGGTTTCTACCCGCTGTTGCATTTGGGGCTGCTGCCAAAGTTCTAACCCTATTAATAACTCTAATGCGGTTGCTCTTATCTTCCAGAACGGATCTTGCATTGCCTGCTGCACTACTTGCGCTACCAGTGGCCCATTCTGTTCACGTAAATATTCCAGGGCTTCTGACTTTGCTGCGTAGCTTTTACCGTTCAAGAACTGAGCTGCCCATTCTTCCAGTGTTTTTTGATGATTAAAGTTGGCCAGCAAATTCTGCTCTGGATCTAGTACAACTGCCTGCGGAGCTGCGGCTGCTGCTATGTTGAAAGTGTGATTTGCCTTTGTTATTTCTACTTCCTTCTGCTGCCACTCTCCATTTTCTAAAAAAGATATTGTAAGCGGGAAAGCATAAACTGGGCTAAGGGTGGTATCCTGCACCTGTGAAACGCTGATCATCAAACTGCCTCCTGAAAACGAGTGCGTCACGTCTAGTACGGGGTGCCCCGGCTGTAGAAACCATTGGTCAAAAAAAGGCTTCAGGTCTTTACCCGTTACTTCTTCAAAAGACATACGTAGCTCATCTACTTCCACCGCCGTGTACTTATGTTGGGTGAGGTAATGGTTCAGTGACAGAAAGAAGGCTTCGTCTCCTACTAGCTTGCGGAGCATGTGCAGCACCCTCCCACCTTTTGCGTAGGAGTGACTGTCAAACATATCTTCTTTGTCTAAGTAACGGTACCTGATAAGAGGCTCTTGTTTTGTTCTAGCTTCATTCAAATACTGCTGCAGTGCTTCCTGGTGTACCAGCGCGGCCTCATCAGCACCGTATTTATGTTCCGCCCACAGGTATTCCGAATAATCAGCGAAAGATTCATTCAGAGGTAAGTTTGACCAAGATTCAGTTGTCACCAAGTCTCCGAACCACTGGTGAAATAGCTCATGGGCTATAATATGGTCCCAGTTCTTGTCTAACAGCTGACGGCGGTCTTGGTGCAGGCTTTCCATGAACGTAGAAGCGGTAGTGTTTTCCATGGCTCCTGACACAAAATTCCTTACCACCACCTGCGCGTATTTCTCCCAAGGGAACGGCACGCCCAGCTTCTGCGAGAAAAACTCCATCATTTCCGGGGTGCGCCCAAAAGTAGCCTTTGCCGTAGCAGCATATTCTGGCTCTACCCAATAGCTCACCTCAATATTCCGCCACTTGTCTTTGACTACGGCATACTCTCCAATAGCCATCATGGCCAAATAAGGAGCGTGTGACTTGGTCATGCGCCAGTGGTCTGTTCTAAAGCCGTTTTTCTGTTTTTGGCTCGAAACCAGCACTCCGTTAGAAAGGGTCTTGAAACGGTCTTCCACCGTGATATAAAAATCCTGCGTCATGCGCTCATTGGGACGATCAATGGTAGGAAACCAGGCAGAACTGGCCTCTGTTTCGCCCTGAGTCCAGATTTGTTGCGGCATGTCTTCTTCCGTTCCCAATGGATTGATAAAATAAAGCCCCTTATCGGCTACAATGGCATCGCTGCCTTTTACCTTCAGCTCGTTGGGTTTAGCCGTATAAGAAATGAACACGCGCAAGGTGTCTTTGCGGGTATAGCTTTTGCCCAACTGCAGCACCAACTGCTCTTGGTCATACTTGTAGGGCAGAGGACTTTCTGTTTTTCCGTTCAACAGAGTCACTTTATGAATTTCAAACCCTTTGGCATCTAACACTACACTGTCCTGCGGATAGAAATAGGGCTTTAGCGTAAGCGTAGCTTCGCCAAGCAGGTGCTGCTTCGCCCAGTCGAATTTTATGTTGAGTTTGGTATGCAGCAAATCCATCACTCTTTCTGCCGCCGGCCTATAAGGCCCATGACTGGTGAGTGGCCGTTGCGGCTCGGCTACAGTATCTGCCTCTACAACAACAGGTTCTACTGAAGCCACCGGGCCAGAAGGCTGTTTTACCGCACAACTGGCAATTAGGCCCCAACCGGCAAAAACCAAGAAGGCGCGGGAAAGGATGTGATTCATGCTAGGATTTATTAACTTTGAAAACTCAAGTTGTGAATTTACTTTCATAATTTCCGTACTCTATATCTTAAACGCTGCAGGATATGCTACAGGTAAAATCAGATACGCAAACGTGGCAAGTAGTTTTTGAGAAGAATCAAATCCTTCTGAACGACTCTCCTTTTACTTGGGATATCCTTCCGCTTAGCCCTATGTCCTTCCATATTATTAAAGACAGCAAATCTTATACAGCTGAACTGGTAGGTACTGAGCTGGACACTAAAACTTTTAAAATCAAAATTAATGGCCACGTGCATACCCTGCAGGTAAAAGACCGCATGGATTTACTGCTGGAGAGCTTGGGCATGGGTGAGGCGTTGGCTCAGAAGATAAATGATATAAAGGCTCCTATGCCAGGTCTGATTTTGGACATTAAGGTGGAGGTTGGCCAGGAGGTAAAGAAGGGCGACCCTATTCTTATTCTGGAAGCCATGAAGATGGAGAACATCATTAAATCTCCGGGCGACGGCGTAGTCACCAACATTAAGGTGAAGCTGAGGCAGAACGTAGAGAAAAACCAGGTACTGATTGTTTTTAATTAGCACGATGCCGTTTTAGGGCTGTTTTCTGAAAAACAGAGCTAAAACGGCTTTTTTATGAAACAAACCTACTACTATATATAAGTGAGCATGCAATACAAAAGAATTCTATTGAAGCTGAGCGGTGAGTCCCTGATGGGGGAGCAACAGTATGGCATTGATACCAACATGCTGGTGCAGTACGCCGAAGAAATAAAATCTGCCGTTGACCTTGGCGCGCAAGTGGCCGTGGTGATTGGAGGCGGAAATATTTTCAGGGGCGTACAGGCCGAATCTGTTGGGTTGGACCGCGTGCAGGGAGACTATATGGGAATGCTCGCTACAGTTATAAACAGCATGGCTCTGCAAAGTGCGCTGGAGAAAGTTGGTTTGTTTACCCGCTTACTTTCAGGCATTAACATTCAACAGGTGTGTGAGCCGTACATCCGCCGCCGGGCACTTCGCCACTTAGAGAAAGGCCGCGTGGTAATCTTCGGAGCCGGTATTGGCAGCCCCTACTTCACTACTGACTCAGCCGCTTCATTAAGAGCCATTGAAATTGAAGCTGACGTGGTGTTGAAAGGCACCAGAGTAGATGGCATTTATACCGCCGACCCAGAGAAAGACAGCTCCGCCACCAAGTACACAGACATCACGTTTGAGGAAGTTTTTGAGAAAGGCCTGAACGTAATGGACATGACCGCGTTTACCCTGTGCAAAGAAAACAATCTGCCAATAGTAGTGTTTGACATTAACAAGCGCGGCAACCTGGCCAAATTGATAAAAGGCGATAAGGTGGGCACCTTGGTAACCATGTAAGTTTACCAGAACTTAGTTACTTCCTGCTGCTGCTTTATAACTGGGGCAGCGCAAAAAAGTAGATTTTACAGAATAAAATCAGAAATTAGCACCGCCTTTTGGCTAACGCTGCGGCGGAATACTTTTTAGTCATCTTTCTAAAGAAGAAAACCCAATGACCGAAGAAATTAATTTTTACTTGAGCGAAGCCGAAGAGTCTATGCAGAAATCGGTGCAGCACACTAGCGTAGAGCTAACTAAAATCAGAGCCGGCAAAGCTTCACCAGCCATGGTAGAAGGCCTTAAAGTAGATTATTACGGCACCCCTACCCCAGTTTCACAGGTAGCCAACGTATCTGCCCCAGATGCACGCACTCTTATGATTAAGCCTTGGGAGAAAAACATGATCTCTGAGATTGGCAAAGCCATTAAAAACAGTGATCTGGGCCTGAACCCTATGCAAGAAGCAGATGGAATTCGTTTGAACATTCCGGCCCTTACTGAGGAGCGCCGCCGCGAACTGGTGAAACAAGCTAAAAACGAAACTGAGAACGGTAAAATCAGAGTGCGTAACATCCGAAAAGATGTGAATGATGCTCTGAGAAAGCTGCAGAAAGAAGGCACTTCTGAAGATGCGGTGAAAGACGCCGAAGGCAAAGTTCAGAAACTCACCGATGCCTATATTGTAAAGCTAGATGAGCTGCTCAGCAAAAAAGAAGCAGAAATCATGACTATTTAAAAGAAGCGTTTTCAGCCTTTTTTTCAAAAATCAGCTCATAAACAGAAAGCCCTGCTTTACTATCTAAAGCAGGGCTTTCTGTTTATATACGTTAACAATCTACTATTTAGCTTTCAGCAGCCAGTTTTCAGCATCTGCCACACTATCAAATACTTCTATGCCGCGCATATCATGCGTAAAGCGTAAAGACTTATCGGCGGAAAGGCGGCTAAACGCGCTTGGCGAGTACACCCACGCAAAATAATCCATTCCGGCTTGACGCATTCTCGGAAGCCAGTCTACTCCTACCCACTCGGCGGCGCTAGACCAAATACCCTCTACATTAGTATTGTCATTTAGCACCTTGCGGCACTCTCTCTCAGACAACTCGTCCAAAATACGCTCACACCCCTCCTGCACAGACTGCTTTGTCTGATAACCTGTCCAGTCTGCATAAATGCAATCAATAGTTTCAACATAAGTAATGGTGATGTGGGTATCTTGGTATAAAATCGTTTTACTCATTCTTTCTTTATTTCCTTCCCCTTATAGCAGAAGTATAGGCAAATTACGGCACCATTTTGAGCATAACAAGTATTTATCTGCACTTTTTAAATACTTTTAACAGCTTAACCTATTAAATACGAAGATAAAGGAGTAAAGTTTTTTTCATTCAACCTCCTAAAGTAAGAGTTCACCAAAACCACAGCGGGAGCATTAGCAGAATATAATACTAGACCAACACCTTTCTGCAAAAAAGGCGTGTTTTAGGCTTAGTTTTCAAAAACTAAGCCTAAAACACGCCAGTAAAAAATGCTTAGACGCCGCCTCAGCTACACTATTATAAATATAGCTTCTTTGCCTGTATATACTCTGCCACGGGCTCAGGCAAGAGGTAGCGGGTAGACTTTTCTTCTTTCAGAAGCCCCCTAATAAACGTAGCCGAAATGTCTAACAATGGCGCTGACACCACTTGTATCTTGGGGTGATTTTTTAGCCCTTCTGGTACTGGTGCGCTCCCCGGACGAGGGTACACCAACACTTCATGGTACTGCAGAATCTGCTCATAATTCTTCCATTTATGGAAGGTGGCCAGATTATCCTCGCCCATTATAAGCGAAAACTGATAGCTGGGGTACTGCTCCTGCAAATAGGTAAGCGTGTCTATAGTATAACTAGGCTTAGGCATCCGGAACTCTATGTCGGTCTCACCCAAATCTGGATTATCGGCAATAGCCAGGCGCACCATGTGCAGGCGGTCATACTCGTGCAGCAGGCTATTGCTGGGCTTGAACGGGTTCTGCGGACTCACTACCAGCCATACTGTATCTACGTTGGCATTGGTGGCCATGTAATTGGCCAGAATCAGGTGCCCTATATGTATAGGATTAAAGGAGCCGAACAGCAACCCTACCCGCATGGCTACGCTATAGTATCTTCTTGGGAAATAAAGTCGCGCACCAGTTTCTCGGCTTTGGCGAATGCATCCTCCAGGTTCTCGTTCACAATTACTTCGTCAAACTTATCTTCAAAGCTCAGCTCAAACTTAGCTTTGAAGATACGGCTGGAAATGCTGGATGCAGAATCGGTATTACGGGCCACCAGGCGCTTTGATAGTTCTTCAATAGAAGGAGGCTTTACAAACACAGCCAAGGCACGATCTTTGTAAAAATTTTTCACGCTCAAGCCGCCTTTTACATCTACATCTAGAATGGCGTGCTTGCCGGATGCCCAGATACGCTCTATTTCAGATTTTAGAGTTCCGTAAAAAGCGCCCTCATACACCTCTTCCCATTCCACAAACTCATCGTTGTCTATTTTCTCGCGAAACTCGTCTGGGGTGATGAAGTAATAATCTTTCCCGTTTACCTCGGTGCGGCCACGGCGGTCGCGGGTGCAGGCAGAGATAGAGAAACTTAATTCAGGGAGTATACTTACTAAATGGCGTACAATTGTAGTCTTGCCGGCTCCGGAGGGAGCCGAAAAAATAATAATTTTACCTTGCATCCTGCGTAGGGAAGCTTAGCCGGACTAAGCTGTTTGGTGGATCTTTGATTTGATGGTTTCTACCAAATTGGTAGGGGCACCAGGCCGCGGGAGAGACGCGTTTAGGAATTTCACGAACAGTTGCTGTTGGTCTATGCTTTCAAAGCAAGGAGAGCATTCATCAGCCTGCTCAGCCAGAAAGGCCTCTTCTTCTTGTGTGGCTTTGCCTTTTAGCCACTTTTCAAAGGTATCAACTACCTTTTCACAATCTGGTTCGTGGCTTTCTTCAGAAGAGACACCTCCCATTAATTCGTCTGTAACTTTTGTTGCCATTTTATTTCTAATTAGCTATTGTATCCCATTGACTTAGCATATTTCTCTAACTTCTCCTTCAGGAAGTGCCGCGCCCGGTGCAATCGGCTCCGTACCGTACCAATAGGAATGTCCAAGATTTTGGCCATCTCTTCATAGGTAAAACCCTCTAAATCGCAGAGGATAATCACGGTTCGGAAGTCAACCGGCAAAGAGTTCAACGCTCCGGCCACTTCATCTCCAATCAGGTCCTGCACGCTCTCCATGCGCAGGTCGGTGGTGCCGCCAGAGCTGTCTCCCTCAGCATCCACGTCTTCAGAATTATAGTAACCCTCTACCTCAGAGTAGTCTACTTTGGCAGGTTGTTTACTTTTTTTCCGGAAGTCGTTTATGAACGAGTTCTTTAGGATGCGGAACAGCCACGCCTTGGCATTAGTTCCGGGTTCGAAATAATCAAAGAAACGATATGCCTTTAAGTAGGTCTCCTGTACCAGGTCATTGGCATCATCTTCATCTAGGGTAAGTCTGAAGGCGAAGTTGTAGAGAGGCGAAATAACAGGCATCAGCTCCGCCTCAAAGCGGGCATCTTTTTCCTCTTTACTCATTGAATTGGCTCTCTGTTCGCTCATTTGACTTAATTTAGTACTTTTACAGCTATTAATAAAGGTACCTATACGCAAATATAGAAATTAAATATACATAGGTACATACGAATATTCAGGCAGATGTTTACGTTTAATAGCCGCAAGGTAAAATAGTTTATTTTTTACTATCATCTATTTTAGCTGTAACTTGCTGTTTTAAACTTATTTCCGCAATTTAGAATACAATAATTCCTCCGCCATAGTTTATGCAGAAAGTTAGTGCTGTTTTGATTACGTTGAATGCAGGGGATAGACTGGAGGCAACTTTAAATGCGCTTACTTGGTGCAATGAAATTGTAGTGGTTGATTCTGGCAGTACAGACAATACCATTGAAATTTGCGAACGCTTTAATTGCCGCATTTATCACAGAGATTTTGACCGGTACGGAAACCAGAAAAGATTCGCCGTTGAGTTAGCCAAAAACGACTGGGTACTTTCCGTTGACTCAGATGAGGTGGTGTCAGAAAAGTTGAAGAACGAAATTCAGCATGTTCTCCAGCAGAAAAAAGTGTCTCACGCTGGCTACTACGTAAGCATCCCGCTTATTTTCTTTGGTACCCGCATTAACTCTGAGGCCTCAAAAAAGTTCTTGCGCTTTTTCAATAAGCAATTTGGCAACTTTGATGATGCACTGGTACATGAAAAAGTACACCTTCATGGCACTATAGGAAAACTGAAAGGAGAAATGGTCCATTACAGCTACCGCGACATGGAAATGTTCTTCACTAAGTTTAACAAATACACCACGTTGGCGGCTGAGAACCTACGTCTGAAAAAGGCTTCTGTCGGTTTTGCCCATGTTATTTTAAAATGCCCCGCCACCTTCTTCAAAGTGTATTTTCTGAAAGGCTGTTTCTTGAATGGCATCCCAGGATTTCTGTGGGCATTCCTGTCTTCTATTTATCCGGTGATCAAATATGCCAAACTATGGGAGTTGAATCGGCAGCAACCACAAGTGGTAATTAAACCAATTCGGCAAGAAGTTTTGCTCGAAGAAAAGGAAGCGTGATCCTCCTTAAAAAAAGGAGATTTACATTTGCCAGCTAAGTTCAGGCTCTACACCTTTTGGTTAATTCACCCTAAGTTCCTGCAGTTCAACCCACCCATTGAAACATGACCTCTTCTTTACCTGCTCCCCCTCTTGTATCTGTGGTTATGTGCATTTACAATGGTGAACGTTTTCTAAAAGATCAAATAGATTCTATTCTGCAGCAGACCTACACCAATATTGAGCTGGTATGTGTAGATGATCAGTCAACTGACCGCAGTGTAGCAATTATTCAGGAGTATCAAAGACAAGACTCAAGGGTAAAGCTTTTTGAGAACGAACGCAATTTAGGCTTCAACAAAAACTTTGAACGAGGGTTTTCACTGTGTACAGGAGAGTTTATTGCCATCAGCGATCAAGATGATGTTTGGCATTCTCACAAAATAGAAGATTTAATCTTTTACATAGGGAATAGTCTGCTTGTCTACAGCAATTCTGAGTTGATTGATGAGGATGGCAAAAAACTTCATCAAAATCTGGAATCAAGTATAAAGCATGTGCATGACCCTTCTTACAAGGGTTTCTTGGAATATAATTTTGTCACCGGCCATACGTGTCTATTTAAAAGAGAGCTACTCCAGTATATTACTCCCATTCCTAAGAATGTACTTTATTATGATTGGTGGATTGGCTTTACTGCTGCATATGTTGGAAAGGTTTTTTATTTAGATAAAATACTTACCCAGTACAGGTTACATTCTAACTCAGTAATCCAGAAATTAAAGAGTTCACATACAGACAAAGAAACCGAAAAGGGAAAAAGATACGCCCAAGCACTCTCCTTTGCTGAGGCTGACTTTGTGAAACCTAAAGACAAAAAAGAAATACTTAACTTTTTAAGAATAAAGCTGAATGCATCTAAAGATCTATTTAGCTCTACAAACTGCTATGTGCATCTCTTAAAAAACCACCGGCAGTATTATCCTTGGTACAAGAAAAGCTTTATTAGTAAACTTAATTTTATTAGAAGGCAATGTAAGTAAATCTATCTCAAGCTAACGTGCCAACAACCTTACACCTGTACCCTACCAAACATTTTGAAAGGCCTCTACTTTGAACAGCTAAGTAGGTCTGATAATAAAATCAATCATATAAGTACTAATGCCTGCCAAACATCTTAAAACCTCACTTATCATATCTACTTATAATTGGCCAAACGCTCTTGAAGTTTGCCTTAAGAGCGTATTGAACCAAGAGAGGTTGCCGGACGAAGTGATTGTAGCAGATGATGGATCCAAAACGGAGACCCTTCAGCTTATTGAAAAGTATAAAAAGGATTTTCCTGTTCCTTTAAAACATGTGTGGCACGAAGACAATGGTTTTCGACTATCAACCATTCGTAACAAAGCTATTCTGGTAGCGGAATTCGAATACATAATTCAAATAGATGGAGACTTGATTCTTCACCCTTCCTTCATAAAGGACCACCTTCGATTAGCCACCCCACAAAGATTTGTTTCTGGCAGCAGGCTTTTGTTGCCCCCTGCTTATTCAGAAAAGATATTAGGTCAGAGAACAATACCTCCGTATTTAGATCTGTTAATGAACGGGAGCAGCCGCTTAAATGCCATCAGAGTCCCTACCCTTACCAAGTTACTGGCCCCTCATTACAAAAAGAGAAATAAGTTTTACGTTAAAGGGTGCAACATGGCATTCTGGCGGAAAGACCTTCTGGAAGTCAATGGCTATAATGAAAATATTACAGGATGGGGCAAGGAAGACAGTGAACTTGCAGTTAGGCTTATCAATAATGGAGTAAAGCGCCTATTCATTAAATTTGGGGGAATCTGTTATCATCTCTATCACAGAGAAGCTTCCAAAGCTAGGCATGATTTGAACGAAAACATTTTACAAAGCACTATTGACTCTGGTATCACAAGGTGTGACAAGGGCATAGACCAATATGAGGTTGAAAGTATAACCGTCCTTTAGGCCTCCTTCAACCAAGACAATATCAACCCAAGAGCTAAATAACTCTTATTGTAAATTAGAAGACCAGATTTCAAATTCTATTTGAGCTGGAATTGAGGTTTACTTTTAAGATATTATTTAACTCTAGTGTAATTCTTATACTCAAATGGTCTGTAGCCAATTACGTCTTCCACCCACTGCAGCACCTTTCTCCTAAAGCTAGTCTTCTTCTGTAAGTCTACTGGATCAAACGAAAACTTCCAGTTACTCCTTGCCACTCTTGGCTGAAAAACAGCAGGATGAGAACCAGTAAAATGCATCAACCTGTCGGCATTGCCATAATCAAACTCATCTGACTCAGGCATTTCTTTTTCTATCCACTCATCAGATTGATAGTGTTTATAGAAATTTCTGATTTTACTGTTCAACCCCTTAGGTGGCTTTACCCAGCCATAGTGGTGTATGTAAACATCAATAAGTTTGGCGTTGATCTTGCGGTCATTTATTCTAAAACCCTGAGCGTCTTTGTAGGAATGAACTCCTGGCAAATGTTTTAGTACCCTAATTTCACGTCTGTACCACCTTCTTGACACTGCGTAGTAATCATAAGAGCCATAAAAGTGCCTGTACTTAAATAAAAGTCCTTCTATCTGGGGGTCTTTTAAACACTCCTCCATCTCCTTTTTAATAGTATCTAAGTACTGCTCGTGCACACATTCATCTCCCTGAATGTAGAAAGCCCAGTCTACGTCGTCTGAAATGGCGGCATAGGCTTTGTCTGTTTCAAGCGCAAATACCTGTCCGCCTTCACGCAAAGAATCATCCCAAACAGTTTCAATGATCTTGATTTTTGGAGAATCTATAGACTGAAGCAGTTCCAGAGTAGTGTCTTCTGAATTACCGTGGGCAACAATAAACTCATCGCAAAGGGGCAAAATGGAGGTGATAGCCTCTACAATGGGATAATCGTTTTTTACCGCATTTCTGATAAAGGTAAAACCGGCAACTTTCATGCGCTATGAGATCTGATTAAATTCCTATAAAAATGAAAGATAAAGGTACTGCTTTCTTTTCTCCTGACAAGTTACGCACCATCCAGAAAGACATCTTCAAATTGTGAAAAGCACCAATATTTTCAGGTCTTGTGCTTTAGGGCTGTTTTTCAAAAACTATCCCTTAAACAGGAAGCTTAGTGAGCCTAAGAACTGCACTAATTTAACCTACAGTTTTGTCAGGTACTTACTGTGGCCGCTGGTGCTTCCAGCGCTTATGAGACCAAAGGTAATCTGCAGGATTCTGCTCAATCCACACCTCTAGTTTTCGGGCAAAGGCCTCGGTAAGCGGAAAGTGGTCAATATTCTCACCGTCCACAGGCGGCGGAAGCAGTTCCTGAAACTCCACTTCATAATAGCCACGGCCTACGTGCCGCATACCGGCAAAGAAAGTAGGATAGCCAAAAGAGGTTCTCATTTTCTCTGCCCCTACATAAAAGGGAGTATCCTGGTGAAGAAAGTTAGTCCAGAACTGGATAAGCTTGAAGGGCGGTACTTGGTCAGACAGCAACGTGAGAATACGGGTTTGTCCACGGTGGCGCAGCATGTGCCGCAGCGTTTCTTTCATGGGTACCAACGTAATGCCAAACCGGCTACGGAGGTGGTACATGAAAGCTTCAAAAAACGGGCTAGCCAATGGCTTGTATACTCCGTCTATTGGGTACGGGAACATGGCATTCCCCGCCGCTGACATAAATTCCCAGTTACCTAAATGAGCTCCCAAAGCCATTACGGGCTTTCCCTGTTCTAGATAGCTGTCTATGGTTTCACGGTTTTTCAGGGTTACCCGCTTCGCCAATTCTTCCGGTGTAAGCGAAACCAACTTCAAGGTTTCCACAATAATATCTGCCAGATTCCGGAAGAATTGTTTTTCTATGGCCCGGCGTTCAGATATAGTTTTGCCTGGAAAGGCACGCTCTAAATTCTGGCGCACTACCTTTTTTCGGTACCCCACCACCCTATATACCACCAGGTACAGGAAATCTGAGAAAACGTAAAGTACCGGAAACGGAAGTAATGAAATACCTTTCAGCAACCACCATAACGGCAGTTGAATTGGCCGCAGGTTAGGCCTTGACATATGGTGATGAGGTGGCTTTTTGATGTCTTTTGAAAATATAGGCCAAAAACGCTGTTATGCCTCAGGCCCCTGTGAAGATCTAGCCCCTAATTTACTCATTTCCCTCTTTTCAACCATGCATGCGGAGTAATTACCTTTTTTAAGCAAGCCACTACTCATAGGTTATCAAAAGATTTGAAAGAAGATAAGTTTTAACAGATACCCTAATTGTCGCCCCTTTTCCCTCAGTAGAAATATAATCAACACCGCTCTACCCTTACAAAAAAACGCCCGGCCTCTTTATAGAAGCCGGGCGTTTTTATATTCATTCCCAGAAAACAGGCCGGAAACAGAAATATTAGTAACGGTAGTATTCTGGTTTGAATGGGCCTTCCACCTCTACGCCAATGTAGGCAGCCTGCTCTGGAGAAAGCTCTTCCAATTCCACCCCAATTTTAGACAAGTGCAGACGTGCTACTTTCTCATCCAGGTGCTTAGGCAGAGTGTATACTTTGTTCTCGTAAGCCTCAGCATTCGTCCAAAGTTCAATCTGAGCCAAGGTCTGGTTAGAGAATGAGTTAGACATCACGAAAGACGGGTGGCCAGTGGCGCAACCTAAGTTCACCAATCTACCTTCGGCCAGAACGATGATGTCTTTGCCATCAATGGTGTACAGGTCAACCTGTGGCTTAACAGTATCTTTCGTGTGGCCGTAGTTTTCGTTCAGCCAAGCCATGTCAATCTCATTGTCGAAGTGACCGATGTTGCAGACAATAGCTTTGTCTTTCATGGCTTTGAAGTGCTCAGCCCGGATTATGTTAAAGTTACCAGTAGCGGTTACCACAATATCAGCCTCCGGAATAGCGTTCTCCATTCTCTTAACGGCAAAGCCGTCCATAGCAGCTTGCAGGGCGCAGATTGGGTCAATCTCCGTTACAATAACACGGGCACCGGCACCACGCAATGAAGCGGCAGAACCTTTTCCTACGTCACCATAGCCCGCCACAACAGCTACTTTACCAGCCATCATCACATCAGTGGCACGGCGGATAGCATCTACCAATGACTCTTTACAGCCGTATTTGTTGTCGAATTTAGATTTGGTTACCGAGTCGTTCACGTTGATAGCCGGCATTAACAAGGTGCCATTTTTCATACGCTCGTACAGACGGTGCACACCCGTGGTAGTCTCTTCAGACAGACCTTTGATGCCAGCGGCTAACTCAGGGTATTTATCAAACACCATGTTGGTCAGGTCACCACCGTCGTCCAGAATCATGTTCAATGGCTTGCGGTCTTCTCCGAAAAACAAAGTCTGCTCAATGCACCAGTCAAACTCCTCGGCGGTCATACCTTTCCAGGCATATACCGGAATACCGGCGGCGGCAATGGCAGCTGCGGCGTGGTCTTGGGTAGAGAAGATGTTGCAGGAAGACCAGGTTACCTCGGCACCAAGCGCTACCAATGTTTCAATCAAAACGGCAGTCTGGATAGTCATGTGCAAGCAACCGGCAATACGGGCTCCCGCCAAAGGCTGGCTGGCACCGTACTCTTCCCGAATGGCCATCAAGCCCGGCATTTCGGCCTCAGCCAATTTAATCTCTTTTCTTCCCCAATCGGCAAGGGAAATATCTTTTACTTTGTACTTCAAATACGTTTCTACCATTGTAGTTCAGCTTTTTATAGTAACCGCAAAGGTACGGAATAAGTTTATCATCATCAACGGACTAGCTGATGTACGTTATAGGCTTATTTTCTGAAAAACAGCCCCAAAACGAGGCTTATTTTTGGTTGTTGGTTAGCAAAGTCGGTTTTACATTTACTTTGGAAAAAGGAGGCTAGATGCAGTAATTCCTAATTCCTAATTCCTAATTCCTAATTCCTAATTCCTAATTAAAATAAATGCTCAGCCCAGCGGAACGCGATTTCATTGCCCAGCACCTTTCTTCCGACACCGCCCAGCTGGTACTGCAAGGCAAAAAGTGGCCTGAGCTGGATGTTCCTAAACTGGCGCAGCAAATACGGGCGAGGCAAAAAGCTAAAGGAAAACTTCCCCTGTGGGCGTCAAACCTAAACCTTGTTTTTCCGGCTAACCTGTCTGTGGAGCAAAGTTCCTCTGACATCACCGCCGCTTATAAAGCTAAGATAGTGCAGGGCCAGATACTGGCAGACTTGACTGGTGGTTTTGGGGTCGACTCTTTCTATTTTGCCCAAAGGTTTGACAAAGTGTTTTACGTGGAACATCAGGCTGAACTGGCGCAAACTGTCGCCTATAACTATGAGCAGCTAGAAGTAAAGAATATTGAGGTACACTCAACTAAGGCAGAAGATTTTCTGCAGGGCTTGACTGATCCCGTAGATGTCATTTACCTGGACCCCGCCCGCCGTGGGCAGAGCCAAGAGCGTGTGCACCTGCTGCAAGATTGCGAACCAGATGTATTGAACTTGCTGCCGCTGTTGCTTCAGAAAAGTAAGAAGGTGCTGCTTAAAACCGCTCCTATGCTAGATGTAGATTTAGCTTTGCAAGACCTTAGTCAGGTAGGGCAGGTGTGGGTAGTGGCGGTACAGAACGAAGTAAAAGAAGTGCTGTACCTGCTATCTTCTGAGGCTACAGACGCACCCACCATCACAGCCGTGAATCTGAGGCCAGATCAGCTGCCGCAGGAAATCAGCTTTACCAAAGCTCAGGAAGAAAAAGCCAATGCCACCTTTTCTGACCCGCAGCGCTTCCTGTACGAACCTAACACTGCCCTTCTGAAAGCGGGCGCTTATAAGTGGTTAAGCCAGGAATATGGGCTGCACAAGCTGCACCGCAACAGCCATCTGTATACCTCCACTGAGTTGTGCGAGGTATTTCCGGGCCGAATTTTCGAAATCACGGCAAAACCGAAAACCAGCGCCAAAGAATTACAGAAGCTCCTGCCACTCAAAAAAGCGAATATTACCGCCCGTAATTATCCATTATCGGTTGCGCAATTGCGCGATAAACTGAAGCTGAAGGAAGGCGGCTCTGACTATCTTTTTGCCACTACTGATATGCACAACAAGCCAATACTTCTGCTTTGCCAGAAAGTGTGATAGGTGGAATACCTGTTTTAGGCTTATTTTCAGGAAAACAGCCCCAAGACAACAAACTTTTGCTATCTCCTTTTAATCCATCCCCTTCCTCCAGATTACCATAAACCCCTCCGTTTCAGGCTCGTACTAAATAAAGAAAAGCGGCCAACACGGCCTATGTTGCACCTTAAATGTAGAGAGACGATGGAAAATCAGAATAAAAACCAGGAGCAGTACGGGTTCAGCAGTAACCCAGAGAAATCATTTGAAGCTGGCAAAAAAGGAGGAACGCCCGCTACTGAAGTAACAAACCAAGCCTCCGGCGGAACAGGTGGTAGCAGAAACAACGATAAAAGCTCCGGCTTAGGTGACACCTTCTCCAGAGCAGAACCTAACAAACCAGAACACGGACATAGCGAGTTAGATCGACCAATTTCTGATAAAGAACGCGGCGGCCGCAATGCTTAATGCCTATACCCTTCACAACAAGAGAGCCTGCCCAACTTTGGGCAGGCTCTCTTGTTGTGAAGGGTATTACTACTTTTCTAAATTAGTATTTCGGATTGGCCTTACTCACCCATTTGTTGTCCCTCAGACTAAAGCGCCGAGGTAAAAGGGCATCTGCACCGGCATAGGCAACTCCCACCCTAGGGCCAGCAACAATGCTTTCTTCCGGAATCTGTAGTTGGTGGTCTTCTAACCAAATATGAGGTCCGGCAAGAGGTAGCCCTGTGTGTGCAGTGTTAATACCCAATGCCTGGGTTAAGAGCCCAGGACCTGCGGTTAGCCGTGGTTCAACTTTGGTGAGGCTGCGCCTGAGCTTCATTTCTTCAACGCCCTCGGCAGGTTCAAGGGCTCTAATCAAAACCGCATCGGCGGCTCCTTCTACATTGGTCACTACATTGAATAGCGAGTAAATTCCGTAAATCAGATATACGTACGCTACACCCGGTGGGCCAAACATGACTTCGGTGCGCTTGGTACGGCGGCCCTGGCTTGAGTGGCTGGCCGCATCGTTGTGGCCAGAATATGCCTCCGTTTCCACAATCATGCCCCCTGCCACCACTCCGCTTATGTTACTAAAAAGGTATTTTCCCAGAAGCTCCAGCGCAATAGTCTCAACATGGGGCCTTGCATAAAACTCCTGAGGAATGGGCTGAAAGTGCGGGGGCTGATGATGTTGAAGCATTCCCGTTACTTCCGGATATATACCTCTGTGGGGCCATCGGCTGCCACGTTACTTAAGATAAGGGTATTATCCCCGCAAAACCAGAACTGGTAAGCCAACGGTGAAAGGCCTTCGTCTTGCAGAACATACTTTTGCCTTTCTCTCTGTTTCTGCCCGTTCAAAGTTTGCTCAAACTCGTTATTGTCGTAAAAGATCAATCCTCGGGGCGTACCGATCTGCTCACCAGTCAAAAACTCATCGGGCTGGTCAGCCATCATACGGTTCGGCTTTACACCCGCCAACTCCCACTCGCCTTTCAGCTGTTTCTGGGCACTGACAGAATCAATGGGAGTAAAATCACAGGGGGCAGCTACAACCGTATTATTCATGACACTGTCGTTGCCTTGGTTGTTTTCAGACGGAGTTTGGCAGGCGGAAAACGCCAGAACCAGCATTAAGCTTGAAAGTAATTTTGTTTTCATAGTTGGTAGAGTAGTAAGGTAATACATTTTAGGGCTGGTTTTGTTAAACCAGCCCCAAAACAGCTAACTACTTTTCAAAAAAGCAGGTAAATTAGATAGAGTGATGACGCTGCTATTTCTTACGTGCCAGCGGTTTTTGAATATTGAAGTACACTTGGGTATAGTTAAGCTTATTTGGCGATTTTACTGGTATCAGGTGGTACTTATTCTCTACCAGTTGGGGAGCCGACGCCTGGCGCAAGCCCACCATAGTCAAGAACATGTATTCATCACGGGGGGCAACCAACACCACGGCACTCTCCGGCGATTGACCAGTACCACTCGCTTTTATGGCTCCGGCAATGCCTTCTACTTTTGCCAGCCATTTGTCACTTTCCGCTTTGTTGCGCATCTCACCATAAGCCATCACCATCAGGTACATCACATCCAGGTTGAAGGGATCAGTCTGCAGAATTTTTTTCCCGGTGGTGATAATTTCAGGAAACCGCTCATAGAGCAGCATCTGGTTTAGGGCGTCAGCTTTATCATTGCCTTTGTAAGGATTATAGCCCGGCTGAAAAACCCAGCCATAATAGAGGTGCTTGTAGTCTTCTGAAGTAAGGCTGACATCATTTGCATGATACCGCTTAAGCAGGCTAGGATAATAATAGGCAGACTTAGAGGAGGCCACTGCCGTTTTAATAGCATCAAAGTTGATCTGTGATATTGTCTGGGCCTGCCCGTGAATCAGAAAAGCCAAGCAAAAGGTACTTAAAAGCAGAAATCGTTTCATTTAAAATCAAGAGAAAAGTAAGACGGCAAGCCTAATACAAATACAATGCTAAAACTCTTTCGGCTCCGAAAAAGTTACGCACCTTCTGCCCATCCCTTTACCTTCCTACTTTCTGATTCTTGCCTGTTTTCGAGAAAACAGCCCTAAAACAGCCTCGTTTTTCTTCTTCCTTCAAGGTTCTAAAAAAGAAAATAGATTACTGTTTCCAACGGGTTAAATTAATGCAGTCTGAAAAATTTAAACCGTCCGCTTCCACGGTTCACAGCTATTTGACTTTACAGGCTACACCAATCTGTTGACTTCCCGTCTTACTGGTAGCTGTTCTTTATTTTCTGGTTGTATTTCCGGAACAGTTCGTTTGCTATATCTACTGAATTTCCTATTGGCTTGTCTGGATAGGTTTCATTGCTGTTCACCCAATCCCATTCCCATGTCTTAATTTTTTCATCAAAAGCTCTCTGATTGATTTCCTGCCCCTTTTCCATCTGGGCGACAACATCAGTAAAGTACTGCTGCCAACGCGGTTTATAAAATCCATTTAGCAACCCCGCCCACTGCCGGTTAGCATAATCCATAAGGTTGCTGTTCTTATCACCCCAAAGGGTAATGAGGTTGCGGGCGTTTCTCTCATAAAGCCTTTTCTCTGCCTCAGTGGTACCCCAACTTTTAGCCGAGTTAAGCCATCTGCCCAATAACAAGTCTTCTTGGGTAGCCAACAATTTATCCATGTCTTCAATCAAGGTAATAAAATCAGTACTGTGCTGCCTGAATGCGGCTATATCTTTCTTTTTATACGCCTGCACAAACTGCTCCTGCACTTGAGTGGCATTATTACCTAAAACCTGCCGGGTTACATCTACCAGGTCATATTGAAAACCTTCGCTGTTTTTCAATTCTTCTGAGGCGGCTATCATTTTCTCCCATGCGGGTATTAAGGCTATGGGTTCATAGGCAAACCGAGTAATAACACGCTTGGTGTTCCTGTTAAAGGTTGGTCTTCCGGTAATAATAGACTCAGGCCCGCCGGAAGTAATACTGTCTGCATAGACGGTTCGCCTCAATATTTGCCAAGCTTGGTTAGCATGCTCATTTTCTTTTCCGTAGCGGCGTCTGGTGTAGCCACGGAGCCAGGTATCAAGATCAATGGAAGTAGTTCGCCAGGCATTCTCCATCATGAGGTCGTAGATCACCGAATTACTTTCTATACCTTCAGGGGTTAAGCCAATTCCTACCAAGTTACCTTTATCTGGATCTTGTAGGGTTTTAGAAGGCCAAGTGGCAATTCTGTCCATGAGGCCATACATACTAACGTTACCGCCAAAGTTGTGTAGCATGTTCCAGATCCAAGGCTTGACGTAGTACGATTTGGTGTTTTCCCACATTGGGCTGCGCTCGCTGTACAAATCCAGAATGACCATGTTCTCATGCGGAACCGCATTTAAAAGAGCTTGCACTTGGATAGGTTTCCAGAATTCAGGGGAGAAGTGGAACAGCCAGCCTTGCATAACCCATACCGCCTTGGGGTCTGCCGCCGCCATAGACTGGTACACTTTCTTACTGATGTTGCTTAGAAAAGTAGAATCGTTGGAGGGTGGGCGGTTTTCGTTGAAAGTGTCAGCCGAATAAAAATGATCAGTGCCAAATGTTTTGGTTTGCTCTTCAATGAATTTTCTGCCAATCTCCACAAACATCGGGTCGTCGGGGTCCAGCAGATATACAGGAGCCGCCATTTCGTCCCATTTTGTTTTTTTAAGTTTTTCCTCCGGAAACTTGTCTTTCAGCGCCGGCGGCACGTGCCAGGTGAAGGCGGGCAGGATGGGCGTCATGCCCAGCCCCCGCTCCCGCTCCAGGATCTGCTTCTGCAGGGCCTCGTGGCTCTCCATCCAGGACACGGGCAGCGGCCCTCCCCACGCGTCGAGGTTGCCCATCCAGAACCAGCTGAAGTAGGCCGGGCCGCTGAAGAAGCTCTCCAGGTCCTTGTCGGTGAGGCCCATGCCCTTGTACACCCGGCGGTGGATGGCGTTCTGCCCCGTCAGGGCCAGCGGCATGTTGATGCCGTTCATTGCCATCCAGTCTATCTCCCACTGCCAGCGCTCCCAGTCCCACCAGCTCATGGTGTAGTTGAAGGTGCAGTAGTTGAGGTAGTAGCGGTACTTGTAGGGGCTTACGTTCCTCACCTTCTGTGCCACCACCGGCATAGGGCTAGAAATATTGATGTTGCTGCCGTTCCAGGTGACGCTGCTGTGGGTGTAGTGCTTGAGGTAGTGGTTCAGGGCGCTGGCCACCGACACGCCGTTGTTCCCGCGCAGCACGACCTTGCCGCCCCTGCTCTCCACCTCGTACACGTCCTTGCCGTCTTCCTGCGGAATAAACTCTACCACGAAGGAAGACGCGTGCTGCGGCACAACCCGCTTGAGCAGGTCATACACGGGTTTTTTAGAAATTTTCTCCTGCAGCTCCAGGGCTTTATGGTCAACATGACTGGTGCTTTTCTGCACTGCGCAAGAGGAAACCAGCAAGGAGAAAAGCAACAGAAATAAAATTAAATGAAGTTTCATGATTGAATAAATGAATCAGAGCAAAAAATTCTTGCTACTCTATAAGGATTTAATTTTCGTATTTAACAATTTAATTTTCGTATTTAACATTAGAAGAACAGCTGCTTACAACCTGTCTGCTTAGCAATATCAACCAGAGACTCTATGCAATGCCTGCCCAGAATTTTCAGTTTACTTTCTCCCTCAGGGGCTGCACAATATAAGCTAAGCGTGCTCGTACCCACTAATATATTGATTTCTATTGTAAACACAGAGAACATATCTTTTTATCGAAGCTTTACTTACTACCAATCACGCGTATTCCTATATTACCTGTAAGGTAATAGGTCAGAGTATGTTCTCTCCAAGCAGCTTTTGAGTGTCATAAATCAGGAGAGCATTCAAAACTTTGTAGCAAGATTTTTACAAAAAACACTTGCAACTCTAAACAAAAGGTACAACCTGTTTCAGCAATGTTTTCCGGAAATCAGGCTAAAAACGCATAGGCAAACCTTTTTTACCTGTCCCTATAGCACTCCTGCCAAACTTAGCGTACCTTTGCGCCGCTAATGGTGACTGCCCCGGCCTTCTGCCGGTAACGTCTTAATAGGGAATCAGGTGAGAAACCTGAGCTGTTCCCGCAACTGTTATCTTCACAATATTCTGCCCACCACATGCCACTGTCTGCTTTGCCAGATGGGAAGGCCGGGCCGGAGAAGAGAGCCAGGAGACCTGCCATTGCACCACTTAACCTGGAGGCTTTCGGGAAAAAAGCAGCAAGGATGGTAGCCCCACCGTGGGTTGGCGTTTTCGTTTATTTCTTCCTTTGTAGTCTCCTCTGCTCTTTAAGCTGAGGAAATGGTACACCGTCTGGTTTGTTTTGTAATAGCTTTTGTTGCCGCTGAGTTAGCAGGCGCTCCGGGTATTTGTGCCCAGTCGTTACTGTCAGACAGTGTGCAACTGACGGAGGTGACCATTGCCGCCCGAAGATATGAGCACTTTTCCGCAGGTACCCGCACCCTACAAGTTGATTCACTACTGCTGCAACGGCAGCCTGGCCTTACCCTGGCCGATGTATTACAGCAGCGCACGCCTCTGTACCTGCGCAGCTACGGCAACGGCATGACCGCCACCGTAGCATTCAGAGGAACCGCCTCCAGCCATACCGCCGTGCTCTGGAACGGGTTCAACATTGCCTTGCCTACTTTGGGTATGTCAGACTTTGCGCTTCTCCCGCCACAGTTCTCTACCCAAGTAAGTTTGCAGCACGGCCCCAGTGGCGCCCTGCACGGCAGCGGAGCCGTGGGTGGAGCCGTTATTTTAGAAAACCCTGCTTCCTTTACTTATCGGCAACAAGTGCGGGTACAGCAGGAGGTTGGTAGCTTTGGCCATCACCGTACTGCCGCCAGCGGGAGCTACTCTAACAGGAGAATTTCCCTCTCCTCTTCGTTCAGCCGAACCAGTTCAGAAAATGATTTCCGGTTCCAGAACACAGCTGCCTTTGGCAAACCCTGGGAGCGGCAACAAAACGCCGCTTTCCGCCAGACAAGCTTTGCGCAGGACATTCATTATAAATTAAGCCCTGACCAGCAGGTGTCGGTGCGGGCTTGGTATGTGAACACGCACCGCCAGATTCAGCCTGCCATGGGCAGTGCCAACTCCAACGCCCGACAAGAAGACGAGAACCTACGCCTGATGGCTGAATGGGCTGGACGCGTGGCCGGTGGGCGCACCAGCGTTCGGGCAGCTTATTTCACCGACCGCCTCGACTATCAAGACAACAGCATACTTTCGCTGTCAAAAGTCAATACGCTGCAAAGTCAAGTAGAACACGAGCGGAATCTGCTGCCTCACCTGCTTCTGCAAGTAGGAACGGAGGGCCAGTTGTTCAGAGCCGATGTAGGCGGATATGGAGGCGAAGTAGAGGAGTACCGCTTCTCTGGCTACGCATGGCTGCGCTATGACCCCACCACTAAACTTCAACTAAGCCTAAATCTGCGGCAGGCGCTGGTGAACGGTTATAACCCGCCTATAACCCCAACGTTAGGCGCCAACTACTTGCTGTTGGAGGAGTCAAAAAGCAGCCTTACCGCAAAAGCAAACATCTCGCGCAGCTATAGAGTGCCTACCTTGAACGACCGTTTCTGGAGCCCCGGCGGAAACCCGAACCTACAACCTGAAAACGGCTGGGGCTATGAAGCAAGTTTACTACACCAGTACAAAAACAAGAAAGTAACAGGCACTACAGAAGCAACAGTATATGCGCTGCAGGTACACGACTGGATTCAATGGCAGCCTGCCTCCGGAGGTTACTCTGAGCCGGTTAATCTTAGCAAGGTAAAGGGCCATGGAGCTGAAATTGACAGTAAATGGCAATGGCAACCAGCTACCCAATGGACTCTACTTGGCGGTTTGGCTTACGCCTACACCATTTCAGAACAGAAACTGCCCAACGCTTGGGGCGAGCTACAAGAGCGGCAGCTGTTTTATGTACCAAAGCATAAGCTTGCCAGCTGGGTCGACTTCAGGTTCCGAGACTGGTTCTTGACCGCTGACGCCACCTTCACCGACCTCCGCTTTACCGATAACGACAACAACAATTGGCTACCAGCCTATACCTTGGTTAACACTGGGCTCGGGAAAACGTTTGACCTTCGCCGCGTTCAGGTGCAAGTTATGGCGCAAGTGCAGAATGCAACGAACACAGTCTATCAGACCATGGCCTACCGTGCCATGCCACCCCGCAATTTCCGGCTTTCATTGGCGGTGCTGTGGAACAGATTCAAATCTCAATAACAACCATAATACATTTTACATTTTTTTATTCAGTCTATGAAAACCACCCGTTTTAACCGCTATTTGCTGTACACCTTAGCCAGTGGCTCCCTTCTGTTCACCTCATGTAGTTCAGATGATGACAGTGGCCCTAAAGGAGCATATGAGCATGGCGTTTTTATTACCAACGAAGGTAGCTTTGGCACCCCTAATGGTGAAGTGAGCTACTATGACCCGAACACCAAAACGCTTGTACCTGAGCTATTCAAAGAAGTAAATGATCGCCCCTTAGGCGACGTGGTGCAGTCTATGACTATTGCCAATGACAAAGCTTACCTGGTAGCCAACAACAGCAACAAAGTGGAAGTAGTAAATGCCTACACTTTCGAAGAACTGGGTGTGATTGAAGACCTGCTTCTGCCCCGCTACATGGTAGCGTTGAACAGCCAAAAGGGCTATATTACCGAATGGGTAGATTATGGCGTTAACGGAAGAGTAGCCGTTGTGGACCTTAACTCAAACACGGTTCTTAAAACTATCGAGGTAGGTCAATTGCCAGAGCAACTGGTGCTGGTGAACAATAAATTGTACGTGGCAAACAGCAGCGGCAACACATTATCAGTTATTAACACAGCCACTGACCAGGTAGAAAGTACCATTGATGTTGGAGATAACCCTAACCAACTGGTGGTAGATGCCAGCAACAATATTTGGGTGCTGCGCGGTGGCTACGGCACTAGCGGCGCATTAATCAAAATCAATCCCGCCAACCAAAACCAAACTGTTTTTGCTTTACCAGGTTCTACTCAAGCGCCAGGCTTATTGGCTATTAATGGTGCCAGAAACCAAGTATATTATAGCTTTAACAAATCAGTGTACAGAGTTTCTACCACCGCAACCACTTTACCCACTGCACCTCTCTTCAACCGCACCGAATTATATGGTTTAGGAGTATCACCGCAGGAAGATTTAATTTATGCGGGAGTAGGCCCTTATGCCTCTAACGGCAGAGTAGTACGTTTCAAAACATCAGGTGAACGTATTGATTCCTTCCAGGTACGGATACTGCCAAACGGCTTCACGTTCAGATAAGCTGTTTTTGCCCTAGTTTTATAAGAACAGCCCTAAAACAGAAGAGGCCGCCCCTGTGGGCGGCCTCTTCTGTTTTAGGGCTGTTCTACTTTAATTCGTTGTTTTTTGGGGAACATTGGCGGCTCCACCTACGCCTGAACCCGCTCCTTCGCGGGCTTTTTTCTCCTGCCGGTCATAGATGTTTTCATAGGTAGAGTCATCAGACGGGTCGGCAGGCTGTTGCTGCATTTTGTCGTCGTTTCCGGTGGCGTTATGGTCAGTAGGGTCTTTGCTCTTGAACTCGCCCTCTTCTACATTCACGGCGCCTGCTTCTTCGCCTTTGCTGCAAGAGGAGGCACCCACTGCTAAGGCACCGCCCACCATCAGCGCGAAAGAAAGACGTTTAAAAGAAATAAATAGCTTTTCCATAGTTCTAGTTCGGTATTGGTTACTGGCGCAACAGGCTAGCCTGCTGCGCATAGCCTTAGTACGCGGGTAAAGGGCTAATAGTTAAGTCAACAGCCGCAGTTCTCCTTTTCAAATATTACGGTAGCACTATACGCAGAAGATTGCCCCTTCCCTAACCCACTGTTACCAGACACGTAAAGAGTAGTACTCTGGCCTAGAGTTTGTTTAAATTTTGGTTTTGCAGGCGAAAATTGGGAGCGGAAGGTTCTGGCGAAGCGTTTTTGGAGCAGCATAGCAACGCTATGGTGCGAGAAAAAGGCGAAGGCAGGTTCTTTCGATGCCAGTTTGCAGCGCAAAATACAAGTTTAAATAAGATCTGAACCGGACCAAATACCAGTACATGTTTTACATACTAAGATAAGGAGACCAAACTATGACAAAGGGAAAAGGCGACAATAGCCCAAAACAACATAGAGCCGAGCAAGACAGAAGCTGGCAAGATATACAAGACCAAAACGACCACCTGAACAACAGCAACAGGCACAACAACAATCCTCCGTACGATGGGTCACCGGAAACCAAATCAAGCCCGAACACCTCAGGTAGCGGGCAGCAGAAGTCGCAAAACGACAACAGCATGAGCACTGGTGCTGGCGTGAGCGGAAGACCGAACAATATCCACAACCACAACCCAGAAAAAGGCACTAACGCGCCTAATTTCACTGAGGGACCAGTACCCGGCGGCGCTGACAATACCCGCGGTGAAAATGTACCAAGATCCGAAGGTCACGGCGGCGGTGCCAAAAGAGCCATGCCGAACGATGGCCCTGACAGCCCACAAGGTTCAAACGCCAACTTAACCACCGCCACCCGTGGTGCTGACGGTTCTGACAAAGAAACCCGTAACAACCAATTCAACGCCAGCACCCAGAAAGCCCACAAAGGCGATGCTAGCTTGGCAGATGAACTGAAAGAAGCGAAAAAGAAGCAATAGGTTCTTTTTTGTAGTTATCCAGAAGACGAGCATTTTGGGCTTGTTTTCTTAAAAAGGCCCGAGAAACAGACTCGGGCCTTTTGCTTTTTATTCTTTCTTTAGAGCCTGTTAAATTTTGGCTTTCATGCTGCAAACGGCCATAGCAAGAACCTGCCTTCGCACTTTTATCGCCTTCGAAGCGCTGCTATGAGACTCAAAAACTGTTTTGGCAGAACCCTACTCTTGCCATTTTCGCTTATGAAACCAAAACTTAAACAGGCTCTTAGGCAAGAAAGTAGCTTTACCGTATCTTCGCACCTCCAGAAATGTTACGCTTATGCAGGAACAACAAAATGTGATCACCCCAGAGGTAGTGGCCCAAGGCCTTACCTATGACGGCTACCAGGCATTGGTGCGCGAGGCAGTAGCCCAAGGCAAAACCACTGGTCTGGAACAGTCTGATTTTCTGGCTCAGGTCACCAAAGATAATTTAGAGATAATGCAGCGCACCTACCAAACGCCGCTGCAGCAAGACCTGGTAGATTTGGTGCAAACAGTGACGCGCCCGCAGCTATGGCTGGTGCTAACTGAGGGCTGGTGTGGTGATGCCGCAGTGCATGTACCCGTTTTGGCCGCCATTGCCGAGCAATCTCCGAACATTGAGCTGCGTACCATACTGCGTTCAGAACAGCCTGCCGTTATGGAGGCGTACCTGACCAACGGGGGCAAGAGCATTCCTAAACTCATTGCGTTGAACGCTGAAACGCTGCAGCCACTGGGCTCTTGGGGGCCCAGGCCGCAGGTGCTGCAAGAGTATGTGCTAGAGCTGAAGCAGCAGAATTTACCCCTGCCTGAGTTCATCAAAAAAGCCTTGGGACACTCAGAAGAAAACAACGGACAGGCACTGCAAGAAGAGTTTCTGCACTTATTACCTCACTGGATTAGAGGCTGCATGGCGTAACATGGCAAAAACAGTAAAACGCCACCCCTTCCAGCGCGATTGGCGCCGCGACTTGATTATAGCTGGTTTGGTTAGCCTGGTGCTCGCCATGACGCTGCTGCTCTACACCTTCGGCCTGACCAGTGATTTTCTGCTACGGCTGCTCAATGCTTTCCTGATAATCTTTATCATGATTTCCGGCACCGTTTTTCTGATTATTCCGTCGGTGAATTGGGCGTTCGGGCGGTTCTCTAAACAGAAGGCACCAGCCAAGCCAGCGCCTAAAAGAAATTTGCCTAAGAAACGCCCTTAAACTAATTCTGACAGGGCCACGTTTAAACAATGTAGCTACACGTTTTTTGCCGTCTACTTGCAAGCCTCCAATATTCTGTATTCATTTGCCAGAGGTCTTATCAAGCCAGTATTTTCCAGAATTTAGATTCGCCTCTTATGGAACAACACCTGCACATTAAAAATATGGTTTGCCCCCGCTGCATTGCCACGGTTACTGAGGTCTTATCGCAACAGGGGCTAGAGGTAAAAGAGGTAAAGCTGGGCGAGGCACATGTACAAGGACAATCCATAGACGCCGAGCAGCTAAACAACGCCTTACAGGCACATGGTTTTGAGTTGCTGAAAGACAAAGACGAGCAACTAACCGACCAGATAAAGACTGCCCTTCTGGAGTACCAGCACCACCTGGAGGAAGAATACCAACCCATCACCACCTCGGTGTATCTTTCTGAGAAGTTACATGGCTCTTACCAGCACCTGAGCAAAGTGTTCTCGCAGCACACCGGCACCACCATAGAGAAATACCTGATTCGGCTGAAGATTGAGCGCGTGAAGGAACTGCTCTCTTATGGTGAACTTACCCTCAGCGAAATTGCGCACAAGCTCCAGTACAGCAGCGTACAACACCTTTCAAACCAGTTCAAGAAAGTGACCGGCGTTTCGGTAACCGACTTCAAAAAAGACCCACACGTAGAACGTCAGCCGCTGGACAACCTCACTTAGCCGCGAATTTTATACATCTGAACACATAATTTTATAACAACAGCAGAAGGAGCAGCCCGTAAAAACAATGGTATCTTACCCCTGTTGGTTCTTTTCTTTGCTACAAGCAAAGTAAATAGCGAGCAGCGAAGTAGGGTGTGAACACAAATTATGTTTCACTTTAAACCATTACTTATGCACAATTCACAAAATAACCGAGCTGTCATTGACGCCCTTATTAATTGTTACTTATCCTGCGAACATTGCGCCTCTGCCTGTTTAGAGGAAGACAATGTAAAAATGATGGCCGCCTGCATTAAGCTTGACCGCGACTGCGCCGATATCTGTAAACTTACCGCCACCTTTTTAGCCAGAGGCTCTGAGCATGGAAAGCACCTGCTGCAAGAATGCATTGAACTTTGCCAAAAGTGCGGTGACGAATGTGCCAAACATGAGGCAGATCACTGCAAGCAGTGCGCCGAAGCCTGCTACCGTTGCGTAGAAGCTTGCCGCTCATTAGCAACTGCTTAATATTATATATTCTATAAAAGGGAAGGCAGCCGGTTCACACCGGCTGCCTTCCCTTTTATGTGCTGCTTCTGAAAAAAGAGGGCTAAAACAGACTTTACTTAAAGCTCTCTATGACTTACATTACAATTTCAGCAAACTTTATACAAATCTTACTTTAAGGTATAAATTGCTACCCGTCACAAAAGCTTTCTTTGCGAAAGTAACCCAAACTCAGTCTCAGTTTCGCGTACAAAAAGGAAGTTGTTCATTAAAGTTCTTTTATGGGACACGGTCATTCACATTCGCACGGACATGCACACGGAGCACACGCCCACGGAATTCCGGCGTCTGGCAATGTGAGCAAAGCCTTTCTGCTAGGCATTGTCCTGAACATTGTGTTTGTGGTGGTGGAAGCTGCCGCCGGGTGGTGGTACAACTCACTGGCTCTTCTTACCGATGCCGGCCATAACTTCACCGATGTCATCAGTCTGGTGCTGGCGTTTATGGCTCTCAAACTGTCGCAGCGCAAACCCACCTCCCGCTTTACCTATGGCTATGGAAAGACTACCACGCTGGTTTCTTTACTCAACGCCGTGTTGTTGTTACTCGCCGTGGGAGCCATTGGTTGGGAAGCCATTGAACGTTTAGGCACCGCTCCTAGCCTCAACGGTACCGCCATCTCCGTGGTAGCCATCATTGGCATTGTCATTAACGCAGGTACTGCCCTGCTCTTCTTCAAGGATAAAGAACATGACATTAACGTGAAAGGCGCGTACCTGCACATGGTCGCCGATGCGCTGGTGAGTTTAGGAGTAGTGATAGCGGGTGTGGTCATGTACTACACCAATTGGTACTGGATTGATGCCGTTATGAGCCTTATCATCATGGTAGTGATTGTCTGGAGCACTTGGGGCTTATTGGTAGAGTCACTTCGGCTAACCTTAGATGCCGTTCCGCAGGGCACGGATTTACCGGCCATCAGAAAGTTTCTGGAAGACGTGCCGGGCGTGGCTCAGGTACATGACCTGCACATCTGGGCCATGAGTACCACTGAAACCTCCCTTACCGCCCATCTGGTAGTGGAAGATTCTTATGAAGATGCCCAACTGGTGGAAATGAGGGAAGAACTGAGTCACCACTTTGGTATTCAGCACGTCACCCTGCAAGTAGAACGCGGTGCCGATGGCCATGCCTGTGAACAGGCCGGAGTGTACCATTAAGATGATTTCAGCACTAGGTTTCTTCCCTCATTTCCCAAAAACAGCCTTAAAACGCTATACCCAAATGCATGGGCCGCGTATAGAATAGTTCACCAAAACTTCAAGCCTATGCGTACCGAATATAAACCGGCCATTGATGCGTTGCTGGCCTGTATTGCAGCCTGCGACCACTGTGCCACCGCCTGTTTGCAAGAAGAAGAAGTGAAAAAAATGGCGCGCTGCATTCACTTGGATTTAGATTGCGCCGATTATTGCCGGCTAACGGCTTCGTTTCTGTCTAAAGGTTCAGAGCATGCTAGGCTGGTGCTGCGCCAGTGCGTGGAGATCTGCGAGGCCTGCGCCATAGAATGTGAGCGCCACGCGCACGACCACTGCCAGGCCTGCGCCGAAGCCTGCCGCAAGTGCATTGAAGCCTGCCAAGACTTATTTCCGAAATCAGATCCCGTGGCCGAGCTTCTTTCTGCCGCCAACAATTCTGATATAGCTTAACCAGTTTAGCCTTATTTTCTGTAAAACAGGGCCAAAATAAGAACTAGCTCCCCCACCTGCTCAGCCTGATGGGGGAGCTAGTTTTTTGTGCCCTCCCTGAAAATCATACACGTCTTCTACAAAATTCTGTAACGGCTCCGTCTGACCGCCCTCTACTTTTGCGTATCCTATTTAGTTATAGCAAACACCGGAAAACAGAGCCCAGCATTGGAAACAGATAAACAGAATTTGTATGATGTGGTAGTGATTGGCGCTGGTCAGGCTGGCTTAGCCATGGGGTATTACCTGCACCTGCAGCGGAAAAATTTTCTCATGCTGGATGGTGCCAGCCAAGTGGGGCAATCATGGCGGGACCGGTATGATTCTTTACGGCTGTTCACCCCAGCCGAGTACTGCAACTTACCTGGTTGGCCGCTCCTAATGCCTAAAGGTCACTATCCTACCAAAGACCAAATTGCTGATTACCTGCAACAGTACGCCCAGCAGTTTCAGTTGCCAATACAGCTAGAGCAACGGGTAACTTCTTTTTACAAAGCCGAGGGTGCCTTTTATATAGCAACCTCCACCCACACTTTTCGAGCCAAACAAGTAGTAATAGCCGCGGGGCCTTTTCAGAAACCATACATTCCCAACTTTGTCACCACACCTGCTGACCATGTGGTGCAGCTGCATAGTGCATACTACCGTAATCCGGGGCAGCTTCCGGCGGGTAAAGTACTAGTGGTAGGGGCCGGTAATTCTGGGGCTCAGATAGCTGTGGAACTGGCTAAAACACATGAAGTGCACCTTTCGGTCAGGAAGAAGCCGCGCTTCTCCAGCTTAAGAATGCTGGGCAAAAGCGTGTTCTGGTGGGCCACTAAAACTGGCGCCATCTACGCCTCCCCCACTTCCCGCACCGGACGAAAAGTAATGAAGAAAACCGACATCGTTTACGGGAAAGAACTGCAGCAACTCCTCAAGAAAGGGCAAGTGCCGCTGCGGCCAGAAATCAGCGGGTTTGCGGGCGCCACAGTGCAGTTTTAAGGCGGCAGCCAAACGCAGTTCAGCAGTATTGTTTGGGCCACCGGCTTCACGCCAGATTACAGTTGGCTGCAAATTCCTGGTGCCCTATCTGCAGACGGAAATCCAGTACACCAGAACGGCATCAGTCCGGTAAATGGCTTGTTTTACTTAGGCCTCTCATGGCAAAGGAGCCGCAGTTCAGCCTTGTTGTTAGGCGCCGGAAGAGATGCTCAATATATAGCGCAGCGCCTTGAATAAAATTATGTAAAAGCGATATATAAAGCTGTAACGCCCTCGGCTCTTGCCCTACGTACCTTTGTAATAGAAATTGAAATCAAACTCCAACACCAATCATATGGCAACCTTAACAAAAGATAAACCAGCCATAAAAAACACTTTTCCGGTAGAGGGCATGACCTGTGCAGGCTGCGCTGTGAGTGTAGAAAGTATGCTGCAGTCACAGACCGGCGTACAAAGCGCCGCCGTGAATTTCGCTAACAAAACCGTGCTGGTAGAATACGCCCCAGGCACTGATCTATATAAACTGCAGCAGGCCCTGCAAAGCGTGGGCTATGACATTCTGCTTAAAAAAGAAGAAGCCACCCAAGAGGCGCAGGAAGCCAGAGAACAAGAAGCCTATGCACAAATAAAGACGAAAACTCTTTGGGCATGGCTGCTTTCTTTGCCCGTCTCAATCATAGGCATGTTTTTCCACGATTGGCAAAGGGGACAGTGGGCTATGCTGGTACTTACTTTGGCTGTAGTCTTCTGGTTTGGCCGAAACTTCTATGTAAACGCCTTTAAGCAAGCCCGCCACGGCAAAGCCAACATGGACACGCTCGTGGCATTGAGCACTGGCATAGCTTTTCTGTTCAGCGCCTTCAACACAATCTATCCTGAATTTTTTCTGAGCAGAGGCTTAGAGCCGCATGTGTATTATGAAGCTTCAGCCTTGATAATCGCTTTTATTTTATTGGGTAAACTTCTGGAAGAAAGGGCAAAATCCCGCACCAGTGGCGCCATAAAAAAGTTGATGGGCTTGCAGCCAAAATCTGTGAAAGCGCTTCGGAACGGGCAGGAAATGGAACTGCCTATTGAAGAAGTGCTGGTAGATGACATCCTGCTTATTAGGCCCGGGGAAAAAATTCCGGTAGACGGACGCGTGGTCACGGGCTCTTCTTTCTTGGATGAGAGCATGATCAGCGGCGAGCCGATTCCGGTGGAGAAAAAGGCAGGAGATCAGGTTTTTACCGGTACCATTAACCAGAAAGGGAGCTTGCAGATTGCAGCGGAGAAAGTAGGTTCTGAAACGCTGCTGGCCCAGATTATCAAAATGGTGCAAGAAGCGCAGGGCTCTAAAGCCCCCGTGCAGAAACTCACTGATAAAGTGGCCGGAATCTTCGTGCCGGTGGTGATAGTGATTTCTTTGGTCAGTTTCGCGACCTGGTACTTTGTGGGAGGTGAAAACAACTTCTCTCATGCCTTGATGGCTATGATTACGGTGCTGATTATTGCCTGCCCTTGTGCCCTGGGCCTGGCTACGCCTACCGCTATTATGGTGGGTGTGGGACGCGGAGCCGAGAACTGTATACTGATAAAAGACGCGGAAAGCTTAGAGACGGCGCATAAACTCACCGCTGTGGTGCTGGACAAAACCGGCACCATTACCAAAGGCAAACCTGAGGTAACCGAGCTGCAATGGAACCTGCCGCCAGAAGAGAAAGGATCTGTAGAAGCTGTTTTGCTGGCCATGGAAAACCAAAGTGAGCACCCACTGGCCGAAGCCGTGTCCATGCACCTGACCAAATTGGGCGTGAAGGCCGCTCAACTGGAGCAGTTTGAAAGTATTACCGGCCGCGGTGTGCAGGCGCAGTACAAAGGCCACTCCTTTTGGTTGGGTAACGAGAAGCTGATGCAGGAGAACAACCTCCGTTTTTCGGCTGATTTCGAAAAAACAGGGCAAAAACTGAAAGCTCAAGCCAAAACCGTAGTATATGCAGGAACGCAGGGGCAGGTGGTGGCGCTCATTGCCATAGCCGATGCCATCAAAGAATCATCAGCGCAAGCCATCAAAGACCTACAGCAGTTAGGCCTGAACGTGTATATGCTCACCGGCGACAATGCCCAAACCGCCGCTGCCGTTGCGCAGCAAGTAGGCCTGCAGCACTACAAGGCTGAGGTAATGCCTCAAGACAAAGCTGATTTCATTCAGGAGCTGCAGCGCCAGGGGCAAGTAGTAGGTATGGTGGGCGACGGAATCAATGACTCTCAGGCTCTGGCTCTGGCTGATGTAGGAATTGCCATGGGCCGAGGCACCGACATTGCCATGGACGTAGCCAAAATCACGCTCATGCATTCAGACTTGAAAGCCATTGCCAAGGCAATAAAACTGAGTAAAGCCACCGTGCGCACCATTCACCAGAACCTGTTCTGGGCCTTTATTTACAACGTGATTGGCATACCCGTAGCCGCCGGACTGCTCTACCCTATTTGGGGCTTTTTGTTAGACCCAATGTTTGCCGGTGCCGCCATGGCTTTAAGTTCCGTTTCAGTAGTCACCAACAGTTTACGGCTACGTTCGTTAAAATTGTAAGAATTGTTGGTTGATGATTGTTTATTGATGATTGTTTATTGTTTCTTTTCTGAAAGATGAAACAAAAACGGCCAAGAAAATCTAATTCCTAATTCCTAATTCCTAATTCCTAATTCCTAATTATAATGAGCACACTTAAATTTAAAACTAATATCAAATGCGGCGGCTGCATCAGCGCGGTTACCCCGACCCTAGACAATACTTCTGGCATTGAAAAATGGGGTGTAGACACTGCTAATCCAGATAAAATACTGACAGTAGAGGGTGATATCTCTGAAGAAAAGGTAGTAGAGGCCGTGAACAAAGCGGGCTATAACGCTACTCCGGTGAAAGAGTAATATGTCATCAACTGTAAATTTAAAAAAGGCTATCTGTACTTCGGGTAGCCTTTTTTGTTCCCTATCTTGTGCTTTCAAGCTACTTTTAGAAAAACAGTCCAGAAAAGCATTTGGTAAATACTATCCTTTACCTTCGGGCTAAATCAATAAAACAACCGCAGACCGCGTTCTCTTTAAAAATCACCCTACGGCATGGCGAAGTATTTACTGTTCGGCTTTATTTTCTTTATCGCTTTTACTTGCCACAGTCAAACCACAGATACTGCTTCAAACACTCTACCCACTTACCGCTACTTACTTCTGTCTAAAGCCGGTACAGTTAAGCGGTACAGAATTCAGATTGGCGAAACGATTACCTACCAATTAAAAGGTTCTAAAAGATGGCAGTCTGACCTTATTACTGACATAAGGGGAACATCTTTCTTTATACAGCACCTGGAAATTCCGCTGGCTAGGGTAGAAAGAGTTCAGCTCCAAAACCACACGGGTGGGCGTAAACTAGCTGCCTGGACTAAAGGGTTACTACAGGGAGCCGGAGGATTGTTTGTCTTAATTGGAGGGATTAATTTTTTCTATTATTCTGAAGACCGGAGCGACGGCCTCCAAACCATGGGAGCTGCCGCCGCCACTTATGCCCTGGGCAGCGGCATTGGCAGGTTCAGGAAAGGCAACTACAAAATAGGTGACACCTGGATGTTGAAAGTCATGGAGATGTATTAAGTTTTCTGCTTTTGGCCTACTTCCTGAAAAACAAGCCTAAACAGGAGTTATCATTTTATCTTTCAGCTATTATCCTTTCTGGTTCCCACTCGCCCAAGGCATCAGCTTCCAGAGCTCCATCAGCACCACCGCACCCAAGGCAAACCCAGCGGCAATTTTCCACTCCTCAAATCCGAAATCAGCGGGAATGGAGAAAATATCCCTGATGCCCGGCAACACCGTGAGGCCATAAAGTCCGAAGCAGAGCAGCACCGCCCCCAGCACGTATTTGTTTTGAAAGAAGCCAGCGCCAAAAGAGGTTTGCGTGTTAGAGCGGGCTGGGAAGGTTTGCAGAGTCCGGGCCAGAATCAAGGTAGTGAAAGCCATGGCCACGCTCATCTCCGGCGACTGCTGTAGCCCCAGCCATTGCGAGTATATCACGGCTGCGCCAATTATCAGTCCCCGCATCATCACGCTCCGTAAAGTGCCGCCGGCAAAAATTCCTTCGTTGATGTCTCGTGGTTTGCGGCGCATCACGTTGGGTTCAGCTTTTTCCATACCTAGGGCAATAGCGGGCAAAGAGTCGTTGAGCAGGTTGATAAACAGCAGCTGGATGGGCGTGAACGGATTAACCCAATTAAAGGCTAGCGCAAAAAGAATGGCGATGATGGCTCCTAGATTTCCGGCAAAAAGGTAGGCAATGGCTTTCTTGATGTTGTCAAAAACCGTGCGACCCACAGACACTGCACTCACAATGGAGACGAAGTTGTCGTCGGTGAGAATCATGGCGGAGGCGTCTTTGGCTACGTCGGTGCCGCTGCCCATGGCCACGCCAATGTCTGCTTGCTTTAGGGCGGGGGCATCATTCACGCCGTCGCCGGTCATGGCCGTGATTTTGCCTTTCTTCTGCCAAGCCCGCACAATCCTAATTTTATTTTCTGGCGAGACGCGGGCGTACACGGCAATATCCTCCAGCTGTCGGTCCAGCTCCTCATCTGACATAGCGTCCAATTCCTGACCAGTTACGGCAATGTCGTTTTCATCCATCAAACCTATTTCACGGCCAATTGCTTGTGCGGTGGTTTTGTGGTCGCCGGTAATCATGACGGTTCTGATGCCCGCTTTCTTTGAATCTTCAATAGACGCGTACACGGCCTCGCGCGGAGGGTCAATCATTGCCATCAGTCCCACCAGCACCAAATCGTTTTCATCTTCAAAAGTGACAGTAGACTTTGAGATAGGTTTATAGGCAAAAGCCAGCACCCTAAGGGCTCGGTCAGAAAAGCCTTCGTTCTGCTCATGCAGCTGCTCCTGCAACTCAGGCGTCAGGGGCTGTTCCTTGCCGTCTATGAAAATCCGGTTGCAGCGCGAGAACACTACGTCTGGCCCACCCTTGGTGAGCAGCAACTTCTGACCGTCAATGGTATGCACGGTAGACATGAGCTTCCGCTCCGAGTCAAAGGGCAGCTCGGCTTCACGTCTGAATTCCTGTTTTAGCTGGCCGTAAGGTTGGTTCTTTTGGTTGCTGAACGCGATGAGGGCAATTTCTGTGGGGTCACCCACTTCGGTACCGTCTTCATTTATTTGGGCATCGGTACAGAGCACGGCTATTTGCATGAGGCGGCGCTCCTCTTCTGACCACTGCGAGGGGTCATCGGGCAGTTCTTCAGCGGTTTTATTTGGCACGAAGTAATCTACCACGGTCATTTTGTTTTGGGTGAGCGTACCGGTTTTGTCGGTGCAGATGACGCTGGTAGAGCCCAACGTCTCTACTGCCGGAAGTTTACGGATGATGGCATTGCGCCGCGCCATTTTATTCGTACCCACGGCCAACACAATGGTGACAATAGAAGAAAGAGCCTCCGGAATAGCGGCCACGGCCACGGCCACGGCAAACATAAATGCTTTGAGCAAGGCGCTGGTCATGTCTGTCGTGTCTTCGCCAAACCAAACACGTCCCGCTTCTACGCCAAAAATGAGAATACACAGCGCCAGAATAACCCAGCCCAGCTTTTTGCTGAAGTCGGCGAGTTTTCGTTGGAGGGGAGTTTGTTTGGCCTCGGCAGAGGCGAGCAAGCCGGCAATTTTACCTATCTCGGTTTTTTCGGCAGTAGCGGTTACAATAAATGAACCTCTGCCATATACCACTAGCGCTCCGCTGTACACCATGTTTTTTCGATCGCCCAAGGGAGCATCTTCCGCAATTGTGTCAATGTGTTTCTCCACGGCTTCCGATTCGCCGGTCAGCATGCCTTCATCTACTCGCAGAGAACCCCTTTCTATCAGTCTACCGTCAGCCGAAACATAATCTCCCGCCTCCAGCACCACCACATCGCCTTTCACCAATTCTCGGGCAGCAATGGAATGCGTCACGCCGTCTCGCAGCACTTTGGCCGTGGGCGCCGACATCTGCCGAAGCGCATCCAAAGCACCCTCTGCTTTTTTGGTCTGCACCACACTTACAATGGCATTGAGCACCAGCACGGCAAAGATGATGACGGCTTCTATCACCTCGCCCAAGACCAACTGCACCGCCGCCGCCAGCAGCAGCACAATGACCATGGGGTCTTTGAACGTCTCCAGAATGAGCTTCCAGACCGAGTCTTTCTCCGCCTCTTTCAGTTCATTGTAGCCTTCAGCTTCTAGCCGCTGTTTCGCCTCTGCTTCTGAGAGACCTTTCGGAGAGGTGCTGAATTCCTGAAAAATTTCTTCTATCGGCCGCTGGTAAAATTCCATGTACTTCTGTTTGGCTTATGGTCTGTTAATTAGCGCCTCCCTCTTCTTCCCTTCCGCTGATGCTACAAAATGATAGTGTTTCTTCTTACGGATATAAACCGATGGTAAAGTAATTGGTTAAGAAAACGGTGCTGTTTTTACGCCGGTTTCGAAAAAATAGCTTTAAAACAGCGGTTACTCCAATAACCCTTTCATGCCGTCTTCGGCTCTGGAGGTAACAAATTCCACCACCCGGCACTCCACTAAATCTTGGTATACGAATGGGTCATTTTGCATGAGTTCCTCTATTTCCGCCCTGCTAGTAGCTTTGCAGATAATCAGTCCGCCGTCACGTGGAACCTTTCGGCCGGAGGCCAGGAAATGACCGGTGGTGTAATGCTTTTCTACAAAGGCCATGTGCTCGGCCATGAACGGTTCAATTTCAGAGAAAGGCGCTTTATAGGTGAGTTCAATCAGGAACATAGCGGTAGATGTTGTGCCTTGTAAAACTACAGGTTCTGTGCGTTTTCGAACTATTTTTCAAAAAACAACCCTAAAACAGAAATTCTTTGTTTTGAAAGCCTTATACATTGTTTTCAATGCCCTTCGCGAAAGCATCAATGAAAGCATGTTTCAGCACGTTGATAAAAGTTTTCCAGCCGTTGGTTTTCGGGTTGTTGATGTCGCCGGTAATGGGAATTCTGGTGGCAATCTGGTCGCGGGGCTGGTTTTCGGCGGCCTCGGTGAATATACCAATTACTGCTTCTTTCACGGCACTTAATACGCCACCCTCCTTCACGTCTTTCTTCACATCAAGCACTTTCACTTCCTCAAAGAAAGGTTTTATGTAGCCGTCTAGTTTCCCGTTTGTTAGCTTTAGCTCGCTGTACATGTCCAGCTTACCGCGCTCCACATCAAACTTGGCATAGGCTTTTATGAAGTTATTGATGCTGGTGAGATTGACTCCCGTGAGTTGAAAATTAGAGTCAAAATCTGGGATTTTCTTGAGTGCGTCTACCTGCATCTCGCCTTTGAGCGCGCCGCCGCCAATAGACTTACCAGTGACTGTTACTTTGGAAGGTAACTTATCACCTACTTCTTCTACGTTTGCCAAGTTCAACGCCACCAGTTCCATGTCATGAATGGGCAATTTCACATCTGGGGAAACGGTAAAATCAAGAAACGTCAGTTTGCCGCTGTGCACGGTGAAGCGGTTAATGGTAATCGGCATGAGGTCTTTGACAACATCTGTCCAATGGTTCAAGGTAGGGTCTTCAGAATTAGAGGAGCCGGCCAGTATGTTCATTTCAGGACTAGACATGATTACTTCGCCCACCAATCTTCCTTTAAACAAAGCTTTCCACTCAATAGATAAGTCAGTTACTGGTATGTTCAGGAAAGGGTACTTTTCGTTTCCTTTCTCTTCACGCAGCACAAGTCCCTCTATCTGATAAGCTCCACGAATAAGCGCAATGTCAACATCTTCCACATAGCCGGTGTAACCCGGAAGTTCCTCCAGGGTTTTGTTCACGTAACTCTTGACAACGTAAGGCAGCGCAATTCTGAAAGCCAGCAGCAGTACCACCACGGCTAGCGTTATTTTAATGGGTCTGGTGAGACGAATGGTCATATCAACTCGGTTTAGTTTAACCTTAGCGCTTGTCTGATACGAAAGCACCTTTACTACAGTTGAATATCGTTATTCGTTGTTGGTTATTTGTTATTCGATGCTTTCCTACCTGGCGCAAGCGTCCGCTTGTGTCCGCATGCATTTCTGTTCTGCTATGCGTGCGGACACAAGCGGACGCTTGCGCCATTATTTAGACGCTGCTCCAGCAGACATAAAAATCGAACTCAAACAAAAAGCCAGCTGTTTCGATTTCAGCAACCAGCTTTCGTTTTTGACCTGTTTTCAGAAAAACAGCTCCAAAACAACGTTACCTGACTCGCGACTCAGAACTCGCGACTCGAGACTCTTTTATAGTATCTTTGCTTAAAATTTAAATCCTTGGCTACCGCTCCTAAAATTCTGCTCATTACGCCGCCGCTCACGCAGCTCAACACGCCCTACCCCGCCACGGCCTACATCAAAGGCTTTTTGCGCGGACGCGGGTTTGACGTAACGCAGGCAGATTTTGGGCTGGAGCTGGTACTGCGGCTGTTCTCACGTAAAGGACTGCAGCAGGTGTTTCAGACAATTCTGGACGGAGCGTATGATTTGTCAGACAACAGCCAGCGTATGCTGCGCTTGCGCAAGTCTTATCTGGACACCATTGAGCCGGTTATCAAGTTCTTGCAGGGCCGCGACAGCACCTTGGCGCACCCAATTGCCATGGGTGCCTATTTACCCGAGGCCAGTCGCTTTCTGCAGTTGGCAGATTTGGAAGAAGCTTTCGGGACGATGGGCATTTCAGACAAAGCCCGTCACCTGGCTACGCTTTACTTAGAAGATTTAGCCGATTTAATAAAAGAGACCGTTTGCCCGCATTTCGGTTTTAGCCGCTACGCCGATAAACTGGCCATGAGCGCCACTTCGTTTGACCCGCTGGAGGAAGAACTGCAAACGAAGCCAAATCTGGTAGACCAAATGCTACTGGATATTCTGGACGAACGTCTGCAGGAGGCCCAACCCGATGTAGTTGGTTTCTCCGTTCCGTTTCCGGGTAACCTGTACGGTGCGCTGCGGCTGGCGCAGTTCATCAAGCAGAAGTACCCGCACATTAAAACGCTCATGGGCGGCGGCTACCCCAATACTGAATTAAGAACCCTACGCGAGCCGCGCATTTTCAAGTACATTGACTACATCACCTTAGATGATGGTGAGGGTCCGTGGTTAAAGCTACTGGAGCATTTTCAGGGGCAGCGTCACGTGGAACAGCTGCAGCGCACGTTCCTTTTCCTAAATGGAGAAGTACAATACATCAACGGCTCCGCCGATGCTGATATTCCGCACACTGAGGTGGGCACTCCAGACTACAGCGACTTGAAGATACACGAGTACCTGAGCGTGGTGGAGGTGCTGAACCCCATGCACCGCCTCTGGAGCGACGGCCGCTGGAACAAACTCACCGTAGCCCACGGCTGCTACTGGAAACGCTGCTCTTTCTGTGACATCACTTTAGATTACATATCCCGCTACGAAGCCGCTCCCGCCACTTTGCTGGTAGACCGTATTGAGCAGATTATTGCTCAAACGGGACAGACAGGTTTCCATTTTGTAGATGAAGCCGCTCCACCCTTGGCGTTGCGTGATTTGGCCATTGAACTGCTGCGCCGGGGCGTGAAGATTACGTGGTGGGGAAACATCCGTTTCGAAAAAACCTTCTCCGCTGATTTGTGCCGCCTGCTGGCTGCCAGTGGTTGTATTGCCGTATCGGGTGGATTGGAAGTGGCCTCTGATAGGCTGCTGGCGAAGATGGAGAAAGGCGTGAGCATTGCCCAGGTGGCACGGGTGACACGCGACTTCACGGCTGCCGGCATCATGGTGCACGCGTATTTAATGTACGGTTTCCCTACCCAGACCGCGCAAGAAACCATAGACTCTCTGGAGGTAGTGCGGCAGCTGTTCGAGCAAAACGTGATTCAGAGTGGCTACTGGCACCGCTTCTCAATGACCGCCCACAGTCCCGTTGGCAAGAACCCAGAAAAATATGGCGTTGTAAAAGTGGGTCCCGAGCCTGGTCTCTTTGCCGACAATGATTTGTGGCACGACGACCCTAAAGGCGCTGACCATGAACTTTACGGCGCTGGCCTAGCGAAAGCACTGTACAACTACATGCACGGCATAGGACTAGAGGAACCGCTTTCGTTCTGGTTTGAATTTAAGGTTCCGCGCGTGTCGCTACCTAAAAATATGATAGCCCAGGCGGTAGAAGCCATTGGCAAACCAGATTCTGAGAAGCAGAACCTGCGCGTGCTGTGGCTGGGAAATGCGCCTGAAATAGAAGTAGTGACCAAAACCAAAAAAGGTCGTACCTTCCAGAATGCCCTTCTCACGTTTGTGGAGAAAACCGAAGAATACGAAATCCGCACCTCGCCCGAGGTGGGCCAATGGCTGCACACTTGGCTTACCAGATTGTCAGAAGATTTAGGTACCAAGTTCCTGCTCAAGGATATGGCCACAGATTATCCAGAAGGACAGATGTTTACTTTTCAGGAGTTCCTGATTACAGATACTTGGCTGGAGCTGCGTGAGCGGGGACTGTTGATCGTCTAATTCTGTTTTTGACTTGTTTTCAGCAAAGTAAGCCGGAAACGACTTTTCTATTTAACATGGCTAACATGGCGCAAGCGTCCGCTTGTGTCCTCATGCATTCCTGTGTTGCTATGCGTGCGGACACAAGCAGGCGCTTGTGCCATAAAAGGTCATGTAACTTCTGCCTAGAAACACTCAAAAGATAAAAAAATTATATTCAATAAAATAGATATTCAACAATAGGGGAAACTAAAGGAGTGGCTGTCATAACTTTAGACTTTTTAAATTAATTTCAGATGTGGTGCAACCAATTGGCACTCCCTAGAATCTGTATACTAAATCCAATCTTACATTCAAGATTAAACCTTCATTTATGAAAAAGCTTTTCTCCTTTTTATTTCTTTTTATCCTTACGCTTTCCTTCACTAGTTCCGCTCAATATTCTAGATGGCAACCTATCACCTCCCCTCCGGTTACGGCTCAAGCCTTTGCTATCGGTAAGACCAACAATTATTTCTTCATGGCCAGTTATACCGAAGGCCTGTACCGCAGCACTAACCAAGGAGCAAGCTGGCAGAGAATCAATTTCGACCCACAAGAACACAGGTTTTATGCGGTAGAAGTTCGGTCAGACGGAGTGGTTTTTGCGGGAGGCATAGGAGTTGTTTTCAAGTCTACTGACCACGGCGCCAACTGGACCAAACACTCTATTGGCGCCAACTCTGCGGTTACGCATATTGCGTTCCGCAGCAACGGGCATGTACTTATTGGCACCCAGAATTTGATGCCAGATGCTTTGTCTTTACCACTTAAAGATGCTGGGGCTGGGGTTTTTCAGTCAACCGACAACGGTACTACCTGGAGCACTCTCAACACTGGCATAGAAAATACCAGCAAAGCGGTGGGTGCCTTGGTGGAAGGTCCTGGTAACCACTTATACTTAGCGCTCCATGGCCAAGATGACGCAGAAACCGGCGGCGTGTACGTTTGGAAGAGTGGGGAAAATGCCTGGCAGAAAAAACCTTTTGTATTCAGTTTTCCTACCTATACCAACACCATTGTGCCTACCGGCATTTTTGACATGGCTCTTGATGGCTTTGGAGGGCTTTACGTTACTGTTGAGGGGGTATCCGCTTTTTCTACCGGTGGAGCAAGAGTTTATATACAGGCCTTTCTTAAAACTACAGACGCCGGAACTACTTGGCAAGCCACTCACATTGTAGAAAACCCTACTACATATAACGTTGAGCCAGTACCTGAATCATTGTTTTTGGCGGGAACATCAAGTGCGTGGTCTGCCACCGTTTTAGCACATAAAAACAGTAATTTGGAGCAGGTTAGCGGATTGTACAACCTTACCGAAACCAACACCTGGAATTATAACCCTGAAGCGAACCTGATCAGCTATTTCCCGATGCTCTTCGCGGAAGACTCCGAAGGCAATGTGTATGCGTTGGAAGCCAACAATGCCAAGCTGTACAAAACCTCTACCCTTACCTCCACGCCCGATGAGGTTACATTTACCACATCTAACGTTTTCCCCAACCCGGCTACAGACCAAATGACAGCTGCATTTGAGCTTTCTAAGGCAGCAGACGTGCAGGTAACGGTTCTGGACATGGTAGGAAGGACTGTACGTGAAGTGGTCAAGGAGAAATTACCGCAGGGCACGCACCAGTTTTCCTGGCATACTGATTCCGCTCCGGCTGGAACGTATTTGGTTAAGTTTTTGGTAGATGGCAAGGCGAAGGTGCACAAAGTAGCGGTGGTGAGATAAAAGCTTAACCAAAACTGACTATCTGCTTTCACCTTTTGGCTGAAGCATCAAGTGGTCCTGTTTTTGGGGTGTTTTCACGAAACACAAAACAGGACCACTTAATTTATTTACGCACTTCCCGCTGCATGTATAAATCGCGCTGCACGTCTTGACCCAAGATAAACTCCAGTTCCCCCACTTCTCTGAAATCAAACTTCTGGTAGAATTTGATAGCTCGATCATTGTTTTCCCAGACCGTGAGCCACACCACGTCATGGCCTTTTTCATAGGCTCGGGCTATGCTCATGTGCATGAGTTGGTGACCCAGTCCGTGGCCCGTCCAGGCATTCAGCAGGTACAGTCGGCTAATCTGGAAGGGGCTTTTACCCGTTATTTCTGGTGGGGCTGGCGCGCTGCTCCACTTCACGTAACCTACGGCCTCTCCCCCGGCTTCTGCAATCAAGAATTCGGTATTGGGGTCAGCTAACTCCGCGGCTTGTATTTCGGGCGAATAAATGGTGGGGCGGAAGGCTTCCATGTCCTCGGGTTTATTATATCGCGCGAAAGCTTCCTCAAACGTGCGCCAGCCTAGGTCTGAGAGTAAGCGGGCATCTGAGGAGAGGGCGGGGCGAAAGGTGAAAGTGCTCAAATTTTATTGGATCAAATTAGATGTAAAGATACTTGGTAGAGGCCTCTATTGAGAAACTTTGTTTTTAAGCTAGTTTCTGAAAAACAGGCTAAAAAAGAGTATTTGGTTCAAATCTAACGTGCTCTGTACGCTCACAACAGTACAAAGACTGCTTCACCCAATTTAAATTGATTCTCTCTCCTTATTTGGGTAATATGCTTTCCCAAACGAGACTATAATTTCCACACATATGGCCTTTGAAAAAGATTGCCCCCACGCTTTGCCAGAGAGCAGCGACCACAAACCGCCGCACGAAGCCCGAAGAATGTTTCTGAAGCAGTCGTCTATTCTGACGGCCTTTGCCTTAACCCCGGGCGTAGCCGTAAAAGCCGCAGACCTGAAGTTCGAGGAAAAAGTGGCTGCTGCTTTTGAACAAGTGAAAGTGACGCTGGAAATCAACGGAAAGAAACACAAGCTTTCACTTGAGCCCCGCACTACTTTACTGGACTTGCTACGGGAAAGACTACAACTAACCGGCACCAAAAAAGGCTGTGACTACGGCCAATGCGGCGCCTGCACCGTGCACGTAGACGGGCAGCGGGTAAACTCCTGCCTCACGCTGGCCGTGATGCAAGACGGCAAAAAAGTCACCACCATTGAGGGTTTAGCCGATGGCGATAACCTGCACCCCATGCAAGAAGCTTTCATTAAGCACGACGGGTTCCAGTGTGGCTATTGCACCCCTGGTCAGATTATGAGCGCAGTAGCCTGCATAAGAGAGGGCCACGCTGATTCTGACGAGGAGATACGTGAATACATGAGCGGCAACATCTGCCGGTGCGGGGCTTACCCAAACATAGTGAACGCCATCAAGGAAGTTAAAAACGGAGGGCTGAAAGTATGAACCAGTTCCAATACGTTCGGCCTACCAAAAACAAGGCGGCCATTGACACAGTTACCAAAGACCCTAACGCCACATTCATAGCGGGCGGCACTAACCTACTGGACCTCATGAAACGTGGTGTAGTAATGCCAGAGAAGCTGGTAGATATCAACAAACTACCCCTCCGAAAGATCGAGAAAGAAAGCGGTGCGGTTCGCATTGGGGCGCTGGCCCTGAATGGTGTGGTGGCTGAGGACAAGCTGGTGCTGGAAAAGCATCCGCTGCTGGCGCAAGCTTTAGACGCCGGGGCTTCGGCTCAGCTCCGGAACATGGCCACCGTGGGCGGAAACATGATGCAGCGCACCCGCTGCCCGTATTTTTATGACACTGCCCTGCCCTGCAATAAACGGGAGCCCGGCACCGGCTGCAGCGCTATAGAGGGGTACAACCGCATGCACGCCATCTTCGGGTTCAGCGATAAATGTATTGCCACGCACCCGTCTGATATGGGTGTAGCGTTGGCCGCATTAGATGCTACCGTGTTAGTTTCTGGTCCCAAAGGCGACAGAAAAATTCCGTTTGTAGATTTTCACCGTCTGCCCGGCGACACACCCCAAATTGAAACGAACCTGCAGAAAGGGGAGCTCATTGTGGCGGTAGATGTTCCGGAGAACAACTTCGCCAAACATGCACATTACCTCAAGGTACGTGACCGCGCTTCCTATGCTTTTGCTTTGGTTTCCGTAGCGGCAGCGCTGGACATTGAGAACAACACCATTAAAGATGCTCGTTTGGCCATGGGTGGGGTGGCACATAAGCCTTGGCGGTTGACAGAGGCCGAGAAAGCGTTGGTGGGTAAACCAGTGTCAGAGCATACGTTCAGACAAGCAGCCGAAGTGGCCATGCGCGGAGCCAGAGCTTTTGAACACAACCAATATAAGCTTAAGCTGGCACCTAACTCTATTGTTCAAGCATTAAAAACTGCGGCCGGGCTCGCCTAATTTCAAAAAATATGAAAGATTATTTCTTCCAAGATACCATAGGAAAGCCGATGGACAGAGTAGACGGTAGGGTCAAAGTAACCGGCGCGGCCAAATATTCCGCTGAGATTGAACTGCCTAATATGGCGCACGGCGTGTTGGTGGGTAGCACCATCGCCAAGGGCCGCATCAAAAACATAGACACCAAGGCTGCCGAACGGGCACCGGGTGTTTTAGCCGTCCTCCACTACCAGAATGCACCAAAAGTGCCGGGTTACGTGCAGGCGGCGCACCCTACCGAGCCTAAACCAATTGGGCAACCGCACCGCGTTTTCTACGACGATAAAGTTTACTTCAACGACCAGCCTATAGCGCTGGTGTTAGCCGACACCTTGGAGCGCGCGCATTACGCCGCCAAGTTGGTAAAAGCCAGTTATGAAGAGGAAAAGCACACTACCAATTTCGCTAAGAATACAGACAAAGCTATTCTGCCTACCGCAGCCAAGCGGAACCCGCGCCACGGACTAAACGACTACGTGCGTGGCAAAGAAGATGCCTATAAAAACGAGCCACTGAAGATTGAAAGCGAATATGTTATTCCGTCGGAGATGCACAACCCGATGGAATTGCAGGCTATTGTGGCGCACTGGGAGGCCGATGACAAACTCACCGTCTATGATAAAACTCAAGCGGTAATTGGCACCCAGAACGCCTTTGCCCGCGAATGGAAGATTCCGGTGGAGAACGTGAAAGTAATTGCAACATACGTAGGCGGTGCTTTCGGGAACGGGCTGCACACTTGGCCACACGAAACAGCCGCCATTATCGGCGCAAAAAAACTAGGGCGCCCCGTGAAGTTGATGCTCACCCGCGAGCAAATGTTCACCATGGTAGGTTACCGTCCGCACGCCTGGCAGAAAGTAGGCATGAGCGCCACCCCAGACGGAAAGATTACCGCCATCACACACGAGGCCATTGGGCAGACTTCTTCTTACGAGGAATTCACGGAGAGCACGCTGCAGCAGACGCGCATGATGTACACCAGCCCCAACGTGACCACCCGTTACCGTATTCTTCCACTAGACATTAGCACTCCTATCTGGATGCGAGGCCCCGGCGAAGCGACGGGTGCATTTGCTCTGGAGTCTGCACTAGATGAAATGGCACACGTGCTTAAGATTGACCCACTGGAGTTCCGCCTGAAAAACTACACCGAGCGTGACCCTGAAAAGAACCTGCCCTGGTCCACTAAATTTCTGAAAGAAGCCATGCTAATGGGCGCAGAAAAGATTGGCTGGAGCAACCGCCCGATGCAGCCCGGCACCCTCCGCGACGGTGAGTGGCAAGTGGGCTACGGTATGGGCGTTGGAACCTTTGGCGCACACCGTGGCCGTGCTACCGTTAAAGCAACTTTGTACCCAGACGGCAAGGTAGTCATGCAATGCGCCACCACTGATATTGGTCCCGGCACTGGTACCGCCATGGTACAAATTGCCGCCGACAACCTTGGTGTTGCTCCTGAGCAAATTACGTTTGAGCTGGGGAGTTCGCTGTTTCCGCCCTCGCCCAGCCAAGGAGGTTCGGCTACCGTGGCCAGCGTGGGCTCTGCAGTACGGGCAGCCAGTATCGCGCTGAAGCAGAAACTAGCCTCCATGGCCACCGGAAACGCTGATTCTGGCTTCAGAGGTGCCAAGTTTGAAGACCTCACATTCCAGAACGGACAGGTTTCCCTAAATAATTCTCCGGGCACCAAACTAACATATAGTGATATTCTGAAGCAGCAGGGCCTGCCGGAGCTAGAAGTAACCGAAGAGTCTAAGCCGGGCGAGGAGCGGCAGAAGTATTCACTCTATTCTTACTCGGTACATTTTGCCGAGGTGAAAGTGCATCCGCTCACGGGGCAGGCACGGGTAACCAAAATGGTGTCCTGCGCCGATGCCGGCAAAATTGTGAATATGAAAACCGCCGGAAACCAGATGATTGGCGGTGCGGTGGGTGGCATAGGCATGGCCCTGACCGAGGGCGCCGTCATGGACGTCCGTTTCGGGCGGTACGTGACCAAAGACTTCGCTGAGTACCACGTACCTGTTCACGCCGACACGCCTCCCGTAGATGTCATTTTTGTGGACAAGCCTGACTTTATCAGCACACCAATGGGTACCAAAGGCATAGGAGAAATTGCCACCATTGGTGTAGCCCCAGCCATTGCCAATGCTATCTTCAACGCTACCGGCAAACGGGTAAGAGAACTTCCTATTACACCTGATAAGCTGATCTAATAGTGACCTAAACAGAGAAGCCGCTCCAGTACTGGAGCGGCTTCTCTGTTTGATATTTTTCTCCTTTTCTGGCGCAAGCGTCCGCTTGTGTCCAACTATACTAGATTAGGAATACCGCGGACACAAGCGGACGCTTGCGCCAGTGATTGTCTGTTTTTGGCCTACTTTTGAAAAAACAGGCTAGAAACAGACGCTGAAAGACTAATATCGGTAGCCGGGGAAATACTTTATATCCAACTCCATGTAGTCCTCGTCATGACCAGTTCCTGAAACAGTATCGCCGCCGTCATCCACAATACTCTTTACTTCAATAGTACCATAGATTAACCAAGAATCGCTGAATGGGTAGCGAACTTTGAAGGCATAGATATCGCCTACCTGTACATTAGTAGCACCAGGAGTAGCCGGACCATATTGCTCCATAGCCAAGGCAATCTGGTTGGGCTGGTACCAATTCTTTGCCGCATCGGGTACTTTCACAAAAAAAGCTTGACGGTTCCCTGCTACTTCCCCGGAAGAAAAGCCATGCTCAAAACGGTTGTCATACCAATCACGCAACGGCATTTTATTCGTCACCAAGGCCCAAGGCGAGGCAAATCTATCACTCACCAAGGTTTGCGGAGCTGCATTATTAATTGCAAAGTCAAGAATAACTAGAGAGTTACTTTTATCTCCCCAATAGTTGTAGAGCTTGGAATTCTGATAAACCTGTGGAGCCCCTATGGTGAATTTTATTTCGGGCACTTTCCCGGTAGCGGGGTCTTTGTAGAGAACGCCTTTAGCATCTTCGCCTTCAAAAGTCAAAATCACTTCCTGCCCAGGTTCACCTTCAACAATATATTCCAGCGCATATTCTGCTGTATGTATGCCACCAGAAACGTCAACACCTCCGTTGATGATTAAGGGAAACTCCCGCCCCCTGATGTTATCATACGCCCTGAAGTTTTGTATACCTTGGTTAGTAGTGTAGGTGAACAAGTACCTTAGCGTGTCGCCAGAGTATATTTTCAAATCACTGGTTCGGCTAGAAGGAATATAACCAGCATTAGAATATTTAGAGTAGAGGGCAACCGCTGAAAAAGAGGTAGAAGGCTCCGGTTGCAAATCATCATCGTTAGAGCAGGAGCCCATCAGAAAAGGGGCGGCTATGAGCCACAGGAGGTGTAATAACTTACGCATGGGTTTAGGTATAAAGAATAGGAGCTCTTGTTCATCAGTGTCACCTTTCTACTCTATCCCGCTGCTCTTCCAGATGAACTAAAACTTCTTTTACAAAGACCAAGCCAAAGCTATTCTCCCCTATTCAACTCCCATAAAAAAGCCCGCTGATTTAAGCTTGTTTTTCAGAAAACATGCCTAAAACAGCGGGCTTATATAAATGACAGGATTATTAGTCCCGTTTGTTCTTCAACATTTTACGCAGTTCCGCTAGTTCATCACGATACTTGGCAGCTTGCAGGAAGTCTAGCTCCTTGGCGGCGGCCTCCATTTGCTTCTCGGTTTTCTTGATGACTTTCTCCAGCTCGTCGCGCTTCATGTACTGCACCACCGGGTCAGCGGCAATGGCCAAAGCATTCTCATCCGGGCCGGCGTAAGCCTTTGGTTCCCGCTTATTTGAGTCTGCCACTGAGGTTTGACCCATGATGGCTTCTTTAGATTTGTACACGGTGCGTGGCGTGATTCCATGCTCGAGGTTGTATTCCATTTGAGTAGCCCTGCGGCGGTTAGTCTCGTCGATAGCCCGTTGCATGGAACCCGTGATGCGGTCAGCGTACATGAGTACTTTTCCGTTCTCGTTCCGGGCCGCGCGGCCAATGGTCTGAATCAACGAGCGCTGGTCACGCAGGAAGCCCTCCTTATCGGTATCTAGAATGGCTACCAAACTCACCTCTGGTAAGTCAAGTCCCTCACGGAGCAGGTTTACCCCAATGAGCACATCAATATCTCCCAGGCGAAGTTCCCGTAGAATCTCCACCCGCTCCAGAGATTTCACTTCTGAGTGAATGTACTTCACCTTGATATTTAGGCGCTCCATGTACTTACTCAACTCCTCTGCCATTCGCTTGGTGAGCGTGGTCACCAAAACACGGTCCCCGGCTTTGATTCGGTTGTCCACCTCGTCCAGCAAGTCGTCAATCTGGTTCTGGCTTGGCCTAATTTCAATCTCCGGATCAAGCAAACCAGTTGGCCGGATAATCTGCTCTACAATCACGCCCTCAGATTTCTGAATCTCATAGTCTCCGGGTGTAGCGCTCACGAAGATGACCTGGTGCATGAGGCTTTCAAATTCATTGAACGTAAGCGGGCGGTTGTCCATAGCCGCCGGCAAACGGAAGCCATATTCCACCAGTGCCGTTTTGCGGGAGCGGTCACCGCCCCACATGGCCCGCACCTGCGGCAACGTGGCGTGGCTCTCATCTATCACCATCAGGAAGTCATCTGGGAAATAGTCGAGCAAACAGAACGGCCGGGATCCCGGCTGCCGACGGTCAAAGTAGCGGGAGTAATTTTCAATACCTGAGCAGTAGCCCAGTTCCCGAATCATCTCCAAGTCAAACTCGGTGCGCTCTTTTATGCGCTTGGCTTCATTGTCACGCCCCTCTTTCAGGAAGTACTCGTGCTGGGCCACCATGTCAAACTGAATCTCGTTGATGGCTTGGTTCAAGGTGTCCTTGCCTGTCACGAAGAGGTTGGCTGGGTACAGCGTAATTCCTTCTTCATCGGCTATTTTTTTGCCAGATTGCGGGTCAATGCGCTGGATAGATTCAATTTCATCGCCCCAGAAGTAAATGCGGTAAGCAAAGTCAGCATAGGCCGGAAAAATGTCCACAGTATCGCCTTTCACCCTGAAGGTTCCACGTGTGAACTCTACTTCGGTGCGGCTATACAAGATAGACACAAACTGGTAAAGCAGATTATTCCGGCTTACCCGCATGCCAGGCGCCAACGGAATCACGTTCTTCCCGAACTCCTCGGGGTTACCGATACCGTAGATACAGCTTACCGATGCTACTACAATCACATCACGTCTTCCAGATAGCAAAGCAGAGGTACAGTGTAGCCGGAGCTTTTCAATCTCTTCGTTGATAGCCAAGTCTTTCTCAATGAACACATCAGAAGAAGCAATGTACGCTTCGGGTTGGTAGTAGTCGTAGTAGGAGATAAAATACTCTACTGCGTTGTCGGGGAAAAATTGTTTGAATTCGCCGTAAAGCTGGGCGGCCAGCGTTTTATTGTGGCAAAGTACCAGCGTAGGCTTCTGCACTTGCTGCACCACGTTGGCCACTGTAAAGGTTTTACCGGTACCGGTGGCTCCCAGTAGTACTTGGGCGTGCTCTCCGTTGTTCACACCCTCAACAAGTTGGGCAATGGCGCGGGGCTGATCGCCAGTAGGTTTGAATTCTGAGGTTAGTCTAAACTTCATGCGCGAAGATTTACAATCAAAGGTAACGTATTATAACATCTGCTGGCGCAATAGAGTTTAGCATTTGCTAAAGAAAGTAGCGTTTTTGGGCTGTTTTTCTGTAAATAAACGAAAAACGCCGCTTTTAATAAGCGGCGTTCAACTATTATATAAGGCTCTCGCCTTTAAAAAACTTTCACTTATAAGCTTACCCAGCCATCGCTTTCAGCCTGTATAGAAATCGCGCGTACTGTAGGCAAGAGAAGTAAGGGTGATGAAATAGAATAGGCACCAAATTACAACTAGGGTTCATTGGCAACGAACTATGGCATGTAAACCATTTGGTTTCTTAAAGTCTCTACTGCAAAAGGTTTCTGCTCATGCGCCTTTATAGAGAGTATTACCTGCCCTCTATCTTTCTCCGTAAGAACCATTTTAATTTCTTCCTTCATCCAAAGAGAAGCACCTCCTACATAAAGCGGAACGGAAAATAGCAACACCCAAGTTCTTAGCACCTTGGGGATAGTGTAAGTTTTATGCATTATAATTTCTTTTTGTAGAAAAAATCTGCGAAAGAATCAGCTAGAATTGGTTCTAACCGGTTGCTAAGGATTGAATTTGATGGGCTGGCTAAATATCGTTATAAGGTAAATATTTAGAATCAAATTTAAAATAAAAAGCAAAAAGACTTTTTAAATATTTTATACAACCTCACAAAACTGAAGATAGGCTGAATTGACAACGTCTAATGTACAAATATATTTTATTTATATATACGCCATTTGCTACCTATACTAAGTCCAAACTGAAAAGCATTGGGTTGACTTTCGCTTTCTTTCAGGAAAGGGGTAAGGGCATAGGTTACCTCTGGCGCCACCATAACACTAACTTTATCATTAAGCTCGTACCCTAACCCTACTGAAGTAACTGAAAAACACTGCCATGACCTGAAGGGAGAGTTTTCATTTCCAAACTCATAGTGCACTGTCTCCAGCTGATTATTTTGGGGCGTAATGCTGTTTTTCAGCAATAGATTCAAGTTAACTCCGCCAGAGGCATAGGCAAAGAACTTGCTCAAGTCATGCCTGTACCCAATCCGGACTGGCAACCCTACTTGCTGGTATCGGTACTGGGTGGTGTAGGTATCTGATTTAGAAACAGAAACAACATTGCCTGTTTGGTATTGAGCAACATTATTAAATATTGGTTCTGCTCTGAGCACTGCCAACCGGTTTGACATTTGGTCAGTACTGGTGCTGTTTATAACATAGGAATGAGTGGTGGTGGCCACATTTTCAGCGTATAGAAGGCCACTTTCAACATGCCACTTATCATTGATGCTGTAGCTTGCACCCAATCTGGCGCTGTAAGAATATGACGGACTATAGCTCTGGTTAAACTCACGCATTGCCTTTTGGTACTCTTGGTATACCTGAGGTTGGGCAGCAGACAGTTCAGTAAAGGAAGCCGGCGCCATACTTCCTTCATTTAGTTTTATGGGGGAATAAGCATATTGGGGAGCATACGCAAGCGAAAGGCTCCACTTAGAGACCTCAGCGACGGCAGGGCTTATTTCTTTTCTCTCTGCGGCTGTTTGGGCTAACAATTGATCAGGGCTGCTTTTCCGTAAGAGCAATGTACCCGGTTTTTCTTCTGCCGCAGAGTCTGCTTTTGTAACAACTCCACCTGAAAGTCCATTTAATGCCGTAACGCTACTTGCTGTAGCAGGATTTACTGGTGCTGCTACAGCCAATTCTGCTTCTAAGCCAGTAGATGATTTTGAGCCTGAGTTAGAATTTGAATCTATTTTTACCTGGGCTATTACTTCCTCTGTGGGTTCAAAGCCTGGCGCCGTTTCCTTCACTTGGCTACTACTTCCTTTCTTAACTTGGTCAACAGTGGCAATTGCTTTTTCCCCCCTCAGCACTTCTCTAGTGTTTTTAGCCTGTTTTTCAGAAAACGGACCTGAAACAGACGCTAATCCTTCGTCTACATAATCTGAAGAAACGCCACCGTTCGCCACAGATTTCTTTACTCTTTGATTTAGTTCCAGCTTATTGCTTTGCTCTTTAGATAAAGCTACTGTGCCTTCAGACACTAGGTCTAATCCATCATTACTGTTCCACAAGAAAGCCCCTGCAGATACCAGGAGCAACAAAATAGCCGCAGCGGCAGCCCTATACCAGAACACTTGGCCCCGGTACTTTTTCAGCTCCTGGTTTTCCAGCTCCCGATTCAGGTTTTCCCAAATCTTGCTAGAGGGTGTACTCTCCGCTCCTTCAAAGCCCTCTCTGAAAATATCTTCCAAAGAAGGATCGTGCTTTTCCTCAGCCGATAACTTTTTCATGATATTTACCTTTTAACCGCACCACCGCTTGCCGTAAGCTGGCTCTGGCACGGGAGTATTGTGACTTAGAAGTACTTTCTGTGATGTCTAACATCTCTCCAATCTCTTTGTGGGAATATCCTTCAATGGCATATAAATTGAACACCGCCTGATACCTTGGCGGTAATTCCCTCACCAACTGCAATAGCTCTTCATAGCCATACTTACTGTCTAAGCTCTCTTGCTCTGAGGCTTCGTCCCACTCATCTTCTTGGGCCGTGACAGAAAGATGTCCGTTGCTGCGCTGGTGCTTCAGGGCTGTGTTGATGACAATTCTTTTAATCCAGAATTCTATGGGGCACTCTCCTTTAAAATTTTTAATATACATGAAAACCTTCAGGAAAGCATCTTGCAGAATGTCTTCCGCCTCAAAATCGGTGCGGGCATACCGTTTACTCACCGCCAACATTTTACCGGCATACCGCTGGTAAAGCTGGTGCTGAGCTTCTCTTTTTCCGGCTACAGCCCCTTTTATCAGGTCTGCTTCGGATGACTTTTGTGGCGAGAGAATTTTCAACGGATGTAAAATATCGTCATCTAACAGTAAGAGCCCTCGGCAACGGCAAAGGTTGCATGACTAAATCTTTGCCTGCATTTTTTTTGCAAAAGAACTTCAACGCTTAAAGGTATAGACAAACTAACTTCACCTCTCCCCCTATACAATAGATACAAAAAAAGCTGCATTGCTCTAACAATGCAGCTTTCATGACATTAGACTGTGAACTCTGTTTTAGGCTTACTTTTCAAAAAATAAGCCTAAAACAGAGTTATTTATTCCATATCTGCCAAGCTACCTCGGCTTGCAGGCAAAGCATTTCATACCCATTTATAGTCTTTGCCCCCTGTTCTTTCCCCTTCTGCATAAACAATGTCTCAGCAGGGTTGTATACCAAATCATACAGGTAATGGTGCGACGAAAGCAAATGATACGGAATATTAGGTGCTTCCTCTACCTTAGGGTAAGTACCTACCGGCGATGCATTGACAATTAACGAAACAGAAGACATAAGGCTTTGCGTCAGCTCCTGGTACGTAAGTATGCCTTCCCTTTTTTCTCTGGAAACTACCTTGTAAGCAATATTGAGGTATTCTAAAGCAGCCATTACAGCTTTGGCTGCTCCCCCAGTACCCAATACCAACGCCTGTGATTGTGAGTAGCAAGGATAAAAGTTCTGGAGCGACTGCATGAAACCTTGGTAATCTGAATTGTGACCTACTAGCTTGCCATCAACAAACTTGATCACATTCACAGCCCCAATACGAGCAGCGGCCGGCTCTAATTCATCTAAAAACGGAATGATTGTTTCTTTATAAGGAATGGTAACATTTAACCCTCTTAGGTTAAGATTATTCTTTAACAACTGAGGAAACTCCTGAATACTGTCTAATTCAAAAAGCAGGTACTTGCTGTCTACTATGCCTTCAGCTCTAAACTTATCTGTGAAGTACTTTTGAGAAAATGAATGACTAAGTCTATACCCCACAAGTCCATAAACATTTTCCATAGCAACTTCAGAGAAACAAAAGGTTTTATGAATTAAGCTTCAGAAGTATTGTCTGAAGTAAAATAATCTAAAATATAAACTAGGGCAAACCCTACAACAGCTAAACCAACTCCGAACATTATGTACGGCTCTTGACCAGTGATCTCAAAATAATTCTGGGGCAGCACATTGCTCTGCACCAAAGGTTTCACCACTCCGTGCCGGTCTGTGTAGGTTTCAAGGGTTTCCTTCCATGGCCAGACCTTGTTTAAAGACCCTATCATAAAACCTGTCAATAATGCAACAGATACATTATAGTAATTCTTCAGCGCCCAGTTTAGCACATGCGAGAAGAGCAACAGCCCCGTAACACAGCCCGCGGCAAAGGTTAGCACTACAGCAATCTTCAGTTCTTTTACCGCATTAAGTATAAATTCATACTTAGCAAGTAACACCAACAAAAAGCTTCCGGAAACACCAGGCAAGATCATGGCGCAAATGGCAATGGCCCCGCAAAGAAAAATAAACCAATAGGTTTCTGGTGACTGGGTAGGTGTGGCTACCGTCACCAGATAGGCAACCACCGCCCCTATTACGCCGGCCAGTATGACTGGAAGAGACCAATTAGTAATCTGTTTACTTACCACCACCGCCGAGGCCACAATAAGTCCAAAGAAAAAGGCCCAAAGCAACTCTGGGTAATTCTCCAACAAGAACAGAATAACATTAGACAGCGAGGCAACAGAAAAAAGAATGCCTGCCACCAACACCACCAGAAAGCTGCCGTTGATGTGCTGCCAAAAGCCTTTTAAATTAAACTTGCTAAGTAATTTCAAAGCTTCCCCGTTCACTGAACGAATAGCCCCCAATAGCTCTTCATAAATGCCTGTGATAAAAGCAATGGTGCCACCAGATACACCAGGCACCACGTCTGCCGCCCCCATGGCCATTCCTTTTAAAAACAGCAGAAGATATTCCCTGAAAGTTCTTTTTTGCATGTACCTGAGGTGTTAGCCTTAAATTTCTTTAATAAAAAGTAATTGCCCAAAGGAACTAGTCCTGTGGGCAATTATATGTAAGAGGAAAATTTACTTCAAAAGATTTGTTTGCTCCTTATCCAAAAAGTCAGAGAAGGTATCGCCCCTTAAGCCTAGGCGGATAGTTTCCAGCGGTATAATTTCATTAGGTGCTATATTCCCAAGATTCACGTTGGCACCAAGTAATTTGATAAAGAAAACCTGTTGCCCTTTTTGAGGAGCTTCCCAAATAATCTTTTCAAACGGAATTTTGGTCAAAATCTCATCTACCAGACCGCTTCTCACTTCTCCGGTTGATCTGAACAACCCTACATTTCCGCCTTCCCGTGCTTCACCAATTACTTTCCAAGCGCCGGCATCTAACTCTGCCTGCATAAGGCTGATCCATTTGTACGGCGGAATAATTTTTTCAGCGTCTTTTGACCCAACCTCAGACAGCACCGTTACCTGATCAGACAATGCCCGAATGAATTCACACTTACGATCATGGTTGATTTCAATGGAACCGTCAGACACTTCAGCGTACTTTAACTGGTACTTATCAAGTAGCCGCCGGTAGTCTTCAAACATATCACGCACAATAAAGGCCTCAAACAAGGTACCTCCAAAGTAAACCGGAATACCAGCTGCCTCATATATGGATAGTTTTTTATCAAGGTTTGGCGTTACGAACGAGGTTGCCCAGCCAAGTTTAACGATATCAACGTATTCTCCGGCTACCTCCACAAAATTCTCGGTTTCTCTTAGGCTTAGGCCTTTGTCCATGGCCATAGTGAAACCGCTTTCTCTTGGTTTGGAAGTGCGCTCTGGCAACTGGGAAAGTTCGTAATTCATGTATTGGGGCTATTTACGGTACTGGTCTATCAAGCGGGCCAATGCTCGCTGTGACTCCAGCTCAGGAAAGAATTCAAATAGAAGCTTATGCTTATCGAAATTCAAAATTAAAGCATTTTCTAAATAATTGTATGCCTGCTTGTATTTTCCTGCCGCCAGACTATACGCACAAAGCCTATAATGTAATTCAGACTCATCGGGTTGCAGCTCTACTGCATTCATCAGCAAGTCTATAGCTCCCTCATAGTTACCCTGCTCATATAAGATAATTGACCAGTTCAACCATATATCTTTATTCTCTGGCGCTATAATACTAGCCTGCTCGTATGCTTCTACACTAGAAATAATATTACCCAATTGATACTCCGCCGCGGCTAAAGCCAACCAATAATCCGAGTTGTCTGAAAAAAAGGAGATCGCTTTTCGGTAATAATGCACAGCCTCCAGCCACTTGCCCTGCAGGTCTAGAATAATACCTATTCCAAACCATGCCTCGTCCATTTCGGGAGCTAGGTCTATGGCTTTTTGGTAATACCTATGCGCCAAGTCCCACTGAGACAATTTTTCATAGCACTCCCCAATGTTGCAGAGAATATCAGCATTAGGTTCATCTAAGGCAGCAGCAGCCTGAAAAGCTTCAATTGCCTTAGAGAACTCTCCCAAGTACACAAAGTTATTGGCTAAGTTTACATGAGCGGCGGCAAAATCTGGTTTAATCAAAGTTGCGTATTCGTACGCCCCAACAGCTTGCTCGTAGTTGCCTAAGCGGCTTTGAGATAGACCTAAAGTGAACCACGCCATTGACGAATACGGGTCTGCGTCCACGAATTCCTGAAAGAAGGATACTACTCCTTCGCCATCACCGGTTATTTCTAAACAATATAACAGCTCCTGCAAAGCAAGTTCATTCTGAATGTTCAGCCGAAGACTTTTTTTATAGTACTTCATGGCGGCTTTGAACTTGCCCCAACTTTGGTAAGACAATCCTATGTTGAAATAGATATCATCTTTTACTTCTGACTGTTCTAATGCCAGCTTGAAACAATTAATGGCTAAGGCGAAATCTCCTTTTTGGTTAAAGATGATTCCTTTGGTCAGGTTTACATCTTCATTGTCAGGTTCTAACTGAGCAACTTCCTCCACCAGAACCAGTGCTTCATCAAACGCCCCTAGCATGGCCAGCACTTGTGCCTTATCTATCAATAGTTGCGTAGAAAAAGGGTACTGCGCTATACCAGCATTACAGGCCACTAAAGCTTGACTGTAATTAAAGCTATTGGCATAATAGTCTATGATCGTCTCAAAGTCTGAGAGATCAAAAAAGAAGGTTGTATTTGTTTCCAGCATCTGTTCAAACCTGTTCACCAGGTCCATGTCTTCGCCGGAAAGCTCATCAAAATTATCGTCCATCTACAGTTAAATCTCTTCATGGCGCTTTTTACTGCGCCTCCATTCTTCTTACCACCAACTACAATAACTGATCTAGCTTACATCTGTGCAGAAAGGCTTTGACAAGACCATTCAATGGTTTCGTGCAACGGCCTGAACTCCATTCCAGTGGCTTCTCTCACTTTTAAGTTGGTATAAAAATGTCTTTCTTGGGCGATGCGTGCTGTTTCTTTTGTAATCAAAGGCCTTTTACCAGTTACTCTTCCTCTTACAGCTTCAGCTCGCCATAGAATTTCCGTCATCCAATTAGGTACTTTTAGTTTGGGAGACTTTTTCCCCCAAACATTCGCCACTTCTTCAAAAAAGTTTTGGTACGTTTCATGATGCCCATTTATTATAAAACGTTCACCAAAGTGGTTCCCCTTCATCAGCAATGCTATTCCTTCCACTACGTCTCGTACATCTACAAAATTAGAATAACCATGAACGTAAAAAAGTCTCTCATCAGCCACATATTTAAATAGCTGTGTACTGCTTCTGTTCCAGTCACCGGGGCCAAGCACAATAGAAGGATTCACAATCACTGCTTTTAATCCTTCCGCAACCCCTCTCCACACTTCCATTTCAGCAAAGTGCTTTGAAATAGCATAAGAAGATTTTTCTGCAACAGATTCCCACTTGGATGATTCATCAATCACCTCCTGCCCTTTCTTCCTACTGATGGCCGCAATTGAACTTATATGACACAGCTTCACCTCAGGATGCATTAAGCAAGCATTTACTATGTTCTCAGTACCCTCTACATTAATTTGTTGCAGCAGGTTTACATCCTGCGGTGCATAAGAGACAAAACCTGCGCAATGATATACTTCATCCACTTGGCTTACTATATCTCGTAGCAATACTGAATCTAAGATATCTCCTTCTACCCATTTCAAGAGAGGGTGCCTAACAGAAGAAGGTGTTTTTCTTAGCAATCCAACCACTTCAAACCCTTGCTGCAACAACCTCTGTAACAGAAAATGGCCTATAAGGCCACTACCACCGGTCAATAAAACTTTTTTCAAACTAAAGAATCAAAGCGTAGGATTAAGAAGAGGTAACTGTAAAGCCTGGTTTAGGAGAGGTTCAGCCAATGTACGCTCTAAAGCTCTGGTGTGTCTCATGGAATGTGTATCTGTACCTAAAAACTCTACTGCTTTCCTCTGAATTAAATGCTTAGCTACTTCTTGAGCCGTTTTAGAATAATACCCACTCAGAGAATTCGTGTTAAGTTGAAACAAAACTCCAAGTTCTCTCAAAGCCATCAAATTATCTAACCTCCCATAGAAGTAAGTATATCGTTCAGGGTGAGCCAAAACTACAGTATATCCAGCCGCTTGTAACCCGAAAATTGCCTGTTGTAAAAAAGCAGGCTCATTCATGTAAGACGTTTCAAGAAGTAAGTATCTTCTCTCGCCCCCGAACGTTAGCAGTTCCTGCCCTTCTTCTAGCTTTTCAACAAACCATTCGTCTAAATAGTATTCCGCTGCGCAAGAAAGCTCCACTTCAATTTCATGCTCAGTTGCCGCTGCCTGCAACAGATGTAGCTTTTCACGAATTGATTCGGGAGTGTTTTTATAAAAATCTCCCATGATATGCGGAGTCATGCATAATTTTCTGAACCCCAACCGCTGTAATTCTTTTAACAGCAGAAGTGAATCATCTAAATTGGCGGCTCCGTCATCTAAGCCCGGCAGCAAATGAGAATGCATGTCCACTTCTAGTGTAGCATACGAAGAAAGTGATTCTTCCTTCCTCCCAAAAAGCTGCCTAAGGCTATTCCACATACCTATCGTTTAAAAAACGATTTCATTCTACTGCTAAAAGTAGGCTTCACCTCTTCATCATAGTACCCGTAGCCGTAACCGTACCCATAGCCGTAGCCATACCCGTAGCCATAAGAGTACCCATACATGTTTATACCTTGCGTATCGTTCAGTATAGTGGCCATGTTAGTTAAATGGTTTGTCTTCACTACCTTGTCTATGCCTTTTAAGAATGCTTTCTTAGAATAATTAGCACGAACAATAAACAATGGAACATCAGCCTTCCTCATAATCAAAACACCGTCTGTCACCAACCCTATTGGTGGGCTATCTACAATGACTACATCATAGTGCTGATGTAACTCCTGCAAAACTTCGTCAAATTTTGGAGACATGATAAGTTCTGACGGATTTGGTGGCGTTGGGCCAGCGGAGACAAAATCGAGATTCGGTATAGAAGTCTGCTGCATAGATTCAGCAACAGTGTGTTTCTCAATCAAGATTGTACTCATCCCCTTGATATTATCACCATCTAATGCAAGGTGCACCTTAGGCTTACGCATATCTAGGTCTAGCAGCGCAACCTTTTGTCCAGATAAAGCAATAATTCCTCCTAAGTTAGCCGCCACAAAGGTCTTTCCTTCACCACTAATGGTAGAGGTAATTGAGATTATCCGCTTTTTCTTAGCTGAACTCAGAAAATCCAAATTAGTTCTTATTGACCTGATTGACTCACTTAATGCAGATTTGGGATTTTGATTAACAACCAGTTTGGAAACAGGCATTTTCTCTTTACTGTAAGAGGGCACCACTCCCAGTACTGGCACTGTTGTGTTTCTTTCTAACTCACGTAGATTGGTAACAGTATCATGCAAAAGATAACGCGTAGCTATCAAACCTACCCCTAGAAATAAACCCGCAGCTAATCCAACCGCATAAACTAATAGAGCATTGGGATAAACAGGATTAGATTCATTCGGCAAGCTAGCTGGAGACAGAATCTGAAAATCTGGGGTAGTACCGGCCATGGCAATACCATATTCTACCCGTCTATTTAGTATCTGATTGAAGAACCCTTCATATATACCTAAAATACGCTCTAATCTGGCTCTTTCAGTTTCTTGCGCAGGAGCCTGTAAAATTTTACCGGTCAACTCACCTTGATTCCGATTTAAATTTTCTAGCTGCGCCTGTATCAGGCTCTTATTAGCACTAATTATAGCATTTATTTTATTCTGCGCAAAGCTCAACTGCTCTTCAATTGCATTGTCAGCGGCAGTGTTCCCTCTACTTGTCATCTGCACCATGCGTTGACGGGCCTGCAGATTACTAAGTTCTGTCAACTGCTGAGAAAGCTGCGGGTCGGTCCCCTGTTGCCCCTGCAAACCTGCCGCCACCATAGCCAGATCTTCGTTATTCCGAATCTTTGCCTGTATACTATTTAAAAGAGATAACTGAAAGCGCAGCTCCATGCGCTCTTTCTCTAGCTCCTGAATTCTTGACAATGACTCCTGCAGAGTAGATTTAATATCATAAGACTTGTTTTGCCTTACAAAGTTTTCTAAATCATCTTCTACCTTCTGTAAACTATCTTCTGTTTCTTTTAATTGGCTGTTTAAGAAACTAAGCGTCTGTTTGCTGGCTTGGTTACTTCTCTCGAGTTTATGCTGAAGATAAACGGCATCAATATTTTTAACTATATCTCTTGCTTTGTACCTGTTGTGATCTTGAAAAGAGATTTGAATAGTTTTCGATTCTGGATTTAGAATTGCCGTAGTCAACCCAGCATCTATATAGCTTTTTAATCTTTGGTTACTGTGAACAATGAAATAATATGTTTCTCCTACATGATTACTGTTAAAGTCTGAGGAGGTGGAAACAACTAAACTATTATTGGCCAATGTAAATGGTCCCCCAACAGTCGCAACCAAATTCTCACCCTCTTCGCCAATCTTTACCTCAACTTTACTAGGGGAGCTAAACTTGACATATATTTTCTGATCATAAAGATCAAAAGTAGCCGTGTCATAAGAAACAGTGAAGGGGCTTTCTTTATACAATTCTGCATCTAGTACTCTTGCTTCTACAAAATAGCTGACCTCCAGAGGCATTGTTTCCTTCAGCCTTTCATATACAATATCAGACTTAATAAGATCAACCTCACCCTGCAACTTACCAATACCTGATTCCATTTTGAGTCCGTTGCTCTCTAGACCAAGTACTCCTGCTTCAGATTGTTCATCTAACTTTAAGGTAGATGAAGACTGATATACTTTCTTTGTATATCTAAGAAAGAGGTATGACCCAGTAAGCCCTAAAAGCACAAGAAGCACCACCCATGGAATGCTTCGTCTTACAACATGCAGCAGGGTGACAAAATCAATACTTGTTCCCCCGTCACCTTCTTCGTCTTCTACACTACCCAATCGATGATCTAGCTCATCCAAATCATTGGTGGTCTTTACACTCATGTATTTCTAGGACTAATTAACTATATCTTTAATGACAATATAGGAGGTGAGCACATTGGTAACAGCACCCAACACTAGTAAGGCATCCCTTAAAGACTCATTGAATACCCTTCTAAAAGGCTCTACATAAACCACATCATTGGGCATTACCCGCAAGTTGGCTTTTTGAACCCCTGCAATAGTAGACAAATCAATTACTTGCACAATTGGCATTGGGGAAGCAATGTCTCTAATCAATCTAATGTTGTGAGCCTTACCATTTGCAGGCATGCCACCTGCTAAAGCCAGTACCTCTACCACATTCATGCTTTCATTAGGCAAAGGAATCACGCTGCCGCCTGTAGCACCTAACACCACTACCCTCCTATTTATAACTTGGGTATAAACATAGGTGTCTCTATAATAAGTTTCAAACCTGCTCTGGAATAAACTATCGGCTTGGGCAACTGTAAGTCCCGCTACAGGTAAAAAACCTATCATGGGCACTTTTACTTCCCCGTTTGGAAAAACTAAATAATCCTGTCGCTCTTGCTGTTGCCCAATTTGTTGGTTCCCCATTCTCCCACCACCGCCACTGCTTTGCATCAGTTCCTGGCGCAGAAAGTTGTTAGGGTCTACCAGAATTTCACCTTTGTTCGTGTAAAACCTAATGCTCAGAACATCATTTGACTGAATTTTATAATTACGATTGGCTTCTGCTGCAGCGGCTCTAAGCAACTCAGTATTTACATCCCCATCCGTTTGAAACATAATGTCTTGCCTATATACATTACAGGCACTCAGCTGCATAAGCAGCAATAAAGGCAGCAACCGTAAGATTGATTTCAATAAAGATGTAAGCATTTATATTGGGGAATTTATATTGAAATGTATAAATATAGGGCAAGTACAATTCAACCACAAAGTACGGCAAAAGTATTGGCTACGCCAAACTCAGGTGCTGCTGCCCCTTTACTTACTTATAGAATTAAAGTTGCTTCAATTTCATCCTCGCCTTTTCACTCTGCGTTTCCTATAGAACATTTTTACAGATCATGAGTATAGCAACACATTTAACTAACAAGCGTTAGCTTTTATAATTTGTTAACCTTAAATTTAAACGCACTAACTACAAGAAATAAAACACATGAACTTATCCTACAACGAAAATCAGCAAATGATAGCAGAAATGGTCAGAGACTTTGGCGCTAAAACCATAAAACCTGACATGATGAAATGGGATGAAACACAGGAATTTCCTGTTCATGTATTTAAACAATTAGGAGAACTCGGTTTAATGGGTGTGCTGGTGCCACAGGAATATGGAGGTTCAGGGTTCGGCTATGTTGAATACGTAACAGCCATTGCTGAGTTAGCTAAAATAGATGGATCTATTGGCTTATCTATGGCAGCACACAATTCCTTATGCACTGGTCACATTTTACAGTCTGGCACAGAACAGCAAAAGAAAAAATGGCTTCCAAAATTAGCTTCTGCCGAATGGATTGGTGCTTGGGGATTAACGGAACCAAATACAGGCTCAGACGCGGGAAACATGCGTACGGTAGCTGTTAGAGACGGGGATCATTGGGTTTTGAACGGAGCTAAAAATTTTATCACCCATGGTAAGTCAAGCAACATTGCAGTGGTAATAGCAAGAACAGGCGGAGTAGGGGATTCTCACGGAATGACTGCTTTTGTAATAGAAAAACCAACTGAGGGCTTTTCAGCGGGTAGAAAGGAAGACAAGCTAGGCATGAGAGCCTCTGAGACTACTGAATTGATTTTTGAAGACTGCAGAGTACCACATGAAAACATATTAGGCGAAGTTGGTGAAGGCTTTATCCAGTCTATGAAAGTACTAGATGGAGGACGAATATCAATTGCCGCCCTTAGCTTAGGCATAGCACAGGGTGCGTATGAAGCCGCATTAGCATATTCTAAAGAACGTCAGCAATTCAATAAACCAATTTCACAGTTTCAAGGAATTGCGTTTAAATTAGCAGATATGGCCACTGAAATAGAGGCCGCGGGGCTGCTAACCTATAGAGCTGCCGCCATGAAAGACAGAGGAGAGAACGTGAACAAAGAATCAGCCATGGCTAAATTATACGCGTCTGAAGTATGCGTAAGAGCGGCGAATGAGGGGGTACAAATCTTTGGTGGCTATGGCTACACCAAAGATTACCCGGCAGAAAAATATTACCGAGACTCTAAGCTATGCACCATTGGCGAAGGAACCTCTGAGATACAGAAACTTGTCATTTCCAGAGCCGTATTAAAATAATTGAGGATTATCTATTGACTCTGAATTTATTAGTCAATATCTTTGCAATCCTTAAAAGACAAGAGCCTTAATTTTAAACCATAATATGATCATCATTAACGTAAAGGATAACGAGTCTGTAGACAAAGCCTTAAAGAGATTCAAGAAGAAATTTGAGAGAACTGGTGTGTTAAAGCAATTACGCGCCAGAACTTTCTTCCAGAAGCCTTCTGTAACCAAGAGAAAGCAAAAAGAAAGAGCTATCTATAAGCAACAATTGTTTGCTACTGATAACTACTAGACTTTATTCTTAGAACTTACGTTGTAATTCCATAAATTAGTACTTTGCCGCAGCAACTGGCAGATACTGATTTATGGAATTATTTTTTAAGTACCTACAGTACGAGAAGCGGTTCAGCCCCCACACCCTCCTCTCTTATCAAACCGATTTACAGCAGTTCCAGGAATACCTAAAAGAGGTGTATGAGCTGGAAAATGTAAACGAGGTAACCCATGATATAATTAGGTCATGGGTAGTAGCGCTGGTTCAAAAAGATTTGGACAGCCGCACCATTCACCGCAAGATAGCTTCTCTCAGATCTTACTTCCGCTTTCAGGTAAAGCAGGGAGTAGTTGAGACAAATCCCACCCTAAGAATTAAAGCGCCAAAATTGGCGAAAAAATTACCAGCCTTCATTCCTGAAGATGATTTTACCAAGCTGCTGGACAAAATAGAGTTCACTGATGACCTTAAGGGGCAGCGGGAAGTTGTGATTCTTGAGTTGCTCTATGGCACAGGCATGCGCTTGGCAGAACTAACCGGCATACAACTTTCAGATGTTAATCTAGCTGCTAAAACTTTAAAGGTTTTAGGTAAAGGAAACAAAGAGAGGATCTTACCCCTGAATGGCTCCTTACAACTTGCTCTTGCTAAATATATTCAGCTAAGAACCGCTGCTTTTCCCAATAACAATTCTACATTTCTGCTCGTTACAGACAAAGGGGCACCCCTCTATCCTAAGTTTGTTTACCGTGTGGTAAAGAAGTACATCAGTATGGTGTCTACCTCAGCTAAAAACAGCCCGCACGTACTCAGACACTCTTTTGCCACGCATTTGCTGAACCGTGGGGCAGATTTAGGGGCCATAAAAGACTTGCTTGGGCACGCCAGCTTGGCCGCCACTCAGGTATACACGCATAACTCTATTGAGAAACTGAAAGCTGTCTTTGAAAAAGCCCACCCAAAAGCTTAATTGTTTCACCTAAAGTAGTTAACTATGAAACTGCAAATTCAATCAGTGCACTTTACCGCCGACCAAAGCTTGTTAGATTTTATACAGAAGAAGCTAGACAAGCTAGACACCTTCTTTGACCGGATTATTGGCGGCGAGGTTATATTACGTGTTGAGAGACCTGAAACACATGACAATAAAATGGTGGATGTAAAAGTCTATGTACCTGGTGCCACCCTATTTTGCAAAGAGCAGGCAGGAACTTTTGAGGCAGCCATTGATAAAGCAGAAGCCGATATGAAAAAGCAGCTCATTCGGTACAAAGAGAAAATACTCAGCCACCACTAAGCTGAAAAAATATTAAACATAAAAAAAGAGCCCCGTTTTGGGGCTCTTTTCGTTAAAATAGGTCAAAAACGAGATTATAGATTGAAAGCAGACTTTATTTTATCAACGTAATCCAGCTTTTCCCAAGTAAATGTTTCAAACTCTCGCTCTTCTACTTTACCGTTTACTGTGTAAGAAACTTTCTTCACGCCAGCTTCTCTACCCATGTGGCCATAAGCCGCTGTCTCAGAGAAAATAGGGTTCTGCAGACCGAAACGCTTTATGATATCATATGGCCTCATTTCAAAGAGCTCATTCACTTTCTGGGCTATTTCACCATCTGTCATAATTTCTCCGTTGGCGCCTTTTACTTTGGTGGTGCCATAGGTGGTCACATACAAACCAACCGGCTCAGCTACACCAATGGCGTAAGCTACCTGAACCAACACTTGATCTGCGACACCTGCCGCAACCAAGTTTTTAGCGATGTGGCGTGCTGCATAAGCGGCCGAGCGGTCTACTTTAGAAGAATCTTTTCCTGAGAAAGCTCCTCCGCCGTGAGCACCTTTTCCACCGTAAGTGTCAACTATAATCTTACGGCCAGTTAAACCAGTATCTCCATGAGGTCCACCAATCACAAACTTACCGGTTGGGTTGATGTGGTAAGTAATATCATCAGAAAATAGATCTGCGGTGCGTTGTGGCAATTTGTTTTTTACCCTTGGCAACAGAACATTCAACACATCATCTTTGATCTTAGCCACCATCTTCTTTTCAGCGTCTTTAGATGCTTGGGCATCATTTGCGTCTGAAAGCTCAAACTCATCGTGCTGGGTAGAAATAACAATGGTGTCAATTGTTTCAGGCACGTGATTGTCTGAATAGCGAATGGTTACCTGCGACTTGGCATCAGGACGAAGGTAGGTCATTTCCTTACCCTCTTTACGGATTGCCGCTAATTCTTTCAGCAACAAGTGTGAGATTTCTAGCGCCAACGGCATGTAGCTGTCGGTTTCGTTCGTAGCATACCCGAACATCATGCCTTGGTCACCAGCCCCCTGGTCTTCCGGATTTTCCCGTTCAACTCCTTGGTTTATATCACCAGACTGCTCATGTATGGCAGAGATGATACCACAGGCTTCAGCATCAAATTTATACTCAGATTTAGTGTATCCAATCCGGCGGATTACCTCTCTGGCCACCTTCTGCACATCTACATAGGCTTCGGATTTCACTTCGCCGCTTAACACTACTAAACCGGTTGTTACCAACGTTTCACAGGCAACTTTAGACTGAGGGTCTTGCTTCAGGAATTCATCAAGCAGCGCATCAGAGATTTGATCAGCTACCTTGTCCGGATGTCCTTCCGAAACCGACTCAGATGTAAAAAGATAAGGCATTTATTCTAAGGTTATGTACAAACAGAAACACATGCGTAAAAGCATGCGATTTGCAAAATTACTCTAATTGATGAAGATGCAAAAAATTAAAGATCTCAAGGGGACAAAACTCTTACCGCCTGTAAGCAGTGTGTTTTGGTGCTATTTTCTTAAAAACAGCTCCAAAACAACCAGCTACTACATAAATATCCCTTCAACCCCAGCAAAAACCTTTTTATTGTCTGCCCCGTTTCAAAACCATCTCACAATAGTTAAATAGTACTACCTGAACCATGAAAAAATTCATATGTGCCTTAGTGCTTCCTTTCGCACTTATATCTCAATCGTTTGCGCAATCTGAATCTCCTTATAAAACCTCATTTAAAGTAGATGCGCCAATCACAGCTGCCGGAGTTGGCCTTAGTGGCCTAGGCTTATACCTGATGCAGCAGAAAGAGCCGTTTACCGAATCAGAGGCAATGGCCTTGAGAAAAGAAGATGTGAACAGCTTTGATCGTTTTTCGGCAGGCAACCACAGCGAAAGCGCCAAGAAAATAAGCGATGTAATGCTTTACAGCTCTTTAGCGGCACCTGCTCTACTGCTTTTTGATCCTGAAATAAGTAGCAACGCCGGACAGACTGCGGTTCTATATGTTGAAACCATGGCTATTACCGGCACACTCTTCACTATGGCGTCGGCGGCGTTTCCTCGTGCGCGCCCTTTAACATATAGCCCAGATGTGGAAATGAGAGAGAAAACTCGCTCCAACTCCCAAAATTCTTTCTATGCAGGACATACTGCCGCAGTGTCAACAGTTAGTTTTTTTACGGCAAAAATTTTCCATGACTACAACCCTGATTCACCAGCACGCCCGTTTGTTTGGGCTGGAGCTGCTTTAGTGCCCGCTGCAGTAGGCTACCTACGTTTAGAGGCCGGAAAACACTTTCTGAGTGACAATATAATTGGGTACGGAGTTGGTGCAGCCGTAGGAATATTGGTACCACAACTTCATAAGAAAACCAACAACAGTGGTATCTCTTTGTTCCCTAGTGTGATTCCGGTGGCAGGCAGAGCAGTAGACGGAATTAGTTTACAATACAAATTTAATTAAGCTGGTGAAGCAGAGTATTCTAAGAATTGCTAGCGTTTTCTTACTGTTACTTGGGCATTTTAATGCAAATGCTCAGGCCGCAGAACCTTTATATAAAACGGATTGGATAAGAGATGGAGCCATTACTGCAGCCGGTGTGGGTATGGCAGTTATTGGCTCTTCGCTGATCTTGAACAAAGAACCTCTTACGGAAGCAGATTTAATCAGTCTAGATAGAAGGCAGGTAAATTCTTTTGATCGTTTTTCAACTGGCTACTACAGCAAGAACGCGAAAGACTTAAGCGATATTCCTTTTTACACATCTTTTGCGCTACCTCTTATTTTCTTGGCAGATGACCAAGCGGTGCCACAGGCCCCACAGATTTATCTTCTCTATGCCGAAGCTATTTCCCTGACAGGTGGTTTGTATGCATTAACTGCTGGTCTGACCAATAGAAAGCGACCAAATGTGTATGGAACAGATGTGCCTACAGAAGAGAGGCTTCATAAATATGCCACTAACTCTTTTTTTGGAGGGCACACTGCCGCCACAGCTACCGCCACATTTTTTACAGCTAAAGTATTTAATGACCTACACCCTAACTCGTCTTGGAAACCTGTGGTTTGGGGAGCCGCTGCAGCCGTGCCCGCGGCAGTAGGCTACCTTAGACTAAAAGCGGGGAAACATTTCTTGAGTGATAATTTAATAGGTTACGCCGTGGGTGCCGGAATAGGAATTTTAGTACCAGAGCTACACAAAAAAAAATAGTAATATAGGCTGGCGCCTCACACCCACTACTCGCTTAATTGCTGGAGAATCTATACAAGGCGTGGCCCTAACAAAACGTTTTTAACCTGTTTTACAGAAAACAGCTCCAAAACAGAAAAGGTCAGGCTGTAATTGCCTGACCTTTTCTGTTTTAATAAATTACCTCAGCCACTCTGTATATCTAAAAAGAGACTATGAAGTTTAATCCGTTTACAACTTCGAATCTGCTATTCATAAAGGAATTCTGCAGCCACCGCTACTTCTTTAGGTTAGTCTCAAAAAGTTTGAGTATGCGTTTGTATTCATCTGTCCAACTAGACGGTTCTACAAAGCCGTGGTCTTCTACAGGATAAACAGCCAGTTCCCAATTGTCTTTGCCTAATTCTATCAATCTTTGAGAAAGCCTGACCACGTCTTGAAAATGAACATTGGTGTCCACCATTCCATGGCAAATCAACAGAGCGCCTTGTAGGCCTTCCGCAAAATAGATGGGTGAACTGCGCACGTAAGCCAAACTATCTTGCTGCGGCTCATTTAGTATATTAGATGTGTACCCGTGGTTATAATGAGCCCAATCTGTCACAGAACGTAAGGCTGCACCTGCCGCAAACACGTCAGGCTGGGTAAACATGGCCATCAGGGTGATAAAGCCACCATAAGACCCTCCGTAGATACCTATCTTCTTCGGGTCTACTCCATATTTCTCTACCAGCATCTTGGCTCCATCTACATGATCGCTCAAATCTTTGCCACCCATGTGCCGGTAAATCCCAGTTCTCCAGTCTCTTCCATAGCCAGCACTGCCTCTGTAATCTATATCTAAAACGGTATACCCTTTATCAACTAATAAATTATGGAACATGTACTCTCTAAAATAGCTGCTCCACCACTTATGGGCATTTTGCAAGTAACCAGCACCATGCACAAAGATCACGGCCGGACCATTGGCAGTGGGGTTCTCTGGTCTATACAAGCGTGCATGCACCTGTGCACCATCTTCTGCATTATAAGTGATCACCTCTGGATCTCTCCACGGATACTGCTTGAATTCGTCTGTTACCGAGTTTGTAATTTGTACAGCCTTTGCCCCTGGTTTATTCTCCATGAGGTATAGCTCCCATGGCTTGTTTGAATATGAATAACGGACAGCCAGCATTTTTTCATCTGGTGAAACAGTCACATCATGAGCTCCAGTCATTTTAGTGATTTGTTCCATTTTGCCACCATTCAAGGGCATACGGTAAAAATGCTGCTCGCCTGGGTGAACTTGGTTTGTAGTCAAATACCAGTACTTTTTGTCTTTTGAAAGCTGCACCTGTTGTACTTCAAACTGGCCACTGGTTAGAGCCTTTTTTTGACCACTGCTAACATTGATAGTATATATATGGGCATAACCACTTTCTTCAGACACAAACCATATCCGTTCATTATCAGGCATCCAACCTATTTGGCCGGGGCCGTATCCATTTACCCACGCTTCATCATGCTGCCGGTCTAAAGTTGTTATTTCCCCAGACCTAGGGTTAAAACTTAATATCCAGCGATCTTTATTGTCTGCAGAACGTGCCACTAACACAGCCTTGCTTCCATCTGGAGAATAATAAGGACCAAATGCAGCAACTTTTCTATTTTCTGAAGTAGCTTTTCCACTCTTTCCCTCAGAATTAGTATCCAAAAATTCAGGCGTGTCTTTTATTCCAGGCAGGTCTTTAAAAGATACTTGGTAGGTAGTATCAAGCTGAGTATCATACAGCCACATTTCATATGTAGCTTGCGGAGAACCAACCTTGGTACGTGTGGGTATCTCTTCAGTGTAACCAGATGATGTAACATAATTGGGTACCTGTGCAATTTTTGAATTAGCTGGTCTTAAAGCCAACCGGTACGTTATGTACCGTTGATCAGGGCTAAGCACCACGTTATCTACTGACTTGTCTTCAGTGTAAATTTCTTTAGGATTACTTTTTCCTATGGCTGCGCGTTGTGCTTGGCGGTTCTGATTTTGCTCTTCCCGCTTTTTTATAATCTGGAGCAATTCAAGTTGTTGCTCTTTTAAGAATTTTTCTTGTTGACTTTTAGTCTGGTCAGGAGAGCTAGGTTTTCTACCTCTTCTAAAATCGGTAAGCTGGTTAATTTCTCCGCTACTCATATCCCAGAGGTACAGATTATTATCTTTCAAAAAAGAAACCTTCTTCTCATCATGGGTGAAACCCGGTGAACTTTCACGCTCAACAGTGTTGGTGATTTGTTTAATGTGACCGCTTTTCACATCAACAAGAAACAAGTCCCCTCCCCTTTCATAAATGCGTAAAGTTTGGCTCTTATTATAGGTACCTCCAGGCGCGGCAAGACTTATCCGCTGATTGGCTGGTACCTTTGATATTTTCTTATTATTGATTAAGACCACGTACCGGGAATCTCCCTTGGCTTTTTCAGGATTCCATTGAAAATAAACTGATTTACTGTTGTCGTCCCAATAAATGTTGCTTGGTGAAGTCCCAATCCATTGGGCTGGGTCTTGCATGATCTTTTCAACCGTAAGAACAGGTTTTGTTTGTGCTAAACTTTGTTTCAAAGAACCCAAAGCAAAAATCAGCAACAGGAAGGATCTTGTAAAAAAATTCATGAATGTCTTAAAAGTCTTGTTTAGTAAGATTAAGGGAGGTACTGATATGTGAAATTAAAAAAGACTAGAAATATAATAACATCATATTGTTAGTAAAGCTGTTTTAGAAACTGTTTGCCAAAAGCAAACCTACATCTTAATGCTTAGCATTGTACTGACTACAAAAAACAATAGGCCGCACCTTTGGTGCGGCCTATTGTTAAAACATTTCATATAACTAATGCTTATAATTAAGCAATAGCCAACTTAATCATTCAAAACAGGATTGTTCAGAACTTCAGCCTGAGGAATATCAAAAGTCATTTCATCAGAATCCCAAGCAAAAGAGTTTCCAGCCTCAAACAAGTGATTAGAGCCTCTTTTAACCGTTCTCTTATTTCTTTTAAGGGAAAGGTAAGATTTACCTTCACCCCAAAGTTCAATACGGGTCTGCAGGTGTATCTCATCTTTCAGAGCTTGACCGCTCAGATCGTCTACATAAGCATAATCAGACGCCGAAGTAAATCTTTTTGCCAATAAAGTTTTAAGCATTTCTCTGGCTGGCCCATCTTGATTCAATCTTGCCTTGGCTTCTGCATTCAGCAAAATCATTTCTTCCAGACGCATGTATACATAGTCAGTTTCCATGAAACGCTGCTTACCAATTACCCTGTCTGGGTGAAAGAATTTGTTTCTTGGCTGCAAGTTTGTGGCATGAAACTGTCCTTTTCTGATATCACCTGGACGAATGGCGTCATAAAGGCTACGATCAATAGTCTTAGGGTCACCTGCCCATGCATAGCTGTAGGAGAAAACATCCACTTGACCCCACCAAGAGATCAGGTTAAGCCCATAATCTAATACTAGGTCCATTCCCCAAATCCAGCTAGGAGCAGCCACATTATTGAAGCCAGCAGTTGTACGGTTCGTGATTTGACCCGCTGCGTCAAATTGAGCAACTACTTCATTAGGGTTAAGCACACGGTAAGTAGAGGCAGAAATGATGTCATTCGTAAGAGTTACCACACGCTGTAAATCAGCCTGAGAACCACGAGCGGCTAATACATAAGCTAACAACCCTTTTGCAACATGCTGATCTACTTTGTTTTTAGTATCTCTTGTATATCCTTCAAGTGCAACAATAGCAGCCTCTAGGTCACTAACCATCAGATTGTATACTTCTGCTGAAGTACTTTTAGGCTGATTAGGCATTGAGGTTGAAGTATACACAGGTAAGATCTTCTCTGTACCATCTCCGTATCCCTTAGAGTAGAACTGCGCCAGGTAGAAATAAGCATAGGCGCGCATAGCTTTTGCCTGCCCCATCAGCTGCTTCGTATTAGTATCTGGTTGAACAGCATCATTTCCACCCAAAAGATCTATAAGAGTATTGGCAGAACGAATAACTCTATAGTAGTATCTCCAAGGGGTATAAGTTTGGTTAACTGTAAAGTCTTTCGTAACCTGATATCTAGCTATACCAGAATACCAGCCATAGGTAGTACCCGCCAATACCATATCAGAGGCAAGCATATCGGCGAAAATATCAAATCCTTTCTGCCCAAAGTCATCATGCCCGGTGGTACCCCCAGTACCGGGAGTATACATGGTTGAGTAAAGGCCAGAAACAAATGAGTTATACAAAGTAGGGTCCGTTTTGGCTGCTTCCCTTATTTGCTCAAGCGATAGTTGTTGGGTCGGCTTTTCCTCCAAGAAATCTTCTTGGCAACCGGAAGCAAAAACTGTAAGAACAGCTAATGCCACTGTATATAATTTCTTTTTCATTTTAATTAGATTTTAATTCTTAAACCAGCTGTAACAGTTGACAAAGGTGAGTAGCGGTATGTACTAGAACCACCAGTTTCAGCTGTAGATGGATTAAATCCTTGACGGGCACTATTCAACCACAAGTTATCACCAGATACCCAAACAGATAAACCTCCTACTTTAAATCTGCTAGTTAAGCTTGCAGGCACAGTATAACTTAACCGTACGTTGTTCAAAGCCAAGTAATTTGCTTTTGTCAAGAAGCGGGTAGAAACTGAACTTACGTTTGCATCTCTCTGGTTTGATAGGCGAGGTACCCCATTTCCTGGGTTCTCCTCACTCTGCCATCTGTCAAGAATATCTACGTGCCAGTTGTTGCTACCCACAACGCCACTGTGCATTAAGCTAGCGTAGGCACCATCATATGCATAGCCACCAAAGCTATAAAGCATTTGTACATTAAGATCAAAGCCTTTGTAACCGGCTGAAAGGTTTACACCACCTCTAACATCTGGAATTGGTGATTTCCCTACATATTTCTGAGTAGCCTCAGAGTATACTTTGGTTGTACCTACCATGATGTTTCCAGCTTCACCAGGATTCTTAGAAAGGTAATCAGTTAAGCTTTGAATTTGCTCACCTGTGTTAAAGGCACCATCTCCATTGGCATCAATGTAATGAACAGTCCAAGTGCTCTTTCCGTCTGTCGGATCAACACCAGAAAACTCTCTCATATAAAAATCAAAGATAGAGTGGCCTTTTGACCAGCCATAGCTGCCTTGCACATCTATTGCCTTAGGTTGACCTGTTGAAGCATCAAGCGGCATCTGTGTGATCTTATTAGTGAAGATCTCTCCGTTTACATTTAAATCAAGACGGAAATCTGAGGTTTTTAAAATATGGCCTGTTAAATCAAATTCAAAACCCTTGTTCTGCAATTTACCATCATTAGATACAATAAGAGCGTAGCCAATAGAAGGGCCAGGTCTTACCTGGAAAATCAGGTCTTCAGTATTCTTAACATAGTATTCAAATGAACCTGTTAAGAATTTGCCAATTTCAAACTCCACACCTGTCTGAAACATCTCAGAAGACTCCCAAGTCAAGTTAGGGTTACCCACACTGCTTTCAGAGAAGGCTGGTTGGTTACTTACGTTGTTAACGTTGTACAGATCGTAGCCTGAATAAGAACCTACACCTGCCTGGTCACCCATGATACCGTAGCTAGCCTTCAGTTTCAAGGAGCTTAACAAAGGAAGGCTTCTCATGAAATCTTCGTTAGATACTAACCAAGCTGCTCCTACTGATCCAAAAGTTCCCCATTTTTTGTTCAAGAATTTAGAAGAACCATCTCTTCTTAAAGTTGCTGACAAAAAGTAAGTCTTATCAAAGTCATAATTCAGTTGCCCGAAATAGCTTTCTAAGGTATTTCTGATCGTGTAAGAGTTTTGGGTTGGGTTCTTAACAATTGTATTGCTTAGTTCCAAAATGTTAGGATCTACTAATCTGTAGCCTGAAGCAAAGAATGTATTTTGCTCGTAATCAGTAGCTTCATGAGCAACTAAAGCTTCAAATCCATGTTGTCCAAAAGATTTTGAATAACGCAACAGGTTCAACAAGTTGTAGGAGAATCTGTCTGTTCTGGTTAAGCCCAGAGAACCCACTTGCCCAGCAGAAGAACCATAGAATTTATTGTTCAACCAACCATACTTATTGTGGAAGTATTGTACACCTATTCTGTTTTCAAAAGTTAGACCTTCAACAATTTTGAAATCTAAATTTGCGTTTCCGTTGATTTCATCACGATTGTCTCTTCTGGTATTATAGGTAGCATCAGCGATAGAGTTTGTTAATCCACCGAAGCCACGAGCAAAATCACCTTCAGCACCATAATCATACACAAAAGAACCAGGATAATAAGGGTCAGGAATCCGAGCTCCACTAGCATCTCTTTTAAATAGAGGATAAATAGATGGCATGTTATCAACAAACCAGAAAATACTTCCAGAGTCTTCTGTCTGTCCACCAGTATTGGTTTCAGATCTTGCGTAGTTGAAGTTGATACCACCAGTCAACCATGAAGTAACTTCTTGTCTTAAATTTAAACGAGCTGTTATACGCTCATAATCTGACTTGATAGAATAACCTTGGTCATCTAAATAGCCAAAAGAGGTATAATAGCTAGTTCTTCCTGAAGAACCTCCTAATTTAACGTTGTACTCTCTGCGAGCTGAATTCTGGAAGGCATAGTCTTCCCAGTTCTCCGGATCATATTTTCTTGTAACTCCTGGACGAACGGTTCTGGTGGCTGGATCAATCAATTCACCACCATTGGCCACATTCCACATGTTGTAACCTGTTCTTACACCACTTGCAGAAAACAAATTTGCGTTTGCGTAAGCAATACGCTCAGCATCTGTACCTGAGTTAGGATAATTGTAAAGACCTTCCCAACCTAACGCAATGTATTGTTCAGGAGATTTAATGGTTTCATAACGCGGCAATAAAGCCATGTTTGTACCAAAGTTAGCATCAGCTTCAATGAAAGACTTTCTACCTCTTCCAGATCTAGTAGTGATGAGCACCACACCGTTAGCACCTCTAGAACCATAAATAGAAGTTGCAGCGGCATCTTTTAATACAGTGGTAGACTCAACGTCAGCAGGATTGATGGAATTAAGACCTCCAGAGAAAGGAACCCCGTCAACTACGTACAATGGATCGCGGTTACCGTTCACAGAACCCAGACCTCTAATACGAATAGTAGCCACCGTACCAGGTTGTCCACTGGTGTTAATTACTCTTACCCCTGATACCTCACCAGCTAAGGCTTGAGACACGTTTGCTACATTCTTTCTATCCATCACTTCTCCGTCAACTACTTTTGCAGATCCCGTGAATGATTGTTTAGTTGTAGTACCGTACCCAACAACTACTACTTCCTGTAGTGCCTCGGCGTCAGTTCCTAATTTAACATTAACTGTAGTTTGGTTTCCTACAGCCACTTCTTGATTTACATATCCGATAAAGGAGAATACAAGGGTTCCGCCAGAGGACGGAACAGAGATTGAATAGCTACCATTAACATCCGTTGGTGATGCGGTGGTGGTACCCTTGAGTTGCACAGTGACGCCAGGCATTCCCTCTCCTGTTTGTGCGTCAGTCACTCGTCCTGTTACAGTTCTACTTTGTGCCCACGCTTGCGTAGCAAGCACGAACAACAAAGCAATACTGAAAAGTAAAGCTTTCTTCATGTGGTTTTGGTTGTTTGTTTGTAGAGATGATAAAGATTGTTAACCAAATTTAACAATCACTTCAACATTAACAAATATTTAACATAAAACTTTTGGATATAACAGAATAAAACTGAGGGAATTTCGTTGTGTCTGTTCTTGTAAATTTTTATATTCCTATATGAAATATAACTCAACCATCATAATTGGCCGTAATTCTTAAAATAATTTTAAATCCATTGTTTTGTTTAAAAGATTATTTAATTCTTCAACTGTTAATATTTTCTTAAAATTCTATATACTAAAAAAAGGAGAAGGCCATCCAGTACTGGATGGCCTTCTCCTTTTTTTA
>NZ_LRML01000030.1 GCF_001647285.1 Rufibacter roseus
GTATAAAAATATGCTAGGCCGTCGGCCGTAGCATGATTTTTATACGAGACCGTTGGCATTAGTTATTTTCTAAAGCTGGTATCACGTTGTTTTCTGGGTTCCGTTTAGAATATTGTATCAGCAATGTATCACCAATTTTAAAGCTATTTTCACTATCCCTCACGTTGTAAGTGCTATATTGTTCATCGTCGACTGAGAATTTGCATTTAACAAGCCAATGCCCTTCTCTTTTCCTAGATGGTTTACTATACCATTTTTCAACTACGATTCCCTTTGTTGTCGCACCGTAATTTGAGAATTCGTAATCCGATATTTTTCCAATCCAAAGTCCGAATGTAGGCCCAATTAGTAAAACTGAACCTACAGCTAATCCCACACATGTATTTTCGTTTATTTGATAAAACTTTAGTGACTTGTAAGTTAAAAAAGGAACTAAAGCAAAAATTACAATAAATGGGAGCCATTTAATCGGGCCTTGTTTGAAAAAGATATGAAAGTACCCAATCCCAAAGTATAAAATAAATAAGGTAATAGCTAGAGCAATTGGATAGGTCTTTTTATTTATTAATTATTTGAGTTTTTTTTTATTAATGCCAATGTACTTGGCTAAACGACGGGCGAGACCGTCGGCCGAAGACAGACGTTTAGGTGTTGTTGTAGCTCGTTATTTTTATTTTAACCAAAATATATTATTGTAAAATACCCGCCCGCGTACAATGCCAGAAGAGCAGGAGGAATTGCAAGAATGTATTTTAAATATTTGTTTAACACCTGTTTTTTATAATATCCCATCCAAACGAAATATATAGCTATAGAAATTAGACCTAAAGGAATAAGAGATTCCCACAAACTAGGTTTATACTCTCCAGTTATCCGTTCAACTAGTAAAAAGGCAGGCCAACTTGAAAACATTAATATTAGAAATATTGTCAATAGGATTGCTCCAATTTTTGGATAAAAGAAATGAAACCAACTAAGCCATCCGATAACTACTAAAGCACAATAAAAGCTTATCAACGGAAACCAAGAGTTTAGTCCCGCCGAAACTCCCATATAAGCTGCAAAAAGAAAATAAACTAATGCAGCCACAAGAATCGAGGTCGTGTAGGCGAGAATCTTCATTTCATTACTTTTTTAATGTGCTACAACGTACTGGCCTAAACGAAGGGTGAGGTCGTCGGCCGAAGGCTTACGTTTAGGTGTTGTTGTAAAATGTTTTTTTAATATTTGTTTCCAACGACAGTCTTCTTACCAAAATATATACAATCAACTGGTTTGCCGTCTATCAATGCAGGTATCCACATTCCTTCTGTGCCTTTGATAATTTCAATTATGTTTGTCCAGTTAGACATCTTTGGGTCACCAAGGGTTTGAATATCTTGTATTTTTCCTTCACAGGTAACGGTAAAGATGAAATTTTCTCTGAACACACTATTCTTCGCCTCGTCGGCTACTTTTAGTTGAGCCTCTATAATCTTATTCAAATCCGCTGTGCCATCCTTAAGTTTAGGCTGTCCATCTATTTTGGGGAAATTTGTAAATCTTGAATCGTATTGGGTTTGCTTTTCATTTACATAGACAATCCCATCGCCACAATCAAAGTTGCCAAACAACCCACACCAGAAAATAAGGCTTGTTAATAGTAGAATTGATTTCATTATAATTTTTTAAATGTTTTACAACGGTTAGTATAAACAACGAGCAAGGCCGTCGGCCGTAGCTTGGTGTTTATACAGTGTTAGGTAGCGTTATTTTTTACTTTTTTGCTGTAATTTTCAACCCATTCGTTCAGCTCGTCGTGCAAGTCCAGTTTTTCATCTGTGATAATCCACTCCTCGTCAAGATTGTCGATTGTCTTTGGGGAGAGGGATAACTTAAGTTGTCCGTAGTCGAATTGGTCAAAGGATACAAGGGTGCTGAAAAGAATCCCTGTTGCTGTATCTGTTATAAGCTCTTTAATCTTCTCTTTTGTCTGGGAGTCCAGCTTTCTAAAAGTTTCTCTAAAGGCTTTGTCTCCTCTAAATGATTCATTCTCCCTTGGAAATGGCTCTTCAGGTTCAGGATTGTCAACAAGGTCGAAAGCGACTTCTAACCAGCCGTCAAGAACGTCCACAAGATTTTTGCCGAAGACCTCTCTAGCCAATTGTTGCTTTTCTTCGGCAGTTTCGGGTGTTTCTAAGTTTCCGAACCTATCCTTGGCATACTTATCTAGGAGTTCTTTCATTTTTAATTTTAATGCTACCCAACGTCTAGTGCATGAGGCGTGCAAGGCCGTCGGCCGTAGCATGACTTATGCACAATGTTGGGTGGTGTAATATTATTTTAGTGTTACGCTATTCAGTATTTCCTTTAATTCACTTCTACTAATCTTTACTGTGCCGCTTGTAAATAAAGCTAACTGTTTCCAGCAATGGTATTCATTGTCTTCTATACAGCTGTTTCTGTTTATCATGTACACCCCTGCGTCGTGCTTATTCAGTTCATTAGGAATGAAAACCCTCTTGAAAGTCGAATCTGTGGTTGATACGGTAAAATCATGCTGTAAAAGCTCTTTAGGTAGTCGAAATTCATATTCCAAAGTAGAATCTTTTATGGCAAAATATCGCCTGTAGAGGTCGCGGTCTATATTCAAAGAACAGGAATCACTATTGATGCATTCTCTGGCCTTATAAGTTGCTAAATAAGTGGAGTCATCCTTTTTTACTACAGATTCAAGAGTTGGACTTGGTTTTAATATGGAGAACAAGGGGCCAAATGATTCATCCATATGCCACTCTTCCATTTGAATGTACTCTTCAGGTGATAGAGTTAGCTTCGGGGAGTAAGCGCCATAGTCAAAGGTAAATTCAAACCCATCACCAATTATTTTTGCTCTATTGGAATCAACGCTTTCCTGTGATTGTACTTTGCTTCCCTTAGGTACAGTAATGGTGAACTCACCTAAATCCATAGTCTGCCAAACACCAGGCTTAGGGGATATGCAGGCAGAAAGACCTAAGAGAAGTATGGCACCTATTGTTTTCATTTGTTTTTTATACCACCCAACGGCCTCGTATAAAAAAACGTGCTAGGCCGTCGGCCGTAGCATGATTTTTATACAATGTTGCCAGCTGTGTTTTTATAACGTTGCTGGTTTTTTTTAACAATATAGAATTTGCCTCTTTAGCCGTCAAACCAATAGACTTTTTCACACCCCAATCTAAATCGCTTGAAAGAGCCAAGTAAAAGGTAAATATATTGTCAGCTTGCACTAGGTATCCCATTATGCTTCCAGTTCCGTTTGATTCAGAGTTCCCGCTGTACCAGATGAATAATCCGTTCATGGAAAAGTCGATGATTCTTCTCTTTAGATTGCTGGTGCTGTTCTGATAAATGTGAAGCGGGGCCTTTACTTCTTTTCTTAAATAGCCCTTTTCTTGTTTTAGGTAATAGTCGCTGCTAATTACTCGGTTTGGGTGGAAAGGCGGCAGAGTGACATCTACTAATCGGTGTACAGATATTTCATGCACTATCGTGCCAGAGAATTTAAGCCATTTGTCGTCGAACCAGTTGTCAATACAGGTTATGTAAAGTTCATCAGGTGTCCATAGCAAAACTCTGTCGAGGATAATCCGCTCCACTTTATTGACGAAACCCAAACTGTCACCCGCTCTTTTTGTAATCTCTATCATATTTTGCATTGCTGGCAACTACCGGCTAAAAGGAGTCGGGCTCCCACTATCTGCACTATATGTGAAGGTGGAGCCCTCCATTTTGATCCAGTTTCTTTTTTCAGGGCGTTCCGCCTTTACTTATTCAATATACATATTAGGCAACAGGTTTGCAACAGAATATTGAAAATGCCTTTCAAAGCTTAAAAAAGGCATTTACTACACTTAAGAACAGAACAAATGCCAATGAAGATTAGTGTGAGAGGGGAGGTCGTATCCGTAAGCTATACGTAAATAAACGTATTATACGTATAGCTTACGGATAAATGTGCTTAGTTAAAACCAAAGGGTAGGCAACCTACCGTATTCTTGAATTCTGTTTTTCACCTGGTTTTAAGAAAATGGCCTTAAAACACCAGGCTCGCCAGAAAAAGTCTTATTGCCCAACAGAAACTCATTCCACCACCGCGCTTTTCTTTGTATCTTTGGTCTTTGTAATCGTATTCTATGAAGAACATCCGCAATTTTTGCATCATTGCGCATATTGACCACGGCAAGAGTACCCTGGCCGACCGTCTGTTGGAGTTTACCCAGACCGTAGCCGAGCGGGAAATGCAGCACCAGTTGTTAGATAACATGGATCTGGAGCGGGAGCGGGGCATCACTATCAAGAGCCACGCCATTCAGATGAACTACCATTATAAAGGGGAAGACTATGTGCTCAACCTCATAGACACCCCAGGCCACGTCGATTTTAGTTATGAAGTATCTCGTTCTATTGCAGCCTGTGAGGGTGCTTTGTTGATTGTAGATTCTAGCCAGGGTATTGAGGCGCAAACAATTTCTAACCTGTACCTGGCCATAGGCAACGATCTGGAGATTATTCCGGTCTTGAACAAGATTGACCTGCCGCACTCCATGCCTGAAGAGGTAAGTGACCAGATCATTGACCTGATCGGCTGTGAAAGAGAAGAAATCATTCATGCTTCAGGTAAAGCCGGAATTGGTATAGAAAACATTTTGAATGCTATCTGTGAACGTATTCCGGCTCCTAAAGGAGACCCGGAAGCTCCTTTGCAGGCCTTGATTTTTGACTCGGTGTTCAACTCTTACCGTGGTATTGAAGTATACTTCCGGATCATGAACGGCACCATCCGGAAGGGAGATAAGGTAAAATTCATAGCCACGGGCAAACAATATGAGGCCGATGAAATTGGCGTACTAAAGCTAAACCAGGAGCCCCGTGAGGTAATGGGCGCCGGAAACGTGGGCTATTTGATCTCGGGCATCAAGAATGCCAAAGAAGTAAAAGTAGGAGATACCATTACCCACGCCGCCAACCCAAACACCGTTCAGATACAAGGTTTTGAGGAAGTGAAACCCATGGTGTTTGCCGGTATTTATCCGGTGGAAACCTCAGAATATGAAGAACTGCGCTCTTCCATGGAAAAGCTGCAGCTGAATGATGCCTCGTTGGTGTGGGAGCCGGAGACATCGGCCGCGTTGGGTTTCGGGTTCCGTTGTGGGTTCTTGGGCATGCTGCACATGGAAATTGTGCAGGAGCGTCTGGAGCGTGAGTTTGACATGACGGTTATCACCACGGTACCGTCGGTTCAGTTTAAAGCATTCACCACCAAAGAGGGTGAAATAGCCGTGAGCGCCCCCTCTGAAATGCCTGAGCCTAACTTTATAGACCACATTGAAGAGCCTTTCATCAAAGCGCAGATCATTTCTAAGGCTGAATACATTGGCCCTATAATCTCGCTTTGTATGGATAAGCGCGGAATTCTAAAGGCGCAGAACTTCCTGACCTCAGACCGCGTGGAGCTTATTTTCGAAATGCCACTGGCCGAGATTGTGTTTGACTTCTTCGACAAACTCAAAACCATAAGCCGTGGCTACGCTTCCCTTGACTATGAGCTTATTGGGTTCCGTGAGTCGCACATGGTAAAGCTGGACATCATGCTGAACGGTGAGAAAGTAGATGCTTTGAGCGCTATCGTGCACCGCGACAAAGCCTATGACTGGGGCAAGCGCCTCTGCGAAAAGCTAAGAGAGCTGCTGCCGCGCCAAATGTTCGAAATAGCCATTCAGGCTGCCATAGGTCAGAAAATCATTGCCCGCGAAACGGTAAAGGCTTTGCGTAAAAACGTATTGGCTAAATGCTACGGCGGTGATATATCCCGGAAGCGTAAATTATTAGAAAAACAGAAGAAAGGGAAAAAACGCATGCGCCAGGTTGGCAATGTGGAGATTCCGCAAGAAGCCTTCTTGGCTGTGCTTAAATTGGATTGATCGTGAAACCCGGCCCTTTTGCGCCGGGTTTTATTTTTCCTTTCCACCACATGATACATAATTTCTAATTCATAATTTCTAATTAAAAGAATGACCCTTTTAGACGGAAAAAAAACTTCCGAAGCCATTCAGAGTGAAATAGCGGCCGAAGTGGCCAAAATAAAAGAGCAAGGCGGGAAAGCCCCACATTTGGCAGCCATTCTGGTAGGCCATGACGGCGGCTCCATGACGTACGTGAACAACAAAGTGCTGGCTTGTGAGCGGGTGGGTTTTGAGTCCACTCTGCTGCACTATGAAGATGACGTCACAGAAGAGGAACTGCTAACCAAGATCAAAGAAATCAACCAGAACCCTGAGATAGATGGTTTGATTGTACAGCTGCCATTGCCAAAGCACATAAGCTCAGACCGTGTATTGGAAGTAATGGATTACCGCAAAGATGTAGACGGTTTCCACCCAATTAACGTGGGGCACATGGTAGCGGGTTTACCTGCCTATCTGCCAGCTACTCCGTACGGAATCATGCAGTTGCTGGAGCGGTACAACATTGATACCAAGGGCAAGCATTGTGTGGTGGTGGGTAGAAGCAACATTGTAGGCACGCCTATCAGTATCTTGATGAGCAAGTGCACTATTCCCGGTGAGGCCACGGTAACTATTTGCCACCGCAACACCGTTGATCTGGCGCACCACACCCGCCAGGCAGACATTTTAATTGTAGCCGTTGGAAGACCTGGTTTAATCACGGAAGATATGGTCAAAGAAGGAGCAGTAGTGATTGACGTAGGAACCACGAGAGTAACAGACGCATCGCGTGCCCGTGGCTGGCGACTGCGCGGCGACGTAGATTTTGACAACGTGGCTCCTAAGTGCAGCTACATTACGCCAGTGCCAGGTGGGGTAGGACCATTGACTATTTCCATGCTCCTGATGAACACTCTGAAAGCAGCTAAAAAAAGAAATTTACTCTTAAATCTGCTTACTCTTAACCTTGAAACGGAAATCCCCGCTGTTCTTGCTGAGCA
>NZ_LRML01000031.1 GCF_001647285.1 Rufibacter roseus
TACAACCGCCTCATTGTATAAATAATCTTGTTCCTCCCTTTCTTCTCTTTTGGTACAAGTTAAATGGTTTTTGCAAACATAGGATTGTATAAAAATCATCTCGGCCGACGGCCTTCGCCGTTTTTTATACCAACCGTTGGCACACATGCTAAAGATGAAAGAAATAATAAAGGATATAAATCAAGGAGACATTTTAACTTTTAGAGCTGCTGACGGGAGATATAAAGTACTTTTATGCACAAGCACCTATAAGGATAAAAGCCCTCAAAATTTCACTTTTGCAGCACTGACAGTTGACGAGCAGGAAAAGCCTACAATACAATCGATAATTGAGAGCGAATTTTTCGGAATCGGTAACAGAAAGAACGACTACTTCAAATACTCAAATAAAGAATTAGAATGGATGTGGACAGTGCATCCTGAAGTCAAACCGTTCTACATTGGTTCTTACGGATTGACCATTTGGAGAAAAGAATTTATGCGTTTCCGAGAGAACTTCGAATTAATTGGAAACCTAGAAATAGTCAACAACCTAGATAAAAACGGAAGCGGGAGCATGAACGCGAGCGATTGGGATTATTTAAGGGACTTCTTTAGCGGAGAATATCATCCTGTGCTTCTTAATAGAGGGCAGAAACTGTTTAGAATAGAATCTATAATCAAACATTAAAAAGCACGATGTGCCAACAACGTGTAAACGGCACCATCGGCCGACGGCCTCGCAGCCGTTTACACAAGTACGTTGGCAAGTATTAATAAATAATAAAATCAAAAAATGTGGATCGTTATAGCGTTAATAATTGCATTTGGCTTGAGCTTAATGGTTTATAACAAAAAACATTTCTATAAAATTAGAAGCTCTTCTGAGATTTTACAGGCAGAAGTAATTGAATTTAGATGGGAGAAGGGACCTATTAGGAATGACTACACAAAATTATGTTATCCTTACGTAAGAATTCTGCAAGGAGGAAATACTAGTCTAATAAAACTGAGATTCGCAAATAATTCATCTGCACCCTTTGAAATAGGTGAAGTAATTGATGTGTTTTGGCACGATAACACATTATTATATTATCATGCTTGCGACAATGGATTGATGAAGTTCATTCCTGTAATGTAAAAAAATAACAATTGCCAACATTGCGTAAACACCATGCGTCGGCCGACGGCCTAGCACGTTGTTTACACGAGGCCGTTAGGCGCAAACAATAAAAATTGGAAAAGCAGTACTACATAATTGAGTTGCAACTTGACTATCAAGTAAAATACTTGATTTGGTTTTTAGATGAAGTTGACGGTTTGGTTACTGACCCAGCAACAGAAGAATTGCGACTCCAGAATTTCAATAAAAAAGAAGACCTACTTGAGTTTACCCAAAAGGCAGGAATAGCCATAGAAGAGGAAGTATCTGCAAAGTACGACCTCGACTTACTAAATGATTGGTTAAAGAATCCGACTGGATTAATAGACTGTCAAGACTTCCTGAATACATGGAACCTGTTTACGGACGTGACCACGACTTTGGGGATAGAGTTTAATGGAAATAAAAATGAAGAGGCAAGGAATCTGGTTTATGATAAGCTTTTCTTCGGCAACAATTTCCCAGCGATTACACCAGAAGGCAAGGAATATATTCCACAGTGGACTAAAAAGGAAATCGCTATTCTTGCAGACATAATGAATGAAGGTGTGGCAATACTAAGAAAGAACCTTCAATAAAAAAGAAAAAATGTCAGCGCCTAACATTGTGCATAAGCCATGCCACGGCCGACGGCCTCGCACGCCTCATGCACGAGACCGTTCTCAGTAATTAATAATTATGGAATTCAATCCTCCTATAAGCGACCGAGAGACAGACGAATTAATCAGGATTGCAAACTTTCCTGATAATTGGAACCCCTTGGCCGTGGAACAAGCAAAGAGGGAACTGGCGATTAGAAATGTTCCAATAGATTACGAGAACAAAAAAGTTTCTGTATTAACCCGCTACGACCAGAAGAAAAATCAAATAGCTGCCAAGAGAAGAGCAAAGGAAGCTTTTGAATGGCATGATTTCATCTTCGGCTTTCACCATGTGCTTCTTGAAATGCTCTGTGATTGGGATATGAAGAAAGACGGGTATATAACAAAGCATCGTCAAAGAAAATATACACTCTCTGTCATCTCAATCCTAATTCTGGCAATTTATGTCTATTGGAACTTTATAAAATAACAACTGAGAACACTGTATAAACGTCATCTCGGCCGATGGCCTTCGCCGTCGTTTATACTAGTCTGTTAGCACACATTTAAAAAACAAATGAACATCTTTGACAAGCCATACTTCCCATTGGACTACTTCAGCTATGAAGTGTTTGTCAGATGCCCCAATTGTAACGGAAAAGGAAAAGTAACTACTGCCAAGGGCGGATACTTTGACGAAAGAAATAAAAGTGCAAAGTTCAATTGCTTGGATTGCGGACATACATCTCCAAGTGAGGAAGAATGGTTTGGCTACTATATGGGTTACATCGGATTCGACTATAAAGGAAGGGCTTGTGCGCATTGCGGCTCTGTCTTCCAAAAAGTATTCGAAAAGACCCAAGTCCCTTACAAAACTGGACTGGCTCAATGCCCTGTATGTAAGCAAGAAAGGGAATATGAAATAAACTGGTACAGATATAAAGGTGAAACTCCGACAGACCCATTCTTCGGTTTAGACCTGTTTTACCAAAAAGAAGTTAAAAACGGACTTCTCTGGATTTACAATCTTGAGCATTTAAGCTATTTAAGAGATTACATTAATTCAACAATCAGGAAAAGGGAAGCAGTAGGACAATCATCAATGGTGGCAAAACTCCCCGCTTTCATAATATCTTCAAAGAATAAAGACGCAATTACAAAGCAGCTAAATGCTTTTGAAAAAGAAATAAGAAAAACGTGTGCTAACACTGTATAAAAATCATACTTCGGCCGACGGCCTCACACGCTTTTTATACTAGTCCGTTAGCGGTAATATTGAAAAAATGAAGAAGTTTATAGAAAAATATGGCGATATCTTTCAGCTGGTAGGTATAATAGCGTTTACCTTCCTCTTGACGACGGATAGATTCCCTCTTCTTGAGGAAGCCTTATTTTTTCTATGGCTAGCTGGTTTGGTTTGGGGAATCATAGACAACTTGATGTTCAGGGCTGGCCTAAAGAAAAATGAAATAAGATACCCGACACTCAACGACGATTACTCAAAATACTCAAAATTGGGATTAGGTTTGGCTATAGCAGGGATTTCGTTGGCGTGTGCGCTCTGGATTCCTTCAATGGATGTTTATGCAAAAATTGGAGTGGCGGTAGGGATTCTGATTTTAATTGCTGGCCTACTGGACCTACCAAGCGGGATAATAAAGCTAAAAGGAGAAAAGCTTAAACTATCAGGGGTGTCTGATAAAGTGGACATGTGTTCTATTCAGAAAATAGAAATTGAAGAAAGCACATTGGTATTGACAAATACAGGCAGTAAAGTTTTAAAGCAGGACAAGCTTAAACTTGATGTAAACTCAGCAATTGCAATCGAGCATTTCTTCCTTAGATACCTCGGTGAAAGAGAAAAAGTAAAAAATAACGTGAGGTAACACTGTATAAACGCCAGCTTCGGCCGACGGCCTCCGCCGTCGTTTATACTAGCCGTTGGGCAGCATTAAAATTATTATGAAGAATGAACAGATAAGAAAGAAGCTAATAGAAAAGTGGGGCGCAGAAGGATTATGGACACCATTGAACGGTGAATTAGCTTCTGATACGGTCGACTATTTTGTATTCGATGAATTTGAATCTGCATTCGGACTAGAAAATCTCAAACAAATCTTAGAGGAGATTGCACCTGGACTTGTTTACGAAATAAGTGAAATCAACGAAGACAGAACAATACCTGTCTCTGAGATAGAGGAATATGAACTAGTAGAAAAATTCTTCACCGACTCTGTGGCAAACTGGGTGATTTACCTATCACACGAGAATACAATTACAATTGCAGGCGCAAAACTTCTCGAAGCTTTAAAAATGAAGTGGAGCGACTATAATGAATACAACAAACCTTGGGAGAAAAAATAACGCTGCCCAACATTGTGTAAACGTCAGCCTTCAGCCGACGGCCTAGTCCGCCGCTTACACTAGCCGTTAGCAGCAAGCAATAAGAATATAAGAATGGCATGGTTACCAATGTATCTGGCGCAACAAGACGTTGAGCTACTTAATAACTGGCTCAATCAAGAAGAGGAACTGGCATTCCTTGTTTCAAACGGAAACAGAAAATGGATTGCCAAAAAAGAACACGACATCAGAGTAGATTTAGCTACCCAAAAATCTGGATTAGGCCACGTAGAGTATAACTTGTGGCATGTACCTTCTGGACCGTTACCACTTCTGGACTTGGCTTCCGCAGCAAGCGCACAAATTACAGACCCGTGGGCAGGATGGACAGAAGTAAGGCCAGGAGCCAATTCTGTAATTCCTTATTTTGGCGCGGGTCATCCTGGTGTTATTCACCTTGAAGTCAAAATTACCGACGAAGGCGAAATTCCTATATCTAACTTTGGTTGGATAGGCAACCACTACAAGATAATAGGAAACGGTGCCGACAAGACGACGGAGAAGTTCTGGAATAAGCTGAAACGCATGGCTAAAAAGGACGCAACGCAAATTCCAAGATGTAACGATTCCAGGGGCAAAAAAGAAATCTATGCTTTCCCTTCAGCTTATCAAGAAATAGAAAGTGGACGGCTTTGCTCACTAAACTAAAAAGAAATGCCTGCTGCTAACATTGGGTAAAAATTATGCGTCGGCCGACGGCCTCGCACACTTTTTACACGAGACCGTTGTACAATATACAAAACATGAAAAATAGAAGATTTATATTCTTATTAGTAATGTCTCTAAGTTTTGTAACATATAGTTGCACGGCACAAGAAGCAGAATCTAAAAATCAAAACCTTGAATTAGTCGCTCTCAGTTTAAAAGAAAGTAAATTCCCTAAACCAATTGGATATGTTAACGACTTCGAAAATATTTTATCCAAAGAGCAAATAAAAGAGCTAACAGAGATAATCACTTCATTTGAACGTAAGACAACAAATCAAATAGCCGTAGTTACCATTAGTTCTGTAGAGCCTTATTCAGATTTTGACCAGTATGCATTGGATTTGTCAAAAGAATGGGGAGTAGGTAGAAAAGAGAAGAATAATGGTTTGACAATCGTTTTCAGTAAATCGTTAAGTAAAATACGAATTTCGACAGGTTTAGGAACAGAAAAGGTATTGACTGATGAAATATGTCAAAGTATAATTGACCAATTTATGGTTCCTAAGTTTAAAGAAGGGCAATTTTATGATGGCATCTCATCTGGTCTAACAGAATTAATAAAACATTGGAAATAAAAGTACATTGTACAACATTGTGTAAACATCATGCGTCGGCCGACGGCCTAGCACGTTGTTTACACGAGACCGTTGCCCGTAATTATAAACATGAAAAAAGCTCTTCTTGCATTCTTACTGGTACTTATGTTATTGCCAACATTATCATATGCGCAAGCCATTAAGGAAGAAAGAAGCTATAAAATAGAACTGCCCTGCCTTTATATTAAGGACACTCTCCGATTCAATCTCCCAAAAGGATTCAAAAAAAAGAATGTATTTTGGTATGGAGAGGGTTTTATTCAAAGTTACAATCTTGAAAGTGGTGCAGAACTTAGAATTATTTGCGGTGGCCTTCATGCAATTCCCGCACTCACTGGAAAACAGTACATTGTTACGTCCATTAACGGAAAAAAGAAAAGAGGAACAATTAGAAAATCAAATCTTTTCTGGCGGGAGGAGGACTTTTTAGGCATCATAGTCCTTTATATAAATGCCAGTGAAGAGGATAAAAACGTTCTGGACAAAATCGTAGACGGGATTTCAGCACAAGTAGAGAAAAAATAACTTCGGGCAACAATGTGTAAACGCCAGCTTCGGCCGACGGCCTCCGCCGCCGTTTACACTAGCCGTTGGGTGCAACTTTAATTAAGGAAATGAAATCCAGATTGAAACTATTACTAATTTATTGTTTAACAATTATTTCATGCCGACAGACCGAAGAATCTAATGAGGTTATGGAAAAAGCAATGGATGTGTACTTGTCTTCAGAGCTGGACGACAAAATCAAAATCGACAGCTCTTTTAGTTTGACAAGTATAGCTCTAGAACTAGATAGTAAGAATATTCAAGCCTTAACCCATAAGACAACGCTTCTATACAGGAAAAAGGATATTGAAGGATTAATTCGAACAGTTGATGAATTAATTGTGCTCAAACCAGAGATTCCACAATTCTTAGGACAAAAAGCTCTGTTCCTCGAGTTGAAAGGAGACACTACACTTGCAAAGGAATATTATGCAAGAGCACTCAATATGTATGAAGATTATTTAAATAAAGATAGCCTTAATTTTGACTTAAGATTAGAATATATCGGGATGTTGGAAGCAGCTGGTGACACAGCCTCAGCCAATAGAGAATTTGAACTAATGAAATTAAAAGATTACAAGGACTTTCAGAAAGACATTCTCGACAAGTACAAGGATATATATGTGTCAAAAGAAAAGCTGACAAAATACTGGACCGGAGAAATCAGTTATGAGCAAATTGTAGGAGAATAAAAAAAGCTCCACCCAACATGAACTCTGTTAAAGGTCAAGGGAATTAGGCGGGAATTCTGTTAAAATCCGGTTGGTAGGGAACGCCGGAATTTACAATGGCAAAAGCCTGCTTGAGCAGCTTGTTACACACGG
>NZ_LRML01000032.1 GCF_001647285.1 Rufibacter roseus
AAACACACCCTCTCCATATGCAAGAAGGGGAGGCAAGCTTTCGCCTGCCTCCCCTTCCTAATCTTTGATTGAATATTTGTTTACGCTGTGGCTGCTTTAACTTTTACCTTCTGTTAAGCAACGGTGCTTTATTTCATAATTTCTCATACTGTTCTATGATAGCCTCTGCGAATTTTTCCCAGCTGTACTTCTTCTTCTCCTCTTTTATCTGCTCCACCATTTCCTCTTCTTTATTTTCTGAGTAATATTGGTACACCGCTTTTGCTATTTTACCAGCATCTACTTCTGTTACATATCCTACTTTACCATCAGGAATCATTTCGGCTAAGCCTCCCACTTTTGTTACTACCATTGGTTTGTCGAAGTGGTAAGCAATTTGGGTTACGCCACTTTGTGTAGCTGTTCGGTATGGCTGCACCACAAGATCTACTGCCGAGAAAAAAAGAGCTACTTCTTCATGAGGAATAAATTCTGTTCTGGCGATGACTCTGCCTTTTAGTTCTTCCGATTCTATAAGCTTTTGGTATGGCGCCTCCGGTTCATAATATTCTCCTGCAATGATAAGCTTGACTCCAAGCATTTGAAGGTGCTCGTCTTTCATTGCTTCTAATAATATGTCTAAGCCTTTATAGTGCCTAATGAAGCCAAAGAAGAGTATATATCGATCTTCTAAGGGTAACTGTAATTTTTTTTGAGCTTCTAGTTTATCAACCTTAGCTCCATACGTGTCATAGATGGGGTGGGGCTGGCATATAACTGGTTTAGCTTTATCAAATTTTCTTAGATCAGTTGTTACCATTTCAGACATAGTAACAAAGGCATTGCAGGAGTTCACGAAGTATTGGGTCAACATAGTATCGCCTATTCTTTTTTCATGAGGCACTACGTTATCAGTCAACCCTATTACTTTAGTATGCTTATTCCTTTTTACAAGATTGGCTACTGTACCCAAGGCTGGAGCCATGAAGGGCAGCCAATACCGAAGCAATACCAAGTCTGGCCGTTTTTTTTGCAGCTTTACCCCTAAGGCAAACCATGAGGCAGGGTTGACGGAGCTTAACTCTCTGGTAATTTTCAGATCAGCAGGAGCTGGACCCTCTACTAACTGTGACTTCCCAGGAAATAGAAAGGAAGGATATTGAGTGGTGAAGGTTATAATTTCAACTTCATGCCCCTGCGCTTGCCACGTGCGGGCAAGGCTTTCGTTAAATGTTGCGATTCCTCCTCTGAACGGATATGCTGGGCCAACTATAACAATATAAGACATTTTACTTCAGACCCAGAGAGTCACGGATGAGGTATTCTCTTTTCTTTTTACCAGATAAAGAAATCATTTCTGACATGAAGCCCGCCAAAAACAGTTGCACCCCTACCACTACGGCAACCAAAGCCAGGAAAAAGAGGGGCTGATCAGTAACATTTCGCACCATTAAATTATGCGAGGAATAATATACCTTCTCCCCAATCAACCAGCACGTAATAAGAAATCCTATTAGAAAAGATAATGTACCCAAAGTACCGAAGAAGTGCATTGGCCTTTTTTTGAACTTTGAGACAAACGTGATAGACATTAAATCCAGGAAACCATAAATGAATCGCTCTAGTCCAAACTTGGTGCTGCCGTACTTTCTTTCACGGTGCTGCACTACTTTTTCACCAATCTTCCCGAAACCATTCCACTTGGCAATGACAGGTATATAGCGATGCATCTCACCATACACATCAATGCTTTTTACTACCCGCTGGTCATATGCTTTTAAGCCGCAGTTAAAGTCATGCAGCTTCACTTTAGATATTTTGCGAGTGGCTGCGTTGAATAGCTTAGTAGGAATAGTCTTGCTCAGGGGGTCAAAACGTTTTTTCTTCCAACCGGAAACAAGATCATACTCCTCTTCAACAATCATTTTGTAGAGAGCGGGGATTTCATCAGGGCTATCTTGTAAATCAGCATCCATAGTAATTACTACGCGCCCTTGAGTTTCTCTAAACCCTACATTAAGCGCCGCAGATTTACCATAGTTACGGTTAAACCTTATTCCCTTTATGTTGGCATCTTGCTTTGACAGCTCCTCAATAACTTTCCAGGAAGTGTCGGTGCTTCCATCATCAATCAGAAGCACCTCATAAAGAAAACCGTGTGATACCATCACACGGTTTATCCATTGGGTTAGTTCTGGTAAAGATTCCGCCTCGTTCAAGAGTGGAATTACAACTGAAATATCTTTCTGAAACTGCATCTACTTTCTACTCAAACTCAGGCTGATTATTTTTCATGATGGCAGCCACTACCAATGATATTAAAAACCCTAAAAGGGCTCCTCCCAAAATGCTCATTACTAGCATCATGGTTGGCCCCGTGAAACTCTCTGCCATTCCAAGAGCTTGCTCTATCTGTTCATCGCTCAATCCTTTTTTCTCCATTTCCAGTACCTGAGCATCACGCATTCTGGTCATCACTCCTGCATCTATGAAAGATACATATACATAATGGAATATACCGCCTAACAATCCAGAGATGGTGCTTAACAGGGTACCAATGCCTAGCCCCTGACCATAACTCATATACCCACCATTATCATTTTTGAAGGCTTTGTAGGCCAGTATTATACCAGCCAATGGTATAAGCATTCCAATCCAGCTCAAGGCAGTGTTGGTGTTTAGCTGTGTTACATAAAGTATCAAGGCAAAAATGATAGAGACAAAGCCAGTGATTAATCCATACCTGATGGCAACTGAGGTGGGTGTAGTGGTTTGATGGTCCATAGTTATTCTGTTTTTAGGTTATTTTCTGAAATAGACGCCAGAAACGATACTTACCACCAGACCCGTTATAAGGCGATACATGAAAGTTCGCTGGGCAAGATGTAATGCATTCATTTCCTCTAACTCCTGGTACACCAGCTTAAACTTCTGCTCATCTATTTTTTGAGCAGGGTCTGACTGATTTAATTCCATTTGCCTTTGCATCTCAACAATATAAGGCTGAATCATATCAGAACCAATTGTAAGCGAAAAAAGGCACATAAGCACAGCAGTAGTTAAGCCTAAGAAGACTGTAACCGCCAAACCAACCATAAATGCCTGCCCAAAACCAACCGCTGCGTTTGTAAACGTTTTGTATTCCTTGATGCCTAAAACAACAAAAATGGGAACAAAAATCAAAGTGGAGGAAAACTCAGTTATGTTATTGTAAGGGCTTTCTAAACCTAGCAGCGCCAAGCATATAATATACAGGAAGGTTACTACCCCACCGGTAACTCCATAACGCATGGCTGTAGTAGAAACTGCTTTTTTATCCATACCTGATTGAATGACTACTGCAGTGAGTTGGGATAAGCAGGATTGAAGGTAACAATGCCCTGTTGATGTGTTGCAAAAACACATCCTGTCAATTCTTCCTCTAAAAAGGGGCTATTTTTAGATGCGGACGCATTAACATTTTCTGTGAAACGCCACGTAGTCTTCGGATTGAAGAAAGTAAGATTGGCTAGCTCACCTCTTTCTAAAGCCGGAATGGGTAAACCTAGTAAGTTTCTTGAATTTGTTGATATTAGCTCTACAATGTCTTGTAGGGGAATCTTATCACTAAATGATTTCATTGCCACCGAAAACGCAGTTTGTAATCCTATTACTCCGGCTTCGGCTAAATCGAACTCCAGTTCTTTTGCTTCTTCGTCCCAGGGAATATGGGCCGATACGATAGTATCAATGGTTCCATCAGCTACTGCCTCTAAAATAGCCTCCCTGTCTTTCTGGCTTCTGAAAGGTGGTGAAACTTTATAATTTGTATCAAATGGCTCCAAGGTTTCATCTAGAAAAGTCACTTGGTGAGCGGCCACATCACAGGTTATTTGCAACCCTTGTCTTTTGGCTTCTCTTATGGCATGAACGGCCCCTGCAGTAGAAACTTGACTGAAGTGTAATCTACCGTTGGTGTACTCCACCATCTGCAAATCTCGTTTCAGCTGCATTTCTTCAGCCATGCTGGGTATCCCTTTCAGACCTAGTTTTGTGCTGGCCACTCCTTCATGCATTTGCCCACCATTGGCTAGCTTTGCGTTTTCGGGGCGGTTTATCAAAACTCCACCAAAGATCTTCAAGTACTCTAAAGCTTTCAGTACTGTATCAGAAGCTTGTATAGAGGTGTTGCCATCGGCGAAAGCAATAGCTCCAGCCTCTTTTAAATCAATTAGCTCAGCTAAATCTTTCCCCTCTAAATTATGCGTTACCGCCGCTATGGCATGCAGACGCACAGGAGTATTAACAGATTTTTGCTTAAGAAACTCTACGCTACTTTTAGTCTGTGTTACAGGATTGACATTAGGCAAACAGGCTACTTCTGTATAGCCTCCATAAGCTGCCGCTTTTATCAATGATTCTATTGACTCACGATGCTCATAGCCTGGTTCACCTACAAACGCTCCTATATCAAACCAACCAATGGAGCAGCACAGCCCATCTTCTTGTATTACTTTAGCTTCAGGATCTGTTAAGTCATTTCCAATTTCTGCTATTTTACCGTTCTTGATTAAAATATCCACCACCTTTCCGTTGAATGGCGATAGCTTATGAAGTATTGTAACGGATTTATATAAGTGAACCACGTTTTTTAGCGCTTAGTACTACTGCCTCTACTGCCAAGCAAAGGAGACACAATATTAGGCAATATTTCCACAGGGAGGTCGTGCTTTGGTTATTTTGCAACTGTTTTTGCAACGGAACCCGTGCATTTCGCTCCATCACCTTCACTTCACTGTTTCTTTTCGCCATCTGGTCCCTCAGTTCTTCAGCTGAGAAATATTCTACTTTAGATTGGCTTCTGGGAATGTTTAATGCTATAACATCTACTACCTGTCCTGCTCTTAAAACTTTAAAGAAGCCTGGCTCTCGCACTTGTTCAGGTAACTCCAGTTGTAATATATTCTGAGATATCATTTGCTGTGGAATAAATGTTCCATCATTCCCTTCTAACTTATAAGGTTCCTGACTTTGCTTAACGTTTGGCAGGTTTATTTCTATTCGATCATTTACTGGCTGATAGGCTAGTTTATCTGTATTTATAGAATTTAAAGTTAGCTGGTACAGTACAGGCACAAACAGAGGATGCGAGCTAAAAGAGGAACCTTTACTTAATTGAGCAGAGAAAATGTGTACTTCCCCATTCCCTACTTTAAATGTACTGAGAAAGGGGCTATTGTCTTTGAATCTTAAAATTGTGTGATAAGAGCTGTTCCAAGTTAAAACTGGTGATGCGGCTGGCATTTTAAAGTTTCGTACTTCTTTCTCAAAAATATTTCTGAAAAAATGATCAGACATATCTGGCGCTCTCAATTCTTTGCTCTGTTCCTCTGCTGCAGTAGCTCTGATGCCTTTCAACCCGATCTTGCTTAAAAAATCTGCTAAGTTCTGTTGCCCTCCAGTATTTGGGAGCACTAAGAGGCTCTTCCCCTCTTGCAGCCACTGAATGGCTTCCTCTGCCCTATCATTATTCATACCGCCTTCCATTACCCACAGTGCACTAGTATCTGTGGTACCTTTTGTAAATTTAAATGCTGGTTCTTGTTTGTATGCTTGTAGCACTGGATGACTCTCTGGTAAAGAAGGAGTAATTTTTAAAGGAACTGTAGACGGTTTTGGTAAGATGATATAAAACTTATTGTCATAGTCGTTCAAAGGATCATTTACGTCTAGTACAAGTTTCTTCGATTCTTCTGCAACACTTAGATCAAAATCAACTATTCTTTTCTGTCCAGTTTCAAGCAGAACTTGTGTTGTACCCAACAGTGCATCGCCTTCCTTCACTTGTACAGTCACTTGACTGTTCTCATTTTGTAGACTTGCAGCTACCCTAATCCAAAGCTTAATATTACTTTGGGGGGTAATCACTGGCTGATCAAGCCAAACAGAATCGATATATATATTAGGTCCTTCTGAAGGATAAGGAACAAGAACAACAGATTTGCTTTTGCTTATCTCATCTAAAACAGATTCAGAAAATTCTGACTTTTGAAAGTCTGAGAAGAAAAAAGTATTACCTCGTTGACCCTCTATAACACTTCCTTGGATCAAATTAACTACACTTTTGAAAGAACCTCGTCCTGGTTGTTCTTCTAACAGTAATGGTTGAGCAGGACTACTTGAACTTTGGGTTTGATTGATTAGTAACTTCTTTGCATCTCTTTTAGCCTGGCTTTCCTTACTTACCTGTTCCCCAGCTAATTCACCCTGCATACTCCATGTATCATCTACCACAACATTCATAATTGTGCTACTACTTAACTGGTTTTCCTCCTTTTGAAAGAAGTACAATAAGAATGCAGCTAAGGCAGATACTATAAATAGTATGCGCAGAACGAGAAGCAAAATATTATTGACTTTTCTAACAGACCTTGTCTGTGCATTTAGTGCTGCAAGAAATTGAATATGGGAAAACTCTAGCTTTTGTCTAAGCCTTAAGCCAAAGAAGTGGATTATGATTAGAAAAGAGGTAGCTGTTGCAAAGCCAGCAAGCAGTAGTAACATGAGAGCTCTTGTTATTTATGCTAATATAAGCATATAAAATCTATCCACGACCTGCAGCATATTTCCGCGGCAGGCTATACACATAGTTAACGGCTGAGGTGACGGAAACTTGCCCGGAGCCACTTTCCGCTTTTGGAGAGTGAAGTAGGTGAGGAAGAAAACAATGTACGGTACAGGCGTACCGGAATA
>NZ_LRML01000033.1 GCF_001647285.1 Rufibacter roseus
AAGGGGAGGCAGGCGAAAGCTTGCCTCCCCTTCTTGCATATGGAGAGGGTGTGTTTTGGCGCCGATTTCCGGAAAAGAGGCTTAAAACGCGGTAGCTGTACTTGTCGGCAGAGCAGCCGAGAACAAGTCAGCGGTCGGTCCGGCAGGCGTTGCCCGATGCCCGCGCCGCAAAAGGCGGCGGCAGAGTGAAAAAAAGTAAAAAATATTTCCGCTCGCGGAACTCCCTGCCGCTCAGGCGGGTTATACCCCAGCGCCCGAGGCTAACTCGCTGAAAGGGGCTAATAAGAGGAGTAAATCCAAGGCTACCGCTTGTATCTGCGGGATTTCTCCCTACCTTTGCAGCCCGCTCGGCAGGAGAGGGGATAACAACTTCATAGGAACGGGGGCACCCGGAAAAAGTTTCATCTTTTTCCTTGCGGATCGGGAAAAGGTTCTTACCTTTGCAGCCCGCTCGGCAGGAGGGGGGAAGAGAGGCTGAAGAAAGAGAGAGCAAGAAAAAAGTTTTACTTTTCCCTTGCGTTTGGAAAACTTCTCCTTACCTTTGCAACCCCAACTGAAAAGAGGGGGCGGCAGGCCGGAAGGGCCGGCCGGGATCGGAAGAAAAAGAAAGCTTCTCAAGCATCGGGAACGGGAATAATCCCTGCCTTTGCGCCTCTTTAAAGAGGTTCTCCAGCCGGAAGGGCGGGGAGAAAAAAAGAGAAAAAAGTTTTCGGGAAACATTGCAGAGAGAGAGATTCTTCTTACCTTTGCATCCGCTTCCGGAAAGAGGCTCCGGAGCCGAAAGGGTTACGGGAAAAAATAGAGAAAAAAAAAGCCGCTCAGGTTTGCAGATTCGAAGAAAGTCGCTACCTTTGCAGCCCCTTCCGGAAGGAGGGGAAACGAGCCGGAGACGGTTCGCAGATCGCCGGAGACAGTCCGGCGGCGAGGTTCTTTGAGAGAATGGGACAGATAGGAAAAGAAGACATACAGCTAGTCTGTTAGTCTAGGAAACATTAGCGAACGGCGGTCGACGTCTTTACAAAATCGACTGTCTTTATTATAGTATAATTGAGACCAGTCAAACGAATCTACTACAATGGAGAGTTTGATCCTGGCTCAGGATGAACGCTAGCGGCAGGCCTAATACATGCAAGTCGAACGGTGCCTTCGGGCACAGTGGCGCACGGGTGCGTAACGCGTATGCAACCTACCTTGAACTGGGGGATAGCCCGGAGAAATCCGGATTAATACCGCATAAGACCACGTGAGGGCATCCGAGTGTGGTTAAAGATTTATCGGTTCAAGATGGGCATGCGTGCCATTAGCTAGTTGGTGGTGTAACGGACCACCAAGGCGACGATGGCTAGGGGGTCTGAGAGGATGGTCCCCCACACTGGCACTGAGATACGGGCCAGACTCCTACGGGAGGCAGCAGTAGGGAATATTGGGCAATGGGCGGAAGCCTGACCCAGCCATGCCGCGTGCAGGATGAAGGCCTTCTGGGTTGTAAACTGCTTTTGACAGGGAAGAAAACACCCATGCGTGGGGAACTGACGGTACCTGTAGAATAAGCACCGGCTAACTCCGTGCCAGCAGCCGCGGTAATACGGAGGGTGCAAGCGTTGTCCGGATTTATTGGGTTTAAAGGGTGCGTAGGCGGCCGATTAAGTCAGCGGTGAAAGCCCGGGGCTCAACCCCGGAACCGCCGTTGATACTGGTCGGCTTGAGTACAGACGAGGTAGGCGGAATTGAAGATGTAGCGGTGAAATGCTTAGATATCTTCAAGAACACCGATTGCGTAGGCAGCTTACTAGGCTGTAACTGACGCTGAGGCACGAAAGCGTGGGGAGCGAACAGGATTAGATACCCTGGTAGTCCACGCCGTAAACGATGATTACTCGATGTCGGCGATAGAATGTCGGCGTCTTAGCGAAAGCGTTAAGTAATCCACCTGGGGAGTACGCCCGCAAGGGTGAAACTCAAAGGAATTGACGGGGGCCCGCACAAGCGGTGGAGCATGTGGTTTAATTCGATGATACGCGAGGAACCTTACCTAGGCTAGAATGCGCGTGACCGCCCCAGAGATGGGGCTTCCCTTCGGGGCACAAAGCAAGGTGCTGCATGGCTGTCGTCAGCTCGTGCCGTGAGGTGTTGGGTTAAGTCCCGCAACGAGCGCAACCCCTATCCCTAGTTGCCAGCACGTCAAGGTGGGGACTCTAGGGAGACTGCCTCCGCAAGGAGCGAGGAAGGCGGGGACGACGTCAAGTCATCATGGCCCTTACGCCTAGGGCTACACACGTGCTACAATGGCGCATACAGAGGGTCGCTACCTGGCAACAGGATGCCAATCTCAAAAAGTGCGTCTCAGTTCGGATCGGGGTCTGCAACTCGACCCCGTGAAGCTGGAATCGCTAGTAATCGCGTATCAGCAATGACGCGGTGAATACGTTCCCGGGCCTTGTACACACCGCCCGTCAAGCCATGGAAGTCAGGGAGACCTGAAGACCGTCACCGTCAAGGAGCGGTTTAGGGTAAAACTGGTAACTGGGGCTAAGTCGTAACAAGGTAGCCGTACCGGAAGGTGCGGCTGGATCACCTCCTTTCTGGGGATGCGCCCGCCGGCGCCGTTTCCCCTGTCTGTCCCTTCCCTTGAAAACTTCGGGATATTAGATCATTAGGTCAGAAGCGGACACCTACCATTCCAAGTAGGGCTTGTAGCTCAGGTGGTTAGAGCGCTACACTGATAATGTAGAGGTCCGTGGTTCGAGTCCACGCAGGCCCACCACGATTACCATGGGGGATTAGCTCAGCTGGCTAGAGCGCCTGCTTTGCACGCAGGAGGTCAACGGTTCGACTCCGTTATTCTCCACCACGACGCCTGACCTAGGGCAACAGCAAAAAGGCAAGCACCGACAGGGTCCTTGCCGCACATGCCGGGAAAACTATGCCACACCGTGGCGCAGCGTATCCGGCGGGGGGTTCTTTGACATACTGGGAAGAGAGAGAAACAAAACTAGAGTACGCGCCGTGCGCAAGCACGGCGGAGAAAGTAAGTAAGGGCGCATGGAGGATGCCTAGGCTCTCAGAGGCGATGAAGGACGCGATAAGCTGCGAAAAGCCGCGGGGATCGGCACATACGAATCGATCCGCGGATATCCGAATGGGGCAACCCGGCTGGTTGAAGACCAGCCACCTGTTTACAGGGGCGAACCCGGGGAACTGAAACATCTAAGTACCCGGAGGAAGAGAAAACAAAAGTGATTCCGCAAGTAGTGGCGAGCGAACGCGGATTAGCCCAAACCAAGGCCGTCACGGCGGCTTTGGGGTTGTAGGACCACGACGTGGGACCGGAAATCGAAGCTTAACTACCTGGGAAGGTAGGCCATAGAGGGTGAAAGCCCCGTCAGCGTAAGCTTTTCGGCCCTAGTGGTATCCTGAGTAGGGCGGGACCAGGGAAATCCCGTCTGAATCCGCCGGTACCATCCGGCAAGGCTAAATACTCCTGAGAGACCGATAGTGAACCAGTACCGTGAGGGAAAGGTGAAAAGAACCCTGAATAAGGGAGTGAAAAGAACCTGAAACCATGCGCCTACAAGCGGTCGGAGCCCATTAGTTGGGTGACGGCGTGCCTTTTGCATAATGAGCCTACGAGTTACTCCTCCCTGGCGAGGTTAAGTCTCTTAAGAGACGGAGCCGCAGCGAAAGCGAGTCTGAACAGGGCGCACAGTCAGGGGGGGTAGACGCGAAACTTTGTGATCTACCCTTGGGCAGGATGAAGCTGTGGTAACACACAGTGGAGGTCCGAACCAGTTTGCGTTGAAAAGCATTTGGATGACCTGAGGGTAGGGGTGAAAGGCCAATCAAACTGAGAAATAGCTCGTACTCCCCGAAATGCCTTTAGGGGCAGCGTCGAGGTTGAGTTTCATGGAGGTAGAGCTACCGATAGGACTAGGGGGAGTCAAATCCTACCGAATCCTGACGAACTCCGAATGCCATGAAACATACTCGGCAGTGAGGCTTGGGGTGCTAAGGTCCCAGGCCGAGAGGGAAAGAACCCAGACCGCCAGCTAAGGTCCCTAAATATATGCTAAGTTGAACAAAGGAGGTTCAGTTGCTTAGACAGCCAGGATGTTGGCTTGGAAGCAGCCATTCATTTAAAGAGTGCGTAACAGCTCACTGGTCGAGCGACAGGGCATCGATAATAATCGGGCATCAAGCATATTACCGAAGCTGCGGATAGAATTTATTCTGTGGTAGGGGAGCATTCCCGTCTGCGGCGAAGGCGCCTGGCAATGGGCGTTGGAGCGTCGGGAAAAGCAAATGTAGGCATAAGTAACGATAATGCGGGCGAGAAACCCGCACACCGAAAGACTAAGGTTTCCTGATCAACGCTAATCGGATCAGGGTTAGTCGGGTCCTAAGGCGGATGCGAAGGCTAAAGTCGATGGACAACTGGTTAATATTCCAGTACTAGCGTGACCCAGCGATGCGGTGACGGAGCAGTGAAAGGCCCGCCTGGTGACGGAATACCAGGTTGAAGCACGTAGGTATAGGACCGGTAGTCAAGTACGCCGGACCTGCTGAAACGCGATAGTACCCCAAGCCCCCGGGCGAGGGGATAGCGGCCCTAATCAGACTTCCAAGAAAACCCGCTAAGCGTTTAAGGTCACGCTACCCGTACCGCAATCCGACACAGGTAGTCGAGGAGAGAATCCTAAGGTGCTCGAGTGAATCACGGCCAAGGAACTCGGCAAAATGGCCCTGTAACTTCGGGAGAAGGGGCGCTTCCTCTGGGCAACCAGAGAAGCCGCAGTGAAAAGGCCCAGGCGACTGTTTAACAAAAACACATGGCTATGCGAAATCGAAAGATGAGGTATATGGCCTGACACCTGCCCGGTGCCGGAAGGTTAAGAGGGGATGTCAGCCGCAAGGCGAAGCATTGAATCGAAGCCCCGGTAAACGGCGGCCGTAACTATAACGGTCCTAAGGTAGCGAAATTCCTTGTCGGGTAAGTTCCGACCTGCACGAATGGTGTAACGATCTGGGCGCTGTCTCAGCCGTGAGCTCGGTGAAATTGTAGTATCGGTGAAGATGCCGATTACCCGCTACGGGACGGAAAGACCCCGTGCACCTTTACTATAGCTTAACATTGACTCTGGGTAACTGATGTGTAGGATAGGTGGGAGCCTTTGATCCGGCGTCGCTAGGCGTCGGTTAGGCAACGTTGAAATACCACCCTTCAGTTGCTTGGAGCCTAATCCCCGAGAGGGAGACAGTGTTTGGTGGGTAGTTTGACTGGGGTGGTCGCCTCCAAAAGAGTAACGGAGGCTTTCAAAGGTACCCTCAGCACGCTTGGTAACCGTGCGCAGAGCGCAATAGCAGAAGGGTGCTTGACTGTGAGGCCCACAAGCCGAGCAGGGCCGAAAGGCGGATATAGTGATCCGGTGGTTCCGCATGGAAGGGCCATCGCTCAAAGGATAAAAGGTACGCCGGGGATAACAGGCTGATCTCCCCCAAGAGCTCATATCGACGGGGAGGTTTGGCACCTCGATGTCGGCTCGTCACGTCCTGGGGCTGGAGAAGGTCCCAAGGGTTCGGCTGTTCGCCGATTAAAGTGGCACGCGAGCTGGGTTCAGAACGTCGTGAGACAGTTCGGTCCCTATCTGTAGTGGGCGTAGGATTTTTGAGGGGACCTGTCCTTAGTACGAGAGGACCGGGATGGACGAGCCTCTGGTGGACCTGTTGTGGCGCCAGCCGCAGCGCAGGGTAGCTACGCTCGGATGAGATAAGCGCTGAAAGCATCTAAGCGCGAAACTCACCCCAAGATGAGAAATCCCTTAAGGGCCGTGGGAGACGACCACGTCGATAGGCGGCAGGTGTAAAGGCAGGAATGCCAAAGCCGAGCCGTACTAATTGCCCGAGCGCTTTCCCCGAAAGGCGCGTACCCTAGCCTCCCTCTCTTCCCAAGTATATCAAAGCACCCCCCGACATCATTAAGGAAAGCCCGAGAGGGAACCGAAGATAATGGTGGCTATGTCGCGGGTGTCCACCTCTTCCCATTCCGAACAGAGAAGTTAAGCCCCGCCGAGCCGATGGTACTGCGGTCACACGCGGGAGAGTAGGTAGCCGCCAACCCCCAACAAGGAGGCCCCGACAGCTGGAGACAGCAGCCGGGGCCTCTCCTCTTTTCACGCCGCGCCCGAACACA
>NZ_LRML01000034.1 GCF_001647285.1 Rufibacter roseus
CTGCGCCTGTGATTTCGACTGTCACCCCGACAAGGGCACCGGTGGGCACCGAGGTGACCGTTACAGGATCTAACTTCTCGACGGCGGCCAACAACGGGAGCGTGATCTTCACCGACCCAGCGGGCAACCCCGTAATAGCCGAAAACTACAGGATAGAGAACGGAAACATCCTCTTCAACGTACCGGCGAACGCCGTGTCGGGAAGCTTCATAGTGCAGAACCAGTACGGGAACACCTCCACCCCGTTCACCGTGACCACGCCGGTTGTCAGCACCTTCAGCCCAGCCAGAGCACCGATAGGTACTGTGATCACGGTTACGGGAGCCAACTTTGTGCCGGCCTCAGAAGGCGGTAGAATGCAGTTCTTAGATGCTTATGACGAACCTATTGAAGCAGATAATTACCAATATATTAGCTCTACAGAAGTAAGAGGAACAGTACCTTCAGAAACTGGACCATCAGGCGCAATAACAGTTTTTGGCTTAGACGGTCAAGCGATGGCAAGTGCCACAGAATTCGAAGTAGGCACCTTACCTGTGGAGCTTGTGAATTTCACCGCCGTTTCATCTCCGAAAGGAGTTGTTTTGAACTGGCAGACAGCCTCAGAGAGAGACAACGCTTATTTTGAGGTGCAGTCAACCACAGATCTGAAAGCTGGCCAGTTTAAAACTTTAGGACAGGTGACCAGTAAAGTTACAAACAGTTCCGTTGCTACTGTTTATGAGTTCGAAGATTCCTCGCCGGCCGGAGGGCAGACTTACTACCGTCTGAAGCAAGTTGATCTGAATGGCAGCCATGAGTACAGCAAGGTTATAACTGTCACCACAAAAGAAGTAGTTAAAGGATCGCAGTTTGTTAGAGCTTACCCTAACCCTTTCAACCAACAGATTCAATTAGAAGTTGATGCAGTAAGTTCAGGAATTTTAACTGTCAAACTTCATAACATCACAGGCAATAAAGCTTTTGAAAACACTATTTCTGTTGAAAGTGGCAGAGCAACTGTTGAAATAGAAATTTCACAAACTATACCATCTGGTGTATATATTTTAACTACAGAACTTAATGGAGAAGTAGTGACCCAACGCTTCCTCAAACAGTAAAATTTTGTAATGAAACATAAAAAAAGCCTCAGCTACGCTGAGGTTTTTTTTTTATAACTATACATACCCAAGCTTCTGTCGCAAAAAGGTGACAAAATGGAGTGCTCCTCTACAGTCGAAAGGATTAAACAATTTGTTTGAATCAAAATATCATAAGCTTTGGCAATACAATCAGAGATAAGACTAATGAGATTGATACAAATAAAATACATTTACAGTAAGTGACGCTTCCATTCAAGTATTTAATTAGATTGAAATTTTGTACAGGAGCTACCCTTAAGATTATATCCTTTAGCAGATCTTATAATAGTCTCTATCTAACCATCTACATAGATTCTATTTGCTTCACTGACATAATCAACTGCCGTATCATCATTGAATAAATATAATCGAAGCTGCAGAACTAACTTAATTTAAAACAATATAACAACAGGTAGCTAATTAGAGCTAACAGTTTTTGTTTATATAATTTATTTATATATTCTTTGCATGAATATTACATATGTAATCCCGAATTTAAAATGAAACCTCATTTCTGTCCCCTAAAAACTACATTATCAAAAGGTTTTAAATTTCTGCCATACGTTATCATCCTTTTAGTAATGATGGCATCAAGTTCATTTAAAGCACAAGCACAAGCCCCAGTTGTTTCCTCCTTCACGCCAACCTCGGGCCCGGTGGGCACGGTGGTTACTGTGACCGGAGCCTACTTCACAGCGGACGGCGGGCTGCTCTTCTATGACGAGAGCGGGCAGTACGTATACGCCGACAACTACCAGTTCATCAGCAGCACCGAGGTAAGGGGGCAGGTGCCGGCATCCGCCGTGACCGGGCCCATCGCCGTGGAGAACGACGTGGACATCACCGACAGCGGCACTAACTTCACCGTGACCGTGCCGGCCCCGACCATCACCTCGCTCACACCTGACGCAGGCCCG
>NZ_LRML01000035.1 GCF_001647285.1 Rufibacter roseus
TCAAGAGGTAGCACCAACGGCGGCCCCGGGTGAAAAACCCCAGCGCCCAAAGGGCCGCCTGAACCGCATGGAAACCCCACTGACACAGACTAACTCAGACACCATACTCCCATTAACACGGATTGTAAAAGAAATGAACGGAAATGACTATCGGAACTGCCTGACAAGCGAAACTGCGGCTTACAGCTGTAGCGGGCATATCATTTCTTCCTGACTCAATATATTGCATCTTCTAGATGGCAACCTCTTCAGCCTACTAAAAGCTTTACTTTCTAACCATAATTACCCCCAACCTAACCAACACTTTTTATGAAAAAATTCAACCTCATTAAACTCCTATGTTTAACACTGGCGCTGTTCGGTACAGTGAGCCACGGCTTTGCCCAGAAAAAGGGCGAAGCTCTTAATCTAGGCACTACCCGCGCATTCAAAGAATCCCTGCAGAAACAGGTGAGTTCCAAAAGTTCCGTAAACGCAAGGACCGGAAAACCCTCACTCCGCGTGGCGGTGCCCGGCAATAAGGAGCTGTCGCTCGATGTCAATTTTCAAGAAGATGAAAAAGGTGGCCTTACACTTGTAGGAAGGGTAAACGGCGTAGAGAAAAGCACCTTTTTCATACAGGTAGAGGACGGAAAGCTGCATGGGGACATCATTATGCTGGAGCAGAAACTCGCGTTTGAGTACGGCACCCGTGAAGACGGCACGGTTTATATCCAAGAGAAAGACATAAACAAGCTGGTCTGTGTGGACTATAAGGTTCCCCCGGCAAACACAAAGAGCTCCAAGCAAAAAGAAGAGAGTAGTACGGCAAATGCAAGGAATTTGACCCTTCAAAGCCGGCCAGGTGCTCCATATGTAATATACCTTGACTTCGACGGCGAGCATGTTCCCGCAGGTACCGGCTGGAACGGCGGTAACGCCTTCTATGTGTCACCAATGAACGTTTCAAGTGCGGTGATAACGGAAGCCTGGGAAATAATAGCCGAGGATTACCGCCCTTTCAACGTGAATGTCACCACCAGCCTGTCTGTGTTTAATGGTTACGCCGCCACTAGCCGCCAGCGAATCATCTATACCCCAGATAATAACTTTGGCTTTTATCCTAATGTTGGGGGCGGAGCCAGGTACGGAACTTTTCGCAACAATGACTGGCCGTGTTTCGTGTTCATGGGCGGGACAGGGAAATGGGCCGGAGATATCGGCTCCCATGAGGTAGGGCATACGCTGGACCTTGAGCATGACGCAACCTATAGCAATCCTAGCTATTATAACGGACACAACGCCTGGGCCCCCATAATGGGCTCCTCCTATTCCCCAACCGAGCGGGCCATTGCCCAATGGAGCAAGGGCGAATATTATAATGCTAATATGCAGCAAGATGACCTGGCGGTAATCGCCTACAGAATAGGCTACCGCGGGGATGACCACGGCAACAGCACCGGTGCCGCAACCACTCTCTCCGTAAACTCCACCACCGGCGCTGTCACCAGCCGCAGCGGGGTGATCGAGAGAAATACCGACATTGACTTTTTCCGTTTCACAACCGGCAGCGGGTCTGTGTCCTTCAACATAAACACCGTCAGCCGCCACGGCAACCTAGACATACTGGCAAGGCTTTATAATTCCTCGGGCACCGTGATTGGTACCTACAACATTACAAATTCGCTCAACAATACCAGTTCGTTGCATGCCAGCATATCCACCAGCCTCAGTGCGGGCACCTACTACCTGTCAGTGACCGGCACCGGCGCCGGAACTGTCAACACCGGTTACTCTGGCTACGGCTCCTTGGGCAGCTATACCATAACAGGAACGGTGAAACCGCCGCTGGTGGCAGTTAGACACATAGAGGCGGAGAGCTACAACGGCGAGAGCGGCACGGGCACGGAGGCCTGCACCGACGCCGGCGGAGGGCAGAACCTGAGCCAGATGCACGCGGG
>NZ_LRML01000036.1 GCF_001647285.1 Rufibacter roseus
ACACATAGAGGCGGAGAGCTACAACGGCGAGAGCGGCACGGGCACGGAGGCCTGCACCGACGCCGGCGGAGGGCAGAACCTGAGCCAGATGCACGCGGGCGACTACGCCTACTACAACGACGTCCACTTCCCCGCCTCGGGAACCTACCTGGTCGAGTACCGCGTGGCCAGCACCAACGCCAGCGGCGTCATCTCCGCCGACCTCAACAACGGGGCCACCCAGCTCGGGACCGTGAGCGTCCCCAACACCGGCGGCTGGCAGAGCTGGACCACCGTCTCCCGCACCGTCAACGTCACCGCGGGCACCCACCGCTTCGGCATCAACGCCACGGTGGGCGGCTGGAACCTCAACTGGATCAGGATCAGCAAGTACAGCACCCTGATACAGGCCGAGAACTTCTCGACCATGTCCGGCATGGGCACCGAGGCCTGCACCGACGCCGGCGGGGGAAGCAACCTGAGCCAGGTGCACGCGGGCGACTGGGCCTCCTACTACGACGTGCCCTTCCCCGCCGCGGGCACCTACACCATCGATTACCGCGTGGCCAGCACCAACGGCGGCGGCGTCATCAGGGCCGACATACTCAACGGCCTGGTGCTGGGCAGCGTCAGCGTCCCCAACACGGGCGGGTGGCAGAACTGGACCACCGTCTCCCACACCGTCAACGTGACCCAGGGCGGCTTCCACCGGCTGGGAATAGAGGCCACCGTGGGCGGCTGGAACCTCAACTGGATACGCGTCACCAGGAAGGGCAAGCAGCTGGAGGCCGAGAACTACACCAACATGTCCGGGGTCAACACCCAGACCTGCACCGACTTCGGCGGGGGCCAGAACATGAGCCACATCGACGCCGGCGACTGGGCCTACTACAGCAACGTCAGCTTCCCCGCCTCGGGCACCTACACCATCGAGTACCGCGTGGCCAGCCTCAGCGGCGGGGGCACCCTGGAGGCCGACCTCAACATCGGCGCCACGGTGTTCCCGCAGGTGGCCGTGCCGGCCACGGGCGGCTGGCAGAGCTGGACCACCGTCTCCCAGAGCGTGACCGTCACGGCGGGCACCCACCGCTTCGGGGTGAAGGCCGTAGCGGGCGGCTGGAACCTCAACTGGATCAGGATCAGCAAGACGGGCGGCGGCGCCGCCGCCGCGGGGGCTGAGGCCGCCGCCGCCGAGGAGCAGGTCGCCCTCTACCCAAACCCCGCCCAGGGCGAGCTGTTCCTGCGCTTCTCCGGGGCCGGGGCCAGCGGAAGGGTCATCAACGCGGCGGGGCAGACGGTGCTCACCCTGCCCTCCCTTACGAGCGGGGGGCCGGTGGACGTCTCCTCCCTCAGGGGCGGGGTCTACATCCTGGAAATGGTCGTCGACGGGAGGAGGGTCACCAAAAGGTTCGTCAAGAGGTAGCACCAACGGCGGCCCCGGGTGAAAAACCCCAGCGCCCAAAGGGCCGCCTGAACCGCATGGAAACCCCACTGACACAGACTAACTCAGA
>NZ_LRML01000037.1 GCF_001647285.1 Rufibacter roseus
CCGGAATTTACAATGGCAAAAGCCTGCTTGAGCAGCTTGTTACACACGGCTATCAAAGCCAGCTTTCGGTTCTTTCCTTTGGCCACGAGCCGCTGGTACAATTCCCTGCAAGCCGTGTTCGCCCGCATCGCCGTCAGGCTGCACATATACAGTTTGCTTCTGATCTGGCTGCCACCCATCTTGGTTATTCTCACCTTTCCCCGGACACTGGAGCCGGAGCTATACTCCCTGGGGCACAAACCCGCTTTGGCAATGAGCTGGCGGTAGGATTCGACCTGCCTGAAACCACCATAAAACAGCAGCAGCATACCAGCTGTTTTCTTTCCGATCCCTGGAATGGAACTCAGCAGCTCCAACTGCTCCTTGAACTGATCCCGCAGGTGATCACCCAGTTCCTGCTCCAGCAGATGGATTTGTTTCTGCAGCACCAGCAGCGTAAGCTTTAAAGTTTTCAGGGTCATTCTATTCCTGACCGGCTGCCGCTCCAAAGCCTCCAGGGAGTTAAGGGTCATGGTTTTCTGCTTAATGAGCTGTTCAATGGTTTGCTCCAATTGCCGGCATTCCACCAGTTGCGCATCATCGGGCTGCCAAAGCCTCAGCTCGTTTTGCTGGCCATAGCGCATGATCCACTGGGCATCTTTCCGGTCAGACTTGCCCTTGCCCAGGTGCATCTGGATAAAACGTTTGATGACCAGCGGGTTCACCACCGCCACCTTTGCGCCTTGCTCGGACAGGAAATAAGCCAGGCGCATGTAATAAGAGCCCGTCGCTTCCATCACATACAGGCTCTCCGGCCCGCAGATTTTAACCAGCTTCCGGAAACCCGCCTTAGCATTCTCTACCTCCAGGTGCTGGGGCTTGCCGGCCGCTAAGTGGCAGACAGCCAAGGTTTCCTTACTCACGTCAATACCGACAACAGTTTGCATAGCTTAGGATTTTTAGTAAGTTTAAAAAAAGACAAGGGAGAAGACTATTGTGGCTTTATCTATCCTGATGCAAGCTCTCGGGCTTTATGGAACTCTCCAAAGTGACAATAGAAAAAGGAAGGGGATTGTCATGTTAGACAGGCTTACAACCGCCTCATTGTATAAATAATCTTGTTCCTCCCTTTCTTCTCTTTTGGTACAAGTTAAATGGTTTTTGCAAACATAGGA
>NZ_LRML01000038.1 GCF_001647285.1 Rufibacter roseus
CATTTATGATTAACTATCAAACTTTTTTATTCATGGTTTGCTAACGCTACTGGAACTCCAGAGTTACCTTACCACCAGCCTGGCTGTATGCGCCACCCCTCCAGAGGAGAGGCGGACCAGGTAAAGGCCGGGGCTCAAGGCTGAGACCTGCAACCTGCGCTCCCATCCCCCCCCGGGATGCGCGAGGGACTCTGCGTATACCCTGCGCCCGGAAAGCTCATAGACCTCAAATAGCGCCTGCCCCTCCGGCAGTTCATCTAAATGCAGCTCTACCTCGCCCCCAACCTCCGCCGGGTTGGGGAACACCGCCAGGTTCACGGCCTGCTGCTCAGACCCCTGCAAAGGGTAAACCAGCGTCTCCGCAGGGAGCTCCCCAGCCACCCCGGACGGGGCTACAGCCTGCCCCACCACCGCGAACGGCGAGGACTCCGTGCCGACGACCGCCGGGGAGGTGCTCACCACGCGCACCCGGTACCCCGAGCCAGACGGCGTGCCCGCGGGGATCCGCGCGTGGATCGGGTTGCGCGTGGCGTACGCCCCGATCACCTGGGCGTTGGCGAAAGAGCCCGAGGCGTCAGACAGCTCCACCCGGAACTCGTTCACGTACCGCTCGTAGGTCCCCGTCTTCTCGTAGGGGACCTCGAACTGGATGCCCGGCCTTATGGAAGAAATGGCCAAGGC
>NZ_LRML01000004.1 GCF_001647285.1 Rufibacter roseus
CTCGTTAGCTGTTTTTTGAAAACAGGCCTAAAACGAGGGGCTTCTTAATGTAAAAGGGTGAAGTAACTTAATTTAACACTTAGTTCTTACCCGTTGATTTGGCTTTGTTTTTAGCTTTCTGGTTTTCCTTGAATTCTTGCCCTGATCGTAAGGCATGAAACTCGCCAATCAGCGTCCGGATTTTGATTTCATCTAGCGTAGTCAGCTGGCTTTCTACCGTTGCTTTGCGGTTGCCCAACTTCTGCAGCACATAATCAGCATAATCCCAGTCGCGCGGAATCCAGTTCTGGCGCTTCACCCGTACATTTTGCATGAAGGTGATGTAGGCATCACGCATGTGGGTTGGCTTGATGTTCTGAATATTGCTGAAACCACCCAATAACTCTTTCTCCCGCAGCTTTACCTCTTCGGCCTGTAATGGAATTTCATCGTACAGGGGCTTTGATTCCATTTCCTCAAATCTGGTCTTTAGCTCCAGGAACTCGCGCTTAGAGTTGTCTGACAAATTATGAAAACCGCTTTCTATTTTACTTGCATGGCGGGCAAATTCACTCTTGATAGCAGGCCATTCGGCACGGGTAGTAGTAGATATTTTATCAGACTGCAGACGCACCCAATCCTTTAGCTGGCGCAAATCCTGCTCTACCGGCGCTTCCTGTCTTTCTGAATAACTGATAGTGTTACTCTCTGATTCCTGGGCACTTACCGATAGCTGTAAACAGAGAAAAAGAACTACCGCCAACTTTAAAATCCTCCAAATATGCATGCCAAATTGTGTTTAGGGTTTGCTGTTTGTCTTACCAAATGTAAAAAAATTATTACAACGGGTAAAGCATTGTTAACTAAGCAATTTTTAGGCCAAGGGCAAAAGAAGCCTGTTTTATATGGCTGGAGGAAGGAACATTACCTATAATTTGAAGCTAAACTTCTAATTCAAAGCAAGGCGATAGTACTTGTTTTCAGCCTGCTTTTTTGAAAACAGGCTGAAAACGAAAAGCCCCAGCCATAAGAATGGGCGGGGCTTTTCTATGTGAACAATTATTCTCTAGTTCTGCTCCAGTATCTGGAAGAGTTCGTCAAGTTTAGGAGTAAGAATTATCTCAGTACGGCGGTTTTTCTGACGCGCTTCAGCGGAGGTGGCAGGGTCTACAGGCACGTACTTTGACCTACCAGATGGGGTAACGCGTTGTGGCGACAAACCAGCATCAGTGAGAATACGAGTAATTTCTGTGGCTCTGAGTACGCTAAGATCCCAGTTGTCTTGCATACCGGCAGTACCTCTTGAAATTGGCACATCATCAGTGTGCCCTTCTACTAACACATTCACATCAGGCTGGTTTTGCAAGGCGCTGGCCAGTTTTCTAAGCGCTTCTTTCCCTTGATCGTCTACCTTGGTACTGCCCGATTTGAACAGTAACTGGTTAGAAAGCGATACATACACTTTACCGTTTCGCACGTCAACTGAAAGGTCTGACGCTTTGAACCCGAGCAGGGCGTTACTTACCACTTGCCGCAGGTTATTCACCGCCCGGTCCTTCTCATCCAGAATGCGCTGCATTTCGGCCAGACGGGCTTCACGCGCTTTCAGATCGGCGCTTAACTGGTCTACCTGCTGGTTTTTGTTGCTGAGGTTGGTTCTGAGAGAAGCTTCAGTAGAAGCCTTTTCTTTGGCTAAATCTGCCTTTTCTTGGGTAAGACGGTCTCTCTCCGTTTGCAGGCGGGCCTGCTCTGCTTCCAGCTCCGCTTTTTGGCGGTTCAGTTCATCTTGCAGCACCACCAAAGATCTGTTCTCGGCCAATGCCGCCTCGTATTTCTTAGTGGACACGCAGGAACCTAACAGTCCCAAGGTGATAAATGCGGCAAATACAGGAGTTAATATTTTTGTTTTCATAGTTGATAATAGGTTTCTAGTATTACGCAATGCGTTAACTACTGATAGTGGTACGCAGGTACCAAGGCTTGGGTTGAAAAAGCCGCTCCACACAAAAATACTCCAGTACGTTTATACGCTGTTTTAATTCTTCCTACCACAATTCTGAAGTGGGTATGACGTCACTTTAGCCAAATCTACTATCTTTGAAACGAGGCAGACTGGCTACTTCACAAACAATGCCTTTCTTCTCTTTTTTTCATCTCCTTTTACTACCTATTTTTTAAAAATGAGCGCAAAAACAAAATTAACTGTGAACAACAACGGCTCGCTACGTATTGAGGGCGAGTTTATTATAGTAGACCCACAAGGCAACGAGTATAATTTGCAAGGGCGCGAGCTTGTATCTATTTGCCGCTGCGGCCTCTCTAAAAACAAGCCGTTCTGTGATGGCTCGCACAAAGGCCACTTTGAGCACAACGCCGTAGCATTTGACCTACCTCCTAAAAAAGCATAGCTTTTTAGTTCTGAGTCGCGAGTTCTGAGTCTTGAGTCTTTTTTGGTTTCATCGCTTTGTGCCTCTTCCGCCTCAGTTAATTTTGAATTTTTTTTTAAATGGTGCTTTCAAATAACTCTTGCCCGCTACTGACGGCAAAGGGTTGTTTGAAAGCACTATTTCTTAGTTCCTAATAATTAATTCCTCATTCCCATCTGGTTGTATGTCCCAAACTTCTACGGGTTTTAAGCGCGAAATAAAACTGTTCGATGCCATTATGCTGGTGGCGGGCTCTATGATTGGCTCCGGCATATTTATAGTAAGTGCTGATATTGGCCGTTCCGTAGGCAGCAGCGGCTATCTGCTTTTGGTGTGGGGTCTGACCGGCCTTATGACCATTGCCGGTGCCCTTAGCTACGGCGAGCTCACCAGCCTCATGCCCCGCGCCGGTGGGCAATATGTGTACCTGCGCGAGTCTTACGGCAAACTAACTGCCTTTCTGTATGGCTGGACACTTTTTCTGGTGATTCAAAGCGGTACAATTGCCGCTGTGGCGGTAGCCTTTGCCCGTTTTACAGGGGTACTGGTGCCTTGGTTCTCTGAAGAAAATGTGCTGTTAGATCTGGGGGTAATTAAATTCACCACGGTACAGTTGTTGGCCATTGGCTCCATTGTCCTGCTCACTATTATCAACCAGCAAGGGGTTAAAAATGGCACCTGGATTCAGAACATCTTCGGGAGCACCAAAATAATCGCTTTGTTTGCCTTACTCGGTTTTGGTCTGCTTTTGGGCACTAACGCTGAAATGATTGCCCTGAACTTCTCCAACCTTTGGGACGCCCAATCTGTTTCGGTAGACGCTGAATCTGGCGCTATTACCCGCACCACGTTGTCTGGCTGGGCTTTAATGGTGGGCATTGGCACTGCCATGATCGGGTCGCTGTTTTCTTCAGACGCCTGGAACAACATTGGTTTCTCCGGAGATGAGATTGTAAACCCTAAGCGTACCATTGTCATGAGCATGGTTATTGGCACCGCTTTGGTGACCATACTATACATTTTGATAAACGTGGTGTACCTGACCATTCTGCCGCTACAGGGTGATCCCGCTGGTACTGATGCCTTGAGCAGGGGAATTCAGTTTGCCAGCAATGACCGTATTGGTACCGCTGTGGCCGAAGTGATGGGAGGCGCTATTGCCACCGGTGGCATTGCTATTCTGATCATGATTTCCACCTTTGGGTGTAACAACGGCGTAATTTTATCAGCTCCCCGTGTGTATTACGCCATGGCCAAAGATGGTCTGTTCTTCCCGAACATGGCTAGACTGAATAAGAACGGAGTACCCGGTGCTGCTTTGACCATTCAATGCGTTTGGGCTAGCTTGCTTTGCCTTTCCGGCCAGTATTCTGACCTGCTGGACTACGTGATTTTTGCCGTGCTTCTGTTTTACATCTTAACCATTGGCGGAATCTTCATTCTGCGCCGTACCATGCCAGATGCCCCACGACCTTATAAAGCAGTAGGCTATCCGTTTATTCCGGCCCTGTACATGACCATGGCTTCTTTTATTTGCCTTATACTGCTCATTTACAAGCCTAATTATTCGTGGCCAGGGCTAATTATTGTTGGAATAGGTGTGCCCGTCTATTACTTTTTCGGGAAGCAATTCAGAAAGATTCAAGACCCAGAGGAGCAAGAACTGTAGTTTCTGTTTCTGTCCTCCATCTTCTAAACTTCCGCTGTTTTCGAGCTGCTTTCTGAAAAACAGCTCGAAAACAGCGGAAAATATCATCGCCCCTTCAAATCACCTAAACCCTTTGCTGTATGAAAAAAGCTTTACTTTTAGTAGCCACAGTGGTGGCAACGGTTTTCTCCGGTTTACAGGCCGTGGCTCAAAAGACCTATTTGCATTGCGGAGTATTGATTGACGGCAAAAAAGATCAACCACAACGCGAAATGACCGTGGTGGTGGATGGTAATACAATAGTAGCGGTAGAGAAAGGTTACTCAACGCCTGCCGCCGGTGCAAATGTGATTGATTTAAAGAATTTAACCGTCATGCCTGGCCTTATAGACATGCACGTGCATTTTGAAAGCGAAACCAGCCCTACCGCATACTCAGAGGAAATCTCCCTGAACCCTGGCACTATTGCTTTTAGATCAGTGAACTATGCTGAACGCACGCTTATGGCAGGCTTTACCACCGTACGTGATTTGGGAGGCAGCGGAGTGAATGTTCAGTTGCGAAATGCTATCAAACAAGGGCTTGTCAAAGGTCCAAGAATGTATGTGGTACGCAAGGCAATTTCAGGCACCGGAGGCCACATGTACCCCACCAACGGCTACCGTTCCGATTTGCAGGGCGACCCCGGACCAGCCCAAGGCGTGGCCAACGGACCTGATGAAGGCCGAAAGGCTGTGCGGTACCAGTACAAAAACGGCGCAGACTTAATTAAAATAGCCGCTACGGGGGGTGTATTGAGCGTGGCCAAAGACGGATCTGCCCCCCAGTTTACGGAAGAAGAGATTAGAGCCATTGTAGAAACCGCCCATGACTTAGGCCTTAAAGTGGCGGTGCACGCCCACGGCGCCGAAGGTATGAAACGGGCAATACGGGCAGGCGTGAACTCCATTGAGCACGGCACCCTGATGGATGAGGAGACCATGGCCCTGATGAAGAAACATGGCACCTGGTACGTGCCCACTATTACAGCCGGTAAATCAGTCGCAGATTCAGCTAAGATTCCGGGGTACTACCCACCGCTGGTTACTCCCAAAGCCTTGGCTATTGGTCCTCAGCTACAAGGTACATTCTCAAAAGCATACAAAGCCGGGGTGAAGATTGCCTTCGGCACCGATGCCGGGGTGTTCATGCACGGGAAAAACGCCAAAGAATTTGAATACATGGTGGAAGCCGGAATGCCACCCATGCAGGCCATAAAGTCGGCTACGGTACATGCTGCAGAACTTCTTGGCGCGTCAGACCAGCTGGGGTCGGTGGAAAAAGGCAAATTTGCTGATTTAGTAGCCGTGAGCGGTAACCCGCTGCAAGACATAAAAGTGCTGCAACAAGTTAGTTTTGTCATGAAGGATGGCGTGGTGTACAAGCAGGCAAAGTAAAAAGAGCATTAAATTTATTGCCCCTTTTTATATTAAACCCCTTTTGCTGTATCTTTCTGATCAGTTTTAAATGATTTATGAAAAAGTTAATTATTGCCGGAGCTATCATGCTCCTGAGTTCAGCAGGAGCATTTGCCCAGACAAGTTATGGTTTGAAAGGGGGCTTGAACATCTCATCTGTAAGAATACCAGACAGTAATGTAAAATCGTTGCTAGGGTTTCACGTGGGGGGCTTTACTACAACACAAATTTCTGATCGCTTTGCGTTACAACCAGAGCTGCTGTACTCACAACAGGGGTACAAAGACGCTAAATATGACTATCGGTTCCACTATCTGAACGTTCCGCTTATTTTCAAAGGAACCATTGCCGGTGGCTTACATGCCCAGGTAGGTCCTCAGTTTGGCATTTTACTTAATGCCACCCGCAAAGAAGGCAAAGTATCTGAAGATATCACCAAAAAGAAATTTGACAGCGCTGTAGGTCTGGGGTTTGGCTATGACATGTCAGTTCTGCAATTCTCTGCCCGTTATAACTTAGGCTTGACTGATACGAATGACAATGGCTTAGGCTTCAATGGTTTCACCAATAACGTTTTCCAGCTTTCAGTAGGGGTAAGCCTGTAGGCCAACCTACCGGAACAACTAAAAAGCCCTGTAGAAACAGGGCTTTTTAGTTGTTATAAATTCTTGGGCTACTGCTTTATTACAACATGATTATTTGGCTCAGAGGGAAATTAGTAAGCTTTACAACGTTTACCCGTCAGGGCACTAACCTGACAATCCTCTACCCCCGGAATGGGCACTGTATACCCGTTAGATAGAATAAACTGGTAGAGCGAAGTATGCACAGCCGGATTGGGAAATTGAAAGAAAGAGACAAGGTTATGACTATGCAAAAGTGCGCTCCTTGTGCCTAAGACGAAGTACAGCGGTCGTTCTATTGGCGTCTCATACCGCACCAGATAATTCGATTCGCCCCCTTCCGAGTAGTTGAACACTTCCCCTCCTTCCCAATTCCTCACTTCCTGGATGGACGTGTTCTGAGCAGAAAAATCTTTACTTGTAATCATGTCAGCCCTACCCAATAGTAGAATTGACATAAATAAACAAAGTACCAGAATAGATTGCAGCACTGATAAGGTTCTCTCCATACAACAACTTGTTTTATGTACCTAATCCTACTTAATCAATGGTTGCAATACTAGATAAATTATATGCTTTATCCAAAATATTCAATTTTAAATAAATTTACCAACCTTGCCTACTTTGCTAAATTTGTACTTTAATTACTTGCTTCACTAATGGCTCAAATAAATAAATCAGGTGTAGAGGTTCAGATAGAAGAAACTACCAGCATGGCAGTTATACATGACTTAGCTCATGCCATTTGGTACCCAACCTACCAAAGCATTTTGTCCAAAGAACAGATAGAGTATATGCTGGAGCAAATCTATGCCGTACCGTCGCTTGAAAAGCAGTTAGTCGAAGGACAGGTGTTCCTACTGCTAGAGGAAAATAGACAGCCGGTAGCCTTTGCAGCCTTCTCACTTTTAGAACAGGATGAGAAAGTTTACAAGCTCAACAAAATCTATATTCATCCCGCTAAACAAGGCAATGGCTATGGGGAGCTCTTGCTGGCAGAAGTAATAAAACGCTGCATTGCAGAAGGGGGAAAAATTTTGGAGCTGAATGTACACAGGGAAAATCCTGCGCGGCATTTTTACCAGAAAAAAGGGTTCACCATTCACCAAACTGTTGACATTCCCTTCGGCCCATTTACGTTGAATGACTATGTCATGCGCCGCCCGCTTTGATATCTATCATATAAGAGAAGCAGACACTTGAATTTCATATCCTGATTAGAAGTAGTTATATTTTCATTTGTAGCACTGAAACAGAGTCGTTTACCATATACAAACAGATGCGTAAAACTTTACTGATACTTGCTTTTACCCTAGGCTGCTCCGCCCTAAGTTTCGGCTGGGGCTTTCTGGGGCACAAGGTTATACAGCAGTTGGCAATTTATGCCTTGCCAAAGCAAATGCAGGGCTTCTACCACCGGCACATGGCCTACCTGGTAGACAATTCAGTACGGCCAGATGAGCGACGTAACTCTGACCCCGATGAGGCACCTCTCCATTTTATTGACGTAGATGTGTATGGCCCAAACGCGGTGAATGAAATGCCGGAAAGTTGGGCCGCCGCCAGTGCCCAGTATCCTATTGATACATTAACGAAATACGGGCTGGTGCCCTGGCATGTGGTGGAAATGAAGAAACACCTCACCCGGGCGTTTCAAATGAAAAATTCTGACAGTATCTTGTTCTATTCTGCTGATCTGGCCCATTACATTCAAGATGCCCACGTGCCCCTGCACACTACAGTTAACTATGACGGACAATTATCTGGGCAGCCCGGGCTGCATAGCCTTTGGGAATCAAAGTTGCCGGAACTCCACCTGAACCAGTACTGTCTACAAACCAAAAAAGCCAGCTATTTACAAAACCCTGAACACCAGATCTGGGAAGTGGTGCGGGCTTCACATAAGCTATTGCCAGAGCTGCTGGCCCAGGAAAGAATTGTCTCTGGTGATTTTACGGACCAAACTAAATTCAATGTGACTGAGCGCAATGGCCGCACCCGCAAATATTACTCAGATGAATTCGCCAAGGCCTATCAAAAAGCTTTAGGCAATACAGTACAGAGTCGCATGCAGGCTGCCGCAGCACAAACGGCCTCATTCTGGTACACTTGCTGGGTAGACGGCGGCAAGCCAGACTTAGAGGCACTTCTCTCCTCTCCGCGCACCAAAGCTGAAGAAAAGCAACTCAAGAGAGAACGCAAAGCATGGAAAAAAGGAAGCCTGCAGTCCGAAGATCTGCTCCTGACAAAGCCCCGCTCCTAGCCTTGCTATTTCATTCTGTTTTAGCGCTGTTTTTCCAAAAACAGCGCTAAAACGATTACACTATTTCTCAGCTGCCTCAGAGGTTCCTGCCTATAATGTGGTGATTATCCCGTACTTTTGCCGTCCGCTGAAAAATCATCATAAAGAGAAGACATGCATATCGCGATTGTTGGAAATATTGGAGCTGGTAAAACTACGTTAGCCACTAAACTGGCGCAGCACTTTAAATGGGAAGTGTTTCTAGAAGCTGTTGACGATAACCCTTACCTCAAGGACTTTTATGAGGACATGCCCCGCTGGGCGTTTCATCTGCAGGTTTTCTTTCTGAACAGCCGCTTTAACCAGGTTCTTCAAATCAACGAGAACAAAACTGGGGTGGTACAAGACCGTACCATTTATGAAGATGCCTATATCTTCGCTAAGAACCTGCACCAGTCAGGTATGATGAGCGACCGCGATTATCAGAACTATTTCAACCTTTTCCAGTCAATGACCAGAATGGTGAAGGCGCCTGATTTGCTGGTGTACCTGCGGGCAGATTTACCTAAACTAATTGGGCAGATTCAGAAGCGGGGCCGTGACTACGAAGACAATATTTCTTTGTCTTACCTCAAAAACCTGAACGAGCACTATGAGCAGTGGATCAACGGCTACAACCACGGCAAACTGCTGGTGATTGACGTGAACAACATGGACTTCGTGAAAAACCCTGAAGATCTGGGCACTATCATCGAGCGAATCAATATTGAATTGTTCGGTCTGTTTTAACAACTACTTCCTCATTCAATAAAGAAGCCTGTTTTGAGCTGTTTTTTGTAAAACAGCTCCAAAACAGGCTTCTTCGCTTCACTGCGTACACATATAGATGTTAAGGATTAAGCAAAAAGAGGTGTATAGAGATTACAACAGAATTACTTGGTGAAGGCTACACACTCTCTAACCACTCCTTAGCCTGGGTAAGATCTCGAAAAAGCTTGACTTCACAGTCAGGGGAAAACCTTTTTTGCAGATCCTGGGCAGGGGCCAGATCGTGTAGGTCACGGGAAACCACCATTGAAAAGTACCGAAGCCCCGCCGCCACTGCCAACGGGAGCCATTCATACTCCAGCCAATCGTTGGCCTCTGCCCAATCACCGGTTACGTCGCTTTTGTCGTTTAATATTTTAGGGCAGTGAAAACTTTGCTGCAGCTCAAGATACTTCTTGGCAACGGCAATGGTATCTTCAGAATTGATATGGCCACACCATTTAATGTAAAAGAAATCTTTGTGAGGGTAATGCTCAATTCTAATTTGCGCATGTAAATTCTTAATTTCCCAGGTAGCGGCCATAAACCTTTGTGTCTTAACTACTGCACTTACACCAATTTTATAGTAATAGTAATCTCTCATTCCTGGCTAGACCTAGACAGGAATGAGAGAATAGCTTTCACAACTATGCAGACAGAAATTAGGGGGAGCACTATTCTGAACAGCGTTTTTACTACCAGCTCTCTTTGCTTTAAAAACTAAACTGATTTCTTCTTTTGTTTATAAAAAAAGGATCTTCATCAGTTAGTATTATAACTTTTTGGCTTATAAGTATTTATACGGGTTTGTTCATTACATGTTGTTGCCCTATCTGCCAATAACAGCCTTATTGTAATGCCGCATTTGCCACCCACCCTGTTTCTCCGGCTGGGTTCTTTACAAGCAAATGATCTTGGTATCTTGCTAATACACGCACAGTAGTATCAACGGGCAGTGTTAATTTGGTGGCCGCTAAAGAATCTGAGGCATCTAGCAAAGGAGTCTGTTGCCGCAAGCGCACTGTTTGCAAAGGTTTGTCAAGGGGCTCCACCAGACTTCCCGACACATACCCCAGTTGGCCATCTGGCAGTTCTACTTTAAACCAATTACCGGAACCAGCCAAAACCTTTACCGGTGCATGTTGTGGCAGTGTACCTAACGCAGTAGCCGAGGTGCTGGGCGCCTGCCTTAGGGTTACATTTGATCTGGCCACCCGTGTCCAGTTTCCGAAGTGGCGCTCATCTACCTGAAGCTCGCTGGGCTTTGCCCTGTCCTGGTGTACATACGGGTAAGGATCTACCGCACCCTGACCAAACCTGTAAATACCAAAGTGCAGATGCGGCGGTGTGGTACGGGCGTTGCCGGTGTTGCCTAACAAGCCCAAAGTGTCACCTACCTGTACGCGTTGTCCCGGCTGTACCAACTGACTGTCTAAATGGGCATAATAAAGGCTTTGCCTTCGCTTATTGTCTGAAAGCCACACCACTTTACCGCCAATGGGCGTGGTGTTCACTCTGGTTACGGTGCCGTCTACTGAGGCTACTACCGGGGTGCGGCGCGGCGCGAAAATATCTATGCCTTCATGCCTACGGGCTCCGGCGTCACGGTCTGCCCCCCAAAAGCTCTGTATGGCACGGCTGTCGCGCCCCTGCACCGGGAAAGCCAGCACTGGCATGGTTTCAATGGTTACGGTGTACTGCCCACTGCGCAGTAATTCAGGCTGCACTCTTAAAATATGCGGCAGTTCCTCCTCTATTTCATAGTCAAACCCAGATCCGGTTGTGTCTGCGTTGGCTACATGGTTGGGCTTGGCTGGGTCAGAAGCATTGGCTTCAAACAAATCTACAAACAACTGTGGCGCTTCTTTACCTTGTGACTGTACCCGTACCGCTACTTTCTGCCCCCGCTTCACAGTGAATTGGTAGCTTGTAGCCTTTGGTTCGGCGGCCGGGAAATAGCCTGTTTCTTTAAAGGGCAAGGTAATAGTGGCGGGAGTTTGCAAGGCTCGTTCGCCGGCAGATATCCATTGCTGCCCCATGGCGGTTTGGTCTAGCTTGGCATCTTTCAGGCGGCTCAGGTACCGCTCATAAGGCGTCTGTTTCTTCAATATGCCTCGCAAGGTTTTCTCGGGGCTACACCCCGACATGAGTAAAAGGAAAAGAAAAAGGGTACAGCAAACAGACGTAACTTTAGCGTGATGGTAATTCAGAAACATGGCTCCTTCTTTTAAAACAGATAACCCGGCCAAGCAGCATTAGGCTACCTAACCGGGTTATCTTTACGCAAATAGTTTGTAGAAGTGCCGCTTTTCTATTCTTCCTCCACCAAACGCTGGTGCGGGTGCTGGTAATTGCGCGCCTCCTGCTCTTCAATCACTTCATAGGTATCTAGCATCAGGTTAGGGTTGTCTGAGTTAGATCCTTTCACATAAACACCTTCCGGGGTGCGGTAAATGGCATAGTTGTGCAGGCCAAACGGAAACAGGTTATTGCTTCTTATTTCTTTGGCATACGTCAGGTCAAGCTCCTGTCCTCCGGTAGCGGTCACCAGGTAGCGGCTATGGTCAGTCATATGTATACTTTGTATCGGAATTAATGAGAAGGCACTACCTGCGGCTGTTGCGCCAACCACAACTTAGCCTCTTGCTCTGAGGCAAAATGCCGGTTCAGGCAAATACCTACCTGGTTTGACATATCTTCTACTGTCTCTACTGCCAGCTGGGTAAACACATTTTCTGGCACCACAAGTGCAATGTAGACAAATTGACCTGGCGAATTTTGGGCTAGCTGAGGAATGATGGAAGTAGCCACCCATTTTTGATCTTCTGGCGCCACAATACCCATTTCCCGTACATCTACATGTACACGGTGCGTAGGGGTTTTACGCATACTGGCCACTATTCTTTCATTAGCATCTCTGAACTCAGCGGAGCTACCTTTGCGCTTATAACGCAGAAACACTGCCTCCAGCACCTGGTCATAACCGGTAGCGGCATAATCATCTTCAGTGTGAACAATTTTTGCCATAATAAGAGATAGAGAAAAGTGTCTGATTTCTTAGCTGTAAAATAACCAGTGCTACTAGTCATTTTCAGCTTGTTTTCTTAAAAACAGGCCGAAAACTCAAGTCAATAATGAATTTGTAAAGTAGCTGATTTTTAGTGAATCTGACAATTTAATCTTCGTCAGCGAAGTTCGCGGCTTCCATGACTGTTATAAGGTCTCCTATTTTCACACTACCCGCTGACAAGCTAATCAGGTGCATTCCAAAAATCACTTTACTTCCTTTTTTCTGGTAAGTGCTAAGGGTTTGCAGGGGCTCAGGTCCAGACTGGGCAGTAGACTGGTCAATAGTAGTAACATGGCAACGGCCGCAGGGCTTGGCCCCGTAAAACAGCACGTCTCCTATTCTCACGGTTTTCCAGTTTTCCTCATTATGGGACTGGCCACCGGTAAACACAAAATTAGGCCGGAACCTGTTCATGGGCACCGGCTTCTCGAGCCTGCTGTTCAGGTCATTTAAAGACTCCTGCCCAATGACCAGGTACGGGTACCCATCTGCGAAGCTTACTTTTTCATTGTGCTTGGCGTAGTTAGGGTCTATCATCCGGATGGAATTGTCAGGCATGTACACCAACCGGCAGCTTACCCCCAATGCCTCGGTAAACCAGGCATTGGCCTCATGGCTCACCATAAACGCGAAGCAAATATCATCCCACACGGTTACCAAAGTAGAGCGGGTGCTAGCAGTTTCATAAGGCACCTTTAACGGTGGCAAATCCTTGGTTTTATGGGTCACCACCAAGCCCTGCTCATCTAACGCCACTTGCAGCAACGCCATTTCTGGCAACTTACGCTGGGTCATGAACAAGCCGCTGTCGTCAATCAGCATCCATCTACGGTCATACTTCAGCCCCCGCTCCTCCACCTCTGCCGAGGTAAGGGAAATTCCGCCTAAAGACTTGATCGGATAAATGTAGATTTCGCTGAGTACTAACGTTGACATACTGCTGCTGCAATTAAAGTATTGGTAGCCAAAGGTAGGAATTGATTCTTTGACCGTAGAAAATTTTAATGTTAAGTAACTTGTTTTCTTGATAAGGCAATGCTGCTTTTAAAACGTGAACAAGCCGCTTTAGGATTTGTACTTTGGGCACAAATTAAGACGAATCTGCCACCGCTCCATGATTTTTTTGCTAAGATGATTGGCAAAACTGGCAAAAGCTGTAATTTAGGAGACGGAAAACAAGAGGAGCGCACGGCATGGGGATTCGTTATCAGAGTTATCAGGAAGAGATTTCGTTTACGGTTAGCACTAACCGGCCACTTACCCTGTTTGAGTTTAACCGCCGCCTGCGCGAGGAAATTGAAAACGCCCTGCCGCACCGGTACTGGATTATTGCGGAAATCTCTGAGTGCCGGGTACATCACCAAAGCGGACACTGCTACCTCACACTCACCGACAAAGAGCCCGGCTCTAAAAGTACCCTTACCGCCCAGGCCCGCGGCACTATCTGGAAAAGACAATACTCAGAAATTGCCTCATATTTTGAGGCCCAGACGGGGCACCCGCTTAAAAGCGGCTTGAAGATCTTGTTCAACGCCAGCCCAAGGTTTCATGAACTGTATGGCTTCAGCCTTGATATTCATGACATTGACCCCACCTATACCTTAGGTGACTTGGCCCGGCAGCGGCAGGAAACCATTGACCGCCTGCAGAAAGAGGGCCTGATAGAGCTAAACCAGAAGCAGTCCTTACCCTTGGTTCCGCAGCGCCTGGCCATCATCTCCTCGCCCACTGCCGCCGGCTACCAAGACTTTGTTGCCCAGCTGGAGAAGAATCCTTTTGGCTACGCCTTCAGGCTTACCCTTTTTGAAGCCAGCGTGCAAGGCGCAGAGGCGGTATCTTCTATCAAAGCAGCCTTGCACCGGGTCTCTATGCAGCGGCAAGCGTTTGATGCGGTGGTGGTGATACGGGGCGGTGGCTCCCAAACCGATTTGCTGTGCTTTGACCATTACGAGTTAGCCGCCACTGTGGCTCAAATGCCGCTGCCTGTTTTAACGGGTATAGGCCATGAGCGTGACGAATCTATTACCGACTTGGTAGCCCATACAGCTTTAAAAACACCAACTGCCGTAGCTGCCTTTTTGATTGACCGCCTAAACGAGTTTGAGGCCACGGTAGAGGAATTCTTTCTGCGCATAAGAGAGGCAGCCTCTGCCCTAACCGTTGCCGAAGAAAGACGAATAGGCCAGGTAGCCACCCAAATCCAGCAGCGCACCAACGTGTACCTGCAGGCACGGCAGTACCAGCTAGAATGCCAGACCCGTACCCTTTCTGATAAGCCCCAGAAGTTCTTAACCGAAGAGCAACGGCATATCATGTGTGAGGAGATGAGACTAACCAACTCAGTGCAGCAGAGCCTGCGGGCCAAGGAGGCCAGGCAGCAGCAATATGCCCAAGCCCTGGAAAGCAGCAGCCAGAAGAAAGTGAACTCTGGTCAGCGGCACCTCACCCACCTGGAGCATTGCCTGCAGCATGCCGCCGAACAAAAACTGCAAAAGGCGCGCCTGGCGTTCCAGACACGGCAGCAAAGGCTGCTGTACGGCGCCAAAGACCAGCTCCAGATCAAAGGGCATCAATTGCAGTTATTGGAAATGGATGTACGCTCCCATGACCCCGAGATCATGCTCATGCGTGGCTACACCCTTACCTACGTAAATGGCAAGCTGCTCAAATCTATTGACCAGATAAAACCCGGAGACAAGTTAGAAACACGCCTGCTAGCCGGTTCAGTTGAAAGTAAAGTAACCAAAGTAAAACAACCAGACCTTTTTGATGGAATTAAAAATTAGAAATTATGAATTAGAAATCCTTCAAGAGGCAAGGATCACCTAATCTAAATTCCCAACATTTTTAATTTCTAATTTTGAATTTTTAATTTACCGCTATGACCGCCCCAACTTATAAAGAAGCCACTCAGGAATTGGAAGCCATTTTGAAGGCCATTGAAAACGACGATGTAGATGTAGACGAGCTCACCCAGAAGGTGCAGCGCTCCTCTGAGCTGATCAAGCTTTGCAAGCAGAAGCTGCGCACCGCTGAAGACGCCATTAATCAGGTATTCAAAGACATTAACTGCGAAGACCCTAAAGCAGAATAACAGTACCACCTGTTTTAGACCTGTTTTGGCCAAAACAGGCCTAAAACAGAAAAGGCAGCCTTTGCAGGCTGCCTTTTCTGTTACATTAAGACCCTAGTGAGGTTACAGGTGAATGATTGGATCTGGATTGCCATCCGGATCATTTTTCACGAAACCGCTGGTGTTTGGTTTGCCACCTGTAATAAGCATCACGCCCGCTGCATGCGGAGTTGCCATAGAAGTACCAGAGATGGTGTTATATCCGCCGCTCTTCCAGGTAGACTTAATGCTGGAACCTGGTGCGCAGAAATCAACTGGTGGGTTGCCATAGTTTGAGTAAGAAGCCCAGGTGTCAGTATTGTTCATGGCCGAAATGGTATACACATTCACCCCGTTGGCACGGGCCGGAGAGTGATTGTTCGCATTGTCAGACTCATTACCGGCAGCCAGACAGAAGATCACGCCACCTTTAGCTGCATTGATCACGGCATTGTCAAGCGTGGTAGAAACACCACCGCCAAGGCTCATGTTGGCTACGTCGCCGGCTTTCCCGTTTGCGGCCACATAGTCAATACCTGCCACTACGCCAGAGGTAGAACCGCTTCCGCGTGAGTCAAGCACTTTTACACCAACTACAGTAGCGTTATACGCCACTCCGATCACTCCAATAGAGTTGTTTTTAGCGGCTATAGTACCTGCCACGTGGGTTCCGTGTCCGTTACCGTCTTCAGCGGTACCGGCATCTCTGCCAGAGGTAAAGACAGAAATACTACGGGCCACATCTACATTCAGGTCTGGGTGATCCAGGTCAACACCCGTGTCAATTACCCAGGCGGTTTTGCCGGTACCGTCAGCGTAGCCTACACGGGCAATGCCATAAGGAATTTCCTGGGTTGGTTGTGTCGTTCCGCCGCTGCCTGGTTTGGCTAAGGCAATTACCTTGTCCTGCTCAATATAAGACACCCGGCTATCGCGGCGTAGTTTGTCTACTTCAGAATCGGTTAACTCTGCCGTGAAACCTTGCAGCGCCTTGCCGTAAGACTGATCAATTTTCTCTGGGCTAATGCCTCGCTCACGCAGAATCTGCTGACCAAAATTACGGACCTTGTTTAGTCTTTCTGCATACGGAAGGCTTTGCGCCAGGCGCAACTCGCTTTCGTTTTTCAACACAACAATGTAACGGCCGGCAATTAAAGAACCGCTGTTGGACTGGCCAATCAGTTCTTCTGGTTGTGCGGCATCTTCTACCTGCTCACAGCTTTGGAAGGTAAGAGAAGAGGCAATTACAGCAGCTCCTAGCAGGAACTTGAAGGGGGGGATTTGAAAGTATTTTTTCTGCATACTAAAGAGGATTGTTTGAAAGGTTGGTAATTGATTTTTGCAGGGTCAAATGTTATCCAATTTAGAAATTACTTTTAACAGAAGCAACAGCAAATCTTCATATCTTTCAATTATTTCACACGTATAAAGCCCTCATATATAGAATTTTTATATATTCCCCCTCACCATTCAACACTCTTTTTATTAAAAATTACAAAGTCTGAAATGTTAACTCTTTTTGCGCCGCGCATAACAGTGGCGCGGCTTCTTTGTGTTTTAAAGTGTTAGCCTTTAGTTTTACATGACAACCTACTCTTACTACTATGCCTGTATTGCCTGCCTCAAAGTATGCTTCGGTCACTTATATATTAGCACTGGCTCTGTGTTTTTTTGGTTGCCAGCAGGAAAAGTCAGACCAGACTACGGCAGCCACCTCTACTCCGGCTCCAGCACCTACTCCAGCCCTATTGACTCAGGAAACGGCCCCAGATACCTTGGCCGCCTATGCGCAGGCGCACCCCAATGACACCTTAGTTCTCATTAGTACCCCGAAAGGCGACATCAAAATCAGACTCTATAAAGACACGCCGCTGCACCGCGCTAATTTTGTGCGCTTGGCCAAGTATGGCTTCTTTGATAAGACAGTCTTCTTTAGGGTAGAGAAAGACTTTATGATTCAGGGCGGCCGCTCAGATTTTCAGACCATGCAGATTGGAGGCTATAAAATACCCGCCGAGATCAGACCCCACCATTTCCACAAGCGGGGCGCGGTTGGCATGGCCCGTTATGATGACGAACAAAACCCAGAGAAAATGTCGTCTAGCCGAGACTTTTACATTGTACAGGGCCAGAAATACAAACCTTACGAAGTAAAAGGGTATATGCAGGAATTCAACCTGAACCTCACTCCGGCTCAGCAGCGCGTGTACCAAACCGAGGGCGGCGCCCCAAGCCTTGATCAGCAGTTCACGGTATTTGGCGAAGTGATAGAAGGAATAGAAGTGGTGGATAGTATTGCCGCTGTAGAAGTAGACGAGGTGAAATGGCCACTAAAGGATATTGGCATGAAGGTAAAGGTGATTAAGTGATTGGTATTTCACATCAAAGGCAGTGAAAGGGAATGTTTATACAGGAGTGTCCACGCATTCCTAATTCTCCCCTTATCTGAGGGGCTGGGGTGGGCTCTTTGAATTCTACATCTTCAACGGTCATCCTGAGCGCTAGCCAAAGGATCTAACGAAGACGTTCTGTAGCAGGCGATAATGCTTCTGCCACCGCAGTTGGACAGGTCGCGACCTGTCCGTACATCATCTTTTTTCCCGCTGCCGAGCTGGCGTGGGTTATGCATACCCAAGGCCTCACAAGACAGCCCTCTCCGTCTCTTTGGCTCCGTGCGCTCACGGCCGCGAGGCCCCGCCCTGTGGATTCGCACTGCCCTTTTCACTAGACCTTCGATCTTGCCTAAAGGCACCGCTCAAAGCGAGGCGCTCATCCCCACGGCTGGTATTAGTTCCAATTCTGCTGCCTGTGTTGCTCTTGAATTTCGATTGTTGGTTTTCTGCAGCTGTAGTTCCTGGGTAGAGTCACTCGCGCTCCGCGCATCTCTTTTTCTTTTGGTTATAGAGAACTTATTGCCTTTTTCCCCACACTTTCTAGAATCTGTGCTTACTATCAATCAGATAAAAGGCAAATTCTTTAAGGCTGTTGTTGATTTCTGCTATTATAGCCCCAATGAAGCACAAAACGCACCTCATGGCTGAGGTGCGTTTTGTGCTTGTTTTTGAAAAAACAGGTCTAAAAGAGACTACCAAATATGGATTCGTTCTGCTTCGGGGCGGTACATTTTATTGCCGGGGCCACAGCCGAAAGCCTCATAAAACTGCGGCATGTTAGACAGTGGGCCGTTAATGCGGAACTGCGCCGGTGAGTGCGGATCTGTTAACACTTGCTGGCGCAGATAGCTGGCGGTGGCGTTGGTGCGCCAGATTTGTGCCCACGCCAAAAAGAAGCGTTGCGCAGGCGTAAAGCCATCTATTTTACCTACGTTCTTATTTGCTATAGCTTTCTGCAGGGCAGTGTAGGCAATGTTTAACCCTCCAATATCGGCTATGTTCTCGCCCATGGTTAATTTACCGTTTACATACACACTGTCCAGCGGCTGGAAAGCACTGTACTGCCGGTCTACCAGGTCGGTTCTTTCTTTGAACTTCGCTTTGTCTTCGGCGGTCCACCAGTCGCGCAGGTTGCCTTGGTGATCAAACTGGCTGCCTTGGTCGTCAAAGCCGTGGGTTAGCTCGTGGCCTATCACAGCACCCATGCCCCCATAGTTCACGGCGTCATCGGCGTTGGGGTCAAAGAAGGGCGGCTGCAGAATTCCGGCCGGAAACACAATTTCGTTCATGCTAGGGCTATAGTAGGCATTCACGGTAGGTGGCGTCATGCCCCACTCGGTGCGGTCAACCGGCTGCCCCAGCTTGCTTACGTTTTTGTTATAGTTCCAGAGAGCGGCGCTCAACATGTTTTTGGCATAAGAACTCCGGCTGATCTCCAGACCAGTGTAGTCTTTCCACTTATCTGGGTAGCCAATTTTCACGGCAAAGGAATTCAACTTGGTCAGAGCCTGCTGCTTGGTTTCCTCGCTCATCCAGTCTAGGTTTTTCACGTGTTCCTGGAAAGCAGTACGCAGGTTGTTCACCATTTCCAGCGCTTTTGCTTTGGCCTCAGGCGAGAATGTTTTGTCTACGTAGGCCTGACCTAAGGCTTCGCCAATGGTGTTGTCAGTGGTGCCCAGCACCCTTTTCCAGCGGGGCTGCATTTCTTTGGTGCCGTTCAGGAACTTGCTGTAGAAGTTAAAGCTCTCCTGCACAAAAGCCTGAGGCAGGTAGTTGGCGTAACTGCGTACCAAATGCCAGCGCAGGTATGTTTTCCAGTCAGAGACCGGCACTGAGGCAATCATGGCGTTGGCTTCTTTGAAAAACTCGGGCTGGGCTACAATCAGCTCATCTACGGCGCGGGTGTTGAGGTTCCGCAGCATGGTAGACCAGTTAAAGTTAGGAGCCAGCTTCTGCAGCTCTGAAAGCATCATTTTATTGTAAGTGGCATACGGGTCACGCTGCTGCACACGGCTCATGGAGGCCTTGGCTAGTCTGGTTTCCATTTCCACCACTTTAGCGGCGTTACGTTTGGCAACGGCCTCTGCATCGCCGAGCAGCTGGAACATACGCGCCACGTGCTGCTGGTACTCCTCTTTCACGTTCTGTGAACGGGCATCTGACTTCAGATAATAATCGCGGTCAGGCAGACCCAGCCCCGCCTGCCGAATGGTGGCAATGTGCTGAGTGCTGTTTTTGCGGTCTTGGCCCACGCTAAAGCTAAACAGGGCGGCGCTGCCAATTCTTTTTTGCCGGGCAATGGTTTGTAATAAGGTGGTGCGGTCTTTTACGGAATTAATGAGCTCCAACTCCGGCTTAAGGGGTGTTAACCCTGACCGCTCAATGGCTACGGTGTCCATTCCGGCGGCATAGAAGTCGCCTACCAGTTGCGTTGTAGAACCTTGGGGGGCATTGGTTTGGGCTGTGGCAGCCTCTACTACTGCGCGCAGCGTGGCGTTGTTGTTATCACGTAGCTCGTTAAAGCTTCCCCAGCGGCTCTCAGAAGGCGGAACGGGGTTGTTTTTCAACCAGCCGCCGTTGGCAAACAGGTTAAAGTCTTCACAGGGAGACACGCTGCGGTCAAGGTTGTTCATGTCTAGCCCCACGCCCTTCACCAAAGGCTCAGAGGGACTGGCGGCTACTGTTTGGGTGGCTGTCTGCTGAACAGACGGTTGGCTGCAGCCCACCAGCATTGCGCCGGCTACTGCGTTGGCCAACCATGTCATTCTGCTTTTCTTCATCAATAGGTTAGAGTTTTGTGAAGGGTAAAAATAAAGATAAAAGAAGGGAGTTCCTTCTAAGAAACAACTAATACTTCTCTGCATTTCTATACAAACAGAGCAAGAGGCACCATGTATACCTGCGCTTATACGAGCAGCGGAAACATCAAGATTTCGGCTACCTGGCAAATTATGCTGACCAAGTGCCAAGTACTAATTGCGCGGGTAAGATATGCCCCTGAATAGCCAACGGTACCATATGAGCTGTTTTAGCCCTCTTTTTCAGAAAAGAGCGCTAAAACGGAGATTTATCTGTCTCTCTGCATTCATAGAACGTGGCGAAGGGCTTCAGCTCTGGCTTTTCCTCAATGGCTTTGGCATAAACCAACGTAAAGCTGGCCCCAAAAAAGAAAATCATAGCCGAGTAAAAGATAAACAGCAGCAGCACCACTACTGACCCTGAGGTGGCATACAGGGTGCTCAGATCACTGTTTACGAGCAGGCGCACCATGGCTAATTTCCCTATCAAGAACAAAAATGCCGTTAGTCCCGCCCCTACCCAAATAGCCTTAGCCGGCATGTTGGCAAAGGGCAAAAAACGGAGAATGATGGCAAACCAGGTTGCCTCTACACAAAAACCAAACACTCGGTTGAGCAAGTGAATCAGGTGCAGCTGAAAATCTACGCTCCAGATGGTGTAGCGGTCATTGATGAAAGCAAACGTGGTTTCCAGTACCAGAGAAGCCAGAAACAGCAATCCGCTGGAGAAGATAATCAGCAGCGCCCTGAAACGCTCCCGCAGCGCCCGTTTGATATGCTCATCTTTTTTAAGCCGGATGCTCCAGAGCTGGTTAACGGATTTCTGAATAACAGAAAACAGTGTGGTGGCTACAAATGTCAGAAATACAAAACTGAGGGCGGCCAATCCGTTGCCTTGCAGGCTCACAAAATTAGTGAGGATTAACTCCACCTGGCTCGCCACGTTCTCCCCTACCAACTTTGCCAGCCGCTCAAATAGCTCGCCGGTGATCAAGGCATCAGAGAATAACGTGCCGAACACTGAGATAAGCAGAATGAAAATGGGGGGCAGGGAAAAGAGCGTGAAAAAAGCCGCCGATGAGGCCAACCGAAGCGGGTCATTGTGTTTAAACAATACAAACGCCTCTTTCAATAACTGAAGAAAAGCCGGAATTCTTGACCAGAATTTTGTGGACAGGGTAACAAGCATCAGGCACAATACGCAAAATCTTGTTTTCTGGCTGAAATTTAAAAAACAGATCAAAAACAGCAAATGCCACTCATAGAGCTTCTGTAGCCGAATAATTAACCGTTAGCTAAACGGTTAAAACGTTTATAAACGTTTAGTAAACGGCTACGTACTTGCTTCCCTCAAGCACCTTTCTGCTTATTAGTAAATTTTTACGAGTAACAAAGCTAGTTTTTTAAGCTTTAAAAGGCATTTTCTATATTCTGTTGCGAACCTGCTGCCTAATATGTATATTGAATAAGTAAAGGCGGGACGCCCTTGAAAAAGAAACCGGATCCTAACGGACGGCACCACCTTCACCTAAATTGCAGATAGTGGGAGTCCGACTCCTTTTAGCCGGTAGTTGTATGGTATTGAAAAATTAAAAATGAAATTAGCTCCGCTCAAATCTGAAATTCTTAGGGCTAGATTCGACACTTCGTTTACTGATGAAGAATATAGAAAAAGGTTCGGTTTGGTAATCCAACAACAGGACAGTAGATTAAAAAGTAGCGGTGCCTCAATGCCTGAAGATGTAATTCTGGAATGGGACGACTTTGTAAAAGAATTGGAGGACGGCTACCATGACTGCCCACCAGAATACGATAATGACCTTGACTTAGCCCGTAGTTGGATAGATGTCCTATATTCTTCAGCAGAGTTAGCCAATTTCAATGAACACCAATCTTTCAAAAGAATTATCGACAGGATTGACGAGAAGTTTTTAGAATTAACGCAAGAAATGCCACATATACCGAGTGACTGGCATTGGACACATAGACGAGCATTGAAAAGAGCTGGACGCGAATATGCAGACTTCATAAATATCCATTGGGAGCAACGGCATGGAGTAAGAGTTGAAGTAATTGATTAAAAACAACACCATACAACATTGTATAAAAATCATGCTTCGGCCGACGGCCTAGCACGTTTTTTATACTAACCGTTGTATGGTATTTAAATTATGAAAAAGCCTTTTCTTTTGTTCAGCTTCCTTTTCATTTCTTTAGTGGCTTTTGGTCAAAGAACTGACTATGGCAAATTATTAGAGCAAGCAAAGACAGGAGAAAGTATAACTACAAAAACGAAGGATTCTGAATCGACAATCACTTACCTAGGGACTATCAAGAATGAAAAGGGGAAAGTGGTTTTCTTTGTTGTAAAAGAGTTTATTAGGATTCAGGCAGCTAAACAAAAGCATGGACGCAGCACAATCCTATTTTTCGACAATCAAAAGAATAAAATTGCTGAATATCGAGTAAACCTTCCTGACGAACTGCCAAAAAAACTAATAAAGAACATTCTTTACTTTACAGCGAAGGATAGTAAAGGCAATAGGATAGAACATCAACAAGAAATTAGCATAACTCTACCAGAATATATTTGTGTTAGTTCAGAAGAGTGTTTCAACAAAAGTTAGAAAGAAAAACACCATACAACAACACCTAAACGTCAGTCTCGGCCGACTGCCTCGCCCGTCGTTTAGCTTAGTCCGTTGTGAGTAATGAAATCTAGAGACAAATAATGAAGGCTTTCTTAATATTCATTTTTATTATATTTCTATATGCCTGTTCGGACAACTCTGACCAAAAGGTTAATGGAAATATAAAAGAACCATCTACGGAATCAGATGAAAGAAAAGACGAACCTGAAATTGCTAAAGGTTTGATTACCTTTAATTCTGTGGACAAGGCATTTGTTGGAATGGATATCAAAGACCTTTTGGAGACTTATAAAAATTACCAACTTCTTGATACTCCAGCATATTATTTTGAGATTGATAGTGAAGAAAGAGAATTAGTCATTGCAAAGGACAATAAGCCATTAATGTTTGTTTGGTCTAAGGATGATGAGGTAGTAGAACTTTGTGCAATATCACCTTCATTAAGAACAAAAAGCAATCTTAGGCCTGGAATGACTATTAAGGAAATCAAAGAAATTTATTCAGATATAAAAATGTCGCAAGATATAGTTACAGGAAATACTGAATCCATTTATATTCCACAGGAAAAGGTGGCATTATGCTTTTTTACTGAACAAAAAACGATTGGAATCTATAAAGACTCTGATGAAACAGGGCCAATGACCAGCGAATTTAAGAGTGACACTTTTAGAGTAAACTATATCCAAACAAGGAAATAAAAATCACTTCTCACAACAAGGTGCATAACCCATGCTACGGCCGACGGCCTTGCACGCCTCATGCACTATACGTTATGGGTAATCAATAAAATATGAAATCGTTTCTATTAAGCTTCATTATCCTTATTCTAACTGCAATTTCTGCAACTGGACAGAATAACCCTTTTTTGGCTTTAGCTTATGATTCTTTAGTTATTTACGACTTTAGCAGTAGTGACGGAGTAACCGAATTCATAAATATCATCGACAAAGATGGAAAGCTGGCAAGTACGGTGACAAAATCTGTAAAACTAAACAAGCAGTCCGCTAAAGAGCTTTCAAAAATGTTGGGTTCCAAAGCATCTTACGGTCAAGGTACTGCCTCATGCTTTGACCCACATTTAGGAATAGTCTACTATAAAAAGGGCAGGCCAGTAGCGCACGTTGACGTTTGCGTGAGTTGCAACAAGTTAAGGTCCAACTTAAGAATTCCTGCAATGGAGCAGGGAAAGCAGGGCGAAGGAAAAGAAATATATTACATCAGGAACGGATTGAGCAAAGCATTCCGAAAGTATATAAATGCTTTACTATTAAAACACGGATTTTCTAACCAAATTAAAGAAGGCTCGGCTTTTAACTAAAAAATGACAACCCATAACAACAGCTAAACGCCAGCCTCGGCCGACGGCCTCCGCCGCCGTTTAGCTTAACCGTTATGGGCAATAAATAAAAAATGGAATCTATAGAACTAAGAGAAAGACTTAATATTTACTTTAAAAACTTAAAGCACTATGTTTTAGGGACTATTCTGTTTTTCATTTTCTTAGTTGCATATTCCTATTTAGCCGAAATAACACATGAGACAAATAGTTACTTAGGCTTACCTGAACTTGCTCTAAACTTTTTCAAAGTCATTCTTATATTAGTTCCCCTCTACTTGATAGGAAAGATTCATATACAAATCGGGAAAAGTTTATTTAGAAATAACAGAAAAGAATTTCTACTAACCCTACCTATTTTAACAGTGTGGACATTTACACTAGCTTTCAAGCTTTATGTGAATGAAGCTATTTTCAGTGAATTTGGCGGATACGGAAGAGGGATTTCGAAAGGTTATAAAGTCCTAAATTATTTCCTGTTTTCTTTATGGACTACGATATTTTGGTGGGAAGTTTACTATAGAGTAATAACCTTTTTTCAAAGAATTAACCTTATTCGCACAAAATAAAAAAATTACAGCCCATAACAAGGTGTAAATGGCAGCTATCGGCCGACGGCCTTCGCCGCCGCTTATACTGACCGTTGGCATTAACCTTATATAAAGGGATCAAATATAAATGGCAACAAGGATAAGCATTCGACTTACAATAGTCTTTTTTGTCATTTATTCACTAATAATGACTTTCGGATCTATATTTCTTTTGACATTTGGAGAAACAAATAGAGTTAAAGAATTTATTCTTTTTATGTCTAGCATACCCTTCGATTGGAACGAACTAATAGTTAAATCAGGAATAATTTGGCTTTTTATACATATACTGTTCTGGACTATTTTGTTCTTTATCTTCTCATGTACAGTGGAAACATTACTAAAGAAATGGAATAGCAATCTTAAAAATAGATAAATTGAAAAACGGCAAAAGCCAACAACACCTAAACGCCAGACATCGGCCGACGGCCTTCAGCCGCCGTTTAGCCCAGTCCGTTAGCAAAAATATTATGAAACAAATTGCACTTATAATAACATTATTGATTTTAGGTCTAAACCTTAATGCCCAAGACTTTAAATTTAGAGATAACATAAACAGAGATTCTTTATTTGATGCCTCAGTTAAAGGGTTACCTGAAGAAAAGAAAAAGGAATTCAGAAGAATGTATAAGAATGGGAATGATGAGGAAAAAGAGTTTTTGTTATTTATGATTTCAATGCCTATTAGCAGTAAAAATAAATTAATAGAAAACTATGAAAAGCACAAGGTTGAAATTGGAAAAATTAAAGAAGAATATTCAAAGCTTGTACCTGAAAAGCACATTGTTTATATAGAATTCGAACCTGCCAGCAAAATATTAACAATACCTGAACAAATTACAATAAAGATATACAAAGCTAAAGATGATACGGCTAAAACTCACACGTACGATGGTCAAAGGAATGACAAATTAAAAGTGGTGTCACAGAATTATAATTTAAAACCAGATTCAAAAGAACTTGAATATATAATAACATCACTAGGTTGGACCAAACAAACCTTAGTCAAAATAAAGGAATTGCTGGATAGGGTAAATTGTGTTTCAATAGAAAACGGAGAGGTATCAACTATTGGATTTGCTAGAAGTGGAATGGGAAAATATTCTTATAAATTATTTGACAGTCAACTGACAGAAAATCAAAAACAAAGATATAATAATGGTTGTGAGTACATTTTTTACAAGGACAATGTTGTTTTAGAATATGGTGGTGGAGCCATTGGGCCTCAATGTTTTGAAAAAGAGTAAAAAAAATACTTTTGCTAACATTGAGTGAACATCATGTCACGGCCAACGGCCTCGCACGTTGATTACACGAGGAAGTAAGGCATTTAAATTATGTCTAGAAATACTTTAATTAAAAATCAAAATACATGAAACTGTTATCATTCCTCCTTTTTATTATTTTTTCGACAACTTCACTAAATGCTCAAGAGACTTTAGATGTCACTAAACATACAGATTGTGAAATATTTCCTGAAAAAGGAAAGTTTGATGCGGAAGAACGGCTGAAAAAAATTAAAGAACTTGGCGGTCAGCTTGTAACGGTTTACTCCGTTAGAGGCAAGGACAACAAAATTAAGACTAAATATACAGGAAGAGTAGATCTAAGATCAATAGATGATAGCAAGTTGTCTTTAGACACACGCACTAAGGTCTTGGTGGTGGCCATCGATCATGAGGACGGAAGGAAGGCCTGGTTTTTCCCTCTTACTTATGACAAAAATTTTAGAATCTATTTGGCAGAATGTCTCGAAAAATAAAATGCCCTACAACATCAGCTAAACGACAGCCTTCGGCCGACGGCCTCGCCCGCCGCTTACACTAGACGTTAGGGGTAAAATCAAAAATGATAGTTTGGAATCTCTTAGAACCTTTCTTACAGTTTTATTATTCCTATCCAGCATTTCATATGTGTTTGGGCAAAAAACTGTCAAAGGGAGAACAATAGATGAAAATTTAGATGAACTTCCAGGTGTCCAGATATACAGCAAGGATACTGTCCTTTTAGGAGAAACTGACAATGATGGATATTTTGAAATCAGTATTCCCAAAGAAACAATAAACCTGAGTTTTGGCTTCATTGGATACGAAACCGCTATTGCATCAATTCCCGACACCTGCAATTACCTTGAGGTTATTTTACTTCAAGGCACCACCTACCACTACAAGTCCAGTAAAAAAATAGACCGTCTTCGTAAAAAAGAATTCGACAAACTTCCTGAACTGCATAGGGCAGCAAAGAGCAAGGGCCTCTTCGTAAGAGAGTATCCATGTTACCGAAAAGAATTTGAACCAATCAAACCAAGACTTGATGAAATTAGCAAGCACCTAAAGGCAAAAAGGCAAGAAAACAGAAGACGTTTCAAAGCCTTGGCAATTGGAGATACTATAAGGATTCCGTTTAGTGGCAGCTTCCGTTCTGACGGGACAAACAGAACCGCTTTGACCGTTTTCTCATATGTAGTAGGTGATAGTGATTTCAAGTGTTTGATAGAGGCAGTTGTTCTAGATAAAAACAAGCGTAAGAATGGGTACAACCTAGTTTACAAAGTTACAGGCACCAATCTATGTAAATACGATTCAATAATTTACAACGGAAAGGATGTAGTTCCAGGAGAAGTACTTACTCACAACATGAAGTATTTCAAAATCTTAACTAAATAAATACAATTGCCAAAACTGTGTAAAAGTCATGTTACGGCCGAGGGCCTCGCTCGCTGTTGATACTAACCAGTAGGCGTAATACCAAAAGCTCTTTAGGATTGAATGTATATTGAAAAGTCTAATGAGAAATACGATAAAAATTCTGCCTATAATATTTTTTTGCTCTCACTTCTCTTTTGGACAACATGTTCAATTGAAAAGGCTTGACGGTAGAAAGATAACATCAGTTGAAATTGACAGCACAATTCTTCAGCTAATGGATAAAGCTGATGTTACTGGGTTGGCATTAACAATTATCAATAACAATAAAATCGGTTACACTAAAGCCTACGGTTTCAAAAATAATACTACAAAAGCACTGTTAGATACCTCTACCGTTTTATATGGAGCGTCTTTTAGTAAAGCTGTTTTTGCCTATTTGAGCCTGTTACTTGTTCAGGAAGGCCTATTAGACTTAGATAAGCCGCTTTATCAGTACCTCGACAAACCCTTGACACAGTATGAAAACTACATGGAGCTTTCAGGTGACGACCGATGGAAACTGATAACGGCACGTATGTGCCTCAGTCATACGACAGGTTTTCCGAACTGGAGATTCCTAAATGCAAAAACCGGCGAATTTGATTCTGATGGAAAACTAGCTATTTATTTTACCCCTGGCACTAGGTACGCCTATTCAGGAGAAGGTTTTGCATTACTTCAATTGGCAATTGAAAAAATCACTGGACGGGGCCTGGATGAATTGGCAGAAGAAAAGGTGTTCAAGCCTTTAGGGATGCGAAGAACCAGCTATGTATGGCAGCCGCATTTTGAAAACAATTATGCCATGGGGCACGATGAAACCGAGACACTTTTAGGAAAGAAAAAAAGAAAAAAAGCAGGAGGAGCTGGTTCCTTAGAAACTACAGTTGCTGATTATTCACGATTCATAGAGAATATAATGCAGGGAAATGGTCTTAACAGGCGCACCAGGAAAATGATGCTGACACCTCAAATACAGATACACTCAAAATATCAATTCCCCACAATTACTGAAGAAACCACTTCAGATAACAAAGCAATAAAATTATCTTATGGGCTTGGCTGGGGTCTTCTTAGCAGTAAATTTGGAAAGGCCTTTTTCAAAGAGGGACATGATGAAGGTTGGCAGCATTATAATATCAATTTTATTGACAAAGGAATTTCTATCATTATAATGACGAATAGCTCAAATGGGGAGAAAATATTCAAGGAAGTGTTAGAACAGTTAATTGCTGACACCTTTACTCCGTGGGAATGGGAGAGGTACTTACCCTACAACTTGAAATAAAAGTAATAAAGTACAAAAGCCTAACAAGGTGCATGAGGCCGTTAGGTGCAATACAAAAAACGATTCTTCCCGAAAAGAAACATGAACTTTTAAATGATAAAGTCAATAATAATCGCATTTGCCTCTTTAATCATTATATCTTGTACCTCGATAAAAAAAGAGCATTCAAAGGAATTTGTAAATGCTCAAAAAGAGATGACAGAGAAATTAGCTGAAATTAGCAAAACTACATGTTTTAACGGATTTGGCGTAGCACTGGTAAATGACAAAGAGATATTATATCAAAATGGATTCGGTATCACCAACTTTGAAACAAAACAAAAATATGATGAAAGTACTGTTCAGAATATAGCATCTGTCTCCAAAACTTTTATTGGCATCGCGATACTCAAAGCGCAGGAGTTAGGGAAGCTAAATTTAGATGACCCAATTAATGAATACCTTCCTTTCAAGGTAATAAATCCTTATTATCCTGAGACACCTATTACAATTAGGCATTTGGCCACTCATACTTCCTCAATAAACGATACAGAAGGATATTTAACTAATGCAGTCGTATTGAAGGACACAACAAATCTTACCAATAATCTTAAAATAGACATTTCTCCAACTAAGTTTAATCCGCCATCTGCAAAAATATCTATTGAAGAATTCTTGATTAACATCCTTGGCTCAAACGGACAATGGTATTCGGAAGAAGTATTTTTGAAAAAGGAGCCTGGTAAGCTTTTTAATTACTCCAATATTGGTTCAACACTTGCAGCATTGGTTTTGGAGAAAGCAACAGGAACATCTTATGATAAATTAACAACCGCATATATTTTGGAACCGCTTCAAATGAATAGTTCTGGCTGGAGTTTTAATACAATTGACTTTTCAAATTACACCCATACATTTCAAAATAAGACAACACCTTACCCTTACTACTCGCTAAATACTTATCCAGATGGCGGAATGTTGACTACCGCAAATGATATGAGTAAATATATCTTAGAATTAATGAAAGGATATTTGGGGAAAGGCACTCTTCTTTCAAAAGAAAGCTACAATGAATATTTTACTCCACAACTGAAGGCTGAGAATTTCATAGATAGAAGCACAAGTGAATATAGTGACGAATACAATATGGGAATAACTATGGGGTTCGGCTCTACTGGCAATTTTGGTCATACAGGTGGCGACCCTGGTTTGTTTTCAGTTATTTGGTTTGACAAAGACAGCAAAATAGGCAGATATTTTATAGTAAATACCGAATGCGATAATAAAGAATTTGGCAAAAGCCAAAAGGCAATTTATGACTTAATAGATGAGTATTCTATAAAGCTTAATGAATTGAGTAAAGCAAGAAAATAATACTACACCCAACAACAGCTAAACGCCAGCCTTGGCCGACGGCATCAGCACACAGTTTAGCGCATTGTCTATATCAGACGCTGACCATAAGTCCCACAATATTTTTCATAACAATCTAAAACTATAAGAATGAAAAAATGCACTTCCGCAATTCTGACGATTCTCTTACCTTTCTTATTCAGCTGTTCAGAAGTAACCGGAGAATTTAAATACATGTATAGATTAAAGAAATCTATAACTGAAAAATATGAAACCGATAAAATAGAAATAAACATCAAAAACAATAGCGAATTGACTGTATCACTTCTTGACCCAAAGTTTAATGAGTACAGCCCAGCTAAAAAAGAACAAATTTCCCTAGAAATCGGAAAGCTAGCGCAGGAACTCAGAGAAGATAAAGAAACAATAAATTCAGGTGTGGTGAATTTCCGCGATGAAGAAAATTATGGTATTGCAAAAACCAGCAGCACGCAAACCTACCAAATGTACGAATAGATAAACCCACGCCCGACTGGGTATAAAAACAATGCTGATTCTGGTCATAAATTAAATCGTCAGCGCTCGCTTGCAACGTTGCGGTCATTCATAAGAATAAATATGAAGCAGCTTCTCTTTCTCATATTCCTTTTGTTCTCGTTGCACTCCTATGGACAAAACCTAAAAAAGCTTCTTTCGGCGGCTGAATACGACTCTGTACAATCTAGCCGAACGGTCTATAAAGTCATTGACAGGAAAAGATCAAAGTCTTTTGAAGGATATGAAGGCACCATAGGTATTGTACAACTCAAGAACAAGCTGCACTATTTCTTTATAGGAGAGGCAAAGAGGTTTGGCGCCAGTGGCAGTCTTATAGCAACAATGAAATCAGATAGCCTAGGTTATCTACTTTCTTACCTTGAAACTAACTCTCAGGATGGGGTAATTCTAGATTGCGTTTATGAATACAAAAGAATAAATGGCAAATTGTATAGAATAGAAAAACTAAAGTTGTATTACGGGCCAGACCAGCTCTGGGAAGTTGGACAGAGGTTCTTGAAAATGACTGATGAAGGGATAGGAACCAGATTTGCCTCACCACACAAAGCTTATGGTGTGTGGACGTATTACACCAGAAGCGGAGAGATTGAGAAAACAAAAGATTTTGGAAACCTAGAATAAGAATTTCTGCTAATATTGGTGCATAAGCTAAACTTAGGCAGAGCGTTGGCAAACATAATATTTATATAAATGGAAAGAACTTTACCCTTAGAAAAAGGTGAAATAGTATTAAGTGAAGAGAAAATCACGATCATAGACAAGGCAAAAACAGAAAAGTACAGAAGAATCACTTTCTCAGCCATCTGGACCGTCTATGGTATCTTGTCGGTATTGAGATACATGAAAACGGGCGACGAATTCTTGCTATGGACAGGAAGCGTTATCGGGCTTTTACATGCAGCGGTTCTTATCTATACCTTGTTTAGGACGACTAAAGGCGAAATTGACCTTCAGGAAATTGGAATGGCTATTTTCAAAAAAAAGAATGGCAATGAGTTTCTAGACTTAAAGTTGAAAGGTGGCGAAAATAGACGCATCAGTAAAATAGAGCCTGTCTCTGATGAACTTAAAGCTTTTTTTATTGAGAAGAAAATAAAGGTGCAATAGAGTTACGCTTGGCAACAAGGCAAGATCGATAATCTTAAGATAACACCTCCGCCCGCCATTTAGCCAGATGTGTTGGAAATAATTCGTTTGACATGAAATTGTTCGGATTCCTCAGTAACAACAAAGACACTACGTTCAACATTACTGAGCCCGACAGAGAGTGGGTGGAAGACAATTTCAAGTGGCTGATTCAGGCTTACGGCTACCCGAGCAGGCAAAGCCAGCAGTTATTGTTTAATGAAACTTTATTCCCCAATACGTTCAAAGCGCATAAGATAGATGTACAAGATATAGTAAACGATCTGGCTACAATTCTACTTTTAGACCCTACAAAAATCAGCTTTGAATATGTAGAAGACTTACGCGATTCATTTGCGACTCCCTATGAAATAGACGGTGAATTATTCGAAACCCGTACAGAGATCGCTGAAGGCAACTACAGGATCTATGTTGCAAAAAGTCTGCTACAGCACCCGAAACGGCTAATTTTCAGCCTGATCTTTGAGTTTGTCAAAATACGGCTAACGGAGAGCCGGCTGGACTTTGACTCAGGCGAAGACACCAGCCTGTTTATTTACCTGGCAGGCATTTACTTTGGTTTTGGTGTCATACAATCTCAGTACATGATATACAGCGGTGCATCAACCAATGGCCTTTGGCACTCTAACTGGCGCTTTGTAGCCGGAATACCTGAGGAAGTAATGGCTTTTGCTCTTGCCACCTATTCAAAACTGATAGAGCAGAACAACCCCCAATGGAAAACTGAACTCCCGCAGGGCCTCAACGCTAAGTTTGAGAAAGCAATGGCTTATTTAGATGAACACCCCAGTCCCTTATATTCTAAAGGAGAGCTGGAAGCACATGACCTACTCAAGCAGTCAATAGACGAATATGAAAACAACGACTTTGATTCGGCTATCTCTACGCTACAGAAAATCTTGTTCCTCACAAATGACGAGCTGCTTAAGGCGGAGGTATACAATGATATTGGCTACAACCTGACCCGAAAAGGAGAATTTAAGTTAAGCATTTCCAATTATTTAAAGGCCCTTGACATTGAACCTAAGCATAGTATTGCCAGTGACAACCTGGCCTATTCTTTTATTAGATTAGGTAGATTAGAGGAAGGGAAACATTATATTGACCAGGCAATTGCTACCATGAACAATGACCCTGCTTATTCCTACCGGAACCTAGCTTTATACTATCAAGCCACTGGAGAAAGTGAACTGGCAGAAGTAAACTTCCGGTTAGCTTTCAAGAACATGGCTAAACCGGTTGATATGCTGAATCAGCATTACGGTGAATTTCTCATTGCCCAAGGCAGAGAAGAGGAAGCAAGGGCTTTTCTAGATTCTCCGTCCTGATTTATACATATATTTTAGTTAACCCATTTTACAATCAACCATCACATTTTATGAAAATCCTAAACAGAAATTTCAAACCACTACATCTTCTTCTTGGAGTAATTGCTATTGTGGTATTGATAGATATAGCCAACGCTGGTTTTCTTTTTGGGAAGTGGCTTAAATTCATTCTAGAGTAAAATAACAGAATGCAGAGGGCTTAGCAGAAGTAATCTTTTCGAGACTGAATCAGAGATAAATAGCCTTAACCGGGATACAAAATTCAGCTACAAAGAGGCGTTTTAGGGCTATTTTTTGAAAAAACAGCCCTAAAACAGAAAGGGATAAGATGGTAGTACATACTTTCTGGTCCACTACCTGCAAACTCTGTTTCAAGGAATTACAAGTCTTCAAAGAGCCATAGCGCTCCTACAAAGACAAAGGAATATTTTCGCCTCCATGAACTCTCTATGAAGCAGGAACTCTTAGAAGTTCTCTACCAGATTTCCTTTTGAAAATACTCCAGCCCTCTCTCCAACCAAAAAACTCTATACCTAACCTAGAAGAGCTTTATACATGAATGCATTATTTAATTGCATATCACAATACCATCCAATCTCTTTAGGTGCATGGAAAGCTCTTTCCAGAGCATTAACGCAGGTAGAAGTTTCAAAGAATTCATTTTTGATACAGGAAGGAATGGTATGCAACCATTTATACTTTCTTGAACGGGGCTGTTTGCGTGGGTACTATATGCTTGATGGAAAGGAAATCACCTATTGGTTTGGCTTCGAAAATAACTTCGTTACTTCTTTCTACAGCTTCATTTCTCGAAAGCCGGGTGTAGAGAACATACAAGTTTTAGAAGACTCCACCTTGTGGCGAATTAGTTTTGAAGCGCTGAACCAGTTATTTGATCATCATAATGACCTTGAGCGCCTAGTAAGAATAATAAATGAGCAGTATTATATCAGGTTAGAAGAGCGATTAATGGGCTTACAGTTCAAAACAGCTCGGGAGCGGTATGAACAGCTCATAGAAACCTCGCCGCATATTCTCCAAAGAATCTCTCTGGGCCAGATTGCATCTTACCTGGGTATCAGCCAGGAAACCCTGAGCAGAATAAGAAGCCAAGTATAAGGCACCTCCGTTTTTGACATAAGTCAAAAGAAAGGATTCAGGACTGGTATACCTTTGATTCATCACTAAAAGAAAAAGAAAAATGAATCAGAAACCATCCAACGCATTTGTGGCCGCCTCCTGGGCTACTTTACTTACTGGTATTACAGCCTATATGATAGGGCTGTGGAATGCAGAAATGATGCTGAACGAAAAAGGCTATTATTTCACCGTATTAATGTATGGTTTGTTCTCAGCTATCTCTCTCCAAAAAAGTGTGCGCGACCAGCTAGAGGGAATTCCTGTGACCAATATCTATTACGGGCTTAGCTGGTTTTCTACCATTCTAGCGGTAGTGTTGCTGACCGTGGGGCTTTGGAATGCAGATTTACTTCTTAGTGAAAAAGGGTTCTATGCCATGTCATTCCTGCTAAGCCTCTTTGCTTCTATTGCGGTGCAGAAAAACACCAGAGACAGTTTAGTAAATGAAGAACCCGTGAAGAAAAATGCTGAGGTATATTAACTCCGTGGCAGAGTCTAATGAAAGTGGGTAAACCAAAACACAACTGCACAGCTCCTTTTCAACACATCATTACTGGGCAATATCAGCTTCATTTCTTAACACATAGATAATGAGATAGTAGAAAAGTTTAAATACCTTAGGGTCAATTGTGTAAGTGGCATCTTCGGCTGATCTACCGCCTAATATTAATTGAGCTGTGCCTTTATTTTACCACCTAACAAAGCAAATATTTAGGTAAATAGATATCAAACTTTCCCCATGAAAAATATCCTCACCCTACTTCTGCTAATATGTATTTTCTCCTGCAAAGACCATCAGGACGAGCCACAGCCGGTTCCGGAAATACAGCAGCTCACCAATCATACAAAAAATATATATCAAGTGCGAATAAGCCCAGATGGGTCCACTATTTTTTATACTATCTATAAAAACCAGCCCAACGGAGATTTACACACAGAGATCTACTCCATTAAATCTGACGGGAGTAATCAAAAAAAGATTCTCACTTACCCGAACCATCTCTCCTATGCCCCCATAGTTTCAGCGAACGGAAAATTACTGGCGTTTGAAACCATGACCTATGCCAATTCTGGAAATGTTTCTGATTTGCACCTTGTCAATTCAGACGGTAGTAATCTTAGAAAAGTAATTAGTGCCAACACTACTTTCTTTCCCTATTCTTTTGCAGATGATGACAAAACCCTTGTTTATGGTAAAAACATGAGTATTGGCAATTGTTCCTGCAACACTATCTGGAAAACGAACCTGAACGGCACCCAGAACAAAATGATTAGCAGTAAAGGAGTGGTAGTAGATGTAACTTCAGACAAAGAACTATTTTTAGTAGATGATTACGTGGGTAACGCTTACCTGATGGATGCAGAGGGAAATAACTTTACAAACTTGGCCCCTGCAATTCCAGTTAAAATATCTCCTCTTAAAACGTTTGTTGCTCTTAGAAAGAGTGTCACCGCAAGTGGTACAACCAATCCCACCCTCCCTCAGTCATGGCAAGTTTTTGGAAGTGGTATGAGCGGTACAGACTTCAAGCAACTTACCACCTCCACTGCACAAAACTATCCAATAGATTTTTTCCCGGATGGCTCCAGAATACTCTTTACCTCCATGGATTACTCTGCACCTGATAAGTTAGCCGAACTGTATTCTGTCACCCTTGATGGTTCTGAGGTAAAACGCCTGACAGATAACGAATTCAGGGAAACTGCCATAGGCTTTTTGGAAAAAAAGAACAAAGTCTTGTTTACCTCTAGTAAAGACGGCAAGGTTAATTTGTATGTTCTAAACCTCAAAGAATAGCTTTTTCTAAAATTATCTTCAGAGTTTGTATAGAAAGTACGTGCCATTCTAAAAACAATAGAGTACAAAATGCATGAATTGATAGATTTAAGCCAGGAAATATTTTCAGGTATGCCTGTTCATAAAGTTCTTCCAGAGGTAACCATCATTATGCATAGTTCGCACGAAGAATGGGAGGGCATTGCTGACTCGCCACACATTTCCCCCAGTGTAAACAAGTTGGAGTTTAGTGAACATACTGGCACCCATGTAGATGCTTTGAGTCACATGAGCCGTCAAAACAGAGGGCAATCTATTGAAACCATGCCCCTCTTTATGTTTTATACAGAAGGAATATGTTTAAATTTTTCACAGAAAGGTCTAAGGGAATTAATAGAGCCAACAGATCTAGAAGCAGCTTGCATGAAGGACGGGCTTGAAATCAAAAATGGCGACACCGTACTACTATACACAGACCATTATAGAAAACACTATCCAGGAAAAGAGTGGGCAAATGGGCCTGGCATAAGTGCAGAGGCTGCCAAATGGTTAGGGAATAAGGGCATTTCTGCTTTTGGGGTAGAAACTATGGCTCCTGGCGTTTCTGGCGTTAGCAACAAGGAAGTACACAGAATTTGTGGAGAGCTTGGGTTTACCCACTATGAGAACTTAATCAATCTGCATCTTCTGATTGGCCGTGGTAGATTTCGGTTTATTGGTCTTCCGTTGAAAATTCGAGGAGGAACCGGTTCTCCTGTTAGGGCGGTAGCAGTATTTGAAGAATAACAGTAATTCCTCTAAAAACTTAGATACTGACGAAAGGAGGATTTTACGTAAACACGTGGTCATTGAAAATAGCTTGTACATAACTAAAAACCCTTCACCAATGGGAGTAAACAAAAAGCTGTCAGCTGAACAACACAAGGAACTGTTAAGTACACTGAAAAGCCGCTTTGAAAAGAACCGCAACCGCCACCCTTCTCTTGAATGGACTAACGTACAAACAAGGCTGGAAGCTTCTCCTGAGAAACTGTGGTCGCTTTATGAAATGGAAAGAACCGGCGGCGAACCAGATGTAGTAGGTGTTGACGAACAGACGGGAGAATATATTTTCTATGACTGCTCCCCCGAGAGCCCCAAAGGCCGAAGAAGTATTTGCTACGACCGCGAAGCGCTCGAGTCAAGGAAAGAACATAAACCGGAAACCAGCGCCTTAGACATGGCAACTGCCATGGGCGTAGAGATATTGTCTGAAGCACAATACCGCGAGCTACAGCAATTCGGAAAATTTGATGCCAAAACGTCCAGCTGGATTCAGACACCTCCTGACATCAGAAAACTTGGCGGGGCTCTTTTCGCTGATTTCCGGTACGGCCACGTTTTCGTGTACCACAACGGAGCACAATCATATTACGCCGCCAGAGCGTTCCGAGGCTCGTTAAAAGTATAACAGCTTGCTTTTGAAGCATATGTTTTCTCTTTCATGCCTGTACGGCTTGTAATGTTCTCTTGCGGAGCAAAGCCAAATTGCAACAGATTATTTGGGAGGTACGCTTTCCTAGGACCACAAAAATTAATTCTGAAATTTTTCATCCTCCCCTATTGCCAATCCGTAAAGCTTTATTAACTTTGAATCGCAAAGTACTTTAAAATGAATCAGCAGCAAGAACAATTAGCAACCCTGCACGAGATCCGCAACATAATGGATCGCTCTTCGCGGTTTATTTCTTTAAGCGGACTTTCAGGTATTTCGGCGGGGCTTACGGCACTGGCCGGGGCGGCAGTGGTGATGTGGTACTTGAGTGAGCAGAACATTGCCTATGGTGCAGACAACAACCTGACCTTGACCCAAGACGCTCTTTTGTTTTTGCTTACAGTGGCACTGGCAGTATTGGTGGTGGCGCTGGGGTTAGCCTCTTTCTTTACCATAAGGCGGGCACATAAAAACAACCAGCGCATCTGGGACAATCAATCAAAACGGTTAGTTCTGAACATGGCCATCCCCCTGTTTGCGGGTGGGGTCTTCTGCGCGGTGTTACTGTATCATTCTATTTTGTACTTAATTGCACCCACTATGCTTGTGTTCTACGGCTTGGCTCTAGTCAACGGCAGCAAGTATACGTTTAGCGACATTCGGTACCTGGGCCTATGTGAACTGGCACTGGGATTAGTCTCCGGCTTTTTTGTAGGCTACGGGCTGCTGTCGTGGACAATTGGGTTTGGTGTGCTGCACATTGTGTACGGCGCGCTGTTGTACTTTAAATACGAACGGTAAACACCCTTTGAAAACGTTTCTTGACAATATAAATAAAGCGTTTGAGAGCCGCGCGCGGTTAGGCATTATGTCGGTGCTGATGGTGGAGGAAAGGGTGGATTTCAATACTCTGAAAGAAACTCTGCAACTCACCGACGGGAACCTGGCCAGCCATTTGCGCGCGCTGGAAGAAGCGGAATATCTGCGCGTGGAGAAGCAGTTTGTGGGCCGCAAGCCCAATACTACCTACCTCGCCACCAATGCCGGCCGTGAAGCTTTCAAAGCTCACCTGGACGCGCTGGAGAAGTTAATTTTGAGCAACCGCCAAGGCGACTAATTTTTTTGCACCCTTACTTTGAAATACAAAGAACTTTTAATAATTATCAATTATCATCAAAATCTAAAAATCATGACACTTCAAAACAATCACTCTGCCCAAACAAGCCCATCATTTGCGACTCCAGTACTAGTGGGCGCCGGAATTGCTTTATTGGTCATCTTATTCTTTGTGCTTGGGGCAGACACTCCTAGTGCCTACGGGGATTACTGGATGATTAGACCTTTGATTGTTACACCACTGGCGGGGGCAACAGGCGGCGCCTTCTACGCATTTATGATGTACCAAAGTACCCGCGGTTTTAACAAAGCACTGGCTATTTTATTAAGTGTGTTGGTATACTTGGTTGGGCTGTGGCTAGGTATTGTGCTTGGGTTAGATGGCACTATGTGGGACTAAAAAGCGAATAGACAGCATCATTTTTTTTCAAGCAGAGGCACCTGTTTTAGGTCTGTTTTTAGAAAAGCAGGCCTAAAACAGAGATACTGAGAAAGTAAGAACATTGCACAAGCTAAAGACACTTTCGCATCAGGCAAAATGAACAAACCCATGAAAGAACAAATACTTAATCACCTAAATAGTCCGGGCCAGTTAGAGAAGCTGTACCGGACAAACAAAACCAGTTTCAGGCAGGAGTTCAGCAGTCTTTACCCGCAACTGAGCGGCAACGTGCTAGCCGATTTCTGGCACGAAAGGCTGAACTACGAATCAGATGCCATTTCCTGGGGAAGCCGAAAGGAGTTCCTGTTTGTGGTGCTGCTCGCTTTTGTAGCTGGGCTGTTGGTAAAAATCCCCTCCTTCTTCCCTGTTGATGAGGAGTATTTCTTCCCACGCAACATCAGTTTTCTGGTACTGCCCTTCTTAACGGCCTATTTCGCCTGGAGGAGTAACCTATCTGGTAAAAAGATAGCGTTTGTCTGTGCGGTTATTCTGGTGTGCCTGCTGTACATTAATTTCCTCCCCAACAATAACCAAAGTGATACACTGATATTAGCTTGTATTCACTTGCCATTGTTGCTGTGGGTGGTGCTGGGGGTATCCTTCTCTGGCAATGAACTCAGGGACTACAAAAAGCGATTAAGCTTCCTGCGCTTCAACGGCGATTTAGCGGTTATGTCAGCCATGCTAGTTATAGCTGGCGGAATTATGACAGCCATTACTATTGGGCTATTCTCTTTGATTGGGTTCAGCATTGAAAAGTTTTATTTTGAGTATGTGGTGGCGTTTGGTCTGCCTGCCGTGCCCATTGTGGCTACTTACTTAACCCAATCAAACCCGCAGCTGGTGAACAAAGTATCACCGGTCATTGCCAAACTTTTCAGTCCGCTGGTACTGGCCATGCTGGTTGTTTACCTGGGCGCCATCATCTTCTCGGGCAAAGACCCATACAACGACAGAGAGTTCCTGTTGCTGTTCAACCTGTTACTCATTGGAGTAATGGCTTTGATTTTCTTTTCCGTAGCGGAAAGCTCTACCAAATCAACTTCTTCCTCGGCGATTTGGATTCTGCTTCTGCTGTCTGTCGTGACGGTGGTAGTAAACGGCATTGCGCTGTCAGCTATTACCTTCAGAATCTCTGAGTGGGGCATTACCCCTAACCGGTTGGCGGTGCTGGGCGGCAACTTCTTAATCTTGGTGCACCTGCTGTTAGTAACTGTCATGTTGTTCAAAGCCACCATCCGGAAAGCCGCAGTTACAGAAGTAGGTAGAGCCATTGCCGTGTACCTGCCGGTGTACTTCGTCTGGACAGTGATAGTGGTTTTCCTTTTCCCGCTGATTTTCGGGTTTAGGTAAGGGAAATGATTGTCTTCAAGGCTTAATCCTATGTGCACATATTCCTGTTAAGTCCCCTTTGAAGGCCCGGGATGACAAGGACTTGAGAGGAACCTTCAGAAACAGCCCATTATGGCGCGGAAGTTACTTCCGTGACTTGCAAATCAATATCCGAAAGTCCCGGAAGTAACTTCCGCGCCATAGAAAGGAGCAATTTATTCTCCCTACGAGATAAGCTACAAAGGGGAAAAGAGTGCCAGTTATTTAGCCTTAGTTATGCTCTGTTTTAGAGCTGTTTTTCAGAAAGTAAGCCTAAAACGCAGGCAAGTACATACGCTTAAATCAACAAGTAACTTTCAAAGTTCAATTTCACTAAGTAGAAGCTTAACTAAAAATCAATGGAAAAGACAATTAACATTTCAAATATCATCAGCTGGGTTTTCGCCACTCTTCTGGTTATTGTTGGAATTCTGAACATTGTTTTGGTGCACCCCATTCCAGGAGCGGTTTATCTTATCCTCTCTCTCCTATACTTCCCACCTACTTATACTTGGCTCACCGAAAAGTATGATTTCTCCATTCCGGTGCTCATCAGAATTGCGCTGGCTATTGTTCTGACCATGTTTACCTTGGGTGTAAGTGACTTGGGAGATATAATTGACAAGCTGTAAAGCAAGAGGAATAGACCCAATAGCAAATGAACATTTCTGCCAAACTCGACCAACTGCATTTACAGGCCCGCGGAAACAAGTGGCTCTATATATTTGCCATATTCCTGAGGTTTGCCTTGGCTTTCGGTTTTATTACCTCTGGCATGGTGAAGGTGTGGGGCGAGCGGTTTACGGTATTGCCGGTTAGCCACCCCATGGGTAATTACCTGGAGGCGCTGTTCCATACCGGCTATTACTACACCGTGATAGGGGTAATGCAGGTAACGGCGGCGGTGTTGTTGCTCTTTCCTAGAACGGCACTTTTAGGAGCCGTCATTTATTTCCCTATCATTCTGAACATCTGCATTCTGTCGCTGTCGGTGCGCTTTGAGGGTTCTTTTGTCTCCTCGCCCCTAATGGTGTTTGCCAATTTGTACTTGCTTTGCTGGTATTACCACAAGTGGAAATACATACTGCCGATTAATAGACCTTCTGTTGAGAACGAGCTGCCCCAGTGGAAAGACTTAAGCAGCAAGTTTCCCTTTAAGTTCTTCGCTGGGTCGTTTGGAGCAGTTGCCATGGTTTTTCTTGTATTCTTCTACGGCTATGACATCATGCCTCGCAACACCACAAGAGACTGCTTAAGTCAGTGCGAAGACAGCCCCAACCCCCAAGCGTGCCGTGACTTCTGCGACTGTATTCATAAACAAGGTCAGCCGCTAAAAAAATGTCTTGACGCTTATCATGTTGCCCTGCCGGAGTAGCCGCTTCGTTTGTCTATTTTTTTGCAATTCAACTTTGTAATTCAAAGAACTTTTAAAACTCAAGAAAACCTCTAATTTTCAACTAATATTAAAATGAAACAAGAAACTAATTCCTCTGCCAAGGCTTGCGCCAAGGGTGGTCAAACCCCAAAAGGGTACGCCTATAACTGGAACCTTATTATACTTGCCTCTATTCTGCTCGCTTACATTTTAAGCGGGGCGCCTGCCAAAGCCCAGAACAAAACAGATGATGTAGATAAGATTTTCAGTTGGGCCACCAAAGAAACTCCTGGGTGCGTGTGCGCCATTACCCAGAACGGGAAAGTAGTGGTAAACAAGGCCTACGGCTTAGCAGATTTAGAGCGGGAAGTACCAATGAACACAAATGCCATTTTCGACATTGGCTCGGTACGGAAGCAGTTTATCGCTGCGGCGGTTCTACAACTGGTGGAAGAAAAGAAACTTTCACTTTCTGAAAACATCCATAGATACCTTCCAGATCTGCCAGACTATGGTCATAAGGTAACCCTTGACCACTTGCTCACCCACACGAGCGGCATCCGGGACTGGACCGGCCTGATGCCTTTGGCCCAGGGAAAGCCAGAAGCCTTAGCTCTCATTCTGCGCCAGCGGGGTCTCAATTTCAAACCTGGTGAGGAGTTTTCTTACTCTAACAGCGGCTACGTATTGCTGGTGGAAATTGTGGAACGAACAGCTAAAACGCCCATAGCCGAATTCCTGCGCCAGCGTCTGTTTGAGCCGTTCGGCATGAAGTCTACTTCTTACGTGACGGATATGACCGCCGTGGTGAAAAACAGAGCCCTTGGCTACGAGAAGCAGAAAGACGGCTGGAAACTGGACATATACCTGGGCAATGACCGCGGTGGCGGAGCAATACTAAGCACCGCTAGTGACTTACTTCTCTGGAACAATGCCCTCCACAGCGCTCGTCTTGGAACCTTTGTAACCGAAAAACTGCAGGAACCGGCCCAGCTGAACAATGGCAGAAAGCTCGGCTACGCCCGTGGTTTATATTTAGAGACCTATCGTGGAGTAAAAGAGGTGTGGCACTCTGGCGGCGCGGCGGGCTATCACACTTGGTTAGGCAGCTTTCCGGAGCAGGGTGTTTCCATTGCGGTGGTGTGTAATTCAGACGCCAAGCCTGCCTCCGGTTTGGCAGAGCGTGTAGCCGATTTATTTGTGAACTATTCAGCTCCGCAAGATCAAATGGCCGGACCACCGCCCGCTGTTACAGGTGAAGCGCTGGAAGATGCCAAATCTAATGCCGGACTTTTCTTCAACGAACAAACCGGTGAATCGCTGCGCCTGGTAATAGACCGCGACCGCCTCCGGATAGCGGGCGGGCCAGGTTTGGTGCCTGTGAGCAAAGACCGTTTCAAGCGCTGGGGAGCTTTCGTACAGTTCATGTCACAAGACGAGTTTGAAATCAACTTTCTTTCGCCAGACAAATTTGAACTGAAGTCTATGGAAGGCCAAGTGACGAAATACCGTCGAGCTAAGCCATACTCTCCTTCCGCCGCTGAATTACAAGCCTTTGCTGGTCGGTATGCCAATGATGAAATAGGTTCTTTTTTAGACATGGCCATTGGCAAAGAGGGTTTGACGGGAAGTGCTAACGACGCCCAAAGCTTCCCCTTAAAAGCGGTGGAGCGTGACACGTTCCAATTAAGCGGTATGACCCTACGTTTCGTGCGGGACAAAGGGGGTAAAGTAGTGGCCATAGACTACAGTAACCCAGTTGTGCGCAACATCAGATTTACCCGCGTGAATGACCTGACCAGCCGCCGGTAACCTCAGCAATTCAAAAAGGACATCCTCTGGCAGTGTTTCACCTTTTCCAGGTCATCCTGAGCGCAGCCGAAGGATCTAACGAGGAGATACTTTCTATTAACTGCTTTGCTATGACTCTAATGAATAAGAAATGCGCTGCCTGGCTAGTTCTTTTCCTTTCATCCTCCTTACCAGTTGGCTTCAAGAATCTAATATGCAGGATGCTACAGGGATGTCAGCTCTGAATTAATCCTAGTTAGATCCTTCGGCTGCGCTCAGGATGACCAGGGGAAGAGTGGCAGCCAAACGCCGTAGCTCATGCCCCTAGTACGAATGCAATTAGGGGGCATCTGTTTTCGGTCTCTTTTTCATAAAACCGCCTGAAAACAGGAATTATAATCCGATTCTCCTGCACTAAAAAATCATCAACCATTTTAAAACATCATTATGAAAATAGACATCATTATAGCCTATGTGCAACGGTATGAATTTGGGCATGAACGGGACTTTGTACCCCCAATAACAGGTATTCATTTGGCCGCCATTACCCCTGCGGAGCATGACGTGCGGGTGTTCCATCAACAGATTGACAAGCTGGACTATGAAACCGATGCCGATGTCATTGCTATTTCTTTCTTCAGTGGCTTTGCGGTGGCGGCGTATAACCTGGCGGTGGAGTTCAAGAAAAGAGGCAAGCTAGTGGTAGCGGGAGGCCCTCATGTGACATATTGCCAGGAAGAAGCGCTCACCTACTTTGATGCCATTGTCACCGGCGAAGCAGAAAACGTATGGCCCGCTCTCTTGCAAGACATTGAATACGGGCAGCTGCAACCTATCTATGCGGGTTCACCATGTGACATGACCAACTTACCCACACCCCGCTATGATTTGCTGCCCAATCGGTTCTTCATCAAGAAAGTGATTCAAGCCACCCGCGGCTGCCCGTTCTCCTGCTCCTTCTGCACGGTTCCTTCGCTGAATCCCGGGTTCAGACTACGGCCAGTGGAGGATGTGGTGCGAGACGCCTCCTATGATCAATTCCCGCATTGGTGGCAACGGAAAATTGTTTGGTTCTGGGATGATAACCTCACCATCAAAAGACCATACATCCGGCAGTTGCTCACAGAAATGGTTCCCTTAAAAAAGTGGTGGCTCACCCAAGCCAGCATGGATATTGCCAAAGACCCTGAACTGCTGGATTTGATGAAAGCCTCTGGCTGCATTGGCGTTTTTCTGGGCATTGAATCGTTTGGAGTTGAATCGCTGGCTGATGCGAACAAGAAGCAGAACAAAATAGCGAACTACAAAGAGGCTGTAAAGGCTATCAGGAAAAGAGGCATTGCCGTGATGGCAGGTTTCATTGCCGGATTTGACCACGATGACGAGCAGAGCATCATCAACATGGCCGACCAGCTCATGGAAATAGGCATTGATGTTCCGTTCCTCAGCATCATGACGCCTTTCAGAGGAACTCCTATCTACACCAAACTTGAAATGGAAGGCCGCATGCTCCCTGAAAGAAGCTGGAATTTTTACAATGGTTACAACGTGGCATTTAAACCCAAGAAAATAACCCAGACGCAGTTGCTAGAGGCCCATAGAGCGTTATGGAAGAAGTCTTTTTCGCCCCAGTACTCCTTCAAGAGAATTCTACGCGGGGCGTTTACTTTAAGATTGGGCGCTTTTCTCATGTCCTTCTTCATGAACTCTTTTTACTCCTTGAAGCGGGTAAGAAAAAACTACCCCATTGACATGAGCAAGCGAGTAGATTTCATAAAACTAACGCAGCCCCTGAAAACAGCAGAAAGGAAGGTAGCCTAAACAGACTATGTACTCAAACAGGAGAGTAATGGCTTCCTTAATTACTCTATTACCGTTCAACTAAAACCCCTCGCCTAAACATATGGTTTTGCACGCATTCCGTCCCCCTTTGAAGAGGGTTGGGGATGACAAGGATAGCTGAGGAGGCAAAAAGCTTTATTTAATTGCTTTCCCATAGCTCCCTATGGTTCGGAAGTAACTTCCGCGCCATAGTAGATAGTATCGTCTGCCCTTAATTCTCCTATTAAAAAGATTACTCCCACCTCCATTCTTTCCTTAAAGATGAGCTGCAAAGGAGACGATCATTCTATTTTGGGGCTGTTTTTCAAAAAATGGCTCCAAAACGTAGGCACAAGCGGACGCTTGCGCCAGGAACAAAACATCAAATCTAAACAGCTTTGATAAAAAGAAAAGCTACTGCTTTACGCCTTACCCCTTCACGTGCCTTACCATTAGCTTCAACTGCAGGCGTACAATTTCCCCCATAGTTTTGCATTGGGAAAACTCATTATTTTTATGGTGTTCGGCCAGGGCGGTACGGAGTTGGTTTACTTTTTCAGGGGTGGAGATGGTGTCTTTGCGCATGCAGTCCACCAGATCTTTTAACCTATAGCGGGCGCTCCTGATGCGGCGGAACAGCAGTGTGCGTTCCTCGTTCTGGTACTGCTTCTGGGTTTCGGGGTGCAGCCATTTGGTGCAGAGCTCCACTATGGGGTTGTTGTCTTTGAAGTACTGCGGCAGGTACATGGTTTTGCGCCCTTCGTAACTCTGCTGGTCAAAATCGATTGGCCGCACGCGGTACTGCTCTTCCTCAAAATCAGGGGTAATGACCACCACGTAATTATAGGAACGCATGTCGCCCAGCAGCAGCGCGAAACAGCGTTCGTTGAACTTCACAAACTCCTTGGCCATGCGCACCTTGTTCAGGGTAGGCTGGTGCAGGTGGTTTTTGATAAACTCATCGCCGGGTATGCCTGCAATGTGCTCTTCTATCAAAGAGGCATCTTGTACCAAATAATTAATTCGGTTCGGTGACAATACGTGCTCCAGTTCCAGGCCATAAATTCGGGAGGCATCGGCGCGTTTGAAGTAAAAATAGTCGAAGTTATCGTTGAGCAGGTTTACCACCCGTATCCGGAAAGGGTGCGAATTGCCGAAGGTGCAGTAGTCTACCCGTTGTACTGACAGTTGGTCCAGCACGCTTTCATCTCCGCCAGATTTTAGCTGCACGTAAATGCGCAACAGCCCATTATAGATTTCCTGCATTTGCCCCTGCTCATATATAACCGTCTGCCAAAGAGTGTCGTGTCCCCGTTTGTCAAAGAGCGGATAGGCGTCTGTAAAGTGAAGCAGATCCTGGTAAGAAATAGGCAGCGGGGCCTCGCGGTCATACTCGCGCAAGTACTTCCTGAGCGGCTGCCCCACAGGGTAAAATTCTTTCTTTTTAGAAATATTATTAGGGTCTGGTAACTGGGGCATTTATAAAATACTGCTTACGTTTCTGTTTTAAGCCTATTTTTCAGAAAATGCGCCTAAAACAACTATTGAAAAGAAATTTAAACTGATTAAATGAATTCAGCTAAAGCAGTTCTTTGGCAGGATCCCAGAAACGACGCTCAAAATCAACCACCTGATTGTCTTTCACCTCTACCCCTTCCCGCTCCAAATGCTCCTGCATGGCACTATAACTTTCAAAGTGCTGTTTACCCGTGAGCAAGCCGTTGCGGTTTACCACGCGGTGCGCCGGAATTGGTTTGCCGTTGTGCATGTGCGAGGCAATGAGTGCCCAGCCCACCATACGTGCAGACCCTTTTGAACCCAGGTAGGCGGCAATGGCACCGTAAGAGGTTACCCTACCGGTTGGTATCAGGTTCACAACTTCATATACATCTTTAAAAAAGTTGGTCTTGGTGGAGTCTGGTGCACCTGTTTTAGCCATAGCTACTATTAAAATATTGAGAGAAAACAGCTTATTGAATAAAATTATTCTATTTGCAAAAAATCTACACTGGCATTTAAACCTTGACAGTGTTTTTTGGTCTTATTTATAAAAGTAGCCAAAAAACGAAATAATTTTACACCCTGACGTTTTCAGTGAGAGCTTCTCTTACAAAAAACGTCAGCTTTTTCTATTATATATACCCAAAAAATCCCCTAGCGGAATGAAGAAATCGATTTTGTTACTATTGGTAGTTGTTTTAATAGGCTACCTGGTATACAACAAAGTAGCTGGTTCAAATAACGAGAATGCAACCTCTGGCCCACCCCGTGGCCCTATGTCACAGAAAGTAGCCGTTAAACTGTTCAGGGTGAGTCCTGAAGCCTTTCAAGATAAAATAACTGCCACCGGTACTGTTCTCCCCAATGAAGAAGTAGACCTTAGAAGTGAAGTCTCAGGCAGAATCACCAACCTCAATTTTAAAGAAGGAAGCCGCGTGCGCAAAGGTCAATTGCTGCTTTCAGTAAACGCTCAGGAAATGCAGGCTCAGATAAACAAACTGGAGTCTAACCGCAAGCTGTACCAAGACATGGAAAAGCGCCAGCGCACCCTCCTGGAGAAAGAATACATCAGCCAGCAGGAGTACGAGCAGGCCCGCAACCAACTGAGCACCACCCTAGCTGATTTACAGGCTCAGCGCGCGGCTCTGGCCAAGGCCTACATCAGAGCACCGTTTGACGGGGTCATTGGTTTGCGCCAGGTGAGCGAAGGCGGCTACGTTACCCCCACCACCCCCATTGCCAAGTTGGTAGACATTAGCCCAGTAAAGATTGACTTTGACATACCGGGCCGTTACGCACAGCAAGTGAAAGTTGGCGACAATATTAATTTTTCCATTGAAGGAGACCCCAAAGCCTACACTGCTCAGATCTACGCCATTGAACCTAATATTGACCCTACTACCCGCACCGTACAAGTGAGGGCCCGTTACAGCAACCAAAACGAAGAAGTAAAACCAGGTGCTTTCGTGACGGTGCAAATTTCACTCAAAGAAATTGCAGAGGCCATTCTTATTCCTACTGAAGCTATCATTCCGCAGGCTTCTGGGCACCAAGTGTACTTAGCCAAAGATGGCAAGGCCGTGCCGAAAGAAGTAAAGATTGGCTTACGCTCTGAGAGCATGATACAAATCTTGGAAGGCCTGCAGCCGGGCGACTCTGTTATTCGCTCAGGTATTCTGCAGGTGCGCCCAGGTGCTGCTTTAGACATTCAGGAAGTAAAATAAGTAAGAAATCAGCAGGCTACTTTGTATCGCTAGCCGCTGCTTTCTGTCATCATTCCCCCATGATTAAAATTTAATAATGGCCACATTTTCATCTATTACCATAAAACGCCCGGTACTGGCCATCGTGATGAGCATTGCCATCATGGTGTTCGGCTTTATTGGGCTTAGCTCTTTAGGGGTGCGGGAATACCCCAGCGTAGATGCCCCTATTGTCAACGTATCTACCTCCTATACCGGGGCCAACGCCGAAACCATAGAGTCTGAAATCACAGAGCCTATTGAGGAAGCCCTGAACAGTATTGCCGGTATCAGAACCATCACCTCCAGCAGCAGCGAGGGCTCCAGCCGCATTACGGTGGAGTTCAACCTGGAAGTAGACATGGAGGCCGCCGCCAACGACGTGCGCGACAAGGTCTCTGGGGTGCAGCGCCGCCTACCCGAAGACGCTGAGCCTCCCACCGTGTCTAAACAAGACGCCGATGCGAACCCTATTATCTTTCTAGGAATCCAGAGCAACACCCGCTCATTGCTTGATCTTTCTGATGTGGCCAATACGCTGTTTAAAGAGCGGTTGGAGACCATTCCAGGGGTAAGTACCATCAATATTTGGGGTGATAAGCGTTTTTCTATGCGCCTCTGGATGGACCCAATCAAGCTTTCCGCCCTGGGTGTTACCCCTACCGATGTTAGAAATGCTTTGGCCAACCAAAACCTGGAGTTGCCCTCCGGTAGCATTGAAGGAACCAACACAGAGCTTTCGGTACGTACCATGGGCCGCATTTCAACGCCTGAGCAATTCAACAACCTGATCATTAAAGAAGACGCCAACCGTTTGGTGCGTTTTAGAGATGTTGGCAATGCGGAATTAGCTCCTGAAAATGAGAAAACAGTTCTGAAGATGGATGGTGTGCCCATGGTGGCGGTTGTACTTACTCCCCAGCCTGGCTCTAATCAAATTGAGATTGCTGACGAGTTCTACAAACGCCTGGAGCAGATAAAAGCAGACGCGCCCAAAGACCTGAATATGTTCATTGGCTTTGACAACACCAAGTACATAAGAGCCTCTATTGCCGAAGTACAGGAAACCATTTATGTGGCGTTTGGACTGGTTGTGATTATTATCTTCCTGTTCCTGCGCGATTGGCGCTCCACCCTTATTCCAGTCATGGCCATTCCGGTTTCTTTGATTGGGGTGTTCTTTATCATGTACATCATGGATTTCTCCATCAACGTGCTCACCTTATTAGGCATAGTACTGGCCATTGGTCTGGTGGTGGATGATGCCATTGTGGTGCTGGAGAACATTTACGCGCGGGTAGAAAACGGACAAGACCCCATGAAAGCCGCCAAAAAAGGATCTGAGGAAATATTCTTTGCAGTTATTTCCACTACCATTGCCCTGGCGGCAGTATTCTTGCCGGTTATTTTCTTGCAGGGTATTACCGGCCGTCTGTTCCGTGAGTTTGGTATTGTGGTGGCAGGCTCGGTGATTATTTCTTCGTTTGTGGCCTTGTCACTTACGCCCATGATGTGCTCGCGCATTTTGAAGCACCGCGAACGCCCCAACTGGTTCTACCGCAAAACGGAGCCTTTCTTTGAGTCACTCACCAGTGCTTACCGAGACAGCCTTGAGTCTTTCATGAAGTTCAGATGGGTGTCCTTCATCTTGGTTATACTCACGGCTGGCGGAATCTATTATTTCATGAAAACATTGCCATCTGAGTTGTCTCCAGACGAAGACCGTAATGGCCTGCGTGTGAACGCCACCGGCCCCGAAGGTGCCTCGTTTGAGTTCATGGACGCCTATATGAACGATCTGGCACAGCTGGTAAACGACTCGGTGCCTGGCTTGTCGTCTATTACTTCCCTTACCCGAACCTCTAACTCTGGTTTTGTACGCTTGCGTTTGGTAGCACCTGACCAGCGGGAACTGAGCCAACAGGAAATAGTTGACAAAACTTCTGCTCTGATCAGCAAGGTACCCGGCGGACGCGCTTTCGCCTCTGGTGACAAAGGCCTTGGAGGCGGCCGTGGAGCCGGGCAGCCGGTGCAGTTTGTGGTACAGACGCAAAATTCTGATAAGTTGCGCGAAGTGATTCCGCAGATCTTAGAGGAAGCCCGCCAAGACCCTACCTTCCAATTTATAGACGTTGACCTGAAATTCAACAAGCCAGAGCTTCGGGTTGAAATTAACCGGGCCAAGGCAGAGGCCATGGGCGTATCGGTACGTGACATTGCCCAGACCCTGCAGGCTGGCCTGAGCGGTCAGCGCTTCGGGTACTTTGTGAAGAACGGCAAGCAGTATCAGGTCATTGGCCAGGTAGCCCGTGAAAACCGTAGTGCTCCCCTAGACTTGCGCACCTTGGCGGTTAAAAACAAAAACGGCGAACTTATTCAGCTTGACAACTTCATTACCCTTTCTGAAGAAAGCGCCTCGCCACAGCTGTACCGCTATAACCGCTTTAAAGCGGCCACATTTGGCGCCACCTTGGCCAAAGGCAAAACCGTTGGCGACGGTATAGCTGCCATGGAAGCCATTGCAGACAAAGTTTTGGATGAGTCGTTCCAAACTTCATTGGCTGGTCAGTCGCGAGACTTCGCTGAAAGTGCCGACTCTTTGTTATTTGCCTTCTTGCTGGCTTTAGGTCTCATTTACCTGGTGCTTTCTGCGCAGTTTGAGAGCTTCCGAGACCCAATCACGATCATGTTAACAGTGCCGCTGGCCTTGGCCGGTGCCTTGCTGTCGCTCTGGTACTTTGACCAAACCCTTAATATCTTCAGCCAGATTGGTATGATTATGTTAGTGGGTCTGGTAACCAAGAATGGTATTCTGATTGTGGAATTTGCTAACCAGCAGAAAGAGCAGGGTCTGCAAAAGATTGATGCCATCAAAGAAGCCGCCGCATCGCGTTTCCGCCCCATTCTTATGACCAGTATGTCTACCATTTTGGGTACGTTGCCTATTGCCCTGGCCTTGGGTACCGGTGCTGAGAGTAGGGTGTCAATGGGTATTGCTGTGGTAGGTGGATTGATTTTTTCTACCGGATTAACCCTGTACGTTATTCCGGCTATCTACTCTTACCTGTCTTCCAGCAAGGCGAACATTATTCGGGAAGACCACGAAACCTCTAAACCGGCAGTGGCCTAAGCTGTTTTTCATCTGTTTTTCAGAATTTGAGCTAAAAATGAACTTATATAAAAAGTTATCTGCCTTGGTAGCGGTTGCCGTGCTCACGGTAACTGCCGCTTCGGCACAAGAATTCCTTACCCTGGAGGAGGCCGTGCGCATTGGGCTAGAAAAAAATTACGCCATTGAAATTGCCCGCCGAAACGTAGAACTTGCCCAAAACAATGTAACGCTTGGGAATGCCGGTTTTTTGCCTACTGTAGATGCCCGCGCCACCCGCACCTTTGATAACCGCGACAGCCGCCAAGAATTTGAAACCAATCCGGCCCGTGAGGTCAGCGGAGCCAGATCAAATTCTCTGAATTCCAGCCTTAACTTTAACTGGACAATCTTTGACGGCATGGGCATGTTTGTGAACCTGGACCGTTTGCGCACCCTTAAAATTTCAGAAGAGTTATTGACCAAAGCCACCGTAGAAACCACTGTTGCTGATATTTCAAATGCCTATTATGAAGTGGTTCGGCAGGCGAAAAAAATTCAGCCCCTCATAGACGCAGTTTCTCTTTCGGCTGAGCGGGTAGAGCTTATCAGAGAACAGTATCGTGTGGGTGTAGCCGCCAAAGTTGCTATTTTAACCGCCGAGGTAGACTACAATGCTGACCGCACCGAATTGCTCCGGCAGCAGGAAAACCTTAAAACTGCCCAAATAAACCTAAACCAATTGCTGGCTCGCGATCCGGATTTGGAGTTCAACGTCATTGATACTATTCAGGTCATCACTTCCCTTGAACTAAACGAGTCACGCATACAGGCACTAAACCAAAACCCCGCCTTACTAAGAGCGCGGGTAAACCAGGAACTGGCAGTGCTAGACTTAAGAAGCGCCCAGGCCTCCCGTTTTCCTGTCTTGGGAGTTACCAGTGCCTATGTATTCAACCGTTCTGAGTCTGAGCCACTCAACCCTTTCTCCCCTATCAGCAACCAAAGCAAAGGGTTCAACTATGGTCTTACACTCGCTGTACCTCTGTTCAACGGGTTTAACCGCACTCGACTAGCTCAGAATGCCCGTATTTTAATAGAAACAAGCCGAATTGCCCTTAGTCAAACCCAACAGCTAGTAGAATCTGACGTGGCTAGAGCTTATAGCCGTTACCAAAATCGTTTAAGAATTCTGGATCTGGAGGAAAGCAACATTCAGTTGGCCCGTCAGAATGCTGAAGTAGCCATGGAACGTTACAAGTTGGGTCTGCTGACTGCCTTGGAGCTGAGGGAAGCCCAACGAAACCAGCTGGTAGCCGAGAACCGCCTCATTGACATTCAGTTTGAAGCCAAAGCCGCCGAGATTGAGTTGCGGAGATTAAGCAGCACCTTGGTCATTGAAGGGGTAGCTCAATAATATTACTTAAAAGATTGAAACAAGAGCGTTTTGAGCCTGTTTTCTAAAAAACAGTCCCAAAACGCTTCTTTTGTTTACCCGTACCCTAATTCATGCGGAACAACCTTGCCTACTCAGCCCTTAACTACTTTGGAGAGTCAAACCTCGATCGGGTCCACTTGCTCCGGAAAGACGAAGCTTGGATAGCTGCCCGCCTGCAGGACCCTGAAACCATTCTGGTGCCTTTTCAGGGAATGAAGCCACTGCTCACAGCCGAGAACCAATTACAGTTGGTACGTTTAGCGCAAGTGCAGCTACAAAATTTAGCTCAGCCTCCAATCCTCTTAGGCCTCCGCCATGACAAAGCCTATTTTGCCATTGATGTCACCAATGCGCCAGAAGTACCGTTGGCCGGTGGTGTATACCAAGAACTGCGGGAGGCCACGCTTCAATTAGCCCGACCTGACAGCGGTTTGCTGGCCTATGCCAAAGCCATACTCTACTGGAACCGGCAAAACCAGTTCTGCAGTGTTTGCGGCTCCCCTACACTGTTCTCAGAGGCGGGACACGTTCGCAAATGCAGCAATCCGGTTTGCAACACCTCTCATTTCCCCCGCACCGACACTGCTGTAATCACCATGATCACCTGCGGCGATAAAGGCCTACTGGCCCGGCAAGCATCTTGGCCTGCTGGTATGTATGCCTCTATTGCAGGGTTTCTGGAACCCGGAGAAACCCTGGAAAGCGCGGTAGCCCGTGAGGTGCTGGAAGAGACCGGCCTGAAAGTACATCATGTGCAGTATCATTCCTCCCAGCCATGGCCTTTCCCGGCCTCTATCATGGTTGGGTTCATTGCTGAGGCGGAAAGTCCTGATCTTATCATAGACCCGCAAGAAATTGACGATGCCCGTTGGTTTACCAGAGAGGAAGTGAAGGAGTTGGTGGCTGCCGGCGAATTATCTCTTCCGCCCGCACTCTCTATTTCTTATAGACTGATTCAGGATTGGCTAAATGGATAAAATCTTGGCCTACCCCATACAAAACAGCTCCTGTTTTGAAGCTGTTTTTGTAAAAACAAGCCCAAAACAGGAGCTGCACAATTGATTAACAATTAAGCTGCTAGATAAAGCACAGGGCAGGCTTAAGACTGATTTGTTTTCATCTGCTCTCTTAACTGCTTTACCCGGTCTTCGAACAATGCTGGGGTTTCTTCCTTCACCACTACCTCTCTGAACAGCTCCATCAGTTCCGGCTCGTGCTGGGCACGTTCACTCTTGCGCACATCTATGTACACTAACTTAGTCCAGAGAATAGATTTCAGCTTTTCTTTCTTCTCGTCAAGCATAATGTGCTCCACCAGCATGCTGGTATCATCTACCCGCCTAATACTGGTTTGGATAGTTACTAACTCACGTACACGAGCCGGTTTCAGGTATACAATCTGGTTCTGCCCTACTACCCAGGCACGACCCGTTTTCCGGAAGAAGGCGTGAATGTCTAAACCATAGGCGGCTTCTACCTGGTCTTCACGCTCGTTCTGGAAGTAGTTTAAAAAGGCGCTGTTATTTAAATGACCAAAGGGGTCACAATGATCAAACCGGATGCGGGTCTGGCTTTCCAGCACCGCGGGTTTAGGGGTTGAATTCTCTGCTAGCATAGCTCAATTCCTTTTATTGTAGGTTTCATAGCAAAGGAAAACCATTCGATATCAGTAAGCAACTTTCCACGCGCCTCTCTGTAGTCATTGAAAGGAAACATATCCTCCATAACCTCATCATTCCAGCCCAAGTCTCAGTTTCCGGCCTTCTTTCCTGAAAGTAGACCGAAAACAATATACCGCACTAATAAAGCCCCGTGTTATCGTGTTTTGTGTTTAATAACACCGCTTCCTATCTCTTGCGCCGTTAGAAAATAGGAGCAACAGTCTTGTGACACTTCTAGACTATTAGAGTCAGCATTTATTTTATTTTGCCCATTCTAGAACCGTTTAATCTGAGAAGTGATGGTTGAATCGGTGATTTTATCATCATCTGCTAATAGCAAAGCTTTACTCAGAATCACCGACAGCCCGTTATCGCCTTCAAAAGGCAGGAAAATAGTACCGGTTACGTCTTTTTTACTTCGGTCTGGCACAATGCACAGGTATTGGTCATTGGGTTCCATGAGAATGTTGGTGCTGCCCAAATGGATTTTATAAGTTCTCAGTTTGCCCTTCACCACCAGAAATTTGTCTTTGATTTCAGCTACTTTCGCTACTTTCAGGCGGGGCAGTAATTGGGTCAGAATCTCTTTTCTGGTTTTCGCTACCTCAGACAAATCCCCGAAGGAATACGCTTGCCAATAGTCACGATAAGCCGGTACCCCGCCGCTGTCTTGCCAGGTGGGGTCATTGCCAACGGTGCACACGCCCACAAACAAGTCTACGTCCCGCATTACTTCTGAGAAAACTACCTTCGGGACACTGATTAACTCCACTACCTGATTTGTTTGCGTATTTACAAACCTTAACTGATCGGTGGCAATATAGTTCCAGATGCCGGTGTCGTTGAAAGCATCGTCGGCGTTTACCTCATTTACCCAATACTCTGCCAGCAGATTATAATCAGGAATATGGCAGGAGGCGGCTTCATTGTAACGGCCGTCGTCATAGGCTCCCATCAAGGCGTATTTCCAGCCCCTTATTTTAGCCAGCGAATTAAACTGGTGCTGTTTCAGGAGGTGGGCGGCCATGCGGTTGCTGTACACTCTGGTGTTTACTTCGGCATCGGTGAGCAGGTACACCTCGCGGTACGCTTGCTTGAACGGCTGCAAAATCTGATGCTCTACCAGAAACCGCCGCCAGGCTTCAATCTCTGAGATAGTAGCCATGGCCGGATGCCAAAGCCGCACCATTGTCTCTGGCCCGGCTTCTGCTATTGTCAGTTCAGATGTGCGCCATGCATTGTTGAAAAAGAAAACATTCTGGCTTACTCCGTCTTTCTCAAAAATCCAGATAAGGCGCTTGGTTAAGTAAGAAAGTAGCCCGTGGCTTACATAATACTGCTGAAAATACTGCCAAGTAAAAACCCTTTCGGCTTTAAACATGCGGTCTAAGCGGTCGCGCTGCGCGCTCAGGGTTACTTCAATTTGCTTGGCCGTCTCCTTAATCTGCTTAAGGGCAACGGGCTGCTTTTCCTTCACCGCGCTAGGCACCGATTTCTGCGAACTGCCATCGGGCTTAAACCATTTCAGTTCCGTTTTACCCACTCCGGCAATTTCCAGAACTGCTTTAAAGTTTTCCAGTTCATATTCTATATGCCCCTCTTCCAGCCCGTACTGGTCTACCGCCAAATCCTCAATTTCATGCACCGAAATGCCCTGTTCTTTGGCTGCTTCCTGTAAATACTTCTCAATCAGGTTTTGAGTACTGGACTGCCTGATGCGGAGCTTCAACCTAGACAAATGACTGATTCCTTCCAGCCCTTCAGACTGATACAGCGTGTAGAGGCAGGCGTTGCCAACGGCCGCAGCAGCCGGGCCTTTCCCCGGTATCTTCCGGTAAGCTCTTTCTGCCAGTCCGGCAATAGTGGCCAAAGCGGTACGGTCGGTGAGGGAAGCACACAGCCAGACTAGGCCCTTTATGGCATCTACGTTTGGCGAAGAAAGTAAATCATAGGTAGTGTGGGTGTAGGTTTGGCCAGCGTGGGTATAGGTATGCACCAACTCATTTTCTTTGAGATGGATAATAAACTTAAACCAATCCAGCACCACTTCTTTAAATGTATCGGCCCCCAGCACTGTCACTAAACCTTGGCCCTCCTTCAGGTACTTCTGCGTGGGCTTGCCGCCAGCTGCTTTTTGCGCATGCACTAACAGACTATACCAATGAGGTAATTCTTTTTGTGGCCGTAGTTTGATGATAGGATTGGCGTAATCAGAAAACTTGTCCTTCCCTAAAAAGTACACAGGTTTAACTTCCTCCTTTTCTTCCCCAGTGCTCAGCAGCCCGTCAACCTTACTCAGATACTTGGTTCTTTCTTTTTCAAAGTTGCTGTACTCCTTTTTTTCCAACTCCGCCTTTAAGGTTAACAAAGTCGCTTTTACCTTTTCTGAGATGACTTTCCCTTTGGTGTTTCTTTCTACCTGAATTAAGAAGTACCCTAGTGGCCAATGCAGGAGGGAGGGCCAGGAGTATCTCTTATAGTTGAGAAAGTAAGCAGCCAAAGAAACGATTTGCTCATCTGAGAGGGAAAGTTTTGCCCGTAATATACTCTGCAGAATCAGGTATTGAATCACATTCCGGTGGTAGCCGGGATTATTTGTACTATAGGAGCCACTTCTACTTTGCCACTTATGGATTTCATAGATGCAGTATAACAATAGGTCTACTTTCTCATTAGCCGAGAGAGAAGCTATCTGCTCTTGGTAAACCGACAGTTCACTTAGCTTCACGCTCCAGAAGTGTTGGTACTTCTGCACCGCTTCTAGTCGTGTTGCTTCTATTATTTCTTCAAAGCAATTTTCAGCTGAAGTCTCTGCACTATCAGTTGAAGCCCCTGAATTAGAAAAAGCTTTCTTCACGAAATCTAAAATTCCCATATCAATTAGCCTCCTACCAGCGGGGTTAACTTCAGGAAACTCACCGTGGTGGAACCGTTCAGCAGAACTTCTTCGTCCAGAGATTCAGACTGTTTGTTGTCTACCAATACAAAGTAGCCGTTGTTCAGAAAGGCGTCTAAGGCCACGTACACCTGCTTTTCTGGGTCAATTTTCTTTCTTTCCTTTAGTTTATAGCCGTTGAGCATGGCTTCGGAATCGGTAGGTTGCACCAGCCCGTTGTAATACTGCGGTAGCTTCTTGTTGTACTCTTCCACTTCCTTGTTTACCCTGGCCTCTATGATGTCTTCTACAGTAACCAGTTCATTCTGCAAGGCAAGCTCCATCTGATGCAACACCTTCCCTGGGAAAGTCTCGTCTTTTATGGTGAGGGTATAGGCCATGAGGGAATTATTTGTGTTTTAAGTTAATAAAATTTTGTAAAACCTTTATCTCACGATTTATTAAGAACTAGGGGCGAAGAAACAATGCTATAACTCATATGCAAATTGCTCCTGTTTTAGGTCTGTTTTTCTAAAAACAGGCCTAAAACAGGAAAGCCCCTCCTAGTGGAGAGGCTTTCCTGTTTACTAAAATTAAAACTAATTCTTCAAGGCCTGCCACAGAATCTCAGCGGGGTGCAGTGCCTTTTTGGCGGTGCCGTCTTTAATCTGGTGGCGGCAGCTGGTACCGGCAGCGGCTATCAGGGTTTCTGGGGCAGCATTGCGTACTGCCGGGAACAGCACCAGTTCTCCTATTTGCATTGACACGTCATAGTGTTCTTCTTCATACCCAAACGAGCCCGCCATGCCACAACAACCTGAAGGAATCAATTCAACCTCATAGTTTTGAGGCAACGACAGGATTCTCTGCGTGGGTGTAAGCACCTGCAATGACTTTTGGTAACAGTGACCATGTAGTTTAATGTGCTTCTTTTCTTGCGTGAACACAGATGAATCAATTTTTCCGTTTTCAACCTCTTTTTGCAAAAACTCCTCTAAAAGGAAAGAATTAGCCGCTACTTTACGGGCGGCAGGCACCAAGTCAGCAGGCACTAAATCAATGTATTCATCGCGTAGGGTTAGTATGGCCGAGGGTTCAATGCCAATAATCGGCGTTCCGTTTTGCATGGCTTTGCTCAAGAGCTGCACATTCTGGATAGCTATTTTCTTGGCGTCACGCACCAAACCTTTTGAAAGGTACGTACGGCCGCTTTCCAGGTGCTCAGGAATCTGCACTTCATAGCCCAGAGCAGCTAATAGTTTTATAGAAGTTTGGCCAATTTCTACATCATTAAAATTGGTGAACTCATCACAGAACAAGAAGACGGTTTTACCCTGGGGTGCCCCCTGCCCTGCCCGTTCTTTCTGCCACTGTTTAAACCAATTCTTCAGGGTGATCTTACCAACCTCTGGCAATGAACGATCTACTGCAAAACCAACGGTTTTTTTGATCAGCTTGCTCGTAACCGAATTATTGATCATGAAATTGTAAACACCAGGTACCACTGAAGCCAGCTGCTGCATTTTGGTGAAGTTACCTACCATGCGGGTGCGCAGCGGAATACCGTTGGCGTCGTGGTAGTGCTGCAAGAATTCGGCTTTCATTTTAGCCACGTCTACGCTGCTGGGGCACTCGCTTTTACAGGCTTTGCAGCTGAGACACAGATCCATTACTTCTTTGATCTCTTTATGATCAAACTTATTGATCTTGTCTGAGTTGGTCAGGAACTGGCGCAGAATATTGGCGCGGGCGCGGGTGGTATCTTTCTCCTGGCGGGTGGCCATGTAGCTAGGGCACATGGTGCCGCCGCTCACGTGGGTTTTGCGGCAGTCGCCGGAACCGGAGCATTTTTCGGCTAGCCGTAGAATTCCTTCCTGGCGGGAGAAGTCAAACAAAGTTTCTACCGGAATAATCTGCTTCTGCTGCTTTTCTTCATAGCGAAGAAACTCGTTCATAGGCGGTGTGTCTACAATCTTGCCCGCATTGAAGATGTGGTTCGGGTCAAAAATCTGTTTTACCTCTTTCAGAAGCTCGTACACCTCCTGCCCCAAGGCAGCTGGAATGAATTCGCCGCGTAAACGGCCATCGCCGTGCTCGCCACTCAAAGAGCCATTGTATTTTTTGACTAACTCCGTAGTTTCTGCCAGCACCTGCCGGAACAGTTGTTTGCCCTCATTCGTTTTGAGGTTGATCATGGGCTCAATGTGCAGTTCACCGGCTCCGGCATGAGCGTAATAAGAAGCCTGAAGGTTATGTTTCTCTAGCACCACTTGCAGGTCTGCTACATACGCAGGCAAATCTTCAGGACTCACGGCACAGTCTTCAATCAAATTCACGGGCTGCAAGTCGCCGGGTAAGTTTCTTATAAGGCCCAAGCCTGCCTTGCGTACATCCCACACCGGCTTCGTTTGCGCGCCTCGTACCACGGGATAAGCATAGCCTAAACCAGCAGCTTTTAAGTCGGCAATAAGCGCTTCGGCTTTTTGGGTGATCGTGTCTTGGCTATCGGCCATGAACTCCACCATCAACAATGCCGCCGGATCACCTTCAATGAAAAAGCGGTTAGCGTCATAGGTAGGGTGACCCTTGGTGAAGTCCATGATGTATTTATCCACCAATTCAGAAGACATGGGCTGGTGCCGAAGAATGAGGATGTTGGCTTCTAAAGCCTCCAGCAATGAGTTAAAATGAACGCACACCAATCCTTCCTCTTTCGGCGGAAGAGGGATCAAGTTTAATTTAGCCTCTGTCACGAAGGCGAGCGTGCCCTCGGAGCCTGCCAGCAGCTTGCACAAATCAAGCGTAGTTTGTCCTTCAGGGCCAGCACCTTCATCTACTAAAAAATCAAGTGCATACCCGGTGTTGCGGCGGGTAAGTGTTTTCTTAGGATAATTTTTTTGAATTATTGCGCGGTTATCTTGATCGCTGATGAGGCCATAAATTTTACGGTAAATAACGCCTTCCATATTTGGGAGAGCCAGTTTCTCCTGAAGCTCCCGGTGGGTTAGTGGCTTGAACTCCGCTTCAGAACCATCGCTCAGCAATACTTTTGCAGAGAGTAAGTGGGTTCGGGTATCTCCCCAAACAATAGAATGTAGGCCGCAGGAGTTGTTGCCGATCATGCCGCCCACCATAGCACGGTTGGCCGTTGAAGTCTCGGGGCCGAACAGCAACCCATGCGGGCGCAGAAATGCGTTGAGGTCATCGCGTATAACGCCTGGCTGTACATTAACCCAATGCTCGTCAGTGTTTACTTCCAGCACCTTAGTAAAGTACTTAGAAATATCTACCACCAAACCGTTGCCCACTACTTGCCCGGCCAAAGAAGTACCGGCCGCCCTAGGTATAAGGGTGATGTTGTGCTGGTTAGCAAATTTTATCAGAGCCCTCAGGTCTTCCTTTGTTTTCGGAACGGCCACCGCCGTGGGCATTTCCTGATACACCGAGGCATCAGTGGCATAGACACGACGTTGAGCCTGGTGCAGAGAAGATTCCTGATTATAATATAGTTCTCCAGCAAGAGAAGCTTCCAGTTCAGCGAAAGCTGATATAATAGGGGCGGTTGTCATGTAATCAATTCTTATAACACAAATATAGGCATGCCAGCCACGATATTTAAGAAAAACCTTAAGTCTTTAAACTTGGTTATATTTTTAAAAAACTGGATAAATAATGTCTTCTATTAGAAAGACAGCTTAAAATCTAGAGCTTAGACAGCTCAAGGAAAAAACAGTTGAACTACAGAATTATGTGAGAGGAAAAAATCTACTCTACCAGAAACTTAACACGGCTTCCGTAGGCTAATTTACTCACCATTTGCCCCGTTTTCGGGTTCATGAACCGCACCTTACCCATTGCCTTCAATTTTTCGAAGGCTTCAAAATAATTAGCCTTACTATAAGGGGTACCCACATGGTGCTTTTCATAAATTTTCTCTAACCTCATGCTGTTGTACAGGCTAGCTTTTTTGGCTAAATCCTCCACCAAATTCACCATGGAATGCTTTAAAAATTTATGATACTCCGGCACCAGCAACCTTAGAGGCTTCAGATTTGCTCCCATCAAAGGCACTCCATCTTCCTGATACTCTGAATACCCTAGCAGAAGCTCTTTAAAGCGGGCGTGCAGCAATTCATTTTTAGACACATAGAGCAGGTAATAATCTGTTGAGTCTTTTCCGGGTGCGTTGATTCTAAATTTAGTGGTAAAAAAGCCTCTTTGGCCCAACGCCTGCACCAACCCAGCCATGATGGCCTCTTCTTTTTTTGACGCATGCCCTTCCTGCTGAAGGATACCTTTCAACTTCTGAAAATGCGCCTCGAATAGACTGTTTATATCTTCAGCACTCTGGTTTTTGATAGCTTGTTTAAGTTTTTTAGGATCTAACAGCAAGAGACAATCTACATATTCAAGTTCAAGCGAATGAAGCGATACTTCTTGAGAATATTTGTAGCTGAAAGGCTCAGCGCAGAGCAAAGAAGGTACTGTAGCTGACATGTGCTCCTTCAATTGCTGTCTCTCCGCCTTCTGGCTGACGAATACCGGCTTATGCTGCAGTGCTTCGTACGCATTTAATTCTAATACCTGGCTCTCCAATGCTTGCAGCGCCCCTTTATTTGCATCAGAAAAATAAGTAGAGAGTGATTTATGCAGGCCCATCCTAAAGCCAGCATCCACAAAAATACTTTTCAAGATTTTGAGGGAGGAAACTTCTTGTATCTCCTTTGTTTTAGCGGCTCCAGCATTCAAATCTATGAAGAGGCAAGACGGCTCTTCAGAAGTATCTTTCTGCGCCTGCATCACCACTTCTCCCCATAAAGGCAAAAACTTGGGCAACAGCTCTCCTTTAATCTCAGACGAACTTCTCTTCTGCTTAAAAAAATGATTTGGCTCTGTACTGGTCACTTATTCAATTGCCAACTAACACATTTTATATCAATGATAAGGGTAAACCATACCTAAACAGGCTTCAATTCTTATCATCTGAAATACTTACAAAGTTACTTCTGTTTTTGCTGTAATCTACATAAACAAGGCTAAAAATTTTAGCAAATATTATCTATACAGATGAGCAAAAAACGAAAATTCTGATTCTTTTCATCTTCAAACTTTAGAGCCCCTTCTTTTGAATAGAAGACTAGCAAGCGTCACTGACTTTGATTATATCAAATATTCCTAAAAATATCAGTATTTCCTTGCTATAACTTTTAAAGCTTTTAATTGCACAAATATAACACAACCTAAAGCCCTTTACTCGAACAAACTAATAATCAATACTTACCATTAGATATTATTGATACTAACAAACAACTTATTGGATTATAGCTACAAACAGATAAAACAAAGACTAATATTATGTAGATTTGTTATTGAATTTTAATTAGCCTAACTGTGTTCAACTGGAGCAATTTTCAGCTTAAAGAAATTCCTACAGTACAACTCATTTTGTTAAATTAAAAAGGTAGCTCTGCATGATAAACCTTTACACAGCTCTTGCTAGAGCCATTGAATTCAAGCGACTGCTAATTGGAATGCTCTCAGGAGTGATTCTGCTAGCTATCTTACTATTTGGTATTTCTTATCATCTAAAGAAAGAAAATGAATTGTCGCAGTGGACCCTACACTCACAGGAAGAGATTTATTTGATTGAGAAAACCATTTCATTAGCTAAAGACTATGAAACTAGCGCACGTGGTTTTATCATTACTAACCAAGACAAATACAAGCAACCCCTCACTGAGGCTTCTAAACAACTAGAAAGTGTATTGCTGCAATTGGAGGGTCTCATGGCAGACGATGTCCAACAAAAGCAAAACCTTGACTCTCTTTCCTATTATCTTAGAAAAAAAGTTAGTTTCTCTAACCTGGCCATTCAAGTTCGCAGGGAACAGGGCTCTGAAGCAGCCATGGATCTGATTTATAATCAGAACAAGAACCTTGGCCTCGTGTACATGAATAAAGTGCGCACGATTGCTGATGCAATGCACACCCGTGAGGCACAGGTACTGGAGCACAGAAAAAGTGAAAGTGAAAAAATTAGCCAGCGAACAAACAAGATTCTGTCTTTTTTCACCGCCTTTTTTGTTTTGTTGCTACTCTATGTGCTCTGGAAAAGCTGGCAACAAGAAAAAGCAAGAAGAGTTGCTGTAGAAAAAATAAAGCAACAAGAAGAGCATTTCAGAGCCTTGATTGAGAATAACAGTGAGGCTATATTTTTACGCGACAAGAATTTCAACTTTACATATTGCAGTCCGGCAGCTGAAAGAATTTTAGGTTTTTCCAGAGAGGAAATAACAACACCAGGCTTTAAACTCTCTCTACACCCCGGCGATGAGGAACAGATTCTTCAGCTGAAAAACGAAATACTGCACACCCCCAGCCACTCCATCAAAGGAAAAATAAGAGTAAAACACGAGGCAGGACATTACATCTGGCTGGAGGGAGAAACGAAAAATTTGCTACACCAAGAGAGTGTTCAAGCTATTGTATCAAATTTCACAGACGTAACAGATCGTGTGTTAACAGAGCTTGCAGCACAAGAAGCAAATGCTCTACAGGAAAAAACCGCCAACAACTTAAGCAGAATCATGGCATCTTCTCTGGATGTCATTTGCACGATTGACGCCGAAGGCAGATTTGCGCAGGTAAGCGACGCTTCAATAAATGTTTGGGGCTATAAGCCAGAGGAAATGGCTGGCCAGCTTTTCATGGATTTTGTGGCGGAACAAGACAAAGAGTTAACGGCACAAGTGGCTGCCATTATTATGGCCGGCACACCCGTTACCACCTTTGAAAATAACTATGTACGCCCCGACGGTAGTCTTGCTCCTGTACTTTGGTCAGCTAGATGGAGTGAAGAAGACCAGGTTATGTACTGCATCGCCAAGGACGCCAGAGAAAAAAGGGAACTGGAAAAAGCGTACCTGGAGGCAGTAGATTTAGTCAAGGAAAGTGAAGCTGCTTTGGCGGAGGCACAGCGTATTGCAAAAACCGGATCATGGAGCCTTGACTTAGCGACCCAAAAGCTTTTTTGTTCAGAAGAATTGTACAATGTCTTTGGCACTGATAAAGAGCATTTCACCGGCACCTTTGATTCTTTCTTAAGCTTTGTTGATGAAAGCGAACATACCCGCGCTCGTGAAACCACCGCAAAAGCCGCTACAGATGGTGAACCCTTTGATATAGAGTACCCCATTACTACCGGAAAAGGAGAAAGACGCACTATACAAGTAAAAGGAAGCTGTCAGAGAAATGATGAGGGGCAGATCTTCAGGTTGTACGGCACAGCGCAGGACATTACTGAAATCAAAGAATCTAAAAATGCCATTCTGGCCTCAGAAGAGAAATACAAGCTCTTATTTTACCAAGCACCTCTGCCTAAATGGATCTATGATCTAGAAACGTTAGAAATAATTGATGTAAACAATAGTGCCGTTGCGCATTACGGCTATAGTCGGGAAGAATTTCTGAGCATGACTCCTAAAGATCTGCGCCCCGCTGAAGACGCGCCAGCTGTACAACGCACCACGCAAGGTCAAGACACCGGAAGAGGGACTTACCGACTTGGTTTATGGAAGCATGTTAAAAAAGATGGCACTATCATATTTGTGGAGGTTTCCGCCCACAGTTTAATGTATGACCAGCGCAACTGTCTTTTGGTGGAGGTAAATGACGTAACTCAGCAGGTAAAGGCAGAACAGGAACTAAAAAAGAGCAACGAACGATGGGAAACGGTTTCTAAAGTAACTTTTGACGCCATTTGGGAGTGGGATCTGAAGACTAATGAACTGATATATGGAAAGAATTACCAGTTCCTCTTTGGCCACTGCTCCGAAAACAGTAAAGAAAATTTTCAGACCTGGCAGAATCACCTGCACCCAGAAGACATAGAGAGGGTTAAAAATAGTTTAGAGACCTTTGTTCAAAGTGGTGAAAGTACCTGGCAAGAAGAATATCGCAAATTGAACATACAGGGCACCTATGCCTACTGCCATGACAGGGGCATTTTGATTAGAGATGCAAAAGGGGAGCCCGTGCGCATGATTGGTGCTTTACGCGATGTGACGGAAAGCAAGTTAGCAGCGGAAAACCTGTTAATGGAAAAGAACTTTTCAGAAGCGCTTCTAGAGGCTACCCCTGATGGCATTGTTGGCTTTAATGAGAAGGGTGAGATCATTATTTTCAATAAAAAAGCGGAAAGCCTCTTTGGCTATTCTCAGGATGAGATCACCGGAACCCCTCTTACGGCCCTGCTGCCTCAGAATACACACGCCGCTCACTATGACCGAAGAGATGACTTTTTCTCTAACCCTTCGGCCCAAAAACTAATCGTAAGCAGCCGTGAAATGATAGCCGTCCGGAAAGACAAAAGTGAGTTCCCGGTAGATGTGCGGCTTAACTTCCTGCATTCTTACAAGGGTAAAATTGTTATTAGCAGCGTTAGGGATATCACCCACAGAAAGCTGGCGGAGGAACAACTGAAGGAATCAGAGAAAAACCTGAAGGCAATTTTGAGCAGCTCCCAAGAGGGCATTTACTTGCTTGACTTAAACTATAAGTTAGTTTTACTTAATGAGCATGCGCACGAAATTATTCTTCGGGGGTATGGAGTAGACTGCAAATCTGGCGACCATTTCCCTTCATTGTTTGACTCTGATCTTAACGGTAAACTGAAAGAGATCTTTGAAAAAGTTATCACAGGCAAAAATTGGGAATCTGACAGACCTATTCCGCTAGATGGAGAAATAGCGCACTATCATTCGCTATATTTTCCGGTGAGAGATCATGACGGCAATATTATTGGCATTTGTTGCTCTTCAAAAGATGTCACAGAGAAAAAGAAAACAGAGGAAGCCATTCTATTAGCTAACGCCGAGAAAGAAGAATACCAATACCGCTTTAAAGCTGTTTTAGACTACTCTCCGCAGGCCATTCTCATTAAAGACCTGGAAGGAAACCAAATATTTGCTAACAAGGCCTTTAAAGCCATGTTTGGTCTGAACCAAGATCAGGATATACATTCAGAACTGCAGAAGGTTTTTGAAAATGAAATAGCAAAAGCTGAATTTCTTGCCGCAGAAAAGCCTGGTAAATCTGATACTCTGTTAGCGAAAGTGTGGGCGCAAAAAGTGACGCTTCCTGACGGGGAAACGCTGGACATGGAGATCATGAAGTTCCCTCTTTATGACCGTCAGGAACAGCTGTTTGGTATAGGCACCATTTGCAAAGACATTTCTGAGCAGATCAGGCACCAGCAACAACTTATTGAGGCACGTGAAAATGCTGAAAATGCAGAGCGTCTGCAGGAACAGTTCCTGGCTAACATGAGTCATGAACTGCGTACCCCTATGAATGGTATTATTGGCATGGTGAACTTGTTACTCACCTCATCCTCTTTGCAGCCAGACCAAAAAGTGCGTCTGCAGGTGATCAGACGCTCATCAGACACCTTGTTAAGCCTCATTAATGACATTTTGGATCTTTCTAAAATCAAAGCAGGCATGCTTACCATTGAAAAGGTGAATTTTGATTTCAATGAGTCTATTACCGGCACTACTTTAATGTTCAAAGAGAGAGCCAGAGAAAAAGGAGTCAGATTAAATGTTTCTACTGATCCTTTTATTCCGAGAGTACTGTCTGGCGACCCGCACCGCCTGAACCAGATATTGAACAATCTTCTAAGCAATGCCATCAAGTTTACAGACAAGGGCACCATACGCTTAGAGGCATCATTAGTAGAGGAACATGAGGGGCAGGCCATTGTTGAATTTATTGTCAGTGACTCTGGTATTGGTATTGACAGCAACAGACTTCACCTCATCTTTGACAATTTTGCACAAGCAACATCTGATATATCCAGTAAGTATGGTGGAACTGGTTTAGGGTTGGCCATCACCAAAAGGCTTATTGAGATGCAAGGCGGTGAAATTCATGTGGAAAGCACCATAGGCCAAGGCACTACCTTCACTTTCCAAATCCCTTACAAGATTAACACTGATGTTGATGCCGTTGTCACTCCCTATCATAAAAGCTTAAACACTCCTGTCAAAAAGTTCTACAACGGCAAAAGCGCTTTGATTGTGGAAGACAATGAGATAAACCAAGTGGTGTTGGCATCAAGTCTCAAGCAACACTACATGGATTTTGTCATTGCCAATAACGGCCAGGAAGCCATTGACATTTTGGAAACTGGAGAACGTTTTGACATCATCTTCATGGACCTGCGCATGCCTATCATGGATGGTTTTCAGGCTACTGCTTACATACGGCAGAAGCTTTATCTGTCTACACCTATTGTGGTACTGACTGCTAGTGTCTTAAGAAATGAGCGGGAACGCTGCTTGGAGATTGGTGCATCAGACTATATGGCCAAGCCATTCGCCATGTCAGACCTGGCTCACGCTTTAGAAAAATTCATTTCGTTCGATGAGCAAACATCTAAAAGCATAGCAAAGACTCCGTCTTTTGTCACTAGCTATACAGGTACCTCAGATTCTCCGTTTGATATAAGCCAATTGATGGAACTGGAAGACCCTGATTTTATCAGGCAAATTTTCAATCTCTTTCTTGAAAAGGTACCGCCTTACCTACAGGAACTCAAGCAGAGTTTTGGTGCCGGCAACTGCAAAGATTTTCTAGAAAAAGCCCATAAACTTAAAGGCAGCCTGTCATCAGTAAGAATAGACGGAATGTTCCAGTTACTGCTCTCTATGGAGGAAAAGGTAATGCAAGAAGACAGCTTAAAATCTGTGGAAGATTCGCTAAACAAATGTCTTTCTTTATATTACAGCCTCATACCTGAAATCACTTTAGAAGTTGACAAGCAGTTGATTGCCCTAGAAGCCAAAATTTAAATTAAGATGAAGATTTTAATTGCTGAAGACGAGCCTATTACCTTAGCTACCATGCAGTTCAGGCTTAAAAAAGATGGGCATGAAGTACTAACGGCCAATAATGGGCAAGAAGCCTTGGCGCTATTGGCTGAACATACGCCCCAATTGGTGATTACAGATATTATGATGCCCTTCGCCTCTGGTTTAGAGGTACTTACTTATGTTAAAAAGTTACCAACTCCGGTGCCCGTAATTGTGCTGTCTGCCATGGGTCAGGAAAATGTGGTGGTTGAAGCTTTTAATCTGGGGGCAGATGATTATATTACCAAACCATTCAGCCCCAATGAATTAGCCCTAAGGGTAAGACGTTTTACTCTAAGAGCCTCTTAAAGCGGCGCACGTGTTCTCAGCTAAATTATGACTAAGCTTTAGCGTCTATCAGGTACACTTTTAAAACCCAATGCTATGGTTCTTCTACAGACAGAAACATTAGTGAGCCCGCGCTTCTTCTATATAGCTATTGCGGTTACCTCTGCCATGATATTCATGCTCGTAGTAGCAATGTTGTTGCTCTTGCTTCTAAAAAATGGAAGTACCAAAAGGCAAAAAAGATTACAGGCACAGTTTAAAGACTGGTTAGTTGGCATTGTGCTAGAGGAAACAGAAGAGCACCACCACAAATTTGAGGTCCCGCAAGAGATTAAGGATCTTTTGAAGAATAGCTTTGCCCGGCAGGTGTTGTTACAGGAGTTGAAAAATTTAAAACAAAGCCTGAGCGGTCAACCAGGTGAAAATCTGGAAAAACTGTACCGCCAATTGGGCTTTCGCACTATCTCATACAACAACCTGCACAGCAGCCATTGGCATTTGAAAGCCAGAGGCATACAGGAACTTGCTGTAATGCACCAGACTGACCTTATCTATGAGATAATTCCCCTGACTAACCACAAGCACCCTGGCGTGCGCATGGAAGCCCAGATTGCCATGGTGTTTCTAAAGCAATATGAAGGTCTTCAGTTCTTTGAGAACTTGCTCTACCCTCTTACAGAGTGGCATCAGGTAAAATTGCTGCAGTTGTTAGCCAGTTATCCAATACCTTCAGAAGAAACAATAGTTAAATGGTTGCATTCTTCTAACAACAGTGTAGTTCAATTTGCTCTAAAGTTAATTGGGGAACAACACGCTAGTTACTTCCAAGAAGAAGTGATTGCATGCCTGAGCCATAAAGATGAAGTGGTAAGACGCCAGGCCATTGCCTGCTTAGGCGAAATCCCTTCGGCACCTGCCGCTACTGCTTTAACAAAGTTGTTTAGTCATGAAACAAGCAAAGACCTACAGATGACAATTCTGGCAGAATTGTTAAAAACGGGTACTGCCGATGAAATTCCTTTCTTGCACGAATTAAAACAGACTGAGGATATTGACATAAAAATGGCGGCCGATAGAGCTATCCATTTTTTAAAAAACCAAATGGTAGCTTAACCAAGAGCTAGAAGATCAGACAAGACAGAGGCAGATAGATGGAGCACTTGTACAACGTTTTTAATTACGGCTTGTTGGGCTATGCCGTGACGATGCTCAGTTGCTATTTATTTTTAGGCACATTGGCAATTGCTGAGGCCATTACCTACCTGCGCAAAAGCAAGCTCACCGATTATAACCTTTTGGCCTCTTCTCCTTATGCGCCTACCGTAAGTATTCTGGCCCCCGCTTATAATGAAGGTGCTAATATCATAGAAAACGTTCGGTCGCTCCTGAGCATTTATTACAACCACCTGGAGCTGATTGTGATCAATGACGGTAGCAAAGATGACTCTATGGCCAAACTTATTGAGGCCTATCAACTGAAGCCTGTTCAGATCAACTACCACCAACGGCTAAAAACTAAAAAAGTAAAAGCAGTATACAAAAGCACCAATCCAGTTTATAACAAGCTGGTGGTGATTGACAAAGAAAACGGTGGAAAAGCTGACGCCCTAAATACTGGTATCAACCTGGCAAGCCACCAGTACCTGGTATGTATTGACGTAGATTGCATTCTTGAACAGGATGCGTTACTCAAGCTCCTGAAACCTTTCATGGATGATTCTGACAAGAAAGTAATTGCTACCGGCGGGGTAGTGCGTATTGCCAATTCATGCTTGTTTGAGAACGGTAAACTGGTAGAAGTAAATTTACCTAAACAGTTTCTGCCCCGGGTACAAGCCCTAGAGTATATCAGAGCCTTTCTTTTAGGAAGAATGGCCTGGAGCCGCCTAAATGGATTGCTTCTTATCTCTGGTGCCTTTGGTGCCTTTGACCGTAAAATTGCCATTGAAGCCGGCGGCTATGACCACAGTACTGTTGGAGAAGACATGGAACTGGTAGTAAGGATGCGCAGGTACATGGCTGAACGCAAGGTACCATACAGAGTAACCTTCATTCCTGACCCGCTTTGCTGGACCGAGGCTCCGGCTTCTTATAAAATACTGGGACGCCAACGAAATCGTTGGATGCGTGGCACTATAGAAACCCTGAAAATGCACCGAGTTCTTTTCTTTAACCCACGGTATGGTATACTGGGCATGCTAAGCTACCCTTACTGGTTCTTTTTTGAATTTCTGGCTCCGGTGATTGAATTCTCTGGCCTAGTCATTTTTGTTGTTTTGGCGGTAGCCGGGCTTATTAACTGGCCTTTCTTTTTAGCCCTCACTGGCTTTATTATTCTTTTTGGCTGGCTATTCTCCATATTTGCTATTCTTATGGAGGTAGCTACTTTTAACCAATACAAGAAGAAAGGGGAGCTTGGTAGTCTTATTGTCACAGCCCTCTTAGAACCCATACTGTTTCACCCCTTTGTGGTGTGGTCTTCAATAAGAGGAATAGTGGATTTCCTGCGCAAGCGGAATAGTTGGGGAGAAATGACCCGGCAAGGCTTTGGTGCCCCAGCAGCCAAGCCCCAAGTAAAAGCATAAGCAAAGCTGCTACTCCCACTATAGCTTATCTACACAAACTCGTTTTGATTTTACTTTGTTTAGACCTGTTTTAAGTAAAACAGGTCTAAAACAGGCAAAGCTAATTTAGAACCGGAGCTGATAACCTGTAGAGATATTATATTGGTTGCCCTTCATTTCAGGCTGATATTCACCTCTCTCAAATGCCAATGATAGAGAGAAAAGATGCCTTTGCGCCACCGAGAATCTGTAGCCAGCACCTATCCTATACGTTTCTAATTGATATACATTATTTAGCCGGTTTACCTGCATCCGGTCATCAGGAGATACCCCTTTGCCCAGCGTGAAAGTCAGATAATCATCGGCTCCTTTAAGATAATACCTCGAAGTAAGGGCATAAGACAAGCCAATGCCATTATTGGCCGTTGACAAAAAGGTTCTTCCATTAAACCAGAAGTTACGGTAGTATTTCCCTGCCGAGAAGGTATAGACCCAAGTACTACTATAAAAATTCAAATAACGGAAGCCTCCCTCCGCCTCCCAGGCTTTTGGCAGATTAGCATACAAGGAAAAGCCTGCGCGCAGTTTAGGAAATACAGGCAGATTTGCTGAATAGCCAAGGCTGGTGTATGCATAAAAAGTTTTGGATATTCTAGGGTAGGCCTCACCCTCTACCTGCACACCTCCCCTGCCATACCGGTTGCCATAGCTTACCCTACCAGTAAAAGTTCCTGCGGCGGCTTGCCTACTGTATTCTGTCGTTGCCAAGTGCCATGGGTTTGAGAACTGCCGGTCAAAGTACGTATACTCATACGTCACTCCTATTCTGTTGCCAAAACTGAACTCCCTCAATAAGTTAGCCAAAGCCCGCAACTCATTTTGCTCCGGATGCACCTGCAGCACACTGTCTGCAAAGGCAAACGCCTCTTTTGTTTTAGCCAACACCGCCAAACTTTTTGCTTTGCGTACAGCAAGACCCTGTGAATTTGGGTGGAATGTTAGCCCCTGTGAACTTACTGCAAGCGCCTGAGCATACTTCTTCTCATAGATGTATACATCCGCCAGAGCCTGGGCGGCATCTTCGTATTCTGGGTTGAGCGAAAAAACGTGCTGCAACACTTGTAAAGAAGAATCCGGTTGGTTATTCCAATAGTATAGCCGCCCTAAGAAAACCCTGATTTCATGATAGTCCGGACTTAGCTCTAGTGCTGTATTGCTTAACTTTATTGCGCCCGAATAATCTTTTTTAGAAAAGGCCAATTCTCTTGCCTGCTTGTAATAGACTTCTGCAGAAACAGTTTGTGCTACCAAGGGTTTGCCAGTAAATTGGCTCAACATTAGTAAAAACAAAGCGGTTACTACTCTTTTGGTAAAGTGTGGGCCAAGGATGAAACTAGAGGGCAGGGAGAATGTAAATAGAAGCATTGGTACTATAGTAGACTTCGCACAACTAAGGTACGAAATAACAGCTACTTTCCTTTCTTACAATCACGCTTAGCCTCATATTACTTAATGCGCCTCTGCTCCTTGAAAAATTCAACCCAACGGTTTGCATGCTCCGGTAGCTCCTCAAGCTTCCGAAGTACTTTTTTTGTAGCAAAATTACCCGAGCCAGCTTCTTTGTTTTTGTGGAGACAATAACGAAATATTAGATAATCTTGACTTGGTGCTTGTTGGCAACAACTTATCTTTTTGCTAGTTCACTTATCAGTGCGAGAGCAACTCAGTTTTATTAAAACCTGCAGTTCCACCCTGACTTGTACGATGGTAAAATTAGGCCATGCCTCTCGCCTTAAAATAGATACCACCGAAACTATTTCATAAATCTCATACAAGTGCGGCTTCAACAACCTATCTTTTTTCAATAGGATCTTTTAAAAAAACGGCTGTACGCCTAAAGAATTCCGGCAGAACTACTCTGGCTCCAGAGTATTCATTTAAAGACTTTTATATTCTTTTCCTCCGCTTTTCAATGGGCTTGCTACAGTTTAAGCCGCCTACCTATTCGGCACAATGGTGCTTGAGAGAACTTTATCAGCCCAGGATTAGTTATTTTGCAGCACAGACACAATGTTACATAAAATATACTCCCTTTACAGGTACATATTTTAAGGCAACACGTACTGCATAAAATAAGAGACTATAAAGAAGAATGGATAACACCTTTGGCTTACCGATAATTCCTGATAATGAAGAGCAGAGACTGGCAAAACTGCGTAGCCTAAACATAACTGAAGAGTACCAGGAAGACGGGCCATTTAAGCATATTGCCGCCATGGCGACGCGCATGTTTAATGTGCCAATTGCTTTAGTAAACCTAGTAGAAAAAGAATACGTTTGGACAAAGTCAAGCGTAGGCTTGGATCATCCGCCAACAGTTCCAAGAGGAACCAGCTTGTGCTCGCTAGCCATACTGAATGAAAATACCACTGTTTTTGAAAATGCCATGAACGAGCCTTGCCTGTTAGCGAACCCAATGGTTCACGGAGATTTTGGGCTTAGGTTCTATGCCGCTGCCCCTCTTACCACATCAGACGGAATAAATATAGGAGCTCTCTGCATCATTGACAAAGAGCCTAGGACCTTCTCCGCATCAGAGCAGAAAGTCTTGGAGAACCTTGCCTCAGTAGTGATGGATGAGATAGAGAAAGGCAGAAGCTAATAAAGAAGAAAGGTTCATGATAATACTGGCCAGACATTTTGACCCCCAAACATTGGGGTTGAAAGTAAAAACAAAAAGCCTCACCGTTTCTGGTGAGGCTTTTTGTTTTCTGCACTAATAGGGAATTTACCTCAAGAGACAGAAAATCAACTGCCCCTGCGAGATAAACCTTCAATTAAGTTGCGTAGAGGGATATATTAAACAAAGATTACAATTACCACACGCACTGTATTTTACAGCTCAAATGCCACAAGCCTGCCCTCTTTCCATGACTCTTCTGAATGCGGTAGTGGCTGGCCAAAACTATAGAAAGGCTTGAAAGTAGAGGACCTCATAACACATCGGGTGTGAAAGAAAATGTTCTTAGGGTGGCTGGAGTTTTGTAACTGGGCTAAATTCTGTTGCCGCATCTGTGTTGACTTATCTCAATCTATGGAAGCCAAGAAAATTTTGTCCAGAAGGAGTGCCGAAATACATTGAGAAACAGGCACTTCCTCTGAATTCACTTTGCTAAAGGTGCTGAAATTCCTATCTTGTGTATATGAGAATCAGGCTGCTCATTTTTCTTCTCCTAATTTTTATGACTGGTTGCTATGGCGACAAGGTGGAGGAAGAACCTACGCCAACCACGGAGCCCTTCCAGCCCCAGCTGCCCAAGCTTGAAAGACCAGATATTATTTTAAATGAGTTGGCAAAAGGCGAATTCCACAACGGAGCCATTTCCGCCGTTGTTGGAGTCATCCCTAACAGCCCACCCAGGCAGTGGATATTTGAGGCAGATGCCAATAAAGGCAGGATGAAATCGGTGACCCGCATTAATACCACCTACCGTTGCGAAGAAACCAAATTCACCTATAACTACCACCCTTCAGGGCTTATAGATGAGATTGTCTCCGTAAGAGCAGACACATGTCTTCGATCCACCGTTAAATGGTATACAAATACAATTACGAGGAAGGGCTGCTAGTGGGCATAACTGGAATATCTTACCTCAACAGCCCCACTGCCAAAGACGAAACGTATTACGTAGTCGATAATTATTTTTCCTACTACCCCAACGGAAAGGTGAAGGACATCTATTCGAACTTCAGGTCCGCCTTCCACACCTGGGAGTACGGGTTCCAGAGGATATCCTTCGTCTACGACGACAGGGGCAACATTAAAGAGGTATGGAGGCAGGAGTACCCCGATGAACAGTACTTTGAAAAGTATACGCTGGAATATGATGAGAACCTCAACCCGCTGAAAGGCTTCTACGTGGTCAGCAGCGTACAGTCTTCCCTTCCCGGCGTGGGCTATGCTGCCGCCTTGGGTCCTAGGTTCCTGTCCAAGAATTGCGTGGTATCAATAAAGACCGAGAGAGTAAACAATTCCCGCCCACCTTTCTTGGAGTATTTCGACCATAACTCCTCTGCAGGACGGGTAGTAGACTTTGGGGAGGCTGAAAGTACCGCACGGGGTTACCGCTACCTAGTCTTATATTGAAAGAGCTAGATTGGGAGCCTTTCCCCAAAGGCTTAGCACTTGAACTAAAACAAAAAGCCCTGTAAGTAAAAACTTACAGGGCTTTTCTCTATTCACTCGCAGAGAGAGAGGGATTCGAACCCCCGGACCCGCAAAGGTCAACGGTTTTCAAGACCGCCGCAATCGACCACTCTGCCATCTCTCTAAATGTGTCACAAAAGTAAGCTATGAAATTGAACCTGTCAAGAGGTAACCGCACAAATTTTATGTTTTTAAGCTATTTTTTTCAATCCTTTTCTTTCTCCACCAACTGACCGGCAAGTGGGCACATACCAAACTTATTGTATTTCTGCTCTTTATCAGCACCTAGCACAGCTATTTTTAACGCCACCTTATAATGCTGCCTGTTCACTGGAAGAACAAATATTTACTGGCACCTCGTCTTTATTTTGGCGCTGCAGGTAGGCAGGGCCGCTAAGGAGAATTCTTTAAACGGTATTCAAAACAAAATCAAGTCTGTTTTTGACCTGATTTCAGGAAAACATGCTAAAAATACAAGGCGGCTATTTTTCTTTTTGCAGGCGTTTTGTGAGTGAATCAATGCTGATGTTCACCTCAAAGCCAATAATGAGGCTCATACAGACAAAATCAAGCCACACCATTAAACCAATCAAGGCCCCGATAGAACCATAGAATTTGTTGTAAGAGTCAAACTTACCAATGTATAGGGAGAACAGCCAAGACACCAGAAAGATCAACACTGTGGCCACCACCGCACCTGCACTTACAAAAGGCCACTTATCATGCACCGCCGGCACATAATAGTAAATCAGAGAAGTAGCCAGAAAGAACAGCAGCATTACAGCTATATACTTCACCGAGACAATAAGCCCGTAGGTAAAGGACTCAGTTACTACTTCATAAAAAACCAGCGCATCTAATATGTAGGTACCGAAGAAAATAGCACCAATTGCCAGAAATAAAATAATGGCCAAAGCCACCGTAAGCGCAGTGGCAATTAACCGTTTGCGCAGGTAGCTGCGCCGACGGAAAGTCTCGTACTTTTTATCGAAGGCATCTAGCAAGCTCATAATGCCATTGGTGGACAACACCATCGCGAACAAAAAACCGAACGAGAGGAGGCCGCCCCTGGGTTTACTGATAATGTCTTCAATGGTATCAGCGGCGGCGTAGTACATTTCCGGAGGCATTATATCATAGAGCAGCGTCAGAATATCGCGGTCCAGGTGCCCCACCGGTATATAGGGTATGAGGGTAAACAAAAAGATGATGGTGGGAAAAATGGCCAGCGTAAAGTTGAACGCCATGTACGCCGACCTTTTGGTGAGTGAGTCACGCTGCAATTCCTCCAGCATTACGGAGAGCACGTGGTAAACAGACACCCGACCTTCTACAAAGCGCATGCGCTTTAAGAACACAATCAGTTTGCGATATTGTCGGTGTTGGTACAGGCGCTCAGTTAAACTCATCCGGTAAAGTGTGGGTCCAGTTTCAGGTGAATGTCTTGCGGTATGGGGGTAGGCCTTCCGGTTTTCATATCAACGAACACCATCATGGTCTCCCCAATATTTAAAAGTTCTTTGGCCTCGTTATAGACTTCGTACTCAAATAATATACGGGCTCCTTTTGGTCTCTCCTTCAGAAACAACTTAACCGTAAGCAAATCGTCATAGCGGGCTGGCCTGATGTACTTGCTGCGCATCTCCAGCACCGGCATCATGACACCGGCTTTTTCCATCTCCCTATAACTGATGCCCAACTGACGAAAGGTCTCGGTGCGGGCTACTTCATAGTAGGCGCCGTAGTTGCCGTAATAAACATAGCCCATCTGGTCAGTTTCGGCATAGCGCACGCGTATAGTTACTTCAGATTCAAACACAAATCAACTCTTAATGCTCCTAGCCTTCATGTTCTCAAAAGGCTAACCTAAATACTTCATAACAAGCCTCTGCTCTACAGCCTAGACCCTGTCACCACTTTACTGCGCCAAATATACTTTAATTAAATTTTACCGGTTGGGCCGGAAGCTTTTCATCAGGGTTATACTTGGCATTCATCCGTTTGGCATTCTCCTCTACCGTATCTTTGAAACCAGCCTCTTTACGACGCTTATTAATGTTTACGGGGTCTTTTATTGGCCAAACAGCCATAGTTCCGTCCTCTGTCAACATACTCGTGGCCTGCGTTCCATATTTCTGTTTCTTACCGGTGTACATGAGCAGGCGGTCTTCCATCATGGCGGCGTATGTTTTATTTGCTTCGCCTAACTTCACCTGTTTCTGCATTTGGGGCAGGTATTGCTTTATAACTTTAGCGGGTGCATGCTGCACCACAAAAAACAACCCGTTGGCCGCCTTCTCCCCTATTTTGCTCTGCGGAAGCCAACCGTACCGTTGTAAAATAGCCAACACCTTTACCTGATTTACCGAGTCTACCCGCTGCATCTCCCGGAAGAAATCATTCATGTCTTCCGGCTTCACCGCACCCATTTTCATTCTGATGCCTTGGTCTACCTCATAAATACCCTCCAGTACGGTGCGCAATGAATCATACGGAATTGGTTTCTGCTGAGCATGACCTTCATAACCAGTCACAAGAAAAATAATCAGAAAGCAAAATTTGAGCAGATGGTTCATGAGCTAAAAAGGTTGGGTGCAAGATCTGTTTTGGAGCCGTTTTTGTGAAAACAGCTCCAAAACAGGCACTATTTATTTCATGATTTTGCGGGCGTTCAAAGCAGCATGAAACTGACGGGCATTGGCACGGTGCTCTGCCTCATTTGTAGCGAAGGCATGGTAGCCGGAGAAGTCTGCTTTGGCGCAAAAGTAGATGTAATCATGCTCTTCTGGATCAAGCACAGCCTTCAAAGAAGTAATAGAAGGTAAGTTAATGGGTCCAGGGGGCAGACCTTTGTACTTGTAGGTATTGTATGGCGAATCAGTTTTCAGGTGCACATTCAGCACTCTCCGGATACCGAAATCGCCGGTGGCGTACACTACGGTTGGGTCAGCCTGCAGCAGCATTCCTTTTTGCAGTCGGTTCAGGTAAACTCCGGCTATACGCGGACGCTCATCAGGGTGCATACCTTGTTCAGCCTGTACAATAGAGGCCAGAATCGACACCTCCTTAGGAGATAATCCGAGGTCCTGGGCTTTGGCAAGACGCTCTTCGGTCCAGAAAGCATCATATTCTTTTTTCATCCGCTCCATCATTTCGGTAGCCGAAGTGGTCCAATACATTTCATAGGTATTAGGGATGAACATGGTCAAAATGGTAGTGGTGTCGAAACCCAGCTTTTGGGTATATTCAGGGCTGTTCAACAATGAATCTATTTCAGCCGGGCTGGCATCAATAAACGTACTTAGCTTGTTAGCCAGATCTTTTTTCAGGCGCACATTGCTATAAGTAAGCTTAACCGCATCTTGATCACCGCTGCGCAGTTTGCGGATTAAGTGATAATTGGTGGCTCCGTCTTCCAACTCATAACGTCCAGGCTTTACCAGATCAGGGTACTTCATAAGCTTAGCCATTAGCCTAAAAGAAAGCTTGTCTATGATTACTCCTTTGTTTTCTACAGAGTCCATGGCTTGCTCATAAGAGGCTCCTCTTGGTATGAGCACGTACACCGGATCACCTTTCACCTCCACGTTCGGGGTGTACACAATCTGGTATGCGTAATAAGAGAAGCACACAAATAAAAACATAGCCACCACCAAGACGTACGTCCACTTGCTGGTCTTGCGGGGCTGGCGCGCTCTGCGAACAGAGGGCTTTCCGGTAACATTCAATTCTGACATAGCAGACAAAGATATAAATTTAATGAGTGAATGAGTGAATGAGTGATTGAACGAATATTTAAATCTCAAGAGCTTGTTTCTGGATTCAACAGTTGGCAAAACGCTCAACATTCTTTCAGGCTTAAAATGTTAGTTTAGGATTTTGTTTTAGGTCTGCTTTTGGAAATTCAGCCTGAAAACGCAATTTTTGAAATATCCGTATGCAAGTGGGAGGCATTTAAAACCTATTCTTTCATTCTCACATTCACTCATTGACTCCATGCAGGCAACTCTACTTAGAATTCACCCAGACAACCCTCAACCTAAAGCCATTGCCCAGGCAGTAGACGTACTAAGGAAAGGCGGATTAGTGATCTACCCAACTGACACTATTTATGGCTTGGGCTGTGACTTGCATAACCTGCGGGCAGTAGAGCGGCTTTGTCAGATAAGGGGAATAAATCCGGCAAAAGCCAATCTTTCCTTTATTTGCCATGATTTAACGCACATCTCAGATTACGCCAAAATCTCTACCCAGACCTATAAAGTAATGAAGAAGGCTTTGCCCGGCCCCTTTACGTTTGTGCTGGAGGCCAGCGGCAAAGTGCCAAAGCTGGGCGGCTCCCGAAGAAAGACGGTAGGTATCCGTATTCCGGATAATAACATTGCCCTGAAGCTGGTGGAAGAACTGGGTAACCCTATCATTTCCACCTCTATTCACGACGAAGACGAGGTGATAGAGTATACTACTGACCCCGAGTTGATTTATGAAAAGTACCGTAATCTGGTAGACTTAGTTATTGACGGCGGGTACGGCAACAACGTAGCTTCTACCGTTGTCAACTGTGAGCACGATGAATATGAAGTGCTCCGTCAAGGCGCGGGTGAAATTGATGAGTATTTGTAGGAAGTTCTAAGTCGAGAGTCCTGAGGTTTGAGTCGGAGGAAATGTTGAATAGGAGAAGCTTAGGCTCTTCTAAGTTTAACCTACTTCGTTAGCTGGTGCAGAACCACATATAATCGCCCCTGTTTTAGGCTTGTTTTTTCAGAAACAAGCCTAAAACAGGGGCGATTATTTACTGCGCCTCCACTGCTCCGTAGGCAGCGTAATACTGCTGCACAAGTTTTACCATTTCTTCGAAGTCGCACTGCAGGGCTTGGTTTGAAAGCGCCAAAGGAGTTCCGTACGATTTTTGGTTCAGGCGCATGATCTTTTGTTTGAAGAAGTTTTCTTTCCTGATGACTTCTTCTGGGTTTTTCACGAATACCAACAGGTAAGGAGTATTTACAATTACTCTTTCTTCAAGACCTGTTACCTGCTGCCACCGAATTAGTTTACCAGCAATGGCACTTGAATTGTCCCTAATTCCGTGCTGGTCAAGTACCAGACCTGGTCTGTTGTCGAACAACTTGAAAAGACCGTAGCCACCGCACAACAGCCCGAAGAAGGCAAAGCCGGCCATGGCAACTCCCCTGAACAAGGTAGTGTAAGCATAATCTTCTGCCCTGTCCCAGATAAACCAGCAAGCCAATACAAAGGCAATGCACAAAAGCAGCATTTTTACGCTCTTTTTCTTGCTCAAAGGAATATCTAAGGGAGGAAGCGAAGCCATATAAACCAATGTTAAGAACTTTGACTACACAAAAAACTTTTTTCAGTAGCCATATATTTCAGCAATCTACGCGAATTCGCCACAACAGGTCAACTTCTGGAAACTATTGAAGAAAGAAAGAACTTTTCTCTTAACTCAGTACATTGAGGAAATCTGCACATCCTTACCATTTAAGCATCTAACACTAACACGGCTAGAAATAATCTGCCATAATACTTACCCAACTTCAAACTTATGCCACTTATTAATTTGCCAATAAAGCCAATTGACTGCGCCTAACAATTGGTAAAGATGTAACAAAAAAGCAGGCCGAAGAGATGAAAACATCCTCGGCCTGCTTTTCTAACATAGTTAGAAGGTAACTACCACCCTTTAAACACTTGCTTTAATCTGCTTTTTTGAAGAAATCAGAAACTATTTCATAAGATCGTAAGCGGGCGGCATGATCATACACATTGCAGCCAATCATGATCTCATCTACTCCGGTTTCGTCCTGAAAAGCCTGCAGTTCTTCTTTCACTTCTCTGGGTCCACCTATAAAAGAGTAGCGCAACATCTGCTGTACTGCGTAGCGTTCGTTTGCATCCCAAAGGCCTTCCATGCTTTTTACCGGTGGCTGCATTGGCCTCGCGGTGCCACGTATCACGTTCAGGAAAGACTGGTAAAGCGTAGTAGAAAGATGAATAGCCTCTTCATCAGTATCAGCGGCGATAACGTTCACACAAGCCATGGCGTACGGTTCCTTCAATTCCCCAATAGGTTGGAAACTCTCGCGGTACACTTTCAAGGCAGCATGTAATTGTGCTGGCGCAAAATGGCTGGCAAAAGCATAAGGCAATCCCAAAATTCCGGCCAGCTGTGCTCCGAATGTACTGGAGCCTAGAATCCAGATAGGCACGTTTGTCCCTTCACCCGGTACCGCCCGCACCTTTGCCGATGGGTCGGCTGGCCCAAGGTAATTCTTCAGCTCCACCACATTTTGCGGGAACTCATCTACTGAGCCTCTTAAATCTCTTCGTAACGCCATGGCTGTGCCCTGGTCTGTACCCGGAGCGCGGCCCAAGCCTAAATCAATTCTATTAGGGTACAAAGAGGCTAGGGTGCCAAACTGCTCTGCCACCACCAGCGGCGCGTGGTTCGGTAGCATAATTCCACCGGAGCCAACTCTTATTTTAGAAGTAGCCCCAGCAACATGACCAATTAAAACCACTGTGGCCGAAGAGGCAATGCCAGCCATGTTGTGGTGCTCCGCCATCCAGTAGCGGGTATAGCCCCAACGTTCCACGTGCTGCGCCAGGTCTGCGGTGCTTTTAAATGAATCTAAAGCGGTTTTATCCTGCAGAATGGGTACTAAGTCTAAAACTGAAACGGGTATATCTGCTAATTTTCTATTGCTCATGGTATAATTTCTTTTCGTACTACTTCTTTTACGAAAGCCCCTTTAAAAGTCGAAAGTACGCCCAGAAAGTTCTCTTTTTCTGACACAGTCGCGTTACCTCCGGGAAACCTAGTAGCGTTTTCGGGCTAATTTTGGAAAAACAAGTTTAAAACACGGGAAGGTGAGTCCTGAGTCATGAGTCGCGAGTTATGAGTCATTAAAAAAATATAGAATAGAAACCATACCCTCCTTAGCCTATCCTGCGGGAGCGGGCAACGCAGTGCCAAGGGCACGTAGGCGCTTAGCGGGAGCACGAGACGCAGGTTCTAGTTAGTAGTAGCCACAGAAGCTATGGAACTTCGCACATTGGCCAGGTGGTAAATTTACTGAAGCCCCTCCTGTTTGAGCGGCAGCGAGTCAGGGGCTTCTTGATTCTTTTGGTTACTTTTCTCATCAAGGAGAAAAGTGACAAACCTAAGCAGGGAGAGATGCAGATTGAGATGAGGCAGAAGCGGCTGTGGGAGCAATAGTAATTTAGGCTGTTGGTGAGAACAAGCAACAACGGCGGAGGGTAAAGCAGGGGCAAGAGAAAAAGGCTTCGTTAGATCCTTCGGTAGCTACGCTAGCCCTTTTCGGCTCTCGCCTCAAGAATGCTCAGGATGACCGCAAAAGAGAAGGACCAGGAATGCGTGTATCTACTGGTGTAAACATCCCCCTTCGCCCCTGTCAATGGGGAATATTGGGAATGCGTGTTTCTGGAATAATGAAATGGCTATATGTGAGAATTGACAAACCATGCCACACTTCAGATAAATCCCTATACTTGCAAAGAATCAATTCTACCGCATGCACTTACTCACCGAAATCCATTACCTCCCCAGCATCTTTTATTTTCAGAAAGCTTTTGAAGCAGATGAACTTATTTTTGAAGCCCACGAGCATTACCAGAAACAGAGCTACCGCAACCGCTGTCACATCTTAACAGCCCAAGGGGTATTACCGCTTACCGTGCCGGTGTTGAAAGGAAACAGTAAGACTATCATCACGGAATTAGAGATTGATTACACACAGCGGTGGACGGACATTCACTGGCGTACCATCAGGAGCGCCTACGGCAACGCTCCTTTCTTTGAGTACTATGAAGACTATATTTTGGATGTGTACGCGCAAAAACCTAAATACCTTTTCAGGCTGAATATGGAATTGTTCAAACTTTTCGTTAAATTCCTGAAGCTAAACAAACCCATTAGCCTTACCCAAACGTATGTGAACACGTACGAGGCACCGGTGTTGGATTGGCGCGGGGTTCTTCACCCCAAAAAGGAGCCTGACAATTTGCGCCTTATGCCATACCGGCAGGTGTTTGGCAAACAATTTGCATCAAATCTGAGTATACTGGACTTGTTGTTTAACTTAGGCCCAGAGGCATCTATTTACCTTCAGAACCCCGCGGCTTTCTGTTGAACATTTGCCCTACTCAGCTTGTTTACAATATAGCGCGAAAGCCTTGGCTACAACCAGTTACAGCAGACGCACAACAATATTTTACTAGACTAGACTACATGGAAGCCAAATTCTCAAATAGAGTGAAAGAGGTGATCTCTCTCAGTCGCGAGGAAGCCATTCGCCTGGGCCATGATTACATTGGTACCGAGCATTTGCTTCTGGGAATGATACGCGAAGGAGAAGGCACCGCCATATCTTTACTTAAAAAACTGGGGGTACCTATGGAGGAGCTTAAGTACGCGCTTGAGCAAGCCACCAAAAACACCGCCAGCCCTAATACCAATATTACCGGCAGCATACCGCTGACCAAACAGACGGAGAAGGTCCTGAAAATAACTTACTTGGAGGCAAAGATCTTCAAGTCAGACATCATAGGTACAGAACACCTGTTGCTGTCTATTTTGCGGGATGAGGATAATATTTCATCGCAAACCTTAGCCAAATTCAACGTGAACTATGAAGCCATCCGGGATTCGTTAGACTATCATGCTAACAACCCACTCGCCTCTTCAGATACCGACGACAACGACGACAACGACAAACTCTTTGGCTCTTCCTCTAAGGGAGGCGCTGGCGCAACCGCCAAGAAGGGTGCCGAAAAATCCCGCACCCCGGTGCTGGACAACTTCGGTCGTGATCTCACCAAGCTGGCTGAGGAAGGCAAACTTGACCCAATTGTAGGTCGTGAGAAAGAGATTGAGCGCGTGGCCCAGGTACTGAGCCGCCGTAAGAAAAATAACCCAATCTTGATTGGTGAACCAGGGGTAGGTAAAACGGCTATTGCCGAAGGTCTGGCCCTGCGTATTATTCAGAAAAAAGTGTCTCGCGTGTTGTTCGGCAAGCGCGTGGTTACATTAGACCTTGCCTCATTGGTGGCAGGTACTAAATACCGCGGTCAGTTTGAGGAGCGCATGAAAGCCGTGATGAACGAGCTGGAGAAATCTCCGGACGTAATCTTGTTCATTGATGAGCTACACACCATTGTAGGTGCTGGTGGAGCATCTGGTTCGCTGGATGCCTCGAACATGTTCAAACCTGCTCTGGCTCGTGGCGAAATTCAATGCATCGGCGCTACTACGCTAGACGAGTACCGTCAGTACATTGAGAAAGATGGTGCTTTGGCTCGTCGTTTCCAGATTGTGATGGTAGACCCTACCACGCCAGAGGAAACTATTGAGATCCTGCACAACATCAAAGATAAGTACCAAGATCACCACCACGTAACGTATTCAGACAAAGCCATTGAGGCCTGTGTTAAGTTGAGTGACCGCTACATGAGCGATCGTTTCTTACCAGACAAAGCTATTGACATTCTGGATGAGGCCGGTGCACGCGTTCACATCAACAACATAGTGGTGCCAGATGACATCTTGAAGCTTGAAGAGCAGATTGAGAACATCAAGGACGAGAAAAACCGTGTGGTGAAAAGCCAGAAATACGAAGAGGCTGCTCAACTGCGCGACAAAGAGAAAAAACTTCTTGACCAACTTGACTCTGCTAAAAAGAGCTGGGAAGAGGAAACCAAGAAGAAGCGTTACGCCGTGAAAGAAGAAAACGTGGCCGAGGTAATCGCCATGATGACGGGTATTCCGGTAAAACGTATCGCGCAGAAAGAAAGCTTGAAGCTTCTGAACATGGGCGAAGAGCTGAAAGGCAAAGTAATCGGTCAGGACAAAGCGATTCAGCAGTTGGTGAAAGCCATCCAGCGGACGCGTGTTGGCCTGAAAGACCCAAAACGCCCAATAGGCTCATTCGTGTTCTTAGGTCCAACTGGGGTAGGTAAAACTGAGCTTGCTAAAGTTCTGGCTACTTATCTGTTCGATAAAGAAGATTCTTTGGTGCGCATTGACATGAGTGAGTACATGGAAAAATTCAGCGTATCTCGCTTGGTAGGAGCGCCTCCGGGCTACGTTGGGTACGAAGAAGGTGGTCAGCTGACCGAGAAAATCCGCCGCAAGCCGTATTCTGTGGTGTTGTTGGACGAGATTGAGAAAGCGCACCCAGACGTGTACAACCTGTTGTTGCAAGTGCTGGATGACGGTGTGTTAACCGATGGTTTAGGCCGTAAAGTTGACTTCAGAAACACCATCATCATCATGACCTCCAATATTGGAGCGCGTGATTTGCAGGACTTCGGAGCTGGGGTTGGTTTCGCTACCAAAACCCGCCAGGAGAACATGGACGACATCATGAAAGGCACCATAGCGGCTGCTTTGAAGAAAACGTTCTCTCCTGAGTTCCTGAATCGTCTGGATGATGTGATTGTGTTCAACTCATTGGCCAAAGAAGATATCCATAAAATCATTGATATCTCATTGAGCAAGTTGTTGACCCGTGTGAAAACGTTGGGCTATACCATAGAAATCACTGATGCGGCCAAAGATTTCGTGGCCGAGAAAGGATATGACTCTAAATATGGTGCCCGTCCGTTGAACCGAGCCATCACCAAATACATGGAAGATCCAATTGCAGAGGAAATCTTGAAAGCTGAACTAGCTCAGGGAGACACCATTGTGATTGACCATGAAGAAGGAAAAGAGGAGCTGAAGTTCACAAACCGTAAAGGCAAAGATGTAGCTCCAGACACTTCTGATGACATACCAGACGTTACTGATTCTTCGTCTGAAGAAGAGGAAACAACTAAGTCAAGCGATAAGAAGAAAGACTAATTTCTAATAGATATTAGAAAGGCTGGCAGACAATCTGTCAGCCTTTCTTGTTTTAAAGCTATTTTCTGGAAAAAAGGCTAAAAACTGACCTCCCAATATTAAACAATTCTGATTTACTTAACGGGAACCTCAACGTAGCCACAGCGTATTTATTACATTTTCTTTTTCTTTCACATAAGAAAGCAGAACAAAAATTTTACACTGGCCTAATCTTTTCTAAATTTGAATCCTTGTACCAACATTAAAAGCCTCAATGTCTGACCAGAATATACCAAACAGCAAATTTGAGATATTAGACCGCAAGAATGCCGAAGCCCTTTTAGGTGGCGGACAGGCCCGCATTGATGCCCAACACAAAAAAGGTAAGTTAACCGCCCGCGAACGCATAGACCTTCTTTTAGATGAAGGTTCCTTTGAGGAAATCGGCAAGTTTGTCATGCACCGGTCCAAAGATTTTGGGCTAGATAAAGAATACTACTTAGGCGATGGAGTGGTTACCGGCTACGGTACAGTGAATGGCCGTTTAATCTATGTGTTCTCCCAAGACTTTACCGTATTTGGTGGCTCCCTTTCTGAGACCCACGCTGAGAAGATTGTAAAGATCATGGACCTTGCCATGAAAAATGGCGCACCGGTTATTGGGCTAAACGATTCAGGCGGTGCCCGTATTCAAGAAGGTGTGGTTTCTTTAGGTGGCTACGCCGATATCTTCTACAAAAACACCTTGGCCTCAGGCGTTGTACCGCAGCTTTCGGGTATTATGGGACCTTGCGCAGGTGGCGCAGTCTACTCCCCTGCCATCACAGATTTTATTTTGATGGTGGAAGACACCTCCTACATGTTTGTGACCGGCCCTAACGTGGTAAAAACAGTAACACATGAAACTGTAACGTCTGAAGAACTAGGCGGTGCCAGCACCCACAGCACTAAAAGCGGCGTAACGCATTTTTCTTGCGCCAATGAGGTGGTCTGCATTCAAACCATCAAGCAGCTGTTAAGCTACATGCCCCAAAACTGCGAAGAACTTCCCCCTTCCCTGCCTTACGAAGCAAAGGAAGATGAGACGCGTGAGGTTCTGAACACCATAGTACCAGACAACCCGAACCAACCATATGATATCAGAGAAGTGATTGAGGGAATCATAGACACTGATACTTTTTTGGAAGTTCACAAGAACTTTGGGGAAAACATAGTGGTAGGCTTTGCTCGTTTAGCGGGCCGCAGCATTGGCATTGTGGGTAACCAACCGGCCGTTTTGGCTGGTGTGTTAGATATTAACGCCAGCACCAAGGCCGCCCGCTTCGTGCGTTTCTGTGACAGCTTCAATATTCCACTACTGGTATTGGAAGACGTTCCGGGCTTCCTGCCCGGAACCGACCAAGAGTGGCGCGGCATCATTACCAACGGTGCTAAATTACTTTATGCTTTCTGTGAAGCCACGGTGCCAAGGGTAACGGTAATTACCCGCAAAGCGTATGGTGGTGCTTATGACGTGATGAACTCAAAACATATTGGGGCAGATTTAAATTATGCTTGGCCAACCGCCGAGATTGCCGTGATGGGAGCCAAAGGAGCTGCTGAGATCATCTTTAAACGGGAGATTGCGGCCTCAGAAGACCCAGAAGCTAAGCTAGCCGAAAAAGTTGCCGAGTATCAGGAGAAATTCGCCACGCCATACAGAGCCGCCCACCGCGGATTCGTAGACGAGGTGATTTATCCGTCTGAAACCCGCACCAAACTGATCAAAGCTTTTAAAATGCTTGAAAATAAAGTTGACCAACTACCCAAGAAAAAACACGGCAACATACCGCTGTAGAAAAGATTAAGATGTTACACGTTGACGTAATGTTAGAAAGAGGGAATCAAACATTACGTCTAACGCCAAGCATCCCTATCTAACATTGAATTACATATTGCCTTTGGGTTGGTCTAGACAGAGCAAACCAACCGTAAAGACTACACTAACGAACAACTACAAACGGAGAACGCTCTGCTCCACCAATGAAGAAAGCTATGAGAGAAGAAAGCTTCAAATTTTTAGAAACTTACCTCAACAATGCCGCACCTACCGGCTTTGAGTCATCGGGTCAGAAGCTGTGGCTAGACTATGTAAAGCCATACATAGATGAGTACTTTGTAGATACTTATGGCTCTGTGGTAGGAGTCATTAATCCCGAAGCAGAATACAAAGTAGTCATTGAGGCACACGCCGATGAAATTGCCTGGTTTGTAAACTACATCACCCCAGAAGGCTACATTTACGTACGCCGTAACGGTGGTTCAGACGCATTAATTGCCCCATCTAAACGGGTAAACATACACACCAGCAAAGGCATGGTGAAGGCTGTTTTCGGGTGGCCTGCCATTCACGTTCGCAAAGTAGAGCAAGACAAAGCCCCTACCATGGAAACAATCTTCTTAGACTGCGGCGCCGGCAGCCGTCAGGAAGTGGAAGATATGGGCATACACGTAGGCTGCGTAGTTACTTTTGATGATGAGTTATTCGTAATGAACGACAAATTCTACGTAGGCCGTGCGCTAGACAACCGCATTGGTGGATTTATGATTGCCGAAGTGGCCCGCCTGTTGAAAGAAAACGGTAAAAAACTGCCGTTCGGATTATATATAGTGAATGCGGTACAGGAAGAAATAGGGCTTCGTGGCGCAGAGATGATTGCCCACCGGATCAAGCCTAACTTGGCCATCATTACAGACGTGACGCATGACACCCAGTCGCCTATGTACGAGAAGAAAACCAACGGTGATTTGCATTGCGGAAAAGGTCCAGTGCTCACGTATGGTCCTGCCGTGCAGAACAATGTGCTGAACATGCTAATTGACGTGGCGCAGAAAAATAATATTCCGTTCCAACGCGCCGCCGCCACCCGCGCCACCGGCACCGATACCGATGCTTTTGCTTATTCAAACGAAGGGGTAGCTTCAGCGTTAATTTCTTTGCCACTAAAATACATGCACACCACAGTAGAAACTGTACATAAAGATGATATTGAGAATATCATTCAGCTTTACTACCAGTTCTTACTCCAACTGGAGAGCGGCCATGATTTTCGCTACTTGAAATAACCCCTTTTTGACCTGTTTTTCATAAAACAGGCTAAAAATAGAAAATACGAAGACCTGCCGGATTAAAAACCCAGCAGGTCTTCGTATTTTTAAACACAGCTGTATAAGTGCTTCTGCCTAATGGAACTTTTGACGCCACGCCTGCTCCTCCGCGAGTTCAAAGAAGATGACTGGCATTTTACCAACTTATATGAGGCCGACCTTAAAGTAATGCGTTTCCAGACGCAAGAGGTTAGAGATTTTAAAGGCAGCCAAGAGTATATTCAGCAGTGTATAGCTGAAGCGAAGGAAGAGCCAAGAACCCTCTTTGACCTTGCCATTGTACTGCGGAGTACCGACATGTTAATTGGCAAAGTAGGCATGAAGGTAGATTATGATGCTGAAGAAGCCGCACTCTGGTACATTTTAAACAGAACCTACTGGAACAAAGGGTATGGTACTGAAGCCGCCCAAGAGCTGCTCAAATTTGGCTTTGAAGAACTGCACTTGCACCGTGTCTGGGCCGACTGTGACCCTCGTAACATTGGATCTTACCGCATCATGGAGAAACTGGGCATGCGCCGCGAGGCTCATTTTCGTGAAAATATTTTTATCAAGGGCGAATGGTGCGACTCTTTGGTTTACGCCATTCTAGACCATGAATGGCAACATAAAATCATACCTTCCTGAATGCGTGCACCATAGGTATTGATGCTTAGGTAGTGAAACTGAAACTTTTTAATTGTATTTTAGCTTTCATACCCTAAGCATTGTTATGCTGGCTTAAAAAACCAGAAAACAATTCACCTATAGAATGGTTAAATCTATAATCCTATGATTCTAGAGAACACACTTATCAAATTGGATTATAATCCGGCCAAAGACCTGCTCTTCGTGGAGTGGCCTGACCAGAACACCTATTCACTTTATGAGTTCAACCATTTGCTGGAGAAGGTACTGAATACAGTAAAGTACTATGACATCAGTTACTTACTTATAGACGCCCGCCAAACCGTTGACGCCATTACGGAAATAGAGTATATGGATGCGGCCATAAAATTTCTGGAAGATTTGTCTCATACCCGAGTGAAAAAAGTAGCTCGTCTGGTAACTGATAATATTAACAGAGAAAGACAAATCAAAGAAATAAGCAACAAAACTAACTTGTCGCTTGAGTTTCAGACTTTCGCCAGCTTAGAAGTTGCCCAAAGCTGGTTGGTTTCAAAATAGTTAACTACCTGCTGGCCTACTTCTGATAACTGCTGTTTGAATCAGTAGCGCATGTGTTTGAATCAGTAGCACATGTAGTAAACCAATCACTGTTTTTGCTCTGAATTTTAAAATTCAGGCCTAAATCACATTTCTCTAGAGTTGCTTTACACCGACCACATGAACCGCCAGATCACCTTAGATCAGCCGCCACAGCGGATTGTATCTTTGGTGCCCTCCCAAACGGAACTGCTGTTTCATTTAGGTCTTGGGGAAAAGGTGGTGGGAGTAACCAAATTCTGTATTCATCCTAAAGAACAAACAAAGAACAAAACAAAGGTTGGAGGCACAAAGAACTTCAAATTTGATGTAATTAAGGAACTGAAGCCAGACCTTATCATCGGGAACAAAGAGGAAAATTATCAGGAAGGAATTGAGGAACTGGCGCGCCACTACCCAGTGTGGATGAGTGATATCTATACTTTGGATGACGCTTTACACATGATGAAGTCTGTAGGAGAAATTACGGGCACGCAAGAAGAAGCGACAGCACTAACTCACTCACTTCAACTACAATTCAGCAATTTAAAGCCTGCTTCACCCCCAATCAGTTCCGCTTACTTTGTTTGGCGTAACCCGTACATGGCTGTAGGTAATCATAATTTTATCGATCATCTGTTAGGGCTGTGTGGCTTCTCAAATGAGTTTAGCCATTTATCTCGTTACCCCAGTATTTCAGCAGAACTGCTGCGTGAAACGGACCCAAAGCTAATTTTACTTTCTTCAGAGCCCTATCCGTTTTCAGAAAAACACATACATGAATTTGCTGCCATTTGCCCTGATGCGGTAGTGAAAATAGTAGATGGAGAGTTGTTCAGTTGGTATGGCAGCAGGCTTTTGCATTCAGTGCCGTACCTCAACAACATAGTGAATGAAGTGCAGGCTCACTTAGGTTCTACAAAATAATAGCTCATCTGCTGCGTGCAAATGAGCTATTATTTCTAGAAAGGTAACTTAATTTTTAGCAATCAATTGGGTCTGTACCTTCTGTATTTCTGCTAAATGTTCTTGTAATACAGGCAGAATCTGGTCAATAAATCCCTGAATCTCCGGATCGGTTATCTTCTTGTCTGCTTCTTCATACATAGATATCACTTCTTGGTGAGCAGTGATTTGAACTGCAGCAAAGTTTTGGTCAAACTCTGTACCTTCTTTTTCTTCCAGTCGGTTAATTATACTCTTTTTATCAGCCGGCATTTGATCAGGCAGCTGTACGCTTTTGCGGCGGGCAATAGATTGCAGCGCCTCACTGGTACGGGTATGCACATGCACCAACTGTTGTCCAAAACCTCCCACCTCACCATTCTTGCTTTGGTCTTCGGCCATCATGCCGGCGGTAATTTCAAAGAGGTCGTGCGCCAGGGCTTTCTTCAGGAACTCCTGTGTTTCGGCAACTTCTGAACCAGTGTTTTCCTCATCGCTCTCACTACATGCGTTAAGGGAGGCACAGCTCACCAAAAAGATCCAGACAAGTACCCATATATTATTCTTTTTCATAGTCTTATTCTGTCGCTAATGATATTTCTCTTTCAGGAAGATCTTGTACGGCAGAGAAACAGCCATGTTTTATAAATACAAATAAAAACATCAATTATTAGCAATAACACAATTACAAACTTATTTATATACAATTCTGCTATCAAACACAACATAGATTTTCTACAGCTTATGCCCCTGAAAACATAAGGCGCCCACCTTCTCCTTCTGAACAACAAGCACAATTGTTACTCATAAAAGTGAATCTGAAAACTGTGTTACAACAAAGAAGCCTGCTGATATCAGCAGGCTTCTTTGTTGTAAAGCTTAGCAATGGTGACTACGCTTTATTTTCAAAAATCTATTGCACTTCCTCCACCTCAAAACCTGCTTTTTGCAATTCCTCCCAGTACCGCGGGTACGACTTCCGTACTACTTTTGGTTCTTCCACCACCAACGGCAGTTTCAACGCCAACGGTGCAAAGGCCATGGCCATGCGGTGGTCTTCATAGGTATGCACTCTCGCTTCGTTTTCAGGCTGTTTTTCTAAAATCAGCTTAAAAACGTCAGGCTCTACTTCAGTTAAAGCAGCACCAAATTTCTGCACCTCGTTCTGCAGCGCAGCAATACGGTCCGTTTCTTTGATCCGAAGGCTTTCAAGACCTGTCATCTCTACCTCTACCTTTATACCGGCGGCTAAGGCGGCTACAGTTTGAGCAAGATCTGGGCAGTCAGAGAAATCTATGCGTTCTGGCTTCTCCTCTTTTGGCTGTTTGGTCAGGCGTACCCCATTTTCAGTGAATTCTGTCTTCACCCCAAAAGGTACCATGAGCTCGGGCAGTACGCTGTCGCCTTGCAAAGAGTTAAAGCGAAGTGCAGGCAGAAACACATCGGCTTCCTGGGCCAAGGCAGTCATGCTATACCAGTAACTGGCCGCAGACCAATCTGACTCAACGGTAAACTCCTTGGCTTGGTACTTTTGAGCCGGTACTGAAATATGGTTGCCTTCAAATTTTGCCTGCACGCCAAAATGCGCCATTTGCGCCAGAGTCATACGGATGTAAGGCGCCGAACTGATCTTCCCCTCAAGTGTTAACTCCAGCCCCTGCGGTAACAGCGGACCAATCATGAGCAAGGCTGAAATGTATTGGCTGCTGATGTCGGAGCGTACACTCAGTTGATTGGTTCCGGTGCCCGAAAAGCCTTTCATTCTCATGGGTGGGTAACCTTCTTCGCCTAAATATTCGATGTCAGCACCTAACGTTCTTAAGGCATCTACCAACACACCTATTGGCCTTTGGCACATGCGGGGGGTTCCCGTGAGTACCAGTTTCTGGCCAGTGGCTGCGTAATAGGCGGTTAAAAAGCGCATGACGGTTCCGGCATCTTCGGCACTTACCTCTTCTCCAGCAGGCGTAGATAAAATACGGTTTAGAAGCTGGGTATCGTTGGCGTCAGATAAGTTATGTATAAGGAAATCTTCGCCCGTAAGGGCTCTGATAATAAGGGCACGGTTAGCCTCACTTTTAGAGGCAGGCAGGATTGCGGTCCCGCTCAACTTGCCCGTAGGGTGCGACACGCGCACAGCTGCGGCTGACATCATAGGGTTTGGTAATAGCGCAAGGCATTTTCAACCTCGCTCAGGGTAACAGGTTTATCATACACGGCTACGCCGATTTTTTCTAAAAGAGTGCAGTTAATGGTAGCCCCTGAATTCTTTTTATCGTGCAGGCAAAGAGCAGAGATGGCGGTTAATTCAGAAGCCTCAATCTTCACCTTCTCATAAATTGAAGAGATAAAGGTTTCTATCTGCTCCAGTTCCTGCTGCGAAAGCAGACCTTTCTGCACCGATAGCCATGCCTCACATATCATACCGGCGGCAATGGCCTCGCCGTGCAACAGCATTTGGCTTGGCTTCTCCAGAAAGTAACTTTCTATGGCGTGGCCAATGGTGTGACCAAAGTTCAGAATCTTGCGCAAGCCGTTCTCCAGTGGATCTGCCGTTACAACTCTGGATTTAATTTCAATGGAATGGCGGATAAGGTCGGTCCAGTCTTCGGTGAACATACCAATGTGGCGCTGCTGCTGGAACATATCACCATCGGTTATAAGCCAATGTTTGATTACCTCAGCGTAGCCCGATTTCATTTGGCGCAGGTCCAGTGTCTGCAAGAATTCAGGATTCACCAGTACCGCCACGGGTTCTTGAAACACGCCAATGTGGTTCTTGAAGCCCATGAAATCAATACCCGTCTTACCACCCACACTCGCATCAACCTGAGAAAGCAAGGTGGTAGGCACATTCACAAACCGGATTCCTCGTTTGTAAAGGCTGGCACAGAAACCACCTAAGTCGGTGAGAACGCCGCCGCCTAGGTTCACCAAAAGGCTCCAGCGGTCCAGCCCCTGCTCGGTCAGCTCGCGCCACACATGCTCACAGGTTGCCAGGTTTTTGTTTTCTTCGCCGCTCTTAATATGAACTACATGGTGCCCCTGCGGCAGCGAATTTTTTAGTAAAGGGTAGCAATGCCGGTGAGTATTTTCATCTACCAGCACCACTACCTTTTTAAAGGCACGGTTCTGCAGCAGCTCTTGTAGCTGCTGTACTGCTTCTTTGCCTATGAAAATTTCTTCGGTCAAGGTAATCTGAGTTTATTTTATGTTTCCGGCCTATTTTTCTTAAAACAGGTGGAAAACAGAATAGGTGATACCAAAAAGGAACAGTTTTAGCGTTTACGGAACGAAAATTTCAGATAAACACTACAGAGCCACTCATTTTGACAATACAGAGCACAAGGTACTGCCAACTTAGCAAAAGAAGGCAATAAAGAGCAGAAGATTTTTAATATGTTCTTCTAAAACATAGGTACAGGTGCAGTAAACCTCAATAGTTAAATAACACTTACCTAGTTTGCTTTACCATTTCATATTTCAATTTGCCTTGCACCAGCTTCATCTTTATAGTGTCCTCAATAGCCTCAAATAGAGAAAGCGTATCACCGTTAATTCTATAGGCATAGCACACCTGTTGCTCTGCCTGCAAATTGAAACAAATTTGGTCAAGATCATTGAAAGGACCAGCCACAAAGTCTGTGAGTACATAATATGTTTCAGCCCCTGAAAGTCCCTCTATAGCTCCGTTATCGTTCATTATGACTTTTACCGGAGCGTCGCCCTGCTCTTGTTTCAACATGTAAGAACCCGAAAACAGTTTTTGATTCACCACATGCTGTATGCCCCAAGCGGCATCATTATCTGTTTGTTTAGCACTTACTTTTTTGAATTGGGTTTTGCCTAGCAATTTGTTCCCCGCAGTGTAATGATAAAGGTACAAGGCAGTGTCTTGCGCTGCTGTTTCATACCCTAATTCATACCTGTTGGTCCGCTCTTTGTAATCTGGAATATTTGTTTTGAGGCTGGTAGAAGATTGGCCTTTCTTAAAGTAAAGCATAAAGCTATACCCTTCATGATTGTTCAAGCTTGACCCCACCTCTAAACTATCGCTTCGCAAGTTATCTGTGATAATAAGGGTCGTTAGGTTTTCTAACTTATGAGATGAGGCTATGGGAGATTTTGTCTTCTCAATGTCCTGAATATAATCACTCAGCACCCACACTCCATTTATAATTGGGGAGAAGTTCCTTCTCAAGCTATCTGCCCCAGTCATTACGCTGGCATCTGAAGCTTTGGTTACAACAACATCAGCGGTAGTGGAAGCACCTTCTCTACGACCACAAGCACTCAAGACAAAAGCACAAATAAAAAGTATAGGAAAAAGGTGGGGGTTCATATAGAGGGATCCTGAAGACTAGCTGGCCATTAAATTATATCTACCGGCAGTGTTGATTTTATTCTATTAGATTAAAAAAAGAAAAGTTGTGAGATAAATAGAGTTGTTTTAGCCCTCCTTTTCAAAAAGTAGCCCCAAAACGCTACTCTTCCTCCTTCTTTCCGCTCACCACCTCCGTCTGTACCCTGATTGATTCTAGGTGAATGAGTTCATACAGTTCTGCGGCAAATTTTGAGTTAACCTGCATCTGCCTGGCCCACTCTTTTCTGGTGTCAAAAATGCTTTTCCAGCGCTCGGGCTGCAGTACGGCAATATTGTTCTGCTTTTTGTCTTCGCCTATTTGCTCTACCAAACGTATGCGGCGGGCCAGAGCTTCTATTATTTCACGGTCAGCGCGGTCAATTTTCTGCCTTAACTCCTCGGTACGGCTAATAAAGGCTTGGTCTGGCAGGCTACGAACCTGTAGTTTAGCTAAGATATCACCCAACACCTGCGGAGTAATTTGCTGCTCGGCATCAGACAAAGCTTGAGCAGGGTTAGGGTGTGTCTCAATCATCATGCCCTCAAAATCTAAATCCAAGGCCTTCTGACTGATAGGAAAAATAAATTCTGGTTTACCCCCAATGTGGCTAGGATCTACAATAACGGGTAAGAAGGGGTACTGACCCTTCAGCTGAATAGGAATTTGCCAAAGCGGCTGGTTCCGGTATTCAGAGGGCTCATAGCTGGAGAATCCGCGGTGAATGGCAGCCACATCCTTCAGCCCCACAGCCCAAAGCCGCTCAATAGCCCCAGCCCATAAACTCAGATCTGGGTTAACAGGGTTCTTCACCATTACAGGTACGTTCGTTCCACGCAGGGCGTCTGCTAACTCCTGTACTGCAAACGGGTTTACCGTGGTGCGGGCGCCAATCCAGAGTACATCAATGTTATGCTTAAGCGCAGTTTCTATGTGGTGCGGGCGGGCTACCTCCGTGGCTACGGGCATACCCAACTCCTGCCGTACTTCCTGGAGCCACTGCATCCCCTCAGCCCCTACCCCTTCAAAAGTACCAGGCTTGGAGCGCGGTTTCCAGACACCAGCCCTGAAAATGTCTACCTGCAGGTCTTTCAGCTGCCGGGCTGTTTCCAGTACTTGGTCACAAGATTCGGCACTGCAGGGTCCGGCTACCGTTAAAGGCTTGCGGCGCAGCTTGCTCAACTGGTGAAAATAATTGTTTTGTTTGCTGTGTTCCATGGCCTTAAATCCGTAAGCGTAGTAGAAAACTATTTTAAACCTGCTTTTCAAAAAATAGGCGTAAAATAACTAACAACCGTTTTTACGTTATCTTTGTACGCCCTAAAATAGCACCTAAAAAGATGAATCCCGCACCAAAAGTCTCTTTTGAAAACACTGCCATTGCGTTTGCCGATAAATCTGACGCTGAACTGTATAAAACCTATCTGCTTTTTGCAGCCATGAACAACAATTCATTGGTGAAAATGGGAGGTGGCTTCATGAAAAAAGCGCTTGCCTGGAACCTGCCCGTTAAGTTTGTGATCAAGAAAAGCATTTTTGAGCAGTTCTGCGGAGGTGAGACCATTCAGGAGTGTAAGCCTACTATAGAAAGACTAGGAACCTCTCACATTGGCACTATCCTGGACTACTCTGTTGAAGGCGAAAGCAACGAGGCCAGTTTTGACCATACGGTGCAGGAAATTATTTCCACCATAGAAGTAGCGGCTACCTCAGACCACATTCCCTTCTCCGTATTCAAGGTAACGGGCGTAGCCGATCCGGCGCTATTGGCCAAAGCACAAACCACCTTTGAACTGAACCAAGATGAGAAAGCTGCCTTAGGAAGAGCTCGAGCAAGAGTAAAAGCAATTTGCCAGCGGGCATATGAGCGGGGTGTGCGGGTATTTATAGATGCCGAGGAAAGTTGGCTGCAGGAAACCATTGACCAGCTGTGCTATGAAATGATGGAGCTCTTCAACCAGGAGCGCCCTATTGTCTACAATACTTATCAGCTCTACCGCCACGACCGGCTTGAGATAATTAAGCGCGACTATGAGCGGGCCTTGCGGAATGGCTACTATTTGGGCGGCAAACTGGTGCGTGGAGCTTATATGGAAAAAGAGGCTCGCGTGGCGCAGGAAAAAGGATACCGCAATCCCATAAACCCCAGTAAACAGGCAACCGATGATTTATTTAATGAGGCTCTAAAATTTTGCGTGGAACATATTGACCGTATTGCCATCTGCTCCGGAACCCATAATGAACAAAGCTGCTACCTGCTCATGGACCTGATGGAACAGCACCATATCTCACCAAATGACGAGCGCATTTACTTTGCCCAGTTGCTTGGCATGAGCGATAACCTTTCCTACAACCTGGCTCATGCCGGTTACAATGTAGCCAAATATGTCCCCTACGGTCCGGTAGAAGCAGTTATGCCGTACCTTTTACGCCGTGCCGACGAGAACACAGCCATAGCCGGACAAACTAGCCGCGAATTTTCATTGGTTAAAAAGGAACTGGAGCGGCGTAAGCGGCAACGTGCCTAACCTATAATAAAAAGAAAGACCTGTTTTTCGCCTGTTTTTTGGAAAACAGACGAAAAACAGGTCTTTTTGTAGCTGGTACAAATAAAAAGCGTCTACTGCGCAAGCCGCAGAAGACGCTTTTCATCTTAACCTAGTGGTATGCTAACGCATACCGGCTAATTACTGAACTGGAGCTACAGTAGTATCAGCAGAAGCATCAGTAGTAACTGCAGCTGAATCACCTTCTAAAGTAGTAGGCTCAGCAGTTTCAGTTGTAGCTTCAGTAGCAGCTGCATCAGTAGTTTCAGTTTCAGCTGGTTTAGTCTCGCAAGAAGCGAAAGCGAACATACCGGCAACTAGGGCAAGAGAAAATACCTTTTTCATTTTGAAGATTTTTAAAGGGTTTTAGCGTTAAATTCACCCTTTATACCACTACCCCCGAAGAGGTAACCCAGTATTTTTAAATATTTTTTTATTTTTTTTCTTGGGTTACTAATTCGCTGATTCTGTATTAAATGATGAGCATGAGTAGTAAGGCTTTTGTGACCGATGCCGACATTATCAGAGGTATTCTGGACGAGGACGAGACAGCTTTAAGCAGGCTGTACAAACTCCACTTCCCTATGGTGCTGTACTTTGTACAAAGCAACAACGGAACAGAAGATGATGCCAAGGACATCTTTCAGGAGGCGGTAATTGTTTTCTATGAGAAAATCAGAGCCGGTCAACTGGAACTCAATTGCCAGATTAAGACGTATTTATATTCCATCTGCCGTAGGCTGTGGTTAAAAAGACTGTCGCGCAGCAGCAGGTTCAGTACCGGTCTGATTGAAGACACTGAGGCGGAACTGACTGATGCGCAGGAAGACGCAGATCAGGCAGAGCAGAACGAACTGAAGTTTACCGCCATGGGCAATGCCCTGGCCCAGTTAGGAGAGCCCTGCAAAACACTACTTGAAGACTTTTATATAAGGTCTATGGGTATGCCAGAGATTACCGAAAAGTTTGGTTACAACAACGTTGACTCTGCCAAAAACCAAAAGTACAAGTGCTTGATGCGCCTGAAAAAGCTTTTCTTTTCAGATTATCAGCAACCCTGATGAGGAAGCCAGCATAGAAATTACATACATCCTGCCAGGATGAACTATATATGAGTGACAGGGAATTATTAGAATTTATAGAGCGGTATCGCCAACACCAGGTGACATCTGCTGAACGGGCGGCTTTTGAAGAGCGGCTGGCCACTGACCCTGCCTTTGCCCAACGGGTAAAAGAGTTTGAGTTATTCTCCTCTACCCTCTTTGCGCACGGTAAGCAGTCTCAATTCAGAGAGAAGCTTAACCACCTCCATAGTGAATGGAAGGCTGAGAATGTGGTGCCTGTTGTTGCGCCAGTTCGCAGACGCACACCAATGCAACAGTTCATGAGCCGCTATGGCGCCACCATGGGCGTGGCCGCTACAGTGGCCATTGTTACTGTTTTCAGTAGTTTGTTAGGCATGGAAATGTGGCGTTCTGCCACTCAGCAAAACGCTGCCCGTTATGTAGAACTTCGCCGTGAGGTAGATGCGCTTAAGAGAAATCAACGGGCATTGGTAAAAGATGTTCTTTCTACCACCAAACCGCCAGTCAACCCCGGCCAGTTCACTGGCACCGGATTCGCCCTTACCTCAGACGGTTATTTTGTGACCAGCTACCACGTGATTGAGGGAGCGGACTCTTTGATGATAGAAAACAAACTGGGTATTAAATATAAAGTAGAAGAAATCTATTCTGATCAGGTACGTGACCTGGCCCTGCTCAGAGTGATAGACACCGCCTTTACCGGATTTGGAAAGTTGCCATACTCCTTTAAACAAAAAGAAACTGATCTTGGAGAGCGCGTCTTTACCTTAGGCTATCCACGTGAAGACATAGTTTATGGTGAGGGTACCCTCAGCTCACGCTCAGGAGTATACGGTGATACTGCTTCTTACCAGATCTCGGTGCCTTTGAACCCTGGTAACAGTGGTGGCCCTTTACTAGATGACCGAGGCAACATGATTGGGGTAATCAGCGGTAAGATGTTAGGAGTAGATGGTGCCGCCTTTGCGGTGAAATCAGCTTACCTGCTTTCTCTGCTGGAGCAGCTCCCGGAGAATAGGTTACCACAGCCGGTAAGACTTCCAAAGGTAAATACGCTGGCTGGTAACCCACGCCCCCAGCAGCTGAAAAAGCTTCAGGACTTTGTGTACATGGTGAAAGTATATAACTAAATACCAGGCAGCTACTGCTGCAAATGAAGGTTTAAAACAAGAAAGCCCGCGCCTGTGCGCGGGCTTTCTTGTTTTAAGTCAATCGTAACCTATCTAATTATAACTCGTTAATCTTACCATCTGACTATCAGATAGCCGCTAACCACGGTTAAGCTATTACAACTATGTTACACTTACTTAATATTAAACAACGAGCTATGGAAAACCACACTGGAAACACCGGGAATTCCCGCATGATGACGGGTATGTTCAGAGATAGAGAAAGTGCAGAACGCGCATACAACGCTTTACATTCACGCGGCTACACAAAAGACGACGTGAACGTAATTATGAGCGATGATGCCCGTAAGCGCCACTTCGCAGACAACAGAGACAACGACACTGATCTAGGAAACAAAGCTCTTGAAGGAGCCGGAGCCGGTTCAGCCATTGGTGGTACTTTAGGTGCTATTGTAGGTGCTATTGCCGCCATTGGTACTTCAGTTGCCTTACCTGGTTTAGGTTTGGTTATTGCTGGCCCGTTAGCAGCTGGTTTAGCTGGTGCTGGTGCTGGTGGTTTAACTGGTGGCCTATTAGGTGCCTTGGTTGGTTCTGGTATTCCGGAAGAACGTGCCAAAGTATATGAGTCCGGCATCAAAGAAGGTAACATTGTGATGGGCGTGACCCCTCGCAACCAAGCCGATGCCGATTATTTCGAAAACGAATGGCGTACTCACCGCGGTGAGCACATCTACCGTTAATCAAAAATAGATTAAAAAGAAGGGCCAGCTGTCATAGCTGGTCCTTCTTTTTTTTGCCCAGTTACCTTTAAGTGTTTTTAAGCTGTTTTACCAAAAAGAAGCTTAAACCAGAGACTCAATTACACTTACTTTAGGCTTTAAAATTTTTCACTTAAGAAAAGTGGCTTCAGTGGAAGCCGGATCACAAAATTCTGTCTTGATACAAATTTCAAATAAAAATTCCTGGCAGTATAACTGCCAGGGATTTTTATTTGAATATGCCGCAAGCTTTATTTTAACTCCAGCCTTATCGGGAGGGTCATTCTTACAGGTACTTTGCGGCCATTTTGCACTCCCGGTTTCCAGCGGGGCATCTTTTTCAGAACCCTAATGGCTTCTTCTTCGGTGCCATAGCCTAATCCTTTTAAAATGGTGATATCAGCCACTTCGCCATTAGGCATGATGACAAAGCTGGCTACCACAGTTCCTTCTATGCCATTTCGTTGGGCGCCACCAGGGTAGCGAATGTTTTTACTTACAAAATCCATGAGTTTAGCCATTCCTCCGTTAAACTCTGGCATTTGTTCTACAACTACAAAGGGTTCTACGTTAGAGGTTCCGGTAGAAGTACCAGCCCCGTCTCCGTCTCCTATACCAGTACCTGTTCCGGTACCGTCGCCAAGTGCAGGATTGTCAATGGTGGCGGGGCCGTCTCCATCTTGAGTAGCAAGGCCAGCGGTAGACTGGGCAACCGTACTTCGGTCAGGAATGACATCAGTCACGTCTTTTTTATCATCTACCACTTTTGGAGTGGTGTCTTTGATAGTGGCTACTTTCTTGCCGCCGCTTTCTGGCTGCTCAACCGGAGGGGTCACTTCAGGTTGTACAACCGGCAGCTCTTTATAATCATACCAAATAGGTGTTGTTGGATCTGCCTTTGGCACCACCACCTCATCGCTTCCAAACAGCTTTCCTACCAGAATGGGTAATGAAAACAGCAAAGTGAACATTGCAATTGCCATCAGTAGGGCTTGCCCTATGTGCCGAGGGTACAACTTCCGCAACAGATAAGCTCCGTAGGCTTTGTTACGTCCTTCAAAAATGATGTCTTGAAGGGTGGCCGGATAAGCTGTTTTCATTTCCATAGTGTTTGAGGTTTAAGTGTTACATTGGTTTAAATAAGATTTTTATGACGGTTCGACTTGAGTTTTATTAAGGGTTACGTGCAGCCTTAGTTTTCAGTTAGTCTGCATGCCTACTATTTTAACAAATTATAAAATGATATCAAAGCGCTGGAGCTACATTCTTTCAAAAATCAACTACAAAAAGTTAAATTCTGGCACTTTTCTGTTTTCTTACATTTTATTTTATAAATTAACAGGTTGCTTACACCTTATTGGGGTTATTTTCGTTATACAGAGTACTGTATGCGCTAAAACAGGCACTACTTTTGTTATATACTTGCCGACTTTATCACATTGACATATGTTCTCACTTAAAAATAAACTGGTTGCCTACGGTGCCGCTGCCTCAGTGGTATTTGGCATAGCCTCCTATAAACTACTGGAAAAAGATGGCCCCACCCGTGACCAGAAAAATGAAGTTCTCACCCAAGTTCTGATCAGAGGTCTGAGCTCGGCTCACTACTCTCCGGAGCGTTTGGATGATAATTTCTCGCAGAAAGCATTTGACCTGTACCTGGAGCGCCTGGATAATAACAAAAAGTTCTTGCTGCAGTCTGACGTAGATAAGCTAATGGCTTACCGTACCCGTCTGGACGATCAGATTCAGAGCGGATCATTTGAGTTTTTTGACCTTTCTATGCAATTGTTCAAAAAACGAGTACAAGAGGCCGAAAGCTACTATAAAGAAATTCTGGACAAGCCCTTTTCATTTGACAAGGAGGAAACCATTGAGGTAAAATCTGAAAAGTTAAAATACGCCACTAGTCAAGCCGCTTTAAAAGAAGAGTGGCGCAAATATTTAAAGTATCAAGCCCTGATCAGAGTAGCAGATGCCGTAGACAGTCAGGAGAAAGCTGATACTACGGGAGCTACCCAACCTAAGAAAACATTTACTCAAATTGAGGCCGATGCCCGCAAAAAGCTTCGTGAGAATTATGATGAACTGTTCAAGCGGATGGGGCAGTTTGAGAGTGAAGACTGGCGTTCAACCTATCTTAACTCCTTTGCCAATATCTACGACCCGCATACTGAGTATTTCGCACCAAAAGAAAAAGAAGACTTTGACTTTGAATTCTCTGGCCGTTTAGAAGGTATAGGTGCGGTTCTGACGGAGAAAGACGGAGTAATTAAAGTTTCTGAAATCACTCCGGGAAGCCCTTCTTATATGCAAGGAGAATTAAAGCCTGGTGATGCCATTCTAATGGTGGCCCAAGGCGACAAAGAGCCGGTTGATGTGCAGGGCATGCGTCTGGACAAAGCGGTATCTTTAATCAGAGGCAAAAAAGGTACAGAAGTAAGATTACACGTTAAAAAGGTAGATGGTACCATGAAAATCATCTCTATTATAAGAGATGTGGTGGTACGCGAAGAAGGTTATGCCAAATCGTTACTGATAAAAGGCCAGAAGCCAATTGGGTATATTCACCTCCCTGCCTTTTATGCTGACTTTAAAAATGCCGGTGGGCGCAACAGCGGTAAAGACGTAGCTGCCGAAGTAGCAAAACTGAAGCAAGAGAACGCTCAGGGAATTATTCTTGACTTGCGCAACAACGGGGGTGGCTCACTGCAAGACGTGGTGGACATGGTAGGCTTATTCATCAAGTCCGGACCAGTAGTACAGGTTAAATCTGCCAATGGCCCTGCCGCCGTGCTAGAAGACCGCGATGCGCAGGTGCAGTTTGGTGGGCCGTTGGTGGTGTTGGTAAATGAAAACAGTGCTTCAGCCTCTGAAATACTTGCCGCTGCCATTCAAGATTATAAGCGTGGTATTATTGTGGGTTCTTCTACCTACGGAAAAGGTACTGTACAGCAGTTCTTTGATTTAGACCAGGTGCTACCTGCTTCCTTTGACGCTGTTAAGCCGCTAGGTCACTTAAAGCTGACTACTCAAAAATATTATAGAGTAAGCGGAAAAACGGTACAGCTAAGAGGTGTTACGCCAGATGTTGTTCTTCCGGATACGTACACTTACCTGAAGTATGGTGAGAAAGAGCAGACCTATGCCCTTCCGTTCGATGAAATTCAACCGGCTAAATTCACAGCTTGGAACAACCCTTCCTTCCCGATGCAGAAAGTAGTAGCCTCTGCCAAAAACCGCGTAAAAGAGAGCCCAACTTTTTCATTGATCAACCAAAGTGCTTTGCGTTTGCAGGAAAGAGTAGAGAATACCACTCGTTCATTAAAGCTTAGCACTTACTTGGCGCAGGAGAAAAAGAATCAGGAAGAGGCCAAAAAATTGGAGACTGCCCGTAAAAACATTCCGCAGCTAGAGGTAGCTACTTTGAAAAACGATGTTTCTAAACTTGCCGCAGACACTGCAGCTTCTGCCAGATTTGAGGCCTTCACCCGCAATGCGAAGAAAGATCTTTATATCAGAGAGGCAGTTGCCATTCTTCGTGATGGATTATAATCATTAAAAATTCTAAACTAAAAGAGCCGCTGTAAAATTACAGCGGCTCTTTTTTTGCCTGTTTTTCTAAAAACATGCCTAAAACAGATATTGTGCATTCTTCTGTTATCTGCCCTTCATCTTCTCCAAGGCTTGCTCTATATCTTTGATAAGATATTCTGGTTCCTCTAGCCCTATGTAGAACCTCACCAAGGTAAAAGGCAGTGAAGATTTATAGTTACCCGATTTATAAGCTGCAGCAGCCGGATAAATCAAAGACTCATGCCCACCCCAAGAAGCAGCCATCAGAAAGTGTTGTAAGCTGTCACAGAAAAGATCTACCTCTTCTATTTTGTCTGTTTTAAGCCGGATGGTAAACTGACCAGTATTATTCTTCATCTGCGCTTTAGCTAACTGGTACTGGGGGTGTGCCGGCAGAAAAGGCCACATAATTTCCTCTATTTCCTCTCGGGTTTGCAAGTATGCCACTACCTGTCTGGTAGTTTGGGCAATCCGCTCCATCCGGATGGGCAATGTGCGTAGTCCGCGCAAAAGTAACCAAGCATCATGCGGAGACAGCACTGCACCTAAAGTCATGAACTCAGTTTCAAAGATCTTGTTGATCATCTGGCGGGTTCCACACACAACCCCTCCCATGGCATCGCTGTGACCACCAATATACTTTGTTGCCGAGTGCACCACCAAGTCAATTCCCATGCTTGCCGGATTCTGGAACAAAGGGCTTGCAAAGCTGTTGTCTATGACGGTGCAAATTCCACGTTCTTTTGCCAACGCTGCAATGGCGGCAATGTCTTGCAGCTCAAACGTAAAAGAGTTGGGGCTCTCTAAGAAGTAGAGTACTGTGTTAGGTTGGGTTGCTGCCAAATAATTAGCAGGATCAGTTCCGTCAACCATTGTCACTTCTACCCCAAAACGGGGCAAGAACCGCTGCATCAGTTTATTCGTCCACGTGTAAGGCTTTTTCACACACACCACATGGTCTCCCGCTCTTACCTGAGAAAGCACCGCTGCAGACACCGCCGCTATACCACTGCCAAAAGCAATGGCATGTTCAGTTCCTTCCAGCGCGGCAATTTTCTTCTCCAGCATATCCACGGTTGGGTTGTTGCCACGGGTGTAGAAATCTACCTCGGCTTCATGCTGCAGAGCATAGCGCATGGCTTCCACGGTACGGCAGGCAAAGTTGCTGGTCTGAACAATAGGTGGTGCCACTGCATTGAAATAGCTGTCTCTGTCTTCACCTAATTCGTTTAGAATGTAAGAAATGTCCATATAAGGCAGGCTGAAATGGTTTCTTACTTCTACTCTATGTAGCGCAACGGAGTTACCATTCATGTAAAGGCAGTAAAAACAAAAAGGGCGGTGCTGTTGCACCGCCCTTTTTGTTTTATTACAAATAAGTATTAGAATTTATATCTAAGACTTGCCTCTACTTGCGGATCAGGCTTAGCTACACCATTTGCTTCTTTTGTGATGTCAAAGGAAGTCATGAACTGGAACTTGTCATTAAGGTTTACGCCGGCATTTACTACTACAGGAGCAGATTTATCGAATTGGCCACGGTAAAACAAGCCACCCACCAAAACTTTATAATTAGCCAAGGCTCCAGCTTGAATATTTGTTTCAGCACCTGAATATAAAGCACGATCTACTAAGAAAGATGGAGTGATGCTTACCTGATCAGCCAAGTTGAATTTATAGCCTGCCGTCAAAAACATTTCTCTTACATCTTCACGTTCAGCAGTCTGTGATAAATTGAAAGTAGGCTTCAATAAACTAGTGAAACTAGCCCCAGCATAAAAATCACGATGGTTCAACCAAACCCCTAAGTCAATGTCTGGTCTAAGATCATTGTCATGACCAACCATACGGCGCCCATCAGGCCCTGCTGGCAACTCATACAAATCAACGTTCAAATATTCGGCTGCCAGTTGGGCACCTATGGCAATACTGCTTTGCTCGCCTAAAATAAATCTCTTAGAATAGGTCAAACCAAACTTTCCGAGCCAGAAAGCATCAAATTGGTCATACATCATCAGCACGCCTACTCCATTACGAGTGGTATCTCCCACTTGCCCTTGATACGTGGCTATGACAGACAACGGAGCCGAAGATGACTTACCTCCAATAGAGTTAAGGTGTGTGGTCAAGCCTAAGACTCTCTTCCCCTCAGCACCGGCATAGGCTGGGTTAAGATAAAAGTAGTTTTGATGGTAAAGCCTGGGTACCATGGTTCTTTTAGGTACCGTTTGAGCTTCTGCAAGACTAGCTCCGAGCATTACCAGCCCAAAGGCAAGTATTCTTTTCAACTTCATGGATATATACTAAAAAAGAAATTCAACAATAGAAGCCAGTATATGGCTTGCCTATAATAGCATTGTTTTGATGATCATTAAACTGCGGAGTAGACTTTAAAGTTCATCTCAGTTCTAGAAGGTATAATTAATTAATATCCATAAGCTACATCGTCTCCTCTAGGGTCGGCGCCTCCTTCCCATGTTCCGTTGGGTAATCTCACTATTCCTTCTACCCTTCCAAATTTGCCACGGTTGCGTATTTGGTGCCCAATTTTTTGTAAAGTTTCTCTGACCTCTGGCGTAAGCGCTGCTGCCTCTGGCTGAATGTGGTCTGGCAACCACTGGTGATGGAACCGCGGTGCACTTACTGCAGCCTGCATGGTCATGCCATGGTCTATCACGTTAAGTATAGTTTGGAAAACAGAAGTGATAATGGTAGAACCGCCAGGTGTGCCTACAATCATGAAAAGCTCTCCGTCTTTTTCAAGTATGGTTGGAGTCATAGAGCTGAGCATTCGCTTACCTGGAGCGATGGCGTTAGCCTCACCACCTAATAAACCAAACATATTCGGTACACCAGGTTTTGCGCTAAAGTCATCCATTTCATTGTTCAACAGAAAGCCAGCACCTTCTACCACCACTTTAGAACCATAGTTACCATTCAATGTAGTGGTCACAGAGGCTGCATTTCCCCATTGGTCTACAATAGAATAATGCGTGGTCTGGTCACTTTCCTTCGCCATAAAGTCGCCGGCCAATACCTGTACCGAGGGAGTAGCTTTGTTCATTTGTACAGTAGCCATGCGTTGGCGCAGGTAGTCTTGGTCTAGCAGCTTTTCTACAGGCACCTTATAATAATCCGGATCACCTAAGTAAGTTGCTCGGTCAGCGTACACCCGCCGCTCCGCCTCTACCATAACATGTACTGTGTTTGGCTTCTGCCATCCCCAGGCTCTTAAGTCATAAGGCTCCACCATTTTGAGCAGCTGCAGCAAAGCTAAACCGCCGCTGGAAGGTGGCGGCATTGAAATTACTTTATACCCTCTGTAGGTGCCAATTACAGGGTTACGCCAAACAGGCTTGTATTCTTTCAGATCTTGATGGGTGATTATTCCACCGCCGCGTCTCATTTCTTTCACAAACAAATCAGCAGTCTCTCCTTCATAAAAACCTGCTCTACCCTTGTCTCTGACACGCTCTAAGGTACGAGCCAATTCTGTGAGCGGCAGCACATCACCAGCTTTCCAGGGAGTATTTCGTACCAAGTGAGGGTTGAACTTATTGGCTTGAATAAACTCCTCACGGGTTTCATTCAAAGCATTTGCCTCCCGCTCAGTCAGTACTACCCCCTTAACAGCTAAGTCTATAGAAGGCTGAATTACTTCTTTCCAAGGCAGTGTGCCTAATTTCCGGTGTGTCTCCACTAATCCGTCTACTGCACCCGGTACGCCTACGGCCAAATGTCCTAATGTACTGGCCTCTGGCAGCACATTGCCTTGGGCATCAAGATACATGTCTCTGGTAGCTGCAGCGGGTCCTCTTTCACGATAGTCTAAAGAACCAGTTTCTCCGTTATTCTTTCTGTATACCAAAAAACCGCCACCACCAATATTTCCGGCTACCGGAAAAGCAACGGCCAAGGCAAAGCCTGTAGCTACCGCTGCATCATAGGCATTGCCACCCTTCTTCAATATTTCCAAACCAATTCTTGACGCTTCTGGGTGCGCACTTACTACCATGCCCTTAGAGGCAATAACACCTCTTTCTCCTTGGGCTGTGCTTACTGTTTTTTGACTGGAAAAACGGCAGCCCACAAACTGAAGCAGCACCATTACCAGCAGGAAAATATTTCGAAACAAAGTGGGGTTCATACGTTTTGGATGTCTTTTTGAAAAACGGCTTAAAAACAATGGCAACTAATTAGTACCTTCTGAAAAAGCTGAGCAAAGAAGGTACAAAGAAGATGTCTCTTATTGGCCAAATAACTTGAAAAGCGGCTAAAGTAACGTATTATTCAGCGCATAAAAAAGCCTGCCCATTAGAATTGAGCAGGCTTTGGTTTCACTTTTTGACGTGCTAGTTCTTCACTATTCTTACCTGATAGGTATTGCCTGCGGCCTTTACCCTTACCAGATACATGCCAGCTGCCGCTGCACTTAATTTTTGGTTTAAACGGTTAGTTACGGCATCAGCGTTGCCGTTAGTTTTCAGAAGAACCTCACCTGTAAGGGAGTATAACTGCAACTCAAATGCCTTACCCCCCATTCCGGAAGGCAAAGCTAACTGTACTGTTCCTGTAGATGGATTTGGGTATACCTTGAAACCAGCCGCATAGCTCTTATCTTCAATACCGAGTGGTCCCGTAAAATTGAAGCGTGCCATAACAGGCAAGTGGTCTGAGGTAGTACTGGTGTAGTAATCAGCGGAAGACGCATTCACTATGTCAAACGGTATTACTACACGGGCAGAATTGGTGATATAGTAATCCTGCAGCTCGTTTGAATACATGATATGGTCTATTACATTATCACGGGTTACGTATGAGCGCAGGCCTGCTTGGCTCAAAGGCATACTGGCAAAACGATACCGGTTCACATCATCTACAAAAGATTGATAAGTAGAGGCCGTGGGACTACTAATGTCTGCCACCGTAAAGTCAATGTCATCATTGTAATCTCCCAGCATAATGATGTTTGCGGTTGGGAAGTAGCGGTCCAAAGAATCCTTCAATACCTGCACGTCTACTCTTCGGCGGTTGTAGGCGTTAAGTGCTACTTCAGGGGAGCCGCTCTCGTTCGCCTTGGCATGAATATTAATCAAATGAATCCGTTTAGAAATGCCGTTAATGGTGGCATCTACCTCCAGAAGATATGGATATCTTCCGCTGGCCCAGAAATTCTGGATACCCGTAGTCCCCTGCAGCAAATATCTCCGGTGCACTTCATTTACTGTAGCTCTTTTATAAAAATAAGCCACCTCCTGGCTATTATTGGCATACGCCGACATAAACCCGTCGTACGCTGGCAACAAAGCTTTAAGCTCATTGAAAGCTGTTTCATTTGAGATCTCCTGAAAAGCATACACATCGGCGTCCAGGGCTTCTATCACTTTCTTCACGTTATCCCGCTGCAGTGTTTCATTGCTGGGCCCTTGGCCGGTAGAGCCGAACCACTCAATGTTCCAGGTAACTACGTCAAACGTTCTGTCTTTATCTAACACCGAGGCGGTAAGATATCCAACTGTCTGGTTGAGATTTTCGGCTGCGAAAGTAACTGGTCCGGCAAAAGCTTTATCGGTTACGTTAGGCGCAGTAAAGCGAACAGTAAAGGTGTTCGAAGCCCCCTCTGCCTGTGTAAAGGTTATACTCCGAGAGAAATCTGTACCGTTTTTAGACAAAATGAATTGCTCAGGCGCTTCTAAAGTCACCTCAGAATGTAAACCATTGATGTTGAAAGTAAAAGTTTTATCTACGGTTGTGCCCGGCGCAACAATTCCGAAATCAGCGTTGGCCAAATAGTTTAGGCTACTAACCAGGCTTGCGGGTGGCATTGTGTTGGAATTTGTGATGGCAACATCATCAATGGTCCATCTGGGAGCTGCACTAGTTGTAGAGTTGTAGACAAAGGCAATGTACACGTTGCTCTGCTTGAAATTAGAAAGATCAACATTCAAGGTCTCCTTCCATACATTGGAATTCTCTGCCGGAAACTGACCATTCAACTCTGCCCAAGTAACTCCGTTGGCAGTAGGGCTGCCTGTGCCGCTGTAATTAGTAGATACCATCAGTTTTAAAGGAGCTCCAGCAAATGCTGTTCTGGACCAGAAAGAAAGTACCGGATAGGTGTAGCCGCTACTTAAGTCAACTGGAGGTGAGATAAGCCAATCTTCGTTTGTTTGATTTCCTCCGCTGAACCCACTCATCTGCACGGCATTGCCAGTTTGGCCAAAGGTAGTGCAGCTCCAAGTTTGGGCGCCGGTAATGCTGTATTGAGTCCAACCGCCAGGCAATGCAGAGCTGCAGGCATCGAAATTTTGAAAATTAGGATTATACGCAGTGCCAGACAACGTCACTGTTACCTCTTGCGCTCCGGCAGAAGTATGCGTAATAGTACCCGTGTTATCAGTCGTACTTTCCGGGGCAAAACGAACATAGACTTTCTGCGCCGCAGCCAGTTCTGCCTGTGTATAAGTCAAAGATGCGGTTCCGTAGTTAGTCTCCTCATTTGTTTTAGAAATTTGATAAGGCCCGTTTACTGATACTGTAACAGGTCCTTGTAAATACATAGCTGACAAATCATACCCTGCTCCGGCTGACTTTCTCATTGTTTCAGTAAGCGGAAAGGTCAGGGAGCTTTCTGAGGTGCTAATGGTGGGTGTACCCGTTGCTGAGGTGGTGAAAGTATAACTAGAACCGGATATACCTGCGAAAAAATTACCAGAGACATCTTTGAATGCCCTGTTGTCAACAGTTGCCGTGTATGTAATACCAGGTTGTAAGGCAATATTCTTAATGATTACCTGCTCACCATTGTACTCCACTTCTGGATCTGTCGCACTTCTGGAGATACTTCCACCGTCCCAGCTGAGCGTTACCTGCCCCGTTCCAGCTAAAACTAATTCGCTAAAGTTCAACACAATGTCAAGTTGGGTAGCCACGTTAGCTGCTCCATTAACCGGTGTAGTAGAAATAAGAGAAGGAGGAACATTGTCTACGGCACTATAGGTAGGGGTTACCGTTAGGTCATCAAGGGCATACATTCCGTCATTACCAACATCATTGTTGTCTGTCCACCTGAACCATACGATTTCACCAGAGCGCAAGAGAAGATCAATTGCACCATTGATGGCAGTTTTATTAGTATCAGCATTTCCATTTATAGCCGCTGCCGAAGATGAACTTACTTGTTTTTCAACTAGATTAAGCGAAGACACAGCCACCCAGGTGCCGGTATTTAAACTTGTGGCATTGGTACTGTATTCAAAGGTGACTACCTCATTTACATCTGACGCGCTACCGGTTTTCCACTGTTCCATTACCCCAGCTATGCTCAGCCTGGTAATATCATTGTTGGTGCCGTTGGTAAAACTCACGCCAAAGGCTGGAATTGTAGTTCCGGAGGCAAGCGAACCAAGGGCACGGTCAGATGATCCCGTTGCACCTACATTGTACACGTTACCACTGTTACTGTCACCATTTGACACCTCCGGCGACAATCTTTCACCTACCGTACCGTTACCAGACATTCTTATGGCCGCCCAACCCGTTGGCAAGGTGGTGGTGCTCCCCATTCCATCAAAATTCTCTGTATAATTACCTCCGGAAAGATTAATCTGCGCCAATGCATCAGGCGAATATGCTGTCCAGATTAAACCAATCAGAAGTAAACTAAGCTTTTGTAGTTTTTTTACCATCACAACTTGGTTAATATTTAAATAATACAGACTAACTCCTCTGCTAATCCTATTTAATAAATACGGTTCCTGTCAAAAAAATCCGCAAGCAGAAAAAAATATCTGTCACCAATAATCTATTGCGTATTCATTATCAGCAACTTATCAAATAACAAAACAAGTTACCAATGCCGCATGAGTACAACCTGAAGATAACATTTAAAGAGTGGTAACCGGCATAAAAGAAAAGCCACCTGGTTACTCCCCAGGTGGCTCCTCAATATTGTTTGCTGAATTTTATCAGCTAAGAAATCTCAATCGTTAGTTTTTAATGATTCTGGTCTGGAAAGACTCTCCGTTGCCATCTATACGTACCAAATAGATACCTGCAGCAGCAGCGGTTAATTTCTGAGCAAGCTCAGCATTTAAAGTCTGCTCAGAACCAGCAGCTTTTAAAAGAACTTTACCATCAAGGCTGTAAACTGTTAAGCCTACATTTCCTTTAGCAGCAAGGCTGGCAGGTAATTGTAATTTGGCTACACTAGTAGTTGGGTTAGGATATAACCCTATGTTACCTGCTCCAAATTCTTTTACGCCTGTAGTGGTAGAGCCGTTAATGACAATATTGTCAAACCCAAGACCATCTCTTCCTCCACTTGCACCACTCACTACTACTTCATAGGTTACCCAGCGCAACTGCACGATTGGCTGATTCTCGGCTGCATCTGGCAACGTAACAGATATTTCCTGCTTAGCATTGGCTACTCTATCAACACTGCTATAGTCGCTATCTGCTACTTCAATCCAATCACCGGTCTCACCTACTCTATATTGTAAGGTTACGCCGGCAGACCTTGGCTGGTCATGAATGAGATTTATCTCATAAGCTACCGTTACGTCAGAATAATTTGTTGTGTTAATAGCGGTAGCCAACACACTAGCTCCGGTAGTTGAATTACCAGTCAATTGAATGTACAACTGATTGTTTTCGTTATTATAATAGTTGTAAACACTTGAACTACTAGTTTGAGTAGTAGTCACAGCAGAAATAGAAGCATCAGCAGATACGGTAGTAGTTAGCGCTGCCTCCTTGCTATTCTTAGCAGGAGAAACCCAAGCTGCGACACCTGCCGGAAGCGTGGTACCTGCTGAACCCATTGAATTAAAGTTCTGCTCGTATGGCAAAGTTTGAGGGGCAGGATTTGTCTGTGCAAATGCATCTAAGCCATTTACTAGTGATAAGCCAGCAGCTAATAAGAAACCTAATTTGTGTAAGGGTTTAACCATAAAAATAAGTATTTAAGTAAATGTTCAAGAGCTTTATATGTATTGAGGCAATAAGCTTACTGACAACCGTTCGCACTAATACAGATAGGCAAAAGTAAGTATAACACCCGTTCTTACCATTAGCCATAAGTTAATTTTATGTAAAAATTTTGCTTATAGCTATTCTTGTAAAACACACAGTATTTCAATGCTTTTTTATGAGAAGATCATAACAAGACAGCCTTACCATTGTATTTCTTACAATGCGTTCAGTTCTTCTGATTCTTACAAGAGCAAAGGAGAGAAAAGCAAGGCAGTATTACGTGTAAAATCTTCGGCAACAATGAAGAAATTAACCCTTGCCTCTGACGATTAGATTTGTAACATCAGGGAATTTGACTGACAAAACCTGTCATAAAAAAAGCAAGTCTTCAGGTATACTCTGTAGACTTGCTTCTAACCTTGCCAATTAACAAAATTTTTTAGTTGGTTTTCACCATTTTCGTCTGAAAGCTTTGGCCGGCGCAATTGATTCTTACTACATAAACCCCAGCTGCCGCTGCATTTAATTTTTCAGCTAACTGTAAGTTCATTGCATTCTCAGAACCAGTGGCATTTAAAATCACTTCTCCGCTCATGCTGTAAACACTCAGGTCAATGTTGTTATTAGCCGCTAAACTAGCAGGCAATTTAAGCTGAACCGCCCCTTGGGTAGGGTTAGGATACAGACTTATGGTACCTGCTGCAAACTCTTTTACTCCTAATGGCTCAGTTGGGGTAACGGCATCAAAAGAAGGTCCAATTCTTATCTCATCTACTTCTATGTTGCCAGTACCTCTTCCGGCTGAATTAAGTTGCCGGAAAGCAATACCCGCCAACGCAGTAGTAGGGGCACCAGCAGTAGCAGTGTACATTGGCTCCGGCTCTTCCGTTCCACCAAGGGTTGGATTCACCCAGATGCTGGAAGAGTTAGAGGTCATATCATGCCGGAACACAATGAGGTATGTTTCTCCAATGGTAAAGTCTATAGGGCTGGTACCAAACATTTCTGTGCCAGATACTGGAGTGGTTGGGCCTCCGGCATTAGTGTTATTCAAGATACCAATGTTGAATGTGTTTGGTGCACTACCGGCTCTTACATATACCCGGGCCTGATAAGGAGTAGATCCTGCGGCTCTCACAAAATGCATGAAGTAGTTGCCTATGGTGCCGTTATCTAACAAGCCGTCGGTATCTAATACTCTTACTAAGGCTGAACCATAAAGGGTACCCGAGGTAACGGGCGTATCAAACAAACGGTTTAGATATTCTGAGTTAGTAGATCTCAGCACTACTTTATCACCCTGTGAAGTTTTCAAACCTGAGTAGGACAGGCTACCACTTTGCTTCATTGTTTCATCAGGCGTGCCAAGGGCGGTTATCCATCCGTTATAGCCAGCTAAGGTACCAGGTCCAGTAAAAGGCTCGTAAAAAGTTTGGGCAGAAGCCTCTAAACTCACTAAGCCAAGACCTGTAACTAAAAGTAATTTCAATGTTTGTAAGGGTTTCATCATAGAATAAAGTAAGGGGTTAATTAAAACACATTTGTATAAAAAATACTGAAAAAGAACGCTTTAACTATAGGCAAATATATTTATTTCAGTTGCTTCACCTAATAATTACCACATAATTTTATAACCACTACCATAAGTTTGACCAAACATCTTACTGCCGCAGCGCCTGCAGAGAGGTACTTGCCTTTGCACATTCAACATAGGCATCAGTATATTAAGCATTAGGTTTATATACAAAATCTCTAGCTTCAAAGCAGATATTACAACCAATACCCTTCTCTTTTTCATTGACTTCTCTCTTTGAAAGCTAATAAAAAAATTCATAACAATCTGTAAATCAATGCATAAAAACAAAGCATTACTGCTAATCATGCAACTTTACCTCCTTCAAAAGTGTTTTCTAAACATGAAGAAGGTACACGAAGAAAATGTAATTCCGCTCTTTCAGGAAGAGCAAAAACAACAGGATTCGGCGTGGCGGAAATCTATTCCGGCGCAGGTGTTCCTGAACTACTTTTTTGCCATCAACTACCATATAAACCATAGTGCAGACGAGGCAGGCTTAGGCCATCAAGTGTTTTTCCGGCAGCATTCTGCTGAATTAACAGAACAGGACTTAAGAAGCCTAACCAAAATTCTGCACAACTCCTGGAGCACTGAATATGCTCTAAGAGCTACGGCAGAGTTAGGCGATGACACTTACCTGCGGAATGCGTTACACTGGACATTCCCGCAGGCTTATTATGCGGTGTTTGCTGGTTTGCAGGCTTTTTTGTTCACCTTGGGCATTAAAACAAACCAAGAGGCTGCCATTAGAAGGGAAGCTGGAAGATTAGTGGTGAAAAACGCCTACCCTAGAGCTATTGGCTTTTACGCTGCCGGCCCCTACGGTGACTTCAGTATTCACCGGTTGCCACTGGCTGGCTATAAGCCAGGCCTACAGATTGCCGGTAAAGAAATAGAGGCACAGGCACAGGTGGGGCAGTTTTTACGCACTACCAGAAAACTAGCAGCCACTACTATACGGCAACAGGTACAGAGTAACCCGGCAACCGCTATTAGGAGCAACAAAACCGGTGAAATTCTGGAGAAATGGTCGGCGCAGCATTGGCAACAGATTACCTGGCGCATGGGTTACACTACTCTTTTCGACTTGCTGAGTCGCTTACGAATCTCCTCAACCCAAAAAGAAATAGACCGTTTTGTTGAGGCAGAGATAGATTTTAAGCTATTTCATGAGTCGCTGCTGTCTATTGTCAGCTACTTAAATGGTATACATGAAAGTTATGTGGCAAAGGCCATGGGCATAGAACAGTATCAGCAGCTGGTAAAAGAGCTGCCAGAACACTTAAAGCACAGCTTTGTAGAGGCAAGGCTGCACAAACAGGTAGAACCACTCTTTTTAGAAGGAGGCTCTACCATGCAATTGTCTGCAGCTGCTTAATGCTATGAGTGCGGGAGTAAATTTTAAGATTGCTGTTTTCGGCCTGTTTTTCTAAAAACAGCGAAAACGTTTTATCCTCCCAACAATTCCTCACCACCATCTTCAAATTTCTAAGCTATTCATAACTGAAGCGCTCAATAGAAACACCTTTGGCTCCGGCCTCTTTCAAGGCCTCTATGGCACATTGTTTAATTTGGTTTAGCTTCAATTCATGATCTCTGAAAAGATTCATCACTTCAGGTGCTACAGAATCTGGGTCGGCGGCGGCTTCCATTTGCCCAGCCTGGGCAATAGTAAAACACATCGCTTTTATTTTTTCGCCGGTCATCCGTACCTGCCCCGCATTGAACTTGAGAAGATCCTGGTTGATGTAGTCCCGTACAAAATCACCCTCGTCTATATCTGTTTCGGCCAATCTGATCACCTCCTGGTAGCTTCTTTTGTGCAGAAATTCTTTTAAGGTAGGCTGCAAAGCTTTACGTACCTGAGGGTCACTTATTTGGTGGGCATAGATAAGTATATTGAACAACCAGCGTAGAGTGCCGTCGTTTTCTTCAAATATCAAACTTAATTCACATTTCATAGTTCAGAAAATTAGTCCTGTCTTAAACGTAGTTTTCACGCTTGTGGTCGGTTTGGTGGCAAAAGGCATCTGTTACCCTGCTTTACTTTCTGAAGTTGAAGAAGTGTTTTAGACCTAATTTTCCAAAAAGAGGCCTAAAACACTGCTGTAGGGTTAGCTTTAAACTGAAAAACCTGCTGTTGGCAATAGAGTATGTTTGAAAGAAACGAAAACTGCCTAAACCTCTTCATGTCTGCGAATTATTTCCGAAATTTGCGGTTTGATTTTTAGAATCCACTGAACAAGACGTTTCCATGCAATTAAGCGAACAGGAACTGCGCCGGCGCCATGAGCGCGAAGAGCTACAGAAGATGGGCATTAACCCCTACCCTTCCGAACTTTTTGACGTGACTGCCACGGCCAAAGAAATAAAGGACAACTACGACCCAGAGCAGAATAATTACCAAGAGGTAAGCCTGGCGGGCCGCTTAATGAGCCGCCGCGTCATGGGCAAGGCCTCGTTTGCCGAGCTTATGGATAGCTCAGGCCGCATCCAGATTTACGTATCTCGTGATGACATCGCCCCGGGCGAAAACAAAGACCTGTACAACACCGTGTTCAAGAAGATGCTGGACATTGGTGACTTTATTGGTGTAAAGGGCTATGTGTTCAAAACACAGGTAGGCGAAACCTCAGTGCACGTGACGGAACTGAAACTGCTCACTAAGTCATTGAAGCCATTACCTATTGTAAAGCGTGAGGTTGACGAGAATGGCGTAGAGCACGTATATGATGCCTTCACCGATCCAGAACTGCGTTACCGTCAGCGTTACGTGGACTTGGTGGTAAACCCTGAGGTGCGTGAGACTTTCATTAAGCGCACCAAACTGGTGAACACCATGCGTGATTACCTGAACGAACGCGGATACTTAGAGGTGGAAACCCCTATTCTTCAGCCGTTGTACGGCGGTGCTGCTGCCCGTCCGTTCAAAACGCACCACAACACCCTTGATATGACGCTGTACCTGCGTATTGCCAATGAGCTGTACCTGAAGCGCTTGATAGTGGGTGGGTTTGACGGTGTGTACGAGTTCTCCAAAGATTTCCGGAACGAAGGCATGAGTCGTTTCCACAATCCAGAATTCACGCAGGTGGAGCTTTATGTAGCCTACAAAGACTACTATTGGATGATGGATCTGGTGGAAGAGATGGTAGAGAAGGTAGCCTTAGCGCTTCACGGAACAACTGAGGTGCAGGTAGGGGAAAACAAAATCAACTTCGCCCGCCCTTGGAAACGTTTCACCATGTTTGAAGCCATTGAGCACTTCACCAAGATTGATATCTCTGAAATGGACGAGCCGCAGTTGCGCGAAACTGCTGCCGGCCTAGGCATCAAGCTTGATCCGAACATCGGCAAAGGCAAAATCATTGATGAAATCTTCGGCGAGATGTGTGAGGGGAAATTGATCCAACCAACCTTCATCACAGACTATCCGGTAGAGATGAGCCCGCTGGCAAAGAAACACCGCAGCAAAGAAGGTTTGGTTGAGCGTTTTGAGGCAATCTGTAACGGTAAAGAGATCTGCAACGCCTTCTCTGAGTTGAATGACCCTATTGACCAGCGCGCCCGTTTTGAAGAGCAGTTGGAGTTAGGAAAACGCGGCGACACTGAAGCCATGGTGCTGGATGAAGACTTCCTTCGTGCTTTGGAATATGGTATGCCGCCAACGGCTGGTCTGGGCATAGGTATTGATCGGTTGAGCATGATCATGACCAACTCACCGTCTATACAGGAAGTACTGTTCTTCCCACAGATGAAGCCAGAGAATAACTAATGTGCTGATGTGCTCCTAAAGTACGTCAGCTTGAAAACAGAAGCGGCTGCCAAGAAGGCAGCCGCTTCTGTTTTAGGCCTACTATTAGAAAAACAAGCTCAAAACGTAACAGCGAGCCCCTGCTCCTCAAGTGAGATAACCTAAACAGAACCTGTATAAATGCAGAAAGCCTTCCCCGTCTGGGAAGGCTTTCCATATTGATTAAATGATTTCTTATTTGCTACTGTTGTTCTGCTGACTAAACCATCACCGCATCCCTTACGATTCTTCGCGAGTTTCAGCGCCGACTTTCTGCTTAGCTTAGCTTCATCGGTTTCGCATAAACCATTTAACCAATCATTCTTACTTTCTTTAACGGCACTGCCTACACAAGGTTACAGAACGGTTAAAGATTTTATGTCAGATGTTAGGCACTAGCGTTAGATCCTCCGCCAGAACCGGTAGAATCTCCGCTTCCGCTTGAAGCAGCTTTCTTACCTTTTCCTCTTCCGGTGGTACCACCTTTGGTGTTTCCATCGGCAGAACCATCGTTCCCGCCGTTAGGTATACCATCTAAGTGCGAAGTTGGTGTAGTGTTAGAACCGGTTTGAACCACATCGGCACTTCCGCCGGCATTACCGCCAACAGGCAGTTTGCTCAACAGTGCACCTGCGCTTGTAGAGAGTGCCTGTAATTGCTCCATGCTGGCTTGCAGTTTAGACTCCAGGTCTTGCCCTAATTTAGAAGCTGACTTTTTCAAGTTGCCACGAGAAACCTCGCCAGTTTCAGGGGCCATTAATATACCTGCCACTACTCCGGCACTAGCACCGGCCAAAAGAGCCAGGATGATTTTTCCGCTATTGTCTTTCATCGTTTTATTTGTTTTAAAGGAACAAGATCATTCAGATACACCGTATATGCACTACATAGTGTATATACCATATTAACGGGAAACCATATATTAGGTTATCTGCCACAATTTATGGGACTGAATGCAATGCTTTTCCTTAGGCTCCTGCGCCAGTTCCACCGTCGGCGGTAGTACCGGTAGAGGCATCGGCTCCAACAGAGGCAGTAGTACTTGCATCGTTTCCTTCGCCGTTCAACAAGCTAGTCAAGCCACCTAATTTCTCAATATATGTAGATAGTTGTCCGTTAAAGCCTTCGGCCACTTGTCCGGCCAATTTCAATAGGCCATCACGAGAATCTTTTCCGGTGGTAGGTGCCATTAAAATTCCGGCTACTACGCCAGCGGCAGCTCCTGCGGCAGCGGCAATCAAAATTTTGGTGTTGTCGTTTTTCATGGTTTTAAAATATTAAGGGTTTTAGTTTAAGAATGAACAAAGCTTAAAGTTGTCGCATTGCCTGCGTTCTTTAGAAGCATAACGCAAATATTGTAAGATATATATATTCAATTCCTTTACGTATTAATTTTGATGAGGTTAGGTGTTTATCGCTTCCTTTTCAGAAATTATCCGAAAAAGATCTAAACCCAGCTTCAGCCCCATATCTAACCAACGTATACGCTACAAGAACACTGCACTATGAAAAATTACCTTTACCTCCTTTGCTTGGGCACAGCCCTCACTGCGGCATCATGCAAGAGTACTCAGCAAGACGACACCGCCTGCGTTGACCCCTCTAAAATTGACCCCAATGGCGCTTGTACCATGCAGTACGACCCCGTGTGTGGCTGCGATCAGAAAACTTATAGTAATGCCTGCATGGCCGACAAAGCTGGAGTAACCTCTTACACCAAGGGTGAATGCCCAGACGCTAAATAGACTCAAGACTCAAGATGGTACTGCATGTACCGACACCAGATGCATATGAGCGAAAAGAAATATATTTTACAAAACAAACCTTTTGTGGTACCCACCACCGACGGCAAGCTAATTGAAGAACACTTCGGTTTAGCCAGTACCCAAACCCAGACTTTTAGCGTTGCCTACATGGTGGCTCCGCCTAATTGGTCAGAACCTCACCAAACGCCAGAATTTGACGAAGTAACCATAGTGCTGCGTGGCCGGAAACAAATTGAGATTGATGGCGAAACGGTTGTACTGGCAGCAGGCCAGACGCTTTTGATAAAAGGTGGGGCCCGCATCCGTTACTCTAATCCGTTTGAGGAAGAATGCGAATACTGGTCAGTTTGTGTACCAGCTTTTGACATGAACACTGTTAATCGGGAGGAAGAATAGAAAGTGCGCCTATTCTAGATTGTAAAGGTTTATGAAGGATGTTGTTAGTTCTTCACTGAGGCTACAAATCCTGTTTTATGCCTACTTTATGAAAAACACCTCAAAATCGCTACAGATTATGCCGATTTTGAGGTGTTTCTTATTCAATTGTAAAGGAACTTGTAAGGCCCACACAAAAATTACGAGGCAGTTTGTCTACGCCAAAAATTGCTCTGGAATGAATTCCCTTTTGCCCGAGGAGTTCCATGAATAGATCAGAGGCACCGTTTACCACTTCAGGAGATTCATCCCAGTCATCTGCTGCCTGAAAGTAAGCATCAATATGGTTGAGCCCAACAATTTTGCTTAAGCCAATTTTCTGGTGGACTTGAGCAATTACATTCAGTGCGCAAAGCTGCATTGCCTTGTATCCCTCCGGTGTTGTTACACCATGGCCCAAGCACCCCTGATACAGGAACTCCCCATTCATGATCGGAAATTGTATAGCTACGTAGGCAATATCTTTCCTGATGTTTACAGAAACATAATTGCCTCCAGGCACAGACACCTGTGGCAGGCTCAACCCGAGCTCCATTAGTTTACTTTCAAAGTCCATCTAAAAGAAATAATCGAACTCTTCATAACCATGAAAGAACTTGCCTACACACTTAGCGCCAGAAGTTCTTTGGCACTCTGGAAGGCGTTTTCTGAAGGATTGGCTCCGGCAATCATCTGCGCAATTTCAAGCACCCGCTCCTCGTGGCTCAGCTGCCTGATGCGGCTAATGGTGCGGTCGGCGCGGTCTTCTTTGTACACAAAGTAATGAGTATCGCCCTGGGCAGCCATTTGTGGCAAGTGCGAAATACAGATCAACTGGTGCTTCTGAGACATCTGCTGCATCATGCGGCCCACTTTAACAGCTATCTCTCCTGAAATACCCGTATCAATTTCATCAAAAATAATGGTGGGCAGCGCGGTTTTATCGGCTAGCAGGTACTTTACGCAGAGCATGAGGCGCGAGAATTCACCTCCTGAAGCTGCTTTGCTTAGGGTTTGAGGCGCGGCACCTTTGTTGGCACTGAATAAAATGTTCACCACATCAATACCCGTTGGTCCTGGGGCAGAAGTTTTATGCTCTACCACCACGCGCGCGTTTGGCATGCCCAACTCAGTAAGCAAGCCATGGAGTTCGTTCTGGAACGTTTCAAAAACTTTGGTACGGCTCTCAGACAACTGGGCAGCACGCTCATTTACCTCGGCTAAAGCCAAGTCTAAAGCTTTTCTGGTTTTCTCCAGCGCCACATCAAGACTGTGCACGCTGCCCACCTTAGTTTCCAACTCCGCCTGAATAGCCAGCAACTCTTCATTCGTACGCACCTGGTGCTTCCGCTGGAGGGTGTAAATCAGGTCCAGACGCTCCTGCAACTGCTCCGCCCTTTGCGGGTCGGCCTCTGTTTTGCGTTCGGCATCTTCCAGTTCACCGGCAATATCAGATAGCTCAATCAGGCAGCTGTCCAGACGCTCTTTTAATGTTTGAAAGTTAGCTCCAAACTCAGTTACCTGCCCAACCAAATGGCTGGCTTCTTTGATAGCTCCGGCGGCATTGTATTCGCTTTCGGTCAGGTACTGCAAAGTCTGGCTCAGCTTCAGCTTTATTTCCTCGGCGTGCTCCAGTTGCTTTAGCTCCGTTTCGTGACTTTCCTGCTCCTCAGGCTGCAGGTTGGCATCGGTTAGCTCGTTCAACAAATAGGTATTGAAATCGAGTTCTTTCTGCGACTGCGCCATTTGCGCTTCCAGATTCTGGTACTCGCGCTCCAGTTTCCGGTAGGTCTTGTAAGCCGAAGTATATTGGGAGCGCAGGTTCTCGTTCTGGGCGTACAAATCCAGAATGTTTAATTGGTACGCAGGGTCTCCCAGCAAGAGTGTATCATGCTGCGAGTGAATATCCATCAGGAACTCACCTATGCGGCGCAAGGTCTCCAGCGTTACAGGAGTGTCATTGATGAAAGCCCTTGACTTACCCGATGGACTGATCTCGCGGCGCAGCAGGCTAATGGGCTCAAAGTCCAGGTCTTCCTCTTCAAAGAAAGACTGCAGCTTGTATTCAGCAATGTTAAAGGCCCCTTCAATCACACATTTCTGCTCCTGATTGAACAAGAGCTTTGAGTCGGCGCGATTACCCAGCAGTAACCCAATAGCCCCCAGCATGATAGATTTACCGGCCCCGGTTTCTCCGGTAATAATATTAAGCAACGGCGAAGGCTGTAACTCCAGCTGCTCAATGAGGGCGTAATTCTTTATTTTTAAATCTACGAGCATAGAGGTAGATACACCTGATTCAGGGCTTGAGGTTCTGTCTTTTTACAAAGACAAATATGCCAATTTATTTAGTATGAATGCTAATATATATAGCCTTAGTTCCAGCTTTTTGAAGGAAAATTTTGCTCAACACAACAACTCCAAAAATCCTTCTTCGGCAGCAACTGTATCTTCTATTTTCACTGAAAGTAAAGATATCAATTGACTGTTCCTCTACGAAGCTGTTTTAGAGCTACTTTTTCAAAATTAGGCAAAAAACGGAAAGAATGAGTAGCCGCATAAAGGGCATGAAGCTCAGGAAAGAGCTATCTTCTGGTCAAGGCTTCGTACTTGGCTCTGTTAGTGGGATCAATTTGAGTCAGAAGCTCAAAGGCCTGCTGCTTCTGTTCTGGAGCTGCCGCCGTGAAAACGTTGGTTAATTCAGATGATTTTGCCTCGAAAAAAGAACGGAGGGCTGCCGCGCCTGGCCGCACGCGTACTACCCGCTGTATGTTCTGTAGTGCTTCCAGAACGTTTTGGCGGGCTACCTCTTTGTCCTGCGCCATAACATCCAGCCCCTGACGGTGGTACAGGTAAATGGCAGCGCGCAACGGCTCAAACTGCGGATCAAGCAGATTGTTCAAGAGCCAGTAGCGGCTTCGGGCGTCATCATTCGCGCTCCAACCCCCACCGGTATTACCCGCCGATTGCACCAGGCTCACAATGTTATTGGCCTCAGTATAAGCGTTGGCTCCACCCAGTCTCGCAAATGTGTCTTGGTCTACGCCTATAATTGTATAAGCATAGAAGGAGAGCAATGCCATTAAGTTAGAAGTGTAGGTGTTGGGAGAGAACTGTAAAGGTTGGGCAGGGTTGTACTCAAAAGCGAACTTAGTATCTACAAAAGATAGAACAGTGGTTTCATAACCAGAGCCGTAGGTTGGCCTGCTAGAGATAATTTGGGTATTTGCCTCAAAAAGCCCAACCCTTGGCATAGCCCGCAAGGTGATAAACATCTTGCACCGGATCTTTTCTTCGTTCTGGTAGTATTCATTTGTCCAGCGGGTGTTGTTCATTATTTCAGAAATGGCGTTTTGCATTTGCTGAAACACCTGCCGGTCAGTGGCCTGTACCTGATCGCTGTTCACGATCACTTCACACCGCAGCTCTTGCGCCTTCACCGCAAAAGGCAGTAGAAGAAATAGCCCAACCACCCATATTAATCTTTTTGCCAACATGCCCACTCAGTTTTTATTGATTCCAGAATATCCTGCGCTACCTGTTCTTTTGCTTTCAGCTCGTACTCCTCTACCGTGTGCGGCTTTACAATGGTGATTTTGTTTGTATCATGCCGGAAGCCAGCCCCTGTGTCACGCAGAGAGTTCAGCACCACCATGTCCAGATTTTTCTTCTGCAGTTTCGCTTGGGCGTTCTGCAACTCCTGATCCGTTTCAAGAGCGAACCCAACAGCAAATTGATCTGACCTTTTCTGCTGCCCCAAGGTTGCTGCTATATCAACGTTCTTTACGAGTTGAATAGTAAAAGAATCGTCGCTTTTTTTTATTTTGGAAGTAGCCACCTGCTGTGGTTTATAGTCAGCTACGGCAGCGGCAAATACCCATACGTCGGTTTCGGCGGCCAAAGGTTGGCAGGCAGCAAACATATCATCTGCTGACATTACATTGATCACCTCCACGTTGGGGTGTTCCAGCCTTAAAGCGGTTGGCCCTGAAACTAAAAACACCTGCGCCCCCTGCTCAGCAAAACAACGAGCCAACGCATAGCCCATTTTACCGGTAGAGTGATTTCCTATAAAACGCACCGGGTCTATGGGTTCATAGGTGGGTCCAGCCGTAATTAAAACTTTCTTGCCGCTAAACAATTGCACGGGAGGTAAAATACTGTTCTAGGTGTTGCACAATTTCTTCTGGTTCCGCCATACGCCCCTGCCCTACCAAACCGCTGGCCAGTTCGCCGTAACCAGCTTCTATGATATGGTTGCCATAAGACTTCAACAACCTAAAGTTCTCCTGTACCGCCGGATGTTGGTACATGTCCAGATCCATGGCGGGAGCCACAAACACAGGGCATCTGGCTGATAGATAAGTGGCCGAAAGAAGGTTATCACAGAGGCCGCGTGCGAATTTAGCTACCGTGTTAGCACTGGCCGGTGCCACCACCAGAGCATCGGCCCACAGCCCCAGTTCCACGTGGTTATTCCACTGGCCAGACTGGTCATTGCGCACAAACTCTGTAAGTGCCGGTCTTTTAGATAAGGTGGCTAAAGTAACAGGGGTTATAAAAGCAGAAGCAGAAGTGGTCAGGATCACCTGCACTTCTGCTTCTGCTTTTACCAGCAGGCGTACCAGCATGGCCGCTTTATAAGCCGCAATGCTGCCGCACACCCCCAGTAGTATTTTCTTATGCCGAAGCATACCAGACTACCTTATAAGGCGGAAGAGGTTTGCTCTTCGTCGTCAGCTTTACGGAAGTAAACTTTTCCTTCCACAAACTCTTCAATGGCCATGTTGGTAGGCTTGGGCATACGCTCGTAATACTTAGAGATTTCAATCTGCTCGCGGTTCTCGAATACCTCCTCCAGGTTATCAACGGTAGTGGCAAACTCAGCTAATTTAGAGTTCAATTCTTCTTTCACCTTTACCGCAATCTGGTTTGCACGCTTTGAAATGATGGATACAGACTCATAAACGTTGCCGGTTTCAGCCGCCAGGTCAGAGACATTACGGGTAACGATGGATGCTGGTACTTGTGCCATATATCTAGTGAATTGAGTGTTTACAAATTATTTATTAGTGGCCGTGGCAGCGGCCGGTTCATTCTTTTTCAGCCTTTCAATCTCTTTCAGGCTTGAATCATAAAGTCCTTCGGCAGCCCGTAGATACTTGCTCTGCGGGTATGCATCTACAAATGCCTGATAGAAGGCAATTACCTCCAGAAAACGTTCGCGTTGCTTAGCCTCGATACTTTGTTTAGCGTAACTATGCTGAGCATCTATACGCAGGTAAGCGGCTTCTTCATTAAATGAGGAAGACGGAAAATCTCTGCGAAAGTTCTCCAGGGCTACAACAGCAGCTTTGAAATACTGCGGATCATATTTTGTGAGCTTATGATTCAGCTTGGCGTTTTCAAAAGCTTTTAGCTCAATCTTGTAAGCTAGCTCATCATACACAGAGTTTGCCTCTGGCATAAATTTACTTTCAGGGTAACGGCGCATAAACTCCTGTAAAGCCGACATTGCCTGCACGGTATTTTGCTGGTCCAGGTTGTGGCTAGGAGATTCATTCACCAATGACTTTGCGTTCATGTAGGCAGCTTCTTCCGCATACTGACTGCGCGGGAACGTCTGACCAAATGAAATAAAGTGGTACGAGCTCTCTAAGTAAAGCCCCTGATGGTATTTAGTGTTTGCGTACAAGAAATTAGCCCGCTCATACTCGCTGCGGCCTTTCAGCAAAGGCATTAAGTCTTCTAAAAGCGAACCCGCTTTATCGTACTCCTTTTCTTCATAGTACTGTAGTGCCGCCGCGTATTTTTTATCTACGTCGTCACTTTTCATTAATTTATTGAATTTACCGCAGCCGCTCAACAGTATTACAGAGAGCAGCAAGGGCAAAAAGGAAAGGATGCGTTGGGTCATAAGCGCGCAAAAATAACAAAAATCTTTTATATAATCACTGAACGATTGGCAAGCCTGCTAAGTATACTGCCGGTTTACTCTACTTCAAACTTCTTTAAGCCTGTTCCCTTTTGCTGAACTGGTGTCTTTGGAGGGGGGCTTTGGGTACGGGTTGGTTGTTTTTTAGGACTAACAGCGGGGGTTTTGGCTTTGGGAGTACTTTTTGCCGGAGTTGCCGCTTTTGTGCTTTTCGTGGTGCCCGATTTAGGTTGCCCTTGGTCAGCTACGTTTCTCTTGCCTGTTCTTGGCTCCAAGACCACGCTACGGGTGGGTCTTTGCTCTGAGAGCCACTCAAAACCTTTAAGCCTCCGCTCAGGCTCTTTCAACTCATGCGGAGGCACCAGTTTGGCATCGGGCTCGGTTAAGAAAGTAATGAATTGCACCTGCCCGTTATCAAACAACATGCGCATGTCACTGCAAAAGGCACGGTTCATTCCCATATTGGTTGTGTCACCTTGCAAAGCAAAATACAGGCTTTCTCCGTTTCCGTTTACATCAACCCGTCTGATCTTACCTTCCCCAAAATGGGCTGTCATGTTACGGCCTTTTATCTGGTTGAAATTCTCCAGCGTATCTTGTGACACGGCAAATGAATTACCAAAAAGCTGCATCTGGCGCAAGGTATTGTTTTGCAGACGCAGAATCACACTATCAGCCGTCAACTGGTTTTTGCTGGCCCATAGCCTGGGGTTGCGGTTCATGTAAATAACCGAGTCGTTCAGGTTGTAGGTCAGTGAATCGCACAGCGCCTGCATGTCTGACTTGAAAATGCGCACATCTGGGTAGGCATACAGCATGCCTTTCTTGGTTTTATCAACCATGTTTTCTACTGAATACAAGGTATCTGCTGAGAGGTACATGGTGTCTTTTGCGGAGATAGAACGCATAACCGGGCTACCGTACACCTTCGCCCGCCCCTGAGACCGCCAATATTTAGCTACATTTCCGGTGATAACGGTGCTGTCTTTTATAGCGGTCATAGACACGTTACGGGTGGCCGTGTAGAACTCCTGCACTTTGTCATAGGTCAGCACGTCTCCCCTAATCAGATAATCCGGAGTTTTGATGCTGGCATTACCTCTGAAATTAGATTCACGCGTAACGGTATTATAGGTACCGCGGGTGGCGTATAATGTACCATCTGGAGATTTGATAGTAGTGGGTCCGAAGAATTCCACTACTTTGGTGACCGTATTGTAGGCCATGGTATCAGAAAGCACCTCCGCATTCTGCCCCTTGTACACCACGTTCTTTTTAAAAGAAAGCACTTTATCAGTGGTGGTATAAGTACCGAACTGGCTTTTAATGGTGTAGTCTGGGCCTACAATATTGCCGGTTTGGGTATAATATGCCCGTTTGGCATTCAGATCATAGTCAAGTGCCGGAGTTGACAAGGTCATTTCCTGATCGCGCAGCACTACGTTGCCCCGCATGTTGGCAACCCGCTTGGTACCGTCATAGCTGGCAGTATTGCTGGTGGCATGCATGGTTTCCTGGGTAATGTTCACGTTGCTGAACACCTCCAGCCGGTTACGGTCGTTTGCGTATTGATAGGCAGAGTCTGATGTAACAGTGGTACCGCCCTGACGCATGACCACATTGCCTAATAACCGGCGAATGGGTTCTCCATTATAAGTACCGGCCTGTAATGTATTGGCAGAAACCTCTACCGGTTGGCCCCCGCCCTGCGCAAAAGCAGTTACCGACCAAAGCACGGATAAAAGAGATACTACTATTACCTTTGTGAAATTCATTAACAACTTAATAAAGAGTTAGGCCAGTTAAATAGGTGCTCGGCTGGTAAGCCATAAGCATTAAAGCTAAACTCAGAGACAAAACTACTAAAAATACCCTTCCTTCACTGATGCTCCAGAAAGTTTTACACTATATAAATACCCACCAGTTGGCTGGTACAGAGACCAAAATCTTGGCGGCCGTCAGCGGAGGCCTAGACTCTGTGGTACTGGCCGATGTGCTGCACCGTCTCAAGCTGCCTTTTGCCGTGCTGCACTGCAACTTTGGCCTCAGGGGCGAAGAGTCAGACGCCGACGAGCTGTTCGTGCGCAAACTGGCGAAGCAATACAGCGTGCCCTTTTACTCAGAGCAGTTCCAAACCCAGGCTTTTGCCGAACAGGAGGGCATTTCCATTCAAATGGCGGCCCGCGCCCTGCGGTACACCTGGTTTGAGCAAATGCGCCAGCAGCTGGGGTATGATGTCATTGCCACGGCGCACCACCAATCTGACGCGCTGGAAACGGTGCTCCTGAACCTGGTGCGTGGCACCGGTTTGGCCGGTCTTCATGGCATCTCGCCCAAGAACAACCACCTCATCCGGCCATTGCTCTGTCTGGCAAAAGACGACCTGTACGACTGGCTCACTTCTAAACGCCTGGCTTGGAGAGAAGATTCCAGCAATGAGAGCCGAAAATACTCCCGAAACCTGATTCGTCACGAGGTGATTCCGCACCTCAAGGAGCTAAACCCCAACCTAGACCAAACATTTACCCAAACACTGGAGCGACTGCAAGGCGCCGAGGCCGTGTTTTTGGCCTCTTTTCAAGAAATCAAGGCTAAAACGCAACGCACAGAGAACGGTGTTACCTACCTGCGTATTGCCCCTTTGCAAAACAGTCCTTCCCCGACCGTGCTGCTACACGAGCTGCTAAAACCGTTCCACTTTTCTTATGTACAGGCGCAAGAGATTGCGGCTGCCTGGGATGGCCAATCAGGTAAAACCTTCACCTCCCCTACCCACGTGCTGGTAAAAGACCGCGAGGAACTGGTGATTACCCTTAAAAATCTGGAAAGCTTTGGTAGTATCAACTTACCCGAAGAAGCCACTGAAGTCCGTTTTGGGCCTTATTTAGCCAAAATAAGCCGAAAACCTGCCGAGGGCTATAAAGTACCGCGCGGCAAAAACGTAGCCGCCCTTGATGCCGATTTACTTAAGTTCCCTCTTAAACTGCGCCCCTGGAAAGAAGGAGACTGGTTTATACCATTGGGCATGAACGGCAAAAAGAAAGTGAGCGATCTGCTGATAGACCGAAAGGTGCCGGCTAACCTGAAGCCCAATGTCTGGGTTTTGGTTTCAGATGCCTCTCTGACCTGGGTGCTGGGCCAACAACTCGACAACCGGTTCAAGGTCACCGAAAACACCCAGGAAGTGCTGGAAATCACTTTACATTAATTGTTGATTGCTGATTGATAATTTGCCCAGCTTGAGGATTAGCCACCTAGCTATACCTATAGGTAACGAAATGACAGTAGCAGACTGTTTTGGGTCTGTTTTTCAGAAAATGGCCTGAAAACAGGGCAAAAATTATCTTTACTTAAAAGAACAATCAACAAATAGCAACCAACAATTAGCAATTAATTTCCTAGCTGACGCACTTTTATTTAATTTCGCCGCAAACATTTTAATATAGTCTAACCAAACCCAAGCATAATGAAAGTAACTGTAGTTGGAGCCGGAAACGTAGGGGCCACCTGTGCCGACGTGTTGGCATACCGCGAAATCGCCAATGAAGTAGTGTTAGTGGATATCAAAGAAGGCTTCGCTGAAGGCAAAGCTCTGGATATCTGGCAGAAATCACCTATCAACTTGTATGACACCCGCACCGTGGGTGTAACCAATGATTACAGCCGCACCGCCAATTCAGACGTGGTAGTGATCACTTCTGGTTTGCCGCGTAAGCCAGGCATGACCCGCGACGACCTGATCAGCACCAATGCTGGTATTGTTCGTTCCGTGACCGAGAACGTGATAAAGCACTCTCCGGAGGCTATCATTATAGTGGTTTCTAACCCGCTAGACGTAATGACTTACGCCGCGCACCTTACTTCTAAGCTGCCACGCACGAAGGTGATGGGTATGGCCGGTATCTTAGACACTGCCCGTTACCGCGCTTTCCTGGCTGAAGAGCTGAACGTGTCCCCAAAAGACATTCAGGCGGTATTGATGGGTGGCCACGGCGATACTATGGTTCCGCTTCCGCGTTACACTACCGTAGGTGGTATTCCAGTAACTGAACTGATTGACTCTGCCAAATTAGACGCTATTGTAGACCGCACCAAAAACGGTGGTGGCGAGCTGGTGAAACTAATGGGCACTTCAGCCTGGTACGCTCCGGGTTCAGCAGCTGCTCAAATGGTAGAAGCCATTGTACGTGACCAGAAGCGCGTATTCCCGGTTTGCATTAAGCTGGAAGGCGAGTACGGCATCAACGGCACTTACTTAGGTGTGCCAGTTGTGTTAGGCAAAAACGGCATTGAGAAAGTAATTGAACTGCAACTGAACGAAGACGAAATGGCGCTTCTGAAAGCTTCAGAGAAAGCCGTACGCGAGGTAATGGATGTGTTAGACAACATGCCTGCTAACTCCTAATCATAGTTGATTCTTATAAAAGAAGCCCGGCCACAAGGTCGGGCTTCTTGCGTTTTAGGGCTATTTTTTGAAAAACAGACTAAAAACAGCGCCTTTACCGCATACATTATATTTCACTGCCTTTTTCTTAATGCAGCAATGGTATGGCACCCACTCTGCCTTTACAGATAATTTATAATCATTCAATTCTGGCCAGCTTACCGTAAGAAACCAGTCTTAAAACCGACTAACAGAGTAATAACTTCTGATATCGGTTCAGATTACCTGATTCCTACTCAGTTTCGTAATCATATAAGGAGTGGGGAAATTCCCGACGTATCTAACTACTTGTGAATTAGATCAAAATTTGTATCTTACTGCTATAATATTTAAGACAATGGATATTTCAATTTGGTGGTTATGGTTAGTGGCCGGCATTCTGCTTATAGTGGGCGAAATGTTCACGGTCAGCTTTTATTTCCTCTGGCTGGGTATAGCTGCTCTGGTTGCAGCCGTTCTTTCTTATTTCTTCCCTGAAACGTATTGGCTTCCGCCCGCTGCTGCCAGCGTAACGGGCCTCTTGCTTATAATTTTCACCAAACCGCTTACCGCCCGGGCCAGCATAGCCAAAGGTTTTGATGACCCTGTCCATTTTATGGCCAATCGGGTAGGCGAAATCATTGAGCCCGTGACTCCTACCCGGCTGGGGCTAGTTAAAGTAGGCACGGAAGTGTGGTCGGCTAGTGCTCAGGAAGCATTGTACCCCGGGCAGCAAGTCTTGGTGGTCAGCCAAAGCAGCACGGTGCTGCAGGTGAAACCCTTGGTGGATGAGTTACAGGCAAACCCTCCTCAGCAAGCAGGTATTTAACATCATTCTCCTTAACTAAAGCTTTTTATTTAACCAGCAGCTCTGAGCGTACCAGCTGGTCCTTTCCTTTCTAAACCCACCCTTAAAAAAACTATGACCACATCTCTTATTATTCTTGGTGCCGTTATTCTGTTGATGGCCATGTCTATCCGAATCATCCAGCAACAGCGGGTGGCGGTGGTAGAACGGCTGGGCAAGTTCCAGCGCCTCATGCACCCCGGCCTGAACCTCTTCATACCTTTTATGGATAGGGTGCGGGTGTACCACGATTTACGCATTCAGCAGGCCAATGTGCCACCGCAGACGGTTATTACCCGCGACAACGTACAAGTGCTCATTGACACCATTGTCTTCTATCAGGTTGTGGGACCAGAGCAGGCCACTTATGGTATTTTTGACTATGTAATGGGCGTGCGGAACATCACCACCGCCACCATGCGCCAGATTATCGGAAATCTGGAACTAGACGAAACCTTGTCAGGACGCGAGCGCATTTCCGCTGAAATCAGAACCGCTTTGGACGAGGCCACCGAGAAGTGGGGCGTGCGTATTGAGCGTGTAGAGGTAATTGACATAAAGCCGCCGCTTGACATTCAAGAGGCCATGGACAAGCAGATGAAAGCCGAGCGTTACCGCCGCGCCACCATTCTGGAAGCCGAAGCCGCCAAACAAGACATGATCCTTCGGGCTGAAGGTGACAAGACCAGTAAGATTCTTAGAGCCGAAGGGGAACGTGCTTCCGCTGAGTTACAGGCCTTGGGTGAAGCCCGCGCCATTTCAGACGTGGCTGAAGCCGAGAAAAGACGAATCCAACTTCTTATTGAGGCCGGCCTAGATGATAGGGTGCTAACCTACCAATCGTTTGAGGCACTGGAGAAGATTGCCATGGGGCCAGCTAATAAAATTTTCATCCCTACCACCGCTGTGGAAACCCTGGGCAGCATTGGCGCCATCGGCGACATGCTGAAAGCCAGCGGTACAGGGAAAGCTTAAGCTGTTTTAGACCTATTTTAGAGAAAACAGTCCCAAAACAAAAAGAAGGCCCTGATGGATAACCATCAGGGCCTTCTTTTTGCCTAAGCTTTGTTGTTGTTGTTGTTGTTGTTGTTGTTGTGTGTAGAGTTAGCGCAGCGCTCTACGCACAGCCGGACAGCCAATCTCCAGATTGGCGTTGCATATCAGATAGTATAGCTTGTCAGAAGCAAGATTTAAAGGATGCAATTGGCAGCGGCTACTGGCACAGACACTAGCAGGTCTGAAAGACACTGCTAGGTCTTTTGGTCAACCCTTGATTCTGTCTAAATAGAAAGCTATGTTTCTTGCCCCCTTAACCCCAAAATCGAACAACGAATAACTAATTACGCCCCCCTACTTCTGGCTTGCCTTAAACAGTTTCTGCTTTTCTTCTTTCGTAAGGCTTTCGTAACCTGATACAGAGATCTTGTCTAGAATCTGATCTATTTCTATTTGGGACGGGGACATGGAGCCTGAGTGAGATGGGCTCTGCGCTCTTGTGGAAGCAGAGGTACCAGAGCTGTATGGCCGGCTGGGGTTGTTATAAGCCACCTTTAGCGGACGGCGCTTCTGGAACAGGCCACTGAAAAAGCCCAATACCGCCTGCACCGGACGCCCCAGGTCAGTGCCGCTTTGCAGTTGTTTTATGTACAGGAACCCGAGCAGAGCACCGCCAATGTGCGCAATATTTCCGCCTGCGTTACCGCCTGTTGCCCCAGAAATAGACAAGAGCACCATCACCGCAGCTATGTACTTTATCCGCACCGGGCCTATCAAAATCAAGTTGAAGGTGTAGTTGGGCAACAATGTGGCGGCGGCTACCATTACGGCAATCACACTGCCAGATGCACCAATCATAACGGCGTTTCCCTGGCTGTACAAATAGGGAATAGTATTTTGAGCCAGCAGAAACAACAGACCTCCGGCCAAGCCACCCAACACATACAAGTTCACCAAGCGCTTATCTCCTAAATACTCCCGCACCAACATCCCAAACCAATACAAATTCAGCATGTTGAAGATGATGTGCAGAAAATCCAGGTGCGTGAAGAAATAGGTAATGATCGTCCAGGGCCGGTACGCAAACATACCCATGTCTGATGGTATCCTGAAAAAGCTCATCAGATACGCAAAGGCGGCGGGGCCGGCGGTGAAATACATTATCATCCGGAGAACGAGCAGCACCGCAAACACCACCACATTGATAAGAATGAGCTGGTGCAGAACGTTGTTCCCGCGGCTGAACGCCGATTTTATATCGTCAAAAATGCTGGTCATAGATATTAGTAGAAGTTATTGCGTTGCCGCTCCCAAATCTTGAGTAGGATATACGCGAAAATCATGCCCCCGATATGAGCAAAATGCGCCACGTTATCTCCCGGATTCCGCTGCACACCCGCATATAACTCAAATGCACCGTATAAAAACACAAAGTACTTGGCTTTGATTGGGAACGGGAAAAACAGCAGGAACAGCTTTGTGTTGGGGAACAGCATACCAAAGGCCATCAATATCCCAAACACCGCCCCAGACGCACCTAACATACTGCCATTCACCACCCGCTCAGACACGAGTTGGACAAATTCTTTTGTTTCTGCAATTAGCTGTGGATTTTCAGGGTTGCGGTAAAAGTCTACCAACACCTGCTCATACCGTTGGGTGTTCAAATTTGCCGCTTCCAGCAGCCGCTTAAAATCAATTGGGTCTGGGTTCTGCAGGAAAGCGGTGGCAGCATCCATCACCTGACTCACCTCGTAGTACCTAATGCCCATGTACAGCAAACTGGCTCCCAAACCGGTTACAAAATAAAAAATAAGAAAGCGCTTTCCGCCCCAGTGGTGCTCCAGCATGGGCCCGAATATAAACAAGCTGAACATGTTGCTGAACAGGTGCATGGTGTCACCGTGCATGAACATGTGCGTGATAAACTGGTGAGGTCTGAAGTACTCAGACCTTGGGTCGTGCAGGGCAAATAAATCAACCGGAAACAAGTTGCCGCTCGCGAAGTACAAAAGCACGTTCACAATCAGCAGGTTCCGCACCGTTGGTGTGATAGGTGGCATATAAGTTAGTTCTTAGAGCTGGTACAACTTTAGCAACAGCTTCTTGTTAGTTTTGATAGTTTATAAACTCTCCCCCTCTTTCTGTCATTATTCGTTTTTGGCTTCTTTTTAGAAAAACAGACCAAAAACGGGCATTAAAATTATTTCAGAAACAGGTCCTGCAACTGGTTTGTCTGCAAAATAACCAAAGTCTTCTGACCGCCGGGCGTATAGTTAGGAACTTGGCACGCAAAGAGCCTATCAACCAGCGCATTCATTTCATGGTCAGTTAAGCGGCCGGTCTGGCGGGAGGCTACGCGTTTGGCCATGGCCCTAGCCAAGTTTTCCTGCCTGTCTACCTTTAACGACGAAAGATTGTTCTTATATTGTTCCAGGAGCCCCTCAATCAGCTCCCGCTCGTCGCGCAAAGGCACTTCGGCAGGTATACCGTTCACCACCAACGTATTCTGCCCGAACTCATTGAAGATAAAACCCAGCGCTTTGAATTCCTCGGCCAGCTCCATCACCAGCGAATAGTCGGCGGGCGAAAGGTGCAGGGTTTGCGGGAACAGCAGTTGCTGGGAGGCTCCTGAACGTTTTCCCAACGCCTGGCTGTATTTTTCAAACAGAATCCGCTCCTGGGCTGCCTGCTGGTCTACCACCATCAGTCCGCTCTTCACTTGCACCATAATGTACTTCTGATGCACCTGCAGGGTTTTAGAACCGCCAGTTGCCGCTGAAGCAGTGGCGGCAAAACTATCTTCTTCCTCCGCAAACAATTTACTCTCGCCGGTATTTGCTTCTTGCTGCGCCTGTCGCAAAGCAGAGGGGGTGAAAAAGCTTTCATCCCGCCCGCTCCCGCCCGCAGAGGCGCGGCTGGTAAAGGTGTTGCTACCTGTGGCAGAGGCGGCAGAAACTGGCCGCGCCGAAGGCGAAGAAAAAGCAGGAGGCATTGAAGATGCCCGTGGAGCCTGTGCCGGAGCGGCCTCAAAATCCATGGACGCCGGAAATTTGGTTGGCTGTAAGGGGATATAATTCACATCGGCCCCAAAGTCTAATGAAGGCGCAATATTGTGCAGCCCAAGGCTTTGCTTTACCGCCGCCCGCACAATGGCGTATACCGTTTTTTCGTCCTCAAACTTAATCTCGGTTTTGGTAGGGTGCACGTTTATGTCTATCGTTTCGGGGGCTATTTCCAAAAACAAGACGTAAAACGGAAAGCTGTCTTTTGGCAGCAGCCCCTCATAAGCCGTCAGCACCGCGTGGTTCAGGTATTGGCTTTTGATGTAGCGGTTGTTCACAAAAAAGAACTGCTCCCCGCGGCTTTTCTTCGCAAACTCCGGCTTCCCGATATAGCCTTTGATGGTCAGAAACGGCGTGTTCTCCTCACAGCTGGCAAGCTGCTCTTTATACTCTTTCCCGAAGATGGAGACAATGCGCTGGCTCAGCTTTCCGGCCGGCAAATTCATTACCTCCACCTCGTTCTGATACAGCGTGAAGGCAATCTCAGGGTTTGCCAAGGCTACCCGCTGAAACTCATCCAAAATGTGCCGCATCTCCACCGGGTTACTTTTTAGGAAGTTGCGGCGAGCGGGCACGTTAAAGAAGAGGTTCTTCACGCACACCACGGTACCCTCGGCCATGGCCACCGGCTCCTGCTTCAGAACTTCGTTGCCTTCAATGGTCAGGCAGGTACCCAGCTCCGTGCCGCGGGCGCGGGTTTTCAGCTCTACCTGGGCCACGGCGGCAATAGAGGCCATAGCCTCGCCCCTGAACCCCATGGTCCGGATGCGGAACAAGTCCTCTGTGCTTTGTATTTTAGAGGTGGCGTGGCGTTCAAAGCACATACGGGCATCCGTCTCGGTCATGCCCAGGCCGTCGTCTACCACCTGAATGAGCTGCTTGCCCGCGTCTTTTACAATCAGCTGCACGCTGGTACTCTTCGCGTCTACGCTATTCTCCAACAATTCCTTCACCACCGAGGCCGGGCGCTGCACCACCTCGCCGGCGGCGATCTGGTTGGCCAGGTACTCGGGCAACAAACGGATAATATCTGCCATATAAACCTTACTCTATTATAAACGCCAAAATCAGGCAGAAAACATGGGGCTAAAGGAAGCTTTTAAATAAAGCACCTCTATTTCCACACATACAATTTGAAACAATACTCACTCAGGCTCATCAAAATCTTAACGCGGCCTTTCGTTAGAAGCTGGAACGATTTCACAAAAGTCTCAAGCTATTCTGCAGGCGTGGCTAAAAGCAGAGAGCTAACTTCATTATCTTAATGAGCAACGGGCGAAGTTCGCCATTGGCCACTTTAAAGGCAAATATGTTTAGGCCTTGGAGATGTTATTCTTGATAGTCATCATGTTAATATCTTACAGTTAAGTAATTGATCTCGAATGTTCTTAAGCAGCCTTTATGAAGCTTTTTCAGAAGCAGTAATATTTATCAAATTAACAAGGGTCTTTAAGTCCCTAGTCATTTAAAAATTTATTGTTGATTATATATAGAAATAATATATCTAAATTACTTATCCTTATTACCTATCTCGCTTTTAAAATGAGCTTAACCATACTCCGTGCATCAGCTGGTAGTGGCAAAACCTATGCCTTAACCATGAACTACCTGCAGTTACTTCTGGGCCAAGATGATCCTACCTATTTCCGGAGTATCCTCGCCGTAACTTTTACTAATAAGGCAACGCAGGAAATGAAAACCCGCATTCTGAAGGAACTGGAATTGATTGCTTCTGGCCAAACAGATAAGGGTATGGGCAAAGCCCTTTTAGAATCTATTGATATAAATCCCGTTGACCTTCAAAACCGAGCTAAAAACGCTTTGGTTAGCATATTGCATAACTTCAGCCATTTCAACGTCAGCACCATTGATAGCTTTTTCCAGAAGGTAGTCCGTTCTTTTGCACGCGAGGCCAATTTGTCAGCTGGCTATACGATAGAATTAAACATTGCCAAGGTTTTGGAAGAGCTGACAGACCAACTGATGGATAATGCGGAGAAGGATGATTTTCTGCGCAATTGGCTTGTAAGATTTTCAACAGAACAGATAAGCCAGGGAAAGCCTTGGGATATCCGCAAAAATCTGCACAAGCTAATTGGAGAAGTGGTGAAGGAGGGATTTGCAGACCAAGAGGAGGGTCTGAAACAATTATCAAAAGACAGAACTGTTTCTCAGAAATTCTTAGACAGCCTGATTAAAATTAAGAGGGACTTTGAGGCGGAAATGAGGCAAATTGGCGAAGAAGCTTTAGAAGCAATTGATAATGCAGGTCTTTCGGTTGATGATTTTAGGGGTGGAAGTACAAAAAGTGTTGCGAAGTATTTCAAGAAAATAGCCAGCGGCTCTAATTATGAGCCAACCAAAACAAACAGACAAATTCTTAAGGAAGGATTAACATGGTTTACTGGAGATATAAAAAGAGATAAATCTGGAAAACTAGCGTTAATAGCAGCTCTTGGCTCAGCCTGTTTGGACGCCTGCCTTGAGGAAGCGATAAGCCTATATGATAATGGACGTTACAAAGAGTACTGTTCAGCCTGCGCCGTACTGGAGCACTTTACTACTTGTGCTTTATTAGGTGAGTACTTGCAATTACTGAATGACTATAGGAAAGACAACAATGCACTACTCATATCTGATGTAGCGGAAATACTGAATGAGATCATAGGGAAAGATGAAGCTCCTTTTGTATATGAGAAAACCGGCAACCGCTATAACCATTTTCTCATTGACGAGTTCCAAGACACCAGCCGCATGCACTGGAACAACTTCTATCCATTATTAGGAAACAGTATAGCTTCGGGTAACAAAAACTTAATAGTTGGGGACCCAAAGCAGAGCATATACCGTTGGCGCGGCGGTGATCTTAGGCTAATGCTACAAGATGTTGAAAAGGATCTACACTCTGTCACTAAGGAACAGCTACAGCACAATTGGCGAAGCAGCAAAGAACTAATAGCGTTCAACAACTGCCTATTTAAGCATGCGGCAGAAGTGGTAGCGGAAGTAGCTGAAGTAGCAGCAGCAGAAAAAAAGCAGTTCCCTAAAGAACGCGAAGATATCATAGACGGCCTGTTAAATAACATAGAAGCTGTATATGAACAAAGTGAACAGTTATTCCCTGAAGAAAATGCCATCAACAATAACAGTGGATTTATTCAGGTGCAACTTGTGAGTGACCAAAACAGAGGTCAAAATGCTTTGGGGCTTACATTTAAAGAGCAGGCCAAAGCATTATTAATAAACAGTATAACAAAGAGTTGTAACGCCGGTTATGTCCTTCAAGACATAGCACTACTCGTACGAAGCAACGGTGAAGCAAGAGAACTAGCCTCCTTTTTAGCTGAGCATGGGTTTGATGTTTTGAGTGAGGAGGCCCTGCGGTTAGGTGCTGCTACTTCTGTGCAGTTAATGGTAAACCTCTTGCATTTGCTGCACAACATCAAAAATAAGCCTGCTATTGCTGCCGCAGTAAAATTATATGCCGCTGTTAGAAATTTGAGTTGCCCGGATGCTACCACACTAGCAAAAGCAGCTACGGCAGGCATGAGTGATATGGCAGGTCTATTACCCGAAGAATTTACCAGAGAGCATATCAGCCTGAGCCGGATGGCCCTCTATGACCTGTGCAGCCGCTTATCACGCATATTTGGGCTCAACACGTTGCGTGATGAAGAGCATTACTTGGAAGCCTTTATGAATGAAGTGCACCGTTACAGCCATGAAGAAAACGGAGACCTCGGCGGCTTCTTGGAATGGTGGCAGGAAGAGGGCGCCAAACAAAGCCTCAAACGTGACCAGGCTCCTAATGCTATCCGAATCTTAACCGTTCATAAAAGTAAGGGATTGCAATATCCGGTTGTCATCATACCATTCTGTAACTGGAAACTTGATGTAGACACCCAAGGGAAAACCAACATCATTTGGGCTGATTGTAAACCGGAAGGAGTTACCGCTATGCATAAACTCCTCTTCCAAAGCTTGCCTCTCTCGGGTGTACCAATTACTTATAAGAGTGAGTTGTCCTCTACTTATTTCAGCTTCGAGCATCTGCAGGAAAAGCTTCAGGCTTATTTGGATAACCTGAACCTGTTATATGTTGCCCTCACCCGCGCAGAAGATGCCTTACTTATCACGGCGCAAGATGTAGACGAAGGAGGTAGAAGCCGTCATGTTGGTTGGTTAATCAAGGAGTGCCTTACCAGTATGAACGCACCATCAGAGGAACAATATAGCTCTATAGGTGTTGAAGAATTTCAATACAAACAAGCTGCTTTCGGTAGGTTAACTCAAAAAACAGTGAAGGAAACAGTTACTGCTTCTGAAGAGAACTCTTATCATACGCCACTAAAGAGCTGGGATCATGTGCTGCGTTTGCGCCGCCATGCCAAACCTGTTTATATAGAAGCCAATGAGCACATAGCCCAAAGCATAGATTATGGCACATTGGTACATGATGTATTGGCTAAAGTAAAATACCTAGACTCGTTACCTACAGTACTGAAAAGTATGCAGCTTACGTCAGAGATAACACAGAAGGATGCTGAAATCCTGGAAAATAAAATGAAGACACTGCTCCAAAATACACAAGTGGCGTCTTGGTTCAGTACCGATTGGCAGATACTCAATGAGCAACCCATACTTGGTGTAGGTGGTGAAATTCACCGCCCAGACAGAATATTATTAAATGGGAAACAAGCAGTTGTGATAGACTATAAAACGGGTGCACACAGCAAGTCACACCATAAACAGCTTAGGCGGTATATGAGCCAACTAGAGCAAATGGGATTTGAAGCAGAAGGGTACCTCCTTTACATCAAAGAAGAAACTCCTGTAGTGCAAGTAGAAAAAGAGGCCCTTCTTGCATAAAGTGCTAGTAGCTTCTTTTCCTTTACCAATAACAACACCCTTTTATGAGCATTGATTTTCTACAGGAAGTAGCCAATACCCTATTCAAAGATTACAGCGGACGTTTTCATCAATTACAATTAGTTTTTCCCAATCGCAGAGCAGGTCAGTTTCTTCTAAAGCATTTGGCTCAAAAAAGCCAAGTTCCTACGTGGGCTCCACGGGTGCTGAGTATGGGTGAATTCCTGGAACAGTTCTCCGACTTAAAGCGGGCTGACACCCTCCAACTTTGCTTTAAGCTATACCCAATCTACAAAAATCTAATGCCTGGGGACGAGTCCTTCGATCAGTTTTATGCGTGGGGAGAGATTATTTTAAAAGATTTCAATAACCTGGATCAAGCCTGCGTTGATGCTGAAAAAGTATTCTTCCACCTGAAGGATATAAAAACCCTAGAAAGCGATGATCTGTTAAGTGACGAGCAAAAGACCGCTCTTCAGGCTTTCTATGGCAGCTTTACTGAAGACAAAAAATTATCTGGTCATAAAGAAAGATTTCTGGCTTTTTGGGAAGTATTGCCTAAGCTTTACAAAGAGTTCAGGGAAACGCTCCTACAGGAAAAAGTAGGATATAGCGGGCTTATCGCCAAAAGCGTAGCTGAACAAGCCCGATATCTTGACACCCTGGAGGACCAAACAATTTTATTCTGCGGATTTAATGACTTAACCAAAGTTGAAGAGAAAGTAATAAAACAGCTAATTAAGAAAGACAAAGCCCGAATTTTCTGGGATGTAGATGCCCATTTACTAAAACCAGAACAAGAAGCGGGGCTATACATGCGTCGGTGGTTAAAAGATGAAGTACTAGGTCCTACTTTCCCAGCTCAAGTTCCGAATCTCTTATCTAATAAGCTGCAAGAAACGATACAGCTTACAGAGCTGCCATTGGAGCATGCGCAGGCGCGCGAGGCTGGGCGGCAGTTGCAGCAGCAGTTAGCAGAAATTGGCGTGCCCAATGACCAGGAACTAACTCGTACGGCTGTGGTACTCCCAGATGAAAGCCAGTTGTTTCCTTTTCTATATCAATTGCCTACCGCCCTTGAAAACTCTACGGTAAATGTTACCATGGGCGTACCCCTCCGGGTAACTCCTGTCTACAGCTTGTTAGATGCTTTGCTGGAGCTTCAAAAGACATGCGTAAAATCTGAAACAAATCAGTTTCATTACAAACCTATTACTACATTGCTCCGGCACCCCTATGTACGTGGCCTAAACCCGAAACTCACCTATGGTGTTCTTCAGGAAATTGAAAAGAACAGCAAACGTTACGTAAGCGAAGCTGAACTGCAGCAAGACAAACAACTCGCAGTCATCTTTAAATGTACCTCTTCTGGAAAAGGGATTGGGAAATATTTATTAGAGGTTCTTGAGGTGGTAAACAAGCACCTTAGAAAGGACCAGGCTGCACAGCGAACTCTGGAAGAAGAGTATATTACCCGTACCCGGACTCAGCTGGAAAATATGCTGGAAACAGCAGAAGAAGCTGACATAGAAATGAGTTCTGATCTGTTGGAAAAACTAATACGGCACCTTCTCCAACAGCTCTCCATTCCGTTTACAGGTGAGCCTTTGCAAGGCCTTCAGGTAATGGGTATGCTGGAGACCAGGTGCCTAGATTTTGATAACCTATACATCCTCAGCTTAAATGAGGGTGTATTGCCAGCCGCCTCTGATGAACCTTCTCTGATTCCTTACTTTATACGGAGCGCCTATGGGCTCCCTACTACAGACCAGCATGATGCCATTTACGCCTATCACTTTTACAGGCTTCTGCAACGAGCTAAAAAGGTACATTTGTTTTACAGCAGCTATCGGGCAGGTGGCAAACAAAGTGAACTGAGCCGCTTTGTAAAGCAGTTATTATTTGAGTTATGGCCATGTGTAACACCACAGCAACTCCATCTAAAAGCCAAACCGGCTGCAACTTCAGCACTTGACCTTAAAAAATCTGATGTACTGCCTGCGCTTTTAAAGTATATAGATAACGGTGAGCAAGCGAAGCCCCTCTCCCCTAGCGCTTTGAATACCTGGCTCCATTGCCGCACGCAGTTCGCTTTCCGATACCTTGTCGGAATTAAAGAGCCTGATGAAGTACAAGAAGATGTAGATAACTCTGTCTTCGGTAAGCTTATGCACAAGGTACTACAGGATTTCTATGAAGAGTATAGAGAAGGTTCTAAGGTAACCAAAGAAGGTATTGATCAGAAACTAAATGAGTTGCCGCTATTAGAAAGAGTTACTAACGCTTATCAGGCGGAGTCCGGGACAGTACCTTTTCTGGGCCGCAATAGCTTACCATTGCACATGGTGGCTGAAATGGTAAAGCAGGTATTGGAAGTAGATATGGCCTATGCCCCTTTCCATATTATAGGATTAGAAAAAACCTACAATATGGCAATTGATGTTCCTTACGGAGACTCAAATCAAACCATGCGCTTGAAAGGACACATTGATAGAATAGACGAGAAAAACGGAGAAGTAAGAGTCTTAGATTATAAGACCGGTAAAGATATTCGCGCTTTCAAAACCATACCAGAGTTGTTTGACCGGGAAACAAAAGACAGAAACAAAGCCGCCATGCAGGTGCTTCTATACTCGTTGCTTTTTAGACTTAACAACAAAGAGGAGCTTGATGGTAAAAACGTGGTGCCAGCACTATACAATAGCAAAGAGCTATACAGTAAGGGCTTTGATGCTAAGTTAAGTGCAGGAGATGAAAAACTTCTTTCTTTGACAAAGGCACAAGCAGATGAGATAGAACATCAGGTTAAAAAACTGTTAGAAGAAGTACTATCTTCAGATGGTGTTTTAAATCAGCGTGAGGAAATCAAGGGTTGTGAGTATTGTGGGTATGCAGGAATTTGCGGGAGGTAGTTAATTGTGAGGTACATACTACCTAATAGTAAAAAATTACTATACAATAATAAAAAAGTGAATAATGCTTAAAGCTTAAGACATGGTATATTTGTATATGGTTATTATTGATTAACTAGTTTATGTGGCTACTCACATCTAAGATGAGTTGCAGAAAAATGCTGTTACGCTTAGAAAGCATAGTCTATCATAAAGCCCCCACTTATAATGAAATTCAACAACAACGCATACTTCAATTCAAAAGGTGATAGCAAAATTGGGCAAATTACGAAAGCTTCTTTATAAATAATATAGGAAGTCAAATGGCCTGTGACAAATGGCACGTTTCGCTAGAAAGCAATTTTATTCATTACTGAGAATAGTGGGTCTTAGCTAAAGTTTCTATTTAGCAGTCGTAAATCATAAATTTTTAATGGCGGGCTAACAGCAGGAAGAATAGTCTAATAGGTGTTAGCTACTACATGAATACTTTTTAAAAAGGCGGAAACAAAAGTTCTTGATGAACCAACTATTCTTAGCAAGATAAAAAGAGATAATAAATTGCTAGCAAGGGACAGATTAAGTCATTGATTGTTTTTACTAGAATAAAAACAATAGAATGTTTATTATTTGGCTAATTGACAAGTTGATTAACCAAGTGGAATATTGATAATTGTCATTGCAGCCAATGTTGGCCGCAGATGGAAAAAAGTTAAAATAGTTTAGAAAAAAATGAATGCACATCAGGTAATAGATAAGATCTTTAGAGATCCTAACGTAAAGTACGAACTTACTGAATTTGAAGGATTAGGTAAGCCTATTCACGAAATGTTAACTATCTACAGTAAGAACGGGACCGGAAAACAAACTGGAAAAAAACTTTTTTACATCAAGCCTCTTGCTCCTTTACACTCTGGGAAAGAAGAAGTTTTAATATATATCGAGGATGGAAAATCTTCACCTGAAGAAGTAGTTCGTCAACTTTGGTTGTACAAATTGATTAATTATTACAATTATAAAACAGACCAAATTGAATGTGAAATTCCGGTTCAGTTTGGCACAGAAGTCAATACTAAGTTTGCAGACATTGCGGTATATCGAGATAACACCAAGCAAACTGTAAAATTGCTTTTCGAAATTAAGAAGCCGAAAAGAAAAGAAGGCATAGAGCAACTTAAAACTTATTTAGGTGCTAAGGGAAATCCTATTGGCATTTGGTCCAATGGTTCAGATAGGTTGATTTTGTACAGACCGCAAAACAGGGATTTTGATACCTTATCTGAAATACCAAAAGTTAACGAGGAGGAAAAAGATGTATTAGAGGTAAAGAGAACACTGGCACAGCTTAAGACTTCTTTTAATTTCAAGAAAATCATTCAGGATCTGGAAGAACTTGTGTTGGCTGATAGTGGAGTGGATGAATTCAACGAAATTTTTAAAATCATTTTTGCCAAGATCTGGGACGAAAAAGAAGCAAACGACAACCGCAGAACTAGACCTAACAAAGAAGTTGAATTTAAAAAATTTGAAGATGCAGAATTGACATACGATACGATTAATGGACTTTTTAGAAGGGCTTGTAACGAATGGCAAGGTGTTTTTGAAGAAAATGAAAACATCAAGCTAAGAAAAGACCACTTGCAAGTGTGTATTGGTCCGGTAGAGCCTGTGCGCTTGATGGGGTCCAACCTCCGCATTATGGATGATGCTTTTGAATATTTGCTGCCTACCGAAGCCAAGAAAAAGAAAGGACAGTTTTTTACGCCACGCCATGTGATAGAAATGTGTGTGCGAATGCTTAACCCACAAGATAATGAATATGTTATGGACCCAAGTTGTGGTTCGGCAGGATTCCTTTTGCACGCTATGGAATGGGCAGTGCCCGCAGTTACTACGCAAGAGCAGGAACTGAGAAAACACCGATATGCCAGCAAATATTTGTGGGGAATTGATTTTGAAGCCAGAGCCGCCAAAACTTCAAGAGCCTTGATGTTAATTGCAGGTGACGGACATACCAACATTTTCGGACCCGATGTGAGCAGCATTGATCCACGCACATGGTACACCACTAAATCAGGACAATACCTGATGACTGAATTAAGCAAACATTCTTCTCTTCTTAAAGCACGTGTACCCGAAGGTGAGACATTCAAAGACGATGACAAAGCTTGGGAATATTTCGGAGAAATGAATTTTGATGTTATTCTAGCCAATCCGCCCTTTGCAGGAGAGATGAGAGATAAGAAGATGCTTTCTCAGTACGATTTGGCTAAGCCTGCTCTTAAAAGAGCTAAAGATAAAACAGCCAAAGAAGAAAGAGATGTATTGTTCATTGAACGCATCGTTAAAATGCTACGTCCCGGAGGTAGAGCGGCTATCGTGTTACCACAGGGTAAATTTAACAATTCATCGCTGGCATTCATACGTGAATGGATTTTGAGAAAGGCCCGTTTGTTGGCGGTTGTGGGTTTGCACGGAAATTCGTTTAAACCTCACACCGGAACCAAAACGTCGGTGCTCTTTATCCAAAAATATACCCAAGCTCAACTGGATAATATCATAAAGATTCAAAGGGAAGTGGAAAACAGTTGCCCTGATTATGCAAATCAAATCCAAGAATTATTATATCAATTTGAAAATACATTAGACATACCCGAAGAAGAAATTCCTGAAAATATTTACGAGTTAATTTTAGAAGAATATCCCGAACCAGAAATGGCTGAGGAAGAGAATGCAGATAGTGAAAAGGAAACTTCAGAAGATGAGGAGACAGAAGAAACTACAGAGCTCACCTTAGAAGAAAAACTCGATCTGTTGGATGAGCGCATTTCTGAATTAAAAGATAGTTTGCTGAAGACAAAAACTAAATTGGAAGGCTTAAATGATGAAGTAGAGGCCCTGGTACTTACCCAAAAGGCGGAAATAGAAATTGCCAAGGACAACTGGGAAGGAACTAAGGCTGCCTGTACTGCACACATTAAGTCCATCAAAGAAGCGCACAAGATAGCCTTAAAAACTTTGAAAGATGGCCAAAAAGAAAAAGCGAAGCAGTTAAAATCTGAAATAAAGAGTTACGAAAATGCCATTCCGTTGGCAGTAGAAGAAAAACTTCTACTTACCAACAAAGGTAAATTACAACTCCTGCTAAACAATGATGACAGTATAGAAAAATTACGAAATCGTTTTATAGATGCCGAAGTAGCCAAACGTTCAGATTATGACATTTTTATGGCCGTGAGTGAGCGCGGTGGCAAGAACAACAGTGGCGACTATATATATAGGACCGATAAAGACGGCAACATAGTAGAAGATGCCTTCGGCAACCCTGAGATAGACCAAGATTTGGTAAACCATAAAATTTCCAGAAACGAACTGCTTTCAATGGTAGCCGCCCAAGGACACTCCTTACAAACGGCAACAGCAGAAGCAAGCACACTGCCCATGGCCGCTGACTCTAACGGAAAATACCTAGCCAAAGAAAAAAAACTGTGTATAGCCGAAGCCTTTGTACAATTTGCGATTGAACAAGAATTTGACTTCTGGAAAAATTAATATTATGGCATCAATAACACAAGTTCGTTTAACCGATACAATTTCAGAAAATAGATGGGCTGCTGAATATTTTGACCCAAAATACGCCTTTCAACCTAACGAAAAATATAAATGGATTAGATTGGGAAAGACTTTTACAAAGTGTCAGTATGGAATTTCTATATCGATGAACGAAAAGTTAAAAGGATTCCCAATATTTCGGATGAATGAAATCAATAACTGTGTATTAGAAAAAGCTAAGAAATATGCTAATATTCCTAAAGCTATTTTTGAAAAGTACAAGTTATTGCCTAATGATGTATTATTTAACAGAACTAATTCTATTGATTTTGTTGGAAGAACAGGGATTTTTAAAGAAGGAGAAGAAAGTACTTTCGCATCTTATTTAGTGAGAGTAAACACGAATGAAGACTTAGTTCTACCGGAATTCTTAACAATGTACTTAAATACAGAATTTGGTAAAGGTCAAATTCGTAGAAGAGCAATGCCATCCATTAACCAAGCAAATGTCTCTGCTGCAGAATTGAGGAGGATTTTTATTCCATTAGTTGATTTAGTTGAGCAAAACTCTTTAAAAAAAATATTTAATAGATCATACAATCTAAAAAAAGAATCCCAAGCCCTCTATCAAAAAGCCACCCAACTTTTGGAACAAGAATTAGGATTAGATAAAATCACGTTTGAAAAACCTAAACGTTATTCAGCTAGGTTTAGTGAGGTAGTGAATAGCAATCGAGCGGATGGAGAATTTTATAATCCAGAGTTAAAAAACTATTATAAATATATTACTGAAACACAGGGAAGGATTTTAAAACCGCTTACTTACTTTACCAAGGTAATAAAGTTCAGTAATCCAGATTATGCGTCAGAAGGTGTACCCATTATTACTCAAAAACACCTGACAAAAATTTCTCCAGAAGGTTATAATAGCTTCCCGATTGCTTCTGAAGAGTGGGTTTCAAAGAATTCTGCTGCTTTACTGCGAGAAAATGATTTACTATTCTATTCAGTAGGAGCTTATCTTGGTAAAACAAACATTTGGTTTAGTGATGACAGAGCTGTCCACGCAAGTTTCATCACCATGTTGAGGTGTGATAATAAATTTGATGCAGGATATTTGATGGTTTTATTAAATTCTAAATACGGTATTCTTCAATCTAAAGTATACCAAAGCGGTTCTTCACAGCCATACATATACCCAAAAGATATTCGTCAATTTTTGATTCCAGATATTAACGAAGATTTAAAAAAACAACTTTATGAATTGATTAGATCAAGCTATGATTCAAAAATTGAATCACAGAGATTGCTTGAAAAAGCTAAAGCAAGAGTGGAACAATTGATTGAAGAAGGAAGTCAAACCAAGGTACAATCTTCTACTACAGCCTAAGTTCTGACGCAATAGAAGTATTGGCGTATTATAAAGCGGCTGAATATAGTGGGCATTAAATGAAATAGGGTAAGCTTATTGGACTTTATTCGCAAAAACATTTATACAATGAAACAAGAAGATAACGAACTGCTCAAGGAGCTTTGTCTCCAATATAATGTTTCGCTTGAAATAGTAGAAAAGCTATTGGCTACGGTAAGAGAATATCAATTCAAAGACCGCAGAACAGGTATATATGATGCTCTGAAAGAAATTCTGAAATCAGACATAAAAAAATAGGCGATGAAGTTCAATAAGCTCACCATAGAAAATTACAAATCGTTTCAGTTTCCAACAGTTTTCAACTTTCCGCAAAGTAGCGAAGGCAAGAGCATCTTTTTGGTTGGTGGTATGAACGGTGCGGGTAAAACCTCTATTATGGAAGCCATCAATGTTTGCCTGTATGGAGCCAAGCCCGACTGGCTGTACAAGTACATTAACCGCAAGGAATTGAGCAAAGGCAACGCCTATGTCTCTTTTGAACTGGAGCTGGAAACAGGTGAGCATGAAACTATAGTAATTCACCGCTCTTGGAGTGCCGGTGTTACAGAAACACCACGATACAAAGATCTGGAGGAAAAACTGGTGGTAGTAAAGGACGGTAAAAGAGTGAGCGTACAAAATAAAGAAATGTGGCAGGATTTCATTAATGCTACAATTCCAAAAAGTATCACTCAATTCTTTTTCTTTGACGGTGAAAAAATACAAGAAATTGCCGCAGACGATCATTCAGAAGTACGGCTGCAAACTTCACTCGAAGCGGCTTTGGGCATTCAGTACATTTCCCGATTAGCAAATGATATTTTGTATTTGAAACAAGAAGAGCGAAAAGGATTTGTAGAAATTTCGGATGAGGACATTGAATACAAAGAAAGCGAACTTAAAAAAGAGCAACGCAAACATCATTCTAAAAAACAAGAAAGAGACGACCTGAGCCAAGAACTTGAAAACTTTAAAAGTGAAAAAGAAGAAGCACAGGAACGATTCAAAGCCATATTTAGCATTGATGCCGAATCGACGGAAATAGTTAAACAGAAAGAAAAAAAGCGTATCCAGCTTTCCAACAAGAGCAATCAGTTGGAAAATCAAATTAAAGTACTCAACGATCAGTTCTTACCGTGGGCTATAGCAGGAAAACTTTTTGATAGTGTAAAGAAACAAATAGAAGCTGAAAGAGAAAGTCAGAAGCAAAATGCCCTATCTGCCAATGCACAAGATTTAGCCAAACAAATAGTAGATAAATTAGAACTGCCCGAACCCATCATAGAACACCCTTTGACCACGGAGCAAAAAGCAAAGTTAGAAAAACGGGTTCTAGACATATTACAGCAAAACAAAAGTGCCGGGGATATCAAGAAGATTCTAAATCTCTCGGAGCGAGATGCTGCCAAGGTCTTAAACAGAATAGAAGAAATTGAGCAAAGCGATGTACTTCAGTTAGAGCAACTATTAAAAGAAAAAGAAGAACTTGATTTTGAAATTCGCTCTATTGAAGCTAGCCTGAGCAGTACTGCCTCCGAAAGCGAGAGAGAGTTGTTTGACACACTACAAAACACCATAGAGAGTTGTCAAACTCAAATAGGTAGAATTTCGGTAAGGCTTTCTAATGTAAATGAAGAAATAGTCGTAATTGAAACCCGAATTAAAGACATTGAGCTTGAAATTAACAAGCTATATGAAAAACACAATGTTTCTAAAGAGCGAGCAGACTTCATTCAGGAATGTGATACCATTGCCAATTTGTTAAATACTTACATTGTAAAGCTCAGAAAAAACAAAGTGAAGGTGCTTCAAGAAAAAACTCTTGAAATGTACAAGATGCTTTCCAGCAAATCAGGCTTAATCAAAGATTTAGAAATTAACGACAAGACTTATGAAATAATCATACGTGACAGGAGCGGACACGAAATGAAAAAGTCAGGGCTTTCTGCCGGAGAAAAAGAGGTTTTTGCTGTTTCTTTGCTTTGGGGCTTAGCTCAAACTTCTCAATTAAATCTACCATTGATTATAGACACTCCCCTTTCTCGCTTAGATAGTATTCACAGAGACAATATTGTGAACCATTACTTCCCTAATGCAGCAGAACAGGTAATAATCTTATCAACTGACACAGAAGTAGATAGTAATTATTTCAAAAACTTAGAACCCCACTTAACAGGTGCAGCTAGGTTGGAATTTAGTCACATTAACGAAATAACGAGTATCAAAGAGGGCTACTTCTGGAATTAAGAAATTGAAATTATGGCAGATAGACTATATACATCACAGCAAGCAGACGAAATTATAAGCTCTTTAAGAGTTTTAACTAAATTAGACAAAGCTGTTATTGCGCGAATGGCCTTTTCGTATTCTTTAGTCCAAAATGGCAAGGATGTTAGTTTAAGTACAAACTTTTCAGGAGGCGAAATGAAGCGCCCAACTTTTATTGCATCAGATGAAGTACTGATAAAGACATTAATTAGTCAGGTTTACGAAAACGACAGCATAGATGAAAACGAATTCTACAGTAATAAATCTATTATCAAAAACCATATAGATAATGGTGCTACTCTCCTTTGGAATGTTTTCAAAAAGAATGGCGAAGACATTAATAAATGGTATACTGAAATAGTAACTGGAATTGAATTAAGAGGAGCCAAAACGCTAAAGACAAAAGACCTTGATATTTTTATTGGTCGCAACATTTTGCAGAACAATGAACTGATCATGCACCTAAACGACACAACCAAACACGCCAATTCACATTTGGCAATAATGGGAAAACCAGGTGTAGGTAAAACACAGTTTTTATTAAAACTTTTGGCTGACATACGGATTCAGTCAAACTACGAGACAAACTTCATTTTCTTTGATTATAAAGGGGATGTTGTAGACAATGAGAATTTCATTGATATTACCAGATCAAGAACTTACAGGCTTTTGCAAAATAATGAAACGCTCCCCATTAGTCCTTTCATTCTGGCAAACTACAAGGAGCAAGACATTCAGCTTTCTGCTAGAGAAAAGGCGGAAAGTTTTGCATCTATCAATTCTAAATTTGGTCCGGTTCAAAAAGGTGCATTAACCGAAGCCATCATAGCAGGTTATACCACAAGAGCTTTAATGACTCCAAATCATCCATTCCCAGATTTTGGCGATATTCTTCAGATAGCTTTAGCCAATTATGAAGATGAAGGTAAAAACGATGATACACTTATCGAAGTATTACGTGACTTAGCGAACTTCAATTTGTTTTGGGCGCACGGTTCATCAGTTCCTCCGATCGAAAAAGTAAGTAACCGAACGATGATCATTGATGTTCACAAAATGCCTGTATTGAAAGAACTTGTGGGTTATTTAGTTATTGAGAGACTTTACAAAGAAATGGCATCTTTGCCCGACAGTCCAATAAAAGATGGCCGTAGAACAATCAGAACAATTTTGGTAATAGATGAAGCTCACAACTACTTAGGACAAAAAAACATTTTCCTTGAAAAAATTATAAGAGAAGGACGTTCAAAAGGAATTGTAGTGTTTTTCGCTTCACAATCTCCATCAGACTATCAGCAGAAGTTCTTCAACTTCCAAGAGTTACTTGAATTTTCATACATATTTCAGTGTGAAGGAGCATCATCCAAAGCATTACAAGATATTCTAGGGTGCAGTACTAAAACAGCGAAAGACCTTCAAGCAGAAGTAGCAAGACTTGAGCCGTTTCAAGTGATAAGTAGAAGCAATATCAAAACCGAGGAGTTCACGAAGTTTGTAGCAGAACCGTTTTATAAAAATTATTAGCTAAAGTCTTTTTAGGCTCTATAGATGGGAAGGTCTCTTTAGCTAAAAGAATAATGGATAAAATAATTATCAAAACTCTGACAGACACAAGGCTAACAATCATTTATATCCTGTTTATGAATGGCGATTTTCTGAGAAAAAACTATTTCCCGCAGCACAACTATCTAATTACGTATCAGTCTGTAAAATGCCACACTGCTTATGCCAAGCAAAATAAGCAGGTTATTGGAACTACTGGTTTTTAAGCTAGTAGATGTTTTTATATTTTTTATAAAATTTCACTAGTTCACAAGGGCTAGCACCTCAAGATAACCCTCTGTCAATGGTGAGATATAAAGAAGGTGTTGCAGCCCCTTTAACTGATGGGCTTCGTATAGACGGTCAACAGTTGAAGGAAATTCAACAAAGTCAGGGAGCGAGGCATACCAGGGATCAATGGTACAATTCCCTTTTTGATCATACTTAATAAAGCCATTGGCATGGCACCACGCTAAATAGATAAGAAACTTGGTCAACTTATCGTTAGTGGGTGTATTATAAAAACGGTCGAGGTGATTTATAAACTTTTCTCTGATGATAGGGGGTATTTCATTAAAATTATAATACTTAAAAATAGGCTCCTCCATTTCCAAGTCACTTGCTGGGGAGTTTGGCTTACCAGAAGTATGAACTGCTTCTGTTACTACTTCTTGAGGAATAAAACTGTTTAAGAAATTGTCTTCATCTATTTCTCTGTCCGCCTCAGTTAAGTAATCAAATTTTGGCAACTCCGATTTTACCACGTATCCATGCTCATCTTCAAAAAGGCAGCGCTGTTGAAGGCGGTCTAAAGCCTCTTTTGGCTTTTTCCCATTGTACTTCCTTATTTCCCCGTTACGCAAAATCACAAGAATACCCTCGGGAGACAGGACTAATAGCCGATTACCTTTCCAAAGCAGGAAGTCACATACTTCTAAATATTCTTTAGTTTTTATAAAAACCCCAGGATGTGTGGAAACAAAACGCGATTTCGTGACTAATGCACCCTCTTTATCATTAATCCTCTGGAAGTAAGTTACCTCCGCGCTTAAAGTTGCATCATGCAGGATTCTGTTCTCAAGCGTAGAGTAAATACCAAACTGGTTGTCTTGCCGGAATCCAATTAAATCTTTTGTTATCCGCCAAAGCTTATTGTTATTGCAGGGAATAACTTCTGTTCCCTGGTACTTCAACCCAAAATAGTATCCATTAGAAGTTATCTCATATTGTAAAGGCATAGGCTATAAGTTATTGATTTATGTAGATAAAAATTAAAAAAGGGGCTAAAAGATGGCAGAGAGTAATTTAAAGCCAAAACTATTAATGAGGCTCCCCTTGCCATCACAGTACCTGCAAGTATCTTGGGTCCGGGTTTTTATACAATTACAAACTGAATTTTTAATTATAGTAGAACTCCATTCACCTTCTTCCTCCTCTGAGAGCTCTATTCTTGTCCCCTTCAAGTCAATGCCATAGTATTGCTCCAGTTGGTCTACCACAACAAACTCCCCTTTCTCAAATTTGAATACATGCAAGAATACTGGCTCCAGATAGGTACCTGCAATGTTAATATGCACCCCGTACAGATCCTTAACGGTGTCGTAAGTTTTATAGAAAGTGCTCCGCCCAGCCTGGTGCAGCACTTCGTTCAATAGAATCATCACCATACACTACTATTTAGAACTAGATTCGCTAGAACTAATGAGTCTTGGCAGGGAAGGGTCCTGAAAAATTCTGATAAGGTTAAGTAATACGGCAGAGTCTTGTGCTAACTGTATTTGCACATCAGTGCTCAGGCTTGTATCATGCAAAAGGGCAAGCATAACATCGGCTCTTTTACACAAGGCCACTCTGATTTTATAAAGTAGTGCCAAAAAATATTCCTCAGGGAATGCCAGACACCCATTTTTATCAGGGTTCTTGTTTAGGTAGGCTTCTATGGTACTTTTAGAGAACTGAGCTTTTTTAGCCACCTGAGTTAAATTTTCTGCATCTTTGATGGTGGCATCTAAATAGGGAATGGATTTCTCAAGCAGCTCCCTGATCAAACTTGCTTCCTGTACATTTAGTGGTATTGTGGGGTTATTCATGATATATACAGTTTAAAAGTAAAACATTACATTAATGATTAAGATTTAGCATACAGAGGCTATGCTGCCTGCCTTTGAATGCGTAAAGGGTCTCGGGCTGAAGGCAAATCTTCCCATTGAACCTTGGCAGCTGCTTTGGCGATCTGCTCCACAATTTTAATATTGACATATTCTCCCCTTCGGTGTTCGTTCCACACCCCCGCAGATAGATTTGTACATTCCGGGATAATATCTGTAAAAACTGCTGTATCAGTGAACACTCCAGTAGGATCTGCTTCATAGCCCAATCCATGCAAGCCAAACTCATCTGCCAGTGCCACTGCAAACTGGTCGCTGCAGCACCTCGCTCCTCGCTGGTGTGTTATAATGGAGCCCTCCCCTCTTCTGTCAAAAGCCACTGCCCTTTTGAATTGCGAAAAGAAAAGTCTGTTGGCTCGTAATGCTGCTCTGCTGCCTACGGTGCCTATCTCTTCTCCTACAAAAAAGTAGTAAGTACCTGGCACACCCTGGCTGATGAGGTACAACAGTATGGTAACACCAGCCTTATTGTCTCCTCCCAGAATAGTGGTGCCATCAGTAGCAATGATATCTCCATTGATAACATGGTTTACTTTCTCTCTGGAAAAAGAACAGGTGTCCAGGTGGGAAGTGAACAGCGTGGAAGACTCACCAACGGTGATGAAATAGTTACCATCCTCATCCTGTTGTATGCCCTCCGGCAAGTGTTGCCTATGAGTATATTCGTCTCCATAGGGCACCGTATACTGTGTTAGATTCAGGAAAGTGTTTTTGAAATCGAAGTGTTTAGTTTTAAACATATAGTTGTTTTAATTGGTGAAAAGTTTAGACATAGCTTTCCTGGCCCTCTAAAAATGAGGCTATAACAATAGCTTTGGGAAGACAAAGCCATAATAGAAAAGTTATATTTATGAAACTACCCTTAAAAACAGGTAGCTTTAGAAGCATTCTTCTGTATAATTAGGACTCCCGCAACAATTTGCCAGAAGTAAAGCGCGGCAAGTGAATGGCTAACAATACTAAACACCTCAACCTACCTGCTTAGCAGGTAATCTATCCTGTTATTGCAGCATGATACAAAGGTACCAGGTTCACTTCTTAAATGGCATTCTTCGCAAGCTTGTAAGAATGTCCGCTTGCGGGAATCAACTTTTGGCGCACCATAATCTTAGCATCTTATTTTTGTAGATAAGCCCTTGAGGCAAAATTCACATATTACATTTAAAGGAAGCCCATCAAAGACGCTACGGGAACCTTAACAGATGACAAAAGGTGGTATTTGTGTCTGCCTAAGCTGCACTGGAATTCTCTCTTGACTATACAAGTAAGGCTGGCTTCCGGAGGAAAATGGCAATGGAGAAAAAACAGTACAATGCCCTTACTGTTGTCTTGATGCAATCTTGGGTGATGCTTCTGGATTTCCTGTTACTGAACAGGATTTTATTACTGCAATGAATAAGGCTGGTTTTGGAGGGCAAATAGGCTAAATGTTCTTATTTAACTCTTTAGCTAATCACTCAATAGCAAAGCAATACTGCCCGCCTTGTAATTATAAAGGTATATTAGAAATTCCTGTCAGTACACCTCTTCTGGTTTATGCGTTCTTGAGAGCTCTTTTTCACTTATAAGGTAATAATAATTTGTTTTTTCTTTAATGCATGAGGCCCAAGTACTTTCTATAAGAAATGGATACCCTTCTATTTCAACAGAATTCCAGGCATGATTTCCTGCAGGGCGCCCCTCTGCATATCCTTCTATACGGTATGCTTTAATACCTGCTTTCAAACACATTTCTTTAAAAAGATAGCTAAACCCACTACAGACTCCCTTATTAGCCTTAAAAGTGGTTTGCGCATCATAAATCTTATAACTATAATCGTAAGATATGTTTTGTACAATCCATATATATATGGCCCGTACTTTTTCGAAATCATATTTAAAATCTTTCGTTAAAGCAAAAGCCTGATTTTCAATACTAGATTGTTTCTTCACCATTAAAGCTTTTCTATCAATTTCAGAATAATCATAATTCTTAATAAATTCATGGAGCGCTTCTTTATTTGCAAGGTACAACGCTTCTTTTACAGGGTATACTTTTCTATAAGCCGCGACTGTATCTCCCTGTAAAGCTAAAACGTCTACGAACAGCCTGGAGGCGGCTAAGTTATTTTTGTCAACCGTACTCTCCAGTGTTTTTATTATAAGTTGTTTAAAGTCTTGATATTGTGGCTGATTTACAAATTGCTTTGTACTGTCTAAAAGAAATAGCCTTTTATATAATCCTACGGATTCCTTTAAGGAACCTATTTTTTTCAAAAGGATACGGCTTGACAGTTTATAGTGGTAGTACCGTACTTCTTTATACAAAGAATACTTCAGCCTTCCCTCTTTCGAAAACCTATTTCTTTCTAAAAGTCTAATTTGGTCTAGTACTTTTTCATACTTCCCTCTAGAAAAAAGTTTTTCTGCCTTTTTAAAAGAATAGTCTTCCGAAGCCGCAGTCAGCTGACCAGGACATAACAAAACCAGCACAAGCAAAACTACTATGGGCAGCATTACTGTTTCCTTATACAATAAACCAAAAGGATTTCTGTTGGGAATTACCTGATAGTGGAGGGTCATTGGTTTATTGATATTTTAGTGTTTACCGGACTAACTAACTTTTTTAACGCAGAAAAGCGAAAAATTATTGAACGCTATAAAGATTCCTGGCCCTGTCCTCCTCAATACCTGCAATTGCTTACTCCATGGCCCTGAATCAGTTACAAACTAAATCTTTAAATAATACGCAACCCCATTTCTTATACTTTCCTGGGAATTCTGCGTTTTATGCCTTTCCAATTTATGCCATAACAGAATTTTTCCTGATCTGTCACTATAAATTTACCGGCTCAAAAAGGGAACGCGCAGGAAAGCAGGCGATAAATACGCGCTCACCGAATTTGTGTACCTACGCACAGGTTTTTTACAGTGTTGGAAGTTTTACAGAAAGTGCACCCGCCTAAATTATAGAGCGCACTTTCTCCCTATATCATCAACATAGGTTAAACAGCATCTTTTTCAAATTGTAGCGTCTCATGTGTCATGCAGTGCATCATATTGAGCAACCCAATACCGCGCATAACCACCTGAAACTGATTTTCATTCTCCAGGCTTTCGTCCTGCATCAGGTCCACCATGATTTTCATCTGGTTTTCCAGCATGCTCTTGAGCTGAAGTAATACTGGCACGAAAAGCACATCGGGCATGCTAACTACCGTTTTGCCCTGCTGAAGCGCCTGAAGCAAAATGTTAGTGCATTCGCTTTTAAACCGTACCCTGTTGCCCACAGGACTGATACTATCGGTGCTATTGATAATTACTTCCCATTCGTGCAAGGCTTTTTGCAGAAGCTCCTGAGCAAGCTGGGACTGCTCATGTGTGAGAGATAAAGTTAAAGTATTCATACCTGTAGAAATTAGAGTGAAAAAATATGGTGAAGAGACATGATAAATTATGCTACCTGGTTATAGTCTATTGGAATATTGCGATGTGCCGGCAAGCCTTCCCAATTAACCCCTTCAGCGGCTCTGGCTATCTGCTCAAGCAACAGGATATCCACGTACTCTTCTGAAGTATGTTCGCCCCATACCCCTGAAGACAGGTTCGTACATTCCGGGATCACCTCCACAAAAACAGCCGTATCGGTAAAGACCCCATATGGGTCGGCATGGTAGGCCAGGCCCTGGTTTAAGAACTGAAGCGAAAGCGCCTCGGCAAACTGGTCGCTGCAGCAACGCCCACACCGTTGATGGGTAACAATGGAACCAGCCTTTCTGCGGTCAAAAGTAACAGCACGGTCAAATTGGGCGAAAAACGAAGCGTCTGATTTTAATGCGGCACGACTACCCAGGCAGCCCACTTCTTCCCCAATAAAAAAGTAATAGGTACCTGGCACACGCTTGCTTATAAGATAAAGCAGAATGGTCACACCTGCCTTGTTATCGCCCCCCAATATGGTACTGCCATCCGTGCGGATGATGGTGCCATCCAATACATGGCTTACCTTCTTGCGCTCTCTTGAGTAGGTATCCAGATGGGCCGTAAAAAGCGTGGTTGACTCCCCTATTCTGATGAAGTAGTTGCCGAAACTATCTTTTTGCACACCTGCGGGCAGACAAGGCTCTAGTTGGCTCTCATAACCATAAGGCACAGTATACTCTGTCAGGTTAAGGAAGGTGTTTTTAAAATCAAATGAATAGTTATTGCGCATATAAAATTGATTTGGTTTTGGTTAAACAATAATTTAATGACATAGGGGGCCTGTGCGGCTTCGGAAGAGCCGTAAAACAAAAACACAAAGCCAGAGATAATTATATTAATCCTGCAAAGACTGCAGATACTGTTGCACTAAATTTCCAGTGAAGTGCAGAAAAAAATCAGGTTAAATGCGGCAGTAAAAGAACAGAGAAGCTCCGACTCCAAACGCCTTATTTATTTTAATAATACAAAGATAGGGTACCCATAATCGCTTTCCATTTCTTTACAAGCTTGTCGTCTATATTCCGACATCGGGTTCAAAACCTGGTCCGCAGCCTTTTTACATCGTTAAGAAAAGTCACTACCTGTTGTACTGTAGTGGTCTCAAGTACCCTTGAGTGGTCGTTAAGCGTCCGGCTGAACTCCAGTGCCGCCATATTGCCAAGCTGCTGCTGTTTCTCCATCACAAAGCCATAGGAAGCGGCTAGCTGCCTCAACTTCTCTATACTTTCCCTTATCATGTCGGCTACATATACAGCCGTACCATTCAGGGCAAAGCGCCTTCGCTCGTCGTCAGTCAGCTCCAACTCAAGCACGGTATCCACTTTGATTACTGGCATACAAAATCTATCCTGCACCAAATTATAACTTATGCGCTCCTCCCCACCGGACTCTATTTCTGAAATAATAGTAACTGTGCGCCTGAAATCTTCGCGAAGTGTCAACAATTGATAACTTTCCCGTTCCTCTATTGGCCTCCCCTCCTTCAGCTCCCGCACCACCTGCTCCAAAGGCACCGCCAGCTCTTTTTCAGGAAACATTTTCCTGAAATTATTCAGGTAGCGCAACATGGCGCCAGTTGTGAATCCGTCAGGTTTCTCCCTGGTAAACCTGCCATTGTTCATGGAATACCCTACGAAGTCTGCCACATGTCCACTCAGCGGACTGCCAGCTCCCCGCAATGGCAGAATATCACTTCCGCCCCATCTCTCTAAGAAGTTTTCCCAGACCATTAAATACCCTCCTAAGTGGCAATCAAAGATGGATGTATGGTTATCCCCGATATAGCATTTACCCAAAGGGCGCATCATCCTAAGGCGCAACCTGCTGCATCTGTAGGGGGCATGGTCCAGGATCTCGTGCTGATTTTCCAGGATCAGATCAAAATTGTTTACTAAAGCTGATATACCGCTCATAAGTTTTGCGTAAAAAGTGAAAGATATAAATCCTGGGCCCATGCTATTGGCATAAGCAGCACGGCCTGGTTAATTTTCAATAAAAACTGTTAAGCTATTCGCAGTAAACCGCTTTTAGCTTTTTTTCGGAAGAAGCCGCACATTGTCTTGGCACCGATGGAGCTTAAACCCGGTTGCCGTGCCCACTGGCACTCTGAATGCTTTTATGAATTGAAAGATGCTACAAGGAGCATCTGTATATGAATTTCATTAAAATTTATTACCTTTCTATCCGGGTATTTTTATGGTGCACTTATTAATTTAGCCTGGTCGCACCCTTAGCTTGATCTTTTACTCCATCTCCTTTTAGCCACACAAACAATAGCCAAGCATGGATAATTATCCTTATGAGTACATAAAGGATGCACACAGGAAAAGTTATAATAACCTAATGCAGGTAAAAGCCAGTTCAACCTGCTGTTGCTTTGCCTGCCTGGAAGTCTTTACCTTATCTGATTTCCCCGATGGCTGGCTTGGAGAAGAGGATCCGGAGAAAGAGCAGACCGTGCAATGCCCCTATTGTGGTATGGATTCTGTATTAGGTGATTCCTCCGGTTTTCCGGTTTCAGACAAAGGCTTTGTTGAAACAATGAACGAGATATATTTCGGAGAACCTTTATCTCAGTTTTCCCAAAACCCTGATTAAGTCCCTTATTTTAGGCAAACACAATTTATGCTAACCGCTATTCCTTATTGACACAATAGCCCTACTGTTACAGAAAGTATATTGCGCAACAAGAAAGATAGTTACCCTAGTAAACTGCTTAGGAAGTTCTCAACCGCAGCCTGGCTGTCAAGTCTAGAAACACCTTTCTGTTGAATTAAAGCCTTGTTGCCGGCAAATGCTGTTTCACTTGTTTCATTTGCTTGCGTCGGACACAGGCAGGCAAGTGATTTTTTTTGTTTTAGTGCATAATCTACTGTATGCCTGGTGCCGCCCGTCAAACCTGTTTCCAACACTACCACTCCACGACTCAAACCTGTCTGTATCCGTTTTCTTAATTTGAATGAACTCCTGGATGGATTTGTCCCAAAGGAGCATTCGCTGATCAACAAGCCTCCGGCTTCTACTATGCGATTGGCCAATGCAACATTTTCATTTGGGTAAATGGCATGCAACCCACCCGCCATAACAGCAATGGTAGGCTTTCCATGCTCTAAAGCCGCTTCGTGCGCGATGGTATCGCAGCCTAATGCCAACCCACTCACTATGGCGAACCCTGCTTCTGCAACAGACTCCGAAAATCTTCTGCCTTCCATCTTTGTATAGGCAGATGGCTCCCTGGTTCCAACTACGGCAACTGCAGGGTTTTCCAGTGCAGCCAGATTTCCTTTGAAATGCAATAGCAATGGTTTATCAGGAAGGAAGATCATCATTGAGGGGTACCCCTCCTCCAGATAAGATATAATCTTTACTCCATTCGCTTCTGACCGTTGCATGAACTGCTCGCTCTTTTTGCGAGCTTTAGCAACTGCATCAAGAGTTGCTAATTTTAACCGCGGGTAATATTTCTTTACTTCTTTAAGTAGTTTAACCACCCCATCGTCAGTTGCAGGGAAGGTTACACCTCGGTCTAGATACGCTATAATTGCATTGATAGCAGCAGGACCAATGCCAGCTAAGTTTTCCAGTAAAAGAAGCTGTGCTACTGAAATTACAGGTTTCTGTTTTGTCATAGTGCAAAAATCAGCATTATGACGGCCAGAATGAATTCTTTACAAGCTTGTGAGGCTTGGCTTAGTTTTGTAATTGAGCTATTTTTAGCTGGTTGAATAGAGCTCTAAAGGATAATGCATATAGAAAATGTATAGTTTTGATATTCAGACCAATAAATAAAAACCCCTAAAGTTTTTTATGCTTACAAGCCTTAGGGGTGTAAATATGTATTTAATACAATAGCATCAGGTATGCTACTACTTCACACCTACTTTTTCAATTTAGCAGGAAAAACAGTTGTGCCGTAAATGTCGCTATCACATGTTACTAATGACCGATCTAGGTTGATTTTATATGGCTCTTTATCTGCTCCTAATATTATGTAATAACTGGCAGCATCTTGCCCTATAACGTTGATGAAGCTAGCTTTAATATTTGACCTCTTTTCAGACATTGAGTTGCTAGTCCTTTTAATTAGAGCAGTTACACTACTTTCAATCTTATTCTTTATTTTTACCTCGACTTCATTATATCTTTCTTCAATAGCAGCTTCTACAGTCTTAGAATCTGTCCCTTTTAACTTTAATTTTATTGCTGCTATTTCTGCATTATTTACTGTTGGAATATTATTATTAAGTTGTTTATAAATTTCTTCGATTTCTGTTCGGTAGTTAGGCAAATCCTCATTTTTTATACCATCCGGATACATTAGGTAAAAGAGAAAAACGGTTTTTTCCAAAGGAGTTAATCTAATTATTGAATTTCTATAATCTCTTAGAACAATCTCATTCTCTTTAGTTATATATAATCTACTTGGCCGAGGTTTATGATGTTGTTTATAAAGTAGTTTTCCTCTAATCTCCTCAAATAAAGAAAATGCTTGATTAAGTAGCTTGTCATTTTTTTTATTTAAAGTAAAATCGTCTAAACATACGGGGCAAATATCAGCAGTTCTAAGTTTCAAACTAATTTGAGATTTAGTCTCGCAAAAGTCATTCATACAACCTAAGGCCTCGTAGTGCACATGTTTTAATTTCTCATCGATTGTTTGATACACCGTTTTCTGTATAACCTGTGAGGTAACTAAATAAGTTATCGGGTAAATGGCAGGAGTATTAGCCAAATAATATTCCCAATCCGCGGTATGAGCAAAAATATTATTTGTTTCGTCAGCGTATGAAGCAAACCAGTTATTTGTATTGTAATGAGGTGTAAGAAGTACAACAAAATCTTCTTTCCCCAATTTATTTTCTTTCCTATAAACGTCACATAGCTTAAAAAAATCTTCCCACTCCAAAAAGGTTGTGATCTCGTCAAGCTTAAATTGCGATTCAGGTGACAAGAAATCCTTAGAGGATGTGGCTAGGATAGCGTTCTCCTGTTCCCACATTGTTTTGTGTGCCTCTTTTAAAGCCCCATGAAAAGTCAAAGGACCAGGCTTAGAATTTAAAAGCTGCAATACTTGTTGGTAATCTTCTTCAAGGAAGTAGGCAGACCGGATAATATGTACGTTCATAAAATGTTAATAATATTAGTAATACAATATATGTTGTATCTATCTTATTTTTGAGTTTTAAAAAAAATATCATTGACTTTTAGGTCTTATTAAGAAAAGGAAGGCTAAGCTGCCGCCTTCCTGCCTGTGAATGGCAACCTTGCCAGGTGCAATTCACCTTTTACATATGGCTGTTTCTTTCGTGTAAGGTAGTTGGTAATAGTGTACTCATTATAATCAGGATAATACTCCAAGAAACCTTTCAAAGAGCTGAACACTTCCATTTTGCCTGATTCACGCCAGGTAGCAACAATTACATTCTTCATAATAATAAAAATTAAGGTTACACATTAGGAGCAGCGCCAACCGCCTGCCCTTGGATCTGAAACAAAGGTAATGGATATACCTGCCTAGGCCGTTTTTATACAAGCTTGTAGAGAAAGGCACATGGTAGAAAAGAAAAGACTTTCTATAGGCATACCACTACCTGTTAAGTGAAACCCGGGCCACCAAACTGCCTTATTGGTTAGCATCCGTTTCTTAAGGGTACAGGATTTATGGCCTTTTCTATTATTCAAGAAATGACCGTCAACCTTAACAAGCTTGTAGAGAAAAGTATAAGTTCTGTTCTATGTGCAACTTTGTGGTGTCGGATCGGAAACACCGGTTCTTTTATCACCATTCAACTTCGTATATGCCCAAAATACCTTCTCAAAAAACCCAATCTGATGTACAATCGTTGGCTGCTATGCTACGTGAGCGGCTGAAAACCGGCAGAAGCCTGGTCTACTTTGCTTCAGGACGCATAGTCCGTAAAGAGTACTATTCCCTGCCCTACGACCATATTGTGCTGGTTGATTATAACTTCCGCTCTACATTTGCTGTGCGGGGTAAGGTTATAATTATTGGGATGACTGCCCTACAGGCTACTGCTGCCTTCACGGCCGCCGGTGTTAAGTTTGACGCCTTTGTATGTATAAATGAGGGGCTAAGTGAAGGGGGCGGTTACTATCCTATTAACGGAAACTGGAGCATGGGCACCATCCTGCCTATACTGAAAGACACTTATCTGCACCTTGCCTGCCCCGGCTACTATGGCCGGACCCGCTGGTGTGAGAAGATGTTTAACTTGCCTCATCAGGTATCTTTACTGACTGCTACCGATCCGGATTATATTGACCCGGCCATTTTCTCAGAGTACAGCCGCTACGGCAAAGAAGCTGGTGTCTGGCGTGTAACAAAGCAACCCGGCAAGGCTGTGTCTTTCAAGGTGGGCAATAGAACAATTACCCTGCAGCGCAAAAACATCTGGGACGATTATAACCTATTGGATTCCCTAATGGTGCGGTGCTCACCCAGTGAGGAAAGGCAACTGCAGCAAATGGCCCCGAAGGCAAAGCCGCTTTACCGTCCGAGGTACTACCGAAGCGAAGAGCAGGACGCTAACTTCGAGTCGATTCTAGACTTTTGCAATCAGCACCAAATAAGTAAACTGGGCCTTACCCCCTGGCTGGGTGGCAACTACAACCGCTTCATGAACTATCTGAAAGATAACGAAGCGCGCTTTCCCTATCCACAGGAACTATACCTGTACCACCTGCACCACAACGACTACCAGCAACTGTACCAGCAGGCCGGCGAAAACAGCAGGATACCCCGTCCTGTTGTAGAACTTCCTTAGGGCATGTTTAAATTTTGACCCTGCGCTGCAAAAAGGCAAGTTCCTACTATCAACTTTTCTCCTACAAATTCAAGCCCTTAACCCGACTTTATGAAGAAGAATATACTTTACCTGCATGGCTATAATGGCTCCCTTACACCAGCAAAACAAACTGTCCTGGAGCGTTTTGGCTATGTGATGGCTCCTTCCATAGTTTATGATAATCCTGACTACTTTAATAAGTTGGTCGTTCCAGCGGCCACAGCTGATATTATAATAGGCTCCAGCTTTGGCGGGCACACAGCACACTTACTTTCTTTACTGTACAATAAGCCGGCCCTGCTCTTTAACCCCGCGTTTGTCACCAGTATTCCAAATCCTGATCTGTCAGGGTTTGCGTTTCCCCATTTCAAAAGCAGCAGAACCCACATCATACTCGGCAAAAAAGATGACGTAATCTTTTACAAAGACAACCTTGAATATATTAACCGCACGATAACACAAAAGGATATGTCACTGATTAGCCTTGAGCACTTGGGGCACCGCATTCCGGAAGATGTATTTGCGGAACAGGTGGCAACCTTCATGGAAGAGGTTGCTGCTGAACCCAAAACATCCACACATTAGGTGCATGGATGTTATCAGCCCAATGGATATACCCTCAGAATTTGGCAGGGAATTTCCTTAATGACTGTTCTTCAAGTGAATGTATCTGAAATCTCATTTAAAGAAATCAATTACACACCTATTGCTAAACCAAAGATATAAACACCATAAAAATGGATTCAGCATCAAAAACAGCAAGGCTACACAAAATTGCTATCAAATAAATGACTAACTATAATAACCAATGAAAACGAAACAAATGACTAAAAGCAGTACAATGCTTATCCATGGATATAAAATGGAAAAAGTTTTAAATTACTTGAAGTATTTAGCAGGTATGGGGAAATTAGCCACCTATCATGTAAATCTTTTGACTGTAATTGAACCAACTTTAACCTCTTCTGCCAGCCTTTCTGAGAAAGCTAAAAGCAAGGAGTATTTAGGAGAAGTACTTACTGATCTCCTCCATAAATACGATTTTGCAGTCACATTAAGTGAACGCAGAAAAACTATAGTTGGAGCACTATAGTTGGAGCGATCCCCACTTGACACCACCTTATCTAAGAGCACCTTTACATGCTGCATTACAAGGGATAAAACTTGTAATGCAGCATGTAATGATGCAAAAATTGTTTCGCCACGTATCTTCTTAAGCATTTGAAGATAAAGGGCTCCTATTTAAAGCCATTATTTTCCAGGAACTCAATCAGGAAAACACAAACGAAATTCCAGTTATTTGCCCGGAAAACCAGACGCAATCAAGGTCACTCGGATATTGTCCCCAAGATAAGGATCAGTTCCGTGACCAAATATTACCTCTGCCTCTTCTCCCGCTTTTGCCTGGATTGCATCCGTTATTTCTATCAACTCCTCCATATCCAATTCGGTTTCTTCACCTGACATAACGGAGATCAAAATCTTTCTTGCACCAGACAGCTCTTTGTTCAGATTACCATTAAATCCAAGGGCTTCCTCTATTACACAGGCAGAGCGCCCCGGTCCTGAGGCCACAGCAGTTCCCACAAGGGCCTCGCCCGCGTCGGCCAACACATAACGAACATCCTGCAAATCAACATTCACCTCCGTTTGTACATCCTGAAGATGTACAATTGATTGGATTGTTGACATTATAACTCCCCTTGTCTGCTGAAGCACCATCTTGGAATTGGGTTTTTCCTTTGTACCCAAGGAAGTATCAGGAAACAAGCTAAGAATAGAATCATAAGATTTTCTTATTTCGAGCAGGCTTTCGTCAGAAGGCAATGCGTTGGCAGCATCCCCAGGGGAAAAGGGAAGGCACACAACACCAATGGTGAGTACCCCCAGCTCTTTGGCTTTCTTGGCAATCAATGGGGCCGCCAACACTGCACTGCTATGGCTAGAATCAATAAGCACGAAAATTATTTCAGTGTCCTCTTCCAAAAATGCCTGAACATCCGGCAAAACATTTTTGGTGACAATTTTACCGCTCAAGTATGCAGGCTCAAGTTTAAGGACAGGAATTTTGTAAGGCTTGTTTCCTGGCACAACTACTGAGGTCGAGTTCAGGGGCGTAGATTCACTAGTTACTAAAAGCTCCCCGTGTAAGCCTTCTTCCACATCAGGAAAATTACTACCTGTTACGATTAACTTGATCAATGGCGTATTTGAGTTAATGATTTGAACCTACACTTAATATATGCCTTACACTCTGCCTTGGCAAGGTATAAGCCTTTAATGTGCTTTTATGTTAGCTTGCCTCAGAGAATAAATTGGTGCCTCCAAAACTTGAAAATGACAAGAACTACTCTAAAAGAAGGGCAGCCAAATTCCTTCATTGAGTTTTCTGCAAGCTTGCAAACACCATTCTGCAGAAACTTACTTCGTGTAGGGAGAATAAATCAAAAGATTTTTACCTTTTCCCAAACAAGACAGGGCTGAGGCCTTCCAGCTGCTAAGGCCACGCTCAATCAAATCACTTTACCCTAAAAGGATCAAAAACTGGCAGAAAAAGAAGTAAAGCTGCTCTGGATCTTAATTCCATACTTGAATACCACAAAGGTTCAATATGATAATATCTGCCATACAACTCTCTCCTGCGTAGTAACTATTTGAATCACAAAAATAAGAAAAAAGACACCTGTAAATCTGGCTCCTGTCTCTCTTTTTTTGCGGTGTAAAAGCAAAATTTTCAGTAATATTACAAGCTTAATCAGCGGCCTTGGCTCTCTGATAACATTCTTGCCTGCTCTACGGTTATGTATTTGACGGTGTATTGGTTTTACCACTGCCGCCGTTTTAATTCTGAAGAGCAAAGTTTCTTTGCGAACACCCGAACAATTCTTGTTTTTGGGCTGTTTCCGGAAAAACGGGCGGAAAACACCAGAGAATCGGCAAAGATCCAAGGGCTTCAATTCCTCTGCGAAATTAGCCCTATGAAACAGTTATTCAAATTTTATTACGCGTTGTGAAATGCTAAGACGATATAGCCTGGTGCTGTTGGCGGTGGTGATGGGCACATGGTGGGCTTTGTCGGGATTTAGACCGACGGGGCGCGGCAAGGTTTCCCTGCAAGAGCAGCGTTGGGTAGACAGTGTGTACCAGAGCCTTACGCCTGACCAGCGTTTAGGCCAGCTCTTTATGGTGGCAGCCTATTCTAACAAAACCCAAAGCCACGTAAAAGAAATTGAACAATTAGTAAGCCAGTACGGCATTGGGGGCATCATGTTTATGCAGGGCGGCCCGGTGCGCCAGGCTAAACTAACGAACCATTACCAAGCCTTAGCCAAAGTTCCGCTGCTTATTGCCATAGATGCCGAGTGGGGGCTGGACATGCGCCTGGACAGCAGCATGCACTTTGCCAAGCAGATGACTTTGGGCGCGCTGCCCGACGACCGCTACGTCTACCTGATGGGGCGTGAGATTGCCCTTAAGCTGAAGCGCCTGGGCGTACACGTTAATTTCTCGCCGGTGGTAGACGTGAACAGCAACCCCAGCAACCCCGTTATCGGCAACCGCTCTTTCGGCGAAAACAAGGAGCAGGTAACCCAGCGCAGCATTGCCTACATCAAAGGTTTGCAAGATCATGGCATTATTGCGGTAGCCAAGCATTTTCCCGGCCACGGCGACACTGATACTGATTCTCATAAAACTCTTCCGGTTTTACAGCATGATTTTGCCCGTCTTACAGAGGTTGAGTTATATCCATTCAAGCGTTCTTTTGAGGCCGGGGTAATGGGCGTCATGGTGGCGCACCTGCACGTACCAAAGCTAGACTCCATCGCTAACCGTGCCGCTACTTTATCACCGTACCTGGTAAATGACCTGCTGAAAGGCAAAATGCAGTACGAAGGGCTGGTGTTTACTGATGCCCTGAACATGAAAGGCGTGACCCGTTACCACAAACCCGGTGAGGTGGATGCTCTTGCTCTCCAGGCCGGAAATGATGTGTTGCTTTTCTCTGAAGATGTACCCAAAGCCATTGCCAATATTCGCCAAGCCATTGAGGAAGGCCGAATAAACGAGCGGGAAATTGAGCTTCGGGTACGTAAAATGCTACATGCCAAGTACTGGGCTGGTTTAAACCAGTTCTCTCCGATAGAACTGGAAGAATTAACCAATGACCTGTCTCGCCCTATCAGCACCGTACTGCAGCAGCAACTATATGAGCAGGCCGTAACGGTGGTAGCCAACAAAGGAAATTTACTCCCTTTCCGGGTGCTCGACACGACTGAATTTGCCTCGGTTTCTATTGGTTTGGGCTATAACAATACCTTTACCCGCACTTTAGAAAAATACGCCCCTTTCCGTAATTTTTCCATCACCAATCGCTCTGCCCCTGACAGTGTGTACGCCAGCATAAAGCGTGGTTTGGCTACCGCCGATGTGGTGGTGGTTTCTCTGCATGGCCTCGGCAACACCCCAGGCCGAAATTACGGAATCCCGGGCAATGCCCTTGGCTTTATCAAAGAGCTGCAGCGCGACCCCACCAAAAAAGTAGTGGTGGTGGTGATGGGCAATGCCTATAGCCTCAAGAATTTTGAAGACATCAACTGGCTGGTGTGCGGGTACGAAGACAATGAGATTACACAGCGTGTGGTGCCTCAAGTGCTATTCGGAGGCTTGCCCGCTAATGGGAGGCTGCCAGTTACCGCTTCACCTAAATTTAAAGCAGGTTCTGGTGTTGCTACGCCTTCGCTCAATAGGCTTAAATATTCAGTGCCTGAGAGTGTGGGTATGAACTCAGCCACCTTAAAGAAAATAGATAATATTGCTCTGGAAGCCATTGCCTACGGTGCCACGCCTGGTATGCAAGTGTTGGTGGTAAAAGATGGCACGGTGATCATGGACAAAGCCTATGGCTACTACACCTATGACCGTACCCAACCCGTCACTGACAAAACCATCTATGACTTAGCGTCCATCACCAAAGTGGCCGCCACCCTGCAGGCTGTTATGTTCCTGAAAGACATGGGGCGGCTTAATTTAGATGCTAAATTGGTGACGTACCTGCCTGAGTTGAAAGGCTCTAACAAAGCCAACCTGACGGTGCGCGACGTGCTGCTGCACCAGGCTGGTTTGCCTGCATACATTCCTTTTCATAAAAGAACCTTGATTGGCGGCAAGCCCAATCCTATCTATTATGATACCGTACCCTCTGTTGCTTACCCTAACATGGTGGCCCCAAATTTATTTGCAGGGAAAAGAGTGGAAGACAGCGTCTGGAACTGGATTGTAAAATCTGATTTAGTGGGCAAGCGTGTAGCCAGCGGGAAATTTGAATACCGCTACTCCGACCTGGGGCTGCACATCATGAAACGGTTAGCCGAGCGGTTGCTCAACCAGCCGATTACTGATTTTCTGGAGCAGAACTTCTACGGTCCGCTGGGAGCCAACTCCCTTACCTATACTCCGCTTCGCAAATTCCTAAAAGAACAGATTGCGCCCACCGCCCTTGACCCTGAATTCCGCTGGATGCAGTTGCAAGGCACCGTGCATGATGCCGGAGCCGCCATGCTGGGAGGTGTTGCCGGACACGCCGGTTTGTTTTCAAATGCCAATGATTTGGCCATTCTTATGCAAATGAACCTGCAGAACGGCAAGTACGGCGGGCAAGAGTATTTCCGCTCACCGGTGGTGTCAGAATTTGCCAAAAGCGCCAGCAAAGACAGTAGGCGTGGCATAGGGTGGGACAAACCCGAACCTGATGGGAATGGTCCTACTTCAGACCTGGCCCCGCTTAGTACTTTTGGGCATACTGGTTTTACCGGAACCGGCGTCTGGGTAGACCCAGAAAACAAGCTGGTATACATTTTCCTATCGAACCGCGTACATCCTGATTCTGAGAATGATAAGCTCCTGAAGTATAATATCCGAACCCGCATTCATGATGTGGTGTATCAATCGTTAGAACCGAAACCGTAACTTCGCGGTAAACACATACACTCATGAAGATAGGAATTGTATGCTATCCCACGTTTGGCGGTAGCGGAGTGGTCGCCACCGAACTAGGCAAAGCCTTGGCGCAGAAAGGCCATCGGGTGCACTTTATCACCTACAGCCAACCAGCCCGGTTAGACTTTTTCAGTGAAAATGTTTTTTACCACGAGGTCAACATCCCCAACTACCCCCTTTTTCAGTACCCGCCTTATGAGTTGGCGCTGGCCAGCAAGATGGTAGATATTGTGCAGTTTGAGAAGTTGGATGTGTTGCACGTGCACTATGCTATACCGCATGCCTCGGCGGCGTTCATGGCCAAGCAGATTCTTAAAACCAAAGGCATACACATACCAGTTATCACCACGCTGCACGGCACTGATATTACCTTAGTAGGCAAAGACGCCTCTTTTGAGCCGGTGGTTACGTTCAGCATCAATCAGTCTGATGCAGTTACGTCGGTGTCGCATGACCTGCGCAAAGAAACATATGAGTACTTCCCTATCGATAAAGACATAGTTGTCATCCCAAACTTCATCAACTTAGAGCGGTTCCAGAAACAGCGGAAAGAGCACTTTAAATCGGCTATTGCGCCTTTCGGCGAAAAGCTTTTGGTGCATACTTCCAACTTCAGAGGCGTGAAGCGAATTGGCGACGTCATCAAAATTTTTTCTAAAGTACGGGAGCAGGTCCCTTCCAAACTGTTGCTGGTAGGCGACGGACCGGAGCGCCCAAAAATGGAAAACCTCTGCCGGAAGCTGGGCATTTGCCAAGACGTGCGGTTTTTAGGCAAGTTAGAGGCGGTAGAAGAACTGCTTTCGGTGGCCGACGTCTTTCTGATGCCTTCTGAGAAAGAGAGTTTTGGGTTGGCTGCCCTGGAAGCCATGGCCTGTGAAGTACCTGTCATCTCCTCAAATGCCGGAGGCTTGCCAGAACTCAATGTGCATGGTTACTCTGGATTTGTGAGTGAAGTCGGTGATGTGAAAGACATGGTGAAGAACACCTTATTTATACTGCAAGACGACCAGCTGCCTATTTTCAAAGCCAATGCCCTTGCCAGAGCCAAGGAGTTTGAGATCAATAACATTGTACCTATGTACGAGGCCGTTTACCAACAAGCAGTAGAAGCGGTAAAAGCTGAGGTATAATTTCTGTTTTAGGCCTATTTTCTTGAAAACAGGCCTAAAACAGGAGTATTTACAAGTCTCCCCACTTTCTTTCAGGGCTTGTTTGAAACATATTTTATAGAATATCCACTTTTTACCCGCTGTCACAGCTCGCCAACAAGATTCATCTAGGTTACAATAAGTTAGGAGTGAGCTTCTCCTCTCCCTACCCAATCCCGCTTTCTGCGTATTTTAAATCATCAGCAAAAACAGCCACTTTCACCTCTACCCTATGATCAATTTCAAAATAAGCACGTTTGTGGGCCTTATCTGTTTGGTTCAGTTGCTGGTAGTGTTTGGCTTTGGGCTATACAATGAGAATGGCGACATCATTGCTGCCTCTTTGTATCTGCTGGTTTTCTTTCTGCCTGCCGTTTTGATCAACTTCATCATGGGGTTTTCTCTGATTCTCATCAATTTCAAAAGCCGGCTGGATCGGCTGGTCTTTCTGCTGTTGTTTGTGACAGTGGCCTTTCTGGTAGGGAATGAGCTCCTGGAAACTACAGGTTACGTATTGTATAGATGGGTGATAATAGCCTCCTCTCTGCTCTGTGGCCTGTACTTCTACCGTGGTCTAAAAAAGAACCAAGCTGCGGCCCAGTAACTTTATTTTCAGAAATCCTGTTTTAGAGCTGTTTTTCTAAAAAGAAGTCAAAAACAGAATCCTTCTTTAATTTAGCGCATCACCTCATAAATATTCAGCAAGTGAAACCCGAACATTCCCTCGACACCCCCTGGACTACTTTGGAATCTAAACCTGTGTACAGTAACCCCTGGATTTCTGTACGCGAGGACCAGGTGATTAATCCCAGCGGTGGCCGGGGTATTTACGGAGTAGTCTCCATGAAAAACAAGGCTATTGGCATCATTCCCATTGATCAAGAAGGAAATACATGGCTGGTGGGGCAGTACCGTTACCCGTTGAACGAATACTCCTGGGAAATACCAATGGGCGGAGGTCCGGTAGAACTAAGTCCATTGGAGTCGGCGCAACGTGAATTGAAAGAAGAGACCGGTTTTACCGCTGCCCGCTGGACTAAAATTGCCCGAATTCACACCTCTAACTCGGTCACTGACGAGGAAGGATTCGTGTTTCTGGCCGAGGAGTTAACAGCCGGCGAGACCGAATTTGAAGAAACTGAAGACCTTAAGATCTGGAAGCTGCCGTTTGCTGATGCCGTAAAAATGGCTCTGAATGATGAGATAACAGACGCCATAAGTGTAGCGGGCTTATTAAAGGCTGACAGAATTTTGGCTTCAAGAGAACAAATAATCAGCAATATTTAGCACTAACTTTCTTTTGCCAGCGTTGCCGTGGAAGAACTGTTTTAGGCCTTGTTTTTTAAAAACAGGTTAAAAACAGCTCTGGTCAGTCAGAGGCGTGGTGCTTTTGCTAATAATTTGTAATTTTGAAGAGATGAAAAGGATTAAAGGAATCGGCAGAATGTTGTATTCCGTGTGGTGCACCACATGGTTTGTACTTCCGTTCATAACGTCGTACCCCCTCTTCAGGCTGTTGATTGCCAAGCCCAACCGGCTGCGGCACGCCCACACACTTAATCGCATCTGGTCTAAGCTGCAGCTGCGCATGTACCTCATGCCCGTAACAGTGCAGGGCTTGGAGCAGATTGACCCGAAACAGAAGTACGTGTTCGCGCCCAACCACAGCTCATACATTGACATACCTATGATTTTGGCGGCCATTCCGGGCTTCATCAACTTTGTGGGCAAGAAGTCTTTAACTAAAGTGCCGCTGTGGGGTCGCATCTACGACGCCCTGTACATTTCCGTTGATCGGGACAGCCCCATCAGCAGTGCTAAGGCGTATATTGCCTCTAAGCAAAGCATAGAGGCAGGGCGCAGCGTCGTAATTTTTCCGGAAGGCAAAATCTCTCCTGATTCTGGCAACAACCTGCTCCCATTCAAAGACGGTCCTTTCAAACTGGCCATTGAGAAACAGGTACCTTTGGTGCCTATTACTATGCCATACAACCACCTGTTTTTACCCGATAAAAAAGGCAAACTGGTGATTAGATACCATCCACTGGAAATAATCATTCATCCGCCTATCTCAACCGAGGGCCTTACCCGCCATGACATTGAGTTTTTAAAGGAGAAGACGTTCCAGATTATTCAAGAAGAACTGCATAAGAAACACCATGAGCACCAATATAGAAACACTGCGCCAGTTAGCGCACTTAGCCCGGCTTGAGTTTGACCCTGCCAAAGAGCAGGAAATGCTGAAAGACCTGAACAATATTCTGGACTGGGTAGACCAGCTTCGGCAGTTAGACACTCAGAATGTAGAGCCGCTGGTGCACATATCAGAAGAGCTGAACGTGATGCGCGAAGATGTGGCCCAAAACACCGTACGTCATGAAGATGCTCTGCGCCTGGCCCCTCGCAAAGACTCTGATTATTTCCGGGTACCCAAAGTGATGGAGTAGCCTTGATGGATATCTTTTCTTTTTGGCCCCGTTTAGAGCCTAGCCGCCGCTTTCTATATTTATTGTTAGCGGCGTTGCTTTTTATCGCCCTTGGGTTCGGTGTCTACGGATACTTCAAAGGAGCTGACACCATTTTCCCGGTAATCAAGCTGACTGAACTTTATCCGGCAGAAGCCCAGCTTTTTCCTTCTACTCACCTTCTCACGCCTATTCATGTAAAAGCCAATGCGTACCTGGTGTATGAGCAATATGCCTTGGGTGACATGCAGTTCCCCATGTGGGGTGCTTGGCTGTACTTTATAGGCCTGGCCGCCGCCCTTGCTTTTTTCTGGGCGCTCATTAGTACGTTCAAGCGCATTCCGTATTATGTGGGGGTAACGCTGGGCATGCTGTGGCTGGCAACGCTTAACTTAGACTTGATTGGTATCTTCTCAGAAACCAGCCGAACTGTTCTCCTAGTTACGTTGGCCGTTCTGGTGGTCACCAGTTATTTCTTCCATGCTTTCCGGCAGTACGCGTCTCTGTTCCTCCGTTTTCTGGTGAATGCTGTTTTGGTACTGGTTCTGGCAGCTGCTCTATTCTATTTCACGCCCCTACCAGTAAGCTTTACCGCCCTTCATGTAGTACAGCACGGTACTCTTGCCAGTGCAGTGGTGTCTTTGCTGTTCATGATCTTGGTGTCATATGAGAACCTCCACGGCCTTTTGTGGTTTAACACCCAGGCTCAAAACCCGCAACGACGGTTTGGTTTAGTGCAGTTTTTAATGATCAGCTTGCTTTACTTAGGCAATTTGCTTTTGCTGTACTTAAACCAAATAGGCTCTCTGCAGTTTGATTTTGCAGGCATTGATGCTATGCTGGTGTTCCTGTTCTCGGCTGTTATTGGTTTTTGGGGACTAAGACAACGGCAAGTTCAGTACGCCCGCTTTTTTAGGTTTGAGACAGAGGCATTACCACTTTACCTGCTGTTGGCCCTGCTTACGTTCTTAAACTTCGGGTATGCTGCCTTAATGGCCAACGACCCTGTGGTGCAGGCCTACCGAAGCGCCATCATCTTCACCCACCTTGCCTACGGTGTAGCTTTTCTGCTTTACCTTTTAGTTAACTACGCACATTTGATAAAACAGCGCTTAAGGGTGTACAGAGTGGTGTATGACCCCAAAAGGCTTCCATACTTTGTGGTGTATCTGGTCGGGACGGTATTTGTTATTGTGCTATTCACCTGGTCTAACTTCTCGGTTTATTATCTTACCAAAGCGGGTCATTACAACTACCTAGGCGATTTATACCGGCATACAGAAGAAAAGCCTTTGCTAGCAGAGCAGTATTACCTGGAAGGTCAGGTTATGGCTTGGGGAAGTCAGCGCTCTACGCTCTCCTTGGTAGACATGTATCATCAGGAGCACATGCGTACTCTTGAAATTCAGCAGCTCAGCGAACTTCTGAGAAGAAAGCCGTCACCCGAGGTCTACTTACGCTTGGCTAATTTACGTACCTCCTCTTCAGAATTGTTTGACCAGATAAAAGTGTTGCAGAACGGCATAAAAGCCTACCCTACCTACGCGCCCTTGCTCAACAATCTGGGGCTGGTGTATAGCAATACTACTTTTAAAGATTCTGCCGCTTTCTATTTAGATGCAGCCCTGGAAAACAGCCAGGAACCAGAAGTCATTCAAGCTAATCAGTTGATGTTCCTGACCCGGCATCAGTTTTACCAGCAGGCGCAGGAATTTTCTAACAAGTACCAAGGCAACTATGGCCCGTTACTGACGAACAGACTAGCGGTAAAAGTAATTACGGGCAGTAGTAAAACCGTGGCGGAAGCAGAAACCTCAACGGTTCAGGACAGTGTTCTCTCTACACAAAGCTTTGCCCAATTTTACCTGAAGCACCTGACGGTTAACCGCTCTACTGATACCACAGCACTGGTGCAGGTTGAAAGAATGCTAAAGCAAGAAGAAAACAGCGTCTTTGTGCAGGATCTCACTATTTTAAAAGCATTCCTGCAGCAAAGAACAGGCAGACCTACCCGCGCCAAAGCTACCATGGAGTATTTAGCTGCCAACGGCGGAAGAACTTCTGGTTACTATTATGACGTCTTGGGCCAGTGGATGCTACAGGTGCAGTTATATCCGTTAGCCGCCGATTATTTTGAACAAGCTGCCGAAAGAGGCTTCCTTGATGCCCAGCTACATGCGGCTATTGCACACGCTTTGGCAGGCAATACCAACAGAGCGGCACAACTAGCTTTAGACGCATCTAACATTTCTCAAAACAACCGGCGGAAGAAAGCAGGCACTCAACTAGCCATGGTGACGCAGCTTACTCCGGACATGGCGGCCAACGCCCCAGATTCGTTGAAGGTGCAGTTCTTACAGATTTTTGCCCGCTCTTTACCGGTAGAACAGCTAGAACAAGTAGCCAATAAAATTACCACTCCTGAACTGGCGCCTGTGGCCGCCTTGCCGCTGATGGAGCGGTTCATCTCCGAAAAAGAATTCCAGAAGGCCAGTAATTTACTGGGCGCTCACTTTCCGGCCTCTTTTCCTGAAAACAGGGTAAAATCTAAAGCGCATGTACTTGCCGCTGAGTTATGGTGGAAAGCGGAGCGGTACCAGATGCTGGAACAGCAGTTGCCCACCCTATATTTTGCTCCGGAAGATGCCGGAGCTCCTCATTACTACCGCGCATTGCTGGCACAGCGTAATAAAAATACCCAGGAAGCGACTAATCAATTCAACGCCTTAGTTCAGAAAGCTCCTTGGTCAGAAATGGGTTACTTGGCGGCCGCTAACTTCTTTGTCAATCAGAAGAAGCCGCTACGGGCCTATGACCTCCTGCTGGAAGGAATTGAGTACAACCCACAGTCTACTTCTTTGCGCAAAGCTTATATAAGAATTGCCCTGAACCAAGGCTTTGAGAGCTTCGGCCTTACCGCATTAGAGCAGTTAAAGCCAATGTTGCCCCCTCAGGAGTACCTTACGTTCAAACAGGAAATAGACGCTCAATTGCAGCAAAGGCAGGCGCAGCAAGAAAAGTGGCAATAACATTATACGTATGAGCACGATTATTAAAACCGAAAATGTTTCTAAGGTGTACCAAATGGGTGCGGAGCGAATACATGCTTTGCGCTCGGTTTCCATAGAAATAAAAAAAGGGGAATATGTAGCCTTTATGGGCCCCTCCGGCTCGGGAAAATCAACGCTCATGAACATTGTAGGCTGCTTAGACACCCCTACTGATGGTCATTACATCCTGAACGGCAACGATGTCAGTAACATGGCCGACAATGAGTTGGCCACTGTGCGTAACAAAGAGATAGGCTTCGTGTTCCAGACCTTTAATTTATTGCCCCGTGCCTCTTCTTTAGACAACGTGGCACTGCCGCTTATTTATGCGGGGTACGGCAAATCTCAACGGGAAGAAATTGCGCTGGCGGCACTGGAAAGCGTCGGCCTTGGCTCCCGAGCTAAACACAAACCCAATGAGCTTTCAGGTGGGCAGCGTCAACGGGTAGCCATTGCCCGAGCCTTGGTGAACAACCCCAGCATTATTCTGGCAGATGAACCCACCGGTAACTTAGATACCAAGACCTCTTATGAGATCATGGATTTGTTTGAGAAGCTGCACGCTAAAGGCAATACTATTATCATGGTAACCCACGAAGACGATATTGCCCATTACGCTCACCGCATAGTTCGCTTAAGAGACGGCTTGGTAGAGTCTGATATCATTAATGAAAACATCACCATACCTGCCATGCAGGCGGCGGCACATAATTCTGCTTCATGAAAATTTACACCAAAACCGGAGACAAAGGCGAAACTTCATTGATTGGCGGTACCCGGGTTAAAAAATCGCACCTGCGCATTGATGCCTACGGCACTGTAGATGAGCTGAATTCATTCATTGGTGTGGTGCGTGACCAGGAGGTAAACCAGAAAAGGCAAGAACTTTTCTCTGAGATACAAGACCGGCTGTTCACCATAGGCTCTACTTTAGCCACAGACCCAGACAAAACTGGTAAAACACAGATCCCTGACCTGCACGAGCAGGACATTACCTTTCTGGAGCTGCAGATGGACCAACTAGACCAGAACCTGCCGCCCCTGCGAAATTTTATACTGCCTGGCGGTCACCCCGCCGTGTCTTTCTGCCACGTTGCCCGCAGCGTTTGCCGCCGTGCCGAGCGGTTGGCTATTGCCTTACAGGAAGAATCTTTTGTGTCAGACCTGGTGATTAAGTATTTAAACCGATTGTCTGACCTGCTTTTTGTTTTAAGTAGGGCTATTAGTTTTGAATTAGACGTAAAAGAAATAACTTGGAAGCCTCGAATCTGAGGCTTTTTTTATTCCCAAAGATCAGATTTCCGTACATCATTACCGTTGACTAACATGCAAACCGAAGCAATGCCCATTCATACCACCGTTACCACTGCCAGCCAGCTGGCAAATTTAGATTTAGACAACCTGCAGTTCGGGAAAGTTTTTGCTGACCACATGCTGGTAGTTGATTATGCAGACGGCGCCTGGCAAGATCCTCAAATTGTACCGTATGGTCCTATTGAAGTAAGTCCGGCTACCGCAGCGCTACACTATGGCCAAGCCTTGTTTGAAGGAATGAAAGCCTACAAAACCGTAGACGGACAAGTAGTTCTCTTCAGACCAAGAGACAACTGGGCCCGCATGAACGAATCTGCCAAACGCCTGTGCATGCCTGAGATTCCAGAAGAGATTTTCATGGAAGGTTTAAAGCAGCTCATTTCTATTGACGCCGACTGGGTGCCGCAACGTCAGGGCTATTCTTTGTACATCCGTCCGTTTATGTTCGGTTCAGAAGGATTATTAGGCGTGCGCCCGGCCAACAGCTATAAGTTCATTATCTTCTGCAGCCCAGCCAGCAGCTACTATGCTGAACCAGTACGTGTCAAAATTGAAGAGTACTACACCCGTGCCGTAGAAGGAGGTTTTGGCTACGCCAAGGCAGCCGGCAATTACGGAGGGTCTTTACTGCCTGCCAAACTAGCCGGCGAGCAAGGTTTTCACCAAATCATTTGGACCGATGGCCGCGAGCACAACTACATTGAAGAGTCTGGCACCATGAACGTAATGTTTGTGATAGACGGTACTTTGGTTACTCCGGCTCTAAGCACTTCTATTTTGGCCGGTATCACCCGCGACAGCGTACTCACACTGGCCCGCGATTGGGGCATGAAAGTAGAGGAGCGTCGTATTCCGATTCAGGAAGTAGTAGATGCCTATGCGGCCGGCAAGCTGCAAGATGCTTTTGGTACGGGTACTGCCGCTACCATAGCCCACATTAAGTCCATCACGTTCAGAGATCAGGAAATGGAATTACCACCGCTTGCTGAGCGTGAATTCTCTAATCGGGTTTCCAAAGAACTAGACGCCATCCGGTACGGACAAGCTCCAGATCCGCACGTCTGGGTTGTTCCGGTACAGTAGGTCACAGACTCAAGACAGAAGACGCAAGACTCAAGACTTCTCAGGTGATTCACTTGAGAAACTTGTATCTTGCGTCTTTCTTATGAATAGAATGTAGAAGATGTCACGTTTTCAGGCTCATTTTCGGAAAAAAGGCTAAAAACAAAAATCATTTCCACATCTTCTCATTTTCAAATCTTCAAATTGAATTAGGACATTATAACCCATGACTCAAGACCAGATAAAGGAATTGAAAGGCCGCGTTGAGGCTTTGAGGAGGTATCTTTGACTACGATACTAAAAAAGAGAAAGTAAAAGAGATCGAGGAACAGTCTACCGCCCCAGATTTCTGGGATGACCCCAAAAAAGCGGAAACCGTGCTGAAAGAGGCCAAAAGCCTGAAGACCTGGACCGATGATTTTGAGGCCACTTCCAAAGCGGTAGATGACGTGGAGGTGCTCTTTGATTTCTACAAAGAAGGCGAAGTGTCTGAGGAAGACATTGCTGCTGAATTTAAGACCGCCGAAGAAGTGGTGGAGAACTTGGAGTTCAAGCGCATGCTCAGCAACGAGGAAGACCAGCTAGGCGCCGTACTGGAGGTAAACTCAGGTGCCGGCGGAACAGAGAGCCAAGACTGGGCTGAAATGCTGTACCGCATGTACCTCATGTGGGGCGAACGTAAAGGCTATTCCGTAAAGGAAATTGACATTCAGCCGGGTGAAGGCGCAGGTGTGAAGTCTGCTACTCTGCAGTTTGAAGGCGATTTTGCCTATGGCTACCTGAAAGCTGAAATTGGTGTACACCGGCTGGTGCGCATCTCTCCGTTCGACTCCGGTGGACGTCGTCACACGTCGTTTGCCTCCGTATTCGTGTACCCAATTGTAGATGACACCATTGAAATTACCGTGAACCCCGCCGATATTGAGTGGGATACTTTCCGTTCAGGCGGTGCCGGTGGTCAGAATGTAAACAAGGTTGAAACTGCGGTACGCCTGAAGCACAAGCCTTCAGGTATTGTGATTGCCTGCCAGATTGAGCGCTCGCAGCTCATGAACAAAGAGCACGCCATCAGAATGCTAAAATCGCAGCTCTACCAGATTGAGATCAATAAGCGCAACGAGGAGCGCGACAAGTTGGAAAGCACTAAAAAACGAATTGACTTTGGTTCTCAAATCCGAAACTACGTGCTGCACCCTTACAAGCTGGTGAAAGACATAAGAACCGGTGTTGAGCGATCAGACGTGCAAAATGTACTTGACGGTGACCTTGACGAATACATTAAAGCCTATCTGATGCAGAGTTGATTTTTGCACCTTGTAAGTAATATTAATAACATGAAATATCTGTCTTTGGGTTTGTGCTTACTGCTATTCTCTTGCGGGAAAAAGATTTCCAACGACAATCATTCTATTGAGTACAAAGGAGACTATTCAAAATATAAAGGAATAGATACCTTAAGCACATTCTTAGTCGACAGATATGCCATTGACCTAGACTACGATAGTAAAATTGACACTATAGTACTAGAGAACCATGAAGATTTAAGAGGGGACCCGCAAACTTTTACCATTATGAAAGTACAGTTGGGAACAAATAAGGAGTACGTTTTCAAGAATATTCAGGGCGGACAACTTGACCAAAAGGCAAAGCTTCGTTTACCTAACAGGATAAAGTCTGACAAACTCTATATTCCAGAAACAAGGGAAAAAAGTAGTTTAATTTTCATCTGGGATTACCAGTATCCAGATTGTACCGCTGGACTTGCTATCTATCTTATTGACAGCAAAGACATAACTGAAAAGCGAAACCAAAACTTTTATGTTTCTGAAGTGTCAAATTCAACCTATAAAGGCAAAGTTGCAGTTATTGGAAAACCAGATTGTGAAGAAGAGACCGCTTCAGACACAATTTTTGTAAGCTTGTAGAGAAATCAACTTAAAAAGAGCAGCATCAGAAGTAAAAATTCAGCTGATAATAAGTTTTAAACGTCGCCTCGGCCCACAGTCCTTCGTCATTTATATTATGCTTCTTCACAAAACCGCCACTTTGGATAACTAAAGTGGCGGTTTTGTTTTGCCCCTCAGCAACTGAGAAAATAGCTTGATGATGTGTTTTTGGCCTAGTTTCAGAAAAACAACCCCAAAACATAGAATTCAAACGAAGGGTTGTAGCTATTATAGAAGTTCATTCAAAAGGAGTTAATCATTTCTTCTATAGGTGCTGCCATTGCAGATAGATCAGTTTCATAAGTCGTTGACTGTTTGGGAACTGATGCCGCTGCGGCCATGTTCGTCCTCTGTAAAGCTCTACATCCAAAACTAATCTAGTCTGCCTGAAGAGCTCTATATGCTGCGCCATGAACCCTACCCGTGCAATACATCATATCTGTGTCCGCTTGACTTCTTCAGCGAGGATCTTGGCTGTGCTCTTCTTGTTAGCAGGTTGCCTTAGCTTTACATTTCTTCAAAGGTCAATATCAAACACTTCTCCCTCCCCTATTGCTCTGGCAACAGACAAGCTAGATTTTACTCCAAATGAGTTTTACATAGCTGATGTGCGGGATGAACGACCCAATACCAAAGCCATAGCTTTTTTAGTACCAACCACGCCTCCAGGTGCTACCCCACAGGCTGTTGATTTAGAAGGCGGCACGGCAAATTCAATCCGGAAATACATCAGAGCTAGTCTAGCCCACAACACTCAGTTAAGGCCTGTGGTTATGCGGCTAAAGGAATTCAAAGTAACTGAAACTATGTCGCTTAAAGGGCGGGTAGAGGGGAAAATGGAGTATGTAGTGGCGTTTGAGGTAAAGCGCGAGGGACAGTTGCTTCATTTATTTGAATACAAAAGCGGCGCCCGATATGACCGGCCAGCGGGCCAAGCCGCCGCTTTAGAACCAACCTTACGCCAGGCCATTGCCGAATCTTTACGATACCTGCACCGATGGATGGCTTTAGAAGTGAAGCATAACGAAAAGCTGGCTCGTGAAATCAAAGTAACCTTTGAAGATTTCACCCAAAATAACGAACCTGACACACTCTTTTATGACCCTAACCGGCCCTTGAATTGGTCAGATTTTAAGGGTGGGCCAGTTACGTCTGGTAAATTTGCCGCATTTATCTTTCCTGGGTTGTCTTCAGAATCATATGCAGTGGTCAAAAACGGGGTCATTCATGTAAAGGTGACACTGCGGGTTTATACACTGCGGCAATTGTCTAAAGTTAGGGCAGACTCAAAGACAGCCTATGTTCTGAACCATGAGCAGCGGCATTTTGACATAGTAAAGCTAGTGGCAGAGCATTACAAACAGCGGGTGCAGCCACAAAAGCTTACCTTGCAAGACTATGACAGCATGATCAAGTACCAATATTTGGAAGCGCTGTGGGAGTTAGACCAATTGCAAAAGCAGTACGACGAAGAAACGCACCACGGCCTGAACCATACCGCCCAAGAGCGCTGGAACCGAAAAATTCAGGATGAGCTGCAATCTTTTATGTAGCCTCTGCTCAGAAACCTGCTGGATAGTCATTGCTGGATTCCGGTAGCACCAGCCCAAGTACTACTAACAGAAAGAACACCACTCCAAAAACCAAGGTGGCTATTTCTCCTCCTGTAAAAGCAGAAGTCCGCTTTTCCTCGGGTTCAAACTGTGAAAAGAAATAGTTTCGAGCTTTTACTATTGGCAGTAGCGGCAGGAAAGAAAACAGAGACACCAACCACAGTGGATCTGGCAGCCGGTGCATAAATGAAATGATAAAGAAGGCAAACAGCAGCCAACCCGCTGGATAATAACCGCTGTAGCCGTGCTCCTGCGCCTTGTGCAGAATCTTCTTGAAAAGAGTGTTTCCGAAAAAAATGATGAAGATGGCACGCCAAAATGGTTTGGTGTCCTCATCTTCCTCCATTTCTTTAAAAAAGTAGAAGTTCTTGTAGAACCAATACACCTCGTAAATGCCAAAGGTAAAAAAGCAAAGTAGCGCAAACTGCCATAAGGGCTGTACTTTGTGGTACTCTTGTATGATCTCTTGTTCCCGCTCAGAATAGTCTGACGTGTGGGCTTCAAAGATAGGTAGTTCAGCGGGTAGAGATTGTTCCATAACAAGTCGTGTAAAGTAGTATTGGATAGAAAGATAGTTATAATCTTATAAATTCAAAACAGCCTCGGTTAGAGCCAGAACAGTTTTTTCTTGCTACAGCCTGTCTTGGTTCTGTCACCACTTCTTGAATGCGTTTTCCGAAGAATGCCATCTGAAACCAGTTTCTCTTAGGCAGACGGTAGTTATGGAAACTTATAATGATTTCTATTGCTTCCAATACCTCTCTTTATCTCTGATAGTTTGGTAAGAACTTTGAGGCGTTCTAAGAAAATGAATTGAGCTTCAGCCAAGAAAAGAACAGCCCTACTGTAAAGTGATAAAAAAAGCCTGCGGCAAAAGCATTTGCCGCAGGCTTCGGTTATAAAGGCTGTGAAAATACTACCCAAAAATCTCGTTCAGCAAACCAGCCAAATGAATGCCACCTTTCAGTAATTGCTCATTCAGGGTGTCTACATGGTCAAAGTTGTAGCGGTAACTGAGCTTTTCTTCAGGCTTTACGCTATCATATAATTTATCAGCAATTTGGTAGGAGTTTAAGAACCACTGGCTGATTGGCTGCGCCTGCCAAGTCTTTATTTGTTCTTTGGTGGTACAGTTTAGTACCGTTGCATATTCAGTGTAAGATAATTGCTGGTACTCAATCAATTGACTGTCCCACAAACGGTGCAGGTTGGTTGGGCTGTTAAACCACTCCAACCGCACTCTGTTTCCACCTAAATCTTCCGGTCTACCCACATGCATAGGTTGGTGTACATCGCCTACCAAGTGAATAAGAATGCGCAGATACATTTGCTTAGTAGCCTGTGGTAGTTCCTGCTTTTTCAACTCACTTACCAGAAAGTTGATTTTGGTGTAGGCATTGGTGGTGGTGTCTTGCCTCAGATGCGCTTCCACTGCTTCAGCAAACATACCGTCCTTCAAATTAATGTAATGCCAGTTATCAAGGTATTTGTATGCAGGGTCTGATTTCACAAAATCCGGCCAATTACTGGCCATAGCCACCGACTCACCCAATATCTGACGCACTTTCTTTTTGGCCTTGTTGCTCATGTTGCGCTCGGCAATCTCGCCCACAATGCGGTGCCCCAGCATGCCCCACGCCATTGACTGCAGCGGCAAGTACACAAACAGCGCCAGCAGGGCTATTCTTTTGATCATTCTTGACATCATTGTTCTTAAAACTTTAGAAAATCAGGTGTAAAAGTAGGCGAAAAAAGCGGTATAGGGAACAGTAGCTTAGCTAATTGTATTCAATCTTGGTGTATCTTTACTTAAAGCCACACCACATGTTATGAAATTCCTTTACTCTATTGCCCCCACTTTTCTTTTATTCCTCTTGTGTTTCACACCGCTTCTAACGGTGGCACAGACTAAGAAAGTAAAAGCCAAAGGCCCCAGCCGATATATTCAAATAGAATCTTCAGTATTAAAAAGTGATCCTTCTATCAAAGATGGCCCCTCCAGAACCTTAATGAGTGGCAGAGTAGTGGAAAAAGGAAACTTTGAAAACAACAAGAAAGTTGGCGTCTGGACTTACTTAGATAGTAGCCCTAATCAGTACCTGGAGTTTGACCATACGCTGAATAAAGTTATAGATGATACCCGAAAGAAGTCTGCTGAGCAACTCAGGAAAATAACGAATGCACCTGCTGATTCAACTGTCTCTCTAGAGCCAGTCTTTCTAGGAAGCTGGGGAATTGTGTACCGCCAATTAACAGACAAATTTAGAGTAACTGCAGAAGCCGTAAGAGCCAGTGTTGACGGCACCATTGTGGTTGCCATAAAAATTGGAGATGATGGCAAACCAGCAGCATATGAGGTTGTAGAAAAAATGGGCTATGGGATGGATGAAGAGCTACTTAGGGTGCTGATTCCTATTCTGGAGGATTCAGAATGGCATTTGCCAGAGCTTGATACGCAGCAAGAACCAAACAAGACATTTCTATTCCCCTTTAAAATCAGGATGAGATAGCGCTCTTGTTCCTTTGTGTTTTAGCTTGTTTTAGCCCTGCTTTTCAAAAATCAGCCCTAAAACGCTTAAAAATCCCGCACCGAGCACACCACTCCCCGAGCTAAGCTGGTGTTCTCCATGAGTTGAATCACCTTCTGGGCAGTATGCTCTGGTGCTGCCAGATCTCCGTTAGCTTTATAGTCTCTGAACTGTTGAACGCTGCTAAACTGCACAGGGTCGGCCTCTCTGATCTGCTCCTGCATTTCAGTGTCTATAATACCAGGTGAGAGGGAGAAGACCTTTACGCCGGTTCCTAATTTGTCTTGCTCCAGTTGGGCAGTCTGCGAGAGCATGTCAAGCGCGGCTTTTGAGGCGCAGTAAGCGGCCCAGCCGTCTTTGGCTTTCTGACCGGCTCCTGAACTTATGTTAACAATCATTTTCTCCACGTCTTTCCGGTGCTGGTAGCTCTGCAGGAACAAGTTCATAAACATGGCCGGCACAATTACGTTCACGTCGAAGACGAACTCGAAATGCTCGTTTTTGCTCTGCCCTATATAGCCAATATCGCCAATCACTCCCGCGTTGTTCACCAGCACAATTTTTTGGGCATCAGTAAACAGCGAGAACACTTTGTGCAGGTTATGTTCTACTCCAGCAATATCAGAGAAATCCAGGGGCTGATGCCGGTAGCGCTCATGAGTGATCGTGCAGTTTCTGGATACCCCTATCACGCAATTTTGTTCTTCTTTCAACAAAGCCTCGGCCAATGCTTTCCCCAGCCCACGGCTGGTACCGGTAATGATGTAGTAGTTCATAGTTTCTGTTCGTGTTGCAGTTTGAGAATGTACGGCTTCCGTTTTAGGCATGTTTTGAAGAAAAGAGGCCTAAAACAAATTAAAATCTTGGGTCTGTCTTCGGAACCAGTTTGGGTCTCCAGTTAGCATCAAACTTTCTAGCCTGTGGACCAAAGTTCCCGAAGTCAACATGGAAGCCGTTGCTGCCTTTATGGTTGCTCTCGTGCTGGTCCAAAATAAGGCAGAAAGCGATGAGCAGGTCATAATCACTGTTGTCGTCAGAAATGAGATGGTAGTTGTCGCCGTTAAACCAGGAGACGGCGGCTTTTTCCCACCAGGCAATCTGCACTCCGTCTTTGTACACTGAGAATTTGCGGCCACGGTGACCGTAAATGTCATAGGCACTGCCGCCCACGTAACATTGGAAGTGGCGTTTCCAGAAAGACTCTGTACGGAAAAGCACCTCTGCCCCACCCTCAAACTTAATGGTATACTTGGCTTTCACCCAAGCCCACTTCTGCTGAATGGCAACTCTGGGGAAATCATGATCCAGCTCAAACACCTGCAGTTTGGACATGAAACTGAACATGGAACTGGTGGCGAAAAACCTTTCCTGCCCGTTCAGGTAAATCTTATATTTGTCTTTAACAGATAACTTTTTCTGATTGATGTCTATTTCCATAGGCGTTCCGTTGCCCCTGAATTTACGCTATTTTTCGGAAAATGGGCTAAAAACAGAAAGAGCCACCACCCTTCGGCAGTAGCTCTCAATTTCTACTTTTTAATTCTCAATTAAAGAATATACTGACTTAAGTCACGGTTTTTCACCATGTCACGCAAACGTTCCTCTACCATATCAGGGGTGATGAGCAATTTAGCGTTAGTAGGTATGGTGTCAGGCACGTCGTACAGAATGTCGTTGAGCAGGCGGCTCATGACCGTGTGCAGGCGTCGGGCACCTATGTTTTCTACCTCAGCGTTTACCTCAAAAGCAATTTCGGCAATCTTTTGCAAGGCTTCATCGGAGAAGCTCAGCTCTACCTCCTCAGCCTTCAGAAGCTCCACGTATTGCTTGGTGAGGGCATTTTTAGGATACTTCAGAATCTGGTAAAAATCATCTTTGCTCAGGCTCTGCAGTTCTACTCTGATTGGGAAGCGGCCCTGCAACTCCGGAATAAGATCTGAAGGTTTGGCCACGTGAAACGCACCGGCGGCTATGAATAATATATGGTCGGTTTTGATGACGCCGTATTTGGTGTTCACGGTACTGCCTTCTACAATAGGAAGCAGGTCGCGCTGAACGCCCTCGCGGCTCACGTCAGGGCCACCGCCGCCTTTGTTGCTGGCACTGGCTACTTTATCAATCTCATCAATAAAAATAACACCGGCGTTCTCGGCTTTGGCAATGGCCTCGTCTTTCACCTCATCCATGTCAATGAGTTTAGACGCCTCTTCTTCCAGCAGAATTTTACGGGCTTCGGCTATGGTCACCTTCCGCTTCTTGGTTTTCTTGGGCATCATGTTGCCGATCATCTCCTGAATGCCAGCCATTTGCATTTCGTCTATACCCGGCCCCATTACACCTACACCAGAAGATGGGCTCTGAGATACCTTGATGTCAATTTTGCGGTCTTCCAACTCTCCGTTCCTGATTTTCTCGCGGAAACGTTCACGGGTACGCTCGTTCAGTTCCTGATCGCTAGAAGGTACGTCTGTATCATTGACAGGTCCGAAGCTTTCGTTGTGGCGGCCGCCCGGCTGACTGATCGGCGGAATAAGGGCGTCCAGAATGATGTCTTCCACCAGCAGAGCCGCCTGCTGCTTCACCTCCTCTTTTTTGCGGGTCTTCACCATGTTCACCGACTGCTCCACCAGATCACGCACCATGCTCTCCACGTCGCGGCCTACGTAGCCTACTTCCGTGAATTTAGATGCTTCTACTTTGGTGAAAGGTGCATCGGCAATGGTAGCCAAACGGCGGGCAATCTCGGTTTTACCTACCCCAGTGGCTCCTATCATGAGAATGTTGTTGGGAACAATCTCCTTTTGCATTTCGGGGTCAGCGTGCATACGGCGCCAGCGGTTACGCAGGGCTATGGCTACGTTACGCTTGGCATCATGCTGCCCAATAATGTATTTATCTAGTTCCGCTACAATTTGAGCGGGCGTTAAGTATTTACTTGAATCTAACATGCGTGTTTAGTGGGTGAATGTGTGAAGGAGTGGATGAGTGAATATTTTCAGCTCTTAAGCACTCATTCTTTCACGTTAGTTTTACTGTTTCTAGTTTTCGTATTTTTTCTGCTTGATTAACCTAAACGGCTAACATAAAAAAGTTGTTGGTGATAACACCAACAACGGCCTAACTAATCCATTGCTTTTGGCGCATTTTGAAGAGTTGGCTCAAAACACTTCCAACCTCAGCCCTTGTTGGTGTTATCAACAACAAGTCCAACTGCGGTTCCAGCCAAAGCTCGTTCCGCAGAAGATGACTATTCCATTTTCAGCTTACTTTTAGAAAAAGAGCCCAAAAACAGGAATCTCCAAATTTTTAAATCCTCACATTTTCCAATTAAAGCTCCGGCGCTTTCTTGAAGAAGCGGTTCAGATCAGTGGTGAGGGTGAGGTAGTTGCTGGCTCCGGCCACATGAAACTTGGCATAGGTATAATCAAACCTGAAAGCATGAACCTTGATGGACGTGCCAAATGAAAAACCTGCCATTCCGCCTGCGCTCTCTACCACCAGTTCTTTGCGCCGCAAGTGGTTGTAGCCGCCCCTGATATGGAAGCCAGGCCCCAGCAGCAGTTCGCCGCCCACCACAAAATGGCGGACCAGTTGATCGCCGAAGGTTTTCTTCTCCTTTACCTCCTCGTTGTTCTCGTTAAGCGTGCCTTTCTTATTGGGGTCCAGGTACACAATGTCCCAGCGGTGCAGGTTATGCGCCGTGAGCGACAACCGGAAAGGCGCGTGTTCAGGCTTATAACTCGCGCCCAACTGAATGTCCAGGGGCATGTCTTCGCGCTCGCCGTCGCCGTAGGGCTTCAGCATCACGCCCAGGTTTTTTACAGCCAAGCCTACCACTAATCCGTTCTCTGGGTGTACAAAAGTACCGCCTAGGTCTACCAGCGTGGCCACGGCCTGATCGCCGGCAATGTTTGAAACCGCCACTTTTGCGGTGGCACCTAACGTGAAATGCTCAATGGTAGCGGCATGTGACAAGGTAACGGCATAATCCCGCACCTGAAAAGTACCTTCCTCCAGACCAGTTTCATCACGCTGCACAAAATCACCATAGTTTACATACTGTATTCCAATGGCATTGCGGCCCAGACGGTTGCTCTCAAAGGCATACTGCAAATTGTTCTGCCCAATATCTGAGAGGTAATTGAGGTGTGTGAACGACAGGTGGTTATTGGCCTTACCTTGCATGAGACCTGGGTTGGCGCTCACAGAATTCACATCTTCTAAGCCAGAAGAGATGTTCACGCCGCCCAACGCCGCCTGCCGGGCATGGGTAGGCAGATCAAGAAAACGAAATACATAACGCCCTCCCACTTGAGCGGAGACTACCTGTACAGAGGCTAAAATCATCAGCCCGAAGAGGAAAAGGCGTTTTTGCATTGTTTTTCTAAAATCAGGTCAAAAACAGAAAATCACTCACTCGCCTCAGGCGAATAAGTAGAAAGTTTAAGCTTCGGTTTTAGCCGAGGACTCATCACGCACCCGAAGATCAAGCGGTTTTGACACTTTCTCGGGCAGCAAGGCAATTTCCAACACCTGGTCCACGCGGTCTACATAGTGAATGTTCAGCCCATCTATATAATGCGCGGCAATCTCATTCACGTCTTTGCGGTTTTTCTGGCAAAGAATCACGTCTTTGATGCCCGCGCGCTTGGCCGCCAAAATCTTTTCTTTAATTCCGCCCACTGGCAATACTTTCCCGCGCAGCGTAATTTCACCGGTCATAGCTAAGTGCGACCGCACTTTGCGCTGGGTAAATACCGACGCGATAGAGGTAAAGATAGCAATTCCGGCGCTAGGACCATCTTTCGGCACCGCCCCTTCAGGGAAGTGGATGTGCAGGTCGTATTGGTCGAAGAGGCGGTAGTCAATTTCCAACTCGTCGGCGCGGGCTCTTAAGTAAGAAACGGCCGTAATGGCAGATTCTTTCATCACATCTCCTAATTGTCCGGATAAAGTTAGTTTTCCTTTGCCACGGCTCAACAATGACTCAATGAACAGAATATCGCCACCCACGCTGGTCCAGGCCAAACCAGTCACCACGCCGGCGGTTTCGTTGTCTTGGTACAGCTCTTTATCGAAAATTTCAGGTCCTAATATTCGCGCCACGTCTTTCGGCTCCAGCTTGGCCGGATGCTCCTCTTCCATGGCTTTGGATTTAGCCACGTTCCTGATCACCGCACCCAGTTTGCGCTCCAGGTTCCGAACACCAGACTCACGAGTATAATCTTCAATAACCTTTTGCACCGCGGCCGTTGACAAAGCCACGTCTTTCGGCTCCAGGCCGTGATCGGCTTTTAGTTTAGGCAGCAGGTGACGTTTGGCAATCTCGGTTTTTTCTTCAATGGTGTAGCCGGTTACCTCAATAATCTCCATCCGGTCGAGCAGGGCGGGGTGAATGGTGTCTAAGGAGTTGGCCGTGGCGATGAACAATACTTTCGATAGATCATACTCTACCTCCAGGTAATTATCAGCGAACGTGTGGTTCTGCTCAGGGTCCAGCACCTCTAATAATGCGCTTGATGGGTCACCTCTAAAGTCAGAATTCAGCTTATCTACCTCGTCCAGAATCATGACTGGGTTAGAGGAGCCTACTTTTTTGATTTGGCTGATGATACGACCCGGCATGGCGCCCACATAGGTTTTGCGGTGCCCTCTTATCTCGGCTTCGTCACGCACGCCACCCAGGGCAATGCGCACGTACTGGCGACCCAACGCTTTGGCCACCGAACGCCCCAGTGAAGTTTTACCCACGCCCGGAGGTCCGTACAAGCACAGAATAGGCGCTTTCATGTCGTTCTTAAGCTTGAGCACAGCCAGATACTCCAGAATGCGCTCCTTCACTTTCTCCAGACCATAATGGTCAGCGTCTAATATCTTTTTGGTGCGCTTCAGGTTAAAATTGTCTTTGGTGTATTCACTCCAAGGCAAGTCCAACAGGAATTCGCAATAGTTGTGGGCAATAGGGTACTCTGCGCTCTGCGGATTAGAGCGGCTCAGCTTGTCCAGCTCTTTGTTGAAGTGCTTGGCCACGGCCTCAGGCCATTTTTTCTTAGCAGCCTTCTCCCGCATTTTCTCCACTTCCTGCTCGGGGCCGTCTATGCCCAGTTCGTCTTGCAGTACTTTTATCTGCTGGCGCAGGAAGTAGTCGCGCTGCTGCTCATCAATATCCAGGTGCACTTTGCTGTGAATTTCCTGCTTGATTTCCAGCATCTGAATTTCGCGCATCATGAGCTGCAGTAAGGTAGTGCCGCGCTCCACGCCGTCGTTGATTTCCAAAAGCTTCTGCTTCTGGGCCACCTCCACGTTGATGTTACTAGACAAAAAGTGCGTCAAGAAACTGGGGCTGTCAATGTTATCAAGCGCCACCTGGGCTTCCTGCGGAATTTCGGGGTTTAGCTTGAGTATTTTACCGGCCGCTTCCTGCAATGACTCCACCAGGGCTTTTACCTCCTTGCTGTTCTTGTTCGGGAAAGTTTCAGGGCAATAGCTCACCTTAGCTTGCAGGTAAGGATCTTCCTGGGTTACTTTCTCTATTTTAAAACGACTTTGGCCCTGAATGATGATGGTAGTATTACCGTCAGGCAGTACTAACATTTTCAGGATCTTGGCCATGGTACCCACCTCAAAAATATCTTCAGGGCCTGGTTCCTCGGCAGTCATATTCTTTTGGGCCACCACGCCCACAATCTTATCTCCTTTATAAGCTTTTCGCACCAGCCGCACCGATTTTTTGCGGCTCACGGTAATGGGAATGACTACCCCTGGAAACAAAACCGTGTTGCGGATAGGCAGCAAAGGCAACGTTTCAGGAGTATTTTTCTCAGCGCCGTCTTCGCCGTCTAGTTCCGAGGTGATAATGGTGATTAATTCGCCGTTGCCATCGTCAGATGTGTCAGACAATAAAAGTTGCTGTAGTAAGTTCTGTTGGCTATAATTCATAAAATAGGCATCTGGGGGTGCCAAATTGGCAGCAATGTCCCCCTCCATTCAATTTTTTTCCTGTCTTCTCTATACTGTTCAAGAGCTGTGCCAATATTCAGGCGTAATTCTCCCCAAATTCATATATATTTAACATCAGAAAGAAGTACATTTGACACCGCGTTTTCTTGTTGCCCTTCTTTCAACGGCCCTTTATTGTATGCAGCGTTCCGGTTTTATATGTATTTTTCTGCTCTTATGGACTATAAGTTTTTCCACTGTTGGACAAACTAAAAATCCGTTAAGGCTGAAACTCAAACCGGTGAACGACTCTCTCAGACGCACAGCTCCCAAAGCCGATCTGATTCTGGATTTCCCAAACGTGAACCAGGTTCCCTATTACTTTCATAAGTCTAAGCTAGCTCAAATTCATAAACTGGAGCAAAAACAGCAATGGGATAAAGTTTTACCCTTGCTCAAAGACTATGTCAACAACTTTGGTATCGAGAATTTTTACAAAGATACAAAACTCTTGTGGCGCTTGGGCCAACTATATGAAAGACAAGGCGAACTAGACAAAGCCGTTGCCTGCTACCGCTTGGTTTTAAAGCACCACCGCACCGATATAAGGCAGGTAAAGAACTACTATGACTCTTTGGAGCAGAAGAAAAAAGATTTTTACGTTCCGCTGGAGTACTACTACAAAATAGTGGAATACCGGAAGTCAGTAGACACTTTTCAGCCGCCACGCGGGGTGTACACCAACATGGGCAATGGCATAAATTCATCCTCTGAAGATTATGGCCCTGTCGTTCCGGATGACGAGACGCTGATTTTTACGTCAAGGCGCAAGGGCAGCAAAGTAAACGGAACAGATGAAGATCTTTATTATGCCAAAAGCGAAAACGGCTATTGGCTAGATGCCCAGTCATTTGGGAAGCCGGTGAACAGCATTTACAATGAAGGATCGGCCTGCCTGAGCAAAGATGGCCAAACCCTGTATTTTGCCCGCTGCGACAGCCGCGATGGCTACGGAAACTGCGACCTATATTCTGCTTCTAAACTGTCTGACGGCAGTTGGGGCCAAATTAAAAACCTGGGGCCTTCTATCAACAGCAAAGCCTGGGATTCACAGCCAAGCCTCTCTCCTAACGAAGACACTTTGTATTTCGCCTCAGACCGCCTAGGCGGCTTTGGCATGTCTGATATTTACTTCAGCTACAGAAACAAAAGCGGTGAATGGACCGTGGCCCAGAATATGGGGCCCGTGGTAAATACCCGCGAAAGTGAAGTGAGCCCCTATTTCCACCCTAAATACCAGGTGCTGTACTTTAGCTCCAGAGGTCAGTTGCTTAACTTCGGTGACTTTGACATTTACAAAACGTACCGGATTGAGGGTAAATGGCAAGAGCCCAGGAACGTGGGGCCGCTGGTGAATGGCAAGGGCAGTGAGTACTACTTTGCCATTGACCGTAACTCCACCAATCTGTACTACGCCCGTTCTGAAGCCAACGACATCAAGAACCTGGACCTGTATTCATTCCCGCTTCCTATGGAGGCGCACCCTTTGGCCGTTACCCGCCTTTCGGGTGTTCTTACTGACTCTATTACCCACAAACCTCTTACTGGTCTAATTTCTATCATTGACCTTGAGAACGGTATTGAGGTGGCTTCTAAATATTTACGCCCAGACGGTTCTTTTGATTTTGACCTCATTGACAACAGCCGTTACATGATGTTAATTCAGAGCCCTGACTTTTTCTCTATTGAAAAAGAGGTTGATTTAAAGCAGGACACCTTGCTGAAGATCATGACCACGCTCATTGACTACAGCATTCCGCTTATCTTCAAGAACCTTGAGTTTGACGAAGGCAAAGCAGATATCAAAGAAGCCATGAAGTCTACCCTAGACAGAATTGTGCTGTTCTTGCTTGACCACCCGCAACTGCGTTTGAGTATTGAAGGCCACACCGACAGTTCTGGTGATCCGGCTGCCAACATGGATCTCTCACAATGGAGGGCAATAGCTATTAAAGAATATATTGTGAAAACAGGGAAAATTGAGCCTGATCGAATTGAAGCCGTAGGCAAAGGCAGTACCCAACCCCTCAAAGTAGAAGTTACGCTGGAAGACCGTCAGGTAAACAGACGGGTAGAGTTCAAGCTTATCAGACCAGAACAACACAAAGCCAACACTGATTGGTAGCCTGTTTTAGGGTTATTTTTAGAAAAGTAGCCCTAAAACAGGCTAATCAGCTTTTTTCAGGCTTTTACCGCCCACATTTATTATCAGGCCAATACTTAAAACGGAATTACCGGCAGACATAAAGTCACGGTTTTTAAGCCCAAAATTACTGCCACTGGTGTACTGCAACTGTACCCATGGGTTTAAGGTCATACGGGTATAGAAGACAGGCTCAAAAAAAATATTATCCTCGGTAGGCTGGGCTATGTCGTTGCGGTAAAACTCATCCATGCTCACATAGCTTAAGCGCAGCGCAGTGCCATAGTTGAGCGGATACTTCTCACCAAACAACCTAAGCGACTTCTTCTTTTTAGAAGAGTAATTCACCTGAAAGAAAAGCTTACGAAAGGTCACCTCTTGCCGGTCATACGTAACCAATCCTTCTGAAGTGTTGTGCTTAAAGGTGCGGTCACTGCTGCCCTGCCCCACACCGGCATATAGTTCTAGAATTCTGTTTTGCTCAGGACCGAAGGTGGTAAAATACCCCCCTCCTACTTCTAATAGATTATGCCGGAAATCTTTCTTCTTGGTATCGTTATTCATCATAGCCCCGCTCACCAACACCCCTACATGGTCAGTTACCGCATAGGCAGAATTAAACGTAGCGTTTCCTTTCAGTGTGACATGGGCACTGGTGCTCAGCTCTCCTTTTGCGCTTAGCATAGGGGTACTAGGCGTGTTGGGCATGTAAACCGAAGAGCAACCTTGGCTAGCGAGAACAGAAAGGCAGGCAGCCAAACAATAAAGGCTTTTTCTCATAAGTGAAAGTTTTCCTCTACTAATCAATTTTGCATCATTGCAGTAGCGAATCAAAGAGGAGGACAGTAAACTTATGAAAAAATGATCTTACCCCCTAAGCTTTACTTAGAGCAATAGTGAGTAATTCTTATTGTTTTGGGCCTGATTTCTCAAAAACAGATCAAAAACGCTCTACTCAGGCAGAAGAAAGTAGAGCTGCTTTTTAAAGAGAGATGGTATGCTGCGTGTCGCGGTATTTCGCTAAAATGGAGTGCTTCTTGCCCGCCACTTCCAAATTGAGGATGTTCATCTGGTCATCGAAAATTTCTGTGAGTAGGGCATTCTGCACCCACACCTGCCCTGCTGGAGCTTTAGCAGCCGGTATTTCCAGGTACAACCAAACCGCATCAGATTCTTCCTGTAACCCTAAAAACTTTTGTTGCGGAAGCTCACCCTTTGCTCCGGCAATGGAGAGGTTCGCCTGTAGATACTCCGCAATAAGTTTTTTCACGCGCTCAGATCGGTCTAACCGCACATTGGTTTTATTCCGGCGGCTGAGGGCATTTTCAAGGTCATCGGCAAACACCCTTACCGCCAGCTCATAGGTTTTGGTACGGGCGTTATAGCGGGCATCGGTGATGCTGGTATGGAAATCATGCGCCCACCCCTGCAGCGGCGAAAAAGCCAAAGCCCACAATATGATCAAGCCTAATATCTTATTCCTCATGTTCCTGTTACTTTACCCTTAAACAGAGAAAGACGCCACATAGTGCGTCTTTCTCTGTTTTTTATCTATGGAATAGTGCTCTTCTTATTTGAACAAGAGCTTAAAGAAGTCATTGAAAATAGCGAAGGCCATAAGCCCTAACAACAATACCATGCCTACCTTTTGGGCATTCTCTAAAAACTTATCAGAAGGCTTGCGGCCTGAAACCATTTCATAGGTGAGGAACATCACGTGTCCTCCATCTAAAGCCGGAATTGGCAGGAAGTTCATGAACGCCAACACCATAGAAAGCATAGCCGTGATGGTCCAGAAATTAGCCCAAGAAAAGTCGCCCCCAAAGGTTTGCGCGATCATCAACGGGCCTCCAATAGATTTAGAAGCCGAAGCTTCACCACTGAAGATTTTGCCAAAACCTTTGATCTGGGTGGAGATAATCATATAGGCTCTATCAAGACCAGCTGGGAACGACTCTAAAAAGCCATACTCACGCGTTGCCCGGGGCAGTAACGGCTTAGAATTAAAGCCAAGAGTACCGGATTCATCAATTTGTGCTTTATTGCTGATTCTTTGCCCGTTTCGGTCAATTTCAATTTCAACCGTTTTACCGGCGCTTTTCTTCAATTCCGCTTGCAGCTCGTCAAAAAACTGGATTGGCTTGTTACCAATGCGCACAATCTTATCGCCTTTTTGCAAACCTATTTTTGAAGCAGCGGTGCCAGACTGTACTTTGGCTACTTCAAATGGTTCCCGCGGCAAGACAAAACTAGTTTTGTCATCGTCAATAAGCTGGTCCATCAGGTTAGCCGGCAGAGGTATGGTTAGCTGCTGCCCGTCACGCTCCACGGTAAAGGTAGTGTTGCTACCCAAAAGTACATCAGGGCTATAGACATCGTTAAACTCTACCAGTGGCTTCCCGTTTACGGCTACAATTTTGTCTCCGTCACGCAAACCTATTTTCTTGGCGGTGTTGTTGGTGACAATGCCGTACTTCACGTCTTCGGCTAAAAGATAGCTCTCGCCGTATGCGTAAGTAAGAGCCGCAAAAATGATGATACCGGTGATCACGTTAAAGATGATACCGCCCATCATCACAATAAGGCGCTGCCAGGCTGGCTTTGCTCTAAATTCCCATGGCTGCGGCTCCTGTGCCAGCATGGCCGTGTCCAGAGACTCATCTACCATACCGGTTATCTTCACAAATCCGCCCAACGGAATCATTCCGATCATGTACTCTGTTTCGCCTACCTGCTTGCTCACCAGTTTGGGCGGGAAGCCGATAGCATATTTTTCCACTCGCATTCCGAACCATTTGGCGGCAAGCATGTGGCCTAGTTCATGTATTCCTACTAAGATGGTCAGGCCCAGAATTAACTGAGCAGCCATTACTAAAGCATCCATTTATATTTTTTAAAAGTAGTGGTGAAGCGTGGGGCTTCAACGGTGTTATTTTAGGGTTCCTAAGCTGTAGAGCACCTGCCTCTCTGGCTGTTACCTATACCATAGAAAGCGCCAGTTGGCGAGTTTCCTGGTCTGTTTCTACATAGTCTTGCAGCGAAGGAGTGGCAATATACGCAACTTTGGCGAGACAGTCTGAAATGAGGTCTGACATCTCTAAAAAGCCAATCTGCTCTTTCAAAAAGGCCTCAACGGCTACCTCGTTGGCGGCGTTGAGCACACAAGGGGCGTTTCCGGCTTTCTCCATGGCGGCAAAAGCCAAGCCAAGATTTTGAAAGTTTTCTAGGTCTGGTTTTTCAAATGTCAACTGCGGGTAATCCAGAAAACTAAACCGAGGGAAATTGCTTTTCAGACGCTGCGGATAACCTAACGCGTATTGAATAGGCAATTTCATGTCTGGTAGGCCTAACTGCGCTTTTAAAGAACCGTCTTCAAACTGAACGAGCGAATGCACAATAGATTGCGGGTGCACCACCACTTCAATCTGCTCATTCTTCAGCCCGAACAGCCACTTAGCCTCAATCACCTCTAAGCCTTTGTTCATGAGTGAAGCGGAGTCAATGGTAACTTTTGCGCCCATGTCCCAGTTAGGGTGCTTGAGCGCTTGGGCTTTGGTCACTGTTTGCAGAAACTCACGCCCTCTTCCCCTGAAAGGACCTCCTGAAGCGGTTAGAATGATTTTCTCTATTGGGTTATGGAATTCGCCGGTCAGGCATTGGAAAATAGCGCTGTGCTCAGAGTCTACCGGATAAATGTTCACGCCTTTTTCCCGAGCCAACTCCGTGATAAGTTGCCCTGCCACTACCAATGTCTCTTTATTCGCCAGGGCAATGGTTTTACCGGCTTCAATAGCTTTTATGGTAGATTGTAAACCAGCATAACCCACCATGGCGGTCAGTACAATGTCTACAGTCTCCATCTGCACCACGCTGTTCACGGCGTTCATGCCCGCGTACACTTTTATTGGGTGAGCTGCCAAAGCATCACGCACGGCCTCATATAAGTCATCGCGGGTAATCACTACGGCATTGGGTTGAAAAGCAATGGCTTGACTAATAAGTAAATCAGCGTTTGAGTGCGCTGTGAGTACTTCTACCTCAAAGGTTTCGGGTTGGGCTTGTATCACCTCCAAAGCCTGCGTGCCAATGGAGCCAGTGGAGCCGAGAATGGCTACTCGTTTCTTCATGCAATAATGGTAAAGCCGTTTTTGGCCTGTTTTTACAAAATTAGCTTAAAAACGGGAGTTTTTTCGAGCCTTATGTGGTGAGATGCTGAACTGTTCTTGCTCTCTTTGACCACAGCACCAGAAAATTCTTGACACTTTAGTCATCTTGAGCGCAGCCGAAGGATCCAACTAAAACACTACACAGGAACAATTTCACAACTCATAAGTTTAGAAGTGGATTTTTTTCAAGAATGCACCCACACAAAATTCTCTGTTAGATCCTTCTATAGCTACGCTAGCTCTTTTCGGCTCTCGCCTCAAGAATGCTCAGAATGACGCCAAGGTTTGATGTAGCAAAAGATTTAACCTTTAACCACCTCTAACAAATTATCAGCCACGGTGCGGTCATTGCTCAGCCTAGGCACTTTGTTCTGGCCTCCCAGCTTGCCCTGACTTTTCATGTACTGCTGAAAAGCATCTTGCGGCAGAGGCGTCAACTTCAAAGTATCCAGAATATTGCCGGAAATAAGGTCATCATAGTAGCTGTTGCGCCGGCGGAGGTGCCAATTCAAGGCTTTGGCAAAACGCTCCGGTTCATGCGGCGGATGTGCAAACGCCACCAGCCACTCATGGTAGGAGCTTCCTTCGCCCTGGCTCACGAAAGGTGCCACAGTAAATTCAGTTACCGCCACTTCGGGGAATTCGGCCATGGCGTCTTTCAAAGCTCCCTCTACTTCTTCAGCGATTACGTGTTCGCCAAAAGCTGAGATGAAGTGCTTCAGGCGGCCACTTACTACTAATTTATGCGGGAAAAGCGATGTAAATTTAACCGTGTCGCCAATGGAGTAGCCCCAAAGCCCTGCATTGCTGTTGATGATTAAAGCGTAGTTTACCCCGGTTTTCACCTCGGCCAGCGTAAGGCGGCGTGCGTTGGGCTGGTGATATTCTTCTGCAGGCACAAATTCAAAGAAGATGCCGCTGTTGGCCAGAAGCAACAACCCCGGATCATCTTGCTGATTCTGGTAAGCAAAGAAGCCTTCAGAGGCTGGAAAGGTCTCAATGGAATCAACCTTGCGGCCTATGCTCTCGAACAGCTTAGCCCGGTACGGCGCAAAATTCACCCCGCCGTACACAAACAAGTTAAAATCTGGAAAAACGTCTTTGATTTGTTTGCCGGAGCGCGCCATTATTTTGTCAAAGTACATCTGCACCCAGGGCGGAATACCTGAGATAAGCGTCATTTTTTGCCCCAGCGTTTCTTCTATGATGGCATCTAACTTGGTCTCCCAGTCGTCAATGCAGTTGGTCTGGTAGCTGGGCAGCTGGTTTGTGCGCAGATAACTAGGTATATGGTGGTTCACAATACCCGATAGCCGGCCGGTGTTGATGCCTGCCGTTTGCTCCAGCACTGGGCTCCCACTCAGGAAGATGAGTTTACCATCCAAGAACTGTGCCTTACCAGTCTCGTGAATGTAGTTCAGCAGCGCGTTTTTGGCGCCGTTGATATGGTTAGGAATAGAATCTGCTGTGATGGGAATGTATTTGGTGCCCGACGTAGTGCCTGAGGTTTTGGCAAAGTACAGCGGCTGCCCCGGCCATAGTACATCTTTTTCCCCTTCTTTCACGCGGTCAAAGTAAGATTTCAACCCTTCGTAATCTCGTACAGGTACGGCTTGGGCAAAGTCTTTAGGTGATTGTATGTCTTTGAAGTAATGGTCGCGCCCAAAAGCAGTATTTGAGGCCTTTTTCAGTATTTGCTGAAAAACCTGCTGCTGGGCCTGAGCAGGCTGCTCCATCCAGCTTTTCTGGTTTGTCTGCACCCAGGCAGCCAAGGGTTTACTCAACAATGCTTTTATTCCCATTCAACTAACTTTAAGGTTATAAAAAGACTTCGGCACAGCCTTGGGTAGAATCCTGCACAAGCACTTGCCATTCATCTACTGTTATTACTCCCTAACTGTTGATCTACCTTTAACCCAGTTGCTGCCCACCAATAATTCCAACAACAGACTAACACTAGAGGCTTAGCTAAGAAGCATAAACAGTAAATATACTAATCTACGGCTAAGGTGTACATTCATCAGGCATTTATAGCTGTAGTGTTTTAGACCCGATTTTCTAAAAACAGACCTAAAACACTCTCTCCATCGCACCTTCACTTTCTCAATAATTTGAACTTTACTATTAAATATTAGAATTGAAATTCCACATTATTTATTTTAAAATATTCGTTTACACATTAATAAGCAAAGTTTTATACCTTTGCATGAAACCCTAAATAATTTAGCGATCAAATGCACTTTTCTAATCTACTTTGCTGTTATCAAGGTAAGAAAAGAATTGAGCTTGGAGTAGGCACCACCAGAAGTAGGTCTGTTTAAGCTTTTGCTTGTTCTTCAATTTGATTGAGTTTGTATAGCCTAAACCCTTACTATAACTTCAAATGATTACTCCCACTCTTCCCGCAAATGAGCCAGAAAGGCTTCGGCTGCTCCAGGAGTATGACATACTGGACTCTCTCCCAGAAAAAGATTTTGACGAGATAACCAGAATTGCCTCTCAGCTATGCCAGACCCCTATTGCGCTGATTTCATTTATAGACTGTGACCGTCAGTTCTTCAAATCTAAAGTTGGCCTGGATGTGGTAGAAACTTCCCGAGATGTATCTTTCTGCGCGCACTCAATTCTTAACCCCGAGGAAGTGTTGGTGGTGCATGATACGCGCAAAGACGAGCGTTTTGCTCAGAACCCCTTTGTTCTGAACCCACCCCACGTTACATTTTATGCAGGCGCGCCTTTAGTAACTTCTGAGGGCATAGCCTTAGGCACACTGTGCGTGGTAGACCAAGTGCCGCGTACTTTGGAGCAAAGCCAGATAGATGCTTTGCGGGCATTGGCCAACCAAGTAGTGGCCCAACTGGAACTTCGGAAGAAACTGGCACAACTTAACGAGCGGGAGAAGAAACTTCAATTGGCCAATGAGCAGTTAGATAATTTTGCCTCTATTGTTTCACATGACTTAAAAGCTCCTCTTAACAACATTGTTGGCATTGCTAAAAATCTGGAAGAGAATTATGCCGCAGGTATGCCCCCCGAGGCAGGGCAATCTGTTCGATTACTGCACGTAGCGGCTTCCAGACTGCGCGAAATGGTGAACGGGGTATTGGAATACTCACGGGTGACAGAGCTTTCGCCAAAGCAAAGTTCCAGCTTTAACCTTTCTGACATGGTGAGCGAAGTAGTTGAGATTCTATCGCCGCCCCAGAACATTAACGTGGTGTACCCGAAAGATTTGCCTAGAATCACTACTTCTAAAACAGCCCTGCAGCAAATTTTCCTGAACTTGCTCAGCAACGCTATTCATTACAATGACAAAGCCTTAGGCACTGTTGAGGTACAGTTTGTGGATCAACCAACTAACTACGAATTCACGGTAATTGATAACGGAAGAGGCATTCCGCAAACTCAGCAAAAGCGAATATTCAGGTTGTTTCAAACCTTTAGAAGAAGCAAGAACGATAATGTAGGTACTGGCATTGGCTTATCTACCGTAAAAAAACTGGTAGAGAAATTAGGCGGCGAAGTGAACATTTGCTCTGAGCCCGGCCAAGGCACTACGTTCTCCTTTACCATTCAGAAAAACACCTTCAGCGCCAATTAACAACTAACCTCTACTCTACTTGCCCTACCACTGGCAGAACAAAGTTTGGTTGCTATCAAAAGATTAGGAATATAACTTATTCCTAATCTTTTAAGTATTTTTATATATCTACAAAAAATACTTAATCTAAAACCATGGCAAACAATACTGGAAACGCTACCTGGCAAGGTGGCCTGAAAGACGGCAAAGGCACTGTCTCCACCCAAAGCGGCACGTTAGACGCCCGTTTCTCCTTCGGCTCCCGCTTTGAGGAGGGCGTGACAGGCACCAACCCAGAAGAATTAATTGGCGCTGCCCTCGCTGGCTGTTTCTCTATGTTTTTGAGCAGCCTTCTTGAAAACAACGGCACTCCGGCCACCGAGGTAAAAACCGAAGCCAAAGTTCACCTGGGCAAAGACGACACCGGGCCTTTCATCAAAAGAATAGACTTAACCTCCACCGCCCAGGTAGAGGGAATCAACAACGATAATTTCCAGAACCTGGCTCAGAAAGCCAAAGAAGGTTGCCCTATTTCCAGAGCACTGGCCTCTGTGCCGGAAATTAACCTATCAGCTACCTTAAAATAAGGCCAAGCAAGGCAAAGAGGTCATATCAGAAATTTGCTATCTTTGCCCAATAGGCACACATTATTGCATGAAATCATTGGCAAGAGTTGGTCTGCGCCCTTCGCGCGACCATAAAATTTCTTTTGGGGTACAGCTGGCGTTGGTACTGCTGTGGATTACATACGGCTTATTCCTGATTTTCACGGAACCCGGCTCCTCTACCAACGACCGTCATTTTATCCATTACATTTTTCTGCTGCTGGCACTGGGGTACCTGGTTTTCATACTGGCCCAGAACACGTCTTTGTTCGGGCAGCAGTCTTACCTGGAGATTACGCCAGCATATGTAGTGGAGAAAAGAGGGCATTTCAAAAAGAAGCTTGCTATTTACCTGCAAGAAGTAACTTCCATCAACATTAACAACACCCAAGCCCGCTTTACCATGCGCGACGGCAGCCGCTGCCAGATTGATCTGCGGTTGGTAAGCACCCGCAGAAAAAGCCGCCTGGTAAAGGATAAACTGTTGGAAGTAGCTAACAGACATGCTATACCTGTAACTGACACTTCTACACCAAACCGTCGTTAACAGAGGTTAGCTTTTACAGCTGCTTTTCTAAAAAATAGGCCTAAAACAGAAATGGCCATCCTTTGCAGGATGGCCATTTCTGTTTTTATATCTTGTAGTCAAACCTAGTCTAAGTTTGGCTGCGGCGTCATGCGCAGGTAAGGCTTGATGACACGGTGACCTTTCGGGAATTTAGCCTCTACTTCTTCCTGCTTCACAGATGGAAGAATCACGCAGTCCTGACCGTTTTCCCAGTTAGCCGGAGTAGCTACGCTATGGTTGGCAGTTAATTGCAAAGAATCAATCACGCGAATGATTTCAGCGAAGTTACGGCCGGTGGAGGCTGGGTACGTGAAAATAAGTTTCACTTTCTTATCTGGCCCAATAATGAACACAGAACGAACAGTAAAAGTATCACTGGCGTTCGGGTGGATCATGTCGTACAGGTCAGAAACTTTTCTGTCTGGGTCAGCAATGATCGGGAAGTTCACGTTGGTCTCCTGCGTCTCATTGATGTCTTGAATCCAGCCGTGGTGCGAGTCAATTGGGTCTACGCTCAAAGCAGCCACTTTCACGCCTCTGCGGTCAAACTCGTCTTTGATTTTGGCAACTGCACCTAGTTCAGTTGTACAAACCGGGGTATAATCGCGCGGGTGCGAAAACAATACAGCCCAGCCGTCTCCAATCCACTCGTGGAAGTTCAGGGTACCTTGTGAGGTTTCTGCGGTAAAATCAGGAGCGATATCGCCTAATCGTAATGCCATGGTTTTATCTATTAATGTGTTACTAAAGGTTCTGGTTCATCTACTCTCTATAGCCTCTCCTCTTTTAACTGCTCAATAGCTCAATGGAATTGAGAATCTCTATAGAAGTAGTAGACAAATTAAGAGCCCAATTTTTGGAAATCCTAATAAGTGTTGATAAAATTTACATTAAAATCTTAAGATCCTTAAGATCTGCATGAGGAAGAAGCAGAATTATTGACATTTTCGTTTTAAGGCTGGTTTTGAGAAAACAAGCCGAAAACGTAATCTGTAATAAACCTGTAGCCTCCGGAGAACCGGCGAGCGCCTGAGACAAATTTTGCCTTGCTGTTAACTGATAATTGTTTACTGTTACCTGAAATTACTCCGCCACCAGCAGCGCTTTCACCTTGTTCAGGTCTGTCAGGAAAGTGGTGTCCAATATATCACAGGTGGCGTCGCGGACGCGCTTCATGAGCAGACGGATCTCACAAGTAGCTTCGTCTACGCATTCATCGCACTTCTTATAATAGAGATGGCTTACGCAATGCACTGGGGCCAGCGGGCCGTCTACCATGCGGATCACATTGCCCACTGATATTTGAGAGGGGTCTTTGACCAGCGTATAGCCGCCGTTTTTGCCACGAGTGCTCTGCACTACCTGCTGCACCTTTAAATCCACCAGAATAGCCTCCAGAAACTTACGCGGGATGAGCTCGGCGGCGGCAATTTCAGAAATAAGAACGAGGCCGCGGTCTTGGTGCTTCGCCAGGTAAAGGAGAGCCTTGAGCGCGTACTTGGCCTTTTTTGAAATCATAGGGTATAGGTGCCAGAGAGGCAGGCTTTGCTTAGCCCGCTTTTACCCTGAACTTCTTTTGTAGCTCCTGAATAGAAGCCTTGAATTTTTTGTCGGTATCAATTAAATCAGAAACCGTTTGTACCGAGTGTATTACCGTTGAGTGGTCACGACCGCCAAAATGGTACCCAATAGATTTAAGCGAGTGGCTGGTATATTCCTTCGCGAAATACATGGCCACCTGCCGTGCCGTCACAATCTCTTTTTTCCGGGTTTTGGCTTTGAGCGAGTCCAGGCTCACCTGGAAGTACTCAGCTACGGTTTTCTGAATGAAATCGAGGTTTACTTCAGTTTCAACGTCTTCAATGATGTGCTTGAGCGCCGACTTGGCTAATTCCAGGTCAATTTCTTTGCGGTTCAGTGACGACTGCGCAATCAACGAAATCAACACCCCTTCCAGTTCCCGCACGTTCGTATCAACGCTGTAAGCCAGATACTCAATCACGTTGTCCGGAATATGAATTCCGTCGCTCTGCATCTTTTTGTAGATGATGGCCATGCGGGTTTCAAAGTCCGGGCTCTGAAGATCAGCGGTAAGTCCCCACTTGAAACGGGATAACAGACGTTCTTCCAGTCCTTTCAGATCACGTGGCGGGCAGTCAGAGGTCATGACAATTTGCTTACCAGACTGGTGCAGGTGGTTGAAAATGTGGAAGAACATTTCCTGCGTCTTCTCCTTTCCGCTCAGGAACTGCACATCGTCAATAATGAGAATATCTACCAGCAAGTAAAAGTTAGCAAAATCCTGCACACTGTTCGTCTTCAAAGACTCAATGAACTGGTTCACGAACTTCTCAGAAGACACATATAGCACAAACTTATCTGGATTGTTGCTCTTGATGTGGTTACCTATGGCCTGCACCAGGTGGGTTTTGCCCAACCCTACACCGCCATACACCATTAATGGGTTAAAAGAGGTAGTACCCGGTTTGTTGGCTACGGCATAGCCTGCCGAGCGGGCCAAACGGTTGCAGTCTCCCTCAATGTAGTTCTCAAAGGTATAGCTCTGGTTAAGCTGCGAGTTGAAGAAGTGCCGGTCAATGGCTTTTGACTCAAACGGGTTCTTCAGGAAACTTTGCTCTGGGCGGTAAGAGTTGGCTACCGCGGCAGGTACTTTCTTAGTTGGAATGTTAACGGTCTGCGGCTTGCTTTGGTCATTTCCCTGGTCTACTATAATAGAGTACTCCAGGCGGCCTTCGCTGCCCAACTCCTGGTACACCACTTTTTTGAGCAAACTCACGTAATGCTCCTCCAGCCATTCGTAAAAGAACTGGCTGGGTACCTGAATTGTCAAGACGTTGCCGGCCAAAGACAATGGCACAATCGGCTCAAACCACGTCTTGTAGCTTTGCTCGCCTATGTTGTCTTTGATAACCTGTAAACAGTTATGCCAGACGGTTGTACAGTCCTTTACCATTAACATCGCTTCTTCCAATCCCGCTTTTTTTGAGTCTTAATTTTTTCAGAGGGGTACAAAAATGTAAAAAAACTCTTGAACAAAAAACTTGAACTTCATGAAATTCTGACACTATTATTTAAGGGCAGAACAGAAGCCGTAGTAGCGGTTTTTGTTTTCTTTTTTATATCAAATGTAAAATCAATTCTACCTAAGTTGATGCCCGACCACCCTACTTGGTTCACCAGAGTTTCATGGCCGCTAGGGTGTGTGATTCTCTCGGGCTCGTCTAAGAACGTGTGCGTATGACCTCCAATGATTAAGTCAATGCCGCTCACTTGCTGGGCTAGTTTCCGGTCACTTATTTTATCAGTTTCATAGGCATACCCTAGGTGCGAAAGACAAATAACCAGATCTACCTTCTCCTCTTCGCGCAGCGTCTTCACCATTTTATTGGCCGTAGCCACTGGGTCTAAATATTTGGTGTTGCCAATGTGGTTGTCTGCCACCAGGCCTTTCAGCTGTATACCTAAGCCAAATACCCCTACCCGCACGCCTTGTTTCACAAATACTTTATAAGGATTGAATTTACCTTCTAAAATTGTTCCGGTGAAATCATAATTGGCTATAATAAAAGGAAAACCAGCGTGAGGCAACTGTTTCTGCAGCCCCTCCAGCCCGTTATCAAAGTCGTGGTTGCCTAGGGTGGCGGCATCATAGCCCATTTGGGTCATGAGTTTAAACTCCACCTCACCGCCGAAAAAATTGAAGTAAGGCGTACCTTGCCAAATATCACCGGCATCTAACAACAGCACGTTAGGCTCCTGCGCCCTGATTTGCTTTACCAAAGAAGCTCTGCGGGCCATGCCGCCCATTCCGCCATACTTGCGCCCATCGTTCGGGAAGGGCTCAATGCGCGAGTGCTGGTCGTTGGTGTGCAGAATGGTTAGTTTTATGGGGCAACTGGCTGCCATACCCAAACCAGGAAGACCCAATAAGCTTAACCCAGCCGTTCCAGCTACGGTATTCTTTATAAATTCTCTGCGTTTCATGTTTTTGGGATATAAGACTCAAGACGCAGGACACAAGATTATTCTTTCCTCTCGTAGAGGAATCTTAAATCTTATGTCTTGCGTCTTATGTCTGAATTCTAATTCAACACTTTCACCCTGCCGTCAACCTCTGCAGTGACAGGTTTGCCTTGTGCGGTTAACTCTTTTATTTTATTCAAAATGGCATCGCGGGCCAGCAATCCTGTTTGCTCAACCTTTTGGGCATTTTTCAGGAAACTCATGTTGTCGCCGCCGTTGGCCAGATAATCTGAGATTGCCAAGGTGTAAGTCTTATTGATATCAAAAGGTTCGCCTCCAATAATGATACTTTGCACCTGGCCGTTTCGCATGGTGTACGTGGCATTGGCAATTGATAGATTCTGCACCCGCGCGGCATAGTCAAACATATCTTTCACGGTTTGTCCGGAAAGAGTGAGTACTAGCATCTCGTTCTCAAAAGGCATCAGCTCAAACACATCGCCTACCGTTACCGGACCTTTGTCAATGGGATTTCGCAGGCCGCCGCTGGTCATTCCCCCCATGTCTATGGGCTTGCCATACACCTTCATGGTTTGTTCACGGGTCAGGTCGGCCACAAAGTTACCCAGTGCTGATTCAATTACGCCCTTCTCCAATGCCACCGGGGCTTGCCCTATAACCTCATTCATGGTTTCATTTACACGAGCGGCGTAGGGAGCAATTGCCTCCTGAGCTGCAGGGTCTGGCGGCACTTGTGTGGTAACCGGAATATCAGTGGGCTTTGTAAGCTGGGCAGTTGGAATGAGCTCTCGGGAGCAGGCTGACAAGGCCAAAGACACTCCTATACTCAAGAAAGCCCACCTTATATTTTTGATAAATTTTAATTTCATGAATAAATACTGATTTTCTCAAAGATAGGGCCACCATTATTAAAAAGCCAACGTTGGTCTATCTCTGTTTCAGGGCTGTTTTCCAAAAATTAAGCCAGAAACAAATTCCTTTTCAACTCAAGTTCATTTGCTAAACACTTGACAGTTAAATACTTTTTTAGTATACTTGTTCCAGTTAACCGCTAGGCCCAACGGTTGCTGTTTACCTATCTATAACACCTATGGCACAGATAATTTGGAACATATTCCGTTTGCTGTGGTCCTGGACACCGGGGTTCTACCGGTTCCTGCTAAGGGTGTGGGCCGCCCGCCCGGCACCTCGGCTCTGGCGAGTACGGGCAAAGAAAGTGTGGCAAAAACTGCTGCACCAGGTTACATTATCAACCCCTCTGTCAACTCTATTTCGCCTGCAGGTTTTAGCCTGGGCGGCCAGCGGGAACTCCCTCTCTTCTACCCGTTCCGTGCGGCCCTTGCTATACCTGCTTTTCCGGCGATTTCTGATTTGAGAGTAAGATTGGGGGGCCACTTATCTAGCATACATTTCCCGTTAATCCTTTTCCGGCGCTGCCGGCAACCGGATTCTTTCCCGTTCCTTATCTACCTATTGAGCAACCTATTGAAAAAACGTTCTTACTATTATGAGCACCTCATACCTCTCTTACAGCAAAATGATTCTTTTGAAAGTAAGTTTTGACGTAGTATTGTTTGAGAAAGAGCTCCGAAAATGCCTCCGCCTGCTATTGACGCATGAAATACGGGAATTGAAGCGCTGGTGTCGCGCTACTTTCCCTAAAAGCTTTCGCCGCATTATGGGTCGCTGCTTCCGCCTTTTCCGCCGAAGCAAAACAGGTACTGCCAAAAAAGCCGCGGTATCCTCTGAGCAATTAGAAGCTGTTTGTTAACACATTGCACTTCACACCCTTTTCTTTATAGACAAATCAAAGCGTTTCGGGCCTGTTTTTTAAAAAGCAGGCCCGAAACGCTTTTGTGCTTAAAGCTGTTGGTTTCTGATTGCTGATTGATGGTTGTTCACTAATCATCCAGCCCTTGTTGGTGTTATCACCAACAAGGGCTGACGGCTGTCTGTAGGTTGCTGATTGTTTTTGATAATTGCTGATTACTCATTGTTCATTACTCATTGCTCATTACTCATAGTTCACTGACAACTGATTTCTGTATCTTGCGGAATGGAAATCAAACAACTGCCTACGCACCCCAAGGCTCGCTTAGCTGACCAACTGCTGCTGGTAAGACCTGCCCACTTCTCCTCAAACCCCGAAACCGCCCAGGACAATGCCTTTCAACAGGAGGTTCCGGCTGGAGCCGAAGACAAAGTGCAGCAAAAAGCTCTGGATGAGTTCAATCAGTTTCTGCTGAAATTATGGGCTGCCCGCATTGACGTGCTGGTGCTGGATGACCCCGAAGAACCTGCCACCCCAGATGCCATTTTCCCGAACAACTGGATCTCCTTCCATAAGGGCGGCAAAGTAGTGCTCTATCCCATGTACTCCCCCACCCGCCACCTGGAGCGTCACCCTGATATTTTCCGGCAGATGAAAGAAGAGCACGGCTTGCCGTTCACAGAAATCATTGACCTAACCTATTTTGAGGAGCAGGGCAAGTTTTTGGAAAGCACCGGCAGCATGGTACTGGACCGCGAGCACCGCCTAGCATACGCCTGCCTCTCTAACCGCACCCACGTAGAGCCCCTGCAAGTTTTCTGCGATAAGCTGAACTACCGCCCCATCGTTTTCCATGCCACTGACCAAGACGGGCTGCCTATTTACCACACCAACGTGATTATGTGCATTGGCGCTGATTTTGCGCTTGTATGCCTAGAGGCAATTCAGGACGAGGAAGAACAGGGCGTACTACTGGAAGCCTTGGTAGACACCGGCAAAGAAATCATAGACCTGAGCCTGGCGCAGGTAAAGAAAATGGCTGGCAACATGCTGCATGCTCGCAACAAATCAGGTGAGCCCGTACTGATTATGTCAGAGAAAGCTTACAAAGCCTTGCGCAAAGACCAGTTTGAGGAATTGAACAGCCGTACTAAAATGGTGAGGGCAGACCTGAGGACCATTGAAGCCCATGGCGGCGGAAGCGCCCGTTGTATGTTGGCGGAGGTTTTCGTTTAGTTGCTGATTGTTGATTGCTTGTTGTTGATTGTTGGTTGCTGAAACTGAATTTTCTTACTGATTATTGTTGCTGTTGGGAGTCTATTGACTGCCAACGTCAGATGGACAGGTAGTCTCTGACTACCTTCGCTGCCTTGCAGCGACACCACACATTGCTGAACCTCTACTTTTGCGGCCAATTCAACCAACGCCGAGAGACCTAATAAGTACAAGCCGCAGGCGTGCTTCTCCATTCTCGCATCTACTGATGTTGGAAACTTGGTGTTTTCCTTTGCCTTACACTTCTCTGTTCCTCTACCTCGGAGAGTAAGTAGTACCACTAAATGCGTTTTTGGCCTGTTTTTGAAAAATCAGGCTAAAAACACCAGCAAAAGAAAGACCTCACATGTTATAAAACCTGTGAGGTCTGTTCCTGTAGAGACTAGGCACTGCCTCGTCTCCCACGCATTACTGATAAAACTGCAAGTTCGTACCAAATTCTATCCTTGGTACCCATCTGAAATACATCCTCTTTTCGGCCACTTTTTTCAAAAACAACTCAAAATCAGCCTTACAAATTTATTAGCATCTGCTTTAGCTTTTGCGCATCAGTAGTAGCGTTTCCGCCTATGGTATTGTTGAAGAAGCACCACACCTCTTTCCCGTCCAGGAGCCAGTCTTGCGCCATGTAAGTAAACCGCTCCAATTCTTCCTCTGGATAAGGGCTGCGGTAGACTACCTCGTGGCCGTGCAGACGCAGGTAAACCGTATCAGTAGTGGCGGCGGCTAGGGCAGGCCATTTCTTACCGGCACTAATCACTACCAATGAAATGTTGAATTCCTCCAGCAGTTCCAGCGCTTCTTCTGTGTGCCAAGAAACGTGCCTGACTTCCAGCGCAAATACTGTTTGGGGATACAAATCCCGGAGCAGCGTGAAGAAATGCTTGGCCACCATTTCGTTGTAGTGGAAAGAACCGGGCAACTGCACCAGTACCGGCCCCAGCCTCTCTCCCATTATCAGAAAACGGCCCATCCACTTGCGGAGCGGGTCTTCAATGTTTTGCAGGCGATTTTCATGGGTAATGGAGCGGTGAAGTTTGGGCGCGAACTTAAAATGAGGCGGTGTAATGTCCAGCCACTTCTGAATAGTTTTCTCCATGGTGAAATGGTAGAAACTGCTGTTGACCTCGGTGCAGTTAAAGTGCTGGGCGTAAAAAGGTAGCATCTCCGCTGACTTGATATCTTCAGGATAAAAAATGCCGCGCCAGGCGTAACTCCAGCCCGAGGTGCCAATGTACAGTTTGTCTTGAGGTAGCTCCATGTGGTGTACAGACGCAGAATCAGAGAGCAAGTTTCCGTTGTTTTGGAGCTATTTTTAGAAAAACACATCAAAAACAGCAGAAAGCTTTTTTCTTACACAGAATTACCTCCACTCCTTAACGCTGCAATTTTTATTTAATCAGGCCAAACCTAACATTGCACGGCAGCGGAATTACCAGTTCTGCCGTAGAACAGTTCAAGCAAAAAGCTATATTTACCCAAACAACCGTTAGCGTTTGTATGACTGACACTTCCTCTTCAGAGGCACTATTCCCTGAGTTCGGGCCGGTAACGGCAGAGCAATGGGCTGCCAAGATAAAACAAGACCTAAAAGGCGCCGACCCAAATGACCTGCACTGGCAGAGTTATGAAGGAATTGTCGTGGCTCCTTTTTATACGAAAGATAATCGCCCAGCTGATGCCGCCTTCTACACCGCGCCCGGACAGTACCCTTACCTGCGCACGCCCAAAACAAACCAAAATAACTGGCTGAACTACCAGGTGATCAGAGTATCTGGCAAGGGCAGAGAGGCCGTTGACAAAGCCGTAGAGGTGCTAAGAAAAGGAGCAGATGGCATTCATTTCATATTGGAGCAAGGCTATGATTTTGATACAGTTTACCTCATTGAGCAAATAGACCTGACACAGGTGCCGGTGGCCTACACTGTTTCTACCGAAGCGGCCAATTTTCTGCATCACCTACTCGCAGGGCTCACCCGCAAAAAAGTTAACCTGAACCAGTTACAGGGATTTCTGAAGTGTTCGCCTATATTGTCTTCAGAGAATTATAAGCAGCTGGACATGGAGCACGTGCAGCACCTAATGGAACAGACCTTAGACTCTCCTAATTTTTACGCCCTCACCATTAATGGCTCTCACTTCAGCAACAAAGGAGCTACGCTGGTGCAGGAAGTGGCAATCACTCTATCTATTGCGGTTTGCTACACTAATGGTCTTAACTGTGACATTCTGCCCGTAGAGCGAATTTTCCAGAACATGCAATTTCACCTGGCCGTAGGCACCAACTACTTCTTCGAGATTGCCAAGTTCAGAGCGGTACGGCTGCTGTGGGCGAAAATAGTGGAAGCCTTTGGCGCTCCTGCTAGTGTTGCCGGTGCCTTGAGTATTCATGCCTCCACATCGCGCTGGCACCAGACAACTTTGGACCCGCACACTAATTTGCTTCGGCACACCACTGAGGTAATGAGCGCAGTGATTGGCGGAGTGAACTCCGTGGAAGTGGAGCCGTTTGACAGCACTTTCCGGAAGGCCAATGACTTTAGCGAGCGTATCGCCCGTAACATTCCCATCATTCTGAAAGAAGAAGCTTATCTAGACCAGGCCATTGACCCAGCAGCCGGCTCTTATTACCTGGAATACCTTACCCAGCAAATCGCTGAGAAAGCTTGGGCATTGTTTCAGGACATAGAGAGCAGGGGTGGTTTCATTCCGGCTTCTAATACAGGTTATATCAACAACCTGATAAAAGAGGCCAGCAGTCAAAAATTCAAAGACATTGCCTCGGGCAAAGAAGTGATATTGGGCACGAACAAATACCCCAACCCCAACGAAAAGCATGATTTTGACCCTGAGGATCTGATTCAGAGCAAACAATTCGACAACACCCGCGCCGCCTACTCCTATGAAGTCATGCGCCTGGCCACGGAACTGCATTACCGCAAGAAAAACCGTCGTCCGCACGCGCTGGTGGTGCATATTGGAAACGCCCTTCAGGAACATATACACGCTTCGTTTGCGCGGGAGTTCTTTACCTGCTCCGGCTTCACCACGCAGGTGCTCAAGTTCGATACCCCTTCAGCTGCTTTGGGTGCCGTGAAAGAGATGGATGTGCAGGTAATTGTGATGGCCGCCCCAGAAAATGAGTTCGACAAATTCGCCGAAGCTTTTGCCACTGGCATGCGCGCCCAACATCGGCAAGGCCCCGCCCTGATTTTAGCCGATGACCCATTGCACCTGAAAGATGAGCTCCGCGCCCACGGTTTTGACGAGTTTCTATTTCAGGGTTGTGATACAGTAGAGATCATTGCCCGCATTCAGGAACGGCTAATGTAGCGCGCTGCGCGCGCCAGTCCTGAGTCCTGAATTCTGAGTCTAGCGTTATTCTCCTTTAGGTCATCCCGAGTGTAACCGAGGGATCTAACGAAGAAGTTTTACAGAAGAATTATAGTAAGATTCTCCGTCTGCACTCAGAAGGACAACTAAGAACACCTATACCCGCCACCAAATTCTTCTAAGATAACAGTGGAGGGGAAAACGGCGAAAGCAAGTGCAAATGAATGAACGGTGCAGTATTAAGAATAGAAACCAGATGCCATTGCAGGATAGTCTTTTGTCTTGCGTCTAACATCTAACGTCTAAAAAAATGAAACCAGATTTCACCAAAATACCATTTACGTTTTCGGGCTCTTTTCCGGAAAACAAGCCAAAAACGGAGCGGAAAACCTGGAAGACGGCTGAGCGCCTGCCGCTGCAGAACTTCTACACCAAAGAAGACACTGAAAAGTTTGAGCATCTGGACTTCGCTGCTGGCATACCTCCTTATTTGCGGGGTCCGTACAGCACCATGTACGTGAAGAACCCATGGACGATCAGGCAGTATGCCGGCTTTAGCACGGCCGAAGAATCAAACGCTTTTTACCGCCGCAACCTGGCCGCCGGTCAGAAAGGGCTATCGGTGGCGTTTGACTTAGCTACGCACCGGGGCTACGACTCTGATCACCCACGCGTGGTTGGTGACGTAGGCAAGGCTGGTGTAGCCATTGATTCTATTCTGGACATGAAGATTCTGTTCGACCAGATTCCGCTGGACCAGATGAGCGTGTCTATGACCATGAACGGTGCAGTGTTACCCATTCTGGCCTTTTATATTGTGGCGGCTGAGGAGCAGGGTGTGAAGCCGGAGCAGCTGAGCGGCACCATCCAGAACGACATTTTAAAAGAGTTCATGGTGCGCAACACGTACATTTATCCGCCGGAGCCCAGCATGCGGATTATCGCTGATATTTTTGCGTACACCTCCAGGCACATGCCCAAGTTCAACTCCATCAGCATCTCTGGCTACCACATGCAAGAAGCCGGCGCCACCGCCGATATTGAACTAGCCTACACCCTAGCCGATGGGTTGGAATACGTGCGCACAGGTCTGGCCGCAGGCATGGACATTGACACGTTCGCTCCTAGGCTGTCGTTTTTCTGGGCCATTGGCATGAACCATTTCATGGAAATTGCCAAGATGCGGGCGGCTCGTATGCTCTGGGCCAAGATCATTAAGCAGTTCAACCCCAAGAGTGACAAATCGCTAGCCCTGCGCACGCACTGCCAAACATCTGGCTGGAGCTTAACCGAGCAGGACCCGTTCAACAACGTGGCCCGTACTACCGTGGAAGCCTTAGCCGCCGCCTTAGGCGGAACCCAAAGTCTGCACACCAATGCGCTGGATGAAGCTATAGCCTTACCAACCGATTTCTCCGCCCGCATTGCCCGCAACACCCAAATCTATCTGCAGCAGGAAACGCACATTACCAAAACTGCTGACCCTTGGGGCGGCTCTTATTACGTGGAGGCCCTCACCCATCAACTCGCACACCGCGCCTGGGATTTAATTCAGGAAGTGGAACGCTTAGGCGGCATGGCCAAAGCCATTGAAACTGGCTTGCCTAAAATGCGCATTGAGGAGGCCGCTGCCCGCCGTCAGGCACGTATTGACGCCGGTAAAGACGTAATTGTAGGCGTAAACAAATTCCGGCCGGAGCAGGAAGAGCAACTGGAAATCTTAGACATTGACAACACCGCCGTACGCGAAGCCCAGTTAGCCCGTTTGGCGCAACTCCGTGAGAACCGTGATGAAGCCGCTGTCTTTGCTGCCATGGATGCTCTCACACAAGCTGCTGAAACAGGCGAAGGCAACCTGCTGGAGCTAGCCGTAAATGCTGCTCGAGTGCGGTGCAGCCTCGGCGAGATATCTTATGCCTTGGAAAAAGTATACGGTCGCCACCGAGCCACTATCAGATCTATATCAGGCGTGTACAGTTCAGAAATATCAGACGATGAAAACTTCCGCAAAGCCCAGGAGCTAGCGGATCAGTTCGCGGCCCAGGAAGGCCGTCGCCCCCGCATTATGGTTGCCAAAATGGGCCAGGACGGCCATGACCGCGGCTCCAAAGTAATTGCCACCTCTTTCGCCGACCTCGGCTTTGACGTTGACTTGGGTCCACTTTTCCAAACTCCAGAGGAAGTAGCCCTTCAAGCCGCTGAAAACGATGTGCACGTGGTAGGCGTGAGCAGTCTGGCCGCCGGGCATAAAACCTTAATTCCACAGTTGATCGCTGAGCTGAAGAAGCTAGGCCGAGAAGACATAATGGTCATTGCCGGCGGCGTGATTCCGGCGCAGGACTACCAGTTTTTGTATGACGCTGGGGTAGCTGGGGTGTTTGGTCCAGGTACGGTCATCAGTGTGGCTGCTCAGGAGATTCTGGAGAAATTACTTAAAAGTTAACCCAAAGCTGGTTAAAAAGAAACGAGCTGCCGAGGGTTTGTAGACGCTCGGCAGCTCGTAAAGCCCCATGTATAATATCTAGCAGACACACAGCCATTTTTCGCCTCTTTCTCTGAAAACAAGGCTAAACCACCTCCCGGTTTAAACTTTTCGCACTTTAATTATCTTACCTTTTAAACCATTGACAGAAGTTATAGTCTAAAACGTGTAAATTCAACACCTAACACTACAACCCTTTTTAACAAACCAGCTTACACCTTATGAAGAAATTCATCTTGACCCTGGGGCTATGTGCGTCCTTTGCGGGCGTTGCCATGTCCCAGGGCCGAACACAACCCGCAGATTCTACCCGCCGGGTAGCCGGGACTGCCGGCATGAAAGGCAATGACACCAAAAACTCGAAGCCCAAAGCATATTCAGATGTCATCACTGACAAGGCTTTGTCTAAAACTGGCTTTTTCAATGTACACAAAGTAGAAGACAAGTACTTCTTTGAATTGGCTGACTCAGTACTGGGCCGTGAAATTCTGGTGGTAAACCGTATTTCTAAGGCCGGAGCTGAAGTTCGTTCAGCAGCAGGTTATGCCGGTGACCAGATAGGTTCTGCCGTAGTTATATTTGAGAAAGGTCCGGATGACCGTATTTTTATGCGGAAGGTTTCTTTTGATACCTATAGCCCAGACAGCACCGCGTCAATGTACCAGGCGGTGCAGCGCTCGAACGTACAAGCCATTGTGGCCGCGTTTGATATAGCCGCTTACGCTCCCAACGGAAAAGGAAGCGTAATTGACGTAACCAGCTACATTAAAGGCGAAAACGATGTTTTCTCGTTCAACTCTACTGCCGGCAAATCACGTTTCCGGTTAGGCAACTTTATTGGTGACCGCAGCTACATTCAAGATGTCCGCACGTTTCCGGCAAACGTTGAAATCTCTACTGTAAAAACGTACGTGCTCACCCCTCCTACTACTGGTGGCGGAAGCAGCTCCAGCGGTGGCGGCGGAAATAGCGCGCTTAACGGTTCTTCAACTATTGAAGTGAACTCTTCAATGGTAGTGTTGCCAAAAAAACCTATGCAACCCCGTTACTTTGACCCACGCGTAGGTTACTTCACTGTTGGTTATGTAGATTTTGACGCCAACCCACAGGGTGTGAAAGACATTAGAATGGTGAAGCGCTGGAGACTGGAGCCAAAGCCGAAAGACATGGCCAAGTACAAGCGCGGCGAATTGGTAGAACCAGCCAAACCAATTATTTTCTACATTGACCCTGCCACTCCTAAGAAATGGGTACCCTATCTGATTGCCGGAGTAAATGACTGGCAGAAAGCTTTTGAAAAGGCTGGTTTTAAAAACGCTGTGATTGGCAAAGTAGCCCCTACGCCTAAAGAAGATCCTACCTGGAGCTTGGAAGATGCCCGTCACTCCGCCATAGTATACAAACCTTCTGAGATTTCTAACGCCAGCGGTCCTAGCATTGCTGACCCACGTAGCGGCGAGATTCTGGAAAGCCACATTAACTGGTACCATAACGTGATGAAACTGGTGCGTGACTGGTACATGATTCAAGCATCAGCCGTTGACCCTAGAGCTCGCCAAATGCAATTCCCAGATGAGCTGATGGGCGATTTGATTCGCTTTGTTTCTTCGCACGAAGTTGGTCACACTTTGGGTCTGCGCCACAACTACGGCTCTAGCTCAACCGTGCCAGTTGAAAACCTGCGCAACAAAAAATGGGTGGAAGCCAATGGCCACACCCCGTCTATCATGGACTACGCCCGTTTCAACTACGTGGCTCAGCCAGAAGACAACATTTCTACCAAAGGTCTTTACCCAAGAATTGGTGATTATGACCTGTGGGCCATAGAGTGGGGCTACCGTGTACTTCCGCAAGCGGATAACGCGAAGGAGGAAGTTCCTATTCTGAATAAAATGACCATGGAAGCTCTGAAGAACCGTCGCAACTGGTTTGGTACGGAAACTAATCCAGACGACCCGCATTCTCAGAATGAAGACTTGGGTGATAACGCTATGCTGGCCAGTACCTACGGCATCAAAAACCTACAGCGTATTTTAGTGAAGTTACCCGAGTGGACCCGTGAAGAAAACCAGGGCTATGAGAACCTGCAGGGCATGTACAATCAGTTGACTGGCCAATTTAACCGTTACATGGGGCATGTAGCCAAAAACATTGGTGGTGTGTATGAAAACCCTAAAACGGTAGAGCAAGAGGGTTTTGTATATGAACGCACGCCAGCTGCTACCCAGAGAGAAGCCATGGCCTTCTTAGACAAACAACTTTTCACCACCCCTACCTGGCTCCTGAATGAGACAGTATTGAATAATACGGGGCAAAATCCGCTTACAGTGATTTCACGCAGCCAGCAGGCTGTTCTGAACCGTTTGGTGAGTGGCAACACCATCAACAAATTAGTAGTAGGTGAGGCTATAGATGGTACCAAGGCGTACAAAGTGACCGATTTATTTGGTGACCTGAATAACATTATTTTCAGGGAAGCAAAAGACAATCAGCCAATTGATGTTTACCGCCGCAATCTACAGAAGATTTATGTGGAACAGTTAATTGAGCTGGCAAGACCTTCAGAAAGCGCTTCTTCCCAAACTACCACCACCAGAAGAAGCACTCCTACCGTGAATTACCAGCAAACCGATGTAACTTCTGTGGCCAAAGCCCAATTGCGCAACATCAACAGAATGATTAAAGGGTCAGCGAACAGCAACTCTGATACTCTGAGCGATTATCATCTACTAGACTTATTAGACCGCATTGATGAAGCCTTGAACCCAAGAGGCTAAGCTTAGATAAATTTAATTGGAGAAAAAGCTGTCCTACTTAACTAGGGCAGCTTTTTTTTATTCACCTCCCCCACTTAATAATTTTCAGCATTCATAATTGACTGGTGCCTACCACTCCAGCTTCTGCTATTAGAATCTGTTCTTTGAAAGGAGCATGAGGGTAGGATTCTTCATGAGTCATAAAGGCGCTGAGCTGAAAGGCTATTGATTCTGGCTCAAAAACATCATGTTGCAAAGCATAAAAAAAAGCACTTTTTGACTGTTTCAGCACAAAACCAGACTCTTCAATATGTTACAAAACAACTTAAAAACAGTATTTTTTTTCAACATTTCATTCCTTCGGCAACAAACATTACCTATAAAATAAAACACAATCACCTGTATATCAGCAAACTAATTAATTAATATTCAACAACATCAACTGTTACAAATGTCTTCACACATTCCTTTTTATCGCTGTTAATTCTTCCGAAATTTCATACATAAACCTATCCTACTAAACCCATCATGAAAAGAAAAATTATAGTTGGAGCCACCTGCTTACTGTTGTTAAGCAGTGTGACTCGATTGTCTGACAGCCCACAAAGGGTTAAAAATGCATTCTCCCACATCAGAATTGATCTTGCCTTGCCTGATTCAATGGGAACCGCTAAAAACTTGTGCGCCTTGTTAGCTATACACCTGTACTAGCACTACTCTTTTGAGCTGTATGTGAATTTGGCCTAATCTTTGAATTCTTCTGACAGGATCTTTTGTTCTGTTAGCGATGAAGAAGTTTGTGAAAAAATTCCTGGCCCTGTCTGTAAGTCTGATTTCTTTTTCCGCATTGGCGCAGAAGGAAGCAACAACGTGGTATTTTGGAAGAAATGCCGGCCTGTCCTTTTCTCAATCAACTGAACCAACTCCGATAAAGAACGGAAGGCTTTTCAGTGAGGAAGGGAGCGCGGTGGTGTCAGATGCCAGCGGGAATTTGCTGTTCTATTCCAACGGCATGCAGGTATGGAACAAGAATCACCAGCTTATGGCTAACGGCACTGAGTTGAAAGGGCATGAATCTGCAACTCAATCTTCTCTTATTCTCCTGAAGCCTGGCTCTTCTACCATTTACTATCTGTTCACAACTGATTTTCAAGGGCAGGACCATGGGCTGCAGTACCACCTCATAGACATGAGCAAAAACGGAGGATTGGGAGAAGTCATTTCCAAAAACAACCTGGTGTTTGCGCCAGTTACTGAAAAGTTAACCGCTGTACGGCACCGCAACGGCCGCGACTTCTGGATTGTTACCCACCGCTGGAACAGCACGCTTTTCTATGCCTATTTACTTTCGCCTTCTGGCATTACCTTCAGTCCGGTAGAAAGCAATGTAGGCAGCATGCATACCGGAGACAACGGCGGCACTATTGGATATTTGAAAGCATCGGTGGCTGGGAATAAGTTAGCCATGGCTACCTGGGCGCCCGTGAACAAGCTGGAGCTATTCGATTTCAACAATGCCACTGGCCAGGTTACAAACGCAGTAGATTTAGGCCAGTTTGAGGAAGCATATGGCGTTGAGTTCTCTCCGGATGGCAGCAAACTATATGGCTCCAGAAATGGCAAGAATGGCAGGGAGGCTCGTATTTTTCAATTCGACTTGTCTTCTGGATCACCTGAAACCATTGTGGCCTCTGGCCAAGTAGTAGCGAAAAGCATGAGTTCGAAATTTGGAGCGTTGCAGTTGGCTCCTGATGGTCGTATTTATGTAGCCCGGAACGGCAGTTCATACTTGGGCGTTATCAGAAGCCCTAATGAGTTGGGCAACCTCAGCAACTACAAAGACAACGGCATTTCCTTAGGTACCCAGCGGAGTGAATTTGGCTTACCAAACTTCCCTTCCTTCTACTTCCAAAACCTTACCGCACCAACTGGCTTTGTGGTACACCAGAAATAATTCTGTTTTTCACCTGATTTTCAGAAAACACCCCTAAAACGGCACCTCCCGCTATTGCAGCGGGAGGCGCCGTTTTCTATTTTAGGGCATGCAACTTTCTTCCTATTCTCAGGCGGTAACAGATTATATTCAGCAACATGAGGGTTGGCAAAGAGATATGTTGCTGCGGTTACGGCTATTTATTTTAAGCCAGGGCCCACAAATGCAGGAGCAGTTTAAATATGGTGGCGCCTTTTACTACTGCTTCGGTATGGTATGTTATTTAGCCCCGCAGAAAGACCATGTGTACATTGGTTTTGTAGAAGGAGTGCATTTGAGCAATGAACAAAAGTTGTTCGCAGAACCAGACACCAAACAGATCAGAAAAGTCAGAATTTATCCTGACAAAGCTTTTCCGGCTGAGGCGTTGCATGATTTGCTTCAGGAGGCTATTCTTTTTAATGAGCTGAAAATGCAGAATAAGAAAACTAAATCTCGGGTAAGGGATAAGTGAAAGCCGTATTACCAACGGAAACATGTGTATTTTTAGCCTACTTTTCAGAAAACAAGCCTAAAACAAGTGCCTAAACGCTTTACACCAGATGAGTATGCCGCCGGAGTTTTGTCTGGTAACCGTGTTCTATTGAGCCGGGCCATTACTTTGGTGGAAAGCACTTTACCATTTGATCAGGATCTGGCACACCAGGTAATGGAGCAAATTATGCCTCAAACAGGCAACTCCGTCCGGATTGGCATAACTGGCGTGCCAGGAGTGGGCAAGAGCACGTTTATTGAAGCCTTCGGAAACTACCTGCTGGAGCAGCAGGATAAGAAACTGGCTGTGCTTGCCATTGACCCCACCAGCCAACGCACCGGGGGCAGCATTTTAGGCGACAAGACCCGCATGGAAACGCTGGCCGCAAATTCTAAGGCTTTCATCAGGCCTTCTCCAGCGGGCAAAACATTGGGCGGTGTGGCCCGCAGCACCCGTGAAAGCATTCTACTTTGTGAAGCCGCCGGTTTTAATGTCATTTTTGTAGAGACGGTAGGCGTAGGACAATCTGAAACGGCCGTACATGAAATGGTTGACTTCTTTTTGTTACTGATGCTGGCCGGTGCAGGTGATGAACTACAGGGTATAAAAAAAGGCATCATGGAAATGGCCGATGCCATTGCCATTACCAAAGCCGACGGAGATAATATACCAAAAGCCATCAGTGCACAGGCTGAATATCAGAGCGCGCTGCATTTGTTTCCGGTAAACCCCTCCACCTGGAGCCCCACCGTAAGCGTTTGCTCTGCCTATGACAAAACTGGGCTTGACGCAATCTGGCAATCAGTGACGGAGTATGTGCAGCTCACCCAAAAGAACGGTTATTTCCAGCAGCGCAGGCAAGAGCAGAATTTACACTGGCTAAAACAGAGCATCAGGCAAAGCCTGGAAGAGCGGTTTTACCAAAATGAAGATGTCAAAAAACAGTGGGCTACCATCTCAAAGCAGGTTTCAGAAGGAAGTAAGTCTCCTTTTGCCGCCGCCGCCGAGCTTTTGCAGCATCTTCCATAGGTCTGGCTACTACAGCCCACAAGAGCTCTCACGCTAAATATTTTCTTCCCTTCCTCATCTCTACAAAGCTCTGATCTACTTTTCACCCCATCCAGACCAGCGTTAAAACCACTTTCAAGGCCATTTCAGCCTATTTTAAAACTTTTTAAAAATATTTAAAACAACAATAGGGGTAAAATATCCTATTTATGTCTTTAACACAGAACTTAGCTAAGAAAGAATTATAGTTACACTTAAAATCAAATAATCAAATTTAATATAAACATCATACAACCTTTACATCAATTATATCATCTTATGATGAAAGAACTGCTATAAAGGTGAAACCACAGAACCTAATGTAAAACCAGAGGATCTACTTCATCTATTGGCAAGAACTAATTTATTTACAATTTAAGTAAACCCCTAAACAGTTTCAAACTTACTATTATGCGTTCATTCGTCATCGCTTTGCTTTTGTGTGCCCTTACTTTTGGCACTAAGTCTTTCGCCCAGAACAATACCCAGGTTTTTACAAAGGCACAGAACTTCTGGAAACAGTTCTCCTTGAAGAGAGACCGTACTCAGGCTCAGCAATTCAAGAATTTTGACTCTGCAGAAGAAGCAGCCAAACGTTTACTCACCAGCAGAAACAAACCAAGAGCTGCCAACGCTAGGTACACCCCAGAGTGGTGTTATACTGAAGGAAAGATAAGTGTTCTAAAAGATGGAGTACAAAAGCATTATCTAGAGCGCTATGAGTATCTAACGGAATATGATTTCACCATTACTTATGATGAGGTCACCGCAGACGGCCAGTTTATAGCCGAGGTAAGAAAAGGAATGGGCTCACTCAGCCCTGAAGACATCCTGGTGATTTTCATATCTGAAAAAGTAGGATCAGAATGGAAAGACCTGTCTTATTATGAAGGCTTCTGGGATTCTGATCTGGACATGTTCCAGCCGTTGGTTATAAAAGACTTCAACAGGTATTCTAATGATACCAGAACTGGCGTAGATGTCACAACCTACAAGTTCTACTATGATGCTTCTAATCCACTAGAATATGAAATAACCTCTGAAGATGACGCCAAAGTTGGTAACATAGATTATTATGACGGTGTGTGGATTAAAGGATTCAGAAATGGCGGGTACCTGTCACTGAGATCTGGCCAGAAAGGCACTTGGGAAGATGATGAAAAACTAGAGGTGACTCAAGTAAACAACCGCAGAGAGTCCATGCACTTTATTTCAATGGGCCCTAACTACTGGGTGCCTGTTACCCAAACCATTACCACTTACAACGCCCAAAATGAGGTACAGGAGGAAGTAAAGAAAGAGAATGACGGTACGGGTATCAACAATTCAGAGCGCAGTCTGTACATCTATGAGAACGGCCGTTTAGTGAGAATAGAGAATTATATGGCCGACATTGAAGACAACTCAGTTTGGAATTACCTGTCTAACACTGTCTTGACCTACAACACCGCCAACCAGCTGGAAGAAAAGGTAGAGAACAGACGCTTTTATGAAGGCGGGAACCTGGACCCTTATAAAAAAGAAACCTATGCTTACTATGGCAACGGTCACGAGTTTGCAGGAAAAGTTTCTGTGAAAGCTAGTTTCTTAGCCGATGGAAGCGGCGGCTGGATTTCTGATTCAAGAACCAGCTACACTTACACACCCAGTGGCAACTACACTTCTTTTGAAACAGAAAACTTTGTGGGTAATGCCTGGATACCAAGCCGTAGAGTAGTGTATGAAGAAGAAGGAGACGAAAAATTAACCTTTCAATCTGATGTGATTTTTGTAAACGGTGTAGCGCAAATGGCTAACATTAAAGAAAGCGCCTACATACAATGCTCTACAGTTCTAAGCTCTCCGGACGAGGCTCTAGATTTGCAAAAGCCAACCGTAAGCGCCTGGCCAAATCCGTTCACGTCTGAACTCACCCTGAAGGTAGAACTGACCAAAGCAACTGATGTAGCCGTGAAAATAGTATCTCAGGTAGGACAAACGGTTAAAACCTACCCTACCCGCAAACTTACCCAAGGCGTACACGAACTGAGCCTTAACCTTGAAACGATGACCGCCGGTGTTTACCTCTGCCACCTGCAAACCCAGGAAGGCGTACAGGTAGTCAGAATTGTGAAGAATTAACAGTAGCGTACCCCCGCACCAAGTAGAGCGGCCCTCCATTCATTTCAAACCTTGGAAGAGCAGACTTTTTTAGATCGTTGAAATAAGACAAATTGGTATAATTAATTGTAGGGCCGCCTGCCGTTTTGGGCTTGTTTTCTTAAAAACAAGCCCAAAACAAAATTGAACTAATTTCTTTTATTCAATTGAACATTTTATAAACAGCGAAAAAACATCTCTATTATTTTAGACTTGCTGACATCCTGCAAGTACCTAAAATGATCAAGCGCTGACATTGTATATTTTCAATCTATCTGAAAAGCTGGCCCAAAGCCAGCTTTTTGTTTTTACCCTGATTTCCAGAAAACAAGGTTAAAACAGCACCAGCACATTATTTCTTCTAAAAATTTCACTATTGGTTTGAAAAGTTGGCAGAATCTGTGGTACTTAAGGGAGTATTTCACTCTCAATATTTAATATGCAATCAAAACTTACCCTCACCCGCCGGCTGGTAGCTGTGTTGTTGCTGTTGGTGTACCTTTTACCGGCCGTTCCTTCTGTGGCCGCTACTCCTGCCCCTTCTACCCTAGAGCAGGCCTGGCAAAAGTTTCATGAGAACCAGCGGACTGAGGCGCGGGAACTATTTAAAAAAGCTACTGCTGATCCTGCCACCAAGGCGGAGGCGCACCTGGGCCTGTCGCTTTTGGCCAGCCAAGACAAAACTTCAGCTGAGGCTTTTCAAGAGTTTCTGAACTTTTACAAAACATCGCCCGAACCCACTCCATATCTGTATGCACTGTGGTCAACGTCTTCTGTCATGGGGGGCAGCGGTAAGAAGTCTGCGGCACAGTTGGCTTTTCTAAAGCAATTGATTGATGACCCTAAGCTGGAAGGCACACTCAAAGCCATGGCTTATTCAATATTAGGCAGCCACTATGAGAGCAGTAACCAAATGGCGGCTGCGCATGAAACTTACGCTAAAATAGGAGCCCTTGATAAGTGGCAAATGGCGGGCGAGTTTGAGAACATGTCTGGCAGTGGCTTTGGGAAAGATTTTGGCCCCCTGGGCAAACCTGAGGCCAATGCCTCTTTTGTAAACAAGCACGGTGCCACTGTTACCTGGTTTACGCCACCAGCCACTCGCTCAGACCGCTGGATTGATTTCACCTATCACTTCTACCACAGTGATGCCGTGATTTATGCACAAACCTTTGTCAACAGCCCCAAAGAACAAAATGCCCAGCTACGTTTAGGTGTTTCTGGCTCACTGAAAGCCTGGGTAAACGACCGCTTGGTTTTTGCCGATGACATAGAACGAAACAACGACTTAGATACGTACCTCACGCCGGTGACCTTGAAAAAAGGCTACAACCGTGTTCTGATTCAGGTGGGGGAAAGCTATGCCGACCGCTCTAATTTCATGGCCCGCCTAACCGATGAAAAAGGCAATCCCTTACAAGGTCTTACCGCCACTACAGCCACTCAGGCTTACTCTAAAGACAATGGTCCCACCCCTGCCCCCATCACGCTGCCTTATGAGGTCTATTTTCAGGACCTGGTAAAGAAAAATCCGTCGCAGACGTTACCCTTGTTGCTATTAGCACAGACGTACCTGCGCAACGACAAAACCTTTGAGGCCCGTCAAATTTACCGCACGGCCCAGAAGCAACTTCCTAACAGCAGCTACGTGGTGATGCAGCAACTGGAAGCTTATGGCCGCGAAGATAACCGCACCTCTCTTACTACCGCTCTGGAATGGTTGAAAGAGCATGACTCTCAGTTACCTTACTCCCTGAACTTGCTGTTTGAAGAAGAAGTAGAGAAAGAGAACTATACCAAAGCATTGGAAATGCTGGACCAAATGGAACGCCAGCAAGGTGCCAATGAGTCTACTTTAGCCAAACGCATAGGAGTACTTTCTAAAAAAGAGCAATACAACGAGGTCATTCAGTTGGCGGAGAAAGGGTACTCTGCCTACCCAGAGAATTCCACGTTCATGGAGCTCAAATACATGATTGAAAAGAACGTGAACAAAAACCAGAAGAACGCCGCCAATGTGCTCAAAAAGTACCTGAAAGCCAATCGGTCTTATGGAGTTTCACAGCGTCTGGCTTCAATTTACTTTGACAAAGGCGACATGAACAATGGCCTTAAGCTGTATCAGGAGTATATAAAACAGGAGCCCGCCGCAGTAGGTATTCAGCACAACATTGCCGGAATCTACAACCAAGCGCAAAACTACCGCATGGCCGAAGAGGCTTACCGCAAAACCTTGGAACTGGCTCCTTTTATTGGCACCTATTGGGCAGACTTGGCTAAATCATTGAGTGCCCAGCAGAAAAAAGAAGAAGCCATGTCGGCTTACCGCAAGGCAATTCAGTTAGATCCTACTGATTACAAGAGCCTGAAAGAACTTCGTCAGCTGGAAAACAAAAAGGAAGTGTTCAGCTACTTTAACCAGCCAGATGTGTACGCGCTTATCAAAAATGCACCGGGCGCATCTGAATACCCTGAGCACAGTAGCGTCATTTTGCTGGATGAAGTACAGAAGGTGGTGTACAAAGGCGGTGCTTCTGAAGAAAAACGCACTATGGTAGTAAAAACCTTTAACCAGCAAGGCGTTGAACACTGGAAAGAATACGGCATTGGCTACCACAACATGCAGCGTTATTTGGTGGAGAAGGCCGAGGTGGTTAAGCAAAACGGTAGTAAAGTACCCGCCGAAGGAAACAATGGACAGTTAGTGTTCACTAACTTGGAACCAGGTGACGCCATTCATGTAACCTATAAACTAGAGAACCATTTGTTAGGCAAACTGGCTCCTCATTTCTGGGACCGTCAGTTCTTCACCCATTTCTTACCTTACAAAACAACCCGTTATAGCTTGTTGGTTGATCCGGAAGCAAAGTTCCAGTACCAGGTAACGCAGAAAAAACTGGAGCCTACCATAAAGAAAGGGCTTGACAATGAATTTGACTTGTATGTGTGGGAGCAAAAAGACCAGGCTGCACTGAAGAGCGAAGACAAAATGCCTGTACTGTCTGATGTGGGCCAAACACTGTACATCTCTTCTTTCCCAGACTGGAAATTCATCTCTAACTGGTATGCAGACCTGGCTGCCTCTAAAGCCCGTGGCGACTTTGAGGTAAAGCAAGCAGTAGAAGAAGTATTTGCAGGCAAAAAAGGCCTGACTCAATTGCAGAAAGCCCAGGCTATTTACAATTACATTACCACTAACATCACCTACAGTTCCATATCGTTCCGCCAAAGCGGTTTAGTACCTCAGAAGCCTTCACAAGTGCTCAACACTAAAATTGGCGACTGTAAAGATGTTTCTACCTTGTTTGTGGCCATGTGCCGCGAAGTAGGTGTACCGGCCCAACTGGTACTGGTGAACACCCGCGACAATGGCTACGACGACCTGGTGCTGCCTTCCATTGACTTTAACCATTGTATTGCCAAAGTAAATATTCCAGGTCAGGAGACGTATGTGGAGCTTACTTCTAACTTCTTGCCTTTTGGTAGCATGTACCAGAGCTCGCTACAGTCGGCTATTCTGGAGATAGATGATGAGCAAACGCCTGTGAGCCGTACGCTTACGCACCTGAACCCTAAAACCCGACCACAGAACGTAATTAGCCGCGTATCCAAGGTTTCACTTGTAGACAATGACCTGAACGTAGAAGAAGAATATTACCGTACCGGTGCCATGGCGGCCGATGCGAAATACCGCTACCGCGATGCGGGCCAGCAAGACCGTGAGCGCCAAATCACTGAGGCCTTTGGTTCTGCACTGGCTGGTTTCAAGCTGAATTCTTTGGTATTTAAAGGATTAGATGGGTTACAAGATACCGTGCAGTGCAAATTGACTTACCAAGTACCAGACGTGGTAACGCAGGTAGGTGGCATGTCTTTGTTCACACTGCCTTGGTTAAACAAAGCAACTGCTCAGGATTTCTCTTTCACTGAGAACCGCAACTCCATTATGGATCTGTCTCAGATGCTGTACGCCGACCATGACCGTTCCACCATCTCGCTTACCTTGCCTGCTAAAAAGGTGCTGGCAGAAGTGCCTCAGTCGGTAAACCTGAAATGCCAGGTGGCCGAATACTCCCTAACTTACAAAAGAGTGAACAACCAATTAGTTTTCACCAGAGAGCTGCGCTTCACCACAGATAAAATTCAACCTCAGCAAATGGCCGAGTTCCAGGCGTTTTACAAAAAAGTAATAGCCGCCGACGCTCGCCAACTGGCATTGAAATAGCCAACATTTCAAACAAACAAAAGCCCCGAAGCCAGTAGGTTTCGGGGCTTTTGTTTTTAACCTCTTTTTGAAAAAACAGGGCTAAAACGTAATACATACCTTGCAAGAAGGCACCAATAGAATCAGAAAAGCAATCAACAACTAACAATCATTAATTAACTTCTTGGGTGGAAGTCTTGGATCACCTGCTTGAGGTAGTCACGATCTAGGTGCGTGTATATTTCAGTGGTGGTGATGGATTCATGGCCTAACATTTCCTGAACGGCCCGTAAATCGGCACCGCCTTCAATTAAATGCGTGGCAAAAGAATGCCGGAATGTGTGCGGGCTAATGCTTTTCTCTAGTCCGGTTTTGGCCGCCAGATCTTTGATGATGTTAAAGATCATAACCCGGGTAAGGCTGGCACCGCGGCGGTTAAGGAAAACAAAATCTTCGTGGCCTTTCTTAATGGTTTGGTGCCGCCGCACACCATCTAAGTATACCCTAATGTACTTAAGTGCATCGCGGCCAATGGGTACCAGGCGCTCTTTGTTTCCTTTTCCGGTCACGCGTATAAAGCCTAAGTCTTCGTACAGATTGCTCAATTTCAGCTCAATCAGCTCAGACACCCGCAAACCAGAGCTGTACAAGGTTTCCAGCATAGCCTTGTTCCGCGTGCCTTCAGGAGTGCTCACGTCTATAGCTTCAAAAAGGGAAACTATCTCGTCGTAGCTGAGGGTATCAGGTAGTTTGCGCTGCAGTTTAGGGCCTTCAATGGTTTCTGTGGGGTCTGCATTGAGCAGGTCTTCCATGATCAGGAACTTGTAAAATGCCCTGATGCCTGAGATGGTGCGCGCCTGAGAGTGGGAGGTCATGCCCAAGCCGTTAATCCATTCCAGGAAACCCTGCAGATGGCTGGCTTCTACGTCAAGCGGATTTACTTTCTGACCAGTTGAATCAAAATACTGCACTAACTTTTTGACATCACGCAGATAGGCCTCTACGGAGTTGCCAGACAAGGATTTCTCTACCTGCAGGTATCCTTGAAATTGTTTAAGACTGTTAGACCAATTCATGGGGGAAGTGAAATGGGTGTTTTAAGATAAGCAACATGCTAAGGTTTCTGCCAGTAAAAGAGGCCTAAAAGTTTTATTCCGTACATTTAGCGCAGAATTGCTTTTTTAACCTCACCCTGACAGCAAGGCAGAAAGTTATTATGAAAATTTTAATACTCAACGGGCCTAACCTTAATTTATTGGGCAAACGCGAGAAATCTATCTATGGCTCAAGGTCTTTTGAAGATTACTATGAAAAAGACTTGGTTCCGGCCTTTCCTGATTTGGAGCTGGAGTATTTTCAATCAAACACTGAAGGCACTCTCATAGACAAATTACACGAGGTAGGTTTCCACTATCAGGGCATAGTTTTCAACGCCGGTGCCTACACCCACACCTCCTTGGCTTTAGCAGATGCCATTGCCGCCATTGAGGCACCTGTCATTGAGGTGCACATCTCTAATGTGTATGCCCGTGAGGCTACTCGCCACGCCACCTTCATTGGCGGCCGCTGCAAGGGCAGCATCAGCGGATTTGGGTTGGAAAGTTATCGGCTTGCCTTGCAGTACTTTGAGCGCCAGCGGCCAAATAAGGTTGGATTTAATTACACCAAAGCGTAACCCAACTGCGTTTTAAGGTGTACCACAAGTTCGCACCACACCTTCACTTTTCTGTTTCAGGCCTGTTTTTCTAAAACAAGCCCTAAAACGCGCACCCAAGTGCAGGAGGAGATTGATAAGCCGAACCAACACACCGCCACCTAAAGCCCTTTTACCCATGCTCAATTTTTATCCCGGCCCTTCAAAAGTTTATCCTGAGGTGAGAGATTACCTTGTGATGGCTTATGATGAGGGCATTCTGAGCATTCCGCACCGCAGTGACCGTTTTGTGCAGATGATGCGCGACTTAGTAGGTTTACTGCGCAAGAAACTGAACATACCCCAAGACTATTATATCTTCTTCACCTCTTCGGCCACAGAGTGCTGGGAAATTATTGCCCAAAGCCTTACTCCTAACAAAAGCATGCACGTGTATAACGGAGCGTTTGGTGAGAAATGGCTGGAGTATGCTAAAAAGCTTCGCCCTGATTCTTACGGGCAGTCATTTGAATTGAATGATGCGATAGATGCTCCTCTCTTGCCTGTAGAGGACCATACTGATGTGATTTGCGTAACCCAAAACGAGACCTCCAACGGTACGCAGGTCAACATGCAAACCCTGCTGAAGCTGCAGAATCAACACAAAGACCCGCTATTAGCCATTGACGCCACCTCCAGCATGGCCGGCCTGAACCTGAAGTTCATTCGGGCAGATATCTGGTTTGCCTCCGTGCAAAAGTGTTTCGGATTACCGGCTGGCATGGCCGTGATGGTCTGCTCTCCCCGCACCATGCAGCGGGCCAAGGCGCTCAATGACAAAAAGCATTACAACAGCCTGGTATACTTCTATGAGAAAATGCTCAATTACCAGACAGGCCACACCCCCAATGTGCTTAACCTGTACCTTATGCGGCAGGTTCTGGATAGAAAGCCTCTCATAAAGCAGGTAGACCAGATGTTGGTGGAAAGGGCGCAAGATCTGTATGCTTTTTTTGAAGAGTTCACAGATGTACAGCTGCTGGTAGAAAACCCTGAGGTGAGGTCACACACGGTGATAGCGTTGAAAGGTCCCGCCAAGCTTATTCAGGAAATAAAAAGGAACGCGGCCACCCAGGGTATTGCGTTGGGTAATGGGTACGGAAACTGGGCGAAGGACACCTTCCGGATTGCCAATTTTCCGGCCATTGTTGATGCCGAGTACGACGAGCTGAAAAATTTCTTCCGAAAGAACTACCAGTAAAGGTCACGTTTATTGCTTTAGCCAATCAACAGCCTCTGATTCAGATTCAAAATTGCGGGTATTAATGGTAAATTTGATTTCTTCTACCACCTCAGTGTAAACTGTCTGGGCAAATTCTTCCTGCTCCCCAAGTTCTTTAGGAGACATAAGCCTTGCTATTTTCTCCAGCCGGGTAGCGGCCATTGCCTTGCCTAATTTTTGAATCAGGTCTTTATAATCCTGACTATCTAAATCAATCTGGTAACTGCGGGAATCAACTAGCAGGCGCTTAATGTCATAGTGGTTAATGGTGTTAATGAGCTGCTGACAAGAATGATTCAGCTCCGCCATGGTGCCTTTTATCAAATCAGGCCACTTCACTGAAAGTATGTCTTTCGTTACTTCGTACTTTAATTCAACAAGGCGGTCTTGGTATAGCAGCATAAATATTTGATATCGTTTAACTAATGTAAGAATTAAAAAAGGCAAATCCTCTTGCCAATGTACAGAGTGTCAAATCTTTTTATTTAGTTAACATTCCCAAAGCCACCTAAGAAGCGTAATAAATGCACTGAAAACCAGATGCAGTTACATGCTGCTGCCAAAGTAAATTTGCTAGTTTTGCAGCTCATTATATCTGGCTCATGCTAAAACTATGATTGATTTCAGCCTCAAAGAAATTGTTTCTGTTAGCCTTATCTTGTTTGCCATTATAGACATACTGGGTTCTATACCTATCATTATTGAGCTGCGGCGGCGCGAGGGAGTAATACAGTCAGAGAAAGCTACCATTGTGGCTGGTTGTATTATGGTGGCATTTCTGTTTTTGGGCGATGGAATCTTGAGGCTGTTTGGTATTGACTTTCAGTCTTTCGCGCTGGCTGGTTCTATCATTATCTTTTTGCTGGGCATGGAAATGGTGCTGGGCATTCACCTGTTTCACTCCAACCCCGAAGTTAAAACAGGCTCTATTGTTCCCTTAGCCTTTCCGCTGATTGTGGGCGCCGGTACCATGACCACGCTCCTGTCTCTGCGAGCGGCTTATGCCTTACCTAACGTAATGGTGGGCATTCTGCTGAACCTGCTTTTCGTGTACATAGTCTTAAAAAGCTCAAACTGGCTGGAGCGAAAACTAGGACAGAACGGCACCGAGGTGCTCCGCAAGGTGTTCGGGGTAATACTGTTAGCCATTGCCATAAAACTGTTCAAGACCCACGTAAGCTTCTAAAGCTGTTTTTGGGCTGATTTCTGAAAAAGGAGCCAAAAACAGACTTTCCCCTGCTTTCACCACGCAATACATCACTTCCAATCAAAATATTCCAGTCCCTGCGCGGTGCCTTCCATAGCATTGGGTAATTTTGCAGAACACAATAAATTCTGTTTTGATAGAAATATTTACCGACGGTGCTTCACGCGGCAACCCAGGCCCTGGCGGGTATGGCGTTATTTTGCGCTATGGCCCACATGTGAAAGAGCTGAGCGAAGGCTTTAGAAAAACCACCAACAACCGCATGGAGCTGTTGGCGGTGATTGTTGCCCTGGAAGCTATTACTAAACCAGGCATACCGGTTACCATTTACTCAGACTCAAAGTACGTGGTAGACGCCGTTGAGAAGCGTTGGGTTTTTGGCTGGGAAAAGAAAGGGTTCAGCGGCAAAGCCAACCCCGACCTGTGGCAGCGGTTTTTGAAGATCTACCGCAAGCACCAGGTAAAATTTGTTTGGGTTCGCGGTCACGCTGGCCACGCCGAAAATGAGCGTTGCGACGAATTAGCCGTAGCCGCCGCTCTGCAACCCAACTTGCCCCCAGACAAAGGGTTTGAAGCCGCGAATTAATTTGCTAATTGGTTAATGTGCTAATGGTTTAATGGGTTCATGTGCTACTTAACAAATTAGAAATTTCTTGAACAGCAACTTTGACAGCAAGCCACAGAAAACTTATACCAAAGCTCGATGGCACTCCACACTAAAATTAGCACATCAGCACATTAATAAATCAGCACATTAACAAGTGGCCAACGATTACTTCCAGTTTAAGCAGTTTCTCATAAAGCAAGATCGGTGCGCCATGAAAGTGTGCACCGATTCCTGCGTGTTAGGAGCCTATGCAGATGTAGCCGGAGCTCGCCGCATACTGGACATTGGCGCGGGAACAGGGTTATTAAGTTTAATGGCAGCGCAACGCGCCCCGGAGGCGCAAATTGAGGCCGTGGAGATTGAACCCGATGCCGCAGCACAAGCCCAAGAGAATTTTTTGGCTAGTCCGTGGGCAAATAGGCTGAAGTTGCACCGTCAAAGCTTGCAAGAGTTTGTTTTACAGGCTCCGGGGTTGTTTGATAGCATCATCAGTAACCCTCCGTTTTTTCAAGCCTCTCTAAAATCTACAGATGTTGCCAAAAACACAGCCAAGCACACCGGTACGCTTACTTTTAAAGAGATTGTAGCATTTGCTCAAAAGTTCCTTAAGCCAAACGGGAAACTACACATTCTGCTACCCCCGCATGAAGCAAAAGTTTTTGAACAAGAGGCAAACACAGCCGGTTTTTTCACGAACCAAGTACTCAATATAGAAGCTACCCCAAACGGAAAGTTGCTGCGTGCCATCCATAGCTATTCACGCCAAGCTTCTCCTTTGCAAACCCACTGGCTGCCCGTGCGTGAAAAAGACGGTAGTTATACCCTCCCCTTCCAGAAGCTTCTGCAGGAATTCTATTTAATTTTTTAAGTCTGTTTTAGCCTTGTTTTCTACAAAACAGCGCAAAAACAACTACCCTTCCCGCTCTTTAAATTTCACACCGTACTGTTCTAGCTCTTCCAGCACTGGCTCATACAGTTCAGCCTGAAGCGGTACCACCACACCGGTTTGACGCAGTTTCCCCTGCAGCAGCAATTTGGTAGCTATGCCAATAGGTAAACCCACTGTTTTGGCCATGGCTGTTTTTACTTCATCTTCCCCAATTACTACCAATGAGGAGGTAAGAGATTTCCGCTGCCCGTTCAGCTCATACTCAAACTGGTGCAGCATCACAATCATGTCTTTGTCGCCGGGGCTAAGTTTCCATTTTTGGGTGAGCAACTTTTCTAGAGCTTGGGCAGGGGTAGCTTTTTCTAGATCTATAGGTAGTTCATCAAAAAGACCAGTCCACTCTACCAGACGCAGTTCATCTGCTTCAGGGTTTAAACCAATGTACTTGGCCACCCGCTCCCGCAGATTTTTTTCTTGTGTTTTAGCAGGCAACAAGCTTTCCACCAGCTCCCGGTAAGTCATGCGGTCAGACCCCTCCAAAGAGTATGAGTCGTCGGTGAGGCCTAACTGCACCAGCACGTGCCACGCCTGGCAGTATCCAGCCCGCCTCAAGGTGCCGCGCAGCATGGTAGGTATATTATCCAAGCCATACAATTTCCGGTAGCCCAAAGAATCGCGGTTAGCGTAACCGTCAAAATAGCCAAAGCCATCTACCAGAAACGTTTCAGTACGGTTAAAGAGGTGGTGGTACGGAATGTATTTATAGGTCCCATTCTGGATAAACTTAGCCGTGCCCTGACCAGCCAATACCACATTGCGCGGGTTCCAGGTAAACTTGTAGTGCCACGGATTATTGTCTGACTCCGGAGCCACCAAACCACCAGTGAACGACTTGAAAGAAGTAACTGTGCCGCCCTGCGCTTTTATATGATGAATAATCTTGATGGCCGACATATGGTCTATGCCAGGGTCAAGACCACATTCCATGATAAAGGTGAGCCCTTTCTCTTTGGCTTCTTCATCCATGGCTTTTATTTCAGGTGGCACATAAGACGCCGTGACTAAATGTCTGTTTTGGGAAAGACAAGTCTCAGCTACCAAAGGATGAAAAGCCGCCGGCAACATAGAAATCACCACATCGGCCTCTACAATGCAGGTTTCCCGCTGGGCCAAGTCATGCACATCAAAAGGGAACACGCTCACCTGCTCATGTTCCCGTACCTCTGGCGCCAGATGATCTACTGTGACATCTCCTATGGTCACCTGCCACTTTTCTGCGGCAGCGTTAGAAACCAGATAATCAATCAGAACGGAGGCGGAGCGTCCGGCACCTAAGAGCAGAATCTTTTTCATAGCGGGTGTTCAGGGCGTTTATGGCTTACAAAATGGGCAATTTCTGGCGGACAGGCAACCCTACTTGGTTTTTCAGGCTATCTTATTAACTTTGACTCCCGTACGAGGTCTGCGGCACCCGCACAATATGATAGAAAAAGTACAACTTACCATTACCTATGAGGTAGTTACTTCTGACGAAGAACTGACGCAAGAAGAACAGAAAGTGCTTCATTTGGCCCAACAAGCTACCCAAAATGCCTACGCCCCTTACTCCAACTATTTAGTTGGTGCTGCCTTACTTCTCTCTGATGGCAGCATGCACCAGGGCACCAACCAAGAAAATGCCGCTTATCCGTCGGGCCTTTGCGCCGAACGCACTTTATTGTTTGGCGTAGGCTCTAATCATCCTGATAAAAAAATAGAGATGTTGGCCGTTACCGTACGCCGTAGACATGAAAAACATTTTCTGAAAGCCTGCCCCTGCGGCGCCTGCCGTCAGGTATTGGCCGAGTACCAGAACCGTCAAAATGCGCCTATCCGTTTGCTCATGCAGGCCGAAGACGGTAAAATAACCCGCTTGAATTCAGTAGAAGACCTGCTTCCGTTCATGTTCACCAAAGATCAGCTGTAAGCTTGGCTTCAATGCATAGAACTATACAGGTTTCCCGTACGGCACATCTGCATCAGCTGGGGGAACTGACCCCGCACACACAACACGTGTGGTTGGTTCTGCATGGCTACGGTCAACTTGCCAAGTACTTTGTACGTCATTTTGAAGTATTAGCGGACGAAACCACCGCCGTACTAGCACCCGAGGCCTTGTCAAGGTTCTATCTGCAAGGCTTCAACGGCCGCGTAGGCGCCACCTGGATGACAAAGGAAGAACGTCTTCATGAAATACATGATTACATTGGTTATTTAAATGCCGTGTATGAGCAGGTCAGGTCGGAAGCCCCTCATGCCCAGCTTCACGTGTTAGGGTTCTCACAGGGTGCTGCCACTGCTTGCCGCTGGCTAGCTCAGGCGCACTGGCCGGTGACAGAGTTTGTGCTATGGGCTGGTGTGTTTCCGGAAGATATGGAGATGACGGCTGCCCAGCAAAATTTGGCGAACACCCGCCTTACTTATGTGTATGGCTTGCAAGACGAATTTGTAGCCGATGACCGGGTGCAGGAGCAACTTAACCGTGTACGGCAAGTTGGGCTTCAGCCAAAAATTATCACGTTTGAAGGCAAGCATGAATTAAACGCAGAAGTGCTGCTACACCTAAAAAAATTCTCCTGATTCATCTATTTAATTATATTTGCTCAAAATAATATATCTATACAATACTTATATATCATAAAATTTATCATTAATCTTTATTCAATCTTTTTATGAAAACTTTTATTAGAACAATTCTCTTTGCCTTTTTAAGCCTGGCTCTTTGCGCTACCTCAACATGGGGGCAATCTTACAGATCTAACCAGAGCGGAACCTCTTCAGATACCGGTCAACTCTACGACACCCAAAAGCGGATGGTCCTTTACACGGCCCGGTTTCCGGAATCAAAAAATATGCTGACGCAGTTTCTGCAGAACTTTGCCATCCGGATAAACAAGAAAGAGGAAACCACAGAATATCTGGAGGTAGAATTTACGGTATCACCAGAGCATTTGCCCAAACTTGACTCACTCAGCAATTTATTAGGCTGGATGGAAAGCAATGTAATGACCACGGTAGATAAAACAGAACGCGTTTCCAGGTACCACTATAATTTGGAAGACGAGCAAATAAAACTTGATAGCCTGCAGGCTGCCCTACACAGAGGCAATCTTACGCCTGAGTTGACAATCTCCCTTGAAAAAGGCATGGCTCAGTCAGAGGCCGTCATAAGAAACCTAAAAAGAGAACTCAAAACCATTAGCCAGCGCGACAGTTTGGCATTAGTCTCTATAAAGCTGCACGATGAAATAAGCGTACCCACCACCTCAGGCAAGGTGACGTTTGTGAACATGCCAGGCGTAGAGTACGGATTACTGTTTGTGGAGAACCCTAAGCCGGGCATAAGCTCTAAACTGTATCAGAGCTATTCAATTAAATATATGTTTACGCGCGGCAAAAGCTACTTTACCGTGGGGGTTATGAAAGAGGTGAACCCAAACCCAGTAGAGGGCGCCACAGACAAAAGCGACTCTACCCGTTACGGCGAAATGTTTGCCTTTGGTTTTGGCCAGGACTTTTACCCTAAGCACTTTGGGCGAGGCAAGCGCAAGTTCTTTAACCTCTATACCGGCTATCAGTTAGGCTTGGCTATTCTCACACAAAATGACGAAGAAGACAGCCGCGCCATGCCTACTGCAAACCTGAGTATGGGGCTGGAACTGATTAAAACCAAACATATTTTACTAGACAACAAGGTAAGTTATTTTCTACCCCTACACGACCTGAACCGAAACCTCAGAGGCATTCTGTATAATGCTTCCTTCAACTTTGTGTTTTAGCAGGTTGTCTGGCAGTATTTATTGGTCATTGCCCCACATGCCGGGCATGACAATCTCCAGCAGGTGTTGGTCAGGGTCACGGAAGTAGCATGACTTGCGGTTGTGAGGCCACTCCTGCTCGTGTTCGATGGCAATAGCGGCCTGCTGCAGCTTTTCTTTCCAGCTTAAGTACTCCTCTGGCTCGCATTCAAACGCAACATGCAATTGGCCGTACCCAAAGTGTGGGGGCAGATCATTTATTTCTTTGGTCACCTCTGCTATAAAACAAAGCAGCACTGAACTTCCGGTTCTGAAAAACACATGACGCCCTGCAGCCTCTGCAATAATAGGGAGCCCTAAAACTTGATTGTAGAACTGGGTGGTACGGGTCAGGTCTTGCACGTACAGGCAAGTTTCTTTGATTTGGCGAAATTTCATACGTAAGGCATTTTCTTACTCTACCAGTAAACTCACCTTATGTTGCCTGTTTATGGCTTGTTTTCGTAAAAACAGCTTAAAAACAGAAAAGCCTTTCATATGCTGAAAGGCTTTTCTGTTTTATTGGCGGCTGATAACGGTAGCTGATGCCTGAGCTGTTGGAAGCACCATCACCTCTGCCAGATTCACGTGTTTAGGCCGGGTGACCATAAAGTGAATAATTTCAGCAATATCTTCTGCCACTAAAGGCTCAAAACCTTGGTACACGCTGGCCGCGCGGGCCTTGTCGCCTTTAAACCGTACTTCAGAGAATTCTGTCTCTACGGCACCGGGGTTCACTTCTGAAACTTTGATACCCTCATGCACCAAATCAATGCGCATGCTTTTAGAGAGGGCGTCAACAGCAAATTTACTGGCGCAGTATACGTTGCCGTTGGCGTAAGCCTCTTTGCCGGCAATTGAACCGATATTTATGATGTGGCCGCTCTTTCGCTCAATCATGCCTGGCAGCACCGCTTTTGTCACGTACAACAGGCCCTTCACGTTAATATCCAGCATGGCGTCCCAGTCATTGACATCGCCGCTCTGGATGGGCGCCAGACCGTGTGCATTTCCAGCGTTATTAATGAGCACGTCTATTTGACGCCATTCTTCCGGTAGGTTCTGGACCGCCTCCTGCACGGCGGCGTTATCACGTACATCAAACTGAAGGGTCTTTACTTGATCTGCCCCGAATAAATCAACCAGTTCATGTAAACGTTCCTCTCTTCTGCCGGCTGCAATAATTTTAAAACCGTTCTGCGCCAACACAACGGCTGTGGCTTTGCCTATTCCAGAAGTAGCACCAGTTACAAAAGCTATTTTCTGCGCCATGGGGAGGTTATTATTCAAAATTGAGGTATAGAGTAATGGTATTGGTGGTGAGACGCTGCATGGTGTTGTAGTACAAGTTGTTGTGCGCCGGCTCATGCAAGTTTGTGATACCCCTTGAATACCTGAGTTCTGGAGAGAACTTGAAAAAGGGGTAAAACATATCAAACCCTACGCCATACTCAATAGTAAAATCTGAGCTGCCCACCTGCAATAACTCTGGGTTTCCTTTTTTAATACCGCCCACCACAAAAGATGGTTTTACGCCCGCTATGAAATACATCTGGCTGTTTTTACGGCGCAAAGACTCATATTTCACCAACAAAGGCATTTCAAGGGAAAAAGTATTGACCTCCTGCACTACATAATCATCTGTAGAAACAGACCGTAAATCACCCTTATAGTCTATAGCCCGACCGTGATAGCCTACGCCTGGTTGAAAGCGCACCAGAAAATTAGGAGCCAACCGGTAGGTAGCAATGAAATTGACGTTGAACCCCACCCGGTTTACTGCATTAGCAGAGTAAGCAGAATCAGTCTGCAAGCGGTTTACATAGCTACGTGAATGCTCTAGCTGATACCAAGACGTGTTCAAACCCAAAGAAAAGCCCCACCGCAGAAGCCGTTCTTCATACCCTGGTAGGTTTTCGGTTTTAATTCTGCCTTGCGAAAAAGCCGGGGAAGACAACCCCAACAAAAAGATAATGAGTACGGCTACTATTTTTTGCCCGTGTAAATGGAGCTGATGCCGAAAGTAAGTGAGTGCCATTCTGTGGTTTTAAATCCGATTTTATTTAAAATAGTCAGAAAGTCTTTGCCATCTGGGAACGCCTGCACCGACTCAGGCAGGTACGTATAAGCGGCATTATCTTTAGAGATGAGCTTTCCGAAAACCGGTAGTATGTGCTTGAAATAAAAATTATAGGTCTGTTTCATAGGAAACTTCTGCGGCTTGGAAAACTCAAGAATTACCGCTTTCCCACCAGGCTTCAGAACCCTGTACATTTCTGATAAGCCTTTCTCCAGGTTCTCAAAGTTACGCACTCCAAAAGCCACCGTAATGGCGTCAAAATGGTTGTCTGGAAACTGGATGTTCTCAGAATCTCCTAACTGCAGCTCAATTACGTTTTCCAGCCCGCGCTTTTTAATTTTCTCGCGGCCCACCGCCAGCATTCCTTCAGAGATATCAAGACCAATAATCTGCCGGGGCTTTAAACGCATCGCCTCCAGGGCAAAGTCGCCGGTACCGGTGGCAATATCCAGCAACAACTGTGGTTTGGTCTGCTCTAGCAGTTTCACCGCTTTCTTACGCCAAATAATATCTATACCCGCACTCAGGAAATGGTTAAGGAAGTCATAGCGCTTGGCTATGCTGTTAAACATTTGGGCAACCTGCGTCTTCTTTCCGGTCTCTTGATCTTTATAAGGAACTACTGACATGTATTGTTACTTCTCAATTTGAAAGGGCAAAGCTACTATGGTTTAACTACATTTTACCGATAATGTTGTAAGTCGCCTCTACTCTTACGCACAAAGCCCCAGCCAAAAGGGCTGGGGCTTTGTTTTTGGGCTGTTTTAAGAAAATCAGCTTTAAAACATAAATGCTTATTGTTCGTCGGCTCTTCTGATGACGTTGAACTCAGTGCGGCGGTTCAGCTGCATGTTTTCAGCGGATGTATTAGGCGCAGCCGGACGACGCTCTCCGTAGCTCACGGTAATTAATCTGTTAGGGGCAATACCTTGCTGAATCAGGTAGTTATAGGCTGCCATAGCGCGATTTTCACCTAACTGAATGTTGTAGGCATCTGAGGCACGTGAGTCAGTGTGTCCGTCAATAGAAAGGCGTAGAGTTGGATTTGCCTTCAACACCCGTGCTATATTATCTAACTCAGTAATTGACTCAGCACGAAGGTTGTACTTATCAGTATCGAAGTAGATGCGTTTGAAGGCAAAGGCGCCACCACTTATGGCTGTTTCATCTACAAAATCAATATAGAAGTCTTTCTCTACCACAGTGGTGTCATTCAAAGAAAGCGGCACCTCAAATTGCTCGTTGGCTATGTTTTTACCGTCACGTGACAAGGCTACCTGGTACGGACGAGAAGACAGCACGGTCACTTGGTAAGTACCCGAATCTGGTTTTGTCACATCTCTGTACTCAAGTGGGGTATTGTTTGCAGCCTTACCAGTGAAAACCAACTCAACCCCTGGTATAATGGTACTGTCCCGCAGGCTGTATACACGCCCCTTAACAATAGCATTACGGATGTAGTTGATGGTGTAAATGTCTTTTTCACCGTAGCCACCCATACGATAAGAAGAAAGGTACGCCAAACGTCCATCTGAACTTAAACGGTAATAAGTATCATCATCTGGCGTGTTGATTGGGTAACCCATGTTTTCAGGTCTGCTCCAGCGGCCAGAAACGGTGTCAAACTCTATTTTGAAGATATCGTACCCACCCATTGTGTTATGGCCACGTGAACTGAAGAACATGGTTCTGCCATCTGGGGTAAAGTAAGGGCTATCTTCATCAAACGGTGTATTCACTCCGTTTCCAAAGTTTCTAGGCGCTCCCCAATCACCATTGTCCATTCTTTTTGAATAGTAAATGTCAAGGTCACCATTTTCTGAAAAACGGTTGGTAGAGAAATAAAGCGTACTTCCATCTGGAGTGATATAGGCATCACTTTCAAATTCACGTGAGTTGATGTTGCTGTTCAGTTTAGTTGGCGGGGTCCATTCACCAGTCTCGCCACGGCTTGAAACAAAGATGTCACCGTTTTGGTCCTGACGGTACATGAGCAGCTTTTGGTCATTATCAAAAAGTTGGATAGAAGCATCGTGCCCGGTACCGTTCAGTCTGCCGCTCAACGAACGGGGGGCAGACCATGAATCTGGCCCCAAACGGTCAGCTTCAAAAATATCTTCGTAGTATTCACCGTCTTCGGCCTCTTTGCCACCGGTTACGGCTCTACTTCTGGAAGTAAACAACAGGTAGTTATCATCTTTTGAGATAACTGGGCTATGTTCTGAATAAGCTGTATTGACCTCAGGGCCAAGGTTTTTCACGAACACATCTTTAGGGTTAGCCACTTCCTTTTTGGCGTTACGTGCATGCTGTATCAGAAGAGCGGCCTGCTCTTTGCCTTCCACATCGCGTTTGCCTAGTGTCTTCTGGTAATCCTGAGCATTCTTGATGGCCTCATCAAATTCATAGTTCACCAAATTCACCCGGCCCATCCAGTAAAGGGCGTCTTCCCCAACTTTCGGCTTAAGGGTGTAGGCTTTCTTAATGTACTCGCCTGCTTTCTCTTTGTCAAAGGCAATTAAGCTAATACCTGCCCGGTAAAGGGCTTTGGCATTATCCGGATCCCTTTCCAGCACCTGCTCATAATAAGGCAAGGCTGCACGGAAATTGGCTTGGTTGAACATCTTATCTCCTTTTCTGATAAGCTGGCGAGTACTCTGCCCCATGGCAGCAGTGACCATGAAGAATAGAGTCAGAAATAATAATGATGTTTTTAACAACCGTTTGTCTAAGTAATCCATAGGTTAGCTTTTAATACTTGCTTCTTTTTTTGCGCAAAACTTAATAAAATAAGCTAGAAGTTAGCTTCAGTCAAGTGCCCGCTGTTCTTGGTCAATATATTCACAGCACAATAATATCTAAATTCTACAATATACATTATAGCAAATACAATATTATTACGTGCTCTACACTAAAATAGCTGGCAGTAAACCAATATTTCTGTTCAAGACCTTTCTTACCTTCTACCTTTGGGCATACGATACTCATAAAATCAAAAAATGGTTTTCCTTTTATGCATGAAAATTCAAGCTCTCATTATGCTTAAAACAGCTTTTCAATTGGGTTGGCAAATATTTGGTACCTTTGAGAAATCTGAAGAGGCACCTATATCTGTTCTTTCACCGTAGGTTTAGAGCGTATAGCATCAGCTGCCTTCAATTCCATTAGAGAAGCTCATATGATTATTAAAGACGCAAAGTTTATCAGTAGTAATACCCGCGCAGACCAATGCCCTCAGACAGAGCTTCCTGAGTATGCTTTTATAGGACGCTCTAACGTAGGCAAGTCTTCTCTAATAAATATGCTCACTGGCCGCACTAAGCTTGCCAAAACCTCCTCTTTTCCGGGAAAGACCCAGCTGATCAACCACTTTCTGATCAATGACAAATGGTACATAGTGGATTTACCCGGCTACGGGTGGGCTAAGGTCAGCAAAACCTCCAGAGAGTCATGGCGCAAGATGATCCATTTTTATTTCCAGAACCGTCCCAACCTTGCCTGTGTATTTTTGCTGATTGATTCACGCTTGCCCCCACAAAAAGTAGATGTGGAATTTTTGGAGCAGCTAGGCATTATGGGGGTTCCTTTTGTGCTTGTCTTCACTAAAACCGACAAGCAGTCTGCTGCCAAAACAGATGCGAATATTTCGCTTTTCATGAATACCTTAAAAGAAAACTGGGAAGAACTACCTCATTACTTAAAAAGTTCATCATCTTCAAAAGAAGGTCGGGATGAGATTCTGCAGTTTATTGAAAGTGTAAACCAACAGTACCACTAGGCTCGGCAGTAACTTTATGTCCTGAAAAACTGCGGCTAGGTTCATGCTGCCTCACCGCTACTAATCTGGCCATGTGTTTTACAGGCAATAATTTTGTTTAATTTTATCGCCTTAAGTACGTATACCAACTGCCTGCGGGTGTAAATAAATAGTCTTACCCATAACCATTAGTTTATTATGCCATTTGACCTGAAAGAGATTGCCTCTATTTCCGGTATGCCCGGCCTTTACCGGATTATTGCCCCCACCCGTAGCGGTGTTATTGTAGAGAGCCTGGCCGAGAAGCCGGTAAGAAGCGTAGCGCAAGCCCGCAACAGAGTTTCTATTCTGCAGGAAATTTCTATGTACACCAATGATGCAGAGCACACCGTGCCCCTTGCTGAAATTTTTGACAGAATCAGAAAGCAATACGGAACCGACTTACCTGTAAACGCAAAATCAAGCTCACAAGAACTTTCTGCATTTGTAGAGTCTGTTTTGCCTGATTATGATCAAGACAGGGTGTACGCCTCTGACATGAAAAAACTAGTACAGTGGTACTCGCTGGTGAATCAGTTTGTGCCTTATACTGAAGAGCAGGAAGCCCCGGCTGAGCAACCAGAGACAACTACAGCAGAAGCCTCTACAACTTCTGAAGCCGAGGAAGCTGAAAAACCAAAAGCATCAAAGAAAAAGGCAAAGTAATAAAACAGAAAAGCCCCGCCAATGGCGGGGCTTTTCTGTTTTATTACTTTTCGTAAAACTGCCCGAAAACAGGTTACACGGCAGCTAATGATCTGTCTTTTACCTTTCTGGGCATCAATAAAGCCTCTACCTCTTCCACCATTTCTTTTGACCCTATATACAAAGGGCATCGCTGGTGCAATTCATTAGGCTGTAAATCTAAAATTCGGTTTTTCCCGTCTGACGCTTTCCCTCCGGCCTGCTCAACAATAAAGCCCAAGGCATTGCACTCATACAGTAAACGTAGTTTACCAAGTGGAGACTTCTGCGTATTAGGGTACATATAAATGCCGCCTTTCAACAAGTTACGGTGAAAGTCTGCCACCAACGAGCCAATATAGCGGGCTGAGTAGTTGCGTACGCGGCAAAGTTCTATGTAATCTTTCACCCCAGCCGGGAAGTGGTGAAAACCACCTTCGTTTACTGAATAAATCTCTCCCTTAGCAGGAATAGTGATGTTGGGGTGTGACAAGAAAAATTCACCCAAAGAAGTTTCATAGGTAAAACCGTTCACGCCGTTACCTGTGGTGTACACTAGCATGGTGCTGGAACCATAGATAATGTACCCCGCTGCCACCTGCTCCGTACCCTTTTGCAGGCAGTCTTCAATGGTGCCGTCTGCACCTTGGTCAGACAAGCGGCGGTAAACAGAGAAAATAGTACCTATAGAAACATTCACATCAATGTTTGAGGAACCATCTAGCGGGTCAATGGCTACAATGTAGCGCCCTTTGTGATTGCCTGTTTGGATTAAGCCATCTTCTTCTTCAGAAACAATGGTGCAAACCTCTCCTCCATTCCGCAGAGCTCTGATAAACCGTATGTTCGCCACAATGTCAAGCCTTTGCTGGTCTTCACCCTGAACGTTCTGCTTGCCATACGCCCCGCCAATATCGGTAAGGCCAGCATGGTTGATAGCCCGGTTCACAATTTTAGCCGCCAACGCAATGTCACGCAGCAACTGAGACAACTCACCAGTGGCATAAGGAAAATCCTCTTGCTTGCGCATAATAAACCGGTCAAGGGTAGTGCCTACCGGAAGCGCTAAGTTTTCTTTGATAGTCATAGGAATAGGATTGGTTTGTATAGGTTTGAACAGTTATTGCAAATATATCAATAAACTAACTATATAAGAGTAAAGAATTAGCAACTTTACACTCTAACCAGCTTAAATAAATTAATTTATTAATTAAACTCTTCCCCTTCAGATGACATTATTTAAATGCCACTTCAGAAGAAGGGTTAGATTAGATATCACAAAACTCGCCTAAGGTAAAAGGAAACCATTGATTAGCCCTTGGAGGAGCCAAGAAAAGCTTCAGTCGCAATTTGAGCCTGCGCAGTTCCTTTTTTATTCAAGAATGAAATGATGTATAAGGCAGAGTGCTTTTTCTACGTTAAAAAGCCATTCTTGTTACAGCTTCCTCTTTTAATCAAACCGTCTACAGAAGACGCATGGCACAAGAATTTAGCGTAAACTACTGCTACTTAGCCTTATTTGCCACCAAAAAACTTGAATCTACTGCCAAACATTTGTTTTTTACTTATTTTAAGGAAATTAGCCTTAAAACACCTATTTCAACAATGAATACTATGGAATACATTATTGTAACTGAACAAGCCCGACCGCAGGTAGCTCTAATTCAGCTAAACCGCCCAAAAGAGCTAAATGCCCTTAACTTACAGCTGATGGGGGAACTGCGCGACGCCCTTAAGGAACTTGACGACAATGACCAAGTGAGAGCTATAGTGATAACGGGCAATGAACGTGCCTTTGCTGCCGGTGCGGATATAAAACAAATGGCTGGGAAAACAGCCGTTGACATGTTGAACATTGACCAGTTTTCTACCTGGGATCAGATAAAAAAAACGAAGAAGCCTATTATTGCGGCAGTAAGTGGTTTCGCTTTAGGCGGAGGATGTGAGCTTGCTATGACCTGCGACATGATTGTGGCCTCTGAGACTGCCCAGTTCGGCCAACCTGAAATAAAAATCGGGGTAATGCCTGGTGCGGGTGGTACCCAACGCCTCACCAGGGCTATAGGGAAAGCCAAAGCCATGGAGATGGTTCTCACCGGAAAGTTTATCTCGGCCACAGAAGCTGAGCGGTGCGGGCTCATAAACAAAGTAGTTCCTGTAGAGCTTTATTTGGAAGAGGCCTTTAAACTTGCTAGTCAGATTGCGCAACTGGCACCGGTAAGCGTGAAACTAGCCAAGGAATCTGTAAACCGTACCTTTGAAACACATCTGGACGAAGGTCTACATTTTGAACGCAAAAACTTCTACCTCACATTTGCCTCAGAAGATCAAACCGAAGGCATGAATGCTTTCATTGAAAAGCGTAAGCCAACCTTCAAAGGCAGATAAGAAGAAGGTTTGTTTTAGCGCTTTTTTCCTAAAATCAAGCCTAAAACAGACCTTCTTCAACTTTGATAAGCGCCATGCCTTGCTGGTGCTCAGACATAGATTGGCTCCGTATTCACGACATGGGTTGCGCTGTAAAAAATGCCTCTGTACCTTTGTCTCTGAAACCAGACAAGCGGCCGTTAGGCTGGCTTGGCTGGTCAACTAAATATTAATTCATCAACTTATAGATTAGCAATGGCAGTATTAGTAGGTAAAAAAGCACCCTCATTCACCGCAACCGCGGTAGTAGACGGCGAGTTTGTAGAAGATTTTTCTTTGACCCAATACATTGGCAAGCAGCATGTGGTATTCTTTTTCTACCCGCTGGATTTCACCTTTGTTTGCCCAACCGAGATTATTGCCTTCCAGGATCGGATGGAGGACTTCAAAAAGAAGAATGTGGCCGTAGTGGGTTGCTCCATTGACTCTCACTTCTCACACTGGGCATGGTTAAACACCCCACGCGACCGTGGCGGCATTGAAGGTGTAACCTATCCTTTGGTTGCAGATACTTCTAAAACCATTGCTTCAAACTATGATGTTTTGGCTGGTCATTATGATTATAACGACGAAGGCGAAATGACCTTCACCGGTGAGCCTGTAGCCTACCGTGGTTTGTTCTTGATCGACAAGCAAGGCATTGTTCGCCACCAGGTAGTAAATGACCTGCCCCTGGGCCGCAGCATTGACGAGGCATTGCGTATGGTAGATGCCCTGCAGTACTTTGAAGTGAAGGGTGAAGTTTGCCCAGCTAACTGGGAAGAAGGCAAAGAAGGCATGGAAGCTACCCGCGAGGGAGTTTCTAACTACTTAGCCGGTCACTAATTCAACTACAACGATACAAAACAAAAGAGCCTCTGCCAAACAGAGGCTCTTTTGTTTTGTATCTTTTCACACCAGTTATCAGTAATAAAAAGAGCAGTTCTGCTTATTTATCCGGCAAAACGGCACACAAAGATTATCTTATTATTAAAATCCTATTCTAAGCAATAACAGACACTTAAAATAACCGCTTTTACGCTGTATATTTGCCCAGCGCTACTATACCGTTCAAAAAAAGTATAAATCGCCTTACTTGTTTTATTAAGTACGTCCCCTTACAATGTCTACAGTATTATATAACCTTGGTATCAAAGCTTATGGACTAGGCCTGCGCTTAGCTTCACCCTTCCATACCAAAGCTGCTCAGTGGATTAATGGACGAAAGAACCTTCTCGAAGAAATAGACAATCAAATGAAACCAAATACCAGCCCGGTGGTATGGTTTCATTGCGCCAGCGTAGGAGAATTTGAACAAGGCCGGCCTTTGATGGAGGGCTTCCGTAAAAAGTACCCAGATTATAAAATTGTCTTAACCTTCTTCTCTCCTTCAGGCTACGAACTACGCAAGAATTACCCAGGGGCAGATTATATTTTCTACCTCCCGCTTGACACTTACCACAACGCCAAATGCTTTGTTTCTTTGGTGAAGCCTAAATTGGCAATTTTCATCAAGTACGAATTCTGGCACCATTACACCAAAGCCTTAAAGAAGCGCCACATACCCCTGATTTCGGTTTCGGCCATTTTCAGGCCAGACCAGGTATATTTCAGCAAGCGGGGAACCTTTTACAGACGCATTTTGGAGCGGTTCTCGCACATATACACCCAAAACCAAGCTTCCGCTCTTCTCTTATCAGGAGTGAACTTCACTAAAGTAAGCACCGCCGGCGACACGCGTGTTGACAGGGTACTTCAGAATGCCAGCCAAGCGGCTCCAATTCCGGTGGCCGCCACATTCAAAGGCACTTCTCCTGTCATGGTAATTGGCAGCAGCTGGCCGGAAGACATGAAGGTTTTACGGCCATTCATGCAAGAGCACCTGCAGAAGCTAAAGTTCATTGTGGCTCCGCATGAAATCAAAGAAAGTGAATTGCAGGATTTGGAAAAGACTTTTAACGGTAACACTGTCCGTTTTTCAGAGGCAACGCCTGAAAATTTTGCCAATGCCCGAGTTTTGCTCATAGACAACATAGGCATGCTTTCCGCTTTGTACCAATACGCCGATTATGCCTATGTAGGCGGGGCTTTTGGCAAAGGGCTGCACAACACTTTAGAGCCAGCCGCCTTTGGGCCACCCATCTTCTTTGGCACTAAGTACAACAAATTTCAGGAAGCCCAGGACCTGATTGAGGCAGGCGTAGCTTTTTCTGTCAAGAGCACCAATGATCTCAGCAATCAGTTTGAGCAGCTACATCACGATCAAAAAAAGCGGGAAAAGATAAAGCAGGCGGCTTATGAATACCTGCAAAAACAGTCTGGCGCCACAGACCGTATTCTAACGGCATTAGAATATTGGTTACCTTCGCGCCAAGCATGACAGGAACAGTTGTAAAATCTACGGGCTCTTGGTATTTGGTACGCTCCCACGCAAACGGGCTGCTGTACAAATGCCGCCTGCGCGGAAAGTTTAAAAACAAAGGGCTTAAGGTAAGTAACCCAATTGCCGTAGGCGATGAAGTTACTCTGGAGAATGAGGGTGGCGAGCAGCAGGCGGTCATCACTGACATTACCCCGCGCCGGAATTACATTATCCGCAAGTCTACCCACAAGGCGCACCACGCCCATATAGTGGCCTCTAACTTAGATCAGGCTTTTCTGGTAGTAACGTTAGTTTCTCCGCGAACATCTTTTGGGTTTATAGATCGCTTTTTGGTAACCGCTGAGGCCTACCAGATTCCGGCCACCCTTATCTTCAACAAAATAGATTTGTATGACAAGGAGTCTCTGGGCTACCTAAAACAGGTCATGCAGATGTACCAGGGCATTGGCTACCCCTGCTACCCCTGCTCTGCCCATACCGGACAAGGCATATCTGAAGTTCAGGCTTTGCTCAAAGAGAAAATTACCCTTTTCTCCGGGCACTCCGGCGTAGGCAAGAGCACATTGGTTAATGTGTTAGTACCAGATCTGGAGATAAAGACCTCAGAAATCTCCGCTTTTTCTGATAAAGGGGTACACACCACCACTTTTGCCGAGATGTTTAAGGTTGAGGAAGATACTTATCTCATAGATACCCCAGGCATAAAAGAGTTGGGCGTAGTGGAGATGAAGCGCGAGGAAATAGCGCATTATTTTCCTGAGATGCGGGAGCGCCTGAACCAGTGCAAATTCAACAATTGCCTGCACCTGAACGAACCCGGCTGCGCCGTACAGGCTGATGTAAAAAAAGGAAAAATTGCCTTACCGCGCTACGAGAGTTACCTCAGCCTGCTGCAAGACGAAGACACCCACCGCTAATTCAGTGGCCGCTGTTTTGAGCCTGGTTTTAGAAAAACAAGCCTAAAACGTCTCACATAGCTCTTCAAGAAGAATTTCAAGGTTATTTTTATGCCTTCAGTCACTGCTTTTGCAGATAAGCCTCTATCAAGTGGAGCATGTACAGAAACTGTTGCTGCAATGGAATATAAGTTCTGGAAAAAGATTTACTAGTTAAATCTTTTTTCAACTGCGCTGCTGTTAAATACGCCACCTCCTCAATTTCTTCTTTCTGAAAATCAAAAGCCGTTGCCTCTGAACTGGTTTGGTAAAGAAAAATACCTGCATGCTCACGATCCAGTAACTGCGCCACTACATCTTGCCCATCAATAGACATGGTAGCTATGTGGTGAAGTTCCTGCGGCGTTGCCTCAATACCTAGTTCCTCCTTCAGCTCTCTAGTGGCACAACTCAGGTATGTTTCATGCGGATTCAAATGACCTCCAATACTGACATCCCAAAGGCTAGGGAAAAGGTCTTTGGACTTGCTACGCTGGTGGCAAAGAAAGCCTAGCTGCGGATGCCAAATAAATATTTGCGCTGTTCGGTGCCAATGCCCCTGTTCATGCACCTGCCGGCGGGGCAGCAGTTGCCCTAACGGTAAATTCGCCTCGTCAAATAACTCAAGATACTCCATTGTCTGGCAAGATAATACAGCTGCTTAACTTAGAGGAAGTCCTGACACTGTTTCTTCAGGCAAAAGCTTCCAGTACAATATCATTTGTATGGCACCGCTTATATATTTTGCTGTTTTTGCCTTGAATTTTCAAAAACAGGGCGAAAATGGAAGACATCAAACCACGGGCTGGCACAGGTCAGGTATGGCCACAAAATTTCCGTACCTTTGCAGCACCAAAGCTGCCGGTTTGAATTGAACAAACGGCAATTTGGCACTGTTAGCATTTTTACATTAGCACATTTTTACATGAAAACCGCAGAAATCCATACCGCTAAGGGCGTAATGAAAGTAGAATTCTACGAGCAAGATGCCCCTAAAACTGTTGAAAACTTCACTAAACTGGCCAAAGAAGGCTTCTACGATGGCCTTTCTTTTCACCGTGTTCTTCCTGACTTTGTGATTCAGGGAGGTTGCCCTAATTCCCGTGAGGGTTCTAAAGGAATGCCGGGCACCGGCGGACCAGGCTACAAAATTGATTGCGAATTGACTGGCGGAAACCAATACCACGACCGTGGTGTGTTGTCTATGGCACATGCCGGACGTAACACCGGCGGTTCGCAGTTCTTTATCTGCCACAGCCGCAACAACACTGCTCATTTAGACCGCAACCACACTTGCTTCGGTAAAGTGGTAGAAGGTCTTGATGTGATTGATGATATCCGCCAAGGCGACCGCATTGAGAAAATTGTGGTAAACGAGGCTTAATAATGAGTAATGAACAATGATTAATGAGTAATGATCAATTTGGAGAGAAGACCAAACATTAATCATTACTCATTGTTCATTATTCATTGGTCATTAATCATTTACTAAAGTAGAAGAAGCAGCACTGCATATAAACCAGTACCCACTAAAAAAGCAGAGAAACGGCTTTTCCGCTCTTCGGGTAGCTCTTCTTTGAGTACGTTAAGCACCACCCCTCCTGCCAAAAATGCTAACAGTAAAGCTGTAGCCGCCTCTGAAATCTCCATCGCCAGCCCAATTCCCCAACCTATAGATAGTGCTAAGGCCAGAATCCATCGGCCTACATGCTGGTAACGCTTTTTATGATGCTCGCGCAATCCAAAATCGTTGACCAGGAAGTGTAGGGCCATGGCAACAAAGTAAAACAATACCTCTTCTACGTTCTGTTCTTCGCGCTTGTGCAGAAGATAACCTACCAGTGCATTGTACACCGCAAAAGAGCCTATGTGTATCCAGAAAACAGAGGGCGGGGTATCATCTGAAGTTCCCTTGCCGCCATCTCTTGATTTGATGGCCAAGCGCTCCATTCCATAGAAAATCACCAGCCCCACCAAAGCCATCAGGTACATGTGGTGTTTCAGAAAAGATAACCCTCGGCTCTCGGCAGCCTCTTGCAGGTGCTCCTGCCCCTCCTGAAGCTCCGGAAACAAATGCAAGAACACGTAGGCCACTGACACCCCTCCAGCTCCAGAAAGCCACAAACTGCGCGGCACACCCTCCAGAAACTTTAATTTATGCCCAAACAGGTGCACGATCATCAGCCCAAGTAGCGGCAATAGGGTCAGCAGGAATTTTTCCATGTGGCAGAGGTTGTTCTTAGGTAAGTTTATACTCCCGCACATGCCCAAAAGTTAAACGCCCGGCACTGGCTGGTGCGGGCGCTTAACTTTATGTTTATAGCCTGTTTTTAGGAAAAAAGGGCTAAAAGCCTCCTCGCAGGTCATCCTCGTCTTCGTCATCTTCCAGACTAAAGCCACCGCCCGAGAACATACTGCTGAGCAGGTCTTTGAACTGCAACCCGGCGCTGAGGCGGTTGCGGGAAATTAGGCTGTACTCCGCTAAACCGTGCAAGCAGAACTCCATGAAGAACAGGTGTTCTGCCTCGTCTTTCAGCTTTGGCTGGAAATGTTTCACCACTTCTGACAAGTCGGGCACTTGGTTGAGCGCACGCTTGTATTCGGCATCAGAGGCATCGTTGAGCAGGTCAAGGGTGTGGCCATCAGAGAACCAGTCTGATATTTTCTTGTAAGGGTTCTTATCTTTCTGCTTCTTGAATTTATCTGGGTCTGGGAAGTAGTTCAGGAACTGCGTACGGATGGCCTTACCCATTAATCGGTAAGCAACGCCCCCGGCTCCCTCCTGCTCCCCCTCATACACCAGCTCCACTTTTCCGGTAACGGCGGGCACCGCGGCCAGAAAATCTGCAACGCGCACGTGCGATTGCGCCTCTGCATTCACCAATACCCTTCGTTCAGCGGCACTCACCACACTTTCATAAGCCGATATGGTCAAGCGGGCAGACACACCGCTTTTGGCATCTACATACTCGCTCTCGCGGGCTTCAAATGCAATCTGTTCTACCAGGTCATGAATCAGCTCATGGCCTTTCACGCGCTCCTGCTGGGCCGAAACAATGCGGGCCTCTTGCTTAGTGATGCGCTTGCCAATCTCAATGCTCTTAGGGTAATGGGTAATAATTTGGCTGTCAATGCGGTCTTTGAGCGGTGTGACTATAGAGCCACGGTTCGTATAGTCCTCTGGGTTAGCGGTGAACACGAACTGAATATCCAGCGGCAGCCTGATCTTAAAGCCTCTGATTTGAATATCGCCCTCCTGCAGAATATTGAACAACGACACCTGAATACGGGCCTGTAAATCGGGTAATTCATTTATAACGAAAATACCGCGGTGCGCCCTCGGTATCAACCCGAAGTGAATCACCCGCTCATCAGAATAAGGCAGCTTCAGGGTAGCGGCTTTAATAGGGTCGGCATCGCCAATCAAATCAGCCACCGAAACGTCTGGTGTGGCCAGTTTTTCAGTGTAACGCTCTTCACGCGGAAGCCAGGCAATAGGTGTGTCGTCGCCGTGTTGGGCAATCTGGTCTTTAGCGAAGCGTGAGAGGGGCTGCAGCGGATCATCGTTCAATTCAGAACCCGCCACTACAGGCACCAGCTCATCTAAGAGTTGAATCAAAAGACGGGCTATTCTGGTTTTTGCCTGACCGCGTAGCCCCAACAGATTAATGTGGTGCCGACTCAGAATGGCCCGTTGCAGGTCTGGAATCACCGTCTCCTCATAACCGTAAATGCCCGGAAATACTTCTTCACCAGAGCTAAGCTTTTTAATGAGGTTGGCTCTCAATTCTTCTTTCACTGTCTGAGGCTCATAGCCCGCGGCTTTAAGTTGGCCAAGCGTTTTGATCTTTTGCAGTTGTGCTGCGGGAATATCGGAATAAAGCATTTCTAGATTTGCTGATTGAAAATTGTTAATTGTTTTCTTTCTACGTTTTTAACTTGTTTTAAAAAAAACAGGCTAAAAACGGAAAGTTATTATGAACTGAATTGGTACCTTTACTCTCTATGAAACCAGTTGTGACCGCTTTAGTTTTTACAGTACTTGGTGCTGCCTTTGTGATCATTAGTGCCATTTTACGCATCTTTCACATTATTGACCGGCCAACAGGTTATGTTTTGTTAGGCGTTGGTGTAGTGCTGGGGTTGATAGGCGGCTTTATGCGCAGACGAGCCGCCAAGAAGTAAAACAAGCTATTTCAAGCGCTGTGCAAGAGTGCAAGTTTTCCTACAGCCCGCATGTGCAGCTTAAAACTTTCGTTTCTTATTCCGCCCGTAATCCCGAAATACCAGATTACCTAAGCCCTTCAGGCTGCTGTAGTAGGCTTGTCCGTTGTTTACTTCCGTAAACTCTTCCACAAACTGCTGCAAGTAAGGGTCTGAAGCAATCATAAAAGTGGTAATAGGAATGCCTAACCGCCGGCACTGTGCAGCCAGATTCAGCGTTTTGTTCACCACCTTTCTGTCTAGCCCGAAACTGTTTTTGTAGTATTTCAGCCCTTCTTTGAGGCAAGTTGGCTTTCCGTCGGTGATCATAAAAATCTGTTTGTTTGTGGTTTTGCGGCGGCGTAACAAGTCCATAGCCAATTCAAGCCCAGCCACGGTGTTGGTATGGTACGGCCCCACCATCAGGTAAGGCAAATCTTTCACCTTGATCTGCCAGGCATCGTTCCCGAACACAATAATGTCGAGGTTGTCTTTGGGGTACTTGATCTTCACTAACTCAGCCAAGGCCATGGCCACTTTCTTGGCGGGCGTAATGCGGTCTTCGCCGTATAGAATCATGGAGTGTGAAATGTCAATCATGAGCACAGTGCTGGTTTGAGTTTTGTGCTCCCGCTCAGTCACCTCCAGGTCCTGTTCCGTGAGAAAAAATTCATCTGACAGGCCGTGGTGAATCTGGGCGTTTCGGATAGACTCGGTCAGCTCAATCTGCTCCGGTGCATCGCCGAATCGAAATTCGCGCCGGTCGGCTGATGGCTCATCTCCTAACCCAGTCTTTGGTGTAGCATGATTGCCGCGGCCGCCCTTTTTCAGCTTCCCGAAAATTTCTTCCAGCGCGCTCTTCCGAATGCGCTGTTCGCCCTTGGCCTGCAGCTGGAACTGCCCATCTGGGCCTTTGTCGTCAATGTAGCCGTTCTTTTTCAGGTCCTCAAAAAAGTCTCCCAAACCATAAGAGTCATCGGTGAGGTTGTATTGTTTGTCTAGCTCGCTCATCCATTTCATGGCCTCGGCCACGTCTCCGGCGGTAAGGGTAATGAGCTGTAGAAAAATTTGGAGCAGGGCTTCAAAGCCTTGCTCTTTGGGTTTCTCTGGTACAAATTGAGTGAATCTATATCCGGATGCCATGTTACTTTTATTTTTGACGCAAGACACAAGACGTAAGACTCAAGATTCTCTTTTGGAGGAGAAGGTTTTCTATGCCGATGGAATATCTATAGCTAGAAAACCCCTTATTTGAAATAGAAGGATTTTGTCTTTTGTCTTACGTCTTGAGTCTTACATCTTATGTCTCTTTCTTAACAACGAAAAGAAGAATATGTTCTTACGCAAGTAAACCTTCTAATGGTAAAACAGTACCTTAAAATTAAAGGAATACCATACTTATATAATCAACATCCTATTTCATAAACTAATTATGCGCGCAATTTGGAAAAATACGGTTCTGGCGGAAAGCAAGGATACTATTGAAGTAGAAGGGAACCATTATTTTCCACCCACTTCTGTACGTTGGGAATTCTTTGAGCCAAGCCAACGCCGCTCAGTTTGCCCCTGGAAAGGCGAAGCCTCTTATTACACCATAAAGGTAGGTACTTTTGAAAACAAAGACGCCGCTTGGTTGTATCCGCAGACCAGCCTCAAAGCCAAACCCATTGAAGGCTTCATTGCCTTCTGGAAAGGCATACAGGTGGTGGGGATGTAGATTTGAAGATATGGGAATTAAGAGATGTGAATGAACATGTTTTCGACCTACTTTCAGAAAATAAGGCTGAAAACATATTCCTTTTTGGATTCTTCCGCAGGAGAGCTCCAAACAGCGGAGGTGCCATTGCCAGCCTTTGATGTAAAAAAGGACAACTTCATTATTATCTACAATAAGACTTCCTAACTTCTAATCTTATTATATTTAAGATTGAAATATGAAAGGCATAATATTGTACGCTACTATCTCCTTTTTCTTATTTTCCTGTAGAACCTCCCATAAAACGGAAAGAACTGCATTAAATAGGGAATTCAAATCAAACTTTACAGTACTTGATTCTATTGCTCAAGAGAAAAAAGGCATTTATACTCTTAATCATAAACAGATATCTTTCCTTTATTTAATTGGAGAGTGGACAGGTGTAGAAGGGAGCATGGATTATACAGGAGTTCCAAAGTTCACACAAAACGATCTTAATTTTTGGAAAGATTGGTTTAAAAGAAACAAAGCGAATTTGAGTATTGCAGATTACCAAACAACATTCAATCTCTATGAGAGAATCATGAAGACCAGCAAAATACTTGATTCTGATTTAGAGTATTTAGAAATAATTAGGAAGAAATACAGGCAGTTGAAGTAGGGCAACACACCTTCTCTATATTCTATAGACTCCGAAAGGCAAGTTCTTAAACTTACTGTATATCTCCCACAAGTTACGCTGTCGCTAAACTTGCTGGATATAAATAAACTCATCAAAACCAAAACGCCCCACCAAAAATGGCGGGGGCGTTTTTATGCTATATTTTGAAAAACAGGCTGAAAACGGCGGATGAATTAAGAGTCAATCCATTTGAACTTGTACTGCAGCTGTGGCACTTTTAAGCGGTCAGCTACGCGACGAAGTCGGTTGGGCAGGGCCATTAAATAATCGCGGGCACGTTCGCCTGCTTCATTTAGGCCGGTCATATTGGCAATTTTCCACTCACGGTTTAGTGTCTCCATGATCTCTAGATAATCTAGAGAGGTATATACACCGGTACGCTGGGCGGCATCTGTAAAGTGCCCGAACGTTTGCCCCTGATCAATGCCCAATTCCCGCAGATAGTGCGCGGGCATCACAATTTTCTTGCGCATCATGTCTTCGTAGGCGATCATCATTTCAGATGGGTCTACCTCAAAGATTTTCTTCACAAAGGTTTTGTAGGCCTTGGCGTGGCGTCCTTCATCGGCGGCAATGTAGTTACAGATGCGTGAAAGAGTGGTTTCACCGGCTTTCTTGGCCAAAGCACCCACCCGGCGGTGCGAGTAGTTTGTGGCCGTTTCCTGGAATGAGGTATATACAAAGCTGCGGTACGGGTCGTTGTCGGTCTGTATGTCCATGCCGTCCGCGATCAGGTACTGAGTAGAGGCCTCCATTTGGCGCATATCCACGCGGCCGGTCAGGTATAGGTAGCGGTTGAGCAAATCGCCATGACGGTTTTCTTCTGAGGTCCAGCCACGGTTCCATTTCATCCAGGAGCTATGCTCATCATTGTTGATGTCTGAGATGCTCATGATCCAGCTCTCATAGGTGGGCAGGGCTTCCTCCGTGATGGTGTCACCAATTAATACGGCTAACAAATCATAAGAAAGCTCACGGGCACGTTCTTGTAAATCGCGGATTTCATCAAAAAAAGTATCCATACGTGCATCGGGCAGAAAATCGGCGGGCTGCCAGCTGTCTTCTACCGTCTTCAAAAATTCTGGCAGGGTCTCATCCAGAAAGTTCTCTAGGTATTTCATCACCTCAGAACGGGTGGCTGCTATAGAAGATATCATAGGATCAATTTATAGGAAATGGCAAATATACTACTAAAAATGCAGAATGCCCTGATCTAGCCAGCCTCTCATGCTGAGCCAGAACAAACTGAACTATTCACTACGGGAAACAGCGGAGAAGGTGTCATGTTTTCTAATGTATGAGCCATAAAAATTGCGTCTGTTCTGTATCTTTGGGCATACGCGCTTTGCTCCTATGCCTTTTCCGCTCCTCAAGAAATTCTTACCTGCTTCAACTCGTCTGTCTCTCAGAATGTTGTATTGGCGTGTGCGTGGAGTGGTTTACGCCGGAAATAAAGTGTATTGCCCCCTGTGTGAAACCTCTTTCAGTACCTTTCTACCCTTTGGTGTACCAGAACGGCAGCAGGCTATGTGCCCCAAATGCAACACAGTAGAGCGGCACCGGCTGCTGTGGCTGTACCTGAAGCATGAATTACACATTGAAACAAAACCCTACAAGGTGCTGCACATGGCTCCGGAACCGGTACTGCAAGATCGCCTGAAGCAGTTGCCAAACTTACATTACCTGAGCGCCGATCTAACTGCTGCCAATGCTATGCAGAAGGTAGACCTTCAGCAACTGCCCTTCTCCAACGCCTCTTTTGATTTAATTCTCTGCTCACACGTGCTCGGTCACGTGCCAGATGATTTGCAGGCCATGCGCGAACTTAGTCGCGTACTCACTTTAAAAGGTCTTCTTTTATTACAAGACCACGTGTACCCCAATTTGGCAGTTACCGAAGAATTTCCCGACTCCCTAACCGCTCAGGAACGTTACAAGCTATACGGCCAACCCGACCGTCAACGCAACTACGGCCAAGATTTTGTGGAAAGACTGGAACAACAGGAACTTCAGGTGAAAGTGGTAGAATATACCCCTTTTACATCAGAGGAAGAATGTTATAAATTAGGTCTGGCCTATCGGGAGCGCCTGTACTTGTGTAGCCCCAAGCCCCGCTCATGACGCATTGGCTTACCAAATACCCTCGCTTACAGCGGCTCTTGTTTAAACCAGCCGGAAAAATTAGTTTCTGGCGACACCAGAACCGTCTGCCCAAGCTGGCCCCCACCGCTCCAGACCCTGTCACACCTGATATGGTTCCTCAGCCGCTGGAAGGTTACACTCAGGCCCACCACTACCGCCCCGGACAAACCATTGTCTTTTACCTGAAAGCCCAGCAGCCCCAAAACCTACTGCAGCTACAGTATCTCGCCCGAGGTAAAAATTGGGAGACGCTGGCTCAGTATTCTTTTGAGAAAATACATCAGTCAGATACTTTTGAAGAAGCACAGCAGGGATGCGCTTGGGAACCTAGTTGGGAGTACAACTTATCACCCGATGCCCCACAAGGCTATTACCGTGCGTTGCTCTCAAACCCATTGCTGGAAAAACCGGCTGAAATTCATTTTATAGTGGGCCAGGCACAAGCTAAAGCCCGAGTGGCTGTTTTGGCTCCTGTCACTACCTGGCTAGCTTACAACGCTTACGGCGGGCAATCGCTTTACAGAAACGCCATTGCCCCGGCGACGGTGCCATATGTTTCAATGCACCGGCCTAATACCGCTCTTACCTACAAGGCTACCCACAGCATGCAGCACAACCTGCTCATTGAATCAAATATCTTTTACTGGATATCTGATCAATTTCAGGCTGATTTGCTCCCCGATTACTACCTGCAGGCCCACCCTGAGCTGCTGCAACAGTACCAAGTGCTGGTGCTGGCGTATCATGCCGAGTATTTTACACAAGAAATGCACCAGTCTCTGCGTGCGTTAGTCTTCAACGGCCAAAAATCATTGTTGGCGCTGGGGGGAAATCAAGTGTACTGGCAGGTAAAGTGGCACCGGAACTTCACCCAGATAGAATGCCGAAAAGACGCCACTCTTTTTCAGGATAGCGATGAGAAAGGCAAATTGTTCCGCCACACGCCCCAGCCGGAAGTTCAGCTGTTTGGTTGCCAGTTTACAGAGGCAGGCATGGGAACCTACGCACCTTACCAGGTAGTAGCGTCTGAGCATTGGCTGTACAAGGGCTGTTCCGTAAAACAAGGGCAGATTTTTGGCGAAGCTGGTGTTGATGGACTGCCTATTTGCGGCGACGAAACAGATAAAACCACTTGGGGTACCCCTAAAAATTCCACTGTGCTTGCCAGGGGACTAAATAAAACTTCCGCGGTCAGTGAAATGGACGTCTATGCCCATACAAACCCTGAGTGGAATGGCAGCGGCGGCGGGGAAGTTGTTTTTACCAAGATTTCTGAAAAACAGGCCATATTGGCAACGGGTGCCATACACAGCGGAGCCGGACTTGGGCATGACAAGGTATTTACGCACCTCATTCAGAATTTTATGCAGAAGTATGCCGGTACCTCCAGCCATGGTACCACCTCCTCAGAAACTGCAGCGGCACCCGCTTCTTAGCAAGCCACCGCATGACACGTGACTCAGCGTCAGCGCTTGTTTCTTCTTCTAAAATCTCCAGCAGTTGCAGTGCTTCTGGGTAGTTAGAGGTAAAATAAGCATGCCGCGCCTCGTATTTCACCCGTTTTACCAGAGCCAGCTTTTCAACTGAGGTACGGACTAATTTCTGGGCCTTCTGAATGACCTGTATAGTAGATTGCAGCTGCCGGTCACCTTTTTTGTACACTTGCTGCGAGAGCGAGGCAATATGCACGCGGCGCTTACACAAAACCTTATCTAAATAGTGATAGCGCCAGCTACGGGAAGATCTTACCCAAAAATCAAAATCTTCATAGGCTAGAGCTAGGTCATAGCCATTTAGTTCTTCCAGTACCTGCCGCCTGATCATCATGGTGGGCGGACATATGAAATACCGGCTTAGCACATGGGCAAACACCTCCCCTTCTGCTGGTTCCGGTACTAATTCCCCAGAAGCAGACCGCTGATAAAAGTGACGAAGAAAGATTGATTTTTCATTTATCAAATCAGCATCGGTATACACTACTCCGTAATCTTGTGGTAAGGTTTGGAAAGCGCATACCTGCTCCTTCACCCGCTCTGGGTATAACACATCGTCCGTCGCAAAATCAATAATGTATTCTCCTCTGCTTTGCCCAAAGGCTTCATTGAATGACGCGCAGTTTCCTCTATTCTTGTGGTGCTGGATAAATTGGATGTGGGGATGGCGACGAACGTACTCTGAAATGACCTGTGCGCTGGCATCCGAACTGGCATCATCTACCACAATTACTTCCAAATTAGAATAGGTTTGTGCTAGAACAGAATCCAGAGCCTCCTGCAAAAACTTGGCGTGGTTGTAACAAAGACAGATGATGGTGACCAGCGGCTCGTTCATTTTGAGATAAAATATGACCGAAACAGGTACAGAAAGAAAAGCAGATAAACGCCATAACTTAAGGCATGAGCCATGGGCAAGCCCTCTAACCCAAGGCTAGGTAAAAGCAGCATAACAACTGCCACATAAAGCATACCAAATCCTAATTGGGTAACCATGTAAAGCTTCACCCTTGCCTGTACTGTTATTATGTAAGAAAGAACCCAGGCGGTCATTTTAAAGAAATCGCCCAGCAACTGAAAGTCCATTAATCCCTTAGCCGCTAAAAACTCTTCATTAAACAGTAATCTTATGAAGAATTCTCTGTGAATGCCTAAAAGAAGTAACCCTCCCCCTACCAGCGGAACTAATAAAAAAAATACACTTCTTACATACTCCCGCAGGGCTTGTGGCTGTGACAGCAGAGCGGCAATTTTGGGGTAGTACACCATACCCAACACTGATACGTAAACAATGGTATAGCTATCAGAAATTTTAGCCACCGATTGCCACAGACCCGTTTCATACAAAGAAAACCGCTGGATGGCAATTTCCCGCACCACAAAGTCCACAAACCTACTCCCCAATAACATTGCCACCGCCATGAGCAAAAACTTGCCAAGTTCCTTGTGAACCTGCACCGGAAGCTTTACTTGCATGGGCGGTATAAGCCCCCTCTTGAACACAGCAAACAGCCCGACAATACCGGCCACCGACTGACCAGTTAAAAACAGGACCAACGCCACAGTCAAATCCACACGCCCTACTGCCCACCACGTAACACCAATACTGGTTAAGCTAGTAAGCAGACTTAACCCCACATATAGTTTAAGCGCCTGCCTAGCTAGCAGAACCGCCAGCCAGAACAGCTGTAACAATAGCAGAGCAAAAAGGCCCAGCACCCACCAAAGGCTAAAATGGTTGGCTACTTCAGAGGTCGTGCCTCCAAACCGTTCAAGAAAGAACTCCGGGAATAAAACAAAAACGAGAATTCCTGTCAGAAATGAAAGTAGATTCAACCATAGGCCAGACCAAAAAAAGGACCGGTAACCTTCAGTACCTGGCTCATTGGCAGCCAAATGGCGAATTAACCCTACGTTGATGCCTGCATTGGGCAGAGTGGTCAGTAAAGCTACTAAATTCTGGAAGTGGGCCAACAGCGTTATGCCATTGGGGCCATAGTAAACGGCAAAAAGCTTGTTGATGACAAATGTACTGCCAGCCCTAGCCACGGTAGATAATCCTGACCAAACTGATGCCCCTAGAAACTGCTTCCAATGCTGCTTGCGCGCCATGCTGCAAACTACAAAGAATGCTGCAGCTTTACCACGCAGCTGCCATGGTCAGTAAGGAAATTCAATAATAACTTAACTGATAAGCGGTGGAAGTGACTGTCAGCACGCTCTGCAGAAGCTATTTCAGGCTTGTTTTCCAGAAAACAGGTCTAAAACAGAAGTGCAGTAGTAGCAGGTGAGATCTTTATACTTTTTCAAAAAAAGCATTTATCTGCTCTATGACAAATTGCTGCTCCTGTTCCGTCATGCCCGGAAACAACGGTAAGCTCAGGCTAGTTTTGGCCAGTTCTTCAGCCACCGGAAAACTACCTTTTTGATGACCTAAATTCTGATAGGCCGGCTGCAAGTGCGGCGGAACTGGATAATGCACCAGCGTGGAAATTCCCTGCTCTTTCAAATACTGTTGCAGTGCATCCCGGAAGTGAGTTCTGATGACAAACAAATGATACACGTGCTCCATATCTGGCTCAGGAATTACCGGCAGCAGTAGGTCACCTACTCCCCTCAAAGTTTGAAGGTACACTTGCGCCAGCCGTTGCCGCTCCTGGTTCAGGCTGTTAAGGTGCTGTAATTTAACTGAGAGTACCTCAGCCTGTACAGAATCTAAGCGGGAGTTTATACCAGCCATGGCGTATTGGTACTTCTCACTTTGTCCATAATTGTGGTATTGCCGCACCCAATTTGCCAATTGCGGATCAAAAGTAGTAACTGCACCGCCGTCGCCTAAGGCACCTAGGTTTTTGGTTGGGTAAAAGCTGGTGGCGTTTATTTTCCCGAAAGTGCCTACGGTTTGCCCCTTGTACCTGGCGCCGTGTGCCTGGGCGAAGTCCTCCACCAGCTCCAGCCCTTTATCGGTGCAGAGGGTAAGTAACTCCTTCATCTGGCAAGGCTGACCGTATAGGTGAATGGGAAGTATTGCTTTTGTTCGTGCGCTAATCACGGGTAAAACGGTAGCGGCTGTAATGTTGAAGGTTTGTGCCTCAGGCTCCGCAAAAACAGGTGTGGCACCTACTTGCTGTACGGCATTAATGGTGGCAATGTAACCGTTAGATGGCACTACTACTTCGTCTCCCGGCCCAACACCTAACGCCCGCAAACTAATAGAGAGCGCATCATATCCGTTCCCCACACCAACAACTTCTGTGCCTCCCAAGTACTCGCTAAAGCTATGCTCAAACTTTGTGACTGCGGTGCCTAAGATGAATTGGTTTCTTCTGCTTTCCTTTACCAATGCCGATTCTATTTGATCTTGCAAACCAGTAGGAAAATCTCGGAATGTAAAGAATGGAACCTGCATTTAAATGGGCGAAGGAGTAATTGAATGGATGTGGGAATATAACCTTGATGTAATGAATGATTTATAAGTGAAGTTAGGAAGAAATTAAATCTAAACATCTCTTACCCGTTTTCAAGCTGATTTTACGAAAAGAAGTCAAAAACAAGAGTTATCACTTCCTCCAAGTCACTCCATAAACAGAAAAGTAGGTTTCCAAGTCACTATTCCTCCTAAACGTTCTTTGAACGTGAAAAGCCCTTGATAGTCCGCCTCAGACTCAAGTGGCGGGGCGGAGACTCCTAAATCCAGAAGTTCAATGTCTTTGCGGCGACAGTACTCATAAATTCCCTGAGTAAGCAAAATAGTAGGGCTGTAGGTATTAAAAGAAGTGGGGCTAGCTGGGTACAGGTGATTTAAAATACGCTTGTTGATCTGCACTGTAACCCCAACTGCAGCCAATTCTCCGTTGCAGCGCACCGTAAACAATTGATATTGTTCCGGGAACTGCTGAAAATACTGGTTTAATTGCTCAAACGATAGCGAAAGAGGCTTTTGCTTCTCCGATCTGCAGGCCTGCAATAACTGATAAGCCTCCGGCAATTGCTCAATGCCTTCCTGCTGTACCGTAAAACCTGCGCGTAAACATTTCTGCAACCTCCTCTTAGCGGAAGGATGAAGAAGTTCTGTGAATGCCGCGCGACTTACTTGCAGATGATGGTTTCGCTGTTCGTATATTGTTTTATAACCTATCTCTAAGAGGGTTTGCCTGACCAACATGTTTTCTTTAGAACTGTAGACATCAGGGCACTGCAACCATTCCACCTGCGTCACCCCCTGCTCCCGCAGGTTCTGGTGGAGGTGGTAAACCAAAACTTTTGCCACATCTCCAGGCAAATCAGGAGAAAACTGTAAGCCGCCAAATGGTGCCCGCCAAGGCGAAAATGCCTTTTCATTCTCTACAAAAACATGAGCCAGCGCCACGGTTCTATTCTCTTGCAACAAAGCGTACATGCGCCAAAATGGCCCGTTCTGAAACCTGACATGCTGCGGCTGTAGGTACAGGAACAGATCAAAGGCCAGGGGTGGCAATTCAGCTTCTGACGTCAGGCATACCAACTGGTACCGCTCATCTGGGAAAGGCAGCATTTCCATAGCTAATTCAGCAACTGCAGAAATTCCTCATACTGCCTTATATAATCTGCCTCATCATACAACGTAGACGTCAGGCAGCAGATCACCGCTCCTTCAGAGGGTTGTACCTTAATCCAGCACAAAGGCGGAATATATAGTCCTTGGGTAGGCGTGGTAAGTTCAAACACCTGCTGCCCCTCGGCATGCTGTGTCTCTACCCGCACACTTCCGTTCACTACCGTTAAAACTTCCTGGGTGGTGCGGTGGGCGTGGCCGCCCCGCACTTTGCCTACTGGGGTACCGTATACCCAAAAGACTCTTTTCACTTCAAAAGGAAGGTTATTTTCATCTTGAGTGGTGACCAGCGTGCCGGTAGCATCTGTCAGCTGTAAAAAAGAAATAAGGTGCGGCGCAGGATATTTCATGTGCCCGAAGTTACGTAAACCTGCCGGAATGGTGACAGCTAACGCAGCATGTGTTGCAAAAACACAGTGTATGCCATTCCTTTTGGTATCTTTGCTGCCCTTTTTCTAGAAAGTATGCTTTACCTTATTCTTTGCATTCTGTTTAACGCGTTGCTGGTGTTTATTTTTAAACTGTACCAGGTGTACCGCATCCGCACGTTTCAAGCCATTGTGATCAACTACGTGATCTGTCTTTTCACGGGGGCTTTGTTTGATCAATCGGCGCTGCCAATAATTACTCAGAATATTGGTGCCAGTTGGATGTGGGCTAGCTGGCTGCTGGGCTCTCTTTTTATTGGCGGCTTTTATTTGATTGCCATCACCACGCAACGCATTGGTGTTTCAGCGGCCACGGTAGCCATGAAAACCTCATTGGTCATTCCGGTGCTGTTCAGTCTGCTCATTTTACAGAATACGCTCAAAGATTATACTTTCCTGAACTACCTGGGCATGGCGCTGGCCTTAGTGGCCATTGTAGTTACTTCGCGCAGAAGCAAAACCGAAGAAGTTGGCTCTCTTAGCCTAATGGACTGGGCACTGCCAGTTATAGTCTTCTTTTCCGCGGGCGCGGGAGATGTTATCATCAATTACACCAATGATCAGCTGTTACAACCTGAACAGGCTGGAGCCTTCACCATCTCTACCTTTGCCGCCTCGGCTGCCATCGGTTCGTTGGTGTTGTTGTACCAAGTTATTGTAAAAAAGGTGCCGTTTGAGAAGAAGAATTTAGTGGCTGGCATTGGCCTGGGTATACCAAACTTCTTTTCTATCTATTTTTTGGTGAAAGCCCTCTCCGCTTTCCAGAACGACGGAGCTTTTCTGTACCCTGTTAACAACATAGGCATTATTCTAGTGGCCACACTGGGTGGTATGCTGTTTTTCAAGGAGCGACTGACCAAGTCGGGTTGGTTTGGTTTACTGCTGGCCGTTACGGCCCTGCTTCTCATTTCTTATCAGGAAGTGGTGCAGATTCTGTTTTAGACTTACTTTTAAAAAAACAGGCCAAAAACGGCAGTCTCTGGTTTTTCTGAAAGCTTCTTATCTTTGCCTTACATGGAGGACACCTACCGCACCATTGTCGCGCCCGTGGAGGGGCTGTACAAAGAGAAAGGCAGCAAGTTTATCGCCAAGGCCTATCCGGTCCGTTCAGAGGAAGAAGTCAAAGAAGTTCTGCAGGCCCTGCGGAAGGAGTATTTTGATGCCCGCCACCATTGCTATGCTTATTTACTGGGAGCAGACAAAGCTCTTTACCGCGCCAACGACGACGGTGAGCCCAACCATTCAGCTGGTGACCCGATAATGGGTCAAATAAAATCTGCTGGTTTAAGTAATGTATTGGTGGTGGTGATCCGCTATTTTGGTGGCACTAAGCTGGGCGTGGGAGGGTTGATACATGCCTATAGAACTGCCACCGCTGATGCCCTGACCCAAGCCGAAATTGAGGAACGCCACGAAACAACCTTTGTGACGGTGCAGTTTGCTTACGAGCAAATGAACGATATTATGAGGATAGTGAAAGATTTTGACCTGCCTGTCCGCGAGCAAGATTTTCAGCTAGATTGCCGACTGACGGTAGAAGTGCGCACTAGTATGGCACAGCAGATAGCAGAGCAATTTGAGAACTTCGGAAGCTTAGGGAATCAATAGCCCTAATTGGCTACTTTAAAGTAAAAGCCCCAGCCTTGCAAGGTTGGGGCTTTTTTTATTTCTGATTATAATGTATCAATCATTGTTCTGCCCTGTAATATCTTTTACTTTCTCTTTTACCTGATTCATCAGTTCATCCGTAAAAGTGACTTCGTCTACGTCCATGGTGTTGCCTTTTGGCAGTTCAAACTGCAGCTTTTCAGCATATGGGGCGGGGCGGTTCATCACGAAGGCGGCTGTTACTTCAGAGTACTTCTCACGGGCTTGCTCAGCGGTAAGCTTTCCGGTTACAATTTCATGCATTAGGTTTAGGGCCAGAATATTGGCCGCTTCCATATCACAACGCGCCGATATTTCTCCTTTGGTACGTTCCACAATCACGCTGCCGTCAAACTTGGCTAGTTCTGTGAACTTCTCAATAGGCACGTGGTAATCTATTACCTGCTCCAAAGTGTCTGAGTGCGGCTGTGGAAAATTATGGGGGATCTCATCTCGGTATACAATGGTGCGCTTCCAGGGTCCATTGTTATACCAGATCAACCGGCTAGGAATGGCCTCGTTTGGCGGACCGTATTTCTCCATCATCTGCTCTTTGCTTTTCTGCGCCATGGCCGGCCAGCCTTCCGTAACAGCGTTTAGCGTATCGGCATCTACAATTCCGGGTGTAGGTTGTTCACCCGCTTCACCCACGGTTTTAGTTTTTATATTGCTCATCATGCCTGTGGCGGCAGTCTTTAGTCGCTCTACCGGGTTTTTGATTGGGTCTTTCTCGCTCATATTGCTAAAACTTTAGATAAAGTGCCTTTACCTCAGGCTTATATGTAGTACGAGGGCGTTCAGGTAGAGTTCTATGCAGACTCACCTGCAGTCAAACTTCCTTTTGAACATCCTGAATCTAAAACTGGCAACTATTTTATGTTTTTGCGTACTTTCCCGCAGCGTGCCTGCATAACACCAGTTTATCTGCACCTACAGGAAAAGCTTATTACCTCTAACCGCTCCATGACCGACTCTACCCTGCACAAAGCCCTCCGAAAAAATACCCTTAAAAGAAAAGTTGGTCAGCGGCCCGGCACCCTTTCGGTACCCGATACCGCCTTTGCTCCGCGTCTGTTCTTGTTTTCATATGCCCATGATTTTTTTCATGAGCAGGAGTACTCTTCTTACCCTGAGTTGTTAGCTGCTTTCAGGGCACACCCAGAGGTAAAACATTGGATTGATGTGCGGGGCTACGCTGACATTGCGCTACTAGAGCAGATAACAACAGATTTTCAGATTCACCCGCTGCAGATGGAAGACGTGCTGAATGAGTACCAGCGCCCAAAGGTAGAGGAGGAAAGCGGCCGGTTGTTCATTGTCTCGCGCATGATAGACTTTAATGAGCAGCACCAGTTAGAGGACCGACAACTGTCTCTGTTCACAGGACCCAACTATGTACTCACACTGCAAAGCGACTACGTAGACTGCCTGGAGGTGCTGCGCGAAAGAATGCGCATAGGTAAAGGTACTATCCGGAAACGGCCGGTCATGTACCTCACGTACGGCATACTAGATGTGGTGATGGACTATTATTTCCCGGCCATGGCTAAAATTGGCGACTATGCCGAGGAGCTGGAAGACTGCCTGTTCGACAATCCGAATAAAAAACTGCTGGGCCAGATTCTAAACTTAAAACGTGAGGTGGTAAAAGTACGCCGCATTGTATGGCCGGAGCGGGACAAGATCAACGAGCTCCTGCGCATGGAGGAGGATATTATTCCGGCAGAATTAAAGATTTACTTCAAAGACGTTTACGACCACTCCATTCAGCTTATGGATCTGGTAGACAACTACAAAGAAACCACCAGCAGCCTTTCAGACCTGTACCTCTCTAACGTGAGCAACCGCCTGAACGAGGTCATGAAAGTGCTCACCATCATCTCTACCATCTTCATTCCCTTAAGCTTTATTGTAGGTCTTTACGGCATGAACTTCTCCCGCGAAGGTCTGGACGGCAACGTGAATCCGCTGAACATGCCGGAGTTGTACCAACCGTACGGCTATGTTACCTTGCTTGGTTTTATGGCTGTGGTAGTATGCGGTATGGTATACTATTTTTACCGAAAAGGCTGGCTTACCAATAACGAATAAAGGCGTTTTGGGTCTGTTTTGCTTAAAACAGACCCAAAACGCCTTGTAAATTGACCATTACTGATCAAACGCCAGCAGTGGTCAATTAAATTATTTCTGGGCTACCAGGTTTACGTTCAGCACAAACTCGTTGCTGATGGCTTTATCACCTAGGTTGTCAAAGAAGCTGCCTGAACCGTATTTAATGTCATACTTGGTTCTGTCGATTTTGATGTCAGCGTTAGCTTTGATTTGGTTACCCACATGCTGTACAGTTGCCGGGAAAGTGATGGGGTGCTTAATTCCTTTGATGGTTAAATCACCATTCACCACTACTTTACCTTTACCGGCTGGAGTTACTTTATTGATCACCAAAGTAGACTTACCGTACTTGCTGGTTCCAAAGAAATCATCAGACTTCAAGTGGCCTACTAAATTACCGTTCATTTCTTTGTCAGTAATGTCAGTTACGGTAATAGTGTTCATGTCGATCTCAAAGTAACCGCCCAGAATGTTTTTTCCGTCGCTGTTCAGTTTTCCATCGGCTATGCTTATGCCACCAGTGTGTGTACCAGTTACTTTGCTACCCGTCCAGGTAACTTTTGACTGGTTTTTCACCACTTTGTAATCAACTCCTTTTCCAGCAAAGGCAAATACTACCAGCATTGCCAACACTGCTACTACTGTGTTTCTAAGTTTCATTTTCTTTTTGTGTCTTAATGTTAATGACGATGCAAATGTATAAACAATTAATGTATGTACACGTAATTTTTTGAAAAAAAAATTTTACACAGTCACATTCACTTGAAATAGATGTTCATGGAAGATGCTGTTTTAGGCTTGTTTTGCGCAAAACAGGCTAGAAATGAATGAGGTCAGGGAAACCGCTATGCATGAAACTAAAGGGGGAAGTGGACATTTTACCTTTGAAAACCCCTACAAATACTACCTGCCCTGCACAATTGTCTTCTGTACCACTTGTTGGTCAGTTGAGAAAACAGTGTATTGATTTTTTACTTCATCATACCGCACACTTACCGGAAAGTGGGTATCAATTGGATCTTTCCCCAGTAATTTTGCCTGTACGTCAAATAGATAGGCCTTCCCAGGGCCAGTCTCTGTGACGACATACAGCTGCCTGTCTCCCCCGAAATGGAAGAATTGCACCTCTTTAGGCGATGAGGTAACAAACCTGCGGTCTAGTAGCAGGCGCAGATCTTGGCTGTACAGGGCAACCCGGCCAGGGTCAGTACGGGCAATGATATAGGACTTGCCATTTGGTTCAACTACCATTTTAAAGGCGCTCCGCCGGTCTGGCCGAACCAACTGCTCCCTTTTTGTAATCTCACCGGTTAAATCAAAGGTGATAACTTCTCCGCTCTGGGTAACCAAGGTAAAGTTTGAGCGACGGAAAGAAATACCCACCCTGCCGTACACTTCAGATTTAAGGTTTGTATTCAGGTAAATAGGAAAACCCGGATAAGCCTCGCCCTGATTGTTAAACGCATAGATGTAGCCATTCTCCAACACTACCAGAATCACGTTGCGGCCGTTCACCTTGAAATGCTGAGGAGCCGACGCCAGCCTGCTTTCTAAACGCTTGGGGTCCCACCCCTGCTGCAGGTTTCCCTCCATGTTCATGATGAAAACATTGCCTAAGGCATCATCTACCACTAATCTGTAATCTTTGGCTTTATCATAGTCGAAAACGTTCAGGTGCTGCAGACGGGTAGAGTCCCCCAGATTGAATGGAAAATTTTCTAAGGCCCGGCCGTTCCGGTCTACGCAATGAATTTTGTTGGAGGTAGCAAAGAAATACGTCAGGCGGTCATTGGGCCCGTACGGATACTGCTGCACAGAACCAATCACTTTGCTGCTGAGAGAATCTGACCAATTCCGCTTGCCTTGCTGTGCTCCAATGGCATGTAGCACAAAGGCCGAATCCTGCACCACTACTTCATCGCTCTTGTCAATGGGGTGCTGGGTTAGAAAAGGTTTAGAAATCAGCTGCGACTTCAGATCAAAGGTTTCAATTTGCCACAACCCTTGGTCGGCTAAAATTGCCTTAACGCCAGATTCCTCCTGATGCCGCAAAATAATGCTAGTATAATATTGGTCTTCAGCGGCACTGAACTGAAAAGTAAAGGAGTTGAACTTCTTGATGACTGAATTATTTGCCATCAGCTTGCTTTGGCTTTCTTTGTTAACCGACCGGAGCAAGAGATTCCAGGCATTGGGAGTATTGATGAAAAGCCCAAGATTGTTCTCCTGTTGCATTTCTTCCAGCATGGGCTCCATGGCTCCAGATTTGCTCCACACTTTTCCGACGTCAATATCATTCAGGAGCGTGCGCATGGTGGCTACATCGTCGGTGAAGAGCAGGTAGTCGCGCACGGTGGTGTAGTAGGTTTGTTCAAAGCCCTTGAACATAGGACCAAACAGCTGCTGCGGCAATTCCTTCACCGTCAGTAACCGTATAATATTCTCTCCGTGCTTCTCCTGGGTTCCGGCTGAGTTGCCTGGCTGCATTCGGTTCAGCATAGTTTGCGAAAGCGCTGGGTTACCAGATTGCACAAACAAAACTTTCTCGGCTGAGGTACGAATGTCATGCGCCTCCAGATAACAGAGACCCAGTTCGCCGGCAAAGGAGTTCGCCAATGTGTCTATAAAGGTGGCGGCCGCTTTACCCGGTTCCCGCCGAAGCGCCCCTACTTGGTCAAGCCCCATGTGCAGTAACAGGGCTGCTCTGGCTGGCACTAACTCCCGCAGCATCAGCTTTTTGGGTTTGTGCCCATCCATTTGACCGAAAAGGGCACCTTCTACCGTTTCAGGGTTTGAGAAGCCATTCAGGAACAGACGGTTGTTCTGTATTTTCAAACCCAGCATGCTGTTGCGGCAAAGGCTGCTAAGCATGTTCACATCGTCTCGCAGGTCTTCTTTCAGAAAGGTATTCAGAAGATCCGGTAAATGCCGGTAGTTTATAAATACATTGGCAAAAACATCGGGCTGGCTCAGGTAGTTGGTGTTTTTGTAATCTTGGGCTGGCGACTCCAGCTGCCCGCGATTTATTTTCCGGACAATTTCTTCTACCAGCACAGAACTGGCACTGATCACCAAATTATTATGGTAGCTGAAGTAAGTAAGGTTGTTATTATTGTTTGTCTCAGAGATGACATCAGTTATCTGGTAACCCTGATAGTCGCGGGTGTCTAGCCTGTACTCATCGGCTTTGCCTAAGTTCTCCACCAATGTGCGTACGTAACGGTGTTCGGCCACCGTATTTACGGGCACATAGTAAACCAGCTCCTGCTCTGCTTTGCCCAACACGTGCAAAGACATCAGAATATTTTTTTGGTCCAGGAAATTACGTAGTTGTGATCTGCCAGAGGAAAGACTGTCTAACAGGGTGAGTTGGTCTTCTAAGCGCAGCACATACGGTGTTTGGGTGAGGGTGCCCCAGAGGTCTGTGCGTTTCAGGTGCTCTACCAAACGGGGTGCATGATCAGTTTCCACCACAAAAACGGCATCATCGGGCACCAAGGTCCAAAGATCCACTTTTGCGCGTGCCTCTGACCATTTAGAAAAGCCGTAGAAACCCAGCGCCACCAGCACCACCAATCCACACAATAAGAGAATCGTCTTTTTCGGCATCCTGAAAACTTAGCCCCGGGCAAAAGCCGGGAGGTTAAGATTTACAAAAATAACGGAAAAAGCTGCGCTTCCATGTATTTGTTCTTCTAATGTGCTGGCGCGAATGCCTCTACAGAACTAAGTTCACCCCAACTGACACCTTTCATTTCCGCCCTGCCCCCATTATATTCTTGCCTTTGATTGCCTAACTCTTCTTACTTTAGCCCCTCATTTTACTTTAAAATACATGCGGGTAGTACTACAGCGGGTTACAGAGGCAGCGGTAACCATTGACGGAAAGGTAAATGGGCAGATTGAAACGGGGCTGTTGGTGTTGGCAGGCTTCACCCCTACTGACACCCTTGAAGATTTACAGTGGACGGCTAAAAAAATTACCCAACTGCGTATTTTCTCTGATGCTGATGACAAAATGAACCTGAGTGTGCAAGATGTTAACGGCGGAATTCTGCTAATCAGCCAGTTCACGCTTTACGCCAACACTAAAAAAGGAAACCGCCCCTCTTACATTAACGCCGCACCGCCGGCCGTTGCCATTCCGTTGTATGAGCAGTTTCATACTCTATTGCAGAGTGCTTTAGGCAAACCTATACCCACTGGTATTTTTGGCGCTGACATGAAGGTAAGCCTGTTGAACGACGGCCCCGTCACCATTACCATTGATTCACAAAATAGAGAGTAGTTTAATTGTTGATTGCTTATTGTTGATTGTTATTCCTTTCCAAGTAGGTTTCAATCATAAGAGTTAGCAGCATGTCTTTGACAACTTCCGTTTTTGGCCTCTTTTTACAAAATTTACCCAAGAACGGAAGTTGTCAAAATAATTATTCAGCAATTAACGATCAAAAAACAATCAACAATTAACAATCAACAATTCTAAAAATGACGATAGAGCAGGCGCAACAAGAAGTAGATACCTGGATCAAGGAAGTAGGCGTTCGGTATTTCTCGGAGCTGACTAATATGGCCATATTAACCGAGGAAGTGGGGGAAGTGGCTCGTATCATTGCCCGCCGGTACGGAGATCAGTCGTTCAAGAAGAGTGACGAGGAAGTGGATTTAGGTGCCGAAATGGCCGACGTTTTATTTGTATTGCTGACGCTGGCCAACCAAACTGGAGTGAACCTTACTGAAGCCTTCGCCAAAGGAATGGAAAAGCGCACCAAGCGAGATAAAGACCGGCACCAGAACAACCCGAAGCTGCGGTAAGTCAATTAGGCAGTATTTTGAGCTTGTTCAAATAAACCTGAAATTGAATGGGCCTTGGCTTTAGCCAAAACAGTAGTCTTTTGGCTAAAGCCAACTTTTGATGTTCATTCCCCTAGGCTGAAGCCTAGGTCTATTTAAGAAAAACTTTTTACCTATCTCCTGAACAATTGGCTAGAGCTTGCGGGCAAATGGTGTGGCTTTTTTACACACTTTGCCAGTAAAGCACACCGTTTTCAGGCTTCTTTTCAGAAATCAGCCCTTAAACAAGGCAACAGCTACTCTGCCTTAACTAGGAAATCTCCCTGCAGCACCGGCACAACATCATACTTATCTTCTTCCAGGCAAAATTCTATATCGGGAAGAATATGCAGACGCTCTAGCCGCTGCACATGAGATGATTTTGACAAGAAACCGAGCAAGTCTGCCTTAGCGGTCTGGTACAGGTGGTAAGCCGCCAGAGTGGCATCGTGGTTCAACTCAAAAGAATCTTGTAACCTCTCAGCCAAGGCACCGGCAAACAAGGTGTCTTCCAGATTAAAAACACCTTTCCAGCCCGCACAAACCACTACTACGTCTTTGCCTGCTTTTTTAAGATACTCGGCTACGGCACCTACATTCACCATGGCCCCCACTATCACCTCATCAGCTGAGCGGGAAAGGCGGATGGCTTGTGTGCCGTTTGTGGTAGTAATAGCCAAACGCTTCCCTTTCACATCTTCCTCTAAATAATGGAAAGGAGAATTGCCCAGGTCAAAGCCATCTGCCTTTATGCCATCACGTTCGGCGGCCACTAAATAACCTTGCTCTTTGAAAGCCCAGCAGGCTTCCAGCTCACTTACGGGAGCAATATGTTCTACTCCGTTCGCCAGCGCGGTTACCATACTGGAAGTAGCCCGCAGCACGTCTACGGCCACGGCAATCTTACCCTCTAATGCATACAAAGGCAGCAAAGTAGGGCTAAAACAAACGTCAATGGAAGGCATTTTAAGGAGTTCTGAGTCTTGAGTTCTGAGTCTTGAGTCATTTAAAATTAAGCGTTTTGGGGCTGTTTTCTTGAAAACTGCACCAAAACGCCACCAAGTGTTCTAAGTCAAAAGTCGTGCAAATTGAATTATCTGACTCAGGACTCTTGACTCATGACTCAGAACTACCTAAAGGGTTGGTTTATAAAAGGGCAGCTTAACTACCAGTGCTTTCAGTTGCTTGTTCCGGACTTTGATATACAGCTCTGTGCCGGGGGCAGCAAATTCTTTTTTCACGTAGCCCAGGCCTACACCTTTACCTAAACTAGGAGACATAGTGCCGGAGGTAACTTCCCCAATTTGCTCGCCTTGGGCATCTACAATTTCATAATGGCTACGCGGTATACCTTGCTCCTGCATTTCAAAACCTACAAGCTTACGAGAGACGCCTTGCTCTTTTTGGGCTTTCAGGTTCTCGGCGTTGGTGAAATCTTTGCTGAACTTGGTCACCCAGCCTAAACCTGCCTCCAAAGGAGAGGTGGTATCTGTGATATCGTTCCCGTAGAGGCAATAGCCCATTTCCAGCCGCAGCGTATCACGGGCACCTAAGCCAATGGGCTTTATGCCAAACGGGGCACCGGCTTCCATGATTTTTTCGAACACCTCTTTGGCGTTTTCATTCGGCACATAGATCTCAAACCCTCCAGAACCGGTATAACCCGTTGCCGAAATAATTACATTTGGCACTCCGGCAAACTCGCCTTTGTCAAAGGTATAATACACCATGTTGGCTAAGTCAACCTGCGTGAGTGACTGTAAGGCCTCTACCGCCTTTGGCCCCTGCACGGCAAAAAGAGAAGTCTCATCTGAAATATTCTGCAGCTCCGCGCCATTGGAATTGAACTGGCTTATCCAATTCCAGTCTTTTTCAATGTTAGAGGCGTTTACCACCAGCATGTACTCATTTTCTGACAGGCAGTACACCAGCAGATCGTCAACAATACCACCTTCATGGTTAGGCAGAGTAGAATACTGAATTTTTCCTGGTGTTAGCTTTGAGGCATCATTAGAAGTTACCCGCTGAATTAAATCAAGCGCTTGCGGCCCTGACACCAGAAACTCGCCCATGTGCGACACATCAAAAATACCCACTGCCTTACGCACCGTGTGGTGTTCATCAAGGTCAGATGAGTACCGTACCGGCATGTTATAACCAGCAAAAGGCACCATTTTGGCACCTAAGGCCTCATGCACATCGTTCAGCGCTATTTTCTTTAATTCCATATATAGCAGGTTAAGATCAGTAAGATGTTGTGCCGCAAAAGTACGGAAATAGCTGAGCATTTTAAATGACTGCACTAACAAGTTCTGGCAAAGAAGCCATTGCACTCCTACTTTTTTCTTACAAACAGAAAAGCAGAAAAGTTATATTTATAAGCCACTGGCTTAAAGGCAAATGCAAAGGGTACAGCTAAAGAAACAGTCAACTAAAACCCGCACCGTCTAAAGCAAAACTCTGCTAGAGCTGTAGTTCTTAAAATAAGCCAGTTTTTTATCAGAAACAAACACAACTCATCCTTCAGCTGCTACGTACAATTTAATAATTGTATGATTCTGCTACTACAAGCCAGTTTAAGCAAAAAGAATGGTGGAAGAATGCAGTTATGTGGAAAGAATTGGCATAGGTAAAAAACTGGGGGAGGCATGAGTTTTAAGGAGACTATTTTACATGAGGCATTGGTACTGTTTGAGCAGAAAGGTATTGAAAATATCTCCACCGATGATTTATTAGAAGCGTTAGATATCTCAAGGGGTACGTTGAACGAAATAGCCAGCTCTAAAAGAGAACTTGTGCAATTGTGCATACTGCAGTCTATTATGAAAAGGCAAGCCGTGGCAGATTTAGTTGTTGCCGAGGCTGAACACCCTTTAGAAGCCTTGCTTCAGTTACTCCAACTCTCACTAGAAGAGGTATATTCCTTCAGCCCCGCTTTTGTAGAAGACCTTAAAAACCATTACCCATGGGCTTGGGGCAGGCTACAGCTCTTTATGCGGAAACTTTCTCAAAACTATTTGAACCCGCTCTTGAAAGAATGCGTAAGCCGTGGTTATCTGCAGGCCGACCTTCCTTCTGAAATGGTGGTTCGTCTGTTTATTAATCATTTGCAGGGACTGCTCAACCCCCACCTGTTCCCTGCATATGCGTTCAATTACCAAGAGCTGTTCAAGCTGGTAGTAGTGTATTACCTGAAAGGTTGCGCTACCCCTCTGGGGCAGGAACAGATAGAAGAATTCACCTACCGTGAATTGGCCGTGTAGGTTTAAATAAAATTTTATTTTTGTGCAGCCGCCTTACCTGCATGGGTAATTCGGCTGTTTGTGTGTATACAAACGGCTTATATCTGAACCCTTAGCCTCACCCAAATGAATCTTTCAACCAAGCTCTTCGCGGGCTTTGTTTTAATCTCGTTCCTTTTCTCGGCGGTAGCCATTGTGAACTTCAGGCTTTCTGAAGACGTGATTGCCAACTCTGAGTTTGTGGCGGAATCTATGAACACCACCCGTACCTCAGCCGCCCTTCAGCGCAGCTTGGTAGACATGGAAACCGGTCTTAGAGGTTATCTGCTCACTGGTGACAAAGCATATCTAGAGCCCTATTCCACCTCGGCCAGCACCCTGCCAGGACAGTTTGAACTCATTAAAGCCTATATTGATGACAAGCCAGAACAATTGGCGCGTATAACTGAAATTGAGGAAACGCACCGCAAATGGCGCTATGACTTTGCCGAGCTGCTTATTTCTGAAAAAGAGAAAGAAACCTTAGACACCCTCCGGGCCGGACGCATCACGCCAAGAGCAGATGGGTTTGTCGTGCTGAACGAAGAAGGGAAACGGCTCACAGACCGCATCCGTAGCTTGTTCAAAGACTTTAACGCTATTGAGTTCAACCGCCGCGAGCAGCGTAAGGCCAAACTGGAACAAAGTATTTCTGACACCCGCCGGGTTTCCACCACCCTTACTGTTTTCTCAGTACTGCTGGGCATGGGCTGGGCCTACTACATTACCCGCCTTATTTCACGCCGGATCATGAAAATGGTGGATCTGGCAGACAAAATTTCGTACGGCGAATACAAAACCCAGATTGAAGACAACGAAAACGATGAACTCACCCGCCTTTCTGACTCCCTTAACCGAATGGCGCTCACCATTGACAAAACCTTTACCGAACTAGACAGCAAAAACAAAGAACTAGACCAGTTTGCCTACGTGGTGTCACATGATCTTAAGGCCCCACTGCGTGGCATTGAGAACGCTTCACGGTGGGTAGAGGAAGACATGGGCAAGGAACTCCCCACAAACGTACAGGAGTATCTTATGATGATGCGCATACGTGTGCACCGCATGGAGAACCTAATCAACGGTATTCTGGCTTTGGCACGTATTGGTCGCTCTAACTTAGAAGAAGAAACCGTAGATGTGCAGTACCTGCTTTATGAAATTATAGACATGATTAACCCGCCTACAGGTTTCAACATTCATATTCCGGAGAGGCTGCCTGTTTTGCACGCTGTCAAAGTAGAGTTGCAGCAGGTGTTCTCAAACCTTATGAGCAACGCCATTAAATACCACCATGATACCAAAGGAAACATCACGATTGGGTATAGAGATCTAGAAGTGGCACATGAATTTTCTGTGGCAGATGACGGCCCAGGCATTGAAGAAGAGTACCACAGCAGGATTTTTCTTCTTTTCCAAACCTTACAGGAGCGTGATGCCGTAGAAAGCACCGGAGTAGGCCTGGCTATTGTCAAAAAAATCATTGAACGCCGGGGCGGAACTATCAATGTGGCGTCTGAATTAGGCAAAGGATCTGTATTTACCTTTACTTGGCCTAAACAAAAGTTGTCAGATAATTGATTAAATTCTAATTTTGACCTTAACCTAGTATAAAAACACTGATTATATGAGTGAATCCCAACATAGTATTTTGTTAGTGGAAGATGATTATCTTGATGCTATGAGCGTAGAGCGTGAATTGCGCAAAATCAAGGTAATGGTGCCACTACACAAGGCTAAAAACGGCCGTGAGGCTCTGGCCATGCTACGCGGGGAACCAGGCACACCAAAACTGAATCCGCTGCCAACCATTATTTTGCTGGACATCAACATGCCCAAAATGAATGGTATTGAGTTCTTAGAGGAAATCCGCAGAGATCCGGTTTTGGCCCACCTGAACGTGTTCATTATGACCACTTCCAACGAAGATTCTGATCGCTTCGCGGCACAGAACCTGCGCGTAAACGGCTATATTGTAAAGCCCCTTACTTTTGACACGTTCAACGATGGCGCCTCTAGCTTAGACAGCTTCAGCCTGTTTCTTGACCTGCTCAAACTGAAACCACAGTAAAAAACACTACCTATAGCATAAAAGCTGCTGTTTTGGTAAAAACAGGCCCGAAACGCTTTTATGGCTTAATGGAAAGTCCTGAAGATTAGTGATAAATTTAGTTTATAGGAAAGTGAAAAAGTTTAGCATTTACAGCAAATCACATTCTTTTATTTGGACTAGAACAGCAATAATATATTCCTTATTGCTACTCTTGATTTTCATTACAACTGTAATGAAGTATTTAACGAACCTTCCTGATTCTCATCAAGCCTACGACATTTTAATTTTTGTGGGAATTGGTGTTTTACTTTACGGTATTGCTTGTGCAATGCTTGGTATTGGGAGGTATAAACCACTCAAAGGCAAATTGAATGGTTCTATTACATTTGAACATGATTCAATAACAATAGCAGAAAAAACCATCACCATTGACCTAATAACTAAAATAAACTTTGAAGGTACAGATTGGTTAGGCTTATATAAGAGAAATGGTCTTACCGAGTATTTCGAAAACTCGTTATCGCAAGGGGTGCAGAATTACCTGATCTTGCATCTTAGTGATGGACAAATAATTAAAACACAATTTCAATTGCTTGATGCCTGTGGATTACAGGAGATGGAAGATGAAATAAAATCGTATTACCTCAAAGACAAAATCAGCTATTTACAGGCTGTAGACCTCTTAGGCTTGTCCAGTCAGGACAAGTGGAATGATTTAAAGAGGTTAAAAACCAGCCAAAACTCTACAAAATATCAACAGAAAAAAGGATAGATCTTCTCAGGCAACTAACTATCACACAAATAGCTCCCCTTGCTCAGGCAGCAACCTAAAAGATATTCTGTGGTGCGAAGAGGTGCCGTATTTGGCAATGGCCTCGCGGTGTTTTTTGGTGGGGTAACCTGCGTTCTGCCCCCAACCATAAAAAGGGAACTCCTCCCCGAGCTTCAACATAAGCTCATCGCGGTGGGTTTTAGCCAGTACAGACGCTGCAGCAATACTGAAAAAACGACCGTCTCCCTTAATCATGCAGGCGTGGGGCACCTGTTTGTAAGGCTTGAATCGGTTTCCGTCTACCAAAAGGTACTCCGCTTCAACCGGCAATTGGTCCAGCGCCCGGTGCATGGCGGCAAAAGAAGCGTTCAGAATATTGATCTGGTCTATTTCCTGGGGACTTACCTCTGCCACCGCCCAATGCAATGCCTCTTTGCACACCTCCTCCCGTAAAAAATCACGTTGCTTGGCACTGAGTTGCTTTGAATCATTCAGCAACGGATGGTAATAGTCTGGGGGCAGAATAACTGCCGCTGCCACCACAGGCCCGGCCAGACAACCCCGCCCCGCTTCGTCTAAACCAGCCTCGAAAAGGTTACCGCTATGGTTGGATATCAGCATTTGTTCTGCATTTCTTTTTATCACAATGAAACAAAAGACCAAGTTAAAAAATTCTGTTTTATTCAAAACTAAGCACACCCACCCTCTAGCTACGGGCGTTTATAATAGAACTTGTGTAACAACAGAAATTGGCTACACCTCATCCTCTTTTGTTTCTGACAGCAAAATAGTTCTTCTGTTTTCGACCTACTTTTAAAAAAACAGGTCAAAAACGTGCCAGAACCGGTTCATTAGGCTAAAATTCTTGCCTCCTACATTTTAAAATCTTTTATTTAGCATCTCAATCCTTACCGACTAAACTAACATCATGGAGTACCAAATAAAATCTTATGAAGAATACCAGAACGAGTACCGGAAAAGCGTAGAGCAACCGGAGGAGTTTTGGGCCGGCATTGCTGAAAACTTTACTTGGCGCAAGAAATGGGACAAGGTACTGGACTGGAACTTTGAGGAACCAAATGTGAAATGGTTTGTCAATGGCAAACTGAACATCACTGAGAACTGCCTTGACCGCCATCTGGAGAAACGCGGAAACAAACTAGCCCTGATCTGGGAGCCCAACGACCCCAAAGAACGTTACATCCGCTATACCTACCGTGAACTGCACGAGAAGGTGTGCCAAATGGCCAATATTTTAAAGCGCAACGGCGTGCAGAAAGGTGACCGTGTGTGCATTTACATGCCCATGATCCCGGAGCTTGCCTTCAGCGTGCTGGCCTGCGCCAGAATTGGAGCTGTTCACTCTGTTATCTTTGCGGGCTTCTCCCATACCGCCATGGCTGACCGCATTAATGATGCGCAAGCCAAAGTAGTACTCACTTCGGACGGCCTTAACCGTGGCTCTAAACAAATTCCGGTAAAACGGGTGGTAGACGAGGCCGTGGCCGATTGCCCCACCGTAGAAAAAGTAATTGTAGTGGAGCGCTTAGGTTGGGCTGTGAACATGGTGGAAGGCCGTGACGTGTGGTACCATGAGGAACTGGAGCACGTAGATAAAAACTGCCCTGCCGAAGAAATGGACTCAGAAGACCTGCTCTTCATTCTGTACACTTCGGGCTCCACCGGTAAACCGAAAGGCGTGGTACATACCTGCGGAGGCTACATGGTCTACACAGACTACACGTTCCGGAACGTATTCCAATACCAGGAAAGCGATGTCTATTGGTGTACCGCCGATATTGGCTGGATTACTGGCCACTCTTATCTGCTTTACGGCCCGCTGCTCTCTGGTGCTACCTCTCTTATGTTTGAAGGTGTACCAACTTTCCCAGATGCCGGTCGATTCTGGCAGGTAATAGATAAGTTTGGAGTCAATATTTTCTATACTGCCCCTACTGCCATCCGCTCGCTCATGGGTGCTGGCTTAGACCACGTTTTGTCTTACAGCCTTGACTCTCTAAGAGTGCTTGGTTCAGTGGGCGAACCTATCAACGAAGAGGCCTGGCACTGGTACCACATACACGTGGGCAAAGAACGCTGCCCAATTGTAGACACGTGGTGGCAAACTGAAACCGGTGGTATTATGCTCAGCTCTCTGGCTGGCGTTACACCCATGAAGCCTAGCCACGCGGGCTTTGCTCTGCCCGGCATACAACCTCTGTTGGTAGACCAGGAAGGCAATGAAATCACCGAGAATGAAAAAGAAGGATATCTGTGCATGAAGTTCCCGTGGCCGGGCATTATCCGGACCACCTACGGAGACCATGAGCGCTGCCGCCAGAGCTACTTCAGCACTTACAAAGGGCTATATTTTACCGGCGATGGCGCTAAGCGCGACAAAGACGGCCTATGGCGCATTATTGGTCGCGTAGATGATGTGATCAACGTTTCTGGTCACCGCTTTGGCACCGCAGAAATTGAAAATGCCATCAACCAAAACAAACATATAGTTGAAAGTGCCGTGGTGGGTTACCCGCATGAAGTAAAAGGCCAGGGAATTTATGCCTTTGTGGTAACCGGTGAAAATGCTCCCGCCAACCCTGAAAACTTAAGGGCTGAGGTAATTGAAACTATTGTTGATCAGATAGGTAAAATTGCCAAGCCAGACAAAATTCAGATTGTAAGCGGTTTGCCTAAAACCAGATCAGGCAAAATTATGCGCCGTATTCTTAGAAAAGTGGCCGAAGGTGAGACTTCTAATTTAGGTGATACCAGCACCTTGCTTGACCCACCAGTAGTAGACGAGATTATTCAAGGGGCCCTTTAAGGCCCCTTTTTTTATGCTTTGAATTTTGACTATTTGCAGTTCATATTTTAGCTGCTATGTATATTCCGCCGCATTACCTTCAACAAGACCCGGAAAAACTACTCTCGTTTATCCGTACCTATCCGTTTGCAACGCTGGTGAGTACACAAGAGAACCGGCCCTGCGCCACACACCTACCCTTCACTGCTAACGCAAGTGAAGAGGGTAAACTGGTACTGCATTCGCATATGGCGCGGGCTAACAGCCAATGGAAAAATCTAGTTGGTCAGGAGGTGTTGGTTATTTTTCAGGAGCCGCACGCCTACATTTCTCCTTCTTTCTATAATAAACCTCTGAATGTACCAACCTGGAATTATGCAGTGGTTCATGCCTACGGGCAGGTAAAGTTAATAGAGGCATCAGCAGCGGTGTTTGAAGTTTTGGAAAACATGATTATAAACAACGAACCTACCTATTTAACCCAGTGGCAACAATTACCCCTAGAGTATAAAGAACGTATGGCAAGAGGAATTGTGGCTTTTGAAGTGGAAGTAACTGAGCTGCAAGGCAAAGAGAAGCTAAGCCAGAATAAAGCTTTAGATGAACGCCACCGCATTGCCGAAAACCTTAAGCAAAGTACTAATACCGCAGTAGCTTCCCTCGGACACTTAATGGACTCAACCTTTTCACCCCAGAATTAGTACTACTAATCGGTTGGTGAAACGGCCATACACTTTAAGTCTTTGTTATGCCTTTAAATATCCGTCACGACGAACAACATCAGCAGTTCACGGCTCTGCTAGATCAGGCAGAAATTGGGGAGCTTGCCTATGCATTACCCGATTCAGAAACCATTGACTTTCAGCACACCTTTATAGAAAAAGAGCATCGGGGCCAGGGCCATGCCAATACGCTTATTAAATTTGGGCTAGATTATGCATCTGAGCAGGGTCTGCAGGTAAAAGCCACTTGCCGGGCAGTAGCCAGTTATCTGGAAAGATACCCACAGTAAATTCAGGTCGATAACGAAACAGAAAGCCGTTCAATTAACTGCCACAACAGCTTGAACGGCTTACTGTTTTCAGGCTTTTTTTCGGGAAACAGCTTGAAAGCAGAACTGTATCCCCGGCAAATTCTTTCTTCGTTCAACTACTAAATATAGTTCAGAATCAAAACACGCCATTACGTAAAGGCTCTAATAGAAAAAGAGCCCTGACTCAGGCGCCAAGACTCTTTTCTCTACAAACAAACCAAAAAGTTTACCCTCTCGGGATAATGATCTGTTGGCCCGGGTGAATCAGATTAGGATCTTTAATCTGGTCTTTATTGGCCTCGTGTATTTTGTGCCATTGCTGTGCGTCTCCGTAGAAATTCTTCGCAATTTTTGAGAGCGAATCACCACTCTTAATGGTGTAGGTGTCATGCGCAGCCGGAGCAGCCGGAGCAGCCGGAGCAGCCTGCGCTGCAGGTGCGGTGGTAGTATGTGCCGTTGGTTTGGCAGCAGGTTGTTGCACCGGCTTCTCCTCCCCTTTCTTCAAAAAATCAAATAGTCCCATAGTTTCGTAAGGTTTCAGCGTCTGGCGCTGTTTTAGCCCATTGTCTTTATTCATACGCCCGTTACTTCAGTAGGTTTATATTTTTTCTTATAACAGTGCGAGAAAAATGGCGTATGAAAAACGGGTTTGCCTACAGGCATTCTGCGTTCACCATACCAAAAACTAGAACTATGAAAGTGATTTTTGAATCCGGAACTAACCGGTTGTTGACCTTTTTACTTATGACCTTGCTAAGCATTGGTTCTTTTAGCTGTGGCAACAAGAGCAATGAAGGGGGAAATGCCCAAATGATCTCCGGCTCTACGAGCAAAGTCTGGAAAGCCAATAAAGAAACCAACTCCGTCGGTGATAAAGAAAAACTGTCTAAGGCCGAAAAGCAGGAGCAAATTCAATTCTTTTCCAACGGAAACTTTACCCAAACTTCTGCTACGCAGTCAGATAATGGCACCTGGACCTATGATCCGCAGACCAAAACGCTGAGCCTTACCTATGCCAACAACTCTGTAAGTGAAAACTTCTCTGTTACAGAACTAGACGAGGACAACCTGAAACTACAGGCACCTGATGGTTCTACCTTAGAACTAGAGGCTCAATAAAATTTTGTATATTGAATAAAAACCCGTGCTGCCAGACCCTGCACGGGTTTTCTATTACTGTTGCCATTGGTATCGAGCTCCAGATGGCACAATCTTATTCAATCAAACGACTTACTAAACATGAAATTCCGTTGGCACCTGTTTGAGCTGGAAGACCAGACTTGGTTTCCGCATGTGGTGCGGCAGGGCATGATGGATGTGCTACGGTTCATGATTACTAAGTTAGGCATCTACAAACCAACAGTACCATTGCTGGCGCAAGCCTTACAGCAGCAAAAGCAGCAGCATGTAATTGACTTATGTTCAGGCTCAGGAGGTGGCATCTTGCAAGTATGGCGGGAGCTACAAAAATTTAGTGACCAGCCCGTTCAGATTACCCTCACTGATAAATTCCCAAACATAAGTTCATACCAATACCTTCACGAAACATCAGGCGGAGCACTTCTTTATGAAAAAGATTCTGTAGACGCCACCGCCGTACCAACTAGTTTAGCTGGCTTTAGAACTATTTTCTCTGCGTTTCACCACTTCAAGCCTATCACTGCTCAAGCCATTCTGAAAGATGCCGTGAACCAAGGCCAGGGAGTGGGCATTTTTGAGGGGGCCGGTAAAAGCTGGCATGAGTTGTTGTTGGTGTGGCTGATCTTTCCTTGGGTGATTCTGCTCATTACTCCATTCATAAGACCATTCCGTTGGAGCCGTCTGTTTTTCACGTATGTAGTACCACTTATTCCTTTGGGTACTGTGTGGGACGGCACCGTTTCCTTGCTCCGAATGTACACGCCCCAGCATCTTCGGCAAATGGTACAACAGCTAGACGCTCCCCACTACACCTGGCACATTGGTAGAGCCCGGCACTGGAGCGGAACCGGAGTGTTGTATTTAATCGGATATCCTTCGTAAACTGCGGCATGAATTCTTCCTGGTCTTCGGCCTGGCGCCTGCTCCGTATTCCTTTTTCGCTCTACTTGATGCCCATCTTCTGGTTCGCGCTTAGTGCCACGCCAGAAATAGAGATATGGAAAGCCGCAGCTGTTTTCTTTATCCTGCACATATTGGTGTACCCAGCCAGCAACGGCTACAACTCTTACTATGACCGTGACGAAGGCAGCATTGGTGGCCTCAAAAACCCACCTAAAGTAACTGAGGCGCTGTATTGGCTGGTTCTCACATTTGATATTCTGGCGGTGGTGCTAGCTGCTTTTTTGTCTTGGAGTTTTGCAGGCCTGGTGCTCCTGTACCTGCTAATTTCTAAGGCCTATAGTTATGAAGGAATCAGGCTGAAGAAATTCCCAATCATCAGCACGTTGGTGGTGGTGGTATTTCAAGGGGCGTTTACTTTTCTGATGGTACAAGTAGGCATAGGCACAGAAGAGGCAGGTATATCAGAAAAAACGAACCTGCTTTTGGCTATGGTCAGCACCCTCTTTCTGTGTGGCTCCTACCCGCTTACCCAGGTGTACCAGCACAAAGAAGATGCGCAGCGGGGCGACCAGACCCTTAGCCTCACACTTGGCCTCTGGGGTACATTTTTATTTGCGGGCATCAGTTTGCTTTTGGGCACTGCGGTGTTACTATATACCTACTGGCTCAGAAATGAACTCACTTATGCCGCTGTTTTTCTGGTTGCCACGCTACCGGTGGTGATCGTCTTTAGCTTATGGGTTTGGCAGGTGAAGAAAAGTGCAGCTGCCGCCAATTTTGACAATACCATGCGCATGAACAAAGTCTCCTCACTCAGTCTCAGCTTTGCGTTCATTCTCATGTGCCTGCTCCGTTTCTGGAGCTAAAGCTTCTATCTGAAGAACATCATCCTTTGGTACCCGTACTTGTTTATGAGCACGTTTAAACTTTTGGTTTGCAGGCGAAACTTTTCCAGAATGAGGTTCTGACGAAGCAGTTTTTGAGCCTCGTAGCAGCGCTACGAAGGCGATAAAAGTGCGAAGGCAGGTTCTCGTTATGGAAAGTTGCAGCGCAAAATCAGAAGTTTAAACATGCTCACAGGCTACTTTTCTAAAAACATGCTTAAAACAAGAATACTCTGGCTACTTGTGCTTTTGATAGGGTGCAAGCAGTCTACTGATACTACCACTACTGTTCAGGACGAACCAAACTTTACGACCACTTCTCCTACCACTACCGGAGAGAAAGTGTCTACGAAGCGGCTTCTTCACGTGGTGCAACGCACCCATCCGTTCTCAAAGCCTGAGCAACCTGACTACTTCCGGCTTTTGCTACGCGGCGATTCCATAACTGCCGGACAAGTGCAATTCACCATTACCACCCGCGAAGGTACCGTTATACATAATGAAGTTTTTCAGGCTGCTGACTTGGAGGCTGCTTTGGTGAATGAAATGGAGAAGCCCGCTGCGACTACCCGTGAACGTGAAGCTTTTATCATCAAGCGCATGGAAGAGTTTGTGCAACCTGCCGATTTTGTCACACCAGCCATTGCCGCTAATATGCCTCCAGATACTGCTTTTGTCACTCTCTCCTACTGGAACCAACTTCAGGAGCGGGAAAATACTATTGGCTTCAAATATCTATTAGGCAAAGAAGACGGACGGCTGCTGGTATTTGACCCGGAAAAGAAGAAAGCAGTTAGATATGGTAGTTTTGGCGGGTGATTTTTTTCGTTGATCGTTATCCATTGTTAGTTACTCTATTTTCATTTTAGATAAACAAACGAGCTACGCTGGCGCGAGCTGAGCAATTTTTAAGGCACGGAAGTAACTTCCGCACCATAGAGGAAAAGCCAGTTTGTTTTAGGCTTCTTTTATGAAAAACAGCCCAAAAACGACTTCCTCAAAAACAGAAAAATCCCCAACAGTTACCTGCTGGGGATTTTCTTATTGTTCTCATTAAATAACGAACAACGAATAACTATCAACAGCAACCTAGCTGTTCATTGAGATCAGGAACTCGTCATTGTCTTTGGTGCCTTTCATGCGGTCTTTCAGGAATTCCATGGCTTCCACGGAATTCATGTCAGACATAAACTTGCGCAGAATCCAAACGCGGCTGAGTTCGTCGCGGTCCATGAGCAGGTCTTCGCGGCGGGTGCCTGAGGCCGGAACATCAATGGCTGGGTACACGCGCTTGTTGGCCAGTTTTCTATCCAGCTGAAGCTCCATGTTACCGGTACCTTTGAATTCTTCAAAGATTACCTCATCCATTTTAGAACCAGTTTCTATCAAGGCGGTGGCGATAATGGTCAAGGAACCACCGTTCTCAACATTACGGGCCGCTCCGAAGAAACGTTTCGGTTTGTGCAAGGCATTGGCGTCAACCCCACCCGATAGGATTTTACCGGAAGACGGAACCACGGTGTTATAAGCACGGGCCAGACGAGTGATAGAATCTAACAGAATTACCACATCGTGACCACACTCCACCATGCGCTTGGCTTTGTCTAACACAATGCTCGAGATTTTTACGTGACGCTCGGCTTGCTCATCAAAAGTAGAAGCAATTACCTCAGCGTTTACGCTACGGGCCATATCAGTCACCTCTTCAGGGCGCTCATCAATGAGCAGAATCATGAGGTATACCTCTGGGTGGTTTTCAGTGATAGCGTTGGCTATCTCTTTCAACAACACCGTTTTACCAGTCTTCGGCTGAGCCACAATCAAACCACGCTGTCCTTTACCAATTGGCGCGAACAGATCCATGATACGGGTAGAGTATTGGCTTGACTTGGTAGTCAGTTTCAGGCGCTCCTCTGGAAACAAAGGAGTTAAATGCTGGAACGGAATCCGGTCACGTATCTCCTCAGTGGTACGGCCATTCACAGAATCTACCTTCAACAAGGCAAAATACTTCTCACCTTCTTTGGGCGCGCGCACGGTACCTTTCACGGTATCACCGGTCTTCAGGCCAAATAATTTTATCTGCGAAGGAGAAACATAAATATCGTCAGGGCTGGCCAGGTAATGGTAATGTGCTGAACGCAGGAAACCATAACCGTCTTGCATTAACTCTAATACGCCTTCGTTAGCAATTACACCATCAAACTCTCTGAAGTTAAAGCTATTGGCATTGGCTTGCTGTTGCGGACGGTTTTGCTGCTGTTGACCTTGGTTTTGGTCGCGGCGGTTTTGCCAGTTAGGATTATTCTCTCTTTGCTCGCGGTTATTATTATTGTTGTTGTTGTTCTCGCGCTGTTCACGAGGGGCATTGTCACGGGGCTGGTTTTCACGCTGCTGTGGCTCACGCTGCTCACGAGTGGTATTCTCACGTGGCTCTCTGTTCTGAAACTCACGCTGTTGCGGACGGTTGTCGCCACGCTGCTCGCGGTTTTGGTTCTCGTCACGGTTAGGGCGTGGGCGCTGCTCTCTGTCTTTGGCATCGCGGTTGTCGGTGCGCACTTCGCGAACCTCGGCACGGGCGGCGGCTTTGGCTTCCTGCAGGTCCAGAGGCTGTTGTGCCGGGTCTGCTGCCTCACGAGTGGTGCGGGCACGCGGTCCCTTGGCCTCGCGGGCAGGGGCAGGTGCGCGCTCTGCACGAGCCGGACGGGCAGTGCGTTCTGCTCTTTCTGCCGGAGCTGCTTCCGGAGCCGATGTTTCCGCTAATGCCTCTGGGGCAGGCGTTTCGGCTGGGGCATCTTCCGTTTCCTGTGAATCTTTCGCCTTAGGTGAACTTTTATATTTTTTGGGGAGCTTTTCTTCGGGGGTGATAGCTTGCTGGTCAAGAATCTTGTAAATAAGGTCTTGCTTACTTAGCTTCTTGAAGTTGGTGACGCCGAGGTTCTCAGCAATTTCTTTGAGCTCTGAAAGAAGAGAATCTTTCAACTCGTCAATGTTGTACATAAATAGAAATAATTAACTATTCGGTTTTAAAGCTTAGCGGTTGCAGAACGCAACAGACAGACGAATAATACAGGAAAATAGTGAGTATGGTAAAATTGAAGAACCAGGATGGCGGTCGTTCTGAAAATGTACTGCAATGTTAGACAGCCGAGTTCTAATTTACAAGTAATACGAATCTTTTTAGATAAAAAGTTACACTATTTTTTATAAAAAAGTTGGCGTTGCTGCGGCCTGTCCAAAATATTCTATTTTTGCGGTACATTTAACACATGCATCATGTTACAGATACCCGTTTTACGTGAACAGACTGAGCTGGTCATTGCCGGCCTGGAGAAGAGGAATTTCCGCGACGCCGCCCAACAAATACAGTCCATTTTAGACCTGGACCAGAAACGCCGCTCGCTGCAAACGGAACGTGATGAACTGCAGTCCCGCGCCAACAACCTGGCCAAAGAAATAGGCGGCCTCATGAAAAGCGGCCAAAAAGAGCAGGCCGAGCAGCTAAAGTCTGAAACATCTGACCTGAAGCAGCGCACCAAAACCCTTGACGAGGAAGTACAGCAACTAGAGTCTCAACTGCAGGAAGCGCTATACAAAATACCGAATATTCCGCACGAGAGCGTACCTGCCGGTAAGTCTTCTGAAGACAACGAAGTTGTGTTAGAGCACGGCGCGGTGCCGCAATTGCCAGAGAACGCCCAACCGCACTGGGAACTGATAAAGCAGTATAACATTATTGACTTTGAACTGGGCATTAAAATTACCGGTGCCGGTTTTCCGGTTTATAAAGGAAAGGGAGCCCGCCTGCAGCGCGCGCTCATCAACTTCTTTTTAGATGAAGCCCTGAAAGCCGGATATGATGAAGTTCAGCCACCTATTCTGGTAAACGAAGCCTCTGGCATAGGCACTGGTCAGCTTCCAGACAAAGAAGGCCAGATGTATCACGATGCCGCCGATAACCTGTACCTCATCCCTACCGCTGAGGTACCTATTACTAACCTGTACCGCGACGAGATTGTCTCTGCCGATAAACTGCCTATCAAGAATGTGGGGTACACACCATGTTTCAGAAGAGAAGCAGGCTCTTGGGGTGCCGATGTGCGTGGCCTGAACCGCCTGCATCAGTTTGACAAGGTAGAGATTGTGCAGATTCAGACGCCGGAGAATTCTTATGCCGCACTGGAGGAAATGAGCCAGCACATTCAAGGTCTACTGCAGAAGCTGGAACTGCCTTACCGCGTGCTTCGCCTCTGCGGCGGAGACATGGGCTTCACCTCTGCCCTCACCTATGACATGGAAGTGTACTCAGCCGCCCAAGGCCGCTGGCTGGAGGTAAGCTCCGTTTCCAACTTTGAGACGTATCAGGCAAATAGACTGAAGCTTCGTCAGCGTACGGAAGGTGGTAAGCCACAGCTGTTGCACACTTTGAATGGTAGCGCTTTGGCGTTGCCGCGTATTGTAGCTGCTTTGCTGGAGAACAACCAGACGCCAGAGGGAATTAAGTTGCCAAAGGTGCTGCACAGCTACAGCGGGTTTGAAATGATCACAAAGTAGATTAAGGTTTTACCTTTAGGTTGAGCGTTTTGGAGCTGATTTTCATGAATCAGCTCCAAAACGCTTTTTTTCTTCCATAGAATTAGCCTTTGCCGAATAGCTACCACAGTTTACTCATTGTTGATACTCCCCCTTTTAAGGGGGCGAAGGGGGATGTTTACACCTGCCGGTCCAAGCCTTCCTGATCCTACTACTCCTTTACAGTCATCCCGAGCATCGCCGAGGGATCTAACGAAGACGCATTTCTTCTACCAGAAAAATAACGCCTGCCTCCGCTTTACCCTCTGCCGTTGTTGTGTGTTCTCACCAACAACTTCAATGCTGTTTCTCCCACAACTGCTTTTGCCTTATTTCTACCTGCCTCGCTCCCTGCTGAGGTTTGTCACTTTTCTCCTTGATGAGAAAAATAACCAAAAGAATCAAGAAGCCCTTAAACTCGCTGCCGCTCAAACAGTAAGGGCTTCAGTTAAATTACCACCTAGCAGATGTGCGCTGTTTCATTGTTTCGGCGGCTACTGCTGGCTTGAACCTGCGTCTCGTGCTCCCGCTAAGCGCTGCGTGCCCTTGGCACTGCGTTGCCCGCTCCCGCAGGAACAGCTAAGGAGGGTATAGAGCCTGTTTACTAAATTATTGTGGACTCATTACTTATTAGAGCGGGGGTGGGTTCGGGAGGGTTCTCTTCACATTAGCGCCTGCTCAAATGCCCTTGCAGCGTTTTTTATGCCAGCGAGCAGCTGTAACATTTGCTTCGTTACTCAAACATCAATAATCATTAAGGCAATGCCACCTTAGTGATGCTGGCCCAGTGCGTCATCTAACTCTTCCGGCGAGGGGTTCTTCATGGGCTTTTGTTCTCCTACCACCACCATCGGGAAACGGACGCGGCCCCGGTTCATGTCTTTGATGGCTTGCATGGCTTCTTCGCTTTCGTCTACATTAATATAGTCGTAGTCCACTTGGCGGGATTTGAAGTAGTCTTGAATGGCGATGGTTTTCTTGCACCAATCGGCGCCGTATAGAATGGGTTTTGAAGCCATAGTAGAGGTAGATGGTTCTGCCGTTTTGTACGTCTTTTCTGAAAAACAGGCCGAAAACGCAGCCTCCTGAAAATGGCTACTTCACCTCTTGCCCCACCACCGGCAGTTTAAACTCGAACTTAATTTCGCGGGTGCAGCGGAAGTGTTTTTCGGGGCACTTGGGATAGCCAATCTTTGAACAGGGGCGACAGTAAAGATCTTTTACTTCCATTACTTCAAAATCCTGGGTGTAAGGGTACATACCAAACTCGGGTACCGTATTGCCCCAGATGCTGAAAATCTTCTTCTTAAACGCCGCAGCAATGTGCATGAGGCCAGTGTCATGGCTGAAGATGGCTTTGGCTTGGCGTACCAACGAAGCCGAGCCGTTCAGGTTATATTTCCCACAGGCGTTGTAAATAGCCAAGTTCTGGTGCGTGGTGGCTCCCTTGTCACCTAAAAAAGGCTCTACCTGAAAGTACTTTTCTATCATAGTGCCCACCTCCACATCTTCTTTGCCGCCTAGCAGTATAATTGGGGCATTTATTTTCTCGCACAGTTCTATGAGGCGGTCAATGGGCAGACGTTTGGTGTAATGCTGCGCACCAATAGCCATGGCGTAATAGCCGTTGCGGTGGGCTTCCGGCAGGGTGTTTACGTCCACCTCGTCTTTCTCCGGTATGAAATAATCTAGCCCTTGCCCATCGTTCTGCACACCCAGCGTGGAAGCGGTTTCTAAGTAACGGTCAACTATGTGCACATCGGGCATGCGGTTAATCTTGAACTTCACCAGCAGCCATTTGCGGTAGTTCAGCTTATTGAAGCTTCGGGCTGGTTTTCCCAACCGCGCCTTTAATATACGGGTGCGGAGGTTGTTGTGCAGGTCCAGCACCAAGTCATAGTTCTCCGCTTTCAGCTGCTGCAGCAGGTCACCCAGCGACTTCTCCAGCGTAAAAACCTTGTCCACATAAGGGTTGCTGGCGATGATGTTCCGGAAGGCGGCCTTGGTACAGAAATGAACCTCGGCGTCCGGCTCCTGCTGTTTCACACAACGGATTACTGGTGTGGTGAGCACAATGTCGCCAATAGACGAGAACCGAATGATGAGGATTTTTTTCAAGCTTCTACCGTTTTACCGTTGCAAAGGTACTGCTCTTAACGGGAGTTTCCCAGCGGGAAATGCGGCAGCTATGAGTTAGCGTTTTAGCGCTGTTTTCTGAAAAAGGCAATGAAAACGGCTATGATGGAAAGTGCTAGGGCGAGGTAAGAGAGGTAATTCTTGTTATCTGGTTCTGCTGGCTCAGAACTGAGATGGTTGTTGCGGTAGGCGTTAAGTAGGGCGTATTCATTTATCCAATTTTTGACTAATTGAATTTTCCGGTTCTGTAAATCAATTATATACTCATTTTGGTAATCTTTATACCTCTTCTTATCCTTTTCATTTGAAGATGGCAGAGGCGGAGGTGGTAAATCAGGGGGAATAACACCAGGATAAAGTGAGGAAAGATCCCTTGACATTCCACAACTGGAGTTAATTAAGAGCTCTACATAAACGTTATTCAAAATTTCCTTGATATAAAATATCCTTATACCTATTTCCCATTGTTCCAACTTTCTATCACTTATACCACTGATAAAATCTGGTTCAAAAAGAATGGTGTCCTTTGGATTGCCTTTAAAAACATCTACAACCTTTACTACCAAAAACTCTTCTTTCTTTCCTATTACTTCACCAATAAATATCGAATGACTTTTCTCTATATAATCTTGAACTACAGGAATCCAATTGTTTTCATCTGCTGGACGGCAACTGGTGGCTTTTACATTTTGACTACAAACCAAAGAATAAAGTAATAGGAAAAAGAAAAGAGCTTGTTTCATAGTTTTAAAATATTAGCCACTTTTTGAATTTGTAAAAAGCCTTCCCTATCCCCCTTTTTGTCATCCTGAAAGGATCTCGGTTGCGAACGGAAGCAGTTAAGAACAAACCCTTTTCTAGTTCGCCCACAAGATCCTTTCAGGATGACAGGAGAGTGGTTTTTCAATTTGGTAGACACTGGAAAGCTATTGTAGTTCTTTAGGTTTATTACCAAAAAACTGAAAAGGAAAAGACCAGCACCTCCAGCCTCTCTTCAACCAAATACCTAAACACGAATAACGAGCAACGAACAACTAACCCCTACAGCCCATATTTATCAATCAAATACACCAAGGCCGCCATAGAGGCACCGCCTAACTCCAACTCGCGCTTGTTTACTTTGTCAAAGGTGTCGTTGGCGGTGTGGTGGATGTCGAAGTAGCGCTGGGAGTCGGGGCGGAAGCCAATGAGGGCTACGCGATCGTCTTTCAGTGGACCAATGTCAGCTCCGCCGCCGCCGCGCTCGATGTCGTGCAGGCCATATGGGGCCAGCAGCGGTTTCCAGGCGAACAGCTTCTGGAAGGTGGGTTCATTGGGTGCGGTGATTCCGAAACCGCGAGGGGTAAAACCTCCGGCATCAGATTCAATGGCAGCAATGTGTTTCTCGCCACGCTGCTTGGCTACCTCGGCGTATTTGGTGCCGCCGCGAAGGCCGTTTTCTTCGTTCATGAACATGACGGCTCTTATAGTGCGCTTAGGTTTATAGCCCATTTGCTTGAGCAGGCGCAACACTTCCATAGATTGCACCACTCCGGTACCGTCATCATGGGCACCCTCGCCAATGTCCCAGCTGTCTAAGTGACCACCCACCACAATAATTTCATCTGGTTTCTCAGAACCCTTTATTTCGCCAATAACGTTATAACTCAGCACATCGGGTAGCCACTGCGGGTTCAGGCGCATATGGAACCGTAACTTCTCATCCTCTTTTAAAAGACTGCTCAACAGGTCGGCGCCCTTGGTGCTAATGGCCACGGCTGGTATGCGTGGAGCATCATCGGCGTAGCGCAAGCCGCCGGTGTGCGGGAAATCATCTGTGTTGGAGGCCATGGAACGAACCACCACGCCCACTGCACCCAATTTACCAGCCTCAGATGGTCCGCTGGAGCGTTGGTCTACTGCGCCGCCGTAGGCCCGGCCGGTAACAATATGCGTTTGATCGAAAGGTCTGTTGAAGAATACAATCTTGCCCTGCACCTTTTTCTTGCCCAGTTTCTTGAGTTCGTCAATGCCCTGCACCTCTACCACTTCGGCAGTAAGGCCATTGGCCGGAGTAGCTACTGAACCACCTAAGGCCAATACATTTACTTCACGGGCTGGGGTTATTCTTGAGTTGACAATAGCCGCGTATTCTTTGTCGCCGCGCACCCAGTGGGGCACCATTACCTCTTGCAGGTACACGCGGTCTAAGCCCATTTTCTCCATTTCCTGCCGGCTCCATTCTACGGCTGCCGCAGCTTGCGGAGAGCCGCTCAGGCGGGCACCAATGTTTTGGGTGAGGTAACGGAGCTGCTCATAGCTGTTGCCTTGTGTAAGCGCTATGTTGTATAGTTTCCTGATGAAAAGGGAGTCTTGGTTTTGGGCTAGTGCTCCTAATGGTAAAGCCAAAGCAGCTGCCAGGGCCACATGTTTAAGTTTAGTCAGCATGAAGTGTGAGATTTTAGCCGAAGGCTGATACGTAAACCAAATGTAAGCACTGGCCGCGGCATATGCCAAGTCTACAGATCATCTATAGAATGTTGTTGCTGCTTTTGACCTATTTTTAGAAAATCAGCCAAAAAATGATGACTATGGTTAGAAGAGCAGTGTTTCACACAAAGACTGCTAACCCCCTGACACTTACCTATCTGCGGCATTTTTAGTATGAAATAATAAATTTTTAAGAACTAGCGTAACGTAACAAAATTAAGGCTAACTTTGGATTCAGACGAAATAAACCCTTTCCCAATATTATTATTTAATGAAACGTTTGTTAAAAAAAGCAATTAAGCCTTTTTTGCCTTCTTACGAGGTTGTGTGCACTACTTACCAGATCATTCCTGGCCTGCCTATCACCAAAAACTTTTCACGGCACTCTTTTGAAAAAGGTGCCTCTAAAGATGCCAAAGAATTCTACGGCAAAGTGATTACCTCAGAGTTTACCAAAAAATTAGCTCCGGTAGAAGTACATTTAAAAGTGGCCGGCATTACCATCAAAAAAGCGCATTTTGGCCCGGTAGAAAACCTGAACAAGAAAAAGATAACTGCCGTAGGTTAATCTTTCACCATAAGCTAAAGAATACTCCCTCATTGAAAAGTGTGGGAGTATTTTTTTGCCCTTTGCAGAACAACCTTCCGTTGAAATAAGTAAGCCTTAAGGTGACAAGGCAAACTCTAAAATCGAATAGACGCAACGTAGCTGCCCGTAGAAATTGCAGAGGCCATTCCAATTTCAAAGTGCCAATAAACCTCCCGACTTCATGCGCATGAAATCTCCCTTTAAACAAGAGATAAATTTTTCGGTGCACCTAACCGTACCGGAAGTCATTATGCGCTTGCAAGACCTCATTGAAACGCAGAATAGCACTTACTACGGCTCCGTGAAAGAGCAGCTAGACCGGGTAAAAAAAGCGTTCAACGGAATTCCGTCAGTCTATACTTACCCCTCCCACCACGAAACCCTGCTTACCGGCGGTCACCGTAAATGGTACGGAGGCAGCGTGCACGAGACTACTTTCAATATGTACATGCTGTACAGAACGTACTACCGGCTGGTTGAAGGCAAAAAAATAAAATCAAGAGCTCCGCTTACCCCTGCAGAGTCTATTTTTCCGGTACAGGGGAAATTAATAGAAGATCCGAACGGCACTAAGTTAGTGGCTAGCGCCCGTATGCCTTTCTATCATATTGCGTTTGTACTGTTCTTTTACCTGCTGTGTGGCATAGGCATAATTGGTACGTTAATGTTTGCTACACGTGAAGGCTTTACCCAAAGTACCTTGGTAGCGTTTGCCTTTCTGGCTGGCTTCATGTCCCTTCCCTATTTTATGGTTTTCCGGAGCTTTAAAGCCAATGTTAAAAATATAGAAGAAGACCTAAAGCGGCTCTTTGCTGATAAGCTGGTGTAGATTTATTTGAAGTTGGTAGGAGTGTCTACTCTGTAAAAAGCATCTCAATAAAAGTAAGAGTGGCATGCGTAGCCCAGCAGGCGTAAACACTCCTATTCACTCCTTATAAGAGCTAATCCTACACCATATTATTATGCACGCGTCCGTCCCCCTTTGAAGGGGGTAGGGGGATAACAAGGGCGCTGAAGTCATAGATAGCTTCGCAAAATGTAGATATAACGACAATGAAAGCAACCAAAAAGAGCTAGGGAACGCCATCATCAACACGAGTAATCATCCACCTACCCCTTCAAAGGGGGACGAAAAAGTTGCATCAGTCCCTAATAAATTGAGCCTTAAGGGGAGAATCTGCCTAAAAACTCAAGGGCTGATTTTCTATTTATCCTTGTCACTCTTTCAATTAAAACATCTTTTGTTTTAGGCTTCCTTTTCCAAAAAGAGGCCTAAAACGCAAAGCCTCGGCAGAATCTGCCGAGGCTTTGCGTCTAAAATGCTTGGTGAGGCTACCTCTTTATTTCCTCTTCCTTCCGAGGCCCTTCATTGCCGGTACGGTCTACTGCCGCTACGGCTACTCTAGTTAACGGAATAGGCGCAGGTTGAACTGCTGTGCTGTCTGAATCATTTCTTTGCCTTAGCGGGCCTGTGGCTCTACCCAGTGGAAACACAATTTCGCGGTCTTTGCGGTTCAAGATTTTGTAGTTCCAGACATTACCGTATTGGTAATACACCACCCACCTGAAGGTATCTTTTTCATCGTTGGCTACCCAGCTAACTTTTACTGAATCCCCTAAAAGCAAAGTGGTAACCTCAGGGGCTTTAGGCGCTTCGTTGTCTAGCCAAGGGCTGGTAGGCACCAAGGCGGGCTGGCGGTACGGTCCCTGCAACAACGCTTTGGCCATTGGCGGGTTTTTGGTTACCTGCGAAATGCTCCAATGCACCACACCCGGGCTCTGAGGCAACATACCGCGGCTAATCATAATCTGGCTTTTAATTTCATTGATGTTGATAGCGCTGCTGTCGCGCCCAATGCTGATGCCCGGCCACAGGTGGCGTTTCATCAGGTTCTGCTCTTCCCACCAGCCCAGCAACACCGGATAACTTTGCGGGATCTGATTGATTTTCCAATACAGCTGCGGCGAGAAATAATCTACCCAGCCCTTATTCAGCCACAGCTTAGCGTCGGCATACAAGGCATTGTACTGGTCCAGACCTTGAATAGACTCTGGATGGCCCGGCCGCCAAATTCCGAAGGGGCTCAGTCCGAACTTCACGTACGGCTTCTCTTTTTTGATGCCCGTGTACAATCTTTCAATAAACTGGTTCACTGCCTGCCGCCGCCAATCATCGCGCGACAACTGCCCACCCGACTGCTGGTAAGCCGCCCAGGTAGCATCATCCGGAAAATCTTCTTCGTTGTTGTAAGAAGAGTACGGGTAGAAATAATCATCGAAGTGCACCCCGTCAAGGTCATAGCGTTTCACGAGGTCCATCACCACCTCATAAGAATGGTCTTGGGTGCCTTGGTGCGCAGGGTCTAGCCAATAATAGCCCTGCTTTAGTTTCACTACCAGTTCTGGCTTTTTATTTACAATAGACTGCTCACTGATGGGCCCGCCGCTGGTGTGGTGGGCGCGGTACGGGTTCAACCACACGTGCAGCTCCAGACCGCGGTCATGGGCTTCCTCAATCCAGAATTCCAACGGGTCATAATACGGCTCGGGGGCTTTGCCTTGTTCACCGGTCAGGTAATAAGACCATGGCTCCAAATCGCTTTTGTATAGAGCATCGGTAGCGGGACGTACCTGAAAAATAACAGCGTTGTAGTTGTGCTGCTGAAGAAAGTCCAGCAGAGCGATAGCTTCTTTCTGCTGCTCCTCGGTGCTAAGGCCGGGCTTGCTGGGCCAGTTGATATTGGCAACGGTAGCCACCCAAGCCGCTCTGAATTCTTTGGCTGCCTTGGGGCCTTTCACTTCTTCGGTTACGGCTGTGGGGGCGGCAGAAGCTGCGGTAGTGGACTCCTGAGTTTTGCAGCTCTGCAACCCAATTGCCACGAACAGGCTCGCCGCCGCCAAAATTTTTCTGTACATGTATTTTTTCTGATTATGGTTACTCTTCAACCCTTCTTCCATTGCCAGACCAATATGCAGCAATAAGTGCAGAAAGTAAATGTTTAGCACTTGACTTTTGAATTTTTATTACAGACAATATTATTCATCTTAAATTTTTTACAGCAACTATTCCTGCTGTTTTGCCTCAGCATGACCATACATTTGGTTAAAATAGCCAACTGAAAGGCACAAAAAAAGCAGCCCGGAAAGCTGTTTCCGGGCTGCTTTTCTGAAACAAGGGCTAAAACAGTTATCCTAGTCCCTCGCCTGCATTCTCATAATTCTTAGAACCCAAAACTGGCTCTGAAGAGGGGTTCAAGTTCCAGTCGTTGTTGAGGGTAGTGATGGTGTGGTGGGCGGTCATGTCAAACTGGCAGGGCACAACACTCACGTAATTTTGGGCAAGTGCGGCTTCATCGGTATCATCGCCTTGGTCGTAGTTCACGAAGCTGCCCGTTAGCCAGAAATATCCGCGGCCGCGCGGGTCTTGGCGTTCATCAAACTCCTCCTCCCACTTTGCCCGCGCCTGCCGGCAAACTTTTATACCGGCTATAGGATTGTCTGATTTCTTGGGGAAGTTCACGTTCAAGGCCACTCCTTTAGGCACGCCATGCTCCAGCGCCTGCCGGGTAATGCGCTCTACAAATTCCTCGGTGTGGCTGAAGTCAATGTCATGGCCGTAGTCACAAAGCGAGAAACCAATAGCGGGCAATCCTTCAATGGCTGCCTCAATGGCCGCCGACATGGTGCCGGAGTACAGCACGCTTATGCTGGAGTTAGAGCCATGGTTGATTCCGCTTACCACCAGGTCAGGTTTACGGTCTTTGAGCACGTGGTGCTTGGCCAGTTTTACGCAATCGGCGGGGGTGCCGGAGCACTCGTAAGATTCTACTTCGTCAAAGGCCAAAGATTTGTCTAACCGCAGGGTGTTGCCAATGGTAATAGCGTGACCCATGCCCGACTGAGGCCCGTCTGGGGCTACTACCACTACTTCACCTATCCGTTGCATCACCTTTACCAAAACATGAATACCGGGGGCCGTGATTCCGTCATCGTTCGACACCAAAATGAGGGGCTTCTTTTCCATAGTTGTACTTACTGTGTGGAGGCAAATTACCCTTAAAACCGGCTAACGCCAAAAAACCTGTGGGTAACCTGCGCGTACTACTTGCGTTATGTCTTTAGAACTAGTACCTATGCCCTTCCAAATCAACCTTACATGAAAAAGATTGCTTTTTTGTTTTGCTCCGTTCTGGCACTGGCTAGCTGTAACCAAGATTCTAACACAGCCCAAACCGAACAAGAAACAAAACTGGAAGAAACGGCTGCTGAAGTGTACGAAGATGCTCAGGAGTTAGGTTCTCCAGATCCAGCCGCCCCTACCACCAATGACTTCGGCTCTGACCCAGAAGAAACGCTTCCCGGCGCCACTTCTACGGCCTCTTCATCGCCTACCAATGCCAATCCACTGTTCAATTACACCCTGCAACAGAAACAGGCCGGAGCGGTTAAAATTGGCATGACCATTAAAGAATTGCGCAAACAGTACGGCGAAAATAAGCTGCGTGAGATTGAGCACATGCAGGAAGGCATGACCACCATAGCCTACGAGGTACTTGGCGAGCGCAAACGTACCGATTTACGTGTGGAGCAGGAATGTACTGGCGACGCTTGCCATGTTTGGCGAATCACTGTTTTGAACCCCGCCTACAAAACCGCTGAAGGCATTGGTATTGGCAGCACCTTTGGTGAGCTAAAAAATAATATAAACATAACGCAGGTAACACCCGGCGAAGAACATTTTGTGGCTATAGCGGGCAAAGCAGGCATGAGTTTCTTTCTTGACCTGGGCGATATTCCGGCAGAGCGTTGGTCAAAACTTAAGATAAAAGACGTGCCTAATTCAGCTACCGTAACCGGTGTGCTTATTTATTAATGAGTGAATGATTGAATGTATATATGAAAGTGTAACTCATTTTTGTTCAAGTTTTTGCCTTACTTTTTGAAAAACAGGCCTAATACAACTAATTTCTGGCAAACATGAGTTTTCTCCGCAACCTGTACCCGCACCGTAATTTTGGCTTGCTCGTTTTGCGCATTGGCATAGGCTTCATGTTTATGGTGCACGGATGGCCTAAGATTACCGGAGGAGCTGAAAAATGGGAGATGGTGGGCAGCGCCATGGGCAATTTGGGTATTGATTTTGGGCACGCTTTTTTTGGGTTTATGGCGGCCTTTTCCGAAACTATAGGCGGTCTGTTCCTGATGTTAGGCCTTATGTTTAGACCAACCACCTTGCTGTTGTTTATTACTATGGTGGTGGCAGCATTGCGCCACTACCTAGGCGGCGATGGTTTTGGCGGTTACTCCCACGCGGTAGAAGCAGCCATTCTTTTTTTAGGCCTTTATTTTATAGGACCTGGGCGCTTCAGCCTGGATGACAAAATGTTCGGGAGCGAGTTAAACCACCGCTACTAACAGAAAATGGCCAATCTCCAAGTTTACTGGCGGAGAGCAAATCATGCTTTTTTAATAAGCATTTGTATTGTTTGTGCTTCGGGTTGCAAACTGTTTGAGCAAGTGGGACAAATCATTTATGCCCCTATCATAGATACAATGCAACTGCCGATTATGCTCACTCAGCATTTGGTTCTACATTCTATTCAAGAAAATGGCCATTGGGTACCCGACTCTGCCTCCTACTCACTTTTTATTTCCTCAGATTCTCTACCGGAAGCTAATGTTTTCTCCTCCCTCTCCTTCCAAGACTTTCAGGACTCGCTGTGGATTGACTTCAAAGTATCACCCGCTTTCTATGATAGTGCCAGAATTACTTTTGTAGATGCACCTGACTCTGTTTCTACCGCTCAAAGCATCCATTTGCCTTTCAGTTCGGAAGTACTTTCTTACCAAAACCTGCGGTCCAAAAGTTCAGAACCATCTCCCGCCACTGCTGGTCACATAACCGTTACCAAACCCTCAGATTCCACGTTGTTGTTCCGCATTAATACCAACGTCTATAAAATGGAGCAGAAAGTATACCTGAGGCAGGAAACAAATAAGTAGTTTATTCATGGTACGGCTTTTGGCGCAGACACTCGCAAGTCTTGGAGACACTTCGAGGTCTTTTGAGCGGACATCACTGCAACGGCAGAGATTTGGGTTCTGCTTCAAGTTTAGCGGTAGCGTAACTTGGATCTTTTCATGTAGAAAGTTTTCAACTTTCGTGGCTAGGCAGCAGAACTTGGGAAATTTTTAAACTTCCGCCAAGGCAGCCACAAGTTATGCTACCGCTAAACTTGCGACAGTGTTCGCGTTTCCGGCGCGTTTTCAGCAAAACTGCTCTAAAACGCATCAACGGAACCCCCTCTCTCTGTTGGAGAGAGGCTGGGGTTGAGGCTTTTTCCTTTTCTGCGGTTTAATCCCTAACATTGACTTCTAAATCTATACCTCGCGCACCATGCTTCTTACCTTTTTTAGCTTTCTCAGCAGCCTTCTTTTCTCTACCACCGCACCTGATTGGAATACGCCCTATGAGAAAAGCAAGGGTACTAAAACCGCTACTTACCAAGAATGTATTGACTACTACCAGCGCTTAGACGAAGCGTATTCTGAAATAAAAATGTCTGCCGTAGGCATGACCGATGCCGGCAAACCGCTACACACCGTGGTAATTTCTACCGATGGTGATTTTGACCCACAATCCATTCACCGGAAGGGCAAGGCGGTGCTGCTGGTGCAGAACGGCATTCACCCTGGCGAGCCTGAGGGCATTGACGCAACTATGATGCTGGCCCGTGACCTCATGCAGAACAAAAAGCTTAAAGCACAGCTAGATAAGGTGGTGCTGGTGATAATTCCAATCTACAACGTGGGCGGCGCCCTGAACCGCAACAGCCACACCCGCACGAACCAGAACGGGCCCGAGAGCTACGGCTTCAGAGGCAATGCACGCAACCTGGACCTCAACCGAGATTTCATCAAAGCCGATTCCCGCAACGCCCTCACGTTTGCCACTATTTTCCGGACCTGGGACCCTGAGGTATTCGTGGATAACCATACCAGCAACGGCGCCGATTACCAGTACACCATGACCCTTATTCCTACGCAGCATAACAAATTGGGCGGGGCCTTGGGTCATTTACTGAAGAACAGCATGCTGCCCGCTCTTTACAAAGGCATGGAGAAGCGGAAGTGGCCGCTGGTGCCCTACGTAAATTCCAGAGGAGAGCTACCGGAGTCTGGCATCTTCGGGTTTATGGAGTCGCCGCGGTACGCCACGGGCTACACGGCCTTATACCAAACCTTGGGCTTTGTGCCCGAAACGCACATGCTCAAGCCCTTTGACCAGCGCGTGCAGTCTACCTATGACCTTATGCTGGAGTTTCTGGACTTCACGGCTAAAAACGTGAACAACATTAGAGCCGCACGCGCCAAAGACCGCTCCGCCGTTCGGCAGCAGCAGGAGTTCGTATTGAATTGGGCTCCGGACACTACCGAGTTTGAGCTTCTCCAATTTCAGGGGTATGAGGCCAAGTACAAGCCCAGCGAAGTGAGCGGGCAGTCCCGCCTGTACTACGACCGCAAGGCACCATTCACCCGCACGGTAAAGTTCTTCGACACCTTCCGCCCCACCATTACGGTAAAAAAACCAAAGGCCTATATTATTCCGCAGGCCTGGCACGAGGTGATTGCGCGGCTAGAGCAGAATCAGGTAGACCTGAAGCGCCTGACCAAAGACACCGTGCTTACCACCGAAGTCTACTACATCACCGACTACAAAACCCTGCCCCGCCCCTATGAGGGCCATTACCTGCACACTGACGTGCAGGTGCGCCAGGAGCAGCTGCCCATCCAGTACTTTGCGGGAGACTACGTGGTAGAGCTGAACCAGATCAGCAACCGTTTTCTGGTAGAGACGCTGGAGCCGCAGGGGCTGGACTCTTATTTCGCCTGGAACTTCTTTGATTCCATTCTGGGGCAGAAAGAGCATTTCTCAGCATATGTGTTTGAAGACTTAGCGGCGGAATACCTGAAGAAAGACCCCAAGCTGAAAGCCGCTCTGGAAGAAGCCAAGGCCAAAGACCCTGCCTTAGCCAAAAGCGCCCGGGCCCAGCTGAACTTTGTGTACCAGAACACCCCGCACTTTGAGAACACTTATTTGCGCTACCCCGTTACCCGCTGGCAAGGCGGCAAACTACCCGTAAAGTAGTCTTCTGTGACACAACCGCGATTAAAAGATCATGAAGGCATACCCTCTTAACATTACTTTTAGCCACCAAGGCCGCGAAGAAACCATTCATCCGGTTTTAATGGAAAACGAAACAGAGCTTGTGCTGATAGATTGTGGCTATCCGGGTTTCAAACCACTGTTAGAAGAGACTCTGCAGCAGATTGGCTATTCGCTTTCTGACCTCACCGGCATTTTAATTACCCACCATGACATTGACCATGTAGGTGCCTTGGCCGAAATAAAAGAGCAATTTCCGCACCTGACCGTGTATGCCTCAGAAACGGAAGCAAGCTTTATAAATGGCAGCCAAAAACCTGCCCGGTTACAACAGGCAGAAGATTTACAAGACTCATTGCCCGAAGAACAGAAACCTGGCGGACTGGCTTTTCAGCAATTCCTGAAAACAGTACAACCCGTTGCCGTGGATGTTGTTTTGCCAGAAACAGAGAAAACTTTACTTTTTAGTGACGTACTTATCATCCCGACGCCGGGGCACACGCCGGGACATATTTCAGTGTATGTGCCATCATCTAAAACTTTGATAGCCGCCGATGCGCTAGTGGTAGAAAACGAAGAGTTGGCACTTGCCAATCCTGAGTTCACCCTTGATTTACCTGCGGCATTGATCTCTGTACAGAAACTAGCTACGTTTGACATTGAACATCTTATTTGTTTTCATGGCGGTTATTTGGCAGGCAATCTGCCAGAACGAATACAGCAGATTGGCAAGAAATATTCATTTGCAGAAAACAGTCAGTAGCCCCCCACCTGTTTTAGCCCTCTTTTCCGGAAAACAGCACAAAAACAGCATCATTAAAAAAGCCTCTTCTGCCATAGAAATAGGCTTTTTTAATTTTTAGAAAAATATTCTCGAATAAAATCGCTACTTATTACGAAATTTTCGTAGTAATACTAAGAGTTCGTAACAATCCGAAATATTCGTAAGCAGAAGTAGCTATGGAAAAACTGACACAGCAGGAAGAGGAGGCCATGCAGGTAATTTGGGAAACCGGCGGAGGCTTTATCAAAGATTTCCTGCAGAAACTCCCCGACCCCAAGCCTCCTTACACCACCTTGGCATCTACGGTCAAGAACCTTGAGAAAAAGGAATATGTGCAGGGCGAGAAGCTGGGGAACACTTACCGCTACTTCCCAATTATAAAAGCGCAGGAATACAAGAAGCGGTTCATGAAGAGCTTTGTGGGCGATTATTTCCAGAACTCTTACAAAGAACTGGTCGCGTTTTTCGTGAAGGAAAAGCAACTGAGCCCGGAGGAGCTGAAGGAGATTGTACAAATGATTGAAAACCAAAATCCTGACAAAGATGTCTGAAATCCTCCTACACCTTTTTAAAGCCAATCTGGCCTTGGTGCTGTTGTACGGCCTCTATTTTCTGGCGCTCCGTCGGCTCACGTTTTACAACTTCAACCGGGCATACCTTTGGTTTACGGTGCTATTCTCAGCTGTTTACCCTGCCCTTGATTTAACTTGGTTTAGCCAACAGAAACCTACTTTTTTGCCTGCTCTACCTAGCCCGTCGGTATATTGGCCTCAACCTGAAGCTTTCCCAGTCGCCTCTGAAAATATCATTGATTATGGTGAAGTGGCAATACTTCTTTTCTGTACTGGGGCAGCTCTTATGTTTGTCCGGTTACTGGTGCAATTCTTTTCACTCTACCGGCTGCACCGAAAATCTAAACCTTCAAAAGTTCAACACATCCCTTTCCGAAAGGTGGCGGAACAGATTAGTCCTTTTTCTTTTGGCCGAAACATTTACCTGAATCCCGCTCCCTTTGAAGCCCAGGAACTGAAGTTGATTCTGGAGCACGAGCAGGTCCACGTAAAGCAGGCCCACACTTTAGATGTATTGCTGGCAGAGCTGCTCACGGTGTTTGGTTGGTTAAACCCTATGGCCTGGAAGATGCGGCAGTCCATTAAAGAAAACCTGGAGTTCATTGCCGACCGGCAGCTGCTGCACAAAGGCGCTGACCGCAAAATCTACCAATACTCGCTTCTACGGGCCGTTAGCCCCTCGTCTCTTCTGGTGGTACACCCGTTCAATGCCATACCCCTTAAAAACCGAATCATGATGATGAACCAACCCCAAAGTACTCGCTCTCACCTGCTGAAGAGCCTGCTCGCGCTGCCCCTTATAGCAGGCTTGCTGCTCTTTTCAGGCACTGACTCGTTAAGTGAAATTCCGGAGAAGCTACAGTCTACCGCTCAGCAGGCCGTTGCCGTAGCCCAACAACAATCTACTCCGGCCAAGAAAAAGCAGGAAGTAAAATCTTCTTCAAGCCCTGCCGCCAACAAAGAAAAAGCGACTACTAAATTCACTCCTCCGGTTGTCAAAAGAGACAAGCAAACGGTAAAGTTTATGCCGCCTGTGGTAAAGAAAGACGAGGAACCTGTGCAGGAGAAGCAAGACTTGCCAGCAGATTATAAAGCTTTTCTGAAACGGAACCCCTCTGTAAAACGGCTAACTTGGGCAAATGAGACATTGTCTATCCATCTGAAATCTGGCAAGACAGAGCAGTACCCTAGTACAGTAAAAGGCATGGCCGCCGCTGAGAAGAAATACGGTAAGCTGCCTGCTTTGCCAGCTCCACCGCCACCGGCACCACCCGCCCCAGATGCGCCTCAGGCCAAACTACCACCACCACCACCCTTCACCACTGACTTGCCCCAAGAGTTCAAGGAGCGAAACCCAACTGTAAAAGGATTGAGCAGCGATGAAGGAACCTTGTATGTCATCTTTAAGTCTGGCGAGGTGGAGAGTTTCGACCAAACCCCCGAAGGCAGAACTGCCTTTGAAAAGAAGTTTGGAACTTTGCCTCCTCCCCCGCCGCCGGTGCGGGTGAAGAAAGACCTTCCGCCACCTCCGCCGCCCACAAGAAATAAGCTCAATTAGCCCTGTTTTTTGAAAAACTGCTCCAAAACGCCTTCCTCCCCGGAAGGCGTTTTCTTTTGCCCGAGCGTAACCAGTAGGTTTTCAGGCAAATCCTTCTAGCTTTGTAGAAACCAAACCTCAACCAAACATCATTTTGGCAAACGTATTAGACATTCAGGGGCTGAGCAAGCGCTACGGCAGAGTGCAGGCCCTGGACCAACTGAGCATTGGCGTTCCGCAGGGCAGCATTTACGGGCTGCTAGGACCCAACGGCAGCGGCAAAACCACCACGCTAGGCATTGTGCTGGATGTGATCAACCCCTCGGGCGGCACCTTCCAATGGTTCGGGCAAACCATGTCCAAGAGCACCAAGCGGCGCATTGGCGCGTTGCTGGAAACTCCCAATTTTTACCCCTACCTCAGCGGCGAACAGAACCTCAGAATTTCAGCCGACATAAAGAAAGTAGATCACGCACATATTCAAAGGGTGCTGGACATGGTAGGCCTTTCGCACCGGAAGCAGAACAAGTTCAAGGGCTATTCTTTGGGTATGAAACAACGGCTGGCCATTGCCTCGGCGCTGCTAGGCGACCCAGAGGTGCTGGTGCTGGATGAACCCACCAATGGTTTAGACCCCGAGGGCATTGCCGAAGTACGTCAGCTCATTTTAGACGTGGCGGCGCAGGGCAAAACTATTTTATTGGCCAGTCACTTACTTGATGAAGTGGAGAAAGTCTGCACCCACATGGCAGTACTGCGCAACGGCAAATTGAAAGCAGAGGGACCGGTTTCCTCCATCATGTCCACCAACGATCAAGTGTTCATCAGCGGCGGGGCACCTCTGGAGCAGCTATTAGTATTGGCGCAGCAGTTACCCTTTGTGACTGAGGCGCGGGTACAGCAGAACCAGGTGCAGTTGGTGCTGCAATCTGGCACAGACAGCTCAGAATTGAACAGCGCGTTTTTTGCACAGGGCGTGGCGCTAGGGCAGCTGACTGTTAAAAAGAAAAGCCTTGAAAGCCAGTTTATGGAAATCATTAAAGCCGAAACCGTATGACCTCTTCGTTACTTAGCATAGAACTCCGCAAGCTGCTACCCTACCGCACGTTCTGGGTTATTTTAGCCGTGTACGTAGCCCTGCTGGTGCTTATTCTGTACTTCAGCAGCCACGTGACCATTAACGGTCAAAAAGCCGGCGAATCTTTTTACCAGTTCCCCGACCTCTGGGTTAAGCTCACCTACATTGCCAGCTATTTTAACCTGCTGCTGGGCATATTAGTGATTATTGCCGTGACCGATGAATACGCCTTCAGAACCATCAGGCAGCAGGTAATTGACGGCTACACCCGTGCCAACGTAGTGCAGGCCAAATATTCAGTAGTGCTTTTGTTGGGAGTGGTGTGCGCCTTATTGGTGTTCCTATTAGGCATTATCTTCGGAAACATCTTCAGTCCGGCCTCTAACACGGCTAACATGTTCACTGACTCGCACTACGTGTTCTTTTACTTTATACAGGCGGTAGGGTACATGACGCTGGCCATGCTGTTCGGTTTCCTGATTAAGAAAAGCGGATTAGCCATTATTGCTTTTTTGATTTACGCTAAAATTGTAGAGCCCATTATTCATTACCAACTTCCTGATTCGGTAGACAAGTATTTCCCCATGAAAGCCCTGTCTACCCTCACGCCTATTCCAAATAAAGAGCTGTTTGAAATGGTCACCGGAGCTTCTGAAAGCCTTGGCATTTGGGGAGCCGCCGCACAATCAGTTATTTACATCATGCTCTTTTGCTTGCTAAGTTACATTCTGCTACGGTCAAGAGATTTATAAGCTCGTTTTAGGCCTATTTTTTACAAAACAGGCCTAAAACAACAACCAAGAGCCCCGTTGCAAAAAGCAACGGGGCTCTTGGTTTTTAACCACTCATTGAACGCTTGCGTTTTTTTGCTGCTTCTTTTCTTTAAGTAGATTTTACATCTGAGGCAGAAATGCTTCCAAAATAAGCTACTATTTTAGCTAAATCTGGCAGGTGCGTGTACCTGAGCTTGTTCTGCTTGATGTACGCTTTCATTTGACCTTTTTTCTTGCCGTATATCGTTTCCAAATCCTTTTTCACGTTGCGTAGTTCTTTTACTTTGCCGCTAGGCAGCAGAATAAAATACGAATCAACACGCTGCTCTACATAGTAAGGCCTGTTGGCCATAGGGTATCCGTATGGACTGTAGCCTCCGCGGTACATGGCATCACGGCTTACGTCGCGGCGGGTCATGGTTTCGCGGCGGAGCAGCCCGTAATTACCAAAGACAATCTGTTCAAAAAAGGCCGGAGCCAGAAAATCACTGTAGTCATTGCCCATGTTCCAGCGCTGTGTCACAAACACGCGGCGGAACCTTCCGTCTTTTTCAACGGCCTCAAAGCCACGTACCGTCACAGGAGCATAAGCCGCTACCGTTCCATCGGTTTTGGTGATCTTAATTAAATCTTCGGAACGGTGGTAAGTAATTTTACCCATGACTGAATCGCCAGAGGCTAGGTATACTCTGCCCATCGCCCATTCATCTACCAGACCAGACGCTTGCGCCATGGCATTGCCCGCTATTAAAAGCAAGGCTGTTAAAAGACCAAATACTTTTCTTTCCATCTTCATCACTCCTATTGCTTAAGTCTTCCGTCAATATATAGAACAATTTCTATACTAAGAAAAACATCAGAAAGTTTTCTAGCATAGCGTTTTATAACGAAAAAAGTAATTGGCTATTATGTTAGCTCCAGCTGACAGCACCTCCAGAATTATTTTTCACCCAATGCAACGCTTTCCGCACTTTAGGTATCTATGAGTAAGGAATAACCCAAACCGGTTGCTTCTGTGGCTGGCAAATAGCCTCTATTTTATAACCTATTTTATCTCTTTATTGTTCAAACATGCATTACCTTAAAAACCTCCTCCTGCTGCTAAGTTTCAGCTTCTTCCTGTTTTCTTGCTCCGATGACGATGCCGGTAATCCGGCACCCGTTTCACCTTACCAGAACTACCTGAAAATAGACAACGAATTCTATGAGTTGAACAGCGCTCAGGCATTTTATGATGAAGACTACCCCACCCTTTTTACCTTATGGTTGCTGAAAGATGATGATGAGCAACTAATATCATTTGACTTTTTGAGAAGCGCTGAAGAAGCCGATCTTTCTAACGGCACCTATTCTTTTAAACAGCCGGTAAGCGGCAATGCCTCCAACTTTGAGCAGGGCAAGTTTTATTATGTTCTTGCCAAGGCCAATGCCGAAACCAGCATCAACTCAGGAGAGACCCAGGTGGTGCAAGGGGAGACAAAAATTAAAAAGCTGGGCGAGGGCAACTATGAAATTACTTACAAAGTTAAGTTCCAGAACAAAACAGTGGAAGGATATTATAAAGGCGAAGTAGAGATCATGGAATCATGGTAAGTCTCTTTTGAAGTAGAACAAAAAAGGCGGAAGATTTTCTTCCGCCTTTTTTGTTCTACTTCTTCAAAATCTCGTGCCCCAGCTTATCACGTTTAGTAGTGAGGTAACGCTGGTTAAACTCATTGGGCTCTATCTCAATTGGCAACTGTTCCACTATCTCCAGTCCATAGCCTATAAGGCCGGTACGCTTGCGGGGATTGTTAGACAGCAGGCGCATTTTAGTGACACCCAAGTCTCTCAGTATTTGCGCTCCCACGCCATAATCTCGCTCATCTGTCCCAAAACCTAACTGAATGTTAGCTTCAACGGTATCTAAGCCCTGCTCCTGCAGTTTGTAGGCTTTCAATTTGTTGAGCAGCCCAATGCCGCGGCCTTCCTGGTTCATGTAGACAACCACGCCTTTTCCTGCCTCTTCCACCATTTGCATGGCCTTGTGCAGTTGCGGACCGCAGTCACAGCGGCAAGAACCAAATATATCACCCGTTACGCAGGAAGAGTGCACGCGCACTAAAATTGCTTCGCCTTCTTCCCAAGTACCTTTTACCAAGGCCAGATGTTTGGCGTTGTTGCTGCGCTGTGTGTAGGCGTACAAATCAAACTTGCCCCAGTCAGTGGGTAGCTCCACGGCAATTTCGCGGTCTATAAGACTTTCTTTCTGCAGGCGGTACTGTATCAGGTCTTTGATGGAAATGAGCTTGAGGTTAAAGCGCTCCGCCACCTTTTCCAGGTCAGGCATACGGGCCATGGTTCCGTCCTCGTTCATGATTTCCACCAACACGCCGGCTGGCGCCAGTCCCGCCAGTTTGGCTAAATCAACGGCAGCCTCGGTATGCCCAGCTCTACGAATCACGCCTTCTTTGCGAGCCCGTAGCGGGAAAATGTGCCCAGGACGGCCTAAAGTAGCAGGGTCTGTTTTAGGGTCAGCCAGGGCCATAATGGTTTTGGCACGGTCAGAGGCCGAGATACCGGTAGTGCAACCGTTGCCCAGCAAATCGACAGATACTGTGAACGGTGTGGCATGTACGGCAGTGTTACGACCTACCATCAACTCCAGCCCCAGTTCATCGCAACGCTCTTCGGTTAGAGGTGCGCAGATAAGTCCTCGGCCGTGGGTGGCCATAAAGTTTACTATTTCAGGGGTAATTTTTTCAGCGGCGCAGATAAAATCGCCTTCGTTCTCACGGTCATCATCATCTACCACAATCACTACTTTCCCTGCCCTGATATCTTCTATTGCGTCTTCTATATTGTCTAGCATAGTATTAGCATCTGGTAAAGGCTAGTTCTGGCCACAATGGCCAAAGACTACTCTTGCCTTTTGATGCACAAAGATAGCGGATTTTGACTGTTTCTGCCGGTTACCTGCCTGAAACCCGTATCTGATTAAAAGAGAATGCGTTTTCAGTCTGTTTTTCAGAAAACAGGCCGAAAACGCACCTCAATTGTAAGCTTTCTTCTTTGGTTTGTTTGCAGAGAGTATGGGTTAATTAAGAGAGAACATGTATACAAAAGCTGCCCCCACAGTTGTTTGGTTTTTCTTGGTGAACATACCTACATTGTCTTCAAAGAACGCATCTTTGGCTTGGTCTATGCGCACCTCTGGTTTAAACAACAGGTTTCCTTTCGCCATTTTAACGTTTCCGGTAACGGTGTAAGACGTTACCTCTAATGGTCCCGAGTATCTTACTCCTTCTGGGTCAGAAAAATATTCACCTCGGAAGCCTAAGCCAAATTTATCAGTAAGGTCATAGTTAAAGTAAAGGGCGGCTCCTTTCCAGGTAGCGTCTTTTGACCAACGGTCGGTGGCGTCTTCCACTACAGCTCCTGTATAGAAAGAACCGTAGGCGGCATTTACACCTACTTTGAAAACATCCGTCAGTTGGTAAGAAGTAGTCAGATCAAACAAGCTGGTGTAGCTCCCTTTTGTGTCGCCAAAGGCGGAGAGAGATTTATATTCATCGCCCCCAATCCAGTTAATGTACATGTCCATGCCTTCAGCTGGTGAAAGGCGCAGCTGTGTGGTGATAGACTTCTGCTCATTGAAATCGCTGAGGCAATCCCAGCCATTTACAACACCCACCATCAGCCCCAGACGCTCATTAATGGAATAATCTAGTTTGGCGCCGGTGTGGTAAAAAGGTCCGTTGCCGAACAAGTAAGAAAGGCTGTAGTTGTAGTTTAAGGGAGCGTCTACCAGTTCGTAGCCAATGTGCGTACCGTATTGCCCCACAGTCAGCTTTAGCCGGTCATTGAAATCATAGGCAATGTAAGCTTGTTTGATAAGTCTTGCTGAGCTTCCGTTGCCAAAATTTGCCAGATCAGCGTTAGGACCCACTGTAATGTCTGCCACGGCAGTAACCTTGTCTTTTGAGTAAGTTAACACTGTTTGCACCAGCCCTAAGGAAATGTTGTTATGGTAGAGGTCAAATATGCGACCTTGATTGGCCCCTGACTCTGGCCGGTTTAGGTTATACTGGTAAAAGGCATCTACATAACCATTTACATTAAAGCTGCCTTTACTTTCTGGAACTGATGTTTCCTGGGCTAGCGCCGAATTGACTATATTTGCCATAGCGAAGAGCGCCGCCGATGTGCGTAAAATCTTTTTCATACTTATTCGGTTAATTGTTAGAAATATTTTGGGAAAAGTATTCTGATAGGACATACCGGTTCTGCCTCCTCAAATTGCCGTTTGAGGAAAAATGGCTGAAACAGGAATGGTACTATTACTAATAAAAACGGGTAAGCGGAAAAGAAACGACACGGTTGTTCTTTGTGAAGGTGAAGACAGGGGTAATGCGCTAACATTACCTCCTGTTTTTACCAACCATGTCTTCAGAATTCTATTGGTTTGTCAGAATTGAACTAAAGGCTTTTTCATTCGCCCAATCACAAACCAATCATACAAGGGAAATTAGACCAGCGCCTCTACTCTGCCGGGAACGGCCGTCACTACTACTTCTTCTTTTTCTGGCATGCTCAGCTCATAGGCCGGCCCATTTATGTCTGGGTAAGCGTGCATCTTGTGCTCATGAATATCCAGGCCTTCCAGTTCTTCCTGCTCAGTTACTCTAATGCCCGTAGTCACTTTCAAGACAAACCACACTACAAAAGCAAAGGTAAAACTAAAAGCGCCCACCGCGCCCACGCCAATGAGCTGACTTACAAACTGACCTGTTCCGGCAAGCTTACCAAACAAACCAACCGCCAGCGTTCCCCAAACACCACAAATCAAGTGCACCGACAAAGCACCAACCGGGTCATCAATCTTAAGGCGGTCAAACAGCATCACGCCTACTACAACCAAAGAACCGGCCACTAAACCTATAATCACGGAGTCAACTACGCCCATTTGGTCTGCTCCGGCAGTAATGCCCACTAAACCTGCTAAAATTCCGTTCAATACCATAGTGAGGTCACTTGCTTTGAACAGAATCTGAGACATAAGGCACCCACCCACCGCTCCGGCAGCGGCAGCCAAGGTAGTCATTACCAAAACTCTGGACACGGCACCCGGATCAGCGGAAAGAACTGAACCACCGTTAAACCCAAACCAGCCTAACCATAATATGAATACACCAATAGTAGCCAACGGAATGCTGTGGCCCGGAATTGGCTTGGCTTTACCGTCTACAAACTTGCCAATTCTTGGACCTAACAATATAATACCGGCCAATGCGCCCCAGCCACCTACAGAGTGTACTATAGTAGAACCGGCAAAGTCATAAAAAGGAGTAGCCAAGGTATTTAAAAAGCCTCCGCCCCACTTCCACATGCCTACTATAGGGTAGCACAGCCCCACAAACAGCAAAGAGAAAATCATAAACGAAGATAGCTTTATACGCTCGGCCACCGCGCCAGAGACAATAGTGGCGGCCGTGGCGGCAAACATCCCCTGAAACAGGAAATCAGTCCAGAAGGTGTAGCCTGGGTTATAAGCAGAGGTTTCCCCGCCCTCTGGCAACGGAATACCAAAACCAGAGAAACCAAACAACGCACCCGCAAAGTTTTCGCCTGGGTACATCATTGAAAATCCCCAAAGTGTGTAGGTAATCAACCCAATAGGAAGAATCATGCTGTTCTTAAACAAGACATTAACTGTGTTTTTAGACCTGGCTAAGCCAGATTCCAGCGTGGCAAACCCAAGGTGCATGGCAAATACCAGAAAGATGGAGACCATCATCCAGACATTGTTGACAACAAATAGTTCTTGTGACATGGTGTAAAGTTTTAATGAATAATGAACAATGATTAATGAGTAATGAGGGAAAGAGAGAAATAAACTATTCCAGCGTTACAAGGCCATTTGCCCCACTTCGCCGTTTCTGATTCTAATGACTTCCTCTACATCCAGTATGAAGATTTTACCATCGCCTACTTTACCTGTATTGGCAATGCGTAGAATAGTAGAGACAACGTCATCTACATGATCATCGGTGGCAACGATCTCTATTTTGGTTCTGGGAATAAACCCCACGCTATAGGTAGCCCCGCGGTACACTTGAGCCGATCCGTGCTCCAGCCCAAACCCTTTAACATCATAAGTAGACATAAAAGGAATGCCAATTTGAGATAATGCCTCATACACCTCCTCAAATTTGGATGTTCTAATGATTGCTTCAATCTTTTTCATTAAGTATTATTTTATAAACAGTGTATTTCAAGAGGGGATATTTTTCAAAAACAATATAAATATACACTCCACCCCCTAAAAAGCAAGGGGGTATTAATAAATTTTTATATGTTTTTACAGAACACCCCCTTCATTATTAAACACACCCCTTTAAAATATACCACCTTATTATTATATTAAATATTATATAAGACCACCATTTTTAACACTATCTTATTTTCATATATGGCGCAGAACCTTCTATTAAAATTTTAGAATATTATCAGAGTTTTTCTTAACACTTTCACATGTCTTGCGCATGCAGCCTATCTGATTACTAAAATCAGATAGGCTGCCCTTAGCCAAGTGCTGCTAGGTTTAAAAAATTTTGAGAGATGGATTAAAAATTTAGATGATGGGCAGCAGAAGCAAACAGATGTGACTGAGTCTTACTTTTGCTTGCACAAGAGAATTTCTGCTACGAAAGGTCTTGCCTGAATTGTACTGAACATTTACAGCTCATTACAAGGCTTTCTCAAAATAGGTTTACGTATAGAAACACAGCCAAACCAGGCTTACCTGAATTCAGCAGTGCATCAGGTACCTAATAGAAAAGCAGAGGGGCTGTTTTAGACCTGTTTCCGAGAAAACAGGCTTAAAACAGCCCCTCTGCTTATTAACCCAAGATAAAATTTTCAGCTATCACTGGGCATTAGTCACCACACCTAACTTAGCTCACCACAATACCTAACATATCAGCTATTTGTTTCTCTAGCTCTTTCAGTGTTTTGATGGTGCGCAAGCATTTGTCTAGCTCCTGATCATTATGGATGTTGGGCAGCTCGTTCATGTGGTTCTTGATCATCAGCTGCACGTTGCGCCATTTTAGCCGCAGCACCTCGCGCTCGGTACCATACACAATCAGGTCGCTTTCATGGGGCACAAAAATTTCATGCGTGGCCCAGCCGTCGCTGATTTCGTATTTCTCGCTCACCAGGTCAATTACCTCATGGCGTATTTCCTTGTCTTCATGCTGCATAAACTCTGAGGCTGACGGCACAAAGCCCTGCTCCAGCTTCAGCTTACACATTTCAAAGAGGCGCTTATAGATAGGTGTTCTGAATTCAATATCTTCCAGCTCGCTTAGAATAAACTGGCTGGCGGTAAGCCCTTCGTCCACCTCTTTGTCAGCGTAATTGAGCACCCACCGGATAACCTCCCGCTCCCGTAACTTCAATACACTGGTTTGGTCCGCCTCCTGCTGGTCCTCCTCCTCATACATGGCGGCCTCTGCCGCGGCCGCGGCTTCTGCCTCAGCCGCCATTTCATCAAAAGATGAGCCATAGGAAGTAGGCTGCGGCGGCTGGTTACGTGAGGCTTTTTGCTCTGATAGGTGAATCTTATTGTACTCCGAAATAAGCACCTGCTCGTCAATGCCGAATTGAATACTGCACTGCTTCAGGAATACTGAGCGCTTAATAGCATCTGGTATCTTGGCAATAGATACAACCATCTCCCGGATGGCCTCCGCCTTTTTAACCGGATTATCTTTGGCCTCTTTGGCGAACAGCTCCGACTTGAAAGAGATAAAGTCTTGGCTGTGGGCTTTCAGGTATTCTCTAAAAGCCGTGTCGCCTACCTTTCTTATATAAGAGTCAGGGTCGTCACCGTCTGGGAACAGAACTACGTTCACATTCAGGCCGCCTTCTAAAATCAAGTCAATTCCGCGGAGCGAGGCTTTGATACCGGCAGGGTCACCGTCGTACAGAACGGTAATGTTCTTGGTGTAGCGGCCAATGAGTTTGATTTGGTTCTCTGTCAAAGACGTACCCGAAGACGCCACCACGTTTTCAATGCCGCCCTGGTGCAGTGAGAGCACATCCAAATACCCTTCTACCAAAAAGCATTCGTCTTCTTGCCTAATGGCCTGCTTGGCCTGGAACATGCCGTAGAGCACGTCGCTCTTGTGGTAAATGCGAGACTCCGGCGAGTTAACGTACTTAGGAGATTTCTTGTCGTTGCTTTTGAGCGTACGGGCCCCAAAGCCAATGGTACGACCACTTACGTTGTGGATAGGAAACATGACCCTTCCGCGGAAACGGTCATACTGCTTGCTCTCTTCTTGCTTGACAATGGTGAGCCCTGTTTCCTCCAGGTATTTCAGCTGATAACCTTTCTCTAGGGCCGCCTTGGTGAAATCATCCCAGCTGTCTAAGCTGTAACCTAGTTCAAATTTTTGAATGGTAGCCGCTGAAAGACCGCGCTGCTTGAAGTAGGGCATGCCAATGCTCTGGCCCTCGTCGTTCTTATGCAGGGCGTTGACAAAGTATTTCTTGGCGAAGTCAGAGAGAATATACAGACTGTCGCGCTCGTTCTGGGCCTGCACCGCCGCCGGGCTCTGGTCTTCCTCAATGTCAATGCTGTACTTCTTGGCCAGGTACCGGAGCGCCTCTACATAGCTGGTGCCCTCCACGTCCATGATGAACTGAACAGAGTTACCAGCCTTTCCGCAACCGAAGCATTTGTAAATACCTTTTTTAGGAGCTACACTGAAGGACGGAGACTTTTCGTGGTGAAAAGGACAACACGCCCACATGTTCTGGCCCTTCTTCTTCAAATCCACGAAATCACCCACCACCTCTACAATGTCGGCTTGCTGGATGATCTGGTCAACAACTTCTTTCTTTATCAGGGCCATGGGTAAACGGTAAGCGGTGCGTAGACAAAGATACAGAATTCGCTGTTGGTTGTTAGCGACTCGTTATTAGATGTTCAGGATTTGCGGCCGAAAAGCTCAGGAATGGGTAAAAATGAAAGAAGAGCTAGTCGGGGGAAACTAGCTCTCCAAAAGGGGATGTGTTTTAGGCTTGTTTTTCAAAAAAGAACTGTAAAACAGACTAAGTATTTTTGCTATGGCGAAACCATTCTGCCATTTAAGACGCAATATACGGCAAGCCCATGAAAAAGGTTTACAAAAATTATAGTATGGGAGGCCCACAGCTAGAGGCGCCTCATACAAATACCAGAGTTACTATACCCTCAGCTGAACGAAGCGTTAACACATCATCTTTCACTTCGTACGAATCAACTGACTTCAAAGCAGCCATATAATATGATTCAAACTGCATTTGCTTGGCCATTCCGCCTACTTTTGTGTAAGCTAGATTGACAAATTTTATTGTTCCGCTCAACCTCAAAAGAGCATCATCAGTAACCTGAAAATTTCCGAAGTAGTTGTTAATAGGCATTTTGCCGCTCATTTTATATCCCCATAGCTTGCTGGAGTGCTCCGGCTCCTCTTCTTCTGTCAGAACCAACGTAGCACACATTTCTGACCACGTCTTGCTTTCATTATTACCCGCCGCGGGCTCAATGGCAGAAAACATCTAGGAACCCGTTAATTTTTGATCCAACTCTGAACCATCAGGGGTGCAAGCCGAAAAGAAGGCGACACTGATAACAGTAGTCAGGATAAGCAAATAATTTGAATGAACGCAGGCAACTTAGGTTTTCATATAAAACACAACTTAGGTTATTACTATGACCCAGCCCTCACCCAATAATTGCACCACCGAAAAACCTATTTTTGACTTACTTTCTGTAAACCAAGCCAAAACGGCTTTTGATAGGGAGTTACCCATATAGTTTGTACCTTTGCCATAGCGAATTATTACGCTGTTTTACTTATGGCCATTACCCAAGAAGAAGTATTAAGAGCCCTCAGTTATGTAGAGGAACCAGATCTGGGCAAAGATTTGGTGACTCTTAACATGATTGAGGATGTACAGATAAATGGGTTAGATGTAACTTTCACGGTTATTCTAACTACCCCCGCTTGCCCACTCAAAGACCTTATCCGGAACGCCTGTATCCGCGCCATACATACTATGGTGGACAAAGATGCGAACGTAACGGTGAATATGACCTCCCGCGTAACCTCGGCCCGTCAAGACAACCAGGCGCTGCTGAAAGGCGTGAAAAACATTATTGCTGTGGCCTCAGGCAAAGGTGGTGTGGGCAAATCTACGCTTACCGCTAACCTGGCTGTGGCACTGGCACAATCTGGCGCAAAGGTTGGTCTGGTTGATGCTGATATTTCTGGCCCTTCAGTACCCACTATGTTTGGGGTGGAAGATGCCCGCCCTCACGTGTACCGCACCCCTGATGGACGTAATTTAATTGAGCCTATTGAGAAATACGGTATAAAGTTAATATCTATAGGTTTTCTGGCGCCTTCAGAGCATGCTGTGGTATGGCGTGGCCCCATGGCTAGCTCCGCCTTAAAGCAGTTTATAACGGAGGTAGATTGGGGTGAGCTAGATTATTTGCTTATTGACCTGCCTCCGGGAACCAGCGACATTCACCTGACGTTGGTACAAACGGTACCCGTAACGGGAGCTATTATTGTGACTACCCCGCAAAAGGTGGCCATTGCCGATGCTGTTAAAGGTTTGCAGATGTTCCGTCAGCCGCAAATCAACGTGCCGATCTTAGGACTGGTAGAAAACATGGCTTATTTCACGCCGGCCGAGTTACCTGATAATAAATATTATATCTTCGGGCAAGGCGGCGGACGTGAGCTGGCAGAACGCTACGGCGTTCCGTTTATTGGTGAAGTACCGCTGGTACAGAGCATCCGCGAAAGCGGCGACCAGGGAACCCCGCAGATTTTGCAGTCGGGCAACCCGGCCTCTGAGGCATTTGAACAGGTAGCCCAGGAAGTGGCCCGTCAGGTTTCTGTACGGAACGCCAGCCTAGGCAAAACCAAAGTAGTAGAAATTAAAGCGTAAGAATATGGCAGAGAACGCACTAAACGAAATTTTACTCCAGCAAGTGGAGGCCGCCCTTGACACCATTCGCCCCTACCTGAAAACCGACGGTGGTGACGTAAAGGTGCTGGACATTACTGAAGAAAAGGTAGTGCAGCTGGAACTGATGGGTGCCTGCGGCTCCTGCCCTATGTCGGCTATGACTTTTAAAGGCGGTATTGAGCAGGCTATCATGCGTGCCGTGCCTGAAATTAAAGGCATTGAGGCCGTGAACTTGACTCCTATGGACGTATAGATAAAATTTAAATTTTGTACAGCCCGCCAATGGTAGAAGCTTTTGCCTCTGCTGTTGGCGGGCTTTGCGTTTTAGGGCTATTTTAGCAAAAACAGCCCTAAAACGGAAGTAAGAAAAGCCTCAACTTCTCTTATCATTACTTCAAAGCAGAATCCCCCTTTGAAGGGGGCGAAGGGGGATGTTTACACCAGCAGATCCACGCATTCCAGATCCTAATCTTTGTTGCGGTCATCCTGAGCGCCAGCCGAAGGATCTAACGAAGACGCAGTCCTTCTACCTTTTAAGTAAACCCCACCACCACTTTATCACCCGCCGTTGTTGCATGTTTTCACCAACAACAAAAATACCTTTTGCTCCCAATACAGCTTCTGCCTTATTTCAGTCTGCATCTCTCCTTGCATGGTTTTGTCACTTTTCTCCTTGATGTTCAACCTAACCAAAAGAATCAAGAAGCCCTTAAACTCGCTGCCGCTCAAACAGTAAGGGCTTCATTAAATTTACCACCTGGCCGATGTGCGCTGTTCCATTGCGGAAGTGGCTACTGCTAACTTGAACCTGTATCTCGTGCTCCCGCTAAGCGCCTCGGCGCCTTCGGCTTCTGCGTTGCCCGCTCCCGCAGGAAACAGTAAGGAGGGTGTGGTAATTAAATTTGTTTTTTTTGACTCAGGACTCGCGACTCAAGACTCAGAACTCATTTATAATAAGTGGGCACAGTCAGTTTGCCTACGTTTCACCGCTTGCTAATTGGCCTCTTTGAATCCTGAGTGCTCCTGATTATCTGACCGGAAGTACCAAACCAAAACACTCCCCCTTTCATTTCGCGTATAGGTTTCTATCTTTGTTTGCTACCTAACTAAGCCCACTATGAAAGCCAATGATCCCTCTATCCACTCTTGGATACAGATTGCGCCAGACTGTGATTTTCAACTACAGAACCTCCCTTTCGGAATTTTCCAGACGGTTGACCGTGACCCACGCGTGGGCGTTGCCATTGGTGACTATATAGTTGATGTGTATGCCCTTACTCAGCATCGCCTCTTCGACATGCTGGACATAGATGACCCCACCGTTTTCCACCGGCCCTACCTAAACGATTTTATGGCTCTTGGACGGCCTATTTGGCGCCAGGTGCGGGAGCGTATTTCTGAGTTACTCCGCAACGACAATCCTGAAATAAGGGACAACCGGGAGCTGATGTACGAGTGCCTGGTTAAGCAAAAAGATGCTCAGATGCTCATGCCGGTCAAGGTACCTAATTATACTGATTTTTACTCTAGCATTGACCACGCCACTAATGTAGGCTCTATGTTCCGTGATCCGGCCAATGCCCTTTTACCTAACTGGAAGCACCTGCCGGTGGGCTACCATGGCCGCGCCTCCTCCATTATACCCTCTGGTGCCCCCATCAGGCGACCCAAAGGACAGACCAAACCCGCCGATGCCGATGCCCCCGTCTTTGGACCGACCAAACAGCTGGACTTTGAGCTGGAGGTAGCTTTCATCACTGGGCAGGCCACCGTTTTGGGCACTAGCCTCACTACATTGGAGGCAGAAGAATACATTTTCGGATTAGTGTTGTTCAATGACTGGTCAGCCCGCGATATTCAAGCTTGGGAGTACGTGCCGCTGGGACCTTTTCTGGCCAAAAACTTTGCATCGTCTATCTCTCCCTGGGTGGTGACCTTAGACGCTTTGGAGCCTTTCAGAGTACTGGGGCCAAAGCAAGACCCTAAAGTTCTTCCTTATCTGGAGTACAGCGGCGACGGTAACTTTGATATACAACTGGATGTAACGCTCCAGGCACCAGGTCTGGAGCAGGAAATAAGTATTTGCCGCTCAAACTACAAGTACCTGTACTGGAACATGAACCAACAGCTGGCGCACCATACCGTGAACGGCTGCAACATTGAAGTAGGTGATATGTATGCCTCGGGCACCATCAGCGGCCCTACTCCAGATTCATATGGCTCTATGCTGGAGCTCACTTGGCGCGGCACCAAACCCCTGCAGCTCCCCGACGGTACTGAGCGTAAGTTCCTGCACGACGGCGACATTATTACCATGCGTGGTTACGCTGAGAAAAATGGAATCAGGGTTGGTTTTGGTGAAGTCCGGACAGAAATTATGCGCGCTCTTTAGAATTTGAAGATGTGGAAATGAAAAGATGTGGAAATTTAAAATTTTAGGAATACTTATTAAGATAGATTTATGGCGCAAGCGTCCGCTTGTTTCCGCACGCATTGGTGATCAGGAATGCGTGCGGACTTAAGCGGACGCTTGCGCCATGGAATAATTCTCACAGTTTCAAATCCACCCAACCTTCATTACGTCTCCTAACCTAATTGTATGAAAACTTTCAATCCTAAAGAAATACCCACCAATGAGTTTCATCCTTTGATGTTGGGAGCCATAGCGCCACGGCCCATTGCATTTGCCAGCACGGTAGACAACGAGGGAAATGTGAACCTCAGCCCGTTTAGTTTCTTTAACTGCTTTGGGTCAAATCCGCCGGTGCTGGTATTCTCGCCCTCGCGGCGGGTGCGGGATAATACGGGCAAACACACCTTAGATAATGTGCTGGAGACGGGTGAGGTAGTGATAAACATAGGAAACTATGCCATTGTGGAGCAAATGTCGTTGGCTAGCACCGAATATGATAAAGGCGTAAATGAATTCATAAAAGCAGGCCTTACTGCAGAAGCATCTACTTTGGTAAAACCACCGCGTGTGGCCGAAGCCCCAGCCGCTTTTGAGTGCAGGGTACTGGAGGTAAAACCCATAGGGAGTGGCGGTGGCGCGGCTAATCTGGTTATCTGCGAAGTGCTGTTGCTGCACGTTCGGGAAGACATCTTCAATGCTGACGGCAAAACCATAGACCCTTTTAAACTCGATGCCGTTGCTCGCTTGGGCGGAGATTGGTATCTGCGCGCCATCCCCGACAGCCTTTTTGAATTACTAAAACCCCTGCGCACTAAAGGCATGGGCGTAGATCAGCTTCCCGACCACATCCGAAACAGCTCTGTACTGACGGGCAACAACTTGGCCCGCTTGGGTAACACCGAGACAATACCCACCGAGGCTGAGCTACAGGAATTCGCCAGTGAACCTATGTACCGCTATCTGGTACAAACCCATGAAAATAATAAGGAGGAAAAGGAACGCCAGATTCACCTGCTGGCCCAGCGGCTGTTAGAAGAGGGCCGTGTGCACGAGGCCTGGAAAGCATTGCTGGTGTGCGGCAGAGAAATGGAAAACTAGGATGCTGTTTTCAGGCTACTTTAGCAAAAACAGACTGAAAACACATTTACATGGCGTTGAAAAACTATACTAGAAAAGAAGAATAGCTTTTACGTCTAATGGCTAGGTTTTCTCTTTTTAAACCAAGGCACATGCTTTTTCAATGTCCAGGTGCCTTTTACTTTTTTCTTCTGCAATTTGCCTTTGTTATTGATGTGGAGTAATCTGTCTTTGCTGTAAAAGAGCTTTTCCGGAATTTTCCTGATGTTTTGCCCTCCACTAAACAAGCCGTGAAGCGAGTAATGTTCTGGTGAGATAACCTCTGGCAAAAGATCTAACGACAACACCAAAGAGTCTCTGCGGTTCTCTTGCCTTACCGTATCATAAACAGGTACTATTCTAAAATAGACAGTGTCGTCCACTACTCTCCAACTTCCCTGGGTCCAGCTAGAAGATAAGTCAAAGCGCCACGTGTGTAAAAACGTTGAATCCGGATTAAGCTCTATTTCCTCCCCAAAGTGGTTATAGTACACTCCCGAGTATTGCCTCTGGGCATATACCTGAATTACGGTAACACAAATCAAAATTAATAAACAGACTTTCTTCATACTAACCCTATACAGTAGCACTGGTCACACTTTGCTTTGTCTAAAAATACTGTTTTGAAGCTGTTTTCAGAAAAACAGCTTCAAAACAGTACAAACATTATTACAGGTCGATTTAGAGCAGCGCTATGCGCACTTTTGATAGCCAGTCTATTTTCGTCGTTGTTGCTGCCTTGGCAACAGCTACTGGCACAGACATAAGCAGGCCTGGAAAATACTTCTAAGTCATTTAACCAGACTACATCGCAGAAAAAAAAGAATCCGTTTAGGGGCTGTTTTATTAAAAACAGCCCCTAAACGGATTTCAAAAATCTTGTGTTTAATATTTAAAATCTGACTTCCTCTCAATTACGAACGGCAATCATCAGGCTTAACTCTTTATATCGCATATTAAATTTCTTGGCAATAGGTGCATTGGTCAGGCTGCCTTTGTAAATGTACACTCCACTGCGGTAATGCTCGTGGGTAAACAGCGCTTCGTTGATGCCGCCATATTTAGACACCTCCAGGAACATGGGCGTGAAAATATTGCTCAAGGCTTTGGTGGCAGTTCTTGGCACCCTTGACGGTATATTTGGTACGCAGTAATGAATCACATCATATTTGCGGTACACAGGCCGGTTGTGCGTGGTCATTTCTGACGTTTCAAAGCAACCGCCCTCGTCTATACTCACGTCTATAATCACGGAACCAGGATTCATTCCAGCTACCACGTCTTCGGAAATCATGCAGGGAACCTGGCCCTCGTCGGCGGTCACAGCACCAATAACTACGTCAGCATCTTGAATTTCTTTGTGCAGAATAGTATGGTCTAGGGTAGAAGTAAACAGCTGGGTACCTACGTTGTGTTTCAGGCGGCGAAGCTTGTAGAGGTGATCATCAAACACTTTTACCTCAGCCCCCAGACCCAATGCCGCACGGGTGGCATATTCGGCTACGGTACCGGCCCCTATGATCACTACCTTAGACGGAGGAACACCGGTGATTCCGCCTAGAATGACACCTTTCCCTTCGTTACTGCTGCTCAGGTATTCTGCGGCTATCAGCATGACGGTACTGCCAGCAATTTCACTCATGGCGCGTACTACAGGCTTTGATTCTGACTTGTCTTTGAGCAGTTCAAATGAAATGGCGTTGATGCGCTTGCGGCAGAGAGAGTTTATATAATCGGAGGTGAGACTACCTAATTGAAGCGCCGAAATAAGCGTTTGCCCCGGCCGGAAATACTCCATTTCATCATAGGTAGGCGGCGCAATCTTCAGAATAATATCCGCCTCGTACACTTCTCTGGCTGAGTACACAATCACGCCACCCGCCTCAGAGAATTCATGGTCTGAGTATTTAGAAGGCTCACCGGCCCCAGATTCGATCCAAATTTCATGGCCGTGGTCGGTGAGTTGCTTTACGGCTTCGGGGGTGAGGCCAATGCGGTTCTCCTGCAAAGAAGACTCTTTGGGAATGCCAATGAAGAGCGAGCGCTTGCGGGTCTCTACCGCCAGCATTGACTCTTTGGGCATCAGGCTCCGAGCGGTTGCTTTGGTAAGGGCCTCAAACCCGCTGGTCTTCTCCTTCATTTCCTCCATATACTCTCATTGTAATATTTCTAGCTTCGTCTGTAGGACCATGCTCAAGGGTTACTTCTACACGGTCCTGCGGAAGCAATTCTGCCACTTTTGAGGGCCATTCTATCAGACACAAATTTCCGGAGCCAAAATATTCCAGGGCACCCATGTCCAGGGCCTCTGCCGGATGATCTATCCGGTAAAAGTCAAATGGTAAATGAGTTCTTGGTTGGCTCCTTCGTATTCATTTACCAATGCAAAGGTAGGGCTGCTCACCGGCTCCTCCACACCTAAGGCTTCACATATAGCCTTTATGAATGTGGTTTTTCCGGCCGCCATTTCGCCCTCGAACAAAATTACCTTTTTTTCCTCTATAAATGACAGAAAATCAGCGGCTGCCTGAGGTAAATCTGCTTTAGACAATAGGGTTAGCTTCTGCTCTTTCAGCACCTCCTGCTCAGGCATTTTTAGGACTCAACGTTATAAATGGAATAATGCACTCTTCTAAAGATACGCCGCCGTGCTGGAACGTGTCTTTGTAGTGGTTCACGTAGTAGTTGTAATTGTTAGGGTACGCAAAGAAGTCATCATTCATAGCGAAGACGTAGGCCGTAGACACATTGCTTTTTGGCAAATGAAAACGCTCCGGCTTGCGCGCCACCAGCACATCTTTATCAGTGAAGCCCAGGTTCTTTCCGTGCTTGTACCGCAGGTTGGTGTTGGTGTTGCGGTCGCCCACAATTTTGAAAGGCTTCTTCACCCGTATGGTGCCGTGGTCGGTGGTGATGATGAGGCGGCCTTTCTTATCGGCTATGGCTTTTAAGGTGTCAAAAAGCGGCGAGTGCATAAACCATGAGCGGGTAAGCGAGCGGTAAGCAGCCTCGTCGGCGGCCAACTCCCGAATCATCTGCATGTCGGTACGGGCATGGCTGAGCATGTCCACGAAGTTGTAGACAATCACGTTCAGCTTGTTGTTATCAAGGTTGCTGAACTTGCTCAGCAGCTCACGGCCAGCCGTGTTGTGCAGAATCTTATGGTAGCTGAATTTCTCGTTGATTTTGTTCTGCTGCAACTGTATCTCCAGAAACTCTTCTTCGTGCAGGTTCTTGCCTTCCTCCTCATCGTCAGACACCCATAGGTTAGGGTAGCGCTTGGCAATGTCGGCGGGCAGCATGCCTGAAAAAATGGCGTTTCGGGCGTAGGCAGTGGTGGTAGGCAAGATAGAATAGTACATCTCCTCTTGGTCTACATTAAAGTAATCGGTGATGATGGGCTCCAGCACTTTCCATTGGTCGTAGCGCAGGTTGTCTATCAAGATGAAGTACACAGGCGTGTCGCTTTCTTTCATCATGGGGAACACCCGCTCTTTGAACAGACGGTGACTCATGAGCGGTGTTTCGTCGCTTTCATCGTTCACCCACTCCTCATAGCTGTCCATGATAAACTTGGCGAAGTTGGTGTTCGCCTCGTCTTTCTGCATATTGATGACTTCGGCCATGCTTTTCCCCTCGGTCTCGTAGATCTCCAGCTCCCAGTACACCAGCTTTTTGTACACATCGGCCCATTCCTGGTAATTGAGGCGGTCACCGAAGGCCATACCCAGGGTCCGGAAATCGCGCTGGTATGAACTGTTGGTTTTTTCATCTACCAGCCGGCGGTTGTCCAGTATCTTCTTCACCGAAAGCAGAATCTGGTTGGGGTTGATAGGCTTGATGAGGTAATCGGCTATTTTAGAGCCGATAGCCTCTTCCATAATGCTTTCTTCTTCGCTTTTGGTGATCATGACCACCGGCAAGCCGGGGCGCAGGGCTTTTATTTCACTCAGCGCTTCCAGACCGCTAAGGCCCGGCATATTTTCATCAAGGAAGACAATGTCATAGGTTTGCTCCTGTACCTGCTCAACGGCATCGGCGCCGCTGTTCACGGGGGTAACGTCGTAACCGCGTTCCTGCAGGAACAGAATATGGGGCTTGAGCAGGTCTATTTCATCATCGGCCCATAAAATACTATATCTTTGCATAGTTTATATTTTTCATAGTTTGGGTTGTGGCGCATTTTAAGTGAGCAAAATATACGTTCCGCCAAGGCAAAATTTGCGTATAGAAGCGCACCTAAATCATTTAACGACAACGGACACAAGAAGAACTAAGTTATCTTGAATAAGAAAAAAATCTTCAACGACCCTGTATACGGCTTTATCACCGTACCGTCAGACTTACTCTTTGACATTATTCAGCACCCCTACTTTCAGCGACTGCGCCGCATTAAGCAATTGGGGCTGACGGAGTTTGTTTACCCAGGGGCCTTGCATACACGTTTTCATCATGCTTTGGGAGCCATGCACCTAATGAGCATAGCACTACAGAGCCTGAGCGGTAAAGATAACCGTATTTCCGATAAAGAGTGCGAAGCCTCCATGGCCGCCATTCTGCTGCACGATGTAGGCCACGGCCCATTCTCCCACGCTCTGGAAACGGCCATTTTCAACCAGGTGCCGCACGAACAGATTTCTTTGCACATTATGGAGCTGCTGAACCAGCAGTTCAACGGCAGGCTGCAATTGGCCATTGATATTTTCACCGACAGCTATGAGCGGCGCTTCTTCCACCAACTGGTGAGCAGCCAGCTGGATGTGGACCGCCTGGACTACCTGAACCGCGACAGCTTTTACACTGGGGTGTCTGAGGGCAAGATAGGTGCAGACCGACTGCTCAAGATGCTGAACGTGCACGACGACCACCTGGTAGTAGAGGAAAAGGGCATTTATTCCATTGAAAGCTTTCTGGTAAGCCGCCGCCTCATGTACTGGCAGGTGTACATGCACAAAACCGTAACCAGTGCCGAGCAAATGGTCATGAAGATCATGCAGCGCGCCCGTGAGCTAACGCAACGCGGTGTAGAAGTACCCGCCAGCCCCAACCTACAGTACTTCCTGAAACAAACAGTCTCCATTCTGGACTTCGAGCGCGACCCGTCTATCATGAAGCGGTTTGTGTCACTAGATGACTACGATGTGTGGAGCGGCATTAAAGTGTGGGCCCATCACCCAGACAAGATCCTGAGCTACCTTTCTACCTGCATGCTGGAGCGCAAGCTGTTCAAAATTTGGCTTTCCCCTACTCCGTTCGACGAGGAATTTCTGGCGGGCGTGCGTGAGCTGGCGCAGGATCATTTCGACCTTAGCGAAGAGGAGGTGCATTACCTGGTGGTAGAGGGGAAAATCAGTAACAATGCCTACGAAAGTGGCGGAGAGAATATTAATGTTCTCACCAAAAGCAGCACAGTGGTAGACGTAGCGCACGCATCTGATTTACCTAATATTCAGGCTTTAAGTAAAAAAGTGGAGAAGTTTTACGTGTGTTACCCAAAGGAAATTGCTAGGCTGAGTTTGTAGGTTGAATTTTAATATACTTTTTGATATATTTAAAAGTTAAACCTTTTTGCTTTTTGTCTGTTTCAAGGAAACTACACGAAATAGCCATTATAAAAAAAGAACTTCGCCCGTAAACAATTTCACAAAGCACCACCTGATATTTTCTATATGATCATTTACCAAAGCGGTATCTTAACCTTAGATTACGACCCTGCTACTGACATTTTGTTTGTGGAATGGCCTGATATGCAACATGTCCTGCTGCCGGAAATACGACAGGCTCTTAAAGTGCTGGTAGACCATATTCGAAATTATGACATAAAGCGGCTTCTGATTGATTCAACCAAGGCTAATATTGACTTGGAGGGCGAGGAGTATAAAGAAGTTTTGAAGGAGTTTGGGCTGAACATCATGACTACCCGATTGCAAAAACTTGCCCGTGTTCTGACCAAAGACAAAAAGCGCGAGCAACAGGTTGAGCAAGTAAAGCAAGAAATAAACCTGACGGTGGAACTAAGAACCTTTACCCAAAGAACTGAAGCATTGGCGTGGCTAAAAGCCTCGGTAGCCGAGACCATTTAAGATATTCTGGTTGCTATTACTTTCCCGTCTGCTTTAGGGCTGTTTTTGTAAAAGCAGCCCTAAAGCAGACGGTTTTTATTTAAAAAGGAATGGGCAAACCTGCCGGTTATGCCAATCTATTGTTTTCTCTTTCTATCTATGGGTAGGTCTTGGCCAATCTGCTGTGGTTGCAGTGAATCACCCTTTTATGAAAATGAGCTTCGTTAGATCCCTCGGCGTTGCTCGGGATGACCGCAAAACAATCAGATCAACTGTGCGTGGCTTTCCTGTGTAAAAAACCCCTACCCTCTCCAAAAGCAGAATTAGCTAATAACAACTGCTTTACCAGGGGGAAAGACCTCCCTAAAGCTACTCTTTCGCAAACACTAGTTTTACTTCTTTACCGGCTGGCAACATTACTTTCACCTTACCTCCATCCTCCTCAGCTTTGCCGCCAGATACTAACCTCATACCGTTGGGCACTTGCACCGTTAGCATCTGCTTTTTGTCAGAATGTAAAACTGCTGTTACCTCTTTGGGAGCCCATTTCAACTCATTAACTAGTACTCCACCTCGCAGGAGCAGACCTGAAATGCTGCCGTTTTCCCAGGCTTCGGGTTTTGCAGGAAGTAGTTTTACCAGCCCCGGCTCTGAATACACCAGCGCCCGCATAATGACAGACGGATAGCCTCCGCTCAGGTCCATGTTGAAGAGGTTGCCGGGGTTATGGTAGGTGGCCAGGCCGTTGGTCCAGTAGTAGCGGGCGAGCCAGTCTATGAGTTGAGCAGTGGTGGTGGCGTCTTCGAGGTTGGCGGTGACAAAGGCCATTTGTGCCAGTCCGAACACCATTTCGCCGCCATTCTCTCGGTAGCGGAACTTCATTTTCTCTTCTATCACTTTACGCGCTCCTGCCAGCAGCTTGGGGTTATTTTTGAAATCGGGATTAATCTGGTCGTAGAGGCTGTAAAGGTGCGAGAGGTGGCGGTGCTGGTGGTTGTTTTGCAGCCCCGGCCAGAGCCATTCTTTCAGCGCTCCACTCTCATCCAGCTCGTAAGTGGGCATTTTGGTGAGCATTTCCTGCCACTTCTTCACCTGTACTTTGTCTGTTTTTAGTTCCTGCGCGGCGTTAATGCAATTCCGGAGCAGTTGCTTGGCAATCATGACGTCCATGGTCGCGTTGATGCTGGCTTGAGATTTGGAGTTGGTTGGGTTGTTTTCGGGGGAATATGATGGATTGAACATGTATTTACCGTCTTCGCCAACGGTCACAAAGTCTTCATAAAACAGGGCAGCTTCTTTCATGAACGGGTACGCCCGCTCTTTCAGGAATTTCCTGTCTCCGGTGTGCAGCCAATAGTCATGGTAGAAACTGGCGGTCCAGCCGGCCCCACCGGTCCAGAGGCTGAGGCACCAGATAGGGTCGAAGTGGTTGTCCCAGCCGTGGCTGCTGGTGTGCGAGGGCACGTGAATGCCTCGGGTGCCGAACATTCTCTTGGCATTGTCGCGGTAAAAGGGCAGGCGCTCATCGTGGTAATCAAAATAGGCCAGCATGAGCTCAGGCGTGCGACTGGTGAGCAAGGCCGAGATGGCTACTTCCACGTTACCGTCGTGGGTAAAATCTGCGGACCAGGGCGGAGTCCAGGAGCCGCCCCAGATGCCCTGCAGATTAGGAGGATTGGTGCCGGTGGCCGAGATGATGTGGTAGCGCGCGGCGTTAAACTGCTTTTCAATGATGGCCGGAGAAACCTTGCCGCTTTGGGTTTTAAGGTTCATGGTTTCGCTGTACAGCTCCGTTTCTTGCACTCCCCCACCCAAATTTAACTGCACCCGGTTGAACAGCTCGCCGTGCACGTTCCGGTGGCGGTTCACCAGCGTTTGGTAATCTGCGGGCAACCCCGATAAGTACTGCTTTATTTGGGCTACCTGAGATTGCGCGTAGTTGTAGTTGGCGTTGATCTTGATGAACACTAAAACCTCATCAGCATTCTGAATGACCATTTCCTGACCCTCGGTTAGGGAAGTTCCGCCTTTCACTTCTACCCTTCCAACCCCCTCATAGCCCTGCAAGCTGCCCGGCCAGCGCTTTTTATAGCCACTGCGGTAGCTGAGCCATTTGTTTTCAGAGGCCTCTATGTTGACACTTTCAATAGTGCTGTTGATGAGCTCCCACTGGGTCCATTCTACCGGGCGACGGGCAAAGGACAGCCTGCCGTTGATCTTGCCCGTGCCTTTCAGGGAAATCACTACCGCGCTGTCGGGCCTTGACACGAAGACTTTGCGGGTGTAGGTGCCGTTTTTATCGGTCCAGACTACTTTGACCTCACCGGTTTCAAAGTCAACCATGCGCACGTACTTTTCAATGTTGGTGGGCTCCAATTGAAGGCGCACGTCAAAGGCGGGCACGTACGGATCTGACCAGCGGTGGCCACCGTAGCCTTCTTTCAGGCTCTGCTCCACCGGAATTTTGGCCGCTTCTTCGTATTTGCCTTGCAGAATCAAAGACCGGATTTCGGCTAAACGGCTGGCTTGGTCAATGGGCGGCAGCGGCTGACTGTTGGGCAAATACAGCAGCGCGTGGTTCAGAATAATAGTCTCGTCATGCGGATTCCCCATGACCATGGCACCCATAGTCCCGTTGCCGCTCAATAGCGCGTGCTCCCAAGCCGGAGCCGGCAACCAACTGGCGAAGCCTTTTTTAGGAGCCGCAAACGGATCTGCTTGGGCAAAGGCTGACTCAGTACCCATCAAGAGGAGACAACTCAAAATCAAATACAGGAAACGACGGCACATGTGCTTTGAGTTAAATTAATCGTGTCCTGAAGAAAAGCCATATCATTGGTGGCGAATCTGATTCCAGCCACTTGTTTTGGAGCTGTTTTAAGGAAAACAGCTCCAAAACACACTATTGCTTGATTTACTTTTTCTTCTTTACCTTCTTTTTCGGGAGCCCTTTAAAGACTTCGGATGCCAGCAAGACAACTCCTTCTTCATTAGGGTGAATTTGATCGTAGGTCAGGTTGGCTTTCCCTAGAAAGGGAGTGTACAGATCTATGGTCTTCGCTTTGGTTTGTTTGGCCACTTCCTTTACCGCCGGAATCACTTCGTTTTTGACGATGTCCCCGTTGATGCCCCACTTTATTTCAAACGCTGGCATGGGCAAAGCTAAAAACACCTTTGGCTCAGATGGCAGTGCTTTAAAGGAATTCACGAAGGCCACGTAATTCGGGACGAACTCATCTTTGAACTTCCAGTTCTGCGGCTTGGTGTCGTTGGTGCCCAGTTTAATGATGACAATATCCGGCTGCCATGCCAGCACTTCCTTGTATTTGTCTTCGTTCCAATAAGGGTGGTCTCCCTGCTTGAGGAGGGTGCGTCCGCCTAACCCAAAGTTGCGGACCTCATAAGCATCACCCAACATCTGTTGCAGGGCCTGCGGGTACGTTACTTTGAGACCATACCCTTCGGTAATGCTGTTGCCTACGCAAGCTATTTTTATCCTATCCTGCGCCTGCGTCTGTAAGCCCACCAACAGCAGAATCAACAGAGCAAAGTAAGAGTGTAATCTGGCTTTAAAAGGATGTTTCATGATTAAGTTAAGTTTCTGTTTTGGGCCTAATTTCTAAAAAACAAGCCTAAAACAATGGTATTAGTAAAAATTCACCCTCCAAACAGACCACTATTCCTTCACCTGAATAACTACCGTAGCAGGTTCCAGGCCTTCTGAAGTAGCGGTTAATTTCACGGTGTCAGCTTCTTCCGTAGCTTGAATGATGGCCAAAGCCAAGCCGTTGAAAGTGCTGCGGTAGTTGGCTTTAAAGGGTTCCATACTGGTTTGAAGGCCATTGTCTACGCCGGCAATGGTGGCTTTGCCGTTTAGCTTGAAGTTTACAAGATTATCTGCCCTCGGCACCAGGTTGCCGTCTTTGTCCACTATTCTCACGGTCACGAACGAAAGGTCTTTGCCGTCTGCTTTTAGTTGGCTGCGGTCGGCTTCCAGAATGATCTTGGCGGGGGCGCCAGCGGTTTTGATTTCTTTGGTAAGAACTTCTTGGCCGTTGCGTCTGGAAACTGCCCGTAAGGTGCCCGGCTGGAAAGGCAGGCGCCACATCACGTGCAGGTCATCGCCCTGCTTCTTTTTTGTGCCTAAAGACTTACCGTTCAGGAAGAGTTCTACCTCCTCAGCGTTATTATAATAAGCCCATACGTCCACGATTTTGCCGGGCTCCCAGTTCCAGTGCGGGAAAATGTGCAGCACGGGTTTATCTGTCCACTCGCTTTGGTACATGTAGTAAGTGTCTTTGGGGATGCCGGCTAAATCAACCACGCCAAAGTAGGAACTTCGGGCGGGGAAGGTGTACGGCGTTGGCTCGCCCAAATAATCGAAACCGGTCCAGATAAACATACCCGAGAGGAACGGGTGCTTCTTCATGATTTTCCAGGTTTCTTCGTGGGTAGAGCCCCATGGCGTACTCACATTGTCATACGCCGACACAGTGAGGTCTTTGTTTCCGTCCACAAATTTCTCATCCCACTTGTAGGGCCAGCGGCGGATGCTGTCTGAAGGCATATCGTAGTGCCCGCGGGTGGCCAAGGCCGAGGTGGTTTCGGTGGCAATGAATTTCTGGCCCGGGAACGTCTGCGGGAACTTCTCGAAATCCTGGTGGTGGTAGTTGAAACCCACCAAATCCAACACACCGGCTTTAAAAATGCTGTTGTGCGGGTAAGGTTCATTTAAACCAGCGGTGATGGGTCTGGTAGGGTCTAAGCTTTTTACAATGGCGGCCAGTTCCTTGGCAATAGGCGTACCCTCCGGCCCCCACTGCTCTGGTATCTCGTTGCCTATGCTCCAAATGAAAACGCTTGGGTGGTTGCGATCGCGTTTGATGAAATCGGCTAAATCCTGCTGGTGCCACTCGTCCCACACCTGACTGTAGTCAAACTTGGTTTTGCTTTTCTTCCACATGTCAAAGACCTCATCCATGACAATGAAGCCCATGCGGTCGCACAAGTCCAGCAGTTCCGGGGCAGGCGGATTGTGAGAGGTTCTGATAGCATTTACCCCCATGCCGCGCATTATTTCCAGCTGACGCTCCAGCGCCCGTACGTTAATGGCCGCGCCCAGAGCCCCTAGGTCGTGGTGGTTGCAGACGCCCAGAATCTTCATGGGCTTTCCGTTCAGGAAGAATCCCTCTTTCGCATCAAACCGGAATTCTCGAATACCCAGCGGCGTCTCGTAATTGTCGATGGTGTTGCCATCTTTTTGCACCAGCGTGACTACTCTATATAAATAAGGCTGCTCCGGAGACCACAACTTAGGATTAGTAACGGTCAACTCCTGCTTTACCTCGGTGGCGGGGTTGGTCAGCGAAATTTTTTCAGCATCGGTTTTGGCTACTGTGTTTCCCTCGGCATCTAGCACCAGCGTCTGTAAAGAAAATTTACCTGCTTGCTGCCTAGGGTTGTTGATGCTGGTACTCACCGCCACTTTAGCCGATTGTTCCGACACCTCTGGGGTAGTCACAAAGGTGCCATACTGCGCCACGTGCACCGGATTGGTCTTCACCAACCACACGTTCCGGTAAATGCCGGAGCCGGAGTACCAGCGGGAGTTGGGCTGCTGTGAGTTATCCACTTTTACCGCCACTACATTCTCCTGCCCAAACTTTAGATGTGGCGTGAGGTCATACCTAAAGGAGATGTAGCCATTCGGCCGCTTGCCCAGATAATGCCCGTTCACCCAAACTTCAGAGTTGTGGTACACCCCATCAAAGTAAATGAAGAACAGCTTGTCTTTGTCCGCCTCAGAGACGGTAAAGGTTTTGCGGTACCAACCTATGCCGCCAGGCAAAGCACCGCCGTTGTAGCTGGCTGGGTGTTTCTCACTGAACTGGCCCTCAATGCTCCAGTCGTGCGGCAAGTTGAGTTTCCGCCATTGATTGTCATTGAAGTTGGTTTCTTTGGCCTGTGGATTTTCGCCCAGACTGAAGGCCCAATTTTTGGTGAACTCCTGCCGCTCCCGCACGCTGGTTTGCATGGTAGAGCAACTGGCTAAAAGCCCAAGTGCCAAGAAAAGAAGTAAGTGGGAGTGCAGTTTTTGCCGCATTATTTTTATAGCTGTTTGATTGAGCTTCTGTTTTGGACCTGTTTTCTCCAAAACAAGCCCAGAACATGTTTATTTGAATGTCAATTTAATGGCGCAAGCGTCCGCTTGTGCCGACTTTGCAGTGTTACAATGCGTGCGGACACAAGCGGACGCTTGCGCCAGAATCTGCTTACATGCATTTTGGAACTGGGACATCTCTTTGTAGTTGAACTTATTTCAATTTCACCGATTTCGCCTCACCATTATAGACAATGGTGGCATCTGGCTTGGCGTCAAAATCCATGGCTTTTGATTTGCCAGGCTGCACGAACACTACATGAAAAGTGCGGTTCTTTAACATTCCGTTGAACTCGCCCTGGCGCTTGCCAACCGTTAAGGTCTTAGTGGCTTCGTTGTAGGTGATCGGAATGGTGGAGAACTTTCCTTGCTCGTAGTTGTAGTTCGTGTTTTCATCTTCGTACAGCTCAAATTGGGCATCTTTGCCACCGTACACATAGAGCATAATGGTCTCTGCCGGTTTTTCTGTGGTGTACTGAATTTCCGGCCCGAACGGCAGAATGGAGCCCTCTTTCACGAAGAGCGGCATGCGCTCGTAAGGCGCATCGGCAGAAATCTGGCGACCGCCTTGCTGATAGGTTCCGTCATAAAGGTTGTACCAGCCGGTGTTAGCGGGTAGATACAAGTTGCGTTTGGTGGCCCCTTTTTCGTACACTGGATTCACCAGCAGGCTCGGCCCGAATAGGAACTGGTCGCCAATGTTCTGCACATTTTTATCTGCACTAAAATCCATCACCAACGGTCGCATGATAGTTCCGTTCTCATGGTACACTTTGCCGGTGAGCGAGTAGATGTACGGCATCAGACGGTACCGCAATTTATTGTAGTACACAATAGACTGGTAGGCCTTGTGGTCTTCAGGGGCAATGTTGAATACCTCGCGGAACGGGAACTGCCCGTGCGAGCGGTACAGCGGCGTGAACGTGCCGTACTGGTACCAGCGGGTATTGAGCTCGCGCCATTCTTCCTGCGCGGCTGGGGTCATGGGTCCTCGGTCGTACTTATTTTCCACAAAGAAGCCGCCAATATCAGTCGTCCAATACGGCAAGCCCGACAAGGAGAAGTTGAGGCCAGCAGGAATCTGACGACCCATTTCCTCAAAGGTGGCGGCAATGTCACCGCTCCAAGTGGCGGCCCCGTACCTTTGCAATCCTCCGAAAGCCGAGCGGGTCAAAATGAACACACGGTCTTTGGGGTTACTGCTGCGCTGGCCTTCGTAGATACCCTTGTTATGCTGCAGCACATACGCGTTGAAGTATTTGGTAGCAGGGCCGAGATACGTCGGGTTCATAAGTGCCTTACGGTGCGGGATAGATGCGTTGGAAAGAATATCTGGCTCCGAGGCGTCTTGCCACCAAGCGTCAATATCCAGGTGGTAGAGTTTTTCGTCAAGTAGTTTCCAGAACAACTTGCGCCCCTCTGGGTTAAAGGCATCATAAAACGTAGACACATAGCCTTGGCCAATCCAGTCCCTGATTTGCTCTTTGATGCTGGTTTTGTAAAGCAGGCCTTTTTCATCGAAGGCTTTGTATGCCTCAATTCCTTCATAAAACTTGGGCCAGGTGGAGATCATGAAGTGGGCATTTTGGTCGTGCACCTCTTTAATCATTCCTTTAGGGTCTGGAAAACGGGTTTCATCGAACTCTTGGCTCCCCCATTGGTCTTCTTTCCAGTAAGACCAATCCTGCACAATATTGTCTAGCCCAATCTTCCGTTTACGGAACTCTTTCACCACGTCCAGCAGCTCCTGCTGGGTTTTGTAGCGCTCGCGGCTTTGCCAGAAGCCCATGGCCCACTTAGGCATTACCTGCGCCTTGCCTGTCAACTGCCGGTAGCCGGAAATAACTTCGTCCATATTCTGACCGTGCACAAAATAGTAGTTCAGGATATCACCGGCCTCAGAAGAGAAGGCAATTTTGTTCAGGTCAGCGGCCGGAATGGGTGGCAAATACCGAAGCGCCAGATAAGACACGTTGCCGTCTGGGTTCCACTCAAGCTTGAAAGCATGCTTCTGTCCTTTCTTCAGCTCATGCTTAAACACTGACAGCCCCGGATTCCATGCTTCGCGCCAGCGGTCCAGCAGCAGTTTGCCGTCTATCCATACTTTCACGTAGCCGCTGGATGGCATCTCGAAACGGTGCACACCAGAAGCATCACTTTCCAGAAAGCCCTCCCAGGTCATGAGACCACCTTCCAACTTATATCCTGCGGGGTACTCTGTCTGATCTTCTAAGAACTCATAGCTGATTTCCTGCTCCTGCCGCACAATGGGCGCCTTGCCCGTATTAAGGTCAAAAGCATAGGTAGCCGTGAGGCCACTTGGCTGCTGATCTTTGCCATAGAGTTTCAGCGCTGACAATTGCCGGTACGGGCGCACATCGCCAAACTTAGTGATGGAATAGTTGTCCCAGAGAATGCCATAGTTTTTGCTGGACACCAGAAATGGCACCACCGCCACTGAATTGTACTGCGTTAAATCCACCTGCCAGTCGCGGTAGTTCATGAGCCCCGCCTGGTGTTGGCCCAATCCGTAGAAAGCTTCGTCTGCCGCCACATTGAACCCTTGGTGCAATTGGTAGCTTTGCGAATTGTCCAGCTTTACGGGCACAAAAACCTTTTGTCCCTGGTTATTCTCCTGCAGTAGCTTCTTGCCGTTTTTGTCATAGAACGTTACCGCCCCAGTCTCAGCAGATACCTCTGCCCGAAGTTTATTAGTGGAAAGCACTAGCGTCTTTCCTTTCTCCTGCAGCTGCCATTTTGGTGCAGCACCTTTGTTTTCCAGTACCATCAGGCTGGGCTCTTGGTCAAAGTTCTCTTCCGGCGTAGCCGATACGTGAATAATGTTATCTGCGACAACGCGCACTTTAACAGCCCGAGGCGCTCCGGCGGATTTCGTACTCAGATTCACCAACACACCATCTTTTAACTTCTCATAGTTTTTGCCGGTTGGTTTTTGGAAAGAGAACAGCCCAATGAGCAACGTAAAGCAAATGATGTTTTTGAACTTCAGTAGCATAAATTTATTCATGGAATGGCTAATCTTTTGGCAGAAACAGTTATTTCTTGCAGCTCTGCAAAAACAGATAATTTAATGAGCCTAAAGATAAGTAGGATAGAAAAAGCAGGCAGGCACCAAATGTTTCCTATGGGGGCTGAATTGGTTAACAGCTACAAAGGAGATTCGCACCTTTGGGATTACAGGTTAACTCCTCCCTCACTTACGGCACAATTGGTATGGCTCTGTTTTGGGCCTGTAATTCAGAAAGCAAGCCAAAAGCAAGTAGGCATAGCACCTGTCATCTCTCCTATATCGCGCTACCCACTCCGGCAGACTCTTTGCGCTTTGGGCATTGTGGGGTGGGCACCATATCATTTGTTTCTGTAACTTTGCCCCATGGAATTTACGGTACAACAAATTGCTGATTTACTCCAGGGCCAGGTACAAGGAGACGGGAACGCCAAAGTAAACAGACTCGCCAAGATAGAGGAAGGTGCCCCGGGCGCTCTTTCTTTTCTTTCAAACGCCAAATACGAGCACTTTCTCTACACTACCGGTGCCACGGCCGTGATTGTGTCAAAGAATCTGGAGCTCAAGCAGGCTGTAAATACCAATCTTATTCAGGTAGAAGACCCTTACACGGCCTTCTCTGCTTTGCTAGAGGTGTACCAGAATGCACTTGCCGCCATGCGCGAGGGTGTGGAGGAACCTTGCTTCATAGGCGATAATTCCACCATCGGGGAAAAACATTACCGCGGCGCCTTCTCTTATATAGGTAAAAACTGTAAAATTGGTAGCGGCGTGCATATTTACCCGCATGTGTACATTGGTGACAACGTGACCATTGGCAATAACACAGTGCTTTACGCTGGTGTGAAAGTGTATCCTGATTCGGTTATTGGGAGCTACTGCACGCTACATGCCGGGGCGGTGATTGGCTCTGACGGCTTCGGGTTTGCGCCTCAGAAAGACGGCAGTTACAAAGCCATTCCACAGATCGGCAACGTAGTACTGGAAGATAATGTACGCATTGGCGCCAACACCACTGTTGACTGTGCCACTATGGGTTCCACCATTATAAGGGAGGGCACCAAAATCGACAACTTGGTACAGGTAGCCCATAATGTGGAAATTGGGCGCCACACCGTAGTAGCCGCCCAAACCGCTTTTGCGGGTTCATCTAAAGTAGGGAATTACTGCACCATTGCCGGACAGGTGGGCGTGGTAGGCCATATCTCTATTGCCGACAGAACCATTGTTGGGGCAAAATCAGGCATTTCTAAGAACATAAAAGAAGAGGGAACCTTTGTGCAGGGAGCCCCTGCGTTTGATTATAAACAGAATCTCAGGGCTATGGCCGTGTTCCGGAAACTGCCTGAGTTGCAGAAACAGATAGAGGAACTCAGAGAAAAGCTTTAACTTTAACCCCTCTTTACCTATTACGTGCTTCATGAACGATAAACAGCATACCATTAAGGCGCCGGTGACGGTATCTGGTATTGGATTGCATACCGGGGTAGTGTCTAACATGACTTTCATGCCTGCCCCCATCAACCACGGGTACAAATTCCAACGCATCGATTTGCCTGACCAGCCCATTGTAGATGCTGACGTAGATAATGTGGTAGACCTTTCCCGCGGAACCACCATTGAGCAGAACGGAGCACGCGTAAACACGGTTGAGCACGTTTTGGCTGCCTTGGTTGGCTTGGAAATAGACAACGTGCTCATTCAAATTGACGGCCCCGAGCCCCCAATCATGGATGGTTCTTCTATTCTTTTTGTGCAGCCGCTTTTAGACGTTGGTTTGGAAGAACAGAACGCGCTTCGCAACTTCTTTGAGGTACCCGAAGAAATCAGGTTCAAAGACGGCTCCCGCGAAACAGAAATCGCCATTCTGCCTTTAGACGATTACCGCGTAACCGTTATGGTAGACTACCATTCTCCGGTTTTGGGCAGCCAGCATGCCTCTTTAACGGACCTGAACCAGTTCAAAGATGAGATAGCCTCTTGCCGCACCTTCTGCTTTCTGCACGAGCTGGAAATGCTTTACAAGCAAAACCTTATCAAAGGTGGCGATTTGAGCAATGCCATTGTAGTGGTAGACCGCGTGGTGGAAGAAAACGAGCTGGATTATTTATCTGATCTGCTCAAGAAGCCTAAGGTTAGAGTAAAGAAAGAAGGCATTCTGAACAACGTGGACCTGCGTTACAAAAACGAGCCTGCCCGCCACAAACTGCTGGATCTTATTGGCGACTTAGCACTAGTTGGCCGTCCGCTGAAAGGCCAGATTTTGGCTGCCAGACCAGGGCATGCTTCTAACGTAGCTTTCGCTAAGAAGATAAAGAAGTACATAAACGAGACCATGGTGAAAAATGCGCCGATGTATGACCCAAAGCGTACCCCGGTCATGGATATCAACAAAATCATGCAGACGCTGCCGCACCGGTACCCATTTGTATTGATTGATAAGATCATTCACCTAGATGACACCACCGTTACCGGTATCAAGAACGTCACAGTAAATGAGCCATTTTTTCAGGGCCACTTCCCGGGTAACCCTGTTTTCCCGGGGGTTTTCCAGATAGAGGCCATGGCCCAGACTGGCGGCATTTTGGTGCTGAACACCGTGCCAGACCCAGAGAATTACTGGACGTACTTTTTAGGAATTGACAAGTGCCGGTTCCGTCGAAAAATAATACCCGGCGATACCATCATATTCAAATGTGAACTGCTGGCTCCAATAAAGCGTGGTATCGCGAAAATGCAAGGTCAAGCTTACGTGGCTGGCCAATTAGTAATGGAAGCAGAGATGTCTGCCAGCATCGTAAGAAAAGACGCATGAACCAACCCCTAGCTTACATACACCCCGAAGCCAGAATTGCGCAGAACGTAGTGGTTGAGCCATTTACCACCATCTCAAAAGACGTGGAAATTGGCGAAGGAACCTGGATAGGCCCCAACGTAACCATCATGGAGGGCGCCCGCATTGGCAAAAACTGCCGCATTTTTCCGGGTGCGGTAATTTCGGCCCCGCCGCAAGACTTAAAGTACAAAGGCGAACCGTCTACCGTACAGATTGGCGACAACACCATCATTAGAGAGTGCGTGACCCTGAACCGCGGTACGGCCCTTGATAAAAACACCACCGCCATTGGTGAGAACTGTCTTATCATGGCTTATGTGCACGTGGCGCACGACTGCCTTATTGGGAACAACGTGATTGTTGCAAATGGCGTGCAGTTGGCAGGTCATATTCTGGTGCATGACCACGTGTTTATTGGGGGCACGTCAGCGGTGCACCAGTTCGTGAGCATTGGTGCCCACGCCATGGTCTCTGGTGGTTCTTTGGTACGTAAAGATGTTCCTCCGTTTATAAAAGCCGCCCGTGAGCCATTGGCTTATGCGGGGGTAAATTCCATTGGCTTGCGCCGGAGAGGTTTCACCAACGAACAAATCAACGATATTCAGCAAATCTACCGCATTTTGTTCATGAGCGGCTTGAACACTGCCTCTGCTGTAGATAGAATAGAGCTAGACCTTTCCCCTAGCCCGGAGCGCGACGAGATTGTAAATTTTGTGCGTAACTCTGGCCGCGGCATTATCAAAGGCTATCAGCGCGATGCAGATTAAGCTTTCCAATTTAGGCAAGCGTTTTAATTACGAGTGGATTTTCCGGAATCTGTCCTATGAGTTCACCACAGGCAAGGCGTATGCCATCTTGGGGCACAACGGGTCCGGGAAATCCACTTTGCTTTCTATCCTGAGCGGTTTCCAGTTAGCCTCTGAGGGTAAAATTGATTATGCGGTGAATGGTAGAGCCGTGACTGTTGAGGAGTTGTATCGTTACCTTTCTATTGCAGCGCCCTATCAAGACTTACTGGAGGAACTCACACTGGAGGAGATGATACTATTCCACACCCGCTTCAAGGCACTTAGGAACATTACCCCCCAGCAACTCCCCGACCTCCTCAACCTTCAAGCCTCCCGCCATAAACTGGTGCGCGATTTTTCCTCAGGTATGCGCCAACGGCTGAAACTGGGGTTGGCCATTTACTCCGACACTCCCCTGTTGCTGTTAGATGAACCTACCACCAATTTAGACCAAGATGGCGTGGCGTGGTATCTAGAGCACCTGCACCAGAACCGCAGGAATCGTTTGGTCATTATCGGCTCAAATGTACCGCATGAATACAGTTTCTGCGAGGAGCAACTGCCAATAAACCAGTTTCATTATAAGGCACAGGGACGGAAGAAGCTATAGGTATTTTCCTGTTTTCAGGCTGTTTTTCAAAAAAGAGGGCTAAAACAGAATGCGCCCGCTCAAAAAGACCTCGCAGTGTCTCCAAGACCTGCGAGTGTCTGTGCCAGTATCGTTTGCCTACCAATTCAGCACACTACAAGCGATTCACCCATTGAAGGGGGCAGAAATGTTTACACGTTTTAGCCATGACTTTCTCGACTGTAAGGACAGGTCGCGACCTGTCCAATCCGGTAGCCGCAGCAGCCAAGCCAGCCCTAAAAGAATAAACTGGCAATTTCTCTTGTTACATTGCGAACCAAATACCTCTCCTAGCGCAAAGGACAGGTCGCGACCTATCCCTACATCAGCAATGCGTGCTCTCCTTTCTAAACATCCCCCTCGCCCCCTTCAAAGTGGGAGTATGCTCTTTGCTCACTTTGATAATAACAGCAACTGAAAAAATAAAAAGCTAGACTGTCGTTTTCGGCCTGTTTTCCAAAAATCAGCCCCAAAACAGCTTTAAAAGTAAAAAAGCCACCGCAAGTGGTGGCTTTCCCATATATGTAGTAAGGTGGCGCAGGGCTTTGCTTTGGGCAAAGCATATATCTACAAGAGAAGTCTAATTACAGACCTCTTACCTTTCAGTCTTAATACAAAAAACGTTCCAAGTTTTACCAGTTACTCATTAGCCGGATACAGCACTGGGGGCTCCTTTTCCTTTGTTTTAAGGATGAACGGCCGAAGGGCTTCGGTCTCCTCTAAGTACAAGAATGCGTCGTACCGTTCCGGAATGATGGTAGGTACGTAATTGCCGAACATTTCGCGGTTAGGGTCATAGACTACACCAATGGCGCGGTGCCCTATCTGCTGACGGGCTTCGTCAATTTCGCGGAGTTCGCGGGAAAGCAGGAGCTTGTCGGTGGCGCCCAAGTTATGGAGCCAATCTTCCCAAGAACCTTCCTGGGCAGGTGGCATCTCCATCTTCTTCATTGGGGCACCCCAAGAGTCGCCGGCAATGACGGTACCTTCATAAGACCCGAAACCAGCTAAGTACACGTTTTCACGGCCGTACTGCTCGCGGGCCAGCTGACCTATGTTTACCATTCCGGCACGGGCCATATCGGTGAAGCGGGCGTCGCCTACATGGGTGTTGTGTTCCCAAATAATTACTTTGGAGTCAGGGCCATGGAATTCAAGCAGGCGGTTCAGCGTCTCCATCATGTGCGTGTCGCGCACGTTCCATGAGTTTCCGCCGCCCCTTACCATGGTCTTATAGTATTTCTCAGCGTTAACCGCTACCAAGGCATTCTGCTCAGCATCAAAATCAGACTCTGGATTAGAAGCAGGATTTTTGTGCTGTTGCTGTGCCATTTCCTTCAGCAGTTCAAGCACTTCTTCCTCGCAATCTTCTGAGACGTAAGCCACGGCTCTGGCATAATCCTGCGGGTCTGAGCTGTAAGGTTCAAAACATTTAAAGGCTTCTTTCGCGGCTTTTACGGCTTGGCCGTCTTTCTTCTCCAGGTATTTCATGATACGCTGCAGAGAATCCCAGAGGCTGTACACATCTAAGCCATAGAACCCTACTTTCTTGTTGTTGGGGTGGTCGTTGTGTTCTTTCAGCCACTCTACCAGCGCCGCAATTTCCCAGTTGCCCCACATCCAGGTAGGCCACCGGTTAAAATGCTTCAGCACGTCAGACACTTTAGTACCTGGCTTACAATAACCCTTAATGAATTGGTTTACCTGATAGCAGTCGGGCCAATCGCCTTCCACGGCAATAAAGGTAAAGCCTTTCTCTTCTATCAGTCTTTTAGAAATAGCCGTACGCCAGGCGTAGTAGTCAGACGTGCCATGTGAGGCTTCCCCCAACATCACAATACGGGCATCTCCTATATCATCTAATAAAACATCTAAATCAGCTTTGTTCTCCAGCCTATGGTATGGCAAGTTAGTGTATGTCATGGATAAAGCGGTAAAAGAATTACTTGCCCTTTTACCCCTCCTGCTTTCATAAGGTTTGCCTGATTTAAACCATTTTTTAAAAAAATATTACAAAATCATAAAAAGTCAGGTTTAGCAACGGGCGGAACAAAGCTTTTATCAAAAACCAGGACCTACATTTCTAAATCGCCACTCCCTCAGCTAAATATATCATTTTTAATATACTTTCTGTCTCAAATCAACCGCCCTTACGCCATAATTATCACCTATCACAGGTTGGCACGGGCAGTGAGACTTCTTGTTTTAGGCCTATTTTTACAAAAACAGACCTAAAACAAAAAAGCCCCACTCCAAAAAGGAATGAGGCTTCTTTAGCGACAAGAGTAAATCTAATTAGCGGCACCGCCAAACACACGGCGTAATAACTCGGTGGTGCGGGCAATAGGGTTTTCGCGGATGTTGGCTTCCTCCTGGGCAACTAATAAGAATAATCCGTCAATGGCTTTTTGGGTGGCATAGGCCTCTAAATCTGGATTAACCTTTTGCACTAGCGGTATGCGGTTGTATTGGTTCACCAAATCAGCGTAATACTTGGTGGCGTTCACCTTATCTAGCGACTGGCTCATGATGGGCCGGAAAGCCTGCGTCAGTTGGTCAGTCGTGGTGCGGCGCAGAAACTGGGTAGCGGCGTCTTTCTCGCCTCTTAAAATGTTCCAGACATCGTTAAACGTGAGTTGCCTGATAGCATTCATAAAAATAGGCACTGAGCTTTTTGCTGCGTCTTCGGCCCCACGGTTGAGCGTGAGAATAAACTTGTCAACTTGGTCGCCCAGCCCTACATTGCGAAGCGTATTTTCTACCCGCTGCACATCAGGCGGAAACGGAATACGGATAAGGCTGTTTTGGTAAAACCCGTTGGTTTGCGAAGCCTGCGTAGCTCCTCTGTTAATTCCTTGTGCCAGGGCTTCACGCAGACCCGAGGCAACTTCGGTTTGGGTCAAAGGTCGGTTGGCGCCTACGGTACCATTGATTCCGTCCATGGTTTGCTGAATCTGGCTGGCGGTGCAACCGGAAAGGCCAATAAAAGCGAGTACAGCCAAAACAAAAGCTGGCGATATAAGTTTGCTCATACGTGCGTTCATAGTGTTAAAAGTTGGTAAAGTACCCTACGCATAAATCAGACCAAAGAAATGAAAAAAAATATATTGGCAGAAATTATCACCGTTGGTGATGAACTTCTGTACGGACAGGTCATTGACACCAACTCGGCCTGGATGGGCGAGGAACTGGGCAAAATTGGCATAAGAATTAAACAGATAACCAGTATTTCTGACCAAAGAGAGGCCATTTGTGAAGCCTTGTCGGCGGCCATAGAACGGGCGGATGTGGTATTAATGACCGGCGGACTGGGCCCAACCAAAGATGACCTTACCAAACACACTCTTGCCGAATACTTTAAAACCGAGCTGCAATTGCACCAGCCTTCTTTAGACGATGTAGAAGCCATTTTTAAACGCTACAACAGGCCTATGCTGGAGGTAAACCGGCAACAGGCTTTCCTTCCGGCTACCTGCACCCCCATCAGAAATGTGTTAGGCACTGCACCCGGAATGCTGTTTCAGGAGCAAGACACCTTGATTTGCTCTATGCCTGGCGTGCCGTTTGAAATGAAACGCATGATGACCGATACCGTGCTGCCGCTCCTGCAATCCCACTTCCAGCTGCCAAAAATTGTGCACAAAGTGGTACAGACCATTGGCATAGGCGAATCATTTTTAGCCGAAGCCATTGCCGATTGGGAAAATAACCTGCCCCCCAACCTGAAACTGGCATATTTGCCACACCTTGCGGGGGTGCGTTTGCGGCTAACCGGTGTGCCTACCGCCGAAGAAAATCTGGAGCCCCTCATGCAAGCGCAAATAGAACAGTTAAGCCTGTTGATTCAGCCATACATTTTTGCCTACGGCGAAGTAACCTTAGAAGAAGCCATAGGCCAACTGCTCAAAAAACAGAACCTGACCATTGCCACAGCTGAAAGTTGCACCGGTGGATTGGTGGCACATAAACTCACCAGCGTGCCCGGCTCCTCGGCATATTTCATGGGCAGTGTGGTAGCCTACAGCAATGACGTAAAAACGGCGCAATTGGGGGTGAAATCAGAAACGTTGGCTCAACATGGCGCTGTAAGTGAAGAAACCGTCAAGCAAATGGCTGAAGGGGTGCGTACCCTGCTGAAAACCGACATTGGTGTGGCCACCAGTGGCATTGCAGGGCCAGACGGTGGCACCCCAGAAAAACCCGTCGGCACCATTTGGATTGCCTATTCTGATGCCCACCAAACCCTAGCCCGCAAAATTAACTACAACAAAACCCGATTGCTCAACATAGAGTACACCACCCTACAGGTGCTAAACCTAATCCGGCAAAGTTTACCGCCAACCGTTGACCAATAAGCAAAAATCTCTAATTTTGCCTAACAGATGTTAGCTTTTCAGGATTCTCTGCCTTGTTTGCCTGTTTGGTTTCAGGTTTTTCTGTAACATTGCATAGAAGACTATTTGCCTTCATCTCACAGACACCACGGTTTCTGTTTATTTTTAACTGATAACCCCAATACTGACAATATGGCCCTTGTAGAAATGGTGATGCCCAAAATGGGCGAAAGTATCATGGAAGGTACCGTGCTTAAATGGTTGAAACAAGTAGGTGACACCATTGAGCAAGATGAATCTGTACTGGAAGTAGCCACCGACAAAGTGGATACTGAAGTACCTGCCATTCAAGGCGGTGTACTGAAAGAGATTCTGGTACAAGAGGGTCAGGTAGTGGCCGTAGGCGCTCCCATTGCAGTAATTAGCACTGGCGGCGATGAAGGCAGCTCCTCTACTTCTGCTCCGGCACAAGCATCAGAAGCACCATCTGCCCCAGCAGCACAACCTACTACCCAGCCCGCCGCCCATCCAGCCGAGGCACCGCAGGCTTCCGCCCAAACGACACAGCGTCTGGAGCAGCCGGCATCCGGTAGATTCTATTCACCGCTGGTACTGAACATTGCCCGCGAGGAAGGTATTTCAATGCAGGAACTGGAGTATATTCCGGGTACCGGCAAAGAAGGACGTGTTTCTAAAAAAGATATTCTGGAGTATGTGGCTAACCGCCAAAGCGGCGCCCAAACTGCTCCGGCTCAGCCACAGCCAGCTGTCCAACCACAGGCACAAGCACCTGCTCAGCCATCTGCCCCACAACCGGCCGCTTCGGCACCAGCTTCTGCCCCATCGGCTCCGGCCCAGTCCTACAGCGGCAACGTAGAGATTATAGAGATGGACCGCATGCGGAAAATGATTTCGCAGCGCATGGTAGACAGCAAGCGCATTTCACCGCACGTCACCTCTTTTGTAGAGGCCGATGTGACCAACATTGTGAACTGGCGGAATAAAAATAAAGACGCCTACAAGAAGCGCGAAGGCGAAAACCTCACCTTTACGCCTATTTTTATTGAAGCCATCGTGAAAGCTATTAAAGACTTCCCGATGATTAACGTGAGCGTAGACGGTGACAAAATCATTAAGAAGCGCGACATCAACATTGGCGTGGCCGTTGCCTTGCCGAGCGGTAACCTGATTGTGCCGGTTATTCATAATGCCGACCAGATGAATCTGAACGGTTTGTCTAAAAAGCTGAACGACCTGGCCAACCGCGCCCGCATCAATAAACTCACGCCAGCTGACCTGTCAGACCCTACCTACACCATTTCTAACGTAGGTTCTTTCGGCAACGTGATGGGTACGCCTATCATTATGCAGCCGCAGGTAGCCATTATGGCCGTGGGCGCTATCAAAAAGAAACCAGCCGTAATTGAAACTCCGGAAGGCGATTTAATTGGCATCCGCCAGTTTATGTTCCTGTCGCACAGCTATGACCACCGCGTGGTAGACGGCTCTTTGGGAGGTATGTTTGTTCGCCGCGTAGCCGATTACCTTGAGGCTTTCGACCCGAATCAATCCATCTAAATCTGGAAATGTGGAGATGTGACGATGTTTTCGTTTCCGGTTCAGAACGGCTCTCTGCAAAAACAGAGAGCCGTTCTGTTTTCTGCCTGTTTTAAGAAAATCAGCCCTAAAACACATATTGCAAAACTCGATATCCTAGAATATAGTAAAAGCTTTATCTTGGCTGGCAAAACCTGACCTAACACTATGAAAAATACCCTGTTTCTTATTCTTACTGCTTTCTTCTTATTCTTAGCCATTTACTTTTATTGGGGCATGAGCAAAGCCGAAAGCCAGTTGGTGGTGTATGAAGAAAAGGTCACTAGCCTGGAAGAACAGGTGCGCCGGTACACCCACCGACCAAACGTTGACTCGCTCACCCCTATCTCACCTGTAACCCCACAGGTTGACACGTCACCGGATGACACTAAAGTCACGCCACCAGAATCTGCCGCCTTTGAAGACGAACTAGGTAGTTTGAGCAATGGAGATGTGCAAAGACTAAAGCGGAAAGGACTTAAAAACCCGGAAGCTGATTTGATGAATGACCTTATGCGCAAGCAGAAAAGCCTGCTCACCACTTCCGGTACTATGGGCGGCACCATGGCCATCAGAGACATCCGCATTTTAAACGACCGCCACGCCCTCGCCTATTTTGAAGACGGACACAACGGCGGCCACCTGTTGCTCAGATACAGCGTAGAAAACGGCAACATCTCCTGGACCAGGCTTGATTCTTATACTATCTAGCTTTTTTGGTTTGTTTTTAAGAAATTAGGGCAGAAACATACTTCGGCTGCAATTCCTAATATTATTCTTTTTTGAAGGGATAATTTTCTGCTGATTGTAAAATTCTTGATCCTTCACTTTTGTCATCCCGAGCGAAGCCGAGGGACCTAACGGAAACATTTTATAGAGAAAGGCGAAGTGGCTGCTACTGCATCTGATGGGTCTCGAGCTGTCCGTACATCATCATCAGCTGCTCAAAAGACCTCGCAGTGTCTCCAAGACCTGCGAGTGTCTCCGCCAATAGCCATTGAGCATTCAGCTACTTATTCAAAAACCTATAGTAAATCCAACCGCCTACTGCATACAGCACCACATCTACCACATCACCGGTGTAGCGTTCCATATACTGCGGCAGAACTACCTCAAACAGAACAGACACATACACCACCACAAACGCCACCTGATATACACTGAACCTAACCTGTGTTCCGTAGAAAAACCGCATGACAAACAGCGTGACGGTTAGAACAAGAGGCAGGCACAGCAGGTCGTCTAAGAAATGTTGAACAACTAGCGGACGCGGTATCTGGAGCCAAACAATGCCCCTATGCCCCAGGTAAATAGCCGTCAGTATCCAAAAGATTGGCCGGAAAGTTTGCCAGCTTAACCGGCCAGCACTGCTATCAGCCATAAAATAAAAGATACTACGGCTGCAAAGGCCAACTGGAACCCTAACCCTATAGATTTCCAGAGTTTGGTGAAGGAAGAATCATCGGGGTTAATCTTGATGAGGTCAACGGTGAAGCGCTTGCTTTCTTCTTCCTTCCGCTCTTCCTGCGCCTGCTGCCGGGCAAAGGCATCGGGATCTAAAAGGTGCTGGCAGTGCTCACATCTATCAGCTGGATCATGGTTCCAACTAGACCATTGGCCGCAGTGAGGGCATTTCTTACTTGATTTCATATCTTTACGTACGGGCTCAGGCATCAGAAGATTGTAAAAACGGAGTGTTCTGTCCCTTCATTCTTTGCTAAAGTAAAACAGGAAAAGAAAACTATACCATTGTGGCACCTACATCTTCTGAATAAACCCTGCTCTGCTTCTGCTTTTAACCTACTTTCTGAAAAACAGGCCCTAAACAGAAGCAGAGCAGCTACTTCAGCCAGTTCAGGTTTGAAAACAAGCAAAGGTATTTTCTGATAGTCATAGCGGTCTTGCAGATACAGGAAATCTGAAACTGTGGCAACGCATTCATTCTTGCTTATCTTTGCCCAAACCCGACTGCCGTGTATAAACAACTCATTCGCCCGCTGCTTTTTCAGATGGACCCTGAAAAGGTGCACCACCTTACCGCCAATACTTTAAAAGGAGCTTTTCAACTACCGCTAACCAAATCTATTTGCCGCTCTATGTTTCAGGTCTCAGACCCTAGGCTGGAGCGTGAGGTGTTTGGGCTGAAGTTTCCTAATCCGGTAGGACTTGCCGCAGGTTTTGACAAAGACGCACGGCTGATTGATGAGTTCTCTGAGTTGGGTTTCGGGTTTATTGAAATAGGAACGCTTACCCCTAAAGCGCAGGAAGGAAACCCTAAACCACGCCTGTTTCGGTTACCGCAAGACGGAGCCATTATCAACCGCATGGGCTTTAACAACCAAGGAGTTGACAGAGCGGTGGAACAACTGCGCATGCGCAAAAGCAATGTGATTGTGGGCGGCAACATCGGCAAAAACAAAGTCACGCCCAACGAGCAGGCGCTGCAAGACTACCTCTACTGTTTTGATGCGCTGTATGACGTGGTAGATTATTTTGTGGTGAACGTAAGCTCACCCAACACGCCAGATTTGCGGGCCTTGCAAGAAAAAGAGCCGCTGCTGGAACTGTTGAGCAATCTACAGAACCGGAACCAAGGCAAAGCTAAGCCAAAGCCCCTACTCCTGAAAATTGCCCCAGACCTAAATCATGCCCAGTTGAACGACATTGTGGAGATAGCCGTGCAAACGAATCTTTCTGGTGTTATTGCCACCAACACCACCATTAGCCGGGCTAATTTGAATACACCGGCGCAGGCCGTAACGGAAATTGGCGCGGGCGGTCTAAGCGGAAAGCCTTTGACCAACGCCTCTACTGAAGTGCTGAAATACCTTCGGCAGCAGTTGCCACAGCAAGTGAGGTTAGTGGGCGTGGGCGGCATTATGACACCCGAAGATGCCTTGGAGAAGTTAGCGGCCGGCGCCGACTTAGTGCAACTTTACACGGGCTTTATTTATGAAGGACCTGCCCTCATAAAGCAAATTAACCAACGCCTTATCAGTTAACTACTCTGTCTTTCACTATATTCAGAGAACCATATACAGCTAAATTCTTCCAAACTAATTGAACAGAAAATTGTAGATTTGAGGTTTGGAGATATCATGGCTACGAATACATATAAACGAGATGTAGGGACTGATCCGCGGCCTAAGAACATGCCGAGGAGTCAGAACGAACCAAAGGGGAAGTTTGAAGGACGGGCTCCTAAAGAGCCCCGGCAGAAAAGGACTTTTTCAGCCCCTCAGCTGCCTTTTACCTTTCTGAAAGATCGGCGGCTGCAGCTGTTCTTCGGTTTCTTCTTTCTGTTGTCTTCTTTGTACCTGTCTATTGCTTTTGTCTCGTTCTTGTTCACCGGAGCCGCTGACCAAAGTGTGGTTGAGTCTGTTACTACTTCTGATGTAAAAGAGGCGGGTCTGGAGTCAGAAAATTGGCTGGGCTTATTTGGCGCCTGGATTTCTGATTACTTTATTAACCGCTGGTTTGGAGTTGCTTCCTTTTTCTTTGTCCCAATGGTCTTTTACATTGGGTACCGTATTGTTTTCCGCCGCACCAATGTCACCCTATCCTCTATTGTTACCCTTTGCCTGTTTGGCCTGCTATGGGGCAGCATTTCTGCCGGCTACATTGTTCTCACTAGCCTGAATGTAGAAGGATATGGCTTTCTAAGTGGAGCCATTGGATATGAATCTGCCCTTTGGCTGCAAAGCCTGATTGGTGTAGGCACAGGGTTTTTACTTGTGTTTTTACTCGTGATGTTCGTGATTTTCTTCTTTGACATCACCACCCTTAACCGGCCTAAAGCCTCTAAGGCCAGTGAACCTGCCGTGGCGGCCAACACTGTGGCCAGACCAACAGAATCAGCAGCAAACGTGTATGCTTCTCCTTCTGTGGCCATGAACCACCTCACCAACCCGACCGGCACACTTGAACCCGAAGAAGAGGAAGAGCAAGAGCCCACTATAGAGCCGGAAGAAGAATTCACACCACCATTTGCCGTGCAGCAACAGGTATCTGCTGCTGCTAAGGAACTAATTATTGATCAAGAAGAAGAGAATGAAGTCGAATTATTCGCTGAAAATGATCTTCCCGTTACTCCGCGGCCCACTACTTCCACTTCCGTTCCGCTGTCTCTGGAGGTAGAAGACGATGTGCTGATCATTGAAAATGAGCAGAATGTACCGGCACTGGAAGATGAGGAGTTAGATTTGGACATAGCCAAAGTGGAGCCGGAAGACGAAGCCGACACCTTGACGAGTGAAAACTATGATCCTACCTTGGATTTGCCGCGCTACCAGTATCCTTCTATTGATTTACTCACCGATTACGGCGCCGCCAAAGTACAGGTAACCAAAGAAGAACTGGAGGCAAACAAAGACAAAATTGTAGAAACCCTCGGTAACTATAGCATTGGCATAGCCAGCATAAAAGCGACCATTGGCCCTACCGTTACACTGTATGAAATAGTACCAGAGGCTGGTGTGCGTATTTCCAAAATCAAAAGCCTTGAAGATGATATTGCTTTGAGTTTGGCTGCCCTAGGAATCCGGATCATCGCTCCTATTCCGGGTAAAGGCACTATTGGTATTGAGGTACCGAACAAGAAAAAGGAAATGGTGCCTATCAAGGCAATTTTGAGTACTGAGAAGTTCATGAAGAGCGAAATGGATTTGCCTATCGCCTTCGGAAAAACCATCACGAACGAAGTATTTATCACTGACTTGGCCAAAATGCCTCACTTACTTATGGCGGGTGCCACGGGGCAGGGTAAATCGGTAGGTTTGAACGCCATACTTACTTCGCTGTTGTACAAGCGCCACCCCTCACAGCTCAAATTTGTGTTGGTAGACCCTAAAAAAGTGGAATTGTCGCTGTTCAACAAGATTGAACGCCATTTCCTGGCCAAACTGCCTGACACAGATGAAGCCATCATTACTGATACAAAGAAAGTAGTTAACACGCTGAACTCGCTCTGTATGGAGATGGACCAGCGCTATGACCTTTTGAAGGAGGCAGGTTGCCGCAACCTAAAGGAGTACAACCTTAAATTTGTAGAGCGACGCCTCAATCCAAAGAAAGGGCACCGCTTTATGCCGTACATCGTGTTGGTAATTGATGAGTTAGCTGACTTGATGATGACCGCCGGTAAAGAAGTGGAAACACCTATTGCCCGTTTGGCCCAGCTGGCCCGTGCCATTGGTATTCACTTAGTGGTGGCCACACAGCGTCCATCAGTGAACGTAATCACAGGTATTATCAAAGCCAACTTCCCGGCTCGTATATCTTTCAAAGTAACGTCTAAAATTGACTCACGTACAATCCTGGACACTGGCGGAGCCGATCAGTTAATTGGCCAGGGCGACATGCTGTTCTCACTGGGTTCAGACCTGATCAGGGTACAGTGCGCGTTCGTTGACACCCCTGAGGTTGATCGTATCTGTGATTTCATTGGTGAACAACAGGGCTATCCGGATGCGTATATGCTGCCAGAGTTTGTAGGCGATGACAGCGGCAACGAAAAAGCCGAGTTCGACCCTAGCAACAAAGACGCTATGTTTGAAGAAGCAGCCCGGATTGTGGTGACTCACCAACAGGGAAGTACTTCTTTGCTGCAACGCCGCCTGAAGCTGGGCTATAACCGCGCAGGCCGTTTAATTGACCAATTAGAAGCCGCCGGCGTGGTTGGTCCGTTTGAAGGAAGCAAAGCCCGTGAAGTTTTAATTCCAGATGAATACAGTTTGGAACAGTTATTGAATAACATGAATCCATAACGTAGGAATTCATTTATTCTCATTTAACTATAGAACCATGAAAAGATTATTTTCTATGCTGCTCGCTCTCTTAGCTGTTGTTCAGATAGCAAGCGCGCAGAATAATACCAAAGACCCGCAGGCAGAGAAGATTCTGGATGCCATGAGCAAGAAGTACCAAAGCATGAAAGCTTTCAGGGCTTCTTTCTCTCAAACTACTGAGAGTCCTTCTGCCAAAGCGAAGGAGACTATTAATGGCGACATAACGGTGGCCGGCAATAAATTCAGACTGGCGGTAGCCGGACAGGAAATCATCAACAACGGCACTACCATCTGGACTTACATGAAAGATGTAAACGAAGTGAACATCTCTGACTTTGACCCGGATGATCAGGAAATGACACCTAACCAAATCTATTCGCTTTACAAGAAAGGCTACAAGTATTATTACGCCGGTGAAGCAAAAGAGGGCGGTGAGGCCGTACATGTGATAGAATTAACTCCGGAAGATCGGCAGAACCAGGTGTTCAAGATCCGGATGCACATCAGCAAGAAGGACAACACCCTGAAATCATGGAAAATGTTCCGCAAAAACGGCAACCGCTATACGTACACCATTAAAAAATTCACACCCAACCCAACCCTTGAAGCAAACTACTTCGCGTTTGACAAGAGCAAGTACAAAGGCGTGAATGTAGTGGATCTCAGATAGAATCAGGTAGCACGTATCAAGTATCAAGACAAAGAGGCTCCTGCTTTAAAGCAGGGGCCTCTTCTGTTTTAGTGCTGTTTTCTGAAAAGAATAGCTAAAAGGGCACTCAGCAAAGACTCTCGCAGGTCCTCCGGACGCTACGAGGTCGTTTGAGCAGGCGGTTTGGTATCAGCAGGCGAACTGAACCCACCCCTACCCCTCGAGTCCTGAGTCATCAAATAATATAGAAAAGATACCATTCCCACTCTTGCCTTTCCTGCGGGAGCGGGCAACGCAGTGCCAAGGGCACGCAGGCGCTTAGCGGGAGCACGAGACGAAGGTTCAAATTAGTAGTAGCCACCGATACAATGGAACTTCGCACGGCTGCCAAGTGGTAAAATAATTGGAGCCCCTCCTGTCTGAGCGGCAGCGAGTCAGGGGCTTCTTGATTCTTTTGGTTACTTTTCTCATCAAGGAGAAAAGTGACAAACCCCAGCAGGGAGAGAAGAAGCTAGAAATATAGGAATAGCGGTTGTGGGAGCAAAAGCCGTAGAGGTTGTTGGTGAGAACACGCAACAACGGCGGAAGGTACAGCGGTGTTGGGAGTAAAAGTGCTGGTAGAATATTGCATCTTCGTTAGATCCTTCGGCTAGCGCTCAGGATGACCAGAAGAAGTAGAATTTGAATTATGTTAGCTGAAACCTGTTTTTCATCCATTTCCCTAAAAACAAGGCAAAAACAACTTAGCTTTGCAACAACCCAATCCTGCCAAAACTATGACCAGAGACCAGCTATTTGAGCAAATCCAACGCAAGCGTTCTTATCTGTGCGTTGGCCTAGACACCGACATAAAAAAAATCCCGCCGCACTTACTCAACCACGAAGACCCAATTTTTGAGTTTAACCGTCAGATCATTGAGGCAACGTCAGATCTGTGTGTGGCATATAAACCTAACATTGCCTTTTATGAAGCCCATGGCCCCAAAGGCTGGGTGAGCCTACAGAAAACATTGGAAGTTATTCCGCAAGATGTCTTCACCATAGCAGATGCCAAACGTGGCGACATCGGCAACACATCAGAGCTATACGCGAGGGCATTTTTTGAGCAGATGAATTTCGACTCCATCACGGTGGCACCCTACATGGGCGTTGACTCGGTGCAGCCATTCCTGCAGTTCCCAAACAAATGGGTAATTCTGCTGGCACTCACCTCTAACCCGGGGCACGATGACTTCCAGATGCTGAGTGTGGTATCACATGGCAAATCATATTTCTTATTTGAGAAGGTGTTGGAAAAAAGTCAAGCTTGGGGTACGCCAGAAAATTTAATGTACGTGGTAGGCGCTACCCGCTCAGATTATGTAGAAAGAATAAGAGCCTTAGCGCCAGATAGTTTCTTGTTGGTGCCTGGCGTGGGCGCTCAGGGAGGAAGTCTTGAGGAGATTTCAAAATTCGGAATGAACAGCCATTGCGGTTTGTTAGTAAATTCTGCAAGACAAATTATTTACGCCTCACAAGGAGAAGATTTTGCAGAAAAAGCGAGAGAAGCGGCCTTGGCAGTACAGCAGGAAATGGACCGCTACCTGAACGACTATTTACCTGCCTAAGCGTTTTAGACCTAATTAAAGGAAATCAGCTGGAAAACGGCAACAGCCTTTCGGGCGCTCCTGCGTAAGAACAGGAGACGCACGAAAGGCTGTTCTATGAAAGAGGATTTTCTGCACTACATCTGGCAATACCAGTATTTCCACAAAGAACAACTGCAAACCACCGCAGGCGAGGAAGTGGTAGTGCTACACCCTGGCTTCTACAACAAAGGAGACGCTGGCCCAGATTTTTCCTCGGCGCGGGTACTAATTAACAACACTGAATGGGCTGGAAGTGTGGAAATACACTTAAAATCATCTGACTGGCGGCGCCACCAGCACCAGCATGATGCTAAGTATAATCAAGTAATTCTGCATGTGGTGTGGGAAGAAGACGAACCTGTGCGCCGGCAAGAAGGAACTCTTATGCCCACTCTTGAACTGAAAGGACTGGTAAATCTGCCGTTGCAGGCGCAGTACCAAGAACTGTTCTGGAGCAAAGAGATCATTCCCTGCGCTCCTCAGGCACCAAAGATTGATTCCGTGCACAAATCTTCCATGATGGATAAAACCTTGGTGGAGCGATTGGAGCTTAAAGCGGGTCTTGTGCTGGAAAGGCTGGAACAAAACAAGCAGGATTGGGAAGCCACTGTTTACCAAACCATGGCTTACGGCTTTGGATTTAAAATAAACCAAGATGGCTTTCTGCGGCTTACACAGGTACTGCCATGGAACATAATAAACCGGTACTGCAATAACCCAAACCAACTGGAAGCTCTTCTTTTCGGACAAGCTGGTTTTTTACATGTTGCAGAAACAGCCATTGCCGACGAATACGTGCAAACCTTAGCAAAAGAACACCGCTTCCTCGCTCATAAGCACAACCTCTCCCAGCCCTTGCCCAAGAGCGCATGGAACATGCTTCGCTTGAGGCCCGCTAATTTTCCGGCAGTGCGACTGGGTCAGTTTTTTGCCGTTCTGCAGGCGCACCCGCACCTATGGTCGGAGTTGGCTCTCTGTGACAGCAAAGAAAACTATTACCGCTACTTCCTTCAAACTCCACCTATTTACTGGCAACAGCATTATGCCCCTGGCAAACCATCAGCCCACCAGTTCCCGCACATAGGTGAAGAGAGCATACAGAACCTGTTAATCAATGTGGTGGCGCCATTACTGGTAGCCTATGGCAAGCGCATGGGCAATGAAACGTATCAAGATAAAGCCATAGAGTTGCTGGAGAGCCTAGGTAAAGAACAAAACAGAATCACTAGGTTGTACAGCAATTTAGGTTTCACCCATAGAAGTGCCGCTGACTCTCAGGCGCTCATTGGCCTCTACCACACGTACTGTACACCCCGAAAATGCGTACATTGCGCTGTTGGCCATCGCCTGATGAAACAGAACCTCACCTAATTCAATGCCGTTGCACTCTAACTGGCTTCACCTTCCTGTTTTCTTTCTGCTGGTATACTGGCTGTGGCGTTCTTTGGGTAAGCCAGAGCAGAAGCCGCTCATCTTTTGGAGTGCATTGCTATTGAAGCTAGTGTGCGGAATCTTGCTTGGGTGGCTGTACTTAACTTACCTGCCAGGCGGCGACACGTGGGGCTACCATAAGCAGGCGGCAGTAGTAGCAAATTGGGCGACTGACAATCCCGTGGATTACCTGCGGTTCCTCATTTTCAATGAGCACGTTCCTCTGCAGATACGGTTCAAAGAATTCTCCAATACCTTTTTCTTTCTGAAACCACTAAGTCTGCTACACCTGTTCACAGGCAATTCTTACTGGGGCAGCAGCCTTTACTTATCCCTTTTCAGCTTTTGGGGATGCTGGTTCCTGGTGTCTCACCTCCGGCGGCACTTCCCCCAATTTGGTACGGCAGCTACTATTTCATTTTTATTCTTCCCTTCAGTAGTTTTCTGGACGAGCGGAGTCACAAAAGACAGTGTCTTAATGGGCAGCCTTTGCTTTACGATTGGCCTCTTCCTGCAGATTTTAAAGCAAGAACAACCGAAGCCATTTTATAAGTACCTGCTCTTGATACCGGCAATTTGGCTCTTGTGGCGAATTAAATTTTTTCTGGCAGCCGTCTTAATTGTGTTAATGGTCACGCACCTACTTTTAAAAACTATTACGCAGCGGGTAGTTTGGTTGCAGTCGAAAGAGCGGCAACTGCTGGCTTGGTCTGCACTCATGTCGGGCGGGGCATTTGTGGCCTCGTTTGCCCATCCCACATTCAACCTCAGCTTTTTTGTGCGGCACATTGTCTGGAACTACCGGAACATTATGGCTGTCTCAGACCCCGAAAAGCCGCTGCTGGTGGTGTACAAACTACAGCCCAGCCTGTGGTCAGTCATACAAAATGCTCCTTCTGCCCTCCTCCAGATGGTCTTCCGGCCTTTCATCTGGGAACCAGCGCCGCTATTTTATAAACTGGCTGGTATAGAGAATCTGCTTATTGCTCTATTAGTAGTGGTCGCCATTACAAATTTGGTACGTCACAAGAAATTCCCATCGTTGCCGGCATTTCTTGGGGTGCTGCTGCTGTTTTTCGTGATTGGAGGGGTGCTGGTTTCTTTGCCCACGCCCAACTTCGGTTCTTTGCACCGTTACCGCGCGCCGTTGTTGCCGTTTTTCCTATTGCCCATTTTGGCTTGGGGACCAGTTCCGCAGTGGCTCCGGAAGCTCCTCTAAAACAGGAACTAACCTATTCCGTTTTCTTTCCCTATTTTTGCAGGATATTCTGTTTTAGCCTTATTTTCTTCAAGACAGCCCTGAAACAGACTCAAATGTTCTCTCCAGACGCATTGTCTTGTGTAGAGAAGCACCTATAAAATTAAAATTTATGCAGAATCCTGTTATCATATTGGGCGCCCAGGAACTGGGAATATTAGCTTTGGATGCCTTTCAGAGCAACGATGTAGTGGTGTATTGTTTCTTAGACGACCAAGTAGCCCTGCAACAGAAAGAAGTGAATGACATCACCGTGATGGGCAACACCGAGGATGAGAATTTCCTGAAGCTGCTGGGCAAAAAATGTGATGTGTTTGTGGCCGCCGAAGATACAGCCGCCCGCAAAAGCCTCACCAAAATGCTTAAAGACGAATACAAGGTAGTACCGGTAAACGCCATCCATAAATTCAGCTATGTATCTGAGCACGCTTGGCTGGGTCACGGAAACTCAGTTCAAGCCGGAGCGGTAATCAACTCTAACGCTAAAGTGGGTGACAGCTGCGTTATTGGTCCCAGAGCTGTAATAGACGCCAATGCCGTGCTGGAGGACCATGTACAGCTAGGAGCCGGTGCCATGGTTAACGCCGGAGTTACTATTGCCGAGGGTGCCTTCATCGGAACCGGAGCCGTGGTGGTATCAGGTGTAAAAATTGGCAAGAACGCCCGCGTAGGAGCCGGTGCCGTGGTAGTAGCCGACGTAGCCGCCAAGCAAACCGTATTCGGTAATCCCGCAAAACCAGTTTAGTTTGAACTTAAGACGCAAGATTCAAGACACAAGACTTTCCCAAAGTACTGACTCAGAACCTAGGCTCAAGACTAAAGCTGACGAATGTCATTTTCTGTTTTGGGACTGTTTTTCCTAAATTTGCCCTAAAATGGAATTCAGGATAAAAGTCTTGTGTCTTATGTCTTGAATCTTGTGTCTCACAAAAATTTACACTTAGCTTGAAACTAAGCAGTATGAAAAAGTACAGTATCTTACTCTATTACCACTACACCAAAATTGAAGACCCGGAACTGTTCCGCGAGGAGCACCATTTGCTGTGTCTTAAGTTAAACCTGTTGGGTCGTATAATTGTGGCCGCCGAAGGCTTGAATGGTACCGTCTCCGGATTGGTGGAAGATTGCGAGGCTTACATGGCCGCCGTAAAGGCAGACCCTCGTTTTGCCGGCATTGACTTTAAAGTTGATTACGCCGATGAGCACGCCTTCACCAAACTGCACGTGCGCCACAAGCCGGAAATTGTACACGCAGGCCTCCGCAACATAGACCCAACGGAACGAACGGGGGTGCATCTGTCGCCGCAGGAGTTCAAGGAGATGAAGGACCAGGAGGACGTGGTGGTGCTGGATGTGCGCTCTGACTATGAGCACAGCATGGGCAAATTCAAAAATGCCGTGACACTTGATATTGAGAACTTCAGGGAGTTTCCGGAGAAGCTGGACGAGCTGAAGGAGAAGTACGACGGTAAAAAAATTCTGACCTACTGCACCGGCGGTATTAAATGCGAGAAAGCCAGCGCCTTTTTGCTGGAAAAAGGCTTTGAAAACGTGTACCAGCTGCACGGCGGCATCATTAAATACGGCATAGAAGCCGGCGGCGAAGACTTCGAGGGCAAATGCTATGTATTTGACAACCGCGTGGCCGTTGACGTGAACAAGGTGAACCCAGTGGTGATTTCCCGCTGCCACGTGTGTGAAACGCCATCGGCTAGAATGGTGAACTGCGCTAATCCGCACTGTAACCTGCACGTACCTATTTGCGAGGAGTGCGGCGTAAAAATGGACGGAGCCTGCTCTACCACCTGCCAGGAGCACCCAGACAAGCGTCCTTACGACGGCACTGGCTATTACCAGAAAAACACCAACGGCTACAACCCGTACAAAGGCTTGAACCGCCGCAAGACGGAGCAACCCAAGGCTGTTTAATTTACTATATCATAAACAAAGCGCCGCTAGTTGCTTCTAAGGCAATAGCGGCGCTTTTCTATTTTCATACCTTTACCCGATAGCCGCTTCTCTTTACCGGATCGGCTGTACCAGGCAAAGAATATTTTTAAGCTCGTACCACCTAAAAAATAAAACTATGGCCCGAATACCGGAGTCTGAATTAATCCTGAACGCAGACGGCAGCATCTATCACCTGAACCTGCTGCCAGAGATGATATCTGACACCATCATCACCGTTGGCGACCAAGACCGGGTGGCTTTGGTGAGCAAACATTTTGATTCCATTGAGATACAGGTGGCCAAGCGGGAGTTTGTCACCCACACCGGCTACTACAAGGGCAAACGTATATCGGTAGTGTCTACGGGCATTGGCACCGACAACATTGACATTGTGCTGAATGAGCTAGACGCGCTGGTGAACGTTGATTTTGTTACCCGCGAACCATTGGCCCCAGAAGATAGAATCTCGCTGAAGATTGTGCGCATTGGCACCTCCGGCGCCCTGCAGGAAGACGTGCCGCTGGGTAGTCATTTGGCTACCGAATACGCCGTGGGCTTAGATACGCTTATGCAGTTCTACCCGCTCATGGAAACAGGTTTCGAGACCGAGATTGCGGTGCAGCTGCAGCTGGCACTTGGCCTCGGCTTCCTCCCCTACTGCGTGAAAGGCTCTGATTTGCTAAGAGAGCAGGTTGCGCATGACATGATCATGGGCAACACCTTCACCTGCCCTGGTTTCTACGCTCCGCAGGGTAGATTACTGCGCCTGCAGCCAAAAATTGAAGGTGTCATTGAAAAGCTGAAGTCGTTTGAGTACGAGACCATCAAGTTCACGAACTTCGAAATGGAAACAGCCGGTATTTACAGCTTAGGCCGCCTGCTGGGCCATGATGTTCTTTCTCTGAATGCAATTGTAGCAAACAGAATCACTCATCAGTTCGCACCTAATGTGAATGAAATCATTGATGATTTAGTGGTGAAAGTGCTGGAACGTATATAGAAGCTGTGAAGGCATTTGAGCCGCTGGTTTTAGGCGCGTTTTCTTGAAAATAGGCCTAAAACAGAAGAGCCTCTGATTTAATATCAGAGGCTCTTCTGTTTTATATAATTGATTAACTCAGAAAAACTCAACCGAATAAATAGCGGAAGTAGGCAAAGTCACGCCCGCCTTGATGGTTACAAACTCTTTATCAGCTTGCCAGATGGTGGTTCTTACGCGCAACATATCGCCGGTGGCCACCTTAAAAACTATTTCTACTTTGCCTTGGTACCCGTTACCCAAACGACTGCCCCGCTCCAGATTATGCAGGCGGCGTACTTTTGATTCATTATCGGTCAGCACATCTTCCTGGGGAAACTGAAGCTGCGGAATCACTTCTTTCTCAATTAGAGTATAGGGCGAGTTTTTTGTTTCCATAATGCTCTGCTTTTGTTGAGGTCTGTACACTAATCAAACAAGAATTTGTCATAAAAGCAAATGAATGTACAAACATTCAACAGGTAGCAAAAGAGCCACTCAAATGTTAAAAATCTGTTTTAGTCCTCTTTTCTTAAAAATAGGCCTAAAACAGACTACAATTTAAGCAAGAATTCCATAGTGTCTACTCCATCGGCGTAATCGCTCACGGCAGGGCATTGCGCCTGCCCGAAAGAGAAACTGTTTTCCCAGTCGGCATTCTTGGAGACGATGCACTGCAGTTTCTCCTGCACTCCAGCTACCTTCTCACGCAAATCCTGTTCATCCGTATAAGTCTCATAAAACAGCACCGAAATAGGCGAAACAAGTTGCTGGCTCTCCGTCACCATTAAAAAACCGTTATCTAGGTGCGGCACAGCGTTTACCAGAAATATAGACTTGTTGTAGTCATAGTTGTTCTGGTATTTGTGGTGGTTCACTACTTCCTTTTTGTATTCTATGGCCTCAAAAAATGGCGTGAAGTCATACCCTTCGGGAACATAAGCTTTGGCCACGTTTCGGCAGCCCAGCCCGTAGTAGCGCAAAATATCATCGCCTAAGGCGGCCAGTTCTTCTTGCGTTTCTTCTCCGGTGAGCACGGCAATGCTGGTGCGGTTTTTCCGGATGATGTGCGGCCGCTTGGCGAAATAGTATTCAAAGTAGCGGGCCGTGTTGTCAGAGCCGGTGGCAATAATGGCGTCAGATTCTTTTAGCATCTGCACCAACTGAATCTGCTCCTGAAAGGCTGGCTCTATCTCCACCAACTTGCTCAGCAAATGCGGCAGCAGAAAAGGGTCATCGGAGCTTGGCTTGGCTTGCAAGATATGGCCCGATAATAGAATACATAGCGCATCATGAAACCCTACGGCCGGAATGTTCCCCGCCATCACCACCCCCACTTTTTTAGGGGCTTCATTGGTTTCCGGAAAATTATATTGGCCAATCCACGTTCTTAGTTGGTCGGCCTGCAGCATGCTGGCAATTCCGTCTAGCGCGGCGGAAACATTTGGCAGGTCAAAGAAGTTATTGTGCTGTCCGGCGCGCCGGGCCAGGTATTCGCGCTCCTCCAAGGGTAAATCCCGAAGGTAATCGCCTAATTTTATGAATGCGGTAAGTCTATTTTCTAAAGTTAGCATGAAGGGGTAACAGTGGGTGCGTGAGAAACGTTTGAAACAATGCGCACTAAGTATTACTTTTGCGCGCGGAATGGCGTGCCGATGCCGGCGCAAAATTACTAAAAAGAAACAGGAGATACGATTATGGCTATAATGATAACGGATGAGTGTATCAACTGCGGCGCGTGTGAGCCGGAGTGCCCCAACACTGCTATTTACGAAGGTGGCATGCAGTGGACCTGGGGAGATGGTACCTCTCTAACCCAAGTAGAGAAAGACGGCGGCGTGGTAATTGACGGCAAAGCCCCTCAACCGCCTATTTCTGACGAATTCTACTACATAGTGTCTGACAAATGCACCGAGTGCTGCGGTTTCCACGAGGAACCCCAGTGCGCTGCCGTTTGCCCTGTAGACTGCTGCGTAGATGACCCTGATTACCGCGAGACCGAAGAAGAGCTATTAGCTAAAAAAGAATGGCTGCACGCCAGCTAATCATTTCTTTGATGATAATTTGAATGGAAACCCGCCCTGTGCGGGTTTTCTTTTGTATATCTTTTTTGGGCTTATTTTTCAGAAAACAGGGCTAAAACAAAATTCTCTCTCCCTCAACGTCTATCTAAGGCTAAAGCCTAACCAAAACTATTTACTATTTTTGCCATTCCATTGTGGCGCAAGGTCCTGCAACCAGATAAGCGCTGCCTGATACAATAACAAAGATGTCGATTCCGAAGACCTATAATCCTAAAGAAGTAGAAGACAAGTGGTACGCCACCTGGCTGGAGCGCGGCTTTTTCAAGTCGAAACCAAACCCTAAAAAGCAGCCGTACACGGTGGTTATTCCGCCGCCCAACGTAACGGGCGTGCTGCACATGGGCCACATGCTCAACAATACCATTCAGGATGTGCTGGTGCGCCGTGCGCGTATGCAGGGAAAGGAAGCGTGTTGGGTACCTGGTACCGACCACGCCTCTATTGCCACCGAGGCTCGTGTGGTGAACATGCTCAAGGAAAAAGGCATCAAGAAATCTGACCTCACCCGCGAGGAGTTTCTGCAGCACGCGTTTGAGTGGAAAGAAAAGTACGGCGGCATCATTCTGGAGCAGCTGAAGAAACTGGGCGCCTCCTGCGACTGGGACCGCACCCGCTTCACCATGGAGCCAGACATGACCGAGGCCGTGATTCAGGTGTTCGTGGATTTGTACCGCAAAGGCCACATTTACCGCGGCGTGCGCATGGTCAACTGGGACCCGCAAGGCCTCACTGCTTTGTCAGATGAAGAAGTAAACTTTAAGCAGGTTAACGGTAAGCTGTACTACCTGCGCTACGGCATCGAGGGCTCAGACGATGTGCTCACCGTAGCCACCAAACGCCCAGAGACTATTATGGGTGACGTGGCTATCTGTGTGCACCCCGAGGATGAGCGCTATAAGCACTTGGAGGGCAAAAAAGCCATTATTCCGCTAGTGAACCGCGCCATTCCAATTATTTTTGATGAATACGTAGACCGCGAGTTCGGGACGGGTGTGCTGAAAGTAACCCCAGCCCACGACATCAACGACTACGAGCTGGGCGTGAAGCACAACCTGCCTAGCATTGACGTACTCAACGACAACGGTACTATTCACGAGCGGGCTGGCCTGTACGTGGGCGAAGACCGTTTTGTGGTGCGCAAGAAAATCACGAAAGAGCTAGAGGAAAAAGGGCTGCTGGAGAAAGTAGAAGACTCGGTGACCAACGTTGGTTTCTCGGAGCGTACGGATGCCGTGATTGAGCCGAAGCTTTCCATGCAGTGGTGGTGCAAGATGGATGAAATGGCCAAGCCCGCGCTGGAGAACGTGATGAACGACACCATTAAGCTGCATCCGCCTAAGTTCAAGAACATGTACCGTTCCTGGATGGAGAACGTGCGCGATTGGTGTATCTCACGCCAGTTGTGGTGGGGTCAGCGAATTCCGGCGTACTACCTGCCAGATGGCACCTTTGTAGTAGCCTGTACGCCTGAAGAAGCTTTGGAAGAAGCCCGCACTAAGTCTGGTAACGCCAAACTGAAACTGGAAGACCTGCGCCAAGACGAAGACGTGCTGGACACCTGGTTCTCCTCTTGGCTGTGGCCCATCTCGGTGTTCGACGGATTCAAAGACCCGGACAACGAAGATATTCTGTACTACTACCCCACCAATGACCTGGTAACTGCCCCTGAGATTCTGTTCTTCTGGGTGGCCCGTATGATTATGGCTGGGTATGAGTTCCGCCGTGAGCTGCCGTTCCAGAACGTGTATTTGACCGGTATTGTGCGTGATGCCCAGGGCCGTAAAATGTCAAAATCGTTGGGTAATTCACCAGACCCGCTGGACCTGATTGAGCAGTACGGTGCAGACGGTGTAAGAGCCGGTATGTTGTTCAGCTCCCCTGCCGGAAATGACCTCTTATTCGATGAGAAACTATGCGAGCAGGGTCGTAACTTCAGCAACAAAATCTGGAATGCATTCCGCCTCATCAACGGCTGGGAAGTAGACGAAACCCTGGAGAACCCGAACGAGAAAGCCATCAAGTGGTTCGACTCTAAATACAACGAGGCCCTGAACGTACTGGAAGACCACTTCGACAAGTTCCGTATTTCCGATGCCCTGTTGACGGTGTATAAATTAGTTTGGGACGACTTCTGCTCTAATTACCTGGAGATGATTAAGCCTGCGTTTGGCTCTCCTATAGATGCGGCCACGCTGCAGGCTACAAATGACTTCCTGGAGAAACTGATGAAAGTGCTGCACCCGTTCATGCCGTTCATCACCGAGGAAATCTGGAACTCTATGAAAGAGCGGGCCCCTAAAGATTGCTTAGTGGTAGCCAAATGGCCGGAGAAAGGACGCATTGACGCTGATTTGCTAAGACAGACCGAGTACGTACTGAACGTGGTAGGCCAAATCCGGAACACGCGCAACAGCAAGAACATCTCGCCTGCTAAAAAGCTAGCTCTGCACGTACGTCTGGCGGAGGGCAAAAACCCTATTGCCGGCTATGAAACTCTGGTGAGTAAATTAGCTAACTTAAATGAAATTCAGGAGACCGAAGAACAGTTGGATAATGCCTTGTCATTCGTGGTGGAGAGCTCTGAGTTCTTCATCCCGATGGAGGGTAACATTGACGCCGCCGCCGAACGTGCCCGCATCTTGAAAGAGCTGGACTACACCAAAGGCTTTCTGGCCAGCGTAGAGAAAAAGCTCAGCAACGAGCGTTTCGTGAGCGGCGCCCCAGAGGCCGTTATCAGCGCCGAACGTAAAAAGCAAGCCGACGCCGAAGCTAAAATTGCTGCGCTAGAGCAGAGTTTGGCGGCACTGCCGAGTGAATAGATTATATTATTAATTGTTTCAAAAGCGCTGCTCCATCTAGAGCAGCCGCTTTTGTTTTAAGAAAATCGCCCATATCAGATCGTTCGGACAGGGCTTGACCTGTCCCCTGCGGTTCCAATATATCATCGCCTCCTATGCAACGTTATGTGTGATTCTCGGGATTGCGTGGCGGACAGGTCGCGACCTGTCCCTACGTCACAACCTCCTGCCTTTACCAACTGTATAACCCATCTATGCAGGAAAAGGGAAAAATACACATCGGCACCTCGGGTTGGCACTACAATCACTGGAAAGGTAATTTCTATCCGCCCGGTGTCACCTCCAAACAGTTCACAGAGTACTACCTACGCTATTTCCGAACAGTAGAAATCAACAATTCTTTCTACCGTCTTCCTACTGCTGAAACATTTGCCAGCTGGCGCACCAGTGTACCCGATGATTTTCTTTTTGCGGTGAAAGGCAGCCGCTACATCACCCACATGAAGAAGCTGAAAGACCCGCAGCAGGGACTTTCGCTGTTGTTGGGCAATGCGCAGGCACTGGAGGAAAAGCTTGGGCCTATCCTGTTCCAATTGCCGCCCATGTGGCGCGTGAACGTGGAGCGCTTACGTGATTTCCTAAAAGCCCTGCCGCCTTACTTCAGGTATACCTTTGAGTTTAGGGAGCCTAGCTGGTACAACGAAGAAATTTACGCTTTGCTACGCGAGCACAACCATGCATTCTGCATCTATGAACTAGCGGGGCACATGTCGCCGCTGGAAGTTACGGCTGACTTTGTTTACGTGCGTTTGCACGGGCCCGGCGGCAAGTACCAGGTAAGCTACTCAGACAGCGCCCTGCAATGGTGGGCTACCGCCTGCCACAACTGGGCCAGCCAAGGCAAAGATGTGTTTGTGTACTTTGACAATGACCAAGAGGGCTACGCTGCATTCAACGCCATCACCCTACAACAAATGGTCAATAGTGCCTAATTCTAAACTCATCAAATTATCTGTTTTTGACCTCTTTTTCTAAAAACAAGCTAAAAGCAATGTAACCCAACAGCAGGCGTTGGGGTAAGCATAGGCCTGTATCTATTTCCCTGATTACGCAGCATGTCTTTATCCAAGTCTATTTCAGAAAAGCTTTTCGCCTGGCTTTCTGCCCAAGGGCAAAAGTTTCGATTCTGGATAGCTCCAAAATTTACTTTTAACTATTGGCGCAATTTAGGAGTCAGAGGCTGGGCGCGCGTTTTTCTGAAAGGGATAATGGCCTTGGTACTCTTCTTTTTCATCTTCTACCTGATGGTGTACATCGGGTTCTTCGGCAACATGCCCTCTCAGCGGAAACTCAAAGCGGTGCAGAACAACATGCCCTCTGAGGTGTACACTGCTGATGGTGTTCTGATTGGTCGCTTTTTTATCCAGGACCGGACCAATGTAAAGTATGATAAGATTGCCGAGCCTGCCATTCATGCCCTCATTGCCACCGAAGATGCTCGTTTCTACGAGCACGGCGGCGTAGACTACAGGAGCCTGGCCCGCGTACTCATAAAAACCTTGCTCCTGCAGAAAGAAACATCAGGCGGGGGCAGCACCATATCTCAGCAGATTATCAAAAACCTCTTCCCGCGCAAGAGCCTTGGGGTTCTATCTATGCCTGTGAACAAGCTACGCGAGGCTATTCTGGCTAAGCGGCTAGAGCAGGTGTACAACAAGCAGGAGATTCTGGAGCTGTACCTGAATACTGTGCCCATGGGTGGCAATATCTACGGCATTGAATCAGCGGCTCGCCGGTTTTTCAGCACCTCCGCAGACTCCTTAAAAACCGAAGAAGCCGCCGTGCTGATTGGCCTGCTTAAAGGTACTACTTATTATCACCCCAGATTACACCCAGAGCGTTCCAAAATCCGGCGGAATGTGGTGCTTGCCCAAATGGAGAAGTATGGTTTCCTCACTGCCGCCCAAACAGATTCGCTGCAGGCCCTCCCCCTCAAGCTTAGATATAACCCCTACTCGCATAACACCGGTTTGGCTACCTATTTCAGAGAGCACCTGCGGGAGGAATTAAGCCAATGGGTATCCCAAGTAGATAAGCCCAACGGAGAGCCATACAACCTGTACACCGATGGTCTGAAAATCACCACCACCCTAGACAGCCGCGCCCAACGGCACGCGGAGGCTTCCTTAAAGAAGCGGATGTACTCGCTACAAATTGATTTTGACAAGCACTGGGGCAAGAGGGCACCATGGTCGGGGCAGCCGGAAATATTAACCGCAGCCAAGCAAAGGTCGCTTCGGTACAAGCGCCTGAAAGAGGCCGGGGCATCTGAAGAGGAGATAAACGAAATTTTCAATACCCCAGTAAAGATGAACGTTTTCCGCTGGAGTGGCACTACCTCCCGTACCCTCTCCCCCTTAGATTCTATTAGGCATTACCTGCGGTACCTGAATGCGGGCTTTCTGGCTATGGAGCCAGAAACTGGCTACATCAGGGCTTGGGTAGGCGGCATCAATCACTCCTTTTTCAAATATGACCACGTGCGTGCCAAGCGTCAGATTGGCTCCACATTCAAGCCCATTGTATATGCTGCTGCCCTTGAGAAAGGCATTGCCCCCTGCTCCTATTTTTCAAATGACCGTCGCACTTTTCCGGATTATGAAAACTGGTCGCCCCGCAATGCTGATAATCAATATGGCGGAGCTTATTCCATGCAAGGAGCCCTCACCCAATCAGTGAACACCGTGGCCGTGAACGTGGCGCTCCAGGCGGGTCTGCCCAGTGTCATCAACACAGCCAAAAGCTTGGGCATTACTGACCAGATTCCGGAAACACCAGCCATTGCCCTAGGCACCATGGATGCCAATCTTCTGGAAATGGTGACCGCCTACGCCACCTTGGCCAATGGCGGATACGAGGTTGAGCCACGGTACATTCTTAAAATTGAGGACCGGCAGAATAGGGTCCTATTAGACTACACCACACCTGAAGAAAACAGAAGAAAGATTCTGTCTAGCCAAACGACCGCTCTGCTACGCCCCATGCTAGAGAGTGTCATCAGCCAAGGCACCGGCCGCCGCCTACGAAGCACCTATAACTTAAAGATGGACATAGCGGGCAAAACCGGCACCACGCAATCGCACGCCGATGGCTGGTTTGTGGGCTTCACGCCTGACTTGGTAGCCGGGGCTTGGGTAGGTGGCGAGGACCGCCGCATTCGCTTCCGTGATTTGAAACTAGGTGAGGGCGCCAATACAGCGTTGCCTATTTGGGCAGGTTTCTTCCAACGCCTTACCAAAGAAAGAGAGTTTAGAGGCTACGCTACGAGTAAATTCCCTGCCATTCCGGAGGCACTTCGCGGTTACCTGAACTGTCCGCCTTACCAACCGCCTGCTCCTGTTGCCCCACCTGAAGAGGAACGTGGAATTGATAAGTTTCTGGAAAAGGCGGAGAGGAAGTTGAAAGACTTTTTTAAAGGGAAGAAAAAGAAAAAGAAGGAAAAAGATTGGCAGGAGGAGTTGGAGGAAGAGATTGAAAGAAAGCAGCGGGGAAGAGGACGCGGGAATTAGGTTTAATTTGATGCTGAACAATAAGACCTCGCTTCAAAAACACATTTACCTGCAAAAAGCAGATTCTCCAAGAATAGTTCTGCTCATTTCTATAGTCAAATGCTAAATACACGCCAGCTAAGAGCAGATTCTCCCCTTGAGGGGAGCGTAGAGGGGTGTTTACACAGGAGAGCAAACATTTCTGCTCCTTCACTTTTGCTGGATCTTATACTCTTCCACCCAGTGAAGAATCTCATCCAACACCCAAGATATTCTTCTCTTAACATCGATGTCTTCAAATCTAATAATTCTTACTCCATACGCCTTCAACGCTTCTTCTCTGTTTGTATCATACTCAACCTTTTCATTGTGGCTGTCTCCGTCTACCTCAATAGCTAGTCCTATTTCATGGCTGTAGAAATCAACAATGAAATTGAGCATAGGCACTTGTCGGTGGAATTGCACTCCGAGCTTTCTGTCCTTTATCTCTTCCCAAAGCAGAACTTCAGAGAGTGTGCTATTTTTACGAAGTTGTCTTGCTTTCTCACGTAAGTCTGGCCGGTATGGGATAATTCTGTTTGGCATTCCTATATCTACGGAATCGTGGACCGGCAGGTGTAAACACCCCTCTTCGCTCCCCTCAAGGGGAGAATCTGCTTTTGGTACCTGCGTTCACAATTGTGCCAACCCTAAACAGAAACAGAGAAGCCCCACCAGTTAAACTGGTGGGGCTTCTCTGTTTCTGTTTTTTGCCTATTTCCTCAAAAACAGGCCGAAAAAGACTAACTGTTATTACTTACTTCTCTCCTGCTCCAACGTCACTTTGGCTTTGTGGCAGATACCGCCGAGCGGAGGGTTGAACTTAGACACGCTGACTTTTACCTGCTGCACAAACGGGAACTCCTGAAATACGCCTTCAATGATGCGGTGACCCAGGTGCTCCAATAAACGCGCGGGCAAACTCATCTCGTGCAAGACCAGTTTATAGAGGCGTTCGTAGTTCACCGTTTCATCCAGGTTGTCTGAGGCGGCGGCGGCGTGCAAATCGGTTTGGATGTAGAGGTCTACGCCGTATTTGTTGCCAATTTTCTGCTCCTCGTCATAAAACCCATGGAAGGCGAAGAACTCCATGCCCTCCAGCGCAATTTGTCCCATACGTGTGGCAGCCTATAGTTCATCGAAGAAAGAGCCACCGCCGGCTACTGCTGGGGCTGGTTCTCTCTTGGTCATAGGCGGCTGTACCTCTGGTGTGGTAGGCACTGGTTGCTCGCGCTCTGGTTCTGGCTCCTCTACAGGCGTTGGGCTTGGGGCCGGTATGGTATCTGGCTGCGGATCTTCGCGTCTTGGCGGATCAATAGACGGCGTAGGAATAGCTGGCGGCACAATTTCTGGCGTGCGAGGGCTTACATCTGGAGCCGGATTAGGCGTGGGCACGGCCGGAATGGTACCTGGGGTATCTGGAATTGCTTCGCGGCTACCTCCGCCATAGGCCTGTGGCTCGTCAGCTACTACTGGAGCTGGAGCCGGGGCTACATGGGTTGATACTGCCGGTGCGGCGATGGATGGTGCTGATTCTAGTGATTTCATAAAAGCATCGTTATCATTGTCGGGCCGCTTGGCTTTGGCTTGCGCGGCTCTTGATAAGATACTCCCGATGGCTGCTTTGGGTTTTGCCTTGGTCTTTTCTACTTTCTCCAAGGCGTCCGAGGCCAAGCTCTGCAAGTCACGGACCATGCTCTCCAGGTAATCTTCCAGGCGCAGGTAGTCCAACTCTAGATTTTTGACCTCGGCTTGCATGTCAGAAATGGTTTTATCGGCTTGCTGGAAGGCGTTGTCTACCATGCTTCTGGCTTTTTGCCGCGCGGCCTCCAGAATCTGGTCGGCCTGTAGTTGGGCTTCCCGTATTTGCAGGTCGGCGGCTTTAGAAGCTTGCTCAACCATGCTGTTGCTGGTGTCTTCGGCGGTCTTGAGTGTTTTGTAGAGCGATGATTCCACCTCGCGCATTTTCTGCGTTTCACGGGTGGCGGCTTCCAACTTCACTTTCAGGTCTTTGTTTTCGTCTTGCAGCTTCTCCCACTGCTGAGACAAATTAAGCAAAAAGGCTTGTACCTCATCCTTGTCCAACCCTCTGAACGCTTTTTCAAACGTTTTCTGTCTGATTTCTAACGGTGTAATCTTCATATCTACTTCAAGGTTAACGCCCAAACCGCAATGCTACGGTCATCGCTACACGAAACTAACTGATTCCAATGACTAGACCAAAACAATTTATTCACTGATGTGCCGTGACCTGCGTGGCGGGCTTTATCTATCACTTTCAGCAATTTAAAACTCTGGGCATCCCACACCTTAATGGATTTGTCCATGCTGCAGGTGGCAAATAATCGGCCATTGGGGCTGAAGGCAATGTGGTTGAGCGTGAAGAGGTGCGCAATAACGCTTACGTGCTCGGTATAAACGTTTTCCACGTCCCACACTTTCAGGTGGGCATCACGACTGCCGCTGAGCAAATAGTTACCATCAGGAGTATAGGCTACAGTGAACACGGAATTGGTGTGGCTTGCCAGCGTCTGCTTTACCTCCAGCGTTTCAGGGTCTAGGATCTGAATTTGGTGGTCGCTCAGACCCACGGCTATTTCCTGCTTCTCCGGGTGAAGCGCAATGGCCCGCACACTTTTCTCCGAGAGCCTCACCGCTTTTTGCACTTCCAACTTTTCAAGGTCTATGCTTACTAACGTACCATCACCCAAGCCTACAAAGACCAGCTGGCTTTGGGCGGAATATTGAATATCAAAAATAGCGGCGGGCGGCAGCGGAATGGTTTTCACAATTTGTTTCTGCTCCAAATCCAGCACTTCCAGGCTGTTTTGGTTGTGGCCAATGAGCAGCCAATTCCGCTCGGGCACGTACCTAAGCGCGTACACACTGGAACTCACCTTGGCTATTAATTCGCCCTGCTCTGGGTTGGTCAGGTCCCAGCGCACCACCATTCCATCGGCTCCGGCAGAAAAGAATTTCTGGTTCTCAGGCGCGCGCTCTAACGTGTATACACAGTCGCGGTGGCCGGTGAGGGTGGTGACTTTTTCAACCTGAAACGGACTTGCCATGGAGAAACGGGAAAGGTGAAATGCTATTTTTGGCTAAATTTACCAAAAACAGCCCGAAAACAGATTTTCTTCTGCTTTATTTGCCTATGCCCCTTCTGCGCGTAAAACAGCTAAACTCCACCTCTTACCTTGGCCTATGGCGAGTTGAGGAAACAGTGGAGCAACTGCGGGCATCTTTACTGGAGCTTCGGCCGAGCCACGAAATACCCGTCTTCAAAGCAGAAACAAGAAACAAAGAGTGGTTGGCAGCCAGAATATTAGCCTACACATTACTGGCCGAACTGACGCATGAGCCGGTACTGCTGGAGAAGCACGAAACGGGGCAACCCTACTGTACAGCTGAACATCTTCAAGTCTCCCTTACGCATTCTGGACCTTGGGTGGCGGCTCTTATTTCAGCTACTTACAGAGTTGGCATAGATATTGAACAGAAGGGTAACAAGGTAGAGCGGCTCATCTCTAAATTTATGAATGAAATCGAGCTAGCCGCTGTAGAAAACAGACCTGAAAAAATGCACCTGTATTGGAGCGCGAAAGAAACCTTGTACAAAGTGTATAGCCATAAAAAGCTGCTGTTCAAGGAGAACATTCGGCTTCAATATTTTGATCTTCAGCCGGAAGGACAGTTCAAGGGCAGAGTACAGACAGATAACTTCAAGGAAGATTATGACGTTTTGTACGAATCTACCCCAGATTACGTGTTAACCTATACGTTGGCGCCTCTTGCAGAGACACAAGATGTAAGACACAAGACGTAAGGTTGTTAATACTTACAAGATTTTACACGATGATGTAAAGGTTTAAAATCTTGAGTCTAACGTCCTGAATCCATAAAAAAAGAAATATGAAACGAATTTACACCCTAGCCCTCACATTGCTGATAGGCAGCATGGCCTTTGCTCAAAGCGGTTACCGTGTTGGGGTAAAAGTGGAGGATTTTACGCTTAAGAATCTTCAAGGGCAGGCCGTACCGTTATCCAGCTTTAATGATGCCCAACTGGTAGTAGTGGTGTTCACCAGCGTAAAATGCCCTTATGCCAAATCTTATGAGGCGCGTTTGCAACAACTTGATCAGACATATGCGGGGCGGGGCGTTCGGTTTGTTTATGTCAATGCACCAATAGGTTTGGAAGAAGGCACCGCTCCCAAAGCCCAGCCTGACGACGCAACTGCCAACAATCTCAATTATCCTTATTTAGTAGACGAGGGCCAGCAACTCAGTAAGCAATTCGGCGCCACAAAAGCCCCAGAGGTATTCGTGCTGCAAAATTCACCTGATGGTTTCTTTCTGCGCTACAAAGGCGCCATTGACGATAATCCGCAGGTGGAGTCATACGTGAAAGAAAGATATTTAGCCAGTGCCCTTGATAATCTGTTGGCGGGCCGCTCCGTTGGCACCTCTGAACGCCGTGCCACCGGGTGTATGATTAAACGCTTTTAGTTGTTGATTGATTATTGTTGATTGTTACTTTCCATAATATCACGCTCCTCACTTATGGCGCAAGAAGTTTCTTGCGCCATCTCTATTTCTAGCCTACATCCCCACGTGCGTTTTTAACCTGTTTTTAGAAATTCAGGCCAAAAACAAATTTCTCTCCCCTCTCACCCGTACCTTTACCCCAGGAACAATTTGTACTTTCTAATTCTTAATTTCTAATTAAAGAAATATGGATTTCCTGGACCCAGACCTGCAGGCTTATGCAGAAGCACACACCACTCCTGAAACTGAGCTTTTGCACCAGCTCAACCGTGAGACGCACCTGAAGGTGATGAAGCCGCGCATGTTGTCGGGGCATTTGCAGGGGCGTACCTTAGCCATGTTCTCGCAAATGTTGCGCCCGCGCCGGATTCTGGAAATTGGCACCTACACCGGTTACTCCGCCCTCTGCCTGACCGAAGGACTTGCCGAAGATGGTATTTTGCACACCATTGATGTAAATGACGAACTGGAAGACATGGTGCGGGACTATATTGAGAAAGCAGAACTGACTCAGAAAATTCAACTGCACATAGGTCAGGCAGCAGAAGTGATTCCAACTTTAGATGAAGTTTGGGACCTGGTGTTCATTGACGCCGATAAAAAGAGCAACGGTGTTTACTATGACATGGTGCTGGACAAGGTGCGGCCGGGTGGCTTCATCATTGCAGATAATGTGCTCTGGAGCGGAAAAGTGGTAGAAAAATTTCGTTCTAAACTAGACAAAGACACCCAACTGGTACTTGACTTCAACCAGAAAATACACCTAGACCCAAGGGTAGAAAACGTGTTATTGCCTATAAGAGACGGTATTCTGGTAATCAGGAAAAAGTAGCCCCCATAAATGTGGATAAGCTAGTGGATAAATAGTGGTCCTCTTTATTTCTTTCTCCCTCTCAAATTTGCCTACTTTGTAGAAGATTACGCCTGTACAACTAGTTACAATATAGTTAATTAACTATCTACAACTCTAGCATTACAAGAGGACAGGTGTTGTCTTATAGTTTTTCTTTGCGAATAGAGTTACCATGAAAAAAAGCTTACTCCTGCTGTTGCTCAGCCTTATATGCTGGGTAGCGCGTGCCCAAAAACCAGTAGTACCTCACAATATTTACTTTGCAGACATGCACCTGCAAGTGAAAGATGATGCCCGGGCCGATATACAGAAGATTGTGGATGCCATTACCAAACACCCCGGCTACTTCCAGAAGAAAGTTGATTTAGCTGATGCTTACTTCCCTTTCATTGAACGTGCATTTGAGCAAGAGGGCGTTCCTACCGATTTTAAATATCTTGTTTTGCAGGAGAGTGGTCTTGTATCTGACGCCGTTTCTACCTCTAATGCAGTAGGTTTCTGGCAATTCAAAGAAGGAGCCGCTACTGAATTGGGCGTTAAAGTAAACAGCAATGTTGACGAGCGCAAGCATATAATTGAATCAAGCCACGGAGCTGCTAAATACCTTTTGCGCAATAACCAATACTACCAAAATTGGTTTAATGCGCTCCTCTCCTATTACCAGGGCCTTACCGGCACAAAAGCCCTGACCAAAACATCTGACATAGGAAAGAAAAAAATGGTATTAGATGGCAGCACCAACAAGTACCTGCTTACTTTTCTTGCCCATAAAATAGCTTATGAGAACGCTGTGGGCAAAAACCCTAACCCTCCGCTGGCGCTTCAAGCGGTTAAGGCTCAGCCAGGGCAAAAGCTTTCCGAAATTGCCCTGCAGGTAAATGCCAAAGTTGAGGAAGTAGAGCTCTATAATAAATGGCTTTCAGCCTCTGCCATTCCAGCCGACAAAGAATATTTTGTTATGATTCCGGTTACTGGCGGTCAGGGCATACAGGCTATTGCCACTCAACCGGCCAGCCCGGTGCAGCAGCCTGTCATAACAGATAAAGTCACCAAAGCGGAATTAAAGACAATAGCGTCCTCACGCAAAGCCGTATTCACTTCGCTAAACGGTTTAAAGGCTATTGTTGCCCAAGAGAATGACACGAAAGACATTCTGGCTTTACAGGCCGATATCTCCACAAGAAAATTTCTACGCTATAATGATCTTAGGTCTTTTGACCCAATTGTACCGGGCAAGAAATATTACCTACAGACCAAACGCACCAAGTCAGACACTGATTACCACGTAGCCCGCGCCGGTGAAACCATGCATGACATTGCACAAGAGTATGGTGTAAAGCTAAGCCGACTATTAAGCAAAAACCGCATGAAGAAGACGGAGGCGCTGGTACAAGGCCGATTGGTTTGGCTAAAACACACGCGCCCCAAAACAACTCCTGTAGAGTTTAGAAGTGTAGAGGTAGAATTCAAGGAAGAACCTGCTATCCCAAGCCAAGGACAGCAAAAACAACAGGTCATTGCCAAAAAGTCTGAATCCACTTCAGAAAAAGGAAAGCCAGAGGCTACAAAAGGAGCCATTGCCTCTGAGCCAACGGCCACTGTTTCTACTTCCCCGGCGCAAGATAAAGCCACAGCAAGCGGTAGTTCAACTAAGGCAGAAAATGGTGCCTTAGCTGCCAATGAGCCAATGAACCACCAAGAATCAGCAGTAGATTCTATTACAGTAAAAGCAGCTACCACGGCGGCCACTTATCCTGTTAAAAGAAATTCAGCACCCGTACAGCCTAAAGCCCCAGACGAACCTTTGGTAGCCGAAGTGAAACCAGCTGCACCCGTAAAGCAAAAACCTGCTTCAGTAGAAGTGTCAACGGAGCACGCGGTGAAGTCAGGAGAGACTTTGTATGCTATATCAAAACAGTACGAAGTTGCGATGGAAGACTTGGTTGCCTGGAACAAGCTAGATGTGAATGCACCGCTGGCGCTTGGCCAAAAGATCAGGTTGACTGGTCCTGCAAAAACTGCCGAAGTTACCCAAGTTGTTTCTTCCGCCCCTGCTTCTCAAGCAAAAAGCACCTCACCTGCTTCAGTGAGCGAACATAAGGTAGCAGCCGGAGAGACTTTGTACAGCATTTCGCGCAAATATGGCATTACTCTACAAGAGCTGCAGAAATGGAACGCCTTAGGCACCTCCGGATCTATTTCAATAGGGCAAAAATTAGTAGTTTCTGCCCCGGCTGCCCCAGTCTCATCAGCACAGCCCGAAGCTCAGACAAATGCAGTTGCTGCTGTCAGTCCGGCTAAAAGCTCGGCTGGGACGGTGACGCATAAAGTAGCCACCGGTGAATCAATGTACCAGATCTCCCGCAAGTATGGAGTGACCATCAAAGAGATTATGGACTGGAACAACAAACCTGACTTTAATGTGAGTGTAGGCGAAAACTTAGTTATAAAGCCGAAGCTGTAACCTGCCCATAACTCAAAAGCTCTGCCGTTTTGGCTGTTTTTTGAAAACAGGCCCAAAACGGCAGAGCTTTTTTATTCAAAGATGCTTGCCCTTAAACCGGCATTTTTCTTTGAGTATTACGAGAAAAATTTGACTACCACTTAAGTCTTTTAATTAAGCTACAGAGTTCAGATTCTTAGAGTTGGCTTACCGGGTAAATTCCATCAGCAGGTACACCACTCCCATTTCTAATTCATAATTTCTAATTTATAATTAAGCACAGTCTTAGTCTTGCCTAGGTGGAGTGGTCAGGACGGAGGCAGCTCTCAAACCAGTTGCTATCTCTGGTAGTATGCCCAAACGCCGGTAAATAGGCCTCACCATTCGCTGCAGAACGGGTAGCTGTATGGCAAACGGAATAATACTCAGGGCACAGAGAATTCCGCAGCCTAGCAAGGTATATGTTACGCCCACATGCTCCGCCACCCAACTAGCCAGTATACTCCCGAAGGGGGCCATGCCCATAAACGCCATGGAGTAAAAGCTCATCACGCGCGCGTTTGTCTTCGTCTACAATGGTTTGCAGAACCGTATTGCAGGAGGCCATCTGCAACATCATACCCAAGCCAGCCAGAAAAATACAGAACATGGCCAAGGGCAAGTTACGGGCAAAAGAAAACAGCACAAGGCCCAGCCCGAACAAAAAGGCAGCCCCTACTATAATTTTCCCTAACCCCACCACCGTTTTACGGGAGGCCAGATACATGGCTCCTGTTAAAGCCCCTACCCCAGACGCTCCCATAATTAAACCCAAAGTATTGGCTGTGCCACCCAGCACATCACGGGCAAATACCGGCATGAGCACACTGAAAGGCATCCCGAAGAGACTTAGCATGGCAATAACCAGAAGAAGAGCCCGGATTGGCGGAAACCCAAACGCATAGCTTACTCCTTCCCTAAGTGACTCCCACACACGGTGCTCCACTGTTGGACGAACAAAGGGCTTCAGGCGCATGGCCAGCAAAGAGGCAATCACGGCCAGATAACTAATAGCGTTGAACAGAAAACACAAGCCCTCTCCTACCGCCGCTATCACTATGCCCGCTATAAAAGGCCCCACCAACCTTGCCCCATTAAACATGGATGAATTTAAGGCAATGGCGTTGCTCATGTCTTCACGGTTTTCCACCATTTCCACCACAAACGACTGCCGGGCTGAAATATCAAAGGCATTAATTACCCCCAATAGTGCACTCAGTACCATAATAGCCGGTATGGTAACATGGTCAGTCAACACCAAGGCCGCCAGCGTACCTGCCTGAAGCATAGAGAGCGCCTGCGTGACGAGCAGCACTTTGTGCCGGCTGAAGCGGTCTGAGATCACCCCGGCTACCGGCCCTAATAAAAAAGATGGCATTTGAGCGGCAAAGTTTACGGCACCCAACAATAGCACTGAGTCGGTGAGGCGGTACACCAGCCAGCTCATGGCTAATTGCTGCATCCAGGTGCCAATTAGGGAAATACCCTGTCCTATGAAAAATAGGCGGTAATTGTAATGACGGAGCGCTCGGAACATATCGCCCAACCGGGAAGAAACTGGTTTGGAAGTAGAATCGGCCATCTGAACATCAAATCAACTTTGTTCATACGAGGCAAAGGCGTTCAAAGATGAAATTCAGGTTACTGGTTCCCTTCCCCATTGTTTCTTATGCTGACTCCTAAAAATTCACATTGACTACTGTTACTTATTCAAAAAGACTCCGTATTTATTCCAACTCCATCAAACTTAAAGTTATTTGAAAATTACTGTTCTGAAGAGTGCCTGTTCCTGCACCTTCTGCAGAGCAGCTCTTGGCTAAAATTTATCGTGCTAGATTATTAGTTATCAGAAAATTAGACGTCCTTTGGTTGCGTAGACTCCTCTTCCTTTGGCAAAGTCTGACAAGTCCAAAGCGCTGTTTAAAACTTCACTTGTATCAGTAAACCGACTTCAACAGATAGTATATGGCAAAAGGAAAGGCACCCGGAAATAATCACCCAAATAGCCGGGTATTTATACCGAAGGGAAAACTGCTAGCCATTGGCGGCAAGGAAAGCAAAAGCGAGAACGACCAGTCTTCCGGCCAAAGCAAAAACATCAATTTCATAAGTGAACAGATTTTAAAGCGCTTTGTAAAAGAACTGAAAGGTGAAAATCCTTTGGTAGCCATTGTTCCTACTGCTTCCAGTGTACCTGAACTTTCTGCCCAAGATTATATTGAAGTATTCAAGCACCTGGGTGTCGATAACTTAGAGGTACTGGATATTCGAAACCGATTAGACACGCTTAAACCGGAGTACCTGGAAACTGTTAAAAAAGCGGCGGGCATTATGTTCACCGGCGGTGATCAGCTGCGCCTGACGGCTATATTTGGAGGTACGGCACTTCTGGAAGCCATGAAAGAGCGCTATGCGTGGTCAGACATAATTGTGGCGGGCACCAGTGCCGGGGCAATGGCCATGTCCACTCCCATGATTTTCGAAGGCGAGTCTGAAGGAGGTTACATTAAAGGCGATGTACGCATTACCACCGGTCTTGAGTTTTTGAAAGACGTGGCCATAGACACCCACTTTATTGCCAGAGGCCGTATTGTGCGCATGACCCAAGCCATAGCCACCAACCCTGAATGCATTGGTATTGGTTTAGAGGAAGACACGGCCATTTTAGTAACCGAGGGCGGGAAAGTGGAAGTAGTAGGCAGCGGTTTAATAACGGTGGTAGACGGCAGAGGCATTACAGAGACCAACATCTTCGATATACAGAACGGCGAGCCCTTTACCGCAAAAGGCCTCAAAGTTCATTTTCTGGGCGACACAGAGGAGTACTTCATCCCCAGCTATACCCGCACCCAGTTAAAGTAAGTTTTGTTTTCGGCCTGGTTTAACTAAAACAGGCCGAAAAACTGAAAAGGAAGAAGTAAAACCTGAGCCAGTTAAAGTCGCTGACTGAGCGAATGAATTTACAGTATATAAAAATTCACCACCTTAGGCTGCTTCTTAAGAGCATCTTCCTCTTTGTATTCCCGCAACATCTGTTTCAGGTCACGGTGAATTGTTTGGGCTATGGAGGTAACAGGCGTATCGGTGGGTTTATTCTCAAAAGGATCTTGCAGGTGAATGGCCATTTTTTCTATCAGCAGGAAAGAAGCCGCAATGGCCACCACCAACGGCACCATCATTACCCCAAACACGTCTATCACCCCAAAGGGCAACAGCATGATAAACAGCACCAACGCTAAGTGGGTGTACAAGCTGTAAGTAGCCGGAAAAATGGTATTCTTGATCCGTTCACAGCCTCCCATGGAGTTACAAAGGCGGGTAAGGGTGCGGTCTAGTTCCACCTGCTGGTATTTGTTGATCCAGCCCTCTTTGTAAGCCAATCGTAAGTCTTCACCATGTAGTTCCAGCAGCCCCACCGGTTTATTGGTGTACTCCTGCAGGTAGACCAGCTGCTCGGGCGACATCAGTTTTTCGGCTTCCTTCACGGGGCAGAGTCCGCGCAGTGACTGACCTAAACTGTAGCACCACGCAATCTGGCGGTTAATGAACCTTTCTTTGAAGTACAATGCCTCCACCGAGTTATAAGGCGTATCAACAAAGTTCAGCACTTGGCGGGAGAGTGTGCGGGAGTCGTTTACGATGGCGCCCCAAAGGGTACGTGCTTCCCACCAGCGGTCATAGGCCTGGTTTGACCTGAACGCTAACAGCAGAGACAGAATAGTACCCAGCATGGCGGGCACCGCAATAGGTATGGAGATTCTGGTAAAATGGAAGTTAACGTATGCCACTCCTACTAGCAGCGCATACAGCAAGACCAGCAGCACCTCTATCTTTATTTTCCCAAACACATACTTTATGGGGATATTTTTCTTCAGCAACATAATTCAAACAGTTAAAGGGGAAAGGGAAAAAATAATGCTCCGAGCAGCGCTTATACAGCAGCACTGGCCATTTGCGTTACCCGCGGCGCAACCGTTATCAAGGGTAGCCCTGCTTTTTCCATGAAAGCAAAAGGGCTTTGACTAAAAGGGCTTATAGCTTGGTAACTGTATTCTTGAGGGCTCACCATTACATCTATCTTATTTGCCTTCAGGAAATTTCGGAAAGACACGTTGGTGGAGCCGTAGAAAAAAACTGGTTCTATGCTCTTTACCTGCTCCACCTCCTTCTCCAGTTGTTGGCATTGGCGGGTAAAACGGGTAGAAATCAGGATTGCCTCTTGCCCCTCCCTGGGTAGCATCAGCAATTCCGTAATAGAGGTAGGCATCGCCAACGCATGGAAAAGCACCACCTTTAGCGGCACACCGGAAAAAGTCTCGGTTAATTCTGTCAGGCAAGGGAAGGTGTCTTCTTTGAAGTTGGAGGGTATAAGCACATGGATCATGGGTGTTATTACTGGTTTCGGTAAACTTACGCCCGTGCCATTAAGCTCATTTAAGAGCGAGATTAGAATGTCATTAGAATTTTATAAATCTGTTTTTATAACTTTGAAACGCCCACAAGGGCTTCTTTGAAATTAAGTTTTGCAGTATGAAAAGCGGATGGTGAAAAAGAGAAAGGCGGTTGTTTTTGAGCCGTTTTCTGAAAAACAGCCTTAAAACAGGAACATATAAAAGGTAAGCTATTTGTTTCTTTATTGGCCAGCTGCCTCTACCGTGGGCAGCAGCACTTTTATCTCCGTGCCCGCCCCCACTTGCGTATTGATGACAATGCTGCCCTTGTGCAACCGCACAATATTGAGCGATAACGGCAGTCCCACCCCATGGCCTTCGAACTCTGAGGTGTTGGAGGCTCTAAAGAAAGGCACGAAGATATGGGGCAGCTCCTGCTCCGGTATACCAATTCCTTTATCGCGTACCACTACAGCTACTAACGTTTGCTCTGACTGAATACTTAAAACCACTTCTTGGTTATGCGAGTACTTGCAGGCATTCATGACAATGTTGCCAATAGCCAATTTAAGCAGGTTTACATTTCCATATACCAGCAGCAGCTCTTCTTCTGTGGGCATCTGGCTAAAATCGAGACGTATGTTGCAGCCAGGGTACAATTGGCTTGTTGATTCTTTCACCAGCCACAGGAGTTCATCAATGCGCACCTGCTCCCAATTCTGCTTTTTGCCATCAAACCCACTTTGGGCCATGCCCAACAGGCTGGTCAAGATGTCTCGAAGCACATCGGCCTCATGCAAAATCACTTCTAATGACTGCCGCTGACCAGAGGTTAAACCGGCGCTGGCCAAGGTAAGTTCGGCTTCACCTTTGATGATGGTTAGGGGTGTGCGTAGTTCATGGGAGGCGTTGCTGACAAAATTGTTCTGGGTTTCAAAAGCGGTTTCCAGCCGGGTGAGCATGCCATTGAATGTTTGGGCCAGCTCTGCCAGTTCATCTTTATTATTGTCTACCTCCAGCCGCTGATTCAGGTTCTCCACCGAAATACCTTGCACGTTTTTGATTATTTCCCGCACCGGATTAAACGTGTGGGCCGTAAACTTTCTACCTATCACATATACTATTCCAACTGAAAGGAGAAAACCGATGAGCAGAAACTTGTACAGCTTTTCCACTTCTTCTAGCCAATAAGGATCATGCGCTGACACCACCACCAAATAGGTTTTATCGTTGGCCTGCTCTAATTTCCCAGCATAGAAAGTGCGGTTTGCCCGGTATCGAGCAGACTGCTTCGCCAAGGCTTCTCGTAGCAAAGGCTCTGGTAGCTCACTAGTCTGTAGCGTCTCCAGTGCCGTCTCTTGCGGAACCTCCAGCAAATACTCTTTCTCCCCCGGAAGCTTTTCTAGATAGGCCTGCCGCATTTGCCGCACCAATTCTTTATCGGTGTTAGAATTTAAGTGCAGGTGCAGATCAGAGGCAATAATGACACGGGTCTCTAAACGCCGGTAGAAGTCTTCAAAGGCATAATGATTGGTGAATAAATAGATAGAGCCACAGAAGACCAGAATCACTAAAGATGTGAGGGCAGAAAACAGAAGCGTGGCTCGGGTCTGTATTTTCATACCTCCACGCTATCTTTCAGCACGTAGCCCATGCCAATGACTGTGTGAATCAATTTAGGGGTAAACTTTCGGTCTAGTTTCTTACGGAGGTAGTTGATGTACACATCTACTACATTAGTGCCCAAGTTAAAATCTACATTCCAAACGTGCTCCAGAATTTCCATACGGGATAATACCCGGTTGGGGCGCTGTGCCAGAAATTCAAGCAACCTGAATTCTGTGGCGGTAAGGGTAATGGAGGTTCCACTACGGGTAACGGTTTTACTTTGAGTATTGATTTCTAAATCTGCCAGTGCGATGAGATGCTTGGCAGGCGTACCATTCTGGTTTCGGCGGGTCAAGTTTCTGATACGGGCTCCCAGTTCGGCGAAGTTGAATGGCTTTACCAGATAATCATCGGCCCCGCCATCTAGTCCCGTTACAATGTTTTCCGGAGAATCCAGAGCGGTAAGCATAAGAATGGGGGTTTGAAGCTCTTGTTGGCGGAGCCTCTTAAGCACGTCTAATCCATTCAGCTCTGGGAGCATGATATCCAGAATAATCAAATCAAAGCCAAAGGAGAGGGCCATGTCTAAGCCAGCGCTCCCGCTCATGGCCACGCTCACCTGATACCCTTCTTCCTTTAGCCCCCGCTGTAGCATACTTGCTAATTTTGGCTCATCTTCCACGAGTAAGATCTTCAGCCCCATATAAACATTCTTTAGCTGTTTCCTCAAAAATAGTAGCGCAAGTGAAACAGACCAAAGTAGTAGTTGCCAAAGTAGTAGTTGTTTAAACTGCTGCGTATATTTTTTTGGTTTCTAACCACGGCACGTTTAAACATTAAGTTTAGGCGAAAGATCAGGCAAAATTGGTTGACCTATTCAAAGAAACTCCCGTTTTGGGGCTGTTTTCATAAAAACAGCCCCAAAACGGGAGAAAACAATAAATTTATATTTTTGAGTAAACCTTACCTACACTACCTTACAATTGCTTGTCGTGTGCAATCTTCTTGTCTAAATAGAAGGTTCCGAAGGGAATGAGTGATGAAATAAATGCCAAGACGACATTCTTGAAAGACCACTTATACTGCACCCATACCTGAAGCAGTAGCAAGCAAAACAAGACAAACAAAACGCCGTGTGCCCAGCCGGTATATTTTACGGCCTCATCTATGCCGGCCATATATTTTAACGGCATGGCTATCAGCAACAGCACAAGGTAAGAGATGCCCTCTATAATGGCGATTAGCCTAAAGCGGCCAAGGGTAGTTTCTAAATGAAAACTCATAACTAAGTAATGCAGATGAAAATCCAAAGGTACACCATCCTTCCGAACTCTGCACCTTCTTCTCACTTTGCCGCAGTAGAGTCACTGGCTTGGGTTCTTTTTAAGATATAAGCCTCTTTATCTTGCTCCCTTTCTGTTACCAGCAAATCTAACCGCAGTTGATTTTCATTTATAACGTCAAAATCTCTGGAGTCTTGCGCTCCTGACTGCAGTAATTGCAGTTCTTTTCCCTTATCGCGCAACGTCCAGGTTCCCTCACTCTGCATTTGCTCAGGCTGATCACGCTGGTATTCCTCCGTTAACGTGTACGTGTTGTCTGCCTTTAGGCTGAGGGTCATGGCAATGCCTTTACAATCTGAACAAGGAACAATGCCTGAGAAAGTACCCACCAGCAATTGTTCAGAATACGGCTCTCGTACCTCTGGGGCGGTAGTCTCTTGTTCTTGAGTTTCATGGTCTGCTTCAGCGGCCTTGCGCTCGTTACAGGCAAAGAGGGTGAACCCCACAAACAACAGACAGAATAACTTTTTCATAGCATAAATTGGCAGGTGATACTCTTCATACTTTCTTGCAAACACTAAGGTTTAAACGGGTTGTAAATGTCAAGCTGTTTTCGGCCTGATTTCCAGAAAACAAGCCAAAAACACCCTTCCTAATCGCAACTTTTAGACCCGAATCCACTGTTTATTTCGTATCTTCGTAGTCCGCTCCAGATTCTTTTCTGACTCTGGACTCAAGACTCAGAACTCAAGACTTTTACATACCGTGCCTGATTTTTCCCACCTTCATACCCATACCCAATATTCGTTGCTAGACGGGGCCGCCAGCATTGGCTCACTCATGAAAAAGGCGCAGGCCGACGGCATGAAAGCCGTAGCCATGACCGACCACGGCAACATGTTTGGGGCATTTAACTTCGTGGCCGAGGCCAATAAGTACAACGTGAAACCTATTGTGGGCTGTGAGTTCTATTTAGTGGAAGACCGGCACCAGAAGAGTTTCAGCAAAGAGCAGAAAGACGTACGCCACCACCAGTTGCTGTTGGCCAAAGACCAGGAAGGCTACCAAAATCTGGCCAAGCTCTGCTCCTACTCGTACATTGACGGCCTCTACAGCAAGTGGCCCCGTATTGACAAAGAGTTGCTAGTGAAATATCACAAAGGCCTTATTGCCACGTCTTGCTGTATTGGCGCCGAGCTTCCCCAGGCCATTCTCTGGAAAGGCGAAGAAGAAGCCGAAAAGCTGTTGAAATGGTGGCTGGATTTGTTCGGTGACGATTTCTACATTGAGATTCAGCGCCACGGCCTCATGAATATTGACGGCACCGGTATGTCTCAGGAAGACGTGAACCAGGTGCTCCTGAAATGGGCCATTAAGTACAACGTGAAGGTGATTTGTACGAATGACTCGCACTACGTAGACCAAACTGACTGGAGCGCGCATGACATTCTGCTTTGCGTGAACACAGGCGAGCAGCAAAGTGTACCCGTGGGTGATTTCAGGACGAATTATTTCAGGTTAATGAGCGGCCGCGGTGAGGTGATTTACGATACCCTGGACAACATCAGGAACACCTACAGCCACGACGACAATGTGCGCCGCATGCTTTACCGCATTGACGAAGAGCTGCAGAAACCGCGCCCTGCTGACCGCTTCGGGTTCCCGAACGACCAGTTCTACTTCAAGTCTCAGGAAGAAATGAACAAACTGTTCGCGGATGTTCCGTTTGCTGTGGACAATACCAACGAAATTGTAGACAAGATTACGCCACCCAAGCTGCAGCGCGATATTCTATTGCCTAACTTCCCGCTCCCACCAGAGCACCCCACCGCTGACTTGTTTTTGCGCCACCTCACCTTTGAAGGCGCTAAGAAGCGGTACACCGAAATCACCCAAGAAGTAGAGGAGCGTCTGAATTACGAACTGGGCATTATTGAAACCATGGGTTTTGCAGGATACTTCCTCATCACTCAGGACTTCATCAACAAAGGCCGTAGCATGGGTGTTGCCGTGGGCCCGGGCCGTGGTTCGGCGGCAGGTTCTGCCGTGGCGTATTGCGTGGGTATCACCAACATCGACCCCATCAAGTATTCGCTCCTGTTTGAGCGTTTCCTTAACCCGGAGCGGGTGTCCATGCCCGATATTGATATTGACTTTGACGACGTGAACCGCCAGCGCGTGATTGACTACGTGGTGGAGAAATACGGCAAAACGCAGGTGGCTCAGATCATCACCTTCGGTACCATGGCCGCCAAATCGTCTATCAAAGACGTGGCCCGTGCTCTAGATTTACCGCTATCTGAAGCGAACGAACTGGCTAAGTTAGTACCTGACACTCCCGGCACTACACTCGCAAAAGCTTTTATTGAATCGCCTGAACTGGCGGCTTTTAGAGAAGGGAATGACCTGAAAGGCGAAACTTTGCGTTTGGCTGAGAAACTGGAAGGCTCTGTACGAAACACGGGTATTCACGCGGCGGGGGTAATTATTGCGCCAGATGACATTACCAACTACATTCCGGTGTCTACCTCCAAAGACTCTGACCTGTTAGTGACGCAGTTTGACGGTAAGGTGATTGAAAGTGCAGGTATGTTGAAGATGGACTTTTTGGGCTTAAAAACCTTGTCCATTCTGAAAGACGCCATGGCCCTCATCAAGCGGAACCATGGCGTATACATTGATATTGACAACATTCCGCTGGATGATGAGAAGACCTATGCCCTCTACCAGCGCGGCGATACTATTGGTACGTTCCAGTTTGAGTCCGAGGGCATGCGCATGTACCTCAAAGACCTGAAGCCTACCAACATTGAAGACTTGATTGCCATGAACGCCTTGTACCGCCCGGGCCCCATGCAGTTCATCCCGAACTTCATTAACCGGAAGCACGGCAAAGAGGAGGTGGAATACCCGCATGACCTGCTGGAACCGCTCTTGAAGAACACCTACGGCATTATGGTGTACCAGGAGCAAATCATGCAGACGGCGCAGGTACTGGCGGGCTATAGCCTTGGTGGTGCCGACTTGCTGCGCCGCGCCATGGGTAAGAAGGACATGAAGAAAATGGCTTTGGAGCGCGAGAAATTCGTGGCCGGCGCCAAAGAGATTCATGATATTCCGGCCAAAAAGGCGTCTGAGGTGTTTGACGTGATGGAGAAGTTCGCGCAGTACGGCTTCAACCGCTCGCATTCTGCCGCCTACTCCGTGGTCGCCTACCAGACCGGTTACCTCAAGGCCCACTACCCAGCCGAATACATGGCTGCGGTGCTGACCCACAACATGAACGACATCAAGAAGGTGACGTTCTTTATTGAGGAAGCGCGTAAGCAACAGATTCAGGTATTGGGCCCAGACGTGAACGAATCCATCCACCAGTTCAACGTGAACCAGCAAGGGCAGATCCGTTTTGGGATGGGCGCTGTGAAGGGAACCGGTGAAGCCGCCGTGGAAGCCATCATTGAAGAGCGCGAGAAGAACGGCAACTACACAGACATTTTTGATTTCGCGAAACGCGTGAACCTGCGCGCGGTGAACAAGAAAACCTTTGAAAGTCTAGCCCAGGCCGGAGCCTTTGACTCCTTTGAACGCTACCACCGCGCACAATATTTGGAGACTCCAGAAGGCGAAAGCATTAACCTGATTGAAAAGGCGGTGCGCTTCGGGAATCAGTTTCAGGCCGAGAAGAACGCTGCCCAGCAGTCGTTGTTTGGCGGAGGAGGAGCGGTGGACATGCCGCTGCCCAAAGTGCCGGACGTACAGCCTTGGACGTTGACCGAGATGCTTCGCCGCGAAAAAGAAGTAATCGGTTTCTATCTCTCAGGTCACCCGCTGGACCAGTTTAAGCTGGAAATTGACTCTTACTGCACCTGCAGTCTGGACCGCATTGCTGAATTCAAGAACCGCGATGTGAACGTGGCGGGTATTGTAAGCAACGTGGTGGTGCGCACGGGTAAAAACGGCAATCCGTTCATGCTCTTCTCTTTTGAGGATTATGATAACACCATGGGCTTGGCTTTATTCGGAGAGGATTTCGTGAAGTTCTCTCCGTACATCAAAGAAGGCATGTATCTGTTCATAAGGGCTAAGGTAACGTTACGCTACAAGTCTGAAGACCAATGGGAGCTGAAGCCTATCTCTATGCAGCTGCTCAGTGACGTAGCCGACAAGATGGCCAAAGGCGTACGCATGGACATTGACATACGCAACATCAACGCCCTGCTCATTGACCGCTTGGAAGAAGCCGCTGTGAATAGCCCTGGACAGAAGAAGCTGGAGCTGGTGTTAACAGAGCCTGGTGAACGGTTGGCCGTGGAGTTGTTCAGCCGGAAATACAGAATTGACCCTAAGGCGTTCCTGCAGAATGTGAAAGATTTGGAGGTGGCTACTTGTCAGTTGATTTGATTCAAATTAATTACTATGAAATGGATAAAAAGGCTTCTAACTGAAGATGAATTAAAAAGTTATATCTTAAATAATGATTCACTAGATAAAGTTTATGCCAGGATGGAATTCTCTTGGGAGAACTACAATAATGAGCAAGTAATAAAAGAGGAATATGAAGTTCTACAAAAAAACAATTTATCCTCTCCATCTTTTGAGGAATTAAAATCTTCTACAAGCTCCATTGCAGCATCTTACCCTTCTGGCGTAAGATGGGAAGTTGATTCTTATTAATGTTGTTCGTTAAGCTCGGGAGAAGCAAATTATTTAATTGGAGGGTTGCCAAATGTATCTTCCTGACGCATTGACATATCCATACTTATAGCTATTTTCTGAGCCCAGCAAACCTATCCTTGCCAAACCATTTTTAAACTTTTCTGCTTTATCAAATTGAGGTTTTATGATGATATTATTATCCTTATCTAAATAACCCCATTTATTCCCTCTTTTGAATGCGGCTAATCCTTCAGAAAATTGCCCTAAGCCATAGTAAATAATTGGAACAACTATTTCACCTCTTTTATTGATAAAGCCAAGTTTTGTATCTTCATCACAAACGATTGAAGCAATAGGCTTTATACCTCTAGCAGCCATCCTGCTACTTCCAAACCCTACTTCTTCTCTGCAGTTAACTCTTCTTGTAAAACTTACCATTGCAAGACCTTCTGAAAAGCTGGAACCAAAATAAGAGTTACTACCAGTTGCCCTAAACTCAAATTTATCATTTTCAATTATTTCAAACTTTCCTTTTTTACCTATAAATCCTACTTCGTGTCCATCATAAGCTAAAGCAAGACCTTCTGAGAATTCATGACACCAAGTAAACTTGGGCGGAAATAAATAATCTCCGTTTTTATTTATCCCTCCAAATTTTCCGTTAGAACCAACGATTGCAACGCCATCTGTAAAATCTTGTGCTTCTTGATAAGTCGGGTTCAAGTAATACGAAGTTTGTCCAGCTTTTATAAATCCATAGTTTTCTCCAATACTAAATCTCATCAGCCCTCCACTCATGGAATAGATATTATCAATATTAGTATTGACTAACTGACTGTTTCCCTCTCTATCATAAATTTTGTATTTATCATTAGATTTCAAAACAATAGAACCCTCCTTAAAATTCGGGAACTTTTGAAAATCCACAAATCCTTCCTCAATCCTAATCACTACGTTCCCGCCCTTGTCTATATAATTGATTCCAGACTCCACTTCAACTTTTGCTAATCCTTCATTGAAATCACCAGCGTTTAGAAACTGGGGTTCTAAAATGAGATTTCCTACTGAATCTATATAGCCCCATTTCCCACCTTGCTTGATAGCAAACAGATTCCCTTTAAAAGGTTCTCTTTTACAAGAAGAACAGAAAAAGATGGCGACAATTAAATATGTAATTACAGAAAATGTTTTTATAGAACTCATTATTACAAACCTAATAAGTTTACAATAGCTGTTAAATTTATAAAAAAAAGACACTCTCTTCTAGTTTTAATTTATCTCTTCGCCATCCGCTTTTTTTTTCGAGATGTAATCATCGCTTTCTCCGCTCTTCCGGATTTATCAATCCGGAAGTTCTCTGTCGGGGATTTATCAATCCCCGTGCGCACGCTTTCCTAATTGGCCAGTAACGGGGATTATGAAATCCCCGACAGAGTGGTTCGGGATTGGTAAATCCCGAACAGCAGTCAGAGGTCTTGAAGCAAGCAATCAAGCAGCAACGTTAAAAGAGAACTTTTGAGAACTCACAAAGTCGGCACTACGTAATTTTTTTCATGGGCATCAAGAACAAAATCCATGAAGGCCACCTTTATTATTTGACATTGACGGTGGTGGATTGGATTGATGTTTTCACCAGACCTGTTTACCGCCACATCATTATTGACTCGCTCAAATTCTGCCAGGAGAAGAAAGGGCTGGAGTTGTATGCGTGGGTTTTGATGAGCAACCACCTGCACCTAATTGCTTCGGCCAAAGAAGGCTTTCATTTGTCAGACATTTTAAGGGATTTCAAGAAATTTACCAGCCGAAGCATTGTTGCTGCCATTCAGCAAGAAAATGAAAGCCGAAAGGAATGGATGCTGCACCGCTTTCAGTTCCAAAGCAATGTGCAAAGCAAAGTAACCAACCACAAATTCTGGCAAGACGGCAACGAGGCGAAAGAAATACACTCAAATGAATTCCTACAGCAGAAGCTAGATTACATTCACATGAACCCCGTGAGGGCAGAAATGGTGCGGGAGCCGGAGCATTATCTCTACAGCTCTGCGTTGGATTATGCCGGCGGCAAGGGCCTTTTGAAAATTGTTCTGGCAGATTAGATGCTCTCTGTTACCTAGCACGTCCATTTCTTTGCCAATCCCGGCAATTCCCGTATCTTTGTCTCAACCTTCGGGTTCTTGGCTTTTCCGGTTTAAAGTTGGCTTCCACCTCTTTTTACCAGAAAAGCCTTGTCTTTTTAGAGTTCCGCCATTCTGTCACAGCCTTCTTATCTGCAGCGTATTAACCTTTTTCTATCAAATTCAGTAGATATACTGATGTTTTTGGCTTATTTTAGCAAAACCAGCCCTAAAATGGTATCCTGCAGGATACTGGCGAGGCTGACAGAAAAGCGTTAATTTTACCAGATATCCCTTTTGGTTCTATATTTGAACTAGGGCCGTTATATTCAAAAGAAATCATAAACCGACAATTATGGCACATAAAGCAATAGAGATCACCGATGCTAACTTCGAGGAGATCATCAATTCAGATAAACCTGTATTAGTAGACTTCTGGGCCGAGTGGTGCGGACCTTGCCGCATGGTAGGCCCTGTAGTAGAAGAACTAGCCGGCGACTATGAAGGCCGGGTGGTAGTAGGAAAAGTAGACGTAGATGCCAACCCGCAGACTTCTGCCAAGTTTGGTATCCGTAGTATCCCTACCCTGCTGGTTTTCAAAAACGGACAAGTGGTAGACAAACAAGTAGGCGCAGTTCCGAAAAACGTGTTGGCCCAGAAATTAGATGGTCAATTAGCCTAGGCTAGTTTACCCTTCTTAAAAACAGAAAAGCCGATCCTTTACAGGATCGGCTTTTCTGTTTTTGGTCTGTTTTCTGAATATCAGGCCATAAAGACGCTGATTCAAAGAAAGAGAGTCCTGTTTGAGACCTGCTACTGACTCAGGACTCGTGACTCAAGACTCAGAACTCTTTTTTATTCGCACCCGCAGAGGCTCTTTTCAAGCTCACAAATATCTTTGTACCCTTGCTCTAACTGACGCAAATAGGCCTTGAGGCGTTGGTTATGCTCCCGATGTCGGTTGTAGTTCATTTCAGTGGGCGGAGTCTTGGCAAAACTCTCCATCTCAATGACCTGTTTCCTAAGTTCTTGTTTTTTCTCATACAGGCGTCTGATATGCGCTGGCAATGAATCTTCGGGGTATTGAGTTTTGAAGGCATTTTCCATGCAATCATCTTTCTTCAAATATAAAATGACCTTGTGTTCTACATCTTGGGTAAGCTCACGTAATACATGGCGTTCTTTCTCCAGTAACTGCTCCTCCAAACGCTGATTAAACTGACGGGCGGCTCTGTTCACCTCTTCGCGGCAGCTCCGGCACTTGGTGACATTGGCTTTCTCTACCAGTTGGTTCCGGAAACTCACATTTTCTTCGGAGGGCGCCGCATCCCGAAGACGCACCACCTCTCTGGCGAAGGCATCAGTATATTGGGCACTCTCCAGCCTTTTCAAGTGACGGGACAGACCCTCTCCCTCTAAGGATGCCGCCAAAAACTCCTGGTTGGGAAGTTCTACTGAATATAGCTTGTTTAAGTAAGCCTCGCGCTGGGCTATTGTATAAGGTCTATTTTGCTCCTGGTCCAGTTCAAGTAGCGTGTTTACCAGTTCCCGCCCATTCTTGAGGTTAAGGTCGGCCGCCATAAAATTATCGGCATTGGAAATGATATTCTGGTACTCGTCTTTGAACACCCGCTGGTAAGTGTTGTTTCTGGAAAACTCCCTGTCACGGAGCTGGGCTGTTGTCTTGAGCCGCTTGTAATCCTGAATAACAGAAAACAGTGACTTGGCATTAGCTTCGGGGCTGTTGTTTTTATAATTGAGGCGGTAGTTGTTCAGGTTCTGCTTCAGGTCAGCAAAATTGCGCAAAAACTCCACGAAATATTTTTCCTGCCGATAAGCATCATCACTCACTAGGCCAGAATTGTGGGCCTGTTCAATACGCACCCGGCGCCGTTCAATGGTTTCAGAGGTGATCTCGCTGCCCGTCAGCACATCCATGCGGTACAGTGACTTGTAATTGGCCACCACCAGCAAAGGATAGTTTTTGTAGTTCAGCGCCGCCTCTAGCTTTTGCCGCTCAAACCCCTGTGGGCTGTTTTCCAAGAGCTCTTTCAGGCGGCTCATGTGCAAAGGAGGCAGCTTTGCAAAAGAAGGCACAAATACATACACCCTTACCGAGTGCAGTCTGGTATTAAAGTTTTGCCCCTCATATAACCTGATGGTAGAGCTAAATCTGTATTCTTCCCGTTTGGCGGCATTCCGAATAAGATTTCCGAACTCCCCAACCAATGACAGCATAGCCGCCTGCGGTACTACTTGTTTGCCGATGTTAGAAAGTTGGTTGGCTATAATGTTAAAGAAAACATCACGGCTATCAGAAGTGAACAATTTGGCATCAATGGTGGCGTCTATGTTCCGTTCGTCATCTGCCAAGGGCAGCTTGTCAATAATCCGGATTGCTTCAATATGGTCAGAAACGTTGGTAGTGTACTCTTTCTTTGAATTATCTATTGCGAAATTGTACAGAGGGTACACTATTGGGTCTTGCCCAAACAACTTGGCGTTCTTCAATTGAGCCGAAATAAACAACGACTCCAGATTGATATAATCTCTTCTACGGGCTTTCGTGGTGCCCTGCTCCAGTTCATTGATCACCTTGGTAAACTGCCCCGGGTTGAACAGGTACATATCGGTAGTCAGGTACTGCCATTCATCTGTGAACTCAAATTGATCTAAGTAGTTGTAAGCCAGACGGGTTTCTATCATATCCTGGCCCTGCCCTCTGAAGGGGATCAACAGCAAGAAAAAAAGAAAGAAGCGGAGGGTACTGCTCAATTTCATGAATTCACTCTTATTTTGTGAGGGATCTTTCTACTAACGAAGAAAACTGGGTAACGCGTGTGGACCTCTACAAAGTTCGTTCCTAAAATATCTAAAGCAAAGGGTAAGAAGCGATTCAGCCGCCAAAGGAATGTTATTTTCTGTAAAAAATTGATGACATCGGCAAGCGGTTGTAAGTGCAAGCGGTAATCACGAACTTCCGCCTTCAAAAATTACCTACTGGTGCCTGTACTGCTTCGCCTTCAAAAATTACTTCAAAGCCCGCTGTTCTGGTTTTTAGCCACAAGCGCGTTCACGCTGCTGTACTATTTTGCGGCGCATGAAGGCTTTTACTTCGGCGATGACTATTCTTACAGTCTCTACGCGCACCAACTCCTGCAGGGCACATACCATTTAGACGAGTATGTCTTCTGCCACCGTTTTATGGTGTTTGTACCCACTGCACTGTTTTATTGGCTTTGGGGTATGAATATTTACACAACTACGCTTTGGCCTTTGCTGTGTACGTTGGGCACCTATTTGCTTCTCTTCTTAACCTTTAGAAGAACTCACCCTTCTGCCACCTCCTGGGCACTGGTTTTACTGGGGTTTTATTATTTCCAGTTAAACACCTCTAACTACCTGTACCCAGACAACATCTTGCTCTTCTTTTCGGCAGCCTGTCTGTTAGTTCTTTATAAGGCCCGCTCTCCTCTGCCCAATAAATCAGCTAAAATCGGGTTAGGGCTACTTTTTGCTACTCTCAACTTGCTAGCATTTCTCACTAAAGAGACCATTGTGTATGCCGTTCCATTTTACGGGTGCGTGTTTTTATATCATATATATTCTCGCAAAAACCGATGGTTCTGGGTAACTGCAGCTGTATCAGGCGCCACTTTCTTGTTTCTTTACTTTTACCTGTACGCTTTCTACACGGGTCACGCTTTCCAGCGATTCATTGACATTCAGAATGCAGGCTTAGCTGATACCTCAAGCACATTCATATCACAACCTTTTATTTCTCATCTGCCAAGGCTTACCTACGGCCCAATACTTTTTTTTATTGGCTCCGGTTTGGCCATTCCGTTGATTTTTGCGGCTCTGTATTTCTTCATTCCAGCTAAGCCTAAATTGATTAATCTGCAGCACCCACTCTCTTTCTGGGCGGTAGCTACCTTGGCCATGCTGCTCCCCATTTGGGTTGGTTCTGTCTCGCTGGGCTATTACAAACCTATGCCTTTGCTGCCCCGCATGTTTCACCCGCTTTTGCCTGCTTTTTGCGTACTGGCAGGGCTCAGCATTGAGAGAATTGGGGAGAAACGATGGATTTATGCTCTGTTAGCCATTCTATTTGCTCTATCTGCTTACTTAGCTGGTGGTGTCATGTGGACTCTGTACCTGCCGCCGATGCTGTTCTTTTTGGTGGCATTTTTCTGGCCAGTGCTCAGGAAAGCTTGGTTAGCACTTTGTGTAGTAGCGCTAGCTCAGGCAGTCAGACCAGCTTATTTCATGCTGAAGCCAACCGTTTCTTATTATTTTGAGCAGAAAAATATTGTTGACCAACATTTAGCACACCCTGAAGGCAATTACACCGTGTACATGGATTCTACTATGCTGCGCCGGCACCCTTTCTTCTATGGTTTTAAAGTTCCTTCAAATTATACCTTCAAAGGCTACGCTGCTTTTGACCATCACCTAACCGCACCAACTGATACAACTTTTCTTCTCATCAATAATGGTGTGCTTGAACATCCGGAGCTTATGATGCAGCTACGTGAGAAAGATATTCTGCCCTTTTTTCCAACGGCAAAGCTTCTAGACCAAAAGGGGAAAGTTAAATTGTATTACCTCCCCCAAAAGCAGCAGCCTTAAAACAAAAGAGGCCGGATTGTTTCCGGCCTCTTTTCTTAAAAACAGCTTTAAACCAGAAAAGCAGCAGCTCTTCTGTAAAGAACTAATCTTTATAAATAAGTACTTCGCTTTTTTTGTTGTTGATGTAGCCGCGGTACATGCCTTCTGAGTTAAAAGGCATAGCGAAATTACCGTTCTTGTCTAAAGCAATGAGGCCGCCTTCGCCGCCAAACTTCACCAATTTATCCATAACTACTTCCTCGGCTGCTTTCTTAATTGGCAGCTTTTTATAGTTCATCAGGGCTGCCACGTCATAAGCCACCACAGCCCTGATAAAATATTCCCCGTGGCCAGTAGCTGACACCGCACAAGTGTTGTTGTCGGCGTAGGTACCGGCGCCTATAATAGGGGCGTCTCCCACTCGGCCGTAGCGCTTGTTGGTCATGCCGCCGGTAGAGGTAGCAGCGGCCAGGTTTCCGTACGCATCTAAAGCAACGGCACCCACGGTACCAAACTTTTTGCCCTCGGTAAATATATTCTCTCCGTTGTTGATGCTGCTGGTTGTATCAGAGTGATCAAGTTTTACTTTTTCACTTTGGCGGGCACGCTCCAATTGCTGAAAACGGGTTTCAGTACGGAAATAAAAAGGATCTACAATAGTTTGGCCTTGTTCTTTCGCGAACTGCTCGGCACCGTTGCCCATCATCATGACATGAGGAGACTTTTCCATCACGGCGCGGGCCGTGGAGATGGGATTACGGATGGTGGTGACGCTGGCAATAGCACCGGCATTGCGGGTTTTGCCGTCCATAATGGCCGCATCCATCTCGTTTTTACCTTCGTTCGTAAATACGGCGCCTTTCCCGGCATTAAAAAGCGGCGAGTCTTCCATTACTCTTACGGTGGCCTCTACAGCATCAAGGCTGGAGCCGCCTTTTTTCAAGATAACATAGCCGGTTTGCAGGGCTTGGTTCAATACTTCCTGATACGCTTTTTCGCGCTCCGGTGTCATGTTTTTGCGCGTGATGGTGCCCGCTCCACCGTGTATGACCAACGTAATTTTGCTATAGTCTGGCTTAGTTTGCTGTGCCTCGGCATTGAATACAAGCGCCAAACAGCACAAGAGGAGTAGGAGTTGTTTTTTCATTTATGAATGAGGTGAGAAAAGGTATAGGTAGCGAAAGTAAGCAATAAGCTTCTTCTTTTAATTGTGCAGAAGCTAAAAACTTACTTAAACTCCAACAAGAAACTGCAGTTGTAAACCTACTCAGGGGCTAATTCTCACCTTGTGCTTTACTACTGAGCCTGCTCCTGTTTAATACGTTGGTAATCTTTCAAGTCAGCGCGATTCTCTAAAGTGAGGTATTCGGCCTGAAGGGCTTTGATTTTAGTGGCGTGCCGCAGAATAATGTCATCATGCAGCTGTTTCTCTCGTTCATTCAGGCGCTTGTAAATGGCGTTGGCGTAGTCCCAGTCTTCCAAAGTCCAGGTGTCTTTCTGGTCGCGGACCTGCTGCAGAAAATGCACGTAGGCATCGCGTAGGTTTTCTGCTGCAACATTTGATAGGTTTCGGTAATCACCTAGCAGCAGCTGCTCCATTTGGCTCATTTTACCAGGTACTAATCCGCGGGCCTCGCGCTGTTTCCGCTCAGCTTTTTGTCGGGCCAAAGCCTCCTTGGCTTCTTTCGCTTCCGACTTTGCTTTACCAGCAAGGTCTTCAACACGTTCGTCTATCTTGCTTATCTCTTGTTCGGCTACTTCACGGCGCTCACGCGGAGTGGTATCACAGGCTACCATTGAAATGCCCAAGAATACCATTAGCACCATCATTAGGTTTAAAGGAAACAGGTACGCTCTCTTCATAGTAAAAGGGAATGTTGTCAACCTCCATACGCAAACTGCCCATGGTAGGGTGCCTCTCTTTCCTTCTAATCTGACATGGCTAAAAACAGTTTTCCCTACAACCTAGATTTCAAAGCAACAGATTTCAGGCAGCACCCAGAGTTGTACCGAGTTGGTGTGGGTGAGCAGGGTGTCTTACTAGTAGAGCCTTACAAAAGCGAGATTCTACCGCACTGGCGCTTCAAAAATGTGGAAGTAGCTACTACCTCAGCTGAAAAGATTTATGGCTTGTTTGAAGAATATCTGGCCCAGCAGGATTTTGTAGGGGCTGATATGGCTCGTAAGTTTCTGCAAATGGGCTTCACCCGCGCCCGGCGCTACGCCAACCACAAAGGCGGCCGCAAATACAAATCTTCTGAAACAGATAACTCAGCAGATCTTCCTTACCCCTATTCTTCGGGCAGCGCCCACAAAGGAAATGAGGTACTGCCGCAGGAAAAAAATGCTCTCACCAATGAGAAAGCCCAGGCTGCTGCGGTTTTCAAAGAATATTGGTTTAGAGCCAAAGACCACCCCGAGTACCAGAAACTGAAGCAGGCATTTAAAGAGAAGTATTATGAGAAATAGCGTTTCAGCCTGTTTTTGAAAAAGTACGCCTAAAACAAATATTCTGCACTTCAGAAACCAATGAATATTTGCTGTGAATTATGAGTAACAACACATAAAAGGGATTTTCACTGCAGAAACCATAGCTCTCAATTATACTTTGCAAACAAATAGCATTTAGTGTAACAAAAGTCTGTTCCTTAAACTTTACTGTTTTTCTTGCTTCAGACCAAACTTTTAACTACTATTATCTTCTTAAACAGATAGTTTAGCTAATAAAATGGATTCTTTAGACGAAACAGACAAAGCTATTTTACGCCGGCTGCAGCAAGATGCCAAAGTAACTACCAAAGAGCTGGCATCGCAGCTGGGATTGACCATTTCACCTATTTACGAGCGGATAAAAAGGCTAGAAAACCAAGGCTATATCAAACAGTATGTAGCAGTGCTGGACAAAAGCCAGTTAGGGCAATCTATCACCACCTTTTGCCAGGTTTCTATGCGCTACCACAATGAAGCGTTTATTGAAAAATTTGAGCAGCAGATTCAGGAACTGGAGGAAGTGCAGGAATGCTACCACATGGCCGGCCAGGTAGATTTTCTGCTAAAGATAAACGTGAGCAGCCTCAATCAATACCATGATTTCGTGAAGACCAAGCTTTCTAAACTTGAAAATATTGCCACGCTCAACAGTATCTTCGCCTTAAAGGAGATTAAACATACGCTGGCGCTGAATGTGTAGTAATAAATCAAGAGGCTGCTAAGTACTTCTGTTTCTGGGCTGTTTTTGAAAAATTAGGCTTAAAACAAAAAAGGGGGCAACGAATGAATCGCTGCCCCTTTTACGTTTTTAGCTTCTCAACCTATTCTACTTTCTTAAACTCATACTCCAGCGGATCTAGAAACTCAGGGCGGACGGTGAGTTTGAAACCAGTGGCTGATTTGCCATCCACTGTGAAAGGTACTATGCCTTTATCAAACACAGGATCGTTCCAGCGGCACAGGAAGGTGTCTTTCTCCCAGTTCTCCAGAGTGCCTACCTCGTTTTCATGGCCCAGCAGGGTTAGTTTCAGCTTGCCTTTCTCCAAGGTAACGCGGGCATCGCCGTAGTGCTCATTACGGTAAAGACCAGTGTAGTTTTTAAGTGCCAAAGATGGTTTGGCGTTCTTGTTTCTTTCGCGCTCCAGCTTGGCCCACTTCTCTTTTTCCTCTTGCTGCGCTTTCTGGTGAATGGCGAAAAGCTGCTGCTGCCAATCTTTTTTAGGGGTGGTGCCCAAATAGGCATCAATAATCTGGTACAACAGCGCGGTACAGAAGTTGTTGGCGTCTGTGTTGGTCATTATTACAATGCCCAATTGCTCCTCCGGCAGGAATACCGTCTGCGATGTCATACCGTCTACGCCACCGCCGTGGGCAATCATGATGCGGCCCTGGTAGTCATTGGTGCGCCAGCCCGAGGCGTAGGCAGCAAAGTGGTTTGCCGGATTCACCGGGTTTCCGTAAGGCGGCACCTGCAGCGCAATATTTGGGTAATGCGTGGCTTTGATAATTTCAGGCTTTACAATGGTTTTACCGTTGAGCGTGCCTTGGTTTAGCTGCATGGTAATCCACTTGGCCAAATCTACCGCCGATGAGTTCAACGCTCCTGCCGCGGCAATACCGTCAATGTTGCGGTAAGGCACCGCTACCAGCTTGTCATTATGGATGGTGTGCGGCGCGGCCACGTTCTGGTAGTTTGGCAGCTCGGTGACACTGGTAGAGGTGCGGTTCATGCCTAGCGGCGTCAGGAAATTAGTTTTGATGTACTCTTGCCAGCTTTGATTGGTGAGTTTAGAGAGAACTGCCCCGGCGGTGGCGAAACCTACGTTAGTATAGCCGTAGCTGCTCCGGAAAGCCGAGGCAGGCTTGATAAAACGCATCTTGTAAATGAGTTCATCAGTGGTATACTTTGATCCGTAAGCCACAAAATCTCCGTGCCAGGTGCCCAGACCGTAGCGGTGGCTGATCACATCTCTGATAGTTACATTCTCCGTAGCCACCGGGTCATAGAGTTTAAAGTCTGGCAGAAACTTGGTCACTTTATCATCCAATGACAATTTGTTCTGGTCGGCCAGTTGGTGCATGGCAGTGGCGGTAAAGGCTTTGGTGTTGGAGCCAATGGCGAAGATGGTATTCTCGTCCACCTTGTCCGGCTTGCCTACTTCACGCACGCCATAGCCTTTGGCGTACACCACTTTCCCGTCTTTGATAATAGCCAGAGACATACCCGGAATTCGCCATTCTTTCATGCCATTTTCTACAAAGGCATCAATATTGGGGAATTGGGCGGGTGCCTGTTGGGCTTGCGCCAACCCTAAAAAGCAGCAGCAGAAAACCAGTACAGAAAAAAGCTTTTTCATATCAGGTGATTTGGTTCTAAATTCAATTTTAATTTAAGAAAATCAGTTGGCGTTTAAGGCTTGTTTTTTGAAAAACAGGCGCAAAACGCAAAGCCGTTCCGGACATTACTTCACTTTGGTTATTTGACCCAGCTCGGTAAAGTCCACGTCCAGCATGTTGGGTTGCTCAAATTTCATTTCGGCTACTTCGCCTTTGGCGTTAAGGGTAAAAGTGACAAAGCCTTTAGGTACCATTGGGTCACGCCAGTTCAGCTCAAAGGTATTGTAATGCCAGTGCGACAAATCAGCGGTGAAAGAGGGTGTATGGGTGAAAGAAATTACCAACTTCTTACCTTCCTGCTTTACCTCAATGTCTCCGTACATTTTATCACGGAATGTTCCGGTGTAGCTAGCAAAGTTTAACGGTTTGGTACCTTTTACGCGGGTTGCTGCTACTTTCTTGCGGTTCTCCTCAAGGGTATACTTTTTCTTGTCGCGGAGAGATTTGCGGGCGGTTTGGTAGGTTTGGTAAGATGGGTCTTGTATGGCTTGCCCAACCATGTTCAGGGTGAGCGCCACCGCAGCCGGTTCTTCAGTGTTAGACAAAGCAATAATCCCAAATTTCTTGTCAGTGACCATTTCCAGGTTCGCCACCATGCCGTCTACGCCGCCGCTGTGCTCCACCACTTTGTGCCCGTTTTTAGGCGTTACCCACCACCCAAAAGCATAGGAAGAAAACTCGTTATGAATGGGCTTGGGGAAGATGGGAAAAAACGTATGCGGCTTTAAAATCTCTTCCATCGTCTTTTCACGCACCAGAGTATCACCGTTGATCACGCCCTTGTTCAGCATCAGCTTCATGTATTGAGCCATGTCTTTGGCGGTAGAGTAAATAGAACCGGCCGGCCCAATATTGTCGTGGTTACGATGCGCCACGGTAATCACGCTAAAATGAGCGTCTTTTGAATGCGGCGTGGTAATGTTCTTGTTGCTGACAATGTCTTGGTACCGGCTGAAGGTGTGGTTCATGCCCAGCGGCTTAAATAGTCGCTCTTTGATGAAATCATCCCAACTTTGGCCCGTCACAACTGCCACTATCTCGCCCCCAGCCACAAAAGTGAGATTCTGGTAGGCAGCCGTTGTTCTGAATTCAGAAACAGGCGGCAGGTCTTTCATTTTACGGATGACCTGCTCACGGTTCAGGTCAGAACCATACCACAGCAAGCCGCCGGCGGTTGGTTTAAGGCCGCTTTTGTGGGTCATGAGGTCACGGATGGTGAAGGCGTTAGTCACCTCGGGCGCATACATCTGGAAATACGGCAGATAATCAGTCACCTTATCGTCCCACTTTATTTTGCCTTCGTCTACCAACATGCCCAGCGAGAGTGCCGTAATGGACTTGGAGATAGAACCTATGCCGAACAAGGTATTCTCATCTACTGGCTCCTGCTTGCCTTTGGTCTTAGTACCGAGGGCGTTCAGATACACCACGTCAGTACCTTTCACAATGGCCACCGACATTGCAGGTACCTCAAAGTCAGTCATGAGCTGCCGGATAGCGGTGTCAAGGGAGTCTTTGTTAATGCGCTGACCTTGAGCAACGGTTACGGAAAAAAAGGCAACCACTGCCAGATACAGGTGCATTCTTTTGAATGTGAGCATTAGTTTAGATGTATTTTATTACCTGTGTTGAATTAGTCTATTTTCCATGGCGCGGAGGTAACTCCCCTTCCTTTCTACCAGTACCGTCAAGTGCCATGATTGTGGTTTCGTCTGCTGTTTTCGGCCTTTTTTTCAAAAAACAGGCTGAAAACGGTTTATAAATCCAGCCGAGTTATACCGTAAATTTCTCGCAATTCTTCAGGAAAGCCTCATCTACATCGGCGCCAATGCCAATCTGGTCTTCCATCTCCATCAGGAATCCATTGTAGCTGACACCACCTACCACCGGGTCTTCCAGCGGACCAGTCATGCAGCTGTCCAGGTCAAAAAATTGTAGCGTGGGGTTGGCGTAGGCGAAGTGGAGATTGGCGCTTAATGCCAAACGACTTTCCAGCATGCAGCCAATCATGCAGGGCGTGTTATTTTTTTCAGCGATATCGGCAATACGTTGGGCTTCGGCTATGCCCCCAGATTTTGCGAATTTGATGTTCAGGTAATCTGTGGCTCCCTTGGCAATGAGCTTGCGGGCATCGTGGTGGTGATAGCAACTTTCATCAGCCATAATTTTCACCGGCGACTTCTGCACCAGCTCCGGCAGGTAATCATCATACCAGGTGCGCATGGGTTGCTCACAAAATTGAATATCCAACTCTTCCATGGCCTGAAAAGCATAACCGGCTTCATCGAATTCCCAGCCCTGGTTGGCGTCTAGCCGTAGCTTTATTTCCGGCCCCACCGCTTGCCGGATGGCTCTAATTCTCTCTAGGTCTTCATTCACGCCTTTGCCCAACTTCACTTTTATCATGCTGGCACCCTTAGACTTGAATTCTTTGGCTTGGGTTGCCATTTCTTCTGGGCTGGAAATGCCAATGGTAATATCAGTTTCTATGCTGCGCTTGCTGCCGCCCAGGTACTGGTACAGCGGTTGATTGGCCGCTTTGGCCGCCAAATCATACAAGGCCATATCAAAGGCGCTTTTGGCGGTGGGGTTGTAGGCGGTGTAAAGGTTCAACTCATGCAGGCGGCCCGGAATATCAGAAGCGTCTTTCCCTTTCCAGATCTTAGCGAAATCTTTGGCCATAGCCAGACAAGTTTCCTGGGTCTCCCCCACCACTACCGGAAAAGCCGAGCACTCGCCCACGCCGTAAAGCCCCTGGTCAGTGTGCACTCTAATGAGCACGTTTTGGGTGGCGGTCATGGTGCCGGTGGCAATGGTGAAAGGCTCCATTTTAATGCTGAACCGGTAAATGTCTATATGCGTGATTTTCATTTTTGGATGTTAGTAGGTAGATGGTAGACGAGGGACTTCTCGTTTAAACATCTGCAAATTTAGTAGTAGTTGGAGTAGCTGTTTTCGGCCTCTTTTATAAAAAACAGCCCAGAAACAGCGTTAGATTTTACTGTTTAGTTTTGTTGAGTTCTTCAAAGGAAATATCCATGACCGGATGCTCTTTCCAACCTGAGAAGTCAAAGTGCCACCATTCATCGGGGTATATTTCGAAGCCGTGCTTGAGCATGACCTCCTGCAACAGCTGGCGGTTTTTCAACACTTTCTTGGGAAGTTTGGCATACTGAGAGTGCGCCTGAGGCGAGAACTCGTCAAAAGGCGTAGGCATTTTCAGCTCTTTGCCAGTCTTCAAATCAACCAGCGTTAAATCTACCGCGCAGCCCCGGTTATGTCTTGAACCGCGGTAAGGTGATGCCACAAACACCGTGTCTCTTACTTTCTCATAGAAAGCCACCGTAACGGCATAAGGGCGGTAGGCATCATAAATCTTCAGGCCTACACCCTGTTTTTTCAGCTCTTCCTGCACCGCCTGTAGCGCCTTAGCCGCCGGCAAACTCAAAAACGCCCCCGCCGATTGGTACATAGGCTCGCCCATGAGGTTGTTGGAAGTGGCGTAGCGGATGTCTAGCTGAATGTTGGGGATGTACTGTTTGAGTGCCACCAATGCTACAGAGGAATCTTGCCGCACCAGTGCCTCATACTCAGTTAAGTCAGAGACAGTCTTCAGGCGGTATTTCTCAAAATTGGTCTGCCCAAAAGCCTGTAGGCCATACTGGCTCACCAAGAGGGAAAAAAGAAAAAGCCACCATTTTCTGTAAAGTTTGAGCATAGACTTGCGCTTTTTTAAAAGAAACCTGAGCTAAAAAAAACGCCAACCTGTCCCTTTCAGAACTGGTTGGCGGTAAAACTTATTTCTGGAACAAATCTTTAGAAGGCCATTTCACATTAGAGTTGTTCATGGTCTTCCACATTATTTGCTCAATGTCGGCATCCATGGTGGTGGCGGTGGTTCTGGTGTTGGTTAAGATTACCCAATTGTACCCAGTAGACAAACGGGCCATAAAAGTAACCGTGCCTGGCAATGCCCCGCTGTGCCACCAGTGACCGGCGTTGTTCACCATCCAACCTAAGGCATAGTTGGCTCTTTGCGGCGAAGGTGTAGTCATGATCTCAGTACTTTGGCCGGTCAGTAAATCAAGTTTTGAACTGAAACCGTCTACATGCACTAAGAAACGGGCTAAATCATTAGCGGAGGAAATCCATCCGCCGTGGGCATCCATGCGGGCAATTTGGTAACGATATGGGTCCCCTCCCTGCTGACCGTAATATTTCACCTCATTGGCTTTTCTGTCACCCAAGGTGTTGCCGCCAATCTGCATGTTTTTAATCCCCATGGGCTGAAAGATGGAAGTCTTTACATATTCTTCATAAGATTTGCCGCTAACCTTTTCAATGACCCTTCCTAAAATATTATACCCGAAGTTGGAGTAGGCGTAGGCTGTACCGGGGGCGTTGTTTAACCCTCGGTTATCTAGCGTCCAGGAGATAAGTTCTTGGGCCGACAGATTAGGGTTTGTGAACATGGGATCGTTGTTATCATTGGTCCAGCCGCCCGCGGTGTGTTGCAGAAGGTGTTTAACGGTAATATCGGTAATACCGCTTTGGTAAGGTTGGGTGCCGTATTGGGTGCCTAATATTCCGTTAGCGCCAAACACTTTATCGGTTAAAGCCAGCTTGTTGTCTTCTACTAATCTCATGATAGCCACTGCCGTTATTGGCTTAGACAAGCTGGCAATTCTGAATAGTTTGGTGGTGTCTACAATGGCAGAAGCTTCTTTATCGGCTAAGCCGTAGCCTTTGGAATAGATTAGCTTTCCGTCTTTGGTCACGGCCACTTGTACGCCGGGCACGTTATGCCGCCCCATAAAAGCACTTACTTCATTATCTATTTCAGCTATGGCCACAGGATCACCCGGGTTCACCGGGGGAGGAGTAACAATAGGCGCTGGATCTTTCTTTTTATCTCCGCAGGAAAAAACTGTAAAAGTGCCTACCGCCAACAAAAGGTAAATCGGAAATTTCTTCATTGTAGTAATTAAATATAACTGCTCTCTTCTTTATTCAACCTCACTACTCTTTATAACATTCAAAGCGAAGCCGTTATTATGTCTTTTAAACCTTTGGGAAAGCTCTGCTGAAACCGTTTTTAAAAAAGATCTTGGTTTGGCCAAACGGTGGTGGAGTCATTGATTGCCGTCCAGACCAACCGGTCTATGTCTTTTCCGAAGTCTGGATTAGTAGTTCTGGTGTTGGTTAAGATGGCCCAACTAAATCCCCCGGAAGTTCTGGCCAACATGGTAAAAGTGCCAGGCAATGATCCGGTGTGCCACCAACTATTTCTTTCATTCACCATCCAACCCAAAGCATATCTTGGATTCACCGTAGAGGCGGTTGTCATTTGTTCAATGCTTTCTGGCTTAAGCACATCCGGTTTAGAGGCGAAGCCATCCACGAAAGCGGTAAGCTTCACTAAATCAGTGGCATTTGCTAACCAACCGCCGTGAGCGTCCATACGGGTGATGTTGTAGATATAGGGTTGCCCCCCCTGCTGGCCGTAATATTTTACTTCGTTGGGTTTGCGGTCAGCAAGTGTGTTGCCGCCCACTTGCATGGAAGTAATGCCCAAAGGTTTCAAAATTTCGGTTTGAACATACTGTTCATACGTCTGGCCGGTCACCTTCTCAATAATACGACCTAAAATGCTATACCCAAAGTTAGAGTAGGCGTAGGCGGTACCAGGTGTGTTATCTAGGGGGCGGTTGTCCAGTGTCCACGTAATTAGTTCATCAGCGGTCATGGTGGGGTTGGTGAACATGGGGTCATTGTTGTCATTCACCCAGCCACCGCTGGTGTGGTTTAACAGCTGCCGTACGGTAATGTCCGTGATTCCTTTGCTGTAGGGCTTTGTCCCGTAGGTGGTTCCTAAAATACCGCCAGTACCAAATACTTTGGCGTCTAAGGAAATTTTACCCTCTTCGGCCAACTTCACAAATGCTATCCCTGTGATAGGTTTGGAGATGCTGGCTATCCGGAACAGGCTGCTAGGCGTTACCGGCTCCCGTGCCTCCACATCAGCGTAACCGTATCCTTTTACATGTACCAAACGACCGTCTTTGGTGATGGCTATAGAAACGCCAGGCACATTGTGCTTTCTCATGAAGGCATGCACGGCACTGTCTACCTGCGGCACCGGCTGTATCACTTTTGCAGTGGCTGGAGAGGCAGTTTTTGTGGCAGTGGCACCATTGTCAGCACATGAACCGAGTACCATAAAAGAAGCCACTAAAAGAAGCGTAGTATTGAAACGTAACATGTTTGTTTGTAGCAGTTGGGCTGCAGGCAGCCTTTGTGTGAATGTTGTTCTTTCCTTCTTATTTCCTAGCCTCTATAAAGCCTCTGGAAAGAGAGACGGTCTACCATCTATCAAAGATTGTAGACGTCTTGATAGGCAGGCTGTGTCTAGCAGCTGCCGGCTGGTGTTTTATAAATAACCTGGGTTTTGCTCAATGTTCGGGTTAGCGTTTATTTCCGCAATAGGAATTGGCAACACCAGCCGGTCATCATTGTAAGGGATTACCTCAGAAGAAGTAGCTCTGATTAAGGTTACGTCTTTCTTTTTGCGGGTAAGGTCAAACAAGCGATTTCCTTCAAAAGCTAGTTCTTTCCTTCTTTCCAGAAGGATTCTGTCTACCAGTTCTTCTCCCGTGAGCAGCACCTTTAAAGCTGTTGGGTCAGCTCTTCTCATAACCTCATAAAGGTCATCCTGCGCTAAATTACTTTTACCTTGTTCTGCGCGGGCCTCGGCTCTAATTAAATATACCTCAGCCAGCCGAAGCACTTTTATATTATCGTCTTGGGTGCTAAGGCCTTTCGGGTATTTGTGTACAATGTAGGCAGGGTTGTCTACCCCTCTGCGGCCTACCTGAATAAGGGTTCTCCTCACATCTGTTAAGGAGTACGTGTTGTACAAGTCAGCGGTGGTAAGTATGTCACCATACTGGCCTTGCTCGTACATCATGCCTATTCCGTTCACACCAGCCTTGTCTACGTTGGTGTTTTCAATTTCAAAAATCGACTCAGTGCTGAAATCAAACCGCCAGCTGTTTTGGTACTGATTTGTTGGAAGAAGGCTATAAGTACCGCCAGAAATCACTTCAGTAGCATATCGTTCAGCTTCTGCCCAGTCCTCCATGTACAAGTACGCTTTAGAGAGTAAGGCTTTGGCGGCATCTGGTGTGAAACGGCCGTTTTTGCGGTATTTTTCTCCGTTAGGAGCCATTAACTGGATAGCCTTCTCTAAGTCTTTAATGATCTGGGTATACACCTGCTGCACGGTATTGCGCGAAGGCGAGATGATCTCTGTTTGCGGCTCAGTAATAACCGGCACCCCTAAATGCGAAGCATCTGCGGTAGCATTGTAAGGCTTGGCAAAAAAACGCACCAAATCAAAATGCGCCAAGGCTCTGGCCGCATACATTTCACCTATTATTTGATTGGCGGTTCCTTGCTGAGCGGGGTTAAGGTTGAGCCGCTCACCACTGGCAATGGCTAAATTGGCATTTGCAATCACACCATACATGGAAGCCCAAGCTCCCTGTGCATAGCCATCTTGGTTATTTACCTCCAGCGCATCATAATTGGTGTAGAATCCAACATTTTGTCTGCTTACAAAAGCATTATCGGTCATTAGATCAGGTAGCAGAATAAAAGTACGGTTATAATAACCGGCACTCTGGAAACCACTGTACACTCCGTTGGCGGCATTGGTTAAAGAGGGTAAATCTTTCACCGTGGTGCCCACGTCTAAGCTGTTAGCATTTTCTAAATCAAGAAAATCTGAGCAGGCACCTAAATTAAGGGCAAAGGCAACCAACACTATGGGTTTTGAAATATTCTTAAGCATTCTCATAAGTCATCTTTGATTAAAAGGACAAGTTCAAACCTACTGTTACCTGTTTTGAAACAGGCACCTGACCATTGTTTAAGCCTCCTAAATAACCTTCAGGGTCATAAGGGAGCAGGTCATCCTTCACATACGTCCATAAATTGTTTCCCCGTACGTACACCTGCGCTCTGTTCACAAACCTTTTAAGAGGCAATTCATAGGCTAAGGTAATATCACGAAGTCTGATGTAGCTGCCATCATATAAGAAACGGCTAGAGTGTTGGTTTACTACCCCAGTCTGACTGTTACCATAAACTACTTTTGGAGTATTAGTAACATCACCTGGTTTTTGCCATCTGTTCTCATAGGTGATCCGGTCCATGGCGCCATAAATATTACTCACTCCAATGGCTCCGTCTGATGCAGTAAAGTGACCATAGTTGTCATAAATCTTGTTCCCGAAACTGTAGTAAAACTGGAAACTTAAAGAGAGACCTTTAAAGCCGAAGGTATTAGTTAAACCCCCAAAGAAATCTGGCAAAGAACTTCCTTGGTTGAAAGGAAGGGCAGCATTGTAATCTGTGGTGGTAGCAGTCATGGTTTCATCAGTCCACCAAAGGCCTTCTCCGTTTTCTGGGTTTACTCCAGCCCAACCCTTCATCCAGTATTCATACATTTCGCCTCCTTCTTCAAAAACGAAGAAACCGCTCAATATTCTTTCCTGAGACATTTTAAGAATTTCGTTTTTCTGGGTTGAGAAATTGAAGCTCGTTTCCCAGCTCAGGCCACCTTCAGAAGGTTTTAGGTTCTGTGATTTCAGGGTCAACTCTATACCGCTGTTTCTGAAGGAACCAATGTTTTTGGTTACGTTGGCTGGCCCTCCGTTAGTGAAAGAAACTGGCACCCCAAATAACAGGTCAGAGGTGGTTCTTGTGTAGTAGTCAAATGAACCGCTTATCCGGTAGTTAAACAATGAGAACTCTGCCCCAACATCAAATGGTTTGTTTTTCTCCCAGGAAAGGTTCCGGTTTTCTAGAGCACCAAGGCCGTATCCAGGCTGGTCGAAATAGTTGTGTCCTAGTCCGTAAAAGCCCATCCAGGCATACCAGTTACCTGGTTGGTTACCGCTGGTACCAAAGCTAGAACGTAGTTTCAAGGCATTTATGAACTCAAAAGACCTCATAAATTCTTCCTGTTCTACATTCCAGGCTACCCCCACAGAACCAAAGTTACCGTACTGCACATTTGGCCCAAAACGTGAAGATCCGTCTCTACGGCCTGTCAGGTTCAGGTAATATTTGCCTTTGTAGTTAAAGCTGGTGTTAAGAAAGAATGAAAGCAAGGAGGTTTCATAAAGGTCTGAACCAACGTAATTTCTAACAGAAGCTCCGTCTAACACCTCAATAGAGGGGTCTACAAAGTTTGATGCCTCAGCGGCCACTCTTTTACGGACAGCTTTTTGAGCTTCTTGCCCCAAGGTTGCCTCTACCCCGAAATCACCGAACTGCTTTCTGAATTTCAAGAGGTTGGTAATATTCCAGTTGGTAACCATAGTAGCGTAGTTACCAGCAATACCGTTGATAGCGGCGGCGTCGCTCCAAAGGGGATCCCAATACAGCTCTTCATCTCCGAAGTTGAAATCAATTCCGACTTTAGACTCAACAGAAAGCGGCTCAATTATTTTGAACTCCGCCCCCAGGTTACCTAGTAGCTGGTAGATTTTAGAGTTCTTCTTGTTTTCATTCACCAATATTTCGTTGTTATACAAGATACCAGTGTTATATGTACCATCTGCATTGTAAGGAGACACCCAAGGAACAGTAAGGCGAAGGTTCCGGATTGGATTCTGTCCCCACCATTGGGCATACATGGTGTTCATGTCTTGGTAGTTGGCACCTAATGAAGCATTTATATTTAGCCGGTCGTTGGCGCGGTGGGTTAAATTAAGGCGGGAATTCAATCGTTCATAATCCACACCTTTTACAACTGCCTCTTGATTGTAGTAGCCTCCGGACACAAAAAAAGTAGTTTTGTCAGTTCCGCCAGAAGCTGACAGGTTATACTGAGAGAAACTACCGTCACGCAATATATAGTCAGCCCAGTCGGTGCTTACTTCAGGGTTATAGGTGCTGCTTTGGGTTCTTAAGAAAGCAATGGCGTCTTCTCTGGAGGTAATATTTCTGGAAGAAACTATGTCAGGGCGATTGAAAACTCCCTCCACCAGTAGGTCTGTCATTTCAGTAGTGCTCAGAGGTTTTTGCTTATCAAACATGGTCATGGTATTGACTCCCTGCTGAACATTGAAGTCTATTTTTGTGTTGCCCGCTGAGCCTCTTTTGGTAGTAATGAGAATAACACCATTCGCACCTCTTGACCCGTAAATGGATGTGGCAGAGGCATCTTTCAGCACGGTTACCGTCTCAATGTCATTTGGGTTGATACCGGCTAACGTATTAGAAGACCAGGCATAACCAGTGGCGGCCACATCGGTCATGGGTACTCCGTCAACCACAAAGAGTGGCTGGTTTGAGGCAGAGTAAGATCCCAACCCTCTGATGTTGATGTTCACAGCGGCACCAGGTTGACCTGACCCCTGCGACACCTGCAAACCGGCAACGTTCCCTTGCAAGCTTTCCTGAAAAGAAGCCCTCGGTCTTGACTCCAGTTCCTCTCCGCCAACTGCCTCGGCGGAGCCGGTGAAAGAGGCTTTGGTTTGGGTTCCGTACGGCACCTGAATTACTACTTCTTTTAATTGGTTTACATCTTCTTTCAATTGAATGTTGATGGAGGTGCGACCGGCGGCCGGAACTTGGAGGGTTTCGTAGCCTATGTAGGTGAAGACAAGAGTAGCATTGGCATCTGGCACAGAAATATTATAGTTCCCGTTTACATCTGTGCCAGATGCTGCGGTAGAACCTTCTACCCGTACAACTACCCCAGGCAATGGGGTACCTTCTTTGGCGCTTATCACTTTACCAGTAATGACCGTACCCGTAGTTTGGGCCTGCAAGGTCAAAGGCAAAAACAAGCAACTGTATGTTAAGACTGCAAGAGTGAGCCTGAACAATAACTTAAGCTTAAATCTAGGCATAGTACTTCTGAATTATTTGTTATGTTAGTTTGGCAGTTTTTACCAGTGTGGTTTCTCTATTAGTTGCGCATTCTAGTAGCGCTGTGTGTTACACCTGAGTATACTCAGGTTTCCAATGTATTTTTGGGGTTCTTCTTTCTGCAGACATTTAAACTACAGAATACCAGCCTTTCCACCCTTGACCTTCCCCTCTGTTCTATAAGCTCTAAAAATTCACTAACCCCCTAGCACGAAATGAACACTTTGTTTCTGTTTTAAGCCTGATTTCAGAAAAACGTGTCTAAAACAGGCACTAAAACTACAGCTGATCTATTTCCCTCAGCAATAAGGTTATGCTTAGAAAAGCTTCCGTCAAGAAATCAACAGGAATAAGCCTGTCATTGGTGGCTTACTCCTGTTGATAGCTTTTTACTATTCATTCAACCCGAATTCTCTGGCTGAATTGTACCATATTAAATTAGATCTTCACGAACCGTTTGGTGTAGGTAGTTCCTTTCACGTTGATTCTCATGATGTACACCCCGGGAGTAAGGTTTTTAGCATCTACTCCACCTGCCTTTCCGTTTAGGGTGGCGCTAAGCACTTGAACACCCTGCATGTTCGCAATGGTTACTTCAGCGCTCTTGGCTTCTCCTGGCAAGGCTGTTAAGTTAATGTTCACATAGCCGTTAGATGGGTTTGGATACACCCCAATAGCTTTGCTATCAGCCTCTTTTGCTATTCCTAAGGCATTTGGTGTGGTGAAGTTGGCAGCGGCACTCTGGCCCAACAAGTACAAGGCATGATCACCAGTAGTAGTGTTCTGGTTGTACTCATATACTTTAAAAGAATAAGCAGTTTCTGGAGACAAGCCTGTAATGGTTATGCTGTTACCAGTGCCATTATAGGCCACAAATGCCCCTGAACCTAAATCTGCGCCAGAACCAAATGAAGCGTTGGCAGTATAAGTTGCCCCTTCTAAAGGATAAGATGCTACCGGTGTTCCGCCTTGGCTTACCACTAACATTCTTTTGTCACCGTTCCCGCTAGTCCAGGAAACGTCTACTGACGTGCTGGTGGCGTTGGCAAACGTGATGTCTTTACTGTTGATGGTGGGTGATGCCATTAAGTCATAGGTAGGTATTCCGGTGAAGGCATTGTACACCCCCGCCCAAAGCGCATCAAGTTCATTGATGTAAGGGTTGTGACTTAAATTACCATCTACCACGCCATAAGGGTACCGGTTAAAGAGAATAATAAAATTTAAACCGTTAGCAATTCTCCCGTACATAGCAGAAGTACCGGTGAGGGCTTGGCTAAAATTCCACCAAGAACTGGTAACACCTCCTTGGCCACTCACCCACCAGCTTTGGGCAGAGTTGTAAGTAGGCCAGTTTGGTAATTTGGCAGTCATAGTGTTAATGGTAGCCTCACTCAAAATATCTGGCTGCGGGCCTCTACCATCGGTGGCAGCTAAAAACTTAAGCATGTCTTTGGCTGTAGCAACCCAACCGGCATAAGGGCCTTGAGTTTCAACATTCCATCCGCCGTACTCCCAAGGAACTACTTCATTTGCATTGTAGCTTGAAAGCCAAGTTCCATCATCGCCTTTGTATTCTACCTCACGCTCCAATTTGTCTGAGCGAAGGCTTCTGCCTATGTGCATATCAAAGATCCCGAGTGGTGCCAAAAGGGCTGTCTTTACATAGTTTTCATAAGACGTGCCTGTTATTTCTTCAATTATTTCGCCTAGGACCATGTAGTTCATGCCGCTGTCTTTTACGGTGTCATAGCCTGGTTCCCAGTTGAGCCCTTTCTCCAAGTTATACCGGATGTAAGCCTCTGGGGTAGCTCTATCAAGACCATAGGTATGGGCTACATGCAAGGGAACATGCAAAGGCTGACAGCCGCCTACTTGGCCATCTGAGTAAGGAGTGGTTGGGTTAGTAAAGCAGTTCCTTCCGGGGCCTAAGCCAGAAAGGTCTTGTAGCAGATGGTAAACAGTAATATTAAATACACGGCTATCGGTAATGTTTGCCTGTGAGAAAACTGGATGGTCTTTTAAAACACCAGTTGGACCGAAGACCAAATCATTCATGTTCAGCCTTCCTTCCTCTATTAACTTCATGATGGCAACGGAAGTAATGTGCTGCGACAGATCACCTATTCTAAACAGGTGGTATGGCTGAAGCACTTCTCTGTTGGTCCCATCATCTAGATCTGCATCGGCGTAGCCAAAAGACTTGTGGTAAATGATACGCCCATCTGGGGAAGTGATGGCATAAGTTCCACCAGGAATGTTCCACTTCTGAATGAAGTTCAACATCACCTGATCAGCGCTTGCGGTTAGTGGATCGTTTATGCCTGTTTGAGCAAAGCTATTCTGCCCCAAGACGAAGCAGGAAGCAAGTAAGAGAGTAATTTTTTTCATCATATTAATTTTTTTGTTGTTAGTGGTGGTATTAGTAAGTACTCAGAATTTTCTCTCTACATCTGCAGTCCACTTAACGGCAGCCTTATTTTTAATTAAACTTTACCCTGAAATAGATTGCATCAACAGGCCGCATAGGTAAGCTCCATACGTTCCGAGGGCATAGCCTAAAATTGCTAACAGCACCCCCACTGGTGCCAACACCGGATGGAACGCACCCGCAATGATGGGCGCCGAGGCTGCTCCACCAATGTTGGCATCACTCCCGACTGCCAGAAAGAAAAATGGAGCTTTGATCAGCTTTGCCACAATCACTAAAAGCAAAATGTGGATGACAATCCAGACAAAACCCACCAGAAACAGAATTGGGCTTCCGTAAATGGCGGTCACGTCCATTTGCATGCCTATGGTAGCCACCATGATATACAAAAACACGCTCCCTATTCTAGAGGCGCCTACTCCTTCTAATCTGCGCACTTTGGTAAAAGACAGCAGAACACCTATCACGGTTGCAAGCACCACTAGCCAGAAAAAACCAGAGGTTAAGCTGAATTTACTAAGTTCCGGCGCATTTTCAGCTATCCAGGGGGCAATTAAGTCTGAGAAGAAGTGCGCAATGCCAGTTACACCCAAACCAACGCCAACTACCATCATGGTGTCAGGCAGCGTTGGTATTTTAAGATTATCTAATTGGTACGCTTCAACTTTTTTCTTCAGTTCTTCCACCGCAGAACTGTCTGCCTTAAAGAAGCGGTCGACTTTTTTGGCATGGCCCACCCCAAAAAGCACCACAGCCATCCAAAGGCTGGCTACAATTACGTCTACCGCAATCATGGCAGAGAACAGGTTAGGGCTCGGTTTGAACACTTCATACATGGCCAACTGGTTGGCGCCACCACCTATCCAACTGCCTGCCACGGTAGACAAACCGCGCCATACTTCTTCAGAGCCCTCACCAGCAAAAAGGCTAGGTGCAAATGAACCAACCAAAAGCAAAGCCAACGGTCCGCCCAACACCACTCCAACCGTTCCGGCAATAAACATGGCCCCAGCTTTATGCCTCAGTTTCCAAATTTCCTTCAGGTCTAGGCTTATTGTAAAGAGAACCAAACTGGCTGGCAGAAGATATTGCGAGGCAACAGTATACAGTTTAGAAGTCTCTCCGGAAATAATACCCAAAGAGTTAAAGATGCTGGGAATGAGGTAGCACAGCAGTAGGGAAGGAACAACCGAATAAAACTTTTTAAAAACTGGTCTTTCGCTAGCCGCTGTTTTAAAGACAACTGCCAATATGAGCACAAGAATCCCAAGCACAACGGCATCATTGGTTATTAGCGGCTCATTAATTGGCAAAGACTCCATACGGGAACAAATTATATACTATGGGAAAGAGGAAGAGCTGTTATTTATTAGAGTTAGGAAAGTTTTTCTTTTCTACATCACCTCCCTAGAACAGCCTCCAAATTAATTAACAATTTTTTAACCACCGACAACAAAGCCATAAATATTTACACCGTTCCATCCTTTTCACCATTCACATACATAATAACGCAAGAATTACATTACCAATATCACAATACATGACTCTCACTTCAACCTGTTACTAAGGAATTCATATAAGAGCTTCAGCTGAATTGGGAAATAGCTAACACGAGTCAGCTACGCCTGCCTATTTGATTCATGTGCTATTTCTAAAGTGTATTTTTTGGTTAGCTGCTCAATCATGTCTTTTGTCATGGAGGACAAATCATAAATTGGTTTCCAACCCCACTGTTGCCGCGCCATCGAATCATCTATAGAATTTGGCCAAGAATCTGCTATGGTTTGCCTAAAATCAGGTTTGAATGTTGAACTAAAATGAGGCAAAATACTTTGAATACAAGAAAGCAATTCTGCCGGGGTAAAACTCATTCCCGCTAAGTTATATGAAGATCTTATTTTAATTTTGTCTGATTCCGCTTCCATTAGCTCCAGCGTTGCTCTAGTGGCATCTGGCATGTAGATCATTGGCAAAGAGGTATCTTCCTTAAGAAAGCATTCATATTCCTCTCCTAATACAGCTTTGTGGAAAATGTCTACCGCATAGTCCGTAGTCCCCCCGCCGGGCATGGTTTCATAGCTAATCACTCCGGGGTATCGCAAAGAGCGAACATCCAAACCATATTTTTTGTGGTAATAAACTGACCAGTTCTCCGCAGCCACTTTGCTCACGCCATACACGGTGGCAGGGTCTAGGTAAGTAAGTTGCGGCGTGTCCGTTACTGGAGCACTCGCCCCAAACACAGCTATAGAACTCGGCACAAACACTTTGTCCAATTGATTCTCCCGCGCCACCTCAAACACATTCAACAGGGTTTTCATATTCAGGTCCCAAGCCCATAGCGGATCTGCCTCACCTTTTGCCGACAAAATAGCTGCCAAATGATAGATCTGAGTGACTCTGTACTTTCGCACCACATTTGCCAATTGGTCAGCGTTAGTTGCATCTAGTGTCTCAAAAATTCCTGATTCCACAATTGGCGCCCGTAGGTCTGATGACACTACATTAGCTGCTCCGTATGCTCCCTTCAGAACTGGTAATAACGCCGTCCCTATTTGCCCATTACTGCCAATAACCAGAATTACTTCTTTCTTCATCTTTAGAATTTAAAGAAAACATCTACTGCTTTGAAAGCAGTAGTTCCGCCTCTGTTATCTCTAATTAGCTAAATTAATTATACACATACAATGCAGCAGATAATTTTATTGAGCAAGGTCATTTTGGTAGATAATTTATCTTTTTATACTTTATTCACCTGTAACAAATAGAAAAAATTCCCAACACCTATCAATTGATAGCACCGCTATACAACCAGATCAAGCTTGACAGAACACTCATCTTTTATTGCCAAAACATTGACAAAAGAAAATAAAACATAAGATATTGAATTTGAGCGATTAAGGAATTGGCTAAAAAAAACACCTTGTGTTTTAGTCTTACTTTTGAAAAAGCAAGGCTAAAACACAAGGTGGAAATAAATGGAAGCTATGCCTCCAAGCCAGAACTCCCTTTAAATTACAGGAAGGCTATTTTAATAATACTCCAGATTGGTACACGACACAGGGATCTCCTTTTTTTCAGAGTACATTTTGAAAAGCAGAATTTATACCTACTGCACAATAGCCTGCATCAGCAAAGCACAGATGTAAGCCCCATAGGTACCTAGTCCGTAGCCCAGAATGGACAACAAAACCCCTACCGGCGTCAGCGCGGGGTGAAAGGCTCCTGCCATAATAGAGGCTGAAGCTGCGCCGCCCACATTGGCCTGACTACCCACTGCAAAGAAAAAGAACGGTGCCCTTATTAGCTTCCCAATAATAATGAGCAGCAAGGCATGAAAGGCTATCCAGACAAAACCAACCAGGAATAGACCCGGGTTACTGAAGATAGCCAGTAGGTCCATTTGCATACCAATGGTGGCCACCAGAATGTACAGGAACAGACTGCCAATGCGCGAGGCTCCTACTCCTTCTAATTTACGGGCACCGGTAAATGACATGGCAATCCCGAAGCCGGTAGCCAGCACCACCAGCCAGAAAAAGCCCGAGGTAAGGCTGTATTGCTCCAGATACGGAGCGTTTTCTTTTATCCAAGGAGCAATAATATCAGCCAGAAAGTGGGAAAGGCCAGTTATTCCCAAGCCTACGCCCACAATAGACATGGTGTCTGGCAACGTTGGAATTTTGGTAATGCTTAAGCGGTAATTTTCAATCTTGCTTTTGAGGTTAGTGACAGCCGTGGTATCAGCCTTGAAGAAACGGTCCACCATATCGCCTTTGCCTACGCCGTATAGCATAATAGCCATCCAGACGTTGGCTACTACCACATCTACCGCAATCATGGCTGAGAAAAGCGTTGGGCTGGGCTGGAAAACTTCTTTCATAGCCAATTGGTTGGCACCGCCACCAATCCAGGAACCGGCGATGGTAGAAAGCCCCCGCCAAACGGCTTCGGGTCCGGCACCGCCTACTACATCTGGGGCAAGTGCTGAAAAAAGCAGGATGGCCAAAGGTCCGCCCAATACAATACCCACGGTTCCAGTCAAGAACATGATGAGGGCTTTGGGGCCGAGTTTGATGATTTCTTTTAAGTCCAGGCTAATGGTGAACAGCACCAAACTTGCCGGCAGCAAATATCTAGAGGCTACAAAATAAAGATTAGATGCTTCGCCGTTAATGATACCTGCCGAATTTAAAAGACTAGGAATCAGGTAACACAGTAAAATAGAAGGCACCACACCATAGAACTTCTTAAAGAACGGTTGCTCACTGGAGGACGTTTTGAATACTATAGCCAGTATAACAACTAGAATACCAAAAACAACGGCATCGTTGGTAATGAGGGCTTCATTGGTGTGAACTTCTTCCATGGCGGAGCGCAGGGTTATAAACTAAGGGTTAAAATGCTTTATTAGTAAAAAGGAGAACCAACGTCTGTTTTGGGCTTTGTTTTTGAAAAGTAAGCCTAAAACAGACCAAAGTTCTCACAGGAAATTGTAGACTGAAATGGAACTACTCGGCCTGATTATGGGCTTTATACGCCGCTATGCCTTTGTCTAAGTATTGAATAAACTTTTGGACATTCGGCTCATAGGCAATGGGCTCTTGCACTAGCTTGTTGCCTTCTTCATCCATAATAACATAATAAGGTTGAGCATTGGCGTTGAACTTTGTGATCTGGTAGTCAGCATTCTTCTTGCCGATGGTGTTTTTTAACTTTCCGTCATAGGTGCTTGTCACCCACTCGTTTTGGGCTAGTTCTGTTTTGTCGTCTACGTAAAGAGCCACAATCACAAACTCTTCACGCAGGCGTTTTAGAACCTCGGGGTGCGACCACACGTTGGCCTCCATTTCGCGACAGTTCACGCAGCCATGGCCGGTAAAGTCAATAAATATGGGCTTATTCTGCTTCTCGGCGCAGCGCTTGGCTTGCTCTAAATCAAAATAACCATTTAACCCATGAGGCAGGTGCAAGATATCACCATATTTGGGCGTCTCGCAAATTTCGTTTTCTCCCCCCTCTCTTAATAGCGCCGACAAGTCAAAGTCATGCGTAGCCTGTGGTGGCAAGTACCCAGAAAGTGCTTTCAATGGAGCGCCAATCATCCCAGGAACAAGGTACACTACAAACGAGAAGGTGACAATGGCCAGCATCAGGCGGGGCACGCCCAGGTAGGGCAAATCAGAATCATGCGAGAACTTGAGCTTGCCCAACAGATACAATCCCATCAGAGAGAAAATCGCGATCCAGAGAGCCAGGTACACCTCGCGGTCCAGAATACCCCAATGGTAAACCTGGTCAGCAATGCTCAGGAACTTGAGGGCCAGCGCCAGCTCAAGAAACCCTAGCACCACCTTCACAGAATTCAACCAACCTCCAGATTTTGGCAGGCTATTGAGCAGGTTCGGGAAAATAGCGAACAAAGTGAAAGGCAAGGCAAACGCCAGTGAGAAACCAAACATACCAACCACAGGCTTCAGAATTTCGCCGCCCGCAGAAGCAATGAGCACTGTGCCTACAATGGGCCCCGTGCAGGAAAAAGAAACCACCGCCAGTGTAAACGCCATAAAAAACACTCCATACAACCCGCCTTTATCGGCTTGGGCATCTATTTTGTTTACTAAGGAGTGCGGCAAGGTAATTTCAAACAATCCCAGAAAAGACATCCCGAACACCAGGAACACCAAAAAGAACAGCACATTAGGTAGCCAGTGGGTGCTGAGGTAGTAATTTATCTCAGATGCTCCGAAAATACGGGCGAAGATGACTCCAATCACCGTATAAATGGCAATTATAGAGAATCCGTACACGAGTGCCTTAAAGATAGCCTGCCCGCGGGTGGTACTGCTGTTGGTGAAAAAGCTCACCGTCATTGGAATCATGGGGAACACGCAGGGGGTCACCAGCGCAGAAAGCCCAAACATGAAAGCCAGCAAAAAGAAAGCCCAAAGGCTCTCAGAGGGAACCACACCTGCTGTACCGTTATCGGCAACCGTGCCCGTATTAATGGGAGATATGTTATCCGAAGGTTCTGTGACACCTGCTTCCGTTGGCACTTGCTCCCCCGTTTTGTCAGCCAATTGGGTGGCAGTATCTACCGGTGCAGAAGCTACAGGCTGTTGCGTAGTTAATAACGGATCTGGCTTGGAAACTGTAGTACTGCCTAAGCTGGGCTGCTGCGCATTAGCCTGAGCAGGGGCATTATTGTCTATTTTACCGGTAGCGGCAGCAGGCGTGTTTGCCGGCGCATTCTTTTCTGAAGCGGGAGTTGTAGCCGCCGGTGCCGCACCGGGCAATACATTTATCTGATTAAAACTGAAATCTCCTTCACCTGGAATACATTGACCGGTTACCTCAGAGCACACCTGGTACTCATAACTGCCTTTCACCACCAGGTTTTGTTGCAAAACTTTAACACGTTGCCTGAACTGGGCAGTCTTGGTGAAATAGGTGTATTCCCCTCCCCACAAATCATCGTACTTCTTCTTAGGGTTTACAGGCTTAATCTTACCCACCAATGCGTAAGAAGGGTGTTTTTGAAACGTAAAGGAGGTGACAATAGGTCCTAAATCTGGGTCAAAGTCAGAAGAGTAGAGATACCAGTTAGGGATAATCTTTACATTGAAAATCAGTTCCACCTCCTCGCCTACTTTCACCTCTTTGGCAGAGGCTTCATAACTCCAAGTAGCTGGTTTCAGAATCTGGCCCTGTGCCGTTATCAGCAAGAAGAACAAAGGCAACAGCAGTAACCAGGTACGGTTCCAGAATTTATTATTCATTTGATTTTTTTAAGACTAACAAGCTGCGCAGGAAAAAAACCGGAGCGAAGGTATTGTGCTACAGGCAACCTTTTGCAGAAGAAAAGCAAATTTACACAATTACCTTACAAACCCGTACTAACTCAGGTTTCCGCCTGTACACCAGATTTTACTTTCTGCATGATTTCACGTACATGAAACGATTACCGTCACTTTGATAGTGCAGATAAACCGTTAAATTTGACGCATGTGGTCTGCCTGTACCCTGGCAACCTCTGACCAACTATGATACTCAACATTTTTTTAACCCTTTTTCTGGTAGCGCTGAACGGGTTCTTTGTAGCCGCTGAATTTGCGCTGGTAAAGGTACGCTCGTCCCAAATAGAACTGAGAGCACAGGCTGGTAACAGTCTGGCCAAAGTGGCCCACCACATGATAGGGCACCTAGATGCCTATTTATCTGCCACGCAATTGGGCATCACCCTTGCTTCTCTTGGGCTAGGATGGATTGGCGAGGGTGTGGTGTCTGAAATTGTAATTGAGATCATGCATGCCTTGGGCTTTGCCCCAGACCCTGAGTTAGCTCACCAGATTGCCTTGCCTATTTCCTTTGCTGTGATAACGGTGCTGCACATTGTGTTTGGGGAGCTGGCTCCAAAATCGCTGGCCATTCAGCGGCCCGAGTCAACCACGTTGGCCGTAGCCATTCCGCTGCGGATTGTATATTACATTCTGCTGCCTTTTATCTGGGTGCTGAATGGGTTCTCTAATTTTATTCTGCGGAGGGTTGGCATTACGCCCATGCACGGCTCTGAGGTACACACCGCCGAGGAACTTCGCCTTTTGTTTGAGCAGAGCGCCGAAAGCGGCGAGATTGGCAATAGCCAACAAGAACTAATTGAGAATGTATTCGAGTTTAACGAGCGCATGGTCAAGCAGATCATGGTGCCCCGCACCAAACTCATAGCCCTTGACTTAGACTCCACCGAAGATGAAATTTTTGAAGTGGTATTCAACGAAGGCTACACCCGCATTCCCGTTTACCGCGACACCATTGACAACATTGTGGGCATCTTGTATGTGAAAGACCTGCTGGTGGTGTTAAGGGCCGGTGAGAAAGTCAGTCTGGAGAAACTTATGCGACAAGCCTACTTTGTACCTGAAACCAAACGCATCAGCCGCCTGCTCAAAGACTTCCAGAGCAACCGCATGCACATAGCCGTGGTGTCAGATGAATTTGGCGGAACCTCGGGCATTGTCACCATTGAAGACATCATAGAGGAACTGGTTGGCGAGATTCAGGATGAGTATGATGAAGAAGTGCCCATTGTAGAGAAAGTAGGTGACTTTAAATACAAAGTGGTACCAGGTGCCTCTATTCAAGATGCCAATGACTTCCTGCCCTACCCTTTACCTGAAGGCGATGACTACGAAACCGTCGGCGGCTTTATCAATATGATTTATGGCCGCATCCCAGACATTGGTGACACAGTGGTGCATGGGGTGTATGAATTCAACATTATTGAAAAAACTGATCGTAACGTAGAAAAGGTACTTTTAACCATTACCGAGGACAAGCGGAACGATATTTTGTAATGCTGTTTTAGGCCTGTTTCATGAAAAACAGGCCTAAAATAAGTGGAGAGCCCTCACAGTATTTCTAATCCTGTGAGGGCTTTTTTATTCATTTTTTGCACCTGCAGGATACTTTGAGATCTTTTGAGCAAAGAATAGTTGGTAATGTGTGTTTTCGGCTTGTTCTAAGAAAAACAGGCCAAAAACACACATTACCTTTCTCCATATTTCTTCAAAGAACCAGAGTTATTGCAGCCTCTTCTTTGAACGCTTTCTCTTCTTCTGGTAGTAACTCTATCAGCTATAGTTGCAATTATGGCCATATATTTTTCAACATTATAAATCTGTGGTTCTATGGCCAGTATATAAGCCTGTAAAAATCTTAATATAATACTTTAGCACCCCACCTTAGTCTTCAAAGAGAAATCTACCTTCACCAGGAGTACAATTTTAACAATCCTATTTACCGACACTTTTCCACCACCTTTTCCACAACGCTTCAACTAAAACGCACATCCGTATTTATACGAAGAAGAAGCTTCTTCTACAACCCTACCCTACGCTTTCACGTTTTGAAGCTTTAAAAGCAAAAAAGCTATATAGAAATTATTCAGCATCTTCTTCTATGGTAAAAGATCCTTCCTCTTCTACTCCTTCCCTCGCTCTGGTTAGCGGCGGAGCGTCTGGAATTGGAAGAGCTATTGCGGAGAAGCTGGCATTAGCTGGCATAAAGGTTATTGTAGCCGATGTAGTGCCTTGGGACGGGTCAGCTGAAATTGACCATTGCCTCTGTGATGTCACCAACCCAGAAGACGTTGACAAGCTTTACAACCACATAACCCAAACCCACGGGCACCCAGACGTGCTGATATGCTGTGCTGGACGTGGAATACATGAGAAACTTACTGAGGGCGACCCTGCTAAATGGCAAGCAGTGCTGGAACTAAACCTCATGGGTACCCTAAGACTTATCAGATCGTTCACCCCCGCCATGGTGGAAAAAGGCTACGGCGATGTGATTATCATCAGCTCCGTATCAGCGGGGCAGGCGTACCCGTACGGTGGCATTTACGCGGCCAGCAAAAGTGCGCTCAACATCATCGCGGAAACTTTGCGGCAGGAGACGCTGCCCAAATTAAGGGTCACCACCATCGCCCCAGGGGTTACGGACACCCACTTCTTTGAAAACACCATTTCTGGATATAACACAGTAGAATCTATCGGGTACGGAGCCTTAAGTGCTGATGAAGTGGCCGAGACCGTGCTGTTTGCCTTGCGGCAACCGCGGCATGTCTCGTTGAACCACCTCACCATTCGGCCAACGCCGCAACCCTTTTAACCCCCTAAAAAACACCCACGAATGACTATGAAAAAGAAAGTCTTGATTACAGGCGGTGCAGGCTTTATTGGCTCGCACCTGGCAGATGAATTAATCAACTTTGGGTATGAAGTCCGTGCGCTGGACAACCTTTCGGAGCAGGTGCACGGCAAAGACTGCGAGCGCCCCGAGTACCTGAACCCAGCTGTAGAACTGCAGATAGGCGACGTGCGTGACAAAGCCGCCGTTATGAAAGCTTTGGAGGGCGTAGACGCTGTGTTCCATTTCGCCGCCATGGTAGGCGTGGGCCAGAGCATGTATGAAATCAAGGAGTACACCGATGTGAATAACATCGGCACTGCCGTTTTACTGGAGTGCCTCATTGAGAAGCCTGTGAGTAAGTTGGTAGTGGCCTCCAGCATGAGCATTTACGGCGAAGGGCTTTATACTTCCCCTACGGGTGAGAAAGTGATTGCCGCCGAGCGCGGGTTGGAGCAACTGAAGGCTGGTGAATGGGAACTGAAAGACGGCCAAGGCGGAAAGTTACAGCCGGTGCCCACGCCAGAATCTAAAATCCCGTCGCTATCATCGGTGTACGCGCTTTCTAAATATGACCAGGAACGCCTTTGCTTAATGGTGGGCCGTGCTTACAACATCCCTACGGTGGCCATGCGCTTCTTCAACGTGTACGGCACGCGCCAGGCGCTCTCTAACCCATACACGGGTGTGCTGGCCATCTTCGCCTCGCGCTTCCTGAACAACAATGCGCCCATGATTTTTGAGGACGGAAACCAACAGCGCGACTTCGTGCATGTGCGTGATGTGGCCTTGGCTTGTCGTTTAGCCATGGAGAAAGAAGAAGCCGCGGGCCAAGTGTTTAACGTGGGCAGCGGCAACAACTACACCATCAGAGAAATTGGCGAGCGTCTGGCCGAGGTAATGGGCAAGCAGGAGTTGATGCCAGAAATCACGGGCAAGTACCGCGTGGGCGACATCCGTCATTGCTACGCCGACATCAGCCTGGCCAAAGAGGTACTGGGCTTTTACCCGCAGGTAGACTTTAACAGCGGATTAACTGAGCTGGCCGACTGGCTGGAGGGACAGATTGCGTATGACCGCGTGAGTGAGGCCAGCGCCGAGTTGGCCGCTAGAGGCTTAACGGTTTAAGCCCGCGTTTCTGACCTGTTTTTCCCAAAAGAAGCTAAAAACGCTATGAATAATATCAAAACAAAACACACCTCCCTCGCCGCCCCCACCATTGGCATTGTGGAATGGTTCCAGCCCAATGAACACGCCCGCGTAGAAAAAGTCCTCGCGGAGCTGAAAGAACTGGGCGTAACCGAACTGCGAACGGGCATCTCCTGGGCCGACTACTACACCCCAAGCGGCAAAGAATGGTATGACTGGCTCATCCCTACCCTCGCCCAACAGGTGAAGGTACTGCCATGTTTTTTATACACCCCACCATCCTTAGGCGAGGTAGCCAAAACCTCTTCCCCGCCCAGAGATTTAAAAGCCTTCGCCGATTTTCTGGACGTGATTATCACAGACTTGGGCGAGCACTTTGAGTGGGTAGAACTCTGGAACGAGCCGAACAACAAAGTAGAATATGACTACACGCTAGACCACAGCTGGGACAAGTTTGCCGAAATGATTGGCGGCGCGGCTTATTGGGCGAAGCACCGCGGTAAGAAAACCGTGCTGGGCGGCATGAGTCCCATTGACCCTAACTGGCTGCAGCTCATGTTTGACCGCGGCGTGATGCAGTACATTGATGCCGTAGGTATTCACGGATTCCCCGATGTCTTCGACCAGATGTGGGAAGGCTGGGAAACCAACATCTCCCGCGTGCGCGAAGTCCTGAACCACAACAACTCCAAAGCCGAGCTCTGGATTACCGAAGCAGGTTTCTCCACCTGGCAACACGACGAGTTCAAACAACTGCAGGAGTTCCGCAACGTGTGCCAACAGGCCGTGAACAAAGTGTACTGGTACAGCCTGCATGACTTGGATTTGGAGCGCTCTACCGTAGGCGGGTTCCACGTGGACGACCGCGAATATTTCTTCGGGCTGAAAAACACAGACGGCTCTCCCAAACTCCTGTACCGCCTCTGGGCCGAAAATGGATTGGAGGGGCTGGAGAAATTCAACTTCATACAGCGCAAAGAGAAGTTCTCTGAGCAGGAGCGCTATTCTGTGGTAACGGGCGGTGCTGGCTTTGTGGGCACCAACTTGGCCAAGCGCCTTTTAGAGCAAGGCAAGCGCGTGCTCATTTTTGATAATCTTTCCCGCACGGGTGTAGAGCGTAACCTACAGTGGCTGCACGAAAACTACGGCGACAAGCTGGAAGTGTACGTAGGCGACATCCGTGATTTGCAGTCGGTGAAGCGCGTGATGAAATACGCCAATGAAGTGTTCCACTTCGCGGCGCAGGTAGCGGTGACTACTTCTTTGACAGGCCCAATCCAGGACTTTGAAATCAACGCCCGTGGCGTGGTGAACGTGCTGGAAGCCATCAGAGCCCAAAAAACGCCGCCCCCGCTGGTGTTCACCTCTACCAATAAAGTGTACGGCGGCTTGGAGGATTTGCGCTTCATTGAGAACGGCACCCGCTACAACCCCTCAGACAAAACCATCAAAGCCAACGGTATTTCAGAGGCCCGTTCGCTGGATTTCCACAGCCCCTACGGCTGTTCCAAAGGCGCTGCCGACCAGTACGTGGTAGACTACGCCCGTACCTATGGCCTGCCTGCCGTGGTGTTCAGAATGAGCTGCATCTACGGTCCGCACCAGTACGGCAATGAAGACCAGGGCTGGGTAGCGCACTTCGCCATACGCGCCATTGAAAACAAGCCCATCAGCATCTACGGCGACGGCAAACAGGTACGCGACATCTTGTACGTGGAAGACCTGGTAGACGCGTTCTTGCTCGCGCAGGAGAACATGAAAGACCTCTCGGGGCAGGCGTTCAACATTGGCGGCGGCGTGAAAAACACCACCAGCTTGTTAGAACTCTTAGACCTGATTGGCACCTACCGTGGCAAGAAAGTGAACCTGAGCTTCGGTGATTGGCGCCCTGGCGACCAGCACTATTATGTGTCTGACATCCGCAAGTTCCACGAAGCCACGGGCTGGTACCCCAAGAACAGCGTGCAGGAAGGCGTTGCCAAACTCTACCAGTGGCTCTGCGAAACCAGAGGCATTGAAGTGTCTTTGCCCGCCCCCGTTGCCACCGCCGTTGAAGCCGAAACCGATAACGTAGCCGTCGCTTAGTTTTATGCAAACCGATATTTTACAAGACACTCCAGACACCGCCGTTGCCACCACCATGGCCGCGGCGGTGTTAATTGCGCCCAAGCAAGTTGAAATACAAGAAGTAGCCCTGCCCGAGCCAACCGCCACCCAAGTGCGCATCAAGCTGGAAGGCTGCGGCCTCTGCGCCTCCAATATTCCCGTGTGGGAAGGACGTGACTGGTTCACCTATCCTGTTTCTGCGGGCAACCCAGGCCATGAAGGCTGGGGCGTAATAGACGCCGTGGGCGAAGACGTGAAAGACCTGAAAGTAGGTGACCGCGTAGCTGCCCTCTCCTACAACTCCTACGCCGCCTATGATGTGGCCGAGGCAACATCCGTAGTAAAACTACCCGAGTCCTTGGCAGGCAAACCGTTCCCAGGCGAGCCGTTGGGCTGCGCTATGAACATCTTCAAACGCTCCGACATCAAAGCAGGTCAGACCGTGGCTATACTAGGCATCGGGTTTTTAGGCGCTTTACTGGTTCAATTGGCTAAAGAGGCGGGCGCCAGGGTTATTGCCATCTCCCAGCGCCCGTTCTCTCTGGACATCGCCACTAAGTGCGGAGCCGATGAAACCATCGCCATGAACGACCATTACCAAATCATTGAGCAGGTAAAGGAACTCACGGGCGGCGTCTTCTGCGACCGCGTCATTGAGTGCACTGGCAAGGAGTGGCCCCTGAATCTAGCAGGCGAGTTGTGCAAGGAACGTGGCAAACTCATCATCGCAGGCTTCCACCAAGACGGCATGCGCCAGGTGAACATCCAACTCTGGAACTGGCGCGGCCTTGACGTCATCAACGCCCACGAACGCGACCCGCAGATGTACCTGGACGGCATAAAAGAAGCCGTAGACGCCGTGGAAAGTGGCCGCCTGAAACCTGAAATTCTCTACACCCATACCTTCCCGCTGGAGAATATGGAAGAGGCCTTTCATGCCCTGACCAACCGCCCAGACGGATTCATGAAAGCGTTGGTGACGATGTAAAAATCGTAGGGGAATCCCTTGTGGTTGCCCTAACGCGGGTGCAAACGTAATGGGCAACCACAAGGGATTGCCCCTACAGACCCAAATAAAAATGTAGGGACAGGTCGCGACCTGTCCTAAACGGTTGCCCCGCGCTAGGAACATGCGCCCTGGCAACTGGCAGCCTGTATTGCATTGAATTACCGCATTGGACAGGTCGCGACCTGTCCCTACTACCAGAATACGTTTTCGGTCTGTTTTTCTAAAAACAGACGAAAACAGCAAAACGAACACAACCATAACCCTTTACACTATGGCGGAAGAGACTGTACTAGAACCTACCAAAGCAGCAGCGACCCCCACCGTTGCCTCTACTGATACCTTAAAATTCGGCTTCCTGGGCATCGGCTGGATTGGCCGAAACCGCATGGAAGCCATCGCCAATTCGGGCGTGGGCGAAGTGACCGCCGTGGCGGACCCTGCACCGCAGAACGTGGAGGAAGCCCAGAAAACCGCTCCTAACACCAAAGTCTGCCAAACCATCAACGAGTTACTGGAAGAAGACATTGAGGGCGTGGTCATTGCCACCCCCAGCGCCTTCCATGCCGAGCAATCCATCATCGCTTTAGAAAGCGGCAAAGCCGTTTTCTGCCAGAAGCCTTTAGGTCGTTATGCAGAAGAAACCAAGCGCGTGGTAGAGGCTGCCCGTCAGGCCAACACCTTGCTGGGCGTGGACCTTTCTTACCGTAGCACCGTGGCCATGCGCAAAGTCTATGAACTGGTGAAATCTGGGGAGCTAGGCAACATCTACGGCGTGGAGCTGGTCTTCCACAACGCCTATGGCCCGGACAAAGCCTGGTTCTATGACCCCAAACTGTCGGGCGGCGGCTGCGTGATTGACCTGGGCGTACACTTAGTAGATTTAGCGCTCTGGACATTAGACTTCCCCGAAGTGGAGAACGTGACCAGCAGCCTCTTTTCTAAAGGCAAACGCGTGACGCCCGCCGATGGCAAGGTAGAAGACTACGCCACCGCCAGCATCCATCTGGCCACGGGTCCGCATGTGCAGCTGAGCTGTTCCTGGAACTTGCCCGCGGGGCAGGAAGCCATCATCAGCGCCACCTTCTACGGCACCAACGGCGGCGCCTCGTTCAAGAATGTGAACGGCTCTTTCTATGATTTCGTGGCCGAGCGGTTCTGGGGCACCAGGACCGAAACGCTGGTGTCGCCGCCAGACGCCTGGGGCGGAAGAGCGGCAGTGGAGTGGGCAGAGCGTGTGGCCAACGGAGAGAAATTTAGCGAAGAAGCAGAAGAGTTTGTGAAAGTAGCCGAAGTTTTAGACAGAATCTATGGTAGATAAGCAGCACAGAACCGTTCTAATGACCACCGACACCGTGGGCGGCGTCTGGACCTACAGTCTGGAACTCATCCGTGCCATGGCGCCGCACCACGTGCACTTTTACCTCGCCACCATGGGCGCGGCCATCACCCTGCAGCAACGGCAGGAACTAGCCACGCTTACCAACGTGACGGTGTACGAAAGCACCTACCAACTGGAGTGGATGGACTATCCTTGGGCCGATGTGGACGCCGCGGGCGAGTGGCTCCTGGAACTCAGCCTTGAACTGAACCCCGACCTCATTCACCTGAACAACTTCTGCCACGGCCAACTGCCCTGGAACAAGCCCGTGCTCATGGTCATCCACTCGTGCGTACAAACCTGGTGGCGCGCCGTGAAAAACGAGAAAGCCCCCGCAGGTCGGGACTATTACTTTGAGCGCGTGCGCGAGGGCCTGCACGCCGCAGATGTCGTGGTAGCTCCCACCCAAGCCATGCTCACAGAAGCCGAAGCCGTTTATGGCACGTTTTCGCAAAAACAGGTCATAAACAACGGCCGCGACCCGCACGCCTTCCGCTTCGGGCGCAAAGAACCGTTCATCTTCAGCATGGGCCGCGTCTGGGACGAAGCCAAGAACATCGCCCTCCTCACCCAGGTAGCCGATGCCGTGGACTGGCCCATCTACATTGCAGGAGACGCCACCCACCCCGCCACGGGCCAGAACAAGCTCTTCAAGAACGTGCACTTCCTGGGCAAACTCTCCCAACGCGAAATCGCCGACTGGCTTTCCCGCGCCTCGTTGTACGTGCTGCCCGCCAAATATGAGCCGTTCGGGTTATCTATTCTGGAGGCCGCTTTCTCAGGCTGCGCTCTGGTGCTAGGCAAGATTGACAGCCTCAAAGAAGTCTGGGACCGCTCCGCCGAATTCGTGGACACCAACAATGTAGAGGGCCTCACCGCCATCCTCAATAAATTAATTGACGACGAGTTCCTCCGCAACATCATGGCCTGCCGCGCCGTGAAAAAAGCTCAGGACTACACCACCGCGCTCATGGCGCAGGAGTACCTACAAGCCTACGCTGATTTGCCCAAGCGTGTGAAAACCAAACAAGCGAATCATGTGGAGACGATGTAGCTTCAAAAAAATACTGCACGCATTCCGTCCTCCTTTGGAGGGGGTAGGGGGAGGATAAGGACGGTTGCTGATATGAGTGTTGCTAAGAACAAAAAGGGAAACTTCAGCAATGCGTGGACCTACAGGTGTAAACATCCCCCCTCGCCCCTTCAAAGGGGGAGTATCAGAAAGGTACGGAAGTAAATCCATGCCATAGAAAGTTAACGATTGAAGAAGCGGATTCTCCCCTTGAGGGGAGATAAAGAGGGGTGTTTACACCTGCAGAAGAACCAGCTTAGGGTGCTCTCTTGTGTAGTCCTCCCCCTACCCCCTCCAAAGGGGGACGACCAGCAAAAGTAGTTTGAGGCTTACGCCTCATGGCAGTTGCAAACTGCCGCCATAACAGATCCAAGTCACAGACTTGAACCAGAAAAAAATTAATAAAACAAAAAGTCTTAAGTCTTACATCTTGAGTCTTGTGTCCCAAAAAACGCCTATGAAACTAGTCTTATTTTACCACTCTCTCCTCTCCGACTGGAACCACGGCAACGCCCACTTCCTGCGCGGAATCGTTACTGAACTGAAAAGCCGCGGCCATGACGTGCAGGTGTATGAACCCAAAAACGGCTGGAGCCTGAGCAACTTACTGGACCAGTACGGTGAGCAAAAGCTGGACGAGCTGCGCCAGTACTACCCCAACCTGGAAACCAACTTCTACGAGTTGGATTCGCTCAACTTAGACGAGGTCTTGGCGGGTGCCGACTTGGTGCTGATGCACGAGTGGAACGACCATGAGCTGGTGCGCCGCGTGTGTGAGCACCGCCGCCAGAACAACTACAAGTTGCTCTTCCATGACACCCACCACCGTGCCGTGACCGAACGTGAGAGCATGGCCGCCTATGACCTCACCCACTATGACGGCGTGCTGGCCTTCGGTGACGTGATTAAGGAGCTGTACCTGAAAGAGGGCTGGACGCAAAAAGCATGGACTTGGCACGAGGCCGCCGACACCCGCGTTTTCTTCCCCCACACCAAAGCCGAGACCGAGGGTGACCTTATCTGGATTGGTAACTGGGGCGATGAAGAGCGTACCGCTGAATTGCACGAGTTCCTGTTAAACCCTGTGAAAGAACTCGGCCTGAAGGCTAAAGTCTACGGCGTACGTTACCCAGACCATGCCATTAAATCACTGGCTGAGGCGGGCATTGAGTACGGCGGCTGGCTGCCCAACTACAAGGCTGCAGAGGAGTTCGCCAAGTACAAAGTGACCGTGCATGTGCCGCGAAGACCGTACGTGGAGGCGCTGCCTGGCATCCCCACCATCCGTCCGTTTGAGGCGCTGGCTTGCGGTATTCCATTGATTTCAGCGCCGTGGGAAGACGCGGAGAACCTGTTCACGCCTGGCCAGGATTTCTTAGTGGCCCGCAACGGCGAAGAGATGAAACAGCACTTGCAAAGTGTATTGCAGAACCAGCAAAACACACAAGAATTGGTTGCCCACGGCCTCAGCACCATTCAGCAGAAACACTCGTGCTCGCACCGCGTGAACGAGCTGGAAGCCATCTGTGAAGAACTGGGCATTGCGCCAGAGAAAATCCATAACCCGTCAAAAACCACTGTAGCATATGCAGAATAAAAAGCTGAACATCGCCTTCTTCGGTTCCAGTCTGGTATCGGCGTACTGGAACGGGGCCGCCACCTATTACCGCGGCATTGTGCGGGCCCTGCACGAGCGCGGCCATCACGTCACGTTCTATGAGCCCAACGCCTACCAGCGCCAGGAGAACCGTGACATTCCAGACCCAGAATACGCCAAAGTAGTAGTCTACCAAGCCAACGAAGAGGCTGTATACAATGTTCTTGAAGATGCGGCTACCGCCGATGTAGTGGTGAAAGCCAGCGGCGTGGGTGTGTTTGATGAGTTGCTGGAGGCCGAGGTACTGAAACTGCAAAGCAAAGACCGCCTCGTGATTTTCTGGGATGTGGACGCCCCCGCCACCCTTGACCGCGTGGAAAGCGACCCCGCCGACCCTTTCCGCACCTGTATTCCGCAGTATGATTTAATCCTGACCTACGGCGGGGGAGACCCTGTGGTGAACGCCTACACCAAACTGGGCGCGAAGAAATGCGTGCCCATCTACAACGCCCTGGACACCGCCACGCATTACCCTGTTTCGCCAGAGGTGAAGTTTGCCTGCGACCTCGCATTCCTGGGCAACCGCCTTCCTGACCGCGAAGCCCGCGTAGAGCAGTTCTTCTTAGACGTAGCCGCAAAACTACCCGAGCAGAAGTTCATCATTGGCGGCAGCGGCTGGGGCGATAAACCCATGTCTGAAAACGTGAACTACATCGGCCATGTGTACACCAACGAGCACAACGCCTTCAACTGCACGCCCAAAGCCGTCTTGAACATCAGTCGTGAGAGCATGGCCCGCTACGGCTTCTCCCCCGCCACCCGCGTATTCGAGGCCGCTGGCGCTGGCGCCTGTATCATCACCGACTACTGGGAAGGCATTGACTTCTTCTTCGAGCCAGACACAGAGATTCTGGTAGCTAAAGACGGCGAAGAAGTGGCCCAGCTCCTGCAAGGTTTGACGGAAGAACGCGCCCAAGCCATCGGTGAAGCCGCTTACCAGAAAGTACTGGCCAAGCACACCTACGCCCACCGCGCTGATGAACTGGAGCAATTGCTGTTAAAAACTCCTCGCACCGCTGCCAAACCTTCGACTGAAGCAAGTGCAGTGATTTCATAGCCTTTCTGTTTTGGGGCTATTTTTGAGAGAACAGGCCCAAAACAGAAAGGCAGAGCCGCTGGCGCGAGCGTCCCGCTCGTGTCCGCACGCATTGCTGATGCTCTTTTGCCGGTTTATTTAAAAGCAGGGAGTGCCACTCTGGAATCGTGCGGATACGAGCTGCAAGCTCGCGCCAGCGAAAAAGTCTTGATACCTGATACTTGATACATGATACTAGTATGAGTCAAAAACAGTTGAACATCGTCATCCTAGGCTTGTCCATCACCTCCAGCTGGGGGAACGGGCATGCCACCACGTTTAGAGGGCTGGTGCGCGAGTTGCGCAATCGGGGCCATCATATCCTGTTCCTGGAGCGGGACGTGCCGTGGTACGCCTCTAACCGTGATTTACCGAACCCCGAGTATTGCCAACTGGAGCTGTACCAATCACTGGAAGATTTGCAGGCCCGCTTCACCGAGCAGGTGCGCGATGCTGATTTTGTGATGGTGGGTTCTTACGTGCCTGAGGGCGTGGCCGTGGGCGAATGGGCCATTAACACCGCCCAAGGCGTGACCGGCTTCTATGACATTGACACGCCCGTGACCCTGGCCAAACTGGCCCGCGAGGATTACGAATACCTGCACCCGCGCCTCATCCCGATGTACGACATGTACCTCTCATTCACTGGCGGTCCTACCCTGGAGAAGCTGGAGAAGGAATACGGCTCGCCTATGGCGCGGCCGCTGTATTGTTCTTTTGACCCTGAGCTGTACTTCCCAGAGCCAGGTGAGGAGAAAGTGTGGGACTTGGGCTATCTGGGCACCTACTCAGATGACCGTCAGCCGCCGCTGGAGAAGCTCATGCTGGATGCCGCCCGCCAATGGGAATTAGGAAGTTTTGTAGTAGCAGGCCCGCAGTACCCGGAGACCGTGCAGTGGCCTGAGAACTGTGAGTACATTCACCACCTTCCGCCCGCTGAGCACCGTAAATTCTACAACCGCCAGCGCTTCACCCAGAACATCACCCGCGCCGACATGATTAAGGCGGGTTACTCGCCCAGCGTGCGCCTCTTTGAAGCCGCTGCCTGCGGTACGCCTATCATCTCAGATTACTGGAACGGGCTGGATGAAATTTTCGAATTCAACAAAGAGATTCTGGTCTCCTATTCCGCCGAAGACACGCTGAGTTTCCTGATTGATTTACCCGAAGAAGAACGCCTCGCCATTGGCGAACGCGCCCGCCAGAAAGTGCTCACCCAACACACCGCCGCCCACCGCGCGCAGGAGCTGGAGAGCTATGTTCTGGGAGTCCTGAGTTCTGAGTCTGGAGTTCTGAGTGCGGAAGAGGAAGAGGAAGTGGAGTTGGGGAGTTGATTTTAGAAAAAACATGTAAGTGTTATTTTCGGCCTGTTTTGAGAAAAGCAGGCCGAAAATGTTTTATGTGAATTCATTTGTTTGGCTGTTCCAGATGAACGTTAGATTATTACCTTCATAGCATGAACCTAATCCCATTCCCAAAAGCTATGAAATCTCTTCGCGCTCTATTATGCATTTTATTTCTCTTCCCCCTCACCTCCTTTCTCCCCAAAGCAGAATGGACGCCCCTGCTAGACAAAAACCTCTCGCAATGGGAAACCTACCTTAGTTACCGCCACAAAATCGGCTACAACGGGAAAGTGCCCTTAGATGCGCAGGGCAAGGAGATAGCGCCGCTGGGCTACAACGTGAAGAGGCAGCAGGTGTTCACGGTGCTGGAGGAAAAAGGCGAGACCATTTTGAGGGTGAGCGGCGAGGTCTATGGCTGCGTGTTCACCAAACAAGAGTACCAGAACTACCACCTCAAGCTCAAGTACAAATGGGGAGACAAGAAGTTTGACCCCAGAAAAGACCTGCTCAAAGACTCGGGGGTGCTATACCATTCTATAGGCAAGGCGGGTGTAGACTACTGGCGGGCCTGGATGCTCTCGCAGGAGTTCCAGATTATGGAGGGGCACACCGGTGACTACTGGAGCATCGCCAATTCCGCCATGGACGTGCGGGCTTTTATTCCGGAGCCGCCTATGGTCAATGCCGTGGCCAGTCTTCGGCAGCCGTTCATTGGCTTTGGCGCCGGCACCGGACGCGACGGCTTCTGCCTGCGCACCGAAGACCGCGAGAGCAAGAACAATGGTTGGACCGAGATAGAACTAATAACCTTCGGTGACAAAAGCTTGCACATTGTAAACGGCCAGGTGGTCATGGTGCTGCAGAACTCGCGGTACGTGGAGAACGGCAAATCCTTGCCGCTCTCCAAAGGCAAAATTCAGATTCAGAGCGAGGCCGCCGAGACATACTTTAAAGACATCATGATCAAACAAATACCCGAGATGCCGAAGAAGTATGCGAGCTACTTCTAAAACTTTCATCCACAACGTTTAGACTACTGCTTGAAGTACACCTCAAACGTAGTTCCTTCCTGCACCTTGCTTTGCACAGTAACTTTTCCGCCCAAAGCCTCTGCTTGAGCTTTTACTAAGAACAAACCTACGCCCCGGCCCTCTATATGACTATGGAAACGGTTGTACAGGCCAAAGAGCTTTTTCTTCTGCTTTTCTACGTCAAACCCAAGCCCGTAATCTTTTACCGTGAGTACCACATAGTCTCCCTCGGTGCGGGTAGATATATGTATCTCTGTCTCTTGCCCTGGCTTCCGGTATTTGATGGCGTTGGTAATCAGGTTATACAAGATGCTGTACAAATAGCTGCCTACCGTAAACACTGAAGGGGCTGCTTTGAAATCCGTTTGAATATTCACTTGGTGGCGTGTTAACTCCAGATGCATAGGTTCTAGCACCTCCTCCACCTTCTCCGTAAACACTAGCTGTTCTTTGATTCCCCCAATGCTGCCTCTAATAGAAAGAATTTGGTTCAAGTCTCTGATGACGGTATCTAAGTTCTGAGCGGCTACCCGCATCTTCTCATTAACGGCTAATTTAATTTGCTCATCAAGGTTGGGGCTCTTGAACATATCTGTTAGCCCCAAAATATTAGCCACGGGTGCCCTTAAGTTATGCGAGACAATGTGGGTAAACTGCTGCAGCGAATTGTTTCTACCCTGTAGCTCTTCAATCAAGTTTTCACGCTCAATCTCATACTGCTTGCGGGCCGATATATCTTGCATAGAACCAATAACCCTAATCGGCTTTAGTTTCTTGTTGCGCAGAATACGGGCGCGGTCGCTAATTTGTATTATTTGGCCGTCTGCCGAAAAGAATCTATAATCCTCTTGCCAATTGTTTACCTCCGGATTTAGCAAAGCCCTCTCAAAGGAAGCCACTACTCTGGCTTGATCATCAGGGTGAATATTATCAATCCAGCTTTCTGACGTATTGCTCAGGTCTGCCCGGGAAAACCCAAACATTGTTTCAAACCCTTCTCCCCAGTGAATAGTATGATGTACCACATCAAAATCATAGATTGCCTCACTAGTGGCTGAAGTAGCTAAGTTATACCGCTCATTACTCAACTTGAGGGCAGCCTCTGTCATCTTGTTTTCAATGATTAGCTGCAGCAGGTTTTTTGCTTTATCTATGACCTCAAATTCTTCAGTAGATGGCTCACGAGCCTCTTGATGGTAAACGGCAAATGTGCCCAACACCTTCTGGTTAGAACCTATAATAGGGAGTGACCAGCATGACCTTAAGCCAGCTTGCAAGGCAGCGTCTTTGTATTCAGCCCACAGTGGGTCAACCTCCAGGTCGCTTACAATTACCTTTTCCTTCAGGAAAGCCGCTGTGCCGCATGACCCTACTTTAGGCCCTATTTGCACACCATGAATGGCGTCTAGGTACGCTTTAGGCAAACTCGGCGAGGCTAGATTGAACAACCTGTTGTTCTCTAGGTACAGCACGCTAGTGAGCATATCTGGTTGTTGCTGCTCCAGACCAACCAGGTAGGAATTGATTAGCTCCTCCAGCGTACTACCGGGGGCGGCATTGAGCTCCAGCACCTTCTTACCCAGGGCTTCTTGCTCCTCAATCTGCTTTTGTTTAGTGATATCGCTCAGGTATACTGACAATCCTTCTTCAGATGGATAGGCCTTCACATCTAACCACACCTTCAGGGGCTCATGGAACAGCTCATAACGCACCGCCTCTCCTGTCTTTACAGATGCACAAAGCTGCCGGAAGTGCTGCCCCATCACTGATTTAGAAAAATAAGACCAGAAACTTTTGCCTTTCACCTCCTCGCCTTTTACCTGTATGAGCCGCTCAAACTCACTGTTGGTGTAAGTAAAGCATCCGTTTTTGTCTAAGGCGAAGAAAGCATCGGTTATACTTTCCAGAATAATTCGTTGCCGGGCCGACTGTCGCTGAATTGTATCATAGGCGCGGGCAATGGGCGTGATGTCTTTGGCAATGCTGTACACAGCCACAACTTCCTCTTCCACCACCACCGGAAATTTACTGATGTCATATATCTTGCTTTCACCAGTAGGGAAAGGAACTTCAAGGTCAAATTGGACAACTCTGCCTGAAAGTGCCTGCTGAAAATGCTGGTTACAGGTATCTACCACACAATCAGGCAAAAAAGAAGTAAAGTGCTGGTTCACCATTTCAGATGCCGGCAAATCTGAAGTTTTCAGCTGAGCTTCGTTTACATCTAGCACCACCCCGTTTACGTCTTCCAGCAGAATGGCATCTGGGTTATTGGAGAATAAACACCTGTATAACTGCTCTTTCTGCTGCAGAAGCAACTGCTCCTGTTTCCGGGCCGTAATATCACGTGAGTTCACCACTATGCCGCGCACTGCAGGGTTGTGCAATTGGTTGCTGCCTACGGTTTCCAGCCATTTCCACTCGCCGTTAGCCGCCCTGTGCCTAAACTCAGAAGCAGCAACCCTGTCTCCCTGTAGAAGCTCTGCAAGTTTGGCTTGAACACTAGTAAGATCATTAGGATGAATATGATCCAGTACATTGGCACCAATCAAGTCTTCTTTTGGATATCCCATAATTCTGGAGATTCCGCTTCCAACGAAAATGTAGTTTCCATTTTCATCTAAAACACCCACCATGTCAGAGCCGTATTCTACCAGAGCTTCATAAAAGGCCTCTTTCTCTTTCTCCTTTTTCTGAGCCTGAATTAATTGAGTGGCATCACGGGCTATACAGAATGTAGTCTCATCTTCAGCAGACCAATAAGCAGACCATAGCATGGTCACTATCTTTCCAGATTTGTGCACATACCTGTTCTCAAAGTCATTTGTAGGTGCCCCATTCAAAATATTTTGTGCTACAGCAATTGTCTTCTCCAGGTCTTCCGAAAAAACCAGTTCTAAATACGAGGTGCCAATTAATTCTTCTTTATCGTAACCAAGAATCTTTTTGCTGGCTTCACTCACCTGAACAAATTTTCCATCTGCACCTATAATGCAAATCATGTCCAGAGAGTACTTCATTACTTTATCTAATACACTATCAGCGCATGTCTCTTCCATATGCAATCAATGACATTTAATCAACAAGGCATTTATTTGCACTTTCACCTTGCAACATCATAAATCAAAGCTATTTAGCAGCACAAAGCTAAACCACACAACCAGCTTTATATCAGACTTAGTTCATGATAAAGTACAAACAATAACTATTGTTGCTTATATTCAATTTATTCCGATTAAAGTGTTATACTAGACTAATGTATTCCCCTTTATTAGCTTGTATTTCCTTGAATCCAGCCATTTTCTTTTCAGCCTGCAATGAGCACGTAACGGTGCAATCACCTGCCGTTTTGGGCTTGTTTTAGGTAATTGAGCCCTGAAACGGTGTCTGCCCTAGTCTAGCTAAGTCTCATTAAACATATAACTTTTACTATCCTGTTTTGCGTAGAAGCTTTCGAACACATTCTTAACGCAAACACTCCTACATGAACTTAACTCAGGAAATAGCCGAACTTGGCCCCTGGTTTCATAACCTGCACCTCCCAGACGGTACCCAAACCGCCCCTAACCATACCTTAGGCGATTTTCCGGCCTTTAAGTGGGAACAAATAAAAGAACACATTCCGCAGGACCTGAGCGGGTGGAGGGTATTAGATATTGGTTGTAATGCTGGCTTCTACACCATTGAACTGGCCAAAAGAGGCGCCTCTGTGTTAGGCATTGATGTAGACCCACACTACCTGCGGCAAGCCGAGTGGGTAGCTAAGCAGTTCGGGCTAGATGATAAGGTGGAATTTAAGCAGATGCAAGTGTATGATGTAGCGCATTTAGAGGAAAAGTTTGACTTGATCTGGTATATGGGAGTACTTTACCATCTGCGTTACCCGCTGCTGTCACTAGACATACTTTCTCAGAAAGTGACGCGCCTGATGGTGTTCCAAACCCTGACCATGCCTGGCGAGGAGGTGACCAAATTACCAGAAGATATTGATTTTCATGGTCGGGAAATCATGCTGGAAAATGGCTACCCCAAAATGGCCTTCATTGAAAACAAACTAGCCGGCGATGTGACCAACTGGTGGGCCCCCAATCATGCCTGCATTGAGGCTATGCTCCGTTCTTGCGGCTTAAAAGTAACACAACGCCCGGGCCATGAGGTGTATTTGTGTGAGCCAGACCCTAACAGCCAGAGCAGCCATTTCCGGTGGAATAACTCTGAATTGCTTTCTGCTACCGGGCAAGCCTGGCAAGAAGCCGTAGCCGCCAAGGTGAATGATAAAAACCGTACGCTTACCCAATAGGTGACACTATTTTTTCTTTTTGTAGCCGTTTTTGACTTACTTTTCAAAAAGAAGGCCAAAAACGGCTATTTTTATTTCAGCTTATCTTTACCAACATGTCTACTCCGCGCCCCTGGCGATTACTTCGTTCAACTATTGCATTCAAACACAAGTGGTACACCTTACGCCGAGACGAGGTAGAGTTGCCTAACGGGCAGGTGGTAGATGATTTCTTTATCAGTGAGCGACCAGACGGCGCTTTGGTATTTCCGGTTACCCAAGAAAACGAGGTGCTGTTTGTGCGGCAATACAAGCATGCCGCGGGCAAAGTTTTTTTAGAGCTGCCTGCCGGTTCATTTTTCCCAAATGAGGAGGAAGCCACGGTAGCCGCCGCCCGTGAGCTGCTGGAAGAAACTGGCGCCGTACTTACCCAAGAATTAGAACCGCTGGCGGTGCTGCACGACAATCCGGCCAAAGACACCAACCGCCTGCACCTGTTTTTAGCCCGCAATGTGCGGGTAGAGCAAGAGCAGCTCTTAGACATTACCGAAGACATTGAAGTGGTGCACGTGCCTTTGGCAGAAGTATTGCCTCTGGTAATGAAAGGCGAAGTATGCGTGTCTGGCGCAGTGGTACTGTGTTTTATGGCTCTTCGCCAGTTGGGCAAACTGTAATCACTCTCAAAACTATACAGAACTGTAACTTAAAAACGAACCCAGCACGTAGTATAGGCGTAGGGCAAAAGGCATAGTTTATTCTTGTATATCACGCACCCTATTCAAGAGGAGAATTCGGCCCCAAGAAGCGAGCCCTAACATCCTTTAATATACTACACATGGCAGAGGCAACTGAGGAAAACTCACCGGCACCGGAAGAAAAGAAGAAGAAAAAAAAGAAAGCCAATGAGGCTGGCAGAGGCGTAGAAACTCTGTTCAGGATTACGGCAGCCAATCAAATGCGCCTCAGCGACATGGCTGATAACAAGGCGCACATTCTGCTGACGATCAACTCCATTATTGTTTCTATTTTGCTTTCGGTGCTGTTCCGGAAAATTGATGCGGAGCCAGAGCTGCTTATCCCCAGCATCTTGTTTTTGTTCACCTCGCTTATAACCATTGTACTGGCCATACTGGTGACCATGCCGCGTATAAAAAAGAACGACGTGCACCTGAATGAAATACCAGAAAAGAATGTGAATCTGCTTTTCTTCGGAGACTACCACAGCATTAACTTGTTGGAGTATGAGAAACGCTTCTCAGACATGATGCAAGATCCAAAGTCTCTTTACAGCAGTATGATCAGAGACAATTACCATTTGGGACTGGTGCTACAGAAGAAATACACCAGCCTGAAGTTTGCCTATATTTTCTTTATGGTAAGCTTTATTGTTTCTGCCATCTCCTTTGTGTACACCCAAGTTTTTTAGCCTCAGAGAAGAACTTTTGTGTTACTAGTAAATCAAGCGCAGGATCATCGTTTTTAACCTGTTTTGGCCAAAACACCTCTAAAACCCTAATCCAAACTCGCTTCTTTCTCTGCCTCGGCCCTTTTCTGCCGTTCTATAAAACTGCTAAGTAGTGATGGAGTAATCAGGGGCTTTTACCAGAGTAAATTCAGTATTAATTCCTCATCTCTACATAGGGTTCTTGCGTTTAGCCACGCAGGATACACTATGAACAGACTCTACAAAAAGCTTTTACAGCATTCTCTTTCTATTACCAGCAGTATTGCCCTATGGCCTTCAGTCATAGCCTTAATGTTCACAGGTCTGGGGTTCTTTGTTCTATACTTTGAACGCACCCCTCTTGCCACATACCTAGAAAAGAAAATCCTGTTCCTGGTGAACACAGAGCCAGAAAATGCCCGAACTATACTCACTACCGTGGCCTCCGGCACCATTACTTTGATGGTGTTTAGCTTTTCCATGGTCATGATTGTGCTGAGCCAGGCGACCTCTAACCTTTCGCCCAGGGTAATACCCGGACTCATTTCAAACAAAATGAACCAGGTGGTTCTGGGCGTGAACATAGGCACCATTCTTTACACACTAATTCTTCTCATGAGTTTTAAGCCTGGCGAAGAAAATTCAAGTGTGCCTGTTTTAGGCATATTGCTGGCGGTTTTATTTGCGGTGACCTCTGTGTGCTTATTCGTGTATTTTATTCATTCTATTTCACGTGCCATTAAGCCAGACACCATTTTAACCGGTATTTACATAGCTACCGCCAAAGCGCTGGAAGATGAAGTGAGGCATACTGAAGAAAACAAAATATTGAAGGAAGCTGAGAGCACCGAACAATTCATTGAACTCCCCAGTAAAGAAGGTGGCTATTTGCGGCAGATAGAGCTGGACACTCTCAATAAATTAGCTAAAAAAGAAGACCTGCTCATTGAAGTACCTATTTCAATAGGAAAATTTGTTGTGCCCGGTTTACCGTTTCTGCGCCTGAATAAAGACATTGCTGACCGTGAAGACCTGCACGCGGCTATTCAGAACTGTTTTATTTTCTCGCTGGAGGAGGTAATGGTTTTTAGTTTTGAAACTGGTCTGAGGCAAATTACAGAGGTGGCGGTAAAAGCGTTGAGTCCTGGAATCAATGACCCCGGCACCGCCCTAAGCGCCATTGACTTTCTGTCTTTGCTCTTTTTAAGGCGCATGCAAAGTATTGCCCCCAACTGCATGCTAGACGAACACCAACAAATACGCATTATAAAGAGGCCAACTCCACTAGAAGATCTCTTGTACCGTTTTCTCACCCCCATCCGCACGTATGGCAAAGCAGATGTAATGGTCATGCGCAAACTACTTTTGTGCCTCAACCACCTTTTGTACGCTGACAAAGACCAGCAAGCCTACACACAAGTGCTGGCCCGCCAAATAAACACTGTGAAAGATGATGCTGACACAAATATTCAGAACCCTGAAGACCGGCAGGAGATAAACAAGGTGCTAAAAACCATTAATCAAAATCTCCAAAAACAGCAGGGTCAAATCGCCTTATTATCTTAAGGGACCATACACAACCTGTTCAGCACACTATAGCTTTAAGTGAATTGCAAGGCTAAAAACATGAAGGATTATCAATTATATTGAAGCTAATTGAAGCTACAACAAAGCCTTCACCAGTTGCTCCCATTCTTCTTGCAGAGAACCTGCAGGCCTTTTTTTACCCGCGCTAGTGTACCAGTAATCGGCGTTCCAGTTGTCCCCTTCTTTGCGGTGAAGGTAAGCGTGAATCCAGGCGGCACTTTTGCTAGGCAAGTCTTGAATAAGCTCATGCGCTTTTTGCCAGTTGCCCTGCGCATCATGCCAAAGGGCCTTCAGATAAACAGACGCATCTGCAGGAGGAGCTTTTTCTGACAGGCTATTTTGGAAGGTAGTAATATCCATTATAGAAAATAAGGTCAAGTTGTTTTAGGGCTATTTTTACAAAAACAGATGAAAAACATCTTAATAATACAGCCAATGCCCTTTCCACTGCCCCTTTGAAGAATACTCAAGCGTCGGAAACGGAAGCTTCACGAAGGTCATACCTGTAAACACAATTTTCAGAAGTTTTGAATCGGTTTTGATTTTGGTCCAGTCTACGTCTAAAGACAGAAGGAACTGCCGATAGCGCTGTGTTTCCGGAATAGCCTTGCCTCTGTAGTACTGCCTGTTCCTGAATTCTCCAAACATACCATTGGCGCTGTACCCTGCCGCCAAGTTCAGCCATTCTGGCACAGGATTAGCCGCAGGAAGTATTTTTTTGACTGGGGCGCTTAGCCAATAGGTATGACCATTATAATCCAGAAACACCCGCTCTAATGTATTATCGCCTAGGTAACCGTGCGCCATTTCGGCATACGGAGACTCCCAGTAGCTGAACTTGTACTTGACTAACTGTTCCTGAAACAAGAGCTCATTGCCTATCACCAGACCAGACCCAACTGCGTTAGCTGCCATGTCAGCCCATGAAAAACCATACCCCTCGTAGAGCCCGTCAAAAACTTCTATGGGTGTTTGCAGCACCAACCCTAACGTTCCCCCAAAGAGAAGAGCCTTTTTGCGGCTTACTCCCGCACTCTTGAGCCAGTGGTAGCCAATATAGCTTTCTATATAAGCGCCGTACACATGCCCAAGCTTGTCTATTTGTAAATAGCCTTTGGTATCGTTGTAAAAGTGGAAGGGTACCCGCTCATGGTCTCTGTACCAGACAAACTGCAGATAGGTGATACCGGCTACATAAAAGCCGCCCTCAGCCGCTATCAGTGACGTGAGTCTTTTTTTGTTTACCTGCAGCCGGACTGTATCTGTTTCCAGATTTTGTGCTTCTGTATGTGTATTTGCTGTATCACTGGCTAACCGCTCTACCGACTGCTGCCCCAGACAAGTTACAGAAGTAAAAAGTACTACTAGAAAAAGTTTAACAGGCGCAGGCAGCAAGTTCATAAAACAGGCTTATGCATTGAACTCCTGACCAGGTTGCTCCGCCACAAAGCCTATGCTTTTACCTGCTATCAGCTGATAATGCTCTACCGTTGGGAACGGATGGTAAAAGTGATGCAGCAGTTTCTTCCACTTCTGATATTGTTCAGACTGCCTGAAGCCTACAGTGTGGTCTTCCAGGGTTTGCCAACTGACCAGCAATAGGTACTTATTCTGGACCTCCAGGCATTTCTGTAGCTGGTGCCACTGGTAGCCCTTCATAGAACAGATGATTTCCTGCGCCGCTGAAAAGTTTTCTTCAAACTCAGACTGCTTTTCTGGCAGAACATTCAACTCGGCTACTTCAAGAATCATAGAAGCTACTCTTTAAAAATTCAGGCTTAGAGGGTGGAAGCACCTTGGTTCTCTACGCCTTCCTGGAACCAGCTGGCGTACATGACATAGTTATCGGCTGTGCGAGCCATGCCGGCAATCTGCTCTGGGGTAAGGGCTTTAACCTTTTTGGCTGGTACTCCGGCATAAATATAGCCGCTCTCACAAATGGTATTCTCCAGCACTACCGCCCCAGCTGCTACAATACAATGCTGTTGTACCACCGCATTATCCATGACAATGGCGCCCATGCCAATAAGCACGTTGTCTTGTACGGTGCAGCCGTGCACCAGAGCGTTATGGCCTATACTCACGTTGCTGCCTATGGTAGTAGGTGCTTTTTGGTAGGTGCAATGAATGACAGCCCCGTCTTGTATATTCGTTTTGTTGCCAACCCGTATGAAATGCACGTCTCCTCTGATAACCGCATTAAACCAAACCGTACAATGGTCGCCAAGCACCACATCACCTACAATGGTGGCGTTGGGAGCCACAAAACAGTCTTGTCCAAGTTGAGGATGAACACCCTTTACGGGAAGAAGCAACGGCATAGTTTATAATTAAGAATTTAGAATTATGAATTAAGAATTGCTGGAGGTTAACTTAATCAAAAATACGTGCAGCAGAGGAAAACTTGCAGCACAACTTTACTCCTGTTTTTGGCTTGTTTTCAGGAAAATGGCTCAAAAACAGCTCAATCTGCCCCTTAAGAATCATTTCTTGTGTCTTATGTCTTGCGTTTTGTGTCCTGAATCTTGCGTCTTGTCTCTCAGGAAAGCATGCGTTTCCAAGTGCCTTTGCGCAGGTTGTATTTAAGGGTGCTGGGCAGGGCTTTCCACCAGTAGCTGTTCATTTCAACCGCAAAGCTGGGCTGCATATAGCAATTGATGGTACAGCCCTCGCAGGCCGGCAGGCGGCCTTCCAGTTCTATCAATTTCTTTACGTCGGCAGATTTGTAGAGCTCATACAGGTTACCTTCAATCTGAAATTTCTGGGCACCGAGGTGGTAGCAAGGAAGCACCAATTCATTTTCAGGCGAAATGACTAAAGTAGAGCTGGCAGCTTTGCAGACAGGTTTATCAATGTGGTTTCCGCCGTCTTTCCGAAGCTGAATAAAGGCCTCATTCAGATACACCCACTTCTGCTTACTGAAGGTGGTCAGATAATCCAGCTCTTCCTCTGAAAGACGGTCGCCGGTTTCTACCTGGTTGTATTCAAAGGCAGGATTTACGATCAGCATGAGCTTGTTGGGCAGGCAAATCTCCTGGTACACCTGTTCCATCTGGTGCAGGTTGTGCTTGAACACTGTAAACAGAATGTCAGGCCGCTCGCCCAGGCGTTTGGCAATTTTTATTGATTCAAGCACGGCATCAAAACATGGCACCCCACGCCCCGTGTCATGCTCCTCTTTGTCAGCGGAGTCTAAAGAGAAATGCAGCATGTCTACTTTCCCTTTCAGTCGCTCCGCCCATTTAGGGTACAACAGACCGTTGGTGGTAAGGGTGGTGATAAACCCAAAATTTTGGGCCACCTCTAAAAACTGATCTATCTGACGGTGCAAAAGCGGCTCACCGCCGGTAAAATCCACCACGTTCACTCCTAGTTTGCGCAGATCGCTTAGGTTCTGCTTCACATCTTCCAGTTGAATGTAGGGCGAGGGCTTTTCCCAAATGTCACAGAACGAACATTTGGCGTTGCACCGGTAGGTAACGTAATAATTGCAGAGAACCGGATGAGGAATTAAGCGCATACTCTATAATTTCAGATGCCTTAGCACTTGCAAGGTAACCAGAACATACGGATTTAGGGCTAAATCAAGTTTAAATCACATATTATGTTCCGGTTAAATTTAACTAAAAGGTACTGGCATCAAACCAGCTGTCTACTTCTCCAGCACCTAAAGAAGTCTTTTATTGTTGCTCCAGGTGGCACGGTGCGACAGCATACCCTAAGTCGGCTTGCACGCAGGTTTCTCCGCGGGAGGATTCAAGTTCCATATTTCCCACAGCTCGCGTAGACGAAGCTGCTTCTGCCACACCTTCTATATAGCCGCTTATGCTGTTCAACCAAAGCTTTTTTTGGAAAGATTCTGCTACTGCGCGTGCCCCTTTTCTCACGAATTACGTAGAACGCACTTGGCAGGTGTAAAAAATTTGCGGACTATGAAAATCACATTTTTAGGTACTGGCGGGGCTTTTGACATTGACTATGGCAATTCCGCGGCTATGGTTCAGTTTAAAGGGAACACAATACTGCTCGATTGCGGCTTTACGGTATACCCTACCCTTCGCCACCATAACCTAACCCAAAGCATAAAATACATCTTGCTTACCCACCTGCACAACGACCATACCGGTAGCTTGGCGAATACTTTACTGCATTGCTATTTCTACAACAATAATTGCCGCCCCGTCATCTTGTACCCCGATGATGACTTCAGGGAAGAGGTTTACGAGTTCCTGCGGCTGCAACTGCAAAAGCCTGACAAGTACGTAGATTTTGTGCCCCTTTCTGAGTTACCCGGAATTACGGCAGTTGACACGTATGGCCAACATGCAGAAAACATGCAAACCTATGCTTACATTTTTGAAGAAAATGGCCAACGCATTGCCTACTCCGGTGATCTAGGACAGCCAGAAGCCTTCTTTGCATATCTGCGCGGCATGCCTCCAAAACACACAATTGTGTTTCATGATTTGTCTTTCCAGGAGAGCAACACCGCCCACACCTATTATAAGAAGCTTGAATCGGTGGGTCAAGGGTATGAGGTATATGGCTACCACTGCAATCCTTCGGAGGCACCCGAAGACAATCCTTTCTCTTTGGTGTATCATCAACCTGAGTTTATGCTTCCGGCAGTTTCCTTTGCCTTTGACGAGGCGGTCTAAGCTGTATCAAAGTTAGCTTCTGTTTTAACCCTGTTTTCCTAAAATCAAGCCTAAAACAGGACTGTCATCTTATTTTATAAGTTAGGGCAAGACTGTACCTGTAACTGATTTGCAACAGTTAAGGCAAATACCACTTGCCCCTGCTTTCAAACTTTGAGCGGCTCTGTACGTTATCTGTGGGTTGCACTACCCTATCGAAACCCAGAACCTGCATGACCTTCACCGTTGCCACAGACAATGAACGTTTACCATTCCGGAAAAACCCTTGGCTTATTGCATATGTCGTTTTATTTGCGGCATACTGGTCATACACCGGCTTTAATACTCCGGACCTGAAGAATTGGTGGCTGGAAAACACCCTTACTTTTACCGCTATTATACTGCTGGTGGCTTTCTACAAGCATTTCCGTTTTTCAGACCTGAGCTACACCTGTATGTTTCTGTTCATGATGCTGCACGTGTATGGTAGCCAATACACATATGCTGAAAATCCCTTTGGTTTTTGGGTGCAAGACCAGTTGAGACTGGAGCGTAACCACTATGACCGTCTAGTTCATTTCAGTTTCGGATTTTTATTGGCTTACCCCATGTACGAAGTCTTCTGGCGACTTACCAACATGAAGCTTATCTTTACGCTTCTACTCCCCATAGATCTAACGGTTAGCCTTGGCGCCATTTATGAATTGGTAGAATGGGCTGTGGCCGATATTTTCTTTCCAGCACAGGGAATGGCCTATTTAGGAACGCAAGGAGATGTGTGGGATGCCCAGAAAGACATAGCCGTAGCTCTTTTAGGAGCCGCTCTCACTATGTTGGCTGTTTATTCCAGCAAGCCTAACAGAAAAAGGCAAAACAGTTGATAGCTGCTTGTCTAGAGCACGAAATACTCTTATCACCTCATAAAAATTGGTTCTTAAGAAGAACGAACAAATAAAGGCTTAGAACTCAAAGAAGCAGCAGATTTAAAATTATAAGCACAAAAAAACGGCTACCACAAGGTAGCCGTTTCTATTTTACCATTAAATAAGTTCTTACTTCAATTCACCGCGCTCAGCAGCAGCTTTCATTTCTTCACTAGCGAAGATGGCCACTTCTACACGACGGTTCTGCTGACGACCAGCGGCTGTCGTGTTATCAGCAATCGGCTGTGTTGAACCATATCCTCTGGTCTGTATACGACCTGGCTCAACTCCTAAGGAAATAGCATAGTTCGCAACCGCCTGAGCCCGACGCTCTGACAATGGCTGGTTGATGGCATCAGTACCAGTGTTATCGGCATGGCCTTCAATCAACACGTTAGTGCCTGGGTATTTCTTCAACGTTTCGGCTAATTTCTGAATATCAGCTCTGGAAGATGGCTGCAGATCTGATGAGTTCGTGGCGAATAGAATACCGGCATCAAAGGTAACTTTAATACCTTCCCCTACACGCTCAACCTGGGCACTCTTCATTTCACGCTCCAGCTCTTCTGCCTGCTTGTCCATCCGGCGGCCTATTACGGCACCGGCGGTACCACCCACGGCGGCACCAATAATTGCTCCGGCTGCGGTGTTACCGGTAGCTCTACCAATGATACCACCCACAACGGCACCACTACCGGCCCCAATGATACCACCCTTGGTGGTTTTGCTCATTCCACCGTTGTTTGTACCGCTTGTACTACCAGTGTTACTAGATTGGCAAGAAGAAAAAAACATGCTTCCTGCTAACAATGCAATAAAAGATCCTTTAATAATTTTCATAGTCTTTTTCTTTTGGTTTGAAAGTGTTGCTTTTGCGTAAGCCTCACATCGGACTTACATACTCCTTTTAATGGTAAAATGTTTAGATATAGGCGTAAAACTATATTATCTAAAGTAATAATCGTGCCAATTATTCATAAAAAAAACGGTGCCTGCTCAATTTGAAAGCAGGCACCGTTTCTAAAAGGTATATGTACTGTTTTACTTAGCTACCGCTTTGGCTACCGCAGGTTCAACTGCTGGCGTAGCCTGTGGTTCAGCTAGCATTGTAAGAAGATCAGCTAATCTCTGTTTCAGCTCTTTGCGGTGTACTATAAAATCAAGAAAACCATGCTCCAACACAAACTCCGCACTCTGGAATCCTTTAGGCAAGTCTTTGCCAATGGTTTCTTTAATTACCCGTGGACCGGCAAACCCAATCAGTGCACCCGGCTCAGAAATGTTGAAGTCACCCAACATGGCAAAAGAGGCGGTTACACCACCAGTGGTGGGATCTGTCAACAAAGAGATGTAGGGCACTTTCTCTTCAGAAAGCAAGGCCAGTTTAGCAGAGGTTTTAGCCATTTGCATTAGAGAATAGCCCGCCTCCATCATTCTGGCTCCGCCTGATTTTGATATCATCAGAAACGGGATTTTATGTTTGCGGCTATAGTCTATGGCCCGTGAAATCTTTTCCCCTACAACGGAGCCCATTGAACCACCAATGAAATTGAAGTCCATACAGGCCACCACTAAGTCCACGCCGTTTGCCTTACCATGAGCAGTACGAACGGCGTCTTTCAAATTGGTTTTACGCTGGGTGGCCACTATCCGGTCTGGGTAGGGCTTGGTATCTACAAAGCTCAGCGGGTCAGATGAGCTCAGATTTTCATCTAACTCCTGAAACTCGTTGTCATCAAACAGTATTTCAAAATACTCGTGGGAATTAACACGGTCATGAAAATCGCAAGACGGGCAAGTGTACAGGTTTTGCCGATGCTCTGCCTTACTGATGACTGTTTTACATTCAGGGCACTTATGCCACAGACCATCTGGTGTTTCTTTTTTTTGCTCCGTAGGGGTAACAATCCCTTTTTCTACTCTTCTAAACCAAGACATAAGGTATCCTTAAGGTTTTTCAACAATGATGCTCCTTGGGAATAACCACACACAGGTATGGCAAACAAGGCTGCAAAGATAAAAAAGAAACAGTAGCAGCCTACTTCCTAAATAATTTACCATTAAGGCATCTGCCTTTTTACTGCTTTTATTTAAATACGTTTCGGCTTAGAGCATCTTAGGCTGCAGCGCTACATGTCTCCAGATGCTTCAGAACGTGCTTTCTTCCACTTCTTTTCGCTGAGAGCCGTTAGTCTCCTTCTCTTCCGCATTTTTCTGCCAAAACACAGATAAGCTAAGCTCCCACCTGTTTTTTGATACTCCAAACTTTATTTCTCCCATGCATTTTGTTGAATATTCAGTTAATTAAAAAGGTTTAGCAACTAGAATAACATCATTAATAAAAAGCAATATTGTGAAATAAGCTTCATCTAAATACCTGAAATTATCAAAATTATTTATTTGAGTAACAGACATTTATCCCTACACATGCTAATATTAAAATTATTACCACACAATTACAGCTGTCTATAAAGCGTTAATGACACAACGAATTTTAATAAATCTTCGGAATTACCGCACACTATTACTACATTTGCAACTGAAACCCTTTATTGTTATTATTCTTTCACTATGAAAAACATTCGTTTCGCCTCTTCCGCCATGGCTCTGGTGTTTGGGGTTACCCTTTTAGGGTCTTGCGTCTCTTCAAAGAAATACAAAGAGCTTGAGGCTAGCAAAAATGCGTTAGAGCAGGAGAAAACTGCCGCTGAGCGCAATTTAGAGAAAGCCAACGCTGATTTACGTGACCGTGATGCTAAATTAGCCCAGTACCAGCAGCAGATTGCGCAGAAAGAAAGAATTCTGAACGAATTGCGTTCTGCCGTAAACGAAGCATTGGCTGGTTTCCAGGAGCAAGGTCTTACAGTAGCCGTTAGAGATGGCAAAGTGTATGTAACCATGCCTGAAAAACTTCTTTTTGCCACGGGTAGCACTAAAGTAAACCCTAGTGGCCAGGCAGCTTTAAGTAAATTAGCTTCTGCTGTTAAGTCTCACCGTGACACTGAAATTATAGTAGAAGGCCATACTGATGATGTAGCCGTTGCCTCTAACAACATTACCTATAAAGACAACTGGGACCTGAGCGTACTGCGCGCTACTGAAATTACCCGTTTGTTAGTAAACAATGGGGTTCCGCCGCAAATGATTGTTCCTGCTGGTCGCGGTCAGTTTACTCCGGTAGCCATGACCCGTACTCCAGAGGCCCGTCAGAGCAACCGCCGTACCGAGATCATCTTGGCTCCTAACTTTGAGAAAATCCTGCAGTTGCTGCAAAGCAGCAACTAAGCCACTGGCGCAGCGCACAGGTTATCTGTGCTCCATAAAATATGTTCTGAAGCCGGGGCCTTTGCTCCGGCTTCTTTTTTACCTGATTTTTAAAAAAGAGCAGCAAAACGCCAGCCGGCACTTGGGCAAGAGCACAGCGTTTTTATCTTTGCGTAATGCCCGGTGTAGCGGCTGAGTAATTGTCAGTGAACTCGTTTGCTCATCTGAAATCAGAAGGGCACCAAGAACCAAACCAACTACCAATCCTTTATTTAACGTTTCAGTTATGTTAGAGAAATCTTTGCTCCGCTATGTTGGCGTGGCCTTGTTAGGTACTAGCCTCTTAGGCTCTTGTACCACCACCAAAAAGTACAACGATCTGCTGGCTCAGAAAGTAAACCTGGAGCGGGAGAAAGCTGAATGTGAGGCTACACTTGCCCAAACCACCTTAGAGCGCTCTGACCTGAGCAAGCAGGTGGCAGATTTAAGCGAAGTGCGCCAACGTCTGGCCGCTGATACCGCCCAACTAGGCTCAGCTTACCGCAAGACCCAAAGCCTGTACGGCGAACTCAGCAACACCTATGACAAGCTTATTAAGAACCACGACAAGCTTTTAGCCAACAGCGCTCTGGAAACGTCTAAGCTTTCAAAAGACCTTGCACGCCGCGAGGATGAAATGAAGAAGCTGAATGAGACTTTAACCAAGAACCGCTCTCAGCTAGACCAACTCAGTTCAGATTTACAAGCCCGTGAACAACGCCTGAACGAATTGGAGCGCATTCTGGCCGAGAAAGACAAAGCCGTAGACGCTCTCCGCAACAAAGTGAGCAATGCTTTGCTGGGCTTTAACAGCAAAGATCTATCAGTAGATGTGCGCAACGGCAAGGTATACGTGTCCCTATCAGAGCAACTGTTGTTTAAGTCTGGTTCTACCAAGGTAGACGCCAAAGGCCAGGATGCCCTACGCAAATTGGCGTCTGCCCTCAAAGACCAGGAAGATGTAAACGTATTAGTAGAAGGACACACAGATGATGTTCCGATTTCAAGAGGCACCCAGGGAATGCAAGACAACTGGGACCTGAGTGTGTTGCGTGCGACTGAAATTACCCGTATTCTGGCTAATGCTGGTTTGCCTGGCACTAAAATCACCCCTTCCGGCCGCGCTGACAATGTTCCGTTAGACCCAGCCAAAACCGCCGAGGCTCGTCAGAAAAACCGCCGCACCGAGATCATCCTCACCCCTAAGCTAGACGAACTCTTCAAAATTTTAGAAGCAAACTAACCTAAACCTGTTTCCGGCCTGTTTTACAGAAAACACATCAAAAACGCCAGCCACTCGTGCTGGCGTTTTTCATTTACAAGCCTCAAAAGATGTTGCGTATTGTAGAGCTTTAAAAAACCAAACAGTTCTTTTTTCCACCAGAATTGATTTGACTTGACGGGGCAACTAATCAAAAAGTTGTATATTCATCCATCTCTCAACCTAACATCACAGTTATGAAAAAGCTTCTACCATTTTTCTCCCTTTGCCTCATGAGCTTTGGCTCTTTAGCGCAAACTTTACCTGATTTCAGTCAAATTTCCCTCACTGAGAAAGCAGACTATGCTCAAGCTGAAAACGCTGTGTTGCAGGCAGCTGACTACATTTTGTCTACCCCTCACATTGAGAGCAACCAACAGCGCCTGTCGGCCATGCAGTTTCTGTTGAAATGGATGGAAGGAACCCCAGACTTCACCTTTGAAATAGACCAAACTGCCGTAGAACTAACCAAAACAGACCCTACCTTTTTGGGCGTATACCTGGCCAGCGCCACCAAATATTGTGTAGAGAACAAGGCCATGTCTAAAGATAAAAAGGCGGTGAAGCTGAATACCTTGAAAGGCATAGTAGCCTACAGCATCAACCCTGAAAATCAGGTAAAGGTAAAAGGCGAACTGAAGAAGCTTATAAAAGCATCTGAAAAAGGAGAACTTGAAAAATATGTGGGCTAGGCCAATTATTTAAGAATCAAGAAAAGTGGTTTAGCAGCTCTTATTGACTTGGTAGTGTATAGCTTAAAAGCCAGCAAGAGCTGTTTCAGACCTACTTTTGAGAAAACAGCACCAAAACGCCGGAATATATTACCGGCGTTTTTATTTTTGAGCAAGGCACCTTTTCCCAGTGCTTCTTCTAAGCCTGAACCTTTATTGAAAGTGATTACTTCTTCGCCAGCGTTAAACCTTTGCCTGTGGTTAATGCTTTACTGTTTATCTGCTAAGCGCCCATGAGAAACCTATACTTTTTCCTACGCCTGCCTTTACAACGCCTCCTGTTGCTGTGCTGCCTGTTGATTCAAGGCTCCGTTGCCTTTGCCCAGGAAGCTGCCCCCTCAGACTCACTTACGAATCAGCGACTGGCCGAGACAACTCAGCTTCTGCAGCAGAAGGAACAACAACGCGTTCTGGACTCACTGCGCAAGCAGGAACTGATGCAGGAAATTGAGCAGCTAAAATCTTCTGAGGTTGGCAAGCGGAACGAGCTGGAGCAGAAATACCTGCAGATGGTCACGCAGGACTCGCTCCGCAACGCTGAACGTGCCAAGCGCATAGAGGCTTTGAAAGTAAATGCACAGGGTTTTCCGGTGGCACCTTTTGGCGACACGCTGTTTATGGTCTATACTAAAGTAGGCACCGCCACTGTTCAGGACCGCGCAGAAGCCATTAACCGTCGCCTGGTAAAGCTCTATAACACCAACTTGTATTCCTCTGACTCGCTGCACGTCTACAACGGCGATTACCAGAGCGAGGTACAGTATGGCGAAATGACCGTGATGGCCATTACTGACATAGACGCCCTTTGGTTCGGCACTGACCGCAAAACACTGGCTCAACAGTATTTGCAGCAAATGCAAAAGGCCATTGCCGTAGAAAAAGAAAAGAACAGCCTAAAGAATATTTTACTGGAAATTGGCCTGGCGTTGCTGGTTCTGGCAGGGCTGTTCGTTATTATATTTCTAATCAACAAGCTGTTCCGCTATCTTAAGTTGTTTATCTACACTAAACGCGACCTTTACTTCTCTGGCCTAAAGCTAAAAGACTACCAGTTGCTAGACCGCCAGAAGCAGATAGGTTTTGTGGTGTTTGTTCTCAACCTGCTGCGCATTTTCCTGCTGCTTCTCACATTTTACCTGGCTTTGCCGCTGCTCTTCAGCATTTTTCCGCAAACGCAAGGCTGGGCCGATACTTTGATAAGCTGGGTGCTGTCTCCGGCTACCCGCATCATCCGGAACATTATTGGGTATTTGCCCAACCTGTTCACCATTTTGGTGATCTTTCTGTTCACCAGATATGCTGTAAAGCTGGTGCATTTCTTTGCACTGGAGGTGGACCAGGCCAAACTGAACATCTCCGGCTTCCACCGCGACTGGGCCATGCCCACCTTCAACATAGTTCGGTTTCTGCTGTACGTGTTCATGTTCATCGTGATTTTCCCATACCTGCCCGGCTCCAACTCCCCTATTTTTCAGGGTGTGTCTGTTTTCTTAGGTATTTTGTTCTCGCTGGGTTCTTCATCAGCTATTTCCAACATGGTGGCCGGCTTGGTCATTACCTATATGCGCCCTTTTAAAGTTGGAGACCGTGTAAAGATAGGTGAGATTGTAGGTGATGTAGTGGAGAAAAATATGCTGGTAACCCGCATCAGAACCATCAAGAACGAAGACATAACGGTACCCAATTCCAGCGTTTTGTCAGGCCACACGGTTAATTACAGCACCTCCAGCCAAGATTTGGGCCTCATATTAAGCACTACCGTCACCATTGGCTATGATGTACCTTGGAAACAGGTGCACCAGCTGTTAATTGACGCCGCACTGGCAACTGATGGTATTCTGAAAGACAAGCCCCCGTTTGTGCTGCAAACCAGTCTGGAAGATTTTTATCCGGCTTACCAGCTCAACGCTTATACAGACCAACCTAACCGCCAAGCCAAGATTTACTCTAACCTGCACCAGAACATTCAGGACAAGTTTAACGAAGGCGGTGTAGAGATACTTTCGCCTCATTACCGCGCGGTGCGTGATGGTAATCAGGTTACCACCCCCATTGATTATCTGCCAACAGATTATGAAGCGCCCGCTTTCAGAGTCTCCCACCCAGATCAGCCTAAACCAACACCACAGTAGCTTCTGTTTTCGGCTTGTTTTGAAGAAAACAGACCTAAAACAGAAGCCGCGGACATAACCAACTGTTATGCTATCCAGTAAAACAGTTCAGTCAACTTAAGCAGTATGAGTCAACTTTTCAGCCCCCTCGCTATTAAAAGCGTCACGTTTAAGAACAGGATTACCGTTTCGCCTATGTGCCAGTACTCCAGCCAAGACGGATTTGCCAACGATTGGCACTTGGTGCATTTAGGCAGCCGAGCTGTGGGCGGTGCGGGATTAATTATTCAGGAGGCGACAGCCGTTTCGCCCGAGGGCAGAATCACTCCTCATGACCTTGGTATTTGGAAAGATGAGCACCTACCCGAACTGAAGCGTATAACCGCTTTCTTGGAGGCACACGGAGCCGTGCCGGGTATTCAGTTAGCCCACGCCGGCAGAAAAGCCAGCCACCACGCACCTTGGCACGGAGGCCACGCCCTGACACAGGAAGAAGGCGCCTGGCAAACCGTTGGCCCCAGCGCCATAGCATTCTCAGAAGATACCCCTGCCCCCACTGCCTTAGACCAAGACGGAATCCGAAAGGTAATAGAAGACTTCAGAACCGCCGCCATTCGGGCTTTGGATGCCGGTTACAAGGTGGTTGAAATTCACGCTGCCCACGGCTATCTGCTGCATGAGTTTTACTCGCCCCTCAGCAACCACCGCACCGACCAGTATGGAGGCTCTTTTGAGAACCGCATCAGGCTACTGATAGAGATAGTGGCGGCCGTGCAGGAGGTGTGGCCTAAAGAATTGCCTCTATTCGTGCGCATCTCCGCCACTGACTGGACCGAAGGCGGTTGGACCAGTGAAGATTCTGTACAGTTGGCTCGCATGCTTCAAGAAAAAAACGTAGATTTAATTGACTGCTCCACTGGCGGAAATGTGTTGGCCCCAATTCCAGCTAAACCTGGTTATCAGGTGGAGTTCGCGGAGAAGATCAAGAAAGAGACCGGCATGCGCACGGGCGCGGTAGGTTTGATTTTATCTTCGGAGCAAGCAGAGGAAATTATTGCCTCTGGCCAGGCAGATTTGGTGTTGTTGGGCCGAGAGGAATTGCGTGAGCCTTATTTCCCCATGAAAGCGGCAAAAGAACTGGGGGCTGACTTGGAGTGGCCGGTGCAGTACCAAAGGGCCAAGCGGTAACAAGGCGGCCAGAGCAAAATTTGTGTAGCAAAGCAACCCTATAAATATATTTCAATTAACTGCTACTGCCATGAGAGCAACCAAAACGTTTCGCTCTGGTTTCCTGGTACAACTTGTATTTGTCAATCTTCTGATATTGGCACTGGCTATTGGTATTCTGAAATTCTCCATGGCAAATACACCGCAAGCGCAGGGATTGTCTGGGTTTAAGCCAAACCAGAATAATTTTGTCTACAGCCCCATCACTATTAGCAAATTTAAATCCATTGTAGATTCCATAAACATCAATTTCGAAAAGAGCGAGGTTAATCTTCAATATTTCTCCAAACCTCAGGCAAAAGCGCATTATGTTTATTTAAATTCAGGAAATGTGCGTGAGGCAATTCGAGATATGGAACAGAACCTTCCTTTTAAAGAGTTCTTGAGGAAATACCCTAGCGCCAAGGTGCTGCCGGAGTTATTAGTTTTAAAAGAAAGAGTATCAGATATTTATGGCAATTCCCAAATCAAATTCAGAGCCGTCTCTTTCAATGAAGAACATGCGCGTTCTTTCACCAGAGAAAATTTACCAGAAGTTTATAATCGCCCACTAAAAGGCAAGTATCTGTGGCAACATTATCCTAAAACTGATTACTCTCAGGAAACCTTGGAAGCATTCTATTTAGTAGAAGAGTTTCAGCCAAAACGGCTTCCTGTGACATATACCCGTATGCTGCAGTACTCAAATTCTTTGGTAGACACTACAGCTCAGATTTTTTATTCTGATGCCAAAGATTACGGATACAATCCCTATGAAAAACTACCCAGTAAAGACGCCATTCTTCAGTTTTTGCAGTACATAAACTGGAAAACTAGCAAACCAGAATATACTATCAATAACCAGCTTGATGAAAAGGGCTTAAAAATTCTTGTTCAAAGAATTAATGAGTGGGAAGTAAACCGATTCAAAATAATTGACCAAAGCATTGCTACCACTGCAAAGTTCAAGACGCTACTTACAAATGCCTTAACACAGTCTATTACAACCGGGAAATCTACATCTGAGTTTGAAGAGTATGTGGCAAAATATCACTCCCCTGAAGCGGCTCTGGAACTAAAGAGAAAAAGGGTAGTTACCCGTACTTGCGGCTATGGCCCTGATGAACATATTCAAAATATTGCAAAGCTTTCTGCCCAAACGGGGGACTGGGAAATTTTCATTAGAGCCCTGCTGGACATCTTAGATGAGCGATATATCAAGATGAGCAATGGCAGCTATAGTTTTGCAGCCCGTAGAACATACGTCTATGAACTTGAGGTGCTGAACATTAACGTACTGAACCTACTTTTGGGTATTAGCCTGCAAATTGAAAACCCTTCTCAGAACCATTATTTTGGCAACATACACCGCATTAGTTCGGCCATTGCTGAAAGTCGTTTTGCTCCACAGTTTGAACAACAACTTCTCAACATGATCAAAGACTCTCAGTTAGATGATTACAACCGGGTAGTAATGATTGATCTGTTCATGAACTATACGAACAATCTAGAGGACGAAAAAAGAAAAGAAGCTAATAAAACAATGCTTCAGGCCGCTGCCCAAAAACTACCTAGCTATTTATCAACACCTAAGTGGAATTAGTTAGAGTGCTTGTTTTAGGCCTGCTTTTTCAAAAACAGGCCTAAAACAAGCACTCTAACTAATACTTCAACATAAAATCTGTAAGGTTTTCGCTGCGGTCTAAGCTGAGTCGTTTGCGCAGGCGGTAGCGGCTTATCTCCACACCCCGTACAGATATATTTAACAGCTGGGCTATATCTTTGGTAGTCAGATTCAGCCTCAGGTAGGTGCTCAGTTTTATCTCTTGCGGCGTCAGGCTTGGGTAATTCTCTTGCAACCGGTGTATAAAATCGCCGTGCACGTGGTTGAAGTGCAATTCAAACTGTTTCCAGTCTACCTCCGACGTGATGTTGTGGTCAATGCTGCGGATAATCTTCTTCAGTTCTTCCTGGCTTCCGGTGCGGCCACCGTTTTTCAATATATTCTGCAGCTCCAGCTTTACACTGCTAAGCAGTTCATTTTTATTGATGAGGTGAATGGTGGAGTACGTGAGCTCGCGGTTCTTGTGGTCTAACTCGGCCTGGAACTTCTCGTTGCGTAAGCGATCAATCTCCTGTTCACTCTGGTTTGTGATTTCCCGTATTTCCAGGTCTTTCTGCCCTAGTTTCCGCTCTTTGTCCAGAATAAGGCGGCGTTTTTCTTTTTTGTAACGCTTGTCTACCTGGTAAAAAGCCGCCCCCAGCACAAGGGAGCCAAGTAGCGTGTACACCAAATAAGCCCAGTGGCTACGGTAAAACGGCGGATTTACCACAAAAGTAAAAGGCTTTGCCTCGCTTATAGTTCCATAAATGTTGCGCGCTCTCACCTGAAACACATAGGTACCTTCGGGAAGATTCGTATATTCTTTCTCGGTTTTAGAAGTCCACTCTGACCAGCTGGAATCAAAATTTTTCAAATAGTACTGGTACTGTGTTTTCTCGGGTTTCTCATAAAAAGAAGAGGAATACACAAACCTGAGCGAATTGTAGGCATAGGGAAGCGTGGTATCCCTAGCTTTATCCACTACCCTCCCGGAGAGCAGAAGAGAATCTGTCTCGCCTGAAATACTGGCCACGCTCGCCAAACGAGTATGGAAAGGCATCAGCTTCTTGTTCTTACCGGCGTTGTAGTGAATAAACCCTTCCTTGGCTCCGAAGAGCACGTTGTTTCTATCCAGAATCTGAATGTAGCTCAAATCATCGTTCAATTGCTCGCGTATGTTCTTGAACAACTGGTCTTCCAACGTGGGTTTACCGAATTTATCGTAGGTAATTTTGCCTACCCTATGGTTAGAAATAAAGTAGATGGTACCTTGCACGTCCTCCTCCATCTCTACAATGTGCTCTGTAGGCCCGAACAGACTGGAGAAAGCTTTATCAAGCACAAACCTTTCCTTAGTTTTATCAAACCTATAAATTCCTGTCATGGCTGGAAAGATGAGTTCATTTTTCACCCTTTCCATGTTCACCAACTGGTCAGAAGGAAGACCGTGTTTTGAGTTATAATATTTTACTGAGGCTATTTTACTTAAATCTGCATCAAACTTGATACGGTACAGCCCTTTATAGCCGTGGGCCATCCATAAGTCACCGTCTTTGTCAAACTCCAACACTCTACTAGATTCTTCAAAATCTTTGAATTTGTGTAGAAAGTTCAGCTTGTTCTGTTTCAGACTCATAAGGCAGAGACCATTGTACGCTCCTAGTACTAATTTATCAGATTCACCAGGTAGCAACACAAATTCCCAGGCTCCCTTAGCAGCCGGCACCAATTCTGCCTGGCTTTCCTTCACCAGAAATGGGCCGTTGTGGTGCGCCATGAGCAGGTTTTCACCAATGTTATTCAAGTGGTACACCTGCCCAGTGCTGTTGGGCACCAGCATAAATTTCTTTCGGTAGCCGGCCATGTCTGAAACAAAAAGGCCGCTGTTGGTACCTACGTACAGTTTGTTTCCCTTCTGTAATGCTGCATACCCTGTACCTGACAATCCCATGGTGGCGTCTAATCGACTGAACGGGGAGCTCAACTCTACCATGGCTATGCCATTGTTCAGCCCCAGCCATAGGTTATCCTGTGTGTCTTGGTAAATGGTGTGCACTGTATTGTCCAGAAGCCCCTCTTGCACCGAGGTGTTGAGCAGCAGGTTTCCTTTGGCGTCTAAGAGAACTAAACCTTTGTTTTGGGTGGCCAGAGCAAAATTGCCATCGTGCAGCAAAATGGCTTGGTTGATAACAATGTTTCTGAATGCTTCTTCCTGAGTTAATTCAAAAGGTTTTACACTGCGGCCATCGTAGAGAAACACCCCGTCTTTAATAGTGAAAACAATAAGATTATCCCGATCATAGGGCAGCACCGAAGCCACCTGTTTATAGGCGAAAAAATCACCGCCTGGCAGCAATCGTAATTGATTCTTGTCTAAAACGGAAAGGCCTTTGGTCCAAACCAGAGTATAGATGTTCTTATGTACCTGAAAGGAAAACTCTAAGGGGGCAGTGGGGGCAATTACCTGAATAGGTTTTCCGGGATGGTATTTATATATGTTCTTGAAAGTAAAGAAGATGATGCTACCGTTCTGCTCATAAATCCGCCATACCTCGTCAAAATTACGGTGCTTTTCCGGCAGGCTGTCAGCTAATGAAAAATATTGTAGAGCTCCGGAGGCATTAGGTTTAAAGAAGCCAAAGTCTGCCTGGCCACCCACGTAGATCCGGTCGTCGCGCCCTATGTACACTGACCGCACTTTGGTACCCGCTCGCAGAGAATACATGTTCCAGGTAGCCCCATCAAACTCCAGCAACCCAAAATTATTGGCTATGTACATTAACTCCCGGCTGTCCTGCGTTATGGCCCAGCTCTGAATACCTCCTTTAAATTCTTCGGGTTTGAAATTGCGGATAATGGGGTGGCCAAAGAAGTACTGCTGCGCATTACCTGTAGTGGTGACACAACAAACCAAAGAAAACAAAGCAGCCTTTATAATTGACGTGGGGAAGCTCATACCTGATGCAACTTTGCTATTTTATAGGTTCAATTTAAGCACATATTTGTGAAAAAGGCAAACAATACATGCTTTTCTTAAAAAAGGCTTATACATGTAATAGACCCACATTTTTTCGCAAATGAAGTAGTACTGATGTAGTAGTGCAGCAGGGGGTGATGTAGTATTGATGTAGTACATTGTTAGGACACTCCCCTTCACCTCTCTTACATTTATCTCAGCAAACCCGCACAAACAAAAAAATAAAACGAACACATGAAGAAAAAACTACTCTTTTACCTGCTGTTCCATTTATGTGGAGTAGCCTTCGCCCAGACCCCAATTACTGGACGAGTAACGTCGGCAACCGGAGAAGCTCTTCCGGGTGTGAGCGTAGTAGTGAAGGGCACTACCACCGGCGGCTCTACAGATGTGAATGGGCAATATCAAATTCAGGCTCCAGCCAACGGGGGCAGCTTAGTATTCTCTTATATAGGTTTTCTGCCTAAAGAGGAGCCGATCAATGGCCGCACCACTATCAATGTCACGTTACAGGAAGATCGCCAGTCAATAGACGAAGTAGTGGTGGTGGGCTATGGCACCCAGTTAAGAAGAGAAGTAACTACCGCCGTTTCTTCTGTGACTCCTGAAGAAATTACCCAAACACCAGTTACCCGAATTGAGCAGGCGCTTCAGGGACGGGTAGCGGGGGTGCAGGTAGCCAACGTGTCGGGTCAACCCGGTGATGCCCCTACCGTACGCATCAGGGGAATTGGCTCTACCGGCAATTCAAACCCTCTCTATGTAGTGGACGGGTTCCCAGTTGGCGGCATTGACTACCTTAACCCAGGAGATATTGCCTCCATGGAAATTCTAAAAGATGCCGCAGCCGCAGCAATTTACGGAGCTAGAGGCGGAAACGGGGTTGTACTCATTACTACCAAGCAAGGCAGAAAAGACGGAACCATGCAGGTATCTTATGACGGGTACGCCGGTATTCAGAACCCTTGGCGGAAAGTTGAGTTGCTGAATGCCCGTGAATATGCCATCATGATGAATGAAGGCGCCGCCAACGCAAACATGGCGCCCCCTTTTGCCAACCCAGAACAATTTGGAGAGGGCACAAACTGGCAAGACGCCATATTTGAGAAGAACGCTCCTATCCAGAATCATCAATTAACTGTTACCGGTGGTACGGAGAAGTCTTCTTACGCCGCTGCTCTTTCTTATTTTGACCAGAACGGTATTGTAGGCGGTGAGAAGTCTAACTTTAAACGCTACACAGCCCGCATAAACGCCGATAATCAAGTTAAAAGCTTCCTGAGATTCGGGACTAACCTAGCTTATACCCACATTAACCGTAGAGCCTTTGACGCCAACCAGGAGTTTGGGGGTATTTTAAGTAATGCTCTGAACATTGACCCCATAACCCCGGTGTATGAAACAGACCCAGACAGGTTGGCTTCTTCCACCTATACCTTAAACCCTGTGGTGCGTGATGCTAACGGCCGCGTATTCGGTATTTCAGAATACGCTTCGCAGGAAGTAGTAAACCCCCTGGCTCGCTTACAGGTAATGAATGGGCGTACTACGGTAGACAAACTGGTTGGTAACCTTTACGGCGAAGTAAAGCTAATTGAAGGCCTTACCTTCCGTTCTACGTTAGGCATTGACTTGGCGTATGTGGTTACTAGCAACTACAACCCTGTTTACTTCTTGAATGCAGCTCAGCAAAATTCCAATGCTCTGGCTTCAAGAGGTACTGATCGCTACTACACCTGGCAAACAGAAAACTATTTCAACTACAACCGCAACTTTGGTGAGCATAGTGTAGGTTTGGTTCTGGGTACCTCGGCTTTAAAATCACGTAGCGAAGGCCTCTTCGGATCAAACACTGGCCTGGTAACTTCAGACCCTAACATGGCTTACCTGAATTTAGCCGTAAGCGCCGGAACAGCTATTGCCACCGGCGGAGCCAGTGAAAGAGCCATTCTTTCTTTCTTCGGGCGGGCAAACTATGACTACCAGGGCAAATACCTGTTCTCTGCTACGGTAAGACGCGATGGCTCTTCCAGATTTGGACGCAACAATCAGTTTGCTACTTTCCCTTCTTTCTCTGCCGGCTGGGTATTGTCTGATGAAGCTTTCTTTCCGCAAGGAAACGTGCTGAGCCTGGCCAAAATCAGGGCTTCCTGGGGACAGAACGGAAATGAGGAAATTGGAGGGGCCTACCCTTGGGCAGCCCGCATAGGAGTGGGCAGGGGCTATACCTTCTACAATCCTGACGGCAAAGGCTACCAAAGTGGAGCTGCCCCAGAAGCCGCTGCAAACCCAGAGCTTCAGTGGGAAACTTCAGAGCAAACTAACATAGGAGCTGATCTCTCTTTCTTTAACAACAAACTTACCTTAGTAGCTGATTACTATGTAAAATCAACCAAAGGTTTGCTGGTAGTTCCTCCAATCTTGGCCAGCACTGGCTACAATGCACCAACGGTGAATGGCGGCGAAGTTAGAAACAAAGGCTTTGAGCTAGCTATCAATTATAACGGCAGCATCAGCAGTTTTAACTACAACTTCGGCATTAACGGAAGCATTAACGAGAATGAGGTAATAAGCATAGATAACGCAGAGAAAATTCTGTATGGTGGAGGTTTCTCTACTTACGGAGTAGCTTCTAGAAGCAATCCAGGCATGCCAATTGCCTACTTCTATGGTTACAAAACCGCTGGTATCTTCCAAAATCAAGCTGACGTTGAGGCACAAACCATACAACCAAACGCCGTACCTGGCGACGTACGCTTTGTAGACCTGAACGATGACGGTGTGCTGGACGGCAATGACCGCACCATGATCGGAAACCCAACGCCTAAAACTACCATAGGTTTTAACTTGGGCTTTGATGTAAAAGGATTTGACTTTAGTGCGTTCTTCAACAGTGCTTTCGGTCACCAAATCTTTAATGGTACCCGCCGGTATGACATTGTACGCTCTAACATGCAGTCCAGGTTCCTGAATCGCTGGACCGGTGAAGGCAGCACGAACGAATACCCACGTTTCACCTGGAACGACACCAACGGAAACTACTCCAGACTATCTGACCTGTACATAGAGGATGGAGATTATGTACGCCTGAAAACACTTCAGGTAGGTTACACTTTGCCTGGCACTGCTTTATCAACCCTGCATCTGCAAAAGCTGCGCATCTATGTGTCTGCTGACAACCTGCTCACGTTCACTGAATACACTGGGTTTGACCCAGAGATTGGAGCCAGAGGCAGCTTAGACATAGGATTCGACCGCGGAGTATACCCGCAGTCCAAAACCTTCAGACTTGGAGTTAACGCCACCTTCTAATGCACTTTCACATGAAAAATATAGCTAAAAAGACTTCTATTCTGCTACTGTCCGGCTTTCTGGCGGTAGCTTCTACCAGCTGCGATGACTTCCTGGACCTTTCGCCGCTAGATACCCGAACCGAGGACAACTTCTACAAAACCCAATCTGATGCCATGGAAGGATTGGTGGGAGTGTATGATGTACTTCAGTGGAATACCCTATCAGGTTTCCACCCTACTCCCATGATCACTGATATCATGTCTGATGATGCCTATTCAGCTGGCCAGCCTAGTTCTGAACCCAACCTGCTGCAAATGGATCGTCACAATATCCTGACTACTAATGGTGAGGTGTTTGGACTGTGGAGGAAACATTATATCGGAATTGCCAGAGCCAACACACTTCTTCAGCGTATTGAAGGCATTGATGCCCCGGAGGATTTTAAAACCAGGCTGATTGCTGAAGCTAAATTCTTGCGCGCGCATTTCTACCTTGACCTGGTAAGGCTTTTTGAAAACGTTCCGCTCATTTTGGCACCTCAGGCACCAAGCGAGTACAACCAGCCGCAAGCAACTCCTAAGGCTGTGTATGATCAGATAGCACTGGATTTGACAGAGGCCATGGAAGACTTACCAGAGTCAACGCTTCGCCAGAGCCAAGGCCGTGTCACTAAATGGGCTGCCAAAGCCTTGTTAGCAAGAGCTTATTTGTTCTACAAGGGCGTGTACAACCAAGAACTGCAAGCTGGTGGCACCAGCGTCACTGCCCAGGTAGCATTGCAGCATGTAAATGATATCATCTCGGAAAGTGGCCATGACCTGTTGCCCAACTACGCTGATAATTTCAAGAGAGCAAATGAGTTCAGCATAGAATCGGTTTGGGAAATTTCTTACTCAGACGAAAACCCATGGTGGGATTGGGGCTACGTGCAAGGCGGCGAGGGCAACACCCAGCCACAGCAGCAGGGACCTCGTATTAAAAACACCGCCATTGAAAACTACCTGGCAGGCTGGAGTACCGCTACTCCTACCCAAGAGCTGTATGATGCTTTTGAAGCCAACGACCCAAGACGTGACGCCACCATTTTGGCCGAGACAGAGTTGGTAGGCGGCAAAGACAACCTGAACATCGGGTATCAACATACTGGTTATTTCAGCCAGAAGTACACAACAGCTAAAGAGTATGCTCCTTCGGGGGGGCAGTTGGAATTGAACTGGGGCAACAACTACCGCTCCATCCGCTTCTCTGATGTGTTATTAATGGCCGCTGAACTAAGATTGATGACTGGTTCAGGAGACGCCCAGGCACCGCTGACCAGAGTGCGCGCCAGAGTAGGGTTAGGTCCGGTACCAGCCACCTTGGATAACGTTTACAAAGAACGCAGGGTAGAACTGGCCCTGGAAGGCCACCGCTATTGGGATTTGTTGCGCCGCGGACTTAACGTAGCCGATGACGCTATCTCTGTTACCTACACCACCCTACCTGACAATTTCGAGGGCGCCGTGTCTGACTTTAACATTCAGTTTAACACCGCCAGAAAAGGGTTCCTGCCAATTCCGCAGAGTGAGATTGACCTTTCAGCAGGAACACTGAAACCAAACACTGGCTATTAATCATGCACCATAAAATGTTTGAACCCATGAGAAAATATATATCGTTTCTAACCCTGCTTCTGCTGGCTTCCTTTGCCTGGACCGCCTGTGAAGTAGAAGATCCGGAACTGGGCCCAATGCCTACCTCTGATCTGGTTACTTTTACACACACCTATGATGCCACAAACCCAAACTTGGTTCGTTTCACCAGCACCGCCCCTGGTTTTAAATTCCTTTGGGATTTTGGTAATGGCACCACGGCAGAAGGTAAGGAAGTAACAGGTGCTTATCCGTTGGCCGGTGACTATACGGTAAAACTGACCATCTACACAAAAGACGGTTCGGCCTCTAACACACAAACCATCAACATTGCCCAAACCAACCCAACCATGTTAGATCGGGAAGATTACAATTTCCTGACTGGTGGGGCTGATCAACTGGAAGGTAAAACTTGGGTATTAGACCCGGTTGGCCCAATGAACTTTGGAGGTGAAGTAGCCGCTGGTGGCAATAACTGGTGGAGCCAAACCTTAGACCAGCAGAACCCCTGCATGCAAGATGATGAATATACCTTCTCCCTTAGCGGCTTCAAGTTTGAGAACAAGAGCAAAGGCGCCATGTGGGGCATTGACAACGGCGTAGAAAACGTTTGTGTGCCACAGCCTGCCACTCCGGTAGCCAGCACCTGGAACCTGTACGAAGAAAATGGCAAAACCATGCTCTCGGTTAGCAACGGCGAAACCATTGCCTGGGACGATAACGAAGGCGTGTATGAAGTCATGGAACTGTCTGAAAACCGTCTGCATATCAGAAAAGCCTGTTGTGGTGGTGCTGGTGTGCGTAATTACGTGCTGGTTCCAAAAGGCTACTCCCCACCAGTGGTAGAAAAGCCACTGAAAGTTGAAGACCTCTTCGACAACTTTGACCAGCCGGGCAACATTACCTGGGGTATTGACCACGTAGTATTCAACGACAACTTTGACAATCCGGCTCAGTTTGGCATAAACACATCTGAAAAAGTAGCACGCTATGTAAAAGAAGCCGGTCAGGCCAATGAGTTTGCCAACATATTCATTGACCTACCCTACCGCATGGATCTTACCAACCGGAAGGTCTTCAAACTGAAGGTACTTCTGCCTTCCTTCAATGACTACGTTACTCAAAATGGAGAAGACTGGGCAGTGACCAAGAATCTGGCTAAACAGGTGGCAGTGAAGCTGCAGGACTCTAAAATGGGAGGCAATGCCTGGCAGACACAAGCTGAAATAGTACAGCAGGTAACACAGCTAGGCGAATGGGTTGAACTCACCTTTGACTTCAGCAACTTTGACCAGCGCACTGACTTTGACCGTGTAGTGGTGCAGATTGGCGGCGAGGCGCACTTTAATCCTGGCATCTTCTACTTAGATGATTTCCGGTTGATGCCTTAACTTTTCCTGTAAGCCAGAAGCAACCCGTTTCTGGCTTACTTTTCTTAAAACTTACCTAAAATGAGCAGAATTATATATCTGGTGCTCTGCCTGGGCTTGCTTTGCCCATTGGGTGGGGTGGCTCAGAACGGAGCTTACAACGAATTAGTCTGGAGCGATGAATTTGAGGAAGAAGGTGCCATCAACTCTACCTGGTGGAACTTTGACCTGGGCAACGGCAACAATGGCTGGGGCAACAGAGAGCTCCAGAGCTACACGAACCAACTGGCCAATGTACGGCAGACAGGCGGAAAGTTGATTATAGAAGCAATTAAGCAAAATGGCAACTGGACCTCAGGCCGTGTTAAAACCCAAGGTAAGTTTGATTTTACCTATGGCCGCGTGGAATGGCGGGCGAAGCTAGCACCAGGGGTTGGTACCTGGCCTGCGCTCTGGCTCTTGGGCTCTAACATTTCAACGGTAGGCTGGCCAGCCTGTGGCGAAATAGACGTGATGGAATACATTGACCGGCTTCCAGGCAAAGTTCAAGCTGCCTTGCACACTCCTTCCAGCTACGGAAATACGCAAAACATAGGGTCCACTACCGTACCCGATGCCACCACCGCTTTCCATATTTATGCCGCTGAATGGTCTGAGCACGACATTAAGTTCTATGTAGACAATACCCTATACTATACCTATGCTCCAACCGTGAAAGATGCCCGAACCTGGCCGTTTGACAAAGCGCAGTTCCTCATCATGAACATTGCGGTAGGCGGTAACATGGGCAGCGAACCAAGTTTAGAAACGAACGGCCAAAAAAATGGTGTTGATCCTAACTTGACCAGTACCCGTATGGAGGTAGATTATGTGCGGGTGTACCAGCAGTTCAAGGAGCTACATCTTTCGGGTCCTCAATTTGTGAACCCTTCAGCCCAAAACGTTACATTCAAAGCCAGCCGCTTGGCAAATGCCACCTACACCTGGACTTTACCATCTGGGGCTACCATTGTGTCGGGCAATAACTCGCCGGAGATTGTGGTGAATTGGGGTAAGAAGTCTGGTCAGGTAAAGGTACAGATGCAACATAACGGGCAAACCTTCACCAAAATCCTAGAGGTAAAAACCAAAATGCTGCCCAGCGGCAGCTCCTTTCTGATTGAAGGATTCAACCCCTTCCCTGCATCACAGCTCACGCCTAACGCAGGTACGTTTGAAATGAGCCAGCACCAAGACGCCCTCAAAGTGAACTTTCATGTGACGTCGCCCTCCAGTTTACCACACATACTGTATGAGCTGGAGAGCCCGCTGGACATGACTGGATACCCCGTCTTCACCACTTCCGTGAAAACCCTAAACAAGAGCCGAACGGTTTCGCTCCGGCTCGATTTACTTGATGCCGCCGGCAAGGTGACCGGCAGCAATCAGGTATTTAACCTCAGTCCTTTAATTGACGACGGCGAGTACTACACCTACCATTTCAACTACCAGAATCTGTTTGGCAGCGGCTCTGGTCAGGTAGACCCCGCTAACATCAGCAAAATAAGGCTGCTCGTGAACTATGGGTTTTTGGGAAGCTCAGGCCAAGACTCTATCTGGGTAGACCATTTCAGTGTATTGCCTGCTCTGCCCACCACTCCTAACAGAGCATCGCACGTAGCCGCCGCCATGGCGGCTTCTGGCGTTACACTTTCCTGGAGAGACAACGCTGCCAATGAGCAAGGGTTTAAAGTGTACAGGAGCACCCAGCCCTACAGCAATTACTCTGAGATTGCCAGCTTGTCAGCCAACAACACCTCCTTCACCGACCCCGCCGGCACCCGTGAGAGTTTTTATAAGGTGCAGGCTTACAATTCCAACGGCACCGCCAGCTTTTCTAACATTGGCACAGTGGGTGGGGTGATGACCGGTGGCTCAGAAGAATGGCTGGCGCAACAGATAGTCTTGTCGCCAAACCCGGTGCAGCAAGAGTTTTCCCTTGCACTTCCGTCCGGAGTTAAGGTCAAATCTATCCGGCTGTACGGAGTCAATGGCCAGGAAGTCCCCCTGCAGATTTCAATGGAATTTGCCCTAAAAACTGTTGCCGAGGTCAGACTACCCACTCCTCTGGCCGATGGACTTTATTTCTGCCGCATTCAAACAGAAAACAACCTGCTGGTAAAAAGACTGCTGGTTCAGAACTTCAATCTATAACCTTTTCACTTTCTAAAATTTCAGCTAACCTGCTCTAACCAGAGCAGGACAGACACCCTCATTTCAAGACCTAACTAGAACACTATGAAAAAGATAATCTCAAAAGTAGTGGTGCTGGCATTGGCTGCCTTCTCCTGCACTTCTACTTCAACGCCCCCTTCCACGGCCACACCATCTACCCCTGCTACCACCGCTCAGCAGCAGCTAAGCCCTATTGAGAAACGCATAGAAGACCTGCTGGCCAAAATGACGCAGGAAGAAAAAGCAGGCCAGCTCAACTTTGTGGTAGGCGATTTGTTCAACACCGGCCCCACTGTGCGTACCGCTGAGTCTGACCGATTCAATGAAGCCATTAAAAAAGGAACCATCACCGGCATATTTAACATTCATGGTGCTGAGTACATTGGGAAACTGCAGAAAATTGCAGTTGAAGAATCAAGGCTGGGCATTCCGCTCATTATTGGAGCCGATGTGATTCACGGGTTTAAAACCGTGTTCCCGATTCCGTTGGGCGAGGCTGCCAGCTGGGATTTAGAGGCCATCGAAAACGGCGCCCGTGTGGCGGCCATTGAGTCCAGCGCCACTGGCATCAACCTCACCTTCGCCCCTATGGTAGACATTACCCGCGACTCCCGCTGGGGCCGCACTGCCGAGGGTGCCGGAGAAGACCCATATTTGGGTTCGCTTATTGCCGCAGCCCGTGTGGTAGGTTTTCAGGGAAAAGACCTCTCTGACCCGCGTACCATTGCCGCCTGTGTAAAGCACTTTGTAGCCTATGGTGCCGCTGAGGCCGGCCGTGATTACAACACCACCGACATGTCAGAATACCTGCTCCGCGACGTGTACCTGCCGCCGTTTAAAGCGGCTATTGATGCTGGCTCAGCCTCTTTGATGACGTCGTTCAATGAATTGAACGGTGTACCCGCCACAGCCAACACCTTTGTTCTCCAGGACATCCTCCGGAAAGAATGGGGGTATAACGGGCTGGTAATTTCTGATTGGCAAAACATCACTGAAATGGTGAATCACGGCTTCGCCAAAGATAATGCCCACTCCGCTGCCCTGGCCCTGAAAGCCGGAACCGATGTAGACATGATGGGAGAAGCTTACCTCAACTTTATACCTGGGTTAGTTAAAAACGGACAGCTAGACCAGAAGGTAGTAGATGATGCCGTACGACGCGTGCTTTGGCTTAAATTCAAATTGGGCCTGTTTGACAACCCTACTCTATATTCCAGCACTACCCGCGAAAAACAAGAAATCCGTTCGAAAGAGAATTTGGCCGTGGCGTTTGACATGGCCAAGAAATCTATTGTGCTGCTTAAAAACCAAGGCAATGTATTGCCGCTCACCCAAGCCACTAAACGCATTGCCGTTATTGGTCCGTTGGCCAACAACAAAGCAGATATGAACGGTACCTGGTCTTTCTTCGGGGAAGAGCAACACCCTGTGTCTTTCCTGGAAGGCATCAGAAAATACGCTAAAGGAGCCACGGTAACTTATGCCCAGGGCTGTGAGCTTTATAGCAACTCCACTGCGTTATTTGACGAGGCTGTTGCCGCCGCCCGTAAAGCCGATGTGGTGGTAATGGCCATTGGAGAAAGTGCCGTGATGAATGGAGAGGGAGCCTCGCGCGCTGACATTGGTTTGCCCGGTGTACAGCTGGACCTGGTGAAGGCCATTCATAAGACCGGTAAACCAATTGTTGCGCTGGTAAGCAGTGGCCGTGCCCTGGAACTAACCTGGCTAGACCAAAACATTCCCGCTATTTTGGCTACCTGGTCGTTGGGCTCAGAGGCCGGAAATGCCGCTGGAAGTGTGCTGTTCGGGGAGTATAATCCTTCCGGGAAATTGCCACTTTCTTTCCCGCGCCATGTGGGTCAGTTACCGCTGTATTACAACTATAAAAACACCGGCCGCATGTACGATGGCGACCACATGGAGCCCGGCAGTGAGCGGGTGTATAAATCACGTTACCGCGATGTGCCTAACACGCCCTTGTACCCGTTTGGATACGGCTTAAGCTATACTACCTTTAATTACGGTACACCAAAGCTGAACAAAAGCAGCATCTCGGGCAATGAGCCTTTGGTAGTAACCGTAGACGTGACCAACACCGGAAAAGTAGTCGGCGAGGAAGTGGTGCAGCTTTATATCCGGGACTTGGTAGGCAGCACCGCCCGCCCTGTCAAGCAACTGAAGAAGTTCCAGAAACTTGCCTTCGCCCCTGGCGAGAAGAAAACCATTACCTTCACCCTCACCAAAGAAGACCTGGCCTTCTGGCGTCAAGACATGACCTTCGGCGCTGAACCCGGTGATTTCAAGGTGATGGTAGGCCCTAATTCTAGAGATGTGCAAGAGCTATCGTTCACGTTGAGCAGCCTCTAATTAAATATGGCATCGCTGTTTTAGCCCTGTTTTTCAAAAAGTAAGCCGAAAACGCCAGCTCTAATCGAGCTGCGTTTTCGACCTTTACAAGGGAAACAATTTTTAACTCTTTTCCGGTAGAAGGGCTTTTATAACTCCCCACAGGAACACAAACTGACCAATAAAGAAAAGCACAATGGTTTCTAAATAAATACCTGCCAATAAGGAAAAATCCAGAGGAAACAGGATGGGCTGAACATGAGCAATATATAGCAACGGCAAGGATAGCATCAAGTTTGCCATCATGAATCGCTTTTTTATTCTTACCCGCTTTTTACCTAAAATAAAATAGGCACCTGCCAGAAGGTACAACCATAAGAGAGCAACGCCGCCTACTAAAAAATATGGCGGTAGAATAGTAGTATGCCAACCAGGAATAACAGACACAGCAATATCAAAATCGCTGGAAACAGCAAGCGTTAAAACAGTAAGGACGATTGCCAAGAACAGAAAAACTACTGCACCTCTTTTCATTAGAGTAATTGGCATTTAAACACCCTCCTCTATCAAATCTTATAAGCCTGACGAGCCAACAATTTCCACTTACCGTTCTGCTTTTGCCACACCAAAAGCACGCCTAATTTTACAGACCCTGGTTTACCGCTGTCGTTGGTGGTGGCAGTTAAGTTGTGCCGAACTAGAGCTGTATTTCCGCTTACCTGTACAATTTGGTTTTCTAAATCAATGGTCACGAAATCAGACTTGCCAGTCACTAAGGTCTCTACGAAAGTAGCCTTGTCTTCCACCTTTCCGCTGGAGTGCCCATAGCTTAAACCTTCTGCTACAATACTTTCCAATGCTTGGCGGTCACCGCTGATCAGGGCCTGCTTCAATTGCTCTACCGCGGCAGCTACCTGGTTTTCTTCTTTGGTTTGTGCCACAACTGCCAACTGAAGGAATAAGCAAAGCGACAGTAAAGTCAATATTTTTCTCATGATTGATTTAGTGGTAGAATTAATTCAACAGGTGGATTTTTACAGAAAGATAGCAAAAATTGCGTCAGGTTGAGATTGTTTTGATGCCCATGTCATTTACTTGGGCATCATGATTTATGGTCTATGATAATAATCAACCTGCCCCTCCTGAACGAGTCCTGAGTCTTGAGTCGCGAGTCCTGAGTCAAAAAATAATCCAAGCCCACACCCTCCTTATCCTTTCCCGCGGGAGCGGGCAACGCAGTGCCAAGGGCACGCAGGCGCTTAGCGGGAGCACGAGACGCAGGTTCAATTTAGCAGTAGCCACTGCAGCTATGGAACAGCGCACGCTGGCCAGGTGGTAAATTTACTGAAGCCCCTCCTGTCTGAGCGGCAGCGAGTCAGGGGCTTCTTGATTCTTTTGGTTACTTTTCTCATCAAGGAGAAAAGTGACAGACCTAAGCAGGGAAAGAGACGCAGCTAGAGGTTTAGCAAGAAAGGCAGTGGGAGCAAAAGCTGTTTAGGTTGTCCGTGAGAACACGCAACAACGGCTGGGGGTAAAGTGGTGGCAGGAGTGATAATATTGGTTAAAGAAATGCGTCTTCGTTAGATCCCTCGGCGATGCTCGGGATGACCGCAAAAGGGTAAGATCAGGAATGCGTGGACACTCCTGTGTAAACATCCCCCTTCGCCCCCTTCAAAGGGGGAGTATCAGGAATGCTCTCATATTTATTAATTACATTGCCAGCGGCGGCTCAGTATCTGGGTTCCAGACTTTTTGTGCGAGTTCATTTAGTGCCAGACGAGCGTGTCGGAATACATCTGCTAACTGATGGTACACCTGAGCCAAATCTAGCTGGTAGGCAATTTTGTCTTGGGCGGCCCTTCGGAAGCTGGTACGACCAATGTCTTCATAAAAAGAGAAGTCTGGGGCGCCCCGCTGCTGCCGGCGCTCTACCCAAGCGTGGAACATGCCTGACAGAAACAATGCATAGTTGCCAATGTGCGCTCTGATCAGGAAAGACTCAGCGGTAGAGGCAGTGGCCAGAGAGTCCAGCATATCTGCGATGTAAGAAAACTGGTGCGGCAATTTATCGTGCGGAGAATGCAGCTTCTGGGTTTCAGAAAACTTCGTCAGGAGAGCACCAATGTAATCGGCCAATTCGCGATCTTCTATGCCCTGCCGACGAAGCACCGTACGCGCCACCACATAAAAGTACAGCTGTTGCGACACTTCCAACCGGCCCTCGCCCGAAAACAGCGCATGGGACACGGATAAATTGTCTAACATTTCGTCGCGGCACTCAGGGTCGCTGAGCAGCTCCACCATACTGATGTGTCTTACTCCCTTTCGGGCTAATACCCGCGCCACAAAGTCAAAGTCGGCGGCGGTAAACTGGGCACGGCAATTGGCTAACACCATAGAACACGCTCCTTTCTTAATTCTTCACCTTGAATTTACCAATTGTATTTTTACTTGTCAACCCCTCGGTTTATCATTCATCTTAAAAACGCAGTGGTATTTTTAAAGGTTACCTGATTGATTGTTGGTTGCTTATTGTTAATTGTTTTGAAAAACCAGCAGGATGGAAAATTACCTCTCAGTAGAGACTAGGCACTGCCTTGTCTCACACGCATCGTTAAACACTGTTTTCGGCCAGTTTTTCAGAAATTAGCTCTAAAACGCAAAAGCCTGCCCGGCACAACACCAGACAGGCTTCTGAAATCTATAATAAGTGAGGGAGGGATTGTTTGATTGATTGAAGGAGTGAATGACTTCTCCCCATCTTTATTCACTCATTCTCCCAATCACTCATTCACTCCTTAACCTCTACCCTATCGCTTGCTCCAGGTCAGCAATCAGGTCTTCCACATCTTCAATACCTACACTCAGGCGAATCAGTGAATCAGACAGACCACCTTTGAGACGTTCAACCTGCGGGATGCTGGCGTGGGTCATGGTGGCAGGGTGGCCGCAGAGAGATTCTACGCCGCCCAGTGACTCTGCCAGGGAAAAATAATGCAGTTTCTCCAGCACCTGAATGGCATCTTCCTGCTTGTCTCCCTTCAGCACAAAGGAAATCATTCCACCAAAATCACGCATCTGACTTTTGGCTATCTGGTGGTTAGGATGACTCTCGAAGCCTGGCCAGAATACCTTCTCCACTTTAGGGTGGCCTTTTAGGTACTCGGCAATTTTGCGGCCGTTCTCACAGTGGCGCTGCATTCTAATGTGCAGGGTTTTGAGGCCGCGCAGTACCAGGAAGCAATCTTGTGGGCCAGGTGTTCCGCCGCAAGCGTTCTGCAGGAAAGCCAGCTTTTCAGCCAGTTCAGCATCTTTCACCACAATAGCGCCCATCACCACGTCTGAGTGACCAGCCATGTATTTGGTGAGGGAGTGCATGACAATATCAGCCCCTAAATCTAGGGGCGTCTGTAAATAAGGAGTGCTGAAGGTATTGTCTACCACCAGCGTCAGGTTATGCTTCTTACAAATATCTGATGCTCCTTTAATGTCAATCACGTTCAGCAGCGGGTTGGTAGGCGTTTCAACCCATACCATTTTAGTGTTCTCAGTAATATACTGCTCAATGCTGCTGATATCGGCCATACTCACAAACTTGAACCTGATACCGTAGCCTTCAAACACTTTGGTAAAGATGCGATAGGTGCCACCGTACAAATCATTGGTGGAGATCACCTCATCGCCGGGCTTCAAAGTTTTGATGATGCAGTCTGTAGCGGCCATGCCTGAGGCGAAGCACAGACCATGGTTTCCGTTCTCCAAGGCCGCAATAGCATTTTGCAGCGCGGTGCGGGTGGGGTTGTGAGTACGGCTGTACTCATAGCCTTTGTGGTCGCCGGGCGAGCGCTGCACGTAGGTGCTGGTTTGGTAAATGGGCGTCATGATGGCCCCTGTGGTAGGGTCTGGCTCTACCCCTGCGTGTATGGTTTTGGTTCCGAATTTCATAGTTCCTTATACGGTGTGTGCGTTGCAAGTTAGCCAAATTGGCGGCAAGTTTCTAGCGGGTTTCTTTCACCGCAAAAGCCAGTTTTACCGTACTTTGGGAAAAACAGCCGATATTGAGACGCTTATGTGGAAAAAACTCCTGCAACAGAACACGGGTACGCTGGTGTATTCCTTCCTGCTAGTGGTGGTGCCGGTGCTGGTAAGCTCCGCGCTGGCGCTTTGGCTGTACCGCAATCAGGAGCTCATGCACCACCTCACCCCTGAGCAGATGTTGCTGTACTACCTGCTCATCTCCCTCACCATGGCCTTCGCGCTAACGCCTACTACTTTTGTGGCGCTGGCTACGGGCTTCTTCCTAGGTTGGGAAGGGTTTCCGGGCGTGGTGGTTGCCTACGGGGTGGCCGCACTTATTGGGTATGAAATGGCCCGGCTCGTAGACCAGGGCAAAATGGAAAAACTGCTGCACCAGTTTCCCAAAGCCGAAGGCATACGCAATGAACTCCGGAGCCAGAGCTGGAGCCTGATTATTCTGACCCGTATTTCACCCGTGCTACCCTTCGCGTTTATGACCTTTGTTCTGTCTTTAGTTCGGATTCCGCGCCTTCGGTTTCTAGTGGCCAGCATGTTAGGCATGTTACCTCGCACCTTGTTCTTTTTCTGGCTCGGCACCCAGGCGCAGGACCTGCTGGACCTGCTGCAAGACCCCAACGCCGGCACTAGCGGCAAGTTGCTCATGGGTGCTTTGGTCATTATTTCTCTGGGCGGACTATACGTATTGTTTAACCGCGCCATAAAAAAGGCTTTGTCCAAATCAGCTTAACTTAACCAAGTAGAAGTTCAAGCTCCAAACGCCTTGATTTACAGCAGAAAGCGTGAAACAGCAGATTTTTATTGAAAATTTTTGAAGAGAACTTGCGTATAATGGGGTAAGTTGCTACCTTTGCATCACTAAATCAATGGTCACGTAGCTCAACTGGATAGAGCATCTGACTACGAATCAGAAGGTTTGGGGTTCGACTCCCTACGCGACCACTTAAAAGCCCTTTAGCGCACGCTGAAGGGCTTTTTTGATTCTGAGCAAGTCTATATATTTTGTCAAAAACTTTGCTCAAGGTTCATAAATATATTTTTCATACACTTGATCTTAGGCTTACAGGCTAATGCTTAGTGCTACTAGCTGCTTATTAGTAATAACAGCAGATTATACTTACAGCCATAAAACGCCATTCCCACTCTATCTCAGAAGCGAAGATTAAAGTATTGAGGAACCTTTCAAAGCCTTTTAAGCTTCTTCTTCTTTTAATTCCAGCAATATTGCTTAATTTGTACAGCATTTAGTTTGGTGATTTTTCAATAATGGCAACTGTAAAAAAGGGAAGCATTGAGGCGTTAAGGTTAATCCTTAGAAGAATGGAGTTGCAGGGCAACCTAGGTGAGCATGCCTCTTCCTTAGGTCTTAAAAATTTCCAAGACATTCTGTACCTACTTCAGGGCATGAAAAAGAATTTCACCAAAGACGACCACTTTGGCCATGTGCTTAGCTACTGTAAAATGAAAATGGAATATGCCAAGCAGCAGGTAGAACAAGGAAACGAAGCAGAGGGTCTTACCTTTGCCCAATCTGTGGTGGAATACTTCCTGAAGGAAATAAACACAAATATTGAATCTTCAAAGGAATAACACACTTTGAGAAGGTGGCACATAGCTACTCATGCACCTGAACATTTCTTTCCGCTTCCCCACTTCATCATTAGGTTGTAATTACAAAAAAGATGCAGGGCTTTACCATCAACACCCAGCTTAGTACTAAGAACTATATACAGTTTACTAAGCAATCAAAAGCCTTACAACTCCTTATCTGGTTTACCCGCATTCTTGGGTTCTTTTTGCTGCTGTCGGTACCGTTGCACTACGCTTCTGAAGTAACATCTGATCTGCCTTTTCCGTGGGCACAGCTATTGGTAGGGCTAGTAATGGTGGCATGGCCTTTTCTCCTCTTTTACTCTGTCAAAAGAAGCTTTCTGCGTAACACCTCTCTTCAGGAAACTATTACTTATACCTTTACTGAACAGGAAATGCAGGTGCAAGGAGAAACATTCACTTCCAGAGTGAAATGGAAAGATGTCTATAGAATTCAAGAAAGCAGGGATCTTCTTATTGTGTGGCATAATCCACAGGTAGCCAATATTATTCCGAAGAAGTATTTAAAGCCCGAGGAGCTGTCTCACTTTTACCAACTAGCAAACAGACGCAATTAATTAGCGCAATAGGCTCTTTTAGGCCTATTTTTCTGAAAATAGATGAAAAACACACAACTGATTCTCCCCTTCCTCTTGCTGTTATTTGGTTGCAGCAATGAATCAACTCAAATGATATCCTTTAAAGTAGTAGACCAAAACACCTTTGAGATGTGCTTTGACCAAGAGGTGGAAGGGCTGTACTCCCTCGTGATCACCACAAAATCCGGGAAGGAGATAAAAAGAGCGGGGCAGCTAGAGCCAGCAGGAGCCTCTTGTTTTCAGGAAGAGAAAAGGCAGTTCAGCCTAGATTCTTACACTGATGCTCAGCGGCAGTTTCTATCCGACTCTCTCACAAATGAAAATATAGCCTCTGTGAAATGGGTTATTTCTAGAAGGCATTATGAGAGCCCTACCGCAGAGGGAGTTTTTCAAAAATGACCTCATTTCCCTTCTATTGACCATAGTGACAACTTCGTTCAGAAAAGATCAAAACTGCACTCTTTGCGTTTCAATTAAATGAACAGCTGATTCTTCCACTAGTTCTCAGGAAGAAATCTGCGTATGAGAATTTTTCTGTTTAGGCCTATTTTTCACAAAACAGGCCGGAAAGAACAGCTGCTACCTTTCTGGTGCTAAATTCCCTGCCGCCCACTGTAGCTGGTATTTTGCCTTGCCATATTTAGCCCTGAGCTCATACAGCTTTATCTGCTGGTTAAGCAAAGTGGCTTCTCTGGTATTCACCAGGAACACAGAACTCTCCCCTATTTCAAAACGCTGAAGCTCACCGGCCAATAACCTGCTGGCGTTGGCAATGATTTGCTCCTGCAAAACTATCTGCTCTTCCAGCTGCTGCCGTTCATTATAGGCTGCCTGCAGCTGGTTCTGATTTTCACGGCTGGTCTGGGAAATCTGGAAGTTGGTGGCGTTTATTTTAAGGCGGGTGATCTGTAGCTTAGCCCGCTCTTCGCGCAGAAACAGCGGGAAACTAAAACTGGCCCCCATCTTATAATTGTTGGTCATGTAGGTATCCTCTAACCAACGTCCACCTATGGTGCCTCTTGGACCAATGAGGTTATACTCCAGGTTGAGTTTTGGCAACAACTTGTTCTGGCTAAACCTGCGCTCAATATCAAGTTGCCGTAGTTTTACCTGTAGTTTGGCTATATCAGGATGATTTTCTTGCGCCGAGGCTACTAGCTGCTGCAGCTCTTCTGACGTGACAGGTTCAATTTGAGTGCCCTCCAATGATGGTCTTACAGATTCAGGAATTTCTAAAGGGGTGTTGTTCTCTCCCCACATGAAGTTAGAGGCCATCAGGGCTGCATTTTTGCTTTCCACTTGAGCCTGCTTTAACAGTGCTAACCTATTCAGCGCCTCCGTTTCGGCCTCCACGGCATCTATGGCGGCTAAATCGCCCTGTTCCACCCGCTCTTTAATTCCCTGCCACCGCACAACCGCCAGCTGGTAACTTTCCTGCAGCTGTTGCCAACGCCGGTAACTGTAAGCCCAGTCCCAGTAGGCTTTGGCGGCGTCAAACAAAAGTTTATTGATGATTTTGGCACGTTCAGCTTCCTGCAGCTCCTGCGCTTGTCTGGCCAATTGAAGTGTTGCCCGCCGTTCATCAATAAGTAGGCCTTGTACTATAGGCACTGATATACCTACATAGTTCAAACCTTCAGAGGGAGTAATGTTTTCAGCATTTACATTAGCCCCAACATTCCGCTCATACCCAGCTTTCAACTCTCCTATCCAGAGAGGTACTTTCAGCACATTATCCCAGAGAGTATAATAATCTTTGCCTTTGAACTCCTTCTTGTAAAATTTAGAAGCAGCCACTGGGTCAAAGCTCCCACGCGCCAAGGTTATCTCCTGCCGTGCCTGTTCAGACAATTGATTCGCTCCCTTAGCCACCGGGTGGTGCACGGCAATCTGCATCATGTACTCGTCAATCGTAAACACCTTCAGGCTATCTACGCCCTGAGCCACGGCCTTAGAAACAAGGCTGCCAAGAAGGTATAAGATTACGAAAGGAACACCTCTCATGCTTCTATCTTTAAACTGTTTCAACCTGCAGACTATCCTGAACACTTTGCTATTTTTCTGCTTTCTCGGTTTTCTCTTGCTTTGCACCTGATGCACTTCCGTTGGCAGATCCCACATAATCAGGCGGGAAAGCGTTTAACTGACGCCATACCTCATACCAAATAGGCACATCGTTAAGCATGACCCAACCATAGGCGCCCGATCCCACCCTGATGGCTTCAGGCCATGGCGCAACATCTGGGTCAGGCACTACCAGAATACGGTACATCCCTTGGCTGTCAAGATTATCAATTACCGCCACTTTACCTCCAAAGGTTCCAAAACCTACACCTGGCCAACCTGAAAACACCAATGCGGGCCAGCCCTCAAATTGAATTCGCACCGGGCGACCTATATCCAATAAAGGCATATCCATAGGGGCTACATACAACTCCACGGCCAACTGTGGGTTGGCAGGCATAATGCTGGCAATTGGTTCTCCTTCTTTCACGGTTTCGCCAATACCCGCCTTCAGCGCCCTGACGATATATCCGTCCTGCGGAGCAGTAACCTGGTAGAAACCGCTCCGGACTTGGGTGCTGGCGTATTCACTGCGCATTTTAGAGATTTCGCCGCGGGCATCCTGCACATAGGCTAATGTAGAATTCAGGTCAGAACGGGCCTTGGAAATTTTATCCTGATACTCGGCCTGCAATGAATTTAATTCGATGCGGGCATTTTGCAGCTCATTCCGGCTGATGTTCATTTTGTTTTGGGTACTCAATAGCTTGGCTTGCACTTCCTGAAACTTGAGCCGGCGGCTCTCCAACTCCGTCAGAGATTTAAGCCCTTGGGCGTACAGTTTCTCCTGTCGGGCAAACTGGTCTGCCGCAATCTGAAACTCAATCTGCAGGGCGGCTAAGTCAGCACTGTCGCTTCTTACTTTCAGGGCGGCCTGCTGTACTTTGTTCCGAGCCTTCTGTAAGCTCAACTGCAAGCCTTCCTGCAGGGCCTCAATCTGATTCCTGAGAGCCGCTACTTTATCTTGAGTGGCTTCAAGGCTTCCTTCCTTTGCCTGTACCTGCTCCCCTAAACGATCTAACAGCTGTGGGTCAAAGTATTTTTCCTTTATCTCAGAGAGCACAATGATGGTATCTCCTTTTTTCACACGCTGCCCTTCCTGTACCCGCCACTCTTCTATACGTCCGGCAATGGTGGTATGCACCGTCTGGGGGCGGTCTTGTGCCTGCAGTGTAGTCACAGAACCCGCTGAGCGGATATTTTGGGTCCAAGGCAGCCAGCCAGCCAAGAATATAATGGTGAATAGCGCCACGCACCAGTACACCAGGTTCTTGGCCATGCGGGGCTTGCTCACCAACTTAAAGGAGTTAAATTGCTCCCACTCCTCTTTATATAAAAACTTCGTTTTTGACTTAGCCATTACAGAATATTTTTCAACTCGCCACTGGCGGCTTCTTCACTTGACACTTCTCGTATAATCTGTCCGTTTTGCATGAGCACCACGCGGTGGCACTGGTTCATTACAGCTGACTCATTGGAAATAACAATGACCGTCCAGGGCATGTCAGGAGCTAATACCCGCTTTGCTACCCGCTCACGCAGAACAGAGTTTACATCGGGCAGGAAGTTATCGAGCAGAAGCAGTTTGGGGCGACTGGCAATGCTACGAGCCAGAGCCAATCGCTGCGCAATGGCCTCCGGCATGTCTAGGGCATGGCTCCTGATTTGGGTCTGCAGCCCATTTGGCAAGTCCTGTATGTATTCAGAAAGCTCAACGCACTCTATTGCCCACAGCACATCTTCTAATGAGACATCTGGCTGCCCCAAAGTAATGTTCTCCAATATGGTTCCCTCAAAGGCCACTCCGGGCAAAAGGTAAAGCCCAATTTGCTCATGCAGCGTTTCAGGGTCGTACTCACGGAGCGACAAGCCATTGCACACCACCACCCCCTCATAGTCTGTTAAAATACCTGAGAGAATTTGCAGAAGGGTGGAACGGCCCGCCTGCTGCGCACCAGCCAGGCAAAGTTTTTCATTGGGCGCAACGGTCAAGTTTACTCCCCTTAAAGCCACTCTGCCAGATCCCGTGTACTTATATCTTACGTCCTTTATCTGCAGAGAAATACTTTGCTCAATAGTGGGGTTGCCGGTAGAAAGCTCTCTTCTTTCTTCGGTTGGAAGGTCGGTTACGCCGCCTAACTTCTCCAGGCTAGTGAGCACATCATACACCACGTCTAGCTTCACCAACAATTTCTCAATGGCGTTGATAATCAAAATGATGATGATTTCAGAGGCGACAAACTGACCTAAGTTTATTTCCCGGTTTACTAACAACAGGCTTCCCATCAGCAATAAACTAGCCGTGATGATGGTCTTGAAACCCACAAAGGAAATGTATTGCATCATGAGCACCCTGAAATGTGACTCACGGGCTTTCAGATAACCGCTGGTATAGTAATCGGTTTTCTCTAGTGACAGCTTTTCATGCGAAGCTGATTTGAATACAGTGATGTTACGGGCCACCTCTTCAAGCCAATGCACCAGTTTGTACTTATATTTTGACTCTTCCAGACTGGTGCGCATGCCTTGCGGGCTAGTCACACGCATGATAAAAATCAGGATAGCGATAAGCAGAATACCAAAGACAATGAAATATGGGTGGTAAAAAGAAAGCAATACTAACCCAAATACTATTTGAATGGCGGCGGCTGAAAAATCTGTCAGAAACTTAGCGAGACCCTTTTGCAGAGATATGACATCAAAAAAGCGGTTCATCATCTCGGGCAGGTTCTGGAAAGCCAGTTGCCGACCATCAATCTGCGTTAGATGGGTGGAAAACTGAAATGCCTTGGTAGCGAAAATACGCTGCTGTATGGTTTCAACCAATGAAAGCTGCATCACCTGAAGTCCGCCTACCACCAGCACTCCCACCACAATAAATATTATTAATACAGAAACCGAGGTCACCAACTGCCCACCAGACACGAACCCGATGAGGCTCTGTATACCCAAAGGCAGAGACAGGTTCACCAAGCCTGAAAAGATGGCATATATGTAGATGTAGCCAATCACCCTCTTTTCAGAGGCGAGCAATTCCATGAAACGTTTAATTGGGCTAGGGCTAGACGTTGTCTTTTTTGCCATAGTATGTATTAGCTAACAGGCGAAAAGTTAGTGCCTTTTATGGCATCAAATGCTAAATGAGTAAGAAATTGCACCAGGTTGCTCTCTTGCCCTTGTTGCGTTCCTTTTACTTCAGTGAGGGATGGCAAATGTTGCGAAAAGAACCATTGTTTACGTGCCGCCTCAAACAAAGTACTGACTAAGGCGTGCGGGTACGGGTAGCTTGGGTTTAGTTCTAGTACTACCATAGCTATTTTATGGCACAAGCTTTTATAATCTTGAAAAAGGCCGTTGTTGTTGTCATTGTCTACCTCTTTGGTCAGGTAAGCTTTTGAAGCCTCCACTACCACAATGCGCGACAGGCTTTCAATATCAAGATAAGACGAGAGCTGCTCTTTTATTTGATACTGCGCCAAAATTCTGATAAAAATCCTCAGCCTTTCAGCGGCATCAGCCACGTTGTGGGTGTGGTAGCAAATGCGGTAGTCTAACCAGTTCCAGTACCAAGAAACTAGATAGAGCAACAGCTTGTGTTTGTTCTCAAAGTACCTGTAAACTGAGGCCTCGGTAGAATGTATGCACTGCGCCAACTTTTTAAAAGTAAATTGCTCAAAGCCCAGTTCATCAATTAGCCTAATGCTTTCTTTTAATATGGCTCTACCCAAATCAGTTTGGTCTGGGTCACGCAAGTACAGCTTATGGTTTAACTCTATTCTTATTCCTGCGCTCATGGTAGTGGTTTATTTCTCCACAAATATATAAAACTCAAACATCTATAATAGTAATACTATCACCCACACAACAATTACTTTCCTCTTTTGTTCATTAAACTTTACATTTATTTTCTTACGTTAACGGAAAGAAAGTTCTTTCACAGAGTTTATCAATCCGAAAACTTAAACTAAACCGCTTTTGGCCTACTTTTCAAAAAAGAGCTCCAAAACACAAAGACAGCTATACTGCGGCACCTACAGAGCTGTTGTAAAACATATTTGAATCTCACAACACTCACACCTCTTAACAATTACTTAACATACCAATAACATTGAGGCAATATTATCCCTCTACTTTTGCACTAGAATAGAAAAGTAATTGCCTGCTGACTACAGACAAAACCGCTCTTTTCTTAAACAAAACGTTTAGTACATATAAACGGCAACATTGAGACTGACTACCTCAATGCTCCGCAAAAGAATTTTCAATTTCATTTTGCTTATGTTCTCACCCATAAACAAAAGAAAGCCTGGCTCCCTATTGGCTATAGGCTTTGTTTTAGTATCCTCGGTACTGTTACATGCACCAATTGCCAGCGCTCAAAACGTGGTTGTCCCCGACACTGTGAATACTTCTTCTGCACCTGCTAAGCCGGCAAAAGACAAATGGTATGACAAAATCTCTTTGAGAGGCTACGTTCAAATCAGATACAACCGCCTGCTGGAAACAAACCCGCAGCTCAAGACTGATTATGACAAATCTGTCGGAGACAAAGGCGGCTTTTTAATTAGGCGGGCACGTTTAGTTTTCAGCGGTGACATTCATGACAGGGTGTACATGTACATTCAGCCAGACTTGGCCTCGTCTCCATCCGGTAGCCCTTCTTTGCACTTTGTACAGCTCCGCGACGCGTACTTTGACATAGCTCTTGACAAAGAAAAAGAATACCGCCTTCGGATTGGCCAAAGTAAAATTCCGTATGGTTTTGAGAACATGCAGTCTAGCCAGAACCGCCTGACCCAAGACCGAAACGATGCGTTGAACAGCGCCCTGCCTAACGAGCGGGACTTAGGTCTGATGTTTTACTGGGCCCCAGCTCACATAAGAGAAAGATTTAGGGAGTTGGCCAGCAGAAATTATAAAGGCTCTGGCGATTACGGCGTGTTTGGCCTGGGAATCTATAACGGGCAAACTGCCAACCGACCCGAAGCAAACAACAACCAGCACGTAGTTGCTCGCCTAAGTTACCCCTTCGCTTTTCAGAACGGGCAAATCATAGAGCCAGGCATACAGGCTTATACTGGCTTGTACACCGTAACCTCAGACCAATTGAGCAGCTCCACTATAAAGGGAGGAGATTTTATTGATCGCCGTGTAGCCGCCAGTTTTGTGCTTTACCCGCAGCCGTTTGGCCTGCAGGCAGAGTACAACGTGGGCGAGGGCCCAGAATTTGACCCTGAAACTAATACCATACAAGTAAAACCGCTGGAGGGAGGTTATGTGCAAGCCATGTATCTCATCAATGCCGCCGACCAAACCTTCATTCCTTTCGTTAAGGTACAGTACTATGAGGGCGGAAAGAAAGCCGAAACAGATGCCCGTCACAGCAATGTGTATGAAACGGAAGTAGGATTAGAATGGCAACCGCTGTCGGCGTTTGAACTGGCTGCCCAGTATACTATTTCTGACCGTACTACCCAAGATGGCCGAAACCTTTACAACCGCCAGCACGGCCAGCTCTTGAGGCTGCAGGCGCAGTTTAACTTTTAACCAGTGGCCGCCCGCGCCCCCATTATGAGCGGTAATCAGCAACGTCTAACTTAACTAAAATCACAGGCTCTATAAAATTACAACCAGGGCTCCAGAGAAATTTACTATTTAACCCATTACCCTAGGCCCAGGCAGCCTATACACCAATTGCCCAATGTTCATAGACAACGCGAATTACAATTCATTATGAAAACCAACACTTCAGTTCTCACTCAATTAAAAGCAACGTTGCTGGTATGCGGCACTTTGTTTCTGGCCTCTTGCGGAGGCAATTCTAGTGAATCCGGCGGTACCGGAAGCGACTTAACCGGAAGCATTCAGATAGATGGTTCCTCTACCGTATTCCCTATTACCGAGGCAGTAGCCGAGGAATTCAGAGCCGAGGCTCCAGATGTGAAAGTTACCGTAGGGGTATCTGGCACCGGCGGTGGCTTCAAGAAGTTTGTGCGCGGCGAAATAGACATCAACAACTCTTCCCGCTCCATTAAAGAAGAAGAGGCAAAGCAGGCCCAGGAGAACAACATTTCTTACCTTGAACTGTCTGTTACTTATGATGGGCTTACCGTGGTGGTACACCCAGAAAACAACTGGGCTACCAGCATGACAGTGGAAGAGTTGAAGAAAATCTGGGAACCGGCTGCCCAAGGCAAAATCAAACGCTGGAACCAAATCCGCCCGGAGTGGCCTAACGAAGAAATTCACTTGTTTGGCGCCGGTGTTGAGTCAGGTACCTATGATTACTTTACGGAGGCTGTGGTAGGCAAGAGCCACGCCAGCCGCGGCGACTACACCGCTTCTGAAGACGACAACGTGTTGGTACAGGGCGTGTCAACAGACAAAAACGGCTTAGGCTTCTTTGGGTACGCGTATTATCTGGAGAACAAAGACAAATTGAAGGCTATTACCATTGACGACCAAAACGACGCGAACGGCAAAGGCGCTATCATGCCTAGTGTAGAAACCGTAAAAAATGGAACTTATGCTCCTCTTTCCAGACCGTTGTTCATCTATGTGAACTCCAAAGCAGCTGCCAGACCAGAAGTGGTGAAGTTCATTAACTTCTATTTAGACAACGCCAGTGAACTAAGTAGCGAGGTGGGCTACATCCCGCTTCCGGCCGAAGAGCTTCAGAAGCAGAAGCAGAAGTTCAACGACTTTGTTACTGGTCTTAAAAAGTAAACGGTAAGGCAAGTTCCGCCTGCTGTTTTAGGCTTGTTTCTAGAAAAACAGCCCTAAAACAGCAGGCGGGTCTTCTCCCCTACAAAGTTTGCCACGTTAATAGCACTATCTCTGTCAGCCCATTTTATTTTACAGACCTGGCCTTTGGTAGCCGCCGCTACAGTTGTGCCAGGTATAACACACCAGCGGTTTGAAAGCATCGGAGAAAATTATTGAGTTCTTGCTGTGGCTCGCAGCCGCCATCACAATTCTCATCACTGTGGGGATTATATGGGTGCTGCTATCGGGTTCGCTCCCGTTCTTTCAGGAGGTTTCTATTGTAGAATTCCTGACGGCCAAGCAGTGGACGCCCCTTTTTGCGCAGAAGCGCTTTGGCATTATGCCGTTAGTGGCGGGCACTTTCCTGACTACCGCCATTGCCATTGCCGTGGCTTTGCCCATTGGCCTGACTATTGCCATTTACTTGAATGAGTATGCCCCCAGCCGCCTGAAACGCACTATTAAACCATTACTGGAGATTTTGGCTACCATTCCAACAGTAGTCTATGGGTTCTTCGCCTTAACAGTGGTCACGCCGTTTTTGCAGAGCTTTATTCCTGGTCTGGCTGGTTTTAACGCCTTGTCGCCCGGTATAGTCATGGGTATTATGATCATCCCCATGATTTCCTCATTAAGCGAAGACGCCATCAGTTCGGTGCCTAAGTCTTTGCGCGAGGCTTCTTACGGCATGGGTTCTACCCGCTTGCAGACGGCTTTCAGGGTGATGGTGCCGGCGGCCAGCTCAGGTATTATTGTGTCCGTGATTCTGGCTATCTCCAGGGCCGTGGGCGAAACCATGATTGTAGCCATTGCCGCCGGTCAGCAGCCACGCCTCACGCTTAACCCTTTGGTGCCTGTAGAAACCATTACCACCTATATTGTGCAGGTGAGTTTAGGTGATGTGCCGCATGGCTCATTGGAGTACCGCACCATTTTTGCGGCGGGTATTGTGCTGTTCATTTTCACCTTTGCGCTGAACAACCTCAGCTTCTGGATCAAAAAGAAATATCAGGAGAAGTATGACTAATTCTACCCGCAACCGCATCAAAGACAAAGCCTTCCAGTTCTTCGGCATCTTTTGCATGCTCATTGGGCTGGTGTTTCTGGGGGCGCTTCTAGTTGACATCATCACGCGTGGTCTTGGCCGCATTGACTGGGATTTCCTGACTAGCCTGCCCTCCCGCCGCGCCAGCCGTTCAGGTATTCTCACTGCCTGGGCGGGCACCCTCTGGATTCTGCTCCTGACCAGCCTCATCGCGTTTCCGCTGGGTATTTCGGCGGGTGTGTATTTAGAGGAGTATACCAAGAAAAGCAAACTGTCTTCTTTCCTGGAAATCAACATTGCAAACCTGGCGGGCGTACCATCCATTATCTACGGTTTGTTGGGCCTTGAGGTATTTGTGCGCCAGATGCAGATGGGTGCCAGCTTATTGGCCGGAGCCTTGACCCTTTCATTGCTGGTGTTGCCCATTGTCATTGTAACCACCCGTGAGGCCCTGAAAGCAGTTCCACCCAGCGTACGGCAGGGCTCCTTTGCCCTTGGTGCCACCAAGTGGCAAACTACTTGGCGGCAGGTGCTGCCGGCATCTTTTGGCGGTATTCTAACGGGTGTTATTCTGGCGCTTTCACGAGCCGTGGGCGAAGCCGCTCCGCTAATTGTGGTGGGTGCCTTGGCCTATGTGCCTTTTGTGCCCTCCTCACCCAATGATGAGTTTACCGTGTTGCCCATTCAGATCTTTAACTGGACCTCAAGACCACAGGCCGAGTTCCTGGTGAATGCAGCGGCGGCCATCATTATGTTATTATTCATCACCTTCCTGCTCAATGGCGTAGCCGTATACCTGCGCAACAAACAGCAGAAAAAAATAAAGTGGTAAGCGAATGAGCAAAAAACCTATCAAGGTAGAGGCGAAAGATGTGAACGCCTACTACGGCGACTTCCACGCCATTAAAGGCATTAATATTGCCATGGAAGAGAATACTGTCACGGCCTTTATTGGCCCGTCTGGTTGCGGTAAATCTACGTTCCTCCGCATTTTCAACCGCATGAACGATTACATTGATGGTTTTAAAACCGAAGGAGAGATTCTGCTGGACGGCCAAAACATCTACGCCAAAAACGTTCAGGTAGACGAACTCCGCAAGAAAGTGGGCATGGTGTTCCAAAAACCAAACCCTTTCCCTAAAAGCATCTACGAGAATGTGGTGTATGGCCTGAAGATTCAGGGTGTGTCTAATAAAGCAGCCTTAACAGAAGCCGCCGAAAGAGCGTTGAAGCAAGCCGCGCTCTGGAACGAGGTAAAGGACAACTTGAACAAATCAGCCCTGGCTTTGTCTGGGGGGCAGCAGCAGCGCTTGTGTATTGCCCGTGCTTTGGCTATTTCGCCGTCGGTGCTTTTGATGGATGAACCGGCCTCCGCTTTGGACCCTATCTCCACGGCTAAGATTGAGGAGCTCATTCATGAGCTGAAAGAGCAGTACACCATAGTTATTGTGACCCACAACATGCAGCAGGCGGCCCGGGTAAGTGACACCACTGCTTTCTTCTACATGGGTGAACTGGTGGAGCATGCCAAAACCAAAACCATGTTCACCAACCCCAAAGACAGCCGTACCCAAGACTATATTACGGGCCGGTTTGGTTAATATTCTTTTCCACCCCTCTGTTTTTGGCCTTTTTTCTGAAAATCAGGCCGAAAACAGAGGTAAATAGTTGCAGTTGGCGCGTTTTGTTCTTCTAAAAGTTCAGAAAAAGCGTTATTTTACATTTACTCCCTCACAACAACAGAAGAAATCTCTCACATGAATCACTTAGAAAAAGAGCTCCTAAGCATAAAAGAAAAGGTACATGAAATGTGGAGCCTGGTGGAGTTTCAGATGCTGGCCGGAAAGGAGGCCTTGCTGAGCGGCGACAAAGAACTGACCAAGAAAATCATAAAATCAGGCAAGAAGGTCAACAATTTTGACATAAAGATTGACCGCATGTGCGAGAGCATCTTTGCCCTGTACAACCCAGTGGCAATTGATTTGCGCTGGCTCATGGCCATTTTAAAAATAAATGCCAACATTGAGCGCATTGGTGACTCTTCTGAGGGAATTGCCCAGTTGATAAGAGAGGCCGGCCACCCTGTTGACCCTGTTCTGCTGGAAAACACGCGGGTACTGGAAATGTATGAAGCCGCTGAAACCATGCTTGCCGAGGTGCAACGCGCATTCCACGAGGAAAATACGGAGCTGGCCAGGGAGATAATTAAAAAAGACAAGCTGCTGAATAAGATCCACGCGCAAACTGATAAGGTTATCATCACCTATATTCAGGCTAACCCTGAGAAAATTGCCCAAAGCCTAAAGGTTTCCGGCATCATTCGTAAGTTAGAGCGCATTGGCGACCAAATCACCAACATCGCCGAGGAAATCATTTTCTATGTAGACGCCAAAGTGGTGAAACATAAACAGAAAGCCAAAAAGAAGAAAAAGAAGAACGGAGGCCAAACTCCGCCACCTGAAAACAATTAACACAAAACCCTGAGACTGTACTCAGGGTTTTGTGTTAATGAACAATTCCACACACAGAAATTGATTCAACATAGGTCTTCCGACTATGTATAACAATACTTAAAAGATTAAGTATTTATTCAGGAAAGAGGCTGGTTTCTTACTTAAAGCCATTTAGCCTTTGTACCTTTGCATTTTCAAACCAACCACTTCATGAATAAGCATTTACGTTCCCTATTAATGCTGTTTTTGGTTACCTTGGCAGGCTTCTCCTCTGCCTTGGCCCAGACAGCACCTCCCTCAAATCTTAGCGGCACAGAATTACGGGCATGGCTACGCCAGAACTGGTATGAAGGCAAGCGCCAAGTCTTGAGCTATAGCTACGCCCGTGGCAAAATGTACAACTACATAGATAATTATAACAACAAGGTAGAAGGCGTTTACTCTGGCTATGAGCAGCCTTTCCAATACAGCGAAACCAATACCTCTACTTCTATTCCCAACATCAATTGTGAGCACACGGTGCCACAGTCTTGGTTTGATGAAGCGGAGCGCATGCGTACTGATATTCACCACCTCTTCCCTACGGTAATTCAGTGGAACAGTGACCGGGGCAGTGATCCTTTCGCGGAGATCCCGGACAGTCAAACACAAAAATGGATAATCAACCTCACCTCACAAACCTCTATTCCTACCACCAACATTGATGCGTATAGTGAGGATACCAATTCCCAGTTTGAGCCTCGCGAAGTGCACAAAGGCAACGTAGCCCGTGCCATCTTCTATTTCTACACCATGCACGAGGGCCAAAGATTTGATCCAGGCAAGGGAGTACCCAGCGCCGTGGGCGACATGCAGACCCTGTATCAGTGGCACCTGCAGGATCCGGTAGATGCCCGTGAACTGGAAAGGAACAACAGAATTCAGCGGGTACAGGGCAACCGTAACCCGTTTATTGACTATCCTGAATTGGTAGCCAGCGCATGGGGCTTTACCCCAGTAAACTGCTCTCCTGCTACCCAGGTTAGTCAGCTTTCACTGACGGAGGCCACTCAAACTTCTTTTAAAATAAACTGGACAAACGGCAGCGGTAACAGAAGATTAGTAGTGGTGCGTGAAGGCTCTGCCTCTGCTTTCTCACCATCTGGCAGCTATTCCACTGGCGTGAACTCAGATTTTTCACAGGCCACAGACCAAGGTAACGGACATAAATTAGTATACGCCGGCACTGGCAATTCTGTAACCGTTACAGGCCTTACCGCCAACCGTACGTACTATGTGCAAGTTTTTGAATACTGCAGCACAAACAACACCTATAATACTACAGGTGCTCCAGCTGCACAAGTAACGTTGCCAGATTATACTTGCTCCGGTGTTCCTAGTCAAAGGGTATCAGGTTTGACTACTTCTGAAGTGGGCACCGGCGGCTTTACCCTATCGTTTACCTCGGGCAACGGCGACGGAAGATTGGTGCTGGTAAGAGAAGGAAGCGCTCCAACCGCCACTCCACAAGCAGGCACCTCTTATACCAACGCCAACCTGAATTTCTCCAGTGCCCCAGCGCTTTCAGACGGCTCTAAGGTGGTCTACATTGGCTCCGGCAACAGCATTAGTGTAATTGGTCTTAAGTCAAATACTGAATATTATGCAGTGGCTTTTGAAAGCTGCTCTAATGGTTGGCAATACGGCACAGGTAGCACTGCCCTGTCAATACGCACGGAACAGGTTGGCGGCAACTTACCTTCTGGCGTTGTGGCCCGCCAAGATTTTGAGCATGGAGCCGATGACGGCTGGGCTGTCACTTCAGGCTTTAGCAGCTCCTCTGACAACAGTGGCTATCCTGACAACCAACGTATTGCCAGCGGCACAAAATCTTTCCAGCAGATTCCTCCTGCCACAGGCGTAACCACCACCAACCTGGTATTTGAGAGCATCAACACAACCAATTATAACAATCTAGCCGTTGAAATTTTTAATAGCTCTGTTTCTATAAGCACTGGAAACGGTATGGATGCCGGCGATTTTGTTGAAGCATATGTTGCATTGAACGGGGCAGATTTCTCTGCCACGCCAGATGCCAAAATCACGGCAGGCAGCGCAGCTAACGTACGGTACGGCATGAACGGCACAGGAGTAGTAGAGACCACCGCTGGTACGCCTGTCACAAAGACAATTGCCCTTACCGGCGATATTTCTGGGGACGAAGCTCCTTCCCGTATTATTGTTCGTATCCCGAACGGCACCACGTCTGTACAGCTTAAAATTGTGGTACAAAACAATGCCACAAATGAGGTTCTAAACATTGATGATGTAACGCTTTATGGTACCTCGTCTGTTACAGGTGTACCGCAGGCGCTGGAAGATCAGCTGCAAGTTTACCCCAACCCAACAACTGGTGTCTTCACTGTTAAAACACCGTCTTCATTGAAAGTGTTAGAGGCGTCTGTTTACAACAGCGTAGCGCAAAGAGTGGCTACTCAGAAGACCTCAAGCGCTAAAAACTCAGTTACGTTCAACTTGCAGCACCAACCCAAAGGCATCTATCTGGTTCAGTTAAGAACAGATAAAGGCACAGTGGTACGCCGTTTACTAGTACAATAGAATATAAAGTTTGCGTTTATAGGCTAAATTTTATCAAAAACCAGCCCCTAAAAAACAGAAAAAGGCACCTATTATGGTGCCTTTTTCTGT
>NZ_LRML01000039.1 GCF_001647285.1 Rufibacter roseus
TCCCGTTGTTGGCCGCCGTCGAGAAGTTAGATCCTGTAACGGTCACCTCGGTGCCCACCGGTGCCCTTGTCGGGGTGACAGTCGAAATCACAGGCGCAGGGCCAGTGACAGTGAAGTTTGCCTGCGCTGTTCCCCCTGGCGTGGTGACTACAAGTGGGCCTGTGGTGGCCCCGGCTGGAACGATCACCACCAGTGAGTTGCCATCTGGCGCGACGATAAAGTCGATGGCGGCCACCCCGTTGAAGGTGACGCTTTGCGTGTTGGCGAAGTTGGTCCCCGCCACGGTCACCTCCGTGCCCACCGGGCCTGCGTCAGGTGTGAGCGAGGTGATGGTCGGGGCCGGCACGGTCACGGTGAAGTTAGTGCCGCTGTCGGTGATGTCCACGTCGTTCTCCACGGC
>NZ_LRML01000005.1 GCF_001647285.1 Rufibacter roseus
ACAGCTACCGCGTTTTAAGCCTCTTTTCCGGAAATCGGCGCCAAAACACACCCTCTCCATATGCAAGAAGGGGAGGCAAGCTTTCGCCTGCCTCCCCTTCCTAATCTTTGATTGAATATTTGTTTACGCTGTGGCTGCTTTATCCTTTGGCTTTTTATATATAGGTACAGTAGAACAAGGCTCTCCATACATTATACTGCTCGCCACTGGTAAAAGCTTCTGCATAATTTCTACGTAAGCAAAGGTGGGTATTGGTATTTGCCCGCACCCTTTAATCACCAGTTTTGCGTCTTTATAGTCTTCAGGGTTAATATTGGCAATGGCATCTTGCATTAATGCCTGTTCTAACGCCTCTAAATCTCCAAAAACGAAGCGATTCACGTAAGGCTGCATCTTACTTGCTAATAACATATATGCCCATGTTGGCACAATGGCATCGGTGGAGCAGATAATGGCAACGTTCTTTCCTTCATACTGCGACCAGTCGTGCTCCTTTACAAACGCTCTAAAGTCTTTCTCTCTCAACATGAGCCCGTGAAAGAGATTATCTTTTATATCGTAGACTATTCTCTCCCCTGGGTGCAGGTACTCTTCCAAGTTCAATGTAATAAGTCCGCTGTTGGCTACTCTGTTTACAAACTCTTCCATATTCTTATTTGCCTGATGGCTTTGTGATATGCACTTCTTTTAAATAGAACGGCTCATAGTAAGCCACATCTTCAAACTCTTTGTTTTGCCATTTATTCCAAGCCAGCTCGCCTATGGCTTTGGCTGTAGGCATAACATTATCTATATAGTATGCGTTCGGGTGGTCGGTTAGAATTTTTTGGGCTTTAGTGGCGCCACTTCCAAAAAAAATAACGGCCTGCTTTTCCAACTCCTCCGCAAAAGCGGCGGAAGTTAAAATCCTAGGCTCCGTTGGGAGCACTACATTTAAATTCTCATCTACAAGACAGGTGTACACTTCGTCACGGCGCGCGTCTACCATAGGGCAGAACAAGAATTGCTGAGGATTAGGGGTAGCTGAAATTACCTGCTGGGCCATGGCTGCCAAGGTATCTACGGCTATGAGCGGCAAATCCAGAGAAAAGCAAAAGCCTTTTGCTGTTCCGGAACCAATTCGTAAGCCGGTGTAGGATCCTGGCCCACCTGAAACAGCCACCGCCGATATGTCTTCTATTGCCACCTTAGCATTGTCAAGCACCTGCTTCACCATTACGGTTATGTGCGAAGAATGCGACTTCTCCATCTGCAACTCTGCGTATGACTGCAGATGCTGGTCTTTATGCAAAGCCACTGAGCAAACCGTGGAGGATGTTTCTATAGATAAAATTAGCGCCATGCTTTCAGGTACAGGTAATCAGCATTTTCACACAAAGCTACGTTATTCTAATGCAAAAGGGCAACTGCTGTGCAGTTGCCCTTTTGCTCACTACTATATATAGGTATACTACTTCTTAGCGCTAGCGCTCAACAGGCTGTTATACTTGGTTGTGTTGTTCAGCACCTCTACCGCAGCCAGAATATTTTTGTCATCATTGAAGGTAGCCTCTACCAGACCTTTCTGCAGGTAATAGCGTGAGGCAATCTCCTGCTCTAACAACTCAACAATTTCAGGCTTGAAGCGCATGAGGTCATTGCCTTTGTTAGAGGCTACTTTCTTCTTTATTTGCTCAATCTCAGTCTTTATCTCCTCATAGTGTTTGTCTTCTTTGGCCTTTTTGAGCATGTTGTCTAACGTTTTCTCCACATCGGTAGAGTAAGAGATATCTTTCCCGTTCAAGAAAGTCACAAACTTTTGGTATTCGGCATCTGAAAGTTTAAAATCTTTAGCCGCCGGAATGCTAGGATTCTCCGCTTTGTACCTCGTGGCATAGTCAAAGAGATAGTTCTTCATCATCAGCACCCTAATAATTTCCGGCATTTTCTTATTGTCAATTGCCAAGTCGGGGCTTATGCCACCGCCGTCATACACCACCCGCCCGTTAGCAGTCTTGAAAGCCACACGCAAAGAATCCGGAATCTTATTTAAAGAGCCGTCGGCATTGCGGTGGGCATAGTCAATTGCCTGAATACAGCGTCCGCTCGGGATGTAGTATTTGGCGGTAGTTACTTTCAATTGCGAGTTATAAGAAAGCGGACGCGTCATTTGAACCAAGCCTTTGCCAAAGGTTTTCTCGCCAATTAGTACTGCGCGGTCATAGTCTTGCAAGGCGCCAGACACAATCTCTGCTGCCGAGGCACTGTTAGAGCTGGTCAAAACAGCCAAAGGCATTTGCACATCTAGCGGCTCGTCTAGCGCCTTGTACATTTTGTTCCAGTCAGAGACCTTGCTCTTGGTGCTCACTATGTCTTTTCCGCGGGGCAGGAACAGGTTGGAAATGTTCACCGCCTCGTTCAGCAATCCGCCTGGGTTATCACGCAGGTCAAGAATTACTTTCTGTGCTCCCATTTCCTTCAGCTTCGCTACAGCTGCCCGCACTTCACGGCCAGCCTCCATGGTAAAGCCGCTCAATTGCAGGTACCCAATGTCTGAGGTGACCATGCCGTAATAAGGCACGTTAGGGATGTGAATGTTGGCACGGGTAACTTTAACCAGCATGGGTTTGTCTACACCATAACGCTTAATCTCCAGTTCTACTACAGAACCTGCCTGGCCTTTCAAGAGCTTGCTCACTTCGCCATCATTTTTCTTGGCTAAGTCTACGCCGTCTATTTTCAGTATTTCGTCTCCAATCTGAATGCCTGCTTTCTCGGCTGGAGAGCCTTCATGCGGCAACGAAACAATAGTTCTGTCACCGCGCTTGCCCACCAAAGCACCAATACCACCGTAGTTGCCGGAGGTCATGGTGCGGAAATCTTCAATATCGTCTTCGGGAATGTAGTTGGTATATGGGTCCAGCGACTTGAGCATGGCGTCAATGCCCACGCGCACCATTTTAGAAGGAGCCACGTCATCTACGTAATAGGTGTTCACCTCTTTGAAGAGCGTAGCGAAAATATCAAGGTTTTTGGCGATATCGAAGTAACGCTCTGAGCCCGAAGAGAAGGAGAAAAGGCCCCAAGATGCGCCTACCAACGCAAGACCGGCAATAGATTTCTTCAGCATATCAGCAGTAATAAAAACAAAAAAGGGAGGAGACTATTTAGTTAACAAACGCTCCAATCCTGAATTTAGTTTTTTACTGACAATATTGAAAGGATTTTTTTCTTTGCCGATGTATAAAATGGCAATAATCCACGTTCCGCCCTGGGTATTGAGCTGCGGAATGAGGTGTTTGTTCAAGCGGTACGCCTCACGGATCTGGCGTTTGAGGCGGTTGCGGTCTACGGCTTTCTTGAAGTAGCGCTTAGAAACCGACACCAGCACTTGCACCGGAGGCTGGCTCTCTTGCGGCAAGTGAAGCGCCACAAAACGGAGCGGATATGAATTAAAAGAAGAACCCTCACGGAACAGCTGATCAATCAGCTTTTTGCTCCGTAAGCGTTCTTCTTTTTGAAATCTATGGGAAAGCGGTTGCTCTTCTGCAGAATGTTCAGTGAAGGTACCCATTCGCGAGGCGCCTTGCAGCGAGCTACTCAGAAAAATTAGGCTTTGTGTCTTCTCTCGTCAGAAACGGTCAGTTTATGACGGCCTTTAGCTCTTCTGCTAGCTAATACTCTTCTACCATTGGCAGTTTCCATTCTTGAGCGGAAACCATGCTTATTTCTTCTTTTGCGTTGCGAAGGTTGGAATGTTCTTTTCATCTTACACTAAACATTTTATTAAGGGTTGCAAAATTAGGAAATCAATTTTGATAAATCAAACCCTGCTCCACATTTTAATTTGATTATTTGCACGTTACCCCATTCCGCTGAAAGCGAAGGTATACGTTTATTGATTACTAAAGGCGTTTTTAACCAGTTTTTCTGAAAATAGGACGAAAACAGAAGTAGCATTAAAATAGCTCTTTATATCTCAATCCAGCAGGAACAGGCCACAACTACTCCTATACGGCAGCTTATGTGAGACCATTGTCTACAGTAAAGAAACGTTGGCTTGAAACTGACTGACTCTTATTCACAGGCGCTGAGGATGCCAACGCAGCGGACATACCGCGAGCTGCCCCTACCAAATCTGACATGTGACGTTCCCTTATTTAATGTTGTTTTTAACCTGTTTTTCGGAAAAGAGGCCTAAAACGCTCTACCTTGCAGGTAATTCTCGTTATACTAAAGAGACAGTAAAGACAGAGCGCCGTGCCACAGTATTATATCTCCTGCCAAAACCCGCTCTCGGGCTACCTGCAAATTAAGACAGTTATAGAAAACATCTCCGCCCCTGAGCTTTACCTTCAGCTGCCGGCTTGGCGCCCAGGGCGGTATGAACTACAGAACTTCGCACAGAAGCTGCAAGGCTTTAGGGTAACTGGCTCAGACGGCTCTCCGCTGACTTTCCGCAAGGTAACCAAAGACAGGTGGCAGGTTCAAACGCAAGACCACCAGAAAATAGAGGTTCATTATAATTTTCATGCCCGCCAAATGGACGCCGGGGGTTCGTGGGTTGCTTCTGATTTTTTGTACGTGAACCCGGTCAACTGCTTATTGACCGCCGAAGGCCAGGAGCAGGAACCCTGCACCCTCTCCTTGGAAATTCCGGATGATTGGCAGATTGCCTGCGGCTTACCCGTAACAGACAAAGCTACGCTACGGGCGCTGAACTATGACCATTTGGTAGATTCACCGTTTATAGCCAGTGCCACGCTGCAACATCAGGTGTTTGAAGAGCAGGGCATTCCGTTCCATATCTGGTTTCAAGGTGAATGCCAGCCTGATTGGGAGCAGGTTATTTCACATTTCAGGGCCTACACCCAAGAACAACTGGCCTTATTCCAGACTTTTCCGGTACCTGACTACCACTACCTGAACATCATTCTACCCTACCCGCACTACCACGGGGTAGAGCACCTGAATTCTACGGTTATCACCTTGGGGCCAGGGGAACAGCTCATGTCACAGAATTTATATAAAGAGCTACTGGGTGTGAGCTGCCATGAACTTTTTCACACGTGGAACATCAAGCAAATTCGGCCTGAGGAGATGCTGCCCTATGACTTTAGCCAGGAAAATTACTTCCGGACCGGCTATGTGGCCGAGGGCGTGACTACTTATTACGGTGATTACCTGTTGGCCCGTAGCGGCGTTTTCACGGCAGAGCAGTATTTCCAAGAGCTGACCACCACCATCAAACGCCACGCAGTTGACCAAGGCGAACAGAATCTATCCGTAGCCGACTCTTCTTTTGACACTTGGTTAGACGGCTACAAGGCCAGTATTCCGGACCGGCGGGTGAGCATTTACCACAAAGGCTGTATTGCGGCGCTTGTGCTGGATCTGGAAATAAGACGTGCCACCCAAAACAAAAAATCACTTGACGATGTCATGTGCCGAATGTGGCAGGAGTTTGGCCAAACCGGCATTGGCTATTCAGACCAAGATTACAAAATTATAGCCGAACAGACGGCAGGCGTTTCTTTGGAAAAGTATTTTCAGGAGATGATTTTCGGTACTGCCCCTTTTGAGGAATGGCTAGCCCCGGCGCTGGAATATGTGGGATGCGCTTTGGAAAAACTTCCTGCCACCGCTGCACATGAGAGCCTTTTCGGGTTTAGGCTTAGTGCCGCCTCTACAGCATCCCCTACCGTTGGGTATATTTCCCCTAACTCACCGGCCGCCGCCGTACTCTCTGTGGAGGATGAGTTGATTGCACTAAACGGCCGAAAACTGGAGAACAACAACTTGCCGGGGCTGCTTTCTGACAAGAAAGAAGTAGAGATAACACTATTCCGGCAGCGCAAACTGCATACAGTAAAGCTTGTTACAAACGGTCCACTACACTTGCCACAGTACCGGGTCAGCAAAACCACATCGGCTACAGAAGAACAGAAGCAAAACTTTAAACTTTGGCTGAAGCAGGATTTTTAACTAGTACGGACTGGCCAAACCCTGCCCGTACTAGAATCTGAGAATTTAGAAACTCGTTTTGGGTCTGTTTTCTGAAAAGTAGCCCCAAAACAGCTGCATGTGGCCTGATAGATTTCCCCGAACTTCTATAACTTGGGCAAAACTTGAATTGTATGCGCTCCTCCTATCTTCTGTTACCCATCATTTTGTTGCTCATGGGCTGTACTGTATCTAAACCCATCAAAAACGACTTGGCTCCGCTTAGGGAACAAATAACCACAGAATTGAACAAAGAGGCAGGCACCTTTGCCGTGGCTTTTAAAGATTTGCAGACGGGGCAGGAACTGCTAATCAATGAGCATGAAACTTTTCACGCGGCCAGCACCATGAAAACGCCGGTACTCATTGAAGCTTACAAACAAGCCGCCGAGGGCGTATTTTCATTACAAGATAGTATTTTGCTCAAGAATGAGTTCAAAAGCATTGTAGACGGCAGCGCTTACACCATTGGCGCCGAAGACGATAGTGAGCAGGAACTTTACGCTAACCTGGGCAAAAAATGGCCGCTCGCCGATGTGCTGTACAAAATGATCATACATAGCAGCAACCTGGGCACCAATCTGGTTATTGAAAAGCTAGACGCTAAAAAAGTCACCCAAACCATGCGTGACCTTGGTGCGAAAGACATTCAGGTGCTGCGCGGCGTGGAAGATGGCAAGGCATACGAACAGGGTCTTAACAACACTACCACCGCCTATGACTTAATGCTGATTTTTGAAAAAATAGCAAAGGGAGAGGCTGCTAACGCAAAGGCTTCAGAAGAGATGGTTAAGATTTTACTGGACCAGAAACATAAAAACATTATCCCGGCCAATCTCCCGAAAGAAGTTAAAGTTGCCCACAAAACCGGCTGGATTACCGGCGTTCGCCATGATTCAGGAATCGTGTTCCTGCCCGACGGCCGCAAATATGTGTTGGTGCTACTATCCAAGGGCCTGAAAGATGACAAAGCTGGCATCAGTGCTATGGCCAACGTTTCTGAAATAATTTACCAGTTTATGATGGCTAACCAATAAGCCATCATGAAACCGCCTTTACAAAAACCATTGATGGCGCAAGCGTCCGCTTGTGTCCGCACGCTTATCTGATGTTAAAACTCTGAAATTACTCTTGTTCTGGCAACCGCAGTTTTAGTTGTTGGTGAGAACACACAACAACGGCAGAGGACAAAGCTGGCGCAGTCGATAATCTTTTGCAATGCTTACGGACACAAGCGTCTGCTTGCGCCAGTATAAAAGATCAATACATGTAAAGTATAACCTGTTTTCGGCCTATTTTTGAGAATAGAGCCTGAAAACAGTACACTATCTAAAACAGAAAAGGCAGCCTTACGGGGCTGCCTTTCTAATTATCAAATAGGAGTTGATTTTATTTACCTCTGTCTGATTGGTTATCGCTTGGGTTGCTACGCGGGCGGTCGCCGCCATCGCCGTAGGCCGCATTTACACCTTCACGGTTGCGGTTACCGCCTCTTGAGAGATTGTCTTCGCTCTGAATACTGGTACCGTTGCTGTTGGTGAAATACTTGCTTTCTGGGTCAGTTTGGGTAGGGGGCACCAAGGAGTTGGGGTCAGTGTTATCCTGAAAGCCGCCTTTTTTCTTAGTTTCCTCGTTTTGACCTTTCTGGTTTCTATCATTTGTGCTTGCGCTCATATCTATATCCTCCTTTTAAATTTACGTGATATAAGACTATACGGGCAATTGGGGCAAAAGTATACTGTTTTCTTAACTAAAGGCCAGCAACAACACCACCAGCAGCGTGGGCAAAGACAGGTAAAACCAGAACATAACGTGCCGCCGGTACTCGCGGGGCACCTGAGAACTTGCAATGAGTAAAGCAGATACTACTATGGCAATGTAGGCCAGGGTAAAGTACATCACCTTGTTCCAGCTCCGGACAATGGTTCCGCCTTCCTCCTCTAACTTAGGATCTGTAGGCACTAGCCAGGTAGACAATACGTAGTACACCGCCAGCTCCAGCGCCAGGAAAATGATGGCACCAATAAACATTGCCAGCGCCGTTTCTTTGGTTTTCTGCATAAAGAAGAAATAATCCATTTAAAGGTACATAATTCCCGCTTGCCACTTTATTTTTCCGGCTTCAGAAAAGATACATAGATACTTTTGAAATTTTTTCGTTTAAGTTTGAAGCAGGCAAAGAAGGCGTTGCTACTTAAAATAATGCTCACAACCAGATTAGACCAAGATTTACAGGCTGTCATCTCCACCTACAAAGGCTTTCTGAAGCATCAGGAGTTCATGGAAATCTCTTTGGCTACGCTAGACTTAGCCAAAGAACATGGCCTGAGCAAGATTTTTGTGGATACAGTGCACTTGAAAGTAATGCTGCAGGAGAGCCAACAATGGATAAACCAGGTTTGGTTTGGGAAAGCCAAGCAAGTGGGAATTCGGCACATGGCCTTTCTAATACCAGAAGACATCTTCGGCAGAATGAGCATGGAAGCCACGAACAAACAAGCTTTGCAGGAGGGCGCTATTGAGATTAAATACTTTGACAAGGTAGAAGAAGCACGCCAGTGGCTAAAAAGCGCGTAGTCAATAAGCCATAATAAAACAGAGAAGGCCACTGAATATCAGTGGCCTTCTCTGTTTTATGCCTTCTGTTTTGAGCTTGTTTTCAGAAAAACAGGCTCAAAATGACTATAAATTAACCGCGCTGTGGCTGAAAGTTCACCAATTTCACAAACTCCAGTACGCGCTGTACCACCTCATCAGGCTGCAGGTCTACTAAACGCTCAGTTCCGAACTGCTCTACGCAGAAAGACGCCATGGCCGAACCATGAATTACGGCGCGCTTCATGTTCTCAAAGCTAATGTCATCGGTAGAAGCCAGGTAGCCAATAAAGCCACCGGCAAAAGTGTCACCGGCACCGGTTGGGTCAAAAACTTCCTCTAGCGGCAAAGCCGGCGCGAAGAACACTTCTTCCCCGTGGAACAACAGCGCACCGTGTTCACCTTTTTTAATGATGAGGTACTTCGGCCCCATGGCCATGATTTTTTTGGCGGCTTTCACCAAAGAATATTCTTTACTCAGCTGGCGAGCTTCTTCGTCATTGATGCTGAGTACGTCTACCATGCCAATGGTTTGCACCAACTCATCATAAGCAATGTCCATCCAGAAATTCATGGTATCCATTACCACCAGTTTAGGGCGGTTTTTCAGGCGCTCAATTACTTGGCGCTGTACCTTCGGGGCAAGGTTGCCCAGCATGAGGTATTGGCAGTCTTGGTAGCTTTCAGGAATAATCGGGTCGAAATCTCCTAGCACGTTCAGCTCAGTGACCAGCGTCTCGCGGCTGTTCATGTCATTGAAGTACCGGCCAGACCAGAAGAACGACTTTTCGTTTTCCTTTATCTGCAGCCCGTCTGTGTTGATGCCTTTGCTCTGCATCATCTCAATGTCAGACTTCAGGAAGTCGCCGCCCACCACACTTACCAGATTCACTGGCTGCACAAAATTGGCCGCCGACAAGGAGATGAACGTTCCGGCACCGCCGATGATTTTATCCCGTTTCCCGAACGGAGTTTCCAGGGCATCAAACGCCACCGACCCAATTACTAATAGACTCATGTTCTTTCAATTATGTGTGACCTGTATCAAGTAGCAGGTATCACGTAGCACGACATATTTTACTTTACTCAAAGGTAAAAGTACCTATTCTATACAAGTATTGTTTCTCCTGGCTTAAATCTTGAAACCTGATATGCGCTACTTGATACTGACAACTGTCCGAAAACAAAAAAAGCCCCTGAAAAATCAGGAGCTTTTTGGGTGGCCGATGGGGCTCGAACCCACGACTTCCAGAATCACAATCTGGTGCTCTAACCAACTGAACTACGGCCACCGTGTAATTGGAGAGCAAAAGTAGTGGGTTTGGATATTCAATGCAAGTGTAAGAGCGGAATTTTTATATGTTTTTTTCACCTTTTACATAATCCCCTGACGATGTACTCATTTTAACTGCTCCTCCAAATTCACTTCGTCTACTTTCATATCTACTGGACAATAATGACCATATGCCCGCTTCCGATGAAGCTCTACAGCCTCTTGCTCTTGGTCTGATAAAGTTCTCCAGAGCCGCTTTGCTTCTGACACATGCCAATTGTAGAGCGTTTTACCTGAATCAATGTCATGAATTTTCTTGAAATCATTGGGCAGAAGCTTCCATTTTACAAAGTAAGAGAAAGACGAATGTGGTTCGTAAAAAGCATGAACCCACATTGTACTGCACTCAGGGCATTGTTCTAGATTGATAAAATTGCCTGCCTCCAGCACATTTAACTCCAACTGAGAGCTGCCCGGCCCCCAAATGCTTCTTTTATCTGATTCGCAGGTAGTACAGCAAATATCTATCATCAAAGGATTCTAGCCTATTAAGGTCTAAATTAACAATACCTGCGCCACCTGAATCAAAACAGTTAATTTGATACAAAATAAATGACTAAATAATCAAGCAACATCAGGAAAATCACACCACCTGCAGTCCAAAAGAAATATAAAAAAGATTTTGCTTTCAAATTAGGAGTTCCTTTCACAAGACCTGAGATTGAAGACCAAAAAATAAACCCAAACCCAATCAGAAATACTAAAACTTTTAAAAAGGTTAAAGTAGCAAGTAACTCCGCTCTCATCTTTAATTTACTACCTGCTAAACATCACTCGCTCTCCACGCTTACTCTCATCAAACTGGCCATTCTTATAAGCCAAGTGCCCAGATACAATAGTATGTGTCACCACGCCCGGCAACTCCTGCCCTTCCAGCGGAGACCAGCCGCACTTGTAGTGAATATTATTCTTGGCAACAGCTTGAGTTTGCTCCAGGTCTACCAACACCAAGTCAGCCCAGTAGCCTTCTCTAATGAACCCACGCTTTTCTACCTGAAAACAGATGGCCGGAGCATGACACATTTTCTCCACCACCCTTTCCAAAGGAATTTTGCCTTGCTTGTAAAACGCCAGCATGACCTGCAGTGAGTGCTGAACCAGCGGTAAGCCTGATGGAGCTCCTTTGTAAGTATTGGCCTGCTTTTCCTCCCAGGTGTGAGGGGCATGGTCGGTGGCAATGATGTCTAGTCTATTGTCTAGCAACCCCTGAAACAGCGCCTGTTTGTGCCTTGCCTCTTTAATGGCCGGGTTACATTTAATCTGGCTGCCCAGCGTTTCATATTGAGCAGCGTCAAACCAAAGATGGTGCACGCACACTTCGGCGGTGATTCGTTTCTGCTCTAGTGGAACATCGTTCCGGAACAGGGCCAGTTCTTCTTCGGTGCTGATGTGCAGAATGTGCAGGCGCGTGTTGTGTTTTTTGGCCAGCTCCACCGCCATGCTGGATGATTTGTAGCAAGCCTCCACATTCCGGATAAGCGGGTGCGCACTCATAGGAATATTGCCCTCGCCGTACTCTTCGGTAAACCGCTGGGTAGTGGCTCTAATAGTGGCCTCGTCCTCGCAGTGCGTGGCAATAAGCATAGGCGACTGCTTGTAAATAGCCTCCAGCGTTTCTGGGTTATCTACCAGCATGTTGCCTGTGCTGGAGCCCATAAACAACTTTATGCCACAAACAGTACGCGGGTCGGTCTTCAGGATTTCCTCCAGATTGTCATTGGTGCCACCCATGAAGAACGAGTAATTGGCCAACGATTTTTGCGCCGCTGTGTCATATTTTTGCTGCAGCAGCTCCTGCGTAGTAGCGTTGGGCACCGTGTTCGGCATCTCCATAAACGTAGTCACGCCACCGGCCACGGCTGCTCTGGGCTCTGTGTACAAATCAGCTTTGTGGGTAAGGCCTGGGTCACGGAAATGAACCTGATCATCAATAATACCCGGCAGCAGGTACTGACCTTGAGCATCTATTACCGTGTCGGCAACTGAGTTCAGGTTTTGACCAATGGTGTGGATGAGGCCATCTTTGACAAACACATCAGAAGTGGTGATCTGACCTTCGTTGACTAGTTGGGCGTTTTTGATGAGGATGCTGTTCATGGGGCTAAGATAAAACCGGCGAGTGGAAAGTTTTTTGTTTTTGTGCTGATTTTCTGGAAACAGGTTAAAAACGGATGTTGGCATAGACACTCGCAGGACTGGAAGACACTGCGAGGTCTTTTGAGCAGGCGGTAAGACTGTAGCATTTCTAACTTGCTTTCACAAAACCAGCACAAAAACGTAAAAGAGAAAGACCAACATTCAATTACGTACCTTTGCTGTAATGATAGAAGAAGAAAACGAAAATCTTGCCCCTGAGCAGGACGAAACTATACCCGCAGAACCAACTGCAGAAACAGAATCAGCCGAGACAGAAGAGCTTGAAAGTGAACCTCAGCCCAGCTTTGACGATTTCAAGCTAAACAAGCAGTTACTAAACGCCATTGCGGAACTAGGTTTTGAGAAACCTACGCCGGTGCAGACCCAGACTATTCCGCTGGCGCTGGCGGGGCATGACGTGATGGGCATTGCGCAGACAGGCACTGGCAAAACAGCCGCCTATGTATTGCCACTGCTCATGAAAGTAAAATACGCGCAGGGTCACCACCCTAGAGCCTTGATATTGGCCCCTACCCGCGAGCTGGTACTACAGATTGAGGAGAACATCCAGAAGTTCAGCGCCTATCTAGACGTACGCATCGTGGGTATATTTGGCGGCGTGGGACCAAAATCCCAGATTGAGCGCATTCAGGCAGGGGTTGATATTCTGGTGGCCACCCCCGGACGCCTCATGGACATTTACCGTAAAGGCGAACTCATTTTGAAAGAACTGAAAACGCTGGTGCTGGACGAGGCCGACAAGATGATGGACATGGGCTTTATGCCGCAGATCCGCCAGTTACTTGAAATCATTCCGCGCAAGCGACAGAACCTACTTTTCTCGGCTACCATGCATGAGCGGGTACATACTCTGTCTGAGGAGTTTCTGGAATTCCCGATGGTGATTGAAGTAACCCCGCAGGCTACGCCCGTGACCACCGTGAGCCAGAAGCTGTACCGCGTGCCTAACCTCCGCACTAAAATTGGCCTGCTGGAACATCTGTTTCATGACAAGGAGGCATTTAACCGCGTGCTTATTTTCACCCGCTCCAAAACCAACGCAGACAATGTTAGCTCGTTCCTGGACCGTAAAGGCGAGGGAGGCGTGCGGGTGGTGCATGGCAACAAGGGCCAGAATACACGCATTAACGCCGTAGAGGCCTTTAGAGAAGGCGAGGTTCGTTATTTGGTTGCCACCGATGTAGCCGCCCGTGGCATTGACATCAGCGGGGTGAGCCACGTGATTAATTTTGATGTGCCTATTATTTACGAGGACTACGTGCACCGCATAGGCCGTACGGGCAGGGCCGAGCAGACTGGCGCTTCTATCACTTTCGCCAATGAGGCAGAGATATACCACATCCGGCGCATTGAGAAGCTGATCAAGATGCAGATTCCGGAAGACCCTCTGCCTGAGGAGGTGGAAGTATTCAAAACGCCTTATGAGGAACAGCAGGAAATAGACAAAGAAATAGACAACCAAAAGAAGAGGGCGAACCCAGAATTCAAAGGCGCTTTCCATGAGAAGAAGTCACTTCCGCCACGTGAGAATATTGGCAAAGGCGCCAAAACTCGTGACAGAAAGAAAGCTGGCTGGAAAAAGACTAAATCTGGCGGTGCCAGCAAGCGCAAAAGCAGATAATTTGATTGGTGATTGTTAGTTGTTGATTGTTTAGGAAATGTATTTTTGGCCTCTTTTCATAAAAATAGGCCAAAAACAACAAGAGCCGCGGGTCTTCTCTCGCGGCTCTTGTTGTTTTTGCTAATTACAAGTAGTGTACGGGTTGGAACATTGCGCCTCGGGCGATAGCCAACCTTGTATGACCCGGCCATTCATATTCAACTTCACCCGCACCCATCCTTCATTGATAGAGGTTACTTCTAAAAAATTGCTTACCCGTTCAGATGCCACAACGCTCACCCCAGCATAGGTACTTGGCTCTTTATATAATGTCAATGGAGTGGCTGCATCATAGTCTCTGGCGTATGTTCCAATATGCTTTCCCTTCTTTATCCAGCCTTTATAAGATTTGCCAGATACTGCAAAAGAAACAGCGGCAAAATAAAAGTTAGAGGTTTGCTGAGTGACAGACAACAATATAAAATCTTCAGCCTCTACATCATGCGCAACAGTAGTTACCAAGTTTCCTTCTGGCTTCTCATAAACGCGAATAGTTTCTGTATAATCCGGATTAACCAGTAACTCGCAAGGCTTCTGAATGATAGCAGTCCTGAAAGGAAGAAAACTGAGAACTAAGAGGAAGTAGAAGATATTCATGATACTTGTGCCTACTTTACTTTAAAAACTCCAGGAAAGGCAGGTGCTTTAGCTGGAATACTATTAGGGTTAAGGCGAAACCCCAGAAAAGGGCGCTCCAGAGCATATGCCCCATAATCCGGGTTTTGGCTACTCCAAACACAGTGGCCAGCACCGTGCCCCCAATAGGTGTTAAAATCAACGGCGTTAGAAAAGCAATACCAGGCATACCAAACCGGCGCCACACCTTTACTACTCTACGCGTTTTCTTACTGAAGATGGGTTTGTTTTTGGCTCTCCGCCTGCGCACATAATAGCGGTGCGCGGTATTACCCAGCAAAGAGAAAACAACGACACTGCTCATCATGCCAGCAACGGTGAGTCCAAAAGTCTCCAGAAAAGATAGCCCTGTGGAAATGCCGGCCAAAGGACCTCCAATGAATTTGATTGTACTCAGCAGATAAACCGAAAAGTATTTTAGTAACTCACCGCCCATATTTTCTTTTCTTCCTGAGTAACGTGCTTATCAATACGGAATTTGCTGAGAGGGCGATAAGACAATTATTTCTTCGCGCCGAAGGCCAGATCACCGGCGTCACCAAGTCCTGGTACAATATAGGCGTTCTCATTCAGGCGTTCATCTAAGGCGCCCACCCATAGTTCTGCCTCCGGTATTTCCTGTTGTAAATGCGCCGCTCCCTCAGGGCTGGCAATAATGGCGGCAATAATAATTCGCTTGGGGGTACCAAATCTCAGCATGTCTCGGTACGTGAGCACCAAAGACTTACCAGTGGCCAGCATGGGGTCTACCAGAATGAGCACTTTGTCTTGCAGGTTGGGGGCGGCCATGTAATCTAAGTGCACCGCCAGCTGCCGTTCACCATCTCCTTCTACTCTATAGGCACCCACGAAGGCGCAGGTGGCTTGGTCAAAGTAATTCATGAACCCCTGATGGAAAGGCAAGCCCGCCCGTAGCACCGTGGCTAGCACCGGAAATTCGGTGAGCAGCGTTTGCTGCGTCTGGGCCAGGGGCGTCTGGATAGTCTTTTCGGCAAACTCCAGCGTTTCAGAGATTTTATACGCCATCACTTCGCCCAAACGCTCCAGGTTGCGCCGGAACCGCAGACTATCTTTCTGCACCGTAACATCGCGCAGCTCAGATATAAAATGATTGGCTAACGAAGGCGTTTGCGTAAGGATGTGAAGACGTTTCGGGTCCATAGGTAGGCGGCAGGTAAGTTTTGGAAACTTAAAGATAGATATGGAACGGGTTGCGCGCCAAAGTTGGCGTAAAATTTCGCCACGCCCGGCACTTCGCTTCCCTCAAAATCAAAGGTTTTTCCAGAGCCAGCCTCTTGCTGAATCAGCTGGTCCATGAGAAAAGCCATAGCATTTAGTTGCCTACCTTTTTCAGAACTTGCCCCAAACAAATAAGTGATACGGGTACCGTCGTGCAGAAAAAAACCGATGCAGAGCACCTCTTGCTGCTGCCTTACCTCCCACAACTGCCCCACTCCCGCCTGCTGCGCATTATGGAATAACTGGCTAAGCCGTTTATATTCTTTCGCCTTCAGTTCACCCAGCTCTTTGCCTTTGGTATTCTGGAACAGTTGCAGCAGCTTATCAAAAGAGGCTGCTCTACCAATGTTTAGCTGAGCAGCCTGCGCCTTTTTCAGGTTCCGTTTCAGGTTAGTGGCACAAGCACGGTACAGCTCAGGGTAAGTAGGCGCTAAAGAAAGCTCATAATTTGGCCTTAACCTGGCGCTCCAGTTTTTGGGCAGATGTAGTTCTACCTCTGGCTGCGGCAACTGGTACTGCACCTGGGCAAAGTGCGGCGGAAGTAAAGAGAGGTATTCTGAAACAGAACGGTGTTGGCTGGCTTGGGTGCAGAACAAGCCAAGCTGCTGCGTGAACAAGGGCTGAAACACCATCTGCTTCCCCAGTACTTTCTTGATAGGCAACGGAAAAACAGACACATACGCGTCCTTCTGCACTTCCACCAAAGCCTGCCAGTTTGGTCCGCAAACAGCATCTAAATACCACGCATGGGCATATACCAGCGGCCTCTCCGCCTTTTGCAGGCAAGTTTCCCAAAGGGCTTTGTCTATGTCTTGATAGCGAAGCAGCTGTATCATGCAGCGGCAAGATAAGAGTTTTGCGGCTACAAGTCAGGAAGAACAGATGACGAATGAACCTTGCCCTAGGCTGTTTTCGGCCTCTTTTTCTAAAAACACGGCTAAAACAGACGTTAATCTTTCTGAACCCCGCCACTTATTTAGACAACCTATGCCCTAAAGCTGTAGTACACGCACAAAATTCTCTTAACTTAGTATATTCAATCTGCACTATATGAAAAAAATATACCTGCTGGCCCTCCTGACGGTATCTGCGTTTCTTCAGGCATATGCCCAAGACGCCACAGTACCATTAAATGAAGATGTGTACCGGCTCATTGACCGCTATCATATTAAATACAATACAGAAAATCTGCACACCTCCTTCAAGCCTTACGGCAGAGCTCGGGTAGCCACCCTAGCCGAAACTGCTCAGCAGAACTTAGATGAAAAATCTCCGGAGGACCAGTACAATATTCAATACCTGATCAACGACAACTGGAACTACACCCGCTATGACCGCGATAACCTGAGCCGCCGCCCATTTCTGAAGTATTTTTACGAAAACCAAACTGACTTTTACCACTACGAGAGTCCTGAATTCAGCCTGCGGGTGAACCCCGTAATAGGTTTACTTGCCGGGGAAGATAACCAAACTGATGGTCTGCGGTCTATCAACTCCCGTGGTGTACAAGTGGAGGGTACCATAGATGAGCGGCTGGGTTTTTATACTTTCTTGGCTGAAAACCAAGTCTTCTTTCCGGGCTGGGTGAATAACCGCATTGCCAGAGACACCATTGTGCCGCATGAGGCTTACTGGAAACCGTTCAAAGACGGAGGCTATGACTTCTTTTCGGCTCGTGGCTATGTAAACTACGCTGCCACCAAGCACATAAGTGTCATGCTGGGGCACGATCGCCACTTTATAGGCAACGGCTTCCGTTCGCTCATTCTCTCTGATTACTCCGCCCCGTATTTTTTCCTGAAACTTCAGACACAAGTGTGGAAACTACAGTACACCAATCTTTTTGCAGAACTCACCGCCGACCATGAATCCCGAGATCAGCTGTACCCTAAAAAGTACATGGCGCTGCACCACCTGAGCGTAAACCTTCTGCCCAACCTGAACGTGGGTGTGTTTGAGTCTACCATTTTTGGCCGTAACTACGGCCGCTTTGAGCTGCAGTACCTGAACCCTATTATTTTTTACCGTGCTATTGAGCAGGCTCTGGGGTCAGAAGACAATGCCATTTTGGGGGCAGACTTCAAATGGAACATCTACAACAGAGTGCAGCTATACGGCCAGTTTGTGTTAGATGAATTTCTGCTGAGTGAAATAAAAGCCGGGAACGGCTGGTGGGGCAACAAGTACGCGTTACAAGGCGGTGCCAAATATATTGATGCCTTCAATGTGTCTAATTTAGACCTACAGGGCGAAATAAACATAGTTAGGCCCTTTACTTATCAGCACGAAAGCGCATCTACTAACTTCCAGCATTACCAGCAGCCATTAGCTCACCCCATGGGTGCCAATTTAGCCGAGGCCATTGCTATTGTGAGATACCAGCCGCTGCCTAAGTTAACCCTTACCGCAAAAGCCATTGCCACCCGCTACGGCCAAGACCCTGAGCCTAGAAACAACGAGAGCAACTTTGGCGGCAACGTGCTCAAGCCTTACACCACCCGCAACGGCGAGTATGGCCACAACATTGGCAATGGGGTGAAGACAGACCAACTGTACGGCGAGGCGACTCTTTCTTACCAGCTCAAGTACAACATGTTCATAGATGCTACCCAGATAGTGCGCAATGCCAAGGCTGAAGATCCTGCCTTTGACCACAATACCACGTTTACGGCCTTGTCTTTCCGCTGGAACATTCCGCAGCGGTCGCATGCCTTTTAGCCAAAGCTGACAGCAAATCATATATACCTCTTTTACATCAGCCTAAAACAGCACCGCCCCGTTTGACTATCAAGCGGGGCGGTGCTGCTTTAGGCCTGTTTTTCAAAAAGTAAGCCTAAACGAGTAAACAACAGGTATGCTGTTTTAGCCAGTAAAGCCCTACCTTTGCCAGAATGAAAACTTATTTCCGCATTCTTAATTTTGCGCGGCCCTTTAGTCAGTATGTTCCGTGGTATGCAATTGCAACTCTGCTAGCTACCATTTTCGGGATCATGAATTTCACTCTTCTGGTACCTTTGTTGTCAGTTCTTTTTGACGAGGTAAGTACGCAGGAGGCCTCCGTTATCACCACCAGGCCAGAATTCTCACTTTCGTTTGATTGGGCCAAGCAATTCTTCTATTACTACTTTGGGCAGGTAATACAGTCCGAGGGTAAACTGGGCGCTCTCCGCTTCATCTGCCTTTTACTGGTTGCCTCTGTTTTACTGGCCAACCTGTTCCGCTACATTGGCCTCAGAATAGAGGGCGAAGTAAGAGCCAAGGTTGTGAAAAACTTACGCTTTCAGGTATATGAGCGCATCACGCAGCTGCAGTTGGGCTTTTTCTCTAACCAGCGCAAAGGCAACATCATGTCTACCCTCACCAATGATGTGCAGGAAGTAGAAAACTCAGTGGCCAGCACGCTGAATGTTCTGTTCCGCGAGCCTTTCCTGCTTTTCGGGTATTTTGGGGTGCTGTTTTACCTATCACCTAGCCTTACCCTTTTTAGCTTATTAGTATTGCCTGCCTCTGGCTTGATCATCTCCAGCCTTGCCAAAAAACTGAAACGACAGTCAACGGAAGGACAAGATTCTTTGGGCTCCATTTTGGGCATTATTGACGAAACCTTGGGCGGCCTTCGCGTGATCAAAGGATTTAACGCCCAGCCGTACGTGATCAATAAATTCAAGGAGAGCAACAACCGCTATGCCCGTATCATTACTTCCATGAACAACAAGCGGAGCTTGGCTTCGCCTATGTCTGAGTTTATGGGCGTGACGGCCGTAGCAGGCATTTTATTCTACGGAGGTTCATTGGTTTTAAGTGGTCGTTCTGACCTTGAGGCCGCAGAATTAATTGGCTACCTGATTTTGTTCTCACAAGTATTGGTGCCGGTAAAAGCCATTTCCAATGCATTCAGCAATATACAGCGCGGCTTGGTGGCCGGTAACAGAGTATTGGCTCTTATAGACACTCCTCCACAAATCAGAGACAAGGCCCAGGCACAAGTGCTGCCCCCTTTCAGCCAACATATTGAGTTTAAAAATGTAGGCTTCCGCTACGCCGAAGACCCAATTCTACAAGACATCAACCTGCGCATTCCTAAAGGCAAAACTATTGCTTTGGTAGGCCCGTCTGGTGGGGGCAAGTCTACCCTAGCTGATTTGCTCCCACGCTTCTATGACCCAACCGAAGGCGCAATCTTTATTGATGGCCACGACCTCCGCGACTGCACCCTGCACTCCATCCGAGACCAGATGGGCATAGTGACCCAAGAATCTATTTTGTTCAACGACACCATCTTCAACAACATCAAGTTCAACAAAACAGATGCCACCGAAGAAGAGGTAATGGCCGCCGCTAAAATTGCCAATGCCCACGAGTTCATTATGAACTCACCCGAAGGCTACCAAACCTTGATTGGTGACCGGGGCGGAAAGCTATCTGGTGGACAGCGGCAGCGCCTGAGCATTGCCCGTGCCATTCTGAAGAATCCACCCATCTTGATCATGGATGAGGCCACTTCAGCGCTGGATACTGAGTCAGAAAAGCTGGTACAGGAAGCCTTGACGAACCTCATGAAAAATCGCACCTCCTTGGTTATTGCGCACCGCCTCAGCACCATTCAGCACGCTGATGAAATTATTGTGCTACAGGCTGGTAGAATAGTAGAGCGCGGCAATCATGCGGAGTTAGTGCAGCATGGGGGGCTTTACTACAAACTCACCCAAATGCAGACGGCGTAATAATTGTTGATTGCTGGTGGTTGATTGATATTTCCCTTATTTCGAACTCCTCTCCTTGGAAGAGGTGGGTCTTCTTTTGCCGATCATAACAATCAACAACAAACAATCAGCAACCCTAAGAACAGCTATTTTAAAGCTTTTGCGTAAGCATTAGAATATATAGTATATTTAATGTTCACGCGATCTCTCACTATGGAAACTCTGAAGAAGGTTATCAACATCACTGCAATGGTTTATTTGATCGTTGCCTTTCTGTTTTTGCTGCGCATTTTAAGCGTGAGCAAGTTTGTGGCTCTTTTTGATTTGCCTCATGATGCTGCTTTTCTTAACCGCTTTCTGTGGGCTGGTGCCATTTTACTTCTGGCAGAACTGTTGATAGAAAACGCGTATATTGCCACCCTAAAACGTGGTTTAGAGCGCGAACATCGGCAGATTACCGAGCTAAAAGCGCAGTTGTATGACCAACGCATGAAAGATTCTGTAGCTGCACCTGTTGTTCCTCAGCCTGACCCAACCAGACCAGTTAATTCTACCCCGCAGAATGGAACGTTCTGGGCTTCGGCTGACCGCACCATACCACCTACCACTGGCCCAACTGACGAATCTGATCTACCACCGCGGCCAGATCAAAGACCATTACCTTAATGAATCCAACTACTGAACTTATATTAGCTGAGCTGCAAGAAGCACAACAGGTACTCTCTAATTTTTTAGCGCTTCCTTCCACTGTTTCTTCCATAGAAGCTGCAGTACACCTCATGGCAGACAGCCTGAAGAACGGAGGCAAAATTCTTTCTTGCGGAAATGGCGGTTCTATGTGTGACGCCATGCACTTTGCCGAAGAGTTAACCGGCCGCTACCGCAATGATCGCCCAGCCATGGCTGCTATTGCCATCTCAGACCCTACGCACATGAGCTGCGTGTCTAATGACTATGGGTATGATCAGGTTTTCTCAAGATATGTGGAGGCCATGGCCCGCCCCGGCGATGTGTTGCTGGCTATTAGCACCAGCGGCAACTCAGGCAATGCTTTAAAAGCAGCTGAGGCGGCCAAAAAGAATGGCGTGAAAGTAGTAAGCCTTACTGGAAAAGACGGCGGTAAACTCGCAGCTTTAAGCGATGCAGAAGTCAGAGTGCCACACTTCGGCTACGCCGATAGAATTCAGGAAATCCACATTAAGGTTATTCATATTTTCATTTTGCTCTTAGAAAAGCACATGGGCTACTAAAGCTTCGCCAAATTAGGAACTTGGTATGGAGCAATACCCGCCCCAAATGCATGGTAGCCACGGAAGGCGCTCTAAAGCTCTGCAAGTCTGCTGGATTGTGTACCATCAGTCCACTCCTTTATATCTGTTGCCTACTGTCGCAGATTTTCTTTGATGAGGGCTAACTTTAGTTCTGGTTATACAAAGGGCAGTTCTGTTTTAGCCTTATTTTTCTAAAATCAAGCTAAAAACAAAGAGCACCTTTCCATCTGGAATTAATTGCAGCAGCTTAATGTTGGCGTACTCAAGATAAAGCACCCTTGCATTATAAGATATTATGCTTGTTAAAACCTTTGGCAGCGCGGTACAGGGCGTAAATGCCTATACCATTACCATTGAAGTAAATGTTAGCCCCGGCACAAAGTATTTTTTAGTTGGTCTGCCCGACAATGCTGTTAAAGAAAGTGAGCAGCGCATAAAGTCGGCTTTAAAACAATATAACTACCGCTTCCCCAGGCAGAATGTAGTCATCAACATGGCGCCCGCTGACGTTAAGAAGGAAGGCTCCGCTTATGACTTGCCTATTGCCATTGGCCTGCTGGCCGGCTCTGAACAGCTACCCACAGAAGACATTGACAAGTACATCATGATGGGTGAGTTGGCTTTAGACGGAGAGCTAAGACCCATCAAAGGTGTGCTCCCCATTGCCATTCAGGCCCGCAAAGAAGGCTATAAAGGTTTTATTCTACCAAAAGAAAATGCCCAGGAGGCAGCCATTGTCAATAACCTGGAGGTGATTGGAGTGTCCACCTTAAAAGAGGCGGTTGATTTCCTGAGTGGAAACCTTTCCATCTCTCCCCTTAAAGTTGACACCCGCGATATCTTCCAGACAACCGTACACCAATACACCGCCGATTTTGCCGATGTGCAGGGGCAGGAAAACATAAAGCGGGCGCTGGAGATCGCCGCAGCCGGTGGCCACAACGCCATCATGATTGGGCCTCCGGGAGCCGGTAAAACTATGTTAGCCAAGCGACTACCTTCCATTCTGCCGCCGCTTACTTTGCATGAAGCCCTTGAAACAACCAAGATTCATTCCGTAGCGGGCAAACTGGGCACTAACAGTTCCTTAATGGCGCAACGTCCCTTCCGGGCACCGCACCACACTATTTCAGACGTAGCGCTGGTAGGTGGCGGCGGCAATCCTCAGCCTGGTGAAATCTCGTTAGCCCATAACGGCGTCTTATTTTTAGATGAATTACCTGAGTTTAAACGGACGGTTTTGGAAGTAATGCGCCAACCTTTGGAAGAGCGACGGGTAACTATTTCCAGAGCCAAGCTTACCATTGATTTTCCGGCTAACTTCATGCTGGTGGCCAGCATGAACCCTTGCCCCTGCGGATTCTATAATGACCCCAATAAAGACTGTGTGTGCGGACCAGGCGTGGTACAGCGGTATCTGAACAAGGTAAGTGGCCCGTTATTAGACCGGATTGATTTGCATGTGGAAGTAACTCCGGTGTCTTTTGACCAGATGACTTCTACCCGAAGAGCTGAAACCAGCGCTGACATACGCGAGCGGGTAGAGAAGGCTCGTCAATGGCAGGCTGACCGCTTCAAAGACTTTCCAGAGATACATTCTAATGCCATGATGCCCCCACAAATGGTAAAAGACCTTTGCCGTATTAATGAAGCCGGCCGTTTGTTATTGAAAGCCGCCATGGAAAAACTGGGACTCTCCGCCCGTGCCTACGACCGCATTTTAAAAGTAAGCCGCACCATAGCCGACTTGGCCGCCTCTGAAGAAATAAAAATTGAACACTTAGCCGAAGCTATTCAGTACCGCAGCCTCGACCGCGAAGGTTGGGCAGGATAAAATTAAAGTCAAAAAAATCATGTAAGAGGGGCCAGCTTTGAATAAAGCTGGCCCCTCTTTTTGTAGAAAATATTTTTAACGACTTATAGGGGTAAACAACACACCTGCTGTCTACAATTACAGAAACAATATAATTATGTAACGTTTTATTAAAACTTATCTTACATTAGAATCATAATTTCACTTGTTCAAAAACATAGGCTATTCTTTTACCAATATCACTCTTTATTCACCTGAGCACACATAACTCTTAATGAAAAAACTTTTACTTCTGGCTGTCTTTAGTTTGTCTTGTGTGTGTGGGCATGCGCAAACTGGTTTCTCCCTAGGCGTTAAAGCCGGCGGTAATTACACTGGGTTTACTGGTGAAGATGTACCCGCAGAAGCAAAATATAAATTCGGTTTTCATGCAGGCGCCATTATTGAATATGCCCTTACACCGTCTCTCTCTATCAGACCAGAAATGCTGTATTCGCTCAAAGGCACCAGTATGAAATTTATGGGCCCAGACTGGGAAAGCATTAACTGGGAAACGGTTAATTGGGAAGAGTACATGGCAGACCCAGAAGGCTACGAATTTGAAGTTGGCGAGAAAGAGTATCATTTTAAAGAAACTCTACATTACATTGACGTACCGGTTCTGGCTCATTATAAAGTAGGAAATCTTTTCTTACAGGCTGGTCCTACCGCTTCCTTTTTCATTTCTTCTAAATCAGAACTTGATGGTGACTCTACCCCTGACGATGAAGAAACCGCCGGAGGCAACGATTATAGAAAAGTTGATTTTGGTTATGCCTTAGGGATTGGCTATCAATTAAGCCATGGACTAGAAGTTAGCGCCAGGTATAACGGCGGAATAACCAACGTAGACAAAAACAACAACTACAAAGCTAAAAACTCAGTGTTTCAGCTTTCTTTAGCTTACATAGTTGGCAAAAATTAGTAGATTCAGTTACTGCATACGTGTTAAGGAAAGCAACACAGTCACTATCACCTGAGCACTAACTTTATGGCACCAGCCAATATAGGAGTAGTCAATATTATTTATTATATCGCAGCCCAATCATCACTCAACCCAACCCTTTTCAAACACTTACTTCATGAAAAAATTATTATTCTTTGTTGCAACTCTGTTTACAGTTTCACTTGCCCAAGCGCAGGATGGTATCAAACTTGGCTTAAAAGCTGGTGTTAACATAGCCTCTATGGCCGGTGATGATGCTGACGATATCACTAATAAATTCGGTTTCCATATTGGAGGTTTTGCAGATTACGGTATATCTGAAATGGTGTCAATCCGTCCAGAACTCCTGTACTCAACAAAGGGCGCGACATCTGAAGAAAATGATGATGCAAGCTTCAACCTAAACTACATTGACGTTCCTGTATTAGCTCGTATCAAAGCAGATAAACTTTTCTTTGAGTTTGGCCCTACATTTTCTTTTTTGGTGAAAGCAGAGGTATCAGATGGAGATGTTTCTATAAATGTGAAAGATGCAACTAGAGGTTTTGATTTTGGTTATGCTGCCGGACTCGGGTACCAATTCACAGAGCAAATTGGCTTAGGCCTGAGATACAACGGTGGTTTAACAAACATCTTTGAAGAAGAAGATGGTGAATCGCTTGCGGAAGTTCGTAATTCTGTTTTCCAAGTCTCTTTAAGCTACTCTTTTGGGAGATAATTATGAAACACTCTGCTAGGGTGCTATATGGGTATTCCTAGCAGAGTGTTACATTAGCGACAGCTCCTATAAACTGCGGCTACTCACTTTTCTTTCTTTTAGCAGCATTTCTTTTAGGCCACCTTACATGTATATTTTATGACATGTGTAGTACTTACAAGTAGGTATAGGAGCAGACCAAAAAAAATTAAAAATTAGCAACTGAAATATTTCAAACTTTTAACCCTTAAAACCCTTTATTTATGAAAAAACTACTTCTTTTTGTTGTAGCACTATTTACCATATCTTTTGCCCAAGCGCAAGGTGGTATTAAGTTAGGCTTGAAAGCCGGTGGAAACTTAAGCAATATTACTGGAGATGACACTGAAGACTCCAAAAACAAATTTGGTTTTCATGTAGGCGGATTCGTTGATTTTGGCGTTTCTGACATGGTTTCTATTCGCCCCGAAGTTTTATACTCTATGAAGGGAGCTACCGGAGAAGGAGATGGAGATAGCGACATGAGCCTTAACTTAAACTATATTGATGTTCCGATTATGGCTCGCATCAATGCTGATAAGCTTTTCTTTGAATTTGGTCCTACCATCTCTTTCTTAGTTAAATCAGAAGCAGAAATGGGAGATTTGTCTGTAGACTTCAAAGATTACACTAATACTGTTGATTTTGGATATGCTGCTGGACTAGGTTATAACATCAGTGATAATATTGGTCTAGGGCTGAGATACAATGGCGGATTATCGAAAGTCTTCAAAGATAATGAAGATGCAGATTTTGGAGATGTTCGTAACTCAGTATTCCAACTTTCTTTGAGCTTCTCATTAGGTGGCAGATAAGAAATATTAACCACATTCAACAAAAAAGGGGTGCTAAAATTAGCACCCTTTTTGTTGAATGTGCACTAGTAGTCAGCGGTTTGTATTAAAAGAAAATTTAAAAGAGACATAATTGTAGTTTTCCTATTCTGCACAGCCACAAGTCTTTCATTACTCCACTACAAGTAAAATACCAACTTTTTTATCAGAAAGCGTATAAAGAAGCATTTTACATGGTAGCCACTTTTTGCTACATGAATAACTTTAATGCGTAACACTATGAAAAAGATTGTATTATTCTTAGCAGCAGCTTTATCCTTTTCGGTTGCACAGGCACAAAACGGTCCACGTATTGGTCTTAAAGCAGGTGTAAACTACTCTAATTTATCTGGCGATTTAAAAGAGGACAGGTATGAAAACAAAATTGGTTTTGTGGGGGGTATCACCGCTAACTTTCCTCTAACGAGTGACAACTTCTTGTCTATTCAGCCTGAACTGCTCTTCTCTCAAAAAGGGTATAAGTATCGGGACATAGAATACAAAAACGCCATGAACCAAACCATTAAAAACAAAGGTGAAGTAAGCTATAATTACCTTGATCTGCCTATTTTATTACGTGTAAATGCGGGTGGTTTATTTTTTGAGGGAGGTCCCCAGGTTTCTTACCTGTTAGGAATTAAGGATAATACAGAAGTAAGTGTAGATGGAGACACGTTTAGAGAAACATCCACCAAAATAGACAAAGATAATCTAGCCGAAATAGAAATAGGTTACGCCGCCGGTATTGGGTACCAAACCGGCAATGGACTTAGCCTTGGCTTGCGCTACAACGGCAGCATCAACTCTTTAGCTAAAAACGACGGTGATGAACTGGCCAATGCCCGTCACTCCGTTTTCCAGCTAACTTTAGGATTTATGATTCCTAGAAAATAAAGTCTATGCCTTAAATGAAAACAATAAATGCTCTGCTAGTGCGGGGCATTTGTTGTTTTATGGACGCACTTTTAATTTTTGAAAACAAGCAAAGTTGATCGTCACAACTAACTTTTTCGCTTCAAACCGTATATAGGAGCATTTTAACCTTGTACGCCTAACACAAGGCTCCCTTACCTAATCGATACTACTATGAAGAAGAATGTATTATTTTTAGCATTAGCAGCAGCTTTATCTTTTTCGGTTGCTCAAGCACAAACCGGACCACGCATTGGTCTTAAAGCAGGGGTTACTTATTCAAATCTTGCTGGCAATTTAGAAAACGAAGATATCTATAAGAATAGGCTTGGGTTTGTAGGAGGTCTTACAGCTAACCTGCCTTTAGCTGCCGACGGCTTTCTTTCCATTCAACCAGAACTGTTATACACACAGAAAGGATACACCTACCGTGATCAAGCCTTTACTCTGGGTACAGAAAACATAACCCGCCAGGGAGACGTCATCTTCAATTATGTAGAGCTACCGGTGTTCTTGAGAGTTAACACAGGAGTACTTTATTTTGAGGCTGGTCCACAAGTATCTTATCTCGTGCATATCACCAATGAATCTGAAGAACGCATAGGCAACAGCAGCTTTGAGCAGTCTAACAGAATAAACAAAGACAACATGGCGGAGTTTGAAATAGGCTATGGAGCAGGTTTAGGACTGCAAACTCCAGGTGGCTTCAACTTAAACTTGCGCTACAACGGCAGCATTAACTCATTAGCTAAAGAAAATAACGATGAGCTGACCAATGGTCGTCATTCAGCATTTCTGCTTACTATTGGCTACATGTTCCCGGGCAGATAATATCAATTCTGCAGTAACTTCAAGTTTTTCACAAATGCTCTGCCAAACGCAGAGCATTTGTGTTTAATGAGCTAGTCCAAAATAAAACAGCCTCGTATACTTATCCTAAAGCAAAACAGGCACAGTGTTTGAGTAAGTATTTCCAGTGAATGGAACTTTTATCTTAATTTTTGAACCATGAAAAAATTACTTTTTCTATTTGCGGCGGTGGTTGTGTCTTATACAACACAGGCCCAAGCAACTTTCGGACTTAAAGGCGGGCTAAACTACTCTAACCTTTCTGGCGATTTAAAAGACGAAGAGCGTTTTAACAACAAGATAGGCTATAATGCCGGTATTTTTTTAAATGCTCCCATTGTTGGTGATTTCTTCTCTATTCAGCCAGAAGTACTGTATTCTAACAAAGGGTACAGGTACGATGACAAGGTAGTTAGCACTGTTCAGACACCTGTAGTAGGAGCCGGTGAAGAATATAGATATGAGGGCTCAGCCAACTTTAACTATATTGATGTACCAGTGCTAGCTCGCGTAAAAGCGGGTCCTATCTTTTTTGAGGCTGGTCCGCAAGTATCTTACCTGGTTAGTGTGAACGATAAAACCAAACAGTACAACAACAGAACCGGAGAATTGATAACAAGAAATACCAGTGAGAAAAGCAAAGAAGGCTACTCTGATTTTGAAGTAGGGTATGCGGCTGGTATTGGTTTTGCCACCCAAGGCGGTATTAGCTTAGGCCTCCGTTATACCGGCGCATTTACCGAACTTACCGACGATTCCCCTACCCGCGGAGATTTCAAAAATGCCCGTCATTCTGTGTTTCAGCTACAAGTAGGTTTCCCAATTAGCAGATAGCTTTAAGACACAAGATGTAAGACGCAAGACATATCCCTTCATAAAAATGCCTGCACAATTACTGTGCAGGCATTTTTATTTTTTACCGTTGTCCAAAACATCGAAGAAAGAGTCTTACATCTTATGTCTTGAGTCTTGTGTCTAAGACCTTCCGTGCAATTGGGCAAAATGCTTGTAGAACAACGGAATAGTCTCAATACCTTTCATGAAATTAAATACCCCAAAATGCTCGTTTGGAGAGTGAATAGCGTCTGAGTCTAACCCAAAGCCCATAAGCACCGTGTCTATTCCTAATTCAGATTTAAACATGGCCACTATAGGAATGCTGCCGCCACTGCGTACGGGCACTGGTTTCTTCCCAAAGGTATCTTCCATGGCCTTGGCTGCTGCCTGATAACCCGCCGAAGTTGTTGGTGTTACCACTGGCTCCCCTCCATGGTGAGGCTTAACCACTACCTTTACACTTGGTGGGGCAATAGATTCAAAGTGCTTCTGAAACAACTCACTTATTTCTTCAGAAGTTTGGTGAGGTACCAGGCGCATAGAAATTTTAGCGTAGGCTTTAGAAGGAATCACAGTTTTGGCTCCCTCGCCAGTATAACCGCCCCAAATGCCGTTCACATCTAAGGTAGGCCTGATGGAATTTCGCTCCATGGTGCTGTATCCGGCTTCGCCATGCACGTCTGGCAGATCTAGAGCTGCTTTATAGGCATCAAGGCTAAAAGGGGCTCGTGCCATTTCTACCCGCTCTTCCTGGCTTAGCTCTTCTACTTTGTCATAAAAGCCAGGTATAGTAATGTGGTTGTTTTCATCATGCAATGAGGCAATCAACTTGCACAGAATGTTAATTGGGTTTGCCACTGCACCGCCGTACAAGCCTGAATGCAGGTCTCTGTTGGGTCCGGTTACTTCTACCTCATGGTAGCTCAACCCACGCAAGCCACTGGTAACAGACGGTATATCATTTGCCAGCATACCCGTGTCTGATATCACAATTATGTCTGCCTGTAAGCGGGCTTTATTCTCCTTCACAAAGGTGGCTAGATTTACTGAACCTACTTCTTCCTCGCCTTCAATCATGAACTTCACGTTGCAGGGCAAAGAGTTTTGCTGCATCATGGTTTCAAAGGCTTTTACGTGCATGTAGGTCTGACCTTTGTCATCACAGGCGCCACGGGCGTAAATGTTTCCGTCTTTGATTACGGGCTCAAACGGAGGCGAATCCCACAGCTCATAGGGGTCGGCGGGTTGTACATCATAGTGACCGTACACCAACACCGTAGGTAAGGCAGGGTCAATAATTTTGTCGGCGTACACAATAGGATTACCCGCTGTCTCAAACAGTTGGGCATTGTCGGCACCGGCTTCGGCAAGCTTTTCTTTAAGATACTCAGCTGCTTTTACCACGTCGCCCTTAAAAGCCGCATCAGCACTTACCGACGGTATCCGGAGCAACTCCAGTAATTCGTTTATAAACCTATCCTTATGTTGTTCTATATAGTTTTTCATGCTGAATAAGTGTTGAGATTTTAATAAGTAAGAAGGTAGAATCACACTACCTCATTTTGTCATCTTGAAAAGATCTTGTGGGCGAACTAGAAAAGCACTTATTGCCCGCTACTGCCGTTCGTCACCAAGATCTTTTCAGGGTGACAACAAAAAACCGGCAAACTATTTTTGCCCACCCTTTTTGGGGGAGAACACCAGGATCATCCTCTGCCAATTATGCAGCTTTCCATGGCCTACTGCAAGACTGAGTTCCTGCTTTGGTCACAGCAGATCTAACAGAAGTATTCAGCTTTTCTTGCCAAAGCTTATCTTGCTTTCTACTCCTTGCAAGAGGCGGGTTATGTTCTTTCGGTGTGTCAGCACCACCATTACGGCAATCAAGATTCCGAAAACCATTAGCAGGGGCTCATCTTGTCTAAAGACGGGCAGCAATAACAAAAGAGGGAAAGAGATAGCGGCCAGCATAGAGCTCAAAGAAACATACTTTGTCAGTAACAGCACCACAATAAAGATTCCCAGACATACCAGTGCTACCTGCAGGTACACTGCCAGCACCATGCCCATGAGGGTAGCCACTCCTTTGCCGCCTTTAAAACCTACGTAAACCGGAAAAATATGACCTATCACGGCAATGGTACCGAACAGAAGCTTATACATGATCAGCTGCTCTTCCGGAATGGCCTCAAAATATACCAACAGCCCAGCCAACGAGGTAGCGGCCCAGCCTTTGAAAATATCTACTGCCATTACAATGGCGCCTGGCTTTTTGCCCAACACTCTAAATGTGTTGGTGGCACCAGCGTTACCGCTGCCATGCTGCCGAACATCTATACCATAATAAGACTTGCCCACCCACACTGCCGTAGGAACTGCCCCAATCAAATAGGCAGCCAGTAACATGCCTCCAATTATTAACCACTCCATATTTTGGTCTTTCTCTTTTACCCAAGTTTCTGTTCCGCCACTCTTGACGCAGCCACAGAAATACTTGATTCTTCAAATATAGAAAAAGAGCCTTCTTTTGCCCAAAATAAGTACTGGAGTAGAGAATTTATACCTGCTTTCGTGAATAAAGTATGGTTATTCAGCCTGCCCTTAGTTAAAAGACGCTACTGAAGCCGAAAACAAAAAACCTTCTGTTTTAAGCCTCCTTTCGGAAAAACAGGCTCAAAACAGAAGGTTTTAACTTATAATAGATTAGCGGTTGCAGTGCCTTAGTTGCCAATAGGAATATCAGGTGGCGGCACTTCGGCTTCTTCCTCGCCTTTCTTCTTTTTCTTTTTATCTTTTTTAGAATCTTTGGCTGGTTCAGCCACCGGAATGTCAGGAGTTGATTCTGCCTCAGCCTCTTTTTGCTTTTTCTTTCTCTCCTTCTTAGACTCTTTGGCTGGAGTTTCCGCCTCTTCTGCTACCGGAATATCACCTGTCTCAGCCTGTTTAGCGTCAGTATTCTCTTCCTTGTTCTTCTTCTTAGACTTTTTAGAATCTGCAGGCGCGTCTGCTACCGGTATGTCAAAGCCCGCCGGAGCGGGTCCGTTTTCGTCGTCCTTACCTTTTTTCTTTTTGTCTTTCTTTGCCTTTTTCCCGCTAGCTTCTTCTTCATCTGCGCTTGCAAAAGTATCATACGTTGGCTGCGGTGGCGCCTCGGCAGGTCCTTTGCCTAAGTAATTCTTACGGAAGTAGTTTACAAACTCCATTTTATCTATCTGTTCTAATGGATAGAAACTGTAAGACCCCGGAGATTTGCCGTTTGATTTTTTGGAGATAACGCTGTTGAATTCTCCATCAGAAGCTACCAGACCCAAGCCTCCTTCGTAGAAGTTGAGGTAGTACCACCCGTACGGATTTGGCTCCAGGTACACTGAAACCACATCGCCACTGGCACCACGTTTTATCTCAATGTACCCATTTATTTTAGCGTTCACATCGGTCTTATCAATACCAGCAATACTTAAAGGGCCTACACTGTACCAGGCATTAGTCACCGGTGACCATTTCAGCTGTACATTGTTCAGCACAAGGGAACGAACCAGTTTAGACGAAATCTTTGAGAAAGGAACGTAGCCATTGGCTGTTTTCGCTTTAAAGTCTTCTACTCCCTTATCGCCAATGAAAGCGGCCAATTTATAAGGCAAAGAAGCACTGTTCAAGTCTACTCCCTCTGGAGCGCCCTGCACGTTCTTGACTAGATTCTTCGCCATGTTCTCTATGGCTTGCGAAGGCACATCAAAGTCAAAAGCCATGAAAGTATCTAAGGCGTAAAGACTGCTATCGGTTCGGCCTGAACCATTGCCAGACACTTGCAGCTTAAACCCTTTTGCAGGTTGAATCAGATTAAAAGCTCCTTCATACTTAACTTCCTTCGTGGCGTTGTTGTAATGCAACACATTACCTGTGTAAGAACTGCCGAAAGCCCGATTCTCGTCGCCCAGTTTGTATTGTTTCGTCTCTTTGTCAAAAGAAAGAAGTCCTTCTACCTCAAACACGTCAAGGTCATCGTCATACTGTTTTTTAGACACAAAGGTGTTGTAAATTCTACCATCGCTGGCATTAATATGGATTCCGGTTTTCAGCGGCGTCCCGTCTGCCAGCGCAGCCTTTCTGATCTCAAGCCGAACGTCTTCAGGATTTAGCTCATCACGTTTGAAAGGGAACCAATCAGAACTTTCATTGCTGCTGAATTGCAGCTTTGCAAATCCGTCAAAGTTCATATACTGCTTGTTTGACGCCAAGCTTACGGTACCATAATACCTCACATTTGGTAAAATGAATACAGTATCTTCCTCAGCTACCTGGGCAGTAGCCAAAAAATGAGGAGTAGCCATTTCTCCTTTTCGCTCTTCTTTCTTGCTTAACTCTGGTGCGTTCCAGGCAAAATTATTAAACTTAATATCATAGCTATTGGAAGCGGAGTTAGTGAATTTATACACAGCGTTACCGGTAATACCAAAGGCATTGTCCAGGTGTAGTTCACCGCGCACCATCTGATGGTACTTCTGTACCGAGTCCATGGCCAGGGCTGCATTCTGGAAAGTTTTCAGCTTTGCGTCTTCCAAAATATGCACTCTATTACTGTCAGGAATAATGTAACTGTCACCTACTGGAATGTAAGGCACCCCGGTAGCTACTAAGGTGTAATTACTGAGGTCGTACACGGCATTTGAAGCTTTAAACCGCAACGAGTCCATACCGGTCTTCATAGAATAGAAGTACGATTCATTGTCACCGGCTTCACCTGAACTAAGGGTTAGCTTTTTCTCTTTGAAACTCCAGTGGCCGCCGCCTAAAGAAGATTTATACTGCGCAAGCGGAAACACGGTGCTGGCAAAACCTTTACGTTCTGGGGCATATTTGGCATACCCTTCATCTAAGAAGAAATCCAGGAAAACATCAAAAGTAGTCAGGGCTGGCTTAGTCTTATCAGAAGAACTGATTTCCATACTAGCCCGGTTGCCGTGAATTAACCCTTTTTTGAACGTAAACAAAGGCGACTTAATGGCAACATCTTTATTCTCTATCACGCCATCTCCAAAAAGTGCCGACGGCGTGAAACCAAGCATTCCTTTGTAGGTAAACCGGTTGCTAAACATACTCATGAGCTCCTGGCCTTTGGTTTCAATTTGAAGTGTATCTCTGTAAGGCCACCACTCCATGGTATACCCTTTGAAGGTCCCGCTTGGGTAAGACCCTTGCTGTACAGAACCGGCAGTAAAACTACCTTTAACACCCGAATCTGTTATGGCTGAATCTTTGAAGAACACAAAGCTTGGAGATTGCATTGTGGCCGTTTGGTAAGAAAGCGTCCCATTCCCCCGCAGACCTTTGGTATCAAGGGTAAGCGTATCAGAGAACTTGCCCTTGCCACCGTACACTTCTATACCCTTCGGAACAAAATATTGAAATCCTAAAGCTCCATCTGGTTGAACTGAGAGCTTTGTTTCAATGGGCGGGAAAATACCACCGGAATGGAAGGTGCCAGAAAGCCCAATCACACTTTCGCCCCCGTTACTCATACTGTCTACCTTAAACGGTGGAATACTGAAGAATACCGTAGTATCATACACTCCTCCAAGAATTTCAGGTTTATTGAAGTAAACCGTTGCTCCGGAAATGGCATCTAATGCGGGGTAACCACCATACTTCTTCTGACCCGACTTATTGTCTGGCCGATTCAGGTATAGTTTTGCAACACCCTTCCCGCTACGGCTAACCAGAGTATAAGGGGTAGACTTTAGATTGCCGCTTTTGTCTTTGGTTTTAGTAGTTAATATGGTGGAGTCAATTTTAGCCAGATCAATAAAAAATCCGTCATAGTCAAACAGGAATTCCTTCCCTTTGAAGGTAAAATCAGCTGATTTTACCCGGCCATTAAATAGAATATTTCGGTTTTTCTTAATTCTTACAATCTGGCTATCTGGCTCAGCAGTAACGGTAGAATCTTTCGTGAACGTAAACTTCTTAACTCCCCGAACAACCAAATCACCAGTTTCAAGATCTATAGTGGCATTACGGCCGCTAGGAGACAGAGCGTTCAGGTGAATAAAATCATAGTCTCGCCGGCCTCTTGACGCTTCTACAAAATGAATGGCCTTCTCTCGCAGCTGCACATGCCCAGTGGCAGGGTTATACCCCAAGAAGTTACCCCTTGCCAGGCTAGTGAGGGTGTTATGCAATACCTCTTTGTCCATTTTGGTATCGCGGACCATATCTGCCAAGTAATATTCTCTGGTTCCCTGCTGCTGCCCGTACCCTACCGCTAAATACAGCGGATGAAAATTAGAGATAGATCTAATTTGATTAAATAATCCTTCAGTATAATATTCTCTAGAATTTACCTGAGCCGGCACCTGACTTTTGGCCGACAGGATGGTAAAATTAATTTGAGACTCTTTCAGGTTCCAAATGGCGGCATCGGCTAACAGTTCTACCTGATGGTAAGAGTCAAAATAAGGTGTAGGCCTGAAGACTCCATCTGAATAGGAGAGCACCAGCCGGCTGGTTTCTCTGTTAAAGTTGAAATTCACGCCGGGGTGAGCAATAGAGTCTTTCCCTTGGTACAAGGCAATACTTGCCTCTGGTGCTTTGATCAAACTGTCTGTAATTGTAAATGCTCGCGCCGATGCTCTAAACTTGGGCTCCCCTCCCTCTGATACCACAATAGTGGAAGGGCTACCATCTAAAGCCGCGCTCATGAGTGCCTGACCGGCTATGGAAAGCCCGCCAACATATTTGAGACCAGCCCCAAACTTTTTGATTTTGGCGTTGCTGGTACGTGAAATAAATTTAGGGAAATCTCTATCACCGTTCGCCTTTGGCTGACTCAGCCTGTACTCAAAGTCTCCCCTTATGTCATTCTCTAACAAGGTTGGGTGTTTTAAAAGTACGTTTTCAGCCTTAAAACTTGGTTTATCGCGGTCAAACACCAGATTACCTAATTCAGCGGTAGCCTGAACGCCCATGTGGCTCCAGGTAATTTTACCGCCTTTACCGGCGTACTTGCCCCCTTCTAAACTCATGGCTCCACTTACACCTTTAATGGTGATAGAGTCATAAGAAGAAGTAAATAACAGATTAGCATTCTGCAGCACCACTACCGGACCACTTAACTGAGGAAGCGGCTCTTCATAGAAAACAGGTTCTTCTTGCGGGGCGGGTTCTTGCACAGCGGGTTCAGGCTCAGCCTTTTTAGGCGCAGCAGCGGTTTTTCCTTTAGTTGACTTGGCAGGCGTTTTCTTTTTTGGCTTATCCCAGTCTCCCCACGGATCCTCTTCCTCTACTTTGTTTTGTGCAGGGGCCGCCGCAGGGGCTTTTACAGGTTTAGGTGCATTGTCCCAGCTGGCACCAGGGGCAGCGTCTGCGGTGGCATCTCTGTATTCAAAAGTGAAACTACCGCCAACGGCTTTCAAACCATTTGATTTACCCTGAAAAAGAGCTTTGGTACTTAAGAATTGATGAGCGCTGTTCAGGTAGCGTTCATATACTTTATAATCGTGTTTCTGCAGTGTTTGCTCTGTAACTTTTAGCAACTGGTCTAACTTGTCACCAGTAAACTGATGTACGTTCACGCTGCTACCCAAGGCACCAAAGAAATCTTCAAAATGCGGACGAGCCCTCAAACGCTTCTTCAGCATTTCCTGGGTTAGCTCCATAATCTTTTTTTGCTGAGACGAGCTGATTCTACCGCTGTTCCAGGCCGTTTCCCAACTAGAGCCCACTTTTGCAGCAACCTCATTTTGAGTTGCTGTAAACATGGTCTTCACATCCGTCAGGAATTGCTGTGGATTATCAGCACTGATGCTGTTGTTTTGAGCAAAACCTATGACGGTAATAAGTGAAAATATTAAGAATAAAGTAAGCTTCCTCATAAGAAGATAAGATACCAATTAATGGCCGTTTTTCCTAAAAATGGCTGAAACCCAATTGTTTTTGGTTCGCATTGACTCATAAGTAAGCCCCTGCTCCGCTGCTTTTTCCTGCAGCATTGGAAGATCCTCGGTGTAAAAGCCGCTTAAAACTAAGGGACAGTTGGGGAGAAGAAGTTGGCTGTACACGGGCATGTCTGCTAAAAGAACATTGCGGTTGATGTTGGCCAGAATCAGGTCAAAAGGGGCTTCTCCTTCTAAAACTGAAGCATCGCCTAAGCGAACTTCTAAGGTGGTGCAACCATTGTATTCGGCATTTTCTTTTGCATTTTCCACCGTCCAGTCCTCAATATCAACTGCCAAAACATTCTCAGCACCAAGTTGTTTAGCCATGATAGCCAGAATTCCGGTTCCGCACCCCATGTCCAACACCCGCTTGCCTACGTGGTTGAGCGTCAATTGGTTTTCTATCATGAGCGTGGTTGTCTCATGATGTCCGGTACCAAAAGACATTTTAGGGGTAATAATGATGTCATATTCTACGCCCTCTGGTTTTGGGTGAAAATCTGCCCGTACTGATACCTTCTCTGAAATAAGCAGTGGCTCAAAGTTTTTCTCCCACTCTTCGTTCCAGTTCTGTTTGGCAATGGCTTTTACTTCATAAGGGAAACTGCCAGCAAAGCTGTACCGCTCCAGTAGTTCCTGCACCGCCTCTTCCGCAAAAAGGTCTTCGGTGATGTAGGCCTGAAAACCATTTTCGGTTTCCTGGAAAATATCATACCCCAGCTCACCCAGTTCGGCAATGAGAATGTCTGAATAATCAGGAGAGGCAGTAACGGTTACTTCAATGTAGTTCATGATGGAAAAAAATTGCAGCCATTCTTTTAAGGTTACTGGCTGGTCTAGTTTATTTTAACGAAGTTACGACGGAAGAAGTGTGTATCTGCTTTATTTTCTAAAAACAGAAGCAGGATTTTCAGGTTTGAATGAAGGCAACAGAATTTGGGTTGTCCTTTAACGATAAAATCCAGCAGAAATGATGTTAGTCTTACCTACTGAATGTAAAAAAGCGTTTTAGACCTGTTTTATGAAAACATGCCCAAAACGCTTCTTTAACTATTAATTTTTTCCGACTCAAGACTCGCGACTCAGAACTCGCGACGCATTAAAAGGCCTTTATGATATCAGTGAAGTCTCTCGATTTTAAGGAGGCTCCACCAATGAGGCCGCCGTCTACGTCTGGCTGCGAGAACAATTCTTTAGCGTTGCCTGGGTTAGCGCTGCCGCCGTACAAGATCGTTTTGTTATAGGCTGCCTCAGCGTCAAATATTCTGGAAAGTTCTTCCCTGATGCTGGCGTGCATTTCCTGCGCCTGTTGGCTGCTGGCGGTACGGCCGGTGCCAATGGCCCAGATAGGCTCATAGGCGATCACAATCTGGTCAAACTCCTCGTTGCTTAAATGCGCCACGGTGTCGCGCAGCTGCTCATTCACATATTTAAAATGGTCTTCGGCCTCGCGTACTTCCAAAGGCTCACCGCAGCAGAAAATAGGTTTTATTCCCTGCCCCAAGGCCGCCTTCATTTTCTTTACGAGTAAATCAGCGTCTTCCTGGTGATACTGACGGCGCTCAGAGTGACCTACCAGCACGTACTCCACACCCACTGACTTGAGCATGGCGGCAGATACCTCACCGGTGTAGGCGCCGCTTTCGTGGGCGCTCACATCTTGCGCGGCCAAATGCAGGCGCGGGTTGCCTTGTACTAACTTACCAACTGGCTGTAAAAACGGAAATGGCGGCGTCACAATTACCTCTACATTATCTGCGGTGACCTCGTCTTTCACCATGTTGTCAATCTCGCTTACCAGCGCCAGAGCGTCTTGGTAGGTTTTGTTCATCTTCCAGTTGCCGGCAACAATGTTCTTTCTCATAGTATCTAGGTTTATCAAATAAAACGGCCACCTTTAAAGTAGCTGCGTTTTTAGGTTCTTTTCTGAAAAACAGGCCTAAAACGCGTTGGGTAAAAACTTAACCAATACGTTCAGTGGCCGCTAAGTTAGTGATTTCAGTTTTAAGTCTTTGCAAGACTAAAGCCGTTACTTCTCCATAACTGTCACCAGTAAATCAGAGGCAAACACACTGGCAGGTGAAATTACCTGCTCCTGGTATGGAATGTTGCTGCCGTACCGCTCTTTCATTTTCTGCTGCACCGGTCCAGCGTTTAGGTCAAAGTCTTTGAGTTGTTCCAACTTGCCAATCTCTAAGCCAGTGGCGCGCTGATAGACTTTCCAGATAAGCTCCGAACAGTAAATCTTGTCGTCTGACCATTCAAAGGTTAAGTCATAGTCTTTGCCTTTAAATCCCTCGCCCACAGCCTTCATCTTGGACAATACGGCTGGCGTGAGCACCCCATGGGCATTCTTCAGGCGCTTTACCACAAAATGGCCGCCCTTACCCCGAGCAATCCATTTGGCCAAGGGAGTGACCGATACCGGCTGCACCGCCTCAAATACAAAGTAGTCACCACCGTTTTGGTAGATGATGCCGCAGTGGCTGTACTTAGATTTTGTGGCTAACTGAATGGCTTTGCTTTGGGCGGAGGTAGAGGTGTGGAAGATAAGGTCACCATTCTGCAGTTTGGCAGTGCTTTCAAGATCCATGGCTGCTGCCGGTTCTGCATGGGCAGCAGTGAAGTGTTTCTTGTATAGAAAAACTGCTGAAATAACGAAGAGCAGAAAAATGAGCAGTAGAAGCTTAGACTTTAGCATAACACAAGGTACTGAAATGGCAGTGGAAACAAAAAGCCCTGTGAGCTTTGAACTCACAGGGCTTGTCAACAACACTTTCTGTTTTCGGCCTACTTTTCAGCAAACAAGCCAAATCCAGCTTGCTTTAAATTATGCCGCCACTCGAGATTGTATCCCTTTGAAGGGGGTAGGGGGATAACAAGGACGTTTGAATAACAAAAAGCACGCTTGAAAAGCGAAAAAGAATAATACTCAGGAATGCTTGATCTACACGAGTAATCATCCCCCTCCCCCCTTCAAAGGGAGACGACCAATTATTCCTATTTCATGCAGCTTTACTTGTTACAACTTCGGCTTCAGATATTTGGCGGTATGGTTATCCTCCAACTTCACCAGGTTCTCCGGTGTGCCTTCAAAGAGCAGGTGTCCACCGTTAGTACCGCCTTCTGGACCGAGGTCAATGATCCAGTCAGCGCATTTCACGATGTCCATGTTGTGCTCAATCACCAGCACGGAGTTGCCGTTTTCTACCAGCGCGTTCAGGGCTTTCAGGAGCTTGCTGATGTCATGGAAGTGGAGGCCGGTGCTGGGTTCGTCAAAAATGAACAGGATATTGTCGTTGTGCGGCGTGGCGCCTTTAGTCAGGAACGACGCCAGTTTCACGCGCTGCGCCTCACCACCAGATAAGGTGTTGCTACTTTGGCCCAAGCGGATGTAACCGAGACCCACATCTTGCAACGGCTTCAGCTTCTCCAGAATCTTGGGCTGATCTTTGAAGAAGATCAAGCTGTCATCTATGGTCATGTCCAGCACTTCAGAGATGTTTCGCTCTTTGTACTGCACGTCCAGAATGTCTTGTTTGAATTTCTGACCACCGCAAGCCTCACAGGTCAGGTAGATATCAGCCATGAACTGCATCTCAATCTTCACCTGCCCCTCGCCCTGGCAAACTTCGCAGCGACCGCCCTCTATGTTGAACGAGAAGTGCGATGGTTTAAAACCGCGGGCTTTCGCCAATGCTTGATCAGCGTAGAGCGTCCGGATGGCGTCATAGGCTTTCACGTAGGTCACTGGGTTAGAGCGAGACGATTTCCCGATTGGATTCTGGTCTACGAACTCCACGTGCGCCACTTTATTGATGTCGCCGGAGAGGCGGTCAAACTTACCAGTGGCATCGGCGTGTCCGCCCAAGGCTTTGATGAGCGACGGAGCCAGAATCTTCTTAATCAGTGTAGACTTTCCTGAACCACTCACACCTGTTACTACCGTCATCACGTTCAGCGGAACTTTCACGCTCACGTTTTTCAGGTTGTTCTCGCGGGCACCGTGTACTTCCACGCAGTTCCGCCACGGTCTGCGCTGCGCAGGTACCGGCACCTCCATGCGGCCACTTAAATAACGACCGGTGTAGGTGTCACTCTTCAGTAATTCATTAAAAGTGCCTTGAAATTGCAGGTTTCCACCACCAGACCCTGCTTCAGGGCCGATGTCCAGCACCTGGTCAGCCACTTCCATCATGCCCTCTTCGTGCTCCACCACAATCACGGTGTTACCCATCTGCTGCAGAGAGCGCAGCACGCCAATGAGTTGGTCGGCGTCTTTGGGGTGCAGGCCAATGCTGGGCTCATCCAGAATGTACATGGAACCAACCAGTGCACTACCTAAGGAAGTAGCCAAGTTGATGCGTTGGCTTTCGCCGCCAGAAAGAGTGTTAGAGAGGCGGTTCAGCGTCAGGTAACCTAAACCAACGCGCACCAGATAGCTCAGGCGGTTGGTGATTTCCTTTACCAGACGCTCAGCTACGGCCTGGTCATGCGCGTTCAGCTGTAGATTCTCAAAGAACTCCAGCGCCTTTGTTACAGGCATGAGTACCAAGTCAGTGATGCTTTTCTCGCCCACTTTCACGTAGCTGGCATCTTTGCGCAGCCTGCTGCCTTTGCAGTCGGGGCAGGTGGTGCGACCGCGGTAGCGGCTCAACAACACGCGGTACTGAATCTTATGCGTTTGAGCCTGTACGTGCTTAAAGAAGTCGTTCAATCCTCCGAAGTATTTGTTACCCGTCCAGAGCAGTTCCTGCTGCTCCTCTGTGAGTTCGTTGTAGGGCCGGTGAATAGGGAAGTCAAACCGGATGCCGTTCTTGATTAAAGGCTGCAGCCACTCGTTCTGCTTCTCGGTGCGCCACGGTGCTATGGCTCCCTCGTACACCGTCAGGCTTTTGTCCGGAATAACCAAATCAGGGTCAATACCCAGCACGCTGCCCCAACCCTCACAGGTTTGGCAAGCGCCGTAGGGGTTGTTGAAACTGAAGAAGTTCACGCTGGGCTCCTCAAACACAATACCGTCCAACTCAAAGCGGTTAGAGAAGATATGCCGCTCCTCACCAATCTGTACCTGGCATTCGTCGTGGCCCTCATAGAAAGCGGTCTGCACTGAGTCTGCCAGGCGCATCTGCAGGTTTTCCGCTTCTTCGTCTTTTCTGACGGCGGCGCGGTCAATCAAAATAAATACTTCGCCCTTGGGCTCTGGTTTACCCTCGGCAATGAGTTCCTCAATAAAGAAAGGCTCGCCGTTAAGAATTACCCTTGAGTAGCCTTTCTGCAGCAGCAGGTCCAGTTCTTTGCTCAATTTGCGGTCTTTGGTTTGCTGCAGAGGCGCCAGAATCATCAGGCGAGTGCCGTCTTCTAGACTCATGAGGTAATCTACCACGCTGCTCACTGTGTCTTTCTTCACCTCCTGCCCCGACACCGGCGAAATGGTCTTGCCAATGCGCGCGTACAGCAGCTTCAGGTAATCATAAATTTCGGTGCTGGTGCCTACGGTAGAGCGGTTGTTTCTAATACTTACCTTCTGCTCAATGGCAATGGCCGGACTGATGCCGCGGATGTAGTCTACATCAGGCTTGTCCATCCGGCCCAGGAACTGGCGGGCGTAGGAGCTTAAGCTCTCTACGTACATGCGCTGCCCCTCGGCATAGAGCGTATCAAAAGCCAATGATGATTTTCCGGAGCCGGAAAGGCCGGTCACTACTATGAACTTATTGCGCGGCAGCGCCACGCTCAGGTTCTTTAAATTATGGACGCGGGCCCGTTTGATGATGATATGCTCGCGGGCGTCTAATGCGTCTAGTTCGGTATCTTGAAAAGTATCTTCTATCATAATGAATTGTAGCCTCTCTAGAACAACAACCGCAGCAGAAAAATTCTGTTTTGCCCAGTGTTTACCACAGCGCGAGGCCAAACCGCAAAGGTAGAAATACGCAGCCGGATTAGGAAAGGTAAAAGCAGTTTGCGTTTTGGGGCTGGTTTCTGAAAATCAGGCTGAAAACACTCAGAAATTTGCGCTTATTCCGCAAACCTTGTAACTTTCTCTCCTTCCTTCTCGGAAAAGATAATTCGTCAATTGATGTTTCACTTACAAATTAATCAGTACCACTATGGGAAAAGGAGATTCAAAAAGCAGAAGAGGTAAAATCAGCAAAGGGTCGTTCGGCAACAGCCGTCCGCGCAAAGCAAAAAACGAAGCCACCAAAGCAGCTAAAGTAGCAGTGAATAAAGCCACCGCGTAATCACTTTCTTTGGTAAACCAGTGCGCACCAGATCTATTCCGGTGGGGCGCACTGGTTTATAGGTCTTTGATATGGATAAAATGCGGTTGATGTTCTTGTGCTTAACGTTAGCACCAGCGCTCTACGCACTGCCAGACAGCCAATTTCCTGATTGGCGTTGCTGCCTTAGCAAAGGCTAGGGGCCCAGACACTGTGATGTATTTTGAGCAGGCGGTACTACTGGAGCAGAATTTTCTACCTTTCCCATTTTCGTTCATTCCCTCATTAAATTCTTATCTTTGCCGCAAAACCTCCCTTATCTTGAAAGTCAGAGTTATCTTTTTTGCGGTTTATCTGTTCTTGGGCTCTTTGCTGCCCAACTCTGATCTGCATGAGCTTTCTAAAATCACAGATTTGCTGCAGCATTACCAGACGCACGTAGCCTTGAACGGACAGCTGAGCTTTGCGGAGTTCCTGCACATGCACTACCAAGGCGTGGAAAACACTCCTTCTGAGAACCACGACCGGCTCCCACTCAAGCAGATGGGCAACTCCGCCTATGACTATTTTGTAGCCATGCCGCTGCTGCAACCTCCTTTCAGAATAAAAGAGGCCATGGAGCCACAGCAATTCACCCCGCTCACCCAACAACGCGTACCAGATGCCTTTACCGGCAGCATCTGGCAGCCTCCTCAATTCGCATAAGCACACAATTCTTTGTTGGCATTAAGCAGTCTGGCTAATTTCAAAAGCTGGGACTTCTCCCTTATGTCATTCTGATAGAACCTTGTGGGCGAACTTGGTTAGCGTTGCAGGAACGTTGCTACCGTGCGCAACCAAGATCCTTTCAGGATGATAAGAAAGGTCCGGTTCATGCAGTCCTACAGGCAAAGCGTAAAATGCGCTTTTGACCTATTTCCTGAAAAAGAGGTCAAAAATAGCAAACGCCAGCTCAAATGACCTCGTAGCGTCCGGAGAACCTGCGAGCGTCCTCGCCAACCACCTATCCAACACCCAAACCAATTCCCCCAGAAACCTTAGCCGCAGCGCTGCGGCTTCTCTTGACTTGCTACTTTTCTCTCAATAACAGAGAAAAGGCAGCTTCACTCTTTTCAACAACATGTTACAGAAGATAATAGCATTTTCCATTAAGAACAAGCTGGTGATAGGCTTGCTCACGGTGGCTTTGGTGGCGTGGGGCGTGTACAACGTGCAGCGCCTGCCCATTGATGCCGTGCCCGATATTACCAACAATCAGGTGCAGGTGATTACGGTGTCGCCGGCACTGGGGGCGCAGGATGTGGAGCGGTTTATTTCGTTCCCCGTGGAATTGGCGGTGGCCAGCGTGCCCGGCATTACAGAGATTAGGTCATTCTCCCGTTTTGGCCTCTCGCTGGTAACGGTGGTGTTTGACGAAGACCGCGATATTTACTGGGCCAGACAGCAGATTACCGAGAAGCTGAAAGAAGCCGAAGAGCAGATTCCGGAGGGCATGGGGACACCTACCCTGGCTCCGGTTTCCACGGGCTTAGGCGAGATTTACCAGTATGAGCTGCACCCCGCCCCCGGCTTTGAAGAACAATACAACGCCACGGAACTCCGTACCATTCAGGACTGGATTGTACGGCGGCAACTGCTGGGCACGGCGGGTGTAGCCGAAGTCAGCAGCTTTGGCGGAAACCTGAAACAGTACGAGGTAGCCATCAGCCCTGAGAAACTCCGCAGCTTCGACCTGACCATTTCAGAGGTGTACACTGCGCTGGAGCAGAACAACGCCAACGCGGGCGGCGCCTACATAGAAAAAGACCCCAATGCCTATTTTATCCGCACCGAGGGGCTGGTAAAAACCAAACAAGACATCGGTCAGATTGTGGTCACCACTACCGAAAGCGGCACTCCGGTGCTGGTTCGGGATTTGGCCGATGTTTGCGAAGGCTCCGCCATCCGCTACGGGGCTATGGTGAACGAAAACGGAGAGGTAGCCGGAGGAATTGTGATGATGCTTAAAGGCGAGAATTCCTCCGAAGTCATTAATAGAGTAAAAGATAAGATTGCCGAAATCAGGAAAACCTTACCTGAAGGCGTGGTGCTGGAGCCGTTTCTGGACCGCTCTAAATTGGTGGACCGCGCCATTAACACCGTTGAGAAAAATTTGGCCGAGGGCGCGTTGATTGTGGTGTTCGTGCTGGTGTTGCTACTGGGCAACCTGCGGGCGGGGCTGCTGGTGGCATCTGTTATTCCGCTGGCCATGCTGTTTGCTATTTCGTTCATGAACGTGTTCGGCGTGTCGGGCAACCTCATGAGCTTGGGCGCACTGGACTTCGGGCTGATTGTAGACGGGGCCGTGATTATTGTGGAGGCCGTAATTCACCGCATTCAGGTTAGTAATTACGCAGAGTCCGGTATTTATAAACTCAGCCGTGAGCAGATGGACGATGAGGTGCAGAACTCGGCGGGCAAAATGATGGGCTTCGCCTCGTTCGGGCAGATTATCATTTTAATTGTGTACCTGCCCATTCTGGCGCTGGTGGGCATTGAGGGCAAGATGTTCAAGCCCATGGCCCAAACGGTGTCCTTTGCCATTCTGGGCGCGTTCCTGCTGTCGCTCACCTACGTGCCCATGATGGCTTCTTTGGTGCTAAGCCGCAAGACCGTCCACAAAGATAACATCTCTGACAAAATCATGAACGCCATTAACCGAGCCTATCAGCCGCTGCTCAACTTCGCACTTAAAGCTAAGGTGCTGGTGCTGACAGTAGCAGTGGGATTGTTCGCGCTGAGTTTGCTGCTCTTCACCCAAATGGGCGGTGAATTTATTCCTTCCCTCACTGAAGGCGACTTTGCCATTGAAACCCGCGTGCTCACCGGCAGCTCCTTGAATGAAACTATTGAAGTAGTGCAAAAGGCTTCTAAAGTGCTGAAAGAGAATTTTCCGGAGGTAGAGAAAGTGGTGACTAAAATCGGCTCCGCCGAAATACCCACCGAGCCTAACCCCGTGGAACTAGGCGATATGATTGTGGTGCTGAAAGACCAGAACGAGTGGACCAGCGCCAACAACCGTATTGATTTGGCCAATAAAGTTTCTGAGGTGCTGCATGAGAACCTACCCATGGCCACCTTTGGCGTGCAGCAGCCTATTCAGATGCGTTTTAATGAGCTCATGACCGGCGCGCGCCAAGACGTGGTGCTCAAAATCTACGGCGAAGACGTGGCCCAACTGGTGCAGTATGCCGAGAAAGTGGGTCGCCTGATTCAGCCAATAAAAGGTGCGCAAGATTTGTACATTGAGGAAATGAGTGGATTGCCGCAAGTGGTGGTGGAATATAACCGCGCTCAGATGGCCCGCTACGGTTTAAATGTGCAGGACGTAAACCGCACTGTCACTGCCGCTTTTGCCGGACTGTCGGCGGGTCAGGTGTACGAGGGCGAGCGGCGCTTTGACCTGGTGGTGCGCCTGAACAAACAGAACCGGCAAGACCTTTCAGATGTGCAGCAGCTGTACGTGAGCAACGCCGCCGGCCTCCAGATTCCGCTGAAGCATGTAGCCCAGGTGCAGATGAAAGAAGGCCCTAACCAAATTCAGCGCGATGGCACCCGCCGTCGCATCACCATTGGCTTTAACGTGCGGAACCGCGATGTGCAGAGCATTGTAGACGAGATTCAGCAGAAAATTGAAGGCCAAATAAAGCTACCGCCCGGTTACACCATTACCTACGGCGGTGAATTCCAGAACCTGCTGGAGGCTAAGGAGCGGCTGAGTGTAGCGGTCCCGCTGGCACTGGCGCTCATTTTCATCTTGTTGTTCTTCGCCTTTAAATCTATTAAACAATCGGTGCTCATTTTCACGGCTATTCCACTATCGGCCATTGGCGGTGTGTTTGCCCTGCTCCTGCGCGACATGCCCTTCAGTATTTCCGCGGGCGTGGGCTTTATTGCGCTCTTCGGCGTGGCCGTGCTCAATGGCATTGTGATGATAGGCTATTTCAACCAATTGAAAGCCAGCGGCATGACCAATCTGGAACAAATAATACGCGAGGGAACAGCGGCTCGGTTGCGCCCCATCATCATGACGGCCACGGTGGCCTCGCTCGGCTTCTTGCCCATGGCCTTGTCTAACTCAGCGGGCGCCGAAGTGCAGAAACCTTTGGCCACGGTGGTAATAGGCGGATTGATTTCTGCCACGCTTCTTACGCTGGTGGTGCTGCCTGTTATCTATTACTACTCAGAAAAAGGCCTGGGCAGCTTACGGAAATCTGCTATGATCTGGCTACTGCCGTTCTTTTTTATGTTGCCGATGAGCAGCCAAGCGCAAACGCCGCAGCAGCTATCTTTAGAGCAAGTTCTGGAGCTGGCCAAGCAGCACAACCAGCAATTGAAAAGCGCTGCATTACAGGTAGAGGTACGGGAGGCGCTGCAGAAAACGGCTGTGGATGTTCCTAAAACAGAGCTGACCTACGCCCAAGGCTACCTGAACAGCCCCGTCACGGATGACCGCATTGGCGTGAGCCAAACCATTCCGTTTCCTACGGTGTGGTCAGCGCAGAAGAAGCTGTTGCAGGAGCAGAAGAACCTGAGCCAGCAGAGACTGAGCCTGGAGCAGCACGAGTTGGCGTTGCAGGTAAAACAAGCCTACGGGCGGCTGGCGTTCTTGCACGGCACCCAGCAACTGCTGCAACAGCAAGACAGCATTTATAAAGTACTAGAACATGCCGCTGAAGTACGTTTTAGAACAGGAGAAACTGGGCTACTGGAAAAAACCACCGCCACCACGCAACGGCTCGAGCTTTCTGACCGGCTCCGGCAAAACCAGGCAGCTCTGGTTATTGCCCAGACCCAGCTGAACGCCCTCATTCAAGCTCCGCAGCCGTTGCTTATCATTCCTGAGCCGCTGCAGCAAGCGCAAATATCCTCTGAAACCGATGTGCTTGCCAATCATCCGCTCCTGAGCGTGTACCAGCAGCAAATTACCGTGGCCGACCGTGAGCGGCAGGTTGAGAAAAGTAAACTGGCTCCAGACATCACCCTCGGGTACTTCAACCAAAGTCTGGTAGGCACATATGAGATTAACGGACAGGTGGAAACCGCACCAGATCGGAGTCATCGGTTCCAAGGCGTGGAGGCCGGAGTGGCCATCCCGCTTTTCAGGGGCGCACAAAACAGCCGGGCCAAAGCCGCAGAATTAAACAGACAGGCTGCCGAAGCTACCCTACAGAACCAGCAGTACCTGTTGCAGAGCCAGTGGAACGCGGCCTATCAAGAACACCAGCGCCTGCGCCAGAGCCTGCAGTTTTACCAAGAGCAAGTGCTGGTGAACGCCCGCCTTGCCCTCACCCAAGCCGACAAAGCGTATCGCGCCGGCGAGGTAAGCTACCTGAGCTACCTGCAAGCCGCCGACCAACAACTGCGCATCCGCCAAAACTACCTGCAACTGCTGCTGGACTATGAACAAAACGTGTATCAACTCCAATATTTAGGAGGAAATTAACCATGAAAACATCATTCCTTACCTATAGCTTAGCCGGACTTTTTCTGTTTTCGGCCTGTTCTGAGAAAAACAGCCCGGAAACGGGAGACACCACACCATCTGAAGCGGCCACTACCGAGCAGCTCACGCTTACCCAACAGCAGCGGCAGAATGTGGGCATTGAACTAGGTGCCGCCTCGCAGCAGCGCCTGGGCAGCACCTTACAACTTTCCGGCGAAGTAGACGCTCCGCCCACCAGCGTGGTGAGCGTGTCGGTGCCCTACGGCGGTTTTGTGAAAACTATGAACCTGCTGCCGGGCCAGCACATCCGCAAGGGGCAAGTACTGGCCACCCTGCAGCACCAAGATTATGTGCAGCTGCAGCAGGATTACCTAGATACCCGCGCCCGTTTGGAATTGGCTAATCTTGAATATAAGCGCCAGCAGGAACTGACGGAGGAGAAAGTGAGTGCCCTGAAAAACCTGCAGCAAGTGCGTACCGAGCGTGAGGTGCTGCAGAACAGCCTGGCCGCCCTCCGCGAAAAACTGCTCATGATAAACATTAACCCCGCACGTCTGCAGAACGGCAACATCACCCGCACCATCAGAGTCACCTCACCCTTTAACGGTTTTGTGCGGAACACTTTTGCCAACGTAGGTAAAATGGTCAACGCCTCTGATGTGCTGTTTGAACTGGTGAACACCGATGACCTGCACCTGAAACTGAACGCGTTCCAGCAAGACGTACCCTACCTGCGCCCCGGCCAACACCTCACCTACACGTTACCTGATGACCCTAAAACCCGCACGGCTGAAATTATCTTAGTAGGCCACAGCGTAGAGGGCGACAACACCATCCCCGTCCATGCCCACCTTCAAAACCACGACGAGCACCGTTTGCTGCCGGGCATGTACGTCACCGCCACCGTTCAGCTGGAAGAAAGAGCCGTCACCGCGCTACCTGAGTCTGCCGTGGTGCAATTCAAAGGCAACTTTTTTGTTTTTGCTGAATCAGGAAGCGGTCAATTTGAGCGGATAGAAGTAAAAACCGGCCTTAAAGGCAACGGCTATGTAGAAGTGCAGCTGCCCGCGGAGTTGCAAAATTCTAACAGAATTGTGTTGAAAGGCGCCTATAATCTGCTGGCCATGCAGGAGAACAAGGAGGAGGAAGAGTAGTTTTATTGCTGGTTGCTGGTTGCTTATTGCTGATTGTTGATTGTTGAAACGGCTGAAGGCTCAGACACTAGCAGGTCTGCAAGACACTGCTAGGTCTTGGGGAAGTCTTGAGTTCTGAGTCTTGAGTCACGAGTCGCGAGTCTGCGAGTCGCGAGTCTGCGATAAAGTAATGAGTAGTAATTTCCTCCTTATCGTCTCCTGCGGGAGCGGGCAACGCAGAAGCCGTAGGCGCCGAGGCGCTTAGCGGGAGCACGAGATACAGGTTCAATTTAGTAGTAGCCGCAGTGGCTATGGAACAGCGCAAATGTGCCAGGTGGTAAATTGACTGAAACCCTTACTGTTTGAGCGGCAGCGAGTTTAAGGGCTTCTTGATTCTTTTGGTTACTTTTCTCATCAAGGAGAAAAGTGACAAACCTCGGCAGAAAGAGACGCAGCTAGAGGTTTAGCAAGAAGGGCAGTGGGAGCAGAGGCTTTTTAAGGTGTTGGTGAGAGCACTCAACAACGGCGGAGGGTAAAGCGAAAGTAGGGGCAATAGTCTTCGTTAGATCCTTCGGCTAGCGCTCAGGATGACAGTAAAAGAGTAGAATCAAAAATTCGTGGACCGGCAGATGTAAACATCCCCTTCGCCCCCTTCAAAGGGGGAATCTGCTTTCAAACAACGACAGGGGGGATTTGAAGCTTTTCTTGCTTCTGTTTTAAGGCTACTTTCTAAAAATCTGCCCGAAAACAGCAGCTAAAAATAAGCCAGAACCGCTAGAAGCTCAGCTTCCGAAGTTTATCTGCTTTCCAGGCGGTGAAGCCAACAATTAGCAAGGTCATAGAACCACCAAACACCACCGAGGGTACCACGCCCATGAGTTTGGCAGCGAGGCCAGATTCAAAGGAGCCGATCTCATTGCTGGAGCCCACGAAGATGTTATTCACACTGGAGACGCGGCCTTTCATGTGCTCGGGTGTAAACGTATGGATGAGCGTAGACCGGATGATCATGGAAACACTGTCCAGTAAACCGCTCATGAGCAGCAAGAAGAACGACAGCCAGAACCAATTTGAAAGACCGAAACCAATAATGCAAGCCCCGAAGCCCGCCACGCACCAAAGCATTTTCTTGCCCGCATTTTTGGTAATCGGCCGGTAGGCCAAATACACCGCCATGCCCACTGACCCGATGGCCGGTGCCGAACGCAAAGCCCCCAAGCCCTCGGGGCCGATGTGCAGAATATCAGAGGCGAACACGGGCAGCAGAATCACCGCCCCACCAAACAGCACCGCAAACATATCCAGCGCCAAGGCACTCAGAATAATCTGGTTCCTGAACACAAAGCGCAGTCCTGTTTTCAGGCTTTCTTTGATGTTGAGTTTTGGCCCCTCACTCTCTGGCAACGGCCTTCCGGCAATAAGGCTATAGAACGTGAGGGAAAGCAAAACCAAAGCGGCATCTACGCCAAAGGCCATGGTCACGCCGCCAAAAGCATAGACCAAGCCACCTATGGCCGGCCCTGCCACCGAGGCCGCTTGCCAGGTGGTGCTGCTCCAGGTAATGGCATTGGAGTACAGCTTGCGGTCTTTTACCAGCTGGGGCATGAACGAGAAAACGGCAGGTCCCATAAATCCACGCGCCAGCCCGCTCAGGAAAATGATGGAATAAATAGGCACTGTACCCCATTCGCGCAGCACCTGCCCAATATCAGTAGTGTACGCCAGCAGGGCCAGCGAACAAAACAGCAACACGCTCAGCACAGAAATAATGATTCGCTTGCGCGGCACCACATCGGCTACATAGCCGGCGTACAAAGCTACCGTAATAGACGGAATGGCTTCGGCCAAGCCAATGAGTCCCAGTGAGAAAGGGTCTTTGGTGATGTCATAGATTTGCCACCCCACCACCACCGCCTGAATTTGCATGGCCAAGGTAATGCAGAAGCGGGCGGAGACAAACAATCTGAATTCGGGCAGGCGCAAGACCGCGTATGGGTCGTGGCGTTCTTGAGGGGCTGGGGCAGGTGTGGTCACAGAATAAAATTCAATCGCCGCAAAGGTAGAGCAATTTTGCGCTTACAAATAATTTGCACTGAAAGCGAACGATTTTGAAACATAGGTGTTGCCTATATAGAATTTCTTGCGAGGAACGTGCGGTGGTTCTCTACATTCTTTGTAAGTTTACTTACTTTATTCAAATACCCTATGTCTCCACTTTTTTTAGATGCCATAGCCCTTACTCACCGCCCAGATCTGGACGTGTTGTTTCTGCGCTGGCCTCAGCCCGTGTATGATTTTACGGTAAGAGAAGTGTACCAGCAGGTGCTTGAGCTAGCCGAAGCGACAAATGCCCGCTACTGGCTATTTGATATCCGGAGCCGGGGCCCTCTCTCAGACGCCGACAGCCACTGGGTTAGAAACGAGTTTTACCCAACGCTGCACGAGAAGTTTGATCATATTACCCATGTAGCATATCTACTTACTCCCGCCCACGCCGAAGACCATTTCACCATAAAGGCGGCAGAAGAGTCAAGAAAGCAAAGCTGGTATGGCAAATGCGCCGATTTTGAAGGCTTCACCTCTGAGACGGAAGCGTTACACTGGCTTAAAAAATGTCAGTTGGCCGAAGTGGAAAAATAGCCACCTCCTTTTTTAAGACACACCCGCCCGATGGTACCACCGTCGGGCTTTTTTATTTTTTAAGCCTACGGTTTTGCTTTTTCAATATCAATCGTATATTTGCGATAAACAATTACACCCATGGCGTACACCAAAAAAGAAGCGTTTGATGTAGATACTGTAGCGCTGGCGAATTTAGCCAAAGCATTGAGCCACCCTGCGCGTATTGCCATTCTGCGGTTGCTGGCCCAGCGGCAGTCCTGCATCTGCGGTGATATTGTGGCAGAACTGCCACTCTCGCAATCCACCGTATCGCAACACCTAAAGGAACTGAAGCAAGCCGGTTTGATCACCGGCGACATTGACGGCCCTAGGGTTTGCTACTGCCTGAATGTAAAACAGTGGCAAATAGCCCGCACCTATTTCGAGAAGCTCTTTACTGATTTGAATTCCTGTACCTCTCAAAACTGTTGTTAACTATGCAAACCAATACAACTTTTCCGCGCATGCACGTGAGTTATTACGTGTCTGACATCACCAAAACCGTAGATTTCTACACCGCTTTCTTTGGACAAGCGCCTGCTAAGCAGAAAACTGATTATGCTAAATTTGTGCTGGACTCGCCCAGCCTGATTATTTCTTTTGTGCAGAACCCCGACCGGGTACAGCCGCACTTTGGGCACCTGGGCTTTCAGGTAGAAAGCCAAGCTGAACTGCTCGCTCGTTTGGAGGATATAAAAGCCAATGGCTTACCTATTCTAGAAGAGATAGGTACCAACTGCTGCTATGCCACTCAAGACAAATTCTGGATAACCGACCCAGACGGAGTGCAGTGGGAGGTCTACTACTTCCACGCCGACGCCGAATTCAACGACCCACATTACCAAACCCAGGAAGCTACCGCCTGCTGCCTGCCACCCGCCCAGGAAGCCCCTGCCGCTCAAAAGGAGTTGACGTTTATTTCCCTCTCTTCATTAGGGGTAAATACAACCGAGGGTGAAACTTGTACGCCCGGCGGCGGTTGTTGCTAGTTTTTATAATGATTAATGAACAATGAGTAATAATTAGTGTCTGTTTTAGCCTTTTTTCTAAAAAAACAGGCCTAAAACCTATACGCTGCCTTTGTTGGTGTTCTCACCAACAAACCATTTAGCGGCCCAAGTTGAAATTTCTCAGATTTCTGTTTTTCAGAAGAAAGCCTTATCTAATCTTTCGGCTTACAGACGGAGTTATACTTGTTGGTGATAACACCAACAAGGGCTAAAATGACAGCAGAAAATTTTACCCATTCTTCATTTCCAACTACACATTAATCATTGGTCATTACTCATTAATCATTTCAATAGAGTGGAACAGAAAAAGACCATCCCTTTCTTTGACCGCTACCTCACCGTTTGGGTGGCATTATGCATAATGGGCGGAGTAGCCCTGGGCTATTTGGCTGGCGACAGCATTGAGGTATTGAGCAGCTGGGAAATAGCACGGGTAAATGTGCCGGTGGCTGTCTTGGTGTGGCTCATGATTTACCCCATGATGCTGCAAATTGACTTTGGGAGCCTGAAAAACGTGGGCAGAAAACCAAAAGGACTGGTGCTGACGCTGGTGATCAACTGGCTGATTAAGCCCTTCACCATGGCTTTTTTTGCCTGGCTGTTCTTCTCTAACTTATACCAAGCCTGGATTTCACCAGACGTGGCAGGGGAGTACATTGCCGGGGCTATCATTCTAGGTGCCGCCCCCTGTACCGCCATGGTGTTTGTATGGTCCTATCTCACCGACGGCGACCCTAACTACACCTTGGTGCAGGTATCGGTAAACGACCTTATAATCTTGGTTGCCTTCATACCTATTGTTGGGTTGCTGCTAGGCATAACGGATGTGGCTATTCCTTATGAAACACTGATTGCCAGTGTAGTCATTTTTGTAGTTATCCCTTTGGTTTCGGGGTATATCACCAACAGGGTGCTCATTAAATCAAAAGGCGAAGTATGGTTTAAAGGTAAGTTTCTGCCTAAGCTGAAACCTGTTAGTATTCTGGCTTTGCTCCTGACATTAGTGTTGTTGTTTGCTTTTCAGGGGCAGAACATACTTGACAATCCGTTCATCATCTTATTGGTGGCCATTCCTCTTACTATTCAGACCTATCTCATTTTCTTTTTAGCCTGGTACGGCGGCCGCTGGCTTAAACTGCCACACGCCATCTGCTCCCCCGCCGCTATGATAGGAGCCAGCAACTTCTTTGAATTGGCAGTGGCAGTGGCCATTTCTTTGTTTGGACTGCAGAGTCCGGCAGCACTGGTGACGGTGGTGGGCGTATTGGTTGAGGTGCCTATTATGCTGTCATTGGTGGCGTTTGCCAACAGAAATAAGTTTTAACTACGCTAAAAATACTGAACTATGAAAATCGCGCTGTTCTCAGACATTCACGCCAACCTGCCGGCACTGGAGGCTTTTTTTCAAGATCTGGAAATCACTCAACCCGATGCCGTTTACTGCCTCGGAGATTTAGTGGGCTATAACGTGTGGCCCAACGAGGTTATTAACGAAATCCGGAAGAGAGGCATTCCTACCATTGCCGGCAACTATGACTATGGCGTGGGCCGCTCCTCAGATGACTGCGGATGCGCTTACAAAACCGACCACGACAAAGACAACGGTGCCCAATCTATTGCATACACCAACCATCTGGTAAAGCCCGAGGAGCGGCGTTATCTGCGCACTTTGCCTGCCCACCTGCAGCTGGAGTTCCAGCTGAATGACCACCCGCTGTTCCTGCTCATGGTGCACGGCAGCCCGCGCAAAATAAACGAGTACCTGTTTGAGGACCGCGAGGAGAAAAGCATGGTGCGCATCATGGAGAATGCCAATGCTGATTTGCTGTTCTTCGGACACACGCACAAGCCCTACCACCGCACGTTTGAATATGATCTGAACGGCCAAACAGCCTACCGCCATGCTATTAATTTAGGCTCTATTGGCAAACCAAAAGACGGAGACCCCCGCGGCTGCTATGTACTCGTCACCCTGAACGACAACAGCAGCAAGTTTGACAAAGACAGCATTCAGGTAGAATTCAGGCGGGTGAGTTATGATGTGGAAAAAGCCGCGCAGGCCGTAGAGAACAGTCCCCTGCCCAATGACTTTGCCGACATGCTAAGAAAGGCTTACTAGCTTCCGTGAGGCAAAACACACCAATTTCAGCAAATCTAAAGGCTCATGGGCTTACAATAATGGGCAAACGAAAGATTCTCTTGGATGGGCTATCTTAGCGCTTTTAGCCTGCTTTTCAAAAACAGCTTTAAAACACAAAAGCGGATGCTTGGCCGAACATCCGCTTTTTGTTATGGAATAGTATATATTGCTAGATGGGAGCCTGCTTTACCGGTATAAGCTACTCACCATTCGGGAAGAGAACTCTAAAAGAAGTGGGCGGTTTTGCATTCCAACTACACTTTCACTTTCCCGCCGCCAACACTTCTTCTATATTTTATCCAATAATTAAATAAAGGATATATTTTATATAGACATGTCTCTATGGCTCACTTTCATTTCGGCGGCTTTCTCAGCCTTTAATATTGCCAGCATCTGTTTGGCTGGTACATACGCCTCACGCTTACGCTGTATAAGGGCACGTTTTTTTATGAATTTCCTAAACCCTATGTAACCAATTCCTAACCCCAGTGGTATCAGTACCGCTGCTAAGTACATTGAAACGGTAGAATTAAAAAATTGATGCAATGAAATACCTACCACTATCAATGAGAGAGCGGTTCTTAGGTAGGCTAAAAAAGTACGCTCGTTGGAGAACTCAGTACGTTCAATGGCCAACGTGTCCTTTATTTCAGCATTTGCCTTTTGCTGTATTTTGAGGTCTCTCTTTACCTCTTTTCTAAATTCCGGTGTCATGTAAATGTTATATTCCATAGTACACTTATATACGCCCCTATTTTGCTTTTGATATAGCTATAAATATAATTTTAAAAAGAACATAATTGCATATTTGAAATAAAACGTATAAGCAGAGAGAATTTATTTTAGTTTACGTTTTTTTGTTAGTTGAAAAAGCATCAACTGATTCAGTGCAGCTTGCTAAATCAAAGTGCTATGAAAAATATTTATCTTGCTTTTTGTCTGTTATTAACTTTCTCTGTGTGTAGTGGAATAACCGCTTCTGCCCAAGCTCAAACCTCCACCTCTTCTGACACTGTTCTTACCAAAACAACTATCAAAGACAACACTATTTTTTGGCAGCAAGACCATTTGGTACAGCACAAGGGCGGGCGCCTGCTGAAAGTGCAGGACCCTATACAATATGAGAATGGCACCATAGTTTTTGCAGACGGCCGCGTGCGCACCCCCGACGGCAAAACGCTTGTACTTGAAAAGAAGCATGCCATTAATCCGAAAGGACGAATTGTGCTGGTGGCAGACGATCTCTTCACGCATGACACAATAATTAAGCATGAGCGCCAAACCGTGGGCGATACCGAAACCCGCATTGTGGTCATAGATGGTAAAATAGCCTCTGTGGCAAATAATAAAGAGCAGCAGGTATACAGCACAGGACTCAATGAGAAGGCACAGCTTCTGGAGAAAATGACAGAGTTACTGGAGCAGCGTTTAAAGTTGCTAGAAACCGCTCTTACCCCTGCCGAAATGAGAAAAATACAGGGCTATTACGACGGCCTTAATAAGCAGATTACCATTGTTGAGGAGGAAATAAAATCCCTGACGTCTAGTGTTAAAAACCCTTAGTCTATTTACGCTTTGAATACCCCAAACCCAATTCCGCCTGCCGAGTTAAAAACGAAACGCTTTTGGGGCCATTTCCGCGATGCCCTTTTAATCTGCATTGGCGTTTGCTCCGCAGGTTTAGGACTCAAGGGATTCCTGATCCCCAACCACTTTATAGACGGCGGGGTAACAGGGCTTTCCATGCTCTTGTCTAAAAGCACAGGCTTGCCTTTACCGCTGCTGATTTTGGTTATCAACGCGCCATTTCTCATTGCCGGCTACCGCCAGGTTAGCCGCACCTTTGCTTTTACCAGCTTATTAGCAGTTATGGGGCTGTCCCTGCTCCTGCTATTTATTGAGTTACCCTCCATTACAGATGATCTGCTGCTGACAGCGGTATTTGGAGGATTCTTTCTGGGCGCCGGCATTGGCCTTTCTATTAGGGGAGGCAGTGTGTTAGACGGCACCGAGATCCTTGCGCTACTAGTGAGCAAACGAACCAGCCTCACCATTGGCGACGTAATTTTGGTGATCAACCTTATTTTGTTCTTGGTAGCTGCCTTTTTGCTTGGGCCAGAACCTGCCATGTACTCGGTACTTACCTACCTCACTGCATCTAAAACCATTGACTTTATTATTCATGGTATTGAAGAATACACCGGCGTTACCATAGTTTCAGTACATAGTGATGCCCTGCGCCAGAGCATTCTTACCCAGCTGGGCAGAGCGGTTACTATATACAAAGGCCAGCGCGGTTTCTCAGGCGACGAGGTAGATATTTTATACTGTGTGGTGACTCGCTTAGAAGTACAGCGCCTGAAGACGCTTATCTCAGAGATGGATCCGTCTGCCTTCATGATCATGCACAGCATTAACGACACCTCTGGGGGCATGATCAAGAAAAGACCGCTTTCTCATTAACCCCCTTCACTGATTCTGTTTTAGGCTTCTTTTTGAAAAATCAAGCTTAAAACAGAAGCTATACTTCTTATTGAACACTTTTGGTTCAGTTTTTGAGGCAAAAGCATAAGTATAGTTTTACTCTTCATCAGTCTGCGGGGCAGGCGTTTGAAAAAAGCTAAAAAAATATTTATACATAAACCTTTGCCCATTGCATTTAGGCGCAAGGTTTTTTATATTTGATACACTTAAAAAACTTATCTATTCACGTTAACCTTACAATATGGCTTAAACCTCTACGTTACCTTAATTGTAGATTTTAGATGAACATAGTACAGCTCAGCGATTCGGCACTAGTAACGTCATATATCGCAGGTAACGAGAGTGCGTTTGAGGAATTGGTTAACCGTCATAAAAGCAAGGTTTTTACCACCATTCTGCTTATAGTAAAAGATACCTACACTGCTGAGGACCTCTTGCAGGAAACCTTTGTGAAGGCTATCCATACTATGAAAAGCGGCCGTTACAACGAAGAAGGAAAATTTTCATCCTGGATCTGCCGTATCGCCCATAACTTGGCTATTGACTATTTCCGGCGGGAGAAGCGGAGCCCAATGATTACCCTGGAAGACGGCAGCAACGTGTTTAACACGCTGAGTTTCTCTGAGGAGTCAGTGGAATCCATCAGGATCAAAGAGGAAACCCATGCCCGGCTGCGTGAGCTAATTCAGCTTTTGCCACCGGCTCAGAAAGAGGTGCTGATCATGCGCCACTACGCTGACATGAGTTTTCAGGAGATTGCAGAGGCTACCGGAGTTAGCATTAACACGGCATTGGGCAGAATGAGATACGCATTAATCAATTTGCGGAAAAAAATGTCCAATGATATAGCAGCCTATGACAAAAACCTTTACTCAGAATGACCTGGTACAATATCTTTACAACGAGCTGCCCAGACGGCAGCGCCTTCAACTGGAACAGGCCTTAATGGTAGACCAGGAGTTGGCGGAAAGCTGTACCGACTTACTCCTGGCCCAACTTAGCCTGGACAATGCCTTCCGGCAGCCCAGCGATAAGGTAACCAACGCTATCATTAGTTATTCCAAAACTGTAAGTTTGCATCCGTAACCGGATGCTAGCAAAAGCACCAGTTAATAGCTGGTGCTTTTTTTGTGCTTAGTCTATTCTGGTGATGGATTTGCCGTTGGGGAACAATAACTGGATGACACCATGCTCTCTATTATAATACATGGTGGCTGTATCGCTTAAATATGGAGTGCCTGGTTTAAAAGCCCTTATAGAATAAACATCTTTATAGGTTATTCCATTTATTACTTTTGAAGATAATCTTGGTGAGAAAACTGCAGACCCAGATACAGTATAGTTATTGAACTGAATATTAAGCCCCCCAGCACCTGGATAAGAAATTACTTCTGCACCAAGCGCAACAAATAAATACCCAGCTCCAGAAAAAGTAACTCTGTATTTTTCCTGAAACGTGTTTGTTGGGCCCATCATACCATTAAACTCGTAAAAATATCTTTCGTATTCAGTTTGCTTATATATGCCAACAACATTGTTGGTGTCTATAAACTTAATACTTTGCCCCTCATGATAACTCACAAAATCCAGTTCTCCTTCTGTAAATTTATTATAATCAGCCGGAGGGGTAATGCAAGAGCATAAACCTAAGAGAACGAAAGCAATAATAACTTTGCAAACCTTTAACATGCCAGCTGTCTGTTTACTTTTTAAATAATCTCCTCTGATTCTATTTACAAAAAATTACCAAGAACAGCTATTTTAAAAGCCTTGCGGTCAGAAACAACATAAACCACCTTTGCATGAGAGGTTGCCAAAATTAAAATAGCAGATTAACATGTAAGTAAACTCAGTTCAACACTTTTACATAAGTTTGCTTATCTATTTATTATAATTTACGCATGCGCAAACCTGAACGCTATCTTCATTTAATCTCATATTTTACCCAAAACTTCCCTGAGCCTGAAACAGAACTGGCTTACCGCAATCCTTATGAGTTGCTGATTGCCGTAGTACTCAGCGCCCAATGCACCGATAAGCGGGTGAACCTAGTAACTCCTGCGCTCTTTGAAGCTTATCCTTCGGCAGAGATCTTAGCAACAGCCACATCTGAAGATATCTTTCCATTCATCAAGAGCATCTCGTACCCCAACAACAAAGCCAAGCATTTGGCAGGACTGGGCAAAATGCTGGTGGAACGGTTTGGTGGTGAAGTACCCAGTACCATAGAAGAATTACAGCAGTTGCCAGGAGTAGGAAGAAAAACGGCTAACGTAATTGCATCGGTTATCTTTAACATGCCCGCCATGGCCGTAGACACCCACGTGTTTAGAGTGTCAAAACGTTTGGGCTTAGTAAGCGCCAAAGCCAAAACACCGCTGGAGGTAGAAAAGGAGCTGATGAAGAATACCCCTTTAGAACTAGTGCCAAAGGCGCACCACTGGCTTATTTTACATGGCCGCTACATCTGCACTGCCAGGGTTCCGCAGTGCGAGAAATGCCCCCTCACCCACTTCTGCCACTATTATGAAAAGAACTGGCCCAATAAGCCTGATGACCCGCAGAATAAATTGTAGTACGTTTTAGAGCTAGTTTTAAGAAAAGAGGCTGAAAATGGCAATCTAGAACATCCATTTTCTGTAGATCCAATTTCAATGTAAGCCAGTCAATTCAGAAAAGACAACTATGTATTCTATGCAAATGCTTAACATAAAAGGTAGCTTTACATATTGGCTTTTCTTTGCGGCATTTCTTACTGGTTGCTCTGTTCTGGGGCGAGGGGAGGCGCAAAAGAAAGGCAAAACCATTTACGAGAAATTCTCTCCGCCTGGCACCGTTTACCTACGCGATAGTTTTTATGTGGATGAAACGGAGGTAGCGAACATACACTACTTAGAATATCTCTATCATATCAACAAAGACTCTAGCGCTGAGTTTTACCTGTCACAGCTTCCCGATTCTACTACCTGGAAAGTTAGTCTACAGCCCAATGATGATTTCATGCGCCACTACTTCAGGTATCCAGGCTATCGGTATTTCCCTGTCATAGGGGTTTCTTTTGAGCAGGCAGTGAACTACTGCAAGTGGAGAAGTGACATGGTTAACAAGCTCTTACAGGACAAGACTAGCAAAATAGGTCGTGCCCTGAAAGGCTATGATGCGGTAGTGGAGTATAGGTTACCTACCAAAGAAGAGTGGGAATACGCAGCGGCTGGAGGATTAGACATCAACAATCATCCGTACGGTATAGTAAGACCTGCCCATGGAAAAGCAAATACGCTAAAAATTGGTCGAGGCTCATTATCTGAATGCCTTGATACGCTTGGCATAACGTACGGCAAGGATGATATTCTGCATAAGATGGAATTTACTGTGCTAGAAAACTATTACCTCAGCATTGATAAACCTGGCTTCCGTTGTCCCTCACTAGAAACTCTGCGTCAAACCGCTAATTACATTGGGCCCGAATATTATTATTCAAACCCTCCAAACAACTTCCTGCTGTTCAACATGATAGGCAATGTGGCAGAAATAACCGCCACGGAGGGAGTAGCCAAAGGTGGCTCATTTAAACAAAGCCTTTCAGAAATCTCCATTCCCAAAAACTTCCATTATAATGAGCCAGAAGAATGGCTAGGGTTTAGGTGCGTGGCAGTAATGCGTTTGAAAAAGAAGAAATGAAATTAATTATTAAACATCCTTCAACTCTAAAATTTTAAACAATTATATTTTCTGCTCTATACCTATAAATAAGTATATTGAGTTACCCCATGTGTAAAGAGCAATATGTCAAAAAGTAATTCAGGCACCGAAAAGAACAGAAGTTTGTCGCCTTCTCAGGTCTTCACTTATTTCCAGAACCAGGATTTTGAGCAGTTAATTGACCAATATCAAGCCAGTCTTAGTCCTGAGGAAATGTTCTTCTTCATACCCATCATTGGCGAAGAATTTTATTATATCACCGATTTGGCTAAGGCCGAGATTATCTTTTTAAAAGGAAAAGTACAGGAAATCACGGGCATTGAACCAAGCAAATTACAGCTGAAGGATTTGTATGACATCATCCACCCTGAAGACAAGGAACCAATGCTGGCAGCGGTAAAGCTGGCTTTTGAGTTTCTTTTCGAACATCCTGATCTGCCTAGCTTTGAAAACACCTTTTATTTAGACTGCCGGATTCTGCTGCCAGACAACACCGTGAAGCGGATTTTAAGAAGAACCACTGTTTTTAAAAGAGACGAGAAGGGCAACATCACCCACACGCTCGGCATCTGGACAAACATCAGCGCCCACAAAGAAGCAGGTCCATTGCGCGTGTCTGCGACAGGTCCTCTGAGCCATTTGTTCACCGAGAAATTTCATAACTGGCAGGCCTCCTCATTGGTGCTTACTAAACGAGAGTCTGAGATTCTGCAACTTGTTTCTGCGGGTAAGACAAGCCAGGAAATTGCCCAGCAACTAAACCTGAGCGTGCACACGGTAAACACGCACAGAAAAAATATGCTAGAGAAAACAAAACTTAAGAATACGGTAGAACTGGTACTAAGCCATAAGAACTGATTCTTTCAGGCAAGCAACTACAAACTGATCTAACAATTGGTTAAACTCTTCAGGCTGCTCCAGCATAGGGCTGTGCGAGGCCTTTTCCAGCACCTGCACTTCTCCTTTGTACAGGTTTTTGAACTGAATGCTTTTGATATAGTCTTGTGACACCAACGGATCAGCTTTGCCATGAAGCACCATTACCGGCAAGTCTAGCTCCTCCACCACTTTTACTTCATTCTCAAGCTTACCAGCGGCAATAGAAGCGGCCATCTCTTCTCTGAAGGCAGCGTGAGTATTGGTAATGCTGGAGACTACCGTCTCAAAATAAGCAGAATCTTTTGGCAGAAAAGTAGCAGCCAACGTTTTCGTCTGTTCAGCAGACAAATCTTTCGTAAAAGCAAGGGCAACGTCAGGGTTCGGCAGAAATCCTTTTGCCACATCAGCGTTTGAGGACAACGGAGGCGTACCGCAGATGATAATGCCGAGCGCCTGCGGCAGGAACTCTAAAGCCTCCAGCAGCACATGCCCGCCTAAACTATGCCCAAAGAATACTGCTTTCTTTACCCCTAAGGCCTCTACCGTTTTTACCAAGATCTTCACCAAACCTGGTATGCTGTACACTTCGTCCTGCGGTTTAGCTGCCGGTGAAGCTCCATGCCCCGGAAAATCAAAAGCAATTAATCTGTACTTGTCTGCTAAAACAGAATCAAATTGCTCAACAAATACTTCTTTACTCAAAGAATTCCCATGGATCAAAACCAAAGGCGTACCCTCTCCTTTTGTTTTAACAGAGATGGTTTGGTGACCAACGGTTACCGTGAAGTTTTGTAAAGAGGCAGACATGTAGTTAAGATAAATGTTCAGTAGCGTAATGTACTAAAATGACCTACAACTTACGCTCTATGCCTTAGTAAGAGTTGTTAAGTTTTGCTTTTGATAACATCCAAAAAAATTTGCTCCAGTTCTGCCACCATCTGTACGCGGTCAAACTGTTCTTGCGCCACCTTACTGGCATTTTCTCGCATATTAGCTAACTCCGGCTCATTCTTTAGTTTTTGAACCAAAGAAGAAGCTAAGGCTGCTGCGTCCCCGGCGGGAGAGTACCATCCGCAATTCCGCTCCTCTACCAACTGCTTGGTCCAACCTGCATTAGTCACTACAACCGGAGTGCCTACCGCCATGCTGTCAAAGAACTTACCCGGTGAATTCGCTTTTAGCACGGGCAAATCAATAAATGAAACAATAGAGACCGTAGCTATGGAGAATAACTTGAACACTTCATGGCGGGGCTGCGGGGGTAGCAAAACAATATTTGACTGATCGGCTGCTGCCTTTTGCAGCAATGGTTCATCAAATCCTTGTCCGGTGAAGACAAAGCAGAGGGAGGTTTGATCTTGTAGAGACCGAGCGGCCTCAATGAGCATAGGAATATCGTTGGCTCGGCCGTAGGTACCGGCGTAGAGTACCACCTGCTTACCTGCCAAGCCTAACTCTGCCAAGAGCGCATTCTTCTCATTTTCCTCCAAAGGTGCTACTGGTATCTCGGTTCCATTTACCAGAGTAGTGATGTTAGCAGGAGAAATCCCTTTCTCTACTATATACTTCTCCATGTCCGGCGAGAGCGGAATGATGTGAGATGCCTGCCTGTACAATGATTTTTCCAGCCGGTACAGCTGGCGCTGCAGAGGTTTAAATGGAACAGCACCCATTTGAACTGGGAAAGCTGGCCACAAGTCCTGCACCTCAAATACAAAGGGCACACGGTGGTATTTTGCCACTTTTGCCGCCGCCCAAGCAGCTGTCAACGGTGTGGAAACTCCCCAAATTAAATCTGGCTTTTTGATACGCCGCCCCAAATGTACCGCTTGTAAAGCAAACCTGCTGAAAGCCTGCACCCGCTGCAGAATGCCCATTTTATTATGGTAAGGCACATCAATGGAAACTAACTCTACACCCGGCGGCACCCAGTCAAAAAAGTTTGTCAGCCGTTTGCTCTCCCAGGCATTAGAAGTAATCAATGTTATCTGGTGCCGCTTCGCCAGCTCCGCCATAAATGTGTAATGCCGACAGGTGGCCGGACAATCAGGATTATGGTGGTACTGGTGAATGAGAGCAATGTGCATTAGCCTGAGTATTGCGTTTTGGTGCTATTTTTTGAAAAACAGGTCTAAAATAGAGATCAACTGAAATAAGAATGAGCCGGAATCAAGGTCTCTCAACAAGCTCTCATGCCTTGCTACCTGATACCTGGTACCATTATCTTTTCTGAGGCTTGTACTTAGACTGTTCCAGTATTTTGCGGGCGTCCTTATCTTTCATTAACTCTTGCAACGTTACCTCCGGATTGTTTTCCATGTACTTGCGCACAATCTGCCAACCTACCCAGGCGCCTATGCGCCCGGGAGCACGAGCACTTATTTCAGGAACGTTTGGCCGCTCACCAATATACTTCCTAATGGTGAACTGGCTGGTTTCGTACACCAGCCCCTTCTCTAAAAAATGCGCCCACACTTTGGCCTCATTGTACTGTACATCTGCCAGCTGTTGGTGAGAAAACCCAATTATCAAAGAATCTGGGGTGCAGGGCATCATTTTCTTCACGAAGTAGAAAGACTTTCCATAGTCAATCATATCATCGAGCATGGTTTTGTTCACAAACTCTGTTGCATTGTACTTATTAGACAGAAGCAACATAGTAGCCGGCACCAGAAGCTCTTTTTCGTAACGGTTTAAGATGTACTGAGGAGCCTGCGGCCTGTAACTGGCGTCTTTCCCTATAAAGAAATCAAGCCCCAGTACAATAAGGCTATCTCCCACATATAAATCTCGGCTGAGGCCAGATATAAACGTTTTTACCTGGGGCACCTGAAAATCTGGATAATAAAATTTCACGTGTTTAAGAGCGTTCTCTAACTCTTGGGTAACATCAGCCAAGTCACCGAATTTCTCATCAGACTCGCGCACCAATTTGAAAATGCTTGTATCAGTAGCCAAGCGCAGGAGGCTCTGCACCAGTATATCTTGTGAAGGATAGCCCTTCTGCTGCAAATATTTATCGGCAAATAAGGGGTTCTTCTGCAGGAACTCCCGCATTTCCTCTTCGCTCTTTATCTTAAAGAACTGCTGCTCCAAACGCTCTACCTGCAGATTTACCGGAATTTTCTCCACCTCCTCTGCTATTTCACATTTCTCTTGCTGGCAACTCACTAGAAGCAAAAAAGTAAAAAGCAGCAATAAATAGCTTCGCATAGTTTTCTTCATTTATCTTTAGGCAAATTTAATGTAACTAATATTAATACTCACTTTTACTATGAAGTTGATTCGTATTTCGGCTGTACTACTTGTAACGGCCATTTCTTTCTTAGGCGCACAAAAGGCCTCTGCACAAGTTGAAATTGGAGTAAAAGTTAGCCCATCTATCACGTACCAGCGCACTCTTGCCCCCAAAGGTATTGATTTGAAGAGCGATGGTGCCTCAGTAGGTATCGGTTTTGGCGTGATCGCTGATTATTTTTTCGGCACTAACTACGCTTTTCACAGCGGTGTCATTTTTAATGTAAAAGGAGGAAGCTTCACTTCTCAATACACTGATGCATTTGGTAATAATATCAAGTTTGAAAGTGAGAATAGCCTGCATTACATTGAAATTCCTTTGGCAATCAAACTCTACACGAATGAGGTAGCACCTGACATAAGAGTCTATTTCAATGCTGGCGGTACATTGAACACTTTGGTTGGAGCTCGATTAGACGGTGAAAAAGCTGATGAGGAAGGAGAGAAATACACTAAACAATTTAACCTTTTTGAAGTAGGGGCAATTGTTGGCGCTGGTGCCGAATGGCAGCTAGGAGAAAGCACCAAATTCTTTGGCGGATTAACCTACCAACATGGTCTAACTAATGTAAATGATTCTCTTGGTGGCGAAGACTCTAAAATTGAGTTAAAAAACAGCCTTTTCTCTCTTGACTTTGGTATCAAGTTCTAGGAATCTGTTTTAGACTTGTTGTTCTGAAAACAGGCCTAAAACGAAGAAATATGAAACAGCGTCTTGGTCAACATATTGACTAGGTCGCTGTTTTTGTTTTAAGCTTGTTTTATGAAAAGTAAGCCCAAAACAGAAATCCCTGGCTGAGTAGTCAACCAGGGATTTCTGTTTTATATCTGAAATAGAATTAGGCTTCCACTTCGCGGTCTTGCAGACCGTTTACTTCGGTGTAAGCTGATTGCAACTCAATTTCATCGCCATGCTCATCCATCACTTTAAAGTCAGTGAGGGCAAGCGAGGTATCTTTCATGATATTCACCCACTTCATGTGTTTCAGGAACCATCTCCGTTGCTTAGAGAGCAGCCCTTTGGTGTAATATGCATGCAAGAACGGATGCACGTACAGCGTTAAATTCTTTTGGTTCTGGCGGGTGAGCAGATCCTCTATGGTTCTGTCTATCTCATCCGTTACCAGAATACTGGCAGAAATTGTTCCGCTGCCTCCGCAGGTAGGGCAAACTTCGCCGGTCACAATGTTTTGCTCAGGCCGTACGCGCTGGCGGGTAATTTGGCAAAGCCCGAATTTGGAAATAGGCAGTACCGTAAACTTAGAACGGTCTTTCTTCATTTCCTCCTTCACCACCTCAAATACTTTCTGCCGGTTTTCGGCAGATTTCATGTCAATGAAGTCTACTACAATGATCCCACCCAGGTCCCGTAGGCGCAACTGTCTTGCCACCTCTTTTGCCGCGGTTAGGTTCACATTCAGAGCGGTGGCTTCCTGATCCGTCTCGGAGTTGGATTTGTTTCCGCTGTTTACATCTATCACGTGCAGGGCCTCGGTGTGTTCTATCACCAGATATCCACCGCCCGGTATGCTAACCGTCTTCCCAAACAGGGATTTCAGCTGCTTCTCGATGTTAAAGTGTTCAAAGGTCTTAACCTTGCCTGTATAATGCTTTAGAATATTAAGCTTATCTGGGGCAATGGTCTCTATGTAAGTTTTAGTTTCATCGTAAAGACGTTCGTCGTCTACTACAATGTTGTCAAAACTCTCATTGAGAATGTCTCTCAATATGGAGGATGAGCGGCCTAGCTCCCCAATTACCTTGTCGCGCTCCTTAGCGGTACGCAGCGTGGCAATTCCTTCTTCCCAAGTGGCCAGCATCGAGCGTAAATCCTTGTCCAGTTCCGCCACTTCGCGCCTTCGGCCACTGTGCGAATGATGACGCCAAAATTCTCTGGTTTAATAGAGGTAATGAGGCGTTTCAGTCGGGTACGTTCCTCTTTGCTCACAATCTTCTTTGACACGCTTACCGTGTTAGAAAAAGGCACGAGCACTAGGTAACGGCCTGCCAGGGAAATCTCGCAAGAGAGCCGGGGCCCTTTGGTTGATATAGGCTCTTTTACAATCTGCACCAAGACCTGCTGCCCTTTTTTAAGGACGTCAGCCATCTTGCCCAGTTTGTCAATCTCGGGTTCAAACTTAATCGGGCCAAGCTTGGCAGGGGCATTCTTTTGGGTCTGCACCATTTTCACGTATTTGTTCAGAGTTTTTATGTTCTCTCCCAAATCGTGGTAGTGCAGGAACGCGTCTTTGGTATAGCCAATGTCTATGAACGCGGCGTTCAGACCTGGCATTACTTTTTTAACGGTACCTAAAAAAATATCTCCAACGCTGTAGTTGGTATCATTTTTAACTAAATGATACTCAACCAATCGCTTGTCCTGAAGAAGGGCTATTCGTTCTCCATCTTGAGTAGAATTAATAATTAATTCGTTACTCAAAATATTAGATGTTAGATGAAAGAATATACCAATCGCCTATTATTACCTATGGGTATAAACGGGCGTAGAGCAAGCTTTGACTTGACCACCTGTATTACAAACGGCTAAGCAAAACCTGCTCTAACAGAAAAGGTTAAAACCTATTTCTTCTTATGTCTATTCTTACGCAGACGCTTCTTTCTCTTGTGAGTAGCAATCTTATGTCTTTTTCTTTTTTTACCGCAAGGCATAGTGTTGATGTTTTATAGTGAAAAAAATTTTAACTCTACTTACTGTGCACTGTTCAGCCGCTGCAGGTAACTGTCTACTGACGCCTCCACTTCCGGATTGTTGGTCAGTTCCTTTACCCGCATAAATGCTTTTTGTGCTTCTTGTTTCTGGCCTGTTTCGGCCAAGGCTACTCCTAAATAAAAAGTACCTTCCACGTGCTTTGGATTCACAGCCAACAGCTCCTGAAAACGCCCTACCGCCCGGTCATACTGGGTAGACTGGATAGAAAGAACCCCCATGTTATAGAGGGCTTTTTCATTTTTAGGGTCTGCCGCTATCACCTCACGCAAAAGCGTAACTCCCTGCATAGGGTTCTCGCCGGCAATATAGGTCATGGCCAGATTGATCTTGGCGTCTTGGTTAGCAGGATTATTTTTCAGCACCTGCTGATAAAGCCCCTGCGCCTTTTTGCCAAACTGCTCGGTACGCTCCTGCGTTGCCGCAAACGTGGCCGCCTCAAAATACTGATCAGCCGCCTTTTGCAGGCTTCTCTCACCCGGCCGTAGCTGCGCTAATTGTTCAAAGTAATATCCGGCACTGTCATGTCTGGCAATGCTGGCGTATTTCTGACCCAACTCCTCCGCAAGCTTTGCTTTGGCTTGGGCACCACCCTCTCGGGTAAACTTATCTCGCAGATCAGCAATTTCTTTTAACTGAGCCGGAGAGGCTGTTATGTGCACATCAGCTGAGTTTGCCGCTCCCTCTGTTTCATGCGCATGGTCTTCATGCCCCGGATGGTTTGGATCATGCTCCTGCTGACTTGGTTTAGCGTTTTCGCCGGTGGCAGTTAAAGCACCGTCTTTTTCTTTGTTGATAATCACCTTCGGTAACAGAGCCATCAAAACAGCCAGCACTACAGCAGAAAGAACTAACGCTACCCGACCTTTAGACATACTCTTTTACTTCAGAAATAATTAAAAAACAAATAGTTAAGACCGCAAAGATACTAAATCCTTAGGAATTAACCGGCTCTTTGATTTTCTTGCTGTTTTTGATTTTAGCTACGAAAGTCTTAGACGGTTTGAAAGAAGGAATAAAGTGCTCATCAATGATGATAGAGGTGTTTTTGGAGATGTTACGAGCAACTTTCTTGGCGCGCTTCTTATTTACAAAGCTTCCAAAGCCACGTACATAAATGTTATTACCATCGGCCATAGAGTCTTTCACTACTTTAAAGAACGCCTCAACGGTGGCAGCAACATCAGATTTTTCAATCCCTGTCTTATCTGCAATTTCTGATATAACTTCTGCTTTAGTCACTTGTTTTAACTGTTTAGGTAATTGAGTAAAGTTGAATATGTTTGCCGACCAAACAACCGTGCTGTCACGGCCACTCGAAATCGGGGCACAAAGGTAACTGTGCTTTTCGATAAGTAAAACTATTTATTTAAAAATCTATTGGTGTTTTGGCAGCGTAACAGCAGCTAACCAATATGTTAAAGCCTTTGCATGGCCACATCCAATCCTATCTTCTTTAGTTCTACTTTAAAAAACTGGTACCACCGCCACCGCCGGCCACTGCCTTGGCGCGAAACCCGTGACCCCTATGCCATCTGGCTTTCAGAGGTCATTCTGCAGCAGACCCGCGTTCGGCAAGGCCTGCCGTACTACCTAAGCTTTATGGAGCGGTTCCCTACAGTACACGATTTAGCTAACGCCCCTGAAGACGAAGTATTGCGCCTATGGCAAGGTTTAGGGTATTACTCCAGAGCTAGAAACCTGCACTTTACCGCCAAACAAGTAGTTTCTGAGTTTGGCGGTCGGTTTCCTGAAGGTTACCATGGCTTGCTGCAATTGAAGGGTGTGGGCTCTTATACCGCTGCCGCCATTGCGTCTTTTGCCTACAAAGAGCAGGTGGCGGTGTTAGATGGAAATGTATACCGGGTATTGGCCAGGGTGTTTGGCCGGCACGAGAACATTGCCGCCCCAGCCAGTAAAAAAGTGTTTGAGAAATTAGCCAATGAACTGATTCCGGTTGATGAGCCAGACACTTACAACCAAGCTATCATGGAGTTTGGCGCTATACAATGTACGCCCGTGGCGCCTGATTGCCTTTTTTGCCCGCTGCAGCAAGTTTGTTTTGCTTTTCAGAATGGGCTGGTACAGACTCTGCCGGTAAAAGAGAAAGCAAAGAGCAGCCGCGCCCGTTTCTTTCATTATTTTGTCTTTCAGCTTGAAGGTCAGCTGTACCTGAAAAAGCGGCCTGGTAACGATATCTGGCAGGGTCTCTATGACTTTTTTTGTTTAGAAACTGACACGGCACACCCCTCCACAGACTATCTACAGCAACAGCTTAACCAAAGCTTAGGCATTGATATTTCTGCACCAACCCCTACTGGCAAAATCTATAAACACATACTGAGCCACCAGAAAATTTCTGCTCAATTTTATCTTATTCCCCTTGATTCACGTTTAAGGGAAAAAGAATCTAACAATATAGGCCTACAACTATACTCTCTCTCTCAAATTGAGGAGTTGCCAAAGCCTATCTTAATAGATTCTTTTTTGAAAGAACTCTTTTTTTAATTATTTTTAGAGTAAGTTTAAACCCCTTTTCGGCAAAAGAACAGGACCAAAACATTACCTTTAAAGCTAACAAACTACTGTACCCCCTTATATCACACTATGGCAAGTATCAACAAAGTTATTTTGATTGGCAACCTTGGTAAAGACCCAGAAGTGCGTCATTTAGAAGGAGGCGTGGCTGTTGCCCGTTTCCCGCTAGCCACCTCTGAAACGTTCAAAGACAAAAACGGCGAACGGCAAGAGCGTACAGAGTGGCATAATATTGTTTTATGGCGTGGTTTGGCTGAAGTTTCAGAAAAGTACCTCAGAAAAGGCCAGTCAGTGTACATTGAAGGCAAGATCAGATCTAACAACTACACTGATAAAGACGGCATACAGCGGTACAGCACAGAGATTGTTGCCGACAACATGACTATGTTGGGCGGTCGCTCAGAAGGCGGTCAAGGCGGTGAAAATGGCGGTGGTAATTATAGCAACTCCGGTAACAACGGCGGCGGCGGTTACAGCAATACTTCTAGCGGAGGCAACAGCTCTAACGCTCCTAAAAGCGGCGCATCAAAACCAGCCACTTTTGAAGACGAACCAGACGATCTGCCTTTCTAAACCTAAGAATTTAGCCTGCTTATGGAACACTCCACCACAATTTGTTGTAGAGCGTCTGTAAGCAGGCGCAAGGGCATATTCCTTGCACCTTTTGTTCAACCAACCCTACTACATTGGAAAGTATACCTCCTTTAGGGGAGCCCTCCAGTTGGGGCTCACTGCTCCTTTTAAACCTTTTTAACCAAGCTCAGACAACCCTTGTCTGGTCAATTACTTTGCTGCTGCTCTTCTTTTTGGGCAGCTTGGCCGTGACTGCCGCAATGGCTTCTTTTCAGTGCTTTTGGAACAATGCCCAGCATCATAACGGCAAAACCAAATACTCTACCTCGTTACAACAACTTATAGACGCACCCGAGCGGGTATTGGTAGCTGGTGCTTTTCTGAGCACTACTCTGCAACTGCTGCTGGCTTACAGTGCCTACCATTTACTTAATGATCTGGTTAGTGTACCAGATCAATACCGGTGGCTCACGTCTTTGGCCCTTGTTCTCCTTTTAGCAGTGATGTTACTACTGGGGAGGTTAGCCATGATCAGCTGGGCCAAAAAACAAGAAACGGATCAGCAGCCTGCTTTACTTCCAGTTATCAAGTTAGCAACTACCTTGGGAGCACCATTTGCAGCTGCTTTTCTGCCCATGCAGCGCCTGATGGAGCGAACACGCCAAGCCTTTGGGGCTCCTTCGGTGTCAGAGGAGCTTTCTAACTCCCTAGACCAAAGCAACCCCAATGAGCCTATGTCGCCGCAGGAAAAAGGCCTGCTGAAAGCTATTGTCAATTTCAGCTCTATCACGGTGCGCCAGATTATGAGGTCACGTGCCGACGTGGTGGGCTTTCAACGGCGCATGCCTTTTCCGGCCCTTCTAAAGCAAATTCAACAGCACGGCTACTCACGCGTACCTGTTTACACAGAGGGTCTGGACAAGATAAATGGCGTGCTGTATGTAAAAGATCTATTGCCCTACTTAAATGCGCCTGCAGATTTTGTCTGGCAGAACCTGATCAGAACACCTTATTTCGTACCAGAAAGCAAGCAAATTGACGACTTGCTGCGCGAGTTCCAAGAGCGGAGGGTGCACATGGCCATTGTGGTGAATGAGTACGGTGACACAACCGGCCTCCTGACATTAGAAGACGTGCTAGAGGAAATTGTAGGCGAAATTCATGATGAGCTAGACGAAGAAGAAGACCACTATTATACTCAACTAGACGAACACACGTTCTTGTTTGAAGGCCGCACTTCTTTACATGATTTCTGCAAAATTATAGATCCGCCGGCCGAACTCCTGCAGGATATCCGAAATGAAGTAGAGTCAGTGGCAGGGCTTATGCTACGTCTTTTCTCCCGCATTCCGCACACAGGCGAAGAGATTCAGCTAGGGCCTTATCAATTTAAAATAGAGGCCGCCGACAGCAAAAAAATAAAGAAAGTACGCGTGCAAGAAATTGTACCGCAATCAACCGATGAAGAAGAGTAAACTGCATTTCTTAGCCGCCCTTTTCTGCGGCCTTACTTTTTTGGCCGGCTGTGCCGAAGAGTATACACCCAAACCTAAAGGCTATAATCGCATAGACCTGCCTGAGCATGAGTATCAAAAACTGCAGGCGCAGCACCCCTATATTTTTGAACATTCAAAGCATGCTAAAATTTTAAAAGACTCTAGCCGTATAGCTGAACCGCATTGGATTGACATTTACTACCCTAAGTTCAACGCCAATATTCAGATCACCTACAAGAGCTTCAACCAAGACCCTAAGAAGTTTAACGACTTGGTGGAAGACGCTCGTAGACTTACTTCGCGGCACCAAATCAAGGCTTACGCCATTGAAGAAAGCCAGATTAAAACGCCTACTGGTATCACCGCCAGTATTTTTGAGCTAGAGGGCGAAGTACCCAGCCAGTTTCAGTTTTACCTGACTGATAGCACGAACCACTTCTTCCGGGGCGCCCTCTATTTCAGAACGGCCACCGCCAATGACTCACTAGCTCCAGTGATTGAATATATTAAGAGAGACGCGGTGCATTTGCTGAACACCCTGCATTGGAATGAACAGGTGAAGTAGCTGGCGTTTTAAGCCTGCTTTTGGAAAATTAGGTCTAAAACAGACTTATAAATTATTTTTGAAACCGGATAGTTTCTATATGAAGCTATCCGGTTTTTTAGATATTTACCACAATAATCCCCTAGCTATCAAACTATTGCAAATTAAAATATAGTACTCACACCATATACAGAGATGATCACAGAAGAACTAAGCCTGCCGCTCACTGATGAGCAGATTGCCATAGAGCAAGCAAATTTCATCTCTAAAGTATATGCCTGGATGGCAGCTTCATTAGTTGTAACTGGCTTGGTAGCTATTTTCACCTTTAGCGTGCCCCAGCTTGCGGAGCTGATATACCATAACAACATTATTTACTACGGGCTTCTACTTTGTGAGCTTGCGGTCTTGGTTTACCTCTCATTTGTTATTGATGACATATCTGCTCAGGAAGCTACTGCTCTGCTTCTGATATTTGCAGCTTTTAACGGCTTAACATTATCAGTCATTTTCCTGATTTACACCAGCGGCTCCATTGCAACTACTTTTTTTGTTACAGCTGGCACCTTTGCCGTCATGAGCGCCTATGGGTACTATACCAAACGTGACTTAACTACTGTCGGGAATATTGCCTTTATGGGGCTATTAGGAGTTATCATAGCGTCTGCCGTTAATTTTTTCCTTCAGAATGAGACCCTGCATTGGATCATGACCTATGTTGGCGTCCTTATTTTTACAGCTTTGATTGCCTATGACACCCAAAAAATAAAAGAGACCAATATACTTGGAAACAGCGGCACCGCAGAAGACAGGAAAGAAGCTATTATGGGAGCCTTGGAGCTTTACTTAAACTTCATCAACTTATTCCTACGCCTCTTGGATATTTTCGGGAAGAGGAAAGATGATTAACCCTTTATTGACGTTAGAATAAGAACCATCTTTTCAAATTCTATTTATTAATCTGCTTCTAACTTTGTGTGTTTAGCTTCTATAGTTTGAAGCAAACTTCTTGAGCATGTTTTTGACCTGTTTTTCTGAAAACAAGGCAAAAACGGTTTTCTTTTACCTGCTTAAACACTAAAAAATGAGCCTCGGCACCGCCGAGGCTCTCTTAAGGGCCACTTAATGGCTTAACGCTCTACCAGCGTGGAAACTGCTTACCATTAACTCGTAATAGCGTAGCGTAGATTTTTCCTCCTTTCTTTAGTGAGTAGATATAATTATATACGGTACGCTATATATTTTGGCCGTGTCTTTTGGCAACGATTCTCTATTTGGTCTCTTTGTTATCTATTTCACTCTAAACCAATCTATTTATATACTAAATCAGGAGCAGAAATTCTAACCCACTTACCATATTAGCCCCGCTCCTATCTTTTCATTAATTTTACAAAGCTGATTTGCTCCTGTTTTTGAGGTATTTTTCTAAAGTTAGGCCTAAAACAAAGTGATTTCACGCATACCTGCCTTCTGACTATTCTATACTAAGATCAAATTTCTTTAAGGGCGGTAGGTTGCAGCGAGTAAAGTTGGCACTTAAATTTTTCTCCTTTCATTTGAATAACTTGAATATCCAATAAGGAATAACCAGCTCAAATTGAAAAGCTTAAAATGCCAGCAAAAGGCCACCTTATTATTCCTAACTCAATTAGTGCGCATGACACAAAACCTTTATTTTCAACTATAAAATTAAAACCACCATGCCTGAAGAAATGAAACCCTGCCCAAACTGTAGTTCACCATACGGTTACGCAACGGGTAACGAAATTTACGCTTGCCCTGAATGCGGGAATGAGTGGAACGTAGCTGAAATAAGTGAAGAGCCAGGGTTGAAGGTAATTGATGCCAACGGAAACATACTGCAGGATGGAGATTCTGTTGTTGTCATTAAAGATCTACCTGTAAAGGGCGCTCCTAAATCTATAAAAGCTGGCACCAAAGTAAAAAACATAAGGCTAACAGATGGCGACCACAACATTGACTGCAAAATTGATGGATTTGGCTCAATGGCACTAAAATCTGAGTTTGTGAGAAAAGCTTAAGAGATATTGCAGCAATACCATATCGCTTTCTTCCGTATCATATTTTCATGAATTTAAATAGTTGGCTCCTAACTATAGAAAAGATAAACAGATTAGCCTTACACTACCACAGCACCACCTGTAATGCAACACTGAGCCGTTCTACTTGTGCCAACAAACCACCTTCCTCTCTAGCCCCGCTCACCTCTTTTCCCTAACTTTACACAACTGCTTCGCTTCTGTTTTCGGGCTACTTTCTGAAAAACAGACCAAAAACGGAAGCAGACTTCTCCATACGTGTCATCAGGTTTTTTCCATACCAAAATAGAGTTCCTTAAGGGCATTGGGCCGCAGCGGGCTACTTTGCTGCAGACTGAGCTGGGTATCTTCACGTACGGCGACCTTATCCAGCACTACCCCTTCCGGTACATGGACCGCACACAGTTCCACCAAATTGCGGAGCTAACCGAAGACATGCAGTACGTGCAGATAAAAGGCCGTATTCTAGAGAAAAACTTATTGGGTGAAGGACGGAAACAACGCCTTTCTGCCATTATCAGAGATGCCTCTGGAGAAATGGAACTAGTGTGGTTCAAAGGAGTGAAGTTCATGACAAGCCAACTGAAGGTGAACCATGAGTACATTGCCTTCGGGAAACCTACGCTGTTCAATGGCCGGTTCAACATGGCGCACCCAGAATTAGAGGAAACCTCAGAGGTAAAGCAGGAGCAGACCTATCTGCAGCCTGTTTACCACACCTCTGAAAAACTCAAGAACCACCGGGTAGACAGCAAGACCATCAGCCGTATGATGCAGGAGCTCTTGAAACAGGCACCTACGCACCTACCCGAAACACTCACCCCTGAACTGGTAGACCAGTACCGCATGGTGTCAAAGCGTGAGGCCATGCTGCAGATTCACTTCCCCAGGAACTGGGACACCTTGCAGGCCGCACGGTTCAGGTTAAAGTTTGAAGAGCTGTTCTACACCCAGCTTAAACTGCTGCGCACCGCCACTAAGCGACGTGCTGAGCTGGCCGGGCAAATCTTCAGCAAAACACCAACACTCACCGAGTTTTACAAAAACCACCTGCCCTTTGACCTTACCAACGCACAGAAACGGGTGGTACGCGAGATTTACCAAGACGTGACTAGCGGCAAGCAGATGAATCGCCTGTTGCAGGGCGATGTTGGCAGCGGCAAAACCATTGTGGCTTTTGTGACCATGCTCTTGGCCACCGACAATGGTGCCCAAGCCTGTATTATGGCCCCCACTGAAATTCTAGCTGACCAGCACTACCAGGGCCTGAAGCAATACGCTGAAAAGCTAGGCATAGTACTGGGCAAGCTCACCGGCTCCACCAAAAAAGCCGACCGCAGAGTGCTGCACGAGCAACTGCGAAGCGGCGAAATGCACATGATTGTGGGCACTCACGCCTTGCTGGAAGACGAAGTACAGTTCCATAACCTGGGACTCTGTATCGTGGATGAGCAGCACCGTTTCGGGGTAGCTCAAAGATCAAAACTCTGGCAGAAGAACCCACGCATCATTCCACACGTGCTGGTCATGACGGCCACGCCTATCCCACGCACGCTGGCGATGACCCTGTATGGAGACTTAGAAGTTTCTGTGATTGATGAGTTGCCTGCAGGTAGAAAAGAAATAATAACCGTGCACCGCTATGACGCGCACCGACTGCGGGTATTTGGTTTCATTAGAGAACAGCTGAAGCTGGGGCGCCAGGCCTACATTGTGTACCCACTCATTGAGGAGTCTGAAGGGCTGGAGTATAAAGACCTGATGGATGGCTACGAAAGCGTAACCCGAGCTTTTCCAGAATACCGCGCAAGTATGGTACACGGCAAAATGAAGCCGCAAGACAAAGACTTTGAGATGCAGCGGTTCCTGAAACATGAAACCCACATCATGGTTGCCACTACCGTGATTGAGGTAGGGGTAAATGTACCAAACGCCAGCATAATGGTAATTGAAAATGCTGAAAGATTTGGACTAGCCCAGCTGCACCAGCTAAGAGGCCGTGTAGGTAGAGGTGCCGAACAAAGCTATTGTGTTTTGATGACAGGCTACAAGCTTAGCAAAGAAGGTAAAACACGTATTGAGACCATGGTGCGCACAAACAACGGCTTTGAGATTGCAGACATTGATTTGAAATTGCGTGGCCCGGGAGATTTGATGGGAACCCAGCAGAGCGGAGTGCTAGACTTATTGATAGCCGACTTGGCCAAAGACGCAAAGATTTTGAAAGAGAGCCGTGCGGCAGCCCTGCAGATCATAGAAAAAGACCCGGACTTAAGTCTTCCGGAGCATGCTAACCTATTGCGGCACATCCGGTCACTGAGTCACAACACCGTAAACTGGAGCCGGATCAGCTAGACTTAAGTCTGGGTCTTTCTTTAGAGGAGGGTAAACTAAATTAGTTTAAGCTGTACGTAAAGGTTTCTTCAGTGATTGTTCCTTCTTTCATTACGGGTTCTAAAACATGGTTGGTTTGTTGTGTAAACGGAAGGGGGGCAATTGATTTCAGTGAATAAACGTCTTGGTTTACGCTGTTTTGCTCCTTCACAATACTGTTGGCATCATCTTCTTTTAAGAATTTACCAACCACAATCAACCCAACAAGCACAAACATCTTAAAAATAAATCTCATAGGGGGAAACTTAAAAATTCAATCATTAACTATAGTGTAAAGTACGCGTTATAACTTCAATCGGATTTTAACAAAAAGTAAACCTTTTATTAAAACACTGTTAAGCGGCAACAAACTACTTTACCGCTACAGCCTTGTCCACTTGACAAGCCTAGGTACTTACGTCTACAGGCATCGTTTGGTTAAACTATGCGAACAAAATTCTTTAAATATTTTTAAGGTTCACGGCTAAATACTATTCAACACTGTTCCCCCTAAATTTACTGCCAGATTCCTTGCTGCGCATTTGCGGATGCAAAGATACTGAACAAAATATTAATTAGCTATAGATTAATATTTTACAAACACTTAAAAAGCTGAACCCACTACCAGACGCAGATAAAATATGGCAAAAGAGGGTTTTAAGGTATATTTGCAACAGTACAAAATATTAAATTTATGCAGATTGCCTTTTTACGCAGCGCCTATTTTTTGGTCTTAGGAGTACTTTTTCTGGCACAGACCGCACAGGCTCAAAAGATAAAGTCTGCGCCGTTCAAGCATATACAAGAAGAGTCCGGCAGCCTTTACTTTCAACCAGTCCCTCATAAAGCCTTCCGCATTAGTGATACAGACTTTTTGATCTTAAGCCAAAGGTCTGCACAGGAGTATGCGCTAGAACGGTATGGTTCAGATCTGAAAGTTAAATGGTCAGTGACCATCTCCTTGTTCAATCAAGAAACACTAGAGTCATTCTCGCAGAATGGGCAAACGGCTTTATTGATTACCCATCGTGCACTAGCTGAACAAGGTAGCCAGGCGCTGTACGGTAAACTAATTGACTTAGCCACTGGCAAAGAACTTCAACAGAAAAAATTGGTGGAAGCTCCAAGTCGGAGCCGTCGCTTAAGTGTGACTCTTTCTGATGATGGCTCTAAGTTGGCTACTTTACATTCTGTTACCCGCAACCAAGAACTACGCTCAATACAGGCTACTATTTATGATGGCTCGTTAATTAAATTAAAGGAACGCACCTATGACTTTGCCACGGCAGGCCAGCAGGTAGCCGCTCAAGTACAGATAGATAACCACGGAAATCAATTTGTAAGCATCTTGACCGAGAACTCCATGCGACTGAGCGTGCGCCGCTACAACAACCGTGATAATGACATTAAGGTGATGGAAGTGATGCTAGGCGGTGTGTTCAGTGGAGAAAAGATGTATGTAGTTGACACTAAATTTCAGCTACACCAAGATAGCAGCCTCTACGCTGCTGTGTTGGTAGCCGAAGAAAAGACAGGTGAATACCGTAGCCTTAAAATGGTACGCTTTGATTATAAAGCCAATGACATGCGCTTTGCTGAAGAATTCAAGTTCAGCCCAGACTTCACGCAACAGCTCCTGAAATCTACCGGCGCCAAACGACTTGAGGATATTTATCTTTCTAAAATATTAATAAGCAACGAGGGGCAAAGCTTGGTTATTACTGAGAAAAAATACACTGAAGGCGGCGAAAACAGCCCTTTTCATGCCCAAGAACTTCTGCTGTTCGCGTACAATGAATATCTGCAACCCACCTGGAACTCCATCATTTTAAAGAATCAGGTGGCTTCGGCTTCTGAAGGATTCGCCAGTATCTCCTACAGCAGTAGGCTCTTTAGCAATCGCCTGCAACTGTTAACTTTTGAAAAGATAGACGGTAAGACAGATCTCTACCACCGGTCTATCCATTTATTAACAGGCGGCTCAGAACCTCCTAAACCTATAGGCCTACACTTAGCCAGCGGAAAACAGAACGCCTACATAAAAGACTTCACCACCTGGCTAGATGAACGGACTATTATCACAGTTGCCCGTCCGGCAAAAGGAACCTCAGATCTGCGCCTGCACCGGATTATTCTTAAGTAGTGTTTTAGGGCTGATTTTAGGAAAAGAGGCTGAAAACTCTCTTTTTCTTTCCTAACTAATTGAAGCTGACCTCTGCAATAAACAGAAATCCCCGCTGAATGAGCGGGGATTTCTGTTTATTAGCTGTTTTGACCAAAACAAGCCGAAAACAAGATGGAGACTCAGAACAAAATCTTCAGTCTTGTGTCCTGTGTCTTAAATCTAGTAAACAAACTCGTTCTCCTTAATCATTTCGGCCGCAATACGACGGCGGGCTTCTTTGGTGTTGTATGGTTCTAGTTTAGTAAAACGCTTGAGGCCAATGAGCAACAGCTTCTGCTCGTCACCTGGTTCACTCATGGCCGCAATGGCTTCCTTACCAGCTTTATTAATGCGGTCAGCAGCATCATTGATCACCACACGTACAATGTCTAACTGACGACCATGCGCCTCTTCGCCGTTGCGGCTCACCAGCTTCTCCACACGCAGTAATGTAGACTCAGCTATGTAGGTCTGAATGGCCATATCCGCGATGTACATGAGCACTTCCTGCTCTTTATCCAAGGTCATCATGAACTTCTGCACGGCTGTACCGGCGGTTAGCAACACGGCTTTTTTAAATTTCTCAACGGCTTTCTTTTCAGCGGCAAAAAGGCTGGTATCTTCGTCCCCGAAATCAGGAATGGCCATTAGTTCATTCTGCACATTGGCGGCCGGGCCCATCAAGTCAAGCTCACCTTTCAGGGCTTTTTTGAGCACCATGTCTACAATGAGCATGCGGTTGATCTCGTTAGTTCCCTCAAATATGCGGTTGATGCGGGCATCGCGGTACGCACGATCCATAGGGTAATCAGCTGAGAAACCGTAGCCTCCGTAGATCTGCACACCTTCGTCTACCACGTAATCCAGCACCTCCGAGCCATCTACTTTAAGAATGGCGGCTTCCACGGCAAACTCACGGGCAGCTTCCAGTACAGCCTCATTGTAGCTTTTGCCAGCGGCTAACAGCTCCTGCTCTTTCAGGTGAATGTCATGCCCACAGCGGTACAGAGCAGATTCTACCGCAAAAATTCTGATAGCCTGCTCCGCCAACTTATGACGGATGGCCCCGAACTTTGAAATTGGAATCTTGAACTGAATACGCTCATTGGCATACTTTACAGAAAGATCTGCTACTTGCTTACAGGCTCCCAAACAGGCAGCTGCCAGCTTGATACGCCCGATATTTAAGATGTTGAAGGCAATTAAGTGTCCTTTCCCAATCTCGCCCAGCACGTTTTCTTTCGGTACTTTGCAGTCGGTCAGGAACACTTGGCGGGTAGAGGATCCTTTGATTCCCATCTTGTGCTCTTCCGGACCCAAGCTCAGACCTTCATAGCCTTTCTCTACAATGAAGCCTGTGAATTTATCTCCGTCTACCTGCGCAAAAACAATGAACACATCGGCGAAGCCAGCGTTCGTAATCCACATTTTTTGACCATTCAAAATGTAGTTTTCGCCAGCCACATCTAAAACGGCTTTAGTCTTGGCAGCCAAAGCATCTGACCCAGAACCCGGCTCTGTTAAGCAATAAGAAGCCGCCCACTCGCCAGACGCCAACTTAGGAATGTACTTGGCTTTCTGCTCTTCGGTACCGAAGTACAGGATGGGCAGTGTACCAATACCGGTATGCGCGGCAAACGCCACGGGGAATGAATGCCCTGAACCTACCGACTCTGTCACGAGCAAAGATGAGTTAAAATCCATGCTGAGTCCGCCGTACTCCTCCGGAATGGCTACGCCGAATAAGCCCAGCTCTCCGGCTTTTTTCATAAGCCCCTCCATCAAGCCTTCCTCATGGTTGTCCAGTCGCTCTACTAGCGGGTACACCTCGGTCTGCACAAACTGCTGGGCCGTCTCGGCCATCATGCGCTGCTCCTCAGAGAAATCCTCCGGAATGAAAATATTTGCGGCGTTGGTTTCTTTGATGATGAACTCACCGCCTTTGAGCGTTCTAGAAGTTGATTCTGTATTTGCCATTTTCTTACTATTTATCTTTTAGACATAAGACACAAGACGTAAGACTCAAGACTTTTCTTTTGTGTTCTTGAGAAATCTGTCTTTGAAACCATTAATCATGCGCTGTACCACGCCAACTTGCTGTAGCAATAGCTGCAACCTTGCCTCTTCTACAAAGCCAAAGCTTTGTAGAAGAGTAATTGCGTTTCTAACTCAAAAGCAGAGCCTCTCGCAATGTTCAAAAATTGAATAAACTCTTTGTCACTGCCTCTTCCAGCTCCTTCGGCTATGTTAGAGGGAACAGAAACGGCTGACCTATTAATTTGTGACGTAAGACCATATTTTTCATTTGCAGGAAACGAAGCCGAAAGCTCGAAAACCTTCTTAGCCAACGTCATTGCCTCTTGCCAAATCTTTAACTCTTTAAAGTTGTGCATGAGAGTCTTGAATCTTATGTCTTACGTCTTGTGTCTGTTGCGCCTCAGCGCAACAACTCATAAATCCCAGCCACACCCTGGCCTCCACCCACACAAGCCGTCACCATACCGTACTTTTTGTTTTGGCGACGGAGGTCATGGAAAAGCTGGACGCTTAGCTTGGCGCCGGAACATCCCAGCGGGTGACCTAAGGCAATAGCACCACCATTCGGGTTCAGCTTGTCTGGGTCAATGCCTAACTCACGCATAACAGCAATAGACTGTGAGGCGAAGGCTTCATTTAATTCGAAGACGTCAATGTCTTGCAGGTTCATACCAGCATTCTTGAGGGCGCGCGGAATGGCTTTCACTGGGCCCATGCCCATGATTCTTGGGTCAACTCCCTCGGTGGCGTAAGACACCAAGCGGGCGATAGGCTCAATGTTCAGTTCTTTCACCATGCGCTCGCTCATGACAGTCACAAAGGCCGCGCCGTCTGAGGTCTGGGAGGAATTACCGGCCGTTACCGTACCGTTAGCAGCGAACACTGGGCGTAGTTTCGCCAGTTTCTCCAGGGAGGTATCGGCGCGGGGGCCTTCATCCGTATCTACCACGTAGGAACGGGTTTTCTTTTTACCGTTCTCGTCCACGTACGTCTCCTCTACCGTGATAGGCACAATCTGATCTTTGAACCGGCCTTCCTCAATGGCTCTGATGGCTTTCTGGTGCGAGGCAAAGGCAAAGGCATCCTGGTCCTCGCGGCTGATCTTGTAGTCGTTGGCGACGGCTTCGGCAGTTAAGCCCATGCTCAGGTAGTACTCCGGGTGCTCTTTGGCTATTTTATAGTTCGGCACAGTTTTCCAGCCCACTACCGGAACCATGCTCATAGACTCAGTACCACCGGCAATGATACAGTCGGCCATACCTGCCTGAATTTTGAAAGAGGCGTTGGCGATGGTTTCTATGCCGGAGCCGCAGTAACGGTTCATGATTGCACCGGGCACATTGATCGGCAACGAAAGCAGGGAGATAATACGGCCCATCTGCAGGCCTTGCTCGGCTTCTGGCACCGCATTACCTACCAGCAGGTCATCTACGCGGGCAGGGTCTAGCTGTGGCACCGTGGACAGCAGATGTTTTATCACATCGGCAGCCAAATCATCTGGCCGGGTGAAACGGAATACCCCGCGGGGCGCTTTCCCCACGGCTGTTCTGAATCCGGCAACTATATAGGCAGTTTGCATTTTCTTTTCTGTTTGAGTTAATGTGCTAATTATTAATGTGCTGATGTGCTAATTAAGCAACTCTATTTTCGGCATACTTTTGAAAAAATAGGTCCAAAACAGATCCCCACATTAATCATTACTCACTATTCATTAATCATTAACAACTAGTTCCGCAGTGGTTTACCCGTGGTCAGGATGCTCTTGATGCGCTCCAGCGTTTTGCGCTCACCAGTCAGGCTCAGGAACGCTTCTCGCTCTAAGTCCAGCAGGTACTGCTCCGAGACTTCTGATGGCATTGACAAATCGCCACCGCACATCACGTAGGCCAATTTCTCTGAGATCTTGCGGTCGTGCTCGGAGATAAAACCGGCAGCGTGCATGGCGTGCGTACCCGTCAGGAACATGCCCAGACCACCACGACCTTGCACCTTGATGTTGGTTTTAGGTGTGGGTTTGGTATAACCGGCATCGGCTAACAAAACAGCTTCGGCTTTGGCCTCGGCAATGAGGCGGTTGTTGTTGAGGGTAATGCCATCACCGCCGCGAAGGAAGCCTAAATCAAAAGCTTCTGCCGCTGAGGTAGACACTTTGGCCATTCCAATGGTCATAAACGCGTTGCGCAGGGCGTTAAACTCAGTGTCGCCCTCTTCGTAGGCCGCCGAGGTACGCAGGGTCATTTCCTTTGTACCGCCGCCACCTGGTATCAAGCCAACTCCAAACTCTACCAACCCGATATAAGATTCTGCTGCGGCCTGTACTCTATCTGCGTGCAGGCAAAGCTCGCAGCCTCCGCCCAGGGTCAGACCATGTGGAGCAGCTACTACAGGAACAGCAGAGTAACGCATGCGCATCATGGTGTTCTGGAACTGCTTGATCATGAGGTTCAGCTCGTCATACTCCTGGTCAATGGCGTACATGAACACCAGCGCCAAGTTCGCTCCAGCAGAGAAATTAGTGGCTTCGTTACCGACTACTATTCCTCTGAAGTTTTGCTCCGCCAGGTCAATGCCCTTATTCAAGCCCTGTATGATTTCGCTGCCCATGGAGTTCATCTTGGTGTGGAACTCCACGTTCAGGATGCCATCGCCTAAATCTAGAATGGTGCAACCGGCGTTTTTCCAAACCACGTTGGTGCCGCGTAGCACATCCAGCAACACAAAATTCTCGGTGCCCGGAATCTGCTTGTACTCTTTGCTTTCTATATCATAGTACTGGCGCTGATTGTTCTGGCTGCGGTAGAAGCTCTCGTGCCCCGCTTCCAGCATCTCGTACACCCATCGGGCAGGCTTGTACCCAGCGGCTTCCATGGCACTCACAGTCTCACGCACGCCCACGGCATCCCAAGTCTCAAAGGGTCCCAGCTCCCATCCGAAGCCGGCGCGCATGGCATCATCAATGCGGTAGAGCTCGTCTGAGATTTCCGGAATTCGGTTAGTCACGTATTGGAACAAGCCAAAAGAAGTCTCTCTAAAGAAGTCACCGGCTTTGTCCTGCACCTGGCTGAACGCCTTGAGGCGCTTGCGGAGGTCTTCAATAGGTTTGAGCATTTCCATGCTCTGGAACTTGACCTTTTTCTTAGGCCCGTATTCCATAGTCTTCAGGTCCAGCGTCAGAATCTCGGTGGCACCCTGATCGTTCTTGGTTTTCTTGTAGAAGCCCTGCTTTGTTTTGTCACCCAGCCAGTTTTTCTCCAGCATCTGCTGAATGTAACCGGGTAGCTGGAACAGATCACGGGCCTCGTCTTTCTCGCCAGATTGGTATAGACCTTGGGCAACTTTGGCCAGCGTGTCAAGACCTACCACATCAGAGGTCCTAAACGTAGCTGATTTTGGTCTGCCTACTACTGGGCCAGTGAGGCGGTCTACCTCGTCTACATTCAGATCCAGCTTCTCCATGACGTGCAGCACCTGCATGATGCCATAAATACCCACACGGTTGGCAATAAAGGCCGGCGTGTCTTTGGCCAGAACCGTGGTTTTGCCTAGGAACAGATCACCGTAGTTTAGCAGAAACTGAGTGATTTCCGGGTCAGTGTGTGGCGTGGGGATAATCTCCAGCAACTTAAGGTAGCGCGGCGGGTTGAAGAAGTGCGTGCCGCAGAAATGCTTTTTGAAATCTTCGGAACGGCCCTCGGCCATTAAATGGATTGGAATACCCGAGGTATTGGAGGTAATGAGCGTGCCCGGCTTGCAGAACTGCTCCACCTTCTCAAAGATGGACTGCTTTATTTTCAGGTTCTCCACCACCACTTCAATGGTCCAGTCGCAGTCGGCAATGCCTTTGAGGTCATCATCGAAGTTACCGGTCTTGATGAGGCTGGCCTTGGTTTTCTCGTACAGGGGCGCCGGATTAGAAGTAATGGCTGTTTGGAGGGCGGTGTTCACAATGCGGTTGCGCACTTGCTTGCTTTCCATGGTGAGGCCTTTGGCTTCCTCCTCGGGCAGTAGCTCCCTCGGCACCATATCCAGCAGCAGCACCTGCACGCCAATGTTCGCGAAGTGGCAGGCAATGCGCGAGCCCATTACGCCCGAGCCAAGCACCGCCACTTTCTTGATTATTCTCTTCATAGTTACACGTTATTTTGTATCAAGATGTGCGTATCAAGTAGCACGATTAGTTCTTTTCACTTTCAATCTCTCTGTTTTAAGCCTCTTTTCTTAAAAACAGGTTTAAAGCAGCTTTTATTTTGCAGCCTTTCCGTCTTCAGGAAAAACTTCTTTTGACTCAATAAGGCTGTTGATTTGGCTGATTACCTGAAAGAAAACTTGCAGCTGGCTTTCCGGAATTACCTCGCGCACCTTGTAGTTAAATTGTTTGACTGTCTTACGACTCACCTCCCGTTTCTCCAGCCCCAGTTCCGTGAGCAGAATGCGGACGGAGCGTTTGTCCTGCGTATCGGCTTCTTTGTAAATCAAGCCTTTTTCTTCCATGCTTTTGAGGATGCGGGTGAGGCTACGGGCCTCTAAGCCCAGCAGCGGCGCAATTTTGGTAGCCGGTGTACCTTTCTCAGGGTCAATGTTCAGCAACACAAACCCAATAGAGGTGGTAATATCATTCTTCACCGCCTGAGTGTTGTACATGCGCGCAATAGCGTGCCAGCACACCTTTATATTATAATCTACCGTTTCTTCTGCTTTCATTTGCCTGAAGGTCTATACCCTATCTTACCAAATTTATAAAATTTTGTTATGCTTGCATACTAATTTCAAAGAAAATTTTCTACTCCTAATGCTGACTATGTTTTACCTTGATTTGAAGGAAATAGATTAAAAATACCATAAAAAAAGCCCCGCTAAAGGCGGGGCTTCTAACATAGGTTAGACAGTCCGGTACAAGCTATCTATCAGGGCTTTGTTGTTGGTGGTGATGATTTTGCGTTTGATGCTGAGCTTAGGCGTCATTTCACCGGTTTCTACACTCCAGAGCTTAGGCAGCAGCACAAATTTTTTAATCCGTTCGTACTGGGCAAGCTGATCGTTGGCTTTGTCTATCTCTTTCTGGAACTTGTCTAGCACCTCTGGTTTTTTGATCATCTCCTCGTTGGTGGTGTACGGTATGTCATGTATACGGCACCATTCCTGCAGCCCTTCAAAGGCCGGCACAATCAAGGCTCCAGGGAATTTCTCGCCTTCACCCACCACCATTACCTGTTCAATCACTAAAGATTCCTTTAGTTTGTTCTCAATGAGCTGTGGCGCAATGTACTTGCCGCCAGAGGTCTTGAACATTTCTTTTTTGCGGTCAGTGATCTTCAGGAACTTGCCCTCCACCAGCTCACCAATGTCACCGGTGTGGAACCAGCCGTCTTTGTCAATTACCTCAGCAGTGAGGTCAGGGCGTTTATAGTAGCCCACCATCACGCTTTCAGAGCGGGTAAGAATTTCACCGTCAGGGGCAATTTTGATTTCAACGTTGTTGATAGCCGGACCTACGGTACCAATCACGTTGTTCTCCGGCTCATAGCGGTTCACGGCAATTACCGGTGAGGTTTCAGTTAATCCATAGCCTTCCATGATCCTGATATTGGCTCCCCAGAATACCCGGGCAAGTCGAGGCTGCAGTGCGGCTCCGCCAGAAACAATCACCTTTACCTTGCCACCCAGCGCTTCCTGCCATTTAGAGAAGATAAGCTTACGCGCCAGTTTAAGCTGCAGGTCGTAGATAAAGCCCGGTGAGGTGCGGGTATCATATTTCTGGCCCAACCCCAATGCCCAGAAGAAAAGGCCTTTCTTTACACCAGTCAGCTCGCCGCCTTTGGCCACAATTTTATCATACACCTTCTCCAGTAAGCGCGGCACGGTCACAAAAATATCAGGGCTTACTTCCTTCAGGTTTTCGCCTACTTTCTCAATACTCTCGGCAAAATAAATAGACACTCCTACTGAGAAGTAAATACAAGACACCATGCGCTCATAAATATGGCAAAGCGGCAGGAAGCTCAAAGCGCGGTGTTCTTTGTTCACCGGCACGAAGGGCTTCACGTTGGTGAAATTGCTCACCAGATTATTATGTGAAAGCATCACTCCTTTGGGCGCACCGGTAGTACCAGATGTATAAATAATAGACAGCAAGTCCGAAGGCTGCACGCTTGCTTTGTATGACTCCAAAACAGACAAATCCTCACCTTCACCCATCTTCAATAGCTCTGTCCAATGCTTGGCGCCAGGGACATGGTCAAACGTATAGATCTCCTGCACACCCGGCACCTCGCTGGCGGCCTCTTTTACTTTGTTGTATAAATCTTCAGTTGATACAAGAATCAGCTTGGTTTCTGAGTCTTTTAAAATGTAACGGTAATCTTCTACCGTAATGGTAGGGTACATAGGTACACTCACCGCACCCGTCTGCTGTATACCGTAATCTGCGAACGTCCACTCGGGGCGGTTCATAGAAATTAAGGCTACTTTGTCGTCCTTTCTGATACCCGACTTAATCAAAGCCAAGCTAAGGGTGTTGACAGTATTCACCACATCTTGCGTACTGTATTTCACCCATTCCCCGTTTATCTTTGTAGCCAAACAATCTGGCTGAGGAAATTCTTGTAGTTGTTGGGTAAGCAGGTCAAAAACGCGGGTCACTTTCATAGTGTGGTTTGTCTGGTTTGTCGGGTTAAGATAAAGCAAATTCTGGATAAAAAAAACACAGTGCTTCTACCTTCTATTCGCATATTTTTAAAAAAGAATATCTCTACAGGTGTTTTATTAGCTAAATTTGATTTTTGCCCTTGTCTTACATGAATCTTTCCATCTTCTTTGAGCCCCTACCAGAAGCACTCTTCGGAGGCGATGACAACCCCAAGTCTGTGGGCGGATATATAGCTCCTTTTCTCCATTCCTTCCCCGACTGGCGCTCTGCAGAGGTGGTACTGATAGGCCTTCCAGAATATCGTGGCACAGCAGGCGCTTCAGAAATTTCCTTTCAAGGGCCCAACCTCATCAGGAAAGAACTCTACCAGCTTATGAAAGGCACCGGCCCCTGGCTCGTAATGGACTTAGGCAACTTACTGCCTGGCATTCATTTAGAAGACACGTATCTGCGCCTGAAAGAGGTAGTGGAGATGCTGGTAGACGAAGGTAAATTCCCTATTCTGCTGGGCGGCTCCCATGACCTCACTTACGGACAATTCTTAGGTTATGAGCATCTAAACAAAACAGTTAGCCTGGCTATAGTGGACAGTCAGCTAGACATGCAGGAAAACAAAGATGCCGCTCCAGACCAGAGCCACCTGCACCGCCTGCTGCTACACGAGCCCAATTATTTGTTTAGCTTCAGCCAATTAGGTTACCAAGCCTACCTCACCCCTACTACTACATTGGCCGCGCTTGAAAAGCTGCACTTTGAGCTGTTTCGCATTGGGCAGGTAAGGCAGCAGCTTAAGGAGATGGAGCCGGTAATAAGACAGGCCGACTTGCTTAGTTTTGATGTCTCTGCTATCAAACACCAAGATGCTCCTGGCCAGCAGCACGCTAACCCTTTTGGCCTTACCGGCGAGGAAGCCTGCCAGATTTGCTGGTACGCAGGCCAAAGCGACCAACTCAGCTCATTTGGTTTGTACGGCTATCGCCCTGAATTTGACCATAGAGCCCTTACGGCTACCACTCTGGCTACCATGGTTTGGTACACCATTGAAGGTTTTTACCAAAGACTGCGCAATTTGGATTTCCAGAGCAATAACTTTCTGCGGTTCTCAGTGGGCTTTCATGACAACCCCAACAAGATGATCTTTTATAAAAACCGACAAACTGACAAGTGGTGGATGCAAGTAGATGACTTGTCTGGTCAGCGCCCGCCCATGGTGGTACCTTGCAGCTATCAAGACTACCTTACCGCCGTAGACGGGGAAGTGCCCAACCGCTGGATTCTGACACAAGCGCGGATTTAATGAGTGAAGGAGTGAGTTTGTGAATGAGAAAGGAGTTCCTCCCAATGTTTGAATTTTTCTTTAAAAATCTTGTTTGAAAGAAAATTAAAATTACATCATGGAGCAGCTGAAGGAGCCAACAAAGGAGGAATTTATTACGCGGTTTAGACAACGGACAAAGATGCTCGCGTTACAGGTGATTCGCTTTAGCCAAGAATTACCTAGAACTGAGGAAGCAATCATTATGAAAAGGCAACTCCTCCGGTCAGCTACGTCGGTGGCAGCTAATTACAGAGCCGCTTGCCGCGCGCGATCGGCAGCTGAATTTCATTCAAAACTCAGTATTTGCGTAGAGGAGGCAGATGAAACCCTTTTTTGGCTTGAGTTGCTGACCGAGTCAGAAACTGTTACTTCGTCCTCTACTGCATCACTCATACAAGCAGCATCAGAAATTTTGCTCATTCTATCAAAAGCCAGAAAAAACACTATCAAATAATTTCTTTTTATTCACTCATTCACACACTCACTCATTCAATCATTAGCCCATGCTTCCAGAATACACCCGCTCTCAATTAGCTTTACGAAACGGGCAAGATCGTGACGAAATTTGGGTGGCGTACAAAGGTCTGATTTACGATGTGCAAAAGTCAAGGCTATGGCGGCGTGGAAACCATTATGAGCACTGGGCAGGGCAAGATTTAACAAAGGAATTAGCTGATGCACCACATACAGATTTTGTATTTGATAAGTTTTCTGTTGTAGGAATTCTAAAAAAATAACAATACTTTCAATACTTTTTAAGAAATTTGACGAACTTACGTTTCTCAAAAGAGATATATCTATGATTCTTATTGCTGATAGCGGCTCCACTAAAACAGCCTGGCGCCTGATTGACACTGAAGGAGTTGTAAGCCAAGCTCATACTATTGGGTTTAATCCTTACTATCAAGACACCCCCCAAATTGCCCAAACTCTGCGTGAGAGCTTGCTGCCTCAGTTAAAAGATGCTCAGCCTCAGGAGATTTATTTTTATGGGGCCGGATGCAGCGCTAAGAATAAGAAAGCCATTGTTGCCGCCGCTCTTTTAGAGTTGTACCCTAACAGCGAGGTATTTGTGCACCATGATCTGGAAGCTGCCGCCCATGCTCTTTGTGGTCATAATGAAGGCATAGCTTGCATTTTAGGAACCGGCTCAAATTCCTGCCACTATGACGGTGAGAAAATTATAGAGAACTTACCAAATCTAGGCTTCATACTTGGCGATGAGGGAAGTGGTGGCTATATGGGCAAGCGCATAGTACAAGCTTACCTGAACAATGAATTACCAGAAGACCTGCACCAGGCTTTCTTTGACCGTTACGGCGTAGACCGTGATGAGATCATAGATAACGTCTACAGCAAACCATATCCTAACAGGTACATGGCTGCTTTCTCTAAATTCTTATCTGAGCACCGCAAGCACCCTTTCATCTACCAGATGATCTTCAAGTGTTTCTCAGATTTCTTTGACAAAACAGTAAGCAAATACCCTGATTACCAGAACAAGGAAACCCACTTTGTTGGCTCTATCGCGTTCTATTTCTCTGACATTTTACGTACTGTAGCCCAAGAGTACGGCATCAATGTAGGTCAGATCTTAGAAAGCCCTATTGAAGGCCTTAGCCTTTATCATCAGCAAAAAATAACTGTATGAGTACCACCGAAACCGCTTCTTATTACAACAACCTGGAGCACATGAGTGTGCATGAGCTCCTGACCAATATAAATGAGCAAGATAAGACTGTTCCGCTTGCCGTAGAAAAAGCCATTCCGCAGTTAGAGAAGTTGGTGGAGGCTACGGTGGCCAAAATGAAAGAGGGCGGTCGTTTATTTTACATTGGCGCTGGCACCAGCGGCCGTTTAGGCGTGGTAGATGCTTCAGAATGCCCACCTACCTATGGCGTACCGTTTGATATGGTCATTGGCATTATGGCTGGCGGAGATTCTGCCATTAGAAAAGCGGTAGAGTTTGCCGAAGACGATGACCAGCAGGCTATCAAAGACCTGGAAGCATACAACGTGAACGAGAAAGACGTAGTGGTAGGCATTGCCGCCTCTGGCCGTACGCCCTACGTAATTGGGGGGCTACAAGCCTGCAACGAAAGAGGTATTACAACAGGCTGTATTGTCTGCAACGCAGATAGCAAAGTAGCAGCGGTGGCTCAATTTCCGGTGGAAGTAGTTACTGGCCCTGAATTTGTGACGGGCAGTACCCGCATGAAAGCCGGAACTGGCCAAAAGCTAGCGCTCAACATGCTCACTACCTCTACCATGATTCAATTAGGCAGAGTAAAAGGCAACAAGATGGTAGACATGCAGCTAACTAACCACAAATTAGTGGATCGTGGTGTTCGCATGATCATGGAGGAAATTGGTGTTTCTGAAGATAAAGCCAAAGAATTGCTCGACCTTCATGGCAGCGTAAGAGCCGCTATCACTTCTTACAACCAGCACTAAGACATCTGTTTTCAGCCTGTTTTTCATAAACTAAGCTTAAAACAACAAAAGATTCACCTTAACCAGTGAATCTTTTTTTTATGTCAATACGCCATCCTTCAAAGCTGTTTATCCGTTAGCTTTTTCTGCGGCCAACCTTTTTGCTATGCACACCATTGAACCTTTTTACAACTGGATTGAAGCTTATTCCGCCTCTGAAGACGAACGTTCTCCGCTGTACGGAGCAGAGAACAACGAGTCTCAATACACCCATACCATTTACGGCTATTACATACACCCCCAGTGGGATGATATAGACTCTGAAACGCTGTTCCTGAAGATACTGTACGCAGACTACAATGAAGGCTACGCGGTCATTGAACTGATTGGTGAGTGGAATGACACTATCAACAACGATATCATGACCTTAAAGCGCAACATTCTGGACTTGATGATTGGCGAGGGCATCAACCACTATATTCTCATAGGCGAGAACGTCTTCAACTTTCATGGCTCAGATGACGCCTATTATGAAGAGTGGTTTGATGACGTGGAAGACGGCTGGATCGCTGGCTTAGGCTTTCAGGACTTTGTGGTGCAGGAGATGCAACAGTATCACCTGGATTACTACATTAATTTCGGGGGCCATCTAGACAAGATTCCGTGGCGCACCCTAACCCCTCCCCAGCTTTTTCAAATTGTAAACAGTTTTATTCAGCGGCGGCTGGGGGCTTAATCTTAACTATGCTTACATTTTAGGCAAACAAAAAGGGGAGACGGTTAACCGTCTCCCCTTTTTGTTTAGGCGTCGTTATCATCAACGGCCTCTCGGGTTTCATCTTCCACTTCATCAGCGGCGTCTTCCACGTCATCTCCTACTTCCTCTACATTTTCTCCAGTGTTCTCCTCTCTGTTCGATTCACAAGAGGTGGCGAATGTCATCATGCCGGCCGCTAACGCGAAAACAAAAAATGTCTTTTTCATAGTTTTATTTTAGTACTAACAGGTGTTACAAATTCAAAGTAAGGTAAAAGCAAAGGTTGCTTTTATTCAGGATCGGCTTTGTCTACGCTATCTTTTACTGCTCGGGCTTGTCTTGCCAACGCAGTGTCGCCCGCCATTTCGGCATGCAGTTCTACTTTTTCAGCCTGATCCTCCATGTGGTTCTCGGTTTTAGAGTCGCAGAAAGTAAGCGTTGTAGCACTTGCTATTATTGCCACCCCACAAAATAACTTTTTCATAGTTCTATCTTGTTCAATGCAAAAAAACTCTATCTCAAAGCCTCGCAATTGGTTTCCACCAGTTCTTGCAAAGGCACATTTTAAGATATTAGCCTATTGTACGCAAGTATGGAAGAATAGATATATAGCCTCTTAAAGTATACCAGCTTTTCGTTCAAGCCAGACCAGATTGAATAAAAAAAAAGCGCGGACCGCTGTAACAACAGCAGCCCGCGCTTCATTAAAATAAAGTTATACCTATTGGTTATCTACTGAATCAGTAGCCAAGGTATCAACTGCGGCACCAACAGTGTCTAATGGTGATGCCGTGGTTTCTGCAATATCAGTAGCGTTGGTAGAAACATCTGTCTTAGGCGTTTCCTCAGCTTTCTTGGCATCACAGGCAAAGCACATCGTTAAACCAGCCACTGCTAATAATGACACAAAATTTCTCATGGTAATAAAGGGTATTAGGTAAGGGGAGTCAACCAGACTATCAGCTCCTGCTAAAAATCTTTCTCTCAAATTAATCTGAAGAGCTTAAAAGCAGAGCCACAAAAATTGGGCTATTACTTCTTTCTGAACACTAAGTTAATAGGCACACCTTCAAATCCAAAATGTTCGCGCATTCGGTTCTCTAAAAACCGAACATAAGAGTCTTTTATGTACTGCGGAAGATTACAGAAAAACGCGAATGTAGGCGTGTGCGTGGGTAATTGCGTGACATACTTTATTTTCACGAATTTACCTTTGATAGCGGGTGGCGGATACCGTTCAATCTCCTTCAGCATCACCTCGTTCAGTTTAGAGGTAGAGACTTTCATGGTCTTGTTCTCATATACCTGAATAGCTGTTTCAATTGCCTTGTGCACCCGCTGTTTGTTCAGCACCGATATGAAAACAATTGGCGGATAGGCAATAGGGGCAATACGCTCATAGATGGCATTCTCCATATCACGCATGGTGTTGGTTTCTTTCTCCACCAAGTCCCACTTGTTTACCAGTATCACCAAACCCTTCCGGTTCTTATCAGCTAAGCCAATGATGTTCATGTCTTGGGCCTCTATGCCACGGGTAGCGTCCAGCATTACAATCACCACATCACTTTCCTCCAGCGCTCTAATAGAACGAAGCACCGAATAGAACTCAATGTCTTCATGCACTTTGCTTTTCTTCCGGAGCCCGGCGGTGTCAACAATGATGAACTCCTGCCCAAACGCGTTGTAGTGCGAGTGAATGGAGTCACGGGTGGTGCCGGAAATGTCTGTTACTATGTTGCGCTCTTCGCCCAATAGCAGGTTCACAAAAGAAGATTTCCCAACGTTAGGTCTACCTACCACGGCAATGCGCGGTATGCCAGCCTCAGGGTTTTCAATGCCTTCCTCAGGGAAATGCTTTACTACCTCATCTAACAACTCACCGGTACCAGAACCGTTTTGGCTGGAGACAGGGAAAATTTCGCCTTCAAAGCCCAACGCATAAAACTCACCAGCCAGGTGGCCGCGGGCATGGGTATCTGCTTTGTTGGCAACAATGTAAATAGGTTTGTCAGAGCGGCGCAGCACATCGGCAAACTCTTGGTCTAAACCAGTAATGCCCATTTCTACGTCTACCATAAACAGAATCACATCTGCTTCTTTGATAGCCAATTCTACTTGTTTCCGGATTTCCTCTTCAAAGATATCATCAGAGCCGCGCACGTAGCCACCAGTGTCAATAACGGTGAAGTACTTGCCAATCCACTCGCCGTGTCCGTAGTGGCGGTCGCGGGTAACGCCGCTTTCGTTGTCCATGATAGCCTTGCGCTGGCCCACCAGACGGTTAAATAAAGTGGACTTGCCCACGTTTGGGCGTCCTACAATGGCGATGGTATTATTTGCCATACAAATTTGAATGTGCGTTTTGAGGCTCCTTTTCGGGAATCGCTCCCAAAACGCGGGTTAAACCTGCGGTATCACCTCCTTGGCGCCGCTAGGGTACTTTTTAGACACAAGATGTAAGACCTAAGATTCAAGACTTCTCTTAGTATGATTTTGTCTTGTGTCTTATGTCTTGAGTCTTGTGTCTCTATAAACTATTATATCCGAACCTATCCAGCAGGCGTTTGTCGGTGCGCCAGTTTTCGTTTACGCGCACGTAGAGGTCCAGAAACACTTTTTTCTGAAAGAACTCTTCCATGTCTAAGCGCGCTTGAGTGCCTACTTTTTTAAGGGCGGCTCCTTTGTCGCCGATGACAATGCCTTTCTGGCTTTTGCGCTCTACGCTGATCTCAGCGCGCATTCTAATGATGGTTTCGTCTTCCTTAAATTCCTCAATCACTACTTCGCAGCTGTAAGGAATTTCTTTTTTATAGTTCAGGAAGATTTTCTCGCGTATCATCTCGGCCGCAAAGAAACGCTCGGGCTTGTCGGTTAGTTCATCTTTGGGATAATAAGCTGGGTGCTCCGGCATCAGGTCCAGAATTTTCTGGAATACACCGGGTATGCCTTGGTTGTGCAGCGCCGAGATGGGCAGATATTCCTGCGCCGGAAGTTGCTCTTTCCAATAGTCAATTTTGGCCTCTACTTCTTCCTGGGTGGCCTGGTCAATTTTATTGATGAGCAGCAGAATGGGAGATTTGGCTTTGCGCAAGCGCTCCACCACTTCGCTCTCATCGTGCTTCTCGTAAATATCAGTGACAAAGAGAATGACATCGGCATCTTCCAGCGAGGCATGCACAAAACGCATCATAGACTCATGCAGCTCGTACTGGGGCTGTATAATGCCGGGCGTATCTGAGTAAACAACCTGAAAATCGTCGCCGTTCAGAATGCCCATGATGCGGTGGCGGGTGGTTTGGGCTTTGGAGGTAATAATGGAGAGTTTCTCGCCCACCATCACGTTCATCAGGGTGCTCTTGCCAACGTTTGGCTTCCCGATGATGCTTACAAACCCTGCTTTATGCGGCTTCTCTGCCATTTATTTTTCCTCTTTTGAAACAATTTGCAAAGGTAACGCTTTTTAATGAGTTATGGATCAGGAGCTCAAAAGACAGCTTTTGTTCTTACGGCGGAAGATAGGATCTGTTTCTGGCCTGTTTTCATGAAAACAGGCCAGAAACAGAAATAAACGAGAATCATTTTGTGCAGTGACTTTTATCATATCACCGCCCAATGACCAATGCCTTTCAATTCCGTATCTTTGCAATTCAATTACATGCTTATGACAAGTGGAGCCACTGGCAAAACCGGAGTATTATTAGTGAACCTGGGCACCCCAGATTCACCAAGCGTACCGCACGTACGCAAATATTTGAGAGAGTTTCTATTAGACAAGCGGGTGTTGGATATTCCTGCGCCTAACCGATACATGTTGGTGAACGGGATTATTGCCCCGTTCCGCGCCCCAAAGTCTGCCAAAGTATACAGGGAACTTTGGACTGAGCGCGGCTCTCCTCTGCTGTATCACGGTCTGGATTTGCAGAAACTGGTACAGGAAAAACTGGGCAAGAGTTACCACGTGGCCTTTGGTATGCGCTACCAGAGCCCCAGCATAGAAAGTGCCTTGCAAGAACTACAAGACAAGGTGGTTGACCGCATAATTGTGTTGCCTCTGTTTCCGCAGTATGCCTCGGCCAGTACGGGTTCAGTGCAAGAGAAGGTGATGGAACTGGTGAGCAAATGGGAAGTAATTCCGGACTTAAAGTTCATCAGCACGTTCTGCAACCACCCCGGCTTTATTGGCACCTTTGCCGAAATTGCCCGCCAGCACATGGCCAAGCGCGATTATGATCATGTTGTGTTCAGCTACCACGGCCTGCCAGAGCGACAAATTTTGAAGGCCAGCACCAAGGGCTATTGCCAATTGGGCGCTTGCTGCAATACATACCACAGCCGCAACCGTTACTGTTACCGTGCCCAATGCTTTGAGACATCACGTCAATTGGCCAAAGCGCTGAACATTCCGGAAGATAAATATACCGTTTCGTTTCAATCGCGCTTGGGCAAAGACCCTTGGCTGAAACCTTACACTGATTTTATTTTGAAAGATTTGGCCGCCGCCGGCGTGAAGAGTGTTCTAGCCTTTAGCCCCGCCTTTGTGGCCGACTGCCTTGAAACCACTATTGAGGTGGGTCAGGAATTCAAAGAGGAATTTGAAGCCGCCGGAGGAGAACATTGGCAACTGGTGGAAAGCTTGAACACGCACCCTATGTGGGTAGAAGCCGTGACGCAGATGGTGCAGGAAGCTTAACTATTAGACACAAGACGTAAGATTTAAGACACAAGCATTCATAAAAGAGAGAAGCCCCGGCTGTTGCCGGGGCTTCTCTCTTTTATGAATGCTGTTTTCGGCCTGTTTTTTTGAAAAAGATGCCGAAAACAAAAAAATTAAATCCGCCGGAAGTCTACCCAATCTTCTGAGACAGTAGCAGCTTTCTGGAGCAACTGTTCTAAGAGGTTTTCGCCTTGGTCGGCAACCAACACATTGGCACGCTGCCCTGGCTTCAGAAAACCTTCTGCTACTGCGTGGTCTAGCATTTGCAGGAACGGATTGAAGTAGCCGTTCACGTTGAAGAGCGCGAATGGCTTTTGGATAATACGTATCTGGTTCCACGTCACTATCTCGCAGAATTCATCAAACGTCCCGAAGCCGCCTGGCATGGCAATAAACGCATCAGACTCTGCGGCCATCAAGGCTTTGCGTTCGTGCATGGTTTGCACCACGTGCAGTTTGGTCAGTCCGGTATGCGCTACTTCCATGTCTACCAAGCTCTGCGGAATTACGCCTACCGCCTCGCCGCCACCGGCTAAAACCGCATCGGCAATCACGCCCATTAAACCCACTTTACCGCCGCCATACACCAGCCTAATGCCTTTTAGGGCAAACAATGTACCTAAGGTATGCGCAGCCTCACGGTAAACAGGATTATGGCCGCTCTGGGCGCCGCAGAAAATAGCAATACTTTTCATGTGGAACAGGTAAAGAAGTAGAAATACAAAGATACAAAAGCTCAGCAGGTTCAATTCTCCGTCTTCCTTCTGTTTTTGACCTGTTTTCAGAAAAACAAGTTAAAAACGCAGCGTCGTTACCCTGCAACGACACCACCTCTACACCTCCTACCGCAAGTTTAGCGCTAGCGTAACTTGTGGTTCATTTGGAGAAAGTTTTAAAACTTTCATGGCTTCCGATACGCAAGTTGAAAACTTGCGCCATGCTAGCTCCAAGTTGAAACCTTGAAGCAGGGACTTTCTGTTTTCAGTCTGTTTTTCAGAAAACAGACTGAAAACAGAAACGGGAGCCACAACCGCAGCTCCCGTCTTTTATTTAAAACGAAGGAGATTTTTTCACATCTCCTCAATTCCAAATCATTTAATTCTAATAAGCTCTGGCAAAGTACACTCTACGTTTAGATGGCTGACCGGTCACCATATCCACACCGTCTTCCTCTGGGGTATCTAAGGCAATACAACGGATGGTGGCTTTGGTTTCCTCCTTAATTCGCTCTTCAGTTTCTGGCGTGCCGTCCCAGTGGGCTAAGATAAAACCAGGCTTCTCGTCCAGAATACGCTTGAACTCGTCGTAAGAATCAACTTTGGTGGTGTTGGCTTCTCTAAAATTCAGCGCTTTCTGGAAGATATTTTCCTGTATCTCGTCCAGCAGCGCTGGCACCAGATTCACCAGGTCATCAAACTGCTGCGAAGATTTTTCTTTGGTGTCGCGGCGGGCTACTTCGGCGGTGCCGTTTTCTAGATCACGACCACCAATGGCGATACGAACTGGTACTCCTTTCAGCTCCCACTCGGCAAACTTGAAGCCGGGACGCTCAGTATCGCGGTTATCATATTTCACTGAAATACCTTTAGCTTCCAGCTGCTTCTTCAGAGCCAGTACTTTCTCGGAGATTTGCGCCAGTTGCTCTTCACCTTTGTAGATGGGTACAATCACCACCTGAATTGGGGCCAATTTTGGAGGAAGCACCAAGCCTTCATCATCAGAATGCGCCATGACCAGAGCACCCATCAAACGGGTACTCACGCCCCATGAAGTTCCCCATACATATTCCAACCCACCTTCTTTGGTGGCAAACTTCACGTCAAACGCCTCGGCAAAGTTCTGGCCCAGAAAGTGAGACGTACCAGCCTGCAATGCCTTACCATCTTGCATCAAGCCTTCAATGCAGTACGTGTCCAGAGCCCCGGCAAAACGTTCATTCGGGGTTTTCTTGCCACGCACCACCGGCAAGGCTAAAAAGTTCTCGGCAAAGTCAGCATATACGTGCAGCATCTGCTCTGTTTCGGCAATAGCCTCCTGGGCGGTGGCGTGGGCAGTGTGGCCTTCTTGCCATAAGAATTCCGCCGTGCGCAAAAACAGGCGGGTACGCATTTCCCAGCGCACTACGTTAGCCCACTGGTTTATGAGCAAGGGCAGGTCACGGTAGCTCTGAATCCAACCTTTGTAGGTGTTCCAGATAATGGCTTCTGAAGTAGGGCGCACAATCAATTCCTCTTCCAGACGGGCATTAGGGTCTACGCGAAGCTTACCTGGCTTGTCAGGATCATTTTGCAGGCGGTAATGGGTAACCACGGCGCATTCTTTGGCAAAGCCCTCGGCGTTCTGCTCTTCGGCCTCAAATAAACTTTTGGGCACAAATAGGGGAAAATATGCGTTAGAGTGTCCTGTAGCTTTAAACATATCATCTAATATGCGCTGCATCTTCTCCCAAATGGCATATCCGTATGGTTTGATGACCATACAGCCCCGAACGGCAGAGTTCTCTGCCAAACCGGCCTTTTTCACTAATTCATTGTACCACAGCGAATAATCCTCGCTCCGTTTTGGCAACCCTTTGCTCATTTTTTGTATCTTTGATAAAGAGGAATATATAAGAAACTCAATAGAAGCGGCACAGAATTTGCTTGTTAATAATTTAAACAGAACTATACCTTTTCGGCTCAAAAATACGTTAATATATCATAATAGAAACGTTGGCGAACCGGATACTCGTGTAACTGGCTGCGTGAACTGATTTGGCATCCCTAACCAACAACTCAACACACATGAATAATTATATAAAAAAACTGTACTTGTTGCCTCTGCTGGGCTTTTTAACGGCAGGCTGCAGTACATCTTCTTATTTACAGAGCAGTGAGGTAGATGACGTTTACTTTTCTTCTTCAGATAAAGTAACCTACTCAGAACCTGAATATGCTCCTGCGTCAGAAGAGGTACAATTGGCCGACGGCAGCTATTCTGAAAACATTGAAGGGCGCGTAAGTGACCCGGAAACGTACGCAGAGCGCCGCGAGCGCACTCCTTACCAATATTCTTATTACGACGCTCCTTTCGGAAACCCGTTTTACGCTTATCATGATCCTTTCTACTTCCCTGGGCGCTACTACTCAAGAGCGGCCATGATGAGTCCTTGGATAGACCCATGGTATGATCCTTTCTATGGCCCAAGCATGGCTATGATGTATGATCCATTCTGGCCACGCTATGGCACCGGAATGTCAGTATCAATTGGCATTGGCTGGGGACGCGCTTACAACCCTTGGGGCTACGGCTACGGCATGTATAACCCTTACCGTTATGGCGGCTATTATGGCGGAGGTTACTACGGAGGCTTCAACGACTTTTACAGAAGCCCAGTTGCAGCACGCAGAGTGCATTATGCACCTAGAAATGACAGAGGCTCTAATGTGAGCCATAACCCTAATATCTCAAGAGACGGACGCAACAGTGTAATTGCAAACGAAGGAAGAAGGTCAAGGTCTGGCAACACCAGCTCACCAGGGCAAGTAAACAGGCCAAGAAGCACCGCAGGTCAGGCTTATCCGGAGGGGACTTCTACTCAGCCAGCGCGTACCAGAAGAAGCACTATCTCTCCAGCTCCGGCCAGAAGCAGGGAAGTGATCCAGCCTAGCCGCTCAAGCGGAGGGTCTTCTACCCCGCCACCAACCAGACGCAGAAGAGATTCGCCAAGTGCCGCTTCTTCACGCTCTGAAACAAGACAGCCTACTCCGCCACGTTCATCTTATGAGCCTAGCCGCTCGTCTTATGAACCAAGCCGGTCTACTTACTCTCCACCCGCTTCTTCTGGCAGCAGCGGAAGAAGCTCTGGCTCTAGTTCAGGGTCAAGCTCCGGTCGTCGGGGCAGAAACTAAACCTACCACCTTCTCAATCTAACATGAAACGATATAGCTTTCTTTTGGCCTGCCTGGCGTTGCTAGGCAGTGCCGGGAAGGGCTTTGCCCAAAATGAGGTAGATGTCCTTCGGTATTCTAGAACCGATTTTGGCGGCACCGCCCGCACTATGGGTTTTGGCGGTGCTAACGTAGCCTTGGGCGGCGATGCTACTTCCATTCATTCAAACCCTGCCGGCTTAGGCTTGTTCCGCCGCTCAGAGATTACAGTCTCTGCAGGTATCAACTTCAATGAGATCAACAGTGAGGTGTATGGCACTTCTGCCATGAACAGCCGTAACAACCTTAATATTCCATCTTTTACAGCGGTTTTCTCTAATCGCAAAGCCGATGAAGACGAAGGTGACTGGCGCGGCGGCTCCTTTGGAGTTTCCTTTAACCGCATCAATAACTTCAACAGAAACCTCTTTTACCAAGGCACAGCTCCTGAAATGGGCATGCGCTTAGGTGAGTATGCTGCCCAACGGGCTAATGCCGTTGGCTTAACTTCAAACTCAATTCAAGAGCTAGCGTTTGAGACGTATCTGATTGATGAAGATGATTTAGGCTATTTCTCGCCTAATCTTAGCGTGACCAATCCTTTTCAGGAAACTATTCAATCAAGTGGGGCGCAGAACCAATGGGACTTCTCGTATGGCGCCAGCTATCGTGATAAGATCTTTGTGGGGGCGTCTTTGGGTTTAACCACTCTGAGGTATAAACACATCAGAAGATATTCAGAAACTAACCCTGCCTCTGATATTTCTGATCTTACCCTTAGAGACGAGTTGTTAACGGAAGGTTCAGGCATTAACTTAAAAGTAGGCGCTATTTTCAGGCCTTCTGATGCGTTACGCTTAGGCTTTAGTTTTCAAACACCTACTTGGCATACCCTCAACGACCGGTACAGCACTAGCTTAGCCGTTAATTTCACACAAGAGCCTGATGCCGGGGCTTCGCTGAATCAATATTGGGATACTGACCTAGGGGAGTATGAATATAGCTTGACCACCCCATTAAGAGCAAATGGCGGCGCGGCTGTTTTCTTTGGCAAAAACGGATTTATCACTGCTGATGTAGAATATGTTGACTACAGCAATGGAAAATTAAATGCCAATGATTATGCTTTCCCAAATGAAAACATGACTACTCGCAATACCTACCAAAGCGCTTTGAATTATCGTTTAGGTGGTGAGGCCCGTTTAGATGTTTTCAGACTTAGAGCCGGTTATGCCCTCTACGGTGATCCGTTCAGAGATAGTGAAATTAATCAGGCAAAAACCTTTTTAACCGGAGGTATTGGTTTACGCCAAGAAAATTATTTCATTGATGCAGCCATAGTATTCAGCAAGTACAATAGTGTGTACTCACCATATTCCAATGCTGAAATTAATGACCCTAACTCAGAGTACTATAACCTTACTACTCCAGTAGTCACCAGCAAGAACGAAAACACTAACTTCTTAGTCACTTTCGGCTGGAACTTCTAAATTATGTTTTGGTCTGTTTTTCTGAAAACAGACTAAAAACAGAAAAAGAAAGGCCGCCTCTGCTTCAGGGGCGGCCTTTCTTTTTTGTAAGATATAAAGAAGAAACTAATCCATTCTGCAAATTCTCTCTACTTACAGTGCTTCTTAAGAAGCTCATTCGCGCTTTCATCACCTAAGCTTAAAGCTTTCTGCCAATCAGCGCATGCATTAGGCACCATTTTTAGCTTATTATAGGTATTGCCTCGGCTTATATATCCAGCCGCATACTCTGTCAGCCCCTCAAAATATTCGTTGCCATTCAACACCACGTTGTAATCTTGCAGGGCACCTGTATGATCACCAGCAGCAGATCTTGCCAATCCACGGCGATAAAATGCTATTACATCTTCTGGAGTATTATCAATCACCACTGAAAAATCCTGAATGGCACCTGAGTAATCTTTCATGGCAAATTTGACTTCTCCACTCAAAAAATTACCGGCTACATGATCAGGATTTAACCGCAACAGCGTGGCCGCATCACCTTGTGCCGCTTGGTAATTTTTTAGATCATAGTTTAACTGTGCCCTTTCAAAATAAGCATTTTCGTTAGCCGGGTCTAATTCAATGGCTTTACTGAAATCTTGCTGTGCTCCTTGAAAATTCTCTTGCTCCAGTTTATTTCTGCCGCTTTCTATGAAAGAATCTGCTGTGCTTGCCTTCTTAGCGTCGTTCAAGTCAAATGTATCTGCTGCGGTATGTGAGGCAGAATCTTGAATTCCTTCTCCAGTATTACGCGCTACAGGCTTCTCCTCAACGTGAGGTCTCTTTGGAAGGCAGCTAGCTCCCATAAGGGCACATGTAAGAAAGAGTAGCGAAATTTTATGCTTCATAAATAAGCTAGCTTACAGATTTAAAAATTACTAACAGCAGCCAAGGCTACTGTTTTACAAATTTTGTTTTCAGCACCTCTTTCCCTATCTGCAGCTCCAACAGGTATACCCCAGGGGCAAGTGCCGATACTTGTAAAGAATTCTCTGATACAGTTAAGCCCTTGGGCATAGCAGCCTTTAGTATTGTCCTACCCACCATGTCTCTAATGATAAAGTTTACTTCACCAGTAGTATGCGAGACAAATTTTATAGTAAGAGCCTCCTGCACCGGGTTGGGGCTTATAGTCAGTAAAGATTGATCTACACGTACCTCATGTTCTATTTCGTCACTTCTGGACTCACAGCCGTTTGTATAGGTTTTTAGCCAATATCTTCCTGTATTCTGAGCAACTAGTTTTTGGCCTGTCTCCCCTGCTAAAGGGGCTCCGTTAAAATACCACTGATACGCATGGGCGGTCGGGGCAAATAGGGTATCTGCATTTACGGTGACAGCTACCTTACTTGGGTGGACTTTCACCGTTACAGCACTGGCTGGGCTCTCACACCCGTTTACTGTTTGTGAAGCGAAAAAAGTTGTGGTGGAGCTTACAATGGGCGTAAAGGAATTTCCAACTGCTAACTCCTGCTTCTTTTCTGCATCTTCATACCATTTAATGTTATTTCCGGTAGCTACCAGCGGCAACAGTGCTGCTCCTTCACATTGTAACCCCGGCTCTGCCACCTCTGGCGCTGGTGGTATTTGGTAACGGTTAATTTTCACCTGACTGGCTGATGTCTTTTTGCACAGAGTAATAACCCACTCCAGCACCGTTTCACCGTAACCAATGTTTCTAATCTCTGTAGTGGGGTTCTCCGGACTGACAATGGTAGCCTGCCCGCTTATCAACCGCCAGCGCCCAATGCCTTTTTCAGGAGCGTTGGCCTGTAGAGTTGCTATATTGGTTTCACACAGGCTTATGTCTGCCCCAGCCACAGCCGTTGCTGGAGTTTCTATACCGCAGTCATATACCACCACTGGCATAGGAGGAGCCAGAACGGTATCTCCTATAATGTTAAATACTTCATTTGTGATGATAGGGCTGTTGTAGTCAAAATAAATATCTGCCTTGTTAGTGATTACCGTTCCTTTAGGATTATCTAAATTCTGAGCGATGGAGAATTTCACAAACCCGTGGCTGCCCGGTTCATTCGTTTTATGATCAGGTAGATTGATGTTCCTGAACGTGAACGTGATCACAGGCTTCCCTTTGCCTGACACCGTATATGTAAAAGGATGCGAGGCCGAGCCAACTCTCAAGGAAGCGATATCTAAATTATCATTGATGGTGTCTTTGATGATAACATTATACGCCACATCGGTACCCGTATTCTGAAAACGCACCAAATATTCAAGATCCTGATTTTCTTTAATGTAGTGCCGCTGTGATATTCCCTGCGGACTTACCTGCTTGTCGTTGGGGTCATAGCTATCGGTAATGGGCAGGCAAGAGATGTCTGTCTCTGTATCGGCCTCATCCATATAAAAAGCATCTATGGGCAGCGGCAAGGCCATAGAGGGAAAATCAGGCGGAATGGATTTTGGCTGTAAACTCACCACTGGCTGGCTATTACCCGGGTGATGCGGCACCTGATCTGCCTCCAATCTTAACGTAGTGATTTGGGCTGGCACCTCCAGAGAAGTTGATGCTCCCGCTTCTAACTTTACCTTACCTCTCTTCACCAACGCTGCATTGGCATAAAGCCTATAAGTAGTACTGTCTGTCATGTCAGCGGCTCCTTCATTAGAGATGGTGAACGCAGCCACTTTTTCTTCCTCTATAAAATTGGCAGACAAAGTAACACTAGATTCGTCCCAACCTTGATTAGGAATTTCACAAGTGCTTTTTGGTGTAATGAAAGCCTGAATACACTGGCTTAACCCCCTAATGCCCTCATTTCCGCAGATGGTGGAATCTGCAATGGTAAAACTTAAACGGGCACCTGCCTTTAGGGTGCCTATATCAAATAGCAGGTCAGAACCTTGCCGGGCGGCCCAAGGTAGAGAACTGCTGATAGGTACTACATACTCTGGATAAATGACTTTAATTCTAACGTTGTGGGCATCGGCTGTGCCGTCATTTGCATACGTGACAACCGTGTTGCTGCGGAAGCAGCGGCGGCGGCGGTCAGTGGCAATATCTATAGAAACAACAGCACATTCCTTTAAGCTATAGCCAAAGTTCAAATTTGGAACTTCCAATTGACCACTATTTATATCAATATTAATACTTGGAAGGCAGCTTTGAGTAATTTGTGATTTTGAAGCAAGATCAACTAGAGGCGTGAGGCTGTAGTTTCCTGGCTCAAGCCTTACAGCAAACTCCCCACTTTCATTTGTCTTGGCATAATATGATCCGGGATCAATTTTAATTATTTTATTAGCAAGACCATTTTCTAAACTATCATTTAAACAATTAAAATTAATATCAAGAAATAACTTCCCGCTTATTTTTGTAGTTTCATTACCCGTATAGGATAAAGAATCCAGTACAGTACCTATAAAAATATCTCCCTTTCCTTTACTGTATTTAAATTTACCACTGTTATAGATCTCATCATAAAAAGTAAATCCCAATATGACTCCATTCTTATTTGGTGAATTACTCAAAACCGCATGCCTTTCTGCACCTACTCCTCCAAATATCTTAATTTCTTGTGCCTCTCCTTTACTATTGAGACTCAAAAGAAACACGCCCCCCTCTTGATTTTCGCTTAAATTTATTTCCTTACCTTTAAACCTATACAACCTATCAAATATGCCAGCTATATAAATATTTTCACCATCATGCAAAAATGATTCGGAAGTAGAATAACTTCCTTGATATGAAGTTACCCACTGAGGCGATCCTGAGGGATCAAATTTAACTAATACTTCTCCAAAGGTGTCTTTAACCTCAATATCCCCTATCATCCACGGACTGCTGTTTGTGTAATAACCTTGGGCTGACATGTAAACATTATCCTTCTCATCCAGAAAAACGTTCTTTATTATTCCATTTGATCTGAGTTGATAACTTTTTGCAAAAAAAGCTTTTCCATCAGTATCACTTTTAACTATAAATCTATCATAAACAGAACCATTGTAATCAGCCGCTGTTTTATTTTCAAGTATTAAACCCGAAAAATTCACAGTGTTCTTAAACCCTCCTATCGTAATAACATTACCTTTAGAATCAATAAAGATGTTGGTATATACTATGTCATTTTTAGATGAGGTTTGTACCCAAAGCAACTCTCCTACAGAGTTATACTTTGCAAAAAATTCAGTTCTGCCAACGACCTCTGTTTCATTAAACACGAAGTTTTCAATTTTTACTCCATCAAATTCCCCCACTACATACACATTCCCCTGCTTATCAACCACAATATTTCTACCTAATACATATTCAGAAGGCTTGTTAGGGTCTTTATAATTTTTACTCCATACTATATTCCCGTTTTTATCTAATTTATCTAAAATAAACCCATGGCTACTTGGCACATACCCTGTGACATATAAAAAGCCTTCATCATCAATTGTCATATCTATGAACCCTCTTTCGTACCCTCTGGAAAAAGTAGGAGTTTCATAAATCCATAGGACTTCGTTTTTACGATTGAATTTAGCAATGAAACCACCGACAATCTTTTGCTTCAAATCTCCAAATTCAACTTCCTCACCTGTATATTCAGGGAAACTTACATAGTTTGGGGAGCCTATTGAACCCATAACAAATCTGTTCCCTTCTTTATCATGCAAAATCTCCGTTATATAGTCATCATATTTCCCGCCAAAGGCTTGTATATTTTCAGCATACTGAGCCTTTATTGGACTTGAAAACAGCAGAACTAAGGATATTATAATTTTAAGTACAAAATATTTCATATAATCATATCTTAGAAGATGAAAGGTAAGAATTCCTGTCTCAAAATTTTTCTTGCTGTCCTCTAGCGTATCAATTTCTTTTGGCCTTTTAATTTAAAAAGAAAGAAGGCTATCCCATAACTGGGATAGCCTTCTTTCTTTTTAGTAAAAATCTGTTAAATGTGAATCGCTCTGTTCTCCGTTGCAGCCAAACAAGCTTCTTTCATAGCCTCGGTATACGTTGGGTGGGCATGGCTCATGCGAGCCACGTCCTCGGCGGAAGCGCGGAACTCCATGGCTACCACAGCCTCGGCTATCATGTCAGCGGCGCGTGGCCCGATCATGTGCACACCCAGAATCTCATCCGTTTGAGCATCGGCTAAAACTTTCACAAAACCGTCGGTGTCCATAGATGCTTTGGCGCGGCCAGATGCTTTGAACGGGAATGAGCCGCTCTTGTATTTTACACCACGCTCTTTTAGTTGCTCCTCCGTAAAGCCTACACCCGCCACTTCTGGCCAGGTGTACACCACCCCCGGAATCAGGTTGTAGTTGATGTGTGGTTTCTGGCCTACAATTTGCTCTGCTACCAATACACCCTCTTCTTCAGCTTTATGTGCTAGCATGGCACCGCGTACCACGTCACCAATGGCGTAGATACCCGGCACGTTAGTTTCCAGATGATCATTCACGGCAATCATACCGCGCTCACCCATCTGCACACCTGCGTTCTCCAGGCCTAAACCCTCAGTATACGGCTTACGACCCACCGATACGAGGCAGTAATCTCCTTCAAACGTAATGGTCTCTCCTTTCGGGTTTTCAGCAGTTACTTTTACGGTATCGCCTTCTACTTGTGCACCCGTTACTTTATGACCCAAGAAGAACTCGAAGCCTAGGGTCTTCTTCAGCACACGCTGCAGCTCTTTGCCTAAGGCACGGTCCATAGTGGCGATAATGGCATCGGCGTATTCCACTACTGATACTTTTGCCCCTAAGCGGGCATAAACTGACCCTAACTCCAAGCCAATGACTCCTCCACCAATGACGATCAGGTGCTTTGGTACTTCTTTTAAGCTTAAAGCCTCGGTAGAAGTGATAATGCGATTTTTGTCTACTGGCAGGAACGGAAGGTTCACTGGCTTAGAACCAGTAGCGATGATGGTTTTATCAGTTTCTATCTGCTGCTCCTGACCATCTTGCCCAGTCACTTTAATTGTGTTTTTGTTCACGAAAGAGCCCAGACCGTTGTACACGTCAATCTTGTGCTTCTTCATGAGGTAGGCAATACCATCGTTATTTGACTTGATCACGCCGCTTTTGCGGGAGATCATCTGCTCCAGGTTCACCTTCAGATTATCCAGCTCAATGCCGTGCGTTTTGAAGGTATGCGCTGCGTTATGAAAGTGCTCCGAAGAATCTAATAGTGCTTTGGATGGAATGCAGCCTACGTTCAAGCAGGTACCTCCCAGCACAGAATACTTCTCAATAATGGCAGTTTTCAAACCTACCTGGGCACAGCGGATAGCCGCTACGTAGCCCCCAGGGCCGGAACCGATTACTGTTACGTCGTATTTCATATTTCAATTAGAAATTAAAAATTAGAAATTATGAATTTGATTTCATGGTGATGAGAATTTTGCTGATGATTTTCCTTATCTCTAAGCAATCCTCATGAATGGAATCAAATGCATTTTCAGGAATATACTGGCTATCTTTTAGCAAGCGCAGCCAATATGAAGTTTCCCTAGCCTCTTTCGCGGCAATGTTAAGTTTATGAACGAAATCAGCTTTAGAACTTGCAGCAATTGCTTCTTCAACATTTGCACCAATGGAAGTACCGCTCCTAAGAAGTTGCTTCGCTAGTACAAATTCTTTCTGCTCCTGAGTCAGGAACTTGTAGAGCTTAATAACCCTCAACGCAAAAGCATAGCTTTTATCAATGATGACATTTTCTCTTTTCCCCTCCTCCACAATTTCTAATTTCTAATTTCTAATTCATAATTAAGTCGCTAGACTCCAAGCAACAATCTCATTGGATCTTCCAACAATTCCTTAACTCTTACCAAGAAGCTAACAGACTCACGGCCGTCAATAATGCGGTGGTCGTAAGACAGGGCTAGGTACATCATTGGTCTGATTACCACCTCGTTACCCACGGCAACCGGACGGTTCACAATGTTGTGCATACCCAAAATAGCTGATTGTGGCGCATTGATGATTGGCGTAGACATCATAGAACCGAACACGCCACCGTTGGTGATGGTGAAGGTACCACCGGTCATTTCGTCAATACCCAGTTTATTCTCACGGGCACGCTTAGCCAAACGAATTACCTCTTTCTCGATACCATCTAAGCTAAGGCCTTCGGCGTTGCGGATAACCGGAACTACCAGACCTTTAGGAGCCGAAACGGCAATGGAAATATCGCAGAAGTCGTTGTACACAATCTCACCGCCGTCAATCTGGGCGTTCACCGCTGGCCACTCTTGAAGAGCCATGGTACATGCTTTGATGAAGAACGACATAAAGCCCAAGCCTACCTCGTGCTTCTCTTTGAACTTCTCTTTGTACTTGGCTCTGATATCCATAATCGGCTTCATGTCTACCTCGTTGAAAGTAGTCAGCATGGCCGTTTCGTTTTTCACCGTTACAAGACGGCGAGCAACTGTTTTACGCAGGCTGCTCATCTTCTCGCGGCGGCTATTGCGTGAACCTGCAGCGGCCTGAGGCTGGGCAGCAGATTCTTTAGCAGCTGGCGCAGAAGCTGCGGCTGGTTGAGCTGCCGGACGAGCTTGTGCATTCTGAGCATCTTCTTTCGTAATACGTCCGTCGCGGCCAGTACCAGAAACATCAGATGCGGAAATACCTTTCTCTGATAATATTTTACCGGCCGCCGGCGATGGAGTTCCGCTGGCGTAGGTAGAGGCTCCGCCCGCTGGGGCAGAAGCAGCCTGAGCTGGTTGTGCAGCAGGAGCGCTTGCTTTAGGAGCCGATGCACCTGAAGTAGCCCCTACTTCAATGCGGCAAATGGTAGCACCTATTTCTACGGTTTCACCTTCCTTAGCCACGATGCGCAGTACACCGGCCGCTTCAGCAGGAAGCTCAAAAGTAGCTTTGTCTGACTCAAGCTCGCAAAGAACTTCATCCATAGAAACCTGATCACCGTCTGACTTCAGCCACTTGGCAATAGTCACTTCAGTAATAGACTCCCCTACTGTTGGAATATTAATATCTAAGGTCTCGCCAGAACCGCCACCGTTAGGAGTATTTTCAGCAGCTACAGTACTCTGTGGGTCAGTTACTGATTTAGATTCAGTAATGCCTTCTTTACTGGCAGACGTTGCTGGCTCTGGCGCCGATGTACCTTGACCGGAACCATCAATCACGCAGATAACTTCACCAATGGCAATGGTGTCACCTTCTTGAGCCTTTATTCTTAAAACACCGGCAGCTTCGGCAGGCAGTTCAAAAGTGGCTTTGTCAGATTCAAGCTCACAGATGATTTCATCCATGGCAACTTGGTCGCCCTCGTTTTTTAGCCATTTGGCTATGGTTACTTCCGTGATGGATTCGCCGACAACCGGCACTTTTACTTCTAAGCTCATAATTTTCTTTTCGCTTAAGATGGCTATTGAAGTCTGTTTTAGGCCTGCTTTTCAAAAAGCAAGCCTAAAACAGACGATTTCTCATTTAGATGCTAAAGGCTTTTTCTATCAGGTAGCGCTGCTCTTTCTGGTGGATTTTGTTGTAACCAGTGGCTGGCGAAGAACTCGGCTTACGAGATACCACATCCTCCACGTCTTTGCGCATTACGCTCAGAATGTAGGTCCAAGCTCCCATATTGAACGGCTCTTCCTGCACCCAGTACACTTTAGCGTTTTTGTACTTACCTAATTCGCGCTCCAACTGCACCTTCGGGAACGGATGCAACTGCTCCAGACGGATAATGGCTACATCTTTGCGGTTAGTTTTCTGCTGCTCTTCCAGTAGGTCATAGTATACTTTACCAGTACACAGCAACACTTTCTTCACACTCTTCGCCTCGGCGTAAGTATCACCTAGCACTTCTTGGAAAGAGCCTTGCGTAAAGTCTTCAATTGGCGACATCACGTTGGAGTGACGTAGCATAGACTTAGGCGACATGTGGATGCATGGCTTACGGTACGGCGTAGCCAACTGGCGGCGCAGCATGTGGAAGAAGTTAGCAGGCGTGGTACACTGGGTCACGTACATGTTGTATTCAGCGGCCAACTGCAGGAAGCGCTCTGGGCGGGCATTAGAGTGCTCCGGACCTTGGCCTTCGTAGCCGTGCGGCAATAGCATTACCACTCCGTTCATCCGCTGCCATTTAGATTCGGTAGAAGAGATGAACTGGTCAATCATGACCTGGGCACCGTTGGCGAAGTCACCAAACTGGGCTTCCCAGATTACCAGTGCGTTAGGGTTGGCCATGGCATACCCGAATTCAAAGCCCAACACGCCATATTCAGACAACAGCGAGTTGTAAATCTGCAGTTTCTGTTGGTCTTCCTGAATGTGGTTCAGGTTGGTGTAAGAGGCGCTGGTGTTGGCATCGCGCAATACGGCGTGGCGGTGCGAGAATGTTCCGCGGCGCACATCTTGCCCGCTCATGCGAACAATCTTGCCATCTAAAAGCACTGAGCCATAGGCCAGCAACTCAGCCGAAGCCCAGTTAAGCGAGCGGCTCTCAAAGAACATATCCTGACGTTCTTTGATCAGCTTTTCAATCTGCTTTAATGGCTTGAAATTCTCTGGCAAGGTGGTCAACGCCTTACCAACTTTCTCCACAGCCTCGGCAGAAATACCTGTCACCGGCGATTGGTCAAAGTCTTCAGGAGTAGAACGACGTAACTGCTGCCATTCTTTTTCAAGGTTTTGGTAGTTGTAAGGCAGTGGCTCTTGCTTTACCATATCCAGACGCTCTTGCAGCATCTGGCGGAATTCTTTGTCCATTTCCTCGGCCACCTTGGCATCTAACTCACCGCGGGTTACTAACGATTTGTTGTAAATCTCGCGTGGGTTAGGGTGCTTAGAGATAATGTTGTACAACTGCGGCTGCGTGAACTTAGGCTCATCTGCTTCGTTGTGGCCATGGCGGCGGTAGCACACCATGTCAATAAAGATATCGTTGTGGAATTTCTGACGGTATTCAGTAGCCAAACGCACCGCAAACACCACTGCCTCAGGGTCATCACCGTTTACGTGCAACACCGGCGCGTCAATGATTTTGGCTAGATCAGTGCTGTAGATAGATGAACGGGCGTCTTCAAAGTCAGTGGTGAAACCTACCTGGTTGTTAATCACGAAGTGAATGGTACCGCCGGTGCTGTAGCCTTCTAGCTTCGCCATTTGGGTTACCTCATAGCCAATTCCCTGTCCGGCAACGGCCGCATCACCGTGAATCAGGATAGGAAGGATTTTATTTGTGTCGCGCTCGTACATAGAGTCAAGCTTGGCGCGTACAAAGCCTTCCACCACTGGGTTTACCGCCTCTAAGTGCGACGGGTTTGGCGCAAGCTTCAGGTTAACACAACTTCCGCTGGAGGTGTATACTTCACTAGAGAAGCCCATGTGGTATTTTACGTCACCGTCGCCCATGGTCAAATCCGGCACGGCAGTTCCCTCAAACTCAGAGAAAACCTGCTCATAGGTTTTGCCCATGATGTTCACCAACACGTTTAAGCGACCGCGGTGGGCCATACCTATCACCACTTCCTCTACGCCCAGCTCGGCACCTTTTTCAATAATGGCATCAAGAGCCGGAATAGTGGTTTCACCACCCTCTAGAGAAAACCGCTTCTGCCCTAAGAACTTAGTGTGCAGAAAGTTCTCAAACACAACTGCCTCATTCAGTTTAGACAGGATGCGTTTTTTATATTCTATAGAAGGGTTAAAGTTTACTGATTCTTGCTCAGCCTTCTGCTTGAACCACTCCAGCACCTCTGGGTCCCGAATGTACATGTACTCAAACCCGATGGTTCTTTCGTACACTTTCTTCAGGGTAGCCAGAATATCACGTAAGGTAGCTGTACCTAAACCTAACTCAGAACCACTTTGGAATTTGGTATCTAAATCAGCCTCAGAGAGACCAAAGTCAGACAAGTCTAACAAGGCTCTGCGGTCTTTACGCGGGCGCACCGGGTTTGTGTTAGAGCGCAAATGGCCACGTGAGCGGTAAGAGTAAATCAAGTTACGCACCTGAATCTCTTTGTCTACCTCACCTGCGGTGGCTCCGGTAGTTACGCCGCCTGCAGCCGGTTTAGAAGCTACAGCTCCCTCACCATTTTCACCGGGGTAGGTTCCTGAGAATTCAAATCCTTCAAAAAATTTCTGCCAACCAAACTCCACCGACTGTGGATCTTGCTGGTACTGCTTGTACAGTTCGTCTATATAGGCGCCATGGGCGTTGGCTATATATGAGTATTTATCCATAAATTTTGAAAGTACTTTCTAAATCTTGGCAAGTTATAAAATAATAATAAGGGCAATAAACTCTAAATTCGCATAAGCAAATATATAAAATCAAAATTTTCAGCCTTTATTGGTTATACAATAAACAGTAGCTGATTTTTGAATATTGTCATTTGTACGGAATAAAAACTGATTAGGGCGAAATTATTGATAATTAGGCAAGGGGCAAACCAATACCTCAAGTAATTGCATTATTTGCTTTACACCTATGCTTTTCTGCCTATTTTGTTCACTTTCTTTATCTTTACCCTATGGATTTGACTAAACTTACCGCCGCCAATAAAATAAGAAACGCCAACGCCACGGCGTATAACCAGTGCCAAGACTGGACCCTTGCAGACTGGAGCAACGCCATAGCCGGAGAGACTGGCGAAATGTGCAACCTCATCAAGAAAATTAGACGCGGAGAAAACATTGACGTGCAAGATGTCGGCCGTGAGTTAGCTGACATAGTAATTTATGCTGATTTACTAGCTGATAAATTGGGCATGAGCCTCTCAGATTGCATTCAGCAAAAGTTTAATGAAGTATCTGATAGAATTGGAAGCGACATAAAGCTGTAGGCGAACTAATAAGCGAAAGGGCTGCACTCTGTTTTAGCCCTATTTTCTAAAAAAGAGGCTTAAAACACCTGAGCTCTTTAATCCCGCTGCCTTACCCTTATAAATGTGGGCACCTCTGCTGCGTTTTCTTTTAAAGAGATTTCGGTTTCAGGCCCGGGCTTTATTTCCACGCCGTTTACATGTCCCTTCACTACCGTTTTATTCCGCCAGCCGTCTACCTCAGATTCGTCGGTTACTTTGTTTTGACCATCGCCGGCATAAATTGTAACGTAGCTGCCTTGTAAGGCATAACCTTTCAGGTCAAATAAATCATTGCCGCCCAGCCCGTACAGGTTTATTCTTTTTGTTTCGTTTGCAAAAAAAGTACGTGCATAAACCTTAGCCCCATTGGTGTTACTAGCCGACAGGCGAAAAACCTCTACTACGGTTCTACCCTGTGACAGCCTATGCACTACAAACCGCTCTGCTTCATCAGTACCTACTACGGCTACTTCTTCTGCTAAAATGTCGTAATACTTTTCTGCCGCCTGCGGCAACAGCTGTAACCGCTTCTTAAGTACTTGATACGTCTCCTCGCCTATCAATTCGTACACTTCTGCTGGAAACTGACGCACGGCTGCTCTCAATACAGAATCGTTTAGCTTATTCTGCAGCTCACGCGCCAACCGTTTGAAATCAGCCTGAGTCACCTCTGACAAAGCACGTGCATCTAAAAATGAAGCGTTAATGGTGAGGCCGTAAACATCTTTGAATTCTGGATGAAAAGAAGAGAATTTGCGGGCGGCAAATTTACGCGTGGCAAGCCAAGGAATGAGACCATCATCGTAGCGTCCGAATGCCTGGTCCCGGTCTTTAGGCACGGGCTTGTACCAAGTCTCGCCCTGGTGCCTATACTCTGCCCAGTCCCACTGCCCCTCATGTCGGTCCCAGTCGCTGATAAGGAAATCCAGAAGTCGGGCACGGGCATACGCCCATTGATCAATCCGGTGGCGGTTAGATTTGTACCGACGCACCAGCATTTCTTCAGTATCTAACAAATCAACAGCGTTACCAAACTGCCGCGAGAGCGATGATTTGTTAGAAAACTTTTCTTCCATCAGGAACAGCTTACTACCAAACAAGGTGGAGTACTGTTTAAAATCATTGTCATTGGGCATGACAAACACCAACTGAGGGGTTGGGTGCAAAACATTAGCGGCGCTGGCTAGCGGAGCTACCGCCAAGGCACCGTACGGATTAGTGGCAGAAATTTGGTCCCGCACAAAGGACCCCAACACCGTGTTCCGCCAGAAGGGAGGCAGCACCTGAATAGGATCTTTATCAACAGAGCGCAAGGCGAAGCGGCGACCCATAGAATCAGTCAACGTAAGGCTGGTCGTTTGCATACCACCACCTAGTTTTTCAATGCGCAGCCCGCCTCTCTGGTCTCCCATGTGGAACACCTTTGCTTTAACGGGCTGCCCCCACACCCTGCGGTAGTGTTTCCCCAGAAAAAACTCGCCAAGTCCTCCTCTTATATAATGGGCACCGGCACTCACGATCACACTGTCTGGTGCACCTTGGGTAACCGAGTTATCTCTGACAAAAGTAGCTTCTTGGGCATGAAACCCAGACTGCTGGTCGGCGAAGAAAAAGGCCGCTACTCCTAAAAGGAAAATTAGACCTATGACAGACCGCAGTATTATTTTCTTCATTTTACTTTTCTTGGGGGCAGCGTAAAGCTTTACCCCAAAACAGGCGGAAAGGTTAAGAACAAATATGCCATTAATTGCTTACCTGCACTGGGGCCTCTGTGTTAATTCAGCTATATTTAGCCACTTTTAGTTGCTGTTAACCTTGCAACTGAGTCCTGCGTAAGACAATTTCTCTAACCTAAACACATAATATAATGGCAAATAGTGCTACCTACAAAGGCATAACCCCTGAATTGTATAACAACCTGCGCGGCAAACTTGGCGCCGCCGGTATTGAGCTACAGGGCAACAGCGGTCGTGTCTCTAAGCAAGGCGTTACCGCCGACTATGCCTATGAAGAGGCATCACAAACGCTGCAAATCAACAATGTGCAGGTAAGCTTTCCGGCCAGCATGATGTTTAGCCCAGACAAAATCATCCAAAAAATAAATGAGGCTGTGCGTGGTGCCGGCGGACAAGTAGCTTAATTGAAAAAAGCTTGTCCGTAGTAATGGATCTTGCGTATAAACATTTCGGTGTGTTTTAGAAAGCGTGCCGTACTTAACTTTTAATACGCAAACTACCTTTTACTATGGAACAAACATCAAATACTTCTACCCACTTGGTACAGCCCAAAGACTTTGCCCGCACTGTAGAGTCTATCATGCATGTGTACCAAGGTAACCATGACGTGCTACCGGAATTACTTTCAGACGCCGGCAAACTTATGTTAAAGGCCCGCCAGAAAATGACACCGGTACAAATGATTTTATCTGTGGCAGCGGTAGCCATTGGGGCTATTGTGTTGGTAAGCTACAGCGGCCACCAATTTGCCGATGCTGAAGAAGTAAAAGACGATAACAACAGCGGAGATAATAAATAATTCTCTGTTACCATAAGCAGCAAAGCGGCGGTTCCTTTTTGAAAGGGGTCGCCGCTTTGCTGTTTCTACGCTACCGTATTTTATAAAAAGGAATAACTCACAACCGTCCGCTTCATTTTGATATCAAAGACACCATTTAAATTTTACTGCCCCTAATTGATTACTATACATTTTGCTCCTTAAAGTACTCCCTTTAAAGTCTTCTTACTATATTGTTCACATTGAATATAAATGAGCATTGGTAGTTACACAAATGACTTTGATAGCATGAAGAAAACCCCGTACATTTTACTTCTCGTTTTACTGTTTCAGGCAAGTATATCCAGTGCCCAAACTTCAGATTGGCAACTTGTCACCGGAAAAATAACATCACCCTGGGCAGAAAAAGTAAACCCTGCTAACCCTTTACCAGAGTATCCACGCCCGCAGCTTGTTCGTGAAAATTGGCAAAACCTGAACGGGCTCTGGCAATACAAGGTGCAACCACAGGCTCAGCAACAAACAATTCCTACCTCTTTTGATGGAAAGATTCTGGTGCCGTACGCCATTGAGTCTGCATTGTCTGGTGTAGGCAAAACAGTGGGTAAAGAGAATGAATTATGGTACAAAAGAGACATCAGCATTTCTTCAAAGCTGCGGAAGCAAAAAGTGTTGCTGCACTTTGGAGCAGTAGATTGGCAGTGCGACGTTTATGTGAATGGCCAGAAGGTAGGCAGCCACCAGGGCGGCTACGATCCGTTTAGCTTTGACATTACATCGGTTCTGAAAAAAGGAGCCAAGCAGGAGATTGCCGTGCGGGTATGGGACCCTACCAATGACGGACCACAGCCCAGAGGGAAACAGGTAAAAAAACCTGAAAGCATTTGGTACACTCCGGTAACAGGCATCTGGCAAACGGTATGGCTGGAGTCAGTACCGCACACGTATATTGCTTCTACAAAACAAACTCCTGATATCGACAAACAAACCATTACGGTAAATGCCCAAGTGCAAAATCCGCAGGCGAATGACCGGATAAAAGTTACTGTGTGGGATGGCAAAAAGAAAGTGAAAGAGCAGGAGATGAACGCCAACAGCCCAACAGCTATCAAAGTGCCTAACCCTAAACTGTGGAGCCCTGAAAACCCGTTTTTGTATGATTTGCAGATAGCCGTTGTTCGGAAAGGGAAAGTGGTGGATGCAGTAAAAAGCTACTTTGCGATGCGCAAAATAAGTATGGCCCCTGACGCTAACGGAATCCAACGCATGCTACTCAATAACAAGTTTGTATTTCAGTACGGGTTCTTGGATCAAGGTTGGTGGCCCGACGGGCTTTACACTGCACCAACTGAAGAGGCGCTTATTTTCGACATTGACAAGACAAAAGAGATGGGCTTCAACATGATCAGGAAGCACGTAAAAGTAGAACCAGCCCGTTGGTACTACCACTGCGACAAATTAGGCATGCTGGTATGGCAAGATATGCCGAATGGTGACTGGGGCGGACGCTGGGGCAATAAGCCCGGTATTGAAGGCGATGGCCAGGACATGACCCGCTCAGCAGAATCAGAACAAATCTTCCGGACCGAATGGGAAGAGATTATGAAAGACCTGCACAACTTCCCTAGCATTATAGTATGGGTACCTTTCAATGAAGCCTGGGGCCAATTCAAAACTGTTGAAATAACAAAATGGACCATGGACTTAGATACGTCGCGATTGGTGAACAGTGCCAGCGGCGGCAATTTCCACCCGGTGGGCCACATTATTGACATGCATAATTACCCTGGCCCAGTAATGCCACGCGCTGATTTGTTTGGAGCTAAACAAGTTATTGTACTGGGCGAGTTTGGCGGCCTTGGCTTGCCAATAGAAGGTCATACCTGGCAGCAGAAAGACAACTGGGGTTACCAGAGTTTCAAAAACGCCGATGAGTTGTTTGAGAAATATAAATCTTTCACCGAGAAACTGGAAGACTTAATAAAAAGAGGATTGTCGGCGGCTATCTATACCCAGACCACTGACGTGGAAATTGAAACAAACGGTATTATGACCTATGACCGGAAAGTGATTAAAATTCCGGTTGAGAAGTTAAAAGAGGTAAATAGGAAGCTCTACAACCCTGCCTTGGTGGACATGGGAAAATCGGCTGCGAAATAACCTCTGGCTGTTTTAGTGACGGTGACAGCTTAACCATAAGCAGGACGTACCAATCACAGCACTTGTAGATACTCTGAACAATTTCCATCTACCAAAGGTTTAGCAGAAGCTGCAGCCAACACCACAAAAGTCGTTTTAGCTCTGTTTTTGAAAAAGCAGGGCTAAAACGACTTTTCAGTTACCGTTTGGGCACTCTCTGAGTTTCATTTGTGTTCTTATCTTGCCGCACCCACTGCCATGGCCAACCGCAAGAAAAAATATACCACCTCTACTGCCTCGCCGCTTACTGCCCAAGAGAAGATAAGCCGATATATGCGGGGCAACAAAAGCAAAGACACGCAGCCTGAGCTGCTGTTGCGCGGAGCGTTGTGGCAGGCGGGCCTTCGTGGTTACCGTGTGCATTGGAAAAGTGCGCCGGGCAAGCCCGATGTCTGCTACCCCGGCCGTAAGCTGGCTATTTTTCTGCACGGCTGCTTCTGGCACCGCTGCCCCCATTGCCAACCCGCCTTGCCTAAATCAAACATTAGTTTCTGGGCTGAAAAATTTGACCGCAACGTAGCCCGAGACCAGCAGCACCGTGAACGCCTGCGCGCCGCTGGTTGGCAAGTATTGATTATCTGGGCATGTCAATTGCAGAAAGATTTGCCAGGTTGTGTGCGCACTATCAAAGGTCTACACCAAGGCGTGCCGGATAGTTATTGGCTGGAGGCGGCGTGAGAAGAATGCGAACTGGCTGTTTTAGGCCTGAATTAACAAAAAGAGGCCGAAAACAGAAGCAGGCATTATGTTTACTTTCTGTATTTCTCCAGCGTCTTTTCCAGCTCGTTGATTGGGATATCATACTCCACAATTTTGCCGCTGCTTATTTCTACTAAGGTATAGGTGGGTAGTTTCATGGCTCCCATATTGGCCAACATCTCTTTATCTGCCGGGTTGAAATGGTACTGCGGATAGTTAAAGGGTTTCTTCTTTAGGTAGTTGCTCCAAGCAGGTTGTTTTTGGTCTACCGAAACGCCTACTATTTGCACATTGCTATCTTTGAACTTTTCGGCTAGCATTTTCACAGTCGGTTGTTGTTGAATGCAGGGGCCGCACCAAGTGGCCCAGAAATCTAAAAGAACATATTCTTTACCGCCATACAAATCATACAGGGAAACAGGTTTTAGGTCCTGATTTACCATTTCAACATTGGGGAAGGGCAGACCATCTTTGGGCGCATCTCTTTTAACCTTGTCCGCAAAAGACGTCTCTATCTTCTGCATCTGGGCTGAGGCTTTTAAAGCAGGGCTAAAGCTGTCCAAGGCATCGCGTATTTCATTTCTGTATTCATAGGTCATTCTAGGCACCGGCAAATTAGCCAATGAACTAGCCATGCTCAGCGAAACCAAAGAATTATTGTATTTTTTGATTAACTCCACAGTGGCAAGGTTACGGTAGCGGTTCAGGTCGTCTAGAAAATTTCCTGAATGCACATATTGCTCATCCACCCGCTTCTGCTTGTACATGGCGTGATAGGTAGAATCAACTAAGTCAAACTCTCTTTTGTGCCGGTTAAGTTCTCCACCCTTCACCCGCGCCCATTTGGCAGCATTGTCAATATTAACTTGAATCTCAGCTGTATCAATTAAAATTCTATGCCGTTTAACATTCTTCAAGTTCTCCTTATAAATCTTATCATCCATCTTAGGTAACGGGCTTATGAATAGGAAGGCATTCACGAGTGAATCTTGATAATCTTGCCGTAACTGAATTGTGAAGCTGTTATTATTAATGGGCCCTCTATTAAACTGCACCGTCTCGGCGGAGCCGCCCGTTACCAAATAAACATAAGAACCATTAACGCCTGTACTATTCACAATTTTGCCGCTCACCGTTACTTTATCAGATTGGGCTTGAAGAGATTGGAGGGTCAGCGCGAGAATGATTATCATCACCCAAGGCGCCTTTTTAATTAAATTTCCCATATTCTATTTATTTAATTGACGATACAATGTATGCTACCCAAACACCGGTTGTGCTTAGGCTCAGTAGGTAAATAAAGGGCAGAAATTCAGAATAGAATATATAAACTATAAATCTAGTTAAAGCTTGCAGAAAACCAAATCTTTCTATTACTTTTTAAGTGTCAGCCTCTTAGGAAGCAGATAAGAAGCTTTAAATAAACTAGCTAAAGGCGTAAGAACTGCTTCAATTTGCCAATTCAAACATTGCCCCTCTGCAGCGAAATTAATTTTCAGAGGCCTTCTTCAAACAACTTTATCCAGAGCTTGTATAGCTAATTGCCTTACTTCTCCTGTCATTCTTTCTACTTCCTGCAATTATGGCAATGGCTCCACAAGTAGTAGCTAAAAAGCCGAGCGGTATAAAATAAGATGGGGCTTCTGAATGAGTTTCAACGTAACCAATATGAAATGTTATTAAAAAGCCGCACTTCCATCTGCGGTGAACTACAGCTTCAGTTCTCTACTCTTACATATGCTTAACCTAAACCCTATGAGATTGCGTAAACAGCGTCAAATGCTTCTGGTTTCCTAAAAAAGGCAAACCTGCTGTTTTAGGTGTGATTTTGCAAAAACAGGCTTAAAACAGCAACAGCAGACAACATGCAATTCTTATATGAAAAGAAACTTACCCCGCTGGGTAATCCCGCTTTTACTTTACACCAGCTTTTTGTGCCCTTCTACCAGTTGGGCACAACTACCTGCTTTACCATCTACACAGCCTACGCATACAGTATTAGTAGCCGGAAGATGGTCGCCGGGGCAAACGACGGCGGTACCGCTACCGCTACTGCAAAACCAACTGCAAACCGCAGGTAAAAACAGCACACTTGTATTCGTGGGCAATCCTTTTGCGCCGTTCACGCTACCAGGGGTTGCTTCGTCTGAGCGGCCGCCGCTAGAGGCGCAACTGAAAACCCAACTAGACTACCTGAAAAACTATCAGGGCCAACTAATTTTTATGCCCGGCGAACATGATGCCAAAGGCCGCGTGGTGCAGGAGGTGCGGAACCAGGAGCGTTTTATAGAACAATACCTGCAGAAAGAGAATATTTTTCTGCCCGCCAATCATTGCCCAGGCCCAGCAGAGGTCTCCCTCACCGACGATCTGCACTTAGTTTTGCTAGACCCTCAGTGGCTAATGCCCAACCGCCGCATGGATGAGGAGGAAGAGCTACGGGGGTGCCCCACTGTGGGGGGTACTACCACTCTGGCCGCACTAGACGATGTGGTACGGAACAACGAAGACAAAAATTTGCTGGTGGTCATGAATGTATCACCAGAAATGAGCAAGCTGGAGTACCGGGTCATGCACCGTCAACTAAACCAGTTCTACAACCAATACAGTGGACTGGTGCACGTAGAAGGAAACTCTTCGGGTTTAGTGCACCAGGTAAAAGACAGCATTCATTATATAGGGGCTGGCTTGGGCGCTACCAACACAAAGCCCATTAAAGACGGCACCACCGTTTACGGAGAAGTTAAGCCTGGCTTGGTAAAATTGCTCTACTACCCCAACGGCGAAACTTGGTTGGAAGTCTGGACCGCCCCTGATCTAAACAGTGCCACTGGCCAAGTGGCGCACCGTGCCTTAATTTCTCGCAAACCCACTTTAGAGCAAATGAAAGAGCGGGTGAGTAAGATGAATCTCAATTTTGAGGGGAAAACCGGTACCTTACCCGCCAGTACCTATTACAACGCCAGCGGTTTCAGACATTGGCTGCTGGGTCAGAACTACCGCCGAGAGTGGGCGCAGCCGGTCACTTTACCAGTGTTTGACATAGGCGCCATGCACGGTGGCCTTAAGGTCATTAAACGCGGCGGCGGATTCCAGACCAAATCTCTTCGTCTGGAAGACAGCACCGGTCGCCAATATGTGCTCCGGTCAGTAGAAAAATACCCCGATGATGCGCTGCCCCGCATACTCAGGGAAACCATTGCCGCCGATGTTGTGAAAGACCAAATATCGGCTTCGCACCCATACGGAGCCTTAGTGGCTGCTCCCCTTGCCGATTCCGTAGGTGTGTACCATACTAATCCGCAGTACTTCATCATTCCTGATGACCCACGTTTTGGCCGCTATCTCAAAGGCTTCGCCAATACCATTGGTTTGTTTGAAACCAGACCAGACGAAGATTTATCTGATATGCGGAGCTTCGGTAACACTGAAAATGCAGTGGGCACCCCTAAAGTGCTCGAGAATATACTGGAGGACAAAGATGATCAGGTAGACCAGCTGAGTGTGCTGCGCGCGCGCCTCTTTGACTTTTTCATTGCCGACTGGGACCGCCATGATGACCAATGGCGCTGGGCTGAGTTCAAGAAAAAAGGCAAAGGGAAAATTTACAAACCCATCCCTCGAGACCGTGACCAGGCATTTTTTGTAAACCAAGGAGTTGTCCCAAACATTGCCAGCCGCCGCTGGATTCTGCCCAAGGTACAGGGGTTTGACGAGAGCCTGAGAGACATAAAAGGCTTCAACTTTAATGCCCGCCACTTTGACCGTACTTTTTTAACTGGCCTTGAACGTTGGCAATGGCTGGCTATGGCAGATTCTTTGGAGCGTGAGCTAACTGACGAGGCTATTGAAGCAGCCGTAAAACAATTACCTCCCCCAATTTATCAACAGTCAGGGGAGTGGCTAACTAAAACGTTAAAAGCTCGCCGTGCCACTATCAAGCGTGACGCAGAGGAATATTATGAGTTTTTGGCTCATAAAGTAAACGTGGTAGGCACTGACCAAAACGATTATTTCACCATTGAACGCAGCGGCGATGGCTCTACATTGGTGCGCATGTACAAAGACGAAGATGAAACTGACACTCCGCTGTACCAGCGCCGGTTCTACCCAGATGAAACCCGAGAAATTAGATTGTACAGTCTGGGAGGCAATGACAAAATCGTAGTCACAGGTACTGCGCCAGAAGCAAGCCGACTACGCATCATTGGCGGAGACGGAGAAGACATCATCACCGACAGTTCCTCGGTAGAGGGCTTGCGCCGGCTTACCTATGTTTATGATACTTCTCAGGGCAACAAACTAAATCTAGGTTCTGAGGCACGCAACCTTACCAGCAAGCGCCCTCCTACCTATGACCGCCTCGGTTATAAATACAACTATCTAGGCCCACTAGCCTCATTTGAATATAACCGCGACGACGGCTTCTTATTAGGAGCTGGGGCGCTGCTGAAAACGCAAGGCTTTCAAAAAGAGCCTTATGCCATGATGCAACGGCTTGTGGGAAGCTACGCCTTTAACACCCAATCTTTTTTGATTGATTATGCCGCACATTTTCCGCAACTGCGGCTAGGCCTAGACCTAAAGCTTAACGTAAACTGGAAAAGCCCCGGCTTCTCTGAAAACTTCTTTGGGCTGGGCAATGAAACGCCTTATAACCCTGACATAGAAATTGAATACTACCGCTACCGGTCTGCCCAGTTTTACGCCAATGTGCTAGTGGGCCGTAAACTCAGCGAGTATGAAACCATTTTTGTGGGGCCAGCCTATCAAATGGTGAATGTTGAGCGCACCCCTGGCCGTTTTCTGCCCGTACAGCCCAACGAAAACTCACAGCTAGCAGGTTATTATGAGCGCCATAACTACGCCGGTGCCAGAATTGAATACGTATTAGACTCGCGTGACATACCTAATCTTCCGGCCAAAGGGGTTTACTGGAAAGTTGCCGCCGATCTGCTTGATGGCACCAACCAAAGTTCCAACAACGTGGCCATGGTTCATTCGCAGTTCGCCATTTATAGAACGCTTAGAGTTCCGCTCAAGCTCACGCTGGCTACCCGCTTTGGCGGCGGCCACACATTTGGCGACAACTACGAGTTCTTTCAAGCCCAGGTGCTGGATGGCCCAACTACGCTGCGGGGGTACCGCCGCAACCGTTTCAGCGGGCAAAGCAGCCTCTACAATAACACTGAGGCCCGGCTACGGTTGTTCAGCTTCACCACGTATCTGTTCCCAGCCTCAGTGGGCGTATTTGGTTTTCATGACATAGGCCGCGTTTGGGTAGAGAATGAAACCTCTAACAAGTGGCACAGGGGCTACGGCGGCGGCGTTTGGTTGGCCCCGCTGAACCAAATCGTTATTTCGGCAGGCTTTGCCACCTCTTCAGAAGAAAACCTGATTCTGGTTCGGGCAGGGTTCCTGTTCTAAATTCTGCTAAACCTATAAACAGAAAGGGCTAGCCAAATGGCTAGCCCTTTCTGTTTATTACCTGTTTTTCTAAAAACAGCTCCAAAACGCCACTTCAAAAAAATCTAAGTTTTAGATCTTAGATCTAAAGAATCTAGTTCAAAAAGATAGAAAACAGCTCAAAACGGTTAGAAGAGAAGCTCCAATGAGATGGGGACGGGTGAATTTCATCACCGGTTTCATCCACAATGGTCACAGCCATGCCTTCCTCCTGGTTTAGAGGTTCTGTAAAATGTTTTACGGTATATACATGCCCTTCTTCAATCCATTCTTCTGGCTCAAAGCTAGGCAAGGTGGCGTCAATGCACTTGGCATAGACCATCATATAGCTGGGTGGATAGATCAAGTTTACCATGTCTTCTAAACTATAAACAGGTGAGAAAAATTCCGGTGACGTAATGTCTCCTTTTCTAACAGAGCAAAGACCTGGCCAGGTTTGTTTCCTTGTTTTGCATTGAAAAGGTAAGACTATAATACGTAAAGAATTCGGATAAACAAGAGCCTTCTGGTAAAATAAAGGTTTTCTACGTACCCTCTTGCTCAGGCACTCGTACACATAGATGCCGGTTTTGCCGGCCTTAGTATTGATTTATCACTTAAACCAATTCACATCATGGAAAAGGACAATAAGTATAACGAGAAAGAAAAATTACCAAACGGCACCCAAGCAGCCGATGATCTGAAACAAACGTCACAAGAGCCCGGAGCCAACGCCAAAGGCAATGCCAGTGCACAGCAAGGCGGCCAGCAGCCCGGCAACAGCCAGGGAGGACAAGGCGGCAAGTCTACCGACGGTGCAAAAAATTCACGCCACGACACCGGCGATGAATTGAGCGTATTTGGCCGTTTAGACAGCTAAGTTCTGAAACCTATGCGAGACCATGTAACCGACGTGCTGCGGCAAAAGCAGCACTCCTGCTTTACCGTGGCACCAGGTGTCATGGGTATGGAGATTGTGTTTGTCAACCTGTTCTTTGTTGAAAACCCAGATAAATCTTGGGTACTCATAGATGCTGGCCTCTACGGCTCTGCCGATAGAATAAGAAGAGCCGCTGAAGAACGGTTTGGCAAAGACAATCCACCCAAGGCTATTATCCTCACGCACGGACATTTTGACCATGTGGGTGCCCTGCAAACGCTAGCCGATTACTGGCAGGCACCAGTTTACGCGCACCCACTGGAGCTACCTTACTTGACAGGTGTCTCCAGCTACCCTCCACCTGACTCAAGTGTAGGAGGCGGTGCTATGGCTTATCTGTCGTTCATGTACCCTAAGAAACCCATTAAGTTTAGGGGCAGGTTAGAGGTGCTTCCGTCTGATGGTTCAGTGCCTTTTATGCCTGAGTGGAAATGGATTGAAACGCCCGGACACTCACCAGGGCATGTGTCTCTTTACAGGCAGCATGACCGTGTATTGATTGTGGGGGATGCTTTTACCACCCGTAAACAAGAATCGGCGATGGCAGTATTGACGCAGAAGCAAGAAATCTGCGGCCCTCCTGCCTATTTTACCCCAGACTGGAACGCCTCAAGGCAGTCAGTGCAGATATTGGCATCTTTAGAACCAGAAGTTGCCGCTACTGGCCACGGCTTACCCATGAGTGGTGAAAAACTGAGGCAAGGGCTGGAAGAACTATCTAGGTTATTTGACCAGTTAGCCATTCCGAACAAAGGCCGGTATGTAAAGCAGCCCGCCATTACTAACAGAACCGGGGTAGTATCATTGCCACCTCGGGTTAATAATACCGTACCTAAAATTTTGGCCGCTGCCGGATTGGCCGCCATTGCAGGTTTTGCCACGTACTCGTTCTTTACACGAAGAAACGGCGGCACCAACAGTCGTATAAAAAGAACCTGGCCCGGCAAAGTAAAATCCACGAACCGCTATTTAGCCAGTGTTCCGTCGGTTGAACAGACACCTGTTAGCGCCCATAATCCAAACGCTACTACTAACAATTATCCTTGATAGAAAGTTGAGATTATACACAAAGAAGGCGAGCCTGCGGGCTCGCCTTCTTTGTGTAAAGTGGTGGTGTTCTAATAGATTGTGCTTTTGCTCTATCAAAATTAACCTTTAGGCACCGCTACCTGTTTTAGGTCTACTTTTCAAAAAACAGGGCTAAAACGGCATTCCTTAAAATTCCCACACCTTTACTTTTTCTAAATAATAAAGAGCCTGTGCAGGAGATTCTGCCAAGGCTCTTTTAAATGGGTCTCACTTAGTTATAACCCAATGGCTTTCCGCTTCAGCGCAGTAAACTCATCGGGGGTAATGGTGCCTTCATCCAGCATCTGACGCAAGCGCTCAATGGTGGCAATGTCTTCCTGAATAGGCGAACTACTCACTTTTGGCTGGCGGTTGCGGTAAAAACGATCCTCATCGAAATGTTCCCGGTTATAGAACTCTTCTGTAGGGGCTGTATGGCCTCCAGATGGCGCGCTATAGGTATCAGTGGGGTTAGTGAGCACATGCATGATACGGTACTCCATCTCGTCACTTATAGGTCCGCCTTTGTAGAACGGGAACCGAGCCAGCGATTCTTGACTGATGTCTGCTAAAAAAACCTGATCACTTTCATCGTCTAAGTGGGCTGCGCCAATGGGCACAACTGTATGCCGGGTGTCTACGTCTGGCAGAAGCAAGTGCTTGTCTACGTCAATGTCAAGATAACGCACTTTCATAACCGACCGGTCTACAATCAGATCGTCTACCACGCCAATCCGCTGGCCATCGGCACCAATCACTTCCCATCCTCTTATATCTAGGTCGTTATTAGCTACTTTAAAATCTGTTAGGTCATGCAGGGCGGCCAACCGTCCTGAGCCATTGTTATGTGAAGTTGTCATAGTTTTATCTTCTTAGTAGGTAAATCAGGTGGTATAATAATTGGGGGAAACGGGCATAACCCAACCAGTGGCTGGTACGTCAGTTGTCTCCGGACTGTTTGTTTGCGGTTCTAAAAGGTAGCGGTACAGCAACCAGCCTACTACGGCCAGTATGAGCAGCACTATAATCCAGCTCCAGCCGCTAGAGCGCTTTTTTGGTTCAATGTTAATTTCTGCCATAGTTTTATTTGTATTAGCCGGACTACACAAAGCCCTAAACATGGTACGAAGCTTTCTTTTAGATGTTTATGAAGCTTTGGTTGGCAGATTTATAGATGGGCGCTATCGAAAGAGAAAGACTACACCACACGAGACAGTGTTTCTTCAGGTGCAGAAATAACCAGCATAGAAGTAAAACGCAAAGAACCTGTTTTGGAGCTGTTTTTGAAAAACGAGCCCCAAAACAGGTTCAGTAAATGTGTTCTGGTTTAGAACAGGAGTAGTTGCCCCTACTTCTCTTGCTCCGGTATTTGTGGAAACTCAATAAACTCTCCTTGGGGAGTGAACAGCATACTAAGGGGTTCCTGCGGGTTTTGCAATATCTGTTCTTGTGAAATACCCCAGTTAGCCCATGCCATAGACAATAATTTGGCATAAGAGCTGTTCTGCCATGGGTTGAAGATCACATTGGTAACATCATCAATAAGACTGTCCATGACCACGTATTCGTCTTGCGGCTTGACTGTACGCAGCAGATAATCCGGAATAACGTTGAGCAAATAACCGGCATAGAAAACCCGTGCACTGAATTCAGCGGCTTGTATGGGTTGCAGCTGCCGGGGCTCTACCTCAGTCCAGACACGGCGCATGGCTTGCTTGATCATGCCGTTGTCCAAGAGGCAGCAAATGATCAGGGTGTTGTCCATCCGCAGGCTGAACATCATGGTAGACAACTCGTCTCGGTACTCAAACCGCTCAGGCTCTGCCGAGGCATCTACGTCTACCACAAAAATAGAGCTCGGAATAAAATCAGGGAACACCATAGGCACCCGCAGAGACTGCAGCACCTTGAAAAAGGCTTGGAACTTGAGCAGCATCTTAGGTTGCTCACTAACGGCATACTCTGGCTTTATTAGCGGGTCCTGCTCCCGAATCAATTCGGTGATGAGCGTGCCGTAGAACATTTTACCCATCCACTGGAAAAGCAGCTTTTCATCTAAAGCCCGCAAGCCCGCCACTCCTTTCTTCTGGGCCTCCTGCACTTGCTCTTCTAAAGGCTGCAGGTATTGCTCTTGGCAGCGGCGGCAACAGGGTATCTTCAGGTCTTTAAACTGCACCACACTCTGGTCCAGCAGCCGCAGGGCTTTTTCGGCAAATGCGTATTCCTCCATGAGCCACTCCGGAAACACCGTCACTTCCTGGTCTTCGGTAATGTTGGTGCCGCACAAAAAACAAATTTGCCGGCCAAAGCGCATGTGCTCAAAAGGATCAAACAGCGTGAGGTGTTGGGGTAGCATAAGTATTTTGGGTTAAGCGGAGAAATACAGAAATAAAGCGCAAAGATACATCTCAAACTTGAGCCCTATACCGCTTTTTCGTTTCCTGCGTTATACCGCTATTAAATTAGGCACAGTACTTGCCTCTGCCTTCTAAACTAAATTATCACACCTATGAAAACTCTTTTATCTTTTGTCGCCGCCTCAATATTCTCTTTAGCTACCGTTACTGCTTTTGCGCAGCAAGCTCCACTGCCACCTTTGGTTTCTGTCAGCGGACAGGGTGAAGTAAAAGTAGTGCCAGACCAAGTTACATTTATAGTTGGGGTAGAAGTACGGGAGAGAACCTTGGAAGAAGCCAGAAAAATAGCAGACCAGCGCACTTCTGCCCTCTTGAGCGCGCTTAAAAAAAGCGGCATTGATGAAAAAAATATACAAACGGCTTACGTTTCTTTTCAGCCTATTTACAATGGTGAGTATGGCCAGACAACACCCCAGTTTTACATGGCTACCCGCACCATTTCGGTGGTATTGAATAAAATTGACCGCTATGATGAAGTAATGGCAAACCTTTATAAGGCGGGAGCCAATCGGGTAGATGGCGTTAGCTACCAAAGCTCACAGCTCAGCAAGCATCAGGAAGAAGCCCGTAAAAAGGCAGTGCAGAACGCCAGGCAGAAAGCACAGACGTTAGCCTCTGAGGCCGGCGCCAAAGTTGGCCGGGTGTACAACATCACCGAAGGTGGCACCAACAGCCCTAGCCCTGTCATGATGAAAATGGCCCGTGAATCTATGGCCATGGGTGCCGGAGAACCTACTTTAGCTGCCGGACAGATAGTTGTTTCGGCACATGTAGAGGTAAGTTTTGTTCTTGAATAAAGGTTAATCGCCTCTTACAACGGCTCCAACAGATAAAGTTTTTCCGTTTTCGGCCTCTTTTTCAGAAAACAGGCTGAAAACGGAAACTCTTACCCGCAGTTCACCGTCAAGCAAATTCCTATTTTTTAGGTACATTTGATTTATGAAGGAACCTGCATTTGTCCTGGAAGGGAAGCCTGTGCATGTGGTAGAGTCAGCGGAAGCGTTGCAAACAGCAGTTAACCACCTTGCCCAGAAGCCAGAACTTGCTTTAGACTTAGAATTCGACCAACACCACTATACCTATGGGTTTAATCTCTGCCTGATTCAAATATCAGACGGGCACGATTGTTTTCTGATTGACCCTCTCCCTGTTCAGGACCTGCAGCCCCTCTGGGATGTGCTGGAGAATCCCGCCATTGTCAAGATTTTTCACCACGCTAACAATGACCTCATGCTGCTGAGCATGCTGGGTTGCCAGGTGCGCAACATTGTAGACACCGCCGTTGCCGCTAAGATACTGAACTATGCCAAAGCGTCTTTAGGCAATTTGCTCGAAGAGGAACTGGGTCTTCGGCTGGACAAATCACAGCAGATGAGCAACTGGAACCAGCGCCCTCTGTCTAAGCGACAGATGGAATACGCCGCCCAGGATGTGCTGTACCTGCATGAGCTCAAAAAAGCCATGGTGTCTAAAATTGAGGAGCTTGACCGCATGCACTGGCTCAAAGAAGAAGACCAGTTACTGGAAGAAATCACCTTCACAGAGCAAGCCGACCCACACCTCAAAATAAAGTTTCCGCAGCGGCTCACGTATTTCCAGCAGTTTATCTTAAAGCCCATTTATGACTTCAGAGACCAGCTTGCCCAGAAATGGAATTTGCCCGCTGGCCAGGTAATCAACACCAGTGCTTTGATGGAACTGCTGAACAAGCCGGAGCAGGGAATCAATGAATGGCTGTACCACACCAGAGGCATTCATGGTCGCCTGCAGCAGGAGCGGTTTGAGCAGCAGCTGCAGCGCATTATAAACGGGGCTATGCAAGAAGCTAAGAAGAGACAGATTCCTAACCGCGTTCCGCCCAGCTCTTTTCCACCCCGGCTTAAAACTCCTGAAACCGAGGCCCGCAAAGAGCAGCTGTGTGTCGTGCAGAAGGCCCTTATAGAAAAGTACGGAGCCTATACAACTCCAATGCTGTTAGACCAAAGCATCATTACCCACTACAGCCAAACCGGTGAATTAGTGGTAAACAAAAACTACGCCCGAGAGATTGTTCTGGCTACGGCAAAAGAATTGGATGTAAAGCTCTAGTTTAAAGAGTGAAGGAGTAAATCTGTTTGTCTTTCTGCAGTTTCTTTCAGAAAGGTGATCTGAATTTTTCCTGTTTTACCGCTGTTTTTCAAAAAACAAGCCCAAAACGGTTTCTGCGTATAGGGCTTGTTTAGGCCTTTATTGGGCTGTAAAATTATAATTTCTATTGTTGCTTTTATGCCAAAGAAGAGTCTCGAATTTGGTCTTTACCCGTGGTTACCCGGCCATGGTTATTCCTTGATTCACCCAGCCAACCGGCGCGAGTTTGAGTTGCTGGAGCCCTACAATAAAGTATTTGAGAAAATTGATGAAATAAATGGCTGGCTGCTGCTCCGCTACTCAGATGAAGAGTTTAAGGTGCGCCCCGACATGTTTACCACCATTCCTAAGTTACCCTTCACGTTTGGCGAGTGGGTACGGCCTGCCAGTCAGCCTACCGGCCCCGTTGCCGAGATTATGGATATTTATTGGAGCGTTTCTGATGACGCTCCTTTCTTTGCTTTACGCCAAGGCAAACGCAAGCTTGACGGTGTCTACCGTCAGGAGCAGCTGCGACCAGCATAAGAGCTTTTACAAAGGCTATAAATAATAAACTCTCCGCCAAAAGCGGAGAGTTTACCTACTTGCTACTAAAACTAAAGAGCATTTTTCACCTTGTCTATAATTGAGCCGGAAGAGTTTTTCATCTCCTCCACCTGGGCATGGCCTTTCGGATCTGGCGGCCCAAGAGTTGGCTCATCGCCTACCGGCGCACCAGGCTCCATTTTAAAGGTGCCTTTGCCGTCAATTGATTTACCTTCTGTCCAGCGGCCAGCGGCATTTTGGTCTTTATAAATGTTGGTGGTAATAAAGTTGTAGTTGAAGTTTTGGTTTTCCTCAGCCTGCGGGAAGCTGTTCGGGATTGGGTGCACATTTTCTACACCGCCCAGTTCTTCAAGAACCGCTAACCATTGGTTCTGGTGCATGGTATCACGGGCAATTAAAAAAGAAAGCATGTCTTTCATACCAGCGTCATCAGTGGCTTCCCACAAACGGGTGGCTAGTACCCGGCCCGCAGACTCAGCCGTTACGTTTGCGTACATATCGGCGGCCAAGTTTCCAGTTCCTACTACCCAAGAGCCATTAAATGGTACACCGCTGGCGTCAACGGCCAAAGCAGCTAGCCCTGTAGATAAAAAGTGGCGCGGGTTCATACCGCCCATAACCGCTTCTACCACCGGATTTTTGCCAACAATCTCATCAGTCAACGACATGTCGGCTCCTTCTAAGTTCAAGGCTACAGCTGTGGCCAGCATTTCAATATGTCCAATTTCTTCGGTACCTGTCTCCAGCAGCATGTCTCTGTACTTTTGAGGCCCTCTGCTGCCCCAAGCCTGAAACAAGTACTGAAAGCAAACTTTCATTTCTCCTTCTATGCCACCAATGGCCTGCTGCAACATCTTCGCAAAAGCCGGATTAGGCTTATCAACCTTCACCGTATACTGTAATTTTCGATCGTGAAAAAACATGGATTAAATATTTTAAATGAAACAAATTATCTAATCCTATTTATACCACAACAACCACAGTTGGTTTGATAAATTAACTAATTTAATTTTCTAATAATATTCATAAAACAAAATATATAAGTAATTTAAACAGTTGTAAAGCAACAACTTACAAATCAATAGTAAGATTATAAATATATAATACGTATTAAATTTCAGTATTTTTACTGATAAATGAGTTATAGTCACTAATCAATAATCACACTTAATAATGAAACATTTTTTAGTTATTCAGCTAAAATGAGGCAAGTAAAATTCATAATAGATGAGGTGGTACTTTTTTGCTTGCGATGCAGAGGCTTCAACTAATACTAAAAAAACGCCAGTGAGTGTTTTTGCGGTTGACTTTACCATCAAAGAAAGAGCAACTTCAGGTTTCATCTGATTGCCATTGTAGCCAAACTTATCTTTTTCAAATGGTTGACGTATAAACATCCCAACTGAAACCAAAAAACTAAAACTATGAAAAAGTTAAGCAATGTAGCGGCGGCGGCCTTAGTAGCCGTTTCTTTTGGATTTGCCTCTTGTGACTCCAAAACCGCTAACAATATGGAAACTGAAACTGAAAACACCATTGATGATATCAGCGCCGAAGCAGATTCTCTGTCTCTTGACTCTATTGAAGTAAGAGATCAACCGGTAAATGATGGTGTTGCCGATAAAATGGAGAATAATCAATAATAATACTGTTCGTCAGAAAGCAAAAGCCCGCCGAGAGTATTTCTCGGCGGGCTTTTGCTTTCTGTAGTACTTTAAAAATATAGTCCTCTCAGCGCCTGTTTTAGGTTTATTTTCGTAAAAACAGGCCTAAAACAGTGTTTACTTTCAGCCGAAGGCGTAGTCGTGCAGGTACTGGTACCGCTCACATAGCTGCCCGTCTTTGGCAATGGTGGCACGCGCCAGTACTCCTTCTGGGTCACCGTTCACCAGGTGAGGCAACACCTTGTCTATCAGCTGTCTTCCAAAGTCGCGGGAGGCATTGCGGGGCAGTTCGCAAGGCAGGTTGTCTACCGCCATTACGGTTACATTTTTGGAATTGCTGTACGCTTCTTCCAATTCGCCGGTCCAGGGATTATAGTCATAGGCGGGTTTGTCAATAGAAGATACTCGTTTTGTGCTCGGAATAGAGCCGCCCACGTCGCAGGTTATGTCTGCAATGGTGTTGATCTTGAAATCTGGTTCCCGCATGAACTCCTCAGTAAAAAGCACTGGTGCCTGCGGGCTCCAATAGGCACAGGCCAGCAACAAATCAGTGACCTTGGCAAACTTTACAAACGTAGATTGGTACAGGTGCGGGTTCTGGTAAAAATCCTGCGAGTCCCACACGGCCACATCGGGGCGGGCGTGGTAATCAGAAGAACGGAGCTGCGTGAACACCGGCTCGGCAAATTCTTTGTATAGGTAGTCAAACACGCTCACCTGCTTCAGGCCCATGCGGGTGAGTACCTCAATGGCACCCTGCGCCACCCGCCCTCCGCCGGTTACGGCAATTTTTATGTTCGGCAGAAACTTCACTTTGAAGAATTCCTCCTGCATGTCTTCCATGTCTACACACTCGTGCGCAGGTTTCAGGTGGAAGAGATTCCATTTGCGGCCATACGTGAGCAGCCCGTTATAAGCGCCCACAATGCCCGCCCACCGTCCGAACGCCACTAACCGCTCGCCCCGCTCGTTGGTAATGGTTTCATAATCTATAAGCCTGATATTCTTTTCCAGCACCGCCCGCAGCAGCTTCTGATTGTGCGGCTGCTTTTTAATGGTGTGCGAGAAAAAGAAATAGGTTTTATTAGGGATAAGCTGCTCTACAGGCACCTCTTTCACGCCCATGAGCACATCACAGTTGCTTAAATCTTCTTTCAGCGGAATGCCTAAATCAGTGTATTCCTGGTCTGCAAAACATCGGAAAGGGCTGGGCTGCACCGCCAATCGCACACTCGGAAACGCCTGCAGCACTTCCAAGCATTTTTTAGGCGACAGAGGCACTCTTTTGTCAACAGGAACTTTTCCTTCTCGCAGGACACCAATCTTTAGTCTTTCCATGAAATTTTATAGCGTAAGTGGCTGTTTTAGGGCTGTTTTCTGAAAATTAAGTCTAAAACAGGAAAGGCTTTTTTGCCTTGTGCGCAATTTAAGAGCAATGTCTGTAATAAGTGAATTTTAACATCTACTTTTGTGTATTCTTACTATGACTAACGCTTGTTTTTAAGAGTAGATTAAAACTTTTCCTCTCAACGCTTTAGAAGCATGACCTATAAAACCAAACCTGCAGATATATTTAAGGAACGTCACAACGGGCCTGACAAAGAGCAAATACAAGAGATGCTTCAAACCATTGGAGCAAACTCACTGGACCAGTTGATTGATGAGACTGTGCCGGCGGCCATCCGCCTGAAGAAGCCTCTTAACTTGCCAGCTGCCTTAACCGAGCGTGATTTCCTGCGGAAGTTCGCTCAAATAGCCAAGCAGAACAAACTGTACAAGTCGTACATCGGGCTGGGCTACCATGATACTATTCTGCCGCCTGTTATTCAGCGTAACATCTTAGAGAACCCAGGCTGGTACACTGCTTATACTCCTTACCAAGCTGAGATTGCTCAAGGTCGTTTAGAGGCTCTGATTAACTATCAGACCCTGGTGATTGACCTAACCGGAATGGACATTGCCAATGCGTCTTTGCTGGATGAGGCTACCGCCGCCGCTGAGGCTATGAACCTTCAGTACTCCCTGCGCAAAGGCAGTCGGAAAAATGCTACCCGCTACTTTGTATCGGAGCAGGTGCTTCCGCAGACTATTGACGTGCTGGTTACCCGCGCCACTCCGCTAGGGATTGAACTGGTGATTGGCGACCACCGCACCGCTGATTTAAACGACGACACCCTCTTCGGTGCTCTGGTACAATACCCGGCTGCCGACGGCGAGGTGTTTGATTATACTGATTTCATTTCACAGGCGCACGCCCAGGAAATATTGGTAGCCGTTGCCGCTGACCTGCTAAGCTTAACTCTTCTGAAAGCCCCAGGTGAAATGGGTGCCGATGTGGTGGTTGGTTCTTCGCAGCGCTTTGGCGTACCTATGGGTTATGGCGGGCCTCACGCAGGTTTCTTCGCTACCAAAGAAGATTATAAACGTTCTATTCCAGGCCGTATCATTGGGGTGTCAGTAGATGCCAATGGCTACAAAGCCTACCGCATGGCGCTGCAGACCCGTGAACAGCACATCCGCCGCGAAAAAGCAACTTCTAACATTTGTACCGCTCAAGTATTGCTGGCTGTAATGGCAGGTATGTACGCTGTGTACCATGGTCCACGTCGTTTGAAATACATTGGCCTGAACATTCACAGTTTAGCGCAGATTTTAGAAAAAGGGCTCAAAAACGCTGGCTTTGAGCAGCTGAATGAGAACTACTTTGACACCCTTCAGATTTCTGTGGAGAGTGCCGAAATGCAGCAGGCTATCCGTCAAGAGGCTGAAGCCGCTGGCATCAATTTCCGTTATTTCGGAGAGAACAAAGTGGGCATTTCTTTGCACCAGAATACTGATTTAGGTGAGGTAAAAGAAATTTTAGCTGTTTTTGCCAAAGTAGCTGGTAAGCCAGAAGTGACGATCGAACTAGACGAGCTTCCGGAGGAAACCAACATTACCTGGCCTGAGTCCTTGATCAGAACATCAGCGTACTTGCAGCACGAAGTATTCAACAAGTACCACTCTGAGAGTGAATTGCTGCGTTACATGAAGTACCTGGAGAACAAAGATTTCTCCCTAACGCACGGCATGATACCGCTGGGCTCTTGCACTATGAAACTGAACGCCACCGCCGAAATGATTCCGGTGACTTGGCCAGAAATTGGTTCTTTACACCCATTTGCCCCTGCTGACCAAGCCAAAGGCTACGCGCAGATTTTCAAAGATCTGGAAGCTTGGCTGTGCGAGGTAACTGGATTTGCCGCTGTGTCATTACAGCCTAACTCAGGTGCCCAAGGTGAGTACGCAGGTTTGATGGTGATCAGAGCCTACCACGAAGCCCGCGGCGATCATCACCGTACCATCTCTTTGATCCCGTCTTCGGCGCACGGCACCAACCCAGCCTCTGCGGTAATGGCCGGCATGAAAGTGGTGATTGTGAAGTGCGACGAGAAAGGAAACATTGACGTAGCCGACTTAAAAGCCAAAGCGGAGCAATATAAGAATGAGCTTTCTTGCCTAATGGTGACTTATCCGTCTACCCACGGTGTGTACGAGGAAAGCATATTGGAAATCTGCGAAACAATTCACCAATACGGTGGCCGCGTGTACATGGACGGCGCCAACATGAACGCTCAGGTAGGCTTGACCTCGCCGGGTAACATAGGTGCTGACGTTTGTCACCTGAACCTGCACAAAACCTTCTGCATTCCGCACGGCGGCGGCGGACCAGGTGTAGGCCCAATTGGTGTGGTGGCTGATTTGGCTCCGTATTTACCAGGTCATGCCGTGGTAGATTTAGAAAGACCAGAAGCCATCAATGCCGTTTCTGCCGCCCCTTGGGGTAGCGCTAGCATTCTGCCAATTTCGTATGCCTACATCTCCATGATGGGCGGCGAAGGTTTGACAGAGGCTACCAAAATTGCCATTCTGAATGCCAACTACATCAAGGCTCGCTTAGAAAGTCACTACCCGGTGCTGTATGTGGGTACCAACGGCCGTTGCGCCCACGAAATGATTCTGGACTGCCGCTCCTTTAAGAAAGCAGGCGTAGAAGTAGAAGATATTGCTAAGCGTTTGATGGACTACGGCTTCCATGCCCCGACAGTATCTTTCCCAGTAGCGGGTACTTTGATGGTAGAACCAACTGAAAGCGAAAGCAAAGAAGAGCTGGATCGTTTCTGTGAGGCTATGATTTCTATCAGAGAAGAAATCAGAGAGATTGAGGAAGGCAAAGTTGATCAGAAAAACAACGTACTTAAGAACGCACCGCACCCTGCACACGTAGCCTTAGCTGATGAGTGGACCATGCCCTACAGCCGCGAGAAAGCAGTTTACCCGGTTGCATACACACGCGTTGCCAAGTTCTGGCCAACTGTTAGCCGTATAGACAGTGCCTACGGCGATAGAAACCTTATCTGTAGCTGCGCTCCGGTAGAAGCCTACAATGAGCAAGGACAGGAGATGAATGCCATTGGCTAAGAAAGCTAGCGCTTGGGAACTAGACCTTAGACATTCATTTTAATAAACAGAAACGCTGCGGAAATTCCGCAGGCGTTTCTGTTTTAGGCCTAATTTCTGAAAAACAGCTGCAAAATTGCTTTGCCATTCTAAGATGAGTTTTCATTTGCTGATTCAGTTCTTCCTATATTCATCATGTCCTTTACAATATTCAATTGTACCCGATTTATAAGTGGATTTAGCCCATCCGTCCATCCCGATAAATTAAATATTTCCTAACCTAAACCTTTACCTTAGGCACAATTATTGTGTTTAAATTGTATAATAAACATAAGCCTGAGTTAGCTAACAGAGTAGTTTAGAGCTACTGCTTGTTTACAATAGCATCTGGCTTTATGGTTTTACTAATGTTTTAAACAAGACAAATACATGAGACAATCAAGCAGATTATTAAAGTCTATGTTAGGGTTGGCGATGGTGGTGTTGGTGATGGGCTTTACTGGCTGCGCCCCTACTTTTAACGTCAGCACCGATTATGACAAGGCAACCAATTTCCAGCAGTACCAAACCTGGAGCTGGTATCAAGACCAACCTGTCGCTAAAAGCGATTCTACCCGCCGGTACAGCACGTTTCTGGATAAACGAATAAAGACTGCTGTTGAAAATGAAATGGCCCGTAGAGGCTTCACCAAAGCAGACTCCAGAAAAGAAGCTGATATGCTGTTGGCCTATGATGTGAGTATTGAAAGCATGCAGGAAGTTAGACCAGATTATATGACCATCCCTTCTATTGGTTTCGGTTACTGGTATGGGTACCGTTATGCGTATAGGTACAACCGCTTGTATAACAACACCACGGTACGCGAATATCAAGAAGGAACTATTATTCTGGATATTGTAGACACCAAGTCGAATGAGTTGGTGTGGCGCGGAACCGGACAAACCACGGGCGGCGAGAAAGCCTTGACCCAGGAGAAGGTTCAGGAGATTGTAACGCAAATTTTAGCTAAGTATCCTCCTCAGAACACAGGAGTCACCGCTAGCCGTTAATACGCTTAGTATTGAAGAGCCCTAAAAATTTAGGGCTCTTTTTTTTGTTCCTGCTGATTACGTATTTCTGATACTCCCCCTTTGAAGGGGGCGAAGGGGGATGTTTACTCCAGCAGATCCACGCGTTTCTGATCTTACTCTTTTGCGGTCATCCTGAGCCTGCCGAAGGATCTAACGAAGACTATTACTCCTACCAGAGATTTTGCCTACTACTTCCGCTTTACCCTCCGCCGTTGTTGTGTGTTCTCTCCAACAACTTCAATGCTGTTTCTCCCACAACTGCTTTTGCCTTATTTCTACCTGCCTCGCTTCCTGCTTAGGTTTGTCACTTTTCTCCTTGATGAGAAAAGTAACCAAAAGAATCAAAAAGCCCTTAAACTCGCTGCCGCTCAAACAGTAAGGGCTTCATTAAATTTACCACCTGGCCACCGTGCGCTGTTCCATAGCTTCTGTGGCTACTACTAAATTGAACCTGCGTCTCGTGCTCCCGCTAAGCGCCTGCGTGCCCTTGGCACTGCGTTGCCCGCTCCCGCAGGAAGAGCTAAGGAGGGGTGGTGTCTTTCTTTGTTATTAGATGACTCAGGACTTATTAGAGAGGGCTGGGTTCTTTTATGTAGAGAAGCTCACAAAAAAGGCTATTGACGCCTAAAGCTTTACTCTCAATTCTTTTGCGCATTCTTGTTTTCGCCCTCCTTTCTAGAAAATAGGCTAAAAACGAAAAGCCGCCCTAGGTGGGCGGCTCTTCTATATCCATTAGGTGCTGAGAATTACTTGATGGTAAACTCTGTACGTCGGTTCATTTGGTGTTGATCTTCGGTACATTCTACCCCATCAGAACATCCATTCACTAAACGCGTTTCACCGTAGCCTCGCCAGGTTAATCTGTTTCTAGGTATGCCCTGTTTCACCAGATACTCTACAGCGGCCTGGGCTCTGCGCTCAGATAAAAGCTGGTTGTAGCCATGGCCTTCGCGGCTGTCAGTGTGAGAGGCTAGTTCAATTTTGATAGATGGGTTATCCTTGAGCATCCGCACGAGTTTGTCTAGTTCTGCGGCGGCATCTGGCCGAATATTCCACTTGTCTAAATCATAGTAGATTTTCTCAATGGCAATGGTGGTATTAATGGCGCTCTTATCAAAAATGAGCGTTACCCGGGTAGTATCTGCCAATGAGGTGGTGTCAATTTTTACAGTGGCGGTTTGTCTTAAGTAGCCAAGTTTGTCACCAGACAACTCATAGGTTCTGCCTTTCATGACCCCGTAGTTGTATTCACCGTTGGCATTGGTGAAGGCAAAGATAGAGTCTGTAGAATTTTGCACAGCTAAGCCCAATCTAACATCAGACAGAGGCTGGGTCACACTACGTTTGCCAGGAGTCTGCACGCGCTCTAAGGTAGTAACAAGTAAAACTGCGTTGCTCAACAACTTGAAGCTGTAAATATCATCAGTACCGTTGTTGCTTTCGCGGTTTGAGGAAAAGTAGCCCACTTGCTCACCTTGCTCATTGAGCATAAAAGTCATCCCAAAATCGTCTTTAGGCGAATTAAGTGGCATGCGCATATTCTCTGGCTTAGACCAGGTAGTACGGCTACCGCGGGTGCGGAAGACATCTAAACCACCAAAACCTAAATGCGTGTCTGAGGAGAAGTACAGGAAGCCATCGTTGTCAAAAGCCGGGAACATTTCTTTACCGGCTGTGTTTATGGTTGGGCCTGCGTTCATAGGCTGTCCCCAACTGCCGTCTGGCTGTCGCTCTGAGTAGTAAATGTCGGTTTGGCCCTGTCCGCCTGGTTTATCTGACACAAAATACAGCACCTGCCCGTCTGGCGAAATAGCTGGGTGTCCTACATTGTACTCGCTTACTTTATTGTATTCAAATGGTTTTACATCTGTCCAATTAGAGCCATCGCGGCGGGCTGAAAAAATCTCTAAACGGTTAATGTATTCATTTGTCATTGGCTTTTTCACCCAGCTGGTAGGGTCAACATTCACATTCTTCTGCTTTACCAACACCATGTTGGTACGGGTAAAGTAAATGGTGTTGTTGGCGCTATCCATTACGGCGGGGCCATCATGGTAGATGTTGTTTAAGGTAGCATCTACAATGGTGGGAACTTGCCAGGTACTGTCTTCATTGCGCTGGGCATAGAACATTTGCAGATAGGGCCTGCCGGTCCAGCCATACTGCCCCGGATCTTTTATTTTATCATCCTGGTTCGCAGGAGATCCGCCACGGTCAGAAGTAAAAAGAATACCATCTTCATATATGGTTGGGCTAAAATCTGCGTTGGCAGAGTTGATCACCGTCTCATTCACCACAATGGCTGAGGGTGGCTCTTCCATTAGTTTCATGGCAAAGTCTATGGCTTGTGCCCTTGCGTTAGCCTGCGCCGCCTGAGCCGGCGCTTTCATGGCATAGTTCTGGAACTGGGTTTTGGCCTCAAAATACTTTCCGTTGCTTTGTAACGCCTCAGCATAGTAAAAGATGTTAATTGGGTCCGCTTCTGGCATGGCCACTACTCTGGCGTACCACTCTTCGGCTTTCACCGTTTGCCCCGTGAGACGATAAGAGTCTGCCAGGCGCTGTGCCCCTTTCAGTTTTGGTTCTTTTCCATTGAAGGCCTCCTGGTATTCTTCAATGGCCAGCATGTAGTCAAAATTCTCATAGTGATAGTCTGCCTTGCGGGTGGTCTGGCAGCCTTCTATTATAAAACTGCCTATCAAAAGAATAGCCAGAATATAAGATTTGTATGTGTAGCGCATAGGTTCTTCTGATGTTTATGTTAGAAATACCGCGGGGTTACCATCTTCGTTTCCTGCTTACGCAGGAAGGTGTAGCCAACAGATATCTCATGAGTACTCAAGTCACTGAGGGTATTGTGCAGGGTAAAGTCATAGGCATAGCCCAGCCGGAACCTTGGAGTTATATAAATGTCAGTCATAACCGCAATGGCATCTCTGTGGCTTAAGCCTTTGCCTTCAAAATCATTTTTGAAGATGTTGATTCCGGTACGGTACGAGGTTCCGAGCCAGATACGCTCTTTAAACAGAAAGAAGAAGTTGAAGTCTACGTTAGAAGGACCGTCAAAATTGTCTTTCAGCATAAAGCTGGGTTTGAACTTGACATTCTCGCCTATATCTGCCACGTAACCAGCGGTAAAGAAGTAGTGTCTTTCTGGGTCATAGTTGATGTCTCTGTCTATGCCCAAAAGGTCAGTAACCGACACCCCTGCGTAAAAGCGCTCAGTATGGTAGAAAACCCCCAAATTCAAGTTTGGGCTCCAGGTTCTCTCTTTCAGAGCATTGATCACCGCTGGGTCGTCTGGTCTATTTGGATCGCTGCCGGTTACCAGCTTACTGCCATCTACCGCAAAGTGAGACATACCCGCTGCCAACCCGACACTAATTACACTGCTGGCGCTTAATGGCAGTTTAACAGAGGCATCAATGGTTACGTTTTTACGGTTCTGCGCTCCAATCTCATCGCGGGTAGCATGGAAACCCAGCCCTATACTTCTGCTACGGGTAAGGCCATCTAAACTGAAGGTCTGTGTGTTAGGAGATCCTGCCAAGTCAGTCCACTGGGTGCGGTGGAAAGCGTTCATGGTCAGGTTTTCCTTTACTCCCGCATAAGCAGGGTTGATCACCAATTGATTAAATATATATTGGGTGTACTGTGGCCGATGCTGGGCCCAGAGACTTCCGGAAGCCAGCATCGTCATGATCAGTATTAAACTTCTTTTCATGTTATTGATAATTAATGTTACACTCAGCAATTAGCGAACTACTTGTACCCAACCTCTGTAGGTTTGCTCCTGTCCGTTACAGCCCCTTACTCTTAATACATAGAAGTAAGTAGCTTCTTCCAGACCATTAGCCGCCCAAGTGTTACGGTAGCTACGGGTTCTGAATACTTCATTACCCCAGCGGTTGTAGATGAACAGATCGTTGTCTGGGAACTTCAACAGGTTCTCAATTACCCAAGTGTCGTTCACGCCGTCTCCGTTAGGGCTAAACACTGTCGGGAAGAACAGCTCACTGTTTCCATCTGCCGCATTGATTTCAACAGAGGCAGTAGCGCTTCCGCAACCACCGTTGCTGGCCACCACCGTCAGTGTTCCGGCAGCATTTGGTGAACTAGCCTGCAGAGTGACAGAGGTTCCTGTGGCAGTGGTTCCACCACCAGTGAATGTGAAGCCCGCTGGTGCGGTCCAGGTGTAGGTAACTCCAGCTTCAGGAGACATGATAGAGTAATCTAGTCCTCTACATGGTCCGGTGTTGTCCATAATTTCCGGAGTGGCAGGCGTAGCACCAGGCGTGATAGTTGCCGTAGTTGAAGCAGCACTCTGCCCACAAGTATTATTAGCGGTGACAGACACAGTTCCGGCAGTAGAACTTGGTATTACTGTTACAGTAGCCCCAGTATTATCTCCCTGGAAAGTCCAGCCTTGTGGCAAGGTCCAGGTGTAGCTGGTGGCGCCTGTTACCGGAGTCACACTAAGCGTGACAGCTACGCCTGAGCAGTATTGGTCAGTAGACGCTGTGATGGCACCAGGTGCATCAGGTATTCTATTCACAGTCAACGAAGCAGTAGACGGTACGCTGTTAGAGCAATTACTGTTAGGGTTTACTGCTATAAATGAGAGGTTGTAAGTACCTGCCGGCACATTTGATCCTACTTGCAGGGTTATAGTGTTACCGCCGCCAGATACTCTTGTGACCCCAGCCGGAAGACCAGTTACCTCAAAGGTGGTTACTCCAGCAATTGGCGCAATAGAGAAGGTGGCATTATTACCCGCACACACAGAGGTGTTGCCTACTATTGGAGTCGTTGGCCGCACGCAAGTGTTTTCAGTATCAGTGTTATCATCTTCATCCGGATCATCTTCGTTTCCATCAACCACGGCGGTGTTTGCAATTCTACCTGCCATGGTAGTGGTAGCGGTAATGGTCAACTCTCTGAACTCTCCATTTAGAAGATTACCTATGGTCCATACACCGGTGGAGTTATTGTAGGCATCAGCTGGTGCCGCACTTACAAACTGCAAGCCGTTTGGCAGCACGTCTGTCACAGTTACCCCAGTAGCATCACCAGGGCCGGCATTCTCGGCGCGTAGGATGTAGGTAATGTTTTCACCTAATGTCACCTCACTTTCGTCAGCAGACTTTGTGATTGATAAGTTGGCCAAACCTCCACCAGCACCTACTATAGTGATCACAGTAGAAGAGTTATTCTGAGGTTGGTTATCAGCTTCATTGCCAGTAACAGTGGCGGTGTTTACAATTGTACCGGCAGATGTGATCGTTCCATTCACCGTCATCACCACCATTTGCCCCGGAGCCAGATTACCTATAGTCCATACGCCCGTAGCCATGTTGTAAGACCCTCTTGAAACGGCTGGTTGGCCATTGATCGTTACCTGCGCCGTAGGCAGTATGTCTAGTACCATCACGCCAGTGGCAGTGTTTGGTCCATTGTTACGAGCTGTTACCGTATAGCGCAAGGCATCTCCTACGGCAGCCATCGTTTTATCTACTGTCTTTACTACTTGTAGATCAGTAGCCATTCCTGGATCAACGTCTTCACCGCTGATGATGGTAATTACAGTAGAAGTATTATTTTCCGGCCGCTCATCTACCTGGTTTCCGGAGATAACTGCGGTATTGATGATAGAGCCACTGGTAGCAGTGATAGTACCTGTGACAATCATTATCGCACTTTGTCCTACTTCCAGGTTTCCGATGGACCATATTCCAGTTGTGGCATTGTAAGAACCAGTAGTTACTCTTGGCTGTCCATCAATGTCTAACTGCGCAACGGGTAATATATCTGTTACCATTACACCGGTTGCCGCATTTGGCCCCGCGTTTCTGGCAGTTATTGTGTAGGTAAGTGTCTGGCCAGTTGTGGCACGGGTTTTATCAACGGTCTTCACCACTTGCAGATCAGCAAGGCTTCCTCCTCCGGCTCCAGTACCAACTACTGTTACCACAGTTGCCGTATTGTTGCCTGGGTTTTGATCAGCCTCATTTCCGCCAATAGTAGCAGTGTTCACAATAGTTCCGGTGGCGGTAATGGTACCAGCTACAGTCATGGTCACTTCTTGGCCGCTGGCAAGATTACCAATGTTCCAGATTCCGGTACTCATGTTATAAGAGCCGGTAGACACATTTGGCTGTCCGCTGATGTTTAGCTGGTCAACTGGCAACCTATCACGAACAATTACTCCGGTGGCATTAGCTGGTCCGTTGTTACGGGCAGTAATTACATAGAACAACGGCTGCCCAACAGTGGCTCGGGTTTTATCAACAGTCTTAGTTATCTGCAAGTCAGCTAAAACTCCAGGGCCACCATCTCTGTCAACAATTGTGATAACGGTAGAGGTGTTGTTCTGTGGCTGCGGATCCGCCTCATCCCCTCTTACAATGGCTGTGTTCACAATAGTACCAGCCGAAGTAATTGTTCCAGTCACGGTGAAAGTGGCTGTTGAGCCGGTAGCTAAGTTACCTACTGTCCATATACCCGTGACTCTGTTGTAGGTACCACCTCCAGAGATGGTAGGCGTGCCGAAATTAGCTTGCATATCTGGCAGCACATCTATCACCAGCACGTTGGTTGCTGCGTTAGGGCCGTTGTTGCGCACCGTCACCGTGTAGGTAAGCGGGTCGCCAACACTCGCGCGGGTTTTGTCAACCGTTTTAACTACCTGCAGGTCAGTGGCATTAGCAGGGTTAGGATCTGTACCGTCTGTAATTACTGTGATGACCGTTGAGGTATTGTTCTCAGGACGCTCATCTTGTTGATCACCGTCAATCACAGCAGTGTTGACAATGTTACCGCTGTTAGCTGTCACAGTACCTGTAATTGTAAAGGTAGCAGTGGCACCAACGCCTAAGTTTCCTATGGTCCACACACCGGTAGAGGCATCAAAGGTGCCGTTTGAAACTGTAGCCGTTCCAAAGTTCACCATACCAGTAGGCAGAGCATCTGTTACTGTGACGCCAGTGGCCGCATTGGGACCTATGTTGCGAGCTGTTACAGTATAAGTAATTGTCTGCCCAGTGGCTACGCGGCTCTTATCTACCGTCTTCACCACTTGCAGATCAGTACCGCCGTCTCCAGGGCCACCAGTACCAGGCCCAACTACCGTTATAACGGTTGAAGTGTTGTTGCCCGGTTGCTGGTCTGCTTCATTACCGCCAACAGTGGCAGTATTGACAATAGTACCGGTAGCTGTAATTGTACCCATCATCATAAAGGTGGCAGACTGTCCACTGGCAAGATTACCAATGTTCCAGATTCCGGTAGACATGTTATAAGTGCCAGTAGAAACCACAGGTTGCATGGCAAAATTGACTTGACCACTTGGCAGCCTGTCTACTAATATAACTCCGGTGGCATTTGCCGGTCCGTTGTTTGTAACAGTAATGTTATAGGTAAGAGGGTCACCTACATTCGCGCGGGTTTTATCTACCGTTTTAACCACCTGTAGATCTGCCAGCACACCTGGCTCTTGGTTATCTCCATCTACAATAGTGATAACGGTAGAGGTATTGTTCTGCGGCTGCGGATCAGCTTCGTTGCCTCGTACTACGGCGGTGTTCACAATAGTACCTGCCGCCGTTATGGTGCCCGTTACAGTGAAAGTAGCGGTAGCGCCTGCTGCCAGATCACCCACTACCCACACGCCGGTGGCAGGGTTGTATGTATCACCGGACGGGATGGTAGGTGTTCCAAAGTTCACCTGCGCCACCGGTAGCACGTCAACTACCAGCACGTTGGTGGCCGCGTTAGGCCCGTTGTTGCGCACAGTAACAGTGTAAGTCAGCGGATCACCCACCATGGCGCGGGTGCGGTCTACTGTCTTCACTACTTGTAAATCAGTGGCGGCGTTTGGATCTGGTTCGTCAGGGTTAGTTCCGTCTGGTACTATTATAGTGATGACGGTAGAAGTATTGTTCTCCGGCCGCTCATCATCCTGATCTCCGTCTATCACGGCTGTATTGACAAAATTGCCACTTGTGGCGGTGATAGTACCCGTTACAGTAAAGGTAGCGGCAGCTCCAGCTGCCAACTCACCAATTGCCCAGACACCAGTTGCGGCATTATAGCTGCCATTTGATACTGTAGCCGTTCCAAAGTTTACCATACCGCTTGGCAGCACGTCGGTTACCGTTACTCCGGTAGCAGCTGCTGGTCCAGCGTTGCGGGCCGTGACAGTATAAGTTATGGTTTGGCCAGGGTTAGCTCGGCTCCGATCAACAGATTTTGTCACCTGCAGGTCGGCTAAATTATCTCCGCCGCCACCACCGGTGCCAGGTACAACTGTTACCACTGTTGATGTATTGTTGCCGGGCTGCTGGTCAGCCTCATTGCCTCTCACGGTTGCCGTGTTTACAATAGTACCGGTGGAAGTGATAGTGCCTGAAATAGTAAATGTGGCAGTAGCACCGCTATTCAGGTCCCCTACCGTCCAAATACCAGTGGACATATCATACGATCCGGAGGAAACGGTAGCTTCACCGTCAAAATTAACTTGACCTACAGGAAGAATGTCTCTCACGAAAACACCCGTAGCGTTTTGTGGCCCGTTGTTTTGTACAGTGATGTTGTAAGTCAACCGATCGCCTACGTTTGCGCGGGTCTTGTCTACAGTTTTAACCACCTGCAGATCAGTCACTACCGCTGGAACATCTATCGGCTCCTCGTCTTCATCATCATCTTCGTCTGGGTCAGGCTGATCTGCTATTACTGTTACGCGGTTACGAATATCGGTTCCGGAAGCCAACACACGGGCTCTGATTCTAATAGTAGCAGTTTGGCCAAAATCAAGATCACCAATGAAGAAAACGCCAGTGCTGGCGTCATAAGGGAAATTAGCAGCCACACCATCTAAAGTAGAGGTGTAGTCAATAAAGGCAACCTCATCTGGGAATGTTTCCCTGACCTGCACACCGGTTGCATTATCTGGGCCTTGGTTACGAACAGTAATGGTATAAGTAACGGTGTCGCCAATGGCTACCACTGATCTGTCAACTGTTTTGGTAATTGCCAGGTCAGTTTCAACAATGGTAGGAAGAAATATAGTGTTGTTGTTTAGAAACACATCCCCATTAAGGGAAAGCAGGCGTCCTTCATGCGTAGTGCCTTCACTTAGGGTAATGTCATTCTGAACCAGCATATTCCCCTTCAAGGCCGCAGAAGTACCAACTAATTGACCGTTGGCGTCAACTATGTTTCCTGCAATTTGAAAGAAGATGTTTTTAGGCTGCGCTCCATTTTGCACAGACATAACAGAACCGTCTTCTACCCTGAAGTCGCCATTAACTTGGAAAATGAAAACGCTGTTCGGGTTCCCTCTTCCATCTAGGCGCAGCTGGCCTCTTAATAGAGCGTCACCATCAAAACGATAAACGCCTGGCCCCAAGACAGTACCCAAGACAGCTTCTGGCGTTTGCGCAAAGCCTTTGCCTAATTGCTGACCAGTAAGATTTTGTGTTGGGGTTTGTGCCGCAAGCGCATTGTACGCATTCTGCGCATCTGCATCTGCTGCTTTGGGCTCTATGCCACCTCTACTAGTTTCTCCAAGTACAATGCCTGGCGGAAAGCCAATGATGGTACTTAAATCTTCAGATGTACCCAAATCTGCGTAAACCAGCGTGCTCCCCACGTTGGTGACCGAAGTACTACCCAACACCGCGAACTCCTGGGCTGCTCCAAGGTTAGGGGCAGTTTGGGCTTGTGCTTTTGGTGAAAATGCGATAGCAAACATTGCTGCTATCAAGTGTAAAATTTTCTTCATGCGACCACGTAACAATTATTATCAGATAACTCAAATCTTATATAGTCATATTAGAATATGAGCTCCTTCGTGTACTCGCTTCTTTTGCAAAAGTTACGGCGTATAAAAAAGATGCAAATACCTCTGTTTACACCCGTTCAAATTCTTCATTTTCAGCATGAATAAAGAATAACTATTCCCCGCTTAATTACACCCCTTAAATATTTTATTTAATTAAAAATCAATACATTACATTAATTTTGATAAGTATTCTTAAGAAGAACAGCAGCATAATACCTGCTACAGGACAGTAAACAAGGAATTACAACTCTTGAATATTAAAATATACAGATATATTAAGTACAAAAAAATACAACTGTATTCTTTGAACTTTTATAAATACCACAAGGAGAAACAAGCTTTGAATAATGCAAGACGCCTTAAACGAAAAAAGCCCTGCAAGGTTGCAAGGCTTTTTTCATCTGTTTTGGATAAATATAGAAAACTATACGTGCACGTGGCGCTCAGCATGGTAAGAAGAGCGAACCAAAGGCCCAGACTCCACATACTTAAGCCCCCGGCGCAAACCTTCTTCACGGTAGTGGTCAAATAAATCTGGGTGAATAAACTCAGCTACCTCCAAGTGCATTTTGGTAGGCTGCAGGTATTGGCCTAAGGTAAGAATGTCTAAGCCATTAGCGGCTAAATCATCCATAGCCTCATATACTTGCTCTTTGGTTTCACCTAAGCCTAACATGATACCAGTTTTGGTGCGCTTGCCGTACTCCTTTATGCGTCTGATTTGCTCAAGGCTTCTGTCATACTTTGCCTGTGGCCGTACCTGACGGTAAAGGCTTTTCACGGTCTCTACGTTGTGAGAAACCACCTCCTGCCCTGCAGAAATCATTACCTCCAATGCTTCCCAATTCGCTTTTACATCCGGAATAAGGGTTTCAATGGTAGTCTCTGGCGACAAATTCTTGATTTGAACAATGGTCTCATGCCAAACGCTGGCCCCACGGTCTTTCAATTCATCGCGGTTCACTGAAGTGATAACGGCATGCTTCACGCCCATTAGCTGAATGGCCTCGGCTACACGGCGGGGCTCATCTAAATCATATTCATTGGGGCGGCCGGTGGCTACGGCACAGAAAGAGCAGGAACGGGTACATACATTGCCTAAAATCATGAAGGTGGCGGTACCGGCTCCCCAGCACTCGCCCATGTTAGGGCAATTTCCGCTTTCGCAGATAGTATGCAACTTGTAAGTATCCACCAGCTGACGAACTTTTGCGTATTCTTTGCCTACAGGCAACTTTACACGCAGCCAGTCTGGCTTACGGTTTTTGGTTTGAGCTTCTGCTGGTTGTATAACCGGCAATGCTATCAATTGATCCATGGCACAAAGGTACTAAGAGAGTAGCGGATAGACAACAAACACTCTTGTGTCCAGGAATGTTCAACGGCGACGGCCGTAGTAGAGCGTAAGATAAACGGAGGTAAAACTACTGCTGTTGGTAGCCTGAGGAATAATAACAATGTCACTGGTAAAGGCTTCATACATTAAACCTACCTCTATACCGGTCACACTTTCCATGTAGCGGCCGTACTCAAAGCTTACCCCTGCTTTTATGTTGCCTCCAAACTTTAGGGTAGGCTCAGCCAGACCTGTAAAAACCCCAGAGCTCCCTACAATCCGATAATCTGGTTGCGTGTGCACACTAGGGTCATATTGCTCAGTTCTTACATCAGGAGGACCCAGCGGATTGCCATTATTATCATAGCGGGTATAGTCATACTGAATGTAATAGGGCGCCAGAAAGCCTATAGAAGGGCCGGCGGCCACTAAGCCGTTTACCTGCACTCCAGACTCTGCCGCTTTACGGAAGAAGGTGTACTCACGTCCGTACTGAGGCCTTAACACGAACAAGTAGTTGCTTTTCCCCACCACAAAAGAGGCTCCAGTATAATGGTTCTGCCATCTGGTTTCTTTCGGGTGCTTCACCTCAACTCCTTCCAGGGCCCAAAAGTGATACCATTTGTTTTGCAGGTGGTAGACCTGCTTGATCATGGCTCCGCCCAATAGACCGCCGTTGGTGTTAAAGTTTAACCCGTACGTAAACTCACGGGTATAGCCTTCCTCTTCCTCCAGAACCTGGCCAAAAGCCAACCCGGCAGGTAAAGTGCAAGTCAGAAGTAGTATGAGTAAAATTTTACGCACGTTGCTATAGGCTATGTTTTGTATAAAAGTAAGTAACTTTACAGGCACCTCCAAATACTTAAAAATAAGACAATGAGTTCAATGATGCTCCGCTATACCGGCCAATTGCGCACCCAGGGCACCCATTTGGCATCTGGCAACACCGTAGTAACCGACGCCCCCGTTGACAACAATGGTCGGGGAGAAGCCTACTCACCCACAGATTTAGTCTGCAGCGCCCTGGGCAGCTGCATGATGACCATTATGGGCATTGTAGCAGACCGTAACGCCATTGACTTAACCGACATGACCATGGCCATCACCAAACGGATGGCTGCCGAACCACGTCGCATCTCAGAAATTGTGCTGGAGGTGCAAATGCCCGCCCGCCAGTTCTCTGACAAGGAGAGGTCTATGCTGGAAAATGCCGCCCGCACTTGCCCGGTAGCCCTAAGCCTTCACCCTGATATTCAGCAAACCCTTCTGTTTCACTACGCTTAGCGGCTTCTCCAGAACGTTAGTTCTCCTTGATATTATATACAAGCTGCCGTTTTAGGGCTAATTTTCTTAAATTAACCCTAAAACGGCAGCTTTGTTTCTCTTTTCTACTACTTCTTCCTTTTACACGGTAAGTTAGGCCGCTACTTTCTTTACTTCTTGCAGGTTTATACCCAAGTGCGAGGCATTGTACTGGCACTGCCCGTCTTTGATCAGCAACAACTGCGGTGACTCATGGCGCACCCCAAACACATTGGCAATTTCATTTGAAACGGGTCTGAAAGATAGCAAATCAAGATAATAAGCTTTTACCTGGTCTAAGCCCGCATCAGCCCATTGGCGCTCCAATCTGCTTTTGGCTGTTGCGCTGATTGAACAGCTGGTACTATGTTTAAAGATAATGATAGGTCTTTCTTTAGACTCTTCTCTTATTTGTTCTAACTGGTCTGTACTGTTTAATGAATGCCACTGCATGTTTTTCAAGTTTGGGGTTAAGAAAAGGCACTACTTCTTCTTTTTCTGCTTGGCTGCCTTTTGCTTTTTGGGTTTTACTTTGGGTTTAGTGACCGGGGTGCCATCAGTATTCATAAGCGCCTCGTCTCGTTCCTGGGCATTTACTCTTTTGCGGCCGCTCTCCCCTCTTTTAAAATTATAAGCTTCTACGTTCAGATGCGTTTCTTGGTAGTCTGATTTCACCTTTTTTGCCTCACGTAAACTTTTCTTGAGTTCTCTTTTTTGTTGACCGGGAGAAATGAATTCTGTTTGGGCTGAAGCTGGCAACGCCAGCAGACACATAAGACTAGCTACAAAACCTATTAGAAATACTTTGGCGAAATGCTTCATTTTAGTCCTATTCGTTGTAGTAATGTACCTTTTTTCTTTGGCGAAGCTAGTTTCACTTTCTTCTTTTTCACTAGCCCGCGCTTGTCAAAATCCATGTCGCGTCCGCCATAATCGCGGCCTTCGTTGGCTTGGTCCTCGGCTGTTGGCTCGCTTTTTTTCTTGGCAAGGCCAAAGAAAGAGAACTTCTTCTTACCGGTCACATCTGGGCAAGGTATTTTTCCAGAGCTGCACCCACTTAGTGAAATACTCAAGATCAAAATTCCTACGCAAGCAACAGACCTTATTTTCATAGTACTTAAATCTCCTCTGTTATACGCAAACCTAAAATAGTTGGACACGTAGGCCGCGTTTTAGACCTAATTTACCAAAAATATGCCTAAAACGCTATATTCAAGTACTTAAAAGCTAAGCAAAGCCTCTACCTTTTCGCGCAAGCGTTTAATTGGCAGGAACTCCTGCTCCAACGGGGGGGAAAACGGAATAGCGGTGTCTAAACCACCTACCCGCACCACCGGGCCATCTAGCTGCTCAAAACAGTGCTCTGAGATCCAGGCAGCAATTTCAGCTCCAATGCCTCCGGTAAGGGTGTCTTCATGTAGAACCACTACCCGCCCTGTCTTGGCCACTGTTTGCTGTACGGCTTCTTTGTCCCAAGGCAGCAAAGTACGCAAATCCAGCACATCAGCGCTTACGTCTGGCATGGTTTGCAGCAGTTGCTTAGCCCAGTGCACACCCATGCCGTAAGTGATAATAGAGAAATCAGTACCTTCCTGCGCCAGTTTGGCGCGGCCTATTTCAACGGTATAATAATCATCTGGAATGGCCTCAGTGAGTGAACGGTACAGCAGCTTGTGCTCAAAGTACATGACTGGGTTAGGGTCTTCAATAGAAGCGACCAGCAAGCCTTTGGCATCATAAGGGGTAGAAGGGTATACTATTTTCAGGCCTGGCGTATGGAAAAACCACGCTTCGTTGCTCTGCGAGTGGAAGGGTCCGGCTGCGGCACCAGCCCCCGTGGGCATACGCACCACCACGTCGGCATTCTGGCCCCAGCGGTAATGGCTTTTGGCCAAATTATTCACTATTTGGTTAAAGCCTTCGGTCACGAAATCAGCGAACTGCATCTCTACCACCGCCTTTTTCTTTTTGATAGAAAGCCCCAACCCCACACCAATAATAGCCGACTCGCACAGCGGTGTATTGCGGATGCGCCCTTTGCCGAATTTCTCCACAAAACCCTCGGTTACTTTAAAGACACCACCGTATTCGGCAATGTCCTGCCCCATAATGACCAGTTCTGGGTACCGCTCCAGGCTCTGGCGCAGGCCATCTGACACGGCATCTACAAAGCGTTTATCAGTGCGGGCGCTGTCTTTGGGCTTGATAACCGTCTGAATGAACGGCTGGTACATGTCCGCTATTTCTTCTTTGGGGTCTGGGGTAGGCATAGGAGCGTTGAAGGCCGTCTCCAGCCCCCGCTCAATCTCTTCTCGTATCTCTTCCCTTATGGAAGCCATTAATTTTGGCGTGAGCACCTTCTCATCCAGCAGGTATTTCTCAAAGTTATCTACCGGATCTTTCTTGCTCCAGCGCTCAAACAGCTCCTGTGGCACATATTTAGTACCCGATGCTTCTTCGTGGCCACGCATCCGGAAAGTCATGGCCTCAATCAAAATAGGTCTTGGATTTTTACGGATGCTGCTGGCGGTCTGGCGAACGGTGTCATACACTTCCAGCACGTTGTTGCCGTCTATCTGCAGAGCATCTATACCGTAGGCGGGGCCTTTATCTATGAAGTACTGACATTTGAACTGCTCATTACTAGGCGTAGACAGGCCGTAGCCGTTATTCTCAATAATAAATATAACGGGTAATCCCCACACCGCCGCTACGTTTAGCGCTTCATGGAAATCACCTTCGCTGGCACCACCGTCGCCGCTGTACACCACCGTTACTTTCTCCCGTTTCTCCAGCAAGTCGGCTAAGGCAATTCCATCGGCCACGGCCAACTGCGGACCCAGGTGTGAGATCATGCCTACAATATGGTGCTCATTGGTGCCGAAATGAAAAGAGCGGTCGCGGCCTTTGGTGAAACCGGTTTTCTTACCCTGGAACTGCGCAAACAAACGATCTAACGGAATATCGCGGCAAGTAAAAACGCCCAAGTTACGGTGCAACGGCAGAATGTATTCATCTGCGTCTAACGCCAGGGTAGAGCCCACCGAGATAGCCTCTTGCCCAATGCCCGAAAACCACTTGCTTACTTTGCCTTGGCGCAGCAGAATCAGCATCTTCTCCTCAATCATGCGGGGCTTCACAATGCCGCGGTACAGCATCAGCAGGTCGTCGTCGGTATAGTCTTTTCTATTGAAATTCATATTAGAATAGCGTTATCAGCGGGGGAAGTAAATTTAACGGGAAATATAAGTAAGCTTGCGCTTTTTTAGGTGTTTTTGCCCTGCTTTTCTAAAATAAGCACCAAAACAGAATTAAATCATGGCCGTTTTAATCCGGTGCTCCAATATTTTGCATGCCCACAGGCAAAGGTGCACCTAACGTAAAGCTTCATTCAAGGGTTGTTCGGGCGCAAAACTTTGCCTTTTAGAACCGGTTTACTTTTCAGGCTAGGTTTATGTACCTTCGCAGGCCTATCTCCGTTCTTATTACATAAGAAATTGTGCTTTAGCTTATGATCCAATTCAAAGAATTTACTTTAGATAATGGCCTGCAGTGCATTGTGCATGAAGACCCGACTTCGCCGCTGGCGGTGGTAAATGTGCTGTACAACGTAGGCTCCCGCGACGAGGAAGAAACCCACACGGGCTTTGCCCACTTGTTTGAGCACCTCATGTTCAGTGGTTCGGTAAACATACCAAACTATGATGAGCCGCTTCAGCAGGCTGGCGGGGAGAACAATGCCTTCACCAGTCCCGACCTCACCAATTATTACTTAACCGTACCGGCACAAAACGTAGAGACTGGCTTTTGGCTGGAGTCTGACCGCATGCTGAGTTTAGCGTTTAGTGAACAAGGGTTAGAGGTACAGCGCAAAGTGGTGGTAGAGGAATTTAAGCAGAATTATCTGAACAAGCCTTACGGTGATGTATGGCTTAAGCTTAGGCCACTGGCTTACCAAACACACCCGTACAAATGGGCTACCATTGGCAAAGAAATCAGCCACATTGAAAATGCCGTAATGGATGACGTGCGGGCTTTTTTCAAGAAGCACTACTCGCCATTAAATGCCATCTTAGTAGTGGCTGGCAACATTACTTTTGAAAGAGCCAAAGAACTGGCAGAAAAGTGGTTCGGCCCAATTCCAAGCGGCGTAAAATATGAGCGTAACTTACCGCAGGAGCCCCGCCAAACTCAAGCCCGTTTTTTAGAGGTGACCGCCGATGTACCGCTTACCGCTATTTACAAAACGTACCACATGCCCGGCCGCACCAGCCCCGACTACTATGCCGCTGATTTAGTAGGTGACGTGCTGGGCCGAGGGAATTCTTCACGCCTGTACAACCAACTGGTAAAAGAGCAAAAGCTATTTAACTCCATTGGAGCATTTGTGACCGGTTCTATGGAACCAGGCCTCCTGGTAATTCAGGGGAAACTGAACGTGGGGGTAGACCCACAAAAAGCCGATGCCGCCATTGAAAAAATTGTGGAAGAATTCCGTATGGAATATGTGAGCGCCGAGGAGTTGCAGAAAGTCAAAAATCAATCTGAAACTTCTATTGTGTTTTCAGAGATTGAGTTGCTGAACCGTGCTATGAACCTTGCCTTTGGCAAACTAATGGGCAACCCCAACCACATCAATGAAGAAGGCGCAATGGTACAGGCCGTTACCGTGGAAGATTTGCACCGCCAAGCCCAGGAAGTACTTCGCCCCGACAACTGCTCTACGCTGATCTACCGCGCCGCGCCCGGCAACGAAGCCCGCGAGGATCTGGAAGAAGTACTGGAGGAAATGTAGTATCTGTTTTGGGGCTGTTTTCTGAAAAATTGCCCCAAAACAGATATGCAATCAAGTGTTTACAAACTTGCCGCACCCGCCCTTGTTGGTGTTGTCATCAATAAAACTTTTTGCCGTTCATCTCAAATGTAAGCGCCAACTCCCTTGTTGGCGATAATACCAACAAGGGCACGAAAATTTTGCTAAAATCATGACAAAGTCTATAAAAAAAGCCAAGGAGGCAGTGATTGTAGTTCTTCTGGCCATAGCTGTTTCTGCAGCCGCCAATGCACAGCAGGTAGACTCCGTCTGGTTTGACAAAAGCTGGAAAGAGACCTCTGATCTTCAGCAGCGCGTTTATCTGCGAACAATCAAACCCGTGGATAAGGCTTTTGAGGTAACTGATTATTACCCCAACGGCAAAGTCCAGATGCTGGGCTACTTTGCCTCCATGAAGCCAGAAAACCGACACGGTGAGTTTAAGTACTATTCTGAAGCAGGCACTTTAACTTCTAAGAATATATGGGTGAACAACATGGTGGCGGAAACTTTCACTTATGATGAATCTGGAAAGCAAACACTGCATGTCATCAAGAAGGAATATTTAGCCACGCTTTCCGCTCAGGAAAAACTGGAGAAACATGGCATCAAGGAAATAGAGAAACACCCTGAATTTCCGGGCGGGAACAGTTCTTTTTCAGCGTTTCTGACTAAGAACTTAAAATATCCTCCAGCAGCTTTGAAAGACAGCATACAAGGCAGGGTCATTGTTGTTGCTACCATCAACGAAAAAGGTCAGCTAACCAATGTACGGGTGGCGCAAAAAGCTCATCCTTTACTAGACGAGGAGGCCTTACGGGTAGCCAACCTTCTCCCAAAGAAGAAATGGTCCCCGGCCCAGAACAAAGGCAAAAATATAACTGCAGATTTCGCTTTCCCGGTTATGTTTAAGCAGTAACCATCTTGGTTCTCTAATAACTAAAAACAAACAACTAAACACTCCCAAATGAGCTTTCATATAAGAACCGGCTTCGGCTATGATGTACACCAACTGCAAGAGGGGCTTGATTTCTGGCTAGGCGGCATCAAGATTCCGCACACCCACGGCGCCCTTGGCCACTCCGATGCCGACGTACTTATCCATGTGATTTGTGATGCTCTGCTGGGCGCCGCCAACCTGCGCGACATCGGCTTTCATTTTTCTGACAAAGACCCTAAGTACAAAGGCATTGACAGCAAAATTCTGCTGCGCGAGGTCATGCAACTGATACGGGGCAAAGGCTATGAGGTAGGCAACATTGATTCAACTGTTTGCTTGCAGGAGCCCAAAGTAAACCCGCACATTCCGGCCATGAAAACCTGTTTGGCCGAGGTAATGGGCGTGGCCGAAGAAGACGTTTCTATTAAAGCCACTACAACCGAGCATTTAGGCTTTGTGGGTAAGAAAGAAGGTGTGGCCGCTTTTGCCACCGTATTGATTTTCAAAAAACAGGGAATGATTGCCCGCGAGCCGTTTTAAACTTGTTTCTTTAAAAACAGGCCCAAAACAGCTATCGTTTGTTAGTTATTTAAAATTGGAGTAACATTAAGGTCATTTTCCAGATTAACAAAACAACACTACATGAAGAAGCATTTATATACCTTAGGCTTGGCCGTGGCGCTGTTGAGTGGCTGCTCCACCTCACAAACCGCTACTCAACAGCGCATTAGCGCCGAAGAGGCACCTAGCCACTTCGCCGGCACCATCACTGCCGCCGATTTAGAGAAGCATCTCCGCATTTTGGCCTCAGATTCTTTAGAAGGTCGTGAAACCGGCGAGCGCGGTCAGAAAATGGCAGCAGAGTATATTGCCAACTTCTTTAAAGCCAACAATATTACTGGTCCAGTTTCCACAGGTTCAAACCCTTACTACCAAGAATTCAACTTAGAAAAAAGCACCTGGGGTGAAGGTTATGTCATGGTGGGGCAGCAGAAGTTCTCCATGGGCAAAGACTTTTTTGTGCTGGGCGCTTCGCCTTTCCAAACTGAGCAGAATACAGAAGTTGTGTTTGCCGGCTACGGCATTGACGACCCCGCCTACTCAGACTACACCAACCTGAATGTAAAAGACAAAGTGGTGGTGGTGTTTTCCGGTGAACCGAAGAAGAATGACGGCAACTACCTCATCAGCGGCACCGACAAAATGAGCACCTGGACCCAAGACCCACGCACTAAATCGGCGGCCGCCACTAAAAAAGGAGCCAAAGCCGTATTCGTGATCACGGGCAATACAGACGCTGATTTCCAACAAATGACCAGGCGTTACGCAGGTATGTTAACGCGTCCATCTATTGGTTTCGGAAGCACTCCAACTGAGCCAAGAGCAGCACTAGCATACATTTCCCCTACTTTGGCGGCCAACCTGCTAAACGTGAAGCCTGAGCAACTAACATCATACAATTCCTCTGTTGCCAAAGCCGGTAAGTCTATTTCGTCGCCGTACAAAGTGGCCGCCAACGTAAAGATTAAGACAGAACGTAACCGCCAACCATTACCAACTGAAAACGTGCTGGGCTACATTGAAGGCACTGACCTGAAAGATGAGGTAATTGTTTTAAGCGCTCACTATGACCACGAAGGCATAAAAGACGGTAAAATTTACAATGGCGCCAATGACGATGGTTCTGGCACCGTGGCCATCATGGAAATTGGCCAAGCCTTTGCCGAAGCCAAAAAAGCAGGTCACGGACCACGCCGCAGCATCTTAATTTTAGCCGTAACCGGCGAAGAAAAAGGCCTGTTAGGTTCTGAGTACTACACAGAAAACCCAATATTCCCGCTTGCCAACACCATTGCCGACCTGAACATTGACATGATTGGCCGCAACGACAAGCAGCACGAAGGCAACTTCAACTACATTTACGTGATTGGGTCAGACAAGCTTTCTTCAGAACTGCACGCCATCTCTGAGAACGCCAACAAAACGTACGTGAACATGGAGCTGGATTACACCTTCAACGACCCGAACGACCCGAACCGTTTCTATTACCGTTCTGACCACTATAACTTCGCCAAGCACAAAATTCCGGTGGCATTTTACTTCAACGGCGTGCACGAAGACTACCACCAACCAACCGACGATGTGGAGAAAATAAACTTTGACGCCGCCCAAAAAGTGACCCGTCTGGTATTCCACACCGCCTGGGATCTGGCTAACCGCGACAAGCGCATTGTGGTAGACAGCAACAAAAAATAAGTGAAGCTTATTTAGTTCTGTGTCCTGAGTCTTGAGTGCTGAGTTTCAATACATGAGTTTTTAACTCTTGACTCAGCATTCAAGACTCAGGACTTTTTTAGGGCAGTTGTATCTTATTGCAAATAAGCTCGTTATTTTTGCGGATGGTTTTTGGCAGAACAAGAGCCGTAGCCATATAGTGACATTGCTGTTTTAGGCCTGTTTTTCAAAAATCAGCTCTAAAACGAGACTAGGTTTAGCCGGAAATAACCTGCTACGCCATATAAACCAGGAGAAAGAATTGAGCAGTAAACTAAAGCAATTTCTGCAGGACTCGGAGAGGAAGGCATTTGACCTGGACCATCGGCAGAAAATAAGGTTTAACATAGGCAAGTACAACGCAGCGGTGCAGAACGGCCTCGCGGCGTATGACAACCATGAACTGGCCCGTCAGCGTGCATCGTTCCTGAAAACTCAGACCATCAATAACCTAGACAAATACCTCATGGAGTTTGAGAAGAACTTCATTCAGAGAGGCGGAAAGGTGATTTGGGCGCAGAACACTCAGGAAGCATTGCGTGAGATTGGCGCTATTATGAAGCGCAAACGCGCCAAATCGGTGGTCAAGTCAAAGTCTATGAGCACCGAGGAAATTCACCTGAACGACTATTTGGAGAAGAACGGTATTGAAACCGTAGAGACCGATTTAGGCGAATACATTGTACAGCTAGCGGAGCAACGGCCTTACCACATTGTCACGCCGGCCATGCACATGTCTAAAAAAGACATATCCGAACTATTCACCAAAAAGCTAGGAATACCGCCCACCGATGACGCCCAGCAACTGGTACTTACCGCCCGCAAACTTTTAAGAGACAAATATACCCAAGCTGAAGTGGGCATAACGGGCGCCAACTTCCTGATAGCTGATATTGGTGGCATTGCCGTGACCGAGAACGAAGGCAATGCCCGCCTTTCCACCACGTTTCCTAAAACGCATATTGCGGTTGTGGGCATTGAGAAGCTGATTCCCAGCATGCTGGACCTTGATCTGTTCTGGCCATTGCTGAGCACCAGCGGCACTGGGCAAAACATAACCATCTACAACACCATTTTAACTGGGCCGCGCCAGCCCACTGAGAAAGACGGCCCCGAGGAAATGTACGTGGTGCTGCTAGACAACGGCCGCACCAACCTGCTAGCTCAGCCGGAACAGCGCGAGGCTTTGAACTGCATCCGCTGCGGCGCTTGCCTGAACGTGTGCCCCGTGTACAAAAACATTGGGGGCCATACCTATGAGACCACCTACAGCGGCCCCATAGGATCAGTGATCACGCCTCATTTGGCTGGTTTTGAAGAAAACAAGCACCTCAGCTACGCCAGCTCTCTTTGCGGAGCCTGCACCAGTGTTTGCCCCGTAAAAATCAACCTGCACGGCTTGTTGCTGGCCAACCGCCGTTACAGCGTAGAGCAGGGTCTGGTAGACAAAAACGAAAAACTGGCTTTCCGCTTCTGGACCTACGGCATGAAAAACCGGAAGCTACTGAATTTTGCTCCGGCCGCCGTTAAGAACTTCGTGCTGAAGCGGGTACAGAAAGACACTTGGGCCGTGCGCCGAGAGCCCCTACTAGCCGCCCCTGAAACTTTCACTGATATGTGGCGAAAGCAACGCGGCAACGAATAACAAGCCAATAAAAAGAGGCCTTCTATTACTAGAAGGCCTCTTGGGTTTTACAATAGGATGGTTTGGAATGTCAGCCGTTTTTGGCCTATGTTCTTTAAAACGAGGCGAAAACAGAAAAGTTAGCCCCGGTTTACAGGTTTACCTTTTCTTAACTTTACCTTCTTAGAAGACTTTGACTTATTAGCTTTCGACCTTTTAGGCTTAGCCTTTTTCATTTTGTTTTTTTTCTTACCAAAGATTGGCCCCTGCTGTTCTGTCACAGTAGTTACGCCCGTTCCCTGAGCATCTAAAACCGGAGAAAAAGATAACAATAGTGCTGAAATCAATATAAAAGGTATGTGCTTTCTCATGGTAATTGAGGGGGATTAATTATAAAATGCCACCCCCTCTTTTACGCATCCAAATTCATATAGATTAGAAATTCACATACTTAATGTATTAATTAACAGAAATTTAAACCACGGCACAGTATGCTTGCCCGCTAACACTCAACTTGGTTGCAGACACTTTCCAGTACCTATAACTGCCTTAACGCCTTCACCAATTGGTCTACGTCTGCTTCAGACACTGCCGGGAAATTAGCTATTCTAATCTGTGTTTCTTTGTAGTTGCCGTACCCAGAGCCTACTACTAAGCCCTGCTCTTTTAGCTTTGAAATGACCTGGGCAGCGGGTCTGTCAACCACGTCGGCAACAACTACAGTTGGGGAGCGGTGCAAAGGGTTCTGCACAAAGGGTTTAAACAGGTTGCTTTCTTCTAAGAAGTTGTACAGCTGAATAGCCTTAGATTCGGTCTGTCTTCTGATTGTGTCTATACCCGCGGCTAACATGTCTTCCACTATGTGACAGAGCAGGTAAATGTCCAGCACGTTTGGGGTGCACGGGGTTTGGAACTGCAAAAATTGCTCGTGTAAAGACTTGATGCTATAGTGGCCGCCCGTGTACTGCTGCCCCTCCAACTGGGTGGCTTTGCGGCGGCAACGCTCATTCACGAGCCAAACACCTAAGCCTGCCGGCAAACCAAACCCTTTCTGCACCGAGAAAAAGGCCATGTCTACTTTAGAAAAATCTAACGCAGCGTATGGTGCGCCAGATACTATGTCTACAGAGAGCAGTGGGTCCGGGAACAGCGTGCGTAGTGCATGAATGTCCTGCACGGGCATGCAAACGCCGGAACTAGTCTCATTCTGCGCCAAACCCACTAGCTCCGTACCTTCCAGAATCTGAAAATGGTCAATGTCAAAGCCCTCCCCAAACGGCACCTGCAGCACCTCTGTTTGCCGTCCCAGCCATTTGGCATGGTCCAGGTATTTCTTGGAGAAAGAACCGTTCACCAAATGGAAAGAGTTTTGCGCTGTCAGGTTTTGTAAACTACGCTCCCAGATTTCAGTGGCGGAGCCGGTAAAGTAAATGGCATACTCCTCCGGCAGATTGAACAGAGCCCGCAAGGCGGCATCGGTGCGGCGGTACAAGTCTTTGAAGGCTTGGCTCCGGTGGCTCTGCGAGAACACTTGTTTGTCTAAACCAGCTTGCAAATGCTGGGCAACAGTTGGGTACAGTTGCGCCGGGCCTGGGGTAAAATAGATAGGAGCCATGTTCTATGTTAATTTTTAAATGTGCTGATGCAAATAACCGTTTACGGGCTGATTTTTAAAAATCAGCCCGTAAACGTCTGTCTTATTTCTTTTTTTTCGGAAAGAATCTTCTTAGATATTGTTTTAAGAAAGCTTCAAATGGAGCTTTCTGGTGGTACCGGTATTTGCGCGACACCTCTTCATGATGCTGAATAAACAGATCTTGGTGTTTAGAAAAGATGTACTGCTTCATGGCCAGTTGCTTGTCTGCATGATTGGACTCAGTGATTAATGAACCAGCCCTGATACGATATTCATACAGCACCTCATCCACGAAATGAAACGTGTATTTTGATGTACCAACTCTGATCCAGAACTCCCAATCCTCGTACCCCATTACGGCTTTGTGCTCGTCTTGCCCCCCTAGCTCCTCCCATGTCTGCTTCCGAACTACCGCACAGTTGTCAATGTAATTGTGCATGAGAATCAGTTGCATGTCAAAGGGTTTTACCTTATATCGTCGTTTTTTAGCGGCTTCTCCGAAAAAAAAAGGGGTACCATATACCACACCCACCCTCGGGTTAGCATCCATTATTTTTATACCTCGGTCTATATAAGCTGGCCTAATACGGTTATCAGCGTCTAATAACAGCAGGTATTTCCCTTTACTTGCCCTTACCCCCGTATTTCTGGCCGCCGCTGGCCCTTGGTTTTCCTGATGAATTACCTGTACTTCGCCCTCTTTTTTCAGCTCTTTCAGCAACTGTAAGGTAAGTGGGTCTTTTGAACCATCATCCACCACAATAATTTCATAAACTCTTTTGTCAGGATACTGGCGCACACTTGAAAGCGCATCGGGCAAATATTCGCCGCTGTTATAGCATGGAATAATAATAGAGACTATCGGAGTCACAATTTTTTAGTGGTGTAAGAAGAAATAATGTGCAAAATTGACAATTAAAACTGGTAATGCAGGCGGTAACTTAACTAAGGCCATTTAAAAACAAGGAGCCGTTTTCGGCCTCCTTGTTTTTAAAGAGACCGAAAACGGCTTGGTTTCAACCTAACGCCTCTATTACTATTGCTTCTCCAATATAATTATTAGTGTAGAAGTTAAGAATTTGAATATGCTCAATGGTTCTACAAAAGCATTTCTAATTCTTGTTTTCTAATTTGGCGGAGCACTAGTACAGCGCGCGTGACTTAATAGTATCTGGTATCTGCTTCAGTTCTTTGGTTACAGAACGGTTGTACTGGGTGTCTACATCGGTGATCACGTAGCCAATAGTCTCGTTTGTTTTGAGGTACTGACCCAAGATGTTGATGTTGTTCTCGGCCAGGGCATTGTTGATTTTGGCCAAAATACCCGGCACGTTGCGGTGTATGTGAATAAGGCGGTGCGCGTTCCGGAGAGCAGGAAGTTGCAGGTTCGGGAAGTTTACACTGTTGTAAGAACCGCCAGTATTAACATAGTCTATTAACTTAGACGGAACGTACTGGGCAATGTTCTCCTGCGCCTCTTCGGTGCTACCGCCAATGTGCGGGCTCAGCAACGTATTAGGTAAGCCTTTCAACGCCGATTCAAACGACTCTTGGTTGTTTTTAGGCTCGTACGGGAATACGTCTACGGCAGCGCCTCTTATTTTACCGCTCTTAATGTTTTGGGCCAGCGCCTCAATTTCCACCACGTGGCCACGGGCCAGGTTCAGGAAAATAACGCCTTCTTTCATCATGTCGAACTCCTTGGCCCCTATGATGTTTTTATTGTCTGGCCGGCCGTCTACGTGCAAGGTGACAATGTCAGCTAAAGACAAAAGCTCTTCCAGGGTGTTGCAGACTTTGGCGTTTCCTAGAGCCAGCTTGTCTACTACATCATAGAAGTACACTTCCATGCCCAGCCCCTCGGCCAATACAGAGAGCTGTGACCCTATGTTACCGTAGCCTACAATACCCAGCTTCTTGCCTCTTATTTCGTTTGAGCCTTTCGCAGATTTGTCCCACTCGCCGTTGTGCATGCGGTTGCTTTTCTCCACAATGCCCCGGCTTAGCATGATGATTTCGCCAATGGCCATTTCAACTACGCTGCGGGTATTGCTGTACGGAGCATTAAACACCACTATGCCACGTTCGGTACAGGTTTGCAAATCAATTTGGTTTGTGCCAATGCAGAATGCGCCTACGGCCATTAAACGTGGCGCGGCGGCAATGGCTTTGGCGGTCAATTGTGTTTTAGACCGAATACAGATGATAGACACATCATGTATTTTCTCGCACAGTTCGTCTTCTTCCAGCGCTCCGGCAATGACTTCTACATTGTACCCTTCTTGCCGGAACATGTTGATGGCGTGCTCATGTATTCCCTCCAACACCAGCACTTTTATGCGGTTTTTAGGGTAAGAAAGTGCACTTGGCAATTTGTTCACATACAGGAACTCGTCTAAGCTTGGGGTAACGTGGTCGGCTTTGTTCACCACACTGTCGCGTTTCACGTTTTCAGTGAAAGCGTAGAATTTATCGGCTATGCCGGCTTCTTTTATTTCGTAGTCAGTGAAACCGTCACCAATTACGTAGATCTCGCCTTCCAGCCCTAATGACTTTATTTGCTTGGCTTTGCCTTGGTTTTGGGTGAGCACGTTGTCGCGGTCAAACCCGATGATGTTACCGTCTTGGTCATACACAAAGCTATTGGCAAACACATGCTCGGGCTTTACCCCCAGTTCGGCCACAATAGGCACAATAAATTCTTTGAACCCGTTGGAGATAATGTAGATATCTTCTTTATAAGCCTCAAAGAAAGCTTTGTTCAGTTTGAAAGACTCAGAAATTTGCCCACGAAGGTGTTCAATGAGGTCATTGATGTGGGATTTATTGGCCTTGAGCAGGGCCAGTCTTTTTTCCAGCGACTCGGTCAGTGGAATTTCGCCTTCCATGCCCAGGTCGGTGAGGCGCTGAATTTCAGTTAGTACCTTTTGGCGCTGCTGCGCGTCTGGCACACAAATAGCACACAGGGCGTCCAAAGCTTCTACCTTGGTAAAGGTGCTGTCAAAATCAATGATGAAGTGCTTATGCGTACTCATGGAAGACGAGAAATTTAAGAAACAAGGCCGCCACTTTATAGCTGCCGTTTTCCAGTTAAGGCAATAAAACAACTGCCGTAATTGGAGCCCCAATATCGGGCACGTATTTGTTAAATAAAAAGCGTTTTTGGTTTGTTTTTGATAAAACACGCCAAAAACGCTTATAAATTCTATAAAGTTAGTTTAAAACAACGCCGGCATCCCTGGTCTACGTGAAAATGGGGTCACGTTGTTGATGTCTGGTATACGGCAAATGTAGCGGGCCATGCGTTCCACGCCAAACCCGGCACCGGCCGTGTACGGCAACCCTTGCTCTTTGGCTACTTCCAAATAATGCCTGAATGCTTCTTTATCGCTTCCGGTCTCGTCCATGCGTTTCAGAATCTGGTGGTACTCATTTTCACGCTCGCCCCCAGACAAACCTTCTCCAAAGCCTTCGTTCCATATTAAGTCATAGTTCAGGTAAGTACCTGGGGCTGCCGGGTCTTCTTTATCATAAAACTCACGCTTGTGGTTAAGCAACCAAAACGGTCTTTCGGCTTCTTTTGATTTAATATGCTCATAGTCTGCACCGTACTGCGCCTCTAGTTCTTCAGTACGGAACACCTCCAATTGGCCTATCTCGGGCAAGAAGTCAGGGCGGTATTTTGCCAGCACTTCGGGCAGCTCTTCTTCTACTTTTGAAAAAATAAACTGCACCAACTCTTCCATAAAGCTGCGCACAAAGGCGCCGTCTTTGTTCCGGAACTCAAAATCTATTTGGGTAAACTCAAACATGTGGCGCCCGGTGTAGGCACGGTCGGCAAACTCTAGCCGCACGTTAGGTGACACAATATAAATAGCTTCCAGCTCCGGATTAAGAAGAGTTAGCTGTTTATGAAATATCATAGATTTGGTGAGGCTCCAGCGGCTACCGGCATAAGAAATGGCTGCATCTACCACACCATGGTTGAGCGGGTCAGTAATAGGAGACAACATCAAGGGCATTAGCTGCACCAAGCCCTTTTTGAACATAAAATCATGCGCCGCTCTTATGATAGCCTGCTGTACCTTAAGCACATCAACTGTCTGCGGCCCTTGTAACTGAGCAAGTGTGCCTTCTAGTGTCACTGCAGCATCAGCAATTAAATCACGTTGCATAAAAAATATTATAAATGTGTTAACGTTTTATTATTATCATTATCACAAACATAAATAAATTTATTAATGTCTGTTAAATTTATAAATGTTAATTTTGTACCTTAGTACTTCAATAAGAATGTATTATCTTTGTTGTAAAATTGATAAAAAAACACTCAAATAATGGCTCAAAATTCAGAAATTGATATCCTGGACAGACGAATTCTAACAATGCTTATGTTAGATGCTACCAGAGCCTACACTGATATCGCGAAAGAATTACAGGTTTCTGGCGGTACCGTGCACGTGCGCATGAAAAAACTGGAAGACCTGGGGGTTATCAAGGGATCACATTTGTTTATAAACCCTAATGCTGTTGGGTATGACATCTGTGCTTTTATAGGTATTTATTTAGAAAAGGGCTCTGCATACCAAACAGCGGTTACTAGCATGCGTGAGGTGCCAGAGATTGTGGAAATGCACTACACCACTGGCCAGTGGAGCATGTTCGCCAAAATTATTTGCCGCGACACGCTGCACCTGCGTGAAGTATTGAATGAGAAGATACAGGCCATTGAAGGCGTAGAACGCACTGAAACCTTTATCTCGCTGGAGGAAAGCATCACCAGGCAGGTAAATATTTTATAATTCTTATTTTTAGCCCCTTACCTGCGTTGGGAGTAACCTAAAACAATGTTATCTTTCCATGCTGAAGCCTCTATATAGGCCAGCGCTGTTATGAGCGAAAGATTCATTTGGGTTAGACCCAAGGCAGAAAGGGCGCTGTTGTCCCTTTTATTCTTCTTGTCAATAAGTTTGAGTGCCTGCAGCTCCGCAGATACTTCAGGAAAGCTATTTCTCTTAAAGAAGCAAGCCAGAAAGGTGACCGTGGTTGCCCACAGGGGAGCCTCAGGCCTTGCCCCTGAAAACACCATTGCCGCTGTAAAACAGGCACTTGCCACCCACGCTGATTTTATTGAGGTAGATGTTCACCAAAGCAAAGATGGGCAGGTAGTTGTTATACATGACGCCACGTTAGACCGCACCACCACCGGTAAAGGGAAAATATCTGATTTTACTCTTGCTGAGCTTAAAGAATTAGACGCTGGGGTAAAACATGACTCTGCGTTTGCCAACGAGCGTATTCCCACACTGGCTCAAGTAATCAAAGCCGTAAAAGGCAAAAAGAAACTACTAATTGAGTTAAAGAAAGGCGAAGACGGCTACTATACGGGCATGGAGCAGAACGTGCTCAACATTATTCGGGAACACAAAGCCGAAGACTGGACAGTTCTCCAATCATTTTACGACCCTATTCTGGAGAACATCTGGAAAGCAGACTTCGTCATTCCTACCCATAAGCTGATTGTAGGTAAAATACCGTTTCTGCCTGTTTACATTGACCACACCCTCAAATTTGGCAGCTTTGACAAATACTCAGAAGCAGTAGCCATTAACATTCACCGCTACTTCGCGTCAAAATCATTTATCACCTCCTTGCATAACCAAGGCTTCAAAACCTTTGTCTGGACCGAAAACAAACCAGAGAATATTAAAAGGCTGTTTGAGCTAGGTGCCGATGGTGTTATGACTGATAATCCGGAACTGGTGGAGTGGAAGTGATATTTCGTTGATCGTTATTCTAAATAAGGCTGTTTTCGAGCTGTTTTTCTAAAATGAGCCGAAAACCCACTTCTGATAGTCTGGGTAATTTTAGTTAATCTATCTAGTTGCTGTGCATGAACAATCCCCCTTCCACCTATTCTAGGTGTCTATTTTTTCCTTCTTGAGGTGATTCACTAGAAGTTTGTAAACTTCATACCTCATGAAGCAACAAAAAACAAAAAGCCGCTGCTTTCAGGAAAAGCAGCGGCTTTTTGTTTATACAGTTAAACCTTAGTAGTTATCCATGTATGTTTCAGTTTCGCGGCGAATTTTCTCTTTGCCGGTTTTGAGGCGGGCATGTGCATTGGTACGCGCCAATTCTAGGTCCACATCGGCATCGGTTTTTACGGTCTCGCGGCGGTTGTAGCTGTAATGCTCCATGCGGGCATCTTTGCCAGCTTCATCAATGGCTTTGCGGGTATCATACTCCCGGCGGCGGTGCTCCAGTTTTTCCAGGCTCTCCAGTTCAGTAGTGGTTTCTACATCGCGCAGCAGATCATCATAAGGGCCGCGCTTTGAGATTAACTTGGTGAAGATAGGAGCAGTTTCCAAGCAGATAAATAACAGCATGATAAAAAAGCTGGGCAGCCAGGGTAGCTTTTGCAGGGCTTCCATACGAGCCATCAGGCCACCATACTCTTCAAAACGTGCCTTACCCTGGGCTATAGATTTATCACGTTGGGCGGTAAGGGTATCAATTCGGTTCTGACGCTCCGCTATGAGCAGGCTGTTTTGCTCTTGCAGTTGCTTCAGTTCCGCGTCAATCTTATCGTACTGAGCTTTCTTCTCCTGAAAAATAGGACCTCTTCCTATCTTTTTTGTTCCGCCGGTACCATCGCTCTCCGCACTCATTTGAGCATACAGTGTATCTCGCTGGGCAGATTTGGTTGCTATTTCAGACTTAATGCGGTCAATGTCTTTGCGCACCGAGTCTGTTTCAGTGAACTGCTGATTCACCAGTTTCTGGTGCTCTAAAGCTAGTTGGGCTTTCTTCTCCTCTAGCACACTGTCAATTTCCTTCTGGAAAATACGCAGTTCTAAAGGCTTGGAAATAACAATGGCTAACACCAATGCCAGCACCAAACGGGGTAGTATCTGTAAGAACTCCTTCCAGAACTTTCCTTCTTTCCGGATAGTGGACACAATAAATCGGTCAAGGTTGAAGATAACGGCGCCCCACAATAACCCAAACGCTACTGCTGCCCATACATCATCAAAAACAGTGTATAGCGCATAACCACCAGATAAACTGGCTAATACGCCCGTAAACAAAACAGTGGCCCCAATACTGCCAAACTTGACATGTTCTGACTTAGGACATTGCGCCAGAATGGTATCATCGGCGCCGGCGCACCACCAAAAGAAGTTTCTCATATAGAGCAGAAACACGGAGTGCCCCTGATTAAAGATTATTATCCCTTAAACGACAAAGGTGTGGGATTTGCTATTTCTCCTTGGCAAAAATGTGACCAAACTAGTCAAATTTGTGACTAAAAATAAAAACCGCCACACCTGACTTACTTAATATCAGCTATAGCGGTAACTTACTGGCTATTAGTTTGGTTCCTGAGCCTACTGATTCTCCTGATCTAGCTGGTTGTACAGCAGCAAAGAGGCGCTGGCACTGGCTAGCACCATTTGCAGGTCTGGGCTGAGGCTGTTGCGCAGCCACACTTTGCCGCTGTTTACCGTTTGCACCGTAGCCAGTACCTGACCACCCCGTGAAAACTCATAACCCAATGGTTTGTCTGAAGGCAGAGATTTTCCTTCCCACTTATACAGCGGCAACACTTCTATTTCATATTCTTTGTTCTTAAGCGAGCCTTCAAAGTTAGTCCGCTGCATGTAATTACCCGGATCAGCCAAGGAAAGGCGCCACTCTCCACTTTCCGCAGACCTAAACGCTACCTGCAAAAACTCCCTCTGTTTATCCAAATTGAAAGACCAACCTGCCGCCTCTACTGCAGTAGTGTTCAGCATGGCGGCGGCTTGCACAAATAAGGTTTTACGGGTAACGGTGTCAATTACACCGAAGCTATACCTCTGGTAGGCTTCAGATACTCTGAGTAAGTTTTCCTGACCATTATCTGAGCTGCGGGTCCAGCCTCTCTTCACATCTTCCACTTGGTAAGCCCCAAATCCAAACCCTTTTTCTTTACCCATTGAGAGACGCATCGCCGACCGCCCTTGTACCGGCATTGCCGAGGCCTCTGCTTTAAAGTTTTCGTTTACCCGCATGTCAGGCACGGAGCAACTAGTTAAACTAAAAACTATGGCCGCTATTGGCAGGAGAATATTTTTGAAGAGACGCATAGATTTTGATGGATATATATTAGAAAAGAGAGATTGGCAGTTTTACTTTAGGATTTTGAGGCTCTGCGCCATTTTGCTGGTTTAATTTGCGGTACAGCAACAGAGAGGCAGATGCGGCACTCAAGACTTTCCGCTGTTCTGAGGTTAATTCATTTTTCAACCACAACTTACCCCTCCCGCTAACCTGCACCGCCCCTAACAGCTCAACGCCAGATTTAAATTCATACCCTAAAATTTCTGTAGAAGAGCCCCTATAGCTGTTTTGGTACTGGTACACGGGCTCCACGCGTATTTGAGTGGCTCCGTTTTGAAGCACCCCTGAAAAATCTTTGAATAAAATGTCGTTGCCGGGGTCTTTAGTGATCAATTGCCACGCGCCACTGCTTCCTGCTTGTATGCTGCTTACAAACACCTCACGATTTTCGCCACCTAACTCTATAGAAAATACCTTGCCCAACGGTATAGATTGGCTGCTGACGCCGGCTTCTGCGGTCACGTAGGTTTCAAGGCCTGCACTGTCTCGCAACACAAACTCATACCGCTGGCTTTTGCGCGATCCCTCTACCTGGAAGAAAGAAAACCCGCTGGTTCTGGTCCAGCTGCGGCGTATATTGGTTACAGCATAGGCACCTAACTGAAAATCTTTATTGGGCCGTAGCGCTTTTCTGCCTACCACCGGAACTTCTGAAGCCGTTTTAGCCAAGGCCGCATCTTGGTGCATGTCAGCCACTTTGCAGCTGCTCAATAACGTGCCGCCTATACTTACTGCCAGTAATGCTATGGTTATCTTTTTAAAAAACATCTTTGTAGAAAGGAAAGCTTGCTTATCTTAGTGATGGTGAAAAGACCGCCCACAAAACATTTACCCCTATTATCTGCTTATCTTTTTATAAGCAGAATTAAAATACTACACTGGCTCCTCCCATATCTATTACCGGAGAAGTCCGTATTTATCTTGCTACAGATAGTTACTGAATGACCTTAGACCCATACACCTTTCTCATAATTCTTAGCAGCCTTATTGTCATGTCATATTTGTTTGACATGGCTGCTAAACGCACCAAAGTGCCTTCCGTGATTTTCCTGTTGGCAACTGGCATTCTGCTGAAGTCTATTGCCGTCATGTTCAATGTTACCTTACCAGGGTTGCGCAACATCCTGGAACTCTTCGGAATTATTGGTTTGATCTTGATAGTACTGGAAGGAGCCTTGGATTTGGAGCTCACCAAAGAGAAGCTCCCGCTTATCCGGAAAACACTCATCACCGCCACGATCACGCTCCTGATCACTGCCGCGCTTATTGCCTGGTTCGTTAATTTCTGGCTACAGGTGCCTTATAAAGTAGCCGTAGTGAACGCAATTCCCCTAGCTGTGATCAGTAGTGCCATTGCCATACCCAGTGTAACCAACTTGTCTTTGGAAAAACGGGAGTTTATTGTGTATGAAGCCACTTTCTCAGACATAATAGGCATTATTGCTTTTAATTTTGCGGTGCAGAACGATACCATTGGTGTGGGGTCTTTCGTGACATTAGGCCTGGACCTAGTCAGCATCTTTATTATTTCTATTATCTGCACGCTTATCCTACTGTTCTTTATAGACCGAATCAAGAGCCACATCAAGTTCTTCCTGATTATTGCTATACTGGTACTGCTTTACTCAATAGGCAAAAAACTGCACCTGTCTTCTTTGCTCATGGTACTATGCTTTGGACTGATGCTGAACAACGCCGTGCTCTTTGTAAAAGACCGCTTAGCCAAAGTACTCAGCCTCCGGAACCTGGAAGAAGAGCTGATTCATTTAAAGCAGATTAATGGCGAGACCGCGTTTGTAATTAGAACCTTCTTTTTCCTGCTGTTTGGGTTCTCTATTAACCTGCCTGAACTCGCTTATTTAAACGTGTGGGTTTTAGGTTTCACTATCTTCACCATTACGCTTCTGGTACGGTACCTGTACCTACAGTTTGCGGCGAAAGTGCCTCTTATTCCAGAATTGTTTATAGCCCCCCGTGGCTTGATTACCATTCTGCTTTTCTACAGTATTCCACAGAAATACCAGATCATTGACATGAACGAGAGCGTGCTCTTCTTTGTGGTACTGCTCACCGCATTGCTCATGATGATCGGCTTGCTGCTTACCCGTAAACAGGTTGACGACATTCCGAATTACTGATAAAAATATGTGCTATTAGTTCATTTAAAAGAGAAACGCACGTGATCACGTGGCGTTTCTCTTTTAAATGAGGATAATACTTCTGTCTACAAACGGCACTGCCTTTCTCTTTGCAACTTATTTTAGTACCTTGATGATATAACTGCTTTATTGAAGCTCTTTGCCATGAAAAAGTTCTCCTGTATTCTTTCCCTGTGTATAATTACCTGCATGAATGTAGTGAGTCAAACTTTACCTAACATAGGCATGGTTATCCCGAGACCTTACCATGTTGGTATTTTAGCAGTCAGCACGCGCTCACAGGCTCCCTTGCTGCTTCTTGAAAACCAAGAAACCTCTTTTAATTCTCTTATTGTGGATCAGGAGGACATTTTGGTCAAGAAAACGTATACAGACTCTTTGTTACTGGTGTCTTTAGGGGAGAAAGCGAAACACGGCGTTGTAGTTGCCGAATTAAAAAGCAAGCGCCCTCTCTTCCGGTTAGAGCATGTGCTGGACTATTATAAAGTTTCTGCCGAAAAACGGCAATTGAGAGTGTTAGTAAACAACAAACTAGTAGATCCTAAACTGCTGCTAGCAGACATAACCAGAATAGCCAAAGTGGAAGTGGTGATACAGGACAAGCACAGCCCCATCCGCTACAGCTGGAATGAAAACGAAGAGTTCCTGAATATTGTGACGGTTAAGTAAGACAAACAGTAAATACCTTGAGTAGGGTAATATATTGGACAACTACAGCCCTATTAATAAAAGCTACAGAGGTAATAAGAAACTCTTTGAAAAATATTTTGTGTTGATATTCACAAATCCTTACTATTTATTCCACAATAGCCCGCCTTTGTTTAGATGAAAAAGCATATTTTATTGCTTAGCTTTTTCATAAGCTTATTGTTTTACAATCAAGCATTTGCAAGAGAGAAGGAAAGTAACTATTCCAGTGATAGTACGCTTATTTTACAAGAGGGATTAAAAATTGCTCTTTCTGATACTACATTCATTTCAATAGGCTCACTAACTACTTCTGTTAAACATAACAAACTTCTTCTTTTAGACTCAGTTCTATTAGTTTTACACGAGATTAGTAAGAAGAATTTACCAAAACTAAATAAGTTAAAATTTAAAGTTATCACAGAAGAATATGCTTGCAATTTAGCAAGCCAAGCCTCATCCTTAATGGTGTTGGAGATGGAAATACTTTCTATGACAGATGAAAAAGCCAGACTTAGAATTAAGAGAACCTGCGTAAGTTGGATTGATAATGAATGTAGGCTTAACTTTATGTGCGGGGCAGGACTGGGAATAGAATTAAATAAGAAGAATGATAATTGGGTTGGTGAAATTAAATCAAGCTGGGCCTATTAAATTATCAGCAGCACTATCATTAAAGGGCCACCTTAGTAACAACCTTGAATTATACTAATGCTGGAAAAATTAGAAGCGCCTGTTTTGGGCCTGTTTTCAAAAAAACGAGCCTAAAACAGGTATTTCTCATTACACATCCTCTTCATCAGGCAGAATTTCTACGTCCTGCACCAGCACCATTTTCTCTATTTCGCGACCTTTGGGGGTATTGGCCAAACCACCCAAGGCAGTTTCTTTGTACTTGGTTTCCATGCTTTGCCCTACCTCGCCCAAAGCCATCACGCATTGGTCAACTGGAATAACCGGGTTTACACCGGCTATGGCAATTTGAGCACTAGAGAACGCAATGGCTGCTGCACTGGCATTCCGGACAATGCAAGGCACCTCTACCAGCCCCGCCACCGGATCACAAATGAGACCCAGCATACATTGTATGGTAATGGCTACCGCTGCAAATGTCTGCTCTACGTTTCCGCCTAGGCAATACACAATGGCCCCTGCGCCCATGGCTGCCGCACTGCCTGTTTCAGCCTGACACCCACCTACAGCACCTGCCAGCGAGGCATTTTGTTCAATGATTAACGCTATACCAGCCGCCACTAGTAAACCCTCATGTATTTTGCGGTCATCTAGCCCATGCTGGTCTTGCAAAGTGGTGAGCACGCCCGGAAGAATGCCCGAAGCCCCAGCGGTAGGCGCCGCTACCACCCTGCCCATACACGAGTTTACTTCCTTGGCTCCTAAAGCCCGGCTAATCAGCAACTGAAATTCAGGCGACAACACCGTTACAGGAGCTGCAGCCACTTTTTTAGCACCGTTGTTCACCATACCTGAGCGGGAAGTCATGTCTTGGCTGAGGCCGGTTTTCACGGCATCACGCATGACATCATAGGCTCGGGCTAAGCCTTCCCATATTTCATCTTCTGAGCGGCCTTTCTGCTCTATCTCGTACCCCAGTACCGGTACGTACAGCGGTTCACCAGTAGATTGGCAATGTTTCTCCCAGCTCGCAAAATCATTAAAAAGTAAGGCCATATTTAAATTCTGATTTCAAAATGTAAGACAAAAAGCGTCATCAGCTTTTCAAGGCACAACTGCTTGCACAAGCGCAATTGACTTTTAAATTTACAGAAAAGATAAGTGATTCTGACGTTCCGCCCGCAAGTACCAAAGGCACAAAACTTTTACTTAGTTCCGAATCCGTTTTTCTTCTATTTTTCTGAAAACAGCCTTAAAACACCTTTCTCATGCTGGCCTCGCTGCTGAAACAGATTCCTTATTTTTCAGAAGATGACATTGCCGCCTTTGAGCCGCTCTGGAGAAAACGTGTCACCCTTAACCGCGGCGATTTCCTGATCAGGGAAGGGCAGGTGGAGCAGCATCTGTACTTTGTTTTGAGCGGCGCGCTTTGGCTCTACTACCCGGCGCAAGATGAAAATATCTGTGTCGGTTTTTCTTACCCCAATACGTTGGTGACAGCTTTTCCATCACTAGTGAGTCAGCAGCCTTCAACATACTGTATTCAGGCTCTCCGGAAAAGTGAGTTGTTGGCCATCTCAAAATCTGATTTTGAGGAGATTCAGGAAAAACGGCCGATATTCAGCAGGTTCTGGCGCCAGGAACTGGAAAAAGCCTTGGTGGGCAAGATGGAGCGGGAAATTGACTTACAACTCCTGAACCCCGAGCAACGCCTACAGCGCCTGCTCAACCGAAGCCCCCATATTTTTCAGTTGGTACCCCGCAAGTATATTGCCTCTTACCTGCGCATGACTCCTGAGACGCTGAGCCGCATCATGTAAATCTTGATTCTGGTCAAGGTTCGGTTTTGCCACGGCCTCTACCTTTGCCAAAAAGAAACAGAAAAAGCCATGAACACTACCTCTCTTCTCGCTCAGCTACAGACTCAGGTGCAGCAACTGAAAGCCTCCGTCACGTCAGAATTTCTGCCGTTGGAAATCGCTACCTTAAATTTCAAGCCCCACGCCACGAGCTGGAGCATTCTGGAATGCCTGGAGCACCTAAACCGCTACAGCCGTTTTTACTTGCCGCATTTTGCGAAGGCTCTTGCCGCCGCCCCCACCTTGGCCCTTCCGCAACCGGTCCGTTACTCTTGGCTAGGGAAAAAATCTTTAGACATGGTAAACCCAGGCAACGTGAAAAAGCATAAGACCCTGAAGCACATGAACCCGCACAACAGCCAGTTGACTGCCGCCGTGCTAGATGAGTTTTTACAGCACCAAGACACACTGCTCAAGTTGCTGGAAAAAGCCACCAAAGCCGATGTGAACAAGAAAACCATTCCGGTGGAATTTTTCCGCCTGCTGAAAATGCGCACGCTGGAAGCCTTTGAGTTTCTGGTTATGCACCAGCAACGGCACGTGCAGCAGGCGCAAAGGGTACAAGCACAGTCAAAGCAGCCTATTAGTTTGGTCGTGTAAGGTTAATCTATTCAATTATCCGGCCCTTGTTTAAAAAGTTTAAACCTCCTTCTCGCAGGTTCAAATAAAGAACTGAGCCCGAGGAAAGAAGGTTTAAAATTCACTACAAACTAGCAGAATCCAGGGGGAGATTAATCGCAGATATAGCTGTAATTGTGCGTAACAGATTGATTACCGCTGGTACGGATTGCTTCAGTTGGTACGCCTTGCGCATTGTAAGTATAAGCTACAGTGTAACTGTCTACCACTGCACCCGTTGATCGTCTTACAATTTTGTAGCTTGTAACATTTCCGGCATGCCAATTAGGGGCGGGGGCGTAAATCATGGTTCTATAATATTGGTTCAGCGGAGAGGCCGGAAGCAAGTTCTTTTTACCATCATATGCAATAGTAATGTCTTCTACAAAAAACGGAGGCGAGTTAGGCACTGATCCATCATACGCATAGGTAGTCTTCTCAATATGTGTGTTTACGCCATTAGTGTAGTCAAATTTAAACCGATATGGTATAGCCGTAGGCTCAGTTGCAGGGTGCACAGTAGTCTCTATTAATTGACCGGCACTGTTGTAGGTATGCAGATACACCTCAGATTCTCTGCGGTCTGGCAAGCGTGGTATACTTCTAGTTTGCTTTATAAGTTGACCTTGCGCATTGTATTCGTATTCATACAAATAGGTACCATCATTCGCGCTGCTAAGTTGCCCTTGCTCATTGTAGGTAAATTGTGTTATCCAGTTCACTGTATCACCAGTAATCTTGATCTTTACTAACTGATTCTGCTCATTGTATTCATATTGGGTGGCAAGCGGCGAGAAATGACCGCCTACAGCCACTGAAGAACTTATCCGGCAGTCGGCAAGTGGTTGGGGGTCTTCTTCATCTGTCTCCTTTTCAAAACAACTTACCAACACAACCGAACAGATCAATGGATAAAGTAATTTCCTAAACATGTTATTGAATAAATTATAGGATAATGACAGATTATATACTGTAAGTATACTATTTATTTCAATTAAAGTATCTGTTTATCAGCTACTTTAATTGAAATAAAACCAAAAACGCAAAGAGCCTTTTAGGACAAAGAAAGATGCACATCAATTATTTCACGCTCCCCCGTCTCAAGGTTCACCTTCCAAAGTTCGTGGGCGTTGGTGTTGGTAATCCAGAGAGAGCCTTGGTGGAATAATACATCATTAGGCTCATCCAGACCAGCCACAACCGTTTTAATTTGCTCTTTCTGCAGGTCAAGGACTTTTACTTTGCCGTTGTAGGTGTCTGCCAGATAAAGTTTCTTAGCGTGGTGTGTTATTCCTATACAGTGTTGTAGGTAAGCATCATAAAAATCACCGTCCTCATCTCCGAACTCAAACAGGCCACGGCCAATGAGGGTGGTGACAGTGCCTTGCTCCAGATTGACAGCACGCACGGCACTGGCTTCAGGATCAGCTACGTACAGGGTGCGGTCTAATATAGTGAGGCCGCTGGGCTGGTTAAAAGCTGCTTCGCGCAGAATACCATCGGCCAGGGCTTCGCGACCAGTGCCGGCAAAGCGGTATACTTTTTCTGTCTCAAGGTTCATGCAGAGCAATTGGTGATTGCCGGCACTGGCTATGTATAGATGGTCACCGTCCAGACATAAATCCCAGGGGCTGTTGGGGTGTACCGGTTCGTCTAGCTGATCAAAGAAAAAATAATAACTCACCTCACCCGTTCCGGCGGCAGTGGTCACTTCTCTAGTGGCTAAGTTTACCTTTCGGATGGCGTGGTTACCGGCATCAGCTATGTATAAAAAATCATTGTATATGGCCAAACCGTGTGGTTCACTGAAGCGAGCCTCAGCATTGTTCCCGTTCTCAAAGCCTTGTATTCCGCTGCCAATCACTTCCAGCACCTGTCCGTTTGTGTTCAGCTTCAGTATTCTGTTGTGGCCGCTATCTGAGACATAAAGATCTCCAGATTCATCGGCTATCAACTTTGAGGGGAAGCGCAGAAAACGGGAATTTGCCTTTTCTCTTTTGAACGGAAAAGGGGTACGGTCTATCTTGTCCCCGAATGATTGAATGAGCTCTTCAATGTGTGGCTTGATGATGTCATAGATTCCTTCGCCAGGCTTTTGCCCCACAATTTTGCCGTTGGGGTCTATAAGGGCCACGGTAGGCCAGGCGCTCACGGCGTACTGCTTCCAGACTTCAAAATCGGCATCATTCACTACAGGATGCTCAATCCCGAACTTCAGAATAGCCTGCCGAATTGCGTTCAGACGCTTCTCGGCGTCAAACTTACCAGAGTGCACGCCAATCACCACCAGTTCCTGCGGGTATTCCTTTTCAAGCTGCTTCAGGTCGGGCAGCAGGTGCTGGCAGTTGATACAGCCGAAGGTCCAGAAATCGAGCAGCACAATTTTGCCCCTGAAGTCTTTTAAAGAATAGGCCCGGTCGGTGTTGAGCCAGCCGTGGCGGGTGTTTATTTCTGGGGCATTAACGCGTCCGGTGAGCATAGTTTATAGTAGAAGCTTACCTAAGTGAACCCTGCTGCTGCTAAAAAGTTACGCCTCCGCGGGTAGCTCGCTTGCCCCAAGTCCGGCAGAAAACCTTATTTTTGCTTGTACCTAAATGGCTACAACACAGTCTAAAGAAGCTTACTTAAGAAGGAACGTTGGTTTCTAAACTCAATATACAGACGCATGAATAAGATATTAGATTTTGTAGCGCTTCTCTTTGACATCAGGACAAACCGAAATTCAGAAGGAAATTCTTACCGGCCTCGGCTTTGGCTTCCTGTTTTGCTGCATTACCTGAAGCTGGCAGTAATCATATTTGCGGGATCAATAGTGTTGCTCCTCATCATCAGCTTGTTGACAAAAACGTACTTTAAAGAGCGCAACACCCATCGGCAACTGGAAAAACTAAGTACCCAGCTTGTACAATACCAGCAGAAGCACAAGACGCTACCCATCACTTTAGAAAATTTTATAGCCAACGACCCGCTGAAAAGAGACATGACCATTGACAGCTGGGGGAATGGGATAAATTACACACCTAACCACACCGGACGAAGCTTTACCCTCACCTCACCGGGACCAGACCGGAAACTTCATACAGAAGATGATCTACAGGTACAATCAGCCAATAGGTCTGCTCTTTAGCTGCTAAGTACCGCCGTATTCATTGTTATACCCTCCACTAAACCGGAGCGCCTTACTGGTGGCTTTCTTACAGCTCTGGCATTTCTAGGTAAATTGCTAGCTGAACTAGACTGCTAAAACTCCGTACAAACGGAAGTTCTTCTCACCAGAATTAGATTGTATGACAACATTATTTACTCAAACTCCTCTTCGTCAATTGCGGCACCTGCTGTTAGTTCCTTGCCTTTGGTTCTCCTTTTTACCAACCACAACATTTGCGCAGGTTACTTCCACTGTTCCTGCTGATACCTTACAAGCAACAGAGGCAGTATTAGACACCACGCTAACTTCTACTAAGCCATTAAATCCTGATCTGCGGAAAGGTGAACTCAGGAAAAGAATTATTGCCCCGGCTATTTTTGTGGGACTTGGTCTGCTGATGATTGACAACCCCGTATACGACCGGCACGACTTCCGCTATGACCTGCGCACAAAGCCTTTCCCCAACTTCAAAACCGACATAGATGATTACACTATCTTCTTGCCGGCAGTTGGCTTGACCGCCTTCAATATTTTATCGTCGCAAAACAGGCACGACGTTACGCGGCAAATAGGGTTGTTGGCTGCCTCTGGCGCACTGGCTTCAGGTATTTTGTGGCCCCTTAAAAAGGTAACCGCCGTGCCCCGGCCCAATGAAGAAAACGCTTATTCTTTTCCGTCTGGCCATACCACCTATGCGTTTGTAGTAGCCACTATGGTGAGCCGTGAGTTCAAAGGAAAAAGCAAATGGATTGGAATTGCCAGCTACACCGCCGCCGGTACTACTGGTATGATGCGCGTTTTGAATGATGCCCACTGGTTTTCAGATGTGCTAGCCGGTGCCGGAGTAGGCATTTTGTCTACCAACCTGGTGTATTTAGCGCATGACCGCTGGTTCCGTAACAAAGGCTTGAACACTGACACTGCTATTTACCCCACCATACTGCCTAACGGATCGCCTGGGGTTGGCTTGGTTATTCACCTAAACTAATAATTCTGCTGTTTTAGCTTTGTTTTCTGAAAAACAAGCCTAAAACAGCTATTACCGTTGTGCTCTAATTATGTATACTTGCTGTTTCTCAAGCTAAATATTCACGTGAACATCAAGAAACTATTTGCGGTACACCTGTTGTGGCTGACGGTGGCTTCCAAGGCTTTTGCCCAAGTTGTTCCTGCCGATACAGTGGCAGTGCCGTTGCCAGACACTCCAACCTCACAGAAATTAGAAGAAAGCCACTCCACCGGCCGCTTTGTTAAAAGAGCAGTCATTCCGTCGGTTGCACTCATAGGCTTGGGCTTATCTACCATGAAAGACAATGGCTTTTACAGCAGCTATGACGCCAGTAGAGATGCCCGCCGCGCTTTCCCTAACTTCAACAACAACCTTGATGATTACCTTTTCTTTGTGCCTATTGCAGGTCTGTATGGCTTCAACCTTTTCTCGTCACAGAACCGCCACGACATAAGGAGACAAACTGGATTGGTATTGGCTTCTGGCTTAGTCACCACTGCCCTAGTATACCCTACCAAAATTTTAACGGCACAGGAAAGACCCAATGGGCTGCCCCGGGCTTTTCCCTCGGGCCATACTGCCTATGCCTTTACCATTGCCACCATTGTAGATAAAGAATTCAGAGACAAAAGCGTTTGGATAAGCGTGGGCAGTTACACCATTGCCACGGCCACGGGGGTTATGCGTGTGCTCAACAATGAACACTGGATGTCTGATGTATTAGCCGGCGCTGGCGTAGGTATTCTCTCCGTGAACACAGTTTACTTTATACATAACCGATTAGCCAAAGACAAAGGGCTCAACACCAGCCTTGTGCCTACGGTTTTACCCAACGGCAGTTTGGGCATGGGCATGGTAGTACAATTTTAATTGCTGATTGGTAGTTGTTTGTTGCTGTTTTGAATTCCTTTTTATGAGAGCTGTGGGTAATCATGCTTCTGAAAGATTTTCTCTTCAAAAGAAATCTTACGTATGAACAAATAACAATGAGCAAGGAACAACCAGCAATTAAAAAAATGAAAATTCTGACTGCCGCCCAAACTCGTGAGGCCGATGCTTACACCATTGCCCATGAACCCATTTCGTCTATTGATTTGATGGAAAGGGCCGCTGGCGCGTTAGTTCAGTGGATTGAAAAAGAATATGGGCCAGAGCAGCCTTGGTATATTTTCTGCGGACCTGGCAATAACGGCGGAGATGGATTGGCTGTAGCCCGCTTGCTGTTTCAAAGAGCTTATGATGTTCAGGTGGTACTCGTGACCGAAGGCCAGAACCATTCGCCTGACTTTCAACAGAACCTGAACCGACTTCCTACAGAAATACCGGTTACGCGCACCGCTTCTCCAGACGATTTACCTTCACTGCTCTCTTATGCCATGGTGCTGGACGGGCTGTTTGGCTCCGGCTTGTCCAGGCCATTGGTTGGTTTACACGCTCAAGCAGTACAGCATATAAATAACAGTGCGGCTACTGTCATCGCCATTGACCTTCCTTCCGGGCTTTTTGCAGACGCCCCAACTCCTACAGATAGTGCCGTAGTGGAAGCAGACGTGACTCTTTCCTTCGAAAGACCTAAACTGGCCTTTCTTCTCCCGGAATCAGGTAGTTTTGTGGGGAAGTGGCACGTGTTGCCCATAGGCCTACACCCTGATTTTCTGAACAAGGCAGATTCTCCTTATTCGTTGCTCACCCCGGAGCGCTTAAAGGAGGTTCTAAAGCCGAGGCTGAAATTCACGCACAAAGGAACTTACGGCAATGCGTTACTGGTAGGGGGCAGCTACGGAAAAATAGGAGCCATTACCTTGGCAGCGAAGGCTGCGCTTAGAGCTGGGGTTGGCTTACTGACAGTGCAAACCCCTATGGTGGGCTATTCTATTTTGCAGGTGGCTGTGCCAGAAGCCATGGCACTCTCTGATGCACATGAGCAGCACATCACTGCTTTTCCGGAAGAGGTAAACCAATACCAGTGCATAGGAATAGGACCCGGTTTAGGGCAGGCAGCAGATACGGCGCTGGCACTAGAAAAATTGTTCCGGCAGGCTTTGCCTCCTTTGGTGTTAGACGCTGATGCCCTTAATTTATTAGCACTTGACCGTCAGTTGCTGCGCAATTTACCTGCCAACAGCATACTTACTCCCCACCCTAAAGAGTTTGAGCGATTGGCTAGCCCAGCTAAGCATGACTACCATCGTCTGCAACTACTCAAAGACTTCTGTCAGGAACATGAATGTTACGTTGTGCTGAAAGGGTACCATACCTGTATTGGCACACCCACTGGTGAATGTTACTTCAACACCACCGGGAATCCTGGTATGGCTACAGGCGGCACCGGAGATACCCTTACCGGAATTTTGGCAGGCTTGAGAGCACAAGGCTTTTCTCCTTTAGACACTTGCCTGGTGGGTGTGTATTTACATGGTTTGGCCGGTGATTTGGCAGCGGAGCAAGAAGGAGAGTATGCTTTGATTGCTTCTGATGTTACTCAGTATCTAGGGAAAGCCTTTCAACAATTGCTGCAATAGGTTCTGTTGGTGGAAAACCAATGTTTTAGGCCTGTTTTCAGAAAAACAGCCCAGAAACAGATCAGCTGAACAGCCAAACCAGCAGCACTTGCACCAGCATCATTCCGTCAGCAGCAATCAGAAAGAAATATTGAGATCTATTTGCATGGGTTTTCCTGATGAGTGCCGCGGCTGCAACGCCTGACAGCGCCAAACCTAGTGCCTGCCACCATGTAGCACCAATAGGAGAGGATAACACAAATAGCAGCAGAAGCAATAAAGCCAACTTCTTTGTTCGTTCTACCCCCCATTTTACCGGAAAAGTTATCGTCCCCGTCAGTTGATCTTTGTTCACGTCTCTGATATCGAAAACAAGGGTAAGGGAAAAAATAAATAGGAAACGGCGCAGAAATAAGAACAGATTCTCAGGGCTAAATAAATCATGGGCGGCTTCCATCAGGGGCAGCTGTACAGTTATGGCTGTCCATACATACGCTATCATAAAAACTTTTAAAAGGGGAACATCCCGTAGGGGAATATACCGGTCCTGCTCAGGGATGAAGGGAACCGAGTATAACCCTGCCACCACCAATAAATGCAGTATGAACCAGAAATTGAGCTCAAACAGTGCGGTGTAGTATAATGTAATGGCACAAAGGGCACTTGCCATTGCAATTGTTTGTAGCAGCAGCCTGTTTTGCCTCACCCACTGTGTTCGCTGGCTTACCAGCTCTTCCTGGTTAAACTTGTAAGGCAAGAGACCATCAATGTTGTAAACAAACATTGTCCCGAAAAACACAATGGCTGCCAAACGAAGTGAGGCCGGTATTCCGCTAAGCAAATAGGTTTCATAGACAAGCCCAGCTGCACACCCCGATATGAACAGGTTGCTGTACAGAATTGTATTTAAAATGTTCTGGGCAAGCCTCATCTTATTGGTTTCTCAGATAGAACAGCTGTTCTGGCAAAAATACGCCTATTTTCTCCCGGTAAACAAATTGGTTTCATTGCCCTACCCCAAACTTTTGAGAGTATAGACTAAATAGGCCTGAAGCCACAAAAGAAAAGCGTCGCCTACCTATACGGGCAAGCGACGCTTTTAAAGGTAATTACTGCTTTGTTATTTACCTTCTCTGAAGGTAGTATTGTACAGCTCAATGCTTTGCTCAATAATTTTATAGGCATCTTCACGACCTAAGAAGTTTTCTACAATTACTTCTTTGTTTTCAAGCTTCTTGTAATCTTCAAAGAAACGCTGTATCTCAATAAGCGTGTGCGGAGGCAACTCAGAAATATCGTTGATGTGCTTTACAGACATGTCATTGGCAGCAACGGCTATGATTTTGTCATCTTCCTCGTTGTTGTCAATCATCTGCATTACCCCAATCACTTTGGCATCAATGAGGCACATGGGGGCCACATCAATAGAGCAAAGCACCAGAATGTCTAACGGGTCCTTGTCATCGCAGTAGGTCTGCGGAATAAAACCGTAGTTAGCCGGATAATGTACTGCTGAAAATAATACACGGTCAAGCTTAAGCATGCCGCTGTCTTTATCTAACTCATATTTTGCTTTAGAACCCTTAGGGATCTCAATGATACCGGTCACTACCTTTGGCGCATCTTCGCCGAAGCTCACATCATGCCACGGATTGGCGTTGTTTTTCATGTTGTTCTTTTAAATACGTATTAATCTTTCATCTATCACTTCTGCGGAAGTGTTACTTCCAAATATACTCTGTTAAAGGGCGACCCATGTTGCCATTGGGTTCTTGAATACGCAAAAACGCCGCTAAGCTAGGAGCAATATCTATAATTTCTGTTCTTACGTGAGATTCTCCTACCGGGATTTGCCAGCCGTACCACAAAAGTGGAATGTGGGTATCATAGGCCCAAGGGCTGCCGTGGGTAGTCCCTTTTACCGGAGCATTGCTGTACTTGGCATACCAGCCTGGCTCCAGCGCTACCAGCACGTCTCCTGAGCGATACGGCATATAGCCATTCTCCATTAACATGCCCAACCCACGTGACCAATGAGATTTCATGAGGGCATCAGCAGTCATGGTTCTTAATACACCAGGGAAGCGGTGCATGAACCGTGCTGTTTCCTCCTGCATTTCTACTAGACTTACCTTTTTACTTTCAATTAGCTGATGGTTTAGGTAAACCTGCTGGTTTGTAAAGGCGCTTACCCAATCTGCCGTACCAAACCTCTGGTTTAGGTGCTTTTTAAGGGAATCTGCCATGAGGCTATTCAGGGTATTACCAGCTGGAATGCGCAGCTGCTTCATGTGCTCCGGATTATGCGCAGCGCCATGATCGGCTGTTAAAAATACTAACACATTCTGCTTACCAATGTAGCCGTCCAGAAAAGTCAATAAATTAGCTATGTCTTGATCTAAGCGCAGGTAATTATCTTGTACTTCAATGGCATTTGGTCCGTACTGGTGGCCTATGTAATCTGGTGTTGAAAAGCTGAGCGCCAGAAAATCTGTGGCAGCCCCCTTCCCCATGTTCTCTGCCTGTATAGCAGCTATGGCAAAATCTTTGGTAAAGGTGTTTCCGGCTGGTATAGAGCGCAGCAGATCAAATGTAGTACCTCTCAACGCTGGTATGTTGTGCGGGAAAACTGGTTTTGCCTCTCCTCTGAAGGTACCCTCAAAAGATTGATCATCGGGTCCGCTTTCAGAATACTGCTCAATAGGCAGTAAAGTAGTCCATGGTTGGCTCAAGTACTGATCTGCTAGTTTCCGGTTGTTAAAAGCCTGTACCCAGGCTGGCAACTCTTGCATGTAATAGGTACTGGTGATCATGGCGCCATTGCTACCATCATACCAATAGGCACCGTTGGCGGCATGTCCGGCCGGTAATATTGAGCCTCTATCTTTTAAGCTTACCCCAATAACTTTACTCTGCAGGTTGCTGGCAATGCGCAGTTCATCTGTGATGGTACTGGCAATCATGTTTACCGGCGACATTTGCCCAGCATTAGACCCACTACCTACCGTTTTTACACTTTTGTCTTCGGCACAATAGATATTTTGCCCGGTGATACGGTTATACCAATCGTTTCCTACTATTCCGTGTATGGCTGGCGTAGTACCTGTATAAATGGAGGCATGGCCTGGCCCCGTGTATGTAGGTATGTAATTGTAATGATTGTTTCGGAAGTTGAAGCCTTCCCCCACTAACCTTTTAAAGCCTTTGTCAGAGAATTTATTCCAGAAACGGTACAGATAATCATACCGCATCTGGTCTACCACTATACCTACCACCAATTTAGGCTTTTCAGGTACTGTTACTTTAGACTTCTTTCTTTGGGATTCGGCAGCTCCGGCACTTATGAGTGACAGCGCCAAGATCAAACTTATCTTATAGATTCTGTTAACCATTGTGTCTTCAGTATTAGAGGTGTGTTTTCAGGCTACTTTTCTTAAATCTAGCCCAAACCTAAATATAGATAGGTAATGGTCTATTTCATCTGAGGGATCGCCTTAAATGGGTAAATTTAACACCTCAGTAACATTAGAACATCCCCTAAAAGCAAAACGCCCATTCTTCAATGGGCGCTGCATAAAGAGGTTTATAGTACTTATTTACCGGCTGCGAGCGCCTCGGCACCACCCACAATCTCAAGGATCTCAGTGGTGATGGCTGCTTGCCTTGTTCGGTTATAAGTTAGTTTCAATTGCTTCAGTAGTTCACCGGCGTTGTCAGTGGCCTTGTCCATGGCGGTCATACGGGCACCATGCTCAGACGCATTAGACTCTAACACGGCTTTGTATACCTGAATCTTCAAAGATTTAGGTATCAGTTGCTCCAGAATCTCTTGCTTTGAAGGCTCAAAGATATAGTCAGACTCCGCTTGGCTGGCATTCTGCTCTTCTTGATTTTCCTGAATTGGCAAGAACTGCTCTGTCCGGATGATTTGGGTAGCTACGTTTTTAAATTCGTTGTACACCAAATCCACCTGATCATAGGCACCGGTTCTAAAACCTTCCATAGCTAACTCAGCAGCTACACGAACGGTGTCAAATGACAGATTACCAAAAACGGTGGTAAAATCGCCGGCCATGGTGTACCCGCGCTTGGCGAAATACTCGTGGCCTTTTTTACCTATGGCCATGATAGACACATTACCAGCAGCAGCCTGTTGGGCATAACGCTCAGCAATGAGTTGGTTTACCGCTTTCTGCACGTTGCTGTTAAAGGCACCGCACAAACCACGGTCAGAGGTAACGGCAATGATAAGCACCCGCTGTACGTCACGCTTTTGGGCATACGCATTGGTGCCTTCTTCGCTTTGTACACCAGAAAGGTTTTCCAGAATGTTGTTCAACCGTTGGGCATACGGACGCATGCGCATAATATTGTCCTGAGCCCGGCGCAGCTTAGCCGCCGCCACCATTTTCATGGCTTTGGTGATTTGCTGAGTAGAGCTTACCGAAACAATGCGGTTACGTACTTCTTTTAAACTAGCCATTTAATAGTTAGTCAGGGGTGAGCACATGAATAGCACCAGTGTTTCTGGTGCTATTCATGTGTCTGATATTATTTACGGTATTTAGAAGTCAATTCGCTGGCTACTTGTCTGATAGTGTTGGTAACGCTATCATCAATTTTACCGGCTCTTAAAGCGTCCAAAGCACCGCGGTGCTGGGCGTTCATGGTCATGGTGAAGTCTCTCTCGAAGTTACGTACTTCGTTTACCGGAACATCATCAATCAAACCGTTGGTACAGCAGTAAATCATAGCTACCTGATCTTCTACCGCCACCGGAGAGAACTGAGGTTGTTTCAGAACTTCCAGGTTACGGCGTCCACGCTCAATGGTCAGTTTAGTAGCAGCATCAAGGTCAGAACCGAACTTCGCGAAAGCTTCCAATTCACGGAACTGCGCCTGATCCAGTTTCAAGGTACCTGCTACTTTTTTCATGGACTTGATCTGAGCAGATCCACCCACACGTGATACAGAAATACCTACGTTGATAGCCGGACGGATACCAGAGTTGAACAAGTTGGTTTCCAAGAATATCTGACCATCGGTAATAGAAATTACGTTGGTTGGGATATAGGCAGAAACGTCACCAGCTTGAGTTTCAATGATAGGAAGAGCTGTTAATGATCCGCCACCTTTCACCAAGTGCTTGATAGACTCTGGCAAATCGTTCATGTTACGAGCGATTTCGTCAGAGGCATTGATCTTAGCGGCACGCTCTAATAAGCGAGAGTGCAGATAGAATACGTCACCTGGGTATGCCTCACGTCCTGGAGGACGACGAAGCAACAGAGACACCTCACGGTAAGCCACGGCTTGCTTAGACAAGTCATCATATACTACCAGCGCAGGACGACCGGTATCACGGAAGAACTCACCAATAGCAGCACCGGTAAACGGCGCGTAGAACTGCAACGGAGCAGGGTCAGCAGCAGGAGCAGCCACAACTACAGTATAACGCATGGCACCCGCTTGCTCCAGAGCGCTCACAATCTGAGCAACAGTAGAAGCTTTCTGGCCAATAGCTACATAAATACAGAATACAGGCTCACCACGGTCAAAGAATTCACCTTGGTTGATGATGGTATCAATAGCCACGGCAGATTTACCTGTCTGGCGGTCACCAATGATCAACTCACGCTGGCCACGGCCAATCGGAATCATAGAGTCAATGGCTTTGATACCAGTTTGCATAGGCTCATTTACCGGCTGACGGAAAATTACACCTGGTGCTTTACGCTCAATTGGCATTTCATAGAGTTCGCCGGTCAAAGGACCTTTGCCATCTATTGGGTGACCCAATGTGTTTACCACACGGCCTACCATGCCTTCGCCTACTTTTACAGAGGCAATTTTATTTGTTTTCTTTACAGTGTCGCCTTCTTTAACGTCACTCCAGTCACCCAACAATACCGCACCTACGTTATCTTCTTCAAGGTTTAGCACAAGGGCTTGCAGACCGTTTTCGAACTCTAACAGCTCACCAGACTGTGCCTTAGATAAGCCGTAGATACGAGCAACACCGTCACCTACTTGCAAAACAGTACCTACTTCTTCTAGTTCAGCTTCTGTTCTGAAGTTTGACAGCTGTTCTCTTAAAATCGCTGATACTTCATCAGGTCTAACTTCTGCCATGATTATAGTTTAGTAATGTATGGATTTTCTTTAAACTGATTTTTCAATTTCTGCACACTGGTGCGGATAGTATCATCTATCTGCTGGTCACCAATGCGCAATACGTACCCGCCTATTACGGCTGGGTTTACCACCTCGTGCAGTTCTACTGTTTTGCCGGTACGCTCTTCCACCATTTTCTGGAAAGAAGCTCGCAACTCAGGCGTAAGCGGAACAGCCGTAGTCACAGTTGCTCTTTGAATTCCTTTTACCTCATTGTACTGGTTCACGAACTCTTTAGCGGCTGACTCCAGCACGGCTTCACGGTTCTTCTGAGTAATAATGCGGAAAAAGGCAGAGGTTAATTCGCTAACATCTTTACCGAAAACGGCGTTCAGAATGGCTAGCTTTTTATCGTGCTTTACAATGGGGTTGCCCAACACCAGCTGCAAGTCGCGGTTGGCGTTCAGGGTTTTGGTGAAGTACTGCATGTCTGCGTACACTTCTTCCAGAACCCCTCTTTCCTGGGCTAGCTCTAGCAGAGACTTGGCGTACCTGGAGGCAACTCTTATGTCTGACATTTGTATCTCTTCGTGGTTAAACGGTCTTGCTCTCTTTGGCTGGCGAGGAGCAGTGCGCCTATAATCTGCTTAGCTCAGGTGCGTTTCCTGCAAATATGCCTGCACCAGCGCCCGTTGGGCTTGCTCATCTTGCAATTCGCGCTTGATCAGTTTCTGGGCAATGTCAATAGACAAGGTAGCGGCCATGTTTTTAACCTCTGTTAAAGCAGCCTTTTTCTCATTCTCAATAGAAACACGGGCTTGCTCTACCATACGGGCACCTTCTTCAGAAGCTTTACTCTTTGCGGTTTCCACTATGTGGGTAGCGGCTTCAGAGGCTTCTTTCAAGATACGCTCACGCTCGGCACGGGCCTCTGCCAACAGACGCTCGTTGTCAGACTTTAACGCCTGCATCTCCAGCTTGGCTTTCTCGGCCATTCTCAGCGCCTCATCAATGTTGTTCTCACGCTCACGCAGGGCAGCCATAATAGGCTTCCAGGCAAACTTGGTCAACAGCAGCAACACAATCAAAAACGTGATTACCTGCCAGATAAGCAGCCCGACGTTAGGAGTTACTAATGGATTCATTTCTTTCTAGTTTATAATCTTGAAGGTTTCCCTCTTCTAACTAACGTATACTCTCTTCTTAAACTCATTTATCGCGTCTCCCGGTCCAGACCAATCGTCAGGACGGGAGATGCGATAAAACTCATTCTTAGCGAATGAAAGAAATCAGAAGGCAAACAACCACACCGAAAAGGGCTACACCCTCGATAAGAGCAGAAGCAATAATCATTGCAGTCTGGATCTTACCACCGGCCTCTGGTTGTCTGGCGATAGCCTCCATGGCAGAGCCACCGATTCTACCGATACCCAAACCAGCGCCAAGAGCCACTAAACCAGCACCGATACCGGCACCTAAAATGGCATAACCTGCGCCTTCAGAAAACGCTTGAAGCAATAATGCTAACAACATAGAAGTAGATATATATAGTTAAAAAAAGAAATACAGATTAATGATGCGCGTCTACGGCATATGGGGCATCGCCATGGCCCATATCGTCATGATGGTCGTGCTCCTCCACCGCTCCGCCAAAGTACATGGCGCTCAGCAGGGTGAAAATGTATGCCTGCAGCAAAGCCACAAACAATTCCAGGAAGTTCATAAACGTAGCAAAAGCCACACTCACCGGCCCAATGGCTACACTTTGGAAGATAAAGATCAAGCTAAACAAACTTAGGATGATGATGTGACCCGCTGTTATGTTAGCGAAAAGACGCACCATCAGAGAGAAAGGCTTTGTAAAGATACCGATCACCTCTACCAAAGGCATAATTGGAATACCCCACTTCAACCACCACGGAACACCCGGCGTGTTGAAAATGTGCCCCCAGTAAGATTTATTTCCGCTGAACACAGTGATTAACAAGGTCATCACAGCTAGCACCAGGGTAACGGTAATATTACCGGTTAAGTTAGCGCCACCAGGCATCAAGCCCAACAGGTTGTTAAACCAGATAAAGAAGAAGATGGTGAGCAAATACGGCATGTAACGCTCATACTTAGGACCAATATTGGTTTTGGCAATTTCATCCCGAATAAAGATGATGATTGGCTCAAAGAAAGACTGCAGACCTCTTGGCGCCTTGCCACGGTTCTTTTTGTATGCCCCCGCAATGGATAGAAACACCAGAAACAACAGCAACACGCTCAACAACATGGAGGCCACGTTTTTAGTGATAGATAAATCCAGAGGACCTTCTTTGTGCTCTCCTTCAGAGTTGGCGTAATAAATATGGCCATGCTCCATCACGTAACCCTTGTATGGCTGCAGCTGATGGTTCTCATCATAGAAGTTAGACGACATGAAAACATCCAATCCGTTTTCACCATACAAAATCACTGGCAACGGAAGCACCAACCCGTCAGCGAAATGCCAGGTATAATCATCACCAATGTGGTGCATGATCATATCTCCAGGGTTAAAATCTGCCCCTTCAGCCGATTCTGCAGCTTGGGCCGAAAAAGAAAGAATAGCAAATAGAAAAACGAGTATCTTCTTCATTAAGAGCAGGTTAAAAGGAAAGCTTAAAAAATTCAAACACTTCCTTATAATGGCTTTTTTGAATTTCGGCGCAAGTTACTCAACAAAGCGTAGATTTCAAATCCAGTATAAATAAAATAAAGCGCGAAAAAGTTAAATACGAATTGAACAATGTTCTCCTCGTGGAAATGCCTATATACAAAAATTGCTATTATCCCGAATACCATCCGCAAGCCCATAGCGCTGAAATAATAGGCTTGCAGATTCTCAGAATCTTGCTTTAGACCCAGTTGCGCCACATAATGCGCAAAGCCAGTGAGAAACACGAAGAACCCCAGAAGCCACCAAACATACTCATGCACCACGGTGTAGCCGGTAAAGAACACCAAAACCGAAACTACCAGCACTAGCAATCCGGTCAGCACAACCATTCCTCTAACAAATCCCACGCGCCTGCTTTATTTCTTTCTGGTTAAGGTCACAATGACCGAATACATAGACCCGAACACCGCCAACAACAGCAAAACAAGTGTCCACCACGGAATCTGGTTCTGAAAATACGCATCCAGCTTTCGTCCGCCCCAGGCCGCCACCGCCATAATGGCAATCATCTGAAAAGCCAAGCCCGAGTACTTCAGGTAAGGCTTTAGCTGAGCATCTTCTTTTTCTTTAGGAGACTGGGGCTTAGGTTCCATTTTTGAAAGGTGAACTGCAAAGGTAACAAACCTGCCGCAGCAATGGCAGAAATAAAAAACACGTTTTTGGCTTGTTTTTAGAAAAGGAGGTCGAAAACAAAAAAGCCTCTACCGAAAAAAGGCGCAACAAAAAAGAATCTAGAGCCTGATTTACAGGCTCTAATCGCAGGCGCAGGTGCCGAACTTATAGTCGAAGCGACCGTTGCTCAGCGTGATGGTTTTGCTGCCAGAAGACTCCTTCAGGATAAGGTGGAAGGTGCCGGAGATGATCTCGCTCTGCCGGTCGAAGCGGGTTATTAGGAAACTGCTGCCCGGCTGGGGATACCCGTATTCAATGCGAGGTGAATCTTCACTTTGAAAGGTAACGTGAAGAGAATCTATCTTTTCGCCCATGCCACTTACTGACGCTCCTCCATTAGTACCTATGGCGAAAAAAGATTTTTTATCCTTCACATATTTCCGGAAAGTCATCCCGATGGCTTGCTGTGCATTCGCCAGCGGGCTCACGTCTACATTCGCTCTCCCGCAGGGGTTGTCCAGCAGGGCGCATTCATAGTAAGGCACCCACACCTGCCCGTCTTCATAAGTGAAGCCGACGGTGTTCTTCCCCTCCTGGGTGGTGGCTGGCAGCTTGGCGTTCTTGGTGGGGTCGTCGTCTTTGCAGCAGGCGGAGAGGAGGAGAAGGCTGAGGAGTTATAATGGGATAAGCTTTTTCATGAAAGGGGGGGTTATGGTGATAGATAAAAAGATTTAATTTGTTATATGCTGTTTTATAGAAAGGTAAGGAGTTAATGTCATTTCTAAAAGGAATTGCCTCTGTGAAAATTCACAAGCCGTACTAGCTCTCGTTTCCGGCCTGTTTTTGGGAAAACAGGCCGAAAACGCAACTCCACTTTGACTCCCAGCAGAACAGCTTAATCTATTAAATACTGCTTGCCGTAATAGGTGAACTAGCGCACAAAAACGTAAATTTGTTTCTTGTATCTTTTGTGTGGGCTTGGAGATGCATGACCAAAGATCTCTTCAGCTTGTAAAGCTCAACAGAATATAAAATAAAAAAGGGCAGAAAACAGTTCTACTGTTACTCCATTACCAGACACATACGTTGAACCTGAATCGATTTTTTTTAATCATAGTGCTGTTGGCAACAGTGGTGGGCTGCGCTCCGGAGAAGCCATTCGGCCGCTTTTACCACAACCTGAACGCCCGCTTTAACGGCTATTTTCTGGCCCGCGAGAAAATGCAGGAGATTGAGGCTAAGATTGACGCGGCCAACATCAATGACTACAACAGTATTCTGCAGATTCTTCCTCCTCTTGACACCACTGTTCTTAAAACCCTCCGGCCAGAGTTGGAGGAAGTAATCAAGCGAGCCTCCTTCCCAATTGCCCGCCACCCAAAATCAAGGTGGGTAGATGACTGCTATGTACTTATTGGCAAGGCCCGCTATTACATGGGCGAGGAAGAAGAAGCCATCAGGGCATTTAGGTACGTGCAAACCACCAGCAAAGACCGCCATGCCAAGCACGAGGCATTGGTCTGGCTCATGCGCACCTACATCAGGCAGAAAGACTATGACAATGCCATTATGGTGTCTGAGCAGTTCCGGAAAGAGCGCATGAATGAGCAGAACGGTTTGGAGCTCCTGCTCACCCGGGCACAGCTGGCTAGTATTGAGAATGATTACCAAAGTATGATCCAGAACCTGGAGCGGGCCATTCCGTTTGCCGACAAAAGGGACCGGGAATCCAGACTCAGATTTATATTGGGTCAGTTGTACCAGGCCACTGGGCAAGACGCCAAAGCCTATGCCCAATTTGATGAGGTACTAGGTAAGAATCCTCCTTATGAACTAGGTTTTTATGCGAAGCTAAACCTTGCCCAGGTAACCGAGCTGAAAGACGCTACCACCAAAGAGGAGGTAGAGAAATTTCTGTTCAAACTAGCCAACGACGGTAAAAACCTTGAGTACCTTGATAAAATCTACTATGATTTGGCCAAGCTTCAGCTCAAGCAAGAAGAGTATCAAGATGCTCTTGGCTATCTGAAGCAGTCTACCGCCGCCTCTACTACCAACCGTAACCAAAAGGCCTATTCCTACCTGCTATCTGGTCAAATACATTATGAGCACCTGCAGCAATACAAACTGGCCCAGGCATACTATGACAGCACCTTACAACTACTGCCGCCAACTGCCTTAGGCTATGAAGAACTAGCCGACCGTAGAACCGTACTCACCGCCTTTGTACAGCAGCTGGAAATCATACGGACCGAAGACAGCTTACAAACATTGGCGCAACTTCCGGCTGCCGAGCGGGCGCAGCGCGTAGCCCAACAGATAGAGAGAGAGCAGGAGGCCGAACGGCAAGCGGAGCAGAACCTTGCCCTAGCGGCAGCCAATTCTACCCTCAGAAACAGCATCACGGCTCCTAACACCCCGCCTCCGGCTGGCCCCGGCGGCGCCAACAGCACCTGGTACTTTGACAATCCCGTGGCCATGGCCAGTGCCCGTAACGATTTTATTAGGGTATGGGGAGATAGGCCTTTGGTAGACAATTGGCGTCGGCGTTCTGCTTTAGGCAGTACCGATGCCGTAGTAGCAGGCCCAGCGGTGGGCAACACCACTGACAGTGCCGCTCTGGCAGAAGTGGTGAGTCAAAAAACAGAGACGTACCTGGCCGCCATTCCGTCTACTCCTCAGCAATTGACAGCGTCACATGAGCGGCTAGAGGAGGCATTGTTTACGCTGGGTAATATTTACCAGCAGCGGTTACGTGAACCAGAGCAAGCTACCGCCACTTTCTTGAAGCTTCTGCAGCGTTACCCGTCTACAGAACATGCCTCTGAGGCTTACTACAGCCTGTATGTTATTGCCCAGAGTCAGCAGCAAACAGAGCAAGCAAACAAGTATGCACAACTTCTGAAAGAGAAATTCCCCAACTCAAAATACAGCCGTTTAATTGACCAGCCCGACTTCTTACGCACCTATTCCGCCGAGACCGCTGCGGCTCATAGGCTCTATGACACTGCGTATGTGCTGTATGAACAGGAGAATTATGCCGAGGCCTCTTCTGTTTTAAGCCAACTTTCAGAAAAACACCCCGGAAACGAGTTCCCCGACCAGATCAGTTTTCTGCGGGCTCTCATTGTGGGACGGACTCAACCTCCTGCAACATTCAAAGCTGCAATGGAAACCTTCATCCAACAATTTCCAGACAGTGACCTAAAGCCTAAAGCGCAGCAGTACCTGGAAATGCACCAACGGTTTGAGAGCGGTGAATTGACCAAAGAGCCAGAAATGACGTTGAAAGACATTGCCGTGGTTGAAGCCCCAAAATATGAGGCTGCCCCAGAAGCTTTACATGCTTTTGCAGTAGTACATCCTGCTCAGGACTCGCTTGCTCTAAAAGCTTTAATGGCCAATTTCGTGCAGTACAACACCCGTTTCTTTGCCAAAAGGAACTTAAAGGTGGAGCCCGTTGCTTTAAACGACAGTACTGTGTTATTAACTGTCCAGAATTTTGCCGATGCTAAAGCCGCCCAGCAATACTCTAAGTTACAATCTACGCGTACCGCCCCAATGGCTACTGTAAAAGGTTCTAATTTTGCTACCTTTGTTATCTCTGAGCAAAACCTCAACCTGCTTCGGCAACTAAAGGATCTGGCACAGTATTTGGCCTTCTTTGAACAAAATTACCAAGAATAAACCCATGTCATCAACGCCTAGCAATTCGTTCCGGAAGATCGTTTCGGCGCTTTGGCTTTTCTTTGCCGGAGGATTCGTTTTCTTCCTGCTGTACATCTTTGCGGTAAGCATTAATTTTCTGAACCTGTTCGGAGATTTGCCTGACCTCAAAACGCTGGAGAACCCTAAAAGTGAGTTAGCCTCTGAAGTGTATTCTGAAGACGGCATGCTTTTAGGTAAATACTTCCGTGAGAACCGTACTCCCGTTACCTATGAGCAGCTGCCTCAGCACTTGATTGATGCCTTAATTGCTACAGAAGACATAAGGTTTGAAGAACATTCCGGCATTGACTTCAAAGGCACCTTGGCGGTACCTTATTACCAGATAACCGGAAAGCAAGACCGCGGCTCCAGTACCCTTACGCAGCAGCTGGCCCGTAACCTCTTCCGCACCCGCGACGACCTCAACGACGGCTTACTGAGCGACGTGAAAGGCCTGCGTATGCTCATTATCAAAACAAAGGAGTGGATCATGTCCATCAAGTTAGAGCGCTCTTATACCAAAAAAGAGATTCTGATGATGTACCTGAACACGGTAGATTTTGGCAGCAATGCATTTGGAATAAAAGTAGCCGCCAAAACCTTTTTCAATAAAAACCCTGAAGATTTAACTGTAGAAGAATCCGCCACTCTGGTAGGTGTGCTGAAAGGACCATCTTTCTATAGCCCAGTGTCTCGTCCTGAGCGCTCTTTGAACCGCCGTAATACGGTGCTGGATCAAATGCTCAAGTACAACTACATTGATGAGCCTGTTTACCAAGCTAGCGTAGCCAAGCCTTTAAAACTAAACCTAAACGTTGAAAACCAGAACAAAGGCTTAGCTCCCTATTTCCGGACTGAGCTCGGGAAAGAAGTATCTAGATGGGCCAAAGAGAACGGCTATGACCTGTATTCTGACGGACTGAAAATCTATACCACCATTAACTCCAAAATGCAAAAGTATGCTGAGGAGGCGTTGGAGCAGCACATGAAGACCATGCAGCAAGAGTTCTTCAAGCAGTGGAAAGGCAAAAACCCTTGGACAGACGAAAATGGTCGTGAGATCAAAGGCTTTTTAGAAAAAGAAATAAAGCGTACCGCCCGTTACCGCAGCCTTGATGAGCAGTATGACGGCAATGAAGACTCTATCAAGTTCCACCTGAACCAGAAGGTGCCCATGACGGTGTTCTCATGGAGCGGGGAAATAGATACATTAATGAGCCCTATGGACTCATTGCGGTACTACAAGCATTTCTTGCAAGCAGGTTTTATGGCCATGGATCCTTTAACGGGTCATGTAAAGGCATGGGTAGGAGGCAATAATTATAAATTCTTTAAGTATGACCACGTGAAACAAGGGGCACGCCAGCCAGGCTCTACCTTTAAGCCCTTTGTGTACACTGCCGCCATTGAAGCAGGTTTTTCACCATGTGATCAGGTAGCAGATGCCCCTGTGACCATCATTAATGAAGACGGGGTTCCGTGGACCCCTAAAAACAGTGATGGAAAGTACACTGGCAAAAGACTTACCCTGCGTGAGGCCTTGGCTTTTTCTGTAAACACTGTTACCACTCATTTAATGAAGAATATTGGGCCAGAGAAAGTGGTACAAACGGCTAAACGTTTAGGAATAACTACTAAGCTTGACCCTGTTGCTTCTTTGGCCTTGGGAACCAGTGATGTCACTCTGTATGATATGGTGGGGGCTTATGGCACCTTTGTCAACAAGGGAGTATGGACTGAGCCAAAATACCTGCTTCGTATAGAAGATAAAAATGGGAATGTTCTACAAGAATTCGCTTCTAAAACGTTAGAGGCACTTTCTGAAGAGACAGCCTATATGATGGTACACATGCTGCAAGGCGGTGCTGATATACGCGGAGGAACTTCTTATTATGGACTAAGACACCGTTACGGCCTTAAAAATGAAATAGGTGGTAAAACCGGAACAACTCAGAATCACTCTGATGCCTGGTATATGGGTATTACCCCAGATCTGGCAGCTGGTGTTTGGGTTGGCGGTGAAGACCGGAGTATTCACTTCCGCAGCGCTGCTTACGGGCAGGGAAATAAACTGGCCATGCCTATTTATGCTCTGTTTATGAAGAAGGTGTACGCTGATAAATCTTTGAACGTATCAAAGGCTTCATTTCCTAAACCTGAGGCACCCTTATCTAAACAATTGAACTGTTCTGAAGCCAATAATAGCCCTACTCCGGCAGATTCCGTACAACAAGACCAAACTCTGATTTTACCTGATAACATAGAAAAAGGATTTTAAGGGAAGCTTTGGTATGGCGATAGAGGAAAGTGCTAAGGATCAGATTAAACACTTGCCCCACCGCCCCGGCATCTATAAGTTTTATGATGACAAGGGCATAATATACGTGGGCAAAGCGGTTGATATCCGGAAACGGGTCAGCAGTTATTTTAACCGCTCTACCCAGCATAACAAAAAAACTCTGAAGCTCATTTCTCAGATAAAACGCATTGAGTTTACTATTGTAGATAGTGAGGCCGATGCCTATTTACTCGAGAACAACCTGATTAAGCAGCATCAGCCTAAGTATAATATCCTTCTCAAAGACGGCAAATCTTACCCGTACCTGTGCATCACCAATGAGCGGTTTCCCCGCGTACTAAGTACACGTAATAAAATAAATGATGGCTCGCGGTACTTTGGGCCTTACCCAAGCGTGACCAGCATGTATGTTATTCTGGAGCTGATCAGAACCCTTTATCCATTACGTACCTGCAGTTATAATTTAAGCCCTGCCAATGTGCAGGCTGGTAAATTCAAAGTTTGCCTTGAATACCATATTGGCAATTGCAAGGGCCCCTGTGAAGGCCTTTATGACGAAACAGAATACAACGCACACATACAGCAGATTAAAAACATTTTATCAGGTAACCTGAGCATTGCCAAGAATTACTTCAAAGAGAAAATGTCTGCCGCCGCGGCAGAAATGCAGTATGAATTAGCGCATCAGTTCAAGCAAAAACTAGACCTGCTCGATGATTTTCAGGCCAAGTCAACCGTGGTGAGCCATTCCCTCACTAATATCGATGTGTTCACCATTACCTCCAATGAGAAGTGTGCCTTCATCAACTATCTGCGGGTAATGAACGGTTCTATCATCACAACCCAGTCTCTTGAACTTCAGAAAAAGCTGGAAGAAAGTGATCAGGAAATTCTTGCCTCTATTATAATGAGGCTCAGGACTGAGTATGAAAGCACTTCCAAAGAAATACTAGTAAATGTTGAAGATTTGACTCTTCCGCTGGAAGGGATTGCTGTAGCTGTTCCTCAAATAGGAGATAAACGCAAGTTGCTGAACCTTTCTTTAAAAAATGCACTGTATCTGCGCAAGGAAAAAGAAAGCATGCAAGACAAATCCAAAGACAGCAATGAGGTTCGCATTCTGGAAACTATGAAGCGTGACCTACGCCTCACTGAACTGCCTAAGCACATTGAATGCTTTGACAACTCAAATTTCCAAGGCGATAATCCAGTGGCCTCTATGGTCTGCTTCCGAAATGCCAAGCCCTCTAAAAAGGACTACCGTCACTTTCACATTAAAACCGTAGTAGGTCCAGATGATTTTGCCTCTATGTATGAGGTTGTCACCAGGCGGTACAAAAGGCTTCTCGAAGAAGGGGCTTCCTTGCCTCAATTAGTCATTATTGATGGGGGTAAAGGTCAGTTAGGCATGGCCGTGAAGGCTCTTAAAGATTTAGGTATTTACGGGCAAATAGCAATTGTAGGTATTGCGAAACGCTTAGAGGAAATTTTCTATCCTGGCGACACCCTGCCTCTTTATATCGATAAAAAGTCAGAGTCACTTAAGCTAATTCAACGTCTCCGTAACGAAGCTCACCGGTTTGCCATTACATTTCACCGCTCTCTCCGTGACTCCGGCACTCTGCAAACAGAACTCACTAAGATCAAAGGTTTGGGCCCAGCTACTGCTGAAAAGCTTTTGACAAAATTTAAGTCAGTTAAGAAGATAGCAGAACTCTCTGAACCAGAACTTGAGGTGGAGGTAGGAAAGAGCAAAGCCAAACTTCTGTACAACTACTTTTCCAAGCCGAAGGACTAGCTCTTTTTAAGTGAAGTTTAGGTTAATTCTAGCCTTTAGTTACTCCTCTTTCGCTAGTCAATTGACTCGTGTATTTTTGGTAGGTAGTTTATGTATAGCTATTTAAAATAGTATTCTCTTCCACTACTTTTGTTCTTTTTTATACCTGTAAAATATTTAACTTTCTAGGCTATTCCAGCTGCCGGTTCTTCTTCGTATAAATAAAAAAAGGCACCGTAAGAGGTACCTTTTTTTATTTATACGAAGAAGATAATGATTAATAGCTCCAAAGGCTATACTCCCATTCTATTAAATCCTCCATAGCTTGTTGGGCTGCTAAAAGACCATTTTTGCCATTTCCTAATGGATCGCCAGTTGGGTTTGATACCTTCGTGATATATGAACTGAATAACCATAAATCAAAAGCATCTGCCAAATTCTTATGCTGAGCGTTATTCTGGGAATTGAACCAAATAGCTTCTTCAGGGTGTGCTCTGAACAATTTCACTAGATCGCTAAATTTGAAAGAAGCGATAGTTTTTTCGATACCTAATGAACCTGTGAATTTAGATGGCATCATCAAGGTTAAAGCTTGTGGATCATGATAAAGACGAGATCTCTTCTTATCAAAAACTACATCTTCTTTTAGCTCCATCCGATAAAGTTGATTTGGCAAAAGCTCAGAAGCTTCAGCTGCTACAGCTGCAGCAGCACCTGTTCCTGGTACTTCTTCCCCTGTATCTTCATATACAGTTCTGGTTATCGTTTTGGATGGATCCCAAGGATCTTTCTCTGTAATAGTTTTTGTTTTCCTATTACCACCGGCTGCTGGTGGAAAGTCTTGAGCTGGCCCAATGATGTTAGAAGACTGTCTCAGGTTTTCAGAAAAAGTTGCAATTGAAATAGGTGTGGCAAGAGAATCATTGGTATATGCCTGCAGCTCTCCTCTTTTTACAGCTTCAACTATCAACTTTGAAATCTGTCTCCCATTTGAGAACATTGGCTGATTCTGCTTTTCGCGTAAATCAATTGCTCTCCAAACGGTCTTTTTGAACATAACGTCTGAAGGAGCAATAGGCCTAGCAGATGGATTAGCAGCTAAAGAGGTTTCTCTTAATTGCTGAGCCGCAGCACTCTGCTGCTGCTCTTGCTGCTGACGCTCTAAATCTGCCTGACGTTGCCTCTCTTGTTCAGCGGAAACATTTTGCTGCGTTCTGGCGGGCGTAGCAGTTCTTCTGTTGTTGGTATTGCGTCTCTGTGCCTCTGTTACCAATGGCAACCCCATCAAACCAGCTAAACCTAAAACAATTAACTTCTTCATGTACTACGTATTTTTACTATTAATTAAGCTGAAGGTTCAAGTCCTGAACGTTTGCACCCACTGGCTTTGTATTACCGCGTGAATCTCTACGTCTTACTTCTTTCACTTCAACCGCAATTCTGTCTCCTGGACGTGCTAATTCAGCTATTCTTGTCAAATTGATAGTAGGCTGATTGCTTTCCAAGGTTAAAACTGGTCTAGTTCCACGCACTAAGTATACAGTATAATCAGTTACTCTGTACTGTGCTTCTTTAGGCAACATTTCAGCAAAGCTTTTGTCTGGTATTGCACGCATCTCTAGAACACGTGGTCCTGGAGCCGGCATACCTCTTTTCACATCAATTGGTTGACCATTTGCATAGGCTACAACTTGCGGCATAGGTACAGCCTTCACTGTAAACTCTTGGCTTCCAATTAAGTTCCCGTTGCTACTAACATTTAGCTTTACTACACGTCCAGTTGGGTAAATTGAAACATCCCCTTTCTTAGGCCCTTTACTTACAACCGCACCAGATGCACTAAAAGTAGGATCGTACAAAGCTCCTAACGCTGGCACTTGAACACTTAGTTCGTTCGCGCACTCATAATATAATGAGTTTACAGTAGCAGATTGTATCTGCATTACCGGCTTCGCCACAACATATTCTTGTGTTACATTGAATGTAGTATCCTGACCGTTTGCCTGACGGAAACGCACAGTACCCTTCCAGGTTTTTTTAGCATTTCCTTCGGCATCATAATCACCAGCTGAAGCAGTAAATTCAATCTGACCTCTTCCATTCTTTACAGGAACAGTACTACCATTCACTGTCATGGTCGGAGAGATTGCATCAGAAGAAGCTGCCAAGAACATTTCTGCTTTGTATTTTGTACCAGCAGCTACCGTTTTTGACTCAGCACTAGCCATGGCGAAGATATTTTCGAACTTGATAATATCTGCACCTACTTTTTGAGCTAACTGTGACAAGGTCTCTGCCTCATATTTAAGCACTTCTGATTCCATTTGAGCCAGAGTTGCCAAAGCCGCAACAATAGGAGTCTCAGAGAAATTTAGCTGAGCAAAATCTTTTTTCCGCTGCTCTTTGTTATTCTTCACCCTAGGGTCCTGATCTCCGTCTTGAGCTAGTTTTGCAGGCACATTTGTGTTATACTGATTCAAAAACTTAGAATACTCATTAAGCTTTTGCTGCAATTCATAACCTTTACCCTTTTTATTACCAGCTTCACCAACCATTAGCTGAGCAACTCCTGTTTGGTTTTCTGGGTTTTTATAAGCTCCGGTTGTTGCATCTCTGCCTTCTGCTAATTTCTCCAGTTCCGCACGCAGACCGTGAATATATGCTGTGATTTCAGCTGTCTCTTTTCTCACAGCCTCAGCATTTTGCACTACGCGTGTATCTTGAGCTCTATTACCTGACTCGCTTACGGCAGCTTTTATTCCTCTTAATGTTCCGCTGTTATCCTGGTTTGTTTTAGCGTTAACAGTTGTTAAGCTGTCATCGATAAACTGAAACTTCAAGAGTATTGCAGAGCTAACGTTCAAAGCCAACATTGCAGTAAGCACGAGATACATCATCCCGATCAGCTTCTGCCGTGGCGATTCTTTTCCTCCAGCCATATATCCTAAATAAAGCTTTTAATTCGATTAAATGGTTTAGTATAAAGGTTTGGCGAAGACTAGCCTCTCATTGCATTCAGCATATTGCCGTACACATTGTTCAATGAATGAAGATTCTTAGTCAAATTGGTTACTTCCTCTTTGAATTGCTCTGTATCACGGCTGGCATCAGTAAGATTCTCCATAGCCATAGTCAAGCTACCATAGAACTTATTCATTGATTTCAGGTGGTTGTTTGCATCTTGAAGCTCCATTTCATATACAGCGTTCAATGCACCCAAGTTCTTAGTGATATTTTGCACCTGCTGATGATAGGCTTGAGCATCAGTGGTAGCGTTAGCCATATGAGAGATAGCATCAACCGTAGAAGCATAGGCTTCATTAATTTTATCTAATGAACCTGCTGCAGTTCTCACACGAGTTGTATATTCTTTTGTGGCAACGGTTGCATCAGTAAGATCTGCCATTTGAGCAGTTGTTTCACTTAATCTGTTCAAACCTTGGCCTAATGAGCTGATAGTTGCTGGAGTTACATTAGACTCACGCAGCATTTTATCTAAATCACCAGTTAAAGAAGGACCTGAGGCAGCTGGTACAGTTGGAAGAGGACCATCATAATCATCTCTTAACTGTGGATAAACTTTTTCCCACTCTGGGTCATGAGGAATAGGCTGGAAGGCACTTAAGAAGAAAATCACAGCTTCAGTTCCAAGTCCCAACATCAACATTTGATCCGCTGGCCCAATGTGCAAAATTTTAAATAAAGCACCTAAAATTACTACTGCAGCACCAATACCATAAACTTTGGGCATCAACCCATCCCATAGCCAGTGTTTTTTTGATTTGCTCATTTTTTTTGACAGATTAAAATTGTAAAGAGTGTGTTTTTAAAAAAAGGGATAGTAAGAAATTTAGATTAGTGCAGATTAATAATTTCCAAAACCAAATTCACGACCAGAAGAACGGCCAATGTAGATCATAGCACTTCTGAAACCGATATAAGAGCTAGCAGAATCTTTATGCTCAAAATTCCGCACGCCTGTTTCCAAAAAGTAAGCTATATCTTTCCAAGATCCACCTCTCACAATTTTACGTACTTCAGCAGTATCATAGTATGTTGGGTTCAAATCCCAGGTGATAGGCACTGTAACTGAAGAATATGCATCTTCACACCATTCAGCCACATTACCAGCCATATCATATAGACCAAAATCGTTTGGATAATATTGTCCTACAGGAGCAGTATAGGTAAAGCCATCACTGTAGTAATCGCCACGTCCAGGCTTGAAGTTAGCCAACATACAGCCACTGGCATTACGAAGGTAAGGACCACCCCAAGGGTAAGTAGCTAAATCACGACCACCCCGCGCTGCATATTCCCACTCAGCCTCAGAAGGAAGCCTAAAGCCTGGCACTGGTGCCATGTCATTTGAGGCATTGAAGTCGTTTTTATGCTTCGTTCTCCACCGGTTAAATTCTTTTGCAGCATTCCAACTAACACCCACTACCGGATAATCATCAAAAGCAGGGTGTGAATAGTAATACTCTACCAGCGGATCACCCATGTGGTAAGTGAAGTCCTTTGTCCAAACTGATGTGTCTGGGTAAAGCACACCTCTCACATATGGTTCTCCAAGAATATCCAAAGAATCCGTCAGCATCACTTCCATGAACTGACGATATTCATTATTGGTAATCTCAGTTTCATCCATATAAAACCCACCAATAGTTACCTGCTTGTTCATATTAGACATACTAGCAGCAATGTCTTGATCTGTCTGCCCCATATGAAACGTTCCGCCCGGACAGGCGATCATTCCATAAGGCACTTCCTGAGGATTGAACTCAGGACGATCCTGCGCCCCTATCACATCACCTTGAGAGCCTCTCCCCATACCACAACCTGTCACAAAGGCGACACTCAACGCAATGGCAGAAACTTGTAAAAACTTATTCATAATACTGTACTTGTAAAGAAAAAGCGACATCACTAAGCGTAACTAATTTTAAGTTAGCAAAGATATACAACTGATTTCAAAAACAAAATTATTGTTATTCCTCGAACTTTATTTTTTTAACGAGATTATCAAATTATTATTTTAAGGGCTGAATAAATACTACATGGTCAACATGTTGCGCAATACCTACTTCTAGGTATTTACATGTTATATCTTGGGGTTCTGATTGGAGGTTTTGTAGTATTTTTAGATCTAGGCAGTCGGTAGCCTAACATAACCTCGTGAGAGGTAGGACTCTTGGCAGCAGCATTAACCACTGTATAATCAAAAGCATAACCAAAACTTAACGCATTGTTCTTCAATAAGTAAACACCTAACAAACCAGTCATTGCCTCTCCAAATCTATACCCGGCCCCACCCCAGAACTTTTCATTGAAAGTTACCCTTACTCCTGCCTCCACAGATGACACTCCTGCATTTAAATCTTGTTTTAATATTGTTGTAGGTGTTACGACCACATTTGAAGAAAGTTCAGCATTATAACCCGCTGAAACCATCAGGTGCTTTTCTCCGGTCACAATGCTACGATCTGATGAACGTGCCTCGTTTTCAAATTCGTATGTCGCTCCTAATAAATTTGTTACACCTGCACCTAAATACCATCTTTCGTGCTGGTACCATGCTCCAACTCCCAAATCGTACTTACGGTCAGAGCTATTGAAAGGAACACGAGGATCGCCTATGTCATTAGGCCTGTAGCCACCTTTACTCATATTCACAAGCATCCCCTGAACCCCTATCCCAAGCCTACCGGCACCAATAGGGATATGATGCGCATAAGAGAGTTGCGCTGAGAAGACATCTACCGCCCCAATTTCATCATTCATCACCACAAGCCCCAAACCACTTCTTAAGCCAGGCAAGGGAGCTGAAACTGAAAATAAAGCTGTTCTGGGAGCACCTCCGGCATCAAATGAACCTTCATAGCCAAGCCACTGGTACCGGTACAATACATTCAACTCCGTTTGGCCGGTTATACCTGCGTAGCCTGGACTAATGAACTGTCCGTTAAAAGAGTAATGGCTGAATTGAGGAAGCTGCTGCGCCAAACCTAACAAAGGCACGGCAAAAAAGAAGACAAACAGTGACAGGCGAAATTTGTGCATCATAGAGTGCAATAAAGAATGCAAGACTATATCAAAATAGCAAAGGGCTTAAGCTAGCAAATTGTCGATAAACCACCAAAGGTATCCACAATTCTTTAGCCATAGCCCTTGCTACGCACAAATTAAATAAAAGTAACGTTAAGTTTACTTTTTGCCAGAATGTTGTTGTATATAAACCTCAATGGCCCCCGTCATAGACGGAGCATTCGGCATTGGCGCCTCAATGTCAAGCTCTAACCCCGCATCTCTTACCGCCTGGGCTGTAGTAGGCCCAAAGGCAGCAATTCTAGTGCTATTCTGCTTGAAATCAGGGAAGTTCACAAACAATGAGTTAATACCTGAAGGGCTAAAGAATGCAATGCAATCATATTTTACTTCCGCCAGATCAGATAAGTCTGAGGCCACGGTTTTATACATGGTGGCTTCCGTGAAATCAAAATTGTTCTCACGCATGAATTCCGGAATATCTTCTTTCCTGATATTGGAGCATGGGTACAAGAATTTCTCTCCTTTATGCTTCTTGAGCACATCAAACAGATCTGACGCTGTTTTACCACCTACAAACAGCTTACGCTTACGCAACACAATGTACTTTTGAAGGTAATAAGCAGTTTGATCAGAAATACAGAAGTACTTCATCTCAGCAGGAACATCAATCTTGCCCTCGGAACAGATTCTGAAAAAATGGTCAACGGCGTTACGGCTGGTGAAAATAACAGCCGTATGATCCAGGATTGAAATCTTCTCTTTCCGGAACTCTTTATAAGGCACCGGCTCAATTTCAATAAAGGCCCTGAAATCAACCTTGATTCCGTATTTCTCAGCAATGCCTAAGTATGGCGAATTATCGTTTGCCGGCTTTGGTTGCGTGACCAGAATACTTGAAATCTTTTTTGAATGTCTGTCCGCACCCAACTCTTCTTTACCGTCAGCCATGTTAGAAGGTATTTTTAAAAATGCAATCTAAGATTACTAATAAATCTTTGAGTCAAAACCAATTACACAAAAACGATCAACTTGAGCAGAATCATCAATGGAATCACTTCTGTGGCGCAAAGGTACGAAAATAAATGTAGATTTTGGAGAGAATATTTATTACTAACCGTGATGAACGTTCTAATTACTGTAAAAATCAGCAAGCCTGTAATTGCAACATTGGCTACCCAATAAATCATTTCCGGGGTAGACTGTTCAAAGGCTAGATATAGGAGCATAACCATAGGAAGAAGACCACCCATTGCCAAAAGCGTGCGCAAAAACTCACGATATTGAGTTAGCACAACCTCCTCTACTCCAAATATAAAACCCATCAGCCGCAGCAATAGAAACTTGAGCACCACAAAAAGAAAGATGATGAGCGAGTAAAGCAGAATCTTGGAGATCAGGTCGGCCTGTGTGGCAGCAAAGAGCTGATTCAGCAGAGTAAGCTCTTCAAGGTTGGTGTGCACGGCCACAATCAATAATGCAAAAGACAAAGCAAAAGCCAGCACAAACAAAATGCTGGACCAATTACCTATTGGTTTGGCCAAAAGCCCCTCTTCCAGCGTAGAAAGCTTGGTAAAATTGTTTAACCTGAAAATACTGGCAAAGTCAGACGGAAACGTAAGCCTTAAGCTTCCATACATCAAGCCCACCACCAGCATAAACAGCACCAAAGCACTTCTGGGGGAATCGGTCTGTCTTGGCTTTACTTGCAGTAAAGTTTTCTGCGCCGCATTTATAACCTCCACATGCTCTGTAGCCGATTTGAATGACAGATAATTTGGCTGCAGTTGAGGGTGCCAGACCGTGAGCAGATACTTTTTGTCGGGCTGTAGAAAACGGGATAAGTCTATGGTATACCGAGCCGTGGAATCAGCTACGAACACTAATTTATTGTCTAGATACAAACAAAGGTTTTGCCGTGCCGCCAGTTCAATTTTAGGATTTGTGAATCGATCATAGGTCACCCACTGGTAAAGCGCCTGGTATTCATCATGGAAATCTGGCAAATAAGGTACCAGTTGATTTTTTGAGGATTGGTACACCAACCAATCAGTACTTAGCAGAGGTTTCTGAGGCCCAGGCTGAGCCTGAAGCTGCCCCACTGTTAACCAAAGAAAGAAAAAGGCTAACCAATAGCGCATATGTTATGGATTCTCCGCTGGCTTAGCTTTATATTCCCCCAGCACCAAACTAAGCACCACAGAAAACCCGACCAGACAAAGCAACAGGTTTAAATTACCCCAGTCAGCAAAGCTGAAAACAAAAACTATGACCAGTATATTCAGCAAGGCTAAAAGCAACACAGTACTAACCTGGCTGAACCCCATAGCCAGAATGCGGTGGTGAATATGGTTCTTATCAGGAGAGAAAGGCGAAACTCCTTTCATAATTCGGATAAAGGAAACGCGGATGGTATCAAAAAGAGGCACAAACAATACGCCCAATGCCACGGAAGGAGAGGACGGCACATAACGCATTTCTATAAATTGAATGGCCATAACCGACACTACAAAGCCGCAGAGCAATGAGCCGGTATCACCCATAAAAATACGCGCTTTGTAAAAATTGTAGCGCAAGAAGCCTAGCAATCCGCCAATTAAACAAACCGCCACACCTGCATAATTAGAATACGCCGGCATGTGCGACAAATAAAAGAAGGTGCCAAACGTGGCCACAATAATAGTCACAATAGTACCGGCCAAACCATCTAGTCCATCTATTAAATTTACTGCGTTGGTAATACCTACAATGGCAAAAAAGGTAAACCCATAGCTGAGCCCCTCCGGCAGTTCATAAATTCCGAAAATGCCTTGGAAGCTGGTAATTCTTATATCAGCAATAAACATGACTACCCCTGTAGCCAACACCTGCATAAAGAACTTCTTAAAGGCTGAAATAGACACTAAGTCGTCTTTAAGCCCCCCGAAAAAAAGAATAATACAGCCGGCCAACAGTTGCTGAACCCCGTTGTCAAGCACGCCAAAAATGGTAAGCGCAGACATGAAGCCAGCAAACACTCCCAAGCCCCCTAAACGAGGAGTTAGCGACACGTGCACCGTTCGCTTGTTGGGCTGGTCAAGAATATTTTTCAAGTGCGCCACATACACAATAGAAGGTATGGCAAACAGGGCAATGAAAAATGACCAGCTGAATGAGAGCAAATATGTGAAAAACTTCATGTTTAGGTCACTATTGTGGTGAAAGAGTAGAAGCCTCTGGTTTGATACTTCTGAGGCCTATTGCCCCTGATACCTTATGAATGCAATACCCCTTGTTTCTCTAAAAGCGTAATCTGAATTAAATTTTCCTCTACTATAGTTCCCGGAACAAACAAAAACTTTTTGTCATGAATTTCTTTGCCTATGTAGTAACTCACCCAGTACTCATTGGTTAGATGAAAGAGCCCCGGATCAATAGGTTCTACCTGTCTGAAGCTCCGCGGCTCAACGGTCTCATACATATGCCTTAAGACTGAAGTCTTCACCTCTTCCCCTTCATGGGTGCCATAGCCTTTTGAGGCAATCAGCACATTCTCAAGGTAAAAATTATTGTTATTGATAAAGTAGACATTCCACTCTTCCTGCCCTAACTCGTTTACTTCACGGGCTATAGCTATGGAGACACCTTCTACTTTATGAAAATCAATGTCTTTCTTCATATTGCTTCACCAAGATTTGGGCATCAAACAAGCGTTCAAAATGAACTAATAACTTTGCCTCTACCTCTTCTAGCGGCACTTTCTGACCGAGTTCCTGCTCTAAAGAAGTCACCGCTTTGTCAGTAATACCACAAGGCACTATGTTACCGAAGTAGCTTAAATCAGTATTCACGTTCAGCGCTAAACCGTGCATGGTTACCCAGCGGCTGCACTTCACACCCATGGCACATATTTTCCTAGGATTCTTTTGCTCCTCAAAATCTATCCAGACTCCGGTAAGCCCATCAATACGACCAGCGGCTATACCGTAATCAGCTAGGGTAAGAATAACGGCCTCTTCTAAGAAACGAAGGTACTTGTGTATATCTGTAAAAAAGTTCTCGAGGTCCAGAATAGGATAAGCAACCAGCTGTCCAGGACCATGGTACGTGATGTCACCCCCACGGTTGATTTTATAAAAAGAAGCTTCTTTTTTCTGAAGGCCTTCTTCATCTAAAAGCAAATGCTCTTCATGGCCACTTTTACCCAAAGTATATACGTGCGGGTGCTGGCAAAACAGCAAATAATTGGGGGTTGGCAACTGTTCCTCCTCTGGTAGCTGTCGGTTCTGAGATTTCACAGCCAACACCTCTTTCAGTAGTTGTTCCTGATAATCCCAAGCCTGTTGGTAATCTACCAAACCAAAGCGTTTAAGAAGTATGTTTTTGTTATGTACCACAGGTGTAAAAGTCTGGAGCGGCCGCTTAGCACATGAACCTGCCAAAGCATTGCTTCTTCACCGCTTACGGAGCTTTGCGTATAAAATGCTCAATAAGAGAAAAGTTATGCAAATTACTCAATTAACTATCAGCTACCAAAAATGGCACATAATACCCGCTTAGGCCAACAAGGCGAAGACGCCGCAGAGGCGTATCTACGGGCAAAAGGCTATCAGGTTTTGTCCCGCAACTATAGGTACAGGCGGGCTGAAGTAGATCTTATAGCAGTAAAAGACAAAATACTGGTGCTTGTAGAAGTAAAAACTAGGAGCACCCATTATTTTGGATACCCAGAAGAAGCAGTAACACCAGCCAAAGAAGAACTCTTATTGATGGCTGCTGATAATTATATTGAAGAAACTAACTGGCAGCACGACGTCAGATTTGACATTATTTCCATTCTATGGCAGAAGTCAGGGCCAATGATCTGGCATTTTGAAGATGCATTCCACTGACTCATTTCATAAACAATACTTAGCGATAGAGACCATTTACTGCTTTTTGCTTAAACACAATCAACAGCCGCATATTTCTTCATTTAACACACTCTTTCACTGTTGAATTACATCTAATTATAACTGACATAACAGTAGAATAATAAAAAGCCGTTTTCGGCCTCTTTTTAAAAAAAGAGGCCGAAAACGGCATATATGTTACCCACAGGGGTACTTAGTTTATCTACTTCTGGTTATTTCTTTTGAAAGACAGTTTGCCCATGGCGGTCATACTGTTTCACGAGCACTGGCTCAAACGGTTCGTCAAAGGCAGACTCTGGGTACTGTATCTCAAATTGCCGACGCCCTCTAAAGTCAAAGTAGTTTATCCAAATGCCAACTTTACGGCCCTTGTCATACTTACCCTGCCACTCTATCTGACCATTCTCATAAAACTTAAGATACTCGCCCTGCACTTCCCCGTACTGGTACGGAATAACTTCCTTTACCTTGGTTTTAGCGGCATCATAGTATGTAACCAGAGCATCACGCAAGAACCCCTTGTTATAATGTTGTTTGTCGGTAAGAATACTATCTGTACGGAACGTTTCCCACCGCAGGTGTTTGGCGCCCACATAAAAATACCCCTGCTCAATCACCACATCGCCTCTTGTTTTGGTGTAAGGCCCATGCAACACCAATAATTTAGTTTTAGAGGGATCTAGTTCATTGCGGGTTTTAAAGATCCTTTTTCTTTTAATGTCATAATAATGTTTTTCCAGCACATACTCGTTTGGCTGCTTGAACTCGCGCAAGTAATGGAAAGTCTCTATTATCTGGTTTTTGCCTTTGCCCTGCCGGGTGAAGGCTTTTTTTGTTCTATATCCAAAATAGACGTTCTTCTTGCCCTTCTTCTTTTTCTTATCGTCTTTTTCATCTACGCTGTCAGCAGATACCACCAGCGAGGGCTTCGCTAAAGAGTCTGCCATGAGCGCCGAATCTGTAGGATATACCACCACCAAAGGCTCCGACTTTTTCCAGAAGAGAAGCCAGTTCTTTTTCTCCTTGCCAATAATCTGCGCCTGGGCCTTCGGAGAAGCTCCCCCTAAAACCAATACGCCGATGACCAGCACGCTTACCCACGTTCTCACAAATGCCATGGAACTAATATTTTCAAAGTTTTACTGCCAATAACGCAAGATACCTGTTATCTGGTATACTAAAACTGTATACGGCAAATACCTGCCTCACTGTTAGACCTTAGATTTTACAACAAAAAAACACAGATTAAATTCAGAGAGCCGCGTTTTTTAGCCGTTTTTTCAAAAACAACCCTAAAACAGAACAGCCAAGCCTGCAGTGGCAGGCTTGGCTGTTAAAGATAATTTCGAAAAACTTATAGGGCACTAGCGAGAGAGGCAGCCTCAGCTATTTCTTTCACCAGACCTCCAAAGCCTTTGCTTTCCAGTTCTTTTTTTGCTTTCTCGGCTTCAGCACGGTTAGCGAAACGTCCAGCTATGATGCGGTGCACTGTTTTCCCGTTCACGATGTCTTCTTGGCGGGCAATAGGCATCTTCTGATATATTCTGCGCAGTTTTTCTACTTGCAGCTCAGCATTGCCTTGAGTACTGAAGGCACCCGCCTGAACAACAAAATACTTTTGTTGCGCCAATACACCAGCGGTTGCCGTAGAAGGAGTTGCTGCTACAGCAGCAGAAAGCGCCTCAGTGTTGGTGGCGGCCGTAGCGGCTATGGCATTTGCTTCTTCCTCAGCTTTCGCTTTTTCAGCGGCGCGCTGGGCTAGGAACTCGGCAGGCAATTCCACTACTTCTACCTGTACATTAATTAAACCTGATTTACGGGAGGCAATAGTTTTAAAAGCGGCCTCTGATAAATCAATGACCCGCGGGGCTCTGAATGGGCCAGTATCATTAACCTTAACAATAATACTTTTACCCGTTGCCATGTTGGTAACCTTTACCTTAGTGCCCATTGGCAGGCCATTGTGGGCGGCGGTGTGCTTAAAGCGATTGTATACTTCACCGCTAGCGGTGCGGCGGCCGTGGTATTTAGCCCCGTACCAAGAGGCTACTCCGGCTTGCTCATCGCCTACTTCTTGCCCTGAGGCAGTTGGCGCAAAGCTGAATGAAATAATGAAAAGAACGGCAATTGCATAGTAAATTTTCAGTTTCCCCATTATTGGTTTAGTTGGTGGAACATCAATTCGAAGGCAGCAAAATTAGGAAATATTTTTTCATTGCAACCACTCCTAGGTTTTCACGCTTCCGTCTACCTAGCATAAAACACTTTAAAGTTATATAATTCTATGTTTTTGTTCAAAATATTTAATTCAAAATATAACTAAATTCATAAACCGTGGTATGCCAAACTTAAAGGAAAACTTTAAGTCAGATTCTGCCTTTACAGTTACTATAGACGTGTTTTTACATTTTCATATTGATATAAATAGATATTTAGATTCTTAAAAAAATAGAATACCTGTTCTTAAAAATATTTTTTTTCTGAAAAAATTTGTGAAACAGATCTATTTATAACCGTTTTACGTAGACAAATAGTTTGCATACACCCAAACCCACACCTCCTTTCCTATGGATTTTGGACGCCTGCCAGACATAAGCAACGTTGATTTCAGACTACCCCAAGACCACCAGCAAACGGCTCATGTTTTAGCCCTTTCAGAGCGACCTACCAAACCATCCATCTACTTGGGCTGCCCTACCTGGACGAACAAGCCCTGGGTTGGCACTTACTACCCTGCCGGGGCACAAGACGCACAACTACTATATTGGTATTCGCGGCAGTTTAACACCTTAGAAATGAACACCACCCACTACCGCATACCCGACGCCTCAGCCATTAACCGCTGGCGCCAGGCCGTGCCGCCAGGTTTTGTTTTCTGCCCTAAATTACCGCAAATCATTAGCCACGACCAGTTACTGCAAAACGCAGGAGAACCCACCAAGCTTTTCTGTGATGCTGTTTTAGGCTTGGGAGAAACGTTAGGCATGGTTTTTCTTCAGTTGCCGCCTTTCTTCGGACCCGATGACTGGCCGGTATTAGAAAATTATTTGCAGCACTTCCCTAAAGAAGTTCCGCTGGCAGTGGAGTTTAGACACGAGAACTGGTTTAAAGATTCTGAAATAGTAGACGAGGCTTTCCAGATGCTCACTGAAAGACAGATAGCCACTGTACTGACTGACGTGGCTGGCCGAAGAGATGTGCTGCACATGCGCCTGACCTCATCAGTGGCTATGATCAGGTTCAACGGGCACGGGTTGGTTCCTTCGGATTTTTCAAGACTTGAGGCTTGGGCTGAACGGCTGCACCAGTGGTTGGAACAGGGTTTACACACTGTGTATTTCTTCATGCACCAGAAAGACATCATGCATGCTCCGCCTGCCATAGAACACCTCATAGACCAACTGGAAAGCAGAACTGGCCTGCACTTACAGCGCCCACAGAAGGTACAGCAATATGTGCAAGGGCAACTTTTCTAGTATGATTTTTTTAATATATCTGCTGCTTCTCTAGCAACATCATTGATTATAACAGTTAGAACTAGAAAAGAAAAATAACCCTGTTGCCCTACCTATTGAACTACCCTCCTAACCCTGATTATACTTAAAGAACAAGCTTTACAGCCCTCCTTTCTTCCAGCTGGGTTTTAGGCTTGTTTTTTTAATAAAAAGCCTAAAACAGACGCATCGCACAATACACATGTATAGCTAAAACAAAGCTCCTTATCTTCTGTAAGTTCCGCCGATTTTACCAAACAGTGTGCTGCCCTAAGCAACCATTGCCTACAGATGAGCATCTATAGCACTAGAAAACAGCTACTGCTATGACTTTAAAACAATTACTTCAGACCAGTTGCCTTGCATTAGGCATGTTCAGTCCTTTCTTAGTATCAGCACAAGCCAAAGCTCCATTATTACGCGCTCCGCAAGACACCGTGCAGGTTTTCATGAAAGAAAACAACTTCAGCCTAACTTTTAAAGTAAGTGAAGCGGGCAAGGAAAAGCTAGTGAGAATCGGGCCTAAAAGTCGGCCTAACCCCATACACGTGAACACGGGCACAGACAGCCTTGCCGTCATATACCAAAACAACCAACGGGAGCGCTTTTGGGTAACCAACGGCAAAGACACCACCAGTTTAGTTATCTCTTACTTTACGCCGCCTGCCCACACTGAACTAAACAAAAAAGCCAGCGAACTATACCACCAGAAAAACTACAATGAGTCCATTAAACTTTACCAACAGTCCTTGGCGGCTTCCCCTAAGGGTTCACACGTACGCAACACGTACTACAACATTGCCTGCAACTACGCTCTTATGGGCCAAAAGGAGCAAGCCCTTAACTATTTAGAAAAATCAGTGGCCGCCGGTTACAAGAACCTGTCTAACATGAAACGAGATTCTGATCTGGAGATTCTCAAGCAAGACAAAAAGTATCTTAAACTAGAGCAACAGCTAGAAAAAAAACATGCCCAACTAGGCGATCCTGACAAGGTTCAATTGGTCACCGCAGACGTACATAATTTTTGGAAAGCCTATGATTTAGCCGCCAGAGAACCAGCACGCCAGCAGGAAATATTTGAGAAGGAATATTTTGAAAAAGCATCTGTAGGGTTACAAGACTATTTTGAATTTAAGATTGGCTCTACCGAGTTGTTCCTGAATAACCTGAACAACAAAACTGCTTTCTTCCCAGCCATAAGAAAGAACACACTGCAGGCAGACAATATGAAAGCCGATATCTATAAGAGCTTTCATAAGATGAAGGAACTGTACCCAGCGTCAACGTTTCCAAACGTTTATTTTGTAGTGGGGCGTTACAACTCGGCCGGCACCGCCTCAGACAACGGGCTTCTAATTGGCATTGACCAGTTCTCCCGCTCAGAAGACGTACCCATGCATGAGCTAAACCTGTGGGAGCGAAACAATTTCAACTACATAAAAAATGTGCCGCCCCTAATTGCTCATGAGCTTATTCACTTCATTCAGACAAACAAGTCAGACACCACGCTGTTAGCAGGATCTTTAACCGAAGGAATGGCTGACTTCATTGGCGAACTTATTTCCGGCACCAACATCAACAAACGTCTACATGATTTTGCCAACCCGCGCGAAGAAGAAATTTGGGAGAAATTTAAAGCCGAAATGTACCTGAACCGATCCAAAAACTGGATTGCCAACGGCAATCAGGAGCGACCTGACTGGCCAGCCGACTTAGGCTATTACATGGGCTACAAAATCTGTGAAGCGTACTACAACAAAGCCACAGACAAAAAGCAGGCGGTGAAGGACATTTTAGAATTTCAAGACGCTAAAGCTTTCTTTGAAGCCAGCGGCTACGCCGATAAATTTTCTAAGTCTTAACAAGTACGCTTCTGAAGTAGAAGGCGTTTTAGGCTTGTTTTCCAGAAAATGGGCCCTAAATCAGAAGCGCTTTTAGACCTCACAGGTTATGAAACCTGTGAGGTGTTTTTTTTGATTCAGTTATAATTTGCGGCAGATGCCGACACACGCAGCTCTTGGAAACACTGCAAGGTCCTTTGAGTAGGCGTTTTCAGGCTAATTTTAGAAAAGCAGGCCCAAAAAGAATTGCAGGAGTCCCTTCTCCCTGAGGGAGAAGGGCTAGGGTGAGGGGCCAACGGTGGCTACAGAGAAACAGCTTTTGATTTACCCAAATCCATTTTCTTTTCCTGAACAACCACTTCTGCCATTCGAAACGTTTTCCCCCTCATCCTATCCTTCTCCCTCAGGGAGAAGGGACTCCTGCAATGTGTTTTGAGCCTGATTTTCGCAAAACAGGCCTAAAGCACATAAGCGGTGTTCCCCCTCGCACGGGAGAGAGGCTAAGGGGTGAAGTTTATTGCAAATGTAGTCACCCTATCAGCACCTGTTTGCAAAGAGAATTTAAACCCGTGCTGCAACAAAATTTCGCGCACCATGGTTAAGCCTATGCCCTGGCCGTTGGCTTTGGTACTGAAGAAGGGAGAAAATAGCTTTTCCTGCACCTCAGGCGCAATGCCTTTGCCATTGTCCTGGATGAGCAACTGCGGCGGGTTGGCTACAGTTCTTACCTTCACCCAACCACCAGCGTCTACAGCCTCTACCGCATTTTTCAGCACGTTGATCAGTACTTGCTCTAGTTGCTGCACATCTACTTCTACCGTGGGTGAATCGGCATCTAAATCCCATTGCCAGGCGACCTGCGCCCGTTCAAAGCTGGGCGTCATGAGCCGGTGAATGCTTTGCAGAAGCTCATGCAACGGCACCGGTCTCTTTACCGGCGGCGGAATACGCACCACATTGGCGAAGTTGGCCATAAAACCCGCCAGGTTTTGGTTACGGGTAATGCACACCTGCAGCGCCTCGTCAAAATCTGGGCGGGTAGCTGGGTCTAGCTGAGGCGAGAAATAAGAAAAGGAGTGAAGAATAGAATTTACCGCCCCAATGGAGTTGTTGATCTCATGCGACATCATTCTAATCAGCTTTTCATAGGCATTCCGCTCTTTCTCCAGGAGCTCTGCCGTCAGTTCCTCTACCAGAATAAAGTACCGGTGGTAGCCGCGGTCAAGAAACCGGATTTTACGGCAGCGGTACGTCTGTATGCCGTTGGGTCTGATCACGCGTTGCTCGTCTTTAGGGAGCTTGCCTAACGAATCTCCCCAATGCCCGGGCAGTTCCGGTAACGGTTTCCCTACTACCTCTTTTCCTGAAGTCTGCAATAAAAGGGCCGCCGCCGGGTTTAGGCCCGCTACCCGGTCATGAGTGTCTAACAGAATAATGCCAGAAGGCGAGGCTTCAATAAGGCGTTCCAGTAAGAAATGTTTTTCGGTTTGCACCACGCGCTCCTGCCGCAGCTCGTCCATCATCTGGTTGTACACTTGTATAAGCTGGTCTACCTCTTTCTGGCCGGTTTCTATAAATTTGATGGAAAAGTCACGGTCTTTGATAGACTCTATTCCGGCGGCAATAAGGTTAAGAGGCCGCACGAAGGAGGTGTACAGTTTGGCAGTGAAGACAATGCTGGCGATAATCAGGATTTCAGCGGCTACAAACAGTGCTTTGTTGTAGTCCAGCAACTGCCAGGCCAGCGTCACCAAGGCCAGGTGCAACAGTACAGCCGCTACAATAAACTTACTCCGCAGCCTCATATGGAATGTTGAACTTCTCTAGCCGCCGGTACAAGGCTCCCCGGCTTACCCCCAAGGCTTTGGCCACTTTGCTGACATTGTTCTGGTAATAGGCCATGGATTTCCTGATCATATTGGCTTCCATTTCCTCTAAGGTCATCGTGCCTACACTGGGCAACTGTTTCTCTTCTATTCTGCGGCTGCCGCCCTGCAACTGGCTCTGAAAATCTTCTACTTCCAACAGACTCTTGCCAGACACCAGTACCGTGCGTTCCACCAGGTTCTTCAGTTCTCTGATATTGCCGGGCAACGGGAGCTCGCTCAGCCATTTCAACGCCTTGTTGCCCACCTGCAGTTCTTGCTTGTGGTAGGTTTTGCGCAGGTTGTTTACAAAGTGCTGCACCAACAGCGGAATATCCTGGTTGCGCTCGCGCAGGGCCGGCAGTTTTACCGTGATCAGGTTAATTCTATAATAAAGGTCTTCCCGGAACTTGCCTTCAGACACCATTTCTTGCAGGTTGCGGTTAGTGGCGCAAACTACCCGTATATCCAGGTTTCGGGAGCGGCTGTCGCCGAGCACCTCATAGGTGCGGTCTTGTAGCACGCGCAACAGCTTTACTTGGCTGGCCATATCCAGCTCGCCAATCTCATCTAAAAAGATGGTGCCCTTGTTGGCCATTTCAAAGCGGCCCAAGCGGTCGGTTTTGGCATCGGTGAAGGCACCTCGGCGGTGTCCGAACATCTCGCTTTCAAACAAGCTAGCGGAGATGCCGCCCAGGTTCACTTTTACAAAAGGTGCCTTGCGGCGGTGGCTGTTCTTGTGCAGGGCCTCGGCAATGAGCTCTTTACCAGTGCCGCTGTCTCCTTCAATCAAAACAGAAGCGTCAGTGGCACTTATCTGGCCAATGTTGCGCAGCACCTGCAACAGCCCCGGATCTTCGCCCACAATCATGGAGAAGTCAAATTGGTCGTCCAGTGCTTTGCGGGTGAGTTTACCGGTGGAGATTTCGGCAGAGGGTTTGGCTAGTTCCAGTGCGGTTTTAACAGATTGCAACAGCGCCTCGTTGCTCCAGGGTTTGGTAATAAAATCGGCGGCACCACCTTTGAGGCCTTCCACTGCCAGGTTGATAGAACCCCAACCTGTTATCAGAATAACTGGTACCGCTGGGTACAGGTGCTTGATTTGATCTAACAAACGCAGCCCATCCTCACCGGTGGTTTCCATGGAGAAGTTCATGTCCATTAACACCAACTGAGGCATTTGCCTGTGAGCAAATTGTAGCGCCTCCTCTGGCCCGGCAGCTTGGGCCGTAGCATATCCGGCTTGTTTCAGCAACAAACTTAAGGAAGCACGTACGGCTACGTCATCGTCAATAATCAGGATCATGGGTTCTTGGAGCGAGTAAGTGAAGGTAGCGATTTTGGGTTGATTTTGGAAAAACAGGCGAAAAACGGGAGTGGCAGTTTTTGTTGATCAAAACCGAAGACACTGGCAGGTCTTAAAGACACTGCCAGGTCTGGGCGAGTTCTGGCGCATTTGCGGCTCGCTCCAAGTGGCTTCAAGGGATTAATCCGTTCTCGGGCTCATTTCTGAAAACGAACCCAAAAACGCTCTTCCCCGATAGCCCCCCCCTCTCAATTGATGAGCAGGGTCGTTTCATTCTACCAGATCCAGGTAATCTTAAGGTTCAGAAATGCGAATTCTTGAGGCTAACGCCTCACTGAAGTTGAAAACTTCAGTCATTATAGGTCCAAGTTGAAAACATGAACCAGAAAATAATTAGAATGAAACGACTCTACCATTGGAAGGGATGGGATTCTACTCCTCGTGCAAGGCCACCGCAGGGTAGATTTTGGAGGCTTGGTAGCTCGGGTAAATTGCGCATATGGTGGCCAACAGAAAAATAAGGAAGGCGGCGGCGGCAATGCTTTCCCAGTAAATGGCGGAGGAGAGTTGAAAGACCTGCAACAGCGGGAACTGTACCGCCAGCAATAAGCCTAACAGCAACCCGAATGTGGCAATCACCAGCACTTCGCCTACAAACTGATTCCGGATTTGCTTAGAAGACGCGCCAATGGCTCTTCGTAAACCAATTTCGGCGTAGCGGCGGTTAATGTTGTACCAGAGTACCCCGAACAACCCTAAGGCGACATTGAAAACCAGAAAACCGCAAACCAAACCTAAGGCTACCATGGGCACGGTTGTCATTTTGGCTTTGCTTTGGCGCATTTTCTCCAGGGTAGTTACTTCAATGGTCCAATCTTTGGCAATGCGCGAAAGCTCCCGCACCATTTTCTCCTCAAAGGCCACGCCAGCCCCCGGTTTAACTTTCATGACCAGACCGTTCCAGAAATAGCTTTTCTCCTCATCTAAATTGATGCACTCAAAATAGGCAGCCTCTTCTGGGTCAAACTCACTATAAGAGCGATAATGGTCTATCACTCCAATTACCGCATATTGGGAAGAATCATTTATCGGAAGCAATTTTCCGATGGCCTCTTCGTCGCCAAACAATTCTTCTTTTAGCTTTTGATTAATGACAATGGGTTTGTGCAAGCTTGCCTTGTCTTGTGGTCCAAACCAGCGACCTTGGCTAACTTCCAGGCCAAGTACCTTCTGGTAATCGGCTTGCACGTTAAAAACGTTGGCCTGTATGTCTTTTTTCCCACCATAAGACAAGTTGTTGTTCATTTGGCTAAAGGCAAAGGGCGTGTTGGAATTAGAGAGCGAGGCATGTTCCACTTCCGGAAAACTTTTCACCCGCTGAATCAACTCCCGCTGAACGGCTAGGTTATGTGCTGTGGAGTCAGTCTGCGGATTCAGCCAAAGCTGCCACACGTTGTCATAAGTAAAACCCAAAGGTTTGGTGTAGTTGTGGTAATTGTAGATGCCGAAACTAAGCACCGCGAAGAGCACCAGAAAAGAAAAGAAGATTTCAGTGATCAACAAGAAATTGCTTTTCTTCTGATTCCAGATCAGTTTAAACAGATGGCGTATCATTTTGAACCTCCTTTGAGTGCCTCAACGGCGTTTAAGCGTGACATTTTAAAAGCGGGGTACACCCCAGAAACCAATCCGAACACAAGGCAGAGCAACAAGCCCCAGGCAAATACCCGCAGGTTCAGCCCCAGATCGGCGTAAGCAATAATGCCGCTGTTGTTGATTATCTCCAGCACTCCCGCTGAGATCAGGAAGCCCAACATGCCGCCCAACAGCGTAAGAAAAATGTTTTCCACAACGAACTGTCCAATAATAGTTTTGGAAGAGGCCCCAAACGCTTTGCGCACGCCAATTTCAGAGGAGCGCTCCATAATGCGACTAATGTTGATGTTCACCAGGTTAATGGTGGGCAACAGCATAAATAGAAAAGCCGCCCCAGCCAATATCATGTATAAAAAAGTTGATTTATCCTTCGTGCCGCCTCCCAGAAAGCTGCGGGCGAAGGTTCCGAAGATATTGTCTGCATAAGAATGCACCTCCTTGTCCTCCTTGGAAACTTGCTTGTTTAACTGTTGCATCATCTGCCCATATTCGTCTTTGATCTTAGGTACATCGCTTGCCTTTTTGGCTTTGATCGTGGCGAAGTAAGATCCCCTTAGACTGGTCCTTTTGAAGTCCTGACTCTTCAAGGTGATAGGCACCCACAAATCAGCGTAAGAGTGCAGACGCAGGGCTGGCACATCTTTTACCACCCCAATCACCTTGTATTTCACCTGGTCCACCTCTATGTACTGGCCCACGGCTTCTTTGTCCCCGAAGTAACTTTTTCTGGTGTTCTGATTGATGACCGCCACCCGGGTAGCATTGGCCACTTCCTGAGCACTAAATGGTCGGCCTTCCAGAAAATTAAATTCCAGGATTTCCCAAAACGCTTCATCGGTAAATTTTAAGTCCAACGTCAGCTTTTTGTTGTTTACATAGCTGTTCACCGTGGTAAAGATGGAGTTTATAGAAATGTTTTCCGGTGTTTTCAAGGAACGGACGTAGCGGTCCAGAAAATAATAACTGGGCGGCCCACTACTCATACCATCATTTTTGAATTGCTCTCGCAAATTGTTTACAAAAAGCAATCGGTCAGATTCGCGCTCCGGCATTTGGGGGCCAAACACGTGGTCAAAGAGCGAGGTCACCACCATGAGCACCATTAAGGTAAAGCTGATCCCGAAGAGGCTGATGAAGGTGAAGAACTTGCGGCGCTGTAATACCGCCCAGGCAATTTTCAGATAATTCTTTAACATGGCTGTAGCGTTAGATCTGGGCTTCTAGTACTCTTGAATCTGCCACTTGCTGCCCGTCAAAAAACCGAATGAGGCGGTTGGTTTTAAGGGCCATGTTCTCGTCGTGGGTCACCATCACAATAGTGGTTCCCTCTTCTTGGTTCAGGCGCAGGAGAATATCCATGATTTCCTCGCCCATCACGCTGTCCAGGTTACCGGTAGGTTCATCGGCCAGAATAATCTCTGGATTGCCTGCCAGGGCTCGGGCTATGGCCACCCGCTGTCGCTGCCCACCGGAAAGCTGGTTAGGGAAGTGTTTGGTGCGGGCACTTAACCCTACTTTCTCCAATGCTTCCAATGCTCGCTTCCGCCGGTCACTGCCAGACACGTTGCGGTACAGGAGTGGCAATTCCACATTATCCACCACACTCAGGTCATAAATAAGGTGGTAGCTCTGGAACACAAACCCAATTTTCTCATTGCGTAGCTTGGCCAGCTTACTGTCTGAGTGGGTTTTCACCGGCTGGCCGTCAATGGCCACGTGGCCGCTGGTAGGCTCGTCCAACAAGCCCATGATGTTGAGCAACGTGGATTTCCCGCAACCCGAAGGCCCCATGATGGACACAAACTCACCGCGTTCCACGTGCAGGTTCACGCGGTGAAGGGCTACCGTTTCTATGGTTTTGGTGCGGTAGACTTTTTCAATGTCAATTAACTGTATCATAATATTATGTGCTAAAGTGCTAATTTTTCAAGGTGTTATACTTCTGTTCAATCTGTTACTTTATCTGCTGCTTCTACAGATTCTCCCCTTGAGGGGAGCGAAGAGGGGTGTTTACATCTGCTGACATGGCATTCCCAACTATGACGCGGATTTACTTCCGTGACTAAAGATGAAAGGAAAGTCACTTCCGCGCCATAGAAAGCAAATGCGGTTCAGCAATGCGTGCTCTCCTGTGTAAACATCCCCCTGCCCCCTTCAAAGGGGGAATTTGCGTTTGGCAAAGGTGCTTTATGTTTTCGGCCTCTTTTCTGAAAACTAGGCTAAAAACAGCCGTTTTCACTACTCTGCCAGCAGCGGTTGTCCTTTTTCAAAATCATATAAAGTAAGTGCTCGAAGCCTATAGTAGGCTACCCAGAAATCTTGCAGGGCTTCAATGTAGGCGCGGCGGGCCTGGTCTTTCTCTTGCAAAGCTATGTTCAGGTCAGTGATGCTGATGCGACCCACCAGAAACGTGGACTTAGTGATGTCATAGCGTTCTTGGGCAATGGAATCTGCGGAGGCAGTAATGCGGAGGCGCTCTTTGAGCAAGTCAATTTGGTTTACCTGGGTCAGCACGCTCTGCTCAAAATTTATTTGCTCCTGCTGCACGGTGTACTGCGCCAGTTGCAGCTGCGCTTGGGCAGTTTTTACGTTGGCTTTCTGTCTTCCCCAGTCTACAAGAGGCACACTAAACCCGAGGGTAACTTGCTGCTGGTTTTCTGGCTGGGCGTAGCTTTCTGAGAAATTATTGGCGCTCTTGGTCAACCCAAAAGTAGCGTATAAGTTTGCATTAAAGCCGCCTTTACCACGTGTCTCGGCTATTTTCTGTTCTGCCTCTAGCACTTGCCGCTGGTATTGAAAACGCTCTTTGCGGTTCAACCTAGCCTGTGCCAGCGCCAACTGTTCCTCTACCTCCAGCGTGGGTATCTCCACTGGTGCCTGCACCGCTACTTTCTCCCCCTGAGCAATACCTACATAAGCGGCAAACTGCATGGCTACTGTTTTAAGCTCATTAGAGGCCTGTGCCTGTGCCAGCTGTGCGTTCATAAGGCTAAGTTTAAGCTGCAGCAGTTCATTTCTAGACAATCTACCCAGCCGATACTTTTCTTCGGCAATCTTGAAAAGTGTCTGATTGTTCTCCACGTTTTTGCTGGCAATCTCAAAGTTTACCTGCTGCAGGAGTACGTCAAAAAAGCGCTGGGTAGCAGTGGTGGCTATCGCTTCGCGGTCCTCCAGGTACTGTCGTTCAGATTCAGCGTAGCGCAATGGCTCTATTTTCTTAGCCCATGCCAGTTCGTTGTACCCAAAAACAGGCTGCCGAAAGCCTATGATGGCCGGGAAGGTATTGTATCGCTGAAGCCCTTGGTTGAAGTCATCAAACCGTTGACTCTGGGAAGAGATAAAGAACTGCCCGCCCGTAAGCCCCACCGCTTGGCTCAGCGACAGCCCCACCTCTGAGTTGCTGATAGAAACAGCTCTGAAATCAATGGTTCCGTCTGGTTGCGTAACGGGAATAATACTTCGGGAAAAATCTGGCATTGTGCCGCTCAACGAGAGCTGCGGACGGTAATTGGCTTTGAAGGTGCGGTACTGCCAATAATTGCTGGTTTTATTAGTAACCGCCTGCTTGGCGGCAATAGAAGAAGCCAAGGCTAATTTAATAGTTTCCTGCAGCGTGAGCACGCGGCCAATCTGCTGCGCCTGCGCTGTTGCCAAATGCCAGAGCAACCCCAACCCTATACAGAATAAAGTCTTTTTCATAGTTTGGCAGCTTAGTCGTTTGAAAGTAGCAGCTCCTTCAGGTGCACGTACTCCTTGGTGCTGGAGATAATGATTTCTTCACCTGCCGCTATGTTGCCCTGCAGTTCCACGTAATCCAGGTTATTTGCACCGGTTTTGAGCATACGCCGCACAGCTTTGTCGCCTTGTACCACAAATACTGCCTGCTCAGAAGCACCCGTGTAGAAAGGACCGTTTTTCACCCGCAGCACATTCGGTCTGAATTCGGTGAGCACAAATACCTCCACCCTAAGATTGGACCTGAGCGCCTGATGGCTTTTCTCCTGCAGCCGCACATAGAACGTGATAATGCCGTTTTCTACCTTGGGCTGTACACTGGCTATTTCACCGCGCAAATCCGCATCATTTACCCTTACCACCACGGGACCGCCGGTTTTCACCTGCTCGGCATAAGAGTCAGAGATAGTGGCTTTTATTCTGAAGCTGCTCAAATCGGCTACGCGGGCCACGGGCTCTCCGGCGTTCACGGTAGCACCTATTTCTTCGTTTACCCACGTGACCACGCCTTTTTTAGTAGCTTTTATATCTGCCTGCTCCAGCTGGCGCTGCAGTTGGTTAATGTCCCGGCGCTGCATTTCAAGCTCAAAGCCCACGGCTTTCATGTCTATTTGCGCTGCATCTTGTTCGTCTTGAATCTGGCGTTTTAGCTGCTCCAACTCCAACGCAGCTACTTTTAGATCTAATTCAGCCTTCTTCACGTTTTCCTGAGTACCGCCGCCAATGGAGAGTAGGTACTGCTCATCTGATAGTGCGGCTTGCAGGCTTTTCACGCGGACTTCTTGCACGGCATAGCGGGAGCGGAGTTGGTTTACATTTTTTTGTAGGCCATTCTGGAGCTGGTCCGTTTTGTTTTGCTTAAGATGCTGCTCGTCTCTGAGTTTTTCTAGGGTGGTATGTGAGGACTGCTTGTCTAGTTGCACCAGAGGCTCATTGGCTGCCACATGGTCGCCGGGCCGGTGCAGCACGCGCTCAATTTTAGCATGAATGGGGCTGGCTATAACCTCTTCCGCCTCCGGCACCACCATGCCCGTAGCGGTCAAGGAAGATTCAACGGCTCCTATCTCCACGGTGGCATAACGTAGTTCTGATTTGGCCACTTTGGTCTTCAGCACCGTCCGGAACGCTAGCACAACCAGTAGCACTACGGCAACAGCCGCGCCTATTTGCCAGATGCGGCGGCGCTTGCTTTGCTGAACAACAGCCTGAGGTAATTCTCTATCCATTTTTTACATGATTGGTAAAATCAAGTATCCAATGGTTGTGCCAGTTTATAAACACCTCATATACTGGCAATTACTTACTTTTAAATAGTATATCAGTGTCCAAGATTGGACACTTATTCCAGAAATGGGCAGATTTTGCCGCGTCTTTACGAGTAACGTAGCTACAACAAAAAACCGACCCTGTTTCCGGCCTCTATTTCTAGAAAGAGGCGAAACAGGGCCGGTACACCAACTTAAAAATGATTAGTTTACCTTGAAAACTTCATCTTTCAGGTTCTTGTTTACTTCTACGCTAGTCACTATAGATGGCAACACTTGTCCACCAACGTGCACCTCAATTTTGTGCGGAAACTTGATACCGTTCACTTCACGATAGTCTTTCAAATCAGTGGTCTGAGAGGCAGTTCCTATGGCAGTTTGCTCAGTTACTACTTCACGCACTTTCAATCCGGTTTCCTTATCAAAATAATGGAATGACTTTTTACCGCTTGGCAGGGTCAGTTCCAGTTTGAAGGCATCACGGCCGTCTACTTTTTCCATTTGGTTCAAAGCTAACTGCACACCTAAGCGGTCGTAGTTCAGAAAGCTCAGCCACAGGTCCATTTTCTGGTCTTGCACCTCATACTGATCCAACTCTTTTAAAGTACCCTGGCTACGCATTTGCCCTTTCGGTCCATTCACCACCACGCGGTTGATTTCATTGCCGGAGTGGCTTACTGTCAGAACCATTTTGTCTATGCCTTTCTGCTGATGCTTCACATTCAGTTGGCCGCCTGGCATGTTGATGGTACGGTTAAAAGTTACATCTTTCACGTTCTCCAGAGCAGCTTTTCCGCCTAAGGCATTGATGTAGTTAGCCAATACAGTTTGCACGGTCACTCCGGAAGGAAGAGACATCAGAGGAGCTTCTACTTGCTCACCATAAGCATTGAAATAAGCTATGGGCTGGCTAGTATTGAATTTCTTTAGCCTATCAGCAATCTCGCGGGCGTTACCTACGGCTATTAAATGAGCGTTCTGCGGCTGCAGGTATTTTTGCGCTACCCGCTGCACATCTGCTGGCGTAACAGCGGCCACATTCTTCAGGTAGTTCGCGTAATAATCTTTAGGCAGGTTGTAACGCGCAGTATTAATAGCGAACATGGCCACTGTGAGCGGGTTCTCCAGAGAACGGGCAAAAGAGCCAATCATCATGTTCTGCACCTTCTGCAACTCCTCGGCCGAAACCGGTTCTTTGCGCAGGCGGTCCATTTCAAAAATGATTTGGGTGAAAGCGCTGTCGGTTACGGCATTCCGAACACTGGCGTAAGCCACAAACTGGCCCGCCACACGGTCTGAGGTAAGCGAAGAGTTAGAACCATAGGTATAAGCATGCTTCTCACGCAGGTTAGCATCTAAGCGGGCAAATGAACCACCTAAAATGCTGTTCATAATGGTGGCGGCAATGGCATCTGGGCTACCTGGCTTCAAGTCTGCCACGTGCGTAACCGAGATAGAAGACTGCACTGAGTTTGGTCTGTCTATAATGGATACTTTGTTGCTGCTGGCCAAAGCTGGAGCGGCATAAGTAGGCTGCGAAACGCTCCCTTTTTTCCACTTGCCAAAGTACTGCTTTACCAGCTTCTTAGCTTCTTTCACGTTGATATCACCCACTATAGCCAAGTAACCAATGTTTGGTTTAAAGTAGGTGTTGTAGTACTGCTGCACATCTGGCAGGGTGATGTTCTCCACCGTTTTCTCGGTCATAATTTCACCGTACGGATGATTCTTGCCATACAGCAAAGTTCTTTGGGCGTTGTTTTCCATGGCCTCTGGGTTGTCTTTGGCAGAGGCAAGGTTAGAGAGAGCCTGCTTTTTGAACTTGTCAAGCTCTTCTTGCTTAAACTGCGGGTTCAGCACCACATCGGCACTTAGCTCCATTAGTTTTGGCAGGTGCTTTTTGAGGCCTCCGGCCGAAAACCCGGTAGCCGTTGTGTTCAAAGTGGCACCAATAAAGTCAATCTCCTCGTCTAGCTGGTCTTTTGTACGGGTTACTGTTCCGCTACGCATCAGGTAACCAGCGGCACTGGTAAGACCTACCTTTTCTCCTTCCACCACGGGTAAACGGTCAAGCACCAGGCTCATGGTAACTGTGGGCAATTTGCGATTCTCTACCACATACACCTTTAGGCCGTTGGAGAGGGTGAAATATTCATACTTGCCTAACTCAATAATTGGAGCCGGACCGGCAGGCGGAGGCGTTTGTTTAGTTTGGGCCACACTGCCGAAAGAGACAGTAAGCGCCAAAAAGAAAGCTGAAATATATTTTTTCATGAAACTCTTAAAATAAAGGAATGAACCGACAGTTTATCTGGCTTGCGCTGCTTTGGGCAGGTAATGCAGCACCGAACGGCTTTCTTTGGTGAGGTATTGATTGGCTACCCGCATGATGTCTTCTTTAGTAACGGCCAAGAACTTATCAAGCTCTGTGTTGATCAGGTTGGTGTTGCCATACAGCGTGTGGTAAGAAGCCAGTTTCTCGGTTCGACCTTCTAACGTAGCCAAACCATTGATGTAGTCGGTCTCTATTTTATTGCGTAGCTTTTGGAATTCCTGATCAGAGATCGGCTCTTTTTTCACGCGCTCAATTTCGGCATCCAAAGCACGCTCCAGGTCCTCAACCGTTACGCCCATGTTCGCTACTGCCAAATTAATGAACAGCCCTGGGTCTTCCATTGACAAAGGCACGGAGGCCACCGTTACTGCTTTTTGCTGGTTGTCTACCAAAGCCTTGTTCAGGCGGGAGCTCTGCCCACCAGAAAGTAGGGTAGTGAGCATATGAATGGCGTACGAGTCTTCTGTTCCCTGCGCTGGAATGTGGTAGGCCTGAATAACAGCCGGCAACTGAATGTTATCGAAAATAACCCGACGGTTTTCTTCTATCTGCTTCGGCTCTTCTACGCTAGGGCGAATGATAGGCGTATTGCTTTTCGGGATGCCGCCAAAGTACTGTGCTACCAGTTTCTTTGTTTGCTCCACATCAAGATCACCGGCAATGGTAAGGGTGGCGTTGTTTGGCACATAGAACGTTTTGTAGAACTGCCGGAATTCCGCCATATTAGCCATGTCTATATACTGCGCCGACCCAATGGGCACCCAACGGTACGGGTGCACCGCGTATGCCGTAGAGAAGGTGTTCTCCAGCAAAGTACCGTAGGGCTGATTGTCAATGCGCTGCTTTTTCTCCTCTTTCACCACCTGGCGCTGCGTCTCAACTCCTTGTGGGTCAATTTTAGCGGCACGCAAACGGTCTGCTTCCATCCAAAGACCCAGAGCCAGTTGGTTGGAGGGCAGAATCTGATAGTAGTACGTGCGGTCAAAAGAGGTATTTGCATTTACTGCCCCGCCCGCTGATTGTATCATGTTGATATACTGCCCCCGCTCCACATTTTCAGAACCTTCAAACATGAGGTGCTCAAAAAAGTGTGCGAAACCAGTACGTTCAGGATCTTCATTTTTAGAACCCACATGGTACATCATGGTTACGGCCACGGTAGGGGTGCTTTTGTCTTGGTGCAGAATCACGTGCAGACCATTGGGCAGGTCATACTCCGTAAACTCAATCTTGTTGCTATGCGCGGCAGCGGTTAAGCTGGCACCCAACAACAGGGTACTTAGCAATTTACGTTTCATTCAAAAAGCATTAAAAAATAAAAAGGGTCGTTTGTCTAGTTCGGTTAGTTTTTAGAAAACTCCATAAAATTAAGCCATTTTTTTGGAAAACCGTTCCAATTAACTGTCTGCCAGGGCATGGTATCAAAATATTTTTAAAAGCTGATTAAACCAAACCAAATAATTCCACTCAAAAGGAAAACCCTTAAACATTAGAGATTAGAATGAAAATCCTGAAAAACATTTCTCGGCTGGCCCTCCTGTTTGTAGGCTTATTGGCTGCCACTTCCGCTTTTGCCCAGCAAGGCCAAGGCGCACGTTTAACTGCTGCAGAAAGAGCTCAGATGCAGGTTGACCGTTACCAGAAACAACTGGATCTAACTCCTGAGCAAACGGTTAAAATCAAAGAGATAGTATTGGCCGGCGCCGAAGAACTAGACAAGATGCGCGCCAGCGGTGCCCGCCCAGACCGCGAAGCCATGCAGGCTACGGCTCTGAAACGTAACGAGGAAATCAAAGCGATTCTTACTCCTGAGCAACAAGCCAAATTTGATAAACTGCTGGCTGATCAATTAGAACGCCGAGGCCAGGGTGGCCGTGGCCAAAGACGTAATTAGTAAGCATTCCCCTTGCTTGTGTTGAAGCCGGAGCCCCTCCTCCGGCTTCTTTTTTTGCCGTTTTGAGGCTGTTTTTCTAAAAACAGACCTAAAAGACATTACCAGTGGCATTTGGCTTTACTAACAGAAGATTCTATCTTTCAAAAAGAATCACACCTTCTGCTCCGCTGACTATGAAATGGCTCAAAGCTGCTCTGGCAACTGTTTTAACTCTGTTGATCATCTACGCGCTTAACCGCACCTTTGGCATAGTACCAGCTTTAGGACCTTTTCTAAGCCCTTATGAAGGGTTCTGGCGAAACGGAGAACAGGTAGGTGACTTTGAGTCTGAGGAGCTCACGTTGCACGGACTGCAGCAACCGGTGCAGGTGCGGTTAGATTCTCTCCGGATTCCGCACGTGTTCGCGCAGAACGACCACGACCTGTACTTTGCCCAAGGCTATCTCACCGCCAAAGACCGTCTCTGGCAGATGGAGTTTATGACGCACGCCGCAGCAGGACGTTTGTCTGAAGTAGTGGGTGATATGGCGCTGGAGATGGACCGCTACCAACGCCGCATGGGCATGTTAGAATCAGCAAAAGCTTCTTTGAAAAAACTGCAAGCCAACCCCAAAAGCCGATTGGCCATGGATGCCTACAGTGCTGGGGTAAATGCCTATATCAGCCAACTCTCGCCAGCAGATTATCAGGTAGAATACAAGCTGCTGCACTACAAGCCCGAGCCTTGGAGCCCACTCAAGATTTCATTGCTACTCAAAATGCTGGCCATGGATATGACGGGATATTCTGATGACCTTCGCATGACCAACGTGCTCCGGAAGTACGGCCCTGAAGTAATTAAAGACCTGTTCCCCGATTATCCCTTCCGTGAGGAGCCTATTATTCCGGAAGGTATCAAACCAGACTTCACACCTCTGCCTGTACCACCCACTCCCGCTGACTTTATGGCTCAGGCCTTGTCTCACGCACTGGAACGGCAGAAGCCCGAAAATTTAGGCAGTAACAACTGGGCAGTGGCCGGCACTAAGACGGCTAACGGATATCCTTTACTGGCGTCTGACCCGCACCTGGGCTTGAGCTTGCCTTCCATCTGGCACGCCATACAGCTGCACGCGCCTGGCGTGAACACCTTTGGCGTTACAATTCCGGGCGCACCTGGCGTAGGCATTGGCTTTAACGAACATATTGCTTGGGGCATGACCAACGTGGGCGCCGATGTGCTGGACTGGTACGAAATTACGTTCAAAGACAGCACTTTTCAGCAATACAGGCACAACGACCAATGGAAACCGGTGCGGCTGGTGGTAGAGGAAATAAAAGTGAAAGGAGGCGGCACTGTGGTCGACACAGTGCTGTACACGCACCACGGCCCTATTGCTTATCTGCCAAATGAAACTGCCTTCCGCAGCCGCAACACACCCGTTGGCCACGCCCTCCGCTGGACCGGCCACGACACCCAAAATGAGTTGCTGGCTTTATATGAGATAAACCGTTCGCAGAATTTCCCAGAGTTTAGAAAAGCTATCACGCATTGGGCCGCGCCCGCTTTCAACTTTGTGTACGCCGACAGTAGCAACATTGCCATTGTCTCCAACGGTCTGTTCCCGCTCAAATGGACTGGGCAGGGCAAATTTCTGCTGAACGGCGCCAACCCCACCCACGACTGGCAAGGCTGGGTTCCCATGGACCAGGTGCCAGCCGTGCTGAACCCCGACCGTGGCTTTGTAAGTTCTGCCAACCAGACGCCGGTGAGCCCGAAAGATTATCCTTATTACTTAGGCTCCAGCTTTGCCGGATATGAGCGCAGCGCCCGCATCAACCAGCGTCTCACCAGCATGACCCAAGCCACGCCAGACAGTTTCCGGCTGCTGCAAACCGACACCTATAGTTTTGTTCCCAAAAACGTTCTGCCCACGCTGCTGCAGCTCATAGATCAAGCCTCGCTTACAGCAGAACAGAAGAGAGTCTACCAAACCTTAGCCAGCTGGAATTATCATTATGATGCAAATAAAATAGCGCCTTCCGTTTTCGAGGAATGGTGGCAGAACTTCGCCCAAGCCGTCTGGTCAGATGAGTTCCCGGCAGACCAATTCAAAGCCCCTGCCCGCGACCGCCTGGTGCAAATGATTTTACAGGAGCCAACAGCCCGCTGGTTTGATGATGTGACCACGCCGATAAAAGAAACCATGGCAGACCTAGCCAACGCCACCTTCAGAGCCGTGGCTGATAGCGCAGCCTCTGGCGAAGAAAAAGAGTGGGAGTGGGGTCATGCTAAAAACTCCAACATACGGCACCTGGCACAGCTACCAGGTTTCGGACAGAAACTCTACAGCGGCGGCAGCGCCAACTCCATCAACGCCCTCAACGGCAGCCACGGCCCTGCTTGGCGAATGGTGGTACAGATGGGGCCAACGGTAAAAGCCTGGGGTGTGTACCCCGGCGGCCAAAGCGGAAACCCCGGCAGCCCGTTCTATGACAACCAGCTGGAAGACTGGCAAAAAGGCAACCTGCACCAGCTGCTGTTTCTAAGAAGCGCAGAGGATAGGCCAGAGCAGACGGGGGTGGTGTGGAAGTTGAAGGGAAAATAGTTTTTAGCATTACTTAATAATGAAGGCAGCATTCCGGATGATGATTTTATGCCTGTTTTTCTCCTGTTCACAACAGGAGAAAAACTCTGTTTCTCCCCAAGCTGTATCAATCAATGATGTAACTGAAGACAAAGCAGCAACAAAAAACACAGCCAAAGAAGTGGAGAAGCCAGCAACTCCTGTTTGTAATTATGACAATGATGTTTCGGACTTAGGATTGGGCCTTGTTCAAGCTCCAACCACCTTTGAGTTGTTCAATGATAGCCTCCTCACCAATTTGTTTTTACAATGGGACATGCACTCCAGTGACACGCCTCCCAAACCTTTATGCTCTAAATATTACATGCCAGAGTACGGCATTATGCACTTTATATGCCTTCAAAAGACAAGTACGTATTTTAAAGTGCTTGTAAACTTCAATGAAGTAAAATATTTCCCCGCTACTACTGAATATCAGTTCCAAACTTGGGAGAACTATATTCTCTCTTCTTATGGTATTAGGAGAACAACTAGTGAAGATGGGAGCATTGCTTATCATCAGTCTCTAAGAAGTTCTCCTTCTGAATCAGCAAAATCAATAGAAATTCCAGAGGGACTAGAGAACTTTTGCCCTAGAGAAATAAAAGGTGACTGGGTTAAAGTAACATATGATTGCTTTTACAATGTAGAGGAGCCAATGAACGAAGGAGAGCCATGTCACAATTACATTAACAAATGTAAAAACCCAACCTCAGGTTGGTTAAGGTGGCGCCAAAAGAACAAAATTTTGATAGATATATTTTTGATGCCCTAATCCTTTGCGTTTTCCGCCTCTTTTCCCAAAAACAGCTCTAAAACACCAACGTCTATGCTCTTTCTCCTCATACTGCTCCTCAGCCTGATTGCCCAGCTTTTCCTGCCTTGGTGGAGCTTGGCTGTTGTCTGCTTTTTGATAGCCGCCTGGAAAGCCCGGCACGGCGGGCACGCTTTTTTAGCGGGTTTCGGAGCAATTGCGCTTTTATGGTTGGGAGCGGCGTTGTTCTGGCACTTTGCCTCTGAAGGAATTCTGACCGAACGCGTGGCAGCCATGATGACAGCCAGTTCCACCATTTTACTGTTCGTGGCTACAGTGGCATTGGGTGGTTTGGTTGGCGGCCTAAGTGCTATGTCCGGCTTTTATGTTAGGCGGGCGCTGGGGTAGCGTTTTAGGCTTATTTTTTAAAAAACATGGCAAAAATGTAGTTAATAACTAGATCAAACCCGCTTTTATTCTACCATATATTGATAATTATCAGCGCCTTTAAGGACAAATCAAAATTATATCTGCAAAAGCAGATATTTTTATCTTGCGGTAAATCTGCCCCTAATCATGAAACTCCTGCTCGCTCTTATAGTTGTTTTCTTGCTGTCATTTTCGGTAAAAGCCCAAACAGACCAGCCGCCTTACCGGCTTTCCGCTGAGTTGCAAAGGCAAATAGAACAGGATACTGTTCCATGGAAAATGCAGAAAGCCGCCTGGGCTTATTCGTTCATGGGCGACTACCCAAAAGCGTTAGAGGCGTGGGCTACACAGTACGGTAACATGAATCGCAAAGTCACCGCCCAAGACAGCGCCACCTTCGCCGCCTACACCCCCAGAAACGCCACCGAGTATATTCTGCAACAGGCCCCTCAGGAGCAGATTCTCATCATCAATGAAGCGCACCACAACCCGTTGCACCGCACATTTACGCAATCTTTACTGGAAGATTTGCACAAGCAGGGCTACCGGTATTTAGGCTTAGAAGGACTTTACCAGCAAGACAGCCTAATTAACCAACGAAAATATCCGGTGCAGGAAAGTGGCTACTACGCCAAAGAACCGCAGTTCGGAAATTTGATCAGAGAAGCCATGCGTCTGGGCTTTACAGTGTTCGGCTACGATGCCGAGGGCAACGGCAAAGTGCGGGAAATTGGGCAGGCGCGCAACATCCAAAAAGTACTTCAGCGCGACCCGAAGGCCAAAATCATCCTCCACTGCGGGTTTGACCACATCAACGAAGGCCCTTCTCAGGCTTGGGAGAAAGCCATGGCTGGCCGTCTGAAGGAATTCACCGGCATTGATCCCTTCACAATTGACCAGGAAGCTTACACCGAAACCAGCGACAACCGTTTTGACCAGCCGTTCTTTCAGCTTTCGCGCTTAGATTACCCAGCGGTGTACGTGCATAAAGACACAGGCAAGCCCTTTGCCGGAAGCGGCCAGTACCGTACTGTAGATGCCGTAGTGGTGCACCCCAGAACCACCTACGTTTCCGGCCGACCCAATTGGCTTTGGTTTGGTGGGAAAAGAAAATCTTACCAAATTCCGCCAGCTAAAATAAAACTTGGTTTCCCTTGCCTGGTGATGGCCTACAAAGCCGGAGAGAATGAGTTAGCCGTACCTATGGATGTGGTAGAATTCAACAGCGCGCAAGACATAAAGCCGCTGGTGCTGCCCAAAGGCTCATACCGCGTAAAACTCAAAGACAGCACCGGCAAAGAACAAGAACTGCAAGTACGGGTGAAGTAGTTGTTTTCGTTATCCGTTACTCGTTGTTCGTTATTCGGTAATCCCGCTGAAGTCACCATCCTGTTTTCGGCCTCTTTTTCAGAAAACAAGCCAAAAACATTTCTCACATCCCCCCCAACTTGTAGCTAGCTCAAAAGACCTCGTAGCGTCCGGAGGACCTGCGACCTCTGCGCCAGCAACCACTGAAAATCCCACACCAGAATTTTTTTTCAAATTGCTGTAATGTTCTCTTACCGTCGCCGTCTCTGTTATTGAATGGACTTACAAGAGTTTAAAATCAAGGTACTCCCCAGCAAGCAAAAGCTGTACAGGCTGGCGCTTTTCATGCTCCAGAACAAGGAGGAGGCCGAGGATATTTTGCAGGACGTGTTCCTGAAACTCTGGACCATTAAGCACAAGCTGCACGCCTACGCCAGCATTGAGGCGCTGGCCATGAGCACTACCAAAAACCTATGCCTGGACAAACTCAGAAGCAAGCGCAACAAACACATGGTAGATGTGGTGGACCTGGAACTGGACTCTCACGAAACCAACCCCTACCAGCGCTATGAGCAGGCCGACCAGGTAAGCAAGGTGCAGGAACTACTGAAGGATTTGCCCGAGCAACAGCGGCTGGTACTGCACCTGCGCGACGTGGAGGGTTATTCTTACGAAGAAATTGAACAGGTAACGGGCATTCAGGTAAACGCGCTGCGGGTAACCTTGTCCAGAGCCAGAAAAAGTGTGCGCGACGGTCTTTTAAAGATGGAAAACTATGCCCTTTGAGCAGATAGAGACTTTACTGGAGAAATACTACAACGGCGATACGTCTTTAGAGGAAGAACGCCAGCTAAAAGATTATTTCAAACAAACCAAGCTGCTGCCAGACCACCTAAAGGTTCACGCCATCCAGTTTGAAGCTTATGACCAAGAGCAAAAGGTTGAGCTAGACAAGTTTCTGAATGACGACTGGCTGTTTGAGAAAATTGAAGGACCAGCCTTGGCGAGCCAAACAATATTGGCAAAGCCGAAGAGCAGAAACTTCTTTAGCCAATACAGCTGGCAAATAGCTGCGAGCATCAGCTTGTTGTTGGTAGCTTTCTGGGCGGGTAATTATTATAACAGCGCAACTGAAGTTGTGACTGCACCAACCCCTACCATAGCGGTTCAGGCGCCAACTCAAGAGCAAGAACCTGCTGCAGCAAACCAAATTCAGGCAGAACCTACAGAAACAGCCTCCGCGAGTACAGAAACTCAACTTCCACCGAGCGTTGAGCCAGAAGAACGCTTAACTCCTTCGCCACGGCGGCAAACAAGAACAGTACTAGCCGCCGCTACCACCGTGGCTGACGCCTCGGCCAGTGAGCGTTTGCAGATGGTGCGTCAGGAGTTGGAGACAGATGGCCTTACCCCTGAAGAGAACCAAAAAGTTATTCGGCAGCTGGTGAAAACCATGAACCAAGACAACAACGTGAACGTGCGACTAGCCGCCTGCGAAGCCTTGTACAAGTTCAGAGAGCACCCAGAGGCGCGCAAGGCTTTTATTCAGGCGCTGGGCACGCAGACAGACCCCATCATGCAAATCACGCTGATTGAAGTAGTGACCAGCCTGAAAGAGAAAACTGCGGTGCCGCAGCTGCAAAACCTTGTGGGCCGCGACGATTTATTACCCATTGTAAAATACAAAGCACAAGAGGGTCTGGGCACCCTCATATAATCTTCAAAACCTTTACAACATGAAAAAATTAGTAGTAATGGCGTGGGCCTGCCTCATGCTTACCGGAACCTCCTTTGCACAAGTAGCCGCTGGCGGCGGCGGGAGCACAAAAGAAAAAACCAACGCCAATGCTGTTAAAACTTATAAAATCAAATTAGGCAACGGCAAAGACAAAAAGGTGTTGTTCACCATGTTCAACAGCGGCGTAGATATTATTGGCTACAACGGTGACGAGGTCATTATTGAAACCAGTGACTACACCCCACCACCCAAACGCGCCGAAGGCCTGAAGCCGCTCTACAATCAAACAGAAGACAATACAGATTTAGGTCTATCCGTACAGAAGGAAGGCAACACCGTTACTATCACCAAAGCGTCTAGAACCGATGGAAATTATACAGTAAAAGTGCCAAGAAATGCTTCCATTGTGTACAAAGAAGCCAATTGGACCGGCGGCGACCTCTCCATCAAAGACTTGGACGGTGAAATTGAAGCCAAACTCAATAATGCTGAAGCTACCTTCACCAACGTCTCTGGCCCCGTGGTAGCCAACACCACCGCTGGCTCTATTAAAATTGTTTTTTCCTCACTAAGCCAAGGTAAACCCAGTAGCCTATCTGCCGTGGCCGGTGACATAGACATTACGCTCCCAAGCAATGCCAAAGCTGACTTCAAGCTCAAATCTTTGCAGGGTGAAATCTACACTGATTTTAACATGGAGGTGAAGCGGGAAACAAAAGAAGACCTGCCCCTGATTGGCGGCGGCGGCAACATAGACGGCAAAATAAACGGCGGCGGCGTAGAAATTGCCGTGCAGAGCGTTACCAGCGACATCTTCATCCGGAAAAAGAAATAATTCACCTCCCCTAAAAAACACCTACTTCTTATGAAAAATCTATTGATGGCGGCCCTGCTGCTGTGGGGCTCCCTGGCTGCGTATGCCCAAAAAAAAGTAGTAGAAAAGACTCTACCTGTTCCTGCTACTAACAAAGTAAAGTTGAATTTCAAGTTCGGAGACAACATCAAAGTCACTGCTTGGGACAAAAAAGAAGCTTACGTGAAGGTAACCTATGAGATTAACGGCGGAACGCTGAACGAGGCTCTTCAACTTACCTTCACTCCCGGAAAAGACCAACTGCAAGTGCTCGCTGACCTGAACGAGGACCTCCTGAAAAACAGCAACTTTACCGGAGACTGCCCCGAAGGCTACAGCATGACCTTCAGTACCTATGTCAAAGAAAAAATTGAGAAAGGCTCCTGTACTCGCATTGACTACGAGGTTTTCCTGCCCCGCAACACAGACTTAACATTAGAAACCATCAACGGCGACATAGAATTGCGCGGCTTCACCGGCCCCATCAACGCCAAGTCCATCAGCGGGTTTGTAGACATGGACTGGTTCCAACAGAAAGGAGCCACCGTGGCACTTAAAACCATTACCGGCGAAGTTTTCTCTGACGTCAACATTGAATTCACCGGCAAACGCGAAACCATGCCCATTGTAGGTTACCAGCTCAAAGGCAACGTCAACAAAGGCGGGCCAGCCATCAAACTAGAAACCATCAGCAACAACATCTATTTCCGGCAGAAGTAGTTGCGACTGCGGTTGAAAAGAGTAGCTGAGGCAGAAGACTTAAGTTTCAAAGCGCATAAAGCATATCCCTCTACCTCCCCGCTTATTCTAGCAGATTCCCCCTTTGAAGGGGGCAGGGGGATGTTACACAGGAGAACCCACACATTTCAGATGATTTATAATGTACGGACAGGTCGCGACCTGTCCAAAGACACTGGCCTGAAATGAAACTCTTGCTATGAAAAGAAAGGGCAAAAAATTCTTTGGCAGAGGCTGCACCCATGCATAAATGAGACTGCCAGGGCAACCGCCAAGGACAGGTCGCGACCTGTCCCTACGAGTGAATGCCATCATCTGCTTGTGTAAACATCCCCCTGCCCCTTCAAAGGGGGAGTATCTGGTAGAGTAGCAAAATCCTCCCCAGCGTTTTAGGCCCGCTTTCCAGAAAACAAGCCGGAAACAGGAAAGCACCTAGTCTCGAAGAATTCTGATAGACGTTAAGAACCAAGGCGGCAGCAGCCGTCATTTCACCACCAAATCCTACAATCTTATCCTTTATTACCATGAAAAAAAGAGCCCTCTTTTTGCTGGGTCTGCTATGCCTTTGCCTGAACGTTTCTGTTGAGGGCTGGGCCCAATCCGCCTCCCAACCCATAGCATTAGCCGAGGTGAAAGGCCCAGGCAAAATTTCCGGTGTCCTCACAGATTCATTAACTGGCAAACCAGTAGAATTTGCGACAGTGGCGCTGCTGCAAAACGGAAAGAATCTAGACGGTACCCTCACCGATAGCCGCGGCCACTTTACCTTTTCCCACCTCCGCACCGGCACTTATGAACTGAATTTCTCCTTCATCGGCTACAATGCCAAAAATTTAAAATCTATCATTATCACGGAAAAAGATCCGGAGGTAATAGTGGGCAATACCAAGCTGAGTCCGGCGGCCACTAAGCTGCAGGAGGTAACGGTGGTGGGCCAGAAGCCTCTGATTGAAGACAAAATTGACCGCCTGATCTATAATGCTGACCAAGATTTGACCAATACCGGTGGAAACGCCGCCGATGTGCTGCAGAAAGTGCCCTCGCTCACCGTTGACGCCGACGGAAACGTGCAGCTGCGGGGCTCCGGCAACGTGCGGGTGCTGCTGAATGGCAAACCGTCTCCTTTCTTGGCTAATAATCTGGCTGAAGCCCTGAAGCAAATCCCTTCGGACCAGATTAAAAGTGTAGAGGTCATCACCAGTCCATCGGCGAAATATGACGCAGAGGGCACCGCCGGCATCATCAACATCATCACTAAAAAGAGTTTTGTACCCGGCCTGAACGGGAACGTAGGCCTTACTCTTGGCAACAGGAACAGCAGCCTGAGCAGCAGCCTTTACGCCCGACGCGGCAAGTTCGGCACCAACTTGTCTTTGAGTGGCTTTCAGTATAACGTGCCCAAAGGCTTCGGCATGTACCGGAAGGAGTTTAGGGAAGGCGAAGACGTGGTGACCACCCAAACGGGCGGCGGCCGGGTGTACGGCGGCGGCGGAAACGTACAGCTGGGGCTTGAGTACGATCTGGATTCTGTGAACCTACTTTCTGCGGGCGTACAACTAAACACCGGCCGTTACAAAGGCGACGGAAGCCAGAAAACCATCACCTCAGAATCTGGACCTTACCAACAAATTGGCAATAACACCCACAATCAGTTTTCTCCCCTCAGCGCTGATATCAACTTTGGTTACACCCGCATAATCAAACCCAAGCAGGAACTAACGGTGCTGGGGCAGTTCAGCCAGTTTAAAATGGAAAGCTTTATTGACCAGAACCGGCACACGCTGGGTGACCAGCAACTGTACTACCTGCAGCACAATACCAACCAGAGCATGAACCGCGAAACCACGCTGCAAACCGATTACGTGCATCCGTTCACCGACAAATCAACGCTGGAAGTGGGTGTAAAAAGTATTTTCAGGCGGGCCTACAGCAATACGCAGTACCAGGTGCACTATCCGCTGGAAGACCGACAAGATTTGGAAGACAACAACTTTAACTATACCCAAGATGTGGCGGCGGGCTACCTCTCTTATAAAGTAACTTTGCTCAAGAACTACGCCGCCATTATCGGAGTTCGGTATGAACATACTCGCCTGAAAGGAGCGTTCACCAGTACGCAAACGAATCTGGATGAATCGTACCAGCACATTATCCCGAGCCTGGCCGTGTCACGCACGTTCAAGGAAAACCACACGCTCAAACTAAGTTACACGCAACGGCTGCAGCGCCCGCACATTTTCCTGCTCAACCCTTACCGCGACATACGCGACCCTAAAAGCGTGTTCTATGGCAACCCCAAACTAGCCCCTGAACTGTCGCACCTGTACGAAATTGGCTATAGCACTTTCTTCAAAACCAGCTCGGTTTCTACTGCTCTCTATGTTAGAAAAATCAACAACGCCATTCAGCAGGTGACGCCAGAAATTATTGATGGCATTTCGCAGAACACCTTTGCCAACGCCGGAAAACTGCTGAGCTACGGCCTCAACGTATCAGGGTCTACCAAGCCAGTGCCCGCCCTGAACCTGAACGGAAACCTGAACCTTTACTACAACCAAATTAACGGTTTGGGCATGCACAACAGCGGCTGGCAGTACAACCTCAGCTTCTCCACCGGCTATGATTTCGGGAAAGGTTTTAGCGGCCAGTTTTCCGGTGGTTTCAACTCGCCCCGGGTGCTGCTGCAGGGCCAGTCACTTTCCTGGAGCTACTACAACTTGGCTGTAAAGAAAGAGTTGTTTGACAAACGAGGCAGCGTGAGCTTGGGCGTGAACAATCCGTTCACCAAGAGCATTAACTACGGTCAACAAATCAGCACCGCCGTTTTTGAGCAAACCAACGACAACATCAACTTTAACCGCGGCATCCGCATCAGCTTCGACTTTAAGTTTGGGCAACAAAGTGGCAGCAAACCTCCTAGAAAGAAGAAGACCATTAAGAATGACGACATGAAGGAGGGGGCGTAAGTAGAGAGACTCAATACATTTACGCCAGAAGGTATTGAACAGCAATAAGATTTGGATTTTTGGTTTAATACTCAGCAGCGCACGGTTCTTTGGGCCGTGCTTCTGTTTTTAAGCCTTTTTTAGAAAACTAGCCCGCAAACAGAAATATTCTTGCCGTTTTCGGCCTCTTTTCCGCAAATTAGCCCCGAAACAAAAACTTTCCCCTCATGCGGCACGCGCTCACCAACGGCACCATTTACTCAGGCCATACCACGGCCCAAGGCTACGCGGTCTTGTTTGAAGAAGATAAAATCATTGATGTGATTCAGGCCGATGAAATTCCGGCAGACACCACCATTATTGACGTGCAGGGCGGCATTATCTGTCCGGGCTTCGTGGATTTGCAGGTGAACGGCGGCGGTGGCGTGTACTTCACCCAATACCCCACGCTGGAGAGCCTGAATACCATCCGAGATGCGCACCTGCAATTCGGTACCACCAGCTTTCTGCCTACAGTCATTTCGGCGTTTCAGGAGACTATTCTGGAAACCATTTCCGCGGTGCGCCAGGCCATGCAGCAACACCCCAGCACCTTTCTGGGCATGCATCTGGAAGGGCCATTCTTTAATCCAGAGAAACTAGGAGCACATGATCCTGCCTGCATCCGGAGCGCCACGCATGAGGAACTGGATGTGCTGTTAGAGGCGGGGAAAGATGTGATTACTTACCTTACCCTGGCCCCCGAATGCATAGAGGAAGACATTCTAAAACGCCTGGCCCAAACCGACATCGTGCTGTCAGCCGGACATAGCCTAGCCACCTATGACCAAGCCCTACACTTCTTTCAGAACGGTATTACCGCTGTTACGCACCTGTACAACGCCATGAGCGGCATAGACACCAAGGCACCCGGTCTGGCAGCTGCCACCCTAGACTACGGACATGCCTGGACGGGCATTATTGTAGACGGAGAGCACTGCCACCCGTACGCCGTGCGACTGGCCAAGAAAATGCTGGGCCAGAAACTGCTGCTCATCTCAGACTGCGCCGCCTGCGTAGGTTCTGATATTGAATTCTCTGCGTTTGGCAATTTCGTTTCATACTACCGCAACGGCCGCTGCGAAACCGAAGATGGCCGGTTGGCCGGTTCTGCCCTCACCATGCTGAAAGCCGTGCAAAATACCGTAAACATGGTGGGTCTACCCGTAGATGAGGCTATAAGAATGGCAACACTTTATCCGGCGCAGGTTCTGAAACTGGAACAGAAGGTAGGGCAGCTTATTCCTGGCGCAGCCGCCAATCTGGTGGTCATGAATCAGGAGCTGGAACTGCAACAGGTGTGGGTAGACGGGCAGCAGGTGACGTTGCATTAACCAGAGGCTGTTTTAGCCCTGTTTTCATAAAAACAGCCTTAAAACAGTTTTTCCCGTTTATGGTTTATATCTTTAAAATATAACCTGCGGCCCGAGCGGCACCCATACAAGAGAGCTAACACCCCAACTATGAAAATCATTACCATTACCATCAACCCAGCCTTAGATAAAAGTACCCGCCTTCCAAAGCTGGCTCCAGAGAAGAAACTCCGCTGTGAAACTCCCACTTATGAGCCGGGTGGCGGCGGCATCAATGTTTCCAGAGCCATTAAAAAGTTAGGCGGCGAATCAATTGCCTGGTACTTATCTGGCGGGGCGGCAGGCAAACGGATAGGGCAACTTCTTGAGGAGGAAGGGGTACAATACCGCGAATTCCAATGTGAGAACTGGACCCGTGAGAACCTGATGGTATATGAAAAATCTTCGGGCGAACAGTTTCGGTTTGGTATGCCCGGTCCGCATATCTCAGAACCAGAGTGGCGGCAAATTCTGCAGGCGCTGGAAGACCTCCAAGACATACCTGAATATGTAGTGGCCAGCGGCAGCAACGCCCCAGGCGTACCCGATGATTTCTATGGGCAAATTGCCCAAATAGCCGTCAAAAAAGGATTTAAATTAGTTGTAGACACCTCGGGCGAAGCACTTATGTCCTCGGCCGGCGAAGGCATATTCATGCTCAAGCCCAACCTGAACGAGCTGGCCGCCTTGGCAGGCAAAGATAAGATCTCGGCCAAAGAGCAGGAAGAGCTCGCCCAGCAGGTAATTGCAGAAGGCAAAAGTCAGGTACTGGTTGTTTCTCTTGGCCCTCGTGGCGCCATGCTCGCTACCAAAGACAACATTGAATACATTGTTCCGCCCACCGTAAAGCAAGATAGCGCCGTGGGTGCCGGAGATAGTATGGTAGGGGGAATGGTGCTTAAACTTACTGAAGGTTGGTCGCTTTCTGACGTAGTGCGCTACGGCGTAGCCACCGGTTCCGCCACCACCATGACTCCTGGCTCTGAGCTCTGCCGCAAACCAGACGTAGAAGAAATTTATGCCTGGATCAAACTGCACGGCTCTTTGTAAAAGTCACTGCTGCTTCCCTGGCGCTAAACATAAGATTATAATCTCGCTGCAACTCTTCACCATAAACAGGCACGCCAGATAAGTTATTTTCCATCCCTGTTTTAGGGCTGTTTTCATAAAAGCAGCCCTAAAACAGGGATTCTTTTTTGTACAGGTGGTGAAGCTTTCCTACTACCCATGAACCTCAACAACTGGGTTAAAAAATACCACTGTTTGGAGATTCTGCTAGGCTCGCGCCCATTCATTTTTTGCTTTCCAGCCCCATTATTAGTAAACTTAAGGTGGCAAAATAATTTGCTTCTTACCCAACCACTAAACAAACCAAACCATTGAAGAGACGTGACTTTATAGGATTGACCGCCATGGGCGTAGGAGGGCTGATGCTCGCCAACGTGCCTACGTTCGGTCATGAGATTGATCCGGCCCGCGCCTTGGAGCCGGTAAATACGGCCTTGCACAAACGCTTGGCTGATGTGGCACTTAACACCGCCAAAAGCAAAGGTGCCTCTTACGCCGATGTGCGCATTGGACGTTATCTGTCGCAGAACCTGTTCACCCGCGAGAAGCAGGTGCAGGGCATCAGTACAACTGAGAGCTACGGTGTGGGCGTGCGTGTAATTGCGAACGGCACCTGGGGCTTTGCCGCCACTTCTGATGTAAGCGACAAAGGCATCGCCAAGGCCGCCGAACAAGCCGTAGCCATTGCCAAAGCAAATTCCAAGTTGCAGAAAGAGCCGGTACAACTGGCCCCAGTGAAAGGCTACGGCGAAGAAAGCTGGAAAACACCCATCAAGCAGAATGCCTTTGCCGTACCGGTTTCTGAGAAAGCCGATTTGCTATTAGCAGCCAACGCTGCCGCCTTGGCCGCCGGTGCCAACTTTGTGAACTCGGCGCTGTTCCAGGTAAACGAGCAGAAATATTTTGCTTCAACCGAAGGCTCCTACATTGACCAGGACATTCACCGCATCTGGCCAAACTTTACAGTAACCGCCGTTGACAAAGCCTCTGGCAAGTTCAAAACCCGCGATGCCCTGAGCGCACCAATGGGAATGGGCTACGAATACCTTACCGTAAAAGCCCCTACCATGAAAGGCCCTGAAGGCACTGGCTTAGTGGGCTATGACAAGTATTTTAACATGGTAGCCGATGCCAGCTTAGCGGCCAAACAGGCCCGTGAGAAGCTCACGGCTAAATCAGTACTGGCAGGTAAATACGATCTGGTGCTGGACCCGAACCACCTGGGCCTCACCATTCACGAAAGTGTGGGTCACCCGCTCGAACTTGACCGTGTATTGGGCTACGAAGCCAACTACGCCGGCACTAGCTTCGCTACGCTGGATAAATGGCAGACCAAGAACTTCCCGTACGGCAGTAAGATCGTGAACATCTTCGCTGATAAAACCCAAGAGGGATCTTTAGGAGCAGTAGGTTTTGACGATGAAGGCGTAAAAACAAAGAAGTGGGATCTAATTAAAGACGGAATGCTGGTGAACTACCAAGCCACTCGCGACCAAGCCCACATCATTAACGAGAAAGAATCGCACGGCTGCTCATACGCCGATAACTGGAGCTCAGTGCAGTTCCAGCGGATGCCAAACGTGTCATTGGCGCCGGGCAAAGAGAAGCTGAACGTAGACCAAATGATCAGCGGCGTGGACAAAGGCATTTACATTGCCGGCCGCGGCTCCTACTCCATTGACCAGCAGCGCTACAACTTCCAGTTCGGGGGCCAGACGTTCTACGAGATCAAAGGCGGTAAAATTGTGGGGCCTCTGGAAGACGTGGCCTACCAAAGCAACACCCAAGAATTCTGGAACTCCTGCGCCGCCATCTGCGACGAAAGCGACTACCGCCTCTTCGGCTCGTTCTTCGACGGCAAAGGCCAACCCAGCCAAGTAAGCGCCGTTTCGCACGGTTCGGCGCATACGCGCTTTAACGGCGTCAATGTGATCAATACAGGTAGAAAAATCTAAGATTTTCTACCTGTATTGATCACATTGACGCCGTTAGTCCTGAGTTCTGAGTCTTGAGTCCTGAGTTTGAAAATAGTAAATCTGGTTTGTTATGGCGGAGAGTATCATTGCTTCTAAGTCTTACAGTTTTGCTCTGCGGATGATTATATTATATAAGCATCTGCAGAAAGAACAGCGGGAATTTTATGTGCTCACAAAGCAAGTATTGCGCAGTGGTACGTCTATAGGAGCAAATGTAGAGGAAGCCTTAGGTAGTCCCTCAAGTGCAGATTTTAGAAATAAACTGACTATTGCACTAAAGGAAGCCCGGGAAACAAGCTACTGGCTCAGACTTTTGAAAGACTCTGAAATGATCTCAGTTACTTCTTTTGAGAGTGTGCATGAAGAATGTCAGGAACTCATAAAAATCCTGAAGAGCATTATCCTCACTTCAAAAAAGAACGAAAAGAAAGGCCAAATACCACCCACTCAGGACTCAGAACTCTAGACTCAGAACTAAAAACTTGCAGTTTCAATCAACATCAGACGTATCCCAACAATGGCAATACTAAGTAAAGAACAAGCGCAGGCGCTGCTGAAAAAGGCGCTAAGCTATTCAAAAGCCGATGAGTGTGAGGTGAACCTCAGCGGTTATAAGGGCGGAAACATCCGCTACGCACGCAGCACCGTCTCTACCAGCGGTGAAGAAGAAAACATGTCGCTGGCCGTGGAGTCGCGGTTTGGCAAACGCAGCGGTGTGGCCACCATCAATGAATTTGATGATGCCTCGCTGGAGAAAGTAATCAGACGCTCAGAGGAAGTGGCGCGCATTGCCCCGGAAAGTCCGGAGTACGTGCCCATGCTGGGGCCGCAGAATTACCTGCCCAGCAACGCCTGGTTTAAAACTACGCATGACATCAACCCCGAATACCGGGCCGAGGCAGCCGCCAAAAGCATGCAGCTCGCTGACAGCAAGAAACTGACGGCCGCTGGTTTCTGGGAAGACCGCAGCGGGTTCAACGCCAAAATGAACTCCAAAGGCTTATTCGCCTACAACCAAAGTTCTGGGGTAGATTTCTCGGTGACTATGCGTACCGAAGACGGTACCGGCTCTGGCTACGTAACCCGCGATGTGAGCGATGTGACCCGATTAGACACTGGCACTGCCTCTGAAATTGCGGCGCAAAAAGCATTGGGTTCCAGAAACGCCAAAGCCATTGAGCCCGGCAAGTACACCGTCATTCTGGAACCTACCGCTGCAGTAGACTTACTGCAGAACATGTTCCGCAGCATGGATGCCCGTAATGCAGAGGAGGGCCGGAGCTTCCTGAGTAAACCAGGTGGCAAGACCAAGTTAGGCGAGAAAATGTTTGACGAGCGCATCATCATTACCTCTGACCCAACCAACCCAGAGATCCCAACCTCAACCTGGGCCGGAGATGGCCGTCCGCACGAGAAAGTAACCTGGATTGACAAAGGCGTGATCAAAAATATGCCGTACTCCCGCTTCTGGGCTGAGAAAAAAGGAGTGAAAGGATTACCCTCGCCAGGGGGCTTCATCATGGCGGGCGGCAACCAGAGCCTTGATGACCTCATCAAAGGCACCAAAAAAGGCATACTGGTCACTCGCTTGTGGTACATCAGAGCCGTGGATCCGCAAACCCTGCTCTACACCGGCCTCACCCGCGACGGAACCTTCTACATTGAGAACGGCAAGATTAAGCACCCCGTGAAGAACTTCCGCTTTAACGAGAGCCCAGTCATTATGCTCAATAACTTGGAAGCCTTGGGCAAACCACAGCGCGTAAACGGCAATCTGGTGCCGCCTATGAAGATAAGAGACTTTACCTTTACCAGCCTGTCTGACGCTGTATAAGCCTCACCCCAACCCCTCTCCATTATTGGAGAGGGGCTTTATTGTTTTAGGTCTTTTTTTGGAAAATGAGGCCGAAAACAAAGGTAAATTGCCTTTTATTACTCCCTTTCTATCATCCTGAAAGACCTTGAGGAAGAACTGAGAAAGCGTTTACTTAAGCTTCTTTACAGCTTGCCCACAAGATCTTTCCAAGATGACAAATAAGTAATGTAGGAGCTTTTTTTCATGCCCGCACCGTTTACCTTCGTACGCTTGCAATACCGCTCCGGCAACTGGGACACCGACCAGCGCATGCCTTCTAACCTGCTGCATTCGCTGGTAGAGTACACCACCGTGCCCGTGGTAGAGCAGGAGAAAGTGGTAAGCTTAGAAAGCCCTGAGTTATTTAGATACCCATTCTGTTACCTCAGTGGCCACAAACTGGTGCAGTTCAATGCCAAGGAGAAAGCCAACTTTGAGCGGTATGTGCAGAACGGTGGCTTCGTGTTTGTAGACGACTGCAATCATGACATTGACGGCCTCTTCGCGCGGTCGTTTGAAGAGCAGATGCGGGTGTGCTTCGGCCCGAAAGCTCTGAAGAAACTCCCCAATAACCACCAATTGTACCGCTCCTTTTTTAAGTTTGAAGAGGGCCCGCCTACTACGTCGTTTGAATTGAATGGCTGGGGCGATGATCTGGTGCACGACTACCTCAAAGCCTATGAGGTAAACGGCCGCATTGCCGTGCTCTACAGCAACAAAGACTACGGCTGCGAGTGGGACTATGATTTCCGGAACAAGCGCTGGCTCGCCGAGGACAACACGAAGTTTGGGGTGAACATACTAATGTACGCGCTTACGAGTTAACATATAAGATACTTAATATTCTATTTAATGAAAGGCATCTATATCTATGAAATCACTCAAAATCATACTCATTCTCATAGCTCTTGCAGCAGTAATTGCCCCGTCTTACGGACAGCAGCAAAACAGCAAAGTTGAAAATGTAGCCGCTTTTGCCAAACTGTACGGCTACGTGCGGTACTTCCACCCAAGCGATGAAGCGGCAGCGGTAGATTGGGATCGGTTTGCCATTTACGGTACCCAAAAAGTAGAAAGCAGCCGTACCCCACAAGAACTGCAAGCCACCCTCACATCCTTATTTCAACCTATTGCCCCCACTGTAAAAGTCCTTCTTGAGGCAGAGGAAAATAACTTCAGTAAGCAGCAACTTATTCCAGCCAATTCTAAAAAATTCAAAACTGTGGCCTGGCAACACCAAGGGCTTGGTTTTGGAGATAAAAGAAGCCCCTATAGAAGTACCCGCACGAACCGACCTGTTATCTACAAAGAGGCATCGGCGGGGTTTGGCTCTGTTGTGAAGCAGTTTGATGCAACTGGTTATCAAGGCAAAGACTTTATTCTAAAAGGCAGAATCAAACTAGATGGCCAAGCTAGCGGGTCAGGGCATCTGTGGGCCCGGATAGACAAAGCCGACAAAACCATGGGCTTCTTTGACAACATGGGAGACCGACCTGTTACTTCAGGCACGTGGGCCTATTATGAGATCAAAGGAAAAATAGACGCTGGGGCCGAAAAAATTAATGTCGGCGCGATGCTCATTGGCTTTGGCCAGATGTCTTTAGATGATTTTAGCCTGCAGATTAATGACAACGGCACCTGGAAAGAAATATTCGTAGAGCAATTCACCCAAGATAAAAATGGCAAAGCTCCTGCCTCTTTTGCAGCCGGCATTAGTAAAAACTCCTCGTCCGGAAAGTCGAATTACTCTTACACCGTCCATCAGGAAAAAGATAACAAGTGGCTGCACATTAAAAGTCAGACAGCTTCTTCAGGCAAAGAGCACAAGCCCCAGCTCTTGTTTCCTACGCACCCCCAGATTGGCGAATACGTCCAAAAGTCTATTGGCGGAGGCTTGAAAGTAGTCGTTCCCTTGGCTTTGTATGGAACAGAAGAACAAACATATCCGGCTGCTGACCAGACTGCTTTCACAGCACTTCAAAACAAGCTAAAAGCTATACCGTTTTCAGATTTAAACGGGAGCAACCTGTACACCAGACTCGGTGACGTTACTATTGCCTGGAATATCTTCCAGCACTTTTACCCTTATTTTGATATAGCCAAAACCAACTGGCAGCAAGAACTACATGATGCCTTAACGAAAGCCTATTCAGACAAAACTGCCGTAGACTTTCAACAGACTTTGCAACTATTAACGGCTAAGCTACAAGACGGACACGTAGGAGTAGGTCAACCAGCTAATAAAGCAAATTACCAACCTCCGTTTCTGTGGGAGTGGGTGGAGAACAAATTGGTCATTACCGGCGTCCTGGCTCCGTCACTGCCCTTTGCCAAAGGCGACATAGTAACCCAGATAAACGGAGAAAGTCCAGAGGATTATTTCGCTGAGGTGCATCGGTACATATCGGCGGCCACACCCGGTTGGAGGAACTATAGAGCCCAAAGCGCTTCCCTCTTAGGAGAAAAAGATTCTGAGTTCTCTTTAACGGTGCTGAAAGCTGACAATTCTTCTGTTCAGGCCAACGTGAAGCGAACCCTTTCCAGATCTCAAGCTTTCAGCGCTTTACCCAAGCCAGACACCATCAAGACCATTGCCGATGGCATCATGTACATAAACCTTGATGCCGCCCCGATGGCAGCTATAGACAAAGCAATGCCGCAGCTACAGAAAAGCAAAATCATTATTTGCGATCTCAGAGGTTACCCTAAAGGCAATCATGAACTGATCTCCTATTTACTCACCAGCCGCGACACCTCCAGCCAATGGATGCAGGTACCCCAGTACATTTATCCGGATCAGGAAAATTTAGTAGGTTACAAGAAGCATAGCTGGCTCATCAAACCCAAAACTCCGCATTTAACCGCTAAGATAATTTTCTTAACCGACGGCAGCGCCATAAGTTACGCAGAAAGCTACATGGGCATGATTGATCACTACAATCTGGCCACCGTTATAGGCCAACCTACCGCGGGCACCAACGGAAATGTTAATCCCTTTTCCCTCCCTGGCGGTTACTCCATCTCCTGGACGGGCATGAAAGTGCTCAAACATGACGGTTCGCAGCACCATGGCGTAGGCATCATTCCGGATGTACTGGTAGAGAAAACTATAAAAGGCGTACGCGAGGGTCGTGACGAGTTTCTGGAGAAGGCACTGGAAATAGCCCAGACGTTTTAATAACACCGTTAATTTATAATGACTGAAAAAGAGGTAACTCACCTGTTAAATAAACTCCCTGCCCTTCGGCAGGAAATCCATAAAGTTATTGTTGGCCAGCAGGAAGTACTGGACGAAGTATTGATTACTCTCCTGGCAGGCGGCCACGGACTGCTGGAAGGCGTACCTGGTTTGGCGAAGACGCTTTTGGTGCGCACCTTGGCTAGTGCCGTAGAATTGCCCTTCCGCCGCATTCAGTTCACCCCAGACCTCATGCCCACCGACATTCTCGGCACCGAAGTGCTGGAGGAAGACCACACCACCGGTAAGCGCTTTTTCCAGTTCAATGAGGGGCCCATCTTCGCCAGTATTGTGCTAGCAGATGAGATCAACCGGACTCCGCCCAAAACCCAGGCAGCAATGCTGGAGGCCATGCAGGAGTTTGAGGTAACGTACGCCGGGAAAACGTACCCATTGCCGCGCCCGTTTTTCCTTCTAGCCACCCAAAACCCAATTGAGCAGAGCGGCACCTATCCTCTGCCTGAGGCGCAGTTAGATCGTTTCCTGCTCTACATCAAAATAAAGTATCCAACTGAGCTGGAGGAAATTTCAGTATTAAAAAATACTACCGGCAACCGAGGTGAAGCAGTACGACCTGTACTTTCAGGAGCAGATGTTCTTGCCTTGCAGAACCTGGTGCGTGAGGTAACAATTTCAGATGACTTAGTAGCCTACTCCGCTAAACTGATTAGAGTCACCCGTCCTGAAGAGAGCAGCATTCCGTTCGTACAGGCCTTTGTGCGTTGGGGAGCAGGCCCAAGAGCCGGGCAGGCACTCATTCTCACCGCCAAAGCCCGCGCCCTGCTGCAAGGCCGCTTCGCCGTGACCTTTCCAGATTTACAGGCAATGGCTTATCCTGTGTTGCGCCACCGTGTGTTATTGAATTTCACTGCCGAGGCTGATAATATCAGTACAGATAAAGTGGTGGAAGAGCTTCTGAAGGGAGTGGAGTTGCCGCGGGAGGTACTGCGGTAGAGTTAATGGTTTGTAGATGCGTAAAAAGAACTAGAAACAGCTTATTTACTTTATGCCATCGAATCAACACTACAACAAAAAACTGAAGCCCTTCGCAAAGGCCAACAGAGCAGATTCTACCAAGGCAGAAGTCAGGTTGTGGTGTGAGTTGCTGAGCAAAAGGCAAATGGGAGTACCTTTCCTCCGGCAGCGCCCGATTGGCAATTACATCGCAGACTTTTTATGTAAAGAGCTAAAGCTGATTATAGAAGTAGATGGATATTCTCACCAGTTCAAAACAGAAGAAGACGCTAAAAGAGACAAAGCTTTGGCGGAATTAGGCTATACAACGCTTAGATTCACAGACGAGGAAGCAATGAATGATTTACCCAATGTGCAGCGAACGATAGAAGCTTTCATTGAAGAACGGAAGAATACCCATTCATAAACAGGAGCTTCTTCGTCAAAATCTGGAGCTCATCTTACCTCAGCGATTTTTTGAAGGTATTTCGTCCCCCTTTGAAGGGGGTAGGGGGATGATGAGGACATTTGAAGAAGTAGTAGCTATAACTAAACGATGTTTAAATGATTTCCTCGGAAATGCTATGTCCAGCATGAGTAACTCAGCACGAGTAATCATCCCCCTACCCCCTTCAAAGGGGGACGAAAAAGCTCCTGACAAAATAATAACAGACTATCTATTTAACAACAAACTACCTCATGCCCCACCGACTGCTTAACCCACAGACATTCGCCGCCATTAAAGACCTGCGCCTGGTGGCCAAGGCCGTGGTAGATGGTTTTTTGCTGGGGCAGAACCAGAGCATCAGGCCGGGAGCAGGCATTGAGTTCAGCCAGTACCGCAGCTACCAACCCGGCGATGATCTCCGGCAGTTGGACTGGAAAATGTTTGCGCGCTCAGACCGATACTACATTAGAGAATCTGAGGTGGACAGCAGCGTAGCCGTAAGATTTGTGTTAGATGCCAGCGGCTCTATGGCGCACCAAGACGAGACCCTGACAAAATTAGACTACGCTCGTTTTTTAGTGGCGGCATTGGCTTATCTGGCCGTGCAGCAGGGAGATACTGTGGGGCTGTTTGTGCTTCAGGAAGAGCAATTGGTACAGCTGTCGCCGCAAAATTCCACCCAGCACCTTCAGCAATTTTTCCACCTATTAGACAAGATAAAAGCTGGAGGTCAATTTCCAGCATCCGATCGTTTATCGCCTGTTTTTCAGAAAAGACGGCAAAAGGAGATAACCGTGCTGGTGACCGATATGTACGAGCAATCTTCTGAGATATCAGATACGCTGCGCAAGCTTGGGGCGAGGGAGAAAGACACGCTGCTGTTTCATCTCATGGGCAAAAACGAGCTGGATTTCACCTACCAAGGGCAGCTTTCGTTTCAGGATTTAGAGACAGGTCAAACGGTACAGGTGCTAGCAGATGAACAACGTAAAAGTTATCTGGCCTCGCTACAGTTGTGGCTTAAAGGTATTGAGACCGAGACACGCAAAAAGCAAATCCATTATGAGCGATTTCACCTGCATGAACCGCTTGATAAAGCCCTGCGGGCGTTTCTGCTGAATAGAGCAAGACAATAAGTGCAAGTTCTGTGTCTTGAGCTGGAACGGGCAAAAAAATTTAGGCTAATTCCCCGCCTCGGTGGGGCAGGGGTGGGTAACCTTGTACCGGGGTAGATATCTGTGGCGCGGAAGTTACTTCCGTGACTTACCAAGGAGTTATGCGTAGAGTTAGCGGCAGCGCTCTACGTATGGTCGGAAAGCCAATCTCCTGATTGGCATTAGTGCATCCCCAGTTACCCTCAGGAGCGGCTGTTGGCACAGACACTCGCAGGTCTTTTGAGCGGGCGGCTGACTTTTATCATGCCATGGTTAGTTGAGCTAGCTCCGTTTTTGGCTTAATTTCTCAAAAACAGGCCAAAAACAAGACACGTTATCTAATCTTGTAAATTAAATACATTCTTTAAATCCTGCTCCTATCTTTGCATCATTCACACATTCACTCCATCTCTCCTTCACTCAATGACAAAAGGCGGCTACTTCGGGATAGGTATTTTTGAGCCGAAGAACGAAACCAACATGGGCACATTGTGGCGGTCGGCGTCTATTCTGGGGGCTAGCTTTATCTTTACCATTGGCAAGCGGTACAAGAAACAATCTACCGACACCCAAAAAAGCTGGCAGCAGATTCCGCTGTTCCATTACGCTGATTTCGAGGACTTTTACCGGCATCTGCCCTACAGCTGCCAAGTCGTGGGTATTGAGATGGATGCCCGCTCCGTTCCGGTAGAGCAGTTTAGGCACCCGGAGCGTTGTGTGTATTTGCTGGGCGCCGAAGACCACGGCCTCACCAACGCGGTGCGGGCCAAATGCCACCACCTGGTGCAGTTGCCTGGTGATACATCTTTGAATGTGGCCTCTGCGGGCTCCATTATGCTGTATGACCGTTATCTGAAGCAGCAATTGCCGCTATCGGCCGCACCAACTCCTGATTTGCCAACGGCGTAACAGCGACACCTGTAGGAAATTCCGAGCGCTACCCGTAACTTGAAGCTTTGGGCGCCGCTTGGCCAGCGTCTTGTGTCTTACCTCCTTGTCTTTCTAAACGCATTGTTTCAGTTTCTGCATCCGGTTTTGTTATGGGCGTTGGCCGGAGTGGCAGTGCCTGTTGCTATCCATCTATGGAACAAGAGGCCACCGAAGGTGGTGGAGGTGGGAAGCATTAAATGGCTGCAGCCTTCCAAAAGCCAGCGTCTTAGCAGATTGCAGCTCACCAACCTTTGGTTGCTGCTGTTGCGTTCCCTTTTGGTGGCCCTGTTGGCGCTGATATTGGCAGAACCCCAGTGGAAAAGGCAAGTTTCGGTACTACCTGAGCGGAATGTGTATCTACACCCGGCTCTTTTACTTCCTGCTTATGCCGCACAAATTGTTTCGCATGTAGATTCACTGGTCACCAGAGGTTGGCAAGTGCATCTACTTCAGCCTGGCTTTCCGGAGTTATCTTTTACAGCTGAAGAATCTCTTTCAAAATACCAAACTGATTCTGTAAAGGCAGACAGCGTAAATGCTTGGGCTATGCTGCGGGTCTTGAGCCGAAGTTTACCTCCACACGCCCATGCCACTGTTTTCTCCACAGATTTGTTGCGTCATCATCAAGGTGAGTACCCAGTCATGCATGACAATTTCAACTGGGTACCTGTGAGTTCTCCGCAGACAGCGGTGTGGCTGCAAGAGGCTTTTTACACTACTTCTGGCCAATTACTTGTAAAGTTTGGCAGGAGCGAAGCCAACAGAGTTGAGTTCATAGAACATAGGTTCACGAAAACGAAGGCTAACGAGGCGCTATCAGCTTCAGGCTTTCCTACTGTGCGGTTCATTTCTCATTCCTCCGCAGATTCACTCGCTCTGGTAGAGAGCACTAAAAATAAAATAGAAATTCAGAAGCTCCCTCTACAGGTCATCATAAGGCACGACAAGGCAAGGCAGCAAGACGTAAAATATATAAGAGCAGCCCTGCAGACTGCGCTTGAGCATAAAGGCATCTCTCACACATTAACAGTCTCTTCCTCCTCCGCACCTTTACCCAACGCCGCCCCTGACTGGATTTTTTGGCTCACTGATGAACCACTGGCTCCGTTTTTGGCCCGTTTTCCGGAAAAGAGGCTAAAAACGTTGCAAGACGCCCGTACTAGCACGAAAGCACATCAATTGAACAGTTGGCTGCAAATACCTGGCATTGTCCAGCAGGTGCCGCTTCACAAAAGAACTAGCTCCGGAGAAAAAGAAGCTACTGCTAAAGTGCTCTGGCAAGACGGTTACGGAAACCCGATGCTCACCCAAACCCTAACGCAAAATCATACGCAATACCAGTTCTTCAGCCGCTTTCACCCCAGTTGGAATGACTTGCCCGACAGTGGTCATTTTCCTGAACTGCTTTACCAACTGCTCTTTCCCGCCAATGAAGCTTGGTTGACTAAATTTGACACCCGCACGCTTCCCCCTCAACTACAACAACCCCAGCTGTTTCCTGCCTCTTTTTCTAAAAACAGCCCAAAAACAGTAGAGGAAGTGATCGATTTGAAACTTTGGTTAGTGGCGTTGGCGGCGTTGCTTTTAGCGTTAGAGAGATGGTTGGCGGGGCAGAGTTTTAAACAAGCTAGACAGCCATGAAAAAACGCATTTTATTTCTGCTAACGCTCCTTGGTTTTGGCATACTAACAGAGGCACAGGCGTGTATGTGTTCGTTTAAACCTTGGTCTCCTGCATTAGTAGAGGAATACTTCTACTTTCATGATTTGATTATTATTGGTGAGCCAATATTTAATAAGGCTACAAAGAATTCAGGAGAAAATTATTCTCTTAAAGTCTTAGAAGTTATTAAAGGTCAAGTAAAGAATGATACTATCTATGGCAAACTAAGAACAAGTTGCTCCGGTTTTCCACATTCTAAAGGGTCATGGATAATTTACTCCCCTTCAAAGCATGAAAACAATGATACAATTGATTTTTCTGAATGTGGCTTATCCAGAAACATAACTACCTTCATTAATTTTCCTCCGCGGATCAATATCAAACTAGACAGTGTCACCTTGGCAACCAAAAAACAGGAGTGGCAGGAAGAGTATCGAATTATAAAACAATTAGTCCACGATGAAGAGGAGAGGATCGCTTCTGCTAAATCAGTAAGTCTATTAACCTGTTCAGCGGCGGGTTTGGTTCTGCTTATAAGTATTCTTTTGCTGATTAATAATCATTTTAAGAAACTAAAACGCACATTGTAAAGCGCCATTTACCTTGCTTAATCCCACCACACATAACGCCCCCACAGCCTCGCCACTCGCACAGGCACGCACGCTGTACCTCCGTCGGAAGGCATGGCTATACGTGCTGCAGGCATTAGGGCTTTTGCTTCCATTGGCGGTATTCGCCTTCCGAGGCTGGGGTGGCGCTGTGGGTCAGGTATTGGCTTTCACCATTTGCGTATTGCTGGCAGGTTTGCAACTGTGGCGGTGGCAGCAACTTCAGAAAAGAACCACACAAACCGCCGTAGCCCGTCACCTAAACCGTAAATACCCAAGCTTAGAAGAAAGTGCGGAGCTGTTGCTGCAGCCTGAAGAAGAATTGTCCCTGCTGGCAAAGCTCCAGAAACAGCGAACTGAAGAACAACTTGGTCAAATATCTATACCAGAAGCCGCCGCAGTTTCTTTCTTGAGTGGCTGGACTGTCTTTGCCGCTGGTGTTGGTTTAGCGGCAATTCTTTGGACTCTGCCTGACTTCGGATTGGCAGAGTCCAACTCTGCCTCAACTATTTCAACCGTTTCTTCTGATGTAAATAAACCTGTAGCTGCTCCCAAGGCAGTCTTGCCTGCCATAGAACAAATGCACCTGCGCATTTCGCCGCCGCAGTACACTCGTAAAGCCCGCTATGCTGTAACTACTCCTTCGTTTAAAGTGGAGGCTGGGGCTAAGGTTTCCTGGACCATCCAAACTAGTCAACCTGTTACCTCTCCTCAATTAGAATTGGCGGGTCAGAAGGCGGTTCAACTACAACCTGTACAGGGGCAGGTTAACACCTACACCGCCTCCATTACAGCTACCCAATCTGCCTTGTATCAAATCAAACTAAACGGACAAGCTTCGGAGTTTTATTCTATAGAAGTAATACCAGATGAGGCACCGGCCATTAGCGTGCAAACACCTAAACAGTACACCGAAGTATTGTTCGGGGAGCCGCAGCGGGTACGGGTGCAGGCGGTTTTGCAAGATGACTACGGATTGAAAGCGGCAGATTTAGTAGCTACCGTGGCCAAGGGCGAAGGCGAAGCCGTGAAGTTTCGGGAACAGCGCATTCCGCTCAAGCTCTCCTTTACTGGTCAGCCGAAGCAGCTCCAGCTCAACCAGACGCTAGATCTACAAGCTTTGGGCATGACCTACGGAGATGAGCTGTACTTCTACCTACAGGCCTGGGACAATCACCGCGGCTACACCCGCACCGAAGCCTATTTTGTGCAGCTGGAAGACACTACCGTGGTGGAATTGATGGATGATTTATCGTTGGGCGTGAACCCTAACCCAGAATATTTCCGGAGCCAGCGCCAAATTATCATTGACACTGAAAAACTGATAAAAGAACAGCCAAAACAATCGAAAGCCGATTTAATGGAGCGCTCCAACAATATCGGTGTAGACCAGAAGTTGCTCAGGCTGCGATACGGCAAGTTTCTGGGCGAAGAGTTTGAATCAAACTTAGGCACGGCAGGCTTACCCGAGGAACTAACCGGACATCACGCTGATGATGGCCACGATCATTCGCAGGACCAGCTGCCCAGCCAGAGTGAATATGAGGCCAGAATGAATGCCCTGCTGGACCCGTACCTGCACAAGCACGATCAGGAAGAGGCAGCCACTTTCTTTGAACCCGCCATAAAAGCGCAGCTAAAAGGAGCGCTGGCGCAGATGTGGGAAGCAGAGCTTCGTCTCAGAACCGGTAAACCTAAAGAGGCACTGCCGTTTGAACTAAAGGCCCTGCGCCTCCTGAAGGAAGTGCAGCAGAAATCGAGGGTGTACGTGAAGAAAACCGGCTTTGAGCCGCCGCCCCTCAAAATACCTGAAAAACGCCTCACCGGCGATTTAAGCAAAGTGCATGCTCCTGCACTTCGGCGGGAAGAGATGCCTATTACCAGTTATCCGGCAGTTCGGCAGGCAATGCAGCGGGTAGCGCAGTTAAGGCAGGGGCAAAGAACAACTCAAGCTGATGCCGCTTTGCTGGAGCAGGCCGGACAGACGCTGGGCAAAGCAGCTGTTGAGCAGCCAGTGGTGTATCTTCGGGCGTTGCAAGACCTAAAGCAAGTGGTGGAGGCCATTCGTAGAAATAAAAAACATCTTTGCGCCGACTGCCTTACACGCATAGAAGCGGCCTTTCACCGTTTTTTGCCTGTTTCTGAAAAAACAGCCCGAAAACAGCCAGCATCGGGCACTGAGAATACTTTAGCCAAAGACTATTTTAACCGCATCAACTGATTTTGAACCTCCCGCTGCCCCTTTTGCTCACTTTGGCGCTGCTATTAGACGCGTGGCTTACCTGGCTGACCGTTCGCCGAGACAACCGCCGCTGGCTACTGGGGCGGTTGCTGACCTGTTGGGGAATAGTGGCTTGCCTGGTTTTTTTGGTGCATCCGCCAAAAGTAGATCGCACCTATAGCGCCTCAGAAGCTGTTCTGCTTACCCAAGGCTTCAGCCCAGATACTCTAAAAGCACTTTTGGCAGATCAGTCGCCGGCTCCTCAGGTTTTCTCTTTTGAAGCAGAGCATCCAAAAGCAATCTCTATCAAAGATTTTTCTGCTTTTCAGCAGGAGCAACCTAGTGTAAAAATACTTCATGTATTGGGCTATGGCCTTGAGTTAGAGGAGTTGCAGGCACTTAAGCAGATGAGAATGATTCCACATCTGTCGGCTTTGCCAGCCGGTGTTCTTTCTGCAGGTTGGCCGCAGGAAGTAGCTTTAGGTGAGGAACTACGGGTGCAAGGGCGCTTCCATAGCGCAGATAAACCCGTTCAACTGTATTTAAATGCTAACGGCGTCAACAGAGATTCAGTTGAATTCCAGCAGCGTGGGGAGCATGAATTCACGCTTCAGTTCACGCCAAAGGCTGTAGGCCAGTATGTTTATCACCTGCAATGGAAAGAAGCAAACGATTCTATTTTCCAGGAGGAAGTTCCGGTTTCCGTGCTGCCTCCACGTCGGCTAAATGTATTGTTACTTTCTTCGGCACCATCCTTTGAAACACGCTTTCTAAAGAACGAGCTGGCGCGCCAAGGACACGGGGTAGCCGTCCGGAACCAAGTCAGCAAAGGCATTTATCAGACCGAAAGCATTAATTTACCTTCACGTTCTCTTAACAGGCTTTCAGATCAACTGTTACAGAAATTTGATCTAGTGCTGCTGGACGCCTCTACTTTACAAAGCTTATCGACTAATGAAACCAAGGCTCTGCAACATGCTGCTCGGGAACAGGGTTTAGGTATTTTAACTTCTTTTTCTGATAACAATCCCAAAACAATATCCTTCTTTGCCGAAGCTAGTTTTGACCGTTTTTCAAAGAAGGAGCTCAGAAACAGATCATTGCAATGGAAGAACAGTACAGGAGGCACCGCAGAATTGACTGTTCCGGCTTTCACCATACAACCTAAAGAAGGACATAAGGTATTGGTGTGGGAGAATCAACAGCAGAACCGGGTTGTGGCGGCGCAGTACCGAAAAGGATTAGGCATGGTGGGCATTAGCTTAGCGACGGAGACTTTTCCGTTGGCTTTGGCCGGTAAAGAACATGTATATCGTCAGTTCTGGAGTGATATTTTGAGTTCGCTTGCCAAACCAGCTGCAAAACTCCGATTTCTCACGGCAGGCTCACTGGCTCCTGTTCAAGTACATGAGCCTGCATATTTTTTTTCTTCTAAGCCTGTAGACTCTGTTTCTTTGGTTGGTCAAGCCACCACAAGCTCGCTACCTGCACCATATCCTTCTTCTTTACCCAAGCAACTCATTCAACAACACTGGCCAAATCCAGCTGGTTGGAACATTGCTTATTCTAGGGCTGATTCAATTGGTACCTTCTATACTTCTTCCCCTTCTAACTGGCCTCTCCTAAAGATACAGCAAAAGAAGGCTAGATTCTTAGCCTCAGCTACCAATAATGCTTCCCCTTTAGATGAAGAAGCTATTGTAAAACAAGAGGCAATAAATTTATGGCCAGTTTACTTCCTGCTGCTCTTCTTTCTGGCTTTTCTTTGGCTGGAGGAAAAGCTTTAATAATTCTTTAAGTAGCGGCTATAGCTAGTAAACCTAGTCTTCTAAAAACTTTAGCAAGTGTATAACAAATAGCTAATACTATATTTATATCTTCTATTTGAATGAAATAATTTCAGGAATAAACACAAGCAAAACCACATGAGCTTCTAATTTTCATATTCAGCGTGTATTTTATTCTATTGGTCGAAAATTTAACCAGAACCTTCTAATTATGAGTAAGTTTGAGGCAAAATTCGATCTTGCATTTCACCATTGCCACAACCACTAATTAAGAATTTTCTACTTCTACCCCTGCTTTATGAGAAACCATTTACTCTTCCTGTTTTTTTGCTGCTGCTTACTAACTGCTTTATCTAGCAGTGAAGCAAAAGCAAGCACAATTCTCGCCGCAGATACTGATACTCTTCGCACACTTCCACTTAGCAGTTCAACATACTGTGTGGGTAGTTCTTTGACCGTTTCTTACTACTCTAGCCTCACCCTTGCTAGTGACAATGTTTTTACTATTCAGCTATCAAACAGTAGTGGTAGTTTTTCTAACCCCGTAGTTTTGGGAACTGTTGCAGGAACCACATCTGGTTCAGCTCAAGTAAGCATACCTACCTCACAATCTGCCGGCACACGGTATAGAATAAGAGTAGTTGCCTCAAGAGCCACTCCAAACATGGTAGTTGAAAACAATGGCACTGATTTCAGAATTGCTGTTCCTCCTGCGGCCCCAGTCATAACTTATAATGAAGGTCTCTGCGAAGGGGGCACTTTATCTTTAAGCGCGAACAATGTTACCGGTGCTACCTATACCTGGGCGGGACCAAACAACTTCTCTGCTTCTGGTCGAGTGGTTAGCATTCCTAATGCCTTAGCCAATGCTGCCGGAACATATACCGTCACTATGGTTTTGAACGGCTGCTCAGTTATCGGCAGCAAAGAAATTTCTATCAAACCAGCCATGGCGAATGCAGGCCCTGACCTTGTTATTTGCCTTGGCCAGTCGGTTCAGTTACAGGCTACTGGTGGTGTGTCGTACACCTGGAGCCCTAGCAACACGTTAAGCAATGCGAATATTTCTAATCCTGTTGCCACTCCGTCTGCCACTACTACTTATACTGTGTCTGTTACAAATGAAAATGGCTGTGTCAGAACAGATCAGGTTGTGGTGACAGTAAGTCCCCTACCTGTTATCACGCTTACTCCTACAGCTGCTTCTATTTGCAAAGGTTCCTCTGTGCAGTTGCAGGCAAGTGGTGCTGTTTCTTACTCTTGGAGCCCTGCCACTGGTCTAGATGATCCTACAAGCGCCACGCCAATTGCTTCGCCTGACATCACGACCACCTATACCGTTACCGGAACCTCTGCCGCGGGGTGTATTAGCAGTAAGACGATAACTGTTACTGTAAGACCTTTACCTGTAGCCAACGCTGGCTTTGACCGTACCCTCTGCTCGGGTCAGGCTTTATCAATGGGAGGCACTAATACATCATCAGGCACTTATTTGTGGGAGCCGGCTACTGGTTTATCTAGTGCTACTGTCAGAAACCCTATTCTAAACATCCAGAATACATCGGATGAACCAATCACTACCGTTTACAAGCTAACTGTTACCTCTAACGGCTGTGTTTCAACCGATGAAGTAGCCATTACGGTGAACCCAGCAGTTCCAGCAAATGCCGGCCCAGATGCTGCTATTTGCGCAGGAGGAAGCACCCAATTAAACGCCAGTGGGGGAGTGTTATATAAATGGGCACCTACTACTAACTTAAGTGACCCAAACATTGCCAACCCTGTTGCTTTTCCAACTGCTACTACCCGTTATATTGTCACTGTTACTAACGCTGAAGGCTGCAGCCGGAATGATACTGTATTTGTTAATGTAAATCCGAATCCAGTAGTAAACATTACGCCTACTGCTCCGGCTATTTGCGTAGGAAGCTCAGTGCAACTGACTGCCTCTGGCGCCGCCACCTACCTGTGGAGCCCTGCTACTGGCTTAGATGATCCTACTAGCGCTACCCCAGTTGCTTCCCCAACCGAAACGACTACTTATACTGTAATTGGATATTCTGCAGCTGGTTGCCCCAGTGTGGCAAGAACAGTAACGGTAAGGGTAAATCCTTATCCGGTTGCGAATGCTGGCCCTGACAAAGTAGTTTGTGCCTATCAGCCTACTGTATTAGGAGCTCCTGCAGTGGCTGGCTATTCTTATCAGTGGTCACCTGCCATTGGTTTAAACAATCCTAGAGCTGCAAACCCTACGCTCACTTATCCTGGAGATAATTTAACTCCTATGAAAGTGCAATACACCTTAACAGTGACTGCCAATGGTTGCGTTTCTACTGATGTAGTAGAAATAACAGTGAATCCAACTGCCTATGCAGGACCGGCTGTTTCAATTTGCAAAGGCGAAAGTACCCAACTGCAGGCCTCTGGTGGTATTTCTTATAGCTGGAGCCCCGCTACAGGTTTAAGTGATCCTAACATTGCTAATCCTATCGCCACGCCAACAGCCACCACTACGTACACTGTAACCGTCACAGGTCAGGACAGGTTATGCAGTAGCACTGCCTCAGTGCGGGTAACGGTTAACCCTATTCCTACGGTTACGGCTACAGCATCAACCGACTCACCTGTTTGCCCGGGCTCACCAGTAACGCTCACCGCCTCAGGCGCTGACACCTATTTGTGGTCGCCAGCTACGGGGCTAGACAATCCTACAAGTGCTACTCCTGTCGCTACACCAAAAACTACTACCACCTACACCGTTACGGGCAGAACCAGAGCGGGCTGTACCAGCACGGCACAAGTGACCATTACTGTAAATCCAGCAGAGGCCACTATAACAGCAACCGGACCTACTGCACTTTGTACTGGTGATAAGATTACTTTAATAGCTTCAGAGGGAGCAGCCTATGAGTGGAGCACAGGATCTGTTAAGTCTTCAATTGTGGTGTCCTCTGCCGGAACTTATACTGTTAAGGTGACACAGGCCAATGGCTGCTCATCTGTTTCTGAGCCTATAGAGATAACGGTTTCCCCTTCTCCTACTACTACCCTGAATCCTTTTGCTACTGTTTGCAAAGATGCCAGTGCTTTTGCTCTTGAAGGCGGATCACCGGCGGGCGGTACGTACAGTGGCAAAGGCGTGTTTGAAGGGCAGTTTAATCCCGCAACAGCTGGTGTAGGTACTCATAACATTACCTTCACTTATATTAATGAAAGTGGATGCTCTGCTTCAGCTACACAGCAAATTACGGTGAGTACCTGTTTAAGTACTGCTGATGTACTACAAGCCAGTACACTGAAAGTTTACCCTAACCCTGCCCAGGATAAATTATTCACTGAAGTAAGGCTTCTGAAGAAAGAATCTATTACACTAACATTAACAAACCTGAAAGGGCAAGTTGTCTATAAAACGACTGCCTCTGCACCTGCAGGAGAATTTAAGCACGTAGTTCCGGTGCAAGATCTCCCTAAAGGTGTATATGTGTTGCAGTACCATACCTCAGGAGCTGTGATGAACCATAAAATAGTGATCGGCAACTAGAGGTTACCAACCCTTAAAATAAAAAAGCCCTGGCATGATCAGGGCTTTTTTATTTTAAGGGTTGTCAACCTCATAGACTCTAATATACTTTTTTGTCTACACCTTTAAAGGGAACAAAGCATTTACTTAAAAAATAATTGTCTAAACATCTTTTCATGTATAAATGACTACAGTGGCTATGATACCAACTGCCATATATAGGCAGAGGAGCTGACATTAATAATCTTTCAGCACCTACCTTTTTAAGTTAGGAACGCCACCACAAGCTCCTGCGCTCTTCATTTATGGGTAAATTAGCCAAAAAGCTTTCTTTATCTTATAAGGTAAGGTTTCCGACTCATATTCAACTACCTACAATAATTACCTGTTCAGGCTCAAAGCATATTCTACGGGCTGGAGAAATGAATAAGTTTTAAGATTATTCTTGGCCGCGATAACAAAAAGCGCGGGAGTTACGCTGGTTTATAAAGACCAGCATAACTCCCGCATTTATTATTCTTCTTTATAAGAGGCAAGTGGCCTACATGATCACGTCTTATCAAATAAGAGATTGGAATGAAGACCAAATTGTTTTTAAGCCATTTTTACAAAAACAGGCCAAAAACGAGGGAAGATTTACTTCTTCAGGATTTTGAACTCTGTCCGACGGTTAAGCTGATGTTCTTCTTCTGAACAGGAAACTCCGTCTTTGCAATGGTTCAGTAGCTTTGTTTCTCCGTATCCTTTGTCTACAACTCTTTTAGGATCTATACCCTGAGAAATTATGTATTTCACTGCAACCGAGGCTCTCATATCAGAAAGTATTTGATTATAGCGGTGCGATTCACGGCTATCGGTATGAGAACTCAATTCTATTTTAACAGTAGGGTTGTCCCTTAGCATAGCCACTACTTTATCTAGTTCAACTATTGCCTCGGGGCGTAGATCATACTTGTCAAGATCATAGTATATGTTTTCAATTACTATGGGCCTATTAGGTGTATCTCGCTCCATCACCATTTCAACTTGTACAGTGTCTGTTACCTTACGGCAATCTGGCGTCACCTGATAGGTCCTGTTCAAAAAGCCTTTCTTGCTTCCTTTGATCATGTATGATCTGTTGGTTTGCACCTCAAACAGAAAATGGCCATTCTCATCAGACATCAATTTAAATGGGGCAGCCCCTTCCTCTCCAACCACTGTTACTTCTAACTGTACATCTTCTACGGGTTCTACCTGATACTGCCCATTACGGCTTCTAGTTCGCATGTAAGTAACACCAGCAAGTTTACAGGGTATTTCCAGAGGCTTGAATCTGTAAATGTTATCAGAGCCTCCGCCTTCTTCCCGGTTAGAAGAAAGATAGCCACTCCTGCCGTCACTTTCATAAATCAAACCAAAATCATCACGAGGCGAGTTAAAGGGGTGCTGTAGATTCTTCAGATTACTCCAGTTACTCAGGCTACCTTCGGCAGAAAAGATATCTAAACCTCCCATACCTAAATGCCCATCAGAAGAGAAGTATAGCGCGCCATTGGCATGCACTACCGGAAACACCTCTTTTCCTGGAGTATTAATGGCAGGACCCGCATTTTTGGGCGTGGACCAAGTCCCATCTTTCTGTCTTTCACTAAAATAAATATCTGTTTGACCAAAACCGCCTGGCATGTCAGACGCAAAGTAAAGAACCTGCCCATCTGGAGAAAGAGCAGGATGCCCTACTGAGTAAGAATCACCCTTGTTGAAGGTAAAGGGCTTAACATCTTGCCACTTGTCATTCTTGTAGGTGGCACTGTAAATTTCAAGTCTATTAATGAACTTGTCATTTTTAGAATACCGCTGCCAACTGTCGCCCGCAGCTAGCGCTTCGGGTAAAACTTTGTTATGCACCTGCTTCGTTCTGGTAAAGAAAATCTCGTTTTGGTTTGGCGAGAATGTAGCTGTAGCGTTGTGGTATTGGGTATTAATTGATTTCTCTAATGCTTTGATATTGCCCCAGGTGTTACCTTTACGTTCTGCGAAATAAAGCTGAATATAAGCAGTACCCGTCCAGCCATACACTCTCTGATCAGCTGTGCTCTGTGCGCGTAAACGGTCTGAAGAGAAAACCAATCCATTCCGGAAGAAGACTGGGCTAAAGTCAGCAAACTCTGTATTAAGAGCACTATCTAAATAAACTTCTACTGGCTCAGGCCGTGCCAATGTTTGCATAGCCCAATCGCAGCTGGCTATGAGTTTCTCTACTTCAGTTTGTTTGCCAGGCTCACGTTGGGCAAAAAGTTTATAAATCTGTTTTGCTTCAGCATACTTACCATTCTGGCGGCAGGCGTTGGCAAAGTAGAGTAAGTTCTCTGAAGAAGAATTAGGAAAGCTGATAGTTTGACGATACCAAAACTCTGCTTCTTCGGGCAGGTTCATGTGCCGGTAACAATGGGCAATATTTTCTATTATATGAAGGGAAGGCTCATTTTGTGTCAGGAGCTTTTTGTACTCTTCCAGTGCTAAGGCATAATCAAAATCATTGTAATGCTTATCTGCTTTAGCGGTAGGAGTTTGTGCCTGTACCGTACCTACCCCAACACCTATCGTCAAGAACAGACACAGAAAAGCCTGAAACAAGAAGAAAAGCTTTGCTCCTGAAAACAATTTACTGATAATACTTTTATCCATTCTAAGTACTAGACTAAATGCCTGATGTGGTCTCCTGCTTAAAAATAACGAGGGGTAAGCATACGGCCATATTGCTTCTTCAGGAAAAAGTATCCTACTGAAATTTCGTGGCTTGAATAATTTTGGAAGACGTTTAATGAGTAGTCATATGAATAGCCGAATCGGAGCCTTGGTGAGGCATAAAATTCTACCATGGCAGCCATGGCATTTCCAAGCCTGGTATTCATGGCATATGTTTCATCATTGAAAATGTTGAGGGTTGTCCGGAAAGAGGCTCCTAACCAAATCTGCTCCTTGAATAGCATAAAGGCATTTAAATCTAAAGCTGCTGGTCCACTGAAATCTTCTTTCAACAATACACTTGGTTTAAACTTCATGTTTCGCCCAAGATCAATAATACCGCCAGTGGTTAAATAAAAGTGTGGTCTGGGATCTGTGGGAAGCCCCTCCTTGAACAGCACTAAATTACCCACTGACGCCCCTGCATAAAAGATGTCACTGAAAAGATAAGCCCCCAGCTTCGCATTTGGCCTGATGGCTCTTTCAACTCCCATAGGAATTGCATAATCGTCGCGTTCCGCGGGAGTAAGCATGGTACCATCCATTACTTGTTGCGTAGCACCCAAGGAAATACCTACCGCTAATTTAGTTTTCCTGCTTAAGTCTATTCTTACCGCGCTACTTACCGTTGCCTCAGTAAAGCGTTGAGGCCCTAACCTATCATGCATAATGGTTACGCCGGCCCCCAACTTCTTGTTAAGATTTCCGTCTATGCCTACAGTTTGGCTAAGGGGTGCTCCGGGTAACCCAGTCCATTGAGTACGCACCGAAGTACTTAAGCTTGTATAGCCTTTACTACCTGCATAAGCCGGATTCAAAAACAAACCATTGAACATGTACTGTGAGAATTGAGGATTTTGCTGTGCATGCGCAGCAAGAGGAATTCCCATGTAAATGCCAAGTACTGTACTCAATAAAAGTAAAACTCTTTTCATTAATTTCTTTTACCTAACGTACCAACACCACATAGCCTTTTAAAGTCACTTCCTCACCTTCACATAGACGAACCTTCAATACATAATAATAGGTTCCTTCTGCCAAGCCACCGCCGTTCCAAGTATTCTTATATCCTCTTTGACGGAATACTTCACTTCCCCATCTGTTTATAACCACCAACTCATTGGCTGGGTAGTTTAACAGATGCTTAATTTCCCAAAGATCATTCTTTCCGTCATTATTTGGAGAGAAAGTATTAGGCACCTCTACTTTTGGAGCTAACGGAACTGGCACAATATCATATACATCTGTCAAGATGCTACAACCATTGTTACTGATTTCCAACTGAACCTGTCCTGGCACCTGACGGCCATCTTCCGGACCTTTCACTTTGATAAGGTTAGTTCCCTGCCCGCTTACTATGCTATAGTTAGATCCTCCTGAAATTATCTTCCAGGTGTAGTTCACTCCAGGCACTGAAGGTACTGAGAACTGGTAACCTATACAGGCAGTGCTTTCATCTTTTATTGTTGGCTTATCTCCAAGAGTTGGGGCAACAGTAACCTGCACAGTAGAGGTTTTACTTTCGCCACAAGGAGAAACTGCAGTTAATTTCAATTCTACTGCACCTTCTTTCTCTGCTGTTAAAGTTACGGAATTTGTTCCTGCACCACTAATTACTTTCCAACCTGTTGGCACCTGCCAGGTGTAAGTTACGCCAGCAACTGAAGCTACTTTATATTCTTGTGCAATGTTTCCTAAGCAGAATTTCTTTGGTCCTTCAATCGCCATAGAAGGAAGAGGTCCTGTTGGCACCGCAATAACGTCTATGCTTCTTGAGACAATGCCTCCACAGCTATTGGTTGCAGTAAACTCAAGCTTACCTGAAGAAGTAGGAGTTACCGTAAGAGTAGTAGTACCCTGACCTGAAACCAGTGTCCAATCAGTAGGATAAGTCCATTTGTAGACATCTGCCCCTGTCACGCCACTGATGCTATAAGTAACGGTGCCTCCATTAGTACAAACTGCATTTGAACCAACTATTTCACCAGCAATTTCAGGCTTGCTTAGCTGAGGCGCTACTGCTACTTTTTGGACTGCACTGGTACCACAGCTATTTTTGGCCACTACGCTTACTTCCCCGGCTAATTTACCCGCCGTCAGTGTAATACTTGTAGTTCCTTGGCCTGACTGTATTTTCCAATCGGCTGGGAAGCTCCAAACGTATGAAGATGCACCAGCCACTGGGTTAATATTAAACACCAACGCATTCTGTCCCTCACAAGGAGTTAAGTGATCGGCATTTACTTGAATGGCACCAGGAGTAGCCAAATTACCGTCTACCACTTGTACTTGCTTAGTACCTGCACTTGAGCTATTTCCACAGGCATTTTTAGCAACTACTCTAACGGTTCCAGTAGATACTGCCTTAAGAGTAATGGTAGTAGTACCTTGCCCACTAACATATTCCCAATTTGTAGGATAAGTCCATTCATAAGAGCCTGCCCCTGTTACTGCACCTATAGCATAAGTAACAGTGGTGTTAGAACAAACCTCCGCAGGGCCTGTGATCTCACCAACAGCATCTGGAACAGAATTAGATATTTGCACATCTACGCCTGATTCATTGCTTCTACTACAATCGTTTTTGGCCAGAACTGAAACTCTACCTGCCGCAGATCCAGGTTTAACTGTTATAGAAGAAGTACCTTCTCCATTTACTATTGTCCAACCAGTTGGCAGTTTCCACTCATAACCGGTAGCTCCGGCTACTGGTGAAACAGAATATTTAGCCTGTGTACTTGTAGCACATAACACCATTTCACCGGCAATTGCTCCTGGAGCGGCCAGAGTACCTGGATTCACCGTAACAGCCAGTGCTTTTTTAGCACTTGCTCCGCATCCGTTCACAGCCGTTACAGCCACTTCTCCAGAATTGGCTCCAGCTTTCACCTGTATTGTCAAGGTGTTATGACCGCTTACTATTGTCCAGCCAGCTGGCAGACTCCATTGGCAAGATACATAACCTGCAATAGGGTCAATAGAATAAGTCTGTACAGAGCCTTCACAAATTGCTCCTGCCCCCTTCACTGCACTTAGCACAGGCACACCAGTAGAAATGCTCACAGACTTTGTTTTGGCCTCACTAACGCCGCAGTTATTTTCAGCTTTAACAGAGATGGTTCCTGGAGTAGACCCTACTTTTACAACTATTGAACTAGAACCACTTCCAGAGACAACAGCCCAGCCAGCAGGAAGCTCCCACCGATAAGTAATACCTGCCACCGGATTTTCTACCTGATATGTTTCCTGTGACCCAGCACAAACACTTGCTGTACCAATTATAGAGGCTGGAACAACCGGACCGGTGAGATTTGGCGCAGCAGAAAAAGTAACTGTTTTACTAGTCACACATGCATTAGAGGCATATACACTGATGTTACCACTCGCTTTACCAGTTCTTACTACGATTTTGTTTGTACCCTGACCTGAGGTAATACTCCAGTCTGAAGGAAGTGACCAGGTATATTTATCTACGCCAGCTATAGGATCAACTGAATACTCAATGCCGCCAATTTCCTGGCATGGGTTCTGTTCTCCTTTAATAGCGCCCAATGCAATTTCTGCTGTAGTACTTACACTAACCAAAGTAGAATCTGCGGTTGTGCTGCAGTAATTGCCAGCCACTACTTTGATATATCCTCCTGCATTGCCCGGCTTTACTCTTATCTCTCTACTTCTTTGACCAGAGAGAATTGACCAACCAGCAGGTACTGTCCAGATATAGTCTTTAGTACCGGCAGCCTCCGGAACAGAGTAAGTACGAGCCTGATCAGATACACAGAATGCTTTGTCACCACTAATTGGCCCTACTTGCGCAGGAGCACCCAGTGACATATTTATTTCTTTGAAGGATGCCGCACTGGTGCCACAGCTATTTTTTGCACTTACGCGCACCTGAGCAGTGCTTTGTCCTGCTTTTACCACAATAGAAGTAGAGCCTTGCCCACTAATAATTGACCAACCAGTAGGAACCTCCCAAACATACTCAGACGCACCTGATACTGCCGCAATGGAATATGTCTGGGTAGCATTAGCACAAATGTCAGCTGATCCGGAAATGTCTCCCGGCTTAGCAGGGGCATTAGAAGACATTGCCACTGCTATTTGTTGAGAAGAACTCTGACCACAGCTATTTACCGCTGACACTCTTACAGCGCCAGCTGTTGACCCAGGTCTTACCGAAATAGACAAAGAGCCTTGCCCTGAAACAATGGTCCAACCGGCAGGAACCTCCCACCTGTAGCTTGTAGCACCAGATGCGGCGGCAACAGTATATTGAACATTAGGTCCTGCATTGGCACAAAGAGCATCTGGTCCCGTAATATTACTAGAGAATACAGGCACTCCATTATTAGGCGCAACTGAATAAGCTGCCTCAGCACTAGTACCACAGCTATTGTTTGGCCTTACTTTTATAGAACCTGCAGCTGTACCTACTACTACCGTTATCTTTGGTGATCCTTGTCCTTTTACAAAGCTCCATCCGTTGGGAAGGGTCCAGTTATAGCCGTATCCTTTTACTGAATCTTTCACAGCATAGACTTCTTGCCTACCGACACATGGCGCCGCCTCCCCTATAATGGTAGTTGGAGTTGTTGGAATACCATCTGAAGGAGTGACCGACAAAGTTACAGCAGCACTCTGTCCGCAATTATTTTTTGTGAAAACGGATATTTGCCCAGTTGTGCGGCCAGGTTTTACAGAAATTTCCCGGGTTCCCTGACCACTGTTGATGGTCCATCCTGAAGGCACTGTCCAAACGTATTCATCGGCGCCAGTCACGGCCGCAACAGAATAAATAATTTCACCCTGACCTGCGCACGGATTAGTACCATTGCCAGTAAAAGTGATAGCAGAAGGAGTAGCCGGCTGTTGCAAGCTGAAAGTCACAGCCAAAGTCTGCTCAGGCCCAACCCCGCAGGCACTATTAATTTTCACCCGTATTACACCTGCAGAGCCAACTTTAACCCGAACGCTTCTGGTGTTTTGCCCAGATAAAATAACCCAATCATTTGGAACAGCCCACTGATAAGCAGTAGCCCCCTGAACCGCCGCAACAGAAAATACTTGTTCTGCATTGGCAGCACATAATTTAGTTTCACCTGATATTGCACCTGCAGCTAAAGCACTTGTTAGAACAGTCACTGTTTTACTAACAGCCGGACCATCTCCACAACCATTATTAGCCTTCACAGAAACCACACCTGATGCCCCTACTTTCACCACCAGCGTTGTGGTACCCTGACCACTCACTACAGTCCAGCTAGAAGGGAAAGACCATTGGTAAGACAAAGCACCGTTCACGGCTGCCACACTAAAAGTAGCCTCAGATTGAGCACATACGAAATTCAAACCATTTATGGAAGCAGGAGCTGCCGCTAAGCCAGAAGAGACAACTACTGCCAAAGACTTTTCTGAACTCAACCCACAGCCATTCTTTGCAGTCAACGTCACGTTACCAGATGAACTACCTGGACGCACGGTAAGTGTGGTGCCCTGCGCAGAAAGAATGGTCCAGCCAGATGGCACCTTCCACAGGTATTCAGAGGCTCCCTGAACAGCACCTTCTATAGTATACGTTACGGAAGCTGTATTTCCGGCACATAAAGTTTGAGGGCCTTTTAGCTCAAAATTAGCAATTGGCACACCATTAGATGGCGTTACAGACAATACTCCTGCCTCGCTAACACCACAGCCATTAGAGGCTCTAACTCTGATTTCACCAGCAACCGTGCCAACCAATACTTTTACAGTATTGGTTCCTTGCCCGCTAATGAAGCTCCAACCATTAGGCAACTCCCAGTCATAGCTTGAAACAAAATCAGAACCTGTTGCCACAAACGTAGCTTCCTTTCCAATACAAGGAAAAGTTTCACCCTGAACCGTAGGGACAGCAGGCGCAAGAGATGTTGGACTTACAGATAGAAAAACAGTAGTACTAATTCCACAAGCGTTCTCAGCGAACACTGTTACTCTACCGGCGTTTTTGCCTACAACTACCGAAATAGAGTTGGTACCCTGTCCGCTGCTAATCACCCATCCTGAAGGCACATTCCAAGTATATTCAGTGGCTCCTGCTACTGCATCAATAGAATAAACTACACCTTCTTTTCCAATACAAGGAATGGCAACCCCTTTTATGGCAGATGGGGAGTCTGGCACTTTAGAGTTTACCTCTACTCTAAGAGAGGCTTTAGCTTCTGTATTACAAACTCCTACAGCCGTTACGCTAACTTCGCCATTTCCAGCGCCAGCAGTAACTCTAATCTCTCTTGTTCCCTGCCCAGACACAATTGACCAGCCTGCAGGAACACTCCACCTGTATTCTTTTATACCCAGTACTTCTTTTACAGAATAAACGTGTGCAGCACCAGAGGCACAAAGGGAAGCGTTACCAGTTATCTCCCCAAGCACAGGAGCTTCATTTATTCCCTGCACATTCAAAGAAACAGACTGGCTAACTCCACAGGCATTTTGCGCCTGCACAGTAATTACTCCGGCCCCGGCAGCAGGTCTCACTACTATTTCAGTGGTACCCTGTCCACTTATGATACTCCAACCAGCGGAAGTTGTCCATTGGTAGTTTCTAGCATTTGGTACTGCATCTACCTTGTAAGTAACTGTACCAGCGGTTGCGCAAACTATGGCATCACCATTGATTCTGGCTGGAGCAGCCGGCGTGCTAGGCGAAACCAAAACTTCCAGATCTCTGTTTGCACTTCCCCCGCAACCATTATCAGCAGTTACTTTAATGGTGCCACTGGCTGAACCTGCATTTACTTTTATGGCATTGGTTCCAGCTCCTTCAACTATGGCCCAACCGTCAGGCAAAGTCCAAGTATAAGCAATTGCCCCTGGCACTTTTTCAATGGAATAAGATAGACCTTGTTGGCCTGCACACACCTCAGAACTACCGGTAATGCTCTTAGGCATGGGCGGAGGAACTGCCACCGTTGTCACCTTATAGGCACTGTACTCCCTGCTATCTCCACAGAAGTTAATAGAATACAATTTGATTTCCCAATCTGCCTGCACTCCATTAGTGGTAAATTCAATTCGATTGGTTTCAAAGCCAGACGTAATTTCCCAACCCTCCGGCAGAACCCATTTATACCTACTGATATGCTCGTGCTCATCTACCTCTAATACGTTACGAGTAGAATTAATACAGAGCGAAGTATTTCCCCTAATTGCCCCTGGCTTTGGTGGTGTCGCGCAGAGGGATCTTTCAATAGAATTATTTTTTAAATTTAAATCTATATTAGCCCCCAATGTGTAGGTATTAAAATAATACGTTACAAATTGGGGCCATATAATAATACCTCGCACCGTATATACAGCACTGTCCCCGGCAGGAAAAACCCGCGGGGCGTATGACCACGTAATGCTAGTCAGAGCTCTAAGACTTTCGTTTTGAGGCGTTCCTCCAGAGAAGTGGTAAATAGTTTTGGGATCTTCAAAAAACCTCACTCCATTTCCATAGAAGAACATAGTAACTAATGGATTGTCATCAGGTCCTAAATTTTTGATTGTAATCCTATAAGTAATGGTATCTCCTATACTGTATGGACCTGGGCTGACACTATGCACCAGTTCCATATCAGAAAACTTAAGGATTTGCGCATTAGCCTTTACCCCCAACAGCAATGTAAGCAAAAACAATAGTACGCGTAATCTCATGATAGCTTAATTAACACCTTAAAGCATTCAATTCTACAGGCAGTTCTATTCAAGCAACTTGTCAGCTACGCTCTCAATAAGAAGGAACCATAATTCATATAAACTCATTCACCTCTGATGCAGAGGCACAACCTAAGAGCATTTTAACCATGGCTTTGGCTTGGGGGAGGGGCAAACCGCGGTTGTTTCTATTATTATTGTCCAAAAAACGACAACAACACAAATTTATTAAATTCTATGAGCAAATAGCAAGCAAAATATAAACTTATTTCTATAAACCTATTCTTTTTCAAAGAAATACCTAAAAGTGAGTAGTCAGTTGGGCTAAATCAGCGTTAGAAATTATTTAAACCCACACTACTAATTTTCCCCTAACAATAGTATTTCTCTCGCCAAACCCTCTTGAATAGATTTTAATTCCCATGGCATGGTTAATTTGATAACTAAATTAAAGTGTGCAATAAAAGCAATTAGAAATGCAATAACTTCAATTGAAAAACTAAGCCAACTATGTCAAAAAAGCCATCCTGCTCATAATAGAAGGGATTAATCTTTAACTTTACGTGCCCATAGGTTATCTTTTTCGGCAACAAAGAGTAAGTCATTCATTAATAAGCCCTTTCAAATATTCTCTTTTTACCCTTCTTGTCATCATACTTTTGATGCAGCTTTTTTTGATATGACAGATGCAGCGCCAATGGCTTAGATGCCCATCATGACAATTCATAAGCCAAAGTTTAATTACCTACAGAAGAGATTTTCTTGAGGGAAGTTTGACAGGTTCTTAAATCAGGCGCCTGCAGGCATAAAGAAACCAGAAACTAATAATTACTACACTTTAGCCACAACCTTTTTTTCTTACGCCTATAAGATGCAACACCTATGCTCGTGCCACTTTTTAGGAACTTCTTCGCCTGCTTCAGAGAAAAAAGAATAAAAAAGAAAACGGCTCTCGCCCACACCCAATTTTAACAGGAGTTTAAAGATGCATATTTCTGATGTTAAATAGATGATTCTTAGCACATAAATATGCGCTATGGGAATTGTCCGCAAGTAAAAAAAGCCCTTGAAAGATTTCTCTTACAAGGGCTTGCTCCCTATAGCACATCTTTCGACATCCGCTATAAGTTAATTATTCATGACCACAGTAGACAGCATTCGTTCATTTTAAGCCTGTTTCTAGAAAATGAGGTCTAAAACAGAAGAAGCCTTACTTTACTGAAGCCACTCTCCACCTAAACAGCAACAGCGCTACCCCAAACACCAGCAATACACTCACCAGCAGCTTCACCAGCCCCGCTACCGCCGAGGCTGTGTCAGGCACGCTGGCAAAATGGTGCCTGGGCTCTTTGGCGAAGTCAGCGTGGGTGAAGGTGACCTGATTAAAAAGGTACGGGTAATAAAACTCCCGCAATCCATCATGGTATTGGGTGGCGCTTTGCAGGAACTGCACGTAAGACGGTAAATCTGAACCCGCCACCGCGTTGAAGATGCCCTGCACATTCACGGGCACGCTCAGTACATTCATCTTCTGTACCAGCTCATGCCGCGCCAGCAGGCTTTCTTTGTACTGGCGGGCCAAATCTGCCAAGGCCACGTCGCCTAAATGGTGAAAGGCGTAGTACCAGCGCCAGACAAAATGCACTTTAATCTCAGTTGTATCGCGGTACTGCGGGTATAGGGTGAAGAATTGCTCCATGGTTTCGCGCTTGGGTTTGTCCCAGCCGCCGTGCACCACCTCGCGCTGTTGGGTGGTGAGCGCCAGCGCCTGCGGCACGGGCTGTTTCATAGAGACGTACACGTTCAGCAAAGCAGGAATCACAATGGTGAGCAGGAGCCACACGCCCAGCAAAGTCACCGCGTTGAATGCCGAGTTCTTCTGCAAGGCCGCCACCAGAAAAGTCACGGCAAACCAGAACAGGCAGTATAGCACCACCACGCCCAGCCACAGCGCCACCCGCCCGTCAGGCACCACGCCACCCCAGACCATGGCTACCACCGAGAGCAGCAGCCCCAGGCTCAGCACCACTAGCATCCTGAAGGTGAGTTTGGCCCCCACCACCAGCGGCAGACTGATGGGCTGCGACAACAGCAGCGGCAGCGTGCCTTGCTCTTTTTCTATGGATAGAATGTTAAAGCACAATCCAATGATGAGCAGCGGAAACAGGTACACCAGGACAAACGACAAATCGAAATTTCCCGCCAGCACCTTTTGCGGATTAATGTTCTCGGTGTCATACAACTGCGACTGCAGGTTGAGTAGGCGTAGCTTGATGTAGTACGTGTTCACATCGCGCTGCCCCAGCGCCAGAGCTGCCCAGGAATCGGGGTGGTGTACCGCGAAGGTGGAGTGGTAATACCCGATGTCGCCTGCGTCGGTGCCCTCAGGGTACTTAGCTTTCAGCTCTTCCACGTTTTGCTCCGTCAATTTCTCCAGCCCCGCAATGTTCTGCCGCTGGCGCTCTACTTCAGTAGTGCCGTAGTAGATGCCGTACAACCCCGCCAGCAAGGCAAGCGTGACCAGAATCAATAGGCCTTTATCGGCTCTGAAACTGAGCCACTCGTATTTTATCAGAATCCAGAATTTCTTCATCTTTTACACAATTTGCGTTTTATCAATCACCCGCAGGCCCACGGTACACACCAGCAACAGCCACAATACCAGCGCCGCCAAAGACAGCACATGATGGCGCAGCGCCCATTGCACAGGCGGCGTTTCATAAGTGAAAGGTTTGAACTCTTTCCAGGTATCTGAGCGGAGACGGGTGGTTTTGTCGCCGTATTTCAGGCGGGTGGCCTGAATGTTATTCAAGCCTTGGGCCATGTTGTAACGGTACTCCTCAGCCTCATGCTGGAAATGGAGGTAGTGCGGAAAATCTGAGCCCGCCATGCCCATAGACAGGTGTCGCACCGCCAGGTAAGGGTTCAGGAAGGCGGCCAGCTCAGAGATGCGGTTTTGTTTCTGAAAGGTGTCTGTCAGCTTCTCAAAATGTTCTCGGTACACCTTTGTGCTTTGCTCCTCGCTCACGGCCATGATAATTCCGTCCACGTTCACGGGCAACTGGCTCAGGGAATCTTTCCCGTATTTCTGGAGCAGCTCTTGCTTCAGGGCTTCGGCACGGGCATCCTGCGAGTTGTGCCCGTCAATGCCTTTGGCTACCTCCTCGTGTACATCGGCATCCATCTGGGCTTTGGTGGGCGTGGTGTAGAGTATGTTGCCTAAGTTGGCCGAGGCTTTGGGTACCAAGACGCAAAACAGAATCCAGATACCCAGCAGGGTCACCAAAGCCGTACTGGACCGCTGGTGTACCGCAGACACCACCACCGCCAGCACAATAAAAATAAAGAAGTACACCAGGTAAAAGGCCACGAACAGTAACAGGCGCCACAGTGTGTCAGGCTGTAGGTCCAAACCGTTCTGCCCGAAAAGCAGCAACCCCGCCAGGATTAGCGCAGGCGCCACCACCAGCGCCACCGTTTTGCTGTAGCCTCTAATCTTGGCCCAGGCAATTTGCCGCAAAGACACGCCCTGGCTCAGCAGAATCTTGAGCGTACCCGTCTCCTTCTCCTGCGTGAACGCCCCGAAGCACAGGAAAATAATAAGCAACGGCAACAGCATCTGCAGCACAAAGGCCACCGTCATTTCCCCGAACCTGATGAGCGAGGTAGATTGCTGCGCCTGACTGAAGTTAGCGCTGTTCTGTTTATGCGCCTCCATGAACACCGAGGTCCCCGTGAACGAGTCCAGCCCAAAGTCCAAGAAACTCAAACTGGACTTGGGCCGAAACGCATAGGAACCGTAATGCGCCATGCGGTGCGGGTGCCTTTCCTGGGAGTTATGGAACTGGTGGTTTACTTCTTCCTGCGCCGCCTCGCGCTCCTCTTGCAGGGTATGCGCGCTGTACAGCCCCACCACCGTGGCCGCCAGCAAAAGCAGCAGCACCAGCACGCTCAAGACCACAAAGCGTCTGTCGCGGAGCGTACTGATGAATTCTTTTTGGGCTATGCTTCTCACCATCTTAGTTGTGCATGTAGTTGAGGTACAATCGTTCCAATTCGTTCGCGTCCAGTTCGGCGGTGCTCAGCACATCCACCAACTCACCTTCGCGCATAATGCCCACGCGGGTACCCACTTCCTTGGCCCTGAAAATGTCATGGGTGGCCATGAAAATGGCGGTACCCTGGCGGCTCAGTTTCAGGAGCAAATCAGAAAACTCATTGCTGGCTTTAGGGTCGAGTCCCGAGGTGGGTTCATCCAGCAGCAGCACCTTGGCGTGTTTGGCCACCGCAATGGCAATGCCCACCTTCTGCCGCATTCCCTTAGAATAAGCACCCAGCTTGCGTGCAGCTGCCTCAGCAGGCAACCCCGCCTCTACCAGGTACTGCAACAGTTCTTCGTTCTTGTAGTCAAACCCCGCCAGGCTACTGAACAAGGCCAGGTTCTCCAGCCCCGTCAGGTTGGGATACAGCATCACGTTCTCAGGAATATAGGCCAGGTACTCCTTCACCTTCAGTTGGTTCGTGGCCACCTCCAGCCCGTTGATATAAGCCGCCCCAGCCGTGGGCGTAATGAAACCTAAAAACAGATTGATGGTGGTGGACTTCCCCGCCCCGTTCTGACCCAGCAGGCAGAAAATCTCGCCAGGTTGTATCTGCAGGTCCAATCCTTTCAGCGCCAGCTTGTCCTGATACTGTTTCTTCAGTTGTCTTGCTTCTAAGGCAAATTCCATATTAGTTAATTGTCGATTGATGATTGTTTTGGGCTTGTTTTTGCCAAAATAAGCCCAAAACGGGTTCTTTTTAGTCCCCCTTTGAAGGGGGCAGGGGGATGATTACTCGTGCTGATGACGCATTCCTGAGAATCCTTCTGCATCTTCCTTTGTAGATTTTGCTGTTGGCACTTCTACTGTCCTTGACATCCCCCTACCCCCTTCAAAGGGGGACGAAATGCGTCTGATTAATCATCCGGATTTACTGGACTTCAACTAAATCTAACTCCTCCTTGCTGTTGCCTCGAGCAGATTCTCCCCTCAAGGGGAGAATCTGCATTTAGCTGAGGCTGTAGGGGAAATGTAACTTTCTGTTTTAGGCCTACTTTTGTGAAAACGGCCCTGAAACAGAATTCTCCTCTCCCCCTTAAATGGTGTACCCCAGCGTTACCAGGAAATTTCTGGGGGCGGCGGGGCTGGCTCTGAAGTAGTCGTAGCCGCCCACGAAGTAGCGTTTGTCCAGCACGTTGTTCAGGTTCAGGCTGAGCTTGAACTTGTTGACTTCATAGAACAGGGCGGCATTGGCTACGGTGTAGCTGGGCCAGTAGTCCCAGATAAGTTCGCCTGTGTTCACGGCGGTTACCTGCAGCTCCATGCGGCGGCGACTCACGTAATTGCCGCCTATGGCAAAGCCCAGGCCGTGGAGAATGGGAGCCGTAATGGTGTATTTGGCCCATAGCCCCGCGCTGTGTTTGGGGGCGTTGGCGGCCACCATGCCGTTTTCGGCGGCTACGGAGGCGTTCAGAATCTCGGAGTGGTTAAAGGCATAGTTGGCGTTCAGGCTCAGGTTGGGCAGTAGATTCCCCGCCATCTCCAACTCCACGCCACGAGAGCGGGCTTTGCCGTTCTGGCGGTACACGGGGTTTCCTGCATCGTCTACCACGCCTGTGTTCACCAGCGTATTGCGCTTCTCTATCTGGTACAAAGAAATAGTGGCAAATAGGGCTTTCTGGAAAAACTCGCCTTTCAGGCCTGTCTCCACCTGATAGCTTTCTTCGTGGCGGAAAGGTGTTTCACTTCCGTAGCGCTCAGGGAACTTGATAAACTGCGGGTTCACAGGTTTAAAGCCCTGGCTGTAACTGGCGAAGTAATTCAGGTTGTCCAGTAACGAATACGTCAGGCCCGCGCGCGGCAACAGCACGTTCTGTTGCACACGTTCCTCGCCGTTTCCGTAGTCGCGCTCATCACGGAACATCTCGTACCGAAGCCCCAACAGCACGCCCAGACGGGAGGTTACATCTATCTGGTCTTGCACGTACAGGCCCGTGGTGTGGTACAATGAGTTGATGTAGTCAATGAAGAACTGCGGCAGCGGCCGACGGATGTAGTTGCTGGTTTCCTTTATCTCGTACACGGGGTTCTTCAGGTCCAGCGTCAGCGGTTGGGCCTGCCCGTTCACCAGGCGCTGGCGGGCCTCAAACATGGTGCTGTTCTTGTCGGTGTCAAATTTCACGTAGTCCAGCCCCGCCACCAGCTTATGGCTCAGGCGGCCCGTTTTGGTGGTGTAGGCGAAGTAGCCCGACACATTATCGGTGTACTCCTTGGCCAGCCGCTCAAAGTAGCGCAGGTTCATAACCGTATTTAAAGGTGCATCAGCGAAGGTGTTGAGGGTGCGGTGCTCTTTCAGGTCCTCGGCGTAAGAGAATTTCATGTAGGCCAGGTTGAAGGAAAAGCGGTCGTTGAATTTGTGGTTTAATAAGGCGTTCAACGACAAATCAGTTACCCGAAAATGGTCGTTGGGCTGGCTCACGTTGAACGAGAACGGTAGCGCGAACAAATCGCCGCCCTGAATGGGCAGGCCACGGTCCAGGTACCCGTTGAAATGGCTGAACACCACCTCGGCGTTCAGCGTGGTGTTTTGGGTGGGCCTGAAGGTGACGGTGGGCGCGATGATGAAGGAGGCCTTGTCGTTTACTTCCCTGAACGTTTTGGTGTTCTCGTAGCCCACGTTAAGGCGGTAGAGCAAGGTCTTCTCTGCGTTCAGCGGGCCTGTAAAGTCAAGGGTGGTGCGCATGGTCTGAAAACTACCCACGGTAAAGCTGAGGGCTTTTCGGTCTTCCTCCAGCGGCTTCTTTGTCACCATGTTGATGGTACCGCCAGGGTTGATGTCTCCGAACAGAGCTGCCCCTGGCCCTTTCAACACCTCCACACGCTCCAGGTTCACCGTAAGCGGCACCCTGAAGAACCCGTTGCCAAAGCTGTACCCCGACCGCAGGCCGTTCACCAGCCTGAAACCGCTTTCATAGCCGTTCCTGAACCCACGCACCGTGAGGTCGTCATAGCTGGAATACTGGTTCACGCCCGCCACATTTTTTACCACGTCATTGAGAGTAAAGGCCTGTTGGTCTTCCATGAGCTCTTTGGTAACCGTGGAAATAGTCTGCGGCACGTCCATGACCAGGGTGGCGGTTTTGGTACCAATAAAGCTGTACTCGCTTTTGTAGGTGGTCTCTTTTCGGCCCAGCACCTCCACTTCCTGCAGCGCCTGGGAGTTTTGCCGTAGGGTGAACTGTACCACCACTTCTGGGTTAGTAGGAGAAAGGGTAATGGTGCGGGATTCGGTGACATAGCCCAGGCCCAAAGCCATCAAGGTGTAGGTGCCCGCGGGCACGTGGTGCAGGTGGAACGAACCGTCGGCCGCCGTCACCGCCGCGAAGGCGTTGTTTTCTTTCAGGGTGAGGGTGAGGCCCTCCAAAGGTTCTCCTTTGCTGTTTTTCACAAAACCCGTCACGTGCCCATCTATTTGGGCGAAAGCTGTTATCTGCGTCAGCACGAAGACAATCAGCAACATGTATCTTTTCATAAAAATGAAGGAGCCATCATCTGCAAGGGAATGGATTTCCCCTACCGATTCCTGCGGATGAAAATCGTTTTTAAGTAATAAGGGTTATTGGATGTGGCCGATGTTAAAAAGCCCGTCGCCTTGCTTCACGGGCGGATTGAAGGTCTTGTAGAGAATCACTCCGTCCACGGGGCAGAACACATCGGCCAGGTGGTTGCCGAAGAGGTCGGTGGTGTAGCCCAGTTTCATGCCTTTCTTCACATAGTCGCCGCTGGTGAGGTCGCTGAAGAAGAAGCCCGTTTGCTCGCTGATGACGTTGGTGCGCTGGCCTACCATGACAGGGTTGACCACATTGTTCGGTTGCCCTTTAAGAATGGCCAGGTGGCGCATGAGGCTTTTCAGGGCTTCCACAATCTGCAGCACAGGCTTCTCCTCCACTATGCCCATGCGGCCGCACTCAATGTCCACGGCGGGAATGTTGCGTTTGGTGGCCTCGCGGGAGCAATAGACACTTGCCTCGTTCAGCGCTGGCTCGTTCCCGAACTGCACAATAAAGTCAAACCCCAGAGCCACCGCCATCTGCCGCGCTTTCTCTGAGACCTCAGGCATGTTAAAGTAGTTGTAGTAGCCTGAGTAAGGACGCAGGTCATTGTTGGCATCGCCTGCGTGCACGTCAATAAAATAGTCGCAGCGGGAGATGATGTCATTGGAAATAATCCAGGCCAGACGCTCGGTGCTGGTGCCGTCTTTCTTGCCTGGGAACACGCGGTTCAGGTTCTTGTTATCAAACGGGTTCACTCTAAAGCTGCGGTTCAGGAAAGCGGGCACGTTGGCCTGGTGCACCAGAATGACCGTGCCACTCATCTGGGCAGGGTCCAGCTCTTTGCTGAGCGCCTGCGCCGCCATGATAGGCGCGTACTCCAGCCCGTGCACTCCTGCCGTTATGCCCAGCACTGGGCCTTTCTTGGCACCATGGAATACGGTGACGGGTATTACTGTGCTGTCTTGCGCGGTAACCACAGGAATAAGAAAGGACTGTTTGGTGCCAGGTTTGATTTGGCGGTTCTGGAAAGAAAAAGGTTTTACCTGGGCCTGGGCTACGTACCCAAGCAACATGAAAAAGAGAACAATACGGGTTTTCATAATAGACCTGAATGGATGCTTCCAGCCTAAGAAATGGCAGACGGAAGCTCTTTAACTTGTGATAGAATGGCATACCTGTTCTCAGCCCTGTTAGGGCCTGAAAAGGGGAATGCGAAAAATAAGGGAGGCGCTACTTGCTTGAAAAAACTGGAGGGAGGGCAGGAACAATCACTAAGCTTAGCTATAAGGCAAAGCATGGAAAGCCCCAATGCGAATGGCGCACGGTTCTGTTTTTGCCCCACCTGGCGCAAAAACCTGTTCAAACAAGAAGCAAAAAGGATTTAAGAAAGGCTGGGAGGCCCTCTCAGGTCTATGTTATTGGGGAAGGTGAATTTCCAGACGAACTGGAAATAGGGCACTAAGGTACTTAATTGGGGGGTACTTACTTTTATGGTAAAGGGGGTTTGCAGAATGAATTCTGAAAACGAAAATTCGTGCGAGTCACAGTGCAGGTGGACGTTATCTACCATGTGCTCCGCCTCAGGGAGCGGTGCCTCATGTGCCTCTGTATGCTCATGTTCATGCAGCGCCACCAGTACTGACTCTGGTACCATTACCTGGCAAAAGAGCAGCAGAAAAACAATTGCGATATAGTGGGCAAACCTCTGCACGACGAGACAAAGGTAAGGCTGAAATTTGAAAAACAAGGCTGTCCCTAATTTTAGTATCTACGCTGCATAAGATGACACTCTATAATTAGCTCCCTATTATTGATCAGCATCTTGCCTTTGTAGAGTCTTTTATCCCTACATGATTTTACTAATCACAAAGTTGGTATTCTTGATAAAGGTAACCCCGTCTTTTTCTTCCAACTCAATCTTTTTCTGCGACTCTTCCTCCTTGGTAAGTTGCTTGGCCTTTTCTCTCTCATTGTGCTGCTTAATGACGGCCATTGCTTTCAAGTGTTTCTCCTTTAGGAGTTCGTCATAGAATTCAAGATAGGCTAGCACTTGTAGAAAATTCAGTGCCCTTACCCGTATACCCATGGGGTGAATTATTTTCCAGATGAAAAGATACATGCCGTCTTTTACTTCCAAAAAGCCCCCTTTCTGCACATACTTTTCATATAACTGGCTTGAATAGCTAGTAGCCTCGAAAGGATCAGCCCCTTCTTTTATGAAAATTTTTGATTCACTGTTCTTAAACTGCCTGTTGTAGGCCTCCACACGCAGAGGAATATTATTGTGCTTTTCCATATAAGGCCTTATTAAAATAACATACTTACGAGTATGGATTACTTCAATTTTTCTTCCTCAATTAACGCTTGCTCCTTATCAAGAAACTTAATTTAGTCAGCTCAAAAGACAGGAAAATATGAAGTTAATGAAATAGACTTTGGACTGCAAGCCGGCAAAGACCAAATATCCAGCTTTAGTATGCCTAAAGAGCTCCTGCCGTGTCTTCTTTTACTTTGGAGCGGGGGAAACTGGTGTTTCAGCTTCTGATGAGGGAGATTATTTCAAATTTTAGCTTAAACTTATCATTATCCGTAGGAGAAAGGAAATTATATTTGTTAGTTTCTTATAAACTCAAGATTTCCATTTAATGGCAACAGTTTACTACCAGAATGAAGTAGTTACTATCACTTACGAGGAGGAGTTGCAGCTAGGCATAGCTGTGTGGGACGGTTTTCTAAACAGCCAGGAGTTTAGGGAAGCTATCACAAATTGCGTCCAGTTGATAGAAGAACATAAGGTTCTAAGATGGCTCGGCGATAACCGAAAAATGAAAGCCATTCGTCAGGCAGACCAGGAGTGGTTTGCAGAAGAAATCCTGCCTAGACTTCAGCAGTCTTCATTAAGGCGTAATGCCGTTTTGATGTCAGAAGATTTTTTTAACCGCACTGCGGTAGAACAGATATACAAAAGAGCAGAAGGCCAAGGTGAAATGACCACTAAAGAGTTTGATAATAGAATACTGGCTTTAGCCTGGCTGAAAGAACCTTTCACTACTTCAGAGTAGGGCTTCTTTTATTCAAGGAACATTACTCGTTCTGCTGAGAATAGAAGGATTAAATAACTGTATTGGCAAACAATTCACTTACGAACTTTCAAAGCTAAGAGTATAGTAAAGCTTTTATTAGACTATGCTACTTAATAAGAAGAAAGACACCAAGAAAGTTACTTGCATAAAGCAAAAGGCCTTGTAAGTTCTAACTAACAAGGCCTTTCTCATTCTAGGTAGACCTAAGGAATGAGTCATCTAACTTTCTGATGACAAACCTACTACGCATCTTTAACAAATTTTAGAGCATGTTTAAGTTTTGGGGTCATAATTAAAAATTGGCCAAAGAAAGGTTCTGCCAAAGCACTTTTGGGTCTAGTTAGGGAGCTGCGAAGGCGAGGAAAGGGCAATGCCAGGTTCTTGCTATGGCCGCCCCAAAAGGCTGCGGGATTTGATATTAGCACCATGAAAGCCAATATTTAAACATGATCTAAACCTTAATCTCAGGCCTTACCCATCCTTGTGAATTCGCTCGCACTTTCTAAAAACCTCTCCTATTCCTGCCAATTAGAAAAAAGCTTTCTTTCTTAGGCTGCACATATATATGCAGAGAATGATGCCTAAAAAAGAACAAGGGCTTAATAATTTTTATTAAAAAAATTAACCTACTTGATTATACAATTATGTTACAATCAGGATCTAAAATGAATTTTATTTAAAACACCCCCAGCCTATGAGTATATTTCATAGAAAATGGCAGAATACATAATATTGGCTATTGATCAGCTCTAATAATAACTACCGAACTTTCTATTACTTCTATCAATACTATAAGATACTTCATACATTTTCTTTATCATCTCACAAGCAAGAATAATCAAATGCTTTAACGAAATAGTTACAGTTATTAGATATTGAAAAATTTCCTTTTTAAAAGATCATATTCCGCTGACATTTAGCCATGATCTATATAAAAGCTGAGTTTACAAGCGCAGGATAAATTTATTTTAACAATATAGCTTTAAAAAAATATTATAAAAGCTATACAATTGTGCTAAGATTAATACAGCAAATTTTTAACATGTAACTGTCTCTTTGAGCTAAACATTATTTTAAGCATGAAGCCATTTAAGTTTAAAGTAGACAGGTTTATCTTACCAAGCTCCTTATTTTCACTACCTACCCTTTCTTACCACAGCCTTCCATTACAGAAGAACTGCCAAACCCAATCTCTATTTACTTTAACGCTTCGTCACCCAAGATATTCGATGAGATCCTAATTGGGAAGCAATCACATGTCTTGAATTTTCATTAATCATTCTAATCAATTTTACTAAATAGTTTTTCTCTGCTAACCACCCTTCTTATAACAGTTCTGGGGTAAGATGGTGAAGGTAGAGGAGAGCACTAGCTGGGGTAATGCATTGGCATTAGCAATGCTAAACCTGTGTCCCTAAAAGGAGCACAAACAAATAGTCCTTCTGTTACCTTTTCAGCGAAGCGGAGCACTGGAGAGGGTGGATAACTCCGCCATTACTTTATCAATATTTAAACTTTAACCTAACTAACAACCCCCATGAATTTAAAAAGAACACTATGCTGTTTCACCTACCTGAGTCTTTCAATAGGAAGTGTGAACCTTCAGGCACAAACCCTGCAGCCTGCACTACAAAACATCCGAGAAGTAACCTCGGGTAACATGGAATACAGCAGTCCGGTATGGTCACCAGATGGCCAGAAACTTTTGTTTACTGACCACCATAACGATGCCCTGTACATAACAGAAATTGCCGGAAATGGCAGTGTGCAAAAAATAAAAGAAGGGCAGGGAATTGGATACAAAGCCAGGTGGACACCAGACAGCAAGAGCGTAATCTTTTATGAACAGCAAACTACTGTTACTGGCTCCAGGGCACTTGTAGAAAAAAGTATTGACGTGAAGGGCGGCAGGGAGCGCGTCTTATCTGAAGATAAATCCGCAACAGCCAATCGCTCTTTTTCGGCAAGGAAAAGCCCCTCTCTGAAAGTGTACATCAACCCCGAGACACTTAAACTAGAGGCCAGAGTAGGCAACGGTACGCCTTGGGTCATCACCCCAGAAGAGGGCCAGTTTTACAGCCCACTGATTTCGCCTGACGGCAAGAAGGTAGTAGTAAGCGAGGGCGCCAATATGTACTTGTACTCCATTGACGGAAAAGGAAAGCGCAAGAATCTGGGGGTTGGTTTGCCTAGCAGTTGGCTACCTGATGGCAGCGGAATACTCACGTTTGAAGATGAGTCCAAGGACGGCCATGAAATTTCTGGCTCTGAGCTATACCATATCGCCATCAGCAATAGCGCTAAAACTAAACTTACCAACACCCTTGATAGAATTGAGATGTGGGCGGATGTGTCTCCTGACGGGAAGAAGATTGCTTTCTCTGATGAGAAAACAGGCAAAATATACGTAGCGGATTTAAAAATAAAAAAGTAACCTATCATGACTAAACATATACAAAACATCTGTTTCAAAGCAGCTTTAGCTGTTTGCCTGGTTTTCTTAACGCTTACGGTACAAGGGCAGGTAATAGTCATAGACCCAGGACATGGGTACAAAGCAGATGGAAGTAATCCAGACGGCCGTACCGATACTGAGATAGCGACAGCACTGTCTGTTGGGCTTAAGCTCAGAGATCAACTAAACAGCCAGTGCTCTAACTATAAAGTACATATGACAAGAACCACCAGAAACGGGTGGATTTCAATATCCCAGCGCAGAGACATGTCAAACAGCTGGGGCGCAAACCGATTCATAAGCATACACTGTAATGCAGGGGGAGGAACCGGAACGGAAACCTTCTGGTGCAACAGGAGCACTTCAGGCACAACCGCCAACAGCAATTTTTCGCAGGAGGTTCAGAACCGCATGGCGGCAGGCGGCAGTTGGACTAACCGGCGTTCAGTGGAAGATGCTACCTATATATACCATTTAGGGGTTTTGAATAGCAACAATGCCGTTGGCGTATTAAATGAAATTGGTTTTGTTGATTCAAACGATAAGACTAAGCTACTAGACGACAGCTGGAGAAATAAATTTGCCGCCGCTTACGTAACTGCGCTTAAAAACAGCCTTGGCACCTCAACCTGCTCCCCATCAACCACCTCTATTCTCATACAGGGAGAGAGTTACTCTTCTGCGCCTTATGTGCAAACTGAGGCCTGCTCTGACACCGGCGGCGGTCTGAATGTGAGTCATATAGATACCGGCGACCAGATATCTTACAGCAACGTCACCTTCCCAAGCTCAGGTAGCTACAAGATTGAGTACCGGGTAGCCAGCCTGCCTGGAGGGGGCACCATAGAGGCTATTCTCACCGGCGTGGTGATACTTGGACGCGTGAATGTACCCGCCACAGGGGGTTGGCAGACGGGCTGGACTACCATTTCCCACACTGTTAACATCAACCAAGCCGGCACCTACACGTTGCGCCTAAGTGCGATCTCGGGCGGCTGGAACCTGAACTGGTTAAGAATTAGCAAGGTATCAACAGCAAGAATGGCTACCGCAAATATGGAAGTTGCCGAAGTGGCCGAAGCCCCTGTTCCTTACCCTAACCCAGCTGATAACGAGCTTTCCGTCCGCTTTGCCGGAACGGCCGCCAGCGGAAAAGTTCTTAACTCGGTAGGACAGACCGTGCTCACCTTGCCTACTCTGGCAAGCGATACGCCAATCGACATTTCCTCCCTCAAAAGCGGGGTCTACATCTTGGATATGGTCATCGACGGGAAGAAAGTAACCAAGAGGTTCATAAAGAGATAATGTTTCAGGGCAGTCTTTGGTGTACCACGGCGCACCTAAGGCTGCCTTTTTATCTTCAAACACGTTGCACCCAAGCCTATAGATTGATTAGAAAGACCACATCATTTATTGCTGTCCCTTATTCTCTGACCCAGTAAACACTCCTAGCCTCAATGTTTACATGGCTAGATAAAATCAACTACTTAGAAAGCATCTTAAAACACCTAATAAGGTGCTAATCTAGCATTTTAAGCTATTGCCCATTCAGGCGATTTCCTGAACCCTTAATAGCAAAAGCCCCTGTAAGCTTCCGCCTACAAGGGCTTTTGCTATTTCAGGAAGACCACACAGTACATGTTTCTAACCTTAATATTTGGTATTAGGGTTCATAACTAAGTTTCAATCCTACACCAGTTATAACTTGTCCGAATTGCTCCCTTTTTAAATTACAATTTAATAAAATCTAGTCAAACCTAAATTTGAAACTGTTTAGGGTTTTCCATATTACTGTTGCTGAATGAGTTTTTTGAGTTTGTTTTCCTAAAAACAGGTCAAAAACAAAACTCAGGGATGGTGCTATTCTGCTTAAATTCTAATCCTAAAATTAACTTTTCTCAAAGAAACACTTTCGAAAAGTTAATTTCCAAAGGGTTATTAACTTTCTGTCTATAAGCACATAGCATCAAAATTTAACAACATACATTCATTGTGTATAATAAAAATTATACATATCATTGCTTAGATAAAAAAAAATAATAAGTCCTCTGTAAGTCAGCGCCTCTTTGCACTGAACACATTTTAGGCATGATGTTTATGAAGTCTAGAGTTGACACCTGACCAAACTTCTTTGGCTTACCACAGCTTTTTATCACGGAAGAACTACCAAATCTGGTATCTATTCTTTTTAACACTCCGTCACTCTTTAAATTCAATGAGATCTAAATTGGGGAGTAAAACAAGGCAACCTGCCATCAAAACCTTATTATAACAGGTGTAGGCTAAAATTAGCGGAAGCAGAAAATAGCACTGGAGAGAGCAGGCAACTCCACCATAACTTTAATAATATTCTAACTTTCACCAAACCAGTATGATTTTTAAAACTACGCTATGTTATTTCACCTGCCTGAGTTTATCACTAGGCAGTGCAAACCTGCAAACCCAAGAACCGGTTTTGCAGAACGTCCGGGAGGTGACCAATGGCAAGATAGAGTACAGTAGCCCGGTATGGTCGCCAGACGGCCGAAAGCTGCTGTTCACCGACCACCACAATGACGCCCTGTACATAACAGAAATGGCCGGAAACGGCAGTGTGCAAAAGATAAAGACTGGGCAAGGAATTGGATACAAAGCTAGGTGGGCACCGGACAGCAAGAGCGTAATTTTTTACGAAAAGCAAACCACCCCTACTGGCTCCAGAAAACTTGTGGAAAAAAGCATTGATGTAAAGGGCGGCAGAGAACGCACCTTATCAGTAGACGGATCTCCAAAAGCCAACCGCACCTTCTCAGCAAAGAAAAGCCCCTCACTGAAAGTGTACATTAATCCCGAGACACTCAAACTGGAGGCCCGAAACGGAGAAGGCGAGCCTTGGGTTATCACCCAAGAGGAAGGTCAGTTCTACAGCCCATTGGTTTCGCCCGACGGAAAGAAGGTGATAGTGAACGAAGGCGCCAACATGTATTTGTACTCCATTGACGGAAAAGGAAAGCGCAAGAACCTGGGTGCCGGAATGCCCAACAGTTGGCTTCCCGACGGCAGCGGAATACTCACATTTGAGGATGAGTCTAAAGACGGCCATCATATCTCGGGCTCTGAGCTCTATTACATCTCCATTAGCACCAGCGCTAAAACCAAACTCACCAACACCCCCGACAGAATAGAGATGTGGGCGGATGTGTCTCCCGACGGAAAGAAAATTGCTTTTTCTGATGAAAAATCAGGCAAAATATATGTAGCCGATTTAAAAATCAAAAAGTAACACCTCATGACGAAGCATATACAAAACTATTCTTTGAAAGTAGCATTGGCTGTTTGCCTAGCTTTCTTTACGCTTACGGTACAGGGGCAGGTAATAGTCATAGACCCGGGGCATGGGTATAATGCAACTGGCGGTAACCCTGATGGGCGTACTGAGACGGAGATAGTAACAGCCCTAGAAGTTGGGCTAAAGCTGAGAGACCAGCTGAACAGCCAGTGCTCCAACTGGACAGTGCGAATGACAAGGAGCACCAGAGACGGGTGGGTTTCCTTGGCTCAGCGCAGAGACATGTCTAACAGCTGGGGAGCGGACAGGTTCCTGAGCATACACTGCAATGCAGGAGGAGGCACCGGAACGGAAACTTTCTGGTGCAACAGGACTACGCCAAACCAGACAACCAGCAGCACTTTTTCAAGAGAAGTTCAGGACCGAATGGCGGCAGGGGGCAGCTGGATAAGCCGGCGCTCTGTGGAAGATCAAAGCTACCTTACGTATCATTTAGGTGTTTTAAATGGCAACAATTCAGTAGGCGTACTAAGCGAGATTGGCTTCGTTGACAGAGCCACCGATGCAGCAAAGCTCTTGGACGATGCCTGGCGAGACAAATTTGCTGCCGCCTACGTGACGGCGCTTAAAAACAGCCTTGGGGTCACTTGTACGCCTTTAGCTACTCATACGCACATAGAGGCGGAGGACTACGCTTCTATGTCGGGCGTGGACAAAGAGACCTGCTCTGACACCGGTGGGGGCCAGAACATATACAACGTCGAAACCGGCGACTGGACCACCTACACCAACGTTCATTTCCCCACCACAGGAAACTACCTTATTGAGTACCGCGTGGCCAGCATCGTCAGCACCGGCATCATCAAGGCTGATCTTAACAACGGAGAGACCGAGTTGGGCAATGTGAATGTGCCTTCCACTGGCGGGTTGCAGACCTGGACCACCATTTCCCAGACCGCTAACGTGACTGCGGGTACTTATACTTTTAGGGTAAATGCGGTAGAAGGTGGTTGGAACCTGAACTGGATCAGAATAACGAAGCAGGGCGACGAGGTATTGTCAGTAACACCTGATGCTGAGTCAGCCAACGGCTTTGACCTTTACCCTAACCCAGCCGACAATACATTGTCCATCCGTTTCACTGGGAAAGTGGCTAGTGCCAGGGTGCTCAACTTAGTAGGCCAGACAGTTCTCACTCTGCCTACACTAACGAGCGGGGAACCAATTAATATCTCCTCGCTCAAAAGTGGCGTCTACATCTTGAACATGAACATCGATGGCAGGGAAGTAGTCAGAAGGTTCATAAAGAGGTAACAAGTTCAAGGCAGTCTTTGAGGTACCCGGTGCACCAAAGGCTGCCTTATTTTCATAAACGCTGCCTAATCCTCTGAATCTAATATTTCTTGATTTTTTTTGTTGCCTATTGTTCTTTGGCTTTGTAAGAAGACAACAATAGTACATTCGGCTCATTTACTGAGCCCATAAAAGCAAAAGCCCTTGTAAGTTAATACTTACAAGGGCTTTCTCATTCTAGGTAGACCCTACAATACAGATTTCGCACCATTTTATGAAGTCCATAGAGTTTCTAGCTATGTTGTAAACAAGAGAAATACACTATTCCTAGATCAGATTTGAGCTGCGGGAGCAGGGTAGACAGGCTTCTCGCACCGGAGTGACCTGCCTGATGCGCAAAACATCTGATACAGAAGAAACACCATAGGCAGATCATCTACTCCAACCATAAGATGACCTTGTCCGGTAAACTTTTCCGTAGAGGGGGCCGGCTTTGGATTGGGTCTCTGATCTGACCTACTACCAAATAGGAGAAGGTTAGCTCTACCTGAAGGCGGTGCTCGGCTTGGCAGACAGGAAAATGGCAGACTTGGCCATAAACAAGACCATGTAAGCGGAGGCTACCTCTGTGGCAGCTTGGTAATAGCAGTAAAAAAACAGGTATATAACTAATCAATTCCCTGCTTTTTCACACTTTTAAGGCACAGCATAGAAGCAGCATCAGAAAAACCTCTAGACACCAAAGTTTACATTAGTAATTCTTCCTTTCTAAGCTGTACATTTGCATTTAGTATGCTAGAATTTTCACTTTACAGCCGCTGGTTAAGACTTTTAGGTCTACCCCTGTTTATACTTTGCGCTATCATGCTGCAAAGTATGCCTGCCGCTGCTGTCCATTGTGAACATGACATAGCATTCAGCCTGCCGCTGCGGCCTATGACAGAAAAGCTGGTTACCCATACGGCGCCTGAGTATTCTGCCATGTCAGAGCAAAGCGTTTTAGAACAGAGTGAAAATGTAACCATAGAGGCTAACATTTCTTTTGGCGGCATTTTTCTTCCCTTAGGCATCTTTGGTCCAGTTTACCATTCTTTCTCTTTCCCGGTAAACGAAAACATACCTCCGTTTGCAGCCCGGGCACCAGGCAAAAGCTTTATCTCCCTTATTGCCCCTCTTATCATCCAACCGAACGCTCCGTAGGTTTCCGTCCATTCCGTGTCATTTGCATGATGGTTACCTTAAGTTTTGCTAGCCGCATATACTGGAGATAATCATTTTCCATTTCTGTAAAAGGGGCAAGCCGCTTCTTCAACGTTTAGCCTGGCCGTCAAAGGTGACATCAGAGGGTTTTTCCTATGGTCATTTGTTGTGCAGCGCTAATACATATGGACATGCAATTCGTATGGCAATCTTTACTTGCGCATGCTTAAGCTAAAGCTAATTACCTCTAACGGCACATTACAAGTCTTCACCTCCTTCCATCCACAGCTTTAACGGCAAATTCAAGTGCTTTATACAATTGTGTTTATGCATAAGCACTCAGCTCCATTTATACCTCATCTGAACAAAATAATTAACGAATAATGCTTCAATTAAAAGAAACGCCACTGGCAACTGCTGGTCAGGCCAAGATGAGCAAGTACCGCTGGACTATCTGCTCGCTGGTCTTTTTTGCCACCACCATTAACTATCTGGATAGGGCTGTAATTTCTTTACTAAAACCCTATCTAGAGACCGAACTTAACTGGACCTCCGCTGACTACGCCAACATTGAGATTGCGTTCAAAGTGGCTTATGCTTTGGGCATGGTGGGCGCCGGAAGGGTAATTGACAAGCTAGGCACCAAGATCGGCTACGCTCTTTCCACTTTTCTTTGGAGCGTGGCTGCCGTTTGCCACGCATTTGTATCCGGCACCTTCGGTTTCGGGGTAGCCCGGGCTTTTCTGGGAGTCACGGAGGCCGGAAATTTTCCGGCAGCCATAAAGACCACAGCTGAGTGGTTTCCGCAGAAAGAAAGGGCTCTTGCTACGGGTATTTTTAATTCTGGCTCAAATGTGGGGGCTATCATGGCACCACTTTCCGTACCTTTTATTGCTGAGACACTGGGCTGGGAATGGGCGTTCATTATTACCGGCGCCCTGGGTTTTGTGTGGCTTATCTTTTGGTTTCTTCTTTATGAAGTTCCTGCCCGCCACAAACGCCTGTCCACCGCCGAATTTGACTATATACATAGCGACGTAGACGATATGGCCGCGGTAGCGGTAGAATCAGAGCCTAAAATTTCCTGGGGTAAGCTATTGAACTTCAGGCAAACGTGGGCCTTTGTGATAGGCAAATTCCTAACTGACCCCATTTGGTGGTTTTACCTTTTCTGGCTCCCTGACTTCCTCAACAAACAATATGGCCTTAGCGGTACTGACATAGCCCTGCCCGTAGCCATGGTCTACACTATGTCTAGTGTTGGCAGCATTGGCGGAGGTTGGATTCCGTTGAGCTTTATCAGAAGAGGTTGGCCAGCCTTTAAAGCGCGTAAAACGTCAATGCTGCTGATAGCCTTTTTTGTATTGTCAATTGTTTTTGCGCAAGATTTAGGTAGAATGAACATGTGGCTGGCAGTACTGGTGATAGGGGTTGCCGCGGCGGCTCATCAGGCCTGGAGCGCCAATATTTTCACCACCGTTTCTGATATGTTTCCTAAAAGGGCCGTTGCTTCAGTTACCGGAATTGGGGGTATGGCGGGAGGCTTAGGAGGCATTTTGCTTTCTGCTTTGGTTCAGAAACGCATGTTTGTTTACTATGAGAGTATTAACCAGTTAGAAACCGCTTATTTCATCATGTTCCTGATTTGCGGCGCCAGTTACCTGCTTGCCTGGTTTATCATGCACTTAATGGTACCCAGAATGAAGCCCATCCAACTCTAGCACTCTACTGCCTTTGTCTTTTTCACTTTCTCATAAAGAGGAGGCTTCTATAAGTTTAGAATTGAAAATCATACGAATACTAAGTTGTAGAGCATGCCACAAGCTGCTCTGCAACTCAGTATTCAAATATCTGCGTTTCTATTTACGTATTCTATGGAGTTGCTACATCAACTGGTTGATTTTATCCTGCACGTAGACCACCACCTTGTTACATTAATCAGCAACTATGAAAGCTGGGTGTACCTGGTCCTTTTCCTGATAATCTTTTGCGAAACAGGTTTGGTGGTGTTCCCTTTTTTGCCTGGCGATTCTCTTTTGTTCGCCTTAGGAGCACTGGCAGCCGTTCCCTCTTCAGAGTTAAGTCTTCCTTTGTTACTGATCTTACTCTTTGTAGCGGCTGTTTTAGGAGATTCATTCAACTATTACACCGGCAGCAAAATAGGGGCCCGTGTTTACCTGAAAAACTATTGGTTTCTTAAAAGCAGTTACATAGACCAAACTCAGCATTTCTTTGCCAAGCACGGAGGAAAAACGATTATTTACGCTCGCTTTATTCCCATTATCCGAACCTTCGCGCCATTTGTGGCGGGCATTGGCAAGATGAACTTCCGCAGGTTTGCCATTTACAACGTAGTGGGTGCGGTGCTTTGGGTAGGTTTGTTTCTATTGGCCGGATATGCCTTTGGCAATATTCCGGTAATCAAAAGAAACTTCTCGCTCCTAATTCTGGGCATTATGGTTCTTTCTGTTGCTCCTCCGCTTTTTGCACTCGGCAGGAAGGCCCTTGCCTCCACCCCAATTAACCACAATAGCAGGAAGTAGTTTTTCCTAAAAACAAACACAAAAATTTACCATTATCAAACCCAATGAAGGGGAATAACGCAATTTGGAGGTTCCTTATATTTACCACAGCTGTTTTGTACAGCTTGGTTACTGGCTTTCAAGAAGGCCAAGTATTTGGTAGCTTCTCAGACCTGCCAAAGAGCGCTGATTTTGATGCCCAATATTATAGTCCGGTGGAATCGTGGGGCATCCCATGCCACATCGCCCAGACGGAAAGCCAGTTCACCGTCAGCACCAACTTTACCGGCCCATTCCTGAAGAACACCGGTAACGCCCTATCAGCTTCCAAGGTTAATTTGGAAGTGATTTGCTGCAGCGGCTTTATACAATATAGATCCTACGCAAGGAGCTTATTGATTTTGCTGAAGCAAGCCGACTTGATTTATCCTTTCCATGATTTCTGGTGATTAGTTTTTACGACTGTCCACATAAGCTCCTAAGGACCTTAACCAGCCTTTGGCCATACAACCAGGCTACATTAATTTTTTCGCAAAAAACTAAATTGAAATTTCATGGATTTATCATCATTTGCCATAGGGATGGCACTACTTATTGCCTGCATCCTTCCTTTCTACCTAATGAGTGCAAAAAATAAAAGAAGGGAGCAAGAGCAACTACAGGATCTTCTTAAACTAGCTGAAGAAAGCGGGTGCCAAATCACTCAGCATGACCTCTGGAATAATTCTTTAATTGGAATAGACAGCACCGCCAACATACTTTTCTTCCTAAGAAAGGTAAATGGCCAGGCAGCCTCTGAGAAGGTGAACCTGGCCCAGGTGCAGCATTGCCGGGTTGAAGATGTCAGCAGAACCATAACTAGCAAAGATGGCAACTACAGCAAAACTGACCAATCTGGCCTGGTGCTTACCTACCGGGACAAGGGAAGAAAGGAAACCAAGCTTGAGTTTTACAATGTGGAGTACGACAGTTTGACCATGCAAGGGGAACTTCTATTAGCCAAAAAATGGGCCGGAATCATAGCGCAAGCCATTTCAGCGAATAACAAATTATAGACTAAGCTTTGGGAAAGCACTGTGGCAGGAGTCTGGTGCTTTCCATTTAGTGCCCAGTCCTTAAAGCCTGTTTACTTTTATCAAATCTGTATGGGCAGGTTTGTCACACCAAACGGCTCCACCGTGCTGGAGGTACAGGATAAGTTCATGGTAGGTACTATGAGAATGTTTTCTTTTGTTGCTTAGGCAGCGCATAACAGCCTCCGCAATATTGCACAAAATTAAAAGGGGCTCTGGGCAAAGGGAAAGTAAAACCAGGAAGAGGAGATACCTTTATAAATTCCGTGCTTACACTTTCCATTCTTACACTAAATGGTTCATTATTTATAAAGCAAACAGAACAACTCTATCAACCGGCAGCGGCCTTGGATAATCTTGTGTTACTTGATCTATTGAGAGGCAATCTTTGAACCGAAAAATAAGTATCAAAGCATTAGCGACTGTAATGAATACATTCAAAAAAATTTTATGCTACCCTAACTAATAGAAAGATGTTAAACATTGTAATTCTTGCGGCAGGGTTTATCTGCCTTATACTTGGGGCAGATAAACTTGTAGACGCCTCTTCCAGCTTGGCCTCGAGATTAGGAATCCCCAATATAGTCATAGGACTCACTATCGTGGCTTTCGGCACCTCGGCACCTGAGCTGGTGGTAAACCTCTTTGCTGCCGTTGAAAACAATACGGAGATGGTACTAGGGAATGTCTTAGGCAGCAATATTTTCAATATTCTGGCCATTCTGGGGATATCTTCCCTCATATACCCATTGTCAGTCAAAACGAATACTACGTGGTTGGAGATTCCACTGAGCCTGCTTGCCGCCGTCGCCGTTTTGGCCGTAGCAAGTGATGTATATCTTGACAATTTGCCGACAGGCTATATTTCCAGAACTGAAGGCTCTCTTTTGCTTTTATTCTTCTGCATCTTTTTAGTCTATAACCTAAAAATAGCCCAAAATAGCCCGGCAGATGAAACGACGGAGACAAAGAACTACACCTATCTTAAAGCCATATTGTTCATTGGACTTGGTCTTGCCGGACTAATTCTAGGTGGCCGACTGATTGTGACTAGTGCCGTGGGTATTGCCCAGGCATTTGGGTTGTCGGAGAGGATCATTGGGTTGACGGTGGTATCCATAGGCACTTCTTTGCCTGAACTGGCGACATCAGTGGTTGCCGTACGGAAAAGGAATGTGGACATTGCCATAGGTAATGTGGTGGGCTCCAATATCTTCAACATATTCCTGATCCTGGGTGTCTCAACGGTTGTTACTCCACTAAAGGTCAATGCGAGTTCATTCCTGGACATAGGAGTGAATATTGCCGCCGGCCTTCTTCTGTTTATTTTCATCTTCACGGGCAGGGGCAGGCAGCTGGCAAGGTGGGAAGGAGCTACACTCCTGACCCTCTATCTAGCGTACCTTGCCGTGCTGGTCAGCCAGGGGTAGTTCAATATTTTAAAAGTTAAAATCCGGCTTTAAGGGTTGAGAGAGCGACAAATTGTGGATCGTTGATTTGATTTAGACGACTATAAATTAAGCCTCATTGGTGGGGAAAGAAAAATTTGCATACCCGCGGCTTTCAAAGTTACTTGACCGACAACCGATAATAATGTTTAGAAAAGACACTTTAGAAGAGAGAAATACTTTTAATAATGCAGAAATAGCCTTTGCGCACCATTCATAATTTGATCTTCTATGTGGGCAAAGGTAATATTCAGTCGCACAGGATGCCTCTGAACTTTCTGCCCCGATAGAACATCCACTATGTTTACCGCAATTGTCGGCGGGACTGTGACTGCCTCTAGGAACTGCTGCTCGAGTACCTCTGTAAGGGCTCTAGACACACTCACGGCAAGCAATACTTGCCAAGTGTTGGCAATTTGTGAAGATCGTTAAGCAAGGAGGGCAGCGGGGTTTTTAACGCGGCCAACCGGTAACGGGTATAAGAGGCGCCAGGTGGTGACAAACTGGGGGATGATTATGTTCATCGCACTTCGTGCCGATATAGATAAGCGGCAAGAACTCCTGTCGATTGTCTATAGAATAATGAAGTGGACTATGATAGGCTCAGATTTGGTCACCTGTAAAACGATAAAAGCCTTGCAAGCAGTTAACTTACAAGGCTTTATCTTACTGTTGGGTAGCGGGAACAGGACTACGAGTCCTTTATCTAGCTTTTACCAATCTTACCCAAAATCGCCCTAGAACGGCCTCATTCCATCATTTCACATAATCTAGGTAAACTTGACTAAAAGTGGTTAATGCATTTTTGTCACCTTTTTGTCACCTGTTTATCCTTACAGGAAGAAGGTAGAAAATAGTTCAGAAAACCTTCTTCCACTTGTAAGCAACCAATTTACCTTTGTTTCAAAGCTAAGTGAAGTAGATAAAAAAATGAAAGAGAACGCTGCAAGCTATTATTTAAAAGACAGCAAAAACGAAAAATCAAAAGTAGAAACCCTAATATTTCTTGATTTCTCCTATTACAGGAAAAGGCTAAGAATGTCTACCAAATTAAGTATCGCTCCTTGCAACTGGGATTCTAAGGCTAAGTTACCTAAAAAGAGCTTCATGAAATACATGGAACTCAAAGAGGAGCTAAGCCAATGTGAAAAAGAGGCAATAGAATCTTTGAACTTTTACCTTGAGCAAGGAACAATCCCAGAACCACGAACTTTAAAAGCACGCATTTTGGGCAAGACAAACCTCAAGCATGAGGCAGAAATCCTTGACTTCAAAGAGCGCTATATTGAGTTTATTGAAGAAAAAGGCATAGAGGTTAAAGAACTTACACTAAAGAAGTATAGAACACTCCTACTATTAATAAAGGAGTATGAGGTTAAGCTTACTTCAAGTGTTAGGTTTGACACTATAGATTCAACATTTGAAAAGAAGTTCAAGCACTTCCTTACTACTACAAGAAAACAGAAGACAGACACTGTAAGTAAGTACCTAGAGTGCTTGAAAGTTTATATGGAGTGGGCTTTAAACAAAGGCTATCATAAATTAATTGCTTTTAAAGGCTTTAAAACGCCCAAAACAAAGCCAGACGTCATTTATCTTACCTATAACGAACTAACAAAGCTCATAGATTTAAACCTACAAGACAATCAAAGGTTAGCAAAAGTGCGTGATATGTTCTGCTTCCAATGTCTTACAGGGCAACGGTTCTCTGATTTGGCAAGATTACGTTGGAATGAGTTAATAAAGAATACGTCAGGTCAAAAAGAATGGCACCTATTCCAACAAAAAGGGAATAAGCCTAAAAAATTGGAAATACTACTTGTTCCAGACGCACTTTCAATATTAAATAGGTATAGCAATGACAGCATGAACTCATTAGTTTTTGAGGAAATAAGCAACCAAAAGTTTAATGTGTATTTGAAGGAGCTGGGAAAGTTAGCAGGCATTAATGATAATGTAGTAGATAGAAGATACTGTGGAAAAGAGGCGGTAATTAGGTCTGGACCAAAATATCAGTTCATGACCAGTCATACTGCTAGAAGGACGTACGTGACCATTTCTCATCAAAGAGGCATGGATACTAAATCAATCATGAATGTGACAGGCCATGAAGATGCACGAACCATGCACAGATATCTTGGAAGCCATAAGGCACATACAAATAATCAAGCCCTTAAGGCTTGGATGAGGTAATAAAAGAGGGCTTTCAGCCCTCTTTTATTTTTCCACTTTGCATAAAATCTTTACAAAAACTTCTTTCACTTGTAAGCAACGGAATAATTTTGCATTACTAAATTACAGATACTCTTATTTATATATGCAAAGTAGAGAGTATTGGGAAATCAAACATTTTTTTATTTATTCATGGATTCAATTAACTTATTCAACAAATCTTTCATCCAAGGCATTGCAGAATCAATACTAAAGCTTCTTTTGCCAACTCTTAAAAACTTCATTGAAGAAACTTATTTAGCCAACAAAGAACCAAAGGACCTTATGCGCCCAGAAGAGGTGTGTAATTGGTTAGGTATTTCAATCCCTACGCTAGACAAGGCAGTCAAGAAAGGAGTTGTAAAGAAACACCAGCTAAAAGGCACCAAAGGGATTTACTATAGCGGACCTGAAATAAAGAAAGCTATACTAAGCAATCCTATCAAATAGGAATTATTTCTAATTCGCCCTTCCATACTCCCCTTTACTAGGAGCATGTGAAGGGCGTTTTCATTGTAAGAAATTTTGCAGTTAAGCAGTCACTAATTTCAACATCATGTCATAAATTAAGCTCTTCATGCCTATATTATATGCTCTCACATCTTCATTTGGCAGTTTACCATGGTAAATATTATTTCTAGTTTGAATTAGTTTCTTAAAATTCAGGTCATATTTTTCAGGTGATAAACTTAAGTAAACTAACAAGTTGTCAAATTGGTCAATTAATCCAGTTTTTTTAATAAAGTTCACTTTGTCACTAGCTTTAGACACAAAAGTTTCAGCTTCCGCTTCATCTACAATCTCTTTTATTTCTTTTATCTTCTCTTTGATAAACCTATCAGTGGCATTTACCCCTCTTTTAAAAGTATACTCTTCTTTTATTTTAAGACTATTACCAGCTATTGGAACTTCCATGCAATAATTCCTTATTTTTTCAATTATATTATACAAAATCATAAATGCAGAAGTATCATCTACATCTTTTGATTTTATTATCCTATTAGTACACTCTCTAAATAGGCTTAGATTATGAATAAAAAGATTAAAGTCTACAACTGCAATAAAATCATAAAAATTTGGGTATCTTTCTTTTAATAAATAGTCTTGAGATTCATCAATAGAATGATTTGAAAACTTTAATATTTGCCTTGTTCTATAGTTTTCCATCCTATTAGCTCTTATTCTAGCGTTAAAATAATCAATATTCTTCTGCCAGTAGAAAGACATTATCAGACATATATGCTCTCCAATTGCAATGATTTCATTATCTAAAAGATTATCAGAATCATCCGTTATTATCAAATACGCATCCCTTGATATAGTTATATCATACTTTGAAATATTGTCAAAATTATGTTCAAATGATAAAATAAAATTTATTGGACCAAAGTTTGTTTGTTTATTAGAATCCGAATAAATAAATGGCTCATAAAGGCTATCCCGACCTAAAAGGCCATAACGGATATGTTCATGCATATGTTGGAACACATTTTCAGTTAGTTGAAAACGACCATCACCTTCATAACTACTGTTAATAAGTATATGCATATTATCAATTGTTAAAACGACTGGCTTTTTGTCATGCTCCCAATAATTACTTCCTTCAATAAGAATCAAATTACTTTCAGAAAAATCAAATATTTCATGTATTTGCCATTTGTTTTCAACTGGTTTTGGACCTAAAAACTGCAGTACTTTAACGCCATTTTCTTTTAAATATGACAATTTTTCATACAAATACTCAGATGGTGAATAATAAATTGTTAAATAAAGAACTTCAGGCTTCTTTTGATTATATATTAACCTAGAATTATAAACTGAGTTTGTATATGGCTCTACTGGTTTTATGGCATCATCTAAGACATCGTAAGCGTCTTTAAGGTTTAAACTTATTAGGTTATCCCTTTGAAAATAATCTTTCATCATATTATAAAACTTGTTTAGGTATAGTGGGCTACGTTAATTGCTTAAAACATCTACCTTATTAATAATAAAGACTATGCTATGATTTTCAAATACGAATGTTTCCATTTAAATAATTTAAATTTAAAAGATCATATCAAACACCATCGCTCGATGTATAGTGTATATTCTCCTACATCTTATGAAACGCCGTTATAGACATTTATATAGTAATCCCGATGCGCCACAAGGTAAAAAGCCAAATTAAACACCTATCAAAACACCTGTTCCAGCAAACCTGCGCATGTTTACACTCATAAGCAAACCCTAGGTAAAAGATTTAAACATAATACCAAAACATTATATAAAATAACATTTTATATATCTAAACACTACTGTAAACGAATCACTTTGTTCACACCTAAATTTACTTTTCATTGCAATGCCTTTGGGATAAAATATTTTTAAATACTTTATAAAAATTCCCGCCACTTGTAACACATGGAGGTATCTTTGTAAAAGGCAATTTTGAAACTTTCAGAATGACATTTTAAAAGAGGCAAAAACCTCTGCTGGTATTGTATTGCCAAAACTTTACCAATTAAACAATTTAATAAAACATCAAATCAATTATCAAAAAGTGGAAGAGAACATTTCGGAACCGCTGGTAGCCGTTCCAACCAATTTTGACATCAATGGATTCATTGAAAAGCACAGCACGGAAGGCATAGGCAACTTCAACAAGGACATCCTGCTCTATTACATTGGCCTTATAACCTCTGTTCCCTCACGTGACTTTGACCTCATCACAGAGAGCGGGTACGTGCCCCTTTCATCAAAGCTTTTGCAGGGCATCGCGCACAACTACCTACAGTACATCAAATATCTTGAGAAATACCGCGTGATTGAGCGTCTGGAGCAGTACCAGAAGGCAGGGATGATGACCATGAGGGAAGGGAAGCTGGTGGCTTTGCCTGGGAAGTGCATGGGCTACAGGTTCAGGCCCAAGTACCAGACAGAGGTGAGATACGTGCCCTTGACAGACACAAGGTTTATCAAACGCCTCTCCAAAATGGCAAATGTGAAGACTGACGCAAAGGACGTTTACCCCTTCCTTCACAGGTGGTTCAGGGACAAGAGGCTGAATATTGACATAAAGGGTGCGGAAAACTTCTTCAGGAAGTATCTGGGGATAGAGGGCAACGCTTACCCAGAGCCAAGCGCAAGGTTGAAGTTCAACGCCTACATGCACCCCCTGCGGATGCTAAAAGAGGGTAACGGCAACTTCACCTTCACCATAGACGGTACGGGCAGGAGGCTGCACAACCCCTTCACCTACATGAAGCGCGAGGCCAAGCAGTTCATCACGTGGGGAAAGGACAATAAGAAACTGGTGAGCATAGACATAAAGAACTCACAGCCCTACCTTCTTCTGGGGCTTCTAAGCGGTGAACTGTACGGGCTGGATGAAGAGTTTGTGGGGGCGTTAAATAATTTAAGGGCAAACGGCACGGGGAATCTTACGATAACGGAGCGGAAATTAAATTTAAAATCATTCAATGCTTCCGTTGTAGGGCTGCTGGACCGATTATCTATATTGGATAACACTTCTTCCCCTAAAAGGCCTTCTACTAAGGCGGTATCTATGTCCTTTAATACACCTTATTCCCTTAAATGCCTTTACAATGAGCATCTATGTATCATTGAACATATCTTCCTTAGAAGTTCTTCTTCTATGTCTTCCAGAATATCTTCTTCCATAATGTTAGTAGATATATTCAACAGAAACATAAAAAACAATGATTACAGCTTACCAGAGGACACTTTAAGGTACAGGCAGGGGGTCATAGACAGTACTTTCTACCCCTTCATGAAGGACAGGTTTGAAGAGGAACTTGGGGTAAGGTACATTGATATGAAAGCCCTTAAGAAAGACGTGTTGGCCGTGTTCTACTCAAAGGTGAACGGTGGCCCTTACCTCAACGCAAGGAAGAAGGTGTTCGCAAAGTATTTCCCGACCGTCGTGGCGTTTCTGGACCTGCTGAAGGGGAAGAACTTCCTTGGGGATAAAAGTTATACCCTGCCCGTAACTCTATTGCAGAGGCTGGAATCCCACCTTATGCTGGACAGGATAGCCAAGCGCATTGCCTCAAGGAACCCAAACCTTCCCCTGTTCACCATCCATGACAATCTTGTGACCTTAGAGGGCTATGAAGATTTCGTGGAGGGCATCATCAAAGAGGAAATGGAAAAGTGCATAGGCGTTGCCCCTATGGTAGCCGTTGAACCTTGGGTAGAGAAGACAGCGTAGGTTTCCTGAAAAAGCTTCAAATCAGGCCGTTTTAGCCTCTCTTTTGCTGAAAGCCTACCCACAGAGTAGGTCAAAGGCAGAAGTAGGCTACAACGGTCTGAAAAAGGCTAAAAAGTATATGCAAGTAAGGTTGTTGCTGCCTGTTCCAAGGCCTAGGAAAGGAAAGATTTCAGCCTTCACAGCAGAGGAAGTGAAGGCCATTTCCCTTTCAGGAATATGTTAAAAAAAGGCCATTTTAGGCGTTGTGATTCTTACACCCTAGATGTACATTGTTTCACAAAGATATTCGCTTCACGGGGCTAAAAAAGGCCAAAAACCATTATATCCTAAGCCTTATTCATGCATGTTTATTCTGCGTTGGATTCAGCCCGCAGTTCCTCATACCTTGCGCCCTTGCACCTGAAACACACACCCCCATTCACATGGCGGTATCTGGGGAAATAACCAGCCCCGTTGCACCTATCACAATTGTGGTATTCACCTATCACCCTACCGTCGGCACCCCTCACAGGTGTCTTCCCCGCCTTGTGGGTCTGTTCATGGCAAATGTAGCACAGCGTTTGCAATGCTTCGTCTGGGTATTCCCACGCCAACAAGCCATGCTGGTAGTAGGTGTGGTGTATGTGAAGACCGCCTATATAACCCCATTTGACAGTTTCCAAGTCAAAACTTTTCAACTCATCAATGTTTGCCTCAAATTTGTCTTGCCTGTCATAGAGTCCTTCTGTATGGTTTTCAACCGCAAGAAATACAACCGCCTCTTTTTCAATATTCTCAAGTTCCCTCTTAGACTGCCTGCTTATGACAACAAGAAGACCATTATCTACTTTCGGCATAACACCTCTAGGGATGAATGCATAGATTTCCCTGCTATCAGATAATTTCAAATCTACAGCCGTACCTGTTTTTGATGGCATGAAACCATTTATGTATGCAATTTCCCCATAACTGAAGAGGTTTCCATTCCTGCACAGTAGGCACCTTTTATTATCTCGCTTCAGAATGGCTACCCGCTTGGCCTGCCAGTTGTCTGAACTTAGCTGTTCCTGATAGTTCATGGATTCAAATAGACAAGCTTAAAGTATTTTAGAGATAACGAAAGTGGTGTTCTTGATGAAGGTCACCCCGTCCTTCTCTTCCAGTTCAAACCCCTTGGAACTAGGCTCTTCACTGGCTTCCTCTTCGGGTTCATCGCTGCTTATCCCGTACTTGGCCTCAAATTCCTCAAGGGTCAGGTGAGAATCCTTGTTGCCCTCTTCATTCAGGTCATCCAACCACTTGTCACACTTCGCCTGCGCTCTTTTCTCAAGGTAGAATAAGATGTGCAAGTAGCTTTGCCCCTGTACAATCACCTTCTTCTTCTTACTGTTCTTGTAAAGGGTATACCACCCGTTCTTCTCTTCCAGTACACGGCCCTTAGCCAATGCCCTCTTATAAAGGTCGGTAAAGTAGTCATTTGGGTTATTGGGGTCCGCGAACAGATAAGATTCATCAAACAGGATGAGAGCGTCCTTGTCTACTATCTGGTTATTGAAGTGCTTTACCCTTAGAGGCACGTTTAATGGCTTTTTCATACAGCTAATAAAACAATTTAATGGAAGTGAAACTGGAAGCAGTGGGAGGGGATTTTAAATTTAAAATTAGAGGGCATCACCAGAGACAGTTGCCCTTGTGTAAAGCTTGTGGACTGAACTGAGGCCGAACTTCTTGCCCCTGCTGGTCAGGTAGCCAAGCTCATTCAGCTTAGCCACTATCTGCGGGAAGGACTTACCCTCTGCCTTGGCGCTCAGGATAAGGTGGATTGCCTGCTTGTTCTCTTTGCTGTTGGCGGCGTTGGCCCTGCGTACAGCCAAACCCTTCAACCTTGCAGCCTCGGATAGGTTCTCTGGCGTTCCCAACTTGAACCCCTGCGCCTTCTTAGCCTCCAACGCTGCCTTGGTTCTGCTGCTTATCAATTCACGCTCATGCTGCGCCAGCACTGCAAAGATACCAATGGTCAAAGTGTTTGCGTCTGGCATGTCTGCGCAGATGAAATCCACGCCAGAGTCCTTCAGGGAAAAGATGAAGCCAGCGTTGCGGGATAGCCTGTCAAGCTTGGCAATAACCAAAGTGCTGCCTGTGGCCTTAGCATGTGCAATGGCAGCTTTCAACTGCGGTCTGTGGTCTTTCTTCCCGCTTTCAACCTCTGTGAACTCCGCTTTGATGCAGTCCGTGCATTTCAGGAAAGAAAGCACCGCGTTTTTCTGCGCCTCAAGTCCAAGACCACTTTCCCCTTGCTTCTGGGTGGATACTCTATAATATGCTACGTAGGTTTTCATTGCACCTTTTGCTTTTAACACACTAAAGGTACATTATGCCTTTCACTTTTATAAACGTCCGTTTAAAAAAGTATACATCTTAAGATTACAACTTACCCTTCTTCCCCAGATTCAGCATTTTCTTTAGGCTCTACTTCCATCTCTCCCCAATGAATAAAATGGTTAAATGAAGATTGATCTAGTGACTTCATAAAAATTTTGCGTGCAGCCTCTAAGCTCTCAAAATATTTTTTAAATGGCTCTGCATACTTAGCAGCAACAATTTTGTCATTTGGATAGGGGATGGATATTTCTAAAACTCTTTTGCCAACATCTTCTCTATTGGTTTGCATAAAGATAATTCTCTCCCATTGCTCTCGCACCTCTTTTAAAGAGAGTGCCCACATCAAATAAAATTGATCAATGGCAGTTCCTTCGCAAGCTCTAACAATAATAACCTCTTTTGTTAAAACGACTCTCTCCTGCCCAGGCATGAGGACACAAAATTCTCCAATGTTCTTAGAAGCACGCTCAGGAGAAATTAAATCATATGGTTTTAACTTTGACTCTCCTCCTCTCCAAAAGACCTTAGCCAATGCTTCAGGAATCATATTTGTTGGATTGATATTTACCAGACCAGCCCTCAAATCTGAAACTTTAATATAGGGTATTGTACCTACTCTCTGGTCTGAACTTGGACTCCCATGGCCTCCAAACACATATATTTTTCCCTCTTCTACAAGTTCCCCTAAAGTCTTTAGTGTGAACTCCCCGTTGTCCTCCACAAGACTGTTAATCCCCTTATAAACAGAAGCATCATAATACTTTGGAACGAAAACATCAAGCATAAAAATCTCACTTTGAGATCTAAAACTAACATCATCCCTACTAAAGCTACCTTTGCTTATTTCATCACAAGCTTCAGCTAATTGATCATTGATAGTTTCATTTGAGCGAATCCCTGTCTCTGGATTTACTATGTATTGCTCATGACCATCCTTATTGATCCCACAAGTTTTAGCATTAACAACTAATACTTGTCCATCCGAATACCAACTTGGCTTATGCATACCTTTATTTTTTCTCTAAAATGTAAAAGTTAGTTTTTGCACGACAAAAGCCTTGAAAAGCCTCCATTGGAATATTCAGTATTGCACGCATATTAAAATGATCCTTAATCCACTGTCTGAGCCATGCATAAGAGGAAGAAAACATATAGGTTTCTGGTAGTATAATACCTAATCTGCCGCCTTTTACAAGAAGCTCATGGCACCTTTCCAAAAACAGGATTCCCAACTCTCGCTCTTCAAATTTGTTCACTTCAAACTTGAAACCAGAAACTTCCTTTTTTGCTTTTTGTGCTATTACAATACCAGCAGCCTTTGCATCTACTTTGCTCATTTTTAAATCTTTCCCAAAAGGCGGATTTGTAACTATACATGTAAAAGAGGCTGGAATCAATGAAGATCTTAAATCTGGGTAATAAGCGTTCCAAAGGTGCTTTCGAAGTGAGTCACCTAAAAACGTGTGTGTTGAACCGTCACCTATTGTTAACATTATTGCTTTAGTGAGTTTAACATTTATTCGGTCTTTATCCACTCCAAATAAATGTCTCTGAGCCCATCCTTTTGCATCCCCATCACTCATTGCTGGATATCTCTCTCTTAGTTGCCTATAGCTTTCTAAAAGAAATCCTCCAGTTCCGCAAGCGGGATCTAAAACCTTATCCTCAGGTGCTATCTCCATTAATTTTATTGCGCTTCTTATTACAGGATAAGGGGTATAATATTGACCTTCCTCTGATTTTAAGCTAGCCGTGCGGAATACTTGAAACGCTTCAGAGACAGCACTAATTGAGGCATCTCGGAGCCTAAATTTAGAAAGTTCATATGCACATAAAGTAATGGTATGGTCATCTAAATTGATATCACTATCAGCATCCGTCATAAAAATATCACTATGAGCAATTCTCATACCTTGGAACAAATCCCTTATTCTCCTTGCCGTTTCCCCTTCTGTGTCCCAAACTTGAAATGGCACAGACTTAGAAGGAGAATATTTAGCGATCTTGTCTCCTTCTAATTTTGCCAGAATAACATTACATAAGTTATTTAGCCTTTCATCACTTCTAGTACTCCGTGTGTCTCCTGAAACAGCAACGCTCAAAAGACGGCTAAAAACTTTTTTTAATCTTGCAGTAGAAGGCTCTTCTAAATCACTCCATGTCAATTTATTTTCACCAGCTTTAATAATTGCATCGCCAAATTTTGGTAAACTGCCATTAAGAGCAACTTCAAATTTTCCTTCAGGAGTTTTATAAACTAAAGTTATTTCATCTCCATTCGTCCAAATTCCTAATACTACATGAGGCTCTAGCCCCATATAGATTTTCAATTGGTTTACACCTTCACTTTTATTAGGAGCCTTTGTTTCAATAATTATTTGAATATGTTCATAATCTCCTAAGTGCGAAGGGCTATCAAAAATTGCTACATCTACTGGGTAACCTTTAAAGCTTTGGCCAGCCTCTCTTCTACTTGCCTCACTAGGACTTTGGGGCACCCTCCATTCAGGGGAATATTGAATTTGATTTTTATCCCACCCAAGTTTAATTAGTTCTTCTACTAAAGGTAGTCGTGTATGTGTATGCTCAGACATTGGACTATTTAAAATTTCTTATTTATTAGGTAAACCTAAATTTATTGAATCTAGACAACAGTAATCATAAGGCATTTTTTTAATTGCTAAATTTTGCCTTATTTAATGGTACATATTTGTTAGATGAACAACGAAATGAGATTTTGGTCACCTTTTTGGACACCTGTAAAACGACAAAAGCCTTGTAAGTGGTTAACTTACAAGGCTTTGTCTTACTATTGGGTAGCGGGAACAGGACTCGAACCTGTGACCTTTGGGTTATGAGCCCAACGAGCTACCAACTGCTCCATCCCGCACTGTTTTTGTGATACAAAGGTAAGGCGTTTTGTTTTAACCTCCAAACGTTTTTAATAAGTTTTTAGGAAAACAGGCTAAAAACGGCCAGTTATCCCGAAGTGAATTTTGCCCCGCTGCAGGCTAAAGCCCTCCTGTTCGTTCCGCCCCACGGAGTAAACTAACTGAAACACACCGGCTCCCGTTGAAAAGCTAATGCCGCCGCCCACACCGCTGGCCCACTGAATATTTTTTTCTTCCGGCAGGTCTCTTCTTAGATATCCTTGATCATAGAGCAGGAAAAGGTAGGAGTCTTCGCCGGTGTATTGCCTGAACTCAAGGGTACTGATGGCGTAGGAGCTGGCATAGAAAGAATAATCATCGAACCCCCTGATACTGTTCAGCCCACCAAGCCGGAAAAGCTCGTTCAAGTAAAGCCGCTGGTTCAGGAGTGCCTCCGCCTTTAGCCGGGTCAGCACCACGCCGTTTTTAGTCACAGGCCAGTAGCGCTCCAAACGGCTTGCCACCGACAGCTGCGTGGTTTTCATTTGCAGGGTATCATAATAGCTGGCCTCTACGCGGGCGTTCCGCTGAATACGCTTGTTGCCCACCGCACCCTGAAAAAAGGCATGGGAGCCGCGGCGCGGGAAGTACAAATCATCCAGGTTGCCCCAGGCATAGGCCACGCCGTACGAGGTGAAGTTGGCGTCAATAGCCGAGGAGTCGGCGGTGCGCTGGCGCAGTGCCTCCGGCGACAGCAATTGGGAACTCAACACTTCGGCAAAGAAAGTGACGCGACTGGTGGTGGAAAGCGGATAGGCAATCTCCAGGCGCGGACGCAGGTTCAGGAAAGACGTGTCTTGCTTGTAGAGGTGAAACATGGCTGCTACCTCAAACGGCGAGGAGAACAGGTGTGGGTGCCGGTACTCCACGTCCAGCAGCTGCGAATTTCGCTCTACCTTCCGCCAGTGCAGCCCAATTTGCTTGCCGCTGCCCCGAAGGTTGCGCACCTGCAGGTTCACTTCACCGGTAATCAATAATTTGGCCTCTCGGCTATTTGGGTCGGGCAAGAAACCGATGATGCCGTCAAACTGGTTCGCTTTTTTCTCTTCCAGAAAGAAATAAATACGGGCTTGGTTTTTGGCGAACAGCACCTGCGGAGCGCCTACCACCTTCAAAAACGGAAGCTGCCGAAGCGCTCGGTTTGCTTCTTCCATGCGCTGCTGCGAGAAAGGCTGCCCTTTCTCCAGGTGCGTGTATCTGGTAAGCGCTGTGGGTTGAATGCGGCCAGTGCCTACCACTACAATAGAGTCTATGGTCATAAGCGGTCCCCGAACCAGTCGCACCACGCCCTGCAGGGAATCTTGCCGGAGCTGCAAGGAATCTATGACCACCTGCGCGTACGGATAGCCAGTATTCTCGGCCTCGCGCAGCAAGGCCTGCTGCAAACGGGCAAACTCTGACGGCCTGAAAGGAGTGCCTCTGTACAACTTCTCCCGAAACCCCACCCGCTGCAGAAGCGCTTCGCCAATGTTGCCGTTCTGCAAAGAAGCCCACACAATGGGCCTGCCGGTGTACACATGCACCCTTAGCGAATCGTTTTGCCGCACCAGACTATCAATAGAAGCGGCCAGATACCCCTGTTCCCGCACATTCCCCAGCCATGCCTGCAGCCCTTGATGTAGATTGACAGAATCAAGCGGAATATTTTTGGGCTGATTACGTTTCCAGACATCAGCGGCCTCAGCGCCTTCCGGAGTCACCACCTGTACCACGGTTTTGTTCTGCGCCTGCGCGAAACCACCGCAAAGCCACAACACCAGGAGCAAACCCAGAATTCTGTACCTTTGCAGGGAAAACATGTAACGCACAGCGGAACTTAGCCTCAGATTCATTGTTTGTAATTTACGGCTTGCCTCTCAATTTTGAGCAGCCGCACTTTTTCTTTTAACGCAATTCCTTTACTTAACGCATTTTGGCCGGAATTTATCTTCATATCCCTTTTTGTAAACAAGCCTGCCATTACTGCGATTTCCATTTCAGTACGTCACTAGGCCTGAAAGAGCAGGTACTGAACGCTATGCAGCAGGAGCTGGCGCTGCAGCAAAGTTACCTCAACGGCGCCACCATTGATACCATTTATTTTGGCGGCGGCACTCCTTCTATTCTATCAGTGCAGGAGTTGCAGGGGCTGTTTGAGACGATTTACCGGTTGTTCCCCGTGAATCCTTCGGCGGAAATTTCGCTGGAGGCCAACCCCGACGACCTGACGCCGGAGAAGTTGTTGGCGCTGAGCCAGACACCGGTGAACCGCCTGAGCATTGGTGTGCAGTCTTTCCACAACCCGCACCTGCAGCTCATGAACCGTCCGCACTCAGCGGCTGAGGCCGAAGCCTGTATTAAACTGGCGCAGGATTTGGGCTTCGGCAATATCTCCTTGGATTTGATTTACGGCATTCCGGCCGAAAACCCGGCGCTGTGGGAAGAAGATTTGGCCAAAGCTTTTGCGTTGAACGTGCAACACCTATCGTGCTACGCCCTTACCATTGAACCCAATACCGTTTTTGGCCACCGCGTGCGCAAGGGCAAGTTCTCTCCCGCCGACGAGGAACGCGTAGCCCAGCAATTTGAGCTGTTGATGAGTCAAGCTGCTGCCCATGGTTTCCTTCATTACGAGATTTCCAACTTCTGCCAGCCTAGGTTTGAGAGTAAGCACAACAGCAGCTATTGGAAACAAGTGCCATATTTAGGCATTGGCCCTAGCGCCCACTCCTTCAACGGCACCAGTCGTCAGTACAACTTGCCCAACAACCCAAAATACGTGCAGAGCCTGCAGCAGAACGAACTGCCGTGTACCGTAGAGGAACTGACCGTGGAAGACCGCGTGAATGAGTATGTCATGACCACCCTCCGCACCAGCTGGGGCTGCGACACCAACTACATTCAGGAGAAGTGGGGCATCCAGCTACTAGACCTACACGCAGAATACCTGCAGCAAATAAAAGACAAAGGTTTACTGCGTGAAGAAAACGGAGTTTTGATTCTAACTGAAGCCGGCAAACTATTGGCCGATGAAATAGCCTTGGACTTGTTTCTGCTGAACGAAGAATCTGTTTAGGCGTTTCAGGGCTGTTTTTGGAAAAAGAGGCCAAAAACACCTTATTGCATGGTAAGTAATTTTGTATGAAAACAATTGCAGAAACCAAGTTTAACAGAATTCTTAAAGAAGGATTTCAAGAAGTCCTAAAACCTTTAGGTTTTAAAAAGAAGGGAAACAACTTCTATCTTCAGCTGGAGGAGCTGGGGCAGGCTATTAATGCTCAGAAAAGCCGGTGGAATACCAAAGATGATATAAGTTTCACCATTAATGTGGGTGTTTTTCTGCCCGATTACTGGCAAAGCATGGTTTACAATCAAGGAAAACCGCTTCCTACGTTCCCTTCTGTTTATGATTGTTATTCACATAAGAGGATTGGGCAACTTAGGAACCAGCTCGATACCTGGTATGACGTTGATGCAAGCACAGATGAAGAAAAGTTGATTGTTGAGATGAAGGACAATCTTGTTAACTACGTCCTTCCATACCTTAATCGCGTGAAAACAAAAGAAGATTTTTTCTATTTGTTCAAAAAAGAAAGAGAGTAAATATTTTGTACTTGAAACTCTTCTTGGTTATCAATTATCATTTCAAGCGCACACTTGAGCCATTCAATAATAACGGTTAGTTAAATCAGCCCCGTTCTACGCCATTTGCCCCAAACCCAACCACTTCCTCAGAAACGTTGCTGAATAGCCGCCAAAAAAGCTGGGCTTCGGGCAAAACGCCTTGCGTGGGCTGCACCTGCAGTACGCGATTTCCTTCTAAAGAAATGGTCAAATCGCCGTCTTCAGAAGCGGTTACCTGCCACACCTTCAGCCCCTCGGGCTGGGCACGCACCAGCTCCTGCAGTTTACGGTCTCTGAGGCTGTTACCAGGCACCTGTACATCAAACTCGGGGTTGGCGAAAGACTGGCTGTCGCGGGGAATTTCGGCTTCCTGGAAGCTGATTTTCACCTGACCCGCCTCTTCCAGCTGCCAAAAGCAAGATACCTCCAGTGTCCAGGCACCTACATCCAGTATGAGTCCGTGGGCATTGGTGATACTGGCCTTGCCGAAATGGAAATACTGCACCTGCCCTATGCGGGTAGCTTTGGTGAGCGGCAGCCCCAACAGGTGCTTCAGCTCCGGAAAATTATTTTCAGCCATACACTACAATAACAGAATGCCAAAGGTACGGATTAAGCCGGAAGGAGACAGGGCGCGTTTTAGGTCTATTTTTGGAAAATCAGGGTAAAAACAGGTGCCTTATGATTTGAAAGCTAAATGGAAACAGTATTTTAGAAGCATGGATAAACTGACCCAATACAACCGCAAACTACTGGCAATTTTTGGCACAATGCTTCTAGCCGCTTTTGGGCTAGCCGTAATTATTGCATTAGGTCTTTTTATTGACTCTCTTTTTGACAGCCCCAGACATGTTTATGACCAAGGCGTACAAATAAGGGAAACTACTGCCAACGGCACCGATACCACCATTTTCAGAACGCAACAGGCATCGTTTCAGGAGCCCATACAGCTAGACACCGCCAAAGCGCAATTTGTGATCCCGGTAGGGCAGGTGGACCTGGAGGAAAAGGAAAGAGTAAATGCCTTGGCAAGTTCTGGCAGCTTTGAATACGAGCCCAGAAAGTCAAGATTTGACTCCTACTCTGGAATCTTCAACAACTTCATCTTTTATGATTATGCCAGCGGAACTAAGACTAAAATATTCTCAAAAAAAGTAGCCGTTACCAACTGGTCAAATGCGCTGGTAAACGGCACCGAGCTGCTTCTGTTCATGGGCACCGACACTGACTCAAACCAAGACAAGAAGCTTGATTCTGATGATTACCAAAGCCTCTTCGCCTTTTACCTTAAAGACAGAAAACTAGTAGAGTATAAATTAGACCGCCGCTCCGTATTAAGCTACGAGCCTATGGAAAAGACTTCCTTGGTGTCTGTGCAGGTGGGCATAGACAAAAACAAGGACTTCAAATTTGACAGATACAGAGAGCCGGTAGAAGTGGTGGTGCTAGATGTGGCGTCAAGGAAATTAAGCGACTTGGTTTCGCCAGCCATGAAGGCCGAAATCCAGAGCATCATTGACAAATAGCCTTTACCTACTTTTTCAGCCACCTAAACTTGGGTGCAAAAAGAAGCCCCTTGGCGACTGTTTTAGCTGTATTTTCTGAAAAACAGCCTAAAAACAGACAGCCAAGGGACTTACAATAATGGAAAGCTGTACACGGTTTTATTTAGTTGTGGTACTGCTCTTGTTGTTGATAATGAAATTGGCACCGTCTTTCTTCAATATCAGTTCCACGTCATCACCGGTGGCTTTCTGCATGAGCTTCTTGTACTTCTCAAACAAGGCGTCTGGCTGCTTTTTATCGTTGATGTACAGCCCGGTTTTATCCATTTTGAAAAGATAGTCATCGTCAGCAGATTTGATAAAGCCGTCGGCTAGCAGTTCCGCTTTCAAGGCCTTCATCATGGCTTCGTGTTTCTTCATGCGCTCCTCATGCTCTTTCAAACGCACCTTGTGCTCTGCCATGCGCTTTTCATGGTCTTTCATGCGTTCACCGTGTTCGGCCACTCTAACCTTATGCTCCTCCATGCGGCGGCTGTGGTCTTCCATGCGTCCTGCGTGGTTGGCTTCTAAACGAGCATTAAACTCCTGCTGGCGCGCCTCAAACTCTCTTACTCTGGCTTCATAGGCTTTCATGCGGGCTTCGTAATCTTTCATGGCACGCTTGTAGCGTGCTAGGCCTTCCTCATCATCGGGCAGTGGGGCCACAGGCGGAACCGGGGGCACTGGCGGAACAGGCGCCACGCCTAGTGCACCTGGGGCTCGAGGAGCAAGAGGCGCTCTTGGGCTGCTGGGTGCCGGTGGGGCTGGAGGTGCTGGTGCATAGAATTCGTCTTCTTCCTCTAACCTCTCCAGAGCAGCCTCTGCCTTTTCCATGGCTCTTTCTACATCTTCCTCGTTACGCAGAACGGTGGCTTCTTTGGCCGCGGCCAACTGGCGCTGAATACGCTCCTGGTACTTGCCCAGCTCGCTCTTGGGCACGCGCTGGCCATTCACATACACTTCTATTACTTTGCCTTTCTTGTTCTGCACAATGATAATTCCATCCTCCAGCTGTTGCAGAGAATAGCCGTCTTCGGTATGGTCTAGCACCGCTTTTAATTCTTCTGCGGCCGTACTGGTTCTGGCAGATGGCTCCTTCTCAGTAGCTACGTTCTTTTCTGCCATTGTTTCTTCAGAACTGTTTGCCCAGGCACTGACTGAAAGTACCAGTACCGCTGCCATTACTGTGCAACTGGCTAAAAAACCCTCAGAGAAAGAAGGGCGAAGGGTAGATTTATGCACCAGGCGACTGATGCGGCCCAGCAAGGTCCGGCGGCGGCCCGAGAAGGCCATGGCCAGACGGGGAGAGGTTTCATTCTTTTTCATGTTCATTTCTTCTAAAGAGGTTAAAGCATAGGCATAGGTGAGGGAATCTCCGCAGAGGGCAAGCGCCAGGTCATCGCAGGCATGTTCGCGCTCGGTGCGGATGCAGTCTGAGATCCACCACACGCCCGGGTGGAAAAAGAACAGCGTCTCCACCACACTCTGCAACAGGTTCATCAGGTAATCGCGGCGATAGACGTGCGCCAGCTCATGCGCCAGAATAGCTTCTACCTGCGCCGTGGAAAGCCCGGACAGCGCGCCAAGCGGCAGCAATACCAGCGGCTTGAAATGCCCCACCACCATAGGCACCTGCACCAACGCCGACTCAGCCACTTTCACGGCCTGCTTCAGCCCCAGCCTCTGGCCTAACTGTACGGCCTTCTGCTGCCAAGCCTCTGCCACTAGTTGAGTACGGTAAGATTTTAGGCGCTGCACATACACCCAACCGCCTAACAATCGTAGCGTCATGAGCAACATGCCCAGCAGCCAGAGAGTGACTACCGCCGGTAAATGCTGATTGAAATAGGCCTGCCCTTGGCTTGTGACTTTCTGCCATAGGCTAGGAGCTGGTTCTTCCGCCAAACCTTGGGCAGTGGTCACATTATGTTGTGTAGCTACGGTAGTGATTTCAGTACCACCAGTAGCGGCTGGTTCATATACCTGATAGAAAGTGACAGCCGCCAGCAGCAGCATGGCCAAAAGTCCGGCGCCTGCTACTTTGTAGCGGATAGCGGCAGAGTGGCGGTGCATGAGGCCCAGCAATGCTGCCAGCAATAGCGCCACAAGCGCCCCTTGCCAGAGCGAGTGCAAAAGCGTCCAGCCCAGCGCGTGCATGACGGCCTCGGGCAAGAAATCATGGAGTAGGTTTTGAGGAGTCATCTTCCAGTTTCTTTAAAAGTTGCTTAATCTGATCTAGTTCATCTTGAGAGGTGCGGCGGTTGCCTAATGCCTGCATCACCAGCTTCATGGCCGAACCCCGGAAGGTGGTATCCAAGAACCGGTCTAGCAGGCGTTTCTGGGTGTCTTCTTCGGTAACGGCGGCCTGGTACAGGTGCGAGCGACTTTCTTCAGAGCGGGTCACCAAACCTTTTTCATGCATAATCTGCAGCAGCTTGAGGGTGGTGGTGTAGCCGGTTTCCTTTACTTTGTTCTGTTCGTCGTTTACCACGCGCACGGTGCAGGGCCCGTGCTGCCAGAGAATCTGCAATATCTCCAGTTCGGTGTCCGTTGGTTTCTGAGGAGGTGTAGGGGCGTCTGTCATTCGAGCTGATTTCTATCTACGACTTGTTTCGTATGACAATTATACGAACAGTTTCGTAAAAGGAAAATATTTTACACGAAATTTTTCGTAGATGCAAAAATAATTTCTCACCTCCGTTATGAATGCGGTAAGAGATTCTTAAGTAGATGTTGAAAACATCTGTTCCTTTGCTGTTTTCTCCCTTTCAAAAGGAATGGCACCAGGGTCACTAATTCGTAAGTATACTTAGGCGTTATGGTAATTGGTATTCTAGTAACTTAGACTTAAGGAAAACAGTCCAGCCAGCCCTTGTTGGTATTATCACCAATAAGAAAAACTACGGGTCAAACTGTAATCTTAGCTTCCCCTTCAACAGCATAAATGATACATATAAAGTAGCGCTGTCCACCGTTTGAGAAGCCATCGTGCTTGTTGGTGATAACACCAACAAGGGCGGCAGGTGAAGCTTGGAGTTAATACAATGAACTTGTTTACTAGAGTCTGAGCCACAACTGTAGATTTTTGCTGTGCGTTTTCAGCAGTAAGCAGAAAGGCTCCTGAGGTGGCTGATTAGCAAGAACACCAAGAAGGCAGCGGCTATTTTTTAAATTTAAGGGCTATGCCTTACTTCCTCAATTCTCAGTTCAATTTTAAGCAGGTTTGGTAACCAATAAAGCCTTTGCCAACTTTGGGGTAGCTGTTTCGCTTTTGCCTTCGTACCACTTTCTATGATGAACAAGACAGTACTCACTTTTTTGCTAGGCTTCATGAGCCTGCTGCCAGCAGCGGCTCAACGATACAAAACGGCAGCCGGAATTAGAATAGGCACAGAGGAATTTGGGCTCACCCTGCAGCAGAAAGTATATGAGAAAACAACCGTGGAAGGTATGGTGGTTTTTGCCCCGCGTGAAGTCACTGTCACTGTATTAGGACAGCGGCACTTTCCGTTGTTAGGGCAGCGCTTTAATTATTATTTGGGCGGCGGTGTACACGGTGGCCACCTCAAAGATTTCGGAGCCATTTACGGCTTAGATGCCATTGCCGGCATTGAGTACAAAATTAACGGCTTGCCCTTTTTACTCTCTACAGACATAAAACCAGCTTTTCACTTAAGGCATGAGAGTTGGTTTAACTTTGGTGGCGCCTTCTCCATCAGGTACGTGCTTATAAAAGAAAAGCCACCAACTCCGGGCGAGATCATTAGGGGCATTTTCAAGAAGAAGTAAATCATAGGCGGCATCTCATCTGGCAGCTGTTTTGGAGCTGTTTTTCAGAAAAGAGGCCTAAAAGAGCTTCGTCTTAGTATTACCAACTCCTTTATATCTCAGGAATTTGGCAAAACGGGTTCTTTATGCTTTTACTTTAGCTTGAGGAGCACGTTTGGCTGCAGTCTCTGCCGCTAGGGCGTACGGTGCCGGTAGGCGCTCACCATACTGGTTTACATAAATTACTTCTTGCGGATAACGCACATGGCTCAAAGAATCTGCTAAGGCAAACATGAATCCGGCAAACATCAGGCAGATAAGTACAATCATTTTCATGGCAATAGTTTTTTAAGTTTTAGATTAAAGTCTTTTAAAAATTGAAAAGGCTGCACCAGCGTTTTTGATTATTTGAACAGTTGCATCTCCCAGCTTTCAATTACAAGATGCAGCCCTTGTGTTCAGCGTTGCTTCAATTCTGAACTTTCTTTTCCAATTGGTGTGCCAAAACTATTACATACTGATTATCAACATTTTGAAAGATTAAAAAGACTTACCAACCTGTTCGGCTTTGGACGGAACCTGTTCAGAAGCGCACAGCAGTGCGCACTGCCATAAAGTGTGGATTTACTTCTCGTCTTACCTAGAAGAGATAAAAGGCCAAGCCAAATTGTTTAGAAAGAGCACTTGCTTTGGGCGGCATCCGTACATTAGTACCATGTTACCAGATTTAACCCCTGAACTTACTTTTCAGACATCGCGCAGCAGCGGGCCGGGCGGGCAGAACGTGAACAAAGTGGCCAGCCGGGTAGAGGTGTGGTTTTCTATTGAAAACTCAGCATTGCTCACAGATGAGCAGAAGGCTTTGTTACTGGAAAAGCTGGCGCCGCGGCTGAACAAAGATGGCTACCTCCACCTGGCCAGCCAGGAAGACCGCAGCCAGTTAGTGAACAAAGAGCTGGTGGTGCAGAAACTATGTGAGGTGCTGGAACAGGCTATGCACCGCCCCAAGCCCCGAAAAAAAACCAGACCCTCCAAAGCCGCTGTTCAGAAACGAATTGAAGCCAAAAAGAAGACAGGCCAGAAAAAGGCGAACCGACGCGGCGCAGGGCATAGCCCTGAGTTCTGAGTCTTGAGTCGTGAGCCAAAAACAAGGAGAAACAGCACTGCGTTTTGGGGCTACTTTTTAAAAATTGAGCCGAAAACAACAAAAAAAATTAAATTTCACTTTTGACTCGAGACTCAGGACCCGCGACTCAAAACTAATTTAAAAGCTCACCTGAATGCCGTTGGTCAAATTGTACAAGTACCTGGGAATAGGAACAATGGGACGGGTTTCATAGGTGTGATTGAAGCTGGTGATGAGCTGAAACCGGTTATTTATTTTCATGGTAAATGAGAAATCGCCGCTGAAACGGTGCCGCCACATCTCACTGGGCTGATCATAGCCAAACTGGTAGTAGTGAATGGAACTGAGCTCCAGGTATGGGTTCAGGGGCAGCCGAATGCTCACGTAATTTGACATCTTTGGGATGTGCTTTTCAATATATCTTGCTTCCTGAAAATTGCGCCAGCGCTCGTGCTCGTACATGATACCGGTACCCAGGTTCAAACGCACATCATCGCTATGCACAAGCCTGAACCTAACACCGGCTCCCACCAATGACCTCAGCTCCAGACCTCGGTTATAGTCATACTGCAGCTGCCCGTAGGTTTCATAAGATAGGCGCTGCTTTCTTTTAAACGTTACTCTGCCATGCACATAGCCGGTTTCTATCTGTGTTTCTCCCCTAAGGCGCACATAATTGTAAGACCCCATCAGCAGGTAAGTAGTGTTCTCAGAAACGTAGCCAATGTTACCGTTTCCTGTTATGCCCACAAAGTGATCTGTTCTACCCTCGGTGCCCACAGGCCGGTTAAACAGATTAAGATTCACTCCCAGTTTGCCGGTAAAGTAGTTAGAGGAATCGCGCTCTACTCTGGTCTTTTCCACATTCAATATCTGTGAGAATGCCGGCAAATGACCAATTACAAAAAAGAAAAAAACAAGGAGAGCACGTGGAGAAAAAGGCATAAACAATAAGCGACCAGTTTTTTTGCAAAGCCGGTGTCAGTTGATGAAAGGCAGAAAAGACGATCTGCCTGATCAGGTTACAGAAGCTTAAAATTACGGCATTTTGGGTAAGCGGACAAAAGCATGACCCAACAGGGGGAGTTCTCCCATGCCAGCTTGCCACATGAAAAGAGCCGTTTTTGCCCTGATTTCCTGAAAACAAGGCAAAAACGGCTCTTGGCACAAATTTTTATTCCTCCAGGTTTAGCCAAAGGTTTTGACGGCTTCGCTTAAATCATACACTGGCACCTCTTGCACCGTTACGGAGATGATGCTGGCTCCGGCCGCTGAGCGGTAGCCGCTGGCGCAGTGTACTACAATGGGTTTGTCTAACGGAATTTCCGGCACCCGCTCCCGCAGCTCGGGCAGGGGAATATTGATAGCGTGGGCAAAAATCTGCTTATCCCGCACCTCGTTGGCATTCCGAATGTCTACAATGGTAAAATCATCTGGGTTAGCTCTGAAACTGGCCAGATCTAACGTAGGTTCTTGTTTGGTAGGGGTAGGCAGCTCTGAGAAAGCACCCACTATGTTTTGGTCATAACCAATGCTAGCCGATCTGGCTATCAATGTGTCTATGGTTTCTTCGCCTTCGGCCAGTAAGTAAAATTTCTCTTCAGGCTCTAAAATAGTGCCCAGCCAGGTTTCAAACTTGGCTCCTTCCTGTATGTTGAAAGATCCTTCCAGGTGCCCCTGCTTAAACTGCTCTTGCGGACGTGCGTCTATGACAACGTACTTGTCTTCCAAAGGATGGTCAGGAGCTAGCTTAGGCACTTTTTTCACCAATGAGTCGAACTTTTCAGGACTTCCTTCTCTATTCAACTGAACGGTTCTGGCAAAATATTTCGGCACAAATGGTTGGTCTTTGGTGAGCCAGGCCACAAAGTCATCTTCAGTCATGGGCTGAAGTGAAGGATTGCTCCTCTTTTCATCACCAATTGTACTGCTTTTGGCATCTGAAGAGCTTTTTGAGCAAAGGCTGCCGGCGCCATGGGCGGGGTACACCACTACATGATCGGGCAATTTCATTAACACTTCCCGGGTGGTATGGTACATCTGGCGGGCCAAGGCTTCTCTGGAGGTATTCACATCATCCGGGTCTTCTCGCAAATCGGGCCTCCCAACATCACCAATCAACAGAGAATCACCGGTAAAGACAGCATTTTCTTTTCCGTCTTCGTCTAACAAAAGTACAGATATACTGTCTGGCGAGTGACCTGGAGTGTTTAAGGCACGCAAGGTTACTTTGCCCACTTTTATTTCGTCTCCTTGATCAAAAGGAGTGTGTTTATATTTGGCCTCAACCTGTGCACTCACATAAATGGGCGTCTGCTTTGCCTGCGACAGCTCCAGGTGGCCGCTCACAAAATCGGCGTGTGGGTGCGTTTCTATAATGGCTACAATTTTAGCGTCGTGCATCATGGCAAACTCCTCGTACTGCCTGGGGTCGCGGGCAGGATCTATGACCACTATCTCCGCATCACTCATGATGGTGTAAGAGAAATGGGCTAGTCCTTTATCTTCAAACTGATGGATTTTCATACCAGATCGGTTAAGTAGCAATTCACACTTTTTCTAACGCGGTAAATTTACAGCGCCAGATAAGCTTTTGCCTCTTTTAACGTGAACGGGCCAAAGTAGATACTTCCCACATCAAGCTTTAGCACCACACCTACCGAGCATACTCCTCTTCTAAAAAAGCAAAAGAATTAGGGTAGATAAGCCATTGGCTCTGTGTACTCATTCCGTCAAAACCTGTAGCTTTGAGAAGCAAGCCTTTAACCTTACCGTGCCTTTGCCACGTAGTTGGTCTGTTTGCTTCTCAACTTATTGCTCTACTTATGCAGGAACCTAAAGGAACTCTGATAGCCCTTGGCGGCGGCGACGATGATGGTCTTATCTCTCTTATTCGGTCTGAAATCTGCAGCACCGACTCCCATATAGAGGTGATTACCACTGCTACGTTAGAACCAATGGAGTCTGGCCAGGCATACAAAGAGGCCTTTGAGGAACTGGGTTGCAACAGCGTTAGGTTTATGCACATTGATGAAGAAAACGAGCCAGACAAGCCTCAAAACCTGGAGCGAATTAAACAGGCGGAAGTCATTTTCTTTACCGGTGGCAACCAACTTCGCCTGAAAGAATTTTTGGCCGGCAGCAAGTTGCACCATCTCATGCAGCAGCGGTTCCAGCACGAGGAGATTACCATTGCCGGCACCAGTGCCGGTGCCGCAGCCATGTCTAATCGCATGATCTATGAAGGCTACGGCTCTTATTCGCTCATGAAAGGCGAAGTAAAAACCACCGACGGCCTCTCGTTTATCAACAATCTGTTTATTGACACGCATTTCACCGAGCGCGGCCGATTTGGCAGACTTGCCCACGCCGTCACGAAACGTCCTGAATTTGTTGGTATTGGTTTGGGCGAAGAGACGGGCATCATCATAAAAAGTGCGAACCACGTAGAGGTGTTTGGCACCGGAGTAGTTACCATCATGGATGGCTCAAAGGTACGCTATACCAACATTCCAGATGTGAAAGAGGGCGACCCGATTGCCATAGAAAACCTGACCATGCACCTGTTGGTAGAAGGCCACGAATACTGCCTCACAGACCGTACGTTCCGGCCACTGTCGCAGCAGAAACGCAGCGCAGACGCGGCAACTGCCAAATAAGGTGTTTGTTTTTAGCTCTCTTTTGTAAAAGCAGCCTAAAAACATGTTGCCCTTGTAAAGAAGGCACCGCCTTGCCTCTCATGCGATGCAAATAGTGCGTTAGCAGCGGCTTTTGGCACAGACACTCGCAGGCTTTGGAGACACAGTGAGGTTTTAGGAACAACCAGTTTAGTGTTTTTGGCCTACTTTTTAGTAAACAAGACTAAAACACGACTTGTGTCACTCCTGAATTCAGATTTTCGTTCGGCTCCACTATTTCCTGAATTCCTTTTGCAGCTCAATGTTGATGGCTACGGCCGCCTTGGTACCCTCTGCGGCGGCAACTATGACCAACTGCATATCGCGGGCGGCATCTCCGGCTACGTATAACCCAGAAAGATTGGTCTGCTGGTGTTTATAGGTTTTCACCACGCCCCGGCTGGTAAAATCGCAGTTCAGTTGGCGGGGCAGGTCTGACCGCTGATCAGAACCGGTTGAGAAAAAAAGCGCTTCCCGCTGCTCTACTTTGCCGCCTTTCAAGACTATACGCTGTAGTTGTCCGCCTTCTCCTTCCAGCATTTCAATGGCCTCGGTAGACACTTTTACTCCATTTCTTTCCAGCAGCTCCCGGTCTTCGCGCTTAAGTTTATTGGTGCCGTCGGTAAAGAGCATGACATCACTGCTCCAGGTTTTCAATGAGAGCGAAAGACCAATGCCGTCGCGGTTTTTGCCGTAAGCTGCCAACGGCTTGTTTTTAGACTCATAGCCATCGCAGTATGGGCAGTGGTGTATGCTGGAGCCATAAAAAGGTTCGGCGCCCGGTAGTTTCGGCCACCGGTCCACCAGCCCCGTGGCTAGCAGCACTTTTCTGGAAAGGTACACCTGATCGTCTTCATCGGTGGCCTGAAAAATTCCGTCTTCTTTTATGATCTTGACTATTCGTTTGTCTTTGAACGCCACCTCGTACTTTTCAAGGTCTTGGCGACCTAGCTGCAGAAATTCCCGCGGCGCGGTGCCATCGCGGGTAATAAAGCCGTTCATGGCGTTAGAGTAGGAATTACGGTATTCACCAGTATCAAATAAAGCCACTTTGCGCATACAGCGCCCCAGCAACATGGCAGCGCTCAAACCAGCCGGGCCGCCGCCCACTATCAGTACATCATACATAGGTCAATCTCTTTATCCGAAATGGCTAAACGTAAGCCACAGAAAAGAGATGACTTCTGCCAACATAATCTTAAGCCGTCAGTAAGAAAAAACAATCAAAATGAACTGCCGCCGGTGCAACCAACCTTTAGGCAAATGGGTCGTTTGGGTAGAAGATTTATTTATTTAAAAAAAAGATAGTGCCTATGCATAACATTATGAAAATATCTCTTCTATTTTTCTATATTTGATTACAAAATCCACAACAAGCACATACTTTTATTTTAAACAGAAGACGCATGAAGAGTAAATTTTTAGCCTTTCTGGGCGGAGCCGTGCTTTCGGCAGGGATAGCAAACGCAGGTGGCTTTCAGGCTAACCTTCAAGGGCAAAAGCAGATAGGCATGGGCCATGCGGGTACTGGCCTGGCGTTAGACCATAGCAGCATCTTTTTCAACCCTGGCGCATTGGCTCATTTACGCCAGAACGGCATACAGTTAGGAGTAAGTGCTCTGAATGCAAGAATAGTATACCGTGAGCCCGCTCCGGGAATTTCTGAATCTAGAACAAATAACCCGCTGAGCACGCCTTTTCAAGTGTATGCTTCATACGGAAAAGAAGAAAGCCCTCTTCGCTTTGGTATTGGTGTGTACACCCCGTACGGCAGCTCCGTTAACTGGGGCAATACCTGGCAGGGCCGCTTTGGGTTAAATGAACTTAGTTTAACCGCTATTTTTATTCAGCCTACCGTCAGCTACCGCGTTTCTGAGAAATTTGGCATTGGCGCTGGCTTTGTATTTGCCACCGGTAGCGTGAACCTGCAACGCAGCATTCCGTTGGTATCTACCTTTGGCTATGAAAGCGGTTTAGAGTTAGACGGCGGAGCTACCGGTTTCGGGTACAACGTAGGCCTGTACTTTGCTCCTACCGAGCAGCTTTCGTTTGGTTTAACCTACCGCTCGCGTGTAGACATGAAAGTAGATGAAGGCGATGTTACCTATAGATTACCTGGCTCTCCGCTTATTGGGGCCAACTTCAGCGCCAATCGTTTTAATGCTGAATTGCCTCTGCCGGCCAACATTACGCTGGGTATAGGCTTCAAACCTACTGAAAAACTGACCCTTGCCGCTGACCTTCAACGCATACAGTGGAGCGCCTACGAATCTTTAAAATTTGACTTTAACGGCAACGTTGGTGGCCCTGGCATGACAACGAGTGAGAGCCCCCGCAATTATAAAGATGTGTTTATCTATCGCTTAGGTGCTCAGTATGAAGTAAGTGAAAGCTTCACCATCCGCGCCGGTGCGTATTATGATGAGTCTCCGGTACAAAATGGTTACCTGACTCCTGAGACCCCTGATGCCGATTCAAGAGGAATTTCTGCTGGCCTTACCATTGCTCTGAGCGAGAAAGTAGACCTGGATGCATCCTTCCTGTACCTGAACAAAAAACAACGCACCGATGATGCCAGCAAATCTGGCGGCGTACCAGGCACATTTAAATCTGTGGCCTATGTACCAGGAATAGGCATCAACTACAAATTCTAATTTTTCTTTGAGACATATTACCATGAAGAATATAGTACACAAACTTGGTCTGGCGGCTTTCTTTTCTGCCTCTTTCCTTTTTGCCGGCTGTGACCCAGAAATAGAAGACGACACGGTTTTTACCCGCGCCGATCTTGACTTAAGTAAATATGTGGCCGTTGGAAATTCGCTAACAGCCGGATTTCAAGACGGTGGCCTTTACCTGGAAGGCCAAATCAGTTCTTACCCTAACATTCTGGCTTACCAGTTCTCTCAAGTAGGCGGAGGCGGTTTCAACCAGCCTTTGTTCCCCTATGAGCAAAGAAATGGCTCTGGCTATCTGAAGCTTAGCGGCTTTACCTCATCTGGCTCACCGATCATCCAGAGTGAACAGAATGCTTTGGCCGTTAGAACAAACGTAGCGCCTCTACCTGGAGGGCCTATGCTAACCAAATACACCGGCGACTTCCAAAACTGGGGAGTGCCTGGCATGTCTGTGCTTTCCAGCGCAGTGACGCAATATGGTGGCATCAACCCGTATTTTGAACGGTTGCTACCAGATGGTGAAGTGGGTCAGCGGAGCTACATCCAGAAAGTAGTGGCAACGCAGCCAACCTTTTTCTCCTTATGGCTAGGGAACAACGATGTATTGAGCTACGCCACCAACGGCGGTGTGGTAGAGCAGACAAATCCGTTTGGTGGAATCACGCCTGTACCGCAGTTTGAAGCAATTTATTCTCAACTGGTGGCTGGCTTATCTAGAAACCAAGCCGCCGAAGGTATTTTGGCTACCATTCCGGATGTACGTTCTATTCCTTACTTCACCACGGTTGGCCCTACCTTCAAAGCTAGTTTACCGGCTCAGGTCACCCAGTTGGTCGTATTGACCAAAAGCGGAGCGCAGCGTAAAGTTATTGCCCGTGATGATATCAAAGTAGGTGCTTCCGGTACCGCTTTGTTTACACTCACCTCAAGCGGATACTTAGGGCTAATAGGAACTCAAACTGGTAAATACTGGCGCGATCAGGCTAGAGCCAAATTCCCAACTGATGCCGCTGCCAGAGAGCAGCAGGTGAAAGACTATATTCAGAACCACGGATTAGATACCACCCAACTATTTGGTGTGAGCGGGGGCAATCCTATCCCTAGCCAATTGGTGTTAGATGCTGATGAGCAGAATGAAATTACTACCGCCACTAATGCTTACAATGCCTTTATCAAGGCTCAGGCCAATACACACAACCTGGCACTGTTTGACGCACATGAGTTCTTCAACAGCGTACAAAATGGCTTGATGTTGAACGGCGTGAGATATTCTCCAGCTTTCATTACCGGTAATATCTTCTCATTAGACGGGGTGCACCCAACTCCTGCCGGCTATGCCATCATCGCCAACCAAATGATCAAAGAAATCAACAGAAAGTATGGTTCTTTGATCCCAACCATTGATGTAACTCAATTTCGGGCAGTATTGATACCTTAATCAACCCCTGCCAGCACAAGCTAATAAAGGCCCAGCCATTGCGCTGGGCCTTTTTATTTCAACTTTCGTATAGTTGTACCTATAGATTAAGTAGATTTACCGCCAAGGCCACAACTAATTATTTTATGAAAAACCTTATCACATCTTTTTTTGCAGTGATGCTGCTTTGCTTGTCTGCCTGCAGCAACGACGACGACAACCAATTAGACGCTCAGGCCAAATTACCCAACAAGCGCTGGGCAATCACTGAACTAAAAATTGAAACTTTCTTAGGCGAATCAGATGCTTATGCTGATTTTGAGGATTGTGAAAAAGATAATTACTTTGAATTTAGAGAGAACGGCGTATTGATTGTAGATGAAGGCGCCACTAAGTGCTCTTCAGATGATCCACAGCAAACCCAAGGCACCTGGAGTGTGCAAGGCAACGTCATGACCATTTCCGGACTGAATTTAGGGTTACCCTCTAATACAGTAAAACTAAATATCACAGAATTAACCGACGCTTCTTTAAGAGGCACTTTCAAAGAAGATTATCAGGGCGTGCCAGTAAGCGGAAAATTAGCCATGCGTGCTCAGTAAAATAAATCAGCCATTGCCCTCCGTTTAGATTTCATTATGTATAATACCTTAAAACATTTTTACACAAGCCATCAGAATTCTTTAGCACAGAAGATTTTCCGATTACTCTTTCTGCTATTGGCGACTCTAATTTTTTTCTCATGCCAAGATGATGAAGAAAGTGTTACAGATCTGAACAGCTTCATAGCTAACCGTGACTGGCAAATTTCCGGTTTGGTTGCCAATGCTGAAAACGGCCAATCTATGGATTACTATGGCAATTTAGACGAGTGCGACCAAGATGATGTGTGGCGCTTTGTAGGCAACGGCTACTATGAAAAAACTGAAGGTGCTTTAAAGTGCGAGGAAAATGAACCTCAGGTATATGAAACCGGCTCCTGGAGCTTGACCGGTGATCAGTTAGTGATGCGTCAGCCTACTGAAACCAGAACTTATACAGTGCTTGAGGCCACTACCACTACACTGCGGCTGCAGCACATAAGACAAATAGACAACAGAAACTTATTTTTCGTCTATACTTTAACAAGATAAAGCCTCAGCCTTACGGGGCAAAATCTTTCAAAAACAGAAGCGGGAGCCCAAGGGCTCCCGCTTCTGTTTTTGGTCCCTTTTAGCCAAAACAGGTTAAAAACATTAATGCGCCTCCAGCCAGTTTTCGCCGGTGCCCAAGCCAATTTCCATAGGCACGCTGAGCGGTAGAGCCGTTTTCATGAGCTCTTCAATTTTGGGCTGCACCACGGCCAGTTCTTCACGGGGCACGTCAAATACCAATTCGTCATGCACCTGCAGAATCATACGGGTGGCTAATTTCTCCTCGCGTAGCCATTGGTCAATGTTGATCATGGCAATCTTAATAATGTCTGCCGCCGTGCCCTGAATTGGTGCGTTGATGGCGTTGCGTTCAGCGTAGCCGCGTATGTTCTGGTTACGTGAGTTTATGTCTCTGAGGTAGCGTCTCCTGCCCAACAGCGTTTCTACGTATTCCTGCTCCCGGGCTACGTTAATGGCGCTGTCCATGTACTGCTTCACCGCCGGGAACTCCTGAAAATAGGCTTCAATAATCTCTGCGGCTTCTCTACGCGGAATAGCCAGTCTTTCGGCTAGGCCGAAGGCGGAGATTCCGTAGATGATCCCGAAGTTGATGGTTTTGGCCTTCCGGCGCATGTCTGACGTCACCTCTTCCACGGGCACGTGGAACACTTTGGCAGCGGTAGAAGCGTGAATATCCTGCCCCTTCTGGAAGGCCTCTTTCATGGTGGCATCATTGCTGAAATGCGCCATGATTCTGAGCTCAATTTGTGAATAATCCGCGGAGAGCAGCACATGGTTCGCATCACGCGGCACGAATGCCTTCCGGATTTCACGGCCTTTCTCCGTACGGATGGGTATGTTCTGCAGGTTGGGGTTAGTAGAGCTCAAACGTCCGGTGGCTGCTACGGCTTGGTTGTAAGACGTGTGCAGGCGGTTGTCTTCCGCGCAAACCAGCTGCGGAAGCGCGTCTACATAGGTGCTCTTGAGTTTTGTCAGCTGTCGGTGGTCCAGTATGAGCTGCACTATCTCGTGCTCAAAGGCTAGTTTAGAAAGAATCTCTTCGCCCGTGGCGTACTGGCCGGTTTTGGTTTTCTTGATTTTGCTGCCGCCCAGCTGCATTTTGTCAAACAACACCTCGCCCAGTTGCTTAGGCGAGCCTATGTTAAACTCCATGCCCGCGTGCTCAAATATCTTCTGCTCTATCTCCTGAATATTCTGCTGCAGGTCAATGGAAGACTCGGCCAGGGCTTCGGCATCAATGCTCACGCCTTCGCGCTCCATATGCCCTAACACAGCCAGTAACGGATTCTCTACCTCATTGAACAGGCGTTTTAGGCCTTGTTTTTCCAAAAGAGGGTCAAAATAGTTTTTAAGCTGCAGCGTGATGTCAGCGTCTTCACAGGCATACTCATACACTTGCAGCGGCGGCAATTTGTCCATGGTGAGCTGGTGCTTGCCTTTGCCCAGCAGCGTTTCTATGGAAATAGGCGAGTAGTTCAGGTATGTTTCGGCCAGCAGGTCCATGTTATGGCGCATATCAGGCTCCAGCAGGTAGTGCGCTAGCATGGTGTCATATAATGGCCCCTGCACATCAACACCGTAGCGCTGCAGCACCACCAAATCATATTTAATGTTCTGACCTATTTTGACAATGCTGGGGCTTTCCAGCACCTCTTTGAACTCCTGCACTAGATCATAGGCGGCTTCCTCGTCTTGCGGCGGAACCGGTATATAATAAGCCTCGCCGGGCAGATAACAGAACGAGATGCCTACCAAACGTGCGGTGATAGGGTCAATGCTGGTGGTCTCGGTGTCGAAGGAGATTTCTTTCTGCAGCTTAAGGTATTTCAAAAGCTGTTGCCGTTGCTCGGACGTATTCAGCAAATGGTATTCGTGCAGCGTGGTGTCAATGGTCTTTCTTACCCGTGGGGTGAGCTCATCAAAAGCTGTTTCAGAGGCCTCCCCAACTTCAGGCGCCACCGTATCTTCAGCTCCTCCAAACAACGAGGTTTGCCCCGTGGGCACACTTGATTTTACCCCCTTGCCCACGGTTGGTTTGTTGCTCACAGGTTTGGGAACGGCCGGTGAGGCGGTACCCAGCACACGCGTGGCCAATTGCCGGAATTCCAGCTCGTCAAACAGCGCCGCCAGTTTCTCCGTGTCTGGTCCGTCATAACGCAGCCCCTCCTCGTCAAAGTCAATGGGCACGTCCAGGTGAATGGTGGCCAATTCTTTTGACATGAGGCCCTGCTCCGCGAATTTCTCCACGTTCTCCTTCTGCTTGCCTTTCAGCTCGTGCACGTTGGCAATGAGGTTCTCCACGCTCCCGAACCGTTGAATCAGCGTCTTCGCGGTTTTCTCACCAATGCCCGGAATACCTGGTATGTTATCCACGGCATCGCCCATGAGGCCCAGAATGTCAATGACCTGCTTCACGTTCTCAATCTCCCAGCGCTCCAGCACCTTGGGCGTATCAATTACTTCTATGGCGTTGCCCAAGAATGCGGGCTTGTAGACAAACACATGGTCGGTCACCAGTTGGTAGTAATCTTTGTCGGGCGTCATCATGAACACGTCATACCCTGCTTTTTCGGCTTTGCAGGAGAGGGTGCCAATAATGTCATCGGCCTCGTAGCCGTCCAGCATCATGCCGGGTATGCCAAAGGCCTCCACAATTTTCTTCACGTAAGGTATGGCAATGGCAATGTCTTCAGGCATGGCCTGACGGTTGGCCTTGTATTCTACAAATGACTCGTGCCGGAAGGTTTTGGAAGGCGCATCATAGCACACGCCAATGTGCGTAGGCTTTTCGCGGTTGAGCAGGTCTACCAAGGTGTTGGTGAAACCCAACGCGGCACCGGTATTCATGCCTTTGGAGTTGATTCTGGGGTTCTTGCTGAACGCGAAGTGGGCGCGGTAAATGAGCGCCATGGCGTCTAGGAGAAACAGGCGTTTATCTGGTGTACTCATAGTATAGCGAAGGTACGGGCAATGCTGCGGTGTTGCAACGGTTCTTTTATCTTTAACTGCCGCGGAAGTGGAAAGTTTTGTTTCTGTTTTAGAACTCTTTTTTTTAAAAATAGGCTGAAACCGCAACACATATTTTAAACATACGCATTTTTGACACTCCCCCTTTGAAGGGGGCGAAGGGGGATGTTTACACCAGCCGGTCCACGCATTCCAAATCCTTCTCTTTTTGCCGGTCATCCTGAGCGCTAGCCGAAGGATCTAACGAAGACGCATTTCTTCTACCAGCACTTTTACTCCCGCTGTACCCTCCGCCGTTGTTGTGTGTTCTCATCAACAACTTAATGAGCATTTGCTCCCATTGCCTCTCTTGCTAAATTTCTAGCTGCTTCTCTCCCTGCTGGGGTTTGTCACTTTTCTCCTTGATGAGAAAAGTAACCAAAAGAATCAAGAAGCCCTTAAACTCGCTGCCGCTCAAACAGTAAGGGCTTCAGTTAATTTACCACCTGGCCCATGTGCGCTGTTCCATAGCTGCAGTGGCTACTGCTAAATTGAACCTGCGTCTCGTGCTCCCGCTAAGCGCCTGCGTGCCCTTGGCACTGCGTTGCCCGCTCCCGCAGGAGGCGCTAAGGAGGAAAGTTGGTACAGATTAGGCAATACCGATGGTATTGCATGCCCACTCAAAAGAAAAATTTGTTGCGCCTAAAGGTTCTGCCACAGTCTAAACCAACGGCACAACCTATTGATTTTCCCTTTCTTGAGCACGTTTAACAAATTTTTTATATATTTAATATTAACTATATAATACCTTTCAACTATGGAAGCTGAAAAAGATAAAGCCTTATGGAAAATCGCCAAGAAGCGGGTAGCGTTCCGGCGGCATTTTTTCACTTACTTAATCGTCAATGGCTTTTTATGGACGCTATGGTATTATAACGGTACCGGCACCTCTATGTATGAGGGCTTACCTTGGCCTGCCTGGGTAAGCTTTGGCTGGGGCATTGGCGTGGCTTTCAATTACTATGATGCCTTCCATGGCAACCATGATTATGCCGCTGAGCGGGAATACGAGAAGTTAGCTAACAAGAAGAAACGCTAGAACTAACCAATTATTTAATTAGTTTTGCTTGTAGACCAAACAAAACTAACCCATGGCTAAATTTAGATCTGGGGTTCTGTACGGAGATGAAGTACAGGACTTATATAAGTACGCTAACGAAAATAACTTCGCGTTGCCAGCCGTAAACGTTATTGGCACCAACTCTATCAATGCGGTACTAGAAACAGCCAAGGCTGTCAATTCACCAGTTATCATTCAGTTCTCTAACAGTGGTGCTCAGTTTTATGCTGGCAAAAGCCTGAAAAACGAAGGCCAGGCCTCTGCCATTGCTGGTGCTATCTCTGGTGCACACCACGTGCATTTAATGGCTGAAGCGTATGGCGTACCTGTGGTTCTGCACACTGACCACGCCGCCCGCAAACTTCTTCCTTGGATTGACGGCCTGTTAGATGCCGGCGAGAAATACCATGCACAGCACGGCAAGCCTTTGTTCAGCTCACACATGTTAGATCTTTCAGAAGAAGAACTGGAAGAAAACGTAAGAACCTGCTCTAGCTACCTGCAACGCATGGAGAAGCTGGGCATGATGATTGAAATTGAATTAGGCGTAACCGGTGGCGAGGAAGACGGCGTTGACAACTCTGACGTGGACAGCGAGCACCTGTACACCCAGCCTGAGCACGTGGCTCACGCCTACGAAGAACTGAAGAAAATCAGTGACCGCTTTACCATTGCTGCGGCCTTCGGAAACGTACACGGCGTGTACAAGCCAGGTAACGTTGAGCTTCGTCCAGAGATCTTGAAAAACTCTCAGGAATACATCCAGCAGAAATACGGCACTGGTCCTAACCCAGTGAACTTTGTATTCCACGGTGGTTCTGGCTCTGAGAAAGAGAAAATTACTGAAGCTATTGAGTACGGCGCCATTAAAATGAACATTGACACTGACATGCAATGGGCGTTCTGGGACGGCATCAAAAACTTCTACGAAGACAAAAAAGATTATTTGCAAGGCCAGATCGGAAACCCTGAAGGCGAAGACAGCCCTAACAAAAAATACTATGACCCGCGCGTTTGGCTACGCAAAGGCGAAGAAACTTTCATTGCCCGTTTGAAAGAGGCTTTTGAAGATTTGAACGCATTAGACCGTAACTAATCTATATTTTATAACGCTACACAGGCGTCTAAACAAAAAGAGCTGGCTCATTAATTTGAGCCAGCTCTTTTTATTAGTGCGTTTTCGGCTTGTTTTTCAAAAAAAAGGCCGAAAACAGATCACAAGTGCACCTTAGTTTACTACCTGCGCCTCAAAGTTAACTTCAATATCAGTTGCTCCGGTGCTGGAAGTACTGGTGGTAGATTTAGTGCCCGGCTGGTGCTTCAGCGTAACGATAAACCGGCCATTACTAACAGAATTGGCAGTAATAATGGTTTCAAGCCCAATAGGCAGGTTGTTTCGGTCGTAATCTAGGTACTGCACGCTAACATCCAACCCATTCATGGGTAAAAAGAAGAACATGTGCTCATGGCCCTCGCTTTCAATCTCAGAAGTTAAGTCTTCTGCCGGAGTTTTAGATTCATTCAGTACTTCTATGGTGGTGTTGTAAGACACGCCCTGCTTCAGCACGATTTTGTCTTGTGTAGGAGCCTGTCCGCCGGGGCCATCAATATCACGGAAAGTGGCAACCACAGGGGTACCGCCGTCTGCCGGCACCATGTTCAGGCGCAGGGTAGTGATCAGTTCACCTTCGTGGTCGTGATCATGGTCGTCGTCATGACCGCAAGAAGTAAAAAGCAAGGCTACAGAAGCAAAAAGGGCAAGGGGAAATTTCAAATATGATTTCATTTCTTTCGAAGTTTAAAGGTTAAAAGGAATACTGACTCTTAAAGTAATGTTCCGGCCTACCTCATCGGCGTAGTACCGGAAACGGTTTAAATAATCTCGGTAAGAAGTGTTGAGGAGATTTCGGCCTATGAGCCCGATTTCTACCTGATGGTTACCCACCTGCAGCGTTGTTCCCGCCTCAGCGTGCAGCAGGAAGTAACCTGCCGGTGGCATGGCATAATCGCGGAGCAGGTAATTGTCTGGCACAAAGCGCTGCCTGGCCACGTAGGTGCCGCCTACGGCGAAGAAGTTCTGGCTGAATTGCCCCCGCTGCCCCAGCTTATCCAACTCATAGCGCAGGCTGTTGGTGAAGCGGTCAGCAGGAATCCAGATCAGGTACTCATTAGCCGTACGGTTAAAGCCCCGCACCAAAGAGGTCTTGCTTTCCAGCATTAACCGATCAGTGAACTGATATGTCGCATTTAAGTCAAGGCCCGTCATGGTGGCGTTTGTTTGCCGCTGCCGGGCTGTCAAAAATGCACCTCTAATGGTAAGCGTAGGCTCTGGGTCAGGCTCCAGGTAAATGTAGTTGTCTATGTAGTTGCGGTACACACTTACCTCGCCGTTCAGGCGCTTGTTTTGCACATAGCCCACCGTAGCCATAAAGTTGTAGCCCCGTTCTACACCCAAGGCGGCATTTCCATACTCATACGTTCCGGTGCCGTGGTGAATACCGTTGCTGTATAACTCACTAGCTGTTGGTGATCGCCAGGCTGAGCCTGCATTCAGGCGTATGTGAAAATGGGGACCAAAATCATAAATAGCGCCTAGGGTTCCGGTCAGGTTCTGGAAGGTGTGCCGTGGGGTAAGCAATTCATTATCCAGGTCATAGTCTCCGGTGCGTTGCGGGGTGTTGCGGCGCAGCATACTGGCCTCCAGCACCCGGTAGTCGTACCGTAGCCCCGCTTCTAACTGTAAGCGGTTTTTCTGCCAGCGCTCAATCAGAAACAAGCCACCGGTGTAGGTGTCATATTCCGGAATAAAGAAACGCCCGCTAAACTGGTTGAACTGGTACAAATAGCTAGCCCCAATGCTCCCGGTTAAATTCAGGAACGGGGCATGCTCCCATAGCACCTCGCCGGTGTGCGTCTGAATGCTGAACCGAAGCTCAGGGCGGTTAGCGTCTGAGTGATTATCATATTCTTCACGGCGGTTTAACTGCCCCGAATACATAAAGCTCAGCTTGCCCATTGTACCAGTGCGCCTGAACCCGTTTAGCTTTAACAGATTATGCGTCACCAGCTGGTAAGGCCGCTCTATGGCATAGGTGAAGTCACCGGGGTTTTCAGGCTCACCGCGTTCAATAGCGTTCTTGATATCCGTGAGGTTACCCACGTGCGAGGCCGAGAACACCCCCAGCTTAGTATGAAACTGACTGAAGAATACCTCAGTACCGTACCGCTCTTTTCGCCAACCAGCTGCCGCCGAGAAGTTACGCTCGGTGTAGCCGGTGTTGTCCAGGAAATAATCTGGGGCTTTGCTGTTGCCGGCTTTCTTGAGTGAGCCTTGCAGTCGCCAGCTGAAAGGTGGCAAAGCAGCGGTATTGCCTTCTACCATGGCACTCATTACGCCCTGCCGGTTGTTGCTTACGCCTACCAGGTTAAGCTCACCGCCTATGCCCGCTGAGTCACGGAGTGGTTTAGGCTGCACCAGAATAACTCCGCCAATGGCATCGGCGCCGTAGCGCACGCCAGCGGCACCCTTTACCACGGTAAGCTGGTTGGCCACAAATGGGTCAATTTCGGGAGCATGCTCAGAACCCCATTGCTGGGCCTCGTGACGCACGCCATTGTTCATGACCAATATGCGGTTGCTGTGCAAACCGTGAATAACGGGTTTGGCAATGCTTGGCCCAGTCTGCAGGCTGGAAAGCCCCGTGAGCCGCTCCAGGCTCTGCGCCAGCGACTGGCCATGGGTCTGGGCTAGTTCACGGCCACTCAGTTCATTGCTGGCCTGGGTTGTTTCTTCGGGCAGCTTGGCGCCACGCACCTCCACGCTCCGTAACAGCAAAATGTCTGGGTGCAGCCGGAAATTAACTACCTCCGGTCCCCGGAAGTTTTTCTCCAGCCGCTCCGTGTTATATCCCACGTACCGCACCTCTAGCCGGTACGGACCCGGGCACAGGTCATGGAAATGATAATGCCCGTTGGCATCAGAAACGCTGATGTGCTGCACGTTCTCACGCCCTTCTAGCACCACGGTAGCGCCTACAATGGAACTTCGGTTCTCATGGTCGGTGATGGTGCCGGAAAGTGTAATGCCGCAGTCAGCGTCTGACAGCACCTCCGTTAAAGCCGGAGGAACGGGTCCACTCTGAGCCCAGCTGTTTCCTGTAGGCCAAAAGCCAACGCACAGCAGTAGCAGCACAATATATTTAAAGTTTTTGCGCAACTCAGTAAGAAAATAGGAAATGGAAAAACAGGAGGAAATCCTCCAAACAGTTCCTCAGGTACAGACTTCCGTTTCAGCCTGTTTTTCAGAAAACAGCCCTAAAACAGGAGTTTACAGAACGGCAGAGCCATTCGTTCCTGAGGAAAAAACTAGGAAAGTTGCGCTGCGGGCGGACCGCGAAGGTGCTGCTGAGAAGTAGAAGTAATATATCCGGATTGGGGCGCAGCGGCACCAAAAGGAGTTTCAAAGGTTAACGGAGCAGGAAGGCTTACCGCTTCAGCTGGCTGGAACGGCGCATGAAAAAGGTTATCGGTTTCGCAGTGCGTGTGCTTTACCCCAACGTGCGTCTGCGACTCATCAAGGGCAATTTCCTCGGTATGTTCGTGCGCGTGCAATTGCAGCAGCAGTTCGTTCGGGGTCATGACCCGCGCAAACAGCAGCAGCAGAAAAAGGGCGCTATACCTAGTGAAATTTCGCACGTCTTATCCAAAGATTCAGGCAAATATACGAAACGTTTGTAGCTACAGCTAAAATCCTGCCGCTTTTGCTTTATCAGAAGCTGACATCCTGTCATTTTAATGACTGATGGAACAGCTTTTGCCTACTGGAGAATTGTTAGTTGCTGATTGTTTTAAAATTGTTGATTGTTCATTGTTGTTTGTTTTCAGCAATGGCGTGGAAATTACTTCCGTGACATAGAAAGAAAAACTAGCCATTCCTGATATGTCTCCCTTTGAAGGCCCGGGATGATGAAGACTGGAGAAGAACCATCAGCAACAGCAATGAAACGGGAGGGAATGAATTTCTGGAATGAAGATTCTGCTTGAGTAATTCAGCACGAGTAATCATCCCCCTACCCCCTTCAAAGGGGGACGAAGAAGTAGCTAATTTTCTGTTTCTGGCCTGTTTTCTGAAAAATAAGCTAAAAACAGAGCATCGGCGCAGCCGAAAAAGAGAGAGAAAACAAAGTTTTTAACACACATCGATATAAAGTAGAAATGGAAGAAAAAGGCACGATTTCGATTCACACCGAGAACATTTTCCCCATCATCAAGAAGTTCTTGTACTCAGACCACGAGATTTTCTTGCGTGAGTTGGTTTCTAACGCGGTTGACGCGAGCCAGAAAGCCAAAAGCCTCAGCAGCATTGGAGAGCTGAAAGGCGACTTGGGCGAGCTGAAGGTGACCGTGAAGGTAGACAAGGAGAAGAAGCAGATCATCATCTCGGACAACGGGATAGGAATGACCGCTGAGGAGATCAAGAAATATATCAACCAGATTGCCTTCTCTGGCGCTACCGAGTTTGTAGAGCGCTACAAAGATTCCAACGCCGACAAGAGCCAAATCATCGGTCAGTTCGGCCTTGGTTTCTACTCGGCGTTTATGGTGGCCAGCACAGTGGAGATTGACACTTTGTCGCACCAAGACGGAGCGGAGCCTGCGCACTGGACCTGTGACGGTTCTACCGAATTCACCATCACTTCTGGCTCTAGGACTGAGCGTGGAACGGATGTTATTCTGAACATTGCTGAAGATTCTGAAGAATTCTTGGAAGAGGCGCGTCTGCAGACCATCCTGAACAAATACTGCAAGTTCTTGCCTATTCCGGTGGAGTTCAATGGTGAGACCATCAATAACCCGAACCCGATCTGGACCAAATCTCCGTCTGACCTGACTGACGAGGATTACAAGAACTTCTACAAAGAACTGTATCCGTTCTCAGAGGACCCGCTGTTCTGGATTCACCTAAATGTGGACTATCCGTTTAACCTCACGGGTATTCTTTACTTCCCGAAGGTGAAGAATGAGTTTGATTTCCAGAAAAACAAAATCCAGCTCTACAGCCGCCAGGTGTTCATCACCGACGAGGTGAAAGATGTGGTGCCGGAGTTCCTGATGCTGTTGCACGGCGTGATTGACTCACCGGACATTCCGCTGAACGTGAGCCGCTCGTTCTTGCAGGCCGATGCCAACGTGAAGAAAATCAACACCTACATCACCCGTAAGGTGGCTGACAAGCTGAACGAAATCTACAAAAAAGACCGCGCCGCCTATGAAGAGAAGTGGAACGACATTGCGGTGTTTGTGAAGTACGGCATGCTCTCAGACGACAAGTTCTACGAGAAAGCCAAAGACTTCGCGCTGCTGCAAAGCACCGACGAGAAATTCTACACTTTAGAAGAGTACCGCAACTATGTACAGGCGAACCAAACCGACAAAAACGGCAACCTGGTAATTCTGTATACCAATGACGCTGAGAAGCAGCACGCTTTCATTGAAACCGCCAAGAACCGCAACTATGACGTGGTGAAGCTGGATCACATGATTGACCCGCACTTCATAGGTCAGCTGGAGCAGAAGCTGGAGAAAACCACTCTAAAACGTGTGGACGCTGATACCATTGACAAGCTTATTGAGACCGATGCCAAGCCAGAGAGCGTGCTGTCTGAAGACGAAAGCAAACGCCTGAAAGAGCTCTTCGAAAAGGCTATCTCTAACCAGAACATGACTGTGGCAGTAGATGCTTTGAGTCCAGATGACCAGCCAGTGATCATTACGCTGCCTGAGTTCATGCGCCGCATGAAAGACATGAACCGCATGGGCGGCGGCGGCATGATGATGATGGGCGACCTGCCAGACATGTACACCGTCACCGTAAACGCCAACCACCCCATCAACCACCGCATCCTGAAAAACTCTGATGAGCGCGGCGAGAAAATTGCCAAGCAGGCTTATGACCTAGCCCTGCTATCGCAGAACATGCTGACGGGTGCTGCCTTAACGGCCTTCGTGAAACGCAGCGTGGAACTGATTGACAAAGAATAGAAGTTGTTTTAGCGTTGTTTTTATGAAAAGAGGCCGGAAACGTAAGTTTACCGGCCTCTTTTGGTTACTGAAACTATGATCTTTCTTGCCTTAACTTGTGACCTTTAGCTCATTTCCAGTTCTGGAAAGAGAATTAGACAGTAGCTACACTTTGTCTTTTTCTTCTCATTCTGTTTATGCCATATCCAATTAATGCAGTTATTAGTCCCATAGCTGCCATGATAAGATACTCAGTAGATGTTTCAAGCCCACTTTCTACTCTTGGCAAACCTTGTGAGTCTGCTATTTTTATGGTTAAATTTTCAGAAATAAGAGTATCAACCAATAAAAGCAGTAGCATTAACAGAATGGTAACGCCTAGGTTTACATGGTTTGCCAGGAAATAAGCAACTCCCACATAAACGGCTAAACTTAGTACTAAGAAAACAAGGCCGACAATATCATTTTTTGTAAAATCACTACCATTAGCTGGAAGGGAAGGATCTGTTAAAAAATACTCTAATACCTCTACGACCTGACTCAAAAGAAGGCCAATCAGTAAGATGGGTAAGACTTTTTTCATAAAATTAGTTTAGGTTAACTCCAAATAAATAGAATAATTTAAATATAAACAATACCTATAAATGTGTAGAATCGAATAATTTTAGCTGAAGTTTAGGCGTATTTATGCTTTGCACAACGCGAGGAAAGTGCTTAACTGGCAACTCTTAGAATATGTGTGGCTAAGATGGGAGAATTGTTTTGGCGCTGTTTTTATAAAAAGAGGCCGGAAACGCAAGTTTACCGGCCTCTTTTGGTTTATTACTAATTAGCCATTAACTAATCAATGATTCCTAATTCCTGATACTGCTTCAATAAAACATTCGCCCTAAGTGTATCAGCGTTCTGGAGCGCCTGGAAGTAAGGCTTGACAGCTTTGGCTGCTTTTGAATTTGGCCTTTCCTTTAGTAGATAATGATAGGCTTCTGCGTAATATGAATTCAACCTATTATCTCCATGCTCAAGCACAGGGGTATTATCCATTCCTACTAAAAGCGTGGTTAAGTAATCCTGTACATTTTCCTTGGCTTCTTCCACAAGAATAAATTCAGGATTTGCTTTTACAAAATCTTCCCACCAAATAACACGATCTGCTAACTGCCTTGGCGCTATGGTTAAACTGGCATCATCGGCAAAACCTTCTATGTTTTCTTTATTTAATTTGGAAAGGTAGACCTTTAAAACAGGACTTAGAAAGGTGTAAAAATGCTTCTTTACAAAATTCCTGTCCTGCTTTAAATAAGTAATCCCTTCAGTCATAGCGAGCTTAAAACCGTTCTTATTCAAATGTCTATCATAGGTTCTCAACTCCTTTGACTTTTGAAGTGATTTAGACAGACCTTGATGTATTACCAGAGAATCATATTTCTCCTCGTTATAATTTTCATTAATAGTATTGTCCACACGGTTATAAAACTTTTCAAACAGCACGTAGCCAGAATCAGCTAAAGAGGTATTTTGCCCCTTAAACAGCTCCTTATATTTCTCAGCGGCAACAGACATGTTCTCTACTTTGCCACTGTCTAATCTAGTTAAAAACTGCCCATATTCGGCCAGTAATGGATGTAGAATACTTTGCTCCTCTTGACGCACTTGGGCAGGAGCTTGGGTACCTTGTTCGGTATTTTTTGACTTCTGCTGACAGCTTCCAAAAATTAGAAGTGCGGTTAATAGTATATAAAAGGAATCTTTCATCTGATAGTTAAGCTAGCTGAAAACTGCCTGAAATTTGACTGTTTTACTCCCGTTTTTCTTAAAACAAGCCTAAAACATACCTACTTCTTCATCACCACATTCAAGCGCTTCCAAATCTCATTCAGAAATACCACCGGCACTTCTTCGTCACCAGGAGCCTCGCCCATGCGCACCAAAACCAATCCTTGGCTGGGCACCACGTTCAGGAACTGGCCGTTTTTGCCCATGGCGGCATACATTTCGGCGGGAGCATCAGGTACCGAGCTACCAGGGAAAACAGTAGGCACGGAGGGCAGCATGAACGAAGGCTTGCCGTTGAGCCACCAGAGGTAGCCGTAAGACAGATTCAGGCTCTGCGAGGTGTTCACCATGGCATTTATATAAGCGGCATCATTCAGAACAGCGGTATTTTCCCATTTGCCTTTGTTGAGCATGAGCAACCCGAAACGGGCCATAGAGCGGGCAGTGCTGAAGTACACATGGTTGTCTCCAACATGTTGCCAAAGGCCATTCATCCCAATTTTATCAGCTAGCCGACTCTTGAAGTAAGCGTTATAGTTTTGGTTGGTGCTGCTCTCAATTACTTTGCTCAATAAGGTGTAAGGGGCATTGTGGTAGGCCCAGCGGGTGCCAGGAGCAGCGCGGTAAGTAAGGCAGGCAGGAGTGGTGCAGTCGCGGTTGGGCACCCGTTCATCCAGGCCAGTCGTCATGGTGAGTTGGTGCCGTATGGTAATCTGATCTTCCTGCGCAGCTGAAAGGCTCGTCCAGTTGGCACCTAGGTATTTGCTGGTTTTGTCATTAATGGAGAGAAGCCCTTCTTCCTGCGCTTTGCCTACCATAAACGCAGTCAATGTTTTCCCCGCCGAAGCCCAATACCAGTTACTACCTACGTTAAATGCACCACCGTTGGCAGCGGTGCCGCTGTAATGCTCCAGCACTATCTTCCCATCTTTTAATAACAAGAAGGCTCTGGTGTTATTCTGCTCCAGATACGAAACCAGCTCCGGCAGTGCATCGGTATTCCACCCTAAACTTTGAGGTGAGGTCGTTTCCCACATGGAAGAACCTATGGCCGGAAAGTACAAGGCTGCCCCTGATGGGGCCGGCACCTCTTTTTTGCTGCAGCCAATAAACATGAGTGCAGAAAAGACAGACATAACAAGGCTAAAAAAACTTCTTAACATGAAATCTGAATTCTTCCTTTTGATGATACTGATAATGAAAGGTTTAATATATTACAAATAAACAATATTCAGCGAAAGACACTGGCAAACAATCCACTGAGCTTACCTGAACAAACCGCCTTTTTAATTTTTATTAAAAACGATTCATCCCCACCAGAATCCTTCTTACATTAGCCTTTCATTGCCTGTCACATTAAATTTCCCCTTCTATGCTCAAACGGTTCATATCTTATTTATCTTGTGGTCTGCTCATACTGGCGGTAAGTTGTTCCTCGTGTTCTAAAACCAGCTCCCCGTCAACAGCTACCACCACACAAAGTGCTCCTCCGTCATCGGCGAAGCAGAACGCCAATGCTAAACCCGGCCTGATCACCGGTGCCGACCAAACCGAAAAATACGTGCCTTACCTGAAAGGCAAGCGGGTGGGCATGGTGGTGAACCCGTCTTCTACTATCGGCAACAAATTAAGTGTAGACAGCCTGCTTTCGTTGGGCATAAAGGTGGTGAAGGTATTTGGCCCAGAGCATGGCTTCAGGGGCAACGCCAGCAACGGCGCGAAGGTAGACGATGAGGTAGACGCAGAAACGGGCATTCCTATCATTTCCCTGTACGGCAAAAAGAAGAAGCCCAGCAAAGAAGACATGGCTGATCTGGATATCCTCATCTATGACATTCAGGATGTGGGCGTGCGTTTCTACACTAACATTAACACGCTGCGCGATGTGATGGAGTCTTGCGCCGAGCACAACGTGGAGTTTATGGTGCTGGACCGCCCTAACCCACATGGTTACATGGTAGACGGCCCTATTCTGGACAAGAAATATTATTCGGGCATTGGGCAGTTTCCTATTCCTATTGCGCACGGCATGACAGTAGGCGAGTTTGCGCAGATGATCAACGGCGAAGGCTGGATGACAAACGGTCTTAAGCTGGACAAAGAAAAACTCAAGATCATCAAGCTGGCTAATTATAACCACGACATGCCGTACGTGCTGCCAGTGAATCCATCGCCAAACCTGAATACCCCGCAGAGCGTGATGCTGTACCCAAGTTTGTGTCTGTTCGAAGGCACCATCATCAGTCAGGGCCGCGGCACCTACATGCCGTTCACGGTACTGGGCGCACCCGCTCTCAAAGGCAAATATGAGTTCAACTTTACCCCCGTAGGCATAAAAGGCATGAGCGAGACACCGCTGCACATGAACGAGGTTTGCTACGGCCTTGACTTACGGAATTATGATGTAGAACAGCTCCGCAAAAAAAGGCAGATAAACTTGGGCTGGATGATTGAAATGTACAAGGCTTACCCAGAGAAGGCACGGTTCTTTGATTCATCTTACAGCAAACAAATGGGCGTGATTGAGCGTCTGGCCGGCGTAGCCGATTTCCGGAAGCAAATTGAAGAGGGCTGGACGGAAGAGCAGATCAGAGAAACTTGGCAGCCGGGGCTGAAGGCATTCAGAGAGCAACGCAAGCCGTACATGCTGTACCCGTAATTTCAAGAAGGCAGGCTGTTTTAGCCCCGATTTCATAAAAAGAGGCCGAAAACATAATGTTTCCGGCCTCTTTCATTTTGCATTTACGAATGATTATTGCGCTGTTAAGCCATTTATCACGTTATACTTTTTCAGCTCCTTTATACGTGGATCATACAATTCCATTTCCTGATAAGTGATGGATACCTGCTTGTTCAGAATTTTGCGGTAATTGTCGGTGAGCGTTGGGGTAGACTGAAAATAGGTGAGCCAAAGAAAGTTATTGGTTTTACCATTGCTATCTTTCACGGTAAACACCACAAACTGCTGGTCTTGTATAGAGACAACCTCGCCCTCAAAGGTCTTGATTGGTTCCGCCTCTTCATCTCCTCCATTGAATTCAGAAACGGCCACCAACACATCTGGGCAGAAGCTGAGCATTTTCATACCCACTATCCTACCTAGTTTTTCACCTTCAGAATTCATGTCTTTTCCGCCCAGCAAGTCTATACCATGGTCTTTCTTAAGCTGGGCATTGTACGGTTGTGCAGCCTTCATCATGCAAAGCCCTATCTGCATAGTAACAGCCTCTTTATTACCGTCCTTTTCTTTCAAAGCCTTGCTGAAGCAATCACATGATTTTTGCGCAATGGCATCCAAGTAATCTTTATTCTGGCTAAAGGCTGCTGTATTAGCGGCAAGTATGACAAGTGAAAGAAAAAAGAATTTGTAAAAAGCCTTCATTTCAGATAATTGTAGCGACAAATAATTTACGAAGGGAAATTACAACATTCCTTCCTCAGGAACCAAAAAGGCAGCATAAAATACTATTGCCCCAGCTTTATAGCAGCCTTTTCTCGATCATAAGTTTTCCAGATGATCTTATATGAAAAGAGCTGCTTCTCAGGCGGAAGTTGCGGTGGTGCCAAACTTTTACCGTTGATTGGCTAGCCTGCGGGAGCGTTTTAATCCTGATTTGCAGAAAAAAGGCCTAAAACGCTCTATAAACTTTCAAGTCAGAAGAAGAGGAATCACGCCCCAATCTTAACAGAGGTCATGGTCAATGAACCGCCTACCATCTTATCATTGAAGAACGAGGCTTCTTCATTTTTACTTTGCAAGCCCAGGGTGTACAAGAGCGGCAGATAATGCTCTACGGTAGGTATGGCTAGCAGGGCTTCTTTGCCCAGGGTTTGGTAGTTGATGAGCGGCTGGTGGTCATGGTTCAGAATTAGTTCTTTGAACTTCTCGTTGATGGTGTGGGCCCAGTCATAACCGCCACCGTTGATCATAGACCAATTCAGCATTCTTAAATTGTGCACCATGTTGCCGCTGCCCACAATCAATACCCCTTTCTTGCGCAAGGCAGTTAACTCCTTCGCCAGCTCATAATGGTACTGCGGGCCTTTGGTATAATCTATACTCAACTGCAACACCGGCACATTGGCTTCGGGGTACATATGCCGAATGATGGTCCAGGTGCCGTGGTCCAAGCCCCAGTCATGGTCTAGCTCTACCTGAGTGGCTTTGATTAGAGCGGCTGTTTCCTGCGCCAAATCGGCATTACCGGGTGCAGGATATTGCACCGCAAACAGTTCCTTCGGGAAACCTCCGAAGTCATGGATGGTCTGCGGAAAATCCATGGCTGTGATCTTGGTGCCCTTGGTAAACCAATGCGCCGACACCACCAAAACCGCCTTCGGCACCGGAATTTCCTGTGCTAGCTTTTTCCAGCGCTGGCTGAATTCATTGTCTTCAATGCCGTTCATAGGCGAGCCGTGCCCAATAAAAAGAACCGGCATGGTATATTCTTGAGGGGTCAAATCCTCAGTAAATTTTCTGAAAGCACTTAATGTTGTCATTCCTATAGCTCCTGCTGCTACTGATTGTATGAACGTGCGCCGTTTCATGGCCATCAGTTGAGATTTAAAAACAATTTTGATTGTGGTAGAGGCAGCACTTTCTAAACAAAGCCAATGCCATCTCAGGTTCACTCTGTAAAGGTCACCAACCGGAGCGCGGAAAAGAATAAGGTAGATTAAGAAATTGCTTTGTGGTACAGGTCTAATCCTTCAGATTTAATGGTGCTGAAGAATTCTGGGGTAACACTCAGGTAAGAGGCAATGTGGTACTGCGGAATGCGCTGCGGCAGGTCCGGAAATTTGAGAAGGAAGTCACGGTAATTTTCGGCCGCGGTTTGGGTCATCAAAGACAGCATGCGCTTTTTAAAGGCGAAGTAGCCGTTTTGGATCAGTCTTCGGAAAAACAGGTTGAAAACAGGATGATCTTGCGTGAGTTGCTCAAAAACACTGACCTGTACCTGCACGTACTGCGTGGGCTCCAGCGCCTGAATAGATAATAGGGCAGGTTTGTGAAAGGCCACATCACTGATCCAGTAACGTTCTACGGCAAATTCTAAGTTCACTTCTTTGCCAGCCGTGTCTACAATAAAAGACCGCAAGCACCCGCTCTGCACGAAATACATGATGTGGTTTAACTCACCGGTTCGCAGCAAATACTCTTTCTTTTTTGCCTCCTTCAGCTCACAAATAGCCAGAAATGCCGCTTCCTCAGTTGGGGAAAGCGTTACGTACTGTGTAATGGCAGCGGTGAGGAAGTCTAAAGGCAAAGTAAAAGTCAGGTTTCTGTTCTGAGGCAATACAATATAACGACTACTCTCTCATGTACTATTGTTATTTAGAAAGAGCTTGTAAGCTTACTGGTTCTACATTGATTCTACCCTATTACAGCTTGCAACCAAGATCCTTTCAGGATGACAAATAGGGAATGTTACTAACGCAATTTGCTTACCACTGGCTACAAAACTTCGTCTTCGCCTCTTGAAACTCCTGCCACATTTCGCGCAAGATATCTCCGGCAGGCTTAATGTCTTTAACGAGGGCGGCAATCTGACCAATTTCCAGCTCACCTTCGTCCATATCGCCCTCGTACATGCCCCGTTTTGCCCGGCGGGAGCCTAACAGCTCAGCTAGTTCTAAGGTAGTGGCACCTCGTAACTCAGCAGCTTTTACGTCTTGGTAAAACTTGTTCTTGAGCAGACGCACGGGCGTGAGTTGCTTTATCGAAAGTTCTGTATCTCCTTCTTGGGCAGCCACTACACGGTCTTTAAAGCTCTGGTGTGCGCTGGATTCAACACTGGCCACAAACCGGCTGCCTACTTGCACTCCTTCAGCGCCTAAGGCCATAGCACCAAAAATACCGGCTCCGTTTCCAATTCCGCCCGCAGCAATGAGAGGCAAACTCACCGCCTGCCTTACCAGAGGTATAAGGCAAAACGTAGTAGTTTCCTCACGGCCATTGTGCCCGCCTGCTTCAAAACCTTCGGCCACAATGGCGTCTACCCCGGCCTCTTCACACTTGCGGGCAAATTTCACATTACTCACCACATGCACCACCTTAGCTCCGTTCTCCTGAAGAACCTTGGTCCAGGTTTTCGGGTTGCCAGCCGATGTCACCACCACGGGCACTTTCTCTTCCATGATGATCTTGAAATGCTCCTCCAGGTCTGGGTACAGCAAAGGCACGTTCACCCCAAAAGGCTTATCCGTAGCAGCTTTGCACTTCTGAATATGCTCACGCAGCACATCGGGGTACATAGAACCAGCGCCAATAAGTCCCAGTCCGCCAGCGTTACTTACTGCCGATGCCAGTTTCCAGCCGCTACACCAGATCATGCCGGCTTGTATGATAGGGTATTGTATGTTGAAGAGTTGGGTAATTCGGTTCATTGTAAAAGGGACGCTAGACATTAGACGTTAGATACTAGACCTTTTTCACTCATTGAAAATCTAGCATCTAACATCTAACTACTAAAATCTATTTAATTGCTAAAATCAATCTCGGTGCTGTCACCAATGTTAAGGCGTTGGCTGAGGCCTTTCAGGGCGGAGTCTGAACCTACGAGAGATTCTTCCAGCACGGCGTAGGCCAGTTCAGAGTAGCCGCCAATAATGGAATCACGCACAATGGTGTAGTTTAAAATGGCGCATTCGCCAATAGCTACGTTGGGACCGATGATGGAATTGGAGATTTGCACGTCTTTGCCTATGCTGACCGGCGGAATAATGATGGTGTTCTTAAACTGCGGATAGTCTGAGTGCCGGAATTCAGCACGGTTGAGCAGTGTGGCATTGGCTTGCAGCAAGGTGTCTTTGCGACCACAGTCAAACCAATTATCCACGGGACATGACACCATTTTCTCCCCGTTCTGAATCATGTGCATAAGCGCGTCGGTGAGGTGGTGCTCGTTCTGCGTCCGTATATTTTGAGTCACAATGTACTCCAGCGCCTCGGCCAGCTTTGCAGGCGACGATATTTTGTAAAGCCCCACCAACGCAAAGTTTGACTTCGGAATTTTAGGTTTCTCCACCACCTTGGTTATAAATCCATCAGGCCCAACCTCAGTTATACCAAACATGGTGGGGTTCTTCACCTTGTTCACAGCCAGCATGGTATATTCTGAATTAAGCAGCTGCGCCATGTCTACATCTACAATGGTATCACCTAACTGAATCAGCACATTCTCCTCGTGCCGGAACGTTTCCCGCGCCGACCATAACGCATGACCTAATCCCTCGCGGGGCTGCTGCACTATAAACTCCACGTTTAGGCTTGGGTACTTGCGCTGCACATAATGCATGATTTTCTCGCCCAAATAACCCACTACAAATACAAACTGCGTAATGCCCGTAGCCTGTAGCCGCTCAATAATATGCCCTAAAATAGCCTTACCCGCAATAGGCACCAACGCCTTAGGTTGCGTGTGCGTGTGAGGTCTAAGGCGGGCCCCCATACCGGCCACTGGAATAACTGCTTTCATGTTTCTATGCGTGAAGGTGTGAGCCAAAAGCGATCAATTAGCCTGGCTCACCATTACTTTAATAACGCTTTAAGCCCTAATCTACGTAATAATGAATTTAATTCTGAATTTTGAGGGAAAGTTTGCCATTGACCCCGCGCTTCGGTAAATACTTATTGCTATTCTTGAATATTTGCCTGTTCCTTCGTTATCTTTAAAAAATCAACTTTACCTGAGGCTAATTATAGCGAAGCGAGGGCTGCGTTTTAGGCTCCTTTTCAGGAAAACAGCCCAAAACCATACTTTTGACCCACACTTACGTATGAGGGTTAGCCTCTAAAAAAGGACGAATACCACTTACAAACGAACCCTGAACTATGAAAAAACTATTGCTTTACTTTTTTGGCTTACTTGTGCTAGTGTCGCAGAGCTCTTGCGGTTATAACACCATGGTAGAACTTGACGAACAGGTATCGGGTCAGTGGGGTCAGGTGCAAACAGTATATCAACGCCGTGCCGATCTAGTTGGAAATTTAGTAGCTACTGTGAAGGGAGCAGCTAATTTTGAAAAAAGCACACTTGAATCTGTTGTACAAGCACGCGCCCAAGCCACTAGTATCAATTTTAATGCTGATGAACTTACTCCAGAGAACATTCAGAAATTCCAAGCGGCACAGTCACAGTTAAATGGCTCTCTTTCAAGATTAATAGCTTCCGTAGAGGCTTATCCAGATTTAAAAGCTAACCAAAATTTTGTTGAGCTACAGGCCCAATTGGAGGGAATGGAAAATAGAATTGCTGTTGAGCGGCAAAAATTCAACCAAGCCGTGCAACAGTACAACACTTACATCCGCTCTTTCCCTAGAAATATGTACGCTGGCTGGTTTGACTTTGAGAAGAAGGGATATTTTGAGGCCGAGGCCGGTTCCCAAAACGCGCCGAAGGTAGAGTTTTAACGACACAAGACGCTAGACACAAGACATTAGATTTAAGATTCTGAAGTTTTGCGCTACTCTCATTTGTAATGCAGGTCTTCCTGCTTTGCTCTAGTGTATGTTTTAGGGCTATTTTCTTAAAAACAGCCCTAAAACGCATCCATTTCTAATTCCTAATTTTTAATTTCAAATTAAACCAGGATGCCCCGCGACGTAATCACTGAAACCGACGAAGCCCAAATTGTGGCAGCCATTCAGGAGGCTGAGGGCAACACCTCAGGTGAAATAAGGGTGCACATTGAAGACACCTGCGAGGGAGAAGTGCTAGACCGAGCCGCACAGGTGTTTGCGTACCTGCACATGCACCAGACCAAGCTCCGCAACGGCGTTTTGTTTTACGTGGCCATGAAGAGCCATAAGTTTGCCGTTCTAGGCGACGCTGGTATTAATGCCGTTGTCCCCAAAGACTTTTGGCAGGAAATAAACAAAGTGGTGATTGCTGAATTCAAGCAGGGTAACTATGCCGATGGACTGAGCAAAGGAATAAAAATGGCCGGAGAGCAGCTCAAAAGCTATTTCCCGTACGCCGGCGACCACAAAGACATCAACGAACTATCTGATGATATTTCCTTCGGAAGTTCAATGAACGATAAATAAGCAGCATGAGAGATAAGATTTGGCTTTTAGGTGTAGTGCTTTGGCTGTGGTCAGGGGTTGTTACTGCTCAAAACACAAACAAAGACTTTCCACCCAGGCCCAACCCACCTCGTCTGGTTAACGATCTGGCTGACATATTAAGCCCGCAGGAGGAACAGGCGCTGGAGCAGAAGCTGGTGAATTATAATGACAGCACCTCCACTCAAATAGCCATTGTCAATCTCACCTCCATTGGCCCCTATGATATTTCAGATTATGCTTTCAGGCTGGCAGAGCAATGGGGCATTGGCCAGCAAGGCAAAAACAACGGTATTCTAATCATCACGGCCGTAAATGAACGGAAAGTGTTCATTGCCACCGGCTACGGCATGGAAGGCGTAGTACCCGACGCTATTGCCAAACGCATTACCGAGTACACCATTAAACCCGAATATCAGCAAGGCAACTACTACGCCGGCCTAGAAAAAGGCACCAGCTTTATCATAGACGTAGCCAGTGGCGAATATAAAGCGGACCCTCGTGCCCGCCAAGGCCAAGGCGAGGGCGGATTCAACATGCTGTGGGTGGTCATTGGCGTCATGATTCTGATCTTCATCATTAGCCGTAGGGGCGGTGGTGGCCGGGGCGGCAGACGCGGCGGCATGCGCACCTTAGGTGGGCCATTCTTCCCGCCGGTTATCTTCGGCGACTTCTCTGGTGGCCGGGGCGTCTTTGGCGGCGGTGGAGGTTTTGGTGGAGGCGGAGGCGGCTTCGGTGGGTTTGGCGGCGGAAGCTTTGGCGGTGGTGGCGCCGGCTCCAGCTGGTAAGTCCAGTGAACAGTAAGTAGTGAGCAGTAACCAGTAAAGAGTGTTATTGAGCAGTGGTTAAATAGAAATAAACTCGAGGCAACGCTCCCACTGTTTACATGTTTACCCTTTGACACGGAGCATAAAAATAGTGTTTTGGCTATGTTTTTCGGAAATAAAGGCTAAAACGGCATTTCTATAAAGTTCCTATGCGCGAGACTACTGCATAGTCGGGTCATAAAAGGGAGCGCAAGAGTGAAGTTTTTCTCTTTCTGTTTTCCCTATAAGATTGAGTTCCGGAGGGGCGGAAGTAGTAGGCTCTCTTCCGCTGAGTAGTTCAAAAAATAGCTCAATTCCCTTAAGCACGCACTACCTAAAGCAGCGAGGCCGGAGTTACTGTGTAACACCGGCCTCGCTGCTTGTAATAAGTACTCTTACAGCACTGGCTCCACCTTATAACCTTGTTGGCGCAGCAGCTCAATTAAACCGGTATCACCTGGCAGGTGCGCTGCCCCTACGGCCACAAAAGAGCGAGTCTCCTGCATCTGCCTCAACAAAGGAGTCAACCACTTCTTGTTTCGCTCATCTAGTAGCAATTCCTGTGAGTCTTCGGGTCCTCTCTGTGAAGCAATTAAGCTATACAACCCTTCCAGGTCTTCTTGCTGATAAAGGTCTAACATCTTACGCATAAGATGGCGCTGGCGGTCAAACTGCTTTACGTTGTTTAGCAACTGCGTAGCCTGCGTCTCTAACGTTGACTGATCAAAAAGCGCTATCTGCTCTTGTGGCGTTTCTAGTACAGAAATATTTTTATGCCATTTCTTTGCCAGATTAAGCAACTCCAAATCATATGACTCAGGGGCGTACCCCAATAGCTTTGGATATAATAAGAGCTGCCCTAAAAAGCCCGGCTTAATAAACCGGAACTGATCCATATTTTTCTCTAGTGTATCATGCACAAACTGGCTCAGAAGCGAATAATCTTGTGGAGTCATTAAAGACTCTATAGATTTGTTCATGCGCATAGCTTTAGAAAGACCACGAGTTAGCTCAGGACTATCTAAATCTACCTCAAAAACAACCGTTTCGGATTTCATCATCTTTTGTTTTACCTTACCAGGCATAACAAATTCCTCTTTGGGCACCAAGTGAAAGGTTCCGAACAGGTAAGAAGTTTTGATACCTTTTCCGCTCACTTTCCAAAGTAACGACTGGGGCTTAGCAACTGGCTCACCGCAAACACCTTTGGCAGGAGACACCAATCCTAGACAAAGGAAAAAGCAAAGAGCTGAGAAAAAGGCGCTGCTATACGAACTCATTGTTATAAGGTTACAATTCTTCATCAAAAATATGAGTTTTTTACTTGCGTACCTCAACGTGGAATAGGCTTTTTTTAAATATATCGAAAAGTTATTTAAAAAGTCTAACTATTTGCAGACAAAGTATTTATATAGTTTCTTTAATATTCTAAAGATCCTGAAGCTTTCTTTACAAAATACAAATACCTTATTTGACAAAAATTCATGAACCGCACCCATACCTCCTCTGCTCCGTCGGCTAAAATTCTAAATACAGCCGTTATTGTGGCTGCACTAGGCTATTTTGTAGACATATATGACTTGGTCTTGTTCAGTATAGTGCGCATAGCTAGTTTGCAAGACTTGGGTATAACCTCCCCTGAACGATTATTAGAAGACGGAGTCAGACTTATAAATATGCAAATGACCGGTATGCTGCTGGGCGGTATTTTATGGGGCATATTAGGCGACAAACGCGGACGTATTTCGGTATTGTTTGGCTCTATATTCTTGTACTCTTCCGCTAACATAGCCAATGGTTTTGTTTCTGATATTGATACTTATGCCTGGCTTAGATTTATTGCCGGCATTGGTCTGGCCGGAGAACTGGGAGCGGGCATTACCTTGGTAACGGAGGTGCTACCTAAAGAAAAAAGAGGCTACGGAACAACCATTGTGGCATCGGTGGGCATATCAGGGGCCATTCTGGCTGGCGTGATAGGCGAATACTTCCACTGGAGAACCGCCTATTTTGTGGGCGGCGGTTTGGGCATGTTGCTGCTCTTGCTCCGCATTGGCGTGTATGAGTCAGGCATGTTCTCTCGCACCAAAAGCCAAGATGTGTCTAGAGGCAATTTTCTGAGTCTTTTCACCAACCGTACCCGCTTCTTCAAGTACCTCAAGTGCATTCTCATTGGCTTGCCCATTTGGTTTGTGGTGGGTGTGCTTATTACTTTTTCGCCAGAAATTAGCCAGACTCTTAACACGGCCGCTCCTATTTCCGCAGCTAAGGGAATAGCTTTCTCATACTTCGGGCTTACCCTTGGAGATGTAGCCAGTGGCTTATTAAGTCAGAAACTAAAAAGCCGTAAGCGGGTCGTAGTGCTGTTTCTGTTCTTGCTCAGTGGCATTATAGCGCTGTACCTTTTGGCACATGGCGCCAGTGAGACTTACTTCTACGCTTTGTGTGTGGCACTGGGCTTTGGCGGCGGTTACTGGGCAGTTTTTGTGACCATAGCGGCTGAGCAGTTCGGCACCAATATTAGGGCTACGGTTACCACCACCGTACCTAATTTTGTGCGGGGCGCGGTGGTCATCCTTACGCTCTCTTTCAAATGGCTGCGCGATGATCTGGGCTTATTAGAAACGGCAGCGGTATTGGGAGCAGCTACTATTGTTATTGCGCTGGCGTCTATACTCACTTTGCCTGAGAGCTTCAGCAAAGACTTAGACTATCATGAGGAGTAGCTGTTTTTAGCCTATTTTTGGTAAACTAGGCCTATAACGCTTATTTATTTTCTTTATTCATTTTAACCCTTACCGGTACAGTGTATTTCACAGATACCTTTTGCCCGCCTTGGCTGCCCGGGGTCCAGAGGGGCATAGAAAGGACCGCCTTCACACCTTTCTTGGCTAGGTTTTCGTCATTGGTGCGTACCACCTGCACATGACCTACCTTCCCGTCTGGACCAACCACAAAGCTAATGATGACCTCACTGCCTTCTTTTAATTGTCTGAAGGTGAAGACAGGATTCAGCTTCCCGTTCAAAAATTTGAACATGGCTTCTTGGCCACCCGGAAACTGGGGCATTACCTCCAGAGGATAATAGGTTACTTCATCGCCGCTTTCATCAAAGCAGTGGCCTTCTACCAATTCATCCTCAGAATATACATCGTGCCGTTTTAGTTGAGCATTGGAGTGGTAAGATCTAGTATCGCCCTGCAACTTTCCGTTAGAATAGTTCCTAACCATTTGAAGCTGGCCGTTTTCATACCACAGTTCAGCTTTCCGAGTTAACTGGCCTTTGTAATAATAAGCTCTATATTTTATTTGTCCGTTCTGGTACCATGTGGTGGTTAAGCCATCTCTGACAGAATCCAGCTTACTATAATTGATTTCCTGATAGGGCAACCCGTTGATATAATAATCTTTTATAATGCCTCTTCCGGTGGAGGGCTCAGTTACCTGCTTCATCCTATAGTATACCGCCTCCCTTTCCGGAACCTCTTCAAAATTTGAATTCAGAAAAAGAACGGAATCAGTTTGGCTAAGGCAGGTGACGGTGGCGCACAACCACAGACATAAGGTTAAAAGTATTTTCAAGGCAATGTTTCTTCCTTCACAAATTCTTACGAAGCTTAGGCAATGGCACCTTTTGCTTTATTTTATGTTGTAATGAATAGCAAGATAAAGATTAATTTTGAGGATGATTCTTTTTAACGAGACAGTAAGTATAGAGAACGCCGTTGCCGCCGAGTGGTTAGAGTGGATGAAAGAAACCCATATACCAGAGGTAATGGCCACCACTTTTTTTGTAAAATACCAGATAGCCAAAGTAATGGAAGAGGAAGACACCGGCGGCACCACCTTTGCCGTGCAGTACTTCGCCCGCCATATGGACGACCTGCTAGAGTACCACCGCGACCATGATCAGAATATGCAGGCAAAAATGCAAGCTAAATACGCCGGCAAATACGCCGCTTTCAGAACCGTACTGGAAGTCATTGAATAATGATCAATGAGTAATGAAAAATGATTAATGAATCATAAATAAAACAGCCCGAAATCGCTTTTGCGATTTCGGGCTGTTTTCGTAAAAAGAGGCTTAAAACACGTTTACTGTTCTACTACCTCAATTCATTAATCATTTGTTAATGTCATTACTCATCCATCATTCAAAAGCCTGTAGTTGGGCTTTGCTAAGGTTACAGTTGGTCCATTCCTCATCTAAATTTGCGCCAATAGAGCGGTAGAAATTAATGGCGGGGCCATTCCATTCCAGCACCTGCCACTTCATGCGTTGGTAGTTTCCTTCTTTGGCGGCCTCTACCACTGCCCTGAACAACAAACGGCCAATGCCTCTCCGGCGGTGCCGCTCTGTTACCACAATATCTTCTAAGAACAGCATTTTGCCTTTCCAGGTGGAGTAGGCGGTGTAGTACAGGGCAATGGCCACAATGCCTTCCTCGGCAGAATCAGCCACATAGAATTCAAAAATAGATTTATCGCCGAAACCATCGCGCCGCATGTCTTCAATGGTATTGGTCACTTCATCAGGGGCTTTTTCGTACACGGCCAGTTCTACAATTAGGGCGTGTACTTGGGGCAGGTCGGCCTCGGTGCCTTTTCTAATGGTAACGGTTAAGCTCATATGTTCTCTAAACTAAATCAACTACAGGTTTCAAGCTGGCTAGAAGTTAGTCGCGCTTTGAATCACGTTTCTGCTGTTTCTCGGCCCGCTTCTCTTTTAACGATTTGGTGGCTTCTTTTTTGCCACTTTCTTTTGAGGGTGATTTTCCTTTTGCCATAACGGTACCGGTTTAGTTGAATTTACTCAATATACAAAACTATTCATGCAGGGCAACAGGCCCCGCCCCTAAATTTACCAGAATCACCTACCGCACCTCATTCTTTTTACCCTCCCTTTTCCTACCACTCACCTTAAAAATCTGCTCTCTGGCTTTTCTGCTTCATTTTTACAATGCTCCGGCTGCTATCATTGCCTCTCAATTACCGAAGCTCACTTTGGGACTTGCCTCCACTGAATCAAAACACCTACCTCTAATAGAGCTGACAATTTCACCATAAATTTTGTACAACCTATGCTTGACACCAGCAAAAAATTCTCATTGCTCACGTACTTTCTCTTCCTGCTTCTTGCCCTGCTTACCTTCTTCTGGGGGCAGCACTTGCTCCCAACTTTAACCGGCATCCGTCTCTTTGGTCCTTGGTCTATGGGTTTGCTGTTGCTGGGGCTTCCTTTTCTCTTGATTCAGCACCAGGCCAGGCTGCCGCAGATTTGGGAGCCCACCGTTAAAAACAAAGACCGGATCTGGATTCCGGTAACCATTGGTTTAGCTTTTGGCGCCTTTGATGTGTTGGTAGCAAAGTTGATCCTGCACCCTGAGCCATACACGGAGCTTCCGCCGTTTCTGCAGCCTTTCCCTTATTCTCTGGGGCTGTATTTCTCCGGTGCGTTGTACGTAGAGGTGTTTTACAGGCTGGTTCCTATCACGTTGGTGCTTTGGCTGGAGCAGAAGATATGGAAGGGGAAATACGCCGGTGTCGCTTTCTGGACCATTGCTCTGCTGACTTCTCTGCGCGAGCCACTAGAACAGCTTTCTACCGGGGCGGCCTGGTTTATGACTTATTCCTGCCTTGCTGGTTTCGCCTTTAACTTTTTGCAGGCTATTTACTACAGAAAAGCGGGCTTTCTGGCCAATTTACTGATTAGGCTTTCGCACTACCTGTTATGGCACATTTTGCTAGGTATTTATGTGGAATACGTAGAGCTGGCTCCATAAAAGGTATCTTTCCGTTTTCGGGCTGTTTTTATAAAAGCAGCGAAAACGGAAAGATTAGACCGCCACCTCCCTCATCCATGCGTTGAATTCCGGCGTTCTGCGGCGGCTTACAAATACTTCTTCCTTGAATGGCGGCTCAAGAGTGAGAAGCAAGCGGCCCGTTCCGTCTGAGGAAAACTTTCTGACGGCGTTCATTTGTGCCAGCACCTGCCTATTTAAGCGGAAAAAAGCATTTGGGGGCAGCATGTTCTCGAAATACTCCAACGTTTCATCAACCAAAAAATCTTTACCAGAAAAGGTGCGCAGAAAGGTAAGCTCTTGGGCTTTATAGAAATACGCCACCTCCGGCAGCGGAACCGGAACCAAGGCTTTGCCCTGCTGCGCCATAATATTGCGGACTGGGGCTTCTGCCTTCGCTTCGCTTATAGTTGACAGGTTTTGCGGGGTCTGTAGCTTAGCTTCATACTCTTCTTGCACCCGCAGCAGCGCATACACCAGGTGCAGGTTCAGGAAAATCAGAAACGACACCGGCACATCGGTCACCAGCACTACCGTTACATTAAACACTGCCGCCCGGTGCGCGTTCATAATAAACTCGTTATAGACAAAGGAAAGCAGCGTTACAAACAACATGGTAACGCCAATACCTAACAAGGCCTGCTGCACTACACGCGGCACTGCCGAAGTAAGCCAGGAATAGGTTAGGTCCAGTTTTTTTATGATGGCATGGTTGTACTCCCATAAAAGCCACACGGCCACCATGCAAACGGCCAGATCAGCGTAGTAGCCGGGCGACTTTAATAAATCTATCAATGGCGCGGGTTCGCCGATATGTCTGAACAGCACCCCAATGAATGGCGAAATAACCAATCTGGTTTTAAAATCTGGATACCCTGACATGATAAGAGGCGACGTTCTGAATGATTTTATGGCCATGAAAGATACAACTTGTTGCCAAGAGGTTGCAAGCCCGCACTTCCAAAAAAAATAGCCGATGCACTGGCACCGGCTATTTATTGAAACCAGTTTTTTTTACCGCTACTTTTGAAACGGAGTAACGCCCATGTTGTAGAACGTGAAAGCCCAGACATCGGCAGCTTCGGCAATTTGCGCGGTGGTAGACTTTCCTGCGCCGTGGCCTGCTTTTACATCAACTCTAATCAAGTACGGGCCAGGGCCCGCGGCTTTCTCCTGCAACGTGGCAATGTACTTGAACGAGTGCGCCGGCACCACGCGGTCATCATGGTCGGCAGTGGTGACCAGAGTGGCGGGGTAGCGCGTGCCTTCTTTAATATTGTGGATAGGTGAAAATACCATCAGGTTCTTGAACTGATCAGGATCATCTGAAGAACCGTATTCCGGCACCCAGGCCCACCCAATGGTGAACTTATGGAACCGCAGCATGTCCATTACACCCACAGCGGGCAGGGCTACTTTAAACATCTCGGGCCGCTGGTTGGCTACCGCGCCAATGAGCAAGCCACCGTTAGAGCCCCCGGCAATGGCCAGCTTCTCAGACGACGTATATTTTTGGTTTATCAGGTACTCGGCGGCAGCTATGAAGTCATCAAACACGTTCTGCTTGTTGGGCGTCATGCCCGCTTTGTGCCAAGCCTCGCCATACTCGCCACCGCCCCTAATATTGGCTACTGCCAGCACGCCGCCGTTCTCCAGCCACACCATACGCGAGATGCTGAATCCTGGGGTCATAGAAGCATTAAATCCGCCGTAGGCGTAGAGGTACGTGGGGCTGGTGCCGTGTAGCTTCAATCCTTTTTTGTGGGTGATGAACATAGGCACTTTAGTACCGTCTTTGCTGGTGTAGAAGATCTGCTTCGTTTCATAAGCCTCCATGTCCACATCTACCTCGGCTTTGCGGAACAGCGTAGATTTGTTGCTGGCTATATCATATTGGTAGATGGCGCTAGGGTAGGTGTAGGAGGTAAAGGTGTAGAAAACCGTTTTGTCTTCCTTCTTGCCGCCAAACCCGCTGGCCGTGCCAATGGTAGGCAATTGCACATCGTGCAGCCATTTACCATTGGTATCGTGTACCCGCACCAGTGTGGCTGCATCTTTCATGTAGTTCAAAATGAGTTTCCCGCCTACCAGTGAGGCATAGTTGAGCACATTGTCTGTCTCGGGCACCAAAGTTTTCCAGTTGGCGGGCTTGGGGTTTTTCAGGTCTACCTGAACAAGCTTGTATTTAGGTGCGTCTTGGTTCGTGAGCACAATCAGTTTGTCCCCTATATTCTCCACCACCTGATATTCCTTGTCAAAGGTTTCTATAAGGGGCATAATTGGGCTGTTGGCTTTGGTGAGGTCTTTCACATACAGGCTGTTGTTGCTGGTACCCTCAGAGGCGGTGAGAATAAGGTAACGCTCATCTTCAGTGGTGCCTGCAAAGAGTAGGCGAAGCGGGTGCTCCTTTGCTTCCCAAATCAATTTGTCCTGGCTCTGCGGTGTGCCTATTTTATGGTAGTACACTTTATGGTACTCATTTTTATTGGCCAGCTTTGAGCCTTGGGTGGGTTCTGCATAGCGGCTGTAGAAGAATCCGTCTTTGTGCCAGCTGGTACCTGAGAACTTAATCCAGTGCAACTCGTCTTGCAGCTTTTTACCGGTGGCTACGTCCAGCACATAGGCGTCGCGCCAGTCTGAGCCGCCGGTGGAGGTGGTGTACACGGCATACCTGGCATCTTTACTGAAAGCAAGGCTTCCCAAAGAAGTAGTACCGTCTTCTGACAGTTTGTTAGGGTCAAGGAAGACTTCTGGCTCTCCGTTCAGGCCTTTCTGGCGGTAGAGCACCGCCTGGTTCTGCAAGCCGTTGTTCTTGTAGAAATAATAATAGTCGCCTTCCTTGAAGGGTGCGCTGTATTTGGGGTAGTTCCAAAGTTGGGTCAGGCGCTGCTTCAGTTGGTCGCGGAACGGAATCTTATCCAGATAATCAAAAGTGACTTCATTCTGGGCTTTTACCCACTGGGCTACGTTATCGGCAGTATCCGCTTCGAGCCAACGGTAAGGATCAGGCACTTGTGTGCCGTGGTAAGTATCAACGTGGTTTTCTTTAGGTGTTTTTGGGTACATGATAGAAGTGTTAGCAGATGCCGTGGGCGTCATAGCCTCGGCACCTTTTGTGTCTTGGGTAGCGACCGAGGACGTGCTGGTTTTACAGCCAGAGGCCACCGCAAAAGCTCCGGCAAAGAGTACAAATGAAAATTTTCTCATTGTATATGTGCGTCTAGTTTACTTGAAAGAACAAAGAAAGATTCAACAATTAGCTTCCGCCTTGCATTACGAAGTTCTGTTAACTTGGTGAACAATTTTGCTTTGCAGCCACCACCAGGCTTCCACCACCGTTCTGATGCCGGGCAAATACAAGATGCCAAACAGGTAGTAGTTCTTGTCTAGCAGACGCTGCCGGTACGCTTCAAACCCTACATAGCCATCTTGCTCACCGCTGGGGTACTGCCTTTTATATGATGCCTCACGCCGGCTTCCGCCCCAGGAAGTTTGCACGTGCTGTGCCTTTATAACCTTGTTGAGAAAGAGCGAATAAGGGAAAAACAAACAAAGCAGCACCAGACAAGCCACTACAAAGCTTACCAGAAAAGCAAACTGGTTGAGCAAGTGAAAACAGATGAGAAACGCGCCCACCCAAGGTCTTAAGGTAGGTCGCCAAGCAGCCCAGATGGAGGTTGCCTGCAGATAAGTTACCCCCACAAAACCTAATTGCCACACCCACGCATAGTCGGTGAAAAGAGGAGCAAAGGTTAGGGGTAAATCATTATCTCTGAAGTTGACCAAGGCGTTGTAAAGGGCAGCCTCAGGCTTCAACCAATGCACATCGGTTGAGCTGGTTAGCAACTTGTAAGCTAAAGCCGCCACTTTCCACGTTCCGGCCAATGAATAGGTGAACAACAGACCCAGATAAAACCAGTTGATGCCGGTACTTACCTCTTGCTTCCCCGAAAACAGGCTGCTTTTATTAAAACAGGCGAAAACCAGAAACAAGTGCGCCAGTAAGAACAGGTGGTTTACGTTGGGCAGGTATCCGTAGCTCCAGATGATTAGGTTTATCCACAACAGGCAAAGTGCCAGCACAACCTGAGCTAGTAAAGAACTTCTCCAGATGAATTTCACCCCGTTCATGGCCGCCGCTATGGCAATCACACCTAAAAACACCTCTTTCCCTGGCAAAGCAGGAATTAAACATTCGCTTATCAGCCCCTCAGGGGTAAATAGTACGGCAGGCCGTTGCAGCAGGACTTCAAACTTTGCCCAAGCCCAATACAGCCACACAAATGTGAAGATTCGTAACGCTGTTTCTGCATAAAAGAAATCTACACCCGTGCGCAGGCGTTGCTGTACACCACTCAGGTCTAGCTCCTTCGTATTTATTTGGATATTGGGCATTTTACTTGAAACGGGCAACAGTGATGGTGTCATACTTCTCCGGGTGGTTCAGTAAATCTTTTACCTGCATGGTTTCCTGCACCACTCTGTATTCCTGCGCTTTTGGGTGCACATGCTTGACAAAAGCCTCCAGTTTCTCCCGGTTGTTGGTCGTTCCGCTGCTATCTGCGGCTACCCGGCTGGCCAACTCCCAAAGCATGTAGGTATAATCATCCCGGTTGAAAGTAGGGGTAGCCTGTACCTGCTGCCGCTTGAACTGGGTTTCTCCGGCCTGGCGTGTATACACTCTATAAACGCTGTAGACATGGGTATTCCCCCTAGGTTGAGTGTACAACTTCCAGTTAAAGAAAGGGTAAATCTCGCCCCAGCCCTGGCGTAGGGTAAAAGTAGACGCCAAGGCTCCTGCCATGCTCAGCAGCACTAAAGCTTTCAGAAAGAAGAGTCGCCGGTGGTAACGGGGCATATACTATTTAAAACAGGCTCTATAATAAACATTCCTTCCGGATTCTCCTCACACTCTTCCCGATAAGGGATTAAAACACATCTAACCGCAGTGCTTAACTCTTATTTGAAGAATTTTAAAAATACTGTATCTATGCCATGTCAAATCATATACAATATCTATGTTCAAAAATTTACTTTTAATTCTGTTCATGGGCTGTAGTTTGGCGGCCTTCGCTCAAAAAGATTTTCGGCCGGGCTACATTATTACCTTAGAAGGAGACACGCTACGCGGCCAGATACGCGACCGGTCTGATGCCCGAAATAGCCGTTCCGTCATTTTTAAACAAGGCCAGGAGGCGTTGGTAAAAGAATATGAACCCGCTGAAGTAATGGGGTTCGGCATTGAAGACCAAAAGCTTTTTCTTCCGGAAAGGGTACCTATTATAAAGGTGACACCTGTAGGCAGCGACACTACATGGCAGGTTGTATTTCTGCAGCAGTTAGTAACAGGGCCAATCTCGCTTTTCTATCTTAAAACTGCCGGTGAACCAGATCGTTTTTTCCTACGCCGGGCCAATGGCAGGTTCTCTGAGCTGGAAAGCAGAAAGCAAATAGTAGAAGTAAACGGTAAGCATTACCAAAAAACGTTAAACTTTTACCAAGACACCCTTAGAGCAATTTTTGCGGCATGCCCGCAAGTAGCCGAGCAAGCAGCCAAGGCAGAGTTTACCCTTGGGCAGCTATCCAAGGCTTTTGTTGCCTACAACCAATGCGCTGACCCAAAAGAACAGGTCACTGTCTCTGAAACAGCTACAAGAAAAACTGTGGTGCTAGGATCTGCTACACTTGGATATGCAATAGGTAGCACTCGCTCATCTGGGGAACAAACTCTGCTTAATAGTCCTACAGGTAAGAAAGGACCTAGCGGCGGAGTAGCGATCAACATCTTAAACACAGGCTTTAGCAAGAATTTTTCTCTTCAATTCGGCTTGGACTATACCAACAAAGGCGCGGTAGGCCACCATTACACTTACTCTAATTCTACCACCCCAACCACAACTACTATTGATATGCAGGTGGTTAACTTTTCTACGATCATTAGATTTAATACTGCTATTGGCAAACTTAAGCACTACATAGGAGCTGGGCCAACGGCCGGTTACGTACTAAACTACAATGACGCTTATCAGTACGGGAATCATGTGGGAGTATTCCCCAATACAAAAGCTGAATACGGCCTTGCCTCTGAAGCCGCAATTTTGTTTCCTCTAAAAGCCAATCAAGGTGTTGCCCTTTCTTTACGATATGAGCGTACCCGCATCAGCTTTAACTTTACCAACCGTGGTGAGTATTACAATCACTATTTCAGACTGGGAGTAGGGTACTGGTTTTCTTCTAGACAATAGCTTCTTCTAGATTTAAAGCCGCTTCCAATACTTAAGAACAATAAAAGTTTAGTTTTACCGTTTTGGTAACTGAAGTAGTTCCTGTTTAGTTGTTTTAGGTATCTGTCTGTAAGGGGCAGGTACCTTTTTCATTTTCTACTGGCGGCAGAGGCTCTTTTTCTGAGGCCTATATTATTACAAAACCCCTCATCCAAACCTAAGACTTTCACGTACATAGGGCAATTGGAAACCTGCTTGCAATCTAGTACCTTTCTCTAATTCGCAGGCTGCTTCAACCATTGCACAGCTCACATGTTAACATACTGCCCTTGGCACCAAACCAGCTCTAAATTTTTGAGTCTGGTTTAGCTTAGACACTTTTACTTCACGCACAGATATGCTTTAAGCACAAGCTTACCTCACGCACATGAAACAAAGGTTTACCCTTCTCCGCCTCTTACCTGCTAGGCTTCGAGCTTTTTTTTGTATTACGCTTACCCTTGGGGTAATTGCTAGCTATACGGCTGTAGCCCAACATTCAACCTGCTCTATTTTACCTCTTTCTCTTGAAGAAAGGGTACAAGCCTCTCAGCTTATTGTAGAGGGAAAGGTCATAAGCCAGCAGTCTTTCTGGGACGAGCGGCATGAAAATATTTACACGTCTAATAAAGTAGAAGTGTACAAAGTGTTCAAGGGGAATGCCACTCCGGAGGTAGTAGAGATAATTACAGAGGGAGGTCGGGTAGACCTTGATTTACACATATACTCAGCCACTCTCTCTTTAAAGAGCCAGCAGCAAGGTATTTTCTTTCTACAGCCCATGCCCAACCGTACCTATAAGGCGTTTGGTAGTTTGCAGGGCTTTATCGAATACCAACTTCCGCAAGGCACCGCTCGCGACCCGTTTCGGCAGTACAGTTCCATTCAGCAAGAAGTTTACTCTTCCATAAGAAGGCTAACGGGCAGCACTTACCGCACCATCAACCACAATTTGGCGTTAGAGGCACTTGCCAAACCAAAAGAAAATACTCAAAACCTGCGCCGGCAATTTCCCTTGATTGCCAGTTTCTCGCCCTCGACCATACGAGCGGGGGTAGGAGATGTACTTACCATAGTGGGCACTAATTTTGGCAACACAAGAGGGAAAGGCTATGTTGAGTTCAAAAATGCAGATGATGGTGGAGACAGCTATATTCAACCTCTCCCCACTGACTATGTGAGTTGGACTAATACTGAAATAAAGGTAAAGGTACCTACTAGCGGTATTGACCACGGCACCGCCGGTTCGGGCGTTTTCAGGGTAGTAAACAATGATCCAAACACTGCCACATCTGCCACGCCACTGACTATAATCTATGCAGTTTCTAATGTCACTTACAAAGATGATGACCGAGGACTTGCCGAACAAAGCTATATTCCGCGCCTCATCAACCAGAACGGACAAGGCGGCTACACCTTTAGGTTTGGTGCCAGTTTTGAAGCCAACAAGCCTGCTCTGTACGCTTTTAAACGCTCTATGAATGAGTGGTCTTGCAACACTTTTATTAATTGGGTAACAGCTGACAACGCCACCGCCGTAGCGCGTACCGCCGATGACAAAATAAACGGGGTGCGGTTTGCAACCTCCGGTGAACTACCCGCCAATGTACTAGGCAGGTGTATTAGCCGGTACAGCGGTTGTATAGTAGACGGCACCAACGTTAATTTTTGGGTAACCGAGATGGATCTGGAATTTGCCGCACGCACAGACTGGCAGTATGGGCCCGGCTCGGCTAGTGGCCAGCAGTTTGATTTTGAGTCAGTGGTACTGCATGAACTGGGGCACGGCCATCAGCTGAGTCACTTGATTTTACCCCGTGCTGTCATGCATTATGGCGTGGCACGCGCCCAGGTTAGCCGTGATCTAAGCCCCACCAGTGACATTCCCGGAGGCTTGTTTGTTATGTCTCGTAGCACAAACCAAACCATCTGCAGAATAGCTCCAATGGTGGCTAAGCCAGAAGACAATTGCGCCATCACGGTTCAGCCTTTAGCCCTGGAAGCAGAATACCACCCCGCCGATAATACCGTGCTATTGGAATGGGAAACTCAGAGCGAAGACGGCGTAACAGAGTATGTGGTAGAACGCAGCCAAAACGGAGTTAACTTTACACCCATTGGCACTGTGCCTGCCACCGGCAGCGCCACTAGCGGGAGCTCTTATCAGTTTGTAGATACAAATCCACCCCCAGTACTGGCTTATTATAGACTTCGTAAGGTAAACAACAGAGGCCGCTCAGAATATTCAGAAGTGGAAGAAGTGAGAGGCCCTGAATTTGTAACCCAACTGGCTCCTAACCCTGGTGGAAACACCACCTTTCTGTACTACTCTACCACTGTTTCAGACCGACTTTATATGGATGTGTATGACCCTACCGGCCGTATCCACTCTTCTTTTGTGGTGTTGGTGGAGCCCGGAACCAGCCGTTATGAGCTTACGCTTCCAAACGTAGGCCGGGGCCTGTACTTAATCAGGTGGCGAAGCTCAAGGGACAGCGGGGTTTTCCGGTACCTGAAGGTGGAATAGCGCTTATTTTTAAAATAATTCTGTTTCTTAATCTTGAAAAGAGGCTACCGGAATTTATTTATTGGCGCGAGCACCTGCGCTAGTCTGGCGTGTACTGTAACTACTTCCGACTTTAAGTCTGATTTCGCAAAACTAGCCCCAAAAGGCGCTACAAGCGGGCTCTTGCGCCAGCTTTATTTTACTTCATACAGTTTCACTGTATTATTCAGCACCGTACATGGTAAAAAATTTATTTTCAGCCTCTACGGTGCCAATCAAAATGATTTCGGCCTCAGCAGGTAGCACCATGAATGGATCTGGGTTAATCAGCAGGTCTTCTCCGTTGCGGACGGCAATAATGGTACAGCCTGTTTCCTGACGGATAGACGACTGGGCAATAGAACGGCCAGCCAGTTGTACGGGCACCTTCACTTTTAGCAAATCCAAGCCTTCGGCTACCATCAGAATGCCACTCCGCTTTAGCAGGTTGAAAATAGTGTTGCCGCCCATAGAAGCATAAGACATGACAAAATCGGCCCCGGCCCGGTGCATGGTAGGCAAGTTGCGTTGTAACGTAGAGCGGGTAATAATCTGAATGTCCGGCCTTAGACGGCGGCAGTAAATAGTAAGGTACACATTTACGTCGTCATCATGGGTAGTGATGATAACACAAGGTGATTCTTCTATGCCTGCTTCTTTTAAAACCTCCAGCTCAGCGGCATCGCCTAAAATGTAACGCGGATCTTTTCTTATGCGCTCAGGGGCTTTTTCTACAATGCGGTAGTCAAGATTACGAGCAGCCAACGATTTTCCGGTGGCCCGGCCCACACGGCCGCCCCCTATGATTATCAGCGGAGCTTTCAGCACCTTGTTCACTTTGAACATCTTGTTGTAGTTTTCAATCTGGAGCTTTGACCCTGCCAGCACCAACACGGTGGTCGGTGAAATAAGGGTTTCAGGCTGGGCTGCCCTAAATTTTCCGCGTTCCCACACACCCACCACACTAACACCTACCCGCTCACGCAACCTGGTTTCTTTTATGGTGAGCCCCTCTAACGGAGAACCCGCAACAGAAGCTTCCGCAATCTGCAACTCCCTGAACTCCCCAATTACCTGTGCACTGGCATCGCCCCCGCTAGCCCGCCTTGACAAGAACTCACCCATCATCTCGCCTAACTGCAACACGTGGTTACTTCCGGCCAACTGTAAAATATCTGCAGATGCCTCTAAGTTACAGGTAGAGATAATAGGCACATCAGCACTTACTTCGCGCACGGTAAAGGCAACGTTGGTATTAATAACATCGGTAGAAGTGGCAGCAACTAAAGCGGCTTGTTCTACTCTAACCTGGCTATAGGTTTTGGGGTCATCTAGTTCACCTAGCATCACTTTTATTCCCATACCATGCAGACGCAGGCCTTCGGCCAGATCAGGCACCAGCACTACATAAGGGTAACCAAACTGGTCCAGCTTGTTTATAAGCGCTTCGGTTACCGGACCGTAGCGGGTAAGCACCACATGGCCTCTGGTGCCTTTGGGAAGCTCGCGAGGCACCTGGGCATCTTCCTGGGCTTTCATCCAGGGGGAATAGAAAAAATTAATAAACGTGAACGGAAACAAGATCAGCAGAAATACCATGCCTGATAACAGCACCACAATAGAGAAGAACCTACCAAGGTCACTGTGAAAGGTTATATCACCGAAACCCAAAGTAGACATAACCGTGAGGGTCCAGTAAAAACCGGTAATCCATGAGAACCGTTGCCCTTCACGGAGCATAAGCAGGTGAAAGATCACGGTAAATACCAACACCAAGAGCAACAGCACCAGCAAGAAGTTGAGCAACAACTTCAGGTTTCGGCGGTCTGGCTTGTTCTTCAGAAAAATAAGAAGCTGAGTAGGCAAAAATTTCATATACAGTGCCTTTTACGGAGAAGGAAAGATAGAGCAGATATGGATTTAAAAAAAACTTCAGCCTTCAGGAGCGGTATTCTATTTCTGACCAGCCGTTCTACGTGTAAAGCCTGTGCAGGCATACGTTTAGCCGGTGCCGCTGCATAAAATACTTGCATGGCAAACCAGGCGAGCGTAGCTTAGTGCTTTACAGCTTTTCTATGCCACACATGCAATGGGAGCGTCTTATTTCTAAGAAGCGCTTTGATGCCCAAACCCCACAACACGCCACTGACGAGACGGTGCGCGGCGAGTTTCAGCGAGATTACGACCGCCTAGTATTTTCTACACCATTCCGGCGGCTGCAGAACAAAACTCAGGTAATGCCCATGCCCGAGAGTGATTTTGTGCACAACCGGCTCACGCACAGTTTAGAAACATCTTGCGTTGGCCGTTCGCTGGGTCGTTTGGTTGGCAAAACAATTCTGGAGCGTCATCCTGCCATTCAGGAAGCCTACCATATTTTGGAATCTGATTTTGGTGACATGGTGGCGGCCGCCTGCCTGGCGCATGATATTGGCAACCCTCCTTTTGGCCACTCCGGCGAAGATGCGATCTCCGCTTTTTTCAAAGGCCCTGAGGCAGCTCCATTCCTGAAGAATCTGAACCCGGCTCAAGTAGCAGATTTACAAAGCTTTGAGGGCAATGCCGCTGGTTTTAGAATATTAACGCACACGCACCCCGGGCAAAGCAATGGCAGCTGTGGTATGCGGTTGACCTACAGCACCCTGGCTACCTTCACCAAATATCCTCGGCCGTCAGATGCCGTGGTAAAAGGCAGCAAAAACGCCAGCGAGAAAAAGTATGGTTTCTTTCAGGCCGAGCAGGCGCATTTCAACAAAATTGCCCAAGAACTGGGCATGCTGCCAAAAGTGAACAACGCCTATCACCGCCACCCTTTAGCGTTTCTGGTAGAAGCCGCAGATGACATCTGCTACCGCATCATTGACTTTGAAGACGGTTGCCGCCTGGGCCTTATTCCATTTGAACAAGCCAAAGAATTGCTGCGCCCGCTACTGAACGAAGAACCAGGCAAGGTGCATAGCACCGTTTTTCATGATTGGCGTGAGCAGTTAGGCTTGTGGCGGGCTGTCATCATTAACAACTTAGTGTATGAATGTGCCCAAATATTTTTAGACAATGAGTCAGAAATCTTGTCTGGGCAATTTGACCAGTCGCTCATAAACCTGGTGCAGAACAAGGCGGCGCTAGACCAAATAAAGAAAGTCTCTATAGACAAGATTTACCGCAACCGCCCTGTATTGGAGATTGAGGCGGCCGGCTTTGAAGTGTTAGGTGGTTTGCTGGAGGCGTTTCTGAACGCAGCCTTTCATGATCAAGACAGCCGCCACCGCAAATATTTAGATTTGGTGCCAGACCAGTTCCTCGGGCCGCAGCGGCAACTTCCGCAAGATGATTACGAGCGTATTCTAAACATTACCGACTTCATTTCTGGCCTCACCGACAGCACCGCCATTAGCCTGTACCGCCGCATAAAAGGTATTGAGTTGCCCAAGATGTACTAGGTAAATTGTTGACTGGGGATTTTTTAAACCGCTTGCTGTACTACCGTCTTAGGTGTTGGCTGGTAGTGTTTCCAAAAGGAATGTGAGCTGTTTTTAGCCTGTTTTTCTTAAAACAGGCTAAAAACAGGCGCCACACAATAATTTATCAAAAAATAATGGTTTTGTTGTCGCTCACGAACACCTTTTCAGAAAAAACCAGTTTCAGCGCCTGGGCCAGTACAATTTTCTCCACATCCCGCCCCGATTGAGCCATGTCTCTGGCACTTTGCGCATGGTTTACCTGAATTACATTTTGGGCTATGATTGGCCCTTCGTCTAGCTCATTGTTCACAAAATGAGCGGTAGCCCCAATAACTTTCACTCCGCGCTCAAATGCCTGCTTATATGGGTTGGCTCCAATAAAAGCAGGCAAAAAAGAATGATGAATGTTGATGATGCGGTTAGGGTACTGCTCTACAAAGCCCGAACTAAGCACCCGCATGTATTTGGCCAGCACAATGTATTCTGGCGCATATGCGTTTACTGTAGCGGCTATTTCCCGGTCGTGCTCTTCACGGGTTTTGTTTTCGTGCGAAATATGGTGGAAAGGTATATTGAAACGGGTCACCAGCGTTTCCAGCTCCTGATAGTTCCCGATCACCGCTTTGATGTTGGCGTTCAAATCACCGTACTCGTACCGCAACAGTAAATCACCTATGCAATGGTGCTCTTTGGTCACCAATATCACTATGTCTTTTTTGCGCTCAGGCACCAGCTTAATGTTCGCCTCCGGGGGCAAAGCTTCGTGCAGTTCCTGAACTAATGCCTGTGGGTTAACTTCTCCGGATAGTTCCGCCCGCAGAAAAAAGTAGTTGCGCAAACGGTCCACAAACTCATCATTGCTGATAATATTCAGGTTATTTCTGAAAACTATTTGGGTGATGGTATAAATAAGCCCTTTCCGGTCTGAGCAATCAATGAGCAGAGTATGAAGCATAGCTATATCTTGAGATGCTCAAATATAGACTACAATCCATTCGTTTTTAGACTGATTTCACAAAAAGAGGCGAAAAACAGAGCTGCCTATGCCGCCAGATAGCTATCTCTCCGGATAGACATAACAATCTGATTATGAAACTGACCGCTGCTGCCACCTGACTGCAAATGGCAGCCATCAATGGTGAAACCTGCTCTTTCATAGGCAATGCGCCCACCTGGGTTTTGGTCAGAAACGGTGAGGATAATACTTTCCAGGTTCAACTCTTCAAATCCTTTTTCTACCACCATTTTGGTGACCTCTGTGCCAATACCCTTGTTCCAGGAATCTTTGTCACCAATAAAAATGAAGTATTCCCCGGTTCCGTGTTCAAAGTTGAGGTCACTTAGACCGGCATAACCCAGGCACTGTCCATTCTCTGTATCAATTATAGCTAAGTTTAGGCAATCAGGGTCAGCCATAGTTTCAGCAAACCACCGGGTAATTTCTTTTTCAGATGAGATATTATGGAAGGCAAAAATAGCGTGCGCAATGGCCTCTTCGTCATTGACCCACTCAAAGAAGTAAGGTAAGTGTGCATGGGTCAATGGCGTGAGTTCAATCATAGTTTTAGTTTAAGCAAATTACATACGCAGCTGCGGCATTGTCTGCGACTGACGCCATACATCTAGTACGCCTAATTTTTTAAGTACCTGCCCGGCGTTGGGCAGGCCTATTACCTGCCAGTGCGTTTGGCGGTTGCGCATTTGCAGCTCTACCACAATAGGGTCTTTCTGAGCAGGCGTGAGTAAATTCAAACCCACCACCGCCAGACTGTCTTGGGTATTTACGTAGGAAATACCATCTATGCGGCTGTTTAACAGCTGGCTTTCTTGCAGCAGCCTGTCCAACGGAAGCAGAGCTTGCACATCTTCCCAGTCTTCAGGGCTCATACCGGCTGGCGGCCCACCTGTTTTACCCTGTTCTACATAACGCTCTATTTCCAGCCGAAGCGCCTGCAGTACCTCATCTTTCTGAGAAGCAATAGCCATGCCTAAAAGTAAGGCGGCCATATTTCGCTGTTCTTCCGGCAGCTCGGCCATACCGGCCTGTACTGTCTGGTCTAAAAGGCTGGCGGTAGTTCTCTCCACATCTACATATTTTTCCAGAGCTGCCATGTCACGGTTATCAATGGCCTTATGTATCTGGTACAAAGAGTACTCTGGCCCTTGACCATACCGTTGGTAAAGCAGGTAGCCTGTCACCCCTAAAGCGGTTAACACTACCAGCCAAATCACAAGTTTTTTCATGGATCTAATTAGGTATTGCGCACTTGCCAGCACTACTGCTGCTTTTTTAAGATGTCAAACACAGTCTTTAAAGCAAGTGCAGAGCCTATACTACGTAAACTGTCAGAAAAAATCGTATTTTTTTGATATTCCTACAATAATCCGGCACCAATAGCTACTAAGGCACCAGCCAACGTAGCCATGAGTTTGTCTCGGTTAAAGCGGTGCTCAGGGCTGGTTTCAAAAAGAATGGTGGTAGAGATGTGCAGAAAATTGCCTACCAACAAGCCAGAAAGAATGGTGTAGGTTTCGCCGGTCAGAAGACGTTCCAGCGCCACGTAATTGCTAAACAGCAAACCGGCAGGCGCCGCTAACGCAAACAGCAGCAAATAGGTAAACGCTTTTTTATAACTATGCAGCCTGGTGACCAATACAGACATCAGCGCAATGGCTGCCGGAATGTGGTGCAGGGCAATACCCGCCAATATATGATAAAAATTATCGCCTACGTGAGCATGGGTATGCAGGTGTTGGTGCGCCTGCTGTGCCGCCATTCGGCTTTGCACCAAAACACTCCCTTCTAATAACGAATGAATGACCAAAGAAGCCAGCAGTAAGACAGGAACCGCCCCTGCGTGATGGTGGTGTCCGTTACTATGCGCATGAATATGCCCGTGCTCTACCCCGTGAGAGAAAACCTCCAGCACCAGCTGCAGAAAAAAGCCAGCTAAAATATAGAAACCTACCCGGTGCGGGTCTTCAGTACTGAGCAGCACATCGGGCAGAATGTGCAGAATGGTTAAGGAGAAAAGATAGGCGCCGCTAAAGGCCAGTAGCAGCTTTAGCCAACGCTGGTTATCCTGCGGCAGAAAGCGCACGAGCCAACCAGACAGCATCACCGTGAGGAAAAGAATTAAAACGGCTACTAGCATGGTTACTTTTTCAGGACAAATATCATTCGTTCACTCTTTTCCAAATCAAATGGGCCTAGGTCATAATCACCGAACACCTCAGCTACCCGCAAATGTACCATCTGAAAGTATTCCAGAAACTCATGGTAGCAAATGGCTCTTACCCGCTCCACAAATTCAAACTCCTGCCCCTGGTCCTGAAACTGAATGGTCTTTACTATAAAGCCTTTCTCCAGTTTTCGGGTAATATGGAATGAAATTCCTTCCTCAACTTTGGTTTCTTCTGCCACCAAGCGCTCAATTACCCGCTCAGTATTCATGAAGTCGATGACCAGTTTGCCTCCGTATTTAATAGAAGCCACGGTAGCCTGTAGGGCTACTACGTTTTCATAATCAACGTCAAAATAGCCAAAGCTGGTAAAAAGATTCAGCACCAGATCAAAGCCACCCGCTTCAAAAATGTTGCGCATGTCATGCACAAAGAAGTGCAGGCGCTCGTTCTCAAACTGACGGGCATAGGCAATGCTATTCGCTGATAAGTCAATGCCTGTTACATCATACCCCTTCTGGTTCAGGTATAAGGCGAAACGTCCTTTACCACAGGCCAGGTCCATGATGCGGTAATGCGGCTTGGGGTGCAGGTGGTCTATGAGGTTATCCATAAACCGTTGCGCCTCCTTTACATCACGGCTCCGGTACAGGATGTGGTAGTACGGAGAATCAAACCAGGTGCTAAACCAATCAGGGGCCTGTGCCATGCGTTACGTGGGGGAAGAACTACAGAAATGAACGGGGCACTCTACCGCTACTGCTGCGCGGCTGTACTGTCTGCCACGGCAGCTGTGTAATCAGGATTCTTTTCCAGGTCCATGCCACAGACTGGGCATTTACCCGGTTCCATGCTGGCGCTGCCTTCACACTTCATGGGGCAGATATATGCCATTTGTTCTGTTGCTGCATCATGTTGGGCGTGAGTCGCATCTGCTTTGTCTTGTTCTGAAGCTGTACTGCAACCGGTAGAGAAGGCAAAAATGCCAAAGGCAGCTATAGCTACCAACAGGTTCTTTTTCATGGGTAGATAAAAGACAGCAAGAACCCGTTTTGCACCTGTTTTTCAAAAAGCAGGCTCAAAACGGGCTCTTGATAGTTAGGTTTATTAATGATTCTCTATATTCTTGGCTTCATTTGTCTGCTGTGACGCCGGAATACCTTCTTTCTCTCTTCCTATCTCATTAGTGTGCTCTTCATGGTTGATGAACACATTATCTTGTCCCTCACGGTCATCAGCCTTGTCAATGTTAGAGGTGTTGTTCCGGTGCCCTGGCGGCACATAATCAACAGAAACTTTGGTCTCCGGACGCAGGTCAGATGGTTCAGAGCTGCAAGAGGCCATGAAAAGCGCGCTGGCCAAGGCTAGAACAGAAAAGGTCTTTTTTATCATGATTTCAAAATTTTAAGTCGAAAACAGGTTACGTATGATAGACGGCTTAGGCTTGAATAAAGTTTTTGCGGCGCAACAACGAGTCCATCAGTTTCAGGTCATTGGCGCTGTTAAAAATACGGAACGGCAAGTGCAGAAAAATAGGCACGTTAAAAGTTTTGGCCACCCAACCTTTCCAGCCTTTGGGCAATTGATCAGCCGTTGGTCCTTTGAGGTAGAAAAAGTACGCCTCATTCTTTTGGGTTACTTTGTCAATCATGTCCCATTGCAGGGCCATGCCTTCGCGGTCATTGCGCTTTAATAAGATCTGGCGCTGGTCTATTTCATAAGACACGCGCTCAAACAGCACATTGCCTTGCTCCATTTGGGTCACGCCCATTACCTGGGCTGAACGGATGAGCACGTACAGCAAGGTTACCACCACGGCACCTACTACCCACCACCATGAAAAATTAATGGCCGCCGGAATAAGGAAAATAGCCAGCGGAATCAAAGCTCTCCACCACTCCCGCTTCCAGACCTGTGCCAGCGCCATTTTAGCGTACTGGTTTTTATCTAACTGATTCTTCTTCGTCCGGATGGCCAGCGGATTGCTCTGTTGCTGTTGGGCCACCCGGTGTCCCCCTCTTTGGTTTGGTTGCATCATATAATTTGTACTCTACTTTTTATTGGACACAAGACGCAGGACATAAGATGTAAGACTTCTTTTCCTCCTAACACTTCTCCTGCTCTCTTGCCCTCTCTAAAACTTATGTTGAAAAAATCCTGTGTCTTGTGTCTTGTGTCTTAAATCTTGTGTCTACTTGAACGCTTTCAGGCTCAGATCTAAACTTCTGTTAGAATGCGTTAAGGCGCCCACTGAAATATAGTTTACTCCTGTCTCGGCTACGGCTCTAATGGTTTCTTCTGTAATGCCGCCGCTGGCTTCGGTTTCAAAGCGTCCGCCTATCAATTCTACGGCTTCGCGCAGGCGCTCTACCTCAAAATTATCTAGCATGATACGATCAACGCCGCCTATTTCCAGCACCTGACGCACCTCGTCTAGATTACGCGTCTCTACTTCTATTTTTAGCTGCTTGCCCACTTTCTGCAGGTACGCGTGCGTGGCTTCAATTGCCTGCTTTATGCCGCCGGCGTAGTCTACGTGGTTGTCTTTGAGCATAATCATGTCATACAACCCGAACCTATGGTTCGTACCGCCGCCAATCAACACCGCCCATTTCTCCATCATTCTAAAGTTAGGAGTGGTTTTGCGGGTGTCCAGCAATTTAGCACCGGTGCCCTCAATCAATTTGGCTATGCTTTTGGTGTACGTGGCAATACCGCTCATGCGCTGCATGCAGTTGAGCACCAAACGCTCGGCGGTTAAAATAGACTGCGCCTTTCCGTGCACGGTGAAAGCCACATCACCGTGTTTTATTTCGGCGCCGTCTTGCAACAGCACTTCCATACGCAGGGCAGGGTCTACTTCATGGAAAATTTTCCAGGCTAACTCCACTCCAGCAAGTATTCCTTCGTCCTTCACCAGCAGCTTCGCCTGGTTCTGGGCATCGGCGGGAATAGCGGCCAAAGACGAATGGTCGCCGTCGGCTACGTCTTCCTGCAGGGCCTGCCGAATAAAGGCTCTGATGGCGTCTTGGGTTAGGTACGATGCTTTCACGGTGCAAAAATAAAAAAAGGCACCGAACTATCGGTGCCTTTTCTGTGATTAGACCAAAACCTGCCTATTCTATTTTACTATTTAAATGCCAAACCTTTCTCTAGACCTGCCACTCCGCTTTTTCATGAATAAATTATAAGAAAAAGTCTTGTGTCTTACGTCTTGATACTTGTGTCTGATTTATTTAAACTCTATGGTGTCAATTACAAAGGAGTTGCCCTGCTTTTTGCCTTTCACCACTACGCTGTAGCGGCCTCCTTTGTGGTGATATTTGCCTAGCGCGTACTGCTGTCCGTTCTCAGAACCGCCCTGGTGGTCAAAGCTGAAACCGGCCGGAGGATTTTTGCTGAAGAAGTTACGCAGCACCATTTCGGCCTGGCTTTGGCTGTAGCTGGCGTTATCTCCGTCAATGCTCACTTCTACTTTGCTACCGAAGTAACGAGCCAAATCGCGCGAAGAGCCTGCTTTGATAGCCGCCTGTACGCCGTTCATGGCATCAGATTGAGCAGCCACTTGTCCGGCACCCACCAATATACCCAGCATCACCACGGTCAACGCCATCAATCTCTTTAAATTTTTCATGTCTGTTTGTAAACAAGTTCATCGGATTATAGCCAAAACTATGCCAAAGGCAGAATGGTTCAGGCGGTTAAATATACATGAAATCTACAGAATCAGCGGGTTGTAGCGCTATTTTTCAGAGAGGCTTGTATCTTTACGGCATGAGCAAGAAGGTACTTTTAATGATATTAGATGGTTGGGGCCTCGGCACTGACCCGTCCGTATCGGCGATTGAGCACGCCAATACCCCTTTTATTGATTCACTGTTCCAGCAATATCCGCACGCGCGCCTGGAAGCTTCCGGCGAGGCCGTTGGTTTGCCTGAGGGCCAGATGGGCAATTCTGAGGTAGGCCACATGAACTTGGGTGCCGGCCGCGTGGTGTATCAAGACCTGGTGAAAGTAAATGTAGCCATCCGCGAGAAAACCTTAGGCCAAACCCCTGCCTTGCAGGAGGCGCTGCAATACGCCAAAGAAAATGGCAAGCCGGTGCATTTTATCGGGTTGGTTTCCGATGGCGGTGTACACTCGCACATTGACCACCTCAAGGCACTTTGCAGTCTTGCGCAAGAGCAGGAGCTGGAGCAAGTGTTTGTACATGCCTTTACCGATGGCCGCGACACCGACCCCAAAGGCGGCATGGCTTATTTGACCGATTTAGAAAACCATCTGGAGAACTCCACCGGAAAAATTGCCTCCATCATTGGCCGCTACTACGCTATGGACCGCGACAACCGTTGGGAACGGGTAAAGCTGGCGTATGACGTACTGGTGAATGCCCAAGGCCGCCCGTCGGCTAACTGGCGCGAAGCCCTGCAGGAGTCTTATGATGAGGGCGTGACCGATGAGTTCATCAAACCGGTTGTGTGTCTGGATGTAAATGGTGAACCAATGGCCAAGATTCAGGAGGGCGATGTGGTGATTTGCTTCAACTTTAGAACCGACCGCGGCCGTGAAATCACGCAGGCCCTAACGCAACGCGAGTTTCCGGAGCAGGACATGAAGCCATTGAACCTGAAATACTACACTCTCACCAATTACGACGACACTTTTGTTGGCGTCACGCCAATTTTCGACAAAGACAACTTAGCCAATACGCTAGGCGAGGTACTGGAGAAAGCAGGCAAGACACAAATACGCATTGCCGAGACAGAAAAATACCCACACGTGACATTCTTCTTCTCCGGCGGACGTGAGCAACCTTTTGAAGGTGAGAAGCGCCTGTTGTGCCCATCGCCAAAGGTGGCTACGTATGACCTGCAGCCCGAAATGAGCGCTTTTGACATACGTAACTCCATTGTGCCGGAGATAGAGCAGGAGACTGCTGATTTTATCTGCCTCAACTTCGCGAACCCAGACATGGTGGGCCACACCGGCGTGTTTGAAGCGGCCGTTAAAGCCGTGGAGACCGTTGACCAATGTGCCCAGGCTGTAGTTTCGGCCGCTTTAGAACACGGCTACGCCAGCATTGTAATCGCCGACCACGGCAACGCCGATGTCATGCGTAACCCCGATGGCACCCCAAACACCGCACACACCACTAACCTAGTACCGTTCATCTTGGCAGACAAAGACTACAAAGGTGAATTGAAAGATGGAAAATTAGGAGACATTGCGCCAACAATTCTGTCTTTGTTAGGAGTAGAGGCTCCCGCAGAAATGACAGGGGACGCGCTGCTGATTCCGGCGGTGTAGTCTTACTGTTTGATTGAACCAGAAGAAGTAAGCCCTCTGTTTTGGAGCTGTTTTCTGAAAAAACAG
>NZ_LRML01000006.1 GCF_001647285.1 Rufibacter roseus
GTTATTAATAATTTACAGAAGTACCCACGCGACATAGCTTTATAGAAGAACGGCAGTTGCTAATGCTTAATTTAAAGAGGATCAGTTAAGAGTAATCTTTTAATTTGTTATGAATCTAAAGGCAGATTATAGTATCTTGTTCAGTAGTTCTATGAAAATTGGTAAGGTATATGTTATAAAAGCCTATACAAGTCAATCTTGATTATTTTAGAATAAAGCTATCCTTATATGAAGACAAAGAAGAATTGCCTTATACCTTTTGGTATATCCTGCTTGTTTATGATTGGTGTAGTTACTACAGCCAGCGCACAAGATGAAGGAGTACCTTTAGATAAAATTGACAAAAAATATCTGAACTGGTATAACCAAGACGCCAAGTTAGATCAAATACAAGGTGCAAGTGTGAACCAGGCCTATCAGCAGCTACTGAAAGGAAAACAGCCTAAAAAGAAAGTGGTAGTGGCGGTGATTGACAGTGGGGTAGACATATTTCATGAAGATCTGAAAGGCCGAATCTGGACGAACAAAAAGGAAATTGCGGGTAACGGACAAGATGATGATAAAAACGGGTATGTAGACGATGTTCATGGTTGGGGCTTTTTGGGCACCGCTACCGGTGAAGATATTGAGTTTGAAACCTATGAGTATGTCCGTATCCTAAGGGATCTTTCTCCTAAGTATGCCAATATAAAATCAAACAGCGAGGTGCCTGCCGGAAAGATGAACGAATATAAATTGTACCAGGAGGTCAAGAAGAAATATGATAAAGAGTTAGCCGAGTACGTGAAAACTCAGGAGAACATCATTGCCTTCGAAAAATCTTTAAATTATGTAGAGACCCTGTTGGCGCAGCATCTGAAGAAAGAGAAACATGCCCTCACAAAAGAAGATGTGGCGGGAATTTCTTCTTCTGATGAAAACGTAACGAGAGCGAAGGCTTGGCTTTTAGAGAAGTATGACCTTGGGCTATCACAGGAGGCTCTAAAGGGAATGAAGGAGCACTACAAGCGCTTTCTGGAGTATCACCTGAACCTTGATTTCACACCTCGTAAGGCCTTAGCCGATAATGTAGAAGACATCAATGACAGAGGCTACGGCAATAGCAATGTGAAAGGCCCACGGCCAAACCATGGCACCCCAGTCTCCGGAATAATTGCCGGTATCCGGAACAACAACATAGGTATTGACGGAATTGCCGAAAATGTAGAGATAATGGCCTTACGTGCGGTACCCAGCGGCGACGAGTACGATAAAGACATTGCCTTGGCAATAAGATACGCAGTAGACAACGGTGCCAATATCATTAACATGAGTTTTGGGAAAACCTATTCGCCACAGAAGCAGTTGGTAGACGAGGCTATTAAATATGCCCAGGAGCATAACGTGTTGATGGTTCACTCTGCCGGTAATGATGCCACCAACATAGACGAAGAAATGCACTATCCTTCCAAAACAACATTGGTAGGAGAGAAAGTGAACAATTGGATAGAGGTAGGAGCCTCATCTATGCTGCTTGACGAGAACTTGGCCGGTAAATTCTCCAACTACGGGCAAAAGACTGTAGACATATTTGCGCCAGGCGTTGATGTGGTTTCTTTGTTCCCCGAGAACCAATATGTAAAAGTTGACGGCACCAGCTTTTCTGGGCCAGTTGTATCTGGCGTGGCCGCCTTGGTGTGGTCCTATTATCCCGAATTGACTGCTGCCCAATTGAAAGATGTGTTGTTGAAATCGGCCACAGTTCATTCTAACTTAAAGGTGAACCTGCCTAATCGTACCTCTGACAAAAAGAAGAAGGCCAAATTTTCTTCGCTTTCTGCAACTGGCGGTTTAGTGAATGCCTATCAGGCGCTTGAGTTGGCAGAAAAAGTAGTAAAAGATCCATCTGCCAGTGCCATTAGATAAGAATAACCGATAAGATCATATTTGCACCAGTAGACCTGCTTTCCTTTTTGGAGGGCAGGTCTTCTTAATATTATAAAGCACTGCTCAGCGTTTTTTTTTTTAATTACTAGATTTTGGGCTACTAAGCTCTTATTCGTTTTGGACAATATTTTTAGGCTAATTTTTAGAAATAAGGTTAAAGCCATAGTTATGTTTAGTGTTAGTAATCAGTTGTTTCGCACAAACTACAGCATCCTCAAGATCCATTAAAATATGGATTCAATAATGCTGTTTTAGCTCTGTTTTTAGCAAATAAGGGCTAAATCAATCTTAGAATTACTACAAAACTCCTTAAAGAGAAAATACGTTTATAGCGGCATGAGCCGAGCTTTTGTAAAAGAAGACGATGCAGGTGAACCGCCCATTATTCCACCTCGGGCTGCCCTTCCGCCTGGCGTACAGAACTATGTCACTCCCTATGGGCTGTCCTCTCTTAAGAATGAGCTAGAGGAACTTGAAGCGCAGAGAGGGCGTGCTGAAGCCAATAGGGAAGATGAGGCAAACCGTACCCGCCAATTAACCATAATAAAAGGACAGATCAATGCCCTTAATGAACGGCTAGCCACGGCCAAAGTGGTTGACCCTGCCCAACAACCTACAGATGAAGTACGGTTTGGCGCAACCGTTACATTAGTTACCTTAAGCGGTGGCAAACCTGCCACCAAAAGAACATTCACTATAGTTGGGGTAGACGAAGCCTCTATCAATGAGGGTAAAATAGCTTTTGTAGCTCCCATTGCCAAGGCTGTTATAGGAGCAAAAATAGGCCAAGCAGTAACTCTTAAATTAGGAAGGGAGGAGGAAAGGGTAGAGGTGGTGAAAATTAGCTATTGATCAGCTGGCTGCATATTAAGGTTCCAGAACAAGAACTCTATTCATACAAATACTTAGGCTAACGTTTATCAAAGCATAAAAAAAGCTCCGGCACTTTACGTGTCGGAGCTTTTTGTGTAGCGGGGAGCAGAATCGAACTGCCGACCTCAGGGTTATGAATCCTGCGCTCTAACCATCTGAGCTACCCCGCCGAATTGTGGTGCAAATGTAGGGAGAAGATTTATAACTGCACAAACTTTTTTGTGTAAAATATTTTCCCTTATTTGAGAAAGTTATTACCGACCTGATTACTATACCCTTTCCATTTACTTTAGCTCAACAAAAATATGAGTAAAATAAAGTTTATTCGTGAGTACTCGCTCAATGCATCTGCAAAAATGCTTTATCCGTACCTGAGCACTTCCTCAGGGCTTTCACAATGGCTCTGCGAAGATGTGGCCCAGGTGGGGGAGCGCCGCTTCAACCTTATCTGGGATAATCAGGATCACTTAGCTGACATGACCAGCCACCGCATGAACAAGTCTGTCCGCTTCACTTTTCTCAATACAAACAAAGGCGTACCCGGTGACTATAGCTATATTGACTTCTCTATTGAAACAAGTGAACTGACCCAAGAACAATTTTTACGCATTGTAGACTATACAGATGTGGGGGACGTTGAACAACTGACTGAGCTTTGGGACAACCTGGTGCAGAATTTGCGAGAGTTGATAGGCGGATAACTAATCCTATCAACTGTTTTCGTAATTTCAGCCACTTTTTCCGGTCTATAAGGGTTATGTCTGTATAGCCCTTCCTGGAAGGCGCGGTCTTTCTACATGAAAAAATTAGATAAGCTTATTTTAAAGTCCTTTATAGGACCCTTTGTGCTCACGTTTGCGGTGGTGGAGTTCATTCTGTTGCTGCAAGTAATTCTGAAGTATTTAGATGACCTAGTAGGGAAAGACTTGGGCGCCCTTGTTATTGGTGAACTGCTGTTCTATTTTAGTTTGAACCTGGCACCCATGGCATTTCCACTGGCCATTCTGCTCTCTTCGCTCATGACCTTCGGGAACCTGGGTGAGCACCATGAGTTGACAGCCATTAAAACTTCGGGCATTTCCTTGGTGCGTACCCTGCGGCCAGTTTTCTTTTTTGCAGTACTTCTCACCATTGCCGCCTTCTTTTTTCATAACACCATCGTTCCCAAGGCCAACTTGAGGGCGTACAGCCTCATGTGGGATATTCGGCAGAAAAAGCCTTCATTAGATTTAAAAGAAGGGGCCTTTTACAATGGCTTGCCCAACCGCAGTATCAGGGTAGGTAAGAAGTTTGAAGACGGCCAAACGCTGAAGGACATCATGATCTATGACCACAGCAACGGGCAAGGAAACACCGTGGTCATGTTGGCCGATTCCGGTAAAATGTACACTCAGCACAATGATCAGTATCTGGTGTTGGAGATGTTCAACGGTAAAACGTTTGTAGAAGACAAAGGCAACCCAAGCAGCTACCAGCAAAGCAGCGGCTATGCACGGCAGGGTTTTACCAAGAATAAAATGGTGGTAAACCTTTCATCGTTCCAGATGACCCGCACCAACTCGCAGTGGTTTTCGGAGAACAAGATGATGAAAAACATCAATCAGCTTACACAGGTAACTGACTCGCTTGATAAGCAGAAGGTGGCAGAGACCAATATGTTGGAGCCGAACCTAAGGTCTTATTATTCTTACCAGAACTCAAGTTTGCTGCCAGACTCCCTTAAACAAAAGAAGTTTGAACCGAAGCCTTTGCCAAAGCCAAGCCTGCAAGATGTGCAGATAGCCGCTGAGGCAGCCCGTAACGTGAAGAGTTATACCAGTTCTTATGCCTCCAGGCTTTCCAGCATACAGCGTGAGCGGAACAACTATGAAATAGAGATCTATAAAAAGTTTACCCAAGCGTTTGCCTGCTTTGTCATGTTCTTGATTGGTGCCCCGTTAGGAGCCATCATAAGAAAAGGCGGACTAGGCATGCCGGTGATTATCTCCATCGCGTTCTTTATTATTTACTACGTGCTGAGTATTTTAGGTGAGAAATGGGGTCGTGAAGGTGTGGCACCGGTACCAGTAGGAATGTGGGCGGCCAATATGATTTTACTTCCGGTTGGCATTTTCTTTTTGATACAGGCTCGCAACGACTCTAGCCTTCTGGAGGTGGATATTTGGCGAAAAATTACCGCAAGGTTCAGGCGTGGCAAAGCCATGTAAACCTTTTCATTCTTTTATTTGGCGCTATATTTTTTAATATTAGGTATTTATTTCTATCTTTGCGCCTTATAATAACTGCGATAAAAAAGACAAGTACAGTTACACGCAATGAAATTAACTACTGAAGCAAAAAAAGAGATCTTCCAAAACAGCGGTTTTGCAAAATCAGCAACTGACACTGGTTCTGCTGAGTCACAAATCGCCCTGTTCACGGCTCGTATCAACCACCTGACTGATCACCTGAAGTCTAACAAGAAAGATTTTTCTACTCGTTTAGGCCTTCTGAAATTGGTTGGTAAGAGAAGAAGATTGCTGAACTACCTGACCAAGACCGATATTAACCGCTACCGTGCTATTATCGCTGAATTAGGCATTCGTAAATAACATCATCATAAGATTAGGGAATTCATAAACGGGATTCCCTAATCTTTTTTATTGCCTTTACATTTCCCCTCTTTCTGTTAGCGCCCCGGGCTCTTGTCTGTGGGTGCCTTTTACATTGATTGGATCTTATATCAAGAACGATGTCATATAACGCTATAAATAAAACTATCCGCATGGCCAATGGCCGTGACATCAACATAGAAACCGGAAAGTTGGCCAAACAGGCCGATGGTTCTGTGGTGGTGAAGTGCGGAAACGCCATGTTGTTGGCGACTGTGGTCTCTAACAAAGAGGCTCGTGAAGGGGTAGACTTTCTGCCGCTTTCAGTAGATTACCAAGAGAAATTTGCTTCTTCAGGTAAGATTCCAGGTGGTTTCCTGAAAAGAGAAGCCCGTCTTTCTGACTACGAAATTCTGATCAGCCGTTTGGTAGACCGTATACTGCGGCCAATGTTCCCAGACGATTATCATGCTGAAACGCAAGTTATCATCAACTTGATCTCTGCTGACCCTGAGATTTTGCCGGATGCTTTGGCTGCTTTAGCCGCCTCTGCTGCTATTTCGGTATCTGATATTCCTTTCAACGGACCAATCTCTGAAGTTCGTGTAGCACGCATTGATGGTCAGTTCCAGATCAACCCTTTGTTGTCTGAGCTTAGCCGTGCTGACATTGACCTGATGGTTGGTGGTTCTGCTGACAGCGTAGCCATGGTGGAAGGTGAAATGAGCGAGGTGTCTGAAGAAGACATGTTGGAAGCTATCCGGGTTGCCCATGAAGCGATCAAAGAGCAAGTACAAGTGCAAGTTGAGTTAGCTCAGGAAGTAGGTAACACTACAAAGCGCGAGTACAGCCATGAAACAAACGATGAAGAGCTGAAAGAGCGCATTTTCAAAGCCGTTTATGATAAGGCCTATCAAGTGGCTGCTTCAGGCAACAATGTAAAAGCTGAGCGTAAAGCTGCCTTTAAAGCTATTAAAGAGGAGTTTGTAGCTTCTTTACCAGAAGACCATACCTATGACAGCACGCTGATTGGAAAATACTTCCATGATGCTGAAAAAGAAGCAGTACGTGATGTGGTGTTGAAAGAGCGCCGCCGTTTAGACGGACGTGCCTTAGATGAAATTCGTCCTATTTGGTCTGAGGTGAACTATCTTCCTTCTGCACACGGTTCAGCCGTATTTACCCGCGGTGAGACACAGTCTTTGACCACTGTTACCTTGGGTACTAAATTAGATGAGCAGATGATTGACGGAGCTATGTTCTCTGGCTTCAACAAATTCATGCTGCACTACAACTTCCCTCCATTCTCAACCGGTGAGGCCAAGCCTATGCGTGGTACAGGCCGTAGGGAAGTAGGGCACGGAAACCTGGCTATGCGTTCGTTGAAGAAGGTATTGCCGCCAGAAGATGAAAACCCTTACACCATCCGTATTGTTTCTGACATTCTGGAATCAAACGGTTCTTCTTCAATGGCAACTGTTTGTGCTGGTACGCTGGCGTTAATGGATGCCGGTATCCAGATTAAAGCTCCTGTGTCAGGTATTGCCATGGGTCTGATCATGGATGAGGAGACAGGCAATTTTGCCGTTCTTTCTGATATCCTAGGAGACGAAGATCACTTGGGTGACATGGACTTTAAAGTAACCGGTACTGCCAAAGGCATCACCGCTTGCCAAATGGACATCAAAGTAAAAGGCCTTTCTTTTGAAATTTTAGGCCAGGCATTGGCACAGGCAAAAAACGGTCGTCTGCACATCTTAGGTGAGATGAACAAAACTATTGCGCAGCCAAACGCAGACTTCAAGCCTCATACCCCTCGTTCTCAAAACATCATCATCGACAAAGAATTTATTGGCGCTATCATTGGACCAGGTGGTAAAGTGATTCAGCAGATCCAGCGTGATTCAGGTGCGGTGATCCAGATTGAGGAGAAGAACGACAAAGGTTACGTGAACGTGTTCGCAACAAACCAAGAAGCCATGCAAATGGCTGTTTCTAAAATCAAGGCCATTGTAGCTGTGCCTGAGGTAGGAGAGACGTATACCGGTAAGGTGAAATCAATTCAGCCGTACGGAGCGTTTGTGGAGTTTATGCCAGGTAAAGATGGTCTTCTGCACATTTCTGAAGTGAAGTGGGAGCGTTTAGAAAGCATGGAAGGTGTACTGGAATTAGGCGAAGAAATCCAGGTAAAACTGGTGGATGTAGACCCTAAAACTGGCAAATTCAAGCTTTCGCGCAAAGCTTTGTTGCCAAGGCCTGAGCGCCAGGACGCACCTAAAAAAGACTAACGTTTTTTATACCCATAGCCCAACCATTTCCGTTCTTACCAATGAAACGGAAGTGGTTGGGTTTTTGGCCTGTTTTTTAAATTACAAGCCTAAAACAGAAGCAGTTTGAACTTGTTTCAACTGAAAGAGAACTTTTGGAGCCATGGAAGGTGTTACCTCACCAGTCCTACATACACAGAATTACACAGATAGACATACACTCCAATGAGACAGCTGAAAATAAGCAAGCAGATTACCAACCGCGAAAGCCAATCCCTTGATAAGTATTTACAGGAGATAGGTAAGGTGGACTTGCTCACCCCGGACGAGGAGGTAACGCTTGCCCAGCGCATCAGAGAAGGCGACCAGTTCGCCCTCGAAAAATTAACCAAAGCCAACCTTCGCTTCGTGGTGTCGGTGGCAAAGCAATACCAGAACCAAGGTCTTTCCCTTGGTGACTTGATCAATGAAGGAAACCTTGGCCTTATCAAAGCTGCTAAGCGTTTTGACGAAACCCGTGGTTTTAAATTTATATCCTATGCCGTTTGGTGGATCCGTCAGTCTATTCTGCAGGCTTTGGCCGAGCAGTCTAGAATTGTTCGTTTGCCATTGAACCGGGTAGGTTCTTTAAACAAAATATCTAAGTCTTTCTCCGAGCTAGAGCAGAAGTTTGAACGTGAGCCTTCTCCTGAAGAAATTGCTGAGGTTCTGGAACTTACTACTGCTGAGGTGGTGGATACCTTGAAGATATCGGGCCGTCACGTATCAGTAGATGCACCTTTCGTACAAGGCGAGGAAAACCGTCTGTTAGACGTGTTGGAAAATGATGACGAAGAGACTCCGGATTCTGGTCTGATGAACGACTCACTTCGCAAAGAAGTACAACGTGCCCTTTCTACCTTAACCAAGCGTGAAGCAGATGTGATCACTCTTTACTTTGGTTTGAACGGCGAGCATTCTTTAACTTTGGAGGAAATCGGGGAGAAGTTTAACCTTACCCGTGAGCGTGTTCGCCAGATCAAAGAGAAAGCAATCCGTCGTTTACGTCATACTTCCCGCAGCAAAGCATTGAAGCCTTACTTAGGTTAATCAATATTATATTGCCTATACTAAAGCCTTGGCCTAACAAGCCAGGGCTTTCTATTTTTAACCTCTTTTTCCTAAAATAGGCCAAAAACAGAAGAGTACTCTATTCGCAGAATTATTTTTTCTGAAGAATTGTTTCAAAGCCCGACAGGTTAAAGTTTCCCTAAGGAAAGTTTGTTTAAATGTGCTGTTGCCATTGCCCTTGGGTATCTGCCAAGGGTCTGTGAAATAATTCGTAATATTGCACTCCAAAATCAATACCCGCTATGGATACCCAAAAGGAGAGTGTGAAGTGCTTGATCATAGGTTCTGGACCTGCTGGCTATACGGCTGCTATCTATGCCGCCCGGGCAGGTTTGAAACCGGTAATGTATCAAGGCTTGCAACCCGGTGGTCAATTGACCATTACTAATGATGTAGAAAATTACCCAGGTTACCCCAATGGAGTGAACGGACCTCAGATGATGGAAGATTTCCGTATGCAGGCTGAGCGTTTTGGGGCCGATATTCGCTACGGTATTGCCACTTCCGTTGATTTCTCCGGAAAGCCACATAAGGTGGTCATAGATGAGCAAAAAGAAATAGAAGCACAAACGGTAATCATTGCCACCGGAGCCTCAGCAAAATGGCTTGGTCTTGAGTCGGAGATGCGTTTAAACGGAAGTGGGGTTTCGGCCTGCGCCGTGTGCGACGGCTTCTTTTACCGTGGCCAGGAAGTAGCTATTGTAGGGGCTGGAGATACCGCCTGTGAAGAAGCACACTACCTGTCTAACCTTTGCTCTAAAGTGTACATGATCATTAGACGCGATGAAATGCGTGCCTCTACCATCATGCAAAACAGAGTGAAGAATACGCCAAATATTGAAATACTCTGGAACAGTATTACTGAGGAGATTTTAGGTGAGTTTGGTGTAGAAGGAGTTCGTTTGAAAGATACCCGCACCGGTGAAACAAGAGAGATTGCCGTAAAGGGTTTCTTTGTGGCTATTGGCCATGAACCAAATTCAAAAATATTTCAGCCTTACCTGGAGCATGATGCCAATGGATATCTGAAGACCATTCCGGGCACCTCTAAAACAAACGTGGACGGGGTGTTTGCCTGCGGAGATGTGCAGGACAATGTATACCGACAGGCTGTGACCGCTGCCGGAACGGGCTGTATGGCCGCTCTGGATGCAGAGCGCTACCTGGCTTCACTAGAGGCACACTAAAAAGTGAAAGTACCTGCCATTTTACCCATAAGGCAATAAAATGGCAGGTATTCAGTTTTAAAACCGAATCCAACTGACACCGGCTTCGGTGAATAATTTGAGTAAATGCTAATAAGAAAAATACCTTTCTTTCTTCTGCTTTGTTTTAGCTCCCTTTTTGGGCTTTTACAAGACGCTCAGGCACAGAAGGGGGCGAAAAAAGACTTGTTCAAGATTAAGGCTCCTAAAATAAAGTATGTGAAGCCAGATACTTCGGTTTTGATTAAACACGAGGTATTTCAGGACGGCGAAAAGAGCACCCGTGGCATCTTTAGCCCCATCAAAAAGTTGTCTATTGTAGCCGAAGACACAAGTACCCTGGATCTGGGGGAGCAGAGCATTGTTGAGATATCTGAAGAGATTCAGGTAGATGACAGTGTATGGGTGAAAATTGCCGGCTATTACGCCATTTGGGATACCCATAACATCAATCCTTACCGTAAGGACGGTCGCCAAATTGAAGACACCATAGACATCAAGCTCTTTGATGAGAAACACCCTTATAAAATGCCTTTGGTAAAAACACCTGTTACCTCTGATTTTGGCTTTAGAGGGTACCGCTGGCATTATGGCACTGATTTGGATCTGGACACCGGCGATTCAGTGAAAACCGCCTTTGACGGCGTTGTGCGTATCTCAAAGTGGGACGGTGGCGGTTACGGCAACTACATTGTAGTACGCCATGTGAACGGTCTGGAAACCCTGTATGGTCACATGAGCAAGCCAGTCGCCAAAGTGGGGCAGTATGTGAAAGCCGGAGAGTTGATTGGCTGGGGCGGCAGTACCGGACGTAGCTCCGGGCCACACCTGCATTATGAAGTACGTTACCAAGGAAATCCCATAGATCCGGAAGAATTGTATGATTTTCCTGAATACCTTTTAAAAGGAGAAAACTTCCAAATAACTTCTGCACTGTTCAACTACTATAATAGAGCCAAAAAAACGTCATCACGGGCCAAAGCAGCGCGCAGAACGGTGTACCATACTGTTAGAAGGGGAGATGTATTAGGAACTATAGCCCGTAAGTATGGAGTGTCGGTCTCGCAGATTACCCGCCTGAACCGAATTTCTACCAGAACAACACTTGCCATAGGCCGCAGGCTTCGTATCAGATAAAAATTCAATGTCTATAAAACTAGATTTACTTGCTTTTGCCTCCCATCCAGATGATGCGGAGCTTGGGTGTGTGGGTACTATACTTGCCCACCAGGCGCAAGGCAAAAAAGTAGGTATTGTTGACTTAACCCGCGGCGAGCTTGGTACCCGAGGCACACCGGAAACCAGAGCACAAGAATCTGAAGAAGCCACCAGAATTTTAGGATTGGATGCCCGTGAGAATTTAGGTATGGCCGATGGCTTTTTCCAAAATGACCGGGAACACCAATTGAAAGTAGTGGCCGCTATCCGGAAATACCGTCCTGAGATTATACTTATGAATGCCATTCATGACCGCCATCCAGATCACGGGCGTGGCAGCCAGCTTGTATCAGAGTCCTGCTTCTTGTCAGGGCTAAGAATGGTGAAAACACAAGATGAAAATGGGCAGGAGCAGGAGGCTTGGCGACCGAAAGCCGTTTACCATTACATCCAAGACCGGTTGATTACTCCGGATTTGGTAGTTGACATCACGCCTTATTGGGAAAAAAAGAAAGAAGCTATTTACGCTTTTAGTAGCCAGTTTCACACTCCAGGTACAAAGAATACCAATGAACCTGCCACGTATATATCTTCCCCAGATTTCATTCGTTTTATTGAGGCACGCGCTCTTGAAATGGGACACTCTATAGGAGTAACCTATGGCGAAGGATTTACCAAAGAGCGGAATTTAGGGGTGCGGAATCTTTTCGATTTACTGTAGCAGGTATAATGTTGATTTACACAGAAGCCGTTTTTGATTTGTTTTCATGAAAATAGACTAAAAACGGCTTTCGCTTTCTTTCCTGCTACTGATCATTTTGAGTGTATCGGATCATTTAAATGGCGCAAGCGGACACTTGCGCCATGGTAGAGACTATAAGTCAATATCTATAGAAATGTTGTAGCCTATTTTAATCTATTCTTTCTCCAACCTGAACCTGAAGGAGTGGTTTGGGCAACCGCTTCTTGAGGAGCTGACTTTTTCGCTTGGCCGGCAAAAAGGGCGGCTAAAACAGCGGCCAATTCTTCTTCCTCTGGGGCTGGAGATGATTTCAGCACCGACGGATCTTTGAAGTAGCGCTCAATAAACTTGGTGTCAAAGTTACCGGAGCGGAAAGCCTCATGTTGCATCACAAACCTTCCGAAGGAAAGAGTAGTCTCTATACCAGTGATATGGTATTCGTCAATGGCTCTGATCATCTTCTCAATAGCTTCTTCACGGTTTTTGCCGAAGGTGACAAGCTTGGCAATCATAGGGTCATAGTAGATGGGAATTTCCATTCCTTCTTCAAAACCATCGTCTACACGCACTCCTAAGCCCTGAGGCAGCTTATAGGTAACCAATTTTCCTATGTCTGGTAAAAAGTTATTCGTTGGGTCTTCGGCGTATACCCGCAGTTCCAGCGCGTGTCCTTGTATTTTCAGGTCTTCTTGGCGGAAGGAGAGAGGCTCTCCCTGTGCTACCTTTATCTGCTCTTTCACCAGGTCAAGCCCAGTAATTTGTTCTGTGACCGGATGCTCTACCTGCAGACGGGTGTTCATCTCCAGAAAATAGAAGTTCTTGTTCTCGTCTAAAAGAAATTCAACGGTGCCAGCCCCTACGTAATCACAGGCCTTGGCTACGTTTACGGCGCAGCGGCCCATCTCATCCCGTAGCTCGGGAGTTAACACTGCTGAAGGTGCTTCTTCCACTACTTTCTGGTGACGGCGTTGGATGGAGCATTCCCGCTCAAACAAATGCACAATATTGCCGTGGGTATCACCTAATACTTGAATCTCAATGTGGCGCGGGGAGCCTATGTATTTCTCAATAAAAACAGAACCATCACCAAAGGCGGATGTCGCCTCACTTACGGCCAGCTTCATCTGTTCCTCAAAATCTTCTACACGCTCCACCACCCGCATTCCTTTTCCGCCTCCGCCTGCGCTGGCTTTGATCAGAATAGGGAAACCTATTTGTGTGGCAATGGTCTTGGCTTCTTCTACATCAGTGATAGCACCTTCTGTGCCAGGCACCATGGGAATATTGTAAGTGGCTACAGCTGCTTTGGCGGCCAATTTACTTCCCATTAACTCTATTGCCTCTGGCGAAGGACCAATAAAAGTGATTCCTGCTTCTTCTACCTGCTTGGCGAATTGTGCATTCTCAGATAAAAAGCCATAGCCAGGGTGTATGGCATCAACGCCTAAGTTTTTACAAACCTCCAAAATAACATCGCCTCTAAGGTAAGACGCGCTGGAGGCGGGGGGGCCAACGCAAACGGCTTCGTCGGCATAGCGCACGTGCAGGGCCTGACGGTCGGCCTCAGAATAAATGGCAACGGTTTTTATTCCCATTTCACGGGCAGAGCGCATGACACGCAATGCAATTTCGCCGCGGTTTGCTACTAGTATCTTCTCAATTTTTTTCATCAAAACAGAGTAAGCATTGTTTATCTATCAAAGAACGAACATTCGGCCCAAACATAAAAATGGAAGCCTATAATTCATTCTATCACGCTTTTGGCTTTGTATTTGTTAGCATTCAATGTAAATTTGCAGGCCTTTCTAGTTCATTATTTGATAAATAATGCTGACTTTTAAAGGTCGGACTATCATCAACCGCCTTAATCTTATCTAAAGTGGATTTATTTGAAAAGTTATTAGCCAACCGCGGACCGCTTGGCAGCCATTCTCACTATGCAGACGGATATTTTGCTTTCCCTAAATTGGAGGGGGAAATTTCACCGCGTATGGTGTTTAGAGGCAAAGAAGTGCTCACCTGGAGTTTGAACAACTACCTTGGTTTGGCTAATCACCCGGAAGTAAGAAAAGCCGATGCCGATGCCGCCGCTGATTGGGGTATGGCTACGCCAATGGGAGCCCGTATTATGTCTGGTAATACTACCTACCATGAGAAACTGGAGAAAGAGTTAGCTGACTTTGTACAGAAGCCTGCCTCTCTGCTTTTAAACTTCGGTTACCAAGGAGTGGTTTCTATCATTGACACCTTAGTAGACCGCCGTGACGTGATTGTTTATGATGCCGAGTCGCATGCCTGTATCATTGATGGGGTACGCCTGCACCAGGGCAAGCGTTTTGTGTACCAGCACAACGACATAGAAAGCCTTGACAAACAATTGCAGCGAGCTACCCGCTTAGTAGGCGAAACTGGAGGTGCTATTTTGGTAATAACCGAAGGTGTGTTTGGTATGAGTGGCAATCTGGGCAAGCTGCGCGAAGTAGTGGCCCTGAAAGAAAAATATGAATTTAGACTGATGGTAGATGATGCTCACGGCTTCGGAACCATGGGAACTACCGGTGCCGGTACTGGTGAGCATTTAGAAATTCAAAACGGCATTGATGTGTACTTCTCTACCTTTGCTAAGTCAATGGCCAGCATTGGAGCGTTCGTAGCCGCGGAAGCACAGGTGGTAGAATATCTGCGTTACAACATGCGTTCACAGATCTTTGCTAAGTCACTGCCTATGCCATTGGTGATTGGTGCCCTGAAGCGTTTAGAACTGCTTCGTACGCAGCCAGAGCTGAAAGCCAATCTCTGGAAAGTAGTAAATGCCTTACAGTCTGGGTTACGCGAGAAGGGCTTTAACATTGGCACCACTGAGTCGCCGGTAACGCCTGTGTTGCTGAACGGACAGATCTCTGACGCTACTTCTCTTACCCTTGATTTACGCGAAAATTACAGCATTTTCTGCTCAATTGTAGTGTATCCTGTTGTGCCTAAGGATGTTATCATGCTTCGCCTGATTCCTACCGCGGTACATACCCTAGACGATGTGGCTGAGACCATTGCCGCCTTTGAGGCGGTGTCAAGCAAGCTAGATAAAGGACTTTATACTAAAACACCAGTAGCAGTCTAGAAAAGGCCTTCGGTAATAAAATAATGCAATCAGATATTTTTTTGCACCTTATTTTATAATTCCTATATTAGAGCCATTAAACGAATTGTTAAACCTTTAAAACAAGCTCTAATGAACAATTTTTCCAAACTGAAGGATCTGGTTCTTTCACTTGAGAGTGACTTCGAAAAATTCTATGACAAGAAGAACTCTGCTGCTGGTACTCGCGTGAGAAAAGGCATGCAAGATCTTAAAAACATGGCTCAGGACATCCGTAAGGAAGTTCAGGACATGAAAAACAGCGAAGCCGCTGCCAAATAATAAGTTGCTTGTAAATATCATAAAAAAAGGAAGGCCTACAAGTCTTCCTTTTTTTATGCGCTAGTTTGATTCTAATTCAAGTTGTATAATAAAAGGAGCCGACGTTTATCGGCTCCTTTTATAAAAACAGGTCAAAAACAAGTCAAGTTCTGAATTCAAGACCCAGACACTGGACTCTTTTTAATTACATGTTTCTCCGGTATTGCCCGCCTACGGCAAACAGTGCATTGGTAATTTGACCAAGAGAACAGAACTTAGATGCTTCCATGATGGCCTCAAAGATGTTGCCGTTCTGTATGGCCACTTCCTGCAGGTGCTTTAATTGGGCAGGAGCCGTCTCTGAGAAACGGGCGTGCAGATCTTTCAGCATAGAGATCTGGTACTGCTTTTCTTCTTCTGTGGCTCTGATTACTTCTGAAGGAATAACAGTAGGTGAGCCTTGGCTGCTCAGGAAGGTATTCACACCTATGATCGGGTATTCTCCGGTATGCTTAAGGGTTTCGTAGTACAAGCTTTCCTCCTGAATCTTGCCGCGCTGGTACATGGTTTCCATAGCACCTAACACGCCACCACGTTCAGTAATTCTGTCAAACTCCAGCAACACCGCTTCCTCTACCAAATCAGTTAGTTCTTCTATGATGAAGGAGCCTTGCAGTGGGTTCTCATTCTTAGCCAAGCCTAACTCTCGGTTGATGATCAACTGAATGGCCATGGCGCGGCGCACAGAGGCCTCTGTAGGCGTGGTAATAGCCTCATCATAAGCATTCGTATGTAGTGAATTACAGTTATCGTAAATGGCATACAGAGCCTGCAGAGTAGTTCTAATATCGTTGAAGTCTATCTCCTGTGCGTGTAGTGAACGCCCTGAGGTTTGGATGTGGTACTTCAACATCTGGGATCGAGCATTGGCGCCATACTTCAATTTCATAGCCTTCGCCCAAATTCTACGAGCTACACGGCCAATGACAGCGTACTCAGGATCTATACCATTAGAGAAGAAGAAGCTTAGGTTAGGAGCAAACGCGTTGATGTCCATGCCACGGCTCACGTAGTATTCTACAAAAGTAAAGCCATTGGCTAACGTAAATGCTAACTGAGTGATAGGGTTAGCGCCCGCCTCTGCTATGTGGTAGCCCGAGATGGAAACAGAGTAAAAGTTACGGACGTTGTGGTCAATGAAGTACTGCTGCACGTCACCCATTAACCGTAGGGCAAACTCTGTGCTGAAGATACAGGTGTTCTGCGCCTGATCTTCTTTCAGAATGTCAGCCTGAACGGTTCCACGAACAGAGGCCAAGGTTTTCTCTTTAATCTGAGCATAGACATCGGCTGGTAAGACCTGATCTCCGGTTACGCCCAAGAGCATCAGGCCTAAACCGTCATTCCCTTCTGGCAATTCGCCTTGGTAGCGCGGGCGTTTTTGGCCTGATTTTTCGAAAATAGCCTTGATTCGCGCTTCAACCTCTTCCTCCAGACCATTTTCTTTGATGTACAGCTCGCACTGTTGGTCAATGGCTGCGTTCATAAAGAAACCGGTCAAAATAGCAGCTGGTCCATTGATGGTCATAGACACAGAAGTCATTGGATGCGCCAGGTTAAAGCCGGAGTACAGCTTCTTGGCATCATCCAGACAGGCAATGCTCACCCCGGAATTGCCAATTTTACCGTAAATGTCAGGGCGTAGATCTGGGTCTTCACCGTAAAGCGTTACCGAGTCGAAGGCCGTAGACAGGCGCTTAGCCGGCAGTCCTTTGCTCACGTAATGAAAACGACGGTTGGTACGCTCAGGTCCGCCTTCACCGGCGAACATACGGGTCGGGTCTTCGCCTTCGCGCTTGAACGGGAAAACGCCCGCTGTGTACGGGAATTCGCCCGGCACATTCTCCTGCAGGTTCCATTTAAGTAAATCGCCCCAGGCTTCATACCTTGGCGTAGCCACTTTAGGAATTTCCAGTTGCGAAAGGCTGTTGGTGTGGGTTTTCACTTTTAGAACCTTGTCTCGCACCTTGAATTCATAGAACTCATTTTTGTAGCTTTGGCGCTTCTCTGGCCATTGCTCCAGCAACTTTTTATTCTGCCCATCCAGTTTTAGAGCCGTTTCTTCATAAGCATACTCCAACTGTTTTATCAGGCGGTCTTTGTCTTCTACCTCAATGGTCTGAATGGCTTCGATAGACTGACGTAAGCCATAAAGTTTCTGCGCCACTCCAGCCTGTTCTACGACCCATTTGTCATAGTTGCGGTTGTTCTCGGCAATTTCAGAAAGGTAACGGGTGCGGCTAGGCGGAATGATGTACACTTTCTCTGACATCTCACCGGTGGCTTGCATCTTAGAATCAAAGTTTACACCTGTCTTCTCAGAGATTTTAGCTATCACGGCTTTGTACAGGCGGTTCATGCCGGGGTCATTGAACTGAGAGGCTATGGTGCCGAACACCGGAATTTCCTCATCGCTCACATCCCATAACTGATGATTGCGCTTGTACTGTTTTTTGACATCGCGCAATGCGTCTAGTGCACCGCGTTTATCAAACTTGTTCAGCGCAATGATATCAGCAAAATCGAGCATGTCAATTTTCTCCAGCTGGGTTGCTGCGCCGTATTCAGGCGTCATTACGTACAGGCTGGCATCTGAGTGCTCTATGATCTCCGTGTCTGACTGACCAATACCAGAGGTTTCTAAAATGATCAGATCAAAGTTGGCCGCCTTCACAATGTCTACCGCGTCTTGCACGTAGCGGCTCAAGGCTAAATTGCTCTGTCGGGTAGCCAATGAACGCATGTACACACGGCTGTTACTGATGGCGTTCATGCGAATTCTATCGCCTAAAAGGGCACCACCAGTTTTGCGTTTAGAGGGGTCAACAGAGATAATGGCAATAGTTTTGTCCTGAAAATCCATCAGGAAGCGGCGCACCAACTCATCTACCAGTGAGGACTTACCTGCACCACCGGTTCCGGTAATACCCAAGACAGGTGTTGCTAATTGCTGATTCTTATTTGTTGATTGTTGTTCAATACAAGAGAACAGCTGCTTCTTCACCTTGGCATATTCCTCAGGAAAGTTTTCAGCGGCAGAAATAAGACGAGCAATGGATTTGGCGTCTTTTTGCTGTAGGTGCTTCACCTCGCCGTTTAGGTTTTGACCTGTTGGGAAGTCGCATTTCTCCAGCATGTCATTGATCATGCCTTGAAGACCCATAGCGCGTCCGTCGTCAGGGGAGTAGATGCGGGCAATGCCGTAGCCGTGCAACTCCTCAATTTCAGAAGGCAGAATAACACCGCCACCACCGCCAAAAATGCGAATGTGGCTGCTGCCACGCTCCTTCAGGAGGTCGTACATGTATTTGAAATACTCCAGGTGACCACCTTGGTAGGAGGTGAGGGCAATAGCCTGAGCATCTTCTTGAATGGCGCAATCCACAATTTCCTGCACCGAGCGGTTGTGGCCAAGGTGAATGACCTCAGCACCCGATGCCTGAATAATGCGGCGCATGATATTGATAGAAGCATCGTGGCCATCAAATAAAGAGGCAGCCGTTACAATGCGGATATGATTGACAGGTTTGTATGGTTGTACAGTAGTAACTGACATTTGTTAGGTTGCTAGTGATTGGTATGCGAAAGTACGAAATTTCCAGTGAACGCAGATAACCAGTGTAGGCAGGCGCTCTTGCGTTTCAGGTGTGTTTTCTGAAAACGGGCTAAAAACAGGAAATGTTCAGTTTAAGTTGCTTCTGCAAACTGTATTTGCGTAGTTTCAGGATAAATAACCAAATACCATGGATCAACTCCACGTGCTCCCCTTTATCCCTGTTCTGGAAATCATAGGTACTTTTGTTTTTGCTATTAGCGGAACTCTTACCGCGGCAGAAAAGAAATTAGATCCGTTTGGCGCTTCTGTCATAGCTTTTGTAACCGCTCTTGGCGGAGGAACCGTTAGAGACTTACTCCTAAACTTACGACCCGTTTGGATTCAGGAAGAGAGATACTTGCTGACGGTGTTTATCTCAGTGGTGGTGGCAGTGTTGTTCCGGAAGCAGATAAATAGGCTGAGGCGCACCCTCTTCTTATTTGACACCGCAGGAATTGCTCTTTTTACCATACTAGGCATGGAGAAAGCCTTAAGGATTGGAGTGCCACCCATCATTGCCTTGGTGATGGGGGTTGTGTCAGCAGTATTCGGGGGAGTAGTAAGAGACATTCTCTGCAACGAGATTCCGCTGATTTTCCGGCGGGAAGTCTATGCAACTGCGTGCTTGACGGGGGGAGGAGCTTATCTGCTGATGCGCTTGGCTCCATTGCCTGAAGGCGTACCGGTAGCGGTTGCAATTGGCATCATTATTTTGATACGCATATTGGCTGTACGGCTGCATTGGGCATTCCCAAATCTGAGGTCTGAAGAGTAATTCAAAATAATAGAAGACCTTAAATAGCTTAAGTATTCACCATCTAATGATTACTTATAGCTTTTTTAATCCCTTCTAAACTAGAATCGTTTTGGGGCTGATTTTTCAAATACAGCTCCAAAACAGAGTTTTATCTGTAGAAGAACCTTCTGTGGGCTCTAAAATATCTACATATGTTTAATTCAAACTGAAAGTATAATTTGATGCAAGACAGAATGGTTGAATAAGTATTTTTTGAGAAGCACTTTCGGTATATTTACTTCTATGAAAATTAACCCCACGTTTGTAAAACCCCATCTGCTGCGAGCATTGGTTATTTTAATCTTTTGTTTTATTGCCTCACCAGGTATAGCACAAGATTGGAACAAGAAAAAAGCCGCTGTGGTGCTTACCTATGATGATGCGTTAAACGTGCACCTTGACCATGTTCTACCGGCTCTAGATTCCTTAGGATTGAAAGGCACCTTCTACTTGACTGCCGGTGCCCAAGCTTTTAGGCAGCGCCTGCCCGAGTGGGAAAAAGTTGCCAATAATAAACATGAATTGGCTAACCACACCCTTTTCCACCCTTGCGATGGCAGCCTTCCCGGAAGATCGTTTGTTTCAGAGTATGACTTGGCCAAATATTCTATACGGAGGTTATCAGATGAAATAAAGATGACTAATACCGTGCTGCAGGCATTGGATGGCAAAACAGAGCGCACCTTTGCCTACCCCTGTGGAGACACGAAAGCAGGGGGTGAGTCTTTTGTTCCCATGGTCAAAGAGAATTTTGTGGCTGCCAGAGGGGTGCAGAAAGAAATGTTGCCTAGACAAGCTACGGATGTTTATATGATTGGATGCCACAGCGGTAACGGACAAAACGGGGAGGAACTGATTGCGCTGGTAAAAGAGGCTATACAAAACAGACGCATGATCGTTTTCCTTTTTCATGGAGTTGGGGGAGAGCACAGTCTAAATGTATCAAGAAAGGCACACGCTGAGTTATTAGGTTTCTTGAAGAAACATGAAAAGGAAATTTGGAACCCCACTTTTATTGAAGCTGCTAAATATTTGAAGTCTGAATAGTTGAACAAATCAAAAGCAGAAAGGGCAGAATATAAATTCTGCCCTTTCTGCTTTTAAAAACTATATATACTTTTTTTTGATAGAAGATTAATAATTAGTAGTTAACTCAACGTACTTCTTTAAATATGACTTCAACTTTTTATTTTTCTTTTCTTCTTTTTCAAACTCCAAAAGCAATTCAGTTTCAGTTGCTATTATTTTTCTTAATGACTTTTTGTCCAGAAGAATAGTTTTTCCAGTATTTACATCAAGAACCTTTTCAACTAATTGAAAAGTATTATTACCATATCCTCCCGATCCTCGTATTCCATAGTCGGTAAAATAGAGGTAGTTTCCAATTTTCTCAGTTTTGGAAAATTCTGTTTTCGGACCAAGTGCTGAATCAGAGGTTTTAATATAAAAGTTTATTCCGTCACTAAACCCAAAGATATAGCCTATGGAACGTCCTGTTTTTTTATCAATGTTAATGTTGTATAAACTAACACTGCCAGATGCATTTAAAAAGCCAGTTCCTTTATTAAATGGTAAATGGGACTATACTATAATCAAATTCAACAGTAGGACTATTATTCTTGAATTCTTCAAAGTTTCTAAAAATTCCTTTCTTTAGCCTAAGATCATTTGATGTCTGGCCTACGCTATAAGAAAGACTAATTACAAAACAAAGAATAGTGAATATTAAGCTTATTTTCATGTAGTTATTTTTAATAGAATATTAAATAAAAGTTATTTATAAAACTGTTTAGTGATAGAATTTAAGGGTCGTCTTTACCAAATACAGAAGCTACAATAATTCCTCTGCTGCTACATTTAGCACTACTATTTTAACGCTTCATACAATACCTCTATCGGGTGTTGAGCGGTTCTGCCGGTACCGTCGTGAATCTGGTGGCGGCAACTTGTTCCAGGGGCGGCAATAATGACTTCTTCAGGTTGCTGGCGTACCGTTGGGAAAAGCACTAATTCCCCTATAGCCATGGACACATCAAAATGCTCGGCTTCATAACCAAAGGAACCAGCCATGCCGCAGCAGCCAGAAGGAATCACCTCTACCTTATAGTTTTTTGGCAGCGTGAGCATTTGTTGTGTGTAGAGCACACTGCTCAACGCCTTCTGGTGGCAATGTCCGTGCAATTTGATCAGCCGCTCTTCCTCCTTGAACAGATTGGTATCTATGTTCTTGTTCAGGATTTCACGGGCAATGAATTCGTCAAATTGTAAACAATGGATGGAAAGTGCTTGGGCAGCTTCTACCTGATCATCATTCACCAGATCTAAATATTCATCACGGAAGGTGAGGATACAAGACGGTTCTATTCCAATGAGGGGCGTTTCAGCGGTAATCAGTTCATGCAAAAGCGCCACGTTACGCTGGGCCAGTTTTTTGGCGTCACGCACCAAACCTTTTGAGAGATAGGTGCGGCCACTTTCCTCATGTTCTGGTATGATTACTTCATAGCCTAACTTCTCCAGTAACAGCACCGCCTTCTGGCCGATTGGTGTATCGTTGTAATTCGTGAATTCATCACAGAACAGATATACCTTCTTTTTAAAAGTTTTGTCTCCTCTTTCTTTCTGATGCTTTTTAAACCAGCTTTTGAGCGTGGTGTTGTGCAGGAGCGGTAAAGAACGTTTGGTGGCAAAACCTATAGATTTTTTGAAGAGATTAGCGGTAAAATTATTCTTGAACAGTAGGTTATAAGCCCCCGGAAGTAGAGACGCCAGTTTGTTGGCATTGTTGAAATTACCGATCAACCGAGTTCTGAAAGGAATACCGTTGGCATCATAATAATGCTGCAGAAACTCGGCCTTCAGTTTAGCTACGTCCACGTTAGAGGGGCACTCAGACTTGCAGCCTTTGCAGGAGATACACAAGTCCATGGCTTCCTTTATTTCATGATGATCAAACCGGTTGGCTTTGGGGGAGCGGGTTAAAAACTCACGCATCACGTTCGCACGTCCACGCGTGGTGTCGCGCTCATTACGGGTTACCATATAGCTAGGGCACATGGTGCCGCCAGTTAAATGTGTTTTACGGCAGTCGCCGGAACCGTTGCACAATTCTGCTGCCCTTAATACACCACCTGCCTGACTGAATTTGAAGACGGTGTCAAACTCCGGAGTTTCCTGGCCTGGCTCATAGCGCAGGTAGGTGTTCATGCTGGGAGTATTCACAATCTTTCCAGGATTGAAGATGTTCTCCGGGTCCCATACCCGTTTCACTTCTTCCACCAGCCGGTAGTTTTCTTCCCCAATCATGAATGGAATGAATTCACCGCGCAAGCGGCCATCACCATGCTCACCGCTCAAAGAGCCGCGGTACTTTTTCACCAGGTGCGCAATCTCAGTGGCTATGGTACGGAAGAGTTGATTTCCTTCAGCGGTTTTTAAGTTTATAATGGGGCGGAGGTGAAGTTCACCAGAGCCGGCATGGGCGTAATGCACGCAATAAAGGTCATGCGTTTTCAGGGTCTCATTGAATTCCGCAATAAAATCTGGCAGGTCTTCTACGGCTACGGCAGTATCTTCAATTACTGCTACAGGCTTAGCGTCGCCGGGTATGTTAGACAGCAATCCTAAACCTGCTTTGCGCAGATTCCATACCTTTTTGATGTCTGGGCCATACACCACCGGGTAGTGATACCCCAAACCAGCCGCCTCTAAATCTTGAATCAAAGCGTGCGCACGCTGTTCAATTTCTTTAGGGCTGTCGCTGGCCAATTCCACTACCAAAATGGCTCCAGGGTCTCCTTTCACAAAGAACCTGTTCTGGCTTTGTTCAATGTTGGTTTTGGTACACTCCAAAATGTAGTGGTCCATGAGTTCACTCGCCGTTGGCTTGTGTTTTAGGGCAACCAAATTAGCTCGAAGTGACTCGTCAATGGTGTGGCAGTGAATACAAACCAGCGCCGCCTCTTTGGGAGGCAATGGGTTTACGTGCAGCTTTATTTCGGTCAAGAAGGCCAAAGTGCCTTCTGAGCCCGCAATGAGTTTGCAGAAATTGAAAGGTTCTTTGCCAGAAGTAAAAGGCTCGGTTTCCAGTAACAGATCAATGGCATAGCCAGTGTTACGGCGTTCAATGCTGGGTTTAGGGAAATGAGCCCTTATGTTCTCCTGTGACGGAACATGGCTTAGCATAGACTTGATGCCTTGGTAAAGACGCGTCTCCAGTGGGCCAGAGGTGCCTTCGCCTCGTGTTTTGGCTTCAAATTCGTCTAAGGTCAGAGCTCCAAACTCAGCTTCGGAACCGTCGCTCAGTATTGCTTTTACAGACAGTAAGTGCTCGCGAGCGCTACCGTAAATAATGGAGTTTGAACCACAGGAGTTATTACCTACCATGCCGCCAATCATGGCGCGGTTGGCAGTAGAGGTTTCTGGTCCGAAATAAAGGCCGTAGGGCTTCAGGAACATGTTCAGCTCATCTCTGATTACTCCCGGCTGTACCCGCACCCAGCCTTCTTCGGCGTTTACCTCCAATATTTTAGTAAATGCGCGCGAAACATCAACCACAATGCCATTGCCCACCACCTGACCAGCCAATGAGGTGCCAGCGGTACGCGGAATGATGGAGGTTCCTTCTTTGCGGGCAAAGCTGATAAGGGTTTTAATGTCTTGCACCGACGCCGGAAAGGCTACTGCCAGGGGAACCTCGCGATAGGCGGAGGCATCGGTGGCGTAAAGCGTACGCATGGTGCTGTCAAAAAAGAATTCTCCTTCTAGTTGATTGGCAAGCGCCTGAAGCTTTTGTGTGTTCATGTATGTTGTCTGGAGCGGCTTTAGCGGTAAATCACCAGAAAAAGGGAACCAGGTTTAAATGAAAAGAAAAAGGGGAGAAGGGAGACATATAGAGAGTCTTTCTGTTTTGAGCCTGTTTTACCTAAAACTGCTCTAAAACAGAAGTAAAACAACTTCATCTTCTCCTCAACCCGAAAGTAAAGCGTGGCTGAATAAAGTCAAAGCAGAAACCGAAAAAGGGTTCTATTTTCATTTAAAAACAATAGAAATGTTTTCATAATGATATTGGCTGCTAATGAAAGGTATGATGGAAGACAGCGACAATTTCCTTCTTACTAACAGCTTTTGTTATCTCCAAAGGGTTATAAAACGTTTTGGGCCTCCTTTTCGCAAAAGAGGCCCAAAACAGAAGCTTGATCAGAAGAAATTACCTTCTGGAAGAACCAAACTGACGCAGGTTATAATTGAAGCTGACCATAAAGTAACGTTGCAGCACAGTGGTTTGCACGTCTTCAATGTAAGCGTTGGTCACATTACGCTGAATGCTTGTATTCTGGCCTAACAAATCAAACGCGGACAACCTGATTTCTGCCTGGCGGTCTTTCATGAACTTATAGCCAATGCCACCATTCCAAAGAAGATAGTTGGCATCTATGCCTTCGGCCAGACCTCCATTGTACTGGTGGTTTAGCTCAGAAGTAACGGTAAGACCTTGCCAGATAATCCAATTCAATCTGAACTGGCTGTTTTGGCTGTAGTAGTTGTTGTTCTGCGTAGTCAGAAACTCATACTTCACGTTATTGTAGCTGGCATTGGTTGATATCAAAAAGTCTAGATTCTCGCTGATATTACTGCTAATGACAACTCCACCACCCATGTTCAAGGCTTTGGTAGCGTTCGATACTTCCCTATAGTCGGTTCTATAATCGGCGTACAAAGAAGGGGTGTTAGAGTAATTTGCGTTTAGATTCAGATTCAGGTTAGACTTGATGAAACTGATCGGAATTCCATAGTTCAGGAATGAACGCATGGTGTATTGTCCGTCTAAATTCGTTTGGTAAGAAAGCTGCTGACCACGAGATAAAGGTACTCCAGAAGGAGTGGTGATTGGCTCTTCATTTCTACCAGGTCCATTCACGGCAGGGGAGTTGTTGCGGTAGGTGCTGCGGCCAATGTAGTTTTGTGCAAAAGAACCACCGAACAAGAAGAAGAACGAGGATGACTTTTCAGGATTATTCGCCTGGTACCGCATGTTCAGGTTATGGCTAAAGCTTTGACCCAACCTAGGGTTCCCTTGGGTAAGCAACGTAGGGTTTGAAATGTCTACGGCACTCTGTAACTGCTCTACTGACGGCGTTTGTGTACGGCCCATGTAGAACAACCGCAGGTTTTTATCTTGGCTTAGGTTGTACCGCAACATGGCAAAGGGTAAAATGTTGTGGTAGGTTCTGGTGGTGTCAATAGTAGTTGGGTACAGCTGATCAGTTGCCAACTGCAGCCACTGGTAGCGGGCACTCAGCATCATCTGGAAATCCTTGCTGTTGTAGCGCCAGCCGCCGCCAAGCTCTTGGGTAAGGGTTCTGTTGTCTACCGTGCTAGATTGATTTGTGACCAGGCTGTCATAGGCCTCGGTTCTTGGGCGGAATTGAAACGTACGTTTGTCACCGTCTGAATTGTTGTAGTTGGTGTTGTAGGTTAACTGCAACTGTGTATTCTGGGTGAGTGGCTCTGTGTAATTGAGGTTGGCTCCGACATTGTAACCTTGGTTGTTCAGGCTTGAGTTCAGGTACAGCAGCGAATCATCTCCTTCGTTAACCACATCAAAAAGATAGGCAATTTCAGAGCGGCTGTCCCCTTTGTTCTGGTTGTAACCATTTTCTAGGTTCACGCTGAAGGTACGCCCCCTTTTAGCAAAGCTGTGGCGCCACAAAATGCTGTTGTTGAAGTTAATGCCTGTGAGGTCTGACTGAAACAGGTTGTCAAAATTGTTAATCAACATGTTGTCATCACGCAGAGAAGAAACAGAATTGAGTCTAGATTCTGTCAGGCTGGTACCGTCGTTCATTTGCAGGCTTAGCCGCGGGCGGATGATCAAAGAGTTGGCTGAATCTATGTTATAGGTAATGCGGAGGTTCAGACGGTGGTTCTGGTTTTTGGCATCTGAATTACCAAGCTCCCTCACGTTCATTTCGTCTTCGGAATCTGTCTGAAACTGACGGAAAGAAGAATAGTTGTAGTCGTTGTTGGAGTGGTTGAAGAAGTAGCTGCCCTGTACGTCTACCTTCTGGCCCCATTTGTCCAAGTAATTAATACCAATAGCGTTGGTGCGGGCAATACCGTTGTTGGCATTCACCAGGAAATCCCCGGTGTTATTGCCGCCGCCCCAGCCGCCACCGCCGCCTCCACGGGGTCCTCCGCCACCGCGTCCACCACGGCCACCGCCTCGGCTAGAGGCACTGGCTACACCCACTAAATCTTCAGATGAAAAGTTCTGTTCGTTTACGTTGTTACTCAAACCTACAATTGATACGCGGCGATCGCCGTCAAACTCATTGATGTTGCCGCTTAAACGGTATCGGCCGTCGGTACCAATACCAGCGCTGATTCGGCCAAACTTGCCGTTGCGCATTTCGGGTTTGGTAATGATGTTGATGGTTTTTTGCTCATTGCCATCGCTGAAGCCTGTAAACTGCGATTGGTCGCTTTGGCGGTCAAATACCTGTATTTTCTGTATTACTTCGGCGGGCAGGTTTTTAAGTACGGCGTTCGGGTCTTCCCCAAAAAATTCTTTACCGTCTACCAATACACGCTGTACCCGTTCGCCCTGAGCCTGTACCTCACCATTCTGCACGGTTATACCCGGCATCTTCTGTATAAGGTTCTCTGCGTTGGCATCTCGGTTAACTTTAAAGGCAGCAGCGTTCAGTTCAGTGGTGTCACCTCTGGTGATGGCGGTTGCCGCGCGCCCTACTACTTCTACTTCTTTTAAAGTAGTAGCGCCGGATGTTAAGGCAAGGGTGCCTAAATTAACCGGAGCCCCGGCTACTTCTACACGTTTGATCAGGTCGTTGAACCCTAAATAGGTAATTTTAACTAAATATTGTCCGTTTCGAACGGCAGGAAATCTAAATTGACCCTCTACATCGGTAGAGACCCCATTGACTACTGATGAATCACGGGCATTCAAAAGAGAAACAGTAGCGGAGATAAGAGGAGATCCTTCGCCCACTGCTTGACCATTAATGGAGCCAGTCTGGCTGTAGCCTAAAAAAGAGAGGAAAAACAGAAAGAACAGTAAACTTATTTTTTTCATTTCAGCATTGGTTTGTGTTTAGATGGCAGCGGCTTGATAAGGTTTAATGCAGAAACAAAAAATTCTGTTTTAGACCTGTTTTAAAGAAAACAAGCCCAAAACAGAATGTGCGAATTTCTATAAACGAAAATGAAAAACTAGGATTTAAGGAACTGTAGTAACGGCTTTATGAAGCGGTCAAATGCCTCTATGTGTGGGAGGTGCCCCACATTATCTAGTTCCACCAATTTGGCATTTTGTATTTTTTTTGCAGTCTCTTTTCCTAAAGCAGGATAGTTACCCAATTTCTCGCGCGCTTCAGGGCTGGCCTGCGCTTTTCCCAAAGCGGTACGGTCGCGTTGCCCAATAATGAGCAGGGTGGGCATTTTGAGTTGATCAAACTCATACACCACCGGTTGAGTGAAAATCATGTCATAGGTGAGGGCGGCGTTCCAGGCAATCAAAGGGTAATCAGGACCAACTGTCCAACCTGCTAATAAATTAACCCACTGGTCATACTGAGGTTTCCACTGGCCGCCGTAGTAGTTCTGCAGTTGGTATTTTTTTATGCCTTCTCGGGTTTGCTTCAGTTCGTTGGCGTACCATTGCTCAATTGGCTGATAGGGAACCCACTTTTTCCAGTCTTCCAGGCCAATAGGGTTGGTAAGAATAAGCTTTTCTGTAAAAGAAGGGTACATAAGAGCAAAACGCGTAGCCAGCATTCCACCCATGGAGTGACCTAATACTGCTGCTTTCTTTACTCCGAGGCTGTCTAGTAAACCTTTGGTGTTCATTGCCAGCGCCTGAAACGTGTACTGGTAATATTCAGGCTTAGTGGACTTCCCGAAGCCAATCTGATCTGGTATAATTACCCTGTAGCCATTGTTGCTTAAGGCTTTGGCTGTTTCCTCCCAATAGGCACCATTAAAGTTTTTGCCGTGTAAAAGCACTACCGTCTGGCCACTGGGTTTCTGAGGTTTCACATCCATATAAGCCATTTTTAGTTTTTGATTCTGGGCTTGAACAGGATAATGAGATACCGGGAAGGGGTATGTGTAGTTGGTCAACTCGGCATCTAAAGGCTTTAGCTGCCCAAACGCCGGTATTACGCAGAATTGCAACAGGAGAATAAGCGCCAGTAGGGGCCGGAAAAGGTCTCTCATGAAGTACTTTCAATTTTAGTTTATTTAATGAACTAGTTAGAGTACGAACAGGGTGGAAATAGGATGGCAAGTATGGAGATAGTAAGTAACCTGGGTGAAACCAGTTGAGCAGATAGTACCCAAAGCTCTGATATATATAAAGACAGCTAGAACTCCTCTTATTGTTAGCAGTGACTGTTTTTGATCTCTTTTTCTGAAATCAGGCCTAAAACAGCAGCTATACTTTAGTTCTACATTATTATGTCTTAAAAAAAAGCCCTACTAACGTAAAGTTAGTAGGGCTTGCATTAAATTTTTGTATTGTTAACCGGCTACTTCCGCCAGTTCCTCTTTCTTCTTGTAGGCATCTGCGTGTACGTTGGCTACTGCTCTGCCTGAAGGGTCGTTCATGTTTTTGAAGGAAGCATCCCATTCAAGAGCTATAGGTGTACTGCAAGCCACCGACGGTACTGACGGTACAGAAAGAGCCGCTGCGTCGCTTGGGAAGTGTTTGGAGAAGATAGAGCGGTAGTAGTACTCTTCTTTGGTAGAAGGTGTCTGAATAGGGAATCTGAAGCGGGCGTTAGCCAGTTGCTCATCACTCACTTTCTGGTTCACCATTTCTTTCAGGGTGTCAATCCAGCTGTAACCTACTCCGTCAGAGAACTGCTCTTTCTGGCGCCACGCCACGCTGGCTGGCAGGTAATCTTCAAACGCTTTCCGAAGCACCCATTTTTCCATACGCTCCCCATTGATCATTTTGTCCTGTGGATTAATGCGCATGGCTACATCCATGAACTCCTTGTCCAGGAAAGGAACACGGCCTTCAATACCCCATGACGCTAATGATTTGTTAGCCCTGAGGCAATCGTACATGTGCAGCTTGTCTAACTTGCGCACCGTCTCTTCATGGAATTCTCTGGCATTAGGTGCTTTGTGGAAGTACAGGTAACCGCCAAATAATTCATCAGAACCCTCGCCGGAAAGCACCATTTTAATGCCCATGGCTTTGATGGCACGAGCCATCAGATACATAGGAGTAGAAGCACGTATGGTGGTAACATCATACGTTTCCAAGTGGTAGATTACGTCTTTTATGGCGTCTATACCTTCCTGTATGGTGAATTTTATTTCGTGATGAACGGTACCAATATGATCGGCCACTTTCTGTGCTGCCGCCAAATCAGGAGAGCCTTCCAAGCCTACGGCAAAGGAGTGCAGCTGTGGCCACCAAGCCGCTTCTTCGTCATTGGTTTCAATGCGTCTTTCAGCGTATTTTTTGGCAATGGCAGAGGTGATGGAAGAATCTAATCCACCTGAAAGCAAAACGCCATAAGGTACATCACTCATGAGTTGGCGGTGAACGGCCGCTTCTAAAGCCTCGCGTAGAGCCTGAATATTGGTTCCATTCTCTTTCACGTTTTCAAACTCCATCCATTCACGGCCATACCATTTCTGGAAACCTTCTTCTTTGCTGGAGAGGTAATGGCCCGGAGGAAACAACTCTATCTTGGCGCATCTGCCTTCCAGGGCCTTCAGTTCTGAAGCCACATAGAACGTTCCGTTCTGATCCCAGCCAATGTACAGCGGAATAATTCCCATGTGGTCACGAGCGATCAGGTATTCGTCCTTTTCTATGTCATAGATGGCAAAGCCGAAGATACCATTCAGGTCATCTAAAAACTTAGCACCTTTCTCTTGATACAAGGCAAGTATGACTTCACAGTCTGACTTTGTCTGAAAATTATAAGGAATTGAAAGTTGATTACGGAGTTCCAGGTGATTATATATTTCGCCATTGGCAGCAAGCACCAAATTACCATCTTCGCTAAACAAAGGTTGTTTACCAGAGATGGGGTCTACAATAGCCAAACGCTCATGCGCCAATATGGCTTTTGAGTTACTGTATATACCGCTCCAGTCCGGACCGCGGTGACGAATACATTTCGCCATTTCCAGTAACTGAGGGCGCAACGCCTCAGCAGATTCCTTTAAATCGAAAGCACAAACAATTCCACACACAATACTAGAATTTTAAATGTTATGATTATCAAATATCGTATATAATATTGAAAAACCAGTGAATATTGATAATTTTTTTTCTAAAACGTTGAAAATTACACAACAAATGTTAGGTTTAGTTGAAGTTGCTGAAGAAGAAGGAATTAAGCTTTTGCGATTTTCGCAAGAAAAGAGGTAAAAATAGTAAATATGGCAAAAAAACTTCTGAGGCGGGGTGGTTGTGTTTGAAGTTTTATTTTGCTGCTTCTTCAGTTATGATCTGCTTGAGACGCATCTGATGCCGCATTGTTTTTTTACTGGAGTAAGTTAATGGAATATTAAGAGAATATCAAAAGGAGTTTACCTTTATAGGTAAAACAGCATGTGAAGCTAAAAATATTTAGCAGCTTACTACCTCCTGGTCACGACAAGGGGCGCCACACTCAACGCAACTACCAAAGCAGCAATGAAAGATGCGATTACATGCCCATACTGTTGAAACTCCAGGCCGGCTAAAATTCTACCCATCATTACAACACCACAAATAATGGTAACTAAAATCCAATATTTTGCCTTTGCCTTTGTAACGACGGAATCGGCTGTGGGTAGATGAATGAAAGCGTAGGCAAGTATTGCTGCTCCTAGAAGTGAACTGGAATGCTGCAAAATTTTATAAATAGGTATAGTAGTAGAGCCTATTTTAACAGTGTTCACCAATACAGGTAAAGCCCGGGCGAAATAACCTGTATAATGGGTAAAGCTATCCCATAACAAATGAGATGCTGCCCCCACTATAATAGATAGTACCACCACAAACCACCGTTTTTTAAAATAGCGCGGCCAGTTGAACGAACTATAAAGTATTACCCTTGCCTGAAACATGGTAGGGGAGTTCAAAATAAGGCTATTGCGAATGAGCAGGTGAAATAGAAACGTGAGCAAAATTCCTAGCGGGAGATCAAACCAAAATAATCCCGTAAGAGTGTGGCTGAACTCGCTCTTCACCTTCATTCTAAGAAAGTATTCGAAATCAGGAGTAACGCTGCCTACCACCAAACCTGTTAAAGAATACCACCTACGCGGAAGCAAAGTGAATGGTAATACAATGGCTGGGTGAGAAAAGGTGAAAGGCATGCTGGTTGTTTGATATACTATTCTGGTCTTGCCGGACTACCATGCCAGCACATATATTTAATAAGCAAATGACAGTAAAATGATAAGTGCTAGAACTGAATCACTTTATATCATTGACCCCACCAATCTTTGTTTTAAGCCATTTTTAGTAAAGACCCATACTACCTGGTAAGCGCCTGCTCCATCACTGTTCCATTGGTACACGACGTAGCAGTCACCGCTTTTGTAAACGTTGAAGGTATTGGTGCATTCAAACAAATCGCAATAGAAGGCTTTGCTTATGTCTAATTTATTCCCCTCAATTGTAACAAGTAGGTCTTTCACCTGAGTCTTAGGAAAATCCCCATCAGTCCCCCATACTGGTCTGCCAGCAATGGCTGTCACGGCCCCGTTGTATCTGTCCACAATTCTGTTGTTCAGGGCAAAAGGTTCCAGTAAATATTTAAAAGAGAAGTCTTCGCCTTTGTAGGGCTGTAGCTTTTCAAGCGGCTTTAGCCTGGACGTATGAATATAACCTTCAATATAGTCTGACTGAGTAGAACCTAATGAGTAGGGGTTTTTGGGTATATAAACAAGAACCCATTCCTCATCAGATTTTCTTTCATCATTGATATACCAGAAGGCTTCATTATTATTAATTCTATGAATGATGTTTGACTGCCCATTCGGTTTCTCCCTCACATTTGTATATCCATCTTTATCCTGTATGATAGCTACCTGCGCAGAAGCTACAGCATTCATTAGAAACAGAACTACCAGCAAAATGAGGTTTTTCATAAGAAGATTTACTCCCAAGTATACTTGTACACTTTTATTAATCTGAGTTGGGTATAGAAGGCCTTTAATTCTTGCTTACTTTCTTCTGTTTTAACCACTTATATAGTCCGCTGTTCCCGAAAACGCCACCACCACCTATATACCTTTCTACAAAATCAAAAATTGAATTTGTTAAATAAATCGGTTCTTCTTGCTGATGGTCACTATTGATGATTACATATTGTTCAGGTCCATGTATAGAAATTGTCCAGGTGTCGCTATAAATCATGTACTCGGCAAAATAAAACGAAGTGGCTCCTAATTCATCCTTATACTTGAGAACTTCATGTACTGGTAAAATTCGAAACAAAAAGTCATCGGTCTCAAAACCATTGCAAAACCTGTAGAAGCTTGCCACTTCCATTGGAAGCTTTTGCATGAGGCTGTTTTCTAACTCTTGAAGTTCTTCTCTTAGAGCTGGTGGATTAAGTGAAATACCCAAACCTCTAGATTTAGATTGTAGCCTCTGAAAAAGTGCTTCGTAGTTTTCCATGAATGTTGTCTCACCTAACGGTTTGGTATAGGGCAAGCAGGGTAGCAAAATGGATAATCTTTCAGATTTTAATTTGTTCATTAATACCACCGAACTTTCCTTAACCACCAAACAGCCTATTGCTACATACAGTGTTGTAGTGCGTTTCTTAATTCCATAATCTAAGAATGAATGGTTTTAGGATCTCCAATTTACCATTTACCTTTTCTAACGGAATCTTCGCTGGACTACTAAAATTTACTTTTTTATCTATTTCACTATTTCTAAATGATAATATCTCAGCCGAGGATATTTTTCCAAAATTAGTGACCACGCGAACTTTTGTTTCAGGACAGTAGTAACCATTTCGACCTTCATATTGCAAGGCTTCATTTTTAACTTCTTTTTTCAACTCTTCTGATGATAACTCAACCTCAAAAGTTCTTTCAGGTGCTTCTGCAAACAGTACTTTGTAAGTTTTTTCATTACCCAAATAATACCAGCAATTGACTTCTTCAATAGTCGGTTTATATACATACGAGCCAATTCCCAAAATCAGAAAAAAAGGAACTAAAGCAAATCTCTTAGTAAAGGTGTTTAATAATTTAAATTCTATTTGAGCTGTGAGGAGGAGTCCTGTACTTATCATAAATGGAATCACGCCTATCAACATTCTTCCGTATTTGCCTTCATCGAAGAATATTACAAATCCAATAGTTTCAGCACTTAGAATAATCCACAGACAAGCAGAGATGAAGAAGACGATATCAGCTTTTTTGTTCTTGCTAATGCCCATTATGATGGCAATCACTGTTAGTACAGTTAGAAAGGGGAAATGAGAACCTACTGAGAATAGTTTAGCCCAAGCTATTAGTATTCCCCATATTACCAAAAAAGTAGAAAAGATATATTTAAATGTTTTCATCTTTTTGTAAATGCACTACAATGTTTAGTATATACATCAAGCTTTGCGGTCGGCCAAGGCTGCATTTTAGGTTTTGTTATCTGCTGACTTTTTCCCTATCCATCTATATTTGCTGCTGTATTTCTTATCTTCATTTATTATTTTGTACTTTATATTCGGACGGTTATGGACAAGATAATATTGCACCATGTCCGAATAAAGGTCATTTGAATAGAAGATGATCGTATTGTCTTTGTTCCATTTCCCATTTAAGGCATAGCCCGATTGCATATCTGCAATTAAGTAATTCCCATATTTAGGAATAATTCCGCCTGCAGGGATGACTGAAACATGAATAAAATTTAGTTTGTGTTCATCGTTCATGTAGCGGTAAGCAACTAATTCATATTTTCCATTAGGTGATTTCTCCCGATGCTCGATTATTAGTTTTGCATTGGGTTCAATAAAGTCAAAGGCAGAAACTTTAACCTTAATCCCATTTAATTCAGTGTCTTTAAAATTGGGTTGTGCTCCGCTACGTATAAAAGGTATAGTGTCATATTTGGCAGAGACAGTATAGTTGTCGAGCCATATAAAACGGACTAAGGAATTTGGCAAGGTATATTCTCTTAGGTTTTTTGACGTATCACTGAGGCTCAATACTGCCGTTCCTGCATGTCCATAGCCAAACGTACCTTGGTCAATCCCATAGTTTAATAATAACATAGAACTGTCAGGTGAAGCTAACCGCCAAAACTCTACAAAGTCCTTGTCAGTCATGAAAACTTCTTCCTTCCTGTCATACAACGAACAGCCGTAGAGGATAGACAAAGCAAAAATGGTGATAAGCTGTTTCACTATTTATTTTTAAAGTTGCAGCTAACCTTTAGGCTATGGCGCGTTTTAGTGCGCTATAGGTATTGTTGTGGGAGGTTGTTTTATTTATCTAAGTTAATGTCTACAAGGTACCAGCATTTCACTTTGTGTGAATTAAACATAGCTGGCTCCCATGGCTTCATCTCCTCAATTATGCTCTTAATTTGCTTTTTGAGATGACTTAAAAACTTATTGTTAGAATATTTAAGATTATAACCAAAATCACCAACCTTAATGTTTGACACTGCGCCTGTTGTATCAACTACAAATTCAGCTTCGATATACTGTCTCTCACTTTGCATGGGTTCATAATCCCAACCAACAGGTAAATTTAGCTTACTCAATATAAATGTATCTGGGGGAACTTTACCATACTTAGGCTCCACATCAACGTGCCAGTACTCATAAGTCTTGGTTGCCCATCTCGCCTCAAACATGTGGTCTGCAATCTGACTCAGGCTGCTGATGAAGTTTACCCCGTACTTCTCAGTAATAAGGCTGTCCATGTATAAACCATAGCAGTTTAATTCGCCTGTGCAATTCATTCCCAAGGGCTCATAAGCAATATTGAATTTCTTCAGCAGCTCCTTCAATTCCTCATCATGCCTCCTGATTTTCATTCCCTCGTACTTTGAGTAGACAAGTTTTCCTTTCATTGCGTCTAACCTTGCCCTTTCGATTTCAGCTACACAAAGTTCATTGTTGCGGTCAATTTGTTCGCCTATCGGAGGAGGTGGCGGAGGTAGATTTGCTTTTTTAGCTAAACCCTGATCAGTCAATGTTTCTGCTTTCTCTGAACTTTCGTCAGAGCAGGAAAGCATGAGAAGGCTTATAACTAAAGGAATGTATTTCATTTTTTATTTATCAATCACCCACAACTTCGGTCAAGCAGGACTTTACTTTGATAAAAAGTCTATTTTTCTATACCATGAAAATTGATTCATAGCATAGCTTCTATTAATCTTCATACAAGATAAACTTTCCCTTCACTTAAAACAATCACTATTAGCGTCTGTAAGTAATATGTTTATAAACTGAAGCATGAATAGTGGGCACAATATGTGAGGAATTGAAAGAGCCGGGGTTAATGCTATCAATCAGAGTCAACCGCAGCACAAGAAGTAAAGGTCTATTGTTCTCAATGATTATAAATTTAAAATCAACCAGTATCCCCAGATCTACGTTTAGTTGTGTGAAACAGCTCAATGAAGCTTTTTTACCTAAAAGCAATTAAAACTAAAACTATGAACTATACAGAAAACTTTGAAGGAATCAGAATTGACGTACAGGCAGTTGATATTACCATTACCGATGGACTGCAGCAGCGCGTTCGTGACGCAATCACTAAAATGAAGCGCTTTGTGCATGACATCAACTGGGTAGACGTGTATTTTAAGGTGGAGCCAAACCACGCTACCAACACCAAAACCGTCAGCATGAAATTAGGTATACCTGGCGAAGATGTTTTTGCGTCTGAATCTGGTGATGAGTGGTTTCCGATCATGAACAGCATTGAAGACAAACTGCGGAAACAGCTGGAGAAACGGTAGTCGATTTGTAGAGAAAAAGAAAAGGGAGCCTCTTGAGGCTCCCTTTTCTTTAGAAAAAATATAGCTCCCAAGGGGAGCCACATTTCCAAGTCTACCTATTCCAAATACATTACTCTTTCACAAAACGATGGCGCATGGTGCTGCCGTTGTTATGGATTTGCATTAAATACACTCCTGAATTCAACCTAGAAACATCCAGGGTACCATTCTTTAGTGTACTTGTAAGAACTGGTCGCCCCACTACATCCATAACTGTTACTGTACTTCCTTCTAAATTGCGTTTAGACTGAAGCTGGAGGAAACCAGTAGTAGGGTTGGGGTAAATGTTTGTCTCCGTTTTAGCTATTTCCTCATCTGACATACCCAAGGGTTCAAGGCTGTAGTAAATATTATCAAAGAAATATTCCTGTCCCTGAGTTGGAGCCGAAACAGACGCTACCATGAATGACTGATTTACGTTGTTTAGATTAAAACCAGTTACCGTCATAAACTGACTTAGCGGAATGGCCACTTGGTGCCAGTTCCCATCTCTTGTTAAACCATATTGCTGACCATCAGGAGCAAAATTTATCCAACTCTCCAGGTTGCCGCTTTTTATGCCTACCTTGAATGTGCCGCCTGCCGTTGTTTTCATATGAAATTTCAACATTCCGTTGGCCGCATAACCAGAGAGGTTTTTGTCTGAATTAGCAATGCCAAATCCGAACCAGCCTATATTGTTCACTTTCACCGCAATTACTTCTGAACCTTCCTGTGGAGTAGGGGCCGGAGTAGTAATAGGAGACAAGGTATTATCCCATAGATACAGGTTCGCGTCGCCATCGTAGTTCAGTGCGTCTGTGGTAGGGGTGGTTTCAGTAAAAACTCCAAAGTTGCCTATAGTGGGGGCGGCATTTACAGTAATGTTTCTGGCAGAGGAAAGGGTTGTGTGGCCTTCGTTGTCAAAAGCTTTGGCAGTAATCACATAAGTTCCTGCGGGCACATTTGTCCAACTGAAGGCATAAGGGCTGGATTCATCTGTACCTAAAAGTGTATTGCCGCTGTAAAACTGGACTTTGGTTATGGTACCGTCAGTATCAGAGGCATTGGCTGCTATTGTTACAGAGGCCGGAGCTGTATAAACTTGGTTCTGATCTGGTGACGCAAGGCTTACAAATGGCGCACTGGGGAAAGTGGAGCCAGTGGAATAGTAAATGTTGTCTAGCTGAAAGTCGAAATTGGCGGTTGGTGCGTCTCCGGCAAACATAAAAGTAGAGGTAAGGTTGGTGAAATCAACCGCCGGATTCTGGAATGCACTTAATGGAATAGAGACTTGGTGCCATTCGCCGTCTCGTACTAAACCATACTGTTCACCGCTGCTGGTAAAGTGTATCCAACTTTCCGTGGTGCCATTTTTCACGCCCACTTTAAAAGTGGCCGCAGAAGAAGTCTTCATGTGGAATTTTAAGCTTCCGTTGGCAAGGTAAGCCGAGAGGTTTTTTCCGGAGTGGTCGGTGCCCATGCCAAACCAGTTGTCAGAGGAAGCTCTGAAAGCTAGAGCTTCAGTGCCTTCAAGAGGTGATCCCGCATTTTCTAAGGCCGTTAGTGCATTATTCCAGATATAAAGATTAGCGTCACCATCATAATTCAGGCGGGCAACAGTAGGAGTGGTTTCAGTAAGTACGCCAAAGTTACCGGCAGCAATCACGTTCTCCTTAGCCAGGTACAGTACATCACCTGGGTTCTGATAAAGCCTCACGTAGTCTACATACATTTTGGCAGGAAGCGGAGCAGTAATGTTGGCTTGGTTTGTAATGCCAGTATAGTTACCGCCAACCGCCAGATTCAATATTAGAAAGTGCGGGTTATGGAACTCCTCTAAATCACTTGACGCGGCTCCCTGTATATTGAAAGTAAAAAACTCGTGGTCATCAATAAATACTTTGATAGACTGGCTGTTCCACACCATTTTGTAAGTGTGGTAGTCACTGGAGAGATTAGTTGGGGCGTCATAGTGCTGGCCATAATCAGCTCTTGTATTGTTATGCTCCCAATGCACTGCAGCACCCACACGCCGATTGGTAAGTCCGGCTTGAACGGCTTCTCTGATGCCCATCTCCATAATGTCTATTTCGCCGTTGGCAGGCCATACTCCGCCCACGGCGCCAAGTGTCCATAGAGCTGGCCATAAACCATCTTGTAGATTGGGAATCTTTATACGAGCCTCTACCGTTCCGTATTTGAACTGCACTTTCCCTTCTGTTTTGATTCTGGCAGAAGTGAACTGTCTTGTTTGAAATCCTTCTCTGCGGGCTTCTATAACTAGGTTGCCATCTTCTATACGGGCATTCTCAGAACGATCAGTGTAGTACTGTAACTCCGCATTCCCCCAGCCGCAGATTCCCCTGTTGCAACCATCTCCAGTTTCAAAGCTCCAGTGTTCTGGATTAATGGACGTACCATCAAAATTCTCTTCCCACACCAACGTTTGGCCACTGGTTTGAAACCCCATGGCTACTGTGGCAGCACCTGTGAATAATAGTTTATTTAGACTAGAAACTGATTTCAATAAATAGGAAAAGTACACCATGGGCATCTTACGTTTTAGTGAAAAATTTCTTTACTACAGAAGAAGAGGTAGCGCAGGACAGGCACTATTATATCATTGTCTGTTACACAAATAACCTTTATGTAGCGCAAAATGACTAGTTTGTCTGTACATCAACACTACATCACCTAACATTCTGGTACTACATCATTACTACATCACACGGCTGAAAAATAACTTATTAATTTGCTAATAGACCTGCTCAACTTTTTATGTATTCAGACACAGTTTCTACTAAGTATAAAATTTTGTACTGGTAAGGGAGTGCCTAATAAAGTTTGAATTGTAATTAACAATGCGCCTTTTTTAGTCATGTTTTAACTAAAAGAGGTTCAAAACAAGTGCTAAACCGGAAACTTAAACTTAGAGTATATTAAAGCAATTTGCTTTCGTAAAACATTAAGAGAGGAGCCCAGATTACTTTGTATTTTACTGCAGATACCCAATGCCGCAGAAATACAAAACCCCGACTATTTAGTAGTCGGGGCTTTAGTACTAACCAAAGAAGAAAAGCGTAAACGTAAAATCTTTATTGAAATTCTTACTCTTGTCTATCTGTTAGATTAAGTTCAACTTACACCTGAGGGGCAATTTCCGGTACTACGGTGGCAGCTTGCGTGTGCAGTGAGTACTGGTGAATTTCCTGGAAGATAGCTTTCACAAAGTTTTCTTCAAGTCCTTCGCGTTGTGCTTTGCTTAAACGCTGCTCCATTACCTGCTCCCAACGTCCGGTTTGCAACAGGTTCATTTTGTTTTCTTTCTTGATGATACCAATCTGCTTTGACACAGAAGATCTACGGGCCAAAACATTGATCAATTCATTGTCTAAGTAATCGATCAGGTTACGCAGTTCTGCCAGTTCTTCTTCGTTGGCGGTAGCGGTAGCGTTTGCCACTGTAACTACTAATGAATCTAATAATTGTCTTAACCCCTCTGGCGTAACTTGCTGAGCGGCGTCAGAAAGAGCTACATCAGGGTTACAGTGGGTTTCAATCATTAAGCCGTCTACCTGCAGGTTTAGGGCTTCCTGGCTAATTTGCTGTAATAGGGAGCGCTTGCCGGCAATGTGGCTTGGGTCGCAGATCAACGGAATCTCTGGCAACAGTTTCTTGAACTCATAGGCCATGTTCCATTTCGGGTGGTTGCGGTACGGTTTACTATCGAAGCTGGAGAAACCACGGTGAATGGCGCCTAAATCAGTGATACCGGCACGGTTCAAACGCTCCAAGGCACCTAACCATAACTGCAAATCAGGATTCACCGGGTTTTTTACAAGTACCGGAACATCAACACCTTCCAGAGCATCAGCAATCTCTTGTACTGAGAAGGGATTTACTGTGGTACGTGCACCAACCCAGAGAATGTCTACTCCTTGTTTAAGGGCATCATTCACGTGCTCAGCCGTGGCAACTTCACAAGCGGTCTTTAATCCGGTTTCTTCCTTCACGGTTTTCAACCACTTCAAGCCTACTTTGCCTATGCCTTCGAAGGCACCTGGGCGGGTACGTGGCTTCCAGATACCGGCTCTGAAAATGGTTACCTCTGGTACAGCGGCTAAGCCACGGGCTGTTTCTAGCATTTGCTCTTCGCTTTCGGCGCTGCAAGGGCCGGCTATGATAAGTGGCTGTCCGTTAGTGGTTCTGAATACGGACTGGGCGGACAGGTTTAAGGTCTTTGTCATGGTATTATAAAGAAAGGGCGGCCGTAGCCGTTACATGTGATTTAATTCGTTTAATGGCTTCTTCTAATTGTGCTTCTGCAGAGCAGAGGGAAATTCGTAAATATCGCTCTCCTTGTGTTCCAAATATTTTGCCTGGTGTCAGAAACACACCGGCTTCGTAGAGTATTTCGTCTAAAAAGGCCTCAACATCAGTAATGGCTTCTGGAACTTTGCCCCAGACGAACAGCCCTACTGTATTCTGTTCGTACGAACACTGTAAAAGGTCAAGCAGTTCATAAACCTTCTCGCGGCGTTGCGCATATACTGCGTTTCTTTCTGCGTGCCACCCGTCAAAATTCTGTAGGGCCTGAATGGCTGCCTGTTGCACTGGCAGAAACATACCGGAGTCTAAATTGCTTTTCACCCGGAGCACACACTGCAAATACTCTTTATGACCCAGTATCATGCCTACCCGCCAACCGGCCATGTTATGTGATTTGCTCAGGGAGTTGAACTCAAGGCAGCATTCCAATGCGTTCGGCAGAGATAGGAGACTCAAAGGCTTATCGTTGGGCAATACCAGGCTATACGGATTGTCGTTGGCCAGCAGGAAGCGGTGGGTGCGGGCTAATTCTATTAAACCTGATAAAGCGTCGGCAGTGGCTTCGGCGCCTGTTGGCATGTGTGGGTAATTAATCCACATCAGCTTCACGTCACCGTCTTTTAACAGCTCTTGCAGTTCATTAGCATCTGGCAACCAGCCATTTTGTTCTGAGAGCGTGTAGAAGACTGGTTCAGCACCTACTAAGCGGGCAGTTGCCGCGTAAGCCGGATAACCAGGGTTGGGCACCAGTACTTTGTCACCGGGGTTCAAGAAAGCCATGGAAACATGGAAAATGCCTTCTTTTGACCCCATCAGCGGTAATACTTCCTCCTCAGGGTTTACTTCTACCCCATACGTGCGCTTGTACCAATGTGAAATGGCTTGACGCAAGGCCGGTATAGAGTTATAGGGCTGGTATCCGTGAACTCCTTCGCTCATAGAAGTTCTTACCAAGGCACTGATGGTTTCTTCTGAAGGAGCCATGTCTGGGTCTCCAATGCCCAGGTTAATGATTTTTTTACCGGCGGCATTCAGGGCTCTTACTTCCGCCAGTTTTCTGGAGAAGTAGTATTCCTGTACCTGCTCTAGCCGTTTTGCGCCTTCAATGATCATACTAATTCAGGTTCTTTTTGTAGCACAGAAGAAAGGCATCCGTTCAATCTGTTCTGCGGAAGTGGGGCTTTTGCTTTCTCGTACAAGCCCAAAACCTGCAGGTTGGGAGATATTACTTGCAGCGCCGCCAGTGCCTCTGTTATTTGGCAGGCATTATGGCACTCGGCCTCCAGTACCCAAGCTTCCGGTTGACCCGGATGAACAGAGGGCAGTGGCTGCAGCATGGTCAGCTCAAGGTTACGCGTGGACAAAACATCAAGCACGGCGTCTAAGGAGAATCTTACCACCGGGTAGGGCAGAAGCAAAGTAACCTTGTTTGCTACCTTCAATGAAGGGGTAGGTGCAATGACCAAAAAGCGGGTAAAGTTATCCAGTTCATTGGCTACATTTTCCTGCAGTATTTCCAGACCATACAGTTCAGCGGCTTTACGGCTGGCAATGGCGGCCACGCCTTCTATTTTCTGTTCTTTGATCACGCGGGCAGTGTCAGCGGTATCGGCGGTGGCTTTGGAGGTGGTGTTTGTTTGGGCCTCCACAAACTGGTTGCATTGCAGCAGCGCTATGGGGTGAGACCAAATTTCTTTGATGTCAGACAGCTGCTGCCCCGGCAGCGCCATCAGCATTTGGTCTATTAGCAGCCACCGTTCAGCCGTGATAGAAAAACCATGTTCAGCCAACAGGCGGTAGTTGGGGAGAATGGGTCCAGCCACTGAGTTTTGCACCGCCATGACCGCAAAGTCTGCCACGCCAGACTGCAAAGTGTGGCACAACTCTTCAAAGGAAGAGCAGGGCAGAGTGCTGATAGACGAGGCGGCGAAAAGTTCTTTCGCGGCGGTTTCATGGAAAGAGGCGGCGCCTCCCTGAATGGCGATTTTTATGGCTCTGTTCATAATGAAAAAAGCCCCGCTTTTGGCGGGGCTCTAAGGTTTCTTATTGTTATTCAACGCAAAGTCTTACCTGTTGAGCCCCGGCTGAGGTCCAAAAAAGTAAAAACCGTAAAAGTATGCGTTGTGCTGTACCATGTTTCTTTCTTAATGATGCTCAAACATACTAGGTCAAATCACAACTTCCAAAGGTTTTAGAAAAATGTTTTTAAAATTTTCATTAAAACAGTTGTTAGTTTTGAAAAATGTAAGTAAATGCAAACGGTAGTTAGGTAAATGGCATTGTTTTAGACGTTTTTTTCTGAAAATAAGCCTAAAACAGCCAAGGCGCTAGCGTGTAAGTTCTGGTAGAGCATAGATTAAATTTGAAGCTAGTTCTACAGAAGTAGTTTTTAAAACCTTTTGCACTAGGTCAGGAAGTAGCAAATGGTTATTTGCGATATTGGTTAGGCAGATAAGCAAAAGGTCATGCGCCGGTAATCTAACAACTAAATTGCTAAAACCACACGTGTTGCCCGTGTGGTACATTTCAAGAGATCCGTCTTGCCGTTCAGAAAAGAACCACCCCATTCCGTAGTGCCAGTTCCTATTGCTGTTTATAACAGCAGACGATTTCCTTAGCAATGTTTCAAGGTCAAACCGTGGATTTTCTTTCAATGCCTCGTGCCACAGTTCATATTCTTGTACGGAAGTATAAAGGCAGCCGTCGCCTTTTGTAGCGCTGCAGGTACTTTGGTCAGAAAATACTGTTTCAGCCAGATCATTTTGGGCATACCCCATTGCCCTGTGCGGAATAGGTATAGTTGGTGCATACAAAGTAGTAGAATACATACCCAGAGGGCGAAAGATGTTTTCCTCCAGAAAACTCTGTAATGACTTGCCTGATACCTGCTCTATAATTAGACCTAGCAAAACATAACCCGTGTTGCTGTATCTGAATTCAGAACCAGGGGTGAAATAGGTATGGGTATGGCCTGTGGTTATCTGCAGCACTTCCTGATCTGCGACCTGCTCTTCTCTGGTCTCTGACACAAAAGCTTCATAGTCTAAAAGGCCTGAGGTGTGATTGAGTAAATGCTGCAAGGTTAAACTTTCACCTGTTGCACCAAAGTCCGGGAAAAACTTCAGAAGGGAGTCCTGAAAATTTAATTTTCCTCTCTGCTCCAGCAATGCAATACCCATGGCGGTAAATTGCTTAGAGACAGAGGCCAGCCTGAAATTAGTAAGGGGTGTTACTTGCTCCTGTTTCTCCACATTTGCTAAGCCTACCGTTTTCTGGTATACTGTTTCGTCGTTTACTTTCAAAAGAATAGCAGCACCCGGCCCACCAGAAGTAAAATTTGATTCTATAAATTGATCTAAAGCTGATACATTAAGGAGGCAGGCCATAGGCGTACATTTACTAATTGCGGTCGCAAAATAATAACTTCTGCATAGTATATGTCTGAATATGCAAAAGCTTGATTTTTTAAACCAGAAATGTGAAAGCTGGTTGGTAAGCTGTTTTTTTTCAGAGGTGAATTTGTATTACCGCTGATATAAAATGAATAAGCTCCTGTTTTAGGGCTGCTTTTAGAAAAAGAGCCCTAAAACAGGAGCAAGTAGAATAAGATATTTAATATAAATGTTTAAAAGTATATTGAATTGAATGTTAGATATAAACGCTTTTTATTTATGATTACTGACTAAGATGATAGTGCCTATAAATATGGTGGCAACTCCAATAGCAGTGCCTGTGGCGGCTTTCCCTATTTTTCTTTTATGTGCTTGTTTTTTGTAGCCCCTCACGTAGTTCCAGTCATTGAGCAGCAAAGGTTCAGAAACTTCAGTAGGCTTAATTTTTGGTGGAACTGCGGCAATAACAATCGGACCCAGTAACATGGTGTAAATACTTGAGACAGCGCTGCCCCACATGGCTCCATTGCCTTTGTAATAGATTTTAGCGTCTCTGCGCCCAAGTTCATACATTTGCTGAGGTGTCAAAGGCTGGGCATCCATGTTTTCTTCGGCAGGAGTTGCTGCTATTAATTCTTTTTCTCCATTGGCATATTTGATCATGAACACCTCATTTTTAGTGATGGAAAAAGTAGGTGACCCCGCGGAATCTGAAAGCTGATACAAAATGTCTGTTATAGAGATTTCTAGCACCTTTGCTTTTATTTCTTCGCCTGTGTTTTTGATGATAAGATCCTGTGCCTGCACATGAACAGTGAAAAGCAGAAGAAGCCAAAAAAGTAAAATTCTTTTCATGCTGATTTTTTAATAGGGGTGAAGTAGATTTGCTATGGAGATATTACTAGTGGCAAAGAAGAAAACTGAATACTTGGCTATCCTATATAAGGCCAATGCAGGCTACTGTTTGCTCTAGTATTTGCGGGAGTTAAAACCAAACAGCAGACTGAAACGTGCCCCTGAATTACTTGGTACCACCGCCAGATTAACCGGGAAATTAATTCCTTCAGTATGAAAATTAGTACCCAAGGCTAGTGCCAAACCGGCACCGGTTGGTGTCAGATTTGGCCCAATGCCAAACTCAAACCCCTTAGCACCTCTCAATCCTATAATGCCATTCAAGCTGGGTATAAACTTTCCTTGCTCTAAGCCACCAATAAGCGGTACAAACTCTACTAGGCCAGACAACCCATTAGAAGTAGTGAAAATGCGGGTCTCAAACTGCCAGCCAAACTGGGTTATAAAAGGGGAGAGGTTGTATTCTTCTCTAGCCTCCTGTACCTGCGCACCAGTTATAAGTGTGAATCCTACCCTGGGCCCTGCCAGTTTAATCACCTGCTGCATGGGGTGCTCCTGATATTGATTAGCTAAGGCTGGTCTTTGTGAAGGGGCAGTGGCCGCAGTTATAACTTCCTTGGTTCCATTGGCATATTTAATCATGAAAATTTCTGATTTTGCCAGTGAAATGGTAGGCCCATCTAAATAATCAAACCGCTTATATTTGACCACTTCTGGCGTTATTTCCAAAATCTTAGCATTGATTTCGTCCGCGTTCCGCTTTACAATAATGTCTTGAGCCACTACCTGAAGGCAGCAGATCAGAAGAAGCAGGGTGTGTAGAAGTGTTTTCATATGAAGTGGTTGTGTATCAGGTGAATGTTGTTGACCAAAGGTAGATAAGCTGTGAAGGCATATACATCTAATTTTTGCGTATTCTTTACTTTTGTAATTTAAATAAATAATAATAAAACATTGATATACAATAGTTTGTAGCTTTAAAATATTACTTTTGAAAATCTAATCAAACCTAAAGTCATAGCAAACGCATGGATGATTTAAAAACTACTGTTGAAACCCTTTCTCCGGAAGATGTGAGAGAGTTTACCTATTTCATCCAGCGGCAGAAAAAGAAGAAAGTCCGGAAAGACTATGAGCTGTTTAAACTATTGCTACAGAAGAAGAGATGGAAACCGCAGGAGTTAATGGCGCAACTTTACCCAGAGGGGGAGAGTACGGTGGCTTATTACGCGCTGCGAAAACGGCTGATGCAGCACCTGACGGACTTTATCATGCTTAAGCGCACCACAGAAGACCCCACCGCAAGCTCCACTGTGATGGGTCTGTTGTCGCTTGCCCGGTATCTGTTTGATGCCCAAGCAGAACGGCTAGCTTGGAACATGCTCCGCAAAGCAGAAAAGACAGCTGAGCAAAACGAACAGTATGAACTATTGAATACAGTTTATAACCTACAGATAGAAAAGGCCGGCAGTGCTTACTCTGATGATCTGGACTTGATCATTCAAAAGCGGAATGAGAATAAAGCCATAGCCGATGAAGATGAGCGGGCCAACATTGCCAGTAGCATCATTCAAAAAAGGCTGGAGCAAGCTAGGGTTGATGGTAGGTACCTGCAGTTTGAAAGCACCATACAGGAAGTGTTGTCGGCTTATGGCCTGCAGAATGCCATCAGCCGCAGGCCTTCTTTGCTCTACAAACTCATGCAAATAGCAAGAAGCGCAGTATTGGCTCGCAAAGATTTCTATACGTTTGAACCTTACATCATAGAACAATACCTCGCGGCAGCCAACGCAAACGGATTTTCAAGAGCAAATCAATATTACAAGGTCCACCTGCTGTACATGATTGCGCATGTGCTTTACCGCAACCGTAAGTTTCAGCAGTCTAATCATTATTTGGCACAGTTGCAGAATGCTCTGCAAAATGAAGCTAAAAGTTACTACGGGGCTTTCTATACAAAATGTATATTTCTTAAATCGGCGAACGACGCCTTTATGCGCAGTCTGCCTGAAGCAATACAGGCACTTGAGAATTTGCTGCAGAAAAAATCTAATCCATTGGCACCCCGTGAATTCCTGACGGCAAGGCTAGGCTTAAGCTTTCTTTATTTCGCACAGGGCTCTTTCCAAAAATCCAATAACACCTTGCTGTTCATAAACAAGTCAGACAAATGGTGCGAGAAAGTAATGGGCAAGGAGTGGGTACTGAAGAAAAAATTAGGAGAGCTAATTCTTCAATATGAGATAGGAAACCCCGATGTAGCACTGGAGCAAATTAAGCTTGTAAAAAAGAATTACCAGCACTTGCTGGAGCAGCCATTTTACAGCAATGCCTCAGGCTTTTTACAATTGTTGGAGCACCTTTTCCTACAGCCAGATGTGGCATCCAGAAAGATTTTCTTGCAGCAGGTAGAAGATCTTCTGCAGTTTAAACCAACTGAGCAGGAAGATTTACCCTCTATGAGTTACTACGCCTGGCTAAAATCTAAAATGGTAAACAAATCTTATTATGAGGTGTTGCTTGAGTTAGCGGGTAGTTAAAGACTTACGTTTTATTGTGCCAGATACTCATTTAGCTGCTGACCAATTTCCTGTATAGTTAGTAAAACCGCCTCTTTCTGAATTCGCCTAACCGCCTCAGACTGGTTCAGCTCTTCCTCCTGTTTTTGCGACAGGTAATCTCTTGTCACTACGGTAGAGAAAGGTACCAGACCCGTACGTACATCAATCAATACGGCCTGTGTGGTGGCAAAAGCTTTGATGTCATTTTTTGACAGGAATTTGTACCGGGAGTAAACATCATTGGTAATGGTAAAGACTAAGACCACATCGGCCTGCATGCGAACGGCTGCCTCTCGTATAGTAGTAAAACCAGGAGAGGAGGGAAGCAGTAAATCAGGAATGGTATTGTTTTTTGTAACTCTTCCAGAAATCAGCAACTGCTCGCTAAATAAATCTACATAAGCCTGCTGGGTTTTGAGGTAATCTTCATCGTTCCAATAGTAGTGCCTCTGTTTTGAATTTTCCAGCTTTACCAGGGCCACCCTTAATTTATTTGGCAGGCTGTAAGTGCCGTTCATGATTCTCTGTATGTTCTCCTCTGATATGGTGGCATCCTTATCTTGAAACAAAGACTGGGTGATGTTATTCTCCTGTACCCCAGCCGCCTGATAAACTCCAGAGGAAGTAGAATTTGTGTGATGGGAAGACGTACAGGCGCCTAAAGCCAAAATAGGCAAACAAAATTTTAGAAGGAACTTCATTGACTTCTATAAGTAGTTTAAGAAAAAGCTCGGTTACATTAAATTCTTTGGTGCAAGCTGAAGCTATATTCAGCTACAGTGGTGTAGCGATTGCTGTTTTAAGCCTATTTTCAGGAAAATAGCCCAAAAACAGGAACACAATAAGAACTCCAGCCCCAGATATTTGAAAAAATCTATTTTCTATTCTCTGGTCTTTTTATATCGGTTTGGCTAAACGACGGCGGAGGCCGTCGGCCGAGACGGGCGCTTAGCTGTTGTTATATGGTGTTTTCTTTATTCTATAATAGCTGATATCTACAATGCTGTCATTTACTCTACTGAACTTCTTCCTCAATTTTAAATCTTTACTCTCTGCCAAAAATGCAAGGAACTTGTTGGCTTCTCTCTCTTGAAATGAGGTGTCTATTCTTTCAGCTCTAGACATTCTGTTAGTAAAGTCCTGCGAGTTTGTTTTGGAGCCCTTGCAGTAGAAGAACCCAATAAGTGATAGTCTTTCTTGGTCTTTAGTCTTGAAAATTATATCTCCTTGTAAAAAAAATTCTTTATGAGGAATTGGCTCCAGAGAGAATTCCGACCAGTTTTGCCTTTCCTCAAGTAACTTCAAACACTCTCTGTCTTGCTTTACAGAAAACCCATGAACTAATTCTTTTATTATTTTCCTATCATCTGTCAAGTAATAGTGTCCAGAGTCAGTAGGTAAAACAATCAATTTAATGTCCCTTTCTTTGACACCTCCTTTTTCTAGTGTCCCAAAAATTCCTTTCAAGGGTCTGCCCTCCTCAAAAGTATTGCAAGAGGTGATTATGACAATTAAGAATGTAAAGATTCTATTTTTCATAAATACCATATAACAACAATGTAGATTTATAAAAATTACCTAAACCCTCCGAATTAGAAAAGGAGAATACAATAGTCTGTTCCTACTTTACCAATAACTATTTCTGTAGTGCTTTCTTTACGGCAGGTGCCACTACTGTACCAAGTAATTCAATAGCGCGTAAAACCTGCGCATGTGGTAAGGTGCCAACGCTAATGTGCAGCAAAAAGCGGGTATTGCCAAATAACTCGTACTGCCATAGAATCTTATCTATTACCTGTTGTGGGCTGCCTACCAACAAAGAACCTTCAGGCGCTCTCATTTGCTCGTACTGTTCGCGGTTCATGCCAGACCACCCGCGCTCCTGTCCAATTTTGCTCATGAGGTAAGCATAAGAACCATAGTACTGGTCTGCGGCTTTCTGTGAATCATCGGCAATAAAACCGTGAGAATTGATGGCGAGCTGCATTTTGTCTGCGTCGTGTCCCGCTTTTTGGGAAACTTCTTTGTAGAGGTTAGTGAAGGGAACAAACCTTTCAGGCATGCCACCTATAATGGCCAAAGCCATGGGCAAACCCTTAGAAGCCGCCCTGACCACCGATTCTGGTGTGCCGCCTACTGCCACCCAAATTGGCAACTCTTGTTGAGCAGGCCGCGGGTAAACTCCCAAATCATTGATTGAGGCTCTATGTTTACCACTCCAGTTTACTTTCTCGCTCTCATTAATTTTTAACAGTAGCTCCAGTTTCTCAGCGAAAAGAGTATTGTAGTCTTGCAGGTCATACCCAAAGAGCGGAAAAGACTCAATAAAAGATCCTCGGCCAGCCATAATTTCTGCTCTGCCGTTTGATAGAAGATCTACGTGGGCAAAATCCTGAAAAACACGCACTGGGTCATCAGAACTGAGTACAGTAACCCCGCTGGAAAGCTTTATCTGTTTGGTTTTAACAGCCGCCGCTGCCAGAACTACCGCCGGTGACGAAACTATAAAATCTGGCCTATGGTGTTCGCCAATGGAAAAAACATCAAGGCCTACCTGATCTGCCAGCTCAATTTCCTCCATCAAATTTCTCATCCGCTCCTGCGGAGAAAGTAATTTGCCGGTGGTTGGGTCTGGGGTATTTTCAACAAAAGAAGTGATTCCTATTTCCATAGTTCAATGTTACTACATCTTTTGATTTTTACTTAGAACTTCTGTGAAAGTTTGTGCATTGAAAATACATGTCTAGGGTAGAAGAGCCGTAAGTAGTTTTGTCGGGGTATGATATCAACCTGAAGGTATTTGCCAACACAAGTGTGGCAACTGGGTTTGCAAGTGTTCCGCAACTTAAGTTACTTGTAAAAATTTCTACACTCTTGCACCATGATTCAAAAACCTCAGCCCGGAGAATATAATCCATATTACGAACCATATCTTCAGTTATTTACCAATGATACTGATGTGCTGGATCTTCTACAGAAGCAGCAACAGGAAGTGGTTCAACTGTTAGGAAGAGTTACTGAGGGCGATGCTGACTTTGCCTATGAGCCAGGCAAATGGTCTATTAAAGAGTTACTGGGGCACATGAATGATACAGAAAAAATAATGGCCTACAGAGCCTTATGTGTTGCCCGTGGTGAAAATCAGCCATTGCCTGGTTTTGACGAAAACACCTACGTAGCAAATTCAAATTTTAAAGACCGTACCTTGAGCAGTCTTTTAGAGGAACATGCTGTTATCAGGGCAAACTCTGTCTTTTTCTTCAATACTTTATCTGAAGAAACATTTAGCCGAATAGGTAATGCCAATGGTAGCCCGGTATCAGTAGCGGCATTAGCCTTTATTATAGCGGGACATGAGCGCCACCACCTGAACATTTTAAAAGAGCGCTATCTAGTAAAGATATAGCCGGTAACTGTAAGTTGTAATTAGTAGCCAGTGATCAGAATCTGTAGTAACACGTTTTAGACCTCTTTTTGTAAAAACAGTTTGAAAACATGATACCCACTATAAAACACACTGGCCACTAATAACATTACATTATCACCTAAAGCAGCTCATTGGCTAGATTGGCCAGTTCAGAGCGTTCCCCTTTTTGCAGAGTGATATGGGCATACAGCGGATGATTTTTTACCTTATCTATCAGGTAAGATAAACCATTACTTTGGCTGTCAAGGTAAGGCGTATCTATTTGGTAAATGTCACCTGTGAAAATGATTTTTGTGTTTTCGCCGGCGCGGGAAATAATGGTCTTAATCTCGTGCGGCGTCAGGTTCTGAGCTTCATCCACAATAAAAATGATGTTAGACAAGCTTCGGCCCCTGATGTAAGCCAACGGAGTAATAACTAACCTATCATCTTCCACCATTTCTTTTATCCGGTTGCTCTCGCGGCTGTGGTCAGGAAACTGGTTCTGAATAAACTTAAGATTATCCCACAATGGCTCCATGTAAGGACCTATTTTCGAGTTGGCGTCGCCTGGTAAGAAGCCAAGGTCGCGGTTGCTCAAAGGAACAATAGGACGGGCCAGGTAAATCTGATGGTATGTTTCCCGCTGCTCAAGTGCACCCGCCAAGGCCAACAACGTTTTACCTGTTCCGGCCACTCCTTGTATAGAAACGAGTTTGATATCTTGGTGCAGAATGGCGTGCAGCGCAAATGTCTGCTCTGCGTTCCGCGGTTTTATACCCACGGCCGTAATTTTGTCTACCCGTTCCAGTACCTTTTCTTGCGGGTTGTAATACGCTAAGGCAGAAACTTTATGATTGCGCAAGATAAAGTAGTGGTTATCTGAGGGAGGGTTAGGCAAAGCCTCTTCAGCCGGACAATAACCATCCTCGTACAAGCGCGTGATTACTTCCTGCGGAAAATCTTCTATGATGTCGTTGCCGCGGTAAAGGTTTGTGACATTCTGTATTTTACCGGTCTCATAATCCTCAGCAGCCAGATTTAAAGCTCTTGCCTTCAGCCTCAGGTTAATGTCTTTGGTAACCAATATGACTTTGTGGTCAGGCATTTCCTGCTGTAACCCCAGCGTAGCGTTCAGAATTTTATGGTCTGCTTTGTTGTCGCTGAAGATTTTCTCGGCGTCAACAGCTATGCTTTGGCTCATGAGTACTTTGAAGCGCCCTTTGTTAGTTCCTTGCAAAGGAATCCAATTCTGCAGCATATGTTCTGTTGACAGGGCATCTATAAACCGTATGAATTCCCGCGCCTCAAAATTCTTGATGTCGTTTCCTTTTTTGAAGTTGTCCAGCTCCTCTAGTACCGTGATAGGTATTGCTACATCATGCTCCCCGAAATGCTCTACAGCACTGTGGTCGTAGAGAATGACAGAGGTGTCTAACACAAAAGCTTTTCTGGTTTTTAAATTTTCCTTTACAGATGAGCTGGCTTTTTTACGAGGCTTAGAAGGTTGCTTCACAGGCTATTAGTTAAGTACATAACACAGAAGGTTCTCAATACTGTTCTTAACGGAAGAACGGGCAATGCAGGTTATTAAATTCAGCTTATCTGCACAAGAAGTTGACATTGATTTAATTATTTCGTTACTTCAACTAATGTTTTAGTTAAAAAGTAATTTTATGAAAGCGTCATCTTATTCTGCTGTGGCTTTGGGTTTTAAAGCTACTGCCGTTTGTCTTTTGCTTCTGCTGGGCAATTTAGAGGCACATGCCATTGTGTGGCCATGGTCATGGAATAAGGTAGATAAAAATGAGCTGAGGCATGGAAAGTGGCGAACCTTTCAGCACGATAATCCTGAAGTTTTGCAGGTAAAGGGGCGCTATAAGCACGGGAAGGAGTGGGGCCGCTGGAAAACCTATTCCCCAGAAGGCAAACTCTATTTTAAAGAGAAATTCAAGCCGAAGAAAAAGGAAGTCATAACCACTTATTATCACCCCAACGGAAAGGTATCGCACAAAGGAGTTGCTTACCAGTTTGAAGGAAACAAAGGGATCTGGAATTACTACTGGGACGGCGAATGGAAGTTCTATGACGAGAACGGTAACTATATTGGCAGCAAAACCTACGTAAAAGGTACGGCCACAAGTGAAAAACCTATCATGCCTGAAGAAAAGACAACTAGCGCCAGGAAATGATCTGACGAAATCTACCTCTGATTTTACAACCAAATGTTGCCATGAGCAGCAGGAGTGTTGTTAAAAGAAGCATTGTAAGGTAAATACCAACTCCGTTTTTACTTTCATTTTCAGAAAACACGTCAAAAACAGATTTACTTTCCAGATAGAATTAGCTTAGCGTATAATAAGGTTCTTTTTCCTTGTCATGCATCCGCACAACGCCTTGCAGCACCAGTTCAACCAGTAGGCGCTGGGCGCGGCGTTTTGAAAGGTTGGCGTAGTGCATAAACTGTTTTACAGTCAGCTTTTGGTGCTTTTGTAGCAGAAGTAGAATCCGCAATTGCTGAGGGTCTGGTAGGGGCTTTTCTTCTTCAGGTTCTGGTTCAAGCGTTAAAGATTTCTCCACCAATTTGCTTGTCTGCACACTTTCATCTTTTACCCTGATGTAGCTGCGCCAGTCATTATCTTTCAATTTAGCTACATGTGGCTTGGTGGCACTTTCCGGTATGATCACTTTCAAGATAGTACCGTCTTCCGTGTCTATCTCCTCATACCTCACCTTCACCGGAGGGTCACAGAAAAAAGTTATCGCTTTTTCAAGGGTATATTTTTCCTCCTCGGGGTCAACACCAGAAATGGAGCCATTGTCTTTTACACCCACCAATATCTGACCACCCCGGGTATTGGCAAAGGAAACCAGGGTGCGGGCAATACGGTCAGCGTGCGTTATTTTCTGCTTGAACTCCAGAGTTTCTCCTTCCCCTTGAAGTATCAGCAGTTGCAGTTCCAGCATGTGGTTAGTTTTCACAGAAGATACTTTTCTAGTTCTGATAACCGGTTTGTTCTTCGCTCAGTTTCCAAAGGCGCAGGGCAGTGTGGGTATTGTATGAATCGGCAGAAGATTTTACTGGAACACTGTTCTTGAAATATTTTCCACTAATACTTTTCACGGATGGGGAAGAAGCCAGAAAAACAGATGTTTTAGCGCCTTCTCTTGGGGACTTCATGAACAGCCGCCCTACTTTCATCATGGATCTGATGAGAAGATTACTGGAATTGCCGAAGTTAGTGGCTACCACGCCTGGGTGCAGGCAGTTGATCGTTAAATTAGTGAATTCGGTACGGCGGGCTAATTCGTAAGTAAACAGAATGTTAGCCAGTTTAGAGTCTGCGTAGGAGGTAATAGCGCTATAGTTTTTAGGTTTACCCGCGTTGTCAAAGTCCAGCTGCCCCAGCCGGTGTGCCTCAGAAGAAACATTGATCACCCGACCTTGCTCTGCCGCCAATAAAGGTCCCATGAGTAAATTTGTCAGTAGAAAAGGCGCCAGATGATTAGTGGCCCAGCTCTGTTCCCAACCTTCAATGGTAATGTATTGCTTGCCCGGTATCATGCCTGCATTATTGATGAGCACATCAATCACAGGGTAATTGTCATTCAATTCTTTGGCAAGAGTTCTAACCTCTTCCATCAGAGACAAATCTGCCAGGTGCAGTCTCAGCTGTGCCTCCGGAGTTTTTTCTTTAATTTTAGAAATGGCCTTTTCACCGCGTTCTTTATTACGGCACACCATGGCTATCATGACTCCCTGTTTCGCCAAGGCTTCTGCGGTGGCTTTGCCAATACCAGAACTGGCTCCTGTGATCACTACAACTTTTCTGTCAGGCTTGTCTGTCATGTATGCGTATAAGTCTTCGGCTACAGATACCCTCATTACGCAAACTCTGCTGTTTTAGCTGCCTCTAATTATTTACCTGTAAGTGCTTTAAAAAAAGAAATGCGGCCCCGTAGGAGCCGCATTTTAATATAAACCGAACTGGGATGAATTAGAACGGAAGGTCATTGTCCATGTCATCGCTGATGAAGGAGCTGGACTTAACTGGCTGCTGTGCATATCCGCCATTTCCGCCCTGCTGAGGCTGTGCACCGCTGTTAGCATGCTCTAATCTCCAGGCCTGTAGGTTGGTGAAGTACATAGTAGTGCCATTTTTAGTGAACGGCTTGCCGCTCAGGTTAAAGGCTACTTTTACTTCATCGCCAGTTTTATAATTGTCTAGTATACTGCACTTGTCCTGAGTAAGCTGAAACTTGGCATACTGCGTATAAGAACCGTCCGGAATCTCTAACACGAACTCACGTTTGCGGAATTTTTCACTCACTTGGGTTTCGTCAAAAATTTCGTGCAATCTTCCTTGAACATCAAAAGACATAGGTGATAAATTTAGTAATTATTAGTAAAGTAAACTCATACAAATATACAAAGAACACAGGTTTAAAATTCCACTGGCGGCACTTAAATTTATCCACCGGTACCAGACGGAACAGGGTAGTGTTTGCAGTTTTTGCACACGTTATAGAACCTGTATCTTTTCACCCATCACGATCTACTATGGAAAAAAACACTCCTTTTGCCCTGGCCATTCATGGCGGGGCTGGCACCATTACCAGAGATTCTTTATCGGCTGAAATGGATCTTGAGTACAGGGCAATGCTGCGGCAGGCACTGAACATTGGCTATGAAATACTTAAGGCAGGTGGCACGTCTTTGGCAGCCGTGGAGGCGGCAGTGGTGGTGTTAGAAGATTGCCCTTTGTTCAATGCAGGGCACGGCTCGGTTTTCAATAAGCGGGGCCTCCATGAAATGGATGCCGCCATTATGGATGGGCGTCAGTTAGCTGCAGGAGCGGTGGCAGGAGTTCAAAATGTACGCAATCCTATTCAGTTGGCCAGTCAGGTGTTACATCATTCTGATCATGTGTTTCTGAGCCATGCCGGAGCCGAAGAGTTTGCCCGCAGCAGAGGCCTTACTTTTGAACCGGATGAATATTTCTTCAGCCAGCACCGCTATGAGCAGTGGCAAATGCTCAGAGATTCTGACGTGTTTATGCTCGACCATACCCAGGAGAAAAAGTTCGGTACTGTGGGGGCTGTATCGGTAGACAAACAAGGAGACTTGGCGGCCGCCACTTCAACGGGAGGTATGACAAATAAGAACTACAACCGTATTGGTGATAGCCCAGTCATTGGGGCCGGAACTTATGCCAATAACAGAACCTGCGCCGTTTCTTGTACAGGTCATGGGGAGTATTTTATCCGCCACGTAGTGGCCTACGATGTCTCCTGTTTGATCGAGTACAAAGGAATGACTTTAAGGGAGGCGGCAGAGTTGGTGGTAAACCAAAAGCTTAAAAACCATGGAGGGGAAGGGGGATTGATAGCTGTATCACCAAAAGGAGAAGTAGCCATGCCGTTCAACTCAGAGGGAATGTACCGTGCTTGCTGGGTGGAAGGGCAGGAGCCGTTAGTGGGTATTTACAACGACTAATAGGGCTGTTTTGGAGTTGTTTTTTGAAAAACAGCTCCAAAACATTCTTCTGGTACAGCTTCTTTATCAAATATTGACAGCTGTACTAATCCACAAACTGATGCCTTGGTATAAACAAGTCATCAAAGTTGACAACCGCGTGCAGAATTGGGTGCAGCTCTTCTCGGTGAAATTGAAAAATTTCTCTTGTGGTCAAAAACTTTACTTCTTCCAGCAGCTGCGCGTCAGGGGCATGTTCAGGGTCAATGCCTAAAGCAAGGTCGCCCTGTACCAGTTTTACCTCAAAAAATATCTCAATGGCATGCAGGGGCTCCCGCAGAAATTCATTGATATAGAGAAACCGCCCTACTTCCACTTCAAGACCTGTTTCTTCTTTAAACTCCCGCCGCAGGCAATCTTTTACTTTTTCACCGTAATCCAGACCGCCCCCGGGGGGCATCCAGAAGTATCCATTACCGAAAGCGGCTTTATGTCGAGCCAGCAACAGCTTGTTGTCTTGTACTAGAAGTCCGCAGACTCTTACTCTGGTTTTGAAACTATATGATTCCGCTAGCGGATGTATGTTCTCCATAGGTTGTAGCGCAGACCAAATGGCTGTACTTTTGCCAAATGATCAAGAGTTATAATCCTCAGTTTAGAAATACGGTAAAAGAAAAACTTCAGCGGCAATTTTACATGCATTTGTTGGGTTTTGAAATAGAAACCATTGAAGAAGGCTTCATTGAAGGAAGGTTAAAGCTGGAGGAGAAGCACAAACAGCATAAAGGCTTTGTGCACGGAGGGGTGACCGCTACGCTGGCCGATATAGTTATGGGTTTTGCCGCCGTCAGCCTGGTGCCTGCAGATCAGCACGTTGTCACTGCTGACCTTCGGGTGTCTTATCTGAACCCTGGGGTTGGAGTGGAGTTGTTTGTGAAAGGATGGGTGATGAAACAAGGAAAAATGTTGAACTTTTGCGAGGCTGAAATCTTTAGTATAGATGAGCAGGGCCAGAAAACCTTGATTGCCAAAGCCTCTTCCACCATGGCTACTATACAGGCCTCCGCCGCTAAATCCTGATTTTACTATGAGCCCAGCAGACGCGCTAAGGCAGCATTTCCCTTTTGACCCCACCCCTGACCAAGCGTTGCTTTTTCAGAAGCTGGATCAATTTATCATGCGCAAAACCGGACTGAAGGAAGTATTCATGCTCAAAGGTTTTGCCGGTACCGGAAAAACTACCGTTGTGAGTGCCCTCACCAAGATCTTGCGGAACTACGGATATAAATATGTGCTGCTGGCCCCAACCGGCAGAGCTGCCAAGGTCATGGCCACCTATGCCGGCCGACAGGCTTCCACCATTCATAAGAAAATATACAAGCAAACAGCTAATCCGTATGCCGAGGGTCTTGCTTTTGCGCGGCAGCCCAATAAGAGCGAAAACTACCTCTACATTGTAGACGAGGCTTCTATGATCTCTGATGACAAAGCCTTTGGTGACAATGGCCTGTTGCAGGATCTGATGTCTTACGTGTTTGAGCAACCGAGCAACAAACTGCTGCTCATAGGAGACACTGCGCAGCTTCCGCCGGTAAATCAATCCATCAGTCCGTCTTTAGATGCCGCTTATTTGCAAAGCAACTTTAAATGTCAGGTACATGAAATGGAGCTTAAGCAGGTGATGCGGCAGGCCGAGGAATCCGGAATTTTAATGAACGCCACCCGCCTACGGAACGAGTTGGTAAAAAAGGACCCGCACCTTTCTTTCCGTACCAAAGGCTTCCGCGACATCTACCACATGAAAGGAGACAAGCTGGAAGACGGGTTGCGGTACGCTTATGACAAGTTCGGAATAGACAATACAACAGTCATTTGCAGAAGCAATAAGAACGCGAACCTGTACAACCAGCACATCAGGCGGCAGATTTTAGCCAACGAAGATGAAATAGGGGTTGGCGATTACCTCATGATTGTACGGAACAACTACACCTGGCTGCCTAAAGAATCTAGCATCGGGTTTATGGCCAATGGTGACTTCGTGGAGATCACCAAGATCATCCGGTACGAAGAAATGTACGGTCTGAGATTCGCTGATGTTCGCATCAGGTTTGTGGACTATCCAGATGAAGAGGAGTTGGACACTAAAATTATGCTGGACACGCTCTATTCTGAGTCTCCGGCCTTGCCTGCTGACAAAAACCGTGAGCTGTACCAGCAGGTGCTGGTTGATTATCAGCATATCAAGAGCAAAAGGCAACGCACACTTGAAATGCGGCAAGACAAATACTTAAATGCGCTGCAAGTAAAATTTGCCTACGCACTTACCTGCCACAAAGCACAGGGTGGGCAGTGGCCTGCCGTTTTTGTTGACCATGGCTACCTGACAGATGAGATGGTGGGCCCAGAGTTTGCCAGGTGGCTATATACTGCCACTACGCGTGCCTCAGAAGAGCTTTTTTTAGTTAACTTTAATGCCAAGTTGCTGGAAAATGCTCCGGCTCTGGATGAATATTAACCTGTGCGTTTACCATAATTACCCCACCTGAATTCAAATGAAAAGATTAGTATTAGGAGCAGTGTTCCTTATAGTATCAGGCTCAGCAGCCATGGCCCAAACCGCAGATAATGCTTCTACGGCACCTGTTACCACTTACGCAACCGATACAGCAGCGGTATTGCCAAGAGTAGAGGGAGCTTCTATTTTATTTGAAGAGCAGAAACACGACTTTGGCGATATTAAACCTGGCGATGTGGTAGAACATACTTTCCGTTTTGTAAACAATGGTACACTGCCACTTGTTATCGCTAATGTGCGCACCACCTGCGGTTGCACTGCCACCAATTACCCAAAAGAACCAGTAATGCCTGGCGAGTCTGCTTCCATTACGGCACGTTTTAACAGCGCCGGCAAGAGAGGTCAGCAGAATAAAGTCATAACTGTAGAATCAAATGCCGTACAGGGGAGCACTCAAGTCATGATTGTGACTAATATCAAAGCAGCGCAATAGCTGTTTTGGGGCTTATTTTGAAAAAATAGCTTTAAAAGAGAAAGCCATCTTGAAGTTTAATCAAGATGGCTTTCTCTTTTAGCTCAAACTAGTTAGCAAAGGCAGTGGTAAACCGCTGCCACTATAGTTATAGATTTTTTGCCAGCACCCACGCTAAATAGAGCCAGCCGCCAATCATGAATAGCCCCCCAATAGGAGTTATGGCGCCCATCCACCTCACCCCAGTAAGGCAAAGGATATAGAGCGAGCCTGAGAAAATTGTAATACCAATCAAAAAGAATAGACCAGATAGCTTTAGACCTGTTGCTTGCGGGAACTGGTACATTAATACGCCAATAAGTAAAATCCCCAAAGCATGGTACATCTGGTATTTCACGGCAGTTTCAAAGGTAGCGGTACGACCGGTGGCCTCTAGCATCTTCTGTAATCCGTGCGCCCCAAAGGCACCAATCATAACACCTAAACCACTTAATAAAGCTCCTATAATCAATATTGTCTTTGCACTCATTGGGTCAGTTTTTTAGTAAAGAATTTTTCAATAAAGACAGCTTGTAACGCAGCTGCTGCAAAACATGTTACAATACCTATGCCTACTATTGCACCGAAAGAACCGGCACCAAAATCTTTGGCATTTGCGAAGATAAAGGAACTGTATAAGAAGGGGGGTAGCACAAAAGCAAAGTGTGTGATGATACCTGTTATCAGCAATGCGTCAAAGGTAACAATAGGAAACAGATCATAATACCTTGTAAGGGCAACCGTAACGGGCGTAGACATTAAAAACAAGATGAAGTAAGTCCAGCCAGTATATGGATTAGACATGGGCAGCTGAAAATAGTAGTGTATAGCATTAAACAAAAGCTCCTGAAACGGGACCGACAAACCCAGAAGCAGCCCTACCAATGCTGAAACCCAGTGCCTGTTCTTCATGTACTGCTCACAAGTTTATTATTTTTGGTAATTTCGGTTCCCAAAGATAGCACTGCCCACCCTAACCATAGTGCTGCCTTCCGCAATTGCCAGTTCATAATCAGAACTCATCCCCATTGAAATCTCCTTGAAATGAGGGGCTCCGTGAAAGAACTCTTCTTGAATGGTCTTGAAATACCCCCGCAGGGTGCTGAACTCTTTTTTTAGCTGTGCTTGATCTTCGGTAAAAGTAGCTACGCCCATAACGCCGCAAATACGCACGTTTTCCAATGCCCTATACTCTTCAGAGCGAAGCATTTCTTGGGCTTCTTCAAGGGAAAGGCCAAACTTTGATTCTTCCTCGGCTATGAAAAATTGCAGTAAACAATCTATGACACGTTCGTTTTTCTGAGCCTGTTTATTTACTTCTTTCAATAGTTTCAGGCTATCAATAGATTGAATGAGGTGAACAAACGGAGCAATGTATTTTACCTTGTTAGTTTGCAGGTGGCCTATTAAATGCCATTGTACATCGGCTGGAAGCTCTGGTTGCTTTGCCACCATTTCCTGTACTTTGTTTTCGCCAAAAGCACGTTGCCCAGCCTCATACGCTTCTCTTATCAACTCTACTGGGTGAGTTTTAGATACAGCTATGAGTTGGCACGAGGTACCTTTTAGCTTTTCCTGGAAATTAAGTATGCTTTCTTTGATGGACATTCTTCTTTTGAGGGAGGTTAATGTTTAAAAAACTGTCACTGCTAATTGATTGCTAATTACTGTTCACTGCTTTAATCTTCCAACGCATTTGTAAAAAATGTGTTTTTAAGCAACAGCCACAGCAGGAGCAGCATAATTGCCCAGCGCAAGTACACCTGGTAGAAATCATGCGTATCACGGTAGCGGGCTTCTTTTACTTCGGTTTTCTCTAAAGTGTCTATGCGCTGAAAAACCTGTGAAAGAGCACCGGCATCTTGCGCACGGAAAAATTGACCGTTCGTGATGCTTGCCAGCTGCCGAAGTGTTTTCTCTTCCAAACCAGTTTGAACCGTAATGGGCTTGCCACCGGTAGAATCATTGGGTAGCTGAATTGTCACGTCTTTGCCAATGCCAATGCTGTACACTTTCAGCTGAAAGGCATTGGCTAACTCTGCCGCTAGTTCAGGGTCTAAGCTGCCGGCCGTGTTTTCTCCGTCACTGATCAATATCACCACTTTAGATTTTGAATCAGAATCACGGAGCCGGTTTATAGAAACTGCCAGTGCACTTCCAATGGCAGTTCCTTCTTCCGGTATCATTCCGAATTTTATGTTTCGTATGCTTTCCCGCACCAGTTCATAATCGGTTGTAAGCGGCGCAAGTGAATATGATTTACCGGCAAATATTACTACCCCAATTCTATCCTGCACACGGCCATCCACAAAATCTAAGGCTACGCGCTTTGCTGCCTCTAACCTGTTTGGACTAAAGTCGGTGAGCTCCATAGAGCCAGACACATCCAATGCCAGTACAATGTCAATGCCCTCGGCGGATAGTTCTATGGTTTCATTTGTGCGCTGGGGGCGGGCCAAAGCCACTATTACCAGCATAAGGAACAGACCAAACACAATGTCTGGCAGGTAACGCAGCATGCTGGTCCAATGCCAGTTGGCATTTCCTTCAAACAGGGCTACATCCATTTTATTCCGTAAGCGCAAGTGTAAAAGCCAACGGAGTAGAAATATAAATGGCACTGCCAACAGCACATATAAAAACCCCGGATTGGCCCAGTCAAAAGATTGCCAGGTGCGCCAGGAGAACCAGTTGAGGTTGAGCCAAGAAAAATCAGCGGGTGCTTGCCACATTTCGCAAAGAATCGTGAATGATGAGGTATCGTGATGCGGCAAATTCTGCCAACTGGCTTAAAGCATTGGCCACCTCAGTTTCATCGTCTGAAATGATGTTTCCATAAATTGCCCGGTCACAAATCCTGAGCGAGTTACTTACCCGCTCGTCTTCCTGGTAGAAAGAGGTAATTTCTTTGGTGGTGAAGGAGCTGATTTCTTCATCCTCCAGTTTTGTGAGATAATTTTTCCAAAGCGTTATAGCTCTTTCAAGGTGTTCCAGCGTTTTGAGCCTTCTAAAGCGGTCTTGTACGGTCTGGAATCTGTTCTGAAACTGCGCCTGGTCTTTTTGGAGCACGTACAGTTTATACCTGGTGTTAATGCTTTTACCGAAAATTCCCCAAATACCTCCAATTAGTACTGATGCGGCTACAATGCCCAAACCCCAGTACAGATAATTAAACTGCTCAGGCACCGGTTGTAGCGGCGTGACAGCTTGTAGCTCAAGAGGGTCCTCTACCTGTGCCACATTCTGTATGAGAAAAACGGAGTCTGGTTTGGTATGCAACTCAAGGGTGTCTCCATACAGAAACAGGCGGACCTTTAACTGCAGTTGTTGTACGGGTTGTAACTTAAACGTTCGAAGGGTATACACGGTGCTGTCTGTACTCACTCCTTTGACGGTGCGGGTGGTAAAAAAGTCTTTTCGGATTAACTCAAAGGGATCAAACTTGAACGTTGTATCGGGAAACACAACTTCGGCCTGAGGAGCATGCCGAGACAACAGCACGTATTTCACCGCTTGCCCCAGTTCCACAGAATCGCGCAGAAAGTACCCCTCCAGCCGTACGCTAGGCAGTTGTGCCCATCCAAGAACTGGCAATAGCAGCAATAGGGTAATGATGAACGACTTTAGCAGGTTTTTCAATATTTTATTTTCAACTAAAAGCACTGGTATACTTTTAGTTATATTGTTTTAGTTACAGCCTTACTGTAAATGTTAGACGGTTCGTTTTTTGGCGTATTTTAAGGAAAACAGGTTAAAAACGTGAATTTCTTTTTTTGCTATATAGAACAAAGTTAAGCACTACGCTTCATGGTTTTGTTTCGTGACCTGAAAAGGTTTACCAACTGTGGAACGTAATCTTGGTCTGTAAGAATCGGTAAAAAATCGGCTTGGTATTGGCGGCAAATTTTAGATAGTTTTTCCTGGTTCTGGGCGTAGGGGGCAAGGTATCTTGACCTGAAAGCTTTGGAAGAAGTATTCATCCAGATGGTTTTTCCGGTTTCTTTGTCCAGCAACGGAATGATGCCGAGCTTAGGAAATTCCATTTCGCGTTTGTCTATGAGTTGCAAGACAATAAGGTCGTGTTTTTTGGCAATCATGGTTAATTCCCGCTCATAATTCAGGTCAATGAAATCTGAGATAAGAATGATAATGCTTTTGCGTTTCACCACATTTAGGGCAAGTCTTATTCCAGCTCCAATGTCTGTTTTAGTAGATTGAGGCTGTAGCTCGGCTAATGCTTTGATCAAGGCATAGGCATGTTCATTCCCCTTGCCAGGCTTTAGGTAACGTTCTTTCACGTTGCTAAAGCAAATCATGCCAATCTGGCTTCCTTGCTTCAACGCTGCCAGAGCCAAAATGCCCGAAATCTCTTTGCCGATGTCCATTTTTTGAGCACCCGGCACCCCCAATTCCTGTGAGCTACTGACATCTAAAAGCAGGAAAACATTTTGCTCTTTTTCCTCGCGGTATGTCTTGACAAATGTGCCATGGCCTTTGGCTGTTACGTTCCAGTCTATAGAACGAACATCATCTCCGTACTGGTACGCCCGCACATCATCAAACTCAAGACCTGAGCTTTTGAAGACAGACTTAAAATCGCCCTGCATTTGGGAGTCAATTGCCTTTCTTATCTGTATCTCGTATTTTCGTAGCTTCCTGACTAAGTCTTTCATGCCTCCTGTAGGTTTGTGCTGCGTCTTAAAATTACCTAAACTTACCGACAACCGCGTGAGAAAACATTTGTGCCTGCTTTTTATGCCAGTGGTGCTGTTGGCCTGCGGCCCTAAAGATGATAAACCTGCCGATGTAGTTTCTGAAGATGCCATGACCAGCCTGATGCTGGACATTCATTTGACAGAAGCTATTGTGAACCGCACATACCATCATGTAGACACCTCACGGATGGTTTACCAGAAGGCGCATAAGGATCTGTTGAAAAAGCATGGCCTTACTGATAGTTCCTTCAAGTACAGTTATGACTATTATGTTCAGCATCCGGACATTATGGACAAAATATATGAACGGATCTTAGACAGCCTCAGCCTGAAAGAAGCTAAAATGACCGGAAAAGATACTGTAGCGCAACCCAAACCAGTGGCTCCTGGATTTACGCAAGGTCAGTAGGGCTTTCGAAATCCTGTTTTAGCCTTAAATTCTATAAAACAGGCTCAAAACAGATTTAAAAAGTCTAGTTTGGCAGCTACAGGAGTCTTTGTCCATTAGGTACTTTGGCCTGTGGCTGAGCCAATACTATATTCTTTTCTTCGTCTTCAAAACCGGTGACCAATACCTCAGACCGCCAGGGGCCAATCTGTTTCACCGGAAAATTAGTGACACAGATAACCTGTTGCCCCACTACCTCTTCTAACGTGTAGCGTTTGGTGATTTGTGCGCTTGACTTTTTTATTCCTAATTCTCCTAAGTCAACCCAAAGCTTATAAGCCGGTTTACGGGCTTCCGGAAACTCCTCTGCCTTTATGATTGTGCCTGAACGAAGCTCCACCTGCATAAACTGTTCCCAGCTAATCGTCTGTTCCATACTAGTTTTTTTTATAGCCAATATAAGGGCTTGAAAAAGCACAGGCAAGGTCATTAGAAACTTAGCCCCTGTTGTTGCGTACAGAATTAAAGCAAAACTATATATAGTAATTTTAATTCTTCCCGCAGACAGCTATGAAAAACAATACCGGAACCACCTTGTCGGTTTGGCAGCCTGGCGTTAGTCTTCCTGCTACACAACCCCTAACCGAAAGCATCACCACTGATGTATGTATTGTAGGCGCGGGAATTGCTGGCATGACCACTGCCTATCTTTTAGCCAAAGAAGGTAAAAGAGTGGTAGTGTTAGACGCCGGGGAAATATGCGGTGGTGAAACAGGACGTACCACTGCCCATTTATCATGGGCCTTAGATGATCGTTTCCATACGCTTATCAAAACTTTAGGTAAAGCCAACGCCCTATTAGCATATGAAAGCCACAGAGATGCAATAAAAAGAATTGAGCAAATTATAGAAGATGAAGACATTGATTGTGACTTCATGCGTTTACCCGGTTACCTTTTCTTAGGGGCTACAGACACGGAAGATCAGTTAGACCAGGAACTACAGGCTTGTCATGAGCTGGGACTGAAGGAAGTGGTGAAATTGAAGCAGTGTCCTCTTCTGAATATAAGCGACGGGCCTTGCCTGGTATTTCCAGATCAAGGTCAGTTTCACCCCACCAAGTATGTGAGTTCATTGGCTCGTTATGTACTTGACCACGGGGGGCAGATCTTTACAAACAGCCATGTCAAGAGCTTTGATTCAGGAGTAGTAGCCAGTGTCACAACAGATGCCGGACACCAAGTGACCGCCAACCATTTGGTGGTCTGCACGAATACGCCTGTCAATGATTTTGTGACCATGCATACCAAACAAGCGCCATATAGAACCTACGTAGTAGGAGTAAAGGTGCCTAAAGGAAGTGTTCCGGCCGCTCTTTATTGGGATGATTCTGATCCATACCATTATGTGAGGTTGGCCTCAGTGGCAGGAGAGGAGGAAAACGAATCAGAGGTATTGATAGTGGGCGGTGAAGATCACAAAACAGGGCAGGCCTCTGGAGATGAAAATGAGCGATATGATTGTTTAGAAGAATGGACTAGGAAGAAGTTTCCGATGGCACAGGAGGTGGTGTTCAGGTGGTCTGGTCAGGTGATGGAGCCCGTTGACTTTATAGGATTTATTGGCCGCAACCCAAATAACAGCAAGAACACCTACATTGCTACCGGTGATTCTGGCCATGGCATGACACACGGTACCATAGCCGGTATTTTGATCAGTGACTTGATCTGTGGCAGAGTAAATCCGTGGGAGAAGCTTTACGACCCCGGCCGTGTCACATTTGCCTCAGAATCTGCCAAAGAATATTTAAAAGAAAACCTGAACGTGGCGGGCCAATATCTGGATTGGGTGAAACCTGCTGGTAAAGAAGATGAGAGCATCACACCTGGCACAGGTGCCGTTGTACAAAAAGGACTGAGTAAAGTAGCGGTTTACTGTGATGCCGAAGGGAAGCGCCATGAATGCTCTGCCGTTTGCACGCACATGGGCTGTATTGTGCAGTGGAACCATTCGGAGAACTCTTGGGACTGCCCTTGTCACGGCTCACGATTTGATCCTTTCGGGATAGTAGTGTTTGGTCCAGCCTCAAAAGACCTTGAGAAACAGTAAGCAGTAAACAGTAAGCAGTAAATAGTGACTAGTGAATCAATACGAGTAGTAGTTTATAAAGAAATTTAAATCAAGCCAAAAAAGAAAGAGCCGCATAAAATATGCGGCTCTTTCTTTTTTGATATAATATTTTTGAAACAGAGGCTACTGCAAACTATCACTGTTTACTGATAACTGGTAACTGGCCACCTTTAGCTGGCATATTCTGCTAACTCAAGCAAACGGGCTTCAACAGAGTCAATCCATTCTTGTTGCTTTTCTTTATTTAACCCGTGCCGGCACTCGTGATCATACTGCTCTTGCTCCTTGTGCCAGTTCTCGAAGGCTTGATTCGCAAACTTATTTAAGTTAATAGAGCCGCGGCCGCCTTGAGCAGCAACCTCAGACAATTTTTTGCGCAACATACGGGCGTGAAGTTCTGTCAAATCAAAATGAAGTTGTTCGTGGGCCAGCAATGCAGAGGAATTCCTGTTTCTCGTCCACGATTCTGCAGGATTAAAGACGGCATCAACCTTAAATTTAAGCTGATTGTTTTCCCACTTCGCTTTCATTTCCATATTAGTGGAAGTGAGGGCGTGGTGGTGGTTTTCAGGCGACGGTTCACCGGAAAAGTCTTCCCATGTCAGTTTTTTCTGCACACTCCAGGGTATGAAGGCAGAAGATTTCACGGCTACAGCCGGAATTTCAATTGTAACAGATTTGGGCTCAGCTTCCGGGAGCGGACCAAGAAAGAGTACGCTAAACCAGAGGGTTATAAAGGATAGTGACATAGCTATTCGGGTAACACACTTCTAACCAAAAGGAGTTTCTTTGACAGCTATTAATTTACAAAAAATTATGCAGGAACAAATTTTCTGAAGCGGAAAAAAAGAAGCAAGGCCGCCACGGTAAGACCGGTAAAAAGCCCCAACCATACTCCTGTAGCCCCTAAACCAGCCCAAAATCCCAAGGTGTACCCTATGGGTAACGCAAGAAACCAGTAAGAGAAAAGTGATATCATACTAGGTACTTTTACATCTTCCAAACCTCTGAGAGCACCTAAGCCCACCACCTGCACTCCATCAGATAGCTGAAAAATAGCTGCAATCACCAGCAGTTGGGCTGCTAATGCCTGCACGGCTGGGTCTTCTACATATATCAAGGGAATTAGATCTTTGGCAAGTATAATTACCAAAGCACTGCCGGCCATAAATAAAGCTCCCATCACCAGACTACTGTAGCCGGCAATATGTACCGCTACCAAATCACCAGATCCCCTAAGCTTTCCCACCCGTATGGTGGCTGCCGCTGATATACCACTCGCCATCATGTAGGTAACAGACGCCACATTCAGAGCTATTTGGTGTGCGGCCAGATCTGTAGCCCCTAACCAACCAATCATAATGGCAGAGAAGCTAAAGGCACCCATTTCAAAGATCATCTGCAGGGAAATAGGCATTCCTATTTTAAACATCCGGTACATGTGCGCCCATGATAAACTCTGTTTTTTCAGGTAGTTCCGGTAACGCTTAAAGCGGGGGAAGAATATCACAAATCCGCCCATCAAAACGGCCATCAGAATTCTGGATACGAGGGTGGACCAAGCGGCGCCAATTAAGCCCATGGCCGGAAAACCTAGCTTGCCAAAAATGAGCACGTAGTTCAAACCTACATTGAAGACGTTAGCAAAGATGGAAATGTACATGGATTCCTTTGTAAGCGAAAGACCTTCTGCAAACTGCTTAAAAGCCTGGAACACCATTAAGGGTACCATAGATAAGAACAGCACATTCACATAAGGAATGGCAAGCTTAACCACATGCTCTGGCTGGTCAAGATGCCTGATGAGTGGGGATAGGCCATAGAACAGTAGAAACAGAAGTACTCCAATTAAGGTATTGAGCACAACTCCGTTGAGTAAAATCAAGGCAATGCGGGTATGGTTCTTCCGGCCATCGGCGCGGGCTACCATTGGCGTGATGCTGAATGAAATGCCTAAACCAAAAACTAAAACAATGGTGAATATACTGTTACCTAAAGAAGCCGCAGCCAATTGCGGGGTACCAATTCTTCCTGCCATGATACTGTCGGCCACACTAACCAATATATGACCCAGTTGGCTTAGAACCACAGGATAAGCTAACCAGAAGGTGTGTTTATAGTGTTGACGGTATACGGAGGAGAAAATCACAGCGGCAATAAAAAGATAAAATGAGGCCGCAAAGCTACGCCTATTTTGTCTCTCTCCATGGTGATGTCTTGACTAAATTTTAGAGTATAAAAATGTAGTTGTTTTAGGCCCGTTTTACCGAAAACAGATCTAAAACACTAGTTAACAAAGATTAGCTACTTGATTGAATTCAAACAAGATGGCTAGTGCTTTACAAAGGCTGAGAGCCTGTCTAAAGCACTAGCCAATACATAATCGGGTAAGGCATAAGACATTCTAACGGCCGTGGGCATGCCCATGGCTGTGCCAGGAAGCACTTCAAGCCCTACCTGTTCTTTAAGGGCGGCGGCCCATTCTTCTACTAGTTTAAAAGGAGAGGCAGGACTATGTTCTTCTAGACAACCCTTTATGTCAATCGTAAAATAGTAACCGGCATCTGGCAAAACATAAGAAAGCTGGGGCAATTGTTGTAACACTGCAGCTACTTTTTCTCTTTTCTGGAGCAGTTCATTTTTAAATCCCTCCCAAATTTGGTGCCGGTGCCGTAATGCCGCCGCAGCCCCTACCTGAGTAAAAGGCGAAACCCCAGAAATAATTTTCTGCTGTAACTCATTCACCTTCTGTAGCACAGGAAATGGCGCAATGATATACCCAATGCGCCAACCTGACATGGCAAAAGATTTAGAGAAACCATTTACTACCGTAACTCTATGGCGCAGGTGCTCAAAGTGCAAGAAGCTTTTGATGGTGCCATGTAAAGCTAACCCGTCATAAATTTCATCAGACAAAACGTGCAGGCTAGCGTGTTGCTCCATAAGTTGGGCAACAGCCTCAAGCTCTTTAAGAGAGTATGCTCTTCCTGTAGGGTTGCCAGGGTTAGTTAGAAGTAAAAGCCGGGTAGTAGGTGAGAGGTGCTCTTTTATGGCAGAAAGAGGCAGAGCATAATCTTCTTCGGGGTTAGGCGGAAGAGAAATCAGTTTACCCCCGGCTTGACTAACCATCTCAGGAAAAGCAAACCAAAAGGGTGCAGGGGCAATTACTTCATCACCTGGTTGTAAAAAACTTTGCAGGAACAGATGCAGGGCATGTTTAGTGCCATGGGTAATCAAAACTTGTTCTGCCGGAACGGGGATTCCATCGTCTTCAAAATACCGCTGCGCTACTGCCAACCGAAGCTCCGCAATTCCTTCATTTGGTCCATAATAGGTTTCCTGGCTCACCAAAGCTTCCTGCATAGCATCAATGGCTATTTGAGGAGTTTTAAAATGAGCTACGCCCAAGTGCATTGGAATAATATCCATGGAAATGGCTTTAGATAAGTAAAGAAGAGGTTTTACAAATTGATAGTTTTAGGTAGAAAAAATCTTTATGCTATACAGGTTTTAAAAGAACATCTGCAAAACCGTGGCTTGCGTCAGTGAACACATCTTCTATTCTCAAACCACAATGCAAAGCCATTTCTTTCAGCTGTTTTAAGGTGTATTTATAAGAGTTCTCGGTATGAATAGCCTCCCAGGCATCAAAGTGAAAGGTTTTGTTTAGAGCCTGAACCTGCACTTCCTGATCTTCTTTGCTAATGATGAAGCTGCGCATGGTTCCCTCAATAGGATCGTATTCAGCAAAATGCTGAAACTTGTCCAGATCAAAATCAGCCTGTAGTTCCTGGTTGATTCGGTGCAGTAGGTTCAGGTTAAAAGCGGAGGTAACACCAGCAGCATCGTCATAGGCTTGGCGAATCTTTTCCGGTTCTTTTTTTAGATCTACCCCCAATAAAAACCGGTCTTGAGGCGAGAGACTTTCCCGTACCTGGCAGAGGAATTGCTGTGCGCTGCTAGGTACAAAATTACCTATGTTAGAGCCAAGAAATAGCACCAGCTTTCGGTCTGTACTGTGCTCATTCAGCCACTTAAGGCCCTGGAAGTATTCCGCCGCCAAGCCCGTTACTTTTAAATCCGGATACGTCTGGCTTAGCTCCTGCAAAAGCTCCTGCAACTGGTCTTTTGAAATGTCAAGCGGTACAAAGGTGAAATCAGTTTCTGACTGAACCAGTTCTTTGATAAGTAGTTTTGTCTTCAAGGCATCACCGGCTCCCAGGTCAATCAACTGAAAAGGAGATTGGGTGCCAAAGGCGAATAAAATTTCTTTACGCTGCCTTTCCAGAATTTCGTGCTCCAACTCAGTGAGATAATATTCAGGCAGTTCCATGATCTGCTGAAACAACTGGCTGCCACGGGCATCATAAAAAAACTTTGAAGACAGTTTTTTAGGATACTGTGACAATCCGTTTGCCACATCTTTCGCCAGTCCTTCATCTTTGCTCAGGTCAGGCGGAAGCAGGTTGATGATGGTATTTGTCTGTGTATTCTCTGCCATAGTAAAGTCGTACGTTATTTTTTAGCCAAACGGATGCCGGTAAATTGCCAACGTTTGTCTGCATGAAAGAAATTACGGTATGTACAACGTATGTGGCTTTCTGGGGTGGCGCAGGAGCCGCCCCGTAATACCATCTGGTTCACCATAAACTTTCCGTTGTATTCACCTAAGGCTCCGGGGGCAGCAGAATAACCCGGATATGGCAGATAAGCACTGTTGGTCCATTCCCAAGTATTTCCCAGCAGGTGGGCTGTTTTAGGTGCGTTTTCAGAAAAAGAGGCCGAAATGGGCTGCAGCTTTCCTGATTCTAAAAAGTTGCCTTTGGCACTGGGGCTGGCGTGAAGCTGGGCTAAAACTTCCCACTCAAATTCGGTTAATAAACGGTGCCCGCTCCAGTTGGCATACGCTTGGGCTTCATAGAAGCTAATGTGGGTGACTGGCTCATTCTCCTTTACTTTTTCTACTCCGTGCAAGGTAAAATGGTACCAATCGCCTTCCTGCTGAAACCAGTACAACGGTGCTTGCCATTGGTGCTGCTGAACTAATGCCCACCCTTCATCCATCCAATATCTGAAGTCACTATACCCGCCATCATCAATGAACGCCATATATTCCCCATTCGTAACGGTACAAGAGCTGGCCTCAAAAGCCGGCAAAAGAACCTTGTGCGGGTTTAATTCATTGTCGAAGCAGAAACCTTCACCTTGGTAGCCAATGGTATAAATTCCCTCAGGTATGGTAAGCCATGTGTTTTGGGGCTGTTTTCCTGAAAACTCACCTAAAACAGAATTTTGCTGCTCGTGGTAAATAGGCATTAGCGGATTGCACCCTAAAATATATTTTATGTCAGTAACCAGCAGTTCCTGGTGTTGTTGTTCGTGTTGGAGCCCCAGTTCTATGGCGGCAGTTATTTCCTCATTTTTAAGCAGCTCCTCATTCTGCAGAGCTTTTTCCATCCACTGGTCTACGTGCCGGCGATACTCCAGAATGTCTTGTAATGGTGGCCTGGACAAAGTACCTCGGTCTGAACGGGCAACCCTGCTGCCCATGCTGTTATAGTATGAGTTAAAAAGAAAAGCATATTGGGAATGAAAGAGTCTATAGCCTTTCACATGAGGAGCCAAAATGAAAGTCTCAAAAAACCAGGTGGTATGCCCCATGTGCCATTTAGGAGGACTTACATCTACCATAGGCTGCATCACCGTGTCTTCGGGAGTAAGCGGTGCGCAAATAGAAAGGGTCTGTTGACGTATGTTCTGGTACCGGGAGAGCAACAGCTCTAAGTAGCTGTGGTGAGTTGAGAGCATTTGATCTTGAATTTTATCTTTCCTAAACAGAAAATAGACGTAAAGGTTATACATTCACAAGCTGAATCTGCTTTATGCCCTTTGTTTTAACACCATTTTCTCGCCAGCTGGAATTTACTTTTAATGCCCGCACCTCAAGGGGGGCAATGCAAACGCATCAGGCGCATTATCTGCGGTTGCACCATACTAAAGAGCCCCAGAAACAGGGGTGGGGAGAATGTTCTCCTTTGCCGGGTCTGAGCCCAGACTTTTCTCCAGCTTTCACTCAGAAGCTGCAACAGCTTTGTGGATACTTTAACAGTTTACAGATAGAGGAAATTGAAGACGACCGGAAAGGAAGTTATTGGCAATACCTGATAGAGTGGCCGTCTATATGTTTTGCCTGGGAAACAGCTTGGGTAGATTATTTCAGGGGAGCCAAGCGTATGCTTTATGACAACCCCTTTAGTAGATCAGAGCAAGGCATCAAAATAAACGGACTCATCTGGATGGGAGATGCCGCGTTTATGCGGGAACAGATTGAGCAGAAACTGAAGCAAGGCTTCAGTTGCCTTAAACTAAAGATTGGCGGTCTTAACTTTGAACAGGAATTAAACATTCTGGAAGAGGTAAGAAAAATTGCCGGTCCTGAAGAGTTGGAGGTGCGCCTGGATGCCAATGGTGCTTTCACACCCGAAGATGCTCTGAAGAAACTGGAACAGCTTGCCCGCTTCTCAATTCATTCTCTAGAGCAGCCAGTTAAGCCGGGGCAGCAAGATATTATGCAGCAAATTTGCGAAGAATCGCCAATTCCCATTGCATTAGATGAAGAACTGATAGGGGTAGTGAACCATGAAGACAAGTGGAAGTTGCTACGAACCCTACAGCCTGCCTATATTATTCTGAAGCCAACTTTATTAGGCGGTTTGATTTCCACGCGGGAGTGGATACAAGTAGCCGACACACTTCAGACCAAATGGTGGCTAACTTCTGCCTTAGAATCTAATATTGGTTTAAATGCCATTGCCCAGTTCTCGCAAGATTTTGACAACCCACTTCCACAGGGTTTAGGAACGGGGCAGCTGTACCGCAACAATTTGAAGTCGCCGCTGGAGGTAAGAGGGCAGGAGCTATGGTATAATGCAGATCAGGAGTGGGAGCTGCCAGAGTAGAGGGCTTTGATCGTATTGAATCTTTACAAGACCTATTAACTTGAGTACTTTATTGCTCTAATAACTGCTGCACTAATGCAGGAACGCCCACTGTCGCTTTTTCCTGAATGATAGTTAAATTTCTGCGGTGACTGACAGCAGGAGCATTCGGATCAATCAGATAAATAGGCGTGTCGTGCGGTGCATAAGACAAAAGCCCGGCAGCAGGGTATACCTGTAAAGAGGTTCCAATCACAAGTAGGTAATCGGCCGCCATAGTTTCATCTACCGCTTTATCAAAGAGGGGCACAGGTTCTCCGAACCACACAATGTTTGGGCGCAATTGTGATCCTTTATCACATACATCTCCCAGCTTCAATTCCCAGCTCTGCATTGGGTAAATAAGGTTTTCGTCTTTGGTGCTGCGGCTCTCAAATAATTTGCCGTGCAGGTGCAAAATATTAGAAGAGCCAGCACGCTCATGCAGGTTGTCTACGTTTTGAGTAATAATACGCACATCAAACTTTTGCTCCAGATCTGCCAAGGCCTTATGTGCTGCATTAGGCTCAACACCTAAAGCGCTTTTCCGACGTTGGTTGTAAAACTCCAGTACCAGTTCAGGGTTCTTTCTCCATCCTTGAGGCGAGGCTACCTCCATCACATCATGCCCCTCCCAAAGACCATTAGCATCACGAAAAGTAGCCAGCCCGCTTTCAGCACTAATGCCGGCACCTGTTAGAACTACAATTTTCTGCTTCATTACTTCTTGATGATAAGTGCTAGAAAAATATTTTAAAGGAGGTTCATTATACTTGTTAAAAAAATAACGCTTCTGTTTTAGGCCTTATTTAAGAAAAACAGGCCTAAAACAGAAGCGTTATGTAGACAGAGTAAAAGCCTTTTTTCTCAAGTCTTATATTCAGTGATTATCTGTTAAGATTTTTTCTTAGTGCCAGTACCTTTCTTTGCGGCTGTTTTCTTGGCCGGTGTCTTTTTTGCCGCCGCTGGCGTGTCTGCTGAGGCCGATTTTTTCTTGAAACCACCTCTGGCAGGTTTATCAGGAGTCTGCTCTGCCAGTTCCAGGCATCTTTCCAAAGTCAGCTCAGACGGCTCCTGACCTTTAGGAATCTTCACGTTCTTTTTACCTACTGCTATGTAAGGCCCGAATCTGCCGTTCAATACCGTTACCTCTGGGTTTTCAGGAAATGATTTTATAAGCTTTTCAGCGTCTGCTTTGCGTTTGGCTTCAATTATTTCAACGGCTTCCTGCTCTGTGACTAGCAGGGGATCTATCGTTTTGGGAAGTGAGTAAAATTTACTGTTATGTTGTATGTATGGCCCAAAACGCCCTATAGCGGCTTTCATGTCCTTGCCTTCATATTCACCCACCACTCTTGGTAACTTGAACAATTCCAAGGCTTGCTCTAAAGTGATAGACTCCAAAAACTGGCCTTTCCGTAGGCTCGCATAAACAGGCTTTTCTTCTGACTCCTCTACTTCTTCACCCAACTGTACATAGGGGCCAAAGCGTCCTAGTTTGGCTATTACTTTCTTACCGGTATTGGGGTCTGTACCTAGTTCACGGGCACCGCTGACCGATGACCGCTCTACATCAGCGGAGGCTTCAATGGTTTTATGAAAGCTTGAGTAGAAGGTTTCTAACATGCTATCCCACTGCTGCTTACCAGCTGCAATCTCATCAAATTCTTCTTCTACCTTGGCTGTGAAAGAATAATCAATCACGCTCTCGAAGTGTGCTACCAGAAAATCAGTAACCACCATGGCAATATCAGTGGGGAAGAGCTTTGCTTTCTCCGCGCCAGCCATTTCGGTTTTCTTCTGCGTAGAGATTTCTCCTTTCTCCAACGTCAGCACATGGTAGGGTCTTTCTTTTCCCTCTCTATTGTCTTTTTCTACGTAGCCTCTTTTTTGTATGGTAGAAATGGTAGGCGCATAGGTAGACGGTCTGCCTATGCCCATTTCTTCTAATTTCTTCACCAGGCTTGCCTCGGTATAACGTGGGGCAGGGCGGCTGTAACGCTCGGTTGCCTGCAGGCGCTGCATGTTGAGCGACTGGCCTTCCTGCAAAGGGGGCAACATCCCTTTCACATCATCATCGGCTATCTCTTCATCATCGGTAGATTCTGTATATACCTTCAGGAAGCCTTCGAATCGAACAACTTCCCCGGTAGCGACTAGTTTCTCCGGTTGCCCGCTTATGGAAATGGTGGCTGTGGTTTTCTCAATTTCGGCATCAGCCATCTGAGAGGCAATAGCTCGCTTGCGAATCAGATCATAGAGACGCTGTTCGTTACGGTCATCGCTCACCGTTACAGCGGCAAAATCTGTTGGCCTGATAGATTCGTGCGCTTCCTGGGCTTGTTTAGACTTTGTTTTGTACTGCCTGTTTTTTACATAATCTTGACCAAACGTGCGCTGAATTTCAGCCGCGGCAGCCTGCATGGCATCTTGTGACAAGTTCACAGAGTCAGTACGCATGTAAGAGATCTTACCAGCCTCGTAAAGCCGTTGCGCTACCGTCATGGTTTGGGCTACAGAGAAATACAGCTTGCGGCTGGCTTCCTGCTGCAGGGTAGAGGTAGTAAATGGCGGAGCTGGACTACGCTTAGTTGGCTTTTTCTCTAAGCTCTCTATTGAAAAAGAGGCGCCGATGCAACGTTTTAGAAAATTCTCGGCTTCCTCCTGCGTTTTGAAGCGGGTATTTAATTCCGCCTCCAATTTTTTACCGCCAGCATCAAAGTGCGCGGTAACTTTATAGGCAGATTCTGCCTTGTGCCGTTCAATTTCGCGCTCTCGCTCTACTACCAGCCTTACAGCAACAGACTGTACCCGTCCGGCAGAAAGACCCGTTTTAATTTTTTTCCAGAGCACCGGGCTTAACTCAAAACCTACCAAACGATCCAATACCCTTCGGGCTTGCTGCGCGTTCACCAGGTTCACATCTATAGTGCGCGGATGCTCAATGGCATTTAAAATGGCGTTTTTGGTAATTTCTCTGAATACAATACGCCTTGTTTTTGCTTCGTTTAAGTTTAAAGCCTCAGCCAAATGCCAGGAGATAGCCTCTCCCTCACGGTCCTCATCTGATGCTAACCAAACCGTTTCGGCTTCTTTGGCTAATTTTTTTAGTTGGCTTATGACTTCCCTTTTATCAGGGTTTATCACATAAGTAGGTTTGAAGCCATTTTGTATGTCAATTGCATTGTTGTCTTTAGGGAGGTCGCGCACGTGTCCAAAGCTTGACTTCACTACGAAATCTTTGCCTAAATAGTCTTCAATGGTCTTTGCTTTGGCCGGGGACTCTACTATCACTAAGTTTTTAATCATAGGGTAAAAGGAGTGGGCTGTACCCAAAGTTTTTTCAAAGATGACGTAATTTTTTGAGACAATGCAAATGAATGGAGGTTTGATCGTTGGTCATTTGCCATAAAAGAATATACCTTAGAGCTATAAAAAAGTTTAAAGCCTGCCTCTAAATGAAGAATCTACTATTGATGCGGCACGCTAATGCCGCCGAAAAATTAATTGGTCAGACAGATCATGACCGTGAGTTAACTTTACTGGGAGAAAGACATGCCGGTGAAGCTGGCATCTGGATGAAAAAGCATGAGCTGGTGCCTCAGCTGGTGCTTTGTAGTACCGCCGTTCGTACCCTTGCTACCTGCCATGAGGTACTGGAGAGCTTTGCAAAACCTGTTAAGGTGCAACACGAGAAGGTGATCTACAGCGGCTCAGAAACAGACATGTTACATCTGGTGCAGGATGTAGACGAGCAGGTAGACACACTACTATTAATAGGTCACAATCCTACCATCTCTATTTTAGGGTCACTGTTGGCAAATGAAGAAATTTCTTTTGAGCCTGCCAATGTAGCCCTCCTTCAGTTTCAGGCCGTAACTTGGGAAGAAGTGAAGAGTGGCCAAGGGAAGCTTACAAATTTTTACAGGGCCTAACTATATGTTTTTAAGCTAGTTTTCTGAAAACAAGCCAAAAACAAGCTTTTCTTATATTTATTAATTTGTAGATTAGCGAATCTGGAGATTCTAGAGGTGGTACAGATTTAAATTTTTAGCGGAGAGAAATGGTTGAATAGTAGCAGTTAGAATGGCTTCAAAAATTAGGTCCTGAAATCTCTGAAAAAAAATATACCATTTAGCGTAACCTATGGCAGCAACTATCGTATCGGTCATCAACCAAAAAGGGGGCACCGGCAAAACCACCACTACCATTAATTTGGGAAGTGCCCTTCAGCATTTGGGTAAACGCGTACTGTTGATCGATCTTGACCCTCAAGCCAACTTATCTTACTCTCTTGGAATAACGGAACCAGCCTGCACTCTCGCTGATGTATTTACCGGACAGCACTCACTGGCGGAATGCATACAAGAGCGCAACGGCCTTTTTGTGGCCCCAGGTTCAAATGAGTTGGTAGATATAGAGATTTCTCTGGTTAGCCAGGAAGAAAGAGAAAAGTTTCTGCAGCAGATGTTAAGCGGGGCAAAAGGCTACGACTATATATTAATAGATTGTCCTCCTTCCTTGTCATTGCTTACGGTTAATGCCTTGGCTGCCTCACATGAAGTGCTGATTCCGCTTCAAATGGAAGTGCTGACATTACAGGGCTTAGGTCAAATTCTGAATACCGTTCAACAGATCAAAGGTACGTTGAACAAAAAGTTGAAGGTGAAAGGAATAGTGGTGGTAATGTATGACAAACGCCGGAAGCTTAGCTCAGAGATAGAAGATTATTTGAAAGAGAATATAGACGAGTATATCTTTCAGCAGCGCATTAGGTTAAACGTGAAGCTCGCAGAGGCGCCTTCTTTTGGGAAAAGTGTCATTGAATATGACGCTTCCTCTTATGGCGCAAAAGACTACATTGGTCTGGCCAAAGAATTTATAACTGTAAAATAAAGACAGTTTGCAGTTTCAAAACTTTAAAAATTGTTGCGAAACCTTTTAGCAAGTTGGCTTGGTTAATACTAGCATGTTTAGCATTTATTTGCTTTAACAATAAGAAAATAACGCTCTTCAATCATAGATAAGATGGCTTTAGGTAAAAACTTAAAACTGAACAAGGACAAACTGATTGGGAAAACCGAGCCAGGAAATACTCCTGACCCTGCTCCAGAGGCTGCTAAACCAACCCCAGCAGCTCCAGAAATGCAGGCGAACGATGCTCCCGAGCAGCCAGTGAAGACAGAGGCGTCCACAGAGCCAACCCCAGGATCAAAAGTACGGCCTGGAGGAAAAGCCATGGAAAAAGGATCTGGCAGAGTTGTCAAGACATTGCTAAGCCCAGACAACGACAATGACAATGCCAGAAAAAGCAACACCCCCCGTGATTCTTCCAGAATGCAGAGCTCTGACTATATAAATGATCAGTTGAACCGGGTGCTGTATGCACTTGACGCATTCAAAAAAGGAGACGTTTCGGTTCGTTTAACCAAGCAGAACAACGACATCTTCTCAGAAATAGCCGAAGCCTACAACTCCATGGTGGAGATGATTGGTGGTGTGGGGGGCGAGGTGTCTCGTATCTCAAAAGTAGCTGGGGTTGAGGGTAACTTGAAAGCCCGTGCCTCTGCTGAGAACGCTTCCGGTTTCTGGAAAGACATGATCAACAATATCAATGGTCTGGTAGACTCCATAGCCGTTCCGGTATTGGAGGTGGGCAAGGTATTGAAGAATATCTCCAGAGGTAACCTGGACGAGACATTCCAGATTCCGGTGTCTGGTGACTTCAAGATCATGGCCGAGACCATTAACCGCACCATTGACAACCTAAACTTGTTTGCCGGTGAGGTAACCCGTGTTGCCTTGGAAGTGGGTACTGAAGGTAAACTGGGCGGACAGGCAAGTGTACCTAACGTAGCTGGTATCTGGAAAGAGCTGACAGATAATGTGAACGCGATGGCGTCTAACCTGACTTCTCAGGTACGTGACATTGCAAAAGTAACGACGGCGGTAGCCCAGGGTAATCTTGACCAGAAAGTAACCGCTGACCTGAAAGGGGAAATGCTCCAACTGAAGGAGAACATCAACCAAATGGTTGACTCTCTGAATATCTTCGGTGACGAGGTTACCAGAGTGGCCCGTGAAGTGGGTACTGAGGGTAAACTGGGCGGCCAAGCAAAAGTACCAAACGTTGGTGGTGTATGGAAAGACCTTACCGATAACGTGAACACCATGGCCAGCAACCTTACCTCTCAGCTCCGTGACATTGCCAATGTGGCAACGGCGGTGGCGAAAGGTGATCTGACCCAGAAAATCACAGTAAACGTGCGTGGAGAGCTGGCCGAGCTGAAAGACAACCTGAACCAGATGGTGGACTCGCTCAATATTTTTGCGGACGAGGTAACCAGAGTGGGTCGTGAAGTGGGTACCGAGGGTATTCTTGGTGGTCAGGCCAACGTGCCAAAGGTAGCCGGTATCTGGAAAGAGTTGACAGACAATGTAAACTCCATGGCTTCTAATCTAACCCTGCAAGTGCGTGACATTGCTAATGTTGCAACTGCGGTGGCGAGAGGAGATTTGAGCCAGAAGATTACAGTAAACGTGAACGGTGAGCTTCTCCAGCTGAAGGATTCCTTGAACCAGATGGTGGACTCCCTGAACATCTTCGCCGGTGAGGTAACCCGTGTGGCTCTTGAGGTAGGTACCGAAGGTAAACTGGGCGGACAGGCAACTGTGCCTAACGTAGGGGGTGTTTGGAAAGACCTTACTGACAACGTAAATAACATGGCGTCTAACCTGACGCTGCAAGTACGTGACATCGCCAACGTGGCGACTGCTGTTGCCCGTGGTGACCTGAGCCAGAAGATCACGGTGAACGTAAACGGAGAGCTGGCGGAGCTGAAGGACAACCTGAACCAGATGGTGGACTCGCTCAATATCTTCGCCGGTGAGGTAACCAGAGTGGCCCGTGAAGTGGGTACCGAGGGTAAGCTAGGTGGTCAGGCCAACGTGCCTAATGTTGCCGGTGTATGGAAAGACCTCACTGACAACGTAAACAACATGGCTAGCAACCTGACGCTGCAAGTGCGTGACATCGCAAACGTAGCAACAGCGGTAGCCTTGGGTGACCTGAGCCAGAAGATTACTGTTAATGTGAAAGGCGAGCTGGCAGAGCTGAAGGACAACCTGAACCAGATGGTGGATTCGCTCAACATCTTCGCCGGTGAGGTAACCCGTGTGGCCTTGGAAGTAGGTACCGAGGGTAAATTGGGCGGACAGGCAACCGTGCCTAATGTGGCCGGAACCTGGAAAGCTCTGACAGACAATGTAAACTCCATGGCGTCTAACCTGACGCTGCAAGTAAGAGATATAGCCAACGTGGCTACTGCGGTTGCCCGTGGTGACCTGAGCCAGAAGATCACGGTGAATGTGAACGGAGAGCTGGCCGAGCTGAAGGACAACCTGAACCAGATGGTGGACTCCCTGAACATTTTCGCAGGTGAGGTAACCAGAGTGGCCCGTGAAGTGGGTACCGAGGGTAAACTGGGCGGACAAGCCAACGTGCCGAATGTAGCCGGTACCTGGAAAGCATTGACCGACAATGTAAACTCCATGGCCAGCAATTTGACCTCTCAGGTACGTGATATCGCTAATGTTGCGACCGCTGTAGCGAGAGGTGATTTGAGCCAGAAGATTACAGTTGATGTTAAAGGTGAACTCCTCCAGTTAAAGGACAACCTGAACCAGATGGTGGACTCACTGAACATCTTCGCAGGTGAGGTAACCCGTGTGGCGCGTGAAGTGGGTACCGAGGGAATCTTAGGTGGTCAAGCCAATGTGCCAAACGTAGGTGGGGTTTGGAAAGACCTTACCGACAACGTAAACAATATGGCTGGTAATTTAACTAGCCAGGTTCGTGACATTGCCAACGTGGCTACTGCGGTAGCAAGAGGTGACCTAAGCCAAAAAATCACAGTAGATGTAAAAGGCGAATTAGCCGAGCTGAAGAATAACCTTAACCAAATGGTGGACTCACTGAATATCTTCGCTGACGAGGTAACTCGGGTAGCGAGAGAAGTGGGTACCGAAGGTAAATTAGGTGGTCAGGCTAGTGTACCAAAAGTACGTGGTACCTGGAAAGAACTCACAGACAATGTGAACTCCATGGCGTCTAACCTGACCCTGCAAGTACGTGACATTGCTAACGTAGCAACTGCGGTAGCGAAAGGTGACCTTACTCAGAAAATTACGGTTGATGTAAAAGGAGAGCTCTTAGAGCTGAAAAACATCCTGAACCAGATGGTGGACTCTCTGAACATCTTCGCCGGAGAGGTAACCAGAGTTGCGCTAGAGGTGGGTACCGAGGGTAAATTGGGCGGACAGGCAACTGTGCCTAATGTGGCTGGTACCTGGAAGACCCTTACGGACAATGTGAACTCTATGGCCTCTAACCTTACCAGCCAAGTGCGTGACATTGCTAACGTAGCAACCGCAGTGGCAAAAGGAGATTTGAGCCAGAAGATGACAGTAAATGTAAAGGGAGAAATCCTGCAACTGAAAGACATCCTGAACCAGATGGTGGACTCGCTGAACATCTTCGCCGGTGAGGTAACTCGTGTGGCGCTAGAGGTGGGTACAGAGGGTAAACTGGGCGGTCAGGCGACTGTGCCTAACGTAGGGGGTGTTTGGAAAGCATTGACTGACAATGTAAACACCATGGCGTCTAACCTTACGCTGCAAGTACGGGATATAGCTAATGTGGCGACCGCCGTGGCGAAAGGTGACTTAAGCCAGAAAATCACTGTGAATGTGCGTGGTGAGCTGGCTGAGCTGAAAGACAACCTGAACCAGATGGTGGACTCGCTGAACATCTTCGCAGGTGAGGTAACCCGTGTGGCGCTAGAGGTGGGTACCGAAGGTAAATTAGGTGGTCAGGCATCTGTACCAAATGTAGCTGGTGTCTGGAAAGACCTTACTGATAATGTAAACGTAATGGCCTCAAACCTGACCACTCAGGTAAGGGGAATCGTGAAAGTAGTAACGGCGGTATCTAAAGGTGACTTAACCCAGAAACTGACCTTACAAGCAAAAGGCGAGCTAGCCGATCTGGCAGACACCATCAACAGCATGGTGGAAGACCTAAACCGCTTAGCTGGTGAAGTTAGCCGTGTGGCAAGAGTAGCGGGTGTGGAAGGAAAACTGACTGAGCGTGCTACAGTACATGGTGTAAGCGGAAGCTGGAAAGAACTGGTAGATACCCTTAATGACCTTCTAGAATCAATTGTAACGCCGGTACTTGAGGTGTCTCGTGTTGTGCGCTCAATCTCTGAGGGTGATCTTACTCAAAAAGTAGAAATTCATACCGCCGGTGATATTCTGTCCATGTCAAATGCCTTGAACTTGGCGGTAGATAACCTGAACGCGCTTTTGGGAGAAATCAACGACAGTTCACTTATTGTAGGAAGCTCTTCTGAAGAAATGGCAGCCAAAGGGTTAGAGATGAACCGCGTTACGGTTGATGTGGCCTTAGCTATGCAACAGATGGCAGAGGGTGCGCAAAACCAAGCGTTGAAAACCGACCAAGCCTTTAAGCTTATTGAGGAAATCATGAAAGCTACAAAGGAAACAGCCAATAAAGCAGACGTGGTGAACCGTTCGGCGGTAATGGGTGAGGAAACTTCCCAGCTGGGTCTAAAGACAGTGGCCGAGGTGGTGCGCAACATGGAAGAAATTTCATCTTCTGCGGCTCTTACCTCCAAAACCATTGAAGTACTAAGTACCCGCAGCCAGGAAATTTCTAAATCATTGGGTGTAATTACTGATATAGCCTCACAAACTAACTTGCTTGCGTTAAATGCGGCTATTGAGGCGGCCCGTGCCGGAGAGGCAGGGCGTGGTTTCGCGGTAGTTGCCGAGGAAATCAGAAAACTGGCGGAAGGATCTAGAAAATCAGCCAGTGAGATTGCTACGCTGGTAGAAGATGTGAAAAAAGATACGTCGTCTGCCGCCGCTGCGATTGCCACCATGGAAGGACGGGTTTTAAAAGGAAAGAACGCAACATTCGAAGCCTCAGGAGCCTTCAAAAACATTGCTACTTCCAGCGGTGAAACACTTCGCAGTGCTCAGGACATCTTAGAGTCTACCGAAGTACAGAAAACTTCAATTGGAGACGTAGTGAAATATGTGGAAGAAGTGGTTGCCATTGCCGAGCAAACGGCTTCTGGTACGCAACAGGTAGCAAGTACAGCTAAACAGCTGTCAGCATCCATGCAAGAACTGACTACTTCGAGCCAACGCCTAAACGATATCGCCGACGACTTGCAAGTAGGTATTTCTGCCTTTAAGCTGATCAATGGGAACATTGTTTTCCCGAATAGCAACGCCCGGAAACTGTCACCGATACGCAAGAAGCCAGTTTCTTTAGAATCGGCGGACGAAGTGTCAAATGAAGAGCAGGTTAAAAGAACTACACCAAAAAAAACTAAGAGCAAAGGCCAGGAATAATGGAACCACAGAACGCACGAGAAAAAAGGGATGCGGCGGTTGAGGCTAGAGTGCACCTGATTGTGTTTAGGTTAGGCGAGGAGGAATACGGTGTACGCATAGATCAGGTAAAGGAAGTGACCATTACCCCTGAAATCACCCGTATGCCTAAAACTCCCTCCTTCATAAAAGGAGTATCTAACATCAGAGGTGACATTATAGCCATCATGGATCTGGAAGAGCGCTTTAATATAACCAGCGCAGCCAGAGACAGCAGGCACACCTATACACTGGTGATGGAAGCCAAGGATTATACAATGGGCTTTATAGTGAAAGAAGTACCGCAATCATTGTCTCTGCCCTTATCTAGCTTAGACAAAGCGCCTTCTTTTGTACAAGACTTCAACATCAGTGAGAATTTCATTGAGGGCATTGGTAAATATGAAAACCGGCTAATCATAGTGTTAGATATTTTCAAAATTTTGACCTCAGATGAGATCATGGAATTGAAATCATAGTGCTAACATCTGAACTGAACTATTATGGAAATCACAGAGAAAAAAAGAATATTGATTGTAGATGATTCCTTCTACATGCGCACTATGTTAAAGAACATGCTGTTAGATGCAGGGTATGATGTGGTGGGCGAGGCGCCAGACGGAAAAACCGCCTTACAAATGGCGAAGGAAAAAATTCCGGATCTGGTGACGCTTGATGTTATTCTGCCAGACAACACCGGGCTTGATGTTCTGAAGGGAATCAAACAAGACAATCCAGACATTAAGGTGGTAATTGTAAGCGCAGTAGGCCAGGAGGTGATCATGAATGAAGCTTCAGAGTATGGTGCCCTGAACTACATCATCAAACCATTTTCTGAAGACAAAGTGCTGGAGGCACTAAATCAGGCCTTCAAAGAAGATTAACAAGAAACCAAAGTACCTTTCTTACCAGTGCAGCAAGCGCAAAAAACAAAATTCAGGGTTTTAATAGGGGATACCTCTGTCCGCTCCAGAATGGTTTTGTCCGGCATGATTGATGCCGAGCCAAATCTGGAGGTGGTAGATACTGCCCAAACAAAGGAGGAACTGCTGTATAAAGCATTCGCTTCCCGCCCAGATATTATTGTCACCCACACCGGTCTGACCTCAAGCGGCAATATGCCAGCTTTCAAACCAGTGTATTGGGCAGACGCTGCTTTGTTGCTAATGGTATCACAGGAAATGTCTGCTCTGTCGAATCCACTGAACAGACATATGAAAGTGGTGAAGCCGGAGCAGGATAAAGTTGTGAAAGATAAGAATGCTGTTTTCAGATTGGCTGCTTCAGGGCTGTTGCTAAAACTGAAAGAGCTAGTGCAGAAACATACTTCACTAAGCTACCAATTTCCGTTGAATAAGCCTACAGTTTCAGATTTCTTTACGCGGCCCCAATCATCTTTACCTTCACCTGATGTCGACAACCATTCATCATTATGTGTGGTGGCGGTGGGAGCTTCTACAGGAGGGTCAACCGCTATTGAATACCTTATTAGAGATTTGCAGGTAAGTAAACCAACCGTGGTGCTGGTGGCAGTGCATATGCCAGAGAAATTCACGAAGCTTTTAGCAAAACGTCTGCAAAAGGCAACCAATTGGCAGGTGGTAGAAGGTTATCAGGGTATGGAGTTGAAGGCAGGCACTGTGGTCATTGCCCCGGGCGGAACTAACACACGTGTTCAAAAGAGACCTTTTTACCCATACCAACTATTTCTAGAGCTAGAACTGGCCACCGCCCTTGACACTCCGTCTGTTGACATTCTATTTGAAAGTGTAGCAGATTGTGTTAAGCACAATGCATTGGGCATTATATTAACAGGTATGGGAAGTGATGGTACGGCCGGAGCTGTTGAAATAAGAAAAAACGGGGGAGTAGTCATTGCCCAAGACAGAGAGACCTCATCTATATTCGGCATGGCTAAGTCTGCCATTGATAGTGGAGCTGTAAGCGGAGTTTTTGCTTTAGGGCAGATTAATTCAATCATCCAGAGGTTTGTTGAAGACCGTAACCAGAGCCAGTTGCTCCAAACCTACGTGGCCGGATGAAGTCGAGAGAGCAGGAATACAAAGAAATATTCGTAGCCGAGGCGCTTGAGTATTATGATGCTCTCAGCAGGCACATCAGTGAGCTGGAGAAGACCCCGGAAGATGAGCAGATCTTGGCTGAAATCTTTCGTCTGTTGCATAACCTGAAGGCGAATGCAAAAGCAATAGGTTATCTGGTGATTGCGGATGTTTCTCACAAGCTGGAGACGGCTTTTGGCATGATCCGCAACAAAGAGCTTAGCTTCTCAGATGAAGTGGTTACCGTTCTCTTTGACGGTATTGACATGCTGGGCGAATTGATTTCAAATGTGGATGGTGCCAAAGAGATAGAGCCTAGTCCTGCTTTGCTCCGGAACCTCGACATCATCATCAATACACAAACAGATAATAATACAGAACTCAACAAAGTTCAGAAATACTATACCTCAAAAAATCTTTCGCTTTCCGATCTGATTTATATCCAGATTAAAAAGCTGGATCATTTGTTAAACTTGGTTGGGGAGTTGATCATTGATAGAGACCGCATAGTATCTATAAGTAAGGAACTGGACAATGACGACCTGAAAAACGTTAGTGCCCACTTATACCGTATAACGGAAGAACTGCAATACAGCGTCATGGATGCCCGCTTGGTGAACGTGGGTTCTCTGTTCAATAAATTCCCCCGCATTGTCAGAGATATAGCCGTTGCCGAGAAAAAAGAAATTAATCTTGAAATATCTGGTCAAGACATTCAGATTGACCGGAATATTCTTCAGATTATCACTGACTCTTTGCTTCACTTAATGCGGAATGCTATTTCTCACGGAATTGAGAAAGCTGACGTTAGAAAGAAGAATAAGAAAACACCACAAGGAAACATTGAGCTGTCAGCCCAGAACGACCGTGATACTGTAATTCTAAGGCTGAAAGATGACGGCAAGGGAATAGATCAGCAGGAGGTACGTAAAGCCATTGTGCAGAAAGGCTTTCTAAACGCCGATGCTGTAAGCGATCTCCGAGACACAGAGGTTCTGTCGTTCTTGTTTGAACCAGGATTTTCGTTGGCCAAGGAAGTAACAGAGGTATCTGGTCGCGGAGTGGGCTTAGACGTGGTAAAGAATGCCATTGACTCAATTGGCGGTAGAATTAAAGTAGATTCTAAGAAAGGTGTAGGCACTACGTTTACTCTTTATCTGCCTACTTCTATTGCTGTAAAAGGAGCTTTGCTGTGCCAGGTAGAAGAAAATTTCTATGCTATTCCGCTCATGCACACAGATTCTGTGTTGTCTTTGCCTACAGAAAAACTGCATGAAGTGGGTAACCTGCTGGTAACAGACATCAAAGGAGAAACCATTACCGTTGTGCACATGCGGGAGCTCTTCAATAATGATTTAGATACCTACAATGGTACTAAAACAGCGTTGGAGGGAGACGTGCAGAACATCATTATAGTAACTTACAACAACCGTAAACTGGGTTTGATAGTTGACAAGCTGCTTCGGCAGCAAGACATAGTGATCAAGTCGCTCAGCAGACCGGTGAACACCATTGATATTTACGCGGGGGTAACGCTTTTAGGGTCAGGCAAGGTTTGTCTGGTACTGGATGTGGCAGCCATTACTCGCTACTTTATTGCCAGAAGATAAGAGAAGTTGGGAAAAAAGAACTTTTAAAAGCCTGATTCATGGAGCTTCAAGTAAATGAACTAGAGCGGGATATCATCAAGGAGATCCTCAACATTGGCCTGGCGCGCGCTGCAGATTCTTTTGCAGTGATAGCCAAAGACCGTGTTATGCTGAAAGTGCCTGACTTGCAATTAATGGAGCCCGAAAAGCTTTTGGACATTGTGCGGGCGTATGAAAATTCGCACACTATCATTCAGTCCGACATAAAAGGCGAATTGAATGGCTCTACGTTGATGCTGTTTTCTCCAATGCATGTGCAGCAGTTATCAAATGTGTGCTTGGGTATGAAGGTTGAGTTAGGCGATTCGCTTAACATGATGCAGGAGTCTTTGTTGCTGGAAGTAAGCAATATCATAACCGGGGCATTGGTGACGCAGCTGGCAAATATTCTAAAATCAAACATATACGGCTCACCTCCGGTAGCGCCTAAGCACGATATTGCCGAATCTTTGAAGAGTATATTCACAGAACACCCTCTTTTTAAACCGTTGGTGTTTACTGTTATCACTCAGTTTACCAATAATTCTAAAATGGTGGAGTTGCCTTTGCTTCTTTTCTTTGACACCAACACCTTTATCAAAATTCTGGACATTATCAGGTCTTACAATTTCCTGACCCAGTAGAAAACTTCACCTGAAGTTCCCATAAATACAGCAGAAAGGAGTCGCTAAAAGCGGCTCCTTTCTGTTTGTGTCACAACCCACTACAATTGTTTTAGGCCTGCTTTTCATAAAACAAGCCTAAAACACCACCTGCTTCTTATTTTCCAATACAGTATCTTTTTTGTTGTTTTGTGCGTCTGTTAGAATAACCTCCTTTAAAAAATATTTATGAACGCCTTAGGAAGACACATACTGGTTGAATTTTACAATTGCACACCAGAGCTGATGAATGACGTGGTACACATTGAGAATAGCATGGTGAGTGCCGCTGAAACGGCTGGTGCTACAGTGATCAACAGTACCTTTCATCATTTTTCTCCTTATGGCGTTTCTGGGGTGGTGGTAATTCAGGAGAGTCACTTGGCTATTCATACCTGGCCTGAATACGGATATGCGGCGGTAGACTTATTTACCTGTGGTGAATCAGTAGATCCTTGGGTGTCATACAACTACCTGAAAGAAGCCTTTAAAGCTAGCCACGGTTCCTCTATGGAGTGCCGCAGAGGCCAGCAGAGTCTTCTGAAGCGTACAGATTTTACCGTAGAGGCTCGTGATACTGGACAGTCAATAGAAACCTTGCCTACCTTCACCCGCGATGTTTGGTTTACCGAGCGTGACGAAAACATTGCCCTCTCGCTGAAGCACACCGGAAAGCAACTATACAAGAAGCAATCGGATTATCAACGGGTAGAAGTATTTGAAACGCTGGCGTACGGCAATATGCTTACGCTAGATGGCATGGTCATGTGTACGCAGAAAGATGAATACGTGTATCACGAGATGATCACTCACGTACCCGTGCTCAGTCATGGTAACGTGAGGCGAGCGCTGGTTATTGGGGGCGGAGACGGAGGCACTGTTCGGGAGCTGTTGCGTCATGAATCTATTGAAGAAGTGGTATTGGTAGAGATAGACGCCTTAGTTATTGAAGCCTGTAAGCTTCACTTGCCAGAAACGGCCAGTGCCTTTGATCACCCAAGGCTAAAGCTGTTAGTGGAAGATGGTATAAAATATATTCAACAATGCGCTGATGAGGCCTTTGATTTGATAATTGTTGATTCAGCTGATCCGGTAGGACCAGGGGAAGGATTGTTTACAGCTGAATTTTATTCTCAGGTGTACCGCTGCCTGACAGGCAATGGCATCATGATCACCCAAAGTGAATCTCCCAGATTTAACACCAAGGTGTTTGTAGAAATTTACGACACCTATAGAGGAATCTTCGGAGCGAACAATGTACATTGCTATCTGGCCGCAATTCCTACCTACCCAACCGGCACCTGGAGCTTCTCCTTTAGCTCCAAAGGGCAGGCACACCCAAAGCAGTTTGATGCCGAGGCTGCTGCCCGTTTCTCCCGCGAACAAGGTCTTCGTTATTATAATGAGGAAATTCATATTGCGGCCTTTGCCTTACCTAATTATGTTAAAGATTTACTGGCTGTTAAAGCGTAAAGCATGAACCTTAACCTTAAGTCAATGTGCGATTCAAAGCGCACGAAAATTGCCTCTTTTGACCAAAACGGAGTGGGCGAAGTAGGAAGTAATTTGTTTGGGCTTCCATTCACCGAAGAAGAATCAGAGGTAGTAGTTTTTCCTATTCCATGGGAAGTAACTGTGTCATATAATGCAGGTACTGCCGAAGGTCCGGCAGCTGTGTTAGATGCGTCTCCCCAATTAGATGTGTTTGATCCGGAGCTTCCGGATGTATGGCACTTGGGCATACACATGCCTGAAATTCCTGAGAATTGGGCCTCAGAAAGTAGACGGCTGCGCGAAAAGAGTGAGCACTACATCAAATGGTTAGAGTCTGGAGAGAATACAGGAATAGAACGGTTTAAGCTGACCATTGACGAAATAAACCGCAAAGGCGAGCAATTGCTGGATTGGTCAAAGACTGAAACAGGAGCTTTGCTGGACAAAGGGAAACTAGTAGGAGTGTTGGGTGGAGACCACAGTACCCCTCTGGGTTTCATGCACGCCCTAGCCGATAGAAACAGTGAATTTGGCATACTGCAGATAGACGCACATTCAGATTTGCGCAAGGCGTATGAAGGTTTTCCCTATTCGCATGCCTCTATCATGTACAATGCTTTAAAACTGCCACAGGTAAAAAAGCTAGTGCAGGTAGGCATCAGAGATCTATGCCAGGCCGAGGCGGAATTAGTGGATCAAAGCAACGGCAGAGTTACCACCTTCTACGACAGCAAAATAAAGGCTGCCATGTATGAAGGTACTTCATGGCGCAAGCAGTGTAAAAAGATCATAGCGCAATTACCACAAAAAGTATACATCAGCTTTGACATAGACGGATTAGATCCGAAACTATGTCCTGCTACTGGTACTCCGGTGCCAGGTGGTTTTGAATTTGAGGAAGCGGTATACCTGATCAAGGCCTTGGTGAAATCAGGTAGGGAAATTATTGGTTTTGACCTTTGTGAAGTAGCTCCTGGTGAAAGTGACTGGAACGGGAACGTAGGTGCCCGTCTTCTGTTCAAACTCTGTAACTGGATGGCCGTATCCCAAGGTAGACTTAAATCAGTAGATTAATTTAAACCTACAGTTGTATGGGCTTTATTCTAAAGATCATTTTAACAGGTATTGCCGCTTTATTCCTTGCTAATTTCTTCCCGGGCATTGTATTAGACGGAATAGTGAGCGGTATTTTACTGGCTGTGGTTTTAGCTTTGCTGAATGCTGTGGTGCGCCCTATACTGGTGTTTTTAACTATACCCGTTACCTTTCTAACCTTAGGGCTATTTCTGCTAGTTATCAATGCAATCATTCTTTACCTCGCCGACTTTATTTTAGGGGCTGCCTTTGAGGTGAACGGATTTTTAAATGCCATCATCTTCAGTTTGGTTTTAGCCATAGTAACGGCAATAATTGATGCAATCACTGATTGATTTATACCAGTGTTAGAGGAGAAAGCCCAGAATAAATTCTGGGCTTTTTTTGTGTGTCTGTGGTTAAAAAAGGCGTGAAAAACTTCTGTTTTTGCGGTATTTTTGTAAAAACAGCAGCAAAATGGGAATAAGGGAAGCTAGGGAGGTACTGAAACTGTATTTTGGGTATGATAAATTCAGACCCGGCCAGGAAGAAATTGTCACCAGCGTTTTAGAAAAACGCGACACAGTGGTGTTAATGCCTACCGGAGGTGGCAAGTCTATCTGCTATCAAGTGCCGGGGCTGGTGATGCCCGGTATTAGTGTGGTAGTATCTCCCTTGATAGCTCTCATGAAAGACCAGGTAGAGGCATTACTGAGCAATGGTGTGCAGGCGGCTTACCTAAATAGTTCACAGTCCTCAGCAGAGCAGCAGCGGGTAGAGCAGCAGTGCTATGACGGAAAACTGAAAATGCTGTATGTCTCACCAGAGAAGTTATTATCAGCGGGATTTTTCTCTTTTCTGAAGAGCCTGAAAATAAATCTTTTTGCTATTGATGAGGCTCACTGCATCTCTGCCTGGGGGCATGATTTCAGACCAGAATACCTGCAGCTCAAAAATCTGAAGCTGCAGTTTCCTGATGTACCGGTTATTGCCCTGACCGCCACCGCTGACCGATTAACCCAGCGCGATATTCTGACGCAGCTGTATCTGCAAGATCCAAAGGTATTTATTTCTTCTTTTGACAGACCTAATATTTACCTGCAGGTAAAGCCAGGGCAGAAAAGAATGGAGGCCATTCTTGATTTTCTGGAGGAACGGCCATTTCAGCCAGGCATCATTTACTGCCTTAGCCGAAAAGCTACGGAGACAATGGCGCGTAAGCTGCAGGAGAAAGGCTACAACGCAGATTATTACCATGCCGGCCTTTCGGCGCGAGACAGAGAGAAAGTGCAGGAGAAGTTCTTGCAAGACAACGTGATGATTATGTGTGCCACCATTGCTTTCGGGATGGGCATTGACAAATCTAACGTGCGCTGGGTCATTCATTACAACCTGCCTAAAAATCTGGAGAGCTATTACCAGGAGATTGGTCGCGGAGGTCGTGACGGAGCTCCGGCAGAGGCCTTGTTATTCCATAGTCTGGGAGATGTAATGACACTGCGCGATTTTATCACGCAAGGCGGAGAAAATAGCAAAGAGCAGGCTTTGTCGTTGGCCAAGCTGGACCGCATGCAGCAGTACGCGGAGAGTACCAGTTGCCGTCGTAAAACGCTCATGCATTATTTTGGGGAGGAATATCAGAAAGATTGCGGCAACTGTGACATCTGCGACAACCCGCCTACTTCATTCAACGGAACAGAGTTGGCGCAGAAGATATTGTCGGCAGTGGCACGTACAAAAGAAACAGTAGCTTCTGCTCAGGTAGTAGATATTTTAAGAGGTTCACGCAACCAGATGACTCTTAACAAGGGCTATGATAAACTAAAGACCTTTGGGGCAGGCCGTGATGTGCCGGCGCAGGAATGGCAAAGGTATATTCACCAACTCATTAACAAAGGGTTGCTTGATATTGCTTATGATGAGCATGGGGCGTTAAAACTCAACGCCAACAGCAAAGAAGTTCTTTTTGACGGGAAACAGGTGGAGCTGGTTAAATTTCAGCCTATTGATCCGAAGGAAGAGAAAGAAAAGCGCACCAAAGGTAAATCTAGAAGCGCCGTGGAGAATGCTTTGTTTGAGCATTTGCGCCAGTTAAGAAAAGAATTGGCAGCTGAAAGAAACATTCCGCCGTACGTGGTTTTCACTGACAATACCTTGCAGGAAATTGTAGAGATGCGGCCAACGAATAAACCTGCCTTTCTCTCTATTTCAGGGGTAGCCCAGGCAAAATATGAGCAGTACGGCGAAATTTTCATCAATGCCATTCTGGGCTTTCTTGCCCAGCAGGCCGATCAGCAACAGGCACGGTTGAAAGGCACAACCCATTTGGTTACGTATGAGCTGCTTAGACAGGGTAAAACGCTGGAAGAAATATCTGAACAGAGACAGGTGCAAATGACAACTATTTTTTCTCACTTGGCTACATTGTACCAGCAAGGCTATGACGTAGATCTGAAGCCATATCTTTCTGATTGGGAATATGAGCGGGTGCGGGAAGGTATCTTACAGACAAACCAAATCACCGCCATGAAACCCATATATGATTATTTGGAAGGGGAAATTGACTATGGTAAAATCAGATTGGCCATAGGAAGATACAACAGGGAGAAAGAAGCAGTAAACCGCTAAATGTAGTATTTAGCCTTTTAGGCCTTTTTTCTGAAAACCAAGTCTAAAACAAGAAAAGCCCGCTCAATTGAGCGGGCTTTTGTTTGAAAAATATAATATGGAATAAAATTATTTAAGAGCGATTGGGTCTGGCTTACCATCTGGATCACCAGTCACGTAGCCTTGGCTATTTACTCTTCCGCCGGTCAAAGCTAGAATACCAGCTACGTGAGGGGCAGCGTAAGAAGTTCCGTTACCAGTTGCATAGCTACCACCTTTCCAGGTAGTTCTAATGTTTGAACCTGGGGCGGCAAACTTCACAGACTGACCAAAGTTTGAAGACAAGCTAAAAGTACCAGTTTGCGTCATGTTAGAAACAACAAATACGTTAGGAGCTACCACACGGGCAGGAGAATCGTTTTTGCAGTCAATGTAGCTGTTACCAGATGCCACGGCAATGAATATACCACGGGCGGCAGTTTTCTTAACCAAGTCATCTAACAAAGTAGATCCATCAACGCGTAAGCTCATGTTTACTACGTCACCGGCTTTGCCATATTTGTACACGTGGTTCAAGGCAGAGTAGATACGGGTAAGAGTACCAGCACCGTTCGCGTCAAATACTCTCAGGGCAACAATGGTAGCATTGGCAGCAACACCAACTACACCTATGTTATTGTTTTTTGCACCTATGATACCGGCAACGCCTGTACCGTGTCCATACTCATCTTCAAAAGTAGTACCTGAGATGAATGATTTGCTACGGGTTACGTCTACGTTCAGGTCAGGGTGCTTTGAGTCTACACCAGAATCTATTACCCATACTGTTTTACCGGTACCGTCACCATAACCTACTCTGGCAACGCCCCAAGGAATAGTCTGGGTTGAAGTTGTGCTAGTTGTGGTGGTGGTAGTTGTGGAAGTAGAGGTATATGTATCTGTGGTAGTATTAGATTTTTTAGCGGGTTTACCTAATAATACAGCTTGCTCAGGCTCAATGTAAGCAACATCAGAATCCTGCTTCAGGCTTTCTACTTGCTCTGGCGTCAAATCGCCGGTGAATCCGTCGGCAAGTCCTTCAAAAACTTCTTTCACGCGTTCGCGGCCAATGTTATTCTGACCTAAAACACGCTCTCTGATAGCTTGGGCAGAGGCAGTTTCTCCGTTTTTGAATACAACAATATATTTACCGCTTACGGCTCTAGAAGTTGTAGTTGGATCAGTGGGGGTGGTGGGGGAGGTTGATTCTAAAAGTTCGTCTTTTTGGCAACCGGCCATTGTAAAAACGGAGGCTAGTGCAAAAAAAAGACACTGCTTTCTTAAACTTTCCTGATTTCATAGATTTACATTTTAATAGTTAAAGAAAAAGCATGAATAAAATACGAAGATGAATCTTTCGTTTATTCTGTCTCGTAACCCGCCCTTTTTATGTTTGGTTCAAATAACTGAATAAATAACTTAAATATTTTTTTATTGAACTCTGACGGAATATTTATATTTATCTTTCTATATAGCAGCATATAAATAATTCTATTTCTGTTAAATCTTGCCTTAAAGAAGATAAATGCATGTGAAATTATCAGCTATAGGTTCTCATTAATATTAAATGCCAAAATGTTTAGTTTTTTGCTAACGAATTAGTACTTTTATGGAGCAATACATTTAGCAAGAGAGTCTATGCTCAGCACAAATCTTAAATATTTAAGAAAGCAGTATAACCTGACCCAGGTACAGCTGGCAGAAAAGTTAGAGATCAAAAGATCTTTGATAGGTGCCTATGAAGAAGGTAGGGCAGAGCCTAAATTGGTCACGCTCATGAAAATGGCACAGGTTTTTCAGCTTTCCGTAGATGAGCTAATAAACCCGAATCTACCTAATAATCTTAAAGCCGGTAATAGCGCGAAAGCCTCAAACGTAAAAGTGCTTTCCATTACTGTAGATTCTCAGGACCGTGAAAACATTGAACTGGTGCCTTATAAAGCCAGTGCCGGTTATTTGAATGGATACGCAGATCCTGAATTTATGGAAGAACTTCCTAAGTTCCGTTTGCCCATGATTCAGGCTCCTGGTACCTACAGAGCGTTTGAGATCAAAGGTGATTCCATGTTGCCAATACCCTCTGGTACTGTTATAGTGGGTAGGTATGTGGAAAGATGGCAGGAAATTAAAGATGGTACACCTGCCATTGTGGTGAGCTTGCAAGAAGGGATTGTCTTCAAAAGAATTTACCAGCAAAAAAATCAACCCGCCCTTAGGTTGCACTCTGATAATCCGGCATACGAACCCTATGAAGTTAGCTTAGAAGATGTGGTAGAGCTTTGGGAAGCAAAAGCGTACATTAGCACCACTTTCCCTATGGCTGAAATCTCTCTGGACAAACTGACTTCTTTGGTGCTAGACTTACAGCAGCAAGTACACAAGTTAAAGTCAGACAAATAAGAAGCTGACTACGTTCTAGCTAATATTCCTGATCTTAAAAAGCCTGTTTTGGGTCTGTTTTTCGAAAAACAGGCTCAAAACAGGCTTTTCTTTTTATTGCTATATTTGAATATGATTATATCTGAACCTCCGGTACAGGTGCACGTATTTATACCTATCCATCAATTTCATGAACAATGCTCAAAATCATACCCGCCGCAGAAAGATACCATGCCTCTCACGGGTGGCTGAATTCTTACTTCCTGTTTTCTTTTGCTGAATATTATGACCAGAATAATGTACAACTAGGTCCGCTTAGGGTGTTCAACGATGACTATATACAAGGCAATAACGGTTTTCCGGAGCATCCCCATTCTGAGATGGAGGTGGTAACCATTGTGCTGGAGGGAGAAATCACCCACACCGATAGCCTTGGAAACCATACCACCATACATGCCGGAGAAGTACAACGTATGACCGCCGGTACGGGCATACGTCATTCAGAGCAGAATGAAACTGATAAAGAGGTGCACTTGTACCAACTTTGGTTTTTCCCTAATAAGAAAGAGCTTTCCCCAAGTTACGAGCAGAAAAAGATTGATTTTCTGAAAGAGAAAAATGAGCTGATTCCATTGGTAACGGGGCAGAAGGTATTGGAAGATGTAGTATACATCAATTCCAACTCTACCATTTACCATGCAAATCTGGAAGAGGGTAAAGGAATTGACTTCAATACGTTCCCTATCAGAAAAGCATTGCTATATGTAACTTCCGGCGAATTGTTTGTGAACGGAATGCAGGTGCATAAGAACGACCAGGTTCGCTCCTCAGACATTGATGCATTACGCATCAAAGCCTCAGTAGATAGCTCTTTTATTCTAATAGATGTACCAGGAGTTGAAGCGAATTACTAATGAATAGATATCGTCAACTCCACTTAATTTGATGAACTCAGAAACAGGAGGTATTTCCCTCCTGTTTTTTGTTTTCTAATGATCTATATCCATGATAGCTTGTTTACGGCTGTGAGTTCAGTCTTTTCTAAATGCTTAGAAAGAAGTAAAGAAGATCAATGAGCACTTTGAGAAAACATATTTTAATAGTTTTACTGCCGCTGCTCTTGTTGACGGCCAGAGAAAGTGCAGGTTACGGTGTTCTCACGCACCAGGCTATTATTGATGTGGCATGGGATAAATCCATTGTACCGGCTCTGCGGCAAAAGTTTCCGAAAGCTACCGAAGAAGAGCTGCTGACTGCCTATGCACACGCATACGGAGGAGCTATCATACAAGACATGGGCTACTTCCCGTTCGGGAATACATTCTTTACAGATTTAACCCACTATGTGAGAAGCGGAGATTTTATTGAGGCACTGATTACGGAATCAAAAACTCTTCATGAATATGCCTTTGCTCTTGGGGCGCTGGCCCATTACTACGCAGACAACTACGGCCACCCAATAGGAACCAATGTAGCAGTGCCCATGGTATATCCTGATTTAAAGGTTAAACACGGCGACACGATCACCTACGAGGAAAATCCTGCGGCGCACGTGAAAATGGAATTCGGATTTGATGTGTTACAGGTAGCCCGCGGAAACTATGCTTCAGATGCCTATAGAAACTTTATTGGTTTTGAGGTAAGTAAGGAAGTGCTGGAAAGAGCCTTTTTGAAAACCTATGGTCTGGAGCTGAAAAGCATTTTCGTAAGTTTAGAACTCGCTATTACTACCTTCAGGTACTCTGTCAGAAACCTGATACCTGACTTAACCAAAGCCGCCTGGAACTTAAAAGCAAAAGAAATTCAGTCTTCTCAGCCCAGTATGACCAGACGGAATTTTCATTACAGATTGAGGAGGGCCGAGTTTCATAAAACATGGGGACGCGAATATGAGCAACCTAATTTATTCCAGCGTATTTTAAGTTGGCTGCTCCGGATCTTACCCAAGATTGGGCCTAGTCAAACATTAGCCTTCAAGCCCCCAACACCAGAGGCGGAAAAAGTATTTATGGAAAGTTTCAATGAGACTTCTAAACGGTACAATGCAGCACTGAACAGAGTAGCACAAGGGAAGCAAACATTTGAAAATAAGGTTTTAGACACGGGTGAGCCCAGTGAACCAGATGCCTATACCAAAACAGATGAAACGTTTGCAGAGCTACTGGAAAAATTAGCTAAAAATGAATTCAAGCACCTGACTAAGCCACTAAAAGAAACTGTTCTACAGTATTATCAAGCCATGGCCAAACCAAAACCTACTGAAAAAGAAGAATTGGAAGAGTGGGGAAAAGTACAGGAAAACTTACAAAAGCTACAGCAAGCTACTGTCACCAATTGAAACTACTACCACTTCCTGCTGCTGAATAACTGTTTTTAACCTGTTTTTCAAAAACAAGTTAAAAACGGATACTATGCTTCGTCTACTTCACTTGCGGTAAAAGCCAACTCATCTGTAGGGTCAGGAGCTGCGGACTGTAGCCATTGTGTCTCCATAGTCTTACTGGTGCGGGCCCCCAATTTCTTGAGCAGCTCTACTTTTTTGATCAGGTTGCCGTTGCCTTCGCTAAGCTTGTTCATAGCAGCGGTATATTTCTGCTGGCTACGGTCCAGGTTCACGCCTATGTCTTTCAGATCTTCCAGAAAGTTGGCGAACTTGTCATAGAGCTTTCCGCTTTCCTCTGCTATGCGCAGCACGTTCCGCTTCTGGCTTTCCTGTTTCCAGACACTGGCCACCGTACGCAGGGTGGCCAAAAGGGTAGAGGTAGTCACAAACACGATGTTGCGGTCCAGTGCTTCCAGAAACAAATCACGATCCTGCTGCACCGCCAGATTAAACGCCGGTTCAATAGGTATATACATCAGCACAAAATCAGGGGAATGGATACCGTGCAGGTGCTGGTAATTCTTTCGGCTAAGATCTACAAAGTGCGTTCTGAGTGATTGAATGTGGCTCTTTAGGTGGAGGAGTTGCTGAGCCTCGTCATCACAGTTGCAATACGCATCATAGGCTACTAAACTTACTTTAGAGTCAATGATCAAATGCTTATTGTCAGGTAAGTCAATGATCACATCGGGGCGGAAGATCTTGGAATCATCGTGCTGCAAAACCTGCTCGCGCCGGTAGTGCACATCCTTCTCTAGGCCTGATTTCTCCAGTAGGTTTTCCAGCAAATATTCACCCCAGTTGCCCTGAGCTTTCTTTTCGCCCCGAAGTGCTTTGGTGAGGTTTAGCGCATCTTGGCTCATCTGTTGGTTCAGGCTGGCCATATACGTGATTTGTTCTTTAAGAGAGGTGGTGTCTTTCAGGGTCTTCTCGTACGTCAGTTCCACCTTGCTTTCAAATTCCTTTATCCGCTCTTTCAACGGCGACAACACTTGCTCCAGATTTTCGGCAGAGGCTTTCCGGAAATGTTCGGCATTGTTTACCAGCACCTGATTGCTTACCTGCGTGAACTGCTGCATAAATGTTTCGCGCAAGTGGGTCAGTTCAGAGCGTTCATCAGCAAGTTTCTGCTTGAGGTGGTAGATATCATTTTCGGCGCGGGTTACCTCTGCGTGCAGTTCCATTACCTTGCTGCTTTCTTTGCGGAGCAGGTCTTGCAGTTTTTGAACCTCTTGCTGCGCTACTTCCTGTTGTTTTATGGCAAAAGCTTTGTCCAGCTCATGTTGCTGTATGTTCTTTTGCACGGCAGCCAGCTTTGACTGTAGAAAAAAGTATGCCCCAAGGGCACCCACTAAAAAGCAAAGAACAGGCAGCAGAAGATCCATTAGAAACATATTAGTTGAGCGGAAACAACAGTTAAAGATACAGAAGAGTGCCCATTTCTAAAAATATTCGCAATGGTAATAGGGTTAGCAAAGAGGTTGGCTGTCTTATAAAGAGAGAACAATGACAGGTCTCAAAGAATTGCTAAAACTTGTTGGTTACTTTTTAACTTTCTCAGTATTAATAGTAGCTACTGTTTATTGATTTTAAACCTGAATAAGCGGGTGCAAAAAGTAGAGCAAAACCTGCTTGTTGCTGCTAAAATGAATCTAACTGTTCAGGGAAAAAAATTAACAAAATTCTTTTACTGATTAATGGATGAAACAGCAACTTTTAGCGTTACCTGCGTAAGCTGAAACAGCAGCAGCCTAAGAGAAGCTTTTAAGATAATGGACGTGTTTTTACGGGTAAATTTAAGTGTGATTAAGTTTTTGCGGCGGAAGCTATGGGAGCCCCTCATGGCCTTGGCGAAGCAGGGCTTTACTCCGCACCAGTTGGCCCTGACCATCACGTTAGGCATGGGCTTCGGCATGATTCCTTTTTTTGGAGGAACTACATTGCTCTGTACCTTCTGGGCTTTACGGCTTCGCCTGAATGTGGCGTTTACAATATTGTTGGGTTACCTGATGCAGCCTTTCCAGTTGGCTTTGTATGTACCTTTCGTTGAACTTGGACAAACACTATTTCCGGTCACGCCTATTCCTTTTTCACTGGAGAAACTAAGTCTAATGTTTAAAGCAGATTGGCTTGCCGCCTTGCAGCAGGTTTGGTTTGCTAATTTGCTCGGTATAATAGCATGGTTTATGTGCTTTATTCCTTTCGGGCTGGCTGTGTATTTCTCTAGCAGAAAAGTATTGCACCGGGTATTGCCCCTGCAGCAGGAAGCCTAGTGTTTTTGACCTCCTTTTCTGAGAAGAAGTAAAAAACAGCAAAGACTGTATTTCCCTAGGTCTTTCAACTCATGCCACATGAAGCGCCTGTCTTAAAGTGTGCCGTTACCCTAACAAAACTTTAATTATTTCTTAAGAACCAGTCAATTTGTAGTGCGTAGGTTTTAAAGCCGTGTTGGTGCTCTAACAAGTGTTCACATGGGCAGTATAACTTAATGCACTCACCCCATGACATCAGTTCCTCAGGAAAAAGTACTTGATAATTCAGTTAAACTACTGGCAGAAGGTTTTCCATTCATCAACCATCGTGTCAGTCGGTTTCAATCTAATATCTTCTTAACAAGACTGCTTTTACAGAACGTGGTGTGCCTACACGGACCGGAGGCGGCTAAAGTGTTTTATGATCCGGATAGGTTCGTCCGCAAAGGTGCTGTTCCTAAGTGGGTTCAAAAAACGCTGCTGGGGGAGAACGCCATCATCACCATGGATGGCGATGCCCATGGTCACCGAAAGAGCATGTTCATGTCTTTTATGTCTCCTGATGGGCTACACACCTTTAACCGCCTTCTGCAAAAACATTGGAAAGCCTTTATTCATAAGTGGGAAAAGCAGGAGGAGGTAGTGCTGTTTGAAGAAGCGCAGGAACTGTTCTGCCGCGTGGCCTGCGAGTGGGTGGGAATACCGCTGCGGGAAGAGGAAGCTAGGTTGCGGGCCCAGGATTGCGCCGCTATGGTAGACGCTTTTGGGGCGGTGGGGTTACGGCACTTCAGGGGCAGACGCGCCCGTAGCCGCACAGAGAACTGGATCAAAAACCTGGTGGCACAAATTAGAAAAGGTGAGTTAACCGTAGAGGAAGGGAAGCCGGCACAGGCCATTGCTTTTCATCAGGATCTGGAAGGTAACCTTTTGGATGATGTGATGGCTGCCCGTGAAATAATAAATCTGATCAGGCCTACTGTGGCCATTGCTTATTATGTTGCCTTTGGAGCCTTGGCTTTACATGAGCACCCGGTGGCCCGGCAGAAAATAGCCGATGGAGAGGAGGGCTATGCAGAGTTGTTTGTGCAGGAGGTAAGACGTTATTTCCCGTTTGCGCCTTTTGTGGGAGCCAGGGTGAAGGAAGATTTCAGCTGGGGAGGCCACTGGTTTACCAAAGGCACATTGGTCTTATTAGATGTGTATGGCACCTTGCACGACCCAAAGCTGTGGGAGCACCCGGAGGAGTTTTACCCGTACCGCTTCAAGAATTGGCAGGGGAGTGCGTTTGATCTCATTCCGCAGGGTGGCGGGAACCATACGACCGGACACCGTTGCGCAGGCGAATGGATTACCATAGAAGCCATGAAAGTAAGCATGATCTTTATGGCTAAATTTATGGAGTACGAGGTGCCAGAGCAAAACCTGAGCTATAGTCTGCGCCGAATGCCAACGTACCCCAAAAGCAAATTCATCATCAGAAATGTTTCTTCAACTAACATAAACGACGAAGCCAGCTTAAGCAGCTTATCGCAGTGCCCGTTCCTGAGGCATTAAACTTTAATGGTTTCGCGGACAAAACATGATGAACTATTTTCTAAAACATCTATATTTGCTGGTAAATTATTGCTATTCAAGACTGTACCTACATCTATTTCTTTAAAATTTGCTACCAATCATATGAAAGTATTTCTTCTTTTGGCCTTTGGCCTTCTTCTGCACACAGCCTCTTTCGCGCAAAAAGACATTCCATCCGCGAAGGCAGGGGTTACCTACGGTAAAAAAGTAACTGCCAAGAAAGCGATCAAAATGCCGGAGCTAGACCAGAAATTAGCTACCGACTCTGTTTTCACTGGCAAGGTAGAGGGCACCGTGGTAGAGGTCTGCAAAAAGAAAGGTTGCTTTATGAAAGTGGCCCGCACCAACGGCGAACCCATCATGGTGAAGTTCACCGACTACGCCTTCTTCATGCCGCAAGACATTGTAGGGAAGACGGTGGTGTTAGAAGGTGTGGCCAAAGTAAAGGAAACCTCAGTGGAGCGTCTGAAGCACTTCGCGGAAGATGCAGGCAAGAGCAAAGAAGAAATTGCCGCTATCACGGAGCCTAAAAAAGACATTGAGATTGTAGCGGATGGGGTTCTGGTAGTGAAATAACTTCCGCTGATTTTTTATAGAAAAGCTCTTCTTTTACCTGAAATGGTAGGAGAAGAGCTTTTCTGTTTTGGAGCTGTTTTTGTCAAAGAAGGCCAAAACAAGATTTCTTTGGTATTGTCATCCTGTGCTTAGCCGAAGGATCTAACGAGAAAGTGCTTAATTAAAATACGTAGTTTGCTGGTCCCTTGGCTTTAAACTACCCTGAGGCGAATGCCACATACTACACTTCTGATACTCCCCCTTTGAAGGGGGCGAAGGGGGGATGTTTACACCTGCCGGTCCACGCATTCCTAATCTTACCCTTTTGCGGTCGTCCCGAGCATCGCCGAGGGATCTAACGAAGACTTTTGCACCCACCACCGCTTTACCCTTCGCCGTTGTTGTGTGTTCTCACCAACAACTCCAGTGCTGTTGCCCCCCCACAACCGCTTCTCCTTAATCTTTAGCTGCGTCTCTTTCTGCAGAGGTTTGTTACTTTTCTCCTTGATGAGAAAAGTAACCAAAAGAATCAAGAAGCCCTTAAACTCGCTGCCGCTCAAACAGTAAGGGCTTCAAATAATTTACCACCTGGCCAATGTGCGCTGTTTCATTGTTTCGGCGGATACTGCTATATTGAACCTGTACCTCGTGCGTCCGCTAAGCGCCTCGGCGCCTTCGGCTTCTGCGTTGCCCGCTCCCGCAGGAAACGCTAAGGAGGGTGGTACCTACTTATTTGATTTTTGAGACTCAGGACTCAAGACTCAGAACTCAGGACTACCCAAGACCTGCTAGTGTCTGTGCCAATACCTTACGCCATCCATCAGCACCTAATCAACCCCTTGCGCAAATGGTTTTGTACGGGCAGTATTGGCACGTCTCCAAATCATTGGTCTTTCTAATCGGCTCCTCTGTATCTAGCATCCGCAGCACCAGCTCCCTTAACAATCGTTCTGAAGTCTCCACGAAATCAGCGGGGGCACCGGCGGCGTCTACAAAGGGCAACTCTGAAGTCAACACGCCAGCGCCCAAGTTTCTGAAGGAGATGATGCCCGCTTCAAAGTCATAGTGGCTTTTGGGCAGGTTCAGGACTTTGCTCTCCAATAAGCTGCCTTTATGGATTTCCTTGGCCAGGATGTAGCGGTAAAGCCAGAGCTGGCGGACTTTGTCCAGGTGGCGGTCGTGGAGGAGGGTGGTTTCCAGTTCCTCGGGGTTCACCTTGAGGTTGCGGGCTTCCACTTTGCCGGTTTTGTAGTCAATCACGCGCAGGGTAGTGCCGCTCAGGTCAATTCTATCGGCTTTGCCGGCAATGCGGGCGGTAATTTTTTCGCCCGAGGGCAGGGTGACGTCTAAATCGGTGAGCAGGGTTTCTTCCAGTTGCAGAATATAGAGCGGCAGTTCCTCTGACTCCAGAAGCCCCTGCAGGTAGCGGGTGAGCAGCTGCACGGCCACTTTGTAGAGGATGAGGTTCATACCCTGCTCGGGCAGGTTGCCCAGGGTGCCGCGCTTGAATTCCTGCTGCACTTTGGTCTCCAACCCCGCCAGCATGCGCTCCACATCGGCCCGCTCTATGGGGTTTCCTTCTTCGGCATAAGGCTTGAAATAGTCTTCCAGCACCTGGTGCACGATAGTCCCGAAGGTGTCGGCACCGATGGCTTCGTCTATCTCGTCTACTTCTTCCAGCTTGGCGATGCGGCTGAAATAGTATTGCAGGGAGCAGTTCACAAACTGGTTCAGGTGCGAAGGATACAGACCACGCCTCAGCTGTTCCTTCAGCTTGAACAGCACTTCTTCGTCTTTCTGGATGATGATATCGGGCTCGTATTCCTTCGTGTCCAGCTGCTCTACCACGGCGGTGAGTTCCCTAAATTTAATATTGGGGTTGCGCAGGGCCAGGTCATGCTGCAGTTGCAGGATAAACCTGCTCCTTTCTCCGGAGCCGTAGGTGTCTGAGGGCAGCACGTAGAGCAGGTTCACCCGTTTGGCGCGCTGCAGCAGGCGGTAGAAATAATAGGAGGTGATGCTTTCCTGCTCGGCGTAGGTGGGCAGCCCGAAGGTGCGCAGCACATCATACGGAAATAGGGAGGTCTGTTTCTTGGGCTGGGGCAGCACATTTTCGTTTACGCTCAGAATGATGAGGTTCTCAAAGTCCAGGGCGCGGGTTTCCAGCATCCCCATGACCTGCGTGGGCGAGATGGGTTCGCCGCTGAACGGAAGCTTGGTGTTGCCAATCTGCTCGTAGAGGAACTTCTTGAAACTGCGCACCGAAATCTTGTGCTCGCGGCAGTCAAAGAGCGTGTCCAGCCGCTTCACGATGGTGTAGAGAATGTAGAGGTACTCGGTTTCAATGGGGTTCTCCGATTCTACGCGGTAAATGCGGCCCAGGGCATCTACCAGTTGGTAGAGCGTGTCAATAAGGTCGGTGCAGTCGTTCCAGGTTCTGAAGAGGGTGATGAACATGGGGTGCTCGCGGCCCAGCTTGATAAGTTCCTCGGCGGTGAGCAAAACGCTGTTGCGGGCCACCATCTCGTCCAGTACGTGCTGGAACAGGTCTAAATCAGCTTCGCGCTCGGCCAGGCTGTTGAGGTACTGCTCATAGCGACGCAGGAACGGGTGCTGCAGCAGCTTGGTGACGGCCAGGTGGTGGTAGCGGTTGATTTTGTAACCCGTATCAGTTGGCTGTACCACGCCTGTGAGGTGCACCTCAAAGAGCAGGTCGATGAGGTTGAACAGGGGCGTTCCCTTGAACGACAAGCCCATTGTGACGTTGTAATCGGTGACTTCGTCTGAGATGGAGTGCAGCACGGGCAGGAGCAGGGTCTCATCGGGCAAAATGATGGCGATTTCGGCGGCGGGGTCCTGCTGGCGGATTTCGCGCAGGAGCTGCCCCGCAATCTTGCCCTGCATGCTGGCGTTGGCCACCCCAATGGCGTTAATTTCCTTGGTATCTGAGAGCAGGAGGTTCTGTTGCCAGTTCCACTCAGGTAGCGGCCATTTGGCTTTGTAGCGCTTGAGGAAATGCCCCGCCCGCTTATCGGCGTCGGGGGCCATGTAGTAGTCATCTGAGTCAAAGAAGACGTCGGCTTTGCCAGCTTCCAGCAGGGTCTGGATGATTTTCTGCTCGGCGCGGCTCAGGGCGTTCAACCCCACGAACAGGTAACGGTAAGGGCCCTGCTCGCTCTTGGCAATGTCTTTGATGCGGTTGGCCACCATTCTGAAGGCCATGCCCGTATAGGCCTGCTTGTTTTTCTGCAGGTGCGCCTGCAGGGCATGGTAGGTCTGCTCCAGGTTGGCCCAAAGCTGGAAATACTGCTTCACGTTGGGGGTGGGGGCGCTGCTACCGGGTTTGCCCGGGTCCCACCGCTCCAGGGCCTTGGCCTCGCTCACGTACTCAAATACCTTGTGCGCGTCTACCAGTTCCATGTCCAGGCGGGAGAAATCTTCCAGCAGGGTGGCGCTCCAGCCCACAAACTGGTCGAAGTCCAGCTTGGGGTCTACCCGCAGCAGGAGGTCATAGAGGTCTAGCTGCAGGTGCAGCGGCTCCAGCACCTCTACGTTGGCCATGTTGCAGACAAAGTCTTCCATGGAGTAAATCTGCGGCGACCAGATACCCGTGGGCGCGGCCTGCGCCAGGGCATTCTTGAAATACAGCGTAGCCCGACGGGTGGGCAGCACAATGCACAGGTCGCTGAGGCGGTCTGCGTAGGTCTGGTAAATATGCTCGGCGGTCTGCCGCAGGAACGAGTACATGTGGGTGTAGTATCTTATGGTCTGGCGCGGAAAGTAAAGATACTACGTTTTTGGGCTAGTTTTAGGAAAAGAGGGGGAAAACAGGCAACGGTTCTTATAAAAAAGTGCCAATTTTTAAAGAGCGTCACTATCCTCGGGTGGCTCGCCAGCATGACAATAATTTACAATTAAATTCCATGCGGGTTTTATAGCTCTGCACTCAATTTATATTCTGAAGGCAGGCATTTTTAATATAAATTGTTATAATCCGTTAATTTTTATTTCTTAGAAGGTCAAGTCTGATTCTCTGCTTATCGATAAAAACTTTGGACACATATACATCTAGACCTTGACCGATAACCAAATTTTGGTGAAAATTTTTATATTCGTATCCTGCCTTTTCTAATGAATCTTTAGGAACAATTCCTATATAATTGTTAGGTAACTGAACCTGAATGAAGTTTGGTGTTATACCAGAAATTTTTGCATTAAACTCCATACCTACCTTCAAGCTAGAATGTATTGAAGGCCATGGATTATTGTCAAGTTGTCTAATACTGCAAAAAATTCGTTGAAGAGCGTCCTCTTTTTGAACGACTTTTACTTTTTGAGTTGTTCCAATTAAGCTTTGGAATTGAATATCTGTTAGGAAAAACCATGAAGTTTCTTCATTTAAAATATAAACTTCAAGTTTGTTATTATAAACACAATTTAACTTTAAATTATCCTTTGACTTAATAAAGACATCAATCACATCTTTTTCTTTAGGAAGTTCAATTAAATGCCAAGGATTTTCGTCCTCGCTTTTTAGAGTCAAATACAGTAAGCTTAAAGATTTGTCAATTTTTGTGATTACAAAATCATATTCTTGGCCAATAGATAAAACTTCATTGCAATTATCGATTTGAATCCAAGAACATTCTTGTTTTGTTATATAAGAATTTATTCCAAGAACATTAACTAAACATTCATTTTGAGAAATATCTTCAACAATACCTTTTACCTTTGAACCTTCTTTAAGATTCAAATAATTTAATTTATCTTCAAACGTTTCATCATTAAAAATATCATTTCTTGAAAGCACGGAGATTCGCAAATTACTTTCACCGCTACTAAAATCATTTTGATAAGTTGTTTTAACATGCTTTTTAATAATGACTCTTTCGTACCCATCCAATGCACTTAAAAGTCTATCAAAAAAATGAAATGCAGGGGGAAAAGAAATAATATATATACTTTCACTTCCTTTATCAAGATTTATTTTCAACCTTCTTAGATATGGCTTTAGTCCTTCCTTATCTGCTCTATGTGCTTTAGCTAACAAAATTGTACTTACTTTGAAAGGTGGAACTAGATAAAGTAGTTGTATTTCAGTACCTCTTTCTCGGTTAATGATTGTTAATAGATACTCCAAAAAAGACATTACTTGGTCAGAATAATCTTGATTATCATTATTTGCGAAAAGAGCCTCACTAAGGCTTTCTAATTCATTTAAAAAAATTGGCATAAGGAATCCATGTCGATCTAAATTTTGTAATTTTATTATTAATTCATTGATTTTTATATCTACTTCTGTTTGTGGGTCTAAAAAATATCTTTTGAAAGTCATTCGGCCATGATTACCTAGCTTTTCTGATAATTTTTTCAGGACAACCAAATCAATTGAATTATTACAAGTTGAATTAATGTTTTTTCTGATCAGTGGACATAATACATGAGGAAGTGCTGTATGCACTGCAGATAATATATTTTTAGTTTGGTCATCATCTTCCTTTAATCTAAGTATTAATGTTCCATTCTCTGATAATATTGGATCATTGGGTTCTTGTACCCATTTTACCTTGATGTCATATCTATCCGCATGGCTTAGTTGTGAGAAAATACTGGATTTTAAAAACTCATTAGCTTGAGACGAAACTTTAGAAGAAATATATTCTTAAGAAAACCATTTAAACAATTTATAGAACGGCTCAATTATTACGACCCTTAATTTTACCGCCCTATCAGGATCTTGCACAATTAAAAATAAGGCTATTAATAGACAGGCAGGTATTAACCCAAATTTTAGAAATAATTCTACAATCTTATCCATATTTATTTTGAAGATTTATCAATACATTCTGGTTCATCACAAAAGATAATTATATTTTGATTTAAGACTTTTAATCCATATAAATTATCAAAGGTTATTTGCTTTGAGCAGCTATGACAATTGGCTTTGCCATCGTCAATTAAATTGCTTAGACCAAATTTATCTAATACTTTTCTTAAGTCTTTATCATGAATGGCAGGTAATTGGATTTTCTGTTTCATATATTCTTAGCTGTTGTCTCTAATGTGCCATAACTAGATACTAAAGTAGTTATTACGTTAATACTACCAAAACCGGATGGTAAACTCAACTGCACTACCGAATATACTATATAGTAATAACTATATTAGAAACAATTTGTAAAATATTAATAAATTATTTCCTACCCCTCCAACCCCCTAAGCACCCTACAAGGATTCCCCGCAGCAAACACATCTGAGGGAATGTCTTTGGTGACCACGCTGCCGGCGCCAATCACGGTTCGGTCGCCAATGGTCACGCCAGGGCAGATAATTGCGCCACCGCCAATCCAGACGTCTTCGCCAATGGTGATGGGTTTGGCAAACTCCAGTCCGCTGGCCCGTTCCTGGTGATTCATAGGGTGGGTGGCGGTGTAGAGTTGCACGTTGGGGCCAAACAGGGTGCGGCTGCCCACGGTCACGGGCATCACGTCCAGCACCACGCAGTTGAAGTTGAAGAACACCTTTTCGCCCAGGGTGAGGTTGTAGCCGTAGTCACAGTAGAAGGGTGGCTGAATCCAGAGGCCGTCAGCGGCGTGGGGGAGGAGCTGCCGCAGGAGGCGCTGGCGTTCCTCGGGTTGGTCTTCGCGGCTTTCGTTCAGGGCCTTGAGCAAGAGGCGCGCCTGCGTACGTTCTTCGGTCAGCAGCGGGTCCAGAGCGTTGTAGAGCTCGCCCGCGAGCATTTTCTCTTTTTCGGTTTTCATAGGGGAGGTGTTTTTCTGGGAAAAGCGGCGTGCTTTCCTTCCCCTAAAGATATTCCGTTTTCGGCCTGTTTTCAGAAAAAGAGGCTAAAAACAGCAGCGGGAAATGATTTTGGGAGTGGAAGGGAAAGCGCTATTTGTATGCTTACCTGGTTCGCCCACAAGGTCCTTTCAGGATGACAAAAGGTGGGGAAGACAAAAAGAAGCCCCGTATAGCGTGTGTACCTGCGGGTACTACCGCTACACGGGGAAAGGCTACTTATTTTGAGAGAACTGAATGTCTTTGTTATTCCGTCTTCCCTTTAAACGTGGCATAAATGGCCATGGCATGCCCGTGCCCCAACCCGAAGTCTTCTTTCAACCAATTGGTGATTTCTGTGGCTTTGGTGGCGGGGTTCAGGTTCCCTTCCAGGAGGAAGCCTTTTGCCTCGGCTAGCTTTTTGAAGTCTGCGGGCGTCTTGCCGGTTTTGGCTTCAATGTTGTCTATATACGCTTGAAAGGACATGATTTTATTATTTATGATGATTGTATGGTTAGAAACAGTTTTGCCAGTAAGACAGGGTAAAGAAGGTAGCAAAGCACCAGCAGACGGTTGGCCCAGCCATTTACCCCAATCACACCCTTCGGTAATTCTGCCAGCGGCGGCGCGTCTGGCCCGAACACAATTCCCGCTGATTTAAGGCTTGAAAATAACAGAAACATAGAAACCCCCATCAGCACCAGGCTCACCCAGATGGCGTGCGCCGAAAACAAAAGAGCGAAGCTGTGTTCTTGCCACTCGGGTATCTGGATTAAATGATAGGAAAGGAGCAAGGCGCCAATTGGCATGAACGGCAGTCCCACCCCGAAGGCAGGCCCGTGCAGTTTGTGCTTTACATCAAACAGTCCGCCCATGATAGCGCCCACGCCCGTGACAAATAACAACACCACGCCAACGGTGGCCCAACCCCTGGTCACTTCGGGCCACAGCATCATGCCCGCGGAGATTGAGCAGAACCCCCAACAGAGAAAGAACAGGGTGAGCAGTCCTTTGTGATTGCCTAGGGCATATTCACTCACCATCCTGAAACTGGGTTTGAATTCCCTGCTGACCACGTGCAAAGAGACGAGACAGAGAATAGATAGGATACCTAAAGCAAGGGTGCTGTACGCGAACAAGGCTGTAGTTTCCATTTCCTATTTTTGCAGGGAGGCCAATAACTCTTCTAAATGTGTCAGGGTTTGGGTGAATCCTTCTTTAAAGCCCATCTCTATCATTTGCTCCAGGCGTTCTAACGAGTCATTGTAGATGGTGATGCTCACTTTTGTGATGCCGCTTTGCTCACTGAAATTGAAGTCCCAATCAGAGCCTGGCAACTGCGGGTTTTCGTCTTTGTCGGCAAACGCATTGAGCATTTTGAAATTGGTCTTCGGGCTGATGGAGGTGTATTTCTGAAGGGCCCAATGTTCCTGCCCTTCGGGGCCTACCATGGCGTAAAATCTTCTTCCGCCCACTTTGAAGTCCATGTGTTTGGTTTTGGAGAGCCAAGGTTTAGGCGCCCACCACTGGTCCAGCAGTTCCTGGGTGGTAAAGGCATCCCACACCAAGGCTTGGTCGGCGTTGAATTCCCTGGTGATGAAGATAGAATGGGTGGTTTTGTCCACGGTGAAGTCGAAGGCTAATACACTGTTCATTTTTTATTTTTTTGAATAGTTGATAATAACACATCTAATTGATTGAACTTGGTTTCCCAAATCTTCCTGAATTGCTCTATCCATTGGTCTATTTCCTTTATTTTCTCCACCTCCAGCGAATAGTAAATTTCACGGCCTCGTTGCTCTTGCTTCACCAGTTCACACTCCGTGAGAATGCGCAGATGTTTAGACACCGCTTGCCTGGTAGTGTTGAAGTTTTCAGCAATGGCATTTGGAGTCATGGCCTGTAAGGCAATCAAGACGATGATGGCCCGCCGCGTAGGGTCTGCCACTGCCTGAAAAATGTCTCTCCTCATTTCGCCTTCTTTTTTTATGAAACTAATCGGTTGTAAATATATGCGCAACTTTTTGGTTTCATAATTTATTTTCATTTTTTTGGATATAATTTTTTCCCGGACCTGATGTACTTTCTCTTCCTAAAAAGCTAAAGAGGTTCTATGCGGTGAGGCAAAGATTACCCAATGGCGCAAGTGTCCGCTTGTTTCCGTGTTTTGAGCTTTCTTTTCCAAAAACAGGTCAAAAACAGGAATGCGTGCGGAGGGGTTCAAATAATGACTTGATTTCTTTCGCATAAGAAATACTGTTTTGGAGCTATTTTCTGAAAAACAGGCTAAAAACAGAGGAATAAAAATGAGAATTGGAAAGGGGCGGCGACGGCGTTATAATTCTGCTTTCCTGATTGGCCCACAAGGTCCTTGCATGATGACAAAGAGGGAACGGGGATAGTTTATAACAGAATTGTCTTACCAATATCTAGGTATATAGAAGACTCTCATGTTAAGGTTATGAAGTTTAAATTCCCAATTTTTAATTTCTAATTCATAATTTTTAATTAAACGCAGTGTTAGTCGTGCAAGCCAATTCCTTTCAATATCTTTTCTCTGCACTTTTCAATGCGGCTGAACCTGGTTTGGGTTTGTTTGGGTTGGGAGAAGAACAGGATATAGCCGCGTTGCCGGCCGGGGGTGAGGCTGTAAAAGGCGCGTTTCAGGTCGGGGTGGTTTTCAAAGGTGGCCATAAGCTCTTCTGGCACGGGTTCCAAGTTCTGCTTGAATTCCACTTTTAATCCCGCCTTCTCTATTTCTATAGCTTCTTGTAGATAGGCTTTAATAAGCTCCTGCTGCTGCAGAATCTGGTCTGGGCTGGTGAACCGGAGGGAACGAGCCGACTGAGAGCTTTCACCGTGGGCGGTGAGAAGCTTGGCTTCGTCTTTCAACAATACGCCTTTAAAAAAGTTAAGCGCGGCATAATTCTTAAAGGCGGTAACCATGAAAATATTTTTGTTACCCAGAGTGTAGCACGGTACGCCCCACTTCACTTCCTCGGTGAGGCCGCTCTCCAGCGCCAAGTGCCGGAGCAGCACCAGCTCCCTTTGCCAGGTATGCACTTTGCATTGGGGGGTGCCGCCGTACGGGCAGCGCATACAACCATCTAAGAGGTACTTGTCAACATGTGGGTTCATGCGTTATCGAGGGTAAGGGTGGAAGTCACTCTTCTGGAGGCTGGTCTAAAGTACCAGGAAACGGCAGTCAGCACCAGCAGCAGGGTTGGGCCGAATAACTCCGCGAACGGATCATGGTGGGCAAGGTGTGAAACAACAGCACCCGTCATTAAAAAGAAAAACCCCGCGTACGCCCACTCTTTCACCAACGGGAAGCGGGGGAGCAGAACCGCCATGACACCCAGTAATTTCCAGATGCCAATCAAGGGCAGGAAGTAGAGCGGGAAGCCTAAGTCGCTCATCTTCTTCGCCTCTTCTTCCAGCTGGATCAGCTGCACTATTCCCGTAGAGGCCATGCCTAAACAAAGCCAGACTGTGGAAACCCAGTAGATGATTTTGTCGCTCTTTTTCATAGGTTAGCTGGTTTAGCTTTGCTCATAATAGTCTGCAGCTGGTTGTGGGCCATGTTGATGCCTTGCGCGAAAGGTAATTTCAGCATGTTGTCCCGGTCAGCAACTGATTTAAAAACCATTTGCATGGTAAGCTTGCTTTTTTCATCGGTGATTGCTTCAAAATCCAGAAACTCCAGTTGCACCGGGAACGGTGTGTTTTCCATTTCAAAGGTTCTGGTGATGTTCTGGTTGGGCACGAACGAATGGATGGTTCCGTTGGCTCGAAACAAAACTTTTTCTTGCGCGTCACGGGTCTCGAACTGGTACCCACCGTGGGGTGTGTTCTCCAGTTTCAGCACTTTATTTCCCATCCATTGCTCCACTAGTTCAGGCTCTGTGTAAGCTTTAAAGAGAAGGTCCAGCGGCAGGTCAAAGGATCTGGTAATGAAGATTTCCTGCTTGCCTTCTTCGGCGGTCAGGTGAGTTTTGGGTTCCATAGGTTATTTTTTGGATTGATACGCCTTCATAACCGCCTCCAACTTGTTAAACCGGTCATCCCAGAGCTGACGGAAGGGCTCCAAGAAATCGGCAATCTCTTTCATTTTGACGACACTGAGGTGGTAATACACTTCGCGGCCTTTCTGTTCCTGGGCCAATAACTCGCACTCCGTTAATATCTGCAAATGCTTGGAAACTGTGGGGCGGGCAGTGTCAAAATTGGCGGCAATGGCTCCCGCCGTCATAGACTGGCTAGCCAGCAACAGCAGAATCGCCCTTCGGGTAGGGTCTGCAATGGCCTGAAATACGTCTCGTCTTAAATTCATTATGAAGCTATTTGGCTACAAATTTATATGTAGTTATTTAACTTCATAATTTTTTTAAAGATTTTTTGATCTACTTAAGAAAGGTAGTCATACGTTGAAGCTGCAGTGGTAAAAGGTACAGAAAAGTAGTAAACGAGGAAGGGAAGGAGAAAAGATGTTGGAATGAAGGTTTTGCAAACCTAACAGCTGTAGTTTTATTCTTCATTCAAGGACGAAATTCCTTGTTCCTTTAATTTCGCTAATCTTTCTTTCATGACCTGCACTTGCTCCTTTGGATGGCCTTGCCACAGCGTCACTTCGCCTACTACTTTAAAAGGATGCTGAGATCTATAAGATTTAGTAGGGTTTCCCGGGAATATTTTGTCAGTCAAATCAGGATCATCTTCTAAAGGACCAGTGGGTTCTATCAAATAGATTCTTTCCCGTCCTTCGCCCAGCGCCAGTTCAGCGCCCCAGATAGCGGCGTCTAAGGTGGCGGTTAAAAAGATGTGCTTCGCATTTTTCCCTTGCCCAAAATTAGAATTGTATCCAGGTTGTATCAGCTCACCCAATTTGAGGACAGCTTTTGTTCCGTGGAAAAAGGTTTGCGCAAAAGGTGAGGGGGACGGAGGAGAAGTGGATGCCATCTCAGTGCTGGTTGTTTCCATGGTAAAATTGATAGATGGGCTCAAGATAATAATCAGTACCTAATTATTTGCGGCATGTTCTTTAAAATTATTATCTCATTATTAGGGATTTACGTGCATAATATCTTAGTCTAATAAATTCTGGCACGTGCAGAGGTTTAAGGCATAATATCCATTCGAAAGCTGGGTAATCTATAAAAAAATATGCGTTATAGGGCTGTTTTCTGAAAAACAGCCCTATAACGCACAGGTGGATTTTTAGATTAATTTATTGCTGTATCGGGTGCTCCTCGTTCAGTTCCAACACTCGGCTGGTGTAGTCTCTTACTTCAGCGCAGATCTGTGGGTTCTCCAATAAAGAAGTACCTAAAGACGGAATCATTTCTTTCAGCTTTCCTTGCCATTCCGGTGAATTGATTTTGTCCGGGAAACACGTATTCAGCAGCTTGACCATGATGGAGACAGCAGTGGAAGCACCAGGCGAAGCCCCTAATAAAGCGGCAATAGAACCATCGGCGGAAGAAACCACTTCCGTTCCGAATTCCAGGATTCCTCCTTTCACCGGATCGTTTTTAATCACCTGCACCCGTTGCCCGGCCACTTCCAGCTCCCAGTCATCTGGATGAGCAGTAGGTACAAAATTCTTAAGTGCTTCTAATCTGTCTTCTCTTGACTGCAGCACCTGACTGATCAGGTATTTGGTGAGGGGTATGTTTTTGTAACCCGCCGCCAGCATAGGCTTCAGGTTTTGAACGTTGATGGAAAGCGGCAGATCCAGGAACGATCCTTTCTTCAAGAATTTGGTTGTAAACCCGGCATAAGGACCGAACAGCAGTGCCCGTTTGCCATTGATCATGCGGGTGTCTAAATGCGGAACCGACATGGGGGGCGCTCCAACCGATGCCTTACCATAAACTTTTGCCTGGTGCTGCTCAATTATCTCAGGGTTGGTGCATCTGAGCCACTGCCCACTCACCGGAAAGCCGCCAAATCCTTCCCCTTCTGGTATGCCTGACGCGTGTAACAGAGGCAGAGCTCCACCACCGGCGCCGATAAATACAAACTTGGCCCGCGCCAGTTTCTTTTCGCCGGAGCTGCGGTCTTTTACTTTTACGCGCCAGAGACCGTCATCTTTCTGCTTTAATTTTCTTACTTCATGGTTGAGGTGAAGTGTGACACCACCCATCTCTTTCAGGTACTTAAACAAATGCCTGGTCAGACAGCCAAAGTTAACATCGGTGCCAATGTCCATGCGGGTGGCGGCATACTTTTCCTTTTCATCGCGGCCTTGCATGATCAGCGGAAACCACTGCTCCAGTTCCTGTCTGTTCTCAGAATATACCATTCCCTTGAATAAGGGGGAAGTGGCCATGGCCTCGTACCGCTTCCGGAGAAAATTGACGTTGTCTTGTCCCCACACAAAGCTCATGTGCGGAATGGGCTTAATGAAAACATTGGGGTCTTCCACAATGCCTTTCTCTATCAGAAAAGCCCAAAACTGGCGCGACTGTTCAAACCATTCGGCAATCACGTTGGCTTTTGAAATGTCTATGGATCCGTCAAGGCGTTCAGGGGTGTAGTTCAGTTCACAGAAAGCAGAATGGCCTGTGCCGGCATTGTTCCAGGCATCAGAGCTTTCTGCCGCCACCTCATCTAAGCGTTCATATATTTCAATGGTTAGTTCCGGCTGAAGTTGCTTGAGCATTACGCCCAAAGTGGCACTCATGATACCGGCTCCAATCAAAACAACATCAGGATTAGTAGCGGCGGAGGTATATTTTCTAGTCATACATCTTTTTATTGCTTCCTTAGGATACGGAGAAACAACCTAAAATTGTTTTGACATATCGGCAGAAACTAAATCTTAGATAAAGGAATATGTCATGCCTGAATACAGCTTCTATTCCTTCTTAATAAAATGGTTATCTGAAGAATAACATGAGAATGTAAAAGAACATCTATCTTGGTAGCAAATGGCAGAGAACCTTACACTAGATTCAATCAGAAATATGAAAAGCTATTTATTTAAAATGTTGCTGGTCTGTCTCTTTATAATGGCAGGAATAAGTTCCTCCTGGGCACAGCAGAACCCAGCCCCTAGAACAGAAGAATACTGTGATGTGGAGATTTTAAACCATTTATGGAAAGGAATTACTATTGCTATTGATTACGGACAAGAGCCCAAAGTTATGCCTGAGAGCCTGAAAGGGGAAGATGGCAAGCCTATGGTATTTAACTCACCCATTCATGCTTTGAATTTTATGAGTAGCCTGGGCTGGGAATTAGTAGAAGTGTATATGGAGAAGGAGGGAAGCAGAGCGTACAAACACTTCCTGATGAAGCGGGAAGTAGTGAAATAGGTCTAAATGTGAACTTCAATTTACCTTAGCAGCTTTCTTTTCTTTTCCTACTAAGCAAAAAAAAGACTTAGCAGGAAGTTGCTCTTTTAGTGGCCAGTTACAGTATGTGAGCTTTTACCGTTTGTTCGTTTATCACCCCAGTATCATATATTAAAAAATCTAGCGGGAGCAGCTGATAGAGGTGTTGTTATTTATTACTAAGAAGATTTGCTAAAAACACCTGTAGCTTTAATAGGTAAGAGGAGAATTAGAAATGTCACCCGTTTTTAATGGACGTAGCATCATTAATTGCTTTTTACTACTCTTTGTGTGGAGGTTTGGTTATCCTGATTGACTTTTAAGATATAGGTTCCTTTGGCCAATGTTTCAAGATTCTGCAGCTTATACTGGTTTGTTCCTTCTAATGCTGTAGCGGTTTCTGCTTTCACTAGTTTTCCATTTAAGTCATACAAAGAAATAGAAACAGAACTTTTTAAGGCAGTAGACAATGTAACGGATAGTTCAGATTGGAATGGGTTTGGATAAGCCGCATTAGCTTTGAAAGTTGTGGGAGTAGCTATTGACTTAACAGAGATGGTTTTAGAATTCTCATAGGCACCGTCAAAATCTATTTGCTTTATACGATAGTACACTGTGCCAGAAGCAGTACTAGCATCTGAAAAAGAATACTTCTGAGTAGTAGTGGTGGTGCCATTTCCGTTTACAGTTCCAATTGGTTGGTAATTGATACCGTCATTGCTACGCTCTATTACAAACTCTTTATTATCTCTTTCAGAAGAAGTTACCCAGCTCAAGACTATTTTGCCCCCTTGGTTAATTGCGGTAAATGAAACCAAAGAAACTGGTAAAGTGGGAGGCAGTACAGAATAACTGGTCACAGGTAAAGAACCTACGCTATTGTTGTTGATGTTCCTGACCTTTATCTCGCCTGATTGCTCGCCTACTTTCACCGTTATTGATTTTGTGCCTTGTCCCGAAATTATTTCCCAGCCAGCAGGAGCAGTCCATTCATAGGTGGCTGTTTCATCAGCTTTTTCAATTGTATAAGTTACCGTACTTTTTGCTTCCATCAGCTCTGGACCTGCCACCTTTAAAGGTACGGGAGCACAGGATTGGGGCAGAAATGTTACCCTTCCAACAATTGTAGAAGCTTTGGCTTCTACTAAAATATTTGAAAGCTGAGAAAATTGCGCGGCGGTAATTGTGTAAGAGAAATTGTCAGTAGCGCCGTTTTTGAAACCTTCAGCGTTTATAGCTTCAAATTTAATGGAGTTGAAGGGGCTTAAAGTAGAGTTCTCTACAGAATAGGTGAATTTTGAATTAGAATTTTTAGCATTAGTTGCCTTGGCGCCTGAGGGTAGCTGAAAAGCTATATAGCTAAGCGATGAGGCACAATTGGTCTTAACAGAAAAATTAAGAGTCACAGTGTTATTACTGTTCTTAATGTAACTGTTGTAGGTGATCTCAAAACACTGGCTGGTAAGTTTACAATTTAAAGAAGTGGTTTGGGCATTGGCATTGAAGGCAAAAACAACTAGCCCAGCAGTTAAAACTAATATAATATAGTTTTTTAGGGTGAAATTTGCACTTCTAATGATGCTTCTGAAAGGAGTTTTAGTTAATTGTTTCATTTTAGTGAAGAAACTTCTCTTTTGCCTTGATGCCTTATAACAATACAAAGGTATGGCCGATGAAGAGGTCAATTCAGGAGATTCGACTAACCTCATATTTTGTGGGACAAAAACAGGATGCTAACTAAAATAGGGGCAGTTTGCTCGGTGAATGGAGGGATTTACCCGATAAATTTTTATTAAGCTAACGCTTGTTTAAGCCTAATTGTCTTATGAATAAAACACAGGTAAATTGATCTGTAGCTAAGGAGAAAGCCTCTGCATCAGGCTTGGGACAAATATTTGGCAGTTCTTCAGCTAGAGATAATATGTAAAAGAACATGGCGCAAGCGTCCGCTTGTGTCCGCACGCATGTCTCTTTTTTTGCGGGCCTTTGCTTTAGTGCATTGTTTAATTGTATAGGAAATTTCTTTTTTGGCCTGTTATTGAGAGACCGGGGCAAAACAGGAAGATTGAAGAAGTGGATCAGGAATGCATTTGGACACAAGCGAACGCTTGCGCTAGAGACCTTATTTGTTAGTTTTTAATCATTTTTATCAGTCCAATAGTCAACTAACTCAAAACCTTCAACTTCCAAATGAGCTTTAAAATCATCCCTTGTCAAACTATTGGCTTGTCTGTAATTTCAATAGTAAAAATCTCCGCACGCATTCCAGAATCACTCTACTACCTTATTTACTCAATCAACAGTATATCGAGCAATCCTTTTGTTCCAGCATAATCACGAGCGCTGCTGTAAATGTAATCTTCAGGTTGCTCTACAAAGCCAGCTTCTACAGGATTATTGTGCAGGTAGTCTAACTTTTGCTGAATAAGAAAATTGCTGTTCAACACAATCGGGTGGTTGTGCTGCTGCCAGAACTGAAAGCCTTTGTTGTTACCATTGCGCTTTCCTGCCCGTTCCATCACCCAGAGCATCCATTCTTTCCGGCTCTCCTGCGGATTCTCAGTAATGGCTTTTCTTAGTTGGGTAGAGGTAAAGCTTTTGAAGTCCCTCAAAATTTCTGCTAGAGGCTTGCCTTGGCTACTAATAATCAAATGAACATGGCTGGTCATAAGGCAGTAAGCATAGACTTCCAGCCCTTTCTTCTCCTGGCAATACCGCAAGCTGTCGAGCAATACCTGACGGTATTCGTTCCGAATGAACACGTCTATCCAGTGCACTACGGCAAAGCTGACAAAATACAGCTTCTCATTATCCCTGAACTTGTATTTCCTGCTCATGTAAAACATGTACGGCTGCTACATTAGGAAGATAGTCAGCGTTTATGCATGAATAGTAAGAATATAGTTCATGATCATGGCGCAAGCGTCCGCTTGTGTCCGCACGCATTGTTGGTCTTTCTATTTCTGGGCTTTTACATTAGCGCATTGTTTGCTGATTAAAAACTAAATCTGTTTTTGGCCTTTTTTAGCAATATTTGACCAAAAACGGCATAAAGAGCAAAAAGCTCTGCAATGCGTGCGGACACAAGCGGACGCTTGCGCCAGAGAAAAATTAAATCAAGCCAGAAGCAGTTCGAATCCGCTCGTTACCTCTACTTCGCCACATCACCCAAAAACTCCCATTCGTCCACGCGCTCCTCTTCAAAGTAGTAAACCACGCACGTAATCTTGCTGAACACCAACTCCCGGAACAGTGTCGCATAGGAGTTCAGATTCTCCGTGTATTCTTCCTTGGCTGGCGGCAATTTATAGTCAATGAGCGTCACGTCACCTGTTTCCCCGAAAACGATGCGGTCAGGTTTATAGCGGTTGGTGCGCACATCCAGCACTTCGCGCTCGTTCTCCACGGTAACGGCGCGGCTGAAGTAGCGCTGCATCTGCGGGTGCTGCAGCACATGGTTCACCATCTGAGTGAGGGTAGGCAGTTCGCGCTGCGAGATGATGCCTTGGTGCACCAATTGCCTTAGCGCTTTGGGCGCTTCCTCGGCGTAGGTGATGCGGGCGAGGGCGTAGTGCAGCTTGCGGTTCCAGCGGCGGTGCTCCTGCTGGGTCTCAAAATCGAAGACGTTGTTCGCGTGCTGCTTCAGCTTCAGGTTCTGTGCCCAGTCGGCGGAGGTGAACTTGTCCAGCACGTACACATCCTCTGAAAGAACTTTATGACTCACCGCCTGCGGCGCGCCTTTAGCAAGTTGGTAGCAGAATTGGCCTTCTTGCCAGAGCTCTTTGCTCTCCAGGTAACGGTACAGCCAGTAGCTCACGTTCTTCTGCGCTCCGCCTTTCCTGAAATCCTGAGCCTTGCAAATGAGGTAGAGGCGGTCTACAGGGCGGGTGAGGGCCACGTACAGCATGTTCAGGCTTTCAATAAAGGTCTTCTCCAGCTTCTGGGCGTACTGCTCGTGCAGGGCCGTCTGCTCCAGCTTTTTGTTCAGGTTCACCACCGCTGTGCGCAGCTTTCCGCCCGCGGCCACACTCTCGGGCAGCGTGCCCCAGAGCAACGACGAGGTCTGCGGCTCCAGGCTCCATTCGCAGAACGGTACAATCACCACGGGGTAATCCAAGCCCTTGCTTTTGTGGATGCTGGTGATGGTGATGGCGTCGCGGTCTTTGGGTGTATTAATGCTTAAGTTCTCCTTGTGCAAATCCCAGTACTGAAGGAAGTTATTTAGGTTGTTGCTGTACTTGAGCGTGTACTCCAGCACCAGATCCAGGAAGCGGAACAGGTACTCGCACTCGTTGTTCTTGCCCAGCAAATCAAACACCCGTATCAGCTTCTCGGTGAGCTCATAGAGGGAGAGGTTTCCCGCATCGCGGTACGCCAAATCAAAACCTTGCTCCTGCAAAAACCGGAAGAACGGGTCAATGCTCGGCTCTACCGCCAGGGCGGCAATTTTACCCGTAGTGGCATTGTCTGGCAGTTCCTGGTGCACTACTTTGTACACCAGGTACAATGCCTGCGACCGCGCCAGGCTGTTGGCGGGCTGGTTCAGAATTCGGAAGAATGCAATGATAAGGTTGATGACCTCCGCGAACTGCAGCGAGAGCGAGTCCTGTGAGATGATGTCATACTTCTTCTGCTTCAGGAAGTTGGCCACAAGCTTGCTGTTACGGTTGGTGCGGCTCAGGATGGCAATGTCGCGCGGAGCGTACCCGTCGGCCTGGGCCTGCTGCACCATCTGCAAGACCAGCTGCAACGTGCTTTCCTGATAGGAGAGGAGGTCCTCTTCGGCGTAACCTTCGTAGATTTCTTCGGTTTGGCGGCAGGCGTCTAGGTCAACTTTAAAAGGTGTCACTTCGTCTTGCGTAAACAAAACCTGGAGGTGTGCTTTACCAACATCTTTTCCTTCTGGCGATTTCTGTTTGAACTTGTCGTCATAAATGGCCTGCAACAGCGGGAACTGCGGATTGGCATGGCTGATGAACTCAAACAGCTCGTTGTTGAACTGAATAATCTCAGGAGCGCTGCGGTAATTGGTGTTCAGGTTGTCGGGCGAGAGGGTCCAGCGGAGGGTGTCATAGCGCGGAGCCACGTTCTCCTCAAAGCGGGAGTTCTGGTAAAGGTTTTCGGTTTGGTTGCGGTGCAGGTGCAGAATCTGCTCCATCTCGCCGCCGCGCCAGCCGTAGATGGCCTGCTTGGCATCGCCTACCACCATATTGAAATTGTCTCCGGCCAAGGCATTCTCCACCAGCGGCAGCAGGTTATTCCACTGCAGCACCGAAGTGTCCTGAAACTCGTCAATGAGAATATGCTGGTACCGCTCACCCAGCCGCTCATAGATAAACGGAATAGGCTCCTGCAGCACAATTTCTGTGATCCGCTTGTTGAACTCCGAGATGTGCACCAGGTTCTTGTCCAGCTTAATTTCCTGAATACAGCGGTCCAGCTCGCTTAGCACGCTCAGCTTGTAGAGGTGCGGCAGCATGGCCGAGATGAGGATGTGGTTCTGCGTCTCGCGCTCCTTCAGGTCTTCAATAGCATGGTAAATCTGAGACAGCCGCGGCTTTATTTGGTCAATGGCCACTTTGGCGCCTGTGCTGGCTTTGGCACTGGTCCATTTGTCATCGGCCACCGTTTTGTCGGCGTTCTTATTGGCGATGGTAATGTCAAAGCCGCTGTTCCACTTATTGAAGTAGGAATAGATACCCGTCTTGCCATTTGCCATATCCTCGGGCATAATACCATGGCGGTGAATCAAATTAACGGCCTCCTGCGCCAGCGTCTGAATCTGCTTCTCCACGTTTACCTTCTGCGTGTACAGCTCAGAGCGTATCTTCTTGAAATCTTGCAGGGTAAGCTGCCCTATGTCAAGTAAGTGTTCATAGGTCTGCTCGTTCAGAAGGTTCCGCGCGAAGTCCGCCAGTTCATCGGGCAGCACATTCCAGCTCTTGCCTTCCTCGGCTTTGTCCAGTGCGTACTGCTGCAGCGTCTCGGCCAGCAGGCGGTTCTCTTCCTGCGTGTTCACCTTGTTCAGGAGCAGACTCACGGCGGTGCTCAACAGCGTCTGCGCGTCCATGTCCACCTCAAAGTTGTGGGGCAGTTTCAGTTCGGTGGTAAAGGCGCTCACCACCTTGTTCACAAACGAGTCAATGGTGCTTACTGCAAATTCAGAGTAGTGGAAGAGGAGGTGGTCGAACACCTTCGCCGCCCGCACCCTTAGTTCTTCCTCCGTTAGTTCAGGTTGCTTATATTCTGACTTTATTTCTTTTACTATGTTAAGTAGCAGGTGGTTGCTATTCTTTTTCTCCTTCTCATTCAGCCCTGCATCATTGAAACCACGCAAAGCCCCCAGAATACGCGTCTTCATTTCCTGCGCCGCGTCATTGGTGAAGGTAATGGCCAGGATGTTCTTGTAATAAGAAGGCTCCTCGCTCTGCAACGCCAGTTTCAGGTACTCTTTCGTGAGCTGGTACGTCTTGCCGGAGCCGGCCGAGGAGGAGTATATTTTAAAAGTAGCAGACACTTTTTTAAATTAAGAATTGGGAATTAAGAATTAGGAATGGTCGCGACACCAATGCTGCCAAAACTCTAGTTCTGTTTTTAGGCTGTTTTAGCGAAAATAGGCAAAAAACAGGAGACGGGGCGGAGAATCTTTCAGCCTTACCGCTTGTAAAAGATTAGTCGCTGGCTAAAAGCTGATTCCCCCTTTGAAGGGGGCGAAGGGGGATGTTTACACAGGAGAGCTCACGCATTCCAGATCCTTCTTTCTGAGGTCATCCTGAGCAAAGCCGAGGGATCTAACGAGGAAGCTTAGTGGGTGACGCAAATACTTCGGCCAGCGCAGGGGGACAGGTCAAGCCCTGTCCGTACAAGCGGAGTGAAGCATTTTCTGTTTTGCCTTGTTTTCCGAAAAAGAGGGCTAAAACACAAAGCTAGCACGTTTTCTATTATAATGTAGGCACAAACAAGGGCACAGGTACACAATCTTTCCCCTCACCAATTCCCCGTGCGTTTAGATTTTCCTTATCTTCATGCACCAATTCATAATTCCTAATTATTAAAAATGCAGGCTTACCTCGATTTGATGCGCCATATTCTGGACAAGGGCGTGAAGAAAGAAGACCGTACCGGCACCGGTACTCTCAGTGTGTTTGGCTACCAGATGCGGTTTAACTTGCAGGAGGGCTTCCCGCTGGTGACCACCAAAAAGGTGCACCTCAAGTCGATTATTTACGAACTGCTGTGGTTTCTGCGCGGCGAGACGAACGTGCGGTGGCTGCAGGAGCGGGGCGTGAGCATCTGGAACGAATGGGCCGACGAGAACGGCGACCTCGGGCCGGTGTACGGCTCCCAATGGCGCTCTTGGCCCACACCCGACGGTGGTCACATTGACCAGATCCAGCAGGTCATTAACCAAATTAAGAACAACCCCGACTCGCGCCGGCTGATTGTGAGTGCCTGGAACGTGGCCGAAGTGAACAACATGAAGCTTCCGCCGTGTCACGCCTTCTTCCAGTTCTACGTAGCCGAGGGCAAACTTTCTTGTCAACTCTACCAACGCTCCGCTGATGTCTTCTTAGGCGTGCCCTTTAACATTGCCTCCTACGCGCTGCTCACCATGATGGTAGCCCAAGTCTGCGACTTGGAACCTGGCGAATTCATCTGGACCGGCGGCGACACGCACCTCTACACGAACCACCTGGAGCAAACCGAACTTCAGCTTACCCGTGAGCCGCGCCCGCTACCCAAGATGAAGATTAATTCGGAGGTGAAAGACATCTTCGGGTTTGACTTCGAGGATTTCACGCTGGAGGATTACCAGCCGTGGCCGGGGATTAAGGCGCCTGTGGCGGTGTAATATTTAGTTAAAGGAGAGTTTCCACCTTTCTTCTATAAGGTTGGTAGTAAGAAATACTAATAGTGAAAACTATCAAAAAACCTTTAACATAAAGCCATTCCAAATCCAAAATTTAATCTGATAAATGGAAAGCATAAAACTTAATGAAATTTTAAGGCTTGATAACTTAAACAATGTAAAAATTAGATTTAATCTGATGTTTCGGCATAATTGGAATCCTATAGAAGATTTCAAAAATGGAAGAACTGAAGTGATGCTAGAAGGACAATATTGGAATTATCAGAATAAAAAATCATTTAAAAACGGACAATTAACAATAGGTTTAGTTAGAATAAAGCCTAAAGAAGATTTCTGGTTATTGTTTCATATAGGCAGAATTACTAAGGATTTAAATGTGCTAAACGGAGTTGGTTTTGAATACGAAACTTTACCTGAGTTTAAAAAATATCTTGGGCGTGTAATTGTAAAATACAAAAACACAGCACAAACAATGATTCGTAATGCTGAATCAGTAATTAACGATTGTGAAATATCACAGATCTTACCTGATGCATATGATAATGATATTTTCCCGGGTTATGATAAAGTTAATATCACATGGGGAGAAATGTGTCGTGTATTAGAGAAAGATACTTGGAAAACTGCCCTTCAAAACCAAAAAGGTGTTTACCTTCTAACGGATATATCAAATGGGAAAAAATATGTAGGATCAGCTTATGGGGAAAATATGATATTAGGACGTTGGAAATCATATATAAATACTGGACATGGAGGAAATGTCGGCCTTAGAAAATTAACCTTTGACTATATTAAACGAAATTTTGCGTACTCAATATTAGATATATTTAAATCAACTACTGATGATCAGATAATTCTTGCAAGGGAAAATTGGTGGAAAGAGGTTCTACAAAGTAGAAGGTTTGGCTATAATGAAAATTAATTTTTTTTCTTAAAAGTACAGAGACTTCAATAAAGATAACACCAACATCAGTTAGAAATCATTTTACTAGATATATCAAAAACATCCTCCCCACCATCGTTCTAGCCCAATTCGCCTGCACCTCCCTCTGGTTTGCGGGTAATGCGGTGCTGCCGAGTCTGATTCCGCAGTTTATGCTGGAAGCCAGCTCACTCAGCCACTTGACCTCGGCGGTGCAGTTGGGGTTTATTCTGGGCACGCTGCTGTTTGCCGTGCTGGCCATCGCCGATCGGTATTCTCCTTCTAAGGTGTTTCTGGTTTGCGCCGTAGCCGGGGCGGGGTGTAACCTGAGCCTCCTGCTGGCCGAAGGTCTTTCGACGCTCTTGCTGTCGCGGTTTCTTACGGGCTTCTGTTTGGCGGGCATTTATCCGGTAGGCATGAAGATAGCGGCTGATTATCACCAGAAAGGACTTGGCAAAGCCTTGGGTTATCTGGTAGGAGCTTTAGTATTAGGCACTGCCTTTCCGCACTTGCTGAGGGGCCTGACCCAGGACTTGCCCTGGCGCTATGTGATTTTAGGTACTTCTGCTTTGGCGGTGGTAGGCGGAGTAGCGCTGTACCTGCTGGTGCCCGACGGTCCTTACCGAAGCAAGGGAGCCAGACCTAACTTTTCGACCTTCTTTCAAATCTTCAAAGAAAAAAAATTCAGGGCGGCAGCCTTTGGCTATTTTGGGCACATGTGGGAGCTGTACACGCTTTGGGCGTATATTCCGGTGATGCTGGCCTTATACCAGGTCAACAACAGCAAAGGGCAGGAGTTGTCGTTTCCGCTGTGGGCTTTTGCCATAATAGCAGTAGGGGCAGTGGCTTGTGTGGCGGGTGGCTACGTGTCGCAAAAAGTTGGCAGCGCCCGTACAGCGTTTGTAGGTCTAGCAATTTCCATGGTTTGCTGCCTGCTTTCGCCCTGGCTGTTCACGCTGTCCTTGCCGCTCTTCCTAGGCTATTTACTCGTGTGGGGTTTTACAGTGGTTATGGATTCACCGCAGTTTTCTGCGTTAGTGGCACAGGCTGCCCCTAGTCAAACTAAAGGAACGGCACTCACCATTGTCAACTGCATCGGCTTCGCAATTACCATTGTCAGCATCCAGTTTCTACAAGGCGTACAGGTGTATGTAAAAGCGGAATACCAGTTCATGTTCCTGGCTATCGGGCCGCTGCTGGGGCTCCTGTCCATGCGCAGACTCTTATAACAATGATTAATCATTACTCATTTCATTTCTGAGCTCTTTTATAGAAAATAGGTTTAAAACAGGTTGGGTATAACCGGCTCATTCTTCTGGTTAGCAATTCGGCATCAATAAATAAGAATCTTCTATTGCAGAAGCTGATTAGGCAGACTTTTTTCAATAAATACGCTATTTTATTCTAAAGTAATAGGCAAAATGCGGTTAATTTTTAAAATTACGCTTTCATTGCTTTAGAGGTAAAATGTCAGCTTCCTACAAGAGAATCTTATTAAAAATAGGATCGAACGTGCTCACGCAGCCCGACGGCATGCCAGACGTGGCGCGTATTCAGCATCTGGTAGATCAGGTGGCCGCCCTTAAGAAAGAAGGGAAAGAGGTAATTGTCGTGTCTTCCGGTGCCGTGGCTTACGGCCGAAGCCTTACTTCTGTCTCAGAGAAAGCCGATGCGGTAAGCACAAGACAGTTGCTGGCGGCAGTAGGGCAGGTGCAGCTCATTAACACCTATTCGGCTATGTTTGGGCCGCACGGGCTGGTGTGCGCGCAGGTGCTTGTAACCAAAGAAGATTTCAGAGACCGAAACCACTACCTGAACATGCAGAACTGCTTTCGGGTGTTGCTGCAGAACAATATTATTCCGGTGGTAAACGAGAATGATGTCATATCGGTCACGGAGCTTATGTTCACCGATAATGACGAACTGGCCGGACTGATTGCTTCCATGTTAGATGCCGATGCCCTGCTTATTCTTTCTAACGTGGACGGTATCTACAACGGAGATCCCAGAGACGAAAAGTCAGAAGTTATTCAGGAGATTGGCCATGCCACCACCGGTTTTGCAGAATTCGTTTCTACGCAGCGGTCGCAGTTTGGCCGGGGCGGCATGATCACCAAATGCCATATGGCGCAGAAAGTGGCGCAGCTCGGAATTACGGTGCACATAGCCAACGGGAAAACCGAAAATGTTCTACAGAAAGTCCTGCTGGGGCAGGTGGTGCATACTCGCTTTATTCCCAAGAAATCAGCGTCCGGCAAAAAGAAATGGATCGCGCATTCCGGCAACTACGCCAAAGGAGAGGTGCAGGTAAACGCAGGGGCTAAAGCGGCCTTGAGTGCCTCAGAAAAAGCCGTGAGTTTGTTACCCGTAGGCATTACGCGCATAACCGGAGAATTTAAGAAAGGAGATATTCTGAAGCTGGTAGATGAGCAGGCGAAAATGTTTGGGGTGGGTATTGCCGAATACGGTTCAGACAAAGCACAGGAGAGGCTGGGGCAGAAAAACCAGAAACCGCTGGTGCACTATGATTACCTTTTCCTTAACCCTGAAGTGAGTTAAGATAAGGATCACTTTTCCTGTTTATTTTTAATCGCATATCTCTATTACATCTGTACCATTCCCATGAGTTATAATAACGTATTTGAGGCTGCACAGGCAGCAAGCCGCACCGCAGGTTTATTACAGCCTGACAAAGTAAACCAGGTACTTTTAATGCTGGCAGATGCGGTTGTGGCTCAAACACCTTTTATACTAATTGAAAACGAGAAAGACTTAGCGCGCATGTCTCCAGATGACCCTAAGTATGACCGTCTGAAACTTACTGTTGAACGGCTTTCTGACATTGCCCAAGATGTACGAAATGTGGCTGCGTTAGAGTCGCCTTTAAAGCAAGTCTTGCTTCAAAAGGAACTTCCTAACGGACTACATATAAGAAAAGTAAGGGTGCCGCTTGGTGTAGTGGGAGTGATTTATGAGGCGCGCCCAAACGTGACGTTAGATGTGTTCTCGCTTTGCTTTAAAACAGGAAATGCCTGTATTCTTAAAGGAGGAAGTGACGCTGCCTTTTCTAATGAAGCCATTATTTCAGTTATTCAAAAGGTACTGATAGAAGCAGGTGTTGAACCCGCTGTTGCCACCCTGTTGCCAGCTGATAGACAAGCAACCGAGGCCTTGCTCCAGGCCGTTGATTTTGTAGACGTGCTTATTCCTCGCGGTAGCCAGTCGCTGATCAACTATGTGCGGCAAAACGCACGGGTGCCGGTTATTGAAACGGGTGCCGGCATAGTGCATACGTATTTTGACGCCTCGGCTAATCTGGAGAAGGGCAAAAAAATCATTTATAATGCCAAGACGCGCCGCGTGAGTGTTTGCAATGCGTTGGATTGCCTGCTACTCCACCAGAACAGACTTTCAAAGTTGCCAGAGCTGGTCGCACCCTTGGCGGGCTCTAACGTTGAGATTTTTGCCGATGCACCTGCCTTTGATTTTTTGGCAGACAACTATCCTGATCATTTGTTGCATACAGCAACAGAAGAGCATTTTGGCACAGAGTTTCTTTCGTTGAAAATGGCAATAAAAACAGTTGCAAGTATAGATGACGCTCTTGACCATATTACAAAATACAGCTCTAAACACAGCGAAGCAATTGTGGCAGATGACCCAACAGTTATCGAAAAGTTCCTGAATTCGGTTGATGCCGCCGCTGTATATGCCAACACCTCTACCGCCTTTACCGATGGCGCTCAGTTTGGCCTTGGTGCTGAAATTGGAATAAGTACTCAAAAGCTACATGCCCGTGGCCCAATGGGACTAGAGGAACTGACCAGCTACAAATGGGTAGTACGCGGTGACGGACAAGTGCGCAGCTAGTGGTTTACCATTTTAGGCCTGGTTTAAGGAAAACATGCCTAAAATGGTAAATTTGAAAAAGTTTCGACGCTGACGCTCCAGTATGAAATATATCTATTTGTTTTTTGCAGTAGGAATCACGCTGGTCATCGGTACTATTAATTTACGATTACTTTCACCTGCACCAGAATATCCAGAACGAAGAGAAGAAATCATTTTACAACTTAATTACCTTGAGGCAGAGCTAAAGCAAAAGGATTTAGGAGGAAGAATGCAGGGAATCTTTCCGGAAGGGTATGTTTTTGTACATGCCTTGTATGGCCTTTCTTGGGCGGAAGTAGCACTTGCTTCACCTCAGGATAAAGATATTCAAGTACGAGCTGCGGTTGAGGCTCTATATGCCTATCAGGCACTAGATTCAGAGAGAGGGAAAAGCACCTTTTCAGATTACCTAAAACCTCAATACGGAATCTTTTACGCAGGCTGGAAAAATTATCTTTTGGGCAAACTTTTAAGTTTGAATTCTCCAGTTGAAAAGGAGAAACACCTTAAGAAGGCTTTCATAAATCAATGCGAAGCTGTAGCTAAGGCTCTTCAGGAAGCAAATTCACCTTTTTTACAGTCTTATCACGGGCAAGCTTGGCCTGCAGATATGTTTTTGGCCATGGCATCACTTGCTATTCATGACAAGCTATATCCACCAAAGTATCAGGCGGTAATACAGCAGTGGCTGAATAAGGTTAAAGATAACTTAGACCCAGAAACTGGATTGTTGCCTCACAGGGTGGAGGCCAATACTGGAAAGACTTTAGAAAGCGCAAGAGGAGGTTCTCTCACGCTAATGCTGCGCTTATTAGCAGAAATTGACCCTTCCTTTGGCAAGCAACAGTACGCACTATTTAAAGATAATTTTTTATCTACTGCTTTAGGGCTGCTCATGGTGCGCGAATACCCAACAGGTACTGATGGAGTGGGAGATGTGGATTCTGGACCAGTAATAATGGGAGTAGGATTTCCGGCTACCATTGTTTCTATCGGTACTTTTTTTATTTACGGTGACGAGGAACTCAGCAAAACACAATACCAGATTGTTCATGCGTTTGGCTTTGGTGTAAGTCACGGAGGAGAAAAAAAATATTTGTTCGGACTCCTGCCCATGGCAGACGCTTTTATAGCCTGGTCAAGAGCCACCAATATTAGAATAGAAAATGAAGCTTCAGAAGAAGAGCCACCAGGAACATTTTTGTTTCTTTTCATCTTTCTTTTAATCGTTCTCATTATTTGGTATTTCTATTACAGAAAGTACGTTAAAAATTCTACGGCCTTACCTTAATCTTCATGCGTAATTATTCTCTCCGCCTTCTAATTATTTTCTGCTTAGTATTCACCGCATGCCGGTCTGCCAAGGAGGTTTCTCTGCCCAAAGGTGTTCCTATTGTTACACGGGCAGAGTGGGGAGCGGCGGCTCCGGTGCTGCCCATGAAAGAGCATTCTCCTACTAAAATCACGATTCACCACACTGCCGTAAAGCAGGCGCCCCAGAAAACGCTGCAGGAAAAACTAAAGGGCTTGCAAAAATTCTCCCAGGAGCGAGCTCCCTTAGCCGATGGTAGAATGAAAGAACAGTGGGCTGATATTCCTTACCACTTTTACATCACCGCAGACGGTACTATTGGTGAAGGACGAGAGCTGAAGTACACCGGAGACTCAAACACTCCCTATGACCCCACCGGACATGTTCTGATTGTGTTGGAAGGCAATTTCCAGGTGGAAACGGTAACACCAATACAGTTTCAGAACTTGGTAAATTTAATTAAAGCTGTAGCCAAGCGCTGGAATATTTCGGCTGACAAGATTTCGGGGCACAAAGACAACGCCTCTACCGCCTGTCCGGGTGATAACTTGTACGCCCTGCTTCCTCAGCTGAGAAAGGCCGTACAACAGCAATAACGTTTCAATTATTAACTGGCAAAACAGATTTTTTACTTCATGAAAGCACTCATCATCATAGATATTCAGCATGATTTTTTACCTGGCGGGGCACTGGCCGTTCCGGAAGGAGATGCCATTATACCGGTTGTCAACCAATTGCAGCCTTTGTTTGATTTGGTAGTGGCAACCCAAGACTGGCACCCAGAAAACCATAAAAGCTTCGCCTCTCAGCACCCAGGAAAAAATGTATTTGAACTTACCCAACTCAAGGGACTAGACCAGGTGCTGTGGCCCGACCATTGCCTGCAGGAGAGCAGGGGAGCGGATTTTCCGGCGGAGCTGCACTCCAAACAAATAGAAGCCATTTTCAGGAAAGGCACTGACCCGGAAATTGATTCTTACAGCGGCTTCTATGACAACGGCCACCTGAAATCTACCGCTCTAGCCGACTACCTGAAAGGGAAAGGTGTGAAAGAGGTATACTTAGTAGGCCTTGCCGCCGACTACTGCGTTTATTTCAGTGCCAAAGATGCTTTGCAAGAAGGTTTTTCAACCTACTTCATTGAAGATGCCACACGTGCAATAGACCAAAGCGGTTTTGAAAAGGCTAAGGCAGACATACTGCAGAAAGGCGGAAAAATCATTCAGAGCCAGCAGTTACTGGAAAACAAGGATTAATTTACTCATTAGCATAAATTACTTTAAGAGGGTGTTTTAGGCCTGTTTTCCAAAAAGCGGGTCTAAAACACCCTTTTTTTCTAATTCTTTTTTATCATAATCCGTCATTATCTATATAATAAAGTATTTTTATATAGATTAGTAGAGATTAAGACAGACAACAAAAACCATGAAAAGACTTCTAACCACACTTTTGCTGTGCTGGGGGGGAGATGCCATTGCGCAGCAGTCAGTTATAGACAGTTTGCGCAATGAATTAGAACGGACCCTTTCAGATTCAGGCCGTGTGGTACTTTTAAACCATATAGGTGAACAGTATACTAAATTTGATCCAAAAAAATCCATAGAGACATCAGTAGAAGCCGAGAAACTAGCCTCAAAAATAAATTTTCTGAAAGGAAGAGCTCAAGCGCTGAACTATAGGGGAGTTGCTTACCTAATCACGTCAGAGTACGGCAAGGCCATGACTGCCCACCAGCAAGCCCTCAAAATCAGAGAGCAGATTAATGATTCAGTAGGCGTGGTCAATTCTTACGTGAACTTGGGCAACACCTATTTTAGGAACAACGAAATAGACAAGGCACTGTCAATTTATAAGCAAGGGATTACGTATGCCCAGCGTATAAATGATAAAAAAGGATTAAGCCGCTTTTACAATAACATTGGCAGTGTGCTCAAGAGCAGGCAAGAGTTTAAAGAAGCCCTGCCATATTTTCAGAAAGCAGCTGCGCTCAAAGAAGAGCTGAATGATAAAAGGGGATATGCGGTATCTCTACAGCACATAGGCGGATTGAATGCCGAGACTGGAGCCTTACAAAAGGCTCTGGAGAATATGAACAAGTCCCTTCTGATTTACAGGGAGCTGGAAGACTTGCCAGGGGAAATCAATGTGCTCAGAGATATATCAGACGTTTACCGCTACCAGAAGAATTACACCAAAGCCCTTGAGGCATCTAAAAGAAGTCTTTCTCTAGCTCAAAAAATCAATTCTACCTTAGATGTGGCCTTGTCAGCTGATCAGGTGCATGAGATATATGCATTGCAAGGGAATTACAGATACGCCTATGAAAACCTGTTAATTCGTTCTTACGCCACAGATACCCTCCACTCAAACAGGCGTAGAGCACTGGTGGCCGAGGCCGAGGCTAAATATGAAGCCGAAAAACGGGACCTAGAAAACCAGAAGCTTTTAGCTGAGCAGGAGCATGACAAGAAAGAATTGGCTCACCAAGCCAAATTGCAGCAGTTAAACTGGATAGCCTGGGGAGCAACTTTGTCTCTATTTTTTGTACTGTCTTTCAGTTGGTTTAAACTGCGGTCCCGCAACAGGGCTCTAAAGGTAATAAACAAAAAGGTGAAGCGGCAAAACCATGAAATTTATGAGCAAAAAAACTCAATTGAAAAGCAAGAACGCCTGGTGCGGCAGCAACGCGATGAGCTTGAAAAACTGAACGCGTTCAAAAACAAAATCTTCTCTATCATTTCTCATGATTTAAGAAGCCCCTTCGCTTCAGTACAAGCTCTTTTTTACTTAGCCGACAATAACTCAATGAATGATCAGGAGTTTAAAAGGCTGTTCCAGATGCTGGGCAAAGACTATGACAACGCCACCAATTTACTTGACAATCTGTTGGTTTGGGCTAAATCCCAAATGGCCGGAGCCAGTATTACCTACGAGCAGCTGAACGTGCAACAATTAGCGGAAGAAAGTGTCACCCAGATGATGCACAGCGCCGAGCTAAAGCAGATTACCTTGTTTAACGCAGTACCCGCGTCTGTTGCCATTACCAGTGATCATGAACGGCTAAACTTTGTAGTCCGGAACCTGGTCATGAATGCCATTAAATTTACTCCGGCAGGAGGTAGTGTAACCATAGGCGCTACGGATTTGGAAAAAGAGGTGATTATAAACGTGACAGACACTGGCAAAGGCATGACAGAAAAGGAGATGTCGTTCCTTTTTACTGAAAAACGCTATTCCACCGCCGGTACTTTAAACGAAAAAGGAACTGGTTTGGGCTTACTGCTATGCCGCGAACTGCTGGAAAGTATTAATGCCAGCATCACGGTTGAAAGTGAAGTGGGGAAAGGCAGCACCTTTTACTTACGAGTACCTAAGCCTAAAGTAGAAAATCTTATTTTAAAAGGTGAAGCAATAAGCGTATAAGGGCTACAGAAAGCACCTGTTTTGGCGTTATTTTTCATAAAACAGCGCTAAAACAGGTGCTTTTGAATTTAGTATATCTGTATAACAGACTGGGCTTTAGTCATGGTTTTTCTGCTGCTCTGTTTTTCTGAGATGTATTACCAGATTCATTTTCTGGTCATGTAATTTAGCTTCTAACCCTACCTTGTAAGCATGAGGATTTAAAAATCTTCTGTACGTTTCGTGCAGCAGCCCAAGCTGTTGCTTTGTGCGATTCTGTATTTCAGTTAAAGAAGGAGAGGAGTATACCTTTTGTCCTTTCTGGAAAATGGGCACCAACAGATCTTCTGAAGTACAGTCTGCGGCAAAGATTTTCCGCTGGGTAGGGTCATTGGGGTGCACCATGGTTGCCGGTGTTTCCACGCCCAGAGGTTCAGAATAAATCATGTCACCCACAATGGCGCCGTTTTTATAGAACCTGCGAACCTGCAACACACCTGGAGTAGAAACTTTTACTAACTGTTCTGACAGCTTCACCTTGAACTCCCAGTTTCCCTCAGCATCTTTTAAGGCAGCCAATTTATAGACACCACCTAAGGCGGGTTGGTCAAAAGCCGTAACCAATTTGGTGCCTATGCCCCAGGTATCAATCCGGGCACCCTGTGTTTTTAGACTCTGAATCAGGTATTCATCTAAATCATTACTTGCCAGTATAGAAACCTCAGGGAAACCAGCCTCGTCCAAGATTTTCCGCCCCTCAATGCTCAAATAGGCCAAGTCACCCGAATCTAGTCTGATGCCCTTTAACTCACTGCCGTTTTCCCGCATTTGCTTGGCAACTTCTACCGCTTTTCTTATTCCCTCTAAGGTATTGTAGGTGTCTACCAGAAAAATAGAATCGTGCGGAAAGACTTGGGCATAGGCAGCAAAAGCCGTTTGTTCTTCTTTAAAGGACATAATCCAACTATGGGCGTGGGTGCCTTTAACCGGAATTCCATACAGGTGCCCCGCCAATACGTTTGACGTACCTACCACGCCGCCTATAAAAGCTGCCCTGGTGGCAGACAGTGCCCCGTCAGGACCTTGGGCGCGGCGCATGCCAAATTCTATAACTCTGTCGCCTTGGGCTGCATCAACTATACGGGCTGCCTTAGTGGCTATAAGAGATTGAAAATTAATGATGGTGAGCAAAGGTGTTTCCAGCAACTGGCACTGCAGAATGGGACCCTTTATCCGCAGCAAAGGTTCATTGGGAAACACCAAGGTTCCTTCCGGTACGGCTTCCACATCGCACTCAAAAGACATGTTTTTCAGATACTCCAGAAAGCCTTCATCAAACAGCGGTTGTTCTTTACTGCCGGTCAGGCTTTGTAAGTAGGCAATGTCTTCCTGTTCAAATTTAAACTGCTGTAAGAGATCTATGGCATCTTCTAAGCCAGCACTAATGGTGTACCCACCCTCAAAAGGATTCTTCCGGAAATATAAATGAAAGACCGCCTCCTGCTCATGCATTTTATTTTTCCAATAGCCTTGAGCCATGGCGATCTGGTACATATCAGTGAGCAAAGCCAGGGAAGGTCGAAATCGTTGGGTCAGGTTCATGGCTATGGGTTTATGAAATGGTCTGTGACAAAAGTAATAGATTAGATATAACTCTTTCCCTCTTACGAACCTGTGCAAGATTATACTGTTGATTTGGTAGCAACTCAGTTTTTTAACTATCACACATAGATTAATAGTTACATAAAAGTTCAAAATAGTGCCTGAAGCTTATTGTTAATATTTTTATAAAATAATAGCATATATAAAAGGTATTTATATTAAAAATGTAACAAAACAACAACTTTTTGAATTTATGCTAGTATAAGAAGGAGGGGGAATACCATACGTGCTTGTGTGTTTTGAAGAATTATTGTTGGTCACATTTAAACTTACTTAAATGGAAAATAAGCATTATCCCAATCTGATCGCGTTCGCATTTTTCGCTGGTCTATTTTTAATGGTTTTCACTACTGAAGACAGTGATGCCGCCGCTACCCGTCTTGTCGCCTATTTACTTCTATCATGCGTTAGCGCAATTGGAGCAATCTATTGGGACGAGATAAAAGAGTTTGTTCATAACAGAACCAATCCGGTTACAAAAATTGATGCAGTTCTCTCAGACGCCGAGAAGTTCTCAGAAGAATTTGGTGAAGTTTATGTTATGGCAGACAAACTGAAGCAAAAAAAGAAAGCAAAAAAAGGAGAAGCTGTTGCACCTAAAAAAAGCTAAACTTTTTAATTCCTTTTGAAAGCATTATGCAAAAAAGCCCCTCTACTAGTGGAGGGGCTTTTTGTTTTTCTGTAAGAAATCGAAAGTGTGGGTAGTTAGTAAGCTCAAATTTGAAAAAATATTTGCCTTATATTGCCAACTACTACTCTCAAACCGTTTGCCATGAACCGCTCAACTGCCCTCCTTTTTTCTTCTGCTCTTTTGCTCGCCTCTTGCACCACTAACTATCAAACACTTCACCAAAAAGCCATTCTGGTAGACACCCATAACGATGTGCTGTCACAGGTGGTCATGGAGGGGCACTCGGTAGAGCATGATTTAACAGGCAAGGCACATACAGATTTAGTCCGCATGCAGAAAGGTGGAGTGGATGTACAGCTCTTTGCGGTTTTCAGTGACGAAACGTACGGCCCTGGCCGCGCCTTTAGATTCGCGAATGACCAGATAGATTCCCTAGAGGCCATTGTGCGCAGAAATCCTGAGAAGCTGCAACTGGTGTACACTCCGGCTCAAATGCGGGAAGCAGTGAAGCAGAATAAAATTGCCGCTCTTACCGGAGTGGAAGGCGGACACATGATAGAAGACAACCTCGACAACCTGAACAAACTGTATGCCCGAGGTGTGCGCTACCTTACGCTTACCTGGAACAACAGCACTTCCTGGGCCTCATCGGCCGCCGATGAAACCAAGGGTAGTGGCTACAACGGAAAGAAAGGCCTAAACGATTTCGGAAAACAGGTGGTGACGCGCATGAACGAATTAGGTATGATGGTGGACCTGTCGCACGTGGGGGAGCAAACCTTCTGGGACGCCATTGAAACCTCTACCAAACCTGTATTGGTATCGCACAGCTCAGCCTATGCCTTTAGCCCGCACCCGCGCAATCTTAAAGATGACCAGATCAAAGCCGTTGGTAACAACGGAGGTGTCATTCATATCAACTTCTTTTCAGAATTTCTGGACAGTGCCTACACCAAAAGGCTTCGCACCTTTATGACCAAGCACGATGCCGAGATAAAGGAAATGCGCCAGCAAGGCATGGATGGAATGGAGCTAAGGCAGGCACTGTTCACAAAATACCCCACAGAATCTGCCAACATCAACCCTCCGCTTTCACTCCTGATAGATCATATTGACCACGTGGTAAAACTAGCGGGAATTGATCATGTGGGGCTGGGCTCTGATTATGATGGTATTACTTCAGCACCTTCTGGTCTAGAAGATGTAAGTACATATCCGCTCATCACGAAAGCACTGCTGGAGCGAGGGTACAAGAAAAAGGATGTAGAGAAAATACTAGGTGGAAATTTCATCAGAGTTTGGCTGGCGAACGAGCCAACTAAATAAACTATCTGTTTCAGGGCTGTTTTTGCGAAAACAGACCTGAAACAGATAGTTTTGTGACAGTTGTTTACTGAAGCACTTGACTTATCCTTTCAAACAAGCTGCTATCTACTGACAGGGTTATTCCTTCTAGAGAATTGATGACTCTGAAGCCGGTCACGTTTCCTCCAAAGGTTAATTCTGCTTCGTGTATAGCCTGGGGTACAAACAAACCTTCCTCCATTTTAAAGCTGGTTTGAGTAGCCCATCTTAACAGTTTCCTCCGCATGATTCCGTTTAAACAACCTGTTTCTAAGGCTGGTGTATAGAGTGTATTATCTTTTAGCCAAAAGATGTTAGAGTAGGTCAGTTCCGCCACGTGCCCGAGCGGACTAAGCAATATTAGGTCTTCTAGCTGCCTTTCCGTTTTCTCTTGGCTTGCCAACACGTAAACAGGAGAATTTATGCCTTTGAAAGAGGAAAAGGGAGAGGGTATAGTGCGAATAGATTGGCAGACATCTACAGAGATTGGCGCCATGGCTAGTTCTTGAGTAGGCTGAGCCGTGAGAAGCCAATCAGCTTGATTCTGTTCTGGGGTATAAAGTCCGGCTCCAGAACGCCATACTTTCAGCTTTATTCTGGCAAAGGCGCCACCCTTATTCTGCGCTGCAAGCTTCTTCACTACCTCCGGAAAATCATTGTTCAAAAGCTCAGCAGGCAGATCAATTTTTAATACCGCCGCAGCCTCCTTTATTCTTTCCAGGTGCTCTTGCCAAAACCTTACCTGTCCGTCCTTCAGAATAATCGTTTCAAAAAAACCGTCATTGTACTGGAACGCCCGATTTGAGAGCGGCAGCCGTAGTTCAGACTCTTGTATAGATTGGCCGTTGTAGATTAGGAACACTTCTATTAATTAGGAATTGGAAATCAAACTAATCCATATAATTTACCTGGCATAGCCTTTATCATCCCGCTCATCTCTAAAGTAAACAGAACCGAAGACAATTGACCCATTGAAAAATCGGTGTTGCGGCTTAATACATCAATGTGCGTAGGGCCAGCATGCTGCAGCACCTGCAGAACTTTCTGTTCGTCTTCCGAGAAAGCGGTTAAATCAAGAGTTGGTTCTGCTTTTGCAACAGCGCCGGGTGCCAGTGCTTTATCCCAGTTCAGGAGCTCTACCAAGTCTTGATGTTTTGTATAAGGCACTGCCTTCAGGCTTTTAATTAATTGGTTTGTACCTTCCGATGTTTCAGAAGTAATGGGGCCGGGCACTGCCATTACTTCTCGGTCGTAGCCGTGGGCAATATCCGCTGAAATAAGCGAACCTCCTTTATTCGTAGATTCAACCACAATGGTACAATCAGACATGCCGGCAATAATGCGGTTGCGGGAAGGAAAACGAGGCGCGTCAGGCTTGGTGCCGAAGGGGAACTCAGAAAGTAAGCCGCCATTCTGCACCATCTTCTCCGCATCACGGGTGTGTTGGGTAGGGTAAACGGTTTCTACGCTGTTAGCCATCACACCAACGGTGGGTACACCAGCTTTAAGTGCCGCACGATGCGCAATAATGTCTATTCCGTAGGCCAGACCACTTACCACCAGCGCTTCATGTTGCACCAGATCCTGCACCATGCGTTCCGTAACTATTCTGCCATACTCGGTGCTTTTACGCGTGCCTACAATGCTAATGACTTTCTGCGCATTCAAATCAGCGGTGCCTTTGTAATACAACAGGAGTGGGGCATCGGGTAAATCGCGGAGCCGGTCAGGGTAAGCAGGATTGGTGTAATACAGCAGTTGTACTTCTTCGGCTTCCGCTTTTTTGATTATTTCTTCAGCCTCCCGCAAAGCTGAGGATTTATAGGAGAGAAGGTTCCGGAGAACTGTGGTTCCTACACGAGGCAACTGGGCTAATCTTTCCTGAGACGCAGAAAACACGGCCTCAGCAGATCCAAACCCTTTTACCAAAGTACGCGCCGTTCCTCCGCCCACGTGCGGTATCAGCGGTAAAGCCACCTGGTAAAGCAAATCCTTCGGATTTGAGTCCTGAGTCTTGAGTCGCGAGTCCTGAGTCATGAAATTTTAGTACGGCAAGAAACAGGCGAGAGTTGATGAGGGTCTTTTAGGTCTGTTTTCCTGAAAACAGGCCCAAAACATAAAAGAGATTATAACTGTATTGCTGAATATTAATCCCGACTCAAGACTCACGACTCGCGACTCAGGACTAGCCCGCCAGGGCCTAAGGCAGTTGTGATTTAATGCTGATCAAGAATTCTTTGACCTTCTCCAGGCTCTGGATCATCTCAAACTTCTCTTTTACCTGCACACCGCGTGTCTTGAGCATTTCGCGGGCACCTTGTATGGTATAACCACGCTCCTTCACCAGGTGGTACACAAAGCGCAGGTTCTCAATATCTTTTGGAGAGAACAGGCGGTTGCCTTTCTTGTTTTTCTTGGGCTTCAGAATATCAAACTCCGTTTCCCAGAACCTAATCAGGGAAGGAGCTACCTCAAACATGGCGGCTACTTCGCCAATGCTGTAGTATTGTTTTTCTATGTCTCGTTCTTTGTAAGGCACTTTTCTTGAAGTTCTGAGTCTTTAGTTCTGAGTTCTGAGTCTGGTAAATTCTTGTGCCGACTCAGGACTCAAGACTCAGAACTCAGGACTCTCTTGTTTTTGGCTTATTTTCTGAAAAACAGGCTGAAAACGCCATACAAGCACCTGCTATTTGCTAAAAAAGCTTACTTTTGCAAATGCGGCAAGGAGCAATGGAGGGGCAAAAATTCGCTTTTTCTTTCGCATTTACAATACCTTGCGCCACTTATACCAAAGCAATTATTTAGATACATGACCTCTGCCGAAATACGCCAGCAGTTCCTAGATTTCTTCGCCTCTAAAGGCCACCAGATTGTACCGTCGGCTCCCATTGTGGTGAAAGACGACCCAACGCTCATGTTCATTAACTCGGGCATGGCGCCATTCAAAGATTATTTTCTGGGCAACAAACCTGCGCCTTCACCAAGAGTGGCTGATACCCAGAAGTGTCTGCGCGTATCTGGCAAGCACAACGACCTGGAGGAAGTAGGCTACGACACCTATCACCACACCATGTTCGAGATGCTGGGCAACTGGAGCTTCGGCGATTATTTCAAGCAGGAAGCTCTGCCTTGGGCCTGGGAGTTATTGACTGAGGTGTACAAGCTGCCCAAAGAACGCATGTACGTGAGCGTGTTTGGGGGAGATGAAAAAGAAAATCTGCCCGTTGACCAAGAGGCATTCGATATCTGGAAAAGAATATTGGGCGGTGAAGAGCGGATTCTCTACGGCTCAAAGAAAGACAACTTCTGGGAAATGGGCGATACAGGCCCGTGCGGCCCGTGTTCCGAGATACACGTGGATTTACGCTCAGACGAGGAAATAGCCAAAATACCTGGCAAGGATTTGGTGAACAACGATCATCCGCAGGTGGTGGAGATTTGGAACAACGTATTCATGGAGTTTAACCGTTTGGCCAATGGCTCTCTGGTAAAACTACCTGCACAACACGTAGATACGGGCATGGGCTTCGAGCGTTTGTGCATGGCCATTCAGGGCAAGCAATCGAACTATGACACCGATGTTTTCCAGCCTATGATTCAATTCATTGCTGGGGAGGCCGGTGTGACGTATGGCGACGATGAAAAAATAGACATTGCCATCAGAGTAATCGCCGACCATATCCGTGCCATTGCCTTTACCATTGCCGATGGCCAGTTGCCGAGCAACAACAAAGCGGGCTATGTGATCCGCAGGATTCTGCGCCGTGCCGTTCGTTATGCTTTCACTTATCTGAACTTCAAGAAGCCGTTCTTGAATACCATTGTTCCGGTATTGGCTGACCAACTGGCGAATGTGTTCCCAGAATTGAAAGCGCAGCAGGCTTTTGTGCAGCGGGTGATTGAGGAAGAAGAGAATGCTTTCCTTCGTACTCTTGAGAACGGTTTGAAGCGTTTGGAGTCTCTGAACGATACCTTTAAAACGAACGGCAACACCATTGATGGTAAAACCGCTTTTGAACTGTACGACACCTTCGGATTTCCGCTGGATTTAACGGCGCTCATTGCCAAAGAAAACGGGTTTACCATTGACGAGGCTGGCTTTACGTCAGAAATGGAGCAGCAGAAAAACCGGTCACGTAACGCCGCCGCCACTGAGCAAGGGGACTGGGTGATTCTGCAGCCTGATGTGGAAACGGAGAACATCTGCTATGATGCTGAAACCACTGAGGCCCGTATTGTTCGTTACCGTCAGGTGACCGCCAAAAACAAAAAAGAATTCCACGTGGTGCTGGACCGCACGCCTTTCTACGCCGAAAGCGGCGGACAGGTAGGTGACACCGGTCTTCTGGAATCAGCTAGTGGCAAAGTGAAAGTGCTTGACACGAAAAAGGAGAACGACCTGATTCTGCACATCACCAATGAATTGCCTAAAGATTTAGATGCTCCGGTTACCGCCAAAGTTGACAGCAAACGCCGCGCCCTTATTAAGAAGAACCACTCGGCTACGCACTTGCTTCACGCTGCTCTTAAGCAGGTTCTTGGTGACCACGTGAACCAGAAAGGCTCCTTGGTAAGCGATAAGCTACTGCGTTTTGACTTCTCGCACTTCACCAAAGTGACTGAGGAGCAACTGCGTGAGGTGGAACGGATCGTGAATGAGCGCATACGGGAGTCTATTGAAAAAGACGAGCAGCGCAACGTGCCCATTGAGCAGGCCAGGCAAATGGGAGCAACAGCGTTGTTTGGTGAGAAATACGGTGATTTTGTGCGGGTCATTACGTTCGGCAAAGAATACAGCATTGAGCTTTGCGGCGGTATTCACGTGCAAAACACAGGTAACATAGGCTTCTTCAAAATTGTCAGCGAAAGCTCCGTGGCCGCGGGCGTTAGACGTATTGAAGCCGTGACTGCAGATGTAGCCGAAGATTTTGTAGACCAGCAGATTTCTCAATTTGAGGAGGTGAAGCAGGTGCTGGGCGTGCAGAAGGAATTCGGCAAAGCCATAGAAAAACTGCAGGACGAGAACACTGCTCTCCGTAAGCAGTTAGAGGCATTTGAATTAAAGCAGGTAACAGCCCAAAAAGAGAAGCTGGCGTCACAAGTACGTGAAGTGAATGGTGTTAACTTTTTGTCTGCCAAAGTAGAAGTGAGCAACGCTGATTACCTTAAAAAGCTTGCTTTTGACCTGCGCAGCGTGGTAGACAACCTGGTGCTGGTTTTAGCCGCCGATGTAGACGGAAAACCACAACTAGCCGTTATGCTCTCAGACGAAGTAGTTTCAGGAAAGGGCCTGAACGCCGTGCAAATGGTGAAAGAATTGGCCAAGGAAATAAAAGGCGGCGGCGGCGGACAACCATTCTACGCCACAGCCGGTGGTAAAGAAGTTTCAGGATTAGAGGCGGCCTTGGCTAAAGCTGAGGCACTAATTCAATAATTACCTCCGTTTTCAGGCTGTTTTCTGAAAAGCAGCCTGAAAACAGAAATATCTTAGTCAATTAAGTTTAACTGTGGCGCTTAAGTAACTTATGATAATTTGTAAGTTACTTACGCGCCACAGAAAGATAAATTCGCAAAAAATCTTTTTAGTAAGGAGTCTGTAAAAAAAAGCCGATTTTCGGCTGTTTTTCAGAAAGTAGACCCAAAACAGAACCGTGTAGAAAAGTCTTGATACTTGCTACGCGATACTTGATACGACAAATACAAACATGAACGAAGACATCCGTTCCCAATACCAGGCTATTATTGGTCTGGAAGTACACGCACAGTTGCTGACCGAGAGTAAAGCTTATTCCGCTGACTCTACTGAGTACGGTATGCTGCCCAATACTAACCTCAGCGTTATTACCTTGGGGCATCCGGGCACTTTGCCGCGCATCAACAAAAAAGTGGTGGAGATGGCCCTTAAAATGGGTTTGGCTACGAACTCTGATATTACGCGCCACAACCTGTACGCCCGCAAGAACTACTTTTACCCAGATCTTCCGAAGGGCTACCAGATTACCCAGGACAAAACGCCAATCTGTACCAAAGGGCACGTCCTGATCAAAACAAAAGAGGGCAGGGAGAAACGCATTGGCATTACCCGCATTCATATGGAGGAAGATGCCGGAAAGTCTATGCACTTAGCTGGCGAAACGGAGACCTTGGTAGACTTTAACCGTGCCGGTACGCCATTGATTGAAATTGTGTCAGAGCCAGACATCCGTGATTCAGAAGAGGCCTATGCTTACCTGCAGGAAATCAAGCAGCTGGTCATGTACCTGGAGATCTGTGACGGTAACATGGAAGAAGGCTCACTCCGTTGCGATGCCAACATCTCTGTCATGCGCAAAGACGCTGACAAGTGGGGCACTAAGGTGGAGGTGAAGAACATGAACTCCTTCCGGAACGTGCAGCGAGCCATAGAACACGAGATAGACCGGCAGATTGCTATATTAGAAGAAGGCGGAACGGTATACTCCGAAACCAGAAACTTTGACGCCAACACCGGCACCACCACCGGCATGCGCTCCAAAGAAACCCTGAACGACTACCGCTATTTCCCTGAGCCCGACCTGCCACCTCTGGTAATTTCTGAGGAATGGTTGGAGAAGGTGCGGTCAGAAATGCCCGCTTTGCCGCAGGAGCTGTACAAGCGTTTCACCCAAGAGTATGGCTTGTCTGATTATGACGCCGGAGTGCTGACCGACGAGAAAGGCATAGCCTTGTATTTTGATGCGCTGTGCCAGCAGACCAAGAACTACAAAGCAGCTGCTAACTGGATGAGCGGTCCGGTAAAGTCTTACCTGAACGAGCTAACGCTGTCAATAGGAGCTTTCCCGCTTCAGGCAAAGCAAATTGCGGAGCTGATTGAGCTGGTAGGCAGCAACAAAGTGAGCCATACCGTAGCCGCCAAGCAAATCTTCCCGTATTTACTAGAGAACCCAGGCAAAACTGCCCAGCAGGTTGCCACAGAGCAGAATCTGGTGCAGGAATCAGATGAAGGAGCCTTGCAGCAGATGATTGATGAAATACTGGCGGCTAACCCTCAGAAAGTAGCAGAATATAAAGGAGGCAAAGTTTCTTTAGTGGGTATGTTCATGGGGGATCTAATGAAGAAAACCAAGGGGAAAGCCGATCCTAAGTTGGCAAATAAACTATTGAAAGAGAGCTTAGATAAATAGGCTCATCTATAGAAAAACATGAAAAAGCAAATCTTGATGGCCGCTGTGACACTGACAGTGTTTGGGGCCTGCCAAAAGAAAGGCGTAACCACCGCCGATACCGATAAAAGTTACCGCATCTCCGGTAAAATCAACAACATGACCACAGGTCAGGTGTACCTGGACGAGCTAGGTGAACAGTCATTCGTTCCGAAAGATACGGCCACCATCAACCAGGACGGAACCTTTGTCATGGAGGGGCGAGTGGAGGAACCGGCTATCTATAAATTGGCGTTCGACAATCAAGAAGGCATCATGATAGTGGTAGATAACAGCAGCATTGAAATTACTGCCGATTCTGGCCGTGTTGCGGAAAGCTACACCATTAAAGGGTCAAGAGACTCTGAGCTAATTCAGCAATTGAACACTATCATGAAAGGCATGCAAGACAAGGCAACCAGCCTGAACACTCAGTTTCAGGTAGCTGCCGAGGCTGGCAATGAGGCTGAGATGAGACGCCTGCAGGAAGAGTTCATGAGCATGCAGAAGAGCAGCCAGCAACAGATGAAGACCTTCATTAGAGCAAATCCTAATTCTGTGGTGGCCGTGTACTCGGCGGGTAATATTCTGAACTTAGACGAAGAGTTTGCTTTTGTAGACAGCATGGCCGAAGCATTTAAGAGCAACCTGCCAGATTCAAAATACACCAAATCGCTGGAGGCGAAGTTGTCAAAAATGCGTTCTACTGCCGTGGGTAGTGTGGCTCCAGACATAAAGCTAGCTTCTCCCAGCGGAAATGAAATTGCCCTTTCTTCGCTGCGCGGTAAATATGTGCTGATTGACTTCTGGGCCAGCTGGTGTGGACCATGCCGTCAGGAAAACCCGAACGTTGTGCGTATGTACAACCAGTACAAAGACAAGGGATTTGAGATTTTTGGAGTGAGTTTAGACCAAGACAGAGCCAAGTGGTTAAAAGCTATTGAAGCAGATAAATTAACCTGGCCGCATGTGTCTGACCTGAAAGGGTGGGAGAGCAGCGCTGCCTCATTGTATGGCGTAACCGCTATTCCTCAAACGGTTTTATTAGACAAAGAAGGTAAAATCATTGCCAAAAACTTAAGAGGTGCCGCACTGGAAGAGAAATTAGCGTCACTGCTGAAATAGATACTGTACACTCTTCAAAAAGAAAGGCTGCCCATATGGGCAGCCTTTCTTTTTGTATCATAAATAGATTTGGGAATGAGCCTATCTATCGAATGCCTACTGAAGAAATATTTTCTGTAAAACATCCCACAATTTCTTCTTCAACTCATTGCTTTGCTCAATATCAGAAAGGGAATCAATCCGAACAAACCGAGTTTCATCTAATTTGTACATTCGGTAAGGTTCCAGCTTAAGCAAGTTTTCAATAGGCAAATGTTCACCAAAAACTAAAATATGCCGTGCCTGCTGCTCCCGTGCTATAACCTTCACGTTGTGCGTCAGCTGGTTCGATAGATTCCCGAATTTTACCTCTAAAGATGCCAAACCTACGGCAGCCAGTACTTTCTGCAAGAAAGGGTGATTAGGCAATTGAGGGAAAACATTTTTAGGTACATCAAATAAAAGGTAGGTGCCTTTCAAAGCTTCCCCCAACCATTCAATAGCCGGTACATCTGCAACGGCGGGTGCCGCAATTTCTTCCTTCACAACAGGTGATACTTGCACTTGCTGTTCAGGAGCCACCACAGCGGCGGTAGAAGGTACTGGTGAATCTGCCAAAGGCTGTTCTTCCGGAATCAGGTACAGGGTGTCTTGAGCGTAAAGGTGCTGCAAGAATGGAAGATCGGCTGGCGTATGGCTCATTTGTTTTTGAGGTGTTTTCCCAAAAATAGGTTAAAAACAGAACTACAGATTAAAGATAGACTTCAGCTCGTTGGCATCATGCGGTTTCATTCTGCCGGCTAAAATCAGGCGTAATTGCCGCCGACGTAAGGCACCATCATACAGTCTTACTTCCTCTTCCGTTTCAGGTACGGCTTCAGGAACTGTTGTGGGTTTTCCGTTTTGGTCAAGAGCCACGAAGGTAAAAAACGCCTCGTTTGACATCACCTTTGTCCCGGAAGGAATATCCTCTGCCCACACGTTGATATGTACCTCCATGGAAGTACTGAAGGCCCTGGTCACTTTCGCCTCAAGGGTAACCACGTTACCTAACTTGATGCTCTTTTTAAAAGAAACATTATCAACCGAGGCTGTAACAACTATACGGTTTGAGTGCTTTTGGGCAGCAATGGCCGAGACAATGTCCATCCAATGCATCATTTTACCCCCCATTAAGTTATGTAGGGTGTTGGTGTCATTGGGCAGCACGAGCTCGGTCATCTGCACATAAGATTCTTTAGCTAGCTTTTGCTTATGCATGCGGTGTTGTGTGTTTAAAGTGCAAAGATACACCTCATTCCCCAAAGGGGAGAAACTAATTAAACAGTACTGTGAACAGAGCCGTAGCTTTCTATTTCCAGCCTTGTTTTCCTAAAAGAGGAACAAACTTAAAGTTATCGTACTCTTCTTTGGTGAATTCTTCTTGGTCTACCCGGGTAATACGCAGCATTTTCTGCACTCCGGTATCTCCTACCGGTATTACCAATTTTCCGCCTATGGTTAACTGAGTTAGAAGCGTTTTGGGGATAATAGGTGCGCCAGCGGTCACAATGATTTTATGGTAGGGGGCATGTTGCGGCAGCCCTTCAGAACCGTCGCCCAGGTATGTGTGGGGCTGTAGCCCCATGATTTTGAATTGCTTTAGCGCCTTATGGTACAGCACTTCGTTATACTCAATGGTGTACACCTGGGGGGTGAGCTGTAGCAGCACACTGCACTGGTACCCAGATCCTGTGCCTATTTCCAAAACTTTATCTGATGGTTGTACTTCCAGCAGTTCTGTTTGGTAGGCAACTGTATAAGGCTGTGAGATAGTCTGTCCTTCGCCTATAGGAAAGGCTTTGTCTTGGTAGGCTTGTTCCAGAAACGCTTTTTCAAAAAAGAAATGACGTGGCACCTGCTCCAGGGCTTTGAGTACCCGTTGATCTTTTATCCCTTTTTCCTGCACAACGCGCACCAGGCTTTTACGCATGCCTTTGTGCCTGTAACTATCTTCTAACATACATCATTATTCTCTGCAACTATTTGCGATACCTTGGGGCAATACGCTGAAACGCGCGCAAAAATAGAAATTCCCACGGTATCAGGGTCTGTTTAATTCGTTTTTGCCGGTTTTAAAATTATTTATGACTGTTTAAGGTGTAAATTTAGCATCGCTCTACTGCTGAAGTCTTAATTTATCTGCCGGTATTTCATTTTTGCTTGTAGCTTTGCAGATGGAAAGACGGGCTTTACTAAAAAAGTAGCTGGTTAATCATTAAGAATGCGCTTCAACCGAAATGTACATGTTTATAAAATTGTGCTCGCCGATTTTGTGGCGGCATTTTTAGCATGGCTGGTTTTCTACTTCTCCCGTTACGACTTCTTCTTTGAGGCTGCCGGAATCAAAATTCCCCTTATTGTGGGCAGATCTTTAATAGTTGCTTCCTTCTGGGTGATTTTATATGCGTTACTTGGACGCTACCGTCATGTATTCCGGCTCTCCAGGTTCAGGGAATTTTTGAACTTAGGCACCATCTCTTTTAGTGGGGCAGTGGCTGTATTGATAGCTTTTCTGGTGGAAGACCCCATCATGCTCAATACTGAACTTTACTTCAAACCCATCGTCTCGTATTTTATTATCCATTTTTTACTGGCGGTAGTTTTTAAGATGATTGCGCTTTTTCACCTGAAGAGATTGGTGAAAGACGGCAAAGTCTTTTTCAACTCTGTATTGGTTGGATCAAGCGTTAACGCACGCGAGGTGTATGAAGAGGTAAAAAGCAACAACCACCACTTAGGGCTCAAGTTTCTGGGATTTGTGCAAAGTCAACCAACCCAACCCGACTCGTTTCAGGAGCAACTGCCATGCCTGGGTTCTTTTAGAGGCTTGCCTGAAGTTATTCAGCAGCATAAGATTGAAGAGGTTGTCATTGCCATTGAGCCATCAGAGCACAAGCTCATTGAACAAATTTTAAGCTCATTGGAAGGGGAGAATGTGCGCATCAGTATTTTGGCCGATGTGTACCAGATTTTACTGGGATCGGTGAAGGTGCAGCATTTGTTCGGAAGCCCGCTTATTGAAATTAAGCGCGACCTGATGCCTATTTGGCAGCAGATACTCAAGAGAGCCTTTGATTTAAGTGCCGCCGTCATAGTGTTGGTACTGTTTTCACCGCTGTATGCTTTTCTGGGTTTTATGGTCAAAATGTCTTCGCCGGGGCCTATTTTTTTCTCGCAGGAAAGGGTAGGTTTACATGGTAAGCCGTTCCAGATCTACAAGTTCCGCAGCATGTATACTGATGCCGAGAAAATGGGGCCGGCGCTTTCTTCTGACACAGATCCAAGGGTGACTAAAATTGGGCGGTTTATGCGCAAAGTGAGGCTCGATGAGCTTCCGCAGTTTTTCAACGTGCTGATTGGTGACATGAGCATTGTAGGGCCACGCCCAGAGCGACAGTTCTTCATTGACCTTATTATGCAGGAAGCCCCTCATTACCGCCACTTGCAGCGCGTAAGACCAGGCATCACCTCACTGGGGCAGGTCAAGTTTGGATATGCCCAAAATGTGCAGGAAATGGTCAGACGCCTCAAATACGACATCTTGTACATAGAAAACATGTCTCTAGCCATGGATTTTCGAGTACTTATGTACACCATCAAAATTATTATTGAGGGAAGAGGGAAGTAGTTTTTGTAATGATCAATGAACAATGAGTAATGATTATTACCTAAGCTTGTTCTCTTTACAATCATTGAACTTTTCATTTCCTTTTTTTAAAAAAATAATGAGCATTGAAGTAAAACTACCAATAATCATTGCTCATTAATCATTACACATTTAAGAAAATGTTCACAGGAATAATAGAAGCAATAGGAGAGGTTGTTGAGATGAGAGAGGAGCAGAGCAACAAACACTTTGTGTTGCGGTGTCCGTTTACCTCAGAATTGAAAATTGACCAGAGCCTGGCGCATAATGGCGTATGCCTAACAGTGGTAGCTCTAGACGGTGATACCTATACCGTTACCGCCATTGCTGAAACTCTAAACCGCACCAATTTAGGAGAGCTAAAAAAAGGTGATTTTGTAAACCTGGAACGTTGCCTTCTTGCCGGTAGCCGGTACGACGGACACATTGTGCAGGGGCATGTAGACCAGGTTGGTATTTGCCAGAAAGTAGTAGACCAACAAGGAAGCTGGTTGTACCGTTTTCAGTATGAACCGCAGTCTGCCGGAAATGTAACCGTTGAAAAAGGCTCCATTTGTATAAATGGCATAAGCCTTACTGTGGTAGAATCTGGTGCAGATTTTTTCTCGGTGGCTATAATTCCTTACACCTATGATTTCACCAATTTAAAGTCTGTAAAGCCTGGTGACAAAGTCAACTTAGAGTTTGATATCATTGGTAAATACGTAGCACGGCTGTTGAATAAATAATTTCCTGTTTTTGGCCTGTATTTAAAAATTAAGGACAAAAACAGAAAATCAAGTAAGCCAATATGAGTAGCGCTGGCTAATAATTTTATACAAATAAAGACCTAGCCACGCTGCCAAACAGCCAATAATGGCTCCAACCATTATATCTCCGGGATAATGCACACCCAGATAAACACGGCTATAGGAAATAAGAACCGCCCAAAACACCAAAAACACTTTTAGGAGCCATTGCCTTGGCTTAAGCAAAAAAATGACATATACGGCTATGGCAAATGAATTTGCCGCATGTGACGAAACAAATCCGTAGCGCCCACCGCAACCGTCCACCACAAAAATAGTTGCTCCCAGCACCTCTTCATGACAAGGTCTGAGCCTCTCAAAGAATGGCTTAAAAATACCTGAAGAAACAAAATCTGCCAGACCTACGCTTGCTGCCAGTGTAAGCACCATTAAAGCACCCCTGCGGCGGTAAAAGTAAATGAGCAGGCAAACCAACAACAGGTAAAAAGGGAACCATACATATTTATTTGAGACGAACACCATGAGTGCATCCCAGAAAGGGGAGTGGTGGCTGTTCAGCTCAACAAAAAGAGACTGGTCAAAAGATTTTAGTTTTTCCATGATCAAGGAAGGTTTACCCAGTCAATACCTTTTCTGAATGATGCTAACGCTTCAGCTTCTGCTGTTCCCTCAGCCGGAGAATGGCTGTAGTGCCAACTGGCTAATGGCGGCAAACTCATAAGAATAGATTCTGTGCGTCCGTTTGTTTCTAATCCGAATTTGGTGCCCCGGTCATTCACAAGATTGAATTCTACATATCGGCCCCGTCTGATCAGTTGCCATTCTTTTTCCTGCTCACTGTAAGGTAGATAACGGTTCTCATTTACTATGGCGGTATAAGTAGGGGCAAAGGTTTCGGCAACGGCTTGCACAAAGGCAAACCGATCTTCAATGCTTATTTCAGGGGTAGCAGAGAGCCGGTCAAAGAAGATGCCGCCCACACCTCTTGTTTCCTCTCGGTGAGGAATGTAGAAGTAATCATCTGCCCATTTCTTGAATTCTGGATAGTAAGTAGCGTCAAATCGGTCACAGGTTTTCTTGAGCTCCTGATGGAAGAAACGCACCTGCGGCTTATTTACATAAACAGGCGTGAGGTCAATGCCGCCGCCAAACCAAGCCTCTCCGTTACCGGCTTCAAAATAGCGCACGTTCATGTGGGTGATGGGCGCATGCGGATTCTCAGGATGCAGGACGACAGAAACACCGGTAGCAAAGAAATTCGGGTCCGGCAGCAGAAGAGCCTTGGCCGCTTTTTCCGGCAACACCCCTTCTACCGCAGAGAAGTTGACACCGCCCTTCTCAAAAACAGCTCCATTTTGAATGACTCTTGCAGCCCCGCCGCCGCCACCCGGGCGTTGCCAAAGATCTTCCTGAAAGCGGGCTTGGCCATCACAGTTTTCCAGTGCCGAGCTTAGTCGCTCCTGAAAATTCTTGAACCATTGTTCTATTTTCTCTTTCATGCGTATAAAGTTAGCCTGTTTTTGAGCTGTTTTGGCAAAAATAGGTCTAAAACACATTGATACCTCATCTGTTCTAGAATTTTGCATTCTGCGGTTTTACCCGTAATTTAGATGACAAACAAATGTTAGCTTATGACTCCAGCTACTGTAGAGACCCCTACTCAAGTACACGTTGACCTTCTTCTAAAAGCCTATAAATTAATGGTAACTGCCAAATCAATGGCAGACATATTTGAAGAAAACAGGGCCATCTCCAGTAAATATGTACACAGTACTTCCAGAGGCCACGAGGCTATACAATTAGCCACTGCTTTCCAACTAACAGAAAGAGATTTTCTTTCTGTTTACTACCGCGATGAATCTATTCTTTTAGGTTTGGGCCTAAAGCCTTATGAGCTAATGCTACAACTCATGGCTAAAGCGGACGATCCCTTTAGCGGGGGCAGGACCTATTACGGCCACCCTTCACTCCGTCGTGCTGGTTTTCCGGTTATTCCGCACCAAAGTTCCGCTACCGGTATGCAGGCCATACCAGCTACGGGCATGGCGCATGCCTTGAAGTATTTAGAAACAGCCGGTTTAGAAGACTCGTCAGAGGGTCGGGTTGTACTATGTTCTTTAGGAGACGGATCAGTAACGGAAGGAGAAGTGGCTGAGGCTTTCCAGATGGCCGTTCTAAAGCAGCTACCTATTATTTTTCTGGTGCAGGACAATGGTTGGGGAATATCGGCTAGGGCCGAAGAAATGCGCGCCATGGATGCCTATGAGTATGCAGCCGGTTTTAAAAGCATGGAAAGGCTACGGGTTGACGGGGCAGACTTTGTCCATTCTTATACGGGAATGCAGGAGGCTTTTAGAATTGCCCGCCAAGAAAGAAAACCAGTGCTGGTTCATGCAACATGTCCGTTGTTAGGTCACCATACCTCCGGCGTGAGGCGCGAGTGGTACCGCGGAGACAATCTTCAAGAGCACGCCCTGCAAGACCCTATTCCAATTTTAAAGCAGCAGCTACTGGCAACTGGTTCTGCTGAAGAAGAATTGTATGTTTTGGAAGAGCAGGTAAGGCATGAGGTGCAAACACAGTTTGATAAAGCGCAGCTAGCAGCGGATCCTGAACCAGCATCTTTTCATTTGCATGAGTTTGCACCCACCCCGGTGGTAGAAGAAAAAGGCCAGAGAAGCCCATTGAAAGGCGAGAAAACTACCATGGTAGATGCTGCCTTGCATGCAGTGGACGAGATTCTGAAACAATACCCTGAGGCTCTGTTTTATGGCCAGGATGTGGGAGGCGAATTAGGTGGAGTTTTCCGCGAGGCAGCTCTGTTAGCTAAGAAGTACGGTGACCACCGCGTATTTAATACACCCATTCAGGAAGCTTATATCATAGGGTCAACCGCCGGAATGTCTGCCGTAGGGGCAAAGCCCATTGTTGAGATACAGTTTGCTGATTACATATGGCCGGGCATCAACCAGTTGGTAGAAGAACTGTCTAAGAGCTGTTACCTGAGCATGGGCAAGTTTCCAATTCAGTCTCTCATTAGAGTTCCTATTGGGGCCTACGGCGGGGGAGGTCCTTACCATTCCGGCAGCGTAGAATCAACCTTGTTAAATATCAGAGGTATAAAAGTGGTCTACCCAAGTAACGCCGCTGACATTAAAGGGCTGATGAAAGCAGCATTTCTGGACCCTAACCCTGTGGTCATGCTGGAGCACAAAGGCTTGTATTGGTCAAAAGTACCTGGTACCGAGGAAGCCAAAACAATTGAACCTGACGCGGATTATGTGCTACCGCTCGGCAAAGGAAACGTTGTGCAGCAGGCAAGCGAAGAGCAGGTGAGAAGAGGGAATTCACTGGCTGTCATTACCTACGGAATGGGCGTATATTGGGCAAAATCAGCAAGCAAGCAATTGCCCGGCTCAGTAGAAATAGTGGACTTACGTACTCTGAACCCTCTGGATTTTGAAATGGTGCAGCAGGCTGTAGAACGGCACGGGAAAGTGTTAGTCCTCACCGAAGAACCTTTACTTAATTCGTTTGCAGAGTCATTAGCCGGAAGAATAAACCGCACTTGTTTTACCAAACTAGATGCCCCTGTATTCACGCTTGGTGCTGAAAACCTGCCGGCTGTGCCTTTGAATGTAGAACTGGAGAAAATGATGCTCCCAAATGCAGACAAAGTGCTGGCTGCCCTTACAGAATTGCTGGAGTACTAGTTTCGTTGTTCGTTATTCGTTACTCGTTTTCTAATTGGTTTATTGATCGTTGATTTTTGATCTCGAATAACGAACAACTAATAACGAACAACTATAAATAAAGGCTTAAAACGGATACCCAATACCTAAGTTGAAGGTAGTTTGTGAGTTGGTGCTGAACAGTTTACCTGGCTCAAAGGTGGTCAAGATATAGCGGTTGCCCTCCGGACGGGCAGGGTCATAAACTTTGGTAGCAATATCAAAACGTAATATGGCAAAAGTAAAGTCTAATCTTACCCCAAAACCAGTGCCCACTGCCAACTCTTTATAGAAGCGGTCAAAAGCAAACTCCCCTCCGGGCTGATATATTATTTCAGAGGAATTGGTGTCTTGCTGCCCTTCCTCAAATAACCAAATGTTACCGGCATCTAGAAATAGGGCGCCATTAACGTTAGTATTACCAAACCGGAACATCCTAAACCTCAGTTCTGAATTTAACTCAAGTAAAATCTCGCCTGGCTGCTCAAAGCTATGAATATATTCACCTGTTTCTCTGTTGATGCGGGCGCTTGAACCCGGGCCCAGGCGGCGTGGAAGCCATGCTCTCACACTTGAGGAACCACCGGCAAAAAAATGCTTGTCATACGGCAAAACCAATGATCCGCCAATAGGTTTTGCTACCCCGCCGTTGGCTCTGTACACAAACATGCTGGTCAGCCCCACGGGGTGGTACCGGCGGTAGTCAAGGCTGGCTTTGGCAAATTTATAACTTGCCAGGTTGTTGAAAGCTTCTGCTAAATATTGCCCCAGAAAACCACCAGACTCCAAAAATATGCGCACAAGCTTGGCATCATTTGTTTGGTTGTAATTGGCGGTATTGTATAGGCTGGTGAAATTAATGGAAGAGACGAAGGCATTGTTAAAACTTTGCCGTAGCGGGTTTCCCAAAGAAGCCAATCGATCCAGTTCCTGCTGAAAGCTTTGTGATATACGCGGGGTACTGATTATGTTGATATCAATAGGAGAGAAGATAAACTGGTGAATGTTCAGCCTTTGCCAGATATAATCATAGGTAAAATCTAAATTGGTACGCGTATATTCATTCCGGTCTACATACGTATAGCCAACCCCAAAGCGAGTTCTGGGGTTATAGCGGATCAGGATGTCATTTGTGCGGAAAGGAATCAGAATTTGCGGGAAAGTTACCCCCATGTCCGCACCAATCTCTGTACGTCTACCTGCTCTCGCTTCACCTGCCTGGTACTGCCCTTCATAACCAGCCCTGCCGCCTATGTCAAAAATTTCAGCGCCCCCAAAAATGTTTCGTACCCTAAACCTAATACTGGCGTAAGGGCCAGGAATTCCTTCTGTAAAAGTACCACCTATTTCAGTGGTCTCCTGGTACCGAGGTAGGGGAAACGTATTGATCTGAGCATCAAGCAAGCCAAACCTAGGATTGTCCAGTGCCACTGAATCTGCCACCTTGGTATAGCTGATGGTGGTGAACTTGAACATGTCCATGTTGGAGAGAATACGCTGGTTGTTCAAAGTTCTGGTGGCGGAATAGGTTTGACCCGGCCTAAGTATGATCTTCCGGTTCAATATCCTTGGCTTCACCCGCTGGTTGTAAGCTAAATAATGCACATCACCCAAGGTCACTGTGTCTCTGGTCAATCCAAACCTGTTCAATCCTGCATCAGAATAAAAATACACGTTGCGCAAAGAATAGATCTTGTGTAGAGAAGTATCAGTGGGATTGGCGACTAATGTTTTTAATCTAACGGTATAGTCGGTGTAACTGGTGTCTGCGGTGAAGGTGACAAACTGTTGCCGAAAATCATAAAAGCCGCTATTTTTCAAGAGCTGCTCTATGCGGGCACGCTCCATCGTAATCACGCTTTCGTCATAGCGTTTGTTTACTTGTATCAGACTTGGGTTTTCCGGTGCCTTCAGAAGTTTTAGTAGTGCCGTGTCAGCTAACTCATAGGTGTGCTGGGAAATAATATAGGGTTTATCTTCCTGAATGGTGATGGTGGCAAAGACTTTCTTTTTCTTGGTCTCAGTTGAGGAAGTCACCGTACTCCGGAAAAAGCCTTCCGCATTTAAATAAATTTTTATCTGTTCTTCAGTATGAACCAGTTTTAGAGAGTCGAAAATGGCTGGTGGTTCCCCAACAGTACGCATTAGCCAGTTGCCGTCTTCCAGTTTCACTTGCTTTTTGGCTAATTTTCTTTCTTTTTTTTCAATCAAGCGGTCAACCTCTACAGAGTCGCTTCCGGCTTTCTGAAGCTTAAGGTTGTATTCATTATTTATCTCTGCTATTTTCTCCCTGATCTTTTCTGGGTTATAGAAGCGCTTGCCTAAGTAGTACAGGTTCAGGTACAAAGGATAACCCAAGACCTTTCGGTTGGGAGTTTGCTGGTATAGGGGAACAATTTCAGATTTATTGGTTTGGTCTACTCCCTCCAGGTCAATTTTCCACAGAAGCCGCTCTTTTTCTGCTAAGTGGCGGGTAGGCGAGCAGCCCATACCCAGGCACAGCATTGTTAATACCGCGCCGAATACGTAAAATCGTGGCGTCAAACGTAGTAAGATTATGATCTCAAAAGGACTTTTGAAGTACATTAGGTCACTGCAAATAAAGAAATATCGGCTGCTTCACCAAGCGTTCACGGTAGAAGGTGAAAAGAGCGTAGTAGAACTGCTGCAGTCAGGTTTTGAGGTAGAGACAGTTCTTGTTACGGAGTCATTTCAACAAAAGCATACCCACCTGTTGCAGAAAGGTTTTACCCTTCATATAGTTACCGCCGAAGATCTGGCTAAAGCCGGAAGCATGGAAAGTAACAACGCGGCTTTGGCTGTGGCTAAAATGCGACCATCCCATGCTTATTCCTGGCCAGAAAATGATTTGGTACTGGCTCTGGATGAAGTAAGGGACCCGGGCAATTTAGGTACTATTATTCGCATAGCAGATTGGTATGGTCTTAAAGACATCTTTCTTTCGGAAAACAGCGCTGATTTCTACAATCAAAAAGTTATTGCGGCTACCATGGGTTCTTTTACCCGCATAACGCCTCATTATGTTGATTTACTGCAGTTTTTAGAAAAAAGGCCCCAAAACACTCAGGTGTACGGAGCAGCATTGCAAGGTGAAAACGTTCACCGGTTGTCATTATTACCGCAAGGTGTGTTAATTATGGGCAATGAGGCTCATGGCATTAGACAAGAAATAATGGAACTGGTGACAAAACCAGTACACATACCAGGCAGGGGTGGGGCCGAGTCATTGAATGTGGGTACCGCAACCGCCATTTTGCTAGATAACTTTTACAGAAGTCTGTAACCATTCAATTCATTTATACTAAGTCTCTTTTAGAGGGCGTTTCTAGTAAAGGATTAATCTCCTGATAATTGTTCAACCTACTAAACATACGGAACTATGAAATGCCCCGCCTGCCAAGAAACCCTTCTCATGAGCGAGAAGCAAGGAATAGAAATTGATTACTGCCCCAACTGCCGTGGCATCTGGTTAGACCGAGGCGAGCTGGAAAAAATCATTGAACGCTCTGCCGACCATTATTCAAAGAAGGAAAACTACGACTCTGATTATAAAAAGTATGGGTACGGTGAATATGGTAAAGGTCAGCACAAACACCATAAGAAGAAGTCTTTCCTGAGTGAATTGTTTGACTAGAACAATGAAATAAAAGTAGCGGGGTTCTTCAATGAGCCTCGCTATTTCGCTTTTAAGGCTAATTTTTAAAAATCAGCCCTAAAAGAGAAATTCAACCTGATTGTATTCACTGATTTTCAGGACAATTTCTGCAAGGTGTAAAAGGAAAGGGAGCCTCAGCTGAAGCTCCCTTTACCTAACAAACCAACTAAAGAATTCTTATGCTACTTATAGGTTCCATCTGATACCTACGGCCAGAGCATTTCCTGAAGGGCCGAAGCCTGATTCAAACATGTCATTCAGGTTGTATTTGGCGAAGATGTCCATGCTTCTCACCCCAATGAATCCAGAAACGCCATACTGAACATCGGTGAGGTGGAAGTCATCTTTCACTTTCACAGTTTTAGTGTCTCCACCTTCTGGGTAAACAACTTTTGTTTTGCTGCCAATCATGTAGCCAAGGTAGCCACCGCCGCCAATTCTGAAGGCTGTATTGCCATCTTTGTTTTTCACGTTAAATGAAAGCTCCAGCGGAATGCTAAACGTGGTAGTGGCCAACTTGCTTTTCTCCAGGTTCAAAGGTTCAGCGGTAATTATTCTGGCACCGTCACCATCATCAACCAGCATTTGGTTGTCATCGAACATATAGTTGTGGAACTCAAAGCTAAATCCGTAAGAAACACGGGCTGGGCTGCCTTTACCTCCTAATCGGTGATGCCATTTGTTGTTGATGCTGAAGTAACGAGAGGCAATAGGTCTGAACTTTACACCTACTCCGCCTTCGGGGGTAGAGGTGTTTACCCATCTGTCAGCACCATAGTCCAGCTGAATGTCATGAGAATTTTTGCTGTAGCGTTCCTTCTCCTTCTTTTCTTTCTTTTCAGCGATCATGGTGGTGTCTTTTCCTATTTTAACACCAATGGTGGTTTTGTCCTCTTCCTCTTCAATGTCAACACCTACGCGTACATTTTTGATCTCTTTATTAATGATCTGCTTTTTATCGCTGTTCGCCTGAGTGATGGTGATATTGACATCTTCACCAGTCTGAGACTGTTGTCTATCTATAGTGACAGTGACAGGGTTGTTGGCGGCACTTTGCCCTGCTCTTTCTATCTGATCTACGTGTTTTTCCAGTATGGTAATGATAGAGTCGATGCTCTGCGATTTTAGACTTTTCACATCTTTCAAGTCTTTCACCACTACCAGTACCCTGGCGTCGTTTTTAAGCTTGACAATAAGAGTATCCTGTACTGGAGGAGTAAAATTGACTTTCGTTTCAGCACGAGAAGGCAAAGCGATTCCAGCAGCCATTATGATGGCCGTTAGCGGGGCAAACAAACGTTTCATGGAAATTGGATTTTAAGGGTTCTTTGGTCTTTTTACAGTTCTATTGATTTGGAGATGGTCTTGTTACCTATTCTGGTTTCAAGCGCATAAGTGTGTTTGGCTATTCCTAATTCAGAGAGGCTGATTTTCTCACCGTCTCTCAGGTTTTTCACCTGCTTTAAAATTCCTTTCAAGACACGGCCTGTTCCTTTCTCTGCTTCTGTTTCTTCAAATTCAGCCGGAGAGGCCTGTGCTACGGCATATGCCTGTGAGTTGTCTAGTTTTACTATGATCTCCAGTGGGGCACCTGAGTCAGCAGTTACTTCCTGTCCTTTTGAAGGAGTAACAGCAGAGGCTACCATTTCTTGTGCCGGCTGTGGCTGCATTACTACCATATTTTCTGCTTTCTTCATAGAGCTTACCTCTTCTTGACCATTAGCAGCAGAAGAAACTGTTTTGGTTCTTCTAGTAGCATTACCACTGTTAGCAGCTATGGCCGTTTGTGATGAAGATGCAGCAGGGAAGTTGACGGTTGCCTGAGTATCTGAATTTTTTTTCTCTTCAGTCATTTCAGGCATAGCAGGAGTCTGTACTGGGGCCGTTGAATGTGATGGTTTTTCCTGCACGGTGGCGACTGTACCTTGCGACTGTAATCCATCGGTACCCTGGTTCATCGTCCAGAAGCCCACGCCAAGTAACAAAGTCACTGCAGCCGCGGCAGAGTAATACCACATCACTGGCTTTTTCTCCTCTTGCTGTACTGGTGGTTGCATACGGGCCTGCAGACGTTCCCAGGCATCATTGCTAGGGGCAACCGGTCTGTTGTTCAGTTTGTCTCTGAATAATTTATCTAAGTCTTCTGCGCTCATGTCTTTGTCTGTTTTAGATGGCAATCATTACTCCTTGCTGGGCCAGCATGCGCTGCAACATTGCCCTTGCTTTACTTAACTGAGATTTTGAAGTCCCTTCGCTGATGTTGAGCATGTCTGCTATCTCTTTATGCGAGTACCCTTCAATGGCATACAAGTTAAAAACAGCTCTGTACCCGGCGGGCAGGTCATGCAGCATTTCCATCATTTCCTCGGCAGACATGTCACTGTCTGCAGTGGCGTCTTCAGAAGCTAGGTAATTATGCTCCTTTTCAATGGACATGTGCATGATTTCCTGTTTGCGCAGGTGCTGCAGGGCTTCATTCACCATAATGCGGCGTACCCACCCTTCAAAACTGCCTTTCTGCTCAAATCGGTCAACGTTCTGGTACACCTTCATGAACCCGTTGATCATGACCTCCTCCGCATCCATTTCGTTCTTGAGGTAGCGCATGCACACACCCAACATAGGGCCGGCATAACGTTCGTACAAGAAGCGCTGGGCTTTGGCATCACCTTTCTGCAGTGCTTTTACCAGATCTAACTCGTTCACGGGTGGTATAAATTAAAACTATAATTTGTGCCTGTTTGTAATGATAGATGCACGGGGTCTAAAAACGGTTGCCTGATCATGTGAAAAAAGAAAAAAACTCTACTGTTAATCGATGTAAATCCTTTATCAAAAAAAAATACCACACTGATACACAATACTTTAATCCTACAATTTAAAATAAGCTGGTGAAAATAAATTTGTATTCAGTAGTACAACTAGGCTTGGTGCGTAATACCTTTAGAGGGCATTACCGAACTGTTTCTTCTTAACTAGGGGAGTAATGCACAAGATAAAGTAATTTTAAAACTTGTCATATAACAAGAAGAACAAGATGAAGAAAATAGTGGTTGCAGGGGTCTTTAGCTTCATGCTGTTAACCATAGGTTGTCAGCAACAGCCGTTCACCAGTTTGTCACCGCAGAAATACAGGAACCAGCAACATCAGAACACAGGAGTGGTGGTAGATGTAAGAACGCCAGCTGAATTTAATACCGGCCACCTGGCAAATGCCCAAAATTCAGACTGGCGAAGTGGGCAATTTGTAACAGATATAAAACAATGGGATAAAGAGAAAACCTATTATTTGTACTGTGCCACAGGAAATCGCAGCGGGCAAGCCATGCAGCTCATGAAAGAGGCCGGGTTCAAAAAGGTCTACAATTTGGGCGGCTACAAAGAGCTAAAAGCCGCAGGCTTACTGGTGGAGGAGGAGTAAAATGGTTTTCGGGCTGTTTTTCTTAAATCAGCCCGAAAACTCTGAAGATATTGATGCTCTTGTTCTAGCTAAATTTTAATTAAGGGATACTTCTTTTTTTTAGGGGAAGCAACACGCAGGGGAGTGGCTTTATAGAAAAAGGAGACAAAATTTTGCTGCAGTAAATCATTGAGCACATGACCCGGAACAGGATTTGAGTATTTAGCTTGAGGGGTTTGTTTAAGTAAATGATAAACTTCTTCAAAAGAAAAATAAGCGATGCTTTTTTCTAAACCATAAGGAAAAAGATTTGATGGGGCAACAATACCAATGGCGTAAGGTACTCTCTTTGTCTCTATTCCCTTTCTGTTAAAGTAGACTTGCCACGTAATGGGTACAATGGTTAATTGTGCTCCCAGTAATTCTAATTCTTCTGAAACTTCTTCCTGAGTTTCGTCTCCTAGTATCAGCCCCTCTGATTCTAGCTTTAAACTTTTAGATAGTTCTGCTATTGTCATTTTTCTGGAGAGAGAATCGCTAGAATAAATATTCAATTGACCATTTTTTGCAGCGTTAAGCAAAAGGGTAGGCAGTTCCTGTCCATTGTTGTGTAAATGTGCATTGTCAGGATGATTCAAAATAATCTCATCCGTTAAATAAACCATCAAGTTTTTGGGTGGCGCAGATGATTTGGCTTGAGTTCTGGCTTCTGCCACAGTTGTTCTGATATCTAGTATATCTTCTGCACTATATTTTTCTTGGGCCAACGCCGTAGTCATATAAAGAACCTCTCCTTCTTTACCAGAGAAAGAATATTGTTCAATCGGCTCTTCCTTGACAAGGGCAAAATCTTGGCGGCTGTACTGTTGCAATTTGTCTGGATAGCCCTTCTTGTTTCTGGTAACTTGGAAGTAGAATCCAAAAGTACCTTCAGGGAAATAACTATCCAGTGTGGCTGACATATACGTATCAGGGGTGTGAAGCACCTGGTCCTTTAGAAGGAAAGGGCCAGAATTACTATACCATAGAATTTTATTTTGGTCAAGTAACTTTTCTAAATCTGGATAAGCTACATAAAAGGCTATAACAGGTACACTAGATTCAGGGTGCATGTAACCTAAGGCCGCATAATTTATCTTATCTGTTTTACCTTCTTTTTTAGATATATCCAATATGAGAAACCGAAAATCATGCGCTGCTTTTCTGTAGTGCGTTCGTTTCTCTCCTGTCCAAGCGTCTTCCTGTTGCTCTGGCGGCAATGGAGTAATCATTAGTTCTTCAATCCTCTCCTTTGAAATGGCTTTAACAGTATTTGTATTATAGTCTATGGCAAGAGGTGAAAGAGCACCGGATTCAATTCCGTCCAATACTACCTGCTGTATACTGCTAACATACCTTGTGTAAGGCCTGTTTTCCTCATGTACTAAATTTAGGGTAACTAAATGCCTGGAAGTTTGCCCCTGTACAACAAGGCAACACAGAAAAACGAAAAGAAGAGGTAGTAACCGTTTCATTTTATAAGGTTTGATGGCAAAGTAATGATAACCAAACCATAACTAAATGAAAAGGAGGGATTCTAAAATATTTAATAATGAACATCTACCTGAACTGCCCACTGTCTATACAAAGTAACTAAAGAGGAAGTGGTAGATTCCCTACAGAACAAGGGCTTTGGTACGATAAGGTACTTTAATTAGAATCGGTGTGCTGCGAGATACTTTACCCGCGCAAGCTACTGTTTATGACTCTAATGTTTTAGCAGACAAAACTTAAGTTTGATAACGTATCGCCTTAATTGAGGATAATTGTACAGAAAGATTTCTTCCAAACGACACGACAAGCAGAAAACAAGTCTCGCATACTTTTCAAATAACTACCATTTAAACCGGAGCTAACGCAACAGATTTATTTGTTTCTGACTGAACCTTCTATACTATCATCCGGCTCGCCTTCTTCAAAACTTTTCAGGCAGTGGTCTTCTCTGTATTTTCCTTTTAAATCATCGTAAAAAGACTTGTTCCAAAGCTTTATTCCAGTAAAGTAGGAGGCCCGGCCAATCATGTGCGCACCTACTGGGGCCGTTAAAAGCAAAAAGATAATAATAGCTGAGACTCTTGTAGTAATAGACAGGTCATTGAAATAAACGGCACAGCCTATCAAAACTAAACCAATGCCCAAGGTAGCCGCTTTGGTAGTAACAGAAATGCGCAGGTACAAATCTGGCATCCTTAGTACTCCTACGGCCGCTAATAAAATAAATAAAGCACCTAGGCTACTGAAGATGATAATGATGGCGTCGGTCATTATTTTTTAATTTTCTCTATAAAAAAGGCAAAGGCAACCGTACCCAAAAAAGCGATCAAGGCTAAAATAAGAGCTATGTCTAAAAAGGTGGGTTGGTCTGTTATAATGCTGTAAACAGCTATTATGCCAATGCCTGTGGTAATCAATAAGTCTAAGGAGACCACCCGGTCAGATAGAGACGGTCCTTTCAGAAAGCGAATAAAGATGAGCAGCACAGATAAAATCAGCACCGGAAGGATTACGTAGTACAGGTAGTCGTGAACGTTCATCTTAATATCTCTAGTAGCCTTTTCTCAAATCCGTTTTTGATGCTTTCTATAAAGCTTTCCTTGTCTTTCACATACATGGCATGTACATATAAAACTTTCCGATCATCTGACACATCTAAGCTGAGGGTGCCAGGGGTAAGGGAAATAAGGTTGGCCAACAAAGTTATTTCTAAATCAGACTTAGCGGTAAGTGGTACCCGAATAATACCAGGTTTCATGTAAAACTTAGGGGTGATCACATCATAAGCAACTTGTAAGTTGGCTTTTACAAGTTCGTATAGAAAGTAAAAAATGAAGGAAATAATCAAAAAACCTCTTTGCAGGTACATATTGGCCCAGCGGGTTTCAGACATTATCCAGATAATAACATACCCCAGCAGAAACCCAAAAAAGAAGTTACCCAAGTTAAAGCTGCCCGTCAGGGCTAGCCAGATAAACGAGAGTAAGAGGTTGTTTAAAAACTTGGTTCTTATCATTTCTATTTTCTAAATAGTACCTCTCTTCAACACAGCACCCAGGTAAGCAGAAGGATCTTTCAGTTCAGCAGCAATTTGCTTGGCTACTGCCAAAATGAATTCTGCCCCGAAGCCTATAAACAAGAGCGCCCCCGATAGCAGCACAATAGGGAAAACCAGTGCAAACCGCTTTGCATACGGCATCGCTAAATAAGCCGTGCTACTTTGTTTATCTGGCAATGCGCCCTCTTTCTTCCAGACTATCTCAAGCCACATTTTAGCCATGACAAAGAGCGTAATGAAACTACCTAAAGTAATAAAGGCAATCACCATATATTGGCCGGTGTCTAGGCTTCCTTCAATCAGGAAAAGCTTTGCCCAGAACCCAGAAAGTGGTGGTATGCCTATTAACGAAAAAAAAGAAATGGCGAACATCAATGCCAGTAGGGGAAAAGAGGAGTAAATGCCTCCTAATAGCTTCATGTTGTAAGAGCCCTTTATTTTATAGATTAAGCCGCTTATTAAAAACAGGTTAGTCTTCACCACAATATCATGAATCAGATAGAAAATAGCGCCCACCAAAGCTACTTCGGTATATAGTCCTAAACCAGCTATCATATAACCAATGTGGCAAATAATAAGGTATGAAAACACGCGCCTGATGTTGTTCTGAAGCAATGCGCCTGCCCCTCCTGAAAGTATACTTAGTCCGCCAATCCAGATGAGCAGGTTCAGCATAAACTCGTCTGGAATGAAGATAAGCGTAAATACCCTGATCATAGCATAGACTCCGACCTTGGTCAGTAAACCACCAAAAATGGCAGAGATTGTTGCTGGTGGAGTGTGGTAGGAAGCGGGCAACCAGAAATACAGCGGGAAAATAGCAGACTTTATTCCGAAGCCAACCAGAAACAGAAGAGCGGTAATATTCACGAGCCCCCGGTTCTCAATATTAGCCACCTGTATAGAAAGGTCAGCCATATTCAAACTTCCTGTCAGACCATATAAAATAGCTATGGCCGTTAGGAAGATAGCAGAGGCCAACAGGTTCATGGTAACGTACTTTACTGATCCCTCCAGCTGGTCTTTTGCCCCCCCCAATGTTATCAAGACAAAAGAAGCGATGATGATGATTTCAAACCATACATATAGGTTGAAAATATCACCGGTAAGAAACGCCCCGTTCAAGCCCATGAGCAGAAGGTGAAACACCGGGTAGAAACCCAGTTGCACCCGCGCACTTCTAATACCGCTTGTTGAAAAGATAGATACCGCCAAACCAGCTAAAGAGGTTAACAAGACCATGGTAGAACTGAAGGCATCGGCCACAAACGAGATACCGAATTGAGCCTCCCAGGCCCCTGCCTGCATCACCAAAATACCGTCTTGTAAAACAGCTGCCATCAACCAAGCTGCCAGGGCCAGTGCCGTGATACTGGCCGCCACGCTCAAGCCCCGCTGCAGATTGGTTTTGTTCCAGAAGAACAAGAGCACTACTGCGGTAAAAAGCTGAAAGGCTACCGGTAAAACGATGTACAAAGGGTTCATATATCTTCTTCTGTTGAATTCATTTGGTCCAGGTCATCTGTCTGAACAAATTTATAAGCACGCTCCATCAGAATAATGGCAAAAGCCTGCAAACCAAAACTTATAACAATAGCCGTAAGAATAAGAGCCTGCGGCACTGGGTCTGCATAAATTCCGGCTAAGGTTTTGGCCGCATCCGGAATGATGGGTGGCTCTCCCTTCACCATCCGCCCTAAAAGGAAGATAAGCATGTTCGCACCATTACCCAGTAAAATCAACCCTAAAATCATCTTCACAAGGCTTCGGCGGAGCATTAAGTAAATGCCTGAAGCATACAGAAAGCCAGTGATAAAGGATAGTAAAATTTCCATATCAGATACTTTCCAGAATAGTAAAGATGATTGTTAGCACCACGCCTATCACCACTAAATATACCCCTATATCAAAGAAAAGAGCTGAGCCTACCATACCTATCACCGGGAAAGGTTCTTTAAACCACAACCCGGTCATAAAAGGCTTGTTCACCAGTAAGGGTGACAAACCACTGAACAAAGACAGGCATAAGCCCATCGGCATCAAAATTCTGGGGTGAAACTTAAAAATCTTCTTTGTGTTCTCAATGCCATTGGCAATAGAGTGCAGCACAAACGCAATAGAAGCTATAAGGCCTCCCACAAACCCCCCGCCAGGCAAATAATGTCCCCTCAGCAAGATGAAGACTGAAAACAGCAGCAAAATGGGAAGAAGATAACCCGCAGCAGTTCTAAATATCAATGATCTCATACTATTTGTTTTCAGGTTTTCTTGTACTTAGCCTCAACAGTCCGCTCACTCCTAAAGCCGCAATGGCTAAAACAGTAATTTCTACCATGGTGTCAAATCCTCTGAAATCCACCAGAATCACATTTACCACATTTTTTCCTTTGGCCATGGTATACGCGTTCTCTGCGTAGTATTTAGATATTTCACGATGTAATGGCTCCTGCAGCACTTCCAGAGCCAGTATACAGATTAAGGTACCAAAGCAAAAAGCCAGTATTCCGTCGCGCCACATAATAGCCTTAGACTCTTCTTTAATGTACCCCGGAAGTTTCTGCAACACCAACACAAACAAAATAACGGTGAGTGTGTCTATAGAGAATTGGGTCATGGCCAAATCTGGGGCCGAGTAGAACAGGAATATAAGACAGATGCAGAATCCCATAACACCAACTGAGGCCAAGGCCTGTAACCTGGACTTGGTAAAGACAGCGAAGAGAATAGAGGTGGCCATGATAAGGAGAACGGCTACATCATAGAAAGCAAGATCAGACAAAGATTGAAGGTTAAGGTTCAACCTTATGCCTTGTAAGAATCTCACGGCCAGCAAGACGGTCAGAAAAGCCATGATCGTAAATACATAATGCCGTAATTTACCGTTCTGCCATAAATTAGTCCATGCCGCAGAAAACAGAGCAAATCCTTTCGCCATCCCCACCAAAACCGATTTAGGAGAAAAAGGCTCAAAACGAGAAACCCACGCTAATTTACTTTCAGATGATTGTAAGTAGTAGAACAGGAATATTCCAGACCCTATGGTAATGGTGCTTAGCAGTAGTATTATGTTAAACCCATGCCATAGCTGCAAATGAAAGTCTGGGGCAGTGGAGAGCAGAGACGAGACCGCTGGCACCAATAAACTCCCCTCAATAAGAAAAGGGAATAAGCCAAAAACAATGCCGCACGAAGCCAGCAATAAGGGCGGAATCCACATGAGTGGGCTCGGCAAATGCACCTGCTTAAACTCTTGGGGCAACGGACCAACAAACGGACTTATACCAGCCTTAAAACCCGTGAACAATAGACAGATATTAGTCACAACTGCGGCGCCAGTTAACAGCACAAACAAACTACCACTACGCAGGGTGGCGTCATAGATAAGGTCTTTACCAAGAAACCCGAAAGTGGGCGGAATACCAGCGTTGGAAAGAGCAGCCATAAAAGCGGCTATGCCTACTGGCAGCATCACTTTATTAAGTCCTGCCAATCGGGTTACATCACGGGTGCCGGTTTCGTGGTCAATTATTCCGGTAACCAGGAACAGGGTGGCTTTATATAAAGCATGTACTAAAATAAATACTGTTGCCGCTAACAAAGACTCAGGTGTACCAATACCCAACAGGAACACGATCAAACCTAAAGCAGAAATAGTTGAATATGCTAAAATTCCTTTCAGATCTATTCTGAAAAGAGCATGTATCACGGCATAGAGCATAGTGACGCCACCTACCAGGGTAAGTGTTCCGTTCCACCAGACAGTTTCTCCTAACACAGGGGTAAACCTTGCCAACAAATAAATACCCGCCTTTACCATGGTGGCAGAATGCAGATAAGTAGAAACAGGGGTGGGGGCCTTCATGGCTCCGGGAAGCCAGAAATGAAACGGGAACTGTGCTGATTTCGTGAATGCCCCTATGAAGAGGAAAAAAAGAATCCAGCCGTACATGGGGTGAGAGGCCAGGTCTGGAGATGAATTCAATAGTGCGGTGAAGCTGTAATGCCCACCAGCCTGGTTTAACAACACAAAACCAACAAGTAAAAATAAGCCACCAATACCGGTAATGCTCAGCGCTAATAAAGCTGATTTTCTAGATGCCTCGCTGTCATTGTTGAAACCAATGAGAAAGAATGAGCTGATACTGGTTAACTCCCAGAAAATGAAAATTAGAAGGAGGTTGTCAGACAGCACAAGACCCAACATAGAGGCCATAAACATGCTAAGGTACCCATAAAACCTGCCTAGGTACGGATGACCTTTCAAATAGGAGGACGTGTAAATAAATACAAGTGAGCCAATGCCTGTAATGAGCAAGCAAAACAACATGGCCAAACCGTCAAGCTGGAAACTAAGGTTGACATTGGCCGAAGGAACCCACTGGTAAGAGAAAAGCAAATCACCACCTGCCTTCACCTCTGGCAACCATGATAGAAAATAAACAAAAAGGGAGAGGGGCAAGGCAGAGAGCAGGATGAACAGCCCTCCTCTCAGAATATTTTTAAGCAGAGGAAGTAAAATGGCAAGAATAAACCCAGAAAGTATAGCTAGAAGCATACAACCATATTAAATATATCAGGCGTTTTACCCAAACATAGTGTAAATACTATAATACTTAAAGAACGAACAGCGAAGTTTAATGTTCCGGTAGAAAAGCAAATGTTAAGAGGTTTACATTCTCCTCCATCTTAACCACTTGTATTACGGCTCTTTAAGCAAACCCCCAGTTAGGAAACATGCTAGATTCTGAGAGGCCGAAAAAATAAATAAAAAAGCCACGCCACCGGGTGGTGACGTAGCTTTTGATAGTTTCTAATCAATGTAAAGACGCTTATCTCTTAATGATTCTGGAAGAGCTGCGCTGAGTACCGTCTGTGTATACTATTGTATAAAGGCCATTGTCTTTAGTACCCAAATCTAAATTAGTAGAAGTAGCGCCTTGATCTGTGGCAATGGTTCCAACTTTTAAACCATTGGCGGCATACACTTCAATGGTAGCACCTTTACGGGCCGCAGGGTGGCTTACTGCAAAACGGTCAGTGGTGGGGTTAGGGAAAACAGTTAATCTGCCGGCTTTTTCCATGTCTCCTTTAACAAAAAGTACATCAGCGCCCGGAACGGCTCTTTGCTCTGGAGTATAAGCCCCAGAAACATCCCAGACAATCCAGTCAATGAAAGAACCATTGGCTTGTCCGCTAGACCCGTCTCCAATTCTGAAATAGCTTCTACCGGAAGTAGAGGTTGGTGTTGTAACTTCAAAAGCAGGCGTATTGTTTTCATCTATATAAACTTTCACCGCATTCCCATCTTTTGTGAAGCGATAGGTGTGCCATTCGGTGGGGTTGATGGCTAATTCCATATTGCTCAACTCTGAGTTAGACTTCCGTGCTTCGTTGAAGGTAATCTTACCGTTAGCATTTTCCTCAGTAGGATTGATGATGTAGATGGTTTCTCTAAGCCCGCCAAAGTCTAAATCCAGCTCAAAAGCTCTTTCAATGTCTGCCATACCTTTGGCTCGCACCACTACAGTAGCCGCCGAGGTGGGATCTGTTAAATCTTGGCGCCACAAAAAGCTATGGTGCGGAAGGCTCTCTATTCTAAACCTCAAAAGTTTGTTGGTGGCGTCATCTGGGTCCGCTACAATGGAATTCTCAGATTCTACTATAACAGGGCTGTCACTTGGCTGACCTGCCGCAATATTTACACTTGCCGTTTTGAAAACATTTTCTGAGGTAGCATTTGGCAATTCATTTGCTTTATACACCATCCATTGTGCTGATGCTGTACTGGAGAATCCAAGTCCTAAAAAGCCTGCCACTGCCAAAGTTTTGGCGCTTCTGCTGAGCATCATCCTGAAACTTGTTTTTACTGCGGGTAAGTTTTTCTTCATGGTACTGTTTGTTAGAGGTAAAAATTAGAATGTAATATCTAGAGGTATAAATCAATATCATGCAAACCATAGCACCACTAAGTTCTTCCAGTGGAGGACCAAGTTTACGATTTTCGATTGTTTATTTGCGCAAAATGTACAATCGATTGCACAAATATATAAATTTCATATAATAATCAAAATTTTAGGCAGGTTGATTTTGAGATTCTCAATAGGAATAGAGAAATAAAATAAATTTAAAAAGTGAACACTGCTATCTAATAAGAGAGCTTATCATTAGCAAAACAAGCAGCGCCTGCAGAAAAGGGAGAAAACAGGGTAAACAAAAAATGCTGTTTTCAGCCTGATTTTCTTAAAACAGACCGAAAACAGCAGAGCTGATTCTATTAATATTTTTTAGTGATTCTTTAGTAATTCCCGATAGAGAGCATAACTAAGGTGCAGCCGTACACAGGCTCTATGTTCTGTTCCTTTGCCTTGCGCTCCAGCTCTATGTTTTCTGTGCCGGGGTTGAAAATGATACGCTTGGGTTTCAGGGAAAGGATGTAGTCATACCAGCTGGGTTGATTCTGCGGCCCCACGTATAAAGTAACGGTGTCTACGCCTTCTACCTCTGGCTTTTCAGTTTCTATAGGTAAACCAGCCACTTCCCCTTTTTTTATACCCACCGGAATTACCTCATGCCCCGAGCGTTTAAGCTGGTGCACGGCTTTATAACTATAACGGGTGGGGTTATCAGACGCCCCAACTACCACTGTCTTTTTCATCTTTTTGGGCTATTTTTCTTAAAACAGGCCTAAAACAGTTATGCCTGCTAAGTATTTATACTTGTTTGATGAAGATAAGTTAACGTTTGATAAGCAAAGCCACCTGCTCCGCACAGCGTTCGCCATCCATGGCCGCCGATACAATTCCACCAGCGTAACCCGCACCTTCGGCACATGGAAACAGATTTTTAATCTGTGGGTGCTGCAACGTCTCTTTGTCTCTGGGAATACGAACAGGAGAGGAGGTCCGGCTTTCAACCCCTACAATCTGCGCCTCATTGGTCAGGTAGCCTCTCATTTTGTAGCCGAATTCCTGAAATCCGCCGCGCAACCTTTGCCCAATCATGGGAGGCAATACCTCCTGCATGTCTACGCTGGCCAGACCTGGTTGATAAGAAGTCTCCAGCAGGCTGGAAGATACTTTGCCTTTCACAAAATCTTGTAGACGCTGGGCTGGTGCCACCTGAGTACCGCCCGCCACAGCACAAGCTTTTTGCTCCATGGCCTGTTGCAACCTAAGCCCAGCCAAAGGCCCGTGCTGCTTCAAATCCATATCTTCCAGGTTTACTGCCACCACAATCCCTGAGTTGGCGAAACGGGAGTCACGGCGGCTAGGAGACATTCCGTTCACAACCACTTCACCGGGGGCGGTGGCAGCTGGCACTATGAACCCTCCGGGGCACATGCAGAAAGAGAAAACCCCGCGCTCATGGCCTTTGTATGCCACCTGTTGCACCAGCGCGTAACTGGCGGCAGGCAGATAATCGCCTCGGTTGCCGTCGGCGCAGTGATATTGAATTCTATCTATCAAACTTTGTTGGTGCTCTACCCGCACGCCCATGGCGAAGGGTTTTGCTTCGATCAGTATTTTCTTGTCATTGAGCAGTTCATAGATGTCGCGGGCTGAGTGGCCGGTGGCTAAAATAACCGCTTCGCCCTCAAATGTTTTGCCAGAAGCCGTAACAACCCCTTTCATGTGCTGGCGGTCCAGCACAAAATCGGTGACGCGGGTGTCAAAGTGTATTTCACCGCCAGCCTGCAAAATTGATTCTCTTATTTGAGAGATCAATACAGGTAATTTATTGGTACCAATATGCGGGTGGGCATCAAAGAGAATGTCTGTAGTTGCCCCATGCTGCACCAGAATTTGCAATACCCGTTGCACGTCGCCCCTCTTTTTAGAGCGGGTGTACAGTTTTCCGTCAGAATAAGTGCCAGCTCCGCCTTCACCAAAACAGTAATTTGAATCTGGGTTCACCACATGCTCTTTGTTGATAGCAGCCAAATCGCGGCGGCGGCTACGCACGTCTTTGCCGCGCTCCAGCACTACCGGCTTCAGCCCCAACTCAAGGCACCGCAGCGCGGCAAAAAAACCGGCAGGTCCGGCCCCTACGATCACAACGGTAGGGGCATCGGGCTTAACAGAAGGGTAGTGGTAAGTTGGTAAAATGGTAGAAAGATCCGGAGCCTGTGTGTACACATCTGCCCGCACTTTCACTTTCACCTCCCGGCCACGGGCATCAATAGATCTTTTTATTTTATGGATATAAGCCGTCTCGTTTGACTTGGAGAAACCGGCTTGCCGCAACAACTCTGTTTCTAATAGGGCAGAGTCATAGGCAATCTCTGGTGCAAGCACCAAATCAAGTTCTTTTTTCATATGCAGGAGTAAGGGAGTTAGCCTTAAATCAGTTGTTGTGTTGCTTAAAGCAAAGATACGTTACCTCCAGAAACCATGGAAGCAAGAGGAAAATTCGTTTTGGAGCTGTTTTTTGAAAAAGAAGCAAAAAACAAAACTGCTTGGAGGCAATGGTTGAATTGATATTTTTATGCAGCTCAATTAAAAATCATTCACTCCATAATTCATTCTCTCATCAATCAACCTCGCCTACTATATCGTTCACCCATCCCTTGCCCCAGTTTGCTATTTCCTGGTCTGACCAGATTTGCGGGTAAAATATTCTTTTCTGGAACTTAGGGGGAAGATACTTCTGCCAGTTGGTGCCACCGGTAGCCGCTATCACGGCCGGGTCTTTCTGCAGATAACGCACCGCTGATTTGTAATGCATGAGCGGCCAATTCACGTTCACATTGCTATCCAGCTCTTTGAGGTGGCGAATCAGCTTTTCATTTTGCTGTTCTTCCGGAGAAAGCCTTTGGTACACCGCCCACACATTCTTTTGACCGTACTCTCGGGCATGTTGAATAAGCTGATCAGAATATTTTTCTTCAAACTGTAGAAGAGTAAGGGTTTTGGCGCCAGATGCCGCCTCGGTGGCACCTTCTTTCCAATAAATACAGCCAAACATTTCCTCTTGGGTACTTTGCTGACCCAAAGCCTCGCGCTTGGCTTTGTCGGTGAGGTTGCGAAGGTCGGTAGAGCAGATCTCTATCATGCGGTACTGCACACTCTGAAAACCGCTGGCGGGCATCAGGGCCATCCGGAACTTCAGAAACTCCTTCGGGTCCATGCCATCTACCATCACGTCAAAAGAATCAATCAGATTTTCAAAATAACGGTTTATGCGTCCAATTCTGGAAATTAGGAAATCTGCAGTAGGAGCAGCGTTTTCACCAATCTGTTTATATTCATGCAAACAGAGTTTGAAGTATAGCTCTGTGATCTGGTGGTACATGATAAAGATCTCCTCGTCAGGAATTTTGGTTCTGGGAGTCTGCAGGCTTAAGAGGGTGTCCAGGTGAATATAGTCCCAGTAGTTGACAAAGTCAGAATACAGGAGGCCCTCCAGGTAAGCGGCCAAGTCCTGCCCTAAGGGACGATACTTCTGCTGCAAGCGCTCCAACAAGTCCAGCACCTCGGGGGAAAACGTCTGGTCAGACATATATAATTTCTTAAATATTTGTAATAAACCTCCAAAACCAGCGACAAAGAAAATAAAACTATTTGTAAAAGAGGACAAGGGAGGCGGTATTGCCGCAACATATAAAGCAACCTTTCAGCGGTAGAAAGCATCTTGCCTAAAGAAGCTGAGCAGTAACAGGCAGCACAGCGGTTAAATTTTTAAATGGCAGCTTAAGGCTCAACAATATCTTTAACTTTGACGCCAAATAGTGTTTCTGAAGACTTATGGCTGAAAAGAGCAGTATATTTGATATGATTGGGCCTATTATGATCGGCCCCTCCAGTTCACACACGGCGGGAGTGGTGCGCATAGCCAGGGCAGCCATCCGCATTTTAGGAGCGCCGCCCACAGAGGCTACCATTACCTTTTACAACTCGTTTGCCCGCACTTATGAGGGACACGGCAGTGACCGGGCCATTTTAGCGGGTTTACTGGATTTTAAAACCGACGACACCAGAATAAAAGAAGCCTTTGACCACGCTAAAGAGCGCGGGCTGAAGTTTACTTTTAAATCAATAGGCAACGCATCTACCATGCACCCCAATACCATAAAACTAAACCTTGTCAGCGCGGATGGGAAGCAGGCGGAGGTAGTAGGGCAGAGCAGAGGAGGTGGCGTGATCAGTATTGTGGAAGTTGACGGCTTCCCTTCTAACTTTTCGGCTAACTTGCACACGCTCATTATAGACGCAGACGACGTGACGGGCAGTATCGCTTTCATCAGCAACGTGATTGCCCATGATGACTGCAACATTGCCACCATGAACGTGTCCAGAAAAGGCCGCCATGACTTAGCGCGCCAGTTCATTGAAATGGATTCGGGGCTAAGGCCTATCTCACTGGAGTACCTGCGCCAGCTGAGTTGGGTGAAGAATGTGATATATATTCCTAATATTGACTTATAAATGCGACGTTTTTCTTCTTCTGTGCTAGCAGCCCTAGGGTTGGCCATCGGAGCACAATCAATGGCGGCGGCTCAAACCACGTCACCCACCGGCGAGACCGTATGGGACCTGCGTCAGTGTATTGACTATGCCGTTAAAAACAACCTGCAGCTCAGGCAAGCTGGGTTAGGGGTAGAGCAGGCTGCCGTAGATGTGCAACAGGCACGGGCAAACCAATTACCCTCTTTGAATGCAGGCGGATCACATGGTTTCAATAACGGTTTCTTCCTCGACCCTGTTCGTAACCAGATCCAGAACACCCAAATCTGGGCAGGCAATGTGTCGCTGCAAAGCTCAGTCACCGTGTTTAACGGTTTACAGGTACAGAACACCATCAAGCGGAACAAGCTGGATTACGAGGCCTCTCAATATGATAAAGAGAAGGCGGAAAATGATATAAAGCTGAACGTGGTTACGGCCTACATGCAGATTCTGCTAAACCAGGAACTGCTAAGAACAGCGCAGGAGCGGCAAAACCTTTCCCGCATTCAGCTGGAGAGAACACAGAAACTGTTCAATGCCGGAAGTGTACCCGAAAGCAATGTATTGGAGCTAAATGCGCAGTTAGCCAGCGATGAACTAAACAGCATTACTGCCCAAAACAATATTGAGCTGGCGGAGCTGCGGCTGATTCAGCTCATGAACCTGGAAAATACAGACCAACGTAATTTTGCCATAGTGGCACCGGAAATAGAGGCTCCAGACCAGTCTGTAATTGGTTTTGAGGCGCAGGACGTATATGAACGAGCCGAAGACGTTATGCCTGAAATAAAGAGGGCTCAACTAAGGGTACAGAGCGCAGCCAAAACCATTGACATAGCCAGAGGTGGTTACTACCCCAGCCTCAACCTGGTTGGTAGCATCAGCACCAGATACTCCAGTGGTTCTAACCGTTTTCTGGTTGGGCAGCCCGTAGCTGTACGAAGACAAATAGGCTTTGTAGACGGCACCAATCAGCCTGTTTTTGCAGAAACATTTGTCACCGAAACCACTCCCAGAGATTACCCTTACTTTAACCAGCTGAATGACAACATTGGTCAATACATAGGGGTTAGCCTGAACATTCCTATTCTGAACGGCTTCAGGGTTCGAAATAACGTGCAGCTATCCAGAATTGGCCTCAGAAATGCTGAACTCAACACTGCCATTGCCAAGAATGATTTACGCCTGATCATTGCACAATCTTATACCGATGCTATAGCCGCCCAAAAAAGATATGTGGCTGCTAAAAGTCAATTGGAAGCTATTGAGCAGACCTATAGAAATGCAGAAATTCGTCTAGATAACGGCCTGATCAACAATGTAGATTTTAACGTGGTCCGCAACAACTTGGTGAAGGCGCAATCAGATATCATACAAGCCAAATATGAATTCGTGTTTAAAGTAAAAATTCTGGAATTCTACCAAGGCAAAACCCTTTCATTATAACCCTCATGGCTAAACGCAAATCAAACAAACTCCTATATACCCTTGGTGGCCTGGTTGTAGTACTATTATTGGTAGTGCTGCTGGCAAAGAAACAAGGCTGGATTGGAAAAGAAGAAGGAACTGAAGTAGTTCTGGCACAGGTTCAGCCAGCCGATATTGTAGAGAAAGTAAGCGCCTCCGGTAAAATTCAGCCAGAGGTAGAAGTAAAGATCAGCCCAGACGTTTCCGGAGAAATAACAGAGCTTTATGTGAAAGAAGGAGACTCTGTCAGAGCCGGTCAGTTGCTGCTGCGCATTCGCCCTGACAATTACCAGGCAATGGTAGAAATGCAGTCAGCTTCGGTAAACACCCAACGGGCTAATTTAGCACAGGCCAGAGCACGATTAGACCAGGCGCTGGCCAACAGCAAAAATATTCAACAATCTTATGAGCGTAACCAAAAGCTTTTTGAGCAAAAGGTAATTTCACGCTCTGAGTTTGACGCCGCCAAAGCCCAGTATGAGGCCAATCTTGCTGAAGTTAGTGCCGCCCGTCAGGGCGTAAGAGCTGCGGAGTCTACGGTTCGCAGTGCCAGCGCTTCTTTAGAGGAATCTCGTCGGAACCTGGAGAAAACCACCATTTTCGCGCCAGTAAACGGCACAGTTTCTAAGCTAAACGTAGAAAAAGGTGAACGCGTGGTAGGAACCTCGCAAATGGCCGGTACAGAAATTATGCGCATTGCCAACCTCAATAACATGGAGGTATTGGTGAATGTAAATGAGAATGACATCATACGCGTGAAATTAGGTGACTCCGCCATTGTGGAGGTTGACTCTTACAACAGCACCAACCGCAAATTCAAGGGGTTGGTGACCTCTATTGCCAATACCGCCAAAGATGCCACCTCTTTGGAGGCGGTAACTGAGTTTGAAGTGCGCATTCGACTTTTAAATGACTCATACCAGGATTTACTTGTAAAGCAGGGCAGATCTCCGTTCCGCCCGGGCATGACGGCTTCAGTAGACATTATTACCACCAAAAAAGATAAAGTACTTTCCGTACCTTTGGCAGCGGTAACCACCCGTTCTAAAAAAGACAGCAAGAAGACAGGGACTGATGAAGGGCAAGAAGAAAATGTTGATAACAACACTAACCAAGATCAACCTGTAAAGCCGGAAGAACGCCCTGATGAGGTAGTGTTTGTGTTTGACAATGGCAAAGTGAACATGGTAAAGGTGAAAACCGGCATCAGTGACTTTGACAACATTGAGATCTTGTCTGGGGTAAAGAAAGGACAGCAAGTGGTTTCCGGGCCGTTCAGAGCAGTTTCAAAACAGCTGAAAGACGGCGACAAGGTACTGGTAAAGGATGAAAAAAGCCTGAGCTCAGAACTAGCGGAAAACAAAGACTAGAACAAGAAAAGCAAGATTTGGAAAAAATAGCGGTATTAGGCGGCGGAAGCTGGGCAACAGCCTTGGTGAAGATTCTATCAGAGAACAAAGCTGCTATCAACTGGTGGCTCAGAAATGCTGAAGACGTACGCCATTTACAGCAGTACGGCCACAACCCACGGTATATTAGCGGGGTGAAGTTTGACTTGAATTTCGTTTCGCCTTCTAATGATATTCGGGAGACGGTTAAAGACGCGAACTGGGTTATTTTGGCTGTTCCGGCTGCCTTTGTGCAACAAGCGCTTAGTCAACTGCCGCAAGATGCATTCCAGGGCAAAACACTGGTATCGGCTATTAAAGGCATGATTCCTGGTGAGAATGTTCTGATAACTGATTTTCTAGAAGATCACTACGGAGTACCCGCCGAACACCAATGCGTGATTGCCGGTCCTTGTCATGCGGAGGAGGTAGCACTTGAAAAGCAGTCTTACCTGACCATCGGCTCGCATGACATTGCCCGCGCCGAGCAATTTTGCGCTTTGCTCCGCAACCGTTATGTCAAAGCAAATCCGCTGGATGACATAGATGGCATTGAATATTGCGCCGTTATGAAAAATATAATAGCGCTGGCCTGCGGTATAGCACATGGCTTGAACTATGGTGACAATTTTCAGGCCGTGATGGTGTCTAACGCTATGGAGGAAATTGAGACCTTTCTAGATGCCATGATGCCCTTGCACCGCGACCTTAAAGGAAGTGCCTACTTAGGTGATTTACTCGTAACTGCTTATTCACAATTCAGCCGTAACCGCACCTTCGGGAATATGATTGGCCGTGGCTACACCGTTAAATCTGCCCAAGTAGAAATGAACATGGTGGCAGAAGGATACTACGCCGTACAAAGCATACACGAACTAAATAAACGCCTGAAAGTGGAAATGCCCATCACGACAGCGGTATATAACATTTTGTACAACGGAGCAACTCCAGGAGCAGAAATAGACGCTTTAAAGGAAAAGTTTAAGTAAGCTTCGGCAACAATACTCACTACTAACAGAAAAGCCGCCTTTGTTAAAAGGCGGCTTTTCTGTTTTAGACCTGTTTTTGAAAAAGAAGCCCTAAAGAAGGCCTAAAAACTAAGGAATACTTCCAGCCAATTTCCAGAGACATGAGACTTTTAAAACCTTAAAGATACACTAAGCCTAAATTCCTGGTTAAAACGATAACAATTGCTCGTACAGCAGGTGCACAGGCAGGCCCATCACGTTGAAATAGGAACCTTCTATCCGTTCAATGCCCACCATTCCCAACCAATCCTGAGCACCGTAGCTACCGGCTTTATCAAAAGGCTTGAAATGGTTAATGTAATAGTCTATTTCCTCACGGGTGAGGTCACGGAAATAAACGGTAGTCACGTCTGAGAACACTACGCTTTTGTCTAAACTCAGCAGGCAAACTCCGGTATAAACTTCATGGCTGCGGCCAGACAGTTGCGTGAGCATGCGCGTAGCCTCAGCATGGCTCAGGGGCTTGTTCAGCACCTTGTCATCCAAACAAACTATGGTATCAGCGGTAATAATGACATCATTGGGCTGCAGTTCATCTTGGTAGGCGCTGGCTTTGTGAGCCGCTAAGTATTCAGCCACTTCGGCACGGACCAGGTCAGCCGGGAAATCCTCATGCACCTCTTTCACGCGACTTTGAAAGGGGAGACCCAGGTTGGTCAGCAGTTCTTTTCTACGGGGCGAGTTAGACGCCAGAATATAGTTCTTAGTAAAATTCATCTTCTTTTATTGAGCTGAAAAGGTAACCACAAATCACTTTCGGGTAAAAAAACGTTGACTTTTGCGGCATTACTGCCCCGGAGTAGCAAACGCTTTTTACCTCTTCCATTTTCACTTCATTGGTAATAAGTGCCAACGCAGATGCACCAGAATCTACCCGGGCCAAACACTCGGCAAAGTTCCGTACGTATGACAAGCCTTCATATTGGCGCTGCTTTTCCCGATCAATTTCCAACACCTTTTGCAGGATAAAATAGTGCATCACGGTCAGGTCCAGATTCTTCACCTGCTGCGGCAAATCCCAGTCAAGGGTTTCGTGTACTTCCGGCTTTAGCCTTGCCTTGTATGCCTCGCCCTGCAGGTACACCCCAAAAGCCCACTGCTTGCCAGTAATTACTTCATTAAGCATAAACGGTTCTTCAATAAGTTTAAGAGTAAAGTACCGCTCCAATCGCTCAAGAAACACTTCAGGTGAAATAGGCAAACTATCTAAAAGGCGGTGTGTTGGCAAAATTCGCAAATCATCAGATGCAGCATTGGTCAAGTACATGAGGTGGTAGTTGAAAGGCTCCGCACCGGTGGCGTTTGGGTGTTGCTGAAGCATTTGCCGGCGGTAGGCCAAAGAACCTTCGTACCGGTGGTGGCCATCGGCTAGAATAACTTTCTGGTCTTGAAGTTGGTCCAGAAACTTCTGAATCACTTTCGCATCATGTATGACTGAAAGCACATCGCGCACGCCCTGGTAATCTTCTGACTCGTAAATAGGAGAGGTGATGCATTCATCCATGTATTGCTCCAGGGTAAAAGCCTCATCGGTATACAAACCGTGGGTGGCGCTGGTATGCATCTGGGTCTGGGCCAGCAGTTCAATCCTGTCATTCACCGAGGCCGGAATGGTGTTTTCATGCCGAAGCACCACTTTCTCCTCCCATTCATAAGACTTAATGTGGCAAAGAAAACCTTTCCGCACATATTCTTTCTCTGAACCGGGCAAGGTAAAGTACTGGTAGTATACATAAATACCCGGCAGGGGGTCTTGCTCAATTATGCCGGCGCGTTTCCAATGCTCCACAGTGCGGCGGGCGCTATCAGCGGGTTCAGGACCGGGCGGCACTGAGATATGTATGCTGTTGTAGGCGTTACGGTACAGTGCCTGCCGCTGCTTCACCGATACTACATCAAACAAGGGCGACGTGAGAGCATCAATAGAAAAAGGCAACTTGTGGTTATACCGGAATGCTTTAATAGGAAGAATTTCTGCCATGGGCGTTTTTGAGCTGTTTTTAAGAAAAGAGGCCGAAAACAGATTTGATTAGGGAGCCAGCCGCTGTAATTTCCAGGTGTCATCTTCTTGCAATTTAAACACCAGGCGGTCGTGCAGGCGGCTTGGGCGGCCTTGCCAGAACTCAATGCGGTCAGGCACCACTCTGTACCCGCCCCAATGCTCAGGCCGCGGTATTTCCGGAAGCCCCTCAAATTTTTGTGTGTACTCTTTCTCCAGGTTGGCCAGTGCGGCACGATTGGGGATGGGCTGGCTCTGCGGTGATGCCCAGGCTCCAATCTGACTGCCTATAGGGCGGCTGTGGAAGTATTGGTCAGATAGTTGATCGGTCACTTTCTCTACACGTCCTTCCACACGTACCTGGCGCTCTAGGGCTGGCCAAAAAAAGGTAAGGGCGGCAAAGGGGTTATCTTCTATTTGCTGCCCCTTACGGCTCAGGTAGTTCGTATAAAACACAAAACCTTGACTATCTAATTCTTTCAGCAACACCACCCTAGCCGAAGGCCTTCCCTGTGCATCGGCGGTACTCAACGTCATGGCAGTGGCTTCTGCTGCCTGCGCCTCCAGCGCCTCCTGCATCCAAACCCCGAACTGCTGAAAAGGGTTATCGGCAACTGCGTTGGTGGTGAGTTCCTTCAAAGAATAATTCTTTCGGATATCCTGCAAAGACAAAGGTTTTTCCATAGCGGTGACAACAAAATTTCGCCTCAAAAGTAAGCGGAATATCCTCATTCTGCCTGCTTTTGAGAAAAATCCCTTCAACAGCAGGTTATAGATACCACTTTTACAGGGAAATCGTTAATATTATAGTGGTGAAAAATTGGCAGGAAGGCAAGTAGAAACAATTTTGAAAAACTACTGGTCCGCTGCAACGGTTACTCCTGAAAAAGAATCATTCATTTAATAGGGTTGCGGGGAAAAGGTAACGCTACGGGAACTGCTTCGAGAGTAAACCAAACCACTGTGCTTTGAGTACACAAACAAAGCAGGCAAACATTTATAGACAAAGACTTTATGGCGAAAGATATTCAGAATGGGAGCATATTGATTTCAGAACCTTTTTTAGGCGACCCTAACTTTGAGCGCAGCGTGGTAGTGATCTGTCAGCATGACACTGACGGAACGGTAGGTTTGGTTCTGAACCGCATCTCAAACTTGTTTCTCTCTGATGTGGTGGAGGTAAATCAACAGGTGTTTGACATGGCCCTGGCCGTAGGCGGCCCTATGCAACCTAACACCCTGCACTATATTCACCGGCTCCCTAATTTAACCGATGCGCAGCCTATTTCAACAGAATTATTCTGGGGCGGCGACTTTGAAGAGCTAACCACTATGCTGAACAGTGGGTTGGTGTCTGAGGACGAAATAAGGTTCTTTGTGGGGTACTCTGGCTGGAGCCCCGGTCAGCTGGAGGAGGAGATAGAGAAAAATGTTTGGTTTGTGAATAACAATGCTGCAAATAAATTACTTACTTTGAATACAGATACCTTGTGGCGCGATATTTTACGGGAGATGGGAGGCAAGTACAAGATGTACGCCAACTACCCCGCCGACCCAAGTTTAAATTAACCCAACGGCTATAAGCCTCACGTGTATGATGAACCAAAACCCGGAAAATCAGCAAAACGAGAATTCAGAAACTCAGGCCGCCCAAGACCGCGCTCAGGAACAGCGCCGGATTCTGGAAGAACGCCTGGCCGAAATAAATGCCAGACAAAGTGCCGGAAACGGAACTGCTGAGACAGCGACTCCAGCATCTGCACAGCAGCAACCTGAAGCGGCCACGCAACAGGCCCCTGCGGCAGAAGCAGCGCCAGCAGAAACATCTGAGGCATCACAAGCGGCAGTGCTTACGTCTGAAGCCCCCGTTGCTGAACCGGCATCTGAAACCCATGCAGCGGCAGAGGCTCCTGCCGCCGAAGTAATTCCGGCAGCACCAGAAAACGAGGCAACAGAACCAGCCGCCGCCGCTCCGGAAAAACCAGAGGAGGTGGCCGCTCCGGTGGTTCATCAAGAAGAGACACAGTCTAGTGTTTTGGCTTCTGAAGCACCCATCACAGCTGCAGCCCAAGTAGAACAGTCTGGCGCAAACACAGCAGCATCAAATCAGGCACCTTCTGCTAGCAATGTAGCCGAAGAAGAGCATCATTCAGAGGAAGACGAATCTGATGAGCATGAAGACTTATCGGCTTTGTCAGTAGAGGAAGTTCGCTCCAGAATTCTCACTTTAACCAAAGAAGGAAGCCGCAAGTCTGGTAAGATGGTAAACGCGCTGTCCCGAATCTATGACCAGCATTTCCAGGAAGAGCGCCAGGAAGCCTTAAAGCGTTTCGTGGCTGATGGGGGCGAGGCAGATGATTTTGAATACCATGCTTCACCGGAACACCGGGAAGTAGAGCAGGCCATGCAGCGCTTCAGGGAAGCCCGCCACCGTGAGCAGCGTCAGGAAGAAGAAAACAAAGCGCAGAACTTACAGAAGAAACGCGACCTCTTGGAGCGCCTTCGGGAGTTTGTGGAGTCTTCTGAAACCCAGACCAGCGGCAATGCCATCAAAGAATTGCAAGCCGAATGGAAAGCCATTGGCCCGGTGCCAAATGCTGAGGCGCAGGAGCTTTGGAATTCTTACCACGCCCTGCTGGACATGTACTACAACAACCGGAGCATTTTCTTTGAGTTGAAGGAGTTGGACCGCAAGCGTAACCTAGACGCCAAAACAGCTTTATGTGAGCGCGCTGAGGCCTTGGCCGCCGAAGAAAACATCAACAAAGCACTGCAGGAACTACGTCACCTCCACGACGAGTGGAAACACATTGGACCGGTACCCAATGAAGCCCGTGATACCATCTGGAACCGGTTTATTCAGGCATCAGAGAAAGTACACGACAAAAAGAAAGCCTTTTTTGAAACCCGCCGCACCCAAGAGCTGGCTAACCTGGAGGTAAAAAGAGGTTTACTGGCTGAAATGGAACAGTTCCAGAATATACAAACGGACCGCATCAACGACTGGCGCGACAAAACCGATCAGATTCAGAAACTGAAGGAGCGGTGGGATGCCGCCGGTCTGGTGCCAAAAGAGAATGCCGAAGAAGTAAACAAAGCTTTCTGGAGCAGCTACAAAGCCTTCTTCCACAACAAGAACTCTTTCTTTAAGGCTCTGGATGAGGAGAAGATGAACAACTACCGCCAGAAGGTAGCCTTGTGTGAAGAAGCCGAAAGCCTGCAGAACAGCGAGGAGTGGGACAGCACCAAAGAAAAGCTGATTCAGCTGCAGAAGAAATGGAAAACCATTGGTCGCGTGCCAGACAAGTATTCTGACAAAGTCTGGAACCGTTTCCGGACTGCCTGTAACACGTTCTTCGACCGTTTGCACCAGGAAGCCAGCAACCGCGAAAATCAGCAAAACCAGCTGTCGGCGCAAAAGCAGGCGTATCTGGAACAAGTAAGCACAAAAATAGCCGACGCTACTTTTGTGGGCTCTGTGGATGAGTTCAAGCAGATTCACCAGGAGTGGCAGAACATGGGCTCAGAAGGCAAGCGTAATCCTAAACTAGAGGATCGTTTCCAGCAACTACTGGCCAAGTACCTGGACAAAGTGCCGGAGCTTACACCAGAGCAGAAAGAACAGACTCTGTTCCAGCTTCAGCTGACCCACCTGAAGGCAAGTCCGGAAGGGGAGCAGAAGCTGTACCAGAAAGAGCAGCATCTACGCCGTGAGATCACTACACTGGAAAACGATATCTCCACGCTCAACACAAACATTGAGTTCTTTGCACGTTCAAAAAATGCTGAGAAGCTGCGCGAGGAGTACCAATCTAAAATAGATGACGCCCAGCAACGCATTGACCAACTGAAGCGCCAGTTAAAAACGTTACGGGCAAGCTAAATACTAGCGCGGATTGGCTCCGTAGAGAACTGTACAGGCAAATCTGATTGCCACGCAGCTGCTTTACGGAGCCATTATCTTTAATTACCTAGGCAAGCGACCAGGCTTATAAAATTTTCATGTTGAGTTTCAGCGCTTTGCTAAAAACCTTAAAAAAATCTGCGGTCAGGTTTTGCAAATAAAAAGCAGACTACTACTTTTGTATCGCTTTCGGAAACAACGCCACAAAAGAAAGCGGAACGCCTCCTTAGCTCAGCTGGTAGAGCAACTGACTTGTAATCAGTAGGTCGCTGGTTCGATCCCGGCAGGAGGCTCTTTAAAAGCACTTATCTTGAAAAAGGTAAGTGCTTTTTTCATTTGCACATTATTCAATCTGTAGGGACAGATTGCGGCCCAATGCCGTCAACTTAAGAAATGGCTGTTCGGGATTAAAAATCCCGAACCACTCTGTCGGGGATTTATAAATCCCCCTCCCCAAAACGTTGTCCATCAACGGGGATTGGTAAATCCCCGACAGATTACTTTCGGATTGATAAATCCGAAAGAGCGAAAATACCTTAAGTTGACGGTATTGGGTCGCGACCTGTCCCTACTTTTCTGTTGCAACTGTCTTTTGCAAGATTGTCGGTTTATTATGGAGAACCGCTTTGTGTGAAGGAGAACCTGACCTTCAATTTCTGGTTTCTTTCCTCAGTATACCTTTTTCTTTAGATAGGCTTTTCTCAAAGAATAAATTTTACCAAAACAAAAGACCTATGTGACACAGTAAGAGTATACTACAAATATGTATTTTCTTGATACACCTAAAACCAAACAATACTATGAGTACCAGATCAGCAGACCAACAAAGGAAGCAGCGCCAGAAAGAATTTAAGGAAAGGAAAGAAAACCAAGAGCGCCTGAAAGCTGCTGCCAAAAATGCGAAACGCGATGCATCAGACAATGAGAATGACAGTAAGGGTAAAAATGAAGATTAGTTCCTGCTAAAGATGCAAGCAAACTAAGTTTTAAAATGAAGCCGCTTCGTCATACCTTACAAGTCTATACAACCCCATATAAGTTTGACTATACATTAGACTCAGCACAAAGACCTTGTTGGAGTTGTCACCATTGTTGTCAGGCTAAGCCATTCTATTTATTCGTAAAAGAACTCTTGGCATCACCTGCCGCTTTTGTTGTGTGTTTTCACCAACAAGCAGAAGGACGGTTCAAGACGTAAAAACTCCCCTTTGCTTGCATAAACTGAGGCTTTGCGCGAAAGCCGCTAGACTGAGGGAGCAAAACTGCGTGCCTGGCCCCTGCTATATTACTTTACTAAATTTGACCTAAAATAGCTGTGGATGTTAAACCGACAACAGTTAGAACCTGTTTTGCGCCTGTTTTACGTAAAACAGGCGCAAAACAGAATTTCTACTCTAGGTAAGCCCATAAAAAAAGCCCCTCCTAAATGGAGAGGCTTTTGAAGCAATTTGTCTTTATAGCGAAAGACTAAGCGCGTTTAACGTTGATGGCGTTTAGTCCTTTTCTTCCTTCTTGAAGATCATAGACTACCTCGTCGTTTTCTCTGATTTCATCTACTAAACCAGATACGTGCACGAAGTACTCCTGATTTGAATTGCTGTCTTTAATGAAGCCGAAGCCTTTATCATCATTAAAGAATTTTACTGTTCCTTGATTCATATTGTTGTTATTATACCTTAATGACACTCCTATACTGGTAATCGTTCAGAAAGTTGGGTAGAAAAACCAGAAACTTTCTAAAACCCTGTTTAGAGTGAATCAAGGGCCAAAAAAATAAAATTAACTCTATACCGGCCACTCCTCTAATCTATAGGCACTATCCCAGAACATCCATTCCAATTTTGAGGCGGTCACATAGGCCGCGGTCATGACTTGGTGTTGGGCGGAGGTGCAGGTCTCTGCCACTTCGTCACATACCCGGATGGCGCGGGCCACAATCTTCCCGAACTCCTCGCCGGCGTAGGTGTTGATCCAGTCCTGATACGGGTTGTCGGGCAGCTGCTCCTGGGCTAAAATGTAGTCGCCTACGGCTTTGTAAATCCAGAAGCAGGGGAGCACGGAAGCCATGGCTACCTCTAGGGGTGCCAGCGCTGCCTGGCTGAGCAGGAAATGCGTGTAATGCTGGCAGGTAGGGGAGATGGGTACGTCAGGCATAATGTTCAGCTTCTGGAAATAGCCCGCGTGCAGCGCCTGCTCTACCACCAGGGCTCCTTCGGCGAAGCGCATGAACTCCAGGGCATGGGCGCTGTGCTGGGCTCGAGCCGCAATAAGCGACAAGGCCCGCCCGAAACCCGCCAAATATATTGAGTCCTGCGCAATGTAGAATTTAAACTTTTCAGGAGATAGTGTGCCGTTGATGAGTTCCCGGATAAACGACATCTGGGTGATCTGCGTGTAAATAGGGTTGCCTGCCTGCCAGGCGGTATTACTCCAGCTCATGTTTCTGTAGGGGTTGCGGGTGGAAGAAATGATTGAGGGGGCCGTGACCTTCGCCGGTTTTCACGTCCTTGCCTTGGTCAATGGCCTCGTACACGTAGGCACGGGCTTGCGCAATGGCGTGGGTGATGGGGAAACCCAAGCTCAGGTACGCCGCAATGGCTGAGGAAAGCGTGCAACCGGTGCCATGCGTGTTCTGGCTCTGGATTGCTTCTGATTCAAACACCTGCACCTCTCCGTGCTGCGGCTGGTACACATCATACAGCCGTGGGCCTTGCAGGTGACCTCCCTTCAACAGCACCGATCCGCAGCCTGTCTGCAGAATTTTCTGAGCCGCTATTTTCATCTCGTCCACGTTCCGGATTTCTAGGTCACTCAGGATATTTGCCTCGTCTAGATTAGGCGTAGCCACCAGGGCCAGCGGAAAAAGTACTTGTTGCAGCAGACTGATAGTCTCATCCTGCATGAGTTTATCGCCGCTGGTAGCTACCATCACCGGGTCCAGCACCACCGGCACTTGGTACTGCCTTAGTACCTCCGCAATGGCCTGCACCAGCTCGGGGCTATGCACCATGCCAATCTTGATGGCGGCTGGTTTAATGTCTTCCATCACGGCCTTGATCTGCCCTTGCACCACCTCTGTAGGAATGCTGTGAATACCGGTCACGCCACGAGTGTTCTGTACCGTAATGGCGGTTATAGCCGAGGTACCAAAGCAGCCCAGCGCCGAAAAGGTTTTCAAATCAGCTTGAATGCCGGCTCCGCCACCGCTGTCTGATCCGGCAATGGTGAGCACAGCCGGGTATTTATAAGTTTTCATAAAGCTTTCTCAATTTGGTTTCTGATGTCCTCGGCGGCTTTCGCTGGGTCTGGCGCGGAAAGGATTGCCGAGACCACCGCCAAGCAATCGGCCCCAGCTTGTACCAATCCAGCAGCATTGTCCGCATTCACTCGGCCAATAGCCACCAAAGGTTTAGCTATCAAACTTCTGATTCTACTAACGCCTTCTAAACCCCATTCAATGATGGTGTTAGTCTTGGTAGGTGTCGCGAACACAGGACTCAAGGCTATATAATCGGCGAGCTGCGCATGAGGAAGCTGAAGCTGGGTTTCGTCTTCCAGAGAATACCCCAGAATGCCGCAGCCGGCCCACGCGTTTCTGATCTGCTGGGGTGATGTATCGTTGTTGCCCACGTGAATGCCTGCCGCCGAGCTCTGCTGGGCAACGCCTAAGTTGTCGTTTACAACAAGCGGTACCTCGTATTGATCCAGCAATTCCCGCAGCCGCAGTGTTTTCTCCAGGAAAGCAGCCTCAGACAGTTCCTTCTCCCTGATCTGCACCAGATCCACGCCTCCCTTTACCGCCGCCTCCACCACTTGAAAGAAGTCCCGCCCCAGGCAAGCTTTCTCATCGGTGACCAGGTACAAACGATAGGGAAAATCTGGATTCGTGTTCATGTTTAGTCTAATCTTGTATTACAACTTACTGTTATTCCCCCTTCAAAGGGGGAGTCTCTCTAAAAGAGCATTAAGCACTTAAGTACAGTCCGGTATGTCTAAATCTGCAATATGGTGCAGCTAAGCTGCTTTTGTTACTTCAAGTAGTTCCGCTAAACTGCATCCGCGACAGAAATGCTTCTTTGTTTAATCCGTGCAGGGCATCTAAAAAGTGTAGTTGTAAGGTGCCAGGACCGGATGCTTTTTCGGCGGCTATTTCGCCGGCTACACCCATCAGGGCCATGGCGGCAAGAGTGGCGGTAAAAAAATCTTTAGAATAAACGGCGCAACAGGCTCCAATGAGCGCGGTGGCGGTACAGCCCATACCGGTAACTTTGGCCATGAGTGGGTGCCCATTAGAGAGGGAGCGGTATTGGTTTTGATAAATAATAAGGTCGGTGGCACCCGAGATGCACACCACGGCTCCCGTGGAGGCACTTAAATCCAGTCCTGCTTCCAGGGCTTCCTGGCTTTGGTGGGTGCTGTCTACGCCTTTGGTCTGGGAAGTGGTTTTCACCAGAGCCATGATTTCTGAGGCGTTGCCCCGGATGACAGATGGTTTATACTGCAACAATTCCTCCAGCACTTGGTTACGGTAGGCTGTGGCTCCGGCTCCTACAGGGTCTAGAACCCAAGGTTTCTGTGAGGTTTGGGCTTGCTGGGCGGCCAGTCGCATGCTCTCTACCCAATACTCGTTTAGGGTACCTATGTTCACCACCAAGGCTCCGGCAATAGTGACCATGTCCTTTACCTCAGGGTGGGCGTGAGCCATGACCGGCGAGGCACCTGCTGCAAGCAGTGCATTGGCGGTATTGTTCATGACCACGTAATTGGTAATGTTGTGCACCAGCGGTGCCTGTGTTTTAACGGCTGAAATAATGTTCCAGAGTTGCTCCTGCATACTGTTCTTGGTTAAGGTTCAAGATAGGCTCAGGAGCCTCCGGTGAAAAGGAGGAGTGAATGAAAAGAGAGACGGCTGCTAAACCTCTCTTGCTTTTCCCTACGCCAGTATGACCTGGATCAGGTTCAAAGGGTACTATCTCAGCTCCATTTTTGGAACGCCCCTAAAGCCGAGGCCAAGGTAGGAGATTTTGAATTCAGATAAAAACGGTTTACAAACTGAAAGCTGTTTTAGGGCTGTTTTCTGGAAAATAAGCAGAAAACGGCCCAGGGTAAATAAGACTTATTCTGCTGGTGGTTAGAAAGAAGGAAAAGGGAATTTGTTCTGAAAGATGGTGTTGTATCAAGGCGAACGTCTCTGATTTGCAAACTTGAACTTCGTGATAAAGTGAAGTGCACCAGCCAAAAAGTAGTTGATACAGAATTTAACTCACAACCATACAAATAGAAGCCTATAAAAGCCTCTCCATCTATACTTTTCCGTTAGTCCGCAACAGCACCCAATTTTGCTGTTGATAAAATTGTTAGTAATTAATCCTTCTTATTTATGCCCTTACTGCCGTAATTTCACGTAATTGCCAATTATATTAGCAATGAATACTTATGGAGGCAGTTGTTTTACCACTACATCCGCTGAACGAAGAACGGTTTCTGGTGATTATTGACAGGGGCAACTCCCTGCCTTTGTTCACCACCACCGTACAGGCCGGTTTCCCCAGCCCCGCCACCGACTACAGCGCCGAGCCTATTGACCTGAACACCTACGCCAGCAATCATCCGGCCTCTACCTTTCTGGTAAAGGTGGAGGGAGACAGCATGATTGGCGCGCACATCATGCCCGGTGATTTGGCCATTGTGAACCGAGACATCAGGGCCAGCAGCGGCATGGTGGTGCTGGCGTTTGTGGAGGGTGGCTACACTATTAAGAGACTGGAGGTACGCAAAGAGGCCGCTTACCTGGTGTCTGAGAACGAAAAATACTCGCCCATCAAGATAGACTCTCCGGAGGGAGGCATGATCTGGGGAGTGGTGGTAGGCATTCACCGTAAGTTTTAGGCCATGACCAGCCTTTTTGCCCTTGTAGACTGCAACAACTTCTACGCCAGCTGCGAGCGGGCCTTTAACCCAACCCTGAACGGCAAACCCATAGTGGTGCTCTCGAACAACGACGGATGCGTCATTGCGCGGAGTGGCGAGGCCAAGGCACTGGGCATAAAGATGGGAGCCCCGTACTTTGAGGTAAGAGATTTAGCGGAAAAGGAGGGGGTACACGTGTTTAGCTCCAACTACGAGTTCTACGGCGACATGAGCCGGCGCGTGGCGCTTATCCTTCAGGAGTATACTCCTAATCTTGAGATCTATTCCATTGACGAGAGCTTTCTGGACCTGGGTAATTTCCTGCACGTGGATCTGGAGGGGTACGCCCGCGGCATTTGGGAACGCGTACCCAGGACTACGGGCATTCCGGTGGCGGTGGGCGTGAGTTCTACCAAAACCCTGGCGAAGGTAGCCAACCGGCTGGCGAAGAAATCTGCGAAGGCCAACGGGGTGCTGGTGCTTACTGATCCCGCCCATATTGAGGCGGCCCTGAAACGCACCGAGGTGGGCGACGTATGGGGCGTGGGAAGGAGGTACGCCAAAAAGCTTGCCCAGTACGGCATCTACACCGCCCATGACCTGACTCTAAAGCCCGACAGTTTCATCAAAAAGCACATGACCATTGTGGGGCTGAGAACCGCCCGAGAACTGCGGGGGGAGCCCTGCATTGACCTGGAGATGGCTCCGCAGCCAAAGCAGAACATCTGCACCAGCAGGTCCTTCGGGGAGACGCTCACGGAGCTGAAAGACATTGAGGAGGCACTGGCCGCGCATACCGTGCGCTGCGCCACCAAGCTCCGGAAGCAACAGTCCTGCTGCTCCGCCCTCACTGTTTTTTTGGAGACCAGCCGCTTTGCGCTGTCTTACCAAATGTACTTTAACAACCGCACCGTACAGTTGGAGAGTCCCACGGCCAGCGAGCTGGTACTGGTGCCCCAGGCGCTGGAGGCACTGCGGGCAATTTTCCGCCAGGGCTTCCGGTACAAGAAAACCGGCATTATTGTCTCCGGCATAGTGCCGGCCAACCAGGTGCAGCAAAGTCTGTTTGAGCCAGACCACCGGCAACGCGACCAGGAACTGATGCAGGCGCTGGATAGTCTCCGGTCCAGGTACGGGCACAGGTCCGTCTTCTACGGGGTGCAGGGCACGGGCGGCAAATGGCAGATGCAGAACAGCCACCTTTCCCCTTGCTACACCACTAGGCTGGAAGATCTGATCAGGGCAAAATAGAAGCACCTCTGCTGCAAAAACACTGCTCTGCACTTAGAAAATGTGCGTCATCAGCAGAGGGGCTTGTTTCAAAGCTACTGGTTATCCCCGGCGTCTTTCCAGCAAGATCATCATCATTAAGCTGAGCACTATGCGTTCGGCCTCACCGCTTTCCAGCTCACTTTCCTGGGTTACTGAAAAGCGCCGGCCAAACAAAGATTTTTGCTTCTTTAAAACAGCTATTAAGGTGCCATCGGGGCGGGTTACCTCATAAGTAGGGTTGAAGAAATAGCCGGTGAACATACCTAACACCGGAATCTGGCCTAACAGAGCATCGCCCACTCTGATCCAGGCATTCGCCTCTCTAATGGTAAAATCCTGCTGCTGGCTTTGATCATACACCTCGTAATGGGCTTTCCACATAGAGGCCCAGCCTTGACGCGCCACCCGCCCAATTTCACGGCCTTGGTTGTCGGTAAAAATATAGGCGGCAGAAAAGTCGATCCATTGGTTGGCTTTGATGGAATACAGCACTTCTGACTGAGACTCGTCATTATAAACGGTCACTTCTTCTACCAGCTTAAAAAGCTTCTGCCGTACATAGCTGATCGTGAGCCCGTCGGCATCTTTTACTCTGAAATCATTGGCGAGCGTAGAAATCTTAAATTCAAAGTCTAACGGAAATTCAATATACTTCATGAGGTTGGGTTATGATGAAATTATGTCAAAAGTGATTTTATAAAACGAAAGCGGAAGAATCAGACTTGAAGAAGTTTGAAACTTACTTTACTCCAGGCCTCTCAATCAAACATGCTGTCTTGTTCCGCCACCGGATCCAGCACGGCCGGTACATCATTTTTAGGGGAATTGACCAATGCGGAAACCGGGTAAGCCAACATTTCATGGGCAGGGTACGGCCTGAGCAGCTCTACCAATCTGCTGATATCTTCGGTGCCCGAAAGCCACACTTGCTCTTCCTCTGGGTGCAGAATGGCGGGCATGCGGTTATGGATGTTCAGCATCAGTTCGTTGGGCTCAGTGGTGATAACGGTGAAGGTGTTCAGCACTTCGCCTGTGCTGTGGTCTACCCATTCGTCCCAGAGGCCGGCAAAGGTAAAGAGGGAATGGTCTTTCAGAATGATCCGGTACGGGGCCTTGTCTTTGCCAACTCGCTTCCACTCATAAAACCCATCGGCGGGCACAAGGCAGCGCCTGCTACTAACTAACTGTCTGAAGCTGGCTTTCTCCATGATGGTCTCGGTGCGGGTATTGATAGGGCGCAGGCCGTGTTTCTTCTCTTTCGCCCAACTGGGCAGCAAGCCCCATGAGAAATGCTGTACTGCCGTGGGGGCTAAGTTGGTGATAACCGGCAGGCTTTGCGAGGGTGCGGCATTATAGCGGTTCTGCTCCTTGTACTTCTGCAGAATCTCGGCCACTGAACCCGAGCTCTTAGGATTAGCTTTGCCTTTTTTGGCGATAACGGAATAACGGCCACACATGCTGATAAAATTTCTTTCCTGAACAAGGTAAGGGTTTAAACCGGAAGAGCACTCGCCTCAGGACGAGAAGTGACGAACAATCTGTTTTATGGCTGTTTTTCAGAAAACAAGCTTAAAACGCCTCATATAAACTGAAGTACACGCCGGGCATTTCCTCAGACAGAGCCATGTCTATGCGCAGGTTAATGCCTTCATCATTAAGGCGGAAGCGCAGGCCGGCACCGGCGGCAGGGTGGAGGCCTCTAAAGTTCAGATCTTCCAGGGTAGGGGCTACTTTGCCCGCGCCGGCAAATGCGGCAGCGCCAACGCGCCAGAACAAGGGCACCCGGTACTCCAGTTGGTACACCATGGCGTGCCTGTCGCGGAAGCGGGCCTCTAAATACCCGCGCAAAATGTTACCGCCGCCTATGGGCGATAAATACTGGAAAGGTACTTCTCCACTGGTGAACGTGAACAGGCCCTGCCCAGCTAATACCCCGTTAAAAGGTGCCGGCACATACTTCCGGAAATCGAGGCGATAGCGGGCAAAGTTGCTGCTGCTGCCCAACACTTTGCCGAACCACTGCACTGACGCCTGGTGAAAAGCACCCTTCCGGGGAATGTACAGGTGGTCGCGGGTGTCATAACTGGCAGTGGGACCCAGCCCGAAAGCATTTGTACCTGCACCTCCCACAATGTTGCCCGTGTTTAACTGCCCTTCGGCTTCCCGTTTGGAAATAACATCGTGCCTGAAATTTAAAAGACCGCCCAGGTACACTTTGTCCGAGATTTTCTGTTCAAACTGTAATGAACCATATAGGGCACGGCTGGTGTAGTGCTCTTCCGCTTCTTGTGTGGTATTGTTGCCTATCCCGTAAAACACATAAGGGTAATTCACGAAGTTCATGGTGCCCAACCAATGTTTGCGGTTGTGCTTGCGCCAGATATCGGTGCGAAGGGTAGAGATAACCTGTTTTCTGAGCGTATAAAAAAACGTGAGGGAATGCGTGCTGGGCCTATCGGTGGCATATCCGCCCACCTGCCTTTTCACCAGAATCGCTTTGGCGCCAAAAGAAAAACTGGTTTCTGGGGAATAGGTTGCCGCCGGAAAAACCGTCAGCTTCTTTTTAGCCGCCACAGTGTCTGGTGCCATGACAGCGGTTTGTGTCTGGGCAACGGTATACGCGCTCTTGACCAGGAAAAGCACCAGCAAGAAAAGAGGTTTAGTTTTCAAAAGTGTTGCTTATGGCCCTTTCGTTACCGAGCCTCCTTTGGTTCAACTTTAAAGTTAGAAATTTTAAAGCAGAGGGAAAAGCACGAGGCGCCAAATTACTTGAAGCCCCAAACCTGAAAGCAAAGATATTTACCATGTAAGGAGCTGAGAAGGACCAGAGCAAACACAGATGTAATGTTTGCCCCTCTACCTCATTCACTCTGTTTCAGGCCTGTTTTAGCAAAAACACCGCTAAAACAGATAGTTGAAAAAGGCGCTTTAGCAATTCAAGATTTTTAGAATGCCTCGCCGAAGGCAAAGTACACGTACATGCCTTCTTTGGAATACGCCACGTCGCCCCGAACCACCATGCCTTCATCGTTGAGGCGGTACCGCAAGCCGCCGCCGCCGCTGTTCTTGAACCTGTTGAAGGAGAAATCAGAATTTTTTCGGGTTACCTGACCAGTTGCGCCGAACACAGCCCCACTTATGCGCCAGAACAACGGAAACCGGTAGTCGGCCTGCAGCACGGCCGCATTGTGGTCACGGAAACGGCCTTCCAGAAAACCCCGCATCTGGTTTACCCCGCCCAACGGCGACATAAATTGAAAGGGTACTTCGCCGGAGGCAAACGTGAACAAGCTCTGCCCAGCTAACACACCGGGGCCTACTGTGTGGTACTTGCGAAGATCAATCCGGTAGCGCATAAAGTTAGAGGAACCGCCCAGCAGTTTGTTGTAGCTCTGCGCCAGCATCTGCATGAAAACACCTTTGCCCGGCGTAAAGAGATTGTCGCGGTTGTCGTAAAGAAAGACAGGGCCTAGGCCAGACGAAGTAATGCCTTCGCTGCCTAACACAACATTGCTTTGCAGGAAACCGCCTTCCTCTACCTCGGTAATCCACTCCCGTTTTAAATCATAGCGCATGCCCAGGTAAAAGTTTCTGGCAAGCCGCTGCTCGAACTGGGCATACAGGTTTATGGTTTTGCTGGTGTAGTTCTCCTCGGCCTCTGCGGGGGTATCATTGCCCACGCCAAAAAACACATAGGGGTAGTTGTTGTATTCCACCCAACCGTGTATGTGCTGCGCGTTGTGTTTGCGCCAGAAATCTACCAGAAACGTAGACAGCATCTGCTTTCGGGTGGTGAACACGAGCGAGGGGGAGATGGTGCTGGGCCGATCAGAGCGCAGGCTACCGGCGGAGCGGCGTACCTGCACCGGTTTGGCACCAAAGCCGAAGCGGGTTTCAGGGGTATAATATGCAATAGGGAAGATGCTCCACTTCACGCTTCTCACGCGCAAAGTGTCATCTGCCGGTAGCGGTGCATCCTGGGCACAGACACCCGATGCCGTGGCTAAAAGTGCCAAACCTAAAAGTAGCTTCTTCATGAGTAAAGTTTGTGGCGAAACGGCGCGTTTGGCAATTAGCACGGCCTTGGGGTACAGCAAGATACTTATAAATTCTCCAATCTAAATCTGCTCCTATTCTGTTTTTACGCCAGTTTTAGAAAAACAGCCCTAAAACGCTGTTATACGCCTGCAGGCGCTTTGAAGCTGGGCTTTCCAGATTTTTTGCCTAGTTTTCGGAGATGAACGAACAAGAACTGGTGAAGCAGACTGCCAAGCATGTAGAAGCTCTCTTCTCTGGCGAGGGCTCTGGGCATGATTGGTGGCACATCCGGCGGGTGTGGCAAAACGCGCTCAAAATTGGGCAGCAGGAAAAGGCAGATTTACTTATAGTGCAGCTGGGTGCGCTGCTGCATGACATTGCCGACTGGAAATTCCACGGGGGCGACGAAGAAGCCGGTCCGCGGGAGGCTGCCAAATGGCTGCGGTCATTACAGGCTCCCGAGCATATAATTACAAAGGTGTGCCAGATTATCAGGGAAGTTTCTTACAAAGGAGCCGGTGTAGACACCGAACCCAGCACTCTGGAGGCGGCCGTAGTGCAAGACGCCGACCGCTTAGACGCCATTGGCGCCATAGGCGTGGGGCGTGCTTTCGCCTACGGCGGACATAAGAACCGGGAGATGTATAATCCGCACATAATGCCTCAGCTGCATGCCTCTTTTGAGGAATACAAGAAGAACAGCGGCCCCACCATCAACCACTTTTACGAAAAGCTGTTTCTGCTCAAAGACAGACTAAACACTTCTACCGGCCTGCAAATGGCTGAGGAGCGGAATAATTTCATGAAACAGTTTGTGCGGCAGTTCCTGGCGGAGTGGCACCCAGAGGAAGACATTCCAGAATCTTTTCACGTGTAAGCTCTACTGCCTCCACTCAAATTCACCTTCCAATCTATCTATGAGAAAAAGTACCAAGGCCATATTGTTAGGGGCAATGCTCTCCGGCCTTAGTTTCAACGGCTGGGCCCAGCACCGCGATTACCCCAGCTACAGCCAGCTGACGGCACGGCTTATGAAAATCGGGAGCCGTTATCCTAACCTGTGCTCGGTGAACACCATAGGCAAAACCGCTACCGGTAAAGAGGTGTGGCTGCTCACGCTGGGCCGTGACAATGCCGAAAATAAACCCGCCTTAGTGATTGCGGCAGGGGTAGAGGCTACCCAACTGGCTACGGTAGAGCTCTCTTTACAGATGACGGAGCAGTTGCTGCAGGCTGCCATGGTGCAAGACTCTGTACGGCAGTTGCTCCAGACCAAGACCATTTATATTTTTCCCAACCTGAACCCAGACGCTACAGAGCAATACTCTGAGAAACTGCGTTGGGAACGCTCGGGCAACGCCCAGCCCATGGACGATGACCGCGACGGCCGCATCTTTGAGGACCCCTTTGAAGACTTGAACCGCGATGGTCTTATCACTATGATGCGAGTCAAAGATCCTACCGGTCCGTACAGGCCGTCAAAGCTAGACCCTAGAGTTATGGTGAAAGCTGATGCGGCCAAAGGCGAAAAAGGAGGATATCTGCTCCTGACCGAAGGCATTGACAATGACAAAGACGGCAAGTGGAATGAAGACCCGGAGGGTGGCGTTGTGTTCAATAAAAATTTTTCCTTTGACTTCCCTTACTTTCAGGTGGGTGCGGGGGAGCACCCTATGTCTGAGCGGGAAACCAAGGCTTTTGCTGATTTTCTGTTCGATGCCAAAAATGTGTATGCTGTTTTTGTGCTTGGCCCAACTAATAATTTATCAGAACCATTAAAATTTGACCGTTCTAATGTAAGCAAACGCATTATTACAGGTTTGCTGGAGAAAGATGCCGCTGTCAATAGTCAGGTGTCAAAGCTGTACAATGCCACCACCCAGTTGAAAGATGCTCCTAAAACTCAACCTACCGGAGGTGACGTGCTGCAGTGGGCGTATTTTCACTATGGCCGTTACAGTTACTCCACCCCCGGCTGGTGGATTCCCAAACAACCCTTGCCAAAAGATTCTACCTATACGAGCCAAACATATCCGGAGGAAGACCATGAAGACCTGAATTTCCTCCGTTGGGCAAAGGCCAATAACGTGGTAGGTACCTTTGTAAACTGGACTCCCATTCAACACCCTGATTTCCCGGGGCAGACAGTGGAAGTAGGAGGCTTAGCTCCTTACGTGAAGCAAACGCCACCCAAGCACCTGCTGGAGCCTGTTACAAGGCAGCACCTGAAATTTTTTATGGCCTACGCTGAGCTTATGCCTAGGCTGGAGATTGTAAATATTAAAACAGAGAAAGTAACGGGTGGGCTTACCCGTATCACGGCCGAGGTGCTTAACAATGGCTCACTACCTACCCACTCTGAAATTGGCGACCGTACCCGCTGGGTGCAGAAAGTGAAGGTAAACCTTAGGCTCGAAAAAGACCAAACCTTGGTGTCAGGGCCTAAAATGCATTTGCACAATGCCATTGCCGGAGGCGATAAAGTCACCGTGTCTTGGCTCGTGAAGGGCAAGGGCTACGTAGGAGTAGTGGCGAGCAGCCCTACCGCTGGTACTCAAACAAAAGAAGTGGTTCTCAGATAGCGCATGTTCATGAAAAATACATTGAAGAAATTTTGTACTGCCGCTGCTGCCTTTTCTCTTTTCCTTGGCTCATCAGTTGTTCTGGCACAGACCGCTAACCAGGTTTTCAGAGCCGCCGGCACTCCACAAAGCCCTAAAGTCACCGTCAGCTGGAACCGTTATTATGACCATGCCGGCATCAATGAAATCTGCCGCAAGCTGGCTGAGGCTCATCCTGACCTGGTGAAGCTGGAAACAGTGGGTGAGTCTTTTGGAGGCAGGAGAATGATTGCGCTGGTCATTACCGATTACAAGACCGGTGACCCAAACAAGAAGCCAGGCATGTACATCGACGGCAACATCCACTCCAATGAGATACAGGGAGCGGAATTTGCCCTGTACACCGCCTGGTATTTAGCCGAAAGCTTCCAAGACAACAAGTTCATTAAAGAACTGCTGCAGCAGAAGACGTTTTATATCGTGCCCACTATCAATCCAGATGCCCGTGATCATTTCATGCACTCGGCTAACACGGCTCACTCCCCCAGATCTGGCATGATTCCGCTAGATGATGACGGTGACGGATTGGTAGACGAGGATCAGCCCGATGACCTTAACAACGACGGCCATATTACCTTCATGCGCCGCAAATCAGCCAACGGCCGCTATATCATTGATCCGCACAACCCCTTCCGGCTGATACCGGCAAAACCTGATCAGGCAGGAGAGTATGAAATTTTGGGTTATGAAGGAATAGACAACGACGGCGACGGTAAAATAAACGAAGACCCGCCCGGCTATTATGACCCTAACCGCGATTGGGCTTGGAACTGGCAGCCCGATTACGTGCAGCGGGGTGCCTATAAATATCCGTTTTCCATACCTGAAAACCGCAACGTGAAAGACTTTGTGTTACGCCACCCCAACATTGCCGGCGCGCAGAGTTACCATAACTATGGCGGCATGGTTTTGCGCGGTCCAGGGGCCGAGGAAGACACCAATACCTACACCCGTGAAGACAACCAAGTGTATGACCAGCTGGGCAATTACGCCGAAACCATTATACCAGGGTATGATTACATGGTGGTGTATAAAGACCTTTATTCTGCTTTCGGTGGTGAGTTAGATTGGTTCCATGGCGCCCGCGGCGTTTTCACCTTCTCCAACGAGCTGATGTCGCCGTACCTGCAGTTCCACCGGCGGCAGGCTCCGGGGCAAGACCGTGATCTGGAATTCTATGAGTTTGATAAGATGCTGCTGTTCAGCGATGCCTTTGTGGAGTGGGCTCCATTTGACCACCCAGCCTACGGCCCCATTGAGATTGGGGGCTTCAAGAAGAATTACTCCCGCGCGCACCCGGGCTTTTTACTGGAGGAAGATGCCCACCGCAACATGGCCTTTACCGTGTACCATGCCTACCAAACCCCAAACTTAGTGATTCAGGACGCCACCACCAGAAAGCTGGGAAACGGGCTGACAGAAGTGACCGTGACGGTAGCCAATACGCGCTTAATTCCCACGCACTCCAGCCATGACATCAAATACAAAATTGAGCGGCCAGATTACATCACCCTTAAAGATAAAGATGTGGTGGCCGGCATAGTACTGGAAAACTCAGATTTGAATTTGGGCAAAGAGCAGAAATATACGCCTCACCGGTTAGAGGTTCCCAATATTCCGGGTATGGGCTTTGTGAAAGTACGCTGGATTGTCAAGTCTGCCAACCCAAATCTTGAGGTAGAGGTAGATAGCCGAAAGGGCGGGGTGGTTACACGTCGGTTTTAAGCTAATTTTAGAAAAACAGCCCCAAAACATGAAAGGCCGCTAAGTCAGCGGCCTTTCATGTTTTGGGAGAATATTCTTCTAGAGGGAGTTATAGTAGGCAATTACCTTTATCAGTTCCTGCTCTGTGTTCAAACTCAGCTTTTCCTTTTTTAGATAATCTTTTAACTTTTCTTCCTGGTCTACCAAGGCATTCAAAATCGATTTTCGGTTAAGTTTCACCTTCTGCATTTGTCCGTTATTTAATACAAAATAGTGCACCTGGTCTACCAGTTGGTCAAATGGTTGGTTTGCACTGTAAGCGCCTTTGTAGTTGGCGTCTATTTTCAGTTTTCCTGCTCCTTTAAGTAATGTGGCATTGCCCTGGTGCAGTATTGCAAAGAAGGTGTTCGCCAGTTTGGGGTCTAAAGCTGCGGCTTGTGGGTACTTCCTGAATTCTACCATTTGGTCATAGCCCGGCAATTCCATCTGAAAAGACTTGACCACATCTGTACTCAATAAAAGCGTGTCTTTGGTGGCCGGAATAATCGCCCCAAGCTGGTTGCTGTACACATCGTATTTTAGCTTCAGCCCAGTGAAAGGTTGGGTCTTTTGGGTATTGCCTATTTGCACCTCCAGCTTTCCCGGAAGCCACACATCAACAAAATAAGGGTGACCATTCATGCCTTGGTAACGGTTATCAAACCCCTGCACGCCCGGTGAATGATAGTTACCCAGGCTCTGCAGGTAGGTAACTGTCATTTGGCCTGCCGATCCGTCTACCGCCGGGGCATTTGTTTGGGCAAAGGAAAAGGAGGAAAATCCTATGGCCAACACACAGGACAGGCCTAACTTTGCTACTGGTACTTTCATACTCAAATTCTTTTTGATACTATTTTAAGACAATTACCCGGCAAAGCAAAGAGCGCTGTGCTCTTTTAGCACAATGTTTGATAGAAATTACTGTTTATACTGTACTTTAGACTTTAGCTTTACCATAATTCTGTTGCTTATGTTCTTACAATACAAATCTGTTCCGGCTTTACTCGTGGTTATTTTACTTGTGCTTGGCAGTGTTTCGTGTACGCCGCGGTGCCCCATTGCCTCTTGCCAAACCAGAATGATACACCCGCACGGAGGCCAGGATTACAGGGGTATGCCTTGGTACAAAAAGCAGCGTCCGCGCATAGGGGAGAAGCTCCCGAAACCATCAAAAGAAGTACAAAGAGAAATGAACAAAAATGGCGGCCGCTAGAAGACCAAAAATTAGTATATCACTATCTTTATGCGTAAATTGCAAGCTTATAAAAAGTGCATCATAAAGCTGTATTTAAGGTAAAATGGCAGAAAACGAACGGATAATTCCCATAAACATTGAAGATGAAATGCGGGGGGCGTACATCGACTACTCGATGTCCGTGATTATCTCCCGAGCCCTGCCCGACGTGCGGGACGGTCTTAAGCCAGTTCATCGGCGTGTTTTGTATGGGATGTCTGAATTAGGAGTTTCCTATAACAAAGCATATAAGAAGTCGGCCAGGATTGTAGGAGAGGTGCTGGGTAAATATCACCCGCATGGTGACTCTTCTGTATACGACACTATGGTGCGTATGGCACAGCCCTGGTCTTTGCGTTACCCGTTGGTAGACGGACAAGGTAACTTTGGTTCTATTGACGGTGACTCTCCGGCGGCCATGCGTTACACCGAGGCCCGCCTGAAAAGAATTGCTGACGAGTTGTTGGCAGACCTTGAGAAGAACACAGTCAACTTTGTTCCAAATTTTGACGACTCTCTCAAAGAGCCAAGCGTGTTGCCTGCTAAATTCCCGAATCTGTTGGTAAACGGAACTTCTGGTATTGCAGTGGGTATGGCTACCAATATGGCCCCCCACAACCTGACAGAAGTGGTGGACGGTATTATAGCCTACATTGATGACGAAGAGATCACCATTGCTGATCTTATGAAATTCGTCATTGCCCCAGACTTCCCGACCGGTGGTATCATCTACGGGTACGATGGCGTTAAGTCTGCTTTTGAAACCGGCCGTGGACGTGTCATTGTACGGGCGAAGGCAAACTTCGAGACCTCCAAAACCGGCAAAGAGCAGATTGTGGTGACGGAGATTCCGTACATGGTGAACAAAGCGGCCATGATTGAAAAAACCGCTGCGCTCATCAACGACAAGAAAATTGAAGGCATCTCTGACCTACGTGACGAGTCAGACCGTGAAGGTTTGCGCATTGTGTATGACCTTAAGCGTGATGCTATTCCGAACGTTGTTTTAAACAACCTGTTTAAGTACACGCAGCTACAGTCATCCTTCGGGGTGAACAACGTGGCACTGGTTGGTGGTCGCCCCATGACGCTGAACCTGAAAGACCTGGTGAAGCATTTCGTGGATCACCGTCATGAAGTGGTGATACGCCGCACCGAGTATGAACTGGAAGAAGCCCGCAAGCGTGCGCATATCTTAGAAGGTTTATTGATTGCCCTGGATAACCTGGACGAAGTAATCAATTTAATTCGCTCTTCCAGAGATCCTGAGGTAGCCCGCGTGGGGTTGATTGAGCGTTTTGCTCTTTCTGAAATACAAGCCCGTGCCATTCTGGACATGCGTCTGCAAAGACTGACGGGTCTGGAGCGTGACAAGATTGTAAAAGAATACGAAGAGATCAAGGCCTTGATTGATTACCTGACCTCCGTTTTAGCCGATGAAAATCTGCGCAAGGAAATCATCAAGAATGAATTGATTGAGGTGCGTGACCGCTACGGAGATGCCCGTCGCACTCAAATTGAAATGGTGTCTAGTGACATCTCTCTGGAAGACATGATTCCGGATGAGAACATGGTGATTACTATATCGCATGAGGGCTATATCAAGCGTACTGCACTGATTGAATACCGCAGCCAAAGTAGAGGCGGAGTGGGCTCCAGAGGAGTAGCTGCCTCTAAGCAAGACGACTTCACAGAGCATTTGTTTATTGCCAGCACGCACAATTACCTGCTCATCTTTACTGAATCTGGTAGAGTGTTCTGGGTGAAAGTGTATGAAATCCCTGAAGGAGGTAAGACCACCAAAGGCCGTGCTATTCAGAACCTTATCAATATTGAAAAAGATGACAAGGTTCGGGCGGTTATTAATGTACATGGGCTAAAAAATCCGGACTACGTACTAAACAACTTCTTAGTATTCTGTACCGAACAAGGTACCATCAAGAAAACGCCTTTAGAAGCGTACTCCCGCCCAAGAGCCACCGGTATTCAGGCTATCACCATCAATGAAGGCGACCGACTGTTAGATGTACAGTTGACCAACGGCGCCAATGACGTGATCATTGCGCTTCGTTCCGGCAGGGCCGTTAGGTTCCCAGAATCCAAAGTGCGTGTTATGGGCCGGACCGCTGCCGGGGTTAGAGGTATCACCCTAGCCGATGAGCAAGATAAAGTAGTTGGTATGGTTTGTGTACATAACCCAGACACTAACTTACTGGTAGTTTCGGAAAAGGGCTTTGGAAAGCGTTCTGCCCTTGAAGAGTACCGCATTACTAACCGTGGTGGTAAAGGTGTGAAAACGCTGAACGTAACAGAGAAAACCGGCGCCTTGGTTTCTATACAAGGTGTGGTAGATACAGATGATTTAATGATCATCAATAAATCTGGCATCACCATCCGTCTGCGGGTAGCTGACCTGCGGGTAATTGGTAGAGTTTCTCAGGGTGTTAGATTACTGAGGCTGAACGAAGGCGATGAAATTTCATCGGTGGCCAAAATTGAGGTTGAAGACAAGGCAGAGGTGATAGCTGTAGAATCAGAATTACCAGCCGACGAAGCCTTGAACACAGATGATTTGATTGATCCAGAGACGATCAGTGAGAACTAACCCTTCCTTTGAATTAATTAGTAGATAAACTTTGTTGAACAAAAAACAAACAATAAACCAACTGAAGAAAGCAATGAGAAAGTTTCTTTTAACGGCTTTTGCTGCTGTTTCAATGCAGGCTGCATTTGCCCAAAATAGCGCTGTGACTAGTGCTGCCATGTACCAGCAGAAAGGAACGCTAGATAAAGCCAAAACCGAGATTGATAAAGCGGTTGTGCATGAGAAAACCAAGGATAACCCAAAAGCCTGGTACACCAAAGGCTTGATTTACCAAGGGCTTGCCGTTCACCCAATCTATAGCAAAACCATAGATCCGGCTAAAGTTACGCAAGAGGCGTATGACGCTTTTCAAAAGGCTGTAGAGTTAGAGAAAGATGCCAAGAAAAAGCAGTATACAGAACTCTCTAACTTACAATTTGATCAGCTGAAGCAAAACTTGTATGTATATGCCCTGAACAAAGGCGTAGAAGAGTACAACAACAAGAACTTCGCTGAAGCCAAGAATGCTTATTTAGAAGCCATCAAACATAGACCAGAGGATACAACAGCGTATATCTATGCCGCTTATGCCGCCGCTGGGGCTGAAGACTATGCTGGAGCCAAACAGTTGTACAACACTTTGGTTGACAAAAAAATGGCTTCATCAGAGGTGTATGGTCAATTACTGTACATTGCCACTGAAGTAGAGAAAAGCGATGAAGAGGCTCTTAAAGTATTAACCAAAGCTCGTGCTGCTTTCCCACAAGACCGTAACTTCATGCTTCAGGAACTAAGCTTGTTCTTAAAGACAGGCAAAGAAGAAGAAGCCATGAGCAAGTTAGATGCTGCCATCAAAGCTGACCCAACCAATGCTAACTTGTACACTGTACGGGGCAACATGAATGAGCGCCTGAAAAAGCAGGATCAAGCCATTGCTGATTACAAGAAGGCAATTGAACTTGACCCATCCAGCTTTGACGCTCAGTACAACATGGGTGTTTATTACTACAACCAAGGTATCAACCTTAAAAACAGAGCCGAGAAAATGAGCTTGGCTCAATACCAAAAAAATGGTAAGGCTTTAGAAACCGAGGCTAATAAATTCTTCACCCAGGCGCTTCCATTTTTTGAAAGTGCGTTAAATGCAAAACCAAAAGACGTAACCACCATCAAATCTTTGAACAAGGTTTATAATGCATTGGGTAGAAAAGCCGATGCAAACCGTATGGATACGTTACTACAGGAATTATAAGATTTTGATTATCAAATAAAAAAGGGGCTCTTGTAGCCCCTTTTTTATTTGATATAGGTTTAAGATACTACTGGCTGTTTTAGCCTTTGTTTTAGAAAAACAGACCCAAAACAGGATATACAACTATAGATTGTAATACCCTTTTGCAACACCAGTACTATTATTCTCAGGAGCTGATTTTCATTTTTTTAGTAGGTCGTATAAGGCCTTATTAAAATTAACCAGTAGATTTAGAAGATTAATCTTTAACTCAAACTATGAAAGGAATTGCCCTTATAGCCCACGATGGCAAAAAAGCAGAAATGGTGGCGTTTATCAAAGACCATTCAGAATTGTTCACACAGGTAAAATTAGTTGCCACCGGAACCACCGGTCAATATGTACAGCAGACTGGTTTGAAGGTGAAAAAACTTTTATCTGGCCCAAAAGGAGGCGACGCTCAGATAGCCAGTTTAGTGGCGGAAGGCAAACTAAGAGCAGTTATTTTCTTTAGAGATCCGCTGGGAAAACACCCACATGAACCAGATGTCCAAATGCTCATGCGCCTGTGCGATTTACATAATGTAGCCCTAGCCACAAACCCTTCTACGGCACGGCTTTTAGTTAAAGGACTCGAAGCCGAGTTCATGGGGTAATACTTCTTCTCAGGTCTGCGCTTCTCTTTTATCTCAAGTTAACCTTACTTTCATTCCCCCTGTATACCTCTTCAGTATTAAATACTTTATAGGTAATATACAGACATGAAGGAGAAGTTGAAATGGATAGTGGTTAGCATGCTTTTTATAGCAGCTTGTAGCCCTGTGAGGGTGACTCCAATAGGCTCAAAAAGTGGGTTCACGTTACAAGAATACAAATCATTCGCTTTTTTAGAGGAGAATACTCTTTCTGATTCTATACCGGCCGCATATTCTGGTCAGGTTGATTTTCTAAAGCGAGAGATTAGAAAGCAACTGCAGGCACGTGGGTTAGCATATAACCCATCCCAACCAGACTTGCAGGTTAATATAGGCGTAATGGTAGACGAGAAAGTGCAGACCCGCGAAACAAGCTTCAGGCAAGATGCACCTTATTATACCGGCCAGCGCCGCTACCATTGGGAAAGCGAAGAAATTCCAGTACGCACGTACAAACAGGGAATCGCTACTATTCATTTGGTAAACCGAGAGCAAAATGAGTTGGTTTGGGCAGGGGAGGTTTCCTCCGTTCTCCCTAGAAGCGAAGAGTCAATAGAGGAAAGAATTGCAGAGGCAATTGAAAAACTTTTCAAACAGGTGCCTTAATCTTGTGCATGCTTTAATACTACTGCTGAACCTGCACCGGTAGCTTATTTATTGTTCATAGAATTATTTTAGACTCTGTTTTTGCTGTTTTTCAAAAAACAGCCCCAAAACAGAGTCTTTTGTTTGAAGAACATTCTGTTGCCTTAAAAATATCTCCACGGGTATTTTATGTTTGCTGCAATGAGAAGGCATGACAATAATCATTCTTTTAAGTGACAGCGGTTCCTGACTGCTTATGCGGTACAATTTAATTTTGTAGCATAAACGATCAGGTCATGAAAAATTCAATTGTTATTGCAGAATTACTTGAGGAACTGCAGGAGCTACACCAAACCATTCAGCAGTGGACAGCAGAGTTTAATATACTAGAGAAGGAGTTTTTGCTATTGAAAAAGCAATTAACTTCAGTTGTTTTACCGAACATACAGCGCGATTCTATTGACAAAGCTCCGGCTATTTTACAAATAGCTGCTCAATTTGAAAGAAGCCTAAAAGCCTACAATGCTGAGCTACTGGAGTATGTGCTGCAGTTAGATAGTTACATAGCTAAACCTGAACAAAGTTTCAGCGTCAGTTTCATAACAACTTACTCCAGATTGCAGGCTAAGCTAGCTCATCTTAAATCATCATTCCAAGAGGTGTTCTCTCTGTTTGTACAATTTCCAAAAGGCTGTATAAACAAAACCACACCTGAGCAGGAGTCGTTTACACAGGTATATTAGTGTATCTGTACTATGACCAAAAATATATTCATTGCCTCTGCAGAACCTTATAGCGGAAAGTCACTTATTGCGCTGGGGCTGGTAAACATGCTGCTGGGTAAGGCGCAGAAAATTGGCTATTTCAAGCCTGTTGTCAATGCTGATACACCAGATAAAAAGGATGTACACATCCAGACGGTTTTAACTCATTTTGACCTGCCCATTTCCTATGAACAAGCCTACGCCTTTACCCGGCAGGAGGTGATGCGGCATTTTGAAAACGAGACCCAGGGCCAGATGATTGATGCTATTATTGACAAGTTCAAGAAACTGGAAGCTCAATGTGATTTTACAGTTGTAGAAGGTAGTGACTTTTTGGGAGAGGGCGCCGCTTTTGAGTTTGACTTAAACTTACTCATTGCTAAAAATTTAGGAACACCTGCCATTCTGGTGGCCTCCGGAGAAAATAAATCCCCTGAGCAGGTAATACAAACTGTGTTGAACCTGCTTCACAATTTCAATGACCGCGAGGTTCAGGTTTTGGCCATTGTCGCTAACAAAATAAACCCAGCAGACCTGGAAACGGTGCAGCAGCGGATTACGGAAGTAGTACCACCTGAAATTATACTGGCGGTTATTCCGCAAGATAATGCCTTGCAAAACCCTACAGTTAAAGATATTTTCGAGAGCCTGAACGGCAAGCTCATTTTTGGCGAAGACCAGCTCACCAATCAGGTAGATAACTTTATAACGGGTGCCATGAACGTGCCCAACTTCTTAAACTACCTGAAAGAAAATGTTCTGATTGTGACTCCTGGTGATAGGGGAGACATTATTGTCAGTTCATTACAGGCTAATCTTTCGTCCAGCTATCCTCGCATTGCCGGTATAGTGCTAACCGCGGGTTATGAGCCTGAAGAACCTATTATCCGCTTAATAAACGGGCTGCAAAACGTGGTTCCCATCTTATGCGTGAGCAATGGCACCTTTGAAACCATTACGAAAGTAGCCGCAGTAAAAGCGCGCATTACGCCAGACAACACTAAGAAAATTCAGCTGGCCATTGATTCTTTCAACCGCCATATTGATGTAGAGGCACTTGATTCACGCATTGCAACTTATCACTCAGAAGCCATTACCCCTCACATGTTCCAATACCAACTAGGGCAGTGGGCCAGGAGGGAACGGAAGCACATTGTTCTGCCCGAGGGTAATGATGATCGGATATTAAGAGCAGCAGCCCGTTTAGTGGCGCAGGATATTGTCCATCTTACCTTGTTGGGAAACCCTTCAGAAATAGCGGCCTCTATCAAGCGCCTGGGTCTTAATTTAGATCTAGATAGAATAAATATTCTTAACCCCGCCCAGTCTGAGCAGTATAATTTATACGTGGAAACGCTGTATGAGCTACGAAAAGACAAGCAGGTGACTTTAGAAATGGCCCGTGACCTGATGACAGACGTTTCTTACTTTGGTACTATGATGGTGTACAAAGGCCACGCTGACGGAATGGTTTCCGGGGCGGTACATACTACGCAGCACACCATCAGGCCCGCGCTACAGTTCATTAAAACCAAGCCAGGTATTTCTACCGTTTCATCTGTTTTCTTTATGTGTCTGGAAGACAGGGTTTCTGTTTTCGGTGATTGCGCCGTGAATCCAAACCCTACCGCTCGGCAATTAGCTGAGATAGCTATTTCCTCGGCAGATACCAGCAAACGGTTTGGTATTGACCCAAGAGTTGCCATGTTATCTTATTCATCTGGCACATCAGGAGTGGGGGAAGAAGTGGAGAAGGTTAGAAAAGCAACAGAGCTGGTAAAAGAACTTCGGCCCGATTTGAAAGTGGAAGGTCCAATACAATATGATGCGGCCGTAGACCCGCTGGTGGGCAAACAGAAAATGCCCAATTCAGAAGTGGCGGGTAAAGCCAGCGTACTTATTTTCCCAGACCTGAACACCGGCAACAATACGTACAAAGCTGTACAGCGCGAAACCGGAGCCTTAGCCATTGGCCCTATGCTACAGGGCCTCAATAAACCAGTGAATGATTTAAGCCGGGGTTGTACTGTAGATGATATTTTCAATACCGTTGTAATCACGGCCATTCAAAGCCAACAGGAGGATTAAATTTAGCAGAGATTCATTTCTATGAACATATTCGTGATTAATGCCGGCAGCAGTTCCGTTAAATACCAGCTGTTTAAGATGCCTGCCGAAAAACCTATTTGCAGTGGACTGATAGAACGAATTGGCTTACCAGATTCTATCATCACCCACAAAATATTCTCAAACGGCGAGGAAAATATTACTCGTGCTGAATTGCCTCTACCAGACCATCAGATGGCTTTGTTAGAAGTAGTTAAATTACTTACTGAACCAGGAATCGGTATAATTCAAGATCCGGCGGAGATAGGGGTGGTAGGGCATAGGGTAGTGCATGGCGGGGAGCGTTTTTCAGAAACCACCATTATTTCTCCGGAAGTGAAAGAAGAAATAAAACAGCTTATCTCGTTGGCTCCTTTACATAATCCGGGAAATTTTCAGGGAATAGAAGTGGCTGAAAAGCTGTTTCCCCACGCTACGCAAATAGCTGTTTTTGATACCGCTTTTCACCAGACCATGCCCGAAAAGGCGTTCAGGTATGCTGTTCCTACTAATTTATATCATGAGCTTGGGGTACGGGTGTATGGCTTCCATGGCACCAGCCACAAATACGTGGCAGAAAAGGCTGCCAACTACCTTAATAAACCTGAGGCAAAAATCATTACTATTCACTTAGGAAACGGCTGCAGCATAGCGGCGGTAAAGGCTGGTAAATGCATAGACACTAGTATGGGTTTCACACCCTTAGACGGTCTGATCATGGGTACACGGTCTGGTGCTATTGATGCTTCGGTAGTATTTTACTTAGCCTCTAAAGCTGGCCTGACGGTTGAGCAAATAGATATTTTGCTTAATAGAAAGAGTGGAATGCTCGGTCTTACTGGTTTCAGTGACATGCGGGAAGTTCAGAAAGCCCGCGATGCTGGCGATGCAGATGCTCACTTAGCTTACGAGATGTATGCATACCGTATTCAGAAGTACATAGGTTCGTACGTAGCCGCACTAAATGGCTTGGATGCGCTTGTATTTACCGCGGGTGTAGGAGAAAATGATGCTTTGACTCGTGAACTGGTTTGCAGCAACATGACTTTCTTTGGCTTACAGATTGACCTGAATAAAAATGCAGAAAGAAGTTCAGAGCTTCGGGAAATCAATAGTGACGCTGCCACTACAAAGATTCTAATTATTCCAACCAATGAAGAACTTGAAATCGCTAATCAGTGCGTTCAACTCTTGGCTTAGTAAGCTAAAATCAATTGAATGATCATTAACGCTCGTAGGATGGCAAATTTTCTTCAAAACGGAAATCAATGAGAGTAGGCGTGGGTTAAGAATAACTACTTAACATAATATAAATTATAAGACTTTAATAGTAATCTGTTTCTGAACCACCATAGCCACTATATCGGCTTGAAACTTCAAAATAAATTTTCTCGCTCTGATTCTGTTTTTGGCCTGTTTTTCTAATAATAAACCTAAAACAGTTTCATCATTTATAATGATAAAAGATGCCTTTGTAAAACGGTGTCCAAAGGCTTGCTTTTTGACCGGCGGCTTTTAAACCGTTATTGGCCCAGGTGTTGCAAGTGTAAAATAAATTGTAGCTGCCGTGGGCTTCGTAAAAGGCATCATCAGGTCCGTAGTTAGCGTTCGTTTTGATGTAGATGGCTTTACCAGATCCATCTTCTTTAAAACGGGCTTTCACATAGCTAACCAGCCGTTGGTACTGCTCTGCACTCATATTAATGCGCCGACAGATATCACTCTCATACATGTTGCGGTAAAAAGTAGCATGCATGGCTGAGTAACTTAATCCGAAGACTGCTTTCAACGCGGTGCTTGGTTTCAAGTCGGCCCATGTAGGAGTTTCCAGATAGAAGCCTTTGTCACCCCAGCCAAGGGCTACATATTTTGCCAAAGTGTCTTTGCCCTCCGTATTTGCAATGGGTATAAATTGCTCCCAATCCATATACTGCGTCTTTACAGGCAACACTAAGTCTGTATGTACGCCATTGGTGAGAATGTATATAGAGACCTCTTGCTTATCGTTTGGCTCAGGCTCCACGGCTATCCGGGAAAGCATAAAAGCAGCCAGCAGATACAACACCACTAAAGCTAGTAGTACCAGCAACACAATCCCTACTATTTTTAAAGCCACTTTCAAACTGGTTCGCTTATTATAACAATTGCAATGATTATGTTAACTAAGAACTGAAAGAACTGCCATTAACCCTTTATTCCTTCTTTTTCCCCGCTAAGGTTTTGTCAAAGAAAATAAACCGGTGGTCGTATTCAAAAGGCTCACGGGCTATGATTTGTACTTGAGCAAACTCCGGGTGACGGGCATTCAGTACAAAATTATTCTCAGCAGGTACAATGGCAGAAGGCACCTGCAGCAGCAGCGACTCTCCTTTCTGGTACCATGCTGAACCTATGGGTTGCGTGAGGGCATAATGGCTTTCCACTTTCCAGCTTTTAGGCAAATCCTTCTGGGAAACTACCGTTACAGAGGCTTTATTAGGCACTTCCAGCACCATAATGGTAAATCTTCCTCCCAATATCCCCTGCCCCATTTTGTGCACCATGTTCTCCATTGAGGCCAGTGAACGGCTTGAGCCAGCGTATATGACAAATTCACCGTCGTAGTTCCAGCGGCCAGAGAATCCTGGCGCATACAAGCGGTCTGCGAAACGCTCAAATACAATGCGGTACAGGTGCATAGAGCTAGACGGCGTAGCCGTGGGCAATGCGCAGCATCTGCTTTTCTACTTCCAAAATGCCGGAAATGGAGTTCAATAATGAAATAGGACTTTGGTTATTCAGGCCGGGCGAAGGAATCTCCAGCCAATCCATAAACTCAGCGGTAGAACCGAACAACTCGTCGCCCAAGGCAAACAAACGGTGCAACTGCAGTAGTTTTTCGGCTACGTCGCTCTTGAATTTCTTTTTAGAACGGCGGTAGTTGTCTACCGTTTTAGGGTCTACTCCTACCCAATTGGCTAACTCATCTTTCCGTATGCCAGAGTGCTTCTGCAGATTGATGAAAAAAGATGGCTCCACCCCTTCCTGCGCCTTATTAACCAGCGCCAGGTTGTCTTTTACTACTACCAATTCTTCCATATGGGTCTCTGCCGTTTTCATGAGTTCTGTACTTGGTATAAATATACGTAAAATTCCTTAACAAGAACGGAAATTTCCGTATTAAAATTTACAGAACCCATACCCCAACCTATGACTGAAACACCAGCAGACTGATATAACCCACGTACAGCAACACGAAAAGGCCACCCTCCCACCGCAGTAAGCGATTTCCTTTGCCGGTGAAGAAAAACAGCAATAGACCAGCCAAAATGTTGATGAGAATATCCACCTGAGAACTCGGGTTCACGGGCACCGGGTTAATTATGGTACTCATACCCAATACCAGGAAAATATTAAAGATGTTTGAGCCCACCACGTTACCAACGGCAATATCTACATTGTTACGGCGTACCGCTGCTACAGACGTAGCCAGTTCAGGCAAGGAAGTACCAACCGATACAATGGTCAGGCCCACCACGCGCTCAGACATGCCAAAAGAAAGAGCCAGTGATACGGCATTGTCTACGATCAATTTGCCTCCTAAGACCAGTCCGCCCAAACCAAGCAACACAAACAAGGTCGACTTTAGGTAAGAATAATGATGCAATTCTTCCCCTACGTCGGCTTTGCCTTTTCTGGCCAGTATGAGGTTATACACCAGAAAAATGCTCAGAAACAAAAGCAAAATCAAACCTTCTGACCTGGAGATAAAGTTAGAGGTAGCATTGTCTAAATAAACATCATTGGCCAGCACTAAAACAGCTATCGCCGCTAATAAACTAAGGGGAATTTCGAGCCAGGTGGTGGTTCTTTTAACAGTTAAGGGCTTGATCAGCGCACAGACACCTAAAATTGCCAACACGTTGAACAGGTTACTGCCAATCACGTTGCCTAGCACCATCTCGGTATTTTGATTTACCGCCGCAAAAATGTTCACCACCAGCTCAGGGGCTGAAGTACCCAAAGACACAATGGTTAAACCAATGACAATGTCAGGCACACCTAACTTTGAGGCAAGGCTAGAAGCACCGTCAACGAGCTTGTCGGCACCGAACACTAACACTACAAAGCCAACAATCAGCAGTAAAAATTCAAGCATTTTTTTATCAAAAGTTAACCGCCCTGCTTTACTCCTATTTGAATTGAAAGCAGAGGTAGAGTATAACAGGCTTTTTTCCTTCGGCTCTTTTAAATAAGTGATATAGTACCGAAAGCTGTTTTAACGCTACTTTTCAGAAAACGGCTCTAAAACATGCTTGCAATCTAAAAGAAAAGTGGATTATCTGGAAATCTCCTGAAATCAAAGGCCATATTCTTTACTTTTGCATCCCAATTTAACTTTGTATTCCGGAAGCCTCTGGCGCCGCAGTAACACCTTTTTCTCCATGAACCTCAGCAACGCGTCGCTCACTAAAGTATCTATTCACCACGTCGGAAACAAAGGGCTAGATCAAAAGCTCACCCTTTCAGAAAATCCCTTCTCGCCCGGCGATGGGCTCACTGAAAAACTGGAAAAGTTCTTTCTGGGCAAGTTTAGCAATGTGTTTGAGAAGTTTCGGTTTAGCCATGCGTCTTCACTGCAATTCAACGAAGTATATACCTACGCCGAGAACATCTTTGCTGACAAAGAAAATTTTCATGTTGAAACAGAGCGCATAGCCAGGCACCTGTTCGAGAGTTCTGCCCACCCTAAAATAAAGCCTGGTGAACTGTACGTGTGCCATTTTATCAACGCAGAGGTAGAAGACCGGCAGGTGGAGGCGGTAGGCATTTTCAAAACTGAGGTAAAGAATGGATATTTTGACGTGCGCCGTGAAAAGCGGGACTACCTGCTTTCATACCAAGAGGGAATTGACTCCAATAAATTCGACAAAGGGTGTATCATTTTCAACCTGAACCCAGAGGAAGGCTTTATTGTGGCTATCATAGATAACCAGAACCGAGGCGGAGAGGCGCAGTACTGGCGGCAGAACTTTCTGGGGCTCACGCAAATCAGCAATGAGTTTCATCAGACAAATCATTTTCTGAACCTCACCAAGGAGTTCATCAGCGAACGCATGAGTGAGGAATTTGAGGTAGAGAAAACCGACCAGATTGCTTTGCTAAACAAGTCAGTGGAGTACTTTACAAAGCATGAGTCATTTGATAAGGAAGAATTTGAGACCGAGGTTTTCGGTCAGCCAGAACTGATTGAATCTTTCAGGAACTACGACGGTGAGTACCGCCAGAACTATGATGTGGAACTGGAAGACAGTTTCGAAATTTCGCCACAGGCGGTGAAAAAACAATCAAGGGTTTTTAAAAGCGTGCTTAAGCTCGACAAAAACTTCCACGTGTACATACACGGCAACAAAGAAATGATAGAAAAAGGAGTAGACCCAGACGGACGTAAATTTTACAAGCTTTATTTTGAGGACGAGGAATAGTGTTTTAGACCTGTTTTTTGAAAAGTAGCCCCAAAACAACATTACTACTTCCGCTGGATAATTCAGAAAACCAAGCTGTGTCATCACAACAGTTTGTGAAAAGGCAGGGTATATACAGCATTATGAAGCTCTTCGTTTATTCAGATTTAAGCACTGACCAAAAGAACTACCTGCGGCAACAATTACCGGATGGTATTGAAGCATACTTCAGCACAGATCTTTCTTCTGAAGAGCAGCAACAGGCATTTAAAGAGGCCGAAGTGATTTTTGGCAATCCGCCTGCGCAGTGGTTCAGTAATCCGCCAACCGCCTTGCGTTTCTGGCAGCTGGAGTCGGCGGGGTTTGAACAGTACCGATCTGTGACAACAGCCGCCGTGGTAGCTAACATGGGTGACTTTTTTGCCATTGCCTGCGCTGAGACTATGGTAGCCGGAATTTTGGCTATGTATAGAGCTATTCCGAGGCTAGTAAAGCTGCAGGATAAGAAAGAGTGGCAAGGAAAAGAAGTGAGGGCAACGCTGCAACTGCTGAGCGGCAAAAGAGTGGTCATTCTGGGAGCCGGCACTATAGCGCAGGCCATAAAAAGAATGCTCACAGGCTTTGGATGCCATATAGTGCTTACCGCCCGCCAAAACCCTTCCGCCGACATACTTTCAAAAGAAGAACTCTACCGCCAATTACCATTGACAGATGTTGTCATCAATACTCTCCCTGGCCATCTGGTGCAGTATGTTTCAGGGGAGTTTCTGTCAAAGATGAAGCCGGGAAGCCTGTACGCAAACGTTGGACGGGGCAGCACAACCAATGAAACGGCATTGGTCAGCGCTCTGCAAGACGGACAATTGTCTGGTGCAGTATTAGATGTAACGGAGCAAGAGCCATTGCCTGCTACTTCCCCCCTATGGCAAATGAATAACGTGCTGCTCACCCAACATACCAGCGGCGGACAAGCCCGAGAAACCGAAGGCAAAATCAATCGCTTCCTTGAAAACCTTCAGTTGTTTTTGGCCGGAGAAGAAGTAAAAGATAAACTGGCTGATATTTCCAGAGGATATTGATTTGATCATAACTGGCAGGTATTGTATGCCTATGAAAGGGGCTTTTTATAGACACTTACAGAGAAAGAACTTGAATGATTGCCTACCTTCTAAACTACAAAACAAAAAAGCAAGCTTCTATACAAGAAGCTTGCTTTTTTGTTTACATGCCTGCTACTAACGAGTTAGAAAAGGCAATTGAGGTTAGGTGCGTGAAACCGTCAATTCTATAAGAGCCGGTTGATTTGATCTGGAGATTTCGCGGCCTTCGTCATTTCTGTCTAAGAAGTAGCTGACAACCGCAAGAGCCACAGCAATAACCAAGGCTGGCCAAAAACCATCAATTTTGAAATTGCGCACCAATTTGTCGGCAATTTTAATCACTATGGCGGCAACCACTATTCTTACAATTCCAGTGAGCAAGCCTAAGGTGAATAAATTGAGCACCCCCCGTAACAACCAACCAATCAGCACATTCAAAATAGCCACCAAAACAGCTACCCAAAGGGCGGTCCAGAAACTTTTAATGGTCACTTGGGGCAGGATATAGGCTAATAGCAAAATCACCCCAGCGCTTACAAGTAGTTCAATAATCCAATTCATTTTTCATAGTTTAGGTAGAACAAACAGCCGTTATGGCCAAACAATAGATAGTACTTATACTAAAATTCTTATCCCGGGTTAAAGCGCCTGCCTAAAAGAAGAGACTAAAACGTTTTTTAACTGCTCCCACTTCTCGTGTTTCTGCTCCGGAAATTTTTGATTTACCTCCAGCTCTAGCCCAGCATACTGCTCATCATTAAATTCCTTGCGAAGGTGTGTCACAAATCCATCGGCTGTGCCTTTATAGGGATAATTATACCGAACTTTAAATTGTGGCGCCGATTTGTGCAACTGTTGCCGCCAATGGGCCGCAAATAATTGCTCGCGGGCTCTACTTGGGTCATATAGCAAACCGATATCAGTATTGCGTAATTTGCCACTCATTACTGGAGTAAAACTATGCACAGATAGGTGCAGCACTTTGAGCCCGTCACGCACCCACTCTCCTATTTTAGTTTCTACTTGGTTACGGTACGGAAAATAATGCTCCTGCAGAATCTTTTCCTTTACATCTGGCGCTATGTGCTGGGTAAATTCAGAATATAATTTGGGGTGGTGCAACGACCTATTCAGCTCCACTAAAAGTCTACTGGTTTGGCTAAAGTGCGTGAAATCTCCTATGTTGCTTTCAAAGTTCTGAAACAATTCTAACGCACCAATGTCATACCCTCTATGCGACTCCAGCTCCTCTTTTCCTCCTGAAAAAGTGGTACTATATTCTTCCGGAATTATATTTCCCCCGTGCTCACAGGTAATCAATATTTTAAGGTTTTCCTCTCTCACGGTACAAACATTTGGTTCTGTTGCAAACAATTCGCCAACTTCAGGTATACGCTCTTGATTTGCTCTAGATCAGGATTCTGCCCCAGCCCCCGTAAAAGGCGCTGTGCCAGACAGCCTTCAGAGAGTATCACTTCCACGGCACTAGTCAGTTCAGGGGTGAAGGCGTCTGAATGCTTTACCTGTTCCCACAAGTGCTGCCATAGCTCCTTGATAGTACACTGGCTACGGTTTAAACCAAACAACTGAAGCAGTTCTGGTTGTTTTATTGCTGTTTCCGGGCCGGTTTTTAAAGAGGAGAGGAAAACTGAAGCTAACTGCTCCGTTTTAATATTCTGCTGTTGAGGGTAGCTACTCCACCGCTGCTGGGTTAGGTATTTTAATACTTCGGTGACCAATGTTACAATGGACACATCAGCCAGCGGACATTCCTGGTTATCAATGATTCTAATTTCAATGGCACCACGGCTAAACCGAGCAATGGCTCCACGTGAATTAAGGAATTCATCTTGCAGAACACCATCAGGGTCATAGGGCGCAATGGCTTTGAATATGGGGCCAAAAATATGCTCCCCGTATTCCTTCTCAGAAAACACAGCCTCCGGAACCACTTGTCCAGCAATAGACGGAATCTTTTGCTGATTTTTACGGTACACCTCCAGGCGTGTGTCAAGAAGACCAGAAACGACTCCATCTAATAGCGGCGAGGCAGCACTTAAAGCAGGTATCAGCGGCAAAATTAAACGGATGGCAGCGTGCAGCCTGCCAAAATCATCATCATTGCTGAAAGGCAGATTCACATGGGTGCTCTGTAAGTTTGACCAACCATGGCCACGGCAATCAAAGATTCTGTTATAAGCCTCGTAAATTTCACTGGCTTCATGGGGCCACAGCTTTGTTTCTTTGTAGGGGTTCATGAATGGGTGAGCCCCAGTAGGCAGCAGCATGGCATTCATGGGGGCAAGGATCTCATTTATTCGGAGCACCTCTTGATGGAACAGCAGCGGCAAACGGTGCAACTCTTTGGCCGGTCCGTTGGTCTTCAGTTCCAATACATGCAGCACCAGCTCATTTGACCATGCCATCTCTCCCCGCTCCACGTCAGACGTTATTTCGCCAGCTTCCATTTTCAACACCTCGTCGGCTATGGGCCTTACCTGCAGCGTGTCACGGTCTACAATCATGTATTCCATTTCCACGCCATAACCGGCAAAAAGCCCCAGTTTCTTACGCTGGCTCATGGGTGTTCAGGCTTTTTTTGTTGTCTATGCGCCGTTTTATAGATTTTAGAATAGTCAGGTACAGATCCTTTTTTAGAATCTGGTCCTCCACGCCGTGGTCTATATTAGGGTTGTCGTTTACTTCAATAATGTACGCTTTTCCATCAATTTCCTTCAAATCTACTCCATACAACCCGTCGCCGATAAGGTTGGCCGCTTTCAAAGCCGTGTGCAGCACAAAGAACGGAACATCTGCAAAAGGAACCGTTTCAAAGTTACCAGTTACGTCGTTCTTCTTGCCTTCCCAGTTGTAGATTTGCCAATGGTCTTTGGCCATGAAATATTTGCAGGCATACAGCGGTTGCTTGTCCAGTATTCCTATTCGCCAATCAAAATCTGTCGGTCTGAACTCCTGCCCAATAATCAGGTCAGATTCAAAAAGCATTTCACGCAGCTGTTCCTGCAGTTCCTCTTCTGTTTTTACCTTCACCACGCCCTGCGAGAATGAGCTGTCAGGTTTCTTCAGTACACAAGGAAGGCCTAAGGTTTCCGTCACTTTCTCACAGTTATCCCGGTGAATAATCATTGTTTGAGGAATGTTCACTTTAGCTTTAGTGAGCAGCTCGGCCAGGTATACTTTGTTTGTGCAGCGTAGAATTGAAGCAGGATCATCAATCACGACTAAGCCATCGGCGTGGGCTCGGCGGGCAAAGCGGTAGGTATGGTGATTCACCGAAGTTGTTTCCCGGATGAAGAGCGCATCAAATTCAGACAGCCGTCGGTAATCTTCTTTGGTGATTAATTCTGTGTAGAAACCCAGAGACTCTGCTGCCTCTATAAAATACTGAAGTGCTTTGTCATTTGACGGCGGGTCTGAGTCGGCGTGATTCACCAGAATAGCCAAGTCGTAGATCTTTTTATTCACCCGCTGCCCCGCAAACCGATTTCGGGCAAAATAAGCTTTCGCGAAACGATGCAGGTACTTAATATGGTGTTCCGGAACCTCATTGACCGGAATAGGATTTATGTTCTCCAGCACCCACTCCTTGTTATATACAAACTGCGCCCTTAACAGCGGAGCCTGAAACAGGTCATGCAACTGCTTACTCAGTTTCTCATACTGTTTAGCGACATTCTGGCCGAAATAGATGCTGAGAGTGAAATTTTTAGATTTGAGCTTGCCCAGGCTTTTCTGAATTGTCTCGTTGATCTCATCAGTAATGGCCCGCACAATAGTAGGCGACTTTAAATCCTGAATGGTAGTTACATTGGGAATAGCCCTGTGGCCACGGGCCTCGGCCAACAAAGACACGTAGTAGCCGCTGCTTTGGTACCGGTACGAGCGGCACAGATTAAAAATGCGGGCACTTCTTATTTCGGTGTAGGCTGGGTCAGTGAGGTAACGTTGTGCGTCTACCACTTCCACATCTTCTACGTCCAGATCCCAATCTTTGGGATTATTGACCACAACTAGTTTGCGCATGTAGGTTCGTTAATTCATTAAGAATTTGAGGTTACTGGTTTCTCGATAGCCAGAAGATTAGCATCATACGTAACAATTCCCAGCATGATGGCATTGATCAGCCGGGACGTGTTCACATTATAATAATTGTTCCGAAAGAGCGGGTTCTCCTGATACGGATCTGCCACAATAACGTGCTCTTTGTCTTGGGCAAAGCCTGCCAACACAACAAAGTGACCCAAGGGCTCTCCCCTAATATCGTCATAAACTGCTTCGTCGCGCTCGTTTACACGCTCACGGGCACAGTTATATAAGAAGGTGGCGCTGAGGCCTGCCAGTAAAGGAATGTCTTTGGAAAAATATTCATCCAGCAGGCCAGGCGTTAAATCTCGGTAGCAAATCTCTCCTCCTAACTTTAAATACTCTATATAGGCTCTGGTGGCAACCTGAAGCTTTATATCAGATTTGTACCGGAGCTGCTCCTGCAGGTTGGCAATTAGCTTCCCTTTTTCGGGCTTAATAAACCAGGTAGGGTCAAAAACATGTAAATTGAAGGTATAAATGCGGGTTTTATACCCCCTTTTCAAAGCGTGGCAGCCAAGCATAACGGCCAGTGTTCCTCCCTCTTCCAGAAAAGACACCTCAGAAATAACCTGCTCAAGTGGTATAATATCATTATAATATTGGTACACGGCATGCAGGCTGGTGGGTCCGCAGGTGGAGTCATCAGGCTGAGTATTAATCTTTAGCGAATTGAGCAGAGTAACAGGAAGCACTTGATTTTGCTTAGTTTGGTGCTCTTATACGTTTTTTTGGGAGAGAGTTATAGGTACCTCACTTAATTTATGTAGGTGCCACTTAGTTTTGTAGTCAGGTTTGCAGCTGAAGAATATTTTTTACTATCTTGAACAATCCGCGCCAATCTTGGTTATGAAAAGATAATTTAAAGCTTCCGCACCACAGAAGGCTAATTGGTCATAACTTTGGAGAACATTAGCCTTTAGGTTATTGTATTTGAAACTCAACATGAGCAGATTTTGAAAAAGGACACCCCCTACCGAGTAATCATTATTGATGATGATGAGCTTAGTCGAATGATATTAGAGCGTCACATCAAGGCCACTCCCTCACTGGAGCTAGTGCAGGCATTTAATTCCAGCACCGAAGGACTAGCCTGGCTTCTGAAGAATGATTCTATTGATATTTTGTTTCTGGATGTGGAAATGCCGGAGATGACGGGTATAGAATTACTAAGAACCTTACCGAAGAAACCTCATACCATTCTTATCACCTCGCATAAAGATTTCGCGTTGCAGGCCTTCGAATTACAAGTATCTGATTACCTGCTAAAGCCGGTAGATTTCACCCGCTTTACCCAGGCTGTCATCAATACCACTGCCCGCATGGAAGCCGCGCAACCGCAACAGGCAGCGGCAGTTGCCGCCACTGTCCATCCAGAGGAAATATTTGTCAAGGTTGACAACAAAATAATTAAGCTGAACCTTAACAACATACTTTTTATTGAAGCCCGGGGAGATTATGTGGTCATCAACACCGAGAATAAAAAGCACATAGTCTATACAACCATGAGCGCCATAGACCAGAAATTACCTAGTGATCAATTTCTGCGGATTCATCGCTCTTTCATCATTAACCTGAAGAAAATAGAGCTCATTGAAGATGATTCTGTGCTGATGCAGGACAAATACATTCCAATAGGAGGCTCTTACCAAAGTAAATTCTATAGCCGCATCAACAAGCTTTAAAATTTAACCACACCTTTTCACAGGCCTGTTTTCAGCTTCTTTTTCAGAAAAGAGCATGAAAACAGGCTTTTCTTTTGTCCTTCAATAAACAATTTTTAAATTTGAACAAACGTTCAATCAATATGAATAAACGGGTTTTAAAGCGTGAAACCAGCGCCCAGAATATTCTTGAGTCTGCTATGGAATTATTTGCGCAGCAAGGTTTTGACCGCACCTCTATCCGCCAAATAGCTCAGTCTGCGGGAATATCATTGGGTTTGCTTTACAATTATTACAGCAGTAAAGAAGAGCTTCTGAAGGCGGGTCTTTTAAAAGGAAGACAGTCGGTGCTGGAGTCTTACCAGAAGCCGGAGGAGCTATCTGCTTATCAGTTTCTGGATCACCACGTACGAACTACTTTCAAAGTGCTAGAAGAAAACAGAAACTTCTGGAAGCTTTACTATAGCCTTAGACTACAGTCTGACGTTGTGAAGGCGCTGGAAAAGGAACTGGAGGCTGAGAATCAAAAAAGACTGAACTTATTGACGCAGCATCTTGCAGCGGCAGGCTCTACCTCTCCTACCGCCGAGGCAAGATTAATGGTCGCTACACTAGACGGCATGGCGCACCACTACCTCATGCACCCAGATTATCCGCTGCAAGATGTGCTGATACGCTACTTACTACAGCTAAAAAATCATTTGAAGTCTGATTAGTATAAATTAATACTCCATTGTAGCAAAGCATTAAAATTAGCCCAATCACCTTAAAAAGTTCATCGTATTTGTCTTAGCTCTTAAAACACAATGCCTATGAAATATTTTGCTCTTGCTTTTTTGTCTGTCTTTTTGCTTTTCTCTTGTCAGAATAAAAGGGAGACTGCTGCCAACACGCCAGACAATACCCAGTTGGCTACATTGTTTGAGAATTACTGGGAAGAGAATGCCCGACTGTTCCCGCTGGAGGCCACAGCCCAAGGTGATAACCGCTATAACCACCTGCTGCCAAACAGCAACACCAAGGGTTTCCGTGATTCTTTAAAAACTTACTACCAAAGTTACCTTGATAGGTTGCGCCAGTTTGAGCGGGCAGAGCTAAATGCCAATGACCAGATCAGTTATGATATTTTTGAGTATGAAATGAACACTCAGCTCGAAGGCCTGAAGCACAATACTTGGATGATCCCGTTCCAGCAGTTCTGGGGTTTGCCGCTTACTATGGGCCAGTTAGGTTCCGGCACGGGCAATCAGCCTTTCAAGACAGTAAAGGATTATGAGAACTGGCTGCAGCGCATAGAAGGCTTTACCGTGTGGGCAGACAGTGCCATTGCCAATTTCAGGCTGGGCATTGCCAATGAAGTGGTGTTGCCAAAGGCATTGGTGGAGAAAATGATTCCGCAAATGGAAAGCCTGGTGACGAAGGAACCAAGCAAAAGCTTATTTTATGGTCCCATCAACAATTTTCCGGAGGAAATGGCTAGTGCTGACCGCCAGCGCCTGACGGAAGAATACAAAAAGGCAATCCAGACCAAGCTGGTGCCTACGTACCAAAAGCTAGCGATTTTCCTTCGGCAGGAATATTTACCTAAAGCACGCACTTCAACTGGTATAGATCAAATTCCGGGTGGCAAAGACCTTTACAATTATTATGTGAAATACTGGACCACCACTGACAAATCGGCGGCCGATATTTATACTACCGGGCAGAAAGAAGTAGACCGTATAAAAGGGGAAATGCAAAAGGTAAAAGATCAAGTAGGTTTCAAAGGCACCATGGATGCTTTCTTCACCCACCTTCGTAACGACCCCAAGTTCACTCCCTACAAAACACCGGAAGAGGTACTAAGTGCCTTCAAAGCCATTCAGTCTAAAATTGAGCCCTACCTGAAAAAGATGTTCAATCAAACGCCTAAAACTCCTTTTGAAATAAGGCAGACGGAAGCGTTCAGAGCGGCATCGGCCAGTGCCGAGTATAACCAAGGTTCACCAGACGGATCTCGACCCGGCATTTTTTACGTTCCCATCTTAGATGCCACCAAGTTCAACACCACCTCAGGTATGGAGTCTTTGTTTTTGCATGAGGCCATTCCCGGGCACCACTACCAGATATCGTTGCAACAGGAAAACGAGGCGTTGCCTAAATTCCGCCGCTTTAGTTGGTACGGTGCCTACGGCGAAGGCTGGGCGCTATACGCAGAATCGTTGGGCAAAGAGCTGGGGCTGTATACTGACCCTTACCAATATATGGGCGCTTTAGGAGATGAAATGCACAGAGCTGTGCGGCTGGTGGTGGACGTAGGAATGCACACTAAAGGCATGACCCGCGAAGAAGCGATACAGTACATGTTAAGCAATATGGCCATCAGTGAAGAAGGTGCCATAGCTGAAATAGAGCGGTACATGGCCATACCAGGTCAGGCGCTATCCTATAAAATTGGTCAGTTAAAGATCAAGGAGCTGAGAGAAAAATACCAGAAGAAACTAGGTGATCAGTTTAAATTAGCTTCATTTCATGAAGAATTCCTGAAAGATGGCACCATGCCTTTGCGAGTTGTTGAGAAGAAAATGGACAACTGGGCAGACCAGCAGAATAAGTAAAAGTAGAAACTATAAAAGAAGAGGGCTGGCAAGTATACTTGCCAGCCCTCTTCTTTTATAGTAAAATTTCAGCTCTTGCACAGGTCTGGTGCACAATACATTATTCTGAGTCTTCACCTTTGCGGCTATCTGCCGTTTTTGATGTATTTTTACAGAACCATGCCAAAAACAGCTTCTATTATTAAGTCTGGTTTTAAGTAGGTAGATATAGATTTGATTTTTTACGCTTATGAAAGTACCCGCTCGCCTTCTGTTCTTGTTAAGTCTTGCTTACACAGCCAACGTTAACGGCCAGACGTTAGCCTCCCCCCCTGCCTTGCCAGCTACGTCCAAAGTGGTCACCCCAACGCCTAAGCCTGTATCAGCGCCGGCACCTAAGCCAATGGTAGTTTCCACTGCGCCTAAAACACTGGCAGCACCAAAACCTCAAGTTGCCAGCACTACTTCAAAAGTACAAACAGTAGCTACTTCAAAGCCAGCGGCAGCCCCTTCCTTAACCCCTGATGCCGCAGAAGCTCCTGTTGTTAAGCTTACTGCCGCAGAATCTAAAATTCAGCAGCTAATTACAGAACGTGAGCAGTTGGTGTTAAAATATGACTACCTGAAAGCACAGGAAAACAGCTTTTGGGGCAATGCCTCTAAAAAAGACATGAAAGCTGTGATTGATGCACTGAAAGAAGTACTGCAAAAAGACACAGAGATTATACATGCTGTTTCTGAACAGACTTTAGAGGCAAGAAGGCTTGCCGCCAAACGTGCCGCTGAATTAGAATATGAGACCAAGCGTATAGCTAACCAGGTGCAGGGAGACAAGCGTTTGGTAACTGACAACATATTTGAATTGAAAGCTTCATTAGAGAATTCAAGAAACCTGGTGCGCCGAAGAGAAAAGCAAATCAAAGACCTGGAGGAAAAATTAGTGGTGTCTGCCGATGCCAAATTTGAGCATGATGCCATCGCCGCTTTCTTCGCTATGCTGTCACTGGTGTTAGTGGGCTATATTTCCTGGCTCAGAGGCAAATTGAACAGAGTTCAGGCTCCAAAGAAAAAGCTTAAGAAAGCATGACAGACCGTTTTATAACGGTTGCCGAATACATTACTTATGCTGAGGCAGTAGAGTTATACCAAGCTTTAGAGCAGGTGGAAATTCTGTCACTAGTGAAATCCTGCGGCCCTCCCAGCCTACCTTTTGGCGAAGGAATTTATTACCAACTCCAGATCAAAATTAAAGACCACCAGGTGGCAGAGCCTGTTTTACGGCTATTTTCTGAAAATCAGGCTAAAAACAGAGTACAGGTTCCAACCTGTCCAACCTGTGGTTCCGTATATGTAGAGCCAGAAGAAAAATTACCCCTCTGGAGAAAGATCATTTACGCCGGCACCACAGTATATAAGTGCCAACCTTACCAACATACATTTTTTGTATAACAAAGACATAAGAAACAAGATATCAGACACAAGACCTATTTATGGTTTCGTACACCTGAAGTCTTATATCTTGAGTCTTGAATCATGTGTCCCCACATAAATGGATAAAATCTTAGACGAACTTTTAGAGGTGCGGGCGCTGCTTAAGCTAGAGCAGGAAGAAGACCGCAAACAATACCAATTAAAGAATGCCCAAACCAGCATCACCGAGCGCAAAGCCCTTGGAATTTGCTGGTACCCCGTCAGCATTGTAAAGCAGGAAGTAGGGTTTGGTAATAAAATGGTGGTGGAGTTAGAGCGTACTTCTGCCAGAGACCAACTGCACATGTTTCAGGCGGGTTCTTCGGCGGCTTTGTTCACCAACGGAGAAGGCGGCTCTTTAAATGGAGTGGTGCTGGAGGTGAAGCGGAACAAATTGCGCTTAGCCACCTCTAAGGAAGACCTTCCGGATTGGGTATATGGAGGTTCCAGAATGGCTGTGGAGCTTACTTTTGATGAAGTGAGCTACCGCGAAATGGAAATTGCCCTCATGAAAGTAATGGAAGCTGAAAAAAGCCGGTTGGCTCAGCTACGCGACATTCTTTTGGGTGCAGAACCAGCCATTTTCCGCCGTGAGCGCAGCTATTCACCTATTCCGTCTCTAAATCAATCGCAGAACGAAGCGGTCAAAAACATTGTACAAGCCAAAGACGTGGCTATCATTCATGGTCCTCCGGGCACTGGTAAAACTACCACACTGGTGCAGGCTATCATTAAAACTTTAGAGAGCGGTGAACGCAAATTGTTAGTTACCGCCCCCAGTAATACTGCCGTAGATTTACTCACAGAAAAACTTGCCGAACAAGATATCAATGTCATCCGCATCGGTAATCCTTCCAGAGTATCAGAAGTGCTACTGGAGCACACCCTGGATGCCCAGATCATGCACCACCGCGATTTCAAGATGCTGAAGAAGCTCCGGAAATCTGCCCAAGAATATAAAAGTATGGCTGGTCAGTATAAACGTAACTTCGGCCCGCATGAACGGGAGCAGCGGCGGTTTATGCAGGAAGAAAGCAAACGTGTCTTAGCCCAAGCCGATGATATTGAGCAGTATATCACTGATGATTTGTTGGAGAATGTGCAGGTAATTACTTGTACGTTAGTGGGTTCAGCCAATAGAGTGATCCGGCACCTGCAGTACGACACTGTTTTTATTGACGAAGCCGCCCAAGCCTTGGAACCCGCCTGCTGGATACCCATCACCCGCGCCAACCGAGTCGTACTGGCCGGAGACCACTGCCAATTACCACCAACCGTTAAATCCCTGGCGGCCGAAAAAGGCGGCTTGGGCAGGACTTTATTTGAGAAATGCATTGAGAGGCAACCAGAAAGCGGGGTAATGCTCAAAACCCAGTACCGCATGCACGAACTCATCATGGGCTTTTCTAACCAGCAGTTTTACGGCGGTGAACTACAGGCGCATGAATCGGTGAAAACAGCAACACTACATGATGTATTTTCTGAGTTTGCCCCTGGGCTGGTAGTGGAGTTCATTGACACTGCCGGCTGCGGATTCAATGAGCAAACTATGGGCGAAGGCAGCAGCACCGCCAACCCAGAAGAAGCAGACCTGCTCATAAATCACCTGGTGCAGTTGCTTCAGCCGTATGAACCCTTTGATTATAAGGAGAACGAAGCACAGGAAAAGCCACTCCGCATTGGCATCATCTCCCCTTACCGCGCCCAGATCAATTACCTGAAAGATCAGGTAGAACATGAGCCCAAGCTATTTAAGCTGCAAAACAAGAGGCAGTTATCTGTGGGTACGGTAGATTCTTTCCAGGGTCAGGAACGAGATATTATGTATATCAGCATGGTGCGGAGCAATCCAGAAGGCGAGATTGGTTTCTTAGCCGACATACGACGTATGAACGTGGCCATGACCCGTGCTAAAAAGAAAATGGTGATTGTTGGAGACAGTGCCACGCTGGGAGTGAATGACTTTTATAATCAGTTTCTGCAGTACGCCGAGGGTATAGGTGCTTATAGAAGTGCCTGGGAACTCCTAACGGAGGAGTAGAAACCTTAATCTTTTACCTTCAGTGAACCGTAAAAGAAATAGAAACAGGAAAGACCATATCAGATTTTAAGCACTTGGCTTTTTATCAGAATTGCTCCTAACTCATGGTTCTTTCTCCTGAATATGTACCTTTACGACAAATCAACACATAAACCCCTTCATCAAATGAAAATAGAAGAGAACAAAGTTGTAACGCTCACCTACGAGCTACGCGTAACTGACGAAGAAGGCGAAGCAACGCTCGTTGAGACAGCCGACACTGAAAATCCGATGGTCTTTTTATTTGGTGTCAGTGGGTTACCAGAAAAGTTCGAGCAGGAAATTGCCGGCAAGTCTGAAGGAGAATCCTTCAAATTCACCGTTTCTTCTGAAGAAGGTTACGGCGATTTAGATGAGTCTGCTGTTGTGCCGGTGCCTAAAAACGTTTTTGAGGTAGACGGTAAAATAGACGAGGAAATGGTGCAGGTAGGCAATTACATTCCAATGTCTGACAACGAAGGAAACCACATGCAAGGCCGCATTATGAGCGTAGAAGAAGACCACGTACTCATGGACTTCAACCACCCGCTCGCCGGAATGGATATGCATTTTGAAGGCAAAGTAATTGGAGTGCGAGATGCCACTGCAGAAGAAATAGCCCACGGCCACGTACACGGCGAAGGTGGACACCATCATTAAGAGTCTTGAGTCGCGAGTTCTGAGTCGCGAGTCATAATATTACAATAAGAGCAATCCTAGAAGGATTGGCTCTTATTGTTTTCGGCCTGTTTTTTATAAAGTAGCCCAAAAACAGGAACATTTTTTTTAACCCAATAGTAGAAACTCCCCCTTTAAAGGGGGCGAAGGGGGATGTTTACACTTGCTGGTCCACGCATTGCTGAATATAATATTGATTCCACTCTGTGTCCTCCCTGCGCTTTGCTAATTCCTAATTCCTAATTAATACTATCTGCTCCTCCACATACCGCTGCAGTTCCGGGAAGAACCTGGCAAATTCTTCTTCATAGGAAGCATAATTTAACAGTAACTCCTCTCCTGCTTTTTCCATTCCTGATTCAAAGGTGGTGCGTTGGCTAAGCCCTTGTAAGGCTCTGGTAATTCCTTCCACTTTGGCATAAGAAACCAGCCAGTTGTGACGGACCATGTGCGGTAAGAAATGGTGTACCCGCTCTGGCAACAGTTCTGGCCTACTTAATATATGTGAGTAGGCAGCAGCGGCAAACGCAGGCAAAGGCTCAGCGCTGAAATGTGAAAATTGCACCGCCAGAAAATGATCAAAATAAAGGTCTGCCACCACTCCGGCGTACTTCCGGAAAAGTGGCCGCAGACGAGCTTTGGTTTCGGCTACAATAGGGTGGCAATCGGTAAAGGCATCTATCTGGCGATGCAGCTTAATGCCCTGTTGCACCCGCTCCGGATACAGCAGTATCTGGGCACCGCGCACGCTGTCGGCTATGAAATTGCCAATCTGCAGGTCAGGGTCATTACCCGAAAGAAAAAGGTGCGCCAGGTAGTTCAATGGATTCTTTTATAACCAAAGGTACATAAACGGGTTATAAGAGTAGCATAAGAACCCTTCCGGTTTTAGCCCCGTATTCTTTTAAAACGATTATAAGCATAACTATAACTATGGAAAACGCACAAGAAAATAAGCAGGAACAGATTAAGAACCTGCTAGACAAAATCAACGATATCAATACCGCTATGCTAAGTACCGTAGAGCCAGACGGCACTATCCGTTCGCGGCCCATGCGCCACTTACAGACCAATGAAGACGGCACCATCTATTTCTTCACTGGTTACGCCTCTGGTAAAACGCATGAGATAAAGAATGACAGCCACGTAAACTTAAGCTACGCAAAGCCCGGTGATCAACTATATGTATCTGTTTCAGGCAGAGCCTCTGTTTACCGTGACCAGCAGAAAATTGATGAGCTCTGGAATCCAGCTATGCTAGCATGGTTCCCAGAGGGAAAAGATGATCCAAATATTGGCGTGTTGAAGGTGACCGTGGAGCAGGCGGAATATTGGGACTCTCCGAACAGTGCGGTGGTTCATTTATATGGCATGGTGAAAGCCGCTATAACTGGTGAACCTGCTCATCCAGGTGACAACAAAAAGATAAATTTGTAATAAAAAAGGGAGCTTCGGCTCCCTTTTTTAATGCACAACAATTTTCAGCCTCCTGTTTTCTGCCTACTTTTAGAAAAACAGGCCAAAAACAACACGCAACTTGCTACCCACTGCCCAACCCTCTGCTCCTGCCCATACTACTTTATCACTTTTCGGCGTAAAACAAGGCCACTGGCGTTGGGGATTGGCTCAAATGGGTACCACTGTCAGGCCGCTGCAACAGGTAAAGGGACTGAATTTCTTTAAACTGCTGGGAAGTGGACAAGGCCGCGGATTCAGCCTGAAACCGAACTGGTACCGCTACGGATTAATGGCTACCTGGGCCTCACCCGCTGCTGCCGAAGACTTTTTCCAGAGTCACCCGCTTTTAGAGGAGTACCGGCAGCATACCTTTGAGCAATACACCGTAGCATTACAGCCGTTACAGGCGCATGGACTTTGGAGCGGGCAAAATCCTTTCACGGCAGAAACACTTCCGGCGCCGCCCAACGCACCTATTGCCGTACTCACCCGTGCCTCTATTAAACTCTCCAAAGCCATTGACTTTTGGCGGAACGTGCCTCAAGCCAGCGCCAGCCTTGACCACGCAGAAGGACTTTTGGCTTCTATCGGTTTAGGTGAGGCCCCTTTTCTACGCCAAGCCACTTTCAGTCTTTGGAAAGACGAAGCCAGCATGAAAGCCTATGCCTACCGAATGGCCGCCCACCGCGAGGTCATTAAACAGACCCGTAGTAAAGGCTGGTATACAGAAGAGCTTTTCGCTCGTTTTACCCCAATCAGTAGCCATGGCACTTGGAACGGGAAAGACCCGCTGAGTGGCCTGCTATAGCTATTGCAACTCTTAAAACCAATTGTGTTTTCGGCCTCTTTTCTTAAAAACAGCTCCAAAACGGCTCAGCAACAACTCAATCCTCCAGAAACCAGCTTCAGGTTAAGATTCCTCAGAAATTCATTACTTTTGCCAATGGCCTTTCAAGCCAATAAGAACCAGAACCTTTCAACAGAAACTATAATATGTCAGAGTACGATTACCGATCCATTGAACAGAAGTGGCAGCGCTTCTGGAGCGAGAACAAGACGTTCAAGACCGACATAGACAAAAGCAAGCCTAAGTTCTACGCTATGGATATGTTTCCCTATCCATCGGGGGCAGGACTGCACGTAGGGCACCCGCTGGGGTATATTGCCTCTGACATTGTGAGCCGCTACAAGCGCCTGAAAGGGTTCAACGTTTTACACCCAATGGGTTTCGATTCGTTTGGTTTGCCCGCTGAGCAATATGCCATCCAAACCGGGCAGCACCCGGCGGTAACCACCAAGCAGAACATTGAGCGGTACATTGAGCAGCTGAGCAACCTAGGCTTCTCTTTTGACTGGGACCGCGAAATTAGAACCTCAGAACCAAGCTATTATAAATGGACGCAGTGGATATTTATGCAGCTCTTCAATAGCTGGTATAACTATGATACTAATAAAGCGGAACCTATTGAGAAGCTGGTATCTGAATTCAGCATGCGGGGCAATACCACCATAAATGCCGCCTGTGACGAAGACACGCCTCACGTAACCGCCGATGCCTGGGCCAGATTATCAGAAAAAGAGCAACAGGATTTGTTACTGAAGTACCGCCTTACTTTCTTGTCAGAAGCTGTGGTTAATTGGTGTCCTGCTTTGGGAACAGTGTTGGCCAATGACGAGGTAATTGGCGGCGTATCAGAGCGCGGGGGTTACCCAGTAGAGCGCAAGCTGATGAAGCAGTGGATGATGCGCATTACTGCCTACGCTGAGCGCTTGCTCCAAGGACTTGATACCATTGATTGGCCAGAGCCGGTGAAGGAAATGCAGCGCAACTGGATCGGTAAATCCGTGGGGGCTGAATTGCGTTTCCAGATTGACGGCCATGAGCACAAGCACATCACCGTTTTCACTACCCGCATTGACACTATATTCGGGGTGAGCTTTGTAGTGCTGGCGCCGGAACATGAGTACGTAACTGAAATCACCACGCCAGAACAAAAAGCCGAGGTAGAGGAATACGTGGCTTGGGCAAAGAACCGCTCTGAGCGTGACCGTATGAGCGACGTAAAAACGGTGACCGGAACCTTTACCGGCTCCTATGCCATCAATCCTATTTCCGGAGAGAAAGTACCGGTGTGGATTGCCGATTACGTATTGGCAGGCTACGGAACCGGCGCTGTCATGGCTGTGCCCGGCCATGACAGCCGCGACTACGCCTTCGCGATAAAATTCAATTTGCCTATTCCGGAAGTAGTAGCCGGAGGAGATTTGAGCAAAGAAGCACACGCTGCCAAGGAAGGAAAAATCATCAACTCTGATTTCCTGAACGGGCTGGAAGTGAAAGAGGCCATTAAAGCTGGCATTCAACGCGCTGAGGAATTGGGTGTGGGTAAAGCCCGTATCAACTACCGCATGCGCGATGCTGTGTTTGGTCGTCAGCGCTACTGGGGTGAGCCGGTGCCAGTATATTACAAAGACGGTATTCCTGCGTTACTGGAGGAAAGCGAGTTGCCATTAATGTTGCCAGAAGTTGATGCATATTTGCCTACTGAAACTGGTGAACCACCGTTGGGCCGCGCACAGGACTGGAAATACCGTGGTGAGTTTGAGTATGAGTTGAGCACTATGCCGGGTTGGGCGGGTTCCAGCTGGTACTGGTACCGATACATGGATCCTAAAAATGACAAGGCTTTCGCTAGCCAAGAAGCCATAAATTATTGGCAGGCCGTTGATTTATATATTGGTGGTTCAGAGCATGCTACGGGTCACCTCCTCTACTCCCGCTTCTGGAACAAATTTCTCTTTGATCTTGGATTAGTAAACCAGGATGAGCCATTTAAAAAGCTCATCAACCAAGGCATGATTTTAGGAGTATCTGAAAAAATTGTTAGAAGTGGTGGAGCGATTTCTTCGAATATGGAAATCATTCGAACTATTACAGGGGCTAGAGAACTTAATGACATAGAGGTATTCAGTCAGTATCTAAGTATGGATGTTGATTCTTTCCTAACTGAAGCGGGTACACAAAAACAGAATTCTACTCTATTTGTGCCTATTGAGTTTACAACTAATCACACAATGGAGGTTGAACAAATTCTTGAATTCTTAAGATGGAAGAATGAAAGGATGAGTTCAGTTTTCACTGTAAAAAACGGATATCATATTTTTCATTATGATAATGCTGAAAATGATTATAAATACTTTGGATTTGAACCTATTTACGAAGGCGAAAGTCCTAATTTAAATTCTACAGGAATTGGTAATAAGACAAGCCATAATGAAATTCCTTCAGCATTTATGACTCGACCTGAAGTCGAGAAAATGTCTAAGTCAAAATATAATGTTGTTAATCCTGACGTTCTAATCAAAGAATACGGCGCCGATACACTTCGCATGTACGAGATGTTCCTGGGGCCGTTGGAGCAGTTCAAGCCATGGAATACAAATGGCATGGACGGCGTGTACAAATTCCTGCGCCGCTTCTGGAAGCTGTTCTTTGACGATCAGGGCAACTGGGCTGTTACCGAAGAAACACCAACTCCTGCTGAACTGAAGTCGCTGCACAAGACCATCAAGAAAGTAGAGGAAGACATTGAACGTTTCTCCTTCGGAACAAGTGTGAGCCAGTTCATGATTTGCGTGAATGAACTGACCGCCCTGAAAACAAAAAAACGCGCTATTCTTGAGCCGTTGACGGTGGTGCTGGCTTCTTACGCTCCGCACATTACCGAAGAACTTTGGAACAGACTCGGACATTCTGAAAGCATTGCTTATGCCGCCTATCCTGAATGGAAAGAAGAATTCCTAACCGAGAGCACTTTTGATTATCCTATTTCTGTCAACGGAAAAGTGAAAACCAAACTCACGTTTGATTTAAAGGCATCTAAAGAAGAAGTAGAAAAAGAAGTGCTTGCCTCTGAGCAAGTGCAGAAATTGCTGGAAGGCAAGCCGGTGAAGAAGGTGATTGTAGTTCCAGGTAAAATTGTGAACGTAGTAATTTAACGTTTTGGTGCTGTTTTTCTGAAAACAGACCCAAAACATAATAAAAGCAGAAAGTCCGGCCATACTAGCCGGACTTTCTTATATGTAAAGGGGGGATATGTTACTCCTCTACTATCAGATTGATTTTAGTTATTTTGATGAGAGTACTCTCAGAGGTTCCGTTAGTTCCTTTGGCAAATCTAATCTGCACGTAATCCTTTCCTTTGAATCCTGGTTGTGGCTTGTATTTGTATTTAATTTCACCTGTCTGTTCTCTCACTAGCTCGCTCACCTCTGCATGAGCTGGATGCATTTCTACTACTGCCCCTGCCTCTACACTTAAAGTACCTAAACTGTAATCAACAGAACTATTCTGCTTTACACTCACATTTTCAGTAACAATAGGGTTTCCCTCTACATCTAAACAGCTGGTGCAGGTAAACAGGCAAGAACAATAAAGAAGAAGGAACGAAAAGGAATTAGTATAAGCGGGCATGATAATAAAATAGATAGTATTTTGGTTGCTTTACTACATAGATTCACTTACCACCCGAAAGGTTGCTTCAAGATTATAAATTTTATTAAAATGTTTAATTCATTGTAGAATCCGGATAATTTTGTAGTTGCAGCTCCTGTCGTTTCTTTTTAGGAATACCATGAAGCACTAAACCATAAGAGTGGTCAATCAATTTCTTAAACAGGTCGGAAGGCAGGTTGCCGGCTGGTAAAACACTGTTCCAGTGTTTCTTATTCATATGATATGCTTGCTTTACCGCATCATACTGCTCTCTCAACTCTACTGCCCACTCTGGGTCACACTTCAGCGCCACTCCTGCTTCATACTCAGACAAACTAGCAATGGCGAAAATTTTACCCGCAACTTTGAATACCAGCGCATCATTATCAAAAGGAAGGCTTTCAGTTGTGTGTGGCTTTGCTAAGCAATACTCTCTAAATTCTTCTATGTTCATGATGCAGCACTTCTAATCGGTTTTTAAACTCAATGGCTTAAATATACTAGAAGTTGTACCCAGTCTAAATAATGTAAAAAAGAGATCCCCCTGTTTTGGGGCTGTTTCCGTTAAAACAGCTCCAAAACAGGGGGATCAACATTCAAAATTATATTGATTTATCTCGTCATCAATTTAAACACCAGATACACCAGCCCTGCCAGAAACATCAGCATTGAAATTTTATTAATGAGGTGCATGGTGCGCAGATTGAAGTTGGTCTTACGGTTTGGGTCTTTCTTACGGAAGAAATACGTTGCCACTTCTGTGAAATCAAACAAACCTTTCATATATCTAAATTTAAGTACGTTCTAATTTTAAAAACAACAGCTTGAGGTAAGGAGTTTACAGAGATGAAATTATTCCCCTGTCCCAACCGGCTCTAACCAGTTGCCATCTTCTCTGATCAGCTCTATTAGCTCATCTACGGCGGCTTCTTCCGGAACTGATTTTTTAATTACCTGCTGACCGCGGTATAGCGCAATTTTACCTTTTCCTACGCCCACATATCCGTAATCAGCATCAGCCATTTCACCGGGACCATTGACTATGCAGCCCATGATACCAATTTTCACGCCTTTCAGGTGGTCGGTACGTTTCCGAATCATGGCAGTGGTTTCTTGCAGATCAAACAGTGTTCGTCCGCAGCTGGGGCAGCTGATGTACTCCGTTTTACTCATGCGGGTACGGGCTGCCTGCAGAATTCCGAAGGCTAACTTGTTCAGTCCTTCCAGAGTATAGCCCCACTCCTCTTTTGTGCGGTAACTCAAATCTTGTGTGCTGAGCATGACACCATCGCCAAACCCGTCTATCAGCAAACCTCCTATATCAGTAGCGGCATACAGCTGCACTTGCTCATCCGTCAGGTCCTCATAAGATCGCTTAATAATGATAGGTACCGGCTGCCCCTGGTTCATGAGGCGGATGAAAGCTTTGCGCTGCTCCGGCATAGCATGTTCATTCTCTGTTTCCAGAATCAGCACTACATCTGGTCGAGTATGCAAACGCTCTATAAAGTCATTTGTCAGGTGGCCGATGGTAACCAATACAAAGTTGAGCTGTGGGTGCCACGTATCTGCAATCTCAAACTGCTGGGCTGTGTACAGTGGTAACCTGTCTTCTCGGTGTTCGGCTTCTAACCAGGCAGTATAATCTACAATCTCTTTTAAGCCGTTCGGCAACATGAAACCAACAGGGGTACTACCGGTATAAACATAGTCAGCACCTTGGTCAGTCATGGTGAACTTATCCAGCGCCTCTCTATAAATATGCCCTACTGGCCGAAGGTCTTCATATTGCACATTTTCCAATCGGCTCAAGTCTGCTACTACCCTAGGCACGTTGTGAGCACCAAGGTTCAGCACCTCACGTGTTTCGCGGCGTTGGTATTGAAACGGGTTGTAAGGGAGGTGACAAATAGGCTTAATTGGTGTATGTCCGGCGCGGGTATTGTAGCGGTCTATCAGCATTTTAGCTACCGGTGCTTCCAGTTCTGGAGCCTCCGTCAATGAAACCCGCACGGTGTCTCCCAAACCGTCCTCTAATAAAGTACCTATGCCTACCGCTGATTTAATACGGCCATCCTCACCTTCGCCAGCTTCTGTCACGCCCAGGTGCAGCGGGTAAGGCTGCAGACCTTCCTCATGTAGTTTCTGAACCAGTAAACGGTATGCCTGAACCATTACCTGGGTATTGCTGGCTTTCATAGAAAGCACTACATCAAAGTAGTTAAGGTCTTCGCAGATGCGCAGGAACTCCAAAGCACTTTCTACCATGCCCAGCGGTGTATCGCCGTAGCGGCTAAGAATTCTATCAGACAATGAGCCGTGGTTCGTACCAATACGCATGGCAGTACCGTATTCTTTACAGATGTTTACCAGCGGCACAAAGCGATCCCTTATTCGGTCCAGCTCGGCCTGATAGGTAATATCAGTATACTCTATGGTTTGGAATTTCTTTTTATCGGCGTAGTTACCGGGGTTTACCCGTACTTTCTCCACCAGCCTTGCCGCCATTTCAGCGGCATTGGGTGTAAAATGTATATCTGCTATAAGAGGTACTGAGTAACCACGGGCACGAAGTTCTTTCTTAATATTACCAAGATTTTCGGCCTCTTTGATGCTTGGTGCTGTAATGCGAACATACTCGCAGCCTGCCTCTACCATTCTTATCACCTGCTCTACAGAGCCAAGGGTGTCCATGGTATCAACAGTGGTCATAGACTGTACCCGAATAGGGTTTGTGCCCCCCATGGCCAAGTCACCTATTTTCACTTCGCGGGTTAGGCGGCGCTTATAGTCAGTTAAGCTAGGGCAATAAATACCATCTAGCGCAGCGGTTTCTGTATTCATAGGAAGTATAGATTCCATTACCTGATAACTATTTTTCTAACGATAATGTTCAGCGAATCCTCTGTAAAAGTAATACCTTTTTGCGAGCCACAGAAACGCTCTAGGCCAAACAAATGTCTGTTGTGCACTTACCAATGACAGCACGTACTTTTTTCTTTAGATGAGCTGTTCCAATAAATTACGTGTAAAAATCATCCTAAACTAAACGACCTATTTGCTATGCATTTATCTCTCTATCAACTATTTTCATGATAGATAAAAAATCATGTAACCAACCACAGCAATAAAACGTAGCCCGAATATCTGAACCTGTCACCAACTACACCTTCATTCATATGTCTCTGCCATTTCTACAAAGAAGCCATGCTTACGCAGCTCGTTTGCTACACAAGGCTGGATTAACGGTTTCACAGATTCCTGATGCCGTACAGGTTACCCGCACCACCGTTGAAACTTGGTTTAGCCGTGAAATGGCCAAAGGAAATGCCCAACAGGCCTTCCAGGTTTTAAAAGGACACGTTCAGGAGAAGGGCTCGCAAATGCTGTTTGAGCAGCTAAAGGAGCTCCTTCTGGTAAAACTGATTATTCATTTAGGAATTAAAGGAAAACTGGCCACCAATGTTGCTTCTCTTATTTTGCCGTTTGTGCTGAAAAGGGTGTATGAACAGTTTCAAAAGAACGGTAAACTTCAGACTTGGTGGCAGGATCAGAACTGGAAAGAGCGTTTGCCCACAACAGGCGAAATTAAGAATAGCCTTATGGGAGTAAAGAAAAACCTTAGTACTTCCAGCACAAGCACAGACCAAGCCATGTTCATATAATGTATATTAGACCAATGACTGAAACGGCTAACAACATAAAATAAAAAGCCCCGGAATTTCCGGGGCTTTTTATTTTAAAACAAGCTAAGAACTTTGCTAATTAATTACCAAACAGCATTTCGCGGTATTTCACCAATGGCCACTCTTCGTTGTCCACTATCAGCTCTAATTTATCTACGCTGTAGCGAATGGTATCAAAGAATGACATTACTTCCTCGCTGTACATGATGGCACGCTCACGGGTGTCTTCAATTTTATTGGCCACTTTACGCTTCTCAACCATGGCATCTACACTAGTCTTGATGGTGGTCAAGTGGCGGGAGATGGCTTTGATGGTATCAAGAGTAGTTTGTGCATACTCATCATCTTCCAGACCTATTTCACGCAGACCCTTGATGTTTTGCACCAATTTAGTTTGGTAAGCTACTGCTGTAGGAATGATATGGTTCATGGCCAGGTCACCCATAACACGAGCCTCAATCTGAACGCGCTTGATATAGTCTTCAAGCAAAATCTCGTGGCGGGCATGTAACTCACGCTCATTGAATATGTTATACTTGGTAAACAGGCCAGATGCACGCTCATCTACTAGTTTATCTAACGCTTGTGGCGTTTTACGGATGTTGCTCAAACCACGGCCAGCAGCTTCATCTTCCCACTCCTGTGAATAACCATTGCCTTCAAAACGAATAGCTTTAGAAGAAATCACATATTCACGCAATACGTCAATTATGGCTACTTCTTTTTTCTTACCCTTTGCAATCATGGCTTCCACGCTGTTGCGGAACTCAATGAGTTGGTGAGCCACAATCGCGTTCAAAGTAGTCATGGCGTTTGAGCAGTTTGCGGATGATCCCACTGCACGTAACTCAAATTTGTTACCGGTAAAGGCAAACGGTGAGGTACGGTTACGGTCTGTATTGTCTAACAGGATTTCAGGGATTTTGTCTATACCTAATTTCAGGTATACATTGTCTCCTTTATCCAACGGTAACTTTGCAGTACGCTCTAATTCGTCCAGTATCTCAGTTAGTTTTGTACCGATAAAGACAGACATAATAGCCGGAGGTGCTTCGTTGGCTCCTAAACGGTGATCGTTGCTGGCAGAGGCAATACTGGCTCTTAACAGATCAGCGTACTCATGCACCGCCTTGATGGTGGTGATGAAGAAAGTCAGGAACTGAAGGTTCTCTTTTGGCTTACGGCCGGGGGCCAGCAGGTTCACACCAGTGTCTGTACTTAATGCCCAGTTGTTGTGCTTACCGCTGCCGTTTACGCCTTTGAATGGTTTCTCGTGAAGTAACACTTTAAAGTTGTGCTTCTCTGCCACGGTATCCATCAGGTCCATTAACAGCTGGTTATGGTCTACAGCCAGGTTAGCCTCTTCAAACGTAGGTGCGCACTCAAACTGGTTTGGAGCCACCTCATTGTGGCGGGTGCGCAAAGGAATTCCAAGACGGTGAGCTTCTATCTCAAAGTCAACCATGAAAGCATGCACCCGAGAAGGAATAGCGCCAAAGTAATGATCTTCCAACTGTTGTCCTTTAGCTGGCTCATGGCCAAACACGGTGCGGCCGCTTAATACCAGGTCAGGGCGGGCATCAAATAAAGCACGGTCAACTAAGAAGTATTCCTGCTCAACACCCAGAGTAGTGGTTACTTTGGTAACGTCTTTGTCAAAATACTGGCAAACGTCAACGGCGGCTTTCTCTACCAATGCAAGGCTCTTTAAAAGCGGAGCTTTATAGTCAAGGGCCTCACCGGTATAAGAAACGAAAATAGTGGGAATACATAAGGTTTTAGCACCAGCATTCTCTATGATGAAGGCCGGAGAGGTTGGGTCCCAGGCAGTATAGCCGCGAGCCTCAAAAGTATTTCTGATACCACCGTTCGGGAACGAAGAAGCGTCTGGCTCTTGCTGTACCAGCGCGCTGCCTTTGAAGTTTTCTATGGCGCGGCCGTCAGAACTTAAATCAAAAAATGAATCATGTTTCTCAGCAGTCTCACCAGTTAATGGTTGAAACCAGTGGGTGTAATGAGTAGCACCTTTCCCTAAAGCCCACGTTTTCATGGCGGCGGCCACAGCATCTGCCAGATTACGGTCTACTTTAGTACCAGATTTGATGGTTTGGCGCAGGCGCTTGTAATAATCTCCGGAAAGAGTAGCACGCATGGCTTCCAGGCCATACACATTGCACCCGAAGTAATCTGAAATTTTGTCTGAAGGTAACTTCACCTCCACTGGCTCACGTTGGTTAACCAACTCAAGCGCTTTAAAACGAAGAATAGCCATGGGTTTTGAAAAGGGTTATATATCTATGCCCCAAATTTAGAACAAGAATCTTTATCAGCAATAAAAGGGTATAAAATTTTAACACCTTTTATTAAAAACTGATGTTTTTTCTTCAAAACCCCTTCAAAACATAAACCCCTTCATTAAAATTTATATTTAATATTTTTAACACCCCCTCAAAAAACAAACATTAGGTTTTTAACGCTAAAATTGGAGTTGGCCTGTAGTATAAACTATATTTGCTATGTGAAACATATTATATTAAGATCTTTCGCCTATTATTTATTCTGGACGTTCTTTTTTGTCATTTGCCGTTTCTTTTTTCTGGGATACCATTATGACAAGGCAGATGAACTGACCTCTATGGAAATTTTTCAGGTGATCTGGCATGGTCTCCGAATGGATTTATCTTTTGCTGGCTACCTGAGCGTTATACCATTTCTGCTTTTTCTGAATGAAACAGCCTTCCGAAAACCTGTTTTTATAAAAATACTTTCGGTTTACACGTGGGTGCTACTGGGCTTGATAGCCCTATTGGTAACGGCAGACTTAGAACTATACTCCGCCTGGGGCTATCGTTTAGACGCAACTCCGCTTCAGTACTTGAATACCCCAGCTGAAATGATTGCCTCTACCAGTTCGGCTCCTTTATGGCTTTTACTCCTTATATATATAGCTTTAGTAGGAATAGGTTATCTTCTATACAAAGCAGTACGGCCCCTTTGGAATATTTCTCTGCTGAACAGAGGAAAACACTTAGCGGTAGACCTATTGTTAAGCTTGTTTCTGGTAGCACTTCTGATTTTACCCATCAGAGGAGGTTGGCAGCAGATTCCGCTGAATCAAAGCGATGTATATTTTTCGCAAAAGCTTTTCGCCAACCATTCTGGGGTTAATGTGCCCTGGAACTTAATGCATTCGCTGATTAAAAAGAATCACCAGACCAAAAACCCCTATGACTATTTTGAGGAAGAAAAGGCAAGACAACTGGTTGAAGAACTTTACCAAAGCAAATCAGATTCAGTTCCGATTTTGATCAAAGGTAAGAAGCCAAATATACTTTATATTATACTGGAGAGCTATACCGCTAAGTTTATTGGCCCTCTTGGTGGCCCTACTGATGTAACCCCCAACTTAAATGCTCTTGCAAAAGAGGGGATCTTTTTTACTAATATTTACGCCTCCGGCGACCGTAGTGAAAAAGGCATGGTGGCATTATTGAGCGGATATCCTGTACAGACCACTACCTCTATTATTAAAACACCCAAAAAGACGGAGCGTTTGCCACATTTTGCTAAAGATTTGAGAGACAACGGCTACGCCACCAGCTTTTACTACGGCGGCGAGCTAGCCTTCGCCAACATCAAGTCGTATTTGTTGAATGGTAAATACGGGCGTTTAATTGAGAAAACTGATTTCTCAAGTGAGCACTACAACTCAAAATGGGGAGTACACGACCATATTCTTTTTGAAAAGGTACTGCAGGAGCACAAGATACCGCGGCGGCCATTCTTCACAACTGTGTATACGTTGAGTAGCCATGAGCCTTTTGAAACACCAATACCAACAAAGTTTCCCGGCTCAGATGATCAATCCAAATTCAAAAATTCAGTTTATTACACTGATTGGGCATTAGGTAAATTCATTGATCAGGCTAAAAAACAGCTATGGTGGGAAAATACATTGGTAGTGATTGTGGCTGATCATGGTCACCCTTATCCAGGAAATGATCCGGTAGATGCTCCTTCTAAGTTTAGAATACCTTTACTACTTACCGGTGGTGCCGTTGCCGTAAAAGATACCATCATCCAAAACATTGGCTCCCAAACTGACATAGCGCCTACTTTGCTTCAGCAGTTAGGTTTTCCAGCCATGGCTTACTCTTGGGGTAAAAATCTATTAGACCCTAATGCCAAACAATTTGCCTTTTATGTCTTTAACGATGGTTTTGGTATGGTCACTCCAGACGGAGTAGTTACCGTAGACAATGTCTCGAAGCGGCCTAACCTCCAGGATTCTACCGTGACAGAAAAGCAGATAGACCAAGGAAAAGCTTACATGCAAACCAGTTTTGCCGATTTCCTGAAAAAATGATTTCAGAAATCAGTGAGCAGTTAACAGTAATCAGTTAATAGTGTTTAGTGAAAAGTTTGTAAAGTATGTATAGGAAGTGCAACATGCTTCCATGGTAGTGTTTTAAGCAATTTTTTTAAAACACGCTTATAAATCACACTCAGCTTTCCAGTTCTTCAATCTCTGAAATCTATTTTTGATCACTGTATATTTTTTAACTGCTAAATACGTCTCAACAACTGATGACTGTTTACTGTAATTCTGTTCACTGATAAAATTCCGTACCTTTGCAACCTGATTATGAAAAAGGTAGCATTTTATACTCTGGGCTGTAAACTCAATTTTTCTGAGACCTCTACCCTTTCCCGTATCTTTCAGGAGCGTGGGTTTGAGAAGGTGGAGTTTACCGACACGCCCGACATATTTGTGATTAACACCTGCTCTGTCACCGACAATGCAGATAAAAAATGCCGCAAGGTGGTGAAGGAAGCCTTGAAGCACTCTCCTAATGCTTTTATTACTATTGTAGGCTGCTATGCCCAGTTAAAGCCAAAGGAAATTTCTGAAATACCGGGGGTAGATGCAGTTTTAGGTGCCGCTGAAAAATTTCAGTTGGTAGACATTCTAGAGACATTTGAAAAGAAAGCTGCGCCGCAGGTGTTTGCCAGCCCAGTGTCAGAAGCCAACACTTTCGTGAACGCTTACTCTTTTGGTGACCGCACCCGCACATTTCTTAAAGTACAGGATGGTTGCGACTACTCTTGCACATTCTGCACAATACCGCAGGCCCGAGGCAAAAGTAGAAGCAATACAATTGAAAAAGTAGTGCAAGAGTCAAAAGCCATTGGAGACTCTGGCGTAAAGGAAATTGTGCTGACAGGTGTAAACACCGGTGATTTTGGCTTGCAGGAAGGCGAACGGAAGGAAAACTTTTTCCAGCTTATACAGGAGCTGGACAAGGTGGAGAATGTAAGCCGCTTCCGGATTTCTTCTATTGAACCTAATCTGCTGAGTGAAGAGATTATCAAATTTGTAGCCTCCTCCAACCGATTTATGCCGCACTTTCACGTGCCGCTGCAGTCGGGCAGCAACAAAATATTAAAATTGATGCGCCGCCGGTATTTGCGTGAATTGTATGCGCAGCGGGTAAGCTGGATCAAAGAAGCCATGCCTCATGCCTGTATTGGCGTAGATGTAATTGTAGGTTTTCCGGGTGAAACCGAGGAAGATTTTCTGGAGACTTACAACTTCCTTAATGGGTTAGATATAAGTTACCTGCACGTGTTCCCTTATTCTGAGCGTGCCAATACTATGGCCGTTGACATGCCGAACCCGGTGCCGCAGAAAGAAAGAAACCGCCGCGCCGATATGCTGCGCATTCTGTCTGAGAAGAAAAAAAGAGCGTTCTATGAAAGCCAGATTGGCTACGAGGGCAAGGTTTTGTTTGAAGCAGACATCACCGACGGCTTTATGGAAGGCTTTACCGAGAATTATGTACGGGTGGTAGCAAAGTATGACCCTGTATTGGTGAACGAAGAAAAACATGTGCGGCTGACTTCTATCACCGCTGCCGGTTTAATGGAAGCTGAGGAAACCTTTGCTGAAGTTTTGGCTCACTAGCCATCATACAGTATCTAAAAGCCTGACTTCTCTCCAGAAAGCCAGGCTTTTTTGTGCCTAAAATTTATTTGTAAAGCAAACTTGACTTTTGTAAAATATCCTTTACATTTGTAAAGCAAACTTTACAAAAATGAAAACACGTTACCTTTTCCCGCACCGGTTTAAGAAATTGGGCTGGATCATTCTGATTCCTTCTTTAGCACTTGGGTTGCTCTTGTTGAATGAGGTGGTTTCTTTTCCATGGCTAGACACTCAGGTTTTAGCGCTGTACAGCCCCAAAATGTTGGGAGAGACTGGCGCAAGTTCCTTCACAGTGATTGAAAACAATGTAGCCGATGAAATCTTAGCTTGCCTGCTCATCATCGGAACGCTTTTGGTGGCTTGTTCAGAAACCAGAGAGGAAGACGAATACATAGCCAAGCTTCGGCTGGAGTCATTGCTTTGGGCCACCTATGTGAACGCGGCGATGCTGCTGTTCTGCCTTATTTTTGTGTATGGGCTAGGCTTTTACCAGATCATGGTGTTCAACCTGTTCACTTTGATGTTGTTGTTTTTGTTGCGCTTCCACCTAGTTTTGTTTCAATCTGCCAAAGTGCCCGCTTATGAAGAATAACGTCAGAAATGAACGGGCAGCTTTAAAACTGACGCAAGATGAATTGGCAAAATGTATTGGTGTAAGCCGGCAAACCATAAACGCCATGGAAACCAATAAATACGTTCCTTCTACCGTGCTGGCTCTAAAAGTGGCAAAGGTGCTGAAAAAGAAAGTGGAGGAACTCTTTATGTTGGAAGAAGGAGATTGACAAACCCTAAGAACTGAAACAGCCCTGTAGCCATAGCTACAGGGCTGTTTGTTTTACTTACTGAAGTGCCTTTTAGGATTTTATTTTTTAAAACGAGCCAAAAACATACAACAGAAACTTCACCTAATAGCTTTTCATTTGTTGTTTAATGCTCCTCTTTCTTTAAAGCCATTCTTTGTGCCAGCACGCTGGCAGCTATTAATTGTAGCGCATGGTAAACCATAAGGGGTAGCAATATAATACCTACCACATCAGCATCTGGGAAGAGCACTTTAGACATAACCGTGCCGTGCACCAATGATTTTTTTGAACCGCAAAAGGCCGCTGTAATTCTGTTTTCGCGGGAAAAGCCAAACCAGTTCCCCAACATATTTATCAGCCATAGAATCAGAAAAAACAAGCCTAATAACGCTGCCCCTAACAAAAGTAATTGCAAAGGCCCGAAGCCACTGAACATATCCCGCGCAAAGGACTCGCAGAAAGAAGAGTACACTATCAGCAAGATTATGAACTGATCAAATTTGCGGAGACGTGCTTTATGGGCTTCAGCAAAATGACCAAACCTGCCATTCAGCAATACACCCAATAGAACTGGAACCAACACCTGTAGCACCAGTTTTATAATGACACTCCCTAAATCCATTTCAGCACTGGAGCTGGTACTCATGAAAAGCCCCATTATTAGCGGGGTCATAAATACACCAAGCAGGCTGGAGATACTGGCGTTGAAAATAGCACTTGGTATGTTCCCGCCAGCAATTGACACCATCACAACTGAACTGGAAACGGTGGATGGCAATGCGGCAATATAGAATACCCCCAGCCACAGCAAACTTTCTCCTCCTCCGCCTAGAAGAGCACTTCCGGCCCATACAACCAATGGGAAAAGAAAAAAGGTGCTCAGTTGCACCACCACATGCAATCGCCAGTCTTTGAGCCCGGCTCTTAGTTTTGTGGGGCTAAGCCTAAGTCCATAGAAAAAGAAGATAAGGGAAACGCCATAGGTGGTAATTTCCTCTAAGGGCAAGGGGCCATGCTCCTCTCCCAGTTCCGGCTTCAGGTAAGCCAAAACGATCATTAAAAGCATGAGTAACAAAAATGTGTCTAGGCCCATACGTTTGGTAATGGCCTGAATTCTGTGCAGTGGCTTTACACGTATTACTTGCGGTGGGTCAGTTTTACTCAAAGACTGTTTCTAATTTAATCTGTTTTACTGCTACTTTTCAAAAACAAGGGCAAAAACGGAAAACGAAACAAAAGTAGCCCAGGTTATTGGTTTTTCTCGCAGCCCAAATCAGAAAGCTTGATTATCCTTGTCTGTCTATAGCTAGTCTCTCCCGCTATAGGTTGGTATTAAAATATTCTACCCGCTTTAAATAGAAATCAAAATTATTTTTTTAAAACGGGCAACTTTTACCATGCCTCCTGCATCTATGTAAAAAAGCAAGGAAAAATATTTTAACAGTACCTTGCTTTACATAGTACCTTATATTAGTTTTGCCTCATCATTAACCAAGTCTCTGCCACAGCTATGAAATCCAGAACAACGAAACCGACTAACTCTAGTAAGAAAATCTCTTCTATAGATTTATTGATTATTACAGCACTGCCTGCCTTTTCTGCAGCTTGTATTAGCCTTCTTTTCACTGATACCGCCAAAGCCCTTTTTTTTGGCCCATGTACCTTGTAATGCATAGTACTTTATACAATTAGAAATCCTAAACACACCGCTATGAAAAAAATGAATCACTTCCTGCTCTTCTTAATTGCCATGGGCTGTATGATACAAGCTTCGTTTGGGCAAACTGCTGGTAGTTTAACCGGCCTAGTGGTAGACGACAAAGGCGAGCCCCTCAGCTACGGAACTGTCACCTTACACAAAGCACCAGATGCCTCTCTGGTTACAGGCGAAGCCATAGATGTACAGGGTAATTTCAAAATGAAGGCTCCGGCTTCAGGAAAATATTTCTTAAGAATCAGCGCCATGGGCTTTGCCAACCAAGATTTACCTGTTTTTGAAGTCACCACCGCCTCTTTTAGCAAAGATTTCGGAAAAATAGCCTTAAAACAGGATTCTGAAGTTTTACAGGAAGTTACCGTGGAAGGTATGCGCCCTATGATAGATCACCAAGCCGATAAAATGGTAGTGAACGTTGAAGGCACTGCCATGGCCGCCGGAAACACCGCTTATGACGTGCTTACTAAAATGCCAGGAGTGTGGGTGGATCAGGACGGGAATATACAGTTAAACGGACAGCAAGGCGCTCGGGTCATGATCAACGGCAAACTCACCTACTTAGATGGCAAGCAACTGCAGACCATGCTGCAAAGCATGCCAGCCGAAAACCTGAAGAATTTTGAAATTATCACCAACCCTTCGGCTAAGCATGATGCAGAGGGAACAGCTGGTATTATCAATATCAATCTGAAGAAAAACCAGTTAGATGGATTGAACGGTAGTGTGTACGGCGGCTATCAATTCAACAAAGAGCACGGCTACAACGGCGGAGCCAGCATTAACCTAAAGCAAGGAAAATGGAGCTCTTTTGCCACCGCAGACCTGTCGCAGAGACCCAGAATGAGAGAGTTTACCATGAACCGCAACTTTGCCAAGGCCGAAAGTGACAAACAAATGCTGCTTACTGGTGGCGAGGACGGAATGCAGTATTCTCAATCAATAAGAATTGGCACAGACTATGACTTTAACTCAAACCACAGCCTGGGGGGCAGCGTAAGTTTAGCCCGTTCCACTACAGATAATCTTTTCTTCACCACCACTACCTCAAACCTCCAGTCTTCTACTGGTCCTGAAGTAAACAGATCTGTAAACAACAACGACAGCAAGTTTGCCAACGCCACCGCTAACCTTCATTATCAGGGAAAACTAGATTCATTAGGCACTTCCCTTTCAGCTGATGTAGACGTGGTGCGAATAACTGATAAAAGTTTTGGAACATTTAGATTGACTCCTGAAGGTGCTAATAACTCTAATGCTGGCTATCTGCTGGAAAACGATAACCCAACATCATATAGTATCTACTCGGCAAAAGTAGATTTCGTCCGGCCGCTGCCCCAGTTGAAAGGCAAATTTGAAGGTGGTTTAAAAGGAAGCTACGTGCGGTCAGACAACGCAATTAATTTCTTTGAGATAAATGATATCCAGCGCACCCCAATTGCCAACCGAACCGATCACTTCATTTATGATGAGAATATCTATGCGGCCTATGCAAATTTCAACACTGCTTTGGGTAGCAAATGGAGCCTGCAAACAGGTTTAAGAAGTGAATACACCCGCTCAAAAGGACATTCTGTGCCTACCAAAGCTACCAACCGCCGTGAGTATTTAGATTTCTTCCCGAGCATTTTCCTTTCCCAACAAGTGTCAGAAAACTACCAGATCAGCTACAACTACAGCCGACGTATTAACCGTCCCCGTTACAATAACCTGAACCCATTTACCTTGATTATAGATAATGGCACCGAGGCTACGGGTAACCCGCACCTGAAACCGCAGTACACCAATTCTTTTCAGATGACACAGACGTTTAAGAAGAGCTATAACCTGGTGTTAGGATACTCACAATCAAAAGACGCCATGTCTGAGGTACCAGTACCTAATCTTGAGACGAAAAAGATTACTTTTCAGCAGCGTAACGTGGAAAGCGAATTTATGAATGCCACTTTGGTTACCCCTGTTACAGTTTCTTCAAAATGGAACTTCAATAACAATATCACGCTGGCGTACCAGAAATACACCACCGTCCTTCCGGATATTACCATCAATAATGAGCAGGTATCTGTATTTGCGCAAACGAACCACAACGTGATGCTTCCGAATAAATTTAGGTTAGAAGTTAGCGGCGGCTATCAGGGTGCCGGTGTGTTTAACGTGTACCGCACCTTGCCGAGCTACTGGGTAGACCTTGGGGTAAAAAAGTCATTCCTGAAAGACCAGCTGGACGTTACCTTAACCGCCACAGATTTATTTGCGAGCCGCAAGATGAGAGGCACTTCTACAGTTGATGGCACTACAAATGAAATTGACATGTATCACTATAATAGAGGTATCAGGCTGAACCTGCGCTACCGCTTCAACAAAGGCGAAAAGTTTGAAATGAAACGCCGCAACAACTCTTTAGAAGAGGTAAACCGAGCCGGTGGTAATTAATCAAAAATCACCTGCTTCCAATATTTATTATTAAATTACCATCTTAAACTGTTTCACAGGGGCAAAGAAGAACTTTATCTTTGCCCCTGTGAATTTTTCTGAAACCAACAAACCCTTGATTGTGAATCTAGTAAAGAAACTATTAGTAGTTGTGGTAGCCTCGGCTGCCTTTACCGCCTGTAAAAACGACCAAAGCACTGCTCCGGCTGGCAACGCCACCGCTCCTGTTGAAACCGAAGATTCTCTTGCCACTGCTTCTGATGACACTACTCTAGAAGCCAGTGCACAAGCCAATCCAGAAATAGTGTACATCAACACAGATTCATTAGTAAGCAACTACCAATATTTTGTTGACGCCAAAGCACGTTTAGAAACTAAAGGGCAGCGCCTGGAGCGTGACTTGCGCGCCAAGGCCGACGCCTTCCAAAGAGAAGTTGGCCAGTACCAGCAGTCTGCGGCCGGTCTAACGCAAGAGCAAAGAGCTTCTACCGAGGAGCGCCTGGCCCAGAAGCAGCAACAGTTGGGAAACCAACAACAGACGGCAAGCAACCAACTAGCCAAAGACGAGAATGAGGAAATGAAAAAAATCTACGAAAAAGTAGAGGCTTACCTCAAGAAGCTTAGCCAGGAAAGAGGCTACAAAATGGTGTTAAGCTACACTCGTGGCAACAGCTCTATTCTTTACGGAGACGCCTCGCTAGACATTACCAAAGATGTGATTGCCGGATTGAACGAAGAATACAAAAAGAGCAAACCTGCTGCTAAAAAGTAATTCTACCCCAGCATAAAACAGAAAAGCCCGGCAAACCCGGGCTTTTCTGTTTTTACAGCTCTGTTAATTTCTTACCGGCGTCTCGTCCCCAATAAGGATGTTTGCTGTTGCTCACCACTTGACCACCATAAATACCAGAGTGCCCGGAGAAAAGATAAGCAATCACACAAGCCAAGCCAGCAAACATCCCGCAACCCGCACCAAAAAGCTCTATGGCCATCAAGGTGCAGGCTAATGGAGTATTGGCAGCACCGGCAAATACAGCCACAAAACCCATTGCCACCAGCAACTCCAGTGGCAAAGGCAACCACGGGAACAGGGCATTGCCTAACGTGGCTCCTATAAAAAATAAGGGGGTCACCTCGCCTCCTTTGAAGCCACAACCCAAGGTGAGAGCGGTAAGCGCAATTTTCAAGAGGAAGTCATATTGCGGCAAAGGCATCTGAAATGAAGCCTCAATGGTAGGAATTCCTAACCCTATGTACTTAGTGGTTCCCAATAACCAGACAATGAATATCAATACCACTCCACCTACCACCGGTCGCAAGGGTGCGTAAGATATTCTGCTTTTGAAAATTTCGGCCACCGCGTGGCTAGACCAGGAAAATAAACGAGCTGCCAAACCAAATGCGACTCCCGCTGCTACAGTTGCGCCAAACGTATAAAGGCTCCATTCTGGTACTGAAACTGTGGGATATAACGTATGCCCTACTCCCCAGGCTGTTGTCACTGCATCGGCAATAACAGCGGCCAAAAAACTAGGCAACAGCGCGTTGTACCGTAGCTGGCCCAGCAAGAAAACTTCTAACCCGAAAACAGCTCCTGCCAGAGGAGTACCAAACACAGAGGCAAAACCCGCACTTATTCCGCAAATCAAGATAATCTTTCTGTCTCTGGGCCGTAACTTCAACAGAGGGGTTAGTTGGTCTGCCAGCGCTCCGCCCATTTGAACAGCCGTCCCCTCTCGGCCAGCTGATCCGCCAAACAGATGTGTCAGTACGGTTGTTACCATTACTAAAGGGGCCATCAGCCATGAAATCCTGCTTCTGGAGGTTTGCCTTATTTCCTGCAATAGCAGGTTGTTGCCGGCTTCCACGGTTTTGCCCCAATTGTGGTAAGCCCAGCCTATGACAAAACCAGCTATTGGAAGAAAAGCTATGATGAAAGTATTTGCTTCACGGTAAACAGTGGCCGCTTCCAGCAGAACCAGAAAAAGGGCGGAGGCACTGCCCGCCAACACACCCACTACTGTGGCAATCAACAACCACCGGATCAAATACCTGCTCATGACCAGCACCTCTAGGGCATAGCGGTACCTCCTAAAAAAAGAAAATCTCAGATAAGATTTAAATAAGGGCATACTCCTAATATGGTACAAGAAAAACCAACGCCAAGTTTATTGGCGTAGAAGTAGGAGTCATCAGCCTCAGGACAGGCGGTTAATATTGGTGGCACCCCATCACCATTTCCCAAAAATAGACAGCTATTTTTCAGTAGTCAAAGAAAAAGCAATATATCAATGGCTAAAAGATGTTTTGAACCTGTTTTTCTAAAAACAGCACTAAAACTGCCAGTGAAAATATTTTAATTTTAAGCCTACCGCTAATTATTTAAAGTCTCTGTTTTGCTTATTTTTTGAAAAATAAGGCAAAAACAGTATCACTATTCGTACCGCAAAGATTCTATTGGATCTAGCTTAGAGGCTTTGTAAGCCGGGTAATAACCGGAGATAAGACCCACTGTGATACAAATGATCATACCTACCGTCATCCAGAGCCACGGCACAAAAAAATCTCCTTGGCCAATAAGAATAGAAATGCCATTGCCCATTAGCACCCCCAGGAAAATACCAGCCACTCCGCCCAGCACGCAAATAACAATAGCCTCAATTATGAACTGACGCCTGATTTGCTGAATGGTAGCCCCCAAAGCCTTTCTGATTCCTATCTCCCTGGTCCGCTCGGTTACGCTTACCATCATTATGTTCATAAGGCCAATAGAAGCACCCAGCAACGTGATAAAACCTACGAGAAACCCTCCGGTCTTCAGGTAGCCGGTTATGTTGTTCAGCTCCTGTTCCACTGAGTCTGAGCGGGTAATCTCAAACGAATCATCCTGCCCCAGTCTGTCTTGCCTGATTTTGCGCATTATGCCAGTGGCTTCGGCCAGCACGTAGTCCAGGCTGTTGTCATTCACTATCACAGATTTAATCTGAAAGGTAAGGGAATTTTGAGACGGTATCTGGGTGGCTGTTTCCAGGGGAATGATGACCATGCGGTTGTTACCGCCGCCACCAAGTCCGCCGCCTTCGCTTTTGATTTTACCTATCACCTTAAACCGGCGGCCCAGCATATAAATGAATTTGCCTTCAGGGCTGCGGTTTGGGAAGAGCTTGTCCGCTATTTCTTTTCCGATGATGGCTACCGGTGCTCCGTTTTCTAGTTCAATGGTAGAAAATGGTCTTCCCAGCTCCAAATCGTAATTCTCGTTCAGAAGGTAATTTTCATCCCCTCCAATCACGCTCATGTTCGGATTGGTTTTGATGTTTCCTGCTTTTATGGTAGTAGCCCCTGATACATAGGTGGAAACACTTACGCGCGCTTTGTCCTGCATCAGGTTTTTGTATTGCTTTGCCTGAAACTCTGTGATTGGCGCATATACTTTGTTCACGCGCCCGCCCTGGGTATTCCGGCCCTCCCATTTTTTCTCGATGTCAAAAGAATTAGCCCCTAAAGAAGAGAAGGTGTTAGCCACCGAATACTTGATTCCCTCAATTGCCGTTAAAATACCAACCAGAGACATGATGCCTATGGAGATGATAAGTGCGGTTAAAATAGTGCGTAAAAGATTACCCTTTATGGAACGGAAACCTTCTTTGGTATTTTCGAGGAGATTCATGTTTTCGTTGAGGAGCTGTACCGGAACCTTTCATTGGTCGTACAACTAATAGTTTTATTACTATATAAAAGTAAGGATTTTAACTGAGCCAAATTAAATATCATCACCAATTGCAAAAGAACCAGTGGTAAAAGGATAGGTTTAGGTAAGATGCCTGTTCTAGCCGAAAGATATAAGCCCCTAAGTTACTGGTTACTGTGTGCTTTTGTTAAATTTGTTTAAACTAATACTATTGAAGATGTTGCGCAGGATATTTTGTTTTCTTTTGGTTTGGCTGTTGGCTTTACCGGCTAGCTGGGCTTCATACTTGCTGTTGCCCATGGACCAAGACCAGAAGAATCATTTAAAAGCCTATGGCATTGCGTATTGGGCTTTGCAACGTGAAGTGGAAGTTGATTGGCTCTTGAATTACCGTGGCGGATCTTTTGCTTTCAAGCATCTGCCAGCCCTTGAAAACGAGTTGGTTGTAAGGGGAATAAGCTACTCTACCATTTCAGATGCGCAATACAACCAGGTACTGACCGAGATAGCCGCCCAAGAGTCTAACATGGACATTATGAAGCTGGAGAAGGCGCCAAAAATAGCCGTCTATTCCCCAAAATCTAAACAGCCATGGGATGATGCGGTGACCTTGGTGCTTACCTACGCCGAAATTCCCTATGACATAGTCTATGACCCAGAAATACTGGAAGACAAATTGCCCAAGTACGACTGGCTTCACCTGCACCACGAGGATTTTACCGGACAGCAAGGGAAATTCTACGCTGCTTTTAGAAATGCGCCCTGGTATATTGAACAGAAACGCGAGGCGGAAGCTATTGCCAAGCGCTTCGGGTACACCAAAGTGCCCGAACTGAAACGAGCCGTAGCTGAGAAAATAAGAGACTTCTGCGCTGGAGGCGGCTTCATGTTTGCCATGTGCTCTGCCACCGACACTTACGACATAGCGTTGGCCTCACACGGAGTGGATATCACGGAAGTGATGTTTGACGGCGACCCCTCTGACCCTCAAGCGCAGCAGAAGCTAAACTTTGATAACACCTTTGCCTTTAAAGACTTTACGTTAATCAGAGACCCTTACCACCCAGAGTTCTCCAACATCGACAACACCCAAATGGAACGTGGCCTGCGCGAAGGGAATGACTATTTCCAGCTCTTTACCTACTCCGCCAAGTGGGATCCCGTGCCCACCATGCTTACCCAAAACCATGCTAAAACAATCAAGGGTTTTATGGGCCTTACTACAGGTTTCAAGAAGAAACTGATAAAACCAGATGTGGTGGTGATGGGTGAAAATCCGGCCATTGATGAAGCCAAGTATATCCACGGCACATTCGGCAAAGGCACCTGGACCTTTTACGGTGGCCATGATCCAGAGGACTACCAGCATTTTGTGGAGGAAGAGCCAACGGACCTTTCTTTGCACCCCAATTCTCCAGGCTACAGATTAATACTTAACAATATCTTGTTCCCGGCTGCTAAAAAGAAAAAGCAAAAAACTTAATAATGATTAATGAACAATGAGTAATGATTAATTTGTAATATGTTTTAATCATTGCTCATTGTTCATTAATCATTAACTAGTGCATACGGTCTGGCCTTGGCTCCAGGTTGGCTATGATGTTGGCTTCTATTTCCAGCAGTTCTTTCAGGCGGGCGTCTACAACTTCTTTGGGCATATACTCTTTCGCCAGCTTTACAAAGCTAACATAGTGCCCCGCCTCTGAGACCATTAATTCATAATAGAATTTTTGCAGGTCAGGGTCCGTCAGGTTTTTCCAGAGGAGTTTAAAACGTTCGCAGCTGCGGGCTTCAATCAGCGCATTCACCAATAAATGGTCCATGAGCTGACGCTCCCGCTTATCTCCCTTCCGGATATGTTTGCTCAACTGCACGACATATTCATCTGGTCTATTACGACCCAGCTCATAGCCTCTCTTCTTCAGTTCTTCCAGTACCCGTTCAAAGTGGCTCCACTCCTCGGCTACCAAAGCAGTCATTTCCTCTACCAGTTTTGTCTTGTCTGGGTATTTAACAATCAATGAAATGCCCGAAGTAGCAGCCTTTTGCTCACAGTAGGCATGGTCCACTAAAATCTCCTCAATGTTCATTTCCGCTATGTTCACCCAACGCGGATCAGTAGGAAGCTCCAATCTTAAAATTGTCTTAGCCAAAGCTGTGGTAGGTTTTCTGTAAAAATCAATTTTAATGTCCTATATCAATGAACCAGCCCAAAAAAGTGCCTTCATGTTTATGACCTGATTTTGAAAAAATAAGGCAAAAACGGAGAGTGCCCCTAATATTAATTAGCCTTGCCCTACATGCCCCCCTCGGATCTATACTTCAATGCTACAGGCTGAGAACCCTTAGTCATAAAAATTCCACTGCAAACCAAATATCAAACTGAACGGATTAGCAGAATAATAGGGCGTTGTAAAATACCCTGGGTTTAAACCAGGTATGGCGGTATTTAAATGTCTAGCCTTGATAAAAAGGTTCACTGTTTTGATATCAGCGCTCAAGTAAACATCAGCAGTTGGGTACCGCTTTACCGTGAAATCATTCTGCAGGTGAAACTGCTGCGTGACAGGCATATACCCATCTGCTAAGTAGGCGGTATGAAAATTTACATCTACCCCGGTCTGTACATAAATGGCTCCCTTAAACATTGGCCCATGCACATAGGCTCTGGTTTGCAAATACCATTCAGGCATTCTGATCACATCTTCATCAGCGGTAGCGCTATAGAAAACAGTGTTGTCTAAGACAAATGATTTTACGCTGAGTTTGTAGCGCAAACTAGCCTGCAACAAATTAGTCCCTCCTGCTACTTGAGCTGGTTTTGCCCAATCACCTGCACTCAGAGAGTCTTGGTAGTAAACATAATTTCTAAGATTGGTAAATTTTAGTTCACCTTGTAACAAGTGGTTCTTTATCCTGCCTTCCAGTACAGCGGCAGACTGATTAACTTGAATATTCTCAAAATCATTGTTCCACTCTAAATGGTTGCTGATGAAAAGATTTTGGAGCAAAGAAGGTGAGTAAGAAGTTCTGGTTTGCCGAAGTGTGAGGAATTTATACCGTGCCTGCGCATTTATGCGGTAATCTCCGCCTCCTATTTGAAATTCGGCATCAGTGTGCATGTAAATGTCATTCTTCAATCGAAACTGGGCATCTCCTCCTATGAAATTATCAGCGAAAGTTCTCTTTGCTTGATCTTCATAAAAAAGAACATAATTAAAGGGGCGGTTTTTAAACTGGTCAACAACCGCTATGCGTCCTCTGGAGGTAACTTCATAATCTCCATCGCGCCGCTTTACATAGGCTCTATATACAAATAGCCGGCTGTTTCCCATGACACCAAAGGTATTTTCCAGCTTCCTGAAGTTAGATTTATCTGAAGTTTGAGCGGTATCTCTGAGGGCTTGAGGGTAAAATTGCAGCACTCTTCTTCTATTTCCCTCCTCGCCTATTGTTTCATAAGGCAGCTGATTGTCAGAGAATTCATTGTCTTGCGCATAAGCATCTATGGTGTGGTATAACTGAAGCCCAGAACCCAATAGCTTGTACCATTGGGTGGCGTGCACCATCCGCCTTTTCTCTTCTGATGCTGCATAAAACAGCCACACCGCCTCGTTACCATCAAACAGATCCTCGTCCCCATCCACATTGCCTGCGGGATTAATACCCCCAGACTCTATTTGGTCATGGCTGGTTTGAATGTAGTTGGCCATGATTCTGTACCGTTCGTTGGGGCTGGCGTATTGCGTAAAAGCCATTAAACCATAGTGGCTTATCAAGTCGTTCTGTCTGCCGCCTACGCCACCTATTTGCCGCTCAGAACTTAACAGTTCATATCCAATGCCTATATTCCAGTTTGGCTTAATGTTGCGGGTGTGCTTAGACTTGAATATTTGCTCACCCAAACTCCCCTGCAGGTAATTTAGAAAGGTAAAAGGCGATTTTGTATCATAATATTCAATAGACGCAGGATCTGGGGTGTAACGGTCAAGGGTATTACGGCCTAAACGTGTACCTAACACAGTGGGCATTTGCCAGAACAGAGGCTGAGCCGCAGTGCCCACGTTTCCGAGGTCTTGATGTAACGTAGAATCATAATACCAATGCCGGATTATCGGAAGATTGGTTATGGCAGTATCAATGCGTGCAGGGGTTAGGTTGCCTTTAAAAACATCCCGTTCATAAAGCTTCAGCGTAGTTGCCGAACCATAGATGGCTTTGGTAGTGTCATTTATCACCGAAGACTGGGCTGACGCTGCCAGTCCTATACCTGCAAAACACGCCGTAGCGATAAGCTTCTTATAATTCACGCTCAAATTTAAGAATTAATACCTATGCCCGGCAGTGTTGCCTGCTGCCGGATAAAATCATCAAAAGAAGGTTCTTGTTCGGCAAAGGAAACTGTAATTGGAAGATAGAAGACAGGAAGACCCTGCCACACATACTCCAGTTCTTGTGCCTGCCATTTTACGGCATCTTTATGAGTCATGAGTACACTTAGCCCCTGGTCTCTGAACGTGCCCCAAAAATTTACCACTTCCTTTACCAGCTCAGGAGTATAGGCAGCATGGTCAGAAAACTCAAAGTGCCTGATGATCTCATATCCTTCTTCTGTTAGAAAATTCACCAGAGGTCTGGCATTGGCAATACCTGTTACCAGCACCAGTTTTTTACCTAACGCCTGAACCTTTCCGAAAGGTACGGCGGCGGCGTAAACTATTTCAGAAAAAAACACGGGGGTTCCTTTTTTGGTGTACATGCCAATCTTATGGGCAATGTTCTGTTTCTCCCTTTCCGCCAGTAAAGCAGGGCATTTAGTAACCACTACCCCTTGTGCTCTTTTTGCTCCTGAACGAGGTTCTCTTAGCCTGCCAGCCGGCAGAGGTAAATCATTAGTAAATACTTTGTTATAGTCTGTCAGCAATAAATAGGTAGAAGCTGTAACAGCACGGTGCTGAAATGCATCATCTAGAAGTATAATATCCAAATCAGGTTGCAGTTCCAAGAGTTTCTTTATGCCTGTCTCTCGTTTTTCGCAAACCGCCACCGTCACGTTGGGTAAGTTCTGCAGGTACTGAAATGGCTCGTCACCTAAAGTAGCGGCCGTTTCTTTAGCGCTACCCAATACAAATCCTTTTGTTTGCCGCTTATACCCCCTACTCAAAATTGCCATCTTTTTGGGCTGTAACATTCTTGCCAAGTACTCTACCAAAGGTGTTTTTCCGGTACCGCCTACGGCGAGATTGCCCACACAAATAACCGGCACGGGCGCCTGATACGTAGAGAAAAAACTGTGATGGTACAGGTAGTTCCGAGCGCGCATAACAGTTCCGTACACCCAAGAAAAGGGCAAAAGCAAGAACCGCAGTATAAGAAACAAGAGCCGCATCACGTACAAAAGTAGCTGAATTTTAACTTTCTTTGCAGACTTACTCCCTAAAGCCAAACAATGACCAAAATAAAAGATGTTGTAAGGGCACTGGAACAATATGCCCCTCCCGCCTATCAAGAAGCCTATGACAATGCCTTGTTACAGGTAGGTGACCCAGAAGCAACCGTCAATCGGGTATTAGTAACTTTAGATTGTACAGAAGAAGTTGTGGAGGAAGCGATAGAGCGTGGGTGCAATTTAATAGTAGCGCATCACCCAGTCATTTTCAAAGCTTTAAAAAGTTTGACAGGTCGCACACCAGTGGAACGCACGTTGCTAAAGGCGCTGAAGCACCAAATAGCTATTTTTGCCTGCCACACTAATTTAGACCATGTGCACAATGGCGTCAATGCCAAACTCTGTGAGAAACTAGGCATTGAAAATACCAGAATTCTGGCGCCTAAATCAAACTTACTTACCAAACTAGAATTCTTTGTACCGGTTGAAGACACAGAAAAAGTGCTGGAGGCAGTACATGCTGCCGGCGCCGGTCAAATTGGGGAGTATACCGACTGTAGCTTTAGAATAACCGGCACCGGACGCTTTACCCCCTCATCGCAAGCAAATCCGCATATTGGCCAAACAGGCAAAACCGAGGAGACAATAGAAAACCGGATTGAGGTAATTTTCCCGAGCTTTAAACAAAACCAAGTGATGCGGGCCCTGCTCAAAGCCCACCCTTATGAAGAAGTAGCTCATTTTCTGATAGAACTTGAAAACGAGAATCAGGAAGTAGGCGCTGGTATGATAGGCGAATTAGAAACTGCTTTAACAGCCGAGGAATTTGCCCAGCACCTAAAAAAGCAATTGAACCTCATAACGTTCAAGCATACAGCCTGGCCAGATAAATTAATTAAAAAAGTAGCTGTTTGCGGAGGAGCCGGCAGCTTTTTGTTAAGCAAAGCAAAAGCCGCCGGAGCCGATGTTTTTGTGACCGCCGATCTAAAGTACCATGAGTTTTTTGAGGCAAACAGCAAAATGGCTTTGGTAGACGTAGGGCATTATGAAAGCGAAGTTTACACGAAGGAGCTTTTTTATGATATACTTACAAAAACTTTTTCTAATTTTGCAGTCGATTTGTCAGCCACTAACACAAATCCCGTTAGACACAGCTAAATATACATGGAAAGTACTGTAGCAAGTAAATTAGATGCACTTCTAAGACTTCAGAGCTTAGATTCTCAACTAGATCAAATCCTGCAAGTAAGAGGCGACCTTCCAGAAGAAGTTCGCGATTTGGAAGATGAAATCGCCGGCTACCAAGTACGCGTAAGCAAATTTGATGAGGAAATTGCGGATCTCCAGCAGTCAATTGCCAACCGCAAGCAGGCTATTAAAGACTCCGAAAAACTGATCAAGAAGTACGAGGAGCAGCAGGAGAATGTGCGCAATAACCGCGAGTTTGACGCCATCACCAAAGAAGTTGAACTGCAGAAATTGGAAATTCAGATCAACGAGAAAAAAATTCGTGAGGCTAATTTCCAGATAGAGCAGAAAAACCAGGATATCCAGGAAACCAAAAACAGACTGGAGGAGCGCCAAAAAGACCTTAACTCTAAAAACGCCGAACTACAAGTTATGGTGAATGAGAGCGAGGAAGATGAGCGCCGCCTGAACAAAGAAAAGGAAGAGGCGATGAAACAAATTGAAGATCGTCTTCTTTTCGCCTATAACCGTATCCGCAAGAATGTACGCAATGGCTTAGCGGTTGTAATGGTAAAACGTGACGCCTGCGGCGGATGTTTTAACACCGTTCCTCCTCAACGCCAGTCTGACATTGCTTCAAAAAAGAAAATTACTGTTTGCGAGCACTGCGGCCGTATTTTAGCCGATGTTGAGCAAAAAGCTATTGCCTAGTATTAGGTACAGTTGAATAATGAAAAAGGATGGTTTTGCCATCCTTTTTTTGTGACTGTTCATTTATATCTGCAGTAAACTACATCGCCCACAGCCCATAGAAAGCCTGAAGATTTTGTAAATCTGCGCTTTCTGTTTTCATTGCCGCTGATCATATCTGGCTTAATTGCATGTTACAGCTTTCAATCTCTTACCAGCAGCTACCGGTCCCAATTGAGGAGTGGAAACAGAAAGCAATAGTATGGGCAAACCAACATCACGAGGCAGTAGCTTACTATTCCTCAAATAATATTGACTATCGCCACGGCGCATTTAAAAATTTGCTTGGGGTCCGGAAATGCTGCCAAGGCTCCAATAGTGTTATTGCCTCCACTTGGCAGGAGTTAAAAAATCTACAAGAAAGCACTGTTACTCCTCTTCTCGGGTTTCTGACGTATGATCTGAAGAACAGCCTGGAAAATCTTACAAGCCAACACCCTGATAACATTGGCTTTCCTGAGCTTGCATTTTTTGCACCAGAAGCATACATCCATTTTGAGGAAGAAACTCTTACCGTCTATTCTGAAGTAGATTCACCTGATTCTATTATACAAGCTATTTCATCCACTACGTTTTCAAGCAGTTTCCCAAAAAACAGCCTTAAAACAGTAGCCCGCATCTCTAGAGAAGAGTATATACAAAGCGTTCAAAAACTACAGCAACATATTGTAGAAGGCGATGTATATGAAATCAATTTCTGTCAGGAATTTTACGCTGAACAAGCAAGCCTTGATCCGGTACAAGTATATTTTAAGCTAAACGAGATTTCCCCCACCCCTTTTTCTGGCTTCTTGAAATGGCATGATAAATACCTGCTTTGCGCAAGCCCTGAGCGGTTTTTGAAAAAAGAAAATGACCTGCTGATATCTCAACCTATCAAAGGCACCATTCGAAGAGGAAGTACCCCAGAAGAGGACTTGGCCAATAAAGCCACTCTTGCCTCAAGTGAAAAAGAACGCGCAGAAAACATGATGATCGTGGACTTGGTACGAAACGATCTAAACCGTGTAGCAGCAATAGGAACTGTAAAAGTGGAGGAGTTTTTTGGTTTGTATGGCTTTCAGCATGTATGGCAGATGATCTCCACCATTACCGGAAAACTTTCACCTGAAGCGGACGCAGTGCAGGCTTTACAAGCTGCTTTCCCAATGGGAAGCATGACCGGAGCGCCTAAAATAAAAGCACTAGAGCTTATAGAAAAGTACGAGAAAACGAAGCGTGGACTTTATTCTGGTAGTTTCGGCTACTTTTTACCAAACGGTGATTTTGATTTCAATGTGGTGATAAGGAGCATACAGTATAATGCCGCCACCAGATATCTCAATTATGAAGTAGGTAGCGCCATTACGTATGATTCAGTCCCGGAACAGGAATATGAAGAATGCCTTTTAAAAGCTTTTGCCATCAAATCAGTATTAGAGAAGCATTGATTTTACTTAACGAAGAGGTAATACTTACTTAAGAGTTCTTCAAACTAATTTATATACTTTTATTATCCGATTTCCCCTAACCAAATGAGAAATGAACTTATCGGGCATTATATCATGAACAAAGTAGTTGGCATTGGAGAAACTGCCTATAGTATTCTTTGCTTGCGCGAGGGCTCTTCCGGTCCTTTGAAGCTTGAACTAAAGAATTGATCTAGACCATATTCAAAAATTTAATAGCAAAGTCTGCTCACCCTAGGCAGGCTTTTTTTATGTAAGAACCTCAAAAATAAGCTGCCATTCTGTCACAAGCACCTAGATTTACGTATCTTTGCGCTTTATTAACAAGACATGCATTCACCTATTCTGGATTTAGATTTTATAGATAGCCGTACCCCTGAGCAGGCATCAGCCACTTCATGTGACACCAAAGTCACTGAAGAAACTAATACTGGACGGCAGCGCAAACTCTACATTGAAAGCTATGGCTGCCAGATGAACTTCTCTGACAGCGAGATAGTGTCTTCTATATTGTTTGAGGCAGGATTTGATACCACCTCTGAAGCCGCCAACGCTGACCTGGTGCTGTTGAACACCTGTTCCATACGTGAAAAAGCAGAGCAGACCGTTAGACACCGCTTAACCCAGCTACAGCATTTAAAAAAGAAAAGACCGGGAATGGTAGTGGGTGTACTGGGTTGTATGGCGGAACGCCTGAAGAAAAACCTGCTGGAGGAAGAAAAGATGGTAGACCTGGTGGTGGGTCCTGATGCGTACCGTGATCTTCCATCGCTTATCAATGAGGTAGACGAGGGGCAGAAAGCCGTGAATGTTCTTCTTTCAAGAGAAGAAACCTACGCAGATATAAATCCAATCAGGCTGAACAGCAACGGCGTGAGTGCTTTCGTTTCTATCATGCGGGGCTGTGACAATATGTGCTCCTTCTGCGTGGTGCCTTTTACCCGTGGCCGCGAACGTAGCCGTGATGCGCATTCAATTGTACGCGAGGCGCAGGATCTGGTAAAACAGGGCTATAAAGAAGTTACCTTGCTGGGCCAGAACGTTGACTCCTATAAATGGCAATCTGAAGACGGAGTTGAAAAAGTAAACTTTGCCCAGCTGCTGGAAAGGGTGGCCTTAATCAGTCCAGATTTAAGGGTTCGATTCTCTACCTCCCACCCCAAAGACATTACAGATGAAGTGTTGTACACCATGAAGAAGTACGACAACATCTGCAAATACATACATTTGCCAGCACAAAGCGGTAACTCCAGAGTTCTTGAGCTGATGAACCGCACCTATGACCGCAACTGGTACATAGAACGCGTTGACGCCATCAGAAGAATTTTAGGTGAGGATTGCGGTATTTCTACTGACATGATTGCTGGTTTCTGTTCTGAAACCGAAGAAGAACACCAAGATACCTTGTCTTTGATTGACTACGTGCAGTACGACTATGCCTACATGTTCTTTTATTCTGAGCGCCCCGGCACGTTGGCAGCCAGAAAACTACAAGATGACATTCCGCTGGAAGTGAAGAAGCGCCGTTTACAGGAAATTATAGACAAGCAGCGGGAGTACTCCCAGATAAGAAATCAATTGGCAGTTGGCCAAGTGCAGAAAGTGCTGGTGGAAGGATTTTCTAAGCGTTCAGATGAAATGCTCAGTGGCCGTAACGATCAAAACAAGGTGGTCATTTTCCCTAAACAACATTTCAAAAAAGGAGATTATGTGAATGTCTTGATTACCGACTGCTCTGTAGGTACTTTGTTTGGAGAGCCAGTTCATTAATTTGGAAATTTGGTGATGAGGAGATTTGAAGTTAAATCTTTTCTTTGGCAGGCGTTCTGCATTTCCAAATCTTCACATTTTCAAATCTACACATCTAACGCATGCGCGATATAGAGATTCAGTCTGTTAAACAACGCTTTGGTATAATAGGTAATTCTCCGTTGTTGAACCACGCTATTCAGGTGGCGGTTCAGGTGGCTCCTACTGACATGACCGTTCTTATTTCAGGTGAGAGTGGAAGCGGAAAAGAATCATTTTCCAAAATCATTCATCAACTGAGCCCCCGCAAGCACGGACAGTTCATAGCTATCAACTGCGGCGCTATTCCGGAGGGAACCATAGACTCTGAACTGTTTGGCCATGAGAAAGGCTCCTTTACGGGCGCCCAAGAGGCACGCAAGGGATATTTTGAGGTCACCAACGGAGGCACCATTTTTCTGGATGAAATTGGGGAAATGCCTTTAGGAACCCAAGCCCGCCTGCTCCGGGTGTTGGAAAACGGCGAATTCATTAAAGTGGGTTCTTCTAAAGTGTTAAAAACAGACGTGCGCGTAGTGGCGGCCACTAACGTTAACCTGTTGCAGGCGGTAGAACGGGGGCAGTTCAGAGAAGATCTGTATTACCGCCTGAACACAGTTCCCATCAACGTCCCGCCCCTGCGTGAGCGTGGAGATGACATACATTTGCTGTTCAGAAAATTCGCCTCTGACTTTGCCGAGCGGTACCATGTGAAGCCGGTCACCCTTTACCCAGATGCGGTACGGGAGTTGCTGCGCTATCGCTTCCCGGGTAACATCCGTCAGCTCAAAAATATTGTAGAGCAGATTTCCGTTTTGGAGTATGACAGAGAAGTAAACGCTGAAACTCTGCGCAAGTACCTGCCCCAGGAGCAAATTAACCAGCTGCCAGCTTTGTTTAACGGTGCTAAAGCCGGTGCTGACGGTGCTGCCGGCATTTCTGAGCGCGACTTGCTGTACAAAGTGCTTTTTGACATGCGCAAAGACATGAATGACTTAAAGCAGGTTGTTTTTGATTTATTATCGCATCAGCAGGAAGATTCGGAACTACTTAAGGCCAATAGTCATTTGTTTGATGAAGTCAGAAACTTTGAGCCACCGGTTTACCGCCAAACTCCAGAGCGCCGCGAAGGCTATGTGCTGACGGTTAGTGACCAGCATGAAGAGGAAGACTACGAGGAAAAAGTAGAAGATATTGCCCACGAAACTGAAGAAGAAAGCCTTTCTTTAGAACAAAAAGAAAAGGAAATGATACTGAAGGCGTTGAAGAAACATGGGAACAAGCGGAAATATGCCGCCAAAGACCTGGGAATCTCTGAACGCACCCTTTACAGAAAATTAAAACAATACGACATTGAAGACCTATAAGCAGCGTCTGTTCTTTTCTCCTTTACTGGCGGTTGTCCTGTTACTGCAAGGCTGTTATTCATTCTCTGGTACCAGCATTCCAGATAATGTGAAAACTATCTCCATCTCTAACTTTAGCGACGCTTCAGGAATGGGACCTGCTAATTTACAGCAGTTCGTAACAGAAGACTTTAAAGATTACTTTCAGCGCAATACCAATTTAAGAGTATTGCCTCAGGCGGGTGATCTACAGATTCAAGGCCAAATTATGAGCTATACCTTTAGCCCGGCAGCCATTCAACGCAACGATATTCCTACTGGTGGAAATTCAAATGTGTCAATTGACCAGGCCGGTGCCAACCGCCTGACAATTGTGGTGCAGATTAATTACACTGACACTAAAAACCCTGTGAACAATTTTGACCAAAGCTTCTCCAGCTTTTTTGATTTTCCTCCGTCACAAGACATCAACCAAATTAGCAGAGCCCAAATTCAGAAGATCACCGAGCGAATTATCTACAGCGTGTTCACTAAAACCGTGGCTAACTGGTAGAAACAGAAAAAAGCTCCTATAGTGGCTTGTAATTATTAGCCAAAAATTTATAATTTGATATTGCCTCTTATGCTGAGGCAGTTGACCAAAGAGTTCATGAACAAAGCGGCATTTTTAAATATTGTACGGCAGGTAGCCCCAATCAAAGACCAGGAAGTGGAAGACCTGGAGAAATTGGTGGTGTCTTTCCCCTATTGCCAAACCGCTCATGTTCTTTTAGCCAAAGCCGCCTATGACAGGGGCAGCATGCTTTCCACTCAAAAGCTACGCCGGGCTGCCGCGCACGTATCTAACCGTGCTTTATTAAAACGCATTGTGTACACGCCTGCTCCCGTACATGAATTGGTGGTAGTAGAAGAGGAATTATCTGAGCCTACTCCTGCCGAAACTTATGCTGTTTTAGAGCCAAATTCTGAAAAACAGTCCCAAAACGTACAGAGCCTTTTTATAGAAACTCAGGAGCCGACCATAGCTTTACTGGAAAAATCAACTGCTGAACCTGAGCCCGAGCCTGCATCTACAGAGACAGTATCTGTAGAAGTCATAGAGGAAACAGAGACGTTTGAGGCGGAAGTAGTGGAGCTGGTAGAGACGGAGCCAGAATTACCTGTTGCAGCATTACCCGCTATTGCAGAAACTGAAGTTGAATCAGAAATCAAAAATCCTGCTGTTGTAGATTCAGATGAATCGTTTGATGATCTGCTACAGGTTTCACTTCCTGCAAGTCCTATAGCCACCGTTGCTGCCGCCTTCTCAATTGACACAGAACCTTCTGTAGAGCACACACAGGACATAGCTGAACATGCCGAATCAGAAGAAGAAACAACTGCCCCTGCAGCAATTGTAACTGAACCAGCGCAACCTACAGACTGCTCAGTGGGCGATGAAGCTATAGAAAGCGAATTCAAGGTCGAATCTTCTCAAGAGGAGCAAGAGCTAATTGATCTTATTCAGATAGACAGTCTTGCTACCTACTCCGCCCCTATTCCGGCAGTTGATCTGACGCACGCTGAAATTGTTTCTGAAATTTTGTCAGCTACTGAAGCTGCGAATGCGGAAGAACCAGAGCCGTTGTCGTTCACAGCAGAGAATACAGTCGCGGAAGCGGTACAGACTGATGATACTTCTTTAGCAACTGAAGATTATGTTGTTGCTGCAGGAGAAACTGAGGCATTAGACTCTATAGAATATCAGTTCCCGATGATGCAGACCTTGGGAACACAAACTGATTCTGAGACGGCTGCGCCAGATGATCCTTATTTGGCTTTATTTGCGCAGAACAACTTAGCTTATTGGATGAACTCTAGCCGATTGGGTGAGAGCATCCAGCTGAAAGACGACCTGACCTCTGCTACTCCTTATCACTTCCAACCTGAACTGATACTGGAGCATGTCAAAAACAACGGTTCCCCTGCCTCTGAAAAAGAACAGCCACAGGTTGCCAAGCTGGACATTCAGTTAGACATCATCAATCAGTTCCTGAAAAATACGCCTAGGCGTAAAACATTGGCCAATGTGCAGCAGAACAATGCGCCCCAAGAAGATCTTTCTGCTAAAAGCTCTAAAATAAAGAAGAACCTGGCTTCAGAGAACCTTGCCCATATCTTCATAAAACAAGGAAAAATCAAAAAAGCTGTTAAAATTTATGAGCAGCTCATAGTAAAGTTTCCCGAAAAAAAGAGTTACTTTGCACAACAAATTGAAAAATTAAGAAACGAACCCTAGTATGTACATTGCTCTGATTAGCGTCATCCTTTTCCTTTGCGTGCTGTTGGTATTGGTAGTTTTATCCCAAAACTCTAAAGGCGGCGGATTATCTAGCCAATTTGGCGGTGGCGGCACCAGCCAATTAATGGGCGTGAAACGTACCGGTGACCTTCTTGAAAAACTTACCTGGGGCTTTGCTTTCGGTATCATTATCTTAAGCCTTAGCTCCCACATGATTGTTTCTAATGGCGCCGGTGAAGAAAGACGCAGCGTAAATGAGCAGCGTACTTCAGCAGCTCCTGCTCCTGCAGCAGTTCCCCCAGCTTCTATACCACAAGAAGGTGGCAGCGAGGCACCAGCCATCACTCCGGCTCCGGCCGCTGATTCAGCCAACCAGTAATCAAACCTGATACTAAACCCAATACGAAATCCGAACTTTAACCAGTTCGGATTTCTTTTTTTATACCCTTTCTGTTTTTGCCTTAGTTTCTAAAAAACGAGCCAAAAACAAACCGGCAGCCAAAAGACACTGCCATTTTTAAGCAGTCTTTAGCAGAGTCTGTCAGTACAATTGAAATCTTGGCAGAGTAGAAGGCGTCAAAATAAGGCAAGTTGTCAGAGTTAAGTACTTGGCACAAGAATCGCTATCTGCCTTACGTCCTCGGTCAAAGTTGGCCGGACACTATCGTTAACTTAATCAAATCTTATAACAAACCTATGGCCTTAAATCTAAAACCATTGGCAGACAGAGTAATCGTGTTACCTGCTGCGGCTGAAGAAAAAACCAAGTCTGGTATCATCATCCCGGATACTGCCAAAGAAAAACCACAACGCGGCGAAGTTGTTGCCGTTGGAGAAGGCAAAATCTCCGATCAAGGTGTTTTAGTAAAGTCACAGTTGAAAGTTGGCGACCAGGTATTGTACGGCAAATACGCCGGTACTGAAATCAATTTGGAAGGCGAAGACTACCTGATCATGCGTGAGTCTGACATCCTGGCGGTTCTTTAATCCTTCATTTTAAATTTAAACTTCAACCATAATCTATTTTAAGAAACTATGGCATCTAAAAACATTTCTTTCGACGTAGAAGCGCGCAATAAGATTAAAAAAGGCGTGGACACTCTGGCAAATGCCGTGAAAGTAACCTTAGGCCCTAAAGGCCGCAACGTAGTAATTGATAAAAAATTCGGTGCTCCTACCATCACCAAAGATGGTGTGACTGTTGCCAAAGAAATTGAATTAAAAGACGCCGTGGAGAACATGGGCGCGCAGCTGGTGAAAGAGGTTGCCTCTAAAACGGCTGACTCTGCCGGTGACGGTACTACTACTGCCACTGTGTTAGCACAGGCTATCTACGGTGCCGGTTCTAAAAACGTAGCCGCCGGTGCCAACCCAATGGACCTGAAGCGCGGTATAGACAAAGCCGTAGCTAAAGTGGTTGAAAACCTGAAAGCTCAGTCAAAGAAAATTGAGAACTCTTCAGAAATAGCTCAGGTAGGTACTATCTCTGCCAACAATGACACTGAGATCGGACAAATGATTGCCGATGCCATGGACAAAGTGGGGAAAGATGGTGTGATCACGGTAGAAGAGGCTAAAGGTACTGAAACTGAAGTGAAGACTGTAGAAGGTATGCAGTTTGACCGCGGTTACCTGTCTCCTTACTTCGTGACTAACCCAGAGAAAATGGAAGCGGAGTTTGACAACCCTTACATCCTGATCTACGACAAGAAAGTTTCTACCATGAAAGAATTGCTTCCGGTATTGGAGCAAGTGGTACAAACTGGAAAGCCGCTGGTAATCATCTCTGAAGATGTAGACGGCGAAGCCCTTGCTACCTTAGTAGTAAACAAATTGCGTGGTTCCTTGAAAATTGCCGCTGTAAAAGCTCCAGGTTTCGGTGACCGCAGAAAAGCTATGTTGGAAGACATCGCTATATTGACTGGCGGTACTGTTATCTCTGAAGAGCGTGGCTACAAACTGGACAACGCTACTTTAGAGTACCTTGGCCAAGCTGAGCGCGTGATCATTGACAAAGACAACACCACTATCGTGAACGGACGTGGTGAGAAAGACGCAATTGTTGCCCGTGTAAACGAGATCAAAGCGCAGGTTGAGAAAACTACTTCTGACTACGACAAAGAAAAACTGCAAGAGCGTTTGGCTAAATTGTCTGGCGGTGTGGCTATCCTTTACATTGGTGCTACGACTGAGGTAGAAATGAAAGAGAAGAAAGACCGTGTTGATGATGCCTTGCATGCTACCAGAGCTGCTGTTGAAGAAGGTATTGTTGCCGGTGGTGGTGTAGCCTTAATTCGTGCTATTGACGCGCTTGACAAAGTTGACACCCGCAACGAAGATGAGAAAACAGGTGTGCAGATCATCCGCACAGCTCTAGAGGCTCCTCTTAGAACTATTGTAGCCAACGCTGGAGGCGAAGGTTCAGTGGTTGTAAACGAAGTACGTGCCGGAAAAGCTGACTTCGGCTACAACGCCCGCGACGACAAGTTTGAAAACATGTTTGCCGCTGGTATCATTGACCCAACTAAAGTTACTCGCATGGCTTTAGAGAATGCCGCTTCCGTAGCTGCCTTGTTATTGACTACTGAGTGTGTCATTTCTGATGAACCAGAAGAAGGTGGCGCTGCCGCTGGCGCTGGTATGCCAGGTGGCATGGGTGGTATGGGTGGCATGATGTAATCAGCCCATAGCTTATACCATAAAAAAAGCCCCGGCTACTATAGCCGGGGCTTTTCTTTTGGTATCTGTTTTTAGCTTAGTTTATTAAAATGAGGCCAAAAACCTATTTCTCATTTTTGATTAAGATATTGATTTCATGGGGGGCAGTTTCATCTCCTCCAAAATATGGGTAAAGCTGGTATCCTACTCCTTCCCCGTCACAGCCTCGCGGCTGTTCAACTTTCTGGTTGCCTACTTGAAAAACATACTTGTTGTCTTCCAGTTTAATTTCGCAGGTGTACCACTTGTCTAAATCAACTGCAGAGACAAGTTTAGAAGAATTAACACCATTGGCGTAAGAGTACGCATGTAATTCTAATTTGCCTTGGTACCATCTCCACCCAAAACGGGCACTGTTGGTATGGTGAAAGCTGTTGCAATCCGCCATACCATAAAGCTTGTTTATGTCAGCCTGATTATTTGGGTCTTTGGTGCTGTATTTAGCCGTCTTATCAAATTTTACTGAAAATTTAATTTTGTTCGTTTTCAGCGGCTTGAAAGGATTGGTGGTTTCATGGGCACCAGACTTGATAGTGTATTGCGTTTCTTCCTGAGTTACGGCTTCTGTAGAAGGAATTAAATCTTCTACGGAGCAAGACGCAAAAAGACCAGCCACTACCAATAAAATTGGGAGCTTTTTGTAAAAGGGTTGCATTGGTGTAAAGGGTTTAGTATCTTAAAATTAGTCATTCAATACATTCCCTCAAAACGCAAAACGCTTTTTATCAATAAATTAAAACAACTCCCTCGTTAAATAACATAATAATTTTAATCGGCATGACCGTGTATAGGCTCATAGCATAAATTGTACAAATCTTCCATGGTGCCGTTGAACACATTGAGATCAAGGTTTCCCTTTACCCCTTTCAACTTGCCTTTGTCGGTATGCTGCCAGAACAACCAGTTTCGTTTTTCTATTTTATGGCTTTTCTCAGGCGTATAATGGGCAATCCAGAGGGGGTAATGATCGAAATGGCCCGCTAAATGCTTCTCATAGAAAGCATAGTTGGTATAGATAATCGGTTTCAGCTCATACTTTTCCTCCACCATATCAAGCCAAATCTGCACCCCTTCTCTTATCTTCTCATCAGACTGATGATTCGTCACCTCCACATCCAGAACCGGCGGCAGGTCGCCCGCTTCCAGTTTTACTCTGTTAAGAAAATTAAGAGCCTGGCCTTTAGCGTCACGCGCTGGCAGAAAGAAATGATATGCCCCTCTTAGCACATCATGTTTTTTAGCCTGATTCCAGTGCTTATTAAAATATCGGTCATGATGGGTAACGCCCTCGGTGGCTTTGATAAAAGAAAAAACAATGTTCTGCTGCTTTACTTCTTGCCAATCAATTTCACGGTTATGGTGCGATACATCTAAACCTATGATATCGTACCCTTTTGGGCTGAAGGTTGTAAGGGAATTTGTGTTGGTGGCCTCTTCTACTTTGTGGCGTAAAAAAGCTAATCTACCCCCAGTCTTGTAGTACTCAATACCAAGTACAAGAAAGAAAAAGCCTACTATACCCAATGCCAATGGCTTCCAGGCAAGTGGAGAGCTTTGGTTGGGTAAGCCTTTGCGAGGGGCAGTTTTTCTTGCTTTAGGTACGGCGCGCGATGCCACAATGGTAATAATTTAAAAATTTAATCAGCTTCAGAGCAAAGTATAATCAAATTTACGGCTTCTTTTCGGCATGAAGAACAGGCAGGGCAAAAAAAAGCCCCTGCAAATTGCAGGGGCTTTTCTATAGTGATAAGCTAATTTACTGTATACCGTGCATTTTCTTTTTCAACGTACCGTTCAACGCCAGCATTATAATGGCCGCCAAAATGGGCAGTGCCGTGAAAATAAAGAAGAAGATAGAGATGGAATATTGCTCCGTAATTTTATCAATGAATGAACCTGTCAAACCAGCCAAATAATTTGCAATAAAGTTAGCTACAAACCATATTCCAAACATCAAACCTACCAACCTTACAGGAGACAACTTGCTTACGTAAGACAAGCCAACCGGAGAAACGCAAAGTTCTCCTAATGTATGGAACAGGTAAGCCAGAATTAACCAAACCATACTCACAGAAGCAGTTTTTGCGCCCTGAGGAATTGCAAGTCCTCCATAAGCTAAGATACCAAATCCTACTCCTAATAAAATTAGACCAAGAGCAAACTTTACTGGCGCAGAAGGATTAAGCTTGCTTTCCCAAATTTTTGAAAATATTGGCGCCAGAGAAATTATAAAAAAAGAGTTCAATATCTGGAACCATGAAGCTGGTACTTCAGTGGCATCCGCGGCAAACTCGCGTCTCAGCATCCAAACAATAATTCCCCAGATTATCAAAAAGCTGGTACCTAAAAACAAGTTTGAGTAAGGAATTTTTTTAAAGGTATCCTTAAAAAGGTTAGCTAGCACATAGGTAAGAATAAGCATAGGCACTACTACCAGTACAGCATTTACCCATTTAAATATTGTGGCGCTATCGCCTTCAAGTAACCGGTTTGTGTAATCCTTGGCAAAAATTGTCATGGAACCACCCGCCTGCTCAAAGGCCATCCAGAAGAATATAGTAAAGAATGCAAGTACCATTATTACTATGATTCTGTCGCGTACAACATAGCTTGGTACATCTTCCTCTGCCTCTTTTGCCTTGGCTGCTTCTCTTGACTCTTTAGTAGGAACTAACCCTATTGAACCAAAAATATTTTTTGAGAAAGCAAATTGTAACATGCCAAACAGCATGAAAATACCCGCTAAGCCGAAGCCATAGCTCCAGCCTATTTTTTCCCCAATGTACCCGCACAACAGAATACCCAAAAAGGCACCTGAATTGATGCCCATGTAGAAGATAGTATAAGCAGCGTCTTTCTTTTCGGGTCTGTTGGTATAAAGTTGACCTACCATTGAAGAAATATTTGGCTTAAATAACCCATTCCCTAAAATGATAAGTGCCAGCCCCGTATAGAAAAGAGGCTCTGTTTCAAAAGCCATACTGGCATGACCCAGAGTCATGAGAAGAGCACCTAAGATGATTGCTTTTCTATATCCTAAAAATTTATCTGCTAATAACCCACCAAAAATCGGGGTTAAATATACTAGGGCAGTGTAAATACCGTACAAATGAACTGCATCCTTGTTTTCCCAGCCCCATCCTCCATTTACTAAAGAAGAAGTAAGAAAGAGCACAAAAAGCGCTCTCATGCCGTAGTAACTGAAACGCTCCCACATTTCTGTAAAGAACAGTACAAACAAGCCACTTGGGTGCTTTCCGCTTATATCATTGGTCTGTGCACCATACGGAATGTTATGCTTGCTCACCTGATCACTCAGCGGGTCATCTTTATAAGACATAAAAGTTTTGGTTGTATTTGGTTAGTTGTGTAACAAAGAGGGTAAATATACCATATCTAACATACACACACAAGAAAATGAAGTAGTCGGGAAAGAACAGAAATAAAGTTTTGAAATAAATACATAACAATCGTTAGTTTTTTATACTTTTATCAATCTAAGTTCTTTAATAGAATTCATTATTAAGGATTTATTAATTAAACATTTCTTTATGAAAGAATTTGGCAACAACTCAGCAGAAAGGGATCTAAAAGCTTTGGGAATAGAGCAGGCAAGGGAAGTTCTTTGGAACTTATCGCCAGCCCAGCTGGTGGAAGAAGCTTTATGCAACGGAGAAGGCTATTTAACTGATACCGGTGCTCTCATGTGCGACACCGGAAAGTTTACCGGCCGCTCACCGAAAGATCGGTTTGTGGTGCGTGATGATCAAACCAAAGACTCTGTATGGTGGGGAGATTTCAACATTGCCTTTGAGCCTTCAAAGTTTGATGCCCTTTATCAAAAAATGATTTCCCACCTGTCTACCTGTAAACTGTACGTGCGGGATGCTTATGCAGGAGCGCATCCGGAATACCGCCTAAACCTGCGCATAGTCAACACCCAGGCTTGGCATAACTTGTTTTGCCACAACATGTTTCTGCGTTATACTGAAGAAGAACTTGAACAAAACCCAGTAGCTGATTTTACCATCATCTGTGCCCCAGAGTTTGAGGCCGACCCAGCGGTAGATGGAACTCGCCAGGCTAACTTCGCCATTATTAACTTCAGCCGAAAGATGATTTTGATTGGTGGTACAGGTTATGCCGGTGAAATGAAGAAAGGAATTTTCTCGGTGCTTAACTACATTCTACCGCACCAAAAGAATACGCTTTCCATGCATTGCTCGGCCAATGTAGGCAAAGACGGAGACACAGCCATTTTCTTCGGTCTATCCGGCACTGGTAAAACCACGCTTTCCGCCGATCCAAACCGAGGCCTCATTGGTGACGATGAGCACGGCTGGACGAAAGACAGTGTCTTTAACTTTGAGGGCGGCTGCTATGCCAAAGTCATTGACCTTACACAAGAGAAAGAACCGCAAATATGGGCTGCCATTAAGTTTGGCGCTATAGTAGAGAACACCCGCTTCAAAGAAGGCACCCGCACCATTGACTACACAAACAAATCGGTAACAGAGAACACGCGTACCGCCTATCCTATTCACCATATTGACATTGCGATAGAACCGTCTAGAGCAGATATCCCAAAGAACATCTTCTTTCTAACCGCCGATGCCTTTGGGGTACTGCCTCCTATCTCCCGTCTGAATAAAAGCCAGGCCATGTACCATTTCATTTCAGGCTATACAGCTAAAGTGGCGGGTACAGAGGTGGGTATCACTGAGCCACAGACAACATTCTCCGCGTGCTTCGGCGCTGCGTTCCTGCCCCTGCACCCTACCGTATACGCTGAAATGCTGGGCAAGAAGATGACAGAACAGAATGTGAATGTGTGGCTGGTGAATACTGGCTGGACTGGAGGCTCCTATGGCACCGGCTCCCGCATGAAGTTAGAGTATACCCGCGCCATGATTACCGCTGCTTTGAATGGTGAACTAGAGACTGTGGCCTTTATAAAGCACCCAGTTTTTGGAATGGAAATGCCAGAAAGTTGCCCTAACATACCTGCCCAGATACTGAACCCGCGCAATACATGGGCTGACAAAGAAGCCTATGACAATAAAGCCAATGATCTGGCAAAGTCTTTCGTTAAAAACTTCAATAAATACGCAGACTACGCTAATGAGGAAATATTAGCGGGTGCCCCAGAGGTAGCTGTAGAAGTATAACCCAAAGAAGAAAGCTTACTTTTTAAATTTCCTTCATTTCCAATTAAAGCCTTCCATAAAATGGGAGGCTTTTTTCGTGCCCTTTTCCCATTCTCTCTGATTTTGGCTTATTTTTGAGAAAACAGGTCAAAAACAGCAGCATGAATCTTTTCTACACCCCCAATTTGCAGCCAAACATGACAGAGTATGTTTTGTCAGAGGAAGAGTCAAAACACTGCTCACGGGTGCTACGGTTAGGAGTAGGCGACAAAGTACAGTTAATAGACGGCCGTGGTGGCTTTTTTGAGGCAGAGATTTCTGACGCCGCCCCTAAAAAAACAAAACTGCGCATCCTGAATTACACCTCTGATCAAGATAAACGATCTTTTAGAATTCACATAGCCGTGGCCCCCACTAAAAATATGGACCGCATGGAGTGGTTCGTAGAAAAGGCGGTTGAATTAGGTATAGATGAGATTTCTCTCTTGCAATGCGCCCGCTCTGAGCGCAAAAACATAAACCTTGACCGGCTGGAGAAAATTGCCATCAGTGCCATGAAGCAAAGCATGAAGTCTTATCTGCCAAAGATCAACGAATTAACCAGATATGAGGATTTTATTTCACAAAGATTCTCTCAAAATGAACATAAGTTCATAGCTCATTTAGTAGAAGGACAGGAACGCTTTTCCTTAGCCAAAAGTATTACGGGCTATGGCACTTACACTATCTTAATAGGACCCGAAGGAGACTTTAGCCCAGAGGAAGTTGAACAGGCTTTACAGGCAGGTTTCAAACCCGTAACCTTGGGCAGCAGCCGCCTCCGCACAGAAACCGCAGCCTTAGCCGCCTGCCATACCATACACGTGGTCTTAGACGTTTAATTACTGTTTTAGCCCTCTTTTCCGGAAAACAATGCAAAAACGACTTTTCCTTTTCTCTCTGGTATTTGTGCTTGCACTTTCGGCAGCTTTTGTGCAGCGCCCCAGCTTTAAAATTGCCCGATTGAAGTACGGCGGTGGCGGCGACTGGTATGCCAACAAAACATCATTACCGAACCTCATCTCCTTCTGCAACAAAGAATTAAAAGCCAATATATCCCCTCGGGAGGGCACCGTTGAACCCAGCAGCCCTGAATTATTTGATTACCCCTTCGTGCACATGACGGGACACGGTAACGTAGTTTTCACTGAAAATGAGGTGCAGAACCTTCGCAAGTACCTGACCAGTGGCGGTTTTCTGCACATTGATGACAACTATGGCCTGGACAAATTCGCCCGCCGTGAAATGAAAAAGGTGTTCCCCGACCTTGACTTCATAGAGTTGCCTTTCACCCACCCCGTTTACCACCAAAAGTTCGATTTCCCGCGCGGCCTGCCCAAAATACATGAGCATGACAACAAGCCCGCCCAAGGTTTTGGCATTATCTATCAGGGGCGTTTAATTTGCTTCTACTCCTATGAGTGTGATCTGGGCAATGGTTGGGAAGACGTTTCTGTGCATAATACCCCAGCTGAAAAGCATCAGGCCGCCCTTAGAATGGGTGCCAACCTTATTGCCTATGCCATGACAAGCTTTTGAATAGTTAACAGTGAACAGTTACTACTGGTAATCAGGAACATGATAGAACTGAACTGTTAATGGCGCAAGCGTCCGCTTGAGTGCGCAAATTTATCTGATATTAGACGTTGAGGTAGCCCTTAAGTTATGAACCAATGTTCTGGTTAATTGAGAGAATATGTAACAACGGCGGAGGGAAGAGCTAGGGACGCTGACATTTATCCACAATACGTGCGGACACAAGCGGACGCTTGCGCCAGTGCTGCTCAATTAACTATGCAAGCTATAAATCTCATTTAAGGTTTAGCCTTTCATATTTTCGGCTTGTTTTTGAAAAAACAAGCGAAAACATTCTTTTCCCCTCTTCAACCGGCAATTAATACTACAACCGAAGAACTATTTTTCGTAAATTTGAGGTTAGAGCCAAAGTACTTGGCCAGTTAGCATGGAATTAGCAAGATTAGAGATTAAAGGCTTTAAAAGCTTCGGCGATAAAGTCTCCATTAACTTTGACAGCGGCATTACGGGCATTGTTGGACCCAACGGTTGCGGGAAATCAAATATAGTAGACGCCATTAGGTGGGTGCTGGGCGAGCAGAAGACGCGGAACCTGCGCTCTGATAAAATGGAGAGCGTGATCTTCAACGGAACAAAGAACCGTAAGCCACAGCAAATGGCCGAGGTGAGTCTCACGTTTAACAACAACAAGGGCATCTTACCCACCGAGTATTCGCAGGTAACGATTACCCGCCGCTATTACCGTTCCGGCGAAAGTGAATACCTGCTCAATAACGTTACCTGTCGCCTCAAAGACATCAACGACCTGTTCCTGGACACCGGTATTGGGTCTGATTCGTACGCCATCATTGAGCTGAAGATGGTCGATGACATCTTGAACGACAAGGACAACTCCCGCCGAAACTTGTTTGAAGAAGCGGCCGGAATCTCAAAGTTCAAGGTTCGCAAGAAGCAGACCATGCGTAAATTGGAGGAAACCGATGCTGACCTGGAGCGTGTGGAAGACGTGCTGTTCGAGATTGGGAAAAACCTCAAAAGCCTGGAGCGTCAAGCTAAAACCACTGAGAAGTATTTCTTCCTAAAAGAAGAATATAAAAAACTGAGTCTGGAATATGCCCGCCGCAACATTGGCCACCACCAAGAGGCACTGGAGCGGTTGGAGAATAACTTAAAAAAGGAAACTGAGCGTAAGGGGGAATACTCTGAGGAACTGGGGCAACTGGAGGATTCTCTTCAGGAGCAGAAAACCCTGTTGGACCGCACTCAATTGGAGCTTCAGAATACGCAGAAAGAAGTACACGAACATACAAGCCAGTTACGGCAGCTGGAGAATGATATTAAGCTGAAGAGCGAGCGTAATCTGTATTTGAAAGAGCGGGCCAAAACGCTGAATTTTCAGATAAACCAGGATACCACGAACATCAGCCAAACTGAGGCCAGCCTGGGCCAATTACAAAATGACCTAGAGCAGGTGCAAGAGGAGCTGCTGGTGAGCGAAGAGCAGCTGGGCATGACCAAGAAAGAGCTGGAGCATGTGAACCAGCAGAAAGCAGCCCTGCAGAAAGAAATGCAGGAGAAGTCTATTGCGCAGCGCCAGCTACAGAATGAGGTCTTCACGCTGAACAAGAGCATTGAGATTACTCAAATGCAGGTGCAGACGCACCGCGCCGAACTGGAGCGCATGCAGCAGATGGAGGGCTCGGAAAATGAAATGGCGCAGCAACATGAAGCCGCTCTAGCTGAAACCAAAGCCCAGCTGGAAGAGGCGCAGGCCAACCTGACCGCTTTGCAGGAAGCCGAGCAGCAACTGCAGGAGGAAATGGTGCAGACCGAGAACACTCTGCAGGAGTACCGGCAGCAATTGATAGATATTAACCGCCAGCTCGACTCTAAAAAGAACCAGTACACCCTGACCAAATCGTTGGTAGACAATCTGGAGGGTTTCCCAGATGCCATCAAGTTTTTATACAAGTCAAAGACCTGGCAGAAGCCGGCCCCGCTCCTCTCAGACATCATTGTCTGCGATCAGGAGTACAAGCCGCTCATTGAAAGTTACCTGGAGCCGTACATGAACTTCTTCGTGGTAGAAACTGCCACCGAAGCCGTGGAAGCCATTCACCTGCTGAACAACCAGAACAAGGGCCGCGCCAACTTCATCATCCTTTCGGAGGTGGAAGACCTGGAGATGCCCGCCACCCTGAGCACACCAAAATACAAAGCTGCCCTGGAAGTGGTGAAGGCCGAGGAGAAATACCACCCACTGCTGCGCTACATGCTCAACGAGGTGTACATCAGCACCACTTCTGACACGGAACTGTTCCTGAGCGACGGCCGCACCTACATCCTGAAAGACGGATCTGTCATTAAGAAGCCCCTAAGTTTATCGGGTGGTTCCGTTGGTTTGTTTGACGGAAACCGTTTGGGCCGGAAGCAGAACCTAGAGAAGCTGGCCGAGGAGCTGGAGGAGCTGAAAGAACAGCAGGAGCTGATGAAGACCAAAATCAGCACGCTACAGCACGTACTGCACGGACAGAAGACTTCCACCAAGGTGGAGGAGATAAAGGCGCAGGAGCGTACTATTAATGCCCTGCAGCAGGAGCTGGTGAGCCACAAGGTGCGCTATGAGCAGTTTGTGCTGAACCAGCAAAACCGTGAGGCCAAGAAAGACGAGCTATTCGAGAAAATACAGGAACTGGGAGAAAACTTGGCGGAACTTTTACCAGATTCTGAAAGCAAGAATCGGGCTTTACAAAGCTTTGAGCACGAGCTGCAAGGGCTGAATCAACTACAGGAAAAGCAGAACGAAATCATCAACGAGGTCAGCGGCATCTTCAATCAGGAGAACATCAAGTTTCACCAGTTGAAGAACCGCCTACAGAGCATTCAGCAGGAGCTGGCCTATAAGCAGAAAACCGTCCAGAACCATCAGGAGCGCCTGGTGCAGCTTCAGGATGAGTTAGCCCGAGCCGAAGATGAAACCGTGGCGCTGGAGCAGTTTGTAGAAGACCAGACTGCCCTACTGGAAGAAGGCACCGTTGCCCGCAAAGACATGGCCAAGCAACTGGATGAGGTAGAGAAAGCTTACTTCCAGCTGCGCGGCGAAATTGACGAAAAAGAGAAAGCGATACGCGAGCTGCAGCGCCGGAAGCAGAACACCGACGAGGTATTCCAGACCATGCAGCAGGCCATCACCGACACCCGCATTAAGTTGGTGGCCGTAATTGAGCGTCTGTCGGCGGAGTTCAACATGAGTCAGGAAGATTTGGCCGAGGCCCCTACCGAAAAGCTGGTTATCTCCAATGAGGAGCTGAGCCAGCAGGTACAGTCGGTGAAGCAGCGGTTAGATAATGTTGGTCCGGTGAACCCAATGGCCGCCGAGGCTTACCAGGAAATCGAAACCCGCCACCAGTTTATCCTGACGCAGAAGAATGACCTGGTAGAGGCTAAAATGCAGCTGCTAGACACCATTGCCGAGATAGACACCGTGGCCAAGGAGAAATACCTGCAAGCATTTGATGAGATTAAGGAGAACTTCATGCGCGTGTTCCGCTCGTTGTTCACTGAAGAAGATACCTGTGATTTGATCATTGCTGACCCAAGCAATCCGCTGGAGTCGAAGATTGAGATAATGGCTAGGCCTAAGGGCAAGCGTCCGCTTACTATCAACCAGCTCTCTGGTGGTGAGAAGACCTTAACGGCCATTTCGCTCCTCTTCGCTATTTACTTATTGAAACCAGCTCCGTTCTGTATTTTCGATGAGGTAGACGCGCCGCTGGACGATGCCAACATTGACAAGTTCAACAACATCGTGAAGAAGTTCAGCCATGACTCTCAGTTCATTGTGGTAACGCACAACAAACGCACCATGGTCTCTACCGATGTTATCTACGGCATTACCATGCTAGAGGCCGGTGTTTCAAGGGTAATTCCGGTTGACTTGCGCGATCTGGCACCTGAGCCAGAAATTGAAGCTGCGTTGTCGGCGTAAGCCTACTGCCTGATAGTGTACCGCCGTCTGATTCTGACCTGTTTTACTAAAAACAAGCCAGAAACAGACGGCGGTTTTATTACAATAAAGTTCATGTAAGTATTTAGTGGCCAATCCTATTATGGCGCAAGCGTCCGCTTGTGTCCGCACTCATTCCATAAACACCCTTTGAATGTAGTAAAGAGAAATTTTTAAATCCGCTGATCCACGCTTTGCTGTCATTCCGAGCAGCGCCGAGGGATTTAACGAACACTTAAAATAGCAAGTGGAAAAATGTTAGCTACCTCAGAGGACAGGTCGCGACCTGTCTCTACTTTTTGTATGTACTTCTTCCGCAGTAGCGCGCAAGAACCGATGGAGCATACCAGCTAAAGCCTAGTCACAATCTTTTATGAAAATACAAAAGCGTTTTGGACCTGTTTTATTGAAAACAGGCCCAAAACGCTTCTGCAAAATTCAAGAGAATGTTTACTTCACCCCGTGTTCAGGGTACTTAGGCGTAACGGTGCGGTAGAAAGCCTGAATTTTCTCCAAGTCTTCCTCATAATTTCCTGTAGGATAAATAACAGGTCCTATACCTGCTTCTTTCTTGGCATAATCTAAGTAACCAAGTACAATAGGTACTCCTGCACCGGTGGCAGCATGATAGAACCCTTTTTTCCAGCGAGGCTGATATTTTCGCGTACCCTCTGGGGTCACCATCATGATCATTTGGTCGTGGTGGTTAAAAAGGTCAACCATAAAATTAACAAGGTTGTTATTCTTTTTCCGGTCAACCGGAATGGCTCCCATAGCACTGATAAGATTCCCTACCGGGAAGAAGAAAGCTTCTTTCTTGATAGTCATTCTTACCGGTATGTCCATAAGGTAAAAAGCCGCCCTGGCATAAACAAAATCCCAGTTGCTGGTATGCGGTGCCGCAATCATGACCGCTTTTTTTAAATCTGAAGGAATATTCCCTTGCAGCCTCCAACCTGAAACCTTAAAAATTACTTTAGCTAATGCCTTTCCGAACATTGTATTTGTTAGTGGTATGATCTACAATATTACAAAAAAACCAGCCTTTTTGGCTGGTTTTCTTTTACATAATATTCTATCTCATGGCAGCAAGCCCTCGTTCTCTGTACAAATAAATCTGCAAACCAATACTTAATGTGGGGCCAAACTCTGAAAAATGTCTGGCGCCGCCAGAATGACGCTCTTCTTTGAGGTAAGATAAATGCAAAGCGGGCTCTAACGCAACTTTCGGATTTATAAATAGCGCATAACCAACTCCTCCTGCAACTTCCATAATATTTGCCTTTGAACCAGCGAGGTCATTGTTTCGGCCAACACCAAAGCTTCCTTCTCCATAAAAGCCGTTGTCTAAATAATACCGGGCAAAAGGTCCCGCCAACAAATATGTACTTCTCATTTCTGGGCTGTCGCCATTGTTTCTAAACCTGGCATGGTTTAAAGTAACCTTTGCTCCTATGGCAACATCATGCAGTACAAAATATCCGACCATTCCATCAAAATCGAACTGCTGTCTAACCCCTCTTGAGGTTTCATTGTTCATGTGGTTATCTAAGCTTCTGTAAGCGCCTGATACACTACCACCAACCAATAATGAGCGCTGAAAAATTTTAGCGGGAATGAGGGTGCCTCTGTTTTCTTGTGCTACAGCAGTAAAAGTACCCAGAAGCAAAACGATTGAGTAAATAAACTTTTTCATATAGTCAATAATTTAGTTTAAATCTTATATTGACTATTACGAATTAAACAAGCTTTATTTATTCATTTATCAAACTATCTGATTGCACTTTACTAATAAATCTAATATTAAAAGATTATTTTAGTAATTGTATTATTTCAGAGGCGAGTTCATGGGTATAGGTATAGCCTATCTCAAACACTTCATTTGTCTTATCTATGCCATACACGTGGTAATCCATGAGCTTGGGAGGCTCAAGATATAAATCACAAAATTGCACTCTATGCCGTACGTTTTCATTAATAGCCAGATGAAAAATACGTTCGGTTACCTGTTTAATGCTGTCAATATTAGTGCTGTGGTGAATGGGGTTCACATGAACGCCAATTATTTTATCGCACTCTCCTTGCAGGCATTCCACCGGAAGGTTATTGATTAAACCGCCATCTACCATCAGCTTTTTCCCCTGGGAAACTGGCTTAAAAACAACAGGAACAGATGAAGAAGCCACCAAGGCCTCGGCTAAATCCCCCTCTGTATAATAAATTGTTACACCCTGAACCAGGTCAAGGGCAGATATAATTAGTTTAGTATCTAGCTCCTCAATTTTTAGGTCAGACAAATGCTCTTTGAAAATACTTGATAAAGCCTTTGAGTTTAATAGTCCGCGGTTAAGCGATGGCTTGATGAGTCTGGAAAGAGAAAGATCATTTATCAGCTTAAGAACCTCATCTGGTGTATAGCCTGCTGCTACGAAAGCGGCGGCAATTGCGCCTGAACTCACTCCAGAAATAACATCAGGAACAACTCCTATCTCCTGAAGCGCTTTCAATACACCTAAGTGAGCGACACCACGCGCTCCTCCACCAGATAAGCAGACCCCTAACCTCATATTACAGCTCTGAAAAAGGGAAAATCTGGTCTACCCTCACCCCTTTTTCTGTATGCTTAACGGTACAGCATTCATTAGTAGCGTCGTGCTCAAAGAAAAGGACCCACTGCTCATCGGCTGCTTTGTTAAGAAAAGCTTCTTTCTCTTTTAAAGTCAATAGTGGACGGGTGTCGTAGCCCATGACATAAGGCAGAGGCAAATGTCCTACTGAAGGTAGCAGATCCGCCATGTAGCAAAGGGTGTGACCTTTATACTTCAGCTGCGGGATCATCATTTTATCAGTATGTCCATCTACATAGGTCACACCAAAGCCAGGTAAAAATTCCTGTTGACCTATTTCAAGAAAATGCAACTGCCCACTTTCCTGCATAGGCAAAATATTCTCTTTGATAAAACTGGCTTTTTCACGAGGGTTAGGCTCCGTGGCCCATTGCCAATGGTCAGAATTGCTCCAGTACTTGGCATTTGGGAAAACCGTTTCCAGTTTCCCTTCCTTGCCATATTTGACTGCCCCCCCACAGTGGTCAAAATGCAGATGGGTCAAGAAGACATCTGTGATATCTGAAAAACCGAAGCCAGCCGCCTTCAATGATTTCTCTAAGGAATCATCTCCGTGCAGGTAATAGTGGCTAAAAAATTTTGCGTCTTGCTTGTCCCCTATACCTGTGTCAATTAGCACCAGCCTTTCTTCTGTTTGCACCAATAAACAGCGCATAGACCAGGTGCACAAATTATTTTCATCAGCGGGATTGGTACGTTGCCAGATAGATTTAGGCACCACGCCAAACATGGCACCTCCGTCTAGCTTGAAATTACCAGTAGATATGGGGTATAAAGTAAACGACATAGCCTCTCCGTTTTAAGCGTATTTTCCAAAAAAGAGAGCAAAAACGGAATTACTCCGTCACTACTCCCATTTGCCCGAACTTCTCAATTCGGTTCATAATACGTTCCTCAGACGGAATGGCCGAAAGTTCTTCCAAAGTTGTAAGAATTTTTTTCTTCAGTGTGTTAACCATTTTAGTAGGATTGACGTGAGCACCACCTAGAGGCTCTTTAATAATGCCATCTACTAATTTATTGCCCAACATGTCTTTGGCAGTAAGTTTCAATGCCTCAGCCGCTTGTTCTTTGAAATTCCAGCTTCGCCATAATATAGAAGAACAAGACTCAGGTGAGATTACTGAATACCAAGTGTTCTCCAACATGTACACCCGGTCGCCAATACCAATTCCTAATGCTCCACCTGAGGCCCCCTCACCTATAATTATACAGATTACCGGCACCTTCAGCATGAACATCTCTTTCAGGTTGCGGGCAATGGCCTCTCCCTGCCCTCTTTCCTCAGCCTCTAGACCAGGAAATGCTCCAGGAGTATCAATGAAAGTAACAATGGGCTTGTTAAACTTTTCGGCTAGCTTCATAAGGCGGAGCGCTTTGCGGTACCCTTCCGGGTTTGCCATACCAAAATTACGGTACTGGCGCTCTTTGGTATTTCTTCCCTTCTGCTGGCCAATGAACATAACCGTATGTCCTTCAATTTCACCAAAACCGCCCACCATGGCTTTGTCATCGCGTACGTTACGGTCGCCATGCAATTCTATGAAGGTAGGTGAAAGAACCTTTATATAGTCTAAGGTATAAGGCCGCTCTACGTGCCTCGACAATTGCACCCTTTGCCAGCGGGTAAGGTTTGAATAGGTTTCTTTTTTCAGTGCTTTTATTTTCTCCTCCAGTGCAGAAACCGCCTCGCTCACGTCTACCTGGCTTTCGGAGGCCAGCTTTTTCATTTCTGCTAATTTCCCTTCAAGAGAAGCAATAGGATGTTCAAAATCTAACAGCATAGTTATACGCCCTTTTGTATTGCTAAAGTGTGGCTACAAAGGTAAACGAATCTTAGTAAGTTTAGTAGCGTAGCTTTAAGCCATTTTAATCAAATTTTTTCCATTTGATAATGAGACTCTTATTTGAATAGAGAGCATTTTTTGGGGCTTCTTTGCTTAAACATGTTGTACGGTAAGATTTCGCCCCCCATATTTGCATCATCAAAACGGAGGCAGCTGGCCTCCAGAAGATGTTGGTCCGGTAGTTCAGTTGGTTAGAATGCCGCCCTGTCACGGCGGAGGTCGCGGGTTCGAGTCCCGTCCGGACCGCTAAAAGCCCCTTCAGAAATGGAGGGGCTTTTTTGTTTTACAGCTCCTGTCAAGGTTTACCTCTCTCTATAAATTTACTACCCTTACTAATTTAGGCTTAAATTATTTTGCTGAATTTTTGAACTGCTATTGCATGATAAAATTTAATGCTACATATTTGCACCATCAAAACGGAGGCAGCTGGTCTCCAGAAGATGTTGGTCCGGTAGTTCAGTTGGTTAGAATGCCGCCCTGTCACGGCGGAGGTCGCGGGTTCGAGTCCCGTCCGGACCGCAATTATCAAAAAAAAAGCCCCTTTACACGCTGTAAAGGGGCTTTTTTTTTCTGGGGGGCAAAATCGGGGGCAGTCGCTAGACTCAAAGTGCTGGAAAGCACCTCAAGTGCCCAAGTTTATTGATGCTGTTTTAAAGAAAATACCCACCAAATTGTCAAGAAATAACAGCTGGGGGGCAGTTTTCTGCCCCCCATATTAAGCCCCTGACATCTCCACCAACTCATTCCGCACCTGGATCTGATCATAGGTGTCAGAAACGTTATTGTGCACCTGCAGTTTGTGTGGCCAAGCCGTAACCTCCGTCTTCATGTCCCGGAACTCAAACAAAAGCTGCGCCATAAAAGCCTTCATTTCCTCGTCCTGAACCTGCAGGGTGGTTGGTGCAGGCATCTGTGACGTTGCCCCCCCTTCAGCAAAGGCTGTGGCACCTTTCACACGTTCAGACTCCAGCCAGGAAACGGTGTTGGCATATTTTGGGGAGTTGATCATCCAGTTAGGTATAACAAGCTCCGCTCCTCTCTCCCCGATCAGCCCGAGGCGGGCATCGTTTACAAACCCTCCGTCAGCAAAAGTACCTATGCTACCGCCGGAATATCCGGAGGCCATTTCCCACATACCGCCTCTTTCCACCATTTTTATAAGTGCCCTTGATCCTCCTCTCGGCCCGGTGGCACCCCCTCCATAAAACTGCTGTGCCTGGATGTTTGAAACAGCACTCTTTGCCCTTGCAAACGCAGCAGCAGTTTGGATAGCAGCTAAAGCGTTACCTGCGCCTGGTATGATCGCGTTGATGGGATTGGAGTTAGCGTTCTTCCAGATACCGGCTATCTCCTCAGTCAGGTCAACCATTACCTTCGCACCTGAGAAGGCCTTGATTAAAGAGGCATTCTTTTTCCTGGCAGCCTCATCCGCCCCGAAGAACTGGATTGTTGCATCTAGAAGGCTGCTGTAATAGCCCATCTCCTTTTGGATCATCTCTGCCTTGAACTCAGAAGTACGCTTGGCGTTGGCAATCTTCGTGTCAGCGATCTCCTTGTCTGTTTTAAGGATCTCGTTTTTAAGCTTTATCGCTGCCAACGCCTCACCCTGGCCAGCAACTTCCATGTCGGCAAGCTTTGCCTGTGCAGTAGCCCTTTTTAATTCCAGCATGGCCAGATCACGAGCCTGCTCCGCCTCCAATGCACGGAGAGTCTGGTCATCAAGCCGAGCCTGGTCATTCAAAAACGTGTTCTCAGCTTGGGCAGCCTTCAGCTCCTCATCAGCATCATGCTTAGCCAGCTTCTCTTCCAGTTTTTTTGCGGCTTCTTCCTCCAGGCGTTTTTTCTCATCCTCCTGTGCCTTTTCCTCGGCCGCTTTCAGCTCTTCATCTTTCAGGCGCTGCTGTTCAGCCAAGTTGTCCAGGAGAGCCTGTTTTTCTGATTCGGTGGCGGCAAGGTTAGCCACCACTTCATTTTTACGCTTATCAAGCTCCTCTTTCTCCAGCTGGTGCTGCAGACGAAGTTTAGCCAAGACTTTATCAATGCCATCCTGCATGATCTCCACCTTCAGTTTGGCAAGCTCAATTTCAGCTTTCTCGGAGGCTTTGTGAAACTCCTCCCGAGCCCTTTCTTCTTCCTTCTGGGCTTTTTCCCTTGCCTTTTTAGCTTCCTTATCTGCTTTCTCTCTGGTTTTTTTCTGGGCAGCGGTTTCAGCGTTTGCACTAGCCTCCCCAGTTGCGGCGGCGGCGGCAACAGTTGCCTCGGCCTGTTCCTTGTCTTTTTTGTTATTCAATACAATACGCTTATCCTTACTGTTTTGGTAACCATCAGCAAAGGCAAAACCGGCCCGGATACCAGAGCCGCCGATATCATCCACCACTCCTTTGAATGCTTTTGATAGACCAGATTTAATTTTGGCGGGATCCAAAGTAAAAATACCGACCAGTAGGTCACCCACCCCACCCAGTATATTCACTGCAGCGTTTTTTATAGAAGTGAACGAGGAAACTACCGCTGCGCTCAAGCCACCGACAACTCCCCTTACCATTTCACTTCTATTGTAAAGCGTGACAAAACCCTCAATTAACCCTTTAACAATAAAAACCGTGGTTTTGATCGGTGTTAAAAGCACCTGAAAAGCCACCTTCAATCCGTAGATGACATTCTCGGCCATACTTGTCTCTGAGGTAAAGAGGCCTAAGGAATCAATTACATCTGCCACAATGCTGTAAATATCAGAGACCCCATTCCACAGTTCCTTAAATACATTTATCAGCGGGTCTGACTTTTCCACCAACTCACTGAAGAAGTTACCCATCTTGTTCAGTCCTTTGGATATAAAACCTCCTACTATTTCCTGAAGATCACCAACCGTGTTCATGAAGGCAGTCCAGCCACCGGTACCGGCTTTGCGAGCAGCCTCAGCAGATCCCCCGAACTCCTTGTTCAATTCAGCTAAAATGAGTTTTTGGGCACTGGCTTTGTTTCCCATCTCCTGCATTGTCTTGATAGTGGCTTTTTGCTCCTCGGTAAAGCTCACCCCCACCTTACTAAGCGCAGAAATACCTTTTATAGGATCGTTTAGGGCTTTCCCGACTTGTATAGTGGCACCTTTTAGATCCGCTGGCCCATCACCAGCCATTTTCTGAGCCATATCTTGAATGGCCGGCATGGCATCCTCGAAAACGCCTTTCTTGATATCAGTAAAAGTGAGTAAGAGAGCCTGAGCCTGAATTGTGGCCTCATCTCCAAATAGCGTCTTGCCCTGAAGCTGACTTGCCATGTCCTGCAGTTCCTTTGAGGTGAACCCGGCTGAGTTGCCGGTACTTTTCAAAGTTGCCTCCAGCTGAGCAACTGCCTGGGCCTGGGTGTTGAATTTCTCAGTGCTGTCTTTCAGGAAACCGGAAACGGAAGACCATATTCCTTGCACGGCTCCCAAAAGACCTCCGCCAAGGAAATTGCCTAAGGTGCTGGCCATGGCTTGCTTCAGAAAACCCTGCGCCTGCGACACCCCATGTATTTCGGCACGCGCTTCCGCAGCACGTCTCTTCATCTCCTGAAAGTCCTTAATCAAGGCGGCGCGCCTTGGATCATTGGTAGCCATTTTCTGTATCTGGCTGTTTAAAACATTCTGCGCTGATGTCATCTCCTTTAGCGAAGAATTGAATTTCTGGCCGTTGGCGATAATCTCTATCTCCCTGGTTGTTCTGTCTTGGGCCATCGTTAGATATTAATTACAAGTTGTTTCTGAATACTGCCGGCGATTTGCTCTGATCCCTGTAGGGAAGCCTGCTCGGCAAGCAGGTAACTGAGTTTGTTCACCTGTGCACCGATGGAGTCACGGCCCTTGCTGTACCACCGCTTAGGCCGGCGGCTGTTTCCACGGGTTTTACCGATTATCCTGCGGCTTGTGGCGTTGTCTTTCTGATCACCGAGTTTGGAGCCGCGCCCCACTCCTATGTCAACCATCTGCCCGTACCAGACATACAGAAGCTTTATCTTCTGCACGTCGCCATTGGCGGCTGCCAGCACATCGCCGGCGAAACTCTCCATCAGCTCCTGGGTATTGCCGATATTAAGTTTGGAGAGCTGCTTCTTCCAGCCTTGGAGGACAAAGCCCATCCACTCCTCCGCTATCTCACGCTGAGTTTTCACCTCCATCAGTAGATCCTCCTTATTGGCACCTTGGCGGACTGCAGGCCCTTTTGCTTAGAAACCGAAATGCTTACTTTCTCCCAAAGTCCTGTGAACACGCCTGATTCGTGCCGGATAAAAGCTCTTTTTTTAAGGTCTAGGCCAAGGATATCCGCTACTTTGAAAGTCTGCTCCGTCTCAATCCGGTCACCATCTGACAAAAAGGTAAGCCAAGGCTTGTGTCTCCTTTCATACAGGCCTGCAGCACCCTGCCACTCAATTGAGTCAGTCCCAATTTGGGAGCCACGAACGTCAACCACCCCACTGGTACCCATGGGGTATAGGTCATCTCCCACCTCCAGCGGCTGAAGGCCACGGTATGTCAGCAGGCGAAGGGAGAATTTACCCTCCTCGCCTGAGCCACCGATGTTGCCTCCTTTCTGGAAAGCGGTTGGCAGTAACCTTCCGTAGGCTACCTCCATCGGTAAAGTTGACACTGGCGCTGTAATCGGTTCCTGCCCGGCACCCACTAAAAAGGTTAAGCCGGTGGCGGTTTTCTGAAGCTCGTCATTCCCGTCAGGGCTCATCTCCAGCTTGAACCCCCTTTCCGGGCTAGGTTCCCAGTCATAGAGCCTGTTGGTGTTATGGGTCCATTCAACGTATGACCTGTCTGCCACCACATCGCTGAGGCGGACAATCTCCAGCTCCCGCCGCAATGGGTTGAAGACCATTCCTAAACAGAACATTGTTCTTATGGCTTTAAGGAACTCATTCACCTTCATGTCAGGCACATGGTTAGAGAAGGTGATAAGAGACCCGTTGACAGCAGGATGTAAGGCATAGGTATTGTACACCACCAGACGCTTTACCTCCTCCTCCTCCAGCCAGCTTCCCTTTACCGTGTAGCCAAAAGCAGCCATTGTCCTGTGCAGCACGTGCAACAGAAAAGGAAACGGTGTGATCGGGTTGTCCGCTCCCGCCAAAAAGGAGTCTGTGTAATTGTTCACCAGGCCATTGAATGCAACATTCTGGCCGTTGAAGAAATTTTGGTTGAAAACAGTGAACAGCGCGTACTTAGAGTCCGGAAAAACACCTGATACCTGAAGCTGCAGCGCATCCGTTCCAAGGTCTATCTCACGGAGCGACGTCTCCTTCATCTGAACTGAGATATCCCCCACATCAGTCTGGAAATTCACTTCATACCCACGGGGGGTTCGCTTAATAAGGTTCAGTTTTCCGACACGCCAAAGCTGTCCCATCAAAAAAACATAGCAAGGCTCCTGCGGCTGTTTGTACCTAGCCACGGAGAGATGCCCCGGAAACCCCAGCTTTTTGCTGTTGGTTGCGCTGTGCGGAAGCATTATCGGCAAAATCAGGGTTCCAGGAATGCGGTCTGTCTCAAAAAGAGCGTTCCACATCTCAATCTGAATCACCAGGTCTGGGGGCAGATCCAACCATTCCTCCCCTAACTTTATACCTATGAAGTCTCTCATGGCTCCATTGGATTAAGCTCCAGGGGAAGTTCAGGCGGCAGGTACCCACTCAACTTCAACTGTGGCGTGTAGCGTTGCCGGCGAGGCAGCTGAACCTCAAAGTCCAGTGACCCGATCTCCTCCTCCTCATCAAGCACCACTTGGTTTTTATCAGGCACATGAACAGGGGTGTACCGGTCATTCTCGACCAGCCATACTTTCTCAGCGAGCAAAAAATCCTGAAGCGTCTGGATCTCCCTCATCGGCCGGTATCCGGTAGTCAGCTCAAGGGAAACTTTCCCCAACTTTGAACGGACCTCCAGCTCGTGCTGGGTGGAAGGGGTGCCAGGCAGAATACTTCTCTCCAGGGTGAGGCTGTCCGGATCAAATTTCTGTTTTGCCTTTCCATGGGCCACAAGTGTGTTCAGGCCACCCATGCTGTTGGCATAGATCAGGTAGCGCCTCTTTTCACCGTAATCCGGCAGTAGGTTGAATCTCCTTACCTCACTGATCACGGTGCCTTCCGGATCAACCACATAGACATCGTAATTAGAAACTCCCACTCCTATCTTCAGCTCCCCCAGACCCAGCTGGTCATGGCCCACAGGTACGCAGAACAATTCAAACCTCTTGACACCGCCCTGGGTGAAGGCTTCATGAGTGGCACTGGTCCCGTCAGAGAACGATACTTTCACTTGCACTGAAAATCCCTCTAAAGTGAAGGAGTTTGGCATGAAGAAAAGAAACTCAGGCTGGTCAGTATAGACGTCCTTCTCAGGTAGATCCCAGGTGAAGAATGGCTTCCGATTCTGCAGATAGCTGGTAAAAAATGTATTGGCTTGGGATTCAGGAGTATCTAGGCCTCCCAGTAGCACATATTCAGAATCAATTTGGCTATACGGCGCCAACACCGCTGGGGAGCCGTACTTTTGGGTGTGTTTTATATAAAAGCGCCTAAAAACAGAATCTGCCCTGGCAATTGCCTTTGTTCCGAACTCTGGAAGGTATGGAGATAGGTAACAATCCAGAAACTCCCGGAAATCAAAGCTTGTGGCCCCGGAAGAGTCTGCCGGGTGCTCCAGGGGCTCAGGCACCACTTTCTCAAAGTCACATGATAAATACTCGCGTTCCACCCAAAGCTCCACCAGAAAGGAAAGGTTGGGCTTCAGCTCCGGATCTTCCGCCTGCAGCTCCAAAGGCACCGGGTTTCTGGAGAAATAAAAACGAAAATCCCTTATGACAACAGAAACAGTACTACTGCAGCCATTTGCGTCAGTTACCGTCAGCTGGTATGAGCCGGGAGCCAGTCCTTCCCTGTTTTGGGTGGCTACGCCGTCGCTCCATGCATAAGTGTAGCCAGGTGTGCCGCCACTCACAGTAACGGTTATGTTTTGCCCCTGCACCTCTGATTGGATGTTTACCTGAGATGGCTGCCCAATGCTGAACTCCAGCTCAATCTTAGAGACATGGTTTCCGGAAACACTAAGGTCTGTGCTGTCTGTGATAGTGACTTTATAGTCCCCTGCGGCAAGCAACGGACGGTTCTGGGTAGTTTCGCCATCACTCCAGGCAAAGTTGTAGGGAGGGTACCCACCGGTGACCGTCACGTTCGCCGAACCTGTGGTGCCTCCGAAGCAGACAACTGACTGTGTCTCCACGGAAGCCGTGGCAGGGTTGTCATTCGTTGTGGTGGTCACAATCATGCCCGCCATATTGGGCACGTTGTAAACAGAGTAGTTGAAATTCAGGCTGTCGGAATATTCATCCGCCGCAATACCCACTATACCGCCGTTGGGGAAGTTTAGATTGCTGTAGGTAAGCGAACCGTCAACCAAGTACCTTGTCTCCCCGATCTCCTGCAGGTAATTCCTGATCACGTTGACCAATGCTTTGATGTTGGCAACCATGTCCGGAGACTCTCCTTCAACTATGGTAGGATTCTGGTTCTGAATGAAAATACGGTTCACACCGGAGCCAAAGGTTCCTTCATTGGCTATAAACCTAACCTGTGTACCGTTTATGGTAAGCTCCAGGTAACAGCCAGTGGCAATGGCCGGCCCCATTGTAATCGTAAGACTTGCTTTTCTAGCCATTGAATTTCTCTGCGTTTGGTCTCAGAACTTTGTTAGCGCCCAGGGTGAAGGAGAAATCAAATCTGGTGCCGTAGTATTGGGTGGCGATCTTGGCCACCTGGTCATTGGTGATATCGTTGGCGCTCATGCGTTTCAATGGCCTGCCGCCAGCATTGTTGATCCGGTGCATGGCCATGGCCATGATCTCCTCCCCTATGCGCTCAGACTCCTCATAGGCATCCTCCTGGTCTTCAAAGTCGTTGGTGTCGGCGTTTCGCAGGATCAGGAAAGCTCCGTAAAGGCGCTTGCCGGTGTTGTCACCACCGTTGTCTGTATAGCCGGCCTCGTAGTTCTGCAGCACCATGAAATATCCCTTCTTGACCTTATGCTTAATGCTGGCGTTGAACTCGCCTAAATCCAGCACGCGCTGCACCGGGTCACTGCTCAGGACCATGCGCACAAACCGCAGGTTGGTGGCAGAGTGCGCAAGGTCCACGTGCTCTGTGGCCAGCTGGCGGAAGAGCGCGTTGTATTCCTTAGTTCTCATTTCTGTTTGATTTTGATTTCCCTATCTCCTCGAACCGCTGCTGCATCATGCCCAGAATGTTGCGTATGTTGGCGCGGCCGGTCGCCTCTATGTTTATCACATGGCCGCTCATGCCCAGCAACACTCCGTCCCAGCCACTCCGCGAAGCTTTTCTCTGCTTTTCCTGAGTGAAGACAAGAGGGAATTCTTTCTCAAGCTCCTCTCTGCAGCCGCGGTACCAGCAGAGGATGGCCAGTTTCTGCTCCAGGCTGAGTTTCGCAATTTTTTCAGCCCTTCTGTCCAGGAAGTGCTGGTTAAAGGGTTGGCGGCAATCACCGTCGTAGTTTGGCAGGCGTCTGTGCAGGAAGTGAAACCACTTTTTGGGGCGGTACATGCTGGCGATCAGCTTGTCCAGCATGTTTGGGCTCTGCTTTTTGGTATAGGCGACAAAGAAGGTGTCCACGTAGATGAACTCTAGAAAGGTCATATTCCGGATCCGCTCCCTTGGGCCGTAAAGATTTGTGCCAATAAACTGGCTTGGTAATCTCAGTTTTGGGAAGAGCTGGGCGGTCAGGCCGGTGTAGCCTTTCTGGAAAAAGGGCATGAGCCAGAAGAACTGCATGATCTGCACCGGTGTGATGGAAAGAAGCAGTACTTCAGGAACGCTGAGAAGAATCCTGAGGCGCTCGATCCGGAAGAGGTTTAGCTTCTGCTTTGCCGGAAGCTTTGGCACCGACATGATCCGGAGCTCCGCGGCAATGATGCGTACCAGCTGCTCACCGGTCACCTCGTTCCATTTGCTTGGCAACTGCCGATCGTAACCTGCTATTTTGATGTCGTGCATAAGGAAAGGTTTTGCACGAATTTCAGCAGCCGGGCACCTGCCGGAAAGGACACGAAAAAGCCCCAGCAAACTGCTGGGGCTTCTAAACTCTTAGCTAATCATTTATACAAAGACTTTACCTTACGATCACCCTTCGGGTATAGGTTTTGCCTTTTGTAGAAACCAAAACACTGTAAACCCCAGGTGCCAATCCCTCTAAACTGACATGTAATTCTTTTTGCCCCCCTTTACGAGAAAGTACGGTTACCCCCAAACTATTGACCAGGGAAGCCGACTCTATGCTTTCAGTGGCTTGGATCCGCAAATTATGGGTGGCGGGGTTGGGGGATAAAATAATATTATTGGCTGCATCCTCCTCTCTAAGGCTAGTGACCGTGGAAGGTAGACCATAGCGCATCACAGTAATCCTACCCACTTCGGATTCGTCTCTAAAAGCAATATAAGGTTCCCCTGTTAAAGGATTAAGCGCTAAATAGGTAAAAATAGCCTCACCCGTTGAGAAAGCTGGAGTCCCTACAGTTTCCCAGCGGGTGCCGTTAAACCGCATAACAGAGGTTTTGCTTTGTAAGCTCTTATCGACGAAGCCTATCACTAGTTTGCCGGTAAAATCTAGGGCTAAAGAAAGGTATTGGGCCGCGCCTGCTGTGAATGCCCTTGGTCCAACGTACTCCCAACCTGTTCCATTAAATTTCATTACCGTCGCCCTTCCATCTCTATCACCATCCGAGAAAGCAACATAGGGTACACCAGCATTCGTAATTACTAACTGCGGGTTATAGGTAAATGCACCAAAAGAACCCGGCCCCACGTTTACCCATTCAGTGCCATTGAATCTCATTACCGCCGTCCAGTTGTCAACGGAAGTCCTGCCATCCCTGAAAGCAATATATGGCGTATTTTGCGGTCCTATAACTATGTTAGGTTCAAATGCCTGCCCTGGTGAGAAAGCTTCCTTCCCCACCACTTCCCAAGACGTGCCGTTGAACTTCATGACCGAGGCTCTATATCCCAAAGTATTGTCTTGAAAGGCTATATAGGGAACTTCGTTTGAATCAAAGGCCAAGGATATATGATTAATGGCACCGGCCGAAATTCTTTCCCCCCCTACACTAACCCAATTGGACCCATCAAACTTCATGACGGCAGCGCCGAAACGACCTCTAAAACTTACATATGGAGTGCCTGCGGGACTTAGCACTATTTTTAAGCCTAATGCCGGTCCATTCATAAACCCTCTTGTACCCACCAAGACCCAGGTACTACCGTTGAATTTCATTACCGTCGCATCGTTCGAAAGGTTAAAGTTGTCTATGAAAGCCACATAAGGCGTACCGTCCCGCCCTATAGCCATGGAAACATCTTCTCCTATCGTACGATTCGAAAAACCCGGCTGTCCTACCACCCGCCAAGCATTGGTGGTTTGGCAAGTAGCCACATTGGGCAAGAATCCAAATTGAATTATTAAAATAAATAACAGAATTAAATTATTTGTAGATTTCCTCATTGAACTTATTTATTACTGACTGCTGAAATATTTGATATTTATACTTAATACTGAAAAAGCAAATTGCTCTCCCTGAACAAAACCCTTTCATGAAAGATGCGATTTTTATTCATAACAACTTCAAAATTAGGGAATTTCCTTTAAACAAAAACACACACCTGGTGATTCTGTTAACTATTAAACCTTGCTGAGCTTTATTTTCCTATTAAAGATTATATGGTTGGAATGGCCTAAATTGGTTAAGCAATAGGATTTTTACTGTTTATCTTTTTTACCTATTAAATAACCTTAGAATTCCCACCCTGACCTTGGTGCTGGGAAAGACTTGTGAGAAACAACTGCAGGGCGTTCATTGCCTCATAATCAGCCATCCAATCACCAACGTGCTCCGGATCCCTTTTTACTGCATTGAAAATTAAATTGTTCACCAGCTGGTGGAGGCTGGCCATGTCCGGAACCAAGTCCAGCAGCTGGATCAGTGCGCCCATGGTGAGATCATTCAGCTGGGGCTGGTCACGTATAATGTACGTGTTACCTTCTTTGGAGATGGCCATGGTTGTTTCGGCTTTGGCACCCGTGTGCCCGTGAGAAGGAGCTGCGAAACAACATTACCTGCCATTTTGGGGGCCTTACGGTTTAAACCCCTCACTCCTCCCCACGGGCACACGGCTATATAGAAAACTATAAGAAGCCAAACCCATGGGTGCCCCACGCCCATGACTGGAGGAATGGGGCATCCAAGGACAGGTAATAAATGTTTCGCGATGTAAAGGTGGGGGATTGTAAGCAGAAAACAAAAAAAACAGAAGGCCCTCAAATTATAGAGGGCCTTCTGTTTTTAGTTAAGGAGATAAGCCGCGGTAGTTGCCCCGGCAGCAAAGCCGAGGCCGAGCCAAAGCCCGGTGCGTTTTCGCGGCACTTCCACGGCAAAACTCTGGACATCCAGAACTGTGGAGTTGGGATTTAGATTCTTGATCTTGACCTCCAGCCGGTCAGGCGTGAAAAAGCCCGTACGGGTATTGACCTGAAAAATCTCCAGCTCGTTCCGGACTCGGTAATCCAATGTGGGTGTGTTGCCTGCGAGGTTCAGCTGCGCCTGGATCCATTCATCATTGAAGGCGTAAGAAGTCACCGGCGTGGAGTCTCCCGGTTCCAGATCAGGCGGTGTGGGCTTCACTGTGCCGGCAGTCTCCATGGCCAGATACGTGGCTGACCGGGTTCGCTTGCCTTCCCGCTTAACGGCTTCACCAAGTTTACTGTCCTGCTTGGCCACCACCTTTACGGTGGTTTCCTGGGCAGCCCTGGTTGCAGTCTCCTGCCCTTGGGCATTCGCATCCCATTTAATGGGCCCGTACTGCGCCACAATATTGGTCTCCGCCTGGCTGGAGCTTCTCGGGGAATGCACCAAGCCTCCCAGAACGAAGGCAAAGGTGAACAACAGCACCCCTGCCGCAATCAAAAAGTAGTTTTTCATAAAATGGTTTTAAGGGTTTAGAATTTACAAAGGCCAAAGGTTCTTACCGAGTACCTTTCCGGAAAGGACAATAAAAATCAATCTTTAATCCAGCTGGCCACACGGTTGATGGTCCGCCTCGGCCGGCGCTTCCGGTACACGCCGTCACCCTCCCTGGAACCCGCCTCATTGGTGTTTCCCTCCACGGTGATCACGCTGGAGCCTGACCACTTCTCCACAAATCCGACGTGGCCAATGCGCTTCAGGTTGGAGAACCAGATGCCGAAGACGTCTCCTGCCCGTGGCCCAGCCCGAGATTCTTTTCCGGAGCTGTACACAAGCCTTGAGGCCGGAAACCATGAAGGAGCCCATGCCGCCCCTTTTGGGGTTGTGTACCCGCACTCTTTCAGTACCCAGTTCACAAAGGCACCGCACCAGGCATGGCCTTTCCCGAGACCGGTGGACCGGAGGTACATTTCAACGGCGGCACCGTCATTTTTACCGGTCGCCTCCCTTACGCCCAGCTGGCTCCGGAAGACGGCGGCTACGCCATCCCGGCTACGGCCATGAACGTCAGCACCACTGAAATTAAGTAGAGTGCAAAGACTGAGAAGCAGAAAAATACTTTTGCGCATGGGGTCATTCGGTTAAAGTTTCTCACAAACTGCCGCTGGAAAAAATACCAGACGGCATGGAAATTCAGTTTAATCCCAACCCAGACAAACAGGTGCAGCGCACCGAAAGCCAAGGTTGTGATGTAGATCGGGTGAAGCACCCCCGCGTCAAACGGTGCGGCTGTAGGGTCTAAAATTCTGAGCACAATGGGCACAAATGGCCACAGAACCATGGATAAAAGAACAAGGCTTACCTCATTCCAGCGTCTTAGAAAAGAGAAAATTGGGTTTAGCATATAAAGGGAAAATTGGTTTACGAAGTGGGTGGTTTGTACTTCAGCTTCCTCTCCAGCCAATTGAAGCCGAGTTTGAGAAGGTAGGTGATAATGAAGCCGGCACCGGCACCGATGGCACCGCAGACGGCAGTCTGGATAAGGGTCTCCGTCTTCAGGAAACCGAAAAGCATCGCGCACATAGGGCTGAGCACGCTGCCCAGGACCCCACCGTTCATGGGGTTTAAATCAAAATGGAAATTCGCCATGGTACCAGGCTTAAAGGGTTTAGTATAGATTGGGTTTTAAAATGCTCTGAAGGTGCGAGCTCCGGACTGGTTGCGCACGTGGCGGTCAGCTGGAGGCGGGGTGTACTGGCTGCTGTTGAAGTAAGCCGCGTATTTCGTCTCTGAGGCCTCGCGGTCAAGGTACTTGCGCATTTCCTCCAGGTAGAACTTGCCTTCGCGTTTGGCCTTAGCGCTCCGGCTGAGCAAATTCTGATCATCAGTCTCTGCAGGTTTTCTCTTCCGGCATATTTTCAAACCCTCGGCAGTGAGATTGAAATCCAGACTGACCATGGCCATGGCGGCGGCAAGGTTTGCCTGAGCGGGCCGGAGGTAGAGCTGCACGAGTTTCCCGTTCTCCAGGGACAGTTCACCTGACTTAATCTGGGTGTGCAGTTCCTCTGCCAGATCATGGCCCAGCTGACGGTCTATCACCATGCGCTGCGCGTTCCGCATGTATGGCAGTAAATGGTAAAGAGTCAGCCAACTCTCCTCAATAGGGAATTCCTGAGAGAATTCTGAAGCAGAAAGAATGTAAAGGTCCTTGAAAGCATCCAGGAACTTTGACTCTGACCATTTAGCCAGCAGCTGATCACCTGAATGTTTCACCAGGTACTTCAGCACTTTCTCCAGTGCGGCAAAACCCTTGGCAGTAAAGCTTTCTTTGAGCTGCTCTATTTGCCACGGGAAAGCAGTCTTTGTAGTGGAGTCGCTGTTGATCAGCACGCCGGCATCCGAAATGGAAACTTGGTTGACCGCCAGATAACTCTCCATGGCTAGGTTGGCAACTGCCAGCTGCAGGTGCCCAACCAACCCGGAAACAACTTGTTCCAATGTGCCGGCTTCGTATTTCTCAAGCAGCTCGGAATGGAAAGGCTCCCCCAGAAATTTCCTGATCTCTGAATCCTCCACCAGCAGGACATCACCCATCAGTGGTTCCAGGGAGAAGCCGGTGGCCACAGGCACGCAAGCCTCAAATTCCTCTATAGTTTTAAATAAGGCTTTCATATTAGATTTTTAGGCGGTTTCCTGTTGCACGCTTTTCCCTTTGTCAAGCGTCATGATGAGCGGGTTAAGGATCCGGAACTCAATGTTCGGGTCCCAGCCATTGTAGTCACGCACGGTATAGAGCGGCTCCAGTACAAGGTCCTGCTGGAATTTGGAGCTGGAGATAAAGTTGTTGAAATGCACGCGGGCATCGGATCCGGAGCCGGCTCCCATGCTCTTGCCCGGGGTTATGCCCATGAGCACCGGTGCCAGGCCAATGGCCGTCAAGATGTGGCTCGAAGCCTCCTGGGAATCTTCCACGTAGATTCCTGATTGCAACTTGTCATCCACGGCCTCCACTTTGTAGGCAGAAATGGTCTCACCTGAGTCAAGGGTAATGGTAGTGGCCAAAATTGACTTGCCAGCCCCCTCGTTTCCGGACATGATTTCATCAAACTCATCCAGCTCGGCAGTAATGATCTGCGTGCGCTGCGCGTCTGACTTCTCCTCCCAGTCTTTGTATTTCCAGGACCAGTAGGCTGAGTGCACCGACACGATGTATTTAATCGTCAGCTGGTTTTTGAACAGCGCCTTCTTAAACTCAGGAATAGCCTGGGCCACCTCCAGCCAACCTGAGCGGCGCACACTGTTCCAGGAGGCGAGCTGGTAGGCGCACTTGTCCGGAGACGGGATGCTGATTGGGTAGATGAATTTGTTGTCAGTGGTATTCTCCCGCATCTGCTCCACCGGGTCATCGTATGGATCCAGGACCGGGACTTTAGGCACATTGTCAACCGACTCCCCCTGGTCCCAGTTGGCGTTGATGTACACGTGGCTGAAAACACCGGTTTTAGGATCAGCCTTTGAGTAGCGGCAAAAAGTGGCCTCCTGTGAGGTGAGCCTGGCAATCTGACTGCGGTCATTGGAGAGCACAAACTCAGGAAAGGTGTTCACAAACCAGGAAAGGTCCAGAAAAGACTCAAAGCCGTAGCGCGGGATGTTGCTCTTCCGGAAAAACTCCTCAATCTCCGGGTCCTTTTTGCGTTTGAATATTCCGTTACCCTGGTCATCATACTCAGTCACCTTGCCGTACACGATGCCTCCGCCGTACCAGAGCTCCGCACGGCGCTGCAGAGCGGTGGGAATAATGGTGTTCTTTTCAGCCTCCTCCCGCACTTTCTGCGGAAACAGGTTATCCTCCCCCCACTTTTCCACCATTCCGCTGCCGTCGGCTTTCTTCACCGGAATTGTAGGCACGCCCTCCGGACCGGAGCTTTTTCCCTTGGTACCGGAGCCGGCAAGCGACAAAGCACCCGGCGTCCTGAAGGCGTGGGAAGACCGGGAAGCGAAAAACATGGTACCAGTACTGTTGGCTACAACCGTCATTAGATTATTACTTTAAGGCCGTTGAACTCGGTGATCAGGAAGAGGTGCACGGTGCGGGTCTGTCCGTTCTGTTTGATGATGTTGCGCGTGGCGTTGGCGAAGTGGTTGGGGTTCTTCTTCAACTTGCCTGTCTCGGCGGGCGCAGCGGGAATATTTTCCACCTTTTCTGCGGAATATTTTTTTCCTTTTCTGCCGACGCTGGTCATCGTGACACTGGTGCGGACTTTCCGGATACCACCGGTCTGTTTTTTGTCGTCAGCCGTGAAATGCACCAGGTCAAAAGGCTCCCCTCCCTCCATAATTTCCAGCGCGTCGGCCAGCCGTATGATTCCCTTTCCTGTCATAGTGGCCCAAAGTTGGGGCCTTACGGTACCGCCGGAAAGGACACAAAAAACGCCGGCAACTTTTGAAGAGCGCCGGCGGCGTGTTTTGCAGCAACTTTTCGTAAAAACAGGCCGAAAACCCGCAAAACCCCAGTCTCAAAAATTCTCCGGCAAAACCGCCTGTTTTTTCAGCACGCCCAATTTTTCGGCCCCGGTCTTATTTACAAAATCTCAAATATGGATTCGCCCCCCGGCCTTGCTCTAAGGGGTATTGGCAATTGCCGGTACCCATTTTCCCGATATATGAATGGCCACCCCCAAAAAGCAGAGAGCCGCGGCCTCTCGGTCGCGGCTCTCGCCTCACTCAAATGTTGCCGGCAATCTAACGGGACACGATCACCAGGTCAGAGAAGTTACCACCCCTTCTGATCACGTGCTTGTCTATGCTCACCAGGTGCAGATCAACTGTATCCGTATAGTGGGTAGCTTCCTGGGCAGGAGTACTAGCCCTGCCCTCACTGCTCTTGTCTTTGGCGATCTGCCCGTCGCGCCCTTCCTTCACCGGTGCCATGGTAAGCGCGGTTAGCACATCCTTGCAGTGTACCTTATTGAATCTAACCTTAGGCAGGCGCGGGTTCTTCTCTGAGAACATCTCATGTGCCAGATGATAGCGTGCCTGGTGCCTAGGCATACGGCCCAGCTCCACCTTCACCACGGTCCAGCCACGCTTCTTCAGACACTCCATAAACTGCTGATTATAGCTGAGCTTGGAGTCCGCTCGCCTGTGGTCACCATGTTCTTTGTCCGGAAGGAAGAAGACTTTCTTGTTAAGGTGATAGGCGTAGTAGTCACAGAACAGATCAGCTAAATCACTGATCAGCTTAGGGTGCTTCACATAGAAGCCCTTCAGGAAGCGGTACTCAGGGTCCAAATGCTGGGCCACGGTGAGGGAAGATATCTTGGCTCCCCAGTCAACACCCAACCTAAGGGGCTGGGTGCTTACACAGTCACCGTCCATGCGGCTATCCTGTGAGGAGATCTTTTCAAAATTGTAATTAAGCCCCTCCAGATAAGCGTCATTCTCATACTGGTTATAGGCATGGCGCTTCAGGTCCAGCGTCGGATAGAAACCTGCCTCCACTTTACCTGGGCGCTGGTTCAGTACCTCAGTAAGGAAGACGTATTCAGTAAGCGACTCCCGCTGCTGTTCAAGATACCCTATTCCAAGGTTCTTCAGGTTCTCAAAGGCATTGGCCTCTGAATAAAACAGCCCCGGTTTCGGCTTGCCGGTTTTTTCATCGGTTTTCCTTTCCGCGTAAAAAGTAAGTTCCTTACTGATGCGGTTGATGTCAATCCACAGCTTACTCCGGAACTCATGGTCCTTGTTATCAATGAACTTCAGCTGCAGCTCAATCAGCTCGTTCTGCAGGGAGACAAAATCATAGTTGTCCTTCAGGTAATATGCCCCACCCTTCAGTAGCCAATGGCTGGCGTCGTACGGCATGGAGCTGAAGTGGAACTCGCCGTGGTGAAGCGGTATTTTACGGAAATAGCGTCTATTGCCGCGTTTGGTAGGGAAAACCTCCCTATCATACTGGTCTTTGTTGATCAGAAGCGACTCATCTGCGATAATGCCGTCAAAGTTACCACCTCGGGCACTCGTTGCCCCTCCGTCCTGGCTCACCAGCTGGAAAACGACTCCCTCTTTCCAGAAATAGATACAGTGGTCGTATTTCAGAGGCGGCTCATAGGGCTCGATGCCTTTCCATGTCTTGGGGGGTCTGCGGCCGACAAAATAGTGCACGTCCTTATAAAGACCGAGCCTGGCCAATGCGCCAATGGTACTGGGCAGGGTAACGGTAAGCAACTGCTGGAAAGTGGATCCTAAAATGATCCATTTGCTCCTGGGCATGAGTTTGATGATCATCAGAATCAGCCATGAGATAATAGAGGACTTGCCGGTCGCACGTCCCCAGAGGGAAATGGCGGCGGCAAACCTGGTCACCACAAAACGGAGCTGCGCCCTGTTGAAATCCAGCTTTTTAGGCTTCTCATTCATCGGAATCACCCTCCTCAGGCTCCTCAAACTCCCAGCTGTCACCGTAGCCGAGCTGCTGCACGGAATTCACGACTTCCTCGTACTCGGCATCCTGGATGTTGTCCAGATTAACAGTTTTGGCAACCCCGGAAGAAGTCATCAGCTGCATCACGTACGTGTGCGCCTCCATGAGCTCTGCGTCATAGCCATTTACGTCGTTCTGGTCGAGTCCCTTGAGCATTGCCATGTTCTTGATAGCCCTGTTCATCGCAGCCAGGTCAGGCGGTCGCTGGGTGGCGGCCAGCTGGAAAACTTTCATGGAGTACTCGTACAGGATGTGGCGCAGGCCTTGCTTGCTCACCTGAGTCACGTCGCCGAAAAGCTGGGTGCACTGGTTAAGCACCCTGTAGGCCGTGGCACGGCTGAACTTGAACCTAGAGACAAGGAGCGGTACTGCCTGCTCAAAGGAATGGTACTGCACCAAAAGCCCCCATGCGGCCTCCAGCTGATCGCGCAGCTCTTTGTCTTTATCTGACAGTTTCTCCTCGCCATCCTCCTCCAGATAGGAAAAGTAAATACGGTCAATGCGCGTGTCACCCTTAGCTTTCGGGATTAGCGAATCTTCCAAGTTCTTCCAAAGAGAGTTCTTCTCCATTTCTAAAAATTTTAAAGGGTAGGTTGTTTTCCTGCATGTATTTGGCGTAGCGGCGCACATGCACGTCAATGAAGCGCGGATCCAACTCCTGAGCATAGCACTGGCGCTGCAACTGCTCGCAGGAGATGAGTAGAGAACCGGAGCCGCCGAAGCCGTCGAAAACGATGTCGCGGCGCTGGGTGCTCTGCTCGAGGAGGTAGCTGATCAGCTGCACCGGCTTCATGGTCGGGTGCTCATCGTTGCGGGTGGGGCGGTCAAACTCCAGCACGGTGGTCTGCCTGCGGTCAGAATACCATTTGTGAGCTGCGCCCTCTTTCCAGCCGTACAGAACCGGCTCATGCTTCCAGTGGAAGTCCTGCCGGCCCATCACCATGGAGTTCTTCACCCACACGAGGCACTGGCTCAGCTTCAGCCCTGCGTCTTTCAGCGCCTGCCTGAAGTTGGCCCCTTCTGAGTCGGCATGGAACACGTAGATGGGGGCACCAGCTTCCATGATCATGAAGCAATTAGTATAGAAGTCGTAGAGAAACTGGTAGAAGGAGGCATTGTCCATGCTGTCGTTCTCAATTTTGAGCGACTCCTTCGTTTTGCCCTGGTAGTCCACGTTGTAAGGCGGGTCGGTATTCACGCAGGCGGCAAGCTTGCCGTCCATGAGTTTGGCTATGGCGTCGCTGTCAGTGCTGGAGGCACAATGCAACCGGTGCACCAGGCGTTTGCTCGGGCTGTGAAACTCATACAGATCACCAAGAACCGAAATAGGCTCGCGGGGCAGCACCGGCTCGAAATCAGACTCCTGCTCCGGGTTCAGCTCTTTCATGAGCGAGTCCGGCATTTTGAAGTCTTCCACGTTAAGGCCCAAAGAGAGCAGGTCAATGTCGGCAAAGACCTCCTCCAATACATCAGTGGCCCAGTGGCCGATCTGCACGTTGGAGCGCACGTTGTATTCCTTCAGCTCTAGCTCGGTGAGTTTTCGGTTGGGGTAACGCACGTCAATCAGCTCCTGACCACGCTCCAGGTCAAAGAGCACCTTCAGGCGCTGGTGTCCGGCAATCACCACGTTGTCAAAATCAATCACCGGTATTTCCACCAGGTTGAACTTGCCGATGGAATCTGTCAGGATCTTACGCCGCTCCTCAGTCAGAATGCGGGGGTTGTACTCATAGGGGATCAGGTCAGCGACGCGTCGCTGCACCGTGATCCAGTTCAAATCAGTCATTTTGGGTTTGTTGTAAAAGTTGCGAAACAGTGTTTATCTTCTCCTGGAGCGCCGGCAGCTCTGCTTGACGCTTCGGGTTTTTCTTGAGTTTGGCGCGAAGGCAGCGCATGTTGGTCAGCTCCTTGATGAGTTTGGCCTCGGACATGCCAGTGAAATCAGTGGGTGGCTCCACAGGTTTCTCCTGTTTGAAATAAATGGCTGAGATTTGCTTAGTGAGTGCCAAAATGCGGAGGCAGGCGGCCTCACACTCCTTCGGGCCCATACGCTCCAGCTGGGCGTGCAGCATGGTGCGCTCATCCAGGAGCGGCCGGAGCCTGCCGTTCTCCTCGGGGTGAGGCTGCTTCTGGTTTTTTTCTGCTTTTGGGCTGTTTTCAGAAAAAGTGCCTACAACCGGGGCGGGTTTAGCTATAGCTGAATTTTCCTGCAGCAGCTGCTCCAGTGCTTTAAAAAGCCGGTCCCGTGTGAATGCCATCTCCCCTTTCCGGAAAAGGTCCTTCAGGGCCTGATTGGAACCCAAATGCTCATACAGCTGAACACCTTCTTTGTAGGTGCCCTTTTTCTCCAGCCAATTTTTGATGCTCCCGATTTCCATGGGTGCAAAGGTTAGACCGGCAATTGCCACCGGAAAGGACGTAAAAAAGCCCCTGCCATTTGGCGGGGGCTTTAGTAGGGATGGTAAACAAAACGCGTAAAACACTTACACGCCTGGCCCAAGACACGGCAATTACCGGTTAAGGCCAGACTATTATGGGGCTACCGGTTCTTCAGCAGGCGCCTCTACGGCCGGAACGGCTGGAAGTATAGTCTGGTCAAACAACTTCACCTCTCCCTCATAGAAATGCAGGCCGGTGGTGAAATACTCACACTTGAATGTCCAGCCACGGCGTCCGCCTGACTGCTTACCGGATGAATAGCTACCGGTAATTTCAACACCTCTGCCTGGGCCGCCGAGTTGCAGTCTGTTACCTTCAACAGTTTCCACAAGCATGATGCAGGACAGATTTTTAACTCTGCGTGCGAATACAGCGCCTTCTTTCTCCGATCCTGGGTAAAAGAACTCAAGGGTACCTTTCTGTCCACGACCGTCGCGCTCACCCACTGCCTCCAGTTTCAATTCCTCGGAGTCCGGGGTCATGTAGACAGGGTGAAAGCCTTTTGTCGCTTCAAAAGCATGGGCTCCGTCAATGGTCACCTCATCCGTGGCGACCGCTGACCGGCTTTTCGGCCCTTTTAGACCTGCAGGAGCGAAATACGACATTGGGGCCACAAAACCCAGTTGTCTAAGACCGCCGTCGTTGTCTTCGCCGCTAGGCCCGTTTAAATCTAGTAAATCCATTATTCTGGTCTCCTTTCAGTTAAGCGTTTGACTCTTCTTCCGTGGCCTCGATCTTCTGGAGAAGACCTGACTTAATTTTAATCAGATGCTGGATAAGCTCTTTGCTCTCGGCAACCTCGGCAGCGGTGTACACTTTGCCTTTGATATTGGCTTTTGCAGCAAGCAAACGGTACTGCTCATCTTCAAAGCTCACCACAGGCAATGAGCTGCCCTTGGCTGCCTCTGCATTCTTGAGCGCCTGCACGGTTTCATCCAGAATAGCGTCTTTATCCGCCAGCTGTTGTCTAAGCCGTGCTATCTCCTGCTCCGGGGTTAGCTGCTCCTGTTCCGGAGCTTTATTTTCTTTTGACACTGTTATGGTCTCCTTATTTTAGTTTAACAAATTGAAAGGTGGACCTGCCTTACAGCAGATCCACGTCGTTGGTGAAAACGATCTCAGGTACCAGGATACCCACCCCAGACCACCAGTCGGTGAAGAGCTTCACCAGACGGTCAACCGCCTGTATGTTCATGGCCTTCATGTTCTGGGTTTTCTTGCCCAGCTTCAGCACGTTGTTCTTAGGCGTTGCCCAGATCTTATCAGAACCGTCCATGGAAGGAAGGCCGATCACGGTCAGGTTGGCGTATTTCACCTTACCACCAAGCTCTTTGTGGTTGGTGTCTTTGCCATACTTCTCATCACAACCTCTGTAGTAGTTGCGCTCAATGGTCTCATTCACGCACAGCTGCATCGGTATTTTCCAGTAGGCTTTGTTTATCTGGTCAGAGAAGGCCTCTATGTAATCAACCAGAGCCAAAGGATCGGTAGGAACAGCACCCAAAACAATCGGATCAATGCGACCGGCCGTAACCTGGTCGTTGATCGCTTTGCGCAGACCGTTCATGGAAGTACCGGCAGGACCTGCCACACCATTGGTAGGCGCGGCATACACTCCGTGGTACACCTCAAACATTTCGTAATCCTCCTTTGCCTGAGGCAAAAGGTGAATCTCTACAAACCATTTGATGAATGGCCATTCCTCACGCTTGATGCCGTCGCCGGCAAGGAAACCAAGCCAAGTGCCTTCCAGATCATCTGGATATTCCTGGGTGTCGATTTTCATTTTGAACTGCTCAATGGCGATGGCCACGAAAGTCAGATCATTGATCGGGGTCCAAGCTTTCTGGAAAGGCTGGAGCACGCGACCCATCTTGCTTTGGGAGGCGCGGTAAATGGTATCATCCGTGAAGAACGGAGTGAGCACGGTGTCCGTGGTAGACGGACGGTGCAACAGCTGGAGCAACCTTGCGGTGTTCTGGCCTGAATTGAGGTAATAAGCCCCAAACTCGGTGATGATGTCTGCGATATTCATTTTGGCAGCTTTAGGTAGATAAAGGGTTGTGTAGGTAAGTAGCTAGTAAACTGGGCAACCCGCCCTTATTTGTTGAAGAGCGGGTTGTTGGCGATGGCTTTATTGTGCGGCAAATCAGCCATGATCTTGGCGTTCTCATCACCGGCGGCAGGCTCAGGCGTCTCGCCATTAGCCTTGCTAGGGGTAGTGGAGGCTTCTGAAGGCTTCTTCTCCAGCTTCGCGATTTTGTCATTGGCCTGCTCCAGCTGCTGGGTCAGCTTCGCCTCATTTTCAACTGAGGCCTGGAAGGCGTCGTGCTGCTCAACGGTGATCAGGGCAGCGCCCTCGATACCGGCTGCCTCCAGCTCGTCGTTGGCGGCGTCTAACATTTCAGCGGTGAGCTCCTCGCCTTTTTTGCCGGCAAGGGCAGCAACGGAAGCGAAGGCCGTAGCCGCCGCAACTGGTTTTTTTGAGAAAATTCCCATGCTATTATTTGAATTAGGATTGTTTGTGGATTTGGGGTTGCCGGTCTCGGCTCTGGCCAGCTCGGCGGCACGCTGCACGGCGTACTCAAAAGAGCCCAGCTCATCGGCTAGGCCACAGTCAACGATCGTTTGTCCGATATAGACTTTGCCAGTCAGCACGTTCTCTTCCTTCAGGTCCAGTTTTTCGCCTCTGTTGTCTTTAACCGAGGAAGTAAAAGCCGCATTCAGAGGATCCAGTTGCTGCTTTTGCATCAGCTCGTATTTGCCCTGAAGCGCCTGCAGGTAAGGCTCGTTCTTGTCTTTGGAATCGGTGGCACGAATGGTATGGCTCTTGATGCCGATCTTCTCATACCATCCGGAGAAGTCTGTGATGGTGCACATGGTACCTATGCTCCCCACCATGGCCGTCTTTCCGGCCGCAACGATCAGGTTGGCCCCAGATCCGGACCAGTAGCCGGCAGAGCACATCTGCTCAGCGTAAGACACAAGCGGTTTCTTTGTATCGGTGATGATTCCGGAGAAACGCTCGGTTCCTGACACAGTGCCGCCAGGGGTTTTCCAGTGGACCAGGTGCGCCGCAATGTTCTCATGGTCATCGGCCTCCTGTATCAAGACACCTATTGTGGCGGTACCGGGCGCACCGCAGTAGTCCTCGGTCATCATTGGGCCATCCACTGTGTGAATGGCGATAGAGCCGGTCGGGGCCTCATCGTAGCTGGAGAAAGAAGAAGTGAAAACGCGATCAGAGCTGGAGAGTGCGCCTATGACAGCTACCGCCCTTACAAGTGGCTTCTCTTCTTTTTTCTCTGATTCTGAGTCTTCCTTGGCAGTGGTGGAATTCTCCATCATCTGCAGCACTAAAGGCAGATAAGCCTCAGCTGCCAAAGGATCAATTGCCCAAGGCTCGCGGAGTACTGCAGAATAAACGGGGTTCAAGCGCATCTTTAATACCTGTAGTTAGGTTCGATGCAAAGGTGGCGGTGGGCTGAGCCGCCGGAAAGGACACAAAAAAGCCCCAGCAGTTTGCCAAGGCTTTCCATTACCACCATTTTTTGGAAAACATGCGCCTTCGCCTCAGCGTCCTGTGCTGCTCTATTGTAACGGCCCTGAAAAACACCTGAGGGTCAGGAATGGGCCGGTACCGCTCGATGGTAACCGCCCGAAGGGTCTGCGGCTCCAACAAGGGCTTTGGCCTGTGTTCCTCTATCGTTATTGCGTGCAGCTTAACCATTACGCAGCTGTGTTTCTGAGAGTGAACCGGATGTAGAAGAAGTCGCACATCGGTATCTGAGCCGACGCGACGTTGTAACCGTCATCCGCCACGCCGTAACCGTTGCTGTCTATTCTGATACGGCGGTTAAATTCCTGCTTCGTCCAGATCGGATCACCGAACATTTCATCTTCTTGATAGGCAAAATCACAATCAAAACTAAACCGTTGGTTTATTGTCGTATCCCGCGCCGCGTTGGGCGTTTGGTCTATATACTGAACAGCGTTAGCACCCGAATAAACAAAGGCCGCAAACAGATTTATAATGTCCAGCATCCCTTGCGGCTTTGGTATTTTGGTGCTTGTAAACGTTCCCGCGCCTATGCCATCATCTAACAGCATAAAGCCCAATCCCGCATCATAGGTAATATTGTTTGTTTCCGCTATGTTTCTGTAATTATTCCAAATGTTTTCGGCGGTAAATCTGTAGCCAACTCTCTTTGCCCCTATTTCTAACCTGTCTTTTGCCGCATTAATTAAAATACTAGTGGGCTTTAGCGTATAGTCGTTATAGTAAAAATTGGTAGAATCCCTTCCCGCCTGAAAGTCGTTAAACGTGTTGGCGGGCGTTTCTGAATAACCGCTGTTCATATATGAGCCGTCGCCATAAGCCGCCCATTGCGCCGCCGTTCTACCTCCTAGCGTGCCGCTTATGTTGTTGTGGTTAAATTCAGAGTTAGCCACCCTATCGGCGGGCAACTCAAACTGAACACCCTCGCACCCGTGGAAATAATTGTCTACAATCGTATATGCGTAAGCCGCACTAGCTGCGCTCGAATTGGGAACCCTTAAAATTCCGGTGCATTTTGTGAATGTATTTTTTCTTAGGTTCACAGTTGAAACTCCCGCAAATTGCCGCGTAAACTCCACCTCATTCAGTATACAACGTTCAATACTCCAAACGTTTCCGCTTGAAAATATAGAGCAAAAATTAAAAGTGCTCTCTGATATTGTATTGGCCGAACTTTGCGCATACGCACGGGCCCCGCCTTGGTAAAACTGAAACTTTACGCCCGTGATACTTGCCCATGTTCCTGAATTAAACCCATACGCCCCAGACGCTAAATTTGAACCGTCGCATATCGCCTCTCCTTCTCCAACCCAATGCAGGGCTTTGGTGCTTGGTAAATTAGGGAAAAACTTACCCGTAAATACAACCGTGTGCCCGTTACTCGCTGCCGTGTGCGCCCGTTCCAACGTAGCAAAAGGGTTTTCTTTAGTGCCCGTTCCTGTTGAATCGTTTCCGTAAAAACTATCTACAAACCAGTTACCCGTTTTAGTGAATTTAGACATTTCCTATAAATTCTAAATATAAAGAATGAGTACCCGACCATGCATATTTTGTGCCGTACTCGTTTTCATAAACCCAAAAAACAACGGTTTTAATACTAGCCGTATCGCCTTTTACCAAATGCACTAATTTAGAATAACGCTTGGGTTTCCCCGCCTCTCCTGTTCCCTCGAAAACGCTTTCCGCTTCTACCGCGTTATTGTAGTCGAAGGCTATCTCGTTCAGGTAATCCTGCACCGCCGCCTCCTGCTCACCTAGCCCCAGCTCGGTGTCATAGACAAGGGTCTTTGTAAGTTGTATTTTCATGCTACTGGTAGATTTCGTAGAAAATATTCGTGGCCGAAACTGCGAACAGCTCGACGTAGTTGATGCCGTGCTGAAGAAAGTCCCCCGCCTTTTTAGTGGCTCCCGCGCCGATTGCCACCCCTGCACCAGATGTCATATCCAAAACAAGCAGAATAGGGGTACCTGGCTTAAGGCCTGTGGTGTCGATGGTAAAGGTGCTGGCCCCAATGACCGTGGCGGATATTATCTGCTTTTTGTCAAACTTCAACGGATACCCTCCGTTGATATTCCCCACTGCCGTATTCGTGACGCTGACAGCATCACTAACCGCTTTCTCACTCGGGGCTTTGTCCGATGCCGTACCCAGTGTTTGGGTGAGGTCTGCAAATTTCACATACCCCGACAAGTCTGCCGGTGCGGGCGTGGAAGGCGGAATTGATCCGTCGCTTATGTCTACATATGTCACGAATATGCCGCCAGGCGGTAACACTGGGGTTTCCATCGCCGAATTGGAGTTTGCCGGATCACCTAGTATCACATTTATTGCCAAGTTAGCTGACGCAAGGAAATATAGGTCGCGCCGCTTCATGCCAAGTGAGGTGTTTGAGTATTGGTGGTTAGACGGTTGTATTGTTGTCTCTGCCCCGTCCGGTTTTTTTATGACACCTGCAGAAAGCTGAACCTCCCCGCCGTTGTCACTTTCCTCAATCACAACTCCGATTGTTGATACCCATTCATACCCCTCCGGAGGCTCGGGAATCTCTATTCCCTGTATAGCCGTAGATATTTCAGCTTTAACATATTCGGTAAGGTCGGTCTGGTCTTCTATCAATCCGGATATGGTTCCCCAGGTGCCGCCGCCGTTACTGGTATCTTCCAGCACCTTCTCCCAATAGGCGTTGTTTGCGGTCGGGGCAACAGCGCTGTTGAAGTCCTGCTTCGTTCGCCATATAATGTTGCCGTACACCCAGAAAGTGTCGGCCAGCATTGCCCCTGCTGCCCAGATGCCTTTGAACTTACCGGTTCCGGCAAGCTTGGGGGCAATGCCGTCCACCGCCAGAAGCACCGCTTCGCGGATCTTGGCCACATCGGTTCCACCGCCAAGGCCAGAAACAAGCTTGGCGGCAATGCTGTCCTTCAGCGCCTGTATTTCCTCTGCCGTCATATCAGAATCTTAAATTCGAGTGAAAACTCACTTTCTATGTTCAGTGTCTCCCCTGGCTGCACAATCTTCACAAGCTCGCCGTTGAACATCACCCTGATGGATCCGCTCTGGCCATTGCCCTCCCCTATGTCCGTGACGGCAAAGTTTCCCGAATAGAAAAAAGGCGGGTGCAGGCTCTCGCTTTTGAAACCGGCCGTGTAACTGTTTCTGCTGGTGGGGTTCTCACCTGAGTCGTGTTTGTATTCAAACCTGAAGGTGAAATCCCTTGACCCGGAAAACTTCAGGTAGCCGTTGCTGTCACGGTGCAGCACCACGTACCGGCCCCGCTGCAGCTCATACAGCAACTCAGCCAGATCAGGGGTGTCTTTAGGAATGGAGCCCTTCAGGTCATGCGTGTAGATGATACCCCGGCGGTCACGCTTGGGCACCATGTTGAAACCGGGAGTGTCGCGGGTGAAGGTGACCATTCCCCAGGTGGTACCTGGCTTCAGCAAAATATCTCCCTGCAGACGCAAACCGTCGCGCTCAGGGAACCGGTCCCAAACCACATTGCTGGAGGCGGTGTAGAAAACCGCCTCCAGCCCACCTATGTTGTCTGAATCTATTGGAAGGATATTGCGCATAGTTAACCAAGTAGCAAGCGCAAAGGTGAGAGCTGAGTTGGCTATCGGAAAGGACAGCCAGATCGGGTCCTTTTATACTGGAGAAAATGCTATGTTCGGGGCAAAAAATTCAGGGGACAAAAGTCCCGGCGATTTCAATAACTTTTGTAGGAAAAAGCCGTAATCGGCGCTAAAAACGCGGGACAAAAGTCCCGGCGAATTATGCCACATTTTTTATCAGCTCCTTTGTGCGGGAAGTGGCTGAAAGAGTTTTAAGAAAAACCAGGAACGGCAGCATGATCACGCCCTCGGGTTTGGGCACCCCCGCCTCGCGCTGGGTAGTGCGGTAACGCTGGTAAGACTTCTTTAAAGCGTCGTATTTCACGTCCGTCTCATCAAACTCGTATTTGGCCATGAAGTAGGCGATGGCATGGCGTTGCTCCATACCGCAGGCCTCCATGTTCTCTACGAACTCATGGAAACAGGTCAGGAGAAAATCCTCCACAAGGGAATTAAACTGCACCAGCGTCTCGCCATCGAGGTTTTTGCACCCAAGGTCAGTGATGAAGTGCTCCGGAATGCTCACGGTGTAACGCTGGGTAAATTTCTTTACGCGTTCTATTTCACGGGCCTTTGCCTTGGGTCTGCGGAGCATGTTGAACAGCGTCACCCCAATGTGGTCACGCATGCAGAGTTTATAGATGCCGCCGTACTTGGCCACAAGAAACTTCTTGACGTGGGGCTTTACGGGGATGTGGATGGAGAGCAGCATAAATGGGAGAATTAAGATACTGAAATTTATCCTATAATCCCATGGCTAGAAAGGACCATTTCGCAAATAAATTCTTCGCTGCAAAAACCCAGATTTAAATGCCCTAGTTCACTACTTATCACTTCCAGTAAGACCTGAACATGCCGCTAATGGATGGCTTTGACTTTATGGAGACGCTAAATAAACTTAATCTTCACTCGAAGACCACAGTTGTGGTTGTTACTTCATCCTCAAATGAAGAAGACAGAGCAAAAGCTACCTCACTTGGTGCAAAAGGCTTTTTCACAAAACCGCTTGACAAAGTAGAGCTATCATTACTTTTAGATAGCCTTTATGAATATGAGGATTGAGTGCAAGGGAGAAAACTACTCTTTCTCTACCACTCATCACCATATAAATTTCACCTGTAGGTTTTTTAGGTAAAGTTTAACGCCTTCTGCTGGATCTTTCCTAAAACCACCTGCAGCTTCAGCTCATGCGCCTGGCATTGAATACAACGCCTTACCGACAGCAGCTCCTCCGGACTTAGCTTGAACACGAAGGGTTTAGGCTTGGGCTTCAGGCGTTCTGAGTTGGCCCGGCTCACCAGGCGTCTGTTGAGTCGGGCAAGTGGAGTTAGGCTCAGGATCTCCTCCAGCGGCACATGCTTTCTTTTCGGTGCCTGGACAATGAATTCATAGATGGCCATGGCCAGAGCTTCCGCCTCTAGATAATCTATGTTTATGGGCTGTTTTTCAAAAATTAGCATCATACCATAAACCAGCTGCCGTTCTCAAACCGCCAGAGCGGCTTACCTGTGTGCATGTCATAGATGATGGCCAACTTGATCCGAGTCTTCCAGGTGTAGGCATACTTCTTCAGTCGGCTGATGCCCAGATCAGCGTTATGTGATCGGCGGTTGCCGATGTTGTCTCTGGAGTGCATGGTAAAAGATTCGTTGCCGTTGCCCAGCCTGATCCCTTCCTCGTTCCACCAGATGATCATCTTGGTCATGGCGTGGGCCACCAGCTTTTGCCCTTTCTCCGTTCGCTGGTAAGTCTGTTGTGTTTGCATTGTTATATTGATTATTTGTGCATTAAAACTCTCATGGAGTAAGTTTGGTCAGATATCTTCTTCTGGTAAACTGCCGTTATATCAGCAATCTGTTTCAGATAGTAGGAATGATCTAGATTTTTGAAATCAAGTCGTTTTCGCTCGAAAGATTCAATTTCCGTTTTCAAGCCTTTGAGAGTCTCCTGCAGTTGCCCCTGAAGAACTAAAAGCTCCATTTGCTTTTCATCGTTTTTCATAAACCATTGGTTATTTTCTTTCAATTACTGGTTCCATAGGCTTGCCATAGTACCTATGCGGATTGTTTTTGATAACATCCCAAAGCGCAGCCTTAGCTTCCTTGTGATACCTAAATGCCTTGGCATTTTCCTTGACCAAAGTTCTAGCTGGGTCACCATGTCCATCAGCTATCCAATATGGCTCACCGCCATTTTCAAATTTTATTACCCACATGAAACATTGGTTTTTATTGTTTATTTATTCATTTAAAAGCAAAACACTTCGGGAACCTTAGCGTAAACCTGTCTTATTGTTTTTCATTCTGGCTATATAAAATTTCCTTTAGGTGTCTGATAATTTCACCCAAGTGCTTTACAGTAGTAGTATTGTGGAGATGGTTTACTACCCTGACCAAAAAATCATTGGAGCCAAGTATGGCATCCTGAACGGTTTCCCGGAAGATGAGATAATGGCGGCTATTGCCGCGTTTGAAAAGGCCTTCAGTACCCTTGAAATACATTTTCTCCTTCTAGACTCCTCCAAAGCCATCATCAGGTGGAAAGACGAGGAGCTAGCGTATGTCACTAAGCTAATCGCTGAGGCTTGCCAAGACGTTGGGGTGGGTAAAGTGGCACTGGTAAATTCTCCAAGCCTTCTCACGGAGGACAGTGTGAGGTTGGCCATCACACAATTACTTGATAAGCAGTCATTCCCTTTCTCCTTCAAGGATTTCAACAGCACGACTAGGGCAATTTCTTGGCTGACAGCTAGATAGCACCTCCCAATTTCTTTGTGTAGATCCATCATTTTTACTTTAGATATAAAGTTTACGCTTGCGTTCTATAACCGCTATAGGTTTGGTATGGTGTGCTGTCGGTAGAATCTGTTGAGGGCATCGGTCCCTAGTCTCCGGATCTTGTCTTCATGGAACTTGAAGAGCTGCAGCGGTGACTTGGCCTGCAGGCGCTTGGGGGCTTTGCCTTTTTTGTGCTTGATGAAATCCGCCTTGGCACGGCGCAGGGCATCCGATACGCGCTGCTGGTGCGCCCAAACCTGTTTCTGGGTGTGCCAGTCCAGGGTTTTCTGGAAGCCCAATCTGTTTTGGGCATCGAAATAGCCGGTGTCGGGTACCCACTCTGCGTAGGGCATCGGGGGGTATTTGTCGGGATGGTTCAGGTAATACTGGGCTGCCAGATCCAGCCGCTCCATGGCCTGCAGGTGGTATTTCTCCCATTGGTCCTCCGTCAGATCTGCTTTGAAACCGAGGTAAACACCTGCCCAGATGGCATTTTTCGCCAGCTTGTCCTGGGTTTGGTCAAACTCCAGGTGCGGGTAGAGCACATGCTTGGCGTAACTCCAGAACAACTCCACGAAAGAAAGGAATTCAGGCCGCACAGGCGGCTTTTCTGGGGCCGCCCCGCCCCCGGCTCCCGTTCCAAGCTTTCTGGCGTTCAGGGGCTCGGTAGGCCCGCTCTGTGCCGAAAGCTGCCCCTGTTGCGGCCCTGTGTGGCCCGCAGAAGAGGTTTCTAGCGTGTTGCCTGTGCCATCGCCGGCAGGCATGGCAGCCTGTGGCTCCGCCACTCCTAACTTGTCCACACTGCTGATTTCTCTTTCTATGTTTCCAGTAGTTGCAAATGCTACATTAGCCGGAAAATCCGTGCATTCTGGAGGAGAAACCCGAGCCTCGGGCTGGAGGTCCGTAACCTGCCTTGGGTCTGTTGGGAACATGATCTTGGGGGTTATGCACAGCTCGAAATCATGGTTGCGGCCGTGGAAAACGTACCTGCTGATGAGGCCTACTTTCTTGAGCTTCCGGATGTGGTTGCGCATGGTGCGGTCAGAGGCGTTGCACTGCCTGGCCAGCGACACGGCGTTGATGAAGAGCACGGGCATGTCACCGTCAAACTCGGGCCTGAAGCCGCCGGCCATGGAACGCTCATAGGCCCTGATGTACAATTTGATCAGCCGCTCGCCGGTGGCGGTGACGGTCTGCTTAAAGGCTTTGTTGCAGGTGAAGAAAGTCTGCTCCTGCCCTGTCTTCTTCAGTACGCGCTTCCGCTCCACCACTGGTTGCTTTTCGTTCTCTTTCTCGGTGAAGCATTTCCAGGCAAGCAGCGCCTTGCCCTGTTCAATCTTGTATGGCAGCATGGTAAATGTCTTTTAAGGTTGCGGGACCGGCCGTACCTGGGGTGTGTCCACTCCAGGCCAAGGCCGGCCCCTTGTTGCAGACCCTGTTTGTTTGGCTTTGCCGCCTGAGCCTGACCCCAACACGAGTGCGGGAAAGCCGGACTAAGGCGTTCGCAAAGGGCAATTAAATTCCACCCCGCCCCGTGGGCAGGTTTTTTCAATGGTTGAATACAAAAGGAATAGGTTAGCCTAAGGGGCTCTGGCTGGGGATAAAATAGATTGGAAAGATATTGTCATATACATAGTTAGTAGTTTGGCAATGTAAATTATGGCGGGGCCAGGGCGTTAGGCGCATCATGGCAGAATTTGCCGGAGCGCCCTTGGCCACCGCCTACTGCAGGCGGGTAAGCATTTGTCGTTTGTCTGTTGCCCTATCACAATTCGAGCATTTACCTGCAGCTGGTATTAATAATCTTTCTTTATAATCCACCGTATTTTTATTACTGTTACTAATTATATACCTTATGACATTTCTAAGACAATAATCTGTAAACCAAGTCCCCCAGGGCTTACAATCTATTGTGTGATGGACAGAATTCCAGGCAGCAGCCTCAAGGCTCACCAATACACTATCCCTGAACAACCAGTGTCTGTGCCTAATCTAAAGTTGGCTATCAAGCTGACTAGGCTTGGTTATTCTCAGGATTATATTTCAGAATTTGTCTCTGGGCCCTGGAGCCCTGAGCTTGCCCAGCAGCATCCTATGGAGGCGACTTGTCCTGAGCTCACGCTGCCCTCTAAAAAGACCACCTAAAAAAGGCTCCCTTGGAGGCGGCTCTGCAGCAGTTGCAGGTCCCGCTCCTTCCGCATGATGTCTTCCTCTGCCTTTTTCACCTTCTCGTCCTGCTCTTTCCAGAGCGGGTAGGCGGCGTCTTTGTGGATGGCTTCCCTCAACTCCATTGCCTCCTCGCGTTGCTCGCGCAGAAATTTCAAATCTGTTTCTACTGTGCGTATTTTCTCGTGAAGCTCCATTTTCATATATAGCAAAAAGATTTTCCTGCCTTTTTAATAGGTATTTATTCAGGCAATCACTGTATTTATTCTCTTGTCCCAAGCTTCTAAACCTCTACCTTTACAGCTCTTTAGTTCGGGTCCGCGCTTTTTAAGCCCCGGTGAGATTAAAGCTCAGGTGCCGTGTCTGAACTAGGTGGGCCTGAACAGTCATATCTGGGGATTTCACGGTTCCTGTTGTTTTCTACCCTCCGCTGCTCCGCTGGAACAGCCTGAGCCGGAGCTCCACGTGTGAAAGGTCATTCTGTAGCAGGCGGCTCAGAAGAGAGCACTCGTCCTCGGTCAACTTTCCTCTCTTTAAATCCTGCTCCGCCTGCTTTAGCTCTTCCCGGAAGAACATCATCTGAAATTCGGCTATCCGGATGAGGGTGTTTGAAAAATGGCTTGTTTCTGACATGGCTAGGCTGATTTTTTCATGAAAGGCAGTTTCGCTTTCTCCTCCACCCCTATCAGCCCGAAGGCCTCAAGGTCACTCAGTTTCACCCGCTTGTCTGAGGAGAACATTTTATAGGGCAGCTTCACCATGCCGCCTTTGCCGTCTGGCTTGCCCTCCCTGATCCACTTGTTGATGGCAGACCGCTTGTGGTCTGTGTAGGCCTCAATGGTGGGGATGGACAGGTAAGGATCATCCAGTGGGTTGGCCGCGGCGTCAATGACCGGCTGCACCACCTTTAGCATGGCTTTCACGATGGCCTCGCCGAAGGTGTGCAGGTCGCCTACCGTGGGTAGTTCTTCTAATTGCTTCTTTGTCAGTGCCATATAAAATATTCTTTTGCGATGGAACTATTTTAAGAAAAGTTGGAACAGTTTATGTATTAGGCTACAAGAACAGCCTGCTCAGGCGTTCCTTTGCCACTCAATTTTCGGGCAATGTCATGGATGGACTCTTTGATTGGGGGTTTCTCGCGGTAGAGCTCACGGCTGGAGCAGCCGAACATCTCGGCGAAGAACTCCAGCTCGCTGGTGGCCAGGTCGTTTGACCGCAGCTTCAGGTAGAAGCTGCGCTCCTTCAGTTCCGTCCGCTCCACGAACTTCTGCCTGAGCAGCTCCTTCTTACTGTTGGAAAGGTCTTCGTACTTCTCCCAGATCAGATATCTTGAATCTGCAGGAGCCGTAGCGTCGGCGATTTTTTTAGGCTTTCTTCCCATTTTCTTAGAGTGATTTTATTACATTGTGGTGTAATACTTATACAATACTAGCAAAAATGAATTCATGTTTCAAATTTGATTTCATTTTTGATTTAAAATATTTGCAAGTATTTGGTAATCAATAAGATTATTTTTCTCAAAAATGACTTTAGGCGAAAAAATTGAGCAAGCTATATCCGAATCTGGAGAATCTTATGAGGCGGTTGCTGCTTATACTGGTATAAGTGTTGCCACTTTAAGGAGGTTAACTAAGAAAGATTCTGCTGATACAGCTGATTTAATCAAGATCAGTGAAATATTAAAAAAGCCATTAGGCTATTTTCTTTCAGAATTGGTTAGCAATTCTGGCCAGCAACAGATTGCAAATCAGGTAAAGAAGAACAGGCAGCAGATCAGTGTTGGTGGTGAGAACTTAGATGAGCTTCGCCACCAGCTGGAGTTGTGCCAGGTGGAGCGTGAGAGTTTGACAAAGCAGCTGGCGGATAAGGAGCAGATTATAGAATTGCTAAGAAGTAAGTAGCGTTTCCGACCTGTTTCTGGGAAAACAGGTCGGAAACAAAAAATAGTTATGCCAAAGAAATACCGCAAGAGCCAAGGCCAAGAACACTATGAGCGTCAGGAGCTGATGAGTAAAATCTTCTGGATAGTGGTGGCTGTTGCCTTTGGATCATGGCTGGTGATGGAGGCTTGGGAGTGGTTAATAAGGTAGCGTTTTTGGCCTGTTTTCAGGAAAAGAGCTTAAATTCATTAATTAAATTTAATTAAAACAGTTATGGAAAAGGAAAATTTTAAAGAAGGCGATTTAGTAAAGCTTAAATCAGGTGGACCTGTAATGACAATTGCCTCTTCTGGTATGGGCATGGCTGCCTGCGTCTGGTTTAACAAAGATGAAATCTTCGGTAAGCATGACTTTTATTTGAAGAACCTGGTCAAAGTAGAAGCTGATCATTCTTTTCCATTGCCTATTGGTTAAGAGGTGTTATGAAAAGTTTGGCAATATGTATAGGCTGATTAGCTGGGAGTAGAGAGCCTTCAGCACAAGCTGGAGCTATGCCAGGTAGCGGGCCAACCTTGACCAGCGGCTGAAGGATAAGGAAGAATTGATTGAGGTGCTTAGGGGAAGATAATTGAACTGGTGTTAAAATGGATGCATCATTGGCATTAAAAGAAGTTGAAAACTCCATTAGAGACTTTATTAGCTATATTCTAAGTAGAGATAAAGGAACTGATTGGATATCAACTTGTGGAGTTTCCCAACAAAGAATTAATCATTGGGTTGAGCGGAAATCTATAGAAGAGAAAAAGCATAAGTTTGGTACGGCTGAAGGAAGGTTGATATATTATTCTGATTTTTATGACCTTCTAACAATTTTGGATAAAAGTTGGAATAATGTTTTCAAAGATGCATTAGGTGATAAAAAGGAAGTTGATGTATTTCTAAAAACACTAGATATGTTTAGAAATACTGATGCACACAGAAGAGAAGCATTACCTCATCAAAAACATTTGATTATTGGAATTGCAGGTGAACTTAGGAACAGGATAACTTTATACAGGAGCAGAATGGAAACAGGTGAGGATTATTTTCCTAGAATTGAAAGTGCCCGTGATAATTATGGAGGTTCTTGGGTTATTGGAGATCATATAATTACATCTAAATCTGTACTTCGGCCTGGTGATTGGCTAACTTTTGTAATCTCAGCAACAGATCCTTTAGGAGAACAGTTGGAATATTGCTGCCTAGGTAATTCCAAGTGGTCAGTATCAAATATCATTGAGTTTGAAATTGAAAATAAACATATATCTAAGCTCACTGATTTCATATTATGTATTAGGAGTAAGCGGGATTTTCATGCTTATAATTCTTTAGACCCTAAAGACGATATGATTATATTTAGATATTCTATACTACCTAAACTTCAATGATTGCTTAGAGTAATTAGTATAAAGTAATGCAGCATATTATAAGCAACATTAGGCAAATAACTATTAATAAAGAAGTTAAACTAAATAATTTGACTAAAAAAATAGGCATGACAGAAACAGGTTTTTATGCTTCACTTAGAATCGAAAGTTTGAAATTTGACAAACTGATAAAGATATGTGAGGCACTAGAGGTACCGTTACAGTACATTGTTTCAGATAATCTAACCGAGGCTTCAGGAACAGCCACAAACCAAGTTCAGGTAGCAAACCAAGTAAAGAAGAACAGGCAGCAAATAAGTGTAGGTGGTGAAAACGCGAATGAGCTCAGGCACCAGCTTCAGTTGTGCCAGGTGGAGCAGGCTAATCTTGAACAGCGGCTGAAGGATAAAGAGGAGTTGATTGAAGTGTTGAGGTGGAGATAGAATATGAAATTTAACACGTTTTTATCTCTATGAATATTGGATTTTGGAATATAAATAAAAGAAAGCCTACAGATATAATTTATGATTTTGCTACATTATATGATTTAGATATTTTAATATTAGCTGAATCACCATATTCACCACCTGATTTGCTTCGTGATCTTAATAGAACGACATCTGATTATTACTATTCTCCGGGATTTGTATGTGACAAGCTTCAATTTTACACAAAATTTAAACCTGCAGTGTTTCAGTTGGTACATGAAACAAATAGAGTAAGCGGCAGACGCCTTTTCTCAACTAAACATGGAGAAATTTTACTTATCGCATTGCACTTCAATAGTAAAGTTAATTGGACAAATGAGGATCAAGCAGCAGAGAGTTCTAACTTAAAAGCCATAATTGAATATATTGAAAATAAAGTACGACATCAAAGGACAGTAATTTGTGGAGATTTTAACATGAATCCTTTTGACTTTGGAATGGTACAAAATATGGGGCTACATTCTGTGATGGATAAGAAAATAGCAACTAAAGGGTCAAGAATAATTAATGGCCATGAATACCATTATTTTTACAACCCAATGTGGTCGTTTTTTGGTGACAACGGAAAAGGTTCAGTTTCAGGCAGTATGTACTACAGCCCTGCCAAGCCTATTAACTACCATTGGCATCTTTATGATCAGGTACTGATTAGACCTGGATTAATACCTGACTTTGATGAAAATGAACTTGATATTGTTTGTAAAATTGGAGCTACAGAATTATTAACAAAGGAATCCCTTGTTAAAAGAAGGATTTCTGACCATTTACCAATAAAATTCAAACTCTTAATCTAGAATGAGTAATATGCAGAATCTTTGGCCAAGTGATTTAGGTAGCAGTAAGCTAAATTTACCTAAGAATATTTTAATTCAACAAGGAAAGTTTTTAGAGGAAATGACTAAAAACGTAATTACTGTTGAAATCAAATCAACACAATCTGCTTCAAATGATATAATTCATAGGGTTAACATTTTAGCGCCAGCTTTAGGAAATTATAGCTTTGGCCTGTTAACAATGTCCCACAAAATCTCATTATATCCATTAACTATCATAGATGAGGTAAACTTAGAAAAACATTTTGTTGAAGACGAACCCGATCTACTTAATTCCTTAGCCAGTATATTCAATTCACAACCAGTTAAAAATGCATTAAATTCATTAATAGCTCAGAGTAGTTAAACTTAAATAAAGAAAAATAGAAATAATATGCTATTGGCGAATTTAAAGTATTTCTCTATAGAATCAGGAGTAATAGATTGTGGTGCTTAATCAAGGTTAAAGAAGAATCATCTAACCCCCTTCCTATGGGTTAAGCTGTGATTTCTAAAGAATGGCAATTTATAATAGTGCTTGTTTACTCAAGTTTTGATGCTCAATGAAATGTTGTAATTGCTGCAGATGAAGTAGTCGCTGTTGGACTGATTTAAGAAAAAGAGTTTAAAAACAGAAGATAAATACAAACCAAAACCCTTAATACTTACCCTTTATGAAACAATACTTACTAATCATTGCTCTCCTAATCTTTTTTACATCTTGCAACAGCCCCTTAGATAAAAAATACAACAAGGCAACAATGGCACAAGATCTAGATGAGATCAAAAAAAGCGAAAAACTCGATTCATCTGAGATGATGATTTTAGGCTTTTCCTTTGTGGCCAGTGAATTAGGCAATACTAACTTAGAAGGAAAGACCTATAAACAAATTCTGGAGGAGGGAAAACAAGCTCAAAAAGAATTAGAGTCTCAGCAAAAAAAGGAAGAAGCTTTGGCTGCTCAAGTGCAGCTAGAAGAAAATCAGAGAATTGAAAAATTAAATAAGACCCTTGTAGTCTCTATGTATGACAAAGGTTTTGAAAAATACGACTACGAGGAATATATCACTTATAAGTTCGCCTTTCAAAACAATGCAGATAAACCTATAAGAGCATTTAAAGGTATGGTGGTCTTTCAGGATATTTTCGGTACTGAGATCAAATCATTAAATCTTACTTATGACGAAGGTGTTCCGGCTGGCAAAACCATAAAGTACGACGCATCTACAGAATACAACCAATTTATTGACGAAGACAAGCTCCTTCGAAGTAAAAATTTGAAAGATATTAAAGTAGTTTGGAAACCAGAAAAGATTCTTTTTGAGGACGGCAGCACAATGGAATAAGCTATTTTAGGCCTGTTTTTTTTGAAGACAGGCCTAAAATTTGTTCCTAAATAAATACTCTTAAGGAGTAACCGGCGGCAATGAGCAGGATAGGTGAACTGTTGAAAATGAACCGACCCTAGTCTCACCACTCCAATTTGAGCTGAAAAATTTACTGATGACGTACATCCCTTCGAGGAGGAGAATTATCAGAAATTTATATTTGGAACCTCGACCAATTATCCACCTTAACTAATCTATGATCCTTTTCCAGAATCAGCTCATTGTGCTTGATTACGATCCTTCCAGCGATATACTTTCGGTGGTTTGGCCAAATGTGAATCCATACGATATGTTGGAGATTGAGCGCTCACTCCAACTGCTGGTGGAGTACATCAGGGACTATGACGTAAAGAAACTGCTTATTGACAGCAGCAAAACAGAGATGCACCCCGAGGTTGACCCTGAGAAATATATTTCTATGGTAACAGAGTTTGCCAAGAAATTACAGAAAACACGCCTGCAAAGATCCGCTAGGATTATACACCAAGATCAGGTAAGAGAAACTGAATCAAACCAGGTTTCTGAAAAGGTTACTCAAAACGTAGGGCTTCAGATAGAGAGCCGTAGTTTCATTAACAGAGAAGAGGCCAGGGAGTGGCTGTGTTTATAAATTAATTTAAATGCAGTGTATTTTGATGAAAGAAGCTTATAATTTAATACTTTAGAGAAAAGAGTCAGTTACTCAAAGAGATAACCATTCTATTTTTGCAGAACACGTGTAGAAAGGGATTGGTAGAAATGGAGAAGGTTTTTTAGGCTTGTTTACTTTAAAACAGGTCTAAAATAGAAAATTTGGATGTAGGCTTTTAAAGGTAACTCAATGAAAAGAAGAGCACAAGAGGTAAAACGGCTGTTGGCACATATGGAAGAGTTAGATCCTTTCAACCCCAGTACTCCTACCCTACTTAAAGTAATGGTCAATTCCTCCCTTACAATTTTTGGAGAACTGATCAATTACCAACATTCAGAAAATGAGGCCGATCATATTATCAATTACTGCAACATCAAAATGAAGCACGCAAAGCAGTTAATTGAAAATGATAACATTGAGGAAGGACTGCCATTCTCAAAATCGGTTCTGGTTTTTTTTCTAAGGGATTTGTAATAGCCGAAGAGAACGAGGCAGCAGAATAAATAGAACAGAGTTAAAGTAAGTTTGCTTCATCAACAGGTGAAGCAATGCAAAGAAAAAGAGTCAAAACGTGTGCAGCAGTTGTAGGGCATTTGGAGGTTGAAATAGGTACTGCAGGAGGATTTTATAATCAATTTTATCAAAGAATTTATCCTTTAACCTTAATTTATAACCACTATGAATTCTAAAAAAATCACACTGCTAATTTTTCTTTTCTTACCCATTCTGGGGTTTTGTCAAGAAAGGCAACAGCCCGGGGTCCAGCAACCTGCAGCCCAACCTGCTGAAGATGATGAAAACAATGATTATGGCTGGAATAACAGGTTTTCTTTTATGTTTGGAGGGGGTGTTTCAGGTATAATAAACACAGTTTATTTAGACCCTGCGATTAATAAGTCAACAAATGCCGTAATAATAGAAAAGGCAGGCTTGGTAAAACCTAATATAAGCTTAGGAATTGTTTACACACCTTTTGTTACTACTTCAGTAAGAACGGTGGAAACAGAGAGTTCTACCAAAACTATTTACGAATACTACCCTAGAGGAATATCAATGGCACTTTTTATAAACCCAGTGAGTCTATCAAGCTTATCTGAGACAAGCCTTTCCAGCACAGTAGATTTAGGGTTAGGTATTGGTTATAGAACAGGAAACTTTTCTATTTTTGGAACTGTAGAGTTTTTTTCATTAAGACAGCCTCGCCAGTATTTTCTTGAGCAATACAAAGACAACAATAAGCCCTATATCATCAACGGAGAAACCCAAGCAGCAATTTCAACGAGCGATAATGATATCTATACTGACAGAGTTATTGCCTCTTTGGGTATAAAGCTTGCTTATACTTTTGATATTGCTAAGTCATTTGTCAGATCTGCACAATAATTATGTTTAACTATAACAATTTAAAAGCTGCTTTTTAAGCAGCTTTTTTTATCTCCATAAATTTATACAGACGGACAACACACGGCTTTCACCAACCTAAAAGCCTATGTGTAACAGACAAAACAGCTTACCTAGTGTAGTGATGATAGCCAATGAGGTGGGAGATAACCACCAGAGCGTTCAAATTTGCAGCAGCTGCGATGAGCTAAGGCAGTTGATGGGAGCATACGCAGAGGAAATCAAATCTACACTATTACTTATTCATGCGCAGCTGCAAGAACAGAGGCGCTTGAATGGAAAAGATGTTTTATCCTAAAATTCTATTCCCCAATGAAGATCACCAGAGAGTTTCGCAAAGACAAAATCAACAAATCGGGTTACGCCCCCATCCGGATTACTGCCCATTATGATGGTGTGAGGGTTAGAATCTCCCCTGAGGAGTCTGCCCACAAAGACAGCTGGGACCCTAGGTTCCAGAAGGTGCTGGACACGCAACCCTATTACCAGCGCATCAATGATAAACTAGATACTTGGTGCAAACACATCCGGAACATCATTGAAGATGCCAAAAAGCTTGGTAAAACACCAACAGAGGAAGAATTAAAAGCAGCCCTACATCTTGCATTAAATCCTCCCCAGGAGAAAACTGAGGTAGACGAACTGGTAGACTCCCTCCTATTCCCAAATACACAGGAGCCAGAGTTGGAGCCGGTATCAGCTGAAGACCCCAGCTCCTTCTTTAATCTGTTCGAGCGCTGGATATCTTATAAAGAAACCACACTAGACAAATTCGGCAAGCATCTTTCTCCAGATACCATTCAGTCTTATAGAGCATCAAAAGAGCGGTTTCAGGACTATGAGAAAAAGAATGAGATGTCGGTAACCTTAACAGGCATGGACTTGAAGTTTTATGATAGTTTCAAAAAATACATGATCACTGATCTGAAGCAGAGCATCAATACCTTCAGCAAGCACATAGGCAGACTGAAGGAATTTCTGGAGTGGTGTGAGGACGAGGATCTGCCGGTTAACAGGAAGTTCCGGAAGTTCGGCACACCAGAGATCTATGACCCGGTAGAGGCCTTAAGTGAGCAAGAGGTAATGCAGATCCGGGAATTTGATTTCAGGACCTTGGCCTCCATCCAGTTTATAAAAGATGAGTTTAAGGAGAAATTTAAAATGCCTATGAACCACCTTATGCTCGCGCAGCGCCTTAACACCTTGGAGCAGATGCGCGACGTGTTTTTGATGTGCTGTTACACCGGCATGCGGATTTCAGATATGTATACTTTCATGCCCCACCACATTAAAGGTAACATTATCATTAAGCATGGCGGAAAGACCATAAAGCACGGCATCATCTACTATATTCCCTTCTTTGATGATTACCTCTTTAAACCCGTGGAGTTGGTAGAGAAGTATGCCGGTGGCCAAGATACCTGTATGCCAGTCAACTGGGATATCAATACCCACTTGAAGACCATTCAGAAGCTGGTGGGCATTACCAGACTGAACCTTACTACCAAGATAGGCAGAAAGACTTTTGCCACCTTAAAGCTTTACCAGGGCGTCCCTAGGCACGTGGTCATGCAGGCTACTGGTCATAAAACGGAGAAGTCCTTCAACGCCTACATTGGGGTCGATACACTTAAAGTGATAGAGGTTTTCACCAAACATTCGGCCGCATCAAGCCTTGGGGGGCAGAAATGGGGGGCAGATTCTCAACTAGCAAGTGCCTAGAGGTGAACACAGATAGCCTAATTTTGCAGCAAACGCGGTTTGAAATTTGATAGACTGCCATCAATCTGCATAAAAATACCTTGAAAAGTCCCGTCCGGACCGCTAAAAGCCCCTTCAGAAATGGAGGAGCTTTTTTGTGTTTATATCATTCCGGATTGTTTTTCCTGCTTTGTAACGGCAGTTGTTTGGGCTCAATCAGTATTCTCCAATCTTTGTCGTGTAAGGCTTGAAGGCAATAACTACTAATTAAACATGTCTGCACTCCTTCTCTCTAATATGCTTCCTGTTTTATTATTTTAAAATAAGGAGAACCTAGTTGGCTAAGTCGTCTTTCAACAGTAGGTTTTGGTGTAAAAACTGAGATTATAATCACTATATACCACAGCTCAATATTATTAGCTCTACATAATTGATTTAATATATCTATATAAGATGCTCATATTTTCTGTTAAATAAAATTTAACATGAGCAGCATTAAAGAACATCTATACCTGTGAATCGCCGCCTATTTATTTAATCAAATAACAACATTAGAAAATTATTGCCAACTATAGCATTACTTCTTACCTTCAGTATATTCAGCAACAATTTTCTATAATATACTTTTAGTCCTATTTTACAACTTCGACTTAATGATCATACTGCTCGAAGCTTCCGTCAGAGTAAAACAAGATCACTTTCTTTAGTTGGCGAGATTGCCTCTCTTTTTTTGGTGGAACTTCATCTTTGTCATGTACATCAACTTGTACTTTACTAGGCTTATCCCTCAGCTCACTTTTCTCAATTTGAAGGGGTGGAGTAGGTGTAGATTCAGCATCATCTTTCTTTTTATCATTGATGAGGGGCGCTAAATCTTTTAGCATCTGCCCTTCGCCTACCAATAACCAACCAGAAGATACGTCTGGATATCTGCTTAAAATTTTCTGCACAACCTCCAGGCTTACCTTGTTTCTACTAGAGACAATATGGCTCATTACTGGTCTGGCAACTCCAATTTCATCTGCAAATGCAGCTGGCCCAATCCCTAACCATTGTAACAACTCCTTTATCCTCGGCAGTAAATCATTCATATTTTTTTATCTTAAACAGATCGGGTTTCTACTGTTGTAGAACCTTTCTATCCGCAAGCCGCTGTTAACGCTGTGTATAAGTGGCGAAGGTTACCTTATACAGTAATTCAACAACAGTTACTCAAACACCTTATACAGACTACTTTATCTGGTCTACTTAAGAAATCAGAACATGCACTTAGTATCTGCATTAACAAAGATAAACCCAGTTTACATATGTAACACATTTGTAAACTGGGTTTAATAAAAGATACTTCTAATATGTTTGTTGTACTTAGAGCTTTTGCTAAACTAATAACACGTTCTGTTTATCAGGTATGGCTCCTCACGTTTTACTTAACTCCTAATGCTACTTAAAATTAAACATGAGCCATGATGGCAGTTATGGCTCATGTGCCTATTCTGACGTTACTCTTATTTCCAACTTAAAGATTACATGTTTTAAAAAGACAGATTAGAATCTAATGTCACTTTATACTTGTCAGGTTACCTCTGGCCTCTGCTTGTGAATTGAATGGAATCAAAATTACCCTTGTATTAAATTGCACATTTACTTTTTAAACTGTATTGACAATGCTCCTACAACAGTTCGCCCCAGGCCGCTCATAAAATGAGCAACCTGGGGCGAACTTTTTTTTCTCAAAGTTTTATTAAAGTTCCTTCTTCTTGCTTTTATCTAAAATAAGCCATTTCTAAATCACGGTCATGACCGTACACATCATCGCGGAAATGTATAGCACCGTTATCATCTACCCAGGCGGTAAAGTATACAATATAAACGGGCACCTTAGCTGATAAATTCACATACTTTTCTTCGCCCCCGTGCATAGCCGCTTTTATGGCTGAAGGTGTCCACTGCTTCTGATCTTTTAGAAGATATTTAGCCAATTCAAATGGTTTTTCAAGCCTGATACAACCATGGCTAAACCCTCTCTCAGATTGGTTAAACAGGTGGTCGGAAGGGGTGTCGTGCAGATAGATATTATCTTCGTTAGGGCAGATGAATTTCACAAAGCCTAAAGGGTTCCGCTTACCCGGACGTTGCCTTACCCTGTATGGAAAATCATCACCTATATTGTTCCAATCAACAGCATTGGGCGATACTATTTCCACCTTATTATTACCTATATCTTTTACTACTTCCATATCATTGGAAGCAATATAGTTCGGATTTCTAGCTTGGGCAGGTGCTATTTCATCTCTCAATATATTGGGAGTTACGTTCCAGTAAGGGTAGAAGACAATATATTCTAACTTATCACTGAAGACTGGTGTAGCATTAATTTCTTTACCAACCACTACCTTCATGTTCAACACCTCTTTCCCTTTTTCACGGACGTGTAACACGTATTCTGGTATATTGACAAAAACATATTTGTCTTCAAAACGCTTAGGTACCCACCGCCAGCGCTCCATGTTGATGATTATTTGGTCAATTCGCTCTTCTATCGGCACGTTCATCTGACGCAGGGTCTCCCCTCCTACCACACCGTCTGGTTTCAATCCGTGGCGGATCTGAAAATTCTTTACAGCTTTAGAAAGTTCTTCGTCATACAAGGTGGCTTTTGCCTGATTGACTTTGGCAGCTGATGCCTTCCCTAATATTCTTTGGCGCAAAGCAACTACCGCTTGTGCTGTATCGCCAGGATTCAAAACCTTTTTGTTTATCTCAATTTTGGGCCACCCGCCTTGCTCTCGGGCTAATCGGTAATTCTTCAATGCATCTCGTAATCTGATATACCCCGGATGCAGGGCTTCAAATTCGTAGTAGGGGTATCTACTTTCCCGCTCCCTCAGAATAGTCTGGAGCGCCTTATGCAATTTGATTTTGTTTTTCTTTACTTCCCAGGAAATATTATCCTGTTCCCTAGGGTTTACTATGCCTTTGTAGAAATCAGAAGCATAGTTGAAGTAAGATGCTGTTAATGCCACATCAATTTCTTGCTGTAAAGCATGGCGACTTGAGTCATTTTTTGCCTGTTCAAGACTTTGGAACATAGTAGGTAAGTCTTTAACCAAATAGTCTTTTGGCAGGCCCTCTTCGTGGGCATTTTTTATAACTTCTACAAATTTATAGGCTTGAGGTACCAATGCACCCTCTTTAAACCACGCAAATTTATATTGCCGCTCACGGTAAAAGAGCTTCATCATATCCAGATGATCTTTAAATTCAGGATCACTGGTGGTATATTTCACTACATATACACTATCTGTTTGCTGCGGGTATTCTTTTGCAGCCGCACGAGCAATCTTCTGTTTCTGCTTGTCCCCTGACTTTGTACAGGCGCTAAAAATCAGTAGACTCACCACAAACAAAAACAGAAGGGATATTAAATTTTCCTTTGATTTCATAGTTGATGTTCCTATCATTGAGGTATGCCCCTTATACTCGAAAAGAACTAAAAGGTTAGCTTTTTAAAGAAATCTTAATTTTTGCATTAAATATATAATAACACATATTAATATAACCAGATACTAATAGAGCACTTCTTTGTATCAAATACTACATTTTATTAATATTATCCCTGTAACTCTTGTTTAAACCAGTTTATCTAACAAAATTAAAAGTAGAACTTTTATCTGGTTCCGGAATCAGTTAGTTCAAACGAACCGCTTAACATAACACACAAATGGATTTAACCAATACTCTCCATCACCAAAATCAATCTGATCCTCATAGCTTCTCCAAACCAAAAGAGGCCAAAATCACACATGTAGATTGGGTTCTGAAAATTGATTTTTCTCTGAAAAAGATTTCTGGAGCAGGCACTTATTTTGTTCAGCATAAGAATGCACCAGAAGTAGTGTTAGATGTAAAAGGAATTTTAATTCAAAAAGTAACGCTTGATGATAATCCGGAAGGTATAGAGTTTAAGCTATCCGAAGAGAACCCTATTCTTGGGAACGGCTTACACATTCCGTTGAAGCAGGGTACAGAGAAAGTAGTCATTCATTTCGAAACTCAACCTGATGCCGCTGCCCTGCAATGGCTGGAACCAAGTCAAACGGCTGGAAAAGTATTCCCGTTTCTGTTTACTCAATCACAGGCCATTTTAGCCCGAACTTGGCTTCCGTGCCAGGACAGCCCCTCTGTCAGGTTCACCTATACGGCACAGGTCACCATACCGCCACACCTTTTGCCCTTGATGAGCGCTGACAATCCTCAATGCAAAAACGAAACAGGTATTTACTATTTTATGATGGAGCAGCCTATTCCCTCTTACTTGCTGTCATTGGCGGTGGGTGATCTGGAATTTGCACCCGTAGGAGGGCGTTGCGGTGTTTATGCCGAACCAGTGTCGCTGGAAAATGCGGCATGGGAGTTTGCTGAAACAGAAAAAATGCTGAAGACTGCAGAACAGCTGTATGGTCATTATCTCTGGGGCAGGTATGATTTGTTAGTTCTGCCCCCTAGCTTTCCTTTCGGTGGTATGGAAAACCCAAAGCTAACCTTTGCCACTCCTACCATTATAGCCGGAGACCGTTCCCTCACCAGCTTGGTAGCACATGAACTCGCACACTCCTGGTCTGGTAATTTGGTTACGAACGCCACCTGGAATGACTTCTGGCTCAACGAAGGGTTCACCGTGTACTTTGAGCGCCGAATCATGGAGCACCTGTATGGTCAGGAATATGCAGAAATGCTTCATACGCTAGGGTATCAAGATTTACTGCAGACTTTGAAAGAGTTGCCTGAACATGACACCAGCCTGAAGCTAGATCTTTCAGGTAGAGATCCAGATGAAGGATTGACTGAAATAGCCTACGAAAAGGGAAATTATTTTCTAAGGCACCTGGAACGGCTGGTGGGGCGGGAGAAATTTGACCAATTTGTAACTACTTATTTTTCTACTTTCTCTTTCCAGAGTATGGATACGGAGTGTTTTATCGAGTTTTTAGAAAAAGAGCTCATAAACGGAAATGAGGAGCTACGGCAACAGGTAAACTTGAATGCCTGGATTTATTCACCTGGCCTTCCTGCTACTATTCCAGCTCCGCAAGCCGTATTATTTGAAAAGGTAGAACAGGAACTGCAGCGTTGGCGAGAAGGTACCAAACCGGTAGAACTTGAAACTTCTAACTGGAGCAGCCATGAGTGGCAGTATTTTTTAAGAAGTCTTCCTTCTGAAATTACAGAAAGTAAGTTGTCTGAACTGGACCAGGCGTATAACTTCACTCAATCAGGTAATTCAGAAGTTTTAGCCGAGTGGCTATTGATAGCAGTTCACCACCAATACCAGTCCGCTTATGAAGCTTTAGAGAATTTTCTTACACACGTAGGTCGACGCAAATTTCTCATGCCTTTGTACAAAGCTTTGCTCCATACGCAGGAAGGAACTGCTCTGGCCAAAAAAATTTACTCCAAAGCCAGGCCAAATTACCATGCGGTGGCTTACACCTCCATTGACCAGCTTTTGGAGGCAAAATAACCCCAATAAAAAAAGGCCGATGAAAACCATCGGCCTTTTTTTATTCTTACAAATTTACTCTTAATGACGTTCTGCTTTTTTATTTACAGCGCTTTCGGCCACAAAAGTCAGTTTTTCATCTGCTTTTTTCTCTTCGCTTAAGATTTCCTGCAGCAGGTTTAACACTTCGTCATGGCCCAGGAATTTGGCATAGGTACAGGCGGTACCGTATCCGGCAATTTCATAGTGCTCAAGGCGCTGGGCACAAGCTATAATACCAGCATCCATCACTTCTTGGTCTGCATCATGCTCCATAAACTCTTTGGCCTCTTTGATAATGCCTTCCATGGCTTTACATTTTTCACCTTTACCGCTCACACCCAAAATTTCAAAGCATTGCTCCAGGCGTTTCACCTGGTTCTCGGTTTCTTTCATGTGGTCTTTCATGACAGAAGCCAGATTCTTATTTGACACTTTCTCCATCATGTCAGGCATAGCTTTCAGTAACTGTTGCTCTGCGTTATATAAATCTCTCATCTGATGGATAAACAAATCATTCAATGATGTCAATTTCATAGTTATAGCTTTTAAGGTAAAACTTACGTTTTGTTGTATTTCTATACGGCACCTGAAGGAGCTTGTTTGATTTGAACAGATTAACTTTAGGTAAACTTGCTTCGTCTTTTTTATATTGGCAGTACTGGCTCATGTTCCGTATAGAAGTTTAAGAACAGAATAAATATAGCATGATCACACCTGAGCAGCCCCCAAAGGGAATACTCATAGCCGTAGGCGGAAACGAAGACAAAGGCACCTATCCCAGATCTAAGAAAAAATTTCAGCTCAACTTTTTTGAGTTAGGCATATTACGTCGCATCATAGATGCCATGGGTGGCACAGAGGCTAAAATAGAAGTCATAACAACAGCCTCTATGATTCCGGAAGAAGTAGGAGCCATGTATTTAAATGCTTTTGGTATTCTTGGCTGCCGGAACGTACACATAATGGATATACGCGAAGAAGCAGATGCTTTGCTCCCTGAGAACCTGAACAGGCTGCGGAAGGCATCAGGGGTTTTGTTTTCAGGTGGAAACCAGGCGCGTTTGTCACAGATCTTTTTAGGCACTGCTTTTCACCAGATACTACTAGACCGGTACCAGCACGAAGAAGGTTTTGTCATTGCAGGTACCAGTGCCGGCGCTATGGCCATGTCTGACATCATGATCAAGAGCGGTAGCAGTAGATCGTCGCTTTTGAAAGGAGCTGTAAAGCTTGACCGTGGACTAGCCTTCCAGAAGAATGTTATCTTTGATTCTCACTTTGTTAAAAGAGGAAGATTTGGCCGCTTAATGGAAGCCGTAGCCACACATCCGTATAAAATAGGCATTGGCTTAGGCGAGGACACCGGTGTTTTGATCAGTCAGGGAAACTTTATTGAAACCATTGGTTCTAACTTAGTTATTATTGTAGACGGCCACCACATCAAGCATAACAATACCTCTTATGTTACGCAAGGCACTCCCCTTTCTATTGAACACATCTTGTTGCATGTACTGGCCTACGGTAACTACTATGATATACGGCAGCGTAAATTCTGCGCGCAGCACAAAGAGAAATAACCGCACTTCAACTGTTTTAGCTGTGATTTCTGAAAAACAGCCCTAAAAGGCGAATAATTTATCAGAATGACTTTAAGTGCAACTAACTATCACTCAATACTTGACCACTGTATTTATCAAAAATATATACAAAAAGAGGCTTAATTAAAATGACATCTAAGTCCTGAAATATGTAATATTGTATTGCTGTTCCCCCATTCACCTATAAAACTAGCTCTTACTTTTGGACACCATTGCCTCGGCCTTTAAGCAAACCCAACGCGTAGTAGACGATGCATTTGATGCTACTGCCAGCGCTAAAGCCCACCTGTACCTGAACTTTGGGTCACACCGGCTTCGGATAGGAGTGCTGGATGCTGAACGTAACAAGTTTGTGGCTTTAGAAGATTATGAATCAGCAAGGCCTGTGACTGTAGAAGGTGCGGTAGAGATGTTAAGGGAACTCAGCAACAGTAGTCTGCTATTGCAACAACAGAAATGGAACCAGGTGCGGATTGGTATAAAAAACCAACAGTTCACTCTCATTCCGGAAACGCTTTTTGACAGAAACGCCCGCGAGGAGTATCTGCAACTTAACGCGGTGATAGAACCAGACGAGGAGGTTATAAGCCACTACGCCCACCCCAGGCTTGAGCTCATGAATGTGTTCACCATACCTAACAAGCTTGAACAGTGGGCTAATAACTATTTTGCTGGCAGCAGGGTTGAATTTGTGCACCAGACTTCTGCTTTGATGGAAGGATTCCTGCACATGGCCGAGCCCCACGCAAAGCCACAGCTGTACATCTACGTAGACAAAAACTATGTCACGCTGGTAGTCCTGCAAAACATGAAATTGGAGTTCTGCAACTCCTTCTACTTCGCCTCTTATGAAGATTTCATCTACTTCGTGTTGTTTGTACTGCAGGAAAAGAAAATGAACCCTGACCAAGACCAAGTCATTGTTTGGGGCGAGCTGTTGCTTGATTCAGATTTGCACGACGTCCTCCGAAAATATATCAGAAACGTGAAATTTGGGAAGAAACCCACTGCAGTAGGCTACAGCTACCGGTTCGAGACTTTATTTGAACACCGCAACTTTGATCTCTACAGTCTCCATTTCTGCGACTAAATTTATGAGTGAAGGAGTGAGTGTGTGAATGGGTGATTTTTTTATGCGCTAAATTAGAAGAGATTAAAAAACAGAAGGCTGGTCTTGAAGATGTTTCTTCAAGACCAGCCTTCTGTTTTTAAGCTATTTTTACAAAAACAGGGCAAAAACACTTTTTTTGACTTTCGATCATTCTCTCATTCCATCATTCTCAAATTCACTCATTAAATAGAGAAAAGGAATATGAAATAGAGGCTGAGCCATAGTGCGCCTAAGAAATGCCAGTAACTTCGGAGCATCTCTATTTGCATGTTCCGAAAGGGATCTCTGATATAAATAAGGGTTCTGACAGGGTCAGAAGCCGCTCTTTTAGATTTCAGGTACAAAAACGAAGAGAAGGCAATGCCCCCGGCAACGTGCAGCAAATGCAGGGCAGACAACAAGAACAGCACCATACCAGAAGAATTTTCTGCCAGCTCCACTTTTGTAGAGATTAATTCGTTCCAGGCCACCACCTGAGAGAAAGCAAAGGCTGCGCCTAAACCCAGCGCCCAAATCAAGTGCACGTTCATATTCCGCAGCTCGTCCTGCTTATAGAATTCCGGAATACGGTGAATAAAAAAGCCGCTTATTAAAATCAAGACTGTACTTACCGAGAACAGCTTGGGCATAGTAAGCATGGCCTCTCCCGAAGTTGCCGGTAAATTCTTCAGAAACATGAAGACCAGTATCAGAAACAGCACGCTCATGCCCACCATGCTGCAGTACAAAATCATTTTAAGCGGAGGCACTTTCTCCATGCGTTCAAAGCTGGAAAACTTGCCTATGTCTATTTTATTTTGGTTTTCAGATTTCATGTTACCCTATATCTACTACTCTAAATCCCATCTCTACACCAATTTGATTCCTATCCCTGGCTGCTGTGTGTATTTTTAGTAATACCCCCTCAACAGAATAATGTTTAGCCTTACAAGCCGAAAGATGCAAAAAAAACAATTGACGTTGCATCAAGCAGTTACAGCTCATTAATCAAGCTTGCCGCGCTATTTAAACCAGGAGCTAACTTTACCCATAACAGCACTGGCAGTGATTTTAGGAGTAGCGGAAGTACCTAGCTGCACATAGGTTTTATTATTTACCCGCACATCTATCACAATGCCCGCCTCCATTAGTTTGCTACTCATGCCTCTGACCTTTTCTATGCTTGCCATAATGCCACCGCCGCCACCGCCAGAAGATGAAGGCAATACGTTCTGCATGACCCGTTCCAACATAGCGTGATCTTTAAAATTAATAATCACGTAGTTTTCTTCGGCCACCACCAGCACATTGTCTTGCTGCACGGTCAGTACCAGCTGAGCAGATATTTCAAACGGAAATTGCCCCATGCCTCTACCCTTTCTGGTTTGATTTAGCCTTTAGGCTTACTTTGCCGTTAATCCGCCACTGACCAGGGGCTCCCTGTGGTCCTGGCCCCTGCACCTGCATGTCTTGAAAGTCCAGGGTCAGGTCAGTTTGTTCAGACTTTAGTTTTTCCATGAGCAAAGAAGCTAAATCTTCTAAGCTATGAACCGGCTTGTTTGCGTTTTCCATTTTTAAATACGTTTTGTGCCTTCTACTTACGATAAGTAAAGCTGTCAGTTTTTAGATATGAGTGAAGTACAAAAACAGACATATCTCTACCCTACCCTAATACGTATAGATACCAACCTTATTGCCAATGCTAGCAGTGGCCTACAACATGAAAACAAAACTTTATACAATTTACCTTATAGCCGGTTTAGGGTCAACAGTATTTAATCCTGATGCCGTGCGTGCACAAAATACTGTCTCAAATCTTGATTCTGCACTTGTTCAAGATTGTAACCACCCAATGGGTTTAACAAAAAACACGGAATTTGTTTACCAGGTAACAGACAGAGGCAAGAACGACGGAACTCTGAGCAACAAGGTGATGCAGCAGGCAATGACACCTGAAGGGGAGTTTGTGACTACCGTCAAATCTGCCAGAATCAACAACAAGAAAAGACCAGAGACAGCGGAGGAGTTTACCATACGCTGTAAAGGAGACACCGTTTATTTAGATGCCATACTCCTTTTAAGGGAACAGGCACAGAAAACTTTTAGCGGAAAAGAATTAGAGTACACCCCGACAGATTTGGCGTACCCACACCAAATGGAGGTGGGCCAGAAGTTACCAGATGGAAAGCTTTTGGTGAGGGTCAGGAATTCTGTTTCTGATATCACCCACTTACAAATGTCAGCCATAAACCGTAAAGTGGAAGGGAAACAACAAATTACTACCCCCGCCGGTACCTTTGACTCCTACCGTATCTCCTACCAATATATCATCAAACTGAACACTATGGGAGTTAACATAGAAGATGTGTACCAGGTAGAAGAGTATTATTCTACTGAAAACGGAATAGTAAAACTGCAGTTCACAAATAAAAAAGGCAAGAAAGGCAAAGGGATAGAATTGATTACAAAGAAAAATCCTGTGCAGGCTTTTCAGCGGTAATTTCTATTTCCATTAAGAACGAAGTTCTGTTTTTAGTCTCTTTTTCAGAAAAGAGGCTAAAAACAGAGCTTCGTTCTTTTGTTCTGCAGTAAAAGCAAGAGTTGGTCAACCTAGGTGAAGTAACAACCAATCTTCGGCAGTTTCTACATCTTGAAAAGCTTTTACCCGCAAAATACCTTTTGCTTCCTCTCTAAATACCTTGTAAGATCTTTGCCCAAAAATGCCTGGCGAGAGAACATGTGCAAAATATTGCAATCCTAATTCTTTCGCCTTGGGTCCCCATTTTTTTGTAAGATAAGGCACGGCTACTTCCCAGGGCCCAATTAATTCTAAGTTACTGTTGAGCAGGCCAGCGCAGGGCCGTTCCTGCAGAATAGAGAGAAGCAGACCTCCGCCCATCATAACTGTTTCCAAAGACTGTATACCTATCCAGCTGCAGAAAATATAATGGTTGGTGGTGTCATAATAGGCTTCAAAAAACACATCACCTGATGCTTTCTTAAGCTCCCTCTTTTCTTTTAGCACAATTCCAGATGTTGTTATAATTTTCAAAAAAGAACCTTTACGAATGCTTTACAAAAAAGCTTTCATGGCCTTTATTGTCTCTTCTGGTGCACTTAGATTGGGGCAGTGCCCAGTGGCATTCAGTACCACCAGTTTACTGTTAGTTAATTCTCGGTGCATGTATTCTCCCACTTCCATAGGAGCGATGACATCTTCTGAGCACTGAAGAATAAGAGCTTCCGTTTTAAGGTTCTGCAGGTCTTCTCTGTTATCTGACAAAAACGTGATACGGGCAAAATCTTTGGCTACCGTTTCATTGCTGCGGCAGAAGCTTTGGGCTAATTCCTGCCCCAGCTCTGGTTTTTCGGGATTACCCATGATCACTGGTGCAATAGCGTGCGACCACTGCAGGTAATCACTGTCTAAAGACTCCAGCAGCCCGTTTATACCTTCCTGCGTGAAGCCTCCAATATATTCGTCGTCATTGGTATACCTTGGAGAAGGACCAATCAGAACTAATTTAGAAAACCTTTCGGGGTCAAGAACAGAAGCCAGAACGCCTATCATGCTGCTAACCGAGTGGCCAACAAAAATCACCTTGTCCAAGTTAAGCTCCTCACATATCTCCAGCACATCTACGGCATAAGACTGTAAAGAGGAATACCTTTCTAAGGTGTAGGCAGACGTGTCTGAGTTACCAAAGCCTACGTGGTCAAACAAAATGATTTTGTAATCTTCTTCAAACGCAGGGGTAATATAGCGCCACATGTTCTGGTCACAGCCATATCCGTGGGCAAATATGATAGGTGTGGTGCCCTTGCCTTTGATTGTAACGTTGTTTCTTTCTATTGCCTTCATAGTTGGGGTAAATTATGAATCAAATTCAAACAACAATATCTGAATTAACCCAAAGGTACAAACCTTGACATATAAACTGCCTTTTTCACCTGTTTTTCTAAAATTAGCCTCAAAACAGATTTGACAGAGCGGCTTCTCAGCTCGCTACTGAGTAAGCTTGGTTTCAGAAAAAGAAGCCATGCCAGTCTTTTCTACTTATTATCATAAGGTTAACACTGCTAAAAATTTTCCGTTAGTAAAGTAGAAGCAAGCAAGTATGGTATAGGATACCTTGAACATACAAAGAACTACCCCTGTGCCTGCTAGTTTTGAATTTTAAAACAAAGAGACTATGGAATCATTGAAAGGTAAAACGGCACTGATAACGGGTGCCGGCAAGGGGATTGGAAGGGCTGTAGCCCTGGCACTGGCCAAAGAGGGCGTCAATACCGCCTTACTAGCCCGTACCGAAAAAGACTTACAGAAGGTAGCAGCTGAGATAGAGGCTTTTGGGGTTGAAACATGCGTGGTGACGGCTGACGTTACTGACATCAACAGTGTGAACGAGGCTGTTGAGCAAGTTCAACTAGATTTAGGGTTTATTGACATTCTGATCAATAACGCAGGAACAGCCGCCTTTGGGAAGTTCTTGGATTTAGAACCCGAAGAATGGGAGCGTATTATAAAGGTAAACTTACTGGGCCCCTACTATGTCACCAGAGCCGTGTTGCCAAGCATGATCTCTAAAAAGACCGGTGATATATTGAACATCTCTTCAACAGCCGGTCAACGTGGGGCTGCCGTCACCAGTGCCTACAGCGCCTCAAAGTTCGGGTTGATAGGTATGACTGAGTCATTGATGCAGGAGGTCCGGAAACACAACATACGGGTTACCTCACTCACCCCCAGTACGGTGGCTACTGATCTGGCGGTTGAGTTAAAATTAACGGACGGCAACCCTGAAAAAGTAATGCAGCCTGAGGACTTTGCTGAATTCTTGGTGTGCCAGCTCAAACTGAACCGAAGGGTTTTTATAAAAGATGCGGGGATTTGGTCAACCAACCCATAGCAGCATTTTAGTTTATTTTAAGAAGGCGTTTTGGGCTGTTTTTGTTAAAACAGCCCCAAAACGCCTTCTTAGTTAAAATCCTTTCAAATCTATCTCACTTGTTTCTTGGGTAGGAATAACTCTTTTGGTCTGCTTCTGTATGATTTTGAAATGATGGGCATCTTCTGGCGTGACTAGTGTAAGAGCCTCACCCGCAGATTCAGCCCTACCTGTACGTCCGATCCGGTGGATGTAATCTTTAGATGATCGGGGCAAGTCGTAGTTAATTACAAAGGGCAGAAACTGTATATCAATGCCACGGGCAGCTAAATCCGTAGCCACCAGAACTGGTGTTTTACCCTTCCTGAAGGATGCCAGTGCTTCGGTACGCGCACCTTGGCTTTTGCCACTGTGCAGCGCCACTGCCTTTATGCCATTGTTGTTCAGCTTCGTTACCAAATGATCTGCCCGTTTGGTGGCCGAAACAAATACCAGTACCTGCTGCATATTTTTTTGCTTGATCAGGTAGCGTAAGAAAGGACCTTTCCGTTCGGTATCTACCAAATAAGCCTGTTCAGAAATTAAATCAGAAACTGTGGCATCCTCGGGCTTTACCTCTACCGTAACAGGGTCTCTTAACAACGAATCGTGAATTGCTTTCACCTTTTGGTCTAGCGTGGCCGAGAAAAGAAGATTTTGCCGCTGCTTTGGCAGAAGAGACAAAATCTGCCGCATTTCTTCTTCAAACCCCATGTTCAGCATTTTGTCAGCCTCATCTAACACCAACGTGTCCACCTCTGACAAATGCACAGCCTTTGATTCTACCAGATCCAATAAGCGGCCTGGTGTAGCCACCAGTATATCCGTTCCCTGTAGTTTCATCATTTGCGGATTAATAGAAACCCCTCCGTACACAGCCAGAGTCTTCATTTTTATAGGAATATGCGCGCTAAATGAAAGGAACACTTCTGATACCTGTAGCGCTAATTCCCTTGTGGGCACCAGCACCAACGTCTTTACATATCGGTTACGAAAGGCTCGGTTGGTTTGAGTTTTATCTAAAATAGGCAAGGCATAAGCTGCTGTTTTCCCTGAGCCTGTCTGCGCAATACCTAATACATCTTTCCCCTTCAGCACCTCCGGAATAGCCGCTAGTTGAATAGGTGTGGGAGCTGTATACTGTAGTGCTTCCACCGCTTTTACCACGGACACCGATAAACCAAGAGACGAGAAAGACATATTAAATGGTTTGAAGAATGAATGGAAGGTGCAAAGATAGCCGGAATAATGTCCTTCACCGCTTGCAATGCGTAACGGCTACCACTCTACATGAAAATATTTATCCAGGGGCTGGTCTACTCTTCTGAAAGTATGTGCTCCAAAATAATCTCGCTGGGCTTGAATTAAATTAGCAGGCGACTGTGCCGTGACATAACCTAAATAATAGTTTAAGCCTGCTGAAAAGACAGGCAGTGCAGCATTAGCCTTCAACCCAGAAGCCACTATCTCTTTCCAGGAGTTCAAGAGTTCTTTCATTTGAGACACAACCTCATCATGCTGTAGCAGCGGTACCTCCGTCTTCAGAATGCCTACCAGTCTCTCCATGAGTTGTGAACGAATGATGCAGCCATTCGTCCAGATTCGGGCAATTTCACTCAGGTTTAATCCCCACTCGTACTGCTCCGATGCCTGTCTCATCAGCTCAAAACCAATGGCGTGGTTTACTACCCGTACTGCTTCATACCCCTTTTTGAGCTGCTGGGCATGCAGTAACGGAACTCCCTCTATTTGCATTGGCTCTATCTCTACCAATGCTGCAGCCTTTTCCCGTTGCTTTTTTTGCGCCGAAAGATACCTGGCCATAACGGCAGCCGCAATAGGATCTACAGAAGCACCCAATTCCAAAGCCGCCGTGGTGGACCAGCCCCCTGTTCCTTTTTGCTCCGCGGCGTCTAAAATCTTGTCCAGAAGCAATCCTCCTGCTTCCTGCTTCTTTAGAATATCTATCGTTATTTCCAGCAGATAACTTCCTAAGCCACTCTCCTGCCAGCTTTGGAGCTCTTCTACAATGGTCTCCGGAGAAAAATTCAGGTGGAAGCGCAATAGCTGATAAACTTCCGCCAAAGCCTGCATTTCAGCATACTCAATACCGTTGTGCACCATCTTCACAAAATGCCCTGCCCCCGCCGGACCTACATAGGCGCAACATGGCAGCCCGTCTTTGTCTTTTGCTGCAATCTGCTCCAGAATTTCTGATACTTGAGTATAACCCTCCTTCGGGCCACCGGGCATTAACGAAGGACCTTTCAACGCTCCTTCCTCTCCTCCAGATATACCTACACCCAGAAAGTGAAGGTGTAAAGCCTGCATTTCCTGCACCCTTCGCTGGGTGTCATGATAATGGGAGTTTCCTCCGTCTAATATCACATCTTCCGCCTCCAGCAAAGGTTGAAACTGTTGCAAGAGCGCGTCTACTGCGGCCCCAGCTTTCACCATGAATAAAATCCGTCTTGGTTTTTCCAGCGCCTGCACAAAAGCTTCAGCATCAGAGAAAGGTAATAGTGGTTGTTCTGCGTTCTCTTCGGCAAACCGCTCCGCCACCTGTTCCTCCACTCCTGGCACCGTTCTGTTATAAACGGCTACCGAAATTCCTTTACCAGATAAATTCAGCGCCAGGCTCTTCCCCATCACTCCCATTCCAATAATACCAAAAGCTGCTTTTTGTGTGTCTGAACTAGAAGAAGTAGTATTCATGGAAATTAAGTTTAGTATGATTTGCTGAACCAGTTGCTGCGGTGTATGCACAACATTTAGGTGAAGGGCATCTTTAGGCACCTCCAGTGTCTGGAGTTGGGAAGTCAGTAATATTTTAGGCATAAAGTGACCAGAACGATTGCCTAGCCTTTGCTCTAGTACTTCTTCCTCTCCGTGCAGGTAAATAATTTTAAGCTGATTTTTCAGCCCCGTGTTCAATGTATTACGGTAGCTTTCTTTCAAAGCCGAACATGCCATCACCACTTCCTGCCCCAGGTTTTCAGCCTCTTGCAGCAGCTGATTCAATCGCTGAAGCCAATCCTGCCGGTCCTCATCTGTGAGCGGAATGCCTGCACTCATTTTCTGAACGCTGGTGGGCGGGTGGTAGTCATCGGCATCAATGAAGTGGAGTTGCAACTGCTGGGCCAGTAACATGCCCACTGTGCTTTTTCCACTCCCTGAAACACCCATCACGAGGTATGACATGGCAATTAGGTTAGTATCGTTGTTTTAAAGGTTACGTGGTAATGCTGTATACTGTTAGAAGCAGGATTTACAGGATTTAGATAATTTTCAGGATTAAGTATGTTCTTGAACTGTGATTGAAGAAAAAAAGGCGTATAAAACTTACGTTATGAAACGTATGCGACTATATCATGATGAGTCGATAAAGAAAATTCACCATGGGTTTAGAGGAAATCACCTATAAAATAATTGGCTGTGCCATGGCGGTTCATAACGAATTAGGCACAGGTTTTCAGGAAGTTATTTACCAAAGATGCTTGGCTATTGAATTTCAAAAGGCAGAGTTACAGTATGAGCGGGAGAAAGAGCAATCAATTTATTATCAAAACCAATTAGTTGGCACAAGAAGAGCTGATTTTGTGGTAGAAGAACAAATTTTAGTTGAACTCAAGGCTCTTCAAAATCTAGAAGATGTTCATTTGATTCAAACTAAAAACTATATAGTAGCCTATGGACTCCCTTTAGGTCTCCTCCTTAATTTTGGTAGTACCAGTCTACAATACAAGAAAGTATACCCACGCAAACACTAAGTATGAAATAAAGTAGCTAAATGTTCATTAGCTTTCTTTTATTCACCTACTATACCTTTTAGAGCTAAATCCTTAATTTTAATTTGCCTCTTACTTCAAGAAGCTTATTTTTTTTCGCAATTCAGTAACCACACAAGCTTCTATTTTCTGGGTTAGCATTGAAAATTTGCTCAGTAATCAAATCCTGAAAATTATTTAAATCCTGTAAATCCTGCTTTACCTTTACCTCAAGAATAAAACACCACCCATCATGGCTGAGCAGAACCCGCAAGAACGAATTTTAGAGCTGACAAACCGCCTGAACTACCTCAACTACCAGTATTACCAGAACAGCACTTCTGAAGTGTCTGATTATGAGTTTGACCAAATGCTGCTAGAGCTTCAGAAGCTGGAGGAGCAGTATCCGCAGTTTCGGTCTGAGAACTCTCCTACGCAGCGGGTGGGCGGCACCATCACCAAAAACTTCACGACGGTGAAACATAAATACCCAATGCTTTCCTTGGGGAACACCTATTCAGAGGACGAGGTGCGGGAGTTTGACAAACGGGTGCGCAAAGTAACTGGTGACGAGGTGGAGTATGTATGTGAGCTTAAGTTTGATGGGGTGGCTCTCAGCCTCACCTACACCAACGGAGGCCTTACCGCCGGTGTCACCCGCGGCGATGGTACCCGCGGCGACGACATTACGGCCAATGTACGTACCATCAAAACTATTCCGCTGCATCTGCACGGAGAAGATGTGCCGGCCGAGGTGGAGGTTCGGGGGGAAGTGTTCATGCCATTCAACGTATTTGAGGAACTGAACAAAGAGCGGGAGGAAATTGGCGAAGCGTTAATGGCCAACCCAAGAAATGCAACTTCCGGAACACTTAAACTACAAGACTCTAAAGAAGTAGCGCGCAGAAGGTTAAGCATGTTTGCCTACAGCTTATTGACTACGCCTGTTTTGTTTGAAAGCCATTCCCAAAGTTTAGAAGCCTTGCAAAAGTGGGGACAGCAGGTATCGCCTACTTGGCGGGTGTGCCGCACCATTGACGAGGTGCTGGAATTTATTCATGAATGGGAAACGAAACGTTTTGAACTGCCCATTGCCACGGACGGTATTGTGGTAAAAGTAAACTCTTATGCACAACAGGAAGAACTGGGCTACACCGCCAAAAGTCCTCGTTGGGCCATGGCGTACAAGTATAAAGCTGCCGAGGCAGTTACTGAACTTTTGGAGATTGAGTACAACGTAGGCCGTACCGGTGCCGTGACCCCTGTAGCCATCATGAAACCTGTATTATTGGCTGGAACTACGGTAAAACGTGCCTCACTGCACAACGCCAATGAAATTGAGCGACTAGGGCTTATGCTCCACGACCATGTGGTAGTAGAAAAAGGTGGAGAGATTATACCTAAGGTAACAGCAGTAAAGACGGAGCTGCGGCCAGAAAATGCGGAAGCTATTACGTACCCTACCACCTGCCCTGCCTGTAGCACTCCATTAGTGAGAACAGAAGGTGAAGCCAACCACTACTGCCCGAATGAGAAGGGCTGCCCGCCGCAGGTAAAAGGAAAATTAGAACATTTTATCAGCCGCAAGGCCATGAACATCATGAGCTTGGGCGAGGGTAAAATAGAGCTTCTGGCAGAACGTGGATTGGTCACCAGTCCTGACCACCTTTACGACCTTACCTACGACACCTTATTCGGATTAGAGAAAGTGTATACAGATGAAGAGACTGGCAAAACACGAAAGGTTAAGTTTCAGCAGAAAACGGTAGACAACATCTTAAGCGCCATTGAAAAATCGAAAGAAGTACCGTTTGATCGCGTGCTGTTCGCCTTGGGCATTAGGTTTGTTGGCGCTACCGTAGCGCAGAAGCTGGCGCAGCACTTCCGGAATATTGACGCTTTACGTGCCGCCACGGAAGAAGAATTGATAGCCGTTCCAGAAATTGGAGGACGTATTGCCGCCTCTGTGCGGGAATTTTTTGATGATGTGGCTAATGTGCACGTAGTAGAACGCCTGCGCACCCACGGCCTGCAATTAGATTTAGGCGCAGTAGAGGTAGTAGAGCCGCAGAGCAATAAATTAGAAGGATTGACATTTGTGGTCTCAGGGGTTTTCTCTGGGTACTCAAGGGAGGAACTACAAGACACTATTGCCGCCCACGGAGGAAAAGTGGTCAGTTCCATTTCTAAGAAACTGTCTTACCTGGTGGCCGGAGACAAGATGGGCCCCAGCAAGTTAGAAAAAGCCACCACCCTTGGCGTCACTATCTTAAGCGAAGAAGAGTTTAACAATATGATTTCCTAACATTAAACAAAAGGAGTTGGCAATGAATGGCTTAAAGCATAAGCTGATTTTTTCTGTTAATAAGATCGCTGTTTTAGCCCTTCTTTTCATAAAACGAATAGAAAACAGAAAAGCGAAGGTGTTGCCTTCGCTTTTCTTCACTTACTTATACAACTAAAACCAAACTGTTACTAAATCAACAATAGTATAACCAGCTAGTGTTCAAATTGTTTTTAGGGATATTGAATAGATTGAAATAATACGTTCTTATTCTGCTGCCTGCTTTAATGTCCAGCATTATTGTAAAAGGTAAGCTTAAATAAACTACTACCACAACCGTAGCAGACTCTCAGGCAACTCCAGCTTCTCCTCCATTTCACCTACTGTTGCCTTGAAAATGGCATCCCGCTCTAATTCCAGTTGGCGCTGCTCTAAAGCCAATTGCCCTTTTACATCCCACTGAGCGTTAAGCCAACCTAAACAAATGCCAATCAATAATGTGAATAGAACTTTCATGACGTTGTATTTTAAATCTGTTATAGACTAATGAGCTAAAAACTATAGAATCTGTCTGCGGGCTGAATCCCAGATGCCAATGAGCAATAAGACTATGCTTCCAGCTAAGCTGTACCACATTTCAGGAATAAAAAGCGAGGTTTGTTTTGCATAAAAAGCCATGGCTGAAAAAGCTGGCCAACTGTACGGATAGTAACCAATGTGCTCCCAACGTGCCCCAATCAAAAAAGCCACAGTGAACAATATGCCTAACCCAATGCTCATTGCTATGCTTTTAAACCGGAAGCTAATGTAGAACTGTGCCGTAAACACAAACAAAGAGCCAATGAAGATTCTGAGGGCACCAAAAATAACGCTTTGCAAGTGGTGGAACTCCAAAAAGCCCAGATCAGGTCTAACCACACCCAACAGGTAGCCTGCAGCAAATAAACCAAGTATAAAAGTGATAGAAGACAACAGTACCAGCCCTAATTGCAGCAGGTATTTATTCAGGAAAACACTCCACTTGGGCAAAGGCAAAGCGTACAGTTGCTTCCAGCCGTGGGAGTTGTGTTCGGCGCCATTGACCAGAGCGGTAATAAGCGTCAAAAATAGTGGCAGGAGCAATTGTCCGGTAATGTTGAAGTTGTTGCCAGCCCACAAAGGCCAAGGATCTTCCCCCAGCTTCAGCAGTTTGTCTCCTCTAAAAAAGAAAACCAAAAAATTCATGCTCACCACGGAAAGCGGCGCCAGCAAAGAAAGCCACAAAGCCCACGTACGTTTTATTTTAAGTGCCTCGGCAGAAAATCCGCGAACAAGAAAAGAGTAAGCTAGTTCCATGGTTAAACTAAAATTGGAGAGGAAGAAGAAATAGAACCGACAGTTGGAGAAGTCTCCGTCATAGACAAAAACAGTTCCTCTAAGCTTTGCTGAGCGAAAACCAACCCCGTAACAGAAACACCTTGTTCCACCAGCAGTTGGTTAAGCGCAGCAGATTCGGATTTGTTTTGCACCGCCACCCGTAACCAATCGCCGCCCAAAGACTCCACCGCAAGACCATTGTTTAGTAGAACCTCTTTAGCCATCAGCGTATTGGTTACTTCTACTTCCAGTACGTTTGCGTGAATAGCCACTTGCTGCAACTCCTGAATGGCTCCCTCAAACGCAACTTTTCCCTCATGAATGATGGATAAATGGGTGACAGTTTTTTCTATCTCGCTCAACAAGTGACTAGATAAAAAAATGGTTTTACCATGCTGTTGGTTCAGGTCTTTCAGGAGCTCCCGCATTTCCCGTATTCCACTAGGGTCTAAACCGTTAGTTGGTTCATCTAAAATCAACAGTTCAGGGTTTGGCAACAGGGCCAGGGCAATTCCTAACCGCTGACACATGCCCAGTGAGTAATGCTTGACAAGTCTGTCAGCATCGGCGGAGAGCCGCACAATTTCCAGCACTTCCTCTACCCGATTTTTCTCTATACCTTGCAACCTGCGCATGACTTCCAGGTTTTCCCTTGCGGTCAGGTGTTTGTAGAGACTGGGGGTTTCTATCAGCGCTCCCACCTGCCGTAGCACTTCCAACCTGTTCTGCTGAAGTCTCTTTCCAAATACTTTGATCTCACCGCCCGTTGGGTGCAACAGCCCGAGCAGTAATCGGATTGTAGTAGTCTTCCCCGCGCCATTTGGCCCTAGAAATCCATAGATACTTCCCTTAGGAATTTGCAGATCTAATCCTTTTAATATCTCCTGACGGCCATATGAATAGCGCAGGTGCTGGGTTTGTATAAGGAAGTCTTGCATAGCATTCGGAAGAATTGACGATTCAAATGAAGGGAGCTATTTGCCCAAACGCAACTCAACTATACCAATCCGCCCTAGTCTTAGACGAATCCACTATTCTTCCCCACCAACCCATTCGTCTACATATTATTGCCGTTTGTCTAAAACCTACAGAAAGAATATTGAAAGCTTGGCTGATTATGTAGTTTTGGTCTGATTTGGGAAAAACAATGAAGAAACACCTTCCGCTGTTGCTGCATATCTTATTGTGGCTGGGGTTATTGGGCCTATCGCTCTGGATTCATTTCGGCATGCGCGAGTCTAATTTTATACCGGTGCGCTGGCTGGCCATGGACGTTACCCAGACCGTTCTCTTCCATATTGGTCTTTTTTACCTCAATTGGTTTGTGCTGGTGCCCAAAATATTAGCGAAAGACCGGGTGCTTTGGTATGCTTTTGTTGTTATTGCCACGTTGGCTGTGTATGCGGCTACCCGGGCTCCAATAGAAATTTGGTTAAAAGAAGCTATGGCTATGGAGGTGCCCAAAATGGCTGAACAGCTAAAGAGATACCCTAGAATAATTTCTTTCCAGCACATCATGCTGCAAGTGGCCCTTACCGGCGTTATGAACATCTTCCTGAGTTCAGCCCTGAAAGTGACTGGTGACTTTTTGCGTAATGAGCGCCGAAGAAAAGAGCTGGAATTACAGCATACCACCACTGAATTGGAACTGCTCAAATCTCAGGTGAATCCGCATTTCCTGTTCAATACCCTTAACAACATCTATTCCCTGGCCTACCAGAATTCCGCCAGTACGCCAGATGCCATTATGAAGCTCTCGCTGCTGCTGCGGTACCAACTGTATGAAACCAACACCGCCCAAGTGCCGCTAGAAAAAGAGTTGGAGCACCTGCAACACCTGCTTGATTTGCACCGCCTGCGATTGCCCAATCCTGAACTGCTGACGTTGGAGGTGTACGGCAATGTCTCTCAAGTACAATTGCCCCCAATGCTCCTGATGCCGCTGGTGGAAAATATGTTCAAGCATGGCCTCACCACCGCACCAATGCAATTAAGATTGGCCATAGAACAAAACCAGCTAACGTTCACCACCGACAATACCATAAAGCCTAACGCCAAGAAAAACGCCTACGGAGGAATTGGTTTGCAGAACCTGCGCCGGCGTTTGGAGTTGCTGTACCCAAACGGGTTTTCATTGAAAACAGAGGCCAACGGAGCCCAATTTGAAACAACGCTGGTTCTGACTAAACTTTCTTAACTCAAACTCCCAATGCAACTGACCTGCCTTGCCGTTGATGATGAGCCGCTCGCTTTAGATTTAATGCGCTCCTACATAGGTAAAATTCCGTTTCTGAAACTGGTAAAGACCTGCGCCAGTGCCTTAGAGGCCATGTCTGTTTTGCAAACCGAACCTGTTGATCTCTTATTTCTGGACATAGAAATGCCCGAACTAACTGGGGTACAGTTTGTGCAGTCACTCTCACACCGCCCTGCCATCATTTTCACAACCGCATACCCGCAGTACGCCTTAGATGGCTTCACGCTTGATGCCGTTGACTATTTGCTAAAACCCATTCCTTTTGACCGATTTCTGAAGGCTGTGAACAAAGTATATGAGCGGGCACAGTTGCAGCAGCAGCATGCCGCCCCAGCTCCTGTTTCTAGTATGCCTGTTCAAAATTCTGAAAACGAAGATTTTATTTTTGTCAAGGCAGACTACAAAACTATTAGGGTAAACCTGAAGGACATACTGTTCATAGAAGGCTTAAAGGATTACGTAATATTGCACACTGTTTCCCGTAAGATTATCACCTTGTTATCTATGAACAAAATCATGGAGAAACTGCCCCACCATGAGTTTGCGAGGGTACACAGATCTTATATTGTATCATTGCCGCACATAGAAGCTATAGAGAAAAGCCGAATTAAAATAAAAGACTTGGAGATACCTGTGGGCGACAGTTACCGTGAGGAGTTTATGAAATGGGTGGAGAGTAAAAACCTTTAGTACCTCAGCAAGTTCAGCTGCTATCATGCATCAAAACATTTGCCTCTGTTTTAGGTAATAAGTAGAACTGAAGCGCCTAAAAGAGTTTAAAAAGAGGGTTTGTAAATATATTTAATAACAGGCCTTGCAGCTATTAGCCTCTTTTTTAGTGGGTGTTTCTGTATCTTTGGCCTGTAAATTACTTACGCACAACCCTATCTATGCAAGAATTGAGAGGAACTGGGGTAGCATTGGTTACTCCTTTTAAAGAAGATTTTTCAGTTGATTTTGAGGCTTTTGGCCGCCTGATTGATTATACCATTTCAAACGGAGTAGACTACTTAATTGTAAATGGCACCACCGGAGAGTCGGTTACCACTACTCCTTATGAAAGAACAGAGTTACTGGCTTTTGCGAAAGAGCGTATAGCAGGAAGAAAGCCATTGGTGTACGGCCTTGGTGCAAATGATACCCAGTATGTGTTGGATTGGATGAAAACCTTGGACTTTGACGGAGTTTCAGCTGTTCTTTCTGTTTGCCCCTACTACAACAAGCCTTCTCAGGAGGGCATATTCCTCCATTACTCTGCCATAGCCGACGTTTCACCAGTACCTGTCATGCTTTACAATGTTCCTGGAAGAACTGGTATCAATATGAGTGCTGCCACTACTCTTAGGTTGGCGCAACACCCTAATATTTTGGGCACAAAAGATGCCTGCGGAAACCTGGAGCAGTATATGGCCATCATAGAGGGTCGTCCTGAAGGATTTCTGGTAATTAGTGGTGATGACATGACCACTGTTCCATTAATTTCAGTAGGCGGCGATGGAATAGTAACGGTGTTAGGCAACGCTTTTCCAGAAAGGTTCAGCCGCATGACCCGCCTGGCGCTGGATGGTAATTTCAAAGAGGCCGCTGCCCTGCAAAGATCATTTCTGAAAGTTAACCCTCTCATGTACGAGGAGTCTAACCCTGTCGGCATCAAATTGATTTTAGAGTCTTTAGGAATCTGTAGCCCCTATGTCAGGTTACCATTGGCACCAGCCTCTGAAAGCCTGAAACAGCGTATAAAAGAAGCGGCCGCTCCTATTTTACCTAAACTGTAATTTCTGTTTTGGGCCTGTTTTTTGAAAAACTCATTAAAATCGGCTTCGTCTTTTGTCTTCTGTTCTTGACAGGATGTTTGTTGAATGCGCATGCCCAAGGCACTGCTACCTTCAATAGCCAAGATATAGAACTTGACACAGAAAGAGGACTGCTAAAAGGAACTTTAACCTTACCTAACACCCCATCACCTCTTAAAGTGGTACTAATTATTTCCGGTTCCGGACCTACTGACCGGAACGGGAATAATCCTTTTGCCAGAAATAACAGCCTGCAGCTTCTTGCCCATGGTTTGTCAGATAAAGGAATTGCAACTGTACGCTATGACAAAAGAGGCGTAGCTGAAAGTAAAGCAGCCGCCGTAACAGAAGAGAATCTTCGTTTTGAGGATTACATTATAGACGCAGAGCTCTGGATCAGGAAGCTGAAGAAAGACAACCGGTTCAGCCATGTTTTGGTATTAGGCCACAGCGAGGGATCTTTGATTGGAATGGTTGCTGCACGAAAAGCCAATGCTGATGCATTTATATCAGTGGCCGGTGCTGGTCAGCCTGCAAACCAAATCATCAGGCAGCAACTTCAGCAACAGCCTATTATGGTGTCGCTTGCAGCCGCTCCTATTTTAGCTAAGCTAGAAGCTGGAGAAACGGTGGCAGAAGTGCCGCCCATGCTGTTATCCCTGTTTAGGCCTAGTGTGCAGCCCTACCTTCTGTCTTGGTTTCAATATGATCCCCGGCAGGAAATAAAGCATTTGCAAGTGAGGTCTTTGATTGTACAGGGAGATCAGGATCTTCAAGTACCTTTTTCTGAAGCAGAACTATTAGCAGCTGCGGCAGACAAATCAGAATTAGTCATCATAAAAGGCATGAACCATGTTCTCAAAGAAGTGCCTACTGACCGCGCATCAAATATTGCATCTTATTCCAAGCCTACTCTTCCTTTGGCTTCAGAACTCATACCAGTTATATCAGAATTTATAAAGCAACTTAGGTAGCATTGCTTCCTGCAGGCTTTGCTGCATTAGAACCAGATGAGTCTATTACCAACCTGAGGTCAAGACATCGGCAATATGCATCACCTTTATGGGCTTTTTCTCTTTTTTTATGTAGGCCTCTAAGTGCATGAGACAGCTGGTGTCAGTAGAGACAATGTATTCTGCTCCTGTGCTAAGGGCGTTTTCAACTTTCTGCTCGGCCATAGCCACTGAAATGGCATCAAATTTAGCGGCAAATGTGCCACCAAAACCACAGCAGGTTTCAGTATCGCGCATTTCTATCAGCTGCAATCCGTCTACCATACCCAATAACTTCCTAGGGCCTTCCTTGATACCACATTCACGTAAAGCGCTGCAAGAATCATGATAGGTAAATTTTGCCGGAAGCTTCGCTCCTGGAATAGACTGCACCTTTAACACATTCGTCAAAAACTCAGTCAATTCCAGCACTTTACGGTTCATTGCCTTGTAGTGCACAAAGTTAGAAGAAGTTACAAAAATGTGCTGGTAGGCATTCCGGACCATGCCCACGCAGGAAGCCGATGGAGCCACAATGTAGTCACTCCCTTCTTGTGAGAAATCATCTAAGAACTTGATAGACACCTCCCTGCATTCCTTCTGAAACCCAGCATTGTACGCGGGCTGACCGCAACAGGTCTGATTGGCGTTGAACCTAACCTTGCAGCCCAGGCTCTCTAACAATTTAACCATGTTCCAGCCGGTCTGCGGAAACATTTGATCTACAAAGCAAGGAATAAATATATCTACAACCGGTGGGCGCATGTATCTTATAAAGAAGAATGAAATACTTCCGGAACCAAACGTAAGGCTGTCTGCAATGCCTCCTGATTCAAATTCAAAGGTACGTCTTTCTCTTGAAAATAGGCTATCATTTTCTCGGTGGGCATATTCCCCACCAACTCATTTTTAGCCATGGGGCACCCGCCAAAGCCTTTCAAAGCACCATCCATCCTTCTGCAGCCGGAAGAATACGCCGCCTCTACTTTCTCACGCCAGCTAGATGGGGTGGTGTGCAAATGTGCCCCAAACACTATGTGCGGGAACGCAGGAATTAAAGTAGTAAACAACTGCTGGATAGACTCAGGGGTAGAAACACCAATGGTGTCAGACAAAGAGATGATGTTGATCTGAAGTGCATCCAGCTTCTGGGTCATCTCTCCGGCCAATTCTGGCGTCCATGCTTCTCCATAAGGATTTCCGAAGCCCATGGAAAGATAGAGTACCAGCTCTTTCTGATGCTTCAGGCATAGTTCCTGCATTTGTGCCACTTCATCCAGGGCAGCGGCAATGCTTTTGTTTGTGTTTCTTTTCTGAAATTCCTCTGACAAAGACAAGGGGAAGCCTAAATAGCGAATTGAGTCATGGTTTACTGCTTCTTCAGCCCCTCTTAGGTTGGCAACAATGGCCAATAGTTTGGTGGAGGTTTCCTCTAAGTTTAGCTGTGCCAATACATCAGCGGTATCACGCATTTGCGGGATTGCCTTTGGAGAAACGAAACTACCGAAGTCTAAGGTATCAAATCCTACTGCTAACAAAGTTTGCAGGTACTTTACTTTTAAAGAGGTAGGCACAAACTCATGTAAGCCTTGCATGGCATCGCGGGGACACTCAACTATTTTCATTGTCTATGGTTCTGGTACTGGAACAGGTAAAGAATCTTAGATGAACGCAAGATAAAGTTTTACCAAATCACTAATGTAACTATCATTTGTCAGATCTGGTAATTAAAACTTCGTTTCGCAACTTGTACTATTTGATGGCGGTAGGGTTTATATTTACCATACCAGTTTTGAAATTAACCCTCTCCCCCTATAAAAAAATAGATCAATATGTCTCATGCCAGCTTGTTCCCACTAGATCCTTTGCTGCAAAATTTGATTGCCTCTCTCCCGCCCTTACTAGAACGGGTGGAAGGAAAACTTATCTATGATGCCTTACTTAGTTCAGTTATTTCACAGCAATTATCAGTAAAAGCGGCGGCAACTATCAAGGGGCGTTTTTTAGCTCTTTTTCCGGAATCTGCTCCAAAACCCCACCTGGTACTGGCTTCTTCTGAAGAAGATTTTAGAAACGTGGGGCTGTCACGGCAAAAGGCTTCTTATATTAAAAGCATTGCGGAGCACGCACAAGCAGGAAATCTACATCAAGAGGAATTAATTTTTTTACCTGACGAAGAACTCATCAAGCGTCTTACCCAAATCAAAGGTGTAGGCCGATGGACCGCCGAGATGATTCTTATGTTTGCCCTGAACCGGCCCGATGTAATGCCCCTGGATGATCTGGGTATTTACAATGCCATGAAAAAGCTGTACCACATAGAAGAACCTTTCAAAGTCGCAAAGCCGCGCATGCAGACTCTATCTAACGCCTGGCGCCCCCACCGCACCTTAGCCTGCCGCTACCTCTGGCGCTCATTAGATAATGAACCATTGAAGAGTCCTGAGTCCTGAGTCTTGAGTCGCGAGTCTTGAGTCATTAAAACAAAAAGAACAGACAATATTCCAACCTTAGCGCTTCCTGCGGGAGCGGGCAACGCAGTGCCAAGGGCACGCAGGCGCTTAGCGGGAGCACGAGATACAGGTTCAGGTTTGCAGTAGCTACTGAAGCTATGGAACTTCGCACGGTTGCCAGGTGGTAAATTTACTGAAGCCCTTACTGTTTGAGTGGCAGCGAGTTTAAGGGCTTCTTGATTCTTTTGGTTACTTTTCTCATCAAGGAGAAAAGTGACAAACCCTAGCAGGGAGAGAGGAAGGAAGAGATAAGGTCAAAAGCGGTTGTGGGAGCAAAAGCTATTTAGGTTGTTGGTGAAAACACGCAACAACGGCAGAGAGTAAAGCGGTGGTGGGCGTAAGTGTCTTCGTTAGATCCCTCGGCGATGCTCGGGATGACCGCAAAAGAGAAGAATCAGAAATGCGTGGACCGGCAGGTGTAAACATCCCCCTTCAACCCCTTCAAAGGGGGAGTATCAGCATGAAATTAAATTTATTATTCCTGTTTTGAGGCTAATTTCAATAAAACACGCTGAAAACAGATGGACTTTTTACCTTACCTTCAGTCTCTTCACCAAATAAGACTGCAGCACTTTATCAATCGGATCTTTTAAATCAATAGTTACTAAATCAATACGGTACTGCCCACACCGTAACTTTAGATCAGCTTTGAATTTCTTCATTGCCTCTACATAGGTTTCTCTTATATCAGCAGGCTGTACTTTTATTTTTTCGCCATTTTCAAGACCCACAAAAAGGAAAGGCTTGTCTGGGAAATTAAATTCATCTTCTGTTTCGGCGTGGGCGAAATGGAACAGGAGCACCTCATGTTGTTGGTGCCGCAGGTGCTGCAGGGCTAAAAAGATCTCATCTAATTGCTCATACTGGCTTAGCAGGTCGCTGAACAGAATCACCAGCGAACGTTTGGGCAACTGCTGGGCAATATGGTGCAGCATGTGCGCTACCTTCGTTTCCTTCTGCGGCGGAGCCGGCTTCTGGAGCTGCTGCTGCAGAGCCAACAATAAAGTATGCAAATGCGCACCCGTAGACCTAATGGGCGTTTGCAGTTCAATTTGATCAGAGAAAGTGGTTAAACCAACGGCATCGCGCTGTTTCTGCAGCAAGGTAGCCAGTGCCGCCGCACTTAAAACCGCATAAGATAGTTTACCATAGTTGGAGGTGGGGTAATACATAGACCCAGAAACGTCTAACAGCAACTGGCACCGCAGATTTGTTTCTTCTTCGTAGCGCTTGACAAAAAGCTTCTCGGTGCGGGCGTAAACTTTCCAGTCCATGTGGCGGGTGCTTTCACCGGAGTTGTACAGCCGGTGCTCAGAGAACTCCACCGAAAAACCATGGTAAGGCGATTTGTGAAGACCCGTAATGAAACCCTCTACCAATCGTTTGGCCAAAAACTCAAGATTCTGCACGTTGCGCACTGAATCCAAATCTACTTCTATCCTACTCATGCAGTATCTGACTAAACTTACAATACAGCCATGGCCGCCTCTTTGCTTACTTTAGTTATTTGTACCCGCCCCATTCCAGCTTGCACTATGCCTAATTTCTTGGCCGCCGCCTGAGAAACATCAATGACATAACGGGCTTTTCGGCTCATGCGGTCATTAATTTTAACCACCACACTGCGTCCGTTTTTTACATTAAGCACCTTTACATAACTGTTTAATGGTAACGAAGCATGAGCCGCTGTCATTTTATCTGGATCATAAGGTTCACCACTGGAGGTCTTTTTACCTACTAATTGATTGGAATAAAAGGTAGCCATTCCTTTTTGCGAAAACCTGGAAGCCAATGCACAAAGGGGCACCAGGCTCAGGAATAGCACAATTAACTTGATTTTCATAGTTGGTAGATGGAGCAAAACATTAATACATTCGAATTTAACTATTAAAAATAAACATAAAAATTTTTAGATATCAATCTCTTCTTTTAAATTGGCTACTTCAAATACAAACGGAACCCTTCAAGTTATGGTGGAAGAGAACAACGACAAAGCAGAAATCTACTCGCAAAGAGTAAGAGCCGGAAAGCGCACCTATTTCTTTGATGTAAAGTCAACCCGCTCCAATGATTACTATTTAACGATCACAGAGAGCAAGCGTAAGTTCAAGGATGACAACTACTCTTATGAGAAGCACAAGATTTTCCTGTACAAAGAAGACTTTGCCAAGTTCATGGAGGCTTTGCAAGACACCGTAAACCATGTAAAAGGGGAATTGCTTTCTGAAGAGGCACTGGCTGAACTAGAACGTTTAGAACAAGAGCACGAGCATGTGCCTCTTGAAACGGAAGCCGCTGTTGACGGAGAATTGAAGTGGGAATAGTTTGCCCGCTGCCATTCTACCTAAGCTCATGCCTCGCGTGAGCTTTTTTTATGTAAAATGATTTCTGTTTTGGGGCTGTTTTAGGTAAAACGAAGCTAAAACAGCCAGTCTTTCTCCTTCCCTCTTCAATTACCACGGGATTCTGTATATTTGCGGCCGTTTCCGGCTTTAGTGCCTGAGCCTTTCTTTACCAGAGGCAACAGGTGCAGCCAATCAGAAACTTAATTTATCTTGCTACCTATACCTTATCTACTTATATGGGACTTCGTTGTGGAATAGTGGGCTTGCCAAACGTGGGCAAATCTACTCTGTTCAATGCCTTGTCAAATGCCAAAGCCGAATCGGCTAACTATCCTTTTTGTACCATTGAACCTAACGTGGGCGTTATCACCGTGCCAGACGAGCGTCTTCAGATTCTGGAGGAGTTAGTGCATCCGGAGCGCGTGCTGCCTACCGTTATTGAATTTGTTGACATTGCCGGTCTGGTGAAAGGTGCCAGTAAAGGCGAAGGATTGGGCAATAAATTTTTGGCCAACATCCGGGAAGTAGATGCCATTATACACGTGGTGCGTTGTTTTGACGACCCTAACATTGTGCATGTGGCAGGCGGCGTTGACCCAGTGTTTGACAAAGACGTGATTGACACAGAACTACAGCTGAAAGATCTGGAGTCTATAGACAAGAAAATTGCCAAGGTAGAAAGAACAGCCAAGTCCGGTGATGCCAAAGCGAAAAAAGAATTCGCCAGCCTGCAACGCTTTAAGCAGCATTTAGAAAGCGGCAAAAATGCCCGCTCTTTAGACGTTTCTGAAGAAGACCTGGAGGCAGTAGAAGATTTACAGCTGCTCACCATCAAGCCTGTAATTTATGTAGCCAACGTAGATGAGGCCTCTATACAGACCGGTAATGAGTTCTTAGATGCCTTAAAAGCGCATGTGGCCGAAGAAAATGCCGAGGTAGTAGTTATTTCAGCTGCCATTGAAGAGCAAATTGCCGACTTTACTGATGCCGAGGAGAAAGAAATGTTTCTGGCTGAGTACGGTTTAACTGAATCTGGCCTAAACCGCCTGATCAGAGCTTCTTACTCCCTGCTCAACCTGATCACCTACTTTACCGCTGGTGTAAAAGAAGTGAGAGCCTGGACCATTCAAAAAGGATGGAAAGCCCCACAGGCCGCCGGCGTTATACACTCAGATTTTGAGAAAGGATTCATCCGGGCAGAGGTAATCAAGCTGAAGGATTATGTAGAATACAAAACTGAAGCCAAAATCAAAGAAGCTGGTAAAATGGCTGTTGAAGGCAAAGAGTACGTGGTACAAGACGGCGATATCATGCACTTCAGATTCAATGTGTAAGTGTAAACAATTTTCTCAGAAAGCGGGAGGGTCAGCAGACTCTCCCGCTTTTTAGTTTAATCCCTTACCAACTGCCAGCTAACCATAATTTAAATTTGAAGAATGGCATTTTTAATAAATCACAAACACCTACATATCAATCTATTATGATTATTGATATATAATATTTTCTTTTACTATGTAACATTTTGACCGAAAAGAGGTAAATATGTGCATTACACTATATTCCAAGTACAATAACTATGAAAAAATCCTTACTAAAAGCATCCTTGGGTGGCGCGTTTTTGCTGTCCATGTTTGCTGCGCCCGACTCAAAAGCTCAGTCCGCCGACAGGCCTTGGGGGCTGTCTATTTACGCGAGTGCCAATCAAGCCCGCACCAATATTAGAAATGATATCTGGGATATGAGCAACTCTTCCTGGGGCGGTGGCCTGGGAATAAACCGTTACCTTTCTCCTACTTTTGACTTAGGTTTACAGTTAAACTACTTTAACCTAAGACAAGATCGGGTTACAGGTACAATGTACGGTTTTGGACCGAACAGTTTCGACAATGAAATGGGAACTGCCAACTTAGGTCTGAAACTAAAGCTTAACAATGGTAAGATCTTAAAAGAAGATGCCTTCCTTAAGCCTTACCTGATTGCTGGCGTGGGTGCCACGTATGCTAGTGTTGAAGCCTACATTACCCAGGGAGCTGGTCCTGCCCAAATGAAGTATGATGATGGCAAGCTGCGCATGAATTATATGGCAGGTGCTGGTTTAGGTTTCAGATTAACTGAGAGCATCAGCCTTTTTGCCCAATCAACTTTAAATTACCCAAGCACCAACTCTCTTGACGGTATTGCCCCCCCTGATACCGATGAGTTGAACGACCGCTACCTGCAACACCAATTCGGTATTTCCTTTGGTTTAGGAAAAGCCACTGACACTGACGGCGACGGCGTTTCTGACAGAAGAGATAAATGCCCTGACACCCCAGCCGGAGTACAAGTTGATAAAGACGGATGTCCTTTGGATGGTGACGGAGACGGAGTTCCAGACTATTTAGACCAATGCCCAACTGAAGCTGGTTCCGCTGCCTTGAATGGCTGCCCTGACCGCGACGGTGACGGAATCCGTGACTCAGAAGATGAATGCCCAGACCAGCCAGGTACTGCTGCTACCAGAGGTTGCCCAGATGCAGACGGTGACGGTGTTGCAGACAAAAACGACACCTGCCCTGATACTCCTGCCGGAACACGTGTAGATGCCAATGGTTGCCCTGTAGTGCTTGACCGCGACGGAGACGGTGTGAACGATGACGTTGACCGTTGCCCAGACCAAGCAGGATCAGCTGAAAACATGGGTTGCCCAGGTTTAGATGCCGCTGACAGCACTTACATGGCTAATGTGCCTAAGATCCACTTCGAGTTCAACAGAGCCGTGCTGAGAAGATCTTCTTACGCAACACTGGATCGTATCTCTACCATGTTGAACAAGTATCCGTACTACAACCTGCGCATTGCTGGTCACGCTGACCACATTGGCTCAAATGAGTACAACCAAGACCTGTCTATGCGTCGTGCTGAAGCCGCTAAAGCGTACTTCACTGACCAGAAAGGCATCAGCTCTGACCGTATCATCACCGAAGGATTTGGTGAAGAGAGACCAGTAGCACCAAACACTACCAATGCCGGACGTGCTAAAAACCGCCGTGCAGAATTCAGACTCTTTATTCAGTAACCTGAATCTAAGTAACAGAAAAAGCCCGACCAGTTGGTCGGGCTTTTTTGTTTGTATCTGCCAAACATTACCTGATGTAAGTTTTTGCGCTGTTTTTCAGAAATCAGGCCTAAAACACCTATACTTGCTTACCTATATTCCAATGAAACGAGAGAGTCAATGGCACAAAACACAAATCAATTAGAGGTATGGCTAAGGGGGCCGCTGCCAGTCGTTCCTGATCTGCTACAACCCGTGGCACATGCACTGTTACAAGCCAGAGAAGAAATTCATATTCTCATGAAAGACTTCCCAGAAGAAAAGCTATGGGAACGGCCTGCCGGAGTAGCCTCACCTGCATTTCATCTGCAGCACTTAACAGGCGTGCTTGACCGTTTACTTACCTATGCCCGTGGCCAATCTCTTTCTCTGGAACAGCTAGACCATTTAACAGCCGAAGGAAAACATGCAGCTGGTATATCAGTAGCAACGCTGGTGCAGGCGTTTCATGAACAGGTAGAAAAGGCGCTGGAGCAAATCAAAAGCACTAAAGAAGATACTTTAACAGAACCGCGTGGAGTGGGCAGAGCACAAATTCCTTCTACTGTTATTGGTTTACTGGTGCATGCGGCAGAACACACTACCCGCCATGTAGGGCAGTTACTAGTTACAATACGGATATTGAATAGCCAAGCCTAATAGCAGCAAAAAAGACCAATAGCATTGATATGTGATTATTGAATTCTGCCCCAAAACAAAAGCGCCTGAGAAATCTCAGGCGCTTTTGTTTTGGGGCTGTTTTAGCGAAAATAAGCTAAAAACAGAGCTTAGTTATAGTGCGGCAACAGGTTATAAACCTCGCCATACTCCAGCATCTGCTGGGTGAAGTTATCCGGATAGGCAATGATTACGTCTACCACTTTACCATCTTTCACTACTGGGCTCAGCTTAGGCTGAATAAAACCTTGGTAAGGAGCAATTTTCAGGGTGCTGTAGCGCTGTAGAACCTCTTTGTGTAAGGCAGGATCTACTTTTACACCGTAGGTCTCCACCAGGTTTTTGGCGGCATTAAAATCTCCCTCAGAGGTAATGCGCTGGGTTTCTCTAAGCAGCTGACCGAACAGCTCGCGCAGTTTCTGGTAGTCATTGATCTTGAAATAGGTTTTGCCGTTACGGGTCACTTTTTCAATCACGTTGTCTTTCTTGCCTTTTTCATACGCCCAAGCAGCCACCATCTGGCGGTTTCGCATATGATCTTCCTCTATGTTCTTACCGGGTTCAATGCGGGCAAGCTGCGTCATCAGGCCGTTGCGGATGTAGCCGTCGTATTCTGCTTTGCCAACTTCCAGCGAGGGCATTACTCCTATTTCCACCAGTTTCGGGTCCATCACGTAATACAGGGCCACCAAATCAGCGCGTCCTTCTTCCATGGTGCTGGCATAATTTTTCAGCGTCTGCTTAGGGGTTCCCACTCCTGGGTTGATTTGTCCGGAAGCGTGACCGATCACTTCGTGCATGTCGGTATGCAAGTTGCTGGCCAGTGAACCGTATTTCTTGGCACGGTCTATCTCTTCCTGGCTATAAGCAAACTCACCCAAAGTGCTTCCACCGGTATTAGAAGACTCATTATAGGCATGCACAATGTTACCAAGGTTCACCGATTTAGAGCCATGCTCTTTACGGATCCAGTTGGCATTGGGCAGGTTAATTCCTATGGGAGTTGACGGGGCAGCATCCCCAGACTCTACCACGGTGGTGATAACTTTGGCAGTGATTCCCACCACGTTCTTCTTTTTGTGAGCAGGCAAAAGCGGAGAGTTATCTTCAAACCATTGCGCCTGCCTGGCAATGGCATTAATGCGCTTGGTAGCTTCCTCGTCTTTGAATGACACTACCGACTCATAAGAACCTTTAATGCCCAGAGGGTCATCATACACCTCAATAAAGCCATTCACTACATCCACCCTAGAGTTCACATCGTTCACCCAGGCAATGTTATACTCATCAAATGTTTTCAGGTCACCGGTGCGGTAGTAGTCTACCAGACGCTGCAGTGCAAGGCGCTGCTGCTCGTTTTCGGCTACGGTAATGGCTTTTTCTAACCAGAAGACAATGCGCTCTATAGCTGAGCCGTATATGCCGCCCACTTTCCAGACTTTCTCAACCACCTGTCCATTTTCCTTCACCACTTTTGAGTTAAGGCCATGCGACACCGGGCGTTCTTTGTCTGGATCAGTTTTCTTACTGTAGAAGGCTTCTACTTCCTTCTGGGTCACATCTTCATAAAAATTCACCGCCGATGTCTTGATCACATCTACCCCAGATTCTTTGTTTGTTTGCTTGGGCGCAATGGTAGGGTCAAACATGATTGGGGTGATGGTGGCAATGAATTTGTCCACTGATTCACCCGGCAGCAACGGCAGTTGGTCCGCAGGTACCTTACGGATAGACTGCGCCAGGAAATCCTTACTGAATTCCGGCAGAAACTTAGTGGAGGAGTAGTGGTGGTGAATGCCATTAGAGAACCACACCCGTTTGGTGTATTCTATCAGTTTCTCCCAGTCCGGAGAGGTAGAGCGGTCTTTTTTGTTCTGCACAATGGCATCTAGCGTTCTGCGAATGCGCAGGTTGTGCTTGTAATTCTGGTCATAGATAATGTCACGGCCCGACAGAGCAGCCTCATACAGATAGTACAGCAACTCTTTCTGCTTGGCCGGTAATTCTTCAAAACCTGGTACGCGGTAGCGGAGAATGCGCAGGTCAGCAAACTGCTCCGTCACGTATTTAAAGTTCTCCTCACCAGTGATTACCTGCGGAGAAGAGACTTGCTTCCCCCCTTCTATGGTTGCCGTTTGCGTGGCCGACGCCGCGTTGGAGGTTGTGGTTGGGGTATTATTTTTAGCGCAGGCTCCTACCAGAAGACTTCCTAGTAACAAAGCCGAAACCGCTGATTTGGGTTGTTTCATGTTGTAAGATTTGATTCTGTTTTAAATTTAGCACAATCCGGCAGAAGGGACAAAAATTAAGCCAACGCTTGTTAGGTAAAGTTGCAGCGTCACCTGTATTAGGCCTGTTTTTTAGGAAAACTGGCTAAAACAGGCAAATAAACGGGTTTGGCTAAAGCCTGTTCTGGAATGCATTTGATTTAAATGGGTTAAAACCCATTTCTACTCATTCAACTTATTTTTATTCATTATGCACAGGATGAGAAAATGAATATATCAGTTACAACCATGTGATAATCTACACATCTGACCTTAGAACTTCCAGCGGAGATTTGTTTACCACTCCTCTAATGTTCATGAGCCCAATAGCTACGGTCAGGGCGGAGATTAGCAGGAAAACCACCAGCACTGGCAGCAGCTCTGGCGTAAATTTGGTCTCGAAACTGAACTTGGCCAGCGCCCAACTACCAGCCAGTGAAATAACTATACCGGTGCCCGAAGCCAAAGCACCCAAGAAGAAGTACTCCAGCGCCGTGATCATGAAAATCTGTCTGCGGTTGGCGCCCAATGTTCGCAGCAACACGCTTTCCTGTATGCGCTGGTATTTGCTGATGAGCACCGAAGAAATGAGCACCACCAAGCCCGTGATGATACTGAAGGCAGCCATAAACCTGATCACAAAACCAATTTTATCCAGCAGCTCATCCAGTATATCTAAAATCAGCTCCAGGTCTACAATGGAAATGTTGGGGAACTGCCGCACCACCGCCCGCTGCAATTGAGCCGAAGCCTGCGCATCTGGTACCCTGGTAATAAGCACATGAAACTGCGGCGCCTCCTCTAAGACTCCCTCCGGAAAGATGACTCTGAAGTTCGTTTGAATCCGGTTCCAGTCTACTTTTCTGAGGCTGCCTACTTCGGTGGGAATGAGCGCGCCTTGCACGTTGAACACCATCTTGTCTCCAACCTTCACTTTAATACGCTCTGCATATCCTTCTTCCAGTGAGACTTTTATAGTTTCATCAGAGGTGTTCACTTTTCCTACCCAGGCACCCTCGGCTATTTTCTCGGAATCGGTTAAAGAATCACGGAAGGTGACGCGCAACTCACGTTGGAAAGCCCTGACAGAAATTCCCAAGGTGCTGTCTTTTTTTACCTCAGCGGCAGTTAGTCCATTGATTTCCTCTACCCGCACCGTTATGATGGGCACCTGCTGCAACACTGGCAGCCCTTGGTTTTTGACTAGATTTGCCACCGCCTCGCGCTGCCCGTTCTGTATATCAAAAAGTACCATGTTGGGTTGGTTCTCACTGGCCGAAAGAGTGACGTGGTTAAGTAAAATAGTCTGCACAAAATACAAGGTGCAGATAAAAGCGGTGCCCAAGCCTATAGACACAATGAGAATTAGCGTTTGGTTATTTGGCCGGAAAAGATTGGCCAGCCCCTGCCGCCACAGATAACTCCACGACGATGGGAAATACCGCCTCACCAGCCACACTAAACCAGCCGCTATACCCACCAAGACCAGAAACGCCACCAACACACCCAAAGTGAAATAAGCCGCCTCTTTCAGTTTCTCTGTTTGCAGGTAGGTAAACCCAAAAATAAACAGCAGAATCAGTCCGTACACGCCCCACTTCAAAGGATCTTTGAACAGGCTGGTTTCCTCAAACGAAAGCCTTAGCGTGTTGAGCGGCGAGATATTCCTAATACTGATTAACGGCAACAAAGCAAAAAGCAGCGATATGACTACGCCTAACCCTATGCCCTGCATTACGGCCAACCAGGATATTCCCATAGTGATCTCTACGGGCAATAGGTCTTGCAGCACGCGCGGAAGCAACTGCTGTACCGCCGTACCCAACACAGCCCCTATCACAGACCCAAGAAAACCTATGCCTACAATCTGAATCAGGAAGATCAGGAAGGCTTGCCTGCCGCTCACACCCAAACAACGCAGAATGGCAATAGAGCTCAGCTTCTCTTTGATGTATACATGAATGGCACTGGCTACCCCAATGCTCCCCAGCAGCAAGGCAATAAAGCCCACTAAAGCCAGAAAGCCGGTTAGGTCTTCAAAGGAACGACCTAAATCCTCGCGTTCTGACTCAATGGTTTCTGCGTTCAGGAGCTCTTTCTCCAGCCGGGGCTCCAGCTTTTCTACCAGTTTCTTTGTATCAACTGGCGCATCATACTTGTAGTAGTACAAGTACATGATGCGGCTGCCTTTCTGCTCTAGCCCGGTTTGCTCCAGAAACTGCAGCGGAATATACACCGCCGGGGCCACTGTGGCTGATATTCCGGATTGCCCAGGTGCCTTGTTTAAAATACCGGCTATCTCAAAGGTTACCTCGCCCACTTTTACTGAGTCACCAATTTGGGCGTTAAACTGCAGCATGAGGGTTTTGTCTACCAGCGCCTGCCTGCCGTTTCTGAAAGTGACACCAGCGCTTTGAGGCGTTGTCTCCAGCGCCCCGTAATAAGGGAACTCCCCTTCCAGCGCCCTGATCTGCACCAAACGGCTGCCCTCGTTTTTAGGGAAAAGGATCATGGAGGCAAAACTACGCTCCTGCGACCGCCGGTCACCTAAAGAATCTAGCAGCGGCTGCACCTCAGCGCTTACTGGTCGGTTGCTCGAGATAACCAAATCGGCGCCGATCAGCTCCATGGCTTGCTGGTCTATGTCGCGGCGGAGGTTATACCCAAAAGAGAAAATGGCCACCAGCGCGGCAATACCCAGCACTATGGAGGAAATAAACAGGAACAACCTGGAGCGGTTCCGGCGGCTGTCGCGCCACGCCATCTTAATCAGCCAGGCTATATTCAACTTATTCAAATTCGTGTTCGTTATTCGTTGTAACAATTAGCTTTAATAGAAAAAGCTACACGTTTTAAGGCTGCTTTTCAGAAAACAGGGCTAAAACAGCTCATTTTGCTCTAGAGATTGGTTCAGCCACTCATCAGATACCAGCTTACCACCTTTTACCCGCAATATCCGCTGTGTTTTAGAGGCCAATTCATTGTCGTGGGTGACCAGCACTAAAGTGGTGCCGGCGTCCTGGTTCAGGTCGAAGATCAGCTTTACCACTTTCTCACTGGTTTCGGCGTCAAGGTTTCCGGTAGGCTCATCAGCGAAAAGAATTTTAGGCTTATTGGAAAAGGCACGGGCCAAGGACACCCGCTGCTGCTCTCCGCCGGACAGCTGTGCCGGATAGTGGTGGGCTCTGCCCGCCAGCCCAACTTTGTCCAGCAGATCAAGTGCCTGAGGCTTGATGTTTCTTTCACCACGCAGTTCTAGCGGCACCATCACATTTTCAAGGGCCGTAAGAGTTGGCAGCAGCTGGAAGTTCTGGAAAATAAACCCCACATGCTGGTTTCTTACCTGGGCACGGGCGTCCTCATCTAAATCATCTAACCTGATTCCGTTCAGTTCTACTACGCCCGCCGAGGAACGGTCAAGGCCGGCACATAGCCCCAGCAGAGTTGTTTTGCCACTACCCGACGGCCCTACAATAGCCACTGTGGCTCCGGCTTCTATGGCAAAAGAGACATTGTCTAAAACTGTAAGGGTATTTCCTGAGCCTTGATAGGTTTTGGTGAGATTTTGTACGTTGAGAATAGTAGTCACGTGTGCTGGTAAATTTATAGAGTTGATTTCAGGCTACACTGGGTGCCAATAACACGATAAAGTAACGGAAAATTTGCTTCCTGTTAAACCTCAAACGCGCATAACAAGTTATAAGTACTTTCTTTGCAAGAGAACATAAGCTTTTAAAACGATGTATAAACTCCACTTGCATTACGTTTGTTTTCTGACTTTTCTGCTGGCTGGCTGCTCTTCTGGTCAGAATGAGACAGCTACCACAGAAACACAAAATAAGAACGAACAGCACCAGAATGAGCCACAAGCTATGAAAAATATACTCTTTTTCGGGAACAGCCTCACCGCTGGCTATGGGCTAGACGCTTCAGAAGCCTTCCCGGCGCTTATACAACAAAAAATTGATTCACTAGGCCTGCCCTACAAGGCTATTAACGCTGGGTTGAGCGGGGAAACCTCGGCTGGTGGTAAAAACAGAATTGACTGGCTGTTGCGCCAGCCGGTTGATGTGTTCGTGCTGGAGCTTGGAGCAAACGACGGACTACGGGGCATTCCGCCGGCAGAAACGAAAAAGAACCTGCAGGCCATTATAGACAAGGTAAAAGCTAAATACCCAGACGCCAAGTTAGTGATGGCCGGTATGGAAGTGCCCCCCAGCATGGGTGGCTCGTACGCCAGCGAATTCAGGGTAATATTCCGGCAATTGGCCAATGAGAACAACATGTCGTTGGTGCCGTTCCTGCTGGAGGGCGTTGGCGGAGTGCGCAACCTGAACCAGCGAGACGGCGTGCACCCTACTGCCGAGGGACAGAAGATATTAGCCGAAAACGTGTGGCAGGTGCTGAAAGACGTATTACAGGAAGATTCTTGATCACTGTTTTAGCCTTCATTTTTAAAAAACAGCCCGGAAACGTGAATTTCCGGGCTGTTTTGCTGTGGGAAATGATCAGGGGCAACGAAGTGCTTCCGTCTAGCTGAAATTATCCGTAAGCTTTACGTATAATACGTATATATACGTTTATAAACGGATTGTTTACATCTTAGGCACTCCTCCTCTCCTTGTCTTATTCTGCACATTTGTCTCATCTAAACCAGTGGGAAAGACTGTTTTCTAACTTTTGATCGATGTTTTTGCAACACTGTTGCTTACATACCACATAAGAAGTATATTGTATAAGTAAAGGCGGAACGCCTTAAAAAAGAAACCGAAACATAACGACAGCACCACCTCCACATATAGTGCAGATAATGGGAGTCCGACTCCTGCTAGCTAACCGTTAGTTGCAATTAGTAAAATGAAGATAGAGACTAATTCTTTGATGGAATCATACTTGAATCAAGCCAAGTATTCATTTGAAAACATTGATACTGTCCTACCCGAAGAATTAAATAAACTACTTACTTCTGGCTTTAGAATTGAACAGGAATGCATATTATATAAAGACTTCCAATATTTCGGCCCAGGTGAACTTAACTCGGATTTCCAAAAATGTGAATACGAAATCTTTTTGAACGACATTCATATTGATGACTATGTCAAAAACGTGGAGAGTGAATTAGAGTACCTTAAACTGGGATTCAGATTCGCAAAAAAGCTGCAAAATGAATTGAAAATTAGATTCACGGACAGATTTAGAATTATTATTTCCTTTAGCGAGACAGCTTACTCTGGACAAGAAATAGAAACTTATGGCGGATGCGTGGTAAATTTCTATAAAATTCGACCTTCTTCGGATGAAAAGTTTAAGGTAGCGAACTTAGAAGGTTTTGAAGAAGAAGCTGTAATGGTAATAGAATAACAGCAACTAACATGAACTCTGTTAAAAGTCAAGGGAATTAGGCGGGAATTCTGTTAAAATCCGGTTGGTAGGGAACGCCGGAATTTACAATGGCAAAAGCCTGCTTGAGCAGCTTGTTACACACGGCTATCAAAGCCAGCTTTCGGTTCTTTCCTTTGGCCACGAGCCGCTGGTAC
>NZ_LRML01000007.1 GCF_001647285.1 Rufibacter roseus
CATGTTAGACAGGCTTACAACCGCCTCATTGTATAAATAATCTTGTTCCTCCCTTTCTTCTCTTTTGGTACAAGTTAAATGGTTTTTGCAAACATAGGATTGTATAAAAATCATGCTTCGGCCGACGGCCTAGCACGTCTTTTACCCTAGTCCGTTAGAGCTAATTACATAAATTGATTATGTATATTTTAAAACTTTAATATAAAATGAATATGAGGAAAAACTTACTAATTTTTATTATCACAATGGCTACACTCCCTTGTTACTCACAGAACTTAATAATGAGGATTATAGTCGAGGATGCTATAGGCCAAAAAGACTCTGTTTCATTAGGTATCCATGACCAGTCTACCCTAGGGATGAATTCAGAATTAGGGGAATCAAATATATTTGGAGAGCCCTTTGATGATTTAGATATTAGAGTTATTCAGAGGGAAAGAACTTCCATGAGTTGCGTGAACAAAGGTATTTTCGGTTCAAATGGGGAAATAACTGGAGAATGGTTTCCTACTAACACAGACTCCAAAATTGATTTAAGGCCTTTTGTGTCTTTCGATTCATTTTCGGGATTTTTTGAGATTATCATAAAAGCTAAAAATTACCCTCTAACTGTAAGCGGGTATTACTCGGAAATGAATAACGGCCACTTAGCTAGTTATTCATCAGTTTACCTTATGTCATCAGATTGCGGCAATTATGGTTCGAACGGATTAAGGTATGATTCTAAAAAAAGTGTACTTTTTACCTTGCCTGATAACAGCCGACCAACCTTGGTAGCTCATTTCACGCACGAGGTGGGCATCAAGGAATCAAAAGAAGAAAGTGCAGCAATTTCTTTATACCCCAATCCTACAACAGGGAGGTTGAAAATTATTTCTAACATCGGTAAATTAAAGAAACCCTCCTTAACAATTTTTGACATGCTAGGCAGGCAGGTGCTTACAGGAGTTATTGAATCAAACAACGATGTAGACTTAAGCCAGCTTTTACCAGGTAACTACCTAATTGAGATAACAGAAGGCAGAAATGTCATAAGGAGACGTTTCGTCAAAATTTAATAGAGCATCAATGCCTACAAGAAAAACTAAGCTCTAACAAGGTGTAAACATCATGCTACGGCCGACGGCCTAGCACGTTGTTTATACGAGGCCGTTGTGGCAATTTATATGCCCTACAAATCACAAATTTTTACCCCAATTATTACTGGTATTTTGTTAGGCTTGCTTGTTGGAACGACTTCAGTTTTTGAGATATTCTTCTTGATTATCATAACAGGATTTGTAGTAGTTGGCCGTTATCTTATCGTACTAGCCGATAAGGGCTCTGAAAACATAAAATCAGATGAGCGTCTTCTGAAGTTGTTAAGAATGACCTCTCGTGGATTAGTTTGCGCAGTAATCACTTCAATTGCAGCTATTAACTTTTTCACTCACCAGAGACAGTTACAAGCAGAGAGGATAGTGCCTATTTTTGAGGAATATTATGAATTAAACTCCAAATACCCACAGAGCATCAGCGACTTGCGGGACATTGACAAAAGTACAGAGAAGAATTTGTATTATAGAACCGACTCTACACGCCAAAGCTTCTACCTATCCTATTTGGTTAATGGAGTATACTCCAAAAGCTACAGAAGTGAAGAAAAATCTTGGATTTTAAATGTAGACTAAAGAAAAACAGCAACTAACAACAGCTAAACGCCAACCTTGGCCTACGGCCATGCACTTCTTTTAAACGGGGCAATTGACAGCAATTCAAATAATCATATTTTGAGAAAATTAATTCTACTATTAATAGTCATTTCTGTTTCTTGTACGGCTGGAAGAGAGCATATTATGTCTTTTAGAAATTACGGATACTCAGGAGAGAGACTGTTCCCTGTTCAAAGTAGTGATGCAGACAACATTGTCCGGATATGGATAAACAATGGCACTTCAATAGATAGAGTAATTACCGTGTCCATAGACAGCATGTTTAATGAGCAAGCAGAACTAATAGAAATCGGACTCTCAAACAACAGGAAAAGAAAATTTCTGACTCAGATAAAACTTGAACCCAAGAGCGGTACTACTAATTTTCTAAAGCCCTTAGATTCTTTAGATATTTTAGAATACGAATCTCAGGAAGGATTTTCTCCCGCTTTACACCAACCTTTCTCCTTATATGTCATAGAGCAAAAAAAGGATGGGAAATATAATCAGTTCACTTTTAGAACCCATTTTCCGAATGACAATGAAGAGGAGACCAGATTTACAGCTTTAGAAAAATTTATAATGGACGAATTCCAGTGGGAATTCAAAATAAAATAACTAATGCCAATACTGTAAAGGTATCATGCTACGGCCGACGGCCTTGCTCCTTTTAAACTAACCGTTGTGCAAAATTATAAAAATATGAGATTAGCAATTTTATTGATTATACTCACCACCACCTTTTGTTTAGGCCAAAGTGACAAAGCTGGTTTAACATTCAAAACGAAATATTACGAAGCTGTGGATAAATGGATTGCCTTCCCAAAAAAGGAAGGTGATTCGACATATACATTCGGGTTTATTTACTTGGATGACCAGGCTGGTTTCACATTTGATTATGCTTCTAAATTTATTGTAGGAGAAAAAGGACTAAAAGCTCTTCCAAGGGAGTTTCAAGAGTCGTTAAAGTCTCGGTTAGCACCTAATACGGCGAATGTTGCTGTATTGTCAAGCAAGCAAATCGGTGAACTAGGGTTGCCGAACCAACCTGAGTGGTTATCTAACTATAAAATTGGCTCTGAAACGGTGCCTTATCTTAAAAACATTGGATTCCACTACAATCATGTAGGAGCTAGCCATTTAGCTTTAGCACCTCTAACTCAGGCTTATCAAACCGATCCACACTACGATGGACTTGAATTTGAGCTAGCATACGCCTACAATGCTTTAAAAATGTTCGATAAGGCCATATCAGTTTTAAAAAAAGCAATTGCTAACAATCCTGAAAATTCATTCTTCTATCGTGAACTTGGATATGCTTACAGATATTCCAACCAAATGGACAGTGCTGAAAATGCATATATGAAAGGGATAGAAATCTCTAAGGATGATTTTCAGAAAAGTGAAATGGCAGTAAATATGGCTCAGGCTTATTATCTGGTAAGAAATAAGGAGAAATTTAACAAGTGGGCAAAGCTAACCAGGAAGCACGCTGAAAAAGGCTCACGATATGCTCAGTTCATTGATATTTTCGAACAAAAGTGGCATGAAAAATAACTTTGCACAACAATGCGCTAACTCCAGAATCGGCCGACGACCTCCGTCGCTGTGTACACTAACCGGTGATATAAAATGCATAAAAGACTAGTTTCCAATTCCAGAATATACCGGTTCTTTATCATTCCATGGGTGGTGATGTTATGTTATATAAACTTACCCCTGCTGTTTAATCTAAATAAACCAAAAGATAATGGCTCACTTATTCTTCAACTGGCTGTTTCATTAGTTTTTGCAATAATTGGCTACTTCTTCTTCCGTTTTTTTGATAGAGAAAAGATTATTGCGTACGACAGTGAATACCTTTATATTAAATCTAAAAATATGGATGAGAAGATTCCTCTTATTAATATTCTCTCTATGAAAATGAAACCATTCCATCTTAACAAAATGTACCGGTGGAAATTAGTTTATAAAGAGGGTAATGGATTAGAAAAATCTGTAAGCTTCTTCCCAAGGGCGTTTTATGTTAACTTTCAGGAGTTCAGAGAATTAATTCTTAAGAAGAATGCTACTGCAGATGTGCAAAAACTTTTTTACGGACCTTTCCAAGTAGATAAAGCAACTAACTGAATTCATTATTGCAAAGGTAACTTTAAGACTAATAACCGCTGACAAAGCGCAGTTAATATGCAAGGCTCCTCCTCCACCATCAGCTCCACTTAAAACGTTAGAAAACAATAAACTAACAGGCTTTTTGCTAAGATATTAAAGAAAATTTTATACCTTGATATTACAGCCGTAAATCAACCGCTTCGTGGCATCTTACAGATCAAATAAGACAGAAGAGATCATAAGTAATAGCAAGTAAACTTATAAGAAAGATTTAACCTGTAAGAAAGAGAAAGCCGGCAGGCCTGAACATATTTCAGGGCATGGCTCACCCACTAATACCCCCACGGGTAGTTGAGTATTTCTAGATTTTGTGATTATCAATAAATTAGAATTCCACCTATTTATACAAGAGCTATGTATCAAATTGATGAAATCTCAGCTGACGTGTACCGGATTTCGGTTTATGTACCAGAAATTCAATTACAGTTTAACCATTTTATTATAAAAGACGATGAGCCCCTGTTATACCATGCGGGCATGAAGCAGATGTTTCCTGTCTTACTAAAGGCAGTTGGTTCTTTACTTGATCCGAAACAACTTAGGTGGATTGGCTTTAGCCATTTTGAAGTAGATGAGTGCGGTGCCTTGAATGAGTGGTTACAAATTGCCCCGAACGCTAAGGCTGTATGTAGTGAAGTGGGTGCTTTGGTGAATATGGCTGATTTTGCCATTCGCCCTGCGCTTGCCATGCAAAGTGGCGACGTGTTGAACACTGGCAAACGTCAGTACCGGTTCATAAGAACCCCGCACCTACCCCACGGCTGGGACGCAGGAGTTATGTTTGAGGAAACAGATAAAACTTTGCTTTGTTCTGATCTCTTTCATCAGAATGGTGATGCAACAGCACTTACTGATAAAGACATTTTAGATTCGCACAAGTCTGCGCTTTTAGCATATGAAAGCGGCCCCTTAATGGATTACACCCCCTATTCACACAAAACCAAACAGATGCTTTATGAGCTGGCAGATCTAAAACCCAAAACGCTTGCCACTATGCATGGCTCTTCATTTTTTGGCGACTGCTCTAAAGCTTTGCAAGATTTAGATGAGGTGATGAAGGAAGTATGGGCAAACAACGTAGCCATTGTCTGATCTTTGATTTTAAATCATGAGCGTACTTCTGCTCATACTGTATAAAAACATGCCTGCCTCGCAGCATACCAGAGGCTGATCTGCTGATACTTAAAAACTACGCTACCTCCTGCTCCAGATTAAACAGGGCAGTTAACCCTTCCAACAGAATTTCAGATTCGCCCCGCTGACAAGCTGCTTTCAGTTCCAGTACAGGCAGCTTTACAATCTTGTTCAAAATGTTCTTAGTAACCATTTCCAGCAACTCCTGGTCCTGGATATTCATTTTCTTCAAAGCCCGAGCTACCTCCTGCTGTCTTATCTCCTCTAAACGGTTCTTGAACTGCTGAATAGCCGGGGAAAGAGACATTTCCTGCGCCCAGGTATGAAAATCGGCCGTGGACTCTGCTATGATGTTTTGCACCGCAGGAATAGCGGCTAAACGCTTCTTTAGAGCTTCGGTGGCGCGGTTATGAATGGCGTCAACATTAAATACTTTCACCCCAGCAATAGTGGCTAAATCATCTTGTATGCTGCGGGGCATAGACAGGTCCAGGAAAAACTTTGGTTCACTGGTGGCTGCTGTTTCGGTCAGGTCTTTCTTGGTAATGGTAAAGCAGTCTCCGGGAACAGAAGAAATCACCACGTCGGCTAGCGCAATTTCCTCATTTATGTTTTCCCAATACACCGCCTGCGCATTGGCTTTTTGAGCCAGATCTAAAGCTTTGTGGTGGGTGCGGTTAGCCACAATCACATTCTTTATCTTTGACTTCTGGAAGTTCAGGCATACGTTCGTACCCATTTCGCCCACGCCAATCATCAAAACCCTGGGGTTCTCAATTTCTTTGGTTAGCTCTTCCACCAGTTCAACGGTTGCGTATGCCACCGAGGCGGCGCCGTCTCTGAAAGCTGTTTCATTGGCCACGCGCTTATTCGTGAAGAAAACGGAGTGCAGCAAACGGTGCAGGAAAGGCCCTACGGCTCCGGCATCGGTTGCCCACTGGTACGCGTTCTTCACCTGGTTCAGTATCTGGAAATCTCCCACCACCTGCGACTCCAGCCCAATGGCTACGTTGAACAGGTGCTGCACCGCATTCTGGTGGTTTTGTATGTTCAGGAAATAAGGAGCAATGACACTGGTAGCCAAAAAGCCCTTCTCAATGGCTATCAGTTTAATGATCTCCCGGCTCAAGTCTTCTTCGGCACTGTAGTATACCTCGGTGCGGTTGCAGGTAGACAACACCAGCACCTCCTGGGCGGTTGTAAACTCTCTTATTTTGTCTAATAAATTTTTACAGCCAATCTCATTCAGGGCTACCATTTCTCTTATGGCAATGGGAGCGTTTTTATAAGATAAAGTGAGGGCTTTAAACTGATGCTGCATGGTTGTATTTATTACCATGCAAATTTCTGGCTTTCCAGAGGCCAGAAACATGACCATTGTCATCTTTAAGGGAGATAGTTGTCAATTTAATGAGTAATAAATAATGAACAGTGAGTAGTGAGTAATGAGTAATAAGAACGACCTCCTGTATAAAAAAACAAAGCTGTTTTGCACCTATTTTTCTTAAAACAGTCTCAAAACAGCTTTGATAAATGCTCTCAGAACATTTTACAGCTCCCAGATCATAAAATGTTTAATCATTTCTCTCTGAGCAATAATCATTACTCATTGATCATTAATCATTGCTCATTAATTCCGCATGCGGGCTAGTTTCTCTGAGTTGACGATAGTGATTTTACCGCCGTTGATGTCAATCAATTTCTCGTCTTTGAAATCAGAGAGGGTACGGATAACGGTTTCTTTGGAGGCACCTACAATGTTAGCTAAATCTTCTCGGGAGATGGTAACCTGGAAGTTCTTTCCTTTCTCCTGTTGGTACTGCTTCTCCACCAAAAGCAAGGCTTCGGCCACGCGTTTCCGCACCGAATTGTAGGCCAGTTTGAGCAGGCGCTCTTCCCTATCGGCTAAATCACCAGAAAGTATTTTAATAAACTTGTTGGCTACGTCGCGGTTTTGGTACAGCAGTGAGTGAAATTCTTCTTTGTTAATGATCACTAACTCTGAATCTTCCAGCGCCACCGCAGATTCGCGGTAAGTTTTGTCTTCCAGCAAATCCAGATAACCAATGAACTCTCCTTCTTTGTAGAGGTTGGTAATGTATTCACGACCTTCTTCATTGGTTTTAAAGGCTTTTACTTTGCCTTTGTTCAGGAAAAACAGCGAGTGCGGATATTGACCTTCGGCAAACAGCTGTTGCTTTTTCTTGTACACTGAGATTTTGCGTTCATTTGAAATGAGGCTATCCAGCTCCTCCAACCCTTTGGCTTCCTGCATGAAGTTGTTCAGGCCTTCCGCATTCTTCTGGAAATCGGCGCGAAGGATTTCGTTTTTCTTCAGGCGCATCTCCACGGCATCCAGTAGCTCCAGATCATCAAATGGCTTGATCAGGTAATCGTCGGCGCCCAGGTTCATGCCCTTCCGGAAGTCGTCTTTCTCTGATTTTGCCGTTAAGAAAATGAAAGGAATACCAGAGGTTGCCGGAATTTTACTCAGCATGTGCAGTACGCCATACCCGTCAAGCTGTGGCATCATGATGTCGCAGATAATGAGGTCAGGCTTCTCATTCTTGGCCAGCTCCACCCCTACTTTCCCGTTCTCAGCTTCCAGAATATCATAGTTGGCTAAAGAAAGAATTTCGGCTATGTTCTCTCTTATTTCGTTGTTGTCTTCTATGAGCAGTATCTTTTTCATGCGGTCTGGTGTTTCTGCATTTTAATGATAAACGAGGTACCCTCACTGGCGGCGCTTTCAAATTCCAGAGTGCCGTTTAAGATATCAACGTAGCGCTTTACAATATTGAGGCCGAGGCCAGTTCCCTCATAATTAACGGCATTCCCGGCCCTGAAAAACGGTGAGAACAAGTGAGCCTGATCAGCTTCTGGAATACCAATGCCTTCATCTTTCACCGCTAAAATAACCTGCTGGTCATCGGTTTGGGTGGTAAGATAAATATTTTTACCCTCTGCGGAATATTTGCTAGCGTTGGAGAGCAGGTTGAGCATAATGTTTTTGAGGATGTGCTTGTCTAAAGTCACTGCGCCAGAGTTGCCCTGGTGCTGGTAATGGATCTTTTGCCCTACCCGTATGTAGCCTTGCATTTCATCAACAATCTCCTCCATGAACGGCTGCAGCTCAAAATTAGTGGGCACGTTGTAAATCTTACCTTCCTCTATGCGGCTTAAACTCAGGAAATCGTTCAGAATGCTGGTGAGATTACTTACCGCCGACTTTATGCGAGTAACGTGCTTCTGGCGCTTATCATCGTCTTCGGTACGCTGGTATTTGCTGATGAGCGAAGCCGAGGACAAAACTGTACTCAAAGGAGTGCGGAATTCGTGCGACGCAATGGTCACAAACCTGCTTTTGAGCTCGTTCAGGTCTTTTTCCTTTTGCAAGGCTTTCCGGATTTCCTGCTGCGCCTCAAAAAGGCTTTTGTTTGTTTTCTCCAGCTTCTTGATGGCCTCGGCCAGTTCACGGGTACGGGCGGCTACCCGCTGCTCCAGCTCGGTGTTCAGTTTCTGAATCTCCACCAAGCTTTTAGCGTGCTCAATGCTGTAGCGGATAGATCGCTCCAGATCATACGGATTGATGTTACCTTTCACCAGATAGTCAGAGGCACCCAGCTTCATGGCCTTCTCATCAGTTTCGCGGTCGGTTTGGCCAGTGAGCAGGATAAAAGGTTCGGTAGCGCCGTTTTCCAGCGCTTGGGTTATAAGCTCCAGCCCGTCATGCGCGCCCAGGCGGTAATCCACTAAATAAACATCATGCTGTTTTAGGGCTATTTTTTCCAAAGCAGCCCCAAAAGACGAAGCCCAGTCTAGCTGGTAATTGCGGGCCGGAATTTCAGAAATAATGTCGCGGGTAATGATAAAATCATCTTCATCATCATCCACAAGTAAAATCCTTATTCTGTCAGGCATGGGCAGAAGCGGGTTCTTAGGGATTGAATGCAAAAAATTTAGCGCCAGATGTATGGCTTTTATTTGATGTTGTTGTTGTTGTTGTTGGGCAATTCCACCAGTTCCAGCCAATAATCAGCCAGGGTTCGCATCATTTCAACCAAGGAGGCAAACGTTACCGGTTTTGTGATGAAAGAGCTGACGCCCAAATCATATGTTTTCAGAATGTCTTCCTCTGCCTTTGATGTAGTAAGCACCACCACAGGCAAATGTTTGAGGTTGTCATTCTCTTTGATTTCTTTCAGCGCCTCACGGCCATCTTTTTTGGGCATGTTCAGATCCAGAAGAATAAGGCCAGGCAGCGGGTATTTTTCTTTGTCGGCGAACCTGCCGTTGTGGAGAAGGTAATCCATTAATTCTTCTCCGTTTTCAACGAAATTAACGGTGTTGGGCAGCTTGTTTTCCTCCAGTGCCTCTTTCAACAACATGCGGTCTTCGGCATCGTCATCGGCAATAAGAATAACAATACTCTTATTTATGCTTCTGTTATCGGTCATATTCTATTACTTTCTTCTATTCTTGGGGTTGTTTTACAGCCAGACTCACTATAAAAGTAGTTCCTACTCCGGGCTGACTGCGGGCGGTAATATCACCTCCGTGCCGAATGGCTATTTTACGACAAATGGCCAAACCAATACCTGAACCTACGTATTTCTGGCCTTCCAACCGCTGAAAAATATTGAAAATTCGGTCCAGATACTTTTCGTTGAACCCTATGCCATTGTCTTGAATGAACAATTTAACCATTTCATCGCCGGGGGTAGCGGTCAGGTGCTCCTTTAGCTGTATAAGTTCTGCCGAAATTTTGATAACCGGTTTTTCATCATCTTTTCTGAACTTAATTGCGTTGCTGATCAGGTTCTGGAAAAGCTGGCGAATTTGTGTGGGCTCCGCTTCTATAACGGGCAAAGGCGAGCGGTTGACGGTAGCACCAGTCTGCTCAATGGTTATCTCCAAATCAGAGAGTACCTCTGTTAAAATGGTGTCTAAGCTTACTTTTACAAAAGGCGTTGCCTTAGAGGTGACTCTGGAGAAAGCGAGCAAATCATTGATGAGGTTTTGCATGCGCGAGGCCGCATTGAGCATACGTTCCAGGTAATCTTTGCCCTGCTCGCTCAGGTTGTCCTGTTCCTTGGTGAGCAACCTGTCACCGAAGGCTTGTATTTTACGCAACGGCTCCTGCAAGTCATGTGACGATACATAGGCAAAATCCTGCAGTTCTAAGTTACTGCGCATCAACTCAGCCGCGTACCTACGCAGCTTTTCTTCGTTCAGTTTCTGCTGGGTAATGTCATGAATAAAGCCAGTATACACTTTCCTATCTGCCAGCTGCACTTCACTTATGCTTAAGTAAAACGGAAAAGTAGAGCCGTCTTTACGTAGCCCTGTCACTTCCCGGCCAATACCTATGATCTTTCTGTGGCCTGTCGTCTCATAGTTGTGTATGTACTTGTCGTGGCGGCTTTGGTCAGGCTCCGGCATGAGCATGTTAATGCTTTTACCCAGCAGTTCCTCAGGGTCATACCCGAAAAGCTTGGCCGCAGATGGGTTCACCATCTCCATGATGCCGCGGGTATCTATGGTGATGATGCCATCTACTGCCGCCTGTATGATAGAGGTGATTTTGTTTTCGCTTTCGCGCAGGGCCGCCTCTGCTTTTTTCAGGTTAGAAATGTCGTGCACAATGCCGGTGAAGATCTGCTTGTCATGCAGCCTTACCTCACTGATGCTAAGCAGAAACGGGAACACAGTTCCATCTTTGCGGCGCCCTAATACTTCACGGCCAATACCTATGATTTGACCAATGCCGGTGCGGTGGTAATTTTCAATGTACTGGTCGTGCAGGCTACGATCAGGCTCGGGCATCAGAATCTTGATGTTCTGCCCTATTACCTCTTCCGGCAGATAACCGAAAACTTTGGCGGCAGCCGGATTAACCGTTTCAATTGTTCCCCGTGCATCAATGGTAATTATACCATCAATAGCCGTGTCAATTATTGCCTTAAGACGAGTTTTGTCATCTATGTTCTGATGCTGTGAGAAAGTGGATTCTTCTGGGTGTTCGCTCATGCGCGCTCTGTGATTGCTCAAGTTCCAAAGATAACCTTTCTACGGAACTCAAAGAATGACATATGTCACCTTCTGCATAGCTGGTGCTGTCTAATTCATCGGTGGTGTTTTTAGCCTGTTTTTAGAAAAACGGGTCGAAAGCAGACGCAATTAAGAAGTAATTGCTGTCTTTCTACATGATCATCATCACCCTACAGGTCATTTATTCTCATTTAATTCTTCCTTGACCCTGTCTACTATTGCACTGAAAGTCACGGCCATTATCTACATGCTGCATCAAAATTTAGATTCTTAAACCCTAAAGCACTTTACAGAATTTGAACAATTTCAGGAACATGCTTAAAACAGTCTACCATAGCCCTCTTACCCAAAACGTGGTCATAAATTTAGCCCCCTCCACGCATATTACCGTAAGATTATCATATACTGGTCATAAACCAGCTAACCAGCTGAACGCAGAGTAGAAAAGGAGGGAAAGATGAAGCAGCATTGGAGAGTTCTATTTGCTTTAATTTATATATTATTTTTCTCAGGTGCAGCCAAGGCACAACCTGCTGTTTTCTCGCCTGCAAGGCAGGTAGAGTTGTTACGGCAGGCCCAGCAGCAGTATCAGAATATTGCCCGTTCCGGCAAGTGGAAATCTATTGATCAAAACGTATGTCTGGTGGCTTGCGAGAAAGCCGCAGAGGTGACCGGCCTTAAAAACAATCTTCAGTTAACCGGCGACTTGCCTTCTACCGTTTCAGAGCAGGATTCTTTATTTGATGATGTGCTCAAAGAGGCTGTAAAGAAGTTTCAGCGGCGGCATGGTTTGACTCCAGATGGAGTGGTAGGACCTCAGACCCTTGAAGCCCTAAACGTGCCTCCTGATCAGCGACTGGCACAAATAACCTTGAATCTGCAACGCTGGCAACAGGCGTCAACACAACCCTCTCAGCGTATGGTTTTTGTTAACCTGCCGGACTTTAAACTTTATTTGCTTGACTCAAGTGGCCAATCTATTTGGCAAACTCGTGTTATCATTGGGCGTACTGAAAAACAGCACCAGACCATTCCCATGGACAGCCTTATTACCTATTTGGTTCTCAACCCTACGTGGACGGTACCCCAAAGTATTTTGCGCCGCGAGATCATACCTATGGTGAAAACTGACCCCAATTATTTGAGCCGGAATAATATGGTGGTATATAGGGCGGAGGGCACTAAAAAGCACCAAGTTACTGGCAGTGAATTACTGTCTAACCCAAAAGAAGTGGCACAGGGTAAGTATTGGGTAGTTCAGCAGCCTGGCCCAAAGAACTCTCTGGGTAAAATAAAATTCATGTTTCCGAACCAGCATGACATTTACCTGCATGACACTCCGGAGCGGAGCCTGTTTAACCACCCTGTCAGAGCCTACAGTCACGGCTGTGTGCGGGTAGAAAACCCAGAAATGCTGGGTACTTACCTGCTTCAAAAGGATTGGGCAACGGTGCGCACCACCGCCCCTGAACTACAGCAAAATGCCCCTAATCAAACCATTATTTTACCTACGCCCGTTACGGTGAAGCTGGCTTATTACACCGCTTGGGTAGACCAGACGGGCCAGCTTCAGTTCAGAAATGACATTTACCAACTTGACAAGCTTAGTTCCTTACAGGTTAGTACAAAAAAATAAACTGCCTTCCCTCTGCAAAGGTAGGCAGTGGAGCAAACGGTGGCTCGCTTCATGAGCAGCAGTTGCAATTTTGTGTTTCTGTTTTAGACCTGTTTCTGCAAAAACAAGCCTAAAACAGGAGTAACCTTATTGGTGCTATAGGTAACGGTAAAGCTAAAAAACAGCTAGGAGGTTGCGTTTCTTTAAAACCGATGTTTACAACGCACCTAGTTTTATTGCCCGGTAGAAAAACCCTGCAGCGTATACAAAACGCCTAAGCCCAAAGACTGGCTGTACTGAATGTTTGAATCTTGGTCATAGTCGTAAATGAGGTTGCCCATCAGGTTTACGTTAATGTACTTGTTCACTTTGGCAGCTAAAACTAGGTTCACCCTGTGGTCAACTCTTTTAAAACTTAACTCTTTATAATTGATAAAGGCATTATAGTGCACCTTTAAATCAACATTGGTCATAACCGTTTTCTGGTAATCTGCCTGTATCATGGCCGCCAACCACTCGGTACGAACCTTGTCTCCTTCTGGTACCCCATATCGTTCGTTCACAGCCACGTCTTCATCTAGCAAAAAGGTGAACCTAGGGGCAAAAGGGCTAAGCCGTAGCGAGAAGTTAGGGTTTGGTTTGTACTCGGCTCCTAGCGCAAAAGTCAGAAAAGCGGGTGAAAAGAAATTTGATATTAAACGGTCTGTACCAACGTCATCTACATCGTACTCGTAGCCAGGCGCAAACTGAGACAAGAAATTAGCTGAAACAAAGGTGTTCCAATCGGTTGAAAAACCGTAGCCGTACTTAGAATCCAGGAAAATCCGGTCAATGCTTTTGCGCATCCCCTCCCCTTCGTTTTTCACAATGCCATACTGCAACTGCATGGAATTGTCCCAAGAGACCCGCTCCCATTTATAGTCTGCCCTACTGTTCAGAAAAGCATTTACCGCCACTGAATTTACGCCTCCAGCTTTCCAGTTGTCGCTGAAAGAAGCTTGATTCAAATTCACTCCAGCCGAAAAACTACGTCTCCAGGTTGTATCTGCGGCGGTTTGAGCGTGGGCAAGAATGGTGTTAAAAGAAAGAAAGAGGAATAGCAGCGGTAAAATTTTATGCATGGGGAAAGGGTATTGGTTCAAACTACATATATAATATTTTTCTTTAAAAAACTGTGGTTTTACGTCATAAACCAGCTGTAGTTTGTACCGCAGCGGAAGCCTATTTTATGGCACTATCTGCCTTTCAGGCGTTATGCTAAAGCATATAATCAGGAGCAGAAGGAGAAGGAGAAATTCCCACAGCAACAGCCGTTTTAAGGCTACTTTTCGTAAAACAAGTCTAAAACAGAAAAGCTACTTCTGCGGTAGAAAAGGCTATACCAATTCTTCGGTTAAATTTATCTGATAGACGGGCGTTTCTTCATATCTGGAGGCTACCACTACCTCCGTGCCCTGTGCATGCGCCTGAAACAACTCCTGCACCATTTGGGCATTGTTGTTTTCTTTTGAAAGGTGCGCCAGCAACAGGTGGCTCATAAAAGGGGGCCGGTGGTTTAGAAACACATCTAAGGCTTGTGTATTAGACAAATGACCTTTGCCCCCTCTGATCCTGTTTTTCAGGTAATAAGGGTAGTGCCCATTGGCCAACATCTCCTCATCATAATTAGCTTCCAGAATGGCGGCGTGGCATTGCCCGAAATGATACATTAGCCTTTCGCAGGGCACTCCAATATCAGTGAACACACCCACATTGATGCTATTGCAAGAAACCACAAAACTATGTGGATCTGCGGCATCATGAAATTTTGGGAAAGCAGTAACAGACAAACTGCCTATCTGAACCGGAACATCTGCCTGCAGTGGCATGATCAGATGCAGAGGAAGCTTTAACCTTGAATTTTGCAACGTGCCCTGGCTGATGAACACCGGCAGCTGATACCGCTTGGCCAGTACTTCAACGCCTCTTATATGGTCTGAGTGTTCGTGTGAGACAAAAATTGCCTTTACCCGCCCCATTGACAAACCAAGACGCTGCATTCGCTTTTCAGTTTCCCTACATGAAATGCCCACGTCAATCAGCACTGCCTCCCACTCATTCCCCACGTAATAGCAGTTGCCGTTGCTCCCCGAATTCAGCGATGTTATAAAAACGTCCATACCTTACAAAGGTACCTTTTTGTACCTTCTTATTCAACCGCCAGCCCTGCCTCGGCTCTGCCATTTCACTAATGAATTGTGAAGATCAGCCATTCAAAAATTGGTTACTGTTTTTAGCCTGTTTTTCAGATATCAGCTTCAAAACTGACTTTTAAAACGCTGAGGGAAATTGCAGCCCAATATTTTTCTAGCGTATAAATATTCTTAGCGTTAATGCATTAATAACTTTAGTAAAGATTGGGGTTTTCTGTAGTAGTAATCTGATTTTCACCTACACATCAGGTTTGATTTCATCTAAAGCTTTTATAAATTTAACACTTGCCACCGATTTCAATCTTTGTTTCATAAAAATTATCTCTAATGAAGGATAAAATTTTATGAAATAGTAAATGTTTTTATGACACTTATTTACTATGTTTGTAGAAGCACATGTTGGAAAACCCGCTTTGCTCCTTTGACCATTACTTAAAACATTAACCCTATATGCTTTTATTAGGAATTGACGTTGGTACCAGTTCTATCAAAGCTTCCGTAGTAGATTCTGCAACCCAGAAAACCGTTGCTTCAGCGCAGTATCCTGAAACAGAATCAAAAATAACTTCCCTGCAGCCGGGTTGGGCCGAACAGTCGCCGGAGATATGGTGGGAGCACGTGCAACAGGCAATTTTGAAGGTGAACGCCACCGGTAAATATCAGCCTGAAGACATTGGGGCAATTGGAATTGCTTACCAGATGCATGGCTTGGTGGTAGTAGACAAAGACCAGCAGGTGCTGCGTGATTCTATTATCTGGTGTGACAGCCGCGCGGTACCGTATGGCAACAAAGCCTTTGATGCCATAGGCGCTGAGAAAAGTCTTTCGCACCTATTGAACTCGCCTGGAAACTTTACCGCCGCTAAATTAGCCTGGGTGAAGGATAACGAACCGGAAACCTATCACAAGATACACAAAATCATGCTGCCTGGTGATTTCATCGCCATGAAACTGACCGGAAGCATCACCACAAGCGCCTCTGCCCTTTCTGAAGGCATCTTCTGGGATTTTCAAAATGATGAAGTGTCACAGGATGTTTTGAACTACTTCGGCTTTAGCCTAGATTTAATTCCGGAGGTAAGGCCGTTGTTTTCTTCGCATGGGGAAGTGACCTCTGACGTGGCTCAAAAACTGAACCTGAAGACAGGCATTCCGGTAGCCTATAAATCTGGAGACCAACCTAACAACGCCTTGTCATTGAACGTGCTGAATCCGGGTGAAGTAGCCGCTACCGCTGGAACTTCGGGGGTTATTTACGGTGTGAGCGACCAGTTGGTGTATGACCAACAGTCACGGGTAAATACTTTTGCACATGTGAATTACACGCCAGACGCCAAGCGTGTGGGTGTACTCATGAACATTAACGGTACCGGTATCATGAACAGTTGGGTTAAAGAGAATCTGACCCATAACGTGAGTTATCCGGAGATGAACGAACAGGCTTCTACCGTAGCCGTGGGGAGCAACGGGCTGCGCATCTTCCCTTTTGGAAATGGAGCAGAACGGGTGTTCAACAACAGAATTATTGGAGCACAGTTTCACGGTCTAAACTTCAACCTTCATACCAAGGCCCATATTTTCAGAGCCGTGCAGGAGGGTATTGCCTTTACCTTTAGGTACGGACTAGACATTATGCGTGAGAACGGCATGAACCCACAGGTGATCAGAGCCGGAAAGGCCAATATGTTCCTGAGCGAGCTTTTTGCCGAAGCGTTTGTAAACGCTACCAATGCGCCGGTAGAACTTTACCAAAATGACGGCAGTGTGGGCGCGGCCTTAGGAGCTGGAATTGGGGCAGGCACTTTTGCATCGGCAACTGAAGCCTTTCAGCAGTTTGAGCGCCTGCGCTTGATTGAACCCACTAATGTAAACCAGTATGAAGAGGCGTACCAGGAATGGAAGTCTCTTTTGTCAACTTCACTGAACAACTAACATTTAACACCTTTTATACTTAAACAACACCATGGCAAACGTAACTTTAGGAGACAAAGAATTTTTTAAAGGAATCAATCAAATAAAATTCGAGGGTGCAGAATCTGATAACCCGCTTGCATACCGCTGGTATGATGAAAACCGCGTGGTGGCCGGTAAAACCCTGAAAGAGCATCTTAAATTCGCAGTGGCTTATTGGCACTCTTTCAACGCCAACGGCTCTGACCCTTTTGGCGGCCCTACCCTTTCCTTCCCTTGGGATGAAAGTTCAGATGTGATCACGCGCGCAAAAGCTAAAATGGACGCTGCCTTTGAGTTTATCACTAAAATGGGCCTGCCTTACTACTGCTTCCATGATGTAGACGTGGTAGATTATGGCAACGACATAGCGGAGAACGAGCGTCGTCTGCAAACCATGGTAGAATATGCCCAGCAGAAGCAAGCCGCAAGTGGTGTTAAATTACTTTGGGGTACCGCCAATGTATTCTCGCATAGCCGTTATATGAACGGTGCCTCTACCAATCCAGATTTCCATGTGCTCACCCATGCTGCCGCTCAGGTAAAGGCCGCTTTGGACGCTACCATTGCCTTGAACGGAGAGAACTATGTCTTCTGGGGTGGCCGTGAAGGGTACATGACATTATTGAACACCGACATGAAGCGCGAGCAGGAGCATTTTGCCCGCTTCTTGCACACCGCCAAAGACTATGCCCGCAAGCAAGGCTTTAAGGGCACGTTCTTTATAGAGCCTAAACCCGCTGAGCCTACCAAGCACCAGTATGACTATGACTGCGCTACCGTAATAGGTTTCCTGCGTCAGCATGACCTGTTAGGCGACTTCAAAATCAACATTGAAGTAAACCACGCCACCCTTGCCGGACATACTTTCCAACATGAATTGCAGGTGGCCGCTGATGCAGGGGTGTTAGGTTCTATTGATGCCAACCGCGGTGACTACCAAAACGGCTGGGATACCGACCAGTTCCCGAACAACCTGAACGAGATAACCGAGGCGATGCTTGTGTTCTTAGAGGCCGGAGGATTGCAAGGTGGCGGGGTAAACTTTGACGCCAAAATCAGAAGAAACTCTACTGATATGGAAGACCTTTTCTATGCCCATATTGGTGGTGCTGACACCTTCGCCCGCGCTTTGATTGCCGCTGATAACATTCTACAGAATTCTGATTACCGCAAAATCCGTCAGGAACGTTATGCTACGTTTGATAGCGGCAAAGGTCAGGAGTTTGAGGCTGGTAAGCTAACCTTAGAAAACCTGCGCGACTTTGCCGTTGAAAATGGTGAGCCACAGCCTAAGAGCGGACGCCAAGAATTCTTGGAGAACCTGATCAACCGGTATATCTAGGTTAAAATTATTCATACACCTTATTCCAGTTCATTATGATTCAGAACGAAAAGGTAACGGCAGGTCAGAACATACCTTACATAGCCGGCATTACTTTAATTGCTACTTTGGGTGGTCTACTTTTTGGGTATGACACTGCCGTTATTTCAGGTGCAGAGCAATCGGTACAGAAATATTTGATCACCGGCCAGGGCCTCAGCACTTGGATTCATGGAATAACCATATCCAGTGCCTTAATTGGCTGTATTATTGGTGGTGCCATTTCAGGATTGCTAGCTTCTAGATTAGGGCGTAAAAGGACATTAATCGTAGCAGCTGTACTGTTTTTCTTATCGGCGCTAGGCTCTGGTTATCCGGAGTTCCTGTTCTTTGAAGAAGGAAGACCAACTATGGGTCTACTGTACATGTTCAACTTTTACCGCATTATTGGTGGTATTGGGGTAGGCTTAGCCTCTGCCGTTTGTCCGGTATATATAGGAGAGTTAGCTCCTGCCAACCTGCGTGGCCGCCTGGTTTCTCTAAATCAGTTTGCTATTATCTTCGGTATGCTGGTGGTATACTTCGTTAACTGGGGCATTGCCAGCGGTCAGTCTGTTGATTGGCTGGACCAAGTGGGCTGGAGAAGGATGTTCCTTTCTGAGGCCATCCCGGCGGGTTTATTCGGTATTCTCTTGTTCTTCGTGCCTGAATCTCCTAGATACCTGAGCATGGTGAACAAAGACAAAGAGGCGCTGAAGATTCTTACCAAAGTGAATGGCAGTACTGCCGCTAAACAAATCTTTGCCGACATCAAAAATACCGTTGAGCACCACTCAGGGAAACTATGGTCTTACGGAAAAACAGTGATCATTATTGGTATTCTGTTATCTGTTTTCCAGCAATTTGTGGGCATAAACGTGGCGCTTTACTATGCACCTAGAATATTCCAAAGTATGGGTGCCGGCACTGACGCTTCCATGCTACAAACGGTTGTAATGGGCGTGGTAAATGTTTTCTTTACAGTAGTTGCTATTTTAACCGTTGATAAATGGGGCAGAAAACCTCTGCTCATTGTAGGCTCTATAGGTATGGCCATTGGTATGTTTGCCATCTCAGCGCTTTCTTATTTCGAGATCATAGGAATAAGCACCTTGGTATTTATTATCATTTACACGGCTTCTTTCATGATGTCGTGGGGACCAATCTGCTGGGTTTTAATTTCAGAAATATTCCCTAATAAAATTAGAGGGAAAGCCGTTGCCGTTGCTGTGGCAGCTCAATGGGCAGCCAACTATTTCATCTCGGCCACTTACCCTTCCATGATGGAATTTAGCGGTGCGTTTACGTATGGCTTCTACGGTGTCATGAGTGTTTTGTCTCTCCTTTTCGTCTGGAAAATGGTTCCTGAAACCAAGGGTAAATCACTTGAAGAAATGGAGGCCCTTTGGACTAAAAATACACCAATGGCCTCAGAAGCAGCTTTCAGAAGCAACAAAACAAGAGTTTGATTTTTTTCATGTATTGCGCGGAAAGGCTGCCTAAGATTTAGGCAGCCTTTTTTATTTAAACCCATCCACATCATCCAGCAAATTGGACTCACCCAGTGCCAAACCCTTTTAGACTACACTTTAATCCTCCTCTTAACTTTGTACTTAATGTGGGTGGTACCCTTAAGGAGAGCCTGATAGGGAGCATTATTGAAATTTGATAACTTTCATTAATTGTCACTTCGGGTAAGTAAGAATTTAGGAGATGCTGGCGATGCAGTTTAAAACCTATTTAATACTAAGGCTCTTCTTTAATCCATCTGGTACGGCCTCGTTCTGTATCAGTAAAATCTTAACCCTTTTTGCCTACATCTTCTTAATCTTTGCAGAGAATTCAGCCAATCGTTTTAGGGTTGTTTTTAAGAAAACAGGTATAAAAGAGGATTTTAAATTTCGCCTGATTATCGTCAGCAAGCATAACTTATCATTCATCAATGGTGAAGGTATGTATCAGTACCAATCATTACCCCTACCAGCCTTCAAAGATGCTCTGCAGAAACATAACCTTTATGAAAGGTAGATCTGTTACCTACCACAGTTGGGCTTAGTAGAAAGGCGCGTTGTAAATTGTATTCCTGGAACGTCTACCTAACGGCATAAAAAAAGGAAGAGCAAAATGCCCTTCCTCTTTTTATGCGTTAGGTATCTAATTAACGAAGTTCTATATCATCTACATAGACTGTGTTTGGATTAGTACCATAGTTTTTAAGTCTAAAATCATTGATACCAGCAGATAAATCCCCAAAAGTACTGATTGGAATTTCAATTTTCTTCCACTCCCCTTGCTTCACCATGAAGGTACCGTCAGGGGTATCTTTTCCATCTTTCAATTGAAGGGCAACAGACATTTGGTAATCACCAGTAACACCATAAACATAAAGAACAAGAGTGGTATACCCTTCCATAACTTTAGCATTAGTGGGGTGCAACTGCAGAGCACCGTAGCTATCATTATAACTTAATTTTATAGCTCTAGAGCCTCTTGAAACCTGCTCTGTACTTGCCATATCCTGAACGGTTGTTCCCCAGCCATTCCACTTCTGCCACTCAGAATGAAGGGCGTCATTGAAGATGAAATATGGAGGACGTTCAATATTGATATTCAATGTCTTTCCAGTGGCAACTGAATAGTCACGGGTTGTAATGAATGTAACAGCACCATTCACAACATCTGCGGTGGGCATTGTCAATTCAATTTGAGTAGGGGTCTTAGAAATAAAAGTAGAAACAGAAGCGCCGCCTGCAAAATTAACAGTTTTCACCAAGTCAAGGTTTGTGCCTGTAATGGTGAGTTTACCTCCCGGATCTACCGGATTTGGAGCCATATTGGTAATGGCAGGCAAAATAACCGTTATGGTTTGGGTAGTAGTTACTTCTTCACCAGACATAGCCACTAATTTAAGTGTACCGGTTGAAGCATTATTAGGCACTGTTACTACTAGTTGCGTAGCCGATTGATTTACAAAAGTGGATACTCTTGCTGAGCCAACACCTGTGAAGACAACCTCCTTTACAAGGTCAAGATCTGTACCTGTAATGGTAAGGTTTTCACCGTGTTTTAAAGAAGTTGGGTTGATGCCAGTAGCGTTAGGTAAAGTAACCTGCAGTTCCTGTTCCGTTTCAATACTCATTGGTTCAGTACCACCTGTAAAAAAAGTTAAAGTCCCTGTTTTGGCTTCCATTGGTACGGTAAGTACCAGTTCAGTCATTGATCTGCTAACAAAAGTTTTCACGTGAGGCACAAGCGAACCAAATTGAACACTGTCCACCCAATTCAGGTAATTACCGGTAATGGTAATGTTTGTACCTGGCTTTGCACTTTCAGTAAAAGAATTGATGACTACTGGAACCTCAAAACTTAAAACAGTTTTAGAAACCACGTCCTCACCACCGGCAATTTTCAACGTTACTCTACCTTCTTCCGTCTCTTGAGGAACAATCAGTTCTATCAATTCAGAAGTATGAGCTGTGAACTGTGTCTTTGCCACAGTGGCGCCCTGAAATTCAATGGATTCAACTATATTCAGGTTTCGCCCTATGAACTTTATCTGTTCTCCGTGTTTAACCCCGGTAGGCCCAAAACTCAACAGTTCCACCTGCCCAGAGTTTATTTCACCTTCATCATCAGAACAAGATGTGAAGAACCCAAAACTCACCAGCAAACATACCAGCAGTATTGCTCTTAAATTATATATGTGTTTCATCTTTCGTTTAATTGAGGAGGTTCTTAAGGAAGTTAATTTGGTACTACCCGTAAATTATCCATCGCGAATTTTGCCTTTGTACCAGGGCCTACAAAATGAAGAGAAACGGCGTAACCATTAGGGTTATAGGTAAAATTGTTTCCTCCTTTATTGTTAGCCTCATAGAATTCCTTAAAAGGAATACTTACTGTCTGCCATTTATTCTGAGTATCAATATTTGCCTGCCAGTTATAAAAAGCATTACCTCTATCACCAGGACTACCAGTTCCCATGAAAAACTGTATTCCGTTATAAACCAATGGAGTTACAGTGTTCATTTCGAATTTAAGGGTGTATTTTCCAGGGTTTGCAAAAGCATCTTCCGGAATGTTTTTAGTTTTCCCTTTTATTGTTCCATCACCAACAAAAGCTTCAAACCATCCACCTGTGTCGTCTTTATCAATGCGTAGAAATTTGCCGCTGATAGGTTGAATCGCATCCGTACCGCTAGAAATATAGCTTGGTCCGTGCCACCAGCCAGAAAAGTCAGTATCCTCAAAATCAGCAATGATGTTACGATTATCACGGAACCAGAAATCTGATTCTGTTTCCCCGAAATTACTCTTGATGGTCAGTGGACCTGGTTGAGCGCCCTCAGGCACCCTTACCTCTATTACATTCGGCAATAACTCAACCACTTCTCCTTCTACTTGGGTACCATTTTCCCCGGTAAAGAAAACCTGAACCGGATCATAGAAGTAGTTGCCTCTGATTGTGGCAATTTCACCGGCATTCACAAACTCACTTTCCATATAAGTTGGTCTTGGCTCGCTGATATCAACCGTAAAGTCATGCTCTATTTGCTGACCGTTAGCAAATACAATTCTCATCTTATTTGTGATATCAGTTGGAATGTCTGATGGTACACGGGTAATGATGGAAGTACTTGTAATAAAAGTAGACTGAAGTACTGCCTGTTTGTCATTAATCCATAATTCACGGGCATTTTGCAGGTTCTGACCTATTATGGCAATCATTTGTCCCTGACCCGCTTTTACAATAAGAGAATCTGATGCTGCCGGACGGGTTACCCGGACATAGCTAATCATAGGGGTACCGCCGCTCGAAAGATCATCATCTTCCGAACAGCTTATAAACATTCCACTCATCACAAACGCGACGAACAGGAACATCAAGGATTTTAAACTATGTTTCATATAAATATCTTTTTATGAACTAAATAAATGATGTTTTAACCTTCTGCTGTGTTAGTCAAAAACATACTCAACAGGTGGTTGGCTTAAACTTGGCGACTGGCTAAGCTCCACGGTAGGCAAAGGCATAAAGAAATTACCAGGGCCAACATTTGGAGTCCGTTCAGTTACCCAATCAGTTTTAGTGAATGTCCAGCCGGTTGGGTTAGGGAAACGATCTGGTGCAGCCAGAAACAATGCTCTGTCTTGGTTGTTGATGATGTTGTAAGCTTTCTGTGGGTTGTAATAGTGAATTCTAACTAACGCATACCAGGTTAAATTCTCCATGGCAAACTCCTTCACCCATTCTTCAAACACCTGGTCTTCATATACCTCTTCTTCTCCAACCTCAGGGTACCTGCTACTCATTTTAATTGGCCCCTCTACAGTTTGTAAACCAGCGCGGGTACGAATGGCATTAAAATATTGAACTGCCTGCGGATCAGAGGTTGATTCAGCGTTTCCAACAGCAGCGTCAACATACGTTAAATACATTTCTGCCAATCTCATCATATAGGTGTTGTGCGGATACCTTTGTTGAGCAGCTTGTCCACCCAAGTCCAGATCATTACCAACTACATACTTTTTGATAACAGCGTAGTTGTTGGTGGCTCCTGCACCAGGGGCAGGCCATGTTAGTTTCTGGTTTGTTAATTTATTTGTGATTTCAGGATAGTGGAAACCTGGAAGCATCCAGGTAGCTTTTAACCTTTGGTCCATGGTGGAGCCTTTGATTTGTCCATCATTAGCCGGATCAGTGTCATCTTGGTTTGTGATCAAGCCCTCATACAAGCTCATCATCCACCAGGTAGCACTATAGTTACCACCCCAGCCATCATTATTCACCGCTATTTCACCCATAGGGTAAATTTGGGAGGCCATGGTATTAGCCGCTTGATAGTTGTCTCCAAATACCCATTGGTTTTCAAATAATGACTCAGCGTTATTATCGTAAGGATATTTGAAGAGATTCTCGTATGGTCTGATCAAAGACTTTCCGCTCATGGTGATTACCCGATGGGCATACTCTTTTGCCTTATCTAAGAACTCCTGGTTACGTTGTCCGCCTGAGCCGCTCACACCTGCCCGGGTAAGGTAAGTACGAGCCAACATACCTTCTGCCGACCATCTGGTAACTCTGCCGGGTTGCGTAGAAGTAAGAGGTAGATTTTCTGCGGCAAACAAATAGTCGCGGGTAATAAACTCCCAAATACTCGGCACGGTATTCCGCACCTTTTCTGCATTGTTTAAATCCGCAACGTTGTCAGTAATGATAGGAACTTCACCAAAAGTAGTGACCAAAATGCTGTAGGCAGTTGCACGCATAAAACGCGCTTCCCCTATTGCCTGATTTTTAGCTGCTTGACTTACTTCTGGGCCAGCTAACTTATTAATGTTATAGATAGCCATGTTTGACTGTGCAATAACATTATAGCAAGCTTGGTATGCCCACAAAGTTGATCTGGAAACACCGGTTGCTCTAAAGAGCACATTGTCTCTCCGCTCTGCCGGGGCTTCCCAAGGATAGAACAAGGTTCCTCCCCGAATATCTCCTATGAAATAAGAGGCTTGATCATGGTAATCTTTCCAAGCCACATTATAAAGTGGGGCAGTCGCCGCCAACACCTGAGCATCGGTTTTGAAAAATGCACCGTCAGTAAGAGTATCTAATGGTGGCCTCTCTAAGAAATCTTCTTTACAGCCAGAGAACATAGCCAGGGTGGCAAGAGCCCCGACTAAAATATATCTTTTATTCATATTGAACTTTCTGTTAATAATTAAAAATCAATTCCTAGGTTGAAAGAGTAGATTGGGGTGATGGGATAGCGGCCGGTGTCAACCCCAATCGGCGCATCATTGTTTTCAACGTTAGGACCAACATAAGAACCTACTTCAGGGTCGTAACCGGTGTATTTTGTAAAAGTATAAAGGTTTTGAGCACTCACTCCCACTCTAACTGCCTTCAAAATGTTTTGTCTCGAAACTAGGGTTGCAGGTAAAGTATAGTTCAATGAAATGTTCTTGATTCTCACAAATGAACCGTCTTCTACATACTTGGTGGTGTGGCGGGCAAAGTTCTTGTTTACATCTCCACCAGAAAGCCTTGGAACTGTTGTACCTGGATTTTCCAACACACCTTCTGAGTTAACACGGGCATAGTCCATTACTTCTCTTAACATGTTCCGCCCGAGGTTGATGTTATTAGGATCTGAATTACGGAAACGTACATAGTTGTAAACATCGTTCCCGAAGGTTCCGGTGATAAGCACACTCAGATTAAATCCTTTGTAAGAGAAATCATTTGTGAAGCCACCGAAATACTTAGGCCATGGGCTACCAATCTTGGTCATGTCCTGCTCGTTGATAATGCCATCACCATTCAGGTCACGGAACTTCACATCTCCAACCCATATGCTATTTTCTCCGACCGGAAATGGATTCCCCTGGCTATCAGCAGGACGGGCACTAGCCTGAACTTCTTCTACCGTTTGGAAAACTCCTTCTTCAATGTAGCCATAGAAGAACCAAGGAGACTCACCAACTACTGTTCTCTGTGACCAAAGTGGTTGGATGTACCAATCTGGCGCGTTACGGGCAACTACACTTGTTTCAGTGTAAAGTTTAGTAACCTCAGCTTTAAAGTGGGAGAAGTTTAGGTTTGATGACCATTTGAATTTGCCATTATCTACGTTGATGGTGTTGATCATGAAGCTCCAACCTTTGTTTTGAAGCGCACCGAAGTTAACAAGAGGAGCCTGAACAGAACCACTACCAGTAGAACCCATATACCAAGGAAGTGAGCTTCTAACGATTACGTTGTCTGTGTTCTTTACATAGTAATCAGCTTCAATTTGAACGCGGTTCTCAAATAAACCAAGGTTGATACCTACGTTGTTGGTTAGTGTTTCTTCCCATTGGAAATTCGGGTTTGGATAATTGGCAGCAAGGAAACCAGATCCCCACTCAGTAGGGTATTGTTGAAGCCTTGCATAAATATTACCGCCTGAGCCTTGGCTTCCGGTCAAACCAGTTTCAAAACGCAGTCTTAAGTCGCTAACAACCGGAACAGAAAAGAAGGGTTCTTCTGAAACGCGCCAAGCTGCAGACACTGAAGGGAAATACCCCCATTTGTTGCCAGAACCAAAGTTTGCTGAACCATCAGCACGAAGCGCGGCTTGAAGAATGTAACGGTCTCCGAAATTATAGTTAATCCTACCTAAATAAGACTCCATTGCCCAGTCACCTTGTCCACCACCCGTTCTTTGGTTAGCATTTTGCTCTCCAGCGTTGATGTCAATAATCTGGTTAGTGTTGAATCCGCTTCTACCAAGGGTTGTATTTTGCCATCTTGAAGCCTGTGCTTCATGAGTGGCCATAACTGTTAAACTATGTTTACCAAATTGTCTGGAGTACTGTAACAATTGATTCCAGTTCCAATAGGTATTGGTCTCGTTTCTGTTATCTAAGCGGGCAATGGTGTTACGCTGGTAACCGAAAGTATACGTAGGTAAAAAGGTAGTACCAAACCCAGTACCATAATCAGCATTGAAAGCAGTACGGAATTCTAAGCCTTTAGCCAAATTAACAGTGGCATTCAAGCCACCTAGAATTCGGCGTCTCACCATATCATTGGTGATGATATTAGCTAAGCCTATTGGGTTAGCTGGCGTAAAACGTTCGGCCTCAGAAACACTTCCGTCTGGGTTTAGTCTTGGCTCTCCACCGCCATAGGTTCCATCCAGGTTTCTTACCGGAATGGCAGGTGATAATTGAATGGCATTATTGATAATATCCCACTGTGTGGTAGAGATTTGTTCATTGGTTTGGGCAAAGTTGATGTTTGCACCTAGATTAAGCCATTTTCTTGCTTTACTGTCTAGGTTCAACCGTACTGAGGCACGATCAAATCCTGAGCCTACTGCCACACCTTGCTGATCTAAATACTCACCTGATAAATAGAAGCGGGTATTCTCACTTCCCCCGCTCAGGCTCAGCTGGTGTTTTTGCATAGGGGCATTGTTGAATAATTCACGCTGCCAGTGTGTTCCTTCACCTAATATTGTAGGATCTAAGAAATCCTCACGGATATTGCCACCCGCAAGAGCTTTATACTCATTATCTAGTTGGGCAAATTCCCGCAAATTCATTACGTCCAGTGATTTAGGCGGAGTCTGCACACTGGTAAGAAAAGCATAATTCACTCTTACATCACCGGATTTACCTCTTTTGGTTGTGATCAAAACTACCCCATTGGTACCACGCGAACCATATATAGCAGTGGCGGAAGGACCCTGCAAAATATCCATGGTTTCTATATCAGCTGGGTTCAAAGAAGCCAATGGGTTCACACCTGAAGTAGAATTAGAACCTTGAATCTGCACACCATCTATCACATATAAAGGCTCGTTAGATCCGTTGATGGAGTTAATACCTCTGATATTTACTGAAATACCACCACCTGGAGCGCCTGTGTTCTGGGTAACGTAAACACCAGGTGCACGGCCCTGAATGGCTTGTTCAACAGTAGTGTTAACAGTTCTTTCTATGCTTCTTGCATCAATAGTAGTTTGGGCAGAAGGCACATCGCTTGCTCTAAGCTCGCCATAACCCGTTACCACTACTTCATTTAGCACTTCTGCATCTTCTCTCAGGCTTATATTAATAGAGTTTCTAGTGCCTACCGCTACTTCTTGGTTCTGGTAACCAATAAAAGAAACAACCAGCACGTCATTGCTGCCGGCCTGTAAAGAGTAGTTTCCATTCACATCGGTAGCAGCACCATTTGTAGTGCCTTTCACTACCACACTCACACCTGGCATAGGAGAATTATCCGAGGCAGATGTTACTTTACCAGTAATTGTTCTTTTGGCATCTTGTGCCAAGCCATCAAACGTCTGAAGCAAAACGGCCAGAAGAATGGCTAGCATTCTCCAGCCTGCCCTTGACGTAAAGACAGAGTTACTTTTCTGGTAATTTTTCTCTGGGTAAAAGTTTTTTGTCATATGGTAATTCAGATTAGGTAGTAAACTTTATTGTGAAAATGCACTCATTAAAACCATTGATGCTTTTAGTCTTTATCTTTAGAATTTTTTTATTACAACTGTTTCCTTTAAGAAAAAAAGGTAGTCTAAAAAACATCACTTTAATCTATTTAAGCACTCATCAAAAAAAGTAATTTTCAGTAATAGCGTATTGGTGTATCTGTGGGCAGTATCATAAGATGAGATCTTAGTCAAATCTTTAGAACATAAAATCTTCAGCACCCTCCTTTCTCTTAGTTATCATGTCAGATTGATTTAAAACTTTAAAGGTATCGTAAATGTAATTTGAAGAATTCTAAATCATGGGTACACATTGTTTCAAACCTGATGCGGATATGTTAACATTTAACCCAAAAAAATGCTTTTCTATCAAGTATCAGCAATTTGTGTAGGTTTCAACCCTTAGCTCTCTGCCTATCTAAGGTCTCTTCTCCATCTGTCATCTGCTCATTTGCCCTTTCCTGTCTGCACTTGATCCTTCTTATTCTAAAATGGTAAAATGATTATCTATTAATCAATAAATAAGATCGCTTTTTATTTTCTGTTACCCGCTAATTTATCTCAACTACAACAGCAGAAATAATCGAAATAAACCTTGATAATTTCTGCGTTTGAGGTTAATAACTGGCTTAATAGGTAGTTATGAAAGACACTTAATAATTATTATGAACCTATACAACCAACTTAAGTGGCTTTGCAACCTGTAATATTTATTGGTGCGTTTTTGGCATAGACAAAGCCAAAAACATTTCCCAATGAAATATGATTATGTGATTTAGTATAACTAAGAGATAAGGAGAAAATAATGGCTGCCCATCCTCTATTTAACAACAAAGCATCGTCTTTGCCCTCTTCTTTTTCTTAGCTAGGTGAAATATATCAAAATATATGTGTCAATCCAACACTAAATGAAAATATTTTAAACTTCAGGGTTAATCAAGCTGATTTATTACCACTTTGTTACGACATTCATTCATTCCTCAATGCTCACGCAGGCATTATCTTTTGAAATCATCCCTATTAAACCCTTCAATTCAATAAAGCTTTCTTAAAATAATTAAAAAGAAGAAATAATTAACATATTAAATAACAGAAGAATCAGAATTTTAGAGCTTATAGTTGGTAATATTAAATTTTAGAGGAAGAAGCTTTTTGAAAACAGAAATTAGTGAGAGCAGAATAAATAAAGGCTATTTCTTCCTGCTCATCACTTTCTGCACCGCCTGTATGATATGTTCGTCATCAAGGCCATACTTCTTCATGAGCTGCTCAGGGGTTCCGCTCTCCCCGAAGGAGTCGTTCACGGCCACATATTCCATGGGCACGGGAGTATTCTTCACCAGCAGCTGCGCGATGCTGTCGCCCAGTCCGCCCAAGCGGTTATGCTCCTCAGCACTCACTACGCATCCGGTCTTAGCCACAGACTTCAACACCGCCTCTTCATCTAAAGGCTTGATAGTATGAATGTTAATTATTTCGGCAGAAATACCCATCTCGGCAAGCTTCTCACCCGCCTTTATGGCTTCCCATACCAGGTGGCCAGTAGCGAAAATGCTCACGTCCGTTCCCTCGTTCACCATCCAGGCTTTACCTATGATGAACTCCTGGTCCGCGTCTGTGAAAATGGGAAGCACCGGGCGACCAAACCTCAGATACACCGGCCCGTGGTGTTCGGCAATGGCAATGGTAGCGGCTTTGGTTTGATTGTAGTCACAGGGGTTAATGACGGTCATGCCAGGCAGCATCTTCATCATGCCTATGTCTTCCAAGATTTGGTGAGTAGCCCCGTCCTCTCCCAGCGTAAGGCCGGCATGGGAGGCGCATATCTTCACATTCTTGTCTGAGTAAGCGATGGATTGACGGATTTGATCATATACCCTGCCAGTGGAAAAGTTGGCGAAGGTGCCCGTGAAGGGAATCTTCCCCCCTATGGTCATGCCCGCTGCTATGCCCATCATGTTAGCCTCGGCTATACCCACCTGTACAAATCTTTCCGGGAATTCCTTGATAAAATCGCCCATCTTAAGTGAACCTACCAGGTCGGCGCAGAGGGCTACTACATCTTTGTTTCTCCTGCCGGCCTCTACCAGTCCAGCACCGAAACCGGAACGCGTGTCTTTCTTTTCAGTGTATGTGTATTTCTTCATGAGTTTTTTTTTATTAGTTAACATAATAAATAAGACGCTGACTAACACTTCTTGCTTTGGCCCTGTTTTTAAAAAATGAGCCCCAAAAACACATCAGTAGCCACTGGAAAAAATAATGCTCTGTCCTTCCTATTTCTTGGATGACCCTGAAGCTTTTATTTCAAAAGGCGAAGCGGGCAAACCTTCCTTGTTGTAGAGGTTGGCTCCCTCTGGGTTGTCTGCCCAACCGTAGCGTACTACCTCTGGGTTCGGCACCTCTTCACTCCACACCACTACCTGATTTCCTTTTATCTCAGCCTTTGCCCAAACAAACTTTTTATCTTTCCCCGCCACGGCAAAGTGCGTGAGCGGCTTTGCACCTTTGGCATCTAACCCACTGCCCGTGCTGGTGAAGGTGAGCGTTATTTTATTCCCCTGACGCTGCGCAGATTTAACTTCAGGTCCTGATGCGACAACATTTTTTTCTCCGTAGGCCAGTTTGCGCGCCAACAAGGCCAGGCGTTGCCCAACTTCCATCTTGCTTTCGGGGTGTATGTCGTTCCACTCTCCCAGGTCTATAGCCACTGCCATACCAGTATTAGGCACTTGTAGGGTTTCTAACTGGGCTTGCCTTAACTGGGCCCAGCCGCTTTGGGTAGGCACCTCTTTGGCTTCCATAAAATTGGCCAGCTGCACGAACAGGAACGGAAACTCCCCCTGCCCCCAACGGGTGCGCCAATCTTTGATCAAGGTTTTCATGAGTGCGGTGTACTCGCCCGGATTCCTCACGTTAGATTCTCCCTGATACCAAATCACACCTTTGATGGCGTAATTGGTCAATGGGGCAATCATAGCATTGTATAAACCAATAGGCTTCCATCTCACAAAGGTTTGGCTAGGCAAAGAGGGCATCTCGGCCCCTAGTTTATATTGCCAGGCGCCTTTTAGGTCTATCTTTTGGTCTCCAACCGTTAACTCGTAGGGTTTATCGGGTACAAATCCGCCTTGACCGCCGTTGCTGATTACCCGCACCATCAACACATTTTTTCCTTCCCGCAGCACGTTGGCGGGAACCTGATAGCGTCTTGGAGGATACTGGTAACTTGTGGTGCCTACAAACTTTCCGTTCAGAAACACTGAGTCTGCGTCTACAATTCTTCCCAGCTCCAGTTTGGCAGGCTTTCCGGAAAGCTCTTTGGGTATTTGGATTTCTTTCCTAAACCAAACGGCTCCGTTTACCTGCCCTAGTTTTTCGTCTGCCCAGTAGCCCGGCAATTGCATGGTCATCCAGTCTACTGCGTTTACCTGTCCTGTAGACCATTTCTGGCGAAGCCCTATATCTTTCTGGCTCAACTGACTGTACCAGCGGCGTTGCACTTGCTGGTCGTGCGCCTCAATGCTGTCTATCAGTTCCTGTGCTTTAAATTTCTGCGCCTCCTGGTAGTACTCCGGGAACTGCTTGATGGCTTCTTCGCTTATCCAAGCCTCAGCGGGCGAACCACCTAAGGCCGAATTGATTAACCCAATGGGCACTTTGTATTTAGCGAAAAGGTCTCTGGCAAAGAAGAAGGACACCGCTGAAAATTCAGATAAATTCTCTGGAGTAGCTGCTTTCCAGGCACCTCCACCCAAATCCGGCTGCGGGGCATTGAAATTGTAGGTATCCGGCACCGTGAACTGCCGAATCTTAGGGTTGTTGGTCTGCGCCAGAATAGAGGCATATTTCTCCTGCACTCTGCCCAACGTCAGCTCCATGTTTGATTGGCCGCTGCACAGCCACACGTCACCGAACAAAACGTCTTGTACCTTCACCTCATTCTTCCCCTTGAAAGTCAATTCAAAAGGTCCGCCGGCAGGCTGGGCTGGCAATTGCATGGCCCATTTACCGTTTTTGTCGGCTGTAGCCTCGAACTGCTTTTTCTGAAAAGTAAGCGCCACTTTTTCACCTGCCGATGCCCAACCCCAGAGCGTAGCAGGCTTGTCTCGCTGCAACACCATGCCGTTGCTTACCAACCTGGGCAGTTTAATTTGCCCAATGGAAGGGAAGCCAACGAACAAACAGACTAAAAGAAGAAGAAATCGGGTAAACTGCATTTTTAAGCTAGTGATTTGATTTTTTATAGACGAGACTAAGGCTTAGTTTTGGAGATGTTTTTCGAAAAGTAGCCCCAAAACGCAGCTGTTAGTAATCCTGCAACGGAGACTCAAGCTGCGCCAACGCTTTCTCCAGCTGCTCATCGTTCGGTGCTACTCCGTGCCATTTATGCGACCCCATCATGAAATCTACGCCGTGCCCCATATTGGTTTGCATGAGAATCATGATAGGCTTACCATTGAAAGCTTTTTCCTTGGCCTGCTCCAGCACACGAATCACTTCCTGCAGGTCATTGCCGTTCATATCCAGCACTTCCCAACCAAACGCCTCCCACTTGGCGCGCAGGTTACCCAGCGCCAAAACCTGATCTGTGGGACCGTCTATCTGCTGGCCGTTCACGTCTATGGCTGAGACGAGGTTGTCTACCTTGTTGTGCGGAGCGAAAAGCGCCGCCTCCCAAATCTGACCTTCCTGCAGCTCACCGTCGCCGTGCAGGGAGAAGACCAAGCCTGTGTCGCCGTTTAGCTTTTTTGTGAGCGCAGCCCCAATGGCCACCGACATCCCCTGCCCCAGAGATCCGGAGGCAATACGTATCCCTGGCAACCCCTCGTGGGTGGTGGGGTGTCCCTGCAGACGGGAATCCAGCTTCCGGAAAGTCTTCAGCTCGCTCACGTCAAAATATCCGGCCCGGGCCAGCACGCTGTACCAAACCGGTGAAATATGTCCGTTGGAGAGAAAGAAAAGGTCTTCCCCCTCACCGTTCATGTTAAAGTCTTTGCTGCGGTTCATGATGCGGAAGTACAGCGCCACCAGGTAATCGGTGCAGCCCAATGACCCGCCAGGGTGCCCCGACTGGCAACCATGTACCATGCGCAGAATGTCGCGCCGAACTTGAGTGGCAATCTGTTGCAGTTCCTCTATGGTTTTAGTTTCTTGTTTCATTTATATAAGAGTATATGAGAGACGAAGCGTTGGTTGATGTCACTGGCAGGCCACCTGTTTTCCGGCTTGAATTTTTAAAAATCAGCCGGAAAACAGGACAAATTCATACGTTATTTTGCCGCAGTTTCATTGAAAACAGCGTCATTCCCCTTGTAGTGGAACCAATCAAAAACAGCTTTATTGGAAGACGGCTTTCCGTTAGAAGTGGCGTACATTCCTAGCACCACCCCCACAAAACCACCTGCGGTGCGGGTGCTTAGGTAGGTGCCGTCCACTTTTTCTTTTAGCAGTTTCCAGTCGTCCTTCTTTGTAGCATAGTAAAAAGAATAGTTGCTGCCGTCAAACTCCACCTTCAGCAGAATAGGCTTTTTAGATTCTTTCTTTGAAAGTGCTGCCTGAGCCAGCACCGTATTATCCGGCTTGCGCAGCTGTACTACTGGGTTACCGTCCTTTACCGTTTTGCCTATCGCGTAGTAATGGGTATCATTCTGGAATGCCACCAGTCCGGCAAATTCATTCTCCTTTTGTGGTATGAACCCAAGTTGGGTGCTGGCGCTGCCGCGTATATGCTGCTGACGTCTGGCTATAAACGAGGGGTTCACTTTTTCAGCAAAGCTTTCAGGCCGCACATCTAAAACCAATTTTCCGGAGTTCAGGCTGTACCAAGAGGAGCGCGGCGTGCGCAACTGCAACCAATACATGGGCAGAGTAGAGGCATTGAACTCCTCCTGAAACTCAAAATTTCCGGTCAGCGGGAATTCTGGTTTCGGCTGCGCCGGAAGATTTGGTTTTGGGTACGAATACTGCACCAGGTCATGCTCCGCATTTATGACTGGCCAGCCATCTTTCCAGGTGACCGGAGCCAGAAACGTTTCGCGGCCAGTGTTGTAATAATCCTGCGGACTGTCATACGGACGAGTGGCTAGAAATATAGCCCACCATTCTCCGTTCTGGGTTTGCACCAAGTCAGCGTGCCCGGTGGCCCGAAACGGGGTTGGGGCGGGAATTTGGCAAATGGCGCTGGGTTAGGATAGGGTTCTTCTCGTACGGTTCATAAGGTCCCGCCACGTTTTTGCTGCGCAAAATTACTTCTGAGTGATGGACGCTGGTACCGCCTTCGGCGGCCATGAGGTAGTAGAAACCGTTTACCTTGTAGATGTGCGGCCCTTCAATCCAGACGGGCTTTTTAGAAAAGTCTACGCCACCGTTCACCAGCAGGTGCTGTGGCCCTACCGTTTTAAAGTTTCTCAGGTCAAACTCGAACATCCGGAGGGTACGGTGACCATCATATTCAGGTTTGTTGTTGGGGGCATCAGCATTATAGATGATGTAGGATTTCCCGTCTTCGTCATGGAAGAGCGATGGGTCAATGCCGTTCACATTAGGCAACCAGTGCGGGTTTGACCATGGCCCTGCCGGATTGCTGGCTGTGACCACAAAATTACCGCCGTTCTTGATGAGGGTGGTCACCATATAAAAGATGCCGTCTTTGTAAGAGATGGTAGGTGCGAAAATGCCCTCAGAAACATTATGTCCGTCTAGGTTCAGTTGCTCCGGCCTGTCCAGAATATTGCCAATCTGTTTCCAGTTCACAAGATCTTTGCTGTGGAAGATGGGCACGCCTGGGAAATAGGCAAACGTAGAATGGATCATGTAGTAATCTTCCCCCACCCGCAAGATGCTTGGGTCTGGGTAAAATCCCGGAAAAATAGGGTTCTGGAAAGTCTGCTTTTCTTGCGCCATTACCGGCATACTAAAGAAAGAAGCACAAAAGCCTACCAACAGCGCCAGTAATGTTTGCTTAAATATTTGTAGGTATTTAGTCATGCACTTTTTATAATTTTTATGGAACAACATTCATTCTCCTGTTTTCAGGCTGGTTTTGGTAAAACAGTCTGAAAACAGTATTCAGTCTTTTTGTTTTTGCAGTTGATGATAACTTTCCGGAGGCCCCAAATAGCTAGGCTCTAACCCGCCGGTGTCTACTACAATTTTCTGCAGCACCACGCCTGAGTCCACCATCCAGAATTTAAGCACGTGCTCCCCCTGTTGGGTTAGTTGGTGCTTGGAAATGGTTAGATTGATGTTATTGGCCACGTTTTTCTCCCACTCCCGCTCTGAGGTGTTGGCATGAATGTTTATGATTTGCGGGGCCTGGTCATCAAAAGAAATGGCGTACCTCAGCCCTTGCGTGTTATGGAAGTTCAGCGTAGGGGAAAGATGCACTTGCACACTTACTTCGCCTGCCTGGAACAAGTGCATTTTATACTCTAGGTGCGGACTATTTCCTCCTGGTGTCTGAGCCGGCGCCGTGACCGGAAACGTAGTAACTCCAGAGAGGGTTCTGCCTAAATGTGGAATAACTTTCCAGCTGATGCCATTCGTTTCCACGGCACGAGAGAAGTGCGCCGCTTCCATTGATACAAAGCCGTTGCTTTCCACAAAACCCTGCACCTGCTCCGGCTTTGGAGATACTGGGTTATGCACTACCGCCTGCACCACCACTTGCTTACCGTTAGAGCCAGATACAGTCACCGGCACCCGGTGTTTCCCAGTTGGGGCTTTCTCCCAGTCTACGCTCACCCACAGGCGCTGCTCTTTGGCCACCGTGCCAGTGGGCTGAGACACTTTGAGCCAGGGAGCGCCCGTTTTGATGGTATACTCAAACGGCTGTTGGCCACGGCTGAAGATTTCAATATAGCGCCCCTGCGGCTGATAGCGCGACAGTTCAGGCAATACCGCCTCTCCTTTTTCCTGCGGCCACCAACTCCTGGAACCCTCAACGGCCACTCCCATGGCTTGTCCGGCCACCGGATTTACCGTCTTCACCTCTGGCATCACGTCTTTCTCGGGCTGCTGCCAATACGTGTAGCTGATGTGCGTCTGGGACATCATGTGGTTCCACTTGCCATTGGTAATTCCCTGATGGTAGTACTTTGTTAATTCTGAATCATTTTCAAAAAGCGCTTTGGCCTTGGCGGCTAGGTCATTCGTGGTAACTCTGTCCTGTTTCGCGTAAAGACCGTTGCGGCCCACCGTTACGTGCAACTCGTTCAGGTTAGCGCTGGCTTTTACCGGGAACAACACCAGTTGGTAATAAGCATCCTGGTACTGTTGCGGCAGCTGCTTTCCTATTCTCTCCGCCTGATCGGCCAGGCGGTTGTAGCTTTCCACCACTCTTTCCGCCTCCTGATAATGCACCAGGCTGTAGGTGTCTGGCGAGAGCAATTCCGGCTTGCGGCGGCTGTTGTACATGGTGTACTTGGTTAGAATGTCGGCGATTTCTGCTGCGTGCTGATGGCCAAACTGCTGCGCTGCCCATAGACGGGTATATTCCTCCAGCCGCTCGGCAGGCCATTTCTCTGGATTCCAAGCGTAGTCCAGAAAGAATTCCGTCGGGAACTCCATAGGCTTGATGTCACCCACGTTCACGATCCAGATTCGGTCTGCCTTGTGCTGGTAGGCCAGGTGCATCTGCTCCCAGATGCGGGCTATGGGGTTGGTGTTTATCCATTTGTAATTACGGGGGCCGCCCACATAATCAAAGTGATAATAGATACCATAGCCTCCAGCATGTTGTTTCTCGCCCACCTTTGGCAGCTTTCGAATATTGCCCCAGTTGTCATCAGCTAGCAGCAGGGTCACGTCATCTGGCACGCGCATGCCTTTGTCATAGTAATCCTGAACTTCTTTGTACAAAGCCCATAACTGAGGAGTCTGAGAGGCTGGCTTACCGGTTACATCTGCAATAATCTTCCGTTGGTCGGCCACAATCCGCTCCAGCAGTTCTATGTTACTTTCCTCGCTCATGGGCTCGTCGCCATCGCCGCGCATGCCAATAGAGACAATGTTCTCATAGTTGCCCATGCGCTCCATGCCGCCGCGCCAGAACTCCCGTAGCTTTTCGGCATTGGTGCTGTAGTTCCAGGGGCCGGAGCCGTATCGACGCCACTCGTCATGGGCGCGCGTGAGCGGCTCATGGTGCGAGGTTCCCATGACAATGCCATACTCGTCGGCTACTTTGGGATTTAGTTTGTCGTCGTCGTTAAAAGCGCTGCCCCACATGGCCGGCCACAGGTAGTTGCCTTTCATGCGCAGAATCAGCTCAAATACTTTTGAGTAGAATTTGTGGTTGAACCCGCCAAAGGTTTCGCGTGCCCAACCCGAAAGAGCCGGCGCTTCGTCGTTGATGAAGATGCCGCGGTACTTTACTTTGGGTTCGCCTTTGGTATGGCGGCCAGGCAGCACGTACAGGTTTGGGTGTTGCTCTACCGGAACATCGGCCCACCAGTACCAGGGGGTAACCCCAATCTGTGCGCTTACATCATAAATTCCGTAGATGGTGCCTCTTTTGTCGCTTCCGGCTATTACAAGAGCTTCGTCTACACCTTTTACAGGCTTCTGCACCACCTGCACCAGAAAGGTCTCCCATTTGCCCGCTACTGCACTTACATCCAGCTTCTTTTTCCGGATTAGCTCATCAATCAATGCGCTCTTGCCAATGGTACCTATAATGACCAGCTGCTTTTTCTTGGGAGCCTGCAATCCGAGTTCTAAAGCGGGTTCTGTGTTTGTTACCCTTTTTAAATCTGCCTGCAAATCTTTGGCCGCTCTTATTACCCCTGCATGGTCTTTTTCGCTCACGAAGATGGTGGCGGGCTTGCCCCCAACGGCCAAGCCAAAGCTTCCTTTCTTTTTCTGATGAACAATGTACTGCTCATCTTCTAACGCAAAGGCTGAAGAGGAAAAGAAAAAGAGCACCAGCAGGAGTGCTGCCCGAAACAACGGAACCCACTTATCCTTTATGAACAAAGCTTCTGAACGTGAGTAATTATTTATGTTTCTAATCAACTTCATTCGGTATAAATTAAGCTTTTCACCCTACTGGTGAAGCAACACATTGCCACAGCTGTAGCAGAGGCATTGTTCTTTTTAGACCTATTATGGGCTACCTGTTTTTGGTCTGGTTTCCGAAAAACAACCTTAAAGCAACTCTTGCCAGCTAGGCTATTTTAATTCTTAAGGGAGCGGGCAATGCCCATTTCTAAGCCTCTCAACTCAGCCAGACCGCGTAAACGCCCAATAGCCGAATAACCGGGGTTCGTTATCTTGTGTAAATCATCCAGCATCTGGTGCCCGTGGTCAGGACGGAACGGAATAGGCTCCTGCCGTTGGCTGTTGATTTTCACCAGTTCTTTCATGACGCCATACATGTCTACATCGCCAGCCAGGTGGTCAGACTCATAGAAGTTTCCTGCCTCATCTTTCAGCACGTTGCGCAGGTGCGCGAAATACACCCTATGCCCTACGGCTTTCAGAATCTCAACTGGGTTATTATGACTACCTGCTCCCAAAGAACCGGTGCAGAAGCAAATGCCGTTTGGTTCGCGGTTTACCCGTTCTAGTATGTACAGCAGGTCTTCTTTGTTTGAGGCAATGCGGGGCAGGCCTAAAATTGGGTAAGGCGGGTCATCGGGGTGAATGGTCATTTTTATGCCCGTTTCCTCGCACACATCCATGATAGACTCCAGAAAGTACGCCAGGTTCTCCCGCAGACCAATGTGCCCTATTTCTTTGTAAATGCTTATGCTTTCGGTTAGGTGCTCCAGGCTTATGAAACCCTCCATGGGAACCCCCATCCTGATGATTTCACTTAGCTGTTCCAGCTGCTGTTCAGACATGGACTGATGCCTTTCCTCAGCCTGTTGTACCACATCTGCCGCGTAATCATTTTCAGCCCCTTTCCTTTTCAGGATATACAGGTCAAACACTGCCAAATCTGTCCAATCAAAATATAGGGCTTTTGCACCGTTATTAAGCTCGTACGCTAGGTTTGTGCGAGTCCAGTCCAAGACCGGCATAAAGTTATAGCAGACGGTTTTCAGTCCGCAGGCGGCCAGGTTGCGTAAACTTTGTCGGTAGTTCTCCAGATACAGCTCGCAATCGGCGCTGCGGGTTTTGATGGCCTCATGCACCGGCACGCTTTCCACCACAGCCCAAGCAAGGCCACTCTCCTCAATCACGCGCTTGCGCTCCTGAATTTCTTCAAGGGGCCACACCGCGCCATGCGGAATATGGTGCAACGCACTGACTACGCCAGTTGCACCGGCCTGCTTTACGTCTTGCAACGTAACCGGGTCTTGTGGTCCGTACCATCGCCAGCTTTGAAGTAATGACATCCTTTTTGTATTTAATAAGTAAGCAACAGCAGAACCTGCACCTAAAACAACCAATCCTCACCACAAACCAGCCTCAAATTTTAATAAATTATCAAAATTTAAGCTGTCACATCATCATTCTCCACCTCCTCTGTAGGCGCATGCAACACAAACATGAATATTATTTTCTAAGATTACAACCGATTTCATAAATTTTTTCAACCTGATTTTCCTTCTACAAGGCATATCTTTGCTAAATCCTCAACATCTAACATTTTCTAAGCCCATAGAGGTTAATTTTTGTTTTTAATAAAATTTAAAATTCCATCTTAAGCTTATTTGTATAAGCTTTCAAAGCCTGTATATAAAATAAAGCGCTATATTTCAGCCGAAACCATTCGAATAGCCGTTCTTTTGAAGTTTCCAGATACAAAAACAGCTATTTAGTTTCAAGCAATGAAACCGATTGCATATATTTGTTCATGCAATAACTGCCACTATGGGAAAAGACATCACCATATATGACATTGCCAAAGAGGTAGGGCTATCTCCCACCACTATCAGCAGGGCGCTGAATGATCACCCCGCGGTCAATCTGAAGACGAAGCAGCGTGTGAGCGAAGTAGCAGGCCAGATGGGGTACCGCACTAATCTATTCGCTAGCAATTTACGGAGGCAGCACACCCATACTATAGGTGTGATTGTGCCCCGGTTGAACAGTCCGTTTATGTCAACGGTCATATCTGGCATGGAGAAAGCCGCCACCGAGGGAGGGTATAACCTTATTATCAGCCAATCTTTGGAGACGCTGCAGAAAGAACAGGCTAATGCTAAAACCATGTTCGACAGCCGGGTTGATGGATTGTTGGTGTCCCTGTCTTACGAAACAGACGACCTCCATCACTTTGAACCTTTTATCAGTCGGGGCATTCCCGTAATATTCTATGATCGCGTGGCCGAGCATGAGCAATGCACCAGCATAGTAATAGATAATCTGCAAGCGGCTTACAAAGCCACGAGCCATTTAGTGGAGCAGGGCTGCACGAACATAATGCACATTACAGGCAACCTGAAAAGAAACGTGTATTCAGACAGGTTGAAGGGCTACAAATACGCCTTGATTGACAATAACCTGCCTTACAATGAGCAAAATATTATTGTCAACAACCTGAGCGAAGAGGCTGGTGAGGAGGCGGCTCAGCAGATATTGAAAATGAAAAAACTTCCCGACGGCCTCTTTGTCTCCAATGACACCTGTGCCGTGAGCTGTGTGAAAACCTTAAAACAAGCGGGTATTTCTGTTCCTGCCGACGTGGCCGTGATTGGTTTTAACAATGACCCGATTTGCAGGGTAATTGAGCCTAATCTAACCTCTGTTAATTACCCCGGCTCCGAAATGGGAGAATTGGCGGTAAAAGCTCTCATTTTACGGCTCAACGGCTCCACTGAAGGAATTGCCAGCAACACCATCAATTTGCGCTCTGAGTTAATCATCAGAGAATCATCTTTAAAAAGTAAGGTAGCAGGTAAAAAATGGGGGCAACTGGCACCTAAATAGTACCTCTATGATTGAGCCTGCTGTTTTAGGTTCGTTTTTCAAAGAACAGGCTTAAAACACCCGCCATACTACTGGCAACAATTTGGTTAGCTACGGATTAAACCAACATGTAATGACAAATCGTATTCTTATTTGCCTGTTCTTCTGCCTGAGCTTTTTTGCCTACCTGCCAACGGCTCAGGCAGAAGACGGATATCGGCTTTGGCTTAGGTATGACCAGGTAAACAATAGAGTTCTGCTTAAACAGTATCAGAAAACTCTTCAGCACCTGGTTATAGAAGGCAATTCCCCTACCCTACAGGTAGCCGCTCAGGAGGCCATGCAGGGAATACAAGGTTTACTTGGAAAAAATCTGTCGCATTCTGCAACTGATATCAAGAACAACACGCTGGTGCTAGGCACTGCAGCCTCTTCGGAGGTTGTGAAGTCATTACAGCTACAAACACAGCTACAAGGCTTAGGACCCGAAGGTTACCTGTTGCTTTCTACCAAACACAATGGAAAGAAAATAACCGTGGTAGCCGCCAATAGTGACACAGGCGTTTTATACGGAACTTTCCACCTGCTTAAGCTAATGCAGATGGGGCAAAGCATTCAGAACCTGAACCTCAGTAGCCAACCAAAAACCAGCCACCGCATTTTAAACCATTGGGACAACTTGGACCGTACCGTGGAGCGCGGCTACGCTGGTTTTTCTTTGTGGGATTGGCACAAACTGCCCGACTATATAGACCAACGGTACCTTGACTATGCCCGAGCCAACGCCTCCATTGGTATCAATGGAACAGTGTTGACGAATGTGAACGCTAATTCTCTCGTTCTTACAGAGGAGTATCTGTTAAAAGTAAAAGCACTGGCCGATGCGTTCCGGCCATATGGCATCAAAGTATATTTAACCGCCCGGTTCAGTTCACCTATTGAATTAGGAAAACTAAAAACAGCCGATCCGCTGAACGCGGAGGTACGGCAGTGGTGGAAAGATAAGGTGGCTGAGATCTACCGTCATATCCCTGACTTTGGTGGTTTTTTAGTTAAAGCCAATTCAGAAGGCCAGCCTGGGCCGCAGAACTATGGCCGCTCTCATGCCGACGGCGCCAATATGATGGCCGATGCCCTGGCTCCTCACAACGGTATATTGATGTGGCGGGCGTTTGTGTACGACAACAACGTTCCTGAAGACCGCGCCAAGCAGGCGTACAATGAATTTAATCCCTTAGATGGTAAGTTCCGCGAGAACGTAATGGTGCAGGTGAAGAATGGTGCCATTGATTTCCAGCCGCGCGAGCCTTTCCACCCCTTATTTGGAGCCATGCCCAAGACTCCACTCATGATGGAGTTTCAGATCACGCAGGAATATCTAGGGCAGGGAACGCACCTGGTGTACCTGGCGCCCATGTTCAAAGAAGTGCTGGAAGCTGACACTTACGCGAAAGGCCAAGGATCTACCGTGGCTGAAGTGGTAGACGGTTCTTTGTACAACCGTAAATTCTCTGGCATGGCCGGAGTATCAAACATAGGTACCGACCTTAACTGGACTAGCCATCCGTTTGCGCAAGCCAATTGGTACGCCTTCGGTCGCTTAGCCTGGGATCACGCCCTCACGTCAGAGCAAATAGCTGATGAGTGGCTGCGCATGACCTTTTCACCCAACCCACAAGTGGTTTCTACGGCAAAAAATATAATGCTGGGCTCATATGAGACGCTGGTCAATTACATGACCCCGCTGGGCTTGCACCACATCATGGGCTGGGATCACCACTACGGCCCAGGCCCCTGGATCAAAGACAAACCTCGGGCCGACTGGACGTCAGTATACTATCACCGTGCAACCGAAAAAGGCATAGGATTTGACCGTACCAAAACCGGCAGCAACGCCCTTGAACAGTACGCCCCTCACTTGCAAGATCTATATGGAGACCCTAAAACTTGCCCAGAGAAGTACTTATTATGGTTCCACCACCTACCATGGGACTACAAGGTTTCCTCTGGCCGAACCCTGTGGAATGAACTCTGCTACCGTTATTCAGCTGGTGTTGATTCTGTGAGGCAGATGCAAGAACAGTGGCAACAACTAGAAGGCAAAGTAGACCAGGAGCGATTTAAGCAGGTAAAATCATTACTGGCTATTCAGGCCAAAGAAGCCAAGTGGTGGCGTGATGCCTGCCTTCTATACTTCCAAACCTTTTCAAAAAGACCTATCCCCGCCGAATTGGAGAAGCCGGAACACACTCTGGAATACTACCAAAAGTTAGAATTCAAGTTTGTGCCGGGTATCTAAAACAACTTTAACTCAAATGACCCAAGAAATAACAACCACTCAAAAAGTAGCCATAGTCACTGGCGGCGGCTCCGGCTTAGGATATGCCATTGCCCAGAAATTGGTGCAGGAAAACGTGAAAACCATCATTATTGGTAGAGACGCACAAAAACTTCAGAATGCCAAAGAAGCCTTCGGCGACAACTGTTTTACCGTTTCTTTTGACTTGAGTAACCTATCAGGCATTCCAGCTCTTGTGCAAGAACTCGCCAAGGAGCATGGCACTCTTGACATTTTGGTAAACAACGCGGGCATCAACCAAAAGAAACCTTTAACGGAGGTGACTGATGAAGATTTTCAGCAGATTATCCAAACGAACCTAACTGCTGTGTTTGCCCTGAGCCGGGAGGTAGCCAAGATAATGATTGCGCAAGGAAGCGGCTCCATCATCAACATCAGCTCAATGGCAGCTCAGTACGGCATACCTAAAGTAGTTTCCTATTCAGCGGCAAAGACAGGAGTAGAAGGCATGACCAGGGCCATGGCTGTAGACCTTTCGCCACTTGGAATACGGGTTAATTGCGTGGCCCCCGGGTTCATAGAAACCGATATGTCAGCAAAGGCTTTGAATAATGATCCGGAACGCAAGAATAAGGTGCTCTCCAGAACCCCCATGGGCAAATTAGGAAAGCCCTCCGATGTGGCCGAGGCCGTGTATTTCTTCGCTTCTGACGCCTCAGGTTATATTACAGGAACAGTGCTACCGGTAGACGGAGGCAACTCTATTGGCTTTTAAGCACTTGCTACACAAGCTTTGCTCAATATAGAATATGCTGTTTTAGGCTTGGTTTTCTAAAAACAGGCCTAAAATAGCATCAACTGACACCAAAAAATAAAAGATTCAGCACAAACCTACCCCTCACCATGACAAACAAAACCTGGCTTGCCGTCTGCTTTTTAGCTTTAGCATTTGGCTGCGTCAACACGAAAAATGAAACAGCCGAGCCTACTCTTAAATCGGTGTACCAGAATGATTTTGTAGTAGGTGCCGCCCTTAATTACAGGCAGGCATTAGGGCAAGATCCGCAGGCCGAGGCTATCGTTGCCAAGCATTTCAGCACCATCAGCCCTGAAAACCTGCTGAAGTGGGGGCCAGTACACCCTCAGCCAAACGAGTACAACTTTAAGCTCGCTGATGCCTATGTGGCCTTGGGCGAAAAGTACAATCAGTTTATAGTGGGGCACGCCCTGGTATGGCACCAGCAGACACCTGATTGGTTATTTGAGAACGGACAAGGCCAGCCTGCCAGCAAAGAACAGTTGCTGCAGCGCATGGAAGAGCATATAGCCACCGTTGCCGGCCGGTACAAAGGCCGCATTAACGGCTGGGATGTTGTGAATGAAGCCTTAAACGATGACGGCACCCTGCGCGAAAGCAAGTGGTACAAAATAACCGGCGAAGAATACTTAGAGAAAGCTTTTGCCGCCGCCCGCAAAGCCGACCCTAACTGTGAGCTGTACTACAATGATTACAACATGTGGAAACCTGCTAAGCGGGACGGAGCCATCCGATTGGTGCAAAGCCTGAAAGCAAAAGGATTAAAAGTAGACGGTATTGGTATGCAGGGGCACTGGGGGCTGGAATCTCCTTCCATTCAACAGATTGAAGAAAGTATTGTAAAGCTTTCCGCCCACGGCAAAGTGATGATTACCGAGTTGGATATTGACGTATTACCGAACCCCAGCAACCGCAACGGTGCAGACATTGATGCTACCTTTGATTTCGATGCCAAATATAACGTGTACACGAACGGCCTGCCTGAAGAGGTGCAGCAGAAACTAGCTAACCGCTATGCAGAAATTTTTGCTCTGTTCCGCAAGCACCAGGACAAAATAAGCCGCGTCACTTTCTGGGGCGTAACCGACGCCGATTCATGGCTGAATGACTGGCCAATTAAAGGCCGAACCAGCTACCCATTGGTGTTTGACCGCCAGTACAATGCTAAACCAGCTTTAAACGCTATTATTCAAACAGGGCAAACGAAAAAGTAACATCTTTGCTAGTCGCAAGAAATAGTACTGCCCAGAAAAGAAGAACAACATACAGCCACTCATTGGTCTTAAAAAACAATTCTTTCTCATAATCTCACTAACTAATAAACAATGAAGAAACAAATGGTTAAACGCTCTGCCTTCGCCTTCATGGCAGTAGCGGCACTGGCCTCGGGTTGCCAGAAAGCAGAAAACAATTCAGAGACCGCTACGCAAGAGCAAAACAACACCTCTGAGAAGAAATACTTGTCCCAGCCACTGGTATCAGATATTTATACCGCAGACCCTTCGGCTCATGTATTCAACGGTAAGATCTACATATACCCGTCGCATGACATTGAGGCAGGCACTCCTGAAAATGACAACGGCGACCATTTTGACATGCGTGACTACCACGTATTTTCTATGGACAGTGTAGGCGGCAAAATCACTGATCATGGTGTTGCCTTAGACATCAAAGACATTCCGTGGGCAGGCCGCCAGCTGTGGGCTCCGGACGCTGCGCACAAAAACGGCACATATTACCTGTACTTCCCAGTAAAGGATAAGCAAGACATCTTCCGGATTGGGGTAGCCACCAGCACCTCTCCTTCTGGACCGTTCAAGCCGCAGCCAGAGCCAATTCCGGGCAGCTTTAGCATTGACCCAGCGGTGTTCACCGATACTGACGGCACCTCTTACATGTACTTTGGAGGTATCTGGGGTGGTCAGTTGCAACGCTGGCAGACAGGCAAATATGATTCTACCGCGGCGCCTGAGCCATCTGGTAACGTGGCAGCCTTAACTCCTAAAATGGCCAAGTTAAGTTCAGACATGTTAACCTTTGACGGGCCTGTGAAAGATGTAGTGCTTTTAGACAAAGAAGGCAAGAAGATCATGGCCGATGACCATGACAAGCGTTTCTTTGAAGCTGCCTGGGTACACAAGTACAACGGGAAATACTACTTCTCTTACTCTACCGGTGACACACACTTCATCAACTACGCCATTGGTGATTCTCCGGCTGGTCCATTTACGTATCAGGGGGTATTGCTGAATCCGGTTGAAGGCTGGACTAACCACCATTCAATTGCGGAGTTTAAAGGCAAGTGGTATTTATTCTACCATGACACCCAGCTGTCAGGCAAAACGCACCTGAGAAACATTAAAATGACAGAACTGAAGCATCGATCAGACGGCACCATAGAAACCATCAACCCAATGCTTTAGCTGTTTTAGGCCTGTTTTTCAGAAATCAGCCTTAAATTAAGCTTTACTTCTTCCGCCTGAACCACCTAAATCACTTGGGAAGTTCAGGCGGTTTTGTTTCTCCAGGTTATAATCTAGGAACAGAGGGTTCACTAATTCATCGACTGAAGGAAGGGTTGGCTCAAAAGAACTTCTATAAAGAGGAATTTATACCTTTTTCATATATTGAAACAAAATTAAACTAATGTGCTGTCAACTCTGTTTCTGCACAAACATCTTCTGTCTTCCGTAGCGTCTGCTCCTGTAGCCAGTACAATCTTACATCATAACATGAAAAAAGCTTCTTATCTTTTAATTTCTGCTTCCCTTCTGTTTGTATTCGGATGCTCAGAAAGCAAAACCACTAGTACAGAGAACAGCGCACCAGTAACTCCGGCAGCAGCTACCGTACCAGGTCAACCTACAGCTACCCAACCCGCACCTAGTACCGCTTTAAACCCACCGCACGGAGAGCCAGGTCACCGCTGCGAAATTCCGGTTGGTGCGCCTTTGAACTCACAGCCCAGCACAAATTCTCAGTTGCCTCCGGCACCAGCCTTGGCCGCGCCAGTTTTCACCCCACCGCCAGCACAAGGGGCTACGGCAGCCGGCACTAACCCTCCGCACGGGCAGCCGGGCCATGATTGTTCTATTCCAGTGGGTGCACCTTTGAGTAAATAAGATTTTGGTCTACTTCTTTCAAGCACATAAATGGCTGAAAGAGTCATAAACTACTTAACATACCCTTACAACAAAAGCCCCTGCAATAGGGGCTTTTGCTTTTGCCCCCTTTGCCACTTAATCTCCTTCTGAAAGCCTACAACAGACCTTACTTCTGTTTCTCCAGAAAGATAGGTAAATGGGTTATTACTCTTCGCCTAATTTCTACTATTTGGTTGTGGTATAATTTTCTGAAGGCTGTTCATCATTCTTATTGTCTTTGTTTGAAAATTCATCGTTAAAGATAGGAAACCTGTTTTGAACCTGATTTCAAATACAAGACACCTATGAGTACTAAACCATTTAACCTTAGCACCACCGAAAGCTTTCAAGAATCTGCTGCTGCCAAAAGTGCCCAAAACCCACTCCCGCGGGCCATCATCAGACCCAATACCTACTTTCTACTAGATGGCGAATGGAATTTTGCCGTCGATCCTAATGACCGCGGATTGCAAGATGGCTGGTACTTGGGTCATAAATATGAACACAAGGCGAACTGGCCAGGATCAGTGGAAGAGCACATGGCCGCCGCTAAAAACCAACAGCTAGACCAACTGCAGAAACCTGCCTGGCAAGACAAAGTGGTGGTTTGGTATGAACGGGAATTTAAACGGCCAGAACGAGAGGAAAACACAGGCACCTCCATGTTTCAGATTACTTTTGGAGCCTGTGGTTATGAAACAAGGGTATGGTTAAACGGCAGGCTTCTCAAAACCGTAGACGGCGACGAAGTGCATTACGGCGAGTACACGTCTTTTTCTTATGAGCTTAATGAAGAGCATTTACTGCCGGTCAACTGGCTCACGGTGCGTATTGCTGATACCATGGACGCAGAGATCCCCAGAGGAAAGCAGGAGTCTCACGTGTACAAACGCGGTGGTATTTGGTACCAAACCTATACCGGCGCTGTGCGCAGCGTATGGCTGGAGACAGTAGAACGTAACCGACTGCGTTCGCGCATTGGGGTACAAAGCATTATTGAAGACTCTATGGTGCGTTTCAATTTCACATCGCGCATACATGACCCCGGAATGTATACCCTTCGGCTCAATGTGTATGAACGCGAAGGCGCCACTTCCACCATTCCGCTGGCCACCGCTGAGTATCCGCTGAGACTGGAAGCAGGGCAAAAGCAGCAGTACGTAGTCATGGAGGTGCCAGGGGCGCAACTATGGTGTCCGGAAAATCCGCATTTGTACCGCATTGTGGCGCAACTTATTGACGCCAATGGCTATTCTGCCGAAATAGAGGGGCACTTTGGCATGCGCAAAATTGAATCACGCGGCCGGCACATCTACCTGAACAACCAGGAAATTTACATAGACGGTATTTTGTACCAGCCCGGCACTGCCACCTATGACGAGATGCGGCGCCACATGTACGCCATGAAAAAACTAGGTTGCAACTTGGTACGTGTGCACATTGCGGGTGTAGACCCCCGCATTTATAACCTAGCCGATGAAATAGGTCTCTTGCTTTGGGTGGAAGTACCAAGCCCCCACAGCTCCACCCAAAGAAGCCGTGAGAACCACTGGGCAGAGCTACAGCGCATGCTGGCCCTAATAGAAACAAACCCATCGGTAATTATCTGGAGCTTGTACAACGAAGACTGGGGCGCGCAAGACATTGCCACTAATCCAGCCACCCGCCAGTACATTATGGATACCTTCCATTATATGAAAATTAGGTACCCTCAGTTTTTGGTAGTGGACAACGACGGCTGGCAGCACATTTCATTTGAAGGTAAGTTGAAGTCTGACCTACTCACAGCTCACCTGTACACCCCGGAACTGGAGCGCTGGAAAGAGGTTCTTGATCAACTCTGTGCCGGACAAATGGAGGGCGTAGCCGCGTTTCCGTTGGTAGTAGGCGACCAATATTTTTACCGCGGGCAGGCACCGTTGATCGTGAGCGAGTGGGGCGGTTTTGGCTTCTCTGACTACGGCGGACCTAATGATCTAAATGAGCGGGCAGAGCGTATAGCACAGTTCAAAAAAGAGATGCGCAAACGCCCTATTGCCGGTGATGTCTATACACAGGCCACTAACATTGAAGATGAACGCAACGGAATTATTGACCCACACACGGGAGAGCTTGATGTACCTGCCGGAATACTTGACTCACGCAACACTGATGGCAACAAGTGTACCGGCTGATACTAAACTTAGCCTCTAAAGTCTTTCTGTTTTAGGCCTGTTTTATAAAAAACAGGCCTAAAACAGAAGTAGACCTTCTCCTGTTGCTACTATAGAATTTTTTAATCCATAAAATCATCCAAACCAGAAACCAATTATATCTATGAAAAAAATTTTAACTCTGTTCCTGAGCCTTATCTTAATGGCTACTCAGGCTCAAAACAACGCCTCTGACAGAATAGAGACGAACAAGGGTCCCCTCCACATTCAGCCTATCCTGCATGGTTCTCTGGCAATGAAATGGAACGGTAAAAACATATTAGTTGACCCTTACGGTGGCCCAGAGCTATACAAAAGCGTAAATAAGCCAGACCTAATTCTCCTCACTGATATTCACCCTGACCATCTCGATAAGAAAACCCTTGCCGGCATTAACACCTCACAAGCGGTAATAGTAGCGCCTCAAGCAGTAGCAGAACAACTTCCGGCTGAGTTGAAAAACCAGGTAGTGGTGCTGCGAAACGGCGACATGTCCAGCCAATTTGATATCACCATAAAGGCCATACCTATGTACAACCTGCCTGAGGCAGCAGATGCCATGCACACCAAAGGCCGGGGGAACGGGTATTTGCTGAGCATTGGCGGTAAGAATATCTATATCTCCGGAGACACAGAAGACATTCCTGAAATGCGTGCTCTTGAAAACATAGACGTTGCCTTTGTCAGCATGAACCTACCCTACACCATGGACATTGAGCAGGCGGCATCAGCGGTGTTAGAATTTCAGCCTAAGGTAATTTACCCTTACCACTACCGTGGAAAAGACGGTTTAAGTGATGTAGCTGCTTTCAAGCAAAAAGTCAACGCCGGTAATGACAAAATAGAGGTTAGGTTAAGGAAGTGGTACCCTGAGAAAAAATAATAGCGCCTCCTATTAAAGCTTACTTATAGATAAAAAAAGGCCGCCTTGCAGTTTTGCAAGGCGGCCTTTTTTTTAATGCTTCCGCACAAATCTAGATACGCTTGTATTCATTGTCTGAAGGTTCGGTGTCATCACTTCCCAAAGGTTGGTCAGTGCTTCTGACTCCGTTCACACTGCCATCCATTTCTTGGTAGCTGCCTTCATACTCAAAACCAGGCCCTTGCGCAAAAGACTCTTTTTCAGTGTGGTCATTGGCGCCATAACCGGTAATTTCATTACCGCCTATATGCAGGTTCTCCAGTTTATCTTTCTGGTCATTCCGTTCAGTTTCTCCATTTAACCCTATGTTGCGCTTGGCGGTAGGGTCTGGGTGATTTCCTGGTGCGTTACGTTGGTGGGTTTCGTCGTTTAGACTTTGTGGTCTGCTGTCAGCAGCGTGGTTATCTTTATCTTTTATAGCCATAGTTGTAATGCTTAGTTTGTAAGGTTTACGCATTGCAGCTAAGCTGGTTTAAAAGAGCCCGTTAAACGAACGCATAAGATGGTTTAACTTCAAGTGCTTCTTGTTAAAAGATGCCAGCAATCAGAAAGCAGGGTGAGTTATTTCTTTTTCCCCTTGCCTTTGTTCTTCTTCCCTTTTTGATTGCCTTGGCCCTTATTCTTCTTTTTTTGTTGACCTGGAGCAAACGCTTTGGCAGACTGATGACCATGTACTTTCTTCGCCTGGCCCGGAGGCATGCCTTCTGTAGAAGGTTGGGTTCCCGGAATTACAATTCCTCCCGGATATTGCCCTCCCGGATACTGGCTTTTAGATGTTTTAGTAGTAGAAGGAGTGCGCGAGCTACTGGTGTTTTTAGAGCTGGAGCAGCCTACTGCTCCCACCATAAAAATAAATAGCACGGTTAACTTTAGGTACATTCTATTTTTCATGAAAATAAATTTAGTGATGTAAAATTAGCAAAGCTTGAGCTAAAGCAACTATAAGACCAAAAATAGAAGCGCATTTACTACAAGCATTGGTTAAGCATTTGGAGGTTCTATTTTCAGTACTAGACCTACGGAATTTATTTTCAGCAATTTCTCTGCACAAAACGGTAATAGGCACTGGTTTCGATCATTTTAATTGGTTTCAGATTAAATCAGTTCCTAATTTTACAGATCTACTCCTTTGAATTTTGACTTGTTTATGGGAGAATGGGAATTTATAAAACGTTAACTGGAGCCTCTGACATGACTAGAACTGAGCTTAAAAAGCCAAACGGCGATGTTTTTCTTATAGCTGAACGTGCCGCAGACAATTCTTACATCCATGCCCAGTGGATTGGCATTCAGACGCTAGAGACGGTTATGCAAGGCGGTAGTTTCTATATTAAAATGATAGAAGAGCAGCCTTGTGCGCGGCTCCTGAACAACCACAAAGAATTGATTGGTCCTTGGGATATCGCTCAGGAATGGATAGTATCTTACTGGACTCCGAAGGTGATGGAACTAGGCTTGCGGTTTATGGCACAGGTGTTGGCACCCGGTGTATACGGTCAAATGTCTTTTCATCAGCTGCACCAGCACATCAGCGACAAGTTTGAAATAAAGATGTTTGACGACGTGGCACCGGCCAAGGAGTGGCTTCTGACGGTGAAAAGCAGGGCGCAAACCTAAATGATGACTGCGTTTTTGGCGTCATTTTCTAAAATTGGGTCAAAAACAGATTCTACAGCAACTTCAAGACTACATCTCCGCCAAACGGATAGCCAACGCAGGTAAGAGTTAACCCTTTTGCCAAGGCTTTTTGAGTAAGCACTTCGTTGTACGACATCCAGACGGAACCCTCCAGACATTGGGCTGCACAGTTGCCGCACTTACCTGTCTCGCAGCTGTAGGGCAATGAAATACCTGTTTTTCTGGCAGCCTGTAGAATGGTGTCTGGGTATTGGGTAACAACCTCATACTTTTCGTTGTGCAGCCACAAGGTTACCCGGTGCGGGTTTGTGTCTGGTGGCAGCACCTTTAGTGTTACCTTCTCTGAATTGAAATTCTCTTGCCAGATTTGCTCGGCTGGCACGTCCATTTCCCTTAAGCCATACACACAGAGCCTGCGGTAATTTTCTGGACCACAGATGTAACACAGAAGGTCGGCGGCAGGCACAGCAGCATGTTTACGCACCAATTGCTTAAGAAAACTTTTGTGCAGCCGTGCCTCATCTAACCGTTGAGCATTACTATACAAAAACACCAGTTGGAACTGGTCCGGAAACTGTTGCGCCAACCGCTCCAAATGTTCTTTATAAATGGTGACTTCCGGAGAGGAGTTACTGTACACCAACAACACGTTCACGGCCTGGTGCGCATACAGCAGAGTTTTTATTATAGAAAAAATGGGCGTAATTCCGCTGCCTGCCGCCCAACACATCACCTGTTTCTGCCGGAGAGACAGCTCTTGGGGAAGTATGAAAAAGCCAGATGCCCCAGTGGTTGTTACTACATCGCCTACTTTGGCCTTGTCAACAAGCCATCTGGAGAACACCCCATTCTCAATACGCTTCACCCCAATGGCCAACGGTTCTCCCAAATCAGGAGAAGAGATGATAGAATAAGACCTTCGCACTTCCGCTTGGTTCTCCATCATCACCAACGTCAGGTATTGCCCTGCTTCATAACGAATGGCGTTGGCGTCTTCCCCCGCAAAAATGAAGGTTTTAAAGCCTGGTACTTCTTCTGTAATATGGGAGATGGTAAGAGAATGGTAAAGAGAGTTCATTGAGTGCTTACTGGTTCCACTTAAATTAACGGAGCCGAGGTTCTTTAGGATGTATAGAATCTACAGGGAATGTTCTAAAAAAAACGCACCTCTGTTTTTGGCTTGTTTTAGAGAAAACAGACCCAAAACAGAGGTGCGCAGGTAATGAGAAGGTTGTTCTCAGGAATAACCTTCTAAATAGAACTTTCTTCTGTTACTTCTTGAGCAATTGCAGAGATGTACCGGTGAAATTGGCGCTGGCACTGTCTGAAAATTCATAGCTTAAATTTGGGATAAGCATATTATTAAGTTCAAGCTTCCCTTTGTTCTTTATGTCAAAGTGGGCGGCCTGTATAGTGTTTCCTGCCAAAAACAGCTCAGGGGTACTGCCTGGGGTGGTTCCTGCCACAGCTGTTAGCTTGTCCAGTTTCAGATTAGTTAAAAGTACCGATGTTGCATGGTCTTGCAGCAACTGCAGACTGTCTTGTGAAAAACCAGTTACCTGTACATTGCCATACTTAAAACGCGCGGCAATGGTGTTGGCAGGTTTACCGGCTTTGGTGTACTTAGATGAAACCTCCAACAACGTAAGCTCCGGCAAAGACACCAGCACCTCACCGTGATATTGCTCCCTGTCAGATTTATGGTTTACATCAATTATCAATTTATTCCCCTCTTGTCTGATCTCTAGGTACTCCTGAGCGTCTTTATGCGCCCGCACTTGATGAGGCCCCTGCGTCAGCCTCACATTCAATCTGGCGGCTCCGTTTACTTCTACTGCGCTAAACCCTTTCTGGTTAAACGTGACGTAGTCAAAGTATCTGTCTTTGTACTGCCCAGTGTCAAACTGCGCTTTCATGGCAAAGTTGAAGGCGGTCAGGCAGCAGACGAAAAAGGCCAGCGCTGTAAACAGCAGAATATTACTCTTTTTCATGTTCTGTTATTTTGTGGTGAAATTTTCAGTTTTAAAATGCTCGTAGCGCTGCTGCAATTCCTCCAGCGGAATATCCAACAGGAAAATGTTCCGGAAGAACTCGGGAAGGTCTTGCTGCAGAAACCTTTCCCGGCGGTGCTTCTTCACCTTGCCCACTCCGTCTGGTGTTACAAAGAACCCAATGCCACGCTTGTTGTAAATCACCTCTTGGTTTTGGAGGTACTCATACGTGCGCATAACCGTATTCGGGTTTACCTGTAGCTCCACAGCCAGTTCACGAACCGAGGGTACTTTATCTTCAGGTGGCCATTTGCCCAGCAGAATGTTGTCGCTCACGTAAGCGGCTATCTGCAGGTAAATGGCTTCATTATTTTTGAATTCCATGGTTGCTATTTTTAAGGCTACACTTCTTTTTCTCTCAGCCTGAAGTAGGTAGTAACCCACAACAGCAGGGCGCAACCAAGGGGCACCACCGCCAGCCAAGCCGCCCAATTATCTGGGAAACGAACAGAGTAATAATATTCCCCCTCTTTCAGGCTGATGTTAGAGAAAGGCACAGCACTCTCTAGTTCAATTCCCAGCAGGCTTTCCATAAAGACTCTGTTCAACAGCATGAACCCGATCATTAGCAGAAAGTAAATAAAGGCAGTTTTGATGAAGTGCCATTTCTCGAAAAAGATGGAGCCCAGAAAGGCAATACCATGAATAAAGGCAAACAGCACAAAAAACGTTATCTGTCCGTTTTCATTTGTGAACAAGGGCATGAACTGTGGTTTCTGGTCTCCCCAATCATCTAATGGCACCATTAGATAGGCTACTAAATAAAAACTAGCCACGTACACTATCTGAAAAAACAGGTAAGAAAACAGCCAGCCCACCAGGTACTTCTCAAGGTGAGAAGCCGGAAGCGTAAGCGCCGCTATCGCTTTTTTCTTGTCGCCTAAATCAGAAAAAACCGTACTGGTGAAAATAGAACCGGCACCAATGAGCACCAAGGCAAAAATGACCGCCTGCCCTTTCACAGACAGCCCCCCTTCCTCAGCATATATAATAAAGCCCATGAGTAGCGCAATGATACCCAGCAGAACACCCCAAGCCATAAGATAATACCTGTAGTGCTCCACGGTATGCTTCATGAACAGTAGCCCGAATCGTTTTATGTTAAAATGCATTTTGCAGAGGGTTTGAGTGTAACAATTGAACAACAGACGGATTGCCATTGATAATGGCGTTAAAGAAAAGCTCCATATCAACTTTGCTATACACCCCCTCAGTGTTGGGCAAAATAGCATTCAGCCCCCTGACCGACTCTTCCGCATACAGCACATCGTGCCCCTCGGCAGAAGGAAGGGTTGTAAACAGCAGTTTTTCGGCTATGCTGTCCAGCTCTTCGTTCACCACTATCTCACGGTTATGCACCACTACCAGGGTGTCAATGAGGCTCTCCAGATCACGCACCTGGTGGGTAGAGATCACCACGCAGCGGTCTTCAGTGAGGGCTCTGGCGATAATTTTTCTGAACTGCACCTTTGAGGGAATGTCCAGTCCGTTTGTAGGTTCATCCATGACCAACAGCTCTGTGTTAGTGGCCAGGGCAAAGGCAATCATCATTTTTTTCTGCTGCCCAAAAGACATCTTGTCCAGCACGGCATCGCGGGGTACTTCAAACTCCGCCAGATAACTGTAGAACTCCTGCTCATTGAAGTTAGGGTAAAAGCAGGCGGTTCGGGCTACGTACTTTGCCGAGGTAAGCGGCGGAACATAAATTTCCTCGGGCAAAAAGAACAAGTTCTCCAGCACCTCCGGCGACCGCTTACTGGCATTTTTGCCGTTGATAGTACAGGTACCTTCTAAAGGATATGCCAGCCCTACCATGTTCTTGAGCAAGGTTGACTTGCCCGCCCCGTTCTTGCCCAGCAGACCATAAATGTGCCCTTTAAAGAGAGACAGGTTCAGGTTCTGGAACAACAGGTGCTTTTTTCTGTACCCAAAACTAAGATTGTTGATGTGTATCATATAGCATTGCTTTACTGTATTAGTTACATAGTACACTGCAAATGTAATATTAGTTTTATGAGATACAAGCACCGGCTAAAATTATTTTCTGTTTTAAGCTTAATTTCCTGAAAACAAGCCTATAACAGCTCATCTGAATTTTAGCATTTTTAGTCTTAGCATAGACAACAATGCCTGCGGAACGTACATTTATCTATGACCAACCGCGAAGAAGAGAATTTACCTTTTATTGATCAGGTAGCGCATGAAAATGTGGAAACCGCTACCTTGGCTATGGGCTGCTTCTGGGGGCCTGAAGCGTTTTATGGAGCAATGGAAGGAGTAATCCGCACCAGAGTTGGCTATGCCGGTGGCAGTACAGAAAACCCTACTTACCGCAGTCTAGCCGATCATATAGAAACGGCACAAATTGATTATGATGCAGATCTGGTTTCATATGAGCAGCTACTGCAGCAGTTTTTCCTTCGCCACTCTCCCACTGCAGAACCATACAAAAGACAGTACACGTCTGCCATTTTCTTTAAATCAACGGAACAGGAAACTGCTGCTAAGAAAGCGATAAAACAAGCTGAGGAAAGGTTGGGGCATTCAATTAGAACAGAGCTGATTCCATACCACATTTTTTATTTAGCAGAGGAACGGCACCAGAAATGGAAACTGAGAAGAGCCCCGGAATTACTCTCTGAGCTCAGCAAAATTTACCCAGACTTTCATGCATTCAATAATTCAACTGCCGTTGCGCGAGTGAATGGCTACTTAGGCGGTAACGGAAATCTGGAGAGATTGATAAAGGAGGTAGCCAGCTTTGGCCTGTCGTACCCAGCTCAGCAATTGTTGCTAAACCAATACCAGACTCAACAGATCGATGGGTGCTCCATGAGATAAGTAAACAGCGTGAGCTTATTTTTCTGTCTGCATAAGCAGGAATTTTCGGTAAGTCATGAACACGCTGGACTTTGAAATAAAACCCACATAGCGTCCTTGGTCAACCACCGGCAGATTCCAGGCGCCACTGTGGTCAAACTTGCGCATAACACTGGGCATGTCTTCCTGCAGATGAACAAAATCCGGGGGCAATTTCATCAGGTTCTGAGCCGACAACTTGTCGTATAGCTCTGTTTTGAACATAACTTCTTTCAGGTCATCCAGCAAAATTATACCCAGCAAACTATTATCTGTAGGTGACACCACCGGAAACATATTCCGTTTGGTGTGGGTGATAGCTTCTACTATTTTACCCAATGAGGTTTCAGGACTAAGCTCATGGAAGTTTTTTTCAATCAGCTGCTCCATAGTGAGTGACCGCAGAATGTTCAGGTCGCGGTTCTGGGTTAAGATCTGTCCTTTTTTGGCCAGTTCTCTCGTATCCATAGGGAACTGCTCAAACCAACGCACCAACGCGTAGCTGGTGGCTGCCACTACCATTAAGGGTATTATCAAATCATAGCCCTGCGTTATTTCTGCTATCAGAAAAACGCCAGTAAGGGGCGCATACATTACTCCGGCCAAAATACCGGCCATGCCCACCACGGTGAAATTATCTTCGGGCAATCTGTAGTCAGAGACCATATTTACCAGTCTGGAAAAGAAAAAGCCCACGTAACCACCCACAAACAGTGAAGGTGCAAAATTACCGCCGTTTCCGCCACCCGCTAAGGTCACTGAGGTTGCCACCACTTTTGCCAGTGCAATAGCGCCAATGAAGAGAAGCAGAAACCATTGGTTATTTTGTACCTGCGCATACAATTCTGGCTGAAAAAGCCGATGCAGCTGCCCCTGCGATAAGTCTTTGATACTTTCATACCCTTCGCCAAACAGAGGTGGAAAAATGAAGATAAGCAGGCCAAGGATGAGCCCTCCTATTAGAGCTTTGGTAAAGCGGCTCTCCTTGCCCAATTTGTGAAACAGGCTTTCAATCTTCAAGGTCATTTGGGCATAGTACACTGACACTAAACCACACAGAACACCCAGTAGCAGAAAGAATACCAGGTTATGATAGTCAAATGGCTGCAGCGACCGGAAGTTGAACAAAATGTCTTCCCGCATCAGTATTTTAGAGCATAGCACCCCGGCCACAGACGCCATAATGAGCGGAATAAAAGCCGCCACCGTAACATCTGCCAGTAAAACCTCAATGGCAAAAAGCAACCCTGCCACTGGTGCGTTGAACACAGACGCTATCCCCGCCGATGCTCCGCAGGCTAACAGCACTGTCCGCTCACGGTAGTTGAAAAAGGGAAGCTTTCCGAAGTTAGATCCAATGGCAGAACCAGTCACCACAATTGGCGACTCCAAACCCGCTGATCCGCCAAAGCCTACTGTTATGCCGCTGGTGAGTACATGCGAAAACATTTTGCTTCGCTGCAGTTTGCTGGATCTTTTTGAAATGGCCACCAGAACACTGGCTACCCCACGCTCAAACGTTCCGCCAAAGAAAACCTTGACCAGAAGTACCGTGATTAAAATTCCTATCAACGGAAAGATCAGGTAAATCTGGTTTTGGAAAGCAATGGAATGATTGCTCACCAACAACTGCCTGATTGTGTGTACCAGCGTTTTTAACAGGGCAGCCGCCAAGCCGGCCGTTATACCCACCAACACACTAAAAACCACCAGCAGCTGTGTCCGAGACAGACGCCGTTGCAACCAAATAGCCCCGGTTCGACCTGCCTTCAGTAAAAATGAAGTAGTTCTTTTTTTCCTCATGCCCCTACCGCTGCCTTACTCTGAACCAGCGAGTAAGACAACATTACGGCAAGAACAAGCAAAAAACAACCTGTTTCTCAGAAACCTGCTCTCAAAGAGCAACCTGTTTTTCTAAAGATCATGTGAATGAGATGAATTGTTTTGCTTGTTTTAGCTAGATCGACTAACTAAAGTTTGATGGTGTTTTAGGATTGATTTCTTAAAAACAAGCCTAAAACACATGACCTCCTTTTGCTGGAGGTCATGGTGTTTTACTTTCTATGAATCTAGTTTACTTGACGGCTGATAAGCCACAGACTCGGCATTAATACAGTAGCGAACTCCGCTGGGAGTTCTTTCATCTTGGAACAGGTGCCCCAGGTGCTGCCCACAGTGGTGACACAGCAGCTGGATTCGGTCTCGGCCATAGGTCTGTAACAGGTGCTGTTGTACATTCTCTCCCAAATGAGCCCAAAAGCTAGGGAACCCGGTTTTAGAATCAAACTTCTTACCCGCTTCAAAAAGAGGCACGCCACATTGGGTACAGGTGTAGACCCCTTCTTCTGCCTCTGGCTGGCGGTTCCAATCAATTTTGCGGTTTTCAAACATAGGCTATTGCTCTTCCGGCAGCTCTCTAATCAACTCCTCTACAATAAAACCGTTGTTATGCAGCTGCACAGTAAACAAACGGTCAAAGCCTTCGTCAAACGACGGTGCGGTTAGTTTTTTATGGCAGTCATACAGGCCAATATCTTTTATACGCTCCTTCCCCTCCCGCTCACTGTTACGTGCCAATGCCTCAGCCAAAGAGGTTTGGAAGAAATACCCTATCACCTCATATCGGTGCTCTTTTGCCAGCGCCAGGTACTTCCGCCTTTCCTCTATAGTGGGATTGGTATTATCCACTACAAAGCGGGTGTTGGTTTGCAGGCACAGCTGCAGGAATTTGCTTTCCCGCTTGCGGGTACGCAGCAAATCAAGACTAATGCGCACGTGCGAGTTAAAGAAGTACTGCTTATAAAAGCTTGACTTGCCAGATGCCTGTAGACCTGTAAAAAGTATGGCCTGCACTACCCGGTATTGTTAGTCTTGCTTGGCCGGTACAAACTCCATAGAGATAGAGTTGACACAATGGCGGGTATTTTTAGAGGTAAACCGTTCTCCCAAGAACACGTGACCCAAATGGCCACCACAGTTAGAGCACACTATTTCTGTACGGCGGCCATCTGCGTCGGGCACACGGGTTACGGCTCCCGGAATTTCATCATCAAAGCTAGGCCACCCGCAGTGCGATTCAAATTTGTCTTCAGAGCGGTAAAGCGGGGCGTTACAACGGCGGCAAATGTAAGTGCCGGCCTCTTTGTTCGTGTACAGCTTACCAGTGAAAGGGCGCTCGGTGCCCTTGTGCAAGATGACATACTCCTCCTCTGGAGTAAGTTGATTATATTTTTTATCGTGGTTTTCCATCTTCCTAAAGGTTTCTATTTATGAACTTGTACTACTTTTCTGCTTTACTTGTTTTTTGGGAAAGCAAACACAAAGGTAGAGAAATAACAAGAGGTGTTTTGGGGCTGTTTTCATGAAACAGCCAAAACACCTCTTGAGAAAAATACTACAAAACCTGCTGATTACAACTGCAGGTTCATTTATTGGCTACGGCCTTTGACCCGTTGTAGCCCCACCCGTTGTGCTTTGGCCGTTTCCAGTAGTTCTTTGGCCAGTACCGGTTGTTGTTTGACCGGTAGTAGCTCCACCAGTTGTAGATTGGCCGGTGGTGACTCCGCCTGTTGTGTTTTGGCCTGTGCCAGTTGTGGTTTGACCTGTGCCAGTTGTATTCTGGCCGTTCATGCCTTGACCTGTGCCGTAATAGCGGTTATTTCTGGTATTGTACTCATCGTTGGTGAGAGATCCGTTGCGGTCGTTGTCCCACATTCCGAATACTCCGTCTGAATACTCCCGCTCATTTATTCTTTTGTCCCCGTCACGGTCCCAGGTGCCGTAGTAGTTGTTTTTGCTTATTCCGGTTCTAAACTCGTTTTGGTCTAGCTTGTTGTCCCGGTTGGCATCCCAGTCAGACCAGTTCTGGTCTGTTATGCCGTAGTCTCTTGAAGCAGCAGTCCATTCCTGCTCGTCTAATGAATTATCTCTGTTCGTGTCCCAGGTATTATAATAGCTACCGTAGAACTCGTCTTCATCTAAGAAAGAATCACCGTTTTTATCCCATTCTTTATACTTGTTGTTTGACGTAAAGGAGGTTGAGAAACGATTATTGTCCCAGGTGTCTCCTGCGGCTGTATTCTCTTGTGACATGTTGACTGAGTCTTCAGCTCCCTCATTTCCTTCAGCTGTTTCTGAACTGCCTCCACAAGCTACCAGACCAGCCAATAAGGAGCAAAAAAGGCCGTTCCGCAGAATTCTCCCGATACTTACTCTTTCTTTTTTCATTGTCTTATTTTTAGGTTAAAACTATGTACCAGTGAAAGTGTACGGGTTGTCTATGAATTATGGTTCAATGAAAGGCTTATTTATACATTGGCTTTCAATAAGTTAATATTAAGGAATAGATATATCTGAACTCATGTAGCACTAAAATCCGTGATGATGTTTTCTTATATTTCTGATGATGAAATATTGATCCCTTTTCTAAACCCTCCGGATAGCATACACTAATTCATCTAACAGTTCTCCATTTTTCACCAGCGTTTTCTCAAAATGGGCTTCTAAACTGAAACCTACCTTTTCTAAAACTCTTTGTGAGGCCAGATTGGTACCGAATGGACGGGCAAAGACTCTGTCAATCTCAAAAGATTGGAAGGCAAAATCAATCATTTGAAGTACGGCCTTGCTCATTAAGCCTTTGCCCCAATATTCTTCAGAGAGCCAATATCCAAGCTCTGCATTTCTGTGGTGAATATCTGCCTGCGGATGAACCCCTATTCCGCCAACGGCCTCGCCGTTAATATCTATCGCGAAAATATGTATTGGTTTATCTTTGGTTGCAAACTCTATAAAGGACCGCCCGTTTTCTTCTGTATAAGGGTGCGGAAAGGCGTCGGTCATGAAGCGGGCTATGTTGATGTTGTTGCCATGCTTCACCACACTGTCCAGATCATCAATTTGCCAGGGTCTTAGCTTGAAATCCATCGATAGTTTATATTAAGAGCTAATGAATTGTGGTTTAATTATACCAGATTGAAAATGGTTAATATTTCTCAGGGAGACGCTGCTAAACCGTCACAATTCTGATGGCTGCTGTTTTAGCCCTCTTTTTCAGAAAATAGCGCTAATACAGCTCATCAATCAGTTGGCATTGATTAATTCAATGGCTCGGTCTAAAGGCTCATCTCTTTTTTCCTGCATCGCCTTTAAAGTAGATTTCACCTCTTGGTTTATTTTTATGCCAATGCGTTGGGTGGTTGTCATGTCAGGATAAAAAACGGCGTTTGCCGTACATTCCACCACATAATTACCAGGCAGGTAAAAACGTTTTACATCGCCGTCGGCTCCGGCGGTTTGCTGCCCAATAGTAATAGCCTCTGGAAAAAGGTGTTGCAGGTTCATGGCCAGCCACTCTCCAATACCTTGGGTGGAGCCGTTTACCAGTAACACAACTTTGGCAGGACGAGGCGCCCCCAGAGGAGTAATGTTAGTGGGAAAATATGCCTCTCTTCTGGCCAGATAGCTATAAGTTGCAGGAGTTTCTGGGTTTAGCAAGTAATAGCGGGCAAATAAGTTATCTGCGGTGCCAAATTTCCGGTAAAGGTGTTCATACACAAAGTCTGAATTGTCTGGCGTACCGCGTAAATCTAGTATAAGTCCTTTGGCGGCTATTATCTGGTTGAACAATGAATCTAATCGCTTTCCAATATCCTCTATTTGCACATCTTCTGACAGCCGCTCTGTGTCATTGATCTGAACATAGGCAATGGAGTCTCCTATCCACTGCAGCCCTTTCTTTTTCTTTACTGGATTCAGCCTTTTTTTGAAATATTGATCTATGAGCTGGGCTTTATCTGGTTGCAGCGGGTCTATTAGCTGCAGATTTACACTTATGAGATCATTTCCCCGCAGCAATAGCACCTTTGTGTCTGAATCAGCGGAGCGAAACAATAAATTATCTCCCCACTCTCCTACCTTGGCCCATAACGCCGATCTGTTCGAAACTGACAAAACGTTTTCCAGCGCCGATACCCATACATCAATTGGTTGGTCATCTAATTCTTCCAGAACATCATTCACTTGAATATTAGATTTTGCGCAAAGTTCTGGATCAATCAGATTTGTAACGACTATTCTTCGATCTATCACTTTATAGTCAAAGGGCGGATAGAACTTGTTCTTGAAGATACTTTCTTTGTAATGCAGCTGCCGAAAAAAAGGAAAGGCCTGACTGTCATCCAGGCGGGCGTTCAATCCTAATAAAGCCGTTTCATAAGCTTGGCGGCTTCCGGCTTGGCTGAACAACGGAATAAAATCCTGCACCACCATGTCCCAATTCTCATCCATGAGGTATTTATGGGGGTACAGGTAATCTACAAAGGCTTTGAATTTAGCCAGGGCCAACATACGGAGGGCATACGGCACATTTTCTTCCTTCGGAATTTCATAGGCCGGTTCATTGGGCATGGTGCCGCCATAGGGATTATACCGCACATAGGTGTACTGGTGCTTTTCGTCGGTGAAACGGTGGTCAAATACTGTCTGAAGAGCTTTCCGGTTATCTGCATTCAGGTACCTTGAACGGGTGCGCCAGCGGTCATCTAAGTTCCGAAGCAGAAAGGCATGGGGAGTTTTGTTGAGGGACGGTGTTACTTTGGGCGTGCCAGGCATTCCTACCTCCTGTAGCATAAGCGCTAGCACCTGGTTTACTTCTTTTTGGGTTGAGGCGTTGTCAAGCGGCGGCAGGTAGCGCAGAAAAAGTGAATCGGCAGAAATGTTACCTACGGCCAAGGCTGGGTGGTGGTACTTCAGAAAACCCCACACGTGGTAAAAGTAGAGATGCTTTTCGGTGTCTGGGCTATTTTGGGCACGTGCATAGGGGCTGCCCAAAAAGCAGGCGCAAAAAAGAAACAACGTAAGTACCCAATAATGTACCCGCAAGGCACCGGCAATATAGCGGTAGGTGTTAAGTATCATGCTGAAAAGAAAGGGTAAGGCCAGATATTACTGTAAGTCTATGGTTCTTTCTTCTATGCTGGTGGTGTTGTCTGCCTTTATGATTTTAGTTTGCACGCTGTACATCACCCACCCAGATTCATGAATTCTGGAGGCTACCAAAATTTCATTACTGATGTCTTTCAGGTCTTCCAGTTTAGGTGGAGTAACTTTCAAATTTTTTGAAATATCTACTAAGTAAGAATGTGTAGCCTTTATCAGCTGCTCCTGATTAATTTCATGCGTAGCCCGCATTATCACATTGCTGTCTTCCGTATCTATTTCATCTAAATATACCGTGACTTCAGAATCAAAAGGCTCAGAACCGTACGGATTGTATACTTTCATTTGGCCTTCCAGTAATTCACCTAAAGTATATTTACCTCCATGGAAAGTATAAAACTGCTGTATATCATTAACAGCAACTGCCTCAATCGCTTCTTTTGAATTGTAAAGTCCTTCCGTCTTCTTAAGCACCTCCACTACCTGCGGAACGTTCCCCAACTCCCTCTTCAATTTTTCTACAGACTTTTTTACTTGGTTTCTTACCTCTTTCCAGTTCACCACCTCTTGAAAAGAGCCCATCTCATTTGTCTTGATGACTACTTTCAGGTCTTGCTGAATACGGGCCATCTTCAAGGCCAACACATTAGAACTGCTCAAATTAAAGTTTCTGTAATGCCATTCAATGGTATAAGAGGTGGCGGTTGAGTCTAAAATAGTGATATCTACGTCGTATTTCATGGTTTCGCGCGACGTGGTATCTGTGCCTTTCACCTTGATACTTTCTTGGGTGACCGTATAGGTTTGCTTTTCCTTTTTGTCCCAGTATCCTATTACCTGTGCCGTAGAATCAGCTATGTTAATCTGAGCAAAAGAATTGGTGATGCCCATGTAAAACAGCATCAGGAGTAAACGAGTTTTCATAATAAAATGAAAGGGAAAGGGATAGTAGTGTAGCTACCTAAGAAGTATGTGTGGGTGTGTAAAATTTCATTTTCTGCTTGAAAAGATTTCACACTCAATTTTTAAATCTCCCTTTGTGGCTGTTAAAGGTTCAAATTTAAAAAAGCATGTGTCATTATACCAATCAAGACTCTTATAGTTTATACTAAAGTTGCCATGCAATGTGTCTGAACGATAAAAGATTGAATCGCTCCAACCAAATTGTAGTACTCCATCTCCATTTAATGCACCAGTCATTTTTAGGTTCATTGAATTTGGATGTATAGCTTGTTTATCAATTATTACAATGGCTTTTTTTACGGAATCATGTAACTTCAGCTCAATAGTTCTTGATGTTATCCAGAAGCTATTATCAAGTGAAGTAAAAACATACATGAATCCACCTATTAACAAAACTGAAACTATAGCACATCCTATCACGGCTATTTTAGTTTGATTTCTATTCATTTTTGATGCCTTTTGATCGCCCCATACGTTTACCGCGTCAGAAAAGAAATTCCTTTTCCTCTTCTTTCAGAGGAAGTAACTTCTGGTATTACTTACTATCTACCTACATTTTATGAATATAATGTTCTTTGCTAATCTGTTTTAGAGCTATTTTCTAAAAAGTAGCTCTAAAACAAAAGGCTGCCTCTCTTATGAGAAGCAGCCTTTCTGAATATTTTGCAACACCGCAGATGTTAAAACGGAGGAGCATCATCAAAAGAAGATGGAGGGAATCCGCCGCCATCGTTCATTTTGCTACCTAACCTAATGGTATTAGGAGCACCTCCGCCAGCTGCCGGTCCGTCGAAATCAGAAACCGGGAAACTTCCTCCTCCGTCAAATGGGCTGCCTCCGCCAAAGCCATCTTCCAGGTTACCGAATTTAGTGTACTTACCAATGAATTTAAGAGCCACACTACCCACTTCACCGTTCCGGTGCTTGGCTATAATTACTTCACCCACACCCAGCGTTGGGTTTCCCATTTCATCTTCGGTAATACCGTAGTATTCCGGACGGTACAGGAAGCATACCATATCGGCATCCTGCTCAATAGACCCGGATTCACGTAAGTCAGAAAGCATAGGCTTTTTGTCACCGCCTCGGGTTTCCACGGCACGACTCAACTGCGAAAGGGCAATCACGGGCACGTTCAACTCTTTGGCTAGCTGCTTTAGCGCCCTTGAAATTGAGGCAATTTCCTGCTCACGGTTACCTCCGCCTTTGCTGCCTTCCGCGTTGCCGCTCATCAGCTGCAGGTAGTCAATGATCACCATCTGGATGTCATGCTGCGCTTTTAATCGGCGGCACTTGGTACGAAGCTCCCGTATGGAAAGACCCGGGGTATCGTCAATAAAGATAGGCGCTTGGCTTAATCTGGTAATCTTGTGGTTCAGCTGCGTCCACTCATAATCCGCAAGATTACCTTTCTTGATTTTCTCCGAGTCCAACTCCGCCTCGGCAGATATAAGACGGTTTACCAACTGAATAGAGGACATCTCCAGCGAGAAGATAGCCACGCCTTTGCCAAAATCAACCGCGGCGTTCCGCATGGCCGAAACCACGAACGCCGTCTTACCCATAGCCGGACGTGCCGCCAAGATAATTAAGTCTGAGGGTTGCCAGCCTGAAGTTACTCTGTCTAGCGCGGTAAAACCACTTGGCACACCCGTCAAACCTTCTTTCTGGCTTTTCTTGGCTTCCAGCTCTTTGATGGCTTTGTGCATCAAAGACTGCATGTCGTCAAAGTTCTTCCGGATGTTAGACTCACTCACCTCAAAAAGCTTCGCTTCGGTGCTGTCCAGCAGGTCAAACACGTCGGTGGTATCTTCATAGGCGCGGCCTAATACTTCGGAGGAAATACTGATGAGGTCACGCTTGATAGCAGCCTCAGTAATGATACGGGCGTGAAATTCAATATTGGCCGCGGAGTTTACCCTTGTCGTTAGTTGCGTTACATAATATGCACCACCCACAAACTCCAGCTCCCCCTGCTCGCGCAGTTCCTGGGTAACCGTTAAAATATCTATAGGCTCTGACTTGTCAAACAAAGCCAGAATAGCTTTAAAAATGCGCTGATGCGCGTCTTTGTAAAAACTCTGAGGTTTTAAAAGGTCAATTACTGCAGTAAGGGCATCTTTCTCCAGCATGAGTGCTCCCAACACGGCTTCCTCCAACTCCAAGGCTTGAGGCGGAAGTTTGCCTAAACCCTGAGGCACAGCATTTTTCGTATTCCAGGCGGCTCTGCCCCTGCTCTGTATCTGTTTCGTCTCCTCCATAATGACAAATGTAAGATTTTTGACGCCTCCGGTAATCCACATAAAACAGGTATCTATCCACAATTTTAGTCCTGAGTCTTGAGTCGAGAGTCCTGAGTCTAGAGTCAAAAAGAAGTGACTAAAGACCGCACCTTCCTTAGCCTATCCTGCGGGAGCGGGCAACGCAGTGCCAAGGGCACGTAGGCGCTTAGCGGGAGCAAGTAGTGCAGCTACAAGTCAGTAGTAGCCACTTCCGCTATGGAACAGCGCACTTTTGCCAGGTGGTAAAATAGATGAAGCCCCTCCTGTCTGAGCGGCAGCGAGTCAGGGGCTTCTTGATTCTTTTGGTTACTTTTCTCATCAAGGAGAAAAGTGACAAACCCCGGCAGGGAGAGAGGCAGTTTGAGGTTTAGTAATAAAGGCAGAGGGAGTAAAAGCTTTTTAAGTTGTTGGTGAGAACACGCAACAACGGCAGAGGGTAAAGCGATGGAGGAGGCAATATCTCTGGCAGGAGTAATAGTTTTCTTTAGATCCTTCAGCTAGCGCTCAGGATGACCTCAAAAGAAGGATGACCGCAAAAGAGTAAGATCTGGAATATAAGGACGCATCTGTGTAAACATCCCCCTTCGCCCCCTTCAAAGTGGGAGTATCAGGAATACGAGCGGACACAAGCGGACGCTTGCGCCAGGGAAAATCTTCAGAAAAGACACAACCTGTTTTCAGCCTCTTTTTAAGAAAACAGGGCTAAAACAGACCTATCCCCAGATCAGAATTCTTCTTCCTCAAAACTATTCTTCAAAAGTAATCCACAAATTTCCTGTCACATATCCACAAATCCGTTGGCTGCGTAGCTAGAGAGCATAGGCTAAAATCCTTACATTTGCTTTCTTTGAGATAGACTACATGAGTACATCGGCGTATCAGCACATCCACATGATTGCCATTGGCGGCAGCATCATGCACAACTTAGCCCTGGCCCTGCACCGCAAAGGCTTGAAAGTTACTGGCTCTGACGATGAGATTTTTGAACCGGCTAAAGGTAGATTGCAGGCAGAAGGACTGCTTCCTGAGCAGGAAGGTTGGTTTCCTGAAAAACTGCAGCCTCTGCCAGATGCCGTAATTGTAGGCATGCACGCCCGCGCCGATAACCCTGAATTGTTGTTTGCGCAGGAAAACAACATCCCAATTTTCTCTTTCCCGGAGTTCATTTACGAGCAGTCAAAGAATAAACAGCGCATTGTAATTGCCGGCAGTCACGGTAAAACTTCTATTACGTCTATTATTCTGCACGTGCTGAAGTACCATGGCCGTAAGTTTGATTATGCCGTGGGCGCACAGCTAGAGGGTTTTGACCTGATGGTGAAACTGACCGATGATGCTCCTATTATAGTGATTGAGGGCGACGAGTATTTGTCCTCTCCTATTCAGCGGGTACCTAAAATACATAAATACCATCACCACATTGGCGTGATCAGCGGCATCAGCTGGGATCATATCAATGTATTCCCTACCGAAGAGAATTACCGCGAGCAGTTCCGCATTTTTGTGGAGATGACGCCAAAAGCCGGCTCACTTATTTACAACCAAGATGATGAGCAGGTGTTGGAAGTGTGTGTGCCCAATAAAACAGACGTGAACTACGTCGGCTACACCATTCATGAGCACAAGATCAAGAAAAGCGGTAAAACAATTCTTAAGACAAAGAAGGACGACGTAGAGATTCAGCTATTCGGGGAGCACAACCTGCGCAACATCAGCGCTGCCAAAGAAGTCTGCAAGCGCATTGGCATTAAAGGGCAGGCTTTCTATGAGGCACTGGCCACTTTCAAAGGAGCCGCCCGTCGTTTAGAGAAAATTGGGGAGAATGAGCACACGCTGGTGTATAAAGATTTTGCCCACGCTCCCTCTAAGTTAAAAGCCACTTCTGAAGCTCTGAAAAAGCAATATCCGCAGCGGCAGCTCATCGCCTGCCTTGAATTGCACACGTTCAGCAGCCTCAACAAAGATTTTTTACCTCAATATAAAGGTACTTTCTTAGCACCAGACGTCAAGATTGTGTACTTTAACCCCAAGACCCTGGAGCACAAGCGTATGCCCCCTCTTGATCCGCAAGATCTGAAGGCAGCGTTTGGCGACGAGAAGATAGAAGTGTTTACAGATAGCCAGGCTTTACAAGAATTTTTACTGTCACAAAACTGGAAAGACAAGAACCTGCTGATGATGACCTCTGGCACCTTCGGCAATTTGGATTTACAGAAACTGGCCCAAACCGTTACCGCTTCTTAATCAGACGTCGCCTATGAAATTACACCTACGCAAACCCATTGTTTTCTTTGACCTGGAAACCACAGGCGTGGACATCTGCAAAGACCGTATTGTGGAGATAAGTATGTTGAAGGTGATGCCTAACGGCGAGGAAATTCTTAAAACCCGTCGCGTGAATCCCACCATTCCTATTCCCATTGAGTCCAGTATGATCCATAAGATCTATGACGACGATGTGGCTGACTGCCCCACGTTTGCTCAACTGGCCCGGTCACTGGACGATTTTTTGCGAGGCTGTGATTTAGGAGGCTTCAACCTGATTAAATTTGATATTCCGTTGCTTGCAGAGGAGTTCTTGCGTGTGAACATAGACTTTGACATTGAGAACAGAGCCATTGTAGATGTTTGCCGAATTTTCCACCAAATGGAGCAACGTACGCTTTCTGCGGCCTACAAATTCTACTGCGACAAAACCTTAGAAAACGCCCACTCAGCCGAAGCCGACACCGTGGCCACGTATGAAATCCTGAAAAGTCAGGTGTCATTCTATGAGAACGCTCCCCTGCCCGGCGCGGAAGACCAAAGTGATTTCCCGGTCAAGAACGATATGCAGGCCCTGCATAAGTTCACCTTTCAAAAAACAGCTGATCTTTCTGGCCGCATTGCCTTTAACGCTGATGGCGTAGAAGTTTTTAACTTCGGGAAGCATAAAAATATACCAGTAGAGGATGTGCTCAAAAAAGAACCCAGCTATTATGACTGGATGATGAAAGGAGATTTCCCGCTCTACACCAAGAAGGTTTTGACCAAAATAAAGCTTAGAGGGGCTCTGCAACAAACGGCAATGAAACAATAACAGGGATTAGTGAACAGGGATCAGTAAACAGTTAAAAAAATGCTTTTATACAAATATAAAGGGTGGAATAAAGCATAACTCATTTTGTTTTTAGCTCATTTTTCTAAAATCTAGTCAAAAACAGAGAAGCCTACTTCAAATGAAGTAGGCTTCTCTGTTTTTGACTTTTGCTCTTTACATGTTAGATTATTGTTACTTTATCTTTGTAACCCATTCCCAACTGCTATTTAACACTATTAATGCTTACTTATAACTGATTACTGTTCACTGACCAACTACTTGGCCTTATCAGATTTCAAGAGCAATGCCATAAGTACAGCTCCAAAAATCAACCATTTAGAATTTATCTTCATAAAGCTTAGCGACCGCTGTAGTATTTCTTTGCTTCCGGCAAGTGCTTCTGAATATCGGCAATACGGGTCTGGTTTGAAGGGTGCGTACTTAATATTTCCGGCTGAGACTGCCAACCGCTGGCGGCATCCATTCTTTTCCAAAAGGTAAGAGCTGCCTCTGGGTTATAGCCAGCCATAGCCATAAAGATCAACCCCAACCTGTCAGCCTCAGACTCTTGGGTACGGCCGAACTTCATCATTCCTACACCGGCTCCAATACCATAAGCTACATTTACCACTTGTGAAGTGGCACCACCCTGTCCGGTTGCGGCTCCAATAACCCCCCCCCCTGCCTCAGCTAGCATTTGCTGGCTAATTCGTTCATTCACGTGTTTTGCGATTACGTGCGCAATTTCATGACCCATTACTACGGCCAGACCAGTTTCATCTTGGGTAATAGGAAGCAAACCAGTGTAAACTGCTGTTTTCCCACCTGCCATGGCAAATGCGTTCTGCTGTTTTGGGTCATCAATCAAATTAAACTCCCATTGATAACCGGCTAGTTGATCTGAGGCTCCCTGCTGGCGCATATAGGTCTCTACCGCCTGCTGAATGCGTTGCCCCACCCTCTTTACCATGGCCGTCTGCTGGGCGTTGTTAGACAGTTTACTTTGAGACATCATTTCACGGTAAGCTTGAAGAGACATCTGCATTACCTCTTGGTCACTTACCAGAGAGACTTGTCTGCGGCCGGTAATAGGCACCGTAGAGCAACCAACAGTAACTAATACAGCCAAGGACAAAAGAGCATTTCTAAGGAAATTCATTTGTTTCATAGGTTTAATGGTACATAATCTGGACTCAGCCAGCGGCATTCCCTTTTCCGGAATGTACCCGTATACGGTAATTCCTATGTTTGGTGATACCTCACGCCATCCTCCAGCACAAATCTAGTTTTTCCTATATATAATTTCATGCCAAATTTTAGCAAACGTATAAGTCTACTACCTGAATGGGCATAAAAAACTCTAAATGCTATATCTTTGAAAATAAAAACCGACATGAAAATACTTGCCATAGGCCGTAACTACGCTGAACATATAGCCGAGCTTAAGAATGAGGTGCCCGACGAGCCAGTTATTTTTTTTAAACCAGACACGGCCGTACTCCGGAACAATGACCCTTTTTATTACCCAGACTACTCAACCGACATCCATTATGAAGTTGAATTGGTACTTCGTGTTGGCAAGGAAGGGAAAAACATTCAGCCCAAGTTCGCAAGCAAATACATTGACGGCATTGGCATTGGTGTAGACTTTACCGCCCGAGATCTGCAAACCAAAGCAAAAACCAAAGGCCTGCCCTGGACCCTGGCGAAAGGATTTGATGGTTCAGCTCCTGTTTCTTCTTTTCTGCCTGTAGAAGATTTCCCGGCCTTTGATAATATTACCTTTGGCCTAAAAGTTAACGGGGAACTGAAACAGCAAGGCAATTCCAGCATGATGATTCACGACTTTGCGGCAATTCTTACGTATATGTCGCGGTTTATTACCTTAAAAAAGGGAGATCTCATTTTTACCGGCACACCGGCTGGAGTGGGGCCAATCAAAATAGGTGATAGACTAGAGGCGTTTGTAGAAGATAAAACCTTACTGAATTTTGAAGTTAAATAATATCCGTTCTTTCTTATTAACTGGTCTTTTAGGCTTAAGCACATTAGGGTGGGGACAAACCAGCACAACCCCTCCAGCTCCAGCTCCGGCGTCTAACCCTGCCAACCCATTTCTGTTTCCTATTAAGCCGGGAACCCAGAACTTTCTGTCTGGTAGCATGGGGGAAATACGCCCAAACCACTTTCATGGCGGTATTGACATTAAAACCGATATGAAAATTGGTTTACCTGTTTATGCCGCCGCTGATGGGTATATTTCCAGAGTCAGGATATCCAGCTACGGGTACGGCAACCATATAGTGGTCACACATCCCAATGGATTAGTAACTACCTACTCACACCTAAATCACTTCCCTCCTGCCCTGGCGCAGCACATGCTACAACTGCAGTACCAGAAAAAAGATTTTGACATTGATGTGTATCCTACCCAAAACCAGTTCCCGGTAAAGAAAGGTGACATCATTGCCTACTCCGGAAACACAGGAGGCTCAGGCGGGCCCCATTTGCATTTTGAAGTACGCGACGCAGAAAACAAACTCCTAAACCCGCTGCAATATGGTTTTACAGAAGTAGTGGACCAGGTGCCGCCTACTGTATACAACTTTGCCTTAACCCCGCAGAGCATAGATGCCCGTGTGCAGGGAGAATATAGCCGCAAAGAATTCACCCCAGAAAAACAGGGCAACCTGTATACCATCAAAGACACCCTTAAAGCCTCAGGTTTGTTGGGGCTGGAGATTCAGGCAATTGACCAGTACAATGGCGCCGCCAACAGAAACGGAGTACAGGCCATGGAACTGCGTGTAAATGGCGAGGCCGTTTACCGCCACCTAATTGACAATGTACCCTTTGAAAAGTCAAGACAGGTATCCGTTCATATTAATTTTCCGGTGTTGAAGTTGACAAACAAGGCATTTCAGCGCCTGTACGTGGCAGACGGAAATACTTTGCCTATTTATGAAGTAGACGCTGACCGCGGTCGCTTTAGAATTGAAGAAGGTAAGCTGTATGAAGTGGTGGCCGACCTAAAGGACTCCTACAATAATTTAACCCAACTGCGGTTCATGGTTCGCGGCGAAAGCAGCGCTTACCAAGAACTTGGAAGACCAGAGGTGAAAACTCCTAAACTCAGCTATGATGTGATGGAGAGCATCCTTAAAATAACAGCAGCTGACACAGCCCAGGCAAAGCGTAATCTTGATTTGTACATTGGCAATTATAAGTATGCTGTTATTCCATCTTACAAGAATGCTGCGGGTTCAGTTTACCTGTACAACATGATTGGCGGCATACCTGACTCCGCCATTTTGGATGGCACGAAAGTTAAATTCCCGTTCAATCGGCTAATTCCACCTAACACTGAGTTTCTGTACACCAACAGGTTTATGGATATAGCCTTCTCAAAGAACTCTTTGTATGATACCTTGTTTCTGCAAACCCTGCATGATTCCCAAGATGTCATCCATGTCAATAACCCACTCATCACGCTTTTTGAACCTGCCAAAATCACCATCAGGCCAAGAGAAATACCGGCAGACAAAAGCAAGGCTGCCGTGTATGACTTAGGCTGGGGCAAAGGCCGAAGATATTTAGGCGGCACCTGGAACGGCGATGCCATTACATTTCAGGTGAAAGACCTGGGTCGCTATAAAGTTTTAACCGATACGGTTGCCCCTACCATTAAACTAGTGAAGAAAAACTCCTCAGAAATCAGCTTCCGGATCAGTGACAACCTTTCAGGCATTGCGTCTTGGCATTGCGAGGTAAACGGTCAGTGGCTCTTACTTAAGTGGGAGCACAAAAACGCCACCCTTACCTCAGAGCGTTTAGATAAAACAGTACCTTTGTCCGGCGGCGTGGTTTTAAGGGTAAAAGACTCAGTAGGCAACGAAGCTGTTTACACTACTAAAATTTGACAGATGATTAATGAGTAATGAATAATGATTAAATGTTCTTGAATTAGTTGTATGAAAAGCTTCAACATTCATTTTAATCTATCTCCATTATTTTTTAATCATTAATCATTGTTCATAACTCATTAAATATGATGCTAGAAAAAGGACAACCAGCCCCAGACTTTGAGGTAAAAGACCAGAACGGAAGTCAGATTAAACTCAGCCATTTCAAAGGGAAAAAAGTAGTGCTTTACTTCTATCCTAAAGACGATACTCCTGGGTGTACCGCCCAAGCCTGCAACCTCCGCGACAATTACGATGCTCTTTTAGCCAAAGGCTATGTAGTGCTAGGTGTGAGTGTTGATGATGAGAAATCACACCAGAAGTTCATTGAGAAATACAACCTGCCGTTCCCGCTGCTAGCCGACACGGAACACCAGATAGTGGAGAAATATGGTGTTTGGCAAGAGAAAAACATGTACGGCCGCAAGTACATGGGCACCATGCGCTACACCTTTGTAATTGATGAAGAGGGCACCATTGAAGACATCATCAAGAAGGTAGACACTAAAAATCACACGGCTCAATTAGTTAAGTAAATTCTGCAAGTAGAGCTTCAGCCTAAAATTATGTTTCAAGTAGCAGATATGTAGCTGTTTTAGACTTAATTTGCAGAAATAAGCCCCAAAACAAGAACGCTTCTCTTCAATACCAGACCATTATCACCTTATTTATATGAACCCTTTTAATTACGAAACAGAACAGTTGTTAGATGTAGCCCACCAGGTACGCCGCGACATCGTCCGTATGGTGCATGCGGTAAACTCTGGACACCCTGGCGGCTCATTGGGCTGTACTGAGTTATTGGTAGCGCTGTATTTCAAACAAATGACCCATAACCCCGAATTCAACATGAACGGGGAGGGCGAAGACCTGTTTTTCTTATCAAATGGTCACATTTCACCAGTTTGGTATAGTGTTTTGGCGCGCGCCGGCTACTTTGACCCAAAGGAGCTTTCTACCTTCCGTAAATTAGATTCACGTTTACAGGGCCACCCTACCACGCACGAAGGCTTACCGGGTATACGTATTGCGTCCGGCTCTTTAGGCCAGGGTCCTTCAGTAGCAATTGGCGCTGCCCAGGTTAAAAAGCTGAACAATGATGATAAACTGGTGTACGTGCTTACTGGCGACGGTGAACTGGAGGAAGGTCAGGTATGGGAAGCTGCCATGTATGCCGCCCACCATAAAGTAGACAACATCATTTGGGCGGTAGACTATAATGGACAGCAAATTGACGGTCCGGTAGATGCGGTCATGAGTCTGGGCAATCTGCGCTTAAAGTTTGAGTCATTCGGCTGGAAAGTATTGCACTGTGAAAACGGAAATGACTTTGCCCAACTTCTTCCAACATTAGAAGAAGCCAAGTCTCTGACTGGCCAAGGTTTGCCAGTGGTGATTCTTATGAACACCCAAATGGGCTTTGGTGTAGACTTCATGATGGGTTCTCACAAATGGCACGGTGTGGCACCAAACGATGCTCAATTAGAGCAGGCACTGGTGCAGTTGAAAGAAACCCTCAACGACTATTAATCAAGTTCAGCCGGCAGCCTGATCCAGGTTTGCCGGCTCCTTTCCTTTCGGTATGAAATTGGTTCGCGCGGCCGCTTTTTTGGTGTGTTGCTTCCTACTTTTGGGAGCTACCCTGCCTACCATTGCCCAAGGAACAAAAAATTCGGCTTCAGGTACTGCCAGTACACCGGCAACTAAAACCAGGCTTCTTTTCTTGTTAGATGCCTCTGGTAGCATGTTTGCCAAATGGGAGAATTCAGACCGCTGGACTATTGCCAAGTACATGCTGAGCCGCATGGCAGATTCACTGGAGGCTTACCCTAACCTTGAGGTTGCGCTGCGGGTGTACGGGCATCAGTCAATGGCAAATGAGCGGAACTGCAAAGACACCAAACTCGAGGTACCGTTCGGGAAAAAGAATGCACTGGCCATTCGCAGAAAGCTACAGCAGATAGTACCAAAGGGCAATACCCCCATTACCTATTCACTGGAGCAGTCTGGAAACGACTTCCCGCAGGAGCCAAATGTGCGCAACGTAATCATTATCATTACCGATGGGCTGGAAAGTTGCGGAGGAGATCCGTGCGCTACCTCTCTGGCACTGCAAAAGAAGAATGTGTTCCTGAAGCCATTTATTATTGGGTTAGGCGAAGACCCTGGTTATCAGCAACAGTTTGGCTGCATGGGCACCTACTACAATGCATCAGATGTAAAGACATTCTATAATATAATGGATAATGTCATCAATCTGGCGCTAAAGAAAACAACTGTTTCAGTTGTGCTCACCGATGATGCAGGGCGGGCTGTGGAATCAAATGTGAACATGACCTTCGTCAACAGTTTATCTCAACTGCCGGAGTACAACCTCATTCATTACATGGATGAAAAAGGCAAACCGGATGTGCTGGAGATTGATGCCCTGAGAACCTATGACCTTGTAGTGAATACTGTGCCAGCCGTTACCATGCGCCAACTGCACATTGAACCCGGCAAGCACAATGTCATAAAAGTTAAATCGCCTCAGGGGTACATATACTTAAAGCAAGATGCACCTACCTACTACGGGAAGTTACAAGCCTTGGTAAGGCAAAGGGGGCAAAAGGAGATACTTAATGTGCAGACTTTTACTTCGCAGCGCAAATACCTGACAGGGCAGTATGAAATAGAGTTGCTGACCATGCCCCGCATTACCCGTTACGTAACCATTCAGCAGGGCCTGGCCTCTACCGTTACTTTTGACCCGCCAGGTTTACTGAACATCACCCAAGATTTCAAAGGGTACGGCAGTATCTATGAAATTGGGGATGACGGGGTCCAGAACTGGATCTATAATATTCCGGAAGGTAGCAGTAAAATAAGTTTACCTTTGCAGCCAGGCCACTACCGCGTTGTGTATAGAATGCGGTCTGCCTTGTCCAGCAAATTCACCTACGTCAAGACATTTAAAATTAGTTCGAACCAAACCACTACGGTAAAACTTTTCGATTAAAAATGAAGGATTTCCCTTACTCAGAATCTAAAGACACCCGCTCGGGTTTCGGGGCTGGCCTGTTAGAATTAGGTCGCACCAACCCTAATGTTGTAGCCCTTTGCGCCGACTTGGTGGGCTCTTTGAAAATGGGTGATTTCATCAAAGAATTTCCGGAGCGTTTCTTCCAGGTAGGTATTGCCGAAGCCAACATGATAGGGTTGGCCGCCGGTATGACTATTGGAGGCAAAATTCCTTTCACAGGTACTTTCGCTAACTTCTCTACTGGCCGGGTATATGACCAAATCCGTCAATCGGTGGCATATTCAGGAAAAAACGTGAAAATCTGCGCCTCACACGCCGGCCTTACCCTAGGTGAAGACGGTGCTACCCACCAGATTCTGGAAGATATAGGCATGATGAAAATGTTGCCGCACATGACGGTTATCAACCCGTGTGACTTCAACCAAACCAAAGCCGCCACCATTGCCATTGCTGAATATGAAGGGCCGGTTTACTTGCGCTTTGGCCGCCCGGTGGTACCTAATTTCACCCCTGCAGACCAGAAGTTTGAGATTGGCAAAGCCCTTATGTTGAACGAAGGCAAAGACGTAACCATTCTGGCTACCGGTCACTTGGTTTGGAAGGCAATTTTAGCCGGCAAAATATTGGCGGAGCAAGGCATAGACGCAGAAATCATCAACATCCACACTATTAAACCTTTGGATTCTGAAGCCATTTTAGCCTCAGTGCGCAAAACTGGTTGTGTGGTGACCGCTGAAGAACATAACTACCTGGGTGGATTAGGTGAGTCAGTAGCTAGAGTGCTGGCACAGGAATTACCTACTCCGCAGGAATTTGTGGCGGTGAACGACACTTTTGGTGAAAGCGGCACCCCTGATCAACTGATGGAAAAGTACGGCCTCAATGAAACCAGCATTGTGGATGCGGTGAAACGTGCCATCAGCCGGAAGAAATAGTGATCCTTTAGCCAGGTTACTTCCTTTTTACTTTCTGAATTATTCATAGAGCCTGTTTATGTTTTTTTCTTCCGGTACAAAATAAAAACCTAGACAAGCGTTTAATTAAAAATCCGTGCTTCTGTTTTAGAGCTATTTTTAAGAAATCAGCCCTAAAACAGAAGCACGTCCCGTTACAACCTTTCTGAACAACTGATCACGAACAACGGATAACGACATTTGGAAGACAAGGAAATTTTAGAAAAATTCCAGAACCCAGACTCCCGCAATCTGGCCTTCAACCAACTGGTTCGAAAGTATCAGCAGAAAGTGTATTGGCATGTCCGTAAAATGGTAATTGACCACGACGATGCCGATGACCTGACACAGGAAGTTTTCGTAAAAGTCTGGAGCCATTTAGAATCTTTCCGGAAAGACTCCCAACTCTACACCTGGATTTACCGAATTGCCACCAACGAGTGCCTCAATTTCTTGAGCGCCAAAAAAAAGCGGTTTTTCCTGCCCCTGCATGATGTGGCTGCTGAATTAGCTGAAAAACTGGACTCCTCTGACCACTTTACTGGTGAAGAGGTGCAACTGAAACTACAAAAGGCACTTCTGCGTCTGCCTGAAAAGCAACGCTTGGTCTTTAACATGAAATATTTTGATGATCTCAAGTATGAAGAGATATCAGAAATATTGGGCACTTCTGTGGGGGCTTTGAAAGCCTCTTATCATATAGCGGTAAAAAAAATAGAAGAGTTTTTAAAGAACAATTAAACCACAGCCGCTAATCCTTGTCTAACAGATTGATAAGTATGGAAGAGAAAGAGATGAACATGAATGGAGTGCCCAAAGAACACGGCTTTACTACCCCCAGCCGGTACTTTGACCAATTACCTACCCGCATCATGGAACGCACTGCGTATGCCAGTCCGGTGGGCGTTACGGCTCCGTGGTCTTGGGTGAAGAAACTACGGCCGGCTTTTGCTGCAGCCACTATGGCCCTGGTATTTGTGATAGCCTTTTTGGCAACTTACACCTTTAGCACCATCAGTAGTTCGTCAGACACTTCTTTGGCTTCAGTTTCTGACACTGAAATTGAGCAGTACCTACTCCACCAGTCAGATTTAGATGCCGCCGAACTGGCAGAGTTTGCCGCTGTTTCACCACCGCATAGACTGGAGTTTATTGAAGTGAGGCGCGAAGATGTTAATTTAGATGCCGCCATGGAGCTGTTGGAAGATAAAAACGTAACTGAATCACTGCTTAGAGATGAATATTAAATCACTATTTCCCCTGTTGGTTCTTCTTTTATGGGGAACTATGGCACAAGCTCAAAAATACAAAGAAACTCCGGAAGAGAAGAAAGCACGTCTTGAGAAGATTGAAAATGCCAAAATTGCCTTCATTACAGAAAAACTTAGCCTAACCCCTGAGCAGGCGCAGCGTTTCTGGCCTATTTACAATGAGTACAATACAAAAAGGTATGAATTGAAGCGAAAGCTACGATCGCTCCGTGAAGAAAACCTGAACAACCAAAGTAACGAACAAGTAAAGGCCAGTTTGGAAACCCGATTGTCTTACCGTCAGCGGGAATTGGATTTAGATAATGAGTACATGGATCGGTACCTGCGGGTCATTTCACCAAAGCAATTGGCCCTGCTTTACCGCTCTGAACGTGAATTCACCAAACTGCTTCTAGAGCGGCTGCAAACGTCTTCCAGGCGTTAACAATATATTTTTAAAGGAGGCATTAGCCTCCTTTTTTGTTGCCTGAAGATATCGCACCGTCTTTCAGATCACTGCCCCCTTTCCCTCTACTGAATACACCTGCCCCTGCTCCCTTGTTTTAGCCCTCTTTTTCATAAAACAGCTTCAAAACAGCATTGCTGCCATTAGTTAGCTACATGAGTTTAGAGCTTTCTGTGTACCTTCGCTGAAAGAACTTATACAAAAATGCTTTCAGCCCGTCAATTATTTCTCCAGCACCAAGCCCAAACCACTGATTTTCCTCTGCTATTAGAAGTGGAGCGAGCCGAGGGAGTGTATATGTATGGCCCTGCAGGAGAGCGATTTTTAGACTTAATATCAGGAATTGGGGTAAGCAATGTGGGGCACAGACACCCGAAAGTACTGCAGGCAATACAGGAGCAGCTTGACAAATACCTGCATTTGATGGTGTACGGTGAAATTGTGCAAGCGCCGCCGGCGCAACTGGCGCGCGCCCTGTCGCAAACCTTACCTCCCGGTCTTGACAACGTGTACTTTGTTTCTTCTGGCAGCGAAGCCGTAGAGGGAGCCTGTAAACTGGCGAAACGGTTTACCGGTCGTTCTGAGCTGATTGCATTCAACAATGCCTACCACGGCTCCACCCAAGGTTCACTCTCGCTCAATGGTTCTGAAAGTTTCAAGAGAGCCTTCCGGCCGCTGCTGCCAGACGTGCGGCACATACGCCACAACGCAGAGCAAGACCTGGAACAAATTTCCAACCGAACCGCCGCCGTTATATTAGAAACGGTACAAGGTGAAGCTGGTGTTAGGGTACCTCAAAAAGAGTATCTGCAAAAACTCCGGAAGAGATGTACAGAGGTAGGTGCTTTATTGATATTGGATGAGATACAGAGTGGTTTTGGGCGCACCGGCACATTTTGGGCATTTGAGCAATTTGAGGTGGTGCCAGATATTGTTACCTGTGCCAAAGGCATGGGTGGCGGAATGCCCATTGGCGCGTTCATCTCTCGCCGTGAGATCATGCACAGCCTTAAGAATGACCCAATGCTGGGGCACATCACCACATTTGGCGGCCATCCGGTTTCCTGCGCCGCTTCTCTGGCTACCTTAGAGGTTATACAGACAGAAGGATTATTGAAGGAGGTTGCCCTAAAAGCGGAGCAGTTCAAACAACAGCTGGTGCACCCGGCCATTCAGGAAATCAGAAATTGCGGCCTCATGATGGCGGTAGAATTTGAATCTTTTGCTATTTTAAAGGCTGTGATTGATACTGCTATCTTAAAAGGATTACTCACTGACTGGTTTTTGTTCTGCGACAACTCTATGCGTATTGCTCCGCCCTTAACCATTACCATGAGCGAAATTGATGAAGCCTGCTCTATAATTTTGGAAGCTATTCGTGAAAACGTGCGTTATTAGCTTCTTTTCTGAAAAATTAGCCTAAAACAAGCATAGAAAACCCTTAACCTTTTACCACCTTACAGAGTACAAGTCACGAACTGAACTTTACGGAGTAAAAATGCCGTCAGGTTTTAAATCACAACGAACTACAATCTTGAGAAGCAATACCTCTACCACCATACTTATGTCTTTCAGCGGTTGGCGCTACCTAGTGGTTGTTGACAACAAGCCATTCCCCAATAGATGTAAGTACCAGTTATTGGTTTATTAATTCTTTTGCTCTCTCACAGGCTCCCAACTATTGTAACCCAGCGCAACCACCATGGAGATTGCCCTTGTCTTATTTTTACTGTTGGCAGCTGTAGCCCTCTTCGCCTCAGAGAAACTCTCTGTAGATGTGGTCACGCTGATTCTGCTCATCATTCTCACCACTACTAAGATCATCACTCCTGAAGAGGCGTTTGCTGGCTTCAGCAGCGACTTTATCATAATACTGGCTTCTATATTTGTGTTAAGCGCCGCGCTGGAGGACACCGGTGTGCTTGATTTTCTGGTAAACTGGATGATGCGCCACACCGGCCATCGCCCTCTTACCCTGCTCCTTTTCATTATGGTTGTGCCCGGAATTATATCTGCGTTCATGAACAACACAACCGTTACCGCCTTGTTTGTAACTCCGGTGGTTGGGGTGGCAAAACGAATGCAGACCAGTAGCTCCAAATACCTTATGCCCTTGGCCTACGCTTCTATTTTGGGCGGAACCTGTACTCTTATTGGCACCTCTACCAACGTAGCGGTGAGTGGGTACATCAGCAAGGCGGGGCTAGAGCCTTTCAGTTTCTTTGAGTTCTCTGGTATTGGCCTCATAATATTTGGAGTGGGCATTGCCTACATGATGACCGTTGGCCGTTACCTGCTACCTGAAGCTAAAAGCCAGGGGCTCACCACACGGTACAACATCAAAACGTATTTAACAGAGATTGTCATTCAGGAGGACTCTCCTCTGATTGGTCAAATTGCTTTTGCCTCTGACCTTTCTAAAATGGGGTTCCGCATTCTGAACATTATCCGGAGCAAAGAAAACTTTTTGCCTGACTACCGCACCCGTATTCGCGCGAACGACATCTTGCTGGTTGAAGGTGAAATGGATGACCTGATAAAGGTGAAGGAAACCAAAGGAATCTCCATTCGGGCCGATGTGATTGTAGAAGATGATTTGGTAGGCGGAGACATCAGGCTCGCTGAAATTCTGATCACAAGCAAGTCAGATTTGATGGCCCGCAGCATCAGGGAAATTGAATTTTTGCGCCGGTTTGGCTTGGTGGTGTTGGCCGTGTCAAGGCAGGGAGAAACTATCAGAACTAAAATAGGCGACGTACAGCTTCAGTTAGGAGATCTGCTCTTAGTTCAAGGCTCGGCAGAACGCTTGGAGTACATTAAAATGAACCAACACTTGGCTGTGCTAGATGAATTTAAGCCGTTTCTGTTTAAAGAGCGGAAAGGAATTCTGGTTCTGGGCTTTTTTATTTTGGCCATTCTGCTGGGCAGTACCGGCGTTTTGCCGCTTTCCATCAGTTTTGTGTCAGCCGCTCTAATGTCTGTATTGTTTAAGTGTATCTCTACTGACAGGGCCTACCAATCAATTGACTGGCGGCTGCTCATTTTGATAGGTGGTATGACAGCCTTTGGCTTGGCCATGGAAAACACGGGTGCCGACCATTTTTTGGCACAATGGATTGTTGACCTGCTAGAACCCTTCGGCATAACCCTTATTCTGGCGGGCTTTATTCTGCTCACAGTCTTTCTCACTCAACCTATGTCTAATGCGGCAGCGGCTTTGGTAGTACTCCCTATTGCCCTGCAAACTGCAACTGAATTAGGAGCCAATCCCCGAACTTTTGCCATTGCTATTATGCTGTCAGCATCTGTTTCTTTGATTACACCTTTTGAGCCTTCTTGCATACTTGTATATGGCCCTGGAAAATATACATTCAAAGACTTTCTGAGGATAGGTTCCCCTCTAACGCTTATTCTGGTTACCATCATCCTGTTTCTGGTACCGGTTTTATGGCCGTAAGCACTAATAGCTGATTGTTTTAGGCTTGTTTTCTGAAAAACAGGTTAAAAACACACTCAGGAATAGAGCATTTATAGGCTTGCAACGTACAAAAGCACAAACAGCCTTTGCACGCCATGAACCGTATTGTCATTTTTATGCTCTTGCTGCTTGTTGCCTGCAAATCTAAGGAGGACCAAATGGCCCATGAGTCTCAGGCACTGGAACAAACAATAGATTCACTGAATAACGCCAATATAGATGGCACTGAAACCACTACTGGGCCACCCCTAGATATCAAGAAAGAATTGCCTTCGGAGCTAAAAGCAAGTTTAAATCAAAGGCAGGGCAAGTGGGAACTCCCTACCCTTACAGATGTAGATGCCCAGCGTATACCTGAATCTGAGCAGGGACCGTATTTCCTACAAGCAGACTTTAACGGTGACCAGAGAACTGATTATGCTGTACAAATTGTCAGGAATGATTCGGCGTCTGTTATTGTGTATATTAAAAAAGACAAAGGAGGTGACTGGGAGGAACACGTACTGCAGAGAAACGCCCTCCAAAATATAGGCGGCAAAAACAGAAGCCTATACTACCTGTCATTGGCAAAAAAAGACGGTAAATACTACGACTACAGCACCCAGAAAAACCTTATTTTCCCTAACGATGCTGTTTCAGTAGGGGCAGAAAACTATACTGCTACCTACGTGTATGAGAACGGTAAATTCAAAAAATATGAGGCAGGAGATTAGCTTGTTTTAGCTACTCCAGCTCCAGCACGTTCATGGCGTCGCGCAGAATGGCATCACGGTCTATCCCGTCTTTTACCCCAGTTGTAATCTTTTTGATCAACACACCAACCACCGATTTACGGAAGCCCATTTTAGTGGCTATGTCCAGGCAGAAATCCATTTCAGAATCATCCACAATTCCATCGGCCAGCATCATCTCCACCAAATCATAAATCTGGTCAAAGCGGTCAATGTCATTGTTGGGCATGGTCATTTTAGTGTCGCCTGCATCTGCCAGCAACGCTTTTATATCTTGGGCCTTCATGCCTTTCCTTTGCCCAATAGAAATGATGTGCTCAATCTCCGAGGCATCTAAATGACCATCAATTTTTGCCAGGGCACCTAAATTGATGATGTGACTTTTCAGCCGCTTGGTTTCTTCACTCTCAAATATTGAAAACATAGATGACATTGAAGTTTGTAAGTGGAAATTTTTTCACGGCTTGCACAAAATTTGCATAACTGTTGCACAAGCACTTTTATACTCAATAATTTACGAAAATATCAAAAAAAAAGCTAAACCCAGCTTAGGAAATGTTGATTTTCCTGCAAAATAGGCTTTAAAAAGTTGTAATGACACGAATATCTCATTTTTTGCAGATAAGCGTTTGGGGGCTGTAAAGGGTAGTTCTGATGGGGGTTTATGCAAAAAAGCTTGAGTTTTCTTTCTTATTGCCGTACTTTGCTGACTAGTTCCTTAAGATACATGAAAAAAATAGGTGTGTTTACGTCCGGAGGAGACGCTCCGGGAATGAATGCCTGTATTCGTGCGGTGGTACGAACGGCAGTTTACCATAAATTAGAAGTATACGGCATTGGCCGTGGATATAACGGAATGATTCAGGGCGAAATTTACCGCCTGTTTTCCCATTCTGTCAGCAATACCATCCAAAAAGGGGGCACCATTCTTAAATCGGCCCGCTGTATGGAATTCCAGACTCCCGAAGGCAGAAAAAAAGCTTATGACCAGATTTCTAAGTTTGGAATAGAGGGGATTGTAGCCATTGGCGGGAACGGTACTTTTACCGGTGCCCAAATATTCCATCAAGAATACGGCGTTCCTATTATAGGTTGCCCCGGCACCATTGACAATGACCTTTACGGCACCGACTACACCATTGGGTATGACACTGCTGTAAACACAGCCCTTGACGCCATTGATAAGATCCGCGACACGGCAGACAGCCATGAGCGGGTGTTCTTTGTGGAAGTTATGGGGCGCGACTCTGGCTACATTGCGTTGCCTTGTGCCATTGGGGGCGGCGCCGAAATGGTGCTTATTCCGGAGACCATTACGTCTATGTCTGATGTGATTGAGACACTGCAGCAAGGCTGGCGCCGGTCTAAAACGTCTTTTATAATCATAGTTGCCGAAGGCGACGATGAAGGCGGAGCCACTGAGATAGCCGCTAAAGTAAAGCAAGCGCTCCCGCAAATGGATGCCAAGGTGACTATTATCGGTCACGTTCAACGGGGTGGCCGCCCTACCGCCGCCGACCGCTTACTGAGCAGCCAAATGGGTATGGCAGCTGTAGAAGGCTTGCTGGCCGGACGCAGTAATGAAATGGTAGGTGTTATCAACGGAGAGATTGTTTACACTCCATTCCATGATACCATTACCAAGAAAAAGCCGATCAGCGAGAGCTTCCTGAAGTTAGTAGAAGTTCTGAGCAGCTAATACGTAGACTTTTCTATACAGAAATGCGTTTTGAGCCTGTTTTTCATAAAACGGGCCCAAAGCGCATTTCTGTTTTAACTACTTCCGATTGTAACCAATTCCCCTCAGTCTCTCCATAGGTGGAGAAAAGCATGCAGGAGAAACTAACTTATTCATGCGCATTTTTTTCTTCATCAACACCTGAAACAGATGCGGCTATTTCCTTTTGAACATAATCCAGCACCTCCTGAAATTGCGAAGGGTGAAACCACTTGATTTCAGGGTCTCGGTTAAACCAGGTGAGCTGTCTTTTAGCGTATCGGCGGCTGTTGCGCTTTAGCAAACGGGAGGCTTCTTCAAAATCATAGACACCGTCTAAATAATCGAATAACTCGGTATAGCCCACTGTTTGGAGCGCCTGGTGTTGCTTATAGGCATACACCTCTTTCACCTCCTCCAGCAGCCCCTGTGCCAGCATCTGGTCCATGCGCAGGTCAATGCGGTGGTACAGCTCGGCGCGGTCTCTGTTTAACCCTATTTTTATAATTTGGAAATCTCTGCTATTGGAAGAGTTTTGCTTTCTGAACGAGGAGTAAGAACGGCCACTGCTCAGGCAGACCTCCAAGGCTCTTATCACCCTTTGCGGATTCTGCACGTCTACCTGTTGGGCATATTCCGGATCTAAGGCTGAGAGCTGCTCAACTAAACTAGGCAATCCTTTAGTGGAAAGCCTTTGCATCAATTCCTCTCTGATCTCAGGTTGAACTTCGGGCATTTCATCCAAGCCCTCACACAACGCCCGCACATATAAGCCTGAGCCACCAGTGGCAACAACCACTTTATGCTGCCTGAATAGCTGTTGCAACAGCTGCAAAGCATCTTGTTCAAAAGCACCCGCGTTGTAATTTTCTGTAATAGAATGTGAATCGATAAAATGATGGATGACGCCTCCTTGTTCTTCAGGAGATGGTTTGGCTGTACCTATGCTCAACTCCTTGAAAAACTGCCGGGAGTCCATGGAAATAATCTCAGTGTTAAAATATTTCGCCAACTCCACACAGAAATCTGTTTTACCTACTGCTGTGGGCCCTACAACTACAATCAGAACTTTTTTCTCCATCTACTTTATCACAGGGAATTATATAATTGAACAAGCCGCGGTCCCTCCTGCTCCCAGTTCCATTGCTCTCGGGCTTTCAGGGTATTTTGCGTCAACCTTGTGTACGTTTGCTGCTCGTTCAGTAACATCAGCAAAGCATTGCGTACTTCTTCAACGGTATTGTTGGTCAATACAGCCACCTCATGCTCTTCATTTAGTCGTTGGTATTCCGGAAAGGGAACACAAATCTGCGGAATTCCGGCCTGCACATAATCGAAGAATTTGTTAGCTAATGAATAATAGTAACTTAAGCCTTGGTTGTCTAAGAGCATAAGGCCGGCGTAAGCGCTTGCTGTTAAGGTGCTGAGTTCATCAGGAGCTACATTCCCTTTGAAAATTATTTTGTTTTGCAGCCCCGCATCTTGCACCTGTTGGCGTAAGACATCTGCCAACGGACCATCGCCACATATCATCAATTGAGCAGGTACACTGGCCATAGCCGCAATGGCATTCTCCAGTCCACGCCCTACGTTCAATGCTCCCTGGTATATATAGTAAGGAGTTGAAGGCGGTGCGCTGGGGGTAAAAGGCTTGCGAAAGGGCATGTTCCGAATAAGGTGCACAGGTGCTCTGTACTTTTTCTGGAAATAATGTACCAAAGAGCCGCTAACCGTATAAGCTACATCTGACCGCTGAAAAGCTTTTTCCTCAAGCCAGGCCCACACTTTTTTTACCCACGTACGGTGTGTCACTTCTGGCATTTCAGGAAATAACTCATGTGCATCAAAAACCAGAGGCTTTCGGCGCCAGAAATTCGTAATAATTCCGGCTAAGGCAGTATCAGCGTCAACCGTGCCATAAATGTCAAATTTTTGAAACAAGAACCAGAAAATCAGCCTGAGGTTGTACTCAAGGTAAAAAAGAGGGCCCTTCAAGAAAATGCAAGAGATTCTGTGTTGTTTGAAATTAGCAGGTTTGAGCGGCAGCGACTGCGGAAGCTCCCGCCCTACCAGCGTAACGGAGAAGCCGGCATTGGCCAAAGTACCGGCAATGCGCTGCATCCGCTGGTCATGGTTCAGGTCAGTGGTAACTGTAAAAACAATGGATTTACCCATAGAGAAAGTGCAGCGCTTCCGCCGCCGGACCACAAGTTATCAGCTTTCGCTCAGAATAAGAAATAACCGAAAAATAGGTTATTTTTGCTACAATAGGTTTTTCATTTCCAGGTGCTTTGTAAGGAAGCAAGTGCCATTAAATGCTACGGTAAAAAAGTAGAATATGAGTACAGTAAACAGTTCAGCGCAGGAGAGTGAATTAGTAGCGTCAGCAGAGCAGTTGATTGATTTGGCTGAGCATGTAAGCGGCAGCAGAAAATACATGTTCGTTTGCACCCCAAACGGAAGAATCTTAGCTATCAATCAACAAGCTCAGGCTTTATTCCCCGGCCAAATTGGGTTGCCAGAAAATCTGAACATAAAAGACCTGCTGGATGAACGCTATCTTCCTACGTTTGAGAAAAACCTACGCCTACTCCGTAACCGAAAAAACATAAGCGGCTTTTTACAGGCCAAAGACAAGTCACTTGGTGCCGATCTGCTTTACTTCAAGTCTAGCTTTGTAAGGCAGAACGGCCACGAGTTTCTCTATATTGCCGTTAGGTCTGCCGCAGCCGAGGTTATGCCCGTAGGTGATATGTACGCCTCAGAATCTAGCTACCGTAAAATCTTTGAAGACAGCAATGACCCCATGTTTATTCTTGACAAAAGGGGGGTATTCATTGACATAAACAAAGCTGCACTGGAGTATATTCAATATGAAAAGAACCAGCTTCAGGGCAAATCTGTTTTTGAGGTTTTCGATTTAAACCCATCAGAGAAAATTGCATTCAAAAAACGGATCCAAAAGGCCTGCGAAGGGAAAACCCAACAGTTTGACTGGTGGTTTAAAAACCAGGAAGAAACATTGTTGCCTGTGGTACTTTCTTTCAGGTGTGGTAAATACTTTGGGCAGGATGTAGTGCTTGGTTCTGCCATTCCTATTCGAGACACGAAACAAGCGGCAGAGGCTGGCAGGCAGCGGCAAGACCAGCAAGAGTTTGTACAGCAGATTATTCCAACATTTGCCAAGCTTAAGACAGCTGATGACATACTGGCCGCTACCCTAGATGCTTTGATAAAGAGACCCAACATTACCGGAGGCGGGGTCTATGTTTTTCAGCCTGCTTCGCGTATGGTGCAGTTGATCAAGAGCAAAGGCAAAGACTCCCAACTGTTGCAAGACCAAAGCGTGCTGGCGTTAAAGCCTGAATTTCTTACCCAGCTGCAGAATAAAGATAAGAAGCGTTCTATTCTGAGCATTTCACGCAATTTTCAGCACCTGTTCCGGAAAAGAGAGGTGGTGGCCATGCCCATTTGTACAGACAACAACTATCTGGCTACCATTATTCTGCTCATAGATGACGCACTGCACATTACCAGCGCCCTTACAGAATTCATCAACTATGTGGGCTACGAACTCAACGCCTACCTCTCCCGTTTTGAATTAAAGCAGGAACTTCATTATTCTGAAGGAAAATACAAGACCCTTTTTGAGGCATCAAACGATTCTATTTTCCTTCTAAAAAACTCCCAAATAGCCGATTGCAACTTTCAGGCGACTGTGTTGCTTGACTGCGACAAAAAAGACATACTAGGGAAACGAATTGCCGACTTCTCCCCTGCTTTGCAGGCCGATGGCTCTTTTTCTGTAGAAAAATCTTTACAACTCATAGAAGCCGCCGTACTGGATGGGCAGCCCCAAACCATGGAGTGGCGCATAGAAAAGACCGACGGTAAAATTCTAGACAGCGAGATCAGTTTTAGCCCTATTCAGCTGGAGGGGGTATCTTTTGTGCAGTGCATTGTGCGTGACATTACGCAGCGGAAAGAAGCACAGGCGCTCGTTCGCAGGCAAGAGGTTCTACGTGAGTCAATGCATCAGTTCAGGGCGTTCCTGAGCCAGGTAAACCTTGCCTATGTAAGTCTTGACCTTGACTTGCGCGTGGTGTACGTAAATGATTATTTCCTACAGTACACAGGCTACAAACGCGAAGAAGTGATCGGTCAGAATTACTATGAGCTGTTTGTTGACGAGAAAGAACGGCAAACCAGAATACAGGAAATACAGAAAGCGCTTCAGAGCCAATCTCTCCGAAGTTATTATGAGTGGGAGCTTCTAACCAAATCTAACTCTACAAAGATTCTTCGCTGGAACATTATGTTCGAGATGGATGCCGAAGGGAAAGTAGTGGGCATTACGGCTGTGGGGAAAGACATGACCGACAAGCGCATTGCCATGGAAGCCCTGAAGGATAATAAAATCCGTCTGCAAGACTTGTTTGACAATGCTCACGACTTGATTCAGAACATTTCCACTGACAACAAATTCATTTTTGTTAACCGCGCCTGGAAAGAGAAGCTGGGGTACAATGATTTTGACATTGAAAACCTGACCCTGAACGACATTGTACACCCTTATTACAAAGCGAAGCTCATCTACCAGCTGCGTAATCTTTACAAAGGGGAAGAGGTAAACAAAATCGAGACAGTATTCCTGACCAAGAGTGGTAAGCCTATTCACTTAATTGGCAGTATCAACTGTAGCTGGCAAGACGGCAAACCTATTGCCACCCGCGCTATTCTGCACGACATTACCGACCGTATTAAAGCAGAGCGGTTGCAGAAGGTGTATTACAGTATTGCCAACCTGGCCATCAGCTCCAAAGACTTACAGTCTTTGTACAGCGCTATACACCGTGAGCTCAGCAAGATCATTGAAACGCATAACTTCTACATTGCCCTTTTTGATGACGAGAAAAACAGCATCAATTTTGTGTACTATGTAGATCAGCTCTCAGATTTGCCTAGTGAGTCGTTGTCAAGACCATTTTCTGCCGGCATTACTGAGTACATCATCAAAACGGGTAAACCTTTATATACCACCAAGGATGATTTTCTGAAACTGGTGGAGGAAGGGAAAGTAGAGCTTAATGGTGTGGTACCAGAGGTAATGCTCTCCTCACCGCTTTCCATTGGCGAGCGCATCATTGGTGTAATTGCGGTACGTGATTACAAAAACCCAGAAGCGTACGTTCAGACAGACGTTGAAATTCTGCACTTTATCTCAAACCAGGTGGCCTTGGCCATTGAAAGAAAACGGAACGAAGAGCAGATAAACATCCAGAATGCCCGCTTAAAAGCTATTTTTGAAAGCGGAACCCATTTAATGTGGTCCATTAACAGCCATTACAGACTCACTTCCTTCAACCAGAACTTCTCAAACCTCATCTTTGACTGGTCAAATAATCAGGCTGTCTTAGGACTTCAATTGGGCGAGCTGGTAGAGTCATTTATATCGGCGGAATACTTTGACCTCATGAAGCAGTCTTACAGCCATGCTTTTGAAGGGCAGCCACAACAGTTCGAGATTGAATTGATCAAGCCTGACGGCTCCAGCGTGTGGCATGAAGTACTCCTGAACCCTATTTACCTGGAAGACGGCAGTTTTGAAGACGTATCGGCCATTGCACTGGATATTACCGAGAAAAAGATTTCTCAGTTGGCCCTGTCAGAGAACGAAGAGAAATTCCGTCAGATTTTCGAGTCGTTCCAGGACATGTACTACAAAACCAACATTGGCGGAGAATTCCAGCTTCTCAGCCCGTCTGTGGAAGACATGTTAGGGTACACGCAAAGCGAAGCAATGCGCAAGAACGTTCAGGAATTATATGTTTACCCCGAAGATTTTGAACAACTTCTAAACTCTCTTACCAAGCAGAGAAGTGTCCGCAACTTTGAGACAACCCTACGTACCAAAAACGACCAAGAACTAGAGGTTCTTATCAACTCCCGTTTGATCACAAATTCTGAAGATGAGCCAGTGGCCATAGAAGGAGTCTGCCGTGATATCACAGAACTTAAAAATACACAGCGCGAACTCATTAGGGCAAAAGAACTGGCCGAAAACTCATTACAGGCTAAAACTCAGTTTTTGGCTAACATGAGCCATGAATTGAGAACCCCAATGAACGGAATCATTGGTATGATAGACCTGCTGCACCACACAGCCTCTAACGAGGAGCAAATAGATTACATTGATACCCTCCGCAAGTCTTCTGATGCGTTACTTGATATCTTGAACGATATTCTGGATCTTTCTAAAATACAGGCGGGGAAACTACAGATAAATGTTTCCGGAATTGACTTGCTTTATACATTAGAGAAAATTCACTCACTGTTTGCCAACCGGGCAAATCAGAAAGACCTACAATTTTCTTTCTCTATTTCAGAAGACACTCCAAGGTACATTATTACAGATGAAACCCGTTTGCTGCAGATACTCTCTAACCTTACCTCTAATGCCATAAAATTTACCAATGAAGGCCAGGTGAGTGTAGCGGTGAACAAGCTTTATAGCGAGGGACAAGAACACAAGTTAGAGTTCCGTATAAAAGACTCCGGCATTGGCATTAGCCCTGAAGACATACAGATACTATTCACCAACTTCACCCAACTTGATAATTCCTCTTCAAAAACATTTGGCGGCACCGGGCTTGGTTTGGCTATTTCAAAGCAACTGAGTGAATTATTGGGTGGTGAAATTGGCGTAGAGTCTGTACCTGGAGAGGGAAGTACCTTCTGGTTTACCATTACCTGTCAAGAGGCTGAAAACATTACTCAGATCAATGATTTACTGTTGTCTTCTAAGGAGCAGGAAAATATTGGCATTTTTGATCCGGCTCCAGTACTGCTACTGGTTGATGACAACCAGATAAACCAAAAGGTAGCCCTGAAACTGCTGGAGCGTATGAACTGCTATGCCGATGTGGCCTCAAACGGATTTGAAGCCATTGAAAAAGCGTTGGCTAAGCCTTACGAGCTTATCTTTATGGATATACAAATGCCCGAAATGGATGGTGTAACGGCTACTAAAGAGCTTAAAAAACACCTAGGCTCAGATTGCCCCCCTATTATTGCCATGACGGCTTATTCCATGAAAGATGACGCGGAGAAATTCATTAGTGAAGGGCTTGACGATTATATTTCAAAACCAGTAAAAATATCTGACCTGCACGACCGGATATCGCGCTGGTATGCAAAAGCCCAAAGCACCCATTCAATTGGAAAAGAAGTGCTACCTGCGCAAGGCACCGGCAAAGACGAGTCAGATTTTCTGGACATGGAGATTGTAGAACAACTGCGTAGCATTGGCGGCTATGAATTTGCCTTGCAGTTGTACATTGAATTTGAAGATGAAACCTCACAGCTGTTGATAGAGGCTAAAAAGGAGATAGAGGCACAACATTATTCAGGAATTTTGAGTACACTGCATCAAATAAAGGGTACTGCCTCTACTTTGGGTTTGAATGACGTTTCTACCTTAGCCAAGGACCTGGAACACGACATTCTAAAAGGAGAAGTAGCCCATGTATCAGAAACCTTTTCTGATTTAGAAACTTCTTTTGCTAATTTTAGAGCCCACTATCGAAACAAAATTTTATCTAACTGATCATGGCCGATTCTAAAACCATTTTAATTGCCGAGGATAGCTCAGTAATTCTGAACCTGACCAAGAAAATACTGGAACTGCAGAACTATAAAGTTCTGTCTGCCAAAAACGGCGGCGAGGTAATTAAGAAAGTACAGGACCAGAAAATTGACGCCATATTGATGGATCTTAACATTCCGGTGAAGAACGGGATGGAATGCACCAAGGAGATCCGCTCCAGTGACAATCCTGAAATAGCTAATATCCCGATTATTGCCGTTACCGGTAATGCCAACAACTATACATTAGAACAATTTAAGGAAGCTGGCATAAACGCTTATCTTCCCAAGCCGCTTGATTTTGACATGTTAGTGGCAACGGTGAAGGAGTACGTTCAGTAATTGCTTATAACACCCTTTAATTTTTATGCAGCTAAAGTACACCCGGCCATTTTTAAACCGGCTAGAAGATGTTTTTGCGGAGAGTGAATATATGCTGCGCTATGAAAAAGGTACCTTTAAGTCTGGGTTTTGTATTCTCAAGGATACCAAGGTGGTGGTGGTAAACAAATATTTCCCCTTGGAGGGAAGAATTAACTGTTTAGTGGAGATTTTGCGTTCTATAGAGATTCCAGCCGAAACCCTTCGTCCAGAAAGCCAGGCACTGTATCTGGCTATCAAGCAACAAACCTTAACTACTGCGTGAAAGTAACTTTCTTAGGAACTGGCACCTCACAGGGCGTACCCGTTATTGGCTGCGAGTGCGAGGTGTGCCGCTCCTTAGATTTCCGCGATAAACGCTTGCGGGTATCTGTGCACCTGGAGGTAAACGGTAAGAGTTTCGTTATTGACTCCGGACCAGATTTTAGGCAACAAATGCTTCGTGAGAGAATTAAGCGGGTAGATGCCCTATTGTTCACCCATGAGCATAAAGACCATACCGCTGGCATGGATGACATAAGGGCCTTTAACTTCATGCAGCACACTGACATGCCCCTTTACGCCGACCCACGGGTGCTGCGGCAATTACAGCAGGAGTTCAGTTATATTTTCTCCAACGCTACCTACCCAGGTGTGCCGCGGGTACAACTATGCCCCATTGTCAATAAACCTTTTGAAGTAGAAGGCATTCTGGTAACCCCTATCATGGTTATGCACCACAAACTGCCGGTGTTTGGCTTCCGGATTGGTGATTTCACTTACATTACCGACGCCAATCATATTTCAGAGGAAGAAAGACGCAAAATACGAGGCTCAAAAGTAGTGGTGGTCAATGCGCTTCGTAAAGAGCCTCATATTTCTCACTTCTCTTTGTCTGAGGCAATGGAGTTGATAGAAGATTTGGCTCCTGAACAGGCGTATTTCACCCATATCAGTCACTTGCTGGGCCTGCACCGCGAAGTAGAGCAAGAGCTTCCTGACCATATTCGTTTGGCCTATGATGGGCTGTCCTTTACCTTATAGAAGTGCATCAGAATTATTATTTCTTAAAAAAGCTTGCCAAAGCTTTAGATCAAAAAATCACCGGTTACACTCTACAAACCGCTTTTAGCCAAGAAAAGGATGAGCTGGTGCTGGGATTTGCTGCCGAAGAAGGTGATTTTTACATCAAGGCCATTCAAACGGCTACTTTTTCTAGTTTACAGTTTCCGCACACGTTTAACCGCGCCAGGCAAAATTCTGTAGACTTATTTCAGGACTTAATAGGAAAGCGGGTACTGAATGTAACGCCCCATCAGCAGGAACGAAGTTTTTATATAAGCTTTTCCGACAATAGAACGCTTCTTTTTAAACTCTTCGGTAACCGCTCTAATCTTGTTCTTTTTGTTGATGACAAACCGGTAGAATTATTTCAGAAGAAGCTGGCAAAGGACTTAGAACTGGACTACCGGCTAATGGATCAGCCTTTCCGCCTGAACAAAGAAACATTTGTCGAACAACCTCAGAACCTGCGGAAGTTACTACCCACACTGGGAGAAGTTCCCCTGCTGTACTTGCAGCACCAGGGATTTGACCAAATGGAACCTGAGGCGCAATGGCAGGCAGTTCAAAACCTGCTTCAGCTGCTCGAGAATCCTCAGTTTTACCTATCGTACATTGGTAAACAGTTCCGACTATCGCTTCTACCTTTAGGAGACGTCAAAGAGAAGTATGATAACCCGATTGATGCCCTTAATGCCTTTGTGCCTCAATTCAGGGCACAGGAGTATTTCCAGAAGCATTATACTACGGCTCATAAGACGTTGCAAAAACAGTTAGACGGAGCGCAGAAGATCTGGATGCAGATACAGGAAACCCTTGAGCAATGGCACCATGGCACCCCCTACTCCCAAACGGCAGATGTGATCATGGCAAATCTGACTAACATACCAACCGGCAGCAAGGAAGTAGAACTCTTTGACTTCTATCAAGATCGAAACCGCCTCATTAAGTTAAGCGCTACAGAAACACCCCAGAAAACCGCGGAAAGGCTGTACAAGAAAGCCAAAAACCAAAACATTGAACTGCGGTTACTTCAGGAAAGAGCAGCCAGAAAAGAGCAGGAGGTAGAGAAGCTAAGTACCCAATTAGAAGAGCTGGAGAAAATTCAGACTGCCCCACAATTAAGGCAGTACCTCAAACAACATACAGTACTTCAACCCGCAGCGGCCCCAGATCTCCCCTTCTACACCTTTGAGTCAGACGGATTTAAAATTTTAGTGGGCAAGAACGCGAAAGCCAATGACAAATTAACGCTGCGCCATACCCACAAAGATGATCTTTGGCTTCATGCCAAAGATGTGCCTGGTTCACATGTGGTGATAAAGTTACAGCCTGGAAAGCCCTTTCCGATGAGGGTAATTGAAACAGCCGCTCAATTGGCAGCCTATTACTCTAAGCGTAGAACAGACTCTTTGTGCCCTGTACTGTATACCCCTAAAAAGTATGTACGAAAGCCTAAGGGAGCCGCACCAGGGTCAGTATTTGTAGAACGGGAGAAAGTAGTGTTGGTTAAACCAGACAACCCCTTCAAGTATCAGTGACATGGCTTGTTTTAGAGCTAGTTTTTCAAAAAGAGGCAAAAAACAGAAGTTCCGCAAATGCAAAAAGCCACTGAAACAGATTGTTTCAGTGGCTTTTTTGTTCATCGTGCGCGCGGGGAGATTCGAACTCCCACACCCGTAGGGCACCACCCCCTCAAGATGGCGTGTCTACCAGTTTCACCACGTGCGCAGACTTTGTTCATATTGACAAAGGCTATGCCTGCAATAGTAACACAAATTTATCTGTTCCTTTCTTCTCCTGCAAGACTTCAGAAGAAATGTTTAGTAGCTAAAATATTAGAGCACCTACTTTCGCGCCAATAATTTTGCTTAAATAATTGATAGGCATCGTCATTGATACAACGAAAGTTATTCAATTCTTTTTAGAAATGTTTTTTATTGTTCAATGAGTTTGAAAAGGTAAAGCCCCCTCTCCTTACTTCAATAAATTTATTAGAACAAATTCTACTGTTAATTCATCTCTGCGACCCAACTTATAAATACTAATAGAAATTATAAATAAATTTATTTAGCGACATGAGCGATATGTTTTAATTAAAATTTTGCATATCATAAATTAGTTTGATTAATATACTATGCAGACACAATTACAACCAATTACCTCTTTTATAATCATTAATTCACAAAAACAACTTACCACTTGTAGGGTTATATGCAAAGTTATAAGACAAATAGTATACTTACAACAAGCAATTTTTACTTTTATAATTACATATTTCAGACAAATACATCAATGCAATAATGATACGACAAATAATTTACAAACTTTTACATCATACTCTTTTAATCTCTAGCTTATTAAAATAACTACTAATACAATTTTATTCACTCTTTTATATCAATGCTATTATCACTGCCAACCCTTTTCATTCCACCACTGGCTGGTATAATTAAATATAACCCCAAAACTCCTTTATCTTATTATCTACATCATACTCTGAAACACTCCGCAAAACAACAAAACAAAGTTTAACTTTTTAGCTAGGCCAAATTTTCTCATTTACCGCTCTAAATCAACCAAAGCAAACACTTTACATATTAAACTTACCTAGTCCAAATAATTGACTACACTTGTCGGTTGTTTGCACTAAAGAAAGTATTAATCACCTATTATCATAATTAAAAGATTTTGTTTAATATAAGGCATCGTAACTACAACAATTATAATTTAATGGAAAGTAATATGCTTACCCTAAAATTTTCTAATGACCATTACTGCACAAGTCAGAACTTAAACATAGAGTTATCGTAAAAAATTTAGTAGCCAAATTGTGTTACCTGTTGGTGTTCAAGCCTCTTTCTGCACTGTCTTCTTAGCCTATTTTGATCATAAGCAAATATTCTTCAATAATTAGTATACTTAACAAAAGATAATATATTGTTAATCATAGTTTTATAGTTATTCATCTACCTTTTTAGTTTATATTGTACCTCATAGCATTTTAATCAATTACTACCTCTAATTTAGAACCGATCACCTGTTATGCTAAAATTTTTATCATTTGCAGCATAAAACAAATTGGTTGTTAAAAATTAAAAGTTTATTTGTTTTAATAGCTATTTTAATTCTACATAAGACATTTTTTATAGACCAACTTTAACAACAAGAAAATTCATCCATATCTAACTTCTAATTTGTAAATTATCACTCCTATTAACTTTATATAACCTTTCACCACCTTAACTTGTACATAAAGCCAATTTGTTCGTATACCCCTTCTACTACACCCTCTCTTATGAACAGCAAGCAAAAAGAATGGATCAAGAACATAGCCAAGTTAGGTTATGCGGCTAAAGGCATTGTTTATTTTATTACAGGCGCTTTAACAGCAGCATATGCTTTAAACATGGGTGGCAAAAAGTCATCTAGCACAGAGTCTTTACAGTTTATAAATACGCTCACAGGAGGAAAATTTTTACTCGGAGTAATAGGTACAGGCTTACTCTGCTACAGCGTATGGCGCATTATTATGGCTGTAAGAGACACTGAAGAAGAAGGGACTTCAGCAAAAGGCACAGGAAAAAGAATAGCATTTGCTTTTAGTGGCTTGCTGTATGGCTCATTAGCCTTTGCATCTTTTAAATACATATCCGGTACTGGCAGTTCGTCTAACGGCTCAAATGAAAAAGCAATTACCTCAAAACTATTAGATTTACCTTTCGGTAAATGGCTTGTCATTTTAGTGGGGTTAATCACTATAGGAAATGGTATTTACCAAATCATAAAAGGAGTAAGTGGTAAATACATGAAAGATATCTCAGGATTGGAAGCTGACAAAAGAAATGCTTTAAGAAAGGCCGGAAAAGTAGGCTTTATATCAAGAGGAATAGTGTTTTCAATTATTGGTTTTTTGTTTGTTAAAGCTGGTTGGCTGCACAGTGCCTCTACAGCAGAAGGAACCTCTGGCGCCTTCTCTTTTTTACAAACGTGGCCTTACGGCAGCTGGTTATTAGCGGCAGTTGCCATTGGTTTGATGGCTTATGGTTTCTTTATGTTTGTTCAAGCAAAGTATAGCAACATTTCTATCAGCTAGCTTTCTTCACCAAACTTGTGGCTTTCATTACCGGCTACGTAGAACAAAAACTAGAGGCTCTTCCTAAATTGCCTGCATGAAATCCATTCCTTTTTACATAGTTGATGTTTTTGCCGACGCTCCTTATAAAGGAAATCAGTTGGCGGTCTTCCTTAATGCCTCAGAATTAAGCACTGCTCAAATGCAGCAGATGGCACAAGAAATAGGCTTTGCCGAATCAGCTTTCATTTTAGCAGAACCCACGATAGACCAAACAGTAGACGCTCGTTTCTTTACCGTAGAATATGAAGTTCCTTTTGCGGGTCATCCATCTTTGGGCAGTGCTTATGTAGTTCAGCAGTTTTTGCTGAAGAACTTTGCTCCGGCGGTAAAACTAAACCTTCCGGTTGGGCAAATTCCTGTGTCTTTCACTTATAAAGACGATAAGCCAGATTACCTGTTTATGCGCCAGGTGCAACCCGTGTTTGAGCCTCCCCTATCTGCTTCTGATCTTGCGCTTACCCTTGGCTTACCAGAAGATGCATTCAAGGCTGAATATCCTGTACAGGTGGTTTCTACCGGTCTCCCCTTCTTAATTGTACCTCTTACCTCATTAGCACAAATACAAACCATACAAATAAACCCAGATACCCTTCACTCATACCTCTTACGCCACAATCTTTATAAAACACAGCGGACAGATCAGGTAACGGTAGCCTTATTTTTCTTTTGCCCAGAAACCTGTAGCCCTGACAGGCAGCTACACACTAGAATGCTAGCGCTTGAAAAAGGAAAGGTCATTGAAGACGCAGCCACCGGAAGCGCCAACGGCTGCTTACTCAGTTATCTGTTGCAACACCAGTATTTAGGACAAGGCAGGCTAGATTTGCTAGTAGAGCAAGGGGTTGAAATTGGGCGCAACTCCACCATAAAGCTGCAGGGGAGCAAAGTGAGGAATGATGAATTTGAAATTAATGTTGGTGGGCAAGTACAGATGATTGCCAAAGGCGAATGGGTTGTGCCCTAAGGCACGTCCAACAATAAGCCAGCTGGAATGATCGGTGTAAAACCGGCTGCTCCAGTTGCCAGTTTCCCCTATCCTCTTTCCATGCTCTTAAGAAGTATACTGTGTGTTTTGGGGCTGTTTTCTGAAAATTAGCCACAAAACAGAATGCAGCTTTATATGAGTGACTACAATTAAAGGTTTTTAAGAACCTTCAAGGTGTTTTGAACGTGTTCCAGAGGTTTTGTCATGGAATTGAAGGTATACCGTATGGTGCCGGTTTTATCAATCACATATGTCACCCTGCCTGGTATTACCCCAAGCGTACGGGGTACTTTGTATTGCTTTCTTACCTTACCTCCTGCATCTGCCACTAACACAAAAGGCAACTGATGCTTTTGGGCAAACTTGCTGTGTGAGGCAGCATCATCTGAGCTAATCCCGATCACTTCTGCTCCCTGCTCCTGAAATTCCTCATACATGTCTCTGAAAAAGCAGGCTTGCTTTGTACAACCCGAGGTTTCATCTTTAGGGTAGAAGTACAGCACAACATTTTTCTGAGCCAGCATCTCTGATAGTTTTACTGGGTTTCCGTGTTGATCGGGTAATAAAAAGTCAGGGGCTTTTTCTCCTTCTTTCAGCATAGAGGCTAGTAGATTGGTTAGAGCTGCAATATATACGTTACTCTACCATTACCGCATTCTGAACACTCAGGTTATTCTATTTTGCAGATATCCAGTTAATAACTTTCTGGCTGCAATACCTAGAATAGAGCCACATGAACAGAAATGCCAGCCCAGAAATTTGAATCATGAACTGGCATATATCTGAAAACGAATGAACAATTTTTATTAGACTTCTTACACTTCCTCTGCTTTCAGATCTTGCATGGGCCTCATAAAGAAATCATTGATGGGTTTTACGGCTTGCATAGCAGCAAGAACTTCATCGTAAAAACGATCACTGGTCACCAGCTCATCTGAAAACATACAAGAGGCATTCCAGCTTTTATGGCGTAAAAACTCTATAGCAGGATTATCAGCATCGTATCCTTTAGGAGTAGTCTTCAACTTCTCACCCCCTAACCCATCAAAATATCTTTTGAACTCCGCATTATTCAGCAATCCCTGCAGTTCCTCTAGGTTATAATCTATTTCCTGCCGAATAGCCTTGAGTTCAGGTGCCGGAGGCATCCAAACCCCACCCGCTAAAAAGGATTGGTTGTCGGGGCTAATATGCAGGTAAAAACCAGGGTTTATAGTTTTACGGCCACCTTCCGCCATATATGCGCAAATATGTTCTTTGTACGGACGCTTATCGTTTGAGAAGCGGACATCTCTGTAAATTCGGAACATGAGGTCCTTGGGCTTCTGTCCGGCTAAAGCAGGTTCAAAGGCAGAGGCACCTTCCACCAATGTTTCCAAAAAAAGAATGAAATCCTTGCGGGCGGCTTCATATCTATCTCTGTTCTTTTCAAACCAATCGCGCTGATTGTTTTGGCGTAATTCTTTTATGAAGGCTAGAGTTGATGGTTCTAAGTGCTTTTTCATGTTATCTTTTGAAGGAGGAATGGCAAACGCATAAAAATCTGCCACCTTTCCTTTCCAACAGTTATAGGGGGTAGTAAGTTTCTGCCATCTCTCCAGTTGCAACCTGTTTTAGCCTTGTTTTTGAAAAAATAAGCCGAAAACGTGGCTACGGTTCAACTTCACCTTTGGCCACCACTCGTTCTGGCAACAGTTGGGTACTACCGCCAGCTGTTTCAAGACTTATGATAAAGGCGCGAGCTGTGGAAGTTGGCTTCATGCGCTGCAAAGACTGCGTTGACTTTTCTATGAAACCTGCTGACAAGGGTTCTCCCCTATCCTGCACCCAAAACTGATATTGCGTTCCTTCCGGTGCTTCTGGCAGGTTACTACTATTTAGCTTTAGCTCCTTTGTTTCTTTGTTCCAGAAAGTGGTAGCAACTGCCTTGTTATTTTTTTGGCCAACCCCATTCAACAGAATTACCTCCGTAAGCGGGCTACGCATAAAAGCTAACTCGCTTTCTGCCTGAAAAACCTTTTGCTCTAGCTGCATAATTTGCATGGCACTCTGCCGCTCCTGTTGCCGCGCAACCATTGCATCCTGCTCTTTTATACTAATTTTCCAGAACAATATGATATTGACCAAAATGCTAATAACTAAAAGAAACAGAACTGGCCATTGCCACCGTACAGGTAATACTGCTTTTTGCAGAAAATAAGTTTGTCTCTCTTTATATTCCATGTGATACTGATATTCCCCTGTACAGTCAATAATTTATTGGGTAACAAGCTTTAGATGCACTGCCATACCCTTACGAGTAGCCTAAAACTTTATACACTATGTAACCTAGCCATTCGTGTATCAGGTTAGTCCATTTAGATAGGGCTTCGGTGCTTGGTATGAACAGATCGTCAAGGTAAAAACTTCTGTTGTGGGTTCTAAAATCTACTGGGAAAGTATCAAAGTTCAACCCTACCTGTTCAAAGCACCCTTTGGCCCTGCGCATATGAAAAGCTGAAGTTATTAAAAGCAAGCTCTTTATTTCAGGGTGTTTGGTTAACAGCTCTTTTGTTTTCAATGCGTTCTCCCGGGTGTTGCGGCTTTGCTCGTCTAGCAGAATATCTTTCTGCGGAACAGCTGCCAGAAGTGCTGTCAGTTGCAGATTTTCAGCCTCTGTTCTGGCTACGTCTTTTAAAGCACCAGAGCCCCCTGAAATGATAATCTTCTTTATCTTACCAAGCTTGTACAGTTGTATTGCCTCCAGAATCCTTTCCGGGCCTTCAGAATAATGCACCCGATCATAAGGAGCTTTGTTTACCTCTGTCACCCCCGTAAGCACAATGCCAGCATCATACTTGGGTACCTCTTTCATCAGCACCGCCTCCGGTTCCCATGCCAGCCACACTTCATTTGAGATAAATGGATTGGTAAAAAAGAGCAGCAGCAGAACTGCCGCCAGCAAGGATTTCCTTTTTCTGGGCTGTTTTTTAGAAATCAGGCTAAAAAGAAGCAGCGCCACAATCCACAGCAAAGGCATGGCCAGGTACTGCAGAATTTTAGAAAGCACGAAGAACATACAGGTTCAGTAGCTAGAACGGCTTAAGAATGATGGAAGGAAAAGGATGAAAACATCAACCAAAGAAACGCCGAATCGCCCAAAGCACCAAACTAAGCAGCACACTTAGCAACAACATGGAAGTAAAAGGGGCAAATACTTTAAACCCAGGCTTACTCACCCTTACATCGCCAGGCAGGCGCCCGAACCAATCTAGTCTGGGGCCCAGCAGCCAAACAAGTAGTCCTATGCCCACTATTACCAAACCTATGATAACTATATATTTACCCAGTGGCTGCATAAGCTAAAAGCAGTTTTGTTAATTAAACCTCGTCATAAAAATTGATTAGTTCTGTTTTCAGGCTGTTTTTCAAAAAGGAGGCCTAAAACGCCATAATTAAATGAGTTGCTGCGCCAGCACTTCGTCTCTTATACTTTAAATAGCCATCAAGAGGTTATCTCACCTTGTTCAGTGCCATTTTTACCGGTTAATTTTTGCTGGGCCTCATAATAGGTGTCACTGAGCTTTCTGATATAGCTATCCATTTCCTCAGATACGGTTTTAAGATGGCTGGCGCACGTTTTAAGTGTTTCAAGATTTAGGTCTTGCTCAGTAATTGCCGTAGTTAACCCTAACATATTGGCTACAGGGCGCCTCATGACATGTGATATATCAAACAATATTTGCTCCAGGGTTTTGATGTATTCTTTCCGCTCTGTTATATCCTGAAAAGTACCGTACCATACCACCGTTCCGTCTTCTTTTCGTTCTGGTTTGGCATGCGCCCAATGCCAGTGCACTTCACCGTTTTCTTCTATTACCCTGTACTCCACACTCCAGTTCTTCAGCGTCGCGAAAGATTCCAGAAGACTGCCTTTCACGTATTCAAGATCATCGTGGTGCACTACATTGAACGCCAGACTGGCATCTTGCTCCAGTTCATCAGGCTTTAGGTTAGGATGAATGACAGTAAACCCCCTACTGATAAATGGAAAAGACATTTCACCAGTAGGTTTCATTTCCAGTTGGTAAATTGCCCCAGGGGCCTGGTCAGTCATTTTCTTGAACCGTGCAGCCTCTAGCTCCAGCAACCTATCTTGCTCCAGAAGTTGTTTTCTAGTGTTAAGATAGTCCATCGCTTTTTTAGCCAGTGCCATTAAGGCCTGCTTTTGGTTTTTAGTGATGGTTCTGGGCCTATCATCTATAATACAAAGCGTACCCAGCACCTGCCCGGACGGAGTTTCTAATGGTGCCCCGGCGTAAAATCTAATATCTGGGTGACCTAACACCAGCGGATTGTCTTTAAACCTCTCATCGTGGCATGGATCTTCTACTACCAGCACTTCGTTGGGTTTATGTAAGGCATGCTGGCAGAAGGCGTCTTTACGGGGAGTTTCGCTAATATCTAGCCCTACATTCGCCTTAAACCATTGGCGGTCTTTATCAACCAAGGTGATCAAGGCAATAGGAGTATCAAAAACACCGGCAGCTATTTGAGCAATTTCGTCAAGTTCTTTTTCTGGTAAAGTATCTAATATTTTATAGTCAGCAAGCTCTTTTAATCTGAGTAACTCATCCATGTATGAGAGATAATAAAATTTTTATCCTAGCACAGCCATCAGCCAGCTATCGTGTTCTATTCAAGGTGGTTTATAAAGATAAAACCTATAATTATCTTTATTTTATATACCCTTAAAAGTTACAACATTATCTCAGTTAAAACCATCTGCTTTAGTCAAACAGATATACTACCTTAAATTCTTCGTTCAGTTTAAGGGCGGCATCAAATTTATTCCCCGTTTTTGGAGAGGTAAATCCTTTTATTTTTCCAGTTTTCCCTTTCAGCATCAAGGCATTTAGCTGACTCTCCGGAATAGATTTTCCGTGCAGCTCAAATGGAACCAGAAATTGACAGCCTTCCCGGAAACGGCTGCACCCAAAAGCTGTCTTGCCTTTGAGAATCTGCCCCTGGCTGCATTTTGGGCAAATAATAGTAACCGGTTTCTTTTCTTTGGTTTCTGCTTTTACGGCCTGTAAATCATGAGTAGGGCCAAGAACAAAATTGCCGTCAAAGGTCTCGCCTGAGCCAGCCCCCTGAAAGCCTTTTACCAAGCCACTTTTCCTTTTTTTCAGTAGCGCCTGCACGTGCTTTTCAGTCAATGCCTTACCATTGTATTCCATTGGCAGCCTAAACTGGCACCCTTCTTTAAAACGGGCACAGCCATAGGCGGTGCTTCCTTTTAATATGGCGCCTGTTTTACAAACCGGGCACGTACCTAAGCCTCCGGCATCAGTAGCAGTGGATCCGTTTTTGCCCTCTTTTTTAGATTTTGGCTCCTTTTTAACCGCTGCTTTATCTTCAGGTTTTGGGGCATCAAGCGGTTGCAGTGTGACGGTGTGGTTGTCTTGCTTCACCTCCTGCACCATTTCAAACACCAGCTGTTGCAGCTCCTGCAGAAAGGCCTCGGGGGCAAACTCTCCGCCTTCAATCTGCCTAAGCTTTTTCTCCCACTGCCCCGTCATCTCTGCAGATTTTAGTGTTGGGTTCCGGATTACCTGAATCAAATCTATACCCATTTGAGTAGGCAGAATCTTCTTCTTTTCCTTCCGGATATAGTTTCGCTTAAATAAGGTTTCTATGATAGCTGCCCTAGTGGAAGGTCGGCCAATGCCATTTTCCTTTAAAGCTTCTTTCAGCTCATCGTCGTCTACTTGTTTACCGGCGGTTTCCATGGCTCTTAAAAGCGTGGCCTCCGTATAATCTTTAGGCGGACTGGTGGATTTGCGCTCAAGCAATGGTTCATGCAGCCCTCGCTCCCCAGCTTCAAAGTGTGGCAGCACGGCTATTTCTTCTTCTTTCTCCTCTCCGCTGTCAGAGGTTTGATTGGCCGGCGTTTTGGCGGCCTGCTTAGTTTCATCCTGCGCATATACCACGCGCCAACCCGGCTCCAGAATTTGCTTTCCTTTGGCCCGGAAGGCATGCTGCGCCGCTTCACCATTCACCACGGTGTTGCTTACAATACAATCTGGGTAAAAGGCGGCTATGAAACGTCTGGCAATTATGTCAAAAACTTTGGCTTCTGTTCCGTACAAGGCACGGGCATCGGCACCGGTAGGAATAATGGCGTGGTGATCCGTTACCTTGTTGTTATTGAATACTTTGGCAGATTTTCTGATCTTCTTACCTAACAGCTCTTGGGTAAAGTTTTGGTACTGTGACAATCCGCCTAAAATGCCAGGTATCTTAGGGTAAATATCATCTGGCAGAAAGGTAGTGTCTACCCTGGGGTAGCTGACTACCTTTTTCTCATACAGGCTTTGTATTGTCTTTAGGGTTTCATCTGCAGACATCCCAAACTTGTTGTTGCACTCTACCTGCAAAGAAGTAAGATCAAACAGGCGTGGGTTGCTTTCTGTGCCTCTTTTAGTTTCTACATCTTTTATCTCAAACTCAGAAGGCTTGATTTTCTCCAGCAGCTCCAGTGCTTTGGCTTCATCTTTAAACCTGCCGGATGTGCTGCTAAAGGTAACCTCGCGGTAAATGGTTTTAAGCTCCCAGAACGGCTCAGACTTGAAGTTCATGATTTCCAGATGCCGCTGCACAATCATGGCCAAAGTAGGCGTTTGCACCCGTCCTAATGAAAGCAGCTGCCGCCCCTGCGCATATTTCAACGTAAACAAACGGGTAGCATTGATTCCCAGAAGCCAATCGCCAATGGCGCGGCTCTTACCTGCCTGGTACAGTTGGTCAAACTCACGGCCGTCTCGAAGCTGGGCAAAACCCTGTCTGATAGCGTCTTCGGTGAGAGAGGAAATCCAGAGGCGCTTGAAGGGTTTGCGGTAGCGGGCCTGATGCAGCACCCAGCGTTGTATCACTTCACCCTCCTGCCCGGCATCACCACAATTTATCACCTCCTCGGCATTCTCCAGTAACCGCTGAATTACTTTGAACTGTTGCTCTACGCCTTTATTGCTTATCAACTTAATATCAAAGCGTTCGGGCAACAAGGGCAAATCTGGCAGATGCCAGCGTTTCCAGCCAGAATTGTAATCATCGGGCTCGCAGAGTTGGCAGAAATGCCCGAAGGTCCAAGTGACTTGGTAGCCGTTGCCCTCAAAATAGCCGTCTTTTTTAGTCTTAGCACCAATAACATGGGCAATTTCACGTGCTACACTTGGTTTTTCAGCTATGCAGAGTTTCAAGGCTATTTTCTGTAAATCAGGTCAAAAACGGACTTCAAAGATACGCATTCCTGCCCTTTTTCACCAGTGAAACTACGCCTTCAATAGTATAGCACATTTACTATACTTAAGAATAAAACCCATTAACAATTCTAGCTTGTTAATTATTATTTATCAAGAAGTTATCATCCAATAAATTATTCATACCTGTAGCATTAATTTATTCTTTTTTAAATACCAGCACTAACCCCATATAAATGCCTCCGTATAAATAACACGTGCCATTCATGGCATCTCTATTTTATTATTCACCTTAAACCTAAATAACTATGAGAAATCGCGAGAGTTCTGGTTTCGACACCTTTAATACCTACCGTTCTGGACATGAAAACACCGGCCGTAGTGAGTGGGGTAACCTTGGCAACCGTACCTCTGGATACGGAGAGAAAGATTATTCATCTTACGGCGGTAGCATGAACCGTGGAAATACAGGCGATAGAGGTGAAAGCCACTACAGCAGTCACGCCTCAAACTACGGAGGCAATCAATATAATTCCGGCTCACAGAGCGGATACTCCAACTCTAACAGCAACAGCCCACAGAGTGGCGGCCAATACGGCAGCACCAGCGGCTGGAGCGGTCACTCCATGCAAAACCAGGGTGACTCCAACAACAACTACGGTTCTTCTATGGGTAGCTCATCACGCGGTAGCAATACCCCGAACAGCATGACCCAAGGAGGCTACGGTTCTTACGGTTCTTCTTATCGTGATAACGACAATGATACGCAAGACTATAGCATGAGCAGATCTGGCAACTACGGCGGACCTTCCAGCTATGAACGCGGATCTTCTAACAATTACGGATCAAACAACTACGGATCTTCTAACCAAGGTTCATCTAACAGCTACGGCAACTATGGCCAAGGCGGATCTTCCAACTCAGGAGGATCATCTCGTGACATAGGAACCTACGGGGGTGCCCGTACAGGGTATGCCGGTTCTTCTTCCGGCAATTCTTTTGGCGGCGCTATGGACCGTGGAAACGCCTACAGCAACCATGGAGATTCTAACGACTTCAGAGGCTCAGGCTCTGGGTATAACTCAGGCTCCAATTATGGGAGTTCAAGAGGAAGCCAGTCAAACGAGTCAAATAATTACGGAGGATCTTTTGGACACAGCGGTTCTTCATACGGGACTGGTGGCTCTTCTTACGGGCAGTCTTCCGCAGGCAATTCTGGATATGAAATGAACCAAGACAGAGACAACCGCAATAACTCCCGTTCTTGGGATAGCGGCAACTCCGGTTCTTGGAACAACGGTAGCTCTAATTCATGGGATCGTGACAACGACCATTCAAGAGGTACAACCAACATGTTTGGTACCAACAACCAGAGCAACTTCCGCAGCGGAAACAGTGGCAGCAGCAACAGCTGGATGAGCGACAACAATGACGACAACGCCCGTTTCAGCCACGGCAACGCCAATGAAAACCGTTATTCAAACAACTACGGCAGCTCAATGGGAAGCAGCAATATGGGCAGCCAATATGACCAGGATCGTTACCGCAATAGCCGCAGCAATAGAAACAACCAACACGATGACGAAGGTGGTTTCTTTGACCGTATAGGAAGCGGCATTAAAGAGGCTTGGAACAGTATCACTGGTGATGATGACCAGGATTACAACAGAAGAACCTCTAGAAACAGCGGCCCTCCATATAACTATGGATCAGGCGCCAACAGACCAGGTTGGTAATCTATTTATAAATGAATTAAAAAGCCCCGCCAAAAATCTGGCGGGGCTTTTTGCTTAAAACTCTTTCGCTATTATTCAAACATAAAGAAAAAGCGAAGTAAGTTTCCTCTATGGTAGAAAATTGCAGATAATATTAATTAGTCCTTAAAAAAGGTAACTAAACCTGTCTCAACATCATATACCCCACCGGCAATTTTGATTTTGCCCTCTTTCTCTAATTTGGCTATCACAGGACTCTCTGTTCTGATTCTTTCAATAGTGTGATGCACATTGAGTTCCGTCACATTATTAACAAACTCAGAATTTGACGCTGTTCTGTTTTCAGTAGTAGAGGTTTCACGGTCTATGGCTGGCTGTATTTTTTTAAGCAAACCAGTGAGGTTTCCAAGCTCAACATTGTTGCAGGCACCTCCAATGGCTCCGCATTTGGTATGCCCCAATACCAGAACAATTTTAGTACCTACCACTTCGGTACCGTATTCCATGCTTCCCAAAATATCTTCATTCAACACGTTGCCTGCAACTCTAATGCTGAAAATATCGCCAAGACCTTGGTCGAAAATAAGTTCTGCCGACGTTCTGGAATCCATGCAGCTTAAAATAGTGGCAAAAGGAAACTGTCCTGACTGGGTCTCATTCACCTGCTGCAGCAGGTTACGGTTTGCTTTGAGGTTATTGACAAAACGCTCATTCCCTTCTTTTAGAATTTCAAGAGCAAGATCAGGAGTAAGTTTACTTTGGGTTTCTTTAGAGTGTGTATACATAATGCTTGAATGGTTATAGACTATTAAGTTGTTTAGCATTGAGGGCTTTAGGGCAGGTAACTACCCATACCCGTTATATTAGATGACTCCTGTTTTAGGCTTAGTTTTTGAATTTTAGGCCGAAAACAGAAATTTTAATTGACTTTTCACAAACAGTAAAAAAGCAGGTTGCGCATATTTTAGTTTTGCGCAGCCTGCTTTTTTTACTGTTTGATTAGTGCATACCTACAGTTTTGACAGACGGTATATCAATTAGGGTAAGGTGAATATTTTTCTCCTTGGCCACTGTCTTGAAGTTTTCTATTGACTCCAGCACATCATAATCAATATAAGTAGACTGCGAACCGTCAATCACCACATCGCTTTCTTCAGGCAGATGCTCCAATGTAAGCGCCACACTGGCTTTGTTAAGGAAAGTCACGTTCTCACTCAGTTTGATGTGAATTTTCTCACGGTCGCTGTGTTTTTCTTTATTGAAGAAGTAAGGCGACTTGTAATTGGCTTTCAAGATGTAGAAAACACCTACCACTAAACCAATAGAAATACCTTTAAGAAGGTCAGTAAACAGAATGGCAAGAATAGTGATAATGAATGGTAAAAACTGATTCATACCAAGCTTCCATTGGGTGCGGTAAAGAACCGGCTTCGTCAATTTAAAACCTACGTGTAACAATACCGCCGCCAATGCCGCAAGCGGAATCAGCTTCAGGAAGCTGGTCAGGAACATGATACTCACCAAAAGGAAAATACCGTGGAAGAAACTAGAAAGTTTGGTTTGACCACCGGCATTTACGTTGGCAGAGCTTCTTACTATAACAGCAGTTACCGGTAAACCGCCTATCAATCCACTAACTAAGTTACCAAGTCCCTGCGCTTTCAACTCGCGGTTGTTAGGCGTACGGCGCTTATGTGGGTCTAATTTGTCTACGGCCTCTACACTAAGTAAACTTTCCAAACTTGCCACAATGGCTAAAGTAATAGCAAGGGTGTACACCGCAGGATTAGTAAGGCCAGACCAATCTGGCATGCGTAACTCCTGGAATAGAGTGACAGGTCCAGAAATATCTGGCAACTGCACTAAATGTGTATCAGCAATGGTAAGAACTGGGAAAGACTGGCTAAACAGCATGTTTAAGGCTATAGAAACCAAAACAGCTATCAATGCTCCTGGAATTACTTTAGTAAACTTCAGGCGCTGCATGAACGGACGCTCCCAAAATAAAATAATCGCCAAAGACACAACGCCCACTATTAAAGAACCCAGCTGCAGACGAGATAGCGCATAGCCAATTTCAGAGAAAGTGTTTCGGCCATCTACCTGGTTGAAAGCAAGATCTCCTAAAAAGTCATCATCAGCACCAAAGAAGTGTGGTATTTGCTTCAGAATCAGTATCAAACCAATAGCTGCCAGCATACCCTTGATCACGGAAGATGGGAAGTACAAACCGATAATACCGGCTTTCAAATAACCCAATATTATCTGAATAACACCGGCCAAGAAAACTGCTACCAGAAAAATATCGAAACTGCCCAGGTTGGTGATACCGTTAAGCACAATCACTGTTAGTCCGGCGGCCGGACCACTCACACTTAGCTGCGAGCCACTAGCCCAAGAGATCACCAAACCTCCTACCATACCGGCAATCAAGCCAGAGAACAGGGGGGCACCGGAGGCCAGGGAGATTCCAAGACAAAGCGGAAGTGCCACCAAAAAGACCACTAGCCCCGCCGATAGGTCCTTACCTATCGTGTCAAACATTCCTTGTTTTTTCATGTATACCTTAACTTAAATTAGGTTTAGCAGAAAGACACCTGCCAAAAAAGACGTGCATTTCAAATCAAACCCAAAGATGGGGTCACCGCATTAAGATCGAATTAAAATGACATTAAAATCCGATTAAAATGAGGCAAAAATGTGGATAGGGTATACTTTTAGGTAAATTACTTTATGACAAGGCACTCCTGAGATACAATTCTTTTTTAAACTTCTTAGGATTTGCTATGCAGAAAAGATAAGGTATTGTTCTTAATTACAGCTTGTAAACGGCTATAAGCTTGGGAAGTGAAATGACCACCTCAGTACCTTGGTTAAGCTGTGAATTGAGAGCAATGGTACCGCGGTGTAACTTTATAATTTTTTCAGCCAGTGGCAGGCCAATGCCATGCCCCGAAATCTCCCTCACATTCTCTGCCCTGAAAAACGGAACAAAAACTTTCCGCACATCTTCAGGCGACATACCTATTCCTTTGTCCCGCACCCTGCACACAAGCTTCTGCTCACTTACTTCTATGGTAGCAGATATAATAGGCTCTTTCGTTGAAAACTTGGCGGCATTCTCTAAAACGTTAACCATAGCAATCAGCAGAAGAGCTTCATTCCCCTTGATAAGTAACTCGTTCTCATCTTCGGGCATATCGGCAAACTGAACGTCAAGCACCATGTGAGGTTGGCGCTTCCGCGCCTCTGCACTGGCTTGCCACACCAACTCATCCATTCTGATAGAGTGCATGGGTACTTTTGAAGTGTCAGTGCTTGCTTGCACCATCTGCAATAACCCATTAGAGAGTTGCGCCAGCAGCTTGGCATCGTCCAGAATAGAATGCAGCACCCTTTCATATTCCTCAGAAGGCCTTTTTTTCATAAGGGCAACTTCTAGTTCGCCAATGATGGCCGTGAGCGGAGTCCGGAGTTCGTGCGAAGCACTGTACACAAAAGTACGCTGTGATTCAAAAGCTTTTTCTAACCGATCAAGCAGGTTGTTAAAGGTTTGCGCCAGTTGGGCTACCTCATCGGTACCTTTATCTTGAGAAAGCCTGCGATGCAGGTCAGAAGCATTGATTCTTTCCACTTCTGAAACCACCTTCAAAAACGGGCTAAGCGCCGCTCTAGAGAATATAAGCCCGCAAACAAGCACCACCAGCAAAGAACCGAAAAGTCCCATTATCAGCAAAGTACTCAGGTGCTGGAGCTTGTTGAGATTATAAACGTCTACCGACGAAGCCAGAACAGCATACGGTTTTCCCCTGTGGAAATATCTGACCCCTATGAGTTGACGGTCACCCACCATTTGCCGCACCTCGCCTTCTGCCAATACCTTCTGCACAACATCTTTGCCGATAGCAGCCTTATATTCCCCGTCTCTGAAAATTAAATCCAGATTGCTATCATATACTTTCACCTCTTCACGGGGCAGCATCTGGTAATACAAGCGCCGGTCCAGGGCATGTTGCTGCTCACTAACGGTGTCGGCGTCCAGCACATAGTGCGCAGTTGCGTAGGCTCGGTTTAAAATTCGGCCGTAGTAATCATTGGCGCGAAATTGTGAGCTGAAGTAATAAACGGAGACAGAGAAAGCCAGCAGCAGCCCCATAAATATTGCAGAGAACTGCAGGGTAAGCTTTGTTTTGATTTTCATTTCTCTTCCATCTCCTTCAGCACATAGCCCATGCCCACCAACGTGTGGATGAGCTTAGGCGAATAATCTTTGTCTATTTTCTTCCGCAGGAAATTGATGTACACGTCAATTACGTTGCTGCCCGTGTCAAAAGAAGTTTCCCACACCTGTTCCACTATATCAACCCTAGATACCACCCTTTCCTTGTTTCGGAGCAGATACTGCAGTAGGGAAAACTCTCTAGCGGTGAGGGAGATGGGCGTACCGTTGCGGTGTACAGTTTTCTTATGCACATCCAACTCCAGGTCTGATACCCGAAGCACTTCAGTGGTAACTGTCTCTTGTGAGCGCCGGGTAAGTGCCCTGATACGGGCCAATAGTTCCTTGAATTCAAATGGCTTCACCAGGTAATCGTCGGCCCCAGAATCTAAGCCTAGAATTTTATCCTCCGTGCTGCCCAAAGCTGTGAGCATAAGAATTGGTAGTGTAGGCTTCTGCGACCGGATGGTGCGGCAAACCTCCACCCCGTTCATGCGCGGAAGAATCACATCCAGAATTACCAAAGCATAGTCTTGCTCTAACGCCAGCTTCGCGCCATAAAAGCCGTCATAGGCTTGATCCACCTCATTAAATTGTTCCTCCAGCCCCTTCTTTATGAAGTTGCTGACCTTGAGTTCGTCTTCTATGAGGAGAATTTTCATTTTTAGTCTTGACAGTTGTTCAAGCGGTTAAAGATAACATTTATCTCTTGCCACTGCTAACGGCTAAACTCCGGAAGTTAATTGTGTGCTATAGTTGTGCAGCACAATATAAAGAAGTTAGAGAATTAGAATACCACTATGGTCTTTTAAGCCTCAATAATTCGCAGCTCCTTTTCAGCCTGTTTTATAAAATCAGGCTGAAAACAGGCTTCTAGAGCTCTTCCTGCAGACCTGCAACCTCAGCACGTGTGTAGGCATTGGCAGAGGTACGGCCCATGTAAAATATGAAGATGCCAATAACTGTACAAGCGGCCATGACACTGACCATTGGCAAAGCGGTGCCGTTATGAAATACACTTACCACGCCGGAAACTATTGCACCTATTCCCATCCGGAAACTACCAGTGAGTGCTGAGGCACTGCCGGCATATTTTCGGAACGGAGCCAGCGAAAGCGCCGAAGCGTTGGGCGCTACCAGCCCTTGCCCTATCAGAAAAAGGAAAATAACTGCTATGAGGCTATTCTTTCCGAAGATGCCACTGTATACCCCAAAGACCATTACAGCACCTATAGCCAGTTGATATACCAAAGCCAAATTGATGATCTGTTGACTACGTAGTTTGCGCAGCAAAATGTGGTTTAGTTGAGGGGAAGCGATCATGGCAAAAGCCAAAAAGGCAAATATCCACCCGTACTCCTGCTCGCTCACACCATACACATTCATAAACACATCTGGTGAGCCGGCTATATACGCGAACGGAGCCGCCGAGGCGATACCACCAACTAATGTAAAAATAATAAACTGTGGGTTCCGGAGTACCTTCCAGAAGTTGCTCAGCACCGGCTTCGGCATCAAAGACATGGAAGGGTCAGCCAGCTTCCCCTCAGGTAATGCGTAATAAATCCCGAACAATATCAGGAACGTAATGGCGGCCAAGGCCAAGAATACAGCGTGCCACCCAAAGGCCGCTGTTACGTATCCGCCTACCGTTGGCGCAATCATTGGCGATACGGCAATAACCAAGATGAGCCAGGAAAACACCTTTGCAGTTTCTGAGGTCGGGAATAAATCACGCACCAGAGCCTGTGCCGCCACCATGCCCGCACAGCCACCCAAGGCCTGCAAAAAGCGCATAAGTATTAGAGTGTCGGCAGAGGTAGTAAAAGCACAGGCCACCGAAGCCAGTATGTAAACCCCTAGTCCTGCATAAAGCGGATACTTCCTGCCAAACCGGTCTAGCAACGGGCCATAGAGTAGCTGCCCTACCGAAATACCCACCAAGTAAGCTGTAAGCGAAAGTTGAATTTTAGAAATGGAGGTATCTAAATCTTCTGCAATAGCCGGAAAGGCCGGCAGATACATATCAATGGAAAAAGGACTGATGGTAGAAAGAGCTCCTAAAATCAGAATAATAATAAAATACTGTTTACGCGTCATGACTCAAAGCAAACCGCAAAGGTAGGGCTTCTCCAGCTCAATTGCGGGAAATACTATGTTATTACCAGTACCCAAAACGAAACCTTTAAAATCCATATATTTTCCAAATGCATTTTTTTAAACTTACCAATACTCAACAACTGCTCACTCTAGAAGTTCTTTTATAGCGCTTACTCCTATACAGAAACTCTACTATCAAATTTCACACATCATAAATATTTATATCAAATAAATAACTATCACAACTTTAATTTATATTTCTAACCTTTTCAATAGTATACACCTCTAAACTACCCAATAATTAAATGAAAAGACTTCTACCTTACCTATGTGTTTTACTACTCTCCTGCTCAGGCAACGCAAGTGAAGAACGAATCACAGAATTGGCATCTAATGGCGTTAAGGTTGAAAATGAGCGGGTGGTGGCATGGTTCCCGGAGGACTCCCTCTCAGAAACTAGAATGAAAGAAATAACCGATACACTACAGTTAGTTGTTTCCGCTTCTGAAAACTTCCTTGGGAAACATGATTGGCAAGAATTCAATGGCGAACAGATTAACTACTATTTTAATGAGGGAAATTTTGTTGCATCTGCCAGTCCTAAAGGTGATGTTTTTATTCCATTATGGAGGATACAATCTGGCAAAGCCCCTCTTTTCCATGAGACCATGCACGTGCTCTTGCGGTCTAAAAAAGGAAATTGGAGCTCAGAATCTAAAGTGAATTCTTTTTTCAACATACCAATCTGGTTTACGGAAGGCATGGCAGAATACATGGCCCTAAAAACAGCCCATGAAACAAAACTGCCTAATTTCGATCTACAGAAAGGAGGCGGGTATTTAAAAGTTGACTCCACCTGCCAAGCAGCTCTTCAGACAGAAGAAGGCAAATATGTACTGGATTATATTGGGGAAGAAGGCGCTATGCTGAAGCTTTTTACCTCTGACCGTAAAACCTACGCCCCGCCCTTTTATAATTGCTCCTGCTCCTTCACTAAATACTTAGCGGAAACATACGGTAAAGAAAAGCTATTACAGAGCTATTCTAATTTTAAAGACGAAATAGAGACCATTGAAAAGCTTACTGGCAAAAGTATGGCAACCTTAAAAGCGGAGTGGCTAAAGTCAATCGATAAAGAATCGGTAAGCAATCAGAAAGTGGCCAATCTTTAGACAGTTCAGGGCAAGGCAGATGCTGATACTGCAGCTTTCTGCTTTAAACTATAGAGTAATCTGTCATTCTATACTAGTTAAACAGAAAAGTCCCCACTGCAGTTGGAGTGGGGACTTTTCTGTTTACCTGTTGCTCCTAAGGTGTCCGATTTATATATGTTGGTTCTATTTGTATAACAACTTGTAATACTCATCGGCCATGCGTTCTGCTCCAAAGTAGGCGGCCACGTCATGCATGCTCTGTTTCATGATCTGCACCCACTTACGCTTGTCCTGGTAGTACATAGGTATGATTTCCTGCTCTAAGATTTCCATCATGTTGCTGTAATCCACCTCATCTTGCACATAATCTGGCAGGGTGGTATCTACAATCGGGAACAGGAAGCTGTTCTCGCCGTGGCGCCCGAACTCCGGAATCCAGCCGTCTTGCACGGTGAAGTTGATAGAGCCATTGAGGGCAGCCGTCATACCGCTGGTTCCTGATGCCTCCCGTGGGCGGCGTGGTGTGTTCAACCAAACGTCTGATCCCTGCTTCAGCTTGGCAGAGAGCTCCAGTTCATAGCCTGTGAGTACGGCAAAATTATCTTTCTGGTATGACAGCCGCACCAGCTTGTTGAATATGTCCACGGCGTACTGGTCCTGCGGATAAGGTTTGCCAGCCCAAATCACCTGAACCGGAAAATCTTTCTGGTTGATCAGGTCGAAGAACCGGTGCAGGTCGTGTAGTAACAAGTCAGCGCGTTTATAACCGGCAAAACGTCTTGCCCAAACAATGGTGAGCACATCGGTACGGAAAAGCTTGCCGGTTTGGTCAGCCACCACTTCAAACAGAGGCCGTTTCATTTCCTCTTTCAGCTGCAACAGCAGGTGGTCATCATTGTTATCCAGCGCTTTCTTGAGGTACGGGTTTTGCCAGTAGGTGATGTTCTGGGCATTGGTAATGGCTTTGATTTTGCAGATGCCCTCAAATCCATTCCACATGTCGCGGCTTACCTCACCGTGCAACTGCGATACGCCATTTGCTATTTTAGCCAGGCGCAGCGCTGCCAGCGTGTAGTTAAGAATTGGACCGTCGGTGCCGGTAATGCGGCGGGCATCATCTGTTGACAATGATCCGAAGAAAGACATTTTCTCCAGCAAGTCCACACCGTGCTCCTCATTACCCGCCTTTTCTGGGGTGTGGGTAGTGAACACCAGGCGTTTCTTTACCTCTGGAATTTCGCGGTAGCGGTCATACAGGTGGAATGCCAGTGGCAAGGCATGCGCTTCGTTTAAATGGTAGATAGCGGCCCCACCCAAAGCCTCCACTACTTTAACGCCGCCAATACCCAGCACAATACTCTGCGCAATACGGGTAGGCAACTCAGAGTCATAGAGGCGGTGCGTAATAGTGCGGCTCAGGTAATCATTCTCCGGAATATCCGTCGTCAGGAAATACATGGGCACAGTTCCGAAAGTCTCTGGTTTCAACACCAAAGCTTTCACCCACACCTGGTTTCCGTGAATAGTTACCTGCACCTTAATGCCCGTATCTTCCAGAAATGTGTAAAATTTCTTCTGGAACTGCACGCGCATGGTTTGGTCATCATTACGCACCTGGTCATAGTACCCGAATTTCCAGAGTATGCCCACGCCTATCAGGTTCTGCCGCAATTCATAGGCGCTGCGCATGTGTGAGCCCGCCAAATAGCCCAATCCGCCTGAATATGTTTTCAAGGCCTGATGGATGCCGAACTCCATGCTGAAGTAGGCTACTCTTTCACTGTACTGTTCATTGATGTGGTACGGATGGTACCACTTTGCATACTCGCTCATAAGAAGTAATCATTAAGCTAAATATCTTTTGCTTTCTCAGGCTTAACTACCTGCAACTTTGCTCCCTTGGCACAAATAAGAACCGGTGTAATTTAGTTAATCTGGGCTAATGGGCAATCCATTTTTAATTGGATTGCAAAATTGCGTTAACCCCTTCTAAAATAAGGTGATAATAATCATACCACCTCCTAATTATGGTCATATTCTAACAACTAGGCACCCTCTACTTTTGTCCTATACAAAACGCCAATAGAATTACGAAAAAACTATCAACTGACCAGCCATGAAAACGCTACTAGTACCCACCGACTTTTCTGCCAATGCGGCCAACGCCATTGCTTTTGCCGTGCAGCTTCTGAACCAGCTCAGAGGCAAGCTGATATTAGTACACGCCGTAGACTCTCAAATTCTAGGTTTGCCTGAAGAAGGAGGTACCATTAATCCGGAGGTTTTCCTGAAAAACGGGTACTTGGAAGAGCTGAACAAAATCTCCAGAACCCTTCGCTTAGAAAACGGTTTCCGGTTTGAGGTGGAGACAATTTGCGAAAGCACTCCTTTAAGCACCTGTATTGCAAATGCGGTTGCCGCGCACAAAGTTGATTTGATTGTAATGGGCACCCGTGGCGCAAGTAACTTCCTTGACAAACTTCTAGGCACCAACACATGGGCCGTGATGGAAGAAACCACTTGCCCTGTATTGGCCATTCCTGCCAAAGCAACCTATAAAGGTTTCAAGTATATTACCTATGCTTCTGATTTTGAAAAAGAAGAGAGCAATAATTTACGCCAACTCTTTCACATTGCGGAGCCCCTAAACGCAGAGGTTCAAGTATTGAATGTGAAGACGGAAGATCAATTAAATCTAGTGCCTGATGAGCAGATAATTGCTGAGATTGCTCAAGAATACAAAGCCAGACCTTTTAAGATCAGTCAAATAAAGGCACGCAATGTTGTAGAGGGCATCAAAGCCTTCACCAAAGCTAACCAAGTGGACGTAGTGGCGGTGGCACTTCAGAAGCACAATGTTTGGGAAACTCTTTTCAATTCCAGTGTCACTTCCCAACTGGCCTTTGAAAGCACCTTACCCTTGTTGGCCTTGCCTTTACCTGCCAGTCAACAGCCTGCAACGGGTAAACAGAGAAGCGAAAACAGAGAGCTTGCTCCAAATTCCTTTAGCTTCTTGTTTTAATGATTTTCAAGAACACCTATAGCCCGCCCTATAACACCGCGCCAGTAGGGGCCACCTGATAGGATAATAAAAAGGTGGTACATTAAAAAAGAAATCCTTGTTTTAGGGCTGTTTTACAAAAATCAGCTCCAAAACAGGGTATTCTTTTATTTGATTGAACTGGTATTATCTACCGAAATCGTCTTGCACGCGAACAATGTCTTCTTCATTAGATGGATTTTCGGCATCGGTGTGCTGCCAGATTTCGGCCAATACGCCCCACTCCTGCAACCCTACCAAACGGTGGCGCTCGCCTTGCTTCAGGGTAATTTTCTCCCCGGCCGTCAGCTTCTTCAGTTCCCCTTCTTCATCAGTATCTGAGGTAACTACACCCACGGTACCTTCTATTACTTGCCAGATCTCAGCACGGCGGTGGTGGTACTGCCAAGACAAGCGCTTCTCCGGGGCTACCACCAAAATCTTAGGGCTCAGCTTACCTGAAATACGCAGGTCCTCTACTGACAAACCATTGAAATAAGTATCGGCGAATTTCTGGGCCTGATCCTCATTTATGACGAAGAACCCGCCCCATGGCCTGGTCTGGTCTTGATTAGCGATAGAAAAACCCTGTGCGGTTAACTTCTGCTCTATTTCCTGAAAAAGAGCCTGTTTCTGATTTTCAGCTGACATTCTTGTTTTCTTATTTGTGGAGTCTAAAAGTAACAGGAATTGCCCATAACGCGAAACAACCACCATTTTTTGTAGACTGTTGCTGTAAATGGTAAAATAAAACTAGTCAGGGAGGCTGGTAGATTTCTGTGCCTTTTTAACCTGTTTTTCAGAAAACAGCCCTAAAACAGACACAGCGGAAGAAAATCTTCCGCTGTGTCAACTAAACGAACAATGAAGTATATCTAATTTTTAATCTAATTGGTTTAACCTGATATTGAATATAAAATCCGACAAACAAAATCTGTATAGTAATTTCCTTAGTTCACTAGTAGGCGGCGCACCTCTCCTTTTTCGGTTCTCACCAGATAAAGCCCTTTCGCAAAGCCAGACACATCAAGGCTTTTCACGCCTTTGGCTGTGTACACTCTGCGGCCTAAACCGTCTAACACATCTACATTAGCTTGGCGGTTAAAATGCACCAGTGCTCCGTTGCTTGGGTTAGGGTACAGCACAAAATCTGCCGCTGCCGCAATCTCCTCTCCCACTGACGTTAATGTATTCAGAATCCGGTATACCGATACTGAACCGCTCAGTTCATTGGCCACCAGCAGGTACGGTTTATTATCAGGACTAGACTGCGACTCTACGTAGTACATGCCCTCCGGCCCATGGTCACCAGAGAAAGAGGTGAGGCTACGGTTGTTTTTGTAGTCCACAAATTGCGGATTGGCTGGGTCTGTTACGTTGTATACCATTACCCCTCCTACTCTTTCAAGGGCTACAAAGGCGTAGTTTTTCTCATCTATGGTAGCCACTACCACACCTTCCGGCTCTGGTCCTTTGGCGCGGCTGCGGCTTTTGAATCCATTGCCTTCGTTGTCGGCGTTGAAAAGCGGTGCAATAGACGGGTCTTTGGAAGTGAACAACTCGAAATCATCGCCGCTGTCATAGACAAGGGTTCCAGTTTGGGCATTCCAGATAGAGAACGAGCGGGAGCCCACAGAGTAAAGCTCATCTAAGTCACCGTCTCCGTCGGTGTCGCCTTGCAGGTTTGAGATGCGGAAGCGGCCAAGGTTATGGTTCTCATTCAGAATTGCCGCGTGCGGGAAAGCAGTTGGGTCTAAGTTGGCGGCACCTACGGTGGTGCGCTCTACCAAGCCGGCATATTCTTTTTCATCGCCCTCGTTGGCAGTTACCAAATAGGTGGTGCCGCCTACGGTGTAGTTTGCCACGGCATCTGGTATGTAGAATGATTTAACCGGCCAGTTGGCTATCAATACTTGCCCGTTGTTGTCAGAGGCATCGAACCCGTTGCCCATAAGGCTCATGTCTTTGGTACCCAGCGCCCGAACATGCGTGATGGTGTTGTTCTGCAGGTTGATTTCGGCAATGGCATTGTTTTCCTGCAGGGTCACCCAAGCGGTTCTTGAATCTGCAGAAACGGTGATATACTCCGGTTCCAAGTCCTGTGACAAGGTGCTGCTGGCTTTGGTTTTGCGTACTCCGGCGGCAATCAAAGAAGCTTCCTGGCTATTGAAACTATCGAACAACAGCGTAGTCACATGCGACTGCTCCAAGCCTGCAATTCCTCCGGATACGTCTATCACACTGATAGAACCTTCTGGGTCAATGGTGTAGGCATCATTTGGTTGGCCTTCGTTGGCGGTCAAAACTTTGGTGCCATCTGGCGAGAATGTAATCATATCGGGCAGTGCGCCCACCGTTACCTGTTTTTGGAAATCGCCGTTGGTGTTGAAGAATACCACTGATCCGTTCTGCTGTTCATCTGCGTTAGGTGAGGCCACCGCCACCATTCCATTTTTCACGGCTACACTGGTGATACCTCCATATGGGGTCATGTCTATGGAACGGATTAGCTGTATTGAAGCTGGGTTAGAGAAATCGGCAATGTCTAAACGGCCTTGTTCGGCACTGGTCATAAACAGACGTTGAGTGGCCGCATCATGCACCACAATCTCGGTGGTACTGCCCTCATTTGAATTAGGCGTGAAGCTGCTAACGTGCGACAATTCTATCTCACGGCTTGGCTGCGGCGCCATACGGTCGTTGTCTTTGATGTAAAGCGTGAGGTATTGACTTCCTGACACGGTAAGGCCGCTGGCATTCTCTAGGCTCAGCACTAGGTACTCATCTTGCTCAGCGATAGCGTCATCTACTATCGGAATAGAGATAACCTGCGTGGCCGTGCTGTTACCGGTAAAGGTGAGGGTTTGAGTTGTGTACGTTACATCTGCCGCGCCAGCCGTACTGAACGGAGCGGCCTTTACCACCACTTCCACCGTAGCTGCAGAAGGGTTCACCAGACTCAGCTCCACCTGCACCGTTCCGGCATCTTCCATGGCGGTCATAAACTTTTCTTTCCAGGCAAGGGTAGAGTTGTAGGTGAAGTTGTAGGTGTACGCGCTGAACATGGCTCTGTCTTCCAGATCCTTCACGCCGTTTACCTGTAAGGCATAAGCTGTACCAGCTGCAAAAGGAGCGGAAAATGTCAAGGTCACTGTTCTTTTGTCATCGCTTAAATCCGCCTGCTGCAGACCTGCTATACCAGTGTAGTTGGCTAGGTTAGTGGCAGATGCCAGCTCCAGGTCGCGGTTAAAAACCAGTTGTATTGAGGTGTTGCTGGAGGTACTGGCACTCACTACTGCCGGCGGCCCAGGGAAAGCCCAGGTTGGCCAGGTTTGCGCGGCGGTTCCAGAGCCGGTGCCGGTCCAGTTGGCGGGGTTTAAGATAGCCTCCTGCAGCTGTGCTTTTGTACCAGTTTGCGGACCGCTGTAAAAGGCATTCGCCGTGTTACCAGAAACGTTTCCGGTGGCAGCGCTCAGGTTAATGGAAGTGGCGCCATCTGACATCCCGGCAGGAAGCATAGAATTACTTCCGCTGCAGCTGGTGTTGGCGGCAAGCCATTCGTTTGAGCTGAGGGCGGTAGTGTAGGAAGGATTCTCCGGCGTTCCGGTGTACACAATGATCTGGTCACCACCCGAGCTGAGCCCGAAGCCAGAGCCAGTCAATGTGCCGATGCTGGCGCTAGGCACGTCGTTCTGAATACGGATGACCGTTCCTGCCGCTACCCCACTTGCCGGAGCCGTCCAGGTTAAGCCGCCAGCACATTGTGCTTGGGTGTTGCTGGTGAATTTGGCATCGGTGAAATGCACCAGGGTGCCGGGCAAAATGTCTACCAAAGGCAAAAAGGCAAATTCATCTTCGGTGCCGGTTGCGTTCATCCGGTAAGCTACTATTACTATATCACCCGGCTGAAACTGCGTTTGTACCGGGATTGTAGTAAACATAATAGTTTGCATTTCAGACACAGCATTGTCGCTTTCGTCTTCCACCACATCGGCTTTCAGGGCTACGTAGTATTGCTGGTTGTTCTGCAGTGGCTGCGCCGGCACCAGCGTTATAGTTCTACCAGAAAAAGTAGCATCAAAGGCAACATCGGTTCCGTTGGCTCCTCCCATTTTCAACTCCACCAGGGCATCAACGTTGGTGTTATCAAGAGCCGAATTGTCCTTCAGGCGGATGTCCTCATTAAATGTAATGGTAGGCTGAACGTTCACAGCTACGCCGGTGGAATTGGCAGCCGGTGAGAAAACTACTGTAGGGGCTACCATGTCGGCGCCAGTAGGGTTTCCCTCTAGCGTTACGTTATCAAAGCGGTTGTTTCCGCCAGTGCCTCCACCCTCTGCGGCAAAGGCTATTTTAAATTTGAAATTGGGGTTATCATTTACCGCCGGAAGGTCTGAGAAATCAAGGGTTTGCAGCGTAGGGTTTCCGTCAACCGGTGAAATGGTGGTAAAATCCACAAAATTGGTACCGTCTGTTGAATAAGAAACCAGCTGGCTTCCGGCTCCCTGACCAGACCGGCGGGTAGCGTATTTCACAACCACATTCTGGTAGCCCGTAGTGGGCACGGCAAATACCAATTCTCCACCAATTGGGTTGTTGAACCGCAGGTGAGTGCCAGAAGCATCGTTGTTGCGGGCGTTAGGGTTCGTTACCTCAAACCCTTGGTTTACATTGCTAGTGGTTTCTACAGAACTGGTACCACCAACCGTATGGGTAATGCTCGCACCGTTGATGAGTGTGACGCTGGACTGGAGCAGCGAAGCCACATCGGCAGAGTTGTTGAAGTTCCAGTAATGCACCAGCGTCTGCGCCGATACGTCTTGGATAAAATTCGCCAGTACGGCGATTAAAACCAGTAGTTTTTTTCTCATAATTATTAGGTTGGGAACGATAGCAATAGATGTTGCTAAAGTACCCCGCCCGTATTACGCGAGCGTTACCTTCTAATTACCAGTACATAAACAAAACGTTAACAAGAAATTACCCAACTAACAGAACAGGTTGTAAAGTGGTATTGTGATTCTTCAGAATTATTTTTTGTCTGAATGGCCCAAGCTCTTGTTGGGGTTCACCACATCTCTTACCAGCTGCTTCAGTTCTTTCACCTCCGGGAAACGGCCAGCGGTTTTGCGGTCAAAAATCTCCTGCTCGTTTACCCTTATGCTGTAGCAGCCGCTCACCTCGCTGGGCTGCAAGAGCACGCCATACACCTCCTCGGTGAAAGTAGTTAACAGTTCCTGGGCCATGTAGGCGGCCCGCAACATCCACCCGCACTTGGGGCAGTATTCTATGGTGATGGTCTGTTTCAAGGAATAAGCTAGTTAGCAGTGAGAACGCTGTTTCTGCCCTTTTTAACGAAAGTAAACCAAAAACGGCATGAGTCCTGAATACGCGGCACCAGTCTACAGCTACTGTTCCCGTTTTAATCAAGTAAGCGCAAGGGAGCTGCCGGTCACGGCAAAGTTTTCTTTAGGAGCACCACAGGTGGGGCATTCATACCCTGCTATCTCCTCAAAAGGAGTTCCTTGCGGCACCTTGTTGAATTCATCACCAAAGTTCTCGTCATACATAGTGAAGCAGTGCTGGCATTGGTATACTTTATGCACCGCCAGTTCAGTCGTGGCACTTTGTGCCTGCTCAGAAGACAGTACCGCCACCGCCAGCGGCTCAGGGTCGCTTTGCTGCTCATAGTAGAATTCACAGAGTGCTACCAGGTGCCCGTGCAACTCTTCTTTGCTCAGCCCTTTTTTATAGCTGATGAAATCTTTGGAGTTGGGGTTAAAGTCGCGGGTGTAAAGAATCTCGAACAGCTCTTCGGTTAGCGTCGCCCCATTGGCGATGTCTTGCTGGGTACGGATGATGATGGAACCAAAAAGACCAGTCTTCGGCTGGGTTTTAATGGCGAAGCACAGGCGGTAAGTTCTCACATCATCCTCGTTGAACTTCTGTACCAAATAGTTTTTCAGATTCAGGCCGTAAGCGCACTGGTCCTCCACCTGCCAGTTCAGCTCATTGGAGGCATGGCGCACGTTTATCCGGAAACTGCTGAGCACGTTATCCCACAGGTCGCGGTCGGGCAATTCAATGCCTTTCACCACCAACGATTTCCAGGGGGTAGTGTACAGCTGGCCAATTCGCGTCTGGAGGCATATTTTGCAGATGTTTTTCAAAAAAGAGACCGGAAACAGCTCGTCGCGCCGGTAAATACCCAGCCATAGCTTGTTGCCGTACCGGTTGAACCCCTCGTAGTACGGCAATTTAAATTCAGGCAGTTTTAGGGAGTGGGTAATAGGCTGAATCACAAAATTTCCGCTGGCCCGCACCATGTCATGCAAGCGGTTTCCGTCTATGGCCCGTTGGTCGTAAAACAGTTCTTTATGGGCGAAAATAAGGCGCTCAATGGCGCTGCTTATACCTGGAATATCCTCTGAATACACCAGCGAGGGCCACTGGTAAATGATGTTGGTCTTAGGAAAACGGATGTACAGAAACCAATAGTTGCTAGTCTCCGAGGAAATAAAGTTAAGGTTACCGGTAAAGAAAGGCACAAATGCCTGGTTATTGTCTACCAGGTTTATTTTTACCTGCGGACGGTAGTCAAACAAATCCAGAATGTCTTTGTACACGCCCTCCCGTACCCAGTTGGCATGGTAGAACACATCTTCCGTTACGTAGGAACTGAGAATGTTGGGGTGTTCATCGGCATCGAGCTCATAGATAATATCTGCCTCAATAAGGTCCCGCTGCAGGTCCCACAGTTTATCATGGGCCACCATGATAAATAGTTGCTGCCTGTTCCCAAACCGGATGTTCTGCACCTCTGCCTTTTCGGCAGCCTCCAAGATATGGTACAAATCCCCCGCCGAGACAATACCGCCGGTGAGATTGATTTTAACAGTATATTCTTTTGTGGTCATCTTCTTTTTTTCTTGTTCAACAGCTATTGTGCAACTTAGAAACTCAGCCCCCTTTCATTTTTTATTCTACCAGATACTCCCCCTTTGAAGGGGGCGAAGGGGGATGTTTACTCAGGAGTATCCACGCATTGCTGGTAACTTACCTTAATTACGAGTTACAGACACTCTTCTTCTAAGAGGCGTGGGTTGTTAATTCATGGCGTTCACTTTTGGCAGTGCCACGTGTTATAACAGAAGTATTAGTAGCAAGCTGTAACACAGCGGCCACCGCAGTTGACAGTTCGCGTCATGTCCGTACTTTTATTCTGCAACGTTAAAACCTGCGTGTGTAAACATCCCCCTACCCCCTTCAAAGGGGGAGTATCAGATATTGTAGCACAAGTAAATGAACCTGTCTCCTACTACTCTTTCTCCACCAGCTCCAGCGTCAGGCTTTCCTCCAGAATCCGCTTTACTTCCGGCCGGCAGGAGCCGCAACCGGTACCGGCTCCGGTAGTGGCGCAAAGTTGTTTCAGGTCAGTACAGCCCTCGGCTATTTTATTCTGGATATTGCCGCTGCCTACGTTGTTGCAACTGCAGACCAGCTTGCCCAGCACCGGCTCGGCTTTGCTGCCGCTGCGCAAAAGCTGCAGGCGCTTTTCACTGAGCTCCACCTTATTAGAAATCAGCTCGCGGAACTCCTGGAACTCACTTTTGTCACCTATCAAGATAGCACCTACCAACCGGTCCTGATGGATGATACACTTCTTGTAGTAGCGTTTGGCTTTGTCAATGAACACCACCTCTTCGTAGTTTTCTTCATCGGGGCATTCGGGTAGGCCAATGCTGCATAAATCGAAGCCATGAATTTTAATGATGTTCATGAAGGTGCTGCCCGTGTAGTAGCTGGCCACGTCGCCCATCAGGTACTTGGCAACTACTTCAGCCTGCTGCTCGGCGGCGGCGGTGATGCCGTACAAGATGCCATCGAATTCAGCTATCTCCCCAATGGCGAATATGTTAGGGTCGGTGGTTTGCAGACGTTCGTTTACCAATACTCCGCGTTTACACTCCAACCCAATTTCCCGAGCCAGTTCCAGATTGGGCACGGTGCCAATGGCGATAATCATGGCGTCGCAGTCAATGCGCCGACCGCTTTTTAGACCAATGCCGGTGAGGCGGGACCGTCCGTAGTAGAGCTGCACCTCATCGTCGAAGTATAAGTCGCAGCCCTGGTCAATCATTTCCTCCTGCAGCAGTTGGCTACCCAGTGGGTCCAGTTGACGGTCCAGGAAACGGGAAATACGCTGGATAATGGTGACCTTGGTGCCGATTTCACGTAGTGATGCCGCCATTTCTAAACCCAACAAACCACCCCCCACTATCACCACATGCGCCTTTTCTGGTAGGTGGTTCTTGAAATTGTCGGCATCGGTACGGCTGCGCATGGTAAAGATGCCGGGCAGGTTGGGCACGTGCCTTGGTACAGCGGCCCGGCTTCCGGTAGCCATCAGCAGCACATCATATTCTGTTTTAATGCCCCGTGAGTCAACCACGAACTTCTGCTCCCGGTCAATTTTCTCCACGCTCACTCCACGTAGCAAACGGATATTGTAAGCGGGCTCTTCAGAATCTTGCATCTTCACCAATTGCTCCCACTTCTGCTGTCCACTAATGTAGTCGGGCAGCATGACGCGGTTGTAGAACGGAAAATCTTCTTTACTGAAGATGGTGATTTCATCATCCTGGTTCAGCTCGCGGTAAGACTTCACAAACCCGAAAGCTCCCGCGCCGGCCCCTACCACCACAATGCGTTGGAACGGCTTTTTATACTTCTCTACCCGCACTGCGCAGTACTTGAAGTCAGGCTCTTTGGAAATAGGGTCCAGTAAATCGTTGGTCACGTTGTTGGCCCGGTTCAGGTCACTGCCCAAAATCTTCCCCCAGTGCATGGGCAAAAAAACCACACCTTGTTTTATGGCAGCGGAAAGCTTGGCTTTTACCCGCACCTCTCCCCTTTGGGAGCTCACCAACACTATATCCTCCTCTTTTATTCCTAGCACATCTGCATCAAGAGGATGTATTTCTAAAAACGCCTGCCCAATGTGCTTTTTCAGCTTGTTCACCTTGCCGGTTTTAGACATGGTGTGCCACTGGTCCCGGATTCGGCCGGTGGTCAGAATCAGCGGGAAGTCAGGACTAGGTTTCTCGCTTCGGAACTCGTCTGGCGCCGCGTGTATGATGGCTTTGGCCGATGGCGTGTAAAACTTTTTATCGGTGAACAACCGGTGCGTTCCGTTGCCAGTTACCCCCAGCTTGTAGGGCCATTGCACCGTTCCTTTCTCTTTCAGTACCTCATAATTCAGGCCCGTAATGTCAATATTAGTGCCCACCGTCAGTTGCACGTGCTCCTGATAAATGGCGGCGGCATTGGCAAAATCAAAGCCCTTGTAGCCCATGTGCTGCGCGAAGCGGCAGATAATCTCCGCATCAGGCAGAGCCTCTGCGGGCGGGTCCAGTACTTTGTTCAGGTAACTGATGCGCCGCTCAGAGTTGGTCATGGTTCCCTCTTTCTCGGCCCAGGCCGCAGCCGGCAAAATAACATCGGCGTATTGAAGCGTTTCCGGCTTATCGCTGATTTCCTGCACCACCACAAATTTGGCTTTCTTCAGGGCTTTTTCCGCCAGCCGCGCATTGGGCAAGCTGGTCAACGGATTGGTGCAGAGAATCCAGATGGCTTTAAGGCGGCCGTCGTTCAGGGCCTCAAACATTTCAGTGGCGGTTAAACCAGGCTTCTCTGAAATGATGCCACCGCCCCAGAACTTCTGCACCTCCTCGCGGTGGACAGGGTTGTTGAGGTTGCGGTGCGCCGAGAGCAAATTAGACAAACCACCCACTTCCCTACCGCCCATGGCGTTCGGCTGACCGGTCAAAGAAAAGGGACCTGAGCCTGGTTTACCAATGTGGCCGGTAATCAGGTTCAGGTTGAGCAGGCTCAGGTTCTTGTTCACGCCCACAGAGCTTTGGTTCAGGCCCATGGTCCACATAGAGATGAAGCCTTTGGCGTTGCCGATATAGCTGGCCGCTAACCTCATATCTTCCTCCCGCACCCCACAGATTTCTGCCGCCTCGGCAACTGTTTTCCCAAAGACCAGCTCTTTGTATTTCTCAAACCCCTCGGCATGGTGCTGAATGAAATCCAAGTCAATGTCGCCGTTCTCTATCAGAATTCTGCCCAGGGCGTGGTTCAGCGTCACATCCGTGCCCGGGTTAAGCTGCAGGTGCAGGTCGGCTATAGAGCAGGTGTCGGTTACGCGTGGGTCCACCACAATAATCTTCACCTGAGGGTTTGCCGCCTTGTGCGCCTCTACCCTACGCCACAGAATGGGGTGGCACCAGGCAGGGTTGGCGCCCGTCACATAAAAGGTATCAGCCAGTTCAATGTCATCATAGCAGATAGGCACACTGTCTTCACCCAAAGCCATTTTGTACCCAGCCACCGCACTGCTCATGCACAGGCGCGAGTTGGTATCCAGGTTATTGCTGCCAATAAAACCTTTGATGAGCTTGTTCAGAACATAATACTCTTCGGTGAGGCACTGCCCCGAGGCATAAAACGCCACCGATTCAGGCCCGTATTTCTGGATGAAAGTTTTGAATACGGCGGCTGTTCTTTGCAGGGCCTCGTCCCAGCTCACCCGTTGCAGAGGCATGCTTTTGTTGTAGCGCATTTGTGGGTACAGCAGGCGGTCGCTTTTGTCGTTGACGGTGTACTGCAGGTTAATACCCTTGCTGCACAGCATGCCCTTGTTCACCGGGTGGTCTTTGTTTCCCTCTACGGCTACCGTGCCGTTTTTCTCTTTGATGACCACAACGCCACACCCAACGCCACAATAGCAGCACGTACTGGTAAAGGATTCTGAAAGTCTTTCGCTGGCAGACATGATGCTATAAAATTTAAAGAGTCTGTTAAAATTTGTCTTTTGCGCTACAAAAAGGCATCAAAAGAACCTGACTTTGCGATTTTTTTTGCCTGCAAAACCAAAATTCAAACAGGCAATAAGCGGATAATCTATTTTGGTTTATGAGGACGTATTGTTTTGGGCATGTTTTCCATAAAACACACCCAAAACACCTCATCAGGTTAATTGATATTTAGGCCAAAGAGGGCAATTCCTCGCCGCTTCTTTCGGCCATGAGCTGGTGCATTTCATGCCGGGCTTCTTTTTCGGTTTCTTTGGAAAAGCGCACCAGCAAGGCTAAGGTGGAGGTTCCCGCCACTACTAAACCTATTATAAAGAGAGCCTCCGGATAAGAGATGGACTCTACCTTGAACAGAAAGCCCGCCGCCACGGCTCCGGCATTGCCACCGGCACCTACTACCCCGGCCACAGTACCCATGGCTTTCTTGTTGATGAACGGCACCACCGAGAAAGTGGCGCCCTCTGCCATCTGCACAAAAAGACTGAACACCACCAACATGATGATGGAAAGGGAAAGCACCGTCATATGAGAAAACAACATCAGAGCCACACCCTCCACCAGAATCACGGCTCCTAAAAACCATACCCTACCCGATAAGCCATATTTCATACCAGCTTTGTCACCAAAGTAGCCGCCTAGGGTGCGGGCAAAAATGTTCATCAGCCCAAATAATCCCGCAATCAATCCAGCGGTCTCCACGCTCAGGCTGAAGTTGTCGTGGTAATAGATGGCGGCAATGTTATTGATAGTAAGTTCTATGCCAAAGCAGGCTCCGTACAAAACAAACAGCGCCCATACGCGGTAATCAGAAATGGTTTTCCAGAAAGAAACCTGCTTTTTCTTTTGCCCTGTTTCCGCTAGCTGCAAATCTGCTTTGTTACCGGCAGGGTAGTCGGTAGTGAGGAAGTAATAAGCAGTACCGCACAGAATCATGAGCACCCCGGGCACCACCATGGCATAACGCCACGCGTGCGCGTCTACAAAACCCAGGCTCACAAAACCCGCGAAAATGAGCGGCATCACCATTTGCGTGACGCCACCGCCCAGGTTACCCCAGCCTGCCGTGGTAGCGTTGGCCGTACCCACCACGTTTGGCGCAAACATGGCAGTGGTGTGGTACTGGGTAATCACAAACGAAGCCCCAATCACCCCAATGGCCAGACGGAACAGCAGAAAGCTCTCATAGTCGTTACTGAACCCAATGAACATGACAGGCAAGGAACCTAACAGCAGAATAATGGTGTAACTGATTCTGGGGCCAATCTTATCACAAAGCCAGCCAATCAGCAGCCGTGCCACAATGGTAATGGCCACCGAGGAAATGATGATATTTCCTATTTCATTTTTGGTTAGCCCCAACTCCTCGCGCACAATAGCCATGAGCGGCGCAATACCAAACCAACCGAAGAAGCAAAGGAAAAAGGCAATCCACGAGAGGTGGAATGTGCGCATTTGCATGGTTTTAAGACTGAACAGATGAATGGCTGTCGCCTTGCCGTTAGATGCTTTCATGGGAAAAATGAGTAAGAGGTGAGAAAATGTTTTAGCGAAAAGATGTGCTGATTAGGTTATATAGACGACTGTTGTTGAAACAGCACCGGTTTAAACGTGAGCATGACCCAGGCCCATTGGTTCAGGCCGCTGCCTTGTTTACCTTTCAGGGTTTCCAGGGAGCTGGAGGCGTAGAGTTGGGAGTAGCCCACTTTCAGGTTAAAATCTGGGCTGAAGTTTCTGTTCAGGACTAAATCAATTTCCTCCCCCAGCCGCGAAGACATAGTGCCGCTCGCTTCTGGTGGGCTGTACACCGCCACCGGAGATTCAAAGTGGTGGAAATGCGCCAGCAAAGAGCTTTGTTTCCCCAGTTTGAAATTTGTTTTCAGGTAAAAATCGGTGAGGCCGGTGGTACGTCCGCTTTGTCCGTGGCCGTTGCCTACGTAGAAGTAGTCCATGAACCCGTAAAACGCGTGGTTTGTACCGTACAGCGGCGTAAAGGATTGGTTTTGGGTATCGCCCTGGCTCGTGCCGGACAGGTAGTCTACTCCTACCGTAAGCGGGGTTACCTTTGTTTGAACGGTAGCACTGGCCGCTGCCAGCCATGCCTGTACTTTCTTTCCGGCAGCGTCTTTCCCGCCCTGGTAGTAAAGCTCTCCCCCTAGTTTTACCGTGCCCAGCTTCACGTCTCCGTTAAGGCCGTAGGTCTGGCGGTACGCTACGGTAGAATCCGGCCGTTGCCGGCCGTCGTTAAACACCAACAGAGACAGATTAGTCCGGCTCCAGGTTTTATGCGCCCACACGTACTGCATGGTTTTATAGTTGTCATACCCGCTGTAATAGGTGTCAAACAACTTGGTGGGTTCAGAAACTACCGACTGATTGAATCCCGCCCCGGCATGCAATGCAAACCCTGAACTATCAGCGTACATAAACTTTAGCGCATCGTGGCTACGGCCTTGCTGTGCCCAGTCCAGGTTCCCCAAAAAGCGGGCGTTGTCGTAGTCAAGTTCCTGTCTTCCCACCCGCATGGCAAGTTTGGGCGTAAACTGGTACTCGCCATAGGCTTCGTACACGTTGAACAGGCTAGCATCAGTTTTATAGATTTGGCTCGTGTTCCCCCAAATTCGGACGTCCTGCAGCGTGAGCCTTAGCTTCAGTTTCTCGGCCTGGTAATCGGTCTTTAGCCTGGAACGCTGCTCCACAAAAAAGGCAGACTCTTCTTTTTCCGCTATCACGGTTTTAAAGCCGCTCCGTAGTTCAGCCCTGGGCCGCACCTCAGCAGATAGCATAAATTGAGCTTGTCCCTCATTAGTTAAAAGGAGGAAGGCCCCAGAAAGCAGCATAAGATTTTTTTTGTAGAAGTGTTTCATATTCCGGCTGCGGAAAGTTGATTACAATTTGATTATGACCAGAAGCACCAAACAGGCATAGACTGGCAATACATACTTCTCACCAGGCTTCAGAGGACCTAAGACAGATTATTCTGTTTTAGGGCTCCTTTTTAGAAAAGTGCTTCAAAGCAGTTTTTTCTACCAGCCTAAGCGAAAAGGGATAAACTCTATTTTTTCTCCCTGCAATATTTCCGGCTGTCCGGCATGGTGAACGCCTAAACCATGGGTTGAGACCCCTGCCCTAACATCACCGGAACCATTATGGAGTATAGGGCGTAAAGTAGCGGTGGTCTCCTGAACCCGCACCGCAAAGAATTCTGTAAAGGCATGCTTCTTTTTTCTGGTTTGCTCAACAGGCAACCGGTACTGGGGTACCTCCTGAGCCTGAAAGCTTTTATGGAGCCACGCCTCTACAAACACTTTGTATGTTACCAGGCAAGAAAAGGGATTGCCTGGTAGCCCGAATACCCCTCCTCCGCCAGGAAGTACGCCAAAAAAGACTGGCTTCCCTGGCTTTATAGCTACCTTATGAAACTCTTTTTGCACCCCCAGTCCTTCCAGTACTCTGGGTACATAATCAGCATCTCCTGCAGAAACCCCACCGTTAAGCAGCACCAGGTCATAATGCAGCACCTGCTGCAGCGCCTGTTGCAACGCTTCTTCCTGGTCAGGCAGGTGTCGGCAGTAAAAAGGCTTGATTTTCCAACTCCTGAGCAGCGCCTTTAACATATATTGATTGCTATTCCTGATTTGCGCAGCCCCCACGGGCTGACCTATGGGTACCACTTCATTTCCGGTGGTTAGGAGCGCCACTTTAGGCAGTTTGCCTACCAGTACCTTTTCTTTACCTAGAGCAGCCAGCGTCCCTATTACCGCAGCATTGGGTCTCACACCTGGAGAAAACACCGGCTGTCCGCTTTGCAGGTCTTCGCCCTGCCTGGCTATATTGTGGTAGGGTTCTAACCCTATAGCCTTGAGCAATACTCGTCCTTCCTTTTCCTCACTGTCTTCTAAGCGGACAATAGCCTGTGCGGTCAGTGGCACGGAGGCCCCAGTCATTATTCTGAAACAGCTTCCTTTCTTTAACAGCCCCTGGTAGTGCTGCCCCGCATATATTGTTAGCTGTACCTGGTATTCTCTCAGGCCCGCCTCCCAATCTTGCAGGCGGATGGCATATCCGTCCATAGCGGCGCGGTTGAAAGGAGGGTAATCACGATCAGAGTAAACATTCTCAGCCAATACCCGCCCCTCTGCCTCCTCCAACTCAATCAGTTCCGTACCGAAAGAATAGGCCCTGTTCTCCACCAGTTGTTTAGCCTCTGTATAGGAAATCAACTCTGCCATATTAGTGCCCTCCGCCTTTCATCATTTTGCGGGCGTGAAATACAGCCGGCAGTATGGCTTCAAGAGATTCACGGGCGCCGTTGGAACTACCCGGGAGAGTCACCACCAAGGATTGTCCGATAGAGCCTGCTACCCCCCGGCTCATCATGGCCAGCGGCGTGCGCATCTGGCCGTAAGCCCGCATAGCTTCGGCAATACCGTCTGCATCTCTTTCCAATAATTCCCGCACGGCCTCTACCGTATTGTCCCTGGGCCCTAAACCGGTGCCGCCCGTGGTAAAAATGAATTGTACATCTTCCGCCACCCAGGCTCTGATCTGCTGTTGTATCTGCTTTTTTTCGTCTGGCAGCACCTGGTAATATTTCACCTGCGCATTCGCCTCCTGCAGCATTTCTTTAATAATCTTCCCGCTGTTGTCTTCCCGCTTTCCGGCAGCGGTTGAGTCAGAACATACCAACACGGCGCAAACCGGAGCGGAATTGAAAAACTTCTTTTTCCTGCCCTTTTTCTCAACCAGCTTTATATGTCCCACCTCCAGCTCCGGGTCATCGTCTTTCATCAAAGCAAATAGCTCAAGCGCCGCCACTGAGACAGCCATCATTGCCTCCATCTCTGTACCTGATCTGCCTATTGCCTTGGCCTCGGCCATCACTACTATGCCCGTCCGTTCCAAAGCCCACGGCTCAAGTAATACACTATGTATTTCCGGCTGTAGCACTTCAATCACCACCTGCAGGCCATCTACCACCGCGGCATGGTGCTGAGGAAGCAGTTGAGAAGTGGCTTTGGCACCCAAGAACCCTGATGCCTTGGCCATTTCCAGGGCACCTCCATACCTCCCTTGCCGCTGAGCGATTAAGGAAGCCGTTGCTGCCGAACAGAAAAGCACGCCCACAGCAGAAGCAGTTTGCAGCAAGGTTGGGGTATGGGTAAGGTCAAGCATAAATAAATCTGGTTTTTGTCGGCTCCCGTAGCTTCTGATTATTTCTCAAAGCCAATAAATACCTCATCACCTACCACTTGCACCGGATAGGTTTTAATCTGGTAGTCATCACCGGACAGGCATTCACCGGACAGCAGAGAAAAAGTTTTCTTGTGGAACGGACAGGCTACTTTGGGTTCACAGGTGTCGCCGGTGCTGCCAATCATGCCTCTGGAAAGTACCATCTGCTGTTTGTGCGGGCATAGGTTTTGGGTGGCGTACCACTCGCCCCGGCGGCTGAAGTTGTAGATGGCAATCTGCTCGTCGTGGTGCTTCACGCAGGCACCGCCGTTCTGGGGCACATCATAGGTTTTACAAACCAACACCCACTCTACTGAGGTTAAAACTGCTACTTCCATTGTACTAAAACTTAAGGGGTTACTTCTATCAATTCCTAATTCTTAATTCCTAATTCTCAATTCATAATTCTCAAAGGCTACCATTCCATGGCTTTTACCTGACCACGCATAGGGGCTAACTTCACTTGCGGGTCTTTCTCTCGTGGGGCGTTCACAAAGTGGGCGAAGCCTTTTCTCAGCTCAGGGTTCTGCACCACTTCTTTCCACTCACAGTGGTAGTTCTTGATAAGCGACTGCATTTCTTGTTCCAACTGCTCACAGATGCCCAGGCTATCGTTGATTATCACGTTTTTGAGGTAGGCCATGCCGCCGTCCAGCTTGTTTAGCCAGGTAGCGGTGCGGGTAAGGGCATCGGCGGTGTTGATGTAGAACATCAGGAAACGGTCCAGGTATTTGATGCAGGTATCTTTGTCAATGTCGGTGGCCAGCAGTTGGGCGTGCTGGGGCTTGGAGCCACCGTTGCCGCACACATAAAGGTTATACCCTTTCTCGGTGGCAATAATGCCGAAGTCTTTGGATTGGGCCTCGGCACATTCCCTGATGCAGCCGCTCACCCCGCCTTTTAGTTTGTGCGGTGCGCGAATGCCTTTGTAGCGGTCTTCCACCTCAATAGCAAACGAGACGCTGTCTTGCAAACCGAACCGGCACCAGGTGCTGCCCACGCAGCTCTTGACGGTGCGTAGGGCTTTGCCATAGGCGTGTCCGCTTTCAAAACCGGCGTCAATCAACTCCTCCCATATATCAGGCAGGTCACTCACGTGCGCGCCAAACAAGTCAATGCGTTGGCCGCCGGTAATTTTAGTGTACAGGCCATATTTCTGGGCCACCTGCCCAATTACAATCAGCTTCTCCGGCGTGATTTCGCCGCCGGGAATGCGGGGAACCACGGAGTAAGTACCGCCTTTCTGAATATTAGCCAAGTACCGATCGTTGCTGTCTTGAATGGTAGACTGCTTGGCAATGACATCGTTCCAAAGGCTGGCTAGAATACTGGCAATAGTGGGTTTACAGCTCTCACAGCCATCGCCTTTCCCGAACGTATCCAGCGCCTCATCATAGGTTCTGATGTTGTTTAGCTTGAGCAGGTCAAACAGTTCCTGACGGGAGAAGTCGAAGTGCTCGCAAACGTTGTTCTTCACATAGGCTCCGTTGGCTTTGAGAGTTTCGGAGATAAGGTCTTTCACCAGCGGAGCACAACCGCCACAGCAGGTAGCGGCTTTCGTGCATTTCTTCATTCCCTCCAGGGAAGATACTCCATCCTCGGTCACCGCTGAGCAGATATCTCCTTTTGTCACCGATTCACAGGAACAAATCAGGGCCTCGTCGGGCAGACTCATGACTCCGGCTCCAGTATCCCCTTCGCCTCCGCGGCTTCCCAATATCAAATCCTCAGGGTTGGGCGGCAGGGTGAGTTTGTTGTTCACTGTTTGCAGCAGGATGTTATAGGCAGCGGCATCTCCTACCAGCACACCACCTAACAAGTACTTCCCGTCGGTGCTGAGGTTGATGCGTTTGTAGATGCCTTTGTTCTTGTCTTCAAAGGCAATGGTTCTGGCATCAGGCTCAGACACAAAAGGGTCTCCGAAGCTGGCTACATCAACTCCTATCAGTTTGAGTTTGGTGCTCATGTCATAGCCAGTGAACAATTTTTCACCTTGACATAAAAGGGTTGCCACCGTATCGGCCATTTCGTAACCAGGGGCCACCAAACCATAAATCATGCCCTCATGCAAGGCACATTCTCCAATAGCGAAAATGTGGTCATCAGACGTCTGCATTCTGTCGTTCACCACAATGCCTCCTCTGGGACCCACTTCCAAGCCCGCCTTTTTTGCCAGCTCATCGCGCGGACGAATACCAGCGGAAATCACGAGCATGTCCACTTGCAGTAAAGTATCATCGGCAAACTGTAGCCCATCTATTTTCCCGTCGCCGAGAATGTTGGTGGTGCTTTTTTGCAGGTGCATCTGCAGGCCTAGTTCCTCCAACTTTGCTTGCAGCATGTTGCTGCCCACCGAATCTACCTGCCTAGGCATGAGCCGCGGGGCAAACTCCACCACGTGTGTTTCTTCCAGCCCTAGGTCAATTAACGCTTTGGCCGCCTCCAAGCCCAACAGCCCCCCGCCCATCACTGCGCCTTTGCGGGCAATTTTGGCGTAGGCCTGCATCAGTTCCAGGTCTTCAATGGTGCGGTACACGAACACCCCTTCCTTTTCTACGCCGGGCACATCGGGTACAAATGCAGAGGAGCCAGTGGCAAATACCAGATAATCGTACGGCTGCGCCACGTCATGCAGTGAATACACTACTTTGTCTTTCCGGTTTATGTCAGTGACAGAATCGCCTAGGTGAAGCACGATGTTGTTCTCTGCATACCATTCTTCAGTAGACATGGACAAGTCCTCGGCAGATTTACCGTTGAAGAATTCGCTCAGGTGTACCCTGTCGTACGCCCTCCGTGGCTCCTCGCCAAACACCACCAACTGAAAGGCAGCAGTTTTGGCAATTAGTTTTTCGCAGAACTTGTAGCCTACCATCCCGTTCCCGATGACTACTACTGTTGGCTTACCTTGTTGAGACATTGTATTTTCCTTTAGTTGAATGAGTTTCCTTCTGCTTATTCACCCTGCCTATTTTTAGCGAGCACATTTTTTTTAACCAGGCACTATTTTTTTTCTTTTGTCCCGCTGTTTTCACCTCTCTCCTCGTCCTTCTTTTCAATCTGAGCGCTCTTCGCTCCTGAATTCAGTTGTTGATTTTCTCTTTCGCTTCTTCCGCCCCTTTTCTTAAAAGTATTTTCAGGAGAGGGGGCAATTGTTTCTTAATTTTCAAAATGCTATTAAAACACCTTGACCATATTTTAACTTTATCAACAAACCAGCTTAATCTTTAATAATCATTACTAAGTATAACTACTTATTTTTAAAGGTCATTTGTTATTGTTTTTACTAAATATACTCAAATACACGTTAAATGCAATAGTCAAAATCCACATCATCATATGTTTTTAAGTATTTACCCCCTAATTTATAGGGCGCCTATTGATTTTTTCACCACTTTACTTAAATTGTACTTTATTATATAAAAGCACTCGTTGTCACTACATCACTTTGATGCTTTAGGTAAAGTAATTTGATTGACATAATGCTAAAGCCTATTCAAGCCTTAGACTTAGGCATGGAGCTGAAACAGCTGACAAAAAAGGAGTTGCGCAGAATATGCAGGTGAGCCACGAAATGGAGAAGATGAAAACTACGCGTATGGAAACAGGTAAAAAGCTACCAACGTTATATGTCATGGGTGCTGGCCCAGGGGATCCGGAGTTAATTACCGTTAAAGCGTACAAGGTTTTGCAGCAGGCAGATGTGGTGCTCTTTGACAACCTTGCCAACCAAGAGCTTCTTTCCCTGACCTCCCAGTACTGCGAGAAGATATACGTAGGCAAACAGCCTTACCGCGACTACACTCCCCAAGAAACCATTCATGCGCTTATTAAAGAGAAGGCCTATAGTAAAGGAACCGTAGTGCGCTTGAAAGGAGGAGATCCGTATATATTTGGACGTGGATTTGAAGAAGTACTGTTTGCGCGGGATAATGGCATAGAAACACACTACATCCCTGGTATTACCAGCATGCAGACCATGGGCCTGCATGACATTCCGCTCACGCACCGCTCGGTTAGCGAAGGTATTTGGGCCATTACCGGCACTAAAAAAGATGGCTCTCTTACTAAAGATTTACGCCTGGCCATGCAGAGCAATGCCACGGTGGTAATTTATATGGGCATGAAAAAGGCAGCCGAGATTGCCGAGACTTATATAAGTGCCGGCAACGGCCATATACCGGTTGCCGTGGTGCAGCAAGCCTCTCTCCCGCACCAGAAATCGGCCACGGGTGTAGTCAAAGACCTACCACAGCTAATAGAGCAGAATCAACTTACGCACCCCTCCCTGATAGTGATTGGCTGGGTTGTAGCCCTTGAGCAAACTACGGCCCCTTTAAATGCACAGAAGCTTTGCCATCAATAAAACAGCGTCTTTGACTAGTCCTTACAAAATGATTGTTAAACCACATACCACCTTACACAACCCACTAGTAGAGGGCATAAAAGTGGTGGGCATAGGCAAACACGGCAGCAAACCTCTTTCTACGGCTCTTATCAACGAGATTACACAATACTTGCAAGAAGCTGAAACCATTGCTATTCAGAAAGGGGCTTTCTTTGGTTCGTTACTAGCCAAAGGCGTTACCCCAGAAGAGCAACAGCTGCTGTTGGCCTTGTGCCCTTCGGCTCAAAAAAATGTGGAGCAGCTTTATGACGCCCTCTGCCCCGACGCCCCAGCCGAGATGCAACCAATAGGGCTCAGGCTGTTGCAGAAAGAAACGCTCTCTCAGGCAGAAGCCAAACAATTAGGTCTATTCCTGTTCTCAGATAATACAGGAGAATCATTCAGAGGCATGGCGGCCAGTATGCTCCGAATCCGTTATGAAACCGAAGAAGAATATGCAGGACTTCTGGAAGCTGCCAATGCCTGTTTTAGGTCTGTTTTTCAAAAAACACCGCCAAAACGGCAAAACCACCTGATTCAATTAGCTGAACCTTTTGATGGGGTGGAACACTCTTACATGATCACTCCGCTTCTGGCCCAGGCGTTTCAGCAACAAGGATTCCAGACGGTGGTGAGTTTAGGGAGATCCTCTGGGCCTAAGCTCTCTTTGAACTCTTTAGATATCTATGAAGGCTTAGGCAAGCCTTTTCTGCAAGGTAATCTGGACCTGGAACAAACCTCTTCAGAATATGGGTGGGCGCTGCATCAGGCAGATGTAGCGCCCACCCTAGACCAGTGGGTGGAGCGCCGTCGGCTTATTTTCAAACGACCATTCTTGGCTACTCTGGAGAAAGTCCTGAACCCTTGCCAGGCAAATATTTTAATCACCTCTGTCTTTCACCTGACTTACATTGACAAAATGATCACCTTGTCGGGCATGGCCGGTTTTGAGGGAGTTATTGTGCTGAAACGCGGTCTGGAAGGAACGTTGGCGCCTTCTATTGCCAAAGCCAGTGGAATTGTCTGCGCCGCCCGCCAGCCCGATGGTTCATTTCTGAAGAGGTCTTTTGAGGCAAACCAGGAAGAACTACTACCCTTTCGGGCAGAAGCAGATGATATAGTAGATGACCTAAAGACCGATGAAAATCTTCGGCTGACCATACAGTACAGCCAATACGGCTCCACCGGCAATATAGACTTTGACAAAAGAGTACAGCTTGCATTAAGACTCTACCAGCAGGGACTTGATTGGCTTACTTCCCACTTGGCACCTTCCGCCACTCTATCATAATTTCCTATGCCTCGTTCCGCCAACCCTAACATACACCGCAGCATTACCCGCCTGTACTTACTGGCGCTTACCGCTGTGGCCCTGCTTTCTGTTATCGGCCAACTGCTTATTCAGCAGTCTCTGCAAAACCAATTAAGTGATTCCAGAGTGATAAACGTGGCAGGGCGGCAGCGCATGCTCAGCCAGAAAATAACAAAACTAGCCTTACTGCTGCACTATTCCCCAGACCGCCAACAGCGCTCTGAACTTAAACAGGAACTGGATGATGCCTTGGTGCTGTGGCAGAGCAGCCATTACGGCCTGAAAAACGGTTTATTACCCGACTCCCAAACCTCCGTACCGAACAGTGACACCATTGCGCAGAAGTTTGCTTCCATAGAGTCTTACTTCCATGCAATTTACCGTAGTGCGTGGGCTGTCAGTTCTTTTTACCGTGCCCCGCAGCACACAAACCCCGACTCGTCTGTACACGCGCACCTGAATACTTTACTCCAGCAAGAGCCCCACTACCTCTCAGGCATGGACGAGATAGTATTCCAATATGACGCTGAAGCCAGCGCCAGAGTAAATCAGCTCCGCAAAGCAGAATGGATGCTGCTTTGGATAACTTTAGGCATTTTGGTACTGGAGGCAATTTTTATTTTCAGGCCCGCAGTAGGTCAAATCAAGTCTACCATAGCCCAGCTTGTACAGGCCGAACAGAAAACCAAACTATCGAACGATGAACTGGCACAGGCAAACCAACAACTGAAAGAAACACAGGAAGCGCTGCTTTTGGCCTCTCAAGTGCAGCACCAGAGAGAAATAGAAGACCATAAACTAAGGGCGGCTTACCTGATGGAAGGCCAAGAAGAAGAAAGGAAACGCATTGCCCTTGAGATTCACGACGGACTGGGCCAGATGCTGACAGCCCTGAAGTTTGGTGTTGAAAAAGTGAGCGACTCAGTCAACGGCTCAGAAACTGCGCAGCAAAACGTGAAGGAGCTCAGGGAACTAGTCAAGCAGACCATAGCCGAGGCACGTTCCATTTCTTTTGACCTTATGCCTGCTGTACTGCACGATTTCGGGCTGGCGTCCGCCCTGAAGCTCCTCGCCTCGCACACCTCTTCCACAACTGGCTACCCAATAAAGTTTACCACTAACTGGAAAAACGAAAGGTTGCCCAAGAATATGGAGGTAGGCCTGTACCGCATCTGCCAAGAGGCTATTCAAAATGCATTGAAATATGCACAGGCACAAAGCATCACCGTTGAACTGACCGCCAAAGCCAAGAACATCCACCTCCGGATAACTGACGATGGGCTTGGCTTCGACACAACTGAGCCAGAGGCCGAGACAGAATCTCCGAACCACGGCATCAGCAACATGAAAGAGAGAGCCCATCTATTAAGTGGCAGCGTTTCCATTCAGTCTAGCCCTGGGCAAGGCACCCAGATTTATGTAAAAGTGTCGCATTTAGTTTACCAACATGCATAAAATCAAAGTACTGCTGGCCGACGACCACAACCTGGTACGCAACGGCATTAGGTCTTTACTGGACAACCAAGAAGACATAGAAATTGTAGGCGAAGCTCAAAATGGCGCTGAAGCTCTGGCCAAGGTGCAGGAACTAGCTCCCCACGTACTCATGATAGACATTGCCATGCCTGTCATGAACGGATTGGTGGCCACGGAGAAACTACAGCAGCAGAATTCTCCGTGCAAAAGCCTTATTCTGTCTATGCACCACAACGAAGACTACATTCTAAAATCGGTGCAGATGGGTGCTCATGGCTATTTGCTCAAAGACACCTCCCGTGAAGAAATGCTGCAAGCCATTCGTGCCGTGGCCCGCGGAGAAAAGTACTTTAGCCCCTCCGTCTCACAGGTGATTGTGGCTTCTTACCTAGAGCAAATGCAGAAAGTGGCAAAACCGGCTCCCACCAAAGCCAAGCTTTCTAAAAAGGAGAAAGCCGTATTGGTCCATTTGATAGAAGGAAACAGCAGTCGGGAAATTGCTGAAAAGCTGAACCTGAGTACCCGCACTGTTGACAACCACCGCGCCAACATGATGAGACGCCTTGGCGTGAAAAACGCGGTGGAGTTGGTAAGAAAAGCCTTGGCTGAGAAGCTGGTGTAAGACATGGCAAAAACAAAAAGAGGCGCTTCATACGTGGGCGCCTCTTTTTGTTTGAAACAAGTTTTTTCTACTGAAGCACTACGTGTCTTCTTACGACTCCCTTGGCTGTTTGAACCACCAGAAAGTAATTTCCTCTGGCAACTTTAGACACATCAAGTGAAGCGGAAAGATCTGCACCAGCAATTTGCTCCTCCTGAACCAGAACCGGACGACCCACGGTATCGAACAGTTTGATAGTGGCTACTCCTTTGCCAGCACCCTTCACCTGCACCTGCAGTGTGGAAGTGGCGGGGTTTGGATACACGTTCGCGTTTGAGGCCGCTAACTCTTTTGGAAGGCCCAACACCGTGCTTTTAGCCGCCTCTGCGTAAGAAGTGGCTATTCTAATGCCATCTATGGTAAGCTCAGGGAAGTTTGTTCCCTGCCGGAGCGCTACCGTTCCTATTTCAGTTGGCGAGGAAGAACCTTGCGTGTCTACGGCCTGAGCCGTAGCCGGCTCCACCCCTAATTCTGGATTCACATAAAGCTTTGTTACGTTTCCGGAAGAAGTGAAATCATACCGCACTACCAACAGGTGCGTCTGGTTGACCGCATACTCCTGCTGTGTGTACACGGCGTCGGGGCTGTTGGCCGCTCCACTAATCCCAAACTGCACCCCGCCTGTGCCGGAGCGAACGTGAACCTTTGCCCGGAAAGTAGAGCCAAGGTTCTGCGGACCCAGGTGAAAGAAGTATTCGCCATTGGGTTTGGCGGAGGCTACATTTACTAAAAAGGCCACAAAAACTGGAGTAGAGCGCTGTACTGGCCCAAACTTTTTGCTTACATCCTGACCGTTTACGTTCATCACAGCCGCGTTGCCACTTGAAGAAGAATAGAAATCATAGACCAGATTTGCAGATGAAACCGTAATAGCACCGCTTGTTCCACTGTGGGCCGTCCAGCCTTTCTCAGTTAAGGCGGTACCTTCCGGATAGTCGAAATTCTCTTCAAAGAGCAAGCCCCCCACCGTGGCCGAAGTCTGTTGGCTGGCACGACCTGCCGCGGTAGTAAGGTAGTTTTCTGTTCCAAGACCATTTCCTTCAGCGTATTCAAACACCGCAAAATGGTAGGTAGTGCCCACGGTGAGGCCGCTGACCGTTACTTCGTTTGCCCCGCCGTTATATACCACATAGTTGCCTGAACCCAATTCCTGCCCTTTCTTAAAAGCGGCATCGGCGGCGTAAGCTTCTCTGTCTGTTGGGGTGGCATCAACGGCTGCCCCTTCTTTTATGAGTACTAACTTTTTGTTCCCGTCGCCCCCGTTCAGGGATAACACCAAAGAGTTAGATGTTACATTGCTGAAAGCTATAGTGGATGGGGTAGTTGGTTCTGCCGCCAGATCTGGAACGGACGTGGTAAACGTAAACTGTTCTCCGTATGAAGTACCCGCCCCGTTGGTGGCATACGCCCGCACGTAATAGGTGGTGCTGTGCTTCAGGTCGGCCAGTTCCCGCGAGAAAGCAGCCAATCCGCCGCCCATGTCAGCTTTGCTGTCTAGCAAGGTAGGGTTCTGCTTTGTAGACCACACTAAACCTTTGCTTGTCACCTCAGAGAGCGGAGACTCACACTCCGTACCGCCACAGGTGGCCCCGTAGTTCCCTATTCCGGTTACCGCTACTGTACCAATGGTAGGCGGATAAACCGCACCCAGACTTGTGCCCGAAACAGCCACGTTTTGCGTGGTGGCACCGGTGCTGGCTACACCAACGTTGGCGCTGTACGCCCTATCTGAACTGGTGGGGATAAAACGCACTTCCACTGTTTTGGAGGCCACTCCGCCATTTTGCGGAGCGATGGCAACGGTTCCGCAAGTAAAAGTTGTAGTGCCAGATAGCCTTACCTCAAAACCTTCGGGTGCTGTGATCACCACCTCGGCAGTTAATCCGGAAGCGGTAACTGAAAAGGTTTTAGGGCTGGAGACGGTGCCTACTTCCTGAGAACCGAAGCTCTCTAAAGAGGCAGTGGACAGGGTAATGGTTTGCGCCCCTGCTCTGCCGGAAAAGAAAAGCAGGAAAGCCAAAAAGGAAAGCAGCAATCCAGAGCGGTTAGAGAACCCCTTTTGACTCCTGCGGTTAGAAGTAATATTTTTCATGATAAGAAAGTAAATCTGAAGGGGAATTAATTGATAACCGTGTTGTCTACTTTTGACTCTACAACTGTTTGTACAGAGGTAGGCAGGTTTGAGAGTAAGTCAAGACCAGTGGCGGCCTCAATGGCATCTATGGAAGTGCGGTAAAGAGACCAGGGGCTACGGATGTTGTTATCATTAGGTGTGTCTACGGCAATAATCCTGGTGCCGGCACCTATGCGAGACAAATCATTATCTCCTACAGGCAAAATCACCAGCACTTTCCAGATGCGGCCAGGAACCGTGATGCGCCCGCCGTCAATGGTGTTGGTGATGCCTCCGTTGGCGCCTGTACCACCCTGACCATAGCTCCCCATAATGATGTAGACCTCGTTGTTCGGCAGAAAGGATCTGGCATAGGCTTCCAGGTCGTTCCAGATGCCCTGGTTATGCAGAGGAGCCTGCGGAATGATGTTGGTCATTAGGAACGTGGCGTCATTGTCCTGGGTATTGGCTTGCCTGTCGGCCGACGGAACGTTGTGCCCACGGTCAAAGCCGCTGCTCCGGTAGCTGTCGCCATTAGCGCGGTACCAGCCGGCCGGCAGCGCAGGGTCTTCACGGAAATTATCGGTGCGCACGTTAATGACGTTGTCAGAGGCATCCAGGTGCCAGCTTACCCAATTTGGAGTAACTCTGTCGCGGCTATAAGACAAAGCATACTCTCCTTTGCGCATGAGGTAGTTGTTCGGGTCAGATAGATCAGCCTTGGCACCACTCGGGTTACCAAGCGCCATGTGGTCGTTGTCGGGGTATTGCTCGCCCAGCGTAGACCCAAAGTCACTGACGGAAAGGTCATCAATGTTCAATTCAGACCCTGTACCGGTCACCTTCCGGATTTCCAGCTTTACCGGCCCCGGCATGTTGGCAGCAAAAAGGGCGGTCTGCAGTTTGCCTTCTGAGGTGATCACGGTGCTGCCCAGCTTCACCCATTTGTTACAGTTGTCGTCGCGCATGGCCCAGAGCTCCCAGGCGCTGCTTCCGCCGGTGCCGTACACGCCGTGCTGCACCTGCACCATTCCGGCGCCGTTAGGCAAGGTGAACTCCATGGTTAGCTTTCCTCTCTGCCGCAGCCTTACAGATTGTTGTCCGTTTTTGCGGTCCAGCCCGGAGTTGGCTAAAATGGCTTCGTCAAAAGACCAGGAGCCGCTGCCCAAGGTCACAGAGCCAGGCAGGTAGTCCTGCTTGACAGCAGCTTCAAATGATTCGGAGAAGACAGTGGTTTGGGCGTGGGCGGTGGAGAGGCCTCCACCTTGCATCATCCACCAAAATAAGGTGGCCAGGGGCAGAAGCCTTCTTCCCCTGAATTTGTAAACACAAAGCATAAAAGCGGGTTTGGGTAGTATAAGAAAAGATTGTAAAGATCTATATATTATAGATATATATACAAACTTTCTTATGATTACCTTTTGCGGCCGCTCATTATCTTTTTGTTACCACGGCCGCCGCCACTAATTTTCACCCAAGTTCCCGCTATACCTGTTTTGGGGCTATTTTTCTGAAAATAGCCCCAAAACGCGGGCTCTAATGAGCGGTGGCAACCGGCATATTTTCATTTTTGAGCAGGACATGTCTTTCCTTTTGTGCGGAGCTGCTTAGGTTTCAACCAAGGTAGTTTTCAGGCCAACCAGCTGACCTTCAGTATCCCAACCTAAGAGGTAAGCAGTGAGGCGAATTTTGCCCACCCGATAGACCTGCAAGTGGTGAAGCGACTGCAGTAATAGCCTTTCCAGCTGCTGGAATTTCAGGGCTTCCTGCCTTCTCTCCTCCCGCATCTCTGGCCAAACTTTGGTCATGTTCCGGAAGAAAAACGATAGTTCCTGGGTATCAACTGGCGTTGTGGCGGGCAACTCTAAACGTCTAAGAAGCTGTGCAGAAGAGAAAGAGGCTTTCTCTTGCGCCCCGAAGTCTACAGCCTCAAAAGGCGCATCGGTCTCGCTGCGGTAAAACAGCCCCTGGGCGGCCTGCTCCAGTTCTATCAGTATTTGCTTCATGCGGGAATATTACGATGCTGGCGCTTCAAAATTAAGCTCCGGCTCTTGAAGTACGAAGGTAGCCTACCTGAGCTTCTGTTTTCGGCTTGTTTTCATCAAAATAAGCCGAAAACGCAGTTTATGGGCGTTACAAAACAGCTTTTACTTTCTGACCATGTGGATGTGGTCAATGCCGTCTTCGTCGTACACCTCCCCTACCTGCTCAAAACCCAGGCTTTCGTAGAATTTCTTGGCGTACAGCTGCGCTCCTATTTTAATGGGTCCCTGCCCATACAATTCCTGAATTTTGTCTATAGATACCTCCATCAATTTTCTACCTACACCGGTACCTCTCACGGCACCACTAGTCACTACGCGGCCAATGGACATTATCTCCGGGTAACTCACCCCCGCCGGCACCAACCTTGACGAAGCCACTAACTCTTGCCCTCGGTAAAACAGCACATGATGACACAGCTGGTCTTTGTTGTCCAGGTCCAGGAACACACAATTCTGCTCCACCACAAACACATCGCTCCTGAGGCGGAGGTTGTCATATAGTTCACTGTTAGTTAGTTCTGAAAAGGGTTTGCAGAGGATGGTTAGTTCCATGAAAAAGGGTAAGGGATAATTGAGAAGGCAAAGCTACGGGAAAGCATTGAAAGAAAGGGGCTGTTCAGGAGCTGGAAAAATTTCTAATTCCCACAAAGCCCCACAAAAAAATGTACGGACAGGTCGCGACCTGTCCCCCACGCATGCCTGATCCATCCGCATTGCCCGTATCTGCATTCCCGAGAATTCCTCTTTAAAGTTTCATGGGGAGCGATGACGTGATGGAGCCGCAGGGACAGGTCGCGACCTGTCCGTACACTTCTTGAATTTTTGTGGGAGGCGGGAGTTAGGAACGAGTTGGGGTTATTGCCGTAGAGAAAGGATAGTTTATCTCTGTTTTTGCCCTGTTTTCATGAAACCAGCCCGAAAACACAACCGCTTGCCGCAGTTCGATTACCGTCAGGAAAGGCTGTATTATGTGACGGTCTGCGTGAAAGACATGGCCTGTGTTTTTGGGGAAGTGCGGGCCGAGCAAATGTGCCTGAATGCCTATGGCTCCGTTGTGGAGAAACAATGGCAATGGCTGGCAGAGCAGTATACGTATGTTGTATCGCATGCCTTTGTGGTCATGCCCAACCATGTGCATGGTATCTTAGAAATAAAGCAAGTAGCTGAGGAAGCGGATTTGGCCACAGCTGCTGATACTCTTTCTCAAGGCTTTCCTTCCGCAAAAGCACCTAAAATAAAATCCTTATCAGAACTAATAGGAGCTTTTAAAACCACTTCCTCTAAACTAATCAAGCAAGCGGGTCTGCCAGATTTTGCCTGGCACCGCTCCTTCTATGACCACATCATTAGAGACGAAAGAGGCTATGAGAAGATTAAGGATTACATAGACACCAACCCCGCCCGCTGGCACGAAGACCGCTACCGCCCCGGAAAAGAATAGAGAAAAAAAATAAATGTACGGACAGGTCGCGACCTGTCCAATCGTTCCCGATCCTCCTAAGCAGCTACCCACTCATTCCAAATCTGCGCGCTTTCCTGATCATCACAAATGCTAGATATTCCAACAGGAAACGCTACCTGCCTCCCATGTAGATTTTTTACCAGAAAACCGCAGATCACTTCCATTAATTTTCCTGCTTTAGTATTCATTTCTTTTCCTACTTTTAGACAGCTTAAACCATTAACCAAACCTATGTTTAAAAGAACAAGCTACCTCCTCCTATCCTTCGGGCTGCTGCTGGCTGGTTGCAACCAGACTACCCAAACTCAGCCTACTGCCCATTCTTCCGCAGACACCGCCTCTCAAACGGAAACGTACCAGAACCCGCTAGACGTGCAGTTCGGTGACCCTTACGTGCTGTATGATCAGGCAAGCAAAACTTACTACATGTACGGCACAGGCGGAGGCGCCCACGAAGGCTTTGCCACCTATTCTTCTAAAAACCTGGTGGACTGGAAAAATGAGGGACAGGTATTCTTCGGAAACAAGGAGGGATCGTGGGATGTGAAAAACTACTGGGCCCCTGAAGTGTACCACGTGAACGGCAAGTACTACATGTTCTACAGCGCCGACTGGCGCCATAATCCAAATAACGAGGAAGAAAACTTCCGTATTGGTGTGGCCGTGGCCGATAAACCCACTGGGCCGTTCAAAAACATATCAGACAAACCCATCTTTGACCCTGGCTACCCAATTATTGATGCCAACGTGTATTTTGAGCCGAATGGCAAAATGTACCTGTACTACTCGCGGTGTGCCTATAAACATCCGGTAGAAAGCGAAGTAGCCGACTGGGCTAAAAAGGAACGCCTTTTTAAGGAGATTGAAGAAAGCTGGGTGTACGGCGTAGAGCTGAATCCCGATTTTAGTGGGGTGATTGGAGAACCTGTGCTGTTGCTGAGACCACCGGTAAAGATGAACGACACCCAGGCCGAATGGGAAAGCCGCTCGGTTACCTCTAAAGAAGTGAACCGCCGCTGGACCGAAGGCTCCTACACCATCAAGCACGGAGACACCTATTACATGATGTACTCGGCCAACTACTTCGGGGGGAAAAATTACGCTGTAGGTTATGCCACCGCCAAAAATCCATTGGGCCCCTACACCAAAGCGGCCAACAACCCTGTGCTGCAAAAGAACAACGAGCAAGGCGGCGTAGTCACCGGCACGGGACACAACAGCATTGCCTATTCCCCAGACGGTAAACAGATGTTCTGTGTGTACCACGGTCGCACCACCGCCACCGGAGAAGAGCGGGTAGTGTTCATTGACCCTATGCGTATTGAAAAAGATGGCAGACTGGTAGTAGATGGCCCCAGCACTACTCCTAAGCCCATGCCTTTAAGCAAGTACTGATGCTTTTTTCTGTTTCAGGCCTGTTTTTTTGAAAAGCAGGCCTGAAACAGCATTATCTCAGACCTAATTTTTTTCAGAAGTTATTTCGCTACGGTAGCTGCCCCTTTGTTAGCTTGGCAGTGTAGTCATACAAAATGCCCTTCCCTCGTTCTTTAGATAAGGGCTCTCTTTTTGAGGGTGAACCCGTATGGGCTCGAACCTAATACCTACTTATCATTAATTAGTAGATCAATTTATTTATTCTCCTTTTTACATCAAGATTATTTGTATTTGTGACATCGTACATGAACCTATTAGCTCCTGTTTATTTTTAATCCTACCTTAAATTTAAGCAACTGCTTTCGTTTGGTTACTAATAAAGGCTACTCTGCCGAGTCCTGCTTCATAAGGCAAAACGGAATAAATTCCTTCTTCTAAATTGTTATCGGCAGCTTATGGAGTAAAAATATCTTCTGAATCAAAGTTTCACCAAAAACTGGTAGAGGCTTCGTTGAGTTATAACTATCCCTTCTGACTAATTGAGATGCTGGAAAAAATTATAAAAAAATTGACTTTTATTAAAGTGGTGAATCATGGCCTGAGCCTTTTTTTAGACTCGGCTTCTACGCTTTTTTCTTGTTCTTTTTAATTGTATCACTTGCACTTCCTGCTTGTTAATAGAAAGACTAAAGAAGATTATCAACTATACTACCAAAGCCTCTGGAGATAGCTCCCGCTTACTTTATAGTGCTGCTCATCCGATAACTTCCTCGTCGCAAGTCTTATTCACCATCTGTCTTCCTGTGGCAGAGAACTCATACCGCTCCGGCTGAAATGGCTTCCCGTGGACCAAAACGTTGAGAAACCCTTTCGACACAAGCTTGTTGATGGACTCATAAATACTCGGGAGGAAATAGCTCCCCTGTAGGTAATCCTCCACCTTTGCGGCGGTGAAGGTGAACTTAGCCAGCGACAGCTGATAGCAGGCGCATAGAATCTCCCAGTCCCGCTGGTGCAGCCCATGCCGCTTCTTCAGTTTTTTTATTACTTAGTGCTGCACGGCGAAAATTCCTAGTAGGTCGTTCCTATTGCCCATAATGGATTATAAGGAATATAAAAAGTGATCTTTAGGGAGTAGCTGGAACAGTTTCATGTATAACTAGTAAATAAATTCCTAGCGTATCCCCACTCTATAAATTTACTTTTTTTAAGCAAGAATTCCCGCTGATGCATATTCATTGGCAGTTTCATCTTGACCGAAGTGTATCAAAATAAAGGTAAGGCCACCACACCCCTCCCCTGTTCACTTAATTGATACTTTTCTCCTATAAAAGTGTGCCACAAAAATCATTAGTTAAATTTGACACAATGATTACCTTTTCTTAAATTAGATTTCCATTCATCTTAGTTCATCTATGAAAGCAGCAGTCTATACAAGAGTATCTACCGGTAGACAAACTACAGATAGGCAAATGGCAGAATTGAATGAGTATGCCAAACGCAACGGGTATGAAATCGTTTTATCTGTCTCTGAGACAGTTTCAGGGAGCAGAAAGAAGTATGAAAGGCCTGGCTTAGAGAACATAATAAATCTGGCCAGAAAAGGAGAAATAACAGAGGTTTTGTCACTGGAACTATCCAGGCTAGGAAGAAACGCCATGGATGTAAGGCAGATAATCCTAGATTTGGCTGATCTTGGGGTGTGTACCCACATTGTGAACAAGAACCTCCGCTCCCTCGATGTTAATAGGAAAAAAGACACCGTCACTATGCTTATTTTGGGCGTTCTGGCAGACCTTGGAGAGATGGAAAGGGAAACCCTTACCGAAAGGATAATCAGCGGCTTAGAGGAGGCCAAAAGAAACGGAAAGCACTTAGGAAGGAAGAAGGGCTCATCAAAGCCTCAGGAGTTATTCTTAAAAGAAAATAGAAAAGCAGTTGAGTATTTAAAAAATGGCAGATCTATCCGTGAGACAGCTAAGCTTTGTGACTTGGCTCCTAATACCGTGATGAAGGTTAAGCGTCTTATATTAGATAAGAAAGAACAACATAAGGGTTAGGGTTTCTATTGTCCAAGATCTTATCCTTATCAGGTGATGCAAATCATGTAGGATTAAAAAAATTGCAAGCTCTCAATTAGGGGTACCCGGTCATACCCAAGGCGTTTAAAGCTAAATTTTCACCCCACCCTTTTTACATAAGCTCCCATACGTTGTGGATCTATTACACATGCATTATAGCCTGATGTTTAAATTGCATGTATAAGTTGGTGTCAACATACAATTAAGTTTAATAATGTGCACCAAGTAATTCCTTTATGTATTTAATATATCTAAATGTACTTTTATCCAATTTATCCAAATGCCATTCTGATTCAATGTTAATATGATATGGATTTAGATTTAAGGCTGAATTTATTGCATAAGTAAACCTGCCAAGAAGTGAACGATATCTTTTCCACCATCCTTTGCCTTGTGTTATTCCCTCCTCTTGGAAGAAATTATATATTCCCATACAATTTCCAACTAAAACAAAATTGCCGTCGCCTACATCTATAACCCTTTCAATTAGATTATAAGGGTGTTTAGGGTCCAGCCAAATTTGCATCAACTGTCTAATAAAGAGGCATGATTGGCCATTACAGACGATAAAGATATGTTCCTGGCGCTCATTATTCTGATATGTTCCTATCCAAGACACCTTATCTGTTTTATAAACTGGATTATCAGAAGAGTTCATTAACCATTGAATAACACCTTGAAGATTAATGTATAAATCATTAAACCAAACTTCCTCAGGGGTTGTGTTCTTTATGATAGTAGACTTTTTCTTCTCTTTAAGTTCAGGTGAAAAGATTCCTTTTTCTATCCCTGTTGGACACCTGTTTTCCAGAATGAAACCTTCTATCTGCTCAAGCACCAATGGCAAACAACATTTGGACCGCAGCTCTGAGGCACCTTCTACCGAAAAGTATGGTATGCCAACTTTATATTTAATTTTATAAAATTCGGGAATATGAAAACTGCGAAATTTACCAAGTAACTTCTTCTCAAACTTTCTGATGGCAGACTTATCAGGATGGATAAAAAAGTAAGAGTTCTCAAGGTTCCACTCATATTTTGAAATAAGGCTTTTTAACCTCTTCCAGTCTCCGCAATATCCAATTTTTATTAGAGGCTCCTCATCCGAAACTAAGACATATAATTTATACATAAAACTGTAATTAGCTGTTGTGTATCGGAAAAGGTAAAACACTAGTTCAATAAACCACCCTCAGCTTTATATAACACCTTGCCCTTTCAATCTTGACTCTGGACATACTCCAAGGGGAAAATACTATAGTTTCTTTCTAGTTCGTCATACTCCTTGAAATTGAAAGAATCTAATCTAAACATCCCATTCATTTGAACGTTATCCAAAAACTTTGCTATTATCGGATCAATGTCTATCAAATTTAACAGTTTAGCCTCTACCAAAGGAATAGGTTCTTTGGGCAAGTAAACCTCTGACCAACCATAGAAGATCCTGTTGAAGCTCCAAGGCTCCATTTCATGCTCGTAAAAATAACCCACTTTATCTCCGTGGTAAATAATTCTTTCAGAAACAAGAACAGTTAAGTTCTCTATACTCCATTGAAGGTCACCTTTTATCCGATTCACATCATGCGGTGTAAAATAAATTATGCTCCCCAACTGGTAAAGTTCGTTCGTCTCACTCACTCTGCCTATTAGCAATTCCTGCTTTATCTCCAGAATCTGAACCCAAAAGGATGTACAAAAATAGTCTAAACACTTTAGTGTGCCCCCATTGTAATCAATGTGTGACCTCCTTGCTACACTAAGTAAAACAGATAACCCTACTTTTAAAATGGAAGGGTCCAGATCTCCATAGCAGCCTGTGTAGAAGGTGTAGAGAGGGATGCTAGGAAGATGGGTGAGAGCGGGAGAGACGGACATGGGGTTCTACAAATTCATTGCTGATAAAAACTTTACTCAGGATTTGTTAAATACCTTTACCTATTAAGGCACATTTCATTTAGCTTAGCCCTTACTTATGGCAGAAAACCCAAGCCGCACTGAAACAGCTAATTATTATTGAATTACTTACCTTAATAACGCTGATAAAAACGGTTTTTATAGAAAGCATAATGCTTAGTAGTCAGGGTAAGTATAGGTAAAATTAAGATGCTTTAATATGGGTCATTATCATCATCTTCGTCATAATACTTATCCTCGGGCAATACATAATCTATAGGGTATAGGTCGAGGTCTCTTTCTTCGGAGGTATATTCTATAAAGGAGTTGTCTTCTGTACGTATCATTCCGTTGAGCGGGAGCACTTCCAAATAGTTGGCAACAATGGGATCTATAGACACCAGCTTAGACAGTGGTATCTTCATAACATAAATGTCCTCCTTTAGCTCATGCATTTGTGATACTGAAAAAAACACTCTGCTATAACACATCGTTCTACCTATATCTGCATAAAGAAAGTATCCCACCTTTTCCCGTAGCAAACCAATCCTGGCAGAAACCACCACAAATAAATTATCTATGTTCCACTGCAGGCCGCCTTTCACAGAACCTATATTTTCGGGTCTAAACTTAAATATACTGCCAATCTTAAACAGGTCAGTAGGTTCTTTTACCTCACCTATTAAAAGATTGCTTCTTACTTCAGTTACCTCTATCCAGAAACTATAGGCGCAGCCTGATAAATCATAAATAGTACCACCATGAAAATCAAGAAGATCAACAAAAACAGCAATAGTTACTGAAATACCAGGTTTGACTATGGAGGGGTCAAAGTCATGATGGTAATGTCCAGATATGAATTCGATTAGTTTTACTTCTTTATTAGGTTTGTATTTCGGGGAAACGGACATAGATGATTAACCAATGCCATTGGTAGAGAGAATTCTAAAACACCGTAATTGCTTTCCACCCCCACTGATTCTTTTTTGAATCAAAAGTGTTCATGGCCAATCCTTTAATCTGCATTCCATTTGAAAGATTCTTTAAAGAAATAAGAGAAGGGTTTATGAAAATATTTTCAATAAAGCCAAACCCTTTCCCCTCAGGAACTCTGGCCACACCATCAAATTCTTTCAGGTACTTTTGCTTAAGCTCTTCATCTGATGTTAAAGAAGCAGTGTAAATCTGGCAAGAGCCCTCCTTACAGCCATTCTTAAAACGCACTCTCAGAATATCCCCTATTGCCACTTTCTTCAGGAACCGGTCATACTTGAAGAAGCCTGTATTGCCTTCCTTGGTAATGAAATTGAGCATGTTTTTATCTGTATTGACAAAAGAGACAATGATACACTCCTCCGGAACATCATGAAACAATATGCCTTCTGCCTCTTGCTCATACTTTTTATAGAAATCAATGTTAGACTTCCTGGCTTTGGCTTGTTTGTACCATTCAGAATTTTGCCAGTTAGTTACACCTGCTGGAATTCTCCAGCCATTGCCACTTCTTGCGGCTACTAATTTCTCTATTTCTGTTTTAGCTTCACTATAGAGCTCCCTTTTAATGAGCAGGGCTGCCAAGCGTTGCCTTAGGTTAACAAGCATCTCCTCTGGGCTATGACAAAGCAAGGCGCGGCAATAGCAAGTCAGAATTTTATCTTCATCACCTTTGAAAGCCTCACTGAGCACGTCCCACACCCAAAAGTCGTTTCTTTTCTTTTTTGCGAAAGGCAAAAGGGCCGCCAACATGTTTTCCTCGTCGCCGAGAGCCAACAGAAGCTTGGCTTTGTAAAAGGCAGGATAGGTGTAATTAGGGTAATTCTCTACTATAAAATCAAGCTTAGGCATAAAAGCCTCTACTTTCTCTCTGTCAAACTCCACCACACCAGGAACTACATGTTTGGGCAGAAGCTGCTTGGCATAAGCGGTATAGGCCTGCTCAGCCAAAGCCATCATTTCCTTACCGTTTGGTAAAGTCTCTTTTTGATAGTCCTCTTCCCTGAAATTTTCCAGTCCCCACCAATCTGCGAAAGCCAAAATGTGCTGTGAATCTTTAAAGCCCTTGTGAAAAGCGCCATAAAGCGAAGAATACCAAACTGTTTGTTTATTAAGGGGGAAGTCCTTTACCTTATTAAACAATGTGAGCAAGTCCTGTGTATTTGGCTCTGGTTGGCTGGTTATCTTGCGAGCGGCCATTGCTATAACTATAGACAAATTATCATATAGCATTTCCTCGGTGGCCGGCAATTCCAGGGCCGCCAGTTCCTCAAGTTTGGAGTAGAAAAGGTCTAAATCCTGATGGTCATTTTTAAGTTGGCTATACAGTACCCAACTCATGTTACGCTTTGCCCAGATATCATCAGGAGATGCCTCTAACTCAGCTTTCGCCATGGCGTAGGCTTCTTCTAATTTTCCTGCTTTGCGAAGTTCCTTAATCTCTTTAGCTGGCATATTGGGTAATTGTGGTAATTAATTGATTTAGTTTGTCATCCTGTTCTCCAATCACAGACTTAGGAATCGCTTTTGTTAGCTGTATCTTCCCATTGAAGTAGAACTGGATATAAGAGCTAATTCCAGAAGTTCTGAGGTAATAGGTAACATAGTACTTTGCTGGAAACTCCATAATATTTGTTATGGACACTTCAGCTGTGTCACAACCAGCTTGGACTATTGAATATAGCTTTTCTAAGTTAGGGTGAGACGGGGTATAATCAACCCTGAACCGCCTTTCATAAGGTTGGTTAATAATAGCCAATAAGCATTTCGCTTCTTCTGATTCTGCTCCAACTAAAACAAAGTCACTAAATATCCCTGCGCCATCATGAAATGCCTGGGCCCTAAGAGCCTTACCATCCTTTCTGAAAAAGTAAATTTCCAGATGAGGTCTTGTTTCAACCCGCTCAAGGGAAAAAGTAGTGTCAGCAACCTTTTCTACAATCTCATGATACTTTAAACTCTTACAGGCGTGAGAGCCTGCTGGGTGGAAAGGTGACAATGGAATGTTGTTGAACTGAATCGCCTCATTTGGCACATTACCAATCGGTCCAATTGGGGCAAAAGCAAGCTTGCTGAATGCTGTAAAATAAGGTGGATTGATATTGTAGCACTTGTCCTTCGCCCTGGTAACAGCTGTATAAGACCAGCGAAGTTGAGCGTCCTTCAATCCCGTGCGGCCATAGTAGTCTACAAATACGGTAGCCCATTCACCGCCTTGCGACTTATGACACGTGATGGCATAGCCATACTTGATGCGAAGAGCATTATAGTAGGGGTCTGCCTTTAGCTGGTTTCGAAACTCCTCCGATCCTTCTCTGAATGTAGGTAATCCTTGTTCTTTCCTTCTTCTCTGCTCCTCATTGAACCGAATGATAAAATTGATATATAGTGCTTTAAGCTCTGTTATCGATAGATCAGCAGCGGTATTGTTCAAGAGGTTGTCGAAGACTTTGCACTTGATATCCTCCGGATGGTTCGGAAGCTTAATAACAATGTCCCGAAAAGTTAATGTGACAGTTTTCTTTACCTTTTCGCGACCTTCTGTTACATAAACAGGAGCTGATTGCGTCTCAAGTCTCTCAGTTACGGCAATGACTTTAGCCATATCCCCATTGTAAAGCTCGGCCCCATAGGTATGGTAGTTATTATTATTGATCAGGATAACATCGCCAGCCACTATATCCTTACAATTCGGGAATATCCTTTCACGGATAGATTTATTGTATGAAAGGCATTGGGCATTGCTAAACGAGATTACCACGCCGTTACCCACTTCGGGCAGCGGGAAGTGATTGGTATAGCATTCGGCTATGTCTTCAGCATTCGCTTTGATAAAATGCTTGTTATCGAAATCTAATTCAAGCTCAGTCCTGACAGGGGTTGCCAATAGGTTTCTGAACTTTGAGGCATTGTGAAGGATAGGATTCTCAGCAGCCTGGCGCATTACGGTCTTCATCTCAGCCTCGGCCACAATAATCTGGCGCTCTTCAAAAAAGCTTCGCTCAAAGGCTAAGGATGTAGGATCAGTTACGGGCGGCAGCTGCGCAGGATCACCAACGAAAATGACTTTATTCCTAGAAATTTTGATATTAGAATAGGTAAGCAGATCTGATAAAAGTTTACCCGTGCCAAAAGTAAAAAGTTCATGCTGAACCTTATTATCGGAAATCATTGAAGCCTCATCCACTATGATGACTCTTTCTTTTTCATTCTCTTCCTTGATGGGGAAGTAATAATGAAATGACTTTTCTGCTACATCTTCTGATTCAACTTCTTTTAGCTGTAACTTCTCAAAGTTATAAATACCCCGGTGTATGGTAATACCACGTCCAGTTCTATCACGCAATACCTTAGCAGCTCTTCCCGTTGGAGCCAGCATAGCAAAGTCTTTCCCTAAAGCTTTTAGGTGTGCTACTAATCCTTTTAATATGGTGGTCTTACCGCTTCCAGCATAACCTTTCAACATGAAAACTTGACTGTCGCTATTCAAAAAGGATTCAATCCTTTCTAAGGCTGTTCTTTGGTCATCACTGAGTGAAAGTTGTTGGAAGTGGTTAAATATGCTCATGTTTTATCGATTACAAAACAAAGGTATAGAGCAAGTGTGCAGTCAATATGCACAAGTAAATAAGCATTGGTAAATTCTAAAATGTAATCTCTGCCTCTTTTCCAGTTAGAAGGAATTCAATTAGTTCGAATAACTTTTTTATGTCTCTGTCCGGAGTAATATTGGAAGCCCCACTACTTCTCTTTTCCTCTTCGGTTTGTCTAAAATATGCTTCTGATGTCTCCCCATGAGTAAGGTATAAATGATTTCTAACTTCAGTTAGCTCCTTTAGATTGACTAAGTAGCTGTTCTTTTTTGCACTAGATTTAAGGGTATTCTTATTTAAGATAAGAAATGCAATCTGGTTACTTAGTTCTTTGTGAAATGTCTGACGATTGGAAGTTGAACCATTCTTATAAAACGGTGAAACTTTACTGTTGTATTCTAATGCACACTCTACTCCAGCGCTAGTTATTTTAAAATACTCTCTACCTCTTGCATTTCTCCTGGTTTTAGGTGTTCCGTCATGATCGCTAAAGCCTTCAAACACAAATTCATGCTTTAAAAAGTATTCTGATTGGTTTTTTATGATCCAATTAAAGCCTGGTATTGGCGTTATACTAGTTGTCCCACCAGGGTGCTTTTGGATTGGATTTAAGTCTTGATCAAAAAGTGTTAGTGACGTACTGTCATCTTTCTCGTAATAAGCTTCTTGAATTTCGTTTAAGATGCTCCATAAGGTAATGAAGGCTAATTCATAACCAGAGTAGTAAAACGTTGCTTTGTCATACTCCCATTGTTCATAACCCTTCTTTAGAAGACCATAGAACATTTTAAAACGTTCTACTATTCGTGCTTTTATTCTTTTAGGTGAATTTTCTATTGTATTGAAATGGATATCTGATAAGATATGCTGGATAGCAGACCAGTAGGGCTTCAATATCTTATACTTCTCACTAATGAGCTGGATAGTTTCTTTGAAGTCATTGTAGTTTCTAACACTATATTCTTGGTCCCGAAAGTACATTGGTGATTCCTTTACATACATTGCATCTGCTCCAGATTCAAGAATTAGATCTAAGTTCCAAGCTTTATCAGAAGCTGTAAAAATGATTACTGGGATATGAGGAAATTTTGATTTAATAAATTTTAAGGTTCTAATTGAAGAAGTACTATCTACTTTTCCTTTATCAAGATAGAGGTCTAGAAATATTAAGTCATAGTTGCAAAACTTTTCAGGTGTAATGGTTTGCCATGCAAGTACTTCAATTGTAGATATTCTCTTATCTACATTGCAGGATAAAATAAGGCTTATTAATTCCTGCCACCCATTATCTGCATTATCGTCAATCAATAAAACATTATTGAATAGGCCACAAAGTGAAGAGTCATTTGTTTTATTAGAAACTTCTAGTAGAAACTTAGATATATACTTGAAGTATAAGTGTTCTGGGTAATTAAACTGAATTGAATCCAACAATCCGAAATTTGATGCAAGCCGCATTGCGCCCCATTCGTTTGTAGACTGATGGCGGTTGTCATTAGGAGTCTTTAATTTTACTTCATTAAAAGACCCTACCTTTAGTTTGCTTAATTCGTTGTTAATAGCAGGCTGAGACACACCAGTTATTTTATCAGGGATTACTGTAAAAATCTGGTCATGCCTTCTGAAGTAAAAACCTTCAGTGTGAAAGAAGTTTATAATTGAAGCCTCCTTTATTGATGGGTCTTCTAAATATAATTCATTGGCATCTGTGAGAATAATAGGTACATTATTGAGGTTGCAATTAGTAAAAGTGCTGCATCTAATATGTCCAGCTAAGTTAATGGCTCTTACCCAACCACTTCCACCTAAATTTTTATTTATAACAATGGACTTAACATCTTGATAGTCTATCAAGTCTAGGGATTGGGAAATCAAGTTTGAATAATATTCTTCTATATTATTCGAATACAAATAATTGCCAGGGTCCTGTCTCGAAAAATAATCTGTAACATCTATAGGCAGGAAGTGGTCAGACTGATATTGAATGGATGAGTTTGAAAGATGTATAAGTATATTCATCAACTTAGATAAGATTAATTGTTTTCTACTAGATCTTCAAGGGTCTCAATAATTTCATCTACTGACATAACTTCAAATCTTCTAGAGACTGATTCTATGTCTTCATAATTGTATAGCGTTAATAAATCTCTGAAAGACTTAGAATATACAGCTTCTATTGTGGAGGATTCAAGTTTTTCCATTATATCATTTAACAACTCATATCCTCTGTCTTTATAGGGAGAAATATCCGAATTATATAAATAGGTAATTCTAAACTCTCCAAACATAAAAAAGCTATCAATAAATGAAGAAAAATTACTGTGGTACTGCCTTCTCAGTACTTCATAATGAAAAATATCAGTTGCTATAGACGAATCTAACTTATTGTACAAGGGAATATTTGACTCTGGTTTGCTACCAGAAAAGAGAACAACTTTTGATGTACTAGATAACTCATTTATCAAAACTGGCAAAAGGCCATCTGGTAAAAGCGGGTCATTAAAGCTGTCATGTATAAATATATAGCTAAATTTTTTAAAGTCTGTAAGCAAAACTACTTCATCTTCATTATCAGCAGCCTTCCATAGGCCTCTCGTGTCTGCATGATATTCAACTCTTTCTTTCTGTATTGGGCTAAGTGTTTCTAACACAGAATAAGTACTATAATCTTCACTTGATGCCTTATCATCGACTATGAGGATTTTATCTGATATCATAAAATCTTAATATATGTTTAAAACCTCCTACAAGATGATCAAGAGGCTCAATTTCATCTATGTTGTAATTGAAGTGACTTGCTGTAAGCAAATTTATCCGCTTAGATGGCTCGACTGTAAAGTCACACTCTATAATCCAATCACATAAGTTCCTGAAGTCTTGCTTAAAAGCTGTAGACTCCTTGTAGTAATGAAGAAGTAAGTCACTCTCGATTTTTGCTTTACTATTTTTATCAAGTATACTTATTTCTATAAATTTACAGAAATTGGCTTCCCCTTTTTCGGCTCTTACTTGTACTTCTCTACCATTAATACATTTAATATCTTCGCCGTTAATGTTCGAGTGATCAGCTATACCTTGAAAAATATGTCTTAAACCTTTGTAAATTAATGGCTGCCATGTAAAGAAGCCAGACCTGATATTAAATGCTCTTTCATCGGGTAAAAACTCAATGCAATCTAAGGCGATCTTCTGATCACTTGCGATACTTAAAATGTCTTGCTGCAGTTTGCTGTACTCGCTACCACTACCATACCTATACTTTTTCTTGAATTCCTTAGCAAATACAGTATATACTTCATCATTATTGAATGGGTGTTTACCTGTTTCTTTATAAAAAGGTATACCTTCAGATTCAAAAAGGTCTATTAGTTGTATAACTTCACCTCGAATACCAATGTTTAGGTAATCTATGCTGAGAACTCTCTCTTTTTTATAGTGATAAATAAAATTAGGGTGACTTTTAACTTTCGTAATAATATCCTTTACCACCTCATCGGAAAGGATAATATCATGTACAAGTTCTTTGAAACCGCTTCCGTCTGCAATTTTAAATTTCTTTAAAAAGCTTACTGTATGCAAGGGATTATGAGGAAAAAGCTTATTTGAAGAAGTACTTTCGGTGGTGATTTTGTTATCGATAAGTAATACGCTAGGAAGTATGGTGTCTTTGGGAATATTTATCGCCTTTATAAGTTTGTTTGGATTAGAGGGCAAACCAGAATTTTCCAATGTGACCTTGATAACTGAGGAAACTAATTCAGACATCCCTGAAATATCATTTGACACTGTAAATTCTTCTGCTACAGGCTCTTGCTTGGTCAAAAGAATGTAACGCTCTGCCAACTTTTGATAGCCAGTACTTTCAGTACCTTTCACCATTTTAAGGTAGTCAAGTTTTCCCTTAATGACATTAGCCATATCAGGCTTGCCTTTGATTAAGTGCCCTTTATCAGCCTTATATTGCTGCATAAAGTACGAATAAGCTCTGTCATATCCATACTGTTCCCAATAATATAGCCACATGCGCAGCTGCTTGATGTACCTTTTGGGTACATTGGGTTCTTCGTTCACTACCAGGCCGGTAACTTCCTGTCTGTAGCCTTGCTTTTGCAAGCGGGTCTTGCTCTCCTTAATATGAAAGTTCTGGGCAGCAATAAGGCGGTGAAGTTCCTGCAGAAATTCTCCGTCTTTGTGATAGACGTTATGCTGGGAGCTAAAGGTAATATCATCTGCGTAGCGGCTGTACTTCAACTGGAAACGCCTGGCAACGGCTGTCAGGTAAAAATCTAACTGTTGGCAAATGATGTTGGTGATGGTAGGCGATGTAGGGGCGCCTTGCGGCAACACATTCCTTATCTCCTTTTTCCAGTTTCCGGCATCATCTAAACGCTCTACCTCCATGCTATGGCAGCATAGAGACGCAATGATACCAGCCAAGTCAAGGCGGCCTGTCTTCTCGTTCAGGTTAAAGGGAGGAAACTTTAAGCGTCCCCATACCCTTGCCTGGTCTATGCTGGGGAAGAAATCTTTTAGGTCAAGATTATACACATACAGGCTATTGGCGTGTACCCGCGCATTATCTACAATAGATTTATTGGGTACAAAGCCATTGGCCGCCTTATGTTGGTGATTTGCATAGACTACCTGCAAAATAAGGTTAAGACATTTCTGGATAGCTTTTAGACCTTTGGCCGGGGAGTGTATGGTTCTTGTTCCGCCAGCTTTTTTCTTAACGGCAAAGGCTACATACCGCTTAGGGTTTGCCTTTGGGTTGCTGTGGTAGTTGAGGTGCTTTAGTTCAAAAGGAACAGCCTTGTCGCCTAATAAAATACCTTTTGTATAGTTTAACAGACCAAGAAAATCTTTTTTGGTCTTCATCTCACTAAAGGAGGTAGTTATGTATTGGCGCTGTTCTTCTGTCAAGTTCATCTTGTTGGCAGTTATGTCTTGAATGCCTGCTCTTGTTTTCTTTGTTTATGACCTTAAGTCAAAGAAGTTGATTAAAGACGACTCATATCTCATAATAACATATAAATCATAAATAATCAATAATAAAATCTAAATGACAGTCATCTAGTAACAGACAAATGACACTTAAACCTTCATCCCGCATGGCTGCGGGACACCAACCGATTTTCGTTTTGGATTTCTCCGCCACGACAGTTGGCAAAAATCAAAATCTTAGAGCAGGCATTCAAAGAACATGTTGCAAAGTAAAGATAAAACTGTGCAGTAGAACTGCACAAATATAACAACATACTCTTTATTTTGCAGAGGGTGGTAAAACATTTACATCACAAAGGAAACAGGTACTTGTGCAGTAGAACTGCACTTATAAAATAGACGCTTATGGCCACGAATAAAAATGCAATGCTTAGGTACATGGTACTGGACAATTGTTTCAGAAACACGGGAAGGCGCTATTTTATTCAAGACCTGATAGAGGCCTGTAACCGACAACTTTTGGAAATTGACCCAAACTCAAAAGGAATAAGTCGAAGGCAGATATTGGATGACATAGCTTTTATGGAAAGTGGAGAAGGTTGGTCTATTGAGCTGGCCAGGTTCCGCGATGGGAAAAAAGTATACTACCGATACGAGGACCCTTCTTTCTCCATCAACAACATGCCTTTGAATGAGGTTGAGGTAAACCAATTGAAAACTGCTGTAGAAATTCTTTCCCAATTCAAAGGCATGCCTCAATTTGAATGGGTACATGAGCTACTTCCAAAACTTAACCAAGGCCTCTCAACTACTAAGACTGAAAGTACAATTATCGATTTTGACAGTAATCAATATCTTAAAGGTATAGAACACTTAGGCACATTACACAGTGCCATCTACCATAAGAGAGTATTAAGCATTAAGTATCACCCATTTGAGGTTGATCGACCTTATGATATTGAAATTCACCCCTACTATCTGAAGCAGTATAACAACAGGTGGTTTTTGTTCGGGTATAATCCTTATTCAGATCGGTCAGACTGGAATTTAGCCCTTGACCGGATATTAGACATCAATGAAATTAATGACAAGTATAAACCTAACAAAACCATCGATTGGGTTGAATACTTTGATGATATTATAGGGGTTACCAGGCCGGTAGATGGTGCTTTAGAAACTGTACTGTTACACTTCGCCGGAAGAACTGGTAAGTATATTGAATCTAAACCAATTCATAGTTCACAAAGGACCAAATGGATAAATCCTGAATTACTTGAGGTAAAAATAGAAGTGATGATAAACTATGAATTAGAGAGGCTAATTTTATCGTATGGCAGTAGTGTCAAGGTAATTAGTCCAGAATCACTCAAAAACAAGATTACAGATAGCCTCCAAAAGGCTCATTCACAATATCTACTGAGCGGAGATTAGGCCAGGGTCTACTTAAACCATCCACGAAAAACATGAATGCCATTCAGGAGTTCACTAGGGAATGCTTGAATGGCCTTTTTGTATATGGCCTAAAAGTATTTGACAATCTCTATGCTAAGTGATTTAGAACCTATGCCGCCAAAATCCTACGTAATGTGTCTTGCATAGCAGATTTGAAAGCATCATCTTTTGAGATAAGCCTATATAAGTCAAGCTCATTTTTACGCTGCTTTGCCATCACATCTTCAAATATCTTCTTGAAAGCGATTTCCCTGTTCTGAACATCTTTGTTATCTGAGTACTTTTCCTGAAAGTCAGGATGGGCTCTCATGCTTTGTGCTAGGGAGACAAACTTTACCTTTTGTTCTTCAGGAGTTGCTTCCCAGCCTTGGAACCAGCGTTCATTGAATGCTTTGATGATTAAGTCAAGTGGATTTTCTTCAGAGTCTCCACCATGAGCACTTCTAGGATTAGGGTTCTGTGGCTCTAATTCTGTTTCTGAAGCATCCAGACCAATGTTAGCACTTAACTTCACCCTTTCCAATCCATAAGTAGACAGGTCAACTGAATTCAACAGCCCATCTAATGCATCCTGGATTGGGTCAGCAATAACTAAATGGGGAATCAAGAACTTCAGTAACCAGAACAGCTTTTCCCACTTGACTACTTCAAAAGGAAGAATAGAAGCCATTTGGCCGTAAATCTTCACAAACTGCTTTGCCTTGATTTTAAAGTCAGCTTTAGCTTTGTCGTCTAATTCTAGGCCTTGGTTGAAACGTTCTGCAGCAACCTGAATGATTGGGCTTAGGTACTGTTCCGCTTCTAATCCTTGAAAATAGTTGGCAGTGAATTCCTCTACTTCTGACCATTCATATACCCCTGCTTCGTCCAAAGAGCTTTTTAACTCGTGTAGGACATTTACATCCGTTGCCTTGCTAAGCGTTGTGGAAGTGTAGAAAGGATCAAATGACTTCTTAATATCATCCACAGAATTAAAGAAATCCAATACAAACAGGTCTTCCGTTTTCTTTCCAAGCTTATTAGCGGACCGGTTTAACCGGGAAAGAGCCTGTACTGCCAATACTCCTTGCAGCTTCTTGTCAACATACATAGCTGTAAGCTTCGGCTGGTCAAAACCTGTGAGGTACTTGTTGGCGACAACCAAAATACGGTACTCATCCATATTGAAGTACCGGGCAATTTTATCAGAAATATAGCCTGGATCTGTAGGCTTGGCTGTATCTAGCTGAGGTGGAAAATTGTTTATATCATCCTCAGTGTACTCAATACCGTCTACTTTCTTCTTCCCAGAAAAAGCAATAGCAATCTTGAATGGGTTGCCTTTGCTTTCCACCAATTTCTTTAAAGCAAAGAAATAGCGAATGGCTGATTCAATGCTCTGGGTAACGACCATGGCTTTAGCTTTGCCTTTGAGCTTTTTGGTATTAACCACTTTGGTCAGGAAGTGATCAAGCATGATTTCAGCCTTGGTGGCGATGGTCTCTGGGTTCCGTTCTACAAAGGCACGTAATTTCTTTTGTGCTTTAACTGTATCAAAGATGGGGTTATCCTCAATAGACTTTTCAATCTCGTAGTAACTTCTGTAAGTGGTGTAATTAGCCAGCACATCCAGGATAAACCCTTCTTCTATGGCCTGTTTCATAGAATACAGGTGAAAAGGTTTGAACTTTCCATCTGGTTGTTTTACACCAAATTTCTCTAGCGTATTATTTTTAGGCGTTGCAGTAAATGCCAGGTAAGAAGCATTCCCCCGCATTTTACGACCTTTCATAGCTGCCAGAATCTTATCCTGAGGATCTGGATCTTCCTCTTCTTCACTACTGGTGTTGCCCATTGCCTTATTCATATTATCAGCCGCAGACCCGCTTTGGCTACTGTGAGCCTCGTCAATGATTACCGCAAAGCGTTTTTCACTTAAGTCAGCTATACCGTCAATAATGAATGGGAACTTCTGAATGGTGGTAATAATGATGCGTTTACCAGCTTCTAAACTCTCTTTTAGCTCCCTAGAGGAATAGGCGGGAGCAACAATGTTTTTAACTTCTGAAAACTCTTTAATGTTCTCTCTTATCTGTTTGTCAAGCAGCCTTCTGTCTGTGACCACAATAACTGAATCAAACAAAGGGTTCTGAACTCCCTTGCTACCTGGTATGGAATCATTCTCAGGATATGTTTCTATAAGCTGAAAGGCTGCCCAGGTGATGGAATTAGACTTTCCAGAACCTGCAGAATGCTGTATAAGATAGGTTTGCCCCACGCCATTTTTGCTGGCATCAGAAATCAATTTACGCACCACATCTAACTGGTGATAGCGTGGAAAGAAGAGAGTCTTCTTATTCAGCGGATCAGTGTCTTTGCCGTCAAAACGAACAAAGTGCTGGATAATATTGGCTACACTCTGCCTGGTTAATACCTGATCCCACAAATAACTGGTTTTATGCCCAAACGGATTTACAGGATTACCCTTGCCGTGGTCACAACCTAAGTTGAAAGGCAGGAAGAAAGTCCCATCATCTCCTGTGAGCTTAGTGGTCATGTACACTTCGTTCGTATCTACGGCAAAGTGCACTATACACCGGCCGAAGTTGAGTAGCGGCTGGGTAATATCTCTCTTAAATTTGTATTGATTTTGGCCGTGAACTTTGGCATTTTGACCAGTCCAATGGTTTTTCAGTTCAGCAGTAGCAAATGGTAACCCGTTTACAAAAAGAACCAGATCAATTTCTTCTAATGGATTCTTGATAGAGTAGCGTACCTGCCGGGTAACACTAAACTCATTGCTCTCAAACCTCTTTTTAACGGTATCGCTACTGCTAGCCAATGGAGAGGGAAATAGCAACGTGAACTCAGCATCATCTACTTCTAAACCTTTTCGTAAGATTCTCAGAATACCGTATTTCTTGATCATCTTATCCAAACGATCCAGAATCTTCAACTTCCAATCGCTTTGCTTCTGTAGCTTAGCTAGCTCCTCTTTTTGGGTAGTTTCAAGAAAGTGCCAGAAACGATGCTCGTCTATCGCATATTTAGAATTAAAATCATCTGGATAGCCAATAAAGTAGCCATTACCTCCACGATACATCTCTTTTCTATCAGCAACTGAATTTAACACTGGATCCAGTTCCTGAAGCTCTTCAAGGCAAGTACCAGTTAAACGTTTTTCAATGGCTGCTTCTAAAGCTTTCTCGTTGGTAAGACTAGGCATGACTAGTTTAAATTGTTAAGTTCATTAAAAAGAATTTGCTTCATCTGGCTTCCATGGTTTCGGATTTCAGTAGTGCCCCAATGCACGTATTTCATCATTAGTTGCTGCTTAAGGCTATCAGCTCCTACTTTATAATAGTAGTCTTTTTTAGCGGCAGGTAGATTGTTACTTAATTTAGAATTTTTACTGCTACTGATCAGGCAGAGGTTGCCGAATTCATTAAGCCCCTCTTTAAGGCGGTCAATGTTGCCTAATGGATTCTGTGGGTAATAATGCTCAACGGAGTTACTAAAGCTGAATTCAAATTTCTGATACCCTTCAGATTTTTTCTTCCAAAGCAGATAATCAAGATAATTAAAAATGAAGTTCTCTACAGCCGTTCCCTGATTAAGTCGATCTTCATTTAACTCTTCTTTTGCAGGTGTGACTACATTCTTGAAGATGATCTGATAGTAATCATCTGGTTCTGCCTTTAGGTAACGATTGAAAAGATAGCGTCTAGCTAAATTCTCCAGATAATTCAGGTAAGCAGCAGAGTCAACAGTTTCTTGTTCAAAAACAAACTTTAAGGCGGCGTTCAGCCAGTGCTTATATACCTGTGTTGGGGCAGATACATGGAACATAGCTAGCATCATTATTAGGCTTTGGTTTTCTCCTTCTTGTGCTTCTTCAGCACCAAAAGAGTTTACATAGCTCGCGCTATTGTTTTGTTGCCATTTTAGCCGCTTCAGACTCCATCTTTCCTGCTCCTTCAATACCTCCCGCTTCAGAATGTACTTATCGAACAGGTATCGGACTTTTAACAAATTGAAGCCAAATTTCTGTACAAAGGCTATTGGTCCCTCTTCATCCTTCTTAAGATATTCGTCGAAGGTGTCAAGTAATCTTTTGTCATCCAGTGGCACGTTCTGCTTCGTCTGAAGGCGAAGAACATGCAGGAGGAAGTTAGGGAAGCTGATAACTGAGGTAAAACGTTCAGGCGCTTCACCAGCTTCTTTTATATAACCTATTTGAAAAGGGCTAGCAGCTATTATTTCGTCAATACTAAGACTTTTAAACTCAGCTTCATCCTCTGTAATATATCCAGTACCAGAACCTGAGTTACCGAGAAAGCTTTTTAAATCTTCAAAGCTGTTTGCTTGAAAGGTATCCCAATCTTTTGCTACAAACAATGTATCACGTTGTGCAGGGCTAAATCCATATTGCACATAGCGCTCCATGTCTGAGCATGCTTCCCATACTTTATTGAAAGCAATGCTGGCTTCTGTGTCATCCTGAATTTTTTCAAGAAGCCTCGCCTTCAGAATTTCATGCTTCTCCAGCTGCTCACCTCGGTTGTTCATTATTTCAAAGTAGTGGTTCAGATTTGTGTCTTCTGGTACCCCCACTCTTAAAATGAACACACGCTTCATCAGGTATTCATAAAAATCATTAATACCTATTTCTGTTTCTCTTGTGATCTTCTCTAAGCCTGTTTTTGCAATTGTATAAGCTCTGCGAATAACAGGAGCATATGATTGGCTTTCCTGAAAAGGTACTACATCTGTATCGGCAGCAATTACCTGTAACGTTTCGGTTGCCAATGGCCGACTTTCAAAAGCTAAGTTTAGACCCTTTCTGTGAAGCAAGCACTTCAACTCGTCTCTAAACTCTCGCTTAAGTACATTAAGCAGTATGTTAAGAGTAGTTAATCGCTGCTGCCCATCTATAGTCTCATAAAGCGTATTACTAGTATTGCCACGCTTGTAAATAACCAGGGTACCAATGTAATAATTGGTGTCTGGATAGTGAGTAGCATAATCGGCTATGTCCTGGATTAGCTGATTTATTTCTTTAGCCTCCCAAGCGTAGTTCCTTTGATAAACAGGAATCAGGTACTGATCCGCATCAAAGAGTTCCTGGATGCTAAGGGTTTTAATATATTGGTTGCTCATGGGAGATAATGCAAACTTTTAAATAGATCTACAATTTCCTTTATCTGTGTTGCCTTTATCTCTTTTGGAAGAGTTAATGAAATTCCTAAGATATCCGCTGGGCGAAGAGCTTCACGCATTTTTTTGAATACTCTTTCACTCTCTTTAGTGTGATTATCCATAGATGCCAACCTTACCGAATACTGCTGCAGGCGTAAGCTGTAAGCCCAGACAAAGAACTTTTCAATAGCACGGTCAATTTCAACTGTGCCAAACTTATCCAGGTAATAGAGCAGGCAACAATCAAAGAGATTGCGTACATACTTATCACCTAAGCGGTCCCGGCTGGGATAGCTGTCCAATGTTTTCAATATTTTATAAGCGGGCGAATCTTCATTCTCTTTCAGTTGATGTTTTAGCTCTTTCATCTGCTTGAGCAGCGATTGGTAGTGATTGACTAGTTCAAAGAAGCGTTTGCCATTCATTAACACACCATCTAACTGAAAAGGGAAAGGCATGACCACACCATCTATCTGGCGGTGGTACTCCTTGTTATAAGCATCTATGTAAAAGTGGCCAATGCGATGTAAGGCAGCGAATGGCATTACTTCTTTTACCTGTGGACTTACTCCTTTGAACACACCTACATCGTTCTTGGTAAAGTAACGCGCTGAGTAGCCTTTTGACCATTTGCGTACCCTGTATAGGTAGTTACCAAACAAACTGGCGAGATGTTCTGTATCCATTGCCTCCCAAGCTGCTACGCTATCAAGTTTCTCCTGTTCAGTGGAGGAGTGCGACATTTCACGCAGGTGAAATGCTTTTAATAAATCATGCGGCTCCAGGTCACGGCCTCGGGCATTCTGAGAATCGAAAAATTGAAAGGCTTCGGAAATGTTTCTGATGACTACCTCAACCAATTCGCAGTTGTAATAGAAGAAGCGCACAGCATCTACGTCAAACTCACGCACTCTCCTCTTTATCTCTTGGTAATTCTGTTGGATGTTTTTCTGTGAAAGCCTGTCACTGAACTTGAGAGCGGCCAACTGCGGTCTGTAAGCAGGCAGATTCTCTTCTTTGCTTATTTGCTTTAACAGCTCCTTCTGTGTGTCATATATAGCTAGTGCAATTAGGGTAAGCGTAATGCTACGCTGCTGACCATCTACAATGTGAAGTTCCTCTTGGCCTGGTTCCTGATGCATCACAAGGGTACCTAAGCGATAGGCAGAACGCTTACGGTGCAACAGAATATCATCTAATAGCTGATTTACATTATGCGTAGACCACTTATATGGCCGCTGGTAATAAGGAATCTGAATTTTAACATTAGCCAACAGTTCCTTTACCTTCACCAAGCGCGGTTCATAAGCAAAGCCATGAAAAACCGATTCTACTCTTGCTAGTAATTTAGAAATCTGTTTGGCTTCAATAGTATCTTCAAGTATTGCGAGTTGAGCTTCTTCCATGTTAGTAAACTTTGATTTTACCCGTTACCGCACTATTAATTAAGCTTGCCTTATACTCCTTCAGTTTTTCAATTTCTTTTTCAATTTTAGCAATGGCATTGTTTGTTTTAATGGTTATTAAGTCAGAATAAGCAACAATTTCATTTTGCTCATCCAATGGCGGTGTGATAGACTTTATATCATAAAAATTTTGATTCGATAGGTTTTGTAAACCAATTGTCATTCCATTTGAAGCACCAGCATAGACGGTTTTGTAAATTTCTGTATGAAATAATAACTCATAGTACTTCGTGTTTACTCCTACTTCCGGCTCAAAAACACCATAATGAAAAGTCACTATTCCTCTGTACTTTGATTCGAAGAATACACCTAAATGTCCTTTAAACCTATTCACAACAAGATCTCTAGGCATACAAAGTTTGAAATTATCTCGGTGAGCCGGACTTAGAGAACGTTCCTTCATAGTTTCAGAAGGAATAACTCCATCCACTTGAGAGAGCGACAAGGGAAGCTCATAAGAGTTAGTGATCTTCCTACTATTTTCACGAAATAATCTTCTGTTGTATAGAACTTTCCAATGCGCCGGTATTTCCCCAATCCATTCCACACCACTGTCTTTCATGGGTGCATCAGGATTTAGACCACGGATAACGGCATTTTGGAGGAGTACTTGCTTGCGCTCTTTGAGTAGTTCTATCTGCTTTTCTTTTATACCAATGGCTTTGTCAATCTGAGCTGTTTTGCGGTCAAGGAATTGGGAAATAGCAGTCTGTTCTTCTTGTGGAGGGAATAACAACAAACTATTTGCAATATGATTGAAGTTGATAGTCTGTCTTACCCCTGACCCAAGAAGTTTCATATAGGCTACATCATACCGATGAAGCAGGTATTTGAAGTAATCTTTGTTGATATCGATGATATTGTTAAGCACAATATATCCTGAGCTAACAACAACATTAATTTCAGAAAGGGCTATCCTTAAACTGATTAAGTCATAATTTAGATTTAATGGATTTATTAAAAATTCCCCTTTTAGAACTTCCTGATAAGAAGCCTTAGTTGATAGAGGAATTTTTTCATCATTCTTTACTACGACTTTTCCAAAGCTTATTGAACCGCAATTCAATTCTGGATTATGTTTGATTTTTTTCTCTTTGAAAATAAGCTTAAGCTTAATGATCTCCCAATGCTCAGGAATTTCACCAATCCAATCTTCGCCCGAATCCTTGTAGGCAGGATATTTTATTACTTGCACTTCTTCTGCTATCGCTTCCATTATGCTAAGGTTAAGATTTCACGGATCAGACCATCACTCTCGGCTTCTAGTGCCAAAATATCATGGCTCACTTCTTCAAGGCTGCGCAAAGACTTGTGGCGGTAGAAGTACTTGTTGAAGCTGATCTCATAGCCAATTTTGATGGCATCTAAGCTAATCCAGGCCTCGGCAACGTGTGGTTTCACTTCGCGTTGGAAGTAGTCATAGATGTTGTCCTTCAGGGGCACGTTCTCGGTATCCCGCAGGTCGCTTTCGGTCTCATACTCCAGGTACTCGCCTTTCTTGCCCGTAGCGTAGTAGCCAAAGTCTGCCAATTGGCTTTCCTCACAACCCAGGTATTCAAGCAGTTTCTCCAGCTTTTCACCTGTCAGTTTGGTAATGCCTTTCTCTACTTTTTCGGCAGAGGCATCATACCAGGTCACGGCATTTAGTATGGCCTTCTTCTCTGTGGCAGAGAGTTTAATTTTTCTGGCTTTCAGTTCTGCTTCTACCTGCTCCCGGAACACATTGAAGTCATGGTACTCTTCTGAACCAATGGCCAGCATGAGTTCGGTAGCGGTGTTCAGCAAGTCCAGTCCTTTCTGCCAGGTGTCTTTACTCACCAGGGCTTTCGCCTGCTTGGCGTTCAGGTTCAGTTCTTGTTTCTCGGCGTAGTCCAGAATGGCTTTCTCGTGCTGTTCAAGGTGAGTATACACTTCCTCGCCAAATTGGTCAAACGCCCACTCCATGGGCTCCCGCAAGGCCTTGTCAAAGCGCAGTTCCGCAATACGCTCGGCGCTAAACTGCGCCCTCAGGCGCTTAGGGCGTTCAATGGTTACTTTATAGTAACCGAAATCAGCATTATCAAATACTTTAGAGGCAATGCCTTCGTCACCTTCGAGCTCCACCGCCTGCATTTGCTCGTACACGTTCACAATCTCCCTAATGTGCTCGGGCGAGAACTCGCAGTTCTTGTTGCCCAGGTTCTTGCGCAGCTTGCGGTACAACTGCCCGGCATCTATCAACTGCACCTTGCCTTGGCGGTGCGGAGCCTTGTTGTTGCTCAGTACCCAGATATAGGTGGTGATACCCGTGTTATAGAACATGTTGTTGGGTAACTGGATGATGGCTTCTAGCCAGTCATTCTCAATGAGATAGCGGCGGATGTTGCTTTCGCCCCCTCCGGCATCACCGGTAAACAAGCTGGAACCGTTGTGCACCGAGGCAATGCGTGAGCCGGTTGGGCTCTGGCTCAGCGGCTTCATTTTGTTCACCATCTCCATCAGGAACAGCAACTGCCCGTCAGAAGACCGGGGCGTCGCATCCTCGTCTTTATCGGTTCCCCAGTAGTCCTTCAGCTTAATCTGGAAGCGTGGGTCAATGATGTCTTTGCCGTCTTTGATGTACTTCTGCTCACTCGCCCATGATTTACCGTACGGCGGGTTAGACAGCATGAAATTGAAGTTCATGCCCGCAAATTCATCTGTGCTAAGAGTAGAGCCTACCCGTATGTTCTCAGGGTTATTACCCTTGATCATCATGTCAGACTTGCAGATGGCGTAGGTTTCGTCATTAATCTCCTTTCCGAACAGGTGCACATCTCCAGTGGCTCTGATTTCCCCTTCCTCGTCTTTGATGAAGTTCTGAGACTCAGTAAGCATACCTCCAGAGCCGCAGGCCGGGTCATAGATAGTGATCACCGGTGGCAGGTTGTCTTTTACAGGCTCAAAGATGACGTGGGTCATCAGGTCAATCACTTCCCTTGGCGTGAAGTGCTCCCCGGCTTCCTCGTTGTTCTCCTCGTTGAACTTCCTGATCAGCTCCTCAAACACGTAGCCCATGCCCAGGTTGCTCAACGGCGGCAGCTTTCTGCCGTCTGGATCGGCTTTCTCAAAAGGAGTGAGGTTGATGTACGGCGAGGTGAATTTCTCCAGCACGTTCAGCAGCACATCTTTGTTAGCCATGTGCCGGACCTGGCTCTTCAGCTTAAATTTCTCAATGATCTCCTTCACATTGGTGCTAAAGCCATTAAGATAGTCTTCAAAGTTTGCCTGAAGGATTTGCTGGCTGTTGGTGGCGGTATCATGCAAGCGCTGCAGAGTCCACTCACTAGTGTTGTAAAACACGTAACCAGATGCCTGGCGCAAGCCACTTTCATCCCACTCAGTAAATTGAGCCTCATCGCGCTGGAAGGCTAATTCTTCCATCACGGCATCTTTAGTAGGTTCTAAGAGTGCATCTAAGCGACGTAACACTACCATAGGAAGAATTACATCGCGGTATTTGCCGCGCACATATACATCACGCAGACAGTCGTCTGCAATAGACCAAATAAAGGAAACTAGTTTGTTGTGTACTGCTGTATTCATGAAGTTATTATGTCAAATTTTGTTAAAATCAGAAAAATTTATTCGGAGGAGTACTGTATGTAAAGTTAAGCTAAACTGTGAGTGTCCTATTAATTTAATTTATCATCAAACTAACTAATTGTTAACAAATCCGGTGAAATCCAAATTATTCAGAACTAATGCTTGCCTGTAGCACTCAATTAAAAACTCTTCTCGTGCTTCTGTTAATTCATACTTCTGCATAGGAGTCCAAAGGCTTTGGGGGACATTATCAATACTTATATACAACTCTATATTAGTACTTTGTAGAAAATTAGCAAACATTTCAACTCTTCTATTGTCAGTAAAATGAATACCTCTAGTTTTTGGGGTGGGCAACAGGAAAACTTTGTAAGTTCTATTTTCTACTATACAAGTAAAGCCCCAAGTTCTTCCACCTATTACTCTAGGTTCATGTATTTCAAGGTTGTCAAATAATGACCGAAACCATCCAAATGGGCTTTTCCCATCTATTCCATTGGCTGTAAAATACAAATTATTTATTGTAGGAAATCTTTCAAGCGTATTCCGAAGATTATAATTTAACTGAAGATTATCTTTGATATTTTGATTCACTCCATCATCTGTAATCCACAAGTTTGAATCTTCACTGCTCTTCTTCCTCCTATTGGTCCGGAGGATTACATCTGTTATCAATAAATCATTAGATTGTAAAAAATCTATCGTTCTTTCTCTAACTAAATCAGGTAGACTAGTCAAGTTATCTCCAGCCATGGCTAAAGTAGGATCTAATACACCAAATGCTGCAGTACTATATTTCCAAAGGTTGCTTTTCTTGCTCCCATAAAAGAACCTCATTTTTACCTCATTTAAATTTAACCTTTGCTGAATAACATTAAGGTTAATATCAAGTGTGTCAGTACAAGCGTAAATGGGAAAAGAGCCTATTATTATTCCTGAATAAGCAGGTTTTGGAACCACATTGAAATCTTCTAAATAATTCAGATATGGATGTCTCTCCAACTCATTAATAGGCATACTTAAAAATTTTAATTTGGGGTAAGACAAATATTAAAATAGAAAATTAATTACTTGGAGTTTCAATTTTTATATTTTCAATTAAGGTTTTGGTGCCTGTTCCATCTTGCTTTGTAGTTACCTTAATTTCTTGTTGTTCTTTTAAATTAAATTCTTTTACCTTGGGAGGTATAATACTTAAAGTTTTGCTCCCATTTGAGGGTTGAAAGGTTCCATAGCCGTTTTCTGCAATTTTGACCACTTTCCCATTTACCCACTCTCCATTATTTAGCGGCAGAGAAGTGGGAATCCAAAAAACTTGATTCTTCTCCTTATCTGGATTGTCTATAAAATAACTTTTAAACCATATTAAAATGTCTATTAATTGAAAAGTTAGACTGTAGAGTAGATAAGGTGTATCAACGTACTTTCTGTACTCCGCAATTGAAGCTCTTCCTTCGGGCGTATTCTCTCCTTCTGTATGTGAAGCTGCTCCTGTGATGGATACTATTGCCCAAGCATTATCAGCTATTATCTTGGGTAAGTGTGCTTTACCGCATTTAATACCTAAATGCTTAGTGTCTTTCCCAGCCAAAAACAAGCAAGATTCTGATAAATTGACTTTACCTCCTTCTAAGCACTTATCATGTAGCAGACCTTGTTTGTTCGCTTCTCTAAATAATTGTTCTAAAATAATTCTGATTTGGGTGAAGTAAAGCTTATCATCAAAGGGAGTAGCAGGGGTTTGCGTACTTTTCAAAATTTGCAGAAGAAATTTTTGAGCTTCAGCTCCTAGAGCTTCACAGGCATCAAAAGCTCTTGGAAACATGTGTCGAATCTTAGTATCCTCTACTCCATTAGCTTCAACCTTAATAAGTTCAAGTAACGCCTCCAAATCATCGCCATTTTTTTTATCGAAGCATCTTTTATTGTATGCTTTGAGTATACCATTTTGCTCCTTAGTGAAAGAATCTTGACCAGAAAGAATAAACCAAGGCATTAACTTTTGTGACTTAAGTTCATTTAGGCGAGAAACAGCTTTTACCAAACCTTCCACATCTTCCTCTCCTCTTACTTGATCTTTTTTAGCAAAAAACAAAGCATCTAAAAGCACTCCATCGTATTTGATAAGATCATTTTCAAGTACATTAAAACCTTCTTCAAAGGATTTATAACCCTCTAAATCAATACAATTATTATCAGCTAAAATAACAAAGTCATCAAACTCTTCAATTTTATCATCAATCCAAAGAATTCTATATCTTTTATTCATATCTATTATTTCCTTGACTGCCACTAATAGGTATATAAATTTCGTAAACTGTTGTGAATGGAAAAGTCAGATACGGATCCGTCATCAAATCTAATCTACCACCATGCCATTTCACGATCTCATTAATATGGTAACCTCCTATTCCTGAGTTGCCTGTAGAACCTCCCACAGCTCCCTTTCTAGTAAGTTTTTCTATATTGAAATTATGAGGAAATGCCTTTCCATTGTTTGCAACTTGAATGTATAAATAGGCAGAAGTTTGAGTAAGATAAAGATCTAAACGAAACTCTAGCACATATTTCTCATTATCCTTGACAAAAGCGTGTTTCTGTGCATTTTCTACAATATTGTTAAAAGCTATCTCCAACAATTCTTCATTTGCTTTTATAAATGCACCTTCTTTAAAATCTTCCTCTACATCTGAAGAGACTTCTAATCTTACTTCAAACTTATTTTTATCATTAGCTCTTAGCTCATTGACAAATCTTTGAAAGAATTGTATCGCGTCAAATTGAGCCAAAGGGTATGTACTTTTATCTAGTTCAAGCTCATTGGTCTTTAAGAGATTCGAGATCAGCTTTAAATTCAAATACAGAGAGTTAACAGCATCACCTAATGTTTGATTGCTCTTGCTACTCATCTTTACACTCTGCCATTCATGGTCTAATTTATTCAATACACTCTCTATATTTCTGACTGAGGCGTTGAGCTTAAGTAAAGGCGTGCCCATGGAATGCTTAATAGAGGCGAGCTCCTCATAAGCTTCCTTTTTAATACCGATACGCTCATCTTCCAGTGTTTTAAAAGTAGCTCCAATGATTTTGGCTCTTTGTTCCCTCAAAGCAGGAACCTTCACCCTCACTTTGATAAAATCATTGATAGGAATATAAGGAATAGTGGTACCTGTGCGGTACTTGTTAAGTTGAGCAGTAACATACTCTGTGGAAAGCTCCTGAACCAAAAAGCCTACATCAACTTTCTGCTCGTTTACCTCAAACGCCACTACGTCAGGTGAAACGTATATTGGTTCCCCTTTGTATTCAAAGAATGTCGGTTTAAGGGTCTTCCATCTAATAGTAATTAAAAGCGCAGATTTATCTAACTTAGAGGCATTTTTAGGTAAATCTACTTCTACTAACTCATTAACCTTTATCTCAAAGTCAAGCTTATCGTTGCTAAGATCTCTTATGCGAATTAACTTTCCTGAAAGGCCATCTCCAATTTTGGAACCTTTTACTGGTTTAAGGAGCTTGCCAAGTTCTACATATTCTCCGTCCAGATCTTCCAGCAGCTCTACAGTAATATAACGGTTAACATTCAACATGAAATCGTTATTAACAACTTCTTCAATGTAAACCAGCTTTGCCTCCGGAAATGCAGTAGTAGAGGCTTCTGACAATGAACTGTCAGTATTGGTAATTATTGAAAGCAGTCGATCAGCATCAATCCTTTTATCGTTTTTGGAAACCTCTTTTACAGAAGTTTCTGCATCTATAAAGAGAATTTTACTTCTGTCTTGCTTTACCTTATTTAGCACAATCACACAAAAAGGCAGATTTGTATTTGACAAGAGACCACCAGGAAATGAAATAACGGTTTCTAAAAAATCATTCTCCACTAACACCTGTCGTAATCTTGCATACTCAGGTTGTTTATTAGTTAAGAACCCAGATGGAAGAACAAATATGGCTTTGCCATTTTCTTTAAGAGCAGCTAAAGAATTATTTATTAGAAAGGTGTCAAAATATGAAGGTTGAATACTTGAATAACCATCACGATGATACTTAAGCAAATTAGCCTCATCTTTCCTGATCTTCACATTGAACGGAGCGTTCGCTACAATTAAATCATACCTTTTGGAGCGTCTGTTCCAATTTGCGATAGAATTACCAACCACAAAATCAGAATTAGACGCCTTACCTGCACCCAAAAGGCGAATCATTCCGATAGCCCAAGACCTCATGTTGATTTCTTCGCCGGTATAATTAACAGGTTTATCAAAGTATAAGCCAAAGGAAGCAAGGCCTCCAAATGGGTTATAAACTTCTGCCCCTGCATATGGGCTTGCTAAGGCACAAATAAACCTCGTTAACTCCAGGGGCTGTACATACTCTCCCCCATGCTGCCCTTCAGTTTTGGATAATCTGAAAATTAAGTTTTCGACTAAATCTCCAAAATGTATGTCAAGCGAGTCTCTGTCCATTGAACAAATAAGACGGAGGAGATCATAAAAGTTATGTTCGCTTACATACTGTATAGCTGGATAAAAAGCATCATATATAAGCCTATTCAGCTCAAACTTTTCTCTATCTCCTCTTGAAATTGAAAGTCTCAAGTCTTCTTTTGCTCTTCCAGGCTCAGTGGTGATGAAAAAGTCCAGTGCACCTTCTTTTTGGAGAAACAGAAGATATGTTACTAAGTGAAAATCCTGGAAGTGCACTTGCTGCTCTCTTATTATGCTCAATGCATCCCATAACTTATGTTCAAGGGTGGTAAAAGATTCAGTAGAAGAAAGCATAGAAAAGGAATTGGTTAACATCATTTCGTTTTGATGTTACAAACTTGAGGACTAACAGTGAAGTGGAACTGCACAATTGAAGTAAACTAAAGAAAGTATTAGCTTTTAGCAAGCATTACTTGCTTTTATAAGGCCATACTTACATTCAAACTAAATATCAGCCTCTTAAAATTCTGGTCTATTCTGTTACCTACTAAATTTGAATAGAACATATTTTCATTAATTACTTTTTGGGAGTAGGTTCAAATGTATTGTGAACTAAAAGCCTAATTTGTGTGCAAAATGTGTGCAAATAAAAAAGCCACTTACAAGTTTTACCTCGTAAGTGGCTGATTTTCAGGTGGGCCCACTTGGAACCAAGCAAATGCCTAATTATCAGCTTAATAGAAATTTATTTTCAAAAAGGGGGCGTTTTAGGGTGTTTTATTGGCGCTTTCTAACAACAAACCCCGCCGCTTAGGGCAGGGTCAGTTGACGTCAAAACCGGGTACCAAACCGGCTCTGTACAAATATACGAAATTCTCTACATAGTAGGGCTAAAACTCAAACAACTTATACCCCACGCTCACGCTGGAATAGCCATACGCCAAAGCATAGGGGCGAACTGCCTTATTGCAAAACCCACGCCTGCAGCTACCACATACCACCAAAGCGACCCGCCCCCTTGTTTGTTGGAAGCCGTGGCCTCGGCGTCACCGTCTACCTTTGAACCCTGACCGCCCGTGTTTGTTGTTTCGGCTGTACTGGTGGCACTCCTTTTTACTTTGCTGTTATCAGCTCCGCCCTGTTCATTAGCCCCTATGGTAGACCCACCCGTGGCCGTTTGGCTGTTCACGTTTATAGTGACGTTCTTTAGTTTCGTTTTGGAGCCGGTGCCGAATACCCTCTGTATAAGGGTAGGCTTTTGCATAGGCACGTGTGCCATACACGGCCGCACGAGACTGTCTACTGATAGTTCCACCGCCATAATGTGAATGGGGTCTAAAGGCTTTGTGGTTTTACAGCCCACAAGCAGCAACGCCACGGCTGCGATTAGGTGAATAGGTCTGATGGTGGGCATGGCTTAGGCTAAAACTGCTTCAGGGTATTGCCTTGCATACTTGGCGTAGGCATTACCCAAAGTGATATTATAAGGCTCTCGTTTCAGTCTCTTTGCTAAGGCCTTATAGCCAGCTCCGTTGTAGTGGTAGGCGAAGGTGTGCCAATCTTTCTCTTTGGCGGCTTTGTAGAGGGCGGGGTTGTTTTTAATAAAGTTAAGCCCCGCTCGCATTTGCTCCTCCTCACTTTCCTTGCATCTATCCCACATCTCATGAACTGACTTGAAGCCTGCCGCTTTGTAGTTAAAGCCCATTACCTGCATCAACCCGATGCTGGTACTCAGCATAGCCGCCTCTGCATTGATGGCAAACGCCTTATTGAAGGCTTTCCACTCAGGCTCCTGCGACTCAACGCCATTGGGTACCCATACGCGCGAGTATCTTTTAAACCAATGTGGCTCAAACTGTATAATGATCTTTCCAGTGGCAGGGTCAAAGCCTCTCTTACCTGCTTCCACTTCCTTAACAGCAAGCAGAACGGCTAACTCAATGTCGAATTCCTTCGCCAGTTTCCTACACTGATCTATAGTTAAAATCTTACTCATGGCTATTCGTCTTTATTGGTTTCGGTTAATCCTGCCTGTATGTTCCTAATCTTACTCCATGCGGTGATGCCAACGCCACCTACCACAATTGGAACCCAAACCCACAGAACCTCCACGTTTGGCTTAGAGACCGCAAAAGACTGTTCCGGCCAAAGGTGCATCTCTACCACGTCCGCTAGGCTTAGGAACATTATAAAAAAGAAAGCCAACCATGACATTAACCTCTTCATGGAGTATCTCCCCGTTATCGCGTTCTTGGTGGTGTCGTTCCAGATTTGTTTAATAGTGCCTAACATTATCTTTTCTTCTTTAAATTATCCACGTCACCCTTCATGTGTTTCAATTTTGGCTTCTTTGCCGCTGTCAGCAGCTTTCAAAAGGGCAAGGCCTGTGGCCATAAGCCCTATGTTCTCGCCGTGCACGCCGTTCCGGTACATATCCACGGACGCGATTGTGATAACCACCACACCGCCTATGGTTGTGAATGGGTTTTTGGTGAATAGATTTTTCATAATGTTTCTTCTTTTTTAGGGGTGTCTATTTCTTTGCCCTGTATGTTGTCTACAATCTGAGTGCCTACCTCTGTGCGTATCTTGTTGGAAATCCATTTCAATAGGAACCGCTTAAGCCCTCCGTCCTGCAGCTTCAGGTCTGCCATGTGTTTGACAATTGCCCCTACACGGTGCATGAACAGCCAGCCGAATAGGATATGGCTCAGAGGCGCGTAGTAAGGGTAGAACTGCACAGCATGGTGAATCATGGAAAGCAGCAGCACATCCGAGACTATTATCCCGAAGGTGCGGTGGAACTTCTTCCAACTAAACACCTCCCCTTTAATCTTCCTTGCCACCAGATAGCCGTACCGAGCATTCAACAGGTCCATAGCTATAATCAGAAGGGCGGCTCCGGGCGGCTCCCAGACCCATTTAGCCATGAAGGCGACTCCTCCCGCGATTAAGGCTCCAACAAAATGCGCAAGCAGCGCCAGGTATGGCATCGCTTTAACCCCCAACACAGTCCCGACGTAGTCCTCGGCATCTGAAAAGCCCCAATTCTGGAACAGTGTCTGGAAAAGTTTAAAGCGTTTTGACATTACTCACTCATTTCATTTAAGCCGCGGCCTGTTATCGTTTCGTTTACACCTCTCTGCTCTGGTATTCCTCCGGCGTGTAGTTCACCCCGCCAAGGCTCTCCACCTCCGCCAGTTGCTCGGGCGTGTGGTGCCCCTCCAAAAGGGTCTGCCCTGTGAGTTTCCCCTCCTCGTCCGCCAGCATGGTGATAACATCGTAACGATAGGTCAGGCTGGGGTAGGCGGAGTTGGGTATTAGCGAGTAGTATTTCATAGCTTTAATTCTGTATTTCTACATGGGAGGCATTCGCACATTCTAATACTTTCCTCCTGGAAACAAGCTTAATTAAAAGCCTGCCCTCTGGGCTAGGGTATGGCCCCAATGTGACTGCATGGCCGCTGAGGATAGCATCAATCTCTGAGTTTACCATCATTAATTCCTGTTCTGGTGTCAAAATTTCCTCCAAAAAACATCTTGATTTCATAGCTTTAGTAGAATAAGTTAATAACAGCGTTCGCGGTCACCGCGTAGGTGATCTCCAGTTTCTGCCCCTGTGCCATAGCTATGGCCAAAGAGGACGCTAGGCCTGCCGAGTCAAAGCTCATCGTTCCCGAGTTCAGCGCCGCACCGTCCGCCTCCTTCAGCACCCATGAGGCGGAGGCCACGGTGGAGACCCTTCTGATGGCTTTGTAGATAGTCAGGTCATTGGGGGCGGTGAAGGTATAGGTCTGCGCGGAGGTGCTGAAACCGCACACCCCATCGTATGGGCACCATACCGTGTTGGTGGCAAGGTCAACTTCAGTCGCAGTGTAATTTATCAGCGAGCCGTGGTTCTGCCCTGAGCCGAGGTCTGTCAGCTTGAGGCCGGCATTGTCGTGGAAACCCCATAACCCTGCGTTCAGGCTGGGGTTGTAGCGGTTGTTGCTGATCTGCCCGATCTCATTAGGCAGCAGCTTGCGCGAAAAGAAGGACGAAGGCCCCAGAAAGCCGCCGAAGGGGTTGCTTCCGTTCTCCGCCGCCCCCAGCGTAAAGCGGGCGGTGTTGTCGCAGTTAGCGTCCGCCCAAGGCAGCGTGCCGCTTCCCACCGTGCCCCTCGCCCCGTTCGAGTACACCTCGTAGCTCGACATCTGAAGGTTCCCCTCGTTTCCGCCGCCAACGCGCTGCCCGATGGCCACCGTCCACTGAAGGGGCGAGAAGCTGCCGACTGCCACGTAGGCATTGTTGTCCTTCACGAAACCGAAGCGCAACTGGCTGTTCTGTACTGCGAAGTTGTAGCGCGTGGCGTAGCCCGCGGCGCTGGTGCCCTTGCCCGAGAGTAGCCGCGTGCTGGTGTCTGTGGCGATCTTGTAAAAATGCAAAACCAGCGCCATGTCGCCCACCCCAACGTTATAGCGCGTGTTGAAGGGAATGTCCACTCGGTCATTAGCCTGGTCGAACCACAGGCAGTACCGGGTGGGGATCAGAATACCGCTTGGCATGGCCTTTATGATGTAACGCCCCATGGTCTACAGTTTAACAGCCCTTAATATGGCCTTTGCGAAATCCTTCCCCTGCGCGAGCGGCGGGATTGTGATATGCACCTCATACACCGCCCCTTCCGCCAGGGCCGCGATGTCGGCGTTGATGTCCGTGAGCGTGGTGCGCGCCGCGCCCAGCGTTTCATTGGAGGGCGTGAAAAGCGCGTAGCTGAACCCTGTGCAGTTGCGGATGTTGGTCACGCTCTCTATCACCACTTTACCAACAAAAGCCACCTCGCAGGTGAGGTCAAACTGGTTGTAATCCAATTGTGGCGTATAGATGTTGTCCACATAGGTCTTAACCCCACCAGATTCTACAGGGTTGGTGCTGGCGGCAGTCGGCGCGCTGTCGAAGGTGAGGGTGTTCTGCTTACCCCCTAGCGCATTCGTCACAAAGCTCCAGATACCGCTGGACTTCACGCCGTTCTGCCCCGTCTGCGTTACGTTTTCCTGCAGCTCAGCCGAAGGAGGCGGGACTACCGCCCCGTCACTGCGCACCACGAACTGGCTGATGTACTTCTCTGTGGTGTCTGAGAGCGTAGGCGCAACGGCTGGTGCCGTGGTGGCGGCTGTGTCGCCTAATTTCAGGGTGGAGTAAGGCGCGGCTGGGTCTGCGAAGTTCAGTATAACGAACACCCTGTAGTGGAAACCGTCTGCCGGATACACGAATGTAGGAGTAGCCTGCGTCACATTCCGCTCTGTGCCGTTTACCGTTGGGGTAAAAGCTGATATTATGGCTGTTCCACCACTAACGCTCACCGTAGGCGGCGTTGACCACACCACGCCCTGCTGAGCCGTTGACTCGGTGGGCGGAGGGTTGGTGCTAAGGCTTGCGTATTTCTGGTCTAGGTCGGTGCCCTTGTACTTGAGCGTGCCGGTGAAGTCGTTTACGCCGGTCCATGTATTGGCGGAGGCGAAGAAGTTGAAAACAGTGTCCACTAAGTTTGTGAACACAGTGCGCAGGTCTGCCGCCGTGGTCTTGCTGGGGGTCCCACCGCTTTTGACGTTGCCTGAAATATCGCTCTCCAGCTGTGTCTTGTTTCTAATTGCCATATTTTATATTAATAGAAGTCTGCTTCCTCAAAGTCCGCAAGTTCAAAATCAAACAACTCATCTACCGGCTCCACAGGCGTGGTGTCCTCCTGCTCATAGTATTGGCATTGGTAAGTTCCCTTCACCACGTCCCACGAGATGCTGATGGGCAGAAAGGTCTTGGGCAGCACCGTGTCCTGCATGACCGCGTCAAAGGAAATATCACCCTTGATGTCGCAGGCGAGCTTCAGGTGTGGCCGCTCGGAGTGCCTGAGCATCTTCCGCAGCAAGAGCACCTGTATGCTCTCCGTCTGCCCGTCAGGCCCCGTCCACATGCTGGTGGAGTCCTCGGAGACATAGATGGCGTTGGCGTAGACACCCGGCTTCGTGTCCCCGTGCCGGATCTGCAGCGGGTCGGCCTTCAGGCTGATGTCGGGGGAGTTCTGCCCCACGACCATCTCATCCTCGAAGTCGGTGCTGTAAGGGTCAAAGTCCCCGTACTCCACCCTTATGCTCTCGTACTCAATGACCGCCTCCTTTATCAGGTTCGCGTCCGCCGTGGCGATAGGTGCGTAAATGCGTAATACCAAGGGACCGTCCGCTGGAGGGTTCTCGAAATAGCGCACGCTCTCCTGCATGGAGGTGTCACGCGCATAGACGCCATACTGGATAAACGCCTCCTGCTGCGCCCAGCTCTGGCTGGAGGTGGCGTAGAAGTTTCCTATCCTAAGTGAGTAGCGCAGCATATAGTAGCCGTCCTCAGGGGGCGGTGTGCTCCCCACGTCAGGCAAAGGGGCTTTGAACTTAAGGCTCACCCTGATCGGCGCAATGCTGGTAATGGCCGCGTTGGTGCTGAACAGAATGGGCGGCGACTCGATGTAGGGGTTGACAGGCATACCGTCCAGGCGGTCAGGGAACAAGAGAAGGTTCTCCTTCCCCCTGCTACCCGTCCGGCCCGTGTAGGCCTGCAGGTTCCAGCCGACCGGCACGTAGTTACCCGTCGGCATGGAGCCCTCCGGAAAGTCGCCGTACTTGATGAAATTGAAGTTCCCGCCGTAGTCGAACTCAATACTCTGCTCACGGTACACCGGCAGCACGTTTAGGTACTGGCTGTTGTTGATGAATATAGGAAAGCCCTCCGTAGGGGTATTGATCGTTACGGTGCTCTGGTGAGCCTCCACGTTTATTAAAGTGCCCGCGCTGGAGAACAGGCGGCGCTCAAAGGTCTTGCCCATCTGCTCTACATCGTACACATGCCACGCGCCCTGCATCTGGAAGATCCTCGCCCCGTAGGGCTGCAGGATTCCCGCCAGCGCCTCGTAGCAGTCGATGCTCTTCTTGCCGTCCATGGCGTAGCGGTTATTGATCTGAGACTGCAGGAAAGGCTCAATGGCTGTGTCCATCTGCTCAGAGTAGTAGTTCACCCCCAGGTACATCGGCAGGTCTATCTCCAACTGGTAGAGACAGAATCGGATGGCCTCCATGGTGGTGATGAACATCGGGAACATGGGCGCCCCGCTGGGTTTGAAGTCGAAGTTCTTCAGATCCTCGAGCCCGTCTGTGGCCGTCAGGTTGATCGGGTAGGTGCCGCTCAGGTAAGGCTGCTCATAGAACTGGGGCAGAAGGAAACCAATAAACAGCAGGCCCTTGGTGTCGCTCACGATCTCGAGCTTGTGCTTTCGGTCCGTGGCTGTGTAGAGCCTGAAGTACTGGAAACTTTCCCTAGCCATCAGGCTCACCTGGCACTGCAGGGGCTTGATGCCCTCGTAGCGGTCATCATCCTGCCCGTTCATACTGATACGCACGGCCTCGCCGCCCAATACCTCCAAGGGGATCACCTCCCCCGTATAGTCTTTCTCGTAGATGTTCAGCGTGATCTGCCCCGCGAAGGCGCTCCCGAAGGAGTGCGTGTACAGTAGCCCGTACTCCCGCTTGATGGCGAACAGGAAATAGCTCTCGCAGACGGGGTTGTCTTTGTCGCGCGCGTAGGCTAAGTATACCCCGGGGGCTGGCCTCGGGAAACTGCCCGTCTCCTGCACCGTGTCGAATGAGTCAAGGCTGTACTCCACCACCCCCGCGGCACCCGTCACTGTTATAGTGATCTCAGTGGCTCCCACCGCCACGTCCGTGATGCGGATGGAGCAGGCGGGCGCTGGGTCAACCGGGATGTCGCAGGCGACGGTGTAGACCTCCTCCAGGCTCTCCGCCCCTGAGTCCAGGTGCTTGGCGTAGATGTGCCAGTCCGTGTCCTTTAGCCCCGTGAAGATAACGCTCTCGCTCCCGAAGATATCCTGGAACAGCTCAATGCCCGGCTCCTCCCCGTCCTCCGTGATGGTGGGCAAGGTGTAGGCGTAGACGCGGATGGTGCCCGTGAGCGTGGTGTTGACCGACACCACGAAGCGACCGCCGCCGTTGATACAGGTCTGGGTGACGTTAAGGGTTATCTGCGCCATTAGCCTGTCCTCCTCCCCTGCTCCTGAGACCTCTGGTAGGAAATGACTATGTCATTGCCCGATAGGCGTGTCTCACCCTGTATGTTCAGTGCCGCCCCTGCTGATGAGTAGGAGCCAGAGCGGCTGGTGGGCGTGGAGTAAGAAGACCGTGGGCTGCCGCCGGTGGCCGGCTTGCTTCCCCCTGCCCCAGCGAACGCCATCAGAGCGACACCCGCAACGATTGCCGCAGGGCCCATGGGGTTTGCCAGAATAGTCTGCGCCACCCCCCATTTCAGCATATACTCCCCGAACACCTTCGCCATTTGCTTCAGTCCCTGCTCCAGGGCGTTGATGCCTGCTGACATGCCGCCAGAGAGACCAGCCGCAAGCGCACCACCCAAGGTGTCCGTAAGCATGGTGGTGCCCATCATCAATGCATCTTGCATTAGGTTTACATCTTCATACTGTTCTCTAAGGTCTACCTTAAACTTATCCCATCCCTCCCAGTCTACCTGAGGGGCAGGGATGATATCAGCCGTCTGCGGCTTGAATTCTTCTTGGTTTTTCTTGAAGCCCTCGGTGGTGGGCATGACATTCTGGAACAGGTCAGTAGAGGCCAATGCCTCTGTGGAAAGGGCAAGGCTGTCAAGATAGGCCTTAAACTCCTGCACCGCCGCAGATCCCGGTTTGAAGCCTGCGTTAATAAGGCTCTTTATGCCAGACTCCAACACGCTTCTTTTCCCCTCCACATAGTCGTGGCTGTCACCGAAAGCCTTATAGTACTGCTCGTTCAGGGCGAGCTGCTTATGCAGATCCTGCAACGCCTGCTGCTGTTTGCGCTGGGCGTCGCCCAACTCCAGGTACTTCTTGATTTCCTGCTCTTTGGCGTATATCTGCTCGTTTATGGCCTCTATTCGCCCAGAGCCCAGTGCATTTAATTGAATGTCTTGTAAATCTGCAAGCTCTTTTTTAAGCCGTGCAAGCGTACCGATCTGCTTATCTACCGAACCGGCTGCGGCCTTCCCCACTGATGCATAAGCCGCTTCGATAGCTGCAATCTGACCTTGAATAAGCGATACTTCAGAGGCCAATGTGGATTCTGCCCCTTTTCTGGAACTATATTTTACCCCTGACTGATCGGCTAATTCACCGATTTTATTTAGAATACCTCCGCTTTCTTCTCTGAACTTCTCCAGATTAGATAAGGCAATTCTCTGTTTGGTTTCTAAATCTTTTATAAGCGCATCGGCTTGTGACTTCAAAGCTGTCTCTACATCCCCTCCTGATGCTTTTGTTTGCTCAGCCAAAGCTTTGAAATCTGCTGCAACCTTAGACGAATACTCGCTAACCCCTCTTGCGGACATTTTTTGCCCAAGCTGGTCAGTAGTGGCAATTAGGGCAGTCACCCCCTTTACCATTTCATCTAAGAAGCTGATGGTCGATGAGAATACCCCACTTTGTTGACTCCCAATAGTCAAAAACATTTGGTCGAAGGAGTCGCCAAGGTTTGATATTTTGCCTGTCAAAGTTTCGCTTATAGCCGCCATGGAGCCGCTAACGCCTTCCACGTCACCCAAGCCCATCACATACTCCTTAATGGCAGCGTCTGTCTTGGCTACCTCAGTGGTGACGCCCTTAAAGGTGAAGGCTACCTTGTCGCCCTGTGAGGAGGCAGTGATCCCGAACTCCTTCAGCCGCTCAAACTCGCCGGTCATAGCATCCAAAAGACCCTCGGTGAGCTGGTCAAAGTCCTTACCCGTGGAGGCCGCAAGGTCGCCTAGCTTGATGATCTCCTGCGAGGTGGGCTGTATGCCCCTGTTGGCCAGCTTCACGTAGCTTTCAGTGAGCTGGTCAACCGCGAAAGGGGTTTTCGCGGCTATATCTTGGATCATAAGCATGGCGTTCTGCGCCGCGCTCTGCGATCCGAGGGTATTGGTGAGCACCGCCTCCATTTTCTGGAATTTGGCGGTGGTGTCCAGAATATTCTTACCTAAGGAGAGAACAGCGTCAATGGTAAAGGCCGCGGCTATCACCCCGCCGACCCCCTTTGCCACGTTCCCCATGGAGGTGAAGCCCTTTGAGGAATCAGCCGTACCCTTCTGCATCCGGTTGGAGGCGCGGTCTACGTTATCCCCTAGGTCATCAACACCGGAAGCTGCACGCTTCAGCCCTTTGTCCAGTTCGGACAGCTCGGCGGATATCTTTACGTTCAGCTCTGCAACATTCATTCCTTTATGGGCTTCTGGAAAATGATCTCCCTTCCTAGTTTCTTGCTTATTCTCTGCCTGAAGGCCTCTATTTCCTCCGCTGTTGTGGCTTTGGGCTTGCCGTCAAGCTCTGGCAGCGGGTAAAGGCTCTTTGCCTGAAGCGGCCTCTTGGGTGCCCCGAGGCTGGTGTTCACCATCATGGTGGCTAGGTAGCGGGTGTGCTCATGCTCATACTGCCGCCTTATCTGCCACCCCTCGTACATCTCCCAGAACTCCTGCCACGTCAACTCCCAAAGCTCCCATGGCTTCAGTTCCAGCACCCCGAAGCCAAGCCTCCTAACCGCATCCCAGGTCAACTCCTCGGCGCTTTCCTCCTCTACTTTGGGTTGTCGTTTGGGCGTGGGGCTTCCTCCTTTTTAACTATTAGGTGCAGGATGTTGCGCCATGCCAAACTATCGGTCTCCATCAGCTCCAGCATGTCGCCAACGTCCTCCATGGAGAGGGTGAATTCCTTTTTGGAAACCCTGTGCCCCTCTTTCAGGGCTGAGTACAATAGGTGCCTTAGGGTGTCCGGTGTGACCTTCTGCTCTGAGAAACGGTTGGCGTATTTGGGTTTACCCTCTTCGTCCTTCTCGCCTGTCGGGTAGAAGGCGAATAGGTCATTATAGCCCTTCAGGTCGCACTTTTCCAGCTCACAGAAGATCTGTGTCTGGTTCAATGAGAAGCGGACGGGGTACTCTACCCCGTCCACTGTGATATGCCCGAATCCTCTCTGCGTGTTCATAGGCTTACCCTACAGGAACAACTGCTGCTTTCACCAATGGCCCGGTGCCACGAAGGCTAGAAGACCAGGTCTGCGCGTCGGTTGATGAGTAGCTTAAACTAAGGCTAGACATGAATGCCTGCCCGGTGTAGGTGAATGAGCCTATTTGCCACTGTACCTCCACAATCCCGCCTGTATCAAACAGGTCAAAGGCATCATGGAAGGTATGGTTAGTGGCTGCGTCTGCATCCGTGGCCTCCCTGAGAAGGGAATCCACGCTCATATTCCAAGATTTGCGACCCTCTGAAGACTCCGACCACCCACCTGAGGCGGCACAGACCGCGTCCAGCTCCTCCTTTGACATCTCTAAGCTTCCGGATTGGGCGCAGCCAACAACGATGCCGTCTTTTGTGATGATCACGTCTTGCGCGTTAAGTACATTAACTGCCATTTTCTTATTCTTTTAAGTTGTTACTGTTTCAAATACCAAATCCCTGAACCTGAGCAGCCGCCTGATGATCACGTGCGAGCCGTTGCTCTCGTTCAGCGTGTTGCTGCTCTCCAGGTAGTGCCTGTTCACCTCAAAGCCGCCCAAATCATTGGTGGGCCTTGCGTTCAGGGCACTCAAAGCCTCGATCACCTGCGAGGCGATATGGTTCACCTCGCTAGTCCTGGCTAAGTTCCCCTGCGCCTGCCACACGATATCCGCCAGAATGGTGCAGTCCGAGCTTGGGCAGTTGCCCGTGCGAGCGTCCCCCACCGTCTGCTGGCTCAGGAAGATATAGGGCCTGTCCGCCGTACTTGGCACGAAGTCCGCGTAGACCGCTAAGTAGTCCGTCCCGTTCACAGAGATCGCTCCTGTCAAAAGGGATAGGTACTTGTCGCGTAGTGCCTGCTGCGGGTCTTTCATGTCGTGCTCAGTATCTTCTTCAGGTTGGCTATAAACTGCTGCCGGTTCTTCTCTGCCGCCGGGAATAGGAAAGGCTGCGCGTTCTGGTGTCTGGTGCCGAACTCCACATGCACGGCGTACTCCACATTCGTGCCCACTGTCCGGTTGAACTGCCCGTACTCATGCCTCACGATGGAGCTCCTGAGCCTTCCGGTGTCTTCCGGCGTGTTCCTTTTGGCGTCTGACTCAATCATCAATGCCGTGCGGTCCAGCTCGTTCACCACCCCGCCTATTACCTCCAGCCTGAACTTGCCTAGCTGCTTAATAGCTTTGTCAAGGTTGGGTATGGTTAGCTTTATCTTTGCCATTACTTCACCACAGCCCCCGTTATCAGCAGTACCTCACCCCTCGCGTCTTTCTCCACCACGCTGTGGATGGTGATGGTCATCCCGTTCCACACCACCAGCATCTTCTCCGTTATCTCCAAGGGGGCCGGGTTCCTTACCTCTACCTCAAAGGGCTTTCCGTTCAGAATCTGCCCCGCGTTCAACGCCCTACTACCGGTCAATGGCGTAACCTTTGCCCACATCTCAATCACCAGCTCCCTCACGCCCTCCGTGTTGCCGTTGCCGGCCACGGTGACCGTGTCTCTGTAAATGCCTATCCGGTGCCTGTGCTCCCCTGTCCGCATCAGAACATCACTTTAGGCTTGTGCAAGTCCAGCAGCTGCTTCGCGCCCAAGGGGAGGTTGGCTATGATGGTGCCTATCACCGTGTTCTCGCGGTTGTTGTACAGCTCCAGCACCGTCTTCAGGATTGCCTGCTTGATGTCAGTGGGAAGCGACTCAGGGGCGAAACCCGCCGTGTACTCAATGGTGTACTCCATAGCCTGGTAAGCCGCCCCAAAGCCGCCGTAGTCTTCCCCGTAGGTGTTGTTCACAGACATGCCCTTCTGGTATTCCGCCCAATAGCTGGTAGAGGTAAACTGCGCCACATCCACTGCCTCCCCGTTGTCGTCCGTTACCGCCGTGATGGTCTGGTTAGGGCCGTAGGGCAGCGACTTGGCACCTCTGTAGTCCTCATAGGCAACAGTTGCCTTCAGAGACTTAGGCCCGAATGACAAGCCCGAGTACTTCTCGCACCATTGCCTGGCGGAAGTGATGAGCATAGCCACGATTTCCCCCTCTGAGGTCAGCGCCCGCGCCTCTCCCTCACCCGAGTACATCGGGGCGGGCAGCTTGCACCAATCGGCGGCAAGCTGCACGGATACGGGTTCCGCTGTAAGGTCTGTGACTACTTCAACTTCCACTACTTGGTGTCTTTGGCGGTTTTATCCTCTTTGGTTTTGCGTTTCGCTCCCGGCTTACTTTCTTTTTTGGCAGGGGCTTCTTCTGTGGAGACATAGCCTAGTGCGCTGAGTTCTGCATGGCGTTCAGGGGTAAGCGTCACCTTGTCCCCCGCCGTGTGAACCTTGCGCGTGTGCTTGTCTCTATAGGAGGTCAGGACGATGGCTTTCATTTCTTCTTGCGTTTGGTGGTCTTAGCCGCCGTCATATCCGAGCCTTGCTTAGGCTCCTCAGGCGCCGTCTCCTCGTCCACTATCTCCACCAATCCAGCCTTCTCCAAGTCTTTTGCCACATCGGCTGCGATACTTCTCTCCTTTCCGGCCTCAATGGTTCCGTAGTACCCGGCAATGGTCTTCAGTGCTTTTACTTTCATAGCTTTGATGATTTAGGGAAGGCCTCTTATGCAGAGGCCTTCCCGTTAAGAATCAATTAAGCAGCGGCTAGGGCTGCTTTGGCGGCTGTGAAGGTGCCTGTCACGAAAGACGCAGGGCGGATGTTAGCAAGCGCCAGACGCTCCTCGATCACGATAGTGACCATGTTGCGGATGGCGTTGTCTCTGTCCTGGTCGTAGAAGCGCACGTTCAGCGCCTGACGGTCAAACAGCTCTGCCCCGTTGCGGAAGTCACCCACCAGGAACGAGCCGGCAGTTACCGAGTCAGACACGATGATAGGCAGACCCCAGATTCTAGGGATGCTGTTCTCGTTGGTGAAGTTGCTGTACAGGTAGGCACCTTGGGTGTCTTTGGCCATCTCAAGGATTGCCACATCCACAGGGTTCAGCATTACCGCAGAGGCGGCGTAGCGGCCTACTCTGATCTGCGCCATCACAGCACGGATCACGTCCACGTTGTTGGCGTTCGCCACTGTACCCATGCCTGCGGGGCGGGCAAAGGCGGATGCGTCTAAGGTGATACCTCTCAGGTTTTGGCCAGTGCCGTCCCCGTAAAGGATCTGTGCGTCTTCCACCAGGCGAAGGTCTTCGGCTCCACGGGTGGTGATGTAGTTCGTGATGTAAGGCACATCCTCAATCATCTCCTCAGAGATGCGGATATGGCCTGCGATCTTCTTCACGTTGGTGGTCTGGTAGCTCAGGTCGTAGTCAACCTGCGGCTTCAGAGCGCCTTCCGCCACTGTAGTGAAAGAGCCTTCCCCGCCGTTCTCACGCACGTAGGCGATAACAGGTGAAGTGGTAGGGCGCACGGTCAGGAAGTCCCGCACGTGGTTGAAATAAGCCTGACGGTTGATGATACCCGGCTGCAAAGAAGGCTGAAGCACACCGGCACCGAGGTTCACCCCAGTGGTCATGTCACCAACTGCCTTGCGGTCAAACTCCAGCTCAAACGGGCTTTTAGTTGACAACTTGCCTTTGTTGGCCTCCAGCTCCTTGGCTACCAGGTCACCGAATGACTCGGGTCTGTTGTTGCCGAAGCCGCCGGACTTCTTGATTTGGGTCTGCAGAGCGTCAAACTGCTCCTGAGTCTGCTTCTGCACCAGTTCGGTGTGAGCATCCAAAGCGTTCTTCAGCTCGGTTTTAAGGGCTGCGTCAATAGCCTTGCCCTTCTCCTCGATGGCCAGCTTCGCCTGCTCATTGCCTTTCTCAACCATTTGGTTGATGTCAGAGGCTAATTTTTTGATTTCTTCTAATTGATCCGCCATTTTAGTAGGTCAGTTTTAGTTCTTTTCTGAATAATTGAAGTAGTTCGGCATTCTTCTTAGCCTCGGCGGTTGGGTGGTCAGTGACCGGCGCAACGGTGAGCGTTTCTTTGATTGCCTGTTTTATCTGATTCTGCTCTATCTGGAGCAGCTCAAATGTCTCGTCTGAGTAATTGCCACCCGTAAGGGCTTTGCATAGCTTATCGAAGCGGGCAAACACCTTCTCCATGTGGTCAGGGTTGGCCGCTAACTGGCTCTTAATATCTGTGATGGGTGTGAACGGGTTAGCGCCCCAAGCCTGTAGGCTGGAGCCTTCCCAAAGGAGTATCTCCGTGATCTCGTTATAGTCACCCTGCTGCTGTTCCCGAATGGTCTTGAAACCCACGGAGTGCTCGGTGATGATGCCGTCCTGTATCATGGCCAGCGCATCTTTGCCGAGTGTGTGGCTGCCCAGCTGCGACACGTAGCGCAAGCCTGTCGCGTCCTCTTCCAACTCCAGCAGTTTGCCTATGGCTTTGGTGGTGTTGTGGTCTAAGAGGTGCTTGATGCGGGGCTGTGAGGATTTGGGGCCGCGTTCAGTGATGGTTTTGGCGTATGCCCCCTTGCGGATAACATCGCCGTCTGAATCGGGAATATCAAAGGCCGAGAAATAGCCGGTCACAATGCCTTTGGCCGTGTCCACGTCCTTAAAACTCAGGCTGGTGCTTTTGGTGAGGTAGTGATTCAGCATTACGGCGAATTTTGCTATTACTTACTAACAAAAGTGCAAAAAGGCTTTGCTTAAATCTATACTTTACGTATATTCATGTATAAATATGACACACATATATTTATGGAAAGCAAAGAGCCAAGATTACCAACATTAAGCGTGGCGGCGGAACTTAAAAAAGCAATGGAGGAAAGGCGGAAGGCATTAGGGTTTGCAACGCTATCGGATTACCGTAGGCACCTGTACAGGCAGGACGCTATCAAGAATGGAGGCTTCCCGTTTGCAGTCAACCTAGACGACAAGCCATGACGCACATACAGCCTGAGCCCTACCTCGTCTGGTATTGGTTTGAGAACAGCCAGCAGTGGGCGCTGGTGAACGTGCTCAGGAAAAAGCAGGTGGCGAGCATGCGCATAAAAAAGCCCCGACAAAACGAGGCAAAGTAGACGAAACGAATACGGGTTTAGCTTATCTATTTATCAGAGAGCTAGATATGTTCATAAGTAATGTTAATAAACCAAGTTACCCACATTTACACGGATGCTTATCGGGGGTGGGATAGGTATTTATACTGTTTCCGCTATATAAAGTTTAACTGAAAGGAGAAAGTGAAATGAGTAAATCTAAAATCAACCGAAAGCTTTCTATGGCCATGAGCCACATTCAAGATATTCTGTTTATGGACGTTACGCCAGGAGACAAGGCGGAACTGTCCCTTTTGTTTGACAAGATCAATGCAATGCGAGATAGATTGGTTTTCTCAGAACCTGTCCAGAAAGGAGCGCGCCATGATTGAGGCTAGGGAGTTGCGCAATAGTTCAAGGGTGGTTTATAAGGATGTGCTGTTTCAAGTGGCAGGATTAAACTTCCTTGATGATGAAGTAAATCTAATTGGTGCAAATAGCCCGGTTTATCTTGATGTTGATGTAAAGGATTTAGACCCCATTCCACTTACCGTAGACTGGCTGCTACGGGCGGGGTTTGAAAAGACGGAAGACGGCTTTCAGCTGCCCAACAGGAAAAACGTTTACCGGAAGCATATACAAGGCTACTGGTCTGTTTATTGGGATACCAACCTAGACAAGAGGCTAGCGAAACTTACCTATGTACACCAGTTGCAGAACTACATATTTGCTACCACAGGCGAGGAACTGCAATTCAAAGACTAACCAAAGATGAAAACTATAAAACAGGTAGCCATAGAGCCGGTATTTGTAGAGTATGTGCCTGAGAGCATGGAAGAAGGTAAGCTGTATATCTCTAAGGAATTTGGCACTGCTTTGCATAAATGCCTCTGTGGGTGCGGCAACGAAACGGTAACACCTTTAGGGAAAGGAGGCTGGCAATTGACAGAAAAAGGATCTAACGTTTCGTTACACCCTTCCATAGGGAACTATGGCTTCCCGTGCCAGTCACACTATATCATAACCAACAACAAGGCCAACTTTGTCTAACTAACCAAACCTCTGGCAGCGGTGCTGCTGATTGAGATATGTACGCACACGAAGCATTAACACTTGCCAAACAAGCTAAGGTATTGGCAGACAGAAAGCGAGACGAAGAGGTAAAGGGAATCTATGACCAAATCTCTAAAGTAGCCCTCAAAGGCGAAATGCAACTAACCATTTACAGGCACTTGCCGCCTCACATTATTATCAAGCTGAAGGAAAATGGTTTTGAGGTAAAAGTACAGTCGCACATGAATGAAAGCGATACAGTTATCAGTTGGGACGATTACCCTAAAGAGGGATAGCCTAACCCGTTTCCGCCCTCCTTTTCTCAAACCCGTGCGAATCCGTACCTTTGCCCCATGCAGTACCTGAACGACCACGGAAGCGAGACCATAGACCTGAACAGCTACGCCACTGAGAACGAGGCCTCCCGCTTCCACGTCTTCATGGACAGCAACGCCATGAGCGGCGCGGGTATCGTCAAAGGCGACCTGCTGCTAATTGACAGGGACGTGACACCCGAAAGCGGAATGTTGGTGCTGGCCTTCACCACGGAGTGGCTGATGAGGCGCTACGAGGTGCGTGACGGCAAAGGGTGGCTACTGGCTGAACCGATGGCAGGCGAACCCGTACCTCTCAGTGACGGGCAGATATGGGGCGTTGTTATGGGGGTGCACAGAAACTTGGTATGGAAAAGAAAGACCGCAGGCACTGGCAACACGAGCACTACTGGTGGGAGAAGGTGAAAAGCACCGTAATAGCGGGTAGCGTTATCGCCTTGGCCATGCTCCTTCTGCTGAAGGGGAAAGAGGCTTGGGAGTGGGTGGTGGATTGGTTTAAATGATAAAGCCCCACGGTTAGGCGGGGCTTTAGCTTATTTCTTTCTAGCTATCCTCATTCTCTGAGATAAAGGTTGATGCTCCGGTTGTGGATTTTGGATTTCTAAACCCAAGTCTTTTCTAATTTCTACATACAATTCATCAAGCTCTTTTATTGACTTCGCTTGATAAACGTGCTCCATTCTATATCCATTAGCCCCGTCATATACTATTGTAAGAGTAAGGTCATGTTCACTACGAACCACTCCATGGATTTCTTTTTGTGCAATAGTTTGCCTAATTGGAGAGTCTTCAGGGTACGGTAATTCTAAAAACATAACTTTTATGGATTTGGTGTAAACAAAGATAGAAGTTATACCCGCTCTTACAACAAGCGCACAAAAGATGTTGATATCATAAATCACTTAGGCACATAAACCTGTGTGCAGCGACACATAACGAGTTCTGATGCTGGTGCGCCGTGCGTCCCGTCCCCTGGGTGCTCCAACTCTGCCCCGTTCACCTTAAACAGCCCCTCTAGGTCTACTGTCTGGCCATCAACGGCAATGTGGCTCTCACGCGTGCGGCTGTCCCTTGTGCTGAGCCACTCTTTATTCAGCTTCAGACCCGTGCTCTGAGCACCCAACAGGCTGCCGCGGTTGCTGCTTGACACGATCTCCGTGCGTGCAATGACCGTTGCCCTCTGCTTATTGATGCCGTTGAACTCATCTATCATCAACTTGGCGGTATTGGGTATGCTCAACCCCTCCTTTGCCGCCTCTTCCAGTACTGAGCGCACCTTCTTGAGGGTGGTTTCCGTGATAGCCTTTATCCTGTCCCCTGCCTTCTCCAGCGCGAAACGGCGCATGAACCTAATCCACACGCTCTCCTCGGCATCGGCTTTGGTCAGGTAGTCGCTTTCGTGGCTCTTCAGGCTTCCGTACTGCTCTTTGGCGAAGTGCACCCCCACCATGACGTACAGTTCTGTGATAGCCTCCTGAATGGGCTTTTCTGATATGGCTTTCTCTGCGTCTTTCCCCTGCTCTATGGCCACGATCACGGGTGCTATCTGCTTGTTAAGGGCTTGCAGTATCAGTCTCTGACCGCGTGCGTCAAAGGCTGCGCGCCTTCGGTCTACTGATTTCCAGAGAAAGGCTTTTTGGGCTTCAGTTTTCATTGGTCTTTCGGGGCGTTTTCCAAGATCAAGTGCGCTAATTTTATTGCTTCGGCTATAGGCAAAACACCGCTCCCCAAGAACTGCCACCCCTGTTTATCCTTTCCAAAATAGAAGCCTAATGAAAAGCCCTTATCCTGCCCACACTCCCACTCTGCAGACTCAGAAACCTTTAAAACACCCGCGCCCGTTACTTTAAATTCTTTATAATCCATTGCTAATTCCTTTGGTGTTTATACCTCTTTGGCTTGCCGATCAGCACCGGCTTGCCCCTGTAAAACTCTTCAATGTGCATCACCCCCTTGGTGAGCCCTATCACGTCTCTGTGGTGCAGGTAGATGCCGAAGCCTACGCTCAGGTGCCCCGGTCGCACGTCCTTGGTGCTGTAGGGTAGGTACTCAAAGGGGTCGAATGTCATGCGGTTATGTTATGTGTAATCGGATATGCCTTTCTCTTTCAGTCGTTTTACCTCTTCCTCAATGTCGGTGGCACGGGTAAAGTCAGAAGGATCAGTGACCGGCACCATGTTCATAGGCACCATGTACACGCCCTTCCACTTAGGGTCAACTGTTTCTCCCAATATCTCCTGCTTGCGGTCCACTGATACCCACCACGCGGCGTTCAGCATCTCCGCCTGCGCCTTCTTGTCCTCCTGAAGGATTGAAATACCGGAGGTGTCCAGCTCCACATAAGTGTTTCCGGACGGGTCGTAATACATAGGGAGCCAACGGTTGAAATCGGCTATCACGCTCTGCAGCTCGGGAATGATGCAGTCCGTGTACAGCATCTTCTTCGCCTCCAGCTTGTTGGAGAAGGTGGTGCCCTCCCCCCCGTTGTTCAGTACCTGGCTCGGGAACTTGAACACGTTGCAGAGTTTGTCAAACGTCCATTTTTCGGATTCTATCAAATCCAGGTCAACAGGGCTTAACCCCATCGGCACCCACTTAACAGAGCCTCCGGTCATTGGTATCGCGCCGGCGTTATGGCTTCCCATGTACTTCTGCCGGAACCGTTTTTCCAAGTTGGTTGCCTGAGTTTCCGTGAACTCGTCTCCGTCTCTTGCCAATACACCTTTGGGGCCCATGTTCTTGAAGCTGGTGCCCTGTGCGGTGGCGATCTCACCGGCTATGGCCATACGCTTGGCGGCTGCACGTAGCTTGCTCAGCCCGTACATATCGCCGAACTCCTCCACGTCAGGGTTGAAGTACTTGGAGTGCAGCACGTCCTCAGGCTTGAAGTCTTCTTTGGAGTAGTTGGTATAGGAAAGCTTATAGCCGCCGACGGGGTTAATGGCGTTACCAAACACGATCTTGGTGCGGTTGGCGGGCAGAACGTACATTTCCTTTGCCTTGCCCTTATTAGCCCCCACCTCTAACCGTGGCGCCCATAGGTAAGTATTGCCGTTAAGCAGCTTATACCCTAGAAGGGCCTCCACTATCTGCTCTCTGCCTTGGTGCGGGTTGGGGTTGTCTATGAGGTGTTGAAGGGGGCCGTTCTCTGCCTTTGCGGAGCCGTCAGGCTGCCTTACCATCACGCGCCATGGGATTGGCGATGCGGTGGTGATGATGTAGTTGACTATACTGTAAATATCGTCAATAGTTACATACGCCTTGCTGCTTTTTGCTGAGTCATAGGCCGGCACCATTAACTGTCCTTTGTTATGGAACTGGTAAAGCGCCTCGTTCAGCTGCTGGACCGTTACCGAGGTATTACCCAAGGCCTTTACCGCCATCGGCAGGTCGTAGCTCAGAAGAGCGGCTTGGTATAGTGTTTTAGTGCGTTCTAGGAAGTTCATGTTACCAGTTGTTGTTGGGTTTGTTGTTGCTGTAAACAGTATTCACCACGTACCTAATCGGGTCCAGCGCGTGGTTGTTACGGTCGTAAATCTCGTTGGTAGATACGCCGTTCATCATTATGTACTCGTAGCTGTTGCGCTCCTGCCACAGGTTGGCTGAATTCACCTCTACATATACCTCATGCTCATTCAGGTACTCCACCCCTGCGTTGATGCTGCCTGGTGGCTTGTGCGCGCCAACAATGTTCAGTCCCGCAAGTTTATAGAACTCACCCTCATGCGTTTTGAAGATATAGGCTGTAAGGTTCGGGAAGTCGCGCTTGTCGTTTGGCTCCACTCTGCAGATGGTTTCCGCCTGCAGGTCTGCTATGGTCTTGGGCTCTGCGCTGTCGCCTACTATCAGAGACTTCAGGTTGCGGCCAGTGCTAAGGAAGTAGTTGAGCGTGCGCTTCTTGATGGCGTTATTGGTCAACCCCTTCTCATAGAACACCTCCTTTGTGAATATCTTGAGGTTCTGCTTCATCACCTCCACCAGGGTGCTAGGGTCATTGGTAAAGCCAAAGTCCATGCCGTAGGTGGGTTGCAGGTCTGGCATAGCCTGTATCTGCCTCCAGTTCGGGTACACCAACGCCTCTAGGCTTGGTTTCGGGTCTTGCTGGTAAAGGCTGTTGAACGTGATGGGGTTACTCTCTTTAATGGCTAATAGCCTCTCTAAGGAGTGCTTTTCAGGGAATAGCGCCTCTCCTACCTCGCGTTGGTCATAATCGGTCTTAGGCCCTGTTTTGATGCCTTCGAAGTTCACTATCTGCCAGTCTTTGTCACGCTTCAGCACCTTCCCCACCAGATCGCTAGGGTCCCAACGCGTCATAATGATCAGCTGCTGGCTATCGTTGTGAAGGCGTGTCTCGAATACGTCCGTGTACCAGTCCCAAACGCTTTCCCTCACGGTGATGGATTTGGCTTCTTTCCGATCCTTCAACGGGTCATCAATGATGCCAATGTCCACAGGCGTGGAGGTAAGGGAACCGCCCACACCCACGGTCTTCACAAAGCCGCCATGCCCTACCGTCTCGAATATCTCACTGTTGCGCAGGAAGGAACCTTGCGCAGAGCTCACCACGTTGGATTCATTCAGAACGGTGTCGGGGAATATCTTGTGGTAAGAGTCATTATCAATGATGCGCTGTATGTCGCGGTTGAACTTCTCTGCCACGGTGGCTGAATACGAGCAGATAGCAATCTTAAGCTTAGGGTTACGGCCTAGTAGATAGGCTGGGAAGCGGCGGGTGGTAAGCTCACTCTTGCCGTGTTGTGGCGGCATAGTAACGATTAGCTTCTTTATCTCGCCCCTGGCGAAGGCGTCCAACTTCTTGCAGAGTTCATGATTGAAGGGCTTCACCACGTAGTCGGGCTTGGTATAAAGCACAAAGGCCTGCATGTTAGTGCGGGCCTGTCTACGCGCCAATAACTCGGCTGCGGCTTGTGCTGGGCTAACCCTCGGCGGCGATTCTTGCAAGGTCTTCGTCACTTAGCTCCTTTGGATTAGTTATGATACCTCCACTATGCTCTACTTGCTGCTTATCGTTCCATCCCATGTTCTTCAGTGCGAAAATGGCACCTGTAGGGCTTTGGGCGTGAAGGGCTTTCTCATAGCCGTTCTCAACTCTTGTTCTGGCCTTTTTTATCATGAAAGAAAACTCAATTTTCTCTTCATAGTCATTAAGGCTTTGCCTGTCTGCGAATCCTAAAAACAACGCTAAACCTGTGATAGTGGCCGGCTCAGGCTCCCTATTCCAGATTAAGATATATTGCGTTGCGCCGGTCTTAGAGTTAATTGTCTCCCGCTCCTCTTTTAGATCGCCTTTGATGTATTCAAAGTATTCATCTATTTTCGATTGCAACTCCTTTGGTGAAGCAAAAATAGGAGGCCTCCCCCCTTCATTTCCAACTGCGTTCTTGTTCTTCTTCGGTGCTGCCATCTCAACTACTGCTTACTGTGGGGTTGGGGGTTAGGCCGCTTTATCGCGCTTCATAATAACCTTCACATACTTAACCTCATGGTCAGGATTCTCGCCCTCAAACTGAAACTTATCATTATAGGCATCCACACACGCCTCAAGGTCTAAGAACTCCCTCTCGTCATTATCAATAAAGAAATAGCTCTTGCTTTTCGTGATGCCTGTGCCGCATGGGGTTCTGTTTGATATTTGCTCCCATTGAATACCTAGTTCATCGTTTCTGTACAATGAATGGTGTTGCCGCTTCAATGCCATTGAACTTACAAACTGAAACTTCACATCATCTGGGTGTATCATACCTCATTCATTACGCTCGGCAGGGGCAGCGATGCGCCACCCCGTCCTGAGCAAACCTAAACTATAAAATAGCGCCGCTGCACAATCCGCTTGCCTCTGGAGTTTACTTTACCTTTCGCATTATGAATTGTCAAGCTTAGCTGAACACATTTATGCTGATTAACCAAAGGGGCGGTATCGCGACCTATGCGGCGCATGCTGTTCCGGAGCCTTCTGCTTCCGGTTTTGACGTCGGGCAGGAGTCGAACCTGCTCTTGGGTTGGGTCTACCTAATGGCGACTACCTCACCTGTGCACCGCTACACTATCCGCCGAACCTCTTCTCAGCAAGGCTTCTCCCTGCTGTTAGTGGCCAAGAGTAGAACGAACCACCCTTGGCCTAATCTGCTTTTTACAGCCGTCTCGCTTGCATTGGTGCACCAACCGGATAGCTAGTCCGTTGCATTGAAGACGCTGGAGGTCGCTCTCACTTCGTCCACGTTTAAAAAGTGTTGCGCGGGGTAGATTCGAACTACCGACCTCTAGCTTATGAGGCTAGCGAGCTGACCACTGCTCTACCGCACGATGTTACAGGCTCTTACCCGACCTGCTTAGGTTGAATTAACGCTTTAACCAACAGCTAGTAATTACGTAAATATTACCGAATTATACAACAACTTTAACGTTTTCTTTGCCCGTGGATTTCCAACTCAGCCGCCGCCTGTTCCTTTCCCTCCGCAGAGCCCGCCAGAGGTTATTGGCTAGGCTTGCGGTGAGAGGGGGTATGGCGTTTTAAGCTTTCATTTAGTCACATCTGGTTTTCTGCGTCTTCCTCTTGTTTGCAGCTGGCGCATAGAGGCTCTTGGTCGTGGATCATTGTGGCGGGCAGATCACAATAGGTACAGAGTTCCTGCTCTGGTTCACTGCCGGAGCTCCAATAGTCTGCTGCCTGCTTATCTAGCCATTCATCATGCGAGTATCTCATATCATTAGTTAATCTCTGTTACAATTACCGCAATAGCAGTTCCAGCAGTGGTGCCCCTTGCACTTTGGGCACACCTCCATGTTTTCTACTGGCAGCTTTAAATCACACCAGTTGCAGACGTATGTTTTTAGCTTCTTAATCATTTGATTTTATTTATACTAAGAGAGGTAGCGGCTGTGTGGCACTCTCAAATTCAGCTACTGCGTTGTTGAAATATTCCTCATCAATATCGCAGCCCACGTACTCGCCACCCAATTCAGGATTAAGGAAAAAGAACGCCTCTATGGCAGAATTTCCAGAACCAAAACCAGTATCAAGTACTTTAAAATTGGGTTTGCAAAAACGCTCATACATCCATTTATAGAGTGCCCTTGGTTTCTGGGTCGGGTGCCTGCGCTTCTCGTTCAGCTTCTTATTCCCCTGCATCACGTGGCCTTCTCTGATGCTTTTGCCCTGCCTCATTCCAGCCCACATGAAGCGGAAAATTCTAATGCCCATATCAAAGGAAGTCCAGGCTAATTCGCAATCTGCTTGGTCACTTAACCCATTCACTTTATCCCAAATAACCCAACCTGCAGAAGGGGGCAGTTTGTCAGAAAAGTAATTTCCTCCCCAGATAATTTGATGCTTACTTACTCTTTGCAGTTCATCAAAGTAGGCTTGTGGTGGCGGTTCCCTATCCCATTGCTTAGGAGTGAATTTGGTTGCTGTTGCAAGTGAGCCTCTGGAGTGGTTGCTTTTTCCGTCTTCACCAATTCCATATTCAGGATCAACAAAAGCAATGTTGAAGTACTTGTCTGGATAGCGTGCCATAAGCGCCATTCTATCTAAATGCAGCATCTGAATGTGCTGAGGCGGTTTGGCTGTACTCATAGTATCATTACTTTTTCGTTACACACTTTTTCTATTTCCAATTTCCGCCTTTGCGGCGGCGCCTGCCCGTTTTCTGATGGGTTTGGCAACCATTTTATCGCCACACTTTTACCGCCCTATTACAAGCATTCCGGCGTCTCTTTTGTGGCTTTCCGTTTTCTTCGTTTTAAGCCCCGTCAGGCTCTCGAAATACTCAGGTGTTACCTTCGTGTTGGTGGGCGGTTTAAGTTCAAAGGAGAGGCCTAGATACTCGCAGAATCGCTGCCATTCCTTGCTGGCTCCCTTCACCGAACCCACGCCCTGGTCTTTGCGGCTGCTGTTCTGGTGGGCGAAGAACCGGTTGCCCTTCACCAGCCTTGCGTCCTCGATGATGACGTGCACCTCCTCGCCTTTTCTCTCCCTTGCCTGCACGAAGTGGTCAAGGTATTGCATGGCCTCGTACATACCGGTGAACTGGTGTAGCTTTAGCTGTTTTTCCCTTGAGTGCCAGATACCCATTCCAGTGGTGGAGCCGGGGTCTATTCCGATGTAGATCATCTCTCTTTCGTTACTGGTCAAACAAACATTGCTTTCTCTACCCGTTCTGCCTGCTCCCTCTCCATGCGTGCCCTGTAGAGCTCGATGTGGCGCAATACCTTCCTTGCTACCACGTGCATCATGGCGGCACCCGCGATAATGGCGATTTGGCGGGCTCTGTGGCGACGTAAGGCCTCCGATAAGGGAAACACCTTACCCGAGTGCGGCGAGCGGTACAGGGGCGGCTCTGGTATCCTGAAACCGCATAGTCTGGTGTATCGGTCTACCTGCTGCCATCCGCAGGCGATCAGGGGCAGGGCGAGGGCTGGGGTTTTCATAATAGCAGATCAGGATGTTGGTATATATTGCCGATTACTTCATCGTCTTGTTCAAGAAACACAGGATGTGGAATATGGTTAGCACCTGAAGGAATCATAATCTTAACATAGAAGCCCATCATGGCATTAAATTCACCAAACACCACTTGACCTCGATTACCATTAACAAATTGCACCATATCCCCCTCGTAAACCTCTACACCATTCTTATCGTGCAGACCAGTGAATTGCATCAAGTGCCAATCCTTGCGGAATTCTTTTGATGTACTCCTTTCATATAGCCCATATTCAGCTAGATATTTCACCTCACCTTCTGCGGATATGTAGAAGTTTTCTTCATCGGTATATTCTGGTAGATACATTTGGCGCTCATGCTCTGCCCACGCTCTAAATTTTATCTCTCTTGTTTTCATATCTATTCACTTATCCGTGCGGTTGAGTTGGGTTTCAGGGGGATGGACGGCGTGTGCGTCTTGGGCTTCTGCTGCATCTGGAGCCAGTGGCCGTAGTCGGTTTTCGGCAGGTAGTTCGGGTAGTTGGCCGCTATCAGCGTGGCGTCACGCTGCTCTGCCGCCGTGAGGCCTAGGGTCAGTTGTGGGTTCATGGTCTTCTTTTGGTTATTGATAATTGCGTTCGCACCAGGCAATCAGTCCCATGCTTGCGCAGAAGAAAGCACCTGCAAAAATTAACTTCACGTCCACCTCTCCGCTTTGGAAGTATTGCACTCCAATAGTGATAGATGTAAGGGCAAGGGAAATCCAATTCAGTTTCTTTGCTAAGCTGTATCCTTTAATTTCCATATCTATGCTGCTTTATTTGTTTGCTGTTTTGGTTTAGGCTTTCTTCATCAGCTTCAGGAACTCCAATTCCGTTTTCATCAGGTTGGTAAGGGCAGTAGCCGTCTTGTTGATCTGCGAGGCCTGAGGCACATAGTCTTTGTCTTTCTGCACCTTTTCCAGCGTCTCCATAAGCACACCCCTAATCTGGCCTAATGCGTTTGTCTGGGGCATTACCTGTATCTCTGCGCGCGTTTCATCTGTTGGCAGGAAAAGCTGAAGCCGGCTTGGCAAATCGTCTTCTAAAAGAAAGATGTCTTTGTGGTCCGTCTTTATCCGAACACCCCTTTCCTCAGGTATAAAACCTTTGATGGCATACACTTCTTTGCAGTACATGTAGGACTTGCCCACCATCTGCGCTATTTTCTCTAATCCTTTCATTGCGCCTGTTTTTTAAGTTCTCGCTTCAGTTTCATGTTAAGTCTGGCTACTTCCAGCAGCTCAGGTTGCTTTTTGACTTCCTCTTTCAGGTGCGGCTCCTTCATCGTGATCATGGTGGCCACGTAGTTGTCGCTTAGGTTATGGAAGGGGCCGTTCAGGTAGGCTTTCTCGGGGTTGTGGTTCAGCCTCGCGTGTTCCGCCCTATTGACAGGGTACCAGTTGGAGGGGGCGGTATTGGTCTGGTCTCCGTCTCTGCAGCGCAGCATCATCCCCTTTGGGATAGGTCCGTTCTCCGCTTCCCACAGCAGGCGGTGCTCATGCACCCACTTCCCCTTTGCCACCCTGACATGCACGTAGCTTATTCCGTTTTTGTCTTTGCGGATAGACCTGTCGCCATCCTTTTTGGTGTTGTGGGGTTTGTTGCCTTTCTGAAACTGCCCCTTGCCCCCGCTCAGGTCAAGCCCTTTCATTCCCTTGTTCCAAGCAGGCTGGCCTTTCTTGAATCTGGTCACCCCGCCTCTTTGGTGGTCTTTTGACAGTCTCCCTGACAGGGGGCTGCTCAGGTACTCCTCGCTTTTCTTCAGCTCCATTGACGCCGCCTTGTTGTACACGCTGCTTAAAGGGCGGCGAAGGTGTTGGGCTATCTTCTCGGTGGGCTGGTTGGGGTAATGCTCAACCAGATAGGAGACCGCCGCATCAGTCCAAATCATTTTCTTTCTCTTGCTCATACTCTTCCATGTAAGGGTGTCCGTCTAATCCTTGGTAGCCTTTCACGGCAGCTTGCCGCTTTGCCATCTCCAGCCCCTTCAGCACGCCGATCTTAAGCCAGTTGTAGTGATATTGGGCTGGATCTAGAGTTGGGTATTCGTTGCGCAGTTCCTCTAAGGCCTGCTCCAGTGGGCTTTTTGGGGTGGTCATGAGGCTTGGCTTAGTTGGTTGATTGCTTTGAATATCTGGTAGGCCACCTGGGGCACTATGGCGTTTCCCCCTGCTTTGATGGATTCGTTTCGCCACTTAGAAAAGGTAATTCCGTCCAATCCGGTGGGAAGCCCATCATCTCCAGAACAAACCGGGGGTTGAGTTGGGAAGTCTTGCCAGTAATTGCCCGGGCTCTCTTTGTTAGGCTGCCCTGATTCTCCAGTCCCGTAACCTTCTCCCCGCAATCCGATGCCATTGGTGTTGGTAGTAGTGGCGCCAAACTGTTGAGATCTATTGACCACCCCTTCTCCATCTTCCTGTTGAAATTCCCGCTTTCCGGCTTGTCGGGTGAGCGCCAATCCCTTGCCTGTGGGGTCGGCAATAATTCTGGTTGCCTCACTACCACATCCCTGAGATTGCTCAACTGTGTTCGCCCTGGCCTTGTCACCGTCATTTCCTTCAGGATGGCTTTGTCTGTCTTGGGTGCCATGCTGTCCATTGTGGTAGATGTGGGCAGTAGCCACATCTTGGCAGCAGTGGCTACATTTATTCCCCACTCTTTCCCGTTCGCAGCTATCACATTCATTCCCTTGCAGCCTATTGCAGATTCGCTCCTGTCTATCTCGGTTGCTCTTGGAGTAGGCCACAAACCATACCCTGTCCCTTCGGTGCGGGGCGTTGACGGCGCAAGCTGGAAGAACATACGGTTGTACTTCGTACCCCTCAGCTTCCAGGTCAGCCTGCACTTCGTGGAATACCAGCCCTCCATTCCAATTAATAAGGCCGAAAACGTTCTCGCCCACGACCCATGTTGGCTGAATTTCCCGAATTGCTCTAAGCATTTCCGGCCAGAGGTGGCGGTCATCTTCCTTTCCGAGCCGCTTACCTGCGAGGGAGTATGGCTGGCAGGGGAACCCCCCTGTGAGCACATCAATGGCTCCTCGGTGAACAGTGAAGTCTGTCTTGGTAATATCTGTGTAGCTTGTAGCATTAGGCCAATAATGTTTTAGTATCTTCTGTCCGAACTCATTCCACTCGCAGTGAAAGACGTTCTCCCACCCCATCCACTCAGCGGCTAAGTCAAAGCCGCCTATACCTGAGAAGAGGCTACCGTGTGTCATTCCGCTCATGCTGTCTTTCGTTTTCGTGTCTTGCGTTGATTTCCGCCTGGACTGCCGCCCTTGCCGTGGGCGCGAAGTCTGACGTGCTTTTCTAGTAGTGGCTCAGGTACTCCGGCAGCTCCTCGTCATTGGCCCTGCGTAGGATCTTCACCAGCTTGTCCAGTAGGTGGCAGGTGTCAGGTGCCGGGGTATGTGCGTTTGCCTGTCTCATAGTCGTTCAAGATGCGTTCTGTGATTTCTACTATGTCTTTGCGCCCCTGCTTCTCCCCTTCCTTTCTCCATGCCCTCAGTTCCGAAATGGTGAACTGTTCTGCGTTGGCGGTGAAGTCCTTCACCCAATCCTCGTAAGTTGGCGGCTTGGCCTCGAGCGGCGTCTTTACCGGCTTAGCCTCCACATGCTTGAAGTAGGTGGACAGCCGCTGCGCCATCTCAAGGGTAATTGGCTCCTTCTCGGAGGTTTTGTACTGGCTGTTCTTCCTCTCGAAGTACTCCGCCCTAGACTCGCTGCTCAGGTACTTCTCGCACCAGTCGGAGAGCACCTGCACATCCATGCGGTTGAATATCTGCCCGTACCTTCCCGTCTTGCCCTCCCTGAAGATGAACACGAACTCCTCCAGCTTCAGCTGCCAGAACTTGCCCACAAGCAGGCAGGCGGCTTCATAGGTCTGCAGGGTATTCATGGCCTTGGACAGGTTCAGCGACTCGCAGAGGGAGGCGATCAGAATACCCATGCACATCAGCAGCATGTCCTCGTCCTGCTTCTTTAGCCTGCTAACCTGAGTGCCGCCAATAGCCTGAGCCATGGTGAGGCTCATCTGCTTGCGCGCCAGCTGCATTTTGGCCTGCTGCATTTGCTCCTTTGTACCGCTCTGGGTTTGCGCTAGAACTTGCAACCATTCTTGCGTATTGGCCCATGTCAAAGCCACCTGCCGCTGTTCCTCCGCCGTTGTTAACATGTTCATCATTTTCCTGCCGCTTTAGGTATTTCTTGTAATCGTCTTTCGTTCTCGGGAAAATCAACCCCTGCCATCCGCTGGCGATGCTCGTCTGTATCAGCTCAATGCAGAACCCCTCGCTGAACTGGGCCAGTTGGTGAAGCGCCGTCTGCTCTGACTTTTTGGAGGCGTAGGCGCAGCCCTTGATGGTTCGGTGGTCCAGCCAGTGCCCCCACCAAAGCCGGAAGTCCGGCGTGTCGAAGGGGTAGATGATTTCGGTGGCCTCGTCTGCCGCCCGCGCCGCCTTTGTCTGCTGCGCCTTTTGGGTCGCTTTGCTTTGGGGGGTGCCGCGCAACTGGGGGGCCTCTTTTTTGGGGTCGTTTAGGGAATCAGAGTCAGAGGGGGCGGTGTGCGCGCATGCGCCTTCTCCCTTTGTTATAACCTTTGTTATATCTCTTTTCTTTAACTGTATTATCTGTTCTGCTTTTTCACCTATAGCTATCTGCGTGGAGGCAGATAGGGTATCTGCTTTTTCACCTATACCCTCTATGTGCTGAGGCATAGAGCTATCTGCTTTTTCACCTATAGGTGTTTTCACAGATAGGCTGATAACTTTGATCACTCTTTCGTACCCTGCGCCCTTGTTTATCTGCACCGACAGTATGCCCAGCTCCTTCAGCTCCTGGATGATCTTGCTGGCCCTGTCTTTGGTCACGCCGAACTTCTCAGAGAAGTACCCGTTGGAGGCGAAGCAGCCGCGGTCATTGTCCAGTGAGTCAATGGCAGCCACAAACCCCTTCTGCATAAAGGAAAGCCCCTCTATTTCCCAAATACTGTCTGGTATCCATAGTCCGTTTTCGCTTGCCATTGTATCTCTCCTATGCTGCGTTCTTGAATCGGTTGTTGTAGGCGGGGCTGTTATGCCGCCGCCTCTTGATCCGCCTCTATCTTCTCAATAAGCTCCCTTAGCTCAACAATGAGGCTTTCCGCTTCTTGATAAGTCAGCACGTTAATCCGTAGCAGTTCCTTTGTCTTGCGCTGGCGGGGGATGGCTGGGTTGTTAAGAGCCTTGAGGATCTTCTCTTTGTGGAGGGTGGTAGCCATTTTTACAGGTTCAGCAGAAACCTGCATTTCAGCTGGCGCCTCTTGGCTTTCCTCCTGTTTCTGACGCTCAAGCTCGCACTGGGCTATCTTGTTGTTGATTCTCTCCAGCCATTCAGGGTAAGCCTCTACCGACATATTATTGATGGCGCGCTTTGACTTCTCCGCCAGTTCCTCACCGAAGCACTCAAGGTTCAGGTCAACCTTCTCGATAAGCTCTTTTCGCAGGCTGTCTAACTTTTCTCTTTCCGCTGCCTCCAATGCGGCAACGTCAACACCTGACTCTGCCCACTCTCTCAGCATCTTGCCGCTTTCCACTGTCAGCACCTGCTCAGGCTTGTCTACAAAAAGACCTGTTCTGTCTTTGGAGGCACGTGCAAGGTGTTTGTCGTTGATGATCTCAAGGTTCAGGGTAAGCTCGTACTCAAAGCCCTCTCTGGTTACTTCCTTAAGGCCTGCTTTCTCTACCTTCATCTTGTTACCCTCCTGTACCATGCTGTAGTCCTGTTTCCGGCGCACTGTGGTGATGACATGGCACTTGCTGGTAAGGATGGACTCTATGAAAGCCTGGTGGCGCGGTGTTACCTTTGCCCAATCCTGATATTTGCCTCCCAGTTTTTCCTGAATCTCAAGGCAGCCGCCTTTGCCCTCCCACTCATGCGAGATAGAGTCAATGATGATTACCTCCATGCCAGCCTCCTCGCAGGCTTTGATAGCCTGTATGTATCTCTCGGGGCTATAGGGAGCCTCCAGTGGCAGCGCGTTGTATTCACCTAGGTGTGAGTACAGTTCGCCTGAACCGTTCTCCGTGTCAATGATGGCGATCTTAGACCAGTCGGAGGTGATGCCATAGGCCATCAATAGTGCGCTGTATGTTTTACCGAAGCCTGAAGGGGCGGAAAGGCCTATTCTCAGCTTGGCTTGTTTGCGGGTTGCTTTTCTTAATTGCATAATCAGATTCTTTCAAAGGTGATGGGTACTACTGTCTTCATTTTGGCGAGGTAAGCCCTTAGCTGCTCCCACTTGCCCGTGTAGGCAATGGGGTTGGTGATGATCTGGCGCGTTCTCATGCTGCTGCTTTGTATAGCTTCAGGAATACTTTCTTGTTCAGGTCATGGAAAGCCCTCTCTATGGCATCCTGCTGCGACACAGTGGAAAGGATAGGTCCGGCGCAGTACATCTTCTCCCCGATCTTCACGCAGATGCTCACGGTGCTGTAGGGGCCGCTTTTCTCGTCACTGGCGGAACAGGTGTCGGCGGAGTGGTATCTGTAGCCCGGTTCGGCGCCGAATACCTCGTACACCCGCAAGGCTAGTTCATGTGCTGTGATTGGCTGGTTCATCTTTCAATGGTCATTAGGTGCTTGGAGTTGATTTTAAGGCAGGCGCTCTTCACCACCAGGTCGTGCAGCTCGAAGGTCATCTTGTAGGCATGGCCTGAGTCAAGGGCGCGCTGCACATCTCTCGCCTCTTTCTGGATGCGGCCCTCCACCTCGTAGAGGTTGCTGGGCGTGATCGGGTGGTTGACCATGTATTCGATGGCGTCTCTCTTCAGCTGGGCCAGATATTCGTCAAGCTCGTTTTCCTTCTCGGGGCTGATGGTCCAGCGGTTGTGGGTGATGGTGCCGGCGGTGGCGGCGATAACTGGGGTAGTGTTTTGGTACATGGTTTTGACGTTTAAGTGTGAATTGTTTATTTCCTGTTCTTTGCTGACTTCTCGAATCTTCTGATGTGCTGCTCTATCCCCTCCTCTGAGTTCTCCCTTGCCCATCTCTTCAGCTCCTCTAGGGTGACCAGCCAGTAGCGCTTGTCCTCGTGGTACACATGCTTGAGCCTTCTCGGGTGACCCTTGGGCAGCTCCATGAGGTTGTAGACGGGCTCGGTGGTCTTCTTGCGCATCAGCTCGGCCACCTCCTTCACGGTGAGGAAAGAAGCGTTCTCAGCTACCTCCTTCAGCACCTGACGGTACTTGGCCTCGGCTAACTCCCGCACCGCCTGTCTGGTCAGATCCAGTATCTCGGGCTCGGTGGGGAAAGACTTGATCTCCATCTGGAAATAGAGCCTGCCGTCTTCCTGGTATATCTGCGCTTGCATCATTTCTTTGTGGAATTGTAACCTTTGTATTTGCTCTGCGTTAAGGGGAACATGGCGGGTTTCTCCGCTGCTACTCCCCTACTTTTCTTGGTTCTAAAGAATTGCCAGTGGCTTTGTAATAAGCTTGCTTAGCAAGTTGAAGCGTGAAAGAATCAGGCTGATAATCTCCTTCAATAACACCTTGCATCAACCCAGATAACTCTTCTAATGCCTCAAGTAATTCAGGTGCGGCAGCTATCAATCTTGCGTTGGCCTCGTCTGTTACATTTGCGGTCAATTCAGGAGAAACTTTACAGATCACACTGCCGAAACCGCTATCGAGTGCTTCTTTTTGCCAAACCGCAAGGGTGCAGTTTTCTTTAGATTCGGGGCTTGCATATCCTACATGCCAAGGGCCAGGGGTGAATCTATTTTCCATAGCTATGCGGCGTTTTGGTGTTGGGTTCTGGTTGCTTCCTTCAGGGCTTTCTGGGCTTTGTCACGCTTGGCCAGAAACTTCATCCGCTTCTCGTAAGCCTTCGCGTCAGTCTCCTTCGCCAGCCGCTCCACGATTGGCCAGATAAAAGAAGTCCTCTTCTCGTTGTTCACCACGTTGCTGATGTTTGGGTTACTCATGCCGCTCTCCTGAGCGACAAGGTTTAGGTACCCGTCTGGCATCAGCTCACGGACAGGCCTTGTGTTTGTCTCCTTGGTTTCCATCTGTTATATTGCTCTGTTGTTATTATTATGATGTAAAGGTATATTATTTAGTACGAGGTGTCAAGCATTTAGTACAAAATAATTCTAATTTTTTTACGTGTTTTATCTATATGTCTATTAATCAAAGACTTAAATTTTTAGTTGAAACTCAGGCAGGTGGTATTGATAGCCAGTTTGCCGAGAAAATAGGCATATCAAGAGGGTTATTAGCTACTTACATGCCTAGCGATAAGAACCCTGACAAGAAACTAGGTAAGCCAGGTTATGAAGTGTTGTCTAAAATTTTAGACACATTCCCTGAAATCAGGTCTGAATGGCTAATGAGAGGCGAAGAGCCTATAAAGAAAGGTGATGAAAGCAGAGCTCATGTTGAAATAAAGCACAGCCAGAGCGACCTGCCTCTGATGGTGACGGTAAATGACCAAGGGGAAGAGAATATTGTGCTGGTAGACACCAAGGCGCAAGGCGGCTACCCCACGCTGCTACAGGAGCCAGAGTTCTATAAAAACCTACCCACCCTAAAGATTCCACACATAGACACCACCTACGGCACATACAGAGCCTTTGAGGTATTCGGTGACAGCATGGAGCCCACGCTGCACCACAAGGCAGCTGTCTTAGGTAGGTATGTTGATGACTGGCATCTAGGCAATATAAAAGAGGGGTATATCCATGTGGTCGTTACCAAAGACCATGTATATATAAAGAGAGTTCTTAACCGCCTTTTTGAAGGAAACCTATATCTAATGTCAGACAACGAGTCCTACAGCGGTTTCCCGGTGCCAAAGGAGGAAGTATTGCAGCTGTGGCATGTTACAGACGGCCTGATCAATAAATTCCCTAACGTGCGCTATGAGTGGCGTGTGAAGATGAGCAACATGGAGGCCGATATATTCAACCTGAAAAGAGAAATGGACGGACTTAAAAAGCAGTTAAAGAAATAGTCCTACGTTCTCGGGTGTTTTACCGAATCGAAAAGAGATATAATACAATTAAATATTTTAAACCCTTTAAACTTATTCAAATGAACACAAAAGTACTCTTATTAATAGGCATCGTCTTAGTATTGTTCGCAGCCACCAACCCTTCCATAGAGACTCACAAAGCAGAGGTCAAGCAAATGCTTACCCAAAAGATGAATCTTGAAGAGATAGCAACGGAAACTGCAGAAAGCGAAGACACTTTTGAGCAAGTAGGGAATGCAATTGGCACAACACTAGGGCTTGCGTTTGTAGATAAGATGATTGATAACGCAATTAGCACCGATAGTTATGTGTTGTTCTCTTTAACTAAAGCGACTTGGGAGGGGAAAGAAAAGGTAATTGGGTATGGCCTGCTTGGTAATGTGTTCATCTTTGACGAAGTAAAGAACGCTGACTTAGGACAATAACTAATCTCATTATGAAAAAGCTACTACTCCCCCTCTTGCTCCTGCCCTTCGGAGCCTTCGCCCAATCTGACACACTCTATGTAAAGGGTGGTACAAAGTATGCTGTTACTATTACAGACGTGGGCAGAGAACGAATTCAATTCATTACTGAAAGCGGCAAGTCTTCAATGTCAAAGTCTAGCTTGGATCGCTATTACGTGGCTCCAAAGACTTCACCTGAAAGTAAAGACAATGCAATCTATATTGAGACTACAGATGCTGCCGAGGTGGCTTACATGAAAATGGGTAGATTGTTAGCGGATTCTGGTTGGCCAATAGCTAATTCTAACAAAGATTTCGGCACCATTACAACTGGAGAAAGACCAACAAAAGGTTTTATTGACGCCTTAATTTTGAATATCTCAATCACTGCGGGGGATAAGACAAAAATTATAATAACAGGGACCTATGATGCAGCAGATTATCAAATCTCAGGTTTTGCTACAAATAACAAAGGGTTTATTGAGTATCGAGAATTTGGTGCACTAAAAAAAGCCTGGGATGAAATGGATAGTATAGCTCGCTCTTATGAGGGAGGTAAAGTTTTATACGGTAAAAAATAATAATATGAAAAAGCTCTTACTTCCCTTTTTATTATTGGCAATCCTTTCGTGTAGTGGCTCAGATGAAGAAGCATCAACAGGTGATAAACCATGTGGATACCATGCCGGAGGCGCACAGCTCTATTTAGGCCCTCAAGGCGGCTGCTATTACATCAATAGCAACAACAATAAAACATACGTGGATAGAGCAGACTGTAAATGCTAGGCCATGGGATTAAGGTACAGCAAACGAATAGGAGGAAACAAGGGCTTAGGTTTAAACGTGAGCGGCTCAGGCATTTCCCCTAGCTACAGAACCAAGTATGGCGCTGTTAGCCCTAAAGGATTCTCAATACGCACCGGCATACCCGGCCTGTCTTTCCGCTCTGGATTCGGCAGGTCGAAAAGCGGCAACGCAGCCTTGGTGATGCTTATTTTAGGAGTGGCTATTGCGGCTGTTGTTGTGGCCTGGAACCTACTATTATTTGCCAAATGGGTAATTGTAGAGGTTTACCACCTAACGGCAAGAATGTACTATAAATATAAAATGAACCAAGAAGAGAAAATCAATACAAACACACTAAATAACCCCTAATGAAAAAGCTACTGCTATTATCCTTTTCACTGCTGCCATTGTTCACATCCTGCCAATCTTCCGGTGCCAATGAGTCTGGACTGAGCGAAGAGCAGGAGAAGGAAAGAGCCCTGCGAATAGTCAAGGCAGAGCTTAAGGTGCTCGATGCCACCGTAACGGATGCTGATGTTCTGTATGTAGGTGTGAAAGATGATGGCACTAGAAGAGACGGTTACGCCGAGTATCTGTGCCAGCTTATGAAGGACAGCAGCACAACAGTATCCAGAGTAAAGGTGGTAAAGGTCGGCTCCCATAACGACCCCGCCAAAGACAACGCCTACGGAATCCTCCTGGGGGAGGCTTGGTGTAGGTAGGGGGAGAGAGATATACAATAGATGGCTTTATTATGGAAAAATCAAAAGTAAACGGTAAAGTTATACTGGGCTATGTAGTCTTAGTCCTAGGCCTCGGGCTTTTGGGTTACTGCATCGGCTACATGATTGCAGGCGGCAGCGAAACAAACACAGGTTTCCTTATATCGGGGCTTACCCTAGCTTTTGCGGGGGGTGGGTTAGTGTACTATGGAGTGAAAGCCGTGAAGAGGTAAAAGAAAACCCCGCTGGTCGGGCGGGGTTGTTCACTAAAGCCTGTCAATGGGTGTTGGGGACTCTCTCCTTTTCATGATGTGCTTGATTGTCTCGGCCTGCTTCGGCGTTTTGAAATCAATCACTAGCCCACGGTCATCATAGACCTCGGGCTTTATTTCCTTTGCAATCTGCTTGGCAAACAAAGCAACATTCTTAGCGTATGTTTCTGTCTTGCCCATCGCTATCAACAGGTCTACAATAGCCATTCTGATCAGCTCGTACCTGTCCAAGTGGAAAAGCGCCTGCCTTTGGCTTTCGTATTTAATGCCTATCGCCTTTACCATCTCCTTTAGCTGGTCAGCATTATGGTTAAACAGCTTTGCTCGGTAGGCCCACCACTCAGTAGGCTTGTTGAAAACGGTAAAGTGTTCCTTCTCCAAGTACGCCTGCACGGAAAAGAAACCCAAAGCCTTCACCACATCAAACAAAACGCTTATCTGAGCATGGGTAAGGTAAGCCCCATCTTGAACCTTTTTATCAAGATCCATTAAATGCTGCCGCACCCGTTTACCCATCTCTGATTTCTGAACCATGGCAATATGTTTTGCCATATCAAGCTGCACCGCCCAGTCTCTCTTAATCGACTTCCCTCCCCTGCTAGTAACTACTTCAAGATTGTGTTCACTGTAGTCTTGATTGAGCTCGAAACCATAATCTATCATTCTTGGGAACCATACCCGTAACGGGGTTTCTATATTTAATTCTGAGTGCAGATTACTCGCCCAGACAAAGGGTGTCCCTTTTTGAGAATAATGGATTTCTAGCATTAGAGGCAGATTTAGCGGTGTACAAAAATGTTCACTTGTAAATGTACAAACTTTTACCCCGATAATTACACCCACTAAATATTTATTTCACCATGCCAAAATTCATCCAGCTACCGCAGGAGGGCAGCGCCTTGCCTGTACTGATCAACGTTTCCAACATCTACAAGGTGGACTTCTTCAACGGCCCCGAGCGCGGCGGCAGGGAGATACTGCTGCGCGTGTGGGTCAACACCCCAAAGGCCATAGACCTGATCACCTCGCGCTTTACGGACGCGGAGCAGGGCATCGCCACCTACTGGCGCCTGCACGGCATCCTCACCCCCGCCCCTTTGACGTTGGCGCAGAACTAGCCTGGCCACTTCACCCTGTCGCCTAGTATCGCCTCCCACGCCGCCAGTATCTTAGGCAGCACCCTAGCCGCCTTGTCCTTCGCGTAGACGCCCGTGGTGCCCTTTATGCCGTGCTGCGCGTGGCCTAATAGCCACCCCGCCAGCGAGTCATCACCGCCGCTCCCCTCGTACACCAGAGAGGCCGCCGTGTGCCGCGCGGTATAGGGAGAGATCGCCTTGTCCACAGGTATGAAGGTTTCCTTTACCTTGCCCCCTATCAGGTCACGCCTCACGTACATGCGGTTCAGCCCTGCGGCGGTGGCCACCTTCTTGATGTAGCGCCCCCTCTCCTGCTGGGTGGGTAGGATAAAGTTGCCCTCGTACTTATCCCAAATCCGCACCGCCAAAGGAGGCAGCGGGATCTGAACCGGGTTCATGGTCTTGCCCTGGTCTATCTCCATCACCTGCACTTCCCCGTGGTCAGCTATCTTTACCGATTTCCGGTGGTGCGGCTTCACCTTGGCGAAGTCACCCGGCCTGAGCCCGAGGAACGCCTGCAGCACCCACATGTCCCGCTCCCTTGAAAGCCCCTCCGTCGGCAGCCATGCGTTGATTAGCTTAATGAACTCATCGGCGGTCAGGTCTAGCTGGGGGCTGTACTGCGTTTTGTGAACAAGCCACTTCTCCTTTGAGGGGAGCCCCGCCAGCGCGCGCATCTCCTTCACGAACTGGTAATGCTTCTGCACCGTGCCGCTCTTGAGCTTCTGCTTTGCCAGCGCGGCCGCGTACTTGCGCATAAACGCCTCGTCTATGTCGTCAATGGTAACCTTCGGTTTGTGGGTGGTCATCTGGTTCACGACCTGGTGGTACTTCCTTAGGCTCTCTGCGGTCAGGTAGTCTTTGTTCACCTCCTTCCAGTGCTCGTAAAGGCTCTCAAGGTCGCGCTTCAACTCCTGCTTTCCCTGTGCCTGCTCTTTGTATTTCCAGGGCTTGGACTGCTGCTTGATGTATTCCGCTATCTGCGAGACGGTGGCATACCCGTCCCTGGCCCTTACCTTCCCCTCGCCTTCCTCCGCCCACACGATCAGCTTATTCAGCTTGGCGTTGATCTTGGCGGCGTCGGGGTGGTGCTTGCGGTCTACCCGCTCCTCCTCCTTATCCCAAAGGTGCAGAAAGACGGACTCCCCAGTGCCTATTTTTTTCCTTTCCCCGTTGTGATGGATGACCATCTGGAGGGAAACCATGCCTTTCGCGTTGGTTTTTATGGAGCCGTCCGGCTCCTTTTCGATTTTAGGGTAAAATTTTATCTCCATCCTGGTACCGGTTTAGACGTACCCAAAGGTAGAAAATAAAATAAAAGGGGGCGGTACAGGGGGTGCGTTTTTACCCTTTGTAACCAAGGGGTAGCTTTGAATGGATTAGCTAGAAAAGTGCGTTTGCAGCGCAGAAAGCAAGAAAAAACCCCTAGAAAACTGGTGTTATCTAGGGGTTAAAAAGGGGTATCGTGGGCCCACTTGGAATCGAACCAAGCACCTACTGATTATGAGTCAGTTGCTCTAACCGAATGAGCTATAGGCCCGTCCAAACCATTTCTTTGATTTGGGAGTGCAATTTTACAAATTTGTGCAGCAAAACACAAAACAAAAACCGAACATTCTGTGAATTTTTCTTCTATCAAGAATATCATTTTCGATTTAGGTGGGGTGATCATCAACATTGACTACGCCAAAGGTACCAATGCATTAGCCGCCTACGCCAAACCCGGCACCCAGGTAGATTTCAGCCAAAAGGCTCAGTCAGAATTATTTGACTTGTACGAGCGGGGCGATATCTCAAGTCAGGAATTCCGCGACGGGCTAAGGAAAGAGTACCAAATTGAGGCCACCGATGAACAGATTGACGAAGCCTGGAATTCTTTGCTGCTCGACATCCCGGCCGAGCGAATTGAGCTATTGAGGGCGCTGAGCAAAAAATACCGGTTGTTTCTGCTCAGTAATACCAATGCCATCCATATGATTGCCTTCAATAAAATTGTGTCAGACAATTTTGGCATACCCAGCCTGGATGAGCTATTCGAGAAACCTTATTACTCGCACCTGGCGCGCATGCGCAAGCCCGGAGCCGAAGTATTTGAGCACATAGTAGCCGAGAATAATCTGGAGAAAGAAGAAACCCTTTTCATAGACGACAGCATTCAGCACATTGAAGGCGCAAAAAAAGTGGGTCTGCACACCCTTCACCTGGCTCCGCCGCTCACCATCAATGAAGCCCTGAAAGAAGCGGTTGCCGAGCATGAGGCCTAAAATACTGCTGCACGTTTTTCTATTTCTGGTGACCCTGACCACTACCACACTGGCCGGGGCGGAGTGGCGGTACGGGAAACTTTTCTTTGTAGGTCCCGACGGAAGCTTAGACTGGGGTGGCTTTCTTACTTGGCAGGAGTTTTTTGCAGGATTTGCCTTTTCCCTTTCATTTCTGGGCGTGCTGACGGTGCATGAGTTCGGACATTATTTCACCGCCCGCTATTACAAGATCAAGGTGACCCTGCCCTACTACATTCCGTTATGGCTGGGCATAACTAGTTCTATAGGTACGTTGGGGGCTTTTATCAGAATAAAGGAACGGATCTTTTCTCGCAAAGAGTTTTTTGATGTGGGCATTGCCGGTCCATTGGCTGGTTTTGCCGTGGCCTTACCCCTGCTTTGGTATGGTTTTACGCATTTACCCCCGCCTGAGTACATCTTTGACATTCACCCGGCGTACGCACAGTTTGGGAACCAGTATGAAGACTTTGTGTACAGCCAGCAAGGCAATATGGCCTTGGGGAACAACCTGCTGTTTTACCTGTTCGAGCAGTTTGTGGCCGATCCGGAGCGGTTGCCCAACCATTATGAAATATCGCATTACCCCTACCTGTTCGCAGGATTTTTAGCCTTATTTTTTACGGCTTTGAATCTGCTGCCCATCGGTCAGTTAGACGGTGGCCATATCCTCTACGGTTTGTTAGGCTACGAGCGCTTCAACCGGCTCTCGCCCATCTTGTTCACCGCCTTTATCTTTTATGCCGGCCTTGGGTTTATTCCTCTAGACACCAGCCCAACCGACTATTGGTGGTGGTGGGGTGGGTACGCTTTGTACCTCATGATTGTGTTTCGCCCGCTGTTTCCGGAAGCCGCTAGAAGCCTCATGCTGGTAGTAGCCGTTTTCTCTGCCCAGATTTGTTGTCAGTATTTCTGGCCCGGAATAAAGGGGTACAATGGTTGGCTCGTGTTCGGTTTAATATTAGCCCGAATGATGGGCATCTTCCACCCACCCTGCCCCGACGAGCGTCCTCTTGATCAGAAGCGGAAAGTGTTAGGTTGGATAGCTCTTGTAGTATTTATTCTCTGCTTCAGCCCTGCGCCGTTCATCTTTGAATAATACTCTAAGCACCTAGGTTCGCCCATGAAAAATATAGCCTGCAACAGGATGCGTTAGACAATATTTCTAAACCTCCTCCCCTTCTTTAGGGTAAAAACGGAGGAAACCAGACGAAATATTGAAGTTGAATTCCCTAAAGCTCACGCTTCTTTTTTTTATTACAGCCTTATGGGGCTGCTCAAACCATGATCTGCATACCAGAGGACTGGTTACTGACAAAGCCATGGTGGTATCTGCGCACCCGCTTGCCTCTGCTGTGGGCGCTGAGATTATGCGCCGGGGCGGCAACGCCGCTGATGCCGCCGTAGCCGTGCAATTTGCTCTAGCCGTAGTTTATCCAGATGCCGGCAACATTGGCGGGGGCGGCTTTCTGGTGCTAAGGCAGAAAGACGGCACCACCGCCGCCCTAGACTACCGCGAAAAAGCCCCTGCCGCCGCGCACCGAGACCTGTACCTGAATGAGAAAGGCGAAGTTATTGCGGGACTCAGCTTGAAAGGCCATTTAGCAGCAGGAGTACCCGGCACCGTAGACGGCATGGTGCAACTCCATCAAAAATACGGCAAACTACCTTGGGCTCAATTGGTGCAGCCAGCCATAGATTTGGCCGCTCAAGGCTTTCCGCTTACCCGCAAAGAAGCCATAAAACTAAACGAACAGCGCGAAGATTTTCTCCAGTACAACACCCTTCGCCCTGAGTTTGTCTTGTCAAATGGTTGGAAAGTGGGCGACACCTTACGCATTCCTGACCTGGCAAGAGCCCTTGAGAGTATCAGAAACCAGGGAAGGGCTGGCTTCTATGAAGGTCTTACCGCTGATTTAATTGAGGCTGAAATGAAGCGGGGCAAAGGCATTATCTCTAAAGAAGACCTGGCTAATTACCGCTCCGTCTGGCGAAACCCAATCAAGCAGCAACTCGGAGAATTGGAAGTTATTTCCATGCCCCCACCCTCCAGCGGCGGTATTGCCTTGGTGCAACTGCTCACCCTATCGCAAGACTACCCACTCCATGATTGGGGTTGGAACACCGCCCAAACCGCTCACTTCATTATTGAAGCCGAGCGCCGCGTGTACGCCGACCGCGCCAAACACCTCGGCGACCCCGACTTTTACCAGGTACCCGTGCAGGGACTGCTGGATACCAGCTACATCAAGAGCCGCATGCGTGATTTCTCCCCAGACAAAGCCACTGACAGCGATGACGTTTCTGCCGGTACCCCTGCCCCTCCTGAAAGTCCCAATACCACCCACTATTCTATTGTAGACCCTGAGGGAAATGCTATCTCCGTCACTACCACCCTGAACAGTAGTTTCGGGAGCAAGGTATTTGTGGCCGGAGCCGGATTCCTGCTGAATAATGAGATGGATGATTTTAGCGTAAAGCCCGGCCACCCCAACAGCTACGGCCTGGTAGGTGAAGACGCCAACGCCATAGAACCGAACAAACGCATGCTCTCCTCCATGACACCCACCATTCTAGAGAAAGAAGATCAGCTGTATATGGTGGTCGGGGCCATGGGTGGTTCTACTATCATCACCACTGTTTACCAAATCATACAGAACGTAACTAGGCACAACTTCACCATGCAAGGTGCCATCAGCGCCGGCCGCTTCCACCACCAATGGACCCCAGACTGGGTGCTGTCTGAGTGGGGTGCCTTAGGCTTTGGCACCGGACTAAAACTGTGGCTCAGAGGTCACAAAATTGCCCCAAAGACCGGAGGCATAGGCCGCGCCGCCGGCATATTAGTTTTGCCCAACGGCCAACTAGAAGGCGGCGCCGACCCAAGAGGCGACGACGCAGCAGCTGGGTTTTGATTCGCTTCCATTTCCCTTTGTTTTAGACCTCTTTTCCGAAAAACAGCCTGTAAATGCAACAGAAAAAGAGACCTGCGGAGCGCGAGTGCCTCTAGTCAGAAAACGCCAGTTCAAGAGACCTAGCAGCGTCTTATTGGCCTGCTAGTGTCTGTGTCAGTAGCCGCCCCTGAGCAGTGAACCGTAACGCCAATCTGGAGATTGGCTGTCCGAGGGTGCGTAAAGCGCTGTCGCTAACTCTACACACAACAACAAAAGAAAGAAAAGGAGATGCGCGATAGCGCGAGTGACTCTACCTAGGAACTACAGAAGCAAATAACCAACAGCAGCATTTCAACAGCGGCACAAGAAGCAGAATTGGAACTGTTTCCAGCCGTGGGGATGAGCGCCTCGCTTTGAACGGTGCCGCGACAGCGGCAAGACCGAAGGTCTAGTGAAAAGGGCAGTGCGAATCCACAGGGCGAGGCCTCGCGGCCGTGAGCGCACGGAGCCTTAGATACGGAGAAGGTGGTTTGGTAAGGCCTTGGATATGCAGAACCCACGCCAGCTCGGGAGCGGGAAAAAAGATAATGTACGGACAGGTCGCGACCTGTCCAACTGCGGTGGCAGAAGCATTATCGCCTGCTACAGAACGTCTTCGTTAGATCCTTCGGCAATGCTCAGGATGACTGTAAAGGAGTGGAATCAGGAAAGCCAGTATCGGAAGGTGTAAACATTCCCCTTCGCCCCCTTCAAAGGGGGAATATCAGGAATGCGTGTTTTAGGAAAATCTATAGGGAGGGAAACATCCCTCTTTTTCAACACACTACACCTTCGCGGCAACAAGTCTTTTCTCCATCCGGAAGAATAAACGAGAAAACGGAATGAGCATGATACCGGCCAAGGCAAACGAAATAAACGACTGCTGCAACCCGAAGGCATGCGCCAGATATCCAATCATGGGTGGGCCAATGAGCATGCCAACAATGCCAAAAGTGGTTACTAAGGAAATAGCAATGCCGGGAGAATATTTAGGCGATGCTCCGGCCAGCGTATACGTCATTGGTATGACCGAGGCCGTGCCGAAACCTACCAATGAAAAACCAATCAGGGCGGGCCAGAACGTTGGAAAAACAATGGCTAACGTAATGCCGGAAAAGATCAGCACCGAACTCATAATGTAGGTGGTTGGCATACCAATGCGATCCACAATTCTGTCAGAGATAAACCGCGACAGAGCCATGAAGGTCATAAACACCAGATAGCCCAGTGAAAAAATCTCCTCACCCACTACCTGCTGGAAATAGATGCCGCTCCAGTCAAACATACCCCCTTCGCAAACGGCAGCGAAAAACACCAGCAAGCCCAGGTATAAAATGTAAGGGTCCGGTTTGCTCAACTCCAGTTTGTTTCCAGTCTCAGATTTGTCTCGGCGGAGCAAGTGTTTGAAAGTAAATACGGTCGCTAAAAAGCAGAAACTAGCTACTATGAGTAAATGCGGGACAATGTCCACTCCAAAAGAGACCAGCAAGGTGGTAAAGCCTACTCCGGCAATGCCGCCAGAACTCCAGAGGCCGTGAAAAGAGCCGTTGATTTTTTTATCAGACAACTTCTGCAGCGTAATAGCCTGCGTGTTCATAGAGATGTTGAAGATCCGCATGCTCAGGGAGTACAGAAACAACACCAGCACCAGACTCATAGTGGTGGTGGCGAAAGCTATGGCTGCCAAACAGAAAGAGTTCAAGAGAAAACCTGCCGCCAATGGCTGGCGCGTCTCAAACTTGGAAACCAGCCAACCCGAGATAGGAAGCCCAATCAAGGAACTCACCGGCATAGCCAGCAGCACCGAACCCAACTCGGCTTCGTTCAGGTCTAGAATAGATTTAATGGTAGGAATTCTGGAGGCCCAGCTGGAAAAACTAAAACCAGATAAAAAAAAGAATACGCTGAGAGCTACTCTCTGCTTTAAAATAGATTGCATTCAGGTAAAATGAAGACACAAATATGAGGTATTTTACTACCTCCACCACCATAAATGGTTTCAGGAATACAGAAACATGCGCCTATAGCTCTTATTATTTTCCTGACGGATATAAATCTGGCGGCTCGTTGCGAACGGTGATGGTTTCAATTGGGTGCAGCGCGTGTGTCTGGTCTATGAAAAGAAAGGCGTCGTAGCGTTTAGGCAAGACCGATGGCACGTAATTGCCCAGGTGCTCTATCTGCGGATTATATACAACGCCAATGGCACGGTGCCCTACCGGCCTATTCAGAGGTTTGTTGTTTTTCAAATCTTTGGAGAAGATAATTTTATCTGAGGGGCTGAGCTGGTGCAGTATCTGCTCCCAACTGCCCTGCTGGGCTGGCGGCACCTCCATAGTTTCGATGGGCGCTCCCCAGCCTCTGGCCGCAATAACAGTGCCTTGGTAAGATCCGAATCCGATGATAAATACGTTCTCCTGCCCATATTCCTGCCGTACCAACTGGCCTACGTTTACCTCGCCGCTGGAGGCCATATCAGTATAGCGGGCGTCACCTACGTGGGTGTTGTGCTCCCATACAATGGCTTTAGACTGCGGCCCGTGAAAGGCTAGCAGGCGCTGCAGGGTCTGGGTCATATGGCGGTCACGTATGTTCCAGGACTCGGTGTTGCTTTCTACGGCGGCACGGTAGTAGCGCTCTCCGTTATACGCCACCAACGCATTTTGCTCAGCCACAAACTGAGCCTCAGACTTGGCGGCCCCTTCGGCTTTGCCCAGTTTCTGCACGTCCCGCCAAAGCCGGTTTGTTTCTGCCCGACAATTAGCTGAGGCGTTGGCCACGGCTCTGGCGTATTCCATGGCATCTGAACTGAAAGGCTGAAAGCACCGGTGCACCTCTCGGGCAGATTCCACCAGTTCTGGGTGCTCTTTTACATAAGGCATCAGTTCCGTCATTGACTCCCACAGGCAGTACACATCTAAACCGAAGAAGCCTATTTTATCCTCTTTAGGTTTTTCTTGGTTGTAGCGGTTCATCCAGGTGACCAGGCTGGCAACTTCGTAGTTGCCCCACATCCAGGTGGGCCAGCGGTTGTACTGCTCCAGTAGCTGAACCGTAGTGGCACTGTCGCGCTGTGGACCTTTGATGTACTGGTTTACCCGGTAAGAATCGGCCCACTCCCCTTCCACGGCCACGAAATCAAAGCCTTTCTCCTGAATGAGCCGTTTGGTGATGGCGGCGCGCCAGGTGTAATATTCAGCCGTACCATGTGAGGCTTCACCCAACAACACAATTCTGGCATCTCCTATTTCCTGCAGGAGCACATCCAGGTCTTGTTCACTGCGGAGCGGATGATTTGGAATAGTAAGCGTTACCGTATTGCCTGTCTGCGCGCCACCAGTTACTTGTCCCTCCTGCTGCGGTGCCTGCTTACAACTGACAGCCAGCAGGCAAACCAGGGCAAGCAGCCAACTGGCGCGTTTCTTTCTCTCTTGCATGTTCATACCAACTAATTGAATTGCTGATTGTTCATTGTTTAGGCACAAGTGGTGGTGTAATCGGTTATGTTTTAGGTCTGATTTTTGAAAAACAGGCCTAAAATGGATACAACCACTGCTTACGCCTTGACAAGCCAGCACCACCTAATAGCCTCTCTTGGGCAAAATTTTTATGCAGTGCCCCACCCGTCTCCGCTGGAAGTTTTTGTACTTATTCCACCATTTTGGTTCATCATTTGCAACTGTATTTGGGTACGCCCTTAATCTGTATTTGTTAAGGGACAGAACAGAATCTAGTAGTTATACCTAGTCTAACAGAATTGCCCGCAAACGTTGCGTTAGTGCATTCCCTTTAAGTAGAAACAGTGTTTTCAGCCTGTTTTCAGGAAATCAAGCCAAAAAGACAAAGGGAGATTTAGCTTAGGAAATGAGTTGTTCGGCCAGGGCAGAAATAGTAGGTACCGATAATTCTGGTTCAGGCGCTAAGGGGTACAGTGTTTGCCCTGGGCGTGAAATAAAAGCGGCTCGGGTGCCGCCCCGTAAAGCGCCCGCAATGTCCCAGCCATGGGCGGCCACCATCATTATATCGGGCAAGGCTACGTTTAGCTTTTCGGAGGCAAATTGATAGGTGCTGCCATGGGGCTTAAACTTCTGCACACTATCTACGCTTAAGGTTTCTTCAAAGAAATCTTTCAGGCCCACTGCCTCCAGGTGCGGAATACTTGATTTTGCTGGTGAGTTGGTGAGGGTAGCTAATCTGAACCCTGCCTCTTTTAATTTCTCCAGACCAGGCACTACATCAGGGTGTGGTTCTGATTTGTTCACCATCTCTACCAGTTCTTTTTGTTTTGCCTTTGGCAGATCAAGCCCCATTTTCTCAACGGTCATTTGCATGGCCGCTTGCCCTACTTCGCTGAAGTAGTGGTAAGTGTTTGTTGAATTTTCTACAAGTGAATATTCCAATAATTGGGCAAACCAAAACTTAAAGGCCAATGAATTATGCAGGGCTTCGTTTACAGCCTTCTGCATGTCTGAAAGATCAAGCAAAGTCTCGTTAACATCGAAAAGCAATACGGCAGGGCGTTTTTTAGTAGAGGTCATAAAAAATAAATATGGGTAAATTATTTCTTACGACGTCTATCAGAATTAGTCGCCATTGCCGCTCATAGTATGACCCCACAAGCCTGGCAGATATGATTTACTGACCGTAATGCTCTTTCAGCACCTTCACAAACTCTTTTTGGTTGTGAGACCACGGTATATGTCCGCTCTTAGGAATTGTATGCACTTTGGCATTTGGATAACGCTCTAACACATATTTCTTACTGTCGCCAATGATATCTTGGGCGCCATAGGCAATGGTAATTTTTACTTGCGCCTGTTGGAACTGCTGCAACGGAGGGTAAGCTAAAATACTTTTTTGGGTGAGGTTAATGGCCTCAGCTCTGATACAGTCTACCCCAAAATCTTCAGGGTGAGACTCTTTGAAGTCGCGGCTGAAGTTCTCCAAGGCTTGCCAGAAGAAACTTTTGTACCCCGAGTCGCTTCCCAACAGGCCCATGCCGGCATGCATGTTCATACTCAGCCATTCCAAAGTGCTGCACTTGTCTTTGTTGTAGCGTGCTATTTCCAGCATGGTGTCTTTCCATTGGCTACCGGTACCAGAGGCGGGGCTGCATAGAAATAAGCTCAGGAGCCTTTCGGGGTGCTGGTGGGCGTATATCTGCGCGTACAGGCCACCCCAGGAGTGTCCGAACAAATGGAACTTCTCTACCTTCACATAGTCTGCCACTCTATTGATGTCAGACACATAATCATCCATAGAGTAGCTTTGCGAAGGGTTTGGTGACTTTTGCGTGCCCCGTTGGTGAAACAGAACTACCTGGAAGTTCCGGCTCAGGTAATTTGTTAGAAAGGTCAATCCGTTGGGCACACCAGGACCACCGTGCAACAGTATCACCGTTTCCTTAGTGGCATTGGGGTAAATGGCGGTGTATAATTTTGTGTCGTGGTTTTCAATGTGCACCTTCATGTGTTGTCTGTCTTAGGGCAGGATTAGGGAACCTTGTAATTGTCTCTGTTCGGTTATTCTTCCTTTCAGGTTTCAACTTTTCTAAAGAACTAATCAATTACTTTTCTTCAGCCCCAGCAGACCTTTTGAAAAACAGATTCAAAGGCCACACGCACATCAACTAACTACAGGTAAAAGTAGAATGTCAGGCTTAGGGCAAAAGGCGATTAAATACCTAAAAGCCTAGCGTATAAATACTATAAATTAGATGGAAGCCGCCAGTTTCGCAGTTTTGAGTTTGTATCGCTAACCCAGCAGCAGCAGTAGCCAGTATACACCAGCAAACATTTAAACTGGTATTGGCATGAAAGATTTTTCTATTGCATTAGCGTGTATCAGTGCTCTTACCTTGACCATGGGGTACGTGTACCGGAAAATCAAGAAATCAGTGCTCAGCGAACCTATTATTGCCTTGGCGGCAGGCATTATATTAGGCCCTGAAGTACTGGACATGCTCAACTTGTTCAGCTGGGGCTCTGCTGAAAAAATTCTGGAGGTTGCTACGCAGATTACCATCGCCATGGCTCTTATGGCTACTGCTTTCAGAATACCAAAGTCTTATGCCAAACGGCACTGGCGGCTGCAATCTATTCTGCTTTTGCTGGGTATGATGGGAATGTGCGGTATCTCAACGCTGCTCATCCATTACATTCTTGGTTTTGATTGGCTTCTGAGTTTTCTCATAGGCGCCATCATCACCCCAACTGACCCTGTGGTGGCCTCTACGGTGGTGTCCGGTGAAACGGCAAAAAAATTGCTGCCGGAGCGCATCAGGCATAGCATCTCCTTTGAATCAGGCGCGAACGACGGCTTGGCTCTTCCGCTGGTGTTCTTACCCATGCTATTAATTCAAAAGCCCGATCATCATGCCTGGCAGGAGTGGTTTCTGAAAGCCGTTTTATGGGAAACCATTGGTGGAGTGGTTATCGGTCTTGTGGTAGGGTATGTGGCTGGGAAATTGCTGTTGAAAGCCCGGGACGCAGGCTGGATGTCTGAATCCTCCTTATTGTCCTTTTCCCTGGCACTGGGCTTCACCGTTTTAGGAGGCTTGGAGGCAATAGACAGCAACGGTATTCTTGGGGTGTTTGCTGCAGGCTTTGCCGCCAACATGGCCTTAGACGAAGACGAAGACATTGAGCAAGATGAAATTCAAGAATCTATGGGCCGCCTTTTCACTATTCCTATTTTTCTGCTCTTTGGCTTGGTGCTGCCCTGGAAAGAATGGTTTGCTCTTGGCTGGAACGCCGTCTGGATTGTTATAGCCGTTCTATTGCTCCGCCGTTTGCCAGTGATTCTTGCTTTAGGTCCGTTTTTGAAAAAACTGCCTAAAAAAGCTGACTTGTTTATGGTGGGGTGGTTTGGCCCAATTGGAGTAGCGGCTATGTATTACGCAGTGCATAGTCTTTCCAAAACGCATGTAAATGAGATCTGGGTTATTAGTAGCCTTGTTATTTTTGGCTCTACCATAGTACATGGTTTCACAGGCTACCCATTCGCCAAATTCTACAGCCGCTGGGAAAACGAATACCGCCAAAGTCAGGAAAGTGCAACAGACAAAGACCACCAGACCACCTAAACAACAGCTTTCTCCTTTCATGTAGTACGAGGTCTTTACATATCGTTTTTCAGATATTTCCGTACAACTCGGCAGACTAAACTGTAGAAGACTATGAAAATTACCTCAAGAATTCTTTCTGTGGCGCTGGGTGCCTCACTTTTTGCGTTTCTGCCCGCCTGTGAGCAACGCTCTGAAACTGCAACCGAAACAGAAACGGAGGAACTGAACACTAGAAACCACGAAGTAGCGGAGGAAACTGAAAATGAGATGGGCGAAGCAGACCATGAAGTACACCAATTCTCTGAGTGGGTAAACGAAAAGACCGCTGCCGCTGAAACCGCCACCGAGGCAGAGTGGAGAGAAGTTAAAGCCGAATACAATCGCCGCACAGCTGACCTTGACGCCCGCAGCAATACCTGGGATGAGAAAACCAAGCGAGAATGGGAGCAGGTTAAAAATGGCTGGAACGAGACTGAGAATAAAGTGCAGGCCCGCCTGAGAAACTTGGGCGACAACGACAGAAAAAACTAATTGTTCCTGACGTAATAATCTGATAAAAAGAGCCCTCTGTTGCTTTCACAACAGAGGGCTCTTTTTTGGCTACATTTTAAAAAATAAGGCTAAAACAGAATTTGCATCATGTGCTTAGAATTCAGGCACAAAATCAAATGTACCTGTGTGTGTCTAAAGATACTTTTCTGGCTACGTTTTTACTCTTAATCAAAGACCAAGACGTCTATTAAATTTATTTAAGAGGGTTTCTGGCTACGCCGGTATTGGTAATCTTTACCGGCTTAATCATTCCATCTTCGTCAAAGTGCATTTCATCAATGCAAGTCACTCGGTGGTCGCGGTCGGTTTCGGTGAGGGGGCGGCGGTGATAGATAATGTACCACTGGTCTTTGCCCGGCACCTGCATGACCGAGTGATGACCGGCTCCGGTGGCTATTTCAGGATCTTGCTGCAGAATCTTACCTACCCGCTCAAACGGTCCGAAAGGAGAATCGGCTACGGCATAGGCCACAGAATAGTCAGGACCAGTCCAGCCCCCTTCTGACCACATAAAGTAGTACTTCCCGTTCCGAATGAACATGATGGGTCCTTCCACATACCCTTTCGGGGTTATTTCTTTGAATGTGGTTCCATCTTCAAACGGAATAAAACCGGTAAAATCATCTTTCAGCTTAGCAATATTGCAGTGCCGCCAGCCGCCGTAGATCAGGTAATACTGGCCGTCTTTGTCTTTGAACACGTACTGGTCTATGGGTTGCGCGCCATTATGGAATTTGTCTACCAGCGGTTTGCCCAAATAATCTTTGTAAGGTCCCTGCGGCTGATCGGCCACAGCTACGCCAATACCGCCTTCCTCCTGGTCGCTCTGAATATCATTCGCCCCGAAAAACAAGAAGTACTGCTTTCCCTTTTGCACAATGGCCGGAGCCCACATGGCTTTCTTCGCCCACTTCACCCTTGCTGTATCTAAAATGCGCTCATGCTTTGTCCAGGTAACCAGATCTGGCGAGGAAAAGGCATCAAACCGTACCTGCTGCGGATAACGGGCCGAGAATGTGGGAAAAACCCAGTACTTCTTCCCAAAAATAGCCCCTTCCGGATCTGCGTACCATCCCTGGAATATGGGGTTACCCGACATAGGTACCTTCTCCGCCTCTCTTTTTGAAATTTTACCAGCTTCCTTTGATGACTGACAAGACACAGCAGAAAACATAACTGCTATACCATAAGCAAACCACTTGTTCATGTGTTTCAGGTTTCAGTTTAGAAATGAAGGGTGTAAATACCGGAAATAAATATAAGAATACAACTGTGGTTCTGCGTAAGGATCAGCACCTGCCAGCGTTTTGACGCTACTTTTCAGAAAACAGCCCTAAAACAAAAATTTCTGGCACTGTCACAACTTCTCAACTGCGCCAGTGACAGTAGTTAATTTACAGAAACTCCAATATGAGAAGAGGAACTGCAGTTCAGTAAGATCTAAACTACAGCTCCTCTTCTCATTTTTTTCACATCTTCATCTTTAGAAATACCGCTGCGCCAAGGCTTTATCATGGCCATAAATATCGTCTCTGAAATGGACAGTACCGTCATCTTCTACCCAGGCGGTAAAGTACACTAAATACACCGGCACGTTTTCTGGCAAGTCTACCCGCTGTTGGGTAGAAGCGTTCATGGCATTTTCCACTCGGTTACGGTTCCAGCCGGGCTTCTCTTGTAGCAGGTAGGTAGCCAATTCAGCGGGACGTTCAACACGCACGCAACCGTGGCTAAAATCACGCCCTGCCTCACTGAAAAGATGGTCAGCGGGGGTGTCGTGCAGGTAAACAGCATATTCGTTCGGAAACATGAATTTCACCCGGCCTAGGGCATTGTTTGGTCCAGGTCGCTGCCTGATGCGGTATTTGAAATTGTGGCGGGTCATGGTGTACCAGTTCACACGGCTAACCGGTATACGGCGGGCGTTGGGTCCAAATGTGTTCACCATTTCCATGTTCTGGCTTGATAGCCAGTTGCGGTTGCGCTGCAGTTTGGGGGCAATCTCTTCCTCCACAATGCTGTTAGGCACGTTCCAGTACGGAGAGAACATGAGGTACTGAATTTGGTGGCTGAAAATTGGGGTGGCGTGCATGGTTTTACCTACCACCGCTTTCATACGCAATGCCTCTTTTCCATCTTCATATACTGATACTCTAAACCCCGGTATGTTTACCATTACGTATCGGTTCTGGCTGTTGTCGGCGTCCAGGTCTTTCGGGAGCCAGCGCCAGCGTTCCATGTTCAGGAGAATCTGGTCAATGCGTTCGTCTACACTTACGTTTAAAGCACCATAAGTCTGTGGTCCAAGAATTCCGTCTACCGTTAAGCCGTGGCGTTTCTGAAAATCCTTCACGGCCGTTTCCACCTGAAGGTCATACACCCAAAAAGCGGTGTCCTGTTCCTGCACGGTTTGCTGTGGCAGCAACCGCTTTCTGACCTCCACTACCACCTGTGCCGTGTCGTTAGGCTTTACAATATCTTGTCCTTTCACTTCAGACCACCCGCCCTGCTCTTTTATTTGCCGGTAGCGCACCAAGGCCTCTCTAAGTTTCTGGTACCCCTGGTGCAGGGCTTCGAACTCATAGAAAGGATGTGTGGAATCCTTCTGCGCCAGAATCTCGGTTAATGCTTTGTCTAGCTTTATTTTGTTTTTTCTTATCTCCCACTCAATTGCCGAAGTGCTGTGCGGGTCTACGGTACCTTTGTAAAAATCAGAGGCATAGTTAAAATAAGAGGCAGTCAGGGCTACATCAAGTTCCTGCTGCGTTTTCTCTTTCCGCGGGTCTACCTGGCTCATTGACTCAAAAGCCCTGTAAGCTTCCCTTATATTTTTTACGCGATAGTCTTTCGGGTTCAGGCCTTCTTTGCGGGCATGCTCAATGGCTTCAATCAGTTTATCGGCGTGAGATACAAGTTTGCCGTTTCTGAACCAGGCCAGCTGGTAACGGCGGCTTTGGTAAAACTTTTCTACCAGTGGCAAGTGCTGCCGGTACTCCTCTTGCTGCTGGACGTATTGGTGCACAAAGGCACTGTCGGCTCGTAAAGTATCTGCGGAAAGGTGTGAGGTAGCACCAGTGGTTTTTTCTGATTGTGCAGAAACAGGTGCGTTGATCAGAAATAGACATATCAAAAAAAAACACAAAAACAGATTTGGTAAGCGGATATAAAGGGCAGTGGAATCTCTCATATTACTATCAAAGGAAACTATTAAATCAATTGGCTCTTGCCCTTGCTGAAGCTGACGAGAAGGGCGATTATGTGAAATGCACAAGAGAGCCGGTCTCTATATAATACAAAATCAAGGCCAAAAGGTTTGTTCTTCTTTGAATTCCTGCCTTCTGGCAATCATTTTCGGCCTTTTTGATTAAAAGCAGGCCGAAAACAGCCCGCTGTGCAATAGCAGTTTGTAAAGATTATTCTTTGATTGATACTAAAGACTGAAGAGAAACAGAGCATTAGAAGTTTAAACCCCTTCCACTGGCACTCGTTAATAATGGAGAAATCTATTGTTCACTTAACGTAAACATCCGATGCAGAGACGAGATAGAGAAAACCAGAACTACGGTGACTTTTATACAAATGATGGAAACAGTTACCACACCAGCAATACCGGCAACAGATTTGAGGTAAGAACGCAGGACTTTCGGCACCAGGCATGGCCTGAGCGCGACTATATTCGGGGCGATCACCAACAATATAATGACTGGCATGGCCGTGACATGAGCCGAGACTACAATCACCTGCACCAGTACCCCAGAAATAACCAGGACCAGCATAGGAATGAACAGAATTTCAACCGCTCCTCCTACCAAGACCAACAGCACAACGAGCGCTTCAGCAACCAGAACCCAAACAGGCAAAACTGGGGCAGCGACTCAAACCATGATCAACGCTATACCAATAACTACTCGCGCGACCGTGATCAGTTTGGAAACCAGTACCAGGACAACTTCCGGCATGACCCTACCTTAACCAGAGGCGGCCAGGACGAGGACCTTCTGGGCAACATTCGTCAGGGTTACGGCATCTCCAGCTTTGACGGCACCTCAGACCGGTTTAACACCTTGAACAGTCCGCACCGTTACGGCACCCAGCAAAATGAGCAGAACTACCTCTCCGGCGACCGTGACGGCTACCGCAGCAGCCAATACGGCGGAGGCTTAGGTGATGGTGGCTTCCACTCACACCGGGGCGTTCCAGATTATGGTCGCGGTAACTTTGCCGAGAACGAAGGCACCGGCATGGGCAGCTCGTACGGAGGTAAAAATTACGGCGGCGGCCATGGCTACACCGGCGGACACAGAGGCGGCACCTGGGGCGACAGCTCGTACGGCAGCTACTCCGGCAACTTTAGCGGAACAAGCCCAATGGGTGGCAGCAGCTACGGTAACGGCCGAAGCAGCTACGGCAACTCCTCGCAAAACACTGACCGTGGCGTGAGCGAATTAGGTGGCCATTAACATCAATACCTCATTTTAGTTGAGTATAGGAATCTCCTGACTATAGAACTTCACTTCTTAGGTCAGGAGATTTTTTTTGATGTACTTTAAGACAACTATAGCAAGGGAATTTAAAATTTCTGCCATTCTCGTTTTAGCCTTGTTTTTTAAAAATCTGCCTTAAAACAGAAGCGGGAAAATCCATTCTTTGTCCCCTCTGAAAATTTTCATTCTATTTTAATTGTTAATTCAACACTTTTATTACTAACTTTATGACAATGAACCATTACCATACCCGTGGTGGTTTGATATTTTCCTGAAATAGTGGCGTGTCTTTTTCTATTTTATTAAAAGTATAAGCTTACAAGTACATGAAGTATTATAACAAGTTGCAGACAATGGTGTACACCTTGTGCTGCCTGGTAACACTGGGTAGTTTAGTTAGCTGCGGAAAAGATGACGGGGGGCAAAGCACGGAACCCACTGCCACTCAAATTGAGGTGACTGTTAAAAATGCTACGTCCGGTGAGAAAGCCGCTGGCATTGAAGTGCTTCTATTCAAAGATCCATCTACCCAAAGCTCCGGCCGCGTACCTAGTAACGCATTACGCAAAGTTACTTCAGACGCGAACGGAGTAGCTCTTTTCAATATTCAGACGGTGCCAAATCTTTCTACCTCGGGCACCTTGTACACCACCGTGCTAGACGGCTCAAATGAAGTAATAGGTTCAGTGGCTGTTGAGTATAAAAAAGGAGAAACGGTAAAAAAGGACTTACCCATTCAACCTAAAACCAACAACGGCGGCTCGAACCCAGAACCAGGTGAAATGCTTGGGTATAAACCCGCCACCATTACCACAGAATTAGCCATGAGCGAGTACAACCGCTGGAAAACCACCCAGGTGGTGGCCTGCGGTGATGGTCTCCGTGTCATTGCTGACCCGGCGGCTGAGACCAAAGTTGAAGCCATTGGGTTTGGCATGCTGCTGGCTGCCTACGCCCAAGACAAAACCACCTTTGACGGGCTTCACCGGTTTTATAACAACAAACGCACTCCTCAGGCTGCTAACATGATGGCTTGGTCTGTGACTTGCTCGGGCATATTAGACCCCGGCAGTGCTACCGACGGAGACATTGACGTAGCCTTCGCGCTGATTGTAGCCAGCAATAAATGGGGATCTACCTACCTGAACGCCGCCAAAGATATCTTGAAAATCATCAGTGATAAATTGATTGTGAGTTGCACCGTAAACGGGAAAAGCATTTACGTACTGGCACCCGGCTACAGCAACGTTGCCTGGGGTGGCTGTAATATGACCGACCTCATGTACCACACCCCTGCTTTCTTTAGAGTATTCGCGGAGGTTACCGGTAACAGCAAATGGTCTCAGCTAGCCGATGACACGTATGATCTACTTAACGCGGGCGCACACCCTACCACCGGACTGGTACCAGATTGGCAGACTGCCAGCGGCACCCCTGGTCCTGGCGGAAGAGCAGGTCATTTTGGTTATGATGCTTGCCGCGCTCCCTGGAGAATTACCTTAGATTACCTCTGGAACGGAAACACCAAGGCTGAAGCCTGGGCAAAGAAAGTATCTAATTTCGCGAACGGAGTAGGGCCTGCCAACATCAAAGACGGGTACGAATTAAACGGTACCCCCCGCGGCACCAATGGCAACAACAGCGCCTTCTTAGGCGGCTTTACGGTAGCTGCAATGGCCCACAGCCAGGAACGGGTAGACAGATTCGGCACTGAACTAGCCAAGCTCAGAGACAATTACTGGTTTAACCTGAACACCCGCGTGCTGTACCTATTCACACTTACCGGTTTATTCTACGAGCCAGCTGTATAAGAGACATATATAAACAATGAACAAAAAGGCCTGCCGTTTCATACGGCAGGCCTTTTTGTTGTTTTAATGGTTAACCAAAATATTCCATGTTAACGGACTAATGCAGGTTAGAAGGTTATTCCAGCAGCTTTTTGAAAAACGGCATCAGCTCATTGGCCATTATGCCGTGCTCGGAAACACTGGGGTGACCAGTACAGCCTGTGGCTTGCATGGGCTTAAAAAAGTGCAGTGCAACAGGTTTGTCAGAAGGAAAAGCCAGATCAATTTGGGCTTTTACGGTGGCAAGGTAATTTTCCAGATTCTGCTTTTTAGCACCGTTCAGCATGGGGCTGCTCAGTAGTGCCACCTGCGCCTGCGGATACTTTGACTTCACGTTCCTCACAAACTCCACATAGCGGCTCACAAAACGGGCGCTGTCAAAAGGCAGCCTCACTGACTTTCCATCGCCGTCACTGAAATCATTGGTACCAAGGGCAATGCTTATAATTTCAGGCGTAAACTTTCTAAAATCCCAGCGTTGGGTAGTGGCAGGCTGAAAGTCTAATTTTTCATACACATCGGGCAAGGAGGGTCCGTTGTTATTCCAGTTCCGGTACACCCCATAGCCACTCACGCTACTCAGTACAAAGTTAGTGTTAAGAGCCCTCGCCACTCTGGGGCCATACGCCATGTAGGCATTGTGCTGGTCGTGGTATTCACCGGTACCACAGGGTACTTCTGACGGATCAGCGGCAGCGCCACAGGTTATACTGTTGCCAATAAACTCGATCAGGGGCGCTGAAGAGCGGGTAACTGCTGTAGCCTTGGGAGCTATTACTTTTTGAATGACTAGTGGTCCAGAGTGCGCCTCAGTGGTTTTGTACAACCAGACGGTGTGTTTCCCAGACGTAGGTGCGTTGATTGCCAAGGTGTCTGTTAGGCCATTTATCCGCACCCGCTTCTGAAACACTCCATCCAGCTCATACTGCAGGTAGCTATGACCATCTTCCCATCCCGCCCCGGCTACCACTGTTGCTTCAGTTCCCTCAAAGGAAAACCCCACATGCGCGGCTGAAGTAATAAGCTCCAGGTTACTGTTTGTGTTGATCTGGTACCGCCCAATAGGTTGTAAGGCAGCAGCGGTCAATTCCATCGGTTTTATGGAAGCTCCCGTTTTATAGGAAGAACAACTAAAGCAAAAAAAGCTACAGAAGGTGGCGAAACAAAAGAGCAGCAGTTTCATTGGCAACATCATCAAGTAAAAATCTTACACCACCTGCAAGTTAATCGCTTTGTTTAAAACTGTAGCAGGTTAAAAGTCAAATCAAACGTTACTGCTTGTTTACACTTCAGCCCAACAGTGTTTTTAGCTTGTTTTTAGAAAAGTAGGCCCAAAACATAGCTACACTCAATTGTTTTTGTTGCCAAATGCAAATTTCGTTGATGCGGCAATTACTGAGCTTGCCATGGTTAATACTGATTTTTAAGTAAAAAAAGTTATTCGCCCACCTTTTACACCTCCTTTTCCGTAAGGCATAGTGTCTTAGAAGAAGCCAACTTACAGAGGCAACAACTGAAGAAACTGCGAACGTGACTATGCTGCCTTTTCTTAAATCCATCAAGAAATACGCGTACTCCCCCAGAAAAAACCTACCAAAGCAGGTAGATCTGCGGCGTATTCGTTATAACAAAGGCGAAAACCCAGTACAGCACCAGCTATTTTTTTAAAAGAACTAAAAAGGAGCTTCTCTTTAAAACTTAACATTTTACCCTGACCATTATGGATGCAGTTGTGCGTCAGAACCATATAAGTGACATTTTCAAAGACTATCACACTCCGCCGCATTTTATAGATGAGGTTTTCCAGAAATCTGGCGAAGTCCACCCGTATTATGAAGCAGTGTACCGTCGCTTTTTAGAATTTTCCAAAGATGAATTCAAGGAGCTGAACGAACACGCTAAAATGTCATTTTTCAACCAGGGAATCACCTTCTCGGTGTACTCAGACGAGGCCAAGGGAGTAGAACGCATTTTCCCGTTTGACCTGTTCCCGCGCATTATTCCGGCGGCCGAATGGGCCAGGTTAGAAGAAGGGGTTATCCAGCGGTGCCAGGCTATGAACCTGTTCATAGAAGACATTTATGGAGATCAGCATATCCTGCGCGACAAGGTGGTTCCGTCTGAGCTTATCTTTTCTTCTAAGAGCTATCTCAAGGCCATGCTGGGTATGAAACCTATCGGCGGCATCTATAACCATATTTCGGGCACTGATCTTATCAAGCATAGTGATGGCAACTACTATGTGTTGGAAGATAACCTGCGCTGCCCTTCCGGAATCAGCTACGTGCTGTCTAACCGGGTAGCCATGAAACGCACGCTCTTCCAGATGTTCCGTCAGTTTAATGTAAACACCGTGCATGAATACCCGCAGGAACTGCTGGCCACCATGCAATCAGTAGCACCTAATGGCATAGACGCCCCTACGTGCGTGGTATTAACTCCGGGGGTATATAACTCAGCGTATTTTGAACATGCATTTCTGGCGCTGACCATGGGGGTTCCATTGGTAGAAGGCCGCGACCTGTACGTGGAGAAGAACTTTGTGTACATGAAGACCATCAATGGCCCGAAGCGGGTAGATGTAGTGTACCGTCGTTTAGACGATGAGTTTCTGGACCCTATGACATTCCGGCCAGATTCTATGCTGGGGGTACCTGGTATTATGGCGGCTTACAAGAAAGGCAACGTCAATCTTTTGAACGCCCCTGGCACTGGCTTCGCTGATGACAAAGCGGTGTATTCTTACGTGCCAGACATCATCAGATATTACCTTCAGCAGGAGCCTATTCTAAACAACGTACACACCTACCGTTGCGAAAAAGACGATGACCTGCAGTATGTACTAGAGAACATGGAGAAGTTGGTGGTAAAGCCGGTAGATGAAAGTGGCGGCTACGGCATCTTAATTGGGAGCAAAGCCTCCAAGGAGCAAATAAATGAGTTTAAACAACTAGTCACCCAAAACCGCCGCAAATACATAGCACAGCCTATCATGGATCTTTCGGTGCATGCCACGTTTATTGAGGGCGCTGACCAGTTTGAACCCCGGCATGTAGACCTGAGAACCTTTACTTTACTGGGCAAAGACCGGCAGTTTGTGCTAAAGGGTGGTCTTTCAAGGGTGGCGCTCAAAAAAGATAGCCTTATCGTGAATTCTTCGCAAGGCGGCGGCTCCAAAGACACTTGGGTTATGATGGAAGAAGGTTCCGCCATGAATATGTCGCAGAACCAGCAAGAAGGCAAGCAGGCTATGTCTATGAACGGTAAAACCATGTCTATGGGACCCGATGGAATGACCATGGGCTCCATGAAAACAGAGTAACTTCTTTCCAACCGCGTTTTCGGCCTCCTTTTAAGAAAACAAGCCAAAAACAGGAAAGCTTTGAATAGTGAAAGAACAAATCTTCTGCAAGTTTAGGAATAGGATTGATCTCTGCCTCTCTCGCCGCTCTTTCGGATTTACCAATTCAGAACAGCACAAAAAAAGCGCAGAGCTATAGACAGCAAATGCAGAACGGACAAGGAACTTTTCAGGTGATATATTAATGCCAGAAAGACCACTATTAAAAAAACAAAAACAAGAGTCCTGAAAACACAGGACTCAGAACTCAAGACTCAGAACTACTTAAAATATGCTTTCAAGAATTGGAAACAGCCTGTTTTGGATGGGGCGCTACATTGAAAGAGCAGAGCATTTTGCCCGTTACACCAGAGTTCAATATGTATCATCAGTTGATGCGCCGCTAGGCCAGAGCAGGGAATTTGTGCTGGAATCAATACTGGACATGACGGGCAGCAAAGAAGATTACCAGAACGCACACCAGCAGGTGGAAGACAACAAAGTCATCAACTTTATTTCGGTTTCTGAAGACAACCCGTTCTCGTTGCTGAGCTACATTGGCCGCATAAGAGAAAACGCCCGTGGCGCCCGCGACAATATTTCCATTGAGCTGTGGGAGGCCATTAACCGGTTTTACCACAAAGTGAACGGCTCGCTCAGCGGGGAGCTTCCGGCGCAGGAGATTGAGTTCTTTGCCCGCCGAATTGAAGAGAACAGCTACATTACCAAAGGCTACATAGAAAACACGCTGCTCCACAATGATGTCTGGATGCTTATTTCGCTGGGCGTTCACCTGGAGCGGGCTATACAGGTCATCCGGATTTTGCAAACCAAAATGAACGATATTGAACGGCTGGGGGAAATGAAGAAAGAAAGCGCCCTGGAAAATTACCAGTGGACCACCACTCTGGAAAGTACCGAGGGCTTTGACATGTACATGCGTTGCCACCGCACCAGCCCTACCCGCAAACACGTGCTTGACTTTTTGCTGTTTGACACCCAGTTCCCTAAATCAGTGGCCTACAGTATGGAACGTGTACGCGAATGCATACAGGGCATTGCATTTCAACAGGAAGAAACAAGAAAAGAATCTATAGAGTTTATTGCGGGAAAACTGGCGTGCCGGTTCCAGTACCTGACCATAGAGGAAGTGGAAGAAAGAACTGAATCTTTCCTGAAGAAAACGCTGGACAACATTTATGAGTTGGCCCAGAAATTAGATCTGAAATACCTAAAGTCAAACTAATACCCGGCACGGCTTTAAGCGTATGAGGACAGTATATGAGGTGGTGTATCAAACCCAGAACACATATGAAGCTACCGTAAAAGAGGCCTTTTTCTCTTTTCTGGTGCTGCCCTGTCAGGACCAAACCCAACGGCTACGCACGTACAGTTTCTCTAACTCACTTGAGGCCGAAGTTTTCCATCACTCAAACCCATTTGGTTTTGATGTAACCTGCTTACGTGCCAGCCAGTCCTTCACCCACTTTGAATTTTGCATGAAAGCCGTGGTAGAGAAAAGTTTCGCCTTGTTTCCGTATGGCAGCAACATGACCGTAGCCCAGGAGCAAGCCCTGTTACATGACCATAACTTTTTCCTGGATTACCACCTGTTTCTGGGCACGGGCCGCTACACCCAACTAAACCCAAAGCACTACCCCAAGCTACTGTTTAGAGGAGAAAACCAAACGGTTTATGAGTACCTGCAGCAGCTGAACAACCACCTGTACCAGCTATTGGAGTTTGACCCGGAGCCTACCCATGTGTGCACTACGGCGAACGAAGTACTAGAGATTGGCCGTGGCGTATGCCAGGATTTTACGCACCTATTCATTGGGATAGCGCGGTTAAACAAAATCCCGTGCCGGTACGTGTCAGGTTACCTGAACCAGGGGCTCAACTTAACGGGAACAGCCGTCATGCATGCCTGGGCCGAAGCATACATTCCGGGCTTTGGGTGGCAGGGCTTTGACCCCACCAATAACCTGCTCGCCGATGTGCACTATATAAAAGCCGCCCATGGTACAGACTACAATGACTGCAGCCCCATTAAAGGCATGCTCCGAACCAACGGCGGACACACCACCGACTATGGGGTAAAAATCACTCCCCTGCCTGAGCCGTATCACAATCAATAAGGCTACCGCACCCGCCTGAGTTGAGAAACAATCAACCTCCGCCGGTAGCCTCCGTTTACCCATTCAGAGTACTTTAAGAATTAAAATTATGCAGACCTTCCACTGTGCCTGTGGCAATAAGTTGTTTTTCGAGAATTCACAGTGTGTTTGTTGCAACCGCGAAGTAGGTTGGTGCCCAGTGTGCAAAGGCATTCATGCCATGGAGCCCAATGGAAAAGGCGGCTACACCTGTACCAATTCAGACTGTAAGGCGCAGGTAATAAAGTGCTATAACTACAGCACCTACAACGTCTGCAACCGTTTTGTACCAGCTCAGGCGCAGCCGCAGCAGAACGGCCAATGCCTGTGCAACTACTGCCAGCTTACCAAGACCATTCCAGATCTGTCAGTAGATGGCAACATAACCAAATGGTACCAGCTGGAAGTGGCCAAACGCCGTTTGCTGTACCTCCTGGACCGCGTGGGCTTACCCTACGGATCAGATCAGGAAAACTTTGAATTGCCCCTGTCCTTTGATTTCAAAGAAGACGCCCAGCCCTCTCCTATCATGGGTTGGATGGGCATTGGCCAGGAAGAGAAAGTATACACTGGCCACGCCGATGGCAAAATCACCATCAACCTCCGGGAAGCCGACCCAGTGGAGCGGGAGAAACTGCGGGTGTCGTTTGGAGAAGACCATCGCACCCTCATTGGCCACTTCCGGCATGAAATAGGACATTACTACTGGCAGCTGCTCATCCAGAACAAAGACGAAGAAAATTTCAAAGCCATTTTCGGCGATCATGAGAATCCGTCTTATGCAGACGCCATGAACCAATACTACCAAAACGGGCCGAAGGCTAATTGGGCGAAGGGCTACATCAGCGCCTACGCCACCATGCATCCCTGGGAAGACTTTGCCGAAACCTGGGGCACGTATCTTGATATGCTTGCCGTACTGGACACCGCCGATAACTCGGACCTTCTGAAGCTGCCTAACAAAGACCTTGAAACCGCCCAACTAGAGGACATGCTGCTACGGTATGAAGATCTAAGTCTCAAAGTAAATGAGGTAAACCGTGCACTTGGCCTGCCCGACCTTCTCCCTGAAACATTTTCTAAACCTGTTGTGGAAAAGCTCACCTACATACATGTCTTAATTGCCAGAAACAGAAAAAAATAACTCCCTGTTTTAGGCTTAATTTCTGGAAAATAGCCCCAAAACAAAGGCAAACCGTCAGACTGCACATACCCCTTATAGTCGGAAGGGCAATGGGCTGGCAACTTCTTTGCACAAGATGTCTACCTGCCGCTACAACACCGGCTAAGATTTTCACCTTTTCTTTCTTACTCTTCTGTAAAAACCAGACACTCATAGGTTGCCGCATGAGCAGGATCATGACGCGCTGCAGAAAAAAAAAGATGATTTTTTCATATCGTAAATAAACTATACTCCTGTTTATCAGTCCAAAGGGAGAATTCAGCCTCCTGATATGAAATCTTGCCTACTTTTCCTTCTCATTTTCTTTAGTGCTTTGTCTGCCCATGCTCAGGGCGTTTCGGTAACAGGTACGGTAAGCAGTGCCTACCACAAAGAAACGCTGCCAGGCGCCACGGTGCAGCTCATCATGCTGCCAGATTCAACAAGAACGGCAGTGGGTACTGACAAAGACGGAAAGTTTATTTTTCAGGGGGTACAGCCGGGGAGTTATGCCCTGCTGATCAATTATCTGGGCCACCAGCCCCTGAGTAAGGCAGTGCAGGTACAACAGGTGGCGGTTCACCTGGGCACTTTAACTTTGGTAGAAAGCTCTACTTTGCTGAAAGAAATTGAGGTGGTAGGCCAAATTCCGCCGGGTACGCAGAAGGGAGACACCACCGTGTTCAATGCGGCCGCCTTCAAGGTGTCAGATGACGCCAGCGCCGAGGACCTGGTGACCAAGCTGCCGGGCGTTACAGTGACAGACGGAAAAATACAGGCGCAGGGCGAAGACGTAAGGCAGGTATTGGTAGACGGCAAGCGCTTTTTTGGGGAAGACGCCAATACGGCACTTCGTAATTTGCCAGCCGAAGTGATTGAAAACATTGAAATCTTTGACAAGAAAAGTGATCAGGCAGAATTCAGTGGTTTTGATGACGGCAACCGAGCCAAAACCATCAACATTGTTACGAAGAAAAACCGGCGGAAAGGCCAGTTTGGGAAAGTGGCCGCGGGAGTAGGCCCTGACACGAAATACATGGCAGGCGCAAGCGTCAATTTCTTTGATGACGGACGGCGGCTTACGGTAAATGGTCTGGCCAACAACATCAACATGCAAGACTTCTCTGTGGGTGAAGCACCAGGCGGCGGCATGCGTGGTCGCCGCAGGAGCGGCGGAGGTGGAAGCGGAGGAGCAGGCATTTCAACCATCAATACCCTTGGGCTGAATTACAATGACAACTGGGGAGAAAAAATTGAAGTAAGTGGCCACTACAACTACAGCAACAACCATAACGAGAACAACCGCCTGGTGTTTCAGGATTACTTTAAGTCAACGTTTTACGACCAGCAAAACACCACCGACAGTTACAACACTAACCGCACCGAAAACCACTCCGTCAACTTCAGGTTTGACTACAAACCCAATGACCGGAACAGGCTCTTAATCACTCCCCGGCTGTCTTTGCAGAACAACGACACCTACTCCAGCTCTATGGGGCTTTCGGTCTATGACCAGAATCCAGAGAATGAGGTATATGATCAGGCAATTCTGACCTCCAGAAACAATTCTTCTACCGCTGAAAATCTTACCTACAACCTGAGCAATGACATCAACTTCAGTCATAGGTTTAACAAGCCCGGCCGCACCATCACGCTGGGGCTCAACCTGAACAAAACCCTTAATGACGGTGAAAATTACCAGATAAATGATGTGGTAGACTTTCAGAGGCCAGAGAAAAGCAAATACCTGAACCAGCTTATCACCGCTTCGCAGAGTGGCTTTACCTGGCGCGGAAATGTAGCGGTGGCCGAAAAAGTAGGAGAATTCGCCCGCGTTCAGGCGGAGTACAGTGTCAGCAACCGAAACCAGGATTCTGAGCGACTGGCGTATGATTGGGAAGAAAATGACTATACCAATTTGAACACCCGCCTGAGCAATTCCTTCGTGAGTGACTACCTGAGGCAGAACGGAAAAGCCAGCTACCTGTACAACACTGAAAAAGTACGGGTGCAGGTAGAGGGGCAGTATCAGGTGGCCAACCTGCAGAACCAGCAGGAATTCCCAACAGATTACCAGTTAGACCGCACCTTCCATAACTTACTGCCTTCTGCGCAGCTGGAATACAAGTTCTCCAAGACCAAAAACGTGCAGCTGGATTACCGTACCAACGTAGACGCCCCATCGGTTTCTCAGTTGCAGGAAGTGGTAGACAACAACAACCCGCTCCGGTTCAGGGTAGGAAACACAGGACTGGTACAGGAATTCAGCAATTCGGCGAATTTACGGTATAGGTCTTTCAACTTAGACACCAAACGTGTGTTCACCTTTTTTGTGAACGCCACAAAAACAGATGACTACATCACCAACAGCACCACTGAAGTGAACCTTGAAAGCGAACCACTACTTAGGGGCTTGGAGATTAGCCAGGGGGCGCAGCTCATAAGACCTGTAAACCTAGACGGTAGTTGGAGCACCCGCGCCTTTATGAGCTTTGGCCAGCCAGTAAGTTTCCTTAAGTCTAACTTCAGCGTGAATGGTTCAATGGGCTTTAACAAAACTCCTGGTCTGTTCAATGGAGAAGCCTTCTTCTCTACCTCCACCAATTATGGTCTAGGCGCATCTTTGAGCAGCAACATCAGTGAAAACATAGATTTTAACGCCTCTACCCATTCCAGTTACAATGTGGTCAACAGCACCCTCACGTTACGCGCCCAGCAAAACAACAATTACTTTATACAAAACTCCAGCCTACGGGCCAGCCTCAAATTCTGGAAAGGCGTGATTTACCGCACTGAAGTAAGCCACCAGTACAATGCGGGTCTTTCTGGTGACATTAACCCCCACATTACGTTGCTAAACATGAGCATAAGCAAAAGGGTGTTCAAAAGCCAGAAGGGCGAAATTAGCCTGAGTGTAAATGACCTGTTAGGCCAAAACGTGAGCGTGCAGCGGGTAATTGCAGATGCTTATATACAAGACGTGCAGTCTACGGTGCTGCAGCGCTTTTTCATGTTTACCTTCTCCTACAACATCAGATCTTTTACGGGTGCTGCCCCCGGAGAAAGAGGCCGCTCCCAAAGAGCCCCTGGTGACCGTGAAGACCGAGGAACCAGAGACAACCAACGCCCTGCAAGGCAAGGTGGCGGACGGTACTAATCTGGAGTTGCGTTAAGTTCTGAGAAAGGACACGAGCTGCAAGCTCGCGCCAGCGGAGAGGTGTGCGTTTTGGAGCTGTTTTCAGGAAAGTAGCCCCAAAACGCAGAAGGATGCTCTGTTCCAAGAAGAATACTTAAAATTAACTACTCAATCCCTTTTCAAAATCTCAGTCCAATTTTCTACCTTACCACCACAAGCCCCGTGGCCCAAAACCATGGTTGAAACGGAAGCCAAAGCCTTACTTTTACTTCTGTAGGTCGAAATTCCTAATTCTTAATTCCTAATTCAACACTGTGTCTAACATACAACATATCATAGAAGAACGGCCCAGCAACATCGGTAACTTTCTGGTGGGGCGGCTGCTGCCGTTCAGGGGCAAGCGCATGGTAGGCCCCTTCGCGTTTATTGACCACATGGGCCCCGCCTGCCTCTCTGACCACGAGAACCTGGACGTGGGCCCGCACCCGCACATTGGCCTCTCCACGCTTACCTACCTGCTGGAAGGCAGCATGATGCACCGCGACAGCCTGGGCACCGAACTGGAGATACAACCGGGGGCGGTGAACTGGATGACGGCGGGCCACGGCATTGTACACTCCGAGCGCACGCCTGATTACCTGCGCAACTCTGAAAAGATGCTGCACGGTCTCCAGATTTGGGTGGCGTTGCCGCTGCACTTAGAGGACATGGAACCCGCCTTCTCGCACACCCCCGCAGAGGAACTGCCCACCTGGCAGGAAGACGGCCTCACCTTCAAACTCATTGCCGGGCAGGCGCTGGGGCACTCGTCGCCGGTGCCGGTATATAGTCCGCTGTATTTTCTGGAAATCAAGAGCACCCACCGCCAAACCGTGAACATTGGCGCAGGCCTGTACGGCGAAAGCGGACTGTACATTCTGGAAGGCGGCATTGTGGGCGAAGGCCACGTGTTTGAACCGAAGCAAATGCTGGTGACCCAAGACAGCACGCTCTGCTCATTTGAGATGCTGGAGAACAGCACGGTGTACTTATTCGGCGGCGAGCCGTTCCCCGAGGAGCGGTTCATCTACTGGAACTTCGTGGCCAGCACCCGCGAAAAGATTGAGGACGCCAAAGAACGTTGGCTCGCCCAGACCTTCCCGCCCGTACCCGGCGAAACCGACTTCGTGCCCCTCCCGCCGCAGCCGGTGGCGTTAAAGGAGAAGTAGAAACTTGACCAGTCAATGGTGCTTATAAAGGCAAAAACAGAAGGCTGACTTACCCACACCTGGTCATGGCCACAGAAGCAGGAGATGGGGTTAAGGAAGAAGAGGGCATCTACCGGAGAATCTCCACCCACCCTTTTATGGGTTGGCAGGCATCTGGCGCCTCTGCGGTATAAAAATAGGTACCCTCTGCTAGCCCGCGGCCCTGCCAACGGTTATCATAGGCATCACTCTCAAAAACCAGATTACCCCACCGGTTATAGATTTTAACCTTTGTGCGGGGTCCTAAATTGACGATGGTGAAGAAATCATTTTTACCGTCTCCGTTGGGGGTGAAAATGTTAGGTGCCACCAACATGCGCAGCACCTCTACCTCTACCGTAAAGGTGGAGGCCACCGAACAATCAGTGTTGGCTTTTGCCGTCAGCTGCACCTGGTACCTACCCGGCGCCTGAAAGGTATGCGTAGGATTTTCTTCTGTAGAGGCGGGGGAACCGTCCTTGAAGTTCCAGGTGTAAGAGGTATTGCCACCCGTAAGATTGGCAAACTGTACGGTGTAAGGGGCGCAGCCTACGGGAACAGGCTGCACCTGGGCTGCCACCGTAATAACCGGCATTACCTTCACCGTCACAAAAACGGTGTCAGAGGTATTGCATGATTCCGGGTTAAAGGCAATGAGCCGTACCTGAAAAGTACCTTCCCGCTGATACGTATGGGTGGGATTAGGAACCGCGACGGGGGGGCTGCCATCTCCAAAATCCCAGAGATAGGTCCTAGCATTTACGCTTTGGTTAAAGAACGTTACCTGGTAGTTTACACAAGATGGCAAGGGCGTGGCCGCAGCTGCCGTTACTGGCGCAGCATCCTTTACCAGCACTTGAATATACGTAGTGTCCGAGGGGAAACAGGCCAAGCCACTTCTCGCTATCAGGCGCACCCGGTAATTGCCGGGATTTGCAAAGCTATGCCGTGGATTAGCCTCAGAAGATGGTGGTGTACCATCGCCAAAATCCCAGGAATAGGAAATGGCATTCACGCTTGTGTTCTGGAAATGCACCTGATAAGGGGCGCAGCCCTGCGGAGGGGTAAGAGCGCCCGCCGCCGCCAAATGCGGTGGGTCAAAACGGAATTTGGAGATGATTCCGTCAAACGAGGTAGTTTGACCGGCTGAATAGGCCCCCGGAGTGGCAATAACGGTAGGAATAGCAGCGCATTCTATGTTATAGAAAACCGCTTTTTTAGATATATAACTATGATTTGCCAAATGGACATGCCCAAACTCGGTACCTCCAAAGAAAGTACCGAATACTAGTTCTTTGGCATCTTTTGACAATTGGCAAAGGTATAGATTGCGGCGAACAGTATAAAAGGCATTGGGGGTGACCGGGCTATCAGGCACAGAATACGCCGTTAAATAGATGTTGCCGCATGCATCTAGTTCAAAAGCGGTGGGAATGGGCTCCGGAATAGACAAGGTACTGTTCCCTAAATGGGTTGAGAAATACGTAGTGGTGAGCGTATTATTTAACTTATGAATGAAATGCCCGCCCGCGCCGCCAGCCGTGTGGAATGTCCCTGGAGTTACCGGGTAGCTACCGCTGGTATACCCTGCCACATATACGTTTTCCTCCTCGTCCAGCGTGAGAAGCTGCGCCAGGTCGTTGCCGAAGGTACCCAGAAACGTAGCCGCCACCATTTTACTTTCATCGGGGTTCACTACCAACACAAACCCGTCCTTGGTGCCTAAAAAGGTACTGTTCACTGTTCCGGAGGTCACGGGAAAGTCAGCGCTGCTGGTGCTTCCTACCAGGTAGATGTTCCCGGAGGAGGGCCCGACTTTCACATCTGAAAATCGATCAGTGAGCGTACCGCCCACATAGGTAGACCACAACAGCGTAGACAGCGAAGGGTCTAGTTTTGAGATGAACCCATCCTGAAAACCCTTATGCTGTGACTGCAAAGGGTTCACTAGAGGAAAATCTGTGGAGTTGGTAGAAGAGGCGAGGATCACATTACCCTCTTTGTCTTCCGCCAGGCCGGCAGGTACGGTAGAACCAATGGATGCTTCCATCTGGCTCCCGCCCAAATAAGTAGAGGCCAACAAGTCATTGCCGTCTGCGTTTAGTTTGGATATAAAGAAGTCTGAAAAGGATGCCGGCCCTATGGGGTTATACGCCGTAGGGGATACGGGCAGTTGTTTTGACGTGGTGGTACCGCAGAAGACAAGCTCATTCTTTTTATTGATGAGCATGCCCAAGGGATAACTGGTGCCGGGTCCGCCGAAGTACGTAGCGAAAAGCAGTTGCGTACCGGACGGGTTGAATTTTGAAATGGCTAAGTTTGTGCCCTGCAATACCGTCTGAAAGGCACCTGCGGTTACGGGGTAATTGGGTCCCATGGCCTGCGCCGCCGTATAGGTGTTGCCTTGGTCATCGGCGGTGGCACAGTTAGCCGACACCGAAGTGGTGGTGCCGGTATAGCTGATGAAAACAATTTCAGGATCAATGATGAGGGGCAGGGCCGGATTGTAACGGCCCGTCAGTTTAAAGCCGACCACCCCGTTCACCAACGTAAACGCGCAGGGCACTTCCCGCTGCTGACCGTCTACCACCTGGTAGGCATATGGCGTTTCCTCCGTGAACTCATTCACAGACGTTTTCACGTACAGCTTCCCGTTCCTGATTTCCAGTTTCTCGGCGCCGGTGTACTTCATTTTCACAGCCGGCACTTGCCCCCCCGGCCGCACCACAAAATCATATTTGAGTTTGCCTCCTTTGGCATAGAATTTAAGGTCTACGCGCGGGAAGAGGTTGGCATACCGCACCTCCTGGGAAGTGGTGACCCCGGTAGCCCATTGGGCCCGATCTGCCCCAATAAAATAATGGCGACGCTCCGCCAAGGTAGCATGGTGGGTGATGGCGGCTTTGGGATTCCCGCCCAGAAACTCCACCTTCAGCCCGTGCCCCTTGTACTTCCTTGGCGCCTCCCCCTCTTCTACCTGCCCCAGATGGTATTTCCTTTGGGCATCCCCCTTTTCTTCCTGCTCCTCCAGATGAAAGAAATCCGGTTCATAAAACCCATAGGTGAACCCGTTTTTCTCCAGGAAAAGCCAGCCCTGGGGCAAATCTGTGGTATACAGGATCTGGGACGCCCACTGCCCCTTATTCTGCACAAACCCCGGAAACCGATTTGGTGCAGGCGCATCGGCAAAGGCTGTTAGGCTAAATAAAAAACAAAGGAGAACCAGTACAAAGGGGCGCATACAGAGCAGTATCTAAAACTAATGGAGTATTCAATCTCACTTTATAATACAGGTTTAAGGTACTGTAATTTTCAGAGATTCAATAACAGAAATTCCCGATGCTCTACTAGCATTAAATTTCTTTTTGTACCTTACTCCTAGTAAGCAAACTTCTGCCCCACTCCTATGGAAATCAATCACCTCAACACCGACACCAACGGCCACTTTGAAGCCATTGAACTAAAGGCCCAGGCGGGCCTGCTTACCTATCATTGGGACACGCCCCAGAAAATGGTGATTGAACATACCGAGGTGAACCCCGCCTTCTCAGGCCGAGGCGTGGGCCGGGAACTGGTCATGGCCGCCGTGGCCTATGCCCGCGCCCAACAAATAAAGATTGTCCCCCTTTGCCCCTACGCCAGAAAACTGTTCAAGCAAGACGAAACCATACGGGATGTGCTGTTTAAAGAGCGGTTGATAGTAGGATGAAGCATAGAAAAAAAAAGCTGTTTTAGGCCTGGTTTTGAAAAACGAGGCCTAAAACAAATAATATTGGTGCAGCTGAAAGTGCCTATAAAGAATATTAACTTTATAAAATATACTATTAAATAGTACCTTACCGGCCATACAAACAGGGAAAACTCTCCTGTAGCTACCCTTCTCCAGATGAACAAGAACAGGTTAGAAGCATTTAGTGATGGCGTGTTAGCCATTATTATCACCATTATGGTACTGGAGATAAAGGTACCGCACGGCACCGAGTGGAAGGCTTTGCAACCGCTCCTCCCCGTGTTTCTGAGTTATGTGCTTAGCTTTCTTTACCTGGGCATTTATTGGAACAACCACCACCATATGCTCCACAGCACCAACCGCGTAAATGGCTATGTGCTCTGGGCCAACCTGCACCTGCTCTTCTGGCTGTCTTTGATTCCCTTTACCACCGGCTGGATGGGCGAAAACAGCTTTGCGCCGGCGGCTACGGCCTTGTATGGCATTGTCTTACTTTTCTGTTCTATTGCTTATTGGACCCTGGAGCAGACCATCATCAGAAAGAACGGCAAAGACTCACTCTTGGCCAAAGCCATTGGCTACGACCTGAAAGGCAAAATCTCCCCACTCTTGTACCTGACCGGCATAGCCCTCTCCTTCTGGAGTTCCTTAGCCGCGAACGGCGTCTATGTGTTTGTAGCGTTGATGTGGTTGATACCAGATAAAAGAATTGAGCGGGTGTACGAACTTCAGGAAAAGGGCAATTAGAATTTGACCATAAGCAAACCCGGCTTTTTCAGGGAGAGGCGTAGGCAATGCCTTGGTCATGGCGGCCATAGCGTATGCCCGCGCCCAAAATATCAAAATTCACCCGGTGTGTCCCTTCGCTAAAAAGCTTTATCAGAAAGATAATTCTATTAGGGATTTACTGTTTAAAGAGCGGTTGGTTTTAGGATGAAGTAGAGTTTTTGCATTTTCTGTTTTTGGCTTAATTTGGAAAATGAGGCTAAAAATAGAATAGCATCTTGTAAATACTTATTCCTCTATCATTCAAGAGTCAATTCAAGTAGTAGCTGATTTTTGCAAGCTCGCGCCAGCGAGGCGGCAGAACCCTCGCTGCTGTAGACAAAAGCAGGAGAGTTCTGAAGAGCATACAAATAGACAGCGCACCCTATTTCATCAATCCAAAGGAAAATCTATAGCGATTACCTACAACCGCACCACAGCAGCCGCATGGTAACTGGTGCCCGGCACAGGCTGTTTTTGTACCTTGAATTCATCTAACGGCAGATGCTGCTCTACAAAAGGCAGATCTGGGGCGTAATAGAAAACGCCTTCTCTTTTCAAAGACAACAGAATTTGCCGGTAGCGGGAAGCATAGGCGGTGTAGTCGCCAGAAACGCGCAGGTGGTGGTGCCTGAAATGGTTTGAAAAACCTACGTTACTGAGTATGGTGCCCCACTGCCGGTCTTCTACATTAAACTCAAACCAATCGGTCTGGAAAAGGAACTTGCCCGGAGATACATTCCGGTCAATGCCATAGGCTTCTAAACCAAGGTTTCTGAGATGGTGCACCAGGTACGCCTGCTGCCCACAGCCCAGATCCAGAATGGGTTCCTGCAGTTTTGCAGGGTCTATGCCTAAAAGCTGTAATTGGGCTGCCGCCGAATATTCCTCACAAACCACCTCCTGCGCCAGGTAAGGTTCCTCGGCGGTATAGAGTGCCTTGGCAAAGGGATTGGTTTTCTTAAGCCATCCCTGCAAAATCCGATAGTGGCGACGGGCCAGTTGTTGCAGCTCTTCCTCGGGTATAGGTTGCGGCAATTCTTTTAGCTGGTTCAGCAACTTCTGGTACACCTTTTTGAGCGACTCCCGGTCAAAAGCATTGAAATGGTAGAATTGGTTTGCCTGGCTAAACGTCACCAAGGCCTGGTGCACAAGGCGCTCCAGCAGATAGTCTTCTTCCGGTTGGCTCAGGTTGACCAGCGCACGGGCCTGCTGCTGCAAATAATCCACCAAAGCGGGCGTAAACCCGAAGGGGCTGAGGGAATCAGCGCACAGCAGATTCACTTTCTGGTGAAAAACCATTTGCTGGTCTATGGCTTCCAGTAACTTTTCCAAAACTTGTACAGAGCTGTAAATTGTTCTCTACTTGATCAATAGCCGCAGCTAAGGTAGCAGGTTGCTCAGAAACCTGCTAACCATTACCCTCTGGCTTTGCATGAGCTTTTAGTAGCGTTGGCTTCTTTATCCCATGCTTTTCACTTCAGCTGTATAGTCCCAAGGCGTGGGGTTGGTCTACCCTGCCTGAAAAAGATGAGCGTTGCATTCGGTTTTAGCCTCAGAGCAGCAGCATTGGGGTTTTTTGTTTTTAATGTAGGGACTGCTGCAGTTCCAGCAGGTGGCTTGTTCTTCTTCTGAGGCGGTAAAGCCCAGCATAGCCAACACGTCGGTAAGGTCAACGGAACGGTTTTGGTCATAGAAAATCACCTCGCGGCCGTTGACCACAGACACTTTACCCATAAACTTAAAGCCGGCTTTGGTGATTCCTCGCTCAGAGGCTTTGTTCTCCGGGGCGTGCATAATCCAGAAACATTCGGTGTGGGCTCTCTCAGTGCTTAAAATGTACTGCAGCAAATGCGGATAGATGCCCTGCCCTCTGAACCGAGACAAGGTCCTGAAGTTCCAGAGGTAGGCATGTTGGGCAGGAAGCCCCAACTCATGGTTAAGTTCTCCTATACGGGCCTTGGTGGTAGCCATCCAACCGAAGGAGGCAGGCTCACCGTGCCAATAGGCGACAAACGCTTTGTGCCCGTTGGCGAAGCGTTGTTGGGTTTCTTCCTGCGTTGTCTCCCCTACCATGGCCATTAGCTGCGGATCATGGCATTCAGAGATTGTAAGACCCGGCATAGGCGCCAGTGGCTGTAAGGTATTGTGGGTGGTAAAGCTGTATAACATAGTGGTAGAGAAAATCTTTGTAATAGATGGTGTAGCAGAATTTATTTTGAAGCGTGCTGAGAAGTGGAAACTAGGCGGGAGGCCATGAGAGGCTGGAGGTTAATTTCTTCTGGCCTGAAGCCTACCCCAACCTTGCCCTGGAAGAAAAAAAGTGCCGGCTGCGCTTAAAAAGCACAGCCGGCAAGGCTACCTTATTGGCAGCAGCCGCAAGAGCAGGTGCAGGCGTTATGAGCACAAGTGGTTTCGCAGTCACAAGATTGGCAAGTGCATTCTACGTTGTCACAGGCTGTGTTCTGGTTTTGAGGAAGCGTTTTCATAGTCTTTTCTAATGAAGTGGTTGAATAAATGATTCATTGAACGACACAAAGGTAGAGGGCTCCTTTACCAGAAAGGTTACATTTAAAAGTATTACATTAATAAAATTTAATATTTCAAGACTGGGATTTAAGTCTTTGAACAACAGATGTAATGGAGGACTTATCTGTACTTTTACAGCGGCCACATTGAAGCATTAAACTAAAGGCCCAGGCGGGGCTGCTCACCTATACCTGGCCATCATGCAGAAACTGGTGATGGAGCATACAGAGGTGAACCCGGCTTTTTCGGGGAGAGGCGTTGGCAATGCCTTGGTCATGGCGGCCGTAGCGTATGCCCGCGCCCAAAACATCAAAATTAACCCGGTGTGCCCCTTTGCCAAAATGCTCTTCAAAAAAGATGAATCTATTAGGGATGTGCTGTTTAAAGAGCGGCTGATTGTGAGTTAAAGTGAGATTTTGAATTATCTGTTTTTGGCTTCATTTTAGAAAATGAGGCTAAAAACGTAAACAAGCCATAGGCAAAGATCTGAAAGACAAACTCTCCCCGCTCTTGTACCTGACCGGCATAGCCCTCTCCATTTGGAGCCCCTGGGCCGCGAATGGTGTCTATGTGCTGGTGGCGTTGATGTGGTTAATACCATATAAGAGGATTGAGCGTTTTTATGAGGAAGGCTGATTCAAACTTTTAGTCAGATTAATTCATTAATATTTATATGTAACTTAAACTTATGCAGAAACACATTTCTTTGTAAAATTTTCAAAAAACAATAAATCTTCATTTAATTTATTTGAATTAGGAAAAGTGGTATTAAGTTCTGGAGAAGTATCATGTACCCATTTAGATGATTCAGACATTCCTTGTTCTATAGCTTGTATAAACTCCTCAGTTATGGCAACATTTTTAAGTTTTTGTGTTTGAATCCCTAAATTAAATCGCTCGACAACCCCTTTAAATAATCGTTCTTCAACTGATCTTTCCCACCCTTCTCTAAGAAGCCCGTACCAACTTTTTACTGCATAATTATATTCATCAACTCTCTCTTCCTTTTCAAGCTTTTTTATTCTAACAAGATCATTTTTCAAATACCCTACTCTGTCTTTCACTTTCTGAGCTATCCAAGGCATACTTTGGTTAACAATTCCTACTTTAGATCCAAATTTTCTAAGAGTTGTTACAGAGAATCCTATTTGTTGATTTTCCGATTTAAGTTGAAGGTATATAAGGAAAGAAATATCATGTGTAAAAATAATTACTTGTCTTCTATTAGATTCTTGAACTAAGCGAGTTGCAATTATTTCTTTTCTCTCATGATCAAGTGAAGTAACTGGGTCATCAAAAATGACACCTCTATTATTATGATTAAGCTGTACTTCAGTAAGAAAGTCTGACAAACATATTGACCTTTGTTCACCTTCGCTTAATACGGAATTCGCAGTTTGCCCTGCTATCTGCAACTTTCTTAATGTTTGACCTTTAATATTCCTTTGACTAATATCAACACTTGCTGGGGCTTTCAAAAATTCGCACTCTTTTTTAAAGGTTTGAGTATACTGACTAGTAATATGCTCAGAAAATAACTGTCCTTGCTTAGTTGTAATAAAATTTGTTCGTAAGCCATTCAATGAGCGACCAGCTTTTTCAGCCCATTGTAATTGATTCACATACAATAATATTTTATTATGTAAATTATTTAACAACAACTTATCATTTAAAAATTGTATTTGTTTTTCTATTTCAACAAGCTCGTTTGCTGGATTTTTAATTCTTAAATTTTCTATTTCAATTGAAAACTTTTCTAGCAAATCTTTTAAATCTTGGGTATCCTCAAATGGTATATCAAATTCAACAAATGCCTTCTCTTCACATATTTTTATTAATTGACCTTTTACATCTAGAAACTTCAATACAATAGCCTTCCATCTGGCAGCCGTTTTAACATCAGATTCTGCAAGACAATTTAAAACTACAGAATCGTCAGACAGTTCAGGAATAGATAAATTTTGAAGTCTGTTTTTTATTTCTCCTAAATTTTTAGAAATAACTTCTAAAGATCTTTCATATTCACTCTTCAAGTATTGCCAATACTTATTAACAATATCATTCTCAGATTGACGTAAATCCTGAAGACAGAAAATGCATTTATCACCTTCTACTGGATAGTCTGGACTAACTTCTCCCTCCGTTGACAATTTTGCAATATAATTTTTTGCGGAAATAATAAACTCTCTCCACTCCTTACTTCCAAGAGCTCCAATATTTAAATCATTTAAAGCATTAACGCCATCTACAGATGATTTTTGCTGAAGGTCTTTATATGTATTTATATAACTCCAAAAATCTTCTAAATTCTTTTTAGAGAATTTATCTTGAATTAGATTAATACTTAATAAAAAAGACTCTACTAAACTATACTTTTTTTGAGCTTCTGTTATCTTTAAAGGAATATTCAATAAAGTCAACTCTGATTTTATAAGGTTAAGTTTTCGCAAGGCTTCTCTTTCATCATTATCATAATCTTTTAAATTATTAATTTTATTTAAATCAGAATCAAAATTTAGTTTATGAATTATATCTCTAATTTCATTATCATTTTTAAAAAGAGCTACAAACTCGTTCTCTTTCTTATTTTTTCCAATTTCAACACTCAATCGCTCTTTTATGTTTTCAAAAATAGTAATCAGTTGATCAAAAAACTCAAACCCTCTCGGTGTAAACAACAGCTTATTTTCTTCCTGAATATGAGCTCTAGCACATTCAGTATCAAAAATTGCAAATTTATTAAATTCTCTACTTCCTTTATTTTCAGGATAGAGCAGTTCATACTGCTTATCATCACCAACTTTAAAAACAAACTTACATGATGCTTCTCCATTACTAACAGTTGCATAAACATTGTTAAGAATACGTTTGTCTCCTCTAGAATTAAACGCTCTGTTAAATAATCTTACATAACCTGACTTACCAACTCCGTTAGCGCCAAATATTACAGTAAGGTTATTATGGAAGGGTATTATTTGACCAGTAGCTAATGCGTTTACATTCTGTATATCTTTAACCTCTATTAATCTTAGGTCATCTTCACCAATCTGACTACTTTCCTCAATTTCAAATAATATTGGCTGCCTTACTATTATACTGGGCTTCAATCCTTCATCCTCTAAAAACAATTCATATGTTGCATTAATTAGCTCCTCATTCAAATTTTCCCCATCTAGTAATGCTTTACCTGAAAACTGAAGCCAGTAAGGATATTGCATCAGCCAGTTAGCTATTTGACTTTTTAAATTTTCCATTTATTATATAATTTTTAATAGGTCAGTTCGTAAATCTATAAATTAATTATTTCATATATATAAGATCCTAATATTTATTTTTTATCTTTTTTTTATTTTATATACTATTTTTGAATTCTATAAAATTCATCCCCTTGCCTTTCAACCCATTTACCATAGACCTGCCCGTTCGGGAGATTATCCCTTCCGTGCGGGAACACCTCGCTGCCCAGAACACGCTCATTGTGAATGCGCCTCCGGGGGCGGGCAAGAGTACCCTGTTGCCGCTGGCCCTCTTAGACGAGGCCTGGCTGACCGGGCAGAAAATCATCATGCTGGAACCCCGTCGGCTGGCGGCCCGCACCATTGCCGAACGGCTGGCGCAGCTGCTGGGCGAAGACGTGGGGCAGACCGTAGGCTACCGCATCCGGTTTGAGAACCGCATTTCAGAGAAAACCCGCCTGGAGGTAGTCACCGAGGGCATTCTCACCCGCATGCTGCACTCAGACAACGCGCTCAGGGGTGTGGGGCTGGTCATTTTTGACGAGTTCCATGAGCGCAGCATCCACGCCGATGTGGCCATGGCCCTCGCCCGCGAAGCCCAGGCCACCCAGCGCCCTGACCTGCGCATTCTGGTCATGAGCGCTACCCTCAACATGCCCCAACTCACCCGCCTGCTCAACGCCCTGGCCGTGGTGAGCGAGGGCCGGCAATACCCCATAGACGTGCAGTACGCCGGCGAGACTGATGCCCAACTGCTGCACGAGATGACCGACCGCGCCGTGCGCCAGGCCCTGCAAGAGAAAGAGGGCGATGTGCTGGTATTTCTGCCCGGCGAACAGGACATCCGGAAAGTAGAGGCCCTGCTGCGGCGCGGCCTGCGCGAGGTGGCCATCCACCCGCTGTACGGCATGCTGCCCCCCGGCAAACAGTACGCCGCCATTATGCCCGACCGCAACGGCAAGCGCAAAGTGGTGCTGGCTACCTCCATCGCTGAGACCAGCCTTACCATTGAGGGCGTGACCGTGGTGGTAGACACCGGCTTCGCCAAAACCCAGCGCTTTGACCCCGCCACCGGCCTCAGCCGCCTGGAGACGGTACGCATCTCCAAAGACGCCGCCGACCAACGAGCCGGTCGGGCCGGGCGCTTAGGCCCCGGCACCTGTTACCGCCTCTGGACCGAGAACCTGCACGCCCGCCTGGCCCCGCACCGCACCCCCGAGATTCAGGAAGCCGACCTGGCTCCGCTGGTGCTGGACATGGCCGCCTGGGGCATCACCGACATCAGGGCGCTCACCTGGCTCACGCCGCCGCCCAAAGCCGCCCTGCTGCACGCCCAAGAAACCCTGCACCAACTCAACGCCCTGGAGAACGGCCGCATCACCGAGCACGGCCGCACCATGCACGCCCTGCCCACGCACCCGCGCCTGGCCCACATGCTGCTGGCCGCCCAGGAAAGCGGTCAGCTGGCTTTGGCCACTGACATTGCCGCCCTGCTGGAAGAGCGCGACCCGCTGCCCCGCGAGGCCGGCATTGACCTGAACCTGCGCATTGAGGCGCTCCGGCGCACCCGTAAAGAGGGCCTGCACCAGAAACGCTTCTCTAAAATTGACAAGATAGCCGCCAGTTACCGCCGACTTTTCAAAATAGAGCCCGAAAACGGCGCCGTAGACCCCTATGAAACAGGTTTCCTGCTGGCCAACTGCTACCCCGAGCGCATCGCCTGCGCCCGCCCCGGCAACAACGCCCAGTTCCAGCTCGCCAACGGCAAGTACGCCTCTGCCGGCCACCGCGACGACCTGGCGCATGACCCTTGGCTAGCCATTGCCCACCTGCACGCCGGCGGCGACGGCCCGGGCCGCATTTTCCTGGCCTCGCCGCTCAACCCCAAAGACCTGGCTCCGCTGGTGAAGCAGAAAGATGTGGTCAGCTGGGACCCCGAGGAAGGCGAATTAACGGCATCCCGGGACCTGCGCATCGGCAACATCGTGCTCCAGAGCAAACCCCTCCCCGAGCCCGACGAACGCTTTTTGGTACAAGCCATCTGCGAAACCATCAAGCGTGAAGGCGAAGACTGGCTTAACTTCTCCGAAGAGGTAAAGCAGTTCCAGAACCGCGTGCTCAGCCTCCGTAAATGGCACCCCACCGAAGGCTTCCCCGATATCAGCACCCCCACCCTTTTGCTCACCTGCCACGAGTGGCTGGCGTATCATTTAGAAGACGTGGAAATTGGTCAGGATCTGTTTGACATTGACCTGCTGCCTTTGCTGCAAAACATGCTGAGTAATGAACACAAAAAGCTGCTGGAAGAACTGGCCCCAACCACACTCTCCTTGCCAGACGGCCATCCGGTAGAACTATATTACCCAGAGAACGCCCAGCCGCCGGTGCTGGAAGTCCGGCTACAAGACATTTTTGATTGGGAAAAGCATCCAACGGTAGACGGTGGCGACGTAGGCGTATCCCTGCACTTGCTCACCCCAGACCTTAAGCCTTTGAAAATAGTGAATAGCCTGCCTTATTTCTGGGAAGAGGAATACCGGTTAATGAGAGGTTCTTTGAAGGCACGCTTCCCGAAGGTGAATTGGCGGTAGAACTTTGGTTGTTGGTTGTTGATTGTTAGTTGTTGATTGTTTTTTAGGAGTTGACTGGCTGTTGGCACAGATACTGGCAGGTCTACACCATAGCAGTAAGCAGTGAACAGTAACCAGTGAGCAGTAAATAGTGAGCAGTGGCGCCAATCTGGAGATTGGCTGTCCGGCAGTGCGTAGAGCGCTGTCGCTAACTCTACGCACAACAACAACAACTATCATCATCTAAAGAAAGAAAAGGAGATGCGCGTTAGCGCGAGTGACTCTACCCAGGAACTACAGCAATAGAAAACCAACAGCAGCATTTCAACAGCAGCACAAGAGGCAGAATTGGAACCTCTTCCAGCCGTGGGGATGAGCGCCTCGCTTTGAGCGGTGCCTTTAGGCAAGACCGAAGGTCTAGTGAAAAGGGCAGTGCGAATCCACAGGGCGGGGCCTCGCGGCCGTGAGCGCACGGAGCCAGAGCCACGGAGAAGGCTGTCTCGTCAGGCCTTGGATCAGCAGCCGCTACGCCAGCTCGGGAGCGGGAAAAAAGATAATGTACGGACAGGTCGCGACCTGTCCAACTGCGGTGGCAGAAGCATCATAGCCTGCTACAGAAGGTCTTCTTTATATCCCTCGGCAATGCTCGGGATGACCGCAAATGAGAAGGATTAGGAATGCGTGGATCTGCTTGTGTAAACATCCCCCTTCGCCCCCTTCAAAGGGGGAATACCTTTAATGCGACAGAAACCTAAAATCATTCCTGCTCACCATAACTATGTTTTTAGCCTATCATTCAAAACACAAAAGTATACTGCTCCCCAAAAAGCAGAACCCCATTTTCGCCCTGCTTTTATAATAACAAGGCAAAAACGGGGCTTTGCAAAAAAAAACTTAGGCCTCGTTATAAGCCAGCATGCCACCCGTAATGTTACGCACGTTGCTGAAACCTTGCTGCTGCAGAATAGCCTGCCCAGTGGCAGAGCGTTTGCCCGAACGGCAAAGCATGAGCACTTCTTTGTCTTTGTACTCTTCCAGATCACCCACTTTTTCAGGCAGAGAGCCCAAAGGGATTAATTGGCTGCCTGGTATGTTTTGCTCTTCGTGCTCCCAAGGCTCACGCACGTCAATAATGATGGGGGTTTCATTGTTGGCCAAACGCTGTTTCAGTTCGGCGGCAGTAATATCAGATACTATCATGGCTGAAGGATAAGTTTAGTAGTTCTAAATTGGGTACCGTTAAATGCCTTGACAAGATAAACACCCGCGGGCAAACCGCCTATTTCCAGACGCGCTCCTGCTGTCAAATTCTCCCATACCCGTAGTTTTTGACCTGTTAAACTGTAGAGCTCCAGCCGGTTTAGCTTCTGCCCAATTGTTACAAAATCTGTGGCTGGGTTAGGGTAGAGAAATGGTTTGCTCTCGGCAAGTTCAGGCTCTACGGAAGTCAAAAGGCCTGTCATGACCGGGCGCATCATCAGAGCTCCTGCAAAACCAGATATGGTACTCCAGTCTCCCGGCCCGTTAATGGCGAAGATCTTTTCCACGGCGTTCTCCTGAAAATCAAATCCTACATTCACAAACGCGGAGCCGCCGGGTTGGCGGAAGCCAATATAAAAGCGCCCCTGCACTTCAATGGGCGTGGTCAGTTCTACATTTAACCATTCATTCAGGGTAGCGGGCACTAAAAACCGCTGTTCATGCACGGGTTGGTCAGAGGGTTTGCCCCCGTTGTCGGTCCAAACCCTCAGGTACAACTCGGTGCCAGGGGTGTTGGTGCCGGTAAAATACATCATGACCTGCTTCACCTTATCAGGCTGTGTCACCTCAAACTGATAGGCAATTTGCACCGTGTTGCTAGACGGATAACTGAACCCTGTCTCGGCGGTGCCATCATCATAGGCGTAGAAATTCTGAATATCAGTTCTTCTGGTGAGGGTGTCGTTATAGCGGGTGAAAAAGTTTGGCTCTTTTGTGCTCAGAAACAGAGAAGTCTGAAGGGAAAATGGTCCGTTCTGGTTCCGGATAAAATCTACCGAAGGGGCTGCGGCTATGGTGCGCCTAGTGCCCGGATTGATAGCTGCACTGCCAGTTAGAAATGTATCTGCGGCGCCCGTAGACAGATTCTTGGTGTACGCGCGCCAGCTAATGGCAGCGGGCACTCCGCTTAAATTCACCAACTCAGACCCTACGTCAGTGCGTAACTCGGCGGCTGGGTTGAGCATGAATTGCCAATAGGGCATAGCCGTAAAGCGGCGTAGCAACGAAGGAATATGCTTTGTAAGGGCTACATCCAAGGTTTGTAGTTGCCCTTTTCGGCGGTTTTTGTCCAGAACTACATAATCCAGGTGCCACACATCACGCATGGCAGACTGGCTTCCGCTACTGACAAACCGAAACTGGAAGTTGTCGTGCAGGTACTTCGCCTCTTTTAGTGCGAGCATGACGGCGGCAAAATCAGTGCTGCGCCCGTTGCCCTGCTGGCTCCACACTTGGGTCCAGACACCACTTGCTTCTTTGAACTCCAGGGCCAGATAATAGAGGTTGGCGCTGGAAAAGTTAGGTGCATCCAGTAGTCCGCCCGCTTGCCAGAAGAAACTCAGGTACACCGAGTCCTGGGGCTGCAGATGACCCAAGAGCAAAGGACGGGACGTAAGGGTATCAGTGGGGCCTACGGAAGAGATTCCCCCATAAGGCTCACCGTTCGCTTTCAAGCCATCAAAGGTGGCGGCAGAGACTGTGCGGGAATTAGCGGCAAAGCGGTTGCTCGTCAGCACACCGCCTTTACTCAACCAACGGGCCGGGTCAGGATTTCCTTCGGCTTTAGAAAAATCGTCAAAAAAAGGAAGTGATATGGGGTCTTCGTCAGCTAAGGGAGCAGGCTCACCTGTTGCCTTAGCTGTGTGCGGCTGGTCAGAAAAAGAAACTGGCTGTTTCGTGATTGGGGTGAGCACCTGAGCAAACGCATGCCCTACGCTGCACAATCCAATACACAAAACAGCCAACCATTTCTGCATGTTTCAATTTTAGTTGATGGGCTCCAGTGGTTTAGGTCCAGCCACCCAAAGATCAATTAGTTCACCGGTTCTGATCATGGCGCCTTCGCCTGGCACCGGTCTCTGCTTCAATACGGTTCCGTCTGGCTCTCCGTTGGGAGCATTCATGTAAATAACCGCCCCTTGCTGCAGGTTTTGCCCGGCAATGACCATAATAGCCTCATCTATGGGCATACCTACCAGATCAGGTACTTCTAATTCAGTATTTCCTTCGCCGTTGCCCACTTCCAGATCAACCCTGGAGCCTTTGGCTACCGGATCACCCGGTTTAATTTCACGGCCGTTCACAAACTGGCGAAGTACTGAGTTATGTGCCAAGTCCGGCACGTACTTGATCTCACCCAAAATGAGATCGTAGCTTTTCAGAATCTTTTCAGCGGTTCCAATAGAGGCATCCACCAGCTTTGGCATTTTAATGAGCGGCGGATTCTTCATGTTGATGTTCACGTAAATCTTCCGCCCTTTCTTCACCTTCTCCCCTGGCTTGGGCTCCTGGGTAATGACCGTGAAAGGCTCCTCGCCCTGCTGGTAGGTAGAGTCACTCACGTAGAAATTCAGGTCTTTGTCTCCCAGAAAATCTTCCAGCTCTTCTACGCTCATGCCCGTGATTTTAGGCACTGTAATGGTTTCACCGTGGTTGGTGGTGCTGGGCAGGTACACAAAAAAGAACAGGAACAACAGCAGCGCCACTATGGCCACCATAATGATGATATGCTTGAACACATCACCCAGCGTCTGGGCTCTCAATAACTTTATCATGAATTGACAATCTTTTTGGTACGTTCCATGCCAAACTGCAGAATGCGGTCAATGAAATCGTAAGGTTTATAGCCGTTAATGGCGGTCTGGTGGAAAATACATGTGGCGGGTGTCATGCCGGGCAATGAATTTACCTCAATAACGATGGTTTCCACGTTTCCGTCTTCATGTATGCGCACAAAAGCATCAATACGGGCGTAGCCTTCTATGCGCAGGATTTCAGCCACGCGTTTCAGGTCTTTCTTCACCTGATCCGAGATGCGCTGGCGCTCCTCGGGGTCTTTGGCGTAGCGGGCAGGTGTAATGTTTTGCCCCTCGCCTGCCAAAAACTTCTCTTCCAAACTTAATACCTCACCCTCCGCCAATGCCTCAGAGGCTTCAAAGATCTCATATTGGGTTTTGCCGTCGGGGGCATAACTGGTAAGCAGGCCTCCGGTAATTTCCAAAAAGTGCTTCGCGCCTTCTTTGCTGATGAGGTTTTCAATAAGGAAATAGCCTTTTAGCGGCACTTCTTCTTTAAAGCTCAGCTTCAGCACCCGGGCCGGATTCTCCGGAATCTCCACGCTGTCTCTGAAAATCAGCTCTGCAAAAGCCTCCAGCTCCTCCCGGCTCTTGATTTTCTTTACCGCCGACGAGCAACCGTCGTCAGCTGGTTTGGCGATAAACGGATAGCCGAAGTTTGTTTCAATGTGCTGGAAGAATGCTTCTTTATCGGCTTGCCAGTCTTTCTTGAAGGCCAGCATGTGCTCCGCCACCTTGATCCCGTTCTCACGCAGAATCTTGTTTGTCTCAAACTTATTGATGGTCACCTGCGAGCTCTGAATACCCGAACCGTTGTACGGAATATGGAATTTCTCCAGCTCCGCCTGCAAGGAGCCATCTTCGCCCGGACGGCCGTGCAAAGCAATAAATACCGCGTCTACCAGACTTTTCAGCTGTTCATAAGTCAGGCGCTGCGGCTTCTGCAGAGAATTACCCGCGTACAGTTTGGTGATGCTGTTGGCTTCTTCCTTTATCTGCGCCAGCACCGGGTGCGTTGGCACGCCTGCCTCTGCCGCTTCAATTTTCTCCTTTATATCATCTGCGTTATCCTTCAACATGATGTTGATCGGAATCTGGTACAGCTGGTGCGTTTCGTCGTTGCCGGTCAGGAAAATGGGCACCGGCTCGTATTTGGTAGACGAAGAAAGCTTCTCGTAAATGTTCCGGCCGCTTTCTACCGAGATATGTCGTTCAGAAGAATAGCCACCCATAATCACGCCTACCCGCAGTTTGTCGTGGCGGTGCGCTCTTTCATCGGCCATGGCCGCATCTAACTTTTTAAGCGAGGCTGTCAGTTGAGCGGTGTTTTTGCCCGACTTAATGCGCTCCGCCAATGAAGTTCTAATAATGTAAGTCAGGAACTGCGACGGGTTCAGGCCAATTTCAGCGGCCTGGTGGAAGAAGAACGACGACGGCAACATACCAGAGGTGGTGTTGGGGTCGTTCAGGAAAATCTCCCCTGCTTCGGTAATAAAACCATCCAGACGCGCATACACGTTAAAGCCGAGGCTAGTGTACAGGCGCTCGCACTGCTTCCGGATCTCCTGAATCTGCTCCGTAGGCAAATCAATAGGCGTGATTTTGCGACTCAGGCCAGGCAGGTATTTAGAGCGGTAATCGAACACCTCGCCCCCTTTCCGGATCTCGGTAGGCGGCAGCGCGATGGGGTTTCCCTGCTGGTCTTGCACCACAATGCAGGAGAACTCGCGGCCGTTGATAAAGCCTTCTACCAATACCTGCGTCTCGCTCTCCACGTTGGTAAGCGTGAGGGTTTCCGGGCCGTTTTCTGAAAAAGAGGCCGAAAGGAAGCTCAGCAGTTCCTCCGGCGCATATATCAATTCGCCCGCCTCGGTTTGTACCGGCAAGCCAATGCCTTCGCGGATATCAGTCAGGGTTTTGACGAAGTTCAGCTGCTGCGTCTGATTCTTTCTGTTCCACTCGCTTTTGCGAAGGGTAATGGAGAATAGACTACGTGCCACCGCTTCTTCAAACAACTGCAGGTTCTTTTCTTTGATGATGGATACGCCAATAGATGAACCCTGGTGCGGAGCCTTCAGCACCAGCGGCAGACCTAAGTCGGCTACTAAATTGTCTAGAATGGTGCTATGGTCTTTGGTGGCGTTCCACTCTTTCAGGCTCAGGATGCGGTAATCTGGCGTGGCAAAACCATGCTGCTTCAAGAGCGCTTTCTGGGCAATCTTGTCAATACCAATGGCCGAGGGCAAAATGCCGGAACCGGAATACGGTATACCGTACCACTCCAGCAAGCCTTGAATGCTGCCGTCTTCGCCGTACGGCCCGTGCAGGGTCAGGAACGCGAAGTCAAACAGTTCTTTGAACTGGTGCGGGTGAATACGTTTGCCTACTTTGGCGGCAATGGCATCTAACTCCTCCTCGCTCAGCTGCCCCAGGCTCTCCAGGTACATCTGCAGACCGTGCTCAGTGTGCGGAACCACATCAACAGGCGGATAAAAGTCGCGGATGGTGCCTTTGTAGATGTAGTGCCAGTCTAGCCGAATAAAGTTGCCCAGGCTGTCGGCAAACACCGGAACGGCCTCAAACAGCGATTTATCTAAATTATCGAAGACGGTACGACCGCCGGCGAAAGAGATTTCGCGCTCCCGGGACGGTCCTCCGAAGATGATTCCAATTTTCATTAAGGCAAAGATACTGATTTCGTTATTTGTTGTTAGTTATTCGTTCCTCGATTTTCGCGCCCAAAATGGCTTACTCTCCTTCTCTCCTTGTTTCTGCCCGGAAAATATATTTACACCAAGATGTAACTTAGGTATCAACGGTAAACTCTTGAGTTACCTCTTCTGGTGTTTTTAGCCTGTTTTTACAAAAACCGCCCGAAAACACCAGCTTCTTTTACTAGACCTGCAGGCATACACCGGTTACCTTGAATGACTTTACCTGCAAAAGTAAAAAGTTTACTTTCTGCTGTATGACTACACCCCCTCCTACATCCTATACCATTTTTAAATTTAATATATATTTATTGTTTTTCAATAAAATTTTATTGACTATTGCATCATCACATTAAATCATAAAAAATGGAAACTAAAACAAAGCTTATTTTAACCATCATGAATGTTATCTTCTGGATAGTGTTCATTGGGTTGTGCATCAAAACTGGTGCGTTGGTCATTTCATTTTTTGTCAGCCTTTTCGTGAATCCAGAAGGGGCGAAAGATATTTACCTGGGCCTTGACCTTCACTCTTTACTTAAGGCCAGCCAAAACCAATATGTATCAGTAATGTCTTTGGTTATTTTCCTGTCTGGCATGAAAACTTATTTGGCATATTTAGTGGTGAAGATTTTCTCTCAATTTGACTATGCCACTCCTTTCAATGCAACCAATGCGGCGCTCATTTCCAAAATAAGTCATACAGCCCTAGGTACCGGCATTGTGGGTTTGGTGGCGGAGAGCTACAGTAAAGTGCTTCTGAAAAGCGGAATTGCTCTGCCCCTGCACTGGGAAAGCAGTGAATTCCTGTTTTTAGCCGGCATCATCTTCATTATTGCCCAGGTCTTCAAAAGAGGAATTGAGTTACAGACAGAAAACGAATTAACTGTTTAACCATGCCCATAGTCGTGAACTTAGATGTGATGATGGCGAAACGGAAAATGTCTTTGAATGAACTTTCTGAGAAAGTGGAGTTGACGCTGTCTAACCTCTCTATCTTGAAAACCGGAAAGGCCAAAGCCATTAGGTTTAGCACCTTAGAAGCCATTTGCAAAGCACTAGATTGTCAACCCGCCGATATTCTGGAATACGTGGAATGACCTGATGCAGCAACTCATTCCATTTGGATAAACAGCAGAATCTAAGCACTTTACCAAAAGGTAAAAGCAAGGAGACGGAGCAGTATCTTTAAAATATATTTATTATTCTTTAGATTTTACCTGTAAATTACTAAAGCATTAAAAGTTGTAGTTATAAACACTGCCCTGTTAGACAAGTTTCCCACAACAGTACACTTGAAAAGACTATCATCAATCTTTACTTCCTAAAAAACCAGGTACATGAAAATAGTCTTACAACTTTTATTTGCCCTTGTGCTTTTCTCCTGTTCTGAAAAATATAATTCATCTGAGTTATTAGTAAGAAGAGAGGCCTGCAGCCGGAATATCTCAACGAATGAGCGTATTATTTTCTCAATGCGTGAGATGATTGAAGAAACTGGTTTTCGTGCTAATGATAAAAGGAGGTTAGCAGAATGCCACAAGATAGCTGATTTGCGAAAAGACTTCATGCGCAGCCAAACCAAAGAAAGCCTATTGCTCTACTCTGATTCTATTGAGGCACGGTATAAAAAACAGAAAGAAAACAGAAAAGAGTTATTGAGTTCTATAAACGAGTTACGGAAACAAGTACGAGAATCAGAAGATAGCCTTTTGTACTATAATCTTTTACACTTGACCACCGTGGCAGAAGGGGAACTAATTGAAACGCACGCAGCTAAAGTTGGAGCTTATGTTATTTCCTGTGATTTCTCCTTTACCATTCCATTGCTTCTCGACAAAAAAGTATACGAAATTAAAGAGCCAGTAATTCTAACCCTATATGCCAAAGAAAAAAGTTACCCGAATACAGAATTTGACTTCTCTGGGGTTACCTGTAAACGAAATGGCAGCGATATTACCTTAAAACCTTTTATTAAAAAGTCAGGGCCTCATTACATTTTACTGTTTTTCCCTTCAGAAATTGGCTCCTATATAATTAGCGGCGAAATAACTTTAAAACAAGAAGGAAATGTACAATCAAACTTCACGGTTATACATGAATTTGAAGTGATGAGAACACAACTCAGTTCAATATAAAATTGACTAAATAATTCTTCACCTCCCTTATCTATCCGCCCTTATATACACCACCGGATTTGCATTGGTCGCCTTCAAGGTTTGTGACAGAATGTCCACTAACACTAAGAACTGCATAATTACCACGCTCACCGTATTTCCACAAAACCAATCTCAATGCTGTACCGCTGGGTATTGACCAGCAGGTGGGTGAACATAAAAAGTAAATAAGCGACGGCTCCAAAACCTTGGCCGATACGAATCTAAACAAAATTATCAGACGCTACCGAACTAAATCAGGGGTAGTACCCGTACTCGTTTCAGACCTGATTTTCAGAAAATAGCCCTAAAACGCCATCTTCGCGCCATAACTAAATAGAATTGTTATATTTGCCTGCACCTGATACAGGAGGAATTGCGTAGCTAGTACCAAACTTTACCCATATGACCACCATTGACCAATACGACTTCAGCGGCAAGAAAGCCCTGGTACGTGTAGATTTCAACGTACCCCTCAACAATAATTTTGAGATTACCGACGACACCCGCATTAGAGCGGCGGTACCCACCATCCGAAAAATTCTGAACGACGGTGGTTCGGTTATTCTGATGTCGCATTTGGGCAGACCCAAAGGTGGTCCGGAGGAGAAGTACTCGTTAAAGCACCTATTACCTACGCTTCGCGAGACTTTCCAGACTACCATTAAATTCTCACCTGACTGTGTTGGCGCTGAAGCGCTAGAATTGGCCACTGGCCTACAACCTGGTGAGATTCTGTTGCTGGAGAACCTTCGTTTCCACAAAGAAGAAGAAAAAGGCGATCAGATCTTCGCGGAGAAACTAAGCCTGCTGGGCGATGTATATGTGAACGACGCCTTCGGAACTGCTCACCGCGCCCACGCCTCTACCGCCATTGTCGCCGACTACTTCCCGCATGATAAAGTATGCGGCACGGTTATGCAGTCTGAGCTGGAAAACGCCCAAAAGGTACTGCAATACGCTGACCGTCCTTTTACCGCCATTATGGGTGGCGCTAAAATTTCAGATAAGATTCAGGTAATTGAGCAATTGCTTGACCGCGTAGATAACCTTATTATTGGCGGCGGTATGAGCTACACTTTCGCCAAAGCCCAAGGCGGAACAATCGGTAACTCGCTTTTAGAAGAAGACAAATTGCAGTTCACGTTAGACCTGCTGAAGAAAGCCGAAGAAAAAGGCGTAAAAATATACTTACCGTCAGACACTGTTATTGCTGATGCCTTTGACAACAACGCCAACCGCGACGTAGTTACCAGCGGCACCATTCCGGACGGCTGGATGGGTCTGGACATAGGACCAGAAACTCGCGCTACTTTTGCCGAGGTGGTACGCAATTCCAAAACAGTTCTGTGGAACGGCCCTATGGGTGTTTTTGAATTCGAGAATTTTGCCATTGGCACCAAAGCCATTGCCGAGGCCGTGGTAGAAGCCACCAAAAGCGGCGCTTACTCCCTCATTGGCGGCGGCGACTCAGCAGCAGCCGTAACCCAAATGGGCCACGCCCACGACGTGTCTTACGTGTCTACCGGCGGCGGCGCCCTACTAGAGTACATGGAAGGCAAGCAACTACCAGGCGTACTAGCTCTTCAGTTTGAAGAAAGCCCACTGTAGTAGCAGGCGGTTTAAATAGCTAACAGAGGAGGCGGCAAGATCACTTGCCGCCTCCTCTGTTTTAGGGCTGTTTTAGGGAAAAGAGGCTGAAAACAGCTTAACCCATGTCACTGCTACTGTAGTTGATTATATTCTGGCAGTTAGAAAACTTATGAAGCCCCGCCCCTTTAAAAAATATTATAGATATAGCATCAACAATGCGTGGATCAGCTTGTGTAAACATCCACCTTCGCCCCCTTCAAAGGGGGAGTATTTGCAGGAGTTAACTTTAAGCTAGGGTTGATGAAACCACCTTAGCCTTTCCTGCGGGAGCGGGCAACGCAGTGCCAAGGGCACGCAGGCGCTTAGCGGGAGCACGGACAGGCGGTCCAAGGCAGTAATGGCCACCTCCTCTATGGAACTTCGCACACTGGCCAAGTGGTAAAATAGATGAAGCCCCTTTTGTCTTAGCGGCAGCGAGTCAGGGGCTTCTTGATTCTTTTGGTTACTTTTCTCATCAAGGAGAAAAGTGACAAACCTCGGCAGGGAGAGAGGCAGGCAGAAATAAAGCAACCGCGGTTGTGGGAGAAACAGCATTGAAGTTGTTGGTGAGAACACGCAACAACGGCGGAGGGTAAAGCGGTGGTGGAGGCAACTGAATTCAGGTTGTCCGTGAGAACACCAACAACAGCGAGGGGTAAAGTGGAGGTGGGAGTAAAATACCTGGTAGAAGACTGCATCTTCGTTAGATCCTTCGGCTAGCGCTCAGGATGACCGAAGAGGAGGATAAATAATACCTGAATATCTAGAAGAAATCTATTACTTCCTCTCCAAATTCCCATCCTTCGTATACCCCACCACCCCACTCTCCAACATCTCCTGAATCAAATCCCCAAGCAACTCCTGCTCAGAAGAGCTAAAGTGCATGGCGATAGACTTGGGGTGCAGCGGTGTTTCCTTGATATGCGCCAGTACCTTCGCCTCTAAATGCAGCCGGTTCTCGTCTAACTTTTTCTTCTTTTTCTGAGCTAAACAATAGTCGCAGATGCGGCAAACGGTGTTAGATTCTTCACCGAAATACGCTAAAATTTGAATGGTGCGGCACTCCTCACTATTCTGCATGAACTCCGTCACCGATTTCGCTTTCGCCAGCGCCCGCTCCCGAAATGTTACCAATCGTTTTTTGTCAAGCGGCAGTGAGGAAGCATCATGCCGGGGCTGAATAAACTGAACCTGCGGCCCGTCGTGCTGTGGCTCATACACCAGCACTTTGCGCTGATGCAGGTGCTGCAGTTGCTGTTTCACGGTGGCTTCTGCCAGGTTTAGGTGCTTGGCTAACCCTTTCTCAGAAATTCTGACAAAGTCATTGTACATTTCGCCGCCGTATAGCCGGAGCAATCCTTTGATGATAGGTTCCAGCGTCTCGTTCAACAATTGAAACTCATACAACTGCTCATGCCCCAGCAGTATGTTTACCTTTGACGGACTATAGAACCCTTCGTTCAGCTCCAAAAGCCCCTCAGTTTGCAACTGCTTTAACGCATAATGCGCCTCAACTGCTGACAGCTGATACGTACGGCTGAACTCAGCTAAGTCAAAGTCAAAAGATTGGAATGCCCCGCTGCCCGTAGCTAATTGATAATAATTTGCCAACGCCTGGTATACGCGCTGCAGCGTCTCTAATGGCGGATAAGCTTCCTCTACCTTCCGCAGCAAATCTGCCGTATCAGCGGGGGCCAATAGAACGGTAGCGTAACTGTATTTTCCGTCACGCCCGGCCCGGCCCGCTTCCTGGTAATAAGCTTCCAGAGAATCCGGTAAATCAAGATGAACCACCAACCGCACATCGGGTTTGTCAATGCCCATACCAAAGGCGTTGGTGGCTACCATCACCCGCACGCGGTCATGTACCCAATCGGTTTGGGCGGCGGCGCGGGTCTGGTGCGGTAAACCCGCATGATAAGCCGCCGATTTGATTCCCTGTTTCTTCAGCCAGTCAGCCAGCTCAACGGTGCGGCGGCGGTTGCGCACATACACGATGGCGGTGCCCGGCATTTTCTGCAGAATCTCGCGCAGCCGGACTTCTTTGTCTTCAGTAGGCAAAACTGAATAAGATAGATTTTTACGGGCGAAACTTTGCTGAAACACAAGCGGCTCCCGGAACTCCAGCTTTTCCTGAATGTCCTGCTTCACTGCCTCGGTAGCTGAGGCAGTAAGCGCCAGCACCGGCACCTGCGGCAATACCTCGCGTAATTTGGCAATCTGCAGATACGGCGGACGGAAATCATTGCCCCACTGTGAAATACAATGCGCTTCGTCTACGGCCAAAAGGTTCACCTTCATCCGTTTTACCCGCTCCAGAAACAAGTCGGTCTGCAATCGTTCCGGCGAAACGTACAGAAACTTGACACCACCATACACGCAGTTGTCCAGAATCAGGTCCATCTCACGGGCTGGCTGTCCGGCATGCAGAGCCGCGGCAGAAATTCCGCGTCGCTTCAAATTCTCCACCTGGTCCTTCATGAGCGCAATCAGCGGAGACACCACCAGACACACCCCCTCCTGCACCAGCGCCGGCACCTGAAAGCAGATAGACTTGCCGCCGCCGGTTGGCAGTATGGCCAAAGCGTCTTTGCCATCCAGTACCGAAGAAATAATCTCCTCTTGGCCCGGCCGAAAAGCCTCGTACCCCCAATGCTCCTTTAGTATGTCATGAATGTCTGCCATTTCAGGTCAAAGTTAGTTATTCGTTGTTGGGAATCCGTTGTTCGTTGCTCGTTATTCGTTGTTCGATATTAGAGGGGAAAGTTTTAAGTCTTCCCTCTGCTCTAACTATTTTCTAAAGCCAAATTTTATTAGGCAAGGCTTCTTCTTGTAAAATTCGAATACCGTATAACGAGCAGCGGATAACGATAATATAAGAATTCCGTTTTGAGGAAGATGTAACGTATAAATCTGAAGAAGATGCCATTTAAGCCATTACCTATTAAACATAACTCCGAAGGCAAGGTGCGGACAGTCGGGTTTGAACTGGAGTTTGCCAACGTAAAAGTTGACAAATGTGTACAGATAGTTCAAGGGCTGTACGGCGGCACCATAGAGAAGAAGCACCGCTTTTCGCAGAAAGTGGTCAACACGCGCCTAGGCGATTTCTCTGTGGAAATTGATTTAAAACTCCTGACCGAAAAACAGTATAAATCTGTTTTCGAGAGCCTGAACATAGATTTAAAGAATATAAAGATAGGGAACTCTACTCTGGAAGATAAGGTGGAGTCGGCACTAGAAAGCATGATTCAGACGGTGATCCCCTATGAAGTGGGCGCCCGCCCATACCCTTTGACCAACTGGACCAGCTGGAACCGCTTAGGCAAGCCTTAATGGAACACCATGCCGAGGGAACGGAGGCGTTTTTAACCAATGCCTTCGGAACACACATTAACACAGAATTACCTGACACCGAAACCGAAACAATTTTGCGCTACATCAGGGCATTTCTGCTGCTGTACCCTTGGCTGCTGGAGGCAGGAGACACCGATTTCGCCCGCCGCATGACTTCTTTCATCAATCCCTATCCGGCTGAGTATATTGCCTTGGTGCTGCCCCCCTCTTATGCACCCGACTTAGATACGCTCATTGATGACTATCATACCCTCAACCCAGACCGGAACCGTCCGCTGGACATGTACCCGCTTTTTGCCGCCCTTCGGGAAGATAAAATTGCGCAGTATACCAACCTAGGCAGTGTGAAAGCACGTAAAACCTTTCATTACCGCCTACCAAACAGCCGCATCTCAGACCCTAACTGGACCTTGGCGCAGGAGTGGAATAACTGGGTGGTGATTGAAGAATTAGCCAGCGACCCGGCAAAAATAAACGCCATGAGCGAAGACTACCTTGCCTTGAAAGCAGATACGTTCATAGGGTTTGAGCAAAAGTGGATAAACAAAACAAAAGATTGGTTAGCCTAAGAAAGAAATACAAGATAAACCGAAACCGGCCTACCATAGGCATTACCGGACCAGACAAGGGTGGCGAGGCCGCATGGCTGTTCACCGCCCTTGGGGTTCGGCTTGCTGGCGGTAGGCCGGTAAGAATCACCCCCAATAATCCCAGAACTGCCGATGGTTTGCAGGCCTTGATCATAGGTGGCGGAGCGGACGTAGACCCCAGAGCCTACCAACAATCAGAGGTGCTGGAGGAGTATTTAAACAGAACGCTGAAACACCCGCGTAAAAACATCTTCCAACGGATTGGCCGGTTTACCCGCTGGCTCTATTACCCGGCTCTTTTCATGTTCCGGAGAATCTTCAGCCGTAAGCCCCAAGGTTGGACCATTGACCGTGACAGAGACCATCTGGAGTTTCAGCTCATTCATCAGGCAGTAGAAAAGAAACTGCCCGTGTTAGGTATCTGCCGCGGCTCCCAATTAATGAACGTATACTTTGGCGGCTCCCTTTACCAAGACATCAACAGTTTCTACTTAGAAGAACCCAATCCTTCCAGCATCTTTCCAGTAAAGAAAATAAGGATAAAGCCAGACAGCAAGCTGGCTCAGATAATGGGAGTGCGTCAATTACGGGTAAATGCCATTCACCATCAGGCTGTAAAAGAACCCGGCTACGGCATGCGGATTGTCGCTAAGGAAGCCAATTTGGTAGTACAGGCCACGGAACACCTAACCGAAAAGTTTCTGATTGGAGTACAGTGGCACCCTGAGTATTTGCCTAACCACAAAGAGCAGCGCCGTATCTTCAAAGCTTTGGTAGAGAATGCAAAAGCTGTTCACCAGCAAATTGAAGACAAAGACATGCAAGAAGCTCTCAACACCCCCAGAAACCCAACTCTGGAGGCCTTGGAAGACAAGGAGGAGCAGTTGCTGCAAGAAGAAATGCGGAAGAGGTAATGGGTACGACTTAAACAGTTTTACTACCGTTTTTGAGCCGTTTTCTGAAAAACAGCCTTAAAACAGAAAACCCGACCATAGGTCGGGTTTCTTTGTAATGATTGTTTCTAAAATTAAGCGGCGGCAGATTGTTCTTGCTCGCGGTCGTCAATTACTTTCTTCAGTTTACCAATAGACTGCTTCGCACGCTCTTCATCTAGTTTATTGATGTTCAGGAGCATTTTTGTTTTCTCCTGACGCGTGATGACCGGATTGTTCAGCAAGCGGATAATTTCCTCTTTCTGCCGGGCAGTGGCATATTTCACGGTAGCCTCTTCGGCACCGGCTGGTTGTGCTGGTTCTGACGCTTTGGCCTCCACTACTGGTTCAGCTGGTACTGCTTTCATGGTTTTAGGCGCGGCAGCTGGCTTCTCAGCGGGAGCGATTTTAGGCTCTGGCGTATTCCCTTGGTAATCCATCTCCTCAGCAGGAGTAGGCTCATACCCTGCAGCTCTGATAATCCAAGCCAATGCGTTCCTATAGGCTTTCCCGATGGCTCTGGTTTGAGCCATGGAGGCGATAGCATATTCTTGGTAGTATTTGCGGCCTTGCTCTTTGTTAGAGCAAATGGCAAATCCGGCCCCTACCACTTGCTCAGTACGCAGGTTCAGCAGATTTACCTTGGCCAGATACTTGATCTCTGAACTGTCGCTCATGTTAGTCAACTCATCTACCACCGGCAAAATACCTAAGCGCGAACCGGCATACTGCCAGCCTTCCACGTTCACGTACTCTTTACCCTGAATATTCTGGAAGAGTCGGTTTTCTTTGATGAACTTGGCCAGGTCAACTGCCAGGTGCATGGTTTCGTCAGAACGTGAGATATCAAAACTCTCTATTTTATGCTTCTTCAATCCTTTTTCGTCGTTACTTGTTTGATTCACTTTCGTCTGCATGTTTTTAAGTTACAGTTCAGAATCATAACAGAACCACCGTCGGAATAGTGCCCTACAGTTAAACTTTTAACACAATTTTTACCTCTGACTATCAACCACTTATATGTCTTTGCTAAATTTTCTTTAGCAAAAATTAAAACAGTGAATTAGAACAGGTTAATATCAAGAAAAGAAGGGAGAGGTAATTATTAAAATGCTATTTTTATACTGGTGGGTAAACAGCCTAATGGCAATTGCTTCTATTGCAATCCATCATTGGTAGAGTAATAAAATTGTAAGGGTAAATTATAAAAATCAAATATTCATTTTGCGTTTCTTTATGTCTATTAAATTTTCCATCTTGGATTCTAATACGGTGGGTGAATACCATTTAGAGTTAAGTGGATTGGTAAAAACACGTACAGGTTTATCTCCTTGGGCATAGAAAGCACGTTCTCCTTTTGGTTTGAATTTGAAAATTATCCCTTTACGGAACGGGTTAACTTCCTCAATCTCCTCAAAATCTTCCCAGCTGTAATACTTGCTACCAAACACTAATTGTTTCTTTACATATGCATCTGTAAGTGAAACTCTAAAATACTTAAAGCAAATCCAGAAAAATAGCCCTATAAAGCACCCTCCAATGAATAAAAAGGGAAACACATTCTCAAAAGTCGCCTTTGTAGGTACTTCATTAATGGTTATTGCTCCTCCCTTAAGTAGTGTTGACAGGCCCCCAAAGAAAAAAGAACACCCAAACAGTAAACTACCAAATTTATGGACGTAGTATTGTGCTTTATATGTTTCTATTGAATTCATTAACTGATTTGCCAAGGTCTAGCAATTAGGCTTGGTCAAGTTAGTGTTTTTGTTGAAATCACCAACAAAATCACAAAAAGAGGTTGGATAAAGACCTTCAACAAGAAAGGAGAAAATCCAGGAAAAAGGTTAGAATGAAGGGAAAACTGTTACACTGGTAAGGCTTGTTCAATTAACTCTGAAAAGCTCTCTCAAAATTCAGACTATTCCTTCGTAGCTAAGGTTGCCCCTCACCCTAGCCCCTCCCCAAGGAGAGGCTAAAATTAAAGCTTAAAGGATTTATCAAGGAATAAACGTCTACTCAGCCACCTCGCTAGGGTGCAACAGATACCCGTCTTTCATGGTGAGTTTGCGGTCGGCCATGTCGGCGAGGGCGGGGTTGTGCGTGACCAACACAAAGGTCTGACCTAAATCTTGGCGGAGCTTGAAGAAAATCTGGTGGAGCTCATCGGCGTTTTTAGAATCAAGGTTTCCAGAGGGTTCATCGGCAAAAATGAGTTTAGGCGAATTGATGAGGGCGCGTGCCACGGCGGTGCGCTGCTGCTCTCCCCCACTCATCTCAGAGGGTTTGTGGTCTAGGCGGTGGCTCAAGCCCAACATCTCCAGCAGCTCTTTGGCACGCGCTTCTACTTCTTTTTCTGGGCGGTTAGCCAAAAACCCTGGCAGGCTTACATTCTCCAACGCCGTAAACTCGGGAAGCAAGTTGTGGAATTGAAAGATAAAGCCAATGTTCTGGTTTCGGAACCGTGCCATTTCTTTGTTGCTCATGCTGGAGATGCGTTGCCCGTGTAAGTACACGTCTCCCTCATCTGGCACATCTAAGGTACCCAGCAAATGCAACAAAGTACTTTTGCCGGCACCGGAGGCCCCCACGATAGAAACCACTTCGGCTTCACCAATGGTAATGTCTATACCTTTTAGTACTTGCAGTTTGCCGTACGATTTGGTAAGGCCGCGACCCTCCAATAAAACTGGATTTTCTGTGCTCATGTAGTACAAAACAATAAGGAAGAGGCGGCATTTGCAAACCCATGGCAAAATAAGCCTCTAAGGGGCAAACGGCGGAAACCCCTTAGGGGTTAGTCCTGAGTCGCGAGTCCTGAGTTTAAATATAGTGTCATGAACAATATTCAGCAATACAAACTACCCCTTAACGCTGGGGCATTGCTTCCGTAGAAGAAATATGTGTTCCGATTTCTGACTCAAGACTCAGGACTCGCGACTCAGGACTCATTCAAGGTTCTTTTCAAACACG
>NZ_LRML01000008.1 GCF_001647285.1 Rufibacter roseus
TGTTCTTGCTGAGCAGCGGGGATTTCCGTTTCAAGGTTAATTTTCAAAAAGTAAGGCTAAAACACATTCAAGCTTTACCTGAACATCAAACAGAGAGAAATAAATTTAAAGAGCTCTTCAGTCTCGCTGAGGGAGCAGCCGTTTATTCCAACGTATTTTCGAAATTTTCAAATGACTCTTCCAATCTAAAACGTATGGTTCGATCCTTACATTTTTACGTGTCTGGAAGTCTGAACTTGAGAATTGGCTGAGTTCGTTTCCTTTTTCTTTTTTCTAGGCGTGGGTGAGTAACGATAAAACTCTTTCTCTGCTTCTGTCCATTCTCTTTCAATTACCAACAATCTACTCCGTTCTCCGCTCTTACTTTCTGGCATGTCCGTTACTCTTAAAAACTAAACTCAAAGATACTGTTTTACCCCTTCTTTTGGAAAAATAGACCTAAAACAAGGCATTATAATGTTCCCTCTTTATTTTTCTGCCGGAGCAGCATGGCCAAACCAGCATAATCATTTGGCAAAATGGTTACCTGCTTTGTTCTGCCCAAGAAAGCCTGCAGTTGTTCAGGCAATGCCACCTCCTGACCCAGTACCTCTTCCATGCTTTCTTTGAACTTAGCAGGGTGGGCGGTTTCTAAAAAGATGCCTTGTGTTTTTAGTTCTGGCAGAAGTTGCTTCAGGCTTAGGTAACCAATAGCGCCGTGAGGGTCTAATAGATAGTTGTTGTTTTGGTACACCAGACGTATGGTTCCTTTGATCTCCTCATCATCGGCCCAAAAGCCTTTTACTACCTCGGTAAGTGCTTCAAACTGTTGACCAAAAAGCTCCTGTATGCGGGGGAAATTGTTAGGGCTTCCTACGTCCATAGCATTGGCAATGGTGGACACAGAGGGGGCTGTTTTGTAAGTGCCACTCTCCAGATAATCTGGTACAATTTTGTTTAAATTGGTAGCGGCTACGAAATAGGAGATGGGTAAGCCCATTTTGCGGGCCAGTAAGCCAGCTGCTAAATTGCCGAAATTGCCACTCGGTACTGAAATGGTCAGTTCTGTTACATCTTGGTTCAACTTCTTCCATTGCCCGAAAGCGTGGAAATAATACACCATCTGCGGAAGCCAACGAGCCACGTTAATAGAGTTAGCCGATGAAAGATTCTGCTCCTGCGTCAGGGTCTCGTCAGAGAAAGCCTGCTTTACCAGTGCCTGGCAATCATCAAACGTTCCTTCAATGGCCACGGCGCTTATGTTCTGCCCCAGCGTGGTAAACTGCATCTCCTGAATAGGGCTCACGCCCCCCTGTGGGTAAAGTACTACCACGTCAATATTCTCCAGCCCCAGAAAACCATTTGCCACGGCGCTACCAGTGTCTCCGGAAGTAGCTACCAGCACGGTAACAGGTTTGTCTTTCTCGGCGAAAGCCTGCAGGCACCTTGACATAAACCGTGCTCCCACATCTTTAAACGCGCAGGTGGGGCCATGAAACAACTCCAAAGCATAAATTCCTTTCTCCACTTCCACCAGCGGTATAGGAAAGGTGAAAACCTCCTGGCAGATTTGCTGTAGGGTCTCTTTTCCAAGGTCTTCGCTGACGTATGGTGCCAGTACCTGAGCAGCTATCTCAGGAAGTGTAAGGTCGGGCAACTGGGAAAAGAAAGTGTCTGGTAAGGTAGGTATTTCCTGCGGGAAAAAGAGTCCTTTGTCTTGTGGTAAACCTTTGATGACGGACTCTTTAAAACTGTGCTCAGCCGTTTGTCTGTTAGTGCTGTAGTAGTTCATTTTACACTGTTTGATAGATAGATTGTTCCACCAGGCGTACCCCTTGCTCGGGTACTTTCGAAACATACGATTTTGTTTCTATACCGCTTCCGGCATAGACCTTCTCCATGGCATTCTTTATGTCATGAGCCACTTCAGCAGATGGTGAAAGCGCAAAAATAGATGGTCCCGAACCCGAGATTCCACAGCCTAGGGCACCAGCCTTTAAAGCAGCATCTTTTACTTGTTTGAACAGCGGGATCAGAACAGACCGTTCAGGCTCAAAAATCTCATCGTGCAGGCTGCGTCTTATAAGACCATAATCCTTCATGAGCAGGCCAGCCATTAAACCAGCCAAATTGCCCCACTGCTTTATACCTTTTTTAAGTGGAATTTCCTGCTTCAGTATACTGCGGGAGAGAGAAGTTTTAAGCTCAATCTGCGGGTAAAGCACAGAGGCATATAAATCAAGCGGTACGCCCAAGGGAATAACATCTAGTGGGTCATACCCCCGCACCAGCACAAAGCCACCTAAAAGCGAAGGAGCCACATTGTCGGCGTGAGCCGATCCAGAGGCCAAGCGCTCTCCCTCCATGGCATATACCACCAGTTCTTGAGTGGTGAAAGGATTGCCCAGCAAGGCATTTACGGCAAAGGCGGCAGCGGCAGAACTGGCGGCACTACTTCCCAAACCACTTCCCACCGGCATACCTTTGTGTAGTTGCAGTTCCAGACCATGCTCTAAGTTTAGGTCTGTCAGCATTTTCTGAGCCACCACGCCAATAACATTCAGGGTAGGATCAGCGGAAAGTCCTTCTACTCCGGTTACCGCTGAGATTAGAATGCCTGGGGTTTCTTTCTTTCTGGCCCAGACTTCATCGCCGGGAGCGTCTAAGGCAAAACCCAGTACGTCAAAACCGCAACAGACATTGGCTACCGTAGCGGGGGCGTAGGCTTTTACAAATTGTTCTTCTTGCTTGTCCATTGGTTTAGGCTAAAGTTGCCTGAGCTGAGGCGGGTACAGAAACAAAAAAGTGATCGTGGAGCAGGTTTACCGCTTTATGAGCATCATCAGTACTTAATACCACAGAAATGATACGTTCTGTGGCACCCTGTGCAATTGCCCTGATATTCAAATTATTTTCACCTAATAAAGAGAAAGCTTTGCCGGCAATACCCGGTTGTTGGATCATACCGTTGCCCACAATGGCAACAATACTCATAGGCGTTTCCAAATTCACCGGGTTAAGCAGTTCCTGGGCTATGTCATCGGCAAATTCTTTAGTAAGGGCTTGAACGGCTTTAGGTGCGTCGCTTTCGGCAAAGGCAATGGTGATGCTCTGCTCAGAAGAAGACTGTGTGATAAAGTAAATGTTGATGTTCTCCTGGGCCACCGCTTTAAACATACGCATGGCCACTCCCGGTACACCCACCATGCCGCTACCGCTTAAAGTAAGTATGGCAATGTGGTCAATACAGGAAATACCTTTCACATTCTGCTTGGTTGGGGCAGGGGAAGAGGAGATTAACGTGCCTTTATGGGTAGGGTTGAAGGTGTTTTTGAGCACCAACGGAATTTTAGCGGCCACCAGCGGCGCAATGGTAGGCGGGTATAGAACCTTGGCACCGAAATAGGCCAGCTCCATGGCTTCTTCGTAACTTAACTCTTCAATAGAGAAAGCAGCAGTGGCCTTGCGCGGGTCAGTGGTGTACATGCCGTCCACGTCAGACCAAATTTCAAGCAGGTCGGCCTGCAGGGCGGCCGCGTAAAGCGAAGCCGTATAATCAGAGCCACCACGGCCCAGCACAGTGGTTTTGCCGTCAGCTGAGCGAGAGATAAAGCCAGGTGCTACAATGAGGTTGTCTTGTGGCAAACTGTCCTGCATGTTTTTATTGGTCACCGCTAGGTTAACTTTGGCATTCAGGTAATTGTTATCAGTAAGAATATAGTCGCGGCTGTCTACTAAAGCATTGGGTAGACCGTGTTGCTGAAACGCCACAGACACAATGTTCGACGAAAGGCGTTCGCCGTAAGACATGATGCGGGCCTTGGTGCTGTCACTAAGTTCATCTAGCAGGAAAATGCCGCGGCACACATCTTCCAACTCCCTGAATATCATTTTTATTTTGCCTTTGATGTCAATCTGGTGCCCCATGGGTACTAGCTGCTCAATAGCCTCCATGTGCTTTGCTTCCAAACGTTCCAACTCCTCTAGGTAAGAAGCATCTCTGTTAGAAGCTTTGGTATAGAGCCCAATGAGCAGATCGGTCACTTTAGACATGGCCGATACCACTACAATTTTTTTCTCAGCGGCATCTTTGCCCTGAATGATGGAGATTAATTGGCGAATGGCGTCTGCGTTGGCTACAGAGGTGCCCCCAAACTTTAAAACAAGCATGGTTGAAATATGAAAATAAAGGTAAACACAGGAAAAGAAGCCTTACGAAAGGCTGAGATAGCCGGTATGGCAAAAGTGAATGGACGATATGTGCATGCAGACCCCCTTAGGGGTAATAATGATAGTCGTACCTGTAAAAGCAGAAGTCAAAATAGCGGACGCACCTGTTTGCCCTTGCAAAGAAGAGAGAATGTGCGCTGATATGTTGCTATTTTGTATCATTTACTGGGGCAATATCTGAAAATATTTTAAAGATCAATCAATAAACCTGAAAAATTTTTATTTGTGTGGTGACACTGAACCCATCAAGGCTGATTGATATTAATGTAGATAGATATCCGTACCTTTGCTGATTGCGTACAGATTAAGTACCAAACTCCTTTATTTAGTTATACCTGGCCTTGTTTAAACTTATTGGCAGGCAGGTCTGTTTGTATTTTAACACAATAAATATGTTTTTGGCCTGTTTTCCTAAAAACAGCCCGAAAACCCTAATACTTTCTGTTTTGGAAGATCTTTTAGAAATAAAAACCGCCTCTGTTCACACCGTTCCCCTTGATGGCACAAAGTTGCCCCTGATGGAACACTTCTATACCATACAAGGCGAAGGCTACCATACCGGTAAGGCCGCCTATTTCATCCGTTTAGGAGGCTGCGACGTGGGGTGCCACTGGTGCGATGTAAAAGAATCTTGGGATGCCAACCTGCACCCGCTAACCGATACCGATTGGATTGTACAGCAAGCCGAGCAGTATCCGGGCAAGGCGGTGGTGGTGACCGGCGGAGAACCGCTGTTGTATAACCTTGATTACTTAACGACCGAACTTCGTAAGCGTGGCATTGAAACGTATATTGAAACCTCGGGTGCTTATCCGTTAAGCGGCCTATGGGATTGGGTGTGTCTTTCTCCCAAGAAATTCAAATCTCCTCACCCCAACGTGATTCCGCATGCCGGCGAGCTTAAGGTTATTGTTTTCAATAAAAGTGATTTTGCCTGGGCCGAGGAACACGCCGCACAAGTGAATCCGGAGACTCGGCTGTTTCTGCAGCCGGAGTGGAGCAAACGCGATCAGATTATGCCCTTGATAGTGGAGTATGTGAAAGAAAACCCGAAATGGCGCATTTCTTTACAGACACACAAATACCTGAATATTCCTTAAAGACATGCAGCTATTACAGCGCTTGGTAGTTCTGGTGGTTCTGTTTTTTGTAGGAGTGGCGGAAAGCTACGCCCAGCAGCCATCAGGAGGAACTACAAATAAGCGGGCAGAAAAATCATTTCAGGAAGGCATACAGGCGGTGCAGGGAAGAAACTTTCCTAAGGCGCTAGGGCACTTCAATGAAGCCATTGAGCGCGATACCGCTTTTGGTGATGCATATATCAGGGCAGCCTCTCTGTACCGCATCACTCAGCAACAGGACAAGGCGTACCAGTATTATAAGCGCGGCTTTGCCAAAATAGAACCCACTGCTGCTCTGTCTACTGAATATATAGCCTTTGCTGACATGGCCTTTGAGCGTGGGCAATATAATGAAGCCGCTACTTATTATCAGTTATACCTGAAGCTGGCGAACAAAAACAGCCGGTACTCGGCTCGTGCGCAACAGCAGTTAACTAACCTGCAGTTTGCTCAGAAAGCCATTGCCAATCCGGTTGCTTTCAATCCAAAGCCATTGTCAGACAAAGTAAACCGATTTGCACTTCAGTACTCACCAGTGCTGACGGCTGACCAAAAAGCATTGCTGTTTACATCACGTAACGGTAGCGGGCCTACCCATGATGAAAACCTGTACCTGTCGGTTTTGCAAGATGGTCAGTGGCAGACGCCTGCTTCAGTGTCAGATGCCATCAACACTCCCTTGAATGAAGGGGCAGCCTCTATGTCTGGGGATGGACGAATTTTGGTTTTTACCTCCTGTAATCGTCAAGATTCTTTTGGTAGCTGTGACCTGTACATCAGCTACCGCATTGGCGATAACTGGAGCAAGCCCCGCAACATGGGCAAAAATGTCAATACCACCGCCTGGGATTCCCAGCCTAGCTTGTCTGCCGACGGGCGTACTCTCTATTTCTCCTCAAACAGACACGGAGGGCAGGGGGCAGAAGATATTTGGGTTACACGCTACCAAGATGACAAAGGGTGGGGCGCGGCTGAAAATGTTGGCAAACCCATTAACACGCCTGGCCGGGATACCTCCCCGTTTCTGCATGCCAGCGGAAACACCTTGTACTATGCCACAGATGGTTTGGCAGGCATGGGCGGTTTAGATCTATTTATGACTGTTCGGCAGGGAGCAAAATGGCAGGCACCCCAAAATATGGGCTATCCGCTGAACACACACTTAGATGAAACGTCTATCTTCATCAACCCAGATAACACGTTGGGCTATTACTCTAGTCAACAGCCTCAGGGAAGCAAGGTGGAAGTAGCACTGGTGCAATTTGAGGTGCCGGATGTATGGAAAGGCAAAAGCATTAGTTCGTATGCCCAGGGTAAAATTTTTAGCGCCAAAACAAAAGAACCCCTGGCGGCGCAAATTCAAGTGTATGACCTTGATTCAGTTGGGGTAGTGACTCAGCAAGTGAATTCAGATGCCAGTACCGGGGAATATACCATTGTGGTGAACAAAGGCCAGCGGTATGCCTTGTACGTTACCTCTCCGGGCCACGTGCTGGAGAGCAGGCATATTTCAGCAGCCGCTACCGCAAAACCGCTGGCGCTTGATTTTTACCTGCAACCATTGAACAAAGGAGCCAAGGCAGTTTTAAGTAATTTGTTTTTTGATACTGGTAAAGCAACGTTAAGCCCAGAGTCCAGAACAGAATTAGATAAGTTGTTTCAGTTTCTGAAAGCAAATCCTTCTTTAAAAGTAGAAATTGCTGGCCATACTGATAATGTGGGACAGGCTGCGGCCAATCAGAAATTGTCTGAAGCCAGGGCAAAGGCGGTGGTGAATTATCTTGTTTCTAAAGGAGCTCCAGCCTCTATGTTCCAGGCCAAGGGGTACGGACAAACGCAACCCGCTGCACCCAATGATTCTGAGGAAAACCGCCAGCTGAACCGAAGAATAGAATTACGTTTACTATAGAAGAGAGGAACAACCTGTTTTCAGCCTGTTTTTTGAAAAACAGCTTTAAAACAACACATAAAAAGAGAAGGCCGGGCAATTTGCCCGGCCTTCTCTTTTTATGTGTTGCTAAGACTAAGAACGGTCGCTTATAGATACGTAGTCACGCTCTGTAGAACCAGTGTACACCTGACGTGGACGACCAATTGGCTCTTTTGCTTCGCGCATTTCTTTCCACTGGGCTATCCAGCCAGGTAAACGGCCTAAAGCAAACATGACAGTGAACATTTCTGTTGGGATACCAATGGCGCGGTAAATAATACCAGAATAGAAGTCTACGTTCGGGTACAGTTTACGCTCCACAAAATAAGGATCAGTGAGGGCTGCTTCTTCCAGTTCCTTCGCAATGGTAAGAATTGGATCGTTTATACCTAAAGCAGTCAACACTTCATCAGCGGTTTTCTTGATGATAGTGGCGCGTGGATCAAAGTTTTTGTACACACGGTGCCCGAAGCCCATTAAACGGAACGGGTCATTTTTGTCTTTGGCTTTCTCTATATATTTCTTAGAGTCTCCGCCATCAGCCTTGATTGCCTCCAGCATTTCAATTACCGCTTGGTTCGCACCACCATGTAGCGGGCCCCACAGAGCGCTAATACCGGCAGACACTGAAGAATATAAGCTGGCATTGGCAGAACCAACCAAACGCACAGTAGAGGTAGAGCAGTTTTGCTCGTGGTCAGCGTGCAGGATCAGGAGCTTGTTCAAAGCGTCTACTACCACAGGATTTATCTCATACTCCTCAGTAGGGTAGGCGAACATCATGTGCAAGAAGTTAGAGCAATAGTCTAACTTGTTTTTAGGGTAGTTCACTGGGTGCCCCACCGAGTTTTTATAAGACCAGGCAGCAATAGTTGACAGCTTTGCCATCAAACGGATGATAGACAAGTCTACCTCTTCTTTTGATTGGTTTGGGTTCAAAGACTCTGGATAGAAAGCCGTCAGAGAGCTTACCAATGCCGACAGAATTCCCATAGGGTGAGCTGTGTACGGAAAGCCGTCTAGAATCTTGCGCATGTCCTCGTTCACGAGGGTATGTCTTTTGATTCGGTCGCTAAATTCGTCCAGTTCTTTTGCTGTAGGAAGTTTATCGTAAATAAGCAGGTAAGCAACTTCAATAAAGCTAGATTTCTCGGCCAGTTGCTCAATCGGATACCCACGGTAGCGCAGAATTCCTTCTTCACCATCTAGAAATGTAATGGCACTCTCGGTAGCACCGGTGTTTTTATAGCCGGAGTCAAGGGTGATGTAACCGGTTTGAGCGCGCAAAGCACCAATATCTATGGCTTTCTCGTCTTCAGTACCCGTTACAATAGGGAACTTGTACGATTTGCCTTCCAGGATCAGTTCAGCAGAATCAGACATATTACTTAGGTTATTGTGTTTAAATTAGGTTGTTGTGCCTTCGTGGCGAAGTTAGCCATTGAGGCTTAAAAAGAAAAATGTTAAACTAACATACATACGTTATTCCCACCCTGTAAAGTATACCGTTCAGGATTTGTGTAGATAAAAGTGCTATAGTCACTTTGTAAAAACAGAAGCCGGCAGTAAAAGTTTTTGCATGACGGAAAGAAATGAGTCAGATATAAAACAATTGAAAATGAAATCTTTAGGTGAACCTAGATCTAAAGATTAAGGCTATTTTAAGTGGGAGGTGGGGAGTAGATTAGATTTGAAGATTTATTTGTTATCACCTTGTTAAATAGTATAAATATCAAAAGTCATTGAAAATTTAGGTGTGTTTTATGAATAAATATAAAATTTTGATAGAAATATAATTTTGATTCACGTTATTTGCAAACGTTTGCATATGGTTTTGAGATGAAGAAAGATTCCCCATACACAATTAAAGATATAGCTCAGGAACTTGGGTTGTCACCCTCTACGGTTTCTAGGGCTTTGAGCGGGCATCCGCACATAAGCCAGGAGACCAAAGACAGGGTGCAGGAGGTGGTGGAGAAGTCTGGTTACCGGCACAATGCATTGGCATCAAGTCTCCGTAACAGCAAGTCTAATATGATTGGGTTATTGGTACCGCGTATCTCCATGTATTTTCAGTCCACAGTGATTACCGCTATCCAAAACAAATTGCATGAATTTGGCTATAATTTAATGGTGTGCCAATCCAACGACTCGGTGGAAATGGAGAAGGAGCTGGTGAATGTGTTGTATAGCTCCCGGATAGAAGGCTTAATTGTTTCCCCCACCTTGTATACTACCGACTTTTCACATTTCGATATATTCAACAAGTCTAAAATTCCATTGGTCTTTTACGACCGGGTACCTAAAACACATTCTGCTCACAAAATAGTAGGCGATGATTACCAAGGAGGGTATTTGTCCACAAAGCATTTAATTGAACAAGGAAGTAGACGCATTGCCCACATAAGCGGACCTCTGTCCTGTAGTATTTATAGAGATAGATATGCTGGTTTTCAGGAAGCTATGCATGAAGCAGGACTGGAAGTGGAGAAATCGTTGGTTCATTTCCATGAGCTGAACAGAGAAAATGCCTTAGCTACGTGCGAAAAACTTTATGCCTTAGGTGAATTTCCGAATGGAGTTTTTGCCTGCAATGACACCACCGCCATTGCGGTGATGGAATTTGCCAAAAAACACGGGATTGCCATTCCCGCAGATGTCAAAATTGTTGGCTATTCCAATGACCCCAGGGCTGAAATCATAGAACCGGCTATAACTTCTATAGAGCAATTCCCTTATGAAATGGGAGAGCAGGCGGCTGATTTAATGATGAGCCTCATTCTGGAGAAGGTAAACCCAGGAAGAAATTTGATCTCCATGACCACACCAATTGAGTTGGTTATTAGAAAATCAAGTAGCCTAAGTTTGGCTTTGACTACCTGAAGAAAGAATTCTCACAAATTCCTGCGCTTATAAAGCTAAAAAATTTTAGAAAAATATTTTTAGGGTATGTTTTTTTAAAATTTTATATATATTTGGATATGCAAACGTTTGCAGGTAGAAGCTTTTTTATATTTCTTCCAGCAACTGCCTCTGAACACATACCTGTATCCTTTGCTTCTTTTTTAAATTTAAAATGACAGGATTAGAACAGTTTTCTCTTAACAGTAAAGTGATTGTGGTAACAGGTGCCACCGGTATACTATGTGGTGCAATGGCTATGGACATAGCAGCAGCTGGCGCTAAGGTAGTGGTGCTGGGAAGAAACAAAGAAAAAGCTGAGGAAAGGGTAGAGGCAATTAGGGCTGCTGGCGGAGAGGCTTTGGCTGTATTAGGTGACGTGCAGCAGGAAAACCAAATGCAGGAAGCCAAAGAGCAAATTTTACAGGCTTTCGGCACCATAGACGGATTAGTGAATGGCGCCGGTGGCAATATGCCTGGAGCCACTGTTCTACCCACTCAAGATGTTTTTGACCTTAGCATAGAAGATACCCGGAAGGCAGTAGATCTGAATTTATTCGGAACAGTTATACCAACCAAAGTTTTTGGCAGGGTGATGGCTGAAAAAGGCAAAGGAGCTATTGTGAACATTTCATCTTTAACAGCTCAACGTCCTCTTACTCGAGTTTTAGGTTATACCATGGCAAAAAAAGCAGTGGAGGCCTATACACAATGGATGGCGGTAGAATTAGGCTTGCGCTACAATGGCCAAATTAGAGTGAATGCCATTGCCCCTGGTGTATTTCTAACAGAGCAGAATAAAGCGCTTATGCAAAATGAAGACGGAAGCTTCTCTGACAGAGCTAAAAAGTTCATTGAGCTTACTCCCTTTGGAAGGCTGGGCGAATCTAATGAATTGTCAGGAACCCTTATTTATCTTTTAAGTGATGCGTCAAAGTTTGTGACAGGCGAGACAATTTTAGTTGACGGTGGATTCAATGCCTATAGTGGGGTATAAACGAGATGCAAATTGCTGATAGCATGAACAAATATTTACTCCTTCAAAGCTGGAGATGGTATGGCCCCAAAGACCCTGTCTCTTTGCAAGACATTCGCCAGGCTGGTGCCACAGATGTAGTGACGGCTCTACACCATATTCCTAATGGTCAAGTGTGGTCAGTGGAGGAGATAAAAATGCGCCAAAAGGAAGTAGCCGAGGCAGGACTAACCTGGAGCGTGGTAGAAAGCCTACCTGTACATGAAGGCATTAAAACCCGATCCGGAAATTACCAGCAGTACATCCTCAACTACAAAGAGTCTTTGCAAAACCTAGCCAGCTGCGGGATTAAAATTGTAACATACAATTTCATGCCCGTATTGGATTGGACCCGAACTGATCTTGCCTACACGGTAGAAGATGGTTCTAAGGCCTTACGGTTTGAAAAAGCCGCCTTTAACGCTTTTGATCTTTTCCAGTTGCAAAGATATGGTGCAGAGGATGAATATACTCCTCAGGAAATAGAAAAAGCCAGAAAACGATTTGATGCTATGGATGATGCAGAAAAGCTTCAGCTTCAACGCAACATTATAGCTGGATTGCCTGGGAGTGAAGAAAGCTTTACGCTGGCGCAGTTTCAGCAGGCTTTAGATACATACGCTGGCATAGATGAAGCTGCTTTAAGAAGTAATCTTATATCCTTTTTGAAAGAGGTAATCCCGGTGGCAGAAGAGATGGACGTGAAAATGGTGATTCACCCAGATGACCCGCCTTATAGCATTTTAGGCTTGCCAAGGGTGGTAAGTACGGCACATGATGTACAGGCCTTGGTAGATGCTGTGCCTTCCTTAAGCAATGGTCTCTGTTTTTGCACTGGTTCATTTGGTGTTAGGCCAGACAATGATTTGCCTGGCATTGTACGCCAGTTTGCAGACCGCATCAACTTTATACACTTGCGCAGTACGGAGCGTGACGAAGAAGGTAATTTCTTTGAAGCTAATCACTTAGAAGGCGACGTGGATATGTATTCGGTTATGAAAGAGTTATTGGCTGTAATGGAGAAGAGACAGGTCCGAATACCTATGCGCCCAGACCACGGACACCAAATGTTAGATGACCTCCATAAGAAAACGAATCCTGGGTACTCAGCTATAGGCAGGTTAAGAGGGTTAGCTGAGTTAAGAGGTTTGGAGTTAGGGATTTTTGGGTCTTTGAACAACAAGGAGAATTAGTATTTTATCCATATCTGCAAACGTTTGCAGGTGTATGTGCTTCTTCAGTTAGTGCTTTTCTGGCTGTTTCTACTTTGCTAAAGGGCATGGTGGTGCGATGTGACTTTTGTGATTTTATTCAGAATTTATAAACCCATAGTGAATATGATAAAGTGTTTACCCTTACAATTTTGCTCCAGGAACTACAGGCGGGCAGCAGTAATGGTTTTGCTCTTTACTGTACCATCTGTAAAGGGGTTCAGCGCCACGGAGAACAGCTATTCAGGAGCCGAAAAGGCATCTTTGTTAGTAATGACTTCCAATGCTGACCTTTCTAAAGAAAAAGGTAAAGCGAAAGAATTGCAGCAACAGACAATACCTGTTACAGGTACGGTGAAAGATTCCAAAGGAGAGGCCTTAATAGGGGTAAGTGTATATGTAAAAGGTACCCAAACTGGAACCCTTACCGATCTGAATGGTAGTTTTTCCATTAGAGTGCCAAATGCCCAAAGCGTTTTAATATTCTCTTACATAGGCTATATCACTGTTGAAAGACCTGCAACAACTGGGGCAGATATGACCATAACCATGCAGGAAGAAGCCACAGGGCTGAATGAAGTAGTGGTGATTGGCTATGGCGAGCAGAGAAAAGCCACTCTTACAGGGGCAGTGAGCACTGTTTCTGGAGAGGAAATATTAAGATCTCCAACATCCAATGCCACCAATGCCCTGGTAGGAAGAATGCCTGGGGTAGGCGCTATTCAGCGAAGTGGTCAACCAGGGGCAAACGCAGCCGTGATCAATATCAGGGGAGCCTCAACCTACGGGAACAGCGGGGCTATTGTTGTAGTTGATGGCATTGAGCGCCCAGAGTTTGGAGACATTGACCCCAATGAGATAGAGTCTATCACTGTTCTAAAAGATGCAGCCACTACGGCCGTGTATGGGGTGCGGGGTGCCAATGGTGTGATAGTAGTTACTACTAAGGGAGGAAAAGAAGGGAAACCAAGAGTAAGTTACACCGGGAACTACAGTCTACAGACTTTTACTGGTATACCTAAATCTTTAGACGCATATTCAAACGCCTTCCTAATTAATGAGGCACGCCGTAACGATGGGCTGGGGCCAGAATTTGGCGATGATGAATTGCAAAAATTTCGCGACGGCTCTGATCCATATTTTTACCCCAACATTAACTGGTGGGAGTATGTAAGCCGTGATTTCTATTCCCAGACCCAGCACAATATAAATGTAAGCGGAGGTACCAAAAAAATTAAGTACTTCACCTCAGTCGGTTACCTTTTTGAAGACGGAATTTTCAAAGAATTCGAATCCCCTTATGGCTTCCGGAGTACGCCCTCTTTTAACCGGTACAACTTCCGATCCAATGTAGATATCAATCTTTCTGATGATTTCAAAGTTTCAGTACGGTTAGGTGGGCGAATGCAAAAGCGTTACCAGCCCGCAGGTCCGCAAGGTGCTTCTTTCTCTTTTGACAATGTGGAAGGCATGATCTCCAGAATCATGCAAACCCCTGCCTTTGCCTATCCTGTTTTTTTGCCAGACGGTAGAATTGCCCAGAATGCCAATGTGGGAACAAATATCCTGAACCCATACGCCGTGCTAACCCGCTGGGGAACCCGTGACGATGATAACAATGCCATTGAAAGTACTTTCAACCTGAACTATAACCTCAGCAAAGCAATACAGGGTTTATCTTTTAGAACTACGGTAGGGTATGACTCTTATTTCACCAGCACTACCCGCCGAAATGCGGTATGGGCAGCGTATAATATAGTAAACAGGAGAACCCAGGAAGTTGTCTTAGCCTCAGATCGCCCACGCGATGAGCCATTAAGTGGGCTGAACGTGTCTTATGGGGGGGTAATTTCACTTAATTTACAAACAGGATTTAACTACGACAGACAATTTGGCGATCACCAGATCAGTGGTTTAGCACTCTTTACCAGACTGCTTACAAGACAGAATGGTTCAGGCCTGAATGCGGCTCCTTATGCTTCACAAGGAGTGGTAGGTAGAGTAGGGTATAACTACAGAGATAAATATTTCTTTGAATTAAACGGTGCCTATAACGGTTCAGAAAATTTTGTGGTAGGGCGGCAGTATGGATTTTTCCCTGCCGTATCGGCTGGTTGGACTTTAACCAATGAAGATTTTCTGGCAGATCTTGGGCCATTGTATCATCTGAAAATAAGAGGTTCCTATGGCTTAGTTGGAAATGATAAAATTGGCCAACGTTTCTTGTTTTTAGACAATTATACCCTTAACAGTGGAGGAGTAACCAATAATCCGCCCATTTGGTCGCAGCCAGGTAACGCCGTACAGTTTGGCGACCCAGGTAGCAGCCGCAACAACCCGGTTATTTTTCAAAGTTCAGTAGGGAACCCTTTAGTAACTTGGGAAAAAGGCTTAAAAAGAAACATAGGGGTAGAGAGTAGCTTTTTCAGAGGTGCTCTGCAGGTAAATGTAGATCTATTCGACGAAACCCGCTATGACATTTTAACTACCCGGGCCTCTGCCTTAAACACCTATGGTTTACCAATTTATCCTGCCCTCAACATTGGGGAAGTGTATAACAAAGGGTATGAAGTAGAGGTGAACTACCGGGGTACCTCCGGAGATTTTACCTACGGCCTTTATTCCCAAATTTCTTTTGCTAGAAACAAGATTATAAACCGCGATGAGCCGCCAGGAGCCCCGGCTCTGCAAAAGCAGCAAGGCAACAGGGTAGGGCAGTTTTATGGCTATTTAACTGACGGCTTTTATTCTTCTCAGGAGGATATCAATAACTCACCCACCAATATGTTAGGTACTCCTATCCCCGGAGATTTGAAGTATAGGGATATTAGTGGCCCAGACGGAGTGCCAGACGGTCTTATCACCGCTGACGATATTGCTCCCATAGGTTATTCGAGACTACCTGAATATACTTACAGCTTTTCACCTTCTTTTGGCTGGAAAAACTTCACTTTGAACATTTTATTTCAGGGAGTTGCCAATGTAAGTTCAGATGTAATATTAAACGAGCAGAACAACGGCCAGCAGATGTATGAATTCCAGTTGGGTCGCTGGACACCAGAAACAGCTTCTACTGCCACTTGGCCGGCCTTGCACAGCAGGGGCAACGGGTTTATCAGCTACCGTCTGAATGATTTTATTCTGCAGGATGCCTCTTACCTGAAAATCCGAAACGTGGAGTTGTCTTACAACCTACCTGCGGTTTTGCTACAACCCATGAGAATATCTTCTGCCCGTGTATTCTTGACTGGGCAGAACCTATACACATGGACTCCTTTCAAAATGTATTTAGACCCAGAGAACATCAATGTCTCCAACTCAGACTTCTCTCGCCAGTCAATTTACCCTACCGCCCGTGTCGTGAATTTAGGAGTGAACATTCAGTTTTAAGAAAAGAAAATGAAGGCAAAATATATACTACCTCTTATTACTCTTTGGCTGGGGTTTACCTCCTGCAACGACGACTTCCTGGATCGTGCCCCAAATGTGAATTTATCTGATGATGAAATCTTTGCTGATCCTTTATTGGCCTCACGCTTTGCTGATAATGCCTATAATCACCTGATAGATGACTATGCCCGTTTCAATTCACACCGTGGTACCACCTCCCAGGCATCAGACGAGGCTGTGTCAGGAAATAATGACGTTTCCGTCAGAACCCTTAACCTAGGAACGTACCATGATCATTATGAGCGCGGCGGTGCCCCATTGAATGATATACGTGACGTATGGAACCGGGCATATTCTGGCATTAGGATTACTAATGTCATGTTGTCAAAGATGAACACTGTTCCTTGGACGGGAAATCCAGCTCCTGGAAGAGTGAAAGGTGAAATGCACTTCATCAGGGCTTTTCTTTATTTTGAATTAGCAAAAAGGTTTGGTGGGGTCCCCATCATTGAGCGTGCCTATGATGTAAACGAATCTATTGACATTCCGCGCAGTTCTTATGAAGAGGTGGTAAATTTCATTTTAGCAGATCTAAAAGAGGCGGAAGTAAACCTGCCTGAAGACTATCCAATATCTGATTACGGAAGAGCAACCCAAGGGGCAGCCATGGCACTAAAATCCAGGGTTTTGTTGTATGCGGCTAGTCCCTTGCATAACCCTACAAATAATACGGCTAAATGGGCCACCGCCGCCGCCGCCGCCAAAGCGGTTATAGATCTTGAAAAGTATTCTTTGCAAAGCACCTACGGCAATCTTTTAAATGTAAACCAGTCGCCGGAGTACATTATGACTAAAGTGAGGGGGCCACGGAGCCGCACTGGTTATTTAATAGATTTTTTGATGTCACCGGGTTCTGGAGGGGCACAGGGTCAGTACAACCCTACCCAAAATCATGTGGACTTATATGAGATGAGGGCCACCGGCAAACCTATTTTGGAAAGTGGTTCCGGATATGATCCGCAAAAGCCTTATGAAGGTCGCGACCCCCGATTTTATGACAACATACTCTATAATGATGCACCCTGGCAAGGACGCAAAATGGAAATGTGGGATGGCGGCAGAGACTATAGAGATGGAAACGCCACCTATACAGCCACCCGCTACTATGTTAAGAAGCTTTGGCCAGAGGTGTATACCAGCACATCCACCCAAACCGCGTTGGTCAACTTTGTATTCTTCCGGTATGCTGAAATTCTTTTAAACTATGCAGAAGCCCAAAATGAAGCGGTGGGGCCAGATGCCTCAGTGTATGCCTCCATCAACCAGGTAAGGGCAAGACCGTCCGTTTCAATGCCTCCGTTACCAGAGGGGCTTACGAAAGAGCAGATGCGAGCCAGAATCAGAAATGAACGGGCTGTTGAACTGGCTTTTGAAGATCACCGCTGGTATGACATCATGCGCTGGAAAGTAGGACCTGAGGTAGTAGCTCAGCCTATGTACGGTATGAACGTGGTCCGAAATGCTAACGGTACTTTTACCTACAACCGGGTATTGCTGCCCCAGAATATGCAGAAAGTATATCTGGATTACATGCACCTTTATCCTATTCCACGGTCAGAGGTTTACAAGAGCAACGGAATTTTGCAACAGAACCCAGGTTGGTAATTCTTGAGATAGCCATGAAAACATCTTTAAAGAAACGCAGCATGAATTGCATATATAAAGTGTTCGCATTAAGCCTTGTTTGTCTTTTAGTGGCAACTGTTGGCTATGCTCAAAAGCAGCCAGATGCTCCCATTACCGCCTCTGGGCAGGTAGTGGATCAAAATGGAAACCCTGTAGAAGGGGTAGTGATCTCCGCTTTGGAAAATACCTTGGAGGTAACAACAGGTCCTGATGGTCGGTTCGAATTAGAGTGTACAACAAATGATGTGGTCATTTTCCGGAAAGATGGCTACAACACCCTCCGCAGGCCAGCCATTGATTTAGAGGATGCCTCAGTGGCTCTGGTTCCTACATTGATAGAGGCCGGCGACGAAGATAACATTGAGATACCCTTCGGGACTCGCAAAAAAAGAGCGGTTTCTGCCTCGGTAAGTTCTGTAAGCGCAAGTGATTTACCTCAATTGCCTTTGTCTACCCTTACCAATGTGCTGGCAGGCAGAATCCCGGGGTTGTACATTCAGCAATTAGGCTCCAGACCTGGTACCGATGACGCTTCTATGTTGATCAGAGGCCGTTCTTCTTATAACAGCAACCAGGCTCCGCTGGTACTGATTGATGGAGTGCAGCGCGATTTTGTGGACATGGATCTGAATGAGATTGAGAGTATAAGCGTGTTGAAAGACGCCGCTACTTTGGCTTGGTACGGAATGACGGGTGCCAACGGAGTAGTGTATGTGACCACCAAAAGAGGAAGCTCCACCAGCACCAGAGTGACTTTAGATGCGCAAGGCGGAGTGCAAACTCCGGTGAACGTGACGGCACCATTAGATGCCTACACCTATGCTACACTTTACAACAGAGCCCGCACTGAAAACGGCGAGCAGCCCTTGTATGACCAAGCTGCTTTACTTGGCTACCAGACCGGATCAGACCCCTTCAGATACCCTAACAATAACTTTGTAGATCTTTTCCTTAAAAAGGCAGCCCCTGTGCAACGTTATGTAACCACCGTAAGCGGAGGAAATGCTTACGTGCAATATTTTACCCTGCTTAGTTATTACAACCAGGACGGTTTATATAAATGGGCCTCTAACCCAAGATACGACGCCAACACCAATTTTCAACGCTACAATTTCAGAACCAACCTGAACATGCACATCAACAAAAACCTTGATGTGGCTTTGGATGTGAATGGTAGGGTAGAAGATTTAAAATATCCTTTTTCAGGCAACGGCAGCTTTTTAAATACCATTTACAATACACCGGCCAATGCGTTCCCTATCTACAATGAAGACGGTACGTACGGCGGCTCAGGACAGTTCCGCAATAACCCTTTGGCTATGCTTAATGAAGACGGGAATATCTCTGATTTAACCCGCTCCATGATGTCTACCATTGATGCACGCTACAAACTGAACTCTATTCTGGAAGGCTTATCTCTCCATGCCTTTTTCACTTATGATGTCACCGGCCTTTTTAAATCTGGTTTCAACCAATCATATGAAGTGTATGAATACAATGGGGCTGGTGGGTTTACACAGTTTGGTACGAGAGCACCAATCACTTACGCCAACAGTGCTTTTAGCGGAAGTGTCCGGAATAACGAGTTTTGGGGTGGTTTAGATTACAACAGGAGCTTTGGAGAACATAGTATCATGTTTTCGACCAGAGGTCAGTGGGCACTGAGTGCTTCACCTGGTAGATTAGACAACAGACGTCAGGGAGTTTCAAACCGAGTGTCTTACGGCTTCAAAGACCGGTACTATGCTGACATTGTGGCAACATACTCACAATCTCAAAATTTTGCCCCTGGTCGTCGTGCTGGCTGGTTCCCAGCTATTTCCGCCGGTTGGATCATATCTGACGAGAGTTTTCTTTCATCAGTTAAGGTGATGGATTACCTTAAACTGAGAGGTTCAATTGGTATAGTGGGAAATGATGGGGTAAGCAGCCGCCGGTTTGGGTTCAATAATTATTGGACACGCGGTGGTTCACAATACGCCTTCGGTACGGCTTATTCCCCTTCGCCTAACAGCAGTGAGCTGGAGTTGGCCAATCCGTATCTTACCTGGGAGAAAGCCAGAAAAGCAAGCATAGGTTTTGATTCCAAGTTTTTCAACGAAGCACTGTCCCTCTCCATGGATTGGTTCTATGAAAATCGGACAGACCTGATGACAGCCGACATACTGCCTAATATTTTGGGTCAAAACAAAGTGCAGGTGAACGCCGGAGAAGCGCAATACAAAGGAGTAGAGGCTGGCATGAATTTTTCTAAGTCTTTTGGTAAGCTGCGTGTAAGCTTGAATGGTAACTTTACCTATGCCCAAAGTGAAATCCTAGCCATCAATGAAGAAGCAGGCACACTCCCTTACCAAAGCCAGATTGGTTATAATATTGGGGGCGTGCGACAAGGCGATGCATTTGTGCGCCGGTTCCTTATTTCTGAAGGGATTTTCCAAAACCAAGCCGAAATAGACGCCGCCCCCGTGCAGCGCTTCTCAGGAATAGTAAAACCTGGGGATATCCGGTACAGAGACATAGGTGGCCCTAACGGTGTGCCAGACGGCGTTATCGACAACTTCGATTTTCTTCAGTCTGATTATTCTGATATTCCCAAGGCTTACTACGGATTTGGAGCTACCCTGCAATACGGTGGGTTTGATGTAACTACCCAGTTTTTAGGAGTGTATGGCCGCACTATTCAGATAAATAACCTTATAAACTCTGGTTCTTTAGCAAGTGGCTACATCAACCAGTTTAGTGTAGACAGTTGGACCCCAGCTACAGCCCAAACTGCCCTTTACCCACGTATGGCCATCTCAGACCGTGGTAATAACACTCAAAATTCTGACTTCTGGCTCCGCTCCGGAGATTTTCTGAAGTTAAAACAGGCAGAAATAGGTTACTCATTGCCGGCCAGCATTACCCGGTATGCCAGAGTGAATTCTATGCGTGTGTACTTGAGCGGCTTCAATTTGCTCACATTTAGTAAAGTAGAAGATCTTCCTATTGATCCGGAAATGCCTATGGCCGGATATGGTGCAGAGTATCCTTCGCTACGCACGTGGGCAGCAGGGGTAAACATCAGGTTTTAAGTAGAATATTTTTAAGCTAAAAATATGAAGAAGTTACAGGTAAAATGGATGCTGTTCTTACTCCCCCTCGGCTTTTGGGGGTGTCAGGACTTTTTGGAGGATGGCTCCACCACCGAAGGTCCAATTACTGAGGAACAGGTGTGGTCAAATGATAACTACGCCCGTGGTGTTTTGAATAATGCTTACTTTCATGTAGCAGAGGGCTATAATTTGGACGGAAACGGCGCTATGTTGGCGTCTGTCTCAGATGAAGCGGTTAACTCTAATCCCAACTCGGCCATCAACATTTTTAATAACAACACCTGGGCACCAAACCGCACCTTTGACGATGTGTACTCGGCCATGTATGAAGGTATCAGAAAAGTAAACCTTTTTATAGACAAGTCTCCTACCAGTGCTATTATTCCGCAAAATGGATTAACTTTTGAGCAGGAGCTAGATCGGTTAAATGGCCAGGCTTATTTTCTTAGAGCCTACTTTTATTTTGAATTACTGAAGCGTTACGGAGGCGTTCCTCTTATCACTAGACCGCTCGACCGTTTTGAAAATCTTAATCTTCCCAGAAACAGCTTTGAGGAGATTAAAAACCAAATAATCGCCGATTGCGACTCAGCTTTCAAAATGCTTCCTACAGGCATGAACGATTGGCCTGCCGGAGATAGAGGAAGGGCTACCGGCACTTCCGCTCTGGGTTTAAAGTCAAGGCTTTTATTGTATGCTGCCAGCCCACTGCACAATCCATCTGGCGACGTTATTAAATGGCAAGCCGCCGCAGATGTGGCAAAACAGCTGATTGACCTGAACAAGCACTCTCTGCAAAGCACGTACACCAACATCTTTAATTATGGTGCTGCCCAATACAACTCTGAGGTATTGTTTGCAACACAAGCGCTTAACCGCAATGATATTGAAATGTTTCATGCGCCAATCAGTTACAATGGGGCCTTGGGCAGAACTAACCCTACTCAAGAGTTAGTAGATGCTTTTGATATGTCTAACGGGAAGCCTATCACAGATCCCACCTCAGGCTACAATCCTGCCAATCCTTATAATAACCGTGATCCTCGGTTTGCCATTGTGATCAACCATAACGCAAGGTCTTTCAAAAGTATTCCGGTAGAAACCTTCGTGGGTGGGAAAGATGGTTTGGGCCGTACCGTAAATGCTACCAGAACTGGATATTATATGCGCAAGTTCCTGAGTGAGTTTGCCGTTTGGAACCAAACTAACAATACCTTGGCGCGTCGGCCTTGGGTGGTGATTCGATATGCGGAGATATTGTTGAATTATGCTGAAGCCCTCAATGAAGCTCAGGGTCCGGTAGCCGATGTGTACGCAAAACTTAACATGGTACGCACCCGGGCAGGATCCAACATGGTGATTCCGGCAGGCTCTATCACCTCCAAAGAGGCCATGCGGGAGCGAATTCACAAAGAGCGGCAGGTAGAACTTTGTTTTGAAGGACACCGGTTCTTTGATGTGCGCCGCTGGAAAAAAGGGGAGGAGGAATTTAACAGTCCGGTCACTGGTATGCGAATAACGGTGAACAATAACGGTACCTTGAATTATGAGCGTTTTGTGGTGGAGAACCGAGTGTTCCTTCCAAAACATTATCTGTTCCCATTCTCCCAAACCGAGATAAACCGCACGCCGGCACTGGTGCAAAACCCAGGCTGGCAATAATAGATCCTTCTGTTTTAGGGCTGTTTTTGAGAAAATAACCCTAAAACAGAAGAGCCTAAGCAGACAAAATAATATGCCCCTTTTTGGTGAAGTATAGATTTCTGGTCTACCCAAACTTAAACTAACAAGCAGCTTGAACAAATGAATAAATTCTCCTTTTCCTTTTTACTGTTTTTACTTCTTCTAACCTCCAGTGCATTTGCCCAGCAGCTAAACCTGATTCAGAACATTAAGGGTCGGGAGTTCACTAGCCTGAACGGACAGTGGAACTACATCATGGATCCTTATGAAATGGGCTACTATGACTACCGTCATATGCCGTTTGACCAGTCCGCCTCTGGCAAGGGTGGGTTCTATGACGACCGTGAACAGAAAAACAAGTCAGAACTGATTGAATACAATTTCGAGTATGCTCCCCAACTGGTAGTGCCAGCAGACTGGAACTCACAGGGCGACATTTTCAAGTTTTATGAAGGCACCATCTGGTACCGCAAGAAATTCTCAGCCGCCCCTAAAACAGATAAAAAGTACCTGTTGTATTTCGCGGCGGTAAACTATGAGGCGCATGTGTACCTGAATGGCAAAAAGCTGGGCGTGCACAAAGGCGGTTTCACTCCTTTTCAGTTTGACGTGACCGGTAAACTGAACCAGGGCGACAACGTGGTGGTGGTAAAGGCAGATAATACCCGCAAGCAAGACGAGGTGCCTACCGTGAACACTGACTGGTGGAACTACGGCGGCATCACTCGTGATGTGCTTTTGGCCGAATTACCGCAAACCCACATCAACGACTACAAAATTCAGTTGGCCAAGAACAACCTGAACCGCATTGAGGGGTACGTGCAATTAGACGGTAAAGACTTAGCGCAACAAATCACAGTTTCTATTCCTGAATTGAAAATTAAAACCACTGCCAGGGCAGACGCCTCAGGCCGTGTGAATATTTCCATTCCGGTAAAGAAAATGACCTACTGGTCGCCGGAAAACCCCAAGCTGTATGATGTGGTGGTAAGCAGCGGCACTGATGAAGTAAAAGACCGCATTGGCTTCAGAACGATTGAAGTAAAAGGCACTGATATATTGCTGAACAACAAATCCGTTTTCTTCAGGGGTATTTCCATCCATGACGAAAATCCGCTGTTGCAGGGCCGCCTGAGAAACCGCGGCGACATGCGCATGATGCTGCAGTGGGCCAAAGAACTCAACTGCAACTACGTACGCCTGGCTCATTACACCCACAACGAAGAAATGATCAGGTTAGCTGATGAAATGGGTTTAATGGTATGGGCCGAGGTGCCCGTGTACTGGACTATCTCCTGGGAAAATCCAGAAACCTACAAAAACGCCCAGCAACAAATGACCGATATGGTGGTGCGTGATAAAAACAGAGCCAGTGTGGTGGTTTGGTCTATCGGCAACGAAACCCCATTGAGCGAGCCTCGCCACAAATTTATGGGTAATATGGCCGCCTACACGCGCTCCCTTGATGATACCCGCCTGGTAGCCGCCGCTCTGGAGATACACCGCGAAGGGTATGACTTGATTGTAGATGATCCGCTGGGTGAAAAACTCGATCTGGTATCATTCAACCAATACGGCGGCTGGTACTGGGGCGCACCAAAAGACTTGCCCAAGTACAGCTTCAAAATCAAATACAATAAGCCAGTAGTAATCACCGAGTTTGGAGGCGAGGCCGTTGCCGGATACCATGCCGACGACGAAACTCGGTGGTCAGAAGAATATCAGGAGTCTATGTACAAGTACCAGCTGGACATGCTCAGCAAAGTAGGCGCCTTAAGAGGCATGACCCCTTGGATCTTAGTAGACTTCCGCTCACCCCGTCGTCAGCACCCAGTGTACCAGAATTTCTGGAACCGCAAAGGCGTGTACTCAGACACCGGCGAGAAAAAGAAAGCCTTCTTCGTGCTGAAGAACTTCTATGACCAAATGCAGCAAAAATACAAGTAGTATGAAAAAGCAGATGCTTCGGTTATTTTTTCTCTCTGCGATGGTTTCCCCCTGGGCTTGTAAAGCCCAGCAGAAATCACCGGAGCCGTTGATCGTGCAAGCCAAGCGAGGCCTTACCACTTCAGATGCTACTCTGGGCTATGGGGAATGGAAAGACTATGAGACCAGAAGCCTGGCACACCTCACAGATTTCAAACCAAAGAATTCAGTGAAGCTCAGCAAGTACGGCGGCAGAAAAGACAAGCGCACCCAAGCCACTGGTTTCTTTCATGTAAAACAGCTGGATGGCCGGTGGTGGGCTATTGATCCGGAAGGGTATTACTTTCTGCACACCGCTGTGAACACGGTGAGCATGGGCGGATCGACCCGCAACAAAGAAGCGCTCAAGGAAAAATTCACAGATACTAAAGGCTGGGCTCAAGGCACGCACCAGATGCTGTTAGACCACGGGTACAACGGGTTGGGTTCCTGGTCAACCGTGAAGGAGTTCCGTGAGACGCCCTTGCAGGAAAAGTCGCCCTTGGCCTATACTATTAACCTGGACTTTATGAGTGCCTACGGCAAGAAGCGGGGCGGCACTTACCAGAAGCCCGGGCATCGCGGGTATCCCAATGACTGCATCTTCGTTTTCGACCCAGATTTTGAAACCTTCAGCGACGAGCACGTTAAACAGTTGGTAGCCTATAAAGACGATAAAAATCTCTTCGGCTATTTCTCTGACAATGAAATGCCACTCCTGCGCCGCAACCTGGAGGGTTACTTAAAACTAGACCCGAAGGAGCCAGGGTACCAGGCTGCCAAAAAGTGGATAGACGAAAAAGGTATTTCCCCAGAGCAAATCACTGAGGCACACAAAAAAGAGTTTCTGCAACTGGTGACGGAACGCTATTTCTCTATTGTTTCCAAAGCCATCCGGAAGTACGACCCTAACCACATGTACCTGGGCTGCCGCTACTACGGCCCCCAGCGTGATTATCCAGAGATGATGGAAGCCGCCGGTAAATATGTTGATATTGTATCTATCAATTACTACAACGTTTGGACTCCCGAAGCCAAGAAAATGGAGGAATGGGGCAAACTGGCCAATAAACCTTTCATGATCACGGAATGGTACGTGAAAGGGGAGGACTCAGGCTTACCCAATAAAACCGGAGCTGGTTGGATGGTGAAAACCCAAGAAGACCGAGGTCTTTTCTACCAAAATTTCACCTTAAGCCTACTAGAATCTAAAAATTGTGTAGGCTGGCACTGGTTCCAGTACCAAGACAACGACCCCACCAAAGAGGGAGCCGAACCCTCTAACATAGATGCTAACAAGGGCATTGTAGACAACTACTACAACGTGTATGCCCCGCTAGCCGAGAAGATGAAAGAGATCAACAGAAACAAGTACCAGTTGGCAGATTATTTTATAAAGAAGAAGAATTAGGAGGCCGTATGAAAATCAGAATCTTAACAGTACTATTCTTTGTGGTGGCACTCACCGCTTGTGAAAACGAAGGGGAATTCCCGAAACCGGTAAGAACCGTACCGCCCAGTACCACCACTGGGTTGCACACGCACCTTCCTTTCCCATTTGGGGCTGCAGTGAGCGTGAACCTCATGAAGAACAACCCTAAGTACCGGGCAGTGGTGACAAATGAGATGAACAGCATTACGGCAGAAAATGCCATGAAAGTATCAGCTCTGCATCCATCTAAAGATGTGTTTACCTGGGCAGACGCCGATTATCTGGTGGATTTTGCCCAGCAACATGGCAAGCGGGTGCACGGCCACACCCTCATCTGGCACCAATCGCTCCCACCTTGGATTGAAAACTTCAGTGGGACAAAAGAGGAATTTGAGCTGATTTTCAAAAATCACATCCAAACCATCGTTACTCACTTTAAGGGTAAGGTGGTATCTTGGGATGTAGTAAACGAGGCTTTTGAAAACGACAGCCCCGCCTTGCGTAACAGCGTGTGGAGAAGAATTTTAGGCGATGATTATATTGCCCGCGCCTTCCAGTATGCCCACGAGGCAGACCCTGAAGCCCTTCTCTTTTACAACGACTACGGCCATGAATGGGGGCCTACTAAAAGAACTGCCATCATTAATCTGGTCACTAGCCTGAAACAACGCGGAATTCCCATTCATGGAATTGGCATGCAAATGCACACGCGCTACAACCAATCAGACGCCAACCTGGCCGCTGCCATTAATACTGCCGCCGCCACAGGGTTGCTGGTGCACATTTCTGAATTGGATATCTCTATGAACCCAGAAAAGGTGCAAGGGATTGCCTTAACCCCGGCTCTGGCTCAATTGCAGGCCAACCGGTACAAGTTCATTGTACAAACCTACAACGCTATTCCTAAGGCCCAACAGTTTGGCATCACCACCTGGAACGTAGGCGATGCTGACAGCTGGGTACCGGGCTTCAACGGAGCCCCAGATTGGCCATTGCCTTTTGACCGCGATTATCTGCCGAAGCCTGCTTATCAGGGCATAATAGATGGTGTTCAATAAGTTACCAGCTGTTTTAGGCTTGTTTTAACTAAAACAAGCCTAAAACAGCTTTAAAAATATCCCCCAGTTTCTAAAACTGATTTCAATTAATTTTCACCTTTTGCCTTATCATTATGAGAAAAGTACTTTTACTCTTTTTAGGCGTCTTCTTACTTATTAGTGCGGTGCAGGCGCAAAGTATCGTGGTAAATAAGTTGTTGAATGGCTCCAATGACGCAGATGGGAATACTGATGCGGTAGAACTACTGGTTATTCAGGATCATCTGGACATAACAGGCCACACCATCAAAGACTTTGAAAATAACTTGGCCGCAGAAGGTGGAAGGTTTGAATTCAAAGATCATCCGCTTTGGAAAAACCTCAGAAAAGGAACTACCATTGTTTTGCGCAATGCAAGGGCACCTTTTGCCGGTTACGAGCAAGACACTGACCCCTCAGATTTCACCATTGACGTACTTCTTCAGAACACCACCTATTTTACAAATAGAGGAGGGTCTGCTGTTTTCAATTTGACCAGTAACGACATGGTGATGATCAAAACAGGTGACCCTTCAGGCACCGCCGGTTCTATCCATGCTTTTGCCTTTGGTAGTGAGGCCAATATTAATGCATCTGCGCATTTCAATGCCACTGCTTCCCCAAAAATTAAGTTAGTATATGCTAGCCCGGGTGGCGGATATTTCTATCATACTACAAACCCTACCCAAACCGTAGCCGACTACAACGGAACGGATGCCTTAGCCAATAATTCTATCAACAATGCCAATGACGCACAACGCCAGTGGCATTATGGATTTGGAGCTGGAAATAGAAACTATATAGCCTCTCTGCGCCGCTCGGTTTTACAGGAAAGTCCTGTTTCCGCACCAGTGGTGGTCAATAAAATGTATAATGCTTCTGAAACCGGAGATGGAAAATCAGATGCCGTGGAGCTGTTAGTGGTACAGGACCATTTTGACATGCGTAACCTTATTATCAAAGACTACAATGATAATGTAGTAAATGATACGGGAGGGAAATATAGATTCAACAACATAGATTTCTGGTCAGATTTAAGAGCCGGAACCACCATTGTATTACGCAAAACAGAGTCTCAGTTTGAAGGTTATGTGCAGGACACCGACCCTTCTGATTACACCCTAGATCTATTATTGAATGATGCCTCTACCTATCTGACCAGGGTTTCTGCTGCCGGGCATGAGTTCAACCTTACTAACACCGATATGGTGGTGCTAAAGCGGGGTGACATGAACGGAGCCGGAAATGCTATCCATGCCATGGCTTCCAACAGTGGAAATGCTTCTACCGCAGGCTCTTTCTTTAATGCAGTTTACAGCCCACGGCTATGGACAACTGGTGGTAATGGAGCGGCTGGTACTTTCGTGTACCCCAACAACCCCACCAAAAGTATTGCAGATTTTGACGGTGAAAAGGCTTCTACTTCTACAGAACCAAATAAAAACTGGGGCTATGGCTTTGGTGAAAATAATATTGCCTTTATCTCCTCCCTGCGTCCATCAGTAGCCCCTGCAGCACCAACAGGTTTAACGGCTACTGCGGCTTCTAGCAGTGCTATTACCTTAAGCTGGACAGATGCTTCTGATGACGAGACTGGCTTTGAAGTAGAGCGCTCCATCAATGGCACTGATTTTACCAGCCTTGCTTCGGTTGGGGCCAATGTGGTTACCTACCAGGACAATTCCTTAGAAGCGAGCACCCGTTATTATTACCGTGTCCGGGCCACTGGTGATCAGGAGAACTCGGCGTATTCTAACATAGCGGATGCCACTACCTTAGAGGCCACTCCGGCAGCCCCCAGTAACTTAACTGCCACAGCTATCTCTAATACAGAGATCAACCTGGCCTGGACAGACAACTCTACCAATGAAACCGGATTTGAAATAGAAAGATCAAGTGACGGCGAAAACTTCACTTCGCTGCACACCACAACTGCCGGAGTAGTCACCTACCCCGATCAGCCTCTTACAGCCACTACCCGCTATTATTACCGAGTGCGGGCATTAGGCAATGCGGCAAATTCAGGTTATTCTAACATAGCAGACGCCACTACCTTAGAGCCAAAACCACTGGCACCTACCGGTTTGACGGCCACAGCTGCTTCCAGCAGTACCATCAACCTAAGCTGGACCGACAATTCCACTAATGAGACAGGCTTTGAACTGGAGCAGTCATTGGATGGCACCACCTTCGCCGCTTTAGCAACGGTAGGGGCCAATGTCACCACCTATGAAAATACGAACCTAAGTGCCTCTACCCAATATTTCTACCGGGTAAGGGCAGTAGGAACCGGGGGAGTTTCTGAATATTCATCAGTGGCCAATGCTACCACCAATGCCGGAGCGGTATTGGCACCGAGTAATCTAACAGCAACGGCCGTTTCCACTACTCAAATTGATTTGGCTTGGGCTGATAATTCAAACAATGAAACTGGTTTTGAAATAGAGCGGTCTGCTGACGGAGTAGCCTTTACTTTGTTGACCAGTGTTGCGGCAGATGTAACAACATACTCAAACACTGGTTTAACTTCGTCTACCCAATACCACTACAGAGTAAGAGCTACGGGTGCAGAGAGCAACTCGGCCTACACCAACGTGGCCAACGCTACAACCTTAGAAGCGGTACCGGCTAATCCCGGCACACTAGCGGCAGTAGCGGTTTCTCATGAGCAGATTAATTTAACCTGGGCTGATAATTCAGTGAATGAAACCGGTTTTGAGATTGAACGCTCTACTGACGGCACATCCTTTACCTTGGTTACCACCACGGCTGCCAATGCAACCTCTTTTTCTAATACTGGCTTAACTCCAAACACACAATATCACTACCGAGTGAGAGCGGTGGGGGCACCTGGTCCGTCAGGATATACCAACGTCGCCAATGCCACTACTACCACAGGTATTCCGGTCGCGCCAACTGCCTTAACTGCAACGGCGACTTCCTTTAACCAGATTAACTTAACATGGACTGATAACTCGGTTATTGAAACTGGTTTTGAGATTGAGCAGTCTACCGATGGTACAACTTTTGCAGCTCTTGCTACAGTTGGTGCCAATGTAACCACCTATTCTAACACAGGCTTAAACCCCGCTTCCAGATATTATTATAGGGTAAGGGCAGTTGGGCCAGTAGATAATTCTGTTTATTCTAACGTAGCGGATGCCACCACCCAATCAGGTATTCCGGTAGCACCGTCTGCATTAACGGCTACGGTCGCTTCCTCTTCACAGATCAACCTCTCCTGGACAGATAATGCTTCAATAGAAACCGGTTTCCAGATTGAAAGGTCTACTGACGGCATTACTTTTGCGGCATTGGCAACGGTTGGTTCTAACGTGACCAACTATTCCAACACCGGCTTAACAGGTTCTACCACCTACCATTATCGGGTGAGCGCAGTAGGGCCAGGTGGGTCTTCTGCTTTCTCTAATGTAGCTCAGGCTACTACGTCGGCTCCGGTTCCGGTACCAAGTATTGTGATCAACAAGATTTATAATGCCACCTCTGTTTGGGAAGGTACTTCAGATGCGGTAGAGTTACTGGTAATTCAAGACCATTTAGACATGCGCGGCATGATCGTGAAAGACCTGGAGGCAAATGCCACCAGTGACAACGGCGGTAAATACCAATTCAACAACATTGACTTCTGGAAAGACATGCGTTCCGGTACCACAATCGTTTTGCGGAAAACCCAATCACAGCAAGCGGGATATGTGCAAGACACTGATGCCTCAGACTTCACTATAGATTTGCTGCTGACTGATGCTTCTACGCTCATCACCCGAGTGTCACCAAACGGCCATGAATTCAATTTCACCGGTACGGACATAGCCATTATTAAGACAGGCGAGCGCTATGGTTTTGACAATGTAATTCATGCCTTTGCTACAAACAACGGGGGAAATACTACTCTCTTCCAAGCTATCACGGCACCTATGCTAATTTCACCAATGGTTACCAATTCAGGAGCGTTCCAATATCCATTGGCTCCGGAAAGAACTGGTGCTGATTATATAGGCGTGAAAGCCGAAGAAAACAGAGGCCCTGACAGAGGCTGGGGAGTTGGGTTTGGAGAAGGCAACATGGCCTTTATCGCAGCCCTGCGGGAAGCGGTTCTCTTAGTAGCTCCTACAGATTTGGCGGCCACTGCGGTTTCTGTGAATCAGGTAGACCTTACTTGGACAGATAACTCCAACATTGAGACAGGCTTTGAAATTGAGCGCTCTTTTGATGGTACAACCTTTACAACATTAGCCACTGTTGGAGCCAATGCAACTTCATACACTGATAATAGCGTGCAATCGGGTACGCAATACTATTACCGGGTACGTGCTGCGGGTAATGTGGTGTTTTCTGCTTATACAAATGTAGCAGGGGCAAGCACTAACATTGCCTATGTAACCTCCATTTCCTTAGCACCGCAACCACTTTATGAAAATGCAGCCATTGGTACTGTGGCGGGCACTTTGACCTCTACTTCAGAAAATCCTACCGCCACGTTTAGCTATTCCTTGGTGAGCGGCGCCGGTGACACAGACAATGCCTTGTTTACCATTGCCGACAACCAATTACGTACGGCAGCGGCTTTAAACTATGAAGCCAAATCAAGCCACAGTGTAAGGGTAAGATCTACCTCGTCTTCCGGTCATTTCTTAGAAGAAACTATCGTGGTGCAGGTACTGGACGTAAATGAAGCACCTACCATGGCAGCTATAGAAAACCAAACCGTCTGCAGCACCATTGCCCAGCAGACAGTGAACCTAACAGGTATAACCGCTGGCCCAGAAGTAAACCAGACCGTTACGTTGTCAGTTGCCTCTTCTAACAGCGCCATGTTTGATGCTTTAAATGTAAACTTAGGTGCGAATGGAACTGGGCAGGTTACATACAGTCTCAGAGCCGGAGTTTTCGGGACAGCAACTGTAACAGTTACTGTGCGTGACAATGGTGGTACTGCCAACGGCGGTGTAGATGAATTCAGCCGCACCTTTACCGTGAACAGCGTTGAATTGCCTACTATAGCCATCACTTCTGACCAAGGTAATCAGCTCTCAAAAGGCCTCACCGCCACCCTCACCGCCACCGGCGGTACCAGCTACGTGTGGGCCAATGCTGACGGTATCATCAGCGGGCAGAACAGTGCTTATATTACCGTACGGCCGGAAGCCACTACCACGTACTCAGTTACCGCCACCAACGCCAGCGGTTGCGCCGCCACCCAAAGCTTCACCGTTACTGTGTCTGAAAACTACAGTGTGCTGGAGACAGCGAACATTCTGAGCCCGAACAATGACGGCGTGAATGATACTTGGGTAATCAAGAACATTGATTTCTACCGCAACAATGAAGTTAAAGTCTTTGATAAGGCGGGTCGTGTGGTGTTTAGTCAGAGAGGTTACAATAACACTTGGAACGGTACTTATCAGAATGCACCACTAGCCGAAGGTACTTACTACTACATTGTAGATTTCGGCAATGGGCAACCTTCATTTAAAGGCTTCATTACCATTGTAAGACAATAAGTTTCTCAATGTCTGTCACCTATTTAAAAAAACAGCATTATGAATTTAGTAAATAATATATCTAAGCGATTTGCTTTGGCAGTGGTAGGAAGCGCGTTGGCGTTGGCATTACCTGCATTAGTAGGGGAAAATCAAGCCCAGGCCCAGCTGAACCCAATGGGTACCATGTATTTTCAGAACCAGTACCTGGCTAACCCTGCCATGGCAGGCCTGGAGGCAGGAGTGAAGCTCAACGTGGCTTACCGGCAGCAATGGAATTCTTTGCCCGGTGCGCCCAGGTCTCAGTCTTTTACCGGCGAGTACGGGTTTGGAAACAACGTGGGAGTAGGGGTAAATGTGTATAACACCAAAACCGGTCTTATTCAGCAAACCAGTGTGCAGGCTACCTATGCCTATCATTTTCAGGTAGCTGAAGACCAGAAGTTGAATCTGGGATTATCACTTGGAGCGTCCAGGCAAAGCATCCGGCAATTAGATATCACCGGCGATAACTTTGACCCGAGCGTGAACCGATTTAATGACCGTGGTGTGCAGGTAGACGGTGATGTGGGAGCAGCCTACAACTTTTCTAAGCTTCAGGTACAGGCAGCCATTTTAGGACTTCGTAACCTTTTAGTCTCTGACCCTAACCAGGAGGATTATGTGAACTACCCAACTTTCTTTTCTTCGGTGAGTTACCGTTTTGATTTGGAAGTGGGTGGCCAGACCATAGGTTTAGAACCTAAGGTAGCCTACCGTGGAATTCGCGAGACGGATAACATCTTAGATGCGGGTGCTAATGTTTCCTTTTTAGATAACAACCTGCAGGTGTTTGGTCTATACCACAGCACCAAGGCTGCCACTTTAGGTTTTTCAGTGGGCTATAAGTCTAGAGTTGCCATAACAGGAATCTACACTACTTCCAATCCGGAAATAAAAGACTACACAGGCGGCGGATTTGAAATAGGTCTTCGCCTGGCGCTTCAAAAACAATAAAAACAGAGGGCTTAGAACGGCGGTGGGTATAGATAACCCTCCGCTGTTTTAGGCCTGATTTCTGAAAAACAGCTCTAAAACAGTAGCCCTTCATGGTTTCGCTCCAGAATTTACTGGTGCCTTGTCATTCTCTTGCCCTTAGGTTTCCCTCTATTGTTTTACCAATTCATTCCAATTCTTTTTCTATTATTCAAGTACTCATGACCAGCAAACATTTCTTGCCGCTTACCCTGTTCTTAAGTTTCCTCCTTGTGGGCTCGGTTCAGGCCCAACAAAAACCAATTGAGCAGCGCGTAGAAGACCTTTTAAAGCAAATGACCCTTGAGGAAAAAGTGGGTCAGTTAAATCAATATTCCGGCAAAGCTGTAACAGGTCCGGTGAGTGAGGTGAAAACTAACCTCATTAACGACATTAAAAGCGGCTGGGTAGGGTCTATGCTCAATGTGAAAGGAGTGAAAGACACCCGTGAGATTCAGTCAGTGGCGCTACAGTCAAGACTGAAAATTCCGCTTTTGTTCAGCCTTGATGTAATTCACGGTTATAAAACAGTTTTTCCCATTCCCTTGGCTGAAGCCGCTTCCTGGGATCTGGAAGCCATCCGGTTATCGTCGCACATAGCAGCTAAAGAAGCGGCGGCAGCGGGCATTCACTGGACCTTCGCGCCTATGGTAGACATTTCCCGTGATCCGCGCTGGGGAAGGGTAATGGAAGGTGCCGGCGAAGACACCTACCTTGGTTCTTTGATTGGTGCGGCCCGCGTGAAAGGATTTCAGGGCGAGAAGCTGGGTGCAACGGATGCCGTAATGGCTTGCGCGAAGCACTTTGCCGCCTACGGGGCCGCTCAGGGTGGACGTGACTATAATACCGTAGACATGAGTTTGCAAACGCTGCACGAAACGTTTTTGCCTCCTTTTAAAGCTGCCGTTGATGCAGGGGTAGCCACCTTTATGAACTCATTCAACACCCTCAATGGTATTCCGGCTACGGGTAACAGTTATCTGCAGCGCGACATATTAAAAGGGAAGTGGGATTACAAAGGCTTTGTGGTAAGTGACTGGGGATCCATTGGTGAAATGATTGCTCATGGATTTGCCAAAGACAACGCCGAAGCCGCCCTGAAAGCCATTACCGCCGGTAGCGACATGGATATGGAAAGCCGGGCTTACAAGCAAGCGTTGGTGAAACTAGTAAAAGAAGGCAAGGTGAAAGAAGAATTAGTGGATGATGCCGTGCGCCGGATCTTATACAAAAAATTTGAGATGGGCTTATTTGATGACCCTTATCGTTTTTCTGATCTGAAGCGCGAACAGAAAGTTCTGAACGACCCACAGCACCGCCTCATTGCCCGCGACGTAGCCCAAAAATCCATCGTGCTCCTGAAAAATGAAAACAATGTATTGCCTCTGAATAAAAAGGCAAAAACCATTTCCGTAATTGGGCCATTGGCCAAAGCCAAACGTGATCTTGACGGCAGCTGGACTGTAGCCCCAGACACCACCTTAACCGTGAGTTTGTTTGAAGGAATCCGACAGAAAGTAGACAAGAAAACCAATGTTCTTTACGCCAAAGGCTGTGACGTGCAAGGCAACTCTCTCACTGGTTTTGAAGAAGCCGTTCGTACTGCCCAACAAGCCGATGTAGTGGTGTTGGCCGTAGGTGAGACTTGGGACTTGAGCGGCGAAGCCAAATCTCGTACCAACATTGATTTGCCTGGCGTGCAACAAGAGCTGTTTACTGCCCTTAAAGCTACCGGCAAACCAATAGTAGTAGTGATGATGGCGGGCCGTCCGCTGGTGTTTGACCAGATTGCCGACAATGCCCCTGCTATTCTGTACGCCTGGTGGTTAGGCTCTGAGGCCGGGAACGCCATCGCCAATGTGCTCTTCGGCGACTATAACCCATCTGGCAAACTGCCTATGACCTTCCCCCGGAACGTAGGCCAGATTCCGCTTTCCTACAACTACTACAATACAGGGCGTCCTGTGCTGAACGAGAACAATATTATTTACCGTTCGGCTTACATTGATGCACCAAACACTCCTAAATATGCCTTCGGATATGGCCTTAGCTATACCACTTTTGGGTATTCTGACCTGAATATCAGCAAGCCACAAATGTCAGCTAATGAAAAACTGGAAGTAAGCTTTACCCTCACCAACACCGGAAAAGTAGCTGGCGAAGAAGTAGTGCAGCTTTACCTGCATGACAAAGTAGCTTCACTGGCCCGCCCTTTGAAAGAATTGAAAGACTTCCGGAAAGTGATGTTGAAGCCCGGCGAAAAGAAGACCATTACCTTCACCATTGATAAAGAGAAGCTTTCATTCTTCAATAATGAACTTCAATGGGTAGCAGAACCCGGTGAGTTTAAAGTAATGCTTGGGACTGCCTCTAATGATATAAAGTTGGAGGGTAATTTTACATTGCTGTAACGACTCTCTTAGTCATAATTGATGTCGTCTGTTTTGGCCCTGTTTTTAAGAAAACAGGGCCAAAACAGTTTTTATGGCAGATTTAATTTATAAACGGATAAGACTCAATATTACCTCTGGGTGTTATTACCAGCCCTTATACTAAAGGAGAATTCTGCATAACGAAAGGTTATTTTGAAAATCTTGCCGCATGCTCTAATCTTGAATCTGAAACAACGAATAACCAAGGTTTAACCACCTTAACGTCACCCACATGGAAGTAGAAGAATACACCCAACAAATCACCCAACAAGACCTACAGAAGATCTTTGTATGCGAAGACCTGGTACCCACAGAATACGCCTTAGCTCAGGAAATTCACCAGCGGGAGTACCTGTCAAACGGCCAGATGCTGGCATGGGATGGAGCGTCGCATAACGTTTTCTCGCCAGTTGCCTTTCAACAAGAGGATGGTTCTTATACCCGAAAATTAATTGGCTCTTACCCCATTTGTACAGAGGCCGAGGCACTGATTGCCTTAGATGCGGCCGTGGCTGCCTATGACAACGGACGTGGACAATGGCCAACTATGAGCGTAGATCAGCGCATAAAATGCGTAGAGCTGTTCACGCAGAAGATGATCGGGCAGAAAGACCTTGTGGTGAAGTTGATCATGTGGGAGATCGGGAAATCCTTCGCTGATTCTGTGAAAGAGTTTGACCGCACGGTAGAATATATTTACGCTACCATTGACGCGCTTAAGAACCTGGACCGTCAGTCTTCAAAATTTGAAATTGAACAGGGAATAGTGGCGCAGATCCGGCGGTCTCCGCTAGGGGTGGTGCTGTGCATGGGGCCATTCAACTATCCGTTGAATGAAACTTTTACCACTCTTATTCCAGCCCTGATCATGGGCAACACCATTTTGTTCAAGCCACCGAAGCACGGCACTTTATTGTTCTACCCCTTGCTGAACGCGTTCAAAGAAAGCTTCCCAGCTGGGGTGGTGAACACCATCTACGGACGTGGCCACGCCATTGTGCCGGCCTTGATGCAAAGCGGTAAAGTGAACGTGCTCACCCTGATCGGATCAAGCAAAGTAGCCGATGAACTGAAAAAGCTGCACCCAAAAGTGAACCGTTTGCGGGCTATTTTAGGATTGGATGCCAAGAACGCTGCCATCATTACCGAAAATGCAGATCTTAAACAATCAGTAGAAGAAACGGTGCTAGGGGCGCTGTCTTTCAACGGGCAACGTTGTACCGCATTGAAGATCATTTTCGTGCACCGCAGCAAAGTAGACGCATTTCTTGAAGGCTTAACAGAAGCTGTTGGAAAGCTGAAATATGGAATGCCTTGGGAGAAAGGAGTGAACCTGACCCCGCTTCCTGAGCCGCACAAACCCGCTTATTTAAAAGCGTGTATTGATGAAGCTGTAGCCTTGGGTGCCAGTGTGGTAAACCCAGGCGGAGGTACTTCTTTTGAATCTTTTGTGTATCCGGCCATTGTATACCCTGTCACTCCGGAAATGAAGTTGTACCGCGAGGAGCAGTTCGGGCCAGTGATTCCGGTGGTGCCGTTTGATGATCTGGAAGAACCAATCCAGTACCTCATTGAGTCAGAGCACGGCCAGCAGGTGAGCATCTTCAGCCAGGACCATGAGGAAATCTCCACTCTCATTGATCCACTGGTAAACCAGGTGAGCCGCGTGAACATCAACTGCCAGTGCCAGCGCGGACCAGACGTGTTCCCGTTCACTGGTCGTAAAGACAGCGCGGAGGGAACTCTGTCGGTAGTAGATGCCCTACGTTCGTTCTCTATTCGTTCTTTGGTAGCCACCAAACTAAACGAGAACAACAAGCAATTGCTCAACCAGATTGTCTCTGACGGCAATTCCAACTTCCTGAGCACCAAGTTTATTTTCTAGTCAACGTTGTGTTTTTGTTTCAGCCGCCGAAGGTTCTCCTTCGGCGGCTTTTTTCTTTAGAATTTTGTTTTAGCCCTCCTTTTTGAAAATCAGCTCAAAAAGGCACATTAGTAACGCGCGGAAGAAGCAGTATATAGTCTCTTCAATCAAGAAAAGAAAAAGTAATGCGCGTAAGCGCGAGAGACTCTACCCAGGAACTAAAGAAGCAGAAAGCTAAAAGCAACATTTCCAAGAGCAACAGCCAAAGCAGAATTGGAACCTCTTCCAGCCGTGGGGATGAGCGCCTCGCTTTGAGCGGTGCCGCATTAGCGGCAAGACCGAAGGTCTAGTGAAAAGGGCAGTGCGAATCCACAGGGCGGGGCCTCGCGGCCGTGAGCGCACGGAGCCTCCAAAACGGAGAAGGTGGTCTTGTAGGGCTTTGGATAAGCTAAAGCCACGTCAGCTCGGAAGCAAAAAAAAGTACGGACAGGTCGCGACCTGTCCTAAGGGGTGGCAGAAGCATTATCGCCTGCTATAGGTGGTCTTCGTTAGATCCTTCGGCTAGCGCTCAGGATGACCGTTGAAGAGTGGGACCAGGAAGGGGTGGGTCTACATGTGTAAACATCCCCCTTCGCCCCCTACAAAGGGGGAGTATCAACAATACCAACAATCCAGGTTCTTTCTCTTTAAAATCAAAATCTAGATATTTTTTAATATTCAAACACCTCTAATACATACCAAAGTAAGAGTTTTCCGTACATGGTAGCCGAGGAAATCCTGCGTCAGGAAAGTACTGTTCTACACAGACCTTAAAAGAACTATGAGCACCATCACTTATCCAGGTAACCCATTCCCATTGGGCGCCACCTGGGACGGCAGAGGAATCAACTTTGCCCTATATGCCGATAACGCCACCGGCGTAGATCTTTGCCTCTTTCACAACCCAGAAGATGAGAAAGAATATGACCGGATTCCTATGCAAGAGCGGTCATACCAGGTTTGGCATACCTACATTCCTGATCTGAAGCCTGGACAATTGTATGGCTACCGCGTGCATGGACCATATGAACCAGAAGAGGGACACCGCTTCAACTCCAACAAATTGCTCATTGACCCTTATGCCAAAGCCATAGCGGGCACCATCAACTGGCATGAGTCGCTGTTTGGCTACCAATTTGGACACGAAGACGAAGACCTTAGTTTTAGTGAGTTAGACAGCGCACCCTATATTCCTAAATCAGTGGTCATAGACCCTAGTTTTAATTGGGAAGACGATAAGGCGCCAAAAACTCCGTATTATATGTCGGTGATTTATGAGGCGCATGTAAAAGGCTTTACGCAGCTGCACCCAGACATACCGGAGGAAATAAGAGGCACCTATGCCGCCATAGGGCACCCTGCTACCATAAATTATCTAAAAGACCTGGGCATTACCGCAATTGAGTTGCTGCCCGTCCACCACTTCATCACCGACTGGTACCTGCAGGAAAAAGGCCTCACCAACTATTGGGGCTACAACACCATCGGGTTCTTTGCGCCAGATGTACGTTACTCCAGCAGCGGAGCACTGGGCCAGCAGGTAAATGAGTTCAAGCAGATGGTCAAGGAGCTGCACAAAGCGGGTATTGAGGTCATTCTGGACGTGGTGTACAACCACACCGGCGAAGGCAACGAAAAAGGGCCGACCCTTTCGTTCAAAGGCGTGGACAATGCATCTTACTACCGCCTGGTGGAAGATGACAAGCGCTACTATATGGACTACACCGGCACGGGCAACACTCTCAATGCCAACCTTCCTAGCGTACTTCGCCTCATCATGGACAGCCTGCGCTACTGGATTACAGAAATGCACGTTGACGGCTTCCGGTTCGATTTGGCTTCGGCATTAGCACGCGAACTGCACGGCGTTGATAAGCTGAGTTCCTTCTTCGATATTATACACCAGGACCCAGTTATCTCACAGGTGAAGCTGATTGCTGAGCCATGGGATGTGGGCGAGGGTGGCTACCAAGTGGGGAACTTCCCGCCAGGCTGGACCGAGTGGAACGGTATGTACCGTGACTGCATGCGTGATTTTTGGCGCGGCGAGGAAAGTATGTTGGCCGAGTTCGCTAATAGATTCACCGGCTCTTCCGATTTGTATTTTGACGATTACCGCCGTCCCACGGCCAGTATCAACTTTATTACGGCCCACGACGGTTTCACGCTGCATGACCTGGTATCTTATAACGAGAAGCACAATGAAGCCAACGGCGAGGACAGCAAAGACGGGGAAGACCACAACCGCTCCTGGAACTGTGGTGCCGAAGGTCCTACAGATGACAAATGGATAATAGACTTGCGAGACCGTCAGAAACGCAATTTTCTGACGACGTTGTTCCTTTCGCAGGGGGTGCCAATGCTGGTGGCAGGTGACGAAATGAGCCGTACCCAAGGCGGGAACAACAACGCATACTGTCAAGACAACGAAATATCCTGGCTTAACTGGCCTACCGCCGATTCCAGCCTGATGGAGTTCACCAAAAAACTGATCCACTTCCGGAAGAACCATCCCGTGTTCCGCCGTCGCCGCTGGTTTCAGGGGCAGCCCATCAAAGGGCACGGACTGGAGGATATTGCTTGGTTTCTGCCTAACGGCGAGGAAATGGAGTACGAGCATTGGGAGCAGGACCACGCCAAGTCGCTGGCCATCTTCCTGAATGGCCGTGGCGTGCACAGTCGGGGCGGCAGGGGTGAAGTGGTGCTGGATGATTCCTTCTACCTCATCTTCAACGCTTACCATGACTCTCTTGAATTCCAGACGCCGCCGGAGAAATACGGTGCCCAATGGACGGTGGTCATTGACACATTCCGAAATCAAATAGAGGCCGAAGATGCCCCCACCTATGCACCCGGAGAGAAGTTTCTGGTAGAAGGCCGATCGATTTTATTGTTGAAAAACCCAATTTTTGAAGCCGAAGCATGAGCCGAACAGATATCCGTAAACGCTGCCTGGGCGTAAGTTATGCCCCTACCGGTGAAGCCGAAGTATTGGTGTGGGCCCCAAAAGCTGATCTGCTGGAAATCACCATGAACGATGGCAACACCATCATTCCGCTGAAGAAACAAGAATATGGCTATTGGTCCTTAACAACAGATCAGATTCAACCCGGCGATACCTATAAATTCAGAATAAACGAAGATCAGGAATACCCAGACCCAGCTTCCTTGTCGCAGCCCCAGAGCGTACATGGCCCCTCACAGGCTGTTGATGTAGAAGCGTTCCAGTGGACCGATCAGAATTGGAAGAATATTCCGCTGGAAGACTACGTGCTGTACGAGTTGCACACCGGTACCTTCAGCCCGGACGGCACCTTTGCCGGACTAGAGGAAAAGCTGGATTACCTGAAGGAGCTGGGGGTGAATGCCATTGAAATTATGCCCGTGGCACAGTTCCCCGGCGACCGCAACTGGGGCTACGACGGCGTTTTTCCGTACGCCGTGCAGAACAGTTATGGCGGCCCCGAAGGCTTACAGCATTTGGTAGATGTATGCCACCAAAAAGGACTGGCGGTGGTGCTGGATGTGGTGTACAACCACCTCGGCCCCGAAGGAAATTATTTGGGCGTGTACGGCCATTACTTCACCGAGAAATACAATACGCCTTGGGGACAAGCTCTCAACTTTGACGATGCCTGGTGTGACGGTGTGCGCCGCTACTTCACCGAGAACCTCTTGATGTGGTTCCGCGATTTCCATATTGATGCCGTCCGCATGGATGCCGTGCATGCCATCAAAGATTTCAGTCCCGTGCACATACTGCGTGAGATGAAGCAGCAGGTAAACCAACTCATGGAAGAAACTGGCCGCACGCACCACATGATCGTGGAGCTGGACCTGAACGACACCCGCTTCATCAATCCGCTGAAGGAGGGAGGGTACGGCATGGATTCCCAGTGGGTAGATGAATTTCACCACGCTCTCCGCGTTACCACCACCGGTGAGAATACTGGCTATTATTCCGATTTCACGGGCATTTGCGACCTGGCCAAAGCCTACCGCGATGCCTACGTGTACGACGGACAATTCTCGCCGCACCGGAACAAGCACTTCGGCATCAAAGCAGAAAACAACCCGGGCAAACAATTCATTGTCTTCACCCAAAACCACGACCAAGTGGGCAACCGCATGTTAGGGGAGCGGCTGGGCGAACTGGTAAGCTTTGAGATGCAAAAGCTCGCTGCCGGCGCCGTCATTTTCAGTCCGTTCCTGCCTATGCTCTGGATGGGCGAAGAATATTCAGAACCCAACCGCTTCATGTACTTCGTGAGCCACACTGACCCAGAACTGGCCGAGGCGGTACGTAAAGGACGCAAAGCGGAATTCGCCGCCTTCCACGCGCAAGGCGAGGCGCCGGACCCAATGGCCGAGGAAACCTTTAACAACTCAAAACTGCAATGGGATCTGGTGAAAAAGGAGCCGCACCAAACCATGTTCAAATACTACCAAACCCTGCTGCGCCTTCGCCGCGAAATTCCAGCCTTGAAAAGCCTGGACAGAAAAGCGGTGGAGGTAGAGGAAAATGAAGGAAACAAAACTTTAATTCTCAGAAGAGGTCAAGGGGAACAGCAAGTGGTGATTCTAATGAATTTCTCACAAGAGCCGCAAAAAGTAACAGTGCCTTTAGGCGCTAAAAACTGGCAACTGCTCATAGATTCAGCCGCCCCAGAATGGAAAGGCCCTCAAGCCGCGGTAGCATCTGTTGCCGGTGGGGCAGAAGTTACTTTGCAGCCAGAGAGTATGGTGGTGTACCAAGGGTAAAGACCTATATGCGTTTTGGGTCTGCTTTCTGGAAAACAGACCCAAAACGCAATTCAAATAAACATTGCAGGAGCACTACCCGATACTCCCCCTTTGAAGGGGGCAAGGGGGATGTTACACAAGCAGATCCAAGCGTTGCTGAACAAAAGATGCCCAACAAAATCATTCCATACCGGCCAGACCTTAAGGAACGAGCGAAAGAGCTGAGGAACAACAGCACGTTGGGAGAAATACTGCTCTGGAATGAACTGAAAGGAAAATCGCTAGGAGTTGAATTCCACCGTCAGGTGCCACTATTTGATTATATTGTTGATTTCTTCTGTCATGAACTGCTATTGGCTGTTGAAGTGGACGGTGACAGCCATGACCATAAAATAACCTATGATGAAAATCGGCAGAGAGCACTACAGGCGTATGGTGTGAAATTTCTCCGCTTTACCGATAAAGAGGTAAAGCAAGAGATGCCGTATGTGGTGGAAACCTTATGGCATTGGGTGCAAGAGAATCGGCAAATGTAATCCGCAATGCGTGGACACTCCTGTGTAAACATCCCCCTTGCCCCCTTCAAAGGGGGAATATCTGGAATGCATGGGAAAGAAGGATATCTCTAAATATTTGGGAGATGTTTTCAGCCTGTTTTCTCAAAACTAGCTCCAAAACGGCAACAAAAATTCTTCTGCTCCGTGAGAGAAGGCGGGGCTGAAAAAATTCCCCAATCTCCTTATAATCAAATCTTCAAATCATAAAATATGCACAATCCTGTCGCAACGTACCGCTTGCAGTTTCACAAGGAGTTTTCCTTTGCTGACTTTGAGCGCATTATACCATATTTACAGAAACTGGGGGTGAGCACGATCTATGCCTCGCCCATTTTAGCGGCAACTCCGGGCAGTACCCACGGCTACGACGGCGTGAACCCGCACCGCATTAACCCCGAGATTGGCACCGAGGAGCAGCTGAAAGAACTGACGGCCTTCCTCAAAGAAAATGGCATTAGCTGGCTGCAGGACATCGTGCCCAACCACATGGCCTTCCACCCAAACAACCCGTTCCTGACGGATGTGCTGGAGAAGGGGCCGCTGAGCCTGTACTATAACTTCTTTGATATTGGCTGGACCAGCTCGTTGTACCAAGGGCGCGTGATGGTGCCGTTCTTGGGTTCAAAGCTGGAGGACGTGGTGCAGAAGGGCGAACTGAAACTAGCCTTTGACCCAACACAGCAGCGGCTGGTGTTCCGGTACTACGACAGCGCCTATCCACTTAACCCTAAGTCGTATGAAACCATCTTGCGGGGAGAAGGTGAACCGAGTCAGGCAGTTGACCAATTGCTTAACAAACTAGGGGAAGTGCACCGCGATGAGGACCCTAAAGGCTTTTTTCTGAAGTGGGAAGAGTTCCGGCAGCAACTGACCTCGCTCATGAAAGGCAGTTCAGTAGGGGCAGAGGTGGAAAAGAATCTGGAGGCGTTCAATGGTAATCCAGAGAAATTATTGAAACTGGCGGAGCAGCAGATTTACCAGCTGTGCCACTGGCAGGAAACCGATTATCAAATCAACTTCCGGAGGTTTTTCACGGTTAATGGTCTCATTTGCCTCAATATTCAGGACCCAGAGGTATTCCAGATTTACCACCAGTACATCAAGCAACTGCAGGACGAGGGCGTGTTTCAAGGGCTGCGTATTGACCACGTAGACGGCTTGTATGACCCCACCGGATATCTGCAGCAGCTAAGAGAATTAGCAGGCGAGGAAACCTACATTGCCGTGGAGAAAATTCTGGAGCCGGGCGAGCAGATGCCGAAGCAGTGGCCAATCCAAGGCAACACCGGCTATGATTTCCTGTCGTATGTGAATAATCTGTTTACCTATAAACCCGGCGAGGAGGCATTTAATCAGCTCTACCACCAGTTGGTAGGCGAGGGTGCCGCCGTGCATGACCAGATTCACGAGAAGAAGGCTTTTATTCTGAATGAGAATATGGCCGGTGAGCTGGAAAACCTGTACCAATTGTTTCTAGAGCAGCGGCTGGTGGACGAGGAGGTGCTGAGCAGCGTGCCCAGTGAGCAATTGAAAGCCGCCATAGGTGAGTTTCTGGTGCAGTGTCCGGTGTACAGATATTATGGTAACCAGATGCCGCTGGACGGCGAAGAAGCCGAGGCGGTGCAGAACATCTTCAACAGCATCAGGGAAAGCAAGCCTGACCTGACAGGGCCGGTAGAGATTCTGGAGAGAGCCATTTTGGGCGCAGCGCCCGAAGGGGAGGATGGCACCTATTTGCAGCGGTCGCAGCGGTTTTACCAGCGGCTTATGCAGTTCAGCGGACCTATTATGGCCAAAGGCGTGGAAGACACCATCATGTACACCTACAACCGTTTTGTGGGGCACAACGAGGTGGGCGATTCGCCGGAGGCATTTGGGGTGAGTCCGCAGGAGTTCCACCAAATCATGCAAGACCGGCAGCAGAACTGGCCGCTGTCTATGAACGGCACCTCCACGCATGACACCAAGCGGGGCGAAGACGTTCGGGCACGCCTGAACGTGCTGACGGAATTAGCCGACGATTGGGCGACCGCGGTGCAGGAATGGCGCGAAATGAACGCCGACCTGAAGCAGAACAATCTACCCGACGTGAACGACGAATACCTCATTTACCAGACCTTGCTGGGCGCCTACCCAATGCCGGGGCAGGACGAGGACGATTTCGAGAACCGGGTTCAAGAGTATTTGCAGAAGGCGCTGCGCGAAGCCAAAGTCAATTCCAACTGGACATCGCCTAACGAAGAATACGAGGCCGCTACCAAAGCCTTCACCGTGAAGCTGCTGGACAAGAGCCGGCCGTTTTGGAGCAGTTTTGAGAAATTCAGGGCAAAAACGACTGACTTCGGCATTGTGAACTCGCTAAGCCAGGTGCTGCTCAAGTTCACCGCGCCGGGTGTGCCCGATGTGTACCAAGGCACCGAACTCTGGGACTTCAGCCTGGTGGACCCAGATAACCGTCGGCCCGTGGATTACGAGAAGCGGCAGGCTTGGCTGGAGGAAATGGACAGCTACGACCTGAACAAGCAGGAAAACCTGTGGGAAGAGCTATGGGAGAACCGTTACGATGCTCGCATTAAACTGTACCTCACCCGCACGCTTTTCACTGAGCGCAAAAACAAAGCCGACCTCTTCGCCAAAGGAACTTATCTGCCGCTGGAGGTAGAAGGGGAACACAAAGAACATGTGCTGGCCTTTGCCCGAAAATACCTGCACACTTGGTACGTGGTGGCGGTGCCGCTGCATCTGGCTGCGCTGGCCAAACAGCAGGGCGTAGACAAGCCAGGGGACATCGACTGGAAAGACACGAAAGTGATTATTCCGCAGGAGGCGCCCAAAGAATGGCAGGACATGCTCATCCGGAGCACCGGAAACTATGCGCATGAGCTCAGGGTGGCCGATTTGTTCGGGATTTTCCCGCTAGCCATGCTCAAACTGGAGGCCCAGAACGAGCGCGGTGCCGGTATTCTGCTGCACATCACGTCGTTGCCATCAGATTTTGGTATTGGCGACATGGGGCCGGAGGCGCGGAAGTTTGCCGATTTTTTGGCGGCCAGCAATCAGAAGTTCTGGCAGCTGCTGCCGCTCAACCCAATTGAGGCGGGGCAGGGGTACTCGCCCTACAGTTCCATCTCCAGCCGGGCGGGAAATCCGTTGCTCATCAGTCCGGTGGCGCTGGCCAAAGAGGGGCTCTTGCCCGAAAATGAGCTGTCAAACTACCACTTGCCGCAAACCGGCAGCGTGGACTATGACCAAGCCCAAAAGGTGAAAGACGAGCTGCTGGAGAAGGCCTGGCAGAACTTCAAGTCCGGCGATTTTCCTACGCTGCAGCAGCAGTTCATCGACTATTGTGGAACGGAGGCTGGCTGGCTGCATGATTTTGCGTTGTACGTGCTCCTGAAGGCCCAGAACGGCGGCAGCGCCTGGTTCCAGTGGCCCGATGAATACAAGCAGCGTGACGCAGCCGCACTAGAGCAGCTGGCGCAGGAAAATGCCGAGGCCGTGGAGAAAACCAAGTGGGTGCAGTTCATCTTCAACAAGCAATGGAAGCGCCTGCGCACCTATTGCAACAACCGCGGCATCCAGATGTTCGGCGACATGCCGTTCTACATTAGCTACGACAGCGTAGATGTGTGGGGCAACCGAGAGATTTTTGCGGTGGATGAAGACGGTAAAATGACCGGCGTGGCCGGCGTTCCACCCGATGCGTTCAGCGACGAAGGTCAGCTTTGGGGCATGCCTGTGTTTAAGTGGGATGTGCTGAAAGAGCAGGACTACGGCTGGTGGATGGGCCGCCTGAGAAAGAACATGGAGCTGTTTGACATTGTGCGGCTAGATCACTTCCGCGCCTTCGCCGATTACTGGGAAGTGCCCGCCGATGCTGAAACCGCTAAAAACGGTGAGTGGAAATTAGGCCCCGGCGCCGACTTCTTCACCTTCGCAGAGAAGGAGCTGGGCAGCCTGCCGTTCATTGCCGAAGACCTGGGCGAAATAAACGACCTGGTGCTGAAGCTGCGCGACGATTTCAACCTGCCGGGCATGAAAATTCTGCAGTTTGCGTGGGGAAACGAGATGCCGCAGAACCACTACATCCCGCACAACTACATCCGGAACTCCATTGCCTACACCGGCACCCACGACAACAACACCACGTTGGGCTGGTACCGCCAGGAAGGCAAACCGCACCACCAGCAGATAGAGCATTACGTAGGCCGTCAGCTGGGCGAGCAGGATATTTGGTGGGTAATGGCGCGTCTGGCTTACGCCTCGGTGGCCAAAACCGCCATCCTGCCCATGCAAGACGTGCTGGGCATAGACGAACAAGGCCGCATGAACACCCCTGGTACGAACCAAGGCAACTGGGGCTGGCGGTTAATGCCGGGGCAGATTACTAAGCAGACGGAAAACCAGCTAAAGGAATGGACATGGTTGTATAATAGAGGGTAAAAGGAGGAAGAGGAGAGAGGAAAAAAAGCCATAGAGGATTCTATGGCTTTTTTTGTTATATCATTTTTGATTTATACTTTATAATATTTATAAGATTGCTACATTTGCTTAGTTGTACAAAAAAGTTTTATGTGTTAGATTAAAGAAACACGAAGTAGGTTCGTGGATGCTTAGTTTGCTTTACAATAAATTAGAAAATTTTTCTTAATCAATAAACCAAAATTTAATAATGATGAGAGCTACAATTGTATTGCTTAGTCTCCTTTTTAATTCACTGTTGTTGTGTGCTCAAAACTTAGAGTTTCAAGATTTGGCTAATATGGGACTTGCACGTGGTGGTGTATCTGCTACTGAAAATGGAAACCATATTTATGTTTCAAATGGTTTTTCCCAAAATGAATTTGAAACAAGTTTAGTCGAGAAATATAATATTACAACAAACTCATGGTCAATTCTTACAAATGCAACTATTGCTAAGAAATGGGCTTCCTCAGAAATTGTAGGTGATTATTTATATATAATAAATGGAGATTATTTCAATGGCCAACGCCTATACAATAATAAAGTAGAAAAAATCAATACCACTACTGGGGCAATTACATACGGTGCAAATAATCCACACCCTGCCAGATCCTCTGGCTCGGCAGTACTAGGAAACAAAATTTACATCTTTGGTGGGAGAAGTGCTTCTTCAACCTTTTCTAATAAACTTCTTTCCTATGACACCTCTACTGATACATGGACAGTACTCGCCGATATGCCTGTAGCTAAGGAAACTGCAGGCGAAATTGTAAATGGAAAGTTATATGTTATTGGTGGCTTTAATGAAACATCTTCTAACCAAGTAAATATCTACGATATAGAGAGTAACACTTGGAGTAATACTTCCATTACTCTACCTGTAAGTATTTCTGCACATGCTACAACGGTTGTGGGAAACAATATATGGATCATCGGGGACCATCAGGATGAAACATTCATTGGCTATTTTGACACTGTCACAAATCAGTTAGTGGAGGTGGAAAATAATATGATCCCTAGAAGGCATGCCGGAGCAGTGGTAGTAAATGGTAAGTTATATGTTATGGGGGGTAACCAACACAAAGAGGGTGAAACACAATCTCCTCTTCTTTCCACTTCCTTGGCAAGTCTACAATCGGCTAATATTCCAGAAGTTTTATCAGTAGATGACCAACTGGTGGATGGACAAATTTCTGTTTATCCTAATCCTTTTGTTGATAAAGTTAACGTAGTTTTATCAGAAAATAGGCGGGGTAATTATGAATACCATATTACAGATATTTTTGGGAAATTTTTAAAAAGAGGAAGAACTGATATAAATGGAGAAATAGTGTTGTCAGAATTAAAAAGCGGCAATTATGTGTTGAAATTAATAGGCGCTAATGGAGAAGTAATACGAAAGAAAGTAATTAAACTTTAGTTGCTGACTTTCTGAACAGCTTCTTAAGTCACGGAAGTAAATCCGCGCCATAGAAATAATCCCAGACTTAAAATTGCTTTATCTAAACATATCTTTGAACCTGAAAATCCTTTACATTTAGACCCACAACTAATTAAAGACAATAATGAAAACGCCAAACAAAAATTTCCTCTTCACCCTCTTCTTCCTGTTCACCATGACTGCCTCTGTCTTCGCGCAGGATGCCAAGCCGGTAGCAAGTCCAGCGGCAACAGCTACTGGGAAAGTGGGCGGAGCCAACATCACCGTTAACTACAGCAGCCCAGCGGTGAAAGGCCGTACTATTTGGGGAGAGCTGGTGCCGTATGGAAAAGCTTGGAGAGCTGGTGCCAACAAAGCCACTACCTTCACCACTGACAAAGACATTAAAGTGGAAGGAAAAACGCTGAAAGCCGGTTCTTACTCAGTGTTTATGGTGCCTGGTGAGAAGGAATGGCAAATCATCTTCAACTCAGAAACCGGCCAAGGGGGCACCAAACAAGGTGGAGTTGCCAATTTTGACCCGGCCAACAATGTGCTGGTGGTAAACGTGAAGCCAAAGAAGTCGGCTACCATGAATGAGCGGTTGGTGTATGAAATCACGAACAAAGGTTTTGCCCTGAAGTGGGAGAACCTGGAAGTTCCGGTGGCTATCAAGTAGAAAAAAGCTGCTTTAATAAAAACAGAAAAGCCTGCTCCGTAATTGGGGCAGGCTTTTCTGTTTCTAAGGTAATTCTAAATAAGAATCGGAAAGAATAAGTGGAATTACTGCGCCCCTTTCAATGCCTGAGCTACGGCCTCAGACAGGGGAGTAGTGGGGCGGCCAATGAGTTTTGACAATTGGCGGCTGTCGTCATACAAGGCCCCATTTGACGCCGATACATCCCAGCTGGCAATGCCGTGGGCAAATCCTTCAGGCACCCCGAAGCTGGCTAGCGCGGCAGCATAGTCGGCTGGTGGTAAGTTTTTGTACGGAATGTCTTTGCCGGTCTGGCGGGAGATTTCGGCGGCATATTCGGCTAGCGTGAACGCTTCGTCTCCGGCCAATTCATAGGTTTTGCCTTGATGTCCTTCACCTGTCAGCACGGCTACGGCGGCATCGGCGAAGTCTTCGCGGGTGGCGGCAGAAATTTTGCCTTCTCCGGCGCTTCCAATCACGGCGCCTCCGGCCAAAGCACCGCCAATAGAACCGGTGTAGTTCTCAGTGTACCAGCCGTTGCGCAGGAGCGTGAACGGAATGCCTGAATCTTGCAGAGCGGCTTCGGTGGCTTTGTGCTCATCGGCTAAGCTAATGTCAGTGGTGTCAGCATGGAGGATGCTGGTGTACACAATCCATTTTACTCCGGCTTTCTTTGCCGCTTCAATCACGTTTTTGTGCTGTGTGGCGCGTTGGCCTACTTCACTCGAAGAAATGAGAAGTAGAGAATCAACGCCAGTCAAAGCGCTTTGCAGGGTGTCGGGTTGGCTGTAATCTGCTTCACGGGCTTCTACGCCCAAGTCAGAAGCTTTTTCAGGGGCTCTCACCAGCGCAACTATATTTTCAGAAGATACTTTCTCTTTGAGCTTGTCTACCACTATGCGACCCAATTGTCCGGTTGCTCCTGTAATGCCTATTTTCGTCATAAGTTCTATTCGTTTTATGTGATGACTTTTTAAAGGTATTGGTACTTCTTTTACTTCGTACCTCTCAGTAAAGGTTCACAAAGTGCCACGAGTATCAAATAATAGGCTGGTTTAATGCAGTAAACCGTTGCTGCATGAAGTCAAGAGAGATAACGGTTTTCATGAAAGATCAAAGTGGAGATCTCTAACAGAAAAGTCCATTTAAAAGGAAGAGCCTCTAGAAAAAAGAAGCGGCTGTTTTCGGCCTGTTTCATGAAAAACAAACCGAAAACAGCCGCCAAAGTCTTGAGTCTTACCTCTTGAATCTTGTTTCTAAAAAGATCACAGGCTTTTCCAGCCCAGGTTTCCGTAATAAGAGCCTATCGCCATGACGATGCAGGAGACAAGCACGCCTAAACTGGTTGCCAAGAATGCTTTTTTGCGTTCAATTTTAAGCACATAAGCCGCAATGGTGCCCATATAGGCTCCGGTGCCGGGCAACGGAATCATCACAAAAACCATGAGGCCCCAAAAACCATATTTCTGCACCTCGGCACCCACGGTTCTTTTGGCGCGTTTAGAGAAGTGAATCACGCCTCGGCGGTAGCGGCGGCTAGGCCAGAGTTTGTTGCTGAACGTGTCAATGAGCCACATGAGCAACGGAAACACGAGCAGGTTACCTATCAGGCCCACTAAAAATGCCCAGCCAACGGGGAAGTCGTTTAGCACGGCGTAGGGTATGCCGGCTCTGGCTTCTCCCAACGGGGAGATGCTCAATAAAAAGGTGTAAATCAGAACTTCCAGCATGGGGAATAAAGGAGAAATACAAAGTTCGGAATTTGTGGCATTACTTGGTGCTGCTCAGGCAAACTTTTACTTCTGTTGGCAGTAAAGGGAAAGACTCACCTGTAAACAAGCTCGAACGCTTTATATGGACTTTATTGTACTCGACACCACGGAAATTTCTTCCCAAACCATTGTCCTCCGGCTTTTTCTGAGCACTCTCTTAGGAGGTTTGCTGGGCTGGGAACGCGAATCAAGAAGGCAGCAAGCCGGTTTGCGCACGCACATGGTCATTAGTGTGGGCGCCTGTTTGCTCATGCTCATCTCCATCTACATTCCGCAGACCTTCTCACAGTACCCTAACGTAGATCCGGGCCGAATTGCGGCGCAGGTAGAGTCCGGGATTGGTTTTCTGGGGGCGGGAGCTATTTACAGGTTAGGCGCCAACACCCACGGCCTCACCACGGCGGCTACCATTTGGGCAGTGGCGGCCGTGGGTTTAAGTGTGGGCGTGGGTATGTATGAGGCGGCCGTGGTAGTGACCTTGCTGCTGCTGTTTGTGCTGTCTATTCTGGATAAAGTAGGGAAGAAATTCTTTGTTGGCGGCTCCTTTAAAACCCTGAAAATCAGTTTTCAGTCCGCTAAGATTGAAACAAATAAGGTGTTTGCTATTTTAGAGAAGTATAAGATCACCACCCGTAACGTGAACGTGGTGCAGTCGCAGAACAAGCATAACGCCAAAATTCAGCTGTATGTGTTTGTGCCAGACAATTTAAATCTGAAGAACTTCTACAAAGATCTGAACGAGCTAAAGAACGTGGGGCAAATCTCATTGGGGCAGGAGTTTTAGGAACAAGTGTTGTGGTCAGAGCAAAAGTAGAAAGGTGCCAACTAGGATTTAATGGGGCAGTTTTTCGCCTCTTTTCCAGAAATCACGCCTAAAACGCAATGACAGCATTTCAATATTTGATGTTGATTGAAGACGAATAAAAGATCAGGAGCAAAGCCAGAGTTGTATGGAAGAAACCCTACGTTTATTTGTAGCTGCCGCCTTGCCTGCGGAGGTGAAAGACTATCTGGTGCAGGCGCGGGACCAATACCAGGACCCGAACAGCAGATCCGTGCCAGAGCAAAACCTGCACCTCACGCTTTACTTTATCGGGAATGTGCCAGCGTTTGAGGAAGAAACCAACAAGCAGAAAATAGCTGAGGTAGCGAAGCGGCACCAGCCTTTTACGCTGGCTTTGGAGCAACTGGAGCCGGGGCCAAAGCCTAAATCGCCCAGATTAATTTGGGCGCGTTTCCGGCAACATGAAGCCTTTACGCAATTAAGTCAGGAGCTGACGGAGGCCTTGTCCTCCGAAACATCAAAGCAAAAGGAATTTATACCGCATGTTACGGTGGCGCGTTTCAAGAAAGAAGTACGGGTGAGGCATAATCTTTCTGTGGTGTCACCTCCCGAAGAAATTCTGTTTCCGGTTAGTTCTATTGCGCTGTGGCAGTCTAAGCTGGCATCGCCGCATCCGGTGTATTCGGTGGTGGAGGAGTTTTCATTGGGCTAATGAGTTGCACAATCTTACTATAGACCAGCTGAAAGAGGTTCATCTATTGAAGTACTGCGGTCATGTGAGGGTAGATAAGGTTTAAAGTATACCCCTTAAACAGCAGCAGCAGGCAAAATCATTTGCCTGCTGCTGCTGTAGAGTGTTTATAAAAAGGTTATACCGCTTTTACCAGGTAGTAATTCTTCTTTCCTTTCTGCACCACCAGATACTTACCCTGCAGTAAGTCTGACGTGACAGTCTCAGCTACGTTGCCTACTTTCTGGCGGTTAATGCTTACGCCGCCATTCTGGATCATTTTTTTGGCTTCGCTTTTAGAGTCGAAAATTTGGGCTTGCGTTAGCTCAGAAAGTAAATCAACGGCAAGGGTATCACTGGTCAATTGATCTTTTGGAACATCAATTTGAGGAACTCCTTCAAAAACAGCCAATAAAGTAGCTTCAGGTAAGTTTCTTAATGTTTCTAAGTCACCTTTACCAAATAAAATCTGAGAAGCCTCTACGGCACTTTCATATTCCTCGGCGGAATGTACGGTGGTGGTTACCTCTTTAGCCAGGGCTTTCTGCAGAACGCGCAGGTGCGGCGCTTGCTCATGTTCGGCAACAAGGGCAGCAATTTCCTCTTGGTTGAGCAGGGTAAAGCGCTTGATCAGTTTTTCCGCTTCCTCATCGGCTACGTTCAGCCAGAACTGGTAAAACTTGTAAGGGCTGGTCATAGTAGGATCTAGCCACACGTTGCCGCTCTCTGACTTTCCGAACTTGCTGCCGTCGGCTTTGGTTACCAGTGGGGTAGTCAAAGCAAAGGCCTTTCCGCCTTCCATGCGTCTGATCAGCTCAGTGCCCGAGGTAATGTTACCCCACTGGTCAGAACCGCCCATCTGCAGTTTTACATTCTTGTTTTTGTAAAGGTGGAAGTAGTCATACCCTTGCAGTAACTGGTAAGAGAATTCCGTGAAAGAAAGTCCTTCGGCACCGTTTTCACCTTCCTGAGCCGTGATCCGCTTCTGCACCGACTCCTTTTTCATCATGTAGTTCACCGTGAGGTGCTTACCCACATTCCGAAGAAAGTCCAAGAAAGAGAACTCTTTAAACCAGTCGTAGTTGTTCACGATCTCCGCGGAGTTGGCCCCCCCGTCAAAAGAAAGGAATTTCTCCAGCTGCTTTCTAATGCCTTCTTGGTTTGCTCTCAATACTTCTTCAGACAAGAGATTGCGCTCCGCAGATTTACCAGAAGGGTCACCAATCATACCGGTAGCCCCACCCACCAAAGCGATGGGTTTGTGCCCAGCCCGCTGAAGGTGTACCAGTAACATAATAGTGGCCAGGTTACCTATATGTAGAGAAGAGGCGGTAGGGTCAAAACCCACATAGCCCGTTGTCATTTCCGCTTTCAGTTGCTCTTCCGTGCCTGGCATGGTGTCTTGCAACATGCCCCGCCAACGCAGTTCTTCAATCAAATTCATGTATCATCGGTTTTTGCTGCGCCAAAGATACACCTCTTGCTTATTCGGTGCTAGTTATTCGTTTGTAGTTGTTCGCCTGAGTGAAAGTGATGGGGCATTCTATACTCTCTTTTACGCCTGATTTTCTAAAAACAGCTCCAAAACACTGTTGAACTTTTAACGTTCTGGCTTTAGGTCGTTTTTGAAGGTGACAAAAGAATCCGCAGTTTCTAAATCTTTTTCTTTAGTAAATCTTACCTCTATATAGTCTAGTTCTTTAAATCCGGGATAGCTGGTCTGTACGCTTTGTTGAACCTGGTTTGCCATTTCCTCTAGTTCTGGATAAGAAACAGAATCAATGGGGTAATCATAAAACGTTACACTTACATTATTTTCTCCTTCAGTAGTACTCCAATTATAGCTTGTATTTATTTTCTCATGTTGAAAAGCAGAGATCAAGCTTTCATTTACAGCTTTATACTGTTCGAACTTCTCTTTGAGGTGGCAGGAGGGGAAGCAGCAGAGTATTAACAGAATGCAGAGAATGGCACTTGGTTTTTTCATTGAATAAAGATGGTTGCTATAAATTTTATAATGTTACTTTAAATGATGTATCATCAATAAGCCCTTTGAAAATATTATCGGGCAAATGAATTGGGCTGGAAAAGCTATTTGAAAGGCAAGATAGTGGTTTCATCTATTAAGTATGGTAACTTTGGGTCTCAGACAATATTGAACCAGTTACATGGCGCTGACCGCAGAAGACATTCTCAAGCAACTTAAGAACCGCGAATTCGCTCCTGTGTATTTCTTGCAGGGCGAGGAGCCTTACTATATTGACAAAATCTCTGATTATATAGAGCAGCACGCCCTCAATGACATGGAAAAGGGTTTTAACCAGGTGGTCATGTACGGCAAAGACACTGATGTGCCTACCGTTCTGCTGCAGGCCAAGCGTTTTCCGATGATGTCTGAACGTTCAGTGGTCATTGTGAAGGAGGCCCAGAACCTGCCCAACCTAGAGGCCGACCCAGAAAAAGACTCTGCCGCTAAACAATTGGAGGCGTATCTGAACAATCCGTTACCTTCTACCATACTGGTGTTCTGCCACAAGCACAAGGTGCTGGACGGGCGTAAGCGGCTGGCGAAACTTTTGACAAAACAGGCGGTTTTACTTACAACTAAAAAGCTGTACGAGAACCAGGTGCCCGGCTGGATCAATCAGTTCATCAAAAGCAAGAACCTACAGGCCACCCCGCAGGCGGTCATGATGCTGGGAGAGTTCATTGGGTCAGACCTTTCAAGGTTGGCCAACGAGATAGAAAAGTTAGCCATCAACCTGAAACCGGGGCAAACCATAGACGAGGGGCTGGTGCAGGAAAACATTGGCATGAGCAAGGAATACAACATCTTTGAGCTGCAAAATGCCCTTACCCGTCAAGATGTACTAAAGGCCAACCGAATTCTCAATTACTTTGAGTCAAACCCCAAAGACAATCCGCTGATCCCCAACCTGGTGCTGTTGTTTTCTTTTTTCACCAAACTCATGACGCTGCACCTCTTGCCACAAATTACGGAGCAGACGGTGGCTAAGAGTTTGGGGAACCGGGGCTTTCTGGCCAAAGAATACATGCAGGCATTGCGGGCATATCCGTATGGGCGGGTGCTACAGATTATAGGTTTCATTCATCAGGCTGATTTACAGAGTAAAGGTATTGAAGGGGGCAATTTGTCTGATGCCGCCATTTTAAAAGAATTGGTGTTTAAAATTTTGCACCCGATACCTATTTTGGTTTAATTCCTGTTTTTGGGCTGTTTTTCAGGAATCAGCCCAAAAACAGGAAATTAAGCAGAGGGTGAAACGCTAAATCCGGTTGGCCTTCGTTGAACTCTCATAAACAGCCGATAAAATCGGTGTCTCTTCCACGCATTTTTTTTAATTTTGAAGGACGGGCTTTCCAGTCGGGTTCTGATTTCCGGAAAACCTGATGGTTGCCTTAATCCAGTAAACTATGAAATTACCTCACAAGATAGCCTTGGCTACGGCTTTGCTGGGGGGAGCCCACGCCGCACAGGCACAGTTCCCTCAAACCTACCGTTCAGAAGAGCGTTTTTTCCAGGAGGGTCTGGAGCTGTATGATCGGGAGAAGTACGGCGCGGCTCAACAGGCCTTTGCGCAGTACATCAGGTTGATCAATGAACCGGCCAAAACCGCCGACGCCCAATACTATTACGCCATCAGCGGTCTGCACCTTTTCCATCCGGATGCGGAACAGCTGGTGCTGCAGTTTGCCGAACGTTATCCGGCTCACCCAAAAGCGGCCGTCGCTTTCTTTGAACTAGGTACCTCTTTCTTTGACAAGAAAAATTACGACAAGGCGATAGAGTACTTGGAGAAAGCTCCGGCTGACCGTTTAGACGAGGCTCAGATAAAAGAGATGGAGTTTAAACTGGCTTACTCCTATTTCTCAAAAAAGAATTTTAACAAGGCTAAAACCTTGTTTGACCGTAACAAAAGGGGCAACCACCGCTATAGCTACGCCTCTAATTACTATGCCGGTTACCTGGCTTACCGCGAGGGAGACTACATAGGGGCCAAGCTAGATCTTAAAGTAGCGGAGCAGGACGAAAACTACCGTACCATTGTGCCTTACATGCTCACAGAGGTGCTGTACAAAGAAGGAAACTTTGCCGAGGTGATCACATACGGGGAGAAATCTTTGAGCATGACGCCAAAGGTGCAGAACCCTGATGAAATTGAGCTGCTGGTGGGAGACGCCTATTTTCAGCGGAACGATTTCAAGAAGGCGGCGGAATATTTTCAAAAGTATGCCGAAGGTAAAAAGCCGCTCGACAAAACGGTGCAGTATAAAATGGGCTTCGCCGATTACAAGAACAACGATTTTAAGAATGCCATACAGAACCTGAAAGCCGTTGCTATTCACTCTGATTCTCTGGGCCAGAATGCCGCATATCATTTAGGTCTAAGTTACCTGAAGGATGATAACAAGCAGTTTGCCTTAGGGGCCTTTGACCAGGCTCGTAAGCTTAATATAGACAAGAATGTAAAAGAGGGGGCTACTATAAAGTATGCCCAACTGAACTACGAGTTAGGCAACTTCTCTGAGGTAATCAACTCTCTGGCTAATTACAACCGCGATTTCCCAGATTCAAAACTTAGCGGGGAGGCAGATGATTTGCTGAGCGAAGCATACCTGAACTCCAGTAACTTTATGGAGGCTATTCAGCACATTGAGAAACTGCCGCGCCGTAGCCACCGCATCAATGAAACGTATCAGCGGGTAACGTACTACCAAGCTGTAAAGCTGTACAATGATCAGTTCTTTGCCCAGGCAGTTCAAATGCTTGATAAGTCTTTGAACTTCCCGTATGACAAAGAAATTCAGGCGGCCAGTAACTTCCTGAAAGGTGAGGCCTATTCAATAGGGCAGCGCTGGCCGCAAGCTATTGCCAGCTACTCGGCCGTTTTCCAGACGCCAAATTCCGGCCGTACAGAATATTACGTGAAGTCTCGGTACGGCATTGGCTATGCTTATTATAATGAGAAGCAGTATGACAAGGCGCTGGTGCACTTCAAGGCTTACCTGAACGACAATTCCATCCGGAGTAATAACCCAAATTACGCCGATGCCATGGTGCGTTTAGCAGATACGTACTATGTCAATAAAGATTATGCCGCTGCCCTTAATTGGTACGACCAGGCTTTAACCAACAAAACCCCCGATGCAGATTATGTGCATTTCCAGAAGGGGGTGGTGTATAATCTGACCAACCGACGCGAACAGGCCATTCAAAGCCTCAATACATTAATTAAGAACTTCCCAAAATCTAGATACGCAGATGATGCCGTGTACCAAAAGGGTGTAATTGATTATGAAGATTCTAACTATGCGCCTGCCATTGCTTCTTTTAGCCAGTTGATAGATAACTTCCAGAGCAGTACGCTGGTGCCTAATGCATTGCAGAAGCGGGGTAATTCATATGTTAACCTAAAAAGAACAAACGAAGCCATTAACGATTTCAAACGGGTAATTGATCAGTACCCAACGTCAGCGGTGGCGAATGAGGCAATCTTCAGTTTACAGGAAGCCTTAGGTTCTTCAAACCAGACAGATCAGCTAGACAATTATCTAGCGAAGTTCAGAGCGGCCAACCCAGAAAGCGGGGCTTTAGAAAGTGTAGAATTTGAGGCAGCTAAAACATTGTACTTCAATGAGAAATACAATCAGGCTATTCCTAGGTTTGAAAAGTTTCTGAAGAGTTATCCGGCCAGCTCGTCAGTGCCTAATGCGCGTTACTTTTTAGGTGACTCTTATTTCAGAATAGATGATAAGCAAAATGCGCTAAGAAGCCTGAAGGAAGTGGCGCTGGAAGGGAAATCTGAATATTTGTCCAGAGCGGTGCAACGGGTGGCAGACCTTGAGTTTGAAGGAGGAAACTATGGTGAGGCTGCTGCTTTCTACTCGCGCCTGCGTGATTTGGCCACTAACAAGAAAGAGCAAGCCAATGCCTTGATGGGGTTAATGAAGAGTTTCTACTTCACCAATGACTTCAACAACACCATATTGATAGCCGATGAACTAATTGCCCGCGGCAACGCCACGCTCAATGCTTATAATTCGGCTATGCTTTTCAGAGGCAAAGCAAGTTACGCCTTAGGTAGGTTAGACCAAGCTGTGAAAGAATTCACGACAGCAGCCACCTCAGCCACAGATGTAAATGGGGCAGAGGCGCACTATCTGGTATCTGAGATACTATTTAAACAGCAGAAATACAAAGAGGCGTTAGATCAGGCGTTTAGCTTCAGCAATTCATTTGCCAATTATGATTACTGGTTAGGAAAAACCTTCCTGCTAATAGCCGATGTGTACATGGCGCAGAATGAAGATTTCCAGGCAAAAAGCACTTTGGAGTCTATCATCAATCATTCACCAGAAAAAGAGATTGTGGAGGCAGCCAAACAAAAACTGGCTGATTTAGAAAGTAAAGTAAAAGCTCCGGCTCCAGCTTCCACTCCAAAAAAATAATACCATGAGAAAGAGCATAAAAGGAGCGGGAATTTCCGCACTGTTTCTGTTAGGTTTACTTCCGGCTACCCACGCCCAAACAGGTTGGGGTGAAGGAAACAAACTGGAGAGCACGGAGATTGTGGTAGAGAAGAACCGCATTATAGAATTGCCCGAAGCAAACCGAAACTTTCAGCAGTTCCGCATTGATCCGCCGGAATTGGCCGAGCGCAACGTGACCTACAGGTTCAATGAATACCGCCTGCCAGAGCACTTTATCAATATGCCTATGCGGGTGCTTACTATCCGTCAGGAAGAACTGGCGAAGTTGTACGGCAATTACCTGAAAGCTGGCTTTGGTAATTATGGAACTGTCTATGCGCGTGGGTACTTCCACAACAAGCGCAGCGACAAATCTTCCTTTGGGGCGCAGGTGGGGCACCTTTCCTCAGCCAACGGTCCGGTTGATGAGTCAGGGGCAGCTACCAGTTACGTGCAGGCGCAGGGAGATATGTACCAGGGTCCATATACCTTTGGGGGAAGGGTTCGCTATGAACGTGACATGAGGCATTTCTACGGGTACGACCGTAGCATAGCATTGCCTGAGGGAGATGAGCGCCAACAGGTGTACAACCGTTTTCTGGCCGAGGGGCATATGAACAACATTTCAGACCGAGGGCCGCTGAAATACACGGGAAAGATTGGCCTTACTTACACCGGTGAAAGCTTTGATGCCAAAGAAACCAATGTGTATGGCAACTTTGAAACCAGCTATGAACTTGGTAAGAACTCCCGATTTCTGGTAGATGTAGACGTAGCTTATACTAACTTGAACGTAATGGCTCCCTCAGATGCGGGTGTGCCTACGGAAGAGTCTTATGGAAGAGGTTTCTTTAAAGCTAAACCGGCCTATGCAGGACAAATGGACAAACTGAGCTATGTGTTAGGCGGTACCGTTGCCTACACTGGTGACACCATTAATGCTTCCCGCAAATTTAGCATTTATCCTGCGCTGGAGGCATCATACCAGGTTATAGAGAACGGCTTGGTTGTGTTTGCGGGCGCAGGCGGCGATTTAGAGCGCACAACCTTGTTCGACCTGAGCCGGGAAAATCCATTTCTGCGCATTAGCAAGCCCATTGCCGATGTGAACAAAGGCATTGAGGTATATGCCGGGGTAAACGGTAGCATCAGCAAATTTGTGCAGTTCACTGGCCGAGTAGCGCATCAACGAATAAGAAATCTGTATTTCTTCAACAATGCCGTTAGCGATTCTTCTAAGTTTGAGGTAGTGTATGATGATGGGGTAACAAAAGTTCTTCAGTTGTACGGTGAATTAACTTTTAACCAATCTGAAGAATTACGCATTGGATTAAAAGGGGAGGTGAACAATTATACAACCGCCTCGCTGCCTGAGCCTTTCCACCGGCCATCGGTAAAAGTAACGGCTTTTGGTACATATAATCTTTATGATAAGATTCTCTTCAACACTGAACTTTACTATATTAGCAGTTCGTTTGGGCAGATTACCCGACCAGATGGCACTGCAATGCTTCGTGAAACCGATAATATCATAGACTTGAACCTAAAAGCAGATTACCGGTTTTCACAGCGTTTTTCTGCCTTCCTGATGGGAAACAACCTGTTGAACAGCCAATACCAGAGGTTAGTAAATTATCAGAGCCAAGGTATTTCAGTACTGGTAGGGGCAACCTATTCTTTCTAAACGGAGAGCAATAAAATTTAAACAAACGACTAATGAACAAGGGCGAGGAAGATACTTTATCAACCTCCCTCTCATCATTCAGTCATTTTAGAAATATGATTCAAAGGCACATTAAAAACCTGTTGTACGCGTATGATTGTGTCATCATTCCAGATTTTGGAGGATTGATTACGCATTATGCCCCGGCAAAAATCCATCCTGTAAAACACACTTTTTCACCGCCCTCTAAGCATATAGCGTTTAATGAGCAACTGAAAGTGAACGACGGGTTGCTGATTTCTACCTTAGCCAAACAGCAGCAGTTGCCTCTGAACCTAGCGCAGCAGGCTGTAGCTGAGTTTGTACAGGACCTGAAGGCACAGCTGTTGCAACAGCACAGATTTGAACTGCAAGACATAGGAGTTTTCCGTTACAATGCTGACCGCCAACTGGTTTTTGAAAGCATAGAGAGCGACAATTTTCTGGAGCAGAGTTTCGGTTTGCCTGATTTGGTATCTAAACCAATTGCCGGCAAGGAATCTTTGATTCTGCGTGGTAAGTACAAAGACCAAACCCCTGGTACTGACAATAACAGAAAGCAGCCAGTGGGCCGTTTCAGAAAATTATACCGCATTGGAGCAAGTCTGGTGATAGGTACCTTAACTGTGTCTGCTGTGTATCTGTTCTCTTTGCAGCAAGATGTGGCCTTAAGCTCTCTGAACCCGTTTGCGTTGTTAACGCCCACGGAAACAGCTGTGCCAGCAATTGATGCAGAGGCTACCTTAAGAGAGTCTGAAGAGATCAACTCTTATGTAAATGGTACAGCAGAAGATTCTTTTAATCAGGAAGCAGAGTTTGTAGACGCACCGGCGGAAGAAGACAATTGGGGTGACACTGATGTAACTAATTCAGAGGTTTCTACTGTTGCAGAAACTGCCCTAGAGAAAAAGCCATCTGAAGAAACAACTGTGGCTGCAGAAGCTAAGGTGACTGCTCCTGAACCTGCCAAACCGGTGAAGGCAGAGGCTGCTGTTAAAAAAGAAACTGTTGCCACTGCTACCAAAGCAGCAGCTAAATCAGTTGAAGGAGCTACAATTAAACAAAAAACTGGTCGTTTCTACGTTATTATGGGGGTATTCTCCCAAGAAGGATACGCTGAAAGAAACCAGAAGCAGTTGCAAAGAAAAGGCTATGACGCCAAAATTCTGCAGCCTTCTCATGACACTAAACGTGACCGGGTATCGGTAGCGGATTTTGCCACCGCTCAGGAGGCGCAGAACGCCTTGCCGGAACTCCGGAATAAGATTAACAATGAACTTTGGGTATTTAACTATTAACATGAAGTCACTACTGCTCCAGTTTACGAACACTGCCGCCGCAGATACTACTGCCACCGCGGCAGGCGCTGAAACTGCTCAAGAATCTATTTCGCTGCTGGATCTGGCCATGAATGGCGGGTGGGCTATGATTCCACTGGTTCTTTTATCATTAGTGGCCATTTACATTTTCGTAGAGCGCTATCTTACTATTAAGAAAGCCTCTCAGAACCCAGCAGGTTTTGTGCAGCGCCTGAAGAGCCTGGTTTTAGCCGGTGATGTGCAAGGCGCCAAAATGCTGTGCGCCCAAACCAATTCACCCATTTCCAGAATGCTGGAGAAAGGGATCTCAAAAATAGGTCAGCCCCTGAACAACATTGAAGCCTCTATTGAAAACGTAGGTAAAATTGAAATTGCCAACCTTGAGAAAAACCTTTCTGGTTTGGCAACGGTGGCCGGTGCCGCTCCAATGCTGGGCTTTCTGGGTACAGTAACGGGTATGATTGGTGCCTTCATTGCCATTGCCCAGGCCGAGGGTTCTGTTAGTCCGCAGTTATTATCTGGCGGTATTTATGAAGCCATGGTCACAACCGCTACCGGTCTTATTATCGGGTTACCAGCTTACGTGGGGTATAACTTCTTGGTGTCTAAAATTGACAGCATTGTGCATGACATGGAGTACAGCTCCATAGAATTTATTGATTTACTTCAGGAACCGCAAGCCTAATGAATTTACGTTCTAAAAACAGAGTCAACCCAGATTTCAACATGTCCTCTATGACGGACATTATCTTTCTGTTGTTGATTTTCTTCATGCTTACTTCCAGCTTTGTGGTACCTACCGGTATGCCCGTTAATTTACCGTCCAGCAAGTCGGGTGGTAAGGTTATGCAAAAGGTAACGGTTTCCATTAATGAGGACTTACAGGTGCAGGTAAATGAAAAGCAATCATCGCTTGAAACCTTAGAGGCTGACCTGGCGCAGGCGCTGGCTGGAACTGAAGAGGGGCAAGGGGTTGTTCTATTGAACGTAGACAAAGCCGTGCCCGTAGAACACTTTGTAAGAGCGGCCGGAATTGCCAATGAATTGAAAGCAAAAGTGTCAATTGGCACTGTTGTTGACTAAGAATTAACCATGATAGCAGTTACCCCACAAGAACAAAAGAACAAGCGTATTGCTGCCGGTGTGAGCCTGGCAATACACATCCTGTTGCTTTTATTTCTGTTTTGGATGCTGGTGTGGCAAGAAGAAAACCCGCCACAGCAAATAGGGGGAATTGAAATGTCTTTTGGTACCACTGATGCCGGAGGGGGTGAAGTGCATAGCAAAGCTACTCCCAATGAATCTAAGAACACAGAAGATAGCCGACCACCTGCCGAAGCCGAAAAAGTAACGCCACAGCCAGAGGTAGTGCCGGTGACGCAGCCCACTCCGCAACCACAGGTTGAAAAAGTGGTGACTACTTCACAGGAGTCGCCGGTAGTGGTAAAAGAAGAGCCAAAGCCTCAGCCCAAACCAGAGCCGAAAGAAGAGGTAAAGAAAGTAGATAGCCGTGCCATGATGCCAGTGAAGTCAAAAGACGGTGGCGGTAACGGTACCGACGGAAAGAGCAACAACCCAACCGGAAATAACAACGGCGAGGAAGGCAAAACGGGTGACAAAGGTAATCCGGCCGGACTTTACCCTGGAACTAAAACAGGAGCCGGAGGCAGTGGCGGTGGACCGTTAAATATGCCAGGCTGGCGTTTTGACTTAGAACCCCGCACCGACCCATATAACAATGAAACCGGCAAAGTGGTGTTTCAGGTTAAAATTGACGCAGACGGTGAAATTATTGCCCTTGATGTAATGGAAAGTAACGTCAGCGCAAAGGTTGTGAACTGGTACCGTTCTGAAGTAAGGAAAACCTCTTTCTCTAGAATCAGAAATGGCGGCAACAACAACGAAGGCGCCACCGGAACCATTACCTTTATCATCAGATCAAGATAACAAAACCTACTTCTTCGTGACTTACGAGCAAGCTTTAGAATACTTATTCCAGCAGTTGCCGATGTTTCACCGCATCGGCAACGCTGCTTTTAAGAAGAGCCTAGACAATATTCTGGCGCTTTCCAAATCGCTGGATAATCCCCATCAAAAATTTAAATCGGTGCACGTGGCGGGCACCAATGGTAAGGGAAGCTCTTCTTCCATGTTGGCGTCTATTTTACAGGCAGCCGGGTACAAAACCGGATTATACACCTCACCGCACCTAAAGGATTTTACCGAACGGATACGCGTAAATGGTGAAATGATAAGCCAGGAAAAAGTAGCATGGTTCACAGAGCAGCACATGACACTGTTTGACCAGATAAAGCCCTCTTTTTTTGAGATGAATGTAGCGCTCGCTTTTCAGCACTTCGCTGAGGAGGCAGTAGATATAGCCGTAGTGGAAGTAGGTTTGGGAGGAAGATTAGATTCAACCAACATCATTACACCGCTGGTGTCTCTGATCACCAGTATTGGTCTTGATCACCAGTCTTTGTTGGGTAATACATTGCCTGAAATAGCTTGCGAAAAAGCGGGTATTATCAAGTCAGGTGTGCCGGTGGTGATAAGCAAAACTCAGCCAGAAGTTTCTTCTGTTTTTGAGAAAAAGAGCCAGGAAACAGAAAGTCTACTCACCTTTGCTGATCAGAAATATGAACTAGAACGCATTGGTACCTCTGAATGGAATGCGCTGTATTCAGTTAAACGAGAATGCGAAATATGGTTGGAGAATCTTGAGGTTTCACTACTGGGGAACTACCAAAAAGCAAATTTACCTGGTGTGCTCGCCACGGTAGAAGAACTGAGAAATCAGAACTATCAAATCACCGAGAATCATATCAGAGAAGGGTTGAAAAATATTCAGGCTCTTACCGGTTTAAAAGGCCGATGGCAAGTACTGAAGCAGGAGCCCCTTACCCTCTGCGACACTGGTCATAACATTGACGGCATCAGAGAAGTGGTGACTCAGCTTATAGGTCTAAAACCGAAGCAGGTACACTTTGTTTTCGGAGCCACTAACGATAAAGACATCACCAGTGTCCTACGCCTGTTGCCAGTATCTTTCCGGTATTATTTCTGCCAGGCTCAGATACCCAGAGCCCTTCCGGTACAGCAACTGCATGAAGAGGCGCAGTATGCCGGTTTAAAAGGCCATGCGTACCCTACGGTGGAAGACGCTCTGATTGCCGCTAAAACCTATGCCTTGCCAGATGAGGTTATTTTCATTGGCGGCAGTACCTTTGTGGTGGCAGAAATTCCTGAATTATAGTTAATGGGCAGAGGCAAACTAGAGAAATTTGCGGTAAACGCAACCCGTGCCAATATTGTAGAGCCGGGCAAAGAGAATTACGAACAATTGAAAGGCCGTTGGAACAGCGACTTTTTTCAAAAAGAGCAACCATTGGTGCTGGAAGTAGGCTGCGGAAAAGGTGAATATACCATAGGCATGGCCCAGCTTTACCCTCATAAAAACTTCATCGGCATTGATATTAAAGGCAACCGCATTTGGAAGGGGAGCTCTTTGGCCATAGAAGCCGGATTAACCAACGTGGGCTTTCTTCGCATTTTTATTGAAGACCTGGAAAAGCATTTCGAAGAGAACGAGGTAGACGAAATCTGGATTACGTTTCCTGACCCGCGCCCCCGCAAAAGAGACATCAAACGCAGGCTAACCTCACCGCGTTTCCTGGAGATGTATGAGCGTATTTTAAAACCCGGGGGAAAGCTCCACCTCAAAACAGATAGCCACTCCCTATTTGAATATTCTCTGGAGGTACTGGAAGAGCGAAAAGCCAAAAACCTGCTCCACACATGGGACCTTTACCAATCTGACCTGCAGGAGCACACCATGGGCATTTACACTACCTTCGAAAAGACATACCTGGAACAGAATGTGCCGATAAAATATCTGCAGGTTACTGTTTAGATTTTAGAAGTAAGACACAAGAAGTTAGACACAGGATTTCACAAATGATCCTACACCACGAGAGCCGTTTTGGGGGCAGTATTTCATTAAAATCTGCCCAAAGCAGCTCTGTGGTAAATAACTAATTTTAAAAATCTTGTGTCCTAAATCTTGAGTCCTGTGTCCTTTTCTAATCCTCCAGCTGCTCAAAAATCTCTTCTAGGTCATCAAAGTTTTTGAAGCCTGGTCTTATTTCTTCGCCGCCTTTTAAGGCAATACCGGCAGGGTGAATTTTATCTAAAGCTTCACGGGTGTTTTCTTTGTTTAGCCCGAAGCCTAAAATAATAGGATACTTTTTCGCTAAATCTCTGATGAACTTATAGTTGGTTTCATCAATAGAATTAAAATCCTCAGAATCAATTAAGAAATACTCCACGTGATGGTGATAGAGCTCCAACAGGCCACTAAGGTTTTCTTCTACGGTGTCTTTGTCAATGAGCACGCGCAGAATGATGGGCAGGGGCAACTCATCCAATTCCTCGATCAGGTAGAGGCTGTTGAGCTGCAGCATGTCTACTTTATACTGCAGAAGCAACTCTTCCACCTCTTGCGTGGGTAGTTCCTGTACTTCTCCTACCAATTTTACGCCAGAAATCCAGCCCGCTATTTCTTTAAAGGATTCTGGAGTGATGTATTGAGGTTGGTTCTGCTGCAGTTTGAAGCCTAACATTTCTACACCCATTCCGGCGCAGTAGCGGGCATCAGAAAGGTTAGTAATTTGGTTGACAAGAACAATTGTACTTAAAGCCATGGTTTTTTACTTGTTTTTCTGAAAACAGAGGAAAAACGTGCTGTTTTCGGTTCAAATGTAAAGCGTTTAGGAAATAAAATAGTGTTGGCGCAACAATAAATTTACTTTACCTAAAGACTAAATGGGTTCTTTGACTTCTTTAAACTTATTTAAGTGGGTTAGGGTTTAGCAAAGTATACTGTAAGTGCTTGATCATCAGAGGGAGGTAAAGCCTGGTAAAATCACTATATTTGCACATGTTTTCGGCGGGACTGTGAATCCCGTTTAATTTAGAAAAAATGAGTTCAAAAGGAAGAGTATTGGTCGCTATGAGTGGCGGCATTGATTCCTCGGTGGCGGCTGTATTGCTCCACGAGCAGGGATATGAAGTAGTGGGCATGACCATGAAAACCTGGGACTACTCCAGTTCCGGGGGAAGTAAAAAAGAAACAGGCTGCTGCAGCCTTGATTCCATCAACGACGCCCGCGACATTGCCGTGCAGTTGGGTTTTCCGCATTACATTATTGACATCAGGGAAGAATTCGGTGATTATGTCATCAACCATTTCACCGATGAATACATTGCCGGCCGTACCCCTAACCCTTGTGTGCTTTGCAACACCCACATTAAATGGGATGCTCTGTTGCGTAGGGCCGACAAATTAGGCTGTGATTTTATAGCCACCGGACATTACGCCAACATACGTGAGGAAAACGGTCGCTTTGTAATTTCCAAAGGGAAAGACCACAACAAAGACCAGTCTTACGCGCTGTGGGGCATCTCGCAGGAGAGCTTGAGCCGTACTATTTTCCCGTTAGGGCACCTGCACAAGACTGAGATTCGGCAAATGGCCATGGACCGTGGGTTTGATGCCTTAGTGAAGAAAGCAGAGAGCTATGAAATCTGCTTTATTCCGGACAACGACTACCGTGGTTTTTTAAAACGCAGAGTGCCTACTTTGCAGGCTGAAGTGGCCGGAGGCGAATTTGTTCTGGAAGACGGAACCGTAGTTGGCAAGCATGAAGGGTACCCGTTTTACACCATTGGGCAACGGAAAGGCTTGGGTGTGGCTCTAGGTTATCCGGCTTTTGTAACCAGAATAGAGAAAGATACGAATAGGGTAGTGCTGGGCAATTACGAGCAGCTGGCTAAGAACGGTATGAACGTAGGTAAACTAAGCATGGTGAAGTACGAGAACTTGCATGGCTTACCTACTGAAACTGTAACCAAAGTGCGCTACAATGACCCGGGTACCGCTGCTACTATTGAGCAGGTAGGCGATAGAATGCTGGTGCAGTTCCATGCCGGTGTAAACGCCATAGCACCTGGTCAGGCCGCCGTTTTCTATGAAGGCGACGACGTGATTGGCGGCGGTTGGATTGAAACCAGCTTCAACTTAGACTAAGGGTCTACAACATAAAATGAAAAAGCTACTCTCTCTTTTGGTACTGCTGTCGGTTTTTCTTTCTTCCTGTGAGGACGAAGTAATCACCCTAGACCCTGACAAAACAGGCCATGCCTACTATCCGTTGGAAGTGGGGCACTACTGGGTGTTTTCTATCACAGAAACCACCTATAGAAACAATGTAGGGCAAACAACGGAGTTTCAGATAAGAGAGAGAATAGACGAAACCACAGTTGACCAAAGCGGAAGAGAATGGTACCGCGTAGAGATAAGCCGGAGAGAAAATGAATCGGATAGGTGGAAAGTGCAGGACGTAATGCTGCTGTCAAAATCTGCATCTGACTTCAGAATAACTAAAAACAACCAAACGCTGGTGCACATGGTGTACCCAGCCCAGAATGGGAAGACATGGATTTATAATCCTTTGAATACCAGTGAAACAAAGGAATTCTACTCCTATGAAAAAATAGGCGATTCGTTCAGTATGGGTAGTAATACCTATGACAACACGTTAACCATTGTACAGGCCGATACGGTAAACCTTTTGTTTCTGAATGAAAAGCATGAGGTTCTGAGCTTTGGGGTAGGGCCTGTGTACAGAATGTGGCGGTCACATAAATACTGCGACGGCGACACCGGTGTTAACTGTGAGATTGGTACCGGTTACATTGTTACCGGAACCGAGCGTGAAGAAGTTTTGATAGAAACTGGTGTAGAAGATTAACCAATTACAGAAAGCTCTGCCGAATAAACGGCAGGGCTTTTTTTTGAGTTGAGATCTTTACTTAAACACAGGTCAAACTTTCATCTGCTGCATATTCTGCACCATAGCATCAAGAGTATAGAGCTGCGTTTTAAGCCTGTTTTCAGGAAACTAATCCAAAAACAGAAGTAAACATCTTTTGCTCATTGGTTTTTGACTTCAGAAAGTGTTGCTTTGTAGAAGTAAATTTTCTATTTCAATGCCTCATTTAATTGCCCCTTCTGTGCTGGCCGCCAATTTTGGCCAGCTAGCCCAAGATGTTCAAATGCTAAACCAAAGCGCCGCTGACTGGATTCATGTGGATGTGATGGACGGCCGTTTTGTTCCGAATATATCTTTTGGTTTCCCGGTAATAGAGTCCATTCAGAAAGTTGCCCAAAAGCCAATGGATGTGCACCTCATGATTGTGGAGCCGGAAAAGTATATTGAGCAATTCAGAGCGGTTGGGGCAGACACCATTTCTGTTCACCTGGAAGCCTGCCCGCACCTACACCGTACTTTGCAGCAAATCAAAGCCACTGGCGCCAAAGCAGGTGTAGCTCTTAACCCACATACACCCGTAACTCTTTTAGCAGATGTTATTCAAGACATTGATGTGGTGTGTATCATGTCGGTGAACCCTGGGTTTGGTGGCCAAAAGTTCATAGAACACACGTACCGTAAAATTGAACAGCTAAAGGCGCTTCTTCTTGAAACTGGCTCTGACTGCTTAATAGAAATAGACGGAGGTGTGAACCAGCAGAATGCACCTAAGTTATTGGCGGCTGGGGCCGATGTTTTAGTGGCTGGCTCATTTGTATTCAGTTCTGCTAACCCAGTGCAAACCATTCAGGAGCTTAAGACTATAAAAATTTAAAGAAAGATGAAAAGGATTGGGGCTTGGCTTCTGGCTTTCCTGTTCCTAAGCCTGACGGCTTGGGCACAGCAGGGAATTGTACAGGGCGTAGTCACTGATTCCTTACAGCGTCCGCTTATTGGAGCCACCGTTTCTTTGCCTAATGCCACCACCTCTACCGCAACAGATCAGAGGGGGCGCTTCCGGTTGCAACTGGAAGCGGGCAAAAATCATTTGCTTACTTTCAGCTATATAGGCTACCAGTCTGCCCAGCGGGAGGTAACCCTACTGCCCGATGAATCTCGTTTTCTCACGGTGGAACTAGTGCTGGCCCCAAATCAGGTGCGGGAGGTAACAGTGCGGGGCAGAAACCTGAACGACACCCGCGACCAAGCCAGCATCACCCGTCTGGATCCTCGCCTTACCCAAACCTTTCCTTCGCCCTTTCAGGATTTCAACAAGATTCTGCTCACTTTGCCTGGGGTCACCAATAACAACGAACTTTCTTCCAGTTATTCGGTGCGGGGCGGTAGTTATGATGAAAACCTGGTGTATGTCAATGGTATTGAAGTGTACCGGCCTTTTCTGAACATAAGCGGCCAGCAGGAGGGACTAAGTTTCGTAAATCCTGATTTAGTCGAGGAGGTTACTTTTTCCTCCGGCGGTTGGCAACCAAAGTACGGCGATAAGCTTTCTTCTGTGCTGGACATCCAGTACCGAACTCCCTCAAAATTTAGAGCCTCTGTTTCAGGTGGTTTAACGGGCGGTTCGGTGCATACGGAAGGCACCGCTGCCAAAGGCAGGTTTGGGTATTTAATAGGAGCACGCCATAAAAATGCCGCCTATGTACTAAATAGTCTGCAGGTGGAGGGCGACTATCGTCCCCGCTTCTCTGATGTGCAGACTTACCTCACCTATGACTTGTCTAACAAAGAACACCGCGATACCGGAGCTGAACCAAAAACACAGTTAAGCTTTTTGGGCAGCATAGCACAGAACCACTATCAGGTAAGACCAGAAACAAGAGAAACTACTTTTGGTACAGAATCTCAGTTGCTTAGGCTTTTGGTAGGCTATGACGGTCAGGAGCAGATGCGGTATACCACCTGGCAGGGTGGATTAAGGCTCCAGCATTATTTCAACTCCAAATTCAAAACAGAATTAATTTACTCCAGCCTGTACAGTCAGGAACGGGAAGTGCGAGACTTAGAATCGGGGTATCGGTTCTGCGATGTGCTGCCTGCGCCGGGTGTTTCTCCGTTTAACCGCTGCGCCGGAGAACGTGGTTTGGGCACTCGCTTTGAATATGCCCGTAACCGTTTAAGAGCTGCCTTGCAGGCTATGGAAATGCGTGCCACCTGGGAATTGTCTGGTACAAGTGTGGTGAGTGCAGGAATAAAAGGAAGCGTTGAAAATATTAATGACCACATTCAGGAGTATTCTTTCCAAGATTCGGCGGACTACGTCTATAACCTGCAGAATCTGAACAGTGATATTGCCTTAAACTCCACCCGCTACCAGGGATTCGCCCAGCACACTTGGGAATTAGATAGCCTGCAGACCCTGACTTACGGTTTCCGGTTTCACTATTGGTCGGTGAACAAGCAGTTATCTATTAGTCCCCGGGTGCAATATGCGGTGCGGTTCAAAAACCTACCTGACTGGTCTTTCAAAATGGCCTCGGGACTGTACGTGCAGTCTCCTATGTACCGAGAGCTTCGCGATGCCCAAGGTGTTTTATACCCAAAAACCAAAAACCAGGAATCGTGGCATTTCATTGCCGCCTCTGAATATCAGTTCAAGAAGTGGGACCGGCCGTTCAAGGTAACCGCCGAAGCCTACTACAAACATTTGCCTTCTGTTATTCCGTATGAGCAGGACAACATGCGCCTGCGGTATCTTCCGCAATATGAAACCTCAGCTTATGCCATGGGCTTTGACGTGCGGGTGAACGGTGAATTCATAAAAGGAGAGGAGTCCTGGTTTAGTTTAGGTATACTGAGCACCCGTGAAAATGTATCAGGTGACTCTACCACTGTGCGTGACCCAGAAACGAGAGAAGTTATACGGCGCGAAGAAAAAGGCTTTATCCGTAGGCCCACTGACCAGCTCCTGAACTTTGGGGTTTATTTTCAGGACCATCTGCCCAATAACCCAACGGTGCGCATGTACTTGAATCTGGCATTCAGCACCGGCTTGCCTTTCGGTCCACCGGGTGATATAGATAACCGCAATGCCTTTCCTGGCCCCAGCTACCGCCGTGTAGACATCGGGTTTTCCAAAATCATATCTATGCAGACCGCTGATACGAAAGGGTTTGGACTTGAAAGTCTGTGGCTGAGTTTAGAAATACTTAACCTCATCGCTGCCAATAATGTCATATCTTACAACTACGTGCGTGACCTTAACGGTATAACGTACGCTGTACCTAATTACCTGACCGGCCGCTTGGTGAACCTAAGGTTTATTGCCAGATTTTAAATCTCTTATTTTCTGAGTTTTTCCTTTCGGGTGGGAAGTACCTCCCAAAACAGCAGAGCCTGCTCCAATGGAGCAGGCTCTGCTGTTTTGGGTCTGTTTTTAAGAAAACAGACTAAAAACGCCAACTAGTTTCTGTTAAATCGTTTTTCACGCCAAAGAATGGCGGCATCTTCAATTTCCTGAGCGTAAGACTGATAGGCGTCTTTCGTTTTCTTGCCTAATTGCTGGGCTTTCTTGTTTAGCTCCCAAGCTGCCTCAAACTCATTTTTCTGGGCTAGTAATTTAGCCTTCAGCCAAACATTATAGAAATTTTCCTCAATGCTGATGGATTTATTTATCCAATCCAGAGCAGTCTCATGGTCTGAGTTTTGGGTAAGCAGGTAATTAGTGGCTTGGGCGTATGCTGACCAATCGGTTGGTTTGGCTGTGGCAAGTGAATCTTTTATGGCTTTCAAAGTTAAAGCATGTGTCTCTACCCTGATTGGTACCGACAATTGCTTGTTCTCCCAGTTCAAGTTCAATATGGCACTACTGGTTAACACATTGGTAAAAGAATACTGAAGCGTTTCATGGTACGGCGCCGTTTGTACCCGCATGGACACCCTAATCAAATCTTGTTTTGGGTCATAGTCTTCGGTGCCCCATAAGCTGGCTTGTTTGTTCAGGATCAGATCGAACCTGGCAGAGTCAAGCGGGAAAACAAAAAGGGAATAGATTCCGGCAGGCACTTTTTCCTGTGCTATTTGCGCAGGAGTACTGAATTGAATAACGGTAGCCTCGTTCGCGCCCGCCCGCCACACTTGCCCGTAAGGCACCAGCTTTCCCCAGATCTGCCTTTTCTTAACACCAGGGGCGCTATATTGAACAGTAACCTCCGTTACACCTATAGTATGCGAAACAGAGGCATTTGGGCTAGGCTGCGGCAGGGGTATCTGGGTTTGTGCCAAAGCGGAGAGAGCCACAAAGCAAGACAGAATCGTTGATAAAACTATTTTAAACATGAAGAATATCTTTTTGCACCGAATATGAAACGGCTGTTCCAGGCAAACAATTACAAGCCATAAAAAGGTCTATATTTTCAGGAGAAAAAATTATGCCATTTTAAAGAAAGAAATACTCTTTAGGGCAGAAGGATTGGTAAAAATATGTAAAAAAGTAAAAAGAAATATCTGTTTCCCTTGTTTCTTCACCATCCCTTTTTACCTTTGGCGCATACTTATGAGCAACGCACTAACCCATATCCTCCTTTCTAGCGCCGCAACCGCGGTGAACGGAGTGCATTGCCATCAATTCCACCATTCCTCTCAGGGGGAATAATACAATCATATCGTCCTTTCTGGGGCTGGGCTCCATTTTAACCTGCGCAAAGCCATGGCTATGCGATTTTGGGTTGTACCTTTATGTTTCTACTTTCGCATTAACCACTATTCTTTTACATGATTAGGTTAGCTATTCAAAAGTCCGGACGTTTGTCTGATGATTCCATTAAGCTCATCAGAGAGTGCGGCATCTCTTTTCTAAGCGCTTCTTCCAAGCTAAAAACAGAGGCCACCAATTTCCCACTTGAAATCCTGTTCCTACGTGACGACGACATTCCCGGCTACGTGGCCGACGGAGTGGCCGATATTGGCATTGTGGGTCAGAACGTGCTGGTGGAAGAAGGGCTTCAGCAACTGTCGGTAAAAAATCTGGGCTTCAGCAAGTGCCGTCTTTCTTTGGCGGTGTCTAAAGGGGCAGAATACGGTGACATTACCTCGCTGGAGGGAAAAAGCATTGCCACTTCTTACCCCAACCTGCTGCAGGAGTATTTAACTTCAAAAGGCGTACAAGCCGATATTCATACCATTAGCGGCTCCGTGGAAATTGCCCCAAGCATTGGTCTGGCAGATGCGGTTTGTGATATTGTTTCATCTGGATCAACTCTTATCAGCAACGGCTTACGGGAAGTAGAGACTGTGTTCAAATCTGAGGCGGTTCTCATTGCCAACCAGAACCTAGATGCCGAGAAAAACAAGCTATTGAAGCAACTGTTGTTCCGGATGGAGGCAGTGCAGCGGGCCCAGAAATCTAAATACGTGGTACTGAATGCCCCTAATGATTCTATTCCGGCCATTAAAAATTTGTTGCCGGGCATAAAGTCCCCAACGGTTATTCCATTGGCTGAGGAGGGCTGGAGTTCTCTGCACTCTGTGGTGAACGAAGATGATTTCTGGGAAATAATCCAGAAATTGAAAGAAGCCGGAGCCGAGGGAATTCTGGTGGTGCCGATTGAAAAAATGATTGGGTAACCATGAAGACGTATCTTTATCCGAAGCGCGAAGACTGGAACCAGTTGGTGCAGCGGCCGGTACAGAAGCTGGAACAATTAAAGGCTGGCGTGCAGCAAACCTTCGACCTGGTGCAGCAAAACGGCGATGCCGCTCTGATTGAACTAGCAGCCAAATTCGATAAAGCGCAGCTGCAACAGGTGTGGGTGAGTGAAGCCGAAATTGCCGCTGCCGTACCGCAAGTGCCACAAGAACTGAAGGATTCTATTGAGTTAGCTTACAATAATATAAAAGTTTTCCACGAGGCGCAGCGTGAGCCGGTACAGCAGGTGGAGACGGTGCATGGAGTAACCTGCTGGCGCAAATCAGTGGCCATTCAGAAAGTGGGGCTGTATATTCCTGGCGGCTCAGCTCCCTTGTTTTCTACGCTGCTCATGTTGGGTATTCCTGCCCAGATTGCCGGCTGCCGCGAAATTATACTGGCTACTCCTCCGGGTGCCGATGGCTCCATCAATGCCACCATTCTTTACACCGCACAGCGCCTGGGCATCACCAGAATCTTGAAAGCGGGCGGCGCGCAAGCCATTGCCGCTTTGGCTTTTGGTACGGAGACAGTACCAGCCGTAGACAAAATTTTCGGACCGGGAAACCAGTACGTAACCGCGGCCAAGCAGATGGTCACGCAGATTGGCGTAGCCATTGACATGCCCGCCGGTCCGTCTGAAGTGTTGGTCATCGCCGATGATTCCGCCAACCCTCTGTTCGTGGCGGCTGATTTGCTTTCCCAGGCAGAACACGGCCCAGACTCACAAGTCGTTTTTGCCACAAATTCTGAAAAACAGCTCCAAAACGTACAAGCAGCCGTAGTGGAGCAGTTAGCCCAGCTGCCCAGACAAACAGTAGCGGAACAAGCCTTGAACAATAGCTTAGGAGTGGTGTTTGACTCATTAGAGGAGGCGCTAGAATTCTCTAACTTGTACGCCCCTGAACACCTGATTCTATCGGTAGATGAGTCCGAAATATTGGCTGAACAAGTAACGCAGGCTGGTTCTGTTTTCATGGGCCATTACAGCCCTGAATCGGTGGGGGATTATGCCTCCGGCACGAACCACACCTTGCCTACCAACGGCTACGCCCGCAACTACAGCGGCGTATCACTGGACAGCTTCGTGAAGAAAATCACGTTTCAACAGTTAACCAAAGAAGGTCTGGAGCGCATTGGCCCTGCCGTGGAAATCATGGCCGAGGCCGAAGGACTGCACGCCCACAAAAACGCGGTGACTGTCCGCCTTCAAAAATTTAAATCCTGATACTTGCTACTTGATACCCGATACTGTAATGTTTTCCATAGATACTTTTATCCGTCCGCACCTGTTGTCGCTTAAGCCGTACTCCTCGGCGCGCGATGAGTTTGAGGGCGAGGCCAGTGTATACTTAGATGCCAATGAGAACAACCTGGGCAGTTTGGCCGGTGGCACTGACTATAACCGGTACCCCGACCCATACCAGAAAGAAATAAAGCAAAAGCTGAGCAAGTTGAAGGGGGTGAGGCCGGAGCAGATATTCATTGGCAACGGTTCTGATGAAGCCATTGATTTGCTGATTCGCTTGGTATGCGCGCCAGGTCAGGATGAAGTGCTGTTGCTGCCGCCCACCTACGGCATGTACGAAGTAAGCGCCAACATCCACAACGTGGGCATACAGCGCGTGCCCCTGGACGAACGTTTTCAGCCTGTTTTCGATAAAATAGCCGAAAAACAGACGGAGAAAACGAAAATCCTATTCCTGTGCTCGCCTAACAACCCCACCGGAAACATTCTGGAGCCGGAGACTGTGGAGAAGCTCATCCGTGAGTTCAAGGGCTTAGTGGTAGTAGACGAAGCTTACATCGATTTCACCGAAACCCCGAGTTGGAGCACTAGATTAGACGAATTCCCGAACCTGGTGGTGCTGCAGACCCTTTCTAAAGCTTGGGGCATGGCCGGTTTGCGTTTGGGTATGGCCTTTGCCTCGCCTGAAATTATCAGCTACCTTAACAAAATTAAGCCACCTTACAACATCAATGCAGTAACGCAGGAGTTGGTAAGTGCCGCTTTAGATAAAACTGCTCAACTGCACGATATGCTGCAAGTTATTGTACAGGAACGTGAGCGGCTGGTGCAGGTTTTTGCCGAGCTGCCGTTAATTCAGAAAGTATACCCAAGTGATGCTAACTTTGTGCTGGTGCAGGTGCCCGATGCCAATGAATTATATGCTTATCTGCTGGAGCGAGGAGTTGTGGTTCGTAACCGCACCACCCAACCCGGCTGCTTCAACTGCCTGCGCATCACCATTGGTACGCCCAAAGAAAATGACCACCTGCTGGAGTCGCTACAGGTGTATTCTGAGCAGAAGAGTGTAGTTTAGCACTGTTTTTGGCTTTTTTTTGAAAAAGTAAGCAGAAAACACAATGGGCTCATGCAATTGCTGGCCCTTTTAAAATTTTTTGATACGGGAAATGAATGTCTTGTGTCTTACATTATGATACTTGTGTCTAATCAAAACCAATGAAAAAAGTATTATTCATCGACCGCGATGGGACCATCTTACTAGAACCACCCACCGATTTTCAGGTCGATTCATTTGAGAAGTTCTCGTTCTACCCCAAGGTCATCCGTAACCTCTATAAAATCTTCACCGAGCTGGATTATGAGTTTGTGATGGTGACAAACCAAGATGGGTTAGGGACCGATTCTTACCCAGAAGACACCTTTTGGCCATACCAGAACAAGATGATGGAGATTCTGGAGGGCGAGGGCATTCAGTTCGCGGAGGTGTTTATTGACGGCAGCTTTGAGCACGAGAAAAGTCCAAACCGTAAGCCGGAAATTGGAATGCTAGGCCAATACCTCACCGAGGAGTATGATTTGGCGAACTCCTACGTCATCGGAGACCGGCTGACAGATGTGCAGCTGGCAAAGAATCTAGGGGCTAAAAGCATCCTGTTGCGGGAAGAAGCGTCTGAGGAAGCTACTTTTACCACCACTGATTGGGATGAGATTTATTCGTACCTCAAACTACCTGCCCGCAAAGCCACCATTCAGCGGAACACCAACGAAACGCAAATCAGCGTGGAGATTAACTTGGACGGCGACGGTAAATCAGACATGCAAACCGGACTGGGCTTCTTTGACCACATGCTTGACCAATTAGCGCGTCACAGTGGCGTAGACATGCGCATCCACGTAAAGGGCGATCTGCACATAGACGAGCACCATACCATTGAAGACACGGCACTGGCTTTAGGCGAAGCATTTGCCCAGGCCATTGGCGACAAGCGAGGCATTAACCGATATGGCTTCCTGTTGCCCATGGATGATGCTCTGGTACACGCTGCTATTGACTTCTCAGGCCGACCATGGCTCGTGTGGGACGCTAAATTCAGCCGCGAGAAGATAGGGGATATGCCATGCGAAATGTTCATGCACTTCTTTAAGTCTTTCTCTGATACTTCTAAGGCCAACCTGAACATAAAAGCCGAGGGCGAGAACGAACACCACAAAATAGAGGCTATCTTTAAGGCCGTAGCCAAAGCCATTAAGATGGCGTTGGTGCGCGACGTAAACAAGATGGAAATACCCAGTACCAAAGGCGTTCTGTAATGAAAACTGTTATTGTTGATTATAAAGCCGGCAACGTACAAAGCGTGCTTTTCGCGCTGGAGCGGTTGGGCGTACAGGCCACGGTGACCTCCATTGCCGAGGAGATCAAGTCGGCGGATAAGGTGATTTTCCCCGGAGTGGGTGAGGCTTCCTCGGCCATGCGGTCGCTTAAAGCCAACAACCTTGACCAGCTGCTGCCCACCCTAACCCAGCCTTTTTTAGGCATTTGTCTAGGCATGCAGCTGCTTTGCCAGCACTCTGAAGAAGGCGATACCAACATGCTTGGAATTATTCCGGTTCCGGTAAAACGGTTTGAGGCAGCCATTAAAGTGCCGCACATGGGCTGGAATAATCTGCAACATCTAAAGAGTGATTTATTCGCTGATATTAAGGAAGATGAATACGCTTACTTCGTGCACAGCTTTTATGCTCCGGTAACGGAACATACCATTGCCCAATGCGCTTACCCAGACCCATTCAGTGCGGCGCTGCAGTATAAAAACTTTTACGCGGTGCAGTTCCACGCCGAAAAAAGTGGTCCGGCCGGAGCGCAGATTCTTCAGAACTTCTTAAACCTGTAACCATGGAAATAATACCGGCTATAGACCTGATTGGTGGACAGTGCGTGCGCCTGACCGAGGGGGACTTCGCCCAGCAAACGACTTACCACTCAGACCCCGTAGAGGTGGCCAAACAGTTTGAAGCCGCTGGGCTCCGTAGGTTGCACCTGGTAGATTTAGACGGTGCCCGCGCCAAGGAGCCGGTTAATTTGCCGGTTTTGGCCCGCATTGCCCGTGAGACCAAACTGCACATTGACTACGGCGGAGGCTTACAGAGCAGCGAAGCTATTCAAATGGCTTTTGATGCCGGAGCACAACAAGTAACTGCCGGTAGTATTGCGGTGCGCGAACCTAAGACGGTGGAGAAGTGGCTGAAGGAATATGGACCTGACCGGATTATTGTGGGGGCAGATTTCAAAGACAACCACATCGCCATTAACGCTTGGGCTGAGCAAAGCGAACTGACGCTGGAGTCGTTTTTGGCTTCTTTTTCTGAAAAGGGCGCCAAAACATTCATCTGTACCGATGTAAGCAAAGACGGCAAGCTGCAAGGTTCTTCGCTGGAAGTGTACCAACGCCTGATTGAGCAGTTCCCCACGCTCCAGTTCATCGCCAGCGGCGGCGTGACCACCATTGAGGAGGTTCGTCAGTTACGCGAGGCCGGATTGCACGGTGCCATCATTGGCAAAGCCATCTATGAGGGCACTATTTCATTAGTAGATCTGGCTAAGGAAGTGGTCTAATTAATTATAAATTGAGAATTAGAAATTAAGAATTTTCACCCCATTATGGCGCGGAAGCACGAGAAAAGTCTTGTGTCTTGTGTCATGAATCTTGTGTCTGACCCATGCTGACAAAAAGAATTATCCCCTGCCTGGATATAAAGAACGGCCGCACTGTAAAGGGCGTGCGGTTTGAGGATATACGGGATGCGGGAGACCCCGTGGAATTAGCTGCGCTGTACACCAAACAGGGTGCCGATGAACTGGTGTTCCTGGACATCACCGCTACGAATGAAAAGCGCAAAACCCTGCGGGAATTGGTGCGTGAGGTAGCGCGCTACATTGATATTCCTTTTACCGTGGGGGGGGGCATCAGTTCCGTAGAAGACGTGGAAGTACTGCTGCAGAACGGTGCCGATAAGGTATCTATCAATTCATCTGCTTTTAAGCATCCGGAGCTGATTTCTGACTTAGCCAACCGGTTCGGGAGCCAGTGTGTAACGGTAGCTATTGACACAAAATTTACCCCTGAAGGCTGGAAAGTGTTCAGCAAAGCAGGTACTGAAGACACTGGTTTGTTTGCCCTAGATTGGGCCAAAGAAGCCGTTAACCGTGGTGCCGGTGAGATATTACTTACCTCCATGAGCAACGACGGCACCAAAGCAGGGTTTGCCCTTGACATAACCGGTGAGATTTCCCGCAACGTGATTGTGCCGGTCATCGCCTCGGGTGGCGCAGGTAATCAGCAACATTTTTTAGATGTGTTTGAAGCCGGAGCCGATGCCGCATTGGCCGCCAGTATCTTTCACTTTCAGGAAGTGCCATTGCCGGAACTGAAGCAGTTTTTGTCTAAACAGGGTATAGACATGCGGCTTTAGGTTTAGACATAAGACACAAGATTCAAGACTTTATGAAATGAATCTGATAATTAGCGATTATAAAAATTTTCGTTTTTGGCTTATTTTTCAATAAAGAGGCCGAAAACAGAAACATAAAGAACAATATAATAGACCTTGAGGTAACCATGAGAAATCTTGTGTCTTACGTCTTGTGTCTTACGTCCCAAAGGATATGACCATAGATTTTAACAAAGGAGAAGGGCTTGTTCCGGCCATCATACAAAATGCCGCTACCGGTAAAGTGCTGATGCTGGGCTACATGAACCAAGAGGCGTTTGAGCAAACTGAGAAAACTGGTTTGGTGACCTTCTTCTCCCGCTCCACAAAACGACTCTGGACTAAAGGCGAAACCTCCGGTAATACTCTGAAAGTGGTAAAAATGGAGCTGGATTGTGACCAAGACACGCTCCTGATTCTGGTAAACCCTACCGGCCCTGCCTGCCACCGTAATACCGAAACCTGCTTTGATGTGGAGGAAGCTAATGATTCTTACCATAAAAAGAACTTTTCTTCGTTCACACCCACCCAGCAGGCCCTGCAATTCATTGCCCAACTGGAGCAAACCATTAAAGACCGTCGACAAAATCCAGTAGAAGGTTCTTACACCAATTTTCTTTTTAACAAGGGCATCAATAAAATAGCCCAGAAAGTAGGAGAGGAGGCTGTGGAGGTTGTCATAGATGCGGTAGCCGGACAAACAGAAACCATGAAAGGAGAGGCGGCTGATTTGCTGTTCCACTTGTTGGTGTTGCTGGAGACTACAGGTACATCCTTGGCCGAAGTGGTGCAAGTGCTAAAGGAAAGACATCGGCCAAGGGATTGATTTTTATAACTATCTGATTTATAATATTACCTCAAAGATATAAACTATTAGCTCTCAAAATGAAATCATGAATAAATCCCCCATTTTTTTAATTCTAGCCTTTGCTGTATTCTTGTTTTCTTGTGAAGATAATCTAACCGAAGGTGTTCTAATAGATAAGAACTCTCCTGAGTACTTAATGACTCTTTCTGATTCTTGTTCTTTTACCGTAGATGGCCAATTTATAACTACTCAAAGAAATTCTTCAGGTGGTAGAGGCACAATTTCAGTTGGCAATCTTGAAGCAAACAGAGATAGTGTTACTGGTAAAGTGAGTGACGATACTGTTATGTTCCATAATAAATATGGGTTTAATATTGATTATGAAGGTTTTATTGAATTTAATTTCATAAAAAAGTATCATAAAAAAGACTTAACAAAGAAGTATTGGAATACCATTAATGGGCCAGAGGACGAATTAGCTCTTTATAAAGTTGGTGAAGTCCCGTATGCAGTAGATTATGAGAGATTTAACACACGTAATGGGGTAAGCTTTGTATTTAGAGACGTTTTGCCTTCATATTATACAAGCAGTATGCATGAAATTAGAAATAAACCCACTGGCATAAACTATGATTGTCAGGTTGGATCTTCTTTTGAAATAACTAAGGTGCATGCTTTGCCAGATGGCAAATTTATGATTGAAGCTAAGTTTGAAGCCAACCTGTTTACTTGGAAATATAATTCTTTTACCGGGAAAGAAGAGAATAGGGAAATGAAACGACTTAAAAATGGATATTTAAGAAAAAGAGTACTTAAAGCAGATATCAACCTTTACAATTAAAAACAATTTTAAATTTAGCTTTTCTAAATAATAAAGAACATTATTTCAGTTAATTATAACATTAGGAACCTACTATAATTTTCCGTACCTTTGCCCCACAATACACGCCGAGACCCCGAGTTGGTCTCATTTTTTGGCATTAAGGCACTTCTCAAGCAAACCTCTGTGCGGATTCCCGCAACGAAATCTTGATAAATGACGAATACCCTAGGGCAGGTGTATTGTCTTTATATATCATACATTATCATAATTGATGGAAAGAATTAAATTCCAGGAGCTTTCGTTATCGGAAGAAATCCAGCGCGCTATCGTGGACTTAGGTTACGAAGAAGCGTCTCCTATTCAGACAGCAGCCATTCCGTTGCTGCTAGAAGGCCGCGATGTCATTGGTCAAGCCCAGACCGGAACCGGTAAAACTGCCGCCTTCGCTATCCCAACTATTGAGTCTATTGACCCGAACAACCGCGACGTGCAGGCCCTTATTTTGTGCCCAACCCGTGAGTTGGCCATTCAGGTGTCAGAGGAGATTCAGAAACTTATTAAGTATAAAAAAGGCATCAGCGTAGTGCCTATCTTTGGTGGTCAGCCCTATGAGCGCCAGTTACGCGCCCTTAAACAAGGAGTTCAGATTGTAATCGGAACGCCAGGCCGCGTGATGGACCACATTGAGCGTGGTACCCTGAAACTGGAGAACACTCAGAAAATTATCTTGGACGAAGCCGACGAAATGTTGGACATGGGATTCCGGGATGACATTGAGTTTGTACTGAGCCACATGCCAGAAGATCGCCAGACAGTGTTCTTCTCGGCTACCATGAGCAAGCCTATCATGGAGCTGACGCGCAAGTACCAGACCAATCCGGAGATTGTGAAGGTGACCCAGCAGCAGCTGACTGTTACCAACATTGAGCAAATTTACTTTGAAGTGCGCAGCAGCGGCAAGATGGAAGTGACCACTCGCCTGATTGACATGTACAACTTCAAGGTGGTGATTATCTTCTGTAACACTAAACGCATGGTAGACGAGCTGGTAAGCAATTTGCAAGCCCGCGGCTACTTTGCCGATGGTTTGCACGGTGACCTGAACCAGAACCAGCGTAACAACGTGATGACTAAGTTCAAAGCCGGTACCTTGGAGATATTGGTAGCTACTGACGTAGCAGCCCGTGGTATTGACGTAGACAACGTAGAGGCGGTGATCAACTATGATCTTCCGCAGGACGAAGAAAGCTACGTGCACCGTATTGGCCGTACTGGCCGCGCCGGTAAATCTGGTAAAGCTTTCTCTTTTGTAGCAGGTCGTGATTTGTACAAGCTGCGTGACATTGAGCGCTTCACCAAAGCCAAAATCATCCGTCAGAACGTGCCAACGTATGAAGATGTAGCTGAAGTTCGCACCACTTTGGTGTTGGATCAGGTGAAAGAAGTTATTCAAAAAGGTGGCTTAGCCAAGCACATCTTAAAGATTGAACGTTTGGTTGACCAAGATTTCACTACCATGGACATAGCTGCGGCTTTGTTGAAAATGGTAATGAAAGACACTAAAGCCAAAGAAAAAGGAGCTGAAGCCGGTGAAGCCAAAGGAGGACCAAAACCAGGTTTTGACCGTCTGTTCGTGACCTTAGGCAAGAAGGACCGACTGCACCCGAAAGATCTGGTAGATATCATGACCGATAACTCCAGCATTCCGGCCGGCAAAGTAGGTGATATTGATTTATATGACCGTTTCAGCTTTGTAGAGGTACCAACCGAATACACTTCTGAAATTCTGGAAAAACTGAGTGTGACCGAGATCAACGGCATGACGGTCAAATTCCAGAAGGCGGAGAAAAAGAACATGGACCCTGCCGAAGGCGGCCGTGAACTGCAGGAGTTGGAAGACCGTCCAAGAAAGAAATTCTACGACGGACCCTTCAACAACAACCGCGGCGGTGGCGACAGAGGTGGTGACCGTGGCGGAAGCCGCGGTGGCTACGGTGGAGACCGTGACAGAGGCGGAAATCGTGGAGGTGGCTACGGCGACCGTGACCGCGGTGGAAGTGGCAGTCGCTTTGGCGGAGACAGAGACCGTGGCCGTAGTGGCGGTGGAGGCTTCCGTGAAAGAAAAAGAAGAGATTACTAAAAAATATTTTACAAAAGATATAACCCTGCCTTTTGGCCGCCCGTATAAACGGGAGACAGAGCTTAAAAGTTAATAAAGGGTTTAGTATCTGTTTTGAAAAATCGCGGTCCAGAAGAGACCGCGATTTTTTTTGTGCCTATGCCAGTTTGTTTTCGGCCTGTTTTCAGAAAAATAAACTAAATACAGGATATTGAATATTTATTGAAATTGTAGAGACCAGACTCGGCCTTGTCGCTATCTTTCCGGAGTAGAGAAGGTGGCTAAAAGTATTGCCGCGTCTAGAGTAGAAAAATTTAAAAGACTTCTGGTGCTTTGTCAAATAGCAGCTGTAAACGTGCTGTCACCGCAGGAGACAAGGCACCGCCTTGTCTCTACTGATAAAAAAAACAATCAGCAATAAACAATCAACAATCAAACAGCCATAGCTCTACCGGCCAGATAACCCCCTGTCCAGGCAGCCTGAAAATTGAATCCGCCGGTAATGCCGTCAATGTCTAACACTTCCCCGGCGAAGAAAAGGCCAGTAACTTTGGTGCTTTCCATGGTGGCCAGATTAATTTCTGATAACTTGATACCGCCACAGGTAACAAATTCTTCCTTGAAGGTGGTTTTGCCTTTCACCTCAAATGGCGTTCTGATGAGGTACTCAATGAGCTTGTTCTGTGACTTTCCCGGAAGCTCAGCCCATTTCACGGTTTCTGACACATCAGAAAGTTCACAAATTCGCTGCCACAAGCGGTTAGGAAGCCCGAAGAGAGAATTGGTATAAACAGTTTTCTTTGCTTCGCTTTTACGGCGCTCCTGTAACTGCGCACGTAGCTGTTCTTCAGTGATATTACCTGTCCAATTTACCAAAGCGGTACCTTGGTATTTTTGCTCTTGTAGCATACGTGCTCCCCAGGCAGAAAACCGTAGCACCGCCGGACCGCTTAGTCCCCAGTGGGTAATAAGCAATGGCCCCTCTGTTTCCAGCTTTTGGCCCACCAGTTTTACCTTAGCTTTAGGAACCGAGACACCCATCAAATCTTTAAAAGAAGACTGGGGTACATTTAATGTGAAAAGAGAGGGCACTGGAGGCTCTACGGTATGCCCCAACTCTTGTAACCATTGGTAACCCTCTGCTTTGGCGCTTCCGCCGGTAGATACCAAAACCCTAGCTGCCTTTATGGAGCTACCGTTGCTCAGCTGTAGCTCAAACCTATCAGGTAATGCTGAGGCGGGTAGGGGGGCAATGCGCTGAACAGCCACACTGGTTCTGATTTCTACACCCGCCTTTCGGGCAGAATTCAAAAGGCATTCCACTATGGTTTCAGAGGAATTAGACTGGGGGAACATGCGTCCGTCTGGCTCCGTCTTTAATTTCACGCCGCGTTGCTGAAACCATTTAACCGTGTCTTCGGCCCCAAACAGCGGCAGCATCTTTTTCAACGCCTTTAGTCCTCTGGGGTAATGCTGTGCAAAAACTGACGCCTGAAAGCAAGCATGCGTCACATTGCAGCGACCGCCTCCCGAAACCCGTACTTTGGAAAGAAGTTTAGTTGTTTTCTCCAGCAAAACCACGCGTAGGGCAGGATTGGCTTCGGCGCAGGTGATGGCACCAAAGAATCCGGCGGCACCGCCTCCAATCACAACTACGGTCTCTGACATCTGTTTTCGGCTTGTTTTTACAAAAATAGGAAAAAAAAGCAGCTCTATTTAGTTAGAACTCCGGAGAGGAGAGGCAGGTAAGAGGATCTGAATATATGAACTGATAGTGTAGCTCCTGCTGCAGAAAACCCGAATTGATGCGCTTAAACTGCCACTCCTGCTGTGTTGCAAACTGTGGGGGAGTAAGACCTAGAGCTAGACTTGCCTTTGTGTAGAATACTTTCCTTGACGGATGTTCTGGAGCGCAAGCATTGAAAGTGAAACCCCACTTCTCCTGTTGAATAATTTGCACCAGAATTTTCACGCAATCCGCTAAGTGGATCATGTTTACTGGAGCCTCTGGCTGCGGAACATCAGTTTTACCAGCCATCCATCTACCAGGATGCCGGTTCCCGCCCATCAATCCCCCAAAACGCACAACAGTAGGTTTTAGCTGAGGCTTTTGTTGCACCAGGTGCTCGCAGCGTAAAAGCAGAGAAGAGGCATTGGGTGTAGCTTCAGCATCTATCTCGGTGACCTCTCGGTTTAAATCTGGATATACAGAGGTAGAGGAAATGAATAGGATGTGTTTCAAACAAGCCGGAGCTGCGTCCAACACAGTGGCTAATAACTGCTCGTAAGTGTCGGCTATTTTGGAGGGAGGAAGGTTGAAGACCAGAACATCTGCTTCTAGAAATTCAGCCAAGGCTGTTTTGGAGCTGTTTTCCGGAAAAGAGAGTAAAAACGGCTGTATGCCTTTTTTCCGCAGTTCTTCAATCTTTGAATGGGTGGTGGTAGATCCGTTTACTTTATACCCAAGCCTAACCAGCTCCTCGGCTAAAGGAAGACCAAGCCAGCCACACCCTAAAACACTAATCTTCTTTGTAAGCATGCTGCAAAGTAAAGCAGGAATGTGAAGGCTACCTATTTAAGTAGGAAATAAGAAAAGAATGATAAATGAAAGTGCAAAACGGAGTAGAGCAGGAGCTAAGCCAGAGCCTCTTCCTCAGCGGCTAATTGTTGTTTTAACTCAACAGGGCAGGCTGGTACGGTGAAATGGAATTTAGTGCCTTTGCCTTCCTGGCTTTCCACCCAAATTTCGCCGCCGTTCCTTTCAATAAACTCTTTGCAGAGCATCAGGCCCAGGCCATTGCCTTTTTCATTAGCGGTGCCTTTCTCTCTGAATTTATTCGCGCTGAAAAGCTTGAGCTGGTTTTCGGGGCTAATACCAACGCCGCCGTCTGCCACCGTGATCATGAGCTGGTCATTTGAAATCAGGTCTGCTGTTACCTCTACAAACGTACCTTCATGGCTGTACTTAATGGCATTGGAGAGCAGGTTGCGGAACACCATTTTAATGGTTTCTTCATCTACCAATGCCCAGCAATCATCTGGAACATTATTCTGGAGCAGAATGCTTTTTTTATGTGCCTGCGGTTGCAGCAAATTGATATTGACCTGCACCAATTTCTTTACCTCTTGCGGTTCAGACTCCAGCCGCACGCCTTTCATTTGAATCTTAGCCCACGCCAGTAAATTGTCAAGCAAACCAATGGTGTTCTGCTGTTGAGTGTTTAGGTCTTGTATGAACCTTTCTAGCTTCTCCTTGGGTAAGTTGCCCATTGAAATCAGCTGTAACAACGAATGCAATGAGATCAGGGGGCCACGTAAATCATGCGCGATAATAGAGAAAAGCAGATCCTTCTGGTGGTTGCTTTTCTCCAGTTCGTCTTTTTGTAGCTTGATGTCTTCGTTTTTCTGCAGAATCAGCTTGTTGAACTCAGACAATTGGGCATTATTAGCTTTCTCTTTTTTCTTGCCGTTGAAAAAAACGAAAGCCAGCATAGCAATCAAAATAAGAAGAGCCCCAAACATGTACTGCAACCTTCCTTGCTCCTCAAGCTTCGCTTTTTGGAATTGGTGCTCTACGCGTAGTTGTTGATTCTCATAGTCTTTCTTATCAGACTCGTACTTAGAATGCATCTCAGCAAAATACTTCATCTGCTGATTGGTCTGGAGGCTATCCTGGTATTTATTGTGCAGCAAAAGGTACTTGTTGGCTGTTTTATGATCGCCTCTTGCCAGGTAAATCTGGCTGAGAATGAATGTTGCCCCTTCCAGATTTTCCCCAGACTTATATTTGGCGGCACTGCTTAAACACTCCAGCGCCAGCTGCTGTGCTTTATCAAGTTGACCTAATTGCAAATAGGCATTCGCAAGCTGGCGCAAAATGAATACCCTACTGATCACGCTGGTCAGGTCATTGCTTAGCGCCTGTGCTTTTTCAAGGTACTCCAAACCTTCATTTGTTCTACCCAACTTGCAGAGGGTTTTACCTATGTTCAGGATATCTACGGCTATATTTCTCTCGTTACCCGTCTGCTTGTCTAATTCATATACCTTCAGGTAAATGGGCAGTGCTTTTTCCGGCTTGTTCTGCCGTTCATACACTTCACCTATATTGCTGAGGGCGCTGTTGATAGATTGTGATTTATTTATTTTATAGCCTAAGTCTAATGCTTTCTGGTAGTTTTCTAAAGCAGATTCGTACTTTTTCTGCCGAAGGTAAATATTGCCTATGGAGTTGTAGTTGGTGATGAGCCCAGCAGAATCTTTCAAGGAAATTCTAATGGCCAATGCCTTATGGGCATAATAGTAAGCGTTGGGTAAATCACTAATCCAGAAGTGACCAATGCTGGTATAGTTCAGTGAGTTGCCTAATAACTTCTGGTTATTTATTTTGGTAGAAAGCGCAATGGCTTTTTCACCGTAGCTGATAGAAAGGTGTGGGTCTACCTCCCAGTAATATTTACAAAGCTGGTTAAGTAGAATTACTTTGCGGGTGTCTGAGGAAGTGGTATCCAGCTCCTTGAGCAAAGAAGCCGGGCTGTTGTCGGCAAAGACTACAGAAGCGTTAAAAATAAAAAGGAGTAAGTACAGGTATTTAGTCATAATACAGGAGTACAGGGGTACTCTTTTCTTTGCTTCTTTGCCACTGCAAATATAACTGTTAATTAGCCGCGGGTAAAACAGGAATAAAATTGTTGAAGCTGAACCTTCTATAAAATTTCAAGTAATGTTCAGCTACTATTATATCTTTAAATGATTATATAATTTACGTATGGCCAATTATTCAGAACCTATGCTCAGAGATGGTGCCTTGAAAGGAAAAACCATCATTATCACGGGAGGGGGAACCGGACTAGGCAAGTCAATGGGAATCTATTTCCTTAAGTTAGGGGCAAATTTGGTAATTACCAGCAGGAAATTAGACGTATTGCAAGAATCAGCCGATGAAATGGTGAAACTAACCGACGGACAGGTTTTGCCCGTTGCCTGCGATGTTCGTAAACCGCTGGAAGTAGAGGCCATGCTAAAAGCTGCCGTAGATAAATTTGGCGCGGTGCATGGTTTGGTCAACAATGCTGCCGGCAACTTCATCAGCCCCACTGAAAGGCTTAGCCCCAAGGCGTTTGATGTGGTGGTGGACATTGTGCTGAAAGGAAGTTATAACTGTACCCTTACGTTAGGTAAATACTGGATTGAGCAGAAACAGCCGGGGACTATACTGAACATTGTCACCACCTATGCCTGGACAGGCTCCGGCTACGTGGTGCCCTCGGCAACGGCCAAGGCGGGTGTGTTGGCCATGACCCGTTCATTAGCCGCTGAGTGGGCAAAATATGGTATACGATCTAATGCCATTGCGCCCGGTCCGTTCCCTACTGAAGGAGCCTGGAGCCGCCTGTTCCCAGATGCCCTGGCTAAAGAACTAGACCCATTGAAGCGAATTCCGTTAAAGCGTTACGGAGAACATCAGGAGTTGGCGAATCTGGCGGCGTATCTTATCTCAGATTATTCGGCTTATGTAAACGGCGAAGTGGTGACCATTGACGGTGGGGAGTGGCTGTACGGCGGCGGCGAGTTCAATTACCTTGACCAGGTGCCAGAGCAGATGTGGGATATGGTGGAAAAGGCCGTAAGAGGCAAAAATGATAAAAAGCAGGAGTAGCCATGCCCACGCTGGAAAACTCTGTTTTAGTAGACGCTCCACAGGAAAAGCTGTTCTGGCTGTCGCAGGATTATGAAAGGCGACTGGAATGGGACCGGTACCTGCGGGTGGCACGGCTGGAAGCTGGGGCTACGCGTGCTGCCAAAGGAGTGGAAGCGTATTGCGAGAGCAGAAAGGGCATAGGCATGACGGTAAAGTACATCAGTTTTCACCCGCCCCGACAGGTGGCTATGGAAATGACCAAAGGGCCATGGGTGTTTCAGAAGTTCTCGGGTAGCTGGCGCTTCAAAGAAGAAATAGACGGCCGAATCAGAGTTTTCTTCCGTTATAATTTTAAGACAAGGTTTGGCTGGCTAGGTAAGTTATTGCTGAACCCAATCATCTCTCGTATTCTTGAAACAGACATCAAGAATAGGTTGGGTTACTTTAAGCAAGCCGCCGAAGCAAGTGCCCTGAGTCAAGTACCAGTATCTGACAAAGCCCATTAGGTAAGACAAAAAAATAGCCCGGAACGTTTCCGGGCTATTTTTGTAAAAGCAGGGCTAAAACAGGGAGTTATTTCGTTTACTTTTTAGCCTTGGCCTTTGTAGCAGGTTTTTCAGGCGTAGATGTTTTTCTGTCAACCAATGTCATTTCCTTCACCAAGTGTCCGGCTCCGGCAAATTTATCAATTACGAACAGGATGTAGCGGGCATCTACCGAAATATTCCGAACCCGCTCCGGATCATACATAATATCAGACATGGTGCCTTCCCAGTTACGGTCAAAGTTGAGGCCTATTAACTCGCCATCGGCGTTGATGACCGGTGAACCTGAGTTGCCTCCGGTGGTGTGGTTAGAGGCAATAAACGCCACTGGCATGGTACCGTTTACTCCGTAAGAGCCGTAATCCTTTTTCTGGTACAGTTCCTTCAGTTTAGCGGGTACTTTGTAATCTGCCACGTTGGGGTCTTCCTTTTCTAAGATTCCCTCCAGGGTAGTGTAGTAGGCATAGTTCACGCCATCGGCTGGCTGATACCCCTCTACCTGACCATAAGATACCCGCAGCGTAGAATTGGCATCTGGGTAAAACTTCTTGTTGGTCATCATTTCCCGCAGCCCCTGCAAAAAGGTGCGGTTCAGGAGAGTATTTTGGTCGGTAAGGGTTGTGTAGGCAGGCAGCGTTTTAATGCGGTAGTTTTCAATGAGGCTGCTGGTTAGCTGAACCGCTGGGTCACGCTGTAACCGCTTCAGCATTTCAGCTGGTTTTAAAGAAAGCAATTCGTTTACCTGTTGCAAAGAGGTGAGTGAAGAATTGGCGTATACCTCATTGGCATAGGCGTTCCAGTTGCCTTTGTGCTTCTGGGTAACAGTGCCGAAGATTTCAGGGTGGAAACTGCGGTCTACGTCTTGGTAGTACATGTCCAGCAGGGCGGCAAACACTTTCTTGTCTGTGGGCATGTTGTAGTTTTTGAAGAAACCAGGGGCAGAGCTCCGTAGTTTCTCAATTTGCGTCTGCGCCTCAGGACTATTCAGATTCTGCTGCAGCAGGTAAGCCAACTGTACATATCCCTGTGAAAGATTGATCAGCTCCACGCCCAAACCAGCCTCCAAAAAATAGTCGCGGGAGAGGGTGATGCCGTTAGCCAGGCTGGCGTAGTTCTTTTCGAACTGCGGCAACACGTCGCCATAGGTGTTCTTCCGGCCGGTTTCCTGATTTAGCCACTGGGTGAATTTTTGCTCCTGTTCCTGTTTACGGGCTACGGCGTCTAGTTTACGGAGCCCCCGGTTTTCACCTATCCATTTTTTATGGTAGTTGCTGATGCTAGCATATTTAGCGGCGTACTGAATGCGCACCTTGGGGTCGGCTTTCATGTCCTGGTCCAGTATTCCCAGTTTGGTGGTGCGAATCTTGATCTTAGCCGGATTAGAAATCTCATAGATTTCCTTGATGGCCATGCTAGGCAAATACTCATTGGTTCTACCCGGAAAGCCAAACACCATTGTAAAATCACCTTGCTGCACACCGGCTAAGGAAATAGGCAGGTGGTGCTTGGGCGTGTAGGGCTTGTTGTCTGGCGAATAGGCTGCCGGTTTGTTATCTGGACCAGCGTAAATGCGGAACAACGAGAAATCTCCGGTATGGCGGGGCCACATCCAGTTGTCAGTGTCGCCGCCAAACTTACCTATGGTTTCAGGCGGAGCGCCTACCATGCGTATGTCACGGAAAGTTTCAGTAATGTACATGTAGTACTCGTTGCCGTAGAAAAACGGACGGATAATGGCATCATAATGCGTTCCGGCGGTGGCTTGACTACGAACCTTCTGAATATTGGCCTGTACCCGACGCTCGCGCTCGGCTTCTGCCAGCCCCGGAGGCACATCGCCCAGTATCTGGTTTGTCACGTCTTCCATGCGCACAATAAAGGTAGCGGTAAGGCCAGGGTTAGGCTTTTCCTCTTCGCGGGTCATGGCCCAGAATCCATTGGTCAGATAGTCATTCTCTACCGAACTGTGCGACTGTATCTGGCTGTAGCCGCAGTGGTGATTGGTGAGTAGCAAGCCTTGGTTTGAGATAATCTCGCCGGTACAGCCACCTCCAAATTGCACAATGGCGTCTTTCAGGCTAGACTTGTTAATGCTGTAAATATCTTCGGCAGAGAGGCGCATGCCTTTTTTCTGCATGTCGGCCTCGTTCATTTGCTTCAAGAGCATAGGCAGCCACATGCCTTCATCGGGCGGAGCCGCCCAGCTTCTAAAGGAGGCCAGAACCAAGGCCACCCAAAGGCATATCTGTTTGCGGTTTATCATAAGTTTGTTTTGATTGTGTTGTTTCAAATTTACAAAACGGTTGTTAGTAATTTCTATTTCTTGTGCAGGTTCTTGTACAATTACCACAAACACAGTTAGAGTTCATAATTTGCCCTATAGCAGAAGCGCTCTGTTTTTGGCTTGTTTTCTACAAAACAGGCCAAAAACAGAGCGCTTCTGCTTCTAACATTTGGTGCTATACTTCTTCTATGAATGACCTACCGCTGTACCACTTTCTTCCCAGACCTGAAATTTCTGTAGTTCATCCTGAAAGGCAGAGATAAACCAAGCCACCAGGCTCAGGTCATCTGCTAAGCCTATGACAGGAATAAAATCTGGCACAATATCAATGGGGGTGGCTACATACAGGAGCACAGCTACGCCCAGTAACAGTGTCTTGGTGTCAATATCACGGTAGGTGCCATTGTAGTAGGCTTTCACCAACCTGATAAAGCGGAACATGATGTTCTTTAGTTGGTCAATTCCACTCTCGGTGCTGTTAGCGTCAGTAAGTTTATGGTAGGCCGTCGTGAGCAAGAGCCCCACCTTTACCGGCTTGTTCATGAGGCCCGAGGCCTTGGTTATAATGTAACTGAAAAAAGCATTCTGCGAAAGCTTCATTCCTTTGTCTGCTAATGAGCTCATATTTTTTATTTTTCAAGTTCAAGAATACCTACGTCTATACGGCAGGGGCAGCGGAGTGGATATATGAAAGTTTTGAATTTAAGGGGGGAGAGGAGTCTTGGCAATATGCCTGTACGAACTGACTGTAATGCTTCATAAGTAATTGAAAGCACTGATGCAGCACAAACCTAGGAGTAGAAATGTAAAATTTGCAAGCTGTTTTTATCCGTAAGCTTTACGTATAATACGTTTATATACGTAAAACATACGGCTACGGCATTCCCCCTCACACTAATCTTACATCGCATTTGTTTTGTTTATAGGAACGGGAAAAGCTTTTTTTTAAGCTTAAAAAGGCATTTATAACATTCAGTTGCGAACCTGCTGCCTATTATTTATATTGTATTAGTAATGGCGGAATGCCAAAAAAAGAAGCCGTAGCAGTACAGATAAGACAAACTACAGCTATTGTGCAGATAGTGGTAGTCCGACTCCTGCTAGCCGGTAGTTAGAGCTAATTTTAAAAATAGAAAATCCGATGAAAATAATTCCATACATCATAGCCAAAGATATTTTCATTTGGATACTCTACTTTATGATTTTAAGGTTTGACATTGGAGGCGCATTTACCCCAGAAGTTGCTAGTCATTTTCCATTTGCCCAAATCTTAACGTTCTCAGAAGTCTTGGCAGGTGCAGTTTATATCGCTTTAATTCCTCTCCTCATCGACCTAATTTTCACGACTCGATTGAACAGTTCGCTATCTAAGAGGGAAAATTGGCAGCAAATGAATGATTTCAAGAAAGGAGTTATTCTTCATATTCCTATAACTACGCTGTGGCTTCTTTTTTCTATTACGGGAATAGTAGAATCAAATCAATCAAGTACTATGGCATTGTGCGGAGGATTCTTGGCCTCAGGCATAATCCTGATTCTAACGAACAAGTTGCAAAATACTCTATGCCCGACATTGACGAACTAAATAGAAGTAACTGATAAAGGGGATTCAGCATAATACGTTTCTGTGCTAATTTTCTGAAAACAGCTCAAAAACAGAAAATTGTGCAGACTTTGCAAAAAAAAACTAGCTCTAACACTGTATAAAAGTCAGCATCGGCCGACGGCCTCCGCCGTCTTTTATACTAACCGTTAGCTTTAATTTAAATAATCAAGGAGAGCAGAAAAGTGGTTTTGAAAAGGATATTGCTTTTTATTATCCTGATTACGACAGGATGCAAAGAAAATAACGAATTAAATAACAGTAATGACCTAGAAATAACATCTAATGCAGTGACTTCTGATAAAAGACTAAAATACATTTTAGATGAATACCTTAAAGAAGTTGATTGTGATAATTGTTTACATGAAATATTCTTTGATAGAGTTATTTATAACCAAACGATTATAACACTTCGAAATCTGCCTTATGACACAACTTACATATTAAAACAGAAGCCCTTATTACAACTCAAGTATAAGAATACTCCTTTCATTATTTTCAATGGCATGGAGGATTATTTCAATGGGCAATACGACTTTGGGGAAAAGGGCAAAAATAAAATCGACTGGTTTAATGAATCTTACAAGTCTATGCAGTGGACAATAGTAGATAGTGCTGGCATAGTAAAGATTAACAAAGAAGGAAGTCTTCCTTACGTTGCAATACCAGGTGTTGGCTATTGCGACTAATTCTATAAAGAAAAACTAAAGCTAACAACGTGTAAACCTCACCTCGGCCGACGGCCTTCAGCGTCGTTTACACAAGTACGTTGGGCAAAATTCTAATTTATTACAAGCTATTATTAAAGGAAAATCTAAATTCAAATTATTATGATAGTTATGCAAAGAATATATAAATTAATTTTTAAGATTTTATTTATACTGTGTATTGTTTCTTGCTCACAAGATGACGATGATATTGGTATTGAAACAGTAATAAGTGGACATGTATCTGACTTAATAAGAGGGGAAGGAATTAGCGGGTATAAGGTCGTCTTAGAAAAAATGTGCAAACCCTGTGGGAGTGGTAAAACTAGTACTCAAATTGAAGAAATAGCAACCGCTATTACAGATGCTAATGGAAACTATTCAATTACCTTTAATTATAAATTGGAAGACAGGGAGTCTTATATAATTTCCTCCAAATTTAATGGGGTAGACTTTTTTACTGAGAATTATCCAACATGGGATTTAAAACCAGGAACTACCAACATGAAAAATTTCAGCGGTTGGAGACCGGTAAGATTGAGGCTGACATTGAATGTTTTGAATAATGTTAATAAGCCCTTAATGGTAAGGAACGAATTTACAAGAAGTAACCCCAGTAGCAATTGGGGTATAAACTCCATTGGCGTTCAAAACATTTACGAGGAAAACATTACGCAAACTTACATCTTAAAGTCTAGACCAAATGATAATACTAAATTAATTTTTTGGTATTATACCGGCCCTCAACCTAACAGGACCCTTCACCAAAAAACATTTTCTTACCCAACCAGCCTAGATGATATGACGGATTTAAGCTTTACTATTGACTGTTCTACATTTTAAAATGTAAAAATGAACTTTGCCCAACGTAGCTAAACGCCAGCCTCGGCCGACGGCCTCCGCCGCCGTTTAGCTTAACCGTTGGGCACAATTAATAAAAAAATGAAATTTAAGATTCTTTTAACCATCCTTCCATTATACCTTTCCCTCTTATCTAACGGGCAGAACATCTATTCAGCTTTACAACATAACAGGAAAGAGGAGATAAGGAACAAAGTAGCAACTCAAATCATAGAAGAAAACACTTTCTTCAACTCTAATGGGAAGGAAATCAATAAGAACATCAAGCTATTGAATGAGTACAATCTTGTATTAGTCGAAGAGAGATATGGTGAGGACGGTAAACTCAAGGCTAAACTAACCTATGAATATGATTCCACAGGGCTCAAGAGTCTTTGGAGGAAATTTGAGAGATGGAACAGCGGAAGATACTCAATGGAGACAGCCTTCTATGAGTATGACAATAAAGGATATCTCATAAAAACAACCGATAAAAATTCGCAGGGAAATGTTATCCAACAAACCTTATTGTTGAACAACGAAAAAGGACATCCGATAGAACTACAGTTACTAGACGGTAAGGGTAACAGCTTCTGCTTTGAGTATGCGAAGTATGATTACGACAAGAACAAAGCCTACACAGAAGTAAAATCTAATAGCGGCAATACTTTATCAAGCGATACGCTATCTATTGAATTCAACAAGCAGGAGATCCAAGAGCCAGGGAAAGAATACAATAAACAGGGAGATTTAATCAGGACAAAGGGTTCCGTCAGGGAATACGTCTATGACGAGTTTGGCAACTGGACCCTGCTCAAGATGCACAAACTAGAAAAAGGAAAGAAAAAGAACAATAGGGTATTTAAAAGAAAAATAAAGTACAAAGAATAACTGTGCCCAACATTGTACATAAGCCATGCTTCGGCCAACGGCCTAGCACGTTATTTATACGAGTCTATTAGGGCATATTTAAAATATTAGTATGAAATTAACATACAAACCTAAACCAGAAGACAAGTTAAAAGCTGACTTCAGTAGAAGAAGACGAGAAGAACTTTGTGGATTTGTAGACTTTCAAGAATTTAAGAATTGGTACAACTCTACAGAAAAGGTTTGCCATTATTGCGGACTGAAAGAAGAAGAGAGCCAGAGAATTGTAATGACAGGTATCCTTAAGTCAAATAGATTCCCGCAAAACGGAATTCTAGGTAGAGGGCAGAGCCGTGGTATGTGGTTAGAAGTTGACCGAATTATTCCTAAGGATTATTATTCTCTTAAAAATTGTGTTCTTTCATGCTACTTCTGCAATAATGATAAAAGTGATGTCTTTCACGGACAAGACTATAAGGAGTTTCAGAACAATCGTGTTGGTTATCTACGCAAGCTAATTGAACAGAAATGATTACGGATAGCCAAACAAACTTTGTTTATATAGCAAGTACTCTTTACCAGAAATATCCGACATTTTCAAAAGAACTTACCGCTCAACTTGATAACAACGGGATTGAATATGGCATTCTTCCAAACACCAATGACGTTTGGGCAGTTGATTATATGCCAATTCAGGTTTCTGAAAGCAAGTATGTTAGGTTCACCTATAAGCCAGACTACTTAATTCAGTATAAGAAGTGGGCAAGGACAATATCGGATGTAGATACCATCTGTGATGACATAGGTATCAAAACAATAAAATCTGATATAATCCTTGACGGCGGCAATATCTCAAAGTGGAGCGACAAAGTCTTAATGACTACAAAGGTCTTTACGGAAAACAAAGCAAGAACAGAACTCCAGCTCATTGAAGAATTGAAAAACTTACTTGAAATCAATGAAATATATTTTGTCCCAGTTGAAAAAGGTGATTGGTTAGGGCATATTGACGGAATGGCAAGGTTCATTGACAATAGAACCGTTTTAGTCAATGATTATAAACAAGAAGACAAATCAGATTATATAGACTTCTTGGCTGCACTGCATAATTCAAAATTAGAATGGCTTCCCTTCCCTTTTGACCCTTACAAAAATACAGAACCTGATGACGCGGCTGGAATTTATCTGAACTACTTGGAGATGGAGCACTATTTAGTCCTGCCAATTTACGGGCTTGAAACAGATAATGAAGCTGTTAAAAAAGCTAATGAGATATTTCCAAACAAAAAAAATCATACAAGTAAGGAGCAATGAACCAGCAAAGGACAATGGAATAATTAACTGTTTAACCTGGAACATAAGGAAATCAAAAAACATGCCCTAACCACACCTAAACATCATGCTTCGGCTGACAGCCTTGCACTTCTTTTAAACGAGACCGTTATGCACAATATAAAATATGAAAAAAATAGCGACCTTAATATTGTCTCTTTGCTGCTTGTCTAGCTACAGCCAAAGTATAGAAGCTATTACAAAAAAGCTATCAGACAGAATTTGCGAATGCATTAGTGACGACTTAACCTCTTATTCGGAGATTAAGCCTGAATTTAATAGGTGCTATGACAAAGAGTTCAATAATATATTTAGTCTTGTGAATTCAGAAGAACAAATAATATTAACAAAACCAGGTGTATTAGAAAAGATAAAAAATGGTATTGTTTCTACCCTCAATGGCAACTGTGACAAAATTAAGAAACTTATCCAATCTGAATTAAACAATTCCGTTGAACCCGCTGCAAAAAGTAGCGCTATCCCTTGCCCGACTAACTTTACAGGAATAGATGCAGGGAAGCTGAATAAACTAAATGGTGAAATTGTAGCATTCAACGGGCTGGTTTCTAAAGTTTATTCTGCCCACAATGACAAACCCTATTATGAAGTAAAGTTAGAAGGAGGAAATACAATTTGGATAGCTTCACTTGTAACAAGTGGCTATGAAGTAAAGGGCAACATCTTAAGAATATTAGGCTATGTTGCAAAAGTTGAAAATGATGGAATTGCCGCTAAGTATAATAAGTCAAACTATCACATATTAGCATTTTGCATAATCGATATGAAGACAAAACAAATGGCTATGCTTCCAGGGGTCGAACTACAGGTTAAGCAATGGATAGCTGGAGAAATACCAACTGCTGAAAAATAAAATACTATGCACAATATTGTTTAAACGGCAGCATCAGCCGACGGCCTCCCACGCATCATACAATAAACGTTAACCACAAGCTAAAAGTACTATTCTTTTTTTGAATTTACAGGAAATAAAATGGCAGAATTCTGGGAGTCAAGCTTTAGAGACAAAAAGACGATGTGGGGATTTGAGCCTGCAGATTCCGCAATTGAAACCCTAAACTTATTTAGAGAAAATAGGCTTAACAAGATCTTGATACCTGGGTTTGGTTACGGCAGAAATACAAAAATCTTTACCGATGCTGGATTCAAGGTTACTGGAATAGAGATATCAGAAACCGCCATTGACTTGGCCAAAAAGCATTATGGTAATGATGTAAGGGTGTACCACGGTTCTGTTAGTGCTATGCCGTTTGACCAGGAATTGTATGATGGGATTTTTTGCTACGCCTTAATCCACCTGTTAAATGAAAAAGAACGGATTAAACTTATAGATGATTGTTACAATCAACTGAAGCCCAATGGGTACATGGTTTTTGTGGCTATTTCAAAAAATGATGCTACCTATGGGAATGGCGTAGAAATAAGCCGGGACAGATTTGAAACAAAGCATGGTGTTCAACTATTCTTTTATGATTCAGATTCTGTAGAAGAAGAGTTTGGCAATTATGGAATAGTTGAATCAAAAGAGGTAAATGAACCTGCCAAAAATATGGGAAACAGACCTTCACAAAGATTCTGGCGAATAACGTGCAGAAAACTAGAAGAATAAAATGCCAGTGGCTAACATTAAATAAACGGTAGCCTCGGTCAACAGCCTCCGCCGCCGTTTACAACAGTACGTGATCCACTATCATAAACAACACATTTCCTTAAAGTACTGGTGTACTCATTCTTGAGGCTTGCCTTAGGTCAGAGCAGGAGAGAAAATGACCATTCTTCTAAAAGTGCTTCAGCAGATGGCTGACAGACTAAGCGCTCTATGTACTCAATCACTAATGTAAAGATTTATTTTTAGAAGAAGTCCTGAAAGGGAGAATACAAGTTATTCAATATAGTTGAAATTTGAATAAAAGTGTCTTTCAATCAAAAATTAAAAAATCAGCAAGCCTGTAAGCCGGGTTCTGTCCTTTGCTGACGCAAATGGCTTATCATTTATCTAGGCCCGTCCTCACGGAGGGGCTCCATCAACCTACCCACTGACATCGGACGAGCAGTCCTTAGCCCCGCCCGAAAGCGAGGCGCTGTCAGCCTATTTGGTCTTTCAACTCCTGAGGTTTACCCAGCCGGTCTGGTTGCCCAGCCGCTGGTGCGCTCTTACCGCACCTTTTCACCCTTACCCTTTTTTAATTAAGAATTCAGAATTAAAAATTAAGAATGATTTCTAATTCATAATTCCCCATTCCTAATTAGAAAATGGGCGGTTATTTTCTGTGGCACTGGCTGTCACCTGGCCGTCGCCCGCCAGGTGCCTTCCCGTTAGGAAGCAGGATGCTCTGCGTTGCCCGGACTTTCCTCTCCGCCAAAAGAGGCGCAGCGATAAGCCGGCTTGCCGATTCTTTCTGTAAAGGTAACTGTTTCTGGTGGGTTGTTCGTTCACAGAAATCCTGTTTTAGAGCTGTTTTATGAAAATCAGCTCTAAAACAGTCTTATTTATGTTACTTCAGTTGCACACGGGTGGCGCCGTACCCAAATTTCTCTTTTCGGGCGTCTTCGTAAAACTTAATGTGCGGGTTGCGGCTCAGCACTTTCTGAATTTCCTTTTTCAGAACCCCATTACCGGTGCCGTGTATAAAGATGATCTCGTGCATGTTGGCGGCAATTGCCCGGTCTAGGTTGTCTTGAAAAGCTGCCATTTGCTGCCGCAGAATCTCTGAATTGCTCATGAGCTTAGGGTCTTCATTGGGCAGCAGTTTTTCTATGTGCAGGTCAATCTCGTGTTGCGGAACGGTTACTTTTATGTTTTCCGCCTGCGCCGCAGATTCTATCAACTGCTCCTGAATCTGGTCAGGATTGACCACATGGGGCTTAGAATCTAGTTGAAACACATAGCCTTCCTTTTGTAGAACAGGAGCCACTTTTTTGCTCTTATAAAACGACGAAGCTTTGAATTTCAGCTTACGGGTAACTGGCTCCAGCAATGAGTTGGCGCCGGTTTTGTGCTGCAGATATTGAATCACCAAGTCCGGCCATTTTTCAAAGTCGTTCAGGTGCAGGTGTGCAACGGCCTTGGCTTTCTTGGGCGTAAGCTTGTCGTTGCTCTGGGCGCGGTACCCTTTCAACGTTTCTTCGCCGTACGTGAAAAGCAGGTCGTATTCAGAATTGTTCACCACGTTTACCGCCAGCAATTCTGGCGTGGTATGCACCAGTGCCATGTATATACCGGCTACTGCCGCAGAAGATACTTCAGGCTTGGCAGGTATGTTTCTCTTTTCTACTTCTGCCACCTGACCACCTTTGAAATGCTTGTCCTCCTCGGCAGCTATCACTACAACTTCGCGGCGCATAACCGGTATGGTGAAGTCATTGTCAATGGCTACTTCTACCAAATTATTATCAAGGAAGCGGGTAATAACACCTTCTTCTCTTCCGTGCATGAGGCGCACGCGGTCTCCTATATTCATGATATGTATGCTACTTTATATTAGATAGATCAGCCAGTAAAGCCAATAGCTGGTAGCAAAGATAACAAATGGGGAAGAAGGTCTGGTTTTATCTTCAAATCAACAAAATTGAGACGTCAATGAAACGTTGTTTTATTTTGAAAATAAGCCGTGTAAGACCATATTGGCTACCTGTGCCGAGAACGTCTGCCAATGATTTAAATGCTCGTTTTCACTATAAGTACCATAGAATAGAGAATTATCAGAGCTTTTTGAATAAGGTAAAATTGTATTTCTGAGCATTAGACTTGGTGTTCGATCTGCTGGTGGTGCCAGAACCTGCACCTTTGAAGAGGCAAGAGAGGTGCTGAAAAGGGGGGGATGGGGGTTAAATCGGCTGGTTGTTTTAAATAAAAACCTATGGCCTGTGCTCACATCAATAAAAGTGACCAGATTGGTGAAGTTACTGGCCGCTTTTTGAGTTGCAAGGGAGTGAGATTGTCCGGTACACCAAATCGAGATGAAAAATAAACTTATGGCGAGTAGTTTTATCTTCATTTCCTTTAAAATTAAATTTTACATAAATAAATATACAATCAATTCCTTTACGAATATAATAAATTGAAATGCAATAGTTTATAAGAATTCTGTGAAAAGACACCAAGTAATCTCTATCAGAATCAAGAGTATAGCTCTCTTTTTAAAAATAAAGAGCATGTGCTTTCCAGCCTTGGCGGCGGTTGTATTCTAAAGCCGGAGCGGGGAATTTAAAGATGGAGAGCACGTAGAAGGTACTTTTCAGAAACTTGCTTTGGGTAGGAATCGCTTTCCAGTTTAGATCGACGCTCAGGTAGTACTGGCGGTAGGCGTGGAATCCTGCAGCTCTATTGCTATCTGGGTCGTTATACACCATTTCTTCAGCCCCATATCCAGGCGCCACGTTCAGCCATTTGGGGTAAGAGCTAGAGGCTGGTAAAAACTTGGCTACGTCTACGCTGAGCCAGTACGTGTGGCCATTATAGTCTTTGAGCATTTCCTCTGCTAAACCGTTGCCTAAGAGGTTGGGGCGAAATGCGGCATAGCGGGTACGGTGAAAAGAATATTTAGGCACGATTCTGAGTTCCTGCCAGGCCAGTTGCTGCCCGATCACGAGCAAAGAACCTGTGGCGTTGGCGGCAATGTCAGAGAGGGAGGCGCCGTAGGTAGGAGAGCGGCCGTCAAAATATTCAATAGGAGTGAGCATGGCAAACCCGACCGCACCGCCGTACCAAACCGCTTTTTTTTCTGAGACACCGGCGGCTCTGAGCACATCAACTCCCAACCGGCTCAAATGAAAGCTGCCCCAGGCATGCCCTGCCTTGTCAAGTTGTTTCCACTCGTGGGCATCGTTAAACCAATGAAAAGAGGAGCGGGGGCTGTCTTTGTACCAGGCTTCGTTCAAGAGCATCAGGCCACTGGTATAAGCAACGGCAGTACCGGCAGCAATCCAGGGCAAGTTTCTAGATACGGTAGTCAGGCTGTCTGTTCTCTGGCCTTTTTCATAAGTATACGTAGACTGCGCCTTTCCCTGAACCAGGCAACAGAATAGGCAGGCAAAACTTACAATTGTAGTTCTAAAAAGCACCATTGTTTTGGCTGGGCAGTGGGCCACAATTTAAAGGTACTCAATTAAGGGGAGTTCTTATCTTTTTAAGGAAATTATCATTTTTATTCAAAATTTTCTTGTGCAATAATTTTCCGTTGTTACATTTGCAATATGAACGCAGCAAAATCTATGCTTAACGCTTGGTGGCACACCTCTTTAAACTAAAGGGTGAACCGCTTGCTATGCATTTTTGCTAGAACCAAAGGCTCGGATTCACCCGGGCCTTTGGTGTTTTAAATCAACTTCAAAATAAAAATGGTACAGGTACAAAACATGACGCAGCACTGTTGGTGGCACCCTCTGAAAGATGTGTGAGCAGCAGGCCTGTGCCAAATAAAAATATGCCCTTAAATCTAAAAGGCTTGCTGTAAAAATCTAACAGTAAGCCTTTTTTTATGAATTTATGAAGACCTTCACCCTACAAACACAATACCGCCAGCTTTTGGCAGACACCGTTACTCCGGTTGGCATATACCTGCAACTGCGCGATAAATACCGCAACTGCCTGCTGCTGGAAAGTTCAGATTACCACGGACAGGAAAACAGCTTCAGTTACATTTGCTGTGAGCCGCTGGCTGAGTTTAAGCTGAAGAACAGCCGCCTTACCCAAACCTTCCCCGATGGCTCTACCCAAGAGCAGGATCTGGAAAACAAGCGAGATGCCGTACAGCTGCTGCAGGAGTACACCCAGCGGTTTAAGGCGGAGCAGGGGCCTTTTGGGTTTATCCATAACGGCTTGTTCGGGTACATGTCTTATGAGGCCGTGCAGTACTATGAAACGGTTAACATTCAGCAGAAGCCTACCGCTCACCCAGATCTGCCGGAGATACTGTACCAAACGTTCCGGTTTGTCATTGCCATTGACCATTTCAAAAACCAGCTGTACATTTTTGAGCACTTTTTAGGAAATGAACCCCAAAACGCAGCCTTAGACGAGCTAGAGAACCATATTTTAAACAAAAACTTCCCGCAGTTCCATTTTGAGACTACCGGTGAAGAAGACACGAACCAAACCGACGCTGAATTCCTGAAGGTGATAGAGCAGGGGGTGAAGCATTGCCACTTGGGCAACGTGTTCCAGATTGTGCTGTCGCGTCAGTTTTCGCAGGGCTTTCAGGGCGATGAATTCAATGTGTACCGCGCGCTGCGTTCCATTAACCCGTCGCCGTACCTGTTTTACTTTGACTACGGCAACTTCAAGATATTCGGTTCTTCGCCGGAGGCACAGCTCACCATCAAAAATGACAAGGCTACCATTTACCCAATTGCGGGTACGTTCAAGCGCACCGGCAACGACAAAGCCGATGCCGAATTGGCCCAGAAGTTGTATGAAGACCCTAAAGAGAACTCGGAGCACGTGATGCTGGTAGATCTGGCCCGCAATGACTTAAGCCGTCACGGTGACAATGTAAAGGTAGAGGTGTTCAAGGAAGTGCAGTATTATAGCCACGTAATTCACTTGGTGTCTAAGGTAACGGCGCAGTTGCCGCAGGCGCACGGTTCTGTGCAGATGGTAGCCGATACTTTTCCGGCCGGTACGTTGTCTGGAGCGCCTAAGCACCGAGCCCTCACCCTGATTGATGAACTGGAGCCCACCGGCCGCGGTTATTATGGTGGCTGCATTGGGTACCTTGGCTTTAACGGCGACTTCAACCATGCCATCATGATCCGTTCTTTCCTGAGCGTGAAAAACCGCTTGTATTACCAGGCAGGGGCAGGAGTAGTGGCCAAGTCAGATATTAACAGTGAGCTGCAGGAAGTACACCATAAACTGGCCGCCTTGCGCAAAGCGCTTGAAAAAGCGGTGCTTATTTAGTAACTTATAGAATTGTTTTAGGCTTGTTTTTCAGAAAATAGGCCTAAAACAGAAACAACCCGAACCGACAACGACAAACCCTTTAGTACCATGAGAATTCTTGTTTTAGATAACTACGACTCTTTCACCTACAACCTGGTGCAGCTGCTGCGCGAGTTGGGGTACGGCGATAAAATGGATGTTTTCCGCAATGACCAGATCAGCCTGGAGGCGGTAAATCAATATGATGTGATTCTCCTTTCCCCGGGTCCGGGCGTTCCTAAAGATGCAGGTATCATGCCGGAGCTGATTCAGAAATATGCCCCTACTAAACGTATCATGGGGGTTTGCCTGGGACACCAGGCCATTGCCGAAGCTTTTGGAGCTGAATTGAATAACATGACGGAGGTGTTCCATGGCGTGTCGGCTACTATTAGGGTGGTGCACCCAGAGGAGCAGATGTTCCAGCAGTTGCCGCAAACCTTCCAGGTAGCCCGCTACCACTCCTGGACGGTAGTTCCTACCTCTGTACCGCAAAACCTGCGCGTAACAGCCGTAGACGAAAACGGTGAAATTCTTGCTTTGCGTCATACAGAATATGATGTGGTGGGGGTACAGTTTCACCCAGAGTCCATTTTAACCGAATACGGCAAAGACATGATGCGCAATTGGCTGGACCGGCCTAAAAACCGCATCACCAAATGGACTACCTTTGCTGCCTCACTATCACTATGAAACAAATACTGCAACAACTGATTGAGCATAAAACCCTGTCTAAGCAAACGGCTAAGGAAGTGCTCATCAACATTACCCGCGGGCAGAGCAACGCCAGCCAGATGGCGGCTTTTATGACTGTGTACCTCATGCGTAACATCACCGTGGAAGAACTGGAAGGCTTCAGGGAAGCCATGCTGGAGCTCTGCCTTTTGCCTGAACTAGGTACCGATCAGGTGATTGACCTCTGCGGTACCGGCGGCGACGGAAAAGACACGTTCAATATTTCCACACTGGCTTCTTTTGTGGTGGCTGGTGCGGGATATAAAGTAGCCAAACATGGAAACAACGGGGTGTCTTCCATCTGCGGGTCATCTAACGTGATGGCACATTTGGGCGTAAAGTTTACGAATGAAAGTTCTGAATTAAGGCAGAATCTGGAGAAAGCCAACATCTGCTTTTTGCACGCCCCGCTGTTCCACCCAGCCATGAAAGAAGTAGCCCCCATCCGGAAGGAATTGGGTGTGAAAACCTTTTTCAACATGCTGGGTCCCATGATCAATCCTGCTAAACCAAAATACCAGATGGTGGGTGTTTTCTCATTGGAACTGTTGCGGTTATACAGTTATTTGTACCAAAAAACAGGCAAACGATTTGTGCTGCTTCATGCTCTGGACGGCTACGATGAAGTATCGTTAACCGGTGCCTTCAAAATGGTGACACCGGCGGGTGAGCAGATCTTACAGCCTTCTGATTTAGGCTTACCTACTTACACCCAGGAAGATTTAGCCGGAGGTGAAACGGTAGAAGCTTGTGCCGAAATATTCATGAACGTACTGCAAGGCAAAGGAACCGCCGCCCAGCAAGACGCGGTCATCGCCAACGCCGGTCTGGGAATCTACTGTTCAGATGAGCGCCTAACCCTGCGGGAGTCGCTGCAAAAAGCACGGCAGACTTTAGAGAATGGTCTGGCCCTGCAGTCATTCCAACAACTTTTGAACAGTAAATAGATATCAGTAAACAGTTATCAGTAAACAGGTATAGAATCAAAATATATATTCCTGACTCAAGACTCGCGACTCAGGACTCAGAACTCTATAAAATGACCATTTTAGATAACATAGTGCAGACCAAGCGCCAGGAGGTAGCAGACCGGAAAAACGTGGTGCCAACGGCTTTGCTGGAGCGTAGCCTTTATTTTCAGTCGCAGCCGGTGTCGTTACGCAAGTACCTGCAGCGGCCAGACTTGAACGGCATTATAGCAGAATTCAAACGGAAATCTCCTTCTAAAGGAATCATCAATGCCTATGCTCCGGTAGAACGCACATCTATTGGGTATATGCAGGCAGGGGCTTCGGCTTTGTCAGTGCTCACAGACAATCTGTATTTTGGCGGTAAAAACGAAGACCTTACTACTGCCCGTAAGTTTAACTTCTGCCCCATTCTGCGGAAAGATTTTGTGCTGGAGGAGTACCAGATCATTGAAGCCAAGTCTATTGGCGCCGATGCCATTCTATTGATTGCAGCTATTTTGACCAAGGAAGAGGTAGACCGGCTGGCACAGTTTGCCCATTCATTAGGACTAGAAGTTTTGCTGGAAGTGCATAACCAGGAGGAATTGGAGCGTACGTTGACTCCGCATGTAGACTGCATAGGTGTAAACAACCGCAACCTGCATGATTTCACTTTAACCGTGGAAACATCAAAACAGTTGGCTGCCCTTATTCCAAATGAATTTGTGAAGGTCTCCGAAAGCGGATTAAGCTCTGCCGAAACTATCATGGAATTAAGGCAATACGGATTTGAAGGCTTTTTGATGGGAGAGACGTTCATGCGCACCAGCCGGCCGGAGAAAGCCTGCGCGGCTTTGGTAGAGGAACTAAACAAACTAAAGCAGCAACAAGGCAGCTTCTCCATTTAAACAAAAAGTGTTAAGCTCAAACGTGAAGGAATGCCTTACAGGAAACTGAAAATAAAGGTGTGCGGCATGAAGTACACCGAGAACATTGAAGAGCTCATGCAGTTACAACCCGACTATGTAGGGTTTATATTCTATGAGCGCTCTCCGCGGTTCATTACCACACAGTGGGCGGTTTTCTCATCAATATTCAAGCAGGGTACATCCAAAGTAGGGGTATTTGTAGACGAAGAAGTAGAAATCATTCTGCAAAAGGTGACCGATCTGGGTCTGGAAATGGTACAGCTGCACGGCCATGAAACTCCCTATATCTGTCGTGAATTGCGAGAGGCTGGCCTTAAAGTAATGAAAGCCTTCAGGGTAGGTGATGATTTTGAATTTGACCAGCTGAAAGAATACGCCACCGTCTGCGATTATTTTTTGTTTGATGCCAGCGGGCCTCACCCAGGGGGCAACGGGGTCCGGTTCAATTGGGAATTGCTGCAGAAGTACAAACTTGATGTCCCGTTTTTCCTAAGCGGCGGCATTTCAGAGGAACACATTGACGAAATAAGAAATTACCGCCACCCCCAGTTGTACGGGATAGACCTGAACAGCAAGTTTGAAACTTCGCCTGGCATGAAAGACGTGGAGCGGGTAAAAGATTTCATCAAAAAGTTAAGAGCGTAAAAAAGACACTAGATGTTAGACGATGGTATTTAGACTCCTCATAAGTCTAATATCTAGCGTCTAAAATCTAACTACTAAAAAATATGAAATACGGAGTAAATGAGCGGGGATATTATGGCCAGTTTGGAGGTGCCTTTATTCCAGAAATGCTATACCCTAACGTAGAAGAGCTACGTGAGAAGTACTTGTCAATTTTACAGGAGCCGGCTTTTCAGGAAGAACTGAATTCGCTCCTGCGTGATTATGTAGGTAGGCCAACCCCTTTGTACCACGCCAAGCGCCTGTCAGAGAAGTATAACACCAAAATTTACCTGAAGCGTGAAGACCTGAACCACACGGGTGCCCACAAAATCAACAATACCGTGGGTCAGATTCTAATGGCCAAACGCTTAGGGAAGAAGCGCATCATTGCTGAAACCGGAGCGGGCCAGCACGGTGTTGCTACGGCTACGGTATGTGCTCTGGCGGGGCTAGAATGTATTGTGTACATGGGCAAGATTGACACTGAGCGGCAAAAGCCGAACGTGGAGAAAATGAAGTTATTGGGCGCCACGGTAGTACCTGTTACCTCCGGAAGTCAAACCTTAAAAGACGCCACCAACGAGGCCATTCGTGACTGGATCAACAACCCGGAGGACACGCATTATATTATTGGCTCCGTAGTAGGTCCGCACCCGTACCCAGATATGGTAGCCCGTTTTCAGGCCGTTATCAGTGAGGAAATAAGAGCGCAGCTACTGGAGAAGGAGGGGCGCGAGCTGCCAGATTACGTGGTGGCCTGCGTAGGCGGTGGCAGTAACGCTGCCGGAGCCTTTTATCACTTTTTGGACGAAGAAGACGTAAAATTGATAGCCGTAGAAGCTGCCGGTTTAGGCGTTGATTCAGGTCATTCGGCGGCCACCTCAATATTAGGCAAGACGGGTATCATTCATGGAAGTAAAACCCTGCTCATGCAAACCGAAGACGGTCAAATCACAGAACCATATTCTATTTCGGCAGGTCTTGATTATCCGGGTGTTGGTCCGTTACATGCCCATTTAGCCCAGAGCGGCCGGGCCACTTTTTTTGCCATTAGAGATGCTGAAGCCATGGAAGCCCTGCGCGAATTGAGCCGTTTAGAAGGTATTATTCCGGCTATTGAATCATCACACGCACTCGCTGCTCTTAAAGAACTGAAAGCCGGCCCAGACGATGTAGTAGTACTTAACTTATCGGGCCGTGGCGACAAAGACCTGAATACCATTCTTACCTATTTTGAACAACAAGATGCCCAACAATAGACTTACCCGCCTCTTCCAGGAAAAAAGTGGCAACCTGCTGAACGTGTACTTTACCGCTGGCTATCCAAAGCTGGAAGATACTACAACTATTTTAGAGGAGCTGGAAGCCGCCGGGGCTGATTTAGTAGAGATAGGAATGCCGTTCTCAGATCCATTAGCTGATGGCCCTACCATTCAGGCCAGTAACATGGTGGCGCTGGAAAACGGGATGTCCTTGAAGGTGCTGTTTCAGCAGCTGGAAAACGTACGGGAAAAGGTGACGCTGCCCATTATCTTAATGGGCTACCTGAACCCCGTGATGCAGTATGGCTTTGAGCGTTTTTGCGCTGAGGCCGCCAGAGTAGGGGTAGACGGTTTAATCTTGCCTGACTTGCCTTTCGCAGAATATGAGGAAGAATATAAGCCAATATTGGAGAAGCACGGCCTCAGCTTAATCTTCCTCATCACCCCACAAACCTCAGATGCCCGAATCAGGCAAATTGACGCCTTGACCAATTCATTTATTTACATGGTGTCCAGCGCCAGTACCACTGGCAGCCAGGTGCAAAGCACAGAAGCGCAGCGGGCATATTTTTCCAGAGTAAAAGCATTAGGACTGAAGAACCCTTTACTCATTGGTTTCGGTATTTCAGACAAGCCTTCTTTTGAAATGGCCTGTCAGTCTGGTCACGGAGCCATTATAGGCAGTGCGTTTATCAAAGCATTGCAACAGCCCGCCGAAGTGCGTGAGAACGTTCGGGCTTTTCTGAAGCAAATACGGTAAAAAGGTAATTTGGTAAAGTGCTACTTTTGATTTGGAAATTAGGAGATGTAAGAATTTAGAAATAGCATGAAATCTGTAAACATAATAAGCATCAGGCTAAAAGTTTAACTATTACCATAAAGCCTTTTTAGATTTATAAATTTAAAATTGTGGCCAAAACACCTTGCCACATTTTCACATCTCCTAATCACCAAATCTTCAAATTTGTGTAACATGCTGATTCAATTACAAGCAGATATATCTCCGGAGCAGAAGAGTGCCATTGTAGACAAAGCGAAGGAGCTGAAATATAAGACCACAGAGGTAAAAACCCATGCAGGGCACTACCTGGTGGGTACCGGAAAGGCGGAGTTTGACGTACGCACCATCGGCAATTTGCAAGGTATAAAAGACATTCATATTGTCTCTGATGATTACAAGCTGGTGTCGCGCAAATGGAAAGTGAACCCCACCGTAATTGACTTTGGTGACGGTTTACAAGTGAAAGAGGGGGAGTTAACACTAATGGCAGGGCCTTGTTCTATTGAGAACGAAGAGCAGGTACAGAAAACCATAGATCATTTGGTGGCGCAGGGTGTACGATTTATGCGCGGAGGTGTGTTCAAACCCCGCAGTTCACCGTATTCATTCAGAGGATTGGGATTGGAAGGACTGAAAATGTTCTATGAGCTTTGCCGGGCTAACGGTATAAAGATTGTGACAGAGGTGATGCAGGTGTCGCAGATTGCACCAATGGAGCCCTACACCGATGTGTTTCAGGTAGGAGCCCGCAATACCCAGAACTTCAACCTACTGGACGAATTAGGTAAAGTAGACAAGCCCGTGCTGCTCAAGCGCGGCATTTCTGGGACCATAGACGAACTTCTGTACTCTGCTGAATATATCTTCTCAGGCGGAAATGAGAAATTGATGCTCTGCGAGCGCGGCATCAGAACCTATGAAACCGCAAGCCGCAATACGCTTGATCTGAACGCTATTCCTATTCTGAAAGAGAAAACTCACCTACCGGTTATTGTAGATCCTTCTCATGGTATTGGCATAAGAGAATACGTGGAACCTATGGCCCTGGCCGCCATTATGGCCGGTGCCGACGGCATCATCTATGAAACACACGAGAGACCTGAGGAGGCTGCCTCTGACGGAGCTCAGACCCTGAGCTTCACTGAATCAGAACGGATGATCCGGAAAATGCGGAGAGTCTTTGAGTTGAAGAAAGAGCTGGTATAAATACTAATTCATTTATGTTTTGGAGTTATTTTTTAAAAAGTAGCACAAAAACATTTGCATTGTTCAAACTTTTGTTCTACATTAGCTGACGTTATGAAACTATTCGCCCTAAATATGATTACCGTCAATTCTGCGAAGCGCATTTGCGTTTTCGGAGCCGGGAGTTATATGGGCAAAAAATTGAGTTAGACAAATAACCAACTACCATATAGAGGCCTGGTTCCGAAGCGGAACCAGGCCTTTTTTATTTTACACCGTTATGTATCAGCAACAGTACCATCAGTATACCATTCCGCAACAGCAGATCTGGAACATCCTTTATACCAAGCGGGTAGAGGCACTGGTCAATCAGGTGGCTCAGCCTTTTTGGCAGGGGCTTCAGGCGCTGGAACTGAAGGCTTACTTTATTCCTGACTTTCAGGAGCTGAATACTAGGCTAAAGCGCACCCTTGACTGGGAACTAGTGGCGACAGAAGCACCCTTGCGCCCTGCAGCTGTATTGGCACGTTGGTCAAAACATAAGTTTCCGGCCATTACTACGCTGCGTCTGCATCCAGATGCCGATTTAAGGTTACAGGGGCACCAGGATCTGTTTTCTGATGTCTTCAGTCTGTTGCCGTGGTTATTTCAGCCAGCGGTATCTGATTTCATGTTCCGCTTAGGCAGATTGGCCCAGCAGAATAAATCACCGGAAGCCATAGAAGTACTTTGGCGTTTGGCACAGCATGTGCTGGGTAATGGTTTATTAAGAGACGAAGAAGGAAAAGTGACATTAATGGGAGCCAACTTGTTGTCAAATGCTCCGGAGGCGGAGTCTGCCCTCAAAAAAGAAGACAGCTGGAAACCTGCGGTGCTGGAAGAAATGTTGGCACAACCTGTCAAAGCAGGAGAGGCTCCGGAGTACTATTTTGTTCTTGAAAGCCTTTCTGATTTAACTTCTATGGTAGATCAGCTGGGGAGAGAAGGGTTGCCTCTAGTTGAACTTCCTGCGGAAATACAATTGATAGCCGGATAATGAAATTCCCTGTTTTGGAGCTGATTTTTAAAAACCAGCTCAAAACAGGGAATTATAATACGAGTGTTTCCAGTGTTCCTCCAGTTAATTTTAGATTAGAATCCAAGAATTAGATTATGGTTATTTGTTCTTCCAAAAGTATTTATAATTCTTAATTTCTAATTTTTAATTTGTCAAAGCACTAGTGCTGTTGTCTTTACCGTACCTGTTTCATACATCAGCTTCTACAAGACCTAACTTTGGTTAATACCGCAATTTAAAGCCAGTGGGCACATGTAGGGTGTCAGAATCATACATATTGATGTACAGCTTGATAGGTTCGGCCAGTCCTTCATAGGTGACGCTGTACATGTCAAGCAAACCTCCGCCCATCAATCCGTTTGGTGTTTCAAAATGACAGCAGCTGCCAATTCTGTAGTAGCTGATTTCTTCTCCATTAGGACCAGTCAGCGCGTTCAGAAACCTTCTCTCATTCATGGGGCCTTCCTGCTGCTTGGCACCGCCCACTTTTATCGGGTTTTTCTCTTCATACCCGTAGGTCTTGTCCTGGCTGAAGCTGTTAATTCTAAAGGTGTTTTGGTCGTAGAGTTCTTGCTTGACATAAGGTCCTGCAGCTTTAGACGAACTAACTTGTTTGGTTGAACCACAAGCTGCAATCACAAATGGAAGACAAATAAGTAGTAGTTTCTTTTTCATAAAATAACAGATAAGGTTTAGTAGTAAAGCTGAATATATGTTTTGTTGAATCTACTGAAATTCAAGGGGATTTGGTAACAGTTAAGTGAAATTAAATTCAATCCGATTCACTTTAATATTATGAAGTTTTATATAATGTTCAGTGGGCAAAGATTTGGTTTAGAAGTCAGTGCAAGAACAAATTGAGAATGACCCTGCTTTAAACGGTAGCTGCTTATGGAATTAAACTCTGCTCTATCCATCACTACTTCTTAAATTTTAGTGAAATATTAATTCTGCTATTGATTGTTCTGGCGCAAGCGTACGCTTGTGTCCGCACGCATGGCAGATCAGGTAGACTTATGGACACAAGCGGACGCTTGCGCCAGTGGAAATATAATTGATTTAAATTCTTTTTTTAATTGGCGAATGGTGCGTTTTAGGCCTGATTTCTAGAAATCAGGCCTAAAATATTAAAGCCTCTCTTACAGAAGTAAAAGAGGCTTCACCATTAAAAAAGTTAAGTGCTGCTGTGCGTTAATTTAGCAACACAGGCTTTCCATACCCCAAATCCTCCAGCTTTTTAAGTTGGGTAGCGGCATCACCAACAATGAGGTAATACATTCTGTCTGGGTTCACGTATTGCTGGGCTAAAGATTTTATTTGCTCTACCGTCATGCCTTGTACCAGCTCAACCCGCTGCTTGGCATAGTCTTTAGGCCAGCCGTAGGCGCTGATGCTGTTGAGCATGTTTAGTTTGGCTCCCATGGTTTCAAAGGCACGAGCCGTGCTCTTCACCAGAAATCCTTTGGTGACTTCCAGGTCTTGTGCATTAAATCTGGGGCCGTAGTTCTTTAGGATGTCTTTCACCAAGCTAGCGGATTCAAAGGTAACGTTTGACCGCACGCCGCTTTGAATAAGGAAAGGACCCGGCAGTACTGAACCGTTGAAGGATGAGTTAATGCCATAGGTGTAGCCTTTGCCTTCGCGCAGCTGCTGGGTGAGCTGAGAGGCAAAGCCACCTCCGCCCAAAATATAATTCATGACCTGCAGGCGGTAATAATCAGGGTGAGTGGCAGGTAAGGCTAAATACCCAAACCGCAGCACCGACTGTTTTGCCCCAGGAACATCATAAAAAAACACTTTAGAAGCCGTAGGGGTGGCCGGCGCATTAAACTTAGGTAAGGTTACCTCTTTGGCCTGCCACTTCTCTTCTAGTCCTTTTAATGAGCTTAGTACCGTTTGCTGTTTTACGGCGCCAACTACATGGTAAGCAGATACGGAAGGAGAGAAGTTCTGCTGATAATAGTTTTGCAAGTCTTGCAGCGTAATATCCTTTACCGATTCTTCAGTACCCAATATGTTGTGCGACAGAATATGGTCTTGTCCGTACAGCACTTTCTTGAACTGAAGACTAGCAATGGAGTTGGGGTTGGCTTTTTGGCCTTTGATCTGGCTGGTTACTTTTTGCTTGCTAAGCTCGAACTCCTGAACATCCCACCGTGGTTCTAACAGCATTTCCTGCACCAGCGCCATAGTGGCCTCGTAATTACGCGCCAAGGTTCTGCCGCTTACGGTAATGTTCTCTTCATCAGCGGAAACGGAAATACTGGCACCCAGGGCATCAATGGCTTCTTCTAGTTCGGCGGTAGTTTTGTTTTTGGTGCCTTTGGTCAGACTTTCTGCCAACAAGTTTGCCATGCCCACCTTTTTTGGGTTATCCAACAACAACCCACCATTGATGCGTAAGTCAAACTGTACCAATGGCACCTCCTGGTTTTCAATGCCTAACACTTGCAGACCATTGTTCAGCTTGCTTTGCCACACATCTGGCACGGTGATTTCAGGAGCTTTTCCGTAGGCAGGCTCCACAGTGCGGTCGAAGCTGGAAGGCGTTCTGGCGTAGGTGGTTTCTTTGCTCAGGTCAAAGTTTTCTTCGGCCCCCTCTACTATTTTCTCTTCCACCACATCAGCCCTTTTAGAGCCTTCCAAAGTCAGTTCTACCTGACCTTTGGGCACAAAACTGGTGGCTACGTAGGGTTTGCCTTGAATGTATTGGCGGTACACACGCATGACATCTTCCACTTTAACGGCCATCATGTTCTGGATGTCTTTTGTCACGAAACCTGGGTCGCCGGCAAAAATCTGGTACTGGGCCAGCTGAAATGCTTTGCCCTGCACGCTGGCCAGGCTATTGTAAAAAGCTACTTCCTGACCGGCCTTTATTCTATTGAGGTCGGCCTCAGAAATGCCTTCCTGCTCAAACTTGACAAAGGCCTCGGCCACAGCACCGTGTATTTTGTCCAAATCAACTTTGTCGTATCCTCTAATGCTCAACATGAGTTGACCAGCAAGTTCAGAAGTGCTGCTGTACATATTTACCCGTGGCGCCAACTGTTTATCGTCTACAATTACCTGGTTGAATGGAGCTTTCTTGCCATCGCTTAAATAGGTGGTGAGAACGCGCAGCGCATAAGAATCGGGGTGGTACTGGTACACACCAGGCCAGGCCATGGTCAGCTCAGGCAAGCGCGCAAAGTTATCTTGGTGGTACAGCTTCTTCGTTTCTGTAAGTACTGCTGGGCGTTTGGGAATAGGAGGAATCTCCGCACCTTTTTTTATTTCCCCGAAATACTTTTCTACCCACGCCTTTGCTTGCCCTGGTTCAAAATCACCAGACACCACCAGTGTCACATTGTTTGGTACATACCACTGGCGGTAGAATTCTTTCACGTCGGCTAGAGTGGCGCTTTGCAGATCATCTAAAGAACCAATCACCTGCCAGTTGTACGGATGGTCAGCAGGGTAGAGATTCTTATCAATCACGTAGGACGTATGGCCGTAGGGAGCGTTGTCATAGCTCTGCCGCTTTTCGTTCTTCACCACCTGTTTCTCTTTGGCTAATACCTGCTCGGTTACCGTGTTAATGAAGAAGCCTAGCTTGTCAGCCTCGGCCCAGATCATTTTCTCCAGTGCATCGTTAGGAACCGTTTGGTAATAATTGGTGCGGTCGCGGCTGGTAGAGCCGTTAGCCCCAGAGCCGCCAATGCGGGCGCTCATTTTGTCAAGTCCGCCTTTCCCCAGGTTTTCTGATTCCAAAAACAGCAAGTGCTCAAAAAGGTGGGCGAAACCGGTGCGGCCCTCTTTCTCTCGGGCTGAACCTACGTGGCTGGTCAAAGCTACCGCCACCACAGGGTCAGATTTATCTACATGGAAAATAACCTGTAGTCCGTTGTCAAGTGCGAATTGTTCGTACTCTACCTCAAATTTTTTCTCTGAGGCTGTTTCTGACTTGCTCAATCTCTGACAAGCCGCCAACATAGCCGGGAAGAGTAGGAGGTAAGCTACCTGCTTTACATACTTCATTTGTTCGTGTTTGTATGAATTAAAAGAAAGAGAGAAATATTTTGATTAAAAGATAATTCTATCAACACCCGAAGATAAGCCGCAGTTTCGAATAATACATTTATGCCGGGGAAGGAAACAAAGGTGGTACCATGGCTAAACCTGTTATGCTACATTTATTTATGATCCTGTCATTAGAATAAGCGCTATAAACTCCCTGCAGGAGAATGCTAGAGTATAAGGTTCACTACAAATTTCTCCGGAATCACCGCGCCTGCAGGGGCTGTATATTGACTTGCTAGCGGTAAGAAATTGCCTGCAATCTACCATAGGGCTGCAGGGGCTTTCTGTTCTGTCTTGTAAATTATATCCCCGCTTTTCTCTCTCTCCATTCTTGCCCCAGACCTGCATAATTCTGTATTTACTATTTGAAAAACGCATTGTTGACTAAAAACAAGATGTAGTAGAAACACCTTAAAAAGTAAATAAAGCTAAAAGTCCAAAAACCTGCTTCTCCTGAATTATTATAGGTTTTATGAGCAATGGCATATTCCTTCGGGAAGTAAGGCTTTACAGAAGTCTGATTTTGACTTGTTTTCTTTAAAGAGGCCTAAAACACAAAAAGGTTTTTCATGCGTATCAGTGGAGGAGAAGGAAAGGTGTGACTGACATTCTTTGATGCATTCAGCAGATAGAAAAGTGAAAACGACTTGAAGGCAAAGTCGCCCATACATCTACCAAAGTACGGCGGACGATGAGGCTGATGGATCTTAGGATGCTTTGGAATCTGCCTACTCAATTTGACACAATAGATAATTGATGATCTAGAACTTTATCTTTTATTCCAAAAGAGCATGTTTAATTAGCTTCTCCATGAAAAGAAAAGACAATTCTCAGAATAACAGCCGCCGTACCTTTCTCAAGGGTATAACCTTTACCCTGGGTTCTTCTATCATTGGCTTTCCGCTCTTGTCATGCAATGCAGATAGGCCCGCAGATACCACTGATCAGGAAATGCCAGCTGGTACTGATGGTAGTCAGAATCGAAAGCTGGGTATAGCACTGGTAGGGTTAGGCGGATATAGCACAAACCAACTTGCTCCTGCTTTGCAGGAAACGAAGAACTGCTACCTGGCGGGTATTGTAACCGGTACTCCTTCCAAAGCCGAGGCCTGGAAAGCCAAATACAACATACCAGACAAAAACATCTACAACTACCAGAACTTTGATCAAATTATAGATAACAAAGACATTGATATTGTGTACGTGGTTTTGCCCAATGCCATGCACGCGGAGTATACCATACGGGCCGCCAAAGCCAAAAAGCATGTGATCTGTGAGAAGCCAATGGCTACCTCGGTAGAAGACGCGCAGCGCATGCTGGAGGCTTGCCGCGAAAACAACGTGCATCTGGCCATCGGGTACCGGCTACACTATGATCCTTTTCATCAACGGGTGATGGAGCTAGGCCAGAACCAAGTATTTGGGAAAGTGCAGAGTATCAAATCACATAATGGCTTTGCTATGGGTAGCGGCTCTTCAAACAGTTGGCGAGTAGATAGAGAACGTTCTGGCGGAGGCCCGCTCATGGATATGGGCATTTACTGCGTGCAGGGGGCATGTTACACCATGGGCAAGGCGCCTGTTGCCGTGACTGCCAAGTTTGGAGAAGTAACCAGACCTGAGTTATTCAAAGAGGTGGAGCAGTCTATCAGCTGGCAGATGGAGTTTGAGAATGGGGTAATAGCAAACTGCCACAGCAGCTATGCTCAACGAGAAGACTTATTAGAGGGTACAGCAGAGAAAGGCTGGTGGCGCTTGGGGCCTGCCTTTGGGTATGAAGGAAAGCAAGGCCAAACAAGCCAAGGCAAAATGGATTATCCTAATATCTTTGAGCAAGTAAAGCAAATGGATGGGCAAGCAGAAAGCTTCAGAAATGGCCAACCTTCTATTGTGCCCGGCGAGATGGGTTTGAGGGATGTGAAGATTCTGATGGCCATCTATGAATCTGCTCGGGCCGGAGGAAAACGTGTTGAAATAAGCTAGAGCAGAATATTTCATATGCTTGTTTTTGCTGTTTTTCGTAAAACAGCCCAAAAACATACTGGATGATTCAACTTAATATGCTCATAAAAATAGGCGTATATTTCCAACCTTTATTTTGCCGGAACAATAAATGAGTTGCCAGTCTAGTGATAGCTCTGCCGAAGAAAATGTAACTTCTTAGATTCCATAAAAGGCTAGAGGTTGAATTCTTTTACCTTTGTGTGACTACTATTAGGCCTTATTCAGGAAACGAAAGAAATATTAAGGCTTATAATTTAATTCGTTGATGCCTCTCCTTTGAAGCACAACCAACCATTTTTATCATAAACAAGACCGTTCAAACTTAACGGGCGGCTACTTGTTCTTTACTACACTAAGCACATGAATTTCAGGATGCAAAGGAAATATAGTTTACGCTTTTTAGGTCTAGCAGTACTTCTGGCTTTAGGCGGCACCGGTTGCTATATAAATAATCAGATTGGAAAGTTGAAATCAGAGGACCAGCGCAAAGATGAATACTCTAAACTTTCCTATTATTCTTCTGAGAAAGATGAATTTGTTAGTCCTAAAGAGATTGTATATTATTCAGAACAAGTAACAGGAGGGAAGTCTGGGTTTTGGAGGTTCTTCAAAAAGTCACCCAATGCCCCTGAGTTTGAATTACCTAAACAAATAATCACGAAAAAGGATTTTCCGGAAACACCTTCTTCTTATGCTGCATACTGGTTAGGGCACTCCACTGCTATCATTGAATTAGACGGGTACCGTATTTTAATGGACCCGGTGTTTGAGAATGCTGGTCCGTTACCAATAATAGCCAGAAGAATGAGTGCTCCTCCTTTGCTACGGGAAGAGCTTCCAGACATAGACATTGTCATCATCACCCATGACCACTATGACCACCTGGAGACAGAAACTATAAAGTATCTGGCAGATAAAAACATACAGTTTATTGTACCGCTAGCCATAGGAGCCAGATTAAAGGGCTGGGGTGTTCCAGAGAATAAAATCACAGAGTTAGCCTGGGATCAATCTGTAAATCATGGATCATTGAGAATAACCGCTTGCCCAGGGGTACATTATTCAGGTAGAAGTTATAATGACAAAAATAAAACTTTATGGGCTTCTTATGTTATCAAAGGAGAAAAGAGGAACCTGTTTTGGAGCGGTGATACGGGGTACAGCGAACACTTTAAGGAAATAGGCAGAAAGTACGGTCCATTTGACCTAACTTTTATGGAAATAGATGCATGGAACAACGGTTGGCCCAACACGCACCTTTTCCCGGAACAGGTAATCAAAGCCTGTCAGGATATAGAGACTGAGCTCCTGTTTCCCATCCATTACTCCACCTTTGATTTAGCGCTTCACACCTGGGATGAATCCATTAATAAGGTTTCTGATTTGGCTTCCCAGAATAACATAAAAATTGTGACGCCAATTATGGGCCAGAAAGTAATTCCGGGTGAAACTTCAACCACAAAATGGTGGGTGTCACAATAAATACCAGAAGAAAGAAAACTTTCATTTCGATTTATTGTAGCGCCTAACGTTCTAATAAGTTTGCGAAGGTGCAGATGTTATAAAGATGTAGCTTTACCAAAGCTGCCATCATACGTATTAATACTGCTTAAGGCAAGTTAATATATGAAGAACCCCATTTAGTAGTTTTCATTTCATACAAAGCGCATTGTCCACATCCCTCTCAAAATGGTACAGAAAAGCACTAACATAAATATGCCACAAACATGAGAGACAATATTCTTGACCATATATTGAACTACTCACCCGATATGATCTGCACCATTGATGTGGCGGGGAGATTTATTCAGGTAAGTGAGGCCAGCAGCCGGATTTTGGGCTACGGTAAGGAAGAACTGGAGGGGCAGTTGACTTTAAATTTCTTGCGTCATGAGGACAGAGCCGCCACAATAGAAATTCTAAAATCCATCAGGGAAGGAAAAACAGAAACAGAGTTCGAAAATACTGCCATCGGCAAAGATGGTCAAGAAGTCCCTTTGCTCTGGTTAGTGGTGTGGCTGGAAGAGGAAGACTATTTTTTATGTATATCAAGAAACGTTACCGCGCAGAAGCAGGCTGAAAAGGAAATGCGCAGACAAGAAGCGGTTCAGCGGGTCTTGGTAGACCATAGCTCAGACATGCAGGCGCTGCTAGATGCCAACGGAAATTATCTTTATGCGTCCGTTGCGGAGTCTTATGAAAAGGCTTTTGGGTACCGACCAGATGAGATAATGGGGGAAAATGCGTTTAGCTTAATTCATCCAGAGGATGTTGCCAGAATTGAACAGGCCTTTTCGCTTCTTCTCCAATCCAAAGAAATTATACAGATTTCAGATATCCGGTTCAAGGCCTCCAGTGGGGAGTGGCGATGGGTAGAAACAACAGCAAGTAACCAACTGGAAAACCCAGATGTGCAAGCCATTGTCGTCAGTTCTAGCGACATCACTGAAAAGAAGCAATTCCAGTTTAAATTACAGGAAAGTGAGCAGCGATTTAAATCTCTGTTCGAAAACAATCCGGATATAGTACTCTTCCAAAATGAGGCGGGAACAATATTGGATGCGAATCCTGCTTTCCTCTCCTTTAAGGGTAAACAGAAGGAAGAGGTGGTAAATCAGCCGCTGGCAGCTTTCCTGCCGCCGGAGGTAGTGCCGCTATTCAGGCAGAAGCTGCGGGAGGCCTTCTCCGGCAACGAAGTCAGCTTTGAAGCAGAAATGACCTTTGAGAAGATAGGGTACAAAGTACTGAGTGTGGTGAAAGTACCTTTGTTCATTGCGGGAAAGATAGAAGGGGTTCACGCCGTTATGAAAGACATCACGGAGGTGAAACAGGCCAACAAAACTATTGAGCGGCAGGCCCAAAAGCTAAATACCATCTTTGAGAGCATCACTGACGCTTTTTTTACTTTAGACAAGAACTGGAACTTCACTTACACCAACACAGAGTTTGACAAGGTGCTGCTTACAGACAGCAGAGGGTTTATAGGCAAATGCATCTGGGACATATACCCGGAGGAGACCACCAGAGTCTTCTACAGAGAATATCACCGGGCTGTGGAAACAGGAATTTCCGCCCATTTTGAGGCGTATCTGGAGCGGCTTGACAAATGGCTTGAGGTAAAAGCCTATCCCTCTGATGAGGGCCTCTCCGTTTATTTTAGTGATGTAACCACGCAGGTGCACCAGAAGCAGGAGCTTGAGAAGCTTTCTCTGGTGGCAAGTAAGACTTTCAACTCCGTAGTCATCATGGACAAAGAGTATCGGATAGAGTGGGTAAACGCAAGTTTTACGAGGCTTACCGGCTACACCCTACCTGAGGTGGAGGGCAAAAAACCTTTCGAATTGCTGCTGGGGGAAGAGACTAACCCAGTCACTGCCCAGCGCATCAGGAACAAGGCTAAGAAGGCCGAGCCAATGAAGGAAGAGGTGCTGGTGTACAAAAAATCAGGGGAGAAACGCTGGTTTGAGGTGGAGGTAACGCCTGTTCTCAATGAGGCTGGAAAGGTGGTCAGAATTATAGGGATGCAGACGGACATAACCGAGAAGGTATTTCAAAGGAAGGAACTTGAGAAGCTGTCACTGGTGGCCAGCAAGACGAGCAACAGTATCATCATCATGGATGCCCAGAGGCGGGTGGAGTGGGTAAACGAAGGCTTCAGTAGAATGACGGGATACACGCTTGAAGAGGTTGCCGGCAGAAACCCAAGGGAGTTTTTACCTGGCCCTGACACCGACCAGGTAGAGTTGCAGAGGGTCAGCCAAAAAATTGCGGAGGTGGTTCCGTTCAACTCTAACTTCATCAGTTACCGAAAGTCAGGTGAGCCTTTCTGGCTTGCAATGGATGTATCCCCGGTAAGGGACGCAGCAGGCAGCATTACTCATTTTATCGCTATCCAGAAGGATATCACTTTCCGGAAAGAGGCAGAGGCCAACCAGGAGAAGATGAGCCAGACCCTGTACCGACAGAACAAGGACCTGGAGCAGTTCACCTACATCGTCTCCCATAACCTTAGGGCGCCGGTCGCCAACCTGATGGGCTTAACCGATTTAGTGGGAAGTATTGACCCTTACTCAAAGCAATTCAGTGTAGCGGTATCTAACCTAAGACAAAGCGCCCATAGGCTAGACACGGTCCTCAAGGACCTGAATACCATCCTCAGTATTCGGGACAGCAAGGGGCATATGGAGCGGGAAGAGGTAGACGTTCATCTGAAAATAGAACAGGTGCTCACCTCTTTGCAGGAGCGGCTCGAGGCTTGCGGAGGCAAGATGACGGTAGACTTGGAAGAGGGCCTTTGCCTTTGGGGAAGCAAAGCGTACCTGTACAGCATATTCTATAACCTGCTGTCAAACGCCATTAAGTTTAGATCAAGGAAACGTCCGCTCCAAGTGCAAATTAAGGCCAAAAGCGACGCTGAGGGAGGGGCTACAATTACCTTCTCTGACAACGGTTCAGGGTTTGACACTGAAAAAGCCAAGTACAGGGTTTTCGGACTTTACCAACGGTTCCACCATGAGGTAGAGGGAAGAGGGATTGGTCTGTACTTGGTGAAAGCACATATTGAGGCAATGGGCGGACAAATAGAGGTGACTAGCGTGGTTGGAGAAGGCACAACTTTCCAAATCTTTTTGTCTAAAGTATTGTAAAAAGCCTTCCTGAAGTGGCTATGAGGTCAGGTAATTAGCCATTCAAGGGCAAGAGATCTAGAGGGGAATAATTTAACTTCCAGCGGAAAGTCCATGGAAGTACTTAGGTAACATAAAATCTGCAGTAGGTTGTTATCCCAATGAAAGTCGGTTGACTCGAGCAAGGCAACCCGTTTAAGTGCGGTAAAGGGAGCTACTTTTAAACCGAAGTTGATGATTGGTTCAGAAACAGTACCGCCCTGTGGCTGTCCTGAGTCTAAAATTAACTCGGAGATATGTCTTTCTCTAATCGTTACGAAAAGAGAAACAAAGGATCTGAAGAATTCAGGAGAGTTGACGCTCTCAAGGGTTGGCCAACTGGCAATAAGCCTTTTCCCTTCTATCTCCAACTGCATAACCCCAGCCTGTACTTCCATACTCCCAATCCTCCCTGAAGAAGTGTCATTAAAATCTAAATTGCAAATTTAATGTACCTAAATTTGTCAAGCAAGTTTTTTTATCTTAGCCCCTGCACCTATGACAGGTCTGACAATAATGTTCTGTAGAGGCATATGAGTGAATTCTTCTATACATTCGGAAAGAGGAAGAAAGTATCCATGTAATAAAGGAGAAGCAACTTGCATTTTTAATAAGTACACATAAAAACAAGTGACCGAAGTCCAATAAAAAGCCCTTCAGTGAAAGTTAAAGGACTTTTTAGTAGTGCCCGGGAATGAATGAACGAATTTTATACCCATACATTTGATCGTTGCCATTGATTACTTGTTAGTAGGAGAGGAGTGGTCATGATACTCTTTAAATTCAAATAACCGTCAGCAACTACATCAATTAAAACGGCAACTTCTGCACGTCTACTTTGCCACCTGATAGTATAATCCCTACCCTTTGGTTTTTCAGTGTCCCCTTTTCTTTTAATAATCCAGCAAACGCAACAGCACTTGAAGGCTCTACCACAATTTTCATTCTTTCCCAAATCAAGCGCATGGCCTCTACAATCTCCTCTTCCTCCACCAGCACAATATGGTCAATTCCTTTTTTGATAATCGGGAAATTAACGTCGCCTAATTGCGTCTTAAGTCCGTCGGCAATGGTGGATTTGTTATCGTGCGTTTCAATTTTATTTGAAATTAAGGAGCGGTAAGCGTCATCTACAAGAGCGGGTTCTGCTCCTACAACTTTTATTTTCGTTGAAAAATTTTCAGCTGCCAGTATTGTGCCTGCAACCAAACCCCCGCCTCCTACAGGAGCATAGATACAGTCCAAATCAGGATAGTCCTCAAGCAGTTCCAATGCTGCGGTTCCTTGTCCTAATATCACATCCAGATCATTGGAGGGATGGATAAAAGTCAAGCCTTTTTCTGCCACCAGACGATTGGAATATGCTTCTCTTGCTTCATTTGTCGGGGGGCACTCCACTACAATGCCTCCATACCCTTTCACAGCGTTCTTTTTTACGGTGGGTGCGGTGGAAGGCATCACTACATAGGCGGCTATACCTAAGCTTTTAGCGGCTAGTGACAGAGCTTGGGCAAAGTTTCCGGATGAATGTGTCACCACACCCTTCTGTTTCTGCGCATCCGTTAACTGCATAATGGCGTTTACAGCCCCGCGCATTTTGAATGCACCCATACGCTGGAAGTTCTCGCATTTGAAGAACAGCTCACAGCCCGCTATTTCATTAAGCAAGTTGGATGTCAGGACTGGTGTTCTATGGATGAATGGGTTTATCCTTTCCTGTACTTCGACTAATAGATTTTTCATTCCTTAATCTCTGCTATGAGTTCTACTTCTAACTGGTAACCATAGTGTAAAGCTGGCACGGGTACCACGGTTCTTACCGGCTTGTGGTCTCCCATGAAAGAGGCGTAAAGTTTATTGAACTCCGGCCATAAACTGACATCGGAAATGTAGGCTGTTACTTTCACTATCTTCTCCTTTTCCGTATCTGATGCGTGCAATATTTGAAGTATGTTCTCAAAAACTACTTCGAATTGCCTTTCAAAAGGTTCGTCATGATGATGCGTTCCATCTGTTGAAACAGGTAACTGGCCAGAAACAAACAATAGGTTATTGGAGATGATGGCTGTGCTGTAATGCCCATTTGCGGCAGGCAGTTGTTCATTCGTGATTATTTTCATGAAGCTGTGGTCAAATTAATAGTAATGATGTCAATATTGCTGCTAACTGCTCTCTAAGCATTTTTAGTCAGCATTTTCTCGAATGCTTTTCTCGGGCTTCCTCTAAAATATACCTCCCCGCAATAGACATAGCCTGCCTTTTCAAAGGTCTTCATCATAGCAACGTTATCAAAGTTGGTGTCTGCTTTAATGCTGTAGATGTGGTTGCTGAGCGCATAAGCTTCTATAAAATCCAATATCTTTTTGGCCAGACCTTTCCCTAAGTGATTCTCAGAAATGGCTACCCGGTGAAACACGACAAAATCACTGTCCGTTAGCCACTTCCCTTCAATACGGGCATACTCAGGCTCGTCATTGATCAATACTGCGGTATAGCCAACTATGGCCTCACCTTCAGTCAACACAAATCCCACTCCTTTTTCAAGGTCATTCCTTACAACTTCCGGATTCGGGTAACCATCCTGCCACTGATTGCTGCCATCCGCTTTTCTGCGTTTAATAGCTCCTTTGAGGATATCCCAAATTTGATTTTGCTCCGCCAAGGTGGCTTTTCTGAAGTTATATTCCATTGGTAAGTTGAAATGAAGTTATATGTGATAAGTAAAAGGACACAAGTATCAAGACATCAGACACAAGACTTTTTGTTCTGTAAACGCTATTAAATAAATAATTTATAGATATTTAAATTGAAGCGGATTGATTAATCTAATTCTGTTCATTTACTTAATTCTTATTAGCTTTTGGTAGCCACGCTGACTGTAATGCTTCCTCGCAATTCATTTTGTTGAGGCATTAATTTCGGCACCATCAAAAAGAGCATGATATTGATAAGCGCCAAAAGGCAGCATGTGAAGAGAAATACCGTAGCGCTGTACTGCGCTATCAGAAAGCTGCCAATAAAAGGTGTTAAGGCTTGGGCGATCAACGGCATACGGGCTAGTTTTCCCACAACAGCGGCATACTGTTCCTGCCCGAAAATAGCCAAAGGTAACGTTCCTCTTAAGATAGAGCGCATCCCGTTTCCCATTCCGAACAAGATAATCCCCAATATCGCAAAGTTGGGGTTGAGCAATAACAGTAAAATGCCCAGGAGCGTGACGACGCCCGAAATGACAGCTGTTTTGGCAGGTTTATTTTTAGAGAACAGCAACTCCAGTACCCGAACTCCAGCCTGGCTGGGCCCTAAAAAAGCAACGGCACCCACTATAGTTGCCATAGCCATTCCTTTATCCAGTAGAATGTCTATCAGGTGAATGATAATACCAGTCGTCAAAACGGCGCCGATCGTAAAATTAACAAGTAACAGGTAATAGACCTTGGAACGGAAAGGCTTGTGAGAGATGGCCTTGTTATCATTCAGCGGTGGTTGTTTGCCAGTATTGCCCGCTGCAAGAGGTAAGGCAAACCGATGAATAGGAAATATAGTAACCAGTAATATGGCTGCATATATAAAACAGGAAGAACGCCAACCGTAGTTACTCAACAGAAGCGAAACAAGAAACCAGGAAATGGTGGGGGCCAGGCTGGCAATCGGGGTTACCTGTACAATTACCTTGCTGGTGGCCATCCCGTAGCTCTTTCCAAGGGAAGCAAACAATGCATCATACAAGCCCATCCCCATGGCAACACCTATGATGGCCCAACCCGCCAAGAACAAAAGATAATGGTCTGACAAGCCAATGATGGTCAGGCCCAATGCCATGATGGCCCCGGCATAAGGCAAGACAAAGTTCTTCTCGTTTTCACCTATAATCTTTCCTATTCTGGGCAACAGCAATCCGGAAATCAACAGTGACAGTGAAAGGCAGCCATACACCATCTGGTAAGACCATCCTGTCTCCTGCATGATCGGTTCGACCAGAATTGAAAGAATGAAATACGAGCCGCCCCACAAAAGAATCTGAGCTAAACCCAGCGCCACGTTCTTTGATATAGACGGTTTCAGGACTTCCAGGGACATAATAGATATTGCCAGTATTCTCAGTGCAAAGTTCAGAAGAATGAATAGATTCGTAAAACGTTATTTTTCGATGGAGATAATCGATAAAACCGATTAATAAGAATGGAGCTACGACAACTGCGATACTTCCTGAAGGCAAAGGAGCTGCTCAATTTTACCGAAGCCGCGCATAGCCTGCACATCAGCCAAAGTACCCTGTCCCAACAGATAAAACAACTGGAGGAAGAGCTAAACATCCCGTTGTTCAACAGAATTGGCAAGCGGATCACACTTACCTAGGCAGGGGGACTGTTTGCAGATTATGCCTTACAAAGTGTGAACAAAGCAAATGAAGGATTGCTGTTGTTAAAAGATTTGAATGAGCTGCAGGCAGGCTCTATTTCCATAGGGGTTACCTACGGATTACGCAGTGTTCTTACCCCAGCGTTGGTGCGTTTTGGCAGTAAATATCCCCAAATTAAGTTTCGTATTGTATATGGCACATCAGAGGGTTTGATGGAAGAGTTAAACCAGCTTGAGTTTGATTTGATCCTGGTGTTTAACGAATCCACCAAAACACAGCATCTAAAATATCAACCCCTGTTCCATTCCCCTGTAACTTTGGTTACCAGCGCATCATCTCCTTTATCCGGTAAAACATCCATTACGCTGGAAGAAATTTCCCAACTTCCTCTGGTGATATCTACCAAAGGAGACAGCACGAGCCATTTTATCATCAAAGCGTTTGAGAGGAGTGGTTTAAGTCCTAATATTTCTATGGAAGTGAACGATATTCCTACCATCCTAGACCTGGTTAAGTCAGGAAACTGGCACGGCATTTTGGTGCAGACCAGTGTGAAAGGAGAAGGCTTGTATTCCATCCCGATCAAAGGCAGCGGTATGGTTCGAACTGCCATGATTGTTTCACTAAAAGAAGCATACGAAAAGCAGGCCGTGAAAAAGTTTTGTAGCCTGCTGATGGAAGACATCACTAGGTATAAAGGAGTTAAGTGACAGGAAATAAGAAAGTAATTTCTTGCAATGTTGTTCTACCAACTACTTTGTATGCTTCTATGCGGCTACATTCTAAACATAGTTTACGACGAGGCAGCTAGAAATCGACTAATGAAGGTCAATATTTATTGAACTGAAACTGCGATACTGGATATTGAAGTTTACGTTCCTTTATGGTATAAATGCAGTATGCAATTGAATAGGTATCAGGAATAGAAGGGTAAATGCGTACACCGAAACATAAAGAGGCTTATTCCGAAAAATAAGCCTCTTTTCATATTTCTTAGTAGTCCGTAGGGGAATCGAACCCCTGTTACCAGAATGAAAATCTGGTGTCCTAACCCCTAGACGAACGGACCGTTTTGGTTTTGATGGTGCAAATATAGAAGTCGCTTTTTTATTTGACAAATATCTGTAGAAAAAAAAGTAGCTAAAATGTAAGAAACAACGCAAATGGTTTATAATCAAAGGGAACGCAGGGTCAGAAAATATTTTAAAAAAAACCTATTTTGGAGCCGTTTTAATTAAAACAGCCCTAAAACAGGTTCTTGTTAGAATGAGGAAGGTGCTAGGGATAAAAATAGCAAACAAATAAAACACAGAAACTTTTCATCAGTTAGAAATGAAGGCTTCTTTTCATCCCTAACTATACCTCGTGCTTTTCTTTTTAAGAGGTGAATGTATTATTCTAGTTTTTTCAGGCTTGTTTTGCTAAAACAGGGCTAAAACACAAATCATTTCACCTATTTTGTCTTGACAGAAATTGTTGAAGTTCTATGCAGCAGCATTCTTGGTTTAACTTTATTAATAGTAAAACATGCAAGTAAAGAAAGTAGTAGTAGCCTCTACTAATCCGGTGAAAGTGAAAGCTGCGCTGGCTGGGCTGCAAAGGATGTTTCCTGACGAGATTTTTGAGGCCGAACCAATCTCTGTGCCTTCTGGGGTGGCCGATCAACCTATGACCGACGAAGAAACATTGCAAGGGGCCTACAACCGTGTAAAAAACGCTCGGGCCGCCATAGCAGGTGCTGATTTCTACATAGGATTGGAGGGAGGCGTTGCGCCTATGTTAGGGGAGCTGGCCACCTTTGCCTGGATTGTAGTTTGTTCAGAAAATAAAACAGGAAAAGCCCGCTCCGGCACCTTCTTCTTACCTAAACAAGTAACCGAACTAGTAGCGCAGGGAGTAGAGTTAGGCACTGCCAATGACCAGATTTTTAGTCAGGTAAATTCCAAACAAAAAGGAGGGGCCGTAGGAATTCTAACTGATGGTGTGCTAGACCGGAAAGAGTTATATGAACAAGCGGTGCTGTTAGCTTTGGTTCCTTTTAAAACACAGGGCTTGTACTGAAAAAGTAAAGCGAAAAATAATAAGGTTAAAATTGCTATAAATTCGCAGCTGCTCAGGGTGGCAACTGATCTTTTAAAGGTGCGCGTTTTAGCCCGTATATAAGAAAAAGAGCCTTAAAACGGAACGGTATGGTCAAGCCTGTCAAAAGTTTATATCTACTAATAATGAAGTAGTGGCTTTCGTTAAGTTCATGTTTACAGTTTACCTGCGCTGCCGAAGAGGAGAGACAGATTATCACCGGTTGCTAAAAGCTGAAAATAAGAGATAAACCTTTTTACTCAGGTGTGCCCTAGGGTTTACTAATCTTGTTCACTGTTCACTGTTTACTGTTTTTATTCCTGTACTTTCTCAAGAATAGCAGCGAACAGCTTGTCATAGGTCGGAACGGGCACCTGCAGTTTATGGCCTAAACGAGTTACATAACCGGTGAGCGACTGTGCTTCTGTGCGGTTGCCGTTGAGGTAGTCGCTGTACATAGAGGTGATGGTGTCATAGGGGAGGCGGGCCATGGTGTCAACGGTTCTTTGGATGATGTCTGGAGGCAGCACAATATTCTGCGCCTCGGCTACGGCAATTAATTCTTCCAGCAATGCCACCAGCAGCTGCTTATACTCCGGTTTCTCCAACACAGCGCCCACCGTTACATCTAAATAGGTGAGGGTGGTGGAAACAGAGGAAATAAAAAGAAATTTTTCCCAAATAGTGGAAAGAATATTGTCAGACAGCGTTGCTTTAAAGCCTGCGTCTTGCAGCAATTTTTCTGCCGCCTTCAGCTTTCCCGGCGTGCCACTATCAGACCCGAAAAAGAGTTTGCCAATGCCGCCGGTCTCCCGTACCAAACCCGGTTCAATATACCTGGACACCACGTACACGCAACCATCCCACACTTCGTTTTCGGGCAACACTTGTTCAATTCTCTCTTTGCTATCAACACCGTTGAGCAGCGGAAGCAGTACTGTTTCTGGTGAAATGCAGGCGCTGTACTGTTTCAGGCTCTGTTCAAGCCCATAGCTTTTGGTGCAGATGAGCAAGAGGTCAAGTGGTCCAATTTGAGAAGCATCAGAAGAAACTAAAGCAGGTCGAGCCACAAAATTGCCCGTGGTGGCTTCAACTTGTAATCCGTTTTTTTTGATGGCTTCCTCGTGCTCCCCACGGGCAATGAAAAAGATTTGGACTTCGTCAGAGTTTTCATATTTCTTAGCCAACAGTCCTCCAAAATATCCACCTACGCCACCAATACCTAATATGCCTATTTTCTTCATCAGCTTTGGGTTTCTCAATTATACTATGCCTAGGGCTGCGGGTTATGCAAGTACCCCCATGGTGTAAGTTTAGGGCGGTAAATTTTAACATCAAACCATTTTGGGCTCGTTTTCTGGAAAACAGGCTGAAAACGGATAGTTAAGACATAGGTATAAGGGACTGTGTAAAGTTTTAAAACTGGTAGAAACAAAGGTGGGCTGGTAGCAAATAAAAGGTAGTGGTGGATAATGTTATAATTGATTTCTAACCCTTCTTACTGTCTCCTGCGGGAGCGGGCAACGCAGAAGCCGTAGGCGCCGAGGCGCTTAGCGGGAGCACGAGACGCAGGTTCAATTTAGTAGTAGCCACAGAAGCTATGGAACTTCGCGCGGTTGCCAGGTGGTAAAAAAACTGAAGCCCTTACTGTTTGAGCGGCAGCGAGTTTAAGGGCTTCTTGATTCTTTTGGTTAGGTTGAACATCAAGGAGAAAAGTGACAAACTCTAGCAGGAAGAGATGCAGACTGGAATAAGGAAGAAGCAGTGGTAGGAGCAAAAGCAATCTAGGTTGTTGGTGAGAACACACAACAACGGCGGAGGGTAAAGCGGTGGCAGGAGTAATATTTCTGGTAGAAGGACTGCGTCTTCGTTAGATCCTTCGACTAGCGCTCAGGATGACCGCAATACAGTGTAGATCGAAAAAGAGTAGAAGCTGGAATGTGTGGATCTGCAGGTTTAAACTACCTCCTTTGCACTTTTATCAGGCAGTTCTTTAAGTTCTAGATAACTTTTTGAATCATGCATGAATTTCCTTGCAACCTTTCTCTTTCAAGGCAGTTGCCTCACTGAAGTTAAAAACTTCATACCGTTGCTGTTCTAAGATTCCGATTTCAAACAGAAAGTTGATTAGAACCTAACGGGATTTTCCTTCATAGGAGGGTAAATATCAATTGTAAAATTATTATGAACACTCAAGACTCTGAACAAAAAAGAGAAGGCTAGGATTAACCAAGCCTTCTCTTTTTAAATAAACCGAATAACGAGCAACGGATAACGAATCCCTACTTCACTTCCTTCAGTAGTTCCTGTACGGCTACTTCAAGTTGTTGGTCTTTCCCTTTGCTAACGACTTCATACTCATTCATCACTTTAATGTCAGGATCAGTATGCAGGTTCTCCAGGTAACGGCCCTGTACGTCTTTCACGCCCAGTGGTGGGACACCCCAGCGTAGGCTGTTGTCCTGTAAGGTTTCCCAACCGCCAAAGGTACAGGTGCCCGGCACTGGCATTCCCACTAGTTTTCCTAACTTCAGGTCACCATAGCTGAACGCGAAGCAGTGGCCATCAGAGTAATTGGCTTCATTAGCGAGGGCAATGCTGGGTTTGTTCCAGCGGAAATTAGGCTCCATGCCTACTTCACGTCCATCGGTGGTGTAGCTCAGGAACATTTTACCGCTCAGGAACATAGCCAAATCTGCCACCAAGTCACCGCCGCTGTTGTTGCGTGAATCAACCACCATGCCTTTTCTGCTGGCGTATTTGCCCATTACCTCCTCATACACGGTACGGTACGCGCCGTCGTTCATGCCTGGTATGTGCACATAACCCAATTGCCCGTTGCTGAGGCGGTCAACTTCCTCTGCGTTGCGAAGCACCCATCGCTTGTAGAGTAAAGTGTTTTCTTCACTTAGGGAAATAGGTTTAACCGTGATATCGCGCCGTTTTTTAGAATTTGGGTCAAAAACAGTGAGCAAGATATTTTTGCCGGCTTTGCGGTTCAGAAACTGTGCGTAGTCTTTGTCTGAGGTCAATTCTTCACCGTCAATCTTTTCTATGATCATTCCGGCTTTTACGTCTAAACCAGCTTTCTTCAGCGGTCCCTGGGCAATGACTTCCTCTATTTTAAGTCCGTTGCCGGTGTAGGTTTGATCAAAGAAAACGCCTAGTGAGGCAGTAGCATCTGCATTGGCCGGTACGTTGGAGAAACTGGCGCCGGAGTGAGACACATTGAGTTCCCCCAACAACTCACTCAGCATTTCAGAGAACTCGTAGTTGTTGCTGATGTGCGGCAGGTACTTTTCGTAATCAGGCTTCAGAGCTTCCCAGTTGGCGCCGTGAAGGCCGGCGGTGTAGAACACTTTTTGGGTGCGGCGCCATACGTGGTCAAACATGAAAGCGCGCTCCGCAGCCACGTTCAGGTTAAGGTCGCCGCTGATGCTCACACTCTCTTGTTTGTTGTTGCTGGGGTCCAGTTTCACCACTTTGCCATCGGTTAGTAAAAACAGGTTCTTCAGGTCTTTGTCCCAGTTCATGCTGGCGCGGGTGGCGTTTAGGGTAACGGCCATTTTGGTTTCTTTGGTGCGGAGGTTGGTGCTCCAGAGGTTGTAGCCTTTCTCAAATTTGGCCAGGTAGTACAGCGTCTCTCCATCTTTAGAAACCACGGCATCAGCTAAATGAGAAGAATGCAGCGTGAGGCGGGCTTTACGGAATTTCAGGCCTTCCCAGTCTATTGCCATCGGCTCTGCTTCTTTCTTTTTCTTCTTGTCTTTTTCTTTTTTCTTTTCCTCTTCCTTTTCTTTGGCGGCTTTTTCTTCTTGCTCTTTGATGAGGGCATAATCTTCCTTGCTCATCTTGAACTTGTCAAAAGCCTCTTGGGTCATGAACATGGCGTACACATCAGACTGAGCTCCGCCGCTGGCGGCCTGCGCGCGCATACCCTCGCGGGTGCTTTGCCAGATGAGCATTTTGCCGCCCATCATCCACTGGGGCGCGAAGTCCTGATAGCCGCTTTCCGTCAGGTTGATTTTGGGGCTCTTGCCATCAGCGGCAATCACGCCTACTTCGCCGTTCCAGAAACCGGGTTCTGAGAATTCAAAGGCAATCCATTTGCTGTCGGGGCTCCAGGTGAAATACTGGTCGTTATCGCGCATAGAGAACAGCTCGCTGGTGGTGAGCAGCGTGCGTACTTGTTTACTGGCCAGATTCAATACTTTCAGCGTTACACGATCTTCTACAAACGCTACTTCCTTGCCATCTGGCGAGAACTTGGGCTCATAGTTCTCTTTGTCGTTGTTGATGAGCGGAGTTTCGTTGATCAGGGTGGAGGCATAGAAATAAGGCTCCTCTTTGCGCACCAGCTGGGTTTGGTAGATGGCCCAGCCTTTGCCTCGCTCGCTTGAGTAAATCAGCGTTTTGCCATCGGGCGAGAAGCTCACGCTGCGTTCCTGTTCTGGCGTATTGGTAATGCGCTTGGTCACATTGCCCTCTACTGCCGACACAAATACTTCACCTCGGTAAATGAAAGCAACCTCTTTGCCGTTAGGTGACACCGCCAGATCTTGTACGCCGCTGCCCGCCACCTGCACAATGCGCTCATTATTAGTTTTGGCGTCTACTGCTAGTGTAATGTTTACTTTTTGAGGCTCCGCATTCGGCTGTTTAATATAAATCTCGCCGTCGTACCCGAAGCTCAACACTTCGTTTTTAGAAGCAGTAAGAAACCGTACCGGATGTTTAGTGAACGAGGTAACCTGTATACTGGCTTTGGGGTTATCTATGGGCATTTTGTGCACGTTGAAGGTGCCGCTCTGCTCTGACAGGTAATACACGTTTTTATCATTTTCCGCGAAAACAGGGGTGCGGTCTTCACCGGCAAAGGTGGTTAATTGGGTGTGTTTCCCTGTCTTGGTGTTGTACTGCCATAGGTCACGAGCCACCGAGGATTGATGGTGCTTGCGCCACACATTTTCACCGCCCTTGCGGTCCATGTACAGCATGATTTCTCCGTTCTGGCTTAGTTGCACTTCTTCGGCAGGAGTGGTCAGCACCTGCAGTACACGGCCACCCTCTACCGGAACTTTATACAGTTCAGGCTGATAATGGGCTGGGTATTGGCGGTTGCTGGCGTTGTCTAAACGGGTTGCGCCAAAGAAAACAGTTTTACCGTCGGGGGAAAAAGCATATGGGTATTCATTAACTGAGTGGAAGGTCATGCGCTCGGCTGTCCCTCCCGTGGCTGGCATTTTAAATAAATCAAAGTTGCCATAACGGTCCGAAGCAAAGACAATGGACTTGCCGTCTGGGCTCCAGACGGGCATAAAATCATGGGCTTCATGAGCGGTAAGCGGAATGGCTTGTCCTCCGTTGGCTGCTACGCGGTACAAGTCGCCTTTATAGGTGAAAACAATGGTTTGGCCGTCTGGTGAAATGGCCGGATAGCGCATCCAGGAGGGAGTATTCTGGGCGCTGGACGAGCAAATTGTGCCCGCCAGTAAAGCACCCGTATACAGGAGTTTTTTAAGCATGGTATAGGTTTGGATTATCATGCAAGGTAAGAAGAGAAGAGGTGGAATGCCAATGGTTACGGTTTACGCTTTGTAGTTTGAACGGCTGTTGGCACAGACACTAGCAGGTCTTGGAGACACTGCTAGGTCATTGGAGCAGGCAGTGCCTAGTTGGGTGCCATAGTTATAAGAAAAAGACCTCACTGGTTTGTAAAGCCAGTGAGGTCTAAAGATTTTTGTTTTAGGCCTGATTTTTAAAAACTAGGCTGAAAACGCTTAATCCGGCATAGCAGATCTTTTGAAAGTAGGGGCCGTTCTGTGCTTTGTTGCCTGCTCAAAGGCGTAGGCAATGGATAGCAACTCCGGCTCAGTATATGCTTTCCCGAAGAAAGAGAAACCAATGGGCAGCCCCTGTACCTGACCCATAGGAACCGTGATGTGCGGATAGCCTGAAATAGCTGCCGGGGTAGACAAGCCGTAGCCGGTGAAAGAATCGCCGTTCACTAGGTCAATGCACCAAGACGGACCGTAGGTAGGGCCGCAGATGGCATCTAGCTTATGCTCCTGCATCATCTGGTTGATAGCGGCGCGGGAGCCTGTTACTTGTTTCTCAATAATTTCTTTGTACTCTTTGGAGTTCAGGTCGCCCAGTTTGTCAGACATCTCCAGAATTTCCTGTTGCGCATAAGGCATGGCGGTGGCAGCGTTGGCTTTATTAAAGGCAATCACATCGCTCAGGTTTTTGACTTTGGCGTTTGCGGTTGCCAAGTATTTGTTCACGCCGTCTTTGAACTCGTACTGCAGAATCTTGAAGCTATCTCCGGCTACTTTGCGGATTTCTTTCATCATCTCTACTTCCACAATGGTGGCTCCTTTGCTCTTCAGCGTTTCCAGCGCATTCTGCAGCAGTTCGTCCACGCCAAGGTGACCTTTCAGGAATGACTTTTCTACTCCTATACGTTTGCCTTGCAGGCTGTTGGCATTTAAGTATTGCGTGTAGTCATGGTGAAACTTACCATTGCTTTCGCGGGTAACAGCATCGGCTTCGTCTATGCCCACCAGAGCCCCTAACAGAATGGCAGCATCGGTGACGGTGCGGGCCATGGGGCCGGCGGTATCTTGGGTGTGGGAAATAGGAATGATGCCTGTGCGGCTTACCAAACCAACGGTAGGTTTTACGCCTACCAATCCATTCACGGCGGCCGGGCAAACCACAGATCCGTTTGTTTCTGTACCCACGGCTACGGCACATAAGTTGGCAGCCACGGCTACGCCAGAGCCAGAGCTGGAGCCACAGGGAGTGCGGTCAGTCACATAAGCGTTGCGGGTTTGGCCGCCCCGGCTGCTCCAGCCGCTCGTAGATTTGGTAGACCGGAAGTTGGCCCACTCACTCAGGTTGGTTTTGCCCAGCAGCACAGCCCCCGCCTCACGTAGTTTGGCCACAATGAAGGCATCTTTGGCGGCACGATTTTCGGCCAACGCCAAAGAACCGGCCGAGGTCACCATTTTGTCGCCGGTGTCAATATTATCTTTCACCATAACAGGAATACCGTGCAAGGCACCCCGTACTTTTCCGGCTTTGCGTTCCTGATCCATGGCGGCGGCAATTTCCAATGCATCAGGATTCACCTCAATGACAGAGTTCAGCTTAGGACCTGCTTTGTCAATGGCGGCAATGCGGTCCAGGTACAGCTGCGTGATTTGTTTGGAAGTCATCTCGCCGCTCTGCATCATCTTCTGCAGGTCCCGGATGGTTTTCTCGTTCAGCTTGAAATCATCTGAGTCGGCACTGGCCGTGGCATTTCCAGTGTCAGTTACAATTGCGGCAGAATTAGTTGTAGCGCAGGCTCCGAGCCCAAGGGCGGAGAGAGTAATACTGGCAAAAGAACCAGCTTTTATAAAGTGTCGTCTGTTCATTCGTTTTGATTTTGTAGAAAGATAAGCAGGAACACCAATAATGAAAAATGAAGTTTATAAGTGTCGGGTGTTTTAGACCTGTTTTTAATAAAGTAGGTCTAAAACAGAAAGTGTTGTTTTGTCTGTTGTCTATTGACTTCCACAGTTTGCTTTTGCCTTACCTGTTGGGATTTGCTATCCACCTGTTGTTAGCCAATGCCAGCAAAGCGGGTGAGGGGAATCTAAATCACCTGCTCCCATCATCTATATAGCAAATAGGAAGTGACGTATTTAATGTTTGTCTGTTTTTTCAAAGAATGATTTTTTCTTCTCGAACACACCATAAATTCTGCAGAACCCATACTTTTACCGCTAGCATTGAATTTTCATAGAATGAAGATATTACTTTCCATAGTTCTCTTATGCAGCCTAACCTTTACATCTCAGGCCCAGGAACGGAAGCGGGCGCGGGATTACGGCGTGAAAATTGGCGTTCTTTCTCCCGGAAAACTGAACGCCATCACTGATGTGGCGGGTGTGACAGTAGGGCACGTGACGCTGGTACAGGGGAGTAATATAAGAACCGGAGTAACGGCTATTCTTCCGCACGGCGGCAACATTTTTCAGGACAAAGTACCGGCGGCAATATTTGTGGGGAATGGCTTCGGGAAACTTGCTGGTAGTACCCAGGTGCAGGAACTGGGTACTTTGGAGACTCCTATTATTTTAACGAACACGTTGGGCGTTGGCACGGCCATGAATGCGGTGGTGGAGTACACGCTGCGGCAGAAAGGCAACGAGAAAGTGCAGAGTGTGAATGCGGTGGTGGGCGAAACAAACGACGGTGGCTTGAATGACATACGCGGACGCCACGTGAAGCCGGAGCACGTTGTAAAAGCCATTGAACAAGCCAAAGGCGGCGAGGTGGCTGAAGGAAATGTAGGCGCAGGAACTGGAACAATTACTTTTGGTTTCAAGGGCGGCATTGGTACTTCGTCCCGGAAACTGCCTGCCAGTTTGGGTGGCTATACAGTGGGCGTACTGGTGCAGAGTAATTTTGGAGGTGTGCTGCAAATTGATGGTGCGCCAGTAGGTGAGCAACTGGGGCAGTTTTCGTTCAGCAGGCAAATTCTGGAAAAAGCGGATGGTTCCTGTATGATTATTGTCGCCACCGATGCCCCCGTTGATGCCCGAAACCTGGAGCGGATGGCCAGCAGAGCCATGTTGGGACTGGCCAAAACCGGTGGTATCGCCTCCAACGGCAGCGGCGACTATGTCATTTCTTTCTCCACGCACCCGGGCTGCCAAGTGGCGTATTCACCCAAAGAACCCGTGCAGCAGATACCCCTTCTACATAATGATGAGATGTCGGCTTTATTTCTTGCTACGATTGAGGCCACTGAAGAAGCCATCATCAACTCCCTGTTCAAAGCCGAAACCATGACCGGCAAAGAGGGGCGCCAGATTCAGGCACTGCCCCTTGATAAAACCATTCAGATTTTAAAAAAACACCATGTCATCCAACCTTAACCCATACGCCTACCTCCAGAACGAAATCATCCCGCTCAAGAGCGCGTACCTGCACGTGAGCGATTTAGCCATTCAGCGGGGCTACGGCGTGTTTGATTTCTTCAAGATTCAGAATAGTACACCTCTTTTTCTGCAAGATTACCTTACCCGCTTTTACTCTTCGGCGCTCATGATGGGTCTGGAGGTACCGCTGTCTGAAAGAGAGATCACAGAAGTGATTCTGGAACTCATCCAGCGGAATGAAATGCCAGAGTCAGGCATGAAAATGATTCTAACCGGCGGCTACTCGGCCAACGGTTACGACCCCGCTGAGCCCAACCTCATCATTACGCAGCACTCGTTGCCCATGCCCACGGAGCAGCAAGTGAACAATGGCATTAAGATTATTACGGCTGAGTACATCCGGGAGCTGGCGCGTGCCAAGACCATCAACTACTCCATGGGCATCAGGCTTATTCAGCAGGTGAAATCAAAAGGAGCCGATGATGTGCTGTATCATCAGAATGGTGTAGTCACTGAATTCCCGCGGAGTAACTTTTTTATTGTAAAGCAGGATAATACCGTAGCCACTCCGGCACAGGAGGTGCTCATGGGCATTACCCGAAAAAACGTGCTGGAACTGGCGGCTAAGCGCTATAATGTGGAGGAGGCAGAAGTAACACTGCAAGACATTGCCAATGCCAAAGAGGCTTTTATGACCAGCACTACCAAACGGGTCCTGTCAATTGTGGAGATAGATGGAAGGCCAATTGGCAACGGAAAAGTAGGAGAGGTGTCGAAGACACTACTACAGGATTTAATTGAATTTGAAGAACGGCAAATAGAGGAGTAAATGCAGAGGCTGTATTTCCCGTTTTCGGCCTGTTTTTGAAAAAGCAGGTTGAAAACGGAACAACATTAATAAAGCACGCATTCCCGATACTCCCCCTTTGAAGGGGGCGAAGGGGGATGTTTAAACAGGAGTGTCCACGTATTTCTGATCCATGCATTTTCGATTCGCGCATAGTTGATTCCTGCTTCTTTCCTGGTCATCTCAACGAAAGGCAAATTGCTGGAGCAACCGCATTAGGACAGGTCACGACCTGCCCCTACAATGTTTTTAATCTTTCCCCAAAATTGGAATCCCATCAGTTTTCCCTTGAATCTGCTGAATCTTACCAAGGAATATACGGGCGATGTTTGCGGCTCTTAACTTGGCTTCTTCCGCTACGGGACCTTGAAAGTTTTCTGTAACCGTGGCATGGAACAGATACAGCCACTGCGCGAAATGTTCTTTGCCCACCGGCAGGAAAGCATGCTTCGGGAAAGGGCGGCCGTTGTAATCTGCGGTACCCAGCAGAATTGAGTCCCAAAAGCGGTACATAATGGGCAGGTGCTTTTCCCAGTCAACTTTTGAAAGGTCGTTGAAAATAGGAGAGAGCAGTGCGTCTTGGTTCACCTTATCATAAAACGAATCAACCAGATGCTTTATGTCTTTTTCAGAAGTAATATCGGGGAGTGGGTTTTCCATGTTGTCGTTTTACTTCAAACGCAGATAAAGTAAATTCATTTCTAATTACTGCTGTTTTAGGCCTCCTTTTACAAAAACAGGTAAAAAACAGCTTGAAGATCTTGCGTCTTAAAAACTATTTAATCAGAATCATCTTGAAATCAGTAGCGGCGGTAAGAGAATGCGGAACGTTGGCTGGAATAGTAATGACTTCGCCGGCTATGAGCAACTGCGTAATACCGTTCACCTTAAAGTTACAGACACCCTCTAGCATTACCAAAAGTGCAGGCTTAGGGGTAGTATGAGTTTTCAGTCCTTGCCCTTTAGAAAAGGCAAAGAGTAGGGTCTTCTGTTCTTCTCGGTCAATCAACAATTTATGGGCAAACTTCTCCGGGTGGTACATTACCTGCTCCGAAAGGTTTTGTATTTCTAAAGAGGCCGATACTTTTTCTGAAAGTGGCATGGGGAATAAATTAAAAGTGACTGCTGACCCGCCCAGAAGCAGGGATTAAAAGTTAATGGTGAACTGCCCTTACCATGCCCAGCCTAGCATTATCAAAGTTCTTTCAGGCTCTACAATAGAATTCACCTGTACGCACATGGTAAGGGCAGAATCACCTCTGCAAAATTCTTTATTTTAGGCAAGGGCATCAATGAGATGTGTCAGTTTATAGGGTGACGCGCATCATCAAATCTAGGGGGCAGGTGCGGTAGTTTTGTAACCGAACTAGAAAACCAATGCCATGAGGGAATCTGCCTCCACCCTTGTTGATGAAAAAGAGCACTGTTACCACTGCGGCGACGAGTGTGATTCTACCCCATTATATTCAGATGAGAAAGCGTTTTGCTGTACCGGCTGCCAAGCCGTGTATGAACTACTCTATGCCAATAACCTATGTACGTATTACAATTTGGAAGCCGGAGAAAAACCAGGCGTCACGGTAAAATCAGAAGAGGTACAAGCCAATCAGTTCACCTATTTAGACGAGCCTGCTACCCAAAACCAACTGCTCACGTTCCAGAGCGAGACCTTGCACAAAGTGCTGTTCCAGATACCGGGCATGCACTGCAGCTCGTGCATCTGGCTTCTGGAGAACCTGTTTAAGCTGGACAACGGCGTAATTGAGTCAAGAGTGAATTTCCCAAGAAAGGAGATTTCAGTTTCCTTCCATCCGCAGAAAACCAAGCTGAGCAACATCGTCACGCTGCTGCACAAAATAGGGTACGGCCCTACGCTCAACCTTTCTGATTTAACCGGCAAGAAAAAGAAACGCGACTACTCCATTAACCTGAAGCTGGGCTTGGCAGGCTTCTGCTTCGGGAACACCATGTTGCTGGCTTTCCCAGATTACTTTGCCTTTGGCGAGGAGGTGAAACAGGAGTTCGGCCATTTTTTTGGCTACGTGAGCATTGCGCTGGCGCTGCCGGTGCTGCTTTACAGCGCCCGTGGTTTCTTTGAATCGGCTTGGCAGGGTTTGAAGCAGAAGCATGTGAACTTGGACACCCCTATTAGTGTGGGGTTGGCGGCGTTGTTTTTGGTGAGTTTATGGGATATAATCTCCGGCAAGGGCCCCTGCTATTTAGACTCGTTCACTGGTCTGGTGTTTTTCATGCTGATAGGAAAATACGTGCAGAAAACTACGTATGACGCCTTGGCCTTCGACCGCGACTACAAAGCCTATTTCCCTATTTCAGTGACCGTGCTGGAGAAAGGGCAGGAGAAAATAACCGCCGTAAAAGACCTTACCCCCAGCAAACGCATCAGAATCAGGAATCATGAACTGGTGCCCGCCGATGCCATTCTGTTAAGAGGCTCTGCCTTTATTGACTACAGCTTCGTGTCGGGAGAATCGGTGCCGGTGCCAAAGGTGGCTGGTGAAATCATCTACGCTGGGGGCCGTCAGGTAGGGGAGAGTATTGAGCTGGAAGTGATTAAAGACGTTTCGCAAAGCTACCTCACCCAACTCTGGAACAATGAGGTTTTTCAGAAAGAGAAAAGTTATTTCGGAGTAGGTACCTACGCTGACAAAGTGGGCGGTTGGTTCATTTCTGTCACGTTGCTTATTGCCTTGGGTGCGCTGGTGTATTGGGTGCCGCGAGAGACGGATATGGCTATAAAAGCTTTTACTTCGGTACTGGTGATTGCCTGCCCTTGTGCCTTGTCATTGAGCACGCCGTTCACGTTGAGTAACGCGCTCAAGATATTCGGGGGGCAGAAATTCTATCTCAAAAACGGAGATGTGGCAGAGACTTTGGCTAAAGCCGACACCATTGTCTTCGACAAAACGGGTACCCTCACCGAAAGCACCCAAACCGACATTACCTACCAAGGCAATGAACTTGACGACTATAACAAGAGCTTGGTGCGGTCGGTGTTGCAGCATTCCACGCACCCACTCAGTCAGGGCCTGTATTCTTTCCTGACACAGAAAGTTCGACCAGGGAGCGAGTATGGGGAGGTTGCGGGGCAAGGCGTGCAGGGGAAAGTGGAGGGAGTGTTAGTGAAGATAGGTTCCAGTAGCTTCGCCGGCAGCGCTCAGCTTATGGTAGGTGCCTCCAGCTTGGCCACCCGTGTTTATGTCAGCATTGGTGACGAATATAACGGGGTATTCACTTTTTCTAACCATTACCGCGAAGGTCTGGAGCAACTTGTGAAAGAACTGAAGCAGCAAGGCAAAAAGTTGGCGGTACTCTCCGGAGACAATGACGCAGAGCGGACGAATCTGCAGCGAATATTTGGTTACGAAGCAGATTTACGCTTTCACCAGTCTCCGGCAGATAAGCTAGCCTATATTGAGCAACTGAAGAAAGCAGGTCATAAAGTGATTATGGTGGGTGACGGTTTAAATGACGCCGGTGCCTTACAGATGAGCGATGCGGGTATCTCCATCACCAATTCCGTGAACGGCTTCACTCCCGGCTGCGATGCCATTTTGGACAGCGGTTCCTTTACCAACTTCGCCAAATTTCTGCATTTCTCCCGCCGGAGCATGAACGTGATACTCGGGGCCTTTATCGTGTCCTTCTTTTATAATGTGATTGGCCTTACACTGGCTGTGATGGGTAAATTTACCCCCGTTATCTCCGCTATTCTGATGCCCATTAGTACCGTAAGCGTAGTTCTCTGCTCTGTGCTGGGCGTACGTTTTGTGGCCTACCAAATGGGCTTATTTAAAACAAAAAAATAACCTTAGCTATGACTATTATCTATATGCTCATCGGAATCAGTTTAACCGTAGCGGTTCTGTTCCTAACCTCCTTCATTTGGGCAGTGAAATCCGGTCAATATGAAGATGACTACACGCCATCGGTGCGGATGCTGTTCGATGAGGAGCCAACTGGCGCAGGAAATAAAAAATCAGGCAAAGGTGAGGCATAATTGATGTTTTAGACCTTTTTTTTGAGAATATGAGCTAAAACGTAAAGCACAAAACCTGTGAGGTCTTCAAGATCTCACAAGTTTTGTGCTTTGGAGCCATTTTCTGAAATAGAGGCTGAAAATACTATAATTCCACAGCACACGCATTTCTGATACTCCCCCTTTGAAGGGGGCGAAGGGGGATGTTTACACCAGCAAGTCATGGCGTTCTCAACTATGCGCGGAAGTTACTTCCGCGCATAGAAAATATTTATGCTCAGCAATGCGTGGACACTCTGGTGTAAACATCCCCCTGCCCCTCAAAGTGGGAATAAACATTGAAAGGAGGCCTAATAAATTAGAGGCAGATATTCCTTCAGTTAAGGCCGAAAAATTACCCGTTGAAGTGATACAAGAAGGTAATCATGCCGTTATAGGCAGGTTTCTTCTGGTCTTTAATCTCCAGCGTCACTTCAATTTGAGCCTTTGCCACACCGCGTAAATTCTTCAGGCTTGCCAGCTTTGCCTTTAACCGCACCTCACTATTTACCAGCACTGCCTGATTGAATCTGAGGCTTTCAATTTCATAGTTTACCTGCATCTTCAGGTTCTTGATTTCCACTATCTGCGCCCAGAGGTACGGCAAAAGCGACACCGTTAGGTAACCGTGGGCAATAGTAGCACCGAAGGGAGACTCCTTTTTAGCGCGCTCCGCATCCAAGTGAATCCATTGGAAATCTAGAGTAGCTTCCGCGAATTTCTGGATCTGTTCCTGAGTGATAGTGTGATAGTCAGATACTCCAAGTTCTTTGCCCTCAAAGGCAGCAAGTTCGTCGTAGTTATGAATGGTGAGTTGGCTCATAGACTAAGGGAAGGGGTGGTTTTATAATGTGTTTTAACTAAATTTAACCAGCATAAAAGTTCAGCACAGAATGCTTTTAGTTCCTGCTGAATCTTTTCTTAGTTGGTTGATGTTGGTTCAATAGCCAAAAGTACGCATAAAACTTATGTTAGAACACGCCCTATTTGAGCGGCTCCCCAACTGGAGCCAAGTAGAGATGCTGAACCGGAACGGTATTTTGCTGGCGCAGCGTGCCTTCAACGGCAGCACCGTCAGCCTCTATGCCTTAAACGATTTTTTTGTGGAGCGGTGGTCTAAGAACCAAGTAGAGGTAATCGGGAGCTTTTACCGCACCGCCAACCCTATGCAAATATTTGAGCCTTACCTGAACGGGGTAGAGGTGGAGGGAATAGAAGAATGATTTCAGTAGAAACTATTACGAAACAGGAGCGGCGTCACAAAGTGACGTCGCTTTTTTTGAGTCCGTTTTAATGCTGATTTCTGTAAAACAGGCTGAAAACGTGCCTCAGCAATGCGTGGGAGACGCAAAGTATTGCGTCTCTACATTAAGAAAAAGGAGATGCGCGATAGCGCCAGTGACTCTACCCAGGAACCACAGAAGCAAATAACCAACAGCAGCATTTCAACAGCAGCAATGGCAGCAGAATTGGAACTGATACCAGCCGTGGGGATGAGCGCCTCGCTTTGAGCGGTGCCGCGCCAGCGGCAAGACCGAAGGTCTAGTGAAAAGGGCAGTGCGAATCCACAGGGCGGGGCCCCGCGGCCGTGAGCGCACGGAGCCAAAGAGACGAAGAAGGTTTCCTCGTGTGGCTTTGGATCAGCCACCGCCACGCCAGCTCGGCAGCGGGAAAAAAGATGATGTACGGACAGGTCGCGACCTGTCCAACTGCGGTGGCTAATATTTTGCTGCCTATATTGGAACGTCTTCGTAAGATCCCTCGGCGATGCTCGGGATGACCGTAAAAAAGAAAAGCAGGAATGCGTGGACTCTCCTGTGTAAACATCCCCCTTCGCCCCCTTCAAAGGGGGAGTATCAGCAATGCGTGCAAAAAGCTAAATGTAACTGCAAGCTTTGACAGAGATTCCAGAAAAAAATTCTGTTCAAACCGCTCGTCCTTAATTGCCCACAAATTCTTTTTGAAATGAAAGGTAAGGCTTAATTCTCTGGAAGGTAGAGTAGAGGCGCCATCTTTAAATCTTCACATCTTCAAATTTCCAAATCCCCCACATCACCCCTCTCTGACAACAATCACCCCTTAAACTGACATCCGTCATCTTTTCTCCCTCTACTTCTGCGGAAATTTGAAGTGTTAAATAACCTAACACGCACATGTCAACGCAGACACTAACTAAACCACAACCGGTTGTCCCCACCGATGACTCCAACTGGTTGGACACTTTCTTCTACGATAACAAAATCGTCAGAAATTTCGGGTATGCTACCTTGTTCTGGGGTGTGGCCGGAATGCTTATTGGGGTGATTATCGCGTTTCAGCTGGCCCGGCCTGAGCTGAACTTCGGTAACCAGTACACCACCTTCGGGCGGGTACGGCCCCTGCACACCAATGCCGTGATTTTTGCGTTTGTGGGCAACGGAATTTTCATGGGCGTGTACTATTCGCTGCAACGCCTCTGCAAAGCCCGTATGTACTCAGATTTTCTGAGTAACCTCCATTTCTGGGCTTGGCAGGCCATTATTGTGTCGGCGGTCATCACTTTGCCTTTGGGTTACACCACCAGCAAAGAATATGCGGAGCTGGAGTGGCCAATTGACATTGCCATTACGTTGGTGTGGGTGATTTTCGGCTGGAACATGTTCGGAACCATCTTAAAACGCCGCGAGCGACACCTGTACGTGGGGATCTGGTTCTACATTGCCACGTTCCTGACCGTTGCGGTGCTCCACATTGTGAACTCGTATGAGATTCCGGTTACATTCATGAAAAGCTACTCTGGCTACGCTGGGGTGCAAGATGCGCTGGTGCAGTGGTGGTATGGCCACAACGCGGTGGCGTTCTTCCTGACCACGCCTTACCTGGGCATGATGTACTACTTCTTACCCAAGGCGGCTAACCGTCCGGTGTACTCGTACCGTCTTTCTATCATCCACTTCTGGTCCCTGATTTTCATTTATATCTGGGCGGGTCCTCACCACTTGCTGTACACTGCTTTGCCTGACTGGGCGCAGTCGCTGGGGGTTGTGTTCTCTGTCATGCTGTTGGCTCCAAGCTGGGGTGGTATGATTAACGGTCTGTTGACGCTGCGAGGTGCCTGGGATAAGGTGCGCGAAGAACCGGTGCTGAAATTTATGGTAGTGGCTATTACCGCTTACGGTATGGCTACGTTTGAAGGCCCTATGCTGTCGCTGAAAAACGTGAACGCCATTGGCCACTTCACCGACTGGATTGTGGCGCACGTGCACGTGGGTGCTTTGGGCTGGAACGGCTTTTTGACCTTCGGTATTCTGTACTGGTTAATCCCGCGCATCTTCCAAACCAAACTGCACTCTACCAAGCTAGCTAATATGCACTTCTGGTTAGGCACGCTGGGTATCTTGTTCTACGCCATTCCTATGTATTGGGCGGGTTTAACCCAGGGCCTAATGTGGAAGCAGTTCAACGAGGAAGGTATGCTGCAGTACTCTAACTTCTTGGAGACGGTTATTCAAATCATACCCATGTATTACCTGCGCGGCATTGGCGGCGTGTTGTACTTGGGCGGGGTGTTCCTGATGATTTACAATGTGTACAAAACCGTGAAAGGCGGCACCTTGCTGGCCAACGAAAAAGCGCAGGCAGCACCGTTGCTTCCTGAGTTCAAAGGAGTAGAGCAAGCCCACAGTGGCGGACACTGGCACCGTTGGATTGAGCGCCGTCCGGTACAAATGGCGGTTTGGGCTACCGTGGCCATTTTGATTGGTGGTATGGTGGAAATGATTCCTACCTTCTTAGTAGAATCTAATGTGCCAACCATCGCCTCGTTGAAGCCTTACACTGCGCTTGAATTGCAGGGTAGAGACGTGTACATCAAAGAAGGTTGCGTGAACTGTCACTCCCAAATGGTAAGACCGTTCCGCTCTGAAACCGAGCGCTATGGCGAGTATTCTAAAGCAGGGGAATTTGTGTATGACCGTCCGTTCCTGTGGGGCTCTAAGCGTACCGGTCCAGATTTGCACCGAGTGGGTGGCAAGTATCCGCACAGCTGGCACTATCATCATATGCTGGACCCGACATCCATGTCACCAGGTTCTATCATGCCGGCATACCCTTGGTTGTTTGAGCAAGACTTGGATATCTCTGACACCGAGGCCAAAATTGAGGCTCTGCAAAGCTTGGGTACTCCATACCCAGAAGGCTACGCGAAGAAAGCCAACATGGACCTGATCAAACAGGCAGAGCAAATCTCCGCTGACCTTGCAAAAGAAGGAGTAGAGGTGAAATCTTCGAAAGAGATTGTAGCCCTCATTGCCTACCTGCAACGCCTGGGTACTGACATTAAAGTGAAAGAAGAATAAAAATAGACACAAGACTCAGGACGCAAGACATAAGATTTTTCAAAGAACAGGAATAAAGTCTTGAGTCTTATGTCTTGTGTCTTGCGTCCTTAAAAGAAAAACCATGTACAAAAACGTATTACAAGCCATAGACGGCATTGAGATTTTTCCAATTATCTCGTTCCTGATTTTCTTCATCTTCTTCATCGGACTTATCCTGTATGTATTGTTCACCAATAAGAACCACATCAAGTCCATGAGCCTGATGCCGTTGCAAAACGAAAACCAACCTCAGTTCTCAACCCAAGACCAACGGTCATGAAACGATTAGTACTTTCCCTGGCTTCTGCTCTGTTATTGGCGGGAACGGGATTTGAACCGGCCGCGGCACAGGATGCCGTAAAAGGCAAGGCCATTTTTGAAGGCAACTGCGCCGCCTGCCATAGAGTGCAGGAGCAGGTAGTAGGCCCGGCCCTAAAAGATTTGCACAAACGCCACGAAGAAAAGTGGATACTAGAATTCGTAAAGAACTCCAGCAAAATGATCTCCAGCGGCGACAAAAAAGCGGTGGAGGTGTTCGAGAAGTTTGGTAAGATTCCGATGACCAGCTTTGAAGGCTCTCTTTCTGACGGAGACATCAAAGATGTTATTGCTTTTTTAAAAGAGGAAAGCGAAAAGCCTGCTGAAGCCGCTGCTCCCGTAGTTGCTCCTACAGAAACAAAGGTAGATGGTGCTGCCCCGGCCGCGCCTGTTAATATTGAATGGAAAGCCATGCCGCCTACAACTCAGGTTCTGGTGGTGTTGGTAGGTTTCCTGCTCCTGTTGGTGTTGTTGTTCATGACCATAGCGTTCTTTCAGGCGTTGCCGTTGCTGGCGAACCTGTACGATAGACCTGCCTTGCAGAACACCTTCATGGCACGGTTTATCAAACTTCTCCGTGGCGACACTTCTACCATTACCGGCAAGCATAATGGTGCGCTTATGGAAGACCACAGCTACGACGGCATCCATGAACTAGACAACGATTTGCCGCCTTGGTGGAAATATTCTTTCTACGCTACCATTGTGTTTTCTGTGGTGTATCTGCTGAATTACCACGTAATGGGAGGTCAGCTTCAGGAGCAGGAATACGAAGCCGAAATGCAGGCGGCAGCGGTTCTCAGTGCCAGCCACGGTGGGGGAAATGCCAACGAGAAAACAGACTTTAAACCACTCACCGACGTTGCCCAATTGGAAGCCGGAAAAGCTACTTATATCCAGAACTGCGCAGCCTGCCATGGCCAGAACGCCGAAGGAGTAGTGGGGCCTAACCTGACAGATGAATATTGGTTGCACGGCGGAGACGTGAACGACATCTATAAAGTTGTGAAGTTTGGGGTAACCAGCAAAGGTATGGTGGCTTGGCAAGGAAAACTTTCTAAAGAGCAGATGCTGGAAGTGTCCAGCTACATCCTCAGTCTGCAAGGCACCAACCCGGCAAACGCAAAAGAACCACAAGGCGAAAAAGCTAAGTAACATTTTGAAGACCCAAAAGCCCCTTTGTTCTTGACGAAGGGGCTTTTTTATAGAGCAGGATTTTCAGGTTTAGATTGATTTTGTGGATTTAGTTAGCTGTGCTCATGTTGTGCGTAGAGTTAGCACAGCGCTCTACGCACTGTCAGACAGCCAATTTCCTGATTGGCAAAACAACTTAACCAATGGCTACCGGCACAGACACTGGCTGGTCTGAAAGACGCTGCCAGGTCATTTGAGCGGGCGGTATTCTGTTTTAGGCTTGTTTTTAGAAAACCAAGCTGGAAACGGAATTCATGTTGATAAAAGGCTTTGCCTAGTTATTACATCCTGCAAAGTGTATTCTATTTACTTATCTAATCCTGTTAATCTTTTTAATCCTGAAAATCCTGCTCAGAATCAGCCTGAAAGGTGACTTCGGTCATCTTTATCAGGCTGCAATTTCCTGAATTTTGTATTGAAGGTTGACGCCTCCCGCTCCTGAATAAGGATTGCTTGTTTAACCTAAGAGTTACAAAAGAATGGCCCACGCAATAGTGGACAATGAATCTTTTAGAGACACCATTGCCACAGTAGATAAAGAAGGAAAACGGGTTTGGCTTTTCCCTAAAAAACCGAAGGGTAAATTTTACAATTACCGTAAGCTGGTGAGCTATGCGCTGCTGGCTTTGTTGTTCACGGGGCCTTTTCTGAAGGTGAATGGTTTGCCTGTGCTCATGCTCAATTTGGTGGAGCGCAAATTCATCATCTTCGGCATGATTTTCTGGCCGCAGGATTTCTTTATTCTGTTGTTGGGCTTCATGGCGTTTATGGTGTTCATCATCTTGTTCACGGTGGTGTACGGCAGGGTGTGGTGCGGTTGGGTTTGCCCGCAGACCATATTTATGGAGATGGTGTTCCGGCGGGTTGAGTACTGGATTGAAGGCGACTATAACAAACAGAAAGCTTTGGATCGTGCCCCCTGGACCTCAGATAAAATTCTGAAACGAATAGCTAAACACAGCGTCTTTGTTTTGATTTCATTCATCATCTCCAACACGTTTCTTGTCTACATTATTGGCGTAGATGCCCTTAAAACCATCATCACCGATAACCCGCTGAACCACTTAGGCGGCTTATTTTCTATGGTGCTGTTTACCGCTATTTTCTACGGGGTGTTTGCCCGTTTCAGGGAGCAGGTATGTACCATAGTTTGCCCGTACGGCCGACTGCAGGGCGTGATGATGGACAAGAAAACCACGGTCATCGCCTATGATTATGTACGGGGTGAGCCAAGAGAGAAACTTCGCAAGAATGTAGAGCGCACCGCCGGTGACTGTATTGACTGCCACCAATGCGTTTCGGTTTGTCCTACCGGAATTGACATTAGAAACGGTGCCCAGCAGCTGGAGTGCATTAACTGTACCGCCTGTATTGATGCCTGCAACGACATCATGGACTTAATTGGAAAGCCGCGCAACCTGATAAAATATGCTTCGGAAGAGAGCATTGCCGAAGGCAAGCCGCAACGGTTTACTACCCGCATGAAAAGCTATACCGTGGTGCTCCTGTTGCTGGTTGGCGGCTTTGTGACGCTGCTGGTAACCCGAAACAACATTGACGCTACCGTGCTGCGTACTCCGGGCATGATGTACCAGAAAGAGAAGAATGGCAACATCAGCAACCTGTACAATATCTCGGTCATTAACAAGACCGTGAAGAGCATGCCCATCACGCTCAAACTAATAGAGCCTAAAGGTGAAATCAGAATGGTGCGGAACGAGATGGTGCTGCCCGAACAAGGTTTAGCCGAGGGCGTATTTTTCGCAGAACTTTCCAGAGAAGCTTTAGAAGGAACTTCCACTGAAATAAAAATTGGCGTGTACGCCGGAGATAAATTGATCACCACTAAAAAAACCAAATTTCTGGGGCCAGGCCAATAGATTAATTAAGAATTAAGAATTAAGAATTAAGAATTAAGAATTAAGAATTAAGAATTTTTATCTGGGTTTATAGGCCTAGCAATACAAGTGTAATATAGAGGCGTTTTCAGCCTGCTTTTAGAAAAACAGGTTGAAAATGCAAAAACTCAGGACTCAGAACTCAAGACTCAGAACTCATCAAAATGAAAGCATTACCCAAACAAACTGCCAGCTGGTGGCCAAAATTAATCATAGCTGCCTATGTATTCTTCATACTTTTTGTGGCCAATATGGTGCGCATGACCATGCAGTCAGATGTTGATTTGGTGAGCAAAGATTACTACCAGAAAGAAATTGAATACCAGCAGCACATGGACCAGGTAAAAGCTACTAATGCCATGGACACTCAGGTGCTCCTGAATCATGCCGAGGCAGCCGAATTGCTAAGTGTGGTCTTTCCAGCCGATTTGAAGGCAGATGGGCTGAAAGGTGAAGTCGTATTCCTCCGTCCGTCGGACTCTAAAAAGGATTTTACGGTGCCCATGAACTTGAACTCAGACGGACAGCAGCATATACCAACGGCTCAACTGGCTAAAGGCTTGTGGCGGGTGCAGTTGAACTGGAGCCAAGACAAACAGAGCTACTTTTTAGAAAAAGACATTACCATCAAGTAAAAAATATGGTTTGGGCGGGTTTTCTATTCGGTATTTTAGGCAGCTTCCACTGCGTAGGCATGTGTGGCGCTATTGCGCTGGCGTTGCCGGTGGGTAAGGGAAGCGGACTGACTTTTGTGGCGGGTAGGCTCCTGTACAACCTAGGCCGAATTGCCACTTACGCCGCCCTTGGTTTGATAGCCGGTTTGCTGGGGAAAAGCCTGCAAATGGCGGGGCTGCAGCAAACCTTGTCCATCTTTTCAGGTGTGCTTATATTATTGTTGGTAATTGTGCCCTCGGCAGCTTCGGGTAAATTCCGAAAGGTTACGGGGCTGGAGGCAGTTCTTTCTTACGTGCAGAAAGCCATGGGACAGTTCTTCCAGAAGAAAGGAACTTGGGCCAACGGAGTGGTGGGCTTGCTGAACGGACTGCTGCCTTGCGGGTTTGTGTATTTCGCATTGGCGGGAGCCATTAGTATGCCAAGTGTGGTAGATGCCTGTCTGTATATGACTTTGTTCGGCTTAGGCACTTTCCCGCTGATGTTCCTGCTCTCTCTTTCTGGCAAATATATTCAGTTGGGGTTGCGCCGGTTCTTTACCAAGGCGGTTCCGTTTGTGGCTGCCTGCATGGCCATTATGTTTATTCTGCGCGGCTTGAACTTAGGCATACCGTACGTGAGTCCGGTTTTAGATAGTAGTACCAATATTGCGGGTGTGGGTGGTCAAACCCACTGCGCCGCGCCTCTCAAATAGTGATTATTTTCTCACAGTGATATGAAAAAGATTCTCGTTCTCACCGACTTCTCACCAAACAGCGTAAATACCTATGGGTATGCTGTAAAATTGGCTTGCCAGCTTAAAGCCAATATTCTGTTGCTTTTCAGTACAAACGGGGCACCGCTGTCCATCACAAACCAGCTCCAGTATTCGCAGCAACTCTACAGCTTTGCCAAACGCTATGCCTGTGATTCGCGGCGCCACAAAGAACCGCACCACACCGAGTGCCTTATTAGCGGTGATGCCTGGGCGGGGCTCATACCCTCTATGGTGGAAGTGCACAGGCCGGACCTTATAATTGCCGGATGCGGCCTCTTGGAAGCCATAGAACGTGGCGTGAAAGAGCTGCCGGTTCAGGAGTTTGCCGCCTGCCCAATTTTGTGGGTGCCCGAAAAAGCAACATACCAGCCCTGGCAAGATTTAGTTTTCGCCACCGACTTTACAGACCAAGAGCCGGGAGTAGTGCAACTAGTGAAATCCCTGGCCAAAGATTTCAACGCTAAACTTCATCCCATTCATTTTTACCCAGAGACGGAAGCTAGCCACTTTGTTGAAATAAAAAAACTAGGTGCTGAGCTAAACGAGGCGTTCAACACCGCAGGCAGTTTACATGTAATTGGGGAGGAAGACATGATGGAAGGGCTGCAAGACTTTGCCGAAGTCAATCCGGCAGATGTGTTCGTGATTGCCACCAAAGATCTGCACCTAACCCGGCATTACCTGCAGGATGCCTATCGTAAGACAGGCGCTTGCCAAACAAAAATTCCGCTGCTCAGCCTGTTCCAAAACAAGAAGAAGCCTTGTACCGGCAGCTGCACGTATTGTAAGGAGGTAGAGACTGTAGGCGCTGCGCTGGTAGCAGAATAACCGGTTAAGGCATTTAAATTTTAAATAAAAAAGCTCACAAGCTTCTGATGGCTTGTAAGCTTTTCCTTCTTCTGTTTTAGGGCTGATTTTCAAAAAGCAGCCCTAAAACAGAAGAAGGAAGCTATAATGTCAATCTCTGTCAGCTGGATTGCGTGCTACTATATCCTTCTACCTACACAACTCCCTGCGCTAGCATAGCGTCTGCTACTTTCACGAAGCCTCCTATGTTGGCGCCTTTCTCGTAGTTGATGTACCCGTCTTCTTCAGTGCCGTATTGCACGCAGATGCGGTGAATGTCGCGCATAATGTCCCGGAGACGGTTATTTACTTCGTCGCGGCTCCAGGAAATGCGCAGCGAGTTCTGTGACATTTCCAATCCAGACACGGCCACGCCACCGGCATTTGACGCTTTGCCTGGAGCGTACAGAATTTTAGCCTCGGTAAACACCTGAATGGCTTCGGGGGTGCTAGGCATATTGGCGCCTTCGGCTATACAGAAACAGCCGTTCTCCACTAACATACGGGCATCAGCCTCGTCTAATTCGTTTTGAGTTGCGTTAGGGAAGGCAATGTCTGCCTTGATTCGCCAAGGGCGTTCATTCGGATAGAAAGCACAGCCGTATTTTGAGGCGTACTCCTGAATGCGCTCGCGTTTCTCGTTCTTCAGCTCCATCAGGAACTTCAGCTTTTCGGCGTCAATGCCTTCGGGGTCGTGTATAAAGCCGCTGGAGTCGGAGAGGGTGACTACCTTTGCACCAGCTTGAATACACCTTTCCACCGTATACTGGGCTACGTTGCCGGAGCCGGAAACAAGTACCGTTTTACCTTCCAGGGTTTCGCCGCGGGTTTGCAGCATATCTTCAGCAAAATACACTACGCCGTAGCCAGTGGCCTCTGGCCGGATAACGCTGCCGCCCCAGCTGGTGCCTTTGCCGGTAAGTACGCCGGTGAATTCTCCTTTTATGCGTTTGTATTGGCCAAAAAGATAACCTACTTCACGTCCGCCTACGCCAATGTCTCCGGCCGGCACGTCAATGTCAGCACCTACGTGGCGGTACAGCTCGGTCATAAAGCTCTGGCAGAACTTCATAATTTCACTATCTGATTTTCCTTTAGGGTCAAAGTCGGAGCCGCCTTTTCCGCCGCCCATTGGCAAACCGGTAAGGCTGTTCTTAAACACCTGTTCAAAGGCCAGAAACTTCAAAATGCTCAGATTTACCGAAGGGTGGAAACGTAGCCCGCCTTTGTACGGGCCTATGGCGCTGTTCATCTGCACCCGAAATCCGCGGTTTACCATTACCTCATTTTTATCAGAAAGCCACGGCACCCGAAACATTACCACGCGCTCAGGCTCTACCATGCGCTCCAGAAGGCGGGCGTTTTTGTATTTTGGGTTGTTGTGCGTAAACGGAATGATGGTTTCCGCCACTTCGCGCACAGCCTGCAAAAACTCGGGTTCATGCTGGTTTCTCGCCTCTACCTGAGCCAGAAATTCTTTGACCAATGTATCCATAGTTAGTATGTTCTCTTCTGTTTTGAAAAATGGGGTTATGCTAATTCGTTTGGAGTGACTATTGTATTGCCAATAAATTAACACTTGCAATATAATAATGGAAATCTTGTATATGGATATAAAAAATTATCAAAATCTAATAAAAAATGCTTCTTCTGAAGGTAAAGTAGAAGAAAACCTGTGGTTGAGGTGGAGAAAGCATGATGTTTAGCTAAGGTAGTCGGCTTTAAGGAGTTTTGAATTAATCAGGGGGAGGAGGGAAAAGGAGAAGGTGTTTTTGGCCTCTTTTTAAGAAAACAGCTCAAGAACGGGAATGCAGGAAATAGGGGAAATGTAACTGTTTAGGCAATTTCTAGGAGTAGTTCATTTAATGATTAAAATCATATTTTGCCTATTCTAATGTCATTTCAGAGCGGCAGGGGGTGCGGTATTTTTGTACTGTTATTTAGAACAATTGAAGAACATGAACGGTACTTGCCTTATACCCCCAGCAAATCCCTCAGAATATCTGATTCAGAAATATAACGTATCGGCGCCGCGGTATACGAGTTATCCTACCGTGCCTTTCTGGGACCCGCAAGCGCCTACGCAGGAACAGTGGCTGCAGGTAGTGGAGCGGACATTCAATGAATCTAACGCAGAGAAAGGCATTAGCCTGTACCTGCACCTGCCTTTCTGCGAAAAGCTTTGTACCTACTGCGGCTGCAATAAACGCATCACCACGAACCATGGCGTGGAAGGTGGCTATATCAAAGCGGTTATGGACGAGTGGCAACTATACGTCAACCGTTTTACCGAAAAGCCTATTCTGCGGGAACTGCACCTTGGCGGCGGAACTCCTACTTTTTTTAGCCCCGAGAATCTCAGGCTTTTACTGGAAAGAATTTATGCTTCCGCTGACATACACCCTGAGCGGGAATTCAGTTTGGAGGGCCACCCCAATAACACAACATTTGAGCATCTGCAAACGCTGTATGATTTAGGCTTCCGGCGCGTGAGCTACGGCGTGCAAGACTTCGACCCAAAAGTGCAACTTACCATTAACCGCGTGCAGCCCTTCGAGAACGTGAAAGTGGCCACTGTAGAAGCTCGCCGAATTGGCTATGAATCGGTGAACTTTGACTTGATCTATGGCCTGCCGCACCAAACTTTGGAGTCAGTTTCTAACACTATTGACCAGGTGGCGCTGCTGAGGCCAGACCGTATTGCTTTTTATTCCTACGCGCATGTGCCGTGGGCTTCGCCGAGCCAGCGGGGCTATTCAGAAACAGATTTGCCTTCCGGAGCAGAAAAGCGGGCGCTGTATGAATTGGGTCTCCGCAAATTCAAAGCTATGGGTTACCATGACATAGGCATGGACCATTTCGCTCTGCCTAATGACACGCTGTACCAGGCTCAGCAAAACGGAAAACTGCACCGTAACTTCATGGGCTACACCACCTGCCACACTGATTTACTTATTGGCCTGGGCACCTCGTCTATCAGTGATGCCAAATACGGGTACATGCAAAACCTGAAAAAGGTAGAAGAATACAAAGCCAGTATTGCCGAAGGAAACTTAGCCATTTTTAAAGGACATTTGCTTACAGAGGAAGACCTAATCCGGAAGGAATCTATACTGTCCATTGCCTGCCATGGAGAATTACAAATTACAAAAGAATTGGAGTTTTTAATTGACGGAAAAACGCTACTCTCTTTGCATGAAATGGAAGGTGAAGGACTTTTAACTTTTGAAAACCGGTTGTTAAAAGTTACCAGCCTAGGCCAAGCCTTCGTGCGAAACATCTGCATGCTGTTTGACCAGAAAGTGAAACAGGCGGAGCAGGGATTCAGCTCTACGTTTAGCAAAGCTATATAGTATAAATTTTGTTTTGGTTGTTGAAAAGAGGGGCCTGCCAAGTGCAGAGCCCTATTATATTCAAAAAACCGAAAGCAGTTTTAAACCTGTTTTCTGAAAAGTAAGCTAAAAATAGAATCAATTACTTTTTTGTAGCGACTTTGTTTGTCAGGCCTTTAGGTTTTTAGTTTCAATAAAGAAGGAAAGGAGGATGTAGAGGTGAATAAGAAGCCTTTGTTCCCTTCTTAGCCAATTAAACTAAAGTTTTTATATTCGTCTGTAGAACAACCCCTATGCAGAAACCAGACGAGTACTTGAAGGAAAGCCTTGAAGATGCCAAATTTACGCTAAAGCTAGCCTCTTGCCTGCTGCTTATTGCGCTACTTTGCTTGTCCCGGTTTATTCACTTTTGGGTGAGTGATCGCACCCCTGAAGATTATGATCTAAACGAGCCCTGGTGGGGATATGCCCTTTCCATGATAGGTTTGTTGCTGCTGATATTAGCATTTAAAGCATTTTCTTCTGGGTGGAAAGACTACCGCAGGTACCGAAAGTATTATAAAGCTGCAGACGCTGCCCAAGAGGTAGAAACAGAAATAACAGACAAGTTCTACTTCATAAAACTGCTTCCGGGTGAGGATGGGCCTTTGGAGTATAGGTATTTTGCCTGTGACCGGCAGGGGCTTTGGCGATTATCTGCTAGGGCAAGTGAATATTTTGCGCAACTGCAACCAGGGTGCAAAGTGAAAGCAGTAATGTTACAGGCAGGAAGTTTAAAAGAAATAGCCGACCTCGAAATTTTGCATAAAACCGCTGCCCCTGAGAAACTAACTCCTCAACAGGTGCAGGATAAAATAGCGAGCGAGGTAAAAGTGACGGAGTATGCCGAGGACGGCGTATTGGTGAACAAATTTCATCTCGCCAAAAAGGTGCGGTATTACCTTATCATCAATAAAGAAGTGGTAGAAGTAAACCGTGCTACTTTTTTGGCAACACCGCTGTATTCCGTCTACAGCGCCTGACCTAAAAATTCAAGTAGGTAGCATTAATGGCTGTCATAATGGGACCTACAGAAGCAAATCAGTTATACACATCTCACATATTTGACAGTATTGCGTAACTATCACTTTCACTAATATTCTCTTGTGCTATGTTAAAACGGCAGGTGTTCCGAATGCCTAAGGCTGGATCCATTAAGAACTTGGCATTACAAACAGAAGTGCTGGAAGCCCCTAAGCCAGACGAAGTCTGCATTCAGGTGAAAGCCATAGGTCTGAATTTTGCCGATATATTCGCTATGCAAGGCTTATACAGTGCCACTCCGGCAGGTTCTTTTATACCGGGTTTAGAATTTTCTGGGGTGGTAGTTGTTGTGGGGGCAGCCGTGACAGAGTGGGAATTGGGTGACAGGGTGATGGGTGCCACTAAATTTGGCGGGTACGTCAGCCATCTGAATATACATCACCGTTATGTAGTGCCTCTGCCCGAGGAGTGGAGTTTTGAAGAGGGGGCAGGCTTTTTGGTACAGGGACTCACTGCTTATTATGCCCTTACCCAGCTGGGAGATCTACAGAAGGGAATGACAGTGCTCATACATAGTGCGGCGGGCGGAGTAGGCATTTTGGCCAACCATATTTGCAAAAAGTTTGACGCTTACACCATTGGCACCGTAGGTAGAGCTGATAAAGTAGAGTTTCTGCAGGAGCAGGAAGCGTATGATGCTGTTATTCTACGAGACCGTGAGTTTCCCAAAAAGCTACAGCAGACGCTAAGAGACCGGCCTCTGCAGATTATTATGGAGTGCATTGGCGGCAAAATATTAAAACAGGGGTGGGAGGCAATGGCGCCTATGGGACGAATGGTAGTGTATGGCAATGCCAGTTTCTCCAGCCACAGTTCCAGTCCAAATTATCCCAACCTGATCTGGAAATTCCTGCGCCGCCCCAAGATTGACCCGCTGCGCCTGCCTACCCTGAACAAGTCTTTGATGGGCTTTAACCTGATTTACCTGTACGAGCAGACAGACATGATGCACCATTTGCTTCAAAAGCTGATAGCTCTGCAATTAAAGCCTCAGTATGTTGGTCATGTATTCTCATTCCACCAAATGCATAAGGCAATTAGCTTATTCCAACGCGGAGAGACAGTAGGTAAGGTAGTGGTGAAGGTAGAATTCTAAATTATGCTTTTACAGGAAAAAAATTTTACAAAATAGAAAACGAGTAATATTGCTGTTTTAGCGCTAAATTCTGGAAATTAGGCCTAAAAGCCTTATCTGTGGTTTCTGATATTTCTGCTTCTGGAAAACTTACTTCATAGTTTTATCTATAATCTTATTTCAAATCTGAGAGCACATTCCCCCAGCCGAATTGTACGCAGAGGCGTTTCATGTTTTCTGGCATATTCGCACTTATTTCAATCTGTTCACCTGTAGCCGGATGTTTAAACAGGAGTGAAGCAGAATGAAGCAGCATATAAGGGCTGTTCAGCTGCTCCAAAAACATGAGGTTGTGCCGCCAATCACCATGCTTTTTATCTCCGATGATGTAGTGCCGCAGGTGCGCGAAATGCTTCCGGATCTGGTGCATTCGACCTGTCTCTGGCTTTACTTTTACTAAACTGTAGCGCGCGGTTTGGTAGCGCCCCACCGGAATGGGAAGTTCAACGGTGGCCAGTCGGGTAAATTGTGTGAGGGCGTCCTGTGGTTCTTTTAGCCCGTTGTCTTTGTCAGGTCGGATGGGGCTGACAATAGTGCCTGCTTCTGGGGCGTACCCCCGCACAATAGCGTAATAAGTTTTGTCTGGCTCACGTGCTTCAAATGCCTTTACCAGTGGTGCCGCCGCCTCCGGCGATTTAGAGAAGAGCAACACACCTGAGGTACCACGGTCTAAGCGGTGCAGCGGGTAAACGCGATATCCCAACTGGTCGCGCAGCATTTGCAGGGCAAACTCTTTTTTCTCTTCGGCAATGCGCGTACGATGCACCAGCAAACCATTAGGTTTGTTGATGGCCACGTAATACTCGTCTTGATAAATGATCTCCAGCACGCTTTATACTACTAATATTCTAAATGAAATAATTATCATCCCCTCTGTCAACTATTAGGTTTAGAGTTTATATGGATTGTCGTAGAGGCTAGGTTTGGCTTCTCTAATAAATAATTGGTATCTGTTAGAGGCTTGAGCTTCAAATTACATACTTGTGCTTTTTAGGTCTATTTTTCTAAAAACAAGTCCAAAACAGGTAGTAAACAGTAACAGGTAAGCCTATAGACTTACCTGTTACAAGAGCACTTATGTAGAACATGATTTAAATGACCGCCTAATTATCTACTTCTCATTCGCCTCCAGCCACTTTCTGGCATTCACAAAGGCCTCCATCCAAGGAGAAACTTCGTCTTGGCGGCCTTTTGGGTAGTGAGCCCACTGCCACTGCAGAAGCGAACGCTCTATGTGCGGCATCATGACCAGGTGACGGCCAGTTTCATCGCAGATCATGGCAGTGTTGTAGTCAGAACCATTCGGGCAATGCGGATAGGTGTCGTAGGCATATTTAGACACAATCTGATACTGATCTTCTGTGTGCGGCAAACTGAATCTTCCCTCACCGTGCGATACCCAAACGCCTAAGGTACTTCCGGCCAAACTTGACAGCATCACTGATTTATTTTCTTGAATGGTTAATGAAGTAAAGATACTCTCATGCTTCTGGCTCACGTTGTGCAGCATTCTCGCTTTCTTTTCGTGACCCATTGTGATGAGCCCGAGTTCCACGAACAGCTGACAACCATTGCAAATACCCACTGATAATGTGTCTTCGCGCTGGAAGAATTTATCCAGAGCTGTTTTCGCCTTCTCGTTGTATAGGAAGGCGCCCGCCCAGCCTTTGGCAGACCCCAATACATCAGAGTTAGAAAAACCACCCACCGCGCCAATGAACCTGATGTCTTCCAACGTTTCCCTACCTGAGATCAAATCTGTCATGTGGACGTCTTTCACATCGAATCCAGCTAGATACATGGCATTGGCCATTTCACGCTCCGAGTTACTGCCTTTCTCACGGATAATGGCTGCCTTGATTCTTGGTTTAGTATGGTCAACGACTGGTAATTTGCCGTCAAACCCTTCAGGAAATTGGTAGATTAGTTCGTGCTTTTTATAGTTCTCAAAGCGCTCCTTGGCACTCACTTCACCGCTTTGTTTTATGTCCAGCAGGTAAGAAGTTTTAAACCAGGTGTCGCGTAGCTGGGCAATATCAAAGCTGTATGATTCAGTGCCGTTCTTCAGTTCCAGCGTGGCAGAAGAAGTGCAGGTTCCTATTTTATGGAAAGGAACACTGTTTGAGTTGAAAGTTTCTTCTACTTCAGCAGACGCTTGGAAAACTACACCAATGTTTTCGGCGAAAAGAACTTTAATGGTGTCTACTTCGCCCAGAGAGGATAAATCAATGCTGGCACCTAAGTTATTGTCGGCGAAGCACATCTCTAGCAAGGTGGTAATCAAGCCGCCACTGCCAATATCATGGCCTGCGGCAATCTTACCTTCTTTTATCAGTCCTTGCAGCGTGTTAAAGGTGTTCTTGAATTGTGCTGCATCAGTGATATCAGGTGTTTCGTTTCCTATTCTGTTGAAGATTTGCGCAAAAGAAGAACCGCCTAATTTGTAGGCATCATTAGAAAGGTTGATGTAGTACAAGTTGCCACCCTCACGTTGTAGAACAGGTTCTACCACCTGGCGCACGTTGCTGCAGTTTCCTCCCGCTGAAATGATTACCGTGCCTGGAGCAATTACTTCCTCGTCTTTGTACTTCTGCTTCATGGAAAGCGAGTCCTTACCGGTTGGGATATTGATGCCCAATGCAATAGCGAATTCAGAACAGGCTTCTACGGCTTTGTATAATCGCGCGTCCTCACCCTCATTTTTAGAGGCCCACATCCAGTTAGCTGAAAGCGATACACTCTGGAGTCCGTCTTTCATTGGAGCCCAGACAATGTTTGATAAGGCCTCACCAATGGCATTACGGCTACCTGCTGCAGGGTCAATTAGAGCTGAGATAGGGGCATGGCCTACCGAAGTGGCCACTCCTTCTATGCCCTGAAAGTCTAAGGCCATCACCCCGCAATTGTTCAGGGGCAATTGCAACGGACCTACGCATTGCTGTTTGGCCACCCTGCCTCCCACGCAGCGGTCTACTTTGTTTGTTAACCAGTCTTTACAGGCCACCGCCTCTAATTGCAACACCTGATCTAAGTAAGTGTGCAGCTGGTTTTTGTCATAGGTAACTGGTTGGTAGGTTCTGGAGACGGTTTTGTCAGTCAAGACCACTTTAGGCGAACTCCCGAACATGTCGCTCAAGTCCAGGTCCATTGGTTTTTCACCGTTAGACGCAGATTCAAAGGTGAAACGGTGGTCTCCGGTCACGTCACCTACGGTGTACATAGGGGAGCGCTCGCGGTCGGCAATTTTCTTTAAGGTGGCAATGTCTGCTTCCCCAATTACCAAGCCCATCCGCTCCTGCGACTCGTTACCTATGATTTCCTTAGCCGAAAGGGTAGGGTCGCCTACCGGGAGTTTATCTAAGTCAATCTTTCCGCCGGTTTCTTCTACCAGTTCAGAAAGGCAATTTAAATGCCCACCAGCGCCGTGGTCATGTATTGAAACGATGGCATTGTGCTCGCTTTCCACCATGCCGCGTATGGCGTTGGCAGCACGTTTCTGCATTTCAGGATTTGAGCGCTGAATGGCGTTTAACTCAATGCCAGAACCATGTTGACCGGTATCTGCGGAGGAGACGGCCGCGCCGCCCATGCCTATGCGGTAGTTTTCACCACCCAGTATTACAATTTTATCTCCTGGTTTCGGGTGCTGTTTCTGGGCTTGGCTTGCTTTGCCGTAACCCACGCCACCCGCCAGCATAATCACTTTGTCGTAGCCTAGTTTTCTGGGGGCTTCCAAAGCGTCAGCCGCTTCGTCGTGCTCAAATGTTAAGACAGATCCGGTAATCAATGGCTGTCCGAACTTATTTCCGAAATCCGTAGCCCCGTTAGAGGCTTTGATCAGGATATCCATTGGTGTTTGGTACAGCCAATTTCTTTCTCTGGTGGCTATCTCCCAAGGCCGGTCTTTCTCCAGGCGTGAAAGGGCCGTCATATACACCGCTGTACCGGCCAGAGGTAACGCGCCCTGACCACCAGCCAACCTGTCCCTGATTTCCCCGCCGGAACCAGTAGCGGCACCATTAAATGGCTCTACCGTGGTGGGGAAGTTATGTGTTTCTGCCTTGATAGAAATAACCGATTCGAAATCCGTTACATGATAAAAATCAGGCTCATCGGCACGTTTAGGGGCAAACTGCTGCACCACCGGCCCCTTGATGAAGGCTACGTTGTCTTTGTATGCTGATACAATATCGTTCGGATTCGTCTCTGATGTTTTCCGGATTAGCTTGAATAGCGAGCTAGGTTTTTCTTCGCCATCAATTACAAACTTGCCATTGAAGATCTTATGGCGGCAGTGTTCAGAGTTTACCTGTGAAAAACCAAATACTTCAGAGTCGGTCAGTGGTCTGCCTAATCTTTCAGAGAGGTCATTCAGGTAAGCAACTTCCTCGTCACTTAAAGAAAGTCCTTCTGCTTTATTATACGCCGCTATATCTCTAACTGGCAGAACAGGCTCCGGCTGAATATGGATAGTATAGATTTCCTGATCAAGCCCATTATACTTCTGTGAAAGCATTGGGTCATAATCCGAGAAATTTTCCTCTACTATCTTAAATTCCTCAATCCGGATGATCCCCTGAATATCCATGTTCTGGGTTATTTCCACAGCATTGGTACTCCAGGGCGTAATCATGGCTGCACGTGGGCCGACGAAGAATCCTTCTAAAGAAGTATCCTGTTTTAACGTGGCACCGCCAAAAAGCCATTCTAGTTTTAAAATATCAGTAATGGTGAGTTCACGCTCCGTTTGTAACGCGTAAACAGTATCGGGCTGACGATAAAAGAAGTGAATCATGCTGCTTTTGTTCAAGGCCCAAAGTTATTGTCTAAATTTAAATAATTAGAAAATAGATGCTCTGGGAGCAAAATCTTTTCACGAGGAAGGTGTTGTCAACCAGAAAAATCCACCAGCGGGTAGCCTTGTTTCTTCGGTTATCAAAGAGAACCCTTATGCCTTTGTTACTGATTCATAAAGTATATTAAGAAGTACAACTATGGGAAACCACAACAGCGTTGAGCTCAGGAGGAATAGTAGAACGTTATAAGATATCCTTGAATCCATAGAAAGGAAATGGAGACAGTGTTTCTCTTAGCCCTTCAAGATAAGGCTTATTGACGCTTAAAAGAATTAGCCAAGGAGTTTGGCAATACTGCTAAGATGTTGACTATGGAATTGCCTAACATGTACAAAAATAAACCAATAGGTAGATAAGTATTAGACACTCAACCTATAATTGTTTAGAATTACATTACCCCCCAATGGCTGATTAGACTATGCCTACTCGATACCATGCGCGCTTGGGGGGATTCACAGAAAGGAAATAATAAACTTCCTTTTCCTTAACAGTAAAAAATTAGAAGCTAGGACTTAATTTCAATTTGTAGGCAAAACATCCACAACAATATAGATTGTTTGGATGTTGAAGATTTAGATTCATTGGTATAAGAAAAATAAACCTTTTAGGCTGGACTAGTTTCTGCCAGTAGAAATGTAGAATAAAAAAAGGAACCCAAAATTGTAGGGTTCCTTGTAATGTGTAGGAGATTCAATTACTTGAACTGGTAGAAAATTCCAAACTGCCCAGCACGAGTACGTAAAGATTGCCCAGGATAGACTTCATCTGGATAAATATTAGTGATTCCTACATTATAACGAGCATCAAAACCTAATCCAGATTTAGTTAAATATCCGAATCCAATGGCCCAAGTAAGATTAACTCTTTGGATATCAAGTTTCCTAGATTCATTGTTTTTATCATTGGCATCCTCAAAATTAGCATTAATAATCAATCCTGTTTGCGGTCCCGTTTGTATTCTAAATTGCGAACCAATTTTATATTGAACTAAAATAGGAATGTTTATGAGGTTTATATCAGTTTTGCCTCGGTATTCGAACGGAATTTCTGGTGAACCAGGGAAGTCATATTTAGCTCCTTCTTTAGAATACACCACTTCTGGCTGAATGGCCCATTTATCATTCCAATCATAATGAGCTAACACTCCAAGATGAAATCCTATCCGAGGTGTGACCTTGGCATCTGGTACCCGGTCTTCGTCATTCATACTCGTCACGTTTAAACCTCCTTTTACGCCAAATTTTAATTTTTCATAGAAATCAGAACTTTGAGCGAGGACTAAAGAAGTGGAGAATACACTAAGTGTAATTACTGCCACTACTACTAAACTAGCTTTTTTTATTGTGTTTTTCATTTTGTGCCATATTATAAATTCAAACCAAAAGCTTAATTGTAGAAGCTAAAATCAGTTATTAAGAATCAAAGTATTGGTTTTATTTGAGAGTTTGTAGAGTTAAATCCCTTAAGAGTAGAAATATATTCTCAAAAGATTTTTCTCTCATTTTTCTAAATTCACCACGAAAAGAGTATTACACAGTTTACCGCATATAGGAAATCATGTTTTGGATTATTGATTTAGAATTATTCAAGATCGTCTTAAGATTAATCTTTTCTTAGTAGACTTTTGAAATATACAGTTGTAGGCAAAAAAAGTTACATAGCAATATTGGCTTAGGAGCCAATATTGCTATGTAACTTTTTTTGCCTTTTTAAAATATATCTACCAGATCCCCAAAAAGCCTCAGCAACTGAACACCCAGATTCGAAATGTGAAGATGCCCTGCTTGCTTGATCTTTTGTTGTTTTAAGTGTAACAGTGGGTTCTCCACATCTTTTTTAATTAAGATTATGTATATTAAACCACCAAAACCATCAAACGAAGTTATAGAGAAATGTCTTTTTAAGAATATAATACCGGCAAGGCGTTTTGATCAGTTTCTTTGTTCTTCCATCGTCAGGTACTAACACCGTGGCTACTGAGGATCAGAAAATTTAAATAGAAGATAGCATAAAAGAGTATGAGATTTTTTAGAATATCTGGTGCAATGCAACAGTTACCTTGGTCTGCACCATGCTTTTACCGTAAGGCTTGAGCTCTACATGTAACATATTTCGGTGGTTATATTCGTTCTCCTTTGCGAACTCAGGCAACGCCATCACCAGCTCGGGAAACTCTAGCCACGCCTCAGATACTTTGCGCACGTACAGCGTTGGCTCTATATAGCAGGAAGCCATAAACGCACCCGGTTCTTTCTTCTGGTCTTTGGTATAGGCGGTGCCAGCATCTAATTGCCACACCAACTGCTTACCTTTGTCTTCTCTATTAAAATAGTTACCCAATCCTATGGTACAATTCTTTCTTCAACTTGTTGCCTCTGTCAGGGGCAAGTTAGAGGATATGACTTGAATAAAAGTAGGTGCCAAGGTCTATATTTTGGCTTCTCGGCTCATAAATAAAATAGCGGGCGCATATTCCTTAAAGGCAAATTGATGAAGCCTATAAAGAATTTTGCGCCCGCTGGAATAATTATTTGTGTCTCTAAACTTGATTATTAGCCCTTTCTGGCTCCACGAGACCTGGCACCTCCCATGTTATTTCGTTCTGCTTCCTGAATTTTCTTGAAATTTTCTTCTCCAACCAGGGCTTTTATTTTAGCATTCTTATTCTCTTGCAGCTTTTTCATTTGCTCAGGATCAGGACGGGTGCCACTCTGCCCGCGCATTGCCGCTGACTCTTTGTAAAAATCAGTATAAATCACCCGAAGGTCACTCCATTGGCTATCTGACAAGGTTACTTTCTGTTTCAGGTTAGAAATAGTTTGCTCTACACGCTGTTCCTCAGTCATTCTTTGTCTGTTGCCTGGCCCTTGCTGGGCTATACTGGTTCCGAAAGCTGACAGCACTATAACTGCCATGATGATTAATTGTTTCATGTTAATTTTTATTTTATGGTTTAAGAAAAAGGATTCTCTTCACTGGTGAGCAAAAATTGTTATTTAAAGGAAAGCGCAACAGATAAAAGCAAGTGAGGGGGACAAATGCGGGGATGAGGTTGACAAAACCTTTGTTAAACTAGTTTTCTTCCAGCACATAGTGTTCTAAATGTATAGGCATTTAAAAGTAATGGTATACCATTGCTTAAACAGGCCCATTCGGCAAAAGGAGCGCAGTGGAATCCTGTATTAAAAAGTCACAACCTGATAGCCGATTCTGTCTTCAAATTCAGGGGCATCCACTTCAGCATAATAGACACCATCCAGGAAGTAGTACTCATTGCCGTCCACAACCTTGATTTCGTATCCCTCCGGCAATGCATCCACTACTGCACCCTCTGGGGGATTCACCACAATGTAATCATCCGTGTTAGCTGCCTTGAGGTAGTACGTTCCGTAATAATAGTAGTAAGTCCTAGGGCCGATTGGGACAGCTCTGAATCCAACAGGCAGCATTTGTACCCTTACCCCCCTCACTGGGCGCGTTACAACATAAACACCGTTGCGCCGTGAGTAGTAAACTCCATTATGGTAGAAGAACTGACTGTCCCCAAAACTGATGGTTACAAAGGAGGCAGGCAGCGCAGTGACTTTTGCGCCCCACCTAGGCATTCCAACGTAACGCGTATGGGCTTTTCTCACCACCACCTTTCTGACGTGTCTTCTCGCGACTACAACTTTTTTTGGAGCCCTGCGATTAGCTGCGACCAGTTTCTCCGCCTTCCTATCTCTTCTGTTCTGGGCGAGTAAATCCTCCCCCGTCATTGCCAACGCGGCAGTAAGAATAATGGACATCAGAATTGTCGTTTTCATGTCTATTGAAATTAATTTTAAAATTCATTTCATCCCTTTGATAACTAGAAAGGATAAAGTTTTAATTCCTTGCTCTATGGGGGAGGAGAAGGTATATATCAGATACCAGTATCAAAATACAGTGTATTTATACTGGTATCTGATTTTCTTAATCCAAACCAGCTTATGTGCTACAGCTTCTAATTTCAAAGCAGCTACATGTAACAACTATGTTGTTTGCCTTTCATTTTGCTTCTTCTCTAGCTCGTATTGCGCGTATTGTTTCTTGCTGGCTATTTTCTTGAACTCCTTGTCCCAGTCGGCTCTCAGGCGCTGCATCTGCTCTCCCCGCCCTTGGCCAACTGGCCGCGGAGAGCCTGCACCTGCTGGGCGTGCTTCAGGTTAAGGGCCTGCAGTTTCTTCGTCTGCGACTTGTTAAGATCAAGCTTCTGCTGTAGCACTTCGGTGCGCTTGGTAGCCATTTGCTCCGGCGACACGTTTGGCTTGAGGTATCGGTCGCCGCGGGAGTTCCCTCTGTCATAGCGGCCTAGCTCTGTTCTGTTGTCGCGTTGTGGGCCGTTCTGTGCTTGTGAGGTGGTGGCTACTGCCAATCCGAGCATCATCATTACCACTAACTTTTCATATCCGTTTGTTTTAAAAGGTTAAAAATTTACTTGCCTTGGTTGCAAAGGATAAGGCAAAGCAGGTGCCAAAAACCGCCTAAAACGGTTCATATTGAGTCAAACGGACAAGCGCGCATCTAAAGCGGACGGACGGCCAGGTGAACCAGCTCCTTTCATTTCGGGCAGGTCGCAATGTAAAAAAAGGATTTCCACCCACAGGTAAAAATGCTTTCAGGGTTGACTCTGTTAATGCCTTCTTAGTAGGCGGTGCAAATTTTGTCCAAGGGGCTTTTCTGCTTTTTATTGCCCAAAGACTTTCTTCAACAAGGCAGAGGTGCGGGCCTGGGGGGGGGCCCTGATCGCTTTCTCCTCGTTGGCCACCAACACAAAAAGCCCTTCAATGGCTTTCTGCGTGGCGTACCTCTCTAAATCCGGGTCTGCTTTCTTCACCAACGGAATTTTGTTGTAGACATTGATGAGGCTGGCGTAGTGCTGGGTGGCGTTTACTTTGGTTAGGAATTCTTGATGATGGGCGAGAACTTCTCTGTCAACTGCGCCGAGGTGGTGCGCTGCAGGTATTGGGTGGCGGCATCCTGCTCTCCCTTCAAAATGGAATACCCGTCCTGGATATTCATTTGCCGTATGGCCGAGACAAAAATAGGCTTCGCCTCCTTCGCCGCATCTTCGGCGGCCCGGTTCAGGGAAAGCACGAACTTGTCAACCTCCGCCCCCATGCCCAGTTGCCGAAGGCGGGTTTCCACCTGTTGCATTTCCGGGGGAAATAAAATCTTAATGCCGTCATTCCGGAAATATTCGTCCACTTGGGAGGCCAGATCAGAGCCCTTAGAGGCGCCGTTGACAAGGGCCTCTTTCAAGGCAGCCCCTATCTCGTAAGAAGAAACACCATTAACTCCGCTTAGAACGCTCTGTTTACTTTTGTTTAAGTTGATCTGTGCCATTGCACCGTTAGCAGCCAGTAAAAAGGCCAGCAGAACCATTACCTGTTTCATACATTAGTATTAAAAAGTGGATGGAAGAAATTTCCGTTTTTAGCCTTCTTTTCAAAAAATAGGCTAAAAACGGAAGTTTGTGTTAGGTTAGCGATGTTACCCCTGCGGCGGTCCGCCCGGTGCCCCACCCCGTGGCGAGCCAGGGAAGTTGTGGTCGCGGCTTGGTTCTGCGGGGGCGCTTCCGCTGAAGTTGCGGAGGTTGTAGGTGAAGGTGAGCATGAAGAACCGCTGCAGCACGCTGGACTGCACATCTTCCACGTATTGGGCCGTGATGTTACGCTGCACGCTCACGTTCTGGTTCAGCAAGTCGTTTACGCTCAAGCTTATTTCGCCCTGCTGGTTAGGGAACAGTTTTTTGCTGATGCTCATGTTCCAAAGCAAATAATTGGCGTTGTAGCCCTCAGATAAACCGGCGTTGTACTGGTGGTGCAGTTCGGTGCGGTACACTAAGCCCGGCCCAAAAATCCAGTTGTATTTTAGGTTAGTGCTTTGCGTGAAGTAATTGCTGTTAGATTGCCCCTGCAGCGAGTTCTGCACAAAATTGTAGCTGGAGTTGGTAGAGATGTTGAAATCTATTTTCTCACTGATGTTGCTGCTCAGGCTCAGCCCCCCGCCCACGTTGGTGGCGCTAGCCACGTTCAGTACTTGGTTGGTTAAGCCGGGAGTGCGGGTGTAGCCTACGGAGCCGTTTAGCCCGAAATTTGAACTCAGGAAATCAACCGGCTGCCCGAAGTGGAAGAAAGTACGCGCGTTCACAAAGCCGTCTAAGTTGACCGGCGTAATCAGCTGCTGGCCTTTCTCCAGCACCAGTCCATTAGCCAGCGTAATAGGCTCGGTGGTGGCTCTGGTGATGCTGTTGCCAATGTAATCCTGGGTAACACTCCCAAACAATCCCACAAAGAAAACGCGGTTCGTTTCTGGGCTGAAATAACGGAAACCACTCCGGATGTTGTGCTGGTAGCTTTGCTGCAACGCAAAATTACCCTGGTACAGCAGCAGCGGATTGGAATTGTCAATAGCTTCAGACAGTTGATCTACCGAGGGGGCTGTGGTTCTGGTGGTGTAGTTGAAATTAAGGTTCTGGGTAGCCGAGAATTTATAGTTCATTTCGGCCGAGGGCAAGATATTGTCAAACCGTCTTGTGTAGGTATTCTCGTAAGGGTACACTTGGTCGTTGTCTAGCGTGGCCAATTGGTACCGCACATTAAACCGTACCCGCAACGCGTCTTTGTTGAACTGGTACCCCGTACCGAAGCGCTGGGTCAGGTACGTGCTCTGAAAGGTGTTGCTCAAGTTTGGTTCCAGCTGACTGTAGGTGCCGGTGGCCTCGTCAAAATCATACGACCGCTGGTCGGCATCGTTGAATTGGTTCCCTACGGTATACATCAGTTGGCCCTGACCGTAGGTTCCTATTGGCTCGTTGTAGGTCAGGTCGCCGGTCCAGGAAAAGCCGGTGCGGTCTTGGTTTGTGAAGAGATTCTGATCTAAACTGGTAGCCGTGCCGCGGTAGTAGACGGTGTTGGCCTGCAAGAGGTTCTCCGCGTCAACGGTGGTGTAGGAGGTGTTCAAACTGGCCGAAAGCGACCGCTTGGTGCGGCCAAAGTTGTGGCTATACAAGATGTTGTTGTTGAACGTAAGCGATTGGCTTTCGGAGGCCGTCGTATTATCCGATTGGTTCAGGGGGCCGTTGGCGTTGGAGGTGGCGCTGGAAACCGCGTTGTCGGCCGTGCTTTCCTTCACCGACAAGCTGGGGGTAATGAGTAGCCGGTTGTTTTCGTTCAACTTATAATTCAGCCGGAAGTTTAATTGGTGATCTGTATTAGTGGTACTGCTTAGCCGGCTTTCAGTGTACACCTGATTTGAGTCTGAAGGCAGGGTGTAGTTCTGGATTCTGAATTGGTTGTTGGTGATGCCTCGGTTCGTGAATTTATAGTTTCCGCTCACTTCCACTTTTTGGCCCCACATATCGCTGTAATTAAGCCCAAGGGTGTTAGTAGAAATAAGGCCCGAGGTAGTGCCCCCGCCCATAGGCGGGCGCCGGCCGCGCATGCCGCCGCCGGGCGTTTCGCCCACCGAGAAATCCAGCATATTGATGTTGTTCGTTAAGCCGGTGAGCGTGAGGCGCTGGTCTCCATCAAACGAATTGACGGCCACGCCCACCATGTATTTATTATCGGTGCCGTACCCAGCCGAGGCTTTTCCGAAGTAGCCGTTCCGCTTGTCTGGTTTGGTGACGATGTTGATGGTTTTGGCCGCGTTACCGTCATCCACGCCGCTGAATTCGGCTTGGTCACTCTTCTTGTCGAAAATTTCGATGCTGGCGATCACATCGGCGGGCAGGCTGCGGAGGGCGGCGCTAGGGTCATCGCTAAAAAAGCGTTTGCCGTCTACCAGCACCTGCTTCACGTCCTCCCCCTGCGCCTGCAGGGTTCCGTTGGCCATGGTAATGCCCGGCATCTTCTGTACCAGGTCTTCGGCACTGGCATCAGGGGCGGTTTTAAAGGCAGCGGCGTTGTATAGGGTCGTATCTCCCTTCATTTCGCCGGGCGGAATTTTTCCTACCACCGTTACCGTCTGCAATACCTGCGCTTCCACTTCCAGCCCCAAGTTCCCCAGGTTTAGGGATTCCATGGCCGGAATAGTTTTCTGCAGCGTCCGGTAACTCACGAAAGAAATCCTCAGGTAATAGTTGCCGGGCGGAACGGAGAACTTGAATTCGCCGGTGGCGCTGGTTTGGGTGACCGTTTGGGTGGAGTCCAACATCCGAATGAGCGCAACAGTAGCTCCGGGCAAAGCCGTTTGGTCTGCGGCGTCTACCGCCTTACCAGTGATTGAAATGTTTTGGGCGAAGGCGCTGAACCCTAAGGCCAGCAGTTGGAATAAAATAAAAAGGCGTCTCATAGTTTGTTTCATCTGGGGCAGGCTTTCTGCCTGATGAAACAAAAGTCAGCAAAGGGCCTTCGCCTCACCAGCTAAACCACCGTGAAACAGGCAAATGGCGGGTTAAAGCGGAAATTTCCGGAGATGCAACCAGAATAAAAATTGCTGTTTTCAGCCCTATTTTAGAAAAACAGGCTGAAAACAGCAAATCAAAAAGTAGATAAGAAATGTTTATATACTGAGCTAAGCAGCCACAAAAGCCTTCCGCTTCACCGCTTTCAGCTTCTGCTTTTTCAGCGACTTCAGTTGGGTCTTCAGTTCATTCAGCTCCTTCAAAAACAAAAGCGTGTCTCTTTTGCCCAACTTCTGAAAGTCAGTGGAATAGAGTTGCTTTTGCTTCTGGGCCAGTTGGCTTTCTAAGGATTGGATGCAGGCGTCTTCCAAAACCATAATTGTATATTTAGTAAGAAGGGAAATTGAATCATGCTCTGTTTTAGGCCTGTTTTAAGAAAAACAGCCCCAAAACAGACTTAATGCGAGAGCCACTGCAGAAACAACGGACTTTTGGCTTTGCTCACAATGATTTCCTCAGTAAACGGAATGGTCAGAGCTAATGACAACTTACGCCCGAAGTACTGCGAGGCTTCTTTCACTGCTTTGTGGTGGACCAGAAACTGACGGTTGGCTCGGAAGAACTGCGGTCCGCAAATGGCCTCCATCTCTTCAAGGTTGTGGCTCAGCGTAAACTTTCTCTGGTCAAAAGTGAGCACGTGGGTGATTAGGTTTTGGGAGTAGCAAACGGCGATCTGGTCTACAGGCAGCGGAATGATCTTGTCGCGCTGAAACACCAACACGGAGCTGGGCTTCTGGGAAAGGCGGTTGTCGAGCATCTGCAGGAGTGCTTGGTAGTCTGGTTTAGAAGTGGCTAAACTGGCCTGCAGTTGCTTGAACTTCTGCAGGGTTTTCCGGACGGTGTCTTGGCTGAACGGCTTCAGAATATAGTCAATGCCGTTGGCCCGGAAAGCGTCTAGGGCGTACTCGTTGTAGGCGGTGCAGAACACTACAGGCTTGGAGATTTCCATGGCGCTGAACACCTCAAAGCTCAACCCGTCGCCCAGCTGAATATCTGAGAAAATAAGATCTGGGGCGGCGTTTTCCTTAAAATAAGCAATGGCCGTCTTTACAGAGGGTAATTTGGCTTGGATATTTACACCCGGTTCAACTTCCAAAAGCGTATCAGAAAGGTCCTCGGCCATCAGGGCCTCGTCTTCAATGATAACAATGTTCATGAAAATATTAATTTAAGTTCTACTGAAAATGACTTATCCATCTCAATAACTTTTATGCCATGCCCACTAATGACTTGGTACCGCTCCATCAGGTTTTTGAGTCCGATCCCTGAGCTTGGCTCCAGAGTTTGCTTTGGCTTTTTGTTGTTCCAGACCAAAATGGTGTCATCTGTTCTGTAAGCGATCCGGATGGTGAGGGGTTCTTCTACAGTAAAGGCATTATGCTTGATGGCATTTTCCACTAGCAGCTGCAACGAAAAAATGGGTAGGCAGCCGGTGAGCAGAATGGGCTCAGGTATGTCAATAATGTAAGAAAAAGAATATTTGAAACGCACTTTCTGCATCTCCAGGTAATCAACGCAGAGCTTTAGTTCCTCTTTCAGCGGAATGGTGGTTTCGTCCTGTCCGGTGATGGAGGCCCTGAGCAAATCTGACAGCCGCACCAGGTATTCCTCGGCCTCGGGCCGCTGCTTTTTAATGAGCGATTTCAAGGTGTTGAGCGAGTTGAACAGGAAATGCGGCTGCAGCTGGTGTTTGAGGTGCTGGTGCTGGGCAATGGCGTGGTTCATCTTCAGCTGGCTGTTCTCAACGGCTATCTGGGCACTTTTACGCTGCAGAATGAGCAGGTCCATGAGCACTAGAATAATGGTGTTGTTGGTGAGCGCTACCACTAAGGGAAACATACGGGGGCGTCCACCTTCATAGAATGCCAGGAGCAAGGCAGAATGACCGTAGTAAATACCGACAGTGAGCAAGTAACTGGTTACATACCGGATACTGTTCTTTACTTTTTCGCTGCGGTTAAACCGTTCAACCCAACCGTACAAGTACATGTTGATGAACCATAGGCTAAACATTAACAGTGAAATGCCCGCCACAACAAGCAGGATTTCCTGATTGGAAGGCTCAAAAGGGAAATTGGGGGGACGGTGAACTCGGAGAGGGCGTCTCTGCAGAAATAAGGGTTTGCCAGCGTTAACCAAAGGGAAAATACTCACCACGCCCCACGCCACAGAAGTAATTAACGCTATTTTCCACAAGCTCTTCATATGGCCTTCGGATTTTAACATAAGATTCTGGCTTTTTGTCTTGAAGGTAACACTTGGTTGCTAACTTGCCCATAGTGCCGGAACATTTTGAGCAGGATATAAAAGAAGAGCCCTCTTGTATAAGGGCTCCTCAGTAAATGAACAAATTGGGATGACAGCAAGCCCTTTTTATTTTCTACAAGGGTAAGTAGTCAGATATTGAATAGTGAGGAGGTTATTCGTTGTCCATGGTGGGGTCAAACTGCCATAGATCATCAAAGCGGGTAGAGCCGTAAGCACCGGTGGTGACGAAGCCGTAGTTACCGATGGCAAAACCGACGGCTCCTTCGCGGGCGTACCCTTCAAAGGCGTTCATTGCTGTCCAGCTGTCGCCGGAGGCATCATACTGCCATACTTCTGAAAGGGTTGCGCCGTTTGTACCCACGCACAGATACGCTTTGCCGTTGATGGTAAAAGGAACTGCTGAGCCTCTAGGCGTTGGATAGGCTTCATCCTCCCGGTCTGTGGAATTCAAGGCTTTCAGTCTCGTCCAGGAATCGGCGATTGGGTCATATTCAAGGAAATCATCTTCGTAAAGACCGTTATTCTGACCACCGCCTATGTAGCCTTTTCCGTTGAGTGAAAACGCGAAGCCGTTAAATCTTTTGGCACCGCCCAGCCCAACTTTCTCGGTCCAAGCGCCGGTGGAAGGGTTGTACTGCCAGAAATCTTTTTGATAGTTTCCGTCATAGCCAGCCCCTACATACCCATTCTCATTGATGGAGAGAGCAAGAGCTCCGTAACGGGCTGAGCCCGGAAAATCTGCTATTTGGGTCCAGGTATTAGCTTCTGGGTCATACTCCCAAAAGTCTTTTAAATAAGTTTCACCGTTGTAGCCGGTGCCTACGTAGCCTTTCCCGTTCGCGCTGAAGCTGACTGCCGCGCTTCTGGCCACCCCTGGAAACTCTGCTATTCTGATCCAGGCGCTCTTGCTGGGGTCGTACTGCCAGAAGTCTTTGAGCCTGTTCTTGCCGTCATAGCCGGTGCCCACGTATGCTTTATCGCCTATGGCAAACCCAACGGCACCGCTGCGGGTAACGCCGGCAAATTCAGACTGCCTGATCCAATCACCCATCACGTTGTCGGTATCAGAATCGTCAGAGCTGCAAGCGGTGGTCAGGAAAAGGGTACTGAGGAATAGGTACACGTAAAAGCTTATTCTGTTAATAGGTTTTCTCATGGTTGGGTTTAACTAAAATTAAAAAGATTTGGTGTAGAAGATGCGAAGTCTTACTTTATTACTGGCGTGCGCTGGGCCGCCCACGCACAGTCTGTTCACGGTAGAGATAAATGATTCTGGCGCGGCAGCCAGCAGAAGGCCATTGTTCTCAATGTTTCCACTGAGCAACTGCGTCAGGTAATCAGTAATCTGGAACTGGTACTTTGACATCATGTCATATTCCATATCCGGGGCGTAAATAGCCGATTGGTATTCTGACCCTGAGAAGTCTTTCAGGAGCTGTCCGGCAGGTACATTGGTTTTGCTGGATTGGTACAAGACAATAGTTTCCGGCGGCAAGGTGGGGTAGCGGTTGGTGTTGGTGACAGGAACAATTTCCAGAACCGCCTTATTGATTAAGTTTAACTTCATCTCGTCTTTCAGGCTGGCCAGATTTGGGAAATCCAGTTTTACCATAATGCCCGTACCAGATTGCGTGAAGCTTATGTCATTGGTAAGGCTGCTGCTGATGGACTTTCCTCGCTTCAATTCCTGAAAAGCCGTTTGGCTGAAGTTACCTTTTATCTCATTGAACTGCGTACTGCCGGTGATTAGCGGAAAATCATGAATAGCAGCAGTGGTGGTAGCCGAGGTAGAGGAGTAGTAGAGCCGTATTTTTACGCCGCTAGCCGTTCCGCCTAAAATGACTTTCTGCCCCATCCCGCTAATTCGGAAACCATTTAAGAGGGGAGCATAGTTTGGGGTGTTTAAGAGTGAGCTGCCGTTTTTCTTGAGTTCCGTCAGTTGCTGGCCTAGTGCTGCGGGCAACGGTATGGCTATGCTGTCTCTGCCTACTGGCCGGGGTGAGAAAGTATAGGTAGCCAAAGGTTGGGATTCAGTTTTAAAACTGGAGGCATTGTACAAACCAGAGGAGGCGTAGAAATAAGAATTGGGAGCCTCCGTGCCTATGTAAGGCGGCAAGGCCTTGGCTTCAAGAATCTCTTCCAGCAGCTGCAGCTGCAGTGTCATGCTGGCGGTGGTATCTCCGTAGGAATAGCCTGAGTAAGGCAGTATAAGCTCGGCGGAGTCATAGGTGGCGCTTGCATCTGTGAAGCCGATAGCAGAAAAGTCTATATAGAAATATGAATTGGCGGTCACTTCTCCGGTCATTGCGTCTGGATAGCTGCCGAATAGCATGGTGCCGGTTCCGGAGGTCATTACAGAGTCGAGGTAAACGGTAGAAACGCCAACAGTGGCCGTGTCTGTATACAGCACTTTCACACTGCCGTCTTCCAAAGCCAAGCCGATGCTGGTATTGTCATCGCAGGAGGAGAAAAAGGGTAGTGCCAAAAACATCAATAGGCAGCTGAATCGGTATGTTTGGGAAAGGCCTTGTATTACCATGTAGTTAAGTAGGGTTCTAAGGCACAAACTTTCAATTTTTAAGCAGGCAGTACCATCAATAAAGAAGTGAAATGGACAAAAAGGCAGGTGAAGCGGACACGGTTGTCCTTAGAGAGAAATGCCTGTTGGATACAAGAGAAGTATCCAGAAATATTAATGGTACATGTAATTTCTAGACTAGAAGTAGTTGAAATGGAGCGAACCTGCAGTGGAGATAGAAATATTCCTAATCGGTTTTCAAAACGAAGTAACTCCGTTTTACTAAAATGTAAAGGACCGCTCCTTCAATTGATTACATATTTCTTTATTAAATAAACCTTAATTTGCTAATAAGTACTACATGTAGTAAAAGAGGAATTGCCTAAGCGGTTAAATTATTTCAAGACACGGCTTACTAAAAGATTTGTCTAATATAACGGCTACTTATTTTTACATTTTTCCAATTCATTATAAAGTTTAATTAAATGCCTTCACTAATATCTACTTGGTTTTACTGGGTCACGGTTTCGGATTATTGTATCAAGCGCCAATCTTGCTAATGATATGACCTTAAAAGGATCGAGCACAACTTGCAGTGGATTAGAGTGAAATACATTTCTCGGGCTGCTCCATTTTTTAAAATGCGACTAAACCTAAAGGTCTATTTAGTATTCTCTACTGAGTGTTATTTAGTACTTAGGGCTTAGGATTTGCTATCGCTTAGATGGAAAGACCTGCTTGGGAAAGATGATTTGATAATTGTAGAAAGAAAAATCAAGAAGAAGCGTTGCCTGATCATCAACCAGAACCTGAGGGATGCTTTGGCCCATTTCAAAGCAGAACTGGGAGAGCAAGGTAAGTTCAACCCGCATGAATACCAATTTAGGAACAGGAGAGGGGAAAAGTTTACGATACAGCACCTGAATGCGATTTTGAGGGATACCTTCACCCAATACCGGATAAGGGTACAGAACAGCAGTTCGCATACTCTACGGAAAACATTCGGGAACCGGGTTTGGGAGATGGACAGGAAATCGGAGAGGAGGTTAGTGTATTTATCGTAGGTTTTCTCCCGCTCTACCTTAGCAATTACAAAAAGGTAAATCGGCATTATCTAGGAGGACATCCAGAATGTCTATCTTAACTTATAATATAAAAGGCCTGTTCCTTTGGGACAGGCCTTCCTTCAACTCTTGTTATTTTTATAATGCTCTAAAGGTTTTGTTACATATGTGAAAGCAACTGCGTTTGCTGAAAAATGCTTCCGGAGTTCCTGGTTCAATAATACAGGTCATTTAGAGAGAAAGCCGGGAGAGTTACTCGAGGACCGAGTAACAACAGGGTAGCAAAAAATGGGCAACCATAGGCTAAATATAACAAACTAAGGCAAAGCTGATTTATTGTAACAGGTTGATTAAGTTGTTGTATATCATTGGCTGCCTCATTTTGCAAAACTTATTTACCGATGCAGAAAGTGAATAAAGGGGGTATATATTTAAAAATCAGACTGATAAGATTGTTAAGGTAACATAAGGGTAACAAGAATTTACTGTAATGCCCTTCCATATTACCTTTTTAAGGAGCTATTTATCACCAAAAAAGCGCATAACCATGGGTGACGGTATATAAATATTATCCACCACACTCTCATTCAAATCTTTGGCACTCTCTAAAAGATTGTCAATGAGTACTTCTTTTTGTTTGAAAGGTATGTCTGTAGAATTACTTAATAAATCGTTTATGTCATTTAAAATAGAATCTCCAAACTGGAACAGAAGCTGAACAAACACTAAGTTGAAAAATTCAGCCTGTTCAGCACGTATACACATAAAGAAAAAATGAACCCATGTTTCTCTATCTACTTCACTTAAAATAGCAGCGTTTTTCAGAGCATAAAATGCCTCATAGAATTCACCCTTACTTTCATATAAATACCCTAATTCCCTCCAAGCATAGTAATTAAGTGGGTAAGCTTCAATTGATTTTTTATATATATCTATGTCTTTAGACTCATAAGCATTATGATATAGCTCATTTGAAAGTGACTTATCTAAAGCAGTTTCATTAAATCCCATTTTGATAAATTCGTTGCACATATCATGTAGCATAGATTGGTATGGACTTGGCATTTTATCCATTTCAACTACTTCTTTCAAAAAGTAATGATAAGATTCTTTTGCATCCTTATACTTACCTTGCCACAGCAAACAATCCGCATACAAAGCATGTGTGAAGGGTAAATTTAATTTTTCTGTATCCAGTTCAATAGATTTTTTATAAAAACGTTCTGCATAAAAATAATGTTCACTAACGAATAGCATACCTGCAAATTCATGCCACCAGTAATACCTATTCAAATATTCTGGATTATGTTTCCTTGCTAAATTATAATAATGAACAGCAAAAAGGAATTCATTCTGAATCCTATATACATTTCCTAAATTATAACTAGTAACACCTTTATCTTCTGAATCTGGGAAGATATTATTTGCGCGGATAAGGTTATCCTTGTAAGACTCGATAGTTATATTATTTCCAAATAGTGCAGAATTTAGACAATTGAAATCTTTTATTAGTTTTTCTTTAAGTGTTACTTCTATTAATTTCTGTAATTCGAACATATAGTTCTTGCTAGCTGCAAAATACCCAATCTCTAATAGTGTAAACTCATTTTTATACGCTCCATTATACAGGGCTAAAATCTTTTGCAATAATTGCAAACTACTTTGAGGGGATAAATGTAAGAAAGCAGAAGTTATAAAGAATAATATCTCAGATTCAGCTTTGTTCATTGCGCTACTATCTACAATTGGGCTAGTAATAAAGCTATACTCTTTGTCACTTATATTTTCTAAAACATATTTGTCTCCATTTATATCAATCTTTACTTTTAAACCTTTGTCATACTCGTTTAAGCTTATACTAATCTTAAAAGGATAATACGCGCAATCCAAACCATACGAATTCGGATAATATTTTTCAATCCATCGAATGATTCTACGTTCAAATGCTTTCTCATAGTTACTTTTAGAATTAAAAACTACTTGAATACGTTTAGATATTTCCTTAGTAAAACTACTTTCCAATCTGTTAAAAAAATCTCTATCTATAAAATGCTTTGTATCCAATTTTATAAGCACAGTAGCTTGACCTTCTTTTATTTTTAAGCAGTCAAGTAGGTTATTTGCCCAAATACCCCAAAATCTTTTTTCATTAGTACTATAAAAGACAAGCAATACTGGGTAGTCTAAGCTTTTGTAATAAGAAAGCATATCAACAGCTAATGGTATAGCTATTTTCCCTTCTTTTATATTTTGGCTTGTTCCTTTTAGTTGAACAATGAAGGTTTTACCAGTAGAATTGTGGTTTGTAAAGATTTCAATATGGATATCTTTGCCATAGTCCTTTGTAAAGTCATTTGCTACCCAAGCATCTGGAACTAATAATGCAAAGGCCTTCCTTGACTCTTCTTCTATGATATGTTGTTCTACTCTTTTCATTTAATTCATTAAATATTATAAATAATTGTATGCCGTTTTCTCTTATGTATTTATCTTAAAATGCATTGAAAAAATTTATAATTATTTCACAACCTTCATGATAAAAGAAAAATAAAGTTAAATTCTATATGGTAATAATATGAATGCCCCTACAACTGCCCTTTATTGGAGCGCTTGGAAGGGCATTTTCTGTTCCATTAAATTATTTAACGTGCGAGGCCGTCGGCCAAAGCATGGCTTATGCACCTTGTTACAGAAGTTATTTTTTATAAATTATATCCTTTGGGATAAATTTTTGTTTATTGAATTCTGCTATTGATTCTTCTATACCCTCTATTTGCTTAAATGCTTTGGGTTTATGTCCAGTTTTTAATGTCAAAAACTCTGTAAGAAATTTTTCTCCAAAAGTATTTACAAAAGAATAAAGTTCATCAGATACGATTGTCTCCCCTTGGTCATCCACTTTAGTATAGATTGGCACCCAAATAGTGTGGTCCAACTCGGAATCTTCTTTGTAAGTTGCTTGATTGATTGTTAAATAAATTATTACATCAAATGAAGACTCCTTGAATTTTCGTCCTATCAAGTCAGATATCACGGCAAGGAACCCTTGATTTGTAAAAAAATAATTTCCATCATTTATCAAGAATACAATTCCATTTGCGTTCTTTTTATTTAATGTCTTTTTAGTTTCTTCTATTTGTTTGTTTGCTTTGTAAATGGCACGCTCGATTGTTTTAGATGCTCTTTCAATCATATCATCAATACACTTCTGAGGTAATTGATTACCTCTAAAAGTATATTCTTTCAGGTCTTCTCCTGTCATCAAACCATTTGCTATCCATTTTTCAAATAATTCCATTAAACGAGGAATATCTTCAGGCTCTGAAAAAATGTCTTTTTCAAATGTCTTTAATTCTGCAACAATTACTGGATGTTCAAAAAAGAAATCTGCATTCTGTCGGTCTGTTTTATAGCTTTCTAATTTTTCTACTACTGTACCGCCATAATATTCGACGTATTCTGAAAATAGACTTTCAACATCAGGAAAAAAAGGTCTGGTAAATTCTTGAGGTTCGTTCATATAATTTCTGCTAATGGTTAGGCTAAACGGCGGCGGAGACCGTCGTGAGATGCTGCCGTTTAGGTGTCGTTATACGATATTTTTTTTCAATAACAAATTAACTTCTCAAAAGGCGATTAGTCCAATTTGCATCAAGTGAACTAAGTCTGCTCTTTTTAATTCCAAGCCAGTTACTTCTTGAAAAGTATTCTGCTCTTAGTAAAAAGCGACTAAGCTTAATGGCTAATAATAATTTAGATAAGCCATTTATTCTGATTGTTTCAGAAAACACACGAGTTCTATTTAATTTGCCAGTAACTTTTTTTGAGTTTGCAGCACTCTGCATTTCATCAGGAGGTAAATCTTCTAATCGAGCTGCTTCCGCCCATAACAAGTCTATTAGAATTAGGCATCTTCTGCGAAGCCCGTCGTGGTATACAAGCCAATCCTGCATTTCATTTCTAATTGAGCTATGCTTTTCTGACTCTAATTCTGATGAGAAATAATGTTGGTAACTTGGTTCTAGCAACTGCCTTAATGGTCTACTTTGTCGTAAAAAACCAGTCCCAAAAATTGGATATGTATCTGAAACGGTTAAATGACCCTGTAATATTCTGGTTGAAACTTCTCCTAAAAGGCCGAAAATATTTTGGACACTTTCAAGTGCCCAAATTGTTGGGGCTGAATAACTATGTTGGTCGGTAAGTTCTTTAAGTTTGCTTAATCTTTTATTATTAACTACTTGGTAATATTCTCCTTCAACTCTTCCTATAAAAATAACATTTCCCCAATAGGGCTTTAATTTATTCCAAAGTTGTCTGTATTCTGTAATTAATGCTATTCTTGTTTGACGTTTTTGAGATATAAGAACAAAAACCTGTGCAAGTCCAACAATTACTAATAATACGGTTGCTAAGGCAGTCAATGTAGCGTCACTCATTTGCTTATTCTATATTTTAGTAAGCTTTAATTATTTAAATACCGCATAATGGCCTAGTTAATGAGTCGTGCAAGACCTTCGGCTGTAGCATGGCTTATACACCTTGTTATAGGCTGTGCTTTTTATACGTACTTTATTAATTTTTCTGTTGTTAAATTAGCGAGTTCCCCGTTTTTAATTGTTATAAGAAAGCGGTAATTTATATTTCTAAAACAAACAACTTCTACGCCAGTCTTATTCTTGTTATAACTTTCAAGAAATAAACTTTCAGGTAGTATGTTGTATTCATTAGCAATTTTTTTTCTAATTTGTGTTGGCAACTTAAATCGCTGTATGCTGCTTTTAGGAAAGCCCAAGGATACTAATTTATCAATTATCAAAACCGACATACTGGAGGCAATACCAATTAAATAATTATCCCAAAAACCAGTTGCACCCCATTCATATAAATATTCTGATTTAATAACAGTCTGCTGATAGTCATGTAGAAAATCTAAATCCTTTTCTGAATAGTGCCCAGCGACAGCATCATCTCCAATAATTAAATAATCTGGTTCATGGTCCGTTGTGAATAGATTATCAATTAATTGTTCGTTAGTTACAAGTAAGTCTTGGCTCTGATAAATTAGTTCTTTGAAATAATCACCCTCTCTAAAAAAGTCTATTAATTCTATTATTGTATAATTTTCAAAGTTGTAAGTTATAATTTGAATTCCTTCAATTGCCATTTGTCTACCTGCGTGGTGTAAGAAGTCTAAAACCCAACTCCTTTCCATTTCTGTTTCAAAAACGATGCTTCCAAAATATATCTTGTCACTTGAATGTGAGGCCTTTTCGGTAAGTGTATAAATGTCTATCTTAAATTTATTCATATTAGTTTGTAATCTTTAGCCTTGGATATTATTACTGGATAAACGGAGTTCGTTCCTGTTATTGGCACAATGCGCGGAAATTGCTTTGCCACTGGTTTCAATGTTTCTTTTTTGCGATTCGCCTAAACCAATTTTCAATGTAACGATTTATCCCTGCACCGCAAAATATCCTTCAAAATGGCTGTGAAAGGGTTTTTCTTAAGCCTTTTTTAAGTTGCTAATCCCAAAGGCACATGTTAAACATGGTTAACAAAGAAGCGGCTATCCGTTTATAAAAGTTATTGACCATATATCCCTGAATAGCCATACCTTCTAAATTTTTTAAATTTAAAAAAATCTGTTGTTATACCGTTTTTCTGAAAGGCTTGGTCACGTGCCCCTGTATGCAGTTGAAACACTCTGCAAAAACATTTCAAATAGGTTTTCCATCACTCTCCTTTAAAAACGGCACTTAAACAGGTAGGGTAAAGCTGTTTAAGGCGGTTTGACACACATACATATTGAAAAGAAAACCTTAGGTAAACAGGTGTAAACCTAAGAAGAACAGACTTCTCAAATGGCCTTTTCACCATTTAAATCAAACGGCAGGACAGTGTTTTGCAGGTATTCCTCTTGGATTTCCGTCGCAAAAGGTAAGTTCTACTTTTTTTTAAATCCCCTAAAAATACCTCCCCAAACCTACTTTCACTTGCACGAGTCGTGGGTATCTTTACTGTACAATTAAATTTCATATCAAATACAGTAAATGACATTGGAAAAGACCACTTCAGAGCCTCTAGTAGCCATACCAGAGAATTTCAACTTAAAAGAGTTTATAACAAAGAACAGTACAAACGGCATAAAGCCATTCAAGGAAAACATTTTATTGTATTTCATGGGTCTTCTCACCTCAGTGCCCTCACAGGACTTTGACCTTATCACGGAAAGCGGCTATGTGCGCCTTTCCTCTAAGCTTTTGCAGGGCATCGCGCACAACTACCTACAGTACATAGACTACATGGTGAAGTACCGCCTTATTGACCGCATGGAGCAGTATCAGAAGGCAGGAATGCAGACCATGAGGGGAGGCAAGGTGGTGACACTGGAAGGTAAGTGTATGGGCTACCGCTTCATGCCCCACTACCAGACAAAGGTAAAGTATGTGGCCTTGAAAGACCAAAGCTTCATCAAACGCCTCTCCAGTAAGGCAGAGGCAAAGACGGACGGGAAGGACGTTTACCCCTTCCTTCACCGTTGGCTAAATGACAAGAGGCTAAACATAGACATAGAGGGCGCTGAAAAGTTTTTCATGGTGAATCTGGGAATAGAGGGCAATGCTTACCCAGAGCCAAACGCACGGATGAAGTTCAACGCCTACATGCACCCTCTGCGGATGCTAAGGGAAGGAAACGGCAACTTCACCTTTACCATTGACGAGACAGGCAGGAGACTTCACACCCCCTTCACCTACATGAAGCGAGAGGCAAAGCAGTTCATTACGTGGGGGAAGGACAAGAGGAAACTCGTTAGCCTAGATATCAAAAATTCCCAACCTTATCTTCTATTGGGTCTTTTAAGTGGCAGTTTGTACGGACTGGATAAAGAGTTTACAGGGGCGTTAAATAATTTAAGAGAAACAAGGGCTGACTATCCTTCGCTTGCCGACCGAAAATTAAATTTAAAATCATTTAATAATTCCGCAAAGGCGTTTCTGGATAGAATTTCTATGTTAGACAATAGTTCCTCTTCTAACAGGGCTTCCTCTAAGTCTGTATCTATGTCCTTTACCACCCCTTTCTCTCTTAAATGCCTACACAGTGACTACCAAAGCATCATAGGGCATGTCTTTCTAAGAAGTTCCTCTTCTATGTCTTCCAACATATCTTCTTCCATAATGTTAGTAGATATGTTCAGCAATGACATGAAAAACAATGATTCCAGTGTTCTAGAGGACATAATAAGATATCGTGAGGGGGTCACAGACGGTAGCTTTTACCCGAACCTGAGGAAGTGTTTTGAAGAGGAACTAGGGGTGCCCTACAGCAGCATGAGGGCTTTTAAAGATGAAGTTCTGGCCGTGCTTTACTCAAAGGTGAACGCGGGTGCCTACCTCAATGAAAGGAAGAGAATATTTGCCAAGCACTACCCCACAGTCATAGCCTTCCTTGACTTGTTGAAGGGGAAGAACTTCCTTGGTGAGAAAAGCTATACTTTGCCAGTGACCCTGTTGCAACGGTTAGAGTCGCACATGATGCTTGACAGGATTGGCAAGCGCATTGTATCGGAGAAATGTAATTGCCCCATGTTCTTCATCCATGACAACCTAGTTGTTTTGGAAGAATACGAGGAATTTGCCACGCGCATAATTAAAGAGGAAATGGAAAAGTGCATTGGGATTGCCCCAATGGTAAACGTAGAGCCTTGGGCAGGGAAGGAGCTTTAAACACTGTTTGTCAAAAGTATGAAAATAGCCTGTTTTAGCCTCTGTTTCTGTTTGACCCCACCGTAGGATTACTGAAGAAAGAAGTGCGCTAAAACAGGCTAATACAGGCTTAATTCAGGTATGTTTGAGGGTGCCCAATAGGTGTGCAGAACCTCTAAAATAAGCAGTAGCCTAGGCAGATGGAAAGGATAGTTACGTTGGTGGAAAGTCAAGAATCTTTAAATATAAAATAACGCGTAATAGGCGTTACTAATCTTCCTTTGAATAAAGCTTACCGTTTGCTCACTTCACAAGAAACGATAGCATGACGAGGCTAAAACAGGGGCAAAACAGCAATCAATAACAGCGCCTTAGAACTGTGACAGCACCCAACCCGACTTCTTGGAAATGTAGGCTACCCCGTCTTCCAATTCAAGCTGAATTTTGGCAGGGTCTGTGTCTGGAACGTCTTTCAATGTGGCCTTTGTAAAAAGGGATTCAGAGTTCATCTTTTCACTGAGGCGCTTTTCTTCCACCGTCATTTCGCCGCCGTTTAAAAAATAGTAAGCCCTAATCATATCAATCACCTCTTCAACAAACTCTGCATAAGTGTATAGGTCTTCGTGGCCGTAGTAGTACGCCTCTAAATATAAGCCCTCTATGTCTAACAAGAAGTCTTCCTTGAATCGGTTGCGGCACCACTGTAGCCACTGGTCTTCTGGATAATACCTTATTCTACTTTCACACCAGTAGATTGCCCCCTGCATTTCTGGAGATTGCCCCTCTGAAATCATATCCTTGAATCTAGGCATTGGTTGCGGCTTAGGCTGTTTTTCCATGATTTTAAATTTAAATTATTGATGTTTTAGGCTTTTGCGGTGCTCATGGCCTTCTTCACCTTCTGCACTGTGGCTGTACTAACGCCGCATATCTTAGCCGCATTTCTCACACTCTGGCCTTTATGTATCTGCGCAACCACTGTCTTGTACTCTGCCAGAAGCGCATCATTGTTCTTTGTAGTGCCTTCCCTGCGGCCTAACTTAACGCCCTTTCTTCTGGCTTCATCTAGGCCTGAATTAATTCGCTCTATCAATGTCTCTTTTTCCATTCTCGCGAATTCCGAGAGAAGAGTAAGGAACATTTGCGACATTGAATTGGCCTTCCCGTCCGCGTTAAGGGTTTCAATCTGGTGGTTCATGATAAAAGTGGATACACCAGATTCTTTCAGAGCGTCAACCACCTTCAACACTTCTGTGGTATTTCGACCAAGCCTAGAGACCTCTGCTACCAGTACCTTCTTTATTGCCCCATCCTTTGCCAATTTTAGTAAGTCAACAATGCCCTGCCTTTCCTCATTGGTCTTTGAGCCAGACACCTTCTCATTGATGGAGTCAACCACCTTATAGCCCATGGAAGCGGCGTACTTTGTTAGGTCATTTATCTGTCTGTCAAAATCTTGGCTTGTCTTGCTTACTCTGGTGAAAATTGCTACTGGTGTCATTGTCTTTCGTACTGTTCAGAAGGACAAACTTATAAAAGTGTATCAAATAAAACAAGTGATTATTGTGATACATTAAATGGACACTGGATAGTGCTTAGAGGTGCTTGAAATAAGGGGTAAAAGGGGGAATGATTATTTTGATACAGTTAGTGTGGATTTATGTTCTCCCTAAACTACCGTGAATGACTTTCACAGATATTATAATAAGCTACTTAAAAGCTAAATTAACGTTTCTTTTTACTCTTCAAAAAAGTAGATGCTTCCTTTTCTATCTCTTCTATAGTTTTACTACGACCTGAAAGCATCCACTTATCTAGTTCTTCTCTGCGGAAGAAAAGTTTGTTGCCTAATGGGTTATAATGAGGTATTTTATTAGAGGAAGTTAGTTTGTATAGATATGATACTGAATAACTTGTGTGAGTTGCGGCTTCTTCAATGGTTAGAATTTCTTTTTGTAGGATTACGGACTTTTCTAACGCTTTTTCAATGTTTGCTAACCTTTCAGAGTCGTTGCTAATAGTTGGAAGGATTTTTAGCTGTTCTTCCCAAAAGGATATTGTTTGAGGCAAAGTTTTCTGGATAGCTAATAAGGATTTTTCCTTTTCACCTAACCATTCTGTCCACAATTTGTGACCTATAACATTATCTTCTGTTCCATCATGGAATTTAGAAAGACCAAATTGCTCATTTGCAATGCTTTGCATGAAGTAATTTACCCCTAAAGTTTGTAGCTTGTGGTTTGCGTATTTTAGCAGTGATAGCTTTTCAGGCATTTGTGTTTCTGCAATACCTTCATTGAAAGTTTCTTCAACATGTTCGCTTAAAAACACTTTCCAAAGAAAGGTGCTAAAATGCTTTTCAATGTTCGGATTCATTAAGAGAGGCCTAGGTTTACTAAAGAAATAGCCGGAATCATATTTACTGCTTCCTTCTTTTTACTGTCTACTATCTTAGTGTAAATGGCTGTAGTCTTTATGTGGCTATGACCAAGCAACTTTTGTATTACGTACAAATCCGCTCCTTTGGTTAAGGCCAATGTTGCAAATGTGTGCCTTGAACAGTGAAATGTAATATGCTTCGTGATACCTGCTCTTAAACACCATTGCAGTAACCGTACATTGTTATAGGCACTGTATTTTATGTTGAAAATCTTTTTGTTAGGTTCAGAAGGTTGCCCTGCAAGGGCTAATGCTGTTTGAGATAAAGGAAGGTGAACGAATTTGTTTGCTGTTTTTAAAGGTCTGAATTTCAAATTCTCACCATCTACTATGTCCTTCCAATGTAATGCCTCTACGTCAGACCAACGTAAGCCAGTATAGCATGAAAAAAGAAAAGCCCTTTTTAACTCTTCTGATTCACATTTTGCGTCGGCTAAGGCTTGTACTTCCTCATAGGTTAGATACTCTCTATTGGTTTCAGCTTGACCAACCCCTTTTACCCGAGAAGCAGGGTTCTCAAAAATTATCCTGTCTTCAAATGCTCTTCTGAGGGTAGCTTTAAATTTATTGAAATAAGAATCTGCACTATTTTGGCCTACCTCTTTAGTAAGGAAGGTTTTAAATCCTTCAACAAATTTTTTGTCTATGTGACTAAACTGCAAGGAGCCATTGGAATATGTTTGAAGCTGTTTTATTGAACTTACCCAAACTGAATAATTTCCTTTGCTAGCTTTTTTCTCTTCTGCATATTCCCAAAAGTAGGCAATGAAGTCGGTTGGCTTAGATTTTAGGTCAATTAGACCGTACTGGTCATTAACAAGTTGCTGTTCAACCTTTAGACGAGCGGCTTCTGCTATCTTTCTGTTTTCCTTATCTTCCTTTTTAGAGGTAGCGTCTTTTCCATTAGTGATTGTAAATGGAAAAAATTTTGTCTCTCTTTTACCATTGTGGTAAATGTCCAAGTAAAGCTTTTCTTTTCCTTCTTTGGTTTTCTTAGCCCTTAAAGCAACCCCCATCTTTGTTTTTATTTGTTACCAAGTTAAACAAAGGTAACAAATGAGTAACACTCAAACAACAAACAAAGGAAAAGGAAGGAAGATAAAAGTATATTAAACTGCTGATTTGCAGTAACTTGTTTGACTTTGTTAGGATAACGTTTTCCATTGTTTTACCTGTTTACTTTCCGATGCAAAACTTTGTAAAAATATTATCTAATAAATCATCTGTCGTGATCTCACCAGTAATCAATCCTAGCTCATAAAGCGCTCTTCTTATGTCCGCGGCCAGCCAATCGCCGGTGAGGCCGTTATCCAGCCCTTGCAGTACTTCCAATAAGGCATTTGAAGTTTTTTGGAGGCTTTGGAAGTGGCGGAGGTTGGTAACGATGGTTCGGTCACCGGTGATGGCCTCGTTGGCGTGTACCTGTTCCAGTAGCGTCTGTTGCAGCTCATCTAAGCCAGCCTTAGTGCCTGCCGATAGAAAAATCAGATGTTCGAACTCCTGAAACTGAGCCAACTGTTCGGGGGTGGCCAAATCTTGTTTATTGCCCAGGAGCAAATATGGCACCTGGGGCAGTTGCAAAGCTTCTAACTCGGCTTTAAGTTCAGCAGGAGAGGTGGAGGTGACATCGAACAGATACAGCACCAATGATGCTTTTTGTAGTTGCTGTTTTGTGCGTGCCACGCCAATGGCTTCCACGGTGTCAAGTGTTTCGCGGAGGCCGGCGGTGTCAATGAATCGGAAGCGGAGGCCGCCAATTATAGCCTCATCCTCAATTACGTCGCGGGTGGTGCCAGGAATATCAGAGACAATGGCTTTTTCCTCGTTCAGCAGGGCATTGAGTAGGGTAGACTTTCCTGCGTTGGGCTTACCGGCAATCACAGTTGGTACTCCATTTTTTAATACGTTGCCCATTTCAAAAGACCGCAGCAAATCCGTCACCAGCCGCTGCAGTTGGGTGATGAGGTTGCGCAGGGCGGAGCGGTCGGCAAACTCCACGTCTTCCTCGCTGAAATCAAGCTCCAGTTCAATCATTGACGCGAAGTGAATGAGCTGTGCCCGCAGCGCCTTTATTTCCTGAGAGAATCCGCCGCGCATCTGGTTCATGGCCACTTGGTGCGTGAGGGCAGAGTCGGAGGCAATTAAATCGGCCACGGCCTCGGCCTGGGCTAAATCAAACTGGCCGTTCAAAAAGGCGCGTTTGGTGAACTCACCTGCCTCGGCTAGGCGTGCTCCTTGGCGCAGGAACAGCTTTATAAGTTGCTCCGTAATGTATGGCGACCCGTGGCAGGAAACTTCTACCACATCTTCTTTAGTATAAGATGCGGGGCCTTTGAACAGCGAAACCACCACTTCATCCAAAATTTTTTCCCCGTCCCGAATGGTGCCGAAGTGCAGCGTGTGCGACGCCTGCTTCTCCAGATTCTTACCTTTGAAAACGCCATTTACCATAGAAATGGCTTCAGGTCCGGACAAGCGGATAATGGCAATGGCACCGTGTCCTGAAGCCGTGGCCAGCGCAATAATGGTGTCTTTGGAAAGGGTAGAAGGTATCAAAACAAATGAGGTTCTAACGTAAAAGCCGTTTTAGGCCTGATTTTGCAAATTTAGACTAAAAACGGCAGAAAAGCTGAATTGCTTCTTGGTCTGATGAAGCAGGTAAGGAAGTAGAAAGGCTACTTCTGTGTAGCAATGTATTCCAAGCCTTGCAAGAAATCTTTAGGGGGAATATAACCAGCCACGCGCTGCATGACTTGCTGCTGTTCGTTCAGAAAAACCGTAGACGGATAACTCAGCTCCCCTTGTAATAGTGCCACCGCCAGCTCATGCGCTTTGTATTCCGGCTTAAAGCGGTAAGTGGTGCCGTTTATAGTAATAGGCTGCCGCGATTCTGCATTCAGTTTCACCACGTAAAAATCACGGTTAAGTTTGTCTACCACTGCTACGTTCTGGTACACCTGCTTATCCATTTTCTTACAGTAGCCGCACCAGTCAGTGTAAACGTCAATCAGAATCTTCTTCGGGTGCTGCTTACTTTTCACCAGCGCCTCTTCCAGCGTGAGCCACTGCAGGGCAGGCTTATTATCCAAATTTGCCAATTCTGCTTCCGATGAATTTTCCCGAAAGGTCATTCCACCAGAAGTAAATAGAACCAGTAAAAGGAAAAAAAGAATTCGCATTGGCTTTAGGTCGATATATCTATTTAAACAGCGCCTAGGAAAGTAGGTTCCATTAAAGTTGCAGCTGCACTATATACTTCTATAAGTACGTAAAGCAGGAGTAGGTATTGTATTGAGCATCAGGGGATATTTTGATTGGTTTTACTAAAATCAGGGCAAAAAGACTTGCACAAAAAACCTTGATGCGTATTCTAGACCTGCGATTGTCTGAGCCAGTAGCCAATGGTAACACTGTAATGCTAATCAGGAGATTGGCTATTCAGCAGTGCGTAGAGCGCTAGGCTTACTCTCCGCACAACACTACATAAATAAAGGCAGTGGCTTAAGCTGAAGCAGGCTGTGGCGTAGTCACAACTAAATGCCGTCTTCTTGACACCAACCCATGTGTGGGTGAAAACACAAAGGCCAACAGGAACTCCAAACCAATAATGACTGAAATAGCACCGGCCACTGATCCATCCAGCCATAGCGCCAGGTAATAACCGGCAAAAGAAGCCACAACGCCAAACACGGCGGAAAGTATCAGCATGACCTTGAGTTGGTCTGTAAGCAGGTAAGCAGTAGCGGCAGGTCCTACCATCAAGGCCACCACCAAAATGGCCCCCACTGATTCAAACGAAGCCACGGTAGTGAGTGAAACAGCACCCATGAGCAGGTAGTACCACAATGAAGTTGAAATCCCAATGGCGGCGGCAAATGCAGGATCAAAGGAAGTGAGGTACAGCTGCCGGTAAAACAGTGTTATAAAAGCCAAAATAACCAATGTCACGCCCGCCATCATCCAGACGGTGCGGGGACCAAGGGATAGTCCCGATTCAGTTATCCAAGTATCTAAGGGCACATAGGCAATTTCGCCGTACAGCACGCAGTCCTGGTCTAAATCTACCTGTCCCGCATAAACAGTAATCAGAATTATGCCCAGCGCGAAGAGCCAGGTAAAGGTAACACCAATAGAGGCATCGGCTGGAACTCGGGCTTTCTTGTGGAAGAACTCAATCAGGAAAGTACAGACCACGCCCAAGGCTGCGGCGCCAAAGAGCATAGACCAGACTTCGCGGGTGCCGCTGAACAGAAAAGCCAACACAATACCCGGCAGCACGGCGTGCGATATGGCATCGCCCACCATGGCCATGCGGCGCAGAATCAGGAAGCAGCCCAGTAAACCGCTGCTGATTGCCACCAATGACCCAGTCATTATTATCCAGAATGCATCTAGGTTCATGGTTGTTGCGGAATAATGGTTTGGTGCGGGTCTTGTGTAGGGTAGTCCAGGAGTTCCTCAAGGCGGCGCTCCAGCTCAGGTGTAAGCACATGTTCAATAGATTCGGCATCTTCATGCACGTGGTCTGAGGCCACTTGAAGGTACTGCGTGAGGTACAACTCCCAGAGCCGGTGCAATCGCACTACCCGCTGCGCCTCTTTCTTGCCAGCATCGGTTAAAGCCCAGCCTTGGCTGCTCTTGGTCACCAGCCCCTGCCGACGGAGTACCAGCAATCCTTCCTTCATCCGGAGCAAGGGCAGTTCACGGCGGTCACGAATTTGCTTGTTTGAGTAGCTGTGGCTGTAGTTATCCTGCGCCTCGCCCAAGAGAAACAAAGTTTTTAGAATATTCTCACGCATCATCTGGCGGCGCACTTTACGCTGTAGCAGCAACCGGGCAGCCAGTCCAGTTTTAGGCGCTAAGACGAAGGAGAAGATGGCCAGAAGCGAAAGCAGCATCACTATCCAAGGTCCGGTGGGCATGGCGGGGGCGGTGTAGGAGACAAATGCCCCGGCCGCTCCGCAGAAGGCACTCATAGCCGCCGCAATGACCACCATCACACCTAAGCGGTCGGTCCAGAAACGGGCGGCGGCGGCAGGTGTAATGAGCATGGCGCTCATGAGTACTACGCCCACGCTCTGAATGCCCACTACCACTGCCAAAACAGTTAAGGTAGTAAGCAGCAGTTCCAGCCCCCGTACTGGCAACCCAATGGTGCGAGCATACGCCACATCAAAACTGATGAGCTTGAATTCTTTGTACAGCAGCACCACGCTCAACAGCAGCAGCACCGCCACAATACCAAAGGTAACTAAATCTTGGCCCACCAAAGCAGCCGCGCTCCCGAACAGGAACTTGTCCAGCCCACTCTGGTTTTCGTTGCCTGAGTGCTGAATAGAGGTCAGGAACAGAATGCCTACCCCGAAGAAAACCGACAGCACCAGCCCAATGGCAGTGTCTTCTTTTATTCGGCTCTTGGCAGTAATAAAATCAATGACTACCAGCGAAAGCCAGCCAGTGAGAAAGGATCCCAATAACAGGATAAGTTGATTTTTTTCTCCGGTTAACATAAAGGCCAGACAAACCCCTGGGAGAACCGCGTGGGCCACGGCATCGCCTACCAAGGCGCGTTTGCGGAGCACAGTAAAGCAGCCCACTACTGCCGAACTAGCCGCCAGTAGTATAGAACCTAATGTGACGTAGCGCACATTGGCATCAGACATGCTTAAAAACTCCCACAGTGTGTTCATGGCCGAACCGGTTTTTTCTCCCGAATAGGGAAGTTCTTTTTGTGGAGCAACTCGCTTACCCGGCTAAGCTCGGTGAGGCGGCCGCCATAGGTTTTTTCCAATAGGGCAGGAGTGAGGGTTTCAGCAGTGGGGCCAGAGGCGACTAAGCGCATGTTCAACAGAATTACCCAATCAAAATAATCTTGGGCACTCTGCAGGTCATGGTGCACCACCACCACTGTTTTGCCCGCCTCGCGCATTTGCCGGAGCAGTTCAATAATAGCCGTTTCAGTAGCAATGTCTACTCCCGCGAAGGGTTCATCCATGAGGTATAAATCAGCGTCTTGGGCAAGGGCTCGGGCCAAGAATACCCGCTGCTGCTGCCCACCCGATAGCTGTGAAATCTGCCGATTAGCGAAATCCTGCATGCCTACTTTCTCCAGCGCCTCCAGGGCCTGCTGCTTCTGTTTCGCGCCGGGTCTGCTAAACAGCCCTAATTGGCCATAGGTGCCCATCATAGCCACATCCAGCGCAGAGGCCGGAAAATCCCAATCCACCGACTCCCGCTGCGGTACATAACTTACCTTTTTGCGAATCTCATCTAAAGACTTTCCGAACAATTGCACATATCCGCTGTTAAGCGGCAGCAATCCCATAATGGCTTTAATCAAAGTCGATTTTCCGGCGCCATTGGGACCTATAACTCCAACCAAAGATTTATGGGGAAGGGTCAGGTCCACATCCCACAACACTGGCTTTCGCTGGTAACTCACCGTCAAATCATGCACCTCCAATACCGGGTCTGTCACGTGTTGTATCATCTCTTTTTGTAATGATTAATGAACAATGAGTAATGATTAATAGGTAGTTAACAATGGGTATTAATAAATGAGCAGATATTAGTCATTAATCATTACTTAAGCGCTTCAACTATCTTCTGCACATTGGCTTTAACCATGCCTATGTAAGTACCTGCTGGGCCGCCTGCTTCGCCGAGTGCGTCGGAGTAGAGGTTGCCGCCAATTTTCACCTGTTGACCGCGCTGTTTACTTCCTTCCTGCACGGCTTCTATGGCTTTGTTAGAAACGGAGGTTTCTACAAACACCGCTTTTATTTTCCGCTTCGTGATGAAATCAACCAAAGAGCTCACGTCCCGCAGGCCGAATTCTGACATGGTGGAAATTCCCTGTAAACCCCGCACTTCAATGTTATAAGCGTCGCCGAAGTAGCCGAAGGCATCGTGGGCGGTAATCAAGATGCGCTGTTGGGCTGGAATAGAGGCAATCTGCTGCTTTGCCCATTGGTGCAGGCTGTCCAACTGCTGCAGGTACTTCTGGGTGTTTTGGCGATACTCTTGCGCATGAGCAGGGTCATGCTTCTGCAGTCTCTCAGACACATGCGCTACCAGCTTACTCCAGAGTTGAACATCAAACCAAACGTGCGGATCGTGGGTGTCGGGGTAATTAGGGCTGTGGCGGAGCTTGTTTTTAGGCAAGCCCTCAGCGGCGGCCCATACGGTTTGTTGCCGCGATAGCTTCTCCAGTACTTCGCCCATTTTGCCCTCCAGGTGCAGGCCGTTGTAGATGATAACATCGGCTTGCCGCAGTTTCTGCAAATCACCTAAGGCAGCCTTGTACAGGTGGGGGTCTACGCCTGAGCCCATGAGCGCTTCTACCACGGCTCGTTCACCTGCCACGTTTGCTACCGCATCTTGCAGAATTCCCGTGGTGGTGACAATGTACAGTTTCCCTTGTTGCTTAGCCAGCTCAGCAGTATCTTCCTGCGGAGTGCAGGAAGAAAACAGTAGAAACAAGCACATGAGCCATCCAAAAATTATTCGCCATTTTTGAGCTGATTTCATAAAAACAGGCCTAAAACAACTTACGGTTTAATGACAAAAATTTTTGATAAAACATCAGAAGAAAGAATGACAGTTTTGTTTCTGTTGATGTTTATTTCTAACGAGTTATCATACGCTATTTTATCCAACACTTGAAGGTGAGATCCTATTTGAATACCCACTCTGTTCAGGTACTGTAAAAAGGCTGGTTGTGAATCTTTTACCCGGCACACAATGCCTGTTTGTTCAACCTCCAAGGCTGACAGCGCTTTTTGCTCTACCTGCGGAATCTCGCCATTCTCGGTCGGGATTGGGTCTCCGTGTGGATCTACCCTAGGGTGGTTCAGGAAAGTGTCTAACCTGTTCACGAGTAACTCAGACTTCACATGTTCCATCTGTTCAGCCACCTCATGTACCTCGTCCCATGCGAAGTTAAGTTTCTGCACCAGAAAGACTTCCCATAAACGATGCTTACGGATGATCCTCAATGCAACCCTTCGGCCATCGTCGGTGAGCTGTACGCCGCGGTATTTCACGTAATGCACCAAGTCTTTGGCGCTGAGTTTGCGCAGCATGTCGCTCACCGATGCAGGCTTGGTATCTAAAGCATCTGCCAGAGCATTGGTACTCACACCGTGGGCACCGCCGCCTGACAGTTTATAGATGGCTTTGATGTAATTCTCTTCAGCGGTACTATGCATTTCCTTTTTTAACTACCAGCGGATTAAGGCTGAGGCCCAAGTAAAGCCACTACCGAAGGCGGCTAAACAAACCAAATCACCTTCTTTCACGCGTCCTTCCTCAAAAGCTTCAGAGAAAGCAATGGGTACTGAAGCAGCCGTGGTGTTTCCGTATTTCTGTATGTTGCTGAAGACTTTCTCCTCACTCAGCTGCATCTTCTGTTGAATAAACTGAATAATGCGCAAATTAGCCTGGTGTGGCACCACCAAATCAATATCGGCGGAAGTATATCCGTTCTGGTCCAAGGCCTCCATAATCACCTCCGGAAAACGGGTAACTGCATGTTTGAACACAGTGCTGCCGTTCATGTACGGGTATATAGAGCCGTTGTCAATCATTTCATGCGTCAGGCGCTCAGGCAAGTTGCTGGATGGCATGGTGGCTGCCAGTTCTTCGGCAAATTCGCCCTCTGCGTGCAAGTGGGTAGATAGAATTCCTTTGTCAAGGCTGTCAGAAGGAGTGAGTACGGCAGCACCGGCACCGTCGCCAAAAATTACTGAAACAGCGCGACCTCGGTCATTAAACTCTAGGCCTGATGAGTGAATTTCAGAGCCCACCACCAGTACATTGTTGTACATGCCAGTTTTAATGAACTGGTCGCCCAGGGAAAGGGCATAGATAAAACCGGAGCACTGGTTGCGTACGTCAAAGCAGGGAATATCTTTCAAGCCCAACTCACGCTGCAGCAACACGCCTGAGCCTGGAAAGAAATAGTCAGGACTCAGAGTAGCGAATACAATCATGTCCAGTTCCTTTGCCTCAAGTCCGGCCTGCTCCAGCGCCTTATGGGCAGCTTTAGCGGCCATGTTGGCGGTGGTGTCTTTGCCTGGTTCAAAATAACGACGCTCTTTGATGCCGGTGCGCTCCTGAATCCAGGCATCAGAGGTGTCCATGAGTTTCTCCAGGTCTGCGTTCTTCACAACCTTTTCAGGTACATAATGGCCGAGGCCAGCAATACGGGAATTTCTTAGTTGTTTTGTCATAGCTGCACAAATATACGTATGTATAAATAAAAGTTTAGGTTTGTCTAAATTTTGTTTCTGTAGCTGTTATTATGTCAGTAGCTGCCTAATTACCTGCTGCAAAACTACCTCTTCCTGCTCCCATAAAACCAGTTGTGGTGCCCCTTTTAAGTAGAACTGTTGGTTTAATAAGGTGTATGCAAAGTGTTGATCAACAGGCATTGAAAAATTTAATGATAGCCCAGAAGAATTATCTGTGATCATCGTTTCCCATAGCGGGTTTTCCTGCGCTACAATGACCAGTCCGTTTGCCTGATACTCAAATAACTTAGTAGGTATACAGCTGAATGTACTAGGGTGCGGCTGGTACGGGAGCAAACCAATGTGGTGCGTCTGCTCAAGTTCCAGAATCTGACGGTGGGGCAACAGCTCACTTCCTCCCACTAATTTTATGTACGGCAATTTGGATATCTGCTGCTGTAGTTCTTTTAAAAATGAGGCATCGGCACAGTAGCCAGCTATGGTTAACTCAGCATTCGGCACCCACTGTCGCAATTCAGATATGAACTTTACCGCCTCTAATACACCATATAGTTTGGAGATGGTACCGGAGTATAACAGGCGCAGAGGGTTCTTGTTTTTTAAAACCACAGGCATGATTCTATGCATTAGCTTTTGACCATGCGGGTGAATGTATTTATTCTGCAGCACCGTAAACCTGCTGTCCAGAAATGGCAGCTCATTGATGTAGCTTTCTTCGGCTAAGAAAAAATGATCAACCTTAGGCGCTATATTTTTTTCAATTCCCCTTATGGTATGACCAAGTATGTTGCCCAACCCGTGCCTGTAAATGTTTTGAGTTGTTAGGTTGAGGAAGTAGTTTTCCTGAACATCGTACACGAGCTTAGCTTTGTGCTGGCGGCAGTACAGCCAAGTGGTGAATAGTAATTCATGAGTGGCAACCACCACTAAATCAGGCTTCAGCTCTTTTAGTAAACGCCAGTACTTTATTTGTGCCAATAATCTTTGCGCAGACAGTCGGGGGAAGTAGAATATAGTGTGGAAGGTGATGCCGTAGGCCTCTTCTGTGGGTGGCAGGGGGGCTAAATAACCAGCCACATGAATTTCCAGCTCCGGCAGTTTTGCCAAACTTTTACCTATTTTTTCAAACAAACGGGTGTCTGTAGCAGGCTTTAGGAGGGAGGCCAGCAGAATTCGTTTTCGAATCATCGAGGTAATTTAATAATTTTGGCGTTCATACCTTCATAAAGAACAAATGAGCGATTTACGTACTACCATAGAATCTGTTTGGGAAGACCGTTCCCAATTACAGTTGGCGGCCTCACAGGAAGCTATCAGAGAAGTGATCCGTTTACTGGATAAAGGAGAGCTGCGGGTGGCTGAACCAACTGGTGGAGAGCGCTGGCAGGTGAATGAGTGGGTGAAAAAGGCGGTACTGATGTACTTCCCTATCCAGACCATGGAAATCATTGAAGCCGGTCCTTTCGAGTTTCATGACAAAATTCCGCTAAAGAGCGGTTTTGCAGAGTTGGGTGTTAGAGTTGTGCCTCATGCTTTGGCCCGCTACGGCTCCTATATCTCTAAAGGAGTAATTTTAATGCCATCTTACACTAATATAGGTGCGTACGTTGACGAGGGAACCATGGTAGATACCTGGGCTACTGTAGGTTCTTGCGCCCAAGTGGGCAAGCACGTGCACCTGAGCGGTGGCGTAGGTTTGGGAGGAGTTCTGGAGCCTGTACAGGCCGCTCCGGTAATTGTGGAAGACGGCGCTTTTATTGGTTCACGGAGTATATTAGTGGAAGGCTGCCACATAGGCAAAGAGGCCGTGATAGGAGCCAATGTTTGTATTACCGGCAGCACCAAAATTATTGACGTGACTGGCTCAGAGCCGAAGGAATACAAAGGATATGTGCCGCCAAGGTCAGTTGTAATTCCAGGTTCTTATACCAAAAACTTTCCGGCTGGCTCTTACCAAGTGCCTTGTGCCTTGATCATTGGCCAAAGGAAGGAAAGCACAGACTTGAAAACTTCATTGAATGACGCACTGCGTGAAAACGAAGTAGCTGTTTAAGAGCTGTTTTCCGGAAAAAAGCCTAAAACAGGAAGAGCCGGCAACTTTGCCGGCTCTTCCTGTTTATAATATATTGCGTCGTTCAGAGGAACGATGCTACGTCTGTTTTAGGTCTGATTTTTCAAAAATGGGCCTAAAACAGAAATACTGAAAATTGGAAGCTTGGCCATTTCCCCATTTCCAAATCCTTACATTCCCAAATTCAAGTAACAGCACATTAACAAATTAGCACATTAATTTACCTCTTCTTAAAAGTGTCGGCTACAACTAAATCTTTTGTACCGTGGCTATAGCTGTAGAAGCCTTGGCCGCTTTTCACGCCTTTGTGGCCAGCCTGCACCATATTGACTAGCAGTGGGCATGGTGCATATTTTTGGTTGCCGAAGCCATCATGCAATACACGCAGAATTGAAAGGCAAACATCTAGGCCAATGAAATCGGCGAGTTGCAGCGGCCCCATGGGGTGTGCCATGCCTAATTTCATGATAGTGTCTATCTCTTCCACACCGGCCACTCCTTCATATAAAGAGTAGATGGCCTCATTGATCATGGGCATGAGAATACGATTGGCTACAAAACCCGGATAATCGTTGGCCTCAGCAGGAATTTTGCCTAACTGCTTTGACAAGTCAACGATTTTATTTGTCACTTCATCTGATGTGGAGTAGCCTCTTATTACTTCCACCAGTTTCATGACCGGCACCGGATTCATAAAGTGCATGCCTATCACTTTATCGGGGCGTTTAGTAACGGAGGCAATCTTAGTGATAGAGATAGAGGAAGTATTGCTTGCTAAGATGCAATCTGGTTTGGTATGTTCCTCTAACTGGCGGAAAAGGTCTAGTTTGATCTCTACATTTTCAGTGGCCGCTTCTATGACCAGATCAGCATCTTGCACGCCTTCTTTTAAGTCTGTAAAAGTATTGATTCGCCCCAGCGTTTCCTTTTTCTGTTCTTCAGTGACAGTCCCTTTTGCCACCATGCGGTCCAGGTTCTTGGAGATGGTGCCCAATGCGCGGGTGAGGGAATCTTGTGAGATATCAATGAGTGAAACGGCAAAGGAGTTTTGGGCGAACACATGGGCAATGCCGTTGCCCATGGTGCCAGAACCTATGACGGCTATTTTCATAGTAGTGGAGTTAGTGTGGTTTGTTCTACAAAACTAAAACAATTCTTGTTGCCCACAATTGCAGAAATGGGGGAGGTGATAATAGTAACTGCTTGTATTATAGGTTTATAAAAATATTATATAGTTCTATATAAATCTTTTGTAATGTTGTTCCGTACAAGCAAAAACAAATTGATGGTGGCACGTTTGCTGCCTCAAAACAATAACTAAAACCTAACACAACTAAAACTATGGGAAATCTATTGTATATCATCGCGGTAGTGCTGGTGATTTTATGGCTAATCGGATTCTTAGGATTCGGAGATTCAGTGGGTAGTATCATTCACGTATTATTGGTGATAGCCGTAATTGCTGTCATCTTAAGATTGATACGCCGGGCGTAAAGCCTTTTATTCATTTGTTTCACCTCTGTTTAACAGACAACAAGTAATACCATGGGAAATTTACTGTATATCATAGCCGTAGTGCTGGTAATACTTTGGCTCATTGGGTTCCTGGGCTTTGGAGATTCAGTGGGTAGTATTATACACGTACTATTAGTTATCGCCATTATAGCAGTTCTGCTTAGATTAATAAGGGGATAGCATTGGTTGTATAAAAAAAGAGGGCGCTACCGAAATGGTAGCGCCCTCTTTGCGTTTATAGCTTATTTTTTTGAAAACAGTTTATAACTACAAGGCTACAGCCTTTACGCCATACATTTGGGCGCGAAGCTCTTTGATGCTGCTGTCGGTCAAATAATCATCATAGGTCATGCGCTTGTCAATGATGCCGCTAGGGGTCAGTTCTAAGATGCGGTTGGCAATGGTGTCTACAAACTGCAAGTCATGAGAACTGAACAACAAAGACCCTTGGAATTCTTTCAAGCCATTGTTCAGAGCGGTGATTGACTCCAGGTCCAAGTGGTTGGTTGGCTCATCCAACACCAGCATGTTTCCGCTTTGCAGCATCATGCGCGACAGCATGCAACGCACTTTCTCGCCACCAGATAAGACACTTGCTTTCTTCAAAGATTCTTCACCAGAGAAAAGCATACGTCCCAGGAACCCGCGGATAAAACTCTCGTCTTTCTCAACTGAAAACTGACGTAGCCAGTCAACCAGATTTTCATCAGTGTTGAAAAACTCACTGTTGTCTTTCGGGAAGTAAGCGGTGGTGATAGTGGTACCCCACTTGAATTCTCCTTTGTCTGCCTTAGCCTCATCCATTATTATCTTGAAGAAGGTAGTGGCAGCTAGGTCATTGCGACTGATAACGGCAATCTTGTCGTTCTTGTCCATCATGAAGGTGACATCTTTGAAGATGACTCCTTCTTCGTTGCTCTTGGTTAAGCCATCAACCTGTAGTAACTGATTTCCCGCCTCACGCTCTTGTTTGAACTGAATGTATGGGTAGCGACGGCTAGACGGTTTGATGTCGTCAACGGTTAGTTTCTCCAGTAATTTAGCTCTAGAGGTGGCCTGCTTTGACTTTGAGGCGTTCGCGCTAAATCGGGCAATGAACGCCTGCAATTCTTTGCGTTTGTCTTCGGTCTTTTTGTTCGCGTCTGAGCGTTGCTTTAAAGCTAGTTGACTTGACTCATACCAGAACGAGTAGTTACCAGCATATAACTGAATTTTGCCAAAGTCAATGTCAGCCACGTGCGTACAAACGGCGTCTAAGAAGTGACGGTCGTGCGATACTACTATTACTGTATTCTGGAAGTTGTCCAGGAAATTCTCTAACCACATAATAGACTCAGCATCCAGGTGGTTGGTAGGCTCATCGAGCAGTAGAATGTCAGGGTTTCCGAACAAAGCCTGGGCTAAGAGCACGCGAATCTTCTCATTACCACCCAAATCTTTCATGAGCGTGTAGTGTAGATCGGGCTGTATGCCAAGGCCGCTCAATAATTCACCGGCTTCATATTCAGCATTCCAGCCTTCCATGTCGGCAAATTCAGCCTCTAATTCAGAGGCGCGCATGCCGTCTGCTTCAGAGAAATCTTCTTTAGCGTAAATGGCATCTTTTTCGGTCATTATCTCATAGAGCCTTTTATGGCCCATGATTACCGTTTGTAACACCGGGTACTCATCATACTCATAATGGTTCTGCTTTAGCACCGCCAGACGGGCTTTGGCAGGAATATCTACCGTTCCTGTGTTAGGGTCTATTTCACCGGATAATATTTTAAGAAAAGTGGATTTGCCGGCTCCGTTGGCTCCAATGAGGCCATAGCAGTTGCCAGGAGAAAACTTTATTGTAACGTCTTCAAACAGGGTGCGCTTTCCGTATCTAAGACTAACGTTGCTGGTGCTGATCATGTAATGCTAAATATCTTGTTTTGGGTATGCTGGCGCAAAGGTATCAAAAGAACTTAAAACAGCCTATTTCAGCTTATGTGTTCTGCCTCTCCTTGCAAAGCCTTATAATCAGACAATCAAAAGCTTAAATGAGTTCAGAAGAATTTCATGGCAGCCAAGTGCCTCAATTGAGGAATTTTTGTTATAAAATTTTGCCAAAAGGCACAACACCAGTTCAAATATTCAAGTATATGATAAATCATATCTAATATGATAAAAGGAGAGGGTGAGAGATCTCCTTATTTGAAATAGACGTAAACATAATAAAACTAGAAAATGGAACAACGTAGAGTAACGGTACAGAGAACAGGTACCTATTATGGAATCATGACAGGTATTGCGGCTGTTATCTATATGGCAATTGTGAAGATGATAGGCCAAATGGAAAATTCCACCTTTCACTTTTTGACCGGAGTGATTTTGGTTGTTGGGGTGGTCTGGGCAATCAAAGGGCATAAAGAACGCCTGAACGGACGCATCAAATATTTAGAGGGAATAGGCGTGGCCTTTTTTGTGGGGCTGGTATCCTCAGTGATTTTTACCATAGTCCAGGTATTGGTAGACTCACTCTTTGATATGGCGTACAGCTACCCGTATTATGCTGACAATGGGGCTGAAGACTCCAGTGCCATTGCCTTAATAGCTATCACCTGGATCATATTTGGAATAGTGGTAGGCCCTTTCGTGGGTTACTTGGCTATGCAATATTTTAAATCACCTGACCATAAATTAACAGATTGATTTATCTTATTTTTAATATTAGAGGCCTGAAGCTTACGCTTCAGGCTTTTTTTGTGTCTGTGTGTGTACTCTCTTCTGCCTTTGCATTACTGGTACAAGAACAATACTTAAGAGGCTTTCTCTACATCTCCACTTATTATATGTGCTGCTAATCCTCTGTTGCTCTTCTGTATTCAGCTTCAGCATAACCTATATCTACTGATAATCTTTAGCCTATTATGCAAAATGGGTGTAAAGGTGTGATATTATCATATGGATGAGGCAAGTCTTTTGACTCATTTAATATGAATATATAAATTATTGTCTTTGTTTTGTCTATAGCTGGCTGATGTATATAATTCAATAAAGTATTATAAAATGAAATCATAAGTTATTTTATTAGTCATGTAACTAGTTGATTAATATATAATTAATAAATAATAAATATAAATAATCATATTATAATATTATTAAAGTTTAATTTATTGTAAAGTAATGCAATTTATATTATAAAATAAGTGCAATAAAAAAATATTAAATTTCCTATAACCTTTAAATTTTAATGCCCGTTTAAGAAGGTATAAACAGGAACAGAAAATGAAGAACAACTACTTTAAGCGTCAGAACATTATGAAAAAGTTAATCTTATCCGCCTTCTTATTTAGTGCCTTTTACACCGCACAAGCTCAAACAGAATTAACAGGTGCTGCAGCGGCTAGCCGTGCTAATCTTGCCACAATGAGCGCGACAGAAATGACACGACAAATGTACAACGACCTTGAGTTGAACGAAGGTCAGTATATAAAATTGAAAGCTTTAAACCAGTCTAGAATTGACCGGTATAATGAAATTCAGAGAATGTACTCTAATGACACGCAAATGCGTGATGCCAAAATGAGAGAGGTAAATGAGCAAATAGATAAAGAATACGCTCAGATACTTACTCCTAAACAATTCACCGCTTATCTTGAAAATGAAGGCCGCCTACCCGAGGGAGCTGCTGGATCTTCAGAAACTAACCGGTCAAGCACTAATGCGTCAGCTGGTTCAGCGGAATCTGAAATAATAATGGAAAAAGGTAACTCCTCTCAAGATTCAATGAGAGTGAAAGATGATAAAAGAAAACAAAAGTCTAAAAAGAACAACAAGCATTAAGATTTGACGCTTGCCTAGAAAGCCGTTCCCTTATTTGGGGGAATGGCTTTCTTTTTTCTACTCTTCCAGAATATTTGATTCTATTACAGTGCCCAAGGCGTCAATACGTACAGCCAAAGCAGCAACATCTCCTGCTCCTGACGGGTTTGCACATTTAGGGCCAGGATTAATGTAGTAGATATAAATCTTGTTGCTTTTCTGCAGTAACTCCTCGGTGTCTGGTTTACCTAGCAATGATCGGATAGCATGTTCTTTTAAGCCAATAAGCTGCAGGCGGATTTCTTCCACCTGAGGCTTTAATTCTTTTCTACTGCCTTTGCATCCGCTCAAATCGTTTTTCCACAGTTCAGAGTCAAATTTTATGTTAGAAGTGTCAGTTGTGCAGCTAACAGAGCCAAAAAAAATGAAGCAGCATGCAAAAACAAGGGGCAAGTGCTTTAAAAGTGCTTTAATTGCCATAAAACGCAATATTTAAAAGAGTTAGATCGTAACTTTAAAGTCTGCAGTCGTTAAAATATAAGAAGTGCAGCGGTTTTATTAACTACTTAGGGAACAAAGGTAAAACTACAGTAGTTATAAATGTGGAAGTTGTAGTGAAAATAGAATAGACCAGTAAAGATATACGATATGAATAGATTAATTCTAGCCCTTTCGGTCCTGACCACCCTGTCCTTTGTGTCTCCGGCAACAAGTGATCCTTCAGAATATGTGTCTGCTCCTGAGCCTACTCCCGTTGAAGTGGCCTCTTTAGTTTCAGAAACTGTAGTGACTCCGGCTATGGCTTTTGATATTCATTTAGAAGAGCTTTATGAAGATGCTGAACTTGAGGCGGCCGGTCTTAATTTTGATTTGTTTGCCAAAGCGGCAACTGGCTTTTATAATTTGAAAGAACAGCACAAAATTAAAAGTGATAAAAATGTTTTATCTATTGTGAATTTTGGACTGTCAAGCAACAAGAAGAGACTTTGGGTGATAGACTTAGACAAAAAAGAAGTGCTTTTTAAAACTCATGTAGCGCATGGGCGTGGGTCTGGCAATGAGAAGGCAGTTAATTTTTCAAATATAGAGAACTCTCATATGAGCAGCCTGGGTTTCTACGTTACTGAAAATACCTATTATGGAAGCCACGGATTATCCTTAAGGCTAGAGGGCTTAGATCCTAATTTCAATTCTAAAGCCAAGCAAAGAGCTATAGTGGTGCATGGTGCTGATTATGTGAGCGAAGCCTTTATCAAGCAGCATGGCCGTTTAGGGCGTAGCCACGGTTGCCCAGCTCTTCCTCAGGAACTTTCTCCTGAAATCATACAAACTATCAAAGACGGCACATGCTTATATATTGATGCTCCGTCTAAAGAATACAAGTCAGCTTATTTAGACACTAATTCTGCCGTAAAAACTTTTCAGGCTTCCTTAGCGCAAAGCCAACCTACTATATAAACATTATTCATGTTAGTTATAAAGCACAAAGCCAGCCCCTAGGGGGCTGCTTTGTGCTTTATAACGGTTTAATAGGCTAGGCGTTGTCTCGGGTAGTTTTTACAAGGCTTATGCCTGTGAACAAGAAGATAAGTCCAACAACAAAGGGTACAGCAGCAGAAAACTGGTTCATTGAAATATTTCCTACAGAATCGCCGCCGGCCAAGAAAGCATAGGCTCCCCAAATTACGCCCACAATCCCTAGGACTGTTAAAATGGCGCCGAATGTTCTTTTAAGGTTCATGTTCTTTCGTTTTAGTTTTAACCGTACTAAGTACGATACGTCTCTTACGTAAGTGCAATATAAAAAGATATAGATACTTGTTTGTTTTATGAAATTTGACAGGTGGTGATTATGTGTGATCATTATATAATGAGCTGTGTCTTAAATAAATAAAGCTAAAATTATGTTTAAGATTTCCGGTTTAAATTTTAGATAGTTAAAAGTAATTGTTGTAATAGTATAAATTTCAGATAATGATGTTTACTGTTTAAACAATGATTGTCACCATCACCAATTTATGCTCATTTTAACTGTACTTGAATAAATTCCAGTAAAAAAGAATTAGAGGCACAAGAAGAAACTCGGGTTACTTCTTGTATATATTAGCGTATAAGCCGCAATAGGTAAGCAGATAATACTTATGTAAATCTGTTTTAAACCTGTTTTTTGAAAATTAAGCCCAAAACCACTTAGAGGGTACCGTTGAACCATGGCTAAGATACTTTTTGCTATAAACCCAATAGCTGGAGACATTGATAAAGAGGAGCTAGAGCAAGATATGTTTATCTTCTGCCAGCGGCAAAAGGTGGAGTCTATCTTTTTTAAAACAACGGGACAGAAAGATGAAGAGCGCCTGCGGGAGCACATAGATTCTTTTCAACCTGATATAGTAGTGGCCGTTGGGGGAGATGGTACTGTAAACATGGTGGCTAAACTTCTAATTAACACCGCTATGGCATTAGCCATTATTCCGCAAGGTTCAGGTAACGGACTGTCTAAAGATCTGGATATACCGCAGGATTTTATTGAAGCCCTTGAGGTGATAAATCATTACAAAATAAAATCAATAGATACGCTGCTCGTGAATGAGGAGCCTTCCATCCATTTATGTGATCTAGGATTTAATGCGCTGGTGGTAAAGCAATTTAATGAAGGAGATACCCGTGGCCCCGGCGCTTATGCCTGGATTGCTTTACAGCAATTTATGGCCTATGAGCCCAAGAAGTATACAGTTCTGATAGAAGGGAAAGAGGTTTTTTCAGGTGAGGCATTCATGGTAACTGTTACAAACGCGAAGGCATTTGGAAGTAATGCGGCTATCAATCCTAACGGAGTGATTAATGACGGCTTGTTCGAGATATTTATACTGAAACCATTCCCCAAGACTGCCAGCTTGGGTATTCTATATCAGATGTATACCGAGAATATAGATGAAAGTGAATTTACCCAAAAGTTTAGCTGTCAGGAAGCAACTATCATCAATCATTGCCGTGAAGTCTGCCACATAGACGGAGAGCCTGTACCTTGTTCAGAGGTAATTCATTTCAAGGTGTTGCCGAGCAGCCTTAAAGTAGTTTTGCCTGCAGAGTAACTATGGAATGGGCCTATGTTTTGTAGAGGCACTTCTGAAATGCTATAATCGTTTTTTTTGGAGTCTCCTCTGAGGGTTCTAAAACGCGGAGCCATACAGAACCATCTTGATAATGGTCTAAGACCATGAAGCCTTTGTTTTCGTGACTGAAGGTTGCTTTGCCGCCCTTCGCTACAAAATTGGTTTTGCTGCCAGATCCGCTGACTGCGTAGTGGCCTCCTTTTACCTGAAAGTACTGCAGATTATGATCATGGCCGCCCACATAGAAGAAATTTGAGTACTGGTGAAGTAACTTAAGTATTTTCTTCCTAAAACGCTTAAATGGCGGGAAAGACATATCTTCTGTAGCTCCAATGTATTTACGGTACAACCTAAACGCCAAGCCGGCCATGGGCAACGGCAACATAGCCTTTTTATTGATGAAGGTTAGCGGAAAGAGTTGCTGCTTTACAGTGAATTTACCACCGTGCAGAGCGTTGCTATACAATGGATGATGGGCGGCAATGATTACAAAGCGATGCTTGTTCTTTTCCAGAAGCAGTTGTAATGCAGAGAAGAACGCTTCGGGATTAGTCTCTTCCTGGTCCGGATACAGGCGGCGGGGCTTTTCTCCTTTTTGAACCCACCATTGTGTATTGATGACAATGAGCAGCAAATGGTCATTGATTTCAAGGGGCACAGGACCTAATGTGGCATTTTTTGGTAAAAAAGCTAAAGGATCATTAAGAGCCTCGCAAATAGTTCGCTCTTGCCGAAGGGCATACGTCAATCCGTTTCTGCGCCCTTTGTTCCAGTCATGATTTCCGCCAAGGTACACCACTTTGCCCTCGTAGCTTTTAAAGAGCTCTAGCTGGTAATATAGTTTTTGTAAGGCATTCTGATGGTGACGATGCCCCTCTGGCGGAAGACCAACCGGATATATATTATCTCCCAGAAAAACTATAGTGCTTTTAGCGCCTTCTGTGTCTAGCCAGTCTTTGATTGACTGCATCACGCTGTCGGTCTCTACAGGGCCGGCATTTCCTATATCGCCCACTAAGGCTACAGAGTGTATTCTACTTTCAGTAGGAGGGGGCTGAATGGTTCGCCACCCAATATCAGCCAGACCATAAAAAGGTTTCTTTCGGTACTTACGCTCCCGCAGGTAGGACCAAACGGTGTATGCTGTGAACAGAACAAAAAAAGTCAGCGCAAGTTTTAGAATCATGATGTGGTGTTAGGCCTGGCTGCTCTTAGAAACTTCTGTAACATCTAATCTTTAAAATAGAGTGTATGTTCTTTCTAAGATACCTACTTCTTAATACTGCATAAAAAGTTTAAAAGTTTGGAGGAGTCAAATTCTTAAAATGGCCGTTCAGCTTAACCCGTTCCTTTAGCTTTTCTGTTTGCTGCACAACAGGCAAAATCTGCTGCAGATGAGATAAAATTATTTCTAACCGCTCGCTTTCTTTTAGACATTGCAGTAAGGCATATTCCTGCTCCAAGGTAAATCCTATGTGGTGGGCTATGTCATACGACCTGAAGTTGTCACCAAGCTTCAGCATAAGCGACTGAATGCTTAGAGCGCTGTAAAGTTCCTGTAGCATTTCCTTTACTTGTAAATGCTGCCATTCTGCATTGTCTTGCTCAGGTGTGAGATCTTCAATTTCACCGGAAGGGTACAGTCTGTCTGGGGCCTGACGCTGGAAATCTTTGATTTTGAAAATGCCAAGTCCTTGGGTTTTTACATCCATCTCCCCGCCTGGGTATTTTTTCTCTATACCTAACAGCTTTATTTCTGTACCGTACTCACCAATGCCGCTGTTCAGGTATACCGGAATACCAAAAGTGGTGCCATTGGTATGGCTCTCTGTTATGAGCTGGCGGTAACGCATCTCAAAAATATGGATGTTCAATTTCTCTCCAGGATAAACAACAATGTTAAGGGGGAAAAGAGGCAGAAATCTGCTCATATGTAAAAAGGCAAGGTAGAGGCCACTAATTTATAATTATCAACTACACGCTGCCACTATTTGTTTATTTTTGTGGCTCCGGAAGTAAAGTTATAATATCTTATAAACTGGTTTTTAGGATGATATGACTCTGTTTTAGAGTTGTTTTCAGAAAAATGGCTCTAAAACAGAAATAACTGAGCATTTCTGGTTCTGAATAAAAAATTAAAGTAAAAAACTGTAGAAACTAGGTCAGGCATGTCAGGCAAGCAAATCAATTTTACTTTTAAAGAAGTTCTCAGGGTATTCTGGAAGCTTTGCCTGAGCCTTTTTTTGATTTCTATTCTATGGGTATTGGCCTATCGTTGGCTAGATCCACCGGTCACGTTGCACATGCTGAGCAAACGGTCAGAACCTTCGCCAAAGACAGAGCAGGTAGAGGTAATTCAATATAAGTTTGTAGAGTTAGAAGATATGTCGCTACAGCTTCCGTTGGCTGCTATTGCTGCAGAAGACCAACTGTTTCTGGTGCATAGCGGGTTCGATTTTGAGGCTATAAAGAAGGCATTTCAAACCAACATGTCCGGAAAAAAAACAGTAGGGGGCAGCACCATTAGTCAGCAGGTAGCAAAAAATGTTTTTCTGTGGCACGGGCGTAGCTATGTTAGAAAAGGCGTTGAAATGTATTTTACTTTTCTCATAGAACTGCTGTGGGGGAAAGAGCGGATAATGGAGGTTTACTTGAATATTGCTGAAATGGGAGACCATATTTTTGGCGTACACGCTGCCAGCAAGAAGTTCTTTAACATAACCCCAGATAAAGTAGGCCGGCAGCAGGCGGCTTTGTTGGCAGCGGTGTTGCCTAACCCAATTAAATTTTCTGCGGCAAAACCCTCTGGCTATACCTTGCGCCGTCGCAGGAACATTGTGCGCAACATGAACCGACTTGGCGGTACTGATTATATAAAAACTTGGATGAAATGAGAAACAGTGCCTATCTGACCGCCGTATGCCATGTTCTTCTCCCGGCTTTTTTCTTGTTGGTTAGCCAAAGTTGTAGTCCTAAGTTGCAGGCTAGACAGTATTATAAGGAGATTTCAGCCATTATGCTGCGTCAGAGCGAAGCTTGGAACCGCGGAGATTTAGAGGCTTTCATGGAGCCTTACTGGCAATCAGATTCATTAGTGTTTATTGGTAAAAATGGCCCCACATACGGCTGGAACCAAACTCTGCAAAACTATAAAAGAGGGTATCCTACTCCAGAGGCAATGGGTAAGCTCACTTTTACTTTGTTGCGTACTGATATCATCAGCAAAGACGGACTATTCGTAATTGGTAAATGGCACCTTCGCCGCACTATTGGTGACCTTGAAGGCCATTTTTCGCTTGTTTTCCGGAAAATAGGCGGAAAATGGAAAATAGTAGCCGATCATTCTTCTTAGTGAGTCCTGAGTCTTGGGTAAAGAAATTAAACGTGCACTTGAGCTTTATAATTCATAACTCAAGACTCAGAGCTTTTTCTCCTGGTGTCTTTGCTAATAGGAGCGGGAGCTTGTTGTGTGGCTGTTCCAGGGGCATCGCTTTGGTCTATTACTGCCTGCTCTTCTACTTTTTCTACTTCGTCATGGAAAATATATCCATTTTGGGCAGCGTGTTGGGCGGCTTCAGCAGTGTCTTTCACCAGAATCATTTCTACGGTTTCCTTTAGCTCTTCCTGTACCTCCTGAACTATTTTGGCACGATCAGGCAAGTTTACATCTCTTATATAAGAGCAGATAATCCGACCTGGAAACTCTTTAATGACTTCACGGTAAATTTTAGGGTCTTCTTGTCCGCTGTCGCCAATCAAGATAAAGTTAAGGTGAGGGTAAGTGAGCAATATATTTTTTATCTCCTTAAACTTATGGCTCATGTGGTCAGACCCAAAGAACTTGTTTTGCATAAGCCCAAAGTCACGGAGCAGAAGAGGGCCAGCCGGTATGTCGTGAATGTCTAAAAAATCGTGCAGTAGGTCGTACAGGTTCCAGGGGCTGCTGCTCACGTAAAAGAAGGGGTTGTTACGTTTGCCATTGCGGCCTAGTTGCAGCGAACGGTAGAAAGCAGACACTCCCGCAAATGGTAATCTAGTGCGGGCATTGTTCATAAACGTGTGCTGCGACATTTTTATCAAATCTGTAGCAGAGGTGAGCACAATGGTATCATCAATATCTGAGATGATGCCGTATTCAGCGTCTGGGGGCGGAACAAGTACATGTGCTTCTGCCTTTACTCCGGGTTCAAATGATGATATGTTGGCATGAGTTAATTCAATCTCTACCTCATGCCAAATATCATCTAATTTAAGAGGTGCTTTAGGTTCAAGATTCAGTACATAATAACCCTCTCTGTCAGTGACTACCTGGTAATGCTGCTCGTTGAAAGACACCTGTAACACGGCATCGCGTACCTCGTCGCTTTCAAAACGGCGGTACATGTTCAGTAGGTTTTTCCAGAGGGTGTCATTTTCGGCTGCGGAAGAAATTCCTTTGTCTGCCAGAACTCGGCCTTTTACATATAGCCGGTTCACAGTACCATAGCTGCGGTAAGGCACAATATGCAAGGGTTTGTACAGGCCCAGGCGGTTGCGCAGACGTTGCATGAACAGGTCAAAGGTGTCATCAGCTTTTTCTAAGGATGCTCCCAGGCGTTTTTTCCAGTCTTGGCTCATGTGTAGAAGTATGTATATCTTTTCCTACGGATATAGCTATTTAGAGATATATATTAATGGATTTTTATCTACCTCTTGTGCTTCTTTTACCTCAGCAACTGTTTGAACTGTTCATAATTGGAACTACCTGATCTGGTGGTAGCACAGCCTTCTTGCTGCGCTTTTGTCTGGATATTTTGTACGCGGTTTCCTGGTGAAGGGTGGGTGCTAAGAAATTCAGGAGGATTGCCTCTTTGCTCCGCATTCTGCATTTTCTGAAAGAATCCGGCTGCACCATCACAGGCGTAGTAATCTGTACCACCTAAATACAGTACCGAATAATCATCTGATTCCCTTTCATAGTCGCGGCTAAACTTAAGCCCCGCCAGCTGACCAATGATCTGCCCAGTTATTCTTTCCAGTTCTCCTGAGTTGTCTCCCAAGGCCAGAGACAAAAGAAAAGAAATGCCGTATTGTTTTTGCAGCTGTTTAATGGTATGCCTCTGGTCTGCGTGGGCTATTTCATGCCCTAATACGCCTGCCAGTTGATCTTCTGAGTCTAAGTATTGAATGAGTCCAGTAAACACATAGATGTGCCCTCCGGGCGTGGCAAAAGCATTTAGGTTGTCAGGGTCCTTGATCAATTTAACATCCCAGGCAAAATCATCGCGGTGAGTAACCTGCCCTGAATTAAGAAGGCGCTCCACAATTTTATCTAGATAAGCATAGGCTCTTCTTGTGTTAGGGTTAGAAGAGTTGCGCTCTAGTAGCTGCCCTTTTGCCCGGTAGGTTGAGTCAACCTGTCGAGCTACCTGCTGGCCCAACGCAATGTCATCTTCAATAGAGAAGAAAACGTGGTCGCCGTTCTTGTCTGTGCCACAACCACCTAATAACAGCAGGGGCGGCACAAATAGAAAAAATAGTATTCTGGCTGTGGAAGTAAAAGTCATAAGTTCTGGAAGCGTATCAGAAAAGTAAAATAAACAAAACCTTCTACGCATAAACAATGCATTAGGTAGAACCGGATCAGAAGGAGTAGAGTACCTCCACAGGGTGATAGTAATCTTTTTAGGTATGTTTTCATAAAATCAGGTCTAAAACAGCACAACCTTTAACCACTGGCAAAGTTTAAGGATGAATACTTTACATCTCCTGTATGGAAAACAGTCTTTTTTCAGAAGTTAAACCCGCCGATGTGGCTCGTCAGGCAGGCTTGCGCTATATACCAGATACAAAGCCTGGCCTAAGTAGGCGACAGAAGGGCAAAAAGTTTGAGTTTTTTGACGCTAAAGGAGAAAAGATAACAGATGAAAAAGTATTAGAGCGCATAAATAAACTGGTGATTCCGCCTGCCTGGACTGATGTCTGGATCTGCCCTTCACCCAACGGTCATATTCAAGCCACCGGCCGAGACGATAAAGGCAGAAAACAATACCTTTACCATGCGCAATGGCAGGAAGCCAGAAGCCTCACTAAGTTTGGGAAGATGCTGGCCTTCGGCAAGGCGTTGCCTAAAATACGGGAGCAGGTAGAGAAAGACCTTCGGCTAAAGAAACTGGAGAAAAGGAAAGTGCTGGCGGTGGTTGTTGAGCTGCTGGATAATTCTTTTATAAGAATTGGAAATCGCCATTATGCAAAATCAAACAAGTCTTACGGACTAACCACGCTAAGAGACCGCCACGTTAAGGTTGAGGGAGATAACCTGCGGATTGAGTTTGTAGGCAAGAAAGGAGTGAAGCATGAAATCAGCATTAAAGACCGACGCCTAGCCCGGCTTGTGAAACAATGCCAAGACATACCGGGCTATGATTTGTTTCAGTATTACGACGAAGATGGGGATCGCCAGCCCATTGAGTCAGGTGATGTGAACGATTATTTGCGGGAGCTCTGCCAAGACGACTTCACCGCAAAAGATTTCAGAACTTGGGGCGGAACCGTGATGATGGTGGAGTGTCTGGAGCAAATTATTGATGAAAACCCCGAGATTGAGAAGGAAAAATCAGTGAAAGAGGCTGCTAAATTGGTAGCTAAAGAATTAGGCAACACCCCAACCGTTTGCAGTAAATACTATATACATCCTGAGATTGTGAGCTTATTCAAGGATGATAAATTGGTGGAATACCTAAGAAAGCATGACGCTAAAAAACGTAAAGTAAACCCGTATTTAAGCCGAACCGAGGAGTTTGTCATTGAGATGTTAAAGGAGGTGAAGGAGGGGTAAAATGCGAGCAGCTGAAAAGAATCCAGCAGATTTGCTGTTTTAGACCTGTTTTTGAAAAATTACACCTAAAACAGGAAAGGCGGGCAAATAACAAAGCTGTCAAATAAGCTTTATCTTAGGAGGCTAATACTCAAAAAAATATTACACATGTTTGTAATAGAGACACCTAGGCTAAAGATTCTACCTCTTACCGCTGAACAGTTGAAGTTATATTCCCTGAACAACGGTTCTTTAGAGGCTGCACTTGGTACAGAATATCAGCTCAGGGATATTTCATTTGATTTGAAACACACCCTAGAAAATTACTTCCTACCGCTGGTCAGCACCCACTCAGATCAATACTATTTTTATACTCTTTGGACAATGGTTCTGAAAGAACAGAATCAACTGGTAGGAGACCTCTGTTTTAAAGGTCCGCCTACTGAGGAGGGGCAAGTAGAGATTGGTTATGGAACGTATCCTGAGCACCAGGGCAAAGGACTCATGACCGAGGCTATAGCCGCCTTATTACAATGGTGCAAAACAAACCCAAATATCAATCTTGTATTGGCCCAAACAGAAACGGACAATCTAGCCTCAGAAAAGATACTGCAGAAGAATAATTTCCGAAGGTACCATCAAGGGCAAGACGACAGCTGGTGGGAAATAAAGGTAGACTCGTAAGACGAAAACATTTTATAATTAGAGAATGCTTGCTGGGTATATTGATCTGTACATTACCTATAATCCGTCGCGGTCAAATGCGTGCACTTCAGGGCCTTTCTGAAGCTTTAGCCTTGTCTCTTTCCCCTTTTCAACTTCAATGCCGCGTTTGGTGTCATAAACTCTCGTTTTGCGGCCCCAGCCACGAACATACGAGGAATCTATCAGTTTGTCTTCACCTTCACCTCCATAAATTTTCAACTCAATTCCTCTGTTCGCCCGGCCGCCTACCTTAAATTCATCTTCATGCCCAAGGCCGTACAATGAAATGATTTTAGTGTCTTTGTAATGAAACAAGCGTTCAAACACCAGTAGTGGAGGGGCATCTCCTTCTGCAGGTTTCTGATAAACTCTAACTAAAGTGTTGCCGTTCTGTTGCCTCTCTACTTCAAAAATGTCTTCTTGGTCTGTGCCGGGTATCAAAGCACTTTCTGACAAGTATTGGTACACTTTATTTGCCACTTGCGGAAGCTGCTCTCTTCTTGATTTCAGCTTTTGTAGAATCTCGGGGCCATTTAGCTCATAAACAGCTGTAGGTAAAGTAGCAACCGCTTGGGCTAGCACACTGTCTGTTAATTGTGTTTGTAATTCTTGGGCAAACTGTTGCCATTCTTCAAGGGTAATTTCATTCAGGAACCGAGAGTCTATGAACTCCGAGTTTTCAAGATAACCCTCTACAGATTTTATGTCAGCTTTGAAAGTCTTCATCTTGCTTAATGGAGCCCAGCTGCGGCTAAACAACCACGGAACAATTCCATCATCGAACTTAAAAAAAGCTTGATCCCGATCTTTGGGTACAGGTGAGTAGGAGGTAACGCTGCCAGTATCATACACTGCCCATTGCCATTGACCTTCATGTCGGTCCCAGTCTCCAATCAGTATATCAAAAAGCCTTGCTTTGGCAAAGGCTTTTTGGTTCACCCTGTGTCCGTGGGTTGAAAACCTCTTCCTAAGAAAGTCCTCTGAGTCAACTAAATCTTTGGCATTGCCAAAATACTTGGTTAGTGCCTCGGGCCCCTCAAATTTTTCTTCTAGTAAAAAGATCTTGTCGCTGAATGCATCTTTGTTTTCCTCTAGTCCTTCAGGGTCTTTTGGAATGTAAACAAACTTTGGATGGCTGTGGGGGATTTTTGCACCCATGGCCAAAGCAGAAACTACCACCGCGCCATAAGGGTGTGCCGCCGAGGTCTGGTCGCGCAGCAAGTTGGTGATAAAGCTTTTCCGTAAACCTTTGGGTAAGACTTCTACCGGATTTTTGTCTACTGACCTAAGTGCATATTTTTTTCCGTTTTCATCTTCCAGGGTTAGACTGGTGGTCTGAAATCCTCCACCTAATTCATTCGGGCTGAGGCCACCATGCATGCGGCTTAAGTCTAGAATAGGTAAGGTAACGGGTGTCGCCCAGACTTTACGGTAGTGCTTGCCCCACCACAACCGGTGAAAAAAGCCTCGGTCATAATGTTTGCCTGCCACTACAATAGCTGAGTCCCATTTCCCCTGCAAACCGGATGCTGTATCAGACACCAGAGACGATTTTTGGAAATAGTCTTTTCTGGCACAGCTCATGCATAGCAGTAAACAAATTATACAGTAAAAAATATATCTAGGCATCTTCAAATATTGTCCTTTTGCCATACATACAGAAAGACTCAAAGGTTGTGTCTATGGCATTTATTTAAGCATCAAAAAGTAAATCGCCAGAGAGATAAGTGACAGAACATACATTTTGTTTTATAAGTATATGTACTGATTATGCAACAGAAAAACACTTATACAGGGAAGCGGAGACTTCTGAGAAGGAGTAGCTGCTTTTTACTCTTCTTTTGGATGCTTTTTGTGATAGAGGTAGTAGGGCAAAAGAAAGATTCAACCATTACGGTTACGGCCGGAGAACACTATCTAAAAAGTGGGTTTCACCAATTTTGGTGGGGAAAGCACTATCGTAAAGTATGGGCAGAACCCGTTGAGGCACCTCTGTTTTGGGTAAAGGAATTTAAAGGCGGTGTAACACCTATAAAGCAGGGAGGAAGTTTTCAAACTAAAAACCTTAGACTCGAAGACAGCTTAGGACGTGAATTTGTGCTCAGATCTGTCGACAAAGATCCATCCAAAGCTTTGCCAAAGTCACTTCAGAATACTTTTGTGGCGGGGCTTATGCGTGACCAAACCAGCGTTATTCATCCGTACGGAGCTTTTATTGTGCCTGAACTGGCCAATGCGGCAGGTGTATACCATACAAATCCGAAGCTAGTGTTTATTCCAGATGATCCGGCTTTAGGCAAATACCGCCAAGAGTTTGCCAATACACTGGCACTGCTGGAAGAGCGGCCTGATGATGCGAACTGGGCTAATCTGGCAAGTTTTGGAAACCCTGCCAATATAGTTTCTTCTAAGAAAGCAATTAGTAGTTTACTGAAAAAGCCGCTGCATCAGGTGGATGCCAAGCGTTACCTGCGCTCCCGCCTGTTCGACATGTGGCTAAGTGACTGGAGCCGACGTGAAGATCAATGGCGGTGGGGAGTGGCCGAAGGGGAGATTGTGACGTATGAACCTATTCCTAGAGATCGTGATCATGCGTTCTTTAAGTTCAACGATGGTGTACTCACCAGCATAATCTCTATATTCAAGCCAAACTACCAGAGTTTTGACAGAACCATTGTGGGCAAGAATGTAAAGGGGCTTATCAGCGCATCCAGGCAGATGGATTCTTACCTGTTGGCATACTTATCTTTAGAAGATTTCAAAGAAGTAAGTCTTGATTTACAGCAGAGACTAAGTGATGATGTCATTGAAAAGGCCTTGATGCAGTGGCCTCCTCAGATCAGAGAGCTGACAGCTCAGGAATTCAGAAAAAAGTTAAGGGCTCGCCGTAAAGATCTGCCTAAAGCCGCTTCCACTTTCTACCATGAAATCAACAAAGAAGTGAAATTGGCTGGTTCAGATGATGATGACATTTTCAAACTTCATTTTACTTCAGATGGAAGTGTACTGGTGCAACACTGGTCAAATACAAAAGACAGTGCTCCTGTTTTACTTGATCAAAAAACGTATTCTCCTTCAGAAACAAAATCCATAGCTATTTATGGATTAAGCGGGGCTGATGTATTTCAATTATCTGGCCAAGGTAAAAGTAAGATCAAAATTCAATGGTTCGGGGGCGAAGGAACAGATAAGCTGCAGGTTGAGGATGACTGGAAAGTGACAGGTAAGAATATCGTCTTGTACGACGAAGATGATGGAAACGAATATAAAAAGGTGAAGAAGCTAAAAGTGAAAGACCATAGCCCAAAGGCAGATGAGTTTTCGGGTGACGGTTGGTTACTCAGACACCGGCTTCATTGATTTACCATTGTCATTTAGAGCAATCAACTCTCTGCGTAATACTGTAATACTGGAAGTACAAAGGGTAAACTTACAGCAACAAAGCCAATCTCTTAAAATGGATGAGATTGGCTTTGTTGCTGTAACCGTAGATGATTTGTTTTGAACCTGTTTTTTAAAAATAGCACTAAAACGCTCTAATTGAACACTAGTAACTTGTCTCCGTGCTTGGTACGTAAGTAGCCCCTGATAATCTGCTGCGTATCTTTGTTGTCGTTGTAGGGCTTTATTACGTTTTTAAAATCTTCTAGCCCGCAAGCGCTAAAGCTCTCGTCAAAATAGCCAAAGCCAAGGTAACAGCCGTTCTCCACGCACACCACAGACTTTTCATCTGCGCTACGGCCTTTACCTATTATCACAAAACTCTCGTGATCATACTTGAAGGCATCCATGGCCTCTATCACTCTTTTGTTGTAATCCTCTGGTGATTCCTTGCCTATGCAAGCACCTTTGCACTGGTGTACCTGGTAATCAAAACAAGCGCCATTTGATTTGTACAAGTCGCACAGTTTCTGGCAGAGGTTGTATTTAGCCACCCGGCTGAACAGAAAGTTCTTGGCCTGAAACTGGTTAGCCATGGTCAGCATAGGTGCCACCGCCGACTTAGACTTTTGAAAGGTAAGGCGCATGTAGCCATCCTGGTCTACGAAAGAATAAATGCCGGAGTGGTAGACGCTTCTTCGCTGGGCACGGTTGTAAAAGGGCTTTCTTTTTTTGATTTCATCGCTCTCATAAAGCAGAGCAACCAATTCTGAACCCGTTAACTCATAGGTTATGCTGGCAATACGGTTTTTAAATTCTACAGATTTCTTGCTCTTCAGGTCAATGTTGAAGTGCTGAATAATTCGTTTTCTAATGCTCTTGCTTTTACCCACGTAAATGATTTCGCCATTCTCATCATGGAAGTAATACACGCCTGCCTCTAGCGGTAAAGCATCTACCATTTCCTTGCTGATGGCAGGGGGCAGGAGCGAAGTTTTTATTTCTTTAGAGATGGCTGATTTCTCATGATGCTTTTCCTCCTGATCTGCGTTTACCTTGTCTGCGTCAATTTTTAGCAGACGGTCAAACAGTACCGCCGTTGCCTCGGCATCGCCAATAGCACGGTGCCGCATCTGTAGCGGAATGTCAATGCTTTTGCAGAGTTTTCCTAAACTGTAAGAAGGTAACCCTGGCATTAATTTTCTGCTTAGGCGAACGGTGCACAAAGTCTTCCGTTGAAAGTTGAAGCCTAAATCTGAAAACTCCTTCTTCACAAAAGAATAGTCAAAACGCACGTTATGAGCTACAAACACATTGCCCTCTGTTATCTGAACAATCTGCCTAGCCACCTCATGAAATTTAGGTGCATCGCGCACCATTTCATCCGTGATTCCGGTAAGTTGTGAAATGAAAAAAGGAATGGGCCTGCCGGGGTTAATGAGGCTATGGAACTGGTCCACCACTTGATTCCCGTCATGAATGAAGATGGCTATCTCAGTGATGCGGTCTTCTGAAGGCTGTCCTCCGGTAGTTTCTATATCTATGATGGCGTACACGCTACTCGTATAAAATGATCAGCGGCTGGTGCCGCCAGTCAAATAACTAAAATTTTTAGATTTTCGTTTCAAAATATCCAGTAGGAGTAGCAAATCAGGTGTAGTTTTGGGTAAACAAAAAAAAGTAGCCTATTGGCTACTTTTTTTCTTTCTCTGCAAATAGCAGAGAACACTATAATCCAATCTTATAAAACTTGTTTCAGAGAGGAAACAGTTTGCTTGGCAGCTTGTATTTCTTGGTACTGACGCTGTATCATTGTTTTTACATCAACGGGCAGCCCTTCTTCGTGCAAAGCGTTGTCATAAGCTTTAAGTGCGGCTTCGTCACCGTTTTCACACTCGTTCAAAATAGCCTTGCTGTCATTGGCGCCTACGGCAGATTTTAAGTTTATCCATCCGCGGTGCACAGCGCCTGCGGCTTGCATGGCGGCTCCCTCAATTGTTGTGGTGTTGGTGGTGCTGCCGCCTAGTTTTTGGGCAGTGCTTTCCAGCTCACTTACAAAGATGGCCCGCTGCTGGGCAAAGCGCTCTAATTCAGATTTTACCCGTTGGCTGTCTACGGCGGTGGCAGCAGTCTCAAAGCCTTTCTGGCCGTCTTTGGCAGTTTCTACCAGGTCGTTTAATACGTTCAGGATATGCTTATTTGAATTGTCCATAGTCTTAGTAGTTTTAGTGTGGTGTGAGTTTCTTAGATCTGAACCATTGCTTTGAAAAAGGCAGCCCATTGGCTGAGGTTCAGAAACATATACTAAGGCTGCAGGTAATTTGTTGCAATGTTTTAGACCTGTTTTCACAAAACCAGCCCTAAAACAGGAGTTACTTTCCCTTCTTTCGTTTTCGTATCTTCCGGAGGAAATTATGCTCTTTAGGTTTCTCGCTTATATCACAGAGCAGAAACCCAAATGGTTTTAAAGGCTCGTAGGCATCAAATAAAACTTTTAGGATAGCGATAAACGGAATGGCTAAAATCATACCTGCGGCACCCCAAATCTCTCCACCCAAAATTAAAGCCAAAATGGCGGCAAACGGGTTAATACTCACTTTAGAGCCTACCACATACGGAGTGATAAAATTACCCTCCAGAAACTGAACAAATGCGAAAATGCCCACTACTATCAATGCCTGCCCTATAGAGCCGGTATTGATGAATACAAACAAAGACGGCAGTAGTGCACCAATCAAAATGCCTATGTAAGGTATTATGGTAAGAATAGAGGCAAAGACACCAAAGAAGATGGCGTACTTTACTCCCATGATCAGCAGTCCCATTGAATTCAGGAGTGATACGATCAGTATCACAATGAACAAACCTGAGAGATACCCCTGTACCACCCGCTGAATGTCATCTACGGTTGCCATGACATAGCCACGTCTATCCTGCGCTACAAACTGAAACATAAACTGCCGCAGGTGGTCGCGGTAGTACAGCATACAGAATACATAGATAGGAATGAGGGTGAGAACTGTAAAGGCCCCAGTGGTAAGAGAGATGGTGCTGCCTAAAAAGGCGGTTCCTGTCTCTGTAATGTTTCCTAACGCTTTTTGAATGAACGTGCTTTTGTTTGTGGGTTCTATGCCGAACCGGTCTTGCAGGTACAACTGAAACTTGTTGATGAGCAAAGACAGTTTCGCATTTATCTCTGTTAACTCAGAGGAGAAACTGGCAATCTGAGCCGATAAGAACCACACCAGCAGCCCCAGTATGATAATAACAATGATTAGCGAAAGTGTGATAGAAAGAGGGCGAGGCATCTTTTTCTCCAAGCTCTGGGTGAGCGGTAATAGCAGCAAAGAGAACAACCCCGCAAAACTTACTGGTATAAGTACCGACTTGAATGTCTGTAGAAAATACAACAGCAGAAACAGCCCTAAAAGAATGACGGTGTATTTGAAGTAGTTAGGAAATTTAAAACTCATATAACGGCAAAAGCAGGAGTAGATTTATAACTCATTAATGCTAATAATAATAGCATTGTATTATGTATTTTTTACTTTTGTAATAATTTTAGCTAAATTTATAAGCAAAATAAGCGGTATTATGTGAACTGCAAAGGACTGTTTTTGGTTACAATATAGAAGAAAACAACACAGCATGCCATGCTTCCGGAAGCCTTTTTAATCTTTATCTTGCAGCTTCTTTCTTTTTAAAAACCTAACTTAGGCGTTACTGACGGCAAAGTACCGCTTAAACTCTTATATTTTACCTAATTCTACTAAACCCAAAGTTCTCTATGGCTGAACTGACTAATGTATCTTACAACGAGGACAGTATCCGCTCGCTCGACTGGCGTGAACACATCCGGTTGCGGCCGGGTATGTACATCGGTAAACTCGGCGATGGTTCCTCTCCCGATGATGGGATTTACATTCTTGTGAAAGAGGTGATTGACAACTCCATTGATGAGCACATGATGGGGTTTGGTCGCACCATTGAAGTAAAAATATCTGACCACAAAGTAGTAGTGCGTGACTATGGCCGTGGTATTCCGCTAGGTAAAGTGATTGACTGCGTGAGCAAGATCAACACCGGTGGTAAATATGACAGCCGCGCCTTCCAGAAATCGGTAGGTTTGAATGGGGTAGGTACCAAGGCGGTGAATGCTTTATCTGCTCAGTTCAGAATACAATCAGTGCGTGATGGCCAAACCAAAGTAGCCGAGTTCGTGCGTGGTGAGTTGGTGAATGACGAGCCACTTCAAGAAACCAGTCAGCGCAACGGTACCACCACCACCTTTGTGCCAGATGATACCATCTTCAAAAACTACCACTTTATACCGGAGTTCCTGGAAAACCAGATCTGGAACTATGTGTACTTAAACGCTGGTCTTACCATCCACTTTAACGGTCAGAAATACTACTCTGAGAATGGTCTGAAAGACCTTTTAAGCCGCAAGATTGATGAGGAGAGCATGCGTTACCCAATCATTCACCTGAAAGGCGAGGATATTGAATTAGCGCTTACACACGGAAGTGACTACGGTGAGGAGTATTACTCCTTTGTGAACGGTCAATACACTACCATGGGTGGTACTCATTTGGCTGCTTACAGAGAGGCCGTGGTGAAAACAGTGAAAGAATACTTCGCAAAAGAGAAGAAAGATTTTGATGGGACAGACATTCGGGCCTCCATTGTTGGCGCCATTGCCATTAGAGTGCAGGAACCGGTGTTTGAGAGCCAAACGAAAACGAAGCTCGGTTCTATTAATGTAGGCCCTGAAGGACCTACTGTTAGAAACTTCATCATAGATTTTGTCAAAGAACATCTAGACAATTATCTGCATAGAAACAAAGATGTTGCCGAGGCATTGCGGAAACGCATTGAGCAGAGTGAGCGCGAGCGTAAAGACATGGCTGGTATTAAAAAGCTAGCTAACCAGCGCGCCAAAAAAGCAAACCTGCACAACAAAAAGCTACGTGATTGCCGCTTCCATTTTGGCGAGAGCAAAGATCAGGAAAAAGAATCGTTAACTACTTTGTTCATCACTGAGGGTGACTCGGCCTCTGGTTCTATCACAAAGTCTAGAAACGTGGAGTTAGAGGCGGTATTCAGCTTGAGAGGTAAGCCTTTGAACTGTTTTGGTCTGAAAAAGAAAGTTGTGTACGAGAATGAGGAATTCAATCTTTTACAGCATGCTTTGAATATAGAAGAAGGCTTGGAAGGGCTGAGATACAACAGAGTGGTTATCGCAACCGATGCTGACGTGGACGGAATGCACATTCGCCTGTTGCTCATGACATTCTTCCTCCAGTTTTTTCCTGATTTAGTGAAGAACGGTCACCTATACATTCTGGAGACGCCATTGTTCCGGGTGCGCAATAAGAAAGAAACCATCTATTGCTACAATGACCAGGAAAGGCAGCGTGCAATTCATAAGCTGGGCAAAAACCCAGAGATAACACGCTTTAAGGGATTGGGTGAAATTTCCCCGGATGAGTTCGGGAAATTCATTGGCGAAAATATTCGCCTGGAGCCGGTAATTATGGGTAAGACGGAGCAGAATATCCAGAAGATTCTGTCTTACTACATGGGTAAAAACACCCCTGACCGTCAGCAATTTATTATTGATAATCTCAAAATAGAGAAAGACTTAGTAGAGGAGGTATATGCTTAACGAAGAATTGGAAAACGTAAACGACGAAAGCCTGGAGCTGGATGGGCAAATGGAGGGCGATGAAGCCATTCATGACATTACCTCTGTTTCTGGCCTGTACGAGAACTGGTTTCTAGATTACGCCTCTTACGTAATACTAGAGCGGGCTGTGCCTGCGCTGGAAGACGGTTTTAAGCCGGTGCAGCGCCGAATCATGCACGCCATGAAGGAAATGGATGACGGCCGCTTTAACAAAGTTGCCAACATCATCGGCCAAACCATGCAGTACCACCCGCACGGTGATGCTTCTATTGGTGATGCCATTGTAAACTTAGGTCAGAAAGACCTGCTCATTGAAACCCAGGGTAACTGGGGCGATGTACGTACCGGTGACAGTGCCGCTGCTCCGCGTTACATTGAGGCCCGTCTAACAAAGTTCGCTCTGGATGTGGTATTCAATCCACAGACAACGGAGTGGCAATTGAGCTATGACGGCCGTAAGAATGAGCCGGTGACCTTGCCGGTGAAATTCCCGCTGCTACTAGCGCAGGGTGTGGAAGGAATTGCTGTTGGCTTGTCTACCAAGATCATGCCCCACAACTTCCGTGAGTTGATCAAGGGTTCCATTGATGTGCTAAAAGGCCGCAAAACTCAGTTACTACCAGACTTTCCAACGGGCGGTTTGGCTGATTTCAGCAACTACAATGGTGGGGGCAGAGGCGGTAAAATACGTCTGCGCGCCAACATTGAGAAAGTAGATAAATCGCTGCTTATTATCCGTGATGTGCCTTATGGTACCACCACTACGGCTCTCATGGACTCCATTGTCAAAGCCAGCGAGAACAACAAGATCAAGATCAAGAAAGTAGTAGACAATACTGCGGCCAATGTAGAGATTCAGGTGCATATTCCAACAGGTATTTCTCCTGACCTGACTATTGATGCACTATACGCCTTCACTGATTGCGAAATCTCTATCTCGCCGAACACCTGCGTAATCATTGAAGACAAGCCCCGTTTCTTGTCAGTAGATGAGCTGCTGCGCCTGTCTACAGTAAAAACTGTGCGGTTGCTGGAGCGCGAGCTCGAGATCCGTATGGGTGAACTGGAGGACAAATGGCATCAGTCTTCTTTAGAGAAAATCTTCATTGAGAACCGCATCTACCGCGACATAGAAGAATGCGAAACTTGGGAAGCGGTACTAGAAGCCATTGATAAGGGCTTAGATCCATTTAAGCCTCTGCTGCGCCGCGAAGTAACGCAAGATGACATCATCCGCCTGACAGAGATAAAGATTAAGCGTATCTCTAAATTTGATGCGTTCAAGGCTGATGAGTTCATCAAAAAACTGGAAGCTGAAATGGCGGAGGTAGCCGATAATTTGGCTAACCTGACACGCTACGCCATCAGTTATTTTGAAGGCTTGCTGGCTAAATACGGCAAAGGCAAAGAGCGCAAAACTCAAATCAGAACTTTTGATGTGGTATCAGCGCAGAAAGTTGCCGTGGCCAACCAGAAACTGTACGTAAACCGCAAAGACGGCTTTGTGGGGTACAGCCTCAAGAAAGATGACAATGTGGAGATGGTGTGCGAGTGTTCAGACATGGACGACATCATTGTCATCCGGAAGGACGGGAAGTTCATGGTGAGCCGCATCTCCGAAAAGCTCTTCATGGGCAAAGACATTATTCATGTGGGCGTTTACAATAAGAACGACGAACACATGGTCTACAACATGATATACGTAGATGGTAAAACTGGTGTGGCGTATGCTAAACGCTTTGCGGTAACTTCCATCACCCGTGACAAGGAGTATGAGCTTACCAAAGGGGAGAAAGGTTCTAAAGTAGTTTACCTTACAGCTAACCCTAACTCTGAGTCAGAGCTGGTTACTATTACCCTTAGCCCTAGCAGTACCGCTCGCGTGAAGCAATTTGACTTTGATTTTGCAGATTTGCTGATCAAAGGCAAGGGATCGCAAGGCAACATTGTAACCAAGTACGCCATTAAGAAAGTTGTTCAGAAAGCATTGGGTGAATCTACCCGTGGGGGCCGTGAAATTTATTATGATGAAGTAATTGGTCGCCTGAACACCGAAAGCCGTGGTCGTTACCTAGGTTCTTTCAATACTGATGATACCATTTTGGTCATCTTCAAGGATGGAACCTATGAACTTACCTCCTTTGAACTTTCGAACCACTATGATGTGCCGAATATTGAGGTGATTCATAAGTTCACGCCGGAGTTGGTTGTTTCTGCGGTGTATACTGACGGAGACACCAAGACTACCTATGTTAAACGGTTCAGTGTTGAAACCAGTACTGTAGGTAAGCGCTTTCCTTTTATCTCAGAATCGAAGGGTACTAAGTTATTAGCTGCTACCGTAATCGCTGAACCTAAGGCCGAAATCAAATTCCAACGCGACAAGAAATCAGAGAAAGAAACAGAAGTGTTGCTGCTCAATGAGTTCATTGACGTAAAAGGATGGAAGGCTATGGGAAATAAGTTAAGCTACTATAAAATCCATAGTGTACAGATTGAGCCGGAGGAGGTAAATGAGGTAATTGCTTCCAAAAATAGTATTAAATCAATAAAAAGTGTAAAGGTGGAGCCAGTAGTGGCGCCAGAAGTAGTCAATGCCTTTACCAGTGGAGATGAAATATCGCTAGAAATTGCTACTCCAAAACCTAAAATGGTAGAAGCCGTAGAAAGTGAACAAAACGGGGATCTACCACTTCAGCCCAAGAAGGAAAAAAGGCAGCTAAATCTTTTCTAGGTTTTGTAAACTAAAATTTGTAGATTACCCTGAAGTTGAACTATTTAAAAGTAACAAAAGGGGAGCATGCGAAGCATTTACAGAACTATTTGGTTGCTGACCTTGCTCATTAGCATACCGACCCTTTCTGCCTACTCAGGCGGAATAGGGTCGGAAAAGCTACTGTGGGAGGCGAATCAACTTTTCAAGGAATATAAAGACACCGAGGCCTTAGCTAAATACGAGCTTCTGTTGGAGAAAACACCCAATCATTTAGAAGCGCTGTATAAAACAAGTATTCTATTTGGCCGGATTGGAAACCGTTACTCAGACGACACCCATAAAAGCCTTTATTTCCAGAAGGCTTTGGCTCATGCTCAAAGAGCTTTGTATGTTGACAGCGCCAATGCTGATGCCAACTATGCCATGGCGCTTGCCTTGGGCTATCTTTGCCAAACAGGAACATTGAAAGAGCGGCTAGGTTATCTTGACCAGATAAAATTACATGTAGACAAGGCGCTAGAATATGAACCAAATCATGCTGGTGCCTGGCATCTGAAAGGAAGATGGGCGTATAAGGTGGCTAATTTGTCTCTAGGGGAAAAAGCCGCAAGTAAATTATTCCTCAATTCTTCTTTTCCGGAAGTAACAAATCAACAAGCCATTGAAGCTTTGAGCAAAGCTGTTGATTTGTCTCCCTCCAATTTGCTGTTTTACTATGATTTGGCTAGAGTGCAAAAGGACGCTTCTATGAAAGGAGAGTGTATTTTAACTCTACAGAAAGCATTAGACCAAAAATTAGTGACGTCAGAAGATCTTGAGCTAAGCCGTAAATGCAAAATACTGCTGCAGGAAGTTTTAAAAGTCAGATCGTAACCTCAATAGTATACACAAGAAGCCCCACCTGGCAAAACTGGGTGGGGCTTCTTGTGTATATGCCCCTCCCGTTGAAGTGCCATCATTTCTTATCTTTATTTAAGGTAGTTTGTCTGCTGCAGTAAATCATGCTGTATGTCAATTTAAACGCAATGCCGCTGCTTTCATAAATTGTGTAAGATTTTTTAGAGAAGACAACACCTTATCTATACTCATTAAATCTAAAGAAAAGGTGCTAACGCTACGTTTATAATTTTTTTTCAGAACCAATAGGGGAAATGGATACTTGTTTGTCTTTTATGGGAAATATTAGTAGTTATATAAATTAATGAGCTTGAATTTGCTCATTTACATTAAATTAGGTAGCTTACTGAGTATATAATCCCTTATATATTCAGTATTTTCGTGTTTTCAAGACTTGTGTAGTGAGAAGAATAATCCCTTTTCTTTTTGTATTGTTCAATGCAGTTTCGGTTTGGGCTCAAACTAACTCTCCTATTAAGGGTAAAGTAGTTGATTCTGAAACGCAGAAACCCCTGGACTTTGTCACGGTGCATTTGTACAAAGCAAAAGTTCCGGTTTTTACAGATGAGGCAGGGAAATATGAATTAAGGAATTACTCTATCTCAGACTCTGTAACCTTTACTTTACTGGGTTACAAACCTCTCACCAAAACAATCCGCCAATTGCAGCAAAACGGTGACATTGGATTGGAGCGCCAGAGCTACGTGATACAGGAAATTGTAGTGCGTCCTAAAGAAAATCCGGCATTTAAAATTGTAAGGGCCGCAGCACGAAACAAACATAAATATTTGCCAGAGAACCAACCGGCAGTACAGTTTGAAACCTATACGCTCATGAAGGGTTCTATTCTGGAGCGTGAGGCCAAAGACACCAAGAAAGGATTTTCTAAACGGTATGCCCCATATTTAGATAGCCTTACGCTCGCAGAAGGAAATGGAAGAACCGCCTCATTGCCAATTTTCCAGTCAGAGACAGTAAAAGAAACTTACTTCACCAGTGACCCAAACCGATCAAAAGAAGTTCTGGTAGCCAGTAAAGTAGTGGGAGTGGGCATTGAAAAAGAAGCCCAATTGGCGCAGTTGCTTAACGCGCAGGCAGAACACTTCTCGCTCTACCAAAACTTTATGAGAATGTTTGACAAAGATTTTGTCAGCCCCATTGCCAACCAGTGGTCAAACTACTACGACTATGATTTGGAAGACAGTGTGGAATCTGAAAGCGGGAAAGTCTATCGACTAAAGATAATACCAAAGAGGCCGCAGGATCTCACTTTTGAGGGATATATGTGGATCGCCGATAGCTCATTTTCTTTGCGCAGAATCGAGTTGAAAATGAACAAAGATGTGGGGCTGAACTTTGTTAGTGATTTACAGATAGTGCAGGCTTGGGATGCCAAGAATCCGAGTATGCTGCCGCTCTCCAGTAAGCGGAAATTCCAGATTTCAGGTCTGCCGGGCACTGATGTAAGGTTGTATGTAGAAACTACCACTACCTATACTGATTTGGTATTGGGCGAGCCTAAAGATTCAGAATTCTATGCATTAAGCCATACTATTAGTGATTCTGCTTTAAAGCACAAAGAATCATTTTGGCAGGAAGTACGGCCGTATGAGTTCTCTCAGGAAGAAGTGAAGAGGGTAGAGGCCATTAAGCAGATCAATAAACTTCCGGAAATACAGAGTGCCGTTAAGCTGATAAGAATTGTGGTGGAAGGGCACATGCCGATCAATGACAAGTTTGAATGGGGGCCTGTGTTCGGGGCCTATGTGTTCAACAAGGTAGAAGGGCACCGGTTCCAGTTTGGAGGACGAACCACAGAGTTTTTTCACCCAAACTGGATTTTAAATGGCTACGCCGCTTATGGCACCCATGATAAAAATTTCAAAAGCCTTTTAAACGTGAGGTATGTGGCTGACCGTGAACAATGGACGGAATGGGGCGTCAGCTATTTAAATGATGTAGGACCAGCCACCATGGATCTGAACAATACAAGGGTAAATAGTTTATTCTTCTCCGCTTTTCGGTGGGGAAAGCTCAATTTCCCTTACCAGCAGGAGCGAATTCAAATGTGGGCAGAACGCGAGTGGTTTCAGGCCTTCCGTCAGAAAATCACCCTCCGGCACACTAATTTTGTGCCGGATTTTGAGGTTGCCGGAGTAGGTTCAGAAGATTATGATTCAAAATTTTCACCATTCCGTAGCACTGATGTTACGCTTAACATCACGTATACCCCTGACCGTAAGATGCTGATCAGGCACCATGAGAAAATAGCAATTTCCAACTCTAATTCACCAATAATCGGGCTAGAGCTTTCAGCCGGAATCAGTGGAATGCTGAATTCAGATCTAAATTATCAGCAGGTGACCCTGTCAGTTGACCAACGGGTAAGGGCCGGTATTTTGGGGTACGGCCGTTATTATTTCAGAGCCGGAAAAACATTTTCAAAGGTGCCTCTGCCGCTGCTACAGGTGCCGGTAGGAAACGAAACCCCTTTCTTCATTTTGCACGGGTACAACTTAATGCCCTTTTTTGCCTTCGCCACAGATGAATACCTGTCACTGCGTTACGACCACCATTTTGAAGGGGCTTTTTCATTAACGAACCGGCTACCTTTGCTCCGTAACACGCGGGTAAGGTTAGTAGCCGGTGGGGCGATTCTTTATGGAAGTTTGTCAGACAGAAACAAGCCATCCTACGATGCTCCGGATGAAGACCTCAACTTCAGGGGGCTGGGCAAAGATCCTTACGCAGAGGTAAATGTGGGTTTGAAAAATATCTTTCAATTAGTTAGAATAGATGTTATTCACCGGCTAACTTATCGCAACCTTGATGCTCCGCTGTGGGGGGTAAAAATGTCACTGTCAGTAAACCCATAGTTGGCTTCTGTTTTAGGTCTAGTTTTAGAAAAACAGCCCTAAAACAGATTTTCAGCATCTGAGTTTGTACCTTCGCCCTTTGTTGAATGATTTCTGTTGCTTCATGCGGTATATCTGTTTTCTGTTCTGTCTTGGCTTTGGGGCATTGATTTCATGCTCCCAGCAAAAGAATGAGGAGCGTATGTTCTCTCCCCAGAAAGTTGAAAGCAGTGTAGCAATTCACATAGCAGAGATTACCCGTGCCATTGACCGCAACAATGATCACCCTGAGTGGTACCTGAAACGTGCCCGTCTTTACCTTGCCTCAAATAAAATTGAAGCTGCCTATAATGATCTTAAAACCGCTACCGCCAAAGATCCGGCTTTGGGTGAAGCGTATTTTCAGATGGCCAAAATTCTGTTAGCGCGGCAAGAGTACCAGGAGGCAATGAAAATGATGATGCAGGCCAAGGCATTCAATTATTACACACCTGAATCAGAGGCTGTGCTGGCAGAAACTTATGTGGGTTTAGAAATGTATGACCGGGCACTTAACCACAGCAGTAGAGCTATTAAATTACGCCCAGGTGAAGCTAAATATTACGTTCTATTGGCCAAGTCGCAATCGGGTACCGGAGACACCGCGCGTGCTTTGTTCAACCTGAATAGAGCGCTGCAGCGCGATTCTCTGTCTTTGCCAGCCTTTAGAGAGTTGAGTGCCATTTACACCGCCCGCAAGCAGTTTGATGAGGCATTCCCTATGGTGCAGCACGGGATAAAGATTCAGCCGCAAGATGGTTTTTGGTGGCAGCAACTGGGGCAGTATTTTCTTAATCACCGTCAAATTGACACAGCGTTAGTCAGCTTCAACAGAGCCATAGAACTGGAGCCTGAATACGCAGAAGCCTTTGTTGGTCTGGCTGAAAGCTGGTACCGTAAAAGGCAATATGGTCTGGCGTTGGAAAATTTCTTAAAAGCGCAGGAGCTGGGGCATGAATTAAATGAGCATACCCGCTGGCTTTTAGCCACCAGCTATGAATGGACCGGCAACCGAGAGACAGCGCGACAGCATTACATTTTTTTAACTCAAAAATACCCTGAGAACCCGCGGTATCGTGTAGCTTTGCAGCGGGTGAGCATGCCAATTAGGCGGCCAATGTTAGATAGTTTAAGCACAAGAAGCGTTTTTTAGCTAATTTGCCGAAATCAGACCCAAAACAGAGAGAAGTTTACTGAAGTTATATGATCAACATTACCTTACCAGACGGTTCGGTCCGTGAATATCAAAAGGGAGTTACCGGTATAGAAATTGCCGCCTCTATCAGTGAAGGATTAGCCCGCAATGTGCTAGCCGTTAAAGTAAATGGCCAGGTGTGGGATCTTACACGCCCTATAGAAAGTGATGCCTCTATCCAACTCCTGACCTGGAATGATGAAGAAGGCAAGGCTACTTATTGGCATTCATCGGCTCACTTGATGGCCGAAGCGCTGGAAGCTTTGTATCCTGGAGTAAAGCTGGGTATTGGCCCTGCCGTTGAGAATGGGTTTTATTATGATATCGACTTAGGCGAAGACAGAGTTCTTTCTCAAGATGAATTTCCAGCCATTGAACAGAAAATGCTGGAACTAGCCCGTCAGAAAAGCGAGTACGTGCGTCAGCCTATTTCTAAAGCCGATGCCATTGCCTACTTCACCGAGAAAAATGACCCGTACAAACTAGATTTGCTAAAAGATCTGGAAGACGGTACTATCACCTTTTATACCCAGGGTAACTTCACTGATCTTTGCCGGGGTCCTCATATACCAAATACTGGCTTCATAAAAGCAGCCAAGTTGATGAACGTGGCTGGGGCGTATTGGCGCGGAGACGAGAAAAGCAAACAGCTGACTCGTGTGTACGCCATCACTTTCCCTAAGCAAAAGGAGCTGAGTGAGTATTTGGAGCGCCTGGAGGAAGCCAAGCGCCGAGACCACCGTAAACTGGGCAAAGAGCTTGAATTATTTGCTTTCTCTGAGAAAGTAGGAGCGGGTTTGCCTCTGTGGTTGCCCAAAGGAACATTGTTGCGTGAGCGTTTGGAGCAATTCATGCGCAGAGCCCAGCAAAAGGCAGGCTACCAACCGGTGGTGACCCCGCACATTGGTAGCAAAGAGCTATATGTGACTTCTGGCCACTATGAAAAGTACGGAGCTGATTCTTTCCAGCCAATCCGGACCCCCAATGAGAACGAAGAGTTCTTGTTGAAGCCTATGAACTGCCCGCACCATTGCGAGATCTATAAAACCCGTCCGCGCTCTTACAAAGAGTTGCCGGTAAGGTTGGCTGAATTTGGTACTGTTTACCGTTATGAGCAAAGCGGCGAGTTGCATGGCCTAACCCGCGTACGTGGATTTACCCAAGACGATGCGCACATTTTCTGCCGTCCTGATCAGGTGAAGGATGAGTTTTTGAAGGTGATTGACTTAGTACTGTATACCTTCAAAGCATTGGGTTTTGAAAACTATACTGCCCAAATCTCTTTAAGAGATCCTGAAAACAAAGCGAAATACATAGGGTCTGATGAAAATTGGGCCAAAGCGGAAAGTGCCATTGTAGAGGCGGCTCAGGAAAAAGGCCTTACTACCGTAACTGAACTAGGCGAGGCTGCGTTTTACGGACCAAAGCTAGACTTTATGGTGCGTGACGCCTTGGGTCGTAAATGGCAGTTAGGTACCATACAGGTAGATTATAATTTGCCGGAGCGTTTTCAGTTGGAGTACATTGGTGCCGATAACGAGAAGCACCGTCCAGTAATGATACACCGGGCACCGTTTGGTTCTTTGGAGCGCTTTGTGGCGGTATTGATAGAGCACTGTGGAGGTAATTTCCCGCTGTGGCTCAGCCCAGACCAAGTAGCCATTCTGCCAATCTCTGAGAAATACCATGAGTACGCTCAGCAGGTAAATGATCAGTTGGCGCTACAAGACATTAGAGGCTATGTAGACTCCCGCGATGAAAAGATTGGCCGTAAAATCCGTGATGCGGAAGTGAGCAAAGTGCCATACATGATCATTGTAGGAGACAAGGAGCAGGAAAACCAGATTGTTTCTGTCCGTAAACACGGTTTTGGAGACATGGGAACTATGCCTGTCAATGCCTTTGTTGAGAACTTCAAGGCGGTGCTAGCCGACCTGTTGGGTTAGCCCAACTAAAAAAATATAGTAAAATACTTTTATTGTACAGGGTTATATGCGATATTCGCACCCTGATTGTGAAACCTAAATTAGGGAGGTACAACTATTTCTACGAATAACAGACGCTACGTGCCACGTGGCAAGGTTGAGGAAGCTCACCGGATCAATCAGCGCATTACCGGACTGCGAGAAGTGCGGGTAGTAGGTGAGAACGTAGAGCCTGGGGTCTATAGTATAGATCAGGCTCGCCGTATGGCTCAGGAACAGAACCTGGACCTGGTGGAGATTTCGCCAAAAGCAGACCCGCCGGTTTGCCGTATCATAGACTACTCTAAGTTTAAATACGAGCAAAAGAAGAAGCAGCGGGAAATGAAGGCTAAAACCACGAAAGTGGTGATGAAAGAAATCCGCTTTGGGCCTAACACCGATGACCACGACTTTGAGTTCAAGCTGAAGCACGCCCGCCAGTTTTTGGGCGAAGGTGCTAAAGTGAAGGCTTACGTGCACTTTGTGGGCCGTACTATTGTCTTCAAGGAAAGAGGGGAAATGCTTTTGCTTAAATTTGCCCAAGCTCTTGAGGATGTGGCCAAAGTAGAGCAGCTGCCTAAGCTGGAAGGAAAACGGATGTTCCTGTTCCTTTCACCTAAAGTCAAAAAATAATTACCTTTAAATACACCCAAATGCCTAAAATGAAAAGCAAATCAGGGGCTAAGAAGCGATTCACCCTGACAGGTACTGGCAAAGTAAAGCGTAAGCACGCGTACAAAAGCCACATCCTGACCAAAAAGACCACCAAGCAGAAGAGAAATCTTACCCACACCGGACTGGTTAGCGAAGCCGACCAAGCCAACGTGCTGAGAATGCTTGCGTCTTAATCAAACACAATTTACAATTATTGTTTCAACGGGAACTGGTAACTAAGTATTAAACCGAGATCACCAGCCCCAAAAAATTACAGAAATGCCTAGATCGGTCAATGCCGTGGCGGCCCGCCACAAAAGAAAAAGAATAATGAAAATGGCCAAAGGTTACTTTGGTCGTAGAAAAAACGTTTGGACAGTAGCCAAAAACGCGGTAGAAAAAGGTTTGCTTTATGCTTACCGCGATAGAAAAGCTAAGAAAAGAGATTTCCGTGCATTGTGGATTCAGCGTATCAACGCTGCAGCCCGCATCAACGGCCTGTCTTACTCTCAGTTAATGGGCGGATTGAAAAAAGCGAACATCACCCTTAACCGTAAAGTTTTGGCAGACTTAGCTCTGAATCATCCAGAAGCCTTCACCGGAATTGTAGAGAAAGTAAAATAGACTTTCCTTGCCTATACAGTAAAAAGCCCATCTGAAAAGATGGGCTTTTTTTGTGCCTTTGCTTTTACGCAACAGCCGGCACTAGTGTGTATTTAATCTATAAATAGAATCAAAAAATGGTATCTTACTTTTCACTAATGCATTAGCTAAACTTTTACTTCACATGATCAGAGAAGCTACTTTAAAAGACATTACTGAGATGCAGTTGATCAGGAACACGGTAAGGGAGAATGTTCTGTCTAATCCAGCTTTGGTTACAAGGCAAGACTATGAAGATTATCTTTCGGAAAAAGGTAGAAGTTGGGTATGCGTAGTTGATGGTGCACTAGTGGGTTTTGCTGCGGTAGACCTGCAGAATAATAACGTTTGGGCCCTGTTTGTAAAAGTGGGGCAAGAGGGAAAGGGCTATGGTAAACAGCTGCATGACGTAATGGTAAACTGGTATTTTGCCCAATCAGAAACACCGTTGTGGCTTAGCACTGACCCAGGCACACGCGCTGAAAGATTTTACCTCAGGCAAGGCTGGACTTGTGTTGGCTCGTTTGGACAACAGGAAGTGAAGTTTGAAATGTCAAAACTAGCTTGGCAGCTCAGGTTATTAAG
>NZ_LRML01000009.1 GCF_001647285.1 Rufibacter roseus
GGTTTGTAGGTGTTGGATACTTTTCAGCTATACAGATAGGGCGCGTATAACCGCCTGCCCTCATCTGTATAGCTGAACTTTTTCATCCTGAAAGGACCTTGTGGGCAAGCTGCATTCGCTATCTAAAGGCATAAATAGTACGTCCAAAAGACCCTAGGATGACAGAATAGAGTAAGCTTGCTTTATTCTTCTTTCTTATATCTTCTTAAACCCAATTGCCAGCACTTTGTCTACATCTTCGGATTTTACCCTCACCTTAAACGAGCGGCCGGTGCCGCATTGGCATGCCATACAAACTGGCCCGCCGGTGGTACCAGTAACAGTCGCTTCAAACACGGTAACATCTATATTGGCTAAGTGCTCTTTCACACACACCAATTTATCAGGATTTTTATTACAGTAGCCCCAAGGGTCAGCACATTGGGTTTCATGATAGGCTAACCACACGCCTTCGCTTGAGAGCTGCTTTTCACCTTCCAGCATGTCGGCTTCAGGAATTTGGCATGCTACCAGCTGAAGCAGTAGCCCCAGCGCAAAAATCTGAGAGAAGATTTTTAGTTTCATAGATAGTTTCCTTTTTTACCTTTATGACCCCATTGTGAGGCCAATGGTTGCAAGGCCTATAAATTTACTATGCAAAAGCAAGTATCAGACATTTTAGAGTTAGTATTCTTAGGCAACACAGTACAGCAGATCCTCATTTTCATGGGCATAATGCTGGTGGGCTACCTGTTTAAAACAGTGCTGTCACGGCTGCTCTCAGAAATTTTGTTTGGGGTGGTGGTCAAGCGGTTCAACACCGATGTTTCTAAAGACGAGTTCAAGCGCCTGCTGGTCACCCCGCTGGGCAACCTCACGTTTTTGGTATTCCTGTACATCGCCTTCGACCAACTGACTTATCCGCCCGAGCTAGGCTTACCCGCCCAAGACGAAATAGGCCTCAAGCGCATTTTGCAGCGCATTTATTCAATCTTCCTCATTGCCTCGCTTACGTGGGTAGTCATGCGCCTACTCGATTTCTTCGGGCTTATTTTCTCTAAGCGTGCCGCCAAAACCCACTCGAAGCTAGACGACCAGCTGGTACCTTTCTTTGTTGATTTCTCTAAGGTGATTGTGGTCATCATTGGGTTCTTCATTATACTAGGCACCGTGTTTGACGTGAATGTGGCAGGTTTAGTAGCCGGTCTGGGAGTGGGTGGTTTGGCCATAGCATTCGCCGCCAAAGAAAGCCTGGAGAACCTGCTGGCTTCGTTCACCATTTTCCTGGACCACCCCTTTGTAGTGGGTGACCTGGTGCAGGTGGGCGATATTACGGGTACAGTAGAGAAAATTGGTTTCAGGAGCACGCGCATACGTACCATTGAGAAAAGCTACGTGACGCTGCCCAACAAGCACATGATTGACAAGCCCCTGGACAACTTAACGCTTCGCACGTTCAGAAGGGTCACCTTTGAGGTTATGCTCACCTACAGCACCACGCCGGAGCAAATGCGCCTGATTTGTCAGGAAATTCAAGCGTACATAGACCAGCACCCCCGCACCAACGAAGATGGTCAGGTACGTTTTTACCGCTTAGGCCCCCATTCTAAAGATATCCGAATTTTTTACTTCATCAACACCATTGAGTGGGAGGAGTACATGAAAATAAGGGAGGAAATCAACTTCGAGATTGAAGCTATTATAGCCCGGCACGGAGCTACCTTTGCCCACCCGCCGGCCGCTTATTATTTGCCACAGCAGCAGTAGTAAAGATATTCCTGTTTTCGGGCTGTTTACCGAAAAGCAGCCCGAAAACAGAACTTTCTTTTACCACATTGAGCCGCCTCTGCGGCCGCCACCCAAGATGCCACCCAGCAAACCGCCCAAACCACCGGAGCGCATGCTGCCGTAGCGGCTGCGCCCGCCTAGGCCTCCCAAAATAGAGGCCATAGAGCCTAGGCCACCCATTCGGCCGCCACCGTAGCCGTAGCCTCTGCGTCGGCTCATCATGCCGCCAATAACTATTGGAGCCAGTACGCCTAACATACCAGTGACCATGCCTGGTGAAATACCTGCATTCTGAAACATGCTCCCGAAACCGCTTTTATCCATGAAAGATTTGGAAGTAGGGTCTTCGCCCTGCTTTTGGGCTTCGTTGGCTTTGTCTACAAACTGATCTAAGATACTGAACTGCTTCTGGTCAATGCCCAGGTACTGCCCCATTTCGGCAATACTTTTCTGCTCTTCAGGCGAGTACTCCCCGTCTGCCTTGGCAAAACTGATGATGTCGGTGATAAAGGAGAAGCGGAGGTTGCTGCCTTTTAGCACATCCAAGCAACGCTGCAAGCTTATCTGTGACGGGTTTCTGGCAATAGAAACTATTTCATGGTGCACGTTCTCCGGAAGCTCAGAGGCCTCAGCCATTAGCTGCAAAAACTGTAGTTCCTCGTCAGACACATGTCCATCGGCAGAAGCAATGGTAGCCAGGGCACCCAAATAAGCGCCTTTTTCTTCGTTTGTATAGTCTTTCAGTAAAGTGGTTTCTTCAGCCATGGTTTCATTCTTTTGTACAGAATAAGAATAACGAGGGCTTTAAAAACGAGTTGGTGTTTTGGAGGTGATTTTGAGAAAAGGGCCCGGAAACACCTAATTTAGATTAGGCAACTCGGCTAGAAGAATCAATCATTATCAACTAAAATAAGTTGCCAAAAAGACGAGGCTTATATATGACCAGAGAGCAATGAATAAAACATGAACTGTCGTTTCAAACCGCTTGCCTTTCCAAAGGTGTGCGGAGTAGACGAAAATTTGGATGAAAAGCCTGATTCCCCAAAACACGCCAAGCCCAAGAGAAATCTTTTTACCAAGGCTGGTAGAAACAAGTTCTTGGGCGGAGGTCAGGCAAAGTACACCCATCAAAAAAACGGTGACGGCAATGAAGAAGGTATGTACAGCCATCATCTGCCGGTTAATCAGGCTTAACGGTTTAAGCTCTACCTCCCAATTGAAGTACCTTGGGAAAAAAGCATGTATGAAAGCTAGCATAATCAGGAGGAGCCCGATTAGTTTAAGGTGCAGTTCCATTTTTGTGAAGAGTAAACGTAGACAGGAAAGGCGTGAGCTTTATTTCCTGCTGCAAACAAATATTCGCCTGTCGGAATGTTCTGAGCCAGGCACTTTTGGAATAAAAGTGGAAAAAGCCGAGGTTGAATGCCAGAAAATTAGGTATGTCCCGCAAATGTTCAGTTACATATATTAGCCCAGCAGGCTTCAAGATCCGTGCGAGTTCTTTAAAAAACAACACCCTCTCGGCTTCATCTCTTATTTCATGCGCTGCTAATAAAACAAAAATTTTGTCAACAGATTCGTTTGGCAAGTTCAATGCGTTCGTTTTTGCATGTTTGGTATTGGGGTAAGGCGGATACGCTGCTCTGGCTCGTTTGATAGATACTTCAGTATGTTTGTCTGAATCATAGAAATCCATTGCAACAAGTTCAGCACTTTTAAATCTGCTTTGCAACAAAGCACTAGTCTCATCAAATCCGGCATGTATGTTTAAAATAAGCTGGTCGGTAGGCAGTGAGTCTATCCACTTAAACTTATACAGCCCCGACAGGTCATAGATGTAGAGAGACACCAGTAAAGATATTATAGTGGAGGCTAACACCACGGCAGCAGAGATAATTAACAATACACGTAGCGGGTCTTGTACAATAATGGCTACAAAGGCCAAAAACAACACCAGCCCAATTGCCATGGCATAGAAATGCCAATTGAAACGAATAATGTTCTTTACCCCCTGAAATGGTTTTCTTATTTCTTCCACACTTCTTTTCTGCCCTTCTTCCAGTAGTAGGGTATGTTCCTGATAATAAAAGCATTTGCCAAAAAAGCATCTTTTAACCCCAAAGAAGAAAGGAAAGAAAACCGGTAATCATTCACTTTGACCTGAGTGGGAACCCAATTTTCCCGAACCCCTTCAATGATCAAGACTTCTTTTGTGGCTGGGTTATAACTAAAAGTAAAAGGCAGAGGCCCGGCAAATCGTCTGGCTTCTTTCCAATCTGTAAAAGGTGAATTGAATGGTAAAGGAACCTCATTTGAGGTAGTGTCAAGCACCACCTTGAAATCAGACTGATTTGAGCTTATCTCACTTCTTCCGTTTTGCTCAGTATGATGTATGTCTGTAGTGGTGTAATTATAATGGGTAAAGAGATTGCCCATCCACTCCATTTTCTTTTTGTCTGTCTCAGATTTCAGGATGTACAAGCCCCGCAGGTTCTTTCCTTTATTATTCCTGTACCGCACAAACACCCTATAACCAATCAAGAAGAAGCTATTGCCCATGAACTTCGGGAAGCCTCTGGGTCTGAGTCCCTCTGTTTGCACCATGGCCACGGCCAAAAAGGCAAACTGGTCTTTGTAGGTGTCTAACTGCAAAGATTCTGGAATAAGCGGCTGCAATTGTTCTTTGGGCAGAGCAAACGTGAGCACAAGCGAACTTTCAAAATAAGCCTCTACTGCAAACGGATGATTTTTAAGAAAAGATAACATGCTACGCTTGCTGGGTCAACTCTTTATTTAGCTCGAACTCCTTATAATATACCACCAGAATAAATAAAAGGGCAAAGAAAGCATTTAGCCTTCCCCACAGCAGCAGGTCAGGCACGAGTACAACTTCCAAAATATTCATGGTGGCCACTACTGCAATTTGGACTAACGCATTAAGACGAGATTTTATGCCACTCAAAATCCAGACAGTCATTCCCACTTCCGCAAGTCCAATCAACACAGTAAGAGGTCTGGAAAAATCATCGCCTAAGATTCTAGCTACAATCTGCTCATGCCTGCTCACCAGATTCAACACCTTGCAAAACAACCCATTGACGAACCAAATTACCGCCAGAAAATAAGTTAGTATTCTATAAATTTCTCTGTTGGCCATACTGAAGACGGATGTATCTATTGGGTTTAGAAATACTTCAATAGGATATTGGCTTTCTGTTTTCGGGCTGCTTTTGTTAAAATAAACCTAAAACAAAAAGCCGCCCGAAAACTTCGCTGTTTGGCTAATATCCCCTGCAGCTACCTATACCGCCTCCACCTTCTCCTCCTCCAGATTCAGGTTATACCAGTCAATCTTTCTGGAGTAGTACATCACCAAGCCAAGAATAATGAAGATACCAATGCTGCCAATGAGCAGCGCGAAGTCTTGCAACTGAATGATCACGAAAATAAACGAGTACAAAACCAGCAGAATACCACTGATGAGGTATGTCAGCTTGGTAGATTTCAGAATTGCTTTTACATACCCTGCAATAAGCGCCAGCGTGGCTACCGCTGAAAGAATAAAGGCTAGGTTGAACGTGAGGTGTTCAGAAATGGAGAGCAAGAGCGTGTAGAAAACTACCAGAGCAATGCCCACCAAAATGTACTGTATAGGGTGAATAAACACCTTGTTCAGTACCTCAATAAAAAAGAACACTAAAAAGGTGAAGCCAATAAACAAGATAGCATACCTAATAGACCTATACGTTTTCTGGTAATTGTCTACGGGCAGTAACAGATCAATGCCGAAGGCAGATTCGCTGATGGAATGTTTGCTGCCAATCCATGCCTGCGGGTAATTCCGGTTCAGGTGCAGCACGTTCCAGTTGGCCACAAACCCACTGTCTGAGACACTTCTTCTGTCTGGCAGGAAAGCGCCATTAAAACTAGGGTTCTTCCAGGCAGAAGAAATTTTGATGTCTGTTACCTTTCCTACTGGAGTAAAATATAACAGCTGGCTTCCTTTTAGGTTAATGCTCAAGGAGAAGGTGTAACTAGAGCTATCATTGGGCGAAACTGATATTTCAGAATTAATGCCGCTGCTTACTACATCATTGGTAGTAACACCTGGGTTAAAAGAAAACTGCTTGCTGTTCCAGCCCAGGTTAATTTGCTCTTCAATGCCTCGCAAATCACTAATGCCCAAGGTCAAACGGGCTTTATCAAACTGAATGTTATTTAAAGGAACGTCTATTTCTGAGAAGTTGAGGCTAGAGAACTTTCCCGTTAAGTTGATTTTGGAATTATACACCACAATTTCATAAATCCCCCTGTACCTGAGTTCAGGGTGTATGTTGCCCGAAATGTCAAGTTCAGATGGCAAAATGTGCAGGTACTCTTTTATCTGCACCGTTTTCTCTACCGAGTCTTTCTTAGAGAATTCTTTTATATACCGCACATAAGGTATAGTAATAAACGGCCCCGAAATAGTTTGCTGCTCCCCCCACTTAGAACTAACCTCACTGATGGTTTCTACCTGCGTTAACTCCCGCTCATTAATCAAGCCCTTTATCATGGAGGTGGGTATCAACAACAGAAGCGCAATGGTGACAATAGTCCCAATTTTGAAGTAAATATTGTTCTTGGGTGATTTCATGAGCGGCCGTTAAATTGCTTAAAGATAGAAGGAAACACGAATGCTCAGGAAACTGAGGAAATTAAATTTTCTGTTTTAGGCGTGTTTTCTCAAAATCAGCTATAAAAATGCATATTCCGTTTATAGCGACCTCTGTATTGCACCAATAGATTTTCCAATTCACGGTGATTGATGTCGAAATCTGCAATTGGTATTTTCTCAGCACCCTCCGGATGTTCGTACACCAGATAATACTTGGTGTCTTTCCCGTATCCCTCCCGCACTACATCTTCATTTCTGATGGCGCGCCAACTGTAAAATTCTGAAGAGGCTGTTTCTATACCTTTTTCAGACAGCGTAATCTGAGGACTTTTGTTTCCAGCTTTCTTTATACCGGTAAAGCTAAAGTACACGCCGATTCCTGCAAGCGCACCTCCAACCCAATAATTCTCATCGATGATTAGATAAATTCCCACCACCAGACTTATTACCATGAAAAGTACTTCCACTATACTTTTCCATTTCGAGAAATAAATGATGGTTTCGTTGAGGATAGAAAAATCCTCGTGAAAGACGTCTTCCTGCGCAAATTTTTCTTGCAGCCGCAGCAACCGCTCTTTATCTGCCGCAGTTCTAATTTCCGTTTTACTGTAAGCACTCTCATCGGGCCAAATCAGCTTTTCTTTGATCGCTTTCTTCTTTAACTCATGTACGTTTCTTACGTTTTCAAAAGCCCAGATGCGCCATTTGGTAATCATAAAGCTCCAGTACAGCCAAGCTAAAGCAAGGCCTAACACAAAACTTAGAGGAACAAACCAGAAGGATAGCTTTTGATGGACAGCTAAATAAACGCATCCGCCTATTGTTCCAAACATGATAACAACAGCCGGCCAGTTGATCATTCTTTGGCCACGGTTGATGGCTTGATCAACTGAGACTTCCTGATTCATAGTTATTTATAAGGTTAGTCTTTCTGTTTTAGGCCTTATTTTTCAAAACAGCTCAAAAACGGGTTATTCAAACTCAAAAAACTCTGTGGCGGGCTTAACAGATTTCTCTTCCTTCTTCTTGCCCTTGAGCACATCTTTGAGCTCTTGTTTCTCGCGTTGCAGGTCAGAGGCAATTTTATCTTTGACCTTTTCTTGGTCGTAGGCTACTTTAAAGTTGCCCTCTTTCCCTTTTATGGTTAGAAACAGCATGGGGTTAGGGGCCGAGCTAGTCTCTATCACGCCAAATCGCTCGTCTTTGTCGCGCTTTGCGGTGGTGATAGCCAGCGGAATGCGCAGGCGGTAATCCATGTCTTGGTCAAAGGTGTGGGTACCCGAAACGGTGATGGAAGAAAAACGACTGGCGCTGGTCTGTATTTCCATTTCAGGTATATAAATGGTGCGGCTCTGGATGAAGAAGTTATTCTTGAGTTCAGAGAAGCGCAAGTTGGCGAGCTCGCGGCGATCTACAAAAGCGCTGAGCTTCTGCAGAGGCTCAAAGTACAGCAGTTGCCCGTTCTGGATTGATGTCTTTATCTCGGCCTGCATTAAATCTGTGCGCGCGTTCAGCTGGTGGTCAAAGAACAGGTCAGAGTCAATTTGGGCGGTAAGCTCACCGTTCAGGTGCCGCTGCGTTATAAAAGCCTGACCAAAGTTTTCGAACGCATACATGAGGCTATCAACCTTTATGTGGTCAATATTGGCCGTGGAGGTAATTTTAATGAGCGGATGGCGGGCATCCATGGTGCCGCGCACCCTGAATTTCCCGCCCACCGCCTGCAAGGCAATGTTAGGCGTAGTGATTACCTGATTCTGTAGCCGCACCTGCCCCTGCAGTTGCTTTGCCTTAAACCTCCGGAACTGCAGATGGCGCACAGCGGCATTCAAGTCCAGCTCCAGGTTAGCGGGCATATTGAAAGCATAATCAGTAGAGGGCTTTTTGTTACTCTTTGGCGCCGCACCATCTGCAGAATTAGCCGCTGCCAATAACTGGTCCAGGTTCAGGAACGCAGACTCAAAATCGGCTTCAATACGCAGCTTCTGACCTTTCAGAAAAACCCAGGGCAGCACGTTCTTGAAGTAGCCGTTCAGCAGAAAATCTGAGTCACCCACCTTGCCTTTGAAATTGGTGACTGCCACATCATTCTTACGGAACAGAAAAGTGCCCGTGAGGCCGTTCAAATACTGCGGGTGCTGGCGAAACAGCAAACTCACGTTGCGAAGCTGAATGTCGCCACTGGTTTTGATCTTAGAACTGCCGGGGTTGGTTTTGAACGTGTTCAGGTTACCAGCAAACGAGAATTGCACCTGCGCCTGCCCACTTCCCTTGCTGATCTCCTCCACCGGAAAAGCCCCCAGCACATGGGCCACGTCCACATCGGCTTTTAGTTGCGCTTGAATGTATGGGTCAGAGAAGTTCTGGTAAGCAAACTCCCCGGAGAAAGGCTTTCCACGCAGGTTGCCCCGCACATTACGTAGCTCCAGCATTGATGTCTGGCTGTTACGCTGAGCTCCGTTGGTGAACCGCCCCTCTAAAGTAACACCCTCTACTTTTTCTTTATAGTCAGGGTGGTAAAAAGAAGCCCGCTTGCACCCGAAGGCCACATCAAAGAATGGGCTTTTATTGGCTGACACCTCCCCTTTTACTTTTCCTTTGAAATAGACATCGCCCTGACTTTGGTACTGGGCCAGTTGCTTTGTGTACTTCTGAGGAATTAACGCCAGCAAAGACTGAACATTCGTGTTTTTCCCCTGCACCGCCAGATCTATATATGTTTTGTCTTTATAAGCAATCTGGCCCCCAAACTGATACAGCGCTTTTTCTATCTGCAAGTCAGAAGGCTCTAACGTAATTTGCTTTGTGGCGGTGTTGATTGCTAGCTGGCTGTTTAGCTGTATTTCTTTCTGCCGGATAAACTCGTGCCCAGCTACTCTTACCGAATGTACCAGTGCAGTACCTTCTGTCTGTATTGTAATAACAGGATCATCCACAGCCAACGCCGCAGAGAGCAAGTGGGCCTGTAATTCATAGTGTTGTTTGCCCGGGGCATCCTGGTAAATTACTTTCACCTTCTTAAGCCCGATGTGCTGCAGATCATAACGCATCTTTCCAGTTTGCACTGTGTCTGCGTTCTGAAAGAAAAGGTAATTCACCTGCCCGTTGGGCAATACCTTTACCATCAACTCCCCTTCTTCAAGATAAATTTCGCGTATGCGGTAGGTTCCTTTTACAATGTCCCACAGGCTGAAGGTGCTGTGCACCCTCTCCAGTTTAGCCAAAGGAGCCGTGCTGCCTTCCACCGCTTCAGTTACCTCTACGTTGTGCAGACTAATGGCCACCTGCGGAAACTTCTCCCACAGGCTCACCTCCATCTTTTCAACGGCAATTTTGGTTTTAATGTGCTTGTTGCCCTCGGCCACAAAAAGCTGGATAATTTTATCCTGATACAGGTAAATCACGCCCACCGCCAAGGTCATCAGTAAAAAGACGCCACTTGCCGCTAAAAAAAAATATTGGACTAACTTTTTTCTTCTCCCCACAAACATTCTGATTTTCAGATGATAAATATACAGCGCATCGGGCAGCCCTCCAACGGCCAAGGCATTAAGAGAAATTTTTTAAACTTTTTTAGAAAAGAGATTTGGCAGATAAAAAAACATCCCCCATATTTGCATCATCAAACGGGGACAACAGGTCTTCGGAACGAAAAAAAGGGATGTTAGCTCAGCTGGTTCAGAGCATCTGCCTTACAAGCAGAGGGTCGCTGGTTCGAATCCAGCACGTCCCACTCCTTAAAAGCCTCACCTACCCGGTGAGGCTTTTTTTTGTTTTTATCCTACTGTGTCTTTCTCCTGAAAGTACTAAACCCATTTGCCCCTCCTGCGTTTCTATGATTGTACCATTTGTGTTTTGTATGCCAAGTACGTTTACCAAAAGGAGAATTTACCATGAGACGTTTTATAGATATTTTAAGAGAAGCTGGCTGGAAAATGAGCTTCGCCCCTACCTACTTTCTGGGGTTTGATATTTCCTGGTTGGTCATGAAAGAAGTCTTTATTAGCCCCTATGACCACAGAGCCTATTCTTTCGACGATGCCATGCGCCGCGAAGCCCCTTACCACCCAGAAGTAGAAGCTTTACGCCGCGCGGCTTAACCTCTGCCTCTAAACCCAGGCTGTACTCGCTAGGAGTGGCACAATTGTGTACCTTTACACGTTGAGCCAACCTACCAGCTGAAATGCACCTTGTTGAAGTGACCTCTCCCGCCACCGTTCGGGCATTTTTAGATTTCCCCTCCACTATTTACCAGCAGCACCCCAATTGGATAAGGCCGCTGGACAAAGACATTGAACAGGTCTTTGACCAAAATCTCAACCCAAATTTTAAAAATGGCTCCGCCATCAGGTGGATATTGCAAGACAGCCAAGGCAAAACTATTGGCCGGGTAGCGGCTTTCGTGAACAATAAAACCAAAAACGCCTCTGAATATGTAACGGGCGGCATGGGATTCTTTGAGTGCGTTGAAGACCAGACTGCCGCCTTTACTCTTTTTGATGCCTGCAAAGACTGGCTCATGGCGCAAGGCATGGAGGCAATGGACGGTCCCATCAACTTCGGGGAGCGCGACCGTTGGTGGGGTTTGTTGGTAGACGGCTTTACTGAACCTAATTACGGCATGTTCTATCACCCGCCGTACTACCAGCAATTATTCGAGGCCTATGGCTTTCAGGTGTATTTTAAGCAGTACACTTACCAGATGAATTCTTTCTTACCGCTCAACCCTAAGATCATGGACAGAGCGGCCGTGGTGGAGCAAGACCCAAATTATGTGGTGAGGCACGCTTCCATGAAAAACCTGAAAAAGGTGGCGCAGGATTTTATTGAGGTGTACAACAAGGCTTGGGCCGGACACTCAGGGGCAAGCGAAATTCCGTTCGAGAAAGCGCTAAAGCTCATGAAAACCATGAAACCCGTGGTGGAAGAAACGCTTATCAATTTTGCCTACTACAAAGAGCAGCCCATTGCCTTCTTTATCATTTTACCTGAGCTAAACCAAATATTCAAGCACCTGAACGGAAAGTTCAATCTGGTGGCAAAGCTGAAGTTTCTGTACCACAAGTGGCGCTACAGCAAACGCCGCGACAAAAAAGTGTTTGGGCTTATTTTTGGGGTGGTTCCTGAGTTTCAGGGCAAGGGCGTGGAATCATTCATTATGAAGTGGTCGCACCAGCCTATTATTGACTACGGCGCCCCTAATCTGGAGATGAACTGGATAGGTGACTTTAACCCTAAAATGATGCTGGTGACCCGTATGCTGGGTGCCTCCATCAGCAAAACCCACGTTACGTACCGCAAAATCTTTGACCCAACCAAACCGTTCACTCGGTACCCTATTATAAAATAGAATGTTTTAAGCCTGTTTTTCAGAAATCAGGGCAAAAACACCTTTTACGTCTTTGGCTTGTTATCAATACTATGAGAGCAGCGTTTTGCCTTATCTTCAGTTTCTTTATAGCAACAGGCAATACTTTTGCCCAAGATACCACCATTGACTCCAAGCTGCTCCGCCTAAAAGGCTTGCCATTGATTGCTGATAAAAGCTCTATTGTCAAGACCTACGGTCGCCCTTTAAAAGTAGATCAGCCCAACTATGAATGCGGCTTCTATTCCCACGATAGCATCCAATATTTTCAGTTATGGTATAAGCATTTAAACTTTATTGGTAATGACGAGGAGAAGTACATATTAGAGAACATTAAGTTCCACCTCAACAGCAGTCTTTCATTAGAATACGGCCATTGGAAGCTGAACAGCAAGCTCACAAAAACAGCCTTTGTTCAAATCTTTGGAATATCTGAATTAGATAGTTTTACTGACCGCAAAAATGGCGTGACGGAGATTTTGATGTTTTTCAACAATTCTGATGACGGCATGATCTTCAGTTTCAAAGATGATCATCTAATAGAAGCAACTTACTGGTCACCTTGCTAGAGCTAATGATGCATGACCAAATAACAGGAAAGGGCAAAAGGCTCAAGTGTTTTAGGCCACTTTTTCAGAAATCAGGTCTAAAAAGGTTTGGTGTAACGCCTCTACCTGGGGCAACACCAGTTGCTCATCATTGTTGTAAAGAACAAACTGAGCACGACTTGTACGCTCTTCTTCCGAGAGCTGCTTGGCCATGATGGCCTCTATGTCAGCCGTTGTTCGGTGGGTATCACGCTGGAGGGTGCGGGTTAAGCGTAGCTGTATTGGCGCGGAAACAGTTAGCACATAGTCTACCTGCTTATAGGCATTTGATTCAAACATAAGCGCTGCCTCTTTGAGCACGTACGGAGCAGCAGTATGCCTTTCAAGCCATTTATAAAAATCTTTCCGCACCTGCGGATGCACCAAACCATTTAGTTTAGCCAGTTCCTCGGCATTATGGAACACCTTTTGCGCCAGATACGCGCGGTTTAAATGCTGATTGCCATCAAAAGTATCAGGACCGAAAGTTTGGATAAGGCTTTCCCTTAGCTCTGGGTCGTGGTTCATAACCCATTTAGCCCTGGAGTCGGAGTCATATACCGGTACGCCCAAAAGCTGAAAGCACCGGCATACAATACTTTTACCTGACCCTATACCGCCTGTTATGCCAATTTTTAGCATGATGTCTTACTGTGGAATCAGGGAAACCTGTACCCGCGCCGGTTGTACCGTTACTTGCCGCGTAAGCGCTGGTTTCTGTAGAAGCGTAGGTACAATGGTTGAGTCTGCGGGGTTAAACTTCTGGTAGTCTAAGGCTACTTTAAATTGTTCTGATTGAATGCTTCCTTTCTGTCTGGGCAGATAGGAGTACTGTATTTTTACAGGTCCATTGATTAAGCGCAGCACGTAGCCTGGCGGAAAGTTTTGCAAAGTAGGCTGCACTACCACCTCTTGCTTTTCCAGTTGCACTACACCAAAGGTTACCTCAGCATCTTTTACGTCTGCTTTTACCAAAGATGTGTAATCATGCGCCACAGGAAGACTACCCTTAAAAGAGGATCTAAGGATTTTGGTAGGCGCAGGCAACAAAAAGGGATTCGGAAATTGATTGATAATTTGCTCAGGACCAGTAAAAGTAACTGAATCTGGCTGTATCTGTACCTGCCCATCGAAGACAAACCCTGCCTCAGTCTTCACCAAGGTGGTGTCAATGCCTAGAGGTACCTTTCGGGAAACGAGGTGGTCAAAATCAAAACTGACGGTATCGGTTACCACAAAGTTTAGATTTAACCCATCCAGCACATTTGAAATGGCGGGGCGCAGGGCTGAACCGGGCAAGCGCTTCACAAAAGGCAAGCCCCGTATGGTTAGCTCAGCGGGCTGCACTTGAAATTTTAGATTGTTACGGAGCAGCTTCCACCCTTTGCCGGTTACGCTAATGGTCACCTCTTCTGGCAAGGGCTTTACCGGAACTAACTGCTCTTGGTCAAAAACAAACTTGATAGGGTAAGAAACAACGGTGGTATAGTTCTTATTGAGTGCATTAAGCAGCCAAAAAGTACCCGCTGTTAAAAAACAAAGCAGCACCACCCTCCAGTACTTCTTCTGTTTGGGTGAAAACGGTCTCAGCAACCAAAGGACAGCCTGCTTTGTTTTATTAAACGGCAAAGGATTATCTAAGCGTTAGTGGTCTCAGTAGTAGTGTTAGCATTCACCCGGGCAGTGGCTTCTACCGCAATGGCAGATTTGTCAAACTTCAGCTTTAAGCCTTTGTCTACCTCTACCCACACGGTATCATCATCAATGCTCAGCAAACGACCGTGCATGCCACCAATGGTCACTACATTCATGCCTCTTTTCAGTTCATCTCTAAACTTCTTCTGCTCTTTTGCTTTCTTTTGCTGCGGACGCAGCATAAAAAAGTAGAACACAATAATAATCAACCCAATAAATATTAGGTTAGAGTAAGCGCCTGCCCCCTCTGCGGCGGCTTGTAATAAAACAGTTTGCATGAATGGTTTAGTTTAAACGAACAGGACCAGCGGCACCAGCCTGCGGAACTGAACCAACAATGTTGGTTTTGATGGTTAGGTAATTTTCTGCAGGCTCAGTGTTAGCACGAATAGTAATTTGCTTTGACTGCTGTCCTAGTTTACCGGCTGGATCAAACTCAACCTTGATGGTACCCGTTTCACCTGGCATTACCGGCTCTTTAGGCCATTCTGGCACTGTACAGCCGCAAGTAGCAGTAGCATCTTGAATTACTAACGGAGCCTGGCCGGTATTGGTAAAAGAAAATGTATGCTGTACTCTCTTGTCTTGGTTAATGGTACCAAAGTCATGCTCTGTTTTTTTGAAGGTCATGGCTGGCTTGGCAGCATTAGTATTCACCGCTTCCTGACTAGTTACATTTGGGTTGGTAGCTGGGTCATTGGCTGGTACTGCGTTACCGGCAGAAGCATTCTGCTCAGTGGCGGTTACCTCTTCAGCAGTGCTTTCTTTTTTCTCACAGCCTGAAGACCATAGGCCTCCGGCTACTAGTAATCCGATTACAAATTGCTTTTTCATATTAGGTTTCCCTTTTAAAAAGGTCAAGTTACAAATTTGAAATGATATGCTGCGCAAATTCTGAGGTAGAGGCTTTTCCGCCTAAATCACGGGTGCAGCAGTCTTTGTCTTGCAAGGTTTTCTCCAGAGCATTTTCAATCAGCTTTGCTTTATCATGCAAGCCCATGTGCTCCAGCATCATGAGGGCAGAGCGTAGCAGCGCAGTAGGGTTAGCCAAGCCTTGACCAGCAATATCAGGTGCCGAACCATGCACGGCTTCAAATATGGCCATATCATCACCAATGTTAGCACCAGATACCACGCCTAAGCCACCTACTAAACCGGCACACAGGTCAGATAAGATATCGCCGAACAAGTTAGTGGTCACCACTACGTCAAACTGCTCTGGCTTGCTTACCAGCTGCATGCACATGTTGTCAATGATTTTGTCTTCCCACACTACTTCCGGGAATTCTTTTGACACCTGTGCGGCAGCCTCTAAGATTAAGCGGCCCGCCTGTTTTAAAATATTGGCTTTGTGGGCTACCGTTACTTTTTTGCGGTTGTGCTTCTGGGCATACTGGAATGCGGCGCGTACAATTTTATAGCAACCGTCAACGGTTACCCGCGCAATAGAATCTGCTATACCCAGGCGCTCGTCCCACAGCTCCAGACCGGCGTAAAGGCCTTCTGTGTTCTCACGGAACAGCACCAGGTCTACGTTCTCAAAACGGGTTTTCACGCCAGCCGTGGTTTTGGCCGGGCGCACGTTTGAGTATAAATCAAATTTCTGCCGAAGCTGTACATTGACACTCTTGAACCCTTTGCCCACCGGAGTAGTGATCGGGCCTTTCAAGGCAATGCAGTTACGCTCTAAAGAGGCTATAAGCGAAGCTGGAATCAGCTCGCCCATGGCGTCAAAAGTAGTTTGGCCTGCGTTCTCTTCTTCCCAGGTAATGGGCACTTGTGCGGCTTCAAAGATCGCCTTAACGGCTTCCGTGATCTCAGGACCTATCCCGTCGCCGGGAATTAGGGTAACGGTTGTCATAGGACTGGGGCTTATATTTCTTTTTTACTGTTTATTTGGTTGATGAGGGAGTCTACGTCCACTAGAAGACGTTCGGCTTTGTCACGCGCATCTTTAATAACACGCTGCCCCTCAGTTTTAGCGGCAGAGCCCTGCTCTTCACGCCCGGCAATTAAATCATTGGTTAAATCCAGTAATCTGGCACGGTACTTTTCTAGCTGAAAGCTTAGCTTGTCACGGGTTTCGCGGCCTTTTTCAGGTGCAAATAATACCCCTAGAACAGCACCAGTGGCTATTCCGGTAGAAAAGGCAAGGATTGCATTTGTTTTTTTGCCCATAGTTCTTGGTAGTGTTATATAGTTTAGAAGCGGCAATTCTGTTTTAGGCCTGCTTTTCTAAAAACAGGCCCAAAACAAGATAGTATGCCTTACTGTAAGTACAAACGAAAACTTCCGTTTATTATTTGTTATCCAGCAAGCCTCTTCCAGATTTACGGATATCGCCGCTGTTAGTCAAGTCTTGCGACAGTTTATCTAAGACACCATTCACAAACTGCTTGCTCTTTGGTGTGCTGTAAACTTTTGAAATATCAATGTACTCGTTGATAGATACTTTTACGGGAATACTGCGGAAAATGTGCATTTCACACAGGGCCATCTTCAAGATTATCTTGTCTAGCTGGGCCACGCGCTCCACATCCCAGTTTTTCACGCTCTCAGAAATCAGGGCCTCGTACTTCTCATCGTCTTTGAGGGTCTCAAAATAAAGCTCCTCAAAAAAGGCTTTGTCATCTTCCCAACTCGGCGACAGGTCCAGCAGCGGCAGGTTTTCATCGGTGTCTTCCTCCAGCATTTTAATGGATTTGTTCACCAGGTTTTTCACCACTGATTTGTTTTCTACCCAGTTCAGGTCGCGCTCTTCAAACAGACCCTGCAGGTTCTCGTCTTTAAATATAACGTTTTTGAAGATGTGTTTCAGCAGCTCATGATCTTGGGCATACGTAGGCTCCTCTAGCTGTAGCCATGCCAGCACCTCCTCGTCTTTTTTGAGGTTGTTGCGGTAAATTTTCTGGATTACATCTAAATCACCAGCCCAGCTAAGGTTCCGGCGTATGACACGTTGTTCCAAAAACTTATTGTTCAGCAGTTTTTGCAAAGGCTTGTTTTGCAGTAACGGACGCAGGTTCACGTCGGTACGCTCCGTGAAACGGGTGGCGGCTTTCTGCTCTTCGCTCTCAATCAGGTGCACCAGCTCTTGCAGCACCATTAACGTCAGCAAATAGCGGTCGTAGATCTCCTCTACGGCAGTAAGCATTTGGTTCCCGAAGAACTTGAGGTCTTTCTTAAGCGAATTTTGGTAAAAATTTACGGCGGCCTGGGCGGCGTCTAAGATTTCACGGTCTTTCTCTTCAGTGTCGAACTGGCGGCTTTCATACCACTCTTTGAACAAGAGAGAGGCAATCTGTTTCTGGCCTTCCAGTTTTTTCCGGTCTTGCACTTCAATGGCCATCAAATCCGGAGCGAAGGTTTCCGCAATGCGGTCCAAAGCCAACTGATAGTTAGCGCCTTCTGCCTGTACGTAGGCATAAATGGCTTGCATGGCTTTGATACGTAGTATTCTGCGGTTGAGCATAAATTATAATAAGGAAAGAACGTGGTGAACGTGTAAAAATCGATAAATGTTGAGCTGGGGTAGTATGTGTTTTTCTTTACATACGCGCCTTGGCTCAATTCTGCCGCAAAGGTCGGGATTTGTGACCCCAGAAGCAAACTGTTGTTAGGGAATTATTATGGGTTTACTACCAGAGCAGTTTTCCTGAACATACTGAAGGCAAGAGGAGAAAAGAACTAGCGAACCTACCGAAGTCGATCTTAAGTAAACGGTAATTTCTTGGTCATCCTGAGCGCTAGCCGAAGGATCTGACGAAGACACATCTTCTACTAGCACTTTTACTCCTGCCACCGCTTTACCCCCCGCCGTTGTTGCGTGTTTTCACCAACAACCTCTACGGCTTTTGCTCCCACCACTGCGGTTGCTTAATCTCAACCTGCCTCTCTCCCTGCTGAGGTTTGTCACTTTTCTCCTTGATGAGAAAAGTAACCAAAAGAATCAAGAAGCCCCTGACTCGCTGCCGCTCAGACAAAAGGGGCTTCAATTAATTTATCACCTGGCCGATGTGCGCTGTTTCATAGCTTCAGCGGCTACTACTGACTTGTAGCTGCACTACTTGCTCCCGCTAAGCGCCTGCGTGCCCTTGGCACTGCGTTGCCCGCTCCCGCAGGGAACGCTAAGGAGGGTATAGTCTTTAGTTGCTACTTTTTGACTCAGGACTCGCGACTCAGGACTCAGGACTTATTTGGAAGGAGTGGTTTCTATGTAGTTGCCCCGCAATACTGCCTACTCAAGAGACCTAGCAGTGTCTTTCAGACCTGCTAGTGTCTGTGCCGACAGCGCAATGAACAGCATAAAAATACCTGCTCCTGTTTCAACTGCTTCGCCTCTTCCACTTATTCATTCTGCACATTCACAAAAAAAGTGTTTTGGAGCTGTTTTATGAAAAACGGCTCCAAAACACTTAACACTTCCTCACTCTACTAAGGATATTTTTATCTAATGCTCCTTCAGGGAATCAAAAATTGAGGTCGGCTTTTGTCGGAAACGAGCAATGAGCATTGCCCATTACTAATTTTCTAATTTCTAATTCTAAATTATTTGAAGCACTAGTATGTCTGCTTTACTTTGGCCATGTCATCAATTCGCTTTTGGGCCAGTTGCGTGGCGGCATGCTGGGTGTGGGTACCATCTGCCTCGGCTTTCGCGAAGATGTTCAGGGTGGTGCTGTAGATCTGCTCGGTCTGCTGCATGGCCCATTCACGGTTCAGTTTTTTCACTTCTGAATACACGTTGATGATACCGCCGGCGTTGATTAAAAAGTCTGGCGCGTACACAATGCCCATGTCTACTAATGCAGGTCCGTGTATATTTTCGTCTTTCAGCTGATTATTGGCACAACCGGCAATGATCTGGCACTTCAGGCGGCTAAGTGTATTATCATTAATGGTGGCTCCCATGGCGCAAGGCGAATAAATATCTACGTCTACGTCATAGATTTCATCTAGGCCTACTACCGTGGCACCGGTGCTGGCGGCAATACGAGCCAGGCGGTCCTGATCGATATCAGTGATGTACAGCTTTGCTCCCTCTTTGGCCAGATAATCAATCAGGTAACCGCCTACGTGGCCAGTTCCTTGTACTGAAATACGCTTACCGGCCAAGCTATCATTGCCCCAGGCTTTTTTGGCAGCGGCTTTCATGCCCATATAGGTTCCGTAGGCAGTCACTGGCGAAGGGTCTCCGCTCCCGCCTTGACTCTCCGGCAAGCCGGCTACGTATTTCGTTTCCATGCCAATGTAGGCCATGTCTTGGGTGGTCATGCCCATATCTTCGGCAGTAATGTACTTGCCGTTCAGGTTGTTCACGAACCGCCCGAACTTGCGCATCATGGCCTCTGTCTTGTCTTTTTTGGAATCACCGATAATCACGGCCTTGCCACCGCCTAAATTCAAACCTGAAATAGCCGATTTAAAAGTCATGCCGCGGGAAAGACGAAGCACATCATGCAGCGCTTCTGCCTCACTTGCGTATGTCCACATGCGGGTACCGCCTAAAGCAGGACCTAAAACCGTATTATGTACACCTATGATGGCTTTTAGACCGGTGTCATGGTCATGGCAGAATACTACTTGCTCGTGGCCATACTCGCTGATCTGGCTAAAAACCGAAGCCTCTTTTTCAGTGGCTAACTCTTTTACTTCTACCATGTTGTAAAGATAAATTTTACGTTACGTCGTGTTTTATATTAGAAAGGGACGCAGAATTGGTACTTTTGCCGCAAAACTAAGCCATTTTTTTGGCCGCAGCAAGAAAAAAACTAACAACTGTTAGTACGTATAAAATAATTTTTTGATTAGTGAAATCGCTCCGATATCTTAATAAATACTTACTCAAGTACAAGTTCCGGTTCTTTTGGGGCATTGTGTTTGTGGCCGTGTCAAACATCTTCGCCATTATACCGGCGCAGGTGGTACGGCATGCCTTTGATTTGGTACGCGAGGGTATAACGGTGTACCAGTTGCACGAAGGATTTGCCCAGCAAGAGGAGGTGTATGAAAGCTTCGCCCGGAGCACCTTATTTTACGGAGCGGTCATTGTACTTATGGCTTTGCTGCGGGGTATTTTCCTGTTCTTTATGCGGCAGACCATCATTGTCATGAGCCGCCTCATTGAGAACGACCTCAAAAACGAAATCTTCGCGCATTATCAGACGTTGCCGCTCAGCTTTTATCGCAAGAACAACACCGGAGATCTAATGTCGCGTATATCTGAAGACGTGAGCCGCGTGCGCATGTATTTAGGTCCGGCTATTATGTATGGGGTGAACCTGGTGGTGCTCTTTCTGATGGTGATACCGTACATGCTCACCGTTAACGTGAAACTGACGCTGTACACGCTGTTGCCATTGCCTATCTTATCCATCAGTATATACTATGTGAACAACATTATTGAGCGCAAATCTGATGAGATACAGAAAAGCCTCAGCGGCATTACCACGTTTGTGCAGGAGGCTTTTTCAGGCATCAGGGTCCTAAAGTCATTTGTGCGGGAACAGGATTCGCATCAGAATTTCACCAGAGCCAGTGACACATACAAAGACAAATCACTGGAGCTGAACTTCGTGAACTCATTGTTCTTCCCGCTTATTCTGTTCCTGATAGGCCTGAGCACCATTATCACGGTGTGGCTGGGCGGAAAAGAGGTAATCAACGGCAGCATTACGCCCGGGGTGATTGCTGAATTCCTGATTTACGTGAACATGCTCACCTGGCCTGTAACCGCCTTAGGCTGGACTACCAGCTTGGTACAACGCGCGGCCGCCTCTCAGCACCGTATCAATGAATTCCTGCATACAAAAACAGACATTGTGTCCCAAAAGAATCTGGAGAAAGATATCAAAGGGGCCATTGTGTTTGATCAGGTTGACTTTGTGTACCCAGATACCGGTATTCATGCGCTCAAGAAGCTGTCTTTCCAGATAAGCCCCGGTGAAACGCTGGCAGTGATTGGCAACACCGGTTCAGGCAAGAGCACTATCGCCGCTTTGGTCTGCCGCTTGTATGACGCCACTGGCGGAAAGATTTTAATAGATGGCGAGGATATACGGCACTACAGCCTTTCCAGCCTGCGAAGCCAGATTGGGTACGTGCCTCAGGACGTATTTCTGTTCTCAGATTCTATCCGGAATAACATTGGGTTTGGGGTAGATAATTTGCCCGAGGAAAAAATGCTACAGGCCGCCAAAGACGCTGATGTCTACGAAAACATCATGCATTTCCCCAAGCAGTTTGATACCGTGCTGGGCGAGCGGGGCATTACCTTATCTGGCGGACAGAAGCAACGTGTTTCTATTGCCCGCGCCCTGGCCCGCGAACCCAAGATCCTGATTCTGGACGATTCACTTTCGGCGGTTGACACCAAAACTGAGAATGCCATCTTGAACAGCATGCACCGCGTCATGGCTAATCGCACCTCTATCATTATCTCTCACCGCGTCAGCTCCGTGAAATTAGCCAACCGTATTCTGGTGTTAGATGATGGGGTGTTGGTACAGCACGGCACGCATGAGGAACTGATGACTGATCACGATGGACTGTACCGCGCCCTGTACGAACGTCAGCTGCAGGGCGAGGAACTAGAGTAAGCTGGGTTTGAGAAGATATAGATAAATTTGCGCCTCTGGTTCAGGAAAGTATTTCCTCAGAAACTCTAAAGCTATATATTTGCACGCATTAGATACCGTTCGGGATGTAGCGTAGCCTGGTATCGCGCCAGCATGGGGTGCTGGAGGTCGCAGGTTCGAATCCTGCCATTCCGACAAGAAACGGCCTGAAAATAAATTCAGGCCGTTTTTTTATTGTTTCTGCTTTGAAACTTCAGCTGCCTATGTCTGGCGCTTCGGCAGCACGTCTTCATATTTGTGTTTGATTTGTTATAGGCTGTTTTTGAGAAATAAGCCCCAAAACGACAAAACATTTATTTGCCGCCGCTACTTCTTTGGCCAAATTCTTGCCGCAAGACAAACATTGTAAAATGTTGGTGATTGTTCCTGGCCCCTAACTGCGACATCCAGGTTCCTTCCAGAGCAACTCCCTTATGCAAGAGAAAGCCCAATCCGCCAGAAATACGGTTGCTGTCAAAAGGTTGATCCCGCACAATTACTCTTATTTCATTGCGCAGAATACCATAAACGGGTTTTCTTTCCTGCTCTGCCGGGCCAAACGGTATTCTAAGCGCCACAGAATACCTAAACCGCACGTGAAACTCCTGATCTAACCAGCGCTCTTCTATTTGGTAACGGTGAGTTACATTTACTCTACCTATATCGTCTCTATGAGATATTTGTTGGTAAAGCCGTCTCTCATGGTCGTAGCTTTTCTCTTCAGCCGCATTGTACCGCCGGTTAACCAGATATGCAAAGCCGCCCACCAAAGACACTGGTGCTTTCTGTAGGTTAAACTGCGCCTCGGTTCCCCCAAAGAATGTTCGTAAATCTGATACGGCATTATACGTTCGGTACTGCACCGTAGAACTTAAGCTCCAGCTTGGGGAAAAACGGTACGTGCCCGTATACTGCATCCAATTGTTGATGTTGTCACGCTGAGCCAATGCTCCTGTGAAAGGCATTAACCACCACAGCACTATCCCTAAAAAAATCTTCTTCATTTTACCTTTTCCGCACTTGGGCCGATGTCCTTTTTCGTTTCTGCAAAGCGAGACGAAGTAACGCAATTGTCACATACGTTATGCCGCTACTCCTGATTTTTTAATAGAAAAGCCCCGTCACTTATAGACGGGGCTTTTCTGTGCAGCACAATTATAGGTTAGGCTTTGAACTACAGGGCAGCTTTTATCAACTCTTCTTCCGAAGCACAATTTTTTCAGAGTGCTTGGCTACTAATTGGTTGTACAATTCACGTAGACTAGCATATTCTTCCGGATTAAAAATAGCTTTATTTATTTGCAGACGGCTCATGACCTGCAGATTCTTGCCCACCATCTGCACTACATAACTAAATTTAATGGCACTTTCTGGCAGACTGACAGACATGTTCTGCGGTAGCGACTCTACCTCATACCCTTCCGGGAGCTGATATGTAAAGGTGAAAGTTTTCTCCTCTGGGTACACGAAATCAACCGGGTGTTGTCTAGCGGTCAACTTAAATGGATTTTCAGAGACGCCATGTGTGAACATGGGTGAAATATACAACACAGAGGCGGGCTGTGTCTCTCCTATTCTTTTCGCCTGATACTTCGTTTGCAAAGGCTGCTGCAGCATTTGCACATTACTAAGCTGATAGCTTGTTGTTTCCCATTCTGCCTGTCGTAAGCTCTGCTGCTGAAGATACTTTTCTTCACCAAGTTCTCTAATAACGGCGCGTTTGTTTAAAGCAGACATGCCCAAATAATTTTCTTCAATGGCTCCGTGTAGTACACCGCTAGGCAGTATTTCAAATTTGCCGGTAACCAGCTGCAGGTTCTTTTCTGTTCCTATCAATGGCACCCATTTACCAGCAGGAGACACGGCCACCCATCCTTGGCCGTTTCGGCATTTATAAGGCAGCATTCCAAAAGGCAGGTCTTTATTGGTGGCATCTAACAAATACTCTTTCCCTCCAACCTTCACATAAGCAAGAACATAATTGAATTTGTTAAGCATGGGTGATTTAGTATGAGGCAGACCATGCTGGCGCGTACTTACTAACATGGGACTAGCCATTATGCCTGATTCCTGCAGAAAAGCGACCAAGAGTAAGTTTATATCTGAAGATGAACCTGTTCTGTTTTCAAAAGCTTTTTTTATGTTCTCTGATAACATGGTTTGTTTCCCGTTCCACTCCATGGTGTTTTTCACGTGATCCCAAAGGGCCTTTACCTTCTCTAAGGTGTCAGTTTTTCCTGAAATAACTTCCTGAGCAGTTTTCTTTAAATAGCCCGCATTTATAAGTTGACGCCCAAACCTACTGTCGGTAAGCCTTTCTTTGGTAAAGTCTTGCCAGCTCACGGTAATGTAATTTGGCTTTTGCTCAGGAAACTGAATCAAAGCTAAATCGAATTCTAAGGTGGGCACATGATTGTACATGTTGGTCATAAACGGTTCAAGAGTCAGCGCCGGCACATCTTTCATAACCCACCTGAACTGAGTTACATTTACATCAACGTAGTCTCGCCGAGTTATAGATTTATTTATTCCCGCTGAGTGCACAAATTCTTTTGACTCTTGAATGTGAAAAGGAAAGGGCTGCCCTGAAAACACCTGCTTAAAGCCAAAAAAAGGCACCATATTCGCGCGATACTCGCTCCATGCGGTGGGTATGGCACGTTGAAACTTCCACTCACGCAGATAATGGAAAAAGTCTGAAATAATCACATAAGACACCTCTACCACAGAACCTACTTTCACATTTGGCATGGTAATCTTTTTCAGCATCCGGTTTCCGTCTAGGTCATCTTCAAATATTCCATTGTTTTCCAGTTTTGTTTTCACCACCTGGTCATTCTCTAGGTTGTAGGTAAAGCCCTGAACATCCAACACTTCCTCTTTTCTGTTAAGATGTTGTTTGTAAAATGGAATTTCAATATTGGCTTCATCAAGCCCAGTCTTTTTCAAAACTTTTATGCGGATAATTCGCTTGAATTGGCCTTGGGTATTATCATCAAACAGAAAAGAAGACTCAGCGTAGTCATACAAGACCAAAGCAGTAGCAGTAGTGTCTAGGGCATACACCTTCATTTTTACTTCTTCTGGCGATACCTTACCCAATTGAAAAGGATCTTGCTGGGCAACGCTAATAGCAGGAATGATTAACAGAAACCACAAAGCCACCCCCACCGACTTCTTAATTAACTTAAATTTCATTCTCACACTAATAAAACTATCCCATTGAGGCATGGCAGAAACAACAGCATATTGCCAGCCTGCACCTCTATTTTCAGATGATTTGTTTATAAATAAACTATTATTTTAAGATTTAGCCTTTCTTCCGAAGCACAATCTTTTCTGAGTGCTTGGCTACTAATTGGTTGTACAATTCGCGCAGACTGGCATACTCCTCCGGACCAAAAACCTCTTTATTAATATTCAGGCGGCTCATGACCCTAAGCTTTCCGTCCATCATCTGAGCCATATAACTGAACCTAACGCTGTTGTCAGCGAGTGACAAATTTACTTCTTTGGGCATTTCCTCTATTTCATAACCTTCAGGCAGCGTAAAGTTGAATATATAGACTTTGTCACTGGGGGTGGCAAAATCAATTGGGTAATTCCGTTCCGCCACTTTGAAAGGATTCTCTGCCGTGGCATGATGGAGCATGGGCGAGAGGTACATTAGCTGCAGGGGTTGCAATTCCCCGGCTTTACTTAATTTGTAGTTGGTTTTAAGCGGCTCTTCCAGATTTTCTAAGTTTTTCATTTCCACTTCCTGACGCAACCATTCCTGTCCTTTGTCAGAAAAACCTTTCATGAAATTTTCTTTCCCCTTGGCCATAATGGAAGAGCGCATTTGTAATGCTGGTATGCCCCTTAAAGTTTCTTCCACCGTGCCCAACATTTCACCGGTTGGCTTTACCTCTAGTTGGGCCATTACCACTTGCACATCACGTTCCTGATTTTTGAGAGGTACCCACTCCCCAGATGGTTGGCTTACTACCCAACCTTGTCCGTTCAAGCACCGGTAGGGCAGCATGCCAAAAGGCACACTTGGTTCAGTGGCGTCTAACAAATATGAGTTTTTACCAATTTTAACATGAGCAATGACATAGTTGAACTTGCTGAGCATGGGCAAATTAGTTAAGGGCCTGCCATGCTGCCGGGTGCTGATGAGCATAGGGTGAGCATCTATGGCTACTTCACGCAAAAGTGCAACCAGCAGGAGGTTGATGTCTGCCACCGAACCTGTTCGTTTTTCATGGGCCGTTTTGATGCTTTTGGAGTAAAGCCTGTACTCCCCATTCCATTTCAATTGCCTTTGCACATAAGCCAGCACGGCTTTTACCCTAGCCAATGAATCAGTATTGTTTAGATGTAGCCCTTCTGCCATGTTCTTCAAAAAAGAGCCTCTGGCCAGTTGGCCGCCAAACTGCTCCTCTTTAAGCATTTCTTTTACAAAGCCATCCCAGTTGCTGGCCATATAGCTGGGCTTCTGACCTGGGTACTGAACCTTGGTCAGCATGAACTCCATCTTAGACTTGTAGTCATCTGCACTGGCCAAGTAGGGCTCTTCCATAAAGGCAGGAACATCTTTCATTACCCATCTATACTGCTGCACCCTCAGCATTAAGGCCCCCATTTGCTCCGCAGCTTGAGAACTACCACGCAACAAATTTTCTTTGTAGCTGGCCGCCATTGTCTTTCTATAAGATTTGGAGTCTTGAGTATGGAAAGGATGAAACCCATGCATAACATGAGTATACTCAAAATACGGCACCATTTCTACCCGGTATTCGCTCCAAACAACAGGAATATCTTTTTGAAACTCCCACTCCCTCAGGTTTTCGACAAAGTCTGACTCTATGGTATAGGAGAATTCAATTACTGAACCAACCCTTACGTTAGGCATTGTCAGTTTTTTCTGATACCAATTGGCGGCTTCTTTCTCCTCAAAAATATCCGAATCCTCTAGCTTCTCTTTAGAAACCTTTCCATCTTCCAGATTATAGGTAAAGCCTTTGACGCCGGATATTTTTTCACTGCTCCCCATGCCTTTCTGGTAAAACGGAATAAAAATATCTGCTTGCTCCAGCCCTGCTTTCTTTAAAACCTTTATTCGGGTGGTTCTCTTAAAAATTAATTGTGTGCCTTTAGTAAATTGGAATGAGGACTCTCCGTAATCATACAAAACAACTGCAGCGGCGGCTGTGTCTTTATCATAAACCATCATCTTTAGCTCGTTGTCAGTAACCTGCCCCAGTTTCAGGGGATCTTGTCCGCACCAGGCAACTAATGGAGCTCCTAATAAAAACAACCATAAAACCCACTTGGCCGCCATTTTAAATACTCTCTTCATTGTACTGAGTGAATTTAATTTAAAATGAATTGCTCCCCCTGGCAAAGGCAAAAGAGAGCAATTCATTTAATTTCAACAATCAATCTTAACTTAAGAAGACCTATGATTTCTTCCGGAGCACAATTTTTTCTGCGTGCTTGGCTACCAGTTGATTGTACAGCTCACGTAGGTTCGCGTATTCTTCCGGGCCAAACACTTCCTTGTTGATGTTAAGCCGGCTCATGACCTGAAGCTTGCCATTTACAATCTGGGCAGCGTAGATAAACCGTGCCGTATTATTAGGCAGAGACAGATTCTTACCCTGTGGCAGTTCTTCCACCTCATATCCCTCTGGTATGGTGAAAGTGAACACATACACCTCATCACTTGGCGTGGCGAAGTCAATTGGGTAAAGCCGCTCAGCTATTTTGAAGGGATTCTCTGTTTCGGCATGGTTCAACATAGGTGTTACATATAATAGCTGAACAGGCTGCAGGTCCCCGGCCTTGGTGAGTTTGTACTGCGTTTTAAGCGGCTCCTGCAGTTTCTCCATGTTCTGGATTTTCACCTCTTGCCGCACCCACTCCTGCCCTTTGTCTGAGAAGTTCTTTATAAACTCTTCCTGCCCTTTGGTTCTGATATAAGACCGGGCACGCAGCGCTGAAATCCCCTGAAAGGTTTCTTCCATGGTACCCACTACTTCACCGGTAGGCATAATTTGCAAATCAGCTGATACCATCTGCACGTTCCGCTCGCTGTTTTTGATAGGCACCCACCTGCCCGATGGCAGTTCAGCCACCCAACCCTTCCCGTTGAGGCAGCGGAAAGGCAACATACCAAACGGCACGTCTGGCTCAGTAGCATCTAACAGGTACGTATTTTTGCCAATTTTTACATGCGCCACCACATAATTAAACTTGCTGAGCATGGGCATTTCTGTAACCGGCTTGCCATGTTGCCGGGTACTTATCAACATGGGGCTTGCCTCAATGCCAACCTCACGCAGTAGGGCCGTAAGCAGCAAATTGATATCTGCAGAGGAGCCCTTGCGGCTATCATGTGCTTTTTTGATGTTCTCTGAGTATACCCGGTTCTTTCCATCCCAACTCATTTGCTTCTGCACATACGCCAACACCTTCTTTACTTTAGCAAGTGAGTCAGCAGAGGCCACATTCAGTTCTTCGGCTATCTTTTTAGTGAAATTTGAGCTTACTAGCTGCCCTCCAAAGTTTTCTTCTTTCAGTAATTCTTTGGCAAAACCATCCCAATTACTGGCCATGTACCTGGGTTCTTGGTTTGGGTATTGTATTTTGGTGAGCATAAACTCCATTTTAGACTTATAATCGTCTATGCTGGTGAGATAGGGCTCTTCTGTAAAAGCGGGCAGATCTTTCATAACAAAGCGGTACTGCAGAATTTGCATACTCATGGAGCTCCGCTGCTGCACGGTTTGATAGCCAACCTTTTCTTCATAAGTAATCCCTTTGGTTTGGTGCAGCACCTGTGCATCTTTTATATGAAAAGAATTAAAACCGCTCAACAAGTGGGTGTACTCAAAGAAAGGCACCATTTCTACACGATACTCACTCCACATTACTGGTATGGTATTCTGGAACTCCCACTCGCGCAGGTTCTCAATAAAATCAGACTTGATGGTATAAGATATTTCAATGACAGAACCTACTTTGGCGTTAGGCATAGTCAGCTTTTTCTGGTGCCAGTTCGCGTCTTGTTTTTCCTCAAAAATAGATTTCTCATCTAGTTTTACCTTTACCACCTTACCGTTCTCCAAATTGTAGGTAAAGCCTTTCACGTCTTTCACCTCTTCTCTGTTCTGAAAGTCTTTTTGGTAAAAAGGAATAAAAATATCTGCCTGATCTAACCCATTTTTCTTTAATATCTTGATGCGGGTAGTGCGCTTAAAGACCACCTGAGTACCTTTGGTGAATTCAAATGCAGACTCACCGTAATCATAGAGCACCACGCAGCTGCCGTAGAGTCCTTCTCATACACCTTCATCTTTAGCTCATCAATAGTTACCTGCCCCAATTTTAAGGGATCTTGCCCGCACCAACCGGCTATTGGCATTCCGGCTAGCAGCAGCACCAAGGCAACCCAATTCTTCATCACTTTAAGCATGTTCAAGAAATTTTTAATGGGGGTAAATAAAATATACCAGCTGACTTTAGCACCAGCTGCCGTATTAAACGTTTTGGGGCCGATTTTAAAAAACCGGCCCCAAAAGGAGTGCCTATATAGAATCAGCCGCTAATACTACTTGTTGCTGATCAGCTCTGGAAACTTTCTTCAGGAACTCCACCAACTCGGCATATCTGTCTGGGGCGAAACGGCCTTTGTGCATAGTCAGCTGGCGCTGGTACACTAACTTGCCGTCTTTCATGTTTACTTTAGCCTCATACTCTCCAAAAACCGAAGAAATTTTAACCGGCTGCGGTACGCTTTCAGGCTTGAAACCTGCCGGTATTTCAAATTCAACGCTGTCTACGTCATAGTAAGGGTAGGTGAGCACCACATCATGCTTGCGGGTTTCAGTGGTGAGCGGCACGCTTTGGCGGCGGTTCATGAGGTTAGGCGTGATAAACATGCGCCTTCCGCTCACTGAGGCCACCCGAGGCAGCTCTAACTGCAGGTTCTCATTTACCTGCGGCACTCCTTTTACTTTCTCAAGAGTGAATTTTTTGATCTCAAAAGAAGGAATATCCGTTGCTTTGTACAACCACTTTAGCTGCTCGTCAGGCTTCAGCCTGTTCAGTACTTCGGTTCTGTCTTCATGCTGGCGACCTGTGAAAACCGTCACTGCTTCTCCTACACCGCCCCCTTGGGAGTTTAACTTCACCTTCACCAACCTTTTTTGAGTATTGTCCTGCGCCGTGAACTTAGGAGTTGACACCAGCTTACCTCCCTCAGGAGTAACGAGCAAAGAGTAACGGTCGCCGGTGAAGGAGCCGGTGTAGCCTGCATCTGCCATTTGATTGGTGCACTCCAGCCAGATAGTGTCTTTGGGAGTAGGCACGCAAAGCACCACGTGGTTGAATTGACTGCTAGGGAAGTCTTTGATCACTGGCCGGTTATCATCTCCACCATATATAATGGCGTAATGGCTCTGAATGCCCGCCACCTCTAGTAAAGCCTTTGTGTAATTACTCAGAGCTTTGCAGTCGCCGTAGCCTTTGCTATCTACCATAGAGGCCTCAAAAGGCTGCCAACCCCCAATACCTAATTGTATAGAAACATAGCGGGTTCTGTTCTGCATGAACTGGTAAACCGCTTTTATCTTTTCTTCAGGCGTGGCAAGCCCCTGCGTCAGTGTTAAAACTTGCTGCTTGGTGGCGTCTGGCAACTGACTACGACCCGCGTTAAGCTTGTTCTGCCATTCGCCTAGGGCCTTCCAAGACTCCATGCTACCGGCAAAACCCTCTACTTCAAAAGTGGTTGGCGCCGTGCGTACCATGGGTATTAGTTCATAAAAAGGCGGCCCGTACTGTTCCGTCTCTATTGGCACCACATTCTTGAGTTGCCAGGAATATGTTTTTTTGCTGTTTACCTCACTGATGCTTGCTTTTTCCGGCAGCTGCTGCTCATGATATCTTAAATCTATTCCAGCGGGCATCTGTACTGTGAAAGAGGCTTTTTCTAAAGATACTTTCTTGCCGCTTATGGGCGCCCAAGTGGTGTAAAACAGCAGGTTAGACGAGGTAGTCTGGTACTCATACTCTATTGTGTACGGGTACGTAGAGTGAGTAGGCTCTACTACCTTTACTCGGTTGTCACCGTAGAGCGTTCCATCGCCGTTGGCGCTGTAGTCTCTTATGTCTGAGTTCTTGATGCTGCGCACCTTTTTACCCGTCATGTCATAAACGGTGCCCCTGATGTAGTCTACCTTGTTGAGTTTATCATAGTGCACCACCAAGGTGGCATGTTCTTTCCCGTCAGCATTCAGAACCGTAACGACCTGACGTACCTTCTCGGTTGCTGATTTGGCAGAGAGTACCGTAAACTGCACCTCTTCCTGGCGAATGACGGCATCTGCTCCTTTAGAAAGGGCTGATTTGATAGTGAGGGCTGAGTATTCTGGCCCGCCTCCGGCCCAGGCACCCACACTAGCCACACAGGCCAACATGAGTGCTGATATCCAGTTTTTCATGGTTTTGTAAAAAATAAGCTAAAAACTCAATTACCCTTTCTTTCTCAACACAATTTGCTCGGCGTGCTTAGCCACTACCTGGGTGTAGAACTGCTTCAGGTACTCGTACTCATTGGCATAGAAGATAGGCTTGGAGATGGTGAGTTTGCTCAGCACCTGTATCTTGTTTCCGTTTGCCTGCAGCATGTAGGTGAATTTGCCTCCGTTTTCGGGCAGGGCTACCACAATGCTTTTAGGCATTTCTTCCACCATATACCCGTCTGGAATAGTAAAGCTGCACATGTACACTTCTTCTGAGCCATGCCCAAAGTCAACCGGATATTTGCGGGCGATCTGTTTAAAAGGATTTTCCTTGGCTCCTTTTAGAAGCATTGGGTTCAGATAAATGATTTCTTTTGCCTCTTCATCTCCTGTACTAGCTACCTCATACTGCAGCCCGAACGGTTTGTTGATCTCTTTCAGGTTTTCAAAAACAGGTTTCTTCCGCTCTAGCTGGTTCTGGTTATTTACCAGCGTCTTCATAAACTTCTCCTCACCGTCTGCCAGCACACTGTGCCTCCAGTTAAGCGCCCAAATGCCATTGGTAGAAGTAGTGACTTTTCCTGTCATTCTACCGGAAGGCAACACCTGCAAATCAGCGTTTACCAGTTCTGTGGTTCTGTCCTCAGATAACAAGGGCACCCATGCCCCTCCCTCTTTGGTTACCAACCAGCCCTGGCCGTTCATGCAGCGCTTAGGCAATAAGCCCATTGGCCGCATGGGGTCTGTAGCGTCTAACAAAACGTCTTTGCCGCCTATTTGCATGTAGCCTACCACATAGTTGAATTTGCTCAACAAAGGAGAGTGCTGCGGAATACGGCCATGCTCTCGGGTACTGATGATCACCGGATTCGCTTCTAATCCGGCATCTCTGAGCAACGCCACCAGCAGCAAGTTGATGTCAGCGGCACTACCTGTTTTACCTTCAAATATCTTACGCAGATTGCTGGAGGTAACAACGCCCCCTCGCTCATTCCACTTCACATTGTCTTTTACAAAATTGTAGATGGTGTTTACCCGCTCTAAGGTATCTTTAATGGTTTCAAAGGCAGCCACTTCTTTTTTGAAGAACCCGGTTTTGCTTAACTGCCCGCCAAAGTTTTCTTCTTCCATTAAACCCTTGGTCAACCCACCCCAGGTAGGCGACATTCGTCTATGTATCTGCCCTGGAAATCGAATCCACTCTAACTCAAATTCTATTCTGGACACATAATCATTGATGGTGGTAATATAAGCTTCAGAGGTAATGGCAGGCACATTCTCCATTACCCACCTATACTCTTGAGTAGAAGCACTTACCCCTGCCATATTGCCTGCCTTTGACTCACTTATTTTCATACGCTCATACCCTTGGGAATAATGCTTGTAGTCAAAGAACTCTGGGAAAGAGGCTCTGTATTCACTGTGCGCCACCGGAATGGAGTGCTGAAATGTCCAGTCTTGGAAGTTCATGAAGAAATCTGAGGTAACGGTATAGGTGATATCCAAGACGGATCCCTCTTTTACAGCTGGCAGCGTAAACTTCTTCATATACCAGTTATCGCTCTTCTTCTCTTCAAAAATGGCTTTATTTTCCATTTTTACTTTTTCTACCTTACCGCCTTCCCAATTGTAAGTGGTAGCCTTTATGCCGGAGACAAATTCTTTATTATCAGAATTACTATAATAATAGGGCACCTCCACGTTAGCCCAGTCATAGCCTCCTTTTTTCAGGATTTTAATGCGCATAACCCGCTCATACACGAGCTTAAAATCATTGGTATAGGTAAAATAAGAACGGCCGTAGTCTACCAAAATAACGGCAGCGGCACTAGTGTCAGGAGCATAGACTTTCATCTTTACTTCTTCGTCTGACACTTTTCCGTACTTCACCGGAGCATCTTGCCCTTGTGCGGTAAAGCATAGCAAGGAGAACGTCAGCAACAACACTGACTTAAACAGAGGGGTGGTAGAAAATAGCATAGGCAATAAAAGTTATGGAACAGCAGAAAGCTTGTGTGGAACAAGCCAACCTACTTTTCCTATTCAAAATAAAATATTCAATAACTTATTTATAATCAATCAAATATTAAAGAACACCAACCCTATTTATCGCCTATATCTGTTCTTTTTTGGGTGTGCCTTGAGCAGGCAGATTCCTAACAGACTGGAATCAAATCAGCACAAATTACATTTTTCTTTATTCAGTTCCTTATAAAATATAGAAAATATATTAGCTGATAGACAATAACTTAACCTTCTGTTAATATATCTATTCTTTACCAGCAGCATCATGCCACTTAAAATAGGCAGCTGAATAAGGATATTTTTTAATAGAAAACTCTTATAGGAGCTGCTTTTACAGAATGTATTATAAGAGATCAGGAGGCGCTACCACAACACCAAAGGTGTCTGGAGTATGGGATAGTGATTTACTATTCCCATAAATTTTATTTGTCCAGTCTGATTGGCTATAGAGTAGGTGAAGAAGTATTTGCAAGCATAGATCACAAAGCAATCTATCAGATTGATGATACATACTTATTTTTCAGACAAAGGTGGCTGGTAGTCTAGCGGTAGCATTTCGGCAAGTTTTTCCCATGCCCAGTAGCCTTCTACTAAGTGTGAGTTTGGGTCTACAATCATGCCGCTAGGGTCAAGAAAGGTATAGGGCTGGGTAAGACCCAGCACAGAAGTCTGGTAGGTAGGATCGCGCGGCTTACTAAAAGGTTGTTGGCGCAGGAAAGCCTCTTCTTCAAACTCATGCACATACACCACATTTAAAAAATCAGAAAACTGAAGCCGCAGCATGTTTGTGACTGAATCTGGCTGCACCAATTGATCATAGGGCACAGGGTCTTTGTGCAGGTATTCTACGGTACGTGACAGCCGGGACATCCGGAGCCAATATTGAAGGCTATCGTCTTTCACACCATTACCTCCAATGACAATGGTGTTTGATTTTCCGCGCCAGGTTTTGAGCCCTCTCTGAATATCCTCCTCCGCTGGCCTATGCGGGTTAGGTAAACGCTGAAGACGCCGCACATTAAAACCTTCCTGCTCCAGGCTCTGTGCACGCAGTGCCCTTGCAAAGTGCATGAGTGAGCCATTATACGCTTTCAGGCGTGCTTTTTCCCAACGATTGCGCTGTGCTTTACTGCGGGACTTCAATTCTTCATATCGCGGATATCCCGCATGAAACACCCGTTTGCTCTTGAAATCTGCCTCAAAGGTTTCTAACAGGAAGTGCAGCCGGTAGCCTAGGGCTTTGCTCTCAATAACCAATGGCTCAGAGGCATCGGCGGTTAAAACATTGGCCTGCGGATCAAAATTAAAGTGCAGTACCTCTGGGTTTATAATTTTGGTTTGAGCGGCATTAGGGGTTTGCCCAATAAAGCTTTTCAAAAACACCTCGTAATTATGCCGCCAGTTAGTGTCAGGCCTAATAACCACTTCCTGCAGGGCATTGGCCTTGGGTGTAAGCTGCAGCCGAAACCGCAGTTGCTGCCCGTCTTCAATTTTAAAATGATGCGTTAACGTTTCATACCCCAGAAAGGACACCACCAGCTCATGGCTTCCGGCGGGCAAAGCGGGAAGTTTGAAAGTGCCGTTTTCTTCGGCATTGGTTCCATATGTGGTTTGAGCAATAAAGACCGTAGCAAACCCTAACGGCTGCCCTGTCTGCGCATCTATGACGGTTCCTGAAACACCACCGTAGCCAGTTGTTTGCGCCTGCGTTTGCTTACCTGAAACAAGGCTTATAACATAAAGAAGAAAGAAAAACCGTAGAAGAGGCAAGCAAGAACAAAAGCGCATGGGCAACAATTTACCTTTCTAAGGTAAGGCCCTTGTCGCATTTTTGCCCGTTTCGCCTCTGTTTTTAACATATTTTAACAAAAACAGGTCAAAAACGCAGCGTGAAGGCAGTGCCTTTGCCCAATTCAGAACTTACAGTCAAGGTGCCTTTGTGCGCCCGCACAATTTGCTTTGATAGACTAAGCCCAATACCAGACCCAGTGGCCTTGGTAGTATAAAACGGCAGGAAAATCTGCTCCTGCGCTTCTTCGGCAATGCCCGTGCCATTATCTGACACCTGAATTACAACCCTGCTGTCTGGGTCAGAGAAAGCATCTAGCTGCAGCGTTTTGTTTGGTTGGTCGGCCAAGGCATGAATGGCATTCCGGATGAGGTTGATCATGACTTGCTCCAGCAGCTGACGGTCGGCCAGCACCTTAAGCCCTTCGGGGCGGCAGTCAATGAGGAAAAGGATGTTGGCCTGCAAGAGCTCTTCCTGAAACAGCATTTGCAATTGCCTGAACATTTCCTGCACTTCAAACAGCTGCTTTTTAGGGGTAGGCACACTGGCCATGCTGCGGAAATCATGTACAAACCGCACTAAGCCCTGGCTCCGTTTCTCAATGGTTTGCAGCGCCATGCACATGTCTTCTGTTTCCTCGCGTTGTAATACAATCTGCTCCCCAGGCTGCGCCTCCAGGTAATCTTGTACATCGGCGGCTACGCTGCCGGCCAGTGAGGAAATTGGCGTTACCGAATTCATGATCTCGTGCGTCAGCACCCTGATCAGGTTTTGCCAGGCCTCCATCTCCTTTTCTTCCAATTCCCGCTGAATGTTCTGAATACTGGCCAGCCGGAAATCTTCGCCTCGCAACACCAGGTCCACCACGTACAGCGCCACCGGAATGCGTTCTTTGCCTTGCCACAACTTTATCACTGTACTTTGCCCCGCCGGCAATGCCAGTAACTGTTTGGCTAGTTCCGGCGCTTCTGCAGAAAGGTGGTCTACGCGCGAAAGGCTCGGCACTTGTATGAGCCGCTTAGCAGCGTTATTAATTAACTGTACTTCACCGCTCTTTTTAAAAGTGATAATGCCAATACCTATATGCTGCACCACCGACTGAAAATATTGGGCAGTGGCTTCTTTCTCTGAACGCACATCTCTGAACTTCCGGATTACCTCGTTGTAACGCTGGTAGAGTTCATCAAATATTTTGCCCTCGCCCCTGCTGCTGAAGTTTTCAGAGAAATCATCATACTTAATGGTGTTTAGGAATTTGATGAGCCGCTCGGTAGTGCGTTCAATAAAAACAATAAGCCACACAGTTTGCACGGCAATAAGAATACCCAGCGCTAGTTGGGTGCCCACGTACTGAGACTTAAAATCGAGCCGGAAGAAAAGGAAAATAGAAACCACTAGCAGCGCCACCCGCAGCACCACCTGAAACCGAAAGTTCTTAAAGCCCATACTTTTCTAAGCGTCTGTAGAGCGATGCCCGAGACAAGCCCAGTTCTTTGGCGGCTTTGGAAATATTGCCGTCGTGCTTGCCCATGGCTTTGATTACCGTCACGCGCTCCATTTCGTCCAGATTATGGGTTTGCGGCATTGGTTCTGCTGATGAAGGTTGCTGTAATTGCAAAAAGAAGAAGTCTTGGGGCTGCAGCACCTGGTTTTCTGAGATAATGGTAGCCCGCTCCAGCACATGCTCCAGCTCTCTAATATTGCCCGGCCAGTCATAGCGCCGCAGCCGTTCCAGTGCAGCCGCAGAAAGCGATTTGGCTGACTGTTTGTATTTGTGGGCAGACCGCTTCAGGAAATGGTCGGTGAGCAGCGGCAAATCCTCCAGACGCTCACGCAGTGGGGGCAGGTGCAACTCAATGGTATTGATGCGGTACAGCAAATCTTGCCGGAACTTGCCCTGTTGCACCATTTGCTGCAGCGGCATATTGGTAGCACAAATCAGCCGTACGTTTATAGGAATTGGCTGCCCCGTACCCACCCTGATCACCTCGCGCCGTTGGAGCACCGTGAGTAATTTAGCCTGCATGGCCAAGGAAAGATTGCCAATTTCATCTAAGAACAACGTGCCGCCGCTGGCCATTTCAAACCGCCCCACACGGTCTTCCTTGGCATCGGTAAAGGCTCCTTTCTTGTGCCCGAACAGCTCGCTCTCAAAAAGACTTTCCGTGAGCGAGCCCATGTCAACGGAAATAAACACTTTATCTGCGCGGGCCGATTGCTGATGCAGCGTGCGGGCAATGACCTCTTTTCCGGTGCCGTTCTCGCCTAGTAGCAGCACATCGGCATCGGTTTTGGCCACGCGGTTCATGAGGTGCAGCAGCTGTTGCATGGCGGGGCTCTGCCCAGTTACCAAACTCACGTGCTGATTTATTTGCGAAGCCAGTGCCGAATTTGTTTTCTTAAGCGTGGAGATCTCTTTATAAGACGACTTCAATTTAGCCGCCGCCGAGAGCGTGGCAATCAATTTTTCGTTCTGCCAAGGCTTGAGCACGAAATCAGTAGCCCCTTCTTTGAGCGCCCGCACCGCCATCTCCACATCGCCAAAAGCGGTAATCATAATCACCACCGCACTAGGGTCGCGCGACAGAATCTCCTTTAGCCAATAGAAGCCTTCGTTGCCGCTGGTGGTGTCCTGGCTGAAGTTCATGTCCAGCAGAATAAGATCGTAGGTGTCGTGGTTGAGCAGGAACGGAATTTTGCGCGGGTCTTTTTCAATGATTACCTGCTGGGCGTGCTTTTTCAGCAGCATTTTAGCAGAGAAGAGAATATCTTCGTTGTCGTCTATGATCAGGATCTTTCCTAGGTTCTGTTCCACGGCGCGGTTTGGTTTTTTGTCAGTCAGAACACCTAAACTGTGCCAAACATAGGAAAAACCTATTTCAACAGCTGGCGAGGTGAATTTACAAAAACAGCGGACACTACCATGTCCGCCGCTGAACAAAAAGTGTCCGCTAGTGAACAGCTCAATTGTTGATTGTTGATTGTTGGTTGTTGGTTGTTGGTTGTTGTAGAAGAATAAGAGCGGTAGATTCTGTTTTAGGTCTGTTTTTCTTAAAACTGCTCAAAAACGCAAAGCCCTCACAGAGTTTATGGCTGTGAGGGCTTTGCTAATAATTAAATAGGCGGTGGTTCAAAAGATCAGGCAGTGTCTTTAAGACCTGCGAATGTCTGTGCCCATTAATCCTTGCAAACGCAGTATCTCCATTAAGAAGATTATCTGATAGGAATGCCTAAGCTCAACAAGAAAAACTCCGTTTTAGCTCTAATTTTTGAAAAACGAGGCTAAAACAGAATGATGCAAACACGAGAAGCTGCACAACTTCTAAAACATTGCTTCAGCTGACTCTTCCTCATTTCTCCTCTTAGACTCTTTCCAAAATTTCCTTGGCCAGTTCTATCTCTTCCTGCAAAATGGTGTGCGGTCTGCCTTTGTAGATTTTTTTCGTTACCACTGCGCCCAGTTCTTCCATGATAGCTTGCGTCTCTTCTACTCTGCTCACCGGCACGTGCGGGTCTGGGTCACCGGTTGTAATTAGAACAGGAGTACCCGCAAAATCGCCCTTATAGTTAGCTTTCTCCAATTCTTGCCCAACTAGCCCGCCGGTAAACAGGAGTAACCCTCCATATTTTTGGGCATTGCGGGTAGCATATTCAGAGGTAAGGCAAGCCCCCTGCGAGAAACCCAGTAAATAAATATTCTGGCTCTTAACTCCCTGGTCAAGAATACTCTGCACAACCCCGTCAATCATCTCCAAGGCTGAATCAAGGGCTGGCTGATTTTGGGCTGCGGGTGCCATAAAACTGTACGGGTACCAACTGTGATTAGTAGCCTGCGGGGCATACAGAGAAAACTCCTCTACCGGCAGGTACTCAGCCAATGAAAGAATACTCTCTGCAGTGGCGCCCCGGCCATGAATCATAACCAGCGCCTTTCTGGTCTCGGAGACAGTTTTTCCTTGGGTAATAATATTTTTCTGATGCGTATACATAGCGCTACAACGTTAGTCAAGTTTAGGCAACACGGCCTCAATATCTGCTCTGCGAGATTCGTACTGCGGGGGCAGCAACAGCATTTGGCCCAGTTGGTCCCACGGCTCATCAATCCCGAAGCCTGGGTTGTCAGTGGCTATCTCAAACAGCACCCCACCCGGCTCCCGGAAATAGAGTGAATAAAAGTAGTTACGGTCAATCTTGTTTGTGATGCTCAGGCCGCTGCGCTGCACTTTCTCCTGAAAATACATGAGCACCTCTTCGTTCTTCACCCGGAACGCGATGTGGTGGTTTGTACCGGCTCCGCCTATGCCACGTGCTTCATTTGGCAGTTCCACCAAATCAATAATGGCGGCAGCGTCTACGGCATCTGTAATGTAGCGGTAGCGGTTTCCGCTTTGCTCCAGCAGTTTATAGCCTAAAACATTGGTTAAAACAGCGGCAGTGGGCTTTATATCCCGAAGTGTGAGTGTGACTCCATGAAAACCTTTTGTAGCTACTTCGGCTTTCACCTCCTCGGTTTCCCAAGGAGTGCGGCTGTCTAAGTTTTTAGGCACCACCAGCTCCAGCTTCAGCCCGTCAGGGTCCAGAAAGGTGAGGTACTTTTCTCCGAACTTCTCAGAGGGCTTGTTGTAAATGACGTTATGCTTCTCAAAGCGGTCAATCCAGAAATCGAAGCTGCCTTCGGGCACGGCGTACGCAATGTTGGTGGCCATGCCGGTACCAGCGCTGCCTCTGCGGGCTCCCTCATAAGGGAAAAACGTGAGAATGGTGCCCGCGCTACCTTTTTCATCGCCGTAGTACAAATGGTAAGTACCGGGGTCATCAAAGTTGACGGTCTTTTTGAGCAGGCGCAGGCCCAGTACATTGGTATAGAAATCTACGTTCTTTTTGGCCATATTGGCAATAGCCGTAATATGGTGCAGGCCTAAGATTTGATTTTCCATGGTTTGTTTAATGGTTGATAGGCACCTCAATTAAGAGAAACCTGCTATCTGATTCAAAAGTGAAGTTAAGTTGTTCTGTTTCCCAAATACCAATGGCCTCGCGCTGCTGCAGTATTTGGCCATTTACTTGTAGTGCCCCGCTGATATTGAACACAAATATGGCCTTGTTCAGCGGCTTGAACTCATATGTGTGCGACTGGCCCTGCTCAAAGTACCCAAGTGAGAGTTTCGCGTTTTGGTTTATCCAGCAGTGGCTCTGCCCCTCTTCATTGCTTACAATGGTGGTAAGTTGGTTTACCCGTTTCTCCTCCGGAAAGTACCGGCGTTGGTAGCGAGGCGTTATGTTCTGCAGCTTCGGTTCAATCCAGATCTGCAGGAAATTCACCTCGTCTTGCCCCACATTGTGCTCTTCGTGCCGAAGGCCGCTGCCAGCACTCATAATCTGCACCCAGTCTTTGTGCACCACCTCTTTGTACCCTAAAGAATCTATATGGTTCATAGAGCCTGCCAGCATAATAGAGATAATTTCCATGTTGGCGTGCGGGTGTATGCCAAAGCCATTCTCCGGCTGAACATAATCATCATTAAAAACGCGCAGCAACCCAAAACCGGCTCGAACCGGATTGTAATGGCCGGAAAAACTGAAAATGAAGTTGCTCTGTAGCCACCCCAAATCTTTCAGGCCTCTGTCTTTAGGATTATATCTTTCGAATTGCATATTTGTCTTGTTAGATATTTGTACGGCAACGGCGCCTATTTAGCGGCACTATTCTCATTTTAAGCTTTCCCTTTTGTTTCATTCAGAAAGCTGAACCAGAAAGTTGAACACAAATGTATAAACATTTAATGTATGTACATTTATTCTAATCAAAAAGTTTCCTCCATCATTTGCAGATGGCAAGCCGCATCTGTGGCTAAGAACTAAAACGCAACCTTTTTTGGAGCTATTTTCTAAAAAATAGCCCCAAAACATAAAAATGAAGGGCATAATAACTCTGCTGCTCAATAGAAGTTTATCTTAGCGGCAGGGAGTAACGAGCAGGAATTCGGCTTTTTTGTTGTTCTCTGACAATGCCTGCCAAAGAACATCAGCATCATCCATTTACTGTTTCCCTTTACCGGATGCATATAGTCAATCTTCAAACGGCAGTGACTTTGGCAGAGGCGGCTTTACCGCAAACAACCAGAATCTGCACTTCCTTAATTAAAGTGACAGGACCTGTCTACCATTGGCATTCCTACGCTTGGCTAAGTTAACCAAAGCCGGAAAAGGAATTTCCAGCTGTTAGAGTAATTGTGGTTGGCGGCTGAATAAGAAAGGCTTTCTTCTACATCAGCCAAGCAGCTACGTGTGCGGGCTTGAACAAAAAATGTTCGCCAGCGAACACTTTCAAATCCAACCTACATCTATTTCTACTGATGATCAACAGTTTATGAAACTGGCACAGCTATTGGCATTAATAGCATAATTAAAAACCGCACACCCTGCATGGACAGAATCATTGAGAAAAAACGGTGGACAGCCAAGAAGATTTTCGGATATACTGCCATAGTAGCTCTTTTGGGCTTTGTCACCTACTTTATTGCCTTCGCAGATAATAGTTCTAAGCTGAACGTTGAGAGCCAGAAAATTACCATGTCTACCGTTAGCCAAGGTTCTTTCCAAGAATTTATTCCCGTTGACGGCACGGTGCACCCTATTAAAACCATTGTGATTCCGGCCGTAGAAGGTGGCACTGTAGAGCAGAAGTTCTTAGAGGGCGGCAAACCGGTGAAACAAGGTGATCCCATTCTGAAACTGACCAACAACCGTCTGGTACTGGATTTCATGAACCAGGAAACGCTCATGAACGACCTGATCAACAACTTGCAGAATTCTAAGCTCAGCTTACAGCAGAATAAGTTTAACCTGCGCCGCCGTTTGGCAACACTTCATGCTCAGGTAGACGCCGCCAAAGATGCTTATGAGCGTAACGTGGCGCTATATGAGGCAAAGGCTGTTTCTCAGCAGGAATTCTTTAACATGAAGCGGGAATACGAGCGCCTAAAGGCTGAATATGAAATTGAGCAGGAATCGCAGCGGTTTGAAGAGGCCAACGCCAAGCAGCAGATTGCCCAGCTGCAAACCACTATTGACCGCACCAGCCGCAACCTGAACATGATGGAAGACAACCTCAAGAACCTGTACATCAAAGCGCCCATCTCTGGTCAATTATCTTCGATACAAGTGGAATTGGGCGCCCCCGTGCAAGCTGGTCAGGTAATTGGTCAGATAGATGATTTGAGCGGGTTCAAAGTGAAAGCTGATTTAGACCAGCACTACGTGAGCCGGGTGTTTGCCAGCCAACGCGGTGAGTTCACCTACAACGGCAAAACCTATCCGCTGGAGATTTCCTTGGTGTATTCTGAGGTGTTGAACGGTCGCTTTCCGGTGGACATGATCTTTATTGGCGATGTACCCAAAGGTATCCGGCGGGGCCAAACCCTACAGATAAGGCTTCAGCTTTCTGACCCTGCGCCTGCCGTTCTGCTGCCTCGCGGCGGCTTCTACCAAAGTACCGGCGGTGCCTGGGCTTACGTGCTGGACGAAGGCAGCAAAGTAGCCACTAAACGCAGCATTAGACTAGGCCGCCAAAACCCTGAATATTATGAGGTACTGGAAGGCCTGAAACCCGGCGACCAAGTAATTACCTCTTCCTATGACTCTTTTAACGAAAAAGACAAGCTGGAGCTGAAGTAGGCTGTTTTAGGGCTGTTTTGGCGAAAACAGCCCTAAAACAGCCTACTTCAGCTCCAAGTCCTGAGCCTTGAGTCCGGAAAATGAAAGCATTTCGTCCCCCTTTGAAGGGGGTAGGGGGATGACAAGGACGGGGGACAAAAAAAGAAAATAGTCGTGCTACCTGATACACGCTACCAGATACGAGGAACGGATAACAAACAACGAGTAACGAAATAAAGCAATGATAAAAACTGTCAACCTTCAGAAGAAATATACCACCGATGAGGTGGAAACTACCGCTTTGGTCAATGTAAACCTCCACGTGAAACAGGGCGAGTTTCTGGCTATCATGGGGCCATCGGGCTGCGGTAAGTCTACGCTGCTCAACATCATCGGACTTCTGGACAACCCCAGTGGCGGTGAGTTCTATTTTCTGGAGCAGGAGATATCAAAATTCAGTGAACGGCAGCGGGCGAATCTTCGCAAAGAGTATTTAGGGTTTGTGTTCCAAAGCTTTAACCTGATTGATGAACTGACTGTGTATGAAAACGTGGAACTGCCACTTATTTACCTGAACGTGGGTAGTGCCGAGCGAAAGCAGCGCGTAGAGCAGGTGCTGGAGCAAATGCAGATTGCACACCGCCGAAACCACTTCCCGCAGCAACTATCTGGTGGTCAGCAGCAACGGGTGGCTATTTCTAGAGCCGTAGTGTCAAAACCAAAGTTGCTTCTGGCTGATGAACCTACTGGTAACCTTGATTCTGCCCACGGCCAGGAAGTGATGCAGCTCCTAAGCACCCTGAACGAGCAAGGCACCACCATTGTCATGGTGACCCACTCCCCTACTGACGCTGATTATGCCCACCGCATTGTCAACTTATTTGACGGGCAAATCATCTCTGAAAACGTGAAAGAACTCGCCACACTCTAAATCCTACCTAATATGTTGAAGAACTATTTTTTAGTGGCGGTACGCACCTTGCGCCGGCACCTTGGGTATACTACACTCAATGTGGTAGGCTTGGCTTTAGGTATCACCTGTAGTTTGCTCCTGTTTCTGGTAATTCAGCACGAGCTCAGCTTTGACACTTTCCATAGCAAGGCAGACCGCATCTACCGCATTAATGTAGACAAAGTAACCCAGCATGGCCCTAGCTATTCAGCGGGAACGCCTTACCCTATGCTGGCCACCATTAAAGCCTCTTTGCCGGAATTAACGCCAGCCACGCACATTTTCAACCTAGACGAAGGAACCATCACGGTGCTTTCAACAAATGACAAAGTCGCTCCCCAAAGATTCAGGGAAGAGAACAATATTTTGTTCATTGAGCCGGAGTTCTTTGACTTGTTCGATTTTGAAACAGGTAATGTCAACGCCAAACAGGCCATAGCGGCCCCCAACAGCCTCTTGCTGACCAGCACCATTGCCGAGAAGTATTTTCCGGGGCAAAACCCAGAGGGACGAATGCTCCGTCTGAACAACGAGGTAAACCTGAAGGTAACCGGTGTTATACCAGATGCTCCCGCCAATACAGATTTGCCCTTCATTATGCTGGTCAATTACGAGAACTCTAAAAAAATAAATTTATTCTCGAATGATACCTGGAACAGCACCAGCAGCAACCATCAGGTGTATTTCGCCTTAGCCCCGAGTGCCTCGGTGCAGCAGTCAGAAGATCGGCTTAATAAAATAACCTCTGAACTCCGTAGGCTTTCTCCCGGAGAAAAGGAACGATATACGTTCCAAGCGCTGAGCAAGGTGCATTTTGACGACCGCTACAGCAATTTTGGAGACCGCACCATCAGCACCACTACCCTTTGGGCTATGGCATTGGTAGGCTTGTTCTTGGTATTGGTAGCCTCCATCAACTTTGTGAACCTGGCCACGGCCCAAGCCCTCCGGAGAGCCAAAGAAGTAGGCATGCGAAAGGTGCTGGGTGCCAACAAAACGCAGCTAATGGTGCAGTTCCTTTGTGAGACCGGCCTGATTACACTGGTTGCGGTGCTTTTATCGGTAGTATTAGCAGAGTTGCTGCTGCCTTTCCTGAACAAATTGCTAGACCTGCAGATTACCTTTTCCATTTTAAACAGCCCTGCAGCGCTGCTCTTCCTGCTGGCCGAACTGCTCACGGTTACTTTTTTTGCGGGTTTTTATCCGGCGCTGGTTCTGTCAGGCTTCCAGCCCATCTCCGCCTTAAAAAGCAAAGTGGCTACGGCCCGTACGGCGGGTATTTCACTCCGGCAGGCGCTGGTGGTGGTGCAGTTTACTATTTGCCAGGTGCTCATTATCTGCACCATTATTGTGCACAACCAAATGGAGTATTTCCGTAGCGCCTCCCTGGGTTTTGACAAAGAAGCCATCGTCACTATTCCTTTCCCATCTGGGCAGGCCAAGAAGCTAATGGCGCTGCGGCCTCAGCTAGAGGCACATTCGGCCGTTAAGAACGTCACCTTTGCCTTTGCCGCGCCTTCTTCCAACTCTAACTTTTCTATGTCTTTCAGGTTCGATGACTATTCCATTAACCACAATTTCAACCTAAACTTTAAAGTAGCCGATGAACATTTTGTAGAGACCTTTGGCATTGACCTGCTGGCCGGGCGCATTTACGAGAAAAGCGACACCATGCGTGAGTTTCTGGTAAACGAAACATTTCTTAGAAACGTGGGCATTACAAACCCGGAGGAGGCGCTGGGTAAAAAGCTGCTGGTGAACGGCGGAAATTCAGAAGGCCCTATTGTGGGGGTGGTAAAAGATTTCCATGTGGGCTCTTTGCGCAACAAAATTGAACCCGTGGTTATTTCCACGTGGAGCTCGTTGTATTTTACCGTAAATGCCAAAATTGAGCAGAAGGATGCCACCGCCGCCCTGGCCCACCTAAAAAAAATATGGACCTCTGCTTACCCAGATGATGTTTTCTATTATGAATTTTTAGACGACACCCTTGCCCGATTTTATGAGGATGAGCAGCGGCAGGCGCACCTGTTCAAGATTTTCTCCTTCATTGCCATTCTGATTGGCTGCTTGGGTTTATATGGGCTGGTGTCTTTTATGGTAACACAACGCACCAAAGAAGTGGGCGTGCGTAAAGTGCTGGGAGCCTCCTCTGGCAGTATATTAGTGTTGTTCTCTAAAGATTTTGCCAAGCTGGTGCTGGTGGCTTTTGTGCTGGCCGTACCTGTTTCTTATTACTTCATGAACAAGTGGCTACAAGACTTCACCTACCGCATTGACATAAGTTACTGGGTGTTTTTTGTGGCGGGGGCACTTACGCTGCTTATTGCCTTAACCACCGTAAGTGTACAAGCTTTGCGGGCTGCTTTCTCTAATCCGGTTATTGCCCTCAAAACTGAATAGGCGATCCTCCTGTTTTAAATCTGTTTTCCAAAAAAGAGGGCTAAAACAGCACTAGGTCCTCTTCTTTTCTACCCCCTCCTGTAGTAGGCGGGGGTTCTATTTTTAGAAGTGTTTATTCTGTTTCCTTTAGCCCCTTCAAAACATAAGCCAATATATTCAGGTTTAGCAGTAGAAATCGTTACATTTACACCTGCCTTTTCTATAATGGTTTTGAGCTGTTTTTTAGAAAAGAGGTAAAAAACAAAAACCTATACCCTCCCCAAACCCTAACCGCTATATGAACAAAGAAAGCGCTGCTGCCCTGAAAAGTAAGAAAAAGCAGATTCTGGAAAACTGGTTGAGCAATCAATTACAGGACGCCGCTCTGCGGGATGATTTAATGAGCGTGGCTGAGCTTCAGCAGCAGTCTGAAGAGTTTTTAACAGCGCTGATCAAAGCTTTTGGCACCTCATCCGCGGAAGACACTGACTCAGAGGGGTATGAGCCTATTAGAGATATTCTGAACGAAATATCTATTTCACGCGCCCGCCAAGGCTTCTCGCCCCGTGAAACCAGCTCTTACATTCTGAGCCTGAAAGAAGTGCTGAGCAACGTGTTAGAAGACAGGTTCAAAGAAGACCCGGCCACGTTGTACCGCGAGATCATCTCCATGAACAAAATCATGGATAGCCTGAGCATGGTCACCATGGAAACGTACATCAAAGGTCGTGAGGAAGTAATTCTGCGCCAAACTAATGAGATGAGCGAAATTTCCACTCCGGTTATACGCGTATGGGAAGGAATTTTGGCCCTGCCTATTATTGGCACCCTAGACAGCGCCCGCACCCAGGTGGTAATGGAGGCCTTGTTAGAAGAAATTGTAGCCACCGGTAGTCGCATTGCCATTCTTGACATCTCTGGTGTGCCTACCGTAGACTCATTGGTAGCCCAGCATTTAATAAAGACCGTGAGCGCCGCCCGCCTTATGGGAGCTGAGTGTATCATTAGCGGCATCAGGGCCGAAATAGCCCAGACCATTGTGCACTTAGGCATTGACCTCACCAACATCTACACCAAAGCCACCTTAGCCAGTGCTTTGAAAATGTCGTTTTCTATGCTGAACATTCAGGTTACCAGAGCAACCGGCACCTCACAGAACAATAAGCAGAACTTCGGGTTTTAAGCAGCACTACCATGGAAAGAATCCCAATTTTAAAAATGGGCCCCTTCCTGCTGGTGACTATACAAGTGGATCTGTATGACCGGCTGGCCCTTACCTTAGAGAACGACCTCATCAACATGGTGAGCAAGACCGAAGCCAAAGGCGTGTTGATAGATATTTCCGCCGTAAGCATTGTAGACTCCTTTATGGGGCGCATTTTGGGCAATATTGCCTCAATGTCTAAAATAATGGATGCCACCACTGTAGTGGTAGGCATGCAGCCAGCGGTAGCCATTACCCTGGTAGAACTGGGTCTTACTCTTTCCGGCGTACATACCGCCCTTGACGTAGAACAGGGCATGGAACTGTTGCGCGATAAGATTGGCCAATTAGACAAGGATGAGGAAGGCCTCTATGATAGTTTTATCTAAAGAGAAGCTTCCTATTCAGAGAGAGCAAGACGTAGTTTTGTTCCGGAACCGGATCAAAGAACTAGCTACCAAGATAGGCATGAGTCTGGTAAACCAGACCAAGCTCATAACGGCTGCCAGTGAATTGGTCAGGAATATGCTACGCTACGGCGGCGGCGGCATTACGCATTTAGAGATTGTCAGCAGAAACAGCATACCAGGCGTACGCTTAATCTTTGTAGATGAGGGGCCAGGTATAAAAGATGTAACCTTAGCCATGAAAGATGGTTATTCTACTGGAAAGAGTTTAGGGCTGGGGCTGCCGGGAGCTAAACGACTCGTGAATGAGTTCGATATTAAGAGCGAATCCGGCAAAGGCACCACAGTTACCATAATCCGGTGGAAAAATGGACTTTAATTTTGATGCGTACCACCAGTTCCCCCTTATAGACAGGAGCTTCCTGAACATTATAAGGCGGGACATTAGTAAAATTGCCGAAGCCCACAACTTTACTGAAGCGGAGGTGGGCAGAGTCAGCTTGGTAGTAACTGAAATGGCCACCAACCTGCTCAAGCACACCGGCACCCACGGCGGCGAACTGCTGGTGAAGCCTATTTGCCAATTGAACGGCAAAACCTGCGGAATTGAATTGCTCTGCCTGGACAACGGCCCCGGCATGAGTGATCCATTGCGCATGATGGAAGACGGTGTTTCTACCTTTGGCAGCATGGGCCAGGGGCTAGGATCTATAAAACGGCAATCTGACTTCTTTGACATCTACTCTCAGCGCGGTATTGGCACCGTTATCCTGTCTAGGGTGTACCGGAAAGGGAACGCGCCCAAATCCGGCGCCCGCAATGAAAATAAATTTGAGATAGGCGCAGTAATGGTGCCTAAGCAAGGGGAGCATGTCAGCGGCGATGGCTGGGGCATACGCCTGGCGCACCAGGGCGCCTACTTGTTTACCCTGGATGGTCTGGGCCATGGAGAGCATGCGCACGAGGCGGCCACCGCCGCACTGCAAGCCTTTCAGCAACAGCCAAAAGGCAGCCCTTCTGACATGCTACGCGGGGTACACAGTGCCATTAAAAGAACCAGAGGCGCCGTAGGCGCCATTGCCCACTGGACCGCTGATGCTGGCACCCTGCGTTTCTGCGGGGTAGGCAACATAGGCGGCAGACTGCTTTTGCATGACCGTGCCAAAAACCTGCTTTCTTACAACGGCACCCTTGGCATGAGCATGCCCAACACCATTAATGACCAACACCTGACCTGGGAGCGGGGCAATATTATTGTTTTACACTCTGACGGCTTAAAAAGTCGCTGGGATTTTCAGAAGTACCCGGAACTGACGAAGCATGACCCAACGTTGATAGCGGCAGTACTCTATAAAGACAATACCCGCACCACCGACGACACCTTGGTGGTAGTGGTACGTGCTACTGATTAATATGGACCACCCTATCACCACCATTAAGCTGCAGAACGAACTGGACGTAGTGCTGGCGTATAAGCGCGCCATGCAGCTTTCTGAATTTTCAGGTTTACCCGTTGCCGCCCAAACAAAATTCGCGACGGCTGTTTCTGAGATTTGCCGTAATGTACTGGAGCACGTAGGCGAAGGCACCATTCGGTTCAGTATGGTAGAAAGCCGCAATTTTCTGTCTTTAGAAGCATTTGTGACAGACAGGGGCCGGGGTATACCCAATGTGCAGGAAATACTAGATCGCAAGTACGCTCCCGTGGGCGGCAAGGGCCAGGGCATATACAGTTCCCGAAAACTGGTAGATCATTTTCAGCTAGAAAGTGATTTTGAAAAAGGAACCCGTGTACGACTGCAGAAGCGTGTCCCGCACAACCACCCGCCAATCAATGCCGCCATCATTCAAGGTTGGTCAGACTATTTCAACAATGAGTCTGAAATATCACCTTACGCAGAGATAAAGCGCCAGAACATGCAGCTCATTGAGCTGATGGAGCAGCTGCGGGTACGCACCATTGAGGCTGAGTACCAACTGCAGGAAATCCAGCACCTAAACCAAGAGCTCCAAACCTCTAACCATGAAATCAATGCACTGCTGCAGGAGCGTGATGTCAAGAACCAGGAGTTGGAGCAGGTAAATAAAACGCTTGATGAATTTGCTCAAACAGTAACCCATGACTTAAAGGCGCCGCTGCACAACATTAGAGGGTTGTCTGAGGCTGTCACTGATTTTCTGCAAGAAGACAGCAAAGAAGAAGCACAGGCGGTAATGCCCATGATTCAGCTACAGATTAAGCGCATGGACCATCTCATTAGAGATGTACTGGCTTATTCACTTACAGGCAGGCAGCAAATACAGAAAAAGAAAGTGGCAGTGGGCGAGTTGCTTTATAATGTGCTTACCACCCTGGCCATACCCCAGGGCCTGCAGGTGTATGTGCCAGATGAACTACCAGTTTTAGAGACCGAGGAAATATTTCTGCAGCAGATTTTCAGCAACCTTCTTAGCAACGCCATTAAATATCATGACTTGCCTAACGGGCAAATCTGGATCAAAGCCTTTCAGCACCCAGCCTGTTGGGAATTTGCGGTAGTTGATGATGGCCCCGGCATACCCGCAGAAGACCATGGAAAAATATTTGAGTTGTTTGAAACCACTAGCGACGTGAACCACCCTGACAGCACGGGTATTGGGCTGGCATTAGTCCGGAAGATTGTGCAGGAAAAAGCAGGTCGCCTGTGGGTACATTCCAAAGGCCGGGGAACTGCCATGCACTTTACCTGGCCATATTAAGATACTATTTCTTCAGGTAATTTGTCTCTATAGCCTATAAAAGCAGAAGGTGCCGCAATTGCGCACTTCTGCTTTTATATAAAACCTATCGTAACTCTATTTCACGTAATACTGAGACATAATGTCTCTTACGTCAGATTCAGTAAGTGCTTTAGAGAAATGCTTCTTCACGTGCTCATATGTCTTCAACCGCTCTAAATCATAAAAACTGGCAGAAGAGGTAAGCATTAAGATGATCATGCCGCCTTTTTGCCCCAGATCTTGCTTATGATACTCATCTAAGAAACTGAAGCCATCCATAACCGGCATTTTAATGTCCAGGAAAATAAGATCAGGATACTTTACAGTAGCCCCATCTGCTCCCGCTTGCACCAAATACTCTAATGCTTCAGCGCCGTTCTTCTTTATAATGATTTCATTAGCTACTCCTAACTTAGACAGCAATCGCTTGTTGACGAAATTAGTAGTATCATCATCATCTACCAACATTACTAAATCCAACGGCTCGTACTGAGTCTTCATATAATTTAACTTTTAACAGGGGGGAAGCAAATTCTGGACCTTATATATACTTCACAAATATAGCAAAAACAAAGTTCAATGTTTTCACATTTTATAAAATTGGATCATGCAAAAACAACACAATTTCTGAACATTGCCATTGCGGCAACATTTGATTTAAAGCTGTTGTTTAGCCACTTGTTAATTTCTCACTCAACCCAAACACCCCTCTGGCAGAGCTAATCGGCTTATTACGGCCGCCTATTTACTTAGTTTCAAAAACTTCATCTTCTATATTTTCCTGAAGCACAAAATCTACCCTAGTCTTGATTCATTTAGTTCACCTATTCCTAAAGCCAAATTTTTACCACATTAACACTGCATGCCCTACTTGCGTATTAGGGTGAGAGGATTGACCACGCCCTGATCTACGCCCCCACTTGCTCAGAGCTTTGGACGAACCGCTTACTCTACTTTAACAATAATAAGCTATGGCCATTAACCTGCAGCAGATAAGCGCCCGCCTTAAATTCTATATGAGAATAAAAGAGCTGGACGTATACCAACTAAGCGTATTAACTCAAACTGAGCCTGCTTTGGTAGGCTGTATAGTGCAAGGCGAAGAGTATTCTATGGATGACCTGCTGGCGCTGCTCAAGCAGCTGCCAGATCTTAACTCAAGATGGGTAATTTATGGAGAGGGCAATGTTTTCAAGTCAAGCGAACAAAACCAAAATCCTGAGGGACACCTGAAAAAAGACCGGGCCGCTTATTTAGCAGAAATGCAAAACCTGCTGCAAGAATTAGATGATATTGAGAAGCAAAGGCAGCAGCAAAGCAACTTAGATCAACTGCGCGGAAGAATCAGGGAATTAACCAAGCATATATAAGCAGCGTTTCCGGCCTGTTTTAAGCAAAACCCGCCGGAAACGCCGTGCATCCATACAATGTACAGCCCCCTGTCCAACATCTTTTTATTTCGTAAAATTGAGAAGCTGAGGCAACCTAAATAAGTTTTGCCGAGTATTTAAAGCAGTAGCACACGTTTTTGTCAATTATATGGTTAGCAAAAAAACCTACTGGTTTAGAGGCAGCCACTGGCAAAATGTTACGTGGCTACCATAATTAGTAAAGGAGCGCGTACAAATTACCGCTACTTCCAATTACAGGATAGCCTTCAGGCATCCCCCTTATCAAATTTTCAGTTGTATTTGAGTGCGCCGCATGCGGAAGAGCAAGAAAAGAACAACATTATGCCTGCGGTTTCAGATTATTTTTGTAAAGTTAAGCGTCTACGTAGGGGTAGCGCCATGGAATTTCAGTCTAACTGTTAGAGGAGGCACCAATATGAAACACCGAAAGCTGAAATTGCCGGAAGAACTGCGTTACTGCAACCGGAACCGATGGGGTTTTGTATCGCAAGACAACCCACCACTGGTGTTGCAACAGACTTTGCCACCAGTTGCCCCACTGGCTGAGATTTATAATTTTTGCGGTTATACTTTCTCAGAGAATTAAGAGAACTACTTGCCTGGGGTAAGCCCGTAATATCTTTTCCCCAGGAAATACCTTATTGTATTTAAACAGAAGAGCTGTGTTTCAGGGCTGTTTTAGCAAAAACAGCCCGGAAACACAGCTCTTCTGTTACTTTAAAAACTATCTTGAGGCCTGCATACGCCTGTAAGATGGTTTCTGGTGAATTTCTAAGCTATAGTACTTACGGTCAACGCCTCCGCGGGCTACCAGTACATCTTGTCCTTTCTCATACACCCTCAGCTTAATTTGCTCATTTATTGGTTTTTGGCCCACCAACTTAAAAGCAGCGTTTCTAATGTTGTTCTGTATTTGGGTAATTAGCCCTGGCCGGTAAACGGTGTACTCTAAGGACTGGTCGTCGCCGTTCTTCACTACATACAGCACAGAGGCAAGCCCATCTCCTTTTTTATCGCCAATTTTAAAGCAATAGCGCTCACCGTCTTCACCGGTACCGCATTGGCCGCGGTATACCCATCCTTTTTTTCCTAGTACAGTTTGCAGTTCCTCTAGAGACTTAGCCCTAAGGTCAATCAGTTCATTTACGCTCAGGTGTTGCGCCTGCGCCATGTGTGCCACAGCCAGCATAAAGGCAAAGGCTGCCAACATCTTTTTTAGGGGATTGAATACGTTTTTCATTTTTAAAATTCCTTCATAGTTAAGCAATAGCGCCTACCTATTCATACGTAATCCTCCTTTTATAGATAGCATACTAACCTAAGAAAATTTATATAACAACATAGCTATTATTACATACTATACATTTTATGCTTATGTCAATGAGGCAATTGTTCTATAATAGAAACTAACAATAAGGCTTTTTACATCACCTCAAGACATAATATTTTAAAAAGTACAATTCATATCCTTTATTATTACAGTAACTTAGGCTATTCTTTTTAAGTATAAACCCCTATAAATAAATCATATGCATGATGCCCATACCGTAATGATGGAGAAGTTGAAACGCATTAAACTGGAATTATATAATTTGAAAACTAGAGCTCGAAAAATCTTTATGAGGGGATATGAGGATATTACCATGCTCATATATTACCATGATTTGAAAGAAGCCTTTAGATTACTATTAGTGGGTAGAAACGATATGTTACTGCTGGAAAGAGAAATTTCGCGAGAGGAAGCTTTTAGGATTATTAACACAAGAAAATAAAACTGTACCCCTGCCGGGGATTTATATATAGCCGGCGCAAGCCAATTACCCGAAAGGGCCAGCCTTGAAAAGCTGGCCCTTCTTTTTTTGCTCTATTTATAGGCCAGAGAAAGTTCTCTCTTGTTGTTCCCGCGCAACGCATCTTCCCTTATTAGTCTGACGTACCCGTTCCTATGCAGCAACTTAGACTTTGGTTAATTCTAATCTATCTGTTCCTGACCTCCTGCTCTTCTGCAGATACAGACAGGCATTATGAAGCCTTACCAGCTGCCAGTGCTCATACGCCGCTTTCAGTTATTGCCTTAGGTTCCTGCAATTCACAAGACCGCAAACAACCACTCTGGCAAGAGGTGCTTAAAAACCAGCCACAGCTCTGGATTTGGTTAGGAGACAATATTTACGCCAACACCAATGACATGGCCGTAATGAAGGCAAAATACCAGAAACAGTTAAATAACCCTGATTATCAGCTATTATACCAGCAAATACCAGTCATAGGTACTTGGGATGACCACGACTACGGACAAAACAACGAAGGCAAAGAGTATCCGCAACGCTTTGAAAGTGCGCAGCTATTCTGGAATTTTATGGGCGAGCCAGTAAACAGCCCTCGCCGGAAGCAACAAGGAGTGTACAGCGCCCATACTTATGGTCCACCCGGGCAGCAGGTTAAAATACTGTTATTAGATGTACGAACCTTCCGTGATTCTTTGCCCGCCCCAGAGCCTAACCGCACCCCCAATGAGACCGGCGATATTTTAGGCGAGCAGCAGTGGCGATGGCTGGAGCACGAGCTTAGAAACAGCAAAGCCCAGCTGCACTTTATTGGCAGCGGTATTCAGATCATTGCCAATGATCACGGCTTAGAGCGTTGGGGCAATTTTCCTAAAGCCCGGCAGCGACTGTTTAACCTTATTGCCGAAACCAAAGCTTCCAATGTTATTCTATTGTCCGGCGATCGGCATTTTGCAGAGTTGTCTAAGCTAAACCTACCGGATCTCCCCTACCCATTATATGATTTTACCACAAGCGGCCTTACCCACACCTGGAAAGGAGGGCTAGTATTTGAACCTAACCAAAACCGCATAGGTGAAATGCATGATAAATTAAACTTTGGGGTTCTGCACATTGCCTGGAAACCCACTTCGGCTGTAGTTGACTTTCAATTTAGGGGACGTCGTAATAAGCTACACCAGTCTTTTAAAGTAGAATTTCTTACTACAACATCAACCAATTAAGAGTATTAACTTTTCAATAAATAGTAGATTTACTTATGCTTTCTATACAAGATGATCTCTAAATTTTTACCTTAGCCATATAAATCTATTATATATATAGTATGGCTTTAATATTAAATTCTCTCTCTCTGATATTGATTTGGCTGAGCTTGATTCCCGGTGTAGCTGTAGCACCAGAAAAAGATAAACCTAACAAGAAGAAGGCTCCTGTGGCAAAACCTCTTACCACCATTGCCTTCGGGTCTTGCAACCGCAGTGATCTGCCTCAGCCACTCTGGGCTGACATTCTCATGAACCGTCCGCAGCTCTGGATATGGCTAGGCGGTAACGTAGATACAGAAGCCTCTGATCTAAAAGCTCTCAAGGCAAACTATAACCAACAACTACAAGAACCTGGCTACAATGCTTTGCGCGAGTCTACAACTATCATTGGCACTTGGGATCACAATGACTACGGCAAAGGAAGTGCCGGCAAAGAGTTCCAAGACAAAGCAGAGAGTCAGAGCTTGTTCTGTGATTTTATTGGAGAAGCCGAAGATAGCCCGCTGCGGCAGCAAGAAGGCATTTATAGCGCCCACACCTACGGGCCAAAAGGGCAGCAGGTAAAAGTAATCTTATTAGACACCCGCTATCACCGCGATGCCCCTGAAAAACCAGTACCGGCACAAAAGAACAGTAAGAAGAAAAAACAGAAGAAAAGTAAAGCCCCTACCGCCGACATATTAGGAGAAGCACAGTGGAAATGGCTGGAGAAAGAACTTAGAAGCAACCCTGCGCAGCTTACCATTATTGGCAACAGCACCCAAATTATACCAGAAGAACACGCAGAAGAAAAATGGGCAGATTACCCAAAAAGTCGCGAACGGCTCTTAAAGCTTATTTCCCGCACTAATTCAGAGGGTGTCATTCTGCTGTCTGGCGACAGACACATGGCAGAAATTTCTCAGCTGGAAGTGGACGGTAGAACACAGCCGGTTTATGAGGTAACCAGCAGCGGCCTCACCCACACCGTTAGCAGAGACTATGCGCCCGGCGCCAACAAACATAGAGTAGGCGAGGTAGTTGCCAAGATAAATTTCGGCTTGATACAGGTTGATTGGGAAAAAAGAGAAGTAGCCCTTCAAATACAAGGGGACCGCAACCGTACCTATTTAAGCCAAACCGTAGCTTTCTAGCCTACTTCTGTATCTTGATCTGAATAACAGATGGCTTGTTTTCTGGGTAGCGCTCAATGTAAAACTCTTGCAGTTTCACATCATGCTCTTCTGAATAGTCAAACAAGGCAGAGTATAGCTTTTTGGGCGCAATCATCATACTGGCGTCTATAGTGCCTTGTAGCACTGGTTCGCCGGCGGCCACTCTCCTTAATTCAAAACCAGCGGGTAATGTTACCGATGAATCAGGCACTATCACACCAATAAATGCTTTTACCTTTTTGGTTTCCTTAGTAGGGTTATTGTAGAAAATGCCTCCTAAGTCACCAGGGAGCTGTTTCTGCTCTACCGCTTTGCCTACTTCCAGATAAATGTCTCCCAACTTCTCAGATTCAGGGTCGCCCTCAAAAGGTTTACCGGCCATAACAATCTCTGAAGTGGCGGTCTGGGTTATTTTCACTTCTGTAAAGCCACCTACATACGCATAAATACCTACCGCTACGGCGGCTACTATAACCATGTAGATGAGAAACTTCTTGTTCATGAAATTAATGAGTGAATGAGTGGGTGTATGAATGAATAAAGATGCCCCTGATTTTTGTTTTAGGGCTACTTTTTTAAAAAAACAGACCTAAAACAGCAAGGTACTCTAAACGAAATTCTTGTATTGCATCTCGTGCAGTTGGGCATAGTAGCCACCAGTCTGCAGCAGTTCTTCATGGCGGCCACTTTCTTTTATCTCGCCGCGGTCCAGCACAATGATGTTATCTGCTTTCTGAATGGTGCTCAGGCGGTGCGCAATCACAATAGAGGTACGGCCCTGCATAAGCTGCGCAATTGCAAACTGAATCAGTTCTTCGGTTTCAGAGTCAACGCTGGAAGTAGCCTCATCAAGAATGATGATTTTGGGGTTGTACACCATAGCCCGTACAAACGAAATCAGCTGCCGCTGCCCTACAGAGAGCGTAGCTCCGCGTTCCATCACGTTGTACTGTAAGCCTCCGGGCAAACGCTCAATAAACTTGTCGGCTCCTACCAACCTGGCGGCATGCCACATCTGTTCTTCGGTAATTTCTTTGTTGCCCAAGCTAATGTTGTCGGCAATGGTACCCGAGAACAGGAAGACATCTTGCAGCACCACTCCAATGTGGCTTCGCAAAGTATCTAAGTCAAAGTCTTTGATGTTGTGGCCGTCTACCTGTATAACGCCTTTATTTATCTCATAAAAGCGGCTGAGTAGGTTGATGATGGAAGTTTTACCCGCGCCCGTGGCACCTACCAATGCTACTGTTTGTCCTGCCTTTACATCAAATGAAATTCCGCGCAAGACCCAGTCTTCTTCATTATACGCAAACCACACATTCTCAAAAGAGACGTTGCCTTTGATGGTTTCAGGCTTGTGGGAACCTGAATCAGAAATCATTTCCTGGCTTTCCAGCAGCTTCATGATGCGCTCTGAGCTTACCACACCCAGCTGTAGCGTATTGAACCGATCGGCAATTTGCCGGATGGGCCGGAAGAACATGGAAATGTACATGATAAAGGCAATGAGCGAACCCAAGGTCACCGTATCCTGAATCACGCCTTTGGCTCCGTACCACACCAGCAAACCAGTACCTGCCGCACCAATCACCTCGGCCACCGGAAAGTACACCGAGTAATACAGCACCGATTTGATGTTGGCCTTGGTGTGCTCTTTGTTGATGGCCTCGAACTTTTTCATCTCGCGGGCTTCGTTGTTGAAGATCTGCACCACCATCATGCCCGTCAGGTGTTCCTGCACGAAGGCGTTGAGTTTGGCCACCGCGCCCCGCACTTCCTGGAAAGAAGCTTTTACTTTCTCCTTGAAAATATAGGTACTGATGATGAGCAGCGGGAACATGGAAAGGCTCACCAGCGTCAGCTTCCAGTCAATCCAGAACATGTAAATCAAGATGAAGATCAGCTGCAGCACATCACCAATCATGGCGGCCAAACCTTCTGAGAACACATCAGAGAGCGTTTCCACATCGCTCACGTTGCGGGTCACCAGGGTGCCAATGGGCGTGCGGTCATAGAACTTCAGCCGAAGCTTGAGGATGTGTTCATACAGTTTCACCCGTATGTCACGCACCACGTGCTGGCCTAGCCAACCCGCAAAGTAGGTGTGCAGGTAAGACACGCCCGTATGAAACACCAGCAGCACAATAAGCCAGATAAACATCTTGTTCACGCCCTGCCAATCGTACTGCAGAATTTCCTTGTCCACCATTTCCTGGATCAGGAATGGTCTGATGGTGGCCAACACTGCCGAGGCCACCGTTAAAAACACCACAAACCAGAACACCTTGCGGTACGGCGTCACGAAACGGAAAATCTTCCGCAACACCTCCCAATCAAAAGCACTTCCGGTTTTGGCACCGCCTATTTCACTCATGTATAGAATCTCTTATAGAATATAGCTGTTCCTGCTAACGCAGAACGTTTGGCTGCAGGTACAGCAAACAGGAAGATGTGCGGGTTTTGAGGCTATTTTTCCAATTTCAACTCAAAAACAGATCAACTTCCACTGCAAAAGTACATAATAAACCACGCAATTTACCGGTGACCTCGTCTCCCCTATTATACCAACCAATTACTAAAGCTGGCAATAGATTAGCTGTGGGATTTGTTGTTGTTGTTGTTGTGCGCAGAGTTAGCGCAGCGCTCTACGCACCATTGGACAGCCAATCTCCTGATTGGCGTTGCTGCGTAGGTAGTGAAAGCCCTTAGGCAGCGCCTACTGGCACAGACACTAGCAGGTCTGAAAGACACTGCTAGGTCTTTTGAGCTACCGTTTTTGGCGTGATTTTTCAAAAACAGTCCGAAAACAGAAGATAATTTTACTCCTTTTCTTTAGTTGCTTCTTCTGCTGCCACTTTTTCGAAGAGTACTTGCTGCACGGCAAAGTATTGCTCAGGGTACTCAACGCGGTGCAGGTAAAGTCCTTGGGCAGGAGCGGCCCCACTGGCCAGGCTACGGTCTTGTTTTTCTATGGCTTCTCTAAACTGCGCCACCGTCAGTTTGCCTTTGCCCACATCTAACAGTGTACCCACTACTAACCGCACCATGCCGCGCAGAAACCGGTTAGCTTTGATGGTGAAGACCAGTTGCCCCTCCTCTTGCTGCCATTGAGCATGCATGATAGTACAGCGGTAGTGTTTGGTATCTCCTTTTACTTTTGAGAAAGTGGTAAAATCTTCCAGTTCCAGCAGTACTTGGGCAGCCTCGTTCAATAAGCTAACATCTGGCGTTCTGGACAAATAATAAGCCTGATGCACCAGAAACGGATTTTTCTCTAAGGTGATGTGGTATTTATACGTCCGGCTGACGGCGTCAAAGCGGGTATGTGCTTCTGGCCCTACCCCACAAACTGTTTGAATGGCTATGTCTGGAGGCAGAATCCGGTTGAGCTTGTACTTTATTTCCTCAGTATTTAGCACTTGGGGAAGGTCTACGTGCACCCACTGCTGGCGCGCATGCACGCCGGTATCGGTACGGCCACTGCCTATGGTCTCTACTTCTTCCAGTCGGTACACCTTGCGCAGGCAATCATCTAGCACCTCTTGTACCGTTAGGGCATTGGGCTGCACCTGCCAACCATGGAAACGAGTTCCGTCATACGCCACGTCTAAAAAATACCGCATGCACAAAGATACAGATTCCGTGGCAAGCAACTTTCCTACAAGCGCACACAAAAAAAGGGCGGCTCTTTTCAGAAGCCGCCCCAGCTATGGTAGTAATTTTAAAACTTACGGTGTAATAAGTGAAATCTTTGGCCTTGAGGCTTCCCACGCCAGTTGCCGTTTGTTACGGTCGCGTTCATAGCGGTCTCGCAGTGTAGCCCGGTCAGCTTCATAATCAGACTTCAATGCCTGCATCTTACGCTCCAACTCAAGCGGGGCAGCTCCAGTTCTTTCATATTTGTTGACCAGCTGATGCTGTTTGCGGTTGTAACGGAGCCTCAGGTTCTCCAAGTCGTGCTCATATTTTTCCTTGGCCTTGGCAAACTGCCGCTGGTACTTCGCATCTGCCTTGTTTGCCTTGGCAATTGCTTTGGCGCGCTGCCGTTCAACCTTTTCTAACTGTTTTGCTCTTTTGGCGGCATCACGTTGGTAGAGTTTATTTTGTGCGAAGGTTTCCTCGCTCCCAAGCAAGAACAAACCTAGTATCCAGATAAAGACAAGCTGTTTCATTTTTCTAAGATTTAAATATGACTCAGTCTTTGCAACACCCGTGCCAGACCAAGTCAATAGTTAAAACCTTTATGACGCTTGCTTTTAACCTATTGACAGACAGATATAAAAATCCCGTCTATCTTAAATAAACGGGATTAACTTAGGTAGGTTCTGGGGCTGCAGCTACCTTATTTTGCAGCCTTTACTGCTATAGTCTCAGTTATTGCTTAAGCCTAGCATTTCTCGTACAGCACCGCCAGCCCCTGCCCCACGCCTACGCACATGGTGGCCAAGCCGTATTTAGCCTCGGGACGACGCTTCATTTCATGAAGAAGGGTAGCCGTGATACGTGTGCCGCTGGCTCCCAGCGGGTGCCCGATGGCAATAGAACCACCGTTCACGTTTACTTTCTCTTCTTCTAACCCAAGTTCCTGCATACAAGCCACGGCCTGCGCCGCAAATGCTTCATTCAACTCAATCAGGTCAAGGTCTTTTACTTCCAGCCCCGCACGCTGCAGCACCTTTTGCGTAGCCGGCACAGGCCCCAATGCCCATGCACCCAGGATCTACCCCAGCCACCGCCGATGCCACTATTCTAGCCATAGGCTTTAAATTATGCTTGCGCAGAAAATCACCGCTTACTATTAAGGCGGCAGCAGCACCATCATTTATGCCAGAGGAATTCCCAGCAGTCACCGTCCCATTTTCTTTGGTGAAGGCAGGTTTCAGCTCCGCCAGCTTCTCTATAGGCGACAGGCGCGGATGTTCATCCGAATCAAACATAATCGGCTCTCCCTTCTTCTGAGGCACCGGTACCGGTACAATCTCATCTTGAAATTTGCCCGCTTGGGCTGCTGCTTGGTAACGGGTCTGCGATTGGTGAGCAAAGGCGTCTTGCGCTTCTCTGGAAATGTTCCATTTCTTGGCTACATTCTCGGCGGTCTCCCCCATAGCGAATGGGTGGTACAGTTTAGACAATACCGGATTGGTGAAGCGCCAGCCAATGGTAGTGTCGTAGATTTCGGGCGTGCGCCCCCAAGCTGACTCTGACTTAGCCATCACAAAAGGCGCTCGGGTCATGCTTTCTACACCTCCGGCAATGAACACGTCGCCCTCGCCGGCTTTGATGGCACGGGCGGCATCGGCGATAGACTGCAAGCCCGATGCACACAACCGGTTCACGGTTACTCCGCCTACTTCCGCGGGCAAACCAGCCAGCAAAGCGGCCATGCGGGCTACGTTACGGTTGTCCTCGCCGGCCTGGTTTGCGGCGCCTAAAATGACTTCTTCCACCTCTTCCGGATTGACTTCAGCATTACGAGCCATCAACTCTTTGATCACGTGCGCAACCAGATCATCTGGCCGAACGGTGCTGAGGGAACCTCCGTATTTACCTACCGGTGTGCGTACTATGTCTATGATATATGCTTCTTGCGCCATGTTTTTCCAAGTTTTGTGTAGCTTTGCAACACCAATTTTACAATTCTCTGCAAGTTAAAAAACCCTTATATGATCCAAAGAGTCCAAAGCGTGTTTCTGTTTTTGATAGTATTGGCTATGATTAGCCTGCTGTACTTACCAATGTGGGCCAAAACCGATCCTGCCTCGGGTCAGGAATATGTGCTCAACGCATATCAGTTAGGTCCGGTAGACGCAGCTGAAGGAGCGGCCACCACCAACACCATTTTCATTGCTATTTTAGCCGTAGCCGCCGCAGCCATTGCCTTGTACGAGATTTTCCAGTACAAGAACCGCCTTACCCAAATGAAATTGGGTATGCTTAATTCTTTGGTGATGGCTGGCCTGATGGGCTGCATTTTCTACTTCTCTTCTTACGTAGGCGAAGACCTGGTGAAAACTCAATCCGAAGGAGATTATTTAGCTGGTTTCTACATTCCGGCCGTAGGTTTGCTTTGCAACGTGCTAGCCAACCGCTTCATCAAGCGTGATGAGGATTTGGTACGGTCAATGGATCGTCTGCGGTAATTTGTTAGACATAAGACACAGGACGTAAGACACAAGATTTTCTTGTAGCTCCAAACCTTTTAGAGCTTTTTATCCTGAATTGCAAAGCCTGTTTTCAGCTTGATTTTTAAAAATCAAGCTGAAAACAGGCTTAACTTGTTTAGGATTTTTTCTTGAGTTAAACTCCAACTAGTCCCGCAGATTAAAATCTTGTGTCTTACGTCCTGTGTCTTGTGTCTAAAGTTTACCTGCTATACAGGAAATCCTGCATTTCGCGGCGGCTGCTGGGGAACTCGAAGGCGTCAAACACGCGGCTGAACTTGGGCTGGTCGCACACATAGGTGTAGGCATATTTGGCCAAGGCAATACGTCGGTCTTCAAACCTGATTTCTTTCAGGAGCAGGTACAGGTCATCGGTTAAAATACCGCCTGCTAGCCTGATTTCGCCTTTGGCTATTTCCAGCCGGCGGTCGTCAAAGCCTTCTTCTTTCATGAAACGGAGGGTGCGGTTAATGTCCTCTTCGTTCATGATGTAGCGGCAAATATCTGGATTGGTAGCCGGATCTGGGGCCGGTGCGGGCAGTGCCGGACGGTGCAGGGGCAGCTCTTCCACCTTCTGCAACAACAACCTTCTTCCGTACCTTACAGGCGTCAGCACAAAAACAGCTTCGTAGCCATCACGCAAAATTACTTCTGCCCTAATGCGCTGTGGTCTGAAGCCGGGGACTAGCACACGCACATCTACTAAGTGCCTTCCGGCTGGTAAATCGCCTACGGCTACTCTTCTTTGCGCTACCGGGTTGATCATACGCCCGCCAATGGCAAGCTGAAATAATTCACCACGCTGGCTTTCTACCAGAATAGCGGCATCATGTCTGGAGCCAGCCCAAGCCAGAGAAACAAAAAGAAAAGCGATTAAAGAAAAGTAAAGGCGTTTCATGGCGATAGAATTTGAGAGTTATCTATGAAAGCGCATATCCAAGTATTATGCCAAACCTATATTCAGCATAATGCACTTACTCTGTTTTTACGCTACTTTTTGCAAAACAGCGCAAAAACAGGCCTCTCTTTCAAACTCCTATTCTTTTATCTGCTAGCCTTCATAGTAGAACTCGCCGTATGGGCTCTTGATGGTAAGCTCGTTCTTCTGGCTGGCTTCTACTCTACCAATTATTTGCGCGTCAATGTTAAAAGATTGGCTGATGCTGATGAGGTCTTGTGCAATTTCCTGCGGCACATACAGCTCCAGACGGTGGCCCATGTTGAAGACCTTGTACATTTCCTGCCAGCTGGTGTTGCTCTGCTCCTGTATGAGCCTGAATAGTGGCGGCACCGGCAACAGGTTGTCTTTAATAATGTGTACATTCTTGGTGAAGTGCAGCACTTTGGTTTGGGCGCCGCCACTGCAATGCACCATGCCGTGCAATTGGCTGCGGTAGTCTTTTAAGATTGCCTGCACCAACGGCGCGTAGGTTCTGGTTGGCGACAGCACCAGCTTGCCCACCGTTAAGCCCGTTTCTTCATTTACATCGGTGAGTTTGCAGCTGCCGGAATAAACCAAATCAGAAGGCACGGCTGGGTCAAAGCTTTCGGGATAGGCTTGGGCCAGGTAATTGGCGAAAACATCGTGGCGGGCGCTGGTAAGACCGTTGCTGCCCATGCCGCCGTTGTACTCGCTTTCATAGGTAGCCTGTCCGTAAGAAGCAAAACCCACAATCACATCGCCAGCCTGAATGGTGTGGTTCGAGATCACATAGCTGCGTTTCATGCGGGCGGTGACGGTGCTGTCCACAATAATAGTACGTACCAGATCCCCCACATCGGCGGTCTCGCCACCGGTGCTGTAAATACCAATGCCGTTGTCTCTCAGCATCTGCAGCACTTCTTCGGTACCGTTTATAATGGCGGCAATTACCTCACCGGGCACCAGGTTTTTGTTACGCCCGATGGTGCTGGAAAGCAGAATGTTCTCGGTGGCGCCCACGCACAGCAGGTCATCGGTATTCATGACAATGGCGTCCTGGGCAATACCTTTCCAGACGGAAATATCACCTGTCTCTCTCCAGTATAGATACGCCAGCGCAGATTTGGTGCCGGCCCCGTCGGCGTGCATGATGTTGCAGTACTCTGGGTCGCCTACCAATAAGTCTGGTATAATTTTGCAGAAAGCCTGCGGAAAAAGGCCTTTATCAATGTTTTTGATGGCGTTGTGTACATCTTCTTTAGACGCCGAAACGCCGCGCTGCAAATACCGGTTTTTCATGGTAGGCTGAGGATAAAAAAAGTAGAAGCCGTTTTAGGGCTAATTTTCAGAAAACAGGGGTAAAACGCACCTGCCTTTCCGAAGGGCAAAAATAAGAAAGCCTCTCGGTTCTGAGAGGCTTTTTCTATTTCATTTTACACGCTACCATTTATCGGGCAGTTTCTTCTCGCTCTTTTTGACGGCGCACCCAACCAGACACAAACAAAGTTGGACCCAGCCCAAACAAAAATCCTTTAAAAAATCCCATACTGAACGGCGGGTACTCTTCCAGCACTGGTATTTCAAAGAAAACAGTTGCCACCCCTAACGTAGTCAGGACAATGGCCAGTGTAAAGATGATTCTGCTGTACATGGTTTCTGTTTTGATTCGATTTGATTCTGAAGTCAGTTTTAAAATTAGTCGAAGAGATGGAGAATAACTTACAGGCTCTGCCATCTTCTTTCTGCTGCTTATAGCCCCTGTGCAGACATATTCCTGAACTAAATATTGCTGATACTCCCCCTTTGAAGGGGGCGAAGGGGGATGTTTACATCTGCCGGTCCACGTATCCTGATTCTTCTCTTTTGCGGTCATCCCGAACTCGCCGAGGGATCTAACGAGGAAGTTTCGTAGCTGTCAGTAACGCATTGGCCACTGCGGCGGACAGGTCGCGACCTGCCCGTACATTCTTTCCCGCTGCCGAGCTGGCGTGATGGCGGCTGATCCAAAGCCCCAAAGGACGGCCTTCTCCGTTGCTCTGGCTCCGTACGCTCACGGCCGCGAGGCCTCGCCCTGTGGATTCGCACTGCCCTTTTCACTAAACCTTCGGTCTTGCCGCTGGCGCGGCACCGCTCAAAGCGAGGCGCTCATCCCCATGGCTGGTAAGGCTACTGCTGCTGGTTTTCTGCTTCTGTAGTGCTTGGGTAAAGACATCCGCGCTGCGCCATCTCCTTTTCTTTTTGAGGTATAAAGCCTTAACTAAAAGTAAAAGTCGTTAACCTACAAACTGAAATGTTGACATTCGCAGGCAGGCGCTAATTAAGAAGGGGCTGTGTATTTAAGTACACAGCCCCTTCTTCCTTTGTTTACTTCTAGTGTGGCTATTCCTCTATCCGGGTTACTTTGAACTCGGTGCGGCGGTTGCGCTGGTGTTCTTCTTCGGTTTTGGCATTGCGCACTACCGGCTGCGATTCACCATAACCACGGGCAGTGATGCGGCTAGCATCAATCCCTTGGGAAATAATGTAATCTACCGCGCTCTGAGCCCGGCGCTGCGACAGGTCTTGGTTGTATTTGTCGTTACCACGTGAGTCTGTGTGGGAGCTGAGCTCTATGGTAATTTTTGGGTTATCATTCAAAGTCTGCACTAGCTTGTTCAGCTCAAGCGCCGCGTCTGGCCTAATGTCCGCTTTGTCAAAGTCGTAGAAGATGTTCTCCACCACAATGGCTTTGTTCCGGATAATAGGTTCTAAGGTAAGCGTAGTGCTGAGTCTGATGTCTGTCAATGGCTTGGTCAGCTGCTCCTGCGGCGGAGTTTTGCCTTGGGTAACAATAGGCTGCCGGGCAGCGAAGAAACCGTCTCTCTCGGCTAAAACCGAATAGGTGCTGGCGGTGTCTAACTTAAAACTGAAAGTACCGGATGCATCTGTAGTAGTATGCGCTACTTCTTGCCCATTTGGAGTTTGCAGGGTTACCCGAACATTGGGCATGGGAGAAGTGGCCTTGGTTTTTTCGTTACGACCTAGCACGCGGCCATCTACATAGAATTCTACCAACCTTGGTTGTCTCTTCCGGAACGAGTACACGTCATCACCGCCTTGTCCGCCACTGCGGTTTGAGGCAAAGAAGCCTTCGTCTTCGCCAGTGAAAAATACTGAAAAATCATCGCCAACTGAATTAATGGGCACTCCCAGGTTAATGACAGAATCACCGCTCACTTTAAAAATATCTAAACCGCCTAACCCCGGATGTCCGTCTGAAGAGATATATAAAGTGCCATCTTCAGCTACAAAAGGGAAACTTTCATTGCCGGGAGTATTGATGGCAGGACCCAAATTCACAGGCCGCGAGAAACGGCCGCTGGCGTCTAATGTTGTTTTCCAAATATCGTTGCCGCCTTGGCCACCTCTACGGTCTGAGGCGAAGTAAAGCGTACGGCCATCTGGTGAGAAAGCAGGAGTCGCATCCCAGGCATCATCTTCATTGATGCTGGTTGGCATGGTGGGCTCTGACCATTCTCCTGTTTTAAAATTAGAGATATAAAGATCTACATTGTTACGGCCGCTCCTTTTTCCAGTGTTGCTGCGGGCGTACACCATAGTGCGGCCTTGGTTTACAAAGGTAGGGGAGGCATCATGACGGGCTTCGGCGTTTGCGGCTCCTGGTAAGGGCGCTAAAGCAGCCCCTTCGGCAGCCACTGCTCCGGTATCGGCTAACGCTACCTGGTAAATGTTCTGAAAGCCTTCGCCGTTGCCTTTGTATTGTACTGGTTCACGGGTGGCGGTAAACAACAGCTGTCCCTCCCGTACCACTGGCGAAAATTCTGAAGCCGCTGTGTTCACCGCTGAAACCGGTTTTACCACTTGGTAAGTGGGCGTGTTCAGGATAGAAGGCAGCATTTTCAGGTTTTCCACTTCGCGCTTAGCAACACTAATGTAGGTGCGGTTTGCCGCTACAGACAAATAACTCTGCAGTTGCTGGGATGCCTCGTTATACTTGCCGCTGGCTTTTAAAGCCATTCCGTAACGGAACAAGGTTTCTTCGTTTTTAAGACCGTTGTCAATGGCCGCTTTATAATATTCTTCGGCTTGCCCCAAGCGGTTAGACATGCGGTACGCCTCTGCTAGCTTAAAATTTACCGCCCCCAGGTTTTTGCCTTTTTTTAGCGCCGCCTGGTAATGTTCAACGGCTAACTGGTATTCGCCTTGGGCAAAATCTTTATCTCCTTTTTTTACCGCACTTTTAAACGGACCGCAGGCTGTCGCCGCCAATAACAGACCTACACTTAAAACCAGGAGAATATTAAACTTTCGCATCATGCACTGCTTGGGTTAAGGCTCTTGCTACAACTTAAAAGTAGCGAGCCAGCCATGAATTTTTTGCGGGCACCAGCCATTGGTTCTGCAAATCGCCCACTGTCGCCACTAAGGTATTAAAATATAGAGTATCAGGCGACAATGCACCCTCAGATACTTCTTTTTTCATTTGGGGCAGCGGCACGGTATGCACCACTCCCTCCTGATGAAAAGCTACCAGTGTCCGGTCAAAGAATCCAACGTTGAACTCCTGCTCTAATTGCCTTAGAAAGGCCACTGACTTATCAATGGAGCAACCGCTGGCAGTAGCTACCTGCTCATTGGTGGCCAAAATTAGGAAGTGGCGCTCGCGTATTTCAAAAGACGCCTGTAAATTATTGCCGTGGCTGCTCCACTCCGTTACGAAGTCTACCAACCTACGGCTCATGCGCTCTTCTTCCTCTTGCGTGAGAGGCCGGCTAAGCTGGTACACCCATATGCGGCTGTGCGGCGGTAACTCATTAAATGGTACGTACATAATCTTGTGATTATTTAGGGACACAAGTATTAAGATAAGACTTAAGACTTTTCCCTTTATTTAATCTTCTGTTTTAGGCCTGTTTTCTGAAAATAAGGCCAAAATCGCGTTGTTGTTGGTGTACTTGTTGGTGATAACACCAACAAGGGTTATATGCTTCACGTTGTATTAGCCATCGGTTCATTAGTTCGCCCACAAGGCCTTTAAGGAGGACAAATGGGTGAGTTTGCTAAACCCAACTAAACACTGATAACTGTTAACTGCTTACTGTTAACCGCTATCGGTTCAACCCTTCGGCCTGGGCAATGAGTTCGGCTATATCAAAGACTTGAACGCTGTCTTCTTTGTTCTGGCTCTTAACGCCGTCAGAGAGCATGGTCATGCAGAACGGACAGGCACTGGCAATAATGGCAGCTCCAGTACCAACGGCCTCTTCGGCGCGCTCCACGTTAATATCTTTAAAACCTGGTTCAGGCTCTTTGAACATTTGGGCTCCGCCGGCACCGCAGCAAAGTCCGTTGGCGCGGCTGCGCTTCATTTCTACCAAATCAGCATCAAGAGATGCTAACACTTCACGCGGGGCTTCATAAATATTGTTGGCACGGCCCAGATAGCAGCTGTCATGGAACGTGATGCGCTTACCTTTGAAGCTTTCACCGCCGGCTACTTTCACTTTTCCTTCATTGATCAGGTTCTGCAAAAACGTGCTGTGGTGAATAACCTCGTAGTTTCCGCCCAATGCCGGATACTCATTTTTAATGGTGTTAAAGCAGTGCGGACAGGCCGTTACAATGGTTTCTATGCCGTAACCGTCTAAGGTAGCAATGTTGGTCATGGCCTGCATCTGGAACAGGAACTCGTTTCCGGCTCGTTTGGCTGGCTCCCCGGTGCAGCTTTCTTCCATGCCTAAGACCGCATAGCTTATGCCCACGTGCTCCAGAATCCGCACGAAATCGCGGGTAACGCGCTTGTAGCGATCATCAAAAGAGCCGGCGCAGCCTACCCAAAACAACACTTCCGGAGATTCTCCTCGGGCAGCCATATCGGCCATGACGGGTACTTGTATCTGTTTTTTTTCTGACATTTCAGGTTTGGTGCTAGTAAGACAATGTGCTTGTGCTAATTTATACTGCATGCAGCACAATTGCTAATGGTTGTTAGGCAACCGCAGTGGTAGTGGCTAATTTTTCGATGTCATGTACAAATCATCTGCCCAATTAAAGCGGTCACTAGGTGAAAAAGCCCAGGGTGCGCCGTTGTTCTCAATGTTATTGAACATGGCATTTAAGGCCGCCGGTGCCGCAGATTCTTCCAGCACCAGATAACGGCGCATGTCAATGATAGAAGAAAGCTGATTTATGTTAACCGGACAAGACTCTACACAGGCGTTGCAGGTAGTGCAAGCCCACAGTTCCTCTGGCGAAATGTAGCCGCGCAGCAGTGTTTTCTCCTCGGTTACCTGCACGCGCTCACTTTCTTCTTTGTAATTAGCCGGCGCAAAGATGATTGGTGAGTGGCCTTTCTCTTCCATGCGATCACGGGTGTCCATCACAATTTTGCGGGGCGAAAGCAGCTTGCCGGTAATGTTGGCCGGACAAACGCTGGTACAGCGGCCGCACTCGGTGCAGGTGTAGGCGTCCATGAGCTGTTTCCAAGTGAGGTCTTCCACGTCTTTGGCCCCAAACTTCTGCGGATCGGCTCCCTCGGGCAGCGGCGGCACCTGGTAGCTGGGGTCTAACATGGCTTTAATCTCGTGAGTGATGCTGTCTACGTTACTGAGCTGGCCCTTTGGCTCTAGCTTTGTATAATAGACGTTCGGGAAAGCCATGATGATGTGGAAGTGCTTAGAGCTAGGCAGGTAGTTCATAAAGGCTAGAATACCCACAATGTGCACCCACCAGCCAATACCCGCTATTACTTTGAGAGTTTGCTCATCGCTGCCGAACAAATTAATGAAGTTAGAACTCACCGGAAAGGCACCCTTAATCTCCAGCCCCGCCATTTGGGTCAGTTTCAGGTCGGCAATGTTAAACGCAAACAGCGCCAGCATGAGCACAATCTCCGTCACCAGAATGGTGTAGGCATCTACTTTAGGCCAGGCACGCATTTCAGGTCCCGTGGATAGGCGCGGCACGTTGCCGGTGGCTCTGCGTACAATAAAGATGACGCAGGCAATAATCACCAGCGCACCCAGCACCTCATTTATGGCCATAAGCACACTGTACACCGGCCCCAACACGCCCAGCACCCGGTGCGTGCCAAAGGTGCCATCAATCAAAATTTCAATCAGCTCCACGTTAATCACCAGGAAACCGATGTATACAAACAGGTGTAGAATAGCCGGAATTGGCCGCTTAAACATTTTTTGTTGGCCAAAAGCCACCAATAAAAGTATTTTGATTCGCTCAGAAACGTTACCTGTTATTTCCTTATCGCGGCCCATGTTAATGTTCTGGGCAATTTTCCGTATCTGCCAAATAAACAGACCGATACCTAACAAAGCGACAATGACAAAGGCTATACTACTGATCACAGGACGGGGCGTTAAGGTTCTAAATTGCTTCTAATACGAACGAATTTAGCAAAGTATTCGGAAAAGGGTATAAAAGATTTTTTACGATTATGTTTTGCAAATATGCGCTGGCTGCTTACCTTTGCATACTTTTTCACCAGAACGGTAGCGAAATACCTCCGGAATGGTCTCTAAAAGGTGCTGGTGATGTAGCTCAGTTGGTAGAGCAAAGGACTGAAAATCCTTGTGTCGTTGGTTCGATTCCAATCATCACCACCAGCATATAAAAATCCCGCTTCAGAAATGGAGCGGGATTTTTGTTTGCTACAAATCAATAAATCTTCTCTATTCCTTCTAATCTTACATTTATGAGAAAACTTTTACTTTCAGCACTTCTCTTTTGCTCTTTTACAATTGTTAAGGCACAGATAACTCTTGAACATACGTATTCTGATAATCGAATAGATTATAATTTCTTATCAAACGGAGACGTTATTTACAGTAGCCTCAACACTTCCTCTGGCTTATTAAAAATCTACTCAGAAAATCATTCCCTACTAAAAGAGCTAACAGTTCCTGCTGTTGCTGAGTACTCATTTTTAAGACATCTTCTCGTGTCTGACAAGCTTTTTGATGTGGACGCTGGCCTTGAGTACTGCATGCTTTATTACAACCAAAGTAACGGGAAAGGACTATTTAGAATACTTGATGAATCAGGCACTGTTTTACTTGAAACTGAATCTGGCGATGAATCTCCAGAATTAATAAAAACGTCTACCGGAATGAAGCTTTTTTTGAGTGGCTCCATTGGCAATGGTATCAGAAACGGCATGGTCTACTCCTTGCCTGGCAGCATCCCCTTATCCGCCAAAGGAGAAGCCAACACCTCCAATGTCGCTTCCCCTTTTCCAAACCCCGCAGGAAATCAAATTAATATTCCATATAACCTCAATGGAAACGACAAGGCTTCTATTCATATTTATGATTCTACTGGTAAGGAAGTAGAATACTTTACCGTGGACGCCACCTTTGGAAACCTATTACTGAATACTTCTACCTACCATAACGGCACCTATTTTTATAAAATAGTTACAGCAGACTCCCCTGTTGTCTCTAAACGGTTTATAGTTATTAGATAATTTTATACAGCCCAAAAAGAAGAGAGGCCGTAAACGACAGGCAGTCTAAGCATAAGACACAGGAAAACAGGAACTTGCTCACTTCCTGCATTTTTGCCCAATGATATTTACCACGGGAGCTAGCTTCTAGTTTAAGCCCTGCTCCAGCGCATACAGCAGCAGTTTGGCGGTACTTTTAGCGCTCAGTTTACTTTTCATGTTCCGGCGGTGGGTGTTTACGGTCATTTCACTAATACCCAGCATCTCCGCAATTTCGCGGCTGTTTTTGCCTTTCACCAATAACCGCAGAATCTCTTTCTCCCGTTGGCTTAGCGTTACCACCTGCAAAATCTCCTTGTTGTTTTGCAGGTAGTCATTAAAAGCCGGAAGGTTGTACCCGAACTGGATGTCGTTAGATTTCTTGTTGTCGGTGATGTTGGTGAACAGAGACACCGTTTTGGTTATGTTCCCGGAACGGTCCATTTCCCACACCGCATCTTGCCTTTGCACTCTTATATATTGCCCGCTGGCTGTTTTTAGCCGATAGTCAATGGAAAAGACATCTTGCAGGGGGCGCAGGTTCTTGTAGAGAACAGAGAAGTCAATTGAAAGCCAGGTCGCTTTTATAACAGCTTCCCGGTCATCGGGGTGAATGATCTCATACATGAACTCAATTGTCGGCTCAAAGGCATATCCGGTTATCTCGGTAAAACTCGGGCTTATATAGGTAATGCGAAGGGTTTGGCAGTTGTGCAGGTAGAGGAACTGAGACCCTAGCGTAAAAACAGATACAGCCTCTTCAGGTGGCGATTTTTTTAGTTTGAAGTCTTTGAAAGTAGAATCGAAAGGCTGGTTTTGCCAGATCTGCTGAAATACCTCAATAGTAGGCTGATTAGGTTGTGCCATGTCTTTTCCTTTGTCTGAGTAATACTGAATTCCCCAACTTGCAAGATTAGACAATAAAACTGCACAGTGAAATCCTCACTTTTAGGTATTTTTCACTCATAACCTATTTATTTTTAGAGCATAACCAGTAAAGATGCGGTGATGTTTACTAAACAGAAGTACAAAATCTGCGAGCATCTATTGCACCTATAGCCTGAAGAAGCAACTATAAAATGGGCTAAAACTTCTACAGCTGTATCTCCAGCAGAAGACTGGAAGCTGCAACCACCTCACCAGCAAGATCTTTTATCATAAGCATATGCACGCCCTTATTGAAGGAAAATTTTCTACAGCACCCTGTTCTGACGTTCTGTTTTTGTGCTATTTTCCTAAAAACAGGCCTAAAACGCCACTAGCTCAATCTACCTTCACCACTCTACCAATGCCCGTCGTTTTCTTGTGCTGCACCTTCAGCAGATAGGTACCTGCCGCCAACTTTGCTCCCACTGTAGCAGAATCGGTTGCCTCACCATTTTCCAGCAGTTGGCCGCTCAAAGAAAATAGAGAGTACTGGAAGGCTCCAGGCGCAGTAAGATGTAAACTCCCAGAGAACGGGTTTGGACTAAAGCTCAGCCCCGGAATATCTTTCAAAGACCTTACCCCAGCCACTACCGCCTTCTTATTGGCTATATGCACCTCACCACCTGTGGGCACCGCCTCAAAGGTTATGTATTGTGTATTGTTCACCGTACTCACGGCAGAAGCCACTAACTGCCTATTTACGTACACGCTGGCGCCTTGCCAGCCATTGGGCAATTGGCGGCGCACCGTTACGGGCATGTTGTATACTTGGTCATCTAGATTGTCTTGCAAAGTAACTTGCAGAGAATCTGCGGTAATGGTGCTTTCTGAAATAGCCACCGCATTTCTTTGTTTTATATACTTCACCACGTTGGCAAATGTAGCCACCCAATAGTCAGCACGGTGGGTGTTTACATACGCGAGGTGATCTGCCAGCACCGCCGAGGCCAACGGAGAATAACCGCCGTCGTTGTCAATGCCGTGCATCAGAAACACAGCCCATCCATTACTGTTTTTTGCTGAGTTAACCTGAGCGTTGAAATCGGCCGCGGTTTTTACCGCACCCTGCGAGCCTGCAATCAATGAGCTTATCTGGTAGAAATTGGAAGGTGTGCGAGGCACAATCTGTCCGCTGCAGACCCTACCGGCTATGTAATATTTCTGGATGGTGGGTACATCACCTATGTTGCAGTTAGGGTAAGCCACCGTGAGAACCTGAGCACCGGCTATATTGCTTTTTATGGTTGCCTGCGACTGCCGCAGCTCAGTGTCTTGATTCGAGACGTTGAGGGTATTCAAGCTGGAGTGCGATACGGTGTGGCTGGCTATCTCGTGTCCGTTTTGGGCGGCAGCTCGCAACGCTGCCCAATTTGGCCCCCAGTTGGTTACGGTAAATAAAGTAGTCTTAAACTGGTACTGGTCAAACAGCGGCACAGCCACCGTCAGCTGCTTGCTGGTGTTATCGTCAAAGGTGTACGAAACCGCCGCGGCCTTAAAGCCTTGCCAAGTGGCAACTTCATAACCTGGGGCTATTTGGGCAGTGGCATTACCAGGCAACAAACAAGAAACGGCAGCCAAACCTAGTATAAAAGCAGGCCTTCTAATTGCTTTACCAGTAAAAGCCGAAAAAATAAGTTTCATACAGAATTGGGTTTGTAGTCAGCACCTTCAAGCGTAAATATCTTTTGAGCAGCCATGATAGGTAAACCAGGTAAAGCCAAAGGTTTGCGGAACAGATGTTTCACTAAATGTAAGGTTAATTTGGTATATTGCAGTTGGTGTAAACTCCATGTGTCAGCCCTTTAGCTACCGCAGGGACTCATAGCAATGGCACCTTTTCTCTCTTTCTTCAGCGCCATTGCCTCTTGCATTTGTTTCGCAATTTTACAGGAGGAGAAATAAAAGACCGTTTTTCAGCAAGAAACCTTTACCGCATGATTCTATATGACAACGGTATTATTAAACTAGATTATAATCCGGCTACCGATATTCTGGAAGTAGCCTACCCCGATTTAGTTGGTTATATGCTGCCGGAAATCAAGAATAGCATTGACACGTTGGTTGATTTTCTGATTAGCTATGACGTAAAACGTATGCTGCTGGACTCCTCCAGAACTACTATTGCGGTCTCTCAGGAGGAAAGTAGGGAAATCACGGTTTATTTAGTTGCCGGACTAACCAAAACCCGTATGCAGAAGCTGGCTCGGCTACAGTCAGAGAGTGTTGCCGTTGAAAACACAGCCTCTAATAACGTGTCGCACATTAAGCAGCAGGGCTTATTACCGTTTCCTTTGGAAAATTTTAACAATAAAGCAGAGGCTGTTGAATGGCTTATTGGGTAGGAATTTAGAACTAGTAATTTGATTTTATCTCCTCATCTACGCCCAAAGAAGCTCAAGTTAATTTTTAAGCTACGTGTTTTTGACCTGTTTTTTAGAAAAGAGGCTGAAACCATCCAAACAGTTAATCGCCGCAAAAGAGCTGCCCCTTCCCTAACTTTCCCACAAGACCTTTTCAGTATGACAGAAAGGAGAGGCTATGATGTGTTGGGCGCAGCTGAAGCATTGCTCCCTACAGCAACAAGGTATCAATTCTATGCGCGTGCACCATGCCTTCGCACGGAGACCAGCTGAACACTGTGAACCGGCCGTCTTGAGAGGCTACCAAGGCCAGGGCGTCGCGTTGGTCGTGCACGAACTGTGCTGCGGAGAGGTGGCGGGTACCGCCGCTTTGCGAGGGGTGCACAATTTGCGCCTGATTACCAACTACTGGTTCGGTTACTACAATCTGCTCCACAAGCGCGCTTCCTTCGGGTCTGCCAATCTTGGCGCCAAAGGCCAGTAGTTCATGCTGGTCACTGATCACGGTGGCGCCGTCAACGGCAGTGAGTCCGGCCATGGTTTCTATCTCGTGCCGAAACGCGCCTTGCCAAGGGCTTTGACTGCGGTCGGCGGTTTCTTTTCTCATGAGGTTCGCCAAACCAGTATAGGCCGGAGACACCTCGTACTGCATAGGGTGAATGATAGACTGCCGCCAGGCCGTAGAGCCAGTTGGCACCACCAGCAAAGTGCCACCGTGTTTGTGCGCGCGCATTGAAGTAGCCAGCTGCACCAACACATTTACTGATTTATTCAGCGCAGAAGGCGTAGTAAAACCTAACAAGGAGGTAAGCAAGTCAGGGCAATCGGGCAGACTGGCGCCGTGTTCATCTACAATTTTAACTTGGTCACCAATGAGTACGGCTACGTTGGCGAACTTGCCGAAACCGTCTTTCCTCCTGTGTTTTACAACCAACAACCCCGGCTCTGAGACATCCAACACAAAGCCAAGGCTCTGTATTTCATGGGTAGTTCCCCAGACATAAATGTAATCGCCCTCGTACCACACCCCCAAATGCACCCCTGGTCGCTCTACCCCCGGCGCCAGCTTGGTAAGCACTCTCGAAGCGAGCGGCAACCGTCGTTCAAACAACATTGGGTTTGCTGTATGGTCGGGCGGCAGAAGTGCTAACGAAATTTTAGGAGAGTTGCCCTCCTCGCGCCGCAGACTGGCCCAAAAAGCAGTATCTATAATGGCTTCCACCACTTTCTTTGAGGGAGCTGGTGCCAAATATTGCTCCCCCCGCTCTTGTGCGGCGGCTACCAAACCAGCAAAATGTGCCTCAACGGCTACCGCCACTTCTTTGGCGGCTCTATATGTAATTGTACGACTCATGCGTAAGCCTTTTCTTCTACTTCTGTAACCAGAGAGTACTACCACTCTCTGCTATTTTTTCCTCAACTTACGTTAATAAGCTTTCCCGTACCAATGCCCTCCCTACTTTTTCAGCATCAGGTTACTTGGTTTCCTTTCAGACACCTGCTTTTCTTAAGCATTACTCTTTTGTAAAATAGGGCAAGAACAGCGTACTATATGACCGACGCAATGCACCGTGTTTCTATACTTGAGAAATAGAACAGTAATTAAAGCTTCTTCACAGGAATACCAGATGCAGAATAACAGCAGCCTGCGCAAAAAAACTGTACTGCCCCTTAGAGGTGAGCGCTTAGAGCAGGTGCAGGATTATTTCGTGTAAATTCGTGAATCATGGTCCCACGTCAGCCATTTTTTAATAGCAGAGTTTGCGGGGAATAAACCAGCAGATGAACAATTCTGTTTATAGCTAATAGCAAAGAAAGATATTTTGCCAACCCAATTAATGGGATTAAAGCGCTTTACGAAGAGCTAATAATAAATAGGCAGAAAAGTAGGAGTAGAATTATTAGGCTATACCAACTCCTTTAAAAGGCTTTCCATGGAAGTGGTTTGCAGATAAGGGTCTAGCTGCTGTTGCGACGTAAAGGTACGCACCATGGCAATACTGCCGCAGTGCTCCAGTAGCCACACCTCGGCGTAGAAAGAACCTACATGGTAGAGGCTAATGTGGCACCATCCTTTCAGGCGGGCATGCAGATACCGTCCGCTTTCCTGCACATAGATTAGCTGCTCTCTCAGAGGCAATTGGCTAAACTCCTTCACTTCCATCATCATCACTTGGGCCGTTTGTTCCCCTATTTTACGACTTGTCAGTGATTTTTCGTACACCCGCGCCGCAATTTTTTTAGCAGCGACCATAAATGCCAGCGGTACTTACCAGAGCGGCAGAGAGTTGTGCAGTTGCTACAGCGCAGAAAAATTGTTATGCACCATTCTCAACCGGAACAAGCAAGTGAATTGAAAGCCAGCAAACCTGTAGCTACAGCCGCATTTTAACGCCCAGTGACAAGTTGAATATTTTGCCAGGGCTCAGGTAGCTGGGGTTTTGGATATAAGAAATGAGGTATTCGCCCATGGTGCCCACTTCATAGTAGCCTCTAAACTTACGCAGCTTCTCTACCCGGGCAAAGTTTACCTGCCCACCGGCAAAAAGGTAGTACCGGAAAGCGGTAGAAAAGCGGTAGTAGCGGTTGGGGTAGCGGGCCAAAAAACGCTCAGAGGCAAAATAATCACTCCCGAAGGTATAGCTAATCTGCATTCCCATACTAAGGGGCTGCCAGTTCACTGCTTTCACCTCTATTGGCTTTATCGGGAAGAAGGTTGATTTGAACGCAGCGGTGTACAACCGGTCTCCTCCAAACTTCTTTGGCAAGTACCCGAACGATATATCTGACTCTAGGCGCCTGTTAAATGACTGCTTGCCCACCCCTACCGATATTAACCCAATGCTGCCAGCAAATTGTCCCTTAAGGTAATACGGAGAATATTCCTCCTCCTGCACAGCCTGACTTTGCGCTATGGCATTTGTCTGTACGCTCAGTAAACCTATCAAAAGAAAAAAGAAAAGCTTTTTCATATTAGTACTCAACCTTTTCTAATGAATAGCCGCCCTCCCATACCTTGAGGTAAGTAAATCCCTTGCGCTTTACTGTGGTGGTAACATGGTACAAAATATTATCTCCGTACCGTTCCTCTGAAAGCCATGAATGTTTGTGCCCGTGCAGACTTAGGGTTACCACCTTGCTTTGGGCCAAAACCTGATGGAAAGGCATCTCCAACTGCTTATCGAAATCTGAATCAAAGGGAGGTATATGAGACGCCACTATAGCCTGTTTCCAGGTGTCATTTGGTTGGGGTGTGAGTTCCGCTTGCAGCCACTCTACATCTGGAGTTGTACCGTCAAAGCCATACTCACGGCTATTGGTGTCAATAAATACAAACTTAGTGTGCCCATATACGAAGGAGTAATTCAGCGGCCCGTACATTTGGCTGTACACCTTTCGCGCGTTGCCCAGCAAGTCATGGTTACCTACTACCGTTAAGTAGGGCCAACGCAGATCTTTAAGTATATCATGCACCCATCTGAACTCCTGACTCATGCCAAAATCAGAGATGTCGCCTAGGTGAATAACAAAATCTATGTTTTGAAAGCTATTGGCTTTTTCCACAAAGTCTACCGTGGCATCATAAAAGCGCTGGGTGTCGCCCATGACCAGCAGGCGCAGGGTATCTTCGAGGCTCTGGCTCTCTATTTTATTTAGATATTTTTGAGTGAGGTTTTTCTCGTGGCGGTTTAACCTTATTTGGTTAGGGTGATATTCAAACATCTCGTCACAACTTGAGATGACAAGCAGCAGCAGCGCGCCGAGGTAAAAGGATAAGCGTAATCTTTTCATAGTAGTAGACGGTAACGGCACCTGCCTTGGCTGATATAACACCTCTGGCAGATGTGAAAGCAGCACTGCCACCTAGGTGACAGCACTACCCTCTTTGGTACTTAATATTGGGTATGCATTTACTTAATTTTATTCTTCCTTTAAAGCAGGCAATCTAATATTTGTTTAATTCTTTATTAGTTAAGACATATAATATAGTGTTTACCCCTATTGATGTCCTTGGTTAAGATAGAATTTGTTACCTCAGAGTATTGGAGGCAAATTAAACGCGCAACTTTAAGGCAAAGGGAAGGCTAAAAAGATAGGAATGCAAGCTAAACAACCTGAACGATAGCAGGTATCATTGAAGTAAGTAGCAAAAACACAGCAGCTTAAAGTTCCGCACAGTGGTGCTCTAGCTCGGCCTCCGCATTTCTAAAGCCCAGCTGGGCCGCTTTGGCCAGAAGTTCACAGCTGACCGCCTCCCCTTGCTGCGCCCGGGCAATAAGCGCCTGCAAAAAATAGGCTTTGGCATTGGTTGAATCTTGGGTAAGCGCCTGCTCCGTGTCTATCCAAGCTGATATCCATTCTTGGGTGCGGTAATGCGCAAATGCCCTGTAAAGAAAAGCTTCTGTCTTTTCTTCTGCTGAAATATGCTCGCTGTTTAAGTAGTGGGTTAGATCTGCAAGCGCGGCTGGCCAATTCTGTTCGGCCTGCAGATTGGCAACTGCACGGTCTTGGTACAGGTGCACCATGGCCGGCGCCAATGTAAGCGCCACATTAAAATCTTGAATGGCTAGATTGTGGTTTTTCAACGCCAGATAACACTTTCCGCGGGCGGCATACCACTCTGCCTTTGGGTCAGTAGTGTTGCGAATCAACCATGAATAGTCAGAAAGTGCGCCCTGAGCATCGTTTAATTGCTGTAACCGAAGCGCCGCCCGCTTTATGCGCATCTCCTGCAGCTCTGGCTTATATTCTAAAACAGTAGAATATGCTTCCTGCGCCTGTTCCCATTGGCCTGTCAACTCTGCCTCCTGCGCCTGTTCCACAACCCGGCTATAAACTAAATGATCCCACCCTAATTTTAACCCTAGCGCCAACAGTAGGGCCAAGAGCACCACCCCCAGCACAATTTGTATGTCGCGTTTTGAAAAATTTGCCTTTTGCTGGGGCCGCTGCCTATAGTACCGCTCCCTATAGCCGGCGGGGGAACGGGTATGGTGGTAGCGCGGATTGGAGTAGGCCTGTGCTTGCCGTTGCTGTTGCTCATACTGCCGCTGCAAATCATAGGTGGCACGGCGGCGAGGGTTTGACAGCACCTGATACGCCTCATTCACTAGCTTGAACTGCTCCTCAGCCCGCACATTCCCCGGGTTTTTATCGGGGTGGAATTTAAGCGCCAGCCGCTTGTAGGCTGCTTTGATTTCAGCAGCTGTAGCGTTGGGGCTTAAGCCCAGGGTATGGTAATAGTTCTTTGCCAAGCCAGAGGTTATGGTTTACCGTTGGTTCACCAGTTGTTGTTAGTTAGTTAAAAGTGCACTCTGCCAAAACTTTGATGAAGTCAAAGGCTTAAAATTATGAATAAGCATGAGCTGTAAAAGAAGTGGCTATTTTCTGCGCTCTCTTTTCCTGCCTCAAAAATACAGTCAAACAAGCAAAGGCGGCGGACTCTTTTCTGTTTTTAGTCTACTTTTGGAAAAACAGCTTAAAAACGCTGTTTATGCAGCACATTATATAGAAATCATCCTTCTACGGCACATTTCCGTAAGGAATGTTGAGGATATACATTTTTTGGAATATTTTCCGCACAAGTTTCCGTATACCTTTTTTAGAGCATGTTAAAGATGCTGGGTTTGTAAACAAATAGGCAATTTCTTGCTTTAGAAGGTTACGGCACCACAGCAGGTTTGAACCGTGCTCCTATCACCATCAATAAAACAAAAGAATGGCAAACGAAGACAAAAGCAAAACAGATAGCATCATTGGCAACTTAATGGGGTACATAGACACCCGCATTGATCTGATCAAGCTGGATTTGCAGACAAAACTGAAAAGCGCCTTTGTGGGTACCCTTCATGGCCTTTGCCTGGGATTGGTGGCTTTTATGGTGCTTTTGTTCCTGAATTTATTTATTGCCCTGCTTCTGAACGATTTATTAGACAGCCGTTTCTGGGGCTTCGGAATAGTCACACTTTTTTATCTTATCTTGCTCATCGTTTTACTGGTGGGGCTGGACAAGAAGGTGTTCCAGGGCGTGGCAGACAAGGCCTTCCGGAACACTATTTATAAAACAGACGAATCTGACCAAACTATCTAAAACTACCTCTAATCATGAGCGAACTCAACAACCCGCTTTTTGAAGACCGGCGCGAGTTTCTGGAACGTCAAAAAGAAGAATATAAAAATGCGTTACTTAGCGATGTAGCTGAACTGAAAGACCAGTCGCAGACAATAGTGAAACAAGTGGCTATTGCTGGCGGCGCCTTGCTGGGCATCTATTTTCTAAGCAGGGCCATTGGCCGCAGCTCTGACAATTCTTCTAAAAAGAAGAAAAAGAAAGGCAATAGGTTGGAAAACCCTGTTAGGTTTAAGGGTGCCGAAGACCGTGCCTGGATTTCGTCTATTCCGGAAGTGGAAGATGACGAGCCGTTGTACAGCGCCATTGAGCGTACGTACCCTGCGGTGTATCACCCAAGCACCGGCACGCTTACTGCCCCTGGCTACACCCCAAAAGAGGAAACTTCTATGATCAAGGCTTTCTTCAAGTCTGATCTATTTAAAGCAGTGGAGCAGCAGCTGGCCGCTATGCTCATGGTGTACCTGACCAAGCTGATTGAAGAGAAACTGTCAGGCCGCACACAAGAACAGCCTGTGCTGGTAGAAGAGGTCACGCAAGTAGAATACCAAATTGAACCCGACCAAACCCCGGATGTCCAACCGCCACAGTTTTAATATATTCTCTCTTACAGATACCCCTGATACCACTATCCGCCGAAAGCGGTTGGCGGTGCTGCTGGACCCTGACCACCTCACGCTGGCTCGTTGCCAAGAAATTCTGGCACTGAGCCACCGCCACGGGGTGGACTTCTTTTTTATGGGCGGCAGTTTGATTTCGCACCCAGACCAAACTTCGTTTGTAAGCTACATTAAGCAACACAGCAACATTCCGGTGGTGCTGTTCCCGAGCAGCGGCCTGTACATAGACGCCGCCGCAGACGGCCTGCTCCTGCTTTCGCTCATTTCCGGCCGCAACCCTGATTTTCTGATTGGCCAGCACGTAGCCGCCGCTCCCTTGCTAAAGCAAAGCGGCCTTCCGCTTTACCCTACGGGTTACATGCTCATTGATTCTGGCCGGCAAACCACTGCTTCTTACATGAGCGGCACCACTCCTATACCGCACGACAAACCTTCTATTGCCGCCTGCACTGCCTTGGCTGGCCAAATGCTGGGCTTGCAACAGATCTACTTAGACGGCGGCAGCGGCGCCATGTACCCGGTAAGTCCTGCCATGATTCAAGCTGTGCGCCAAGCCGTTTCGGTGCCCCTTATTGTGGGTGGCGGCGTGAACACCCCTGAAAAAGCCGAAGCCGCTTGGAAGGCTGGTGCTGATATTCTGGTGGTAGGCAACCACATTGAAAAGCAACCTACGTTTATTGCCGAGGTAAGCGAAGTCAAAGAACGCTTCAACGTGGCTTTACCGCAAGAGTAACTGCTCGGCTGCGCCGAATTAAAAATTAGAAATAGAGGCTTTACCCTTTCCGACTCTTCTCATTTCTGAGTTCTTCTTTTACGGTCACGTAGGGGCGTATCGCATACGCCCTGTTGGCCCTGAGTCACCTGTAAGCAATAAACAACATCCTTCCCCCTCTCACAACCTTTGCACATACTTCGGTTATTTTGAGCGCTAGCCGAAAGATCTAACGAAGATGCTTTTTGGCAAGCATCAATGCACCCCACCGCAGCGGACAAGTCAAGCCCTGTCCTTTCTTTTACCCCGTAGTGTCCGGAAAGTCTGCGGCGCCAGTGTCAACAGCCTGTTTTTGCCCTCATTTCTCAAAAACAGCCTAAAAACAGAAAGACCCGCTTTTGGCGGGCCTCTCCTATTGTAAATTGTTTGTCTACAGCTTAAACGTTCATAGACGACTCACGGCGGCGCATTTTACCGGCCGGAATACCGAACATCATTTTGAAACGGCGGCAGAAATAGGCGGTGTCTTTGTAGCCCACGTCTTTGCCAATTTCTCTAATGCTTTTCTTGGTAGTGCGTAGCAAGAATACGGCGCGCTCCATGCGCTGGTACTCTATGTAATCTTGCGGGTTAATACCAGTCAGCATTTTGAAATACTGCCCCACGTAGTCTTCAGAAACGTTGGCCACGTTGCTGAGTACTTTATTTGACAAGTCACCACCCAGGTTCTCTTTGATGTAGTTGAACAGGTCAATGAGGCGTGGATCTTTGAAGTATGTGCTGTTGGTGGCCAGCTGCTCCACAAACATCTTGTTCTTTAAGATGTAACGGATCAGCTCCACCACCATCTGCTCAGTGTAAAGGCTGATAATGCGCTCTTTGCCAGGCAGGTCTTGCATGCTCTCTTCTACTACCTTAATTACCAGCGTGGCCAGCTTGTTGCTGGAAATCACGAAGGCGGGCACCTCCAGAGAGGTAAAGAAGTTCACTGAGTCAAACACCTTCGCCTCAAAGCTCACGAAGCTGTGGCTATCATCGTCCTCACCAATTAGGTCAAGGTCAGAGTTGCTGCGGAAGAACTTGTCTTTAGTGGTAATATAATCATCATTAGAAATGACGCGGCTTTCGGTGTCACCGTAGTAGATTTTGGTGCTGCGCCCTCCGGGGATAAAGAGCAACTGACCTTCTTCCACCACCTGTTTATCTTCGCCAAACGCCACAATACCATTATGGACTAAGATAAGATTATTACCTACATCATAATAGTTACGGACGGTGAGTGGCTGCTGCAATACCAGGTTTTTAGCCTTGATATACCGCACTTTCAGCGACTCAATTATTTTATTGTAATCTTCCATGTAAGGGTACTGGATTAGAGTTGTGGTTTTTGTTGATTTTTTAAGTTGTCTGTCGGCTTAAAACTAGCACTTAACTTTTAATAAATCAACTTAAACTGATAAATATTTATAAAACCATAATCACTATATGTCTACTTATCAGGTACAACCCTCAAAATAACCCCTTTCTATTTTAATATCTCCCTTGAGATTACTATTTTCTGTATTTCAGAAGTACCCTCATAAATTTGGGTGATTTTTGCATCGCGCATTAAACGCTCTACATGGTATTCTTTCACAAAGCCGTAACCGCCGTGTATCTGAACAGCCTCTACTGTGGTGTCCATGGCTACCTTTGAGGCAAACAACTTGGCCATTGCCCCTGATTTTGAATAATCCCGATGCGCATCTTTGTCTGCGGCGGCTTGCAGGCACAGCAAACGGGCGGCATCTATGTTAGTAGCCATGTCGGCCAGCTTGAACTGAATGGCTTGGTGCTGTGAGATAGGCACACCAAAGGCTTTGCGTTCTTTTGAATACTTCAGCGCCAATTCGTAGGCTCCGGAGGCAATACCCAAGGCCTGTGAGGCAATACCTATGCGGCCACCGTTAAGCGTAGACATAGCAAACTTAAACCCGAAGCCATCTTCGCCAATCCGGTTTTCTTTAGGCACTTTTACATCATTAAACATGAGCGAGTGCGTATCTGAACCTCTAATGCCCAGTTTATTTTCCTTCGGGCCAATCTCAAAACCAGGCGTTCCTCTCTCTACAATTATAGCATTAATGCCTTTGTGGCGAAGCTCAGGGTTAGTCTGCGCAATAACCAAGTATACAGAGGCGCTGCTGCCGTTGGTAATCCAGTTTTTGGTTCCGTTGATTAAGTAATGATCGCCCATGTCTTCGGCGGTAGTGCGCTGCATGGTAGCATCTGAACCGGCCTCTGGCTCTGAAAGGCAGAAGGCTCCAATCTTTCTTCCGGAAGTAAGATCTGGCAGGTATTTCATCTTTTGTTCTTCAGAGCCATATTTCTCAAGCCCCCAGCACACCAATGAATTGTTCACCGACATGACCACTGAGGCCGAGGCGTCTATTTTAGAGATTTCTTCCATGGCCAGCACATAAGAAACGGTGTCCATTCCGCCTCCGCCGTACTTAGGATCTACCATCATACCCAAGAACCCCAGCTCTCCCATTTTCTTCACCTGCTCTTCTGGGAATTTCTGGTGTTCATCGCGCTCAATCACGCCTGGCAACAATTCAGTTTGGGCAAAATCACGGGCGGCCTCCTGTACGGCCAGATGCTCTTCAGTTAATTTAAAATCCATGGTTTGGCTTTGTTATTAATTTCTTTGCTTAGCTATGGGTAAAACAAATCTTGGACTGTTTCTAGTATGTAAGCAGCGTTTCAGCTCATTACTCTTCAAAGCTAACAATTGTTTGTTTGTTTTGAAAATTTCTGATCCACTACCCTATTTTTCAGTAGGCTATAAATAAAAAAGGGCGGTTTGCACCGCCCTTTTTACCTTAAAACAAATAGCAAGGTTTTCTAATCTCTTCTGCCAAAAAGCAGGGATGCATAATATAGTAGTGTAGCCAATGAACTGATGGCTGCCACCACATAGGTCATGGCCGCCCATTTCAGAGCATCCTTCGCCATGCCGTGCTCCTGAGTTGTCACTACGCCGCGGGTATCCATCCAAGCCAAGGCTCTTTTACTCGCATCGAATTCCACTGGCAGCGTAATGAAACTGAACAAGGTAGTTAAGGCAAACAGCGCCACACCTACCGCCAACGGAAGAGGAGTTGCCTGCAACGCAAAAATTCCAATAAGTAAAATCCACTGCATGTACCGGCTAGCAAAGGTCAACGCAGGCACCATGGCCGAACGAAACTTCAGGAAAGAATACGCCCGAGCATGCTGCACCGCGTGCCCACACTCATGCGCCGCCACGGCTGCGGCTGCGGCGCTACGGCTTTCATACACGCTTTCGCTCAAGTTAACGGTTTTATCAGCTGGGTTGTAATGGTCGGTTAACCTACCCGGAGTAGAAATCACCCGCACATCAGTAATACCGTTATCAGCCAGCATCAGCTCCGCTATCTCCCGGCCACTCAGTCCGGAACTAAGACCCAGCTTCGAATACTTCTCAAACTTGCTTTTCAGGGTCCAGCTAACCAAAGCCGAGGCAAGCATGGCTCCAATAATTATTATCCAGATCATAGTCTTCTTATTTTTGTTAGTTACTTTTCTTTACCTTTTCTACCACCGCTGAGGTGGAATACCCCTGCACCAACGGAATAGTTTTCACTTCGCCTCCTCTTGCCAGCACCACGTCATGCCCTACAATATTTTCAATACTGTAATCATCGCCCTTCACCAAAACATCTGGTTGTACGGCTTTGATCAGTTCATACGGGGTTTCCTGGCTAAAGAGTACTACTGCATCTACAAACCAAAAGGATGCCATTACCCTAGTACGTGACATTTCGTCCTGAAGGGGTCTGGTTGATCCCTTCAAAGTACTGACAGAATGGTCAGTATTCAGCCCCAGCACCAATTTGTCTCCCAGCAGCCGGGCGCGCTCCAGGTAATCTACGTGCCCCACGTGCACTATATCAAAGCACCCGTTGGTAAATACGATTTTTTGCCCTTCTTGACGCCATTTCTCTACTCTTTCTAATAACTGGGGCAGAGAAACAATCTTTTCCTGTGATGGCAACATAAATTGGCAGGAGGTTAAATGATGTTTTTAAAACGAAAACTCAAGAAATTGATTGCAGGAATTGTGCCGAAAATTGGCAATTGGGGCAAAGAAACGATTTTTGCCGCCACTTTTACCCAGTGTAGCAAACTGGCTTAGAGGCAGAACAAGGCTGCTGTTTTGGAGCAGTTTTAAGAAAAACAGAGCCAAAACAGGTTCTTACGCCTTGGGGGCAGAAACTACGGCAGAACTATCTTTAGAGAACGCGCTTGCCACCAAGCTTATCACGCCCATCAGCACAACCAGTATAGCGCCTGAGGTATGCACAATGAGAGCATAAGCCATACCTGTGTCTAAAGGCACTGCATACAACAGCAAGGCAGTTCTAACCAATATATGGTAAACGCCTATTCCCCCTTGCACCGGCGCCGACATACCTATTCCGCCTACGACTAAAATAGCCATACCCGCCTGCCACGTCAAGTCTGAGGTGCCCGGCAAGGCGAAAAAGGCCAGATAACTGGTTAGAAAATAGGTGAACCAGATGAAGAGGGTATGGAACACAAACGCTCCTTTCTGCTCCATTTTCCTGACGCTGAACACTCCCAGCCAAAGCCCCCGCAAGAAGCTTCCTACTTTTCTAAAGATGGAGTTTTGCCGGAGTTGCTTTATGTTTCTATAAACAACCCAGATAACCAGAGGCGTACCCACCAACAAGACCGCAAACAGCAGCAGCAGTGTGTTTAAATTCTGCTCCAGGTTCTGGAATTTCTCAGAGAAGATCTCCCTGAAAAAATCAAAGAGCCGATCAAACTCGATCAACAAAGTAAAACCAAGGCAGACCAGCAGCATCAGCAAGTCAATGACTCTTTCAGTGATAACTGTACCAAGCGAGGTATTCACTGGCACATCTGCGGAACGCTTTAGAAAAGTACAACGAATAATTTCACCGGCGCGGGGCAATACCACATTTGCCAGATACCCTATCATTAAAGCATGGTAGGTTTGCCAGAAAGACGGGTGGCAGCCCAGCGGCCTGAATTGCATACGCCACCGTATGGCACGGCTTACATAGCCCGCCACTGAAAGCACAATGGTAACGCCAATCCAGAAATAGTTAGCTTGGGCTAATTCTGCCTTTACCGCCGCAAAGTTAATACTACGCAGCGCATACGCCATCAAAAACACCGATACTGCAAACAGCAAAAGATATTTAAAGACGTTGGCTACTCTCTTCATTCCGTAAAGGCAGAAGGGCTATACCAGCCGGTTGTGCTGGTCTGGAAAAATAACGGTAGGCTCGTGGACGCGGGCGTCTTTGAAATCAATGAGGGCGTAAGAGATAATGATGATTACATCGCCTACCTGCACTTTTCTGGCCGCCGGACCATTGAGGCAAACAGTACCTGTGCCACGCTCGCCTTTGATGATGTAAGTCTCAAAGCGCTCGCCGTTGTTTACATTTACTATTTGCACCTTCTCATTCGGCACCATGTTAGCGGCATCCAACAGATCCTCGTCTATGGTAATGCTACCCACATAATGCAACTCCGCCTGCGTTACCTTGGCCCGGTGTATCTTGGATTTAAGAACTTCAATCTGCATCAAAACAATCTAAAAACATACAAAGTTATAGATTATTTATGAGACAAACGAAACAGTGAAATTTCTACAGACTTGTTGCCCTTGCACTCTGTTTTTACCGTTCGGCATTATACAGTGGCTGTTTCAGGCCTTATTTTAGAAAAACAGACCTAAAACAGAAACAATACATTACCGTTTCTCTACGAGTGTTGCTCCTCAGACAGCAGTACGTTATCAATTAACCTTACCTCGCCAAAGAAGGCGGCTAGGCAAAGTGCCACCTGCGGCGCGCTTTTCACACCTGTTATAGGCTGCAGGGTTTGAGCGTCTACTACCTCCAGATACTCTAATTTAATTTCCGGGAAAGCGGCCAGAAATTCCTCAGCTTCTTTTTTTGCCTCGGCTACCGACTTATTCTTGAGATTATCTTTCAAAAGCTGCAGGGCCTCGTATAGCCGCGGCGCCAGGGCCCGCTGCTCGGCCGTTAGCCGCCGGTTTCTAGACGACATGGCCAAACCGTCTTCCTCGCGCACAATAGGAAAACATACCAACTGCAGGTCAAAGCTGAGGTCATCTACCAGCTGCCTAATAATAGCAAACTGCTGCAGGTCTTTCTGACCAAAATAAGCTTGGTGGGGCTTTACCAAGTGGAACAGCTTACTAACTACGGTGGCCACACCATTAAAATGCCCTGGCCGGTGCGCGCCTTCCATAACCTGCTCCAATTCGCCAAAACTGAAGGTAAGTCTGGGCTTTTGCTGATACATTTCTTCAGCCGAAGGAATAAACAATACATCACAACCTGCCTCTTCCAGCATATGCGCGTCAGATTCTGGCAGACGGGGGTACAACCTATAATCTTCTGCGTTGTTAAATTGGGTAGGATTGACAAAGATGCTGCACACCACTACGTCGTTTTGACTTTTAGCAGCCTTTATAAGAGATAGGTGCCCCTGATGAAGCGCCCCCATGGTAGGTACAAACCCTATTTTAAAGCTCTGTTTCCTGAGCTGCTCGCTGTGCCGCCGGATATCAGATAAAGAAGAAAGCTGCAGCATGGCAGGCAGAAAAATTTTTTATGTACGACAAAAAGAGGCCAAAGGTATGATTTAAATCAAATAAATTGAAAATGAGCCAATAATTGCTTAATTTTGCGTTTCGCAATTACTATTGCCATTTCCTATTTAACACATTTCAACCTATGTCTAAATTGAGAATTTTATACGCAGCCACCGAGATTGACCCCTTTCTGCAGACCACAAAAGTAGCAGAATTCTTGAGGATGTTGCCACAGGCAATGCAAGAACGCGGAATGGAAGTACGTATTTTTGTTCCAAGATTTGGACTGATCAACGAGCGCAAGAACCGTTTACACGAGGTTGTGCGTCTTTCAGGTATTAATATTGCCGTTGGCGAAGAAGAGAAACCCCTGATTATCAAGGTGGCTTCTATACCTAATGCCAAGCTTCAGGTATATTTTATTGACAACGAAGACTATTTCCACAGAAAGTCCGTTTTGGTAGACAAAGACAATAAATTCCATGCAGATAATGATGAGCGTGCCATCTTCTTCTGCAAGGGTGTATTGGAAACTGTGAAGAAATTAGGCTGGGCCCCTGATATTGTGCATTGCAATGACTGGATGACTAGCTTGATTCCGTTGTATCTGAAAAGCACTTACAAAAACGACCCTATCTTCAAAACTGCCAAGTCTGTTTTCTCTGTATACAACAATGAGTTCACTCATAAGTTTGAGGGCGACTTGCTGGAGAAAGCCAGAATGCTGGACATTGAAGACGAGATGTTGAGCAACCTGAGAGCTGGAGACTTTGGTGCCTTCATCAGAATGGGAATGCAATATTCTGACCTCATCATTAAGTCGAATGAAGATTTCAGTGATAATTTGAATGCGCTTTTCCAGGAGTATACAAATACCAAGCAGATTATCTCTGACGAAAACATACTAGATTCTTACTTTGACCTGTATAATGAACTGGCGAATTAGTAGCGCGGTAGCCGCACTTTTTTCTTCTTTCCTTTTTGCTTCTTGTGAAGACCCTACGGCACTAGGCCTTGAACTACAAGGCCCAGGCTCTTTAATTGGAACAACCTTTACAGATACTACAACGGTAAATGCTTCTACCGTTTTACTGAAGGATTCTATTATTACCCTTGGGGCTGCCCGAGCTCAGGTAGGCAGAGTAGAAGACGCCAATTTTGGTGTTACTTCTGCGAAAACCTATGCTGAAATTGGTCTTTCTTCTCTGAACGTAGCTTTTGACCCTAACAATGGCGCTGATTCGCTGGTATTGTCACTAGACTACGACTATTATTTTGGAGACACCTTGGAGGTGGCCAACTGGAACGTTTACCGCCTGACGGAAGGCTTTACTGATCAAACTACTTATTTCACCACCACCGATCTGGATTATAACCAAACGCCAATCGGTACTGTGTCTTTCACTCCACGGCCCCGTTCTACCTATGTTACCACCAATCCTGAAACGGGTGACACCCTCACCAGGAATAATCCGGTACTGGTTAGAATCAGATTAGACCAAACAGCGGGAGGCATGGCTTTGGCGAATGAAATATTAGCTCAGTCTGACAAGGCACCTCTTAAAACGCAGCAGGCTTTTGTCTCCAGCCTTTTAAAAGGATTAGTAATTGCGCCAGCGCCTAACGCCCAGAACAAGGCTGTGCTTGGAGTAAATTTAGGTAACAGCCAAATGACTTTGTTTTATACTTCTACTACTGATAGCAAGACAAAGTCTTACACCTTTTACCCAACCGAGAGAAATTTTAACCGGATTGAAAGCAATCGTGCTAACACCCCTATTGCTTCTTTAACTACTAATGGTCAAGCGCTGCCTTCTAGCTCTACCAATGGCCTTACGTATTTGCAAGCGGGCACAGGTTTGGTGACAAAACTTTCTTTCCCTCATATTTCTGATTTTAGAAAAATACCTACCGGAGAGCCTAGAGCGGGCCAATTACGTGATCTGGCAGTTAACAAAGCTGAATTGATCATACCTATTAAAGTTGAGAACCAAGCTGACACATTGTTATTGCCACCGATTATTACAATAGTAGAAGCAACAGCCTCTAACCGTATTGCCCGCACCAATGGTTTCCCGAACGCTCTGCCTAGAGAAGGAACATCGCAGTTTGCCACACTAGAGTACAGAGGTAGTGCCCATGGCTACGTATACGTGGCTAATATTACCAGCTATATGCAAAACCTCCTGTATAACAAGCGGGAAAACCATGGCCTTATTCTGTTACCTTCTAATATCTCAACTAGCTTGTCTACACCTACTAACTTTGCTCAGACTGTAAACAAAGCTATTTTAGAAGCCATGAGCCAAACTGACCCTAATCGTAAAATTCAGTTAAGGGTTTTTTATTCTGTAGCAAAGTAGTTTAAAGCAGAAACATCAACAGCACTAGCGGCCTGTTCTTCAAGTAAGGACAGCGCTAGTGTTTTATAGCTTCTTCTGTTGGTCTTCACTTGCAGCCACTTCTCAAATTACCAAAATCAGAAGATCTCAACTTCTTTAAAAAATTTAATTATTTTAATTGCGGATCCAAAAATTACCACAACGCATATTTTGCAATGAATTAACATACAACATGATATAAAATATCATCAATAGTTACAGCATAATTCACACGTATAGCATTATTAAAAAAATTTAATTGCAGCAGTTCGTTACTTATACTTATAAAACACGTACGAGCCTATTATTTTTGTAGAATCTTTTATCAATTTAAGGAAAGAATATGTGTGGAATTGTTGCTTATGTAGGTCATCGTGATGCTTGTCCTATTATCCTGAAGGGGCTTAAAAGATTAGAGTACCGTGGATACGACAGCGCCGGAGTTGCCCTACTAACCCAAGGCGACCTCAAGGTTTATAAGAAGAAAGGTAAAGTTGCTGATTTAGAAGAGTATATAGGTGATCAAGATACTAGCAGCCACATTGGTATTGGGCACACCCGTTGGGCTACCCACGGTGAGCCAAATGACGCAAATGCTCACCCCCATTACTCAAGCTCAAAAAAGATTGCCATTATACATAATGGTATCATTGAAAACTATGCCGCCCTTAAGACGCACTTGCTGAACAAAGGCTACGAATTCCACAGCGATACAGACTCTGAGGTTTTTGTAAACTTGATTGAGGACATCAGAGAAAACAACAAAGTTAGCTTGGCAGAGGCTGTACGCCTTGCACTACATGAGGTAGTAGGCGCCTATGCTATCGTAGTTATCTCCCATGATTCACCTACGCAGTTAGTAGCCGCCCGTAAAGGCAGTCCGTTAGTAATTGGCGTGGGCCAAGAGGAGTATTTCTTAGCCTCTGACGCTACTCCTATCATTGAATACACAAATGAGGTAGTATATCTCAATGACTTTGAGATTGCTGTTATTAGAGACGGCAAGCTAGACATCCGCAGCAAAGAGGACGTAGTGCAGACTCCTTATATTCAAAAGCTGGAGATGGAACTGGAGTCTATTGAGAAAGGTGGTTACCCTCACTTCATGCTGAAAGAGATTTACGAGCAGCCTCGCTCTATTCTTGATAGCATGCGCGGACGCTTGGTGGCTGAAAACACTCAGCTGACCATGTCCAGCATAAGAGAGTACGCTACTCGCTTCAAGAATGCAGACCGTATCATTATTGTGGCCTGCGGTACTTCCTGGCATGCCGGCTTGGTAGCGGAATATCTTATTGAAGAATTAGCTCGCATACCGGTAGAGGTGGAGTACGCTTCTGAGTTCAGGTACCGGAACCCAATCATAAGAGAAGGAGACATTGTAGTGGCTATTTCTCAGTCAGGAGAAACCGCAGATACGCTTGCCGCTCTTGAGCTGGCAAAATCCAAAGGTGCCATGATCTTTGGGGTGTGTAACGTAGTGGGTTCTTCTATTGCCCGCGCAACAGATGCAGGCGCTTATACCCACGCCGGTCCGGAAATTGGAGTAGCCAGTACCAAGGCTTTTACAGCCCAAGTAACGGTACTAACTCTGATCTCTATGATGCTAGCCGAAATGAGAGGCACCATGGAAGCCTCTGCCTTGCGCCAATTAATGATGGAAATGGAGCAAATTCCTGCCAGAGTTGAAAAGGCTTTGCAACTTGATGATGAAATTCAGGCTATATCTGAGATCTTCAAAGATGCGACCAACTTCATTTACTTAGGCCGTGGATTTAACTTCCCAGTTGCTCTGGAAGGCGCCCTCAAACTGAAAGAGATCTCTTATATTCACGCAGAGGGGTATCCGGCGGCTGAAATGAAGCACGGGCCTATTGCGCTGATTGATGAGAACATGCCAGTAGTGGTCATTGCCACTAAAGACAGCTCTTATGAGAAAATTGTTTCTAACATTCAGGAAGTAAGAGCCCGTAAAGGCCGTGTTATTGCCATTGTTTCAGAGGGAGACACCGTAATCCCTCAAATGGCTGAGTTTGTCATTGAAGTGCCTAGCACCCACGAAGCTTTGATGCCTTTGGTGTCAGTCATTCCGTTGCAGTTACTGAGCTACCACATTGCGGTAATGCGCGGTTGTAATGTAGACCAGCCACGTAACTTGGCTAAGTCTGTAACGGTTGAGTAACCAGCACGATTGAATAAAACAAAAAGAGGGAGGCGTTTGCCTCCCTCTTTTTTTGACATCTGTTTTAGCGGTATTTTTAGAAAAACAGCCTAAAAATAGATTTATAAAAGTTAAAACTCTTCTCCTTTCAGATACTTGGTTTTGAGCAACGGACAAATTTTATAGCGTTCGTCTTTGGTGTCTTCATAAACCGCTTCTAGCACCTCATAAACATTTTTGACGCCTATTTTATTTGCCCACTCAAACGGACCGAAAGGATAGTTTGTACCCAATTTCATAGCTTGATCAATGTCTTCCTGGGTAGCGGTGCCTTCCTGCAGGGTGTAGCAAGCCTCGTTGATGATCATGCAGATAACCCTTGGTGTTACCATGCCCACTCGGTCTTCTACTAATTCATACAAAGACGCTAGAAACACAAACGTTCTATCTACCTCCCGCTTTGAGTCTTCGCGCAAAACGCTTACCTCCATCACTTCGCGGTTGAAGAAGGTGGGCAGAGCGTTCACACCGCACAAATGAAAATTTACTGGTCCGTGCGCCGCCGCCAAAGCCGCCAGCTGTAGTTTAGCCGCATTGCAGAAAACAATCAGCTTCTCTCCTCTGCCGGCGCTGTTGTATTGGTTCAGGCGCTCGGGTTGTTCATGCAGGAGAAAGTCAAACACCAGCTGGGCCTGAGGCAACCACACCTCCAGCTCGGCAGGATCTTGTATAAAAATATAGGCCCGATTCGGAAATTTAAGACTGAATTCTGCTTCCTGTTCAGGCGTGGCTAAAACCAATGTATTCATAATTCTGTACCTTTAACGCATAAAGATACTGATTAAACTTCTCCCTTATGGCAACCAACATCATTGAAAGCAAGCAAGCCCCCGCTCCTATTGGACCATACAGCCAAGCCGTACAGGCTGGCAACACCTTGTACATCTCTGGTCAAATAGCTTTAGATCAGGCCACAGGCCAACTGGTACAAGGCGATATACAAACCGAAACGCACCAGGTCATGAAAAACCTTCAGTTTATTTTACTTGAAGCCGGCATGGATTTCAGCAACGTGGTTAAGTGCAGCATTTTCGTGAAAGACTTGGGCAACTTTGGAGCGATAAATGAAACCTACGGCAGCTACTTCAGCAGCAATCCGCCGGCCCGCGAAACCGTGGAAGTAAGCCGCCTGCCCAAAGACGTGAACGTAGAGATTTCCTGCATCGCGGTGAAATTCTAATGAGTGAAGGAGTGAATGGGTGAAGGAGTGAATGAAAATTATCAGATTTGCGGAATGACTATATCTATTTTTAGCCAGATTTCTGAAAAACAGGCCGAAAAAGCAACTTTATAGAAGTAGCCATTCTGAGACTGTTACAACTTTTATATTCACTCATTCACTCATTGCCTTCCTCATTCCTCTGCCTTGGCTTTGTTGGGGCCATTATCTTCATTCACTGGGGCATGACCTACTTCTTCTTCTTTATTAATCACCCGCACCGCATAATCTGACGGATAAATATTGGCCCCGTAGCGGCGGGCGTACACCAAGGTGAACTGCGCGCCCAAGAAAATAATCTGCGAAGTGTAAAAAACCCAGGTAAGCACTACAATCACCGAGCCCGCCGCCCCGTAAATGCCTGAGAAGTTACTGTTGCCTAAGTAAAGCCCTATAATTGATTTACCCAAAGCAAAAAGCAATGCAGTCACAACGGCTCCGGTCCAAACATCACTCCACCTAATCTTAGCATCGGGCAGGAACTTATAGATTAAGGCAAAAAGAAAAGCTACCACCCCCGTAGACACCACCTGATTTACCAACTGGGTTAGCAGCAGCATAGATTCATCTACTTTGTCTGTTAGAAAAGAGGTCACAGCCACCAACACCGCGTGCACCAGTAAACTGACTAGCAGCAAGAACACAATTGCCAGTATCATGGCAAAGGAAAGCAGGCGGTCGCGGAGCAGCTTCAGGTATTCATTGCGGGGCTTCGGCTTTACACCCCAAATCTGGTTTAGAGACTCCTGCAAAGACACAAAAACGCCTGTGGCTCCTATTAGCAATGTAAAAACCCCTACCAGCGTAGCCCAAGTAAAGTCAGAAGATTGGTTTATGTTTTCCACCATGGTTTGAATGTCGGTGGCGCCTTTGCGGCCTAGCAGGTCCCGTAGCTGCTGGTATACTTGCCCACGCACCGCCTCTCGTCCAAATATGGCCCCGGCGGTGTTGATCATGATAATGAGAATGGGCGGCAGCGCAAAAATAGTGTAATATGCCAGCGCCGCCCCCTTCTGGAAAGAGTTGTTGTCCAGGAAATCCATAAAAACTTCCTTGGTCATTACCCAAGCCTCTTTTACCATGTTCTTCTGCATCGGCTAAAACTTTCATGTTCATACGTATTAGAGGCCACAGGTTTTAAACAGCTTGATAAACAAATACTTTCTTAGATTACCCGCCATAGGTGAATATAAAGCGTACTCTTAAGGAATTAATGCTAAAAGCTTTACCAAAGCCTTGAAATACCGTACTTTTGCACCCTGATTTAAACACACACGACAACATGGCTAGAGAAGTACGAGTACGCTTTGCCCCCAGCCCCACCGGGCCTTTGCACATCGGCGGCGTGCGCACGGCACTATATAATTACCTGTTTGCCAAAAAAATGGGCGGTAAAATGTTGCTGCGCATAGAAGATACAGACCAAACCCGCTTTGTGCCTGGCGCCGAGCAATACATTTTTGATAGTTTAGAGTGGTGCGGCATTAAGTTAGATGAAAGCCCGGTGCACGGTGGCCCGCACGCGCCTTACCGCCAATCTGAGCGCAAGCCCATGTACATGGAGTACGCGCTGCAACTGGTAGAGGCCGGACACGCCTACTATGCCTTTGACACCGCCGAGGAACTGGACGAAATGCGCGAGCGCCTGAAAGCCGCCAAGGTAGCCACTCCGCAGTACAACGCCATCACCCGCGCCACCATGAAAAACTCCCTTACCTTACCAGAAGATGAGGTGAAGCGCCGGTTAGAGAGCGGAGATCCGTACGTAATCCGCCTGAAGGTGCCTCGCAAGGAAGAGATTCGTCTGAAAGACATGATCAGAGGCTGGGTTATGGTACACTCCTCGGCTATTGATGATAAAGTTCTGATGAAAAGCGACGGTATGCCTACGTATCACCTCGCTAATATTGTAGATGACCACCTCATGGAAATCACCCACGTGATCAGGGGCGAGGAATGGTTGCCAAGTGCACCTCTGCACGTGCTGCTGTACCGTTACCTGGGCTGGGAAGACACCATGCCTGAATTTGCTCACCTGCCTTTATTGTTAAAGCCAGACGGCAACGGCAAACTGAGCAAGCGCGACGGTGACAAGTTAGGATTCCCGGTGTTCCCGCTAAACTGGACAGACCCTGTTTCCGGTGAAAAATCGAGTGGCTACCGCGAGGCAGGGTATTTAGCCGACGGCTTCGTTAACTTTCTGGCTTTCTTGGGCTGGAACCCAGGCACGCAACAAGAGCTGTTCACTATGGACGAACTGATTGAGGCCTTCAGCATTGAACGTATTGGTAAATCTGGAACTCGTTTTGACATTCAGAAAGCCCGTTGGTACAATGAGCAGTACCTAAGAGCCAAGCCAGATGCCGAGTTAGCCCAGTATCTGTTAGCCGCCTTACCTGAAGGAATTGACTGCACCCCAGAGCGCGCCGAAAAGATTGTGAGCATCATGAAGGAGCGCGTGACGTTTCCGCAGGATTTCTGGAAAGAAGCCGCTTATTTCTTTGTGGCCCCTACTGAATACAATGAGCAAGTAGCGGCGAAGAAATGGTCTGCCGCTGGCGCCAATGCCTTTATTCAGTTCAAGAACGAATTAGATTCTTTGCCTGATTTTGACGCCGACACCGTGAAAGCCCAACTGTTACAGGTACTTGAGCAGAACGGTCTTAAAATTGGTCAGGTAATGCAGGCCCTGCGCATAGCTTTAACAGGTGTTGAGGCAGGTCCGGACCTAATGGCTATTATTGAAATTATCGGCAAAGAAGAAACGCAGCGGCGCATTGAAGTAGCCGTAGAAAGGCTGTCACAGTACGCCAAGTAATTCTTTGGCTTTATATTTTTCGAGCGTTTTGGCTCTGTTTTTCAAAAAACAGAGCCAAAACGCTTTTTTTATGCGCCATCAACAGCCGTTGAACAGACTTGTCTGCGGATTCTGCTCATTTGCTTATCCTTCGGTTCCGTTTTCCCGTTTTAGTAGATGTAAAAGCTCTGCCTGTCAGGCTGGGTTAGTATTCTACCAGAACACTACTACTATGGCAAAGAAAAAATCAGATAACAAGAAAGAAAGCAAAGCCGATAAAAAGGCGCGGGTACACCCAGAGCTAGATGGCTTTGAAATCAAGATCAATCCATTGGGCGATATCTCCTCTAACTTCAACATAGACCAGTTAAACGAGTTCCTGGACCGAAACGTGACCGACAAAAAGTTAGTGGGTGATCAGGGGAAAAAACGTGTGCAGGAGGAAGAAGAGTACCCGATAGAGGAGAATGTAGACGAAGAAGAAAATGAGGAAGATTTTTTCAAGGGAAGTACTAAATTAGACGACGAAGAGGAAGAAGATAACTCCTCCTCTGATGAGGACGAGGATCTTCCGGCTCGGAAACCCAAGAAAAAATAAATCTTCCCTATGAGATCACACGAAATCGATTACCGCATCTACGGCTCAGACATTCAGGTGCTGGAAGTAGAGCTAGACCCACAGGAAACAGTTATTGCCGAAGCCGGCGCCATGGTGTACATGGAAGACGGCATTCAGTTTGAAACCAAGATGGGAGATGGCTCTAACCCCAGCCAAGGCTTTTTGGGCAAACTGGTATCCATGGGCAGCCGCATGATCACCGGCGAATCACTGTTCATGACGCACTTTACCCACCGCGGCTACAGCAAAGCCAAGGTTGCCTTTTCAGCGCCTTACCCTGGCACTATCATGCCAATCAATCTGGCGGAATTTCCCAACGGACTGATTGTGCAGAAAGATGGTTTCTTGGCCGCCGCGCTGGGCACTAAAGTAGCCATGCACTTTAACCGCCGGCTGGGCGCAGGTTTCTTCGGGGGCGAAGGCTTTATCATGCAACGCCTCACCGGTGATGGTTTGGCCTTTATACACGCAGGCGGCACCGTGGTAGAGCGTCACCTACACAATGAGACCCTACGTGTAGACACCGGCTGCGTAGTGGCCTATGAAAACGGAATCGACTTTGATATTCAGCAGGCGGGCGGGTTAAAGTCTATGGTTTTTGGTGGCGAAGGTTTATTTCTAGCCACCTTGAGGGGCACTGGCCGTGTCTGGATACAGTCTATGCCTGTGAAGAAGCTTATTCAGGCACTTATGCCTAATGGCGCTAATGCGAACAAAGAAGGCGGTCTCTTAAGCAGCTTTCTGGAATAAAGCTACATACTTCTCTACTCTTATTACAGCCCGGCAATGCCGGGCTATTTAGTTCTAGCTTTCTTTCGTTTCAAACCATACCTACCCATAACTCTTCTGACACTTAACAATTTAGCAACACAACCCTAACAGAATAGAAACAAACGGACAGTAATTTTAGCGTAGAAACTAGGGTACAACACCCGTGCTAAAGTTATGAAAGCTAAACTGCATCAATTGTTTCAGGCGCTCACCGCCAAAGTGGCGACCATGGCGCTCCGCAGAATGCATTCGTTGTATTCGCCGCTCAAGTTTCATCGCTAATGGCTAAACACCCAGCGCAGAAGAAACGAAGAGTAGAGGTAGTGGTCATCTCTGATGTCCACCTGGGTACCTACGGCTGTCACGCCAAAGAGCTGCTGGCTTACCTGAAAAGCATAAAGCCCAAAACGCTCATTCTCAACGGCGATATTATTGATATCTGGCAGTTTAGCAAAAACTACTGGCCAGCCGCTCACATGCAGGTCGTAAGGCACCTGCTTTCTTTGATGAGCAAGGGGATAAAAGTCTACTACATTACCGGCAATCATGACGAGATGCTTCGCAGGTTTGCGGGCATGAAACTGGGCTCTTTGCAAATACAGAACAAAGTGGTGCTGGAGCTGAGTAACGGTCAAAAGGCCTGGGTATTCCACGGCGATGTGTTTGACGTTACCATGCAGCATTCTAAATGGCTCGCCCGCCTGGGCGCCGTGGGCTATGACACCCTCATCCTCCTGAACCGCTTGGTCAACTACGGGTGCCAAAAGCTCAACCGCCCCCGAATGTCTTTCTCTAAAAGCGTTAAGAACCGGGTAAAGAGCGCAGTTAAGTTCATCAACAACTTTGAAAGCACCTGCGCTGATCTGGCCGCCGAAAACGGCTACGACTATGTGGTGTGTGGCACATTCACCAGCCCGAGATTCGGGAAATGGAGACCTTCAACGGAAAAGTAACTTACCTGAACTCCGGCGATTGGGTAGAAAACCTAACTGCTTTGGAATACAACGCAGGCAAGTGGAGCCTATACCAACATTCTTTGGCTTTGGCACAAATGGAACTTGCAGACAATACAGAAGAGGAAGGAGACAGCGCAGAAGAACTGCACGGCTTGCTCACCAATCACCAGCTTTTTGAGAACCTGCTAGCGGAGTTTAACCAATTAAAACTTAGAGCTTGAGAATTCTATACGGCGTACAAGGCACAGGCAATGGCCACCTGACTCGCGCACTGGACATTATACCGGCACTGCAACAATACGGAGAGGTAGACATAGTGGTCAGCGGTTGCCAGGTAGACTTAACGTTGCCTTTCCCGGTGAAGTACCGGTTGGGCGGCATGAGCTTTATCTTCGGCAAAAAAGGCGGCATCAACTTCAAGAAAACGTTTGCTCAGCTTAACTCTAAGCGCTTTTACAAAGAGGTAAAGCAGCTACCGGTGCAGGAGTATGATTTGGTGCTCACTGACTTTGAACCTATCACCGCTTGGGCCTGCTACTTCGCCAAGAAACCCTGCATAGGCCTCAGCAACCAATGCGCGGTGCTGTCGCCTCATGCACCCCGCCCAAAACGAGACGACCTGCTGGGCCGGCTAATCCTGAAGAATTACGCACCGGTCACAGCACAGTACGGCTTCCATTTTGCCCGCTTTGACCAAGATACCTTTACACCTATCATCAGACAGCAAGTGCGGGAACTGGTGCCGCAAAACCAAGGCCATTACACGGTGTATTTGCCTGCTCATGATGACGATACTTTAGTGCATACCTTCAGCCATTTTCCACAAGTGAACTGGCAGGTTTTCTCTAAGCACAACAAGACTCCGTTTCAGAAAGGAAATGTACAGGTGTTCCCCATTCAGAACGATGCCTTCTTGCACAGCATAGCCTCCAGCGCGGGGGTGATTTGCGCCGCAGGATTCGGCACTCCCTCTGAGGCGCTCTTCTTAGGAAAGAAATTACTGGTCATCCCCATGAAAAACCAGTATGAGCAAACCTGTAACGCGGCTGCCCTGAAATATTTAGGGGTAACAGTTATTAAGAGCTTAAAATCAAAACATTTCCCAACCATTCAGGATTGGCTGGAGTATGGTACCCCTGTAGCAGTAGAATATCCAGACCAAACCCAAGAGCTAGTTCACCAGATTGTGCAGCACCATGCCGTGCCACAGGCGTTTTTGCCTCAAATCCTGGAAAACACGCCTAAAACACTTTCGCTTACCCATGAACTCTGATTCGGCAGAAATGCCAGAACTTACCCGCGCCGCCTTCGGACCTGACTTTATCTGGGGAACTTCCACCGCCGCTTACCAAATAGAAGGGGCTTTTGCCTGTGATGACAAGGGCCCGTCTATTTGGGATGAATTCACCCAGAACAGCCGGAAAATAAAACAGGGCCATCACGCACAGGACGCCTGCGAGTTTTACCATCGCTACCAAGACGATTTGGCTCTGATGCGAGAACTGCGCATTCCTAATTTCCGGATGTCTTTGTCCTGGCCCCGCCTCATTCCGCAGGGCATAGGTGCGCCCAACCCTAAAGGCATAGATTTCTACAACCGCCTCATTGACCATTGCCTGGAGCTGGGCATTACGCCTTGGGTCACGCTCTACCATTGGGACTTACCCGCTGCCCTGGAAAAGCGCGGCGGCTGGACAAACAGAGACGTGGTAGGTTGGTTCAGGGAATATGCCCACCTCTGCGCCAGCAAGTTTGGCGACAGGGTCAAAAACTGGATGGTGTTGAACGAGCCAATGGTGTTTGTGGGGGCCGGATATTCTTTAGGAGTACACGCGCCGGGCCGTTGGGGCTTACGCAACTTTCTCTCTGCCACCCACCACGCCACCCTTTGCCAGGCCGAAGGTGGCCGGGTGTTGCGTAGCGAAATCCCTGATGCTCAAATTGGCACCACTTTCTCTTGCTCGCACCTCACGCCTTACCGCCAGCTAACTCGTGATAAAAAAGCCGTTAAACGAGTGGATGCGCTTCTGAACCGTCTATTCTTAGAGCCTGCCTTAGGCCTTGGGTACCCCACGCGAGATTTGCCGTACCTCAAGAAACTGGAAAAATACTACCAGCCCGGCGACGAAGACCTACTACCCTTTGACTTTGATTTTATAGGCGTGCAAAACTACACCAGAGAGGTTGTAAAATACTCGCTCCTGACGCCCATCCTACAGGCCATGCTGGTATCTGCTCCCAAACGAAAAGTACCCCACACGCTCATGAAGTGGGAAGTATACCCCGAAAGCATTTACCACATGCTGCGCCAATACAGCCAATACCCGCAAATAAAGAAGCTGATTGTCACAGAAAACGGAGCTGCTTTTCCAGATCAGGTTGTAGATGGAAAAGTGCACGACCCAGACCGGGTTGCCTATTTACAGAGTTATCTCCAGCAAGTACTCCGAGCAAAGCATGAAGGCGCTAAAGTAGAGGGTTACTTTGTGTGGTCTTTCCTGGACAATTTTGAGTGGGCTGAAGGGTATGACCCAAGATTCGGGCTGGTGTATGTAGATTATGAAACGCAGAAGCGCATCGTCAAATCATCGGGGCGCTGGTACCGTGATATGTTGGCTGAACAGTAGAATATTCCCTTTGCCGCTACAGAAGCTACCTCACCTACTAAAGCCCGTTGACCTGCAGTATTTCCTCTATGTATTCTCTTGAGTTGGCCAGACGCGGTACTTTGTGCTGACCTCCTAATTTGCCTTTGTGTTCCAGCCATTTCAGGAAAGCCCCTTCCGGTGCCACGGTAATAAGCGGTGCCTGCAGGGCTAAGTCTTTCTGCCGTTTGGCGTCATAGTCGGAGTTGTTTTCCCGTAGGGTCTGGTCTAGCACATGAGTAAACTTAGCTATATCATTAGGCTCCCGTGAGAATTCGATCACCCACTGGTGCCCGCCTTTCTCTTTCCCTTCAAAATAAATAGGCGCCGCGGTAAAATTAGTAATGGTAGCCCCGGTTTGGGCACAGGCCGCAGTGATGGCCGACTCCGCATTCTCCACTACTACTTCTTCACCGAAGGCATTGATAAAATGCTTGGTGCGCCCTGAAATTTTAATGCGGTACGGGCTAAGCGAAGTAAACTTCACCGTGTCTCCGATTTTGTAGCGCCACAGGCCGGCGTTGGTAGAGATGATGAGCGCGTAATTTTTGCCTACTTCCACCTGGTCTAGCGTGAGCACCCGCGGGTTTTCCTCCTCTGCCTGCTCCATAGGAATGAACTCGTAGAAAACGCCATAGTCCAGCATGAGCAGCATTTCGTCTAACAGGCTAGGGTCGTCCTGAATCCCGAAGAAGCCCTCAGAGGCATTGTACACCTCCAGGTAATTCATCTTATCCGTCGGGATCAGGTTCTTGAAAAGCTGGCGGTAGGGGCCAAAGGCAACGGCTCCGTGGGTAAACAGCTCCAGGTTAGGCCATACTTCAGCAATGTTCTTCTTGCCTGTTACCTCCAGAATGCGGTTCAGGAGCACGTACGTCCAGGTGGGCACGCCAGAAAGGGCGGTCACGTTTTCATTTACCGTTATCTCCACCATCTTCTCAATTTTCTCCTCCCACTTGTCCATGAGGGCCACCTTAAGCGGAGGCGTACGCATGATCTCGGCCCAAGTAGGCAGGTTCTGCATGATGACAGCTGAAATATCGCCGCAGCGGGTATTGGAATTGAAGTCGTTAGGGTGATGGCTGCCACCTATGGAGAGTGCTTTGCCGGAGAAGACTTTGGTTTCAGGGTAGTTGTTGGTGTAGATAGAGAGCATGTCTTTGCCCCCTTTGTAATGGCATTCCTCTAATGACTCGGGACTGACTGGAATAAACTTGCTGCGCGCATTGGTGGTTCCCGATGATTTGGCAAACCACTCCACTTTGCTTGGCCACAGCACATTCTGCTCGCCGCGCATGACCCGCTCAATGCAAGGGTATAGGTCTTCATAGGTGCAAATAGGCACCCGCTCCTGAAACTCTTTTACGCTCAGTTTATCTTCGTAACCGTACTTTTTGCCCCATTCAGTGCCTTTGGCCGTTTGGAGCAGGTTAGAAAACAATTCGTTTTGCACGTCATGCGGGTACTTCCGGAAGAGGTCTATCTGGTGAATCCTCTTCTTCATGACCCACGTTACAATCGAATTTAATATTTCCACGGTGAAATCAGTGAACAGTTAGCAGTAAACAGTGAATAGTGAATAGTTAGCAGTGAACAGTACTAGTTAACAATTATGAGAAAAAAGCTCATTTGATATCAATTCTCGTTTTTTTAAGGATACTAAACATGATTTTACTGAGTTCATCTGCTTTCATGATAAGGTTTTCGGCTAAGGACCGTTCAATGTACTCTGTATCTTTCAATAGGTTTAACCAATATTTGGTTTCTAGGCTTTCTTTATAAGCAACAGAGATTTTCGCAGAGAAATCTGCCATTGAAATGCCGCCATTTGCTTCGGCCACGTTAGCTCCAATAGAAGTACCGCTTCTCAGAAGTTGCTTAGACAAAATGTATTCTTTCTTCTCAGCACTTATTTGTTTGTACAGGCGCACCATTTCTACCGCAAACGCATAACTCTTCTGGTAAAGGTTGTTTTCCATAGTTTTTACAGCAAATAGTAAACAGTGATCAGTAAACAGTGATCAGTAAACAAATTTTTAATATCAAGAAGGGGTATTCATTCTATCAGTATTCTTAACGTTACCGAAAACTTGTATTTTATGGCAACACCTAATTACTGTTTACTGATCACTGTTTACTGTTTTATATTTTCCTTTTCAGCTCGAAGTGTTTACCTAAGTAAACGCGGCGTACTTGCTCGTCGGCGGCTAGTTCTTCGGCGGTGCCGGCTTTCAGAATTTTGCCTTCAAAGAGCAGGTAAGCTCGGTCTACGATGGAAAGCGTCTCGTTTACGTTGTGGTCAGTGATCAGGATGCCGATGTTCTTGGTTTTGAGCTTGGCCACGATAGTCTGAATTTCCTCTACCGCAATGGGGTCTACTCCGGCAAAAGGCTCGTCTAACAGCACGAAACTGGGATCTACGGCCAAGGCACGGGCAATTTCTGTACGGCGGCGTTCTCCTCCGGAAAGCACCACCCCTTTATTCTTGCGCACGTGCGTGAGGGAGAATTCTTCTAACAGCTCCTCCACCTTCTGGTGTCGCTCCTCTTTCGTCTTATCTGTCATTTCCAGCACAGCCATTATGTTTTCTTCCACGGTCAAATCACGGAACACAGAGGCCTCCTGCGCCAGATAGCCCACGCCTTTTTTAGCGCGACGATACATAGGCAACTGGGTAATGTCTTCCTGATCTAGGTAGATGCGGCCTGAGTTAGGTTTCACCAAACCCACAATCATGTAGAACGAAGTAGTTTTCCCGGCTCCGTTAGGGCCTAACAAGCCCACAATTTCGCCTTGGTTTACTTCCACACTCACGTCGTTCACCACCGTGCGCGACTTATATTTTTTAAACAGACTTTCGGAACGTAGTATCATCGCCTTAAAATTAGGGAATTAACCGCACATGAATAAAAATTGTTCGTGTGCTCATCAGCACCGTATAAACTAAGAATACAGCACTCTTTACTGCGCACTTATACCAGAACGTTATACAGGTGACATTCTGCATATTTAATGAACAACACCTCAATACTATTTGTACTGTGTTGGCAAATTATTTAATCATTCCTATTAATTTTGTTAAAGTAACACTTTCTGCTTAACTTTTAACCACCTTTATTACAACTGATTAAGCATATGAATTTCTTTACCAATTCGGGTCCGATCCGAATGGCCTTTCTTCCTTTCTTTTTCTCTTTAAGCAGCTTTCTTCTGATGGCTGCCAATACAAATAGTACGGAGCTGCTGCGTGGAATAGATGTATCTAGATACCAGTTGATGATCAACTGGGACACTATGAAAGATGATAACATTAGCTTCGCTTTTATAAAAGCAACGGAAGGGGCTTACCTAAAGGATTCATATTTCGCACGCAATTGGGTACAGAGTCAAAAACATGGAATCAAGCGAGGAGCCTATCACTTTTATTTGCCTTGGGTAGATGCGAAAGCTCAGGTAGATCATTTTACCAGCCAAGTTTCCCTTAGCCCTGGCGACTTGGCACCTGTACTAGATATTGAAACATTTGCCCCAGATATCACCGATGAAGAATTACGCGAAGGCATTCGTACCTGGCTTACCTTAGCTGAACAGCATTATGGCGTAAAGCCCATCATCTACACGAACCAAACCTATTACAACCGCAAGCTGAAAGGGCATTTCACCGATTACCCGTTCTGGATTGCCAAATACCACCACACCAAACCTACTACGCACCCAGAAGACAAGATGCATTTCTGGCAGTACTCTGAGCGCGGCAGACTAAGAGGAATAGACGGTGCCGTAGACATGAACTACTTCTACGGTGGCATGGCGGCTTTGGAAACTCTTTGCGTTCCTGCCAATGCACCAAGTGAGCAATTGGCTCAGGCAGAGGAAGAACTGTTTTAAGGCTGTTTTTGTAAAAAGGGGCTAAAAACAAAAAAGCCTAGCTATTTGTATGGCTAGGCGTTCTTTATATGTGAAAGTGCAGGTATAAGCTTTCAGTTATTATAGGCCGAACAGCAACTCTTCTTCTTCATTACCCAATCCTTTAGGATTATCACCATATTCATTGGGACCGAATTCACCGTCGGCAAAAAGCAACCAGAAGAAATAGAACGGAATAAGTTGGTACCAACCGCTGTTGCCTCTGTCATGGCAGCGCTTGGCTCCTTGTGCCCAGAAGAACCACACCAGCGGAAAACTGGCTATGAAAATTAGCTCCAGCCCTTCTGTACTACCTACCCAAGAAATGAGCATGTACAGAACAGCGTAAATGATAAAGCTGACTCCGTATTCAGTTCGTCTGATCCGGCCATTAAATGAAAATGGGTTTTTAAACATAATGATAAAGGGTTGTTTTTGGTATTGAACCTAGCCGAACAAGATGTAGAACCAGTTGCTGCTGCATGCGCCTTCCTCCTGTCTTTCAACCGGTAGCGGAAGTTACGAAAACAATGGCAATACGCTACTAAGTAATAGCCATTCTTACTGCAGAACCAACATAAACCTACACAGTCTGCTTACAGCAAAACGCCCAACCGCTGAAATGCAGTTGAGCGTTTTGGGTTTGGTTTCAGAAAAACAGGCTTAAAATAGGTTTACTTTTCCTCAGAGGCTGAATGAGTCTCCGGCTCCTGGCCAGGTGCGGGCGTGGTAGCTGCGGGCTCTTCAATCAGCTCTAGCCCGTATTCCTTGCCTTTCACCAACGATGGCACTCCTTTTTTCATCCAGGCGGGCTCTGGGGCTCCTTTCAAGTAATGGTCAAAGAACTGCGACATACGCACAGAGAGGTCTTTGCGGTTCTTGCGCTGCATGAGGTTATGTGCCTCGCCGTTGTACACCAGCATCCAGACAGGTTTATTGAGGCGGCGCAGGGCCATGAACAGCTCAATACCCTGGTACCACGGCACGGCTCCGTCATTGTCATTGTGCATGATGAGCAGCGGGGTTTCTACCTTAGGCGCGTAGAATAGCGGCGAATTCTCGATGTACTGCATGGGCTTCTCCCACAGGGTACCGCCTATGCGGCTTTGAGTGCGCTCATACTGAAATTGACGGCTCATACCGCTCTCCCAGCGTATTCCGCCGTAGGCGCTCGTCATATTGCTCACGGGCGCACCAGCCATGGCTGCTTTAAACAAGTTGCTCTGCGTAATGAGGTAGGCTACCTGATAACCACCCCAGCTCTGGCCCTGAATGGCCATGTTCTTCTCATCTACAAAGCCTTTGGCCGCCAACATCTGTACCCCCGGAATAATGCTGTTGTAGGCACTCTGCCCCGGATACCCGTCTTTGTACACAATGTCTGGCACGAACACCAGATAACCTTGACTCACGAACAGCGGAATGTTAATGGTTGAGGCGCTGGGAGCCGGGGTGCGGTAGTTGTGCAGGGTCTCGGCGTTTCGCTCATAGAAATACACCAGCATGGGGTACTTCTTCTTCGGGTCAAAGTTCTCAGGTTTGAAAAGAAGGCCTTCCAGCGGAATAGCATCGTTTGAAGTCCATTCCACCAGCTCCACGGTTCCCCACAGGTACCCGCTTTGCTGCGGATTGGCATTGCTCACTTTCTGCGGGTTACTGAAGCTGGTATTGGTCACCCACACATCTGGGTACTCTTGAAAACTGCCGCGCCGGAACGTGAGGCGGTCGCTGTCTTTGGCTTTCCGAACGCTGGAAAAGCTGTACGGTTCCAGCACAAGTTTCTGCGGCTGCCCAGCTTTGGTCACATAATCTGTAAAGTAACCAGAAGCCTTGGTCTTGAGGTCCAGGGTGCGGAGCAGAATCTTTTGGTCTACAGGTACAGTACGCTCTCTGGGGTCTAAATCCTGGTAACGGAACCGAAGGTTGTTTTTGCGGCCATAGCCGTCTGTTATGTTTACGGCAGCGGCTTTACCATTTGGGTCTAGGCGCCATATATCATAGCGGTCGTTCACCAGTAGGTAAGCATCGTCTTTTGTCCAGCCGGTGAGGCCGTAGTCATCGGGCAACGCCGGAACATCGTTCTGCTCATCGTAAAAGGCCACGTTCAGCTTTTGGGTCAGATTCACCGGCACCTTGGCTTTTACGTTCATGGCTTTCCATGAGCTGTCAGAGGGCTCGTACCAATACAGAAACTTGCCTTCCGGCGATAACCTTGGGCGGCCTCGGGTGTCTTTCACCGCCAACCGGCGGCTGCCGTCTTTCAGGTCAATCAGCCAGGCATCAGACCGAGAGGGCGAATCGTAGCCCACGCTAAGCAGGTAATTGACGTTGCTGCTTCCTAGAGCCACATCTGCGTTTCGGTCTGGGTTCAGGCTCACATCCGGAATTTCAGGCGTGGCCAACTGTACTATCCGGTTTCGTTTCAGGTCATACACCGCCAGAAAAGACCGCTTCTGCTCCCGCTCCAGCTGCTTAAGCTGCATGGGCTGAATGAGCGGATCACGGTAGGTCCAGACGTCAACATTTACCTTCTCCTCGTCTAGCTTGGTGGTGTCTTTCTCGTACTGCGTGGGGCGTGGAAAGGTGCCGAAAAATAAGCGATCGCCGTTCTCGCTGAAGCCTAGCTGGGCGTGTTCACTTACCATATATTTGGCGGGCATGCCTTTGCTGGCGGTATCGGCTAATGTTTTAAGGCGGTTGTTCTTTGCGGTCCAGTGCAGGAGCTGAAAGTAGCGCAGGTCTTTGCCGGTGCTGTCGTTGCTGGCTACAAAAGCCAGTTGCTCTCCGCTTTTATCAGTTGCCAAGTTTTTATAGCTCACACGGCCGGTATCAACAGGCATGGCGCGGCGAGCCGAAGTATTGAAGGCGAAAACCCCTGCTTTGTGCAGAGAATCTTTCTCGGCCTTTACAAAATAGAGGGTGTTGCCTTTCTCAGAGAACAAGTAATCGGTGACGCGGTCAAAGCGGTATTCTTGGCCGGTAGGCAAATGGCGGAGCACCAGCCCGGTTCCATCGTCTTTTTTACCGGCTCCCCTACCGGCTGGTTTGGCTGGGGAGGTAGTTTTGGTTTTGCTGGTGTCTTTGGCAGCCTTTTGAGGCAGAGGCGTCTCTAACTGGTACGCCAGCCACTCGCCGCTTTTGCTAGGCAGTTTGTAGCTCTTCACCCGGTCCACGTATTCTGTTTTGCCACTCGCCAGCTCATGAATGGACAAGGAATCTTTGGGCATTTCTTCGGGCTTCTTCTTTTTCAGCTTGGCCTGCCGGACAGACGCGTACGCAGGCTCAATTTGAAAAATGGCAAATCTATTATCGGCGGTGAAGGCTTGCTTTTGGCCCCGAGGGAACTGCTTTGAGGTATTCTGGCTCAGGTTGCGGAGATGCAGCACACCATCGCCCTCCTGCGGGTTAACAGCAAAGAGCAGGTATTGGCCGTTGTTGCTAAGCGAGTCGCCGGCAATGCTCTTCCAGCTGTCGTACACGGCATGTGTGAGGGGCTTTTTGGTAGAAGCTTGCTGCGCCTGCGCCGTACATACGCTGGCACAGAACAGCAGCCCCGCCAAAAGGATTTTGTATTTCATAGATTAGAAAGTTGAGTTTGCGCTTTAGTGTAGGTTGAAAATACACCATTTGCGCCACAGATGCGAATTACCCACAACTGAACCGCTGTTTTTGACCTTATTTTAGAAAAACAAGGCAAAAACAGCTACTCTCTCTAAAAGAAAAGCTATTCCGTAAAGCGGATATCCTTGATGCGCAGCTGCAGCGTGATATTGCCCCGGAACACATTTTCTTCAACGCAGTAGCAAACATCAAACGGAATTCCTTTTTGAATGCGCGGGTAGAAATCGGCCATGCCGAACGCAATGGCATCAAATGAAATGTCACCGTCTTGGGTAAGGCGAAGCTTCAGGTGCGAATCTCCTACCACCCGCACAGAGCCGGTGTCATACACGCAGCGGCTCATGAACACCGGTGCCATGTTGCCTGGCCCAAAAGGCTCCATCTGCTTCAGAATGTTGAAGAATTTCTGAGTGATTTGGTGAAAATCCAGCAGCGCATCAATTTCTACCAAGGGCACTAGCTGTTCCTCCAGAATGGTGCTGGACACAATCTGCTCAAACCGTTCTCTAAATGCAGGTACGTTTTCCACTGGCATGGTTAAACCGGCGGCGTACATGTGGCCCCCAAATTGGTCTAGCAAATCAGAACAAGCCAAAATAGCCTGGTGTACATCAAACCCGTGCACTGAGCGGGCTGAGCCGGTTGCTTTTCCGTTAGACTCGGTGAGGATAATGGTGGGGCGGTAATATTTCTCAATGCAGCGAGAAGCCACAATGCCCACCACACCTTTATGCCAGGTTTCTTTGAACAGCACGGTTGAGCGGGCGCTACGCAGGAACTCATCGTCCTCAATCATCTGCAGAGCCTCTTTGGTGATGCTGGTGTCGTGCCCGCGGCGCTGCGAGTTAGAGAGGTTTATGTCTTGGGTTATGGTAAAGGCCTCTTCCTTGGTTTTAGCCAACAACATGGCCACAGAGCGCTTCGCATCACCCATACGGCCTGCCGCGTTGATACGGGGCGCGAATCCGAATACAATCTGCGTGATGTCCAGCTCAGAGCGCATACCAGCCAATTCTTTCAGCGCCTCCAGCCCCGGCCGCAACAGACCACCGCTGTTCATGCGCTGTAGCCCATGGTACGCCAGAATACGGTTCTCTCCGGTAATAGGCACAATGTCAGCGGCAATGCTCACTACCACCAAATCCAACAACTGGTAAAGCGGCTCCAGGTCAAAGCCCTGGCTAAGGCAAAAGGCCTGCATAAACTTAAATCCCACGCCACAGCCAGCCAATTCTTTATAAGGGTACGGGCAGTCGGCGCGTTTGGCGTCTAGCACGGCTACAGCCTGGGGCAATTCATCATCGGGCAAATGGTGGTCGCAGATAATGAAATCTATGCTTTTCTCATTGGCATACGCAATCTTATCAATGGATTTTACACCGCAGTCAAGAGAGATAATGAGACTGTAACCGTTTTCTTTGGCATAGTCAATTCCCTGAAAGGAAATGCCGTAGCCTTCAGAATAACGGTCGGGGATGTAATACTCTATCCGGTCTTGGAAGAAGGGCTGCAGAAAACTGTACACCAATGCTACTGAGGTGGTGCCGTCTACATCATAATCGCCGTAAATGATAATGCGTTCCTGTTGGTGCAGAGCCTTAACCAACCGGACTACGGCCTTGTCCATGTCTTTAAGCAGAAACGGGTCGTGCAGGTTTTCTAACGAGGGGCGAAAAAAAGCCTTTGCCTCCTCAAAGGTACAGATGTCCCGCTGGCAGAGAATGCCCGCCAACGTGCGGCCAATACCAAGGCTATCAACTATAATCTGTACTTTTGCGGCGTCCGGCGCTTCCTTTACTACCCATCGTTTCTGCATCGGCTCTGCTGCTTTGGTTATGCTAAGAGGTCGCAAAAATACGAAATAAGCGTTACAACCGGACACTCCTTTTTAAGGTTGACGTTGCGGCTGTTATTAATTGCTTTGATTAGCGTTTTCTGTTCATGAAAAAATTGAAAGAGTTTTACCACAAGTACAAAGATTACGGCTTGGTAGATGGGCTCATGTACCTGTCGTTCTTCCTGTTTCTGGCCCTTCTGTTCCTGTTTTTTGCTTAGGCGTTTTAGACTTGATTTTCAGAAAACAGTCCTAAAACACGCACACGGCAGCACCACAACCTTTGGCCTAGGCCTCTGCGTTTAAAAAGGACAGACTTTCAATTCATAGAGATATGATAAATGAAGTTTTCCCATCTACCAGAAACTGGATTAGCAAGCTGGCCGTCTGGGGTACTATTGTGGTTATTGCGGTGGCGCTGTCGTTTGAGGCACAGGCATCTGGCCCTACCGCAGTGAAAATTACCCTATTCATTTTCTCCCTCCTGATTGTTGGTCTGCTGCTCTGGATTTGGTTTGGCACTCACTACCGCATTTCAGGTAACACACTCCACTACCGTAGCGGCCCGCTCAGAGGATCCATTCCCATTAACAGCATCAGAAAAATCCAGCTGAACAAATACCTGTGGGTGGGGCTGCGGCCTGCACTGGGCACAGCCGGACTCATTTTGTATTACAACAAGTGGGATGAAATCTACTTTTCCCCTACAGAAAAAGAGCGTTTTGTGCAGCTGCTGATACAGGTAAACCCTAAGATTGTGGTGGAGTAATTTTATGTAACTTACCAGCTGCTCCTGTCTTATTGTTGGAACATGGTTATTGTAGGCTTCTTCGTCTTCTTAATTATTTACGCATTCTGTTACTATATCTGGCACAAGTATAAACAATGTGCCCGCAAGGAACTGTTCTTTAAAACGGGCAACTATAGAGCCTTCTCTGCAGTTATGGCCATTTTAGTAGTGGTACCTGCAGCCATTTATTTTCTACTACCGGATGTATCTCTCCAACTCACCCATTCTACCCATTACGTTGCCGAGCCTAACAATTTAAAAGAACTGCTCTGGAGCGGCAATTTCTATCTCTATTTTAAGTTGATTATTAGAGTCTTTTTAGAGAATGTTTCCACCGTCGCATTCATAGCCGCTTTCCTTATATTAGCTATGTGGTTCCTGTATATCATAAAGCTGGATATTTTTCATAAAGAAAAGCTAAGCATAACAATTCTCACTCTGGTACTGGGAATGGCCTTTTCTTTTTTAAGTATCTTTTTTGCTGATGCAGCCACCTTCGTTTTTGATATTTCTTACAGAAATGAGCCCTTCTATGACTTCTTTGTCTTTTGCTTTGCCCGAATTGGCTTGATTGAGGAAGGGGTAAAACTCTTTCCCGTTATTTTGATTTTGGCTTTCACCAGAGAGATAGATGAGCCATATGATATTATTTACTATGCCGCTGCCTCTGCCTTAGGCTTCGCTTTTATAGAGAACTTGGCCTATTTCAGCACCTTAGAAGATCAGGTAATCCAAAACAGGGCTTTGCTGTCAGTTTTTGGACACATTATGTTTTCCTCTTTTGCCGTCTATGGCTATGTGTTGGGCAAATACAAAACAGGAAATCATGTAGCAGGTTATTTTGTTCTTACTTATCTGGCAGCCGCCTTGGCACATGGTCTTTTTGATTTTCTAACCTTTATTGAGTTATTGCCTTTTCCTTACCTTCTCTTCTTTTTCTATGTGCTGGCTTGGACCATTATAGTGAATAACGCTATAAACAATAGTCCTTTCTTCTCTTATCAGGTGGTGTGGCAAACTGAAAAGCAGCGGTATTTTTTAGCTATTATGCTGAGCGCCATGATTGTTTTGAACTACCTGATTGACGTGGTACAGTTGGGCAAGCACAACGCTACCATTGAGTTTATTCCTTCCTTTTTCTTAGGCTTAGGTTTTGCATTTTTTTATGTAAGCAGCCTTATGAATTTTGACCTAGTGAAAGGCTACTGGCGCCCTATTAAACTTGACTATTACAATGAGCCACCTCCCTCAGATATGTACGGTTCGGGAGAGCATAGCCCCCTACTACTATTGAAAATGAATTTTCTGGCAGCCCAGAACATAGTAGACTACCATGTAAACTTAAAGGCTTCTCCCTATAATGATTGGCTGCTACAATGTCTTTTTCAAACTGAGGGGAAAATCATAGATCGTATTTGCATTAGGCAGCCAGAAGATGAAGGCTATGAAGTAGATCCAGACTGGTTTCTAGTAGAATTGGCTGGCGCTATCAACACAACGGACTATCACCCGCATCTGGTGCTGGTGAAGCTGAAAAATAAATCAGAATCACTGCTTCATGAAGAGTACGTAGAGTGTCAGTTAAAGCTCCTCCGGCAGAACTATAGCATGAACGGAAATAGAATAGATTATAGTCAGTGTAAATCTTGCGGTGATGTACGGTTAAGCTTGGCCACTCTACCAGCCTTTGTTCATGTATAAGTTACACTTTATCTCCCCGCAGCTTCCGCAGTCTCTTTCTGGCTTCGGCCACAAACACACTGCCAGGGTGCTTTACCAGCAGCTGGTTATAAAGGTCCTGTGCTTTTTGGGGCTGCTTCAGGTTCTCTTCGTTTAATTTGGCCAGCAGGAACAAAGCATCATCTGAAAGAATGTCGTACTTGGGGTTGTCTATAATTAGCTGGAGGTTTTTAGCGGCCTCTTCAAAGCGGCCCAGCTTCTGCAAAATTTCTGCTTTCTGAAAGTAGATCTCATCTGTGAGGGCGTGGCCGGGGTATTTGGTCAGCAGTTTATCTAGGGCAGAAAGGGCTTCTTCTTCTTTGTGCTGGAACACCAGAAAATCAATGGCCGCGTATTCTTTTAACGCCGTAGCAGAAGTATCAAGTCCGGTATTATCAATAATGAGCAGGCTCAAATCTAAGGCATCATTGGCAATTTCACGGCTGGTGGCCAGCTTCAGGATGTCAAGGTGGGCTTGGGCCAACTCAAAGTCGCCTTTGTAGTAACTAAGCTTGGCGTTGCGCAATTTCGCCTCGTGCCCCAGCGGCTGCTCTTTGTGCGATTTCTCAACCTGACTGTAGAGCAAGGTACTTTCCCACGGCTCACCATGTAACAGGTAAATGTCGGCTAGTACTAATTTGGCCTCGGCTACCACGTCTGGGTTTACCCTGGGCATTGAAATGACTTCTTGCAGGTTCTCAACGGCAGCATCTTTGTTGCCTAAGTAAAAAGCCTGCAACTCCGCCAAATTCTTTATGATTTCAGCAGTGGTATTGGTGCGGCTCATTTCTGAAATAAGCTTCTCATAGTCTTGGGCCAGCAGTTTAATCTTATCCTGATCTACCGGAAACGTGCTTTTCACCTGTTCTTCCCGCGCCTGAATGACCCGCTGCCGCGCCACTGGGTAAAAATTACCTGTTGGGTACTGTTGCATAATGTAGGTATACCCTTCAATGGCGGTAGCGTAATCTTTATTTCTAAGGCTAATATCGGCTAGGCTCAGTACTTTGGCCCCTCCGCCCTGGGTACGGCGGTCAAAGGCACGGGCCTGCATAAGGGCCATACCGAAATCTTTGCGTTGTAGTAGCGTCCAGATCAGGAGCTCCAGTACTTCTTTGCCGTCTGGGTTAGTTTGAATGGCAGTCATGAGCCGTTGTTCCAGTGCGCCGAGAGATTCCTCATCTCTTAAGGCATTTTGCAGCATATTCTGGGCGTAAGGCAATGGAACGGCCTCATTATTTACCTGCCTCAGAACTTCATCTATCAGCTTGTCTGTTTTGCGTTGGTATGAGTACAGCTGCAGCAATTGCCCCGCAAACAGCTTGTCATTTCCGCCTAGCTCACGCGCCCGCAGGTACGCCTGCTCGGCGTAGTCCATTAGATCTGCCTGCTGAAAGGCGGAGGCTATGCCGTATACATTTTCTGGGGTAGTGTTCTGCACAACCTGTGCCCACATCTTTTCTGCAGCGGCACCCTTGCCTGATGCCTGCAAAACCTTTCCCTCATCTATAGAAAAGTTGGGCACCCCAGGAAACCTTTTCTGGGCACGCTTCACTAACTTTTCGGCTTCAGGAAATTTACGCAGAGCCAGTAATGTCTTCAGGTACTCTGGATATACTATACCAAACTGGATGTCATGGTTTATCAGCTGGCTTAGCAGCACTTCTGCCTTGTCATACTCGCCTTTTCGCAGGTATTCCCTTGACAAGGCCATTTGTTCCGGAAAGCTTTGCGCGCTGGCTATCTCCGGCAAAGCAAGAAAACTCACCACACTTAGCAGACAAACAAGCATCAACCGTCTCATCATATTCTTCTTCTTTCCTTCAGGATAAAATCTTTTAACGTAGGTTCTGGTTTTACAATATACTGTTTTTGAGCTCTTTTTCAGAAAACAGGCCTAAAACGTAGTCTTGCCTCTAAAACAAAAGAGCCGCACTTTAAAAGTGCGGCTCTCTGAGATTTTATTTGGAACGCTGGCTTAGAAGAATCTTACCCGATTGTCTTCAATGTTCGCGTTTTTCTTAACGGCTTCATAAAGGGCAGCTTGAACACGGCCGTCTTTGGTAGCTTTCAACTGCTGTTTCACCGTAGCAAGGTCAGCAATTGGAGGAGCTGGGTTCAGGTTGGTCAGTTCCACAACAATTACACCGCCTTCGCCTACAATCACTGGAGTGCGCTCACCTGGTTTCAGACCGAACGCTCTACCCAAGGCTACTGGCTCTAAACCTAATCCAGGAATGTTAGGGCTAGCTAAAGTCACATCATTGGCTGGGCGTACAATGGCATCTGAGCCATATTTAGCTGCGGCTTCTTGTAGGTTTCCTTTCACTTCACCTAATTTAACCTTGATCTTCTCGGCTTTCAGCTGGTTACGTACGGCAACGGTTAATTCCTCACGTACATCTTCCACTTTGGCAGTTCCTTTTTCACGCTTACCAGTCAACACAGCTACCACATACTGGTCATCCATAGTGATCACGTGTGAAACGCTGCCTACTTTGGTGTCTTCGGCAAATGCCCAGCGTACTAGCTCACGCGCGTTCATCAGGTTGTTGACACCTCTGTCAGAAGCGGTAATGTTTTTGGCTTCTGCTTTGATCAAACCTTTTTCGTTGGCAACGGCTTTCTCAAACTCTTCTAAATTGCTGCTGTTAGCGGCAATGGCACCGGCACGGCTGAAGGCGTATTCACGTGAATCATCACTTGGGGTAATGGTGCGGGTAACCTGAGCCAGTTGGTAAGATTTAGTTGTTTTAGGAGCAGTTACTTTTACAATGTGGTAACCATATTCAGTTTCAACCAAGTTTGGCAGTAAGCCAGCGCTGTTTGTACCAAATACTGCTTTCTCAAAAGCTGGCACCATACGGCCTTCCGTAAACCAACCCAAGTCACCACCTACTGAGGCGGTTCCGTCTGTACCGTGCTGAGCGGCAAGGGCGGCGAAATCAGCACCTCCTTTGATTTGGTTTAAGATACCTTGTGCTTTTGCTTTAGCAGCAGCCTTGGCCTCTGGTGTAGTGTTATCTGGCTTAATCAAAATATGGCTGGCACGGGCAGAGGCAGTACCTCCGTCTTGCGAATCCATGATTTTGTACAGGGTGAAAGAACCATTGCTGGTAAAAGGACCATATACTTTGCCTTCTTCCAGGTTCTGGGTTTTCAGTTCTTCTGGCAATTGGCTTACAGGTACGTAAGCTCCATTGTAAGGAGTGTCAGACTCAGCTTTTACGAACAATGAATCATTGTCTGTGGCGGCAAAGCGAGAGACCAGTTCTGAAGTTTCAGTAGCGTAAGAGGCACTGTCGTCTTTAGACGGAGCAACCGGTACTGTTACATAGGCAATGGAACGACCCGCTTCTACTTCGTATTTTTTCTTGTTGTTGTTCAGGTACTCGCTCAGTTGGCTGTCGGTGACCTGTACGGTTGAATCTGGTATGCTGAAATAGGGAACAAACAGGTAGTTTAAGTTAGCGGTAGCTTTCTGTTCCATGTTATAGCGCTTGGCCTCAGCAGCAGTTACGTAGCTAGACAGCGTGAACAGGTTGAAGTACTTGTTGCGCAGGCGGTCATTGGCTAGATCATCTTCATACTGACGGATCATGGCCATCTGCTCTTGCGGCATGTTAGCCTGGTTGCTGAACAGCTCTTTTACGCGGGCATAGTCATACTCACCAGTTTGCGGGTTAGTAAACATTTGGCGCAAAGACGGGTGAATGTTGCGGCCTTGCCACATGTCAAAGCGCTCATCGTCAGAAACACCAATACCTACATCCTCAAATTGCTCTTCAAAAGAATATTTGAATACCAACTGGTTCCAGGTCTGCTCACGCAGGGCTGCTAATTCATTCTCGCTGGGCTGACGGCCATACTGGTTAGCATAGTTGTTTCTGGCCTGCTCAAACATTTGCTCAAACTCTTGCACAGACACTTCATGCCCTGCAATCTCACCTACTATCGTATCGTTTCCGAACAGCCGGGAATTTGGTCCCAGTAAGTCACCCAACACAATGAAAATAAGCAAGCCTATGGCAATTGCGCCAATGGCGAAGCTTGACTTCTCCCTAATCTTGTTAATTAATGCCATGTAAGTATTTGACGTATTTTAAGCGTTATGCAAAATAATCTGAATATGTGGTAAAATCAAAATATAAGTGCTTGAGCCCGTTTAAATTTCAAGATTTGTGCTTTAAAAACGCGAGGTTCAGCTCTTCACCTTAGAATTAAGGTCTCAAAATTGAAATCAAACTTTTTTAAGGGTAGAGCTATTCTTCTGGGGTAGTGGCCTTTTTGGCAAGATGCACCGTGTTTATGCGATGTTCATCCATTGAAAGAATTTTGATCTCAAAGGGAGCCACGCTAATCACATCGCCAGTTGAAGGAATTTCTTCCAGCACAGACAAAATAAACCCGCCTAAGGTTTCATAATCTCCCTCGGGCAGTTGCAACTGGTACTTCTCATTGAGGTAATCTATTTCCTGGCGGGCGCTGAACAGGTAGGTGCCTGGCTCTGGCAACGCTTGCTCCAGCAGGTCTTCCTCATCGTACTCGTCATTAATATCGCCAATAATTTCCTCCATCACGTCTTCTAGCGTCACAATGCCGGAAGTGCCGCCAAACTCATCTAGCACCAGCACAATGCTGCGGTGCTCCGTGATAAATTTCACGAACAGTTCACGGGCAAGCATATTTTCCGGCACCGCATCCATGGGCGTTAATATTTCCTCTAGGGTGGCGGGGTTCTCAAATAAGGAGAACTGATGGCAGTACCCTAAAATGTGATCCAGGGAATCTTGGTAGATCAGGATCTTGGAGTGGCCGGTTTCAATAAACTTCTCCCTGAGCACCTCAAGACCCTCGTCTACCTCAATAGCGTCTATTTCTGTACGAGGCACCATACACTCCCGCACCCGCACCGTTCTGAACTCCAAGGCATTGTGAAAAATCTTACTGTCTACCTCACTGGAGGGCACAAAACCGTACAGCTCATCTTCAGACGAGGGTACTTTCAGGCTGAAGGGCTGTAAGGCCAAGGCATTGGCTGCAAGATTTTGGCTGTTTTCGTTTTCTTTTTCAGAAAACAGGCCAAAAACAGCTCCCAGTAAAAACGTGATGGGGTAAAGCAGCAGAAAAAAAAGAGCAATAGGCGCCGCTAAAAGTTGTAGTACCTTTAATGGGGTTAGGAGAGAGGCCAACAAACCATTAAGCAGCAGCAGTAACCACACCAACAGAAAAGAGATAACCCCTGCTAGCATAGTAGCCACCGCAGCTTTTAATTCAAAATGCTCCTGCAATAGGGAGAGAAACCAGCCGTAACTGCCCGCGCCTAACAGCAGCAAACTGGCCGCCAAACCTAGTTGAAGGGTAAGAAACACTTGTTTCTGGCGGCGAAGCAAAAATTTGGTGAGGCTGTTGCCGCTTTCAACGGCTTCCAAATTCAGCACCACCTGCTCTGCCTGTCTAAGGGCTACTTCGGCAGTGCTAAATAGCAAGAGTAAGACAGCCCCTACTCCTATTAACATGTACAATGATATTATATCCATTAACCGGATTCAGAGATTAGGACTCTCTTTTGTTCATACGGAAAAGCATGAGAAAAATAACGGCTAGCATAAATATCCAGTAACTGGCCACAATACCGTCTATGGTAGAGCGGTGAATGCCAATTACCAGCGCCACCACCGCTAAGGCTAAATATATGGTTTGCTTTAAGCTCATTCTTTGATTTTGAAACTGCCCGTAAAATTCTTGATGGTGTAGTTTGAGAAGTCTTCATTAGAGGTAAGACCATGGCCTGTAGCTACCTCATCAGCACTGGTAATGCGCACAAATTTATCTGTGTAGATATTCCTTTTTCTACGGTCCCAGTACAACTCTTCGGTATTTAGCTGCTCATTCTTAACAGTATTTCTCACCACCACATCATTGCGCACGAAGTATTGGTCTTTGGCCTTGTCATACTTGCCGTACTTGGCAGATACCGTACTGGTAGGTTTCCCCTCTTCATAAAAAGTGATATGCATTCCTTTCGGATAGAGCACATCTCCGTTTTGCATATCTTGCTGCAAAGGAGCACTCATTTTCAGCTTGGTTTTGGCAGAATCACTATAGATGGTTTCTACATCATAGGTTTCAGAGGCTGGGCCGGTATACTCAACAGGCTTTACGGTTTCATCTGTTTTCTGACAGCCCCAACTGGCTACACACCACAAGGCTGCAAAAAAATACAGGACCTTAACCTTCACCTCCTTCTGGAGCGAATAAACCATTGCACGTACGGGTGAGTGTATGATCTGCAAGTTTTTTATGCTGCTGTTTATACTCTTTGTTACAAGCAAAGACAAGAGTTACCTCTGCTATAAATGCATCAGATACCGGAACAGTAGATTTGTCTTCTATTGTTCCGGTATCTGACTTATTCCTTTCAATATATAAAGCCAGCTTAGTCGAACCGGCGTTTAATGAACCAGCGGTTGTTAAACGTTACGCCTAGATTTACTCTGAAGAACTCTTCCTTTAAACCAGATTCTTTAGACTCTTGAATCCCAACAGTAAAGCTAGTGCTCAGCAATGCCTGCGTGTAGTCTGGAGGCCTTACACCTCTACCCACCGGAAATGACATACCTGCTGTTATGGCCATGTTGGTAAGGTTATGCGTACCACCGCTGGCTAACATTTCAGCTTTGCTGTAATAACCGCCTAAGCGGTAATTTACCCTTTTCAGGTAACTGGTTACGGAGCCTGGATCTGGGGTAAACTCAGTCCCAACCCCAATGCGGTAGCCATCGCCCATTTCCTGGGTTCCTTCGTTTTTACGGGCACTAAAACCATGGAAACTAGAATTCTGGTTGGCGGTATAGTCAATACCGGCAGACCAGTTACGGGCGTTATCAATACCAATACCCACCTGGAAAGACTGCGGCAGTGACGTAAAGCCATTTGTGCTGTCAGTAACTGTTCTAGAAATAAGAGCATCATCAAGATAACGACGCTCCTGGCTTACCATGCGGTCGGCGTCTAGAACTGTTTGAGCAGTATAGGTACCTCCCACGCCTAAATACACCCCGTCTTTTATTTTGTTCCGGTAGTGCAATCCTCCTTTGAACAAGAACCCGTTGTATTTGGTGGTGGTGTGAACAAGCGTTTTTTGCAAAGCGGCATTGGTGTCGTTGGCATCTACCAATACCGTAGAGGCATCACGGTCAATGGTGCCAAAAACATAAGAGCTTGTTAAACCCGCAGTGAAACCTTTGAAAAGAAAAAAGCTATTAGTGAAGAAAACCTCGTTCAAGCCGCCTTCTCCTTTGTACTCGGTATAGGTAGTAACTGAGGGAGCACCTTCTACTGGGCTGTTCAAGAAGGTAGTGTAGTTAACCCGGCTGTAAGGGCGTAAGCCAATCACGCTGTGCCAGCGGCGTGCCACCGGAATAGCCAATGTCAGATAACCTAAATTAGCAGTACCGTCCAATTGGGAATTTTGTCCGTCTGAAAGCTTTTTCAGCTCAGAGTTTACCGCTGCTTCAAAGGTTACAGCAGGGTTATAGTAACTAAGGGCGGGATTAATATCATTGAAAAGGGTGCCACTCACATTGAAGGCTGCCACTCCAACCTGCCCCATGCCGGCGTTACGAATACTCCCGGTTCCGTGGAACATCTCTCCTACGCCAAAACGTGAATAAGGAGAATTGGAGAGTTGTTGCGCCTGTACCTGAGTGCCAACAAATAAACTAGAAAGAAGCAACAGGGCGCGAAAAGGCTTATACATTATACTCTAAAATACGGTTTAACCCGATTAAAACCAATTCGGGAATGACAAAGATGCGTGCTTTTACTGTACTTTCAAAAAACCGGGCGTCGCCACCGCACAATATGACTGTCAACGGTTTGTACTGACGCTCATAATGCCGGATAAAGCCTTCTACCTCAGCCACGGCTCCGTACAAAACGCCACCGGTGATAGCGTCAGTGGTAGATTTTCCGGGTCGGGAAGGCAGCACATTGCCCGAAAGTTGAGGCAACTTACCAGTAAACGCATGAAGTGCCTTGTAACGCATATCCAGACCCAGAGAAATATTCCCGCCCTGAAAAACACCGTTCTCATCCAGCACATCATAGGTAATGGCGGTACCGGCATCTATAACCAGGCAGTTCTGGTTTTCGAATAGTTGATACGCTCCAACTGCCGCGGCCATACGATCTACTCCCAAGGTATGCGGTGTACCGTAATTGTTGGTTACCGGCACTGGCGTCTGGTTGTTAAAATACACTACCTGCCCTGCCACCGGCACCACCTGCTGCAGCTCTGTAGGCTCCGCACTGACCGACGAGACTATGGCATGCTGCACCTGCACCCCCGCCAATTCTTCCGCCAGCACAGACAACGTAGGGCAAGTAAATTCGCGCACCAAATGCCCGTCTTTGAAAAGACCAGCTTTGATGCGCGAATTGCCTCTGTCTACCGCCAGGTTCAGCATTTTAACAAAAAGCTGATTACATGAAGTATTTCAAGCGAACCACTTCTTTTTCAGAAAGGAATCGCCAGTTGCCTCTAGGCAAGTCTTTTTTAGTAAGGCCCGCATACTGCACACGGTCTAGGGTAACTACCTCATAGCCCAGGTGCTCGAAAATGCGGCGCACAATGCGGTTGCGGCCAATATGTATTTCCAGACCTAAAAACTTCTTGCTGTCGCCAATCAAGGCCACGTCATCTACCTCGGCTTTGCCATCTTCCAGCTCTACGCCTGCCTGCACTTTCTTGAAGTCTTCCTCAGTAATGGGCTTGTCTAGCTCAACCTGGTAGATTTTGGAAACGTCGTTTGACGGGTGGGTTAGTTTCTGGGCAAGCTCGCCGTCATTGGTGAACAGCAGCAAACCGGTGGTGTTACGGTCTAAGCGGCCTACTGGGAACAAACGCTCTTTAGAAGCATTCTTTACCAACTCCATCACGGTTTTGCGACCCTCAGGGTCTTCGGTAGTGGTGATAAAGTCTTTCGGCTTGTTCAACAACACGTACACCGTTTTCTGGCGGTTCAGGGTCTTGCGGCCGTAAGTAACTGTGTCATTAGGCCCTACGCGGTATCCCATTTCGGTCACCACTTCGCCGTTTACCTTGATTTCGCCAGAGGCAATAAGCTCATCGGCTTCGCGGCGAGAGCAGATACCGGCATTGGCAATGTAGCGGTTCAGGCGCCACTCTTCGTTGCCGCCCTCCGGGTTACGTTTCTTCTGGCGCTCTTCGTAACGCTTCAGGTTATACTGCGGCGCATCTTGCACATCGTCAGTGTTTCTTCCACCACGCTCTTCACGCGGCCCGAAGCTTTTAGGTGCTCTCTCAAAACGGCCACCTCTGTCTGGGCGCTCGTTCCGGTCTGGGCGATTGCCACGGGCAGAACGATCATCGCGATCAGGACGGTCAAAGGAACGGCTGCGGTCTCTTCCTCCACGGCCTTCGCGGTTGAACGATCGGTCTCCTTCTCTTCTGGCTGGACGGTCAAAGTTGTTTTCGCCCTGATTTCCAGAAAACGAGTCATTTTCACGGTCTCTGCGCGGGCGGTCTTCAAAACGGTTGCCTCTGTCATTGTCACGGCGTTCGCCGCCACGGGAGAATCGGTTTTCTTCACGGTCAGCACCGAAGCCTGGTTTCCGGAAGCCACCTTCTCTACGGTCACCACCGCGTGCTGGGCGGCTGTCGTCGTTGCGGTTGAAGCCACCGCGGGCTGGACGGTAAGTATCACCTCCGCGCTCGCCACCTCTTGAAAAGTCTCCTTCTGGTCTGCGGCCTGGTATGTTTCCGTCGGCTCTGCGTGGAGGGTTGTCATCGCCACGGCGAGGTCTTCTGCCAGATGGGCGGTCACCTCCTCTTGCCGGACGAGAATCATCTCCACGGCGGGCAGGGCGGTCATCACCTCCGCGTGCGCGGAAATCAGAACGGTCGTTATTGCCTCTGTCTGGTCTATCAAATCCCCGAGCTGGGCGGAAGTCTCCACCCCGGCGATCGTTTTCTCTTCTAGGTGCTCTTTCGCGGTCTTCGCGGCGGCTGTTTACTTCACCGTCTGCATCGTCTCTTCTGTTGCGGAAACCACCCTCTCGGTCGCCGCTTTCGGGGCGGTCAAAGCGGGTGCCTCTGCCAAATACTTTTTTATCGCCGCCGGCGGAGTTTCCCCGCAGGCGGTTGTTGCCTTCTTGAGGCATATCTTCATTTCTAGCCATGTTGTGTTGAAAAATTGCAGTATCGCTACTGTATAAAGAAGTGTGTAATGCGGATTATTGTGCGGCGGCTTCGCCGATGGTATTCTCTTCCGGCGCCAGGTCTCTAAGCTGCGGAAGGTCTCTGAGGTGGTTCAGGCCAAAGTACTCCATGAATTTCTGGCTGGTGCCAAATAATACCGGACGGCCAATGGTATTTGCCTTGCCTTTAATCTCCAGCAGGCCTTTTTCTAGCAGGCGCTGAATGGCGTAGTCGCAACTAACGCCTCTGATCTGCTCTACCTGAGAGCGGGTAATAGGTTGTTTGTAGGCAATAATTGCCAAGGTTTCCAGAGCAGAAGCAGAAAGCTTCTTCTTTGATTTGTGCTTGAGCAAAATGCTTACCGAATCTTGGTAAGCAGGTTTGGTTAAAAACTGATACCCACCCCCAATGGCATAAATCTGAAAAGCAAAAGCATCGGTAGAGAATTGAGCATTCAGCTGCTCAATTCCCTCCAATACATCACTCACGCTCACCTCAATTACCAGCGCTTCAGAAAGGCATTTCTGCAGTTCCTCAATAGACACCGGTGAAGTGGCACAAAAAATCAGGGCCTGAAGATGGTTCAGTAACAGGTTCAAATTAGTATTCTGTTTAATTAATCGATGCGATTCATTTTCGCCTCAATGGTGTGCTGCGTGTGCGGCACGGCCTTTAACCGCTCCTTAGGAATAAGTTTACCGGTTTTGATACATACCCCGTAGCTTCCGTTTCTGATGCGGATAAGGGCATTCTCTAACTGCTGAATAAACTTAAGCTGTCTTGAAGCTAATTGGTTTAAGCTTTCTTTCTCCTGGGTGTCTGCACCGTCTTCCAACACTTTAGAAGTAGAGGCGGTGTTATCAGTACCAGAGTCATTGCGTCTGCTCAACGTTTCCTTGATAAAGGCAACTTCCTTGCGGGCGTTGTTCAGTTTCTCAATGATTATTTCCTCGAATTCGTTCAACTCCTCCTGGGAATACCGTTGTTTTTCTTCACTCATGGCTGTACTGTTAGTAACGGGTTTGTATAGTTTGTTAGTTTAATTTAATGCGGTTTAGCTTAACTGAGTTCCCTAGTTTAAAGTAAGTCCCCCTGCCGCAGCACCGCTGTAGTAGTAATTTGGTACTCAATAGAGAGGCTTTTTCAAGAAAAATCCCTCCTAATTTTGCGCAAAAATACAGTTATTATTTCTTAAAACTATGCAGACAGTCAAAATGATAGCTGAATTTTACAATTACATAGCTTTATCTTAACAGAACCTGATCCTTTTTTGAGCCTACGCCCATCAGTGAGGTTTGGCATCATTTATGAATTAATGGTAGCACCAATGTTTACTACCATGAAAAAAGCACTTCTCTTTCTGTTCATATTCTTTGCCGCTATAGGTTTGAATCCCTCAGCCAGTGCACAACAAGTTACAATAAAGGCTAATATTTTGAGCCCAGTAGTGAAGACAGGTTCCTTTTTTGCCGAATACGCTGTCTCGCCCAACCTAAGCGCTCAGTTAGGTTATTTTCAGTCAGGCATTAAAATAAAGGAGACCAGCTTTGATGGCTTTGGCCTTACCCCTGAGGTGCGCTATTTTTTTAGTGGTCAGGCTCCGTCTGGTTTGTATGGCGCTGGCTATGTGCGCTACCAAAACTTTGACCTCACCCGCCAAGACACCCAATCCAAAGGCTCTCTTACTTCTTTTGGCGCCGGCGGCCTACTGGGCTATCAGCTGATCATTGGGAAGCATTTTGTCATTGATGCCTTTGCTGGGCCTGGTTTTAATGCCGCCAATGTGAACGGCGGCAACAGTGAAAAAGACTTTAACCTGGGCACTTTCAGCGGCTTTAGCCCGCGTGGAGGACTGTCTGTAGGCATTGCGTTTTAGCGTTGTTTTTCTGAAAGTAAGCCAAAAACAAAGGCCAGCCGAGTTACCGGCTGGCCTTTGTTTTGAAAGAAATCTCTTCGCTTAGCTAAAAAGACCCACCATTTGAATGGCAGTTACTGCGGCCTCCACTCCTTTGTTGCCGTGTTTTCCGCCGGCGCGGTCCCAGGCCTGTTGCTCATCATTGGTGGTGACCAGACCAAATATAACGGGCTTATTGAACTTCAACCCTACCTGAGTCAGGCCTTGGGCTACGGCATGGCAGATGTAATCATCGTGCTTCGTTTCGCCTTTGATCACTACACCCAGTGCGATAACGGCATCTATTTCATAGCTCTGGGCTAGCAGCTGAGCCCCCAGCGTAAGTTCAAAAGAACCTGGCACTGTGTTGCGGTGAATATTTTCTGCCTTTGCCCCGTGTTTGATCAGCGTGTCATAGGCACCGTGGCATAGCGTGTCAGTTATTTCTTTGTTCCATTCTGCTACTACCAACCCAAATTTTTTACCTGAAATGTCAGGAAGGTTGTCTGAATTATAATCGCTTAGATTTTTAAGGGCGCTTGCCATCTTGCTGTAGGTTAGGGAAAATGAATCCTGATCTTAGTCTTGGTTTTAGGCTGATTTGCTAAAAACGAGCCGGAAACGGTTCTACGCAAATTTGCATAAAAAAGCGGAGCAGCGGCCTAAATAAATTAGGTTGCTGCTCCGCTTTACTTTATTTCTTTGTGCAGGAATTAGTTAGCTAATTCTTCGGCCCGAGCCTTGAATTTTTTAGCGTCGTTCACTTCCTGACTTACAGGGTAGTTCTCAATAATACGGCCATACACCTCAGCGGCTTCGGCATTTTTGTTAGCGGTCTCCAGAGCCAAAGCGGCTTTCATGAGGTACTGCGGCGAAAAATAATCGTTGGCTTTGTGTTCAGCAGCTTTGGTATACAACTCAGCGGCCTCTTCGGCTTTTCCTAGCTCTAACTGGGCATCACCTTGAAGGCTATAAGCACGGGCCTGAAGCAACAAATCATCAGATTTGAACTCCTCTAAATAATTCAGAGCCTCTTGGAACTGACCTTGCTTTAACAAGGCTATACCAGCGTAGAAGTTTGCAAGGTTACCTGCTTTGGTGCTACCGTACTCATCGGCAATTTTCTTGAAGCCGGCATACTGGCCGTCACCATTGATGGCTTTATTCAACGAGTCAGCCTCTAAATAATATTCTGCCTGAAACATAGCAGCCAGCGCTTCTTCGTTCTGATTCTGGCGGTTCTGGTAAAACAGGAAACCACCCACCACAGCGGCAGCTATGGCCACAAAAATCCCGATCAGCAAATTCTTGTGACGGGTCACAAAATCCTCCGACCCTCCTACAAGGCGATCAGCCAGGGCATCTGGGTTTTCCACTAGCTCTAAGTCGCTCTCTTGCTTCATTGTTTTAATTGACATCAGTAAGTATAAAAATAATATTAAATGCTGCTACACAAAGCCTTGCCCGCTGAACCCCAAATATCTCTGGTGCGTTCCCCGCCTGGCAGCTTTTTTAGACCATCACGTACGGATAGTCTTTTTCTACATATATATCTGTGTATAATTCTTCAGGCTCTGGGTAAGGAGAGTTTTCTGCAAATTCCACTGATTCCTGCACCTGCGCCTTGATTTTAGCATCAATTTCTTCCAGTTCCTGCTCAGTGGCGAATTTATTCTCCAGAATGGTGTAACGCACGCTCTCAATAGGATCTTGGTTACGGTAGTTCTCCAGTTCCTCTTTGGTGCGGTACTTAGCCGGGTCAGACATAGAGTGGCCTTTGTAACGGTAAGTTCTGAACTCTAGGAAGGTTGGACCTTCACCGGCGCGGGCACGCTCAGCGGCACGGGCTACAGCATCATGCACATCTTCGCAACGCATGGCGTTTACCGGCTCAGATGGCATGTCATAGCTCAAACCTAATTTATACAGATCAGTTACGTTTGAGGTGCGTTGTACAGAAGTACCCATGGCGTAACCGTTGTTCTCTACTACAAAGATTACCGGCAGTTTCCATAGCATGGCCATGTTGAAAGCCTCATGTAAAGCACCTTGGCGTACGGCACCGTCGCCCATGTAAGTAATACACAGGTTACCGGTTTTGTTGTATTTCTCGGCAAACGCCAAACCAGCACCTAGCGGCACCTGAGCGCCTACAATACCGTGGCCGCCCACAAAGTTTACTTCTTTATCAAAAATGTGCATGGAGCCACCTTTGCCTTTTGAGCAACCGGTAGCCTTGGCAAAAAGCTCGGCCATAACCGCGTTTGGCGAAGTGCCTAGCCCCAGTGGGTGTGCGTGGTCACGGTAAGCGGTAATCCATTTATCGTCTTTGGTAAGGGCGGTGATAGCTCCAGCCGCACATGCTTCTTGCCCAATATATAAGTGGCAAAAACCTTTTATTTTCTGCTGACCATATAACTGGCCTGCTTTTTCCTCAAATTTGCGCATGAGTTGCATCATCTCATACCAGCGCAGGTAGGTCTCTTTTGAAAATGAAGGGGCACCTTTTACCTTTGTCTTCTTCGCTGCTTTCGCGTCCGCCATATCTTATGTCTGTTGTTCGTAAGGATTAAATCAAACGTACGGAATTTCAAATATTGCCATTCAACTGCTGAATTAGCGATAGTTTTGTTCCGTAAGGCATTATAACATGCGAAATTAAGTAAAAATCTGGAAACAAGTTCATGCTCCTCGAAAATCTACACTTACTGCACTTTAAGAATTACGAGGAAGCCACTCTGCCTTTTTCAACGCACATTAATTGCTTTATAGGCGACAACGGCAGCGGCAAGACCAATCTGCTGGATGCTATTTATTATCTATCGCTTACTAAAAGTGCCTTTACCGCCTCAGATTTGCAGAATATCAAAGAAGGCGAGGACTATTTTATTGTGCGGGGCCGCTTTAAGAATGAAGAGAAAATGAGTGCCGTGCAGTGCTATGTGAAGCTGGGGCAGAAAAAAATCATCACGCTTAACAAAACACCCTATGAGCGGGTGAGCGAGCACGTGGGCAAATTTCCGGTGGTGCTGATTTCACCGTATGACACTGATTTGATCAGGGAAGGCAGCGAAGAGCGCCGCAAGTTCTTTGACAGCCTGATGGCCCAGCTGGACCACACCTACCTAGACCTGCTTATCCAATACACTTACGTGCATAAGCAGCGAAACTCTCTGCTTAAGCAGTTCTACGAGAAAAATTACGTAGACAAAGAGTATCTGCAGGTGCTGGATGAGCAGCTGATGCCTTTGGGCACCGAACTAAGCATACGCCGAGCATCATTTCTGGAGCAGTTTGAGCCGGTGTTTCAGCGCCATTACCAGCACCTGTCTGGTTCTTCAGAAGTAGTAACGCTTGATTACCAAAGCCAGCTCATCAGGCAGAACTATGCCTATCTGCTAGACCAGAGCCAACGCAAAGACCTTGTGCTGCAGCGCACCACCGTAGGGCCGCACAAAGATGATTTTGTGTTCTTGATGGACGGCAAAAGCGTGAAGAACTTCGGCTCACAAGGCCAGCAGAAAAGCTACGTCATTGCCCTGAAACTGGCGCAGTTTGAGGTGCTGGCTCAGAAAAACGGTCAAAAACCGCTCCTGCTGCTAGATGATATTTTTGACCGGCTGGACCAGAAACGCATTGAGCAACTCATGCAGCTGGTGGCCAACAACACCTTCGGCCAAATTTTTCTCACCGACACCCACTTAGACCGCACCGACGCCATTCTGCAGCCCCTGTCAAACAACATCCGGAGGTTCAGAATTTCTGAAGGAAAAGCCGAGACTATTGACGATGAATGTTAGCAGGGAACAGTTATCAGTAAACAGTGAGCAGTTAGCAATTTATAGTTATCAGCAAACAAGTTCATCTGCACGTTTTCTGCAGGGAAACTATTGATTTAATAACATTAAGGATAACTGATAACTGCTCACTGTTACAGGCCGTAAACAAAAAAAGGTGAATTGTGCGTATCTTGGGGATAAGTTGCGTGGATAAATTCATTTCCCTAAACCCAATTTTACCCATTTTAAAACGCCTAATTTAGCGCTGTAGAATTTGTATTCACTCATTCGCACAGTCATTCCTTCACTCATTACACTATGTCCCTGCGTCCGCTAAACCCCAGAAGTCCGTTCATGCGCAAAGCTGATACCATCAGCTTGAAAGACAGCATTGAGTCTATGCTGAAGGCGTATAAATTGAATGGGAAGCTGAGTGAGGTGCAACTGGTGAGTTCTTGGGAAAAGATTATGGGCAAGGCCATTGCGCTTAAGACCCAGGAGGTGTTTGTGCGCAACCGTAAATTGTTCGTGCGCCTTACTTCGGCCCCGCTGAAGCACGAGCTGAACATGGCCAAAGCCAAGGTGGTGTCTCTTATTAACTCTGAGATGGGCGAACAGGTAATTGACGAGGTTGTTTTTCTGTAGATTTCTGTTTCAGCGCCATTTTCTGGAAAACAGGTCAAAAACATTCACACAATTTATAGGTGACAGCTGCACTTGCCTTTTTTTGTAACTACCAGTTACTAAAAATATTGGGAACGCCATGACCGGCAGGTGTAAACATCCCCCCTTCGCCCCCTTCAAAGGGGGAATCTGCGTTTGGCAAGCGTAATTGATGCCTTCTGCTGTTTGAAGTCTTCCGTAGGGTGACTTCAAACCGAAAATGAATCAGTAGGAACTCCGTTCCGGCCAAGTGGCAAAATCTTACCTATGGAATAACTGCCAATGTCTGGAGCTGCTTTTGCTCCGTGGAGGCAGGAAGTCGGAGTCCTCCATTTCCATTATAAATCCGGAGTCGCCCTACGGAGGACTCCGAACAGCGGACGGCGAAAGGTAATGCTCCACAGGAATCTGCGAAGCATCAACTATAATCTATAGAAAGCGGCTGCGTTTCTTCCAAAGATTAAGCCTTGCTCCTCTTGGCTGAAAGAAGAGAAATAATCTTGCACAATGCCCAGCGTCTCGGCGTAAGAGGCGGCTACTAAACAAACAGGCCAGTCTGACCCGAACATCAGCCTTTCCGGCCCGAATATCTCTATCAAAGTGTCCAGGTACGGGGTGAAATCTTCTTTTTTCCAGTTCTGCCAGTCTGCTTGCGTTACCATCCCCGACACTTTGCAGAACCCCTGCTCATGCGGGGCAAAGGCTTTCATGTCCTTTTGCCATTCTTTGAATGCCTCTGCTCCGGCTTTCATATTTGGTTTAGCCAAGTGATTGATGACAAATGTCTGGTCGGGGAACTCGGCCACTAGTTCTGCGGTAGGCCTAAGCTGATTAGGGTAAATGAGAATGTCATACGTGAAGTTGAATTTCTGCAACTGCGCAATTCCTTTTTTGAAATTGGGGTTCAGCATCAGCTCCTTGTTCTCGGCCCCTTGCAGCACGTAGCGGAAGCCTTTCAGCTTTTTGAACTGGCTCAGGTGCGCAAGCCGCTCAGCAATGTCTGGTGCGAAGAAATCTACCCAGCCAACCACACCTTTAATGAAATCGTGCCCTTGAGCCCACTCCAGCAGGATCTCGTTCTCGTGCTCCGGCTGTGATGTCTGCACCAGAACGCACCCGTCAAACCCGTGCTCCTGCAGCAGGGGTTGCAGGTCCTGAGGCAGGAAATCACGCTGAATAATGGCCATGTCATCGGTGACCCAGCTGTCTCTTATAGGGTTAAACTGCCAGAAGTGCTGGTGCGCGTCAATTCTCATGTGCTACAAAGCGTTTAGGTGATACACCTGCCCTCTCTTAGTCTCCAGGTCAAACAACTGCGTGTTGGGCAGCTCTACTTCCGGCAGATTGGCCTTTGGAGAAACCTGCGGGGCTTTGATGTTGGGAGCTTGGTAAAAAGCGTTCGGGTTATCGCCAGACGCTTTTTTCAGTTCGCCCTTCCTCTGCAAAGCTAAGGTATTGGACACTCTAATGCGGCAGTTGCCGCCTAACTTTGACTGAATAGTCAGGGCTTTCACTTTCCCGTTCTCCCAGCGCATGTCAATTATAAAACCGCCTCTGGCTACCAAGCCCTTCACCTCGCCGGAGCTCCATTTATCCGGCAGGGCGGGCAACAGGTGCAATGCCTCGTTGTGGCTCTGCAGCAGCATTTCGGCAATGCCTGTGGTGCAGCCAAAGTTACCGTCTATCTGGAAAGGCGGGTGCGCATCGAACAAATTGGGGTACGTACCGCCGCTTTCGCCTTTTTCCGCTACACTGGCGGGGGTAAGTTGATCTTCTATGAGCTTATAGGCACGGTTTCCATCAAGCAGGCGGGCCCACAGATTTACTTTCCAACCCATAGACCAGCCCGTGGATTTGTCGCCGCGGTACACCAACGAGTTTCTGGCGGCCTGAAAGAGCTGCGGGTGCGTGAACGGTGAAATCTGGTCGCTGGGGAACAGCCCGTACAGGTGCGAAACATGGCGGTGTTTGTCGCCGGTTTTGTCCCAATCGTGCATCCACTCCTGCAGTTGCCCGTGCTGCCCAATCTGCATGGGCGGCAGGCGGTCGCGCATCTTCTGTAATGTATCGGCAAAGGCCTGATCAGTACCCAGTAGCGCGGCAGCTTTTATGGCGTTGGAGAAGACATCGAACACCAGTTGGTTGTCCATAGTGGTGCCCGCGGCAATAGACACGCCGCTCTGGTGTTTGTTCTCCGGCGACATAGACGGTGCCACTACCAGCCATTTGTTTTCCGGCTCCTCTTGCAGCACATCCATATAAAACATGGCCGCCCCTTTCAGAACAGGGTAATATTCCTTTAAAAAAGCTTTGTCGCCGGTGTAGAGGTAGTGCTGCCAGAGGTGCTGCGTGAGCCAAGCGCCGCCCATGGGCCAGAGGCCGTAAAAAGCGCCGTCTATAGGTCCGGTGAACCGCCAGATGTCGGTGTTGTGGTGCATGTTCCAGCCGCTGGCGCCGTATATTTTCTGGGCACTCTCCTGCCCTGTCTCCGCCAGATCTTTTAACATACTAAAGAGCGGCTCGTGCATCTCAGGCAGGTTTGTGACTTCAGCGGGCCAGTAGTTCATCTCGGTGTTGATGTTCACGGTGTACTTGCTGTCCCAGGACGGTTTTACTTTGTCGTTCCAGATGCCCTGCAGGTTGGCGGGCTGGGTGCCGGGCTGCGAACTGGAGATAAGCAGGTACCGCCCGAACTGAAAGTACAAAGCCGTCAGTTGCGGGTCATTACCCTGGGCAAACTCCGCCAGACGCACGTTGGTCGGCTTTTTCACCGCCTCAGTGGTACCCAAATCCAGCGACACCCTATTGAAGAAATTCTGGTAGTAGGTGACGTGGTCTTTTCTGGCTTTTTGAAAGTCTTTCTTTACCGCTGCTGCCAGAAAAGCCCCTGCTTTGGCACTTTCATCGCCGCTGATGTCTTTATAGTTCTTGAAATTGGTGCCTATAGAGACATAAATCACTGCCTCGTCGGCCCCCATAATCTGCACTGTATTGCCCGTAGTCGACACTTTTCCGCCTTTCACTTTAGGCTGCACCAGCGCCTGAAACCTTACCTTCCCTTTCTTATTGTCATTATCGCCAGACACCCCAGAAAGCAACAGTTGATTGTCTTTGGTGCCCACGCTATAGTTTTTATGCGGACTGTTGGCGCTGAGGGTACAGGTAATGCTGCGCGGTTTGCTGGCCGTCAGACGAATTACAATCACTTCATCTGGGAAAGAAGAAAAAATTTCGCGCCTAAAAGTGGTACCTTTCACTTTATACGTCACTGACGCCACTGCCTGCTCAATGTCAAGGTCACGGTAGTAGTCTGTGGCGCCCTCGTGCCCCGGAAACTGGAGCAGTAGATCGCCCACGGGTTGGTATGGCATTCCGTAATTGAGATTTGGCGGCGGATTTCTTGGGAATTTCTCCAGCGCCAAAGCCTGCGCCTCCTTGTACTTCCCCGCAAATATCAGCTGCCGGATCTGGGGCAAAGCACCATAGAGTTCAGTATTGATGTTGTTGCCCGGTTCTCCCGCCCAAACGGTTTCCTCGTTCAGTTGCAGTTGCTCCTGTGTCGTGCCGCCAAAGACCATGGCTCCTAACCGACCATTCCCCAGCGGCAACGCCTCGTTCCAGTTAGTGGCTGGTTGGGTGTACCAGAGTTTCAGCGCTGTGGGTTGCGGCTGCGCAGTGGCTGGCAAAAGAAGACTCCAAAACAACAGAAGCAGAAAAGACGAAATTGATTTTACCATAATTCAGGGGAGACAGGTTTATTGAATGCAATCGTTTGCACAATAAAACAAAAAGTACTATTAATCGCAACTGCATGATCTTCTGACGGTGAGGCTAATATGACACCATTCTCTAATTTTATGTTTGACAGTTTTCCTGTTTTTGGCCTACTTTTAGAAAAACAGCGTAAAAACAGCCATGCAGCAACCCATACCAGAACCAGATTTCTACCGCCCTGTCTCCTACTCACGCACCACGCTTACTGAGCTCATGATTCCCAGCTACGCCAACTTTGGCGGCAAAATACATGGGGGCATTTTGCTATCACTCATGGACAAAGTAGCCTATGCCTGTGCCGCCAAGCATGCGGGAAACTACTGCGTGACGGTGACGGTAGACGGCGTAAACTTTCTGCAGCCCGTGGAAGTGGGCGAACTGGTGAGTTTAATGGCTTCAGTTAACTACGTAGGCCGCACTTCTCTGTTAGTAGGTATAAAGGTGATTGCCGAAAACGTGAAGACCCGAACTGTAAAGCACACGAACACCTCCTACTTTACCATGGTGGCCAAAGGCGAAGACGATAAACCCGCCAAAGTACCTGGTCTCCTTCTTGAAACACCCGATGATGTGCGGCGGTTTATGGAGGCCCAGCAGCGGAAAGAAATTAAAGCCCGCTACGAGCAGGAATTCAAAGCCATTAAAACTGAGCTGGAGCTAAGGCAGAATGTAGCGTCTTTGGTGGGGCAACGTTGTCAGGTGGCGTTTGAACTGTAGGTTGTTTTCAGGCTGAATTCTCAAAAATAGGCCTAAAAGGCAAGTTCTACAACAACGGCGACAGCAGCCGGGCCAGCTTCTCGAAGAACTGCTTTAGGTGAGGCCGTTGCCGCCATTCCTCCAAATTGATCTTTTTGGCGTGCTGCAGGTCTTGGTAAAAATCATCGCGTAGCTGCTCAGAAACGGCATCATCATACACCACGGCATTTACCTCAAAGTTCAGCTCGAAGCTGCGGTTGTCCATGTTGGCGGTGCCTATAATGCTCACGGCTTTGTCTATCACCACCGTTTTTGAATGGATAAAGCCCTTTTGGTACAGGTAAATCTCTACCCCTGCGTTGAGCATGTCGTCATAATAAGACCAAGCCGCCGCGTTCACTAAGGCGGAATCGGCAATGCCGGGCACCAGCAACTTTACTTTTACCCCGCCCAAAGCCGCCACCGTGAGCGCCTGCAGAATACTTTCGCCGGGAATAAAGTAAGGCGTTGTGATGAGAATCTCTTTTTGCGCCAGATAGAACGCCTGCAAGAAAGAGAACACAATGGTAGGCATGGGCGAGTCCGGACCACTGGCGGCAATCTGCACCAGCGTGTTTTCATCCATTATCGGTTTGCCCAGGAAATAGCTCTCATGCGGGTGTAGCTGCTGCCCCGAAGCAAAATTCCAGTCGCAGAAGAACAGGTACTGCAGGTAATAAATACCGGGGCCGTCAATGCGCAGATGGGTGTCGCGCCAGAAAAGCTTTTTGCTGTCCTTCCGGCTGTTAATATACCGGTCAGCCACGTTCATGCCACCCACAAAAGCTGTTTGGGCATCTATGATAATGATTTTGCGGTGATTGCGGTAGTTTAGCCTGTTGGCCAGCAACCAGAAATGCACTTTATGAAAAGGATAGGCTTCTACCCCAGCAGCTCTCAGTTCCTGCACATACTTTCGCCGGATGGAGCGGCTGCCGTAGTCGTCGTAAATAAACCGCACCTGCACCCCTTCCTTCGCCTTCTGAATCAGAACATCTTTCAGCCTGTTGCCAATGACATCGTTATCTATGATGTAGTACTCTAGGTGAATATGGTTTTTGGCCTGCCGCAACGCCTCCAGCACTTCCGGAAACTTTTGTTCGCCGTTCTGCAGCAGCTTTACCTGATTTCCGCCTGTTAAGGGACTTAGGCCATCATGCAACAGCAATTTCACCAGCTCGGTGTACCGCTCTACCCTGCCATTGTGAGCCGCCAGCATTTCCTGTGTGTAAGAATGCACCCGCTCCTCTAGTTCACGCAGGAACACCTCATCGTCTAGCAGCTTTTTGGTGTAGAGCTTCCGCTTCTTGTAATTTATTCCGAAGGAGAAGTACGTGATGATGCCCAGCACAGGCACAAAAATGGCCAGCAGCAGATAGGCTAATGTTTTGGAGGTAGAGCCGGTATCATAGATAATGCGCAGGCACACCGCCGCCAGCACCGGAAAATAGACAATATTCCAGATGAGCAGCCAGTCAATATTATCCAGATTTGCCAGCAGGTCCGCCACGTGTTAGTTTTTCTGAAGGTGAAAATTGCCGCAAAAATGGCGTTTAGGTCTTAAACCTGCAATGGAAACGCATTAGCTTTCTTTTTGTGACTTTTTTTAAACAGGCACAGTAGCCGCTTCATCTGCTAGTTGAAGAATTTGGCGCTACTGACTTTCTAGCTCCTGCTCATGTTCCTGTTTAGGCACCACAAAAATGTACTTCAGCATACGCTGAATAGTTTCAGAGCTCCAACCCTTCAGGCGGCCGCGTTGCATTACTAATTTGTTGTCTGCCTCCGGCGGGCTCAGAAAATAATGGAAAGCGAATCTGGCTTTGGTGTTCTGCCAGCCGCCCATTTGCCCAAACCGGAGTACGTTAAACACCAGCGTATCTCCGCCCCAGCGCTCCACGGTATAGAAGCCATCCTCGGCAAAATTTTTCAGTTCCTGAACTTCCTGCTGGTTCTGAACTGGGTTTAACAACTGCTGCTGCTTTGGATAAAACTGAAAATCCGTTTGATAATCAGCTGGCCAAAAAACGGACCTGTTGCTTACGTAATACCCAGAATCAGTGGCGGCCACCGCGTACCAAAGCCAGTTGTTGAACGGTGTGGGCGTGACAAAAAGACGCTGGGCCGAAATCTGCTTTTGCTTGAGAGCAGCCGTTACGTGTGTTTTAATATGATTCTTGTTGAAGCCAGCATAGCCCAGATAAAAAACCGCTGGCACCAATCCTATCAGCACCCACCTCCCCCGCGCCGGATTAATACGCCGGAGCAACAGAAGACCCGCCACTCCCAGACACGGCCACAACGTAAAAAGCGGGTCAGCCACGTACAGCAGGTGAAACGTGAAACGCTCCTGGCTGAAAGGCTCCAACAAACCTGTGCCGTAGGCGTTGCAGGTGTCTAACAGGTCGTGGGTCAGAAACTGAATCAGAAAGAAGGCAAAGAAATGGCTCCAGTGTATTTCGCGCTCTTTTTGCCACTTACCGGCCAAAACAGCTAACACCAACGCCAGCAGAAGAGCAAACAGAAACGAATGGGTGAAGCCTCTATGCACCAACAGGTTCTGGTAAGGAGGCAGCCAGAGAGCAGCCACCACATCAATATCTGGTATGTTTGCCGCCACTGCTCCCCAAAGCAACGCCCGCTTCCCCAGCTTTCTGGTCAGCATTACTTCACCTAAACAGGCTCCTAAGGCAGCATGCGTTAATGAATCCATACAGGAGAGGCTTCTGTTTTAGAACTGATGAAAAGCAAAATGGCGTTTTTAGGCTAATTTTCAAAAATCAGCTTAAAAACGCCATGTATAAAGCAGCTTGCCAGCTACCTTTTTTATAAATGTTGGTGCAAATTACTTCTAACAGTTATCCACACCCAATTCTGTGGATAATTACACAGTAAAATAGTTTTCCAGCTGCTGCAGGGTAGTTTCTGACGTTTTCATGTCTTCCACCACTTTGCCTTTTTCCAGCAGAACTATGCGGTCGCAGACCTCTATGACATGACTTAGGTCGTGGCTAGAGATGAGCATGGTCATGCCTTGGCGTTTCAGGTCTTTTAGCAGGTTCTTGAGGCGAATTTGTGAGCTTGGGTCTAGGTTCGCAAACGGCTCATCCAGAATCAGCAGCTCAGGGTCTGACATCACCGCGGCCGCCACACCTACTTTCTTCTGGTTTCCTTTAGAGAAATCTCTGATGTACTTGCGCTGCTCCAGAATTTCACCGTTGAAAAAGTCACGGAACCTATCCATAAATGCCTGCACATCGCCGCTGGTCAGACCATTGAGTTTGCCTATGAAGTTGAAGTACTCTTCTGGGGTGAGAAAATCTATGAGAAAACCTTCGTCCAAATGAGAGCCGGTATACTGCTTCCAGTCTTCGGTGGAGCTTACATTCTCGCCTTTGCTGAACACCTCGCCTCTGGTCGGGCGAATGAGGTCGAGAATCATCCGGAAGAAAGTGGTTTTTCCGGCTCCGTTGTTGCCCACCAAACCAATGGTTTCACCTTTCTGCACGGTCAATGCCGGTATGTCTACTACCGTTACGCCGTTATAATTCTTTTGGAGTTCACGTACTTCTATCATATCGTTTTGTTCAGTTAACAGTTATCAGTAAACAGTTAGCAGTTAGCAGTTGTTAGTTATCAACAATTCATTCAGATTAAAACTACGCCTGACGAAAGCCAGCGGCTATTCTGTACTTCTCGCGTTGGAAGCGCTGCACCACCACTCCCATTAACTGTCTGTGGAAAATAAAGCCAAGTACACCCAACAAACCTATGGCCGCTATTCCCCACCAAGGTTGGTCCATGAGCCCGAATGGCAGGTAAATTAAGATGGGGAGAATAAGCGTAGGCAGCATCATGATAAATTGTGAGGCACCTACCCCTTGCCAGTTAAACGAGGCACTTTTGCTCAAGTCAATCCGCTTTTTGTTGTAGGTACTCATGAACAACACTACAAAAGTATTTATGCCAATATTGTACAGAAAGCAAGCCGTATTAATAGCGACAATCTTACCGCCAATTTCAGGCATTAAGCCGTACAGCAACGTAATGAGGTAAGCCAAGGTGCAGGCGGGCACGAACATCCAGAATTTACTCAGATAGAAGGTGTAAGGGCTCAGGCGCTTGGTAAGCAGGGCATCAAAGTGAGCGCTTTGCCAACCCGGCACAAACTGACCGTAGCTCATCATCATAAATCCTGTCATGAAAATGCCCGGGAATATAAGCATGGCAAAACCGTTGGTGTAAATTTCTTGCCCGTAGAAGATGAAACCGTACGCCAAAAAGAAAACCGACATCATGGTAGTAGACTTAGGCCGCTTGTGACGCATAATCAGCTTCAGCTCTAAACCAATTAAAGTACCCAATTCTCCAAACCGCTGCAGGAAACCTATTTCGGCATTGTCCCCCACTTTAGATGCTTGACGCACCCGCATTTCCTCCGGATACGTGTGGGCTATTAAGAATTGAAAGTTCATATAATACACCACCGCCAGCAGCGCCAGTGGCACCATTACCCATATTGGGGCGGCACCTAAGGCGTTGAAGAAAACCCCGGAAACCTTACCAACGGAGATATACCCAAGATAATCGGCGGTAGCCAGGGCAATAACCAGCAACAGAAAACCATAGGAAAGCAAAGGCTTTTCCACCATTAGCCGTTTGAAGTAGAGCGTGAGAAAGTTGTTGACCAATGTCAGTAGGAACAGCCCTGCTACCCAGCTCCATGCACCCGCCACGCCGTACACCTCGGGTAATTCTTTCAACGCGAACGGAATAAACAGCAGCAGGGGCAAAAAGTTGAATATGCTGGTGATGGACTTCCAGAGAACGAAATTCACCAGTTTACTTTTGCGTATGGGTAAATGTAAATACGGCTGTACACTCAGCACCGGCAGTTCCTGCAAAAAGAACCGCATGGCCAAGTCTAACAGGAAATAATATAGCAAACCAGCGTTAACGGCCGCTATTGGGTCTGCACCAGGCTTTATGGCTTCAATCAGCTCCCTCATGAAAAAGCCGAGCAGTACTACATACAGCAGCAAAATGAGCATCAGGAAACCCAACACCAGATTAATGGCCAGGTTCTTCTGCCAAACACTTGAGCGTTTAGATTCTTTCCATTGATGTGAGAGTAAAAGACGAATCATATTGGTTTGTTTGTTAGAAAGGCGGTGTACCCTGTTAGTCTTCAGAAATACTGAAATGTTACAGGTAATTTATATTTTTTTGTTTGGCTTTGGAAACTTAAGTCAGAAGCTCTTTAACCAGCCCCTCCTAAATTTGAAAGTAAAACTTTTCCGGCTGATACATTTTCAGGCTGTTTTTGAAAAATCAGACAGAAAACAGCTTTGACGCCTGCTCAAAAGACCTAGCAGTGTCTTTCAGACCTGCTAGTGTCTGTGCCAGTAGCCGCAGCTACTATAGGTACATCTGGAATACAGCTTTACGCCAATCGGGAGATTGGCTGTCCGGCAGTGCGTAGAGCGCTTTTGCTAACTCTACGCACAACTATAAGATTAATTCCTTTAGTAACTTTCGTGCCATAGAGAGGGGCTTTTTTTCTACAGTATCCAAAAAGGAGGGATTCTTACGGCACGCAACAGTAATACCGCCGGCTCAAAGGGCCTCGTAGCGTCCGGAGGACCTGCGAGCGTCTGTGCCAACCGCCTTAGAAATTAATTACGCTGCGGCCTCCAGGCTTTCTAGCTCGCAGTAAGCGCTTCTAAGTGATTGTAAGTGATTCCCGAACATTTTGCGGATATACCACTTCAGGAAGAAATACCCTACCACAGCTCCAATTAAAAACCCTATGGTTAGGCGCAGGTACATCTGCTCCCATGGCAGGTGCGAAATGTTGATGCCGTTGGCTAGTTTCAGATACACCAGCTGCCCCGCCACCAGACCAATAGGGGCTAGTAACATGTTGGTCCAGAAGTAAAGTCTGGTTAAGCCTGAAAGCATTTCAATCAGGTTGCGGAGAGTAGCCCGCAGGTTAGCAGTAGAAACGTTCAGTGCTTTTAGATACATCAGGCGCATCCAGAAATAGGCCAGGAAAGGCAGGCAAAGCACTACCACCAAAGCACATATGCCGGTAAAGACTGGGTCATTTTCTGTGAAGAAAGCACCTACGCCAAACAACAGTACGGTAAACAGCTGCACCCCTAACTCAAAATATATGTTGGTCTTGAGCTTGGTTACTGCGTTTTCAGTTCGCACCTTCATTAATCCGGAAATCTGGTCCTCGGTGACCTGGTGTGCCGCAGCAGTCTGGGCAGCGTACACTTTCCATGCGTCTTTGAGGCTATCTAATTTCATCATACACCGGGGTTAAGAGCTTCTCCAATTTCGCTTTTATGCGGTTCAGCTTCACGCCTACGTTCGTTTTGGTTATTCCTATGATGTCAGCCATTTCATCATAGCTTTTTTCCTCTAAATACAGCATGACAATGGCTTTCTCTACCTGAGAGAGTTGGTCAATGGCCGCATAGAGGTACTTAATCTTCAGTTCGTACTCGGCAGACGTGTCCGGACTAGCCGGAATATCTATCTCCATTTCAGAAAGGGAGCCGTGATGGGGGCGGCGGCTGTCTTTCCGGAAACTTGACACGGCGGTGTTCAGAGCCACCCTGTACATCCAGGTGCTTACTTTAGATTCGTGCTTAAACGAAGGATATGACCTCCAAAGTTGCAGTACTATCTCCTGAAATAAATCTTTCCGTTCCTCGGGGTCCCGGCAGTACATGCTGCACACCTTATGAATCAGGGCTTGGTCCTGGGCTATAAGCTGTACAAATTCTTTGCGAAGTGCCGAATTCTCCACGGGTTTGGTAAAGGGTTTAGGGTATTAGTAGTGAGCCAGAGCTGGAAATTACAAATTGTGGAAGAAAATTCGTTAAACGTTATTGGTTGCTCGTTATTGGAATACCAGATGTTACTAATGTGAAGCTGGAATTCCTTTTTTGACCTGTTTTTCAAAAACTAAGCTTAAAACGCTAACTCAAATGACCTCGCAGTGTCTTGCAGACCTGCGAGTGTCTGCGCCAATTGCACTTGCTAGCGCAACAAGAAGTATGAACAATGCAAAAGACTAAGAAAGAAGCAATGCCTGTATTCGCTGCTGCCGCAGCGAGGGCAGTCAGAGACTACCCATTATTCAAAGTTGGCAGTCATCAGACTCCCAACAGCATCTTTAAATTAAAATCAATTAACAACCAACAATTAACCATCAGCAACAAAAAACAATCAGCAACTAACAATCAACAAGTAGCGACCACCAATCTGCCTCTGACATAAAAAATCCCAGCTAACCATGGTCAGCTGGGATTTCTGTTTTAAGGCTGTTTTTGCAAAAAGAGGGCAAAAACGGCTTTTATTACTGTGGATAACTGGCAAGTAATACCACCTAAATCACGGGAAAATACCCAATGAACGGTAGCTCACACCAATTTTTTCGATGGCGCTGTAGAAGCCGGCAGTACGCAAATCAGTGATGGACTTTACCTGACGTGTTACCTCTCTGATCTCGTGGTAAGCGGTAATCATGGTGTCTTCCAAGCCAGAGTACACCAAGGCCTTTTCATCGGCACCGTGTACAATGAGCTGCTTTTCTTCATTTGACAGCGTCTTGCCGGTAGTTTGCTCAATAGTGCTTACCAAACGTTTAAGGCTAGCCTCCTCGGCTCTTTTCCCCATTCGCCCGAAGCGCACGTTTGATAGGTTTTTCAACCACTCAAAGTAAGAAACCGTTACCCCACCCGCGTTCAGGTAAAGGTCCGGAATAACGATGATGCCTCTTTCCAGCAGAATACGCTCGGCCTCTTGCGTGATAGGTCCGTTGGCACCTTCAGCAATTATTTTGGCTTTTATGCGCGGCGCGTTGTCTTTGTGAATCTGGTTTTCCAGAGCGGCCGGTAATAGTACATCGCATTCATGCTCCAGCACCTCTACTGAGTTTTCTAAGAACACGCAGCCTTTGTAGCCCAACAATGTTCCGTTTTCAGAGCGGTATTTGAATACATCTTCAATATCTAGGCCGTCTGGGTTGAAAATAGCTCCCTCACGCTCAGCTATACCGGTTATGATGGCACCGTCTAATTGTAAGAAATGGCCAGAATGATAACCCACGTTTCCTAGACCCTGTATAATGATGCGCTTGCCAGCCACACCTGCTGTCATGCCCAACGGTTTAATCACCTCAGAGTCATTCAGCGCTTCGCGAATACCGTAGAATACTCCTAAGCCTGTTGCCTCAGTCCGCCCTCTGATGCCGCCCTGCCCTACTGGCTTACCAGTTACGCAGCCCAAAGCATTGGTTTCCCCATATTTGAACGTATGGTAGGTATCGGCTATCCACGCCATTTCGCGGCTACCGGTTCCGTAGTCAGGCGCGGGCACGTCCATAGCGGGGCCAATCAGGTTTTTCTTGATGAGCTCACTGGCGAAACGGCGGGTAACTTTCTCCAGCAACTCCGGTGACGAGGTTCTTGGGTTTACCTTCACCCCGCCCTTGGCGCCGCCAAAAGGCACGTCTACCACCGCGCATTTAAACGTCATCAGCGTAGCTAGTGCCACTACTTCATCTTCGTCTACGTGCATGCTGTACCGTATACCGCCTTTAGTAGGCAGTTTATGGTGGCTGTGCTGGGCTCTTATGCCTTCAAACACTGTCACGTGGCCGTCTATTTCAACTGGGAAGTTAACCTTGTACACACTGTTGCAGGTCTTGATCTGCGAAATGATACCTGCGTCTAGCTTGGAGTGTTGGGCAGCCTGGTCAAAGTAGTAATGGACACTGTCCAAGAACTCTCTGCCGGGCGAGATTAGTTGACTCATAGTTTTTGCTGCGGTTGGTAGTTAATTGATTAGAACGTACTATTACTTACCTGCGTTGCTCTTTTTGCTCATGTTCCACGACGAACATCTTTAGAAATATGTTTTTGCTCTGTTTTTTAAAATTTAGCTTAAAAACAGCTATTCGGCCTTTCATTAACAAGAAACTTGGAGCAACCGCAATGGTTTTCTGCGGAATATTACGGAAATTACGGGATAGATTAACAAACAACCGTTTTTTATGACCTCAACTATTGGTTCTTTAGCCCGAGCCGGGGCAGCCGCTCTAGGCCTGCTACTGATAAACCCGTTTGCCCAAGCCCAAACCATTGTAAAAGCCGACCCTACCATTCAGAAACTAACCGAGCAGGTAAGTTCCCAGGAACTGGAAAGGCTGGTCCGCGGGTTGGTTAGCTTTGAAACCCGCCACTCGCTCAGCACTACCAAAGACAAAAAGAAAGGCATAGGCGCCGCCCGCAACTGGGCGCAGGCCGAGCTGGAGAAAGCCGCCGCCACCTCAGGCGGGCGCATGACTGTTACCCAAGACAAATACGTGGTGAAAGCCGATGGCCGCCGCATTCCGCAGGATGTGGAAATGGCCAATGTAATGGCTACGTTAAAAGGCACCGACCCCAACGATGACCGTGTATTTATAGTAAGCGGCCACATAGACAGCCGCAATACTGATATCATGGATGCCAAAGGCAAAGCACCCGGTGCTAACGACGACGGCTCCGGCACCGCCGCCGTGATAGAATTGGCCCGCGTGATGGCCAAACAGCCTTTTCCGGCTACCATTATTTTTGTGTGCGTGCAGGGCGAAGAGCAAGGACTATACGGAGCAAAGCACTTAGCCGAACGCGCCAAAAAAGAAAACTGGAACCTGGTGGCCATGATTAACAACGACATGATTGGCAACTCATTTTCAGACGAAACCAACCTGAACGACAACACCCGCGTGCGTATATTCTCTGAAGGTGTACCTGCCCATGAAACTCCTGAAATGGCCTCCCTCAGAAAAAGCATTGGTGGCGAAAACGACAGCCGGAGCCGCCAATTAGCCCGCTACATGAAAGAAATGGCTACTCGCTACGTGCCACAGCTAGAGGTAGTACTGAACTACCGCACCGACCGCTTCCTGCGTGGCGGTGACCACACCCCTTTCAGTCAGGCCGGCTTTACCGCGGTACGCGTGTGCGAAATGAACGAGAACTACCGGTACCAACACCAAGACGTACGCACCGAAAACGGCATTACCTACGGCGACTTCCCGGAGCACGTAGACTTTGAATACCTCCGCAAGAACACCACTCTAAATTTGGCCACGCTTGCCAACTTAGCCATGGCTCCTTACGCACCAGAGGAAGTTGGCGTGGTCATTAGCAACCTCACGAACAAAACCGAGCTGAAGTGGAATGCCCCTACCAAAGGGGAAAAGCCAGCTGGCTACTATTTGCTCATGCGCGAGACATCAGCTCCTATGTGGGAGAAAAAGATTTATGTGGAAGGCACCACTGTTACTCTGCCTTATTCTAAAGACAATTATTTCTTTGCCGTACAAGCCGTAGACGCCGAAGGCCATGAGAGCCTGCCGGTAGTGCCAAGACCGGTAAGGTAAATCTCGTTTTTGAGCTAGTTTTTCAAAAATAGCTTTAAAATAGCCCGGCCGCTGCATCGGCCGGGCTATTTTTGTGAAACCCCATTTAGCCAAGCTTGCCATATTTTCAGTTCTTTTCCACAACTTGCCGTGACAGTAAAGAACAGAAAACACCTCTGCTCCTATTCACTATGGCTGAATCTGCTTTTCGTTTACCAAAGGCTAATGTTATAGACTGGCTCTTCCAACCTGTGGATAACGCCCCGCTGATCGTCTTCCGGTGGCTGTTTGGGTTGATGCTGTTCTTGGAGACTGCCGGAGCCATTGCCACAGGTTGGGTAAAGAAAAACCTTATAGAGCCTACCGTACAGTTGCCGTTTATTGGGTTTGAGTGGCTGCAGCCGCTGCCTGGCAACGGCATGTACTACTATTACGCTTTAATGGCGCTTCTGGGCCTTCTGGTCATGGTGGGGCTATATTATCGTGTAAGCTTGGGGCTGTTCACCTTGCTGTGGTGGGGCAGTTATTTAATGCAGAAAGCCAGCTACAACAACCACTATTACCTGCTGCTGGTGCTGTGTTTCCTGATGGTGTTGGTGCCCGCTAACGCTTATGCCTCCGTTGACGCCAAAAGAAATTCTAACCTACGCGCCACTACCTGCCCACGCTGGTGCCTCTTCATTTTTGTGGTGCAGATGGGAATTGTGTACACCTACGCGGCACTGGCTAAAATCTCCGCAGATTGGTTGGCGGGGCTTCCGGTGGGAATTTGGTTTACGGCTAAAAGCCATTTCTATGTGATTGGCCCGTTGCTGGCGCAAAAGTGGTTTCAGTGGCTGGTGGTGTACGGCGGCATTGCGTTTGATTTGCTCATCACGCCGCTGCTGCTGTGGAGACGCACCAGACTATTCGCCTTTGCGGTAGCTATCTTTTTCCATGGCTTTAACTCGGCAGTTTTCCACATTGGTATTTTCCCTTATCTGGCGCTGGGGCTTTGTCTTTTCTTCTTTCCCCCAGAAACTATCAGGCAGGTATTTCTTCGTTCAAAACACCCTGTAGACGCACTTGAGGCACAACATGGGCAAACTTATCCACAGAGCAAATTTATCTTAGCTGTGTTGGGATTGCACTTCCTTCTACAAATAGTGCTGCCATTGCGCCCTTTTTTCTACCCCGGAAATGCCAACTGGACCGAGGAAGGTCACCGCATGAGCTGGCACATGATGTTACGTTCTAAATCTGGTTTTGCCCAGTTTAAAGTTATAGCAGACGAAAAGACTTTTTGGGAATCGCCTTCCACGCACCTGACGTATAAACAGCAGCGATCTTTGGCTACACACCCAGACCTTATCTGGCAATTCAGTCAGTATCTGGCGCAACAGTACCGCGCCAAAGGCTATAAAGAAGTAGAAGTATATGCCCACAGCAAAGTGAGCCTGAACGGTAGACCGCCACAATACCTGATAGATACTACCGCCAACCTGGCCTGTACACCGTGGCCCTACTTTGCTCCTGCCCCATGGATATTACCGCTGCAAGAAGAATAGTTATCCACAAGCCATTCTTCCCTCAGAAGGCGTTTTAGGTCAGTTTTTGCAAAAATAGACCTAAAACAGAGGTTCTAGAGCTCCGCTAAAATTAATGGCAGAGGTTAAACATTATGAAGAACAGAAAGTTAGTTAAGCAGCGGCATCAACCTTTTCTAGCCTTAGCAGTATGAATCATATCTTACCTATAGGTTTATACCGGTTTTGGTGTAAGTTTTATCATGATTGTCAATGGTTTAACTTATCATCTCTCTAAAAAAACCGTCTTACTGGCTTGTACATTATTCATATAAAAAACCATGCATCCGCCGAGCTTCCAAACCTGGATTTGCCTCTTCTGCCTTTTGTGGATAACTACCACTGCTGCCACTGCCCAGAAGGTGGGTTTGGTGCTAAGTGGCGGCGGGGCCAAGGGCTTGGCACATGTGGGCGTACTGAAAGTGCTGGAGCAACACCAAATCCCGATAGATTACATAGTGGGTACGAGCATGGGCTCAGTCGTAGGTGCCTTGTATGCAGCCGGGTACTCACCCTCTGAAATTGAGGAGCTGGTGCTGTCACCTCATTTTCAACATTGGGCTACAGGCAAGAAAATGGATGAGCACGCATTCAATTATTTTAGCTTAGACCCCTCGCCAGCCGCTCTTAGACTACCTTTAGACCTTAATTCAAGCTTAAAGGTGCAAGCCACCAGCGGTCTGGTGAATGATGTTAACCTGAATTACGCCCTGGCCACCCGCCTTGCCGCCGGAAGCGCCATTGCCAACTATGACTTTGATAAGCTGTTTGTGCCTTTCAGGAGTTTGGCCGCCGAAATCTTTACCCGCCAGCAGGTAGTACAGGAAAAAGGCTCTTTAGCCGATGCCGTTCGTAATTCCATGGCCGTTCCGTTGGCATTCAGGCCAATAAGACAGGCTGATGGGCGCTACTTGTTTGACGGAGGCGTTTTCAACAATTTCCCCGCCGATGTCATGCGCTCTGAATTCAAACCCGACATCATCATTGGTGTGAACGTGGGCGACGTCTCCTACAAAAAATATCCACATGAAAAGGACGACGAACTGTTGAACAGCGCCCTCATATTTCTGGCGTTGGATGTAGCCGACACAACAGCCTTGGGTAGTAAAAGCATTCTTATTCAGCCTAATTTAGAAGGCTTCGGAACCACAGACTTTGCCCGTGTGCAGGAACTGATTGACATTGGCGTGAAAGCCGCCCAAGAGAAGTTGCCTCTTATGAAGCAGCGTATTGAGAGAGAAGTAGATACGGTGGCCTTAATCCAACGCAGGCACCAATTCCAAAGCAGAGCGCCTAAACCTCGGTTCAGCAACGTTGAGGTGCATGGGTTAGAGGAAAACCAAAACGAGTATACACGCAAATTCTTCCGGAAAATCGGCCGTTACTATACTATTGATGACATTGAAGAAGGATACTACCGCTTAGCCGCCAACGACTTCTTCAGGGGAATTTATCCGCGTATTCACTATGACAGCACCTCTAAAGGCTATGAACTGAGCATTGATGCCCGCCAGAGTAATAACGTTACCGCTGAGGTAGGCGCTGTTTTCAGCACCCGACCTGTGGATAACTTATATGTGGGGCTAGAATTCAGATACCTGAACCGCTTGCTGTACACAATAGGGGCTAACGGAAATATCTCTAGATTTAACCCCGCAGGCTCCTTTAGTTTCAGGGTGAATATACCTGCGTTCATCCCCTTTTATCTTGAGCCCTCGGTGCTGTACCATTCTATGAACTACCAAGATGCAAACGGTTTTCTGGACCGTGACGCTACCAGCACGCAGTTAAGACTCCGAAACTTTAAAGTAGGCTTGCAGGCAGGTTTCAGCCACAACTTCAGAAGCCGTTTTGTTCTGGATGGGGCTTGGTTCTCTAACGAAGACATGTACGCCAACTCAGAAAACGTTTCTACTGACGATGTGCTGGACGAAACCGATTATGACGGCTACACAGCCGCCCTTAGGTTTGAGCGAAACTCTTTGAACCGGAAAATGTACTCCACCAAAGGCCATCGGGCTGTATTAGGAGTAAGGGCTGTCACTGCTTCTGAGCTTTACCGACCCGGCTCTACTTCCATCACCACAGAGGCGAACACCAATGAGCACAAATGGCTACAGTTTTCGGCTACGTATGAAGGATTTTACCCGCTTGCCAACCAGAAGAGCAGTTGGGGCTATTTTATAAAAGGCGTGATAAGTACACAGGGTCTGTTCTCCAATTTTCAGTCTTCCTTAATCAGTGCGCCGGCCTTTAGCCCATTACCTGATTCACGCACTATTTTCTTGGAGAATTACCGAGCTAACCGGTACGGAGCAATAGGTCTCAACTACTCGCTTACGTTCTGGAACAAGTTTGAATGGCGCACCGAAGTGTATACACATATCATGCACCAGCGCCTACAAGAGGATCTGCTGCAAAAAGCAGTCAGAAGCAAAGGGTTTTCAAGACCTTACCTTACCGCCAGCACCGGATTTGTCTTTCAATTACCTATTGGCCCGGCTGCCCTCCACTTTATACATTATGACAATCCCACTAACCGCTGGTCTGTCTTTGGCCACGTAGGTTTCCTCATTTTCAGGCCCCGTACTCTAGAGTAACCTTCATCAACGTTCGTGACACTATTATGTGATTAACTCCGCGGGTTTGTTTCTAACGAAAAGCTACATTTCTGAAGATCTAACCTGTTTAGGCAAGACGTGAATCGTGCACGTAGACCTCTTCCATTATAGAATATCGCTTCGTTTGTAGAGCTTAGCTTTCCACATATACTTTCTGTGGAAAAAGTATATGCATTATAAGGCTATTTTTCAAAAATCAGCTTCAAAACAGACTTAAGTCTTCTATTGAAGAATTCTTGTTTATTGCTGCAAACTTATAGTTCCGTAATATTCATACACTGTTTTCAGGAAAGGCTGCTCCTGCCCGTCGACCATTTTGTAATGCGTGGTACTGAGTAATTTACCTTCTGTAGAAAATTGATTTATCTCTTTTAGGTACAGCTGCTGCTCCATTAAAATTAACTTTTCTGCAATTTGGTTGCCTCTGTATGTTAGCTGAATAGTCTTGGAGGTTGTAGTACCAGGATAAATCAATTCTAACACAGTCGGTTGGTTTTGTGCATTATAAGTGATCTTCACTTTCAAAGCCGGACCCGTTCCGTTGCCACTCATTTGCTTCCGGGTTTTTATCTGGCCACTTTTGGTGCTGTACCGCCATTCGGATCCCTCACTGCGCAGCAAAAAATCTACATCGTACGGCTGCACATAATAGTTGTAGGTGATTTCATTGCTGCTTGAGGTGGGAGTGACATTGGCAGGCATGCCCTGGTGATTTAAACGCACCGTGGCTACAAGTTCTTCTTTACCGCCTTCCAGGGCATAGATGCTCTTCGCCTGCACGTAACCTGGTAAGTATTGTAGGTTTCGCTTGTATTTTATGCCTACAGCGGCTAACTCATGTGTGGTGACCGAATAATAATTGTCTTCAATTTCAGTGTTGAAAAGTATTTCTGTAAGTATTTCGCCCAGTGTTTCGTCGGTTTTGATACGGGTGCTCTGGTTTTTCCCCAACAGCAAGATAGCGTCTATGCCCTGCTCCTGCGCTTTAGCTTTTAAGTTTTCCAGTAAAGTAGAGTAGGCTACTTCTCCTTCGGCTTTATGTTCCAGCACGCCAATTTTAACATAGGCTGTATCAGTAGGTTTCTCACCCGGGAAAAATACCTCCACTTCATTTTGATGGAAAGGCGTAGGAATGGCAGACAAACGGTTATATGAATGGTCTGGCACATATTGGTGCATACAAGAGGTACCCAACAGTACCAAAGAAGCAAAAGCCAGACAACGGAAGGTGAAAGTTTTCATAGCTAAGAGAAAGCGGGTAAATGTCTTTTCTATTTGACAGACTTTCCATGGCTTGCCCCTACTAAACAACAATTTTCTTTTCTTCATCTCAGTGTTAGATGTGTTAACAACTACACATAAAAGAGCCTGTACCGGCGGCACAGGCTCTTCTGAAATATTTATTTATCGGTTTTCGGCATGTTTTAGGAAAAAAGGCCAAAAATAGAATGTTATCCGCGTTTCTGTACAGAACCGCTACCGCTTACACGGCTGTCTACAGTAGGTGAGCCGGCATAGTATACTTTGCCACTGCCGCTGATACTGGTCTTGAGGTTATTCTTGGCGCTTACTTCACATTTGCCCGAGCCACTTATGCTCACTTTGGCTTCATCGGCTTTAAAATCAAAACTACGTACGCTGCCAGAGCCGCTAACTGCTGCGGTAGACTGTTTTCCTGATCCTTTCAGGTCAATACTGCCGGAGCCAGAAATACGGCTGGACACTTTATCCACATTAGCAGTTAGTTGTATTGAGCCTGAGCCGCTCACCGCTAAGTCTAATGAAGTGGCTTTAAAGGTGCTTTCGCTTTTAATTCTGCCTGAACCACTCACGGCCAAACGCTCAATGCTAGGTACGGTAACGTAAATGGTCACGCGTTCTTTGTTATTGCTGGTTCTGTTCCAGTTTCTTTCTTTGTTTCTAATGTTCAGCTGGCCATCTTTTACCTCGGTCTCTATTTGAGCCAGCTGCTCCGCATCTCCTTCAAGGCGCACACTCTGCGTGTTTCCTTGACGAAGTATTACTTGAGCCGGATACGCCAATCCAATGCCATTGAACGATGGTAAATTTCTGGCTTCCTCTTGAGCCAGTGCTGTAGTACGGAACGAAGACAGCGATACCAATACGGCTACAAAGGCCAGCAAAGTGAGGATGTTTAAGTTTTTCATGGGAATAGCAAGTTTTATTTAATCTAAAGATGGCTGCACCAGGGGAATGGTTGCTTCAAATGCCATTTTTATTTGCTTCTTCTATGGCCACCAGCTTCAGATACTCTCAATTTTCAGCTTACCTTCTTGAATATCAAGCCAATCCCTTTGAGCTCTATTCACTTACCTTCTACTTTTAAATAAATTTTAAAAACAAAAAACAGTTCAGTAGTTGCTTTTCCTGTTTCAGTCAAGTTTTCAACCGGTCCGTCATATTTACAAAAGACTATATAGGGGTTTTATCTAGGTTTGCTCTCAATAATTCGGAAAATGATTCAAAAATATATGAGACCTGTCCTAAAATTCCATCTCTTGAAGCGAAGCATGATGCTCTTCTTCAGCTGCCTAATGGCATTGCTACTTTCCTTCCCCGCGAAGGCACAGCAAAAAATAACCTTAAGTGGGTATGTAAAAGACAAAGCCTCTGGCGAGGGTTTGATTGGAGCTACTGTGAGCGTAAGAGAACTGTCTGGCACAGGAGCCGCTACAAATGAGTACGGCTTTTTCTCGCTCACCTTGGCACAAGGAACCTATACTGTAGTGGTCAGCTATTTAGGCTATGCCACTTATTCCCAAACTATACAACTCACTTCGGCTCAAAAGCTAAACATTGAGCTGCAAGAAGATCATACAAAGCTGCAGGAAGTGGTCATTACCAACACCGAGAAGAAAGACGAAAACGTGCGGAGCATGGCCATGAGCACCATGAAAATGCAGGTAACCGAACTGAAGAAAATGCCTGCGCTTATGGGCGAGGTAGACGTGATTAAAGCTATTCAGATGACACCGGGCGTGCAGACTGCCGGCGAGGGCACCAGCGGCTTTTACGTACGCGGCGGCGGCGTAGACCAGAACTTAATTTTATTAGATGAGGCGCCCGTGTACAATGCTTCGCACTTGATGGGCTTTTTCTCAGTTTTCAACGCTGATGCTATCAAAGACGTGCAGTTGTATAAAGGCGGAATACCGGCTGAGCATGGCGGTCGGCTTTCTTCCTTGCTAGACATTAGAATGAAAGAAGGCAACAGCAAACGCTTTGCCGCCAGCGGCGGAATTGGCACGCTGAGCAGCCGACTAACTCTGGAAGCCCCCATTGTGAAAGACAAAGGCTCCTTCATGGTATCGGGCCGCAGAACGTACGCTGATATCTTCTTTAAGCTGAGCTCAGATGAAGGCATCAAAAACAACCGTCTGTACTTTTATGACCTCAACCTGAAGGCTAACTACACGCTAGGCCCTAAAGACCGCTTGTTCGTGAGCGGCTACTTTGGCCGTGATGTGGCGGGTAACAACTCTGGCGCCTTTAACTGGGGAAACGCTACCGGCACTTTACGCTGGAACCATCTTTTCAACGACAAACTTTTCACCAACACCACCCTTATCTTCTCAGATTTTGATTACTCCTTGGGTTCAAAAGAGAAGTCTACCGAGTTCACCTGGACCTCGCACATTATAGACTACGGCCTCAAAAACGACTACACTTTTTACCTGAACCCGCAGCACCAGCTCAAGTTTGGAGTAGCCGGAACCTTCCACAAGTTTCAGCCTGGTAAAGTAAAACCAGGGCCGCAGTCTTATTTCAACGAGATTAAATTAGACGGAACAAACGCCGTAGAAGGAGCTGCTTACCTGAGCCATGAGTATCAGCTGTCGCAGCAGTTCACAGTAGAGTACGGCTTGCGCTTCTCTTATTTCGCCACAGTGGGCAAAGGCACCATTTATGAATACGCCGAAGATGGTTTCACCAAAACAGGCAGCAAAGAGTACGGTGCCATGGAAGTGATTCAACAATATTCAGGGTTTGAGCCTCGCTTTTCAGCTAAATACGAACTGACCGAAAGCAGCGCCCTTAAAGCTTCATACAACCGCATGCGCCAGTACCTGCACCTGCTGTCTAACTCAACCGCCTCTTTGCCTTTTGACGTGTGGGTACCCAGCATCCATTACATCAAGCCCCAAATTGCCGACCAGGTAGCGGCCGGCTACTTCCGCAACTTCCAAGACAATACCTATGAAGCCTCTGCCGAAGTGTACTACAAGCACATGGATAACCAGATTGACTACAAAGACAATTCTGAAGTTTTCCTGAACAGCCGCATTGATACGGTGCTGCTACGCGGCAAAGGCACCTCATACGGCGCTGAGTTCATGTTCCGGAAGCAAAAAGGCGTTTTTACGGGCTGGGTGAGTTATACGTGGTCCAAAACCGACCGCACCGTGCCTGAATTGAACGGCGGAAAAGCTTTCCCTACCCGCTATGACCGTAGGCACTCGGTTAATTTGGTAAGCACGTACCAACTAAACGAGAAGTGGAGCATTGGCGCCAATTGGGTGTACGCTACCGGCGGAGCCATTACTATGCCGGTAGGTCGTTTTGAGTATGAAGGGCATACCTACCCTGTTTATTCTTCCAAAAATGGTTTCCGGTTACCTGCATACCACCGGTTAGACTTGGCCGTGACCTATGACCGTCCGCGCAGCCTCACCGGCAAAAAGTATGACAGCAGCTGGAGCCTGTCTATTTACAACGCCTACAGCCGCAAAAACGCCTTCTCTATCTCCTTTAGAGAGAATGAAGACCATCCGGAGAAAACCGAAGCCGTGAAAACCTACCTGTTCGGCATAATTCCGGCCCTTACTTACAACTTCAATTTCTAAAGATTCAGCATCAGAAAATATCATGAAAAAGTATTTGTTCTTACTTGCCGCCGTTCTTCCGTTCCTGAGCAGCTGCGAAGAAATTATCTCCTATGATTTGCCTGAGGGCGCCTCAAAAGTGGTGATTGAAGGTTTAGTGACTAACCAGCCGGGGCCATATTCGGTGCGAATTACTTCTACCAAAGGCTATTTGGCAAACGGCGCTGCTCCGGGTTATGAAAACGCGGTGGTCAAAATTTCTGACAGCCAAGGCTTTGAAGAAACGCTGGTTTCTAAAGGAAATGGCCTTTACCAAACCAGTCAACTGCAGGGCAAAACGGGTAATACCTACTATCTAAAGGTGCAACTGAACGGACAGGAATACACAGCCAATAGCTACTTAAAACCCGTACCCCCCATTGATTCGCTCCTGTTCCGGTTCAAGAAAGGGAACGCGCAGGTAGAAGAGGGGTATTATGGCACCTTTTACTTCAGAGAACCAGCTGGCAAAGGCGACTTCTATAAGTTCAACGTTTATTACAACAGTGAGCCTGAAAGAGACGTGGTGGCCATAAATGATGATTTGTATGACGGCAACTACGGCGACCCTGAAATTGGCCAGGAACTGAAACTAGGAGACACACTGCGGGTAGAAATGCTTTCCATTGACCGACCTGGTTACGAATTCTTCCGGGTACTCAGCCGCATGCAGTACTACACCGGTGGCCCTTTTGACTCTCCGCCCGCCAATGCCCCCAGCAACATCAGCAACGGAGCTATTGGGTATTTTGGTGCTTCTGCGGTATCTGTAATGGAACGTAAGGTAGAGACTGAGTTTATCAGGTAAAACTAATTGTGTTTTCCGTTTTCAGCCTGTTTTCTCTAAAATAGGCTGAAAACAGTAGCTTAAAACAAAGGAAAAGGGCTGCCAACTAGGGCAGCCCTTTCACATTCACTTTTATCTTACTAAGAGGTTGAAAGGTTATAGCGTAAAGCAGCCATTTAGTTGGTGCCACACGCCATTGGTATATAATTTATCTCCTTCTTTCACTCGCATTCCATTTACAATAACGGCTCCCTTTTTCCGGTACACTTTAATTGTGCTACCATTGATAGAGGTTAGTTCAGAACCATCTTTTAAATCAGAAGTAGTGAGCGTGCCTTTTACTATATGCTGCGACAACAGCTGCTTTAGCACTTCAGGCCTGGCTTCTTTATACTGCTGTAGGGTCTGCTCTGAGGGAGCAAAAAAAGTATAAGCTTCTGACCCAGTCAGCACGGGCATTAAACCTGCTTTGGTAACTAGTTCTAGAAGTAGTGGGCTTTCAGTGTTGGTTAACCCTTCTCCTAAGCTTATGGTCGCTACTTTGGCTGATGCCGCTGTAGCTGCCAAAAATGATTGACTCATACCTCTGCTCTGCACACATAGGAAGAAGCATAATACCATCACTATCTTTACAAAATTATATTTATTTCTCATCTCTCCCTCCGTTAAATCAGCCTATACTAATAGCTATACGAAAGTTTTAAGAAAAAGATAAAAAACGCTATATTTAGTAAAGTGCAATTAACCAAAAATCATAGAAAAGAAGGTAGGAATATGCCCTGGAATGAGAAGTACACTAGCTAACAAACCAAAGGCAGCCCCATAGAAGTGGGCACTGTGGTTGATACCGTCCGTTCCCTTTTTACCCATGTAGTAAGAGTAGAACAGATACAGTGCCCCAAAAATGTAGCCCTTGATAGGCAGTGGTATTGGGAAAATAATGAGTTCTGTGTTCGGGTTGAAGTAGATACTGGCAAAGATAATGGCAGAAACACCACCAGATGCCCCCAAAGAATAATAGTTGCTCTGGTTCTTATGTTTGAAATAGGTAGGCAAGTCAGATAAAATGATGGCTGCAATGTATAGCCCCACATATAAACCAATACCTATAAAAGGATCAAACACATTGATGAACACATTCTCCACCACGCTTCCGAAGAGATACAGCGAGTACATGTTGAAGAAGAGGTGCATAAAATCTGCGTGCAGAAAACCAGAGGTCAACAAGCGCCACCACTCACCCTGCGCCACGCTTTGCGGATGATGCACCCAATTCTCCATTAAGTTGCTGTTCTGCCACGCATATATTGAAGCAATTACAGTTAAGGCTATGATTAATAAGGTGATGCTAAGCATATTTTAAGTAAATCTTTTGTTGAAGTTAAAAGAGTACGTTCTTTTCAAAGCGTACTTTATGTTGTTCTAAATACCTTCTAATAGGTTTAAAATGCTGAATACTACGTGGAGAAAGGCCGGAAGAAAAACAAAGAACAAGGTGAAGTAGAGCCCCGCTTTAAACATTTTCGGGCCATACGTTTTTGCTCTTGGTGCACCTATTTCTGTTATCCAACCTAATGTATAGCAGACATTACAAACTAAGGCAAAACCAACTATACCAATATGCACTGACAAGCCTCTGCCCTCTCTTAAATATACCAGAATCTGCATAAACCCTAGGCTAACCAATCCGCAGACTAACACAATCAAGTTGTACAGAATCCTTCTCTTCTCCCACCAGCCTATTATTTCTGATTGGCTCCTTTCTTCATCTTCAACAGTGAGCAATGAATTAAGAAACTCCATTTTCTAAAGACTTCTCAGTGAAAGTATCATAAAGGCGAAAAGCTAAAGTACCTGAATCTTAAACTTCTGCCCTTGTTGGTGTTGTCACCAACAAGTAGTTGAGTTATTCATTTAGAAGAAAGCGCATTACAGTTCATTCTTCTGACAAAAACCTGTTATGTAAGTAGTCAACTGAACTAGTCTAGTTGGTAAGAACACGAACAAGGGCGAAAGGGCGAAAGTATATCAACAGGGAAGAAAGGGATAATTTAAAATGTGTTTTAGCCCTTTTTTTCAGAAAACAATCCGAAAACAAGATTACATATCCACAATTTTACATCTCCATACTTTCAAATCTGCTCATGCTCAAATTCTAACTATCACGCTCAATCAACTGAATAGCTAACCCACGCAGAAGGTCTTTTTTGCTGTTTAGAGCGTTGACTTCGTTCAGGTGGTGCAGGCCGCGCTGAAAATAGTGGTTGATTTGGTTTTGGGTAAGACCTTGAATATCCAGCTCGTCATAGATGGCTTTTACGGCTTCTACTTTTTTATCAGTCTGTTCCGGCTCTAAAAGCCCTTGCCATTGCTCCAGTTCTTTTCGCTGGGTTGCCGAAGCTCTTTCCAGAGCAGTAAGCAGCAGGTAGGTTTTCTTGTCTGATAGAATGTCGCCGCCTACTCGTTTACCAAACTTGGATTGGTCGCCGTACACATCCAGCAAATCATCTCTCAGCTGAAAAGCAATGCCCATGTTAATGCCAAATTCCTTCAGGTGCTGGGCATCTTCTGGGGTAGCGTCGTTTAACAGGGCTCCTAATTCTAAACTAAAGCCCAGTAAAACGGCCGTTTTCAGCTTAATCATGTTCAGATATTCTTCTATCTGAACATCTTGGCGACTCTCAAACTCCATATCTAACTGCTGGCCTTCACAAACCTGCGCTGCGCAGGTGCTGAAGAGTTGCAGTGCCTTAGGAAGTTTCTCTGGTTCAATACCTAAAAAAAATTCGTAGGCCCGCACCAACATCACGTCTCCACTTAAGATAGCGGTGCTGGTGTTCCATTTCTCGTGCACCGTTACCTGCCCACGCCGAAGCGGCGCCTGGTCCATAATGTCATCGTGCATGAGCGTAAAGTTGTGGAAAACTTCTACGCCCACAGCAGGCATGACAGCTTTTTCCACATCATCATTGAATAGGTAAGCTCCTAGTAAGGTAAGCACAGGACGAACTCTTTTACCACCCAGGCTCATCATGTAGCGAATAGGGGCATACAGTTTGTCGGGGGACTCTCCGTAAGAAAGCGTGGAAAGCGTCTGATTTATCCGTTCAGAAAATTGTGAGATATCCACAGAAATAAATTTAGTATTGGGGGCAGAAACTACTGTAATATAGACTTAGCGGCCTCTGTTTACACCGTCAAAGCTACGGTAAAATCAGCAAAAAGACTTTGTTGTTTTAGGCTTTAAGGTAAAAAAGCGTTTTCGTGCACTTTTCTAAAAAAGAGCCCGAAAACGCTTATACGTAATTTCAGCACTGTTTAAAGTACATCTATCAGCTCCAAATCAATGGTACGCTCTAGCACATTGGTGGCTTTTACTTCCACCATTACCTCATCACCGAAAGAAATAATACGCTTGTTATTTCTGCCTATAATGCGATAATTGGCTGAGTCTAGCTCGTAGAAATCGTCTTGCAAATCTGCCAGACGAATCATGCCTTCGCACTTGTTCTCCACAATCTCCACGTACATACCCCATTCTGTCAGGCCAGACACCATTCCTTTGAACTGATGCCCAAGGAACTGGTTAATGTACTCTACCTGCTTAAATTTGATAGAAGCACGTTCGGCATCGGCGGCACGTTTCTCCATGTCTGAAGAATGCTGGCTCCGCTCTTCATACTCTTCTGCGTCAACGGTGTAGTTGCCGTGGTTATACTGATCAATAAGCCGATGCGCCATCATGTCTGGGTACCGGCGAATAGGTGACGTGAAGTGCGAATAATGCGCAAACGCCAGCCCGAAATGTCCTTCAGGCTCAGTGCTATACTTAGCTTTGGCCATGGTTCTGATAGCCAGGCTCTGCAGCAGCCCTTGCTCTGGCTTACCTTCGGTGGAAGAGGCCAGCTTGTTCAGCTCTTTTGAGATGTCTCTGCCTTCCTCTAAATCTACCTGATAGCCAAACTTACGCGCGAACAAAGAGAAGTTCACCAACTTGTCAGGATCTGGGGCGCCGTGCGTACGGTACACCATGGTCAGCTTGTTCTTGCCCTTCTTCATCTTGTACACATGCTCCGCCACGTATTTATTGGCCAACAGCATAAATTCTTCAATAAGCTTGTGCGCGTCTTTTCGCTCTTTCACGTACAGTGACAGCGGTTTGCCGTTTTCGTCTAGCTTAAACTTCACCTCAATGGTTTCAAAGTTCACGGCTCCGTTTTTGAAGCGTTTGTCTTTGAATTTTTTGGCCAGCTCGTTCAGCTTCAGAATTTCTTCTTTAAAGTCGCCCTCACCAGTTTCTATTACCTGCTGCGCATCTTCATAGGCAAACCGGCGGTCTGAGTGAATAATGGTGCGGCCAATCCAATACTCATGAATTTTGGCGTTCTCATCAATCTCAAATACTACTGAGAAGGTTAGCTTGTCTTCATTGGGTCTTAACGAGCACAAGCCGTTTGACAACCGCTCAGGCAGCATGGGAATGGTACGGTCTACCAGGTACACCGAGGTGGCGCGGCGGTAGGCCTCTTTCTCCAGTCTTGTTCCTGGCTGTACATAATGTGTAACATCAGCAATGTGCACACCAATTTCCCAGTTACCGTTTTCCAGCTGACGCACGCTCAGAGCATCGTCAAAGTCTTTTGCATCGGCGGGGTCAATGGTGAACGTGGTCACGTCACGGTAGTCGCGGCGCTTGGCAATTTCTTCTTTGGTAATTGCCTCTGGAATAGCATTCGCCTCTTTTTCCACCGACTCCGGAAACTCAAATGGCAAACCAAACTCCGCCATAATAGCATGAATTTCGGTATTGTGCTCACCAGCTGGACCGAACACCCTGATCACCTCACCCATTGGGTTTCGCTGCGGATCTTCCGGCCATTCTGTGATGCGTACCAGCACTTTGTCTCCGTTTTGGGCATCGGCTAAGCCGCGCTCGCCCACAAACACATCAAAGTACATGCGCTTCATATCAGGCACAATAAACCCGAAGCCTTTCGACATCTCCAGACGACCTACCACTTCTTCGCGCTCGCGGTGGATAACTTCTACCACTTCGCCCTCTGGACGCTCATTGGCGCGGCGGCTCTTTCTCAGTTGCACCCGCACCGTGTCACCAGACATGGCAAACATGAGTTTTTCCACAGGCACGCGCACGTCTTGCTCGCTGTCTTCACTGATCACATAGGCATGGCGCCCGTTGGCTAAATCTACTTTACCCACAATGGTAGGACCACCTCTGCGCGAAACGGTAGCGCCTCTTCTATCAGAATCACGGCGGCTACCGCGTTCACTGGTGCGCTCTCCTCTAGTGGAGGTACGTTCGGTGCCTCTATAGTCAGGGTTGAAGGTGTAGGTATCTTCCTGCAGGTGCACCAATTCTCCGTTCTTGCGCATGTTTTTCAACAGGGCAAATACTTCTTCGCGGCCCTCTTTGCTGTTAATGCCTAAGCGGCGGTGCAGTTGGCGGTAAGTAAATACTTTGTCTGGGTTTTGGCTGAAAATATTCAGCAGTACCTCTCTTGATACTTCGCCCAAGTTCTGGCCACGACTTCCACCGCTTTTGTTACGACGCGGTGCGCCTTTGTCTTTTCTGGTATTGCTAGACCGAGGGGCAGAATCTTTTCCTGCGCCCGGCCCTTTTCTTTCTCTTCTCATTAATTTCTTATTTTAGGTAGGCTAACTTTTATTTCAGCAGCACTACTCTTTACAGCTTATTAGCTGCTTGTTTTAAATTTCTTTTGATTTCCTATTTCAGGGAAATGCCTTATCTGTTTCTGTTTTAGACCTGTTTTGGGAAAAATAAGGTAAAACGCTTGTGAGGAGAAGCGTTCCGCAAATATATCTATTCGTCTATACTTGCTTTATACGCTTTTCGTTTCTGTTGCGCCGTTAAAATATCTTCCAGCTCACCCGTGGGTACAGCTTCCAGCAGTGCTTTTGTATACACTTGCCGGGGCTGCGAGAAAATTTGCTCCGCTGGGCCTTGCTCCACAATATGCCCCGCTTGCATGACTAGCAAACGGTCAGCCATAAACTTGGCTACTGCCAAATCGTGGGTTATGAACAGAATGGTAAGGTTAAATTCGCGCTTGAGGCGGTTGAGCAAATTCAGTACCTGTGCTTGTACAGATACATCAAGTGCAGAAACTACTTCATCGCAGATGATACACGTGGGTTCCAGCACCAGCGCTCTGGCAATGCAGATGCGTTGTAATTGACCGCCGGAAAATTCTTGGGGATAACGGTGAAAATGTTCGGGAAGCAAACCTACTGTTTCCAGTAGCTCCAATGCGCGCTGTTTACGCTCCCGTTTAGAAATAAACAGCCGGTGCACCTGCATAGGTTCCATTATGGCCTCACCTATTCTCATGTATGGATTAAGCGAAGCATAAGGGTCTTGGAACACCATCTGGAAATCTTTCCGCCACTTCCGCAAGTCTTCTGGTTCAAGTTTAGTCCAGTCAGCGCCGTTGAAAAGTATTTGACCGGCAGTAGGCTCTATTAACCTTAATAAGGTGCGCCCTAAAGTTGTTTTTCCACAGCCAGATTCACCCACAATGGCTACAGTTTCACCAGGGAAAACATCAAAAGAAACACCTTTTACAGCCTGTATGTACTCTTTTTCTTTAAAAATAAAGCCTCGGCTTATGGTGTAATCCACGTATAAATCTTTCACCTGGAGCAGCGGTTGCGGGAGAAGCGTCTCTGGCTGTTGATTCTGGGAAAAGAGTACTTCATTTGTTGTCTTTTCCACAGCTAAACCAATTAAATGAGGTACTTTAACCGGCTTCTCGCGCACCTGCCCCAGGTCATCAACTTCCATAAAATCTGATACCACTGGCAGCACTTGAACCTTTTTTTTAAGGCTAGGCCGGCAAGAAAGTAAGGCTTTTGTATATGGATGTTTCGGATTTGTGAAAATATCTACAACAGTACCCTCCTCCACCATTTTGCCTTGGTACATAACCAAAATACGGTCGGCTATTTCGGAAACTACGCCCAAATCATGTGAGATGAACAGCATGGCCATTTCCTGCTCCAGCCTAAGTTGGTTCAGTAGCTTTAGTATTTCTGCTTGTACCGTCACGTCTAAAGCCGTGGTGGGTTCATCTGCTATAAGTAAAGAAGGTTGACAAGCCATGGCCATGGCAATCATGACCCGTTGCTTCTGCCCCCCAGACAATTGATGTGGATAACTATGGAAAATCTTCTCGGGTCTTGGCAGCTTTACCTTGTCCAATAGGGCAACAGTACGTGCATATGCCTCTTCTTTGGAAATTGGGAGGTGGATTAACAAAGCCTCTGCCACTTGTTTCCCACAACTGATGACTGGGTTCAGAGAAGACTGCGGCTCTTGAAAAATAATGGAGATTTCGTTCCCCCTAATTTTCTGCATCTGCTTTTCAGGTAGACTCAGCACATCTACCGAACCAAACTGCGGAGAATTGAAAAGGGCAGTTCCGCCAGTAATTTGTCCGGGCGGAGTTTGGATAAGCTGCATGAGCGACAAACCCGTAACTGATTTTCCAGAACCAGACTCACCTACAATGGCCAGTGTCTCACCTTTTTGAAGCTGAAAAGAAATAGTATCTACTGCTCTTATCAAACCCTGCTGAGTAGCAAACTCTATTTGCAGCTGGTTTACTTGTAGAAGCGGTGTAGACAAAGGCATTTGAGGTGAAAGAGAATGAGCAGTAGTGAGGGCTTAAATGAGTGGTTCTGTTTTGAGGCTACTTTTCAGAAAACAGGCTAAAACAGAAATTTCTCTGAAACAGAAGCCTTAAAGACCACATAAGTTATTTTTTAAATGACGAATAAACCAATGACTTCTAAAATCTACGGCTAAAATACAACCTATGCCCTTAAAGAATAGTATTGCACAGTACCTCTTGTTAGATTAAAGCGGCTTTTAGATTATCCTTTTTATGAAAAACTCTTACTTTTTGAATTCTTTCCTATTTAAAATCATAGCCTGCGGAATATTTTGCCTTTTGCTCTCCCAAACTGTGTCAGCGCAGGCTCGGTACCGGAACAACTTTAGAACAGGTGTTGGCTTTGCCTATATTGTGGAAGGCGACAACAGCGGAGCCATTTTTACCCAACAGTACACCAGAGAATTAACTGACCGCCTGAATTTTTCATTGTCAGGTGAGTATCTCAGCTCCTCTAGATATGACCAGGGTAAAGAGATTTTTACTTCTCGTAAAGCCTTTGTGATGTTTGATGCCTCACTTTACTTTGATTTGCTGGAGAATGATAAGTTTACTATCAAAATTGGAGCTGGCCCGGCAGTGAGAAGACGATCTGAAGTTGACTTGGTACAGGGTGCTATAAACAACAATAGTGGTACACCGGGTACCACTGCCGACGAACATTTCATACACAATCGTGAGAGAGATTTCGGGGGTAAAATTGTGTTGGAAAATGACTTCCATAACGACAACCGACTATTCTTTGGCTGGCGGGCTAGTGGTTACTTTTATAATGCTGGTTCCTCTATATTTTCAGCAGGCTTAACTATGGGCTATTCTTTCTAATTTTTAGTTGAAGTTCAAGTTACTAGAAGCATAAAAGCGAGAGGGCTGCCAACATTGGCAGCCCTCTCGCTTTTATGCTTCTACAATATCAATGTCCATTTTTTGAGCGTTGATATCTGTTTCTTTTTTAGGAGGATTCAAAAATCTATTCTGATTGAAGACTATAATGAGCACGCCTACAAAAATGGCTGCATCTGCAATGTTGAAAATTGGCCACAAAGACATAGGTGTGCCGCCTATAACAGGAATCCAATGCGGCAAAATCCCTTCCCAAATGTCAATGTAAAACATATCAATTACCTGGCCGTGGAGCCAAGGCGTGGGCGCATCATAGGGAGCATTATCTAAATAAACACCGTAGAAGACACTGTCGATCAAGTTACCAATGGCGCCGCCCAAGATTAGACCTACGCAAACGATCAAACCTTTGTGGTAGCGCTCCTTTACCAGATAGTACACCAAGTAACCAATGGCAACCATAGCCACCATCCGGAAAACGGTCAGAATTATTTTGCCATAAGAGCCCCCTAATTCTACCCCAAAGGCCATTCCTGGGTTTAGAGTATAGTGCAACTTAAACCAATCGCCAAAAACGGGGATTTGTCCATTCATGCCCATTTGCATGTTATTATGAACCCACATCTTCACCGCCTGGTCAATGGCAATCACCACTAAGGCAATCAGGTAATATTTTGCGTACTTCATGCTTCACGTTTAACCCGCTGTTTTTGGCTTGTTTTTCAAAAAACAGACCAAAAACAGCGGGCGGTAGACTCAATATGTAAAGGTAACCAGATTATTGTATTACCTCGCTACTTCAATACGAACCGGCAGCGTGAAACCATCCATGTCCAACACAGTGGCATCTGCCTCGGCAATAGTTGGTACCAGGTTTAGCTCCAGGGCCTGCACTTCTTCAGAAATGTATTGCCCGAACGACTGTACCGCTGCAGCAACTTCGGCATTACCTTCCTGAAGGATCACCCGTATTTTGTCCTGTACTTCCAGACCGCTGTCTTTCCGGAGGTTCTGCAGGCGGTTTACCAGTTCACGGGCTATACCTTCCTGCTTAAGTTCCTCCGTAATATTTACGTCTAAAGCAACAGTCAGGGCACCTTCAGAAGCTACTAACCAGCCTGGAATGTCCTCAGACATGATTTCCACATCTTCGCGGCTCAGCACTGTGGTTTCATCTTCGCCTAAGGCAATTTCAAAGAAACCTTCACGCTCCATTTTGGCGATGTCTTCCTGACCCATCTGCTGGATCTGCGCAGCTACTAGCTTCAGCTTCGGCCCGAAAACCTGACCCAGACGCTTGAAGTTGGGCTTTATCTTCTTCACCAAAATGCCGGTGGTGTCTTCCAGGTACTCCAGGTTTTTTACGTTTACCTCAGAGAGAATCAGGTCTTCCACGCCTTGCAGCTGGGTTTTCATTTTCTCATCTAAAATTGGCACCAAAATGCGGCTCAACGGCTGACGTACTTTGATGGTGTGCTTCTTCCGGAGCGAGTGCACCAGTGACGATACGTTCTGCGCCAGCTGCATGCGCTGCTCCAGATCAGTGTCAATCAAGTCTTGCTGAACCTGCGGGAACAGCTCCAAGTGGATTGATTCTGACTTGCTGCGGCCACTCACGCGGTTCAGGTCCAGGAACAGGCGATCCATGTAGAAAGGTGCAATTGGTGAGGCCAACTTAGCCACAGTCTCCAAGCAAGTGTACAGCGTTTGGTAAGCAGCAGTTTTGTCCTGGTTTACTTCGCCTTTCCAGAAGCGTTTGCGGTTCAGGCGCACGTACCAGTTACTTAATTCATCAGCTACGAACTCCTGTATGGCGCGGGCCGCTTTGGTAGGATCGTAATCGTCATAGAAACCGGCTACTTCTTTCACCAAGGTGTTCAGGCGAGAGATAATCCAGCGGTCACTTTCGGTGCGTTGCGCAACTGGTATCTCTTCTCCCCCAAGCGTGAAGCCGTCTAAGTTGGCGTACAGCGCGAAGAATGAGTAGGTATTTTGAAGTGTGCCGAAGAAACGGCGTTGGATTTCAGTCACACCGTCCAGGTTGAACTTAAGGTTATCCCACGGAGGCGCGTTCACAATCATGTACCAGCGGGTGGCATCTGGTCCGAAGCGGCCGATGGTTTCAAACGGATCGATAGCGTTGCCGAGGCGCTTGCTCATCTTGTTGCCGTTCTTATCCAGCACCAGACCATTCGCGATTACGTTTTTGAACGCCACGCTATCTTCCAGCATTACGGCCAGCGCGTGCAGGGTAAAGAACCAGCCACGGGTTTGGTCTACGCCTTCAGCAATAAAATCTGCCGGGAAATTGGCGTTGAAAATATCTTTGTTCTCAAACGGATAATGCCATTGGGCATAAGGCATGGCCCCAGAGTCAAACCACACGTCAATCAGGTCCAGTTCACGGCGCATTGGTTTGCCGCTCTTGCTCACCAGCACAATATTATCTACATAAGGACGGTGCAGGTCGAAGCCTTTATAGTCGAAGTCCGGCAATTGGAACTGCGCGTTCTCGTCGTCGGCGCCTACTAAAGATTTTACCAGGTCTTCAGCTTTATCTAGCAGAGACTCATCTTCCTGTGGAGCCGTTGGTTTTGTACTAGCACCGGCAGCTTTGCGCAGCGGATTCTCTGTCATAACACCAGCAGCAATGGCGCGCTCAATCTCACGGTCCAGTTCTTTTACCGAGCCGATGCAGATTTCCTCGTCGCCCTCTTCGGTGCGCCAGATAGGCAGCGGTGTACCCCAGTAGCGCGAGCGCGATAGGTTCCAGTCTACCAAGTTTTCCAGCCAGTTTCCGAAACGGCCCGAGCCGGTAGATTCAGGTTTCCAGTTGATAGTTTTGTTCAACTCAATTAAGCGGGCCTTTACGGCCGTGGTTTTGATGAACCAACTATCTAGCGGGTAGTACAGCACGGGCTTATCAGTTCTCCAGCAATGTGGATAACTGTGCTCGTACTTCTCTACTTTAAACGCCTTGCCCTCTTCTTTCAGCTTGATGGCTATCAACACATCAGTGCTTTTGTAATCAGCGGCGTTTTCATCCAAGCCATCATAGTTTTTCACCGGCATACCGGCAAAATCGGTCACTTCTTTCACGAAGCGGCCCTGACGGTTTACCAGTGGAGAAGGCTTGCCATTTTCATCGGTTACCAACAGCGGCGGGATGTTGTTTTGTGCAGCTACTCTAAAGTCATCGGCCCCGAAGGTTGGGGAGATATGCACAATACCAGTACCGTCTTCCGTGGTCACAAAATCACCGATAATTACTCTGAAAGCTGGCTTCTCTGGGTCTGGCTGCACATACGGCATCAATTGCTCGTACTGAATGCCTGCCAGTTCTTCACCAGTGAATTCGCCAATGACCTTGAACGGAATTAGTTTATCACCCGCCTTGTAATCATCAACATCTAGTTCAGCGGCCTTTGGTGAGAAATATTTGCCCAGTAAATCTTTGGCTAGAATAACGGTTATAGGTGTGAATAAGTACGGGTTATAGGTTTGTACCTGCACGTACTTAATATTTTTACCCACCGCCAAAGCTGTGTTGGCAGGTAGCGTCCAGGGCGTAGTGGTCCAGGCTAGGAAGTAGTTTTCCATGTCGCCCTCGAACAAGAACGTGGACTTCTGGTTGTGGATAATCTTGAACTGCGCGACAATAGACGTGTCCTTCACGTTGCGGTACGTGCCCGGTTGGTTCAGCTCGTGTGAGCTAAGTCCCGTGCCCGCCGCTGGTGAAAACGGCTGAATTGTATAGCCTTTGTACAGGTAGCCTTTGTCATAGAGCTTTTTCAACAAAGCCCAATTAGACTCAATATACTCGTTCTCAAAGGTGATGTACGGGTTGTTCAAGTCTACCCAGTAGCCCATGCGCTCAGTTAGGTCGTCCCACTGGTCTTTAAAACGCATGACCGTTTCGCGGCAGCGGGCGTTGTATTCTTCTACCGAAATGGTTTTGCCAATATCTTCTTTGGTAATGCCCAGCTCCTTTTCAACCTGCAGTTCAATTGGCAAACCGTGGGTATCCCAGCCGCCTTTGCGCTGCACCTGAAAACCTTGTAAGGTTTTGTACCGGCAGAAAATATCTTTCACGGCACGGGCCATCACGTGGTGAATACCTGGCGCACCGTTAGCCGAGGGCGGGCCTTCATAAAATACGAAGGTAGGCTGACCCGCACGGGTCTCCACTGATTTCTCAAAGATGCGGTTCTCTTTCCAGTAGGCTCTCACCTCTTCGGCCAGGCCCGCATAGTCTAATTGCTTATACTCGTTGTACTTCACCTTTTTGTAAATATGGTGTGTAGTGTTGTTATTCTAATCTATCAAATGTTTCGATGCTGGTATGAAGCAGCTACTCCTTAAGAATGGCGCGGAGAACATATTACTGTTCCGTTCGCATCAGTCCATTTAGCAAAGTTAAGCAATAATTAACATGTGGTAGGATTCTCACAGGATTTTCCGTTTTAGCATAGTTTTTTGAAAAACAGGCTGAAAACAGGTTTGGAAGAGACACTTGTAGAACCTTTAGACAAACGAGTTTTTCTCAAACAGCTAGTTTATTGTTTAGAGTCTCCAAACATTTCTGATAAAACATCAAAGGTTTTGCGTTTTCAGCCTGTTTTTCAAAAAACATCTCAAAAACAGAATTTACCCAAGTTCTCTACAACATGGGTCTCTAAAAGCGTAGATTTTAAAGACTTCATCCTGAAAATTTTAATAATCCTGAAAATCCTGCTTTTCTTTGCTTCTGTACTTATTCACAGCTGATATGTCTGCTACTCAAATTGCCGCGGTGCGTTTTCAACCGTTGAACCTGCCTTTGCTTGAACCATTTGCCATTGCCACAGGCACCCAATATAATGTGGAGAACGTGGTAGTGCAGATTGAGCTAAAAGATGGTACCACGGGTTTGGGCGAGGCTGCTCCTTTTCCGGCCGTGAGTGGTGAGACGCAGGAAAGTACGCTGTTGGTGCTTCAGGAACTGGAAAAGCATTTGCTCCAAAAGGATGTGAAAAACTGGCGTACCCTTGCCAAAGAATTAGATCAACTTGCGCCGCAGGCGCCAGCTGCCCGTTGCAGTGTAGAGATGGCCATTTTAGATGCGCTGTGTAAACATTACAAAATGCCACTGTACGTTTTCTTTGGCGGAGTGAAAAACTATTTGAAAACTGATCTCACCATTACCGCCGGAGATGAAGCACACGCAGCGGCTTCGGCCAAGTCAATTGTGGAAAGAGGCTTCTCGGTGATCAAAGTAAAGACCGAGGGAACTGATGTGGATTATGATTTGCGACGGTTGCAGGCTATCCACAATGCCGCACCTTCCGCTACCTTGATTGTAGACGGAAACTGCGGGTATAATCTGGAGCGTGTTCAAGCCTTTGTCCACAGGGCAGCAGAAGCCAAAATCCCTATTATTTTGCTGGAACAACCACTTCCACGGGATAGTTGGGAGGAATTAGCCGTGTTGTCAACTACCTGTCCTTTCCCCATAGCCGCAGATGAATCGGCGCGAAGCGCTGCGGACGTAGCACGGCTGGCTCAAGATAATAGTGCGAACGTTGTCAACATTAAACTAATGAAGTGCGGAGTGCTGGAGGCCCTGCAGATGGCAGCGTTAGCTCAAGTACACGGTCTTGGACTAATGATTGGCGGCATGGTGGAAAGTATTCTGGCCATGACTTTTTCAGCACATTTCGCGGCGGGCATTGGAGGGTTTGAATTTATTGATTTAGATACACCTCTGTTTATAGCGGAGCATTCGTTCAGCGGTGGGTTTCAGCAGAACGGCGAGAATCTAACTCTGTCTTCAGATGTGGCTGGGCACGGGGTTTGGTTAGAAAGTCCTTTGAAGTAGTAACTAGAATGTTGAAGTGCGTTTTGGACCTTCGTTCTGAAAAGCAGATCCAAAACGCTCTTTATTTTTACGGCACTATTGCAGATACTCCCCATTAGAAGGGCGAAGGGGGATGTTTACACAAAAGTATCACGCATTGCTGATCGTAGGGACAGGTCGCGACCTGTCCGGAGACGCTGGCCCTAGATGTAGGGCTTACTATGGAAAAGAAAATCACTCCGGCAGGCGCAGAACCTTTACATGAATGGAATTTGTAGGGGCATCCGCAAAGGACAGGTCGCGACCTGTCCCTACAGGGAACGCCATAATTGGCAAGTGTAAACATCCCCTACCCCCTTAAAAGGGGGAATCTGCATTTAGGGGGCGCTTTTACTGTTAGCAACTTATTTTTCTTCCTCTTATCCACTTGGTAGTATCCACAACAAAAAAGGCGCTCCCGCATTGGAAGCGCCTTTTTTGTTAATTTTGTTTTAGGCTTATTTTCAGAAAAACAGACCTAAAACAGACATTTAAAGTTTCTCGAAAATACGTTTGAAGCTCACGGCGTCACCAATGTACTGGCGAAGCTCCGAAATGTGCATGCGCTTCTGCTCTCGGCTGTCGCGCTCGCGTACGGTCACGGTGTCGTTCTCAAGGGTCTCGTAATCAACGGCTATACAGAACGGCGTACCGATCAGGTCTTGGCGGGTGTAGCGTTTTCCTATGGCGTCGCGCTCTTCATAGATCACGTTGAAATCGAACTTCAGATCATCAAAGATTTGCTGGGCTTTCTCTGGCAAACTATCTTTGCGCACCAGCGGGAAAACAGCGGCTTTTACTGGGGCAATAGCTGGATGGAACTTCAGGAAGGTGCGGGTTTTAGTGTTCTCGCCTTCCGTGATTTCCTCTTCCTGGTACGCATTGCACAGCGTCATCAGGAACAGACGGTCAGCGCCTACCGATGTTTCCACTACGTATGGCACGTAGTTTCCGTATGGCTTACCGTCTTCGTTCAGGTCGTTGTCAAAGTACTGCTGCTTTTTACGGCTAAGTTCCTGGTGCTGGGTCAGGTCAAAATCGGTACGGGAGTGAATACCTTCTACTTCTTTAAAACCGAACGGGAACTCAAACTCAATATCAACGGCGGCGTTAGCGTAGTGAGCCAACTTTTCGTGGTCGTGGTAGCGAAGCTTTTCAGAAGGAACGCCCAAAGCCTCATGCCAACGGCGGCGAACAGTTCTCCAATGCTGGTACCATTCCATTTCGGTGCCAGGGCGAACAAAGAACTGCATTTCCATCTGCTCAAACTCGCGCATTCTAAAAATGAACTGACGAGCCACAATCTCATTTCGGAAAGCTTTGCCAATTTGGGCAATCCCAAAAGGCACTTTCATACGACCCGATTTCTGCACGTTCAGGAAGTTCACAAAAATTCCCTGGGCAGTCTCGGGGCGGAGGTAAATAGTGCTAGAGTCTTCGGCCACGGAACCTACCTGTGTGGAGAACATCAGGTTGAACTGACGGACTTCTGTCCAGTTACAGGTGCCTGAAATTGGGCACTTTATGTTTTCTGAGATAATTAATCGCTGCACGCCTTTCAGATCTTCGGCCTCCAGCAAACGCGCCATTTGATTCAGCAGGTTTTGCTTTTTATCCACATCACCGGCTTTCTCGTATTCGGCAGCTTTTTCCTCAATCAATACATCAGCGCGATAGCGCTTTTTAGAATCGAGGTTATCAATCATGGGATCATTAAATGAATCCACATGACCCGATGCTTTCCAGGTGAGCGGGTGCATGAATATGGAAGCGTCAATGCCCACTACATTTTGGTGCAGTTGCGTCATGGCTTTCCACCACAGGTTCTTGAGGTTATTTTTTAGCTCTACTCCGTTCTGCCCGTAGTCATACACGGCCTGCAGACCGTCATAAATCTCGCTGGAAGGAAAAACAAATCCGTACTCCTTGGCATGCGAGATAATATCTTTTAACTGCGCGTTCTCAGTCTGTTTCTCTTGTTTGCTCATAATCGCAAATATAGAGGATTCTAAAGCACAACCTCAAGATAAGCTTTTCATTTGATGATGTTTTACCTGAACTTGTTTTTAAAAAGCACAAAATTTCTTTACCCAATTGCCTTTGTATTAGTGTGCAGTAAAAGGCAGTGCTGTTTGAAATAACCCATCAAATACTTTCTCACCTTCTTTTAAATGAACAGCAACTATCTTTTTCTTTAATATACAGGCTCCTTCAGCATTTCATTTACCCAATACATATATGGGAACCACTTTATATAGGAGCTTTAGAGTTTACAATTTGATAACTTATCTATTTTCTTCTTTACGTTACCTTTGTCTGCTTTTTTCTCACCTATTGTTTTATGTTTGGCTTAGAGACAGGATTACTTGTTCTATTAATTCTTTGCCTGGCTGCCGCCTGCTTTTTCGAGTTTATCAACGGTTTTCATGACACCGCCAATGCCGTAGCTACTGTTATTTACACCAACACCCTTCGTCCTTGGGCCGCGGTTATATGGTCTGGCTTCTGGAATTTTATTGGTGTTTTTGCTGGAGGTATTGGAGTGGCCATGGGCATTGTATATCTGTTACCTATTGAAACCCTGATAGACCAAGATGTTTGGCACGGAGTGGCTATGATAGGTGCTCTTTTGTTCAGCGCCATATTTTGGAACCTTGGAACCTGGTATTTAGGCTTGCCTTCGTCAAGTTCGCACACTTTGATTGGGTCTATATTAGGATTAGGTATCGGATACTCTCTTTTACCAAGCACTACTGAAGCCACTTTTGCTTGGTCAGAAGCATCCAGAACAGGTTTGTCTTTAATTGTCTCTCCTATTCTTGGTTTTTCTTTGACCATTTTGCTAATGTTTGTGTTAAAGCGGTATGTGAAAAACAAGACCATTTTCAAGCAACCTCACAAACGCAAGCCCCCTCCCCTCTGGATTCGGTTAATTCTAATTATTACCTGCACCCTGGTTTCTTTTTTCCATGGCTCTAATGACGGTCAAAAAGGAGTTGGTTTGGTCATGCTTATTTTGATAGCCATTGTTCCTTCCTACTTTGCTCTGGACCACACCAGAAATCCGTTTGAGATGCAGCAGTCTATTGTTAAAGTAGAGAAAGGCTTGAACAGAATAGATCGTAATTCATTGTCTGCGGCTAATGCACAGCAGTTAGACCAGTTAAAGGAAGAAGTTCATAAAATGATGGATCTTTTTGCTGCTTCCTCTGACATGCCTTCTCTAGCTGAAGATTCTCCTTTTAAGTTAAGACGCAATATTCTTGTTATTTCAACCAGAGCAGATAAGTTTCTGAATAACCCAAATGCTATGTTGAGTAAAGAAGAAACACAGTTGCTAAGAGAAGGAGTTACTGAAATGCGTTCATTCACTGAATACGCACCTGATTGGGTGTTGATGATGGTCGCTCTTTCGTTGGGTCTTGGTACTATGGTTGGCTGGAAAAGAATTGTTAAAACTGTTGGTGAAAGAATTGGCAAGGAGCACCTGACATACGCCCAAGGAGCCTCTGCCGAATTTATGGCAGCCAGTGTAATTGGTTTTTCTACACTTATCTTTAAGTTACCGGTTAGCACAACACATATACTTTCTTCGGGAGTGGCCGGTAGTATGGTGGCAAACAAAGGAATGAAAAATTTAAATCTTGAAACAGTACGAAACATCACTTTAGCTTGGTTTCTTACGTTACCCGTTTCAATGTTTTTGTCAGGGAGCCTTTTCTTTATTTTCAGGTGGCTTCTTGATTAGCTATAATCTTACATAATCATCATAAAAATGCCCCTGTGTTCCTACAGGGGCATTTTTGTTAGCCTTATTTATTAATGATCTGCACTTCCAATTGCTACTTCTTTTCTCTTAAATATATTTCATTATGTATTGAGACATTCATTTAGAGATTTATTTCATCATTGTGTCAATAGAGCTTTACCGAGGCTAAACTTTTAGCGTATGTACTTAACATTACCGTAACATTAGGACCATTATCTTATAGTAATTTTGCAGGAACAAAAATTCTAACTCACTCATTTAATGGCTAAAAGAAGAAAGGGAAAGGGTTCATTAGTACCCGCCCAACCCTACAAATTCAGGAAACGGACTGGTTTGCTGGATATCGTGCTCCGAAAAGAAAAGCCCTTCCTGTATTTCATTGCCTTTGCCCTTATTCTGTCTGGTATTATTTATCCGTATACTCCTGTGGCTATGTGGGTAGGTTTTGCATTTGCCGGCTACTCAGCCATTGCCAATGACAGTATTCAGACCATTGGTACTTTCATAGTTTCCAATGAAGACAAGAAGTGGTACTGGCAGTGGCTCTTTATGGGCGGTATTTTTCTGGCTACTGTTTTTTACAGCTGGTATGTCTTTAACGGAGATGTTACCTACCAGCGTTTAGCCTCTAAAGGGTTTGCAGATACCCCAGAGAACTTTGTGTATCTGCAGTTGGCTGCCCCAGTTATTCTTTTGCTGCTTACACGCTTCAGAATACCTGTATCTACCACTTTCATGCTTTTGAGTGTATTCACCATTGACTCAGGTGCGATATTTAGCATGGTGAATAAGAGCTTGATGGGTTATGTGGCTGCGTTTGTAGCTGCTTTACTTATCTATCTGCTTCTTTCAAAGGTCTTGAAGAGGCTTGTTAAAGGCCAGGCTCACAATGCCTGGATCTGGGCTCAGTGGATTATCAGTGGCTTCTTGTGGCATACATGGCTGGCTCAGGACTTGGCCAACATTGCGGTATATCTGCCCCGTCAGTTGAACGTTTGGGAATTTGTAGCCTTCGCAAGCTTTATTTTCTTCGGGTTGGCATACCTGTTCTACATGCGTGGAGAGAAAATCCAAAATATTATCAATGAGAAATCTGAGGTAAGAGACGTACGCAGTGCTACTATCATTGACTTAGTGTATTCTATTATTCTTTACTACTTCAAAGAGATAAACAACATTCCTATGAGTACAACATGGGTGTTTGTGGGTCTGTTAGCGGGTAGAGAACTCGGAATTCGCATCAGATCAAGAGAATCTACCTCAAAATTCTCTAAGACCTTTAAATTGATTGGACGCGATATCTTTTCAGTTTCTATAGGTTTAATTATTTCAGTAATTCTAGCCATTGCCATCAACCCAGCTATTCAGGCAGAAATAAAAGCTTTCCTCTTCGATGAATAGAGGTTAGCTTCTTAAAAAGAAAGAGCCCGCTGTATTTGCAGCGGGCTCTTTCTTTTTTAAGGTTTTTAAATAAAAACTCTTAAAACAACAGGTTGATCACTATAAAAGAAAAGGCCGCAGTAGCGGCCTTTTCTTTTATAGTGATTATAATTAATCTTTCAGCTTAGCTGCCTGCTGGCCACAGCACCTCCAGATTATCATCCATGTGTACGCCAAAATTGACAGCTAACAGCTTCCCTTCTTCAAAATAAAGGTCAATCATTTCTTTTTCGTAAGAAAGGCAGGTAACGTTGTTTTCAATCTTCTCTTTTTCTACCGACTGAACTCCATTGGCTTTGAACAAGTCTTCTACTTCCTGCAGGCTTAATTCAAAGATCTTCTTTCCCCACAGGGTTACGTTAGGGTTTGCCGTTTCTATGCAGCTCAAGCGGTAATCATCTTCTTTGTCAAAGTAAAAAGAGAAGCCGGTGTCCCAGTAGTTGAACGCCTTGTGCTCAAACTCATCTTCCTCGCTAGACTCTTCAATTTCCTCAGGCTCTCCCATGATGTCTTCTACCTGCTCCATGCTTAACCCAAAGGTCAAGTCCCCTATCCCGCGGCCGAGCTGTATTTCATTATCAAATTGCTGTTTTTCTAATTCCATGGTAATTGCTCTTTCGTCTGTTTTTGACATGATTTTTATAAAACTAGTCAAAAATAGATTTTAATCAACATTAAATCTGACTAAACGCGCTGCTTCATTTTTCACTCGCGCCCCAGCTCCCCTTTCTCTTGCTTGATTTGGGCGGCTTTTCCCACTTTTCCACGAAGTCCACTTGATATCTATTATAAATCAATTTTTCTTAAAAAGAATCTTTTTCATCATTAGGCCTGTGCACAAGTGGATAAGTGGATCAGATGAAACTTTATCCCCGCTTCTGTTTATAAAAAGCATATACATTCACATTCCTTAATTTTTATGTGGATTCTTCTTCTTTATTGATCAATGAGTTATCTGTGATTTCCACTTTTTCACATTTGGCTTGGTGTATAAAGCTCCAAACTTATGAGCACGTGCATAACTCTTCATTTTTGTGAATCTTATTCACCTTTTCTCACATTTTGACTCTCGCTCCGGTTGTTGAGCCTTAATGGTTCTTGTGTTATCAGACTTTTGCCCTTGTTTTCCCGAACTTTCTCCACATTTATCCACGTTGTTTCCACTTGTTGTGGAGACCTCTCTTTTTTTGGCTTTCTATTTTTATTCTAGAAGCTGATAGGGTTATCTTCTACTATTTCCCAATTGCTTCTGATCTCAAATTTTGCTGGGTGTAGAATAACTGGTTCTGGTAATTGGCGTTTGGCTAGATCTCCGTTGTCCCAGACACCATTGTTGTTTTTGTCTACCAGTATACGAACTTGATACGTTCCTGGCTGTAGGTTGTCCCACTTCACCGTTTTCTTATTTCTTGTTTCCCTTACTATTTTATTGTCTTTTAGTAGCTGTACATTGAAACTTGTTTCTTCAGTTTTCAAATTAATTTTTAGACTACCCACATTTGCCCTATCTGCTACCTGTATTGTTTGTGTAGAGGCATTAAAAGGAAGTCCGCTAAAGGGCACAATTTTAGTTGTGTCAATCTGCACTTTCATTTCTTTTGCAGCCGTTAGAGGCATTAATATGCTCAGTTCTGTTTGGTCTTGGTTGAACTTCAGCTGTTCTGCACTCTTTGTTGTGATTGTTGTTGCGGAGTCTGCAATGATGGTAACTGCCCCTTCTGTATTGACTAATGTGGCTGGAACTTCAAATCTTAATTTTAGTGTATCACCTGGAACTATGGAGGTTCCATTGCTTATCTGGAAGCTTTTTATTGATCTTCCTAATCTGTTTCCTGCCAATCTTATTCCTACGGTATCTATTTTAGTGTTGCCGGCACTGTCTTGAGCTTCAATAAGCCATCTATTTTCATCTGCGGAATTTGGAAAGAGACGCAATGTTTTACCTGAGTTAACCAGCAACCATTTTAGCTCAGTTGTATTTTCTGGATTTATCTTATTTATGCTCACTCTGGCTATTCCTTCAGTGTATTCTATATCATACGCGTCAGCATAACTTTTTCTGCTTAAAGCTATTGGCTTTGTCTTGTCTTGGTAATGCAGTTTTAAGTCGACATCTGTTACGGTAGGCTCTATTGCAATTGAATCTTGTGTGAAGGCAATGGCTTCCTTTTCATTGTCATACTGCAGGTTATTGTTTATTTCAGTTAATGCATAGATGTAGTAATTTCCTCGCTTCACGTAGTTGAACTGGAATACACCACTAGAGTCTGTTTGAGTAACATAAAGTGGTTTACCTCTTTTAACCTGACCTGTATCACTAGCTGGATATAACAAGACGCTTGCCTCCTTAGGTGGCGTTGCATTGAATACATAACTAACTTTCCCGCTAACCTGGCCAGAATCTAAAAAATTACCGGTACTAAAGGTTAATACAACACCTTTTGCTGCATTTTTCTCTGTAATGTCGGTTATGCTTTTTCTGAAGTTAAGACTATAGGTGGTGTTTTCTTGCCAAGGTTTAGCAAAAGTAAGTTCAACGGTACCGTCTTTTATTTTTGTTTTATAGGTATTATCAGTGAAAGGAGCTATCAATAACTGACGCGCCAGATCAGGTGCCTGAATGGCTTCATCAAAAACGAGCACTATTTTTTCCGGGTTTACATTGGTTGTTCCATTCTTAGGATTTGACATTACCAATTTTGGTGGCTCTAAATCCCTTGGCCCTCCATCTGGGCTTCCAATGCTTGCGCAGCCGTATATAATCAATAAGCATATGCCTATACATGCGTTTATTACCTGATTTTTCATTTTTTGCTTTAAAATGGAAATGACCTTATAGCCTAAACTATAAGGTCATTGTACTTAGTGTGTTTTACTTTTATCTTTTCTCTGCAATAAAAATTTGGCTTGAGTAAGAGTTATCGTTCTTAGCACCGTACAGATTTGACCTGAACCCAGTAAAGAATGAACCCAGCATTTTTGTTTGCCCGTGGCGGTACTTTTCGCTTAGTATACTTACGTAGTAAGCATCCCATTTCATTGGAAGTACTTCTTTCAAGTGCAGTTTATGTTTTTTAAATAAACGCTGCATACTTGCTTTATTAAAGTGGTAAAGGTGGCGGGGTACATCATATGCCGCCCAATCTGCTCCATATTTTTTGGCATCGTAAGAATCAGCATTAGGGACAGCAATGATCAAATGCCCTCCCTTTTTTGTTGCTTTTATGAGAGCTTGAAGCGTTTCATTCAACGTGTGCACGTGTTCTAAAACATGCCATAGGGTCACTACCTCAAAGCTTTCTGTTTCTAATTCCTCAAGTTTGCCTCGGTACAGCGGCTTTCCTAATTTTTCTTCAGTTTGCTGTCTAGCCACTTCATTGGGCTCAATCCCTTCAACTTTCCAGTCTTGTTTTTGGCATGCCTGTAGAAAGTACCCCACTCCGCATCCATAATCTAAAATGGATCCTTTGTTTCCTAAACGGTTTATCAACTCCACTTTCCGCCGTACTGCCATTGATCTAACCAAGCGGTAAGTTTTGTTTAAAAGACCTTTGCTAGTGTCTGAGTGCGAAATATATCCTTCAGATTCATAGTAGGGTCCTATGCTCTCTTCATTCGGTCGCGGATTAGTAAACTTTAAGCCGCAGTTCTCGCACTGTACTATCACAAAGCTTTCCTGGCTTACACTTTTGTCTTTTACTACTAGAAAATTCTTAAAATCTGTTTTGGAACAAATGGGGCAAAGGTCTAGCCGTTCGTAGCTCATTCTATTTTCCTAAATACACCATCAAAATGGAGATATCTGCCGGAGATACGCCACTGATGCGTGATGCTTGTCCTAAGGTTTCTGGCTGTACTTTCAGTAACTTTTCACGTGCCTCATTTGAAAGCGCGGTAATAGCTTTATAGTCTAGCCGGTCTTTAATGCGATAATTCTCCAGTTCCTCCATTTTAGAGGCCATCTGGTTTTCCTTCTCAATATAGCTGGCGTATTTTAAAAGAATAACCGCCTGCTCTAAACTTTCTGGTAAATATTTACTCAGGTATAGATTCAGGCTTTCAGAAGAGGCCAATAAATGCTCCAACTCCACGTTTGGCCGCTTTAACAGATTACCCGCTTTGGCTCTTTCGCTGATTGGCGCGGAATCCAGAGAAAGCAGCATTGCATTTACCTCCTCCGGCTCAATTCCTTTCTGCTGTAGATATGCCAGTACTTCCTGCGTTTCCTGTTTTTTGCGATTTACCTTCTGCAGACGCTCTTCTGAAGCTAATCCTAAATTATAGCCTTTTTCAGTTAAGCGAAGATCTGCATTGTCTTGACGCAAAAGAATCCTGTGCTCAGCACGCGAGGTAAACATTCGGTAAGGCTCATTGGTACCTTTGTTCACCAAATCATCTATCAATACGCCTATATACGCCTCTGATCTTTTCAAAACAAACGGCTCTGCGTTATGCACCTTATTATGGGCGTTAATTCCCGCCATAAGACCTTGGCAAGCCGCTTCTTCGTAACCAGTGGTACCATTGATTTGACCTGCAAAGTAAAGGTTATCCACAAGCTTGGTTTCCAATGTTAGGTTCAATTGGGTTGGCGGGAAGAAGTCATACTCTATGGCATAACCAGGGCGGAACATCTTTGCATTTTCGAAACCTGGTATCTCACGAAGCGCTTTAAACTGCACATCTTCCGGCAATGAGCTAGAGAAACCATTTACATACACCTCTACCGTATTCCATCCTTCTGGCTCTACAAATATCTGGTGACGGTCGCGTTCTGCAAATCGGTTGATTTTATCTTCGATAGATGGGCAATAGCGTGGGCCTAAACCTTGAATTCGTCCTTGAAACATAGGTGATTTTTCAAACCCTGTTTTAAGAATCTCGTGAACTTTAGAATTGGTATAGGTAATGTAGCAGCTTCTTTGGTTTGATAAAGCTTGCGTATCAGTGTAAGAGAACTTATTAGGATTTTCATCTCCTTTCTGCTCTTCCATAGCTTCGTAGTTCAGGCTGCGACCATCCACTCTTGGCGGTGTTCCGGTTTTCATTCGCCCTGCCTCAAAGCCTAACGACACCAGCTGCTCAGTTATACCTTTAGCAGATTTCTCTGCGGCCCTTCCGCCTCCTAATCTTTTCTCGCCAATATGGATAATGCCGTTCAGGAATGTACCGTTTGTGAGTACCACCGCTTTGGCTCTTATTTCTAAGCCTAGGCTAGTTTTTACTCCTACTGCTTTACCATCTTCCACTATTATCTCTGACACCATTTCTTGCCAGAAATCTACATTTGGTGTTTGCTCAAGAGCTATTCTCCACTCTTCAGCAAAACGCATTCGGTCGCTCTGAGCCCTTGGGCTCCACATAGCAGGGCCTTTGCTCATGTTCAGCATTCTGAACTGAATCATTGTTTTGTCGGTAATGATTCCGCTCATGCCGCCCAAGGCATCCACTTCTCTTACTATTTGCCCTTTTGCCACGCCGCCCATAGCTGGGTTACATGACATTTGCGCAATTGTATTCATGTTCATGGTAACGAGTAATACTTTCGATCCCATGGTGGCGGCCGCATGTGCTGCTTCACATCCGGCATGTCCCGCCCCTACAACTACTACATCATAACTTGTGAACATTGTGTGGATTACTATTATGTTTCACGTGAACATTGTTGATAACTGAGGTAAAACTATAGAAAGCGGTGTTTATAACTGAAGCATTTCTAAACACTCATCTTCCTTAGAACGCATTAGAGCTTGTTTTTCTTCTGATTTGTCTTCATAACCAAGTAAATGGAGTAGACCGTGCGCCATTACTCTATGAAGCTCCACTTCTGGAGTTATGTTGAAAGCAGCGGCATTATCAACAATACGGTCTATACTAATGAAAACATCACCTTCAATAACTCCTTCTATGTCGGAATTATCAAAGGTGATGACATCAGTGAGCGTGTCATGCTCTAAGTATTCTACATTCATCTGATGAAGATATTCATCAGAACAAAAAATGTAGTTTAAAGATTCTAACTCGAAGGAATATTTTGAGATAATTTCAAAAAGCCATTCCTTAATCTTTGCCTCATCTTTTACTTCAAACTCCACATCCTCGGCAAAGAATTCAATGGGTAACTCAGGCATTTTCAATATTAAATGTTAACGATACCGTTTTGCCGTCGTTGCTGAATTCTACCTCGTCACAAAGATTGCGCATTAAAAAGATACCACGTCCTCCAGGGTTCTCCAGGTTTTCAGGGGCAGTAGGGTCAGAGAGAGACTCAGGATCAAAACCGTTTCCTTCATCTTCTACTTCAAACCGCAGTTTTTTAGGCTCTACATAGAGAGAAAGATAGACGTTCTTATCCTTGTCAAACTTGTTGCCGTGTCTGATGGCGTTATTCACAGATTCCGTTACAGCAACCATGATGTTACCATAGATATCATCCTCAATCTGGAACTTCTCTCTGGAGTTGTCAATAAAGCTCTCCACTATGCGGATGTTCTCAATGATAGAAGGAATCTGAATTTTTACTTGATTCATAATATGTAACCTATATCTGAAATGTCTGCAAATCTAATAACCTATTTTTTTAAAATAAGCATCTACCTGCTTTTTATAATAAGGAGTTAAAGCAGGAAGGTTCTGCCGGAGCGTCTCCGTCTGCTGTTTTTGCTGAGCCTGGTACTTCTGAAGAGACGGCGGAATACGGGCAGGCAGTTCCTTAGCGGTATTTGCCTCTCTTTTCTCATCTAAATCTCGTTCATTGGCCGCCTTCTCAGCCTGCAACAATCTGGTCAAAATTTCTTTCTGGCGCATGATTGTCTGCTCCGTAAGACGTTTATTAACGAGATCAGTTTCGGTTTGTTCCATCAGTTTGCGCAAATTACTTAGATTCTCTCCTCCTTCTTTGCCCCCTGGTTGTGTAGAAGGCGGAGCCAGTTCTTTCATGGCGTTCCGAAGCATTTCCTGCTGCGCCGCCAAACGGGCCAAAGATTCCGACAAAGCCTTACCAGATTGCCCACTTTGCTTTAGTTGCTGGATTTGTTCGTTTAGCTGCTGCTGCATTTGCCCTAGTGCGCCGGGGCTCTGACCCTTTCCTTTTCCTTTGCCCTTCTTTTTGCCAGGGCCACTTTGTTGGGCGGCCATCATGGCGGCCTGCATTTGCTGCTGCACATCGCTAAGCATTAGCGCCAGATTGTTCATTGACGTCATGGCCAGTTGCTGATGCGTTCCGGTTTTGCCCAGATTCCGGTCCTTAATAGACTCAGAACTGCGCTTCATCTCCTCTTCCATAGCCCCGACCTCACGTGTCACAAATGACTGAATCTGAGCTACGCGTTTGGCCAAGGAAAGTAGGCTGTCTTCAATGATCTTGGCATCGTCAGACAGTTTGAGCTGCTGCTGGGCCAGGGCAATGAACCGAGGGTCTGATTGGTGTACGTTCCGGAAATCTTTCATCAGCTTCTCCTGGTCAAAAGAGAGCGTTACCAAGTTCTCCAGAATATCACGCAGATGGTCTAAGTTTTCCTGCATCTGTTGCATGTCTGATTCCATTGACATGCTCTGCATTTGCTCAGACATCTGCTTCATTTTTTGGGCAGCCGATTTTTGTGATTGGCTTGCCTTTTGGTTTTTGCCTTTGTCCAGATTCTCCTGCGCATCCTGCTGGTCTTGCTCAATCTGCTCTTCCATTTGGTCTGTGTCAGGCAAAGACTCAGGGTGCTCTAGCTGTTCGTTCATTTTCTCTGCTTCATTCAGCTGTTCCTGCGTCTTTTTGAACTCCTCTTGCAGTTTCTTTTGCTCTTCCTGCAGGTTTTGCTGCAGATTCTTATCAGGCTGCTTTTGTCCTTCGGTTTTCTGAGCAAGGTCTTCCTGTTTTTTAGCCAGTTCATCTAGCTTCTGCATTGCATTTTCAAGCTTTTGCTCTACCTCCAGCTGTTTAAAGAGCTCTAGCAGGCGGTCTAGTTCTTTCTGAAGGTTATCTTCTTGCTGGTTCAGCTTGTCTAGCAGCGGCTGAATCTTAGCTGGGTCTGGCTGTTTTTGTTGCAGCAGTTTCTCCAGCTCTTCATACAGCTTTTTGGTTTCGTCGTCCAGCAACTCGTCCATGAGCTTTTTAAGCTGGTCGCGTTTTTCGGCTAGTTTTTCATTTTGAGGCGAAAAACGCTCTTGCTGCTGGTTTAGCTGCTCGTTCATTTTCTGCAGCGTGTTCAACTCTTCCTGCAGGGCCTTTTTCTTCTCGGCAAGCTCTTGCAGCGCTTTTTTGTCTTGCCAGCTCAGTTCTTTCTTTACTTTCGTTTTTTCTTCGTTCTGCTCCAGCGACTTTTGTAATTCCTCGGCTTTGCTTAAAGAAGACTTCAGCTGTGATTCTACCTGTTGCGAAGATTCTTCAATTGATTTCTGCGCCTCGTTAAGGTCTGGGAATTTAAAGGTGAAGGTAGAAGTGCGGGCGCTTTTTGGCTGGGGCACCTGGTCGTTGTCGGTTACCTGTACAAAATACTCCAGCTTCTCCCCTTGTTTGAGCTGCAGCGGCTTCAGGTTGAATTGGTAAAAATATGACTGGGTAGGAATGGTAGGGTTGTAAGGCATGGCCATCGCCTTAAAACTTGGTGCCGGTTGATTGTCTTTCACCACGCGGTAGTGCAAGGCCAACCTACTGAAGCCGTAGTCATCAGAAATAGTGCCGCCCACCACTAAGTAAGAGTACAGCACTGAATCACGGAACTGCTCTAGAGTGATTTCAGGGTGACGATCTGGAATGACAGTAACTTGGTGGGAGATCTTTTCTTTGTTCTCAGAGTACCGGTTACGCAGGTGCATGCTGAAGCGCTGGCTCTGCATAAAGGTTTTGTTTAATACAAACTCTTCTCCCTGGGCCTGTGCTTTCAGCTTCTGGGCAGGCTCCTGAAACTGCAGCCAAATAGAATCAGCGTCATCGGCGGCGAAGCGCCAAGTTACCTTGGTACCTTCCGGAATGGTTAAATCACCAGTGTTGTCTAGTATTTCATTGGGCTTGCGCAGGTATTTGGGGTAATTTAGTTCTGCTTTGAGCTGGCGCAGCACTGGGCGAGGTACCACAGTTAACGTGTTAGGCTTTGAGTAAAAGCCAGCGCCGGTAAACTGGAAATCAACTGATTCTTGCACCTGCTGGAATTCGTGCACGTAGGTTTGCCCTTTCCCTTTTCTCAGAGGTATTTCACGGCCATTTATTACCACGGCCACTTCCTCCGGAATTGATCTTCCTTCAATGGCTACTTCCAGTTTGAAATTTTCGCCTTTGAAAGCTCGCAATGATTTGTTCTGCACCACAAATTGAAAAGGAGCTTCAGGGGCGTAATGGGTCTTAAAATCAATTATGCGGCGGGTACCTTGCACGAACAACGCAGGGTAAATAAATGCCAGTACCAATACCAACACCAAAGGAAGTGCCAGGTATTTAAAGTACGACTTGTTGTTTTGGGTAATCTTGATTCGCTCCGGAAACTGGTAGCCAGACAATTCTTCAGAGCGTTGCTCCACGCTGGCGGCAATTAGATCATTCTCTTGGGCGGCATTGCGAAGTTGGAGCAGGTTCAGGAGCCTATCTTGTATTTCGGGGAAGTAGTGGGATACTTGTTGAGCCGCCTGTTCGTCTGAGAGAAGTTTCTTAAGATTGGCCAAGGCCATGAGCGGGGTCCAGAGCCAACGGATAACGGCAAATGCGCTGAGGCCTAAAAAAGAGAAGAGCAGAAACGCTCTGACCTCTGGCTGAAAGTAAAAGAAATACTCCAGAAGCGTCATGAGCAGGAACGAAGACAACAGCAAACCTGTAGCCAGCAACGTTCCTTTGAAAAGCAGATTCAGGTAGAACTTGCGTTTAAACGCCTGAAGCTGCTGTAATACAGTTTGTAAAGATCCGGCAGCCCGCATACTTTTTGTTTAGAATGAGAAAAGTAGCCCCAAAACAGCCGCGAACAGAATTCTCCTGCTAAGGCTGTTTCACAGTAATCATACGTAATTGATCAGTAGAATATTAACTCTTTTTAAGACAAGTTTAGTATAAATAAGAACAAAGGAAAGAAAAGAGCTGCGTTTTTGGCCTGCTTTTTAGAAAACAGACCAAAAACGACAGAAGTTCTTCCAGATTATTGCTGGTACAGTTGTTCTGTTTAGCTGTGTCTTTAAAACAGGTTGTACAGCTTATCCCTACCCTTCTACCGGATGCATCTCCAGCAGAACGGGGCAGTGGTCAGAATGTTTAGCCTCTGGCAAAATAGCGGCACGTTTCATCTGAGGCTTCAACTGCTCTGACACCAACAGGTAATCAATACGCCAGCCCAAGTTCTTCTCACGTACATTAGCACGGTAGCTCCACCAAGTATATTGGTGCGGCTCAGAGTTGAAGTGGCGGAACGAATCAACAAAGCCATCTTGCAGAAAGCCGCTGAACCAATTTCGTTCTTCAGGCAGAAAGCCAGAGCTTTTAGCATTTGATTTCGGATTGTGGATATCTATGGCTTGATGGCAAATATTATAGTCGCCGCAGATAACTAAATTAGGCACTGTAGCCTTTAAACCTTGAATATACTGTTGAAAATCGCGGAGCCATTCCATCTTAAACGCCTGCCGCAAATCACCACTAGACCCAGACGGCATGTACACGTTCAACACTGAATAGCCTGCATAGTCGGCGCGGATAACTCTGCCTTCTTGGTCGTACTGTTCAATGCCACAGCCAATGCATACGTTCTTTGGTTCTACCTTAGATAAGATAGCCACGCCGCTGTAGCCTTTCTTTACTGCTGGGTGTAGGTAAACTTTATACCCAAGTTCCTCAAAGGGAGCTTTGTCAAACTTAGTTTCGTCAGCCTTTATCTCCTGCAGGCACAGCACGTCTGGATTAGCGGCTCTTACCCAATCTACAAATCCTTTTGAAATGGCGGACCTGATGCCATTTACATTATAACTGATGATTTTCATGTACTACAGCTGATCGAAATATTCAACGGCATGCCATTTCAGCATCCGCTCCTGTTCTTTTAAATTACATGCCGGCAGCGGCTTCACCGATTTCCAGTGCGGCCATCCGTCTTGGTCAGTGCCTTCCAGTTGATAATAACCCGAAAGGCTCAATAGTTTGCAGGTAGCTATGTGCATCAAATCCTGCTTTTCTTCCTTTGTGAATTCCCGTAGCCCCTGCCCCAATTCCTGAATACCAACTAAGAATAGTATGGCGTTCAAGTCTGGCTTCTTGCCGAATTTCTGTTTCAGGTCTTGACGCAAAGCTGCCCACCGGACATCAAAGTCTTCCTCGTTCTCCATGGGTATTTAAAGAGTGAATAAGTAATGAATTGAATGAAGGATGTTTCTTTGATCCTTCATCAATTCTTGTTGTAAAGGCTGTTTTAGACCTGTTTTAGCGAAAACAAGCCTAAAACAGCTTTTGTTCTCACTTTTATTAAACCTGTTGTTCAGTCTTTAGTTCCTCCCAATACTCCACTGCGCGGCGGAAGTGCGGAATCACAATAGAACCACCGATTAAGTTGGCTATGGCAAAAACCTCATACACCTCTTCGTCTGTTAGGCCGCATTCAAAGCACTTGCCCAGATGGTATTTAATGCAGTCATCGCAGCGCAATACCATGGAGCACGCCAGACCCAGCATCTCTTTGGTCTTCACATCCAAGGCCCCTTCAGCGTAGGCATTAGTATCTAAATTGAAAAAGCGTTTGATTACTTTATTGTCGGCCGCCATGATTTTTTCGTTCATGCGGGAACGGTAGTCGTTGAATTCTTTTATTAAGCTCATTGTTGTGCGGAATTAACAGGGGCATCATTGCTCCTTATGTAAAGTTACACCAAAATCCGCAAGAGTCTATGGCTGCCGTACTCACAGGTTTACAGAGCTTGGTACATGATTTTTTGGCGCTGATTTATCCGGAGCACTGCCGTGCCTGCGGCGGAGAATTGGCCATGGGCGAGGAAGTTATCTGTAGCCACTGCCGCATAAAACTTCCTTTCACTGATTTTCACCTACACCCCAAAGACAATCTTTTGCACCAAGTGTTTTGGGGAAGAGTGCCTATTCAGTTGGCTACTGCTTTTCTTTTATTTCAGGAAAAAGGAAGAGTGCAGCGGCTCTTGCACCAACTCAAGTACAAGGGTCAGGAAGAAGTAGGTGAAGTACTAGGCAGGTGGCATGGTGCAGCTCTGAAAGTACAACCCGATTTCTCTTCTGTTGAAGTTGTTGTTCCAGTGCCGCTACATAAAAGTAAATTGAGGCAGAGGGGATACAATCAAGTAGCAAGTTATGCTAAGGCTGTAGCGGCTGCATTAGAGGTACCTGTAGCGGATGATGCTCTGAGAAAAAATAAGTTGATCCGTACCCAAACAAAGAAGAACAGGCAAGAGCGCTGGGAATCTATGCGCTTACTATACAGCATTCATAAAGCTGAATTAGTGCATGGAAAGCATGTGCTCTTGTTAGATGATGTGGTAACTACCGGTGCCACTGTTGAAGCGTGTGCTGATGCTTTATTACAGGCTGGTGCCAGTGCGGTGAGCGTAGGCGCCATAGCGTATACTTTGTAAAAGCAGTTGTGCCGTTACCTAGTTTAAGTAGATAGAGCAAACTGCTTTTAAGGTTTGAAGGCCTATATAAAAAAAGAAGAGGACCAGAAAACTGGTCCTCTTCTTTTTTTATAAAATATGAAATTTAGTCTTACTTGCTTGATCCAGTGTTGATCATGGCGCAACGGAAACCTATGGTAGAAGTTGCTGAATCTTGCTCTAAGAAACGACGAGTACCAGGAGATAACCAGTAAGCAACATCTTTCCAAGATCCACCTTTGTAAACACGTACTGTGTTAGTGATCAAAGACTGAAATTCAGAAGCAGCATACATAGAAGAGTCATCTAATGCTCCGTTTCTACGTACTGGGTTCAAATCTTCCATATCTTGGAAAGACAACGGACGATACACGTCTTGCACCCACTCATTCACGTTACCGGCCATGTTATATAAACCGAAGTCATTTGGCGGGTAAGCGTAAATGTACTCAGTGATCATAGCGCCATCATTCAAAGAACCAGCAATACCGGCATAGTCACCGCGGCCACGTTTGAAGTTAGCCAGGAACTGACCCATGTTTCTTCCGTAAGGGTTACGAACCTGGTGGCCATCCCATGGATAGATACGCTTGTTAAGCTGGTTTTCTTCTTCATCTAACTGGGTGCCAATTAGAGCTTGAGCAGCATATTCCCACTCTGCCTCTGTTGGGAGACGGTAGTTCGGCAACACGGCTCCTGATTCAATAGGAAGTCCTGCGCTTGGGTCAAGATCTCCATCATAATCTTCGGCTAAAACCTTGTTAACCATTTGTGTACGCCATACGCAGTAGTCGTTGGCTTGTCTCCAGCTAACTCCTACTACAGGGTAAAAGCGGAAACCTGGGTAACGCAGGTAATAATTTACGTAAGGGTCGTTGAAAGAAAGTTCACGTTCCCAAACCAAGGTATCTGGCAAAGCAGCCTTATACAATACCTCTGATGAGTCACGCATGTAGTGAAGGTACTCTAACCAGTGAATGTTGGCTACCTCGGCTTCATCCATAAAGAAAGAAGCAACAGTAACCGTACGTTCAATATTATCACGTGTCAAGGCCACATCTTCTTCAGCGGAGCCTAAGGTAGTTCTTCCCCCTTCAATAAACACCAAACCCGGTCCTTGTGGAAGGTCGCTGTAGTCAGCTACAGTGAATCCTGTACCATCATCTCCCTCATCATACTCTACCCCTGTAGCAGTACTTACGCTACCAGGTTTACGGCTTGTAGGATGATCACCCTTGGAGCAGGAGGATAATGCAATTATCCCTGCAGCCACAACGAACATAAATTGTTTAGACACTCTCATAAAAATTGGCAAAAACCAGGTAAAATTGTATTCTTATCTTTAGTATACCTTTTAACTTACAATATTATAGAAAATTAGAATGCTGGACAAGCTATCCTGTTATAATTTTTGTCTGCCCCCAACCGCTTGAATATCTGGAGGTAATCAACTTTTTCAAATGATAACGAAATCTCATGGGTTGGGCCTATAGAAATTGCATTACCAGATAAAGAATGCCTGTAGCCGTATCCTAATTTTAATCCTTTATGTGTAACGCCCGCTATGCCACTTATAGTACTTGCCGGAGCATTATTTTTAAAAGTAGGTAAATAACTGTGGCTCAAGCCTATAGTAAAAGGAGTGACAACCATGTACATAGCGCCATCTACCCTTTTATACCCACTTTGCTGCATGTATGAAACTGTGGGGGTAAAGCTGATTTCTTTAAATGAATTTTGATCGAAATAGTTCCTTGCGTAAAACCGGTAGCCGGTATGCACCTGTAACAAGGGGGAAACGGTGTTGCCAGAAGACTCGCCTACAGAAGGATTATTTAACTGTTGTACTGACGCACCTGCCCAAAACTGATCAGTGAAAAGAAGAAAGCCAGTTGCCAATGTAAGATAAGAAGACCTTTCCTGAGTAAGAGGTTCGGCGGTAGGTTGTTGTACCTGGCCATTGCCTCCCAGCTGATCTTCAAACATTAGGCTTCCATAACCTGGACGTAAGAAACCGTACCCTACCTGCACGCCTGCACTAAGGTCAAGATTTTGCCTTAACTTAGTGTGGTAAGCATACGTTGCGCCTACTTGAATTCGGGAGTAACCAACGCCAATACTCCTATCATTCAAGATGGTGGCTCCTACTGCATTTTTATTTTTTTGGAAACGGTACTCCCCGCTCAACCATTGGGTACTAAAACCGTCTTCTATTCCGGTCCACTGTGACCGATGGCCAGCGGTAACACTGTAGTCAGACAATAAACCAGTGAAGGCGGGGTTTAGAAATAGGCGATGGGCGTACTGCTGCACCGGTGGGTTTGACTGCGCCGTGGCAGGCTTAGAGAATAAAAAAAGTGCTGAAGCGGGTAAAAATAAGAGTGGCGTAGCCCATTTATTAAAAAAATAAGGACGGCACGTAAATTGCAAGCGCTTAGCCAAGCCCGAAATAATTTTTAAATAAGTAAACTTACAAGCTGAAAGCACAGCATATACCATTATGAAAAAAGTATTAATAGGGGTAGCAGTTTTCTTTGTAGTGCTGGTGGCCTTAGCGGCACTGGTGCCCGTTCTGTTCAAAGATAAAATCAAAGAGCGACTAGATAAAGAAATAGCTAAGAATATAAACGCTCAGGTTTTATACGAAACAGATAACGTTAGTTTATCCCTTTTTCGCACATTCCCTAATCTTGCCTTAAGCATTAAGGACCTGACCATTGTAGGAAAAGACTCCTTTCAGAGAGATACACTGGCCTACTTGCCTGACTTTGCTCTGGGGCTAGACCTAATGAGCGTGGTCACCGGAGATGAAATGGTAGTGAAGTCTGTGCTGATGGAACAGCCCAGAATAAAGCTTTTGGTGTTGAAAAGTGGTATAGCCAACTGGGATATTTTTATTTCAGACTCCACACAGGCCACTACTGAAACTGACACTACTGATTTTAAAATGGGAATTGATCAGTGGAAAATCAATAACGGACAGTTGGTGTACCGTGACTTGAGTATTCCATTTGGAGTAACCATGTACAACGTGAACCATACCGGCAGTGGTGATCTAGCCCAAGATGTGTTTGACATGGAAACCCACACCCAGGCTGAGAGTTTTACCATGTCTTATGATGGCATCAACTACATTGAGAAAAAGAAACTGGCGGCCGATGTAACCATGGCCATGGATTTGAACAAATCTATTTACACGTTTAAAGACAACAACTTTAAGCTGAATGAATTTGTGTTGGGTATGGCAGGCTCAATTGGCATGCCAACAGATGATATTGCCCTTGATCTTACCTTTAAAGCACTGGAAACTGATTTCAGGAATTTATTCTCTTTAGTACCGGGCGTGTTCAAAGATGATTTCAAAGATGTGAACACTGACGGTAAAATAGCCTTCAACGGTTATGTAAAAGGTGTGTACAACGAAACAACCATGCCTGGTTTTGGAGTAGATTTAAAAGTATCAGAAGGAACTTTTAAGTATCCTGACCTGCCCCAGGCTGCCAAAAATATAAATGTTGACATGAGCGTGAAAAACGCTGATGGCAATATGGACCACACCGTGGTAGACATCAGAAAGCTACATCTTGAACTAGGCAAGAACCCTATTGATGGCCGTGTTCTCATTGAAGGTTTCTCCCCTATGAAAATAGACGGTAATCTGCAGGCCAAGCTAGATTTGGCTGAAATTACGAAAGTAGTTCCTATAGAAGGCACTACCCTGCGCGGACTGTTAGCAGTAGATGCCAAGGCTAGGGGAGTTTACTTTGAGAAGTACATGCCTATGGTGACGGCTAAATTAAACCTTACCAATGGCTATGTGAAATCAGCAGATTTTCCGGCTCCACTTGAACAGGTGACTGTGGTTTCTACCATTACCAACAATACCGGAAACGCTGCCGATACCGATGTGCAAATCTCTAGCTTCAAAATGCTCTTAGACAAGGAGCCGTTAGAAGGCAGAGTCTCTATTCAAGACATCTCTCGGCCAAAGTTTGACGCAGTTATCAACGGTGTGTTAGACCTGACAAAGCTTACTAAAATATTTCCTATTGAGGGCACCACCCTTAGCGGAAGATTAACTGGAAACATACAGGCTAAAGGCAATATGACCGATGTTGATGCCGGCCGCTATGATAATGTGAACGCCAGCGGAACGGTGCAAATAGCGCAGCTGAACTATAAGAGTACAGATTTGCCTCAGGGCATGAAAATAAATTCAGCACAGGCAGTTTTCAACAATGAGCGGGTAAACCTACAGCAGCTAGATGGAGCATTAGGTAAAAGCGATGTGCAAATGAACGGCTATGTAGCTAACTACATGGGCTACCTGTTTGGCAAAAACCAACCGCTGCGGGGGCAGTTCAACCTAAAGTCTAACTCTTTTAATGTGAACGAGTGGATGGTGGAAGAACATACGGGTGAACCTGTTCCTGCTTCTACGCAAGAGGCGCAAGGCGTAGTACAGATACCGGCAGACTTAGATATGGTGTTGATAACCCAAGCTGGAACGGTGATATATGATAACCTGAAACTGCAGAATCTGCAAGGGAAGGTTAGCCTCAAAGACCAAATAGCTAAGCTGGAAGATGTAACATTTACCACATTAGGAGCTCAGTTTTCCACAACTGGTACCTATGACTCCAGAGACTTGATTCACCCCACCTTTGCGTTTGGTCTTGACATCAAAAACCTTGATTTCCAAAATGCCTTTAACTCTTTCAGCACTGTTCAGCAATATGCTCCTATTGCTAATCTGCTAAAAGGAAAGTTTTCCACTAAGTTTAACATTAATGGTGAGTTAGGTGCCGACATGATGCCAGTGATGAGTTCGCTTACAGGTAAGGGTGTGGTAGAAGTGGTGGAAGCTTTGGTGAGCAACATTACTGCTATCAAAAAGATCAGTGACGTAACTAACCTGCAGGACGTGCAGAACTTTGTTGTGAAGAATAAAGGCTTCGCCGCAGAAATACTGAATGGTAACCTGGTAGTGAAGCCTTTCGATTTTGATGTAAACAACATTAAAATGACAGTTGGCGGCACCAACAACCTGAGCGGAAATATTGATTATGTAGTCGCCATGGATGTGCCATCTGGAAAAGTAGGTAATGCCCTTGCTACAAAACTAACCAGCCTTTCAGGAGTTCAGAATTTAGAGGGACTAGAGCGGGTAACATTACAACTTGGCGTTACCGGTGATTTTAAAAGCCCAACGGTTGCGCTAAAAGGAAGTAGCCTCAAAGCAGAAGCTTCTAATATTGTGAAGCAGGTGGTCACAAACAAGCTTGAAGAAGTAGTGAAAGACAAAGCAGGTATTAATTTGCCTACTAACACAGACAGCATTAAGGCAGAACTGGCTAAAAGGCAGCAAGAAGCAGAGCTTAGAGCAAAGCAAGAGCTGGAGAAAAAGCGGGCTGAGGCAGAGCAGAAATTAAGACAAGAGGCTCAGGGTCAACTCAACAAACTATTTAACCGAAATAAGCCTGCCACCACCGCTCCGGATACTACTAAGAAACAGTAAGTTGTAAGAGCTTAGGTACTTATTATACTATTAAAGCCGCTGTTTTCGGGCTCCTTTTCTAAAAAGAGCAAAACAGCGGCTTTAATTTTAGGTGCAACTGATAGAGTTAGCGTAGGATTAGTGCTTTTAAGTTTATCGGAGTGCAGAGTGCTTACTTCCTCCAATGAGGCCACAATTTTCCTCAGGTAATTTTTCTGAAGGTATTTTACCAGTTCACTTTGGTTGCCGTCTCACAAGTTCCTATCCTCCAATTACTCTCCTATTTCTTCTACATAAAGTACAGCTACATTTTCCTTTGCAAATAACCAGCAGAGGTGGTTTATCTTCTTTAACTCATCTAGAAATCAACTTTACTAATTGCCTAAAACTATATTAGAGGAGAACAGTATAAGATTTGCTGCCTTGCAGCATGTTGTTTTACCTTATGCTTACTTATGAAAAAGAATTTTTTGTTTGGGATGTTGCTTTTCGCAGCTGCTGGCTTTACCGCCTGTTCTTCTGATGAAGATGCTGCCGGATCTGCCAGAATGGAAGTAAGAATGACCGACGCTCCCGGTGATTACCAAGAAGTAAATGTGGATATACAGTCAGTGCAGGTTCACAGAAATGCCAATGATGATGAGTCTGGCTGGGTAACCCTAGACAATATAAGACCTGGCGTGTATAACTTACTGGACTTTGCCAACGGAAAAGATACCTTGTTAGCTTCAGCGAATTTGCCTGTTGGTCGTATTTCCCAGATAAGACTGGTGTTAGGCAATAACAACTCACTAAAACTAAAAGGGGAAAACACTACCCGCCCGCTTAATACACCTAGCGGACAGACTTCAGGTGTGAAGCTGCAGATCAATGCCGATTTAGAGGCTGACGTGACTTATGTGGTGCTACTGGATTTTGATGCGCCAAAATCAGTGGTTCCCCGCGGGAACAGTGGGCAATACAATTTAAAGCCCGTTATCAGAACAATAACTAAAGCAGTGGCCGGCGGTATAAAAGGTACTGTTACTCCGGCTGCCGCTAAACCTGGTATTTTGGTAATTTCCGCCGCCAATGACACTATCGGGGGCTTTGCCGACAGCAACGGGAATTACCTTATTAAAGGGGTGCCGGCTGGTACTTACAAGGTACAGTTCTCAACAGTAGCTCCGTACCAGAATAAAGAAGTGACCAGTGTAGTAGTTACTAATGACCAAATAACGCAAGTACCTACTGTTGATCTCAACTAAATTATAATTTTGTTATCCACATGAAAAAGGCGCAGTTGCTATACAGCATCTGCGCCTTTTTCATGTGGATAAATATCTGTTTTAGGGCTGCTTTGTGAAAAATAAGCCTAAAACAGGAGACTATAATTCCAGATCTTGTCCGTACTGAATGCGCACGTAAGTGACATAGTCAGAGTTGATAGGCTCATGACCGGCCAATCTGATATGTCTGGTTACTTGCCCACGGTGGTAGGTGGCGTGGTTAATAGCGTGGGTTAAAATATCACGTACTTTGGTGGAATATTGTTTGCCTTGGGTATTGGTATACTCTATGGTGCGGTTCAGTTCAGCTTCATCTGCCTGTGTGTATAATTCAACTAATTTAGGTGAGGTCTGCTCATGCAACTTGTGCAATTCCTCCAGCGAGTGTACCTGCAGAACAGTCACAGGGCTTTTGGTGCCGGTAATACGGGCAATCCAGATGGCTTGGGCATTTAGCAGGTGGCTGAACATCAACTGCGAATATTCCGGCAGTTCTCCATTGATATTGTCCAGGCTTTTAAGTATTCGGCCGTTAGCCCACACGTTATATTCCGCAAGGTTTTTAAGTACGTCGTTAGATGTCATGTTTTTGTAGCTTGATGTAAAACAAAGGCCTAGGCCTTAGAACCGGGCAAAAGTAGTAAACGCAGGCTTTAGAACGAATGTTTAGCCAAGCTTTTGCACTAATAGTTCTAAGTAAGGCATAAAAACTAGCGCGCCAATTAGTACTGCGCACATTGAAATAATCAACACAGCCCCTGCTGCAATGTCTTTAGCCTTGCCTGCTAAAGGGTGAGGTTCCGGTGAAACCAAGTTTACTACCACTTCAATGGCTGTATTAAACAACTCCGCCATCCAGACCAAGCCAACAGCCACGAAAACAAATATCCAGTCAACTCGGGTAATTTGCAGAAAGAAGCCTGTGGCGATGACTAAAACAGTTGAAAGACAGTGCCATCTTAAGTTGAACTCAGTTCTAAAGGCTGCCTTGATTCCTTTTAAGGCATACCCAAAGCTGTTTAGTCTTCTTCTGAAAAAGGGAGGTTGGCTGCTTTTCATGCTGGCAAATTAACAACTTGTACTTACGTAAAAAGTCAGTTGCCTGTATCTATCTTGTCTGGTGCACTTCTTTTAAAATGAAAAGCCACATTTTAGTGGCTTTTCATTTTAATGCTCAACTTATAAGTAATAGTTTCTACACTTTAATAATGATGTTCTTCCTGTACATAATGTACAGAATAACCATCCAGAAGGCTATCCAAGTAAGTGCCCAGGCCAATGATGCATTGTAAGGTGACAAGGCTGGCGTGTAGAAAGTCTCATACAGCCATGTTTTACTGTCTACCTCTCCGGTAGGCGTGTCAACCTTGATCATGGCCATTATACGCGGTATGAGGCCTGACAAAAAGAAAACTGTAATAGCGTTGACACCATACACTAAAAAAGGAGTGGTAAACCTGCGGTATCCCTTCACATCTATGAGCCAGTAGCAGAGCCCAAGCCCTAGCATGGCTAAACCCGCAGTGTATAACACAAATGAGCTGGTCCAAAGGCTTTTGTTGATAGGGAAATGTAGATCCCATATCAGTCCGGCGCAGGTGCAGATTACTCCCCACACCATTAGCCAAGCTATTTTGTTTCCTGCGTCGCCTATCTTCTTGAGCCACTGTCCCACCAGTACGCCTATCAGAGCCGTGGCTACAGCCGGTAAAGTACTTAGCACTCCTTCAGGATCCCACACCTTAGAAAATTTCCAAAGGTGGCCAGGCAGCAGGGAGTTATCAACCCATGCGGCCATATTAGTAGTAGGCTGTAGATTAGCCTCCCCTATTCCAGGAACTGGAACAAACATCATCAAAAGCCAATACCCCACCAGAAGCACCGCTAACACTGTGATTTGAGTTTTCCGCTCTGTTTTAAGAAAGAGAGCGGCTGCTATGATAAACACTACCCCTATTCGCTGCAGTACCCCTGGTATGCGTACAGTAGTAAAATCGAAAGTGGGAAATAATGCCAGGAATAAGCCCAGAGCGAACAAGGTAAGGCCTCTGCGCACAATCCGGAGGAGCGTTTTATTGTGTGTTTCGGGCTGTAGTTTTTTGCCTGATAAAGCATAGGCAATAGAAACCCCTACTATAAACAGAAAGAACGGAAACACCAGATCGGTGGGGGTGCAGCCATGCCACGCCGCATGTTTAAGCGGTGGATAAATCTTGCCCCAGTTTCCGGGGTTATTTACCAAAATCATGGCTAAAACAGTAATGCCTCTGAAAACATCTAGCGAGCGTAATCGTGGAGCTGTGGTAGTGGCCGAGGCAGTACCTAACGTGGTTTTATCTTGTGGCGGGGGTGGTGAGGTAGTAGTTTGCACGGCAGTATAAATAATAAGGTGTAAATCTTGTACAGCTTTTGAGAGCAGAAACACCATTTAAGCTACTTGAACAGAGTAGCAAAGCCAACAGCTTGTTGCTTCAATAGACAAAATTTAGTAAATTTTAGCTTTCAACGCTCTTCACATCCTCTTCTAATGAGGTGCTTCTAAGTCAAGTTTAGCAATCATTACCAACTTAGCAAATAATGGGAAATGATTTATTAAATAAAATATTAAACTTGTGCTTAATAGAAATAAAAATAAAGAATTCATATTGGCGCATTGGTCTGTAAGGTTTTTTTCATATACCTTGCATGTTCTTCAGAACTCTAGTACAACTAATGAGGCCAAGATTCCCTCAGAAGGAACTAAGGTTCTGAACAATAAAAATCAGCTGGCACTTATTAAGAATGAGTGCCAGTATTAAAGCAGTTAGCTCATTCTTACAGCTATTGTTGATTTAGAATGGAATGGGCAGATCAAGAGATGAACTTCTGATCAGTAGAAGTGGTGTATCAGCTCGGCTTCAGGTATTCCTTGTAAATTTCTTTTTTATATAAGAAATATTTGATAGGATGATTTTTTCTTTAAATTAGTTCTTAAAATTTATTATAAATTATTGGCACTAAGAAAAATCATTTTAGAACTGGATAAGATATTGGTTTTGCAAATGCTAGTTCAGGCTATTGTTTGCGCTAAACTATTTTCAGTTCATATGCCATGAGTACTGTTCATTTTAGCCTCTAAATTTAAGCAGTGTTCAAGGGTTGAAAGCATTGAAAGTTTTAATTATAAACCAGACTTTAAAACGAAGCCTATGTAATGATCCTCGCCCCCTTTGCCTTGTTGCTTTAACATCTTTCACTAATTACAATCAAGTTTCCCTAAATCCTTATCTATGAAAGTAGTATTACGGCTTATGCTATTTGCTATGAGCTTTCTAATAGCTCAAGCGGGTTTTGCCCAAAGCAAAACCATTACCGGGAGGGTTACCTCTGCAGATGACGGCTCTCCGCTGATAGGAGTAAGCGTGGTGGTGAAAGGCACTACCAATGGTGCTTCTACCGACGTGAACGGAGGCTATTCTATTGAGGCTGCCCAAGGCAGCACTTTGGTGTTTAGCTATATTGGTATGCTCCCGCAGGAGCAAACCGTTGGAACAGGTAGCACTATCAACGTGGCTATGCGTTCAGATGCCAAAGTAATGGAAGAAGTAGTGGTAGTAGGTTACGGTACTCAAATGAAGAGTAATGTAACAGGTGCTATTTCTACAGTTGATCCGGCGGTGTTAGATTCTAGACCTGTGCCAGATGTAGCCCGTGGGTTACAGGGTACGGTGCCAGGTTTGACCATTACTACGGCTAGTGGTCAAATTGGAGCTACACCAAGTATCAAGCTAAGAGCCTTTACCGGTACTCTAACAGGAACCGGCGGAGCCCAGCCTCTTATCTTGGTAGACAACGTTGAGATTCCGGATCTGCAAATGATCAACCCAGATGATATTGAGTCAATTTCAGTATTGAAAGATGCGGCTTCTTCTTCTATCTATGGAGCCAGAGGCGCTTGGGGTGTGATTTTGATTACAACTAAATCAGGTAAAAGAGGAGCTCCAGCCAGAGTTACGTATTCAAACAACTTCTCTTGGAGCAAGCCAACCCAAATCCCTGAAATCGCTCCTTCTGTAGAGGGTGCCGAAGTAGCGTTTTTGGCCAGAAGAAGAGTTGACCCATCTGCCACATTAATCAGCGCGGCAGGTGTAAGGGTAGATGAAACAGCTATCCAGAAAATGCGGGAATACCGTGAGCAGTACGGCGACGGTAGCCAGTTCGGATTAGAAATGGTAGAAGGCCGTGATTATGAAATCAGAGAAGGAGGTGTCTTCTTCTACCGTCCTTGGGATGTGAATGATCTGTTCATTAAAGAGTGGGCTCCACAGCAAACCCATAATCTTTCTGTTTCTGGCGGAAGTGATAAAACCAACTACAACTTAAGCGCAAGTTATTTAGGTCAGCAAGGGGTATATAAAGTAAACCCAGATAACTTTAAACGTTACACCATTAATATGGGGGTTAATACCTCTGTAACTGATTGGTTAGACATACGTGGTAAGTTCTTGTACTCAAGAACAACCCTCACTGCTCCTTTCATGTTCTCATCGGCCACTTATGACTATTGGCATTACCTGTACCGCTGGCCAGCTATCTCGCCTTACGGTACCATCAATGGCAGACCATTTAGAAATGCCATTACTGAGGTGCAGCAAGCCAAAATGAACGAGACGAACGAAAACTTTAACCGGATAAATGTTGGCGCCACCTTCAAACCAGTTAAAGGATTGACGGTAGATGTTGATTATACCTACGGCAGAAAGAATGATGATGACAAACAAGTAGGTGGGTCTATCACAGCTTTAAACCACTGGAATGGTATTACACAGAGCAACGAAATTGCTTACCAGACCTATACCAGCTCTGCCTTTGATAGAGTAAGTTACTCAAACTGGTGGAACAACAGACATACAGGGAGAGCATTTGCTACTTATTCAGTAGATGTTAACCAACATGCGTTCAAGTTTATACTTGGCGGTGATGTGGAGCAGTATGAGAACTGGTACCTGCATGCCAGAAATACAGGATTGATGGATCCTAACGCTGGTGAGTTAAGCTTGACCAATGGCACCACTCCTATTATTGGTGGAGCGCATGGCAACTGGGCTACCTTAGGTACTTTTGGTCGTTTCAACTACGCATTCAAAAACAAATATCTGTTAGAGCTAAACGCTCGTTATGACGGTTCTTCACGTTTGTCACCAACTACAAGATGGGGCTTCTTCCCATCTATGTCTGCTGGTTATGTTCTTACAGAGGAGCCATTCATGGAGTTTGCCCGCCCTGTGCTTTCTTTCTTAAAAGTGAGAGGTTCTTGGGGTTCAATCGGTAATGAAAACACTTCAGTTGGAAACATCTATTCTATCATGCCAAAAGTTAACTCAGGTTGGTTGATAGCAGGAGTTAACCAGCCAACCGCGGGTACACCTCAGCCTTTTGATGCCGCTCTTACTTGGGAAACTGTCACAACCCTTGACTTTGGTTTAGATACCCGTTTCTTCAACGATAGATTCGGTATTGGTTTTGACTGGTACAGAAGAACTACTTCTGATATGTTTGCTCCAGGTCTTGAAATGCCATCTACCTTCGGGACCACGGCTCCAAGACGTAATTTCGGTGAGTTGAGAACGCAGGGTTGGGAATTTGCAGTTGACTTTAAGCACGCATTTGGTAATGGCCTGAACATTAATGCTACCGCTGTATTGTCAGACTTTCAGGAGAAAATTATTTCTTACCCTGCCGGCAGATTGATCACGAACAACTATGAAGGCAGAACTTTAGGTGAGATTTGGGGTTATGAGACTGATCGTTTCTTTACTGAAGATGATTTCCAGAAAGATGCTGATGGTAACATTATCACGGTAAGAGGTGTGCCACAATTAATAGATGGTATTCCAGACCAAACTTTCTTGCAGAGTGGTGCACTTAGATTCGGCCCCGGCGATGTGAAGTACAAAGACTTGAACGGTGACGGTAAAATTGACCAAGGCGACAACTCTATTGATAACCCAGGTGACAAAAAAGTGATAGGTAACACCACTCCTCGTTACCAATACAGCTTGCGTTTAGGTGCTGATTTCAAAGGCATAGATTTTAGCATGTTCTTACAAGGTGTGGGTGCCCGTGACTACTGGGCTACTGGCCAAATGTACTTGCCAGGTTGGAGAGCACATGAGGCATGGTATACTCACCAGTTAGATTACTGGACTCCAGAGAATCCGAACGCTTTCTATCCAAGACCAACGCAAATGACAGAGGCTAGCGTTTTCAACTTCCAGCCTCAGACTAAGTATTTGTTGGATCTTTCTTACCTGCGTGTTAAAAACGTTCAGTTAGGTTACACCATACCAAAAGTGATCACCACTAAGGCTAAAATTCAGCGTTTGAGAGTGTATTTGAGCGGTGAGAACGTGTTTACTTTTGACAATTTGAACGGTGTGCCAATTGACCCAGAAATCAACGTGACTTCGGCAAACCTGAATGACCAAACTGGTGTTGGTCGTGTGTATCCGTACAGAACCTCTTACTCAGTTGGTGTGCAGATTACCCTTTAACATCTAAATTAATTTCCGATGAAAAATAAATTATTTGCTTTTATACTCGTTGCACTTACGGCTTTTAGCTGTGATGACGATTTTCTTGAGAAGCCGCCGTTAGATGCCCTGACTGACGATACCTACTGGTCTAGTGAGAGTAATGTAAGAACCTTTTCTTACGGATTCTACTCTGATTACTTTACCGGATACAGCAGTGGCTATGGTATTGGAAGATACTGGACAGGGAACAACCAGGTGCTGAGTGATGACGTGGCTCCTACCACCCCTGCGATTTTTACTTTAAACCCGCCTGCTTCTGGTGGAGGTTGGACTTTCTCTTACGTTAGAAAAGCTAACATTTTCATTGAAAGAGTTCAGGACATGAGCGTGCTGAGTACTGATGCTAAAGCACACTGGGTAGGTATAGGTCGTTTTTTCCGTGGCTTAGAGTATCATGATCTGGTAAGACGCTTTGGTGATGTTCCTTACTATGACTATGTTCCAGAAACCAGTGACCTTCCTCAGCTGTATAAGCCCCGTGATTCACGCACTATGGTAATGGATAAAGTGTTGGAAGATTTCCAATATGCCGCTGAAAACGTTCGTCTTACTGATGGCGCTAAAGGCTTAACTGTTAACAGAGATGTGGTGCTGGCTTACATGTCACGGGTGTTCTTGTTTGAAGGTACCTGGCAGAAATACCACTTGAACAACACTGCTAAAGCTCAAGAATACCTTAATGCTGCCAAATGGGCTGCTAACGAAGTAATTGCTTCAGGCAGATACAGCTTAGGTGACTACAGAGATGTATTTACTTCTTTAGATCTGAGCAACAATCCGGAGGTGATTATGTTCCGCCAGTATGAAGATGGTATTTTGCAGCATTCTACCCAAAGCCTTAACAACAGAGAAGCGCAATCTGGTGCATCTAAAGATCTGATTGAAGCTTATGTGACCAAAAACGGTTTGCCGGTACGCCAGCCAGGAAATGACCAGTACCAAGGTGACCGTGGAATGGAAAATGTTGTTGCTAACAGAGACCCACGCCTTACTGAAACATTTGTTGATTCAGTAAGATTGTTAGGTATGACCTACAACGGCAAGCCAGTTTATAATTATTCTTCGTCTGGATATGTATCTCACAAATTCCTGAATGAAGCTAACAAAACTGAGCCACTTGGCAACAACAACCTGAACGTGACAGATGCTCCTATTATCCGTTACGGTGAGGTTCTAATCAACTATGCAGAGGCTGCCGCTGAGTTGGCAACCTTAGGTGGTGCGGCTCTTACTCAAGCTGATTTAGATAAATCTGTAAATGTGTTGAGAAGCCGTCCAGGTGTTGGTGTAGCTCCTCTACAGGTAGTAGGTGGTTTGCCATATGCCAGCGGTGTACAAATTGAAGATCCAGAAAGAGATTCATCTGTGCCTGCAATGATCTGGGAGATCCGCAGAGAGCGCCGTGTGGAGCTTGTGTTTGAAGGTTTCCGTTTCGATGATCTTAGAAGATGGAAGAAATTGGAGTACGTTGACACAGAAGCTAAACCAGAAATCAACAGAGGTGCCTGGGTAAGCAGAGATCACCCTGACTATAAAATTTCTGCTGCTATTCAACTTTCTCCAAATGAAACTACTCCGCCAAGTAGAACAATAAGAGAAGGTTATGTTGTACCATCTTTTGCTGCTACTGGTGCCAGAATATTCAACAATGACAAATATTACCTGTTCCCATTACCATTGAACCAAATTAACCTGTACTCTTCACTTGGGTATGAGTTAGCTCAAAATCCAGGTTGGGAGCAGTAATCTTCTAGAGTAACAGAAGATATTTTAAATCCCCTCTGAGCCTTTGCTCAGAGGGGATTTATTTTTTCAGAGCCTTTGTTGAATTTTTTAGTCTGTTCTATGCTCTGTTTTTATGCCTCTCTTCTATTAATGCATCTGTTGACTGTGTAGAGGCATTATTTGGGAACAAGTCCATGTTACCAGAAAAACATAGCTACTCATATGTATCAAGGTTCTACTGCATGCCATAAGTACAGCAATGTTTAGCGACCTTCTTTACTGCTCATGCGCTTTTTCTTTACAAGTGTGTACCAATTGAAATGGAGTAGAAACAAAAAGCCCCTCCGCCGCAAGGCAGAGGGGCTTTTCTTTTATAGAGCTATTTTCTAAAAAACAGCCTGAAAACATATTCTTACTTCTTTAAGGAGCCAATCATTTCTTCTGGTTTAACCCACTCAGTAAATTGCTCATCAGTTAAGAGATCTAAGTCTAGAGCGGCTTGGCGAAGGGTGGTACCTTCCTTATGGGCTTTCTTGGCAATTTTGGCGGCGTTGTCATACCCAACGTGTGGGTTCAAAGCAGTTACCAGCATGAGCGAGTTCTCCAGCTGGCGCTTAATTACTTCGTGGTTTGGTTCAATGCCAACGGCGCAGTGTTTGTCAAAAGAATCGCAGGCGTCACCAATCAGGCGGGCGCTCATGAGCAGGTTAAAGATCATCACTGGCTTGAACACGTTCAGCTCAAAGTGACCGTTCATTCCTCCTACTGACACGGCTACATCATTGCCCATTACCTGAGCACACACCATGGTCATGGCTTCTGCTTGGGTTGGGTTTACTTTGCCTGGCATGATAGAAGAACCTGGCTCGTTTTCCGGAATGATAATTTCACCAATACCAGAACGTGGCCCAGAAGCCAGCAAACGAATGTCATTGGCTATTTTCATCAAGCTCACGGCTAATTGCTTCAGAGCACCGTGCGTTTCAACAATAGCGTCATGCGCGGCCAAAGACTCAAACTTGTTTTCAGCTGTCTTCAATGGCAAACCAGAGAATTCGGCAATCTTTTGGGCTACCAGTTCAGCATACCCTTGTGGAGTGTTCAAACCAGTACCAACGGCTGAACCACCCAAAGCCAACTCGCTTAAGTGGTCTAAAGTATTTCTCAGGGCTTTCATGCCATGGTCTAACTGCGAGACGTAGCCAGAAAGCTCTTGGCCCAAGGTAAGCGGAGTGGCATCCATTAAGTGGGTACGGCCAATCTTCACCACGTGCATGAACTCCTGCGATTTGCTGTGCAGGGTATCACGCAGTTTCTTTACCAACGGCAGGGTATGATCGGTCACAATTTTATAGGCCGCAATGTGCATGGCCGTCGGGAAGGTGTCGTTAGAAGACTGTGACTTGTTTACATCATCGTTCGGGTGAATTTTCTTCTTTTCATCCAGCAAGTCACCCCCCAATAGTACGTGCGCGCGGTTGGCTACCACTTCGTTCACGTTCATGTTGCTTTGGGTGCCGGAGCCGGTTTGCCACACTACCAGCGGGAATTGGTCAGCCAGGTCACCTGCCAAAATCTCATCGCACACACGGCCAATGATCTCCGCTTTGTCTTGAGCTAGTACTCCCAATTCGGCGTTGGTGTAGGCGGCGGCTTTCTTTAAAATAGCAAAGGCCTCAATTACTTCAGTGGGCATTAACTGGCCACCAATGGTGAAGTTTTCTTTGGAACGTTGGGTTTGGGCGCCCCAATATTTATCGGCGGGTACCTCAACAGGTCCCATGGTGTCTTTCTCTATGCGTACGCTCATGTCTTTTAAGAATATGGATTAATACATCAGATGCCTCAAAACTACGCAATAATTCACAAAAAAACGGGAAGCAACTTAGCTTCCCGTTTTTGGCCTGTTTTCTGGAAATTAGGTCAGAAACAGCTTCATATTCAACAGACTCACCATGATTTAAAATGTCAAGTTCAAGCTTCTGCCCTATCTGCATGCCTTCCGGACGGTAGCCGAGGGATCTCACAAACTCCAACAGAAACAGGCTTAGTTGTTTCTTTAAAGCCTATTTTAATACAGTTGCTAAGAATAGAGACTCCTTTTCAGAACTATCTCCTCGTTAGATCCCTCGGCTATCGCTCGGGATGACCGGAAATCATTAGCACATCAACACATTTAGTCATTATCACATTAAACATTACTTCTTTCTTCTTCCGTTGGAGGTTTCAGAGAGGGGGCTTTCGTTGTGCAGGCGGTCAACAGCGGCAACGGCGTAGGTGTAGCGCTCACCTGGCTTTGCGGTTTTGTCTGAGTAGCCGGTTTCTTGGCCGTAGTGTAGCGTAAGAATGTGTGCCGGATTTTCTTTGTTGATGAGGTGACCCTGAGGCACGCGGTAAATAACATAGTAGCGGGCGGTATCTCCGTCTGACGCTTTTTCTGGAGCCTGCCACGTGAGCGCCACGCACTCTTTGGTAGCCGTAGCCTTTACTTTTTTAGGAGCCACTGGAGGTATGCTATCCAGCCATGGCATGGTAGGTATGAGGGCCGGCATGCGGTAAAAGTTCTGCCGAAGGCTGTCTTGCACGCCCAGCGGGTTGTTCATGACTGATTTAGAACTGAAGTACACGCTGCCGTGCACGCCTTCCGTAGAACGGTTCAGGCGCAACTGCCTACCAGATTCCAATGGATCATGCCATTCGGTAAAACGAGCATCGGTATTGACGCGGTAGGTACCCTGCCCAATGTAGTTATGCTTGCCAAAGCTATTCTTAGCCCACCAGTTCAGCATTTTGGCATAATCAGCGACAGGGTAGCCAATGTGGAAGTACAGCTGCGGCACGTTATAGTCAATCCAGCCTTTCTCCATCCAGCCCCGCACGTCCGCATATAAATCGTCATAGTTGTTGATACCGCCTTTGGTGTCTGAGCCGCGGGGGTCTTGGCTTTGATTGCGCCAAATGGCAAACGGACTGATGCCGAATTTTACGTAAGGTTTCTCGGCTTTGATGCTGTCACTTAAGGCTTTTATAACTACATCTACATTATGGCGCCGCCAGTCAGCTTTATCTGTGAAGCCGGTTCCGTAGTTGGCAAAGTCTTCATCGTCGGGGAACGGGTCTTTGGTGGGGTACGGGTAAAAGTAATCGTCAAAATGAATGGCATCAACATCATAACGGCGCACCACGTCCATGATCACGCCTACAATGTATTGCTGCACTTCAGGCAGGCCCGGCTTAAAGTATTTCTTTCCACCGTAGGTGATAAACCAGTCAGGCTTTGTTTTGGTGATATGGTCTTTATGTATTTTCTCGCTGATGGTGTCATGGGTGGCGCGGTAGGGGTTAAACCAGGCATGAAATTCCATGCCGCGCTTGTGGGCCTCCTCAATCTGAAATGCCAGCGGGTCATACGGAGGATTTGGTGCCTGCCCTTGCTTACCAGAAAGCCAGTGCGACCAAAGTTCTTTGTTGCTGCGGTACAGGGCATCAGTAGTAGGGCGAACCTGCACAATAACAGCGTTGATGCCCGTTTTCTGGTGCTCGTCCAGAATGTAGCGGAACTCTTCCATTTGCGTTACCGGCGAAAGCCCCTGTTGGCTGGGCCAGTCAATGTTAGCCACGGTAGCAATCCAGACGCCTCTGAACTCACGTTTAGGCGCTACTTGGGCAGTGGAGGAAAGAGAGAGCAGAACGAAAAGCAGTAAGGACAATAGAACTGCCCGTGCTCTAGAAAGGTGCATCATAAGTAGGTGAAGGTTTAGTGGAATAGACCTTTAAGTAAAGTCCTTTCTAAGACTGTTACAACCTTCAGCTCCTATTTTTTAATTAAATTTTATAAAGTGGCTGCTGTAAGTAAAAAAAATGCCTAACTCTTTTTTAGCTCCTCAAAAGAAATGTCCATCAATGGGTAACTTTTCCAATCATTAAAGTCATAGTGCCACCATTCTGTGTGGAATACTTTGAAGCCGTTTCGCTCCATTACTTTAATGAGCAAGGCGCGGTTTTTCTTAGCTTCTGCCGTAACGTGTGGGTAGTTGGGGTGTGACTGCACCACGGTAGCATCATACGGGGTGGGCATTTCCAGCTCTTTGCCGGTTTTAAGGTCTATCAAAGTCAAGTCAACAGCGCAGCCGCGGTTATGCCTGGAGCCGTCTTTGGGATTAGCTACGTACGCCTTCTTCTTCACTTTTCTGAAGAAAATCTCGGTTACTTTATAAGGCCGGTAGCCATCGTAAATTTTTAGGCCCAGCCCCAGCGGCTTTAATTCTGCCTGTATCTTTTTCAAGGCGTCGGCTACTGGTTTACGGGCATAGGCAGTGGCTAATTTGTACACCGGCTCCTTTACCAGGTTATCTGAGGTAGCATATTTTATATCCAGCACCAGACTTGGAATATAAGATTTTAGTTCCACCAACTCATGGCTGGGGTTTTGCGCCACGTGCTGGCGGTATAGTTCTACCGAAGTAATGACGGGTAGGCCGTATTTGTTTTTCGGAATATAAAGTGCCGATTTAGTTTGGGCACTGGCGGCGGCTATACTCCAAAACAGCAGGAGCGCAAGGCAGAACTTTTTCATTTTCTTTGATAGACCACATAAGCCAGAATACCGGAGATCATAAAAGTTAGAAGTCTCAGCCATTCAATGCGGCCTGTAGTGTAGTAAGTAATACTTAAAGAGACAAAAGCTAGAAAGGCGGCTATGGTAAAAAGTATGAAAACTAGTTTTCGGTTTTTCATGTAACGAGGAGCAGTGGCAGGCATTTGCTGCAGGTCAATAAGAATCTAAGATAAGTGTTTTTGCCCTTATTTTTAAAAAGTAGGCCTAAAACAGTGGTAGAGTACGAATTTGTGCCCTGAGCTGGCTAGATAAAAGTGCATCAGAAGTTGAGTTCTTCACAGTACCATTGATGTGCCACTTTGGGGTTAGGTGTAATTATTGGTAACTTTCTCCGACTCATAAACTAATGTTTGGCAGAAAAGCCAGCCATTGAATAAAAATTTCATTTCTACCATGAATAAAACGCTTAGAACCGCCGGCCTTGCTTTGCTCATTGGCAGCGTGGGGCTCAGTTCCTGTAAGACTTCGCGCAGCAACGAGACAGCCAAAGCACCGGCTTCTACCAATGCTGCCTCAGCGGCAGATCAGTTCAACCTGCCCTACACCAAATATCAGCTAGACAATGGTCTGGATGTGGTGCTACACCAAGACAAATCAGACCCTAAAGTGGCGGTAGCTATTATGTACCACGTAGGTTCCAGCCGCGAGAAACCAGGCCGCACTGGCTTTGCCCACTTCTTTGAGCATATGCTGTTCCAGAACTCAGAGAACGTAGGCAAGGGCAACTTTATCAAGAACATCAACCAGATTGGCGGCTCGTTTAATGGCGGTACGTTTACTGACGGAACTGTTTACTACGAGGTAGTGCCGAAAGACGCGCTGGAGCGGGTGCTCTGGATGGAGTCTGACCGGATGGGTTTCTTCATAAACACCGTGAGCGAGTGGGGACTGGAGAACGAGAAGCAGGTGGTGAAAAATGAAAAGCGCCAGCGCGTAGACAACCAACCGTACGGCCACACCAACTACGTGATTCTGAAAAACCTGTACCCAGAAAGCCACCCCTACAACTGGGACGTAATTGGCAGCTTGGATGATCTACAGGCCGCTACCCTAGCCGATGTAAAAGAATTCTACGAGAAATGGTACGGCGCCAGCAACGCCACCTTAGTGCTCACCGGCGATTTTGAAACCGATGAAGCCAAAGCGCTGATTGAAAAATACTTTGGAGAGCTGAAGAAGAAGCCAGAGCCGGAGCCACTGAAGCCCATGCCAGTGTCGCTTTCATCTACAAAGTCTCTTTACCATGTTGATAACTTCGCAAATCTGCCGGAGCTGACCATGGTGTACCCAACCGTAGAGCAGTACCACAAAGATTCTTATGCCCTTGACATGCTAGGTAGTCTACTGGCCGATGGCAAAAACTCTCCGTTTGAGAAAGTGATTGTGGAAGAGCGTAAGTTGGCTCCGGGTGCCTCTGCTGGCCAGACCTCCGCTGAAATAGCCGGTACGTTCCGCATTAGAGTGCGTGCCTTTGATAACAAAGACCTAGATTCGGTGCAGGCTGCTGTTTTCGCCGCCCTAGATAAGTTTGAGCGTGATGGCGTTAACCCCAAAGAGCTGGAGCGCCTGAAAATTCGGCAGGAGACAGCGCTGTACAACGGCATTGCCAGTCTGTTGAACAAAGCATTCCAGCTGGCTCAGTACAACGAGTTTGCCGGTGACCCTGGTTTCGCTAAGAGAGATGTGGAAATGACGCAGGCGGTAACCGCCGAAGACATCATGAACGTGTACCGCAAGTACATTAAAGGCAAACCGTACGTTGCTACCAGCTTTGTGCCCAGAGGTCAGGAAGAATTAGCCTTGGCTGGAGCACAAAAAGCTGATGTGGTGGAAGAGAAAATAGTGGCTGGGGCCGAAGGGGCCAACACCGCAAAAGAACCTACCTCGTTCCCCAAAACGCCGTCTCAAATTGACCGCAGCAAAATGCCAGAGTTGAGCAACAGCTTCTCCTACACCCCTCCTGCTATCTGGACTTCGCAGTTAAAGAACGGCATGAAGGTGTACGGCATTGAGCAGAACGAGCTGCCGCTGGTCAACTTCAGCATCAGAATTAAAGGCGGAATGCAGCTAGATGAGCCAAACAAAATTGGTACGGCCAGCTTATTGGATGCCATGCTCATGGAAGGCACCAAAAACAAAACGCCGCAGCAGCTGGAAGAAGCCATTGGCCAGTTGGGTGCGTTCATCAGCGTTAGCTCTTCTTCAGAGGACATTACTATTTCAGGTAATACATTGGCACGTAACTTCCCTGAAGTACTAAAGCTGGTAGAGGAAATTCTGCTGGAGCCCCGTTGGGATGAAGCTGAGTTCGCCAAAGCCAAGCAAGCCGCTATTAACCGTATAAAGCAAACGTATGCCAACCCAACAGCCATTGCCTCGCTGGCCTTCAATAAAGTGCTGTACGGTGAGAACAGCCGCTTTGCCTACCCTACCACCGGTAGCTTGGAGACTGCCCAGAACGTGACGCTGCAAGACCTGAAAGAGTACTACCAGAAGAACTTCTCGCCTAGCATCTCCAGCTTTATGGTGGCCGGTGCGGTAAATCAGGCAGAAGTTTCCAACGCCTTAAAAAGCCTGGAGCAGAAGTGGGCCGCCAAGCCAGTGACCTTGCCTACGCCCGTAACTACTACTACTAAACCAAAAGCGCGTCTGTACTTCATTGATCAGCCAGAAGCTAAGCAGTCGGTGATTTATGCGGGTTACGTAGCGGTACCGGTGGGTTCAAAAGAGTATCCGGTAATGCAAGCCATTAACCACAAGCTTGGTGCAGGTTCGGCTTCTACCCTGTTCAATGTGCTGCGTCTGCAGAAAGGCTATACGTACGGAGCCTTTTCTGGCTTCTCGCGCCGGCCAAGCGGACCGGGTACGTTTGTGGCATCCACCAGCGTGCGTACCAACGTGACCAAAGAGTCTTTGCAAACCATTGAGGAAATTCTGAAAAGCTACGGCGCCACCTACACTGAAGAAGACTTAAACACCTCAAAAGGTGCCTTGCTTCGTGAGACTGCCTTAGGCTATGAAACTTTAGGCTCACTGGTAAACCTGCTGGAAACCATTGACACCTACAACTTGCCTACTGATTACCTGAAGCAGAACGAAACCATGATCCAGAACTTAAGCTATGCCCAGGCCAAAAACCTGATCTCCAACTATATTGATCCTAACAAAATGATTTATGTAGTGGTAGGCGATGCCAAAACTCAGTTGGCTGGTCTTAAGAGCTTGGGGTTAGGAGAGCCGGTAGTGTTGGAGGTGAAATGATTCCTTGTATTGAGGATGATGCTAATAAACTGCCGCCCTTGTTGGTGTTCTCACCAACAAGCATAATAGCCTTTGGCTTGGTGAAGGCTATTCAAAGGGATGTTAGTCCCTTAACCTGATGGCTCTGATGTTCTCACAGGCAAAACGAATGTCGGCTCATGAGCAAGATTTTGTGTTTTAGGTCTCTTTTCTGAAAAACAGGCCTAAAACAAGAACTTAATTTTAAAGTACATTAGTTGTTGTGTAGTAAAAGCCCGTTGTAAAACAGCGGGCTTTTCTTTTGACTTCCGTTTTAGATCTGTTTTTCTCAAAAAAAGCCCAAAACAGAAACGGGAGGCACCGGTTAATTGACAAATACCCTTGGGAGTGGCATCTTTGCAGTACATAATTCTGCGCGCGAAGAATAAACAAATGGCTATGAGCAAAAGGAAAGTGGTTTTAGGAATAGTAGGTTTTGGCTTTTTGTTGGCGGCCTGTGAGCCAGAGAAGCTGGAGCGTGGCAAAGAAATGGCCGTAGAAGCAGAACGACACAAAGTAAAACGCATTACCCAGGAAGATATGGAGGCCCGCGCTCTAGCCGCCGGTGACACTATTGTCGGTCTCATTGAAGGAGCTTTTCTGCAGCTAGCCGAGGCGCAGCCCAAAGAGCAGGAATTGTTTGTGGGTGATCCCGCTAAGCTGCCAATGGTGCAGAAGATTCTGCAGCGCTACAACGCCCAGCTTACACGCCTAAAATTTGCCACGGAAGCTGAAGCCAAGCAATACCTCTCCCAGCACAACCTATCTGATATGAAGGGGGCACCTAAGGCTAATGTGCAGCTTTCGGTACGAGATCAGGAGTTTTTATACCAGCGACCAATTGTTATCAAGCGCCGTAACTGTGCGAGTTGTGATGAGCCAAGCCTGCTGGATTTTTCGGCACCAAGCCTGGAGAAACTGCGGGTTTTCTCGGCACAGGGCAAACCCAATGGTTATGAAGAAGGTCAGATTGCTGGCGTATGGCAAATTTCTTTTCCCAAAAAAAAAGTAGTGGAGCAGATTACCCTAAAGACGAAAGTATCTAGAAGAGGCAGAGGCGGCTTTTTCGGGAGCAATCCAGATTCTGTCAACAAAAAATAACGAAGGTAGTATTAGGTTGAGGGGCGGCTTTTTCAAAATTGAACTAGTGCTGTTTTAGGCCTGTTTTCGAGAAAGTGCGCCAAAAACGTTACCTTTGCACCCAGAAATTTTTGAAGTAAAATTTAACTTAAAAGAATATTCCTATGGCTGTTATACAAGCAACCGATGCAGATTTTCAGAGTGTGCTTCAGAACAACGAGCGCGTAGTGGTAAAATATTTTGCAGACTGGTGTGGCAATTGCCGCCTTTTCTCTCCAAAGTTTAAGCGCATGTCAGAGAACGAGGAGTTTGCCGGCGTGGCTTTTGTGGATGTAAACGCAGAAACAAGCCCCGAGACCCGCAAGCTGGCTGGTGTAACCAACCTTCCTTTCTTTGCCGTGTTTAAAAACGGAGAATTGGTAGAAGGTACTGCCACCAGCAAAGAAGAGTACGTGCAAGACATGGTTCGTAAATTAAGCTAGAAATTATTTCATGAAAATACCCGCTATCAAAAAACTGGTGGAAACCCAAACCATTGACAGCCTTCGCGAAGCCGAAGAGCAATTGATCAATGAAGAACCCACTGCTTTTGAAATTGAAGGCGCCGATGAAGGCGAAAAACTGACCCACGTGTTCGGGGCTATCTGGATTCTGAACCACATGGGTGACCACAACACTGATTTCAAAACCGCTCTGCGCGAGTTCACCCAAAAAGTAAGAGTATCTATCAGCTAGAACTCAAGCCTCTTTAAAACAGAAAGCGCTGCCATGTATAATGGCAGGCGCTTTCTGTTTTACACCTGTTTTGCCAAAAATAGCCCTAAAACACCAACAGGCAAGAAGAGTTATTTAAGAGAAGCGAAGAAGTCCTCGGCTATCTTCATGCCCTTGTCGGCGCAAAGACCTCTGATGTAGTACAAAAAAATACTTCTGAAGACTTCAGCAATATTATATTTTTCCGGCGGAAAAATGTTAGGGTTCACCACCAGTGACAGTTGCTCAATCATGATTTTGGTCACTAACTGAATGTTAATGTCCCTGCGCAGTTCGCCCTGCACTACGCCATCATTCAACAGCTCATGCACCAGTTGTACGGTGTAGGTGTTGGAACGCTCCCAATACATGTTCCATACCTTGGGGTACGTCTCCATCATCTCTTTGAGCAGCGTAGGCTGAGAATTACTCAGGTTCTCCAAGCCTACCTTCACTATCAGCAACAGCTTTCTTAAGGGGCTGGACTCTTTGCTGAAAAGGAGTTCATGCTCCTGCTTCCTAACTTCAATGTCATACAGAACCACTTGGCCTACTAAGTCCTCCATGTTTTTGAAGAACTCCTTGAATGTGGCCGAAGAAATATCAACACGGTTAATAACCTGCTGCTCAGTGAAATGAGCAAGCCCCTCCTTCCTGAAAAGAGTCAGTAATTCCTGTAAAACCGTTTGTTTAAAAGTCATTGCGTCTGTTTTTGCCCTTCCCTTTCTTTACTAAAGAAGGCTAAAGTAGTTTTTATTATTGAAAAATTTAGCGTCTGCTGCCAATTGACATAGCTGCGCCTGCCCACAGGGCCCAGTTACATAGAGAAATCAGAAAAGAAGTTTTCGAGTTCCATATCACCCCGGTTTGTGGAGATACCTTTCAGATAATACAGAAAGATGCCTCTAAAGACCTCTGCCATGTTGTACCGTTGAGGCGGGAACAATGAGTGGTTCAGCAGTACATTTATCTGCTCCAGCAGAACCTTGGTCACTATCTCAATATTCAAATCTGGGCGAAAGATGCCGTGCCGTATGCCTTTGTTGAGTAACTCATAGAACAAGTGGTATGAGTGCATCTGGATGTGGCGCAGGTACAGAGTCCAGACCCGCGGGTACAGGTATTGAATTTGAACAAAGAAGTTGGGGTTGATTTTCTGCAGCTGCGAGGTGTGGTGTTTAATCACATGCATGAGCTCTGCAATGGGGTGTTTAGCTTGTTCCAGTAACGACAGTTGAACCGACTTTTGCTCTTCTAAATATAAACTTACCGCCTGCCGGATAAAATCTTCCTTGTCAGAAAACCAAGCATGGAACTCTGCCGGAAGCAGATTGAATTCCTGCATAATTCTCCGTTCAGTCAGATCTTTGACCCCATTTGTGCAGAACACTGCCATGGCCTCGCGCAGCAGTGATTCCCGTGTCAGTTCCTGTTCCATATACCATCCACTAGCCTCTAAACAAATATAATATTTTTTTGAAAAGAGCTGCTATTCTACTGGCAATGATTTAAAAATCAGTATTAACCGCACTTATGTTAAGTAGAGGATTCCGTTAAAAATATGATTCATTGTATAAAATATACAATTCAGCACCTAGGATAGAACCAGATAATAAAAGCAAAGAGAGCCTATAAACTTAAAAGGCGAAGGTGGAGCCCGGCAAAGAAGAGTAGCTGTACCAGAAAAACCCAGTGGGCTATGGCATTGTTTTTCCGGAAGCTCGCTTTATGGAAGTGGATTTGTAATAATAACGCCACTAAAAACCACCCAATAAAGTTGGAGAAGGGAATCACCTCATGGTGCCACTGCCAAAAGTCAAAATGAACGGCCACGGGCTCCATGAAATAATCTAAAAGCACCATTAAACCGGCACCCAAAATGGCACGGAAAAACCAATGAATATTTAATCGTTTTAATAAATGCCCCGAGCTGTACACTAACATAAGCCAATTAACACCAATCAGCAATGGTACCGCCCACAGTTGCCAGCCTAAGGTAGACCCATAAACGTATTCGCCGAACATAAGCCCTGTATGTACCCCCACCCACTCAAAGGCCATACCTGCCAACCAGGCGGTGGCGGCAAATAAGTAAAAGCTGCGGTTCCAGCTTCGGTGAAAAAGAAACAGCAGCGTGTAGGTCAACAGCAGATTGAACGGAACTAAGGCCTGAAACCAAGCTTTATAACTGCTAAAACCCAAGCCCCAAAAACCAACGCTATAAAAAAGAAGTAACACCCCAATGGCCAAAGGCAAATACCTGTGTCTGGATGGAACGTCAGAAGAAGCGGGAAACGCCGTTAACCTCATGCTGAAACTGTTGTTGGAACCTTGGGTACTAAATCGCCCATTATTTTAGCGGAAAGCAGACAGAGCGGAATACCACCCCCAGGGTGCACGCTTCCGCCTACAAAATACAACCCCTTTATCTTACCCGAAAAGTTTGGGTGGCGCAGAAAAGCGGCCATGCGGTTATTAGAGCTGCTGCCGTACAAAGCGCCTGCAAACGAAGAGGTATCGGCCTCAATACCTTTTGGATCCCATACCCGTTCTGTTGTGATGAGCTGTTCTACGTCAGTGCCTAACACTTTACTCACTTTTTTGAGTACGCTTTGCCGTGTTTGCTGAATAAGCTTTCCCCAGTCTTGCCCGCTGTTATGGGGTACGTTCACCATCACAAACCAGTTTTCGTGTCCAGCTGGTGCGTCAGCGGGGCTTAATTTGGAGGTGATGTTGACATACACCGTAGGGTCATCTGCAACTGTGTTCTTCTTGAAAATATGCTCAAACTCTTGCCAGTAATCTTGGCTGAAGAAGATATTGTGTAAATCCAGCTCCGGGAATGCACGCGCAATTCCCCAGTAAAAAATGAGGGCAGAACTGCTGCGGGGCTGGTTCAATGTTTTCTTGGGGGCTGGTTGAGTGGGTATCAGCTTCCGGTAGGTAGGCACAATGTCCATGTTGCTGACTACTACCTCAGCAGGGAAATCTCCTTTGGGAGTCTTAACTGCTACTGCTTTCTTTTCGCTGATAACTATTTCCAGAACGGGCTCCTGGTATCTGAACTTCACCCCTAGCTCCTCCGCCAGTTTTACCAGACTTTTGGCAATGGCGTATATGCCTCCCTCAGGATAAAACGCACCAATGTTGAACTCCAGGTGCGGGATAAGATTAAGGGTGCCGGGCGCCTGGTATGGGTCAGAGCCGTTGTAGGTGGCATAACGGTCTAAAAGCTGTACCAGCCTGGGATCTTCAAAAGCCTGAGCATTGGCCGCGTGCATGGTGGTCATAAGCCCCAGTTCCGGCAAGGCAGGCAAAGTTTTCAAGACATCTGAGCTAAGGTAGGTACCTACTCTGTGCAACGATTTGTGGAGAAAGGTATCGGCAGTGGCGTGGTAGAGGCGCGCTACTTTCTGTAGGTGACGGAGTAAGTGCTCTTTGCGTACTTTCAGTTTCTGTTCTGCTTCCTGCGCAAAATCCTGGGCATTGGCATAGGCTGTAAGCTGTGTACCGTCTGGCCAGAAATATTGCGTGACTACGGGTAGCTTTTGGTATCGGAAATATTGCTGCGGATTGCGGCCTGCTAAAGAGAAAAGCTCGTCTACCAAGTGCGGCAGTGTGAACAAAGATGGGCCGGCATCAAAACGGTAACCGCCGGGCAGCGTGAACTGCGTCATTTTACCGCCAAACGTTGCATTTGCCTCAAACACAGTGACCTCATACCCTTTCACTGCTAACCTGATGGCTGCTGCTATTCCGCCTATGCCTGAACCTATTACTGCTGCTTTTGCCATGTGCCAATCTACACAGATTCATACTGTTTTGGGTACTTAACTTCTGTTAAGCTATAATTGTTTTGCCATTTCTAGATACAGAGCACTTATTTTAGGCCTGTTTTTAGAAAAATAAGCCTGAAACAGGTAGCTCTGCTTTGGGTTTGTACACTGTTCCTTCCTCAGGGCTTCTCTTGCTTAGCTGCTCTGGAAAAATAATAAAATTCAGTAGGGGTAAACATAGGTAATGCAGGTCTACAACAAAACTTTATAAAGAAGTAGCAAGGTCAGGCTGAAAAGTTTTTACGCCTAAGCAACCACTTGCAGCGCCTTTGTATCAAGTAGTAGAAACAACTCATTATTACCTCATATGAAGTTCACCAGTTTTCTATTAATTATGGTTGCTGTACTCGCTTCAAGCTTACAAAGCTGCAACCATGCATCAAGGCATATCTATACCAGTAGGTCATTCGGTGTGGTGGCCAAGCAACATAAAACTATTGCCATTCTGCCTTTTGATGTACGGTTAGGCCTTCGGCCGAAGGAAATGGAGAGGCTGACACCCAAGCAGCACGCTGAATTAGAGCAAAGCCACGGCCGAGCTATGCAAAGTTCGCTTCATGTTCATTTTCTGAACAAGATCAACAGTGAAGAGGAAGTAGTGACTGTGCAGGATGTACGTGTAACCAATGCACTGTTGGAGGAGAAAGGGATTACGCCCGAAGAGATAATTCAGCACACGCCCACTGAGCTAGCCCATTTACTTGGGGTTGATGCTGTAATTACGGGCACTATGGTGACTGAAAAGCCCTTGTCTAACGGTGCTGCCATGGCCATGATGATGTACACCTTCTTCTTCACTTCCGGCATAAGCAACGGCGGCCCTACTAATGCCGGTAACGCTACCTTAAAAATATTTGACGGCGCCACCGGTAGCTTACTTTGGAGTTATGACAAGAGACTGTCTAGAGGCTTGGGAAGCAACACAGATACTATTGTAAGGGCTATCACCCGTAAAGCCACCAGAAAAATACCTTATGCTAAGATGAAGGCTTAGTTATATTTCGCTCAATAGAACAATTAAATCCTTTTTTATTTTATTTTTGGTGCAGGAGCTATTTTATCTTTAAGAAAAACAGATCAGGTGTTAAGATCAGTGTCTTAGTTTGTTAGCTCTAGCATTACCGCATAAACATTCTTTTCCATACAAACCCTTTATAACTTTATTATTTATGAAAAACAGAGGCGCATTTCTACTTCTAGTGGCGTTGTTCATTAGTGTATCCGGCTTTGCCCAAACCAGAGAAATTTACACCAATCCATCTTTCAATACTCTGGCGAAAGAACACAAAACATTGGCAATTCTTCCGTTTGATGCTTCTATTGGCTTGAGACCTAACCAAATGAAGAACATGAGCCCGGAGCGGCTAAAAGAAATGGAAAAAAACGAAGGTTTAGCGGTGCAGAGCGCTCTGCAGACTTACTTTCTGAAAGTTAGCTCCAAAGATGATTACTTCGTGAATTTTCAGGATGCCAACACTACCAACGCTATTCTGTTAAAGAACAATGTTACCGCTGAAACTATAAAGTCTTTTACTCCGGCAGAGTTAGCCAAACTTTTAGGCGTAGACGGTGTGATTATGGGTACCTTCAGTACAGACAAACCAATGTCTGATGGTGCTGCCTTGGCTTTGGGTTTGGCAGTAGGCTTCTACGGAGCTACAAACTCTGGTAAAACAGGTATTAACATTTATGATGGCGCCACCGGAGAATTGTTGTGGAAGTACGAGAAAACGCTCTCTAGAGGGTTAGGAAGTGATACGAACAGCATTATCAACACTATTATGCGCAAAGCTTCCAAGAAGTTTCCTTACAGAAGACTTAAGGCATAACAACGTTTATTAAGCCAAAAGAAAAAGGAACAGCTGTCAATTATTATTGGCAGCTGTTCCTTTTTCTAATAGTAGGCCTGCATGCAAGTAGCACAAATTGCTGTTTGGCACGTACACCGCTCAGGCCAGCTACAGGCAAAGGTGCCGCGGTAAAGCAGGAAGATCTTTTAAGTTTATTTTAGTAATTTCTTGACTCAAAAAACCTATGAAAAAAATTGTTTTTCTATTAATACTGGTGGGTTTGGTGGCAGGCGGCTACTGGTACTATCAACTTTCTAAAACAAGCCCAGAGGCCTCTCTTCTGCAAATAAGGGAAGCTCTGGAAGCCCGTGACACCGAAAAGCTGCAGAAGTACATTGACTTTAAGCGCACCTCGCAAAGCATTGTGGAAGAGAGCCAGAACATGGTGCTGGATTTTCTGCCAGAGGCATTGCGCGGCCCAGTTTCCTTGATTGGGAAAGGCTTGAAACTACGCCGTAGCGTAACTACCGCCGTGCGGCAGGAATTGATCAACGGGTTTGAAACCGCCACAGATCAAAAGGTGCCTGAGCTGTCAGACTTGGTAAAGCACCTGCCGGTCAGCAAAGTGATCAATGAGAAAACATTGCCTAAGCTTGAATTTGAGGGCATTGAAAACGTAGAGAAAGATGACTCAGTAGCTATAGTCAGCTTAAAAGTTAGGCCAGTGAATCAGACAGAGTCTATCATGGTAGATCTTAGAATGATTGACAAAGGTGATTATTGGCAGGTAGTTGGCGTGCCAAACTTCAAAGAGGTGCTGCCCAAACTGATTACCATTGGCCGGAAGAAAGAGGAATAGCCTTGTTTCTACCACAACCGCCTGTTTTAGCCCTGTTTTCTGGAAAAGAGGGCTAAAACAGGCGGTTATTATTTGCTTTGACAGAAGTTGTTGCTTCAGATTAAGATGCAATGAATGGTTTTTCTTCTATAAGAGATGATGCAATTAGTAATACCAAAGAGGAACTTCCAAAGTGAACCTAAACTCATTTAATGTTATATTGATTCCTATTCGTTTTACAATGTATAGTTGAAAATATTTATAAGTAGAAATGGGTTTCAACCCATTTAGGAGATTGTGGAAATAAAGGCTTTAGCCGAATAATTTAAAAATTTAGTTATCACGTATTTTTACAAACCCGTGTCTTAAGATTAGTTCCTCACACTCTTCCATGAATGTTTTTCTGGTGTGGTGTTCCTCTTGCTTTTTAATGTATTCACGCACTTTGTCCAGCATAGATTCAGATACAGAAACGGCATAATATTCATCTTGCCATTCAAATCTTGATGAGATTAGTTGATGCTTATTAATCCAAAAAGATGACTCTCCTTTAATTAATTGCATCACTTTTTGGATAGTTTGGTCTGCTCCTAATGAAATCAGACAATGGCAGTGATCTGCATGGCCGTTGATGAAGTCAATAAAGATTCCCTTTTCTTGAGCATTTTCTCTTATGTGGTTCCAAACTTTTAGCCGTACATCTTTATTGTCGAGCAGAGGCTCTCGGTTTTTGGTGCCCCACACAAAGTGAACATATACCTTTATAAACGGCATTTGAAAACTGAATTTAGTAAAGATTTTGTTTGGCTAAAGCCGGATATAAATACAAATCTTTTGATGGGTTGAAACCCATTTCTATTCATGAATTACACTCTATTGAAATTTGCAGCAGACACAGTTAAAGCACAAAAACACTATTAGATAGTAGTGATTCTGTACAATTTGAATAGGAATGGGTTTCAACCCATTTTTAAAGATTCACCCCCTTTATCGGCTTTAGCCAAACCGCTATTGCGTTTCCCGCTTACTTTCTCAAAAACAGCATGAAAACGCATTAACTCAACAAGCTCTCAATATCTTCTTTGGTCAGGCTTTTGATCACGGCTTCGTCGGTAGAGATGAGTTCGGTCACCAGCTGGAGTTTCTTGCTTTGTAGGGCCAGAATCTTCTCTTCCACGCTGTTCTTGGTAATGAATTTATAGGTGAACACGGTATTCTGCTGACCAATGCGGTGCGCACGGTCTACAGCTTGGGCCTCTACGGCGGGGTTCCACCAAGGGTCCAGAATGAACACGTAGTCGGCGGCGGTTAAATTGAGGCCTACGCCACCGGCTTTCAAGCTGATCAGGAACACGGGCAGATTTGGGTCTTTCTGGAAGCGCTCCACCTGTGCCTGCCGGTCTTTGGTGGAACCGTCTAGGTAAGCGTATGTAATTTTGCGTTCATCCAGGGCGGCGCGAACAATGTCCAGGTGCTTCACAAACTGGCTAAAGATTAAAACTTTGTGTCCTTCATTGACAACGGTCTTCGTCAGGCGCAGCACCTCTCCCAGCTTTCCCGATTCGGCCTCATAGGTAGGATCGGCCATGCGGGGGTGGTTGGCAATTTGGCGCAGTTTCATGAGGCCCTGCAAAAGCATGAACTGTGATTTAGCGGCCCCGTGCTCCTCAATGTTCTTCAGAATCTTGTTGCGGTAATAAGATTTGGTTTCTTCATAGGCATGCTCCTGCTCCTCAGTCATTTTGCAGTAGGTTACATGCTCAATTTTCTCGGGCAGTTCGGTGGCCACCTGACTTTTATGGCGGCGCAAAATAAAGGGCTTGATGAGCGCGTGGAGCCTTTTGGTTTTATGCTCGTCTTTCAGTTTCTCAATGGGCCGCAGGAACTCCTTTTTGAAGAAATTTTGGGTGCCCAGCAAGCCTGGGTTTATAAACGACATCTGACTCCAAAGATCCAGAGTGCTGTTCTCTACGGGCGTACCCGTTAAGATTAGCCTATGCTTTGAATTCAGTTCTCTGATGGAGTTTGATGTGTTGGAGTTAGGGTTCTTGATGGCCTGACTCTCATCCAGAATCACGTAGTCAAACATGTACCGCTTCAGAATTTCATGGTCCAGGCGCACAATGCCGTAGCTGGTCAGCACCAGGTCATAATGCTTGAACTGCGACACGGTTTTGTTGCGGTACGTACCGGTGTAGGTTAATATGCGCAGCTGCGGCGTGAACTTCTGAGCCTCGGCGAGCCAGTTATAAATCAAAGAAGTAGGCATGACCAGCAAGGAGGCGCTTTGGGCACCGTTCTCTTTGCGGTGCTGCAGCATGGCCAGCGTCTGTACGGTTTTCCCTAAACCCATGTCATCTGCTAGGCAGCCGCCGAAGTGGAACTCCTGCACAAAATGCAGCCAATTATAACCAGCCTTCTGGTACGGGCGCAATTCACCTTTAAAACCGGCGGGCAGGGGTTTGTCTTCTACGGTTTCAAACTCGCGCAGCTTCTCCAATTTACGGCTCATGGTCACGCTGGCCAAGTTGCCGTTCTGCAGGTCACTGACCAGCGATAGGTGGTGCTTGCGCAGCTTCAGCTCATCATCGCCTTCAGAGAAAGCAAAGAGCTCCAGGTACTGCGTAAACCATTCTTCCGGAATGATGGCGATTTGGCCGTTGGGCAATTTGTACTCGCGCTGCTTGGTGAGAATGTGGTTCCGGAGCTTGATGAACGGAATCTCATAAGGTCCGAAGCGCACGGTACCGTAAATGTCAAACCAGTCGTTGGTTTCGTTGATGCCAACGGTTACGGATGTTTCGCCAATGAAATAGTTCTTTTCAGACTGGTTCTGCAGCAACGTAAAGCCCAATTCTTCCAAGGCTTTGGCGTAGTTGTTCAGCCACCCAAAGGCATTGGGCTTGTCCAGAACAGCCTTGCCATTCCGGATTTCCAAGCCGCGGCTGGCCAGCTCTTTCAAGAAAAACTTCTCTTGGTCTAAATCGCGGTGCAGGCGGTGGAAAACGTAGGAGTCTGGTGTTTTCTCCACGTTCACGCTGATCTTTTTAGACTCTTGCGCGCCCACGGTAAAATCACCGTAGTTGAAATGCAGCTTGAATACGATTTTATCAGCATCTGAGGGAGCTCGTAGTTCAGGCTCCTCTTCCGCTTCTCTGCTGTTAGTAGCAAAAAGCGCAGGCGATGGCTCTGACAGGGGCAATTCTGAGAACTGCAGTTGCGGTTGGGGTGCGTACCTTTCTGTTTTTATCTCGAAGCCTTTGGCATGCACATCAAACTGTTCTACCAGCGGCGCCACAAATTTACGGTAATAGCTTTCCTCTACGTTGCGGGGCACCATAATGAACTTCTTGTTCAGGAAAGGCTGCAGCTTTTTACCGTCTACCTGCTTCTCAAAACTATAGAGATTGTCATTTAGGAGCAGCCAGGCAGGTTCCATACAAACCAGCACTGCGTTCTGGTACTGGAACTCCAGTTTTTCGCCCTGATATTTAATGGTAGGGAAATAGTGGGTATTGTCATCGTTACGCCGGAAATGAAACAAAACGGTAGCTCTTTCTTCGGCTACGTGTATTCTCTTCCAGGTGGGCTCGCCATCCTTACCCATGATAAAGGTGTACTTGCCCTTAAGCAGCTCCAGAATTTTAGCCATACGCACTTGTATGTAGTGGCTAATGTTCTCTTGCAGCGCTTTATCTCCTTTTAAAGGATCATAGGTTTTGAAAAAGAACTCAGAGAGAGTAGACTTTTTTACCGCAAATTTCTTGAATACCGCATCTTGCTGAATTTCATCTATGAGAACAATCAGCTTATAATCAGTTTTGTCTAGGCGGCTGGCGAATTCATCAGCGTTTTTGCTGGAGATGTTCTGGTGCTGGAGCGTGAGTTGTTTTTTAGAATTTACCTGAACCACAAAAGACTCAAACAGATAGCCCAAGTATTCATGCTCAAAAAGAGAATAAATGACTTGAAAAGGCTGTGTGGTATAAACTTTCATGTTGCAGGAATTCTAACGCAACTTTGAAAATACGACAAAATCCTTACCCCACGAAAAAAATAGTAAAATTATTAGCTGCCACACGTTGCCATGCCTACTGTTTTAGCCTTGTTTTCTGCAAATCAGCCTAAAAGCGCTAACATTATGTTTTAGTTACCACTTTTGTTCATTTGCGTTTAGAGAAGAAAGCTTGCGCTGTTGTGCAATAGGTAGTTGCGGCTAGATATGATCTCTAACTGAGAGTGAGGCAGCCCGGCTGGCGGGGCGAATAGATACAATAAGCGTAATAAGAATAATGGCTGCCCCGGTCAGCAGAAAATCTGATGGGCGCATGAGCACGGGGTAAGCTTCTACAACTGAGGTAGACATACCCATTGACACTAAGCCAAAGGTCTGCTGCACCCAACAAATGGTTCCCCCTAAGGCTAGCCCTACAAAAGCGCCGGTAAAAGCTATGATGGCTCCTTCGGTTAAGAAAATACGCCGGATGGTATTACTGTCAGCTCCCAATGAGGCTAGAATAGCAATGTCTTTTTGCTTGTCTAGCACCAGCATAGAAAGCGAGAAGAAGATATTGATAGAGGCAATGAGCAGCACAAACGTGAAGGTGACAAAAACGAACAGCTTTTCTACTTTCACTGCCCTTAAAAGGCTTACGTGCTGTTCTTCACTGTTCAGCACCTGAAAATCTTGGCCCAATGTTTTTTGAAGCGCTGCTTTAACCTTGTCTATATTTTTTTGGTTCTCGGTTTTCACCTCAAGGGCAGTGCGTCGGTTCTCATAGCCCAGCAACTCCTGCGCAAAAGCAATGGGCACAAACACATATTGGTCATCATACTGGCGTTCAATGGCAAATACGCCACCTGCCTGTATGCCCAACTGCCTGAATGCATTCTCTGGATTAATAATGGTTTTGGTGCCCGCCTTTGGGTAAAGAAACTGTAGGGGTGAAAAAGGGTTCTCGGGCCGGATAGAAAGTTGATACTGCACTCCGCGCCCAATAAGGGCGTACTGCTGCCCGTTACGCTTGAGCAGGTAATGACCGTCTACTATAGCAGAGTCAATCTGGTTCTGCTGAAAGAAATTGTCGCTTACGCCTTTTACCTTCACCACCATCTGGCGGTCGTTGTAGCGCAGCAGGGCATTGTCTTCTATCACCTCGGTAAGCAGGGCAACTCCCGGCGTATTTCTTATTCTAGCCAGAAAAACGCTGTCGGTTTCAAAAGATTTTCCCTCAACAGCAGTGATTTTGATTTCGGGATCGAACTTGCCGTACAAAGATTTAATCAGATCCTCCAGACCGTTGAATACTGACAGTACCACAATTAAAGCCATGGAACCCACGCCCACGCCAATCATGGCAATAACAGAGATGATATTGATGATGTTGCGCTTCTTTTTAGAGAAGAAATACCGTTTGGCTATTAATAGGGCAACGTTCATCTATACAAATGAGTGAATGAGTAATGGAGTGAATGGGTGGATGAATGAATTCCGCTCCAGCCATTCGTCAGGTTCGGTTTACTGTTCTGTGGCGAAAGGGTTATGTTTTCTGAGAAAGAGCAGGCGCAGGAGGCAAGAATAGTATGCTACTACTGCTCCAGTACTTTCTCTGATTCTACTGCTTTCGTCATGCAGATACTGGTCTCAATGTTCTTGTACTGTCCGTAGTTGGGTATGATCTGATAGCCGTTTTTGGTGTACAACCTTATTGCCTCGGGCATTGCCTTTCCGGTTTCAAGTATCAAGTTCTGGAAGTTCAACTCAGCAGCCCAAGCTTCCAGTTCAGCCAAGACACGGTTTGCAACCCCCTGCCCCCTGAATTCAGGAAGCACAAACATTCTTTTTACTTCGGCTACGCCTTCTGCATAAGCTTTGATAGCCCCACAACCTGCCGCACACTCTTTGTAATAGGCCACTACTACGTGCTTTATGCTATCCACTTTGTTGAACTGCGCAAAGAACGAGTGGTCATCTCCGTCTCTCACATGCAAGTCGGCGTCTAACAGCATGACCAGCTCAGTAAAATCATGATGGGTAGAATCTGTTCTGATTAGCTCTATCATGGAAAATGGGTATAAGACATGAAGCAAACAAATATTATCAGACCAGGAGCGTGATCTTTAATGCCAGTAAATATCTGAAAAACAAGATTCGTTTCCAGCCTAGTTTTCAGAAAACATGCCTAAAACGCTATATTTCCTGCTGAAGCTCTGTCTGCTCTTCCTTTATTTCCAGGCTTTCACAATAAGCCCTGTGCCGGTGGCGTGTTTGCCGTGGGTGTCAAGGTAGTTCAGCAACAAACAGAACGGATACGTAATTAGGTAGTAGAATGGCAAAAGCACAAAAAATAATTTTGAAGTCCCCAGCATCAAAATAGGGTACTTCATGCTCAGGCGCCAAGAGATTTTACCAGGAGTGCCGTAGGAGTAATGAGCTTCGGTGCGGCTAAAGCCGGCGCTTTTCAGCTTGTCCTGAATTTCCTGAATGTTGTAGCCGTCGCGAACGTGCTCTTCAATGAACGAACTCTCCTCGTCGCCGTGTACGTCAGAACCACCTTGGTCAGAGGGTGTGGAAATCAATACCATGCCGCCGGGGTTCATAGAGGCATAAAAGTTTTTGAACACTTCCACGTCTTCCAAAATATGCTCCATTACGTCTACACTCAGCACTAAATCAACCGGCTCAGGTGTCTGGAACCGCACCAAATCAGCAATCTGGAACTGCACGTTGTGGCGGTCAATCTTCCGGAAGAAGTTGGTGCAGTCTTCTATCTGTTCTTCTTTTACGTCAACGGCCAGCACGCGCCATTGCTTGCTCATGCCAGAGAGGTAGTAAGAATATTGCCCGAAGCCAGAGCCAGCGTCTAATATTCTCATAGGCTGCTGGCGCTTGCCTTTGGCCCAGGCTCTTAGCTCTTTGTGAATATGCCACGTACGCAGCAGCAACAGGTCTAGCAGGTTGTAAAAGAGCTTGCGCAGGAAAGGCGTTTTGTTGAACGCTTCGCCCAATACGCGTTTAATAGGGTCGTATTGCATGTGTGGGTTTAGTAGCGGACTTTGTTAAGGCTAACGGCGGCGGCGAAAATCTTCTTCGTCTTCGTCCTCCTCTTCTTCATTTCCAAAATCTTCCTCTTCTGGCAGGTCTTCCTCTTCGGCACGGTTAAACGGGTTGCTGGGGTCTTCTTTAGATTCGGCGGGAATATCTAGCTCAGAGATAATTTTATCCATTTTGGCGGCGTACTCGGCTGTATCGTCTAAATAAAAGATTAGCTCCGGAATAACACGCACCTGGTTCTTGATGCGCTTAGCCAGCTCATGCCGAATGGTCTTGGTATGTACCTGAACTTCTTTGAGCAGATCGCGGCCCTGAGGACTCAGCAACAGGCTTAAATGCACTTTGGCCACCCCTAAGTCTGGCGACACGCGTACTCCACTTACTGATATATAGGTGCTCTGAAACAAATGGGAACACTCACGCTGAAAGATCTCAGCAAGTTCCTTTTGAATAAGACGAGAGAATTTTTGTTGGCGTTTACTATCCATGGTTCAGCAAATATCGCATTAATTTCACATTTTTACCCCACAAACCGCCGCGCACTTTGCAGATAGGCTTGTGTAAAGCCGCTGAGGCCTACACTGGTTCATCTGATTAGGTCTTTTGCCTTAAGTGGTGGCTAAGCCGCGTTCTCCTTTGATACGATTCTTCCGCAGTTTGTTTCCGTCCAGGTGGGTGGTGTTGGTGCTGCTGTTTCTCTTAATCCGGCTTCCGCTCCTTTGGTTGGGTATGCCCACCACGCTCTCAGAATTGCACTACGCTCTGCTGGGTGAGCGCCTGCAAGAGGGTTTTGTGCTCTACCGTGATGTGTATGACACCACGGCTCCGCTCTCAGGGGCGGTGTATTGGCTCGTAGATGCGCTATTTGGCCGTTCTTATCTTACCTATCGCTTGCTTGCCACTTTTCTGGTGATGTACCAGGCATTCCTGCTCAATTCTATTTTCAACCGGAATCAGGTATTTGCCCAGAGAAGTTTTGTTCCGGCTTTGCTGTACATGCTTTTTGGCAGCATTTTTTTTGAAATGGATGTGCTGTCGCCGCTACTTATGGGCTACACGTTCATTATTCAGGCGGTATACTTTCTAACCGCTATTTCTAAAGAGGCCTCTAACGTGAGGCGTCTGTTTAATGCCGGCTTTATGTTGGGCTTGGCGGCTCTGTTTTACTTGCCGTGGGTGTGGTTTCTGGTGCTGGGCTTTTTTGCTATTATCTTTTTTGCCTCCGGCGCCTTCCGAAGCGTTTTGCTGATGCTGACGGGTTTTGCCTTCCCGTTTTCAGTGGTGCTTACTGTTTTTATGTATCAAGATGCCTTGGTACCGTTCTTGGAATTTGGTCTGGCATGGTCGTGGCAGTTTAAGTTTACTTTTGTGCTTCCGTTCTGGCAGGTAATGAAGATTGCGGCTATTCCGTTGGGAGTGCTGTTTTTGTCATTCCTGAGTTTGCCTTTTGTGAACCTGGGCATTAATTACCAAGCTCGATTTTTGCAGTTCATGCTCATTTGGTTGTTGGTAGTTGGGTTGGTGTTGTTAAGCGGCCACGATGGTTCCGCCAAAACACTGATCATGCTGCTGCCGCTTCTGGCATATTTTGGGGTGTTCCTGTTCTCATGGCAAAGCAAGAAGATCTGGATTGCCGAAATATTCTTTCTGGTAATTGTGGCCGGAGTGGTAGTAATGCGGTATAACCCATTGAATTTGGTCTATCCCTCTATAGGTATTTCTCCTGAAGCAATACAAGTGAAAGATGCCCCGCAGTACAGGGTTTTGCAAAACAAACAGCTTTTGGTACTGGGTCCTGACGTGAATTTCTACCAGCGAAACCATTTGGGCTCACCATACCTACGCTGGGACCTAGCTCAGCCTTATTTTGGCCGGTTAAACCGATACCACTCTCTCTTCACCATTTTCCAAGATCTCCGGAAAAATCCTCCTGCCTACATTGTAGATCAGGTCAATCTCATGCCCGAACTTCAATACAAGCTTCCTATTGTCTTTAACCGCTATGAGAAAGTAGATGACGGGCCATTTTACAAAAGAGTACGGTAGCTCAATGAATGATATGTTTTAGCTCTGTTTTTCTGAAAACAGGGCTAAAGCGGCTTTTGTAGAATTTCTATGGCGCGGAAGTTACTTCCGTGACTAACGGCTACTGATTTGCAAGGCACGGAAGTAACTTCCGCGCTAGAGCAAAAAGCTTTTAACCATTCCCTTATGATAACTAGTAAAAAGAGCCTTCCAAAATGAAGAACTTTCTGGCGCAAGCGTCCGCTTGTGTCCTTAGGAATTCCTGATTTAAAAGGCGTGCGGACACAAGCGGACGCTTGCGCCAGAGGAAATCTATGGAAGAAGGTAAAAACTAACTGGAATTATAGTAAACAAGAAATCTGTTTTGGGCCTGTTTTCAGCAAAACAGACCCAAAAACAGATTTCTTGCTCTTCAGCAGAATCAGCCTAAGGCTAGCGGCAAGCTATTTTGTCTACTCTATTTTGGTGACGGCCACCCTCAAACTCAGTGGTCAGGAAAGTGGCAACCATGTCTTGGGCTACTTGATCTGAAACAAAACGAGCTGGTATGCACAGTACATTGGCATTGTTGTGAGAACGGGCCAGGCCAGCCAGCTCAGCATTCCAGCACAAGGCGGCCCTAACCCCAGCATGCTTGTTAGCGGTAATAGCTACTCCGTTACCGCTGCCGCAAATCAATATGCCAAAGTCATACTCTTTCTTTTCTACGGCGGTAGAGAGTGGGTGTACAAAATCAGGATAGTCTACCGAGGTCTCAGAGAAAGGGCCAAAGTCATTGATTTCATGACCTAGCTGCTCTAACTGTGATTTCAGTACTTCTTTGTATTGGTATCCGGCGTGGTCGCCGCCTAAAGCTATTTTCATGGTTGACTTATTTCTTCAGAAGCTTGTTCATTTAAACGGGCTAAATCTCGCTTGCGCACCATCCAGGAGATGTGAATACTTACCTCATAGAGCAGGAGCAGCGGAATACCCATCAGCGTCATACTCAGTACATCGGGCGGTGACAGTATGGCTGCCACTAGCGCTATGGCCACAATAGCATGCTTGCGGTACAGTTTCATAAGCTCAGGTGTAACTATGCCCACCCTAGACAGAAAGAACACCACCATGGGCAGCTCAAACATTAAACCACAAGAAAGCACCAGCGTCACCAACATAGACACGTAAGAAGACAAATCAATGTCATTCTTAATACTGGGGTCTACCTGATATGAAGCTAAAAAGTTAATTGACAGCGGCGAAACAATAAAGTATCCAAACACAGCGCCCAGCAGAAACAGGAATGATACAAAGAAGACAGCTCCTCTTGAGTTTTTCTGCTCCCTTGGGTACAAGCCTGGTTTTATAAAGCGCCAGATTTCCCAGAACATATAAGGGAAACCTAAAACTAACCCCACTACCAAAGAGCTTGTCAAGTGCATGGTAAACTGCGCAGACAGCTCCCGGCTTTGCAGGGTAAAAGGTAAATCTTGTATACATAAGCCCGGCGAGTTGATAGCAGCCCCAATCTCGCAGAGCTTACGGTAGGTAAAAAAACTTGTCTTGGAAGGCCCAAGGATTATTTGCCCGAAGACAAGCTCCTTGTTAGACAGGGCCAAGGCAGTAAAAACAACTATGGCAATAACAGAACGGATAATGTGCCATCTTAAAATTTCAAGATGGTCCAAAAAGGTCATTTCATGTTCTTCGCCGCTATTCACTGTCACCCCTTCAGAACGTTGTGCCATGTATGGTTATGTTGCTTAATAGCTGAACAGCGGGAATTCCTGCATCCAGCGGTTAATTTCTTTACGCGTGTCAGAAATGATGGTCTCATTGTCGTGGTTCATAAGCACGCGGTCAATGTACTCTACAACTCGGTCCATGTCTTGTTCTTTTAATCCACGGGTAGTTACAGCCGCCGAGCCAATCCGGATACCTGACGTAACAAACGGAGACTTGTCATCAAAGGGCACCATGTTTTTGTTGATGGTGATGTCTGCTTTGATCAACGTGTTCTCAGCCAATTTACCAGTCAAGTCTTTTGAACGAAGGTCTATCAGCATTAAGTGGTTAACCGTTCCGCCTGAAATAAGTTTATAGCCTCTGTCTACGAAGGACTTAGCCAGCACCTGTGCATTCTTCTGCACTTGCTGAGTATATTCTTTGTATGATGGTGAAAGTGCTTCAAAAAATGCCACTGCTTTGGCTGCAATTACGTGCTCCAATGGGCCACCTTGCGTTCCAGGGAATACTCCGCCGTCTAGCAAAGAAGACATCATTTTTATTTCACCTTTCGGGGTTTTCAGGCCAAAAGGGTTTTCAAAATCTTTGCGCATCATGATCATGCCGCCACGTGGCCCGCGAAGGGTTTTGTGGGTAGTAGTGGTCACAATATGGCAATGTTCAAACGGGTCGTTCAACAATCCGGTAGCAATCAAACCGGCTGGGTGAGAAATGTCAGCTAACAATAAAGCTCCTACTGAATCAGCAGCTTCCCTAAGTAATTTGTAGTTCCAGTCGCGGGAATATGCAGAGGCGCCACATATAATCAATTTTGGTTTTTCGCGCTGCGCTACTTCTTTCACTTTCTCAAAATCAATCTCACCAGTCTCCGGCTCTACGCCATAGAAAGTTGGCTGGTACAGTTTACCCGAGAAGTTCACCGGAGAACCGTGCGTCAAGTGGCCCCCGTGCGAAAGATCGAAGCCCAGAATTTTATCGCCGGAGTTTAGCACTGCCAACATAACGGCGGCATTGGCCTGAGCTCCAGAATGTGGCTGCACGTTTACCCATTCTACCTTAAACAGTTCTTTGGCGCGGTCAATAGCCAATTGCTCCGTTTGGTCTACTATTTCGCAGCCACCATAGTAGCGTTTACCAGGTAAGCCCTCTGCATATTTATTGGTTAACACACTGCCCATGGCCTGCATTACCTGTTCAGATACAAAGTTTTCTGAGGCAATTAATTCTAAGCCATGCAGCTGGCGCTGGTGCTCTTGCTGTATTAAGTCGAAGATGTGGGAATCGCGTTGCATCCTTTTTAATTTAGTGGGTGCCCAAAAGTACGGCCAATGCGGCAAATTACCAATGGTTTATCTTTTAGGATGAGGCAAGAAAATAGATGCTAGGTTTATTTATGTGATATTCATGAATGCAAAAGGAGAAGACTTATGCCTTCTCCTTTTGTGGTGATAATCTGTATATGTAGATTTCCTTACTTGACAATTCGGTGGTGGGTTGTTTTCCCGTGCATCTGAGTCGTTAAGATATAGACACCAGGGCTCAGAGACAATTGCTCTTCTTGAATTTCAACAGAAGTGCGTCCGGTCTCAACGAAGAACACTTGTTCAAATACTTTGTTCCCGGTGGTGCGGTAAACAGACACTTTTAATTGGCCTGCCTTCTGTGTCTCCACGTTTAAGTTCAGTTTGCTCAAAACTGGGTTTGGGAAAGGTATTACTGTCGTACTTGCTTTATGCACGGTACCTCGTTCTATTACAATCACTTTGCTATACTCGTAGCTGCCGTTCAGGTCGACCTGCTTCAGTCGGTAGTAAGTCTGTCCTCCGGCTGGCGAGGCATCCTCGAACTTGTAGGCAGTGGCAACGGAGCTGTTGGTCGCTTTGCTGTCCACCTGCCCAAGCGCCTTGAACTGGCCCCCCTTCAGATCGGTGGTCGACTGCACCTCGAAGTAGGCGTTGTCTCTCTCGGAGGCCGTTTCCCAGCTTAGCGTCACACCCCTTTCGGACGGGCTGGCCGTGAAGTCAACGAGCTCCACAGGGAGGGTACCCACCTCAAAATTTGAGGAACTAGCTGTTACCTGACCGTCTGCACCTGTTATTGTTATTTGACCTGAAGGCGCAGCTTCTGAAGGTACTGTTCCTTTTATTTCGTTAGGGTTAACAAATTGGTAATTCTCTGCGTCAATAAGTTGATTTGAATTATTATAGAACTGCATTCTACCACCCTCTTCGGCTGATACAAAATTAGCTCCCTTGACTATGATTTCAGTGCCTATCGGTGCTCTTGTTGGGTTGAAAGTGGTGACAATCGGCGTGGTCACGGTGAACGGGGTGGAGGTGTTCCCGTACTGGTTCTGCACTATGAAGCTTCCCGACACGGCGTTCGCCGGTACGTTGAAGAGGATGCTGCCGTTCTCTATCCTGTAGTTGTCGGCTATAACGGGGTTGCCCGCTGGGTCGGTGAAGATCACGTTCCCGTTGTTGGCCGCCGTCGAGAAGTTAGATCCTGTAACGGTCACCTCGGTGCCCACCGGTGCCCTTGTCGGGGTGACAGTCGAAATCACAGGCGCAG